>JAXLXH010000003.1:0-237322 GCA_046328015.1 Candidatus Sericytochromatia bacterium | reverse complement strand
ACTACTATGTTTGTAGATATTTTATTCTTGTGAAATGGATTTTATTACTTCTTCTACTACTTCAATACTCAGTCCAGTTATTTCTAATATTTCTTCTTTTGGCATGTTTTTTAAAAATAATTTTTGAGCTATTTTTTTATTATTTTCTTTATCTCTTTTTTCAAGCCTTTTTTCAAGAGCAACCTCTTCAAAATCAGTTAACTCTAATCTATAATCTTTTATTGCTGACATTTCCATCACCTCACCATAAAATTTTGACCTTAATTCTTTATTTTTTATCTCCATTATGAAATTTATAAATTTAAAAACTTTTTTAACTTCGTATTCTGAATAATCCGAATCCAACAATAATTTTGTTAATTCTTTTTTAAAACTAAAATAATACATATCTATATTTTAGCCTATTTTTATTTTTTTAGTCCAATTTGAAAAAAAGGTTTCTTAGTTTTATTTATTATACTTCTTTAATACAATAAATTTTTATAAAAACCTCTAAAAAAGTCTCTTTTTTTACCTTCTAAAATAGCCATAAAAAAACGACCCTTAAAAATAGGACATTTGAGTTAGGTGAAACATTTCACCTAACTTTTATTTTTCTAACCTGATTAAAAAAAATTTTTCAACTTCAAACTCAAAAAATATCTATGATGCGACTAAAGTCTAAAAAAATTAGTTACTAAAATTTTTTTATGTTACCAAATAATTTTATTCTAAAAATTACATAACAATTTATTGATGTTTATCATACTTTTAATTATAATAACTTTAAAACCAATAATTTAAAATTATAATGAGAAATGAGTAAAAAATTATTTATTTTATTACTAATATTAGCTTTCTTTCCTTCCAAAATAGAAGCTAAAATACCAGATTTTTATACATATTCTGACATAAAAAAGAAAAATGAGTTAGATTTATACGGATACTCTTATCCTATACTTCCTTTGAATGGAAATATGAACGAAACTCCTGTTTTTAATAGCAATAGTCCAGAAGAAGTAACAACAGAAGGAATATTATTATCTACTTTTTCACCTAATAATAAATCAAATCCTTCAGCTCATTTAGATTATAAATTTGAAGGTAAATTCGATATTTTTTCTCATCATTTAGCTGTAAAAACAGAAGAAAACAAAGATAAAATATTATTTCAAGGTATTTTATTAAAAAATGATAGCGATGAAATAGCAAAAATAAAAGTTATTTCATCTTCTTCATATATAACACATCAAGCTCCTTATATAAAATTAGATGATTATCTTTTAAATGATGATGGAAATATTTTTTCTGGTCCAGGTGATAGAGTAAACCAAGATATTATAAGAAATAAAAATATTTTAAATGTAAATGAAATAACAATACAACCAAAAAGTCATTATTTACTATTTAATGAGCAAATACCTATTATTAATGGTTCTAGTAGAACCACAAGAACAACTTTTTTTAAATTAGAAACAAGTAAACCTTTATATGTATCAGATTTAGCTCTTTTTATTAATAAAAATGCTTATGATTTTAACAATAAAAAACCTTCTATAAATGAATATATATACTTATTAAAAAATGGTAATTTATCGCAAAAAAGAGATAATATACCAACACCTCTAGAAAAAATAGTAGATAAGTTTTTTTATAGCCGAGTTTCAGGAGTTTCTTTAGGTAATTACTTAAAAGCTAAAATAATAAATAAAGATAATTTTTTAGTTTTGGAAAAAGAAAATAGTGGTATCGCCTATAGCCTAAACTCTTTATATAATAATACTCATGGTACAAATATAATACAAAGCTCTAAAATGATAAGAAGATATAATGATACCTCTTATCAAGCACACGGTAATTATGGAGTAACCTATGATCTAGAAATACCACTTTATAACCCTACAGAAAAAACCCAAGCTATTTCTATTAGCTTTAACTCTCCAAAAAGAGATCCTAGAAACTCTAATCAAGATAATGTTAAATATTTTGTTAATGCAGAAAATAAAATAAATTTTAGGGGTGAAATTAAAGTGTCTTATTATACTAAATCTGGTGCTTATATAGAAAAATATATTCATTTAGTACAAAAGTTTGGTCAGGAAGCACCTCCATTAGCTAGTTTTGTTTTATTACCAAATGAAAAACGTAATGTAAAAGTAAAATATATCTACCCAGCAGATTGTACAGCACCACATGTTTTAACAATTTATAATTGATTTTTTTTCAAAAGATATTTGTTTTGGTATAATTAACTAAATTGCTAAATTTATACAAGATAATTTTAATGGTAATTATTATTTATGAAAAAACTACTTAGTATTCTATTACTCTCTATAGCTTTATTTTCTATTAATGAAAAAAAAGTTTTAGCTGAAGATGCTTTCCCTATAAGCTTTCCTGAAGAAATAAAAGAAAAAAATATGGGAGTAAGTATTTTTTACTCTGATAATTTTACCTTAGATAATAAGGTTTCAACATTAGAACTTAGAGGTGAAATAAAAGCTAATTTTTTAAAAAAAGGAACTGGAGTAATAAGCGGAATTTATTTCCAAAATATGTTTGGAACTAACCCAGCTATCATATCGAACTTAGTACCTAAAGGGGATGCGTATTCTCATGATTTAGGCGGATTAATAGGTTATCAATTTTCTTTTTTTGATAGTATAGCAATTTCTCCATATCTTAAAGGAAGAGGTTTAATAACAAGAGGTAGGGGTGGTGATAATATTTATGGAGCAGAAGTAGGAACCGGTTTTGAATGGAAAATATACCCTGAAACCACTTTTTTTAACATAAATTATGGCTTATTTTTACCTTTTTTACATAAATATACAGGTAATGATGATAAAATTAGCTCAACTAGCTTTTTACTTAATAATTTAGAAGTAAAATTAAGATACAGATTTTTACCAGATTATGAAGTTATTACAGCTTATCAGCTAAGAGAACTACCAAAACAATTAGGTATAAGTGGCTTTTCTAATAAAGAAACTTTTTTATGGGGCGGAGTTATGATTGGTTTGGGATATGTCTTTTAATAATTTATACTAATTTTTTAGCTCTTTAATTGTAGGACTCTATTTTTATATTATAATTTTAGTTGGAAAGCTTAATTAAGATTAGATAAATAAAATGAGCAAAGAAAATAGAAAAAATATTGCAGAAAATAGAAAAGCTTATCATGATTTTTTTATAATAGAAAAATATGAAGCTGGTATAGCTCTTACAGGAACAGAAATAAAATCTATTCGTATGGGTAGAGTAACTATGAATGATTGTTTTGCTAGAGTAGAAAAAGGACAAATTTACCTTTATAACCTACATATAAGCCCTTATACTCATGGAAATAGATACAATCATGAACCACTAAGAACCAGAAAATTACTTTTACATAAACAAGAAATAATGAAACTTTTTGGTAAAACCCAAGAAAAAGGCTTTAGCTTAGTAGCACTAAAATTATACTGGTCTGGTGATTGGGCAAAAGTTGAATTAGGTTTAGTAAAAGGTAAAAAAGAATATGATAAAAGAGATGCCATAAAAGAACGAGATTCTAAAAGAGAAATTGGTAGAGCAATGAGAAAGTTTGTATAATGGCAATAATTCCAGAAAAAATAAGCCCTACAGCTCATTTAACTTCACACGCTTGGGATTATTTAGGCATATCAAATGCTAAATATTTTGTAGATCCTACTTATAAAAATATACTTAATACACTTAGATTATTAGGCTTCCCTTTATTTCTTAATAAAAGAAATGATTATATTTATTATTTATTAGAACCTAGACATAGAGCCATAGATTTTTTTGTTTTTTCAAAATTTTATTATAAACAAGTAATAGAAATAGCTTGTGGCTTATCTCCTAGAGGTTTTACTTTTTCAGAAAACCCAGAGTTTAATTATATAGAAGCAGATCTACCAAAAATGATTGAAGCTAAAAAAAACTTGGTAAAAAATATCTATAAACAAAAAAACATAAAAAGAGATAATCATAAATTTTTTTCACTTGATATTTTAAATGATAATATATACGAAAAATTATCTAACCATACTAATAAAGAAAAAACCATTGTAATAACAGAAGGTTTAACAATATATTTTGATATGGAACATTTAAAAAAGATTTTTTCAAATATTGCTAATTTTTTAAGAAAAAATGATGGTGGAGTATATATTTGCGATATTTATCATAGTGAAGATATAAAAAAACCCCATAATAAATTAATGAATTTTGCAATAAATTTTATGGGAGTTAAATTTTTTACAGATATAGATAATGCAGAAGAGGGTCAAAATTTTTTAAAAGATTGTGGCTTTGATTTTGTAGAATGTATAAATCCATTAACTTTATCAAAGCAACTTGGTTTAAAAAATAATATACCCCCAGAATATAATTTAGCTACAATTTATTTGGCTCATGTTTTTTAGAAAATAAATTATTTACTAAAAAGATCATCTAAAAATAATTTCATATGTTTCCAAGATCTTTCATCTGCTAACTTGTTATAAGCAGCTCCAGAAGCTTTATTATTACCTGTATTTTTATTTGTAAAAGCATGAACAGCATCTCCATAAAGAACCATTTGCCAATCTATTTTATTATTTCTCATTTCATTTTGGAATGCTTCTATATCTTTTTGTGGAACATAAGGGTCATCTGCACCATGTAAAACTAAAACTTTACCTTTTATATTTTTTCCATCTTCTGGAGTTGGGCTATCTAAACCACCATGAAATGAAATTACTCCTGCCAAATCAGCACCACTTCTTGCAAGTTCTAAAGAAACAGTACCGCCAAAACAATAACCCATTGATACTAATTTTTTAGGATCTACCATTTTATTATTTTTCAAAATATTAAAACCAGCATTAACTCTTTCTCTCATTAATTTTCTATCATTTTTATAAATACCAGCTATTTTTCCAGCTTCTGGTGGTTTTGGTCTAACTCCTTTACCATAAATATCTGGAGCAAAAGCAACATAACCCAATTTTGCAAGTTGTTCGACTCTCATTTTTACATAATCACCTAAACCTGTCCATTCATGTACAACAAGTATACCAACAGCTTTACCATTTAATTTTTCAGGATAAGCTAAATAACCTTCTAAAACTGTATCACCAGATTTATACTCAACAGTTTCTGTTTTTATTTTTATATTATTCATAGTAGCAACAGAATGTTTATTTTCTTTTTTAGCATAGGTTTCTTGAGATGAAATAGAAAAAAAAGAACAAGCTACTAAAAAGCCAAGAGAAGTGTTTAAGATTTTTTTCATGTTTTTATTCCTAAAACAAAAATAAATATAAATAAAAGTAATAATGCTTTTTATTATATATTAATTAGATAAATTAAGCTAAAAAAAGCAAAATATACAATTAATTTTAATTAATTATTTATTATATACTTTAAATATAAAAAAACAAAAAAGAAAAAAATTATTACAATATAGTTGCATTAAAATTCTTTTTGATATATTATTGCGTTATATTATTTTTAATCATTAATAAATTATAGGATCTAAAGAATGAAGTTAAAATTTTTAATGCTATCTTGTTTCATATTAATAACATCTTGTAACCAAGATAAACCAGTTACAGTAAAACCTGTTGAAGGTCATGGAGATGAAGAAATTGGATTTACACTAAAAATTGAAAATATATCAAAAGAAGATACTATAAAGTTAGTAAATAAAAAAGAAAAAATTTCTTTATTATCAGGAGCTTGGTCAGTTTATGAAAAAGAAAATCCTTTTTATAAATTAGGGAATAAAATCTCTACAGATGGATTTGAAAGTATTATAGAAGATGGTGATACTTCTAAATTTCTACCTATTTTAGCCAAAAAAGATGGAGTTAAATTAGCTGAACGTTTTGATTCTATTAATATTGGAGAATCAAAAGAAATAAAATTTAAAGCTAAATATGGTACTAAATTTTCATTTGTAACTATGTTAAATCAAAGTAATGACGCTTTTTATTCTACAGAAATAGAATTATTTGATCCAAAAGATAAAGAACCAGTTAAAGGCGATTTTACTACTTCTGTTAAATTATATGATGCTGGTTCTGAAGTTAATCAAAAACTAGGAGAAGGAGATGCTCAACCACCTAGACAAAAAACTGTAAATTTTGGTAATACAGAAAATGAGGTAGTAAAATTAATTTCAGATGTTAAAGATGGCTTTGAATATCCAAAAACAGAAGAAGTACTAAAAATAACTCTTACCAATGATGATGTTCATGATAAAAAATAGGATTTATATATGATAAAAAAAATATTACTTTTTCTATTAATTTCTAATTTTTCATTACAAGCTTTTGCTGAAGAAAAAGAATTAAATAATACTACTGAAAAAAGCTTAGAAACTACAGGTAGTAACCCATTTTCTCAAACTAAATTTATTCCTGATATAAGTTTAATATTAGATTCTTCTTATATCTATAGAGATTTAAAAATAGATGATTTTAATAATACCAGAACAATAAATGGATTTGGTAGTTTGGAAAGATACATAAACTCAAAAAATAATATTAACTTAAATTATGGAGAGTTAGCCTTTACTGCTACAGTAGATCCTTTTTTTGATTTATCAACTTATTTTCATTTATCAGAATTTGGATTTGAAATAGAAGAAGCTTATGCTACCACTAGAAGTTTACCAGCAGGTTTTCAAATAAAAGCTGGGAAGTTTTTAAGTGAATTTGGTCGTATAAACTCAAAACACGCACATTCTTGGAATTTCAATGATCAAAGCTTAATTTATTCGGCTTTACTAAGCGAACATGGTTTATTAGAAAAAGGGCTACAAATAAATTATCTTGCACCTTTTAATTTTTATTTTTTAATGGGTTCAGAAATATTTGCAGGAGAAAATGAAAAAAGTTTTGGAACTAAAGGTTTTACTATAGGTACTAATAAATTAGAAGAAGTAAATATACCTAATCTTTATACTGGATATTTAAAGACATCTTTTGATTTAGATAATTTAACCATACTTGGTGGCCTATCTTATGCAGGTGGGGGAATTAGAGCTACAGAAGAAAAAGAAGCTGCTAGTACAGGTCATACTCATAATCATGGTGCAACTTCAACAGAAGCGGCAAGTGAAGGCTTTGCAGGAGGAACTAATTTATTTGGAGTAGATTTAACAGCTAGATATGATATAAATTCTTATTCTTATCTTTCATTACAAAATGAAATTCTAAAACGTTATATATCAGGAAGTAAATATATGGCTAATGATAGAATAGCTTCAAATAAAGAACAAAGTGGATTATATTCAGAATTAGTTTATAAAATATCAAATGAATGGAAATTAGGTTTAAGATATGATCTAATTTTTCAAAATGATGTTTATGAAAACAAAAATAAAATTGAAACAAATAATAATTTATCAAGATACTCAGCTATGCTAGAATATAATACGTCTGAATTTGCTAGGTTTAGATTACAATATAATCATGATAGAGCAGGTTACTTGGAGAATAAATTGCAACCAGTAAATGAAATAATGTTAAATATGAATATTGTAATAGGTTCACATTCAGCACACGCTTTTTAAAGGAATTAAGTATGAAAAAAATAGTTTTATCATTAATAATAACAAGCTTTTTTAGTTTACCTGCTTTTTCAAAAACTAATGTAATAACTTCTTATCAATATATAGAAGATATTGTAAATAAAATAGGTAAAGACAAAGTAAGTGTTAATGCCTTATCTAAAGGAGCAAATGATCCACATTTTATTACTCCAAAACCTTCATTAATAGCAAAAGCAAGAAGTGCAGATTTATTAATAATTAATGGTGGGGAGTTAGAAATAGGATGGATTCCACCTATTATAAAACAATCTAATAATAGTAATATACAAATTAATAGTAAAGGTTTTTTGGATCTTTCTTCTGGTATAAATTTAATAGAAAAATCATCTAGCGTATCCAGAGCAGAAGGTGATGTACATTCTCAAGGTAATCCTCATTTTATTTTAAATCCTGATAATGTTTTATTAGTCTCAAAAATGATTACAAAAAAATTATCTGAATTGGATTCTGCTAATAAAGATTTTTATAAAAAAAATAATGATGAATTTACAAAAAAATGGAATGAAAAACTAAATATTTGGAATAATAAAATGAAAAGTTCTAAAAATAAAAAAGTTATACAATACCATAAATTATATGATTATTTATTACAAAAATACCAAATAAAAGCAGTAAATACTTTAGAACCTTTAGCTGGAATACCACCTACAACAAAACATTTAGCTAAAATTATTCAAGAAATGAAAGATGAAAATATTAAAATAATTATTCAAGATGTATATCATAATCAAAATAGTACAAAATTTGTAGCTGATAAAACTCAAAGTAATATGATAATTTTACCTCATGATGTAGGAGCTACAGCAGAAGCAAAAGATATATTTTCACTTTTTGATGAGATAACAGATAAATTAAGTAAATAATGTTTGATATTCTATTTTCAGCTTTTTTGATATCAGTTATTTTACTAGGAATTCATTCTTATTTTGGTATAGAAATAATAAAAAGGGGTATTATTTTTACAGATCTTGCAGTAGGACAAACTTCTGCTATAGGAGCTGCTATTTCTTTATTAATCTTAGAAGGAGCTTATATTTATCCTATTTCTTTAGTTTTTTCGTTATTAGCTGGTTTATTAATTTCTATAGCAGTAAAAAAAGTTCATAATGTAGAAGCTTTTATAGGTTTATTATATGCTTTTTCTTTAGCTTTAGTTTTTATCTTATTATCAAAATCTCCTCATGGAGCAGAAGAATTTCAAAATTTAATGGCTACAGATATTATTTTTACACCTAAAGAAGAAATATATAAAACAGGTTCTATATACCTAGTATTAGGAATACTAACATATTTTTCACTTAATAAACTAAAAGGAAACTTAAAAGAGTTAGTGTTCTTTCTGTTATTTTCTATAACTGTTACTAGTTCTGTAAAACTAGCAGGTGTACTAGTGGTATTTAGTTTATTAATATCTCCTGCCATAATATCCTCATATATACCTAAATTAAATAGAGTTACTTCAGCTTGGATTTTTGGAACAATTATAAATGTTTTGGCAATTTATGTATCATATCAATTTGATTTACCTACAGGATATACAATTGTAGCTTTTCATACTTTTATAGCAGGTTTAATGTTTATGTTTTTTGAAAAAAAGAATATAACTTCAAATGAAAACTCCTAAAATTTTGTAAATAGCCATTTTAACAAAATAAAAAATAAAACTATAATACAAATTCAATAATTTGGTAAATAAAAAATAAAAATGATAATTTTAGGAATAGAAAGCAGTTGTGATGAAACATCTGTATCTTTAGTAAAAGATGGAAAAGAAATCATATGCAATTTGGTAGCATCTCAAATAGATATACATAAAAAATATGGTGGAGTAGTTCCTGAAGTAGCCTCTAGACAACATGTTTTAGTTATAAATTCATTATTAGAAGAATTATTTAATAATTACAATATAACAAAAGATGATATTGATGCTATAGCTGTAACCTATGCACCAGGATTACAAGGTTCTTTAATAATAGGATTAATAACAGCTAAAACTTTAGCTTGGTTATGGAACAAAAAAATTATTCCTGTTAATCATTTAGAAGGTCATATGTATTCTCCTTTTTTAGAAAAAGAAATAAAACCACCTTTTCTAACTCTTTTAGTTTCTGGTGGACATACAGAATTAATTATCTTTGAAGATCATGGTAAATATAGCTTATTAGGAAAAACTAGAGATGATGCTGTAGGAGAAGCCTTTGATAAAGTTGCTCGCTTACTTAATCTACCTTATCCTGGAGGTCCTTATATAGACAAAAAAGCTCAAAATGGTAATCCAGAAAAATTTAATTTTCCTAGAGCTTTACATAATAGCTATGATTTTAGTTTTAGTGGTTTAAAAACAGCTGTTTTATATACTATAAGAGATATGGAAAAAGAAAATTTAGAAATTCCAGAAGCAGATCTTTGTGCTAGTTTTAGTGAAGCTATAGCGGATACTTTAGTAAAAAAAGCACTAAAAGCTTGTAAAGAATTTAAATTAAATAAA
Source organism: Candidatus Sericytochromatia bacterium (assembly GCA_046328015.1). Classification (GTDB taxonomy): domain Bacteria; phylum Cyanobacteriota; class Sericytochromatia; order UBA7694; family JACMQJ01; genus JBBTGK01. The sequence goes on along the minus strand of JAXLXH010000003.1, from coordinate 227,249 downwards.
ATAGTTATTTCTGGTGGTGTTGCTGCAAATTCAACTATAAGAAAAAAAATGACTGAAGAATGTGCCAAAAGGAAAATAGAATTTTTTTGCCCACCAATAAAACTTTGTACAGATAATGCTGCTATGATTGCTTGTGCTGGTTATTATAAGTTTATTAGAGATGATTATGATAAAAATTGGCTAGAAATAGAAGCTCAATCTAGATTAAAACCTTACTAAAAATTATTTTTGTATTCTGATAGAAATAATTATTTCTTTATCACAAAAAACAGCAAATTTATCCCAGATAGCTCCTTTAGGTGATTTCATTTTAGGTTGACCATACAATTCTATAGCTTTACTTACATGATCATTAATACCTAAACCTTTGCTAGTTTTACCTCTATATCTATCAGTAAACTTCATTTCTGAAACATACCCCTCATCAGAAAAGAATACTGAAACAGCAATATCACTATATTCATGAATATAATCATTTTCAGTAAAATTAAATTTACTATAGTTTTTCATAATATCTATAACTTCTTTTTTAGTAGTTTGTCCTGTAACTATTCCTAATGCAACTCCAGATTCAAATATAGTTAATTTTTTTATAGGATCAACTTCTACTTTTAATAATTCAACAGCTAGTCTTTTATCTTGTAGTGCTTTTAATTCTTGAGGCTGAGCTCTTACCAAACCAACTTCAGGTTTAGATTCAGCTGCGTTTATAACTTTTTGGACTATTTCATTTAACCCAATACTAGTTTCTTTTATATTTATCTTATCTTCTTTTATTGTAGAAGAAACATTAACGGCTTGCATCATAGAAAGTAAATTCATAGCTTCCGCAGGTAAAGCAGAAGCATCAAATGCATTTGCTTTATTACCATTTATAGAAATTATTAAACTATTATCAACCATAAAAACCTTTTTGTTACTAAGCTGTTAATATTATTATATACAAAATTGTGCTATATTTCACATTAAAAAGGTATTAATTTACATTTATTAAATATTAGAATTATTTATTACAATACCTTAGACATATAGTATTTTTATATAAAAATAGATTAAAGATTTAAATTTATTGAGGTTATAAAAGATGTTTTTATTGCCTTAAATGGATAGACGTAGAGCCTATACTTACAGCATAAAAACAATTTTTCGTAGAGACATGCCTTGCGTGTGACCTGTAGGAAAATTTGTTTTTTATACTTATATGTTGAAAGTATTGTTATTAAATTTATTTTTATTTATATAAAAATAAATTAGCTATTTACATTTATAAGTAAATAAATTAAGCTTTAACTATAAATGGAAGAATCATACAATGAATATTACTTTATACGATAAAAATAACATAGATGAGCTAAATTGTCCTGATAAAAATGATAATATAGGGCTACAAAAATACTTAGAGCAATTCATAAAAAATGGAACTTTAAATCTAATAGATAATGTTGATGCAGAAATGCAAATATTAATGGTTAATGATGATTTATTTCCTATTATACTAAGTAATCCCAATCAAAAAGTTAAAAATTCTTATGTATGTTCTCCTGTAAGCCATTACATAGATTATGGAAAAGAAGAAATAGAACTAGAATTAAAAGATAAACCTTTCTTAAAAAACTTATCTTTAGGGGGAATAAGAGCTATAGAAAACTTTTTTAAAAAGTTAGATTTTGAAAAAGTAGTTTATGTAAATAATTTTCTTTTATCTACAAATTTATATGTTCCATTTGACATAGATTATCTAAAAGAAATTAGAGATTTTTTAGTTAAAAAATTTCCAGATCGACCTATTATTTTTCGTTCTATAAATGATATGTATAATAAAAATATCTATGATAAATTATCTAGTTTAGGGTTTCATCATGTTTTTAGTAGGCAAGTTTATATATTAGATCCTAAAAAAGAAGTTTATAAGAAAAAAGAATCTTATCAAAAAGACTTAAAAATAAAAAGAAAAACTAAATATAAATGGTTTACAGAAAATGATATAACACCTAAAGATTATAAGAGAATTAGGGAATTATATGATTTTTTATACATAGATAAATATTCTCCTCTAAATCCAACTTTTAATGAAGAATTTATTAATCAAACAATAAATAACCCTCTATTTACTTATAAAGTATTAAAAAAAGATAATGAAATATATGCTGTTTTTGGATATATTCAAAGAGATGGAGTTATTACTGCACCAGTTTTTGGATATGATACAGCTATGCCACAAAAAGATGGCTTATATAGATTAACAGCCTTACAAATATTAGAAGATGCCTTAGAAAAAAATTATATTGTACACATGAGTTCTGGGGTTTCTAAATTTAAAATGCATCGTGGAGCAGAACCAAGTATGGAATATAATATGGTTTATGTAGATCATATAACTAAAAAACAACGTTTACCTTGGCTTGCTTTAGAAAAAATGACTGATAATATTATTGTACCTATCATGAGAAAATATCAGCTATAAATTATTTAAATACCAAAATTTTCTTCTAAAAGAATTAAATCATCTTTATAATCTAATAAAGTTAAGTATTTTTTTAATTGAAGTAATTTTTCCTCAGCTAAAAAACTTTCATCTAATTCTATTAATTCATAAAAAAGTTCTACTACTTCAATATAATTTCCTAATTTTATATTTATTTCTAATAATAATTTTTTAGCTTCTATATCATTATCAAAATAATGTAATAACTCTAATAATAAATCTTTAGCTTCTAAAAAAAATGAATTAGCATATAATTCTTTGGCTTTATTATAAATGAAATTAACTAATTCTTTTTTATTTGAAACACTGGGATAATTTATAAGTTCTTCTAATAAATTAGAGTTTAAGATTTTATCTAATGATAAATTAATTTTAGAATATATTTCTTCTTGTTCTAATTTATTAAAAAAGTCTTTTATATTACTTATTTTTAAAATATTCTTTGATTGAGTAAGTTTATCCTCAATTAAAAATTCACTTAATAAAACAACATTAATATCAGCTAAAACAGCTTCTAATATATTATTTTTAGTATTATTAGATAAAAAAACAAAGTAATCACTAATTACATAAGAATCTTCTATACCAAAATTAGATAAAATGCCATTGGCAATTAAATTATCTAAAATCAATATATTATCAGAAAAATTTTCAAAAGTATTAATAATATTTTCTAGTATAGAAAAACTATATTCATCTTTTTTCCATTTTATTTTTATTAGTACCTTAATCTTATCTAAAAAACTCATATTATCTAATAAAAAAGTTATATCCGTCTCTTTTTCTATTATAAATAAAACTAGTTTACTATCATCTTCTATTAATTTATTTTTTTTCAAAATATTTTTATAATAATCTCTTTTATTTATATTTGGGATGGATACTATATCAGAAAAAAAGATTTTTCTTTTAATTACTTTATTCTCTAATAAAAAATTATAATCGTCTTTTTTAAAAACAATTACTAAATCAATATAATCATTTATTTTTTCTATATCAGATATACCTATACTTAACTCTTCTAAAATTAAAATTTTATATTTGTTATTACTAATATCTAAATCATTTATATCGTTAAAAATATGGAAATTATCTAAATTTAAAGCTAATTTATTTATAAAATCAAATATAAAATAATTTATATAATTAAAAACATTAGCTGTTTTATATTTTATAGGAAATCCTGTATTTATTATAGATTCTATATTTTCCCAAATAGAATCTATAGCTCTTCCCAAATTTGGGGTATATTTATTTATAAACTTATCTACTTTGTTAACATATTCTTCTACATTATTTTCTAATAATTCTATAGCACTTGGAAGTTCATAAAAATTATTTATTACAATCGCTCCTTCTAATGCACAATTTAGATAATGTTCATTAGAAATATTTTTAAAATCATCTATAACAATTATAGGAGCTCTACCTGTAGCTATCATAAAAGAAAAGGCTCCAGAAGAACCATCTGTAAGCCAAATTTTAGATTTTATATATGAATCAGTAGATTGTATTTTTTCATCCTCAATTAAAATATTTTTATAAGATGATATATTTTCTTTTAATTCTTTATAAACTGAATTATTTCTATCATAAGGAAAAATTCTTATATGTAATTCATAATTAGTTAATTTTTCAGATACAACTTTTACTAAATCAAATAAATTTTTTAAAGATTTAAAATTATCTAATTTAGGATGTGTTTGAGAAATAGGTGAATACGTAATAATATTTTTAGTATTTAAGTAAGGCTCTCGCTCTTTTTTATAATATTTATCATTTTTAGGAGATCCAGATTCTACAATGCAATATTTATTTTTAAATATATTAGATTTAAATAAATATGTATAATAATGATTTGAAAAAAGAAAATCTATATTAGATAAATTTTTTTCAACTTTACCTTGCAACTTTTCTTCAGTAGCTGGTAAAGCAATATTACCATGAGTTAAAGAACATTTATTTTTAGAATTAATATATTCAAAAATAACAGGATGTTCACTAAAGCATAAATCAGAAATATTAGATATATATTTAAAAACATCAAAAGTAATAGTTATTTTATAAACATACTGAGAAATTTCATTATAGATATATTTATCACTAAAATCATATAATGATAAAAAAAATATATTATATTTGTAATTATACCTTTCTACATTTCTTATCATAGATATGATTAATTCATTATATATAACACTATTTCCTATATTAAATGAATCAAAGAAAAAAATTGTTTTTTTATTAGGATTAATATTTTTTTTTATTTTTTCAAGTATTATTAAAGCTATAACTTCTAAAAATAAATCTTTTAAGTTATTATAAAAGGGCTTTTTTATTAGTAATAAATTTTCAAAAGTTTTAAAATCATCTATAGTTTCTATTTTTAAAGCATTTATACTATTAAATTGCTCAGGATAATTATCATAAAAATCATAAAAAAGTTGTTTTAAATTAGAATCATTTATAAAATTATAAATATTACTAATCATAATTTATTTTTTTGAGTATTTAACTGAATATTTTGAAGTTTCCCAAATTCTAACATATTCTACTTTTTCTTCTGTAAAAAAGCTTTCTAGTTTTTCATAAATATATTTTGCTATATTTTCAGCAGATGTTTGACCTTTTTTAAAAGGTGGATAATCTATATCATTTATATGTTTATGATCCAAAGTAAGATCTACTACATTATTTACAGCTTTTTTTATATCTGCAAAATCAACTAAAATACCTAAATTATTTAGTTTATTACCAGATATACAAACTTCTGTTTTATAGTTATGCCCATGTAAATTAGCACATTTACCAGAATGTCCTTCTAGAATATGAGAAGCACAAAATTCAACTTCTATTGTTAACTCAAAAAAATCCATAAAAAATTACTGAATATAAAATACTTTTTTATAGTAACAAATTAAAGCTTGAGTTATAAAAGTTTTTGTTAAATATTTACATTTAAATTAGAAAAAGTAAAAATATATTTATAGACTTAACATAAAAAATATTAACTTTGATTCATTCAAAGATTCAATTATAATATCATTAAACTATGAGCCAAATAAAAGAAGAAATCTTATCAAGATTAAATATATTGGATATTATTTCCGAGCATGTTGTACTAAAAAAAAGCGGAAGTAATTATACTGGCTTGTGTCCATTTCATCAAGAAAAAACCCCTTCTTTTGGAGTAAACCCAACAAAACAAATTTTTAGATGTTTTGGTTGCGGTGAAGGTGGAAATCTAATTTTTTTCCACATGAAATATCATGGGCTAACTTTTAGAGAAACCATAAGAGAATTAGCTGGTAAGGCAGGATTAGACCTTCAAGATTTTAAAACAGAAACAAAAGAAGAAATAGAAAAAAAAGAACAATTAAAAAAATCTTTATTTGATTTAAATAAATCTGTAGTTGAGTTTTATCGGTGGAATTATTTAAGTTCTAAAGAAGGAGAAATAGCTCGTAGTTATATAAAAACTAGAGGCATTTCTAATGCTATGGTAGATCGCTTTTTAATAGGCTATGCTCCAAATAGCTGGGATGCTTTATATCAATATCTAAAAAAGAAATTTACCGATGATGAAATAAAAGAATCTGGGTTGGTAAAAGAAAGAGAAAATGGTGGTTATTATGATATTTTTAGAAATAGACTAATTTTTCCTATCCAAAATGAGTTAGATCAAGTTATAGCTTTTGGTGGAAGAGCTTTTGATAATACCATGCCTAAATATATTAACTCTCCTGAAACAAAAATATATATAAAAGGTAATAACTTATATGGTCTTAATTTTGCTAGAAATAAAATAAGAGAAGTGGGTCATGTAATATTAGTAGAAGGTTATATAGATGTAATTGCTTGTCATGAATTTGGATTTGAAAATGCTATAGCATCTTTAGGAACAGCCTTAACAACAGAGCAATCAAAAAAAATACTTAGATATACACCTAGTAAAAAAGTAATAGTAGCCTATGATTCAGATAAAGCAGGTCAAAATGCTACTGATAAAGGAACTTCTGTTTTAGAAGATGTTTCAAAAGGTACAGGGGTTGATATTTATATCTTAAAAGTACCTAATGGAAAAGATCCTGATGAGTTTTTAAGAAATAATCCTAGTGATGATTTTCAAAAATTAATTGATGAAGCAAAACCAGTTATAGAATATCAAATAGAAAAGCATTTATCCGTTGATTTTAATAATATAACCGAAAAAAATAAAGCTATAGATGCTTGTATACAGATATTATTAAGAATAGATAATGAAGTATATAAAAATGAACTTATAAAAAAGATTTCTTTATGGAGCTATAACAAACAAGGTAAAAACTTTGATATTGATAATGAAATAAGAGCTATTTTAAAAAGGCTAGAACAAACTAGTGGTAATAAAACAACTAATAAATACACTAAAAATATAAATCCTAAATATCTTACAGAAGAAAAAAAATCAAAACTTACAGCAGAACAAGCTAGTAGTGAATATTCTTCCAGAGTTTTTGATCTGAAAGCTCCGTTTGTAGCAGAAAAAGGAATTATTTATTTTTTAATAGAAAGATTTAGAGCTTTAGATTATATAAAAATAAGAATAAAAGATGTTTATTTTGATGACCCAGTAAATGAAAAAATTAAAGAATATATTTTTACTAACTCTAGTTTGGATGATCCTATGACTTGGGAAAAACTATTAAAAATAATGCCAGCTCCAGATTATCAAAGAAGAATTGTAGAAATATGGGAAGATTTTGATATTATAGATATATCTTCCGATAAAATTTTAAGAGATTATATAAAACAAATACAATTCAATTCTTTAAAAGCTCAAGGAGAAGAAATAAGAAAAGATATGGAAATCTTATTATCAACTGGCGATGAAGAAGCTTTTAGAAAAATGATGGAAATATACTCTGACATAAAAAAAAAATTAGAAATTATGAAAAGAGAGATTTATTCTAATTAATTACATTTCTAAAATAAGCTTACCATCTGAATTAGTAACTTTTTTAAAAGGAGCTGTTTCTAAATCAGCTAATTTACCTAGATCAACTACAACACCATTACCTTCTATATGACCATCAGTTTCGGTAACTAAGGCTTTTCTTAACATAGAATCTGGTAAAGGAATAAATCCAAATAATTTACCATTATCTGGAGTAACTTTTAAAGCACCATTATCAGAGTTTACAAATTTTAGATCTAAGCTGATTGGTAAAAAGCCCCATTTTTTAGCTGTTAGATGACCATCACCATTAGGCATAGTAAATCTCATACCTTTCATAGAACCACCTTCTGATTTTTTCTTTAATGCGGTATCTATGAAGCTTTCTGGAATAGTTAATTGACCTCTTGTAATTACTTTTTTAGATGGATCATTTAATAAATCAAATGGATCATTTGGAGTACCATCAACTAAAGTTAAATCTGTATTTTTTAAATTAAAACCTTGAAAATTCATGTTAGTAGTTTCAGCATGAATATAATTATTTGCACCATTATGTGGTTTTGGTTGATAAGGAGAAATACCGTCTTCACCTAAAAATACACTTATAGAACCAGAAGAAGTTTGTATATCTGTAACATGAGCATCAAGATCTAAACCTTTAGCTAATTTAGTTGGAGAAAAATAAATTGAGTCATCAGAAGTAAAAAAGCTACCAGATGGTTTACCTATCTGAACAAGTTCACCTATTTTTAAACCAAAAAAATCCATTACTTTTTTAACAGGAATTCCATTTAAAGATATATCAGAAGGAGTAAATCTAACCATATTATTTATAGGATTTGCATCAAGCTCACCTTTAACTTTTAGATTTAAATTTATAAATTTTTTAATTTTAACTTCGCCAAAAGCTTGATTATTTGGCATAAAATCAAAACTAACATTTTTTATCATTGGGCTTTCTTTTCTAGCTAAATTATTAACTGTATTAGATAATTCTTTACCTGATAAACTTACAGTAGCATTACGTGCATCTATTTTTATATTTTGTAAATTATCTACACCTATAGGAACATCTGCATCTTTACCAAAAACATCAGCTTCAGCGTGCAAAATTTTTGCTTTTATAGTTATATCATTTTGATCTATATTAAGAGCTAAATTTTGAGCATTTATTTTGTTGCTATTAGGATTTCTTGGAGCAGCAACATTTTTCTGATACCCCATAGCTCCAATAGAGCCTATAGATGCTCCCAAATTATTATTATTTCCTATTGGATTGTTATTAAAACCCATATTAGCAAACCTCTTTTATTTTATATAAATTAAGTAATCAGGATTTAAACCCCTTTTTATTACTTAATGCTATCGTTCACTTATTATAATATTAACAAATTTTTATAATTTTGCCCACTCATCATAAGACATAAGTCTATTGATAAGTTTAGTTTTATTATCAAAATTTTTCTCTTTTCCAAAAAAATCTATTATTGGAGAATGAATTCTTTCTGCCCATGCAGATTCATTATGACCAGCTCCTTGTTGGATATATTTTAAAACTTTATCTTTTCCAAATTTATTTGTTAAAGCATTATACATTCCATTAACATAACCAACCATAACAGAACCATCAGAACCTTCATTAGAACCGCAATCTAACCAAAAATCAAAGTTTTTATTAAATTTAGAAACTTCTTTTATGGCTTCACCATCATTCCACCAAAAAGATGGAGACATAATACCTACTTTAGAAAAAGTATCTTGATAATTTAAAGCTAAATAAAAAGAAATTAAACCACCTAAAGAAGAACCTGCGACAGCAGTATTATCTCTATCAGATTTAGTTCTATAGGTTTTATCTATAAATGGTTTTGCTTCTTTAGTAAGAAACTCACCATATTTTTTACCGTTACCGCCACCTTCACCAGTCATAGGATTCCAAGTTAATTCATTTAATCTTTCTGATTCACCATTATAAATACCTACAACTATAATTTCATCAATAATATTTTTTTGAATTAAGTATTGAACTTTTTCATCAACATACCATTCTCCAAATGGAGCTGTACTAGCATCAAAAATATTTTGACCATCATGCATATAAAGTACAGGATATTTTTTTGAAGTATTTTGATAATAAGAAGGGGGCAAATAAACAACTAAATCTCTATTACCAGATTTCAAAAATTTAGATTTAACATTTTTCTTTTCTACTATTCCAGTAATATAATTTTTAGCTAAAAAATTCTTAAAACTATTTCTTTGTTTATTGGTATCTTTTTGATCTTTAGAGTATTTACTTAAAATAGATGTTTGTTCTGAATCTATTTTTTGCTCTTCTAAATTATTATTTATTTGACTATTATTACAAGCCAATAAACTTATTAAAGTTAAAGATAAAATACTTAAAGATAATTTTTTCATTAAAAAAGCTCTGTTTTAAATTTTTCAATATATAAAATTATAGTATTTTTTTATAAAAACTGAAGTTATTTTTTGAATATTTTTAAATTTTTCTTAATCTTTAATTAAACTATATTGATTATTATATTTTGATGTAGCATTGATTTTTTATAAAAAATAAGTCATTATGTAGCTGTTATTGTAAAAAATGGGTCTTAAAATATTAGTTGAGTTTAGATAATTTAAAAAAAACAAATAAAGGTTATTTTTTTTACTTTATTTTATGTTCTAGTTTATTATTAATATTAACTTTTTTATCTATAGCAAAAGGAAGTATAGATATACCTATACAGAATATTCTAAACTTTAATTTATCAGAAGAAGAAATAACTATAATAAGAGATATAAGATTACCAAGAACTATAATAGCTATTTTAATAGGAAGCGGATTGGCTACTTCTGGAATGATATTACAATCTGTTTTAAAAAACTCTTTAGCAGACCCTTTTATTACAGGTATTTCAGGTGGAGCCTCATTAGGTGCTACTATAGCTATAATATTTAGTTTAAATATAGAATTTTTAGGTTTAAATTCTATTCCTTTATTTTCTTTTTTAGGTTCTATTTTATGTATATATCTTTCTTACAAAATAAGTTCTAACTATGGCTATCTAAATATAGAAAGATTTATGCTTTCTGGTGTAGCAATAAGTTCTTTGTGTTCAGCTATTGTATCGGCTTTATTAACATTAAAAGGAGAAGATTCTAATGCCGTTTTGGCTTGGATAATTGGTAATATTTCTGGGAAAAGTTGGGAAAGTATCAAAATAATTTTCCCTTATTTTATTATATCTAATATAATATGTTTTTTTTATATAAATAAGTTAAACATACTACAATTAGGAGATGAAACAGCAGAAAATTTGGGTGTAAATATAAATAAAACTAAAATTTTACTAATAATAACCGCATCTATTTTATCTGCATCAATAGTATCTATAAGTGGAATTATAGGGTTTATTGGTATGATAGTTCCACAAGTTTCTAGATATTTATTAAAAAGTTCAGATTATAGATTAATATATCCTTTTGTATTAATTATAGGAGCTATTATCTTAATAATATCAGATTTATTTTCTAGGTTATTAATTCCACCTCAAGAAATCCCTATAGGTGTTTTTACATCTTTTATTGGAGTACCTTTTTTTATTTTTTTATTAATGAAAAATAAATAACAATTAATTACTTAAATAATCATCCAAACCTAATCTTAAAGCATAATCTCTTAATTTTAATAAAGATTTTCTTTCTATTTGTCTTGCTGTTTCTCTAGTTATACCTAGCTCTCTACCAATACTAGAAAGTGAGTGATTATTTCCATCTAATAAACCATATCTTAAAGAAATAACTTCTTGTTCTCTAGTATTTAATATAGATAATAATTTACCTAAATCATCCATTAAAAATTTAAAATCAGTTTTAGCTTCTATACCTTCATCGCTAACATCTTGTATAACATCTTCTAAAGTTTGATTACTACCTTCAAATATAGGTGTTGAAGTTGTTATAGTAGATTTAACTACGTCTTGAATACTTCTTATTTTTTTAATAGAAACATCAATTTCATCAGAAATTTCTTTTATAGTAGGATCTCTACCAAGTTCGGAAAATAATTTATGACCAGCTTTTCTGATCTTTTTCATCATTTCTATAATATGTAAAGGTAATCTTATATCTCTTTCATTATTAGCAATAGCCCTAGTAATAGATTGTCTAATCCACCAAGTAGCATAAGTACTAAAACGATAACCTTTAGTATAATCAAATTTTTCAACAGCTCTCATTAATCCAATATTACCTTCTTGAATAAGATCTAAAAAAGGTAAGCGATTATTTTTATACTTTCTAGCAATACTAATAACTAACCTAAGATTAGAAGTAATCATTTGATCTTTAGCTTCTTTATCATTTGCTAAAATTCTTTTAGCAAGTTCTTTTTCTTCTGTAGCATTAAGTAACTCTATTTTAGAAATAGAGTTTATGTAAGTTTTTAGAGAATCTGAAAATGCTTCTTTTTCAAATATTTCATTAAGATCTTCTTCCTCATCAGATAATTCTAAGTCTTCTTCTGGAGAAAATTCATCATAGTCAATTTCTAAAATCTCATTACCAATAACATCTTCATCATATGAAGATTCAGCCAATTCATCTAAAATATCTTTTTCTTTTTCACTCATAATTATATTCCCTAGAGTTATCTTAGCATAAAAAATATTTTTTGTTCAATTAGCTAAATGAAAATATAATGATATTTTCATAATACCTTAAAACTAAAATTACAGAAAAATTACAAATCTTCAGCATAAAAAAATTAAATTTAAAGAATGTTTTATAAAAAATTTAATATATAATTAAATAGGATGTAAATTTGTGTAGAGTTTTTAACTCGGAGATTTAAAAATGCTTTTTAATAAACTATCTACTTTTATTGTTACAAGTTTAGTTTTATCTTTTACCTTACTAAGTTGTAAGCAACCATCCCCTTACGCAGGTCCAGCATCACAACCTTTGCCAAATGATCCAATTCCAACACCTTCAACTGTTAACGCTCAAATATCAACTGGTATGGGATCTGTAATAGGAAGAGTTGTAGATCCTTCAGGAAAAGGGTTACAAGGGGTAAGCGTAAGTATAAATGGAAATTCAACTTCAACTGGTTTTAATGGAGATTTTCAACTAAATAATGTACCAGCTGGTAATCAGATTATTACTTTTACTTATGGAAGCAGAGAACTAAAAATAAATGCTAGTGTTTCAGCAGATACAGCTTCATCACCTGATCTTAACCCAGTTCAATTTTCTAATAATGGAACAAATGGCTCTGGAATAGCCAATACTCAATTAAAAACTTTTCAAGTAGATCAAGATTTTCTAAATCAATGGCAAGCAAAAAGTGTTGCTGTTATGAATAATATTGTATATGTTGCAGCTATTGATGTTAATGGTCTTATTACAACTAAAGGAACTATTATAAGGTTAGATGCGGAAACCGGACAATCTTGGAAAGATTTAGGCTCTAAATGGTTTGTAAGACACCCTATGGATAAAACATTACAAGCTTTAGCTGTTAGTAGCTCTAATATTATTGCAGTTGATACAAAAGGATCTGTTTATAATATAGAAGCAAATAAAGCGGTTCAAACTTATAAAGCTGGTGGTGGAACAGATATAGCAATAGCTGGTGGAAATGTTTATATAGTAAATGGCTCTAATGTAGAAAAAACAGATACTACAGGTCAATCAAGAACTGCTGTTAAAGATTTTAGCGTATCAGGAGGTATCTGTGCAGATGGTAAAGGCAATGTTTATGGAGTTAGTGGTAAAACTATAAAAAAAGCTGAATTTACTACTATTAATGCAAACATTAAAGAAGTAGTTAAAGATGGTTTAGAATCTCCAATAGATGTAGCAGTTGATGATAAAACAAATTCTATTTACGTTTTAGATGGAAGTAATATAAAAAGATTTAATGATAAAGGTGTTTTATTAGCCACCTTTGGAGCTAGTTGTATAAAACCAGTTAGTATAGCTACAGATGAATACGGACAATTATATGTAGCAGATGAAGGAAAAGACCATAAAACCTCTAAAATAGTTAAGTTTGCATCTGGAACTAATGTTATACCTAATTTCCAAAATCAAGATACTATTAATGCTAATAAACCACTTGAAGATGCACCTTCAGATGAAACAGAATCATAAACATAATAAATATTTACAATGATATTTTCAAGATAGCTATTGCATGGTAGGTTTTTATGTGTTAATATACCTACTGTTAAATCGAAAGATGAAACAAAGATTATCGGGGCGTAGCGCAGGGGTAGCGCACCTCGCTTGGGACGAGGGGGTCGTAGGTTCAAATCCTATCGCCCCGATTTTTCATTTTAGGGTAAAATAATGATTTTAGCCATAATACCAATTTTTCAAGCATATGTTTTAATAGTAGTTACAATATTCTTATTTTTAGCAGCAACTAACATACAAGGTGGATGGTTATTTATAATTGATTCATTACTGGTTAGTTTAATCATTTTTTCAGCTATATATCCATCTTTTCAACTGAAAAACCTAATTATTACAAGAAAATTTAAGAAATCTATCCAAGAGGATGAATTATTAGAAATTGAAGTAATAATAGAAAATATTTCTAAAAAAAATATATCTTTTATTGGTTTACAAGAAAATCAGATAATAAAAAAAAATGGTTATTCTATAAAATTATTAGGAAGCTCTTTTTTTATCAATATTTTACCAAATGAACAAAAAAAATTTAGTTACACCATAAAACCAGATATAAGAGGTATTTATAATTTTTCAGATTTAAAAATAATATCAGATGGACCTTTTGGTTTATTCAGATACACCAAAAATATCTCAGTAAAAGATTCTATTTATGTTTATCCTAATATAGAAAGTATAAATTATTTAGACTTTCAAGGAAATAGAAATTTATCTTATAAATCTACTTCAAAAACTAAAGCTGAAGCTAATAGTTCTATACCAGTAAATATAAAAGATTATAAAAGAGGAGATTCTCAAAAACTTATACATTGGAAATCTACAGCAAGAGTTGGGAAATTAATGGTAAAAGAGTTAGAAGCTGAACAATCTCTAAGTGTCAAAATATTTATAGATACAGAAAAAAATAAAAATTATGGAACGGCTAAAAATAATAATTTTGAACTCTTAATAAAAAAAGCAATTGCTATTTTTAAATATTTTTACTCAAAAGGGTACTTTGTAGAAATTTTATTTTATATGAATGATAAAATAGAAAAAATTGATAATAGTAAATCCGAAAGGGAAATTAATAATATTTTTTCAGAAATAGAACCTATTGAAAAAAATAAATTTATTGATTTGATAAATCCTACTTTACTATCAAAAAATAGTGTTAATACTATTTTTTTCTTGGATATAAGTGATAAAGAAATAGACTTGTTAAATGATTTATATCTATCTCATTTTAATATAGTTCCTTTTATTATAAAAAATGAAATTATGAAAAATAAAAATAACAATTTAGATTTATTATTATCTAAAAGTAAATATCACTTTGAAATAATATAATTAATTTAATTATCTATATTTGTAATCTTATAGAACTTATAACATTAGGTTCATCACAAAAAACAGCCATTTCTTGCCAAACACAACTATAAGGAGTTTTATATTGAGGTTGTCCATATAATTCTATAGCTCTATTTACATTATCACCTGTTTTTAAGCCTTTTGATGTTTTACCTCTATAGTTTTTTCCAAAAGTTAAACCTTTAACTATTTTCTGATCATTAAACATTACAGTTAAAGAAACATCATCATAATTAACTTGTTTTCCAACATTAAGAGTTGCATTGTTGCTAAATTTAGTACTGTATTTTCTCATTATACTCAAAACTTCTGTTTTATTAGTTCTACCTAAAACTATTCCTAATGCAGCTCCTGCCATCTCATCTATAATATATTCATCATCAGGATTTAATGGAGATGTACCAACTCCACCACCAGATGAAGCAGCTCCAGAAGCTGAAGTATTTCCAAGACTAGAATTATGCGGAACTGACTGAAAATTTGAGGTATTTATATTACCTGAAGATAAGGTATTTGAAACTACTTCAGAAATTTGATCCGAAACAGTTTGAGATATAGCTTCTTTTAGTTTATCTTTTATTTCTTCAGTTACTTGAACTTTTATAGAATTTGATAATTGATCTGCCAATTTTGAAGTAACAGCATCACCTAATTTTTCCTCATGAATTTGTTCTATATTATCTAAAATACTATTAACTTTTTCTTCTTTTATTAAATAATTAATAGTAGAAACTAATTTCTTTTTGTTTTCATCAGATAAAATATTTGCTATTTTTTGAATAAAAGCAGGTAAATCAAATGATTCTTGAGAATCAAGTAGTTCTATAATAGAATGATTTATTTTAGAAAAAATTACTTGCTTCAAATCATCTGGAACAGAACTCCAGTTAATTTGAGAATCTAAAAATTCTTTTACTTTCATAATATTTAACTTTTTTAACTAAATAAATTATTATACCATTTTTGAATTTCTATTGTTGATTCAAGATCGTCTTTATTTATATAGCCTAAATCAACTAAAATATCACCCAACAATCTTTTTTTACTAGATGAATTTTCAATTTCAGCAAGATCGTATAAAACACTGCTATTTTTAGATTCTTCTGCTTCCCTCTGTTGTGTATAAACAGCTCTATCTAGTTGATCTTTAGTTATTTTACCCATTGATAATAAAAACTCTCCCATTTTTAATCTAAAGTTTTTATCATTAGGAAAATCATCACTTTTTATGAAAGTTAAATATTGATTTTTTTCTAAGCTTAAAATTCTATTTCTGACAAAATCTATCATAGAAATATTAGGGAAATGAGCTCTATATAGGTTAAATAAAGAATCTTCATGATAAAATATCCTTAAGGCAGAATAAACTTTAGGTTCGAACCCAAATCTTAAAAGCTCTTCTTTAGTTTTTTCAGTAAGCTCAGGTTTAATATATTTTAAACCTTCTACAACTGATGGAAATTCAAACTTTAAAGCTTGATATTCTTCTAATTTAGTTTTTTGAACTATATCATGATCTTGAGGTTTTTCTTCTACTACTTCTTTTTCATTTATTTTATTTAATAAACTAGAAGCTTGATTTCTCATTTTTTCTATTAAGGAAATACTAACATCACTATCAGGAGTAGTTTCTTTTATAATATCATTTTTAATAGCTTTAGCTATATCTACTTTAAGCTTATCATCTATTAAATTTATTTTCTGATTTATATTATTTTCTTCTTTCTTCTTTAAAACCTGAGGCAAAATAAGCTTAATTTCATTCGCAAATTTAGATTGATTTTCTTCTGATAAAATAGATGCAAACTTATCCATAAAAGAATATGGATCGATATTTTTTTGTTTGCTAAGATAACTTATTATTAAAAAATTAATATTTGAAGTAACATTTAACTTATTTTCACTTTTTAGTGATTTTAAAAATCCTTCTACATCTGATATATCTTGAAGTAACATATAACTAACCTTAAACTATTAAACTTAATAATAACTAAAAAAGCTTCTAAGTAACAAGACCCCAAATTGCATTTTAATAATAAATTAACTTTATATTTAAATCTGATCTATGGGATTATTAACTATCTCTTCTAATCCTTTTATAAAAGCTAAACTAGCAGATTGGCATTCTGATATAGATCCAGTTAAATAAGCTCCTGAAAAATTAGTATTAGTTGGAGGGGTAAAAAATTTAACTAATTCGGTATCAGAGTTTTTTAGGGCATAGTCTAAAGCAAAAGAAGCTTCTAAAGGAGGAGCAAATAAATAAGCAAGAGCTTCACCTTCTGGTAAGCCAGATTCTTTAGATAATAAACGACCTATGCTTCCTATAACATGTGAAAAAAATCTTATTCCTTTACCATTACAATAATAATAAGCTTTTTCATCCATATAATCTATCATTGCTTTTAAAGAAGTTTCTATAACAGTAGGGTTTTCGCCAGAAATTATAGCTAAAATTTCTCCATATGCTGGCGTTCTAGAACCATAAAAACCTGTATTAAATATTACTTCAGCATCTGCTTCTTTTGTGGATTCATCAAGAGAAACAAATAAAGAATGTTCAAAATCAGAGGTTATTAATGCAATTGAATCATGAGATGATGGAACTTTATAAGCCTTTGCAATCATTTGATTTACAAAAGGTATTTTTTTCATAGTTATTATTTTTGGTTTAACTAATTTAAAATGTTCCAAAATTATTTATATCTTTTCTAACTAAAATTAAAAAACTTCTATAAATTTTATCATGTTTATAGCTTTATAGAAAGACTTTAGTTATGAGTTATTTAACTTTTATAGATATTTTATTAGCTTTATTTGGATTATTAGAATCATCAGGTTTTGGATCTTCTGTTGGTTTTGGATCTTCTGTTGGCTTTGAAGGTTCGGCAGGAACAAAATTGCCTACTTTTGTTACAGATGATATTGTTGAAAAATCTCTTTTTCTAGAACTTGCATCAATTGCACCAGTTACGGCACCTGTACCAGCTGAAACTAATATACCACCTGCAACAGTTATAGCAACTCCCTTAAGTGCCGTTAAACCACCAGACTTAGCTATATCTTTTACTATATTACCCATTGCACTTGAAGTTGTAACTCCTTTTACAATTGCAATTCCAGAAACTGTCATAGCTCCACCAGCTAAAACAACACCTCCAACTCCAAAACTTTTTGCAGTAAAATTTACAGCTGAACCAACAATATCTCTAGTAGATCTTAAACCATCCATAGCACCCGCTCTGGCACCACTTAACATACTATTATTTTCTATTTCATGATCTGCATATTCAGCTTCTTTACCCATAAAAGAAATAGCAGGAATACCTTTTTTGAATTCTTTTAGATCTAATTTTTCACCATAAGCAATGTATTTTTTACCATCAGCAACAAAGTATAATTCATTAATTCCATTATCTTTTGTTTTTGCAGAAGCTTCTGTTATTTTTAATGAAGGATCTACTTCTTTAACACCTTGTAAACCTTTTAAGGCTTGACCGTTTATAGTTAAATTACCTGAGATATTCATTAAAACACCTAAAAATAAAAAATATATTATTATTATCTTATAAAAAGACATTACTTTACAATATAGTTATATTAAGAAAAAGTAAAAACTTGCTTAAAAAACAAAAGATTAGTTAACAATAACACCTAATCTTTTTAGCTCAAAAAAAGCTTTACCGCAAGCACGTACGTCAAATGAAGCGTTATGCTGATTATCAAATTCTTGATTAAAAAGTATCCTATACAAATCAACTAATTTGGCTCTACTATATTTACCACCTCTACCAGGTATTTTACAAAAATCTATAGAAGCTTCCATAGTACAAATCTTAGGTTTATTTATTACATTATTTTCCATACTAGTTCTAAAAAGTTCACAACCGACTACTTTTTCATCAAACTCTATATTATGACCAATAAGATAATCCACATTATCAACAGCTGCTTTAAAAATATCTAAAGCTTCAACTAATTTTATCCCTTCTTTTTCAGCTTTTTTCTGTGTTATACCATGAACTTCTATACTATCTTCTGGTATAACAAAACCTTCTGGTTTTACCAAAATATCTTTATGTTCTAACTCTTCTCCTTCTTCAGAATAAATACTCCAAGCAAATTGTATAACTCTAGGCCAATTATCTGTATCATTAATAGGAGCTTTAAAGTTTTTAGGTAATCCTGTAGTTTCAGTATCAAATACCAAATATTTTCTTTCACTTTTAGGTTTATTAGAATTAATACTTTCTACTACATAAGTTGTAAGTTTTGGACCTGCTAAATCTATAATATCCATTAAATCAAAAGAAAAAGCATTACCATAAATAGATTCGAAATCAAATTCTTTTCCTCGTATTTCTTTTACATAACCAGAAAACCATAGTTCTATACCTTCTTCATTTTTTTTTCTAAATGAAACCACATTATTTGTTTTATACGCTTCTTTAAGAACTAAAAGAGACATTTTTACACCTACTTATAATGAATTTAAGACCTCCTGCAGGGTTGATACCCAGTAGGAGGAAGGGATCGGGGGCTCTGACCCCGTACCCCCTGAAACCCAAGAGCAGAGCTCTGAGATATTCTCTAATAAAAATAAGCTAAAATTTATTTATATATTAACTCTAAGTTTATTTAATAAATATCATATCATTAAAATAAAAATAATAGTAAAAGAATATTAGTTATTCCTTAATTCAAAAAGTGCTACTGTTTCTACATGATATGTATGAGGGAACATATCAAAAGCTTGAAATTTAACTAAATTATAGCCTATATCAATTAAAAATTTAGAATCTCTTGCCAAAGTTGATGGATTACAAGATACATATATAATTTTTTTTACATTTTTATCAATAACATCAAAAATATGTGGTTCACAGCCTTTTCTTGGAGGATCTAAAATAATAGTATTTATTTTATTTTTTTCCAAAACTTCTGGTATTCTATCTTCTACAGTACCTAAAATAAACTGAAAGTTATTTATATTATTAATATTAGCGTTTTCAATTCCATCTTTCACAGCTTCTTGGACTACTTCTATACCTATAACTTTTTTTACATACTTTGTTAATAATAATCCTATACTACCAGCACCAGCAAAAGCATCTAAAATAATATCTTCTTTTTTAGGTTCACAAAAATCAATTACTTTTTGATATAAATTTATCGTTTGAACTGGATTAACTTGTAAAAAAGAATTTAAAGATACTCTATATTTTATATCTTTTAATTGTTCTATTATATAACCTTCACCAAAATGGTTTATATTTTTAGTTCCTAAAATTACATTAGTATTTTTATCATTAATATTTTGAACAATACTTTTAATCTCAGGAAATTCTTTAGTTAGTTCTTTAACTATTTTTTTTATACCATCAAAATTATATTCTGAAGTTACAAAACCTATTAGTATTTGATCAGTAAAAAAAGCATGCCTAACTATGATATTTTTAATTAAACCTTTTTTTCTTTTTTCATCATAACAAGAAATTTTATCTCTTATAATAATTTCTTTTATTTTTCTAAAAATATGATTTATTTTGTCATTTTGTATATAACATTTATCAATTTCGACTATATCATGGGATTTTTCTTTATAAAAACCTGCTTTTATTTTTCCATTAAGAAAAGCAAAAGGAAATTGAGCCTTGTTTCTATAAAAGAACTGATTATCAGAAGAAATAATAGGTTCTTTTATAGATTCTAAATAATCTAAATCAAAACCTGCTATTTTATTTAAAGCTTCTAATAAATTTTTTTCTTTAAATTCTAGTTGTTTTTTATAATCTATTTCTTGCCACTGACAACCACCACAATCATCTGTTACAGGACATTTAGGTTTTACTCTATATTCAGAAGGTTCCATTAATTCTTTTACTAAAGCCCTAGCATAAGAAGATTTTACAGAAATAATTTCTGCTTTTATTTTGTCATTAGGAACAGTTTTTGGAACAAAAACTATAAAATTATTAGTTTTTGCTAAACCTTCACCTCCATAAACTACAGAGTCTATTGTTAACTCTAACTCTTGCCCTCTTTTAAAAATCATTCTGTTTTATTCCTAATTTAGTAAAAAATATAACTTTTTACTAAATACTTTCTAATTAATATGTACTTTTTAGATTTTTATTATATTATAGTTATTTCTATTAATAAAGAAATTTGCCTTATATTTGCAAAAAATATTTAATTAAAATAATTAAGTTATAGAATAATTTTATGTCAGAAGAAAATTTAGAAGAAAATTTAAAGAGAATCTTAGCTGAAGATAAACCATTAAATATAGAAATAGGTTTTGGTAAAGGACAATTTGTTTTTCAAAAAGCAGAAATGTACCCTGATTGTAATTTTGTAGGCTTTGAAGTTAAAAAGAAATTTGTTGAAGAACTAAAAGAAAAAATAGTTAAAAAAAATCTCTCTAATATTTATGTTGAATGCTCTTATGCTAATGTATCTGTAGAAGAAAAAATACCAGAAAAATCTGTATCTACTTTTTATGTTAATTTTCCTGATCCTTGGTGGAAAAAAAGACACTTCAAAAGAAGAATTATGAAACCAGAATACCTTAAAATATTTACTAAAGCTCTAAAAGTTGGAGGAATTATTCATATAAGAACAGATGTTCCTTTGTATGTAGAATTTGTAGAAGAAAGTTTTAAAGAATTCGATTGTTATGAAAGAATAGTACCTTATCTAGCTGATGATGGTATAAGATCTAATAGAGAAAATATGTGTATCAGAGAAAGTTTACCCATTTATTATTTATCTTATAAAAAAATAAAATAACTCTTAATTTATAGTATTATACTAATGTTATTTTAGTATGAGGTTTTAATAAATGACAGAAGAAAAAACATATACCATTGAAGCTGCTCATCATTTTTTTGGCATAGATTTTAATGGTAAAATTTGGAATTTATTAGATAAAGAAGATAAAAACCAAGATGAACTTGATGAAATGGTTAATTTAGCTCATGCATCTTTATTACATTGGAAAAAAAATCCTAAAGGTAAAAAAGTAAATATCCAAAGAGGCGAATATATGATAGCTTTAGCTTATATAGCTGCTAATAGAAAAGAACAAGCTCTATATCATGCAAAAAAATGTTTAAAATTAACAGAAGATTTTAAACATGAAATGGAAGATTTTGATCTTGCTTATGCTAATCTTATTATGTACGGAGCTTTAAATCTTTTTGAAAATAAAATTGAAGCAAATAAATATTTTGAAGAAGCTAAAAAATTAGGTGAATTAATTAAAGAAGAAGAAGATAAAAATATTTTTATCTCTGATTTAAATAACCATAATATGTTTAAAGCCAATATATAAAAAATATTATTTTTATCTTATCATTCAATTATAAATTATTAAGCTAAAAACTAACTATAAAAAACAGAGAATTAAAATGTATTAAATTTAGAATTATAGCTTAACTAATAACTTAATTTAATTATATTAGATTTGAAATTTTTATAAAAAAATAGTCTATATACAAATATTTTATAAAAAAAACTTGATTTACTTTTATTTTTGTGTCATGATAATATAGTGATTTACGTTAATTTATTGTTAATTTAATATAAAGAACTTTATTAAATAAAATCACGGTCTAAGACTCCTACCTCCTAACTAACATCTAAGATGTTAGTTTTTTTATTATTAAGATACTTTATTTCAAAGAATATAATTAAAACTCATAACTGATAATATTTTAATAAAAAATAATTACAGAAAACATTGACCTGAAACAGTTGGTTGTATCAGTATATAAATTTTTACATCTTTATAAAAATGTAAGAAATAATTACAGAAACCACTGACCCGAAACAGTTGGTTGCAACCAACTGTTATATATACTCACTGTATACTCCCATATTTTTAGCCTACAAATTTATAAGACTATCTATAATATACTTTATAAAAAAATAATTTAAATTTATAAAAGAATTTAAAGCTATTTGATATAATTTAGATTTAAATAACTATAAAAACTTGGATAATAATGTGCTATACAATGTAGAAGAAGAAAATTTTGAATATAAAAAATTATATTTTCCTTTTATTTCTGGTGTATTAACCTCTTTAGGCTTTTATACCACACACTTAGATTTCTTAATTTGGTTTTCTTTAATACCACTTTTCTATGTACTATTTAAATATAAAATTACTCCTTTAAAAGGATTTTTAATAACTTTTACTTATAGTTTTACTTTTTACTTAGGTTTACTAACTTGGTTATTCAAATTGCATCCTTTAACATGGGTTGGTTTTTCAGAACCACAAAGTTTATTTTTAATATCTTTAGGCTGGTTTACTTTTAGTTTAGTGGAATCTATTAGCCTTAGTATTTTAGGTTTAATTTATGGTTTAACCAAACCGCAAGGTTATAAAAAAATAATTTTTGTTTCTTCTTTATGGATAATGATAGAGTTTTTACAAGGTTTAACCGAATTAGGTTTTACTTGGGGAAGACTAGCTATATCTCAATATAAAGAAATTTATTTATTACAAAGTGCCAATATTTTTGGTTCTTTATTTATAAGTCTTCTAATTGTTTTTTTTAATTCCTCTATTGCTTTTACCATCATTGAATATTTAAAAGAAAAATCTAAGTTAGCTTATAAATATATTTATCCTGTAATGACTTTATTTATTCTAAATCTATTTTATGGAATTTATACTATTTCTACTAAAGATGATGGTGGAAAAGAAATTAATACAGTTATCATTCAAGGAAATATTTTATCTGATCAGAAATGGAATATGTCTGTACAACAGGGTATAGATATTTATATGGAAACAAGTAAGCAAGCTTTAAATGAACATAAAGATAAAAAAATAGATCTTTTTGTATGGCCAGAAAGTGCAGTAAGAAGTTTTATAGATTCACCAAAAATATTACCTCAATTAAGAGAGTTTACAGAAAAAAATAATACTTTTTTATTAACTGGAATTTTTGATTTTAAAGAAAAAATACCTAACGAAAGAATATTTTTTAATGCTATGACAGGTATTTCCCCTACTGGTGAAATAATGGGAAGATATTATAAAAGACATTTAGTTCCTTTTGGTGAATATGTTCCTTTTAAAGATTTTTTAGCTAAAATATACCCAGATGTTGAAAAAATAAATAGAATGAGTGAAATAACACCTGGAGATCATGCATCTGTTTTCAAAACTCCTTTTGGAAATATAGGTGGATTAATATGTTATGAATCAATTTTTCCAGAACTTATAAAAGAATCAACTAATGATGGTGCAGAACTATTAGTTTTGGTTACTAATGATTCTTGGTACAAAGATTCTTCTGCGGTTTATCATCATAATGGACAAGCAGTTTTTAGATCTATAGAAAATGACCGCTATATGGTTAGGGCAGCAAATACTGGTATATCGTCTTTTGTATCACCAACTGGACATACTATGCAATATCTAAAACCTTTAGTAAAAGGGTACCTTTTTGATAAGGTAAAATTTAGAACTACTAAGACTATTTATTCTATAATAGGTGATTCTATAGTTCTTTTAGCTTGTTTAGGATTAGTTTTTAGTGTTTTAAAAATAGGAAATAAAATTGAAGATTAATATTATAAGCTTAGGAAAAATAAAAGAAAAATATTTTAAAGATTGTATGGATGAATATACAAAAAGGCTTACTTCATATTGCTCTTTAGTAAAAACTGAGTTAGAAGATGAAAAGCTTTTAGTTTCTCAGAAAGAAGAATTTTTTAAAATGAAAGAAGGAGAAAAAATACTAAAAGTTTTAAATACCAAATCTTATAAGATAGCTCTATCAGAAAGAGGTAAAAATCTTACTTCAGAAGAGTTTGCAGATTTTATTAAAAATATTACTAATAATGGTTATTCAGAAATAAGTTTTATAATAGGTGGGGCATTAGGTTTATCAGAAGAAGTTTTGAATAAAAGTGATTATAAATTGTCTTTATCAAAAATGACTTTTACACATCAAATGGTTTATAGTTTTTTATTAGAGCAAATCTATAGGGCTTTTAAAATAATGAATAATGAGCCTTATCATAAGTAATTTCTAGTATTAATCTATTTTTTTATTGTGCCAAAATAAAAACCAATATCTTTTGTATAAGTAAGTCCTAAAGAACCACAAATAAAATCTATTTCAAAAGCATTAAGTGAATCTTTATCTTGGTTTATTTGAGCAATAATTTCATCTTTAGAAATATTAGTTGGTAATTTAGCCTTATATAAAACATAAAATTCGAAAAAACTAATAATAGAAGAAGGTATAATATTTGAGTTTATAGAATTTATTAATTTTTTTACACTATTTATATTTTTTCTTATAATTTCAGGTTGCAACTTAGAAATTTGCATAGAAACATTTTGAAAAATTCTTTTTCTTTGTTCTTTTTTATTTTTTATATTATCTTCAAACTCTCTTAAAAGATTAGGAAACCTATTAAGAACTAAAATTATATTACTTAAAATTGGAATATATTCTTTTAACAGAATGTTCTCAGATTGTTCAAAGTCTTTTTTCAGATCCAAAATTACTTTTTTTATCTTATTAAATTTCGAAGTAATAGAGTTTTTATTAAAAGCAATATTAGAACTATCTACAAAAGATAAATCTAAAAACATAGAAGATAAAAACTCAAAACTCTGATTTATATTATCTTCCCAAACTTCTTTCATATTTTCTAATAAAAACAATAACTCTTTGTAAGAGTCTATCTCTTGAGTAACAAAATTTTTATTTACTGTTCTAAATTTTGCTAAGTATATATTAGGATTTTTCTTTAAATCATAATCAAAGTTATTAAAAATTTCAGATTTTATAACAACATCTTCACCTTTTTTTACTTTAACTTCATCAGCTCCTATTGCTTTTACTTTCAAAATTGAAGATAAAAATCCATTACCAAATAAAATGGAAGTTTATACAACAGCTGTTAATGTAAAAACAGGAGAAGAATTTTTTTCTTCAAAAACTGTTCTTAGTTTCTTACCTCCTGCGAATGAAAAAGTTGAAATTAATTTTATGGAAAGGATTCAGAATAATGTTAATGGAGAACTTGAAGAAAAAAATAAATACCAAATAAAAAGCAATGTAGCAGATTATTTGAATTATGATCTTTTGGATTCTCAAGGCGTCCCAGTAATGCGTGGAGAATGTCTATCAATAACAGAAAATACGTTAGAATTAAACAAAAAAGATTTAAAAACAGATAATTATAAACTTGTTTTTTATAAAGCTAATCAACCTGATAAAATAGTAGGGCAAAGAGAGATACAAATAACAAGTGCTGTAGCAAGTACTTTTGTTACAACAGCTTCTTTTAAACATTCTTTTAATGCAGCTTTTAGAAAGTCGGATAGTGGAAAAGATGCTTTTCTTATAGATTATGTTTCTAATATGTCTGGTGGGGAACAATATTCTCAACCTGTTAGTTTAGCTCCTATAAACACTCAATCTTGTTCTGAACAAGGTGTTTTATCTAGTTTGGCACAGTATCAGAATATTTATAATTCTGAAACAAGGCAAGAAAGTATAACTGCTATAAATACAGTTAAAAAGTTTACTCAAGATTTATCTGTTGATATGGAAAATAGTTTTAATTATTTTAATCATAGAAATTGTGAAAGAGACAATTTAGAGGTTGGTGCCATAATTGGTTTATCTCCTAACTCTCCTTTTAGTGTAAACCAAAATCCTATGAAAGGTTCTTATGTATTTTTTGATTTACAAATTGAATCAAAAAATGTTAGTGGGAAAAAAGTATTTTCAAAGGTTAGAGTAAAACTAGAAAGAGGTTATAAGCATTTGCTTGTTTATAATATTGAAAAATTTATTAAATCTCCTTATTACGATTTAAATATAATTTCTCCTGATGCAGGTTATTCAAGTGGTATTGACGGCAATACAATTTCAAATAAAGATATTATTTTTAAAGTAGATATAGCAAAAGATTTATATAATTATGATAACTACATAAAAGGATATATTCCGCCTATTTTATTATTTAATATAATACCTATATCAAATTTTTTACCAGAAAAAGAAAAAATTATTTTTGAAAATAATCCATTTTTAAAAAATGAAAATGTTAGTAAAGGCATTTTTTATTTATGTGCTAGTAATAGTAACGATAAGCTTACATATGATAATTATAATCAAATTTCTTCAACAGAATTTTTTGATATTTATGATCCCTATTCTAAAAAGCAATATAGAGAGTTATTAGATTGGTTTGCGACAAATAATGCCCTAAACCTTTTTAATCGTTCCATATGTTATTCAGATAATCAAGATTTTGTTAATTTTTGTCGAGGAACAAATTCATCTAATAATTCTAATATTCCTTTACCAAGTAGCATACCAGACAATATTAATATTCAAAATAATGTTAATCCAATACCAAATATACTAACTCCACCTAATGATTTATATAATGGTTCTTGTAATTGTTCTACTTTTAATATACTAGGAGATGTTTGTGTAAATAATGTTTGCTATAATAATGATAAAAATATTTTTAATAGTACATGTGAATCTACAAATAAAACTTATGATATCGCCTTAGTATATAATTTTGATTTTAGAGGACCTGATTTGACATTTATACTTCTATTAAAAAAAACAGATGGATTATATGAAAATTTACCACAAATATATAAAAATATTTTAGCCTATCAACGAAAAGACATGCCTTTAGGTGTAAAAAATAATATTTCTGTAACTTTAGATGGTTCTTCAATAGGAACTACTCTTTTAACAAGTGGTCTTGGAACATTTTATATAGATCAAGATACTAATATGTTTAGCTATAGTGATAAAGGAGGAGATCCTTTTGATACAATTCAGTCTGATTATATAAAAAAACAAAGTGATTTAGGTAATTACTATTTTTATCCTGTGAATGATTTAGTTACTAGAAATTATAAATGGAAACCTTTTCAAGATAAAAAAGGAAATATAAAGAATTATATGTTTATATCTTTAGCTGTAAAATTAAAAACAAAATATGATTCTTTAGTTTCGAGTGAACCAATAAAAGGTAAAAAAACAAATCTACAAATAAATATAGGTAATGAAAAGATAAATTTTGAGTTAAGTTTAGATGGTAGAACAATACAAGGTCCTGATCTTATAGATGGTAGATATAAATGGGGATTAAAATGCAAATAAAATTTATATTTATATTTATTTATATATTTTCCCTTATAAGTAATTCTTATGCTAATCCTAATGTAAATCAACAAATAAAATTAGATGATATTATATTTAAAAAAGATAATGAGGTTGGGCTAAATCTCTTACCAAAATTAAATGTTCCAATAAAATTTAGAAATTTTATTGGTTATTCTAGAAAAGAAATTATGAGTTTACAACAAAAGAATTTACTTATTCAAATAAAATCTTATTCTTTTATAAAATATAAAAATTATAATATTGATATTTATTATAGTTATTATGGTTTTAATAATGTAGGTTTATTTAAAGATGAAGGTATATATGTTTTTGATAAAAATGATATTTGTATAGGATATGCAGCTATTATGAATGGAGAAAATATTGAATCCTTAAATAATACAAATATAATAAAAAATTTAAAAAAATTGTCAGAAAATAAAAACTATCTTGATAATAAGCTCTTAAAACCTAGAAAAGAAATAAATTTTTATGAGTATGAACATGATAGTTATATAGAAAGATTTGGATTAAATGATAAGTTATTATTTTTAGATAGTTTTTATCCAAAAGAATTTGAAGATTTTATGTCTGAAAAAATATTAGAAATTCTAAATTTTAATTACACTGCAAAAGATAAAATAAAAGACTATAAGAATATGTCTGATTCTGATTTTAATAATTACAAAAATGAATATATTAAAAAAGATTATATTGAGAATACTGAACAAAAAGAAGAAAGAATATCAACTAAAAATCGTTTTGCTATAGCTGTACCACCAGAAATACAATATAGTTTTACAGATAACTTTGATTTAGGAATAGAATTTAACTGGTTATTAAGTTATGGGTATGAGGGTAAAAATTTTAAAGACCTTAGTTTTCCATCAAATTTTCTAAATATTGATTTAAAATATAGTTTTTATAGGATAGAGAATACTAAGTTTTTATTTGATCTTAATTTTAATAAAATAGGATATTTTTTTAAAAGTCCTCAATTTGATTATAATCTTATTAATAAAAATTTAAATATAGCTAGAGCCTCTTTTTTTATTGGTTTTGAAAGTTTTTTAAATAAAAACATTTCTATTGATTCAAATATTGGTTTTTCTATTTTTAAAAATTCCTTTATTCTTGATAAAATAGAAAGTGGAACAATACTTTTAAGACCAGATTATAATATAAAAGCTTACTATTATTTTTGATAATTATTTTTATATACTTTCAAAAGGGAAAAATGAAAAAAGTTTTATTAGCTATAATATTTTTACTTTTAACATCTAATTTTGTATATGCAGAAGAAAAAAATCCGAATTAAAAAAAGATGAAATAATACATACTAAAAATCGTTTTGCTATAGCTGTACCACCAGAAATACAATATAGCTTTACAGATGAATTTGATATAGGTCTAGGAATAAAAAAAGAATTTATCTTTTATATGTTCCTACCAAATAATACATTGAAAACACAATTATACGATATGGGAAGTTTTTTAACTATAAAGTATTCTTTTTTTAGATTGAATAATACTAAATTTATATTCTCTATTAACCAAGAACTTTTAAATGACACAGCAAGTAATAAAAGTAGTTTACTTATTGGGATTGAAAATTTTTTAAATAAAAACGTGTCAATTTCAACAAATATAGGTATTTCATATAGTTATAAAACATTTGCAAATAATTATTTGAGTCTATTAGACTATAATTTTAAAGCTTACTATTATTTTTGATAATTTTATTTTATATATTTTCAAAAGGGAAAAATGAAAAAAACTTTATTAGCTATATTATTTTTACTTTTAACATCTAATTTTGCATACGCAGAAGAAAATAAAGAAGAGTCTAAAAAAGAAGAAGAAATATCAACTAAGAGTCGTTTTGCTTTAGTTATTCCACCGGAAATACAATATAGTTTTACAGACAACTTTGATTTTGGTTTAGGTTTTAAACCTGAATTAAACTCATATGATAATATATCTGATAAAATAGAAATAAATAAAATATTTAAAAATAATTATTTTTTGGATATAAAGTATTCTTTTTATAGAATAGATAACACTAAATTTTTATTTACATTTAGTAATGTTTTTCTAAGTAATTCAGATATCAAACACAGTTTATTTGTAGGAAATGAAATTTTTTTAAATAAAAATGTATCAATATCATTAAACATAGGTATTTCATATAGTTATAAAAAAAACTATACTATAATTTTAAATTTATTAGATTATAATTTTAAAGCTTACTATTATTTTTGATAATTATTTTTATATACTTTCAAAAGGGAAAAATGAAAAAAAATCGTATCTATTAAAGATTTTATTTTTACAGCTTCTTTTGCTGGTATTAAAACAGGTATGACAAGAGAAAATATAATAAATATTATAGGAGAGCCAGAATGGTTTGGATATGGGGATGAAACATCTAAAATGACAGCAGATATGTGGTTATATGGAAATATAGAATTTTCTTTTAACTTCTTATCTCCAGGAGTAGATAAGCTAGGCATGATTTTTACAGATAATCTATATAATTTTAATGGAGGTAATATTTTTGATATTGATCCTTGGATATTTAAACATAGAAATCATTTTATAAGAAGAAAAAATGAAAAGAAATTTCTTTTTAGTACAATAACCTTAGATTATTTTTTATCGATTATAGATGATAAAATTAAATATAAAAAAAATATTAATAGTGAAGAACAAATATTATTAGAATTAGAAAATGGTATAACTATAGGTTTTAATATTGATTACTCTAGAGAAAATGACAATAATTTTTATGCCTCTGCAATATATAGTAGTTTTATAAATTTATATGAAAAAAATGAATAAAATAAAAACAACTTTAATTTTACTTATCTTTTTAATTGTATTAAATCAACCTTCTTTTGGAGAAGAAGCTAAAAAAGAAGAAAAAAGCCATTCTTTTTCTATAGGGTATAACTTTTTTGGTAAAGGTTTTAATATTAACTATTGGCAAATTAAAGATGAATCTACTAGCATAATTCTGTCAAAAAATATTTTTCAAAATAACTTTGGAG
Organism: Candidatus Sericytochromatia bacterium; assembly: GCA_046328015.1. Taxonomy (GTDB): domain Bacteria; phylum Cyanobacteriota; class Sericytochromatia; order UBA7694; family JACMQJ01; genus JBBTGK01. The sequence goes on along the minus strand of JAXLXH010000003.1, from coordinate 196,043 downwards.
AAGCAAATTTAAGTTTTGATATAGCAAATTTTAATGTCTGGAATATAAATAGTAATAAAATACCAAATTTTACAACATACATAGATACAAAAATATATCCTTTTAGTCATAATAATCCATTTTTTTTATTAACTGATATTGGTACAAGATTTAGAGAGTATAACATTCAATCAGAAAACCCTACTATTTCTATAATATCAGCCTTCTTTAATAAAAAAGATCATCTTAAAGAAATATTAGATTCATTTTATCCTTTTTTATCTTTAGGAATAGGTTATACAGCAGATATTAACGAAAATATCTCATTTGATATTACATTATTTAATTATATGGTACTTTTACCTAAAATATTTGTAACTTCAGGTAATGGCAGTGGATACTTTATTCACGAGTCATTTATAGGATTTAATACTCAAATTAAATTAAAATTATAAAATTAAATATTTATCAGAATCAGGATTTTCAGGATTTTAGGATTAGCAAGATATGAGTGTAATTTTTTTTGCTATTTTTATGTTCCTTAAAAAATCTGTCTAATATAGCTAATCCCATATTTTTAGCATACAAGTTTATAATTATCTATACTTAAAATTATTATAAAAACACACTTTGTCATTCCGTAGTAGCATACGGAATCTAGTGTGTTTTTCTTATTTTAAAGCTATAAAAAGTTGCTTAGATCCTGATACTGAATTGATTTTATATATTCATATTAAAATTAAACTATAATTAGATTTTAACTATTTAATTTATGTATATATTTATTGTAAAAAGTATGAATCAAGTTCAGGCTGACTATAAGCAACTTTTACAATTAATTTTGTACTTCATTTATAAGGGAGTAGCTATAATATTCAAGATAAAAAATCACTAATTTGACTAAAGTTATCGATGTCAAAAATATTATCCATTATTTTATCTAACTTTTCTATTTCATTACAGTTTTGTATTTTTTTTCATTTCTTTTGGTATCTTACCAAGTTTTTTATTTAGTAATTTTATTGTTTTTTCTTATAGTAATTCGATTTTTCCTTCAATTTTACCTTTATCAAATGTTTCATTTATAACAACGTTCAAATCTATATAAGCTTTCAAACTTGCTTCATATTCTAATCATTTTTACTTCCTCCTTTTAAAGAGGATATTTTAAAAGTGGGTACTTTTCAATTTATACTTTTATCCATTTTTGCATTTTTATTGACACTTTATCTTATAAATTGGAATAAGGAATATTTTAAATAAAATATTTTTTAGGTGTAATATTCTTTTATAAAATACTTAATCTATTTTTTTATTGTGCCAAAATAAAAACCAATATCTTTTGTATAAGTAAGTCCTAAAGAACCACAAATAAAATCTATTTCAAAAGCATTAAGTGAATCTTTATCTCTAGTTTATTTGAGCAATAATTTTATCTTTAGAAATATTAGTTGGTAATTTAGCTCTATATAAACATAAAATTGAAAAACTAATAATAGAAGAAGGTAAGGGTTATTTGAGTTTATAGAATTTATTAATTTTTTTACACTATTTATATCTTTTCTTATAATTTCAGGTTGCAACTTAGAAATTTGCATAGAAACATTTTGAAAATTCTTTTTCTTTGTTCTTTTTTATTTTTTTATATTATTCAAACTCTCTTAAAAAAGATTAGGAAACCTATTAAGAACTAAAATTATATTACTTAAAATTGGAATATATTCTTTTAACAGAATGTTCTCAGATTGTTCAAAGTCTTTTTTCAGATCCAAAATTACTTTTTTTATCTTATTAAATTTCTGAAGTAATAGAGTTTTTATTAAAAGCAATATTAGAACTATCTACAAAAGATAAATCTTAAAAACATAGAAGATAAAAACTCAAAACTCTGATTTATATTATCTTCCCCAAACTTCTTTCATATTTTCTAATAAAACAATAAATCTTTGTAAGAGTCTATCTCTTGAGTAACAAAATCTTTTATTTACTGTTCTTAAATTTTGCTAAGTATATATTAAGATTTTTCTTTAAATCATAATCAAAGTTATTAAAAATTTCAGATTTTATAACAACATCTTCACCTTTTTTTACTTTAGGGATATATCTATTATCTCTAGTCATATAAGCATAGGTAAATAAAGTATGATATTTAGTTATATCTATTTCTATTATAGGATTATTAGTAAGATCTTTCAAAATAGAAGCTTTAATAAAACCCATTTCTGGTAAAAAATTTATTACTTTTAAATATGGAGAAGCTGTATCAACTAAAGTTTCTTGGATTTGTTCCATTTTAAAAATTGAATCATTTATACTTTCAATAGAATTTATTATAAACTCTAATGTATCTAATTTTTTATCAATAAAATCTTTTAATAATTCAGCTATTTCTTCTGGTAAAGAAAAAATATTATAATAATCATCAAAAAAACTATTTATAAAAGGTTTTGATAAAGTACCAATAATTCGTCTATTTAATTCATTTTTTAATTTTTTAGCATTAAGTATTAAAGTATATGCTTGCTCTTTTTCTTTCATTACAAGTAAATCAGCTTCTTTAGATTTTTTTTGCCCCGTTTTTATATCTATCTTATCTTGAGTTTCTAAATTTGAGAAAGGATTTCTTCTTTGTAAATCCCTTAAATCCTGATTTATAATCTTTAATTCATCTTCTAATTTTAATCTTATATTTTCTATATAAAAAATAGTTTTTTCTATTTCATCAACTTCATTAACAATATTCTTATTAAATTCTTTTAGTTTTTTTATATCTTCAGGAGCAAAATCATGTATTTTTCTTGGATAATTATAATTTTTTATTTCTTCTAAATTTTTACTAATTTCCTCTCCTTTTATTATAGATAATAAATTAGGAGAAACTTTTGGATTATTAGTATTTGTTTTTAAATAATCTTCTCTTCTTTGATTAATAATATTTTTAACAGAATTATTTTTAATATAATTTCTTGTTTGTAAACTACCTACCTTGCTATCAATATCTTCATTTAGTTCATCGCTTAATAAAAGATGTTTTAAATAATGTGAGGTTTCTTGTTTTTCATTCTTTTTATTTTTAGCTTCCATTATAACAGTTTTGTCCAAAGCTATATTAGGGGTATCACTTTTAGTTATAATAGTGTTAGACATACTAATATTTGATTTATTATAATTAAGTAACTCTTGTTTTATTTCTTGCATATTAGAATATCTATCTTCTTTTTCTTTAGAGATCATTTTCATAATTATTCTCTCAAGGTTTTTATTAATAGAAGGTAAATAATGAGAAACTTTTACAGGTTCATCTAAAGTAACACACCTAATTACTTCAAAAGCATTTTCACCATAATAAGGGAAATTTCCACATAATGAATAATACAAGCTAATACCTAAAGCATACATATCTGCTTTAAAATCAACATTTTTAGGGTTTTGAATTTGTTCTGGAGACATATAAAGTAAACTACCCATTATTACACCAGCTTTGGTTAGATGAAGATTATCATCAACCATAACCAAACCAAAATCCATAATTTTTAGAGTATCATTAGAACAATAAATCATATTAGCAGGTTTTATGTCTCTATGAACTAATTGTCTTTGATGGATATAATAAAGAGCATCACAAGCTTGAGCAAAAACATTAACTGCAAAATCTTGTTCTAAAACACCATTATCAACAACTAAAGATTCTAAATCTTTCCCATCCAAAAACTCCATAACCATATAACAACTATCATCTTCTTCACCCAAATCATAAACAGTTACAATATTAGGATGATTTAGCATAGCAATAGCTCTTGCTTCTCTATAAAATCTTGTTGTAACTTCAGTTCTAGCTTCTTGTTGAGTAGCTGGTGGAATTTTTACTTTTTTTATAGCAACAAGCCTTTGCAAGCGTGGATCTCGGGCCAGAAAAACTGTTCCCATTCCACCACTTCCAATTTGCTTGATTACTTCATAGTTATTTAAACTCATTTTTTTATTTAGAAATTAAAAGTTATAAGTTGAAAAATTTACTATCTTTTAACTTTTAACTTAATTAATGCATAGACTTTGTTTCGTACATTTTATGCTTAGGTCTAGCTTCTAACATTTCAATACCCATAGTTTGAACAGTTTTAAAAGCCTCCGATCTCATAAAGTTTTTTAAATCTTCTTGAGTTTCCCATTCTGAATAAATTAAAAAAGAATTTGGCTTTTTTACATCAGAATATAATTTTGTATCTTGATGCCCTTTTAATGTTCCCATAAGCTCTATAGCTTCATAAGATACTTTCAAAAATTTCTCAACAAACTCTTGTTTTACATCGTAGTTTAATCCAAATGTTATCATTTTTTTTCTTTTTTCTACAATAAAAATAATACGACAGTTATTATAACATAATGATTTGATAATAAAAATCTGCTTAAAAACATTATTTTTTGATATAATTAACATCTTAATATGCTAAAAGAACAATAAATTTTTTAATGAAATTAGATAAAAAGCTAGAAAACAACGATTTAATTTATAATATTGATTTAGATAATTTTTTTAATGAAATTGAAGCTATAAAAAAAGAAATTGATTCAAATTTAAATTATAATGATTTTAAACATCTCAAGAAGATTGAACGCTGGAGTAATTTATTAACAATATTAGGATATCTAACATCATTTATATCTATAAATCCACTATCACCTATTTTAATTGGAATGGGAAATACTACAAGATGGGGCTGTATAGTTCATCATATAAGTCATAAAGCATTTGATAAAATAGATGGTGTACCTAAAAGATACACAAGTAAAGGTTTTGCTGTAGGTAAAAGACGTTTTTTAGATTGGCTAGATTGGCTATATCCACTAGCTTGGAATTATGAGCATAATATACTCCATCATTATCATACAGGAGAAATATATGATCCAGATTTAGTAGAAAAACATACAGAAATTATAAGAACAAATAAAGTCCCTACTTTTATTAAATATTTTATTTTAATATTTTTTATGTGTACTTGGAAATTAATTTATTACGCTCCAAATACTTTATGGGTTTTACAAGAATCTAGAAAAAATTTAAAACAAAAAAAGAAAGCAAGAGAAGTTTTAGACCATATAGATAGTTTGTATGCTGGAACTAAAATTATTTTACCTGTTAATAAAGGTGGGTTAGAATTATGGGCTAAATGTATTTTACCCTATATAGGAATACGTTTTTTACTTATCCCCTCATTGTTTTTACCTTTAGGAGAAAAAGCTTTTTATTATGTATTAATAAATTCTATTTTAGGTGAAATAGTTGCTAATATTTACTCTTTTATAATTATAGGTCCCAATCATACAGGTGATGATTTATATCGTTTTGACACAACTGTAAAAAATAAAAAAGAATTTTATTTTAGACAAGTTATAGGATCAGTAAATTACCCTTGTGGAACAGATTTAAAAGATTTTTTATATTGTGGATTAAATTATCAAATAGAACATCATTTATGGCCAGATATACCTATGTCAAAATATCAACAATATCAACCAAAAGTAAAAGCTATTTGTGAAAAATATAATGTACCTTATGTTCAAGAAGGTGTATTTAGACGACTAGTAAAAATGTTTGAAATTATGACTGGTAAAAAATCATTAAAAAAATATTAAATTAATATCATTTAGATTTTAATAAAAAACTAAAAAACTTAATTTTAAAACAAAAAAAAACATCCTTAATAGGATGTTTATTTTAAAGTATAAGTCTTTATTTTGACATCATTTTTATAACACTATTTCTTAAACCGTCGTATAAACCAGTACCTTTAAATAATTTATCAGCTGCAATTGCACCTAAAGCTCCAACTCCAACACCTACAATCATTAATGGTGTACTACCTAACATAGAACTTAAAGCAAATGTTGCTAAACCACCTGATGCAACGCCTAACATACCTCCAACAGCACCACTAGCTGCGTCTGCAGCTGCTGTTCCTACAGCTTCTGCACCAGTTTTCTTACCTGTTGAAACATCATAGATATTTGTTATAGCAGAAACACCACCAGCAATTAAAGCACCTATACCTGCACCTTTCATGCTTGTTATACCCATTTCTTTTACAGTAGGAAGAGTTGCTTTTACTTTATTTCCTATTCCAGGTTCAGAAGTTTTTACAGCTTCTATACCAGATTTTATACTAGATGAAAATTCAGAAGAGAATTTAAAACTTGCGGCTCCACCACCAGCAGCTGTTCCTATGGTTGCACCAATTTGTGAAACAGTATCATCTCTTTGTGGAGTAGCTGTATTATTTGTTGATAAAGGTGATAATGGTTGATTATTACCTAACATTTGAGATACACTTGATAAATTTTCCATTTTAAATTTCCTCCAAATAACCTTTTACTTTTCTTTATTACCCTAAAATCTTTCTAACGCCATTAGAGATAGCATCTCTGATACCTGTTTTTCTCATAAGAAAATCTGTACCAACACCACCAACTAAACCTGCAACAGCAGCACCTATTATACCAGGTACGCCACCAATACCACCAAGAGCCATAGCAGCCATTGTACCAGTTGCAAAACCACCAGTAGCAGCAAACATTCCTACAGTTGTATCTGCAACTATATGACCAGTTGCTTCAGCACCTGTTATTTCACCTCTAGACATTTTCATAAAGTTTTGAATTCCAGAGAATGTACCTCCGATTATAGCTCCTATACCTGCTGCTTTACCTGCATTTTTTAGAGCTACTTGAGAACCTTGAGACATATTTCCTAACTTATCAGCAATACCTTCTGTTGCAACAGAGCTATTAACAGATTGACTTTTTATTGAAGCAGCTGTTTTAGTACTTAATAAAGCACCTACAGTTGCTCCTGAAATCCCACTACTTAATGTAGCTAAACCACTTCCATCACTAGTAGTTTGCATCATAGCTGGAACTTGTCCTTGTGGAGGATAGTAACCAGGAGGAGCATACATATCTTGAGGATAACCATTTGGAGGGTATCCCATCATTCCATTAACTGATCCAGCTACATTATTTACAGTTCCTTCTATTTGTTGAAGAGCTGGAGCAAGAGTATTAACTGCACCATTTACTGCACCAATAACTTGGGTAGCTTGGTTTATTCCGTTTATGATACCGTTAAGATCAGTCATTTTAGTTTCCTCAATTAAAAATTAAAACTTATATTCTAATTATAGGATATAAAAGTAAAGTACTTGCTATCTAAAGGTTAAATACAATTTAAGCTAAATTAAAATATAGAATAAAATTAGATTATTTATATTAACCTTTAGTAAATAGAATGTTAATTTATTTTGTTTTTCAAACTTTTGAGTATTTTTTATGATACTATAATAAAAATTAATTAAGGATTATAGAGCTTGTTTTATTATGTTATTAGTATTTATCTTTATTATATAAATAATAAAGATAAATAAAATAGCAATAAAATACAAAATTGGATTTATTTAGATATTTTTTAATATCTATTTTTAGATTAAATAACTTTTTTATGATAAAGCTTTTAATTGTAGATGATTCTGTTTTAATAAGAATGTCTATAGAAAAAACTCTAAGAAATATTTCTGATATAGAAATAGTAGGTTTTTGCAATAATGGTAGTGATGTTTTTGACAAAGTAAAAGAACTAAAGCCAGATGTAATAACCTTAGATATAGAAATGCCCAAAATGAATGGTCTAGAAGTTTTAGAAAAATTAATGGAAACACATCCTATTCCTGTAATTATGGTTAGTTCTTTAACAAAGGATGGCTCAGAAGAATCTGTTAAAGCCCTAGAATTAGGAGCTGTAGATATCTTTCTAAAACCAGATACTCACAATTTAAAAAAAGGCTTTGATGAATTAATAGAAAAAATCAGAATTGCATCAAAAGCTAAAATATTAAACTCTTTAAATGGCTCAAAATTAAGGTTTATAGTTAATAAAGAAAAACATACTACAGAAATAATAACAAAACAAAATGAACAAGAATCAAGAGAATTTAATGAAGAAAATTTTGAGCCAGAATTAGTAGCTATAGGAATATCAACAGGAGGTCCAGCTTCATTAAATAAAATAATTCCATCTCTTCCTGAATTTATACCTTTTTCTATAGTTATAGCACAACACATGCCTCCAACTTTTACAAAATCACTTGCTATAAGACTTAATAATATTAGTAAAATAAAAGTAAAAGAATTAGAAGATAGCGAGCAAATTGAAAAAGGTATCGTATATATTGCACCTTCTGGTTTTCAAACAAGAATAAAAAGGAAATTTGGACAAAATATATTTAGTGTTGAAGAAGATAACTCTAGAGAATTTTTATTTAAACCTTGTATTGATGTACTATTTTCATCTGCATCTGAAGTATATAAAGATAAATTATTAGGAATAATAATGACAGGCATGGGTAATGATGGAACAAAAGGTTCTAAAAATATAAAAAATCATGGTGGCAAAATATTTGTACAATCAGAAGAAAGTTGTGTTATTGCAAGTATGCCAAAATCTGTAATAAAAGAAAATTTACATGATAAAATTTATGATTTAAATAATCTTAGCTCTGCTATAATGAGGCTTTTTTTAAAAAATGAATGAAATAGAAGTAAAAGTATTAGAAATAAATAAAAATGAAGTAATAAAAAAATTAATTGAACTCAAAGCTGTTTTAGTAAAAAAAGAGTTTCAAGCAAATTATATGTTTGATTATAAAAACCAAACTTTTGAAAATAAGGGTGGTTATGTAAGAATTAGAAAAGCTTATGACTTTATTAATAATAAAGAAAAAATTACTTTAACTTCTAAAGAATTAATTTCAAAAGATAAATTTAAAATTTCAAAAGAAATTGAATTTCAGGCTTATGAATTTGAAAATACTAAGTTATTTTTAGAGTCTTTAGGTTTAGTTCAATTTAGACTCGATGAAAAATATAGGGAGTCTTACAAATTAGATGAAGGTTTAGTTGAAATAGATACTTGGGCAGGGGTAAAAACCTATTTAGAAGTAGAAGCCGAAACAGAATTAGAAATAGAAATTATTTTAAATAAATTAGGCTATGATTTAAAAGATAGTACTTCTATGACACTTAAAGAAATAATGAAAAAATATCATATTCCTGAAAAAGATATGATATTTACAGAAAAAGAAAAAAAAGAATTTTTTAAATAGCTCCAAGAAGCATTACTTCTTCATCATTTAAAACTTTTTCTAAATCAATTAAAATTAAAAGTCTATTGTCTATTTTACCAATACCAGATATATAATTACTATTAATAGAGGTTTTTACAGCTTGAGGTGGGGGTTCAAATTTATTTTGAGGTGTTTTTAATACTTCAGAAACAGAATCAACTATAATACCTAGCATTTCTTTATTCATTTCAATTATTATTATTTTAGTTGCAGCTGTTATTACAGTTTCTCCAGAATTGAACCTTTTTTTTAAATCTAAGATAGGTATTATCTGACCTCTAAGATTTATAACTCCCTCTACAAAATGTGGAGTATTAGGAATTCTAGTAGGATTTTGATATATTTGTATTTCTTTTGCTTGAGTTACTGGTACACAATATTCATCTGTACCTAACTTAAAAACAACAACATGCATTTCTTCTGATGTATTTATCATAAAAATTTCCGTAAAATTATAAACTAAGTTTCTATAGGTGGAGCAGAGCCTTCTGGTAAATCAAATAACCATTCCCAGAAATTTTTCTTTTTACTTTCTATTTTTTTCTTTTTCTTTTTCTTTTTTCGTTCTTCTTGTTTTAAGTAATTTTTTGCTTTTTCTGCTTCAGCGTTTGGTAATATCGTAGCAAATGGATTATAAACTTCCATTTTTGATAGCTGCATTCCATCTGCACCATAAGGCATTTTATGAACTATTTGTTCTAAAGTTGGAGTTGCTTTCAGGTTTGTTCCTTCATTTTTTTGATTATTTGTTTTAGATATTTCAGTTTTCATCCCTGCGGATTCTGAAACATAAATGATAGGTTTAAACTCTGTCATATTTTAATCCTTACTTTTTTCTCTTAAAGATTTTACTAACTCGACTACTTTACCCGACCAATAAGGATCATTTTTTAATTCATCTATTATATGTTTAAGAAGTTTTTCATCTTTTGCTATTTTAGGGTTAAATTCTTTTTTTACTATTTCTTCTATAACTTTTGGGAAAATATAACTCTTTTCCGCATTAAAAAAACTATCCTTATTAAAATTATATACGAAAGGTTGAGGATTTTCACCTTTTTTTTTCACCAAAAAATTAAGGGCAACTTCGCCCTTCTCAGTCATTTCATCTTTACTTTTTTTCAAAACTTTTACAATGTCTTTAACAAGGTCATCATCAGATTTTTCCAAATCTATTACTAAATCTACATTGTTTTCTGCCACAATTAAACTCCGCAAAAATAAAATAAAACTTTGTAGCTAAATTTTAGACAAAGTTTTCATAACAATATTATACTATAAATATTTACTAGTGAGCAGCTTTCATGTTTCTTAATTTTAGAAGAATGTCATTCCTTGCTATATGCTCTAAAGCACCTAATGTTGGGTCTACAGCGGTTGCTATAGCCTTTAAAGTATTAGCTGCGATAGATTTTAATTCTTTTTCAGCTTTTTCATTTTTATCACCAAAAAGAACTACATTTCTTAAATCTTTTGATGATTTAATATTATTAGTTATATTGACTTTACTATCCAAATTTAATTTGTTATGAGCCAATTTAGGATCTCCTTTTTTTTCTAATGAATCATTGGTAATTTTAGTAGGAGAAAAGTCAACTTTCTTTGCATTACCAGTTTTATAAGAATTTTTTCCCATATCAGAATTAAACTGACCCACTAAAATACCTCCAAAATTATTTAAATCTTATTAAGATTTTAACCTTAATTTAAATAATTTAATCTTAATTTACCTTATATTTTTATAGATAGTAAGTAAAAAAACTTGCTATATATTTGCTATTATATATTAAAGTTTATACAAATATAGGTTATATTTCTTATGATAAAAATCACAAAAGGCAATCCAACAGATGAAGAAATAGCTGTAATTATATCTTTTATAAAAAAAAATACTAATGAAAAATTAAAAAATACAAATATTGCTATTTCAAAATGGAAATTATCTTCTAGAATTATTTATAATAATCAAAAAAATGTTAATTTAAATAAAATTTGGAGAAACGCTTAATTTATGTATAACAGCTTACTATCTGAAGAATATTATCAAAAAACTAGTAATTCTAGAAAAATAGAAAAATATATTTCAGATGGAGAATATGAAGCTTTATTTTCTTTATTTAAATATAAAAATGTTAGTTTATTTCATAATGGCATATTAATAACAGAAGATAAATATAATATACTAGATGCTAATAATTACTATTTTGAAAAAAATTTATATGACATAATAAAAAATCCTATTATTCCATTAATAGAATTAAATGATTCCGAATATATATCTTTAATTGGTCCTTGGTCTCATAATTATTGGCATTGGGTTTTTAATTATTTACCTTTAGTAATTATTGCTGAAACATTTGGATTCAAAGGTAAATATATAGTAAAAAATGATTTTTTTATAATCCAAAAATTAAGTACATTATTTTTATTAGGGATAGAATCAAAGAGAATAATAAATCAAAGAGAAGAAACATCTTTTTTTGTAAGTAATCTAGTGTCAGTTGAGCCTGTAACACATGAAGATGAAAGAATACTCATATTACTAAAAATAATTAGACATAAGATATTAAACTTCTTATCAAAACCTAAAATAAAAACTAGAAAAATATATATATCAAGAGATTTAATCAAAGGTTACGATAAAAAAGCTAATAATGGTAGATATATTATAAATGAAGAAGAAGTTTGGCAATTATTAAATTCTTATGGATTTGAAAGGTTTTTTATGGAAAAAATACCTATAGAAAAACAATTAGAATTTGTATCTGAAGCTAATTTTATTATAGGTGCACATGGAGCAGGAATTACACATTCTCTTTTTATGCAAGAAAAATCAAATTTGATTGAGTTTTTTTCTCCAACATATGTACACTATTGTTCATCATTATTACCAACTAAAATTTTAAAACATAATTATAAAATGGTTATTTCAGAAATTTCTGAAAAATATACTTATGGAGAAAGTCATGAAGCTCCAATTTATGTTCCTATTGATTATTTAGAAATGCTACTTAATAATTTACTTTCTAAAGATGAATAACAATAATTTTTTTTTCACTATTGCAATTCCTACTTTTAATAGAAAAGATATTTTAGAAAAAAACTTAGAGTTAATTTTTTCTTCTATTAAAAACACCCCTGATAAAATAGAAATATTAGTTATAGATGACTGTTCTACAGATCAAACAAAAAAATTATTAGAAGATTATAAAAAAATATATAAAGAAAAATTTAATTTTTTTATTTCTGAAAAAAATAATGGTATAGCTAAAACTCGAAATTTATTAGTAGAAAAATCTCAAGGAAACTATATTATTTTTATTGATAGTGATGTTTTTGTAACTAAAGAAACTATAAAAGCTCATATAGATTTTCATAAAAAATATAATAATTATATCTGTCAAGGTAATTTAAACTTTATTTCAAATTTAAATGATTTAAATAAAATTAAAAAAAGTATTCTTACAGATTATTCAAATTCTTTTTTCGATACAGCTAACTTATCTATAAAAAAAGAGCTTATTGTTAAGGTAGGGCTATTTGATGAAAATTTTACAGGTTATGGATGGGAAGATTTAGAATTAGGTATAAGATTAAAAAAAATAGGAATAAAAAGTAAAAAAAATAAAAAAGCTTTAGCTTATCATTATCACAATGAAACATTTAAAGACTTAAATTTATTAATAGAAAAAGAAAAACAGAGAGCTATTGGAGGAAAATATTTTTTAAAGAAGCATAATATGTTAGAAGTAAAACTTATGGTACAAGATACTTATATACACAAGTTAGTTAATACTTTAATAAATTATATATTTAATTTTGATAAACCATCATTTTTAGAAAAACTTATGATATTAGAAAAAATAAATATTACTAAATTTAATTTTTTATTAAAAATTTACCTTAATCATATTACAATAAAAGAATTAGAAAATAACAAAAAGTAAAACTATTTTATATTAAAACTATTTAATAACTAAAAATAAATTTATATGATTGATAAAATTTTAACTACAAAAGAATATTCTGAAAAGTTTAATGTTTCTATAAAATCAGAAGGCTTTTTATCTGATGATAAAAATAAAAATAATTTTAAACTGTTTCAATATAATAATGCAACTTTATTTAGTAACAATACTGTAATAATAGAAAATAAATATATTATAAAAAATCATATAAAAAACAAAGAAGCTGTTTTATCTAATACACATAAATTATTAGAAGATAAATCTACAAGTTTAATAGAATTAAATGATTGTGAATATATAGCTTTATTAGAAAATAAAACTAATAGTTATTGGTATTGGTTTTTTAATTATTTACCTTTAGCTATAGTATCAGAAATACTTGGATTTAATGGTAAATATATTATAAAAAATGATTATTTTTTTAATCAGAAATTAGAAACTTTAGAACTATTAGGAATAGATTCAAATAGAGTATTAATTCAAAAAGAAAATAATTATTTTATAATTAAAAATTTATTATTCATAGAGACAAATGATTCTAGATTAGAAATACCCTTGAAAATAATACATGATAAAATATTAGATAAATTGCCTAAAAAAATATCTAATAACAAAAAAATTTATATTTCAAGAAATAACAATAAAAGAATGGTTTTAAATGAAGAAGAGATATGGGAAATACTAGAATATTACGGTTTTATTAAAATAACATTAGAAAATTATACTTTAGAAGAACAAATTAAATTAATCTCAGAATCAAATTTTCTTATTGGCGGGCATGGTTCAGGAATGGCATTATCTTTATTTATGCAAGAAAAATCTCGAATAATAGAATTTTTTTCATCTACTTATATAAACTACTATTATTCTTTAATAAATTCAAAAATTTTAAATCATGATCATAGAATGTTAGTAACAGAACTTTGTGGAGAATATCCTTATGGAAGTACATGTGAGGCAAATATATTAGTAAACATGAAATATTTAGAAGTAATATTAGAAAATATTTTTGGTTATTAAAGCAACTTAAAAAAAATTTACAAACAAGTATTAATACGGTTGAATTAGTTATAAAATAAGTATTAGCAACCTATTTATAAAAACAAACATTAATATTTTTTTATCTTTAATTTAACTTTTTCTTAGCAAGTTTTTTTAAATATTTCGTATAATATATAATAAGCAAAAAAGTAATTTTATTTGTACTGATAGGATAGTTATTATGGAAAGCATACTCTTAAATGGACATCAACTAGACGTTCAAGGTATAAAAGAACTAAAAAATGGGCTTTCTATACAAGAAGCGGCATCTAAAACCAATAAAAATGGTTTAGATGAAGTTTATTTTAGCGTAAATGGAAAAAACTATCTTGCATATGGTGATGCCTTAAAAATAGGAGAGCTCAGCCAAAATAAAATAGCAAGTGTTACTTATAAAGGTTATACAGGAACTGTTGTAGCATACCAAAATGAAGCAAATTCTGTTGGAGAAGGTGTAAAAAACGGTGCTTTAGAAGGCTTAAAAAAAGCTAAAGATGCTGTTTTAGGTGCAGTTGGAAGTACAATCACATCAATCGGTCCAACAAGTACCGTAGCTGTAGCTGGTGTAGTTGGATTAACTGGTTTAGCTATGTATAGAGGAATTGCATTACAAGGTGCTAGCCCTATTGGAAATATGCTCGGCGATTTATTAAAAAATGGATCAATAGGAGCGTTAAAAGTAATAACTGTTGCAGGAGCAATTGGTTTTGGAGTAGCAACAATTGGTGGTGCAATTGGTGGTATATCAGAATCTTTAGGTAAAGAAAAAGATTATTCTTCTATAGCCTCAGTAACAAAAGATGGTAATTTTGGAGCTACAGAAGCTAATCCTCCAACACCAGCACCTAGTGCAAATAGTATGCCTATGCAAATGCAAGGTTCTGATCAAGAAGTATTTTCAAGACCAAATAGACCAACCCCTAGTAATAATTTTGAATTTGGTTCAGTTAGTTCTTTTTTAACTAATAGACAATAAGCTTTATTTATCTTAAATATAAACTTTTGTTCATATTGGTTGTCATTAAGAAAAGAATATTATAAAATAATCAATTGTGTTTTTTACACGGCGGCATAGCCAAGTGGTAAGGCAAGGCTCTGCAAAAGCTTCATTCCCCGGTTCAAATCCGGGTGCCGCCTTAAAAATCTATCTAAAACAATAAAAAATCTTCTAATTACATTTATAAATAAAAAAATACACATTATTTAAAATAAAATAAAAAATAAAAATTTTAAATGTAATTTATTAAATAATTTGGTATAATTCTGAGAGTTTTTATAAAAAATATTCATTATAATTTTTGGAGTATTCAAACAAAAAAAAGATGCTTGAAGAAAATAGAAAAAAAGTCAAAGAAGCAGCAGACTTTATAAAAAATAAGATAAAAACCTTACCTGATTATGGAGTTATTTTAGGTTCTGGATTAGGTGAACTAGCAGATGAAATAGAAGAAAAAATATCTATTCCATACAATGAAATACCAAACTTCAAACAATCTACAGCTCCATCTCATGCTGGAAGAATGGTTATAGGTAAATTAGGTGGGAAAAATGTATTAGCACTACAAGGGAGATTCCATTTATATGAAGGTTATTCAGCTCAAGATTTAGCTTTTTCTATAAGAGTTATGCATGAACTAGGAGTAAAAAATCTTATTGTAACCTGTGCAGCTGGTGGAGTTAATAGAAACTTTTCAGCTGGTTCTTTAATGTTAATAACAGATCATTTAAATATGACAGGTGCAAATGCATTAACAGGACCAAATGATGATGAGTTAGGACCTAGATTTCCTGTAATGTTTGATTCTTATTCTCCTGAGCTTAGAAAATTAACTAAAAAAATAGCTTTAGAAAATAAAATACCTCTTAGTGAAGGTGTTTATTTTGGTATAGCTGGCCCTGTTTTTTATACCAGAGCTGAAATAAGAATGGTTTCTCAACTTGGTGGAGATGCTATAGGTATGTCTGTAGTTCAAGAAGTAATAACAGCTATTCATTGTGGTATGAAAGTTTTAGGTATAGCTAATATAACAGATATGGCCTTACCAGATGTAGAACATCATGCTACAGAACAAGAAGTAATAGAAATGGCTAAAAAAACTGGACCAATATTTAAACAACTTTTAAAATCTGTTATTCAGGAAATGGAATAAAAACTAATGGCTGTTCAAGAAAAATTACTTGATGATAAAAAAGATAAATTAGCTGTATTTTTAAAAAGAGCTAAAAAAAATAAAGCCTTTATGATAGGTGGAAGTATTATTGTAATATTAGTAATAATGGCTTTTATTCCTAGTATATTAGCACCTTATGGTTTTAATGCTCAAGATTTAGATATAAGATTACAAGCTCCATCATCAAGCCATTTATTAGGAACAGATGATTTAGGAAGAGATATATTAAGTAGAATTATTTATGGAACTCAAATTTCATTTGCTTATGGTTTTTTATCTGTTTTTATAGCAATGATTATAGGCTCCACTATAGGTGTTATAGCTGGTTATTTTGGCGGTAAAACAGATGAAATACTAATGAGAGGTATAGATATTTTATTAGCTTTCCCTAGTATTTTATTAGCCATACTTATTGTAGCAATTTTAGGACCAAATTTAGAAAATGCCATGATAGCTATAGGTATAGTTAATGCACCTTCTTATGCCAGATTATTAAGATCTTCTACCTTAACTGTAAAAAATAA
Source organism: Candidatus Sericytochromatia bacterium (assembly GCA_046328015.1). Taxonomy (GTDB): domain Bacteria; phylum Cyanobacteriota; class Sericytochromatia; order UBA7694; family JACMQJ01; genus JBBTGK01. Next base: position 179,187 of record JAXLXH010000003.1, on the reverse strand, counting down.
TGAATTCATAGATTCAGCTATAGCTAATGGAGCAGGTCATGTAAGAATAATATTTAGTCATATATTACCAAATTGTATGACCCCCATTATAGTTCAAGCAACTTTGGGTATTGGTGGAGCAATATTAGAAATGGCTGGTTTAAGTTTTCTGGGTTTAGGAGCTCAACCACCTACACCAGAATGGGGAGCAATGCTTAATAATGCAAGAGAGTTTATTAGAACAGCTCCTTGGGTAATTACTTTCCCAGGTATAGCTATAATTTTATCTGTACTTGCTTTTAACTTATTAGGTGATGGTTTAAGAGATTTATTAGATCCTCATACAGCTAAAAAACAGTAAAATTTAAAAACTAAAAAAGCTCAGTAATTTACTGGGCTTTTTTAGTTTTAGTATAATTTTTGAAAAATAAAAATGATATAATATATTTAGTAATAAGCAAAATTAATTCTTTTTACTTGATTACTTTTTACTATTAATTTAGAGGTCTATATTATGTCTTTTAGTGTAAATTCAACAACAACAGGAATGGATAACAAAGGTATCAATTTATACAATAAAGCAGTTGAACTAGCAAAAAATGGACAACTAAATGAAAAAGGTGTTGAAAATTTAGAAAAAATAGCTAACTCAGATGGTAACTATACAGGAAAAGAAAGAGTTTTTATAAATGATTTAAAAAATAGTGATAACAGAGATGTTTTTGAGGCTATATCTAAACAATCTAAATATGATCCTAGTTCTTTTAATTGGGAAATAGATAACCCTAAAACATCTGTTACATCAGCTAATGGACATAACATAGAATTAGAGTTTTCTGATGATCCTTCACCTGCAAAACAAATAAAAGGAGATATAGAAGAAGCTAAAAATAATATAGATAAGTTATTACCAAATAATAAAAAATCAGAATGGGAAAATTTAGATAAAAATAATGTATCAAAAGTAAAAAATTTTATTGACTCTCTAAAATTAAAAACCGATGATAAAGTTAATTTTGTACAAAACTACATGACAGCTAATTTTAATCATCCTGGTATTGATATAAATTGGGGTGGAGCTAATTTACAAGAAGGAATTAATGCTGTTCCAACAGACGAAAATGGAAGAAAATATTTAGATTGTGAAGCTTATTCTAAATTAGCTGAAAATTTATTAGCAAAAAATAAATCTTTTACAACTTTAGAAGTAGCTTCTGGAGCTAATGGAAATAAAAGAGATCATCAGGTATCTATTCATAGAGAGGGTAAAGATGCTTATGTAATAAGTAACAATGAGATTAAAAAAGTTCCTAATGGTGCCTCAAAAAATAATCAAGATTTAGTAAAAGATACTTTTCCTGATTTTAAAAATATAATAGAAGATAAAAATGGAGCTATGAAAGCTGATACTGGTACGTATTCAGTTGGTGATGAACTTACTCAAGATAATGGTAGTAAAATAAAAATTTCTAGTATAGATAGTGCTACAAAAATGTCTGGAATTATTGATGATTCTAATGGAAACAAATTTAATGTTGATGTAAGAATAGATGAATCAAATGGTAATTTCAAATCTATCCCTAATTTTAAAACAGGGGATAAAATGAAAACTCCTGATGGAACATTAGATGTGGTAAACAGTTCTAATGGTAAATATGAAGCGACTTTAGATGATAATAATGGAAGTAAATACCATGTAAATTTATCAGTTGATAAAAATGATGGTAGTTATAAGTATATCCCTGATTTTAAATCTGGTGATAAAGTAAAAACCTCTACAGGAATTGAGATTAATTTCACTGATAATAACAAAGGTTTTGCTATGATAAATGGAGTAAAGCAGAATGTTACAGCTTCAGTAAATAAGCAAACAGGACAAGTTAGTTTTAGATAGTTTTTAAAAAATTTTTAACGCTTTTTTCTAGAATTTGATAAACTTCTTCAAATCCAGACATTCCAGAAGTATAATAAGGATCTGGAACGTCAGCATTAAAGTTATCAGGATCAAAGTAACGCATCATATATATTTTAGCTTTTGGATTTTCAATAGTTTTATAAATATTTTGTATTTTAGTAAAATTAGAGTTATCCATAGCTAAAATATAATCAAATTCATTAAAATCAGTTTTTTTTAATTGTCTCGCTCTATGTGTAAGAATCATACCATGAGCTTTAGCATTTTCTCTAGTTCTATAATCTGATAATTCACCTATATGATAAGCTTCAGTACCAGCAGAATCACAATAAAATTTATTTTCTAAATTTTGTTCTTTAATAAGTTTTAAAAAATGACCTTCAGCAACTGGAGAACGACAGATATTTCCCATACACACAAATAAAACTTTTATCATTATGCTTCTGCTTTAACATGTTCTTCTGGATACATAGCTTCTATTTCTTCTTTAAAATTTTTGCTAATAATTTTTCTTTTTAATTTTAATGTAGGAGTTATTTCATTATTTTCTAAAGTAAATTCTCTTGGTAAAAGAGTGATTTTCTTTAACTCTTCAAATTTCGCTAGTTTATCTTTTGTAATAGCTTTTACTTCGGACATCATAAAATCCATTACTTTTTGATCTTTACATAACTCTTGATTAGAAAGAGTTATTCCTAATTTTTTTCTAAGTTCTTCATAATTAGGAACAATAAGAGCAGACATATATTTTCTATTATCACCAATAGTAGCAACTTGTTCTATAAAAATACTTGTTTTTAACAAATTTTCTATAGGTTGAGGTGCAACATTTTTACCATTAGACATAATAATGAGTTCTTTTTTTCTATCAGTAATTTTTAAGAAGTTTTCTGAATCTAACTCACCTATATCACCTGTATGAAACCAACCTTCTTTATCTATAACTTCAGCAGTAGCAACAGGATTATTATAATATCCTTTCATTATATTAGGACCTTTTGCTAAAATTTCACCATCTTCAGCTATTTTTACAGATACATCTGGAATCATTTGTCCAACAGTACCAAATTTTATATTATGTTTTCTATTAAATGCTATAACAGGGCTAGTTTCTGTTAAACCATATCCTTCCTGAATTGGTAATCCGATATAAGCAAAAAATTCAGCTAATTCTTTCATAAGTGGAGCACCACCAGAAACTAAAACTTGTAAATTACCACCTGTTTTCTCTCTTATCTTATTAAAAACTAACTTTTCAGCTAATTTGTATTCCATTTCTAGAATAAAGCTAAGACTGTGTCCATATTTATTAGCTTCATAATATTCTTTACCTGTATTTAAAGCCCATTTAAAAATATTCTTTTTCAAAGGAGGTGAAGCATTAACACCCTCCATTACTTTATTATAGATTTTTTCATATATTCTAGGGACACTAACTAAAATAGTAGGTTTTACTTCTAATAAATTTTTAGAAATAGCATCTATACTTTCTGCATAAGCTACCTTACCACCAATAACTACAACTATAGCATAATAAACAACTCTTTCTAAAACGTGAGATAAAGGTAAAAATGACAATTCTAATGCATCTACACTTTTAGGTAAGAGAATTTTTGCAGACTCTACAGAGTTAGACATAAAATTTTTATTAGTTAACATTACTCCTTTAGGATCTCCTGTAGTTCCAGAAGTATAAATAATGCTACAAACGTCATCTTCTTGAGTTTCAGATATTCTTTTTTCTATTTCTGGTAAATTTTTATTTAAAGCATTTTTACCTTTTTCCAAAATTTCATCAAAACTATAAGTTTTTACTTTTTCATGTTCTACCTTTTCAACTTTATCCACATAAACAACAAACTCTAAAGTTGGAACACTATCAAAGATCTTTACTACTTTCTGATAATGAGTATTATTAGATACTACAATACCTCTAGCACCACAATTATTTAATATATATTCTAATTGAGGATAAGTAAGGGTTGGATATATTGGAACATTCAAAACATTAGAAAACATATCACCAAGATCTGTTATAACCCACTCAGGAGAATTTTCAGACATAAGAGCAAGTTTATCATGAGATTTCATTCCCATTTCTATCATTGCTGAAGCAAAACAATTAACTTTTTCATGAAGTTCTTTATAGGTTATATATTTATATTCACCTGAAGAATCTTTTTTACCTAAAGCTTTTTTATTCTCATTTTTTTTAGCTGTTTCTATAAAAATTTCTGAAATAACTAATTTAGCCATCTTTCAACCTCATAAAAAATCTTAATAAATACCTATAAGAATTATACATGTTGTTTTATAATAAAAAAAGTTTTACTTGTATTAAAAGTTTTTTTTAATTCTGTTAATAAACAACATTATAAAAAATAATTTGATATGATAAATGTATGTATTAATAAAAATTTTGTTTTGAGGAAAAAAAATGGCCGAAATAAATTCAAGCTTACCAAGCACACATAGTTTAGTAGCAGAAAGGCTCAAAGAATTAGCAGCTGATGATGCTTTAAGAATGGATTTAAGCAAAAGATCTACTTCATCAACTAAAAAAAGTAGTGCTGCATTAGACAATCTTTCAAAAGTAATTAATGATGCTCAAAATGAGAATAAAAAAGGTGTTTCAGCTCAAGCTTTAAAAGGTTTAGTTGAAGTAGATAATGAACTTAATCAAATTGAAGATGAAATTAATTATGTAAAATCTCAAACTGAAGGTCAAGAAGAAATACCTGAAGAAACAAAAAAGAAATTAATGGATATTTTATTTAAATTAGATGAAAGATTAGCATCTTTACAAAAGAAACTTGAAAAAATAGGCGATTTAATTAAGAAAGATGATAAAGCATCTAAAAAACAAGAAGAATTAATGGTATGTTCTGGTGTATTAAGAAAACAAGCAGAAGAACAAAGAGAGTCTTTACAACAAGTTACAGCTGTTTAATAAAATTTTAATTAAAAGTGAGTAGAAATAATATTTCTACTCTCTCTTTATTTAATGAATATCAAATTTGAGTCAAACTTATTTAAATATAAAAATTTTATTTTATTTTTGCTAATTTTAATATTATTTTTAAATTTACTTCTATATAAGTTTATATCTTTAATATCTTTTACTAATTTATTTTTATTTCTAATACCCAATTGGTTTTTTATTTTCTTTTTTTATAAATCTGAGAATAAAAGAATAAAAAGCTATTTCAATATGTATTTAGAAAGTAATTATAAAAATAAGCTAGATAACTTCATGGAAAATTATTATGATCCAATTAATCCGACTAGTAAAAATATTTTAGAACTATTTTCTGATATAGAATTATCAAAAGATAATTATATTACGATTTTAAAGACAGAAATAAATAAAATAATCTCTTTATTTGTTTTTATATCAGCTATAACTATTTTATTTTTTTTAATATCAACTGTTTTTATAATGAAAAATTATTACTTTAAATAATTATTTTTTAGAACTATTTTTTATTCTATAGTTAAAATTTATACAAGTATTATATAAATTTTAACCAGATCATAAACTAGATTAAGCAGGTTTTTACCTAAAAAAGCTACAATAATAATAGATATTATTTTTTGGTGATTTGAAAATATGACAGATATAAATTCAGTTTCTAACACAGCAAGTGGTTTTTACACTCAAGTTAGTAATGGAGTTCAAAATGTAAATCCTACTCAAGTTGCTAATACTGTAAAAGCAATGCCTTCTGATACCTTACAAATAGGTGCTACTTCTTTAGTATCAGGAATAAGTGTTTCAAGACAAATAGTAAATGCAAGAGCAAGTGAACTACCAGATCAAGAAATAAGATTTCATAGTGGTGCTAGTTTAATAAATACAACAAGAAATGCAGCTATTGTTGGAGGAATAATATCTACTGCTCAAAACTTAAATGAATTTGTAAAAGGAACTATAACTGGACCCCAAGCAACTGGAAATATTACAGCTGACGTAGTTGGTGCAGTTGGTGGTGGAGTTGCAGCAGCTGGAGCTGGAACTTTGGCAACTACTTTAATGGGATCTTCAATGGGAGCTGGAATAACTGGTTTATTAGTAGGAACAGCGGCTTTTGTTGGAAGTGAATATTTATACAGAAATAGTGGTATTTACTCTAGTATTTCTACTGGAGTCTCAGACTTTATAACTAAAGTTTTACAAAGAATAAAACCAGGTGGAGGTTGGTAATTTTAGTAATAAGTAAAAAAATACTATAATTTTACTTATTATCTCTAAATTTTCAGCTTTTAACTAATGAAAATAAAAACAGTACTTACACTTTGGTTTACTATATTAGTTACAGTTTTATTTGTTATATCCGATTTTATAGTTTTTTATGGTATAAAAAACTATCTTTATGAACAAAAAAGTGATGAGATAAAAGAAAGGGTTCATGAAGTTGAAAAAGTAGCAAATGCTTTGGCTATAGATAAAAAAGATTTAGGAGAAAAATTTAATATAAATGACTCTGAAATTCTTTCTTATACTCTTTCAGAACAAGGTACTACCTTATATGAAGGAGCTTATTTGCAATTAACAAAATTAGAGAATAATACTATTTTTTCAAGATCTCCTACATTAAAAAACTCAGAACTTCCCATATTAAAACAAGAAACCTTAGGACCTCTAACTATTTTATTACCTATTAAGGAAGGTAGAGGTTTAGTTAAAATATTATATTATTCTACAAATATAGAAGTTGAAAATAAATCTGTTGCTAATGTGCAAATAGGACTACCATTAACAAGAAATGAAAAACTATTAAATAACATAATATTTTTTATGATTTTACAGGTATTTATATCAATACTTATTTCTATATTCTTTGGAGTTTTCTTATCAAAGAAAGCTCTTACACCTATGGTAAAAATAACTAATAAAGTACATTCTATGGAAGGAAATGATTTATTGAGCAAATTAGATACTTCAATTTTTGCAAAAGATGAAATAGGAGCTTTAGCAGACACTTTTAATAGATTAATAGAAAGAATATCTATTGCATTTGAATTTCAAAAAAGATTTATATCAGATTCTTCTCATGAATTAAGATCTCCATTAACAACAATAAAAGGATATACACAATTAATAATAAAAAGAGGTAGTGAAAAACCTGAAATAATAAAAGAAGGTCTTGAAGTAATAGAAAAAGAATCTACTAGATTAGAAAAATTAGTTAATGATATGCTAAATATATCTAAAACTGGTAAAAAACACTTAGAGTTCTTAAAGATAAATCTAAATAAATTAATTGAAGATTTATATAAAGAACTTTCGAAAATAAATAATAAATTATATTTTAAAAATATAAATCAAAATTTTTATATAATGGGAGATGCAGATTCATTAAAAAGAGTTTTCATAAATTTAATAGATAACGCCTCAAGAGCTATAGATATTGAAAATGGAGAAATAATTATTTCATTAAAAAAAGAAAATAATACGGTTATTATTTCTATAAAAGATAATGGAATAGGAATAAGCGAAGAACATATAAAACATATTTTTGAAAGATTTTATAGAGTTGATTCGGCTAGAGCCAGAAATAAAGGTGGAAGTGGATTAGGTTTGGCTTTAGTAAAAGAAATAGTAGAAAATCATAATGGAAGTATAAGTGTTAAAAGTAAAGAAAATGAAGGTTCTGAGTTTATTATAGTTCTAAATATATTAGAAGAATAAATAACTTAAAATAAACTTTTTTATATTAATTTATAAGAAAATCATGATATAATTAGCAAAATTATTTTTATTATTTAACTTTATAGAATGAAAGCCCAATTAGAAAATAAAAAAGATGCTCTATTAGATGAAAAACCAAAAACATTATGGAATGAATCTATAAAAAGATTAAAAAGAGATAAACTAGCTATTTTAGGCGGTTTTATAATATTAATAATGATATTTTTTGCTTTTTTAGCTAATATTATATCTCCTTATGATCCTACTATGCAATTTAATAATGGTACAACTGCTTTTGGTATGCCATTTCCAATAGATAGTTATTCTAAAAAAATAGTCTTTACTAGAAACGAAACTAATGAAGAATTTTCAATATTACCCAGTTTAATATTTAAAGATCAATCAGGTATTTCTTATAGAACAGTATCTGTAACTAAAGTAAAAAAAGGTGAAACTAAAATAGAAGCAATAGTAGCACCAGCATCACCAAAAGATGTTACAAAATCAGTTTCTTTAGATATGCGAGCAGATGCCACAGAAACACCTTCTTATAAAGAAACTGTAGATAAATTAAATTCAAAATTTCAATCTATGAAATTAGAAAATGATAAATACTTTTTACTAGGAACTGATAAACAAGGTAGAGATTCTTTTAGTAGATTAGTTTGGGGTGCTAGAGTATCTTTACAAGTCGGTTTATACTCTATACTTTTTGCTACAATAATAGGTGTAATTTTAGGTTTAGTTTCTGGATATTTTGGTGGTTGGGTAGATATGGCTATCATGAGGTTTACAGATATTATGATGTCAATGCCAGACTTATTACTTGTTATGGCTTTAGTATCTGTTTTACCAAAAGATGAATCAGGAAGATCTGCACAAGGTATAGGAGTTATAGTTTTTTCTATAGGAATCGTTAGTTGGACTGGTATAGCCAGATTAGTAAGAAGTCAAGTTTTTACTGTAAAAGAAATGGAATATGTCGATGCAGCAAAAGCTGCAGGTTCATCAAATTCAGTTATACTATTTAAACACTTATTACCAAATGTAGTTGCACCTGTAATAGTAATATCAACTATGAATATAGCTGGAGCTATTATGACAGAAGCAGGGTTAAGCTTTTTAGGATTTGGTGTAAAACCCCCTACTCCTAGTTGGGGAAGTATGGTAAATGAAGGTTTAGAGTTTTTCAAAGATGCACCATGGGTACCTATAATACCTGGAGCAGCAATAGCTTTAGCTGTTTTTGCTTTTAACCTTTTTGGTGATGGTGTTAGAGATGCTATAGACCCTAAATTAAAATAGTAAAAGAATAATAAAAATGAATTTTTTCAAGATATTAAATCATATTTTTTTAGCTTTGTTTTTTATAATTTTTTCTTTAAATGCTTATGCTATTAATTTTAACTCTTACAAAGATGAAATTAATAATTTTAAAATAAATTACCCTGAAAACTGGATAAAAGAAGAAAATCAGGATAAATATAATATTTTATTTCATAACAAGATAGAATCAGCTTTTTTAGGAATAAAAATTCAAACTGTGGATGATAATACCAATATTTTATCTTTTATAAATGAATTAGAAAAAAATTTAACTGGATTCAAAAGAAAAAAACAAAAATTTTTTAATAAAAAAGAATTAGAAAATTTAGGTTTTGGAAGTGGAATTTCAAGAGATTATCAAACAGATGGACTAAATATGAATCTATATATATTCTCTATAAAAAATAAATTTTTTATATTAACAGAAATAAGTAATAAAACTACTATTGCAAAAAATGATTTAGATTTACTAAAAAAAATAACTTATTCATTTAGAATAAATAAAAATATTATTCAAGAAAAAAATTCTAAATAATCTCTTATCAATGTATTTTAAATCATAGTGTAAAGGTTTATTTATGATATAATTTATTTGTAAATTAGTTAGTATTTGTATTTTGAGTTTATCATGAAAAAAAATTATTATCTTACTTCATGTTTACTTTTATCAGTAACAACACTAGTTTTAGGGTGTAATGTTATTGATAAAAGTAAACCGAATACAGAAAAAGAAATTGTAATAGATTTAGGTGCTAATAATGGTACTGAAGCTAAAATCAATATTAATTTAGATAAAAAAAATTTTAACATAAAAGATACAACAAATTTATCTCCTGGCTTTGGACCTAATATAGGAAGCAATATACCTAACTCTGAATTAATAATAAAATTACATCGATATCCAAATTCTACAGCCCCAGTATCACCAAAACAAAGATTTGAGACTGATGATAATATGGTTTATACATTACCATTAACAAATGTACTTGTTTCTCCAACAATAACCATAAAAAACTTAAATTTTAATAAGGATTATTATATATCAGCAAGATTATATAGAAATTTTGAGCCAATAGATCTAACTACGTTAAATGTTAGTACAGATGGAGTAAGTTCTACTATAACAACTACAGGTTCTTTTGAATTTCTAAATTTAGTTAGAGGAGATATAATAAAAGTAGGAGCTAATGAGTATACAGTAGCCTCTACGCCAACATCACCATATCAAACTGTAAATATAACAACTCCAACAGTAGTAAATACAACAGAGCAAATGTTTTTAAAAAGAAATATAGTTTCAGTAGGGAATGCTGGTATTAATGGAACTGGATCTAATGGTATGGGTTTAACCAGTAATTTATCTGGTGGTGGGACTATTCCCGCTAAAACATATTCTAGTGGTACAGTTGAAGAGTTTATTAGAGTTTCAAATAGTGGTGCAACATCTATTCAAAATGATAATAATACTAATTCTCAACTTGATATAGATGTTCAATTAATGAAAGATTTACCATCTTCAATAACAGGAAAGGGTAAAGTAACTTTAATTAATCAACCGGCTGTAATTAATGATCTTGACTCTTTTTTTACAGCCAGAACTCAAGATAAAACAGTTTATAGTGCTTTAACAGATGATAGAACAACTATAAATGGAGCATCCTATTCGGATAAAAGTGGTAATTTACTCACAGCTATTTATAATAATACTAATAATTTAAAATTAAGATATTATAATAACTCTTTAGATTCTTGGTCTGATATAGATGCTACTATAAATTCTAATCAAGCTTCTGGTAAAAAAGATAATTTAACATTAAAAAGTAATATAACTAATACTGGGGGTCAAACAATAGTAGTATGGCAAGATAATTATATAACAGCACCAGAAGATATTAATGGTAGAACTAAGGTTTATTTTAAGAGATATAACCATTTAAATGCTATACAAAATTCACCTAGTACTTTTAATGATGTTTTCTCAAATAACACTAAAAATAGATTCTATCCTTCTTTAGGTTTAGGTAGAGATGTAAATTCTAAGTTCGCTATAGCTTGGTCAGAAGATAGAAACGCAGGATTAGCTCCTACATCTGGAGGATTCCCTAAAGACCATGATACTATTAGTACTCCACCTTTATCAGATATTTATTTAAAATTATTTAACTCTGATGGTTCGGATGTAGCTTCACCTATGGGTTCTTGTTCTGCTCCAAACCCTTTTAAAGTTAATGGTACTTATGGGGCAAGTGAAAATGCCTTAGGTTCTTATATTATTATGGATGATTCAGGAAACTTTATAGTTTCTTGGGCTTATATAAATTCTGGAACTATAAAAACAAGGTTTAAAATTTTTGATTCGACAGGATGTCCTAAAACATCAGAAATAGACTTAAATGCTATTGGTGATATATCAACTACACAAAACATAGGTGCTAGATATTCTTTTTTTACTGATGGTTCTTTTATTGCTACTTGGGTAAATGGCTCTGGTTCTTATAAACTCAAAGCTCAAAGATTTTCACCATTAGGTCAGAAAATAGGTTCTACTATAGATATAGATACAAGTGTTCTTCAAAAAGCACCTTCCATTATAACTACATCTGATAATGAATCTGTTATTGCTTATGTTGACACAGATAATAATATTTATTATGTTACTCTATCTTTAGATAATCCACAATCAGGAGTTATTTTAGTTAATTCATCTATAAAAGTTAATACAACCATAAATCATCCTTCTGCTATAGCAAATGAATCACCAGATCTAGCTTTAATGGAAGATAGAACGCCTTTTCCAGCTATAACTGGAAATTTATATATGTTATGGACACAATCCCAAGATCCTTCTATACCATCAAGCCAGAAAGAAGTTTTATATAAAAAATATTCAAAAATTAAACTAAAAAATCAACCATGAATTGTTTTTATGGAAATATAAATGATTATTATATAAAAGACTCTATATTTTTTAATGATTTAGATTCTTATATTCATTATAAACTAAAAAAAAATAAGCTTATTTTTATTAAAGATAAAATATATTCTTATAGTAATAACGATTTTGATTTTTTTAAACCTAAAAATAGTATTAAACAAATTCAAAAATTAGAAATTGACTCTAAAAATAATAATAATATTTTTTATAATCAAAAAATAAAAGTAAATTCTTTATTAGAATTATTAGATTTTATAATAAAAAAATCTGATATTAATTTTGTAATATATTTAAAATATATAAAAAAAGATTTAATAGAAGAAAATATATTTAAATCTGAAAAAATAACCTTTGTTTTAGAAAAAATAGATGAATTAGATAATAATACAATTAATAAAAAAGAAGAGCTAAATTATATTAACAAAATTAATATTGAAGAAACATTAAACTATTTAAGGTTGATAAAAAAAATAAATATAACAAGTGAAGAAATAAGTACTTTGGCAAAAAAACTATTAGATAAAGAATTAGATAAGCCTTTAATGCTAAAAGATATAATTAACCTAACTAAATAACTTAAGTAAGCTAAATTATTAAAAAATTAATAATTATAATTCGTATTTTATACTATCAGGTATATCCGATGTACTAGCTATATTAGTTGAGTTTTTTGGTAATCTTACATTTGGATCTTCATGTTGACAAGCTGGATGATTATATGGAGGAATATTATCATGAGTTAAAGCAGCTTTTTTTACTTTATTATATTCTTCTATAAAATTTTTAGCTAATGATGTTGAACTAATAATAAGTATATCTTCATTATTATTTGTTTCTGCATTTTTTGAGAAATTATAAGAACCATTTATAACTACCTTATCATCAATTATCATGGTTTTACTATGCATAAGAGCTTGATTTCCATCAGTCATTACTTGAACACCTTTACTAAATAAAAACCTAAAAGTAGAATATTGTCCATTTAGACATTGATCATAAACACCTTCAACTTTTATGCCAGCAGCTTTTTTATTTGCCATTACTGATGCCATATCACTATCTGTAAAAGAAAAAGCCATAAATTTTATAGATTTTTTAGCTTTACTTAATTCATCTAATATAGCTTTTTTAGCACCACCCATAGGAGAAAAAAAGGTTTTTATATTAACATCTCCTATGTTTATACTAGGAAATGGAACTTTACCTTCTCTTGGAGAAGAAAAATCATTTTTTTCAAACATAGTATTAAATTCATTAGTAAAATTTTTAGCTAGTTGTTCAGATTTTACATAAACTGAATTACTGTTATGTTCAAACATACCTCTAGTAGTAGGATTTGTAGCACCATGCCAAATAGCATTATTATCAACAACCATAAATTTATGGTGCATAAATGGATTTCTATTATCACCTATAATAGGTATTCCAGCATCAGTTAATTTTTTTATAGAAACTCTTGGTAGTGATGGATTATCTTTATCTTTCATATTATCACTATCTGTAACAACTCTAACCTTAACTCCATTGTTTTTAGCTCTTATTAGAGCATCTACAATTTCATCTTCTTGTACATCAAAAAAAGCACAATCTAAAGTAGATTTAGCTGATAATATAGTAGCAACAAAATATTTATCATTATTTTTAGGATCATCATGACCTATTTTAGAATTATCATCTGCTAATAATTGATAGGCATTATTAAAAGTTGCAAAAACATCAGCTTTTGGCATAGAGGGTAAATTAGATGGAATTCCATTAGTATTAGAAAAAGAAACTATAGTTTGGTCTTCTAATTCTAATTTACTTGGAGCATTACAAGATATTAATACTAATAACAACACTGTTACAGAAAAAATTTTTTTCATTTTTTTTACCAAAATAAATTAAAAAGCTTATAGTAATTATACTATTTAATTAATTAAAAAATAATTAAATTATGGTGTAAATTTAGTTAATATTTTTAAATCTTAATAAAGTCCAATTTTCATAAGATCTTTTATTCTCAAGTAAAAAGCCTATTTTTTCTAAAGACGTAATAACTTTTTCTTCTTGTAAGTTAGTAATTCCTGCACCTATAAAATAACCATTTTTATTAAGTTTAGATTTTATTTTTTCAGATAGTTCTATAATAGTATCAGCTAATAAATTACCTGCTATAAAATCATATTTTTCTTTACAATTATCTATTTCACCTAAAAAAAGCTGTGCCTCTATTTTATTAAGTAAAAAATTATCTGTTGCATTTCTTATAGCAACCTCATCTATATCAATTGCAGTAATATTTTTTACTCCAAACTTATGAACAACTAAAGATAAAATGCCTGAACCAACTCCTAGATCTAAAAAATTAATATTTTTTTTACCATCTAGACCTTTTTTGTTATAATCATAAAATAAATACTCCAGTTCTTCTAAACATAATCTAGTAGAAGGGTGTGGAGTTACACCAAAAAAGCTACTAGGATCAAAATCTATGATAACTTTATTATCATTTTTATATTCATGCCAAATAGGTTTTATTACTAAATTTTTACCAACTTCAAAAGGCTGAAAATATTCTTGATAACTATTTTCCCAACCTTCATTATTAATATCATTTATAATAATTTCTTTTGATATAATATTAAAACCTAATTTTTCTAGATTATTAAAGTAAGATATTATTTGATTTTTTATAAAATTGCTATCAATATCATAATCAAAATAAGCTTTTATGGTTAAATTAAAAGAAACAACTTCATCATTTTCATCTTTATCCAAAACAGTTCCTGAACTACCTATGGATAATAAAAAATCACAAATATTATCACTAATATCTGAAGTTGATTTAAAAGATAATTCTTTTATCATATTAAAAATTAAGGGTTATCATTAGTTACCATTTCTGTTGTCGAAGATTCTTTATTTAGTTCAGTAGTATTTTCAGAAGAAGTATCTAAATCTTTTTTTATTTTATGTTCTTGAAAGAAAAAATATATAATCAATAAAGCAATTCCTGCATCTATAGACATATCCGCCACATTCCAAATAGGAAAAATATTGTAACCTTCTTTAAATTCAAAAAACTTATGCCCCATTATTGTTATTGGATTTGTATCTGCCCATGCCCATCTAAGATCAAAAAAATCAGTTACATAACCCATTCTAGCACGATCAAATATATTACCTGCTGCACCTGCCATAATAAAACCTATAGCAGCAGATAAAGTTTTAGTTCTGTATTTTCTTGAAGTAAATTCAAAATAAATAACCCCTAATGAAATACAACCTGCTAGTAATAACAATGTAAATCTTTTACCGTAAAAAATACTCCAAGCTGCACCAAAATTAACAACATGGGTAAACCATAAAAAAGGTAAAAATTTATATGAAGGGTGAGAACTAAAAGTTTGAGAAGTTGTATCAACTGTAATAGGCATAGTATTAATGACCCATTGTTTAGTTCCTTGATCTAGTAAAAACATTATTATTGCAACTATATAAGTTATCAATATAGCTTTTTTTATATTATTCAAAATAAATCCTCATTAAAAGCTCAATAAAAAATAGCATTAAATATAAAATATTTGCTATTAATTCTGCCATAGATTTAAAATATTTTATAGCTTTTTATATAAAACTTTTAAATTTTATATTATCTAGGTTCTGCAATTGTATATATATTATCTTTTTTATTTAACAATATAAGTTGAAAATTATTTTCTTCAGAGTCAGTTTTTACAATACCTTTTAACTTTCCACTTCTATCAAAAAAAGAACTTGATTGTTTGGTACAATCATTGTAAAAATTAATAGATCCTTGAGTATAACCATCTACTGCTATATAAAAAGCTGAAGTTATTTTTTTTGATGATATACTATTTTCTTCTTTTATTTTTTCTACAAAATCTATTAATTCAAAGTCATTTCCTGCACCAAAATAAGCTACACATAAAGAACCTATGCCTGTTCTAAAAACTATATCAAAAATATATTTTTCTAATTGTTCAAAAAAAGTTATTTTTCTAATTGTAGCGATATTGTTTAATAAAACTTTTAGTTCTTTATCCTTAGTAATTTTTATTAATTCATAAAATAAAGTATCTATAACCCACTCTGGAAATTTATAATAAGTTGAATTTAAAATATTTTTATTAGCTGAAAAATAAAAATTTAAATTATGCTCATTTTCTCTTATTAAATTTTTTCTTACATCATTAATATTTTGGTCTGTTAAAGGCAAAGAACCATTTAAAATATTTTCTAAAATAGCCTCATTATTTCTTTTGTATCTTAAATTTATTTCTGTATTTTCCCATATACTAGAAGCACAAAAATCTGAAATTCTGATAGAAACTTCATAAGAAATTATTTCTTTTGCATGAATAAGTAACAATGAACCTAATTTTATTTCATTTGTTTTACCAGTATCTGGACATATTTGCAAAGCAAACTTGCGACTACCATTTAAGTAGCAAAAATAATAGATATATTCTTTACTTTGAACTGCCAATTCAATTTTTTCAAGATAAACTTTTATATTTTCGAAATAAGCAACACTACATTCTTTTTCAATAAAAAATAAATTTTTATATTTATTTTCATACTTATCTTTACTCTCTAATATTTCCATTCGCTTTCCAGTTCCAACAAAGACAACATTAGGCATTTTTTCTATATATTCTTCTATATAATTTTGGAAATCTATATCGTATAAAACAACATTAAAGTTTTCATATTCTATAAACTCTTTAAGAGCATATTCATCTGAAATATTTTTATATTCATATTTATTTTTCATAAAAGAATCTGCTAAAGAGTGCATTAAAATATCTTTTTCAAGGTTTAATATTCTAAGTTTTTTTAAGTTTGAGGTAAATCTAATAAAACCTGTAAAACTCTCTTTACTTTCAAAAAACTCTTTGAAAGATTTTATATTATCAAAAATATACTTATTATCTGGTGGAGATAAAATATTATGTATAAGTACAGCAACTTCTTCATTTCTTTTAGAACAGCTTCTAAGTTCCGTTTCAGTTGATGAATCTATAATATTTTTTAATGTTTCTTTATAAGAAAAATCAGATTTATCATAATCTAAACACATTAAAGGTAAGCTTTTATATAAAGGCATATAGTATCTGTTATCTGTTATAGCTAAGCCACTTATACCCTCATCAAATCTAGTTCTTATTTCATCAAATGATTCTGTATTAGTTATAAGAAAATCATTTGTAACATCTTTTATCCATGAAAAAGTTTTAATTTCAGAATTTTTATCAGATTTAATATCATCTTCTATTTTTAATTTTTGTTTTACAACTATTTCATTATTTATTATATCTACAGCTTTTTCAGCTTTTGTTTGGTTTTCAAAAATATTAAAAATTTGGTTATCATCAATAGCATCACTTGAATGTTCAGAAGAAAACCAAGCATTAAATTCTGTTTCTAATTCTTTTATAGAATTAAATCTATTTTCTTTATTTTTTGCCATACATTTAAGTATTATATTTTCTAATTTAGAAGATATATCTAAATTATATAAGCTTGGTATAGTTGGTTCTTCTTTTAAAATATTATTTTCTATTTCTTTAAAACCTAAACTTATATCTGTACTATATGGTTTTTTACCTGTAAATAATTCATATAAAATAATACCAAGGGTATAAATATCTGATCTTTGATCAATTTCATCTCCATTTATTTGCTCTGGAGAAAAATAAGGTAAATTATATAATGATGGAAATTGATTTTTTAGGAGAAGATAATTTTTATAATTAATTACTTGTACTTTACCTTTATCTATAATGATATTAGATGGATTCAAAAAACCATGAAATATTCCATTTTCATGTAAAAATGAAACTGTTTCAAATATTTCTGAAAATATTTTAAAAATAAACGAAATAGGAATATCATACTTTTTATTGGCTAATATTGCATATACACTATTACCTTCTAAAAAACTTCTTATTGTACAATATTTATAATTTTCGTCTGAATATTTAAAAAACTTAGGTAAGTTCGGGTGTGTAATCATACTCATTGAAAGAATATCAGTTTGAAAAACACTTTCTAATTCTGGTTCTTCTTCAAAATCAAAAAATCTTATAATAAATTTTTCACCAGAAATTTTATCAAAAGCGACATATATTCTGCTTACTTGATCTTCAGATATTTTTTTACCTATTTCATATTTTTGCAAATAGGGTTTTTGATTAAAATCCATTATGTAAAAATTTATTTAAACTTAAAATAATATTTATATTCAAAACGAATATAAATATTACCATATTAATAATAAGAATATAGAAATAATTAAAACTTTTTTTATTAATTATTTCCTGATAAATAAGAAACTAATTCTTCTTTATTTACTTTTTTAAATTTTGTAGCAAGTTTTATATCAAGGTTTAAAAGCTCTTTATTATTTTCAAAAAAATACATAACGTAATTTTCTACACCTCTTCTTTGTATTTTAACAGGAACTTTATTTATAAAAAGAGCAACTTGTCCCATATTTCTTGAAGAGTGATATTCAAGTTCATTAATTAATTCTTCTATTTTTTTACTATTATCAGGCATAAGCTTTTACCCTATAAACTATAAAAATACTACCTTTTATTATAAATTTATCATATTTTTTTTATATACATATTTTTAAGTGATAAATATTTATAATTAAATATATTCAGTTTCAGGAGAGCATTGTTCACCAAAGCCATGATGAGAATGATTACAAACATGTCTTTGAATAATAGGTTGTTTATCTTTTGGTTTATCATCTATAAACCCTTGAGCTTTAGAGCCTTTTAGAACAATAGCATTAAAAATTCTTTTTGTATTTTTACTATTACAATTAGAGCAAGTAATATTTTCTCTTGATTCATTTATTCCAAGAGTTACAAAGAAATCTTTATTACAATCTTTACAATTAAAATCGTATCTTGGCATATTAATTACTAATATCTGGTGGGGGTACTAAATCATCATATTGGTTTTTACCAGCTGCACTTTCTGGGTGAACATCAAATCTTATAATATCAAAAATACCTTTATTTATATTCATTAATCCATAAGCATCTAATTCAGTTAAACCACCTCTTAGTGGTAGTTCTGCTGGCATAACAGAAACAGCATTAATAGTAATACCTTCTCTTTGAAATAAAAATTTTGACATCCAGTTAAGTTCTGTTAATCTATAGCTGTATTTAGCTGCAAAAAAGATATTTCCTACACCTACTTTTATATTTAATAAGCTTTTTACTGGATCTCCTTTTACATTATTAGAATTAGCTTTTGCAGTTCCTGTATATTTGTAGATAAAAGCATATCCTTTAGCAACTGGAATTGGTAAAATTTCTCCTTTTAAATCAGAACCTCTTATCATTGCCATTTCAGTTATTCCTAGGGGTTCTACTTTTAATCTCGAAGTATCAAAGCCTTGTAGTGTTTTTTCTGCATAATTTTTAAATGTTTTTTCATCAAGTTCTATAAAATAAGTTCCTTCTTCTTTATCCAAGTTTTTTTGTGTACTTTCCATAGCTACAATTCTAGTAGCATATCTAGCAGCAGCAGTAAGATTATGTTGAATAGTAAGTAAGCTTCCAAAATATCCTATACCTACAAGTAAAAAAGTAAGTAAAGGAACTACAATAGCAGTTTCTACTAAAGCTTGTCCTTTTTTATTTCTTTTATACTTTATTTTATTGATATTCACTATATACCTACTTAATTATTAATGAACAGAATTTCCTTCTGTTCCTTTTTCTATAGCCATTAATCTTGGGGAGTACCATAAAAACTCAAGATCTATAGGTGTAGTAATATTACCTGTTGGTAGAACACCTAATTTTGCTCTTTTAAGGCCTAAATCTTCAGAAGAAACTAATTTTGCAGCAGAACTTGTTCTTAATAAGTATTTATCTGCATATCTTAATAAAGAAACGCCTTGAGCGGATCTTTTACCAAAAGCATTTACTTCTACAAAGGTTTTATCAAAAGCTCCTTTTTTAGAGGTACTTCCATCTTGATAAGGAACTCCACCTGGTGGTGGGAAAATAGCTTTCTTTTTATTTTCAATTAAATCTTCTGGATCATCTAAAATACCCAAATTATCTACAGTATTAAATAAACCTAATGTATTTCCTCTAAAACCAATTCTAGCAGTTTCTGTTACTGCTACTCTTCCAATACCTTTTTCTGAGGCATTCGCATTAGAACCTGAAAGCCAATCATAATAAGCCTGTAAAGCTCTGGTTTCTCTATGCAATTTAACTACATGTCTATAAGCCGTATTTACCATTTTTCTATATTTTGCAGCTTCACCTTTATCTTGCTCCGAAGGCATTAAGGGAGTTGGTTGAGGTTGAGGGGTTACGATGTTACCGCCTGGAGGTGGTAGAGATGGTGTAACAACTGGGGCATCTGTTACTTTCTTATTTATTGCAGCTATAATAGCTACTAATTTTGCTTGTGCAGCTCTTTGTTCTGTTTGTGCAGCAACAGATTCATTAAACATAGCCGCTCTTACTAAGGTATCTGTATGGTGTTTACTTATTTTTAAAGAAGAGGCAGCTAAAGCAGCTGAATCAGTTCCACTTTGAAGCTTTATTTTATTATTAACAATATTACCTATATCATAAATAAAAAAAACACCAGAAATTATGACAACAATTAGTAAAGCTACATAAATTAAACTTTGACCTTTTTGTTTTTTTCGTCTTTTGTTAATAGAAATCATTTAGAAATAACACTTTCTCTATATAATTTGGTATTAAGCAAAGAAACATCTTCTGATAAAGTATCTAAAACAGGAGCTACTGTTTCACCAGCTTGTCCTACAATATCCATAACAGCTCCTAATGGTTTAGCTGCTGGAAGGCTATCTTTTATAACAATTAAAGCTATTTTACCTGTTTCTATGGCCGCAATATGATTACCAGTAGCTTCTAAAAAATTCATACTACGTGCTATTTTAAGAGGATCTTGACCTATATCATCAAATGAAATATCTTTAGGTTTTTCATTTGTTGCAGAATTACCACCACCATAAGTTACTTCCTTATATTCAATATTAAAATTATCTTCTAATTGAGTTTTTAATTTTTTCATATTAAAAACTTGATCTGTTCCTAATATTCTGTTTCTTAATGTATTATCATTATCTTCTAAATTATTATCAGATTTTGGGTCAACCATTTTATTAAAAATAGTTTCATTAATCCATTTTTGTATTCCTTGTGGCAATACAGACATTTTATCTTTAAGGTAAGATTCGAAAGTATATTCGGCTTCATAATCAACTACATTATAAGTTTGAGGGCGATCACTAGGACTATTTTTATGTTTTACATATTCGTATGGGATATACATATTAGATTTTATTTGTTTTATATCGGCAGATTTTTTACCACCTAATAAGGCCAAACAGTTATATAACATATCCATTCTTAAAGGCTCTTTAGTTATTTCTACTTCTATTTGATTATTCGAAACTTTTATATTTGATTCAGCTTTTTCAAGCCAAGGTTGTTTTCCATTAGAATCTTTTTTGTATCTTGCTAAAACATCTTCATGTATATTTTGAGCATCATTTCTTACACTTGCAGCTCGAGCTTCATAAAAAGCAAAACCATTCATCATAGATTTTTGAGCAAAAGCTATACTTAGCCAAATACTACCCATAGTAAAAACAGCTAACAATGGAAAAACCATTGCAAATTCTATGAGTGCATTACCTTTTTTTCTTTTTTTATAATTTTTCATAGTACTAAATAAAAAAACACAAGCTTAATATAGAATTATATCAGAAATAATTTTTTTTTAAAGATTTTAGTTAAACATAATTATTGACGAAAAGTGATTAATGCACTAATATTTACATTAAGAAAAAGTTAATTTTAGATTAAATTAAAAAAGGATATATATATGGCTAGCAAATTTCAAGGTGTTGATTATTACTTATTAGATGACTGGTTAACTGATGAAGAAAAAATGATCAGAAACACAGTAAGAGATTATGTTGAAGATAAATTTTTACCCCTTATAGAAGAAGCTTATATGGAAGGCAAATTTCCATCACACTTAATTCAAGAATTAGGCGGAATGGGAATTTTAGGACCGACTATACAAGGTTATGGTTGTTCAGGATTAAATAGCATGGCTTATGGTTTAATATGTCAAGAACTTGAAAGAGGTGATAGCGGCTTAAGAAGTTTTGCATCTGTTCAATCTTCTTTAGTTATGTATCCTATTTATACTTTTGGCTCTGAAGAACAAAAAGAAAAATGGTTACCTAAATTAGCAAGTGGAAAAGCTATAGGTTGTTTTGGATTAACTGAACCTGATTTTGGTTCTAATCCTTCTGGAATGATTACTAGGGCAGTAAAAAAAGGAGATCATTATATTCTTAATGGTGCAAAAATGTGGATTACAAACGGTACTGTGGCTGATATTGCTGTAGTTTGGGCAAAAACAGAAGATGATGTTGTAACAGCATTTTTAGTAGAAAAAGGAACGGAAGGTTTTTCTGCACCAGAAATAAAAAATAAGCATTCTTTAAGAGCTTCTATAACCTCAGAATTAATACTTCAAGATGTAAAAATTCCGGTAGAAAATATGTTACCAAATTCAAAAGGTATAAAACATGCTTTAATGTGCTTAAATCAAGCTAGATACGGAATTACTTGGGGTGTTATCGGAGCTGCTATGGCTTGTTATGAAACAGCTTTAGAGTATTCTAAAACCAGAATTCAATTTGACAAACCAATTGCTTCATTCCAAATGGTACAAGATAAATTAGTATGGATGTTAAATGAAATAACAAAAGCTCAATTATTATCTTTTAGATTGGGTAAATTAAAAGATGAAGGTAAATTAAAACCACAACACGTTTCTTTGGCAAAAATGAATAATGTAAAAATGGCTAGAGAAGTTTGTATGACAGCAAGAGAAATTTTAGGTGCTAATGGTGTAGCTGCTGAATATCCAGTTATGAGACATATGAATAATATAGAATCTGTATTTACTTATGAAGGTACACATGATATTCATATCTTAACTGTAGGTAGAGATATAACAGGAATTTCAGCTTTCTTCTAAATAGTTAATAAGCTTAAAAATAAAAAAGTTTTTTTATTAGCCATAGTTTTTATTAATAAAACTATGGCTAAAATATTTTTTACTAATTTTAACTCAAGTAATTATTTATTTTATCTATAATTTTTTATATCCTTTTATGTTACTTTTTAGTAGAGATATGTTAAAATAATATTATTGTAGAGTTATGAGGTGATTATGAAAAAACTTTATTCATTACTTTTAGTATCTTTATTTACCACTGTTTTAGGTGCTTGTAATACCCAACAAAATAATTTACCAGATCTAAAAATTGATCAAAGTGTAATAAATTCAAAAACTCCAGATATTATTACTAACCAAGATGATATTCATATTTTAATAAAATTAGATAGTACTCCATTTTTATCTCAAGCAACTGGAGAATTATCAGCTGTAGCTTTAAATGATGATGGAAGAATTTATAAATATCAAACCATAAAAAATGGAAATACAGTTCAAGCTACTACTTTTTTATATAAAACCAAATGGAATTTATTAGAATCTCATCCAACAACAGCTTTAGAAGCACAAACTATTTTAAGATTAGTAAGTCAAGGTGGTTTTGCAAAAGAATATAAAGAAATACAAGCTAGATATGAACAATTAGATTTAGTTGGTTTAAAAAAATAATAAAATGAAAAAATTACTATCAACATTTATAACTGCTGCTATTTTATTTTCTGCATCATGTACTAATACTATTAACAATGATACTTTGCTAATAGAAGAAGATAATTTAGAAGCTCAATCTCTTCCAACTAAAAACACAAATGATTATATGTGTGTTAGCTTACCAACAGGAGGAGATTCTGAGATAGTAAAAGTTTTTAATATAAAAACAAAAGAAGTAACTTCTTTACCAATACCTGGTTCTGTTCAGGATATGGCATTTGATAATAATTTTGTTTATGTAAGTTCAAAAGCAGCAGACTATTATTCTTTATTTAAAATTGATATAAAAGCAAAACAAGTTAGTCGTATCTTACTTTTTTCTCAATTAGGTATTAAACCAGCTGATTTTGTAGTTGATCAAAACAATGTTTATGTAAATGGTAAAAGATCTGGAACAGGCGTTTTTTATGTTAATGATTTAATAAAAAATGAATGGAAAGCAATTGCAAATGTAAGCCCTGGAAGAATAACCTTTGGTTTTGATAAAGATACTTATCATATTATTTCATTTGATGATCAATATGTATCAAAAACAGCTATAAATGTAAAAACTAATCAGGTAACAGCAAGAAAAGCAATTGAACATAAAATACCTTTTGGTAATAATATTTTTGTTGCAGCACCACATGGAAATTATGTTTACATCTTGCATCAATTACAAGATAGTTTTATACCTTATGCAGTTAATTTGAAACAAGGTAAAGTTACACAATTTGATCCTATAAAAACAGATGGTGGATTACTTTATAGTGTAATTGTTTCTAATGATGGGAAACATCTTTTAGCGAATGTTAATAGAGTTATTTATCATTATAAATTAGATGGAGATCAATTAAATCCATTACCAAAAATAAAATTAAATATACCTGAATCTCGTAATATGGCTATGTTAGCTGACAATTTAACACTATATGTTACTCATGATACAGGCTCTGAAATGTCTATGATTAAATTTGCACCAGATTTAAAAACATATACAGAAACACCTGTATATGTTGGCGGAAGTACAAATCAGATTTATATTTTTTAAAGATATTTATTCAAAATAATTTTAGTTTGTTTTTTATAATCTATAAAAGTACCAATTATTTTAAAACCATATTTTAGATTTAAAGAAAGCATATTAAAAAACTTATCCATAGTCCTAGTTTCTATTATACTAAAACCATTATTTTGACACCATTGGTGTTGTAATTCCATAAGTTTTGAAGCTAAACCATTTTTTCTATATTCTTCTTCAACTCCACCAATCCAAGAATAAAAAATCTCTGAATCTTGAGCAAAACCTATTTTAAAAGCTATAACTTTTTCTTTATCATAAACTAAAATAAAAAGAAAATTATTATGACATTTAATTTTTGAGTTAAATTTTTCTATATTTACTTCACCAAAAACTTTTTGGTAACTATTTAAAAGGTTTAATTTTTTATCAGCATCTAAATTATCAACTAACTCTATTTTAAAATCTTTATAGTTTATTTGATTCATAAATTAATTTTTTATAACTCTTTTAATACTTTCAGAAATATCTATGCCTTCTTTTAATTTAGTATCATTAATAGGATTACCAAAGGATTTAATTATAGGTAAAACACCTGCCCAAACATCTAAGTCATAATCTTCATCATCGTCAGCAGGATCACCAGTTCTTACTTTGGCAGAAGCTTCGTCTATAGTTATTTTTATAACTTTAGTGGCTTTTAATTCTTTTTCATTAGGTTTTCTTGCTTCTTCCCATCTACCTTTTAGCATATGATCAGAAATTATTTTTAAAGCTGATTCTTTTTCTTCATCTGAAACTAATGTTCCTGTTCCAAAAATAACCGCAGATTCATAATTTAAAGAATGATGAAATAAAGATCTTGCCAAAACAATACCAGATATATTGGCAACAGAAACGCAAATATCAACTCCTTTTTCTAATTCAGTTATTAATCTACTTACCGATGAACCATGTATATATATAGTTTCATCTTTTCTACCATACATAGTAGGAATTACAACAGGAGAATCATGATGAATAAAAGCAACATGACATAAAAATTCTTTGTCTAAAATTTCAAAAATTTTTTCTTTATCATAAATTCCTCTTTTAGGAGCTCGTTTTACTTTAGATTTTTCTGTGTTTTTCATTTTATACCACTTTTTAATTTTTATAATTTTTTATTTTATTGAATACTTTGAAGGTATACTTTGTAAGTATCAAATAATTTTATTACATTAAGACTAATATTCCTAATAGGAATTTTTAGATTTATTAATTATAAAGTAATTATTATATAAAATTAATTTTAAAGATAAGCTAATATATGTCTATTAATAGTCTATAAAAAGCATTTAATTCGGTATCACCACTATAAGAAAGAATTTCACCTGATAAGCTTTTTCTAGCATAAACCTTAAAAAGCTCTGGAGTATTTTTTTCTAATTTTTCAAACTCATAATCAGTACCTGAATCTATAAGATTAATACAATCTTTTATAGAAGGTAAAAAAACTATTTTACTTATTTTATCTTCAGCAGATAAAGACATAGATTTTTTCATTCTATTTCCATTTTCTTCGCCATCAATAAGTAGTTCTAAATAAGAAAAACTCCTACCATCTTGATCTAAAACTAAACATAAAGATATAGATTGTTCATATTCACCTCTATAATTAACTCTTAAATTTGATAGATCAGCAAACCAATCACCAGATTTGGGAATCCAAAAAATTCCTTTTTCATTTAACTCTATAGCTAAATTTATTTCTTCTTCATTAAATAAAGAAATTTGCATAAATTATTTTTCTTCGAAACATAAATTATAAACATTTACTATTTTAATTTGTTATTATTAGATATTGTTAGAAAAATTGTAAATAATGGGCTGAATATTTTTAGTAGAGATTGAGTAGTTTTGTGCTTTTTTTAAGCGATTTATATATTATGAGTGAAGAAAAATATAATAAAGTAAAATCTAATTGGGATAAGGTTCTTGATAGCTTGTCTCATAAAGTCCAAGGTCCTACTTTTAATGGATATGTTAAACCAACTTATCCTTTATCTTTAGAAAAAAATACTTTAAGCATTGCTGTTCCAAATAAATTTGCCAAAGATTGGATAGAAAAAAGATATATTCCACAGTTCATTGAAGCTTTAAAAGAAGCAACTGAAGAAAATTTTGATATAAATTTTGTAGTAAAAGAAGTTGAAGTAATAGAAAAAAAAGAAGATGAACCTAAAAAAATAGATTTGAATAATAATCATAACAATAATGGAATTCCTAAAGGTTCTAATATTTCTAGTTTTAATAACTTAAATCCTACTTATACTTTTGAAAGTTATGTTATTGGTAATAACAATAACTTTTCTACAGCAGCAGCCCAAAAAGTAGCAGATTCACCTGGAAGTGTTTATAATCCTCTTTTTATATATGGAGGGGTAGGGTTAGGTAAAACTCATTTAATGCACGCTATTGGTAATCATATGCTTACTAAAAATCCTTCTGTAAAAATAGCTTATGTATCATCTGAAAAATTTACTAATGAATTGATACACTCTTTAAAAGATCAAAAGATGAGTGATTTTAAAAATAAATACAGAAATATTGATTTGTTATTAATTGATGATATTCAATTTTTTGGTAAAAAGGAAAGTACTCAAGAAGAATTTTTCCACACTTTTAATTCTCTTTATGAAGAAGGGAAACAAATAGTTTTATCTTCTGATAGACCGCCTAAAGATATTTCTAATTTAGAAGAAAGACTAAGATCTAGATTTGAAATGGGCTTAATTGCAGATGTTCAACCTCCTGATTTGGAAACAAGAATCGCTATTTTGAAGAAAAAAGCTGAAATGGAAAAAATTAATATAGATGATGAAATTTTATATTATATTGCAGGAACTTTTAAAGAAAATGTAAGAGAATTAGAAGGTGCTTTTATAAGAGTAATGGCTTATTCAGAACTAACTAATATGCCAGTAAACTTGAATTTAGCAAGAACTATTTTAGGTAGAGAAACTCCTAGAGAAATTACTTTAGAAGGTATTCAAAAAGCGGTTTCTGATTATTTTAAATTAGAAATTGATGAAATAAAAGGTAATAATAAAACTAAAGAAGTTACT
Source organism: Candidatus Sericytochromatia bacterium (assembly GCA_046328015.1). Taxonomy (GTDB): domain Bacteria; phylum Cyanobacteriota; class Sericytochromatia; order UBA7694; family JACMQJ01; genus JBBTGK01. The sequence goes on along the minus strand of JAXLXH010000003.1, from coordinate 151,458 downwards.
TGGGCAAGACATATAGCTATGTATATTTCTAGAGATAGAACTAAATATTCTTTACAAAAAATAAGTGCGGCTTTTGGAAGAAAAGATCATACTACTGTACTACATGCTTTTGAGAAAGTAAAAAATTTAATTCAAACAGAGCCTGATGTACATAATGATATTCAAAAAATAGTGCAATTACTTGAAGAATAGATATTATAATTACATAGTTTAAATTTTATTTTTATAGTCTAATTTTTTCCTTGTGTAAAATTTCCGTTGATAATACAAAATATAAAAACCATTAAATTACGGATTAAAAAGGTATATCAAAATTATGAAACTAAAAATAATAAAAAACACCCCATTAAAATTGGACCAGTTAAATGAGTACGAAAAAGAGTTTAATCTTGTTATTCCAAAAGAATACAAAGATTTTTTACTTGAATCCAATGGAGGAGAAATAAGTAAATTTTCATATATAAAATCTAAACACATTAAAAAAAAAATATGGTTGCATGAACTTTGGAAAATAGATCATACATTTGATTGTTTAAGAAGTTCTATAGAAGTTTATAAAGAAAGACCTGATGCAGATCATTTAGATATGGAATTATTTAAAAGAGGTCATTTACTTATAGGGATGACATCAGTAGATGAATTTATTTCTATATGCTTCAAGGGTAATAGAGAAGGTACAGTATTTAATGTTTGGTATGATGGAGATATAGAGCTAGAAGAAATTAGATATAGTTTTGATGATTTTATTAATGGTTTTGAATATGAAGAAAATTTACCAAAAGAATGAAATTAGAATTTAGAAAACCAAATCCACCTGCTAAAATGGAAGATATTGAAAATTATCAAAAAAAACATAATATTAAACTTCCTCAAGATTATATTGATTTTCTTCTTGAGAATGATGGTGTAGAATCAACATCTTGGATGTTTCATAAAAATAATTCTCTTTACTATGATAAAATGTGGGTTTCTGAATTTTTAAGTGTTGCAGAATTGGAAAGTTTTGCTGAAGCTTTTTACAATGAAAATGCTTCTTTTGTTATAAGAGAATGTAAAAAAAATGGTGCTATTATAATAGGAAGGGAAAACCCTTGTGAAATAAGTATAGGAATAGAAGAACATAATTTTGGTCATATTTTTTTCTCTTGCTTAATTTCTGATGATGAAATGGCAAAAGTAGCAGATAGTTTTACAGAATTTATTAATGGTTTTGAATATGGAGAATAAAGTCTGAATCAGGATTTTCAGGATTAAAAGATTAGCAGGATTTTTGTATTTTAAAGTTAAAATCTTTATTATCTATTTCTTCTAGTTTCTCATTGGGGAAGTGCAAAAGTAATAAAAGAATTACTTAAAGATGTAGATGTAGAAACTACAAAGCTTTTATGGCAAAAATTATTAGGTTTTAAATAAAGGATATTTTATGAAATTGAAAATGAAAGAAGCAAACCCTCCTGCTAAAATGGAAGATATTGAAAACTATCAAAAAAAACATAATATTAAACTTCCTCAAGATTATATTGAATTTTTACTTGAAAATGATGGTGTAGAATCAACAGAATGGATGTTCTACAATACAAAAACATACACTTGGGAACAAACTCTTATAGATGAATTTTTAAGTGTTCAAAGATTAGAAAATTGTGCAGAATGTTTTGATGATGATGATATTCATCACACAATTTATACATTAAAAAAAATGGGAGCTATAATAATAGCTTCAAATGATTCAGCAGAATTTTCAATAGGAATAGAAGAACATAATTTTGGTCATATTTTTATTTCTAATTTTTTAGAAGATGATGAAATAATAAAAATAGCAGATAATTTTACAGAATTTATTAATGGATTTGAATACGAAGAATAAAGTCTGAATCAGGATTTACAAGATTAAAAGATTAGCAGGATTAATTTTATTGTGGGTGAATGTTTTTTTAGACTTTAGTCGCATCGTAGATATTTTTTGAGTTGAGATTTAATAAAACTTTTTCAATCAGTTTAGAAAAATAAAAGTTAGGGTAAATGAATATCCTAGATTTTCCAACTATTTTTATACTAACTATTTTTTCTTAGTTCTTCAATTTTTTCTATAGTTAAACCTGTTATTTTTGATATTATTTTATCTTAAAACCCTTCTTTTATCATATTTATAGCTGTTTTTTCAAGATCAATATATTCACCTTCAAGCTTTATTTTCTCATGTTTTTCTTTTACTACTTCTAAAAGTACTTGCTTCACTCTATTTTACTCAAATAAGCTTCTTCAATTCGCTCATAATCATAATCTATTTTACCATAAATAGCCTTATTTTTGAACCAATTCATAAAAAAATCCAATGCTTCTTTATCGGTTTCAGAATCAGCCAAATTATAGATTTCTTCTATCATTTCATCTATATCAAAATGTGCTTCTGCCATAAAAAGATTTGATACTATATTTTTTATCTTTATTAAATCTTCTTTTTTATATTCATTTTCTGCTATTTTTAAATATCTAAAATTTATTCCATATTTTCCCAATAATTTATTATTTTTTATCAAATTTGATATATTTTCATTTCAGGAGCTGTCCATTTTTTATCGCCATTATATAAAACATATAAGTATGCTTCTTTATCTTGTATTTTTGTTTTATAAATTAAATCACTTTCTGTTTTTTGGTAATTTTTTGATATATAAGTTCTATTTATGTATTCTAATTCATTAAAATCTATTTTTTCTACAAATTCTTATTTTACAAAGGTTTTTAAAAATTGGCTAAAAATTGTTTTACTTTTAAATAGTTTTCTATAGCCTAAATTATGATAATCTGTCATTTTTATAACCTAATTTTTTATGATTTAATTCTAATAGAAATTTAATTCTAATGAAGTATTTTATTTATTATTCCTAAAAAAATACATAGTGTCAAAATAAGAGTAAAAAATTAAATACTATTTTTTCTATATAAATCATAATTTATTGTTATGATATAATGAATTATACCAATGCAAAACTATCAATAATTAAGTTGTTTTGGTAAAATAAATAAAATTAATTTAGAAAGGTAGCTGATTTTGGGATTAAGCCCTAGAATAATAACATTTCAAAGTGCAAAAGGTGGAGTAGGCTGTAGTGTTTTAGCTTGTAATACAGCTATGGCTATTGCTTATGAAACAAAAAAACCAGTTTGTTTGTTAGAGTTTGATGTAATTCATGGTGGATGCCAATCTGTATTAATGAATTTTGACCCAGAAATATCAAAAACTAAAAACTTAAAGGAATTACTAAATCATGGAAAAGTAACTCACGAAACTTTTTTATATAACATAATGAAACACAATAAAACTAATGTAAGTCTTTTATCGGCAGAAACCTCTGAAGAACTTGAATCTTTAACTTCTAATCAAGTAATAGAAATTTTATCTACAGCAGGAAGTATTTTTGAAAATATAGTAATAGATTTATCTCAACCCTATATTTCTGAAGAACTTTTAACAGCTTTTGATTTTTCTTCTGTTGTTTGTTTAGTGATGACACCTGATATCATTACTTTCGAACATACACAAAAATTTTTAGACTTAATGAAAGATTTAAGTTTTGATGCTTCAAAATTTCAAGTAGTTTTAAATATGATGGGTGTTTCAAAAACTGAATTAGATGTAGAAACATTAGAATCTTATATGGAAAAAAAGATTTTTTGCAAAGTTCCTTTTGATATTCAAACTATTATGACATCTGTTAATACAGGGGTACCTCTTTTACAAAATCCTGCTAATTTAGAAATAACCTATGCAATGTATGAGTTGGGTAAAAGATTACTTCAAGTAAAACCAACAGATTTAACTTCTGCTATAAAATCTGCAATGGAAATATCAAAAAGATTTGGGTCTTCAGATTCTGGTAGTACAACAACTTCTTTGGTATCATTACCATCAAATCATTTTGAACATCATGCCCCTGTTATACATAAAAAATCAACTGCATCTAATAATTTATATGGATTAGATAAAGAAACTTATAAACAAATAAAACAAGTAACTCATAGATTATTAGTAAGTGAAATGAGGTTAGATAAATTAACTCATATAGATCTTACAGATCCTAAAAAGAAAGAAGAATTAAAAGAACAAATAATAGAAAAAATAGGTAGTATTTTTGATTCTCAAGGTTTTATGTTTAGAAGTAGAACAGATCGTGCAGATCTTATAAGAGAATTAGCCAATGAAGCTTTGGGCTTGGGGCCTATGGAAGATCTTTTATTTGATCCAACTATAACAGAGATTATGGTTAATGGCATAAATAAAATTTATGTAGAGCAAGAAGGTAAAATAAAATTATTAAATAAAACTTTTACAGATGAAAAGCAGTTAAGAGTGGTAATAGATAGAATTGTAAACCCTATAGGTAGAAGAATAGATGAAAGTTCACCTTATGTAGATGCTCGTTTACATGATGGATCTAGGGTAAATATAATTATTCCTCCACTTGCTATAGATGGACCAAGTATTACAATAAGAAAGTTTCCATCCAGAAGATTATTAATGGATGATTTTATAAAATTCAATACTATAAGCCAAGATATGGCCGAGTTTTTAGCAGCCTGTGTAAATGCTAAACTAAACATTTTTATATCTGGAGGTACTGGCTCTGGTAAAACCACACTTTTAAACATTTTATCTTCATTTATACCTAATGATGAAAGGATTGTTACTATAGAAGATGCTGCCGAGCTAAGATTAAACCAAGACCATGTAGTTAGATTAGAATCTAAACCAGCTAATATAGAAGGAAAAGGGGCTGTAACTATAAGAGATTTAGTTAAAAACTCTTTGAGGATGCGTCCAGATCGTATAGTAATAGGTGAGATTAGGGGTGGAGAAGCTTTGGATATGCTTCAAGCAATGAATACAGGTCATGATGGTTCTTTAGCTACAGGTCACGCAAATACACCTAGAGATGCTTTATCAAGAATAGAAACAATGGTTTTAATGGCTGGGGTAGAAATACCTGTAAGAGCTATTAGAGAGCAAATAGCATCTGCTATAAATATTGTAGTTCAGCAAAATAGAATGAAAGATGGCAGTAGAAAAATTACTAAAATCGTTGAAATAACAGGTATGGAAGGCGATATTATTTCTACGCAAGAGATTTTTAGTTATGATGTAAAAGGTGTTGATGAAAGAGGTAATCTTATAGGTGGTTTTAATTGTTCTAAAATAAGACCTAAAATACTTGATTCTTTTGAAGCTAGAGGTTCTAAAATACCTGCTGTATTTACTCCTGAAAGAGTTATAGCAAGGTTAAGAGAAAATAAATAAAATAGTGTAATTCCTAAAAATTAATTTTCAGAAAATTACACTAAGATCAAAATTAAGACCTCCTTCGGGGTATTGAACCCCGAAGGAGGCTGGGGACGGGGGCTGTGCCCCCGAATCCCCCCATTACCCCGAAGCAGAGCTTCGAGGAATTCTATAAGATTAAAATTAATCTAATAAAAAGATTTTATTTTGTATAGATTCTAATAGCATCTCTTAAAAACTCGGCTAAATTTTTATTAGGTGCTATATTTTCATAAAAAGCTCTAAACCTTTCATCATCAACATACATTTCACCAAGACCAGCAAAAATTTCTTTAGTACAGTTATAAAAATTATCTGTAATATTTTGCCTTAATGCTCCTATTGCTTCTTGTATTATTGGATTTGATGATCCTTTATACATATTATCAATAATTATTTTATAAACTTCAGCATTTTTATTATTAATTCTTTCCCAATCTTCTTTAGTATATTTTGATACTTTTTTTTCACTCTCTTTATATGCATCTGTATGACCCCATTTTTGTTTCACTTCTTCAGCATATTTTTCTTTATGTTCTACAATTTCTTTCATTTGAAAAGCTTTAAATACATCTTTATTTGTCATTTTATGACCTCCGTTAATTGAATATATAGTTTCTTCTACGCTCTTAATTATTTTATCAAGGCGTTTTCTTTTTTTAAGAAGTAGTTCTTTATGAGATTCTAAAGCTTTTTTTTTATCAAAATTAGGATTATTAAGAATACTCTTAATTTCATCTAAAGAAAAATCTAATTCTTTGAAAAAAAGTATTTGTTGCAACTTTTCAATACTTTCTTGGTTATATAATCTATAACCTTTTTCTGATAAAAAATTAGGTTTTAAAAGCCCTATATTATCATAATGCTGAAGTGTACGTACGGTTACTCCAGAAATATCAGCTACTTCTTTTATTTTATATGGCATAATTACCTCCATATAATTAGAATAATTCATTACGTAACGTTATAGTCAATAGTTTTTTTTATTTTTGAATATTATTTTATCAAAGTTTGTTTTTTTATATAAGAATGTCCAAAAAGTTTATTTTTACGAAAAATATTGGAGTAAAGTTCATTATTTTCATAATGATAAAGCAATGCCTTATCTTCTTTTTGGACACTTTATCTAAATTTAAAAATAGAGTTAAAAATTAACCTAAAATTATTTTAGCAATAGTTTGTAATTGCATAAATGAAGTACCTTCATATATTTTACCTATTTTAGAATCTCTAAAATATTTTTCTGCTGGATAATCTTTTGTAAATCCATATCCACCAAAAACTTCTATACATTGAGAAGCAACTTTTTCTGCAACATGAGAAGCAAAATATTTTGCCATAGCAGCTTCTTTTATATAATCTTGTTTAGCATCTTTTAATCTTGCTGCATTATAAACCATAAGTCTTGCAGCTTCAGTTTCTACTGCTAATTCAGCTAATTGAAATTGTATAGCTTGAAAACTAGAAATAGATTTACCAAATTGTACTCTTTCTTTAGAATATTTTATAGCATGATCTAAAGCTCCTTGTGCTACACCTATCATTTGAGCTCCGATTCCAATTCTACCTTCATTTAAAGTTTCAATAGCAACTTTATAGCCTTTACCAACTTCTCCTAAAACATTTTCTTTTGGCACAATACAATCATCAAGAATAAGTTCACAAGTACTACTAGCTCTTATACCTAATTTATCTTCTTTTTTACCAACAGAAAAGCCTTTAAAACATCTTTCTACTACAAAAGCAGTAATACCTTTATAACCAAGCTCTCTATTTACATTTGCAAAAACAATAAAAATATCGGATTCATTTCCATTGGTTATCCAAAGTTTTCTACCATTTAATACATAATGCTCTCCTTTATCTTCTGCCTTAGTATCTAAAGCAAATGCATCACTTCCAGAACCAGCTTCTGATAAAGCATAAGAACCTACAAATTTACTTGCTAATTGAGGTAAATATTTTTCTTTAACTGCTTTACTACCCCATCTTACAAAAGCATTATTAACTAAAGTGTTTTGAACATCAACTAAAACAGAAGCAGAAGCATCTACTTTACCAAACTCTTCAATTAATAAAATAGAATTAAAGAATGAACTACCTGCTCCACCATACTCTTCAGGAATTTCTATACCCATTATTCCCAAATCAAAGAATTTTTTTACTAAATCTTTATCAAAATGAGATTCTTCATCCATTTTTTTTACTAAAGGTTTTATATTTTCTTCTGCAAAGCTTTTTACAGTATCACGAAACATTATTTCCTCTTCGGAAAAATGTGTTAAAGGTAAATGATTAGACATATTTATAAAATCCCATATACCAAAAATATATTTATTTATGGTATTTTAAAACAAATTTATATGCTTGTAAAATTTAAATAATAAAAAATTAATATTATTCTGTTATAGGTAAAATCCAAGTTACACCATTATACTCTCCATCAGAGGTTAAAGAGTTTTTATCAATGGCTTCTATTACTAATCCTTTTGATGAAATATTAGTATCTTGAGTTATTTCTGTAGTATATAAGCCATCAAAATTTCTTTTTAATAAAACTTGTTTACCCTCTATACTAGCTATAATATCAATATCTTTATTTGAAAGTTTTTTTGAATCATTAAAAGCTAGTTCTACGTATAAAGTAAATTTATTTGAATTTAAATGTTTTTTAAAAGAAATACCAGGTAAAGGGATTAATTTTTTATAATCATGAATTATAACCTTATTTTTTTCATTAACTAAAGTTACACTTCTTATTTGATATGATATATCTATATTATTTATTTTTCTAAATACTATAGGAGTTACACTTCTCATTTTAAAGGCATTATCAACTTTAGCTATACTAAAACCCATAGATTTTACGAGGTTTAACTTTTTAGAAAATTTAGTACCATTATTATCTACACTAAAATCATGCTCTATAACTTGAGAATATTTACCAAAACTAACTTTTTCACCATTTAATTCTATTTTATTTAAAATGTGTAAATAATCTAAAAGTAATTTATTTTCAGCTCTAGACCAAATTATGCCATTTTCAATTGAATTATTAGCTTTAGTAAAAAACACTGGAGATCCATCTCCAGATAAAAAAACAGGAGATCCATCTCCAGAAAATTTAACCAAATATTTGTCAGGAATTTTATAAGGTATATTACTAAAAATATTATTTTTCTTTATATAATCAGATATTTCTATTTTTTCTTCTACTAATTTATTTTCATTGGTTTCTTCTGGTAAATCTTCAAAAGAAATATTATTGTAATTAATATTTTTAACTACAACTTTTGAATCTAATAAATCTTTATTTTTAGATGAATTATTATTTTGGTTTTGACAACCTATAATAAAAACTAGTAATAATAAAGTTAATTTTTTAATAAATTTCATAATAATTCTCAATTAATAATAGTATCAGAACCCTTTTTTAAATCTTTTTCTGGTACAAAATCAATAATTTCACCTTTATCATCTATCATTACATAACTTTTTGCACTATTTGAATCATTAGGTAATTCTAACAAATTTCTTCTATTAATCTTAGGTATTTGATTCACATTAATCAAAAGTTCTTTATAATTAGTAAATTTTTCTAGTGCCTCTTTTTTTAATTCAAAATTTTCTTTTAAATAAAACCTTAGCATTTTAGGATGTGGGTATATTACTTTTTGTTTTCCTTCTTCAGCCATTAAAAGTCCATTTGGTTTAATAATTTGATTCATATTTTGATTATTAGGAAACTGGTTATTCATTGGTTGATTTTGGTTCATATTCTGATTATTAGGAAACTGGTTATTCATTGGTTGATTTTGATTCATATTTTGATTATTAGGAAATTGATTATTCATTGGTTGATTTTGATTCATATTCTGATTATTAGGAAATTGATTATTCATTGGTTGATTTTGGTTCATATTCTGATTATTAGGAAACTGGTTATTTATTGGTCGATTTTGATTCATATTCTGATTATTAGGAAACTGGTTATTTATTGGTTGATTTTGGTTCATATTCTGATTATTAGGGAACTGGTTATTCATTGGTTGATTTTGATTCATATTTTGATTATTAGGAAACTGGTTATTTATTGGTTGATTTTGGTTCATATTCTGATTATTAGGAAATTGGTTATTCATTGGTCGATTTTGGTTCATATTCTGATTATTAGGAAGCTGGTTATTTATGTTAGGCTCTCTAAAACTTAAAGGATTATTAGAAACTATATTAAATAAAATTCCTTTTCCTGTATCATCTATTAAATATAAATCTAAAAAATTTTCTCTTCCAAAAGTTTTCATATCAAGAATCAAATTATTATCTCTTACTAAATACTTAGAAATAGGGAAAAATAGCCCTAAACCATTTGTAACTCCAAGTATTTTATAAGAAGACAATTTTATATTATCATTAGGAATTCTAACAACTATATTTTCTGGGAAAGGATAATCTAAAGTTTCGGAACTAGCTAATTCTCTATTTATATTAACAGGTAATTTATTATCATAAATAATCACTTCCCAAGATTGAACTTTATCATTTACTATTTTAGGATTTATTTGAAAATTATTATCAATACCATCTTTTATCTCAACAGGAACAGAAAATTCACCATATTTTTTATGTGTAATTTGTAAATTATGCTTACCTTGTCCAATAAAAGGAATTATTACCCCTTTTTCTTGATTATTAATAAGCTCATTATTATTAATATTTACATTATCAATTTTTATTTTTTCAATATCATTAAATTCTATATTTTTTAAATCAAAATTAGCTAATATTTTATTATTAGTTTGTTTTAATTCACTTGTTTTAGTTAAATTTGAATTTAAATTATTAGAACATGAAAAAATAAAGATAAAAGATATAAAAGAAGTAATATTTTTTTTCATTTTTTGTTTACCTATTTTTATATAAATAATTATACACTTTTTTGCTTTATCTTATTTATATAAAAATAAATTTCTCTAGAAGATTTTATGTTTTTTGATATTACTTCTCTTATCATAAATGGAGTTTTCCTCCTACATTCATATACTTATAATTTAAGTATAAAATTAATCGCTTACAAAAATGCTTACAAAAAAACAAAAGATACTTACATAAAAAAATTTAACTAAGAAATTCTAGTATATTTATTTCTGTATTGTAATGGAGATAAGCCTGTTATTTTTTTAAAAATATTTCTAAAAGATTTTATATCAGAATATCCTGTTTTATACATTATTTCATTAACATTATCTTTTGAAGATTCCAATATCATTTTAGCAGATTCTATTTTTACTCTTTGTATGTATTCTATAATTGAATTAGAAGTTGCTTTTTTAAATCTTCTTTCTAAACTTCTTCGACTTAAAGCATATTTACTAGCTAAATCATCTACTGAAAATTTTTCATTATAATTTTTTTCTATAAAATCTTGTATTTGCTTAATAGTATTATCTTCATGTTCTTTTTGTCCATTAAAAATCATAAAAGGAGATTGATCCATTCTTTCTATTTCTATTTGAAAAATTTTTGAAGCTAAAATAGCAATTTCCTTACCAGCATATTTTTCTACTAAATAAATAAGTAAATTTAAAAAAGAAAATGCTCCTCCACTAGAATAAATACCATTTTCATCTGTAATAATTTTATTGGTTACTAATTTTACTTTAGGAAACATTTTTTTAAATTCGTTTTCTGCAACCCAATGAGTAGAACAAGTTTTACCATCTAATAAACCAGTTGAAGCTAATAAAAAAGCACCTACACAAAAACTAGCAACTTCAGTACCATTTTTATATTTTTCAATTATCCAAGGAATAAATTTTTTATTAAGTTCAATAGCATTTTTTAAATCACCATACATAGCAGGAATTATTATTAAATCTGTTTTTTTTACTTCATCCAAAAGTAAATGAGTATTTATAGTAAATAAATCATTATCTAAATTTACTTTTTTATCCAAACCAACTATTTTAACATCAAAAATAGGGTTGCTTCCCATACTAACTAAAATATTATTTATTTCAGTAAAAACTTTATGTGGACCAACTACACTACCTAAAATAGAATCATTAAGAGCTAGTATTGATATATGTTTCATGAAAAAATGGCAAATTGTCGTAATAACCCTTTTAATTTGTCGTATTTGCCCCTCCTAAATAAATTATAATTATATTACAATTAGAATGTCAATTAAATTTAAGTAAAAAGTAAGAACTAAAAAAATGAAATAGTTATATGTAATATAACTAAGTATTTTTAGACTTTATAGGGTATTTTTACTAAGGCTAAAGAAATAATTGGCTAACAAATTATTATAAAAAAAGGGTTAACAAATTATGAAAATCAACATTTATCTAAATTTTGAAGGAAACACAGAAGAAGCATTCAATTTTTACAGATCTGTTTTTGGGGGAGAATTTGGAATGATAATGAGGTTTAAGGATATGCCTCAAGGGGAAAATCCTATTCCAAAAGAAGTTGAAAATAAAATAATGCATATAAATCTTCCAATAGGAAATACTATTTTAATGGGAACAGATGCTATTGAAGGTTTTGGTGGTAAATTAAAGTCTGGAAATAATTTCAGTATTCAATTAGAACCAGAAACTAAAGAAGATGCAAATAATTTTTTTAAGGCTCTATCAGAAGGTGGAAATGTTGGAATGCCATTAGAAGACTCTTTTTGGGGAGCTTATTTTGGTACTTTAACAGATAAGTTTGGAGTTCAATGGATGGTTAATTTTTGGAATAAAAAGTAAATCTTAACTCACCCCTGCTTACGCTTCCCCTCTCTAAGTCATTAGAGAGGGGAACTTGAAGAAATTATTAATTTTAAAACTATAAAAAGAAAGGACTAAAAATATGAATAAAACAAAAATATTATATTGGTTAACAACATGGTTATTATTTCTATTTGAAGGAGTATTAGTCGCTTTAACTTCTAATACTGAAATAGCTATAGAAGGTATAAAACATCTAGGTTACCCAGATTACTTCAGAGTTTTATTAGGAGTATTTAAAGTAGCAGGAGCTATTGTTTTGATTGCTCCTTTTATAAAACAACCTTTTAAAGAATGGGCTTACGCAGGTTTTACATTTGTATTTATATCAGCAGCAGTATCACATTTCATGGTAGATGGATTTAATGGACAAACAATATTTCCCCTATTTTTTTTGATAATACTTACAGTTTCTTATAAAAGTTACCATAAATTAAATAAACAAAACTAAATTATTATAATGAGTAAAAGTAATTATAAAAATAATTCTTTAGGAGTTAATAACTATATTGAAAATAGTAAACCTGAGATAAAAGATTTATTACAAGAAATAAGAGAAACTATTTTAGAATCATCTAATGAAATTGATGAATATATAAAATGGAATTCACCTAGTTTCTTTTATAAAGGTTTTATAAGGGAATTTAACCCAAAAGAATATAAAAGGGATCTTATTGTATTTAATATACGTAAAGAAGTTATGTTAGTTTTACCAACTGGAAATATTATTAATGATACATCTGGATTATTACAAGGTAATTTTAAAGATTCAAGAAAAATAATAATATTTAAAGATATAACTGATTTTAGAGCTAAAAAAGCTTTTTTAAAACAAATAATTATTAAATGGATAAATTTAATTGATACATAATGAATTTAAGACCTCCTGCGTGGTTGATACCCCTTAGGAGGAAGGGATCGGGGGCTCTGCCCCCGTACCCCCTGAAACCCCAGAGCAGAGCTCTGAGGTATTCTATAATAAAAATAAAATTAAAGGAAATAAAAATGAATATAGAAAAAACAATTTTAGAAAATGAAATAAACGTAATTTATATAGAAGCAGAATCTTTTCCTGATGGGGTTTTAGATTCTTTTCAAAAATTACATTCTACAGTGCCTAATGTAGAAAAAAGATCTCATTATGGAGTTTCTTTTCCAGATAAAAATGGAAATATAATTTATAAAGCTTGTACTACTGAATTATATGAAAATGAAGGTAAAGAACTTGGTTTACAAAGCTTTAGTATAAAAAAAGGTGAATATATAAGTTGTATTTTAGATAATTATATGTCTAATCCTAATATTATAGGAGATGCATTTCATAAATTACTTAAAAATCCTGATATAGCTAATGATGGTTATTGTTTGGAAATTTACTTAAGTCGTGAAAAAGTAAAATGTTTAGTGCCATTAAAATAAGGAGTAAATTATATGCAAAAAATTACAAATTGTCTTTGGTTTGATAATCAAGCAGAAGAAGCTGCTTTATTTTATACCTCAATATTTAAGGATTCAAAAATTCTATCACCAATAGGTAAATATACTAAAGAAGGTTTTGAGTTTCATGGTAAGGAAGAAGGTTCTACTTTAACAGTTGAATTTGAACTAAATGGGCAAAAGTTTTTAGGCTTAAATGGAGGGCCTATGTTTAAGTTTACAGAAGCGATTTCTTTAATGATAAGTTGTGAAAATCAAGAAGAAGTTGATTATTATTGGGAAAAATTAACAGATGGTGGAATGGAATCAAATTGTGGCTGGTTAAAAGATAAATATGGTTTATCTTGGCAAGTTGTACCCTCTCCAGTAATAGAAGTTTTAAAAGATCCATCTAAATCAGAAAAAGCTATGAGTCAAATTTTTAAAATGAAAAAAATAGATATAGCCAAAGTTTTAGATGCTTGTAATTAATAAATAATAGAGTTCTCTGATTTATAAAAATCAGAGTCTTTTTATTATACAAAAATATTCAAAATATTGTTGTAACCGTTAAAACCATCATATTCTTTATTATCATTTTCTTTATCATAAGTCCAAATATTTCCATCTATAACAAATTTATAACGATAACTACCTATTTTATTTATTTCTTTTTCTAGTTTCCAAAGACTTTTTCCTTCTTTAACTAATAAATCTGAATTTTTGTTCCAATTATTGAAAGAACCTGCTACAGCAACAGATTTAGCATTAGGATCTACATAATAAAAAGTAACTTTATTTTTTCTTACATAAGGAGAAACAGGACGATTGTAACCTATTCTATGAATATCGTTTAAAGCCTCTTTAACAGCTTTTCTAGCATGAATTAAACCATAGCCTTGTTTTTCTTTTGGTATATTCCAAAGTTGATCTGTTGTTTGAGTTAAAATTTGTTTTATTCTTCTTGGATTAAGATTTGGATTTGCTTCAATCATTTGAGCAACTACTGAAGCAACAATAGGAGAAGAAAAAGAGGTTCCATCTACATGTTGATAATACTTACCAACTATTTTATTAGCTTTTATTTTTCTAGCAATAAACTCTTTTACTTCGAATATACCACGAACTAACATAGTTTCATCAAATTTAAGTTTAGTGAGATTCTTTTTTAATGTTTCAAAAAATAGTTTTTCATCTTTTTCTTCATTTAAATAATTTAGAATTTCAGTTTCTTCAAAAAATTCTGTATCAGGTAAAATTGGAGCTGCAACCCAAATTCCTGGTGCAATAATTTCTGGTTTCATTAAACCGTCTAATGTTTTTCCATAACTAGATCTATACATAGTATAAGTAGTTACATCTAGATCGTTTCTATCGTCTAAACCACCTACAGTAATTACTGATGGAGCACTAGCAGGTGGAGCAATAATATTATAAGAATCTCCATCATTTCCAACAGCAACCATTACTACAATTCCAGCTTGAACAGCAGCTTCAGCAGTTTGATCTACCATATTAACTAAAAAAGAACTAGGTTCATTTTCACTTAAAGAGATATTTATAATTCTAATATTATATTCTTCTTTATGTTCTATACACCATTTTATAGCTTTTATAATATCTTCAGATTCTATGCCTTCTTTTCCAGTAACTTTTAGAAGTACCAAATTGGCTTCTGAAGCAATACCTCTATATAAACCACCTGATAAAAAACCATTACCACAAGCACTTAATGAAGTTTGCATACCATGCCAGCTTTCATTTTGACTTATAGCAAAGTCATCTTTTTCTGGTTCAGCAATATTAACATATTTAAGAACTCTATTAACTGGTTTTGTAATATCAGGATGAGGATAAAAACCTGAATCTATAAAAGCTATTGTTACGCCTTTACCTGTATATTTCATATCTGTACTTAATCTTAAAGGTGTTGGAATAACTTCATAATCAGATTCTAAATAAATTGGAAAACAATGAGATAAAACTTCTAAAATTTCTTCATTTGGATATTTTTTTATCAAAGCAGTCATTTTTTCTTGATTTATAGTATAACTATCAAATAAAAGAATACTACCAGAAAGGTCTTTTTTTAGTTTTAAAATCTCTTCTATCCATGCAGAACATTCTTCATCAAATAAAAGTTCCATATCTTGATATTTTATTCTAATTTTTTGTTTTTCATGTAAAATTATGTCTTCGTATTTTAAGTTAATTAATTCTTTTGTAGTTAGTTTACTACCATAATATAAAACAACAGAAGCTAAATCTATTAAAGTATTAAATAAATTATTTTCTTTTAGTTTACTTAAAAGATTTAATCTTAATTCTTCTCCATTACCTTCTATTTTTCTATATTGATATTTAACTAATATTTTAAAGTATTCTTGTAAATATGATTTAAAAAGACTATCTATCTCTATTTTTATTTTTTCCATAATAACTAAATTGATTTATTTTGAATTAATATTCTATAATAATCTACTGCTTTTGCATTTATATCGTCATTATCATTCCATCTTGGAATATTTTTTTTAATAACATTTAGTATATGATTTTCAACTCTTTTATGATAAGGAATTATTCTATCATCTACTTCCTTATTACAAATCGGACAAACATATTTTTCCATAATTTTTAATGTAAAGTACTTAATTTATATTCTAAATTTAAATGTTTAGGTAAAACATATAAAAATTGTCTATCTTGCAAAAAAACAGTTGATTTACCAGACTTTTCAGCATATTTCATAATTTTTTCTATTTCAGAAGAATTCTTACTAATAAGTGAATCTTCTTTTATTTCTTGTTCTAAAAGTTCTATAATTTCATTTACTTCATTAGATATAGAAGTATCATAAAAAACTTTATTTTTATTTTTTTGTGACATATAAATTTTTAAATTTTTAATTCCCAACTAAATAAATATTACCTTAGTTTTAAATTGTTTTATATAAAATTTTATTACTATTATAAATTCCAACAATTAGTTATAGGATTAGAGTTAGCACTTTCCCCAGCATAAGGTAATTGATAAATATCTTCTATAGTCCTTAAAAGATTATAATGATTTATTTTATTATCATATCTACCAGCTTTTACACTCTCTCCAATAAAAACAGTAGCAATATTATTTTTATGTAAATAATTATCTTCATCAAAAGTTAAGATAAATAAGCTATTATTATTTTTAGCCCATTTGATATAAGAATCTAAATTATTTCTTAACCATTTATCACCAGTTTTTATAATTCCATTAAAAATGCCATTATGCATATCATTATCTAAATTTGGTATAACAAATGCAACATCAGGTAATTTTGTAAAATCAGAAGGGAAATCACTAAAAGGTCTATTAACTTCTGATGACAATCTATTTTCTCCTTCACCTTGCCAATAAACCCATGGGCTATGTTTACTAGCATATTGACCTGATTTTGCTCCAGTAAAACCAACAGAAGGTAAATCTTCTGAATAACCAATAAAAGTATTTTTATTTTTTATTAAATAAGATGCTAAATTTGGTGTAGAAAATGGAATATTTTTAGGATACTCATCATTAAAAATGCCATGATTTGATCCAGAAAATAACATTAAATAGTTAGGTTGGCTTGGATGAGTTAGCCCATAAGATTCTGTAAATACAGCACCATATCTTGATATTTCATTTATATAAGGAGCAGCAGAATCATCTATTATTTGTTCATAGGCATGATTTTCAAGAATAACTACAACAATATGCTCTGGCTTTGGTAAAATTGAATTGACTTTAAGATTAATAGGAACTGAAGTTTTTTCATTATCATAAGAATTTTGTTTTGGTGATACTGAAATTGGTTCTACTTCATCAATAGGAGTTGGAGATTTTAATTTTATAGGTTCTTGAGATGATTTTATATCTTTATTCTCAGGGTTTTCTATTTTTTTGTCATTATAATCATTTAAATTAGGAGCTTTTACCTCTTGAAATTGTACTTTTTTAGAATAATCATTTGAACAAGATAAAATTAAAATAAAAAAAGTAATAAGAGTTAAATTTGTATTTTTATTAAAAATAAACATCATATAATCTATATTATTAACTAAAATTATATTTTTTTAGATAAAATATAGTTATGATATTTTTATCTAAAACCTACTTAAATTATATAAAAAAATAAGGTTAAAAATATAAATTGTATTTATAAGTATAAAAAATAATTATATTTTAATATCAATTTTAATAAAATAATATATCTAATTTCAAAAACTCAATGTATAATTCATTAGTATATTATAATATTAAAATATGGTAATAATGGAAAAAATAAGAGTTTTTAAAGCAGAGTTTTTCAAAGTACTATCAAATCCAGTTAGGATAGCAATTTTAGATTCATTAAGAGATGGAGAAGTAAGCGTTAATGAAATTTCTAGTATTGTAAAACAAGAGCAATCTGTAATTTCTCAACACTTAGCTATTTTAAGAAATAAAAACTTAGTAAGATATAGAAAACAAGGAAGTAGTGTTTTTTACTCTATAACTGATAAAAATATATTTAAACTTTTAGATGATGCTTTAGAAATAGCTAAAAATCAATTAGCTATTATAAATAATATGATAGAAGATACTGTTAATTCATAAAAAATGTTTCAAGACAGAATTAGAGAAGAGTTCACACCAAAACTTTTTACTTTAATAAAAGAAGGTCTATCTTTAAAACAAATAAAAAAAGATATTTTAGCTGGAATAATAGTTGGTATTGTAGCTCTACCACTAGCTATTGCTTTTGCTATTGCAAGTGGAGTATCTCCAGAAAAAGGATTAATAACAGCTATTTTTACAGGTTTTATAATCTCAGCATTAGGTGGTAGCAGAGTTCAAATTGGTGGGCCAACAGGAGCTTTTATAGTTATTGTTTATGGCATCATACAAAAATACAATGTAGAAGGTCTAATAATAGCAACATTTATAGCTGGTTTTATACTTATTTTATTAGGTATATTTCGAGTAGGAAATTCTTTAAAATACATTCCTCATTCATTAATAGTTGGCTTTACTAGTGGAATTGCATTAACTATATTTTCAACCCAAATAAAAGATTTTTTTGGGCTAAAGATAGAAAAAGTTCCTTCTGAGTTTTTAGAAAAATGGCTGGTTTATTTTGAAAAAATAAATACCTTAAACTATTATGCTTTATTTATTAGTATATTATCTGTATTAACTATTTTATATTATCCTAAAATTGTAAAAAAAATAAGCTTTATAAAATTTTTAGTTTCTATACCAAGTCCTTTAATCTCA
Organism: Candidatus Sericytochromatia bacterium; assembly: GCA_046328015.1. Taxonomy (GTDB): domain Bacteria; phylum Cyanobacteriota; class Sericytochromatia; order UBA7694; family JACMQJ01; genus JBBTGK01. The sequence goes on along the minus strand of JAXLXH010000003.1, from coordinate 132,669 downwards.
ATAATTTTATGTACTTTTATAGCATATTTTTTTGATTTACCAGTAGAAACAATTCAAACTAAATTTGGAGAAATTCCTAGTAATATTCCTTATCCTAAAATACCTCACCTAGATTGGGAAATAATAAAACATAGTATAGCACCTGCTTTTACTATTGCTTTGTTAGGAGGAATAGAATCTTTATTATCAGCTTCAGTAGCTGATAGTATGATAGGTGGAAGACATAGACCAAATATAGAATTAATAGCACAAGGTTTAGCTAATATGTGCTCATCAATATTTGGTGGTATTCCAGCAACAGGAGCTATAGCTAGAACTGCAACAAACGTAAAAAATGGAGGTCGAACTCCTATAGCAGGAATGACACATGCTATAACCTTATTATTAATAATGTTAGTTGCATCACCTGTAGCTAAAATGATACCGCTTTCTTGTTTAGCAGGAGTATTAGTTGTTATTGCTTATAATATGAGTGAAATAGACTCTTTTATAAGTATTTTTAATAGTAATAAATATGATAGAAGTGTTTTATTAACGGTTTTCTTTTTAACTGTTATCTTTGATTTAGTAATAGCAATACAAGTTGGAGTATTTTTATCATTTTTCTTATTTGTAAGGAAAATATCAAAAATGTCTAATATAGAAGTTTTGGATAAAAGAAATATTTCAGAAAAATTATTCGATACAGAGTTTCCTCATTTAAAGGAAGATATAATGATATTTGAGTTATCAGGGGCTTTTTTCTTTGCATCATCAAATATAATCCAAAAAACTTTAAGAGAAATAAACAAAAACCCTAAGTATATTATTTTTAACTTAAGACGTGTACCTGTAATTGATGAAACAGCTATTTATGAATTAGAAAAAGCTATAGAAAAATTAAATAAAAATAATACCCAAGTATTTATTACAGGGTTTAATGAAAATATAGAAAAAGAACTTTTAAAAATGAAAATAAATGAAATTTCTATAATGAAAAGTGATATAAAAGAAGTATTAGAACAACTAAATTAAAGTTTTAATAACTCTTTTAAGTCAACTTAGTTATGTGCACTACCTGTTAAATTTAAGCCAGCTACACCTACTATAATCATAATAATAGAACCCATTTTAACAATATCTAAAGACTCTTTAAAAGCAAAATATCCAATTACTGTTATCATGGAAGTTCCTACACCAGACCAAATAGCATATGCAGTACCAACATCTATTCTTTTTAAAGCTAAAGTCACTAAACAAAAACTTGAAAGAGAAAAAGCCATCATAAGAAATGATGGTAAAATATTTCTGAAACCATCAGAATATTTCATGGCGACAGTACTCGCTACTTCTAAAACAATTGCTAAAACAAGATAAAACCAACTCATAAAGTTATAAAACTCCTAAAAATAAGTATGAAAATATATATAAAAATTTAATTAAAAATGTGATTTATATTAGAAATTTGGACAGAGTCGGTTACTTCAGGAATCGGTATCGTTTCCCTTAGTAAAAAATATTGTATTTATATAACTATTTGTTTTAAACATAATTTATTATTTTATTATATGTTTAACTTTATTATAACACATTTTATCAAAAAAGTCTTTTAAATCTAGGTTAAGAAGAAATAAAAAAATTTTTATATATTTGTTTGGCAACTTGTTCTGGCAATAAATTAGTATTATTTATTCTTAAGTAGTTTTTTGTATTATCAAAATAATTTTTATCAGAATTTAATTTATGTTCTTTATCATGAAATAAAAGCATTTTTTCTGAAGTTTCTATATCTTTTTTTGAAGGCTTTTCTAATAATCTACTTTCAGATTTATTCCTTATTAATCTTTCTTCTAAATTTGCTTCTAATTCTACATAAAAGACTTCATGGTTTTTGAATATTTCTGTAATTTTTTTTATATAATCAGCATCGCTAGAAATATCAAAAGCCCAAACATATGTAAAAATTAATCCATCTAAATTACTTTTTGATATTTCTTCAAAAATTTGATTTCTGAAATTTGATACTAATTTATGGAAACTAGGTTCTCCATAATCAAAAAAATTTAATACTAAATCTATAGTCATGTGATTATGAAAGAGCTTAAAATTTGTTATTTTAGAAAGTTCTTTACCAACTGTCATTTTACCTACAGCAGGAGGACCAAATATTATTACTAGTTTCATAATTAAATTGAGTGTTATTTTTATAAAAAAACTTGCAAATTATAAAAATGCAAGTGTTAATAAAGTATATTTTTAGTAAAAAATAAGCATAATTTCTAACTTATAATTTTTTATTAGTATTTATAGTTTAAAAATTACTTTTTATTCATTGTCCATTCGTATCTAGTTGGGAATGTACAAACTTCTATAATTAACCCTAAAACTTTAGAATACTCATCAACTTTAACTAAAGGAGCCACATTTTTTAGATCTTTTTTCAACTCAGTTGTTTCATCATTTAAATAAGAAATAGACTCTTCAAGTTCAGCTATTTCTTTAATTACTTTTTTACTTTTAAAGTAATAAACTACAAAAAATTTATTAAATGAGAAAAAAGTTGGTTTTTCTTCTATTAACCATCTGTTTAATTCTCTCAATCTAGAGCCAGAGGTTTCTATTCTTTTATCATAATCTTTTAGACTTTTATTAATATCAACTTCAGCTTTACTAAGATCACTATATTTTTGTCTATAAACTTCAGCATTATTTTCAAATAAATATTCACTAATACTTAAAAGCATAGTTTTACACAAGTGTAATAATTGAACATTTTCTCTTTCCAAATCTAAACCATATACAATATGTATAATAGCTTTTTCAGTTTTACCACTTAGCAGGTGTGTTAAAGCAGCCTGATATATTGAATTGGCATCATATAAAGGACCTTCAGGCTTTTGAATATATTTAGAAGCCTTACTCTCTCCTATTACTGCATTAAGAACGCTTTTTATTGAAACTATTTCTTTATTCATACTTTTAATAAAATTATAATAAAATATCTAATTACTTATCTTTTTTTTGCTGTTTATCTGCTTTTTCTGGTTCATTTCCAACATTATTAACCCAAGAAACAGCAACTGAGGCATTTATCTCTGCCACTTCTTCATTAACTTTCCAGTTATCCATTTTTTTCATAAGAATAGCTTTTTCTTGTTCCGATAAAGCCGCAAATGTATTACTACCTTTTTTATTAAACAACCTAGATTTTTGTTCTTCATTAGGATTTATAAGCTTTTTAACTTGATCTTTAGGAACAGAACTTAATATTTTTCTTATAGGCTTTTGTAACTCAGGTTTTAAAGATTTTAAAGAATCAACATCTCTATTTACTTTCTTAACCTTATCATCTTTTTTACCAGCTTCTACTTCCATAGAAGTATATAAAGAATAAGTATCACTAACCGCCTTGATTTTTTCTTCATCAAGGTTTATAACAAGTTTTTCTTTCTTTTTTTCGTCACTCATTTATCAGCCTTTTAAGAACCTATTATAATAAATTATTAACTATGCATCTTATATTCAAGATTTTCAATAGTTTCTAGTATTTCTTCTTTTTCAAAATCATTTGGAGTAAGCTCCAAATAAGATTGATAAATTGTTATAGCCTTCTGATATCTTCCAGCTTGTTGGTAAGCAAAACCTAAAGCTCTATGAACTGAAATATCATCAGGATTAACTCTTAATGCTTTTTCGTATTCTTTTATAGCTTGTTCTAATTTACCTTTTCCGTAATATATATTACCTAAACTAATTAAAGCTTGTATATGTTTAGGGTCTATATCTATTGCTCTATTATATAAATGTTCAGCTTCATTTATTTTACCTTGAAGGCTATTTATAAAAGCTAATATATAATAAGCTTCTGCATGTTCTGGTATTATTTCAAAAACCTTCATAAGAATTTCTTGAGCTTGTTCTAATTGTTTTTGCTCAACAAAAATATTAGCGATTTCAAAATAAGTTTTACCATAAAGTTCTTTTTCATGCTCAGAAAGATTTTCTAAGCAAACATTAAAATATCCAATTGCTTCTTCATAAGCACCTAAAGATGCATATATAGAACCCAAATTATAATAAGCTTCTGAAAACTCAGGTAACAATCTAACTGTTTCCAAGAAAAATTTTATTGAATTTTTTTTATCACCTAATTTTTTATATATACAAGCTAAATTATAATAAGCATCTGCATAGTCTGATTTTATAGTTATAGCTGTATTCAATTCTTTAACAGCTTGTATAGGTTTATTCATCTTTTCATAAATAAAACCTAAATATCTGAAAGCTAAGTGGTTTCTTGGGTTTTCTTGAATAAGTTTTTTAAATGTTTCTTCTCCCTCTTCAAGTTTATTTGTTTTAAAATATAAAAGAGCTATATTATTTTGAAAATACTCATCTTTAGGATCTAATTGAATTGCATTTTTATATTCTTGGATTGCTAAAGCATAATTTTTTCTACTTTCATAAACATTACCCAAACTATAATAAGCTCTTGCATAATCTGGACTTAATTTTATTGATTGCTTATATTCATACATTGCATCTTCATATTTTTCTTCTTTTTCAAAAGATATACCTAATGCCAAATGTGCATAAGCATTATTAGGATTTGTTCTAATTGCTTCTTTAAATTCTATTCTTGCTCTCTCTGGGTTACCAGCTCTATCATAGGCAAAGCCCAAATCTACATGGGCAACAGTATCTAAAGGATCAATCTTCAAAGCTAATTTATAGTGTTTGATAGCTTTTTCAACATCATCTAATTTTTCATATAAAAGGCCTAAGTTATAGTGATATTTATTTGTTGTATTATCTAATCTACAAGCATCCAAAAGTTCTTCAACAGCTTCTTGATTCTTATTTTCTTCTATATATATATTTGCAATATTAAAATGAGGTTCGGCATAAGAAGAATCAACTGATATAGCTTTTCTAAATTGCTCTAAAGCTTCTAATCTTCTTTCTTGTTTTTCATAAACTACCCCTAAATAATTATAAGCTTCTGGGTTTTTAGGGTTAGCTTTCATAGCAGCTTTATATTGTCTTACAGCCTCTGCATTATCACCTTTTTCAAGATTAATATGCCCCATTTCTATTAATGGTAAATCATAATCAGGCTTTAAATCTGAAGATTTTTTTAGTTTTTCTAATGAAATATCGTAAGAATCTTCCCAACCCAATCTTTCTATTTCAGACATAGATTTATTTTTTATTCTATTTTTATAAGTTAAACCTATATAATAGTAAGTTTCATGATTTTGAGGATCTTTTCTTAAGGATTCATTTAATCTTTCTAGAGCCTTATCAAATTTATTTTGTTTTTGTAAAATAAAACCTATTTTATTATAAGCTTCTACATAATCAGGAGAGGATTTCAATATTTCTTCGTATTGTTGCAAAGCTTCTTCTAGCTTATTCTCTTTTTCGAGATTAGCAGCATTTTTCATCAATGGATGAATATAACTTGATTGAAATAAACCTCTTATTTTCATAAATTCGACTAGCACATAATGTATTATTAAGCTTATTATACATCAAAATACAAATAAAATAAAATAGCTTTCCAAAAAAACAGTAGTTAAGAATAATATTTTGTAATAAAAAAACATTCAGAAGAAAAATAAAATTAAAGTTAAAGTAAAAAAAGAAAAAGCTAATAAGAATAAAATTTAAGCATAACAAAGAAATGGAAAATTAATTTCCACAAATATCAAGAATTAATAATAAATTATTCTATAAAGCACCTCCTTTTAATTTTTTTTTGTTAGAGAGTTATGATGTATTAAATTTTAGTTGAAAAGGTTTATTCTCAAAACTTTCAAAAATTAGTTCAAAATCTTTTATCCAGCCAAGTAATATTCCACCTAATAATTTAGAAAAAATATATTTTATTGATAAATTGTTTGATAAAACTTTTAAAACATCTGCCTTTAAGAATAACTGGTTTATTATGTGAGCTATCTGAATTAACAGATAAACAACTTTCATACCATTAGGTTTTTTAGTATAAATGTGTTCAAGATTGTAACCATGATGCTTTTGAGTATCAAAACCTTCATTTTCTATCTTCCATCTCAACTGAGCATTAGATTCAATTTTTAATAAATTTTCAGATTTTATCTTAAAGTTTGTAATAAAGGCTCTTACTACTTTTTCATTAAAATATTTAGCAAAAATATTTATTTCAAATTCGGAATATTCAATTTTATTCATCCACCGATACATTGTTTCTTTATCTTTAATCTCTGGTAATTCAATCTTTCCTCCTATTGCAGTCTCCCTATTTTCAAAGAACCCATTGAAGTCCTCCCATACTGTTTTTAAATTACCTTCCTTAAAAGTAATTATGTATTTCCAATTATGGGTATTACAGATTTTTAGTACACTGGCATTTGGATATAATCCATCAAGAAGCAGACAAATTTTTAATCTTGGAAAAAATTTCTTTATTTTTTCTGAAAGACGATAAAATGCTTTAAGTTCACAATCTTGTTTATCAAATTCTTTATCTGCTGGATTCTCAATAAACTCTGTTGCAACTGATATTGCTAATCCATTTGATGTTACTATTTTAGCTTCTAGTACCCTATGAAAATATTGTTTTTTACCATTTCTTGTTTCATAAAGACAATGTTCACAATGTTTTTCAGTAAAACGATAAATCTCTGTTCCATCTATTGCTATCAGATAATATATTCCTAACCTGTAATTCTCTAACTGTCTACTTCTTAATAATTTATTTGACATTTTATAGGTTAATTTTTCCAATTCTGATATTTGAAATTTATTCCAAAAATATGCCAAAGTATCTCCATTGGGAATACTTATCAAATTTAAGTTAAAAGCTTTATTTAGAAATTCTTTTGCTTCTATTTTGCTTAACTCAATATTATAGTTTCTCCTTGAACCTGTGAAACTAAAGAGTATTAAGCTTAAATTTATAATCTCATGTATTTGATAATGGCATTTTTTCTCTTGGCGGAAATCTTTTAATTGACTTATCCAAGTATGGAAATTTGGAAAAAATTTTTTATAGACGCAAAATAACTGCTGGCAAAATTAATTTTCTCTAACTTTTCTGACTTTAGGGGCTTTCTTTTTTCTCTTTTTTTTGGCATATTACTTTTTAGGTTAAAATTATGGAGTATATTTTACTCCAAATTTTTTTTTGTGTTAAAAAACTTCTAAAATTTTTTTTCAATATGCTTTATTTATTCATATTTCAGTGCGAAAATTTGTTCATTCTTTATTACTGCCAAAAAAATAAAAATTATATAAAGGATATTTAATAATCAAAATGTTTATTAGCAATATTTTTAGTGAATAGTTATTTTAGTTTTTCCAATAACACTATATTTACTTTTTATTCTTATTTAGATAACTGGATACTTAGGTTTAATTTTTCAGAAAATAAATTATCCTAAGAAGCTTAAAACGTTAAAGGATAATATAAAAAATCAATATAAAGAATCTTTTTTTATTTTAAAAAAGTTAAGTTATAATAAAGTTAAAATAAAATTTTTTATATTAAAGGTAATGTTATGAATATAGTACATTTAAGAGGCGGAACATATTATATAAAATTAAAATATACTAATGCAGGCTTTTATATGTACAAAAAACATTGTGTACTAATTGATACAGGCTCAACAGAAGAAGAAGGCAAAGAAATATTTGATTATTTTGTTTCAAAAGGTATAACAGTTGATGCCATAATAATAACACATGCTCATGCTGATAATTTGGCAGGGGCACATTATATAAAAAATAAAAGTAAATGTAAATTATATTCAACTAAAGAAGAAGCTGTTGTTATCGAAAACCCTAAAAAATCTAATTTTTCTGTAATAATACCAGAGGTAAAAGAAATAGAAGTAACTGAGAGCCAAGTTGGACAAGAAAATCAAAATGATAAAGTTATACATTTTGTTCCTATAAAGAAAAAAGTAATTCAAAATACTGTTCTAAAACATGAGAAATGCTTAGTAGATGGGAAAATAATGCCTGATTCAACTTGGACTATGGCATCATCTGGTCATAAATTTGAGATTATAAATTTAGGAGGTCATACTCATGGTCAAATAGGAGTAGTAACACCTTCTCCTGATAAAGTTTTTTTTATTGGAGATTCAGTTTATTCGGCTAAAGAATTAGCTGATAATCCGATTCCATATTCATCAGATATATCAAAAACCAAAAAAACTCTAGAGTACTTACTAAAATCTAAATATACTATGTTTGTACCAACTCATGGACCTCACTATGATTTTTCTTTAACTGGTGATATTTATAATAATCAAAGACAAATAAAAATGATTGAAGATTCTATTATAATGCACCTTAGTATGCCTAAAACAACTGATGAATTAGTAGCTTTGGTTATGTCTTCATTTCAAATAGAAGAAAATGTGCCTAATTTTTATGCTTTAAATTCTACAATTTCGGCTTATCTTGAAGAATTAAAAAAAGCAAAAAAAATAAAAGCTATTTTAGAAAAAGGAAAAACCAGATGGTTTGCAGATTTATAAAGTTTAAATTTAATATTAAATTATTTTTATCAACTACTTGCTAACATTTATATTATTTTTACTAGCCCATTGAGTAATATCCCCTCTATTAATAGCAGTTGCCATTAAATCTGGAAACAAATCTGGAGTACAAGCAAAAGAGGGTATTCCTACTTTAGTAAAATCAGCTGCACAATTTTTATCAAAAATACCAGAGCCATCATCATTTAGGGCTAATAAAGTAATAAAATTAACTCCTGTACTAACAATACTTTTAGCAGTATTTAAAACTCTTTCATAACTACCACCTTCATAAAGATCGCTTATTAAAATTAAAATAGTTTCTTCAGGTCTTGTAATAAGAGACTTACAATATTTCAAAGCCTGATTAATATCAGTTCCTCCACCTAATTGAACACCAAAAAGAACTTCGACAGGATCTTCTAATTTATCAGTTAGATCTATTATTGAAGTATCAAAAACAATCATTTTAGTAGAAACAGCTTTTATAGAAGCTAAAACAGCACCAAAAATACTGGAATAAACAACAGAGGTACCCATAGATCCACTTTGATCTATGCAAATAATAATTTCTCTTAATGCAGATTTTTTTCTACCATATCCCACTAATTTTTCTGGAATTATGGTTTTATAATCGGATTGGTAATGCTTTAAATTTTTTTTTATAGTTAAATTCCAGTTTATTTCATTATGTTTGGGTCTATTATTTCTAATAGCTCGATTCAAACTACCTACAACTGCATTTCTAGTAGGAGTTGCTAATTTTTTCTCTAATTCATCTAAAACCTTTTTTATAACAAGTCTTGCTGTTTCTTTAGTTTTTTCTGGAATAACACTTCCTAATTCTATTATTTGTGCAACTAAATTAACATCTGGCTCTATAGTTGATAAAATTTCTGGCTCTAATAAAAGTTGCTTTAAATTAAGTCTTTCTATTGCATCATTTTGCATTATTTTTACTACAGAGCTAGGAAAATATTTTCTAATATCACCTAACCATCTAGAAACTTTTGGAGAAGAATTACCTAAACCACCTTTTCTTTCTTGAGAATCAGAAGATTTATAAAGAGACTCTAAAACGCCATCCATTTCTAAATCATCTTTAGAAAGTTTACAAGAGATACCGCCTTCTGAATTATTACCACCAAGAACAAGTCTCCAGCGTCTTAATCTTTCTTCTTCATTCATTTTTAAACCCCATAATCTTGATTAGATATATTTTACATTTATTACAAGTTTGATTCAATCTATAATAATTATTTTTAGTTAATTGTAAGAAATTAAAAGTTAAAAGTTAAAAGTTAAAAGTTAGAAGTTAGAAGAGTAGGAGAGTGAATAGTGAACCGTGAATGGTGAATCGTTAACGGAAAAATTTTTAATATCATAGAATTACTAGGATCTATTATTCATACTTATAAAGGAAGCATATTGTATTTAATACTAAGCATATCTTAAGATTTAACTTAAGTAAATAAAATACTAAAAAATGCTTAATAGTTTTATCCATTCACGACTGTTTACTGAGCCTGTCGAAGTATCACGAATAACGATTAACGATTTAAAACTTACCTTTAAGAAAAACGCCATGACAACATTTTTTCTTGATCATTTTTTTCTCTAAAAGCTTTAGGTGATAAGCCTATTAATTTTTTGAATGTTTTAGAAAAACTAAAGGCATCTTTGTAACCTATTAAATTTGCTATTTTTTCTAAATTATAATCTGTATTTGACAATAAATCTGTAGCTTTAAAAATTCTGAGGGTTGTTAAATAATTTAGAGGAGTATCACCTAATAGTTGTTTAAATTTAAGAGCAAAACCAGAGCGTGATAAGCCTACTGTTTTTGCTAATTCTTCTACAGTCCAATCTTTATTTGGAGAATTATGCATTAATTGTAAAACCTTTAACATAATTGGATCCTTAAAAGCCATACTCCAATTTTTATCGTTTTGATTTTCTAAAATTCTCCTTAAAATCATATTAAAAAGAACATCTAACAATGAATTAATAATAGTATCAGAACCTAAAGAAGGGTTTTCTAATTCTGATGCAATTAAAATTAAACAATTTTGCAAAGAATCTGAATAACTTATTTGCTCTGATTTAATAATATACCAAGCTGGTAATTCTTGAAATAAAGGGTGAATAGGATTATTCCATAATTGATAGGCTCCACTTACTAAAGTAAGTATTATTTCATTATCTATTTTATTAAATGGTAGAGTTGGAGTATTTATATTTTTATCTATTAAATTTTTATCATTATGTGTAGTAATATAATGATTCATACCTCTAGACATAAAAGCAATATCACCCTTATTTAAAATAATAGGTTCTTTTTCATTTTCTTGCCAAAGGTAGGCTTTTCCGGAAGTAACAACATGAAAACCAATACTTTGAGGACATGGAAAAGTTAAAGACCAAGGCTGATTTATAGACATCTGATGTAATATTCTTTTTTTCAAACCAGCTGTAGTTAATATATCAGTTAAAATATCCATAGCAAACCTCATAATAAAATTAAGACCTCCTTCGGGGTATTGAACGCTTACCATTACCCATAAGTATAATTATTAAAAGATTCAAGTATTTCAGTAGCTTCTAGGATAGTTTTAAATTTAATAAAGCCCCTCCAAAGAACTTTTACACCTGGAAAACCATCACCCTTTCTTGCTAAAAACCTCCAAGTCGTGCAATCCAGACAATAACCTCTTTTAATTTTGGTATTTCTTTAGGTAGGTTAGGTGTTTTATTTACTAATATATATATTAAATTCCATTCTTTTTTTGAAAAAAGGCTTCACAACTTAGCTCAGGTTCTTTTCTAACAATATAAGTCATGTTTAATAACTTACAAGAAACCACAGAATACATAGCTAATACTTTTTGTATCTTATCTGATGAATCTAATTGAAGCTCTTCTATGTGGCAACCACTTTTTAATACATAATGATATCTCTCTATTAACCATCTATAACTGTACCATCTAACATATTTTATAGCATCTTCAAGTGAGTTTATGTCTAGTGTTGTCAAAAGAACCCATCTTATAGGCTCTTTGCTCTCTCCCGATTTTTCTTCTTCTACCAATATTACATTTAAAGATACACTATGTATATTTTTTTTATGATTTTTAGGTTCTTTTATCTCAAATTTATCATATTTAATGTTTAATTTAGCTTTCCTTGAAGACACTCCTTTCTTCCTAGATATATCAACTTCTAAATTTCCTTTAACCTCAAGATTATCTAACCCTTTAAATAATTTCTTATCTTCATGATTTATAAGTCTATCTTGTGCTGCTCTTACAAGTAAATGACTATTCCTCTTCCTATCAACTAAAAACAAATCATAAATATCTGATTCACGGTCTCCTATCGTAACTATAACCTGTTCTTCATTAAAAAACTTCTTGTCTATTGATATTAATGATTCTATCCACCTATAACTTTCCTTATCTTCTATATTCTTTTACTGCGTTCTGATACTAACTCTTTACTTCTTGTCCATATTTTCTGCTCTAATATTCCTACTGAACTCCTTCGCTTGTCAATGATAGTGTTGTATGAACCATTAAACCTGTGCAATTAGAATTTCCTATTCTACCCATTTCCTTCTTTGATTTATGCGTTGTAAAATTTAATTCTGTTGTATCTTGAACATTTAATACTACTTTCTCATTTAAAAGACTGTTTATTGTCTTTTCATAATAGCTATTCATTAATTTCTCTCTTGTAACTTTTTTATTATCATAAAATCTATAACAAGCTTTTGTTCCTGACCAATCTTCAAAACTATTAGGTATGCTTTTACCAACATTATTTTAAAAAAGAATTGAATATTATTCTACATCTATTATTCAATCTCTTATCTCCAAAATTTATATTATCAAATTCGTTCATTATTTTATAGCTCTTTTTAATATTTTTAACTCTAACACATATTCTAAGTTATTTTCAACCCCCTTTATAGATGTGGTAATGGGTAGGTATTGAACCCCGAAGGAGGCTGGGGACGGGGGCTGTGCCCCCGAATCCCCCCATTACCCCGAAGCAGAGCTTCGAGGAATTCTATAAGATTAAATATAAAAATCTATTTTTATAGACGATAAAACATATAAAATAGATTTTAAACCATTTTAAGTATAAAATCAATAACATATAATAAACTATATAAATTATAAGTTTAAAGAGGTCTTAAATATGAGTAAAACATTAATATTAGGTGCTAGTGGTAACGTAGGTTCTGAAATTGCAAGAATTTTAAAAGCTAAAGGAAATAAAGTATCTTTAGCAACTAGTAGAAAAGTAGAAAAAGATGAGCAAGTTCATATTAACTTAGCAACAAAAGACGGCTTAGAAAATGCTTTTGAAGGAATTGATAGAGCTTTTTTATTAGCACCTCCTGGTTATACAAATCAAGATGAATTAATAAATCCTGTTATTGATTTGGCTAAAAAACATAATTTAAAAAAGGTAGTTTTTATGACAGCTATGGGTGCTGATGCAAACCCAGAAAGCCCTATGCGTAAAGCTGAAATTCATTTAGAAAATTCAGGATTAAATTTTAATATAATTCGTCCTAATTGGTTTATGCAAAATTTTAATACTTTTTGGATACATGGAATTAAAACACAACAAAAAATATTTTTACCTGTAGGAACAGCAAAAGGTAGTTTTATTGATAGTAGAGATATTTCAGCAGTTGCTAGTGAATTACTTTTCAATGATACATGGAATAAGCAAGCTTTTATTTTGACAGGAAATGAAGCTTTAAATCATGATGAAGTTGCTAAAATAATATCTGAAGTTACTAATAAAAATATAACATTTGAAGATATTAATCCTGAAGTAATGAGAGAAAATTTATTAGGAGCTGGTTTACCAAAAGATTATACTGAATTTTTATTAATGATACTTAATTTCTTTAAACTTGGTTATTCTGAATCTATTACAAATAGTGTAAAAGAAATTACAGGAAAAGACCCTATTAGCTTTAGAAAATATGCTGAAGACTATAAAAATAATTGGTAAAAAATACTAACAAAAAAGGCTCTTTTGTTTTTTAGTAACCAAAAGAGCCTTTTTTAATTAGATATAAATTAATTTAAAAATTATACATAAAAGATATTTGTGGAATTGGATAAATAGAATCTAATTTGGTGAAATTTTTAAATATAAAAGTAATAGGGAACTCTAAAGACATAGAAATACCAGATTCTTTTCTACCTATTTCTATTCCTATACCACCTCCCAAACCCAAACTATGTTCGAAAGGAGGATCAACTCTTTGAACTGGATCTACATTAGGTTGAATTGTATAATTACTACTATTATTAGAACCATAATAAGAAGCACCTAATAAACTATAAAACCTTACTATGCTATTTTCACTATGAACATACATACCTTGCATACCAAAAGTGCCAAAACCTCTTCCATTTTGCATATATGCTGCACCAGTAGCTTTCATTCCCCAATTATCTGCAAAAAAAGTTCTATAAGATAAACCTGAAGCACTTAAATAGCCTAAGCTTACGCCCCAACCTTTATAATTTTTTTCAGGTATATAATCAACTTCTTCTTCTTTTTTATATTTTTTTATAACTTTAATTTCTTTGATCTCTTTAATATCCTCTTTTTTTTCTTCTTCATTTTGTTTATTTTCAGCTAAATGATTTCCAAAAGTACTTCTTAAACCATTACCTGTATCTGCAAAAGCTATATTTGAAACATTACAAATAATAGTGCTTAATAAAATACTTGATAATAATTTTCTCATTTTATTTATTCCTTTTTAATTTAATACTATGCTTTTAATTATAAGTTAGAAATTAGAAATAAAAATGTTTTTGATCAAAAAAAGTGCAATTAAAAATTTTATATTGCAAATTAAACATAAAAAAAGAGGCTTAATTTATTAGCCTCTTTTTAATTTAAATCTTAAACTAAAGCTTCAGTTTCAGATTTCATTTTCTTTTCCCATTGTTTACGTTCATTTTCGTTAAGAACTTTTTTTCTTATTCTAATAGATTTAGGGGTAATTTCTACTAACTCATCATTATTAATCCATTCCAAAGCATCTTCTAAAGATAAAACTCTAGGAGGGGTAATTTTTGCATTATCATCATTACCTGCTGCTCTGAAGTTAGTTAATTGTTTGGTTTTACAGATATTAACTACTATATCATTATCTTTATTATGTTCGCCAACAACCATACCTTCATAAATAGGATCTCCTGCAACAATAAAGAAAACTCCTCTATCATCTAATTTAGATAAAGAGTAGGTTACTGCATCTCCATATTCCATAGAAATTAGAGCTCCATTTTTTCTTCTCTTTATTTCTCCTCTATAAGGTGTGTAATCACTTAAAACGTGGCTCATAAGACCTTCACCTTTAGTATCTGTTTTAAATTCTCCAGAATAACCAACTAAACCTCTGGTAGGTATATGGAATGTTAATCTTACAACTACTTCAGATAAGTTTTCCATATTAACCATTTCAGCTTTTCTTTGACCTAATTTTTCAATAACAATACCAACACAATCACTAGGAACATCACAAGTAAGTTCTTCCATTGGCTCATGTAATTGACCATCTATTTCTTTATAAATAACTTCTGGAGCTGAAACTGCAAATTCATATCCTTCTCTTCTCATAGTTTCCATTAATATAGATAAATGTAATTCACCTCTACCAGAAACTTTAAAAGACTCTGTAGAATCAGTTTCTTCTACTCTAAGAGCTAAGTTAGATAATAACTCTCTGTATAATCTATCTCTTAAATGTCTTGAAGTTACAAACTTACCTTCTTTTCCTGCAAATGGAGAAGTATTAACTATAAAGTTAACACTAATTGTAGGTTCATCTATAGAAATAGTTGGTAAAGCTTCTGGATTTTCTGGATCTGCTACAGTTTCACCAATATTAACATTTTCCAAACCAGAAATAGCAACGATATCTCCTGCAAAAGCTTCAGGTATTTCTACTCTGTTTAATTTATCAAAACCAAATAATTTTTGAACTTTAAACTTTTTAACTCCGTTTTCTCTTGTCATAAGAGCAACTTGTTGATTAGAAGAAATTTTTCCTCTTAAAATTCTACCAATAGCTATTCTTCCTAAATATTCATTATAATCTATAGAACTAACTAACATTTGTAAAGGAGCATCTGCATCAACTTTAGGCCCTGGTATTTCTGCTATAACTTTATCTAAAAGAGGAAAAATATTAACATCTTCATCTTCTAATTCATGTTTTGCTGTTCCTAATTTACCAGAAGCAAAAACATAAGGAAAATCTAATTGTTCTTCGTCTGCACCTAATTCTATAAAAAGATCATAAACCATATCCAAAACTTCCATTGGTCTACATCTTGGTCTATCAACTTTATTTATTACTACTAAAATTTTTAATTTTTCAGCTAAAGCTTTTCTTAAAACATATTTAGTTTGAGGCATTGGACCTTCAAAAGCATCTACTAATAATAAAGCTCCATCTACCATAGATAAAACTCTTTCTACTTCTCCTCCAAAGTCTGCGTGACCAGGTGTATCAACTACATTTACTTTTTTATCTTGATAAAAGAATGATGCATTTTTACTAAAAATAGTAATACCTCTTTCTTTTTCTAAATCATTAGAATCCATTATTTGAGATTCTATTTTTTGATTTTCTCTAAAAACACCGGTTTGTTTTAAAATCGCATCTATAATAGTTGTTTTACCATGATCAACGTGAGCTATTATAGCAATATTTCTTATATCACTTCTTCTTTCCATAAATAATCCTTAATTATATTTAGTCAAAAATTAAACTAATAAATAGTAAGTAATAAACTTATAAATTTAGTTAGTTGTCCAGTACTAACGGTTTGATAAAATATTTTTTAATTTTACTTTATACTTGACTTAATTATATTTTAATATAAAAAATTCCATTTTAGATGATTTTAATAAATAAATTTATAATTTATTAAAGAATAGAGTATTTAATAAAGATGTTTTAGTTAAAAAGTAATATTTATTAATTTTGATAAAAAATAAATTTATAAATCATAGTAAAGTTCTAGCTACTACACCTACATAAATTTTATTAATATCATAGGTTTTTAAAACCCTACAAGTTTCTTGTATAGTAGATCCAGTAGTAAAAATATCATCTATAATAAGAATATTTTTACCTGCTAGATTTTTTTTAGTATTTAAAGAAAAAGCTGATTTTAAATTTTCTTCTCTTTCAGTTGCAGATAAAGAATGTTGTGCTTCTGTTTCTTTATGTCTTTTCAAAATTTGCTTATAAGGCTTTATTAAAGTTTTAGAAACAGATAAAGCAATAAGTTCAGCTTGATTAAAACCTCTTTTTTTTAGTTTTTCTTTACTTACAGGAATTGATGTAACATAGTCTATTTTTTTTAAATCTATCTTATTTTTTATTTCTTCTGCCAAAAATTTACCTAAAGGATTTGATAGTTTTTTTATCCCATCATATTTTAAATTATAAATAACTGTTTTTAATAAACCATTATAAGCACCTAAAGTAAATAAATTTTCAAATAAGGGTATTCTTTTTTCGCATTCTTTGCATATAGAATTTTCTATAAAATTACCCTTACAAATATTACAAAATGGAGTTTTTAGTTTTTGAAATTGATTAAAACAAGCAATACAAATAAAATCTTTAGAAAATCTAGAGCATAAAACACATTGTTTTTTTATAAAAAAGAACATTATCTTTAGGTAAGATAAAGTATAATATCTATCATTTGTAAAGCTATTATATATTTTGTAGCCATACCATAAAATCCACCTATACATCCTAAAGCTACTTTTATCATAGATTTAAACTCTTTTTTTACTCTTGGATTCATTAGATCTGCAATAATAGATCCTAAAAAAGAACCTATTAATAAAGAGTGTGAAGCACTAATATTTAAAGTGATAGGAATAATAACTAAAGTAATTAAAGAGGTATAAAAAATTGGTTTGAGATTAGAATAAGGGATCATATTATACCAATATCTTAGTGTTGGTAAATAATAATCTGATAAAAAACCTAATATTAAAAGAACAGTTGAAGCTATTATTAAAGTATAATTTGAACTATTTGATAGAACAAAAGAAGATAAAGTTGATAAATAAATAAGTAATAAGCCTAAACATCTCATGAATATTTCCCTGGATGAATAGAGATAAATCATAGAACCTGCACCAAAAACAGAAACTAGAGTAAATACTATATTTAATTCTTTCATAAAATATTTAATTTTTGATTTAGAAAATTTGTAAAAAATAAATCGTGAAAAAGTTAATTATTCACGATTTACTATTCACAATTTACTAATTATTTTTAGCCTCTCCAGCATAGTTATTTTCTGGTAAATTTTTACTATTTTTAAGAATTGATGGCGAAAGTACAAAAACTAATTCTCTTTTCACATCAACATATTCTCTACTTTTGAATAAAAATCCTAATACTGGTATATCACCAAATAAAGGAACTTTTTTATCAATATAATCTTGAGAATTACTTAATAAACCTGCTATAACTAAAGATTCATTATCTTTAAGAACTAAAGTTGTTTCAGCTTTTCTTGTACTAAAAGCAGGAATTACAGCAGATGAAGCACCATCAGAAGTACCACTACTTCTTAGAACTACACTACCAGCTTTATCTACAGAACTAACTTCTGGTTTTACATTTAAAACAATTTGATCACTACCTTGAACCTGAGCTGTAATATTTAATTTAATACCATATTCTTTCCATTGAATATTAATTTTATCTCTTTCATATACAACTACAGGATATTCTCCACCTGATAAAAAGCTTGCAGGCTTACCACTAAGAGATACCAAAGTAGGTTGAGCTAATAATTTACCTTTTCTATCTCCGATAAGAGTATCAATTTTTGCTTGAATTAAAGAAGTTCTTACAGGTAAACCAAATTTAAATGGAGCACTTGGAGGAGCTTCTGTAAAAACAAAAGTATCTTGCCAATCAACACCAAATTTACCATCACCACCAGTTACAACTTCTAATACTTTTACTCTGGTAACAACTTGTTCATCTCTTTTACTATCTTGAACTTCAAGAATAAAATTACTAGGTTGTCCACCTTTTTCTGTCCAAACTAAAATATTTGTAGTTCCAGCAGATTTAGTATTAATTAAGGCTGTTTTATTTTGCCCTGGTGGAATTACAACTTCTGCAATTTTTGGATCACCAATAACCAATGTAGTAATACCTTCAGGAACTTGAAAAGGAGCCACTTGTCCTAAAGGAATAGTTATATCTGGATTTACTGCATAAGCAGAATTTGAAAAGTCAAATGCTGTAAGACTACCAAACAAAAGTACTGTTCCTAATAATAGTTTTGATAGTTTAGATTTAACATAATTAAAAGTTGTCAATGTTTTTACCTCTATTTTATTTTAAAAGTATGTGTTAATTATAGCATTATTTTTATAACAAAAAAGAGCCTAAAAAGGCTCTTTTCTTATTAATTTTTAATCTGAGTGGATTAATTAGCTAAAGCTTTAGCAACGTTAACTCTTCCGTTACCGAATACTTTATCATAACCAGCAGCACCTTTATCATCTGCTGTTTTTTCAATTCTTTCTCTAACTTGTTGAGCTGTAAATTCTGGATGTAACCCTCTTAATAAAGTAGCTAAACCAGATACATAAGGACAAGCCATTGAAGTACCACTAATACTTCCATAATTTTGTTGACCAATTCCATTTGGATGAGCTGGGAATGTAGAAAGAATATTTACTCCAGGTGCAGCAACTGAATTATGTGTACCTGTTTGAGAGAAACTAGCAATTGCATCTTTAGAATCTGTAGCAGCAACACCCATAACTCCTTTAACAGCAGCAGGATAGCTAGGACCAGCATTTGGACCACTATTACCCATAGCAGCAACTACAACAACATCATTAGCTAAAGCAACTTTAACTGCATCTTCAATAGCTTGAGAAGAAGATGGACCACCTAAGCTCATGCTTAAAACTTTAGCACCATGTGTACCTGCCCAAGCAATACCATCAGCTACAGCTGCATAAGTACCTGAACCTTGGTCATTTAAAACTTTTACAGGTTGAATTTTTGCGTTTGTAGCAAGACCAGCAACACCTTCTTTATTATCTTGAATTGCAGCTGCAATACCAGCACAGTGTGTACCATGACCTTGTTGATCATCTTCCCATTTTTCGCCTGGGTATGCTGAGTAACCTTCAACTATTCTATCTTTAAGATCTGGGTGAGCAGTATAAACACCTGTATCTACTATAGCTACAGTAACTGTTTCAACTTTTTTACCTTTTAAAGAAGCCCAACCTTCATAAGCACTTGTTATTTTGTGTGAATATTGTTGTGCAAGCATCGGATCATTAAATAATTGATCTCCTTTTAAAACAGAATCAACTGTACCAGATACTTTAGGGAGTTCTAATTTAATAACTCTGTTTGGTTCAGCCCATTCTACTGAAGAATCATTTTTAAAAGTAGAGAGTGCATTTTTACTTTCAGCAGAAATTTTAACTAATTGCATACCAGTTTTGCTACCACCAATTTCTTTTAAAACTTCACCGCCTAAAGAATTTTTCTTAACAGCACCTTTTTTGTATTTAACGATGAATTCACCAGGAATAGCTTCACCACTTTTAAGGCTAGCGTAAGGATCAGCTTTTTTAGAAGCTTGAGCTGTAACATCATCTCCATTAACACCTGGTTCTGGGATAAAATTGTTTTGAGGTCCACAAGCAGTAACGCTAAGGCCAAAAGCAGAAACTAATACTAAAGATAAACTTTTCTTTAAATTCATTTGATCCTCCACTCTATCGATCAAAAATTATTATTAGGTTAATTTTAGGCTTAATATTCTTAAACCTTTCTTAATTTTTACATAACTTTACATTTAAGTTACAATAACAAAAACCCATTATTTTTACTTAAAATTTGGAATTCTTGTGTAAGGCAGGGGAGGTAGGGATCGAACCTACGCATGTCAGAACCAAAACCTGATGCCTTACCACTTGGCGACACCCCTACTATTCTTAGTTTTGAACTAAAGAACATTAAATATATTAACTCATCTTTTTTTTATTGACAAGGGGTATTTTATTAACTTTTATAAAAAAACAGGTTGCTAAATCAATAATAGAAGGTTATAAGGATAATTTTAATTATAAAAATTAAGGGCTAGGGGCACCATAAACAACCCAAGTTGCAAAGGTTTCAGATATTTTTAAATTCCTACCCACATAATTACCAGGATAAACCTTTACATATCTAAGAAAAGATTGTAAATCTGGTTCATCAATATTGGATAAAACATCTTGTAAAGGCATATTTGCATACGGGCCTTCCATGGCAGGAGGAATAGAAGCAGCTCTTTCAGCACATTCTTTTATAGCTTCTATAGCAACTTTAGTAGCAATTGGATCAATAACCATAGGGCTAGGTCTATAAGTTTGAGTTTTTCTTATATCTATAGTAAAAAGAGGAGCGTTTTTATTATCTGTAAAACTAATATTTAATTCATGTAAATCAAGAAAACTAATTTTTTTATTACCTTGCTCATCATATTGATTATAAAGTTCTTCTCCATTTTCATCAACTACCCCCTGATTTGGTTCAAAGACATTATCAACTTGTTCTTCTTCAGGAAATTGATCTTCTTCAGGTAGCTCTTCTTCAACTTCTTTTCCTTGAAAAAATTCGCTTTCTTGTGCTTGTCTAACGACAGCCTTATAAGCAAGGGCTAATATTGCACCCATATTTTGAGTTATAAGAGCTATATTATCTAAAACAATATCAAGGTAAAAAGCAAAAACACTAAACGGATACATTACCGTATTAGTGAACATTTCTTTTATATTTCCTAGATTTTTCTTTATTCTTTCTACAGGGGATTCAGTTCTTCTGGTTCTTGTTTTTTTACCTTTTTTATCTTTTTTAGTTTTACCAACTGATTTTGGATCTAAATCTGTAGCAACTAAAACACCTTCATCAAACATATCATTTCCAAGCTGAAGTTCTTCGCCTCTTTCTTGAGCTTTTTTAGTAGCTGTAGTTTGAGACAAAGTTAAATAACTTGTTATACGATATGATGTAAATCCACTTCCAGCAGATTTATCTTTTAACTTTTTATTAGACTGCATTTACCATAATCAAAAATAATGAAGATATTTTTTAATCATTATTTTTATACAATAACATTATACTTATTATTTATAATGAAAACAAAATCATCATAATCTATTTTAGTAATAAAAATTAGAAACTTGCATATTTAAATTTTTTAATCTTATAGAATTACTCGAAGGTCTGATTCGGGGTATTGAACCCTGAAGGAGACCTTAAGTTTATCTAATCTTTTAAGTTTCATCTAAAATATTATACTCTAATTTTTTATAGTAACCAGTGAGATTTTAACAGAAAATAGAGCTAGCTTTTCAAAATTGCTTTAAGTTTATGACAAATATAAAAAAGCTATCCTTTTATAAAATAGATAGCTTTTTTTGTAATTTTAAAATTAAAATTTTTGTCTAAAATTTAACTATGTTTTATTCCTTCTTCATGAACTTCTTTAGTAAAAGAAAGTAAGAAAAACATTGCAGCTAAAATTAAATATCCTGTTGTAAATTGGTATGGGATAAGGTTTTTAGGCGCTTCTAAAGTCCAAGGTAAATACATATTTCCATCTGGAATAGCCGAATGAATAATGCCAAAGAAAGTTAGAAAAGCTAAAATTAGTAAAAATACAGAAGCTTGTTTTAATTGTCTATCTATAACTTTTACCATAAAAGCACCCCATAACATAGCTGTTAAAATAAAACCATTCCCTAAAGCTACAGTAACTAACATTTCTGGTAAAACTCTACCTGAATGATTCATTAATTCATTAAATCTTTCCATAGGAACAAATTCAGGGTTAGATAATTTTATTTGCATTAATCTTGCAACATTTGGAATATAAGCCATACATACAGCAGGAACATGTTGAACAGGAACAGCAGTAAAAGCTTGAGTCATAATATCTATAGCCACAAAAATAAGAATCGGAGCTAAAACAGCTTTAGGAATAGCTTCCACTATAAAAGAAACATAACCCAACATACCGCCCAAACCAACAAATAAACCTGTCATTATAACAAAACCAATTCTACTACCCATAGCTTTATATGCAGGTTGACCAATATAAGGAGTAGATTGAGCAACACCACCAAAAACACCTGCCACTAAAGTAGCAAAAGCTTCAGTTAAAAGAATATTTCTAGTATTATAATCATCTCCACCAACTCTGGCACTTTCAGTAACATTAATACCACCTATAACAGTTAATACGGCAAAAGGAAAAGCAATTGGTAAAAATTTTAAAGCCTCACCAAAGCCATCTATAAAACCTAAAGAAGGCATAGGTAAACCCATTACTAGTTCAGCTTTAGGAGCTACAAACTCTATTCCTAAAATACCTGATGGAGCTAAAACATAATATAAAGCAGAACCAACTACTATAGAAGCAAAAACACCTGGGATTTTTTTAGGAAGTGGAATTCCTGCAATAATAGTATAAATAATTAAACCTAAAGCAACCATTCCTACTACAGGTAATTGAAAAATTTCAACCATAGGTAAAAACCCAATAAGAGCTAAACCTATTCCAGCTAAACTACCTAGCAAACCTGCTTGAGGAACAATTTTTTGAACCCATTCTCCTAAAAATGAAAATACGAATTTTATAAGACCTATCATAACCATAGTTGCCATACCTATATTCCAAGTCATGATAGCAGCATCTTGTTCTGACATACCTTTTGCTTTTAAGCCCAAAAAAGCAGGGCCTAAAACTGTAAGTGCAATACCTATAGTAGAAGGAGTATCTAAACCTAAAGGCATAGCTGTTACATTAGGATCATTTTTCTTTTTTGCTAATTGTATCGCCATATAAGCATAAATCATATCTCCTACCATTACACCAAAAGCAGTTCCGGGGAACATTTTAGTATAAATAATTTCGGCAGGATATTTAAAAACAAAAATCATAATTCCTGCTAAAAATGATAAAACGGTTAAATTGTCAAACATAAGACCAAAAAAACCATTTAAATCACCTGGGACAAAAAGCTTATAAGGCTTATTTTCTTTTTCCATACGCTTACCTACGAAAAATACTTTTTTGTTAATTTATTAGGCTTATAAAAATAACATATTATCTAGTAGTACTTAAAAAATGTACTTTTTAATAATTTTTTTGTTATAAGTTATTATTTTATTTTTCCTAAGAAATTTTTTTTATTATACCGCAACAATTTTAATTTAGCATTAGTTTTAAAATATTAGTTTCTATACTATCAAAATCTACTATTCTATCTATATCATAATTAAAACCTTTTATTTCTAAGCTTTCAATAAAATCTAAACTCTTATTATCTGATAAAACAAAAATAGGAACTTTATTAAAAGTTTTCTGTTTTAATGTAGCAAAAATATTAAAATCAATTTCATTAAAATCTAATATAATTAAGTTTTCCTCTTGAAAAGTTATATTATTTTTATCCAAAGTTTTTATTTCCAAATCAACTTTAATAGTTAAATTTTCTTCTATATTAGTTAATAATTTACATAATTTTTCTTTTGATTGATTAGAAGAGTATAAAGAAATTTTGACATAATTTTTATCCAAAAAAGCCTTTAAAGTATCCATAAAAGCATCTAATTGTTCTACACCATGTTCTGTTGCTAATAAAGCATTCATACAAGTTACTCTTAAAATATTTATTTTATTTTCATCATTAATTAAGTTATTTTTACCTAAAGAAGCTTCCAAAAGAGTTGATAAAGCCAAGCCTTTATAATGTTCAAAATCAAAATGAGTTTTGGATACAATATAATCATAACCTTGTGCTATATTATTTTCTTTATTTTTAAAACTAAATCTTTTATAAACTTTATCTGTAATTTCATTTAATTTAGTTAAATCGTTATTATTTCTAAAATTAACCACAAAACAAACAATATTAGAATCTGGTTCGGAAATAGGAATAATATTAAAATGATTTTCTTTTTCATTATTATATTCAATAAATTTATGATATAGATAAGATGCAGATGAAAAAGTACCTAAAATAATTTTTCCATAGCCTTCTAAGTTAAGAGGAATAACTTTATGTGATAAATAGCATGAAGAAGCTGCTGCTCCAGGCTTTGAACCTTCTAAAATATATTTACCTATAAATTTAAAATTATTTGTATTATCTTCATAAAAAACATAAGGTGCAGTAGAACTCAAAATATTTTTTACTAAAGACGATTTAAATAAAATACTTCCAGCAGAATAAGGTATATAACCTAATTTATGAGGGTCTATGGTTATACTATCATATTCTTTTAGGGCTTTTATACTTGAATATAAATGGTCTATTTTTTTAGGAGATTTATAAGGAAATTGTTTTTTTACATATTCATAAAAGTTATGTACTTCTTTATATTTTTCAATTCCTTCTATTTCTTCAATAATAGAATCTTCATAAATAACAGAAGCTATATAACCACCCCAAGCTGCATCACTATGCAAATAAAAGCTTACACCTATTTCTTTTTCTAATCTTTTTCTTAAATCTGAAACTTCTTTATGGTTATCTATAGCACCTTCTTCTGTTGTTCCAAAAACAGATATTACAGAAATAATAGGAATATTTTCTTTAGTAAGTTCTTGTATTTTTTTATCTAAAGCTTTAGTATTCATCCTAAAATTTTCATCACAATCTATTTCTACTAATGTTTCTGGGCTAGATCCTAAACCTAAAAGATCAAATATTTTTGCATAAGAATAATGTTTAGTTTGAGGAACTAAAATAACTGGTAGATTTATATTTTGGAATAAAATTTTATTTTTCTCATAAAATTTAAATACACCCAAACTTTGTATAGTATTCTTTTTTATAGTTGTATCCAAAGTTTCATCTATCCAATTAATTAATCTTTTTGGTAAATGAGTTATATTTTGTTCTTTCATTTTTTGCTTATAAATAAAGGTTTTTATTTTTTCAGTCAATTCCAAAGTAATTTGAGGATTTATATTTAATAATTCCCAAGCAGAAAACTCCATAAATTTTTTATTATTTAGTTCAAAGTCTTTTAATATTTTAAATTCATCTTTAAGTTCAATTAATTCTTTTAAAGCATTAAAAATAGCTATAGGTAAATAAAAAATATTTCTAGAAACCCACATTGCTTCTAAATTAGCTACTGTACCACCAGAAGTTATATGCCCCCAAGAATCTGATATACCATAACCGACCATATTACAAAGCATTTTACCTACTTTTAATTCATATTCTGTAGTAACAGGAGAAGCTTCCGAAGATACATTATTAGGGTTATATAGCATAGCAGCAAAATAACCTACAATTGAAGGTATAGTAGTTTCTGAAACCATATGTCCTATATATCTAGGGCTAAAAAAAGGAGTTCCATTTTTTAATTCTGATAAGATATTATAAAGCTCTTGTTTTAACTTAGTTTCATACTTTTTAAAATCTTCTTGAGATTTATCAAATTCAGAAATATATGGTTTATCAGAAGGATGATAATTTTTTCTCCAATAAAATTGATCTCTTAAAATATCTACAATTAAACTTTCTACCAAATCACCATTTTCAGATTTAGGACCAATAAAAAAAGACTTTAGTGCATTCATACAAAAAATACCTGAATAAAATAATTTGTATTATACAAATTACAAAATAAAAAAAACTACGATTTAGATCAATAAATTTTTTTTGCTATAACCCATATTAAAATTATGTGATAAAATTACATATCTTAATTTTTTAGGGTAAATTTATTGGATACAAAACTTTTAAAATTAAAACTTATTAAGTCAAAAAAGGAGTTATTTTCCATGCAAAACTACAAAATGTACATCAATGGTGAATTTACAGACGGAACTTCAGGAAAAGTAATGGATATTTATAATCCTGCTAATGGAGAAGTTTTTGCACAAGTCCCTCAAGCAAATGAAAAAGATATGGAACATGCTATAGATGCAGCAAGAAATGCTTTTGATAAAGGTGAGTGGAGAAAATCTACAGGAGTGCATAGAGCTAAGGTTTTATTTAAGATTGCTGAAGCTTTAAGAGCTAATGCTGAAAAATTAGCTTATTTAGAAACTCTTAATATGGGTAAGCCACTTTTAGAATCTGAATATGATTTAGGAGATGCAGCAACTTGCTTTGAATATTTTGCTGGTTGGGCAACCAAAGTTTTTGGAGAAGTTAACCCTGTTCCTGATAATGCAATGAGTTTTACAGTAAAAGAGCCTGTTGGTGTTTGTGGTTTAATTATTCCTTGGAATTATCCATTATTAATGGCAGCTTGGAAATTAGCCCCAGCTTTGGCAGCAGGTTGTACTATGATTTTAAAACCAGCTGAAGCTACACCTCTTTCTGTTTTAGAATTAGCAAAAATTTTAGATGGTATAGAAGAGTTACCAAAAGGTGTAGTAAATATCGTAACAGGTTTGGGTGAAGAAGTAGGAGCTAGTTTGGCACAAAGTAAAAAAGTTGATAAAGTAGCATTTACAGGTTCTACAGAAGTAGGTAGATTAATAATGAAAGCGGCAGCTGATACTAATTTGAAAAAAGTTACTTTAGAATTAGGAGGAAAATCACCTAATATATTCTTTGCAGATTCTGATTTTGAAAATGCAGTAGAAGGAGCTTTATTTGGTTGTTTTGTAAATCAAGGAGAAGTTTGCTCTGCTGGTTCTAGAATACTTGTTCAAAAATCTATTTATGATAAATTTGTGGACGCTATGGTGGCTAAGGCAAAAACTATAAAAGTAGGTTCTGGATTAGATAGAGATAATAAAATGGGACCTTTAGTAAGTAAAGAACATTTTGATAGAGTTTTAGGTTATATAGAAAAAGGAAAACAAGAAGGAGCAAAGCTAGTTTTTGGTGGAGAAAAATTAGGTGGAGATTTAGAAAATGGATATTTTGTAAGCCCTGCTATTTTTGCTAATGTAACTAATGATATGACTATTGCCAAAGAAGAAATTTTTGGACCAGTAGCTTCGGTTATACCATTTGAAGATGAAGAAGAAGCAATAGCTATTGCTAATGATACTAATTATGGTTTAGCTGGTGCTGTTTGGACAAGAGATATTTATAAAGCTTTTAGAGTTGTAAGAGAAGTAAGAGCTGGTATTTTATGGGTTAATCATATGCAACCTACTTATGTAGAAGCTCCTTGGGGTGGTTATAAACAAAGTGGAACAGGTCGAGAATTAGGTAAATATGGAATAGAAAATTTCTTAGAATCTAAACTTATACATGTTAATCTAAACGAAGGTCCTATTGGTTGGTACTAATTACGTGAGTCGTGAGTCGTGAAGAGTTAAAAGTATAGCTTCATGATTCACGATTACTTTTAAAAATATGGAAAAACACATTTTACTAGTAGAAGACGAAGAACACATTGTTACAGGATTAATTTTTAATTTAGAATTAGAGGGTTATAAAGTAACTCATGCTAAAGATGGTAATATAGCTAAAAATATTTTATTTGAAAAAAACAATAATTTTTCATTGATTATTTTAGATGTTATGTTACCAGAAATAAATGGTTTTGACTTATGTTATGCTTTAAGAAAAAAAAATGATTTTACCCCTGTATTAATGCTGACAGCTAAAAAATTTGATAAAGATAAAATTTATGGTTTACAAATGGGGGCAGATGATTATATTACAAAACCTTTTAATTTAGAAGAACTATTAACTAGAATAGAAGTACTATTAAGAAGGCAAAAGTGGAATAATAAAATCAATAATAGTATAAATGAATTATTTTTTGGAGATAATTATATAAATTTTGATAGTTTAACCGCTAAAGTTAGTAATATTGAAATAAAATTAACTAATTTAGAATTTAGATTATTAAAAGTTTTAGCAGAAAATGAAAATAGAGTGATTTCTAGGGAAGAACTTTTAGAAAAAGTTTGGGAAATAAAAGATTATCTTAATTTAAGAACAGTAGATAATTTTATTATGCGATTAAGAAAATATTTTGAAAAAGATCCCTCTAAACCAGTTTATTTTCATTCTTTTAGAGGTATAGGTTATAAGTTTACTAAGTATTATAGTGAATCGTGAGTCGTGAACCGTGAATAGTTAGAAGTTAAAAGTTAAAAGTAATTGTGTAATGTAGTGGTAAGCCTTGCGTTTACTACAAAATGAAACAAAAAACGAGTTTTTATGATATTAAAAGTGCTATAATAATCCTGTTAATCTTTTAATCCTGAAAATCCTGATTCTGACAAAAGGGAAAAATAATGAAAAATATTAAATTTTTATCACTTATTTTAAGCTTTTTTTAGTTTATTAAGTAATAATTTTATAAAAAAATAAAGTAATATAAAAAATACACCTACAAAACCCATTAAAAAAACAAATAAATAAAATCCTACTGTTGAAGTGAATGGGATTTTAAAATCATTTTTTTCTAAATTTTCTAAATTACCTTTTTTACTTAGATTTAAATCTTTAATATCTTTAAAATAATTTTCTGATTTTTCTTTTATTTTTTCAAAATCAAACTCATTATTAGTTTTTTTGTACCTAATAATAATATTATTCTCAGAGCTTGGCTCTAAGTTTTTAAAACTATAAATTATAAGTTTATTTTCTTTATCATATTGTAATTTTTCTGGATAAACACCTAAAATATCATCTATATCTACATCTTCCATTAATTTTATATAAATATTACCTTCTTTTATTTTATCCTTCCAAACTTTACCAGATTCTAAAATATAAGTAAAACCATTACTATTACTTCTATCATAACCTTCTGAAATCTTAGCATTATGATTATCTGTTAAAAAATAAACCTCTATTTTAGTTATTCTTTTAGGCTTAAACTTAGATTTCCAAACAAACCAATTTTTATAAAGTTCATCTTTCCGAGAAATTAAATTAACTTCTTTTTGGTCTAAAAAAACTTTTAGCTTATGTACATCACCAATAACAATATTTTTTACTTTTTCATTTTTAAAAACTTTATTATTAGGATAACCAACAATAGTTTCTATTTCTTTATCAGAAGAGTTGTACATATAATACTCTCCTTTTATAACAGAAAAACCTTGATAAAGCATAACTGTTACTTTTTCACTTTGCATTTCTATATTATCAGAAGACTCTTTTTGTGCTTGATTTTCTTTTTCAAAAATAGCTAAACTTTGTCCAGAGCCTGTATTCCAAAAAGCAGGCATACTTGCATTAGCTAAAGTTGGAGTAGTAAATGAAAATATCAAAATTAATGATAATATTATTTTTTTCATTATCTTATAAATTACTTTCTATAATTTTATTTATAGTTTCAAAAATTACTTTTAAATTTTCATATTGCTTTGCTATTCTTGAATAATAGGAAATATTTATTATTTTTTCTTTTGAATTAGAATCTTTTCCAATTATTTTTATAGAATAAGAATTTTGATCAGATATAGTATAAGGTTCAAAAATAGATATATTTTCTGGTATTTCTTGATAATTAATATCTTTTATTATCTTTATAATATTATCAAATTCATTATTATTAAATTTTATTATTTTACTTACTTTATCATTATTATATCTAGTAATTTTTTCAAATGTTAATTCATTTTTATTTAAAGTAGCATCTATAGAATAAGAAAGACCTGCACCTAAAGAAAATTCTATTTTATCTATATTATCTATTATACGTTTTTCTGTATTTAAACTTTCTTTATAATCATCTTCTTTTAATGTAAAAGACCTATTTCTAAAAGCTTTTATATTTATATTTTTTGTTTGCTCACTTTTTAAATAATTAGTATAATTAGCTGAAATTTCATAATTACCATTGCAATCTAATATTTTAGATACTTGAGTTATTTTTATATTACTATTTAGATATTTTCTATTTAGGGCTTTTTCTATTTCTTGGATATTATCTGTTTCATCATTTTTATCCTTAACAGCACAATTATTATTAGTTATATTTGTTGAAGAAGAAGTATTATTTACATTATTGCAACCAGTAGAAATAGATATAGTAGCAATTATAAATAATAGAAATATTTTTGTTTTCATAAAAACCACCTTTGTAATAAATTTAATTTATAATTTTATTATAAAATTTATTTACATAAAAGTCAAATATTTATTTTACAAACAAGTAAATTAATTTTCTTTTAGTAATCTAAACGAAATAATAAATCCTATCATTAAAAATAAGTCTATAAAACCTGCTATCAACATTAAAAAGTGAAGCTTGTTTTGTAAATAAAGTACTATACAAGCAAATCCCCATGAAGCTTTTTCTAACATAGTTGGAAGCATCATTAATCTATATTTTAAAGGGTCTGTAGCCAAAATAAAAAATAATACTTGCCAAGCTAAAGCTACACCTATAAAGCCATAGTAATATTCTGGATGATTTATAGCTGGAGGAAAATCTATACCATTTTTGGTCTCCATAAAGTATTGTGGAAAAAGAACTAAAATACCATATATTCCAGAAAACTTATAAAAATTACTTGCAAACTTTATTTTTTTATCCATAATATAAACTAAAAACTATCATCATACCAATTAACTAGAATATATTTATTTTATTGCCAATCTTATCTTTTAAATTCTTTAAAATCTATATTTATTTAAAACAAGGCTTTTTAGTAAATTATTCTTTTTCAAAAACTAGCAAATAATTTAACATATTACCTTTTTTTTCTAAAAGTTTAAAACCAGCTTTTTTTGCTTCTTTTATTATTACTCTAGAAAAAGAATAAAAAGGATCTATCATTATTTCATTTATATATAATTTCCCACCAGTATTCATTACTCTAAAAATTTCATGTAAACCTTTTGGTTTATTTATAATTTGACCATAACTCATATTTAAAAATACATGATCTGCATAATTTTTAGAAAAAGGTAAATCCTGAATATCAGCCCTATGTAATTCTAAATTAGAAATATTATTATTTTTGGCTAAAGTTTGTATTTGTTTTAAAGCTTTTTTATTTATATCAACAGCAGATACTTTACCTTTTTTAGAAATATGTTTTGCTAATTTTACAGAAAAATAACCTGTACCTGCACCCAAATCAAGCACAGTACTTTCATTGTTTATTTCTGGTATATAAGTATCTAAATTTACAAAATGAACTGGAAATTCATTAACCCAAAAATAATCCCTATTATCTTTAATTTTGAATAATTTGGCTTTTATTCTATTATAAAAAATTTCTTTTAGAGCAAACAATAAAACTAAGTTTTTAGTCCATTTAAATATTTTAAAAATTTTAGAACCTTTTTTCTTTTTAGTTTCTGGTGCATTTTGATAAATAATTTTTTCTTTTTTCTTTTTATCAGGAAAAAATTTAGCCATAACTATAGAAATTAACAAGCCTTTAAATATATCTACAGTGTAATCTATGGCTTTTTCTTTTATCATATCTTTCATAATTAATTTCCTTTTTTAGCATTATTTGGGCTTGGAGTAATAGAAGGCTTATTACTAGGTATTAAAGATGGTGTAGGAATTGACTGAGTAGTTGGGGTACCTTGTGGTAAATTAGGAACACTACTATTTTTAGGAGAATTATTTGGAGTAGGAACTACTTTCTTTTTCTCATTTTTATTATTTTTACCTTCTTCCAAATTTAAATCAGGAGAATATGGTTTTATAGATTCTTTAGGTTCAGGTTTATCTTCATCAGGAATAGTAAACTCGGTTTCAACCTGTTTTTTAGGTATATTAGGAGGATTAGGAACTGAAGAAAGATTAGGAATTGGAATATCTTCTATAGGAACATCAGCATAAGCTTCAAAATTTTCACTATCTGTATGAAATACAGCTTTTTGAGCTTTTAACCAATCACCTGTATCTCTTTTTATTTCTACATTACCAGTTAAAACCATTGCTTTAGTCATATCATCATAAACAGCATGATCTCCGATAGCTTCTCTTTTTTTATTAGCAACATCTTGAACAATTCTTACTTTACCAATACCTGTAATTTTACTTTTCTTTTGTTCTATAAAAATAGTATTAGCAAACATATCTAATTTTTCTTTAACAAAACGTTCTTTTTCTTTTTCACCATCTATTTTAATAATACCTTCTCTTACTAACCAATCTCCTTTTATTTGAGAAACCATTGCATTTCCTTCTAAGGTTATAGTATCAGTTTCTTTATTATCATCATTTTTTACTTTTATTACATCACCCAAAGCTTTTTTATTTCTTTGTAAAACAGTTCCTTTACCTGTAAAAGTAGCATCACCAGATCTAGTGAAATAATCAACTGAATCGGACATAATAACAGTTCTTTCTTTTCTTACAGCTTCCTCTATTTTTTCTCTTTCAGTTTTTGGGGCTTTAGTTGTTTTTTTAGTTTTAGGCTCTGATAATGCTTTATTTTCTTCTTCTCTATCGAACCTTACTTTATCTTCCATGTGTACTTTTTTTATTTGATGGAACATAGTCATTTTATTGGAAGATATATCTGTTTTTCTTTTATTTTCTTTATCTAAATGTATTAACCTTGCAAAATCATCTATTTGGGTAACTTTTATATTGTCATCATAAAGAGCTTCTGAAGTGTATATAGTAACATTGTCTTGTGTTATTTTTACATGACCTTTGGCTAAAGCTTTTTTATTTTTTCTATCATAAGTAGCTTCATCAGATTTTATTTTTAATTTACTTGGAGCTGGTGAAGGTACAGTTTCTGGTTTTGGAGCATTAGCAGAAACACTGCTTAATGAGTATAAGCTAGTAAGTATAAAAGCTATAGTTAATGATCTTTTTAATATAATTCGCATAAAAAAGATTATACTAAATGAAAAAATAATTGCAAAATAAATTTATAGAAAGTACAAATTATTTTAACTTTAAAAACTTAATATATCTAATTTTTTAAAATATTTAAGAGAATCTAATAATTTTTTTAGCTTATTTTTATCTTTTTCTATAAAGTTTAAAAATTTATTATTAGAAACAAAACCTGCATTTTCTTTAGTTAAAACAGGTTGAATAAACCAAGTATTTTTATCTGTTTTTTTGATTATTTCAGCAATATCTTTTTGATATTGATTATTTTCCATTCTAGCAAACCAAATTCTATTTTCTGCATAATTTAACATAGAAAAATCACCTGAAGAATCCCCTAAAGCTAAAAAAGGTCTTTCATAGTTTTGACAAATATAACTCATAATATTAGCTGTTTTTCCATCAAAACCACTTAGTGGGCTAACTAATTGATTAGTTAGTTCATAATTTTTTAACTCATCTTCATTCATTTCAGCATATTTTTTATTTTCTTTTACCAAAAAATAATCCTTATATAGTTTCCCATTTCTTTTATCTTTTATAAGAGTATTAACACCTATAACATTTTCTGGTTTTATTTTTAAGTTTTTACCAAATTTTTGTTTTAATAGTTTTGGTAATTCTTTAGTAGTCATATATCTTATAGTCCAAGAATTACTACCAGAAACAAAATAAATATCATAATCCTTTAAAATTAAGTTTCCTATTAGATCTATTATCTCATCATGAAAAAATGGAATTAGATAAGATGTTTTACCTTCAGTAATAGATATTTTAGAATTTTTGTTATTTAGCCTATCATTTTTAGCAAAATTAGCATTAAAAACTTTTTTAGTTGCATCTATAACATCATAAGGAGTTAACCCTTGCATTATCTGAACTATCCAACCATAAGATATAATATATGAAGCTTGATCATTTTTATGATTAGTTGAAGTAATTATTTTTTCATAATATTCAGATAAATCTATTACTTTATCTATAGAAATATTATTTCCTTTTTCATCTATAAAAGAAGGTGAAATAACTTTTAAATGTTCATTTATAGCTATTTTATTATTTTTAAGCAAATAAGCAAATGTAGCTTCACCTATATCTCTTGAAACAGTTGTATTATCAAAATCAAAAATAACCTTTTTATTTTTAAAAGAATTTTCTAGAATTAGTTTATTTAAATTAACTCTAGTTTTTTCATTCCAATTATATGTTTCTAACATTAGCTAAAGGCTTTTTGTAATTTTTCCATAGTTTCATTAGGATCTTCTACAATAATTCTAGAGCCACCTATAACATCTATAAAACCAACTTCTCTATGATATCTTGGTACTATATGTAAATGTAAATGAGCTATGCTTCCACCACTAGATTCACCCATATTATAACCAACATTAAAACCTTGTGGATTATATATTTCTCTTAAAATTTTTAAACTCTTTTTTTGTAATTCAAAAGATTCTAAAACTTCTTCTGGAGTAAAATCTTCTATAGTTTCTATATGTCTTTTAGGAAATATCATGATATGACCAGAATTATAAGGATAAAGGTTAGCCGAAATAATAAAATGCTTTCCTCTAAAAATTTCTAAACAAGAAACTTCTGGATTTTTTTCTACTACAGCACACAAAATACATTCAACTTGGGGTCTTTTACCAAATATATAATCTTTTTTTGAAGGTACAAATAATCTAGATTGTTCGCACATTTTATCACCTATTAATAATTATACTAATTTAATTAGATAGTTTTAGCCTAAGTTTCCTTTTGAAACACTATCTACTTTTTTTAAATTCTGATCTATATTTCCTCTTAACTCATTAAAAGCATTTGGGAAAGCAGTTAATTCTAAATTTACATTAAATTTAAAATCATATCGATCTACGGTTGGTTCATAAATACCACCAAAATCAAGATATAAAATAAAATCATGAAAATCTTTTTTTATAGCAAGGCTTAAACCACCATCAAAAGGGAAAATTGGTCTATTTTTTTGAGCTGAAATTTTTCCTTCTTCTAATAATTCTGGAACAGATAAAGTATATTTTAATTTAAATTTGGTATGAGTTAACCAATTTCCACCTGTTACAGCTACCATTTCTAAACCTGTATTAGAAAATTTATCTCTTATATTAAGTAATTTTTTATCAAAAGAGCTTGGGTTTTCATAAAAATCATATTTACTAGGATCAAAATAAGTTATAAAATTAGCTCCTATACCCCAAGGTATATCATTTTTACTTTCTCCAAAAAATCTATCATTATCAGATTCCCATTCCCATGGGACACTAACACTAAAATTTAAATTGATTGGTTGTAAATAACTATTTCTAAAATCAATGTTACCAGCATCTGTTAGTTTGTATAAAACATAATCATTAGTAGAAGAATCTTTAAAATATGATGTTTTTTTACTTCTTAAATCTAAAATTCTTGAATCTTTACTATATTTAGTATAAAGTTGTTCTTCTGTAAGTTTATCCAAATCTTTTTGAACTTGCTCTTTTGTATAGCCTAAATATTTTAAACTAAAAGCATCATCTTTCAAACCTGAAGTTCCTGTTGTATCATTTTCTATATATGCTTTTATATCTTTGGTTAATTCAGCTTTATCTTTATATTGTGTAGTTTTACCTTTTGCTTCTGTTTCACTAATAGTTTTTATATTATAAGAAGTACTAGCTTTTATATTAAAAATAGCCCCTGCTTCAAATTGAGAGTCCAAACTAAACGAAACAGAGGGAGAATAATTTTTATTTTCAAAATCATAGCTTAAACCAGTAAAGTTTAGAGTTAATTCTGGTATATTAAATAAACTAAAGCCACCATTAATAGAATGTGCTTTATTTTTACCCAAATTATCACTTAATAAAGGAGTATTACTATCTTTATCAATCAAAGTTCTAGAATATGAAATATTTGGAGCAAAAGCTTTAAAAAAATCATTTTTATAATTAACAGCACCTGTAATAGAATATTGAGCATCTTGAGTATTATAAAAAATTTGCCTATAACCAGTATTATTAAAATTTAGTTTATTTCCTAAGCCTAAATCTATATCAACTCCAGAAATTCTAATATCCATATCTGCCTTAGAAACATTTTTTATACCTGTTTTATCTTCAGGGTTTAATCTTCTATGCTCAAAATAATTACCAAAAACGAACCTTGTTGATAAAGGAATTTTATCTTTAAATAACCAGTCTTTTTCACCATTTTTAATTAGTTCTCTATAAGTATCAAAAGGTAAAAGATCTCTTAGTATAGGATTAAAAAATGTCATTATTCCATCTGTAATTCCAGAAGAAAATGGCTTTATATCCAAAGTTAGCTCTGGTAAAACAGTTACATTAGAAGAGTTTTTTATTTTATCTAAAGCTTTAGTTCTTTTACTATAAATTTCAATATCACTAGCATCTTTAGAATCTTTCAATTTTGAAACATCTATATCCTTTCCATCTTTATCCTTAGGATATAAATCTTTATAAACATCATATTCCCAGAATTCATTTCTAGTTGAAGCTTTTAAAGATAAACTTCCCCAATCCGATAAACTTTGAGTGAGAGAAATATCAGGTACTAAAGATTGAGTAAAATTTGGTTTATAATTATCTGTATTAGTATTTATGTTTGTATTATTAGCATCATTAGGATTAATATAATTAGTTGTATTAGCTCTTAAATATTGAAAATTAGAAGTAAAATTTAAACCTGGTAAAATTTCAAAGTTTAAAGAAGGATTTAAGCTTAGATTATCTCTATAATTAGATAAATAGGAATTATCTTTTAATATTTTTTTTGTACTATCTTTCATAGCAAAAGTTGAATTAGTATCATAACTAGATGAAAAACCTAAGTTTAGTTTTTGCACTAAAGGATTATCTAAAGTAAAAGTATTAGAAAGCTTATAAGAAGCTGAATCAGAATTAGATGTTATTTTAGATACTTCATTGGTATTAGGCGTTGGAGAAGAATAAGTATCTGTATTATTTAAATTATATGAAAAAGTAGGATTAATAAATAATTTGACATCTTGAGCTATTTGAAAAATATCATTATAACTATCATTAAAAATAAAATTTTGCTTTGCATCTCTAGAAGAATATATCGCACTAGGATTATAAAAATCCTTTTTTTCAAAAGAAAAATCCATTTTATTATAAGGAATAAAAGGAATCCATTGCTCGTGTTTTAAATAAATATGATAATCTCTAAAATATTCTCTTGTAGTTTTTTTATCTTCAGCAGAATAACTGTTATAGTCCATATTATATGGATTAACATAAAGAAAGCCATAACTATTTGAGTTTGGTTCTGCAACCCAATAATGTTCAAGACCTATATTCAGAAGTTTTTTAGACATAAGCCTAAAAAACCAATTTCCATCATGATAATCATTTAACTTATAATAACTTTTAAAGTCAAGAAACATTCCTTCAACTTCATTTTTACCTGTACTAGTTTTAAAATCTGATAAAGAATCTTTTTTTAGTGGCATATATATAAAAGGAAGCCAATAAATATTATTATTACCCATTTTTAAAATAGGACTCCAAGCAAAAATAGTATTATCAGGAACTATTTCAAAAGATTCTGCTTCTATACTTATATGTGCATGTTCATTTTTTTCAGATAAATCACAAGTTGTTACATTTCCATTAACTACACTTAATCTATCACCTTTGTTATATAAAACTATTTCATCACCTTTTATATAAAGTTTTTTCCCTTCTATTTCAGCTTCAGTATCCAAAGAAGCAAATTTAACTACTAAGCGTCTTGTTTCCAAATCAAAATCAAATTCTTTCCCATTTATAACAGTTGTCTTTTTGGTTTTACCACCTTTATTATCATCCATTTCTCTTACATTAGTAATAGTAAAATTTTTGTTTGTATAAACTTTATTAGTATCTTGATCTACAAATAACTCTTCTGATTTTATGATAATATCATCTTTATTATCTTTTATTTTTACTTCTGCATTACCTAATAACTTTATTAATTTAAAGTTTTTTTCATATAAAATCCTATCAGCATTAGCTTTTCCTTTATTTTTAGCCAAATTTTCCTCTAGTTTTGTATTATCTTGGTTATTTGGAGCAGGAGATGCTACAGAATTATCCTTATTCATATTACTAATTAAAGGTGTTGGTTCTGGAATAGGCATCAAACTTGGAGAAGTAGCTGGAGATGGAGCAGGGTTAATAGACTTATTTTCTTCAGCTAAAGCTTTTAAAGAAAACAAAGAAAAACTTAATATGGTAAAAAAAATTATTTTCGATCTACTAGCCATAACAAAATTAAGCCATTAAAGGCAAATACAATATTAGAAGCCCAAGCTGCATAAAAAGGTGGTAATATACCATTTAAACCTAAAACTTTACCCAAAGCTTCTGCAATATAATAAATAAAAATAAGTATGATACTTAAAGCATAACCTATATAATTACTAGCCCTAGAAAACATAAAACCCAATGGAGATGCAATAGTAGCTGAAAAGAAAGTAGCACAAGGTCTAGCATAATGAATATAGTATTGAGTTTCTAATTCTGTGGCTTGAAAACCAGCTGTTTTTTTAGACTCAATTAATTCTTTTAATTTTTTTGCACTTAATTCACTAGGATTTTTTTGTTCTAAAATTATTTCATTAATATCAACTTTTGCATCTATAGTTTTTTGATTAAATCTTTCCTCTTTTTCTACAAACTCAGAATTTTTTGGATAATATTGAACAACTCCATCTCTTAAATCCCATAGTTTACCATTCCAAGATCCCATTTTAGCTAAAATAATAGTTCTATCTTTATTTATATCAACAGATGCAACTGTAATACTTTCCATAGTTTTTTTATCTCTATCTGTTTTTACAACATGAAAAAAATTATTATCTGGGCCTCTAAAATAAATATTATTATTTACTAACCCTTGATTTTTAGCTTTTTCAAAATCATCCATAGCTTTTTGGCTATATTGATTTGTAACAGGAACTATTTTTTCATTTATAAAGTATGAAGATAAACTAACTAATAAAGAAACAAGAATTATTGGGAACATTATTCTTTTAGATTTTATACCACTAGCTTTTAATGCTGTAGTTTCATGATCTCTTGAAAGTCTTGAAGTAGTAAGCATAGTAGCAGATAAATATCCAATAGGTAAAGCTTGAATTATATAATCTGGAATTCTAGCTAAAATATTTTTTAGTATAACTTGATATGGAATACCATTTTTTATTATTTTATCAATATCATCTCCAAGAGACATAGAAATAATAACAACAACAACACCTAAAACAACCAATAAAAAGGGTTTTACTAATTCTGTTACTACATACCAATCTATTTTTTTTATCATATTATATTATTTATTTCTTCCATTACTTTTTCAGATGAAATAATACCTTCTCTTATTATTAATGGAATTTCACCACTTAAATCTATAATAGTAGATTGTTCTGAAAAAGGAGTTTTACCAGCATCTAATAGTAAAGCCAAATCTGTATCACATAATTCTTCTGATACAACTCTTGCTGTATTAGGGCTAGGATTTCCAGATAAATTTGCACTAGAAGTAGCTAAAGGCTTTCCATATTCTTCCAAAATTTTAATTAATACAGGATGAGCAGGAACTCGTATTCCTACTGAATCCATATTACTTACCACATATTCAGGCACTTTAAAGGATTTTTTTAATATTATAGTTAAACCACCAGGCCAAAAAGTTTCACTAAGTTTTTCTGCAATAGGCGTCCAATCTAAGACATAGCTCATTAATTGTTCTTTACTAGCACCTAATAAAATTAGAGGCATTTCAATAGGTCTTTGTTTTATATCATAAAGCTTTTTTATAGCATCTTCATTATTAATATCTGCTCCTAAACCATATAAAGTATCTGTAGGAAAAGCAACAACTTCACCTTTTTGAAGCATTTTTATAGTTTCTTCCATATAAGCCTGTTTAAAGTTATCTGGGCTTACTTGAAATATTTTCATTTTAGTTTTCCTATAAAATACATTACTAGTTAGTTTTATTACTAGAAGAAGAATTTATTATATTTAATATAATACCAGCAGAAACAGCTGTTTTATAAGCAATATCAACACTAGATTTTACAATTTCAAAAACATCTGACTTTTCAAATTGCTGAGGAACTAAAATACTATCACCAGGTTCTAAAATTTCATCTTTTATATTATAAAACCATTTACCTTGTCCTGATATAACTTTACCGTCTGTTTTTACGATATGAATTCTACTTTCATCACCATCACTAGTAACTCCACCAGCAGAGTTTAGATAATAAGATAAAGTTTTACCTGATTTATATAAAATAGCTGTTTGATTATAAACTTCTCCTTGAACAGAAATAAAATCAACTTTTTTTGGAATATTTAAAACATCTCCAGCATTTAAAGAAATATTACTATAACTATTTTTAAACTTAGATAATTCATCTAATTCTATAACCAAACGACCAGAAACTTTAGCTTGTTTTAACTTATCTAATAATTTTTCTCTATATTGTTGTTTTTGTTCTTGTGCTAATATTTTTTCTGCTTTAATTTCTTTATTTGTTTCACTAGCTTGATTAACACCATCTAAATAAATACTTTGTTCTAAATCTGAAATCATTTTGTTTATTTTTTCCATTTGAAGAGCTTTTACACTTTCTCTATAAAAAACAGCACCTTTTAAATAAGCATCATCAAGATAACCTCCAGCTCTTTCTATTACATCGTAAAGCTTTTCACCTGGATATATTGTATAAATACCTGGATATTTAACTTGACCAGATATAGTTATGCTGCTACCTATTTCTTTCCACTTTGGGATTTGTTTTATTGAAACTCGATCCATATCTTCTAATAAAACATTATTTTTAGGATCATCTTTTAAAGCTAACTCAATATTAATATTTAAAGTTTTAAACTTAACATCTTTCCCATCTAAATAGTACCTAACTATTTCAGCTGAATCTATAAAGGCTGCTTTTGTTAAGTTACCTGATAAGTTTATAAGATCTTTTACTCTCATTCCTTTACCTAAAGGATATTTACCACCTTTAGTAACTTCACCTTCTATATAAACAAATTTATCTTGATTTATATCTCTATTACTATGAAAAATAATAACATCTTCATCTTTTATTTCTATATTATCTTTAGTATTACCATTAAAAATATCTTTTAAATTTATAGAAATTGTTTTTTTATTATTATAAATATCATCTCTTCTTATAATTTCAACACGATCTAAATAAGTATCTTTAGTTACACCTCCAGCCAAAGAAATAAGATCTATAACTCTCATTCCTTTTACAATAGAATATTTACCTGCTTTAAAAATTTCACCTATTACTTCTGCTTCAGGCACTCTTGTTAATTCCCATCTTGAATAAACCATAATAGTGTCAAAAGGTTGTAAACTGAAATCTTTATTACCTTTAATAACATCATCCAAATTAAACATTATAGTTAAAGGCTTTAAGTCTGGTTGTTGTAACCTAACAACTTGAGCATATTGTGTGTAAGGTTCTGGAAGTATTTCATTATAAGATTTTAACACATCAGATATTTTCATTTTATCTTTATATTCATAAGCACCTGGACGATAAACATGACCAGAAAGATATATAGTTTTTTTATCTATTGGTA
Organism: Candidatus Sericytochromatia bacterium; assembly: GCA_046328015.1. Classification (GTDB taxonomy): domain Bacteria; phylum Cyanobacteriota; class Sericytochromatia; order UBA7694; family JACMQJ01; genus JBBTGK01. The sequence goes on along the minus strand of JAXLXH010000003.1, from coordinate 90,639 downwards.
AAACAGCAAAAATATTTATTGAATCTTGATCTTTTAATAAAAACTTTTTTACTTTGGCTTTATCAGTTAGATCTAAATTAATTAATACTTGCTCTTTATTATCTTCAAATCTTTTAATTTGGATGTTTTTAAGATAAGAAGCTGCAACTGTACCACCAGCAACGTTTATAATATCATTAAGTGTTTTTTCATTTTTAATTTCATAAATAGCAGGTCTATTAACCAATCCTTGTACCGAAACTGTACTACCTTTTATACTGAAATTTATAGTATCATTATTTTCTAGCTTAATATCAGCTGATTTATTACCTTTCATTATAAAATCATAAAGATCAACTCTTTTTATTAGTTTATTACCTCTTATTACTTCTATATTTCTCAAACTACCAATAGCTGAGGGACCTCCAGCCATAAAAAGAACATTAAACAAAGTAGTAGTTGAATTTATTTCATAAGCACCTGGTCTTTTTGCTTCACCCATAACATAAACTTTAAAAGTACGTAATTTAGAAACTGATACATCAGCTGAAATATTGTTAAAAACTTCATTCATTTTTTGTTTTATTTGTTCTTTTAAAGCACCTAAAGTTTTACCAGAAACTACAAAAGTACCAACTTCAGGTAGTGTTATTTTACCATCTTTATTAACTGTTAAATCTAGAGTAGTACTAACAGCTCCCCATAATGTTACTTGTAAAGAATCACCATAACCTATTATATAACTATCACTAACAACAGCACTTTCATTTGGAGAAAAAACACTAGAATCTTGATTAAAAATTTCATAACCAAATGGTTTTATATCTTGATTTTTTTGTATCACTTGTCCTTTAAATAAATTATTCATAGAAGGTAACCAAGGATAAATATTCTTTACTCTAGTTTCTGTATCTTCAAATTCTTTAGCTTTATCTTCTTGCTTTTTTGCTTTATTATCTTCAGTTTTATTTTCTTTTTTAACTTCTTTTTTTAGAGTTTCTTTTGTTACTTCTTCAGCTAAAGAATCTTTCTTTTCTGCAATAACTGGATTAACTTTTTGAACTTGTTCATTATCTTTATTAGTATTTTTAATTGCAGTTTTTTTATATTTTTCTAAAGTTTTAGTATCATCTTTTTTTATTTCATATAAATCTGAAAGGTCATCTGCAAAAACAACCTGTGAAAATGAAATAGATGTAGTTAAAATAATAACTACAATATTAATTGCTTTTTTTGAAAGCACAACAATAACTCCAAAATATAAAATAAAACAGATAAATATTATAACAAGCAATTTAATTAATCTTATGTAATGTTAAGCAAGATGTAAAAAATAAAAATAAATAAATTAACTTTTAAAAGTTTAATTTATAATAAATTAAAGCATTCAAAGATAAAAAAAGTATTTTATAAATATATTTAATAATTTAAAATATAATGTAATGTTGATTTTTTTTTCTAATTAATTAATTTCATGTTATTATGAACTCCATAATATAAAAAACTTTTAGTGGGGAAAGTATGATTTCAAAATTTAAAAAGCTTTTACCAACAGCTATTATATTGTTTTCTTTCACATCTTGCACAGGTTCGAGTGATGGAAATTCAAATACTTTAAACGTAGGTTTTATACCATCTGAAAATATAGAAGAAGTTACTAAAAACGCACAACCACTTGTAGAAATGTTATCTAAAGCAGTAGGTAAAGAAATTAAACCTTTTGTTGCAACAGATTATACAGGTATTGTAGAAGCATTTAGAGCTAAAAAATTAGATATGGCTTTTTTAACTCCTGCCGCATATATTATGGCAAATAATGAAGCTGGGGTAAAAGTAGCTTTAAAAGCAGAAAGAAATGGTAAAGCTGTTTTTTATTCTGCAATAATAACTAGAAAAGATAGTGGTATTAATAAAATAGAAGATTTCAAAGATAAAACATTTTCATTCGGAGATGTTCTTTCAACATCAGGACATATTTTTCCTAAAAAAATATTTTTAGATAAAAACATAGATCCTAAAGTAGCTTTTAAAAATGTTGTTTATTCTGGTGGACATGACGCTACTGTTTTAGCTGTTTTAAATAAAAAGGTTGATGGTGGTGCTACATTTTGTAATGATACTACAGGAAAAGATGGTGCTTGGACACAATTTTTAAAACCTGAAGAAGCTGACCAAATAAAAGCCATAGCTTTTTCAGATCCAATTCCTGCTGATAATATTTGTGTTAGTAAGGATTTACCTAAAGAAACATCTGATAAATTACAAAAAGCATTTGTAGATTTAGGAAAAGACCCTGAAGGTAAAAAACTTATTCAAAAATTATATAGAATAGATGGTTTTGTACCTGCAACAGATCAAGATTATGAGTCTGTAAGGAATGCTTTTAAAGTAGCAGGCATAGATGTTCAAGGCGAATTATCTAAAAAGAAAAAATAAATCTAAAAAATAACTTTAAAGATGTATAAAATCATCTTAAATATAGAAAGGTATTTAAAATGTCAGATTTTTTATTCAGAGTAAAAGACCTAAAAAAAACTTATGATGGTCAAAAGTTTATTCTAAAAGGAATAACAATTGATATAAATCCAGGTGAATTTATAGGAGTTCTTGGTCTTAGTGGAGCTGGGAAATCAACTTTTTTAAGGTGTGTTAATAGACTTATTGACCCATCCTCTGGTCAAATTATTTTCAAAAAATCTTTTTTAACAGGAAATAATAATGATAAAGAAGAAATCGATATAACACAAATAAAAGGTAATGATTTAAGACTTTTAAGAAGAAAAATAGGAATGGTTTTTCAACAATTTAATATTGTTAAAAGACTAAGTGTTATTGATAATGTTTTATCTGGTAGCTTAGGTTATCAAGGAACATTAAAAAGTACTTTAAGAATGTTTTCTTTAGAAGATAAAAAGTTAGCTTTAGCTAATTTAGAAAGAGTTGGATTACTAGATCAAGCTTATAAAAGAGCTGATGCTCTTAGTGGAGGTCAACAACAAAGGGTAGCTATAGCTAGAACTTTAATGCAAAAACCTTCACTAATATTAGCAGATGAACCAGTAGCTAGTTTAGATCCTAAATTATCAAGAGAAGTTTTATCTATATTAAAAAAAGTATGTCAAGAAGACGGAATTTCAGCTCTTGTTAGTTTACATACTCTAGAACTTACAAAATTATATTCTGACAGAATAATAGGTTTTCAAGGTGGAAATCTAACTTTTGATGGAAATGCAGAACAACTTAACAATGAAGAAATTGAAAAAGTTTATGCAAGGAATAACTAAAAGGTTTAATTAAAATGTCTGAAATGAAATCTAAATCAAAAACAGAGGAATTAAAAGAATCAGCTTACGAAAAAGCACCTCCTCCTAAAAAAAATATTGCTAAAATAGCATTTTCTTTTATTCTTGCAGGAATAGTGTTATTTTGGGCTTTTACAGGAGCTAAATTTGATATTGTAGAGCTTGTAAAAGGAGCTGGTCCTTTAACACAAATGTTTGGTAGAATGTTACCTCCTGATTTTCATAAAATTGGAGATGAAAAACATTATAGTAAACCTGAAGTAATTAGTGTTCCAGAACTTATTTTACCTATCCCTTTGGAATCTGAAAAAGCAAGACAAAAAACTATGTGGTGGAATAATCAGTTCCCACAAACAATTATAGGAGCTATGATTCAAACCATACAAATGGCTTTAACAGGTACTACTATAGCAATGATATTTGCTTTTCCATTATCTTTTTTGGCAGCAAGAAATACATCTCCTCATCCATTAATATATACTGGTATTAGATGGGTACTTAGTGTTTTAAGGACATTACCAGAATTAGCAGTTGGTCTTGTATTTGTTTCTGCTGTAGGTTTAGGTCCATTTGCAGGAACTTTAGCTTTAGCTTTTGCTACTACTACAATTATAACTAAGCTTTTATCTGAAGCTATAGAAAATATAGATGAAGGTGTTGTAGAAGCATTAAAAGCAACTGGAGCAAACTATTTCCAAGTATTATCTTTTGCTGTTGTACCTCAAATATTACCTGCATTAATTTCAATTTGGTTATATAGATTTGAAACTAATATAAGAGCTGCATCTGTTTTAGGATTAATTGGAGCAGGTGGAATGGGTTATTTATTAAATAACGCATTCAAAACTTATGCTTTACAAGAAGCTTCTGCAATAATAATAATACTTATAGTTCTTGTAATTAGTGTAGATACTATGAGTGCTAAATTAAGAAAATTAGCGACTTAATTAGATAACAAAAAATTATATAAAAAAGAAAAAAACTGTTTTATTTAAATAAAACAGTTTTTTTCTTATATTTACTTTTGATTTAATAATTTTACTTTAGTCAAAGAATTACTAATAAGATGAGATAAAATCATCTATGCTTTTTTTCTTACCAAGCTTAGTTCTTAATTGTTCCAAGGCTCTTTTATGAATACGACTAACCCAAGATTCTGATAAACCTAATTTTTTACCTATTTCATTAAATGGCATTTTATTGAAATAATAGTATTTTAGAGTAGTTCTTTCTTGCATAGGTAATTGCTCTATTGCTAATCTTAGTATATTTTGCAACTCTTCAAACTCTATATCATTTTGAATAGAATCATTTTTACCTATTTGATTTATAAGACTATAACTATCTTCAGAATCACTTCCAGTTGGAGCATCTAAAGAAAGAATATAGTTGTAGCTTATTTGTGTAATTTTACTATATAAAAGATTAGCTTCTGTTTCTACATCTTCATTATATTCTTCAAATTGGTTTTCTTCTTCAGGGCTCGAAGAAAAATCTTCTTCTTCGGGATCAGGAGTTTTTTGAACTTGTATTTGTCCAGTAGATTTTATAGTGGGTATTTTTGGTAAATTATCAAGTATAGATCCTTTGACATAATAAGTAGCAAAAGTTTCAAATTTAACTCCTCTTTCTGGATCAAAACGCTCAGCAGCGGATAGCAAACCTACTACCCCATCACTTATCAAATCATCAAGCTCATAATGTTTAGGTAACTTAGAATAAATTTTTCTAGCTATTGATCTAACAAGGGGCATGTATTTTTGTATTGTTTGATTATTATTTTTTATTTCGATTTTAGGCGAAGGTGACATGCTCCGTATCTTACTTTTTTACTTTTTTATACTATAATTTATTTTGTATTTTTATTTCATCTTTAATTTTATTTTCTAAAGATTCTTTTTGTTTATCTTCAACTTTTTTTCTTTCATCTTTAAAAACGTTTTCGCCTTTAAGTTGTTTATATAAAGTATCTACAATATCTTGAGCACCTTGAGAAGCAAATTTTTTACCCACTTCTTGATCAAGAAAGCCTATAAACATATCTAGATTTTCTCCAGAAAACATTCCACCGCCAAAACCGTGTTCTTGGTCATCATTATTATCATCAGGATTTCCTCTCATGGTAGAAAACATATAAGAGAAAAGAATAGATGTAAAATCTTTTGCAGCATCTTTTAATCCTGCATCTGTTTCAGCATATTTAACTTCTGGAGGAGTAGTTCCAAATCCTTGTGCAACTGATCCAATTAATGGTGCTTTATCTATCATTTTATAGCTCCTATATAATCTCTAAATGAGCATTTAATGCTCCAGCAGCTTTTATAGCTTGAATAACAGTTATTAAGTCTTTTGTAGAAACACCTAATACATTAAGTGATTTTACTAATTCACCTATAGTTGTTCCACCTTTAAATATTTGTGTAACGCCTTTAGATTCATCTACAGTAATTTTAGTATTTTCAACAACTTTAGTTTGACCACCACTAGCTGGGTTAGGTTGAGAAACATCTTTTTGTTTTTCAATCTTAACAGTTAATCCGCCATGTGATACAGCAACTGGACCAATTTTAACATTTTGACCAATAACAATAGTACCAGTTCTTTCATCTAATATAACCTTAGCTGCATTATTTCTTGGGCTTAAAGATAAATTTTCTATTCTTGATAATAAGTCAACTATATTTTCTCTATAAGAAGCTGTAACAAAAACTTTAACAGTTGCAGGATCTAAAGCTTTAGCATTTCCTAAAAGACTTTTATTTATTTTATCAGCAAGTTCACTAGCAGTAGTTGAATCTGGATTAATAAGGTCTATATAAATATTACCACCTTCATCTAACATAGTTACAGCTACTTCTTTTTCTATCAAAGCTCCATTTGGTATTCTACCTATAGTAGGAACATTTTTCTTAACTACAGAGCCATCAGATTCAACCCCATAACCTCCAATAGATACAGCCCCTTGAGAAACAGCATAAGTTCTTCCATCAGGACCATTTAAAGGAGTTCTAGCCAAAAAACCGTTTTCTATACTTTTAGCATCACCAATAGCTGAAACTTCAACATCTATTTGCTGACCAGGTTTTACATAAGGAGGTAATTTTGCAGTAACTAAAACACCAGCTACGTTTTTAATTTTAGCAGCACCCATATTAGGGATACCTAATCTTTCTAACATATTTGCAAAAGATTTATTTGTAAAAAGAGTAGCATTACTATCTCCAGTACCTTGTAAACCAACTACTAAACCATAACCTGATAAATAGTTAGGTCTTGCATTTCTAATAACAGCAACATCTTTTACTCTAACAGTTGCATCAAAATCAGAGTTTTTAGAAGCTATCATATCAGCAGCTTTTGCATTACCTATTGTAGATAAAGCAAAAACAGATATAAGAAACGCTGGAAGTAATTTTTTAAAACTAATCATTTTTTATTCCTTATAAAAAAATTAAACTAAGAAGTTAAATAATCTAGACATCAAACCACCTGTACTTTTAGCACTAACAGGCCCAGTTCCTTTTACATCTATTTGCATATTTGCTATTCTAGTAGAATTTATTGTATTATCTGGCATTATATCATCTCTTCTAGCAACACCACTTAATACTATTTCACTTATTTCATCATTTATTTGAATTTGTTTTCTTCCTCTTAAAACTAAATTTCCATTAGGAAGAATATCTTCGATATGAACTGTTATATTTAATATTAAACTTCCATCTCTGGTTGTAGCACCTACACCATTAAAAACAACTTGATTATCAGTTTTTAATTGTTTATTAAATAAACCTGTTGAAGGATCTTTTGCTGGTATTTCCCATTTATGGGTATTTTGTAAGGTTTTATTACCTTGTAAAGTAGATCTTTGAGTAGCTTTAGTTGTTTCCAAAACATTAACTGTTACCAAACCACCTATTACAAAAGCGGGTCTTCTATCTGTAAACCAGCTACCTACGCTAGTATCATTCCATAAAGAATCAGCGTAAGCTGGCATAAAAGAAGTGAACATCAATATTGTTGATAGAGAAAATAAAATTTTCTTTTTTAGCACCCTAGTTACCTCCCAAGTTAACTTCTACAAGGCTTTGTTCTAAAACTTTTGCATTTATTAATTTTTTATCTTTGGAGTTATTAACTTTTACAGTTATAACTTGACCCAGATAGCCATCTTGCAATGCTTCACCTGAACCTATTAAAAGCAGATCACCATTTACTATTCTAATTGTAACCTGATTTCCTTTAAAAACAAGAATCTTTTCTTTAAACAAATTTAAAGTTATTAAAGAATTTTCTTTTATATCAACAGCTGCTGTTTTACCAGAAAGTGCAGATAAATCCGTAACATGCATTTTAGTTAACTTGCTAGAAGGGATTTTTGATAATTTAAAAAACTCTTCTGTTACGTTATCACCTTTTCTTATATTTATTGCTGATAATACAGCATTTTTATAAATATCAACTTTACATTTAAAAAAAGCTGTTCTATTTAATTTTTTATCAATATAAACATCTATTGGAATAAGTGATTTACCTAAAATATTTTTTACTGAGTTTGAAGATATTTTTATTTCTACATTTTTTTTAGGATACATTTTTTGCAAATCAGAAATTTTTTTCTCTAATTTTTCATCATCCCATTGAATAAGAATATTTTCATCATCTTCTTTATAAACTTCTTTAATCTTTGATTTAAGTTCTAAAATCAAAGATTCTGTATTTGTTAAAGAGCTTGCTTCAACACTAAATTGAAGCGTAAATAAAACTATTAAAAAATTAAGGAACAGTCTCATAAATATCATTGTTATAAGTACTATTCCATAATTTAACTTAAAATATTATTATCTGGTTAAGTTATTAGCAGTATCCATCATTTTATCTGATACGCTTACTGCTTTAGAGTTTGTATCAAATGCTTTTTGAGTACTGATAAGATCAACCATTTCATGAACTATTTGAACATTAGATGATTCTAAAGCTCCACTTATAACAGAACCTAAACCATTTAATTTAGGATTACCAGTAATAGGATCTCCTGAAGCTGCGGTAGGTATAAAATAAGAATTACCTACAGCTTGTAAACCAGCTGGATTAGGGAAGTCTGTTAATGTTAATTGAGCAACTTGAGAAAGGTTACCTGTACCTGCTGTTCTTACCCAAACTTTACCATCTTCACTCACATGTGAAAATTGTTGTTCTGGAGAAAGGGTAATAGCTGGATCTAAGAAATATCCATGATTACTAACAAAAGCACCTGTATTATCTTGTTTAACAGCACCATTTCTGGTAAATAAATCTGTACCAGTAATAGGATCTTTAAATTTTAAGAAACCTTTTCCATTAATAGCTAAATCCATTTGATTTTCAGTAACTTTTAATGAACCTTGTTTGTGCATTATTGTAGTACCAGAAACTTTAACACCAAGACCAACTGATGTACCAGTTGGGGCATCTCCTGTTGAAGGAGTTTTTCTGTATTGATATAAAAGATCGCTAAAATCAACTTCAGTTCTTTTGAAACCATCGGTATTGGTGTTCGCAAGGTTATTTGCAATAACCTCTATTTTGAACTTCATAGATTCCATACCTGTAGCTGCTGTCCATAATGAAATCACTCTGAGAAACCTCCGCTTAAATTTAATATAAAAAGAAATATACTTTAAAAATATCTATTAGCCTGTTCTACCAAGCTCGTTTATTGCTTTATCTAAGATTTTATCTTCACTCATTATAAGTTTATGACCTGATTCATAACTTTTAGAAGAATGGATTAGACCAACCATTTCAGATATTATACTAACATTAGATTCTTCAACAAAACCTTGTTTTACCATAATACGTTTATTATCTTTATCAACTAAGTATCTTGAACCAGGAGTTCCATTTACAGGAGTAGAAGTTCTTGCTTGTTCTTGTTCATGAACAGCCAAGTTTAATTGTGGGATATAGTATCTTTTATCTGTATCAGTTTTAATTTGCATGGTAGCAATTTTATCTTTACGATCAAAAATATCACCATTTTCTTTTATACTTAATCTACTTAAAGATCTTGCTTTATCTGTAGAAGCTGCTGCTGTATTTCTATTATCTATTACAATAGGTTGGTTATTTGTATCTAAAACGAAATCACCTTCACCATTTATAAGTTCACCTTTCTCATTAAGCATAAACACACCATTTCTTGAGGTGTAAATAGTTCCATCTGTTACTTTTTTAAGAGTAAACCATCCATTACCTTCAATAGCAAAATCTAAAGATTTTCCTGTTGGCTTTAATGAACCTTGAGCGTTATCAATTTCTTGAAAAGCTTTAGATGCACCTGCACCTACAGGTATAACTAATGAATCTACAACTTTTTTACCTATTTTTTGAGGGCCTTGATTTTGAAGAACATTAACCATCATTTCCTTAAAAGGAACTGCTGCCATATCTCTTCTTTTAAAACCTGCACTTTGTGCATTTGCAATATTACTAGCATGAACAGAAACTTTTTCCATTTCCATTAACATGCCTGATGCACTAGAATATATACCTCTTAACAAATTTAACCTCCCGATAAAACTTGCTCTGCTTTATCCTGATTTTGATCCAATGAATAAACAAAAGCTAATACTTCTGCAACTGCTTCATAGAGTTCTGGAGGAATCACATCTCCAACTTCTAATTGTCCTAAAGCCTTAGCTAAAGGAGCATCTTTATAAACAGGAACATTATATTCTTCTGCTACAGCTATAATAAACTCAGCATCATCATCTGTTCCAGTTGCAGTTATTAAAGGTGCTTCATCATTTGAAGGATTAAATTTTAGAGAAGTGGCTATTTTTTTTTCGCCCATTTTCAAAACAAGTTCCTTAAAATGATTTTTAATTTTTCGTTAAATAGTATTATAGCTTTTTTTTAAACTCATGTAAAGTGAACTAACTCACACTGAAAAATTAGCTACAATACATGAAATAACCTTATTAATAGATTATTAGAAAACTTCATATTTTTTTTTTATTTATTTAATATAATAATTTATGTAACATTTATATTTTCTTCACGTTAACATTTAATGCTGTGTTTTTATTTTCTTTTGTTAAAGAAAATACTTAACAAATAATATTTAAGTATAAAAATAAAAATATTAAATTTTTTTTAAATTAAATGCTATTTGTGGATATTTTTTATTCTAATAAATGATACAAGTATAATAAGTTATTTTTTAATAGATAGTTAATATTTTATAGTTTGCATTTTTTCAAAATCATATTCCTCTGAAACAGTTAGTTGCAACCCACTGTTTCATCTATAGACGCACTGACTGAAAAAATGTAAACCAATTTTTTTGAGTAGAACCTAATAGTAATTAAGATTTTTTTATTAGTTAGCTTATTATGAATTAAACAAAAGTTATTTTTATGATATATTTTACTAAAATAAATTTTAATTTTTAAAGATAGTAATTATGGTAAAAATATTTTCTTCTGCACAAGAAGCAATAAATGATATAAAAGATAATATGACTCTTATGGTAGGAGGTTTTGGTTTATGTGGTATTCCAGAAAACCTTATATTAGCACTAAGAGATAAAGGAATTACAGGTCTTACTTGTATTAGTAATAATGCAGGAGTAAGTGATTTTGGTTTGGGTTTACTTTTACAAAAAAAGCAAATAAAAAAAATGATATCTAGTTATGTTGGAGAAAATGAAATTTTTGAAAGAATGGTAATTTCTGGAGAATTAGAAGTAGAATTAGTACCACAAGGAACTCTGGCTGAAAGAATAAGAGCAGGAGGAGCTGGGATAGGTGGATTTTATACTCCAACTGGATTTGGAACTATAGTTTCAGAAGGAAAAGAAACAAAAGTAATAGATGGTAAAAATTATGTTTTAGAATTACCTTTAAAAGCTGATTTTTCTTTAATAAAAGCGTATAAAGCAGATAAAGCAGGAAACTTAATTTATAGCAAGACAGCTAGAAATTTTAATCCGATGATGGCAACAGCAGGTAAAATAACTATAGTTGAAGTAGAAGAAATAGTTGAAGTTGGAGAATTAGACCCTGAAATGATAGTTACACCTAGTATATATGTTCAAAGACTTATAAAAGGTGAAAACTATGAAAAAAGGATTGAGCAAAGAACAATAAGTAAATAAGGAGTAAAAAAGATGGCTTTAACAAGAGAACAAATGGCACAAAGAATTGCTCAAGAATTAGAAGATGGTTTTTATGTGAACTTAGGCATAGGAATTCCTACTTTAGTAGCAAATTATATACCTAAAAATATTAATATTGTATTACAATCAGAAAATGGTTTATTAGGAATAGGACCATTTCCTACAGATGATAAAGTTGATGCAGATTTAATTAATGCTGGAAAACAAACTATTACTACAATTGAAGGAGCTAGTTTTTTTTCTAGTGCAGACTCTTTTGCAATGATAAGAGGTGGACATGTAGATTTAACTGTTTTAGGAGCTTTAGAAGTAGATGAAGAAGGTAATTTAGCAAACTGGATGGTTCCCGGTAAAATGGTAAAAGGTATGGGTGGAGCCATGGACTTGGTAGCAGGAGCTAAAAAAGTAATAGTTTGTATGCAACATAAAAATAAAGCTGGTGAATCTAAGGTATTAAAAAAATGTACTTTACCTTTAACTGGAGTAAAATGTGTTAGTAAAATAGTAACTGATATGGCTGTTATGGAATTTACAGAAAAAGGTTTAAAGCTTTTAGAAAAAGCACCTAATACAACAGTGGAAGATATTATGGCTTCCACTGAAGCTAAATTAATTGTAGAGGGTGAAATACCTGAAATGAAATTTTAGAAATTTTATAATAATAAAATTTCTTAAAAATTAAATTCTAAAATAAAAATAATAGACTAAAATAACAAAAGTAAAATACTAAAACTGCTTTTGTTATTTTTTAGTATTTATAGATTAAATTTTAAAAAACAAGGAAATTAGATATTATGCCTACGGTTGAAGAAGTAAAACAAGCTTTACGAACTGTTGTTGACCCAGAAATTCATTTAAACATAGTAGATCTTGGGTTAATATATGGAGTGGAAATTCAAGAACAAAAAAATGTAAAAGTTGATATGACACTTACTAGCCCTATGTGTCCTTATGGCCCACAACTTATTGCAGAAGTACCTAAAGCTGTAAAAGAAAAATTACCTGAAATTGAAAAAACAGAAGTTAATTTAGTTTGGATACCAAATTGGGATCCCAAAACAATGGCAACTGATGAAGTAAAAATGGAACTTGGTATTTTTGATGATCTTGATGATGATGATGATGAATAATTAAACAAGAAAAAAGCTTTACGAATAATTATTTTCGTAAAGCTTTTTTAGTTTAAATTTTTTACTAATCTTTTGAAGAACCTAATATACCTAAAATTCTTAAAAAATCTGAAAATAAGTTTATAAAATCTAGATATAAAGCTATTGCAGCTAAAATATAATCTCCATCTGAATAATTAGTTCTAATCATAGCCATATCATATAAAACAAAACCCGAAAAAATAACTACAGATATACAAGAAATAATTAGATAAGCTAAAGAACCACCTCCTATTAACATAGTAGCAATAGAAGAAACAATAAGACCTATTAGAGCAGCAACCAAAAATCCACCTAATCCAGAAAAATCTTTTTTAGTTGTTGCACCATAAAAAGCTAGACCTCCAAAAGTTACAGCACTAACCCCAAAAGCTTGAAGAATTAATTTTGCTCCGCCAATTAAAGATGCCCATTTTAAAAGTGGAACTAGTGTTAAACCAGATAGAGATGTAAAAAATAAAAATAAACCCACATTTAAGTTACCATTTTCTTTTCTTGCCCAAGAGCCAGAAGTCATTATCATTAATATTTCAACAATAAAAATTGGTAAAGTTAAAAAACGAGGTAATCCCCAACCTATATAAGCAGCAGCCCCTGTCATAAATAAACCTAAACCAAATATAGGAAGAACTCTTCTTGTAAATACAGCAGGGCTCATACCACTACTATAAGAAAGTTCAGAACTCATGGTTCTTATATTACTCATTCTTTTTTTCCTTTAAAATTAACTATAATTTTCTAATTAATATTATATCAAAGCTAACAAAATTTATATAAAAAATATATTAGCCGAGTGTATGAAAAATAACATTTAATTTTTTGTCTAGCCACAGATTTCACAGAAAACACGGATAAAAAATATAAAAAAATAGTTTTTTAAAAAAGTTATTATCAGTGTAATTAGTATAATCCGTGGCTAAAATATTATAAGTTAACTTTCAAAAAATATTTCTATTAATATAATGTAGAATTTCATACACCCATATTAGCAAGATAATTTAAATTATTAATATAACAATATTATATAATTTAAATTATTAGGTTTTTTATGTGTTTTAAAGTAGATACTTCTTCACTTTTTTTTGATCCTAAACTATTTAAAATAGATGAACCAAAACTAAAATTAGATATACCTCTAGATATAACCCCACCTGAAAAAACTAAAAAAATAGGGGATTCTATTATTATAGATAAAAAGTTATCTGAAAAACCTAAAAGTACTCCTAATATAGATTTTGTACAAACTACAGATAAAAAAGGGGTGGATAATCAAAAAGTAAAAGTAGGTAGTGGTTCTAATAACTTTGAAGTAAATTTGAGTACTAATAATCAAACAGAACAAACTAAATTTAATAATGTAAAAGTATCATTAATCGATGATGAAAGCCCTCTAAAAATAAGTGGTGGTATTTCAAATGATCCTTTAGATAAAACACCTTCTAAACCTACAGCAAAAACAACAAGTACAAAAACAACAAAACTACCTACAATAAATAAACAAAGTACTGAAGATACTAAAACTACTGGTAATATAAAAGCTGAATTGAAAGCTTCAGATTCTCTTACAATAACTACTGAAGGACAAATAGATAGTGAAAAAGCCTCTAAAATAGGAACAGGTGCTAAATTAAAAGTAACAAAAGATATTAATGCCGAAACACAAGTAAAATATGAAAGTGGTAAAACTAAAGCAGCTTTAAAATCTGATGCCAAAGTTACAAGTAATGTAAAATTAATTGCAGAAGCAGAACATGAAATATCAGATATAAATAACTTAAAAAAAGGAAATACATCAGCTGGTATAAAAGCTGAATATTCCCCTCTTAAAAATGTAACCATAACAGCTGGAAGTAAAATAGATCAAAAAGGCAAAGTATTTGAAAACCTTAGAGGGGAAACAAAATTAGGCAGTTTAAAATTCTCAACTGGAATTGAAACAGAAGGACTAACTTTTAAAAATAAATATGATGCCAAAGTATCAGGGGAAGTTTTTAAAGGTTTAACTTTTGATACAGGTATAGAATATAAGGATAATAAAACTGCTTTTAAAGTAGGCGGAAGTTATTCCTTAAACGATAACTTAAAGGTTGAAGCTGATACTACAGGTAGAGAACACTCTTTCAAGATTAGAGGGGGATTTAAACTTAATTAAATAGAAAAGTATCTTTTAATTGAGTTTATTACTTTTTAAAAATATATATAGTATAATTATATATAAAAATTCGGGTAAAGATAAAAATAAGGAAGTAGAATGAGATTAAAAAGCACTATTTTAGTTTTAACTATTCTTTTATTAAGCTCTTGTGGTGAAACACCTAATTCTGATACCCCTGAAGGAACAACTCCTGTTTCTGTTAATGATGATAAAATAGCAGAACTTAATGAAAAAATAAATAAATTAAATGATAAAGTTACTCAATTAGAAACTCAAAAATCTTCAGAAGCTTCAATAGAAACTAATCAAAAAAGTCCTTCTACAAGAACAGCTAAAGAAAAAGAAGATGAAGTAACTAAAAAAGTAATAAAGTCTAAATCAGATGAAGTAACTAAAAAAACTAGCCCAAAACAAGCAACTACAACTGAAACTCCTAAAGCTACTACAGAAACGCCTAAAGAAAAAGGAAGAAAAGCTATGGATAGTATTATAGCTACATTAAATAATGCTTCAGCAATAGAAGCTTTTATAGACAAATTTGAAAAATCGTTAAAAGATGGTAAAACATCTACTTCTACACTAAAAATATATGCTAGAAAAAATGATAATATGGTTAAGTTAGAAGTGTTAACTTCATCTGTTGAAAATAGTGCTGGAGCTAAATTAAGATATACATCAGGAGATAGAGGAGCAAAAGTAAAAATAAGACCAGGTGGTAGTTTAAGCTTTGTAACTACAGATCTTCCAAAAACTGATTCAAGAATAGTATCTCTTAATGGTTATAGTTTAGATGATACAGATTTTAATGGTATGGGTAAAAGATTTGCTGATCCAAATTATGAAGGCGAATTAATAGGAGCATCTAAGATAGAAGGAAGTGATGTTTATATAATCAAAATTACTCATAAAACTCAAAATACTTTAGATCCTAATATAAAATATGAATATATTTATTTTGAACCAAAAACTTTTAATCTGAGATCTTGGGAAGCTTATGATGGAAAAAGTCAAGAAGCTTTTTTTAGGTTAACTTTAAAAACCATAAGTTTTCCTAGTAGCATACCAGATAGCAGGTTTGATGTTTAATTAGGTTATATAAATGGTTGATAATTTAAAAAGTTCTTTTATAAAGTTTTTTACCTTATTAGGTAAAATGAATTTATTTACTCAAAAAACTCTAAAAACTTTATTTACCAAAAGAGTTCCTACAGATATTATTCTTCAAAATATGTATGATATTGGAGTAAAAACCTTACCAGTTTTAGGGGCTATATGTATTTTTGTTGGGACTAATATGGCTTTTGTAGGTTACCAAATTTTTAAACAGTTTGGTGGACAAGATTTATTAGGTGTTTATGTAGGATTATCTTGTATAAGAGAAATGGCTCCTATTTTAGTAGGTGCAATAATGGCGGCAAAACCTGGAACAGATATGACAGCAACAATTGCAACTATGCGAGTAAAAGAACAAATAGATGCTTTAGAAGTAATGGCCATAGATCCATTTTGGTTTTTAATTGTACCAAGGTTATTAGCTTTTATTTTTGTAGCACCTCTTTTAGTTATATTTGCAGATTTTTTCTGTATTTTTTCTGCTTATATGACAGCAGTATTTCAATTAAAGCTTGCTTCTGGGAAATTTATAGAAGATATGGTTACTTATTTACAAGTACTAGACTTTTTTAAAGGAATTACAAAAGGTTTTGTTTCATCTGTTTTAGTTTGTATAATTTCTTGCTATTTTGGTTTTAATTCAGCTCCTGGGCCTAAAGGAGTTAGTAAAGCAATTAATACAGCTGTAGTTATATCTGCAAGTTTAATTGTAGTGGTAAACTATTTTATGACTGAAATAATGTATGGGACTTAGAACAAAAACTATATAAAAAAATAGAAGAGAAATTTTGGATTTTCTAAATGTTGTATCTAAAATTAAAAATTTATATTGGAACTTAATTAATGTCAACTATCATAGAATTTAAAAACGTAGTAAAAAGATTTGGTACTCAAACTGTACTAGATGATGTTTCTTGTAAAATAGAAGAAGGAAAAACAACTGTTATGCTTGGACCAAGTGGAACAGGTAAAAGCGTATTTTTAAAATTATTAGTTGGTTTAATAAAACCAGATTCTGGGCAAATTTTTGTAGCAGGAAAAGATATTACAAAAATGCCTGAACATGAACTTATGGAAACCAGAAAAAAGTTTGGTTTATTATTTCAAGATGGAGCCTTATTTGATTCTTTAAATGTAGCAGATAATGTAGCTTTTCCTTTAAAACAGCATACTAAAAAAAGTGAAGCTGAAATATCTAAAATAGTTACTCAAAAGCTTACTCAGGTTGGATTACCAAATGTTCATCATAAATTACCTTCAGAACTTAGTGGAGGAATGAGAAAAAGAGTTGGTTTTGCAAGAGCAGTTGCTTTAGATCCAGATATAGTATTATTTGATGAGCCTCATTCTGGTTTAGATCCTGTTATGTCTGATGCCATAGATAAACTTATTTTAAAAATGAAACATGAACTTGGTTCTACTTTTATAGTAATAAGCCATGATATTGCAGGAGCATTACAAATAGCTGATTATTTAGGTATGTTATATAAAAGTAAATTAATAGCCTTTGGTAAAAAAGAAAAAGTAAGAGATTCTGATAACCCTGTAATTCAACAGTTTTTTTCTAGAAGCTGTGAAGGGCCTATGTTACAATAAAAATAGATCTAAAATTGGTAAAACTTTTTCTGCTCTTTCTATAGAAAAACTATCATCACTAAGTTTAACTATAGTTTCTACTTTTTTATTAGTTATTATTTCGCCCACTTGTCTTTTTTCTGCATTAGTAAAATTGGAGAAATTACGTCTTAAAATTGGTAAAACTTCAATAAAAGTATCTTTAGGAATACTCATTAGCCAATTATCAATAAGAGCTAATAATTTTTCATTATGAATTAGAATAACCCCACTACCTTTTAAAAATCCTTCTAGCCATTCTGAAGCATCTGAAATATTTTTACCTATAGATAAAGAAAAAGCCATTTTCTTTTCAAAATCTTCTATTTTAATATAATTAGCATCTAATAAAAGTCTATCTGCATAACCAGAAATTAATTTATTTATTGTTTCATTTATTGAGATTTGATTTATAGTTTTTAGCCATAAACTGAGATATTCTTCATTTTGTAAAAGTTTTAAAGAATCATTAGTTTTTATAATTTCTTTTAAAATTTCTTGTGCCGCATCATAATTAATACCAGTACAGGTATTATTTAAACCGATACAAACTCTTGTTATCAAACCATCTAAAATATGTTTTATAAGGTTAGAATCTGTTTTTCTTACATTACCATATCTTAACAAATTAGATAAAGAAGGAATGCTTTGCATCATTTTTATAATATCTGTACATAAAGCAGATTCTTCTTCTAATTTTTCCATTATTTTTTCCAAAGCATTAGGTAAATTAGCAAAAAGTGTATTATATAAAATCTGTATTAGATCAAAAATATCATTACTATTATTAGCTTTATTTATAACATAAGCAGAAGAAGCTAATTCTAAAGTATTTCCCCAAATACCAGCTTCTATAATAGCTATTTCTAATACTTCTTGCCATTCTAAAGACCAAACTTCATGAAAAGTACCTTTTTTATTAGCAACATTTTGTTTTGAAGCCCAATTTATATCTAAAATACTAATTTGATGAAAAAAATAACTTTTAGCCAAATCATTATCTTTTCTTAAATCTAAATCTATTTCATTTCTATTTAATTCTTTTTTTAATCTAAATTTTTTCAAATTAATTTCAAAATCAGCTTGTAAAGGAGTTAGTGGAACTTGGCTTGGTATTTTACCAATTTTATTACCTATAATTAATTCTTGTTTTATCAAATCTAATTTTGTTTTATTTCCAAAACAAATAACAGATTTTATAGCTTCTTGTAACTCTACCAAACCAACAGAATTCCTATTTCTTAATGAAGATAAAGTTTCAGCCAGTCTAACAGTTTCAATCAGATGAGCAGAAGAAACATCTAAATCTTTTTTTCTAAAAAGTCTAGAAGCCTTAACTATCCATTTGATAGATATGTCTTTTTTATTATTCCATAAATGTTCATACCAATTAGGAGCTTGAATACCTGCACCATATCCAGAATAATATGATAAACGGTCATATGTCCATGGAATCCAAGTAGATAGAGTTTTTTCTTTTTTTAATTCAGATAAAATTTCTTTATCTTCTTTTTCTTTATAATTTTCTACTTTTAAAGCTGGTATATGCCAAGCTCCACAAATAACAGCTATATTTTTATAACCATCTTTGATTGCTTTTCTTATACTTTGCCTCATAAAAGCTTCTCTTTTTATATCTTCTTCAAATCTATTGTTATTAAATACCTCGGATTTAAGATCAAGTGTAGAACTAGAATCATCATTGTTCTCTCTTAAATTAGTAATCATTAAATCTATAGCTTCAAAAATCTCTGTAGTATTTTTACGATTTTCTACAAAATTATCCCACCAAACTTCAGGATCTTCATAACCAGAAATTTCAGCAAAAATACTAATAGGATCTTTAGAATGATTTTTAATATTTAAATTAATATTTTCATTTTCTTTTTTATCTGCTAAATTTTCATCATCTTTTTTTAATTGATAATATTGAGGTAAATCTATAAAACTAACTGGAATATTATTTTTAATTGCATATTTCATACCTTGCCATTCTGGAGAAAAAACAGCAAAAGGATAAATTACACATTTTTTAGGATTATCTGGTAAATAAACTAAAATAGAAACAGGTGGTTTTATTTCTGAATTACCAACAAAACTTATAATATCATTTGCATCTGTAGGGCCTTCTATAAGTACACAATCTGGAGAAAGATTTTCTAGTGCTTTTACCAAACTTTTGGCAGAACCTTGACCATGATGTCTAATCCCAAAAATACTAATACTCATTTAGACAACTTCCCTGAAGGCTTTATAAAGTCCATTCCAATTATCTCGTTCTTTTAAAACTGTCTCTATATATTCTTTTAAGACTACTCTATCTTGAATAGGATCTTTTATTATTGCTCCAACAAGTCCTGAAGCAATATCAATATCATTTAAATTACCATTACCAAAATGAGCTGATAAAGCTAAAGAATTTGTAATAACAGAAATAGCTTCTGCTGTACTCATTGTACCAGATGTAGCTTTTATTTTAGTTTTACCATCTTCTGTAGCACCATTTCTTAATTCTCTAAAAATAGTTACTATTTTTTTTATTTCTTCTAAAGGAGGAGTTTCAGCAGGTATTTCTAAAGCTTTTCCTAAACTTTTAACTCTAGAACTTACTATTTCTATTTCCTCTTCTACAGTTTCAGGAACAGGTAAAACAACAGTGTTAAATCTTCTTTTTAAGGCACTAGATAATTCATTAACACCTTTATCTCTATCATTTGCAGTAGCAATAATATTAAAACCTTTTATAGCTTGAACTTCTTCATTTAATTCTGGTATTGGCAAAGATTTTTCTGATAAAATAGTCAAAAGAGCATCTTGAACATCAGAAGGAATTCTAGTTAGTTCTTCTACTCTAGCTATTTTCCCGTTTTTCATGGCTCTCATAATAGGGCTAGAAACTAAAGCAGACTGACTAGGGCCTTCAGATAATAATTTAGCATAGTTCCAACCATATTTAATAGTTTCTTCACTAGTACCTGCGGTTCCTTGTACTATAAGTGTAGAATCACCTGATATAGCCGCTGAAATATGTTCTGAGATCCAAGTTTTTGCAGTACCTGGAACTCCTAATAATAATAAAGCTCTATCAGTAGCTAAAGTAGCAACACAAGTTTCTATAACCCTTTTATTTCCAACATATTTAGGTGTTATTTCAAAACCATCTTCTAATTTACCACCCATAATATAAGTAACAACTGCCCAAGGAGATAATGACCAATTTGGAGGTCTTTGTCTTTTGTCATTTTTAGCTAAAGCTTCAAATTCTTGTTTAAATTGTTGTTCTGGATGTAATCTAAGAATATTATTTTCAGTTGAACTATTTTCTTCAACTTTAACTTCATTTTTAGCTTTCTTCTTTTCAGCCATTATTTTTTAAACTCCTCAAACATTTTATATCTTAGCTCTAAGATACGATAAATAGAATCAAAAAAGAACCTGTTATTTTCTTTATTGATATTAAATAATTCTAATTGTTCTTCAAAATAAGTAAAAATATTGTAATCTAATCTATTTGCTAACTCTTGAACAATATAAGAATGGAAAGCATTATTTTGTAAAAAAATAATAAAAGCATCAACTATTTTTTTAGATTCTTCCAAATTAAAACTATCATTAATAACCATAAGATTAGAAAGTTTTTCAAAAAAATTGTTAATAGCATGATTATAAGAGTTATAAAGATTTTTTTCAGTTTCAACTAAAACCTTACCATTTTTTACTTCTTCATCTAATTTAAATCTATTTTCAACATCTTGATAGGGTAGAGAATTTAAAACTTTAGTTAGTTGTTCTTTTTTAAACGAATCATCTAAAAGTTCTTTTAAAGCAACAGTATTAATATTATTTTCAAAGAGAAGTTTTGCCCAAAAAACATTTTTTTCATTTATTACTTGAAAGGAAATATGGTGTAAGTAGTTTTTTAAATCATTTCTAATAAATGCTGCTATTATTTCTTCTACTCCTAAGTTAAATCTAGTTTCCCAATAATTCAAAGGAATTTTTGAAATAATATAGGCATAAAAAAAATGTATTTCATTTACTTTATTTCCTTCTATTCTAAAAAAATCTAGTATTTTTTTATTGTACGCAGAACTAGGAGGAGTATCTATTTTTATTTTATACAAACCAGAACTTTTTATTTTATCTATTTTTATATAACTATCCAAAACTTTTGAAATAAATTCAAAAATTTCCTCATTCATACTATCACTTTCTTTATTTTTAACCAAATAATATTCAGAAGCCTTAGTTTTTACATCTTTACTTCTATCATTTAAAGCTAATTCAAAAATAGGTTTAAAATCTTGAACTAACTTATTTTTATTAATTAAATCTAAAATATCTTCTTTTTCTTCTTTTTTTAAGTTATCCCAATTATCTTTTAAAATTTTTAAAATTAAATTAGGATTTTCTTTTATATTATTTTCTAAAATAGCTAATTTAGTTTTTTTATTAGCATTAATCCATATCTTTTCAATATCAGCGTCTATATCATAAAGATAATTCCAACTAGGATTTTTAGTAGAAATAAAAAGAGCTTCTTTAGGTAATATCTTTGACATATAAGGTTGAAAATATTTAGTTTTAGCTCCTCCTTCTAAAAACTTTAAAATATATTTATCAGAAATAACTTTATTTTTTTTAATTAGTTCTTTAAAAAACTCTTGTTGTATATTAATAAAATAACTATTATATTCAGATATCTCTGAAAATATTTTTTCAAATAAAACAGAGCTAAATTTTAATTTTTCTCTATTTTCTTCTAAAACACTTTCTAAAATTATTTCTTCTTCTAGTTTATTAGGTTTTTTACCTGCTTCTTGATAAATAGCTAATGAAGAGGAATAATTTAATATTTTTTCTTCATTATTTTTAAAAGGTATTTTTTTTAGAAAAGAATAGATATTATCATTTCCAAATTGAATTTCAGTTGAGATTCGATCTGTACCAACATTAGTTATTTTTAAAAGCTCATTCCAACTCAAGACTTATATAACCCTTATCAAAACTATTAGTTTAAATTTTAGTCTTTATAATTTTAACACTCTAAAATAAGATTTTAAATAGTATTAATTAATTTTTTATGGAGTAATATGATAATATAGTACTAGAGTAATTTTGTAGGATAACTACAATTAATTTTATGAGTAGTAAGTATAATGAAAAAAGAAGATAAAATAACTGATATTTTTAAACTACTAGATCCAACAACTTTACTAAAATTAGAAAATTTAAATATTTCTAATGTATTAAAGCAATTAGAACAATTAAAACTTAGTGGTTTTCTTGAAAAAATAGAAGAATTAAACAAAGTTACTAAGTTATTAAAAGAAATGGAAGAAATCAAGCTTAGTGAATTAATAAAAAAAATAGAAGATGTTAGACTAAGCTCTATAATTAAACAAATAGAAGAAAATAAAATACAAGATCTATTAGCTAATCCTCTTGACTTAAATAATAGAGAAATACCTTTTAATGGTGGAGTAATAAAAATAGAGACTAAAGAAGACTCACCACCTGATATGATAAAAAAGCTTTTTGAATTAAAAAAGCAAGGAATAATAACAGAAGAAGAATTTAGTAAAAAAAAGAAAGCTCTTTTGGATAAAATATAATTACTTATAAAAATATCTTAAATAGAATTTTATTATGATTAAAAAGATTATACATAATTAGTAAAAAATTTTACTTATCAATAATAAGTATTTTATGGTTAAATATTATAGAAATTATTATTTTTAAAAAAGGACTTTTAAATAATGAAAAATAAATTTTTAAAAATCTCTATGGGCTTATTAATAGCTTTTGGAGCAATAAATGTATCAAATATAAATGCTAATGCTGAAACCAAAAAAGCACCTGTAGCAACAAAAAAAGCTGAAAAAAATGCCCCTTTTGTTTTTGATAAGACAAAAGAATATAAAGTTTTAATTGAAACAACTATGGGTAAAATAAAATTAAAAACTTATACTAAAGAATCTCCTAAATCAGTAGAAAATTTTGTAACTCTAATTAGCAGAAAATATTATGATGGCATTATTTTCCATAGAGTTATAAAAGATTTTATGATTCAAACAGGAGATCCTACAGGAACAGGAAGAGGAGGCTCTTCAGCTTGGAATAAAGAATTTGAAAATGAAAATTCGCCTAAATTAGCTTACAATAAAGAAGGTATTGTTGGAATGGCTAATCATGGAAGAGATACAAATGGTAGTCAATTTTTTATTACTACAGGAGCAAGACCTCATTTAAATGGTGGATATACTATTTTTGCTGAAGTTATAGAAGGAATGGATGTTGTAAAAGCAATAGAAAATGTTAAAACTTCTGCTGGAGATAGACCAGAAAAAGAAGTAAAAATGTTAAAAGTTACTTTAGTAAAATAACTTTCAATATAAATTACAAGAATTTGATAACAAAAAAGGTGTCCCCAAAGGACACCTTTTTAATTTATATTAAAATAGAGGTCTTAAATTCATTACTAAAAACTTTGTATTAAATTAACTCTAAGAACATAAGTTAATGGGTCTTGTTTTTTAATACTATTTTTCATTGTAAGAGAAGATGATAAAACAGTAGAATCAAATAATTTTGTTCCTAAAGCAAATTCATGTGCATTCACATCTGTTCCACCCAAACTACTTTCTGTAAAAAATGAAATAGTTGCATCACTTTGTAAAGAAACAAAATCATAACTAAAAAAGAAGTTTCCAATTTCTCTAAGAGTTCCTATTTTAGCTCCTAATTTTAAACCTTGATTATCTTTAGCGGCACCTAAATTATATAAGTAAGAAGCTGATAAAGTTAAAGGAAAATCATCATTTATTTTTATAACAGATTTAGCAAAAGCATCCACTATTTTAAATTGATATAAAAAATTCTTTTTATCATCTAAAGTATTGGTATTAGCATTACCTGTTAATTTAGCTTCTTGATTAGCAGTTTTAGCATTTTCATTAGCTTGAGCAATATTATTTTCTCCAATATAATGATAATAGCCAGTTTTTAAATTTAGTAATATAAAATCATCAAAACTAAGCTTAGCATCAGCTAAAGCATTCATAGAAAAAGTATTTTTAAAGGTACTATCCATATTTACTACAACTTCACCTGCTGTAAAGGATAATTCTTTTAATATAGGAGAAACTTCAGAAAATTTTAGAGATTGTAATGCACCTTGCTGGGTTATTTCATCATCAAAATAAATATCTGAGCTACCAAATGGATTAGAAAAACGCCCTAAAGTAAAATTAAAATTTTCATTTGGTTTATATTTTACAAAAAATTTATCAAAATGAAGTGGAACTTTTCCAAAAAAATCTGAAAGTTTCCACCAAGTAGTAACAGTTCTGTTCATTCCACCAGAAACTAATCTTAAACCATATCCTATAGGAGAATTATCTTTACTAGATAAACTTAAAGAAGCTCTTACTTGAGGAACCTGATTATCAAAAAATTTATCTAAATCTTTTGCTGTTAGTTGGTATCTAAAACCTAAATCTCCATTAATATTAAAAGGGAGCATTTTACTAAGAAAATTAATATCACTAGATTGTTTTTCAACATTTGTTTCTAACATATCTATTTGATCTTCCATTTCTTTTAAATTGTTTAGTTTCTTTTTTACGACTTCGATTTCAACATAAAAATCATTTGCTAATTGCTCAAGTATATGTCTATCAGATTCATCTTCTATTTTTTCTTCAGCACATTCTAAAGCCTTTAATATCATCTTTGCTAATTCATATCTATTAACTGTTTTACTTCCATTAAATTTAAAATCTGGATAATCAAAGGTAAAATTGTACTTTTTAGATAAACTTTCTAAAATCTCGTAAGAAAAATTAGTTTGATCTATATCTGTAAATTCTTCTGCATAAGTACTTATAGATATAGAAGTAAAAAATAAAGTTAAAGCCGTTAAAATAGTTTTTTTCATTAAAAATCTCTCAAATAAAATAATACTTAGTTAAATTTAATATATTTCTTAATACTTGTAAAGTATTTTTCTTAAAACTAAACTCCATAAATTTCTTCTTCTCTTCTAAAAAGAATCCAAGAAGTTAAAATATATTTATCATCAGAAATAGGAACACAACCTTTATGAGTATGAGTAAAACCACTAGGAGCAATAACTAATTGCCCTTGAGTTGGGTTTAGTTTTTTGTTTTGATAAAAAAACTCTGTTTCTCCACCTTCTTTAACATCATTTAAATAATACATATATAAAAGCACTCTATGTAAAGATTCTGATTTATCATTTTTTTTAGGATAAGTTTCTGAATGCCAATGATGATATCCTCCTTTACCTTTATCATATTTTTGCATATTTAGAGTACCAAAACGATATATTTTATTCATTAAGCCTTCAAATAAATCATCATTAATAATATCCATAACTTCTTTTGTAACTTGAATAGTTCCACCTTGAGGATTTGGTATATATAAAGAAACAGCACCAGTCATTAAATGATAATATTTCCTCATATATTTTACTAAATGTTTTCTAGTAATAGCTTCTATTTGATTTAGATAATCTTCCCACTCTTTATGTTGATTTAAAGTTATATCAATACTATCTTTAGCTATTTTATTAACACCAAAGCCTGTTTGTCCAAGTGTTTTTTTAGAGCTAGTTTCAAATTTTTTTATCAATTTTTCGCAAAAATCTTTACTTAAAACATTATCATAAGCTTCTATAAAATCTAAATCTGACATATTAAAATCCCTAAAAATAATTATTTATATTTAAACATATTTTTTTGGTAAAGTATTATCTGTTTTTTATAATTTGTAAATTTAATTTAATAAAACAATCATATATATTTTATATCCTTAATATTAACAG
Organism: Candidatus Sericytochromatia bacterium; assembly: GCA_046328015.1. Classification (GTDB taxonomy): domain Bacteria; phylum Cyanobacteriota; class Sericytochromatia; order UBA7694; family JACMQJ01; genus JBBTGK01. The sequence goes on along the minus strand of JAXLXH010000003.1, from coordinate 64,298 downwards.
TATGTTATCATATTAATATTGCATTAAAATTTTGGTATAAAATATATGAAAAAAATTAATTTAATAATTTCGGCTATTTTTGCTTTTTCCTTAACTTCTTGTAGTTCAAATATAACTAATAATGATTTAAGTAATATTAGTTCTAAAGAAAATAAATTAACTATAGGAAATAGTAAATTAGAATTAGAAAATACTTTTGAAGAAGTAAAAGGATTTATTATAAGTAAAGATGAATTAAAATTAAGTACAACTGAAAATTCAGAATTTAATACTAAAGCTGCAATAACACCAGATCCATTTTTAATCTATACACCTACAGGTAGCACAACAAGTTATACGCTAAGTTTAACATTTATGTCTAAATTAAAAAGTTTAATTTTAGATGGATTACTTAATAAAACAGATATTACCAATTTAGCTTCTAAAGCAACAACATCAGAAAAAGCTTTTCTTACTTATATATCAACAAATAAGGCTTTATCTGAATATATAGAGATACCTAACCTTATACAAGATACAAATGAACCTTCATTATTAAAATTTGCTTTTAATCCTACTTATGCTATAACAGCTGATTTTTTAAAGGCAGTTTATGAAAAAGCTATTAATGATAGTTATAACACTGTAATGTTTGGTGTAGCAAGTACAGTAAATGTATTAGAAAAATCAGAAGCCGATGCATTATTAGCTTCAACAACAATAGCAGATAATAAAAGTTACTTAAATAATTTTTTAACTAAAGATGGTGCTATTAATAAACCTCTTTTAAATAGTAGTAACCAATTAGTATTTGTACCTAAATTAGCAACTTATTATATAGATGATATGCTTGTACATGGTTCAACTACTAATGAAAAGTTATCAAATATATCACAATTAGATAGATTATCAGAAACAACAGCAGATACAACTAGATGTGGTGCAGGAGCATTAATAGATACCTTAATAATGCTAAAAGGAGAAAGTTCATTCCCTTCATTAATAACAACTTTAGGTTTAACAAATAGTGAATTAACTTATAAAAATATACATTTAGCACAAGAAGCTCTAATAAAATCTGTCAATGCACAAACAACAGGAATGACAGTAGATTTAGTCGGCAACTCTATAACTGGAGGTTCTGCTATAACAGCTGCAAATAAAATAGGTCTTAAATTTGGAACATCTTTTATAAGCAAAGATACAAAAGGTTCTTATCAAACTAATATGGGTACTTTTTTTGATACAAATCCTAAAGGAGTTTTATATACATCTTCAAATATAGATAATACAGGTAAAGTATCTTTTTCTTCAAGTTTAGCAAATAATCACTGGGTAATTATTTCTCGTAGAAATGGAATTTATTATGTAACTCATACAGGAGTTGGAAATGGAAAAGGAAAATCAGATTATGCTATATCAAGCACAGATCTTAGTACTTTATATAAAAGTAATAAATTCTTAGCACCTCTTACTTTAGTTCCATAAAAAAGATTTCATAAAAAAAGCCTTTAAAATTATATTTTAAAGGCTTTTTTAATTTTTAATTATTGACCTAAATATGTAACAGAAGAATTATAAGCTGTATTTGCTAATGAAAAAACACTAAAATTATTAGGAACTTGACCATCAAATTTAAAAGGCTTTGAAGCAAGAGAAGCTAACCCATTATCATCTCTAAAAGGTTGAGTAAACTCTATAAAATATTTAGCTTCATTTCCAGTTTGATTAGTTAAAAGAGGATTAGTTGATTTTATTAATACAGCTGTTCTATCTGAACTCCATGAAAAAGATAAAGTTTGAGAAGAAGAATTAATAGTTAAGGGAGTTGATCTTATATTAAAATTAGTTTGTGAAACTATTTTAAAATAACTTTCAACATCAGTTTTATTAACTGGTTCACTAAAAATAAGTCCTAAACTTAACTTATCTGAAGGTAAACTTGATAAATCTGTTGATAAATTATCAGGATTTCTAGGATTTGGGTTTATAGTATTTGCTATATCAGATTTCTGAGCCTCTTTACCGTTTATTATAAGGTAAACAACCTCTGGATTATCTTGAATTGAAAAAGAATTACCTGTACCACCAAAATCAAAAACATTGATCAAAGAACTGTTAGATAGATTTGATTTTATAGTTTCAGTTCTTGTTTTAGTAGTCCATCCATCCTTTGTAGCTGTTATTTCTATATTAATACCAACTGGAGCATTACTAAAAGAGTAAGAACCATTTTTTGTTTGAACAGTAGTTCCAACCCAAGTAACATTAGGATCTATAGAATTAGCTGTAACAGTTGCATTATTAACTAAATTACCATTTATATCATAAACTTTACCACTAATAGTTGTTAATTCATTAATAGTAGTACTAATGAAATCTAAAGCAAAGCTATTAGGATTGTCTTGACCTCCAAAATCAATTATTGTTTGCAAATCATTAGATAAAGCTCCAGTTTGTCCTATAGTTACATTTCTAGATTGTGTTGTATAACCAATTTTAGTAACAGTTATTTCTATATTTACATTTGAAGGAGGATTAGTAAATGAATATGCTCCATTTATAGTATTTTGAGTTTGAGTCCAAGTAACAGATGGATCAGTTGATTTTGCTACTACAGTTGCGTTGTTTATAAGTAAATCATTTATATCATAAACATTTCCAGTTATAGTAAAATTAGTTATATTTGTATTATTTGAAGTATTATTATTTATTGGAGTTGGGGTTGGAGTTGGAGTTGGAGTTGGGGTTGGAGTACTAGTTGGGCTTGAAGTTGGAGTACTAGTTGGAGTTGGGGTTGGGGAATTTGTAGTAATAGCAAGAGCTTTTAATATTTTTATAGATATTTTTGCTAAAACGTTTTTATCTTTATTTGATGTAGCTATAGCTTGAATTTCACCTTCTTTTATAGCTTTTAAAGTCCCCATTGAGGAAGTTATAATAGCATTATCAGCTGAAACACTCCAAGAAACATCTTTATCTTTGGTATCATCTTTATAAGTAACTTCTGCATACAGATTAACTGTTTCATTTTCTCTTAAAGTAATAGCTGAATTTTTAATAGAAATACTAACTGGTTTTTTATCAGGATTATTTATAACATTTGGAACAGTTGAATTATTTACTTCTTGAACAACAGTATTAAAGCCTGTTGGAGTTGTAGAACTTTTATTAGAATTTGTAGAATCTACAAATTTTATTTGTGTTTGATCACAAGAAAACAATATTATTGACAAAGAATATAAAATAACTAAATTTTTTTTATGGCTTAAAAACATTATATTACACCAATACTAAAAAATACTGAATAGTAGTATTTTAAACTATTTAAAGTAACAAAATAATAAAAAATATTATATTAAATATGTTTTTTTTGTGAATACTTTTAAAATATTAAACTATGTGCAAAACTAGAAATGGGTCTAAAAATAATTGGAAATACATTAAATGCTATAAGAAAACTTATAATACTAAATGATGGATTATTAACAACTTCAGAAATTTTCCATGAAGTTTCTTTATCAAAAAAACCACACAAAACTCCAGAACCATCAAAACCAGGTAATGGCAATAAATTTAAAACAAAAAGACCTAAATTAAGCCTAAAAGTCATATATAAAACTAAATATAATCCTTGAGAAACAGGATTTGTATTACTAAAACCTGATTGAGATTCAAAAAATCCTACATTTAGTCCAGTTTTTAATAGTAAGCCCGCTGAAACTGCTAAAAGTAAGTTAGCAGCAGGACCAGCAAAACTCATTAAAGCAGCTTTTCTATGATTATGTCTAGCCCAAATAGGATCATAAGGAGCAGAAGCCCAACCCATAAGAAAACTTGAAGTAAATAAACAAATTAGAGGAACTACGACCATACCTATTGGCTCTCTTCTTATATGAGGAGTTGGATCTAGTGATACTTGTCCGCCTAAATAGGCTGTTTTATCTCCACCTATTAAAGCAAAATAAGCATGAGCAGCCTCATGAAATGTTGTAGACATTAGAAATACTAAATATAATATGAGTGCACTAACTAAATTTTCCATTTAAACTACTACTTCACCTTTTTTTATAACTTTTTCAACTAAATTAATACCATAATGATATGGGATATACCTATGATTAGGTGCATCAAGGATAATTATATCAGCCTGTTTTCCTATTTCCAAACTACCTAAATCATGTCCTCTACCACAAGCATAAGCTGCATTAAGTGTAGCACAAGCTATAGCTTCTATTGGTAAAAGTTTCATTTTTATACAAGCCAAAGATAAAACTAAAGAAATAGCTTCTGAATAACCTGCACCTGGGTTAAAATCTGTAGAAAGTGCTATTGGTAATCCAAATTCCATCATTTTTTGAGCATTAGGATAAGCAATATCCAAAGTAAAAGAAATACTTGGTAAAAGAACACCTACCACGGCTTTTTTGGCCATAGATTTTATACCTTCATCCTTTGCATGATCCAAATGGTCTGCTGAAATTACACCAAGCTTTGCAGCTAATTCAGCTGCATCAGAATCATTTAATTGATCTGCGTGTAGTTTTAATAACATACCAGCGTCTTTAGCTTTACTTAAAATTTTTTCTGTTTGTTCATAAGAAAAAAAACCTTTTTCACAAAAAACATCACAAAATCTAGCAGATTTATTTTTAACTACATGTGGTAACATTTCATTTATAACAATATCTGTATAAGATTCTGGAGTATGACCTTCTGGTACAGAATGAGCCCCTAAAAAAGTCGTTTCAATTTCTACTTTCTGAATTTTTTTTAAATCATTTATTACTTCTAAAATTTTCATTTCATTTTCAAAATCTAAACCATAACCACTTTTAGCTTCTATAGTAGTTATTCCATTATTAAGCATTCTTTTTAATCTTTTTTGGGCTATATTTATAAGTTCTTGTTTTTCAGCTTCTCTAGTTTTTGAAACAGTAAATTTTATACCACTTCCCATTGTTGCTCCATGAGGGTTACGAGATTTTTCGATTCTACCGACAAATTCATGTTCTCTACTACCAGCAAAAACTAAATGTGTATGACAATCTACAAAACCCGGTAAAACAGTCTTACCTTCAGCATTTATTATTTTGGTATTAGCTGTTATAAAAAAATCTTTTAATATATCTTTTTTACCAACACCTACTATTTTTTTATCTTTAACAGCTAAATAGGCATTTTCTATAATTTCTAAATCTTTAAAATCTTTTCCCATTAAAGGTCTATTTTTAGAATTTATAGGTAAAAGCTCACTAGCATTTTCAATAAGTAAATCTATTTCCATTTATATATTTTCAATTAAAATATTTTTTTATATTTTAGCTCTAAATAAAAAAATAATTATATAAAAGTAAATAATATTTAGTACTTAAAACATAATTTTTATTCAAAACCAAAAAATTTTCCAATAACTTTTATAATAGCACCACAAATAAAATAAGTTATGATTATTGATGGAATTACAGAATAAGAAAATATTTTTTCTTTCAGTGATTTATTATTATTAGGTGTAATTTCATCTTTAACAGCCAAAAAAGGAATAATATTTATAGCATGATAATTAGTAGTTGGATAAGGTAAAAATAGTAACATAAAAGGAGCTGCCAAAAAAAAGAAAAGACCTCCATCTCCTAAAGCTTGAGAAAAACCCATAATAATTATGTATTCCCATAGGCTATATTTATATTTATTTATAAAAATCCAGATAACATAAAAAATAATAAAATAAGCTGGTAAAGTAAAAATTAAATCTATCAGATAAAAATTTACACCTTGAATAAAACTAGTATTTTCAGTTATACGAATATTAGAAAATACAGGAGTAGAAATCATATGAAAACCTTCTACAATAGAAGCTAAAAAAGAACCTATAAAAATAAATCTAAGTTTTGGAGAATATGTTGAAAAAAGAGTTATAAATTTTTTTTTAAATATGAGTTGTACTATCAAAAAAATAATAACTAAGATTCTAGTAAGACTTTCAGCATAGTTTTTTGAAACTAAAACCGCAAAAACAATAGAAATAATTGCCCAAAAAAGGTATATTTTTACAAGTTTATTAGTATTTTTTAATTCCAAAAATTACCTAACCAATTTTTAAGTTACACGGCTTCTCTTATATAAAATGGTTTTATATCATTAAAATAAGTGATTTTTTTATTAGCTTCTATATATTCTTGTGTAATAAAAGCAATATCAGAAGGTTTTAAATAAAAATTATAATCTATATTATTAGTTTCTGGAAAAAGATTTTTTTTATTTTCAAAATCTTTTAATAAAAAAATAGTATCCAAGTTATTTTGTATTTCATTACTTAAATCTTCAATTTTTAAAACAGAAGGTTCTTTTAGATAAGATATATTCCCTTCATTTACATTTGCAATACAAAAATAAGATTCATTTCTTTTTACATCAATATTAGGAGATATTTTTTTTATTTTTTTGTTCTTATTATAAGCTAATAATAAAGCATCTATTTTATTAAAGCCAATAACAGGAATATTTATAAACTGAGCCATTGTTTTTGCTACTACAATACCAGATCTAGTTCCTGTGTAACCACCAGGTCCTAAAATAACACCTATAGCATTTAAATCTGTAGGAGTTTTTCCAAGTTCTAAAAAAGCTGTCCTAAGATGATTAATTATATCTTCTGTTCTATTACTTATTAATTCTGATTCAAATAAAATATTTTTATTTAGAGTTAAAGCTATATTTATATTTTTTTCTGTTGTATCAATTCCAAGTATTAACAAGCTCTTTTAATCCTTTTTCTAAATCTAATTTATTTTTATAACTATCCATATTTATTATAAAATCTCTGCCATCAGATCTATAGGTTATAGTTATTTCTATAAAGTTATCTGTAAATTTATAATCTTCTAGTTTTTCAGACCATTCAATTATGGTTATTGTATTATCATTATTAACAAAATCTTCTAAACCTAAATCTAATATAGTATTTAAGCCATCTAATCTATATAGATCTAAATGATATAAGTGATAAATAGGATTAGAATTTTTTTCACTAAAATATTCATTTATTATAGTAAAAGTAGGGCTTGTAATATCTTCTGTAATATTTAAAGATTCTGCTATACCTTTTGAAATATAAGTTTTACCAGAACCCAAATCTCCTTTAAGATAAATAGTACAAGGAGCTAAAAGATCTTCGCCAATCTTTTTTCCTAATTCTAAAGTTTTTTTTTCATTCTTTGCAAAAATATTCATTTCACTAAGCAAATATTAAGGAAATTTTAATCTAAATATATTATTATAGAAATATAAGTATATTGCAGATATTAAAATTTGGTATTTCTATTGTTAGAAAGTTTAACGAAAATTTCCTCAAAGATGTGTACTTTATAGAATTTAGTTATATAAAGGTACACTACTTTTCTCATTCTTTTTCAACCTGACCTGTTAAATTACAGGTCCTTTTTTTTGCAATTTTTTTGCATAAAAAAAAACTTTAGTTTATAATTAAAATAAGTAATTAAAAACGAGTAGAAGATATGAGATTAATAAAAAAAATACCTTTTTATGCTCTTTCATTGCTAATATTAGCTTCTTGTTCTAATATTAGTTCAAATAGTGTTAATTTAGAATCAGATAAAATAAAAAGCTTTTCTACCGATTCAGCTTCAAACTTAGATAATCTAAATAATGCTATAGATTTTTCTACTAATACTAAAAATACTTTTAATAATTCAAAAGTGAAACTTTTTATTGACACAGAAGCTTTTAAAGCTTTAACAGATATGTTATCTAGTGCAGAAAAAACTATTTATGTTGAAATATACGAATTTGCTAATGATAAAGCAGGTCAAGCTATTGCCAAAATTTTAATGGATAAAGCAAAACAAGGCGTGGATGTAAGATTTATTTATGATTTTTTAACTAATACAAATGTAAAACTTATACAAGAAATGGCAAAAAGTGGTGTTAAAGTTCAAACTTATGGAAAAGATGTAATAAGTGGTAAAGGTAGTGTTACTCATAGAAAACTTTATTCTGTTGACGGAAGCAAAGCAATGACAGGTGGAATGAATATAGTAGAACCTTTTATGACTGGTAAAAATCATGATGTACTTATTCAATATGAAGGTGAAATAGCCTTAGCTACAGCAAAAGAATTTGTAAATGATTGGGTAGTTTCTGGTGGAAAAATAGATGATAAAATGAAAGAAAATTTGGCTACACCAATACAAGAATATGCTGAAAAATATCCGTTAAGATTGGCTATTACCAATCCTTTAGCAAAACCTAAAAAAACTGAATTATATAATATGTTTTTAGCAGCTATAGACACAGCAAAAGACAATATAAAAATGGCTATGCCTTATTTTACAGATGATAACTTAATAGAACATTTAAGAAACGCTCAAAGAAGGGGAGTAAAAGTAACTGTAATTATTCCTTATAAATCTTTTTATAAAGCAGTAGAAATGGTTAATACTCTAAGTGTAAATCAACTTTATTCTTCTGGAGTATCTATTTTTAGAGGTGGAAAAGATGGCACTTATAATCATAGTAAAGTTATGACTGTAGATAATGTTTGGACTACTATAGGTTCTTGTAATGCAGATGCAAGAGCTTTTAATAATAATCAAGAACTAAATATAGCTATTTCAGATCCTGCTTTTACTGAAGAAGTTAATAAAAGATTTTTTGAAAAAACCATAGCAGAATCAGAAAGAGGAACTTATACAGAGTTATCTTTAGCTAAAAAAGCTGTTTATGGGTTATTAGAAAAGTTAGATAGATTTTTCTAATTTTTTATAAAAAAATACTCTTTAAAAGCTTCAATAGCTTCATATTCAGGTAAACCTAATTTATCAAAAACAATAGCTGTACCTCTATTTCTAGCTTCTGATCTTTGCCAAAACTCTCTAGAATCATTACCTGGAAAAAGAGGTTGATCTTTTTGAGATTGATGCTTAAAAATAGCTCTTCTTTTACGCATTAATTCATCAGGGCTTAAAGGAATAGCCATATCAATATCTTCTATATCCCACTCTTGCCAAGCACCTCTATATAACCAAACACGACATTTTTTTATCCATTCTTCTTTAGATTCTACTATTCTATCTAAAGCTGAAAAAATAGCATTTAAACAAACCATATGAGTTCCATGAGGGTCAGAAAGATCTCCAGCTGCAAAAATTTGGTCTGGCTTATATTCATTTAAAAAATCTACTATTATTTTTATATCTTCTTCACTAAGAGGTTTCTTTTTTACAGTTCCTGTTTCATAAAAAGGCATTTCTAAAAAGTGTGCATTTTTTTCATCGATACCAACATATCTACAAGCAGCTTTTGCTTCATTTTTTCTTATTAAAGCTTTTATTTTTTGTAGTTCCAAACTATCTAAATCTGTAGGTTTTTTAGTTTTTATTTCATTTTTTAGTTTTTCAATAAAATCATTTTGCTTATTTTCAAAAAAAGCTGTAAAAGCACTAGTAAAATCAATAAATTTTAAAACATCTTCATCTGAAACAGCTATACTTCCAGAAGTTTGATAGGCAACATGAACATCATTATTATGATCAACTAACCTTATAAAAGTTCCACCCATAGAAATAACATCATCATCTGGATGAGGGCTAAAAATAATAGCTCTTTTTTTTATATTATCTTTACCTTCTGGATAACCTGTAATAGTTTTTTGAATACTTTTGAAAACTCTAATATTTATATTATAAGCCGAATCATATTCTGTTATTAAATCTAGCATACTATGATCGGCATAATCTCTATTAGTAAGTTTTAGAATAGGTTTTTCTAACTTTAAACTTAACCAAATAACAGCTTTTTTTACTAATTGCTCATTCCATTCTATGCTACCTGTTATCCAAGGAGTTTTTATTCTTGATAACTCTGAACTAGCACCTTGATCTAAAAATAAAATTACATCTTTATGCGTTTGTAAATAAGTAGCAGGAATTAGTTCACTTATTTTTCCTTCAATAGCTTCTTTTACAATTTGAGCTTTAGCTTCTCCCCAAGCCATAATAAAGATTTTTTTGGCATTAAGAATAGTTTTTATACCCATAGTTATAGCTTTGATAGGCACATTTTCATAGCCAAAAAACTTACTAGAGGCATCAGTTATAGTTATATGATCCAAAGTAATCATTCTAGTAGAAGAATTTATACCCGAACCTGGTTCATTAAAACCTATATGACCAGTTCTACCTATACCTAAAATTTGAATGTCTATGCCACCAAAATCTTTTATTTTATTTTCATAATTAGTACAATAAGCCAAAACATCTTTTTTATTTATAGTTCCATCGGGGATAAAAATATGTTCTTTATTTATATCAATATGATCAAATAAATTTTCATTCATAAATCTGACATAGCTTTGTACTGATTGAGGTTGCATAGGGTAATATTCATCTAAGTTAAAAGTAACTACATTTTTAAAACTTAAATTTTCTTCTTTATGAAGCCTTACCAACTCTTTATATATAAAAATAGGGCTAGAACCTGTAGCCAAACCTAAAACACAAGTTTCTCCTAACTCAGCTTTAGTTTTTATAATTTTAGCTATTTCTTGTGCTATTTTTATAGAGGCTATTTTTGAATCTGGGAAAATACAAGTTGGTATCTTCTCTAAGCCATTTTTATCATATTCAAAATTTATATCATTCATAATTTTTTAAAATAATCCATAGATCTTTCAACATATTTTGCTTGTTTTAGTTTTTTATCTCTTATTCTTTCTTCAAAAGGCTCTATTATACCCCAATTACTATTTATAGGTTGAAAGTTTTTAGTTATTTCTGGGTTAGAAACATATTGACTTAATGCACCTAACATAGTTATTTTTGGTAAAACTAACATTTCTTTTTCGTTAATAAAATTAGAAACATTAATACCTGCCAAAAGCCCCATAGCACATGATTCTATATATCCTTCAACACCTGTTAATAACCCAGCTATAAAAATATTAGACTTTTTTCTTAACTGCATAGTAGGGTTTAATAATTTTGGAGAATTTATATAGGTATTTCTATGCATCACACCAAATCTTACAAATTCTGCATTTTCTAATCCTGGTATCAATCTAAAAACTCTTTTTTGTTCGCCCCATTTTAATTGAGTTTGAAAACCAACTAAATTATATAAAGAAGCGGCTGCATTATCTTGTCTTAATTGAACTACAGCATAAGGTCTTCTACCTGTTTTTGGATCTGTTAAGCCTACTGGTTTCATTGGTCCAAATCTTGGAGTATCCAACCCTCTTTTGGCTAAAACTTCTATTGGCATACAACTTTCAAAAAAGTTTTTATTTTCTTCGTAAACATCAAAGTTTTTTACTGGAGCTAATTCGGCTTTTACTAATTCATTATAAAAATTTTCGTATTGTTCTTTATCAAAAGGACAGTTTAAATATACACCTTCACCTTTATCATATCTAGATTGCTCAAAAACAATATCAAAATTAATAGAATCGTATTCTAAAATAGGTGCTGCGGCATCAAAAAAATGAAAGTACTCTTCACCTGTCAATTTAGCGATATTTTTACTTAAATCTTCAGAAGTCAATGGACCTGTAGCAATTATATTTATAGCATTTTCATCAATTTCAGAAACTTCTTTTCTATGTAATTTTATAAGTGGGTTTGCTTCTATTTTTTCAGTTAATCTTTGAGAAAACAATTCTCTATCTACAGCTAAAGCACCTCCAGCAGGTACTTTTGTTTCATAAGCTGTTTTTATGATTATAGAATCAAAATGTTCTAATTCTTTTTTTAATAATCCCGAAGCAGAACCATCTACTAAAGAACCAAAAGAGTTACTACAAACAACTTCTGCTAAATTATTAGTATGATGAGCTGGAGAAGTTTTTTCTGGTCTCATTTCAAACAGATTTACTTCAAAACCTCTTTTTGATAGTTGCCATGCTGCTTCAGAACCAGCAAAACCACCACCGATAATATTTATTTCTTTTTTCATAATTAAAGCCTTGGTAAAGTTATTCCTCTTTGTAATTGATATTTACCTTTTTTATCTTTATAGCTAATCTCACATGGTTCATCTGCTTCAAAAAATAAAACTTGAGCTAAACCTTCATTAGAATATATTTTTGCTGGTAATGGAGTGGTATTACTTATTTCTAGAGTAACAAAACCTTCCCATTCAGGTTCAAAAGGAGTTACGTTTACAATTATTCCGCAATTATGAACAAAAATACCAGCATCTAAAGCAAAGTTACCATATTCTGGAACTGTTAGACAATAAACATCATGAGTACCAGCTATTTCTTTTATAGAAGTAATTTTATGGTTTTTAATTTGTTTACAACCTCTAAATGCGTCTATTATATCAGGAAACCTTCTAAAAACACTTCTATCACAATCTAAATACCTTGCAGCACCTCTTATAGAACCTGTTATATCTAAAGCTTCTCTAACTTTAAATTCATCTATTTCGTTTCTTATATTTATATTTTTAGCTATTTCTTTTTGTTTATTAAGTCTTTCTTGAGATGCTTCAGACCAGTATTTTTTAGATCTGATACTAACTACTTCTTTTAAATGTGGGTTATTAATATAATAATTTTTTTTCATTTCTGATTTCATTTTTCTATATTCATCACTAGGATTTTTTCTTTTTTCTATTAGTTTTCTTCTAGCTTCAAAATATTTACTATCATTCCAAAAATTTATAGCTTTTACTCTTTGTTGTTGAGAATATTTTAAATTCCATTCAGGGTTTAATTTTAATTTTTTATATGCTTCTTTTACAGATTTACCATGTTCTTCAGGATCAAAATCTATGGTATAAGTTATATTATTATGCATTTTTATATGTTCACTAGCATTTATTCTAGTTATATTAGTAGGGTAATTATTGATTCTATTAAAATCAATATGATGTCTATGAGTATTTGGTTCATCTTCATAAACACCTAATTTTAAGTTAAACTCATCTGATAATCTATGAGTAGGATACATATTTCCTGTTAGAGGCTGATATACAGATTCATAACCTCTATATAAATCTCTATATAATGGCATTAATGAAGTACCAACTCTTAATTTATGTGCCTCTTCCATTACACCATCTCTTAATAAAAACTTATGATCTGGAGTGCAATATATTTTTTCATTGTTATCTAAAGTTATTTCTAATAAAGAATCTCTACCTATAAATCTTGGATTATCTAATAAAGAAATTTCTATTTTACCAAATCTATTGATACTATAACCAAAAAAAACTTCACCTTTTTGATGTTCTTCCGCCATTTTTTCTAAAGAAATTGATTTTCCATTTGCTAACGCAACTTTAGTATCACCTCTAAAACATCTAGCATATGTACTTTTTCCTAAGCAGATAGTCAAAATATTACGAGGGATTCTAAAATACTCAACAGAATGAGCCAATGCGAAACTATTTGGAGGAACAATGCAATAATCTCCTTTATATTCGATAAAAGATTTTTCATTAAAACTTTTTGGATCAACTATAGTGTTATTAACATTAGTAAAAATTTTATAGGTATCGGCTACTCTTAAATCATAACCATAAGAAGATACTCCATAGCTTATAACATCATCTCTTACTTGGTTTTCTTCAAAAGGTTCTATCATACCTTTTTTAGCCATTTCTCTTATCCAACGATCATTTTTTATTGTCATAAAAACCCTAAATAAAAATACACAGAAAATATATTATAACAATGAATAGTAAAGTCTGGAAAGTAATTAAATAAATTAACAATGATTTGTATTTTTTATTCAAAAAGATATTTTTTTATGAAAAAATATTGTAAAATAAAAATGAAGATAGTATAATTTTATTATCTTAAACTTAATGAATATAAATTTTATGTTTTGAATTACAAATAAAAATATTTAATTTTTTTAGACAAAAAAATTTACAAGTTTAAATAATTATGATGACTTTTATTTTTTGTCAATAATATTTTTTATATTACGAAAAATTTGGGTCAAAATTGTAAGTTCAATAGAATATTTTAAATTTCTGTTTAATACATTTACATATAATCTGTTATTTAATGAAGGATAAAATTATGAAACAAAAAAAATTAAGACAAAAAGACAAAAAGACAAAAAATAAAAAGAGTAATTTATTTTTTGTTTCTTTTTATTTTTTACTATTAACATTTGTACTTTCTTGTTCTATAGCACCCAATGTACAACAAGTTGAATACACTAATACAGAAAATATTACAGAAAAAAGTAAATTAACTTTTTCTACATTAGATTTTAAGGCTTATGGAGATAAAAAAGAAAATGAAAAAGAAGATATAAAAACATGGTTTAAACAAGAACAAAAAAAGCATGAGAAACTAAAAATTACCAATGTAATGATAGAAGGTACAAATCAGAGAATAGATGAAGGTGCTACAGATAGTATAACTCCTAATTATTTTGGTGGTAGTGTAAATATTGTTATTAATGGTAATTTTGGTGAAGATATGATACAAAAAAAAGATTATCTTTTTACTAATGAACCAAATCTTTTACAACTTTCTTATGTAGGAGAAAAAAGTCCAAAAAGTAAACTTTTAGTTGATGATGCTATTTTGTTACAAACTACTTCTATGACAAGAACTCAAATAAAAGCTAAAATTGATTTTACTGCTATTCCTGATTATTTTTTAAAAGGGCTACATCGCTTGTCAATCCTAGATGATGATGATAAAAGAACAGATGTAAAAATAAGAATAGGTGAGCCAGTAGCACCAAATACAAGTTTATCGCCTAGTATTGAAGAAGTAAAAATAATAAAAGTAAAAGATATTTATTATGATAAAGATAGTAAAGAGTGGGCTTTTAAAGTTACTTCACGAAAAACGATGAAAAAGAAAAATGTAGAAGATATTTTAAAACTTTTTAGAAATTTACCAAATACAGGGATAAATCTAAAATTAAAAGGTAGAAATTTTATGATGTTTTATAAGTTTGCATACAGCCGAATAGATGGGAAGTTTGGGTTTGGGCATAGCACAGCTATTAGTAAAGATGCCAATGGTAATATTTTTTGGGAAGCTATAGTTCATATTCCTGATATTAAAGATTTTAATTCTAAAACACAACATACTATTTCGTACTCAACTCCTTTTGGTACTGCTATTAAGAGGTTTTAGATTATGAATAAAATAATTTTAATGTCTTTTTTATTAATAACAAGTTGTTCTAATATAGATATATCTAAAATTCAGGATAATAAAAAAAATTCTATAAATAAAGTTTCTGATATTCCAGAATTTAATGAAGTAAGTTCTAAAACAGATATAATTATAGATAGTTCTAAAATAGCTGAAGCTCCCAAAAAAGTAATAAAAGATTATAAAATCGAAAAATTTGAAGGTAAATTAGTTTTTGCTTCTAATGATAAAGCTGAAAATGTAGAATCTAATACTTTATATTTTCTTGATGGAGCAAATCCAATTCCATTAAAAATAATTAATATGATAGAAAATGAAACGGAAACACAAAAAACAGAGGTATCTAATTATCAAATTTCACCTGATGAAAGCAAGATTTTTATACAAAAAAATACTATAAATAAAAAAGATAATGCTATACTAAAAAAATATTTTTATATTTTTGATATTAAAGATAAATCTTTTAAGAGTTTAAATATTGAACAATATATAACATCTATAAAATGGTTTTCTAATGGTAACTTTTTATCTTTATTTTCTAATGATAAAAATATAAATAAATATAAAATAATTATTTTTGATATAGATAAAAACGCATCAACATTTGAATATAATCTTGATGATAAAACTTATGGTTACTTTATTCTTCCTGAAATAAAATTAAGAAAAAATAGTGATTTTACTTATTTTCTCTTGGGTCCTTTTTATAATAAAGATAATTTAGTTAGACATAAATTATTTAAAATTTACAAAAATAATATTGAAATTGTAAATGAAATTGTAGATTTTAATTTAGCTTCTAATAATAATATTTTTAATGATGAATTATTAATTTATTTAAATATAGGAAATTATAAAAGAGAACTTAGTACTTTAAATATAAATTCACTAAATAAAAAAGTTTTTTTTTATTATGAAGATATAAAAGAACTTAAAAATTTTTATTCATCCAAAATTATTAGAAATATAGAAGTTAATAATAAAATATTAGTTTCAGGAAATGAATATTCAGATTTTAATACAACTAAAACATATAAACTATTTTTATTTGATATTGAAACAAAAGACTTAATAAATATAGATGAAAATAAATACAGTAATTACTATATTACCTTATTATCAAAAAATATTTTACTTTATGATAGTAACGCTAATTATAACATAATTAATTTAGAAAAATTAACTTATAATACTAATTTATCAATATTTTTTACAAATAACTTATCTTATAAAAATATAATTTCTTCCATTTATTCTGATTAAAGGAGTTAAAAATGAAAAATCGTTATTTATTACTTTTACCATTTATTTTAGGTATATCTATTAGTAACTGTACTTCTATTTTACCTAATACAAAAATTAATTCTACAAATAAAAATCTAATTAAGGATATTCCAGAATATATTTATAAAAACAATGGAAATATTATTAAAAAATCTGAAATTTTACCCAATAAAATACATTTAAAAATAGACACTTCATTAATTAATAATATAATAGCTGATTTTAAAGTAGATAAAAAAGTTTTAAATTTTATAGAAAATAATGATTCTTTTAAAATAAAATCAAATAACCAACCAACAAGAAAAAGTAATGTTTTAGGTAATCACATTACAAACTCTAATCATATTTTAGCAAATGATAAAAATATATTTAATCCTAATGATCTTGCATCTTTAGGAGGTCTAATACCTGTAGAATATGGAGAAATTATTACAAAAAACAGTTCTGTTGGAAGTGCATCTGTAAATAATTCAAAATCTATTTTTTCATCAAATTTAGTTACTGCAAAAATTTTAGCCCCTATAGAAGAAAATATACAAAAAGTTTTAACACGCTATAAAGCTGAACTATTATCTCGTAATGATAATAATGGAACTGTTATAACAATAAAACCCGACTTAAAATATGTAGATTTATCTACTTTAGAAAATAATATTTTAAAAGTTAACTCTAATAGCCCTGTAATAGTAAATGATATAAGCTTTTCTTCTATAAATACTGCAAAAACAATAGCTGTATTTTTTGATATGATTGCAAATAGTAATGATATTACTTCTAATATTGGTTTAGAATATAATTTTTTAGGACAAAGTGCTATTTCCCCTCAAGGATATAAAATTGTAACAGATGAAGCTCAAGAAGGTGCTTTTAATTTTTATAATAATAATGGAATTTCTAAAAATATAAATGTACCTCATACTTCATTAGAAAGTTATTGGATAAACAGTAGTAATATAGATATAGCTTGGAATTATTCATTAGGACAAAATACAAAAGTTGCTGTTATTGATAGTGATTTTGACCAAATATATACATCTTTTAATGAAAATGCTATAAATAACCTAAATAGAACAGTGGAATATGCTAATAAGAATACCAATACAGAAATACCTGATTTGGATAAGTATAAATTTATGTTTACCTTATGTCCTAGTAGATTGAATGACTTATCTAATGCTTCAACTATATTCTTAAATAGTGATACTTATTGTAATCCATTTAGAATTGGTAAAAAAGGACATGGTGCTCAAATAGCTTCTATATTATTTAATAAAATAGATGAAAAAAAATCTATTTCAGGTATTATTCCAAGAGCTAAATTTGTACCCTTGGGGTTTTCTGGTTTACCAGATGGTAATATTAACCCACTTCAAGTATCTTTTTTTACATCAAAATTAGAAGATATACAAAATTATAATAATGATAAATCAAAAGAAGATGGAATATCTGTTATAAATTTAAGTATTACAGCTAAAGTTGGTTATTTAGCTAAAATAGGAGAAGTTTCTGATTGTATTAAAATTAATACAAAAGAAGGAAATGATGTAACTTGTGATCCAAATTTAGAAAAAATTTCAAAATTAATAAACGAATTATCAAATACTAAAAGTAGTTCTTCATATAATCCAAATAAAATTAGTACTATATTCGTTAATAGTGCTGGTAACCAAGGTATAGATATAGATAATACTATTTTATATCCTCTTTCTTTAAAAAATGTAATAGGAGTTGGAGCTTATGAAATAGAAAATGATAAAAAAATTAGAGCCGATTTTAATCCTAAAGATAATGTAATTTCTCAAACTTCAGAAATATCTTCTAATTATGGATCTACTATTGATACTTGGGCTCCAGGTGATAATATTCCATTTTTAGATCCAGATACTAACAAATGGGAAGCAATAAAAGGCACAAGCTTTTCAAGTCCTATTTCATCGGGAGTAATTTCACAATTAAAATCAATAAGACCAGATTTAACAGTTGGTCAAATAGCTGAAATATTACATAATTCAGGTGAATTAGTTACAGATAGTAGTTTTCTTACATCTGCCAATACAGGTCAAAGATTTTTAGATGCAAAAGGTGCTATAGAGTACCTACTACAAAATTCACCTTCTGATACAATAAAAAGAGGCAAAGCAGAGTATTTTACAGGAACATACTTATCTAGTGGTAAATTTAAAATAGAAAGTATAGCTCCATCTAAAACAGTTGATATAACACCTAATTACCCAGAATATTACAAAGATTTAATAGGTAAAAAAGTTATAATGAGTGCATGGAAAATTAATGATAATAAATACGATGTTTTACAAATGAGAGAATATGTAGAATCTACTACTTTTAATACAAAAGAAGTAAAAATAGCTTATCCAGAATTAGGTATTAAAACTATACCTGGAGATAGTATAGCTGTAGAAATAGAACCAAATATAAAAGATTTATTAAAAAGTATATCAGTAGTAGGAAATAAAACAGAAGCAGGATTAAGCTTATTAGGTTTTGTAGATAAATATGCAGTAGTAGGAATACCTTCTAATATATTATCTGACCCAGAATTATCTAAAGCAATTGGAAATCAACTATCAGATATTCTTTTAAGAAGTAAAAATATAACAGTAGAAAACCCTACAGGTGATCCTATAAGACTTTTATCAAAAGCTTTATACTTAACAGCAACATCAATAGGATTAAATCCAACATATCCAGATGGTTATCCCCCAACAAGTAAATTACCATGGGTAGAATTTAATAAAACAATAGATGTAAGAAAAGGTGAAATATACAATTTACCAATGCTAAATTTAGGTTCAAAACCAACAATAACGGCTAAGAATGTAAATTTTATATTCAAATCGTATGATTCATCAAAAGTAACAATAGAAGTACCTAAAAATGCAGAGTATGGCATTCAAGATGTAAATGTTAATGTAGATGGAGCAAATTATGTATTTCCAAATGCTATAAATGTATTAGAAGATAAAACAACAGCAATAAATGGAGTAAGCACAGTAAAAGATAGTAATGGAAATAATGAATCCAGTAGTAGGAATCGGAACACAAACAACTGTAGTTCCTGCAGACAGAATAGCAGTATCATTAACACAATTATTATCTAAAGATTTAAGTAATGTTTTTATTGGTGGAGTAAAACTAAATTTATTAGAAATAGTACAAAATTATGCTATTTATGGCATCCCAAGTGATATTTTAACAAATAATGATGCACAAAATAATATAAAAGGTATTTTACAAGAACTCATAATAAAAAATAATTTAGGAGAAACAGTACAAAGCTTTGCAGATGCTTTAAAAATAGTATCATTAGCAATAGGATTAAATCCTAAATACCCTGATGGTACTCCTCCATATCCTTTTTTAGAAAATAACGTATTAAATGAAATTAATAGAAGAAAACAAGTAAAAAGAGGTAAAAAGTTTGCACTAACTATAAGAGGTTTAAAAGATACTGCTAGTATTCAGGTTTTTACAGGTAGTGGATATAAATTAAATGTAACTGAAAGAAATGGAGAATATGTTGTAGTTCAAGTTGGTTTGGAAGTTCAATTAGGAAATCAAAACATTTATCTACATGAAACTAATAGTGCTTCAGGAGATGATGTCGATTTTAAAAATTCTTTAGAAGTTTTACAAGAAGATAAAGATTGGAAAATTAGAGTTTTTAATGTTGATGATACTAGTTATGCTTATATTAATTTAAATGGAGTCTATAAACAAACTTATGGACAAGAATCTACTTTTGATATAACAAATATTGTTAAAGATGGAGAAAATGAGTTTAATTTAAAAACATATAATTTTTTAGGTGGATATACTTGGGGTTATCAAATTTTAAAAAATGATATTGTAGTATATGAAGAAAAAGCAGGTCAATCTGGTGTTTTTGGAGCAAATAATGATGATCAAAGTAAGCCAAATAGATATGTTTTTGATAAAACCTTAAAATTTAATTCTTCAATAATAAATCAAAGTGGCATAAATGTAAGAGATAATTTATCAAGTTTTATAACCTTTGAATCTGATAGAGATGGAAACAATGAGATTTATAAAATGAATGAAGATGGTTCTAATCAAACAAGATTAACTTTTACTCCTGATATTTATGAATATAATGCAAAATGGTCTCCAAATAAAGATAAAGTATTATTTGTTGGAGAAAATTATACTACAGGAGACGAAGAAGTTTATGTTATGAATGCAGATGGGTCTAATTTAATTAATTTAACAAATAACCCAAATGAAGACGATTATGCACCTGTTTGGTCTTATGATGGTTCTAAAATAATTTATACTTCTGAAATAAATACTAAAAGTGAAATTTTTATAATGGATGCAAATGGTAACAATAAACAAAATATAACTAATATTCCATTAACTAGAGATAGAGAACCATCTGTTTCACCAAACGGAGATAAAATAGTATTTAGAAGTGATAGAGATGGAAATAATGAAATTTATTCTATGAATTTAGATGGCTCTAATTTAGTTAATTTAACTCAAGATAGTGCTTCTAATGATACAGAACCAAAATGGTCTCCTGATGGAAATAACATTATTTTCTTATCAAATAAAGCTAATACAGCTTCTACTAATACAAATATTTGGATAATGAATCCAGATGGAACTAATAAAAGACAAATAACTTTCCAAAATGATAATAATGCTATATGGTCTCCTGATGGTTCTAAAATAGCCTATAATAGAATTTTTTCATCATCTGATAAAGATATTAAAATAGTAGATTTAGCGAATAATAATCAAGTAAAAACAATAATAAATAGTTCATCTAAAGAAGTTTTATCTGATTGGACTAATGATGCTGGTAGTATTCTTTATGCTTCAAATAGAACAGGTAATTATGATATTTATTCAATAGATTGGGCTAGTTTAGGTGTTAGACAATTAACCAATAATCCTGCTACAGATTTTAATGCTACTACTTATAATCCTAGAAAAACTTTTGGTATTTTATCTTCTGATGGAAGAAAATTAAAAAGAAAATTCTAAAAATTATAATTTTAACTTTAGCTCCAAATTAATCTTTGGGGCTTTTTTTATTTATAAAAATAATCAAAAGCAAAAACTTCTTTTAAATATTTTTGAATTTTTATATTTAATACAAATAGAATATTTTATACTATTATTTAACATTAAAATTTTAATATTTTAGGTAAAAAATGAACGTAGAAGAGCTTACATATAGAGTAAAACAAGAATTAGATTTTGTTTTAAAATTAAAGCAAGAACTAAACAAGATAATTGTTGGTCAAGAAAGTATGATAAATTCTCTTTTAATAAGTATTTTCACAGGAGGACATATTTTATTAGAAGGAGTTCCTGGTTTAGCCAAAACAACTGCTGTAAAATCCCTTGCAGAAATGATGGACTTACATTTTAAACGTATTCAATTTACACCAGATCTTTTACCTGCCGATTTAATTGGAACACAAATTTATATGCCTAAAGATGGTGAATTTAAAACCAAAAAAGGACCTATTTTTAGCAATATCATTTTAGCAGATGAAATAAATAGAGCCCCTTCTAAAGTTCAAAGTGCTTTATTAGAAGCGATGGAAGAAAAACAAGTAACTATTGGCGGAGAAACTCATTTTTTAGATACCCCTTTTTTAGTTTTAGCTACTCAGAACCCTATAGATCAAGAAGGTACGTATCAAATACCTGAAGCTCAAGCTGATAGATTTATGCTAAAAGTAAAAATAACTTATCCAACGAGAGAAGAAGAAAAAGAAATTGTTAGAAGAATGTCTGTAAGCAACAATGTAAGTTTGGATAAAATTTTAAACAAAGAGCATATTCATAATATAAAAAAACTTATAGAAAATATTTACATAGATGACAAACTTCAAGAGTATATTATTAGTATTATTTTTGCTACTAGAGAAGGCGATAAAATAGGACTAGAGGGTCTTATAGAATATGGAGCATCGCCAAGAGCTAGTATTTATCTAACTAAAGCTGTTAAAGCAGTTGCTTTTTTAAATGGGCGTGGTTATGTAATGCCTAAAGATGTAAAAGCTATTGCAAAAGAAATTTTACGTCATAGAATTAGAGCTTCTTATGAAGCTGAAGCTGAAAACATTACTGTGGATGATTTAATAGATAGAATTTTTAATAAAATACCTATTCCATAAAAAATAAAATAGTATTTACTAAGCACAATAAACTTTTATTTATATTTTCATAACATAAATTTGATAACACTTTTAATGTATGATAAAATTCGCTCAATATTGGATATTTAATTGAAGTTTTTTATGTAGCCTTCAATATTCTGAAAACGAGTTTTTATAATATGTTTAACGATATAATTTTATCTTTGCTAATATTTTTTCCTATAGTAGCAGGAATAACTACACTATTGCTTCCTGGCAAAAATAAGGAATCTATAAAAATATCAAGCTTATACGCAAGTTTTTTAACCTTTGGTTTTTCGGTTTTTATGTTTTTAAACTTCGAAAACACCTCAAGTTTTCAATTTTTAGTAGAAAGAACTTGGTATGCTCAATTAGGAATTAATTATAAAGTGGGTGTTGATGGAATAAGCCTACTTTTAGTAATGATTACAACTTTATTTACCCCTTTAGCTATTTTAGGAACATGGAATAGTATAAAAGAAAAACATAAAGCTTTTTATTCTGCTTTGTTATTAGCAGAAGGTTTTATGATTGGTTCAGCTGTTTCTTTAGATATGTTCTTATTTTATGTTTTTTGGGAGCTTATGCTTTTACCTATGTTCCTTATTGTAGGAGTTTGGGGTGAAAGTAAAAAATTAGCTATAACAGGAAAGTTTTTTGTTTATACCATGATTGGTTCTTTAGGTATGTTATTTTCTATGTTATATATATACCAAAGTCACTTTAAACAATTTGGATTTTATTCTTTTGACATAGTTGATATTTATAAAACTAATATACCATTAGAATATTCTAGTGTTTTATTTTTATTATTTTTATCAGCATTTGCTATAAAAGCCCCTTTATTCCCTTTCCATACATGGTTACCAGATACTTATACAGAATCTCCATCTTCAGGAACTGTAATGCTTTCTGCTGTTATGGCAAAATTAGGGGTATATGGGATGATTAGATTTGTAATTCCTATTTTTCCTCAAACATTTCAACAATATGCAAATATATTAATGGTTTTAGCTGTAATAGGTACTATTTATGGTGCTTTACTTGCTTTAGTTCAAAAAGATATGAAAAGAGTAATTGCTTATTCTTCTATGAGCCATTTAGGATATATAGTTTTGGGTGTTTTTGCTTTAAATGTTCAAGCTTTACAAGGAAGTGTAGTTCAAATGCTTAATCATGCTTTATCTACAGGAGCTTTATTTTTAATCGCAGGTTTTATTGAAGAAAGAGTAAAAACAAGAAAAATTGAAAATTTAGGTGGTTTAATGAACCATATTCCAGTTTTAGGAACTTTTTTCCTTTTAGCTTTATTTTCTTCTATAGGCTTACCTGGGTTAAATGGTTTTATTGGAGAGTTTTTAATCTTTTTAGGAATTTTTGGAAAAAACCCTTTAATTTCAGCTATAGCAACTTCAAGTGTAATTTTTGGAGCAGCTTATATGTTATGGTTATTCCAAAGAGTTATGTTTGGTAAATCAGAAAAAGAAATAAAATTCAACTTTAAAAAAATGAGAGAAAATGAACTTGTTGTTCTTATACCAATTTCAATATTAATAATAGTATTAGGTGTTTATCCTAAACCTATTCTAAATAAAATTGAACCAACCATAATAAACTACATTGATTTTGTAAAAAATAAAAAAGATTCTAATAGTGTTGCTTTTTCAGTAGAATCATTACCTCCCATATTTTCTTTACCTAAAGAAAAAAGCAATCTTCCACAAATCAAGTAATTTGGAGTTATAAATATATGATAGATTTTATGAATTTTTTACCAATAGGATTAATTGTCCTATTTGCTATAATCGTAATGATTGTAGATTTATTTATAGATAAAAAAGATTCTTTGGCTTATTTATCTCTAAGTGGAATTTTTTTATCAGCCCTTAGTACTATGACTTTATGGTCTAAATACCCACTAATAAAAACAACTTATTTTAATGAGGCTTTTAATGTAAATAATTATTCTTTATTCTTTTACATTATCTTTTTATTGTGTGGAGGTATTTCAATTTTTATTTCTCCTTCTTATTTAAAAAGAGAAAATATCAATCATGGTGAATACTATGCTTTAATACTTTTTGCTATTTCAGGTATGATGTTAATGGCTTCTTCTAATGAACTTTTAACTCAATTTTTATCTTTAGAAGTAATGTCTTTAGCTATATACACATTAGTTGGTTTCAAAAAGTTTGATGTTAAATCAAACGAAGCTACTTTAAAATATTTTTTACTTGGAGCTTTTAGTGCTGGGTTTATTTTATATGGAATAGCTATGTTATATGGTGCTACAGGCTCTACAGTTCTTAATGAGATAAAAGTAGCTATTTCAGCACCTAATTTTGGTTTTGGTGGTTTAGCTATAATAGGAACTTTTTTATTAATGACAGGTATTTTATTTAAAATAGCAGCAGTACCATTTCATTCTTGGGCTCCAGATGTATATGAAGGAGCACCTAACCCAATTACAGGGTTTATGGTAAGTGCAGTAAAAGCGGCTTCTTTTGCTTTATTTATAAAAATATTTTTACTTGGAGTTATAGATTTAAAAGAAATTTGGAGTCCTGTTTTACAATTAGTTGCTGTATTTACTATGTTTTTAGGAAATATCTTAGCTTTTACTCAAGAAAATATCAAAAGAATGTTAGCTTATTCTAGTATTTCTCATACAGGTTATTTATTATTAGGTATAGCTACCTTAGAAGCTTCTGCAAATTCTCAAAGCTCTATGGCTATACTTTATTACTTAGCTTCATATTGTGTTAGTAGTTTAGGAATTTTTGCTTGTATTTCTTATCTAAACCAAAAAGATGAAAAATATTTGAATATTGAAGATTATTCTGGATTAGGTTTTAAAATGCCTTTTTTAGGTTTAGCTATGTCTATTTTTATGGTTTCTTTAATAGGTATTCCACCTACAGCAGGTTTTTTTGGTAAATATTATCTTTTTAGCTCAGCTTTAAATCAAGGAATGTTTTTAACTGTTTTATTAGCTTTAGTTAATAGTGTAATGTCTGTTTATTACTATTTAAAAGTTATTATGAATATGTACATGAAAGACTCTGAAAGAGAAGTATTAGCAGATTCTGGTAAAATTTCTACTAATTTAGTTTTAGCTTTTACAGCTTTAGCTACAATTTGGTTAGGTTTAGGAACTTCAACTATACTATCTGTTATACCAGGTGCTTATACTGTGATAGAATGGACTAGAGTTTCTATACAATCTATATTGTAATTCGTGAATGGTGAATCGTGAGTCGTGAGTCGATTTTAGTAAATAAAAATAATAAATTTCTTTTAGGTATTAAGTCTTGTAATATATCTTTTTTTGAGTTACAAGCAACTCAGAAACCTTTTCTATTAACGATTAACAACTCACGGTTCACGGTTAAAAAATGATAATAATAAAAGATGTTTATAAAAAATTTGGATCCAAAACTGTTTTAGACGGTTTAACTATTAATGTTGAAGAAGGAAAAACAACTGTTTTTATAGGCCCTAGTGGTTGTGGTAAAAGTACCATTCTAAAAATAATCTTAGGTATTGTTTCAGCAGATTCTGGAGAAGTTATTATCAATGATGAAAATATTTTTGCTTATGATACCAAAAAACTAGATCAATTACGCTCTAAAATAGGTATGGTATTTCAATCTGCAGCTCTTTTTGACTCTTTAAAAATATGGGAAAATGTAGGTTTTGCTCTTTTGGAAAGAGAAGGCATGAAAAGAGAAGAAGTAAGAGAAATAGCCATAGAAAAATTAAAAATAGTTGGGCTTGGAGGCTCTGAAGATTTATATCCATCTGAACTTAGTGGTGGTATGCAAAAAAGAGCAGCTATTGCTAGAGCGATTGCTCAAAACCCTAAAATAATTTTTTATGATGAACCAACTACAGGATTAGATCCTATTACTTCTACTATTATTGAAGAATTAATGAAAAAACTCCAAGTAGAAACTGGTACAACCTCAATAATTGTGACTCATCAACACAGCACTATTTTTAATACAGCTGATATAATTACTATGTTCCAAAAAGGTAAAGCTTACTGGTATGGAACAGTAGAAGAAATAAAAAAAGAAGAAGACCCTATTGTTAAAAACTTTATAGAAGGGAAAGTAGGTTAATGGCAACTAATAATACCGTAAAAGTAGGAATAACAGTAACTGTTTTTGCTGCAATTCTCTCAGTCTTAATAATTTGGCTTAGTCAATATAATCCAGGAAAACAAGGTTATAATATAGAAGCTCATTTTTCTAATATTGCTGGTCTTTTACCAGGTTCTAAAGTATATTATATGGGTTATAAAATAGGTACAGTTCAAGAAAATATTTTAGAAGCAGATAAAATAAGAGTTGTTTTACAAATAGACCCTGATATAAAAATACCTAAAACATCTACTGTGACTATAGGAGCAAAAGGTATTGTAGGAGATAAAGCAGTAGAATTTTTTCCTAAAAAACGTACTATAGAAGAACAAGAAAAATATGATGCAGAAAATAAGGGTAAAGCTATTGAATATGTTAAAGCAGGAGAAACTATTAGAGGTCTTTCGCCTGCGAGCTTTGAAGATTTAATTATAGAAGGTAAAAATGCTTTAATAAAAGCTCAAAGATTAATAGATGATACCGATTTACAAACTAGAATAAAAAATACTAGTAAAAATATTGAGCTTTTTACAGCTAGTATTAATAAAAGCGTAAGCCAAATAGACAAAGTAGCTAATAATATTACCAAACTTTCAGAATCTGCTAATAGCTTTGTAGGAACTACTAATAAAGTTATGCAAGAAGTAAATCATTTTGTTACTGATATTAGAAGTACTACTAGTAAAAATATTCCTAATATTGATAAAATTATTGCTAATGCAAATTCTATTTCAAAAGAGCTTGATAAAACTGTAAAAGACTTAAATGCTTTTGTTGAAAGCCCTAATAACATAAAAAATACTGAAGATAGTATAAAATCTGTGAAAAATGCTATTTTAAATATAGAAAAAATTTCAAAATCTGCTTCAAGTCTTGTAATTAATTTAGATAGTATAAGTGGAGATGTAAAAGATATTAGTAGTGATCCTAATCTTAAAAATAACTTTAAAGGGATTGTATCAGATGTTAAAAATATTTCAGAATCTTTATCTACTTTATCTAAAAAAGCTGCTAATGGTGATTTCTTTCCTAAGCCTGATTCTAAAAAAACTGATAAAGAACGTTTGCACCTAGAATTCAAAAGTGAAGTTTTACCAAAAGTTTTATATCAATTTAAAGTAGATGAAAAACCAAGATTTGATTTAGTAGGAAACTTTAATATTTTAGCTCATACTGGTTTTGAAAGCTTTCCATTTTTACAGCTTGGAGTAGAAGAAATAGGTGCTACAAATCAATTTAATTTACAAGCAGGTTTTTATCCTTTTAATAATTTAAGATTAAGAGGTGGTTTGGTAAGAGGTAAATTAGGTGTAGGAGCTAACTATTTTAATGAACCTACCAATTCTGATATATTCCTTGATATGTATGATATAAGCGATCCTCATGTGAGAATAGGATTAATGCAAAATATTTATAAAGATTTTGGAATAACAGCTTCTTGGGATAATCAGTTCTCTAAAAATGCAAATGAATTTGTACTTGGTATTAGATGGCAACCTGGAATTTTATAATAGTATTATTTTAATAGTTCAATGATCACTATTAGTTAATGGGTATTTTAGTATAATTATAAATTATGAAGTTAATAACTATTTATCCTAGTCATTACTGTTTAAAAGCTAGATGGGCTTTGGATTATTTCAATGTGGAATATGAAGAAGAAAGTCATCCTCCTGTTTTTCACATGTTTGCAACTCAAAAATATGGCGGTAGAAGTACACCTATTTTAAAAGATGGAAGAAGTATTTTAAAAGATTCAACTGATATCTTAAGATACCTAGATTCTAAATATTCAAATGAATATAGTTCTTTATATCCCAAAAACGTAGAACAAGAAGTACTAGAATTAGAAGATTTTTTTGATGAAAAACTAGGCCCTCATACCAGAAGAGCCGCTTACTCATTTTTATTAGAACATAAAGATTTAGCGTTAGAAAGTTTAGTAAAAGGGTCTAATTTTTTTGAGAGTAGTAGTTTTAACACTTTATTTCCTGTTATAAAGTTTATGTTAGAAAAAAACCTAAATATTAGCCCCAAATCATTAATAAGATCCTTATCGTATATAGATAAAATATTTGAAAAAACAGAAGAGATTTTAGGAAATAAAGATTTTCTTACTGGTAATGATTTTACAGCAGCAGATTTAACACTATGCTCATTATCTGCACCTATTATTTTTCCTGAAGAATATGAAGTAAAAGGTTTTGATAAATTTCCTGATGATTTTAAAGAGATTGTTTTTAAATACAGAAAAACTAAATTAGGTGAATTTATTTTAGATACTTTCAAAAAATTTAGATTTAAAAATAAAGAAAAGTAATAAATAATAATAATCAAAAAAAAGAGGTTGTATAAAAAATACAACCTCTTTTTTTATCAAAGTTTATTGTTTTGCAACTGGTTTTATACCAAACAAAGCTGGGTTTTTGAACCTTTTTATGGTAATTAGTGTTCTTAAAAAAGTTCTAGTAACTGTTATTGCAGTAAACATACTTATAACAACCCCAATACCCAAAGTTAAAGCAAAACCTTTTATAAGACCTGTTCCAAAATAAAATAAAACAGCTGAACTTATTAAAGTAGTCATATTAGAGTCAAAAATTGAAGAAAAAGCTCTATCAAAACCTGTTTCTAAAGCATTAAAAATAGAACGACCTTCTTTTAATTCTTCCTTAGTTCTTTCAAATATAAGTATATTAGCATCAACTGCCATACCAATACTTAAAATAAAACCTGCAATACCTGGTAAGGTAAGAGTAATAGGAACTAATTTAAATACCGCCAAAGAAATAATAGTATAAATTACTAAAGCTATATTAGCTACTAAACCTGGGAATCTATAATTGAAAAACATAAATAAAACTACACCAGCCAAACCTATAGCACCAGCAAAAATACTAGCATCTACAGCTTTTTCTCCTAATGTAGCACCAACAGTTCTATTTTCAACCATTTTTAATGGAACAGGAAATTGTCCTGCTTTTAATTTAATAACAAGCTCTTGAGCTGATTTTGCATCAAAACCACCAGAAATACTTGCTGTACCACCAGTAATAGGTTCATTAACTCTTGGGGCTGAAATTACTTTACCATCTAGATCTATAGCTATTTGTTTTCCTACATATTTTGTAGTCAAATCTCCAAATAATTTTGTACCTTCAGAATTAAAAGAAACTACAACAGACCATTCTCCAGCTTGATTTGGCTGAGTTTTTGCATCTGTTATCATTCTTCCATCCAAACCAGTATCTTTCCATTTAGGTTGCTTAGTTTGTTCATCAACTCCATCTTCTTCTTTAAATTTAAGTTCAGTCATTTCACCAATTATTCTGATTGCTTCTTGAGGATCTTTAATAGAAGGAATTTCAACTATTATTTGTTTATCACCTTTTTGTTGTAAAACAGGCTCGGCAACTCCCAATCCGTTAACTCTATTACCAACTACAGCAATAACAGAACTCATAACGGTTTGATCTATTTCCTTAACTTTATCTGTAGTTTGAGCTTCCAAAACTATTCTAGAACCACCATTTATGTCTAAACCTTTTTGTATTGGTTTAGTAGATATTATATACATAGAGGCTATAATTACCCCTAGTATAAAAGTCAACATTATATTCCTTGATGAAGAGAACATTGTTAAAAATAACTCCTAAGCAAAAATAATAAATTAAGTAAAAAAAATATTACCTAATAAAATAGACTCTATTATATTATGTTTTTATTAATATTTTAATATTCATAATATTTTTTTATATATTTGTAGAATAAAATTAGTAAAAATAAAAAAATTGAATTACATAATTATTAACAAGTTTATATAAAAAAACTAGATAACTTAATAAAATAATATTTTATCATGAGGTTATTTATGTCATTTACAGTTGGAAATCCTAATCCTTCTCTTATTATCCAAGCTACCCAAAATGCTGTAAAAAAAGATGGCGATATGGGGATTAATGTAAGTCAAAAAGAACTATCAAATATTGTTGAAAATGTAAAAAGCAGTGGTGTATCGGCAGAAGAAGCAACTAGAATTATAAATGATACTTTGGCAAAATCAGGTTCTAAACAAAAAGTTAATTTATCTACAGAAAAATTAGGTCAAACTAATACATTTAAATTCAATATTTCTGGGAAAAATGAAACAACAAGCCCAAATCAAACAACTCCAACTAAAACACCTACTAATACAACCAAACCAGAAGCTAAACAAAATCAGGAACACGCTACACCTAAAACAGGAACAGCTACTAATAAAAGCACTATTACAAATAAACCACAACCTAGTAATAATAATACTGTTGCTAAAAAAGAAGCCTATAATGCAGAAGCTAGTTTTTCTATAACAGAAGAGCAAAAACCTCAAGAAAAACCTTCTACTGAAAATAAAATAGAAGAAAAGAAACCTCAAGAAAAACCTTCTATCGAAAATAAAGTAGAAGAAAAGAAACCTCAAGAAAAACCTTCTACTGAAAATAAAACTAATGAACTAAAAACAACAGTAAAACACAACCATGACAATGATCATAAAGTATTAAAAAAGCATCCTAATCATAAAAACTTTTTAGAAAAATTAGGAGATAAAATAGAAGATGCTTTTGATGGTAAAAATAATCATCATAGACCAAAAGTACATAAAAAACATGGTCATGTTGATGTAAGTAAATGCCCTAAGTTCTAAATATATTATGGAGTTTAAATGCACACTAATTTTTTTGAAAAAGAAGAAAATCTAAAATTAGATGAAAATTCTTATTTAGAATTAATAAATCTTTCTCATGCAGAAGAACTTTTTTCTGTAGTTGATAATAATAGAGACTATCTAAAAGAATGGTTACCTTGGCTTGACCATAATAAAAAATTAGAAGATTCTAAAAATTTTATTCAAGATAGTATAGAATCTTTTAATGGAAATAAATCTGTTCAATTAGTTATTTTTAATAATAAAAAATTAGTTGGTTGTATAGGATTACATAATATAGATTGGGAAAAAGAAGAAACTAAAATAGGTTATTGGATATCAAAAGATGCACAAGGAAAAGGATTAGTTTCAAAAGCTACTAAAATTTTAGAAAAATATGTTTTTGAAGAATTAAAGTTAAAAAAGTTAGAAATAAGATGTGCTATTGAAAATAATAAAAGCAGAGCTATTCCTGAAAGATTAGGGTTTAAATTTAGTAAAATTTTAGAAAGTAATGAATGGCTTTATGATCATTTTGTAGATCATGCTGTTTATGAAAAAATGAATTTATAGTTTAGCAAGTTTTTAAGTTTTTTTAGTATAATTATATTTATATTTTTTATATTTAGGGAGTATCCAAATGTCTGGCGTAGGATTTAATAATCATAATCTACTTGCACAATCTTATGATAAAAATAAAGATGGATTTGTTAATGAATTACAAGTTAGTGATCAAGTAAAAGCAAAAGTTGATACAGATAGAGATGGAAATATTAGCACTAAAGAATTAGCTAGTGCTTTAAAATCTGATTCTGTTGCAGTTAAGAACGGTCAAATTGTAGAAGGAAGACCTTTAAGTGTTAATATTAATGGATTGGAAACTTTAAGAAGTATTAATAGTGTTTCATCAAATGCCAGAGCAACCGTTTATGAAAGAAGCATTTATGATTTAAAAGGACAAGCAAAAGTTGAAGCTTTATTTGATAATAATAGACAATATGCTGGTGCTATTAGACAAATGGAAAGTGGTTTACGTTCTATAAGAGATATAAGCAGACAAAGTAATGATGGTATATCTAGATCTGTAAATATTACAGCTAAAAATGCTTTAGAAGACTCAAGAAATATCCAAATATGGAGTTTAGTAAATGATGTTTTAGATAATAGACCTTATGCTGGTTCTTTTTCTCCAAAAAGCGATCCTTTTAGTAACGGTGGAGGAAATGGCGGAAATAGTATAAAAAATGACCCTTTCTCTGGTGGTGGTTCTAAACCATCTGGCGGAAATAATATAAAAAATGATCCTTTCTCTGGTGGCCCATCTCATCCATCTGGTGGAAATAATATTCATAATGATCCTTTTTCTGGTGGTGGTAATAATGTACCTGTAGCTCCTTCTGAGCCAGATATTGATACTTCTCCTTTAGAAAGAAAAAGATCTGATTTAAGAGCTACTTATGAAATTTTAAATAATGCTTTAAGTACCATAAATGAACAAACATCTAACTTACCTGATGTACAACAAACTGTAAGAGGAGTAGATAATTCTATTTCTAATGCTTTCTCAAATATTAATGTAGTAAAAAGCTCTAAAGAATCTCCTACAGAAGTTAAAAAGAAACTCTATACTTTAGCTGATATGGAAGCTGGACAAGTAAAAGGTAGAGGAAAAACATATGGTGGAATTGGAGCTGGTGCTGGACTTGTAGCAGGTGGTGTAACTGGTTACTTAGTAGGTAAAAATGCTAAAGCAGCTGCAATTGGAGCTGGTGCTGGATTAGCAGTAGCTGGAGCAATTGGAGCTTTAGTAGGAAGTTCTATAGATAATAAGCATAAACAAGCATCTGGTGAACTTAAAACACTAGGTGATCAAGTAGAAAAATATAATCCAGAAGCAGATGAAGATGCATTAAAAACTCAATCTCAAAATACTTACAATAAAATTGTATCATCTGTTGATAAACATGATATAGATAGTGCTGTAGTAACTGTTAATGATTTAAATGCTATAAAACAACAAGTTAATTCTGTAGAAGCAAGAACTGCTAATA
Organism: Candidatus Sericytochromatia bacterium; assembly: GCA_046328015.1. Taxonomy (GTDB): domain Bacteria; phylum Cyanobacteriota; class Sericytochromatia; order UBA7694; family JACMQJ01; genus JBBTGK01. The sequence continues at coordinate 30,828 of JAXLXH010000003.1, read as the reverse complement.
TTGCTAAAGGTTATAAAATAGCTCAAAACGGACATAAATAGTAATTTTTTATAAAAAAGAACACTGTTAAAATATTAATAGTGTTCTTTTTTTTCTTTAAAATTTAATATAGGTGATTTTAAGGGTGATTAAACAAAAAATTACAAAATTACTCTGATTGTTTTGCTATAATATTTTAAATTGAGTATTATATGAGGTATTTAAAAAGTGTCTGTAAAATTTAGTGATCCTAGTTTAACTAGATTATTTGATCTTAATAATGATGGAAAAGTTACTAAAAAAGAAGTAAAAGAAGTTCTTAAAGCAGATGGAAATAAAAAAGATTTATCAGTCCAAGATTTACAAAAAGCAGGTTATTCAGACCCTACAGAACAACAAGCACTAATAACAGCATATAAAGAACATAAAGCACAAACAAACATATTTTCTTTTCCTGATTTATTTAAACAACAAAAACCAGATCAAAACTCTGATAAAACCCCTGAAAATAACCTAAATTTAGGTAATTTATTTGGTATTAAACAAAATAATACTAATATTCCTCCTTCAAATGGGAATTGGAAACATGATTTAATAGAAAAATATCAAAATACACCAAATACAGTTGATCGTGAAAATGAAATAAAAAAAGGAGTTTCTAGTTTTAATAAAAATGATTTATTAAAAAGCACAAAGAATGATCCTAATGTAGCTGAATTATTAAAAATATTAGGAAATGATAAAAAAGCTGGAGTTTATATATCAGAGTTATTTAAAAAACATCCTGATAAAGCATCTGATATCTGTAAATCATTAGTAGAATATTCTAATAGACCATCATCTCCTGAAGCTTTAATTAATAATGAAAATAAAAAAGAATATATTAAAAGTATTTTACATGATGTAGCATATCCTACAGATATTCATCAACAGCAAGAAGGGACTTGCACAGCTACATCAACACAAGTTAAATTAGCTAAAGAAGATCCTAAAAAGTATGTAGAATTAGCCACAACTCTTGCAGATGGTAAAAATTGGAAAAAAATTGAACCAAATAGATTTTTAGACTTACAAAAAAACAGCTCAGATACTAGAAGTTTAACTGAAAAAATAGTTCAAAACTCATTTATGGATTTTGGAAATGGAACACCAGATTGGGGTAGTAAAGCCATAGCTTCAGATGAAAATAAAGAAAGAGGAAATAAAGACAAAATGGAATCAGCAGGATTAGAAAGCAATAGAGAAGTTAAAAGCCTTTTAAAAGAGCTTTTTGGAAACTCTAATCCTGTTACAAAAGATAGAAATAACCCTGAAAAAGCCTTCAAGTTAATAGATGAAAGCTTAGCAAAAGGAAATTCAGTTCCATTTTCAGCAGTACTTTCAGATCCAACAACAGGAGAACCAATTAAAGATGAAAAAGGAAATTATAAAGAAGGGCATGAGATGTTAATACTTTCTAAAAACCCAGAGGATAATACTTATACTATTTTCAGTTGGGGTAAAGAAATAAAAGTATCTCCAGAAGATTTAAAAAGACATTTATATGATGCTCAAATTGCTTATCCAAATTAAATTAATAAACTTAGAACTTCTTGCAAAATATTGAAATGAGGTAATATATGTACACACAAATTACCTCATTAAAAATCATAAGAATTAATTTAAGTAATTCTATAAGCGTATAACTAAGTAAGAATATGTTTTACATTAAAAGTAAAAATTATTTTTAGCTATAAAAATGTTATGAAAAGTACGTAAGAATATATTTGTATTTTATTTATATGTGGATATATAAATAGTTGGTTTAACAGTTGGTTGCAACCAACTGTTAAAAAGAAATATTTTTTACCAAGTTATTTTTTTAACATTAGTTGGTACTTATCTATTATAAAATAACTAAAATTTAAATTTATTAGCTAAAAAAAGTGCTAATATGTATTAAAATAATTGGTGTAATTTATAACAAGAATAAATTTATTATATAGAAGATATGCTAAAAACACAAAAATTACTTTCTTTAGCTTTAGCTGTTAATTTATTATTTTTAGGAAATAATGTATTTTCTGCTGAAAAAAAAGCAATCAAACCTACAGAAAAACCAAAAACCACAGCTGTATCGGTTAAGAAAAAAGAAGAGAGACCAGATTTATCAAAAATAAAATATATGTCTCCACCAAAAGAAATAGTAAAGATTGTTGATGCACCAAAAACTCCTTCTATAAATATAGCTCCTGATAAAGAACATTTACTTTTATTAGATTTACCTAAAAATCCTAGTTTAGAAGAAATGAGTAAAAAAGAGTTAAAATTAGCAGGGCTTAGAATTAATCCTGATAATGGTGGAGAAAGTAAAATACAATCTTATACAGGAATAAGAATAAAAAATATAACTAAAGGTGGAGACTGGAGGGTATCTGGTTTACCAGAAAAAGCAAAAATAAATTATATTTCTTGGTCTCCTGATAGTAAACATGTAGCTTTTACTAATACTACTGACTCAGGAGTTACTCTATGGATTATTGATATTAACACCAAAACAGCAAAAGAGTTAGCTAAATTTAGATTAAATAGTATTTTAGGTAAACCTTATAATTGGATTTCTGATAGTAAAAAAATTATTTGTAAAGTTATACCTGGAGATATAGGGGAAGTTTCAAAAGATAGCCCTATTCCAGATGGCCCTATAGTTCAAGAATCTTATGGAGAAAAAACACCTCAAAGAACATATCAAAATCTATTACAAAATAAACATGATGAAGCTCTTTTTGAACATTATTTTACATCTCAGATTATAAAATTAGATTTAGAAGGTAAAATGGAAAAAATCGGCAAAAAAGATATATATTATGATATAGATCCATCTCCAGATGGTAAATACCTTTTAACAGAAAAAATTCATCCACCATATTCTTATTTAGTTCCTATTAATAGATTTCCTAGAAAAGTTGAAATATGGGATATTAATGGTAAATTAGTTAAAAATCTTATTGACCTACCTTTATATGAAAATATACCTCCAAAAGCAGATGCAGTTCCTCCAGAACAAAGAGAACATGCTTGGAGAAATGATGCTCCAGCAACCTTATATTGGATAGAAGCTCAAGATGGTGGAGATCCTACTAAAAATGTACCTATAAGAGATATTGCTTATACTTTATCAGCTCCATTTAAAGCTAATAAAACTCAATTAATAAGCTTTCAAGATAGATTTAGATCTTTTGTATGGGGAGATAATAAAGTAGCTTTAGCTTATGAAGGAGCTTATAAAAATAAAAGTGAAAAAATATATATGTTTCCTCCAGACTTCCCAGATTTTAAACCAAAATTACTAATAGAAAGAAGTACCGAAGATTCTTATAAAAACCCTGGTAATGCTGTTACACAAGTTTCAAAATATGGTACTAATGTTTTACTTAAAGATGAAAATACTTTTTCTATTTTCTTTTCAGGAGAAGGAGCTAGCCCTCAAGGTAATAAACCTTTTATTGATAAATTTGATTTAAAAAATAAAAAAGCCGATAGAGTTTGGGAATCTAAAGAACCATATTATGAACAACCTATAAAAATATTGGATCATAATGATTTAAAAATTTTGACTAAAATAGAATCTCCAACGAAACAACCTGATTATTATTTAAGAACGGTTAAAAAGAATAAGCTAAAACAATTAACAGAATTTACTCATCCCTATCCAGAATTAAAAAATGTAAAAGCTGAAATTATAAAATATAAAAGAGCTGATGGAGTAGAACTTAATGCTACTCTTTATTTACCACCTAATTATTCAAAAGAAAAAAATGGTAAATTACCTGTTTTAGTTTGGGCTTATCCAAGAGAGTTTAAAGATGCTAGTTTGGCAGGACAAATAACTAATTCACCTTATGAATTTCCAAGAATTAGTGCTACTTCACCTATTATTTTTGTTACACAAGGATTTGCTGTTTTAGATGGTCCAAGTATGCCTATAATAGGAGAAGGAAAAACAGAACCAAATGATACTTATATAAAACAATTATCTGATGATGCAAAAGCTGCTGTTGATAAAATAGTGAGTATGGGAGTGGCAGATCCTAAAAAAATAGCTATTGGTGGGCACTCTTATGGTGCTTTTATGACAGCTAATTTATTAGCTCATACAGATTTATTTTGTGCAGGGATTGCTAGAAGTGGAGCTTATAATAGAACCTTAACTCCTTTTGGCTTCCAATCTGAAGAAAGATATTTATGGCAAGCTCCAAAAATTTATAGTGAAATGTCACCTTTTAATTATGCAGATAAAATAAAAGAGCCTATTTTATTAATTCATGGTAAAGATGACGATAATCCTGGAACTTTTACTTTACAAAGTGAAAGGATGTTTGGAGCAATAAAAGGTTTGGGAGGTAAAGCTAGATTAGTAGTATTACCTTATGAATCGCATCATTACCAAGCAAGAGAATCTATTTTACACATGCTTTGGGAAATGAATGAATGGCTCAATAAAAATGTAAAAAATAAAGAATAATATATTAAATTTATGGTGAAAAAAGAATGGTTGTAGATATAGAATTTACCCCAAATCCAAATGCAAGAAAATTTATTTTGGATAGTAATGTATTTAATGGATCAAGACAATTTGATAATGTAGAACAAGCTAAAAATGATTTATTAGCAGAAAAATTATTTGAGCTTTCAGGAGTTACTAGTGTTTTTTATTTATCTAATTTTTTAACTGTTTCTAAAGATGAAAGTATTAGATGGGAAGATTTGCAAAAAGATATAAAAACTATAGTAAATAATAATATAGAACAAGTAAAAGAAATAAATAAAACTACTAAAAAATCTAATAATGAGAACTTACAAAAAATAGAAGAAATTTTAAATGAATATATACGTCCAGGTTTGGCTATGGATGGAGGAGGCTTGGAAGTAGTAGATTTAACAGATGATTTGCTTTTATCAGTTAAATATCATGGTGCTTGTGGAGGTTGTCCAAGCTCTACTTATGCTACTTTACAAGGTATAATGTTTATATTAAAAGAAAATTTTGATGAAAGAATAGAAGTAGTTGCTGTTTGATTTATATTATCTATTTAACAAATATAAAAAACTATTTATAAGCTTATTTTTTATTCTAATTTTTTTAGGTTGGATATATAGATATAACGCTGTATATCCCAAACCCAATACTAATGATTTATTTTATTTAGTAGCAAATCAATCAAAAAACTTCGAAATCTCTGGTGTCATAAACGAAGAACCCAAAACAACTGATAGTAAAATTACTTTTATAATTTTAACCGAAAAAGGTAAAACCTTAGTAAATTTATATAGCCCAGAATTAAAACTATTTTATGGAGACAAAATAAAAGTAGTAGGGAAATTAGATATACCTCCAGATGCACCTAACCCAGATGAATTCTCTTATAAAAAATATTTAGAACGAAAAAATATCTTTACTATTATTACAGCTAAAAATATAACTGTTTTGGAAAAAGAAAGTATAAAAGATTTTAAATTTTATATTATAAAAACCAAAAATAAACTACTTAGTGTTTTTTATCAGAATATGCCTAAAGAATCTGCCGATTTTGTAAGTTCCTTAGTTTTTGGAGCAAAGTCTGTACCTGTTTCCAAAGAAATTCAAAATGATTTTACGAATGTAGGTTTATCTCATGTATTAGCAGCATCAGGAATGCAAGTATCTTTAATAATGGCTACAGGGCTTTTTATTATTACTTTTTTAAAAATAAATCAAATTTTAGGGGTATTTTTAACTTTACTAACTTTGTTATTTTATATGGCATTAACAGATTTTCCTCCTTCTATTTTAAGAGCAGGATTTTTAAATATTATAATTTTATTAGTTAGTTTAAAAAAAGAAAAAATAGATACTTTAAAAACGCTTTTTTTAATAGTTTTATTACTTATTATTTATGATCCATTATTAATACATGATATAGGTTTTCAATTCTCAATTTTAGCAACTTTTGCATTATTATATGCAGTAAAAATTTTAGAAAAAAAACTTACTTTAGTGCCTTATTTTTTTAGTAATGTTATAGCTATTATAATTTCTGCACAATTATTTGTTTTACCTTTACAAATATATTATTTTTCTGAAATATCTATAATGTTTTTACCTGCAAATTTAATTGCTACTGTATTTGTTGATTTGTTAACAATACTAGCTATTATTACTACTATTATAAATTTAGCCATACCTTTTTTAGGAGTTATTTTAGGAAAAATATTATATTTTATTATAAGTATTTTTATCTATATTGTAGAAAAATTAGCAGATTTTCCTTATAACCTTATTAATATAGCAAAACCTAGTATATACCTAGTTATTTGCTCTTATGCTTTATTATTTTTTATTATTGAATTTATTAAGTATAAAGAAGAAAATTTAACTATTAATGAAGATAAAAACACAACAATAATATCAAAACCTTATAGAATAGCCTTATTAGTTTTATTTAGTTCTTTTTCTTTATATTCGTATGAAAAAATAGCTAATTGGAATAAATTAAAAGTGGTTTTTATAAATGTTGGGCAAGGTGATGCTACTTTAATACAAACACCAAAAGGTAAAAATATTTTAATAGATTGTGGTCAAAGTTATGAAAGAGAAGTAAATGGCAAAAAAATAGAATTTGATGCTGCCAAAAGATATATTTTACCTTTTTTTAAAAGACAAGGTATAAAAGAATTAGATAAGTTAATTATTACTCATCCTGATAGTGATCATATAGGAGGTTGTAATAACATAATAAACAGCTTAGAAGTAAAAGAAGTTTGGGATAGTGGGCAAAAAGATGATTCTAAAATTTATACCTCTTTATTAGAAAATATTTTGAAAAAAAATATTCCTCTAAAAATAGTTAATAAAAATGAAACTTTTAATGAAGAAAAACTTTCTTTAAGTGTAATAAATGAAATAAAACCAGAAATAACTGAAGAAAAATCTTATAATAATAATAATTCTATTCTTTTAAAACTTATTTATGATAAAATATCCTTTCTTTTTTGTGCCGATATTGAAAAAGAAACAGAATTTAATTTATTAGAAAAAAAGGTAGATTTAAAAAGTACTATTTTAAAAGTACCTCATCATGGTTCAAAAACAAGTTCTACAGAAGATTTTTTAGAAAAAGTAAAACCTGAATTAGCTATTATTTCGGTAGGTAAAAATAATGTTTATAAACATCCTGCAAATGAAGTTTTGGAAAGGTTAAATAAGATTAATACTAAAATTTTAAGGACAGATCTTGATGGAGGTATCATAATAGAAACCAATGGAGATAGTTTTGTTATTAACAAATCTGTTCCTACCTTAGCAAGAATTATTTCAGAATAATTTACTTTATCAAAATATACTTATTTGTTACTTTTTAAAATTTAAAGAAGCTGAATTTATACAATACCTTAAACCTGTTGGCTTTGGTCCATCATCAAAAACATGACCTAAATGCCCTCCACAAACAGCACAATTAACTTCTGTTCTAACCATAAAATAACTAGTATCTTTTTTAAATTCTATATTTTTTTTATCTACTGGTTGAAAAAAACTAGGCCAACCTGTTCCAGATTCAAATTTATGATTTGAGCTAAAAAGAGGAGTATTACAGGCTAAACAATAATAAGTTCCTTTTTCATGATTATTATGGTATTTACCAGTAAAAGCTCTTTCTGTACCTTTTTCTCTTAAAATATTATAAGAAATTGGAGGTAAAAGTTTTTTCCACTCTTCTTCAGTTTTAACTATTTTATATGTTTTAATTTTTTCAGAAGTTTTATTTTTTTCATTTTTAGAATAAGCAGAAAAAGAAAATAGTACTAAAATTAAGATTAAAAAGTATTTAAGCATAAAAACCTCTAAAAGATTAATAATAAATTATTATAGCTTATAAAAAGAATAAAAGTATGATATAAAACTTTTAGAATGAATTTAAGACCTCCTACGGGGTATCAAACCCGCAGGAGGAAGGGATCGGGGGCTCTGCCCCCGTACCCCCTGAAACCCCAGAGTAGAGCTCTGAGGTATTCTCTAATAAAAATAAAATTCAGAAACCTTATTTTTTAAGTTAGACTAAAAAAATAAAAATAAGCTAAAATATAAGTATGTTATTTTAGTTTTAAAAGGTAAAATCATTGAAAACAGATATAGCTTGGAAGTTCATTATAGATGGGCTTTTACCACAATTTATATCTTTTTTTATGCCTGATTTATATGATTTTGTTGATTTTTCAATAAAGCCAAGAGCATTAGATAATGAGTTTACTAGTTTGTTTCCAGAATCTAAATCAGAAGATAGAAGAGTAGATAAGCTTTTTGAGGTTCATTTAAAAAATGGAAATAAAAAATGGATTCTTTTAAATATAGAAATACAGTCTTATGAAGATTCAGATTTTGCAAAAAGAATGTACCAACATTATGCAAGAATTTTTGATAAATTTGATAAAGAAATAGATGCTATAGTAATTTATACTTACAAATCGGATAGACATAAATACAAAAAATATGAAAGTAAGTTTTTAGAAACAAAATTGTCTTATGAGTTTAGAACTTATGATATAGCAGAAAAAACGCTAGAAGAACTTAATAAAATTAAAAATCCCTTTTCTTTTATTATGGTATTCTCCATAACAGGGGCCCACTAGTGGGAGTTATAGTACAAACATTAATAAAAGCGTTTGATTATAAGGAAAGTGATAATAAAAATTTTAATTTTAAAACAGAATTAACAAGATTATTATTAAATTCAGGATATTCAGAATACGAAGTTAAAAAAGTTTTTAAGTTTATAAATTTCATAATGGAGATAAAAAACAAAGAATTAAGGTCAAAATTTTATGGTGAGGTAATGGAAATGTCAGCAATAAAAGATTATAAATTAGAGTTAACTGATTTTGAAGAGGTTGCTCTTGAAATTAGAGATAAAAAAATAGAAAAAGAAAGAGATAAAAAAATAGCTCAAAAGTTATTTAAACTTGGTGTTGATAAAGAAAAAATATCAAATTCAACTGATTTAAGTATTGAAGAAGTAGAAGAAGTAATAAAATCAATACCACAAGAATAAAAAAACTAGCATTAACACAAGAAAAAAATAGCTACAAATATAATTTTATGGATAGATATAAGCACTTCGCTTTTTGTCTATTTTTAGATGTATATACGAACTAGTGTATATGTACAGATGTTATCAGAAATAATTAGGTGAAACTTGAAAATATTAATTAAGATTATTTTAACATTTAACATAGTATTTACTGTGTCACCAGTTTATTCTATAAGTAATTTCTCTAAATCAGATGAATTTATAGACTTTATTAATAAATTTAATCAAATGAAAAACTTCAATAATATATTTCCAGAGTACAATCCTTTTTTAAAGCCAATTATATTAACTAATTCAACCACTGATTTAGATGAGTTTATTTTAATTAATAATGGGAAAATTGTTTTAAAGACCTCAATAATGTAAATAAAAAATGGAGTAAAAAGTGAAAAAAGTTTTTAAAATTCTAATTCAGAGTGTTTTCATTCTTTCAATTTCTAATCCTACATTTTCATACGAAAATACTGAAAATAAAAATGATGATAAAATTATTTGGGAAAAATATAATAAAAATATTTTATTATTTAATTATACTGATGAAAACAAAGATAAAATTAATGAAATTGAAAAATATTTTTTAAACTATCATATTATAGAAGATTTTTTCCATCATAAATTTAGAAAAAATATTAATGTGTATATATTTCCAAACCGAAAATTATTAGATACATATTGGAAAACAAAATCACAATGTTGGATGGTTGCTAGTGGCTCTGAAAATGAATTAGACTTATTATCTCCGAGTATATGGGAAAAAGAATCATGTGAACATAAAAATAACAAAGAAGAGATTGAAAAAATAATACTGCATGAAATGGTACATGTATATCATGATCAATATACTGAACCAACTAATTTTGAAGGAATGGATGAATTAGGATGGTTAATAGAAGGTTTAGCAACGTATGTAGCAAATCAAATTGATGAAAAAAGAATAAAAAATATTAAAAAAGCTATATTAAACAATGAAATACCAAAAAATTTGGAAGATTTATGGCAAGGAAATAATAAATACGGTTTTTCAGGTTATATGGTAAAATTTATTGATGAAAACTTTGGTAGAGAAAAATTATTTAATTTATTATCATGTTCAAAAAATAAGGATATTTTAATTAAACTTGATTTAAAAGAAGAAAAATTACTGGAACTTTTTAAAAAATATATAGAAAATGATGTAAAAAAATATGATAAAAAATAATTAGAAATTAAAAAATTTAGTAAATGATTTTTTAATTTTTAGTTTGAAATTGATAATTTTTTTTCAATCAGGTTAGAAAAGTAAAAGTTAGGGTAAACGTTTACCCTAACTCAAACGTCCTATTTTCAAGGGTCATTTTTTTAGGGGGTTTTTAGAAGGTTAAAAAAATAGACTTTTTTAGAGTTTTTTTATAAAAAGTTTATTGCATTAACAGATAGTAACATATATAATGTTTTTATGGATAATATATACGTACTTAGCTTTTTATCCATTTTTGGTTGTATATACGAACCTTTTTATTTTTTATAATTGGAATATATACGAACTAGTGCGTATGTACAAGTGTAATATTTTTGTGATTTTTAAAGTTAATAAATGGCATTAAGTTGGAATGAAATAAAAGATAGAGCAATAAAATTCTCTAAAGAATGGGAAACAGCTAGTAATGAAAGGTCTGAATCTCAAACTTTTTGGTATGAATTTTTTAACATTTTTGGAATACACCCAAGAAGAGTTGCAACTTTTGAAAAACCTGTAAAAAAGTCAGGAAATAAACAAGGTTTTATTGATCTTTTTTGGAAAGGAACAATTTTAGTTGAACATAAATCAAAAGGCAAAAATTTAGAAAAAGCTTTTGAACAAGCAAAAGATTATTTTCCAGGTTTAAAAGATGAAGAATTACCAAAATATATTCTAGTTTCAGATTTTGAGAAATTTAATCTCTATGATCTTGATTTAAACAAAGAATATAAATTTGAATTAAGCGAATTACATAAAAATGTTGAGTTATTTGGTTTTATAGCAGGTTATCAAAAAAGAACTTACAGAGAAAGTGATCCTGTAAATATTAAAGCGGCAGAATTAATGGGAAAACTGCATGACAAATTAAAAGAAATTGGTTATGTAGGTCATGAATTAGAAATGTATCTGGTAAGACTACTTTTCTGTTTATTTGCGGATGACACCAGTATTTTTGAGAAAGATATTTTTCTTGAATATTTAGAAATTAAAACAAAAGAAGATGGAAGCGATTTAGCTTCTCACATACACCATATATTTCAAATTTTAAATACTCCTAAAGAAAAAAGATTAAAGAATCTTGATGAGCATTTGACAAAATTTCCTTATGTAAATGGAAAACTTTTTGAAGAGAATCTTTCAATTGCATCTTTTGATACTGAAATGCGAAAAATTCTTATAGATGCTTGTTATCTTGATTGGGGACAAATATCACCAGCAATTTTTGGTTCATTATTTCAATCTGTTATGAAACCTGAAGAAAGAAGAAATTTAGGTGCTCATTATACTTCAGAAAAAAACATTATGAAGCTAATAAAACCTCTTTTTCTTGATGAGCTTTATAAGGACTTTGAAAATGTTAAGAATAATAGGAATAAATTAAATGAGTTTCACGAAAAATTAGGTAAATTAAAATTTCTTGATCCTGCTTGTGGTTGTGGAAATTTTCTTGTCGTTACCTATCGTGAGATAAGATTACTTGAATTACAGGTTTTAAAAGAAATATATAAACATGCTCTTGAAGTTGGCGAACTTATGATGGATATAAGTATTTTTTTAAAGGTTAATGTTGATCAAGTTTATGGGATTGAATATGAGGAGTTTCCTGCAAGAATTGCTTCTGTTGCAATGTGGCTTATTGATCATCAGATGAATATGAAAGTTTCAACAGAGTCTGAATTTGGGCAGTATTTCGTGCGAATTCCATTAAAGAAATCCGCTAATATTGTTTATGCTGACGCATTAGAAACTGATTGGGAAAATTTAGTTTCTATAAAAGAACTTTCGTACATCATCGGAAATCCACCTTTTATTGGTTCTAACATAATGAAACAAAATCAACGTGACCAAATTATAAAATATTTTGACAATGCTTCAGGTGGTGGAACACTCGATTATGTTACGGGTTGGTATATAAAAGCGGCAAAATTCATTCAAAACACAAAAATTAAAGTAGCTTTTGTTTCTACAAACTCGATTGTGCAAGGCGAACAAACAAATTTACTTTGGGGACTTTTGCAAAATAAATACAATATCAAAATTCACTTTGCACACCGAACATTTAAATGGAACAACGAAGCAAAAGGAAATGCAGCCGTTTATTGTGTGATAATTGGCTTTGCTAATTATGACACTACAAATAAAAGCATTTTTGATTATGAAGATATTAAAGGTGAAGCTCACGAAATAAAAGCAAAAAATATCAACGCTTATTTAGTTGATGCAAAAGATATTTTGGTTGGAAAAAAGAAAAAACCGATTTGCAATGTTCCCGAAATTATAAAAGGAAATTATTATGCTAAGAGTGAAGGTTTAATTATTGAGGAACAAGATTTAGAATTTTTTTTAACAAATGAACCTAATGCGAAAAAATGGGTAAAATTATTGATCGGTGCAGACGAATTTATAAATAATAAAAAACGATATTGTCTTTGGTTAGTTGATTGTCCACCAGATGAACTAAGAAAAATGCCTTTAGTTATGGAGCGTGTTAATCGTGTTAGAGAAGACAGACTAAAAAGTACCGATAAAGGAATAAAAAACCTTGTTCCTACACTTTTTCGTGAAACAAATAATCCTGAAAAATGTCTTGTAATTCCAGTTGTTTCTTCAGAAAGAAGAAAATATATTCCTATGGGGTTTATTGATAAAAATACAATTTCAACTAATGGTAATTTGATAATGCCAAATGCAGAGTTATTTCACTTCGGAATTTTAATGAGTACAATGCATATGGCTTGGGTTAAATACACATGTGGAAGATTAAAAAGTGATTTTAGATACTCAAAAGACATTGTTTACAATAACTTTCCTTTTCCAGAAAATCCTACAGATAAGCAAATTAAACAGATTGAAGATAAAGCTCAAAAAGTTCTTGATGCAAGAAAAGAATTTCTCAATAGTTCTTTAGCAGATTTATATGATCCTTTATCCATGCCTCCAAAATTAGTAAAAGCTCATCAAGAATTAGATAAAGTAGTTGATTTATGCTACAGAAGTCAATCTTTTGATAGTGAAGCAAAAAGAATTGAATTTTTGTTTGAACTTTATAATATATACAATGAACCTCTACTTAATTTGAATAAAGAAAAAAAGAAAAAGAGCGGGGGGAAGAAAAATGAAATGCACTAGGTATAACACACTGTACATGAACAACCATACCCAAGAATAGCGGTAAAATATTTATGGGTAGGTCATCATGTACAGTTATTCGTTATTCATTTTTAATAAAAATACTTAAAACTAAAAAGATATAACTACCTATTTTTACAATCAGAATTTTTAGTTTTTGCTACAGCCATTCTAAAATTCTCTGTATGCTCCATTATCTTATTAATAATCTCCAAATCAACCTTATTTTCTTCCAAAACTTCCTTTAAAATTTGTTTTCTTCTAGAAAACTGACCACCCATAATCATATGATTTTCATGAGCTTCTTTTATAGGTTTTCCACTATATTCTAAATCCGCACCTAAAAAATTTGCCAAAAATTCAAATTCTTTTTCTTTTACTCTATTTACATCTACTTTAGAGAAAAAAAAGCCAATCATTATATCATTTACCATACGGTCAACAAAAACATTTACAAGCTCTTTTACTTTCTCCAAGCCTCCTATTTTTTCATAGTCTTTCATTTATAAAAATTCTCTCTAGGAAAAATACTTTCTATCTTTGATAATTCAGTATATAACTCTGTTTCTTTTGCACTAATTTTTTTAGGAAGAATAATAGATACCTTTATTAATTGGTCTGCAAAAGTATCTTCATTTTTTTTCTTTAACCCTTTACCTTTTAGCCTTAAAGTTTGATTTGGTTGAGTACATTGAGGTATTTTCATTTTAACAGGATTTTTTAAAGTAGGAACTTCTACATCTGTCCCCAAAATAGCTTCTGTAACTGTTATAGGTAATTCACAAACTACATTATTATTTTCATCTACTTCAAAAAAAATATGTTTATCTACACTAACATTTAAATATAAATCACCTTTTAATACTCCAGAACCATAACCTTCATTTTTTATAGATAACTTAGAACCATTAAAAACTCCTGATGGTATTTTTACAGGTAAAATTTTAGACTCATTAATAAAACCTTTACCATGACATTTACTACAAACAGTACCCATTACCCCACCTTCTCCATTACATTTAGGGCAATCTTCTTCTATTGGTAAAGAAACATCTTTTTGTACACCATTATAGGCTTCTTCTAAAGTTATAGAAATATTTTTTTCTATATCATTTATTTTTTTTATATTTTTTATTGTATTATCTTTTACGGTACCAAATAAAGATTGAAAAAAACTACTAAAAGTATTACTTTCCTTTTTTTTATCAACTTGATTTTTTACATTATTCCAATCTTTTTCGCTTAGTTTATCATATTTTTTTCTTTTTTCATTATCAGATAAAACTTCATAAGCTTCGGCTATATCTTTAAATCTTTTTTCTAAAACTTTATTATTTTTTGTTATATCTGGATGATATTTTCTAGCTAAGGTTCTAAAGGCTTTTTTTATCTCTTCTAAAGAACTTTTTTTAGAAACACCTAAAATAGTATAATAATTTTTATAATCAGACATAAAAAATTTTAACTTAACCTTTTACTCCACCAGAAGTTAAGCCACCTATAATAAACTTTTGAGCTATAAAAAAGAATATTAAAACTGGTAAACTAACTACAATAGCACCTGCTGCCATATAATGCCAATCGGTGTTAAATTCAAAAACAAAAGAACGTAAACCTACTGGTAAAGTATAATGATCAGATGTACTCATAAAGGTTAGTGCAAACATAAACTCATTCCAAGCTGTTATAAAAGAAAAGAAGGCTGTTACAGATAAACCAGGTAAAGATAAAGGTAAAATTATTTTCCAAAAAGTACCAAAACTAGTTAAACCATCTATTAAAGCAGCTTCTTCCAAACTTTTTGGAATAGTATCAAAAAAGCTCTTTAACATCCAAACACAAAAAGGTAAAGAAATAGTAGAATATGCAATAAAAAGCCCAGTATAAGAATTAAGTAAACCCATATTTTTTATAATATTATATAAAGGAACAATCAGAATAGCACCTGGAAACATTTGAGTTAGTAAGTAAGAATATAATAAAAATTTTTTACCTTTAAATTCAAATCTAGAAAAAGCATAAGCTGTCGTAGAAGCTAAAAATAAGCCTACTATGGTTGTAACCAAAGCTACCATTACACTATTACCTAACCACTTCCAAAAAATAAAATTATCCATGCTCAAAACATGCTGATAATTAGATAAAGTTGGATTAGTCGGAAGTATAGATATACCAGGTTTTAAAACATCATCTTTTAGCTTAAAGGATGTAGAAAGAATCCAAAGTATAGGAAAAACCGAAATAAGTCCTGCTAATAAAAGAACAATATGAGACCCAATGTTTAACTCTTTTTTTTCCATGCTATCAACTTAAAAAAAATATAGTCTTGTAATACAGAATTATAAAACAATAAGTTACTTTTTAAAATAAGAAGTTAATAAAAAGTACTACAGTTTTTTAAGAGGTGATAATAAAACTTCCTTTTTATTTTATTTTTTATTAAAATATTAGCTATTATTATTTTTATTAATCTAAAATTATTAGTATGAATAAATTGAAAAAGTTATGTTTAGTATTAACTACCCTAATTGTAACAGGGTGTAGTTTTACTGTACCTTTAAACATACCTTTAGAATACTTAGATAACAATCAAGAATCATCTATTTTAAGAAAAAAATCAGATGAATTAATACCAGATGGAAAAAGTAAATTTGAATGGAATTTAAAACTTACTAATAGTAATGGAAAAAAACTTGCTAATAAAAAAGTTAAATTTACTGTTTTACCAATTAACCCAGAAGAAAAATTAAGAAATGTAGATTATTTAGCAAAAAAATATGGTTCTACAGCAACAAAATTTAAAACTCAAGTTAACTCTGGAGTTATTAGGCTTTTAGGAACAATATCACCAAAAGAAGGTTTTACCAATGAAAACGGAGAAATAAAAGTTACTTATACAGCTTCTAATATGGGAAGTAATACCGAAGAATCTGGTCAAGAAAAAATAGTCGCTAGTTATGATGATGAAACAAAAGAGCAAATTATAAATTTATCTTATCCAGATATGGTAGCTATTCCTACAGTAGATAACTATTTAAGAATCTCAGGAGCTACAGGAACTTATGTAAATAAAAAAGTAGCTATAAAACTTTTATCTATTGTTGATAAAATAAAAGCCTTAAATTGGAATATACCTATAACTATTACAGCTGGTAATTTAAGACATGGTGGGTTATATCCTCCACATTTTACACATAGAACAGGTTTGGAAATAGATTTTAGACCTATGTCTAAAGATGGAAACCCAACTTATTGCAACCCAGATGGATCTTTTGGATCTAATTATGATAGAGAAAAAACTTCTGAATTTATAAAATTAGCCAAGTCTGAAGGTATTACAGAAATATTTTTTAATGATCCAAAATTAGCAAATCTTGGTGTAGAGCCTTTAGAAGGACATAGTGATCATTTACATATAAGTTTTAGCATTAAATAACATTAAAATATATTTACTGCTTTTAGTTTATAAATTAGAATTCTATTTTGTGTAAGTTATATTAAAAATAGTTGTTATTAAATAATGGTAGAATTTTCACCCGAAACAATGAATAAATTTCAGGAAACTGTAGCAAAGTATCCTGAAAAAGAAGCTGCTTTATTACCTACCTTATGGTTGGCTCAAGAAGAATTTGGCTGGTTATCAAATGATGTTATGCAATATATTGCTAAAATATTAGATATTCCACCATCTAAAGTTTTTAGTGTTGCATCTTTTTATACTATGTATAAAAAAGAACCTACTGGTAAATATTTAGTTCAAATTTGTAGAACTCTATCTTGCAAACTAAGAGGAGCAGAAGAAGTAAGCGAATGTATTACAAAAAAACTTGGTATCGGATTGGAAGAAACTACACCTGATAATAAATTCACCGTAATTGAAGTTGAATGTTTAGGCTCTTGTGGAAGTGCACCAATGATGCAAATAAATAATGACTATTATGAAAATCTTACTTCAAGAAAAAAAATAAATGAAATAATAGATTCTCTACCATAGATGAATATTTATAATTTAGAATCAAAAAAAACTGGAGAAATAATTTCTTCTAATACAAATTCGTTTATTGCTCAATGTATAAAAGATAAAAATAAAGATGAGCTAACTTTACCTCAAGCACCTTATTTTGGAAGCTTTGTAAAAGCAAAAGGTGAAGAATTGGGCTTTGATATTATTGCTATTGTTTATGAAATATCTTCTGGTAGCATAGATTCTATACACAGACCAACAGCTATGAATCTTTCTAGAGAAGAATTAAGACTAAATCAACCTCAAATTTTTGATCTTCTAAAAACTGATTTTTCGGCAATTATCATAGGATATATTGTTAATGATAAAATATTCCAAAGTATTCCACCACATCCTCCACAAATACATGATTTTGTTTACACCTGTGATTCTAAAGAAATAACTATGATAACTGAAAAAAAAGATTATCTCAGAACTTTATTAAATTCTGGAATTAATTTATCAGAAGAGCTTATTCAAGCTTCTATAAAATATGGTTATTATTCTAGAGGTTGTAATAGAGATTTTTTAGTAGAAACAGGAAGAGAATTATCATCTTTATTAAAAGATAATTATGATAAACTTAGTTCTATTTTAAAAAGAATAAATCCTAGTAATTTTTAGGTTTTTATTTTGAAAAAAGCCTTACCTCTAACCATAACTTTAGGCTCACTTTTACTTCTTTTTTGTATAGCTCTTACAGCTCTCTGGAATTATATTCTAATTAGAAATTATTCTAAAATAAAACTAATAAGTGAATCAGAAACTTCTTTTCAGTTAGTTATTCTAATTATAGGTTCTATATTTTTTGTTATTGTAATAACTGGGATTATTTTATTCATAGTTTTTTTGGCAAGGCAAATAGTTTTAAATCAATTACAAAATAATTTTATTGATAATGTAACCCATGAATTAAAAACACCTTTAACTTCTATAAAATTATATGTTGAAACTATGAAAAAACATGATATAGCAAAAGAAAAAAGAGAAGTTTTTCTTAATACTATGCTAAAAGATATAGAAAGATTAGATATATTAGTAAACCATGTTTTAGAAGCAACTAGAATAGAAAATATTAATAAAGAATATCAAAATAAACAAGTTTCAGTAAGCTCTATTATAAATGAATGTATAGAAATTATTTGCAGAAGATATAACTTAGAAAAAGAAATTTTTTCATGTAATTACCAAATAGAAGAATTAAACTCTATTCCAACTCTTTTGGAAGTAGTGATATTAAATTTATTAGATAATGCTATAAAATATTCTACTGATAATATAAAAATAGAAATTAAAACATATAGTAAAAATAATAAAAATATTATTTCTATTAAAGATCATGGTGTGGGAATAAATAAAAATGAATTTAAACAAATTTTTAAGAGATTTTATCGTATTCCAGTAAAAATAACCAAAGAAAAAAAAGGTACAGGTTTAGGACTTTTTATTGTTAAAGAAAATATAAAAAAATTAAAAGGTAATATAGAAGCTCAAAGTAAAGGTATTAACCAAGGTTCTGAATTTATAATAACATTACCTTAAAATTTATTGTATAATTTTATAATCCAATCTTATATTTTATGGTGATTTTATGAATAAAAAAATTATTTTTACATCAGTAGTTACATTGTTTTTACTTGGTTGTGCTAGAGAAGAGTATCCTTTATTAGAACAAATGGAACCAGAACAAGCTATTGCACAAAGTACTAAAGCTATAACAGAAGTAACCCCAGAAGAAACTTTTGAAGCTATGAATAAAAAAACACATGTTTTATTAGATGTTAGAGAAAAAAATGAATTTGATGAAGTTCATATAAAAGATATAAAACTTTTACCTTTATCAGTTTTACCTCAAGATATGAGTAAATTAGATAAAAATGTTAAATATATTACTGTATGCAGATCTGGAAGAAGAAGTATGGCAGCAGCAGAACAAATGGATAAAATAGGTCTTAACGTTGTTTCTATGAAAGGTGGCATGCTCAGCTGGATAGAAAAAAAATTACCTGTAGTTAAAGGTTCTGTAAAAAAATAATTACATAAAAATACTTCCCTAAAACAGTGTGTTTCTAAACAGTAGGTTGCAAACAGTGGAGCCAATCAGAGGGTTACAAACAGAGGGTTGCAACCCTCTGTTTATATATATCCTCATATTCTCAGCTTATAAAATTATAAAACTCGCTATAAAAAGTTAGCTAATTATAATCTAAAAACAGTTACTTTTAATTCTGTCATATCTTCCATAGCATATTTTATTCCTTCTCTACCAAAACCAGAATCTTTTATACCACCATAAGGCATATTATCAACCCTAAAAGTAGGATAATCATTAATAATTACTCCTCCAACTTCTAAGTTATGATGAGCATAAAAAATACTATCTATATTTTTAGTAAAAACACCAGCTTGAAGACCAAATTTAGAATTATTTGTAATAGCTATACTTTCTTCAAAATTATCATATGGAATTAAAACTGTTATTGGTGCAAAAACTTCTTCACAGCAAACTTCACAATCAACAGGAACATTTTCTAAAATAGTTGGTTCAAATACACTATTAGTATAATTTCCACCTAATAATAAATTAGAACCTTTATCTACTGCATTTTTTATCCAAGTTGAAGTTCTTTCCAAAGCTGGCTTATTTATCAAAGGGCCTATAACTGTACTAGCATCTTCTGGATTACCAAATTTAACATTATTTTTTACATAATCTACAAACTTAGTTTTAAACTCTTCATAAATAGGTTTATGAACTAAAATTCTTTGAACAGAAATACAAACTTGCCCTGCATAAGAATATCCACCTATAGCAATTCTTGGAATAGCAAAAGCTAAATCGGCATCAGAATGAACAATAACAGAAGCATTTCCACCTAATTCTAAACAAACTTTTTTCTTACCAGCCCTATTTTTCATATCCCAACCAACTTTTGCAGAACCAGTAAAAGAAAGCATTTTTATTCTTTCATCTGTAACTAACATATCTGCAACATTATTAGATGCTGGTAAAACACTTAAAGAACCCTCTGGTAAGCCAGCTTCTAAACAAATTTCTCCTAATAAAAGAGAAGCTGAAGGTGCTTGAGGTGGTGGTTTTAAAATCATACTATTACCTGTAGCAATAGCAGGTGCAACCTTATGTACAGCCAAATTTAGAGGGAAATTAAAAGGGCTTATACCAGCAATAACTCCCAAAGGAAATCTTTCTGTAATAGATTTATAATTTTCTGTTTGAGCTGTAACGTCTAAAGGTAAAAGTTCACCTCCGAATTTTAAAACTTCTTCACTAGCCATTTTGAAAGTAATAATAGCTCTAGTAACTTCGGCTTTAGCATAAGTTATAGGTTTACCAGATTCTTTTATAATATATTCTACAAATTTATCAGTATTTTTTTCTACTAATTGATAGATATTTTTCAAAATTTCAGATTTTTTATATCTAGATAATTTTTTTGTTTTTTCAAAAGCTTTTAAGCCTTCTATTATAGCCAAATCAAAATCTTCTTTTTGAGCATTATAAACTTGGCAATACACTTGATTAGTATATGGATTTATTACATCAGAAATTTCTGAAGAAGTTTTCCATTCTTTACCCACCAAAAATTTTTTTATTTCCATAAATTTATCCTATAAAAAATATTCTATTTTAAATTTTTAAATAACTTTTTGTCCAAAACTATTTCAAAAGTACCCATAGCATAAGGTGAAACTTCATAAGTATTATAAAAAAAGATTACATTTTTATCGGTAATACCAAAATTTTCATTTAAATAAAATTTATTATCTGGAAACCAATAACCAAAATCATTTAATTTTTCATTATTAGGGATTTTCATATTTTCTCTTAATTTTTTTTCACCTAATTTAGTTGTTTTAGTAAAATCTTTATCCAAATCTTTTAATTTTAAAGTATTGCCTGTTTTTAAATCAAAAGTAGTATAGGTAGTATGATAATTAGGATGAGCCCCACCAGTAAAAGTATCCATATCAACTTTTAAAGTTAAATATTTATCTGATTTATATAAAATATCAGTTTTTACTCGATAACTCCATCCCATTCCTGTCATAGATTTATCTTCAGCATATATTTTTTGGTATTCTTTTTTTTCTTTTTCAATAGCTTCATCTATAGTTTTAGAAGTTATTTTCTCTGGCTCAAATAAAGCCAAAGTTTTATCTAAAAGATATTTATTTATTTTTTCAGCTTGAGGAAATTTTTTATCAAATTTTGGATAAGAAATAGCAACAGTTAAACAAGGTTCTTGTTTTTTACAATCACCAACTTCTACGCTTTTATTATAAGTAGTATATTCATTTTTAGTAAAACCATTTTGATTTACAAATAAACTAGCTATTAAAGATAAAGAAAATAAAACTTTTTTCATTTATATTCCTTTTTATAAAATAAACAAGTAAATTATATTATCATAAAATTAATTCTTTTTTATTATTTTTGCAATAAAAAAACCATCAGAATTATCTTTATATGGATAAAAGTTTTTGTAAGTAGTTTTTTCATTAATAGGAGCTAAAATAAAGTTTTTATTGTTTTCCAAAAAAGTTTTTATGACTAACTCATTTTCAAGATTAGAAATAGTGCAAGTACTATAAAATAGCTCACCATTATTTTTTAGGTATTTAGAAGCATTATCTAAAATAGATAATTGTAGCTCTGACAACCTTATAATATCTTCTTTTTTTCTTTTATACCTAACTTCTAATTTTTTTCTCATAACGCCTAAACCAGAGCAAGGAGGATCAACTAAAATTTTATCTGCAAACTCTTTTTCCAAAGGTAATTCACTTTCGGCAGAAGTAATAATAGTTTTGATATTTTTACAACCTAATCTATTAATATTTTCTAAAAAAGTTTTTTCTCTTTTTTTATTTGAATCTATAGCATAAATAATACCTGTATTAGCCATTAATTCTGAAGTATAAGAAGTTTTCCCACCAGGAAAAGAACAAAAATCTATTATATTTTGATTTTTTTGAGGGTTTAAATAATAAGAAACACTAGAAGAAGCGATATCTTGGATATACCAAAAACCTTCATTATAATTGGGAATATTTTTTAAATTAGTTTTATTTTCTAATCTTATTATATTTTCTATATGAGTATCATAAAAAATAATTTCTTTTTCTTTTAAAAGCTCTTTGAATTGAATAATACTAGTTCTTAAAGTATTTATTCTGAGATAAATAAGTGGTTTTTGATTCATAGAAAAACAAAGTTCTTCTAATTCATTTTTATCTAAAAAACTACCCCAATAATTAACTATCCAATCAGGAATAGAGTTTTTTATACTTATTTTTTGATAAAAATCGTATTTATCAATATTTTTTGATAATTCATCTTTTTTTCGTAAAAAATTTCTTAAAACGCCATTTACAAATTTTACACTACCTTCATTACTATATTTTCTAGCCAAAGAAACACTTTCATTAACAATAGCAAAATCAGGTGAATCCATAAAAACTAATTGATAAATAGCTAATCTTAAAATATTCAAGATAATTTTATCTATTTTATTAAATTTAGGTTGAGTTAATAGTTTTATGTATTCATCTAATAATAATAAGTATCTAAAAACACCTTGTGTAAGTTCATGCGAAAAACTTATTTTTTGATAATCTGCCTTAAAATTTTTTTCAAAAAACTCTAATTCAGCCTCTAAACTATAATCATTATCTATAGCATTAATTAGAATTCTTAATGAAATATCTCTTTCATTAGATAAATCTACTTTATGATACTTTTTTATGACAACCAAATTTTTTACCTTATAAATTAATTTGATATATTATATTACAAGAGAGATATAAATTTTATATTTTGAATTTCAATAATAAAGTATTTAATAGTTTTTTATTTTACGAAACACAATGTTAAAAACAAGTGTTTTCGTAGAGATGTATCCTATACGTCTCTAAATAATGTTATATAATTTTTATTTTCTAAAAAATTCTCATTTATAAAAAATATTGATATTATACTAATTTACTAGTGATAAGTTAGGAAATAAAAAATGACTAATAAATTAGATTTAGATTATATAGAGCTTTTAAAAGATATAAAAGAAAATGGCTACAGAAAACAAAATAGAACAGGTGTTGATACTATTTCATCTTTTTCTAAAAGTTTAAGAGTAGATTTAACAGAAGGATTCCCTTTATTAACTACAAAAAAAGTCTTTTTTAGAGGTGTATTTGAAGAAATGCAAATGTTTCTAAAAGGAGAAACTGACACCAAAAAACTAGAAGAAAAAGGAGTAAATTATTGGAAAGGAAACACTTCTAGAGAGTTTTTAGATCAAAGAAATTTAGATTTTTTACCAGAAGGTGAAATGGGTTGTGGTTATGGACATCAATTCAGAAATTTTGGAGGAGAACATCCTTTTGTACCTCAAACCAAAGGCTTAAAAGGAGTTGATCAACTAGCTAATGTAATAGAAAAAATAAACACCAATCCTTGGGATAGAAGAATTATTATTAGCCTTTGGTGTCCAACACAACTTGATTATGCAGCCTTACCACCTTGCCATTTATATACACAATTTTATTGTAACCCAGATAAAAAAGAAATTAGTTGTTTTTTATTAATGAGAAGTTCTGATTTATTTTTAGGTTTACCTACTAATTTAATACAATACGCTCTTTTAACTCATTATATTGCCAAAATATGTGGTTATACAGCCAAAGAACTTTATTATAATGCAGTTGATGCACATATTTATGTAAACCATTTAGATAAAGTAAATATACAAATAGAAAGAAAACCTTATCCCTTACCAGAACTAATAATAAAAAAAGAAGTAAAAACTTTAGATGATGTTTTAGCTCTAAATTTTGAAGATATTGAAATAAAAAATTATCAAAGTCATTCTGCCCTAAAAGCTGATATGGCTGTCTAATAAGGTGTATTAATATGTTAAAAAAAACTTTAAGCTCATTAATTTTTATCTCTTGTTTTTCATTATTAGCCAATGAAGCAAAAAGTATTGAATTAAAAAAAGATGATAAATGTTTTAATGAAAAAAATAGTATTATCTGTGTTGGACACCCAAAAGAAAATCAAGTAGATTTTTCTATTTCAAAAACTAAGAAAATTATTTCGGTAAAAAGTAAAACTATTTTTGAGGTTAATAAAAAAAGTGATAAAGTATTTTTCTTTTTAGAACCTAATGTAAAAAAAGCTAAATTAAATGGAAAAGTTATTAACATAAAAAGACAAAGAGCACCTAAAAATGAAGATTGGATTATTACTTTTCCAGTTACAAAAGGAATTGATAATTACTCTTTAGAATTAGAATATAATTTACCTAAATTAACTAATTGGAGTCAGAATTGGAAACCTTTTTATTTTTTAACTGATTTTAGTGATTCTACAGATGCCAGATTTACTAACCTTTTTACACCATCTTCTTTTGAAGAAGATCGTTATCCTATGACATATTCTTTTTCTTTTTATGATTTTTATGAAAATATAAAATTATATACTAGTGGTGATTTATTAGAGAATAAAAATAATACCTATAAAATAAAATTTTCCGATTGGAATAACACAGCTAGTCCTTATTTTGAATTTACTACAATACCTTATAAAACTCATAAATTTTCTTACAAAGGAAAATATAAAGAAATACCTGTTACACTCTATTTCAAACCAAACCTTGGAATTAGTAAAAAACTTACTGCCGATAAATTAGCTTTAAAAGCAGAACAATCTATTAGAAAAACTTTAGATAATTTTGAAAAAAAGATTGGTAAATACCCTTTTGAAAAATTATTGGTTAAATTATATTCTTTACAAGAAGGTGATTTGCCACTATCACAAGAGTACTCTATGGAATTTGGAGGAGCTATTGTAAGTAGATTGGAATTAATACCGCATGAATTATGCCATCAATGGTTTGGAAGAGGTTCATCACCTAAAGATGGTAAAGCAGGGTTTGTAGATGAATTAGTTTGTGATTGGTATGATTATAATAATCCAATAAAAAAATACCAAAAAAGACCTGCTACTATCCTATCTAAAGATAATAATTTTACATTAAGAACGCCAGAAGAAGTTTATAATAACGGTATTTTTTTAGCTGAAATTGGTTATTTTTATAAAGAAAAAAACTTAAGCCTATATCCTACACTAAGTGAATTTTATAACAAATATAATCTTTCTAGCTATAGTGATAAAGATTTTATTAACCTAGTTCAAAAAAACTATGGTGGAAGCCTAGATTTTTATTTTAAAAGATATGTTTATGGAAAATAATATTTATTTTTAATATTCAAAACTACTACCACCTATAAATTCTCTCAAAATAGATGTTTGAGGTACATGATCTGGATAAATAGCAATAAAATTTTCTATTAATTTTCTAAGTCTAAAAGCCGTAGCATAAGCAGGGTGAGAGGCTGGAACCTCTAAAAGATATCTTTCACCATAAACTTTGAGTACTGCTAACTCATAAACTAAAGAAGTATCAAAAATACTATCAGCCTCATTTATATAAGGGAAAATATGTTTTTTTTCCCCCCTTTTTACAGAAGACCATCTCATAATATTATCTTCTGGTTTCAAGTTTCTAGTATGCCTATCTCTTATTATTCTTCTAAGTAATCTTAAATCGGAAGGATTTATTCTTGATAAAGAATCAAAAGGCAAAGAATACATTGGTTGAATGAATATTTTAAAAATCCTTTTTTTATCTACAAAATCACCTAATAATTTAGGATTTAAACCATGAATACCTTCTAATAATAAAACTCCATTTTCAGGTAATTCTATAATAGAACCGCCATCATTATAATTTTTACCAGATGGGAAATGGTATTTAGCTGTTTTTACTTTTTTACCTTCTAAAATACTTTTAAGGTGAGAACCTAATAAAGGTAAATCTAATGCTTCTAGAGCTTCAAAATCATAATTACCCTCTTCATCTTTTACAGTAAGTTCCCTATCTACATAATAATCATCTAAAGATATTGCATATGGTAATAAACCATTAACTTGTAACTGAACAGTTAACCTTTTTATAAAAGTTGTTTTTCCAGAAGATGATGGACCTGCAATACAAATAACTTTGGGTTTTCTATTATCATGTAAAATTTTATCTGCTATTTGGCTAATATTTTTTTCATGAAAACCTTCTGCTACTTTTATTATTTGTGATATATTTCCATTAATACAAGCTTTATTAAAAGAACCTACACTTTTTATCTCTAAAGATGATAACCAATTTTCCCAATTTCCTATAACACGTGCATAAGCAGAAATACTTTTACCATTAAAACCAGAAGTTTTTTCTTCTCCTACATGTAAAACCAAACTAGAACCAACACTTGAAATTTGAAACTTAGTAATATAACTAGTATCTGGAGCTAGTGTTCCCATACTTAAGACATAAAAAGAACCGCAACTAACTAAAGTTACAGTTGGATTACTTTGTATTTCTAATAATTTTGTTACCTCAGTTAGCCCTTTTTCTTCAAAATAATGCAAAGCTTCTTCTATAGCCCAAATTTCATGTCTGAAGGGGATCTTTTTTTCAATCATTTTTTTCATTTCTTTAGTAATACAATTATTTAATTCTTCACAAGTTGTTTCTGTATTTTCTATTTCAATCCATTGAGAAGCCCCAATTGAAGCACCTAGCTTAAAATTTATATTTGGATATAATTTTTTTGCAGCTTCTAAAAAAAGTAATGTGGCACTTCTTCTATAAATTCTTTCACCTTCAAAGTTTAATACTGATAATGGGCTTATTTTTGAATTAGAAAAAAGTTGGGTGTTTAAAGAAACGGTCTTATTATTTAGGGTTGCAGCTATAACAAAACCACCATCTGAAGCATATTTATCTTTGATAATTTCACTTATTTTAGTTCCAGTTTTAACTCTTATATTTTTATTATCAATTTCTATATCCAAATAAACATTTCTTGGTATAGACCTTTGTTTCATTAAAATCTCCATACCATCAGTCATTTCTATTAATTGCCAGCCTATTATTTTTATTATGGAATGAGTTAATAAAATAGCTAAAGAAGGATGCTCTTTAATCATTTTCTGATAATTTTCTTCGGTTAAAATAGCTACTTTAGTTTCTATTTTAGCAATAATAGTCGCAGCTCTAGCTCTATTAGAAATAAGACCACCTTCACCAAAATAACATCCTGAATCTAATATACCTAAATTTAAAGAAGCTCTTGAAATATTGCATTGCCCCTCTAAAATAAAAAATAAACTATGATCTGTATCTCCTTCATGTATAATCATTTCATTTGGTTGATAAACTTTATAATCTAAATAATGTCTTAAATCTTCTAAAGCATTATTATCAAAGTTTTCTAGAATTTTTATATTTTTTAAAGCGTAAGTAAACATAAAAAAGCCTTCTATAGAAATAACCTTTTGATTATAGCTAAATTTAAATTAAAAAAAACTGTTCTAAATCAGGTTTTTAAAAAAATTAGCTCTTTGTTTTTTTTCTTTCTTCCAAAATAAAGTTAGTACTTAAAAAAGAAGTTATAAGGCTTGATGATATTATTCCCAAACCACCAATAGAGACAGCTATTAAGTAAAAAGAAATAATATCTGTATTAATAAAAGAATTTAAAGTTAGTACATCATATTTGTATGCCATAACAGGCATTGCTAAACCTAAATATATAGTAAAAATAAAAATAAAATTCATAAAAACAGATTGTCTAGAATATTTTAATAAATTCATCATTAATTTTTGAGAGTTAGCTTTAGGAAAATTTTTATTAACTTCATTAGAAAGATTCAAGGTTGCAGTACAAACATTAATAATTCCACCCAAAGATGTAAGTATTATAGAAGAAGCAATAAAACCAGCAGGAGTTATTTTTTGAATAAAGCTACTAGTAGTTTCTTTTGTTAAAAAAGAACTAAAAGATCCATATTTAGAAAAAATATATGCAAAAACAGTAACAATAATAAGGCTTAAAAAATTAGAAGTTATAGATAAATTTTGTTTTTTAGAATTATTTTGAATTAAAAAGTTAATTAACCAACTTATAAAAATAGAAAGAGCCAAAGTAAGTAAAATTGGACTTATACCTAATGAAATTAATGGTAATACCATATATACCAAAACAAAAAAGATAAATAATAAAATACCAAAAAAGATTAAACCTCTGGCACCACCTATAATAGACATACATAAAACAAAAAAGGCAATAGCAAAATAAGTATTACCGCTTCTTTTCATATCTATAATTTGATAAGCAGTTTTATTTTCATCTACTATCTGTTCAGATAAAACCACTTTATCACCTTCTTCTGGAGTTCCTATACTTCTATTTGTATTAGATTCTTGAGCTATTATAACTCTTTCTCCAGAATCTAGCTCTACTTCAATTTTAGTAATTTTACTTTGAGAATTAGATTTATCATCTAATAAAGTAACATTAGAAATAATTCTAATAACAGTCGCATTTATATAGTTTTCTTTATTAGAAGAACACGATGTTATTATAAATAACAAGATTGTAATTAAAAATATTTTTATATTTTTCATTTTATTATTTTTTTCTTTAGTATTTGATTTATCTAGAATTTAATATTTTAACATAACCTTTATTAACAAGTTTTGGTATTTATAATAAAAATATATACTAAAACAAAAATGGTTTAAAAAAAAGATAAGCTTGAAAGTATTTTGTTGTAAACTTCTTACCTTTTCACTTTTTACTTTTTACTTCTTTTCTAGTATAAGATAAAAAAATAGAGGTTTGAAAAATAATTTTTCCCAATAACCCCTATAAAAATTAATTTTATGCTTATTTAGATTTATTTATTATTTCTAAAATTGTATCTATAGCTTTTAATCCATCTTCTTTAGCAATATTTTGCATAACTATTTTTTTGTTATTTTTAGTTTTTATAATTAAACTACCACAATAAAGTCCTTCTCTTGCATCAATTTTAGCTATTTGATCATATTTAACTAATAATGATAAAGATTCAGGTTTTTTATGATTATTATAAACTTCTATTTTATCATCATAAATAAGTAGGTATTTATTAACACTACCCATTCTGATTCTTTTTCCTGCTATTTCTAATAAAATTTTTGAACTCATATAAATTTCCTTTCTATAAAAATGAATTTAAGACCTCCTACGGGGTTGATACTCCGTAGGAGGAAGGGATCGGGGGCTCTGCCCCTGTACCCCCTGAAACCCCAGAGCAGAGCTCTGAGGTATTCTCTAATAAAAATAAAAAAAGCAACCCTTGAAGAGTTGCTCTTTTTTAAAATTCTAATTAATGTGCTGGTTGTTGAGCAACAGCAGCTGGAGCTTTTCCTGCATCAGGAAATTCTTTATTCATTTGTCCAGGTAATGGATTAGCAAATAAAAGAATTAATGAAACAACTAAACAATAGATAGCAACAGCTTCCATGAAAACTATTGATAAAACTAAATTTTGTCTGATTGTTCCAGCAGCTTCTGGTTGTCTAGCAATACCTTCCATAGCTTTACTAGAAGCTATACCGATACCAAGACCTACACCAATAGCACCTAAACCTATGGATAATGCAGCTCCCATAGCAGAGCTTGAAAATAATTCTACTACCATTATTTTATTTTTCCTTTAACAATTTAATAATATAATAACTATAATTTTTTAATGAGCTCCCTCATGAGAGTGCTCATCATGATGGTGTTCTGCAACACCGGCACCAATATAAGATGTAGTTAGTACAGCAAATACAAATGCTTGTATAAAACCAACAAACACCTCAAATGCAAATATTGGTAATGGTATAAACCAAGGCACTAAGAATATTAAAATTCCTAGTAAAATCTCGCCACCTATTATGTTCCCGAAAAGACGGAAAGATAAAGAGAGTGGTCTTGTAAAATCTTCCAATGCATTGAAAAAGAAAAACGCAGGATGTGGTGTAAAGTAATGTTGGAAATAAGATAATCCTTTTTTCTTTATACCAAAATAAAAATATGACATAACCGATATTAAGGCTAACCCTGCTGTTGTATTGAGATCATTGGTTGGCGATGCTATTTCAAGCGGAACACCAGCTAAATGAAGTAATCTCCAAGGTAAAATACCTATCCAATTTGAAAATAATACAAATAAGAATAAAGAACCAATAAAAGGTACATAAGTTAAGACATTATTATGTCCCATTTCATCTTTTAATAAACCTTCTATGAACTCCACAACTGACTCTGCTATTGTTTGTTTACCATTAGGTTTTCTACTTAACGCTTTACTTAGCATTAAAATAACAATAACTGCAACAGCCATAGCAATCCAAGTTGCCACAATAGTGTCTGCATTAAATTGCATACCACCTAAATCAAATTTGTAATGTTCAGGGACTACTCCTAAGCCATGATGTTCA
>JAXLXH010000002.1:0-1346172 GCA_046328015.1 Candidatus Sericytochromatia bacterium | reverse complement strand
GTTTGGGTGTAAAATTTTACGCCCTGACATTTTGTAAAAGTTATTTTCGGTATAATTTATCTTTTTTTAATTACTTAATAAATCTACATTCCAAAATAAGAAAAATCATCAATATATTCATCTAGAGGCAACAACTCTAAACTATTTTCATGATAAAACCAAGGTTCTATTTTTGAAGGAACTGTACCACAAGCAGAGCACTTATCTAAAGAAGTTTTTTCATGCAATGAAACAGGGAAATTTAAAAATAAATCATAATTATTCATAAAAAATACTGGGACATATTCATCTGTTATAACATCTTTAGTATTTAATAAAATAATCATTTTTCTTACAGCTTGAATAGAATGAAATTTAAATAGTTCTGCTTCAATATCTTTTTTTAAACTTTCTACTGAAGTTTTAAAAAGAACTTTACAAGCCAATAAAACATCATCTTTTTTGTTTTGCTTAGTCCAATCAAAATTACTTTTATTAAAAACAACAAAATCAAATTCAGAGCTTATATTTCTATTGTCATAAGAACTTTTACCTATAAGAAGTTTTTGATTCTCAACAATTTCATGCCCTTTAAAATCAAGTGATTTTTTCAAAGAATTTTTTATACCTTCATTTATTGAAGTTATTCTTTGATACAAAGGTAGTGTTTTATATTCCATAATAATGTAGCTTTCTAAATACCATTAAAATTCAGGCTATTGAAAAAAGAACTTTAAAAAAGTTAATTCTACATCATTTTAGAATAAAAAGTAAGTATGAAAAAGTTAATAATTGAAATAATACTAATAAATTTTAATTAAGAATCATTAATAGTTTTTTAAATTTATGTTATCAACTATTGCCAAAACATATCTTTGTGATGTACCTTACAAAAATAAATGTACATCTTTTGATGTTTTTTGTCTGTGATGTATAATCCTTAAAGTTTGTGATAATTTAACTTTTAGGGTTTGGTTGTAAGGAATAGATTAATGAAAAAAATATTAAAAACATTTTTAGTTTTTAGTTTAATGTCTACAATTTGTGCTCCTACTACTTATGCAAAAAAAGACAATGAAACCTATATAGGTTTTATTGGTGATAAGAAAGAGGCTTATGTAACAATAAATGATGAAAAAGTAATAAAAATAAAATCAAACAAAAATGATTCACTATCAAAAACAAAAGAAATAGCAGAAAATCTTAATAAACTCTTATTCAAAAATAAATTAAGAGGCGATAGAATTGAGCCAGCTTTAAGAGATGGTAAATATATTGCTAAGATAGATGAAAATGTTTTATTTTCTATAGATAATAATTTAGCAAAAGAAAATAATTTAGAAAAGAACAAATTAACTTTGAAATGGGTTAATAATATAAGAATAGCATTAGGAGCAAAACCTATTAATAATCTTTCTTATAAACCACATAGAAGTTTGGCTGTAACCTCTCCAATAACAAATAAAACTCAATTTGGTTATGCTTCTTGGTATGGACCATATTTTCATGGTAGAAAAACAGCTAATGGTGAAGTTTTTGATATGAATAAATTAACTGCGGCACATAGAACCTTACCTTTAGGAACTATGGTTTTGGTTACTAATTTAGATACAGGAAGATCTGTAACAGTAAAAATAAATGATAGAGGTCCTTTTGCCGATACTCATAAAAGAGTTATAGATTTATCAAAAGCAGCTTTTACATCAATTGCTTCAATTAATTCTGGTGTAGCACGAATAAGAATTGATGTTGTAAAATAAAATTAAGACCTCTTTAGGGGAATCATAAAGATTAAAATAAAAAGACTAAAACTATTAAAAGTTTTAGTCTTTTTTAATATTATATTACTTCAGCTAACTTAATTAATTGATAAGATACTTTTTGTCCCTCAGCTTTAACTTTATTTAAATTTAATAATATTTTGGGACGATTATTTTTAATAGTAACACTCAAAGATGCTTTCCCTTCATGAACAATTTCTGGATTTGAAGAAAAAGTTACTATTTTATTTTTATTAGCAACATTCTCTATATTAGAAAAAGAAGAAATATCATTTGAAACATAAAAAACATCAATATTTTTTTTACTTATTTTTTGTATATTATTTAAATCCAAAGATGTTATTTTTATATTAGGATACTGTTTTAATTTGTATATGATAATATTTCTTGTATTTATTGATATATGACTTGAAGAATCAAAAACAACTCCAACATTAACAAATTCTTCTGGTAAATCTTTTAAATAACCAAGTATTTTTACAAAAAATTTTGGCTGAATTTCTACTAAATTTTCTTCACAATTTACTTTATTAGGAATAAAAATAATTGATATAAATAAAATAATATATATATAGCTTTTATATTTAAAAGTATTAGAAAACATATAAAAAGTAATTAGTAAAAACCAATATTAAAAATAAAATAATTTAACTTACATTACATTATAGTAATTTATTTATAAATCTTGTGTGAGCGTTTCATAAATAAATAAATATTTATTTATTTCAACTAAAAAAGATATTTCTGCTATAATGAATAATATATAAAAATATTCATTATTCATTTTTAGAGGTGAAATATGAAAGCAATTGAAGGTGTTATACCAGAAGGATATAACGGAATTAAAGGTTTTTTTGAATCAATAAAAAAATCTCAAGATAGCCAATTAGATTGGTATTATGAAACTTGGAAAAAATATGGTGATTATGCAAAAATAATAGGAATGCCTAATTATGATGTATTTATAATTTCAGACCCAGATGGAGTAGAACATATTTTAAAAACTAACCATCAAAACTATAAAAAACCTGATTTTTTTAATAACTCAGTTGGGTTACTTGCTGGTAAAGGATTAATAGTAAATGAAGGGGAACAATGGCTAAAAAATAGAAGAATAATGCAACCTCTTTTTAGAAAAGATTCATTAAATAGCTTTTTTGATATTATGAAAGCCTGTACTTTAGAATTAATTAGTAAATTAGAGCAAAAAACAGAAGCCTTTGATATAGTAAAAGAAATGTATGATATTGTTATAAAAATAGCTGGTCTAACCTTACTAAGTTCTGATCTATCTTCTGAAGCCAGTGAGCTAGGTAAAAATTATAGAGAAGCCTTTGATTTTTTAAGTTATAAATTAAGAAATCCTTTATCATTACCTACTTGGTTTCCTACAGAAAAAAACCATCGTTTTCATGATGCAAAAAAATTTATTGATAATATTATTAGCAATATAATAGAAGAACATAAAAATAATAATAGAAAAGAAGTAAAAGATATTATTTCACTATTGTTAAATGCAAAAGATCCTCAAACTGGAGAAAAGTTAACAGAAAAAGAAGTAAAAGATGAAGCTATTACTTTATTAACAGCAGGTCATGAAACAACAGCATGTGCTTTATCTTGGTTATGGTATCTTTTAGGTCTTAATACTGATAAGCAAGAAAAACTTTATCAAGAAATAGGAAATTTAGATATTTTAAATTGTAACTTGGAAGATATTCAAAAAATAAAATATAGTAAAATGGTATTTGATGAAACTTTAAGGTTATATCCTCCAGCTTATAGTATGCCTAGAGAGGCTATAAATGATGATATTATAAAAGGATATTTAATTCCTAAAAAATCAGTAATTATAGTTTCTTGTTATACAGTACATAGAAGAGAAGATTTATGGGAAAAACCAGAAGAATTTTATCCAGAGCATTTTATAGAAGAAGCAGTAGAAAAAAGACATAAATTTGCTTTTTTCCCATTTAGTGGAGGACCTAGAGTTTGTATAGGGGCTAACTTTGCTTATATGGAAACGCAAATAATTATATCTATGCTTGCTAAAAAATTTAGATTTGAATTAGAACCAAATCAAAAAATTGAAGCAGATACTACTTTTTCACTAAAACCCAAAAATCCTATATATGTAAAAGCTTATAAAAGATAATTATTAGATATAAAAAATGTGTAAGAAAAAGGAAAAAAAAGAAAGAATTATAGAATCAGCTATAAAAATGTTTAATTATTATGGAGTTACAAAAACTTCTATCCAAGATATAGCAAAAGATTCTGGCATAGCAGTAGGTACCGTTTATTTATATTTTAAAAGTAAAGACGAAATACTTTTTGCTTGTACAGAAAAATTTGTAGATTTTCATAGATATTTTATAAAAGAAATTTTAGAAGAAAATATTTTACCTCAAGATAAAATAAAAAAATATATTTTGGGGAGATTCATAATTAATGAAGAACTAAGAACTAAAACACCTCATTCTTATGATATTGCTTTAGCAGTTTTAAAATTAAGACCTGAACGATTAAAAGAAGAAAGTGAAATAATGTTTTCTGCTATGTACTCTTTTTTAAAAGAAGGCTGTGATAAAAAAATATTTAAAATTGAATCTATAGAAGAAGATTGTGAAGTTTTTCTTTACTCTATTGCTTATTTTTTTCCTGTAGCAAGTAAGGATAACTTAAGCTTTGCGAGTAAAGAAAAACTTTCTATGTTAATAGAATGGTTTATAAAAAAATGGCTTAATTAAAAATACTTTCTGTTAATAATTGATCTCTAAATTTTGGATGAGCAATATTAACAAGCCTTTCTATTCTTTCTCTTATACTTTTACCATGTAAATAAGCTACACCATATTCAGTAACTACAAAATCAACATCTCCTCTTGAAGTTACAACTCCTGAGCCTCTTTCTAAAAATGGAACTATTTTAGATAAAGTATCATTTTTTGCAGTTGATGGTAAAGCAATAATAGAAAACCCCCCTTTAGAGTTTACAGAACCTCTAACAAAATCAACTTGTCCACCAATTCCACTATAAAAATTACTACCAATACTATCAGAACATATTTGTCCACTTAAATCTATTTCTATAGCAGAATTAATAGAAACCATATTTTTATTTTGAGAAATAACAAAAGGATCATTTACATATTCCGAAGGGAAAAATCTAAAATCCTCATTTTTATTTATAGTTTCATATAAAATTTTAGTTCCCATAGCAAAACTACTAACAGAATAACCATTATTAATACCTTTATATTTATTAGTTATATTTCCATTTTTATATAATTCAACAATACCATCAGAAAACATTTCTGTATGAATACCCAAATCATTTTTGGTAACTAATTTTTTCAAAATAGCATTAGGTATTTTACCTATACCCATTTGTAATGTAGAACCATCTTTTACTAATTTAGCAATATTATCAGCTATTTTTTCTGATACTTCGTCAGCTTCATTAAATTCATTAACTTCAATAAGAGGCTCATCATGATAAACCAAGTAATCTATTAAATCTAATGGAATTTTTGAATCTCCACAAGTTTCTGGCATATTATTATTAACCTGAGCTATAACAATTTCTGCATTTTTAACTGCGGCTAAAACAATATCAACACTTACACCCAAAGATACATATCCATTATTAGGTGGAGATACTTGAATTAAAGCACAATGTATAGGCATTTGCTTATTGATAAATAAATGTGGAATTTCTGATAAAAATATTGGAGTATAATCTGCCCTACCAGATCTTACAGCCTCTCTTACGTTTTTACCAATAAAAAAAGCATTATGCCTAAAATGTTTTTCATATTCTTTTTTTACATAAGGAGCTATTCCCATAGTCATAATATGAACTATTTCATTTTTTTCAAATCTATCTGCATTCTCAACTAAAGTTTTTACCAAAAATTGAGGTTCTGCACAGCCCGAAGAAATAAAAATTCTTTTACCTTTCTCTATTTTACTTATTGCATCATTTGCACTAATTTCAATTGTTTTTTTCATATTTACCTTTATACTAAATAACTATAACTTATAATTTGTTTTAAGAGCCTAAATAAATAATTTAAATAAAATTACCCAATAGTCTCTAAATATAAAAATAGTATTTCTTGATATTTTATAGAATACTAATTTAATATATTATTTTTTATTTTTATACTAAAAAAATGGAGCAATTTGAAGAAGTTAAAACAGAATTTGCCTCTTTCCCTATTAAAAAACTTTTTATATTTCGATTACCATATCTACCCATAACTATTAAATCTATACCTTGCTCTTTTTCTACCTCTAAAATATTAAAACTAGGTGAATCTTTTTTTATAATTTTTACTATATCTATATTTTTTTGCAAAAATAACTTTTCAGCTTTCAATAGAACTTGCTCTGCCTCCGTATAAAGTTCTTTCTCTATTGGAAGATTATAAAAAGATGGCACTTCATAACAAGTCAAAATAAATACTTTGGCTTTAAATTTTAAGGCTAATTCAATAGTATAATTAATACTATTATAAGAATGTTCGGAGCCATCAATAGCTAATAAAATTTTTTTAAACATTTTTCCTCTTAAATAACTAAAAAAGTAAAATAAATAAAATAGATTCTTCGTACGGGGTATTAAACACCGCACGAAGTGGGGACGGGGGCTTTGCCCCCGAACCCCCTTCTACACTCGGACTTAAGTCCGAGGTATTCAATAAGAATAAATAAATTAGACTTATGATAATTAATGAACTAACATAACAGGACAAGTAGTATGATGAATAACATAATTACTTGTACTACTTATTAATTTTTTATCAGAAAAACCATGTTCTCTTATTCCCATAATAATAAGGTCACAATTATTATCTTCAGCTTCAGAAATTATCGTATCACAAGGAATACCTTTTTTTAAAATAGTTTTGCAATTTAAACCAGCATTTTCAGCTTTTTCTTTAATATCATTCAATATTTTATTACCATGTTCTATCATTTTATCTTCTGATACTTTTATATAATGATAATGAGGATTAGTTTCATCTTCAAATTTTTTAGGAATATAATAACAATGTAAAATAACTATTTCAACGTTATTAGATAAAGCTAATTCTTTAGCGTAATTAAATATTTTTTCGCCATCATCTTCACTCTTAACAGATAAAAGAATTTTATTTATTAACATGTATCCTACCTCTTTATAAGACTATTTAGATTATTAACTGTAACTACAAAAAATTCATTTTCAGCTGTTTTTGATAAATCATCAGCAGTAAATTTTTTAACTTTTAGCATAAAATTATCATCCTTAGATTCTTCAGGTGTTATTTTTGCAAAAATTTGCAATACCTTATCTTCTCTTGTTTCAGGAGAAGCTTTTTCTCTTTTTTCAGCAGAATCTACATAAGCTGCATAAACATACTGAACAAAATCTATATCAACTTTTTTACCATTTTCTAATGGTAGCCATTGTTTATCTTTATTTGAAACTTGAATTATTTCATAATTATTTTTATCTTCCATAGATTTTTTATCTAGCTTTAATTTTGGTTTTATTTCAAAAAGAACATTTTTACCAGCTTTAGGCTTGAAAAAAACTACATTATCAATAAAAATATTTCCTTTACTTGTGTAACTATTATTAGTAGAAAAAGTGTAATAAACTGTAGCTACTATTATTAGCAATAAAATTAGACCAAAAACAGTTCTTGTATTTCTTACTGTACTTCTAAGCATAAAAAGACACCTCAAAAATTGAATAAAATAGATGCTTGGTAAAAGCTATTAGAATTAAGCTAAACTTTTATTTAAACAAAAGATATTCAATAAGAATAAGCTGTAATAAATGGAGTTGCCTAAAAATAAAGTAAATATTTTTAGACACCTCCAATAACTAGCTTATTTTTACTTTTATTTAATTATCAAAGTTGGAATATTAGTATGATGTAAAACATAATTACTTACACTGCCTAGTAAAAAGCTTTTAATTCCACCTAAGCCTCTACAACCCATTACAATGAAATCAACATTATGTCTTTCAGCTTCTTGAACCACTCTATCACCAGCATCACCAGTAGTTACAATATGAACAGCATCTATGCCCTCTTCTGCTAATTCAGCAACTTTTTTTTCTGCTATTTCAGTGCAATTTCTTCTTAATTGAGAATCTAAGTCATTAAAAACTTGCATTGCATCATATCTACCATAATAATTTGGTATTTCATAATTTATCAAGACAATAACTTTAGCTTCAAACTTTTTTGCAAAATCTTTTACATATTCCAAAGCTTTATTAGCATTATCAGAACCATCAGTAGGGTAAAGTATCTTTTTCATAATTATTCTCCAAAATCAAAATTCCTATAATTATCATAATTATATTTAAACATTGGAAGCAATAATATTTAATGAGTGAAAAGATAAAAAAAATTGATCAATATCAATTAATTTCTTTATTTTCTATTTTAGCTTTTTCTTCCTTCAGACCTTCTATCCAAGCTATTTCTTTTTCTGTAAGATATCTAAATTCACCTTTTTTTAATTTATCTAGTTTAATTTGACCAATTCTAATTCTTTTCAGTTTTTTTACTTCATAACCTAAAGCTTCAAACATTCTTCTTATTTGCCTATTTTTACCTTCAGTTAAAGTTATTTCTATTTTAGTTTCGTTTGTATATCTTCCCAAAACTTTTAACTTTGCTGGGGCTGTTTTATATCCTTCTAAATCCATTCCTGTTTCTATTTTTTTTATATGATTATCAGAAATAGACGCATCTATAAGAACTGTATATGTTTTTTCTATTTCATATTTAGGATGTATAATTGCATTCATAGCAGAGCCATCATTAGTAAGTAAAACTAAACCACTACTATCAAAGTCTAAACGACCTACAGGATAAATATATCTATTAACATTTACAATATCAACTACAGTTTCTCTTCCTTTTTCATCACTTCTAGAACAAATAATTCCTACAGGCTTATTAAGTGCAATATAGATTTTTTTGGTTTTTACAGTAAGTTTTTTACCTTCAACATAAATTTTATCTTCATGAGCATTTGCCTTAAAACCAAGCTCTTTTATTATTTTTCCATTTACTTTTACTTTACCTGCCAAAATTAGTTCTTCTGCTCTTCTTCTTGATGCCATACCAGATGCAGATATTATTTTTTGTAATCTTTCTTCCATTAATCCGAAACTCCATAAAAAAATATAAGTGCATCTTTTAAATGAGTACCCCAATTACTCCAAGTATGCCCTTCATTTATTTCTTGATAAAAAAATTTAAACCCTTTTCTTTTATAAATCTGAGATATTCTTCTATTTGAATAAATTAAACTTTCAAACATTCCAACATCCATATAAACATTAAACTCTTTATGAGAATTATCTATCATTCTTGTAATATCTTTTTCTAAATATAAAAAAGATGAAGATTGACCAGAAATATTTTTAAAAACAGCTGGGAAATTATAAGCTGTAAAAAATGAAATTATTCCACCTAAAGAAGCTCCCATAATAGTTCTATAATCTGGCTTTTTAATAGTTCTAAAATTTTCATCTATTCTAGGAACTACTTCCTGAGCAACTAATTTAGAGTATTTTATATTATACATATATTCTTCTACCCTATTTATAGGGTTAATAAAAACAGCTATTATAGGTCTTATAAGATTATCAGCTATTAAGTTATTTATAGTATTTACAGCACCAGCTCTATTGATATAATCACCACCATCATGAAAATAAATTGTGGGATATTCCATAGTAGTTTCATTATAATCGGGTGGTAAATACACATAAACCATTCGATTACCTTCAATAGATTTTCCAATTAGTTCAAATTCTTCTAATTTACCTTGTTTTATACCTTCTCTTTGAAAAAGAGTATCTACTTTTTTATAATTAGGCATAATAACATAAGAATTATAACTACCTATACCATTATCACACATTAATTTATTTAATGGATCTAAAACCCAATTTCCATCAACTACATATTTATACTCTAAACGAGCGTCTTCTGGTAATTCTAAGGTAATATGATATAAATTTTCATTAGCTACTTTTCTAAAAGTATTATTTCTATTAGATGCCCAAAAAGACAACTCTGAAACAAACTCGACATGCCTTTTAGGATTTCCCCAATATAAAAAAGTAGCTTCATTTCCATTTATTATAGGTGATTTATTTAAGTGAGAAATTTTTTTTATGTAATTATCATCTTTAAATCTAACTGGAAATTTTGGAATTTCTCTTGGATGATAAAAATTAGAAATAGAAGAATTACCTTCTTCAAATTTTTTCTCTTTTCTATAGTTATGATGCTTTTTTAATAATTTAGAAAAAAGTCCTGCATCCATAATAAACCAAAAAATAAAAATAATCGCAATAAAGCAATATTTATTTTAATCATAAAATTGTGATATTAAGTACATTTTGTTAAAAAACTTATTTCTGCTACGGACTAAAAAAACTTTTTAATTCATAAGAAGCTTTTAAAGGAATTTTCAAAAAAGTAGAATTAGATTCTATTTTTACTATGCCTAAACTTTTAGAAAACCAAATTAAAGATTTACCTTTTCCCATAGGCATATCAATATCTCCAGAAAATTTTTGTGTATTGTAAGATTTATTATTTACTATTAATAGCTCATTATTTTCATACTTAATTTTATCTGAAATAATAGGCACTTCTTGATTATTCTTTTTTGTTTTTGGAATAAAAGAAAAATCTTTTTTACTTATTTTTTTTATTTTTATTTTTTTACTTTTAGTTGAATATTTAATAGTTAAAATATCATTTTTAATATCAATGATTTCATTAAAAATTTCAAAGTTAGCCAAATTAGATTTAACCACATAAGTCCATTTTAATCCTTTTTTAAAAATAGGTTCATTAAATTCAGATATATCTTTAGGATCATAAAAATTTCCTGCTTTTAATTCTAAAGCATCAGATACTTTTATAAATAAACCTATAATTATAATAATAGTAAAAATATTTTTCATTTTTATAATTTTTTATCCTAATTACAATATAAATTTATCAAATCAAAAAATTTTGTATAAAAAATAACAACCTCTCTCTAATAATTCAGAGAGAGGTTGTATTAATCATATTTAATTAAAATATTATAATTTTGGTTTTCTACCTGCTTTTTCAAGGAGATCCAAAGTTCTAAGCCTAATATGAGCTTTTATAGCTTCTCTTTCTGCTCTTAAATAAGCAGCATCACCTGCTTTTTTCATAGCAATTTTTTCAGCTTCTTCTTTATCTTTTAAAGCTCTAGCTTTGTCAATATTATCAGCTATTTCACCACTTGAAGTAATAATATTTACTTTATTATTAGCAACTTCAAGAAATCCACCCATAACTGCAATATAGTTTTCTTGATTACCTAATTTATAGGTAAGAACACCCATATCAAGTTCTGCAAATATTGGAATATGACCTGATAATATACCCATTTCACCCGATTTAGCTCTAAGAGAAACAGATTCAACTATATCACTAAAAATAATTCCATGAGGCGATAAAACCTCTAATGTCATTTTACCCATAGTTTTTTACCTAGCCTTTAAGAAGTTCTTGACCTTTTGCTCTAGCTTCTTCTATTGTTCCTACCATATAGAATGCTTGTTCTGGAAGATCATCATGTTTACCTTCTAAAATTTCTTTAAAACTTCTTATTGTATCAGCTAAAGAAACATATTTACCAGGGCTACCAGTAAATATTTCTGCTACGAAGAAAGGTTGACTTAAGAATTTTTGTAATTTTCTAGCTCTTGCAACTGTCATTTTATCTTCAGGAGATAATTCATCCATACCAAGAATTGCAATAATATCTTGTAACTCTTTATATCTTTGTAAAACCTCTTGAACTCCTCTTGCTACTTTATAGTGTTCTTCACCTACAACTTGTGGGTCAAGAATTCTTGAGGTAGAAGCTAATGGGTCAACCGCTGGATAAATACCTAATTCTGATATTTGTCTTGAAAGAACTGTTGTTGCATCCAAGTGAGAGAATGTTGTAGCAGGAGCTGGGTCAGTTAAGTCATCCGCAGGAACGTAAACTGCTTGTATTGAAGTAATAGAACCATCTTTTGTAGAAGTAATTCTTTCTTGTAAAGCACCCATTTCTGTAGCTAATGTAGGTTGATATCCAACCGCAGAAGGCATACGTCCTAAAAGAGCAGAAACTTCAGAACCAGCTTGGGTAAATCTGAAAATATTATCTACGAATAAAAGAACGTCTTGTTTTTCTTCATCTCTAAAATATTCTGCAACTGTAAGAGCTGATAAAGCAACTCTCATTCTTGCTCCAGGTGGTTCATTCATTTGACCATAAACAAGAGCAACTTTATCAATAACGCCAGCTTCTTTAAATTCATGCCAAAGATCGTTACCTTCTCTGGTTCTTTCTCCAACACCACCGAAAACTGAAACACCACCGTGTTGTTTTGCAATATTATTAATTAACTCTTGAATAATAACTGTTTTACCAACTCCAGCACCACCAAAAAGACCAATTTTACCACCTTTTGAATATGGAGCTAATAAGTCAACGACTTTAATACCAGTTTCAAATACTTGTGGTTCAACAACTAAATCTGTAAAAGCAGGTGCAGATCTATGAATAGGTCTTTTTGCTTTTTCTCCCACAGGGCCAGCTTCATCAATAGCATCGCCTAATACATTTAAAATTCTACCTAATGTTTCTTTTCCAACTGGAACTTCTATTGCAGCTCCGCTATCTACCGCTTTCATTCCTCTTGTAATACCTTCATTGTTAGACATAGCAACTGCTCTAACCATGTTATCACCAAGATGTTGCTGAACTTCTAATGTTAAATCAACTAAAACACCAGATTCAGTTTTTTCATTTATTTTTAACGCATTATATATAGATGGAAGATTACCTGGTGAAAATCTTACGTCAACTACAGGTCCTTTAACTTGTACTACTTGACCAACTGTTTTTTCCATTATTGTCATTATATTTACCTTACCTTTCGATAATTATGATTTTTCTTTTTATTTTTCCAAAGCTTCGGCTCCGCCGACAACTTCTAATATTTCCTTTGTAATGGCTGCTTGTCTAACTTTGTTATAAACTAAGTTAAGACTAGAAATCATTTCTTTTGCATTTTTTGAAGCAGAACTCATAGCAGTCATTCTTGATGCTAACTCACTAGCAGAAGACTCTAATAAAGCTCTAAGAATTTGTGCTTCTATGTATTTAGGAACTATTGCACTCATCATTGTTGCTACATCAGGATCAAAAAGATATTGTGCCATACTTTCAGAAGCATTTTCTGGTTTACTAGCAGGAACTAAATCTAATAATGATGGTTTAAAAGTCATCATGGAAACAAATTTTGTATAAACAAAAACTACTTTATCTACATTTCCAGAAAGATAATTTTCAATTACACTTTCTTGTATCATATTAGCTTCTGTTGTTGTTGGTATTTGTGGTAATTGACTATATTTTTCTATAACTTCATGACCTGTGTATTTAAAAGCTCCAAAAGATTTATTTCCTATTAACCAAAGTTTTACTTTAAATCCTTGAGATTCTAGTTTTTTTATTTCAGCAAGAGCAAATCTTATAAGACTTGAATTATAGCTTCCACATAAACCTTTATCTGATGTTACAATAACTAAGCCCATAGTTTTTACTTCTCTAGCTTTAAGTAAAGGATCAGAAATATCTTCTCCGTCTAATTTAGATGATAAATTACTAAAAACTTCTTGTATTTTTTCAGAATATGGTCTAAAAGCAGCTACTCTATCTTGAACTTTTTTTACTTTTGCTGCGGCAACCATTTTCATGGCTTTAGTTATTTGTTCTATATTCTTAACGCTTTTTATTCTTGTTTTAATTTCTTTAAGATTAGGCATTTTTTTCCCCTTTTCATTCGTAAATGGTGAATCGTGAATCGTGAATTAATTTTTAGTTTTTACTATTCACGACTCACGTTTCACACTTCACGGTTACTTACTGAGATACTTTAAATAAACTAGATTTAAAATCTTTTACTGATTTTTCTATTTGTTTTTCGTTATCTTCTGTCAAATTACCAGTATCTGTAATAGATTTTTCTAAATCTGGATAAGTTGTATCTAAATATTTGAAAAACTCATTTCTAAATCTAAGCATATCTT
The DNA here is from genome assembly GCA_046328015.1 of Candidatus Sericytochromatia bacterium. Taxonomy (GTDB): domain Bacteria; phylum Cyanobacteriota; class Sericytochromatia; order UBA7694; family JACMQJ01; genus JBBTGK01. The sequence continues at coordinate 1,332,251 of JAXLXH010000002.1, read as the reverse complement.
TAACAGGAATATCATCAGCTAAAGATTTTGTAACAGCATATATTTGAATAACTTGTTTTCCAACTGATAATGGTTCAAATTGAGGTTGTTTTAATATTTCAACTAATCTTTGACCTCTTGAAATTTGAGCTTTTGTAGCAGGATCAAGATCTGAAGCAAATTGAGCAAAAGCAGCTAATTCTCTGAATTGAGCTAACTCAAGTCTTAATTTACCTGCAACTTTTTTCATAGCTTTTGTTTGAGCAGCTCCACCAACTCTAGAAACAGATAAACCTGCATTCATCGCTGGTCTGATACCTGCGTTAAAAAGGTCTGTCTCTAAAAATATTTGTCCATCAGTAATAGAAATTACATTGGTAGGGATATAAGCACTAACGTCACCAGCTTGTGTTTCAATAATAGGTAAAGCGGTAATAGAACCTGCACCTTTTGCATCAGAAAGTTTACAAGCTCTTTCAAGTAATCTTGAGTGGAGATAAAAAACATCTCCTGGATAAGCTTCTCTTCCTGGTGGTCTTCTTAATAATAAAGACATTTCTCTGTATGCCCATGCTTGTCTAGTTAAATCATCATAAACAATTAAAACGTGACCGCTATTTTTAGCAAAAAATTCTGCCATAGCAACACCTGCATAAGGAGCAATAAATTGTAATGATGGAGCTTCTTCTGCATTAGCTGCTACAACTATTGTATATTCCATAGCTCCACTATCTTCAAGAGATTTTACTACTCTTGCTACTGTAGATGCTTTTTGACCTATTGCAACGTAAACACAATAACAATTTTTACCTTTTTGATTTATGATAGTATCTACAGCAATAGCTGTTTTTCCTGTTTGTCTATCACCAATTATTAATTCTCTTTGTCCTCTTCCTACTGGTGTCATAGCATCAATAGTTGTTATACCTGTTTGAAGTGGTTCATGAACACCTTTTCTTTCAACGATACCTGGTGCTACTACTTCAATTTTACCAAATTCTGTATTATTTAATGCACCTTTACCATCAACTGGCTCACCAATTCCGTTTACAACTCTTCCTAAAAGTTCTTTTCCAACAGGAACTTCAGCAACTTTACCAGTTGTTTTTACAACTCCACCTTCAGAAACTTTTTTACCACCACTAAATAAAACAGCACCAACGCTGTTTTCTTCAAGGTTAAGAACCATACCTGTAATTCCATCGCCAAAATCAAGAAGTTCTCCAACCATAGCTTTTTGTAAACCATGTATTTGTGCGATACCATCCCCTACAGAGATTACTGTACCAGTATATGAATCTTCAAGTGCAGAACCGTATTTTTCTATTTGTTGTTTTAATACACTTGTAATTTCATCTGATTTTATACTTATACCCATTATTAAATCCTCATAAAATTAATACTACATTATTTCAAAATTCTCGACATATTTTCAAATTTAGTTTTGAGTGTTCCGTCGATTACTCTATCGCCTATTTTTACTAAAACTCCACCCATTATTGAATCATCAACATAAGCTTTCATTTCAACATTTTTATTAAGATACTCTTCAAGTCTATTTTTAAGAGAATCTAAATCTTCTCTCTGAACTTCTATTGCTGTATAAACTTGGGCTACTACTTTACTATGTAAATTATTTACCATTTTATCAAAAAGTTCAGATATTTCTTCTATCAAACCTTCTCTTTTTTTATCTACTAATAAAAGTAAAAAATTAAGTGTGGTAGAAGAAACTTTATCTTTCAAAAGTTTTTCTAAGATTTCTTTTTTATCACTTTTGCTAATTATAGGATGAAAAAGAAGTTCAGATAATTCTTTATTATTTTTTATAACTTTAGCTATATCTCTTAATTCTTCTTGAGTTTGCTCTGTTAAATTTGAATCTTTTGTTAACTCAAAAAGAGCTTGTGCATATCTTTCACTTACTACAGTATTTTTCATTTCATTAGCTCCTTAATTATCGCTACCTTTTGCATTTAAAGACATAGCAAAAGACTGAATAAGTGATAAATGAGTAGAATTATCAAGGCTTTGAGCTACTATTTCTTTAGATTTAACTAAAGATTTTTCAACCATTTCTTTTCTTAATTCTTCTTTTGTTCTATTTATCTCTTGATCCATTGTTTTTTTCATTTGCTCTTTAACTTTTTCAGCTTCAGCATTTGCAGATTTTATAATATCTTGGTGAAGTCTTTCTGCCATATTTTTAGACTGCTCTTCTATTTTTTGTATTTCAGATTTTACTTCTTCAAGTTGTTTTGTTTGACTATTTAGTTTACTAGTTGCAGAGTTTACTCTATTTTCTAAGTCATCTAATCTGCTAGTAATAGCATCTTGTTTTTTTGAAATAGCATCACTAACAGGTTTCTTTAAAACTTTAATAAGTAAAAAAACTAATACTAAAAAATCTATTAGGTTCCAAATTATATGATAAGTTGTTAACATTTTTTTCTCCTTACTTACTTACGCTAAGTACTTTTTGAGCTATATCTTTAGCTAACTCATCAACTTCTGCACTTAGTTCTTTTTTAGCTTTAGAAGTTTCTTCTTCAAGTTCCTTTTTGAAACTGTCAAAAACAGCTTTAGCTTCGTTACTTGCAGATTTTACTATATTTTGTTTTTCCTCTTCAGCTAATGTAACATTTTTATTTATAATATCCTGAGCGGTTTTTCTAGCAATATCAAGTTCTTCTTGATATTTTTTTTCAGAATCTTCAAATTTTTTCAATTTATCTTTTATTTCATTTTCTAAAGAAGAAATATAGTTTCTTCTATCTTCAATACTTTTTATTAATGGTTTGAAGAATATTGCTTTCAAGATAAAAAGGAATACAAAGAAGTTAATCATTTGTATAAGTATTGTTGCATTAAATTCTATCATTTTATCATCCTTCTAACTTAACGTTTAAAATATTAGGTGTTACAGTTTTTTCAAGCTTAAAAGAGTTGTATATCAAAAGAATAAAACTAATAGTTAGGGTAAAAGATAAACCAAGTACCGTATAATAAACATTAAAAATATCTACTCTTTTTGCTGTCAGGTATAAAATCATTCCTAAAAGAACTATTCTGCCTGATGATAAAGCTAAAAGTAATACAGAAAATAAATCTCTTTTACCTATAGTGTTTCCAAATATAATTTGCATTCTAAGGTAAATTACCATTGATAAAGAACCTACAAAAAAGCTTATTCCGTTAACATTATTATCCATAAAAAAGGATATTATTAAAAAAAGCATGGAAAAAACAAGGCTTATCAACATGACGCTGATGCCTAAATATTTATCTCTATTTACGTCATAAGTTTTATTCATAATATACTACTTACCAACAATGTACTTAATATTAGTACATTACATTGAAGTTGTTTTTAATTAAACTTTTCAATACCTATTAAAAAGTAACATAGAATCTTATAGCTTACAAGATATTTAAGGTTAGAATAAACTTATCTTAATATTTAATTTTATATAGTAAAAGTTGTAATTTTAGAAAAAACTATATGTAGAATTTTACAATATTTACATTAATTAACAAAAAAGTTTGCATTTTATTTTTATATAGTATTTTTTATTTTAAGAATTTTTATAAAATAAAAAAACAATCATTTTTTAAGAATCATATAATAAAATATTCCAATAATTTAATAGAAAATGGAGTTATAAAATGAGAGCATTAATTCAAAGAGTTAGTTATGGAAGTGTAACTGTTGATAACAAAAAAGTTGGTGAAATAAATCAAGGTTTGGTTATTCTTTTAGGTGTTAGTAAAAATGATAATGAAAAAACTGCTGATTTTATAGCAGATAAATGTCTAAATTTAAGAATATTTTCAGATTCAGAAGGTAAAATGAATTTATCTTTATTAGATATAAAAGGTGAAATTTTAGTAGTTTCTCAATTTACACTTTATGGAGATACTAAAAAAGGAAGAAGACCTAGTTTTACAGATGCTGGAACACCTCAACAAGCTGAAGATTTATATAACTATTTTGTAGAAATTTTAAAAAAAAGCAACTTAAAAGTAGAAACAGGAATTTTTAGAGCTGATATGAAAGTTGAGATTCATAATGACGGTCCAGTTACTTTTATGGTAGAAAATTAGATAAAAATTTCCTCCCACTCTTCATCATCTTCATTAAGAATAATAATTTCTTCTGTTTCTTCATTATCTAAAAGATATCCTCCTAGAATAGTATGTAAAACTAAATATTTTTCATCTAAGTTTAGGTTATTTTTGAGCTCTTCGTTATTTATTTGACCAATAGAACATAAACCTAAATTATAATTAGGAGCTGATTCTCTTAATAATTGAGTAATACAACCAGATTCTATATAAGAATATTCTATTGAAGAGGTTAGATATAAAGGCTCGATAGCTTTTAAATCTGAAATAAGAAAAATAGAAAACTTTGAGGAATTATAAATATCTTTACTAAATGATAAATATAAATCTTTTGGTTCTTTATCAGTTATTTTTATAATAGAATGTTTTTGAGGATGATAATAATATAAGCCTTCTTCTAAATTTTCTATAGCATTATTTTTTAAAGAAAAATAAATTTGAACAGGATACAAAGATCCCGCTGAAGGATATAAATATTTAAAAGTATTATTTACTTCTATTTCTTGTAAAACACTTAAAAAATTACTAAAATCATTTAGAGTAATAAGTTTATTAGAGAATAATCTAGTAGTTTTATATTTATCATAATTAGTTTTATCTGTTTTTTCAAAAAGTTTAATTTCTTTACCTGATAAATTTCTTAAAGCTAATCTTTTATTTTTAAAAATCTCTCTATCTTTTGGCTCTATAATAATTTTAGTTGTAACTAATGGAGCTGAATCAACTTCTAGTATATCATCGGAGATAATTAAAGTTTCAATTTCTTTAGGCTTATAACCATTTTTTTCATAAAATTCGGCTATTAAATTTATAGTTTTTAATCTAAAAATATCACTTATTTTAGGAGAAAACCCAAATTCTTGTTCTAAATTATTAGATATTCTTACTATATCTATAGAGTTTGCACCTATTGATAGAAGGTCTGTTTCAAAAGATAATTCTTTTATATTTAGATTTTTGGTAATAATTTCATGTATCTTACTAAGTAAATCATTATCTAGGTTTTTAGGTAATTCTTTTGATAGATTTAAATAATTAGGTAAATTTGCTCTATCTACTTTTCCATTATCAGTTAAAGGAAATTTTTCTAATTTAATAAAAATCTTAGGAATCATATAATCTGGTAATTTATCAGATAAAAAGTTAATAATTTCTAGCTCGTTTATATCATTTATAGTTTCTAAATAAGCTACTAATTTTTTATTATGTTTATCACCATCTGTTATTACAATAGAATTATTTATTTTTGGATATTTAGACAAAGCAGATTCTATTTCACCTATTTCTATCCTATAACCATTAATTTTTACCTGATAATCATTTCTACCTAAAAATTCTATGTAACCATTTGGTAAAAACCTACCTAAATCTCCTGTTTTATATAATCTTTCTTTAGTTTCAGGATGAATAATAAAAGCTTTATTAGTTTTTTCTTGATCTTTATAATAAGATTTTGCTAATCCAATTCCGCCTATATATAAATCACCTTCAACAAATTCTGGACATATTTCTAAATTTTTATCTAGAACATAAAAAGTTTGATTAGTTAAAGGATAACCATAAGGAATACTATTCCAATTTTTATCTACTTCTTTTATTTCATAAAAAATAGACCAAATAGAAGCTTCAGTTGCTCCTCCAAGACTTATCAAGTTTATTTTATTGTTTAATTGTCTTATTTTATTTGGTAAATCTAAAGGAATCCAATCTCCACTTAACATAATAGTTTTTAAATAATTAGAAAACCTATCTTCTTTTTGCTGACAATATTCAACATACATATTCATCAAAGCTGGAACTGAATTCCAAATAGTAACTTTATTATCTAATAATAATTTACTCCAAGTAGAGGGCTCTTTTAGATCATTTTTAGATGGAATAATAATAGTTCCACCAATTGTTAAAAGACCAAAAATATCATAAACAGATAAATCAAAATTTAAAGAAGAAATAGCAAAAATACTATCTTCATTGGTTATATCAAATCTTTTATTAATATCTAAAATAGTATTCATTGCACCAAGATGAGATATTTCTACACCTTTTGGAATACCTGTAGAACCAGAAGTAAAAATAATATAGGCTGTATCATTAAAATTTATATCTTTAGAGTCTATATTTTTTATAGTGTAAGAAGAAAAATCTATTTCTTCTATATCAGAAATAATAGTTTCAATTTCACAAGTTTTTATAATATAGTCATTTCTTTCTTTAGGAAAATCTATATTAAGTGGAACATAAGCATATCCTAAAGATAAAATAGCAAGTACTGCAACTACTTCTTTCCAACCTTTTTCTAAATAAACACCTATAAAATTAGAATTATCATTTTTAGTTTCTTTAATCTTATTAGCAGTATTATTAACTAAATAAAAAAGTTCTTTATAAGTAAAAGTTTTATTTTCATTTACTATAGCAATTTTATTAGGATATTTTTTTACATTCTCAAAAAAACTATAATGTAATAAATAATTATTATTATTTTTATCGCTTATAAGTTCTATATTAGATTTTTCATTATATACAAAGGATTTAATATTATTATTATAATTGTAAGTTATAAAATCAATATATTTTCCATAAAATGAATTTAATATTATTTTTTCCTTTAATTTTTCTAAATCTTCAGAAAAAATATTTATTAAATTGCAATATGAATTAAACATATCAGTAATCATTTTTTCTGGAAAAATATTTTCTAAATAATCCCAATTAAAAACTAATTCATCTGAAATTTCAGCAACTTGATGATCTAACCAAACTTGAGGGGTTTGAGTTATAGAGTATGTTATTTTTCCAAAAAAATCATCAAAACTAAAAGAATTATTTCCAATCATACTAGTAAAAACTATGGGCATCATAGAAGCTTCAAAACCCCTATTTTTAGTTAATTCTCTTAAAAAAGAAACTCCTCCAAAATATCTATTATCAATATCATCCAATAATTGTTTTTGAATAAAATTTGCATTTTCAATAAAAGAAAGTTTCTTATCCAAATTAATCTCTAAAAGGTTTAAAGAAGTAAAATCACCTAAAATATTGTTAATATCTTTATGAACTTGAAGTCTATTAAATAAAGTAATATTTAATGCAAAGTTAGAATTTTTAGACCAATAAGATAAGATATAAGAAAAACAAGTTATTAAAAAAATATTTGGTGTTATATTAATACTTTTTAATGCAGATTTTATTTTATTCCATGTATCAGATTTTATTTTATGCTCCAAACGCTTAAAAGTACTTTTGTTAGAATTGATAAGTTTAGATGTATATAATTGAGGAGCTAAAGGAAAATTATTTATTCTATTCATCCAATAATCTTTTGATTTTTTATATAAAAAAGTTTCTTTTATTTTTTCTGAATATAAAACATAATCTCTAAAACTTAATTCTAAACTATCATAAAATAAATTTGGATTATTATATAGTTCATTTAACTCTTTAGCTATTATCAATATACTTGTAGCATCTGTAAAAATAGCATCAAAACTATAATGGATAATAGACTTATTCTTATTTAATACATCGGACTTAAGTTCCAGTGTATTCAGAGGCTCTGGGTTTAAGGCATTGTACGAAGCATCTATTTTATTAGTAACTTTCAAATTAAAAATAGGGAACTGACTATAATCTAATTTTTCATGAGATAAATTTTCTCTTAATTCTAAAAAAGAACCTTCATTAATTTGTATTTTATAATAAGGAACTTCTTTTAAAACTTTTTGCTTATTATCTACAATAATCGTTCTTAAGGCATTATGTCTATTAATAATTTTATTAAAAGCTATTTCTAATTTATTTATATCTAAATTCTCTACTTCTATTTCAAGATAAGCATGAGCTGAAATATTTCCAAACTCCATGTTACCACGACCAACTAAATAAGCCTCTTGAATTTCAGTTAGTGGGAATAACTCATATTTATTATCATTCAAAATAATATCAGGTAATCTAATATTACCTTCTTTTTGCTTTAATTCTATTAATTTAGCTAAATCTTTTATTTTTGGATAAGAGAAAAGTTCTTTTATTTCCAAATTAATATCAAAAAATTTACTTATTTTATCAACAGATTGAATTGCTAAAAGAGAATGCCCACCTAAATCAAAAAAGTTATCCTCTGAAGTAATATTTTTATAATTAGAATCTTCTTTAAAAAATGAATTAAAAATGCTAATAAGCTCTTTTTCTGTATAAGAAGTTTCTAATTCCAATAATGGGTTATTATTTCCCAAATAAATTCTATTTAATTCTTTAATATCAATTTTCCCATTTTTATTTAGAGGTAGATTATCAATGTAGAAGATTTTAGGAATAAATGCAGAAGGTAAATTTTCTATTAGATATGGTAAAATATCAAATTTTTCTTTTGGTAAAATATAAGCAATTAATCGATCTTTTTGAAAAATTACAATTGAATTTTTTACCAAATTATGAGAATTTATAATATTTTCTATTTCAGAAAGCTCAATTCTAACTCCTCTAACTTTTACTTGTTCATCTTTTCTACCTAAAAATTCTAATTCATAATTTTTATTCCATTTAACTAAATCACCTGTTTTATATAATTTGTTATACTGACTATTTTGAATAAAACTAAAATTATTTAGATAAGCATTATTGTAATATCCCTCACTTAGACTAATACCAGATAAATATAATTCACCTTTTACACCTATAGGGCATAAATTTAAGTCTTCATCTAAAACAAAAGTATTAACGTTAAAAATCGGTTTTCCTATAGATAAAGAGTTTGTAACTTTATTATAAGTAGAAACAACTGTATTCTCAGTTGGACCATAATGGTTATATAAATTAAATTTTATATTTTTAGGAATTTTATTTAATTTAGCTCCTCCAACTAAAATATTTGTAATATGTTTTAAATTACTTAGCTCTTCATTATTAATAATTTCAAATAAAGGAGTTGGAATAAAAGCTATATCTATTTTTTTATTTTCTAACCAATCAATAAAAATACTAGTTTTTTCTAAAATAGTTTTTTCTGGAATATTAATAGTTGAAGCAGATAAAATATAAGGAAAAATTTCCCAAACAGAGGCATCAAAAGAAACACCTGCTATTAAAGAGGAATTAGTGTTTTCTGAAACGCTATAATTTTTTATATGCCAATTAACTAAATTTAAAAGATTTTTTTGATTAATTAAGACACCTTTTGGTTTACCAGATGAACCTGAAGTATATATAACATATATAGGTCTAGAAGGATTAAATATTTTTTCTTGAGTTAAGTTAGTATTTTTTATATTATCTAAATTTTTTTCTAAAATATCTTCTATAAAAACTAAATCTATATTATCTGGAATATAATCAATATAATTTTTTGATGTAATTAATAATTTAGGTATAGAATCATTTATTATTCTTTCATTTCTTTTTTTTGTATTTTCAATATCTAAAGGTAAATAAAAATTATTTGATTTTAAAATACCAAAAATTGAGGTTATTAATTCTGAAGAACGTTCAAAAAGTATTGCTACTAAAGAATTTTGTATTCCTTTTTCTAAAATAAAATCTTTAATTTTTTCTGTATTTATATCTAATTCTTTATAAGATAAAGCTTTATTTTTTTCTTTTATAGCAATATTATTAGGATATTTTAAAATAACTTGATTAAAGATATCAATAATACTTATATCTATTAATTCTTCATTTTTACCAGATGAAAAAGATATTATTTTTTGTTTTTCTTCTTCCTTAAAAATAGAAATTTCTGATATTTTAGGATTAGTTATTAAAATTAAATTTAATATATTAAAAAAATGATTTTTCATTTGTTCAATAGTTTCATCAAAAAATAAATCTGTATTATATTCAAAAGCTCCTTTTAAAGCTTTACCCATAGGAATAAAAGATAAAACCAAATCAAATTTAGAGGTTTTCATATCAACATCTATATACGTTACTTTTGTATTTCCTATAGTTCCTAAATCTACAGAAGCATGTAAAGCCATAATAGTTTGAAAAATAGGAGAATAGGAGGTATTTCTATCTGGATTTATTATTTCAACTATTCTTTCAAAAGGTACATCTTGGTTATCATAAGCATTTAAAGTAGTTTCACTAATTTGTTCTAAAAAATCTAAAAAGTTTTTATTAGTATCTATTTTACTTCTCAAGGGTAACATATTTAAAAATAAACCTATTAAATTTTCCCATTGAGGTTCATTTCTACCAGTTATTGGAGTTCCAACTATAATATCTTTCTGATTAGTATATTTATAAAGTAAAATATTATATACAGCTAAAAGAAGAGCAAAAACTGTAACTCCTTTTTCTTTAGAAAAAGATTCTAACCTTTTTAATAAATCTTCTGATATTTCAAAATTATTCATAGCTCCATTAAAAGTTTGAATCTTTTGTCTTGGTTTATCAAAAGAAAAATCTAAGTTATTTGGAATATCAGTTAAATTTTCTAACCAATATTCTTCTTGTTTTTTAAATTTATTTTTTTCAAAGCATTCTTTTTGCCATAAAGAAAAATCAGCATATTGATATTTTAATTTTTCTATTTCAATATCTGAATTACTTATTATTTCTATATAAAAAGCTATTATTTCTTCAAAAAGAATTTTTAATGAAAATCCATCGGCAATAATATGGTGAATAGTTAGTAATATAATATGTAAATTTTCGCTAAATTTAAAAACTTTAGCTCTTAATAAAGGAGCTTTTTCTAAATTGAAGGGAATTGATGATTCATTTTTTAATAATTCATTTATATTTTGATTGTTATTTATATCATTTTTTTGTAGGGGTAAAGCAGTGCTTTGACCAAAACTATTATCCAAAATAAAATTAAATTTAGCCATTCTAGTAAAATCTTCTACCTCAAATTTTATATCTAAAGTATCTAAAATAACTTGATAAGGTGTATTATTTTCTATTTTAAAAATAGTTCTAAGATTCTCATGTTTTTTTATAACTAAATTTAAAGCCATTTCTAAAGCTTCATAATTAATTTCTCCTTCAAACTTTAAAGCAGAAGGAATATTATATGCAAAAAGACCTTTTTCTAATTGATTTAAAAACCAAAGTCTTTTTTGTGGAAAAGAAAGTGGAATTAGCTTATCTTTTTTAGTATTTTTATTTATTTTATCTTCGTTTAAAGAGTTATCAAGAACTAAAAGTATTTCATTTGTTATTTCATTTATACTAGGGCCTTTTAATATCTTTGATAAAGGTAGTGTTATTTTAAAATCATTTTTTAAACGATTAAATAATTCCATACCCATTAAAGAACCTATACCAAAATTTTTCAAAGGATTATCTTTATTTATTTCTTTTTCTTCTATTTTTAATAATTTAGAAATATTTTTAGCTAAATATCTAGATATATAATCTTTTTTTTCAGTTAAATCTAAATTATTAAGGTAATCTAAAGAAAAAAGCTCTTCTGAAATTTTTAAACTAGTTTTCTTCTTATTAGTTAATAAGTTAAAATTGGAATTACTATTTAAATTATCTTCAGAATAAGTAAGCCAAAAAAATTCTTTTTGCCAAGGATATTCTGGTATATCTATTAAATTACCTTCTAATTCAAAATCATTTAAATATAAATCATTTTTAAAAGTAGAAATTTTGCCTAAAACTTCAAATAAATCATTAAGAGGATTATAATTAATATATTTACTACTTATATTAAGTGTTTCAAAGACATAAGAAATTTTATTTTTTTCTTCTAGTACTTCTTCTATAAAAGATTTTAAAATTGGTTCAAAACCTATTTCAATATATAAGTAATTATCTTTTTCTTCTAAATTTGAGATTGTTTTATAAAATTCTATAGTATTTTTTAAGTTTTCCCACCAATATAAATTATTTAAATCATTTCCATCAATTTTTTCAGATTTAAAAGTTGAATAAAAATCAATAGAAGTTTTTTTTGGGCTAATATTAACTAAGCTATTTAAAACAAAATCTTTAACTGATTCCATCAAAGGGCAATGAGATGGAGCTTCAGTTCCTTTTACTATTCTAAAAAAAATATCTTTTTCTTTTAAATCTTTTTCTAATTTTAATAAACTTTCTTCAGTAGAAGAAACTATAGTCATATTTTTACTATTACACGCTGAAATAAAAACATTATCATAATTTTTTATTACTTCTTTGGTTTTATCTCTATCAAGTCTAATAATAGCTAACTTACCAGTTCCTATCATAGAAATAAGTGAATTTGCCCTAATACAACTAACTTTTATGGCATCTTCTAAAGATAAAGCTCCTGATATATATGCAGCAGGAACTTCTCCAACACTACTACCTAAAACTATTTCTGGTTTTAATCCATAATGCTCAAAAAGCTTTGCTATACCAGCTTGTACAGAAAAAAGAATGGGTTGTATTTTTTTTACATCATAATTTTCAGCTTGCAATTCTTCTATTAAAGACCAATCATAATAATTTTTTATTAATAAATCACATTTTTCTATAAAATCTCTAAAAATTTTATTTTCAAGAAGTTTTTTACTAATTAAAATAGTTTTTGCTCCCATACCAGAAAAAACAAAAGCTATTTTTTTCTTTTTTCTAAGTGGAGCTAGAATATTTTTTTCGTTAAAAGCTTCTAATTTAAAAGAAAGTTCTTCTATATTACTAAAACCTAAAGAATATTTATATCTATGTAAATTTTTTCTTTTTTTAATTGTATAAATTAAATCTTTTAGGTTTAGATTATCTTTTTTTATAAAGTTACTATAATTTTCTATTTCTTGTTTTAAAGACTCTTTGGTATTAGCCGAAAGTAAAATAAAGTTATTAAAACTCACTCCCAACCAAGTCTTCGCCGACTGGCTCACTCTTTGATTAAATAGAGGGGAATCGGAAGGCTCACTAACCAATTGAGAATCATGTGTATTAATTACTGGTAATAAAAAGTTACTTAAAACAACATGTGCATTTGTTCCACCAAAACCAAAAGAACTAACTCCCATTAAAAAATTGTTTTTTTCTATATTTTCTTCTTGGGTTTGTACTTTTAAATTATAGTTTTCAAAAGGGATATACGGATTAGGAGTTTCATAATTTAAACTAGAAACAAGTTTTTTGTTATAAATACATAAAACTGTTTTTATTAATCCTGCTATACCAGCAGCAGCCTCTAAATGACCTATATTAGTTTTTACAGAACCTATTTTTAATTCGGAAGAAGTATTTTTACCCAAAACTTCTCCTAAAGATTTTGCTTCTATAGGATCACCCAAAACTGTTCCTGTTCCATGAGCTTCAACATATATTAATTTAGCTCTATCAATATTTTTATAAGCAAGTTCTAATACATTTTTTTGTCCCTCTGGGCTTGGAGCTAAAAGTCCATTTGTTCTACCATCTTGGTTTATGGCAGTATTTTCTATTACAGCATAAATTTTATCTTTATCATCTATAGCTTTATCTAAAGGTTTTAAAATTAAAATTCCAACTCCTTCACCTCTTACCATACCATTTGCTTTAGCATCAAAAGCACTACATTTACCATCTGAAGAAGTACCTTGAGCTTGAGAAAAACCTACTGTAATCATAGGATTTAAGATAATATTTGAACCACCAACTATTGCAATCGAAGATTCTTTATTAATTAAACTTTGACAAGCCAAATGAGTTGCAGTTAAAGAAGAAGAACAAGCTGTATCTATAGAAACAGAAGGCCCTTTTAAATCAAAAAAATAAGATATTCTATTAGAAGCTACGCTTAAAGATACTCCACTTATAGAATACATATCAACTTGTTCTGGTTTTCTTGATATATAAGAATAATCTGATGAAGAAATACCTATAAAAACACCTGTATTTGTATTTTTTAGATTTTCTGTAATAATTCCTGCGTCTTGTATTGCATTATATGTTGTTTCTAATAATAATCTTTGTTGAGGATCTAAACTTTCAGCTTCTAAAGAACTAATATTAAAAAAATCTGCATCAAAAAGCTCTATATCATCAATAAAACCAGCTTTTTTAGTGTTCATTTTCCCTTTTTCTTGGGGATTTTCAGAATGAAATTTTTCTATATCCCATCTATCTTTAGGTACGTCTGAAATACAATTTTTTTGCGTAATTAAATTATGCCAAAATTCATCTTTATTGTTTGCTTTTGGAAATTTACAGGCTAGTCCAATTATTGCTATTTTCATTTTTCTATTGCACCATATTGTTTTAGTGTTTCTATTAAAACTTTATCATTTTGCTGCTTTGCGTAATATAAAGCATTTTTACCATCATTATCAACTCTATTTATATCTTTAGTATTTTTTATTATAAACCTTATTATATCAATGGATACATACTGTTTTACAGCATAAATAAGAGGTATTTCACCTAAATAGTTTATATTAAGATCAAAAGAATCTGGATATTTTTTAGCTATAGACTCCAAAATATCTATGTTATCAATAACATATTCTAAAAAATTAAACCCTTCAAAAGTTTTATTTACTTGTTTACCAAGAATATTAGGAATAGTCCAACTTTTATCATTGGTATTAAAGTACAAACTAGCTCCATTTTCTATTAGCAATTTAGCTATAGCTATTTTAGTTTTATCTTTTATTTTCTCTCTATATATTCCTAATGTAGAGCTTAATGCTGTTTCACTTGAATTATCTTCATTATTAATATCTATTTTTGTTAAAATAAATCTAACCATTTCTAATTTATTATCTTTAACTGAAGATATTAAATGATTTTTTATTAGTTCAATATAATTATTAGGTTCATTAATACGCTCTAATATAATTTTGGATAACTCTACATTATTAGATTTTATTGCTATTGATAAATATTTTTCAAAATCTGGAGATTTATTTGGATATTGTTCTATAAGAAATAATGTTGCTTCTTTATTGTAGTTAGATTTTATAAAGTTTTCTATTTCAGAGTTAATATCAATATAATTATCTTTAATTAGATTTATTTTACTAAATAAAACTTTAAAAGAGGCTATATAGTTTTCTTTTACTAAATACGAGAAAAGATTTCCATAATTTATTAAGTGATAATTATTTTGATTTATTTTATCTATTAAATAGTCAATTGTTTTTTGATCAGAAAAATATTCTATTGCTGTTTTACCATATTCATCTAAAACTATATTAGCTCCTTTTTCTACTAAAACAAAAAGCATATCCTTATTACGAACACTACAAACCAATCTTAATAATTTTTTTTCATCTATTTCATATTTTTCTAATGGTATTTTTTTTAGTAACTCTTCAAAAATAAAACTATTATTACTCTTAATAGCAATTTCAATAAGAGATTCATTTCTTCTGTTTAAATCAGTAAGATAAATATTATTATCAATAAAAAATTTTGCTATTTCATTTCTTTGAGTTTTTATAGCAATAATTAAAGCATTATCACCATAATAATCAAAAATATTAATATCAGATTTATTTTTTATCAATTCTTTTACTAAAGATAAATCATTTTTTTGTGTGGCTGTTATAATATTTTCTTTTTCTAAATAAAAATTGTTTGTAATGGAACAAGAAAAAAGAAAAAAGAAAGTTATAAAATTAAAAAAAATTATTTTACTTCTCATTTATAGATTCTTAAATAATAATAAGCTTAAAGTATTATAACTTAAAAAATTATTTTATTGTTTCTAGGTTTTAATTTTCTTTATTTTCCATTTTTTAATATTTCTTTCATCAATATCAAAACTAACTCCAACTAAAACTAATTTTTTTTCACTTGTTAAATATTTTTCATAGTATTTTTTAGATTTAATCTGTTTTATAGCTATATTTACCGAGCTAAGTTTAAATTCAAAAATATAAATAGTATCATCATTTTCTATGACAGCATCTATTCTTCCATGATTAGTCCAAACTTCGCAATTAATTCTGACACCAATCAAGGTTAGAATAAGATAAAAAATTGAATGATAATATGCTTCTTTATCTGCCATAAAAATTACTGAAGGAATTTCTGAAAAAACTTTTTGAAAAAATAAAAAAAACTTTTTCAAATCATTTTCTTGTATAGAATCTAGTAAATCTTCTATTATTATAGGGTTATTTTTCTTAAAATAAGAATAATCTGATAAAATCATCTTTAATAATGAGTTTTTTACTTCCATATTAGGATAACCTAATACATATTTATATTGACCAAAGCCTTTTTTAATCTTTTGTTTTATAGTTAAATATCCTGTTTGAAAAAGTAAAGCATAAGGGTTAAAGTTATCAATATCATAAAAATCAAATGACTCTTGAGTTAATTCTATATTATCTATGTTTTTAATATCCAACTCTTTTTCTTTTATTAGTTTTATTAAAAAAGTGGGTGTTCCTGTTTGAAACCAATAATTATTTACTTCATTTTTATTAAAAAGTAATAGTAATCCATAAGGGTTGTATAAATAGTTCTTGCTATCCCAAGAATAACCATTATACCACTTTTTTAGTTCTTTTTTTGTTTTTTCTATTGTAATTTGTTCTTTTTCTGCAAGTATTTTTATATATTCATCAAAATAGATATATAATTGTTCTTCATCTATTCCTATTATTTTTGAATGATTTTCATCCATTGTTATATCTGTTAAATTATTTAATTCTGAAAAAATTGAAATTTTGCTAAATTTAGATACACCTGTAAAAAAAATAAAATGCAAATGTTCATCTAAGCCTTTTAATGTTCCATAAAAAGTTTTAAGTATTTTTCTATTTTCTATTGCTATTGGTATATTATCAATATGATCTATCAAGGGTTTATCATATTCATCTATTAAAACAACAACTTTATCTATTTTTGAAAGATTAGTTATTAGTTGAATAAATTTTGACTTAAAATCATTTGCCTCTTCGAAAATAATATTATACTTCCTTGCTATTTCATTTAATTGAAAACTCAAATGTTTAGATAATTTTTCAGGAGTACTCATATCAATATTATTAAAATCTATTTTTATAATAGGATATTTTTTAAAATCTATTTTGTCATAAATCCATAAATCTTTAAAAAGATCTTTTTCTCCTTTAAAAATAGATTCTAACGTACTTACAAGCAATGATTTACCAAATCTTCTTGGTCGTGATAAAAAATAGTATTTTACTTCTTTATTAGTAGCTAAAAGCTTATAAATTTCATCTGTTTTATCTACATATAAACAATCAGATTTTATTATATTTTCAAAAGTTTGTATTCCTAATGGTAATACTTTTAATTTATTATTCATTTTTTATTGTTTACCGTACCATCTTAAAAGTTATATGTAATATAACAAGAAAAGAAAGTTATAAAATTAAAAAAAATTGTCTTACTTCTCATTCATAGGATTTTAAATCATAATAAGTTTAAATAATTATAACCTAAAACTAAGTTTTAGGTTATAGTAGTAGTTAATTAGATTTGAATTTTTTAAGAATCTTTATTTTGACCTGGATTACTAGTATCAGTACCTTTTGTAGTATTATCAGAATCTTTTGTATCACCTAAACCATTATTATTTTTTTCTCCATCATCTTCATTATCACATTTACCAGTACTTTTTCCTTCATCTTTATTACATTCAGATGATGAAGTTGGTTTTACAGTTGGAGTTGGAGTTGGGTTAGGAGTTGCTTTTGGAGTTAATGTTGCAATAGGTGTAGGTGTTGATGTAGCTGTTGGTAAAGGAGTTGGGGTTGATGTTGGAATAATAGTAGCTGTTGATGTAGCTGTTGGAGTTGGAACAATTGAAGCAACAGGTGTTGAAGTAGGCTCTATTGTTGCTGAAGCTACAGGAGTTGGGGTTAATGTTGGCGATGGGCTAGGAGATACATAAGGAACAAAAGTATTATAATAAGTAGAATCACTTATATTAATAATGGTTATATTATTATTTATAACTACTTGAGCTGAACCAGAACTATCATCTATTACTTTAACTTCATCATTTTTTACAGGGTCTTTTACAGAGCTAATTTTACTTTTATTATCACAAGAAATATTGACATTATGAACTAATTTTTTACCATTAGGATGATTTATTTTTATACACCCAAAACCATTACCTTTTCCATATCTATCTAAAACTCTGGTTTCTTCTATCATCTTAACTATACCATTTGTATATTTAATAACGCATTCTGTAGTTATATTTCTTCCACCATCAGAATTAAAAGTTATTACTCTACTTGCAGTTTGAGTATATTTTGCATTTCTAAACTCATAATTATGAATAAATTTAGCTAATTTATTATTATTTTTATCATAAATTTTATTTACTCTATTTACTTTAGAATTATTATCTCTTTTAAATTCTATTTCATTCTTTTTAACTAAATTACCATCATCACCTTTATAAGAAACTTGCTTACTGCAATTAACTTTTTCTTTTCTAGTATTAAAAATATAATTAGCTTTAGAATTATCTTGCAATTTTTCTTTATTTTTTAATTGAAAATCTTGCTCTTTTTTATCGTATTTTTTTAGCTCAACTAACTCCTGTCTAGAATTTTTTATACTTTCAGAAAAATATTGTTTTTTATCATTATTATTAATATTTGCTTTTATTATTTTATTTTCAAAAGAATCACCATCATCTGCTCTTTTTCTCAAATCTAAAGATTTAGTACTAAAAGTACTTGTGTTATTATCTGTTGTATCTAAAGATATACCTTCACTTTGAGAAAAAATATTATCTAAATCATGATAATTTACCAATGAATCTTTTATTTCCTCAGTATTAAAATCATTACCACTTGAAACCTCTTGAGTAAGTTCAGGCTTAACATCTGAATTAACAATAGTTGAAATAACATTACTAGTATCTACAATTTCAACTTTAGGAACAACAGCTTGAACATTAGTAACTGGTTGAGATTGATTAGTATTATCTATCTGAGATATAGAATTAGTATTATTAGCTGTTGTATTGATAAGTGTATTTGTTTTTATATTTTCATTTATATTTAAATTTTGTGTTGTAGGATTATTTGCTATATTTTTGTTATTAGAACAAGATAAAAACAACATAGTAGTAACAAAAGAAATTAATACTTTAGATTTTCCCATATTTTAAACCTCCAAAAAGTAAAAAGAGATAAGATGCCTAAAAAAAGATAAATAATACTTAATTCTTTTTCAAAATAACTTTTTATAAGTTACAACTTCTAACTTTTAACTATTTATTTAACATAATAATTTTATTTACCTAATAATTACAAATAAATATTTTTTTAGCCTTATTATATTTTAAAGCAATTGTAAAATAAATATTTTTTTTGTGTTAAATATATCAATTATTAGTTTTAAATAGATCTATATTTATAATTGTTATGAAAAAGTGTTTTTTTAACCTATTTATTTTTTATACTATGGTTTTAACATGTGTAAACCAATATTAACTAGAGCCAGAAGAATATCTTCTGATAAACTAAATCAAGCTGCTATTGATAAGTGTAATAAAGCAGACCTTTTTATCATGAAAAATCAGAAATTAGCTGAACCTGATTTAGAAGAAATAAAAAAAGCTTTAAAACTATATCAAGAAGCTGCAATAGAAGAACCTAATCTAATACAACCTTATATTGGAATTGCATATATTTCTCAATCATCTGGGAATATAGAATTAGCAATAGGATTATTAAATAAGGCACACCAACTACAACCTTCTAACCAAATAGTTAATGAGATGTTAGATGAACTAAATAAATTACTAAATAAACCCACTAAAATAAATAGCCCTAAAGAAGTATTACCTAAAAAAAACTTGGGTTTACCTGAATTTAAGAAAAAAAATGAATTTAGTTTAGATACAATTAGTAAAATTAAAAGGAAGTAAAAAATGAGTGGAATTTCTTTCAACAGTTCAACAGTAAATACAAATGCTTATGTAGCAGATGCTAACAAAAATTATACAAAAGATAGAGCGGTAAATCTAGATAATACTAGTTTAACGACTTTAAAAAAAGATTTAGCTGGAGCAGTTGAAACAGCTGGAACTTCTAAAACAAATCAAATTTTTCTTTCTCATACCGTTAATGGAAAAACAATTACAGAGAAAATAGATCTTAATGATCCTAAAAATAAACAAGCCGTTGAAGACCTTTTGGGACAAATAAAAGAAGGTTTTACATTATCAAGTTTAAAATTTACTCCTGCTGCTAGTTTAAAATCATCATCTAATCTTTCTACTTCTGCTACAAATGTAACAGTAACTAACAATGAAAGAGCTGCAACAAGAGATGCTAATGATGGTAAAGATCCTCAATTCAAATCGTTAAGTGAAAATAGCGAAAATTTTATTTCTTATGATGAAAAAACAGGAGCTATTAAAGGCTTTAGTGTTGTTACTGATAAATCAACACTTGACTCAAACACAGGAAAATATTCTACAAAATTAGAACCTACTCCAGAAGGAGTTGGTGCAACACAAATGCAAGATCTTATAAAAAATGATTTTACTAGATACAATAAATCAATAATAGATAAATTCCCTAAAGAAGCTGATGGCTCAATTTCAGATGCCACAGTTGATAAATTTGTAAAAGCACTCCAAGGTTTACCTGGTAATAGTGGTAATACAAGTGTAACTCCTGAAAATGCAAGAGAGTTATTAAGTTATGTTCATAATGGTCAAAATACATCTGGAAAAGTAAAAGTAGATGAATTACAAGGTTTATTAAAATCTATGACTGGAAAAACAGGCGATAATATAAGTGGAGCTAATAATTTAAAACTAGATGGTAGATATGGATTTGCTACAACCTTACAAGTTAGATCTTTAAGTGCAATGTTAGATACTCCTACTTTATTAAAAGGTAACCCTGTAATACTTATGGATACAAGTGGCTCTATGTCTGGAGAAATGAAAGATTTATCTAGAACAGTAGGACAAATTATTGATCCTAATAATACCTATAAAATTGGTCGTTTTGGAGATACAGGAAATGGTGGTTCAGATATGGAATGGGTATCTTCAAAAGCTGGGGTTATTTCAGAAGGGGTAAAAGTTAATACAACAGATGCAAATACAACAAAAACACTTCTTGGTGATATGTCTACAAAATATGGGGCAAAAGCAAAAGGAGGAACTGAATCTTCGATAAGAGCAGGATACTTAGCTCTAAGAGATGCTAATTTACCTAAAGCAGCTACACAAGAAAATATTTTACTTTTTACAGATGAAGGAGATAAAGGAAAATCTGATTTTGATAACTTAATAAAACTAGCTAGTGCTAAAAATTATAAGCCTATTGTAGTTTATCATAATGATAAAACAAATATGTATTATGCTATTGATCTTACAACATTAAAAGCTGATTTAGCAGCAAAAGGTACATCTATAGATAAAATGGGTGGTTCTGGACCAAACAATTCTGATACTTACGAAATAGATTGGAGTAAGGTTGTTTCGACATTAAATACACCTGCTAAGCCTGATATAAAATCATTAAGTTTATAAAAAATATAATATAAAATTAACTGTAAAAGTTGCTTAGCTACTGAATCAAGTTCAGCATGACTTGAGGATGACTATAAGTAACTTTTTATAAGTTTAAAATAAGAAAAACACACTAGATTCCGTAGTAGCATACTGAATCTAGTGTGTTTTTATAATAATTTTAAATATAAATACTAATAAACTTGTTTAAGTTTATTAGTATATAAAAAATTACTTTAAATAAAATATAAAGAAAATATTTTTTTTGTATTAAATATTTAAATTTATTACTTTTTAGTAAAAAAATATAGTATTATTTATATAGTATATAGTAAATAAAAAAAGGTATTTTTTTTATGAAAAAGAAATTTTTAAGCTTAGTAGTAGTAAGTTTTTTTATGAGTGCTTGTAGCAATGAAAGTATTTCTAAATTAAATAATATAGATTTAAATAGCAATAAGACATCTAGTATTTCAAATGAAGAAACTTTTAAAAGCTCTGAAATAAATGGTATAAAATTCCAAAAAGCAGATCCTAATAAACCACTTGAAAATATGAATAAAAGTAATGGTAATACATCAGGAACACCTTCAGTTGCAACTTCAGGTGGAACAAATCCATCAGTAGCAGCTCCTGCAATGGCTCCTGCAACTGATGCAGCTATAAGTGAAAGAGCTGGTGCTTTATCAAAATCTATAGGTATAGCAAGACCTTTTATTAGTAGTAATCCTTTTGAAGAATATGTAATGACAGATTATGAAGAAGGAATAACTCAAGGGTTCTCAGGTTCTTATATAGATGCTTATAATAAAATTGTAAAACCAGTTATAAAAGAATGGGCAACAGACGTTAGATTAACAAGTTCTTCAGGAACTACCGATGAAAAAGGTAATAATAAAAATATAACGCCTATAAAAGATGGTATGTATGATCAGTTCAAATGGAATTTCACTTTTGCTTCAAATTCAAAAAAAGAAGTTTATAGCTTTTATATTGGGGAAAAAGATACTTATGTATCTAGACAAAAATGGAGTTTAAAAGACTTATCAGCAGAAAGTGTAAAAATAGATAGCACAAAAGCTATAGAAATTTATAAAGAAAAAGTAGCTGATAAAAATTATGAACCAGAAAATGCTAATTATTATAAATCACCAAACTCTGAACTCTTATATACTATTCCTAAAAATGGAACTTGGAGTTTTTATTTACAACAAGAAAAAGAAGGATTAATTTGGAGTGTAAATGTTTACTTTCAAACAGAATATGAAAAAACAGAAACAGCTCAACCTGTAACACAAGATCCAGCAAAACCTGTTTTTACAAAACCAACTCCTTTTAAAACTATTTCTTATTCTGGTGGTTCTGCTAGAATTGATGCAAAAACAGGAAAAGTTTTATCTATGAATAGAATAATAAAATATACCTCTACAAGTTACCCTTATCCATGTCCTAACGGATATTGTGGCGGTGATGTTATTCCATTAGCAGTTCAATAAAAATTTTATTTTAAAAATTTAAATTTTAGATTCCATTAAATATAAAATGGAGTCTATTTTTTTATAAAAATACATTTCAAATTATTAATGATATAAATCATTTCTTTTTAATTAATTTTTATTGTATAATTTTTGTTAATTATTGTTATTGTTAATAAGGTAGTGAGGATTTATGGCCGTTTTTGGTAGTTCGCTTGTTTCTTTAGTGAAGGCAGGCAAGGTATTTGATGTTCAAAGTGCTTTAGATAAAGGAGTGGATCCTAATATTGTAGAGGAAGGCTTAACACCTTTAAGAGTTGCTGTTGCAATGGGATACCCAGCAATAGTAGAAATGCTTGTAAATAAGGGTGCCAGAGTTGATGAACTTTATGAACAAGGGCAAACTGTTTTAATGAAAGCTGTAATTACGGGTAAAATTGAAACAACAAGGTTTTTAATGTCTAGAAGAGCTGATATTAATGCAAGAGATACAAGAGGATGGACACCTTTAATCTATGCAGCAACAGGAGGACATGGTGATACGTTTACTTATCTTTTATATAATGGAGCTGATATGAATGCTCAAGATAATGAAGGTATGACACCTTTAATGCATGGAGCCTCTAAAGGTTTAGATAAAATAGTAAAAATACTAATAGATAGAAAAGCTAATTTACATTTAAAAAATAAAGAAGGTCAAACAGCTTTAGATTTAGCAGAGTTTAAAAGAAATAAAACAATAATAGATCTTTTAAAAGATGCTATGAAAGCAGAAGAAGAGGAAAAAAGAGCCAATGAATCTCAAGCTTCTTTATTTAAAGACCTTTTTGATCTAAAAGATGCTTTAGGCTAAATTTTATTAGGATTAGTAAGTAGTTTAAAAACAACTATTTTTTAATCCTATATAATATATCAAATGTAAAAGAATTAAGAATTTATATTAATTTTTTTCATGTTGTTTATAATATTCTTGACTAATGAATATTTTTATACGATAATATTTAAGCTAACTTAAACCTAAATTTAACTTTAGAATTAGATTTTTTAAATATAAGGTGATTTTTTATGAAGACTTTTATGCCTACGGCTGAGACAGCTAATAGAGAGTGGATTCATGTAGATGCAGAAGGAAAAACACTCGGAAGATTGGCGTCTGCTATAGCTGATTTATTAAGAGGTAAGCACAAGCCTACCTATACACCACATTTTGATTGTGGAGATTTTGTAGTTGTTACTAACGCAGATAAAATCGTTGTAACAGGTCAAAAATTAAAGAAAAAAGTGTATCACTGGCATTCTGGATATCCAGGTGGACACAAACAAATTACACTAGAAAAAATGATGCACAAGCATCCTACTAGAGCTCTTGAAAAAGCTGTAAGAGGAATGTTACCTCATACTAGATTAGGTGATGATTTATACAGAAAACTCAATGTTTATGCTTCTCCTAACCACCCACATGTAGCTCAAAAACCAAGAACACTTACTTTATCATCTGAAGGAGAATTATTAAATGGATAATAAGTCATACTACTGGGGAACTGGAAGAAGAAAAACTGCTGTTGCAAGAGTAAGATTAAGAGCTGGTAGCGGTAAAATTGTTATCAACGAAAAAACAACAGAACAATATGTTGGAAATAGAAGAACATTAAACAAAATGTTAGTAGCTCCTTTAGAAGCAGTTAAAGAAGCTGGTAAAATTGATGTTTTTGTTAATGTTAGAGGTGGCGGAGTTTCTAGCCAAGTCGGAGCAATCAGACATGGTATTTCTAGAGCATTATTAGAAGTTAATGATGAATATAGATCTGCTTTAAAATCACTTGGATACTTAACAAGAGATTCAAGAGAAAAAGAAAGAAAGAAACCTGGTCAAAAAAGAGCAAGAAAGAAATTTCAATTCTCAAAAAGATAATTTTTGTTTTTTCTCCTATTTTTTCAAAAGAGGGCATCCTAAAAGATGCTCTCTTTTTGGTCTAGAAATAATTTATAAAAAAAACTAGATGAATCGTAAAGAATGAGAAAACAATATAGACTTAGTATTTGAATAGTTATTCGTTTAACGATTCATGATTAACTATTCGCTATTTTAAGGACAAAAATGGCTTCAGTAGATAAATACAACAAAGTAATATCAGTAAAATTCTATAGATTATACTATGTACTTCAAAGAACTTTTGTTTGGTTTTTATATCAAATTATTTGGGGTGTTAAAGTAGAAGGAGAAGAAAATGTTTCTTATACAGAACCTTTTATTATTTTAGCTAACCATTGTAGTAATATAGATCCTCCATTAATTGGTATAACAATAAAAAGACCTATTGCTTATATGGCAAAAGCAGAACTTTTTAAAATTCCTATTTTAAAAACCCTAATTCATTTTAGTGGAGCTTTTCCTATTAAAAGAAAAAGTGGAGATCAAAGTTATTTGAATAATACAAAATATGCGCTCGAAACAGGGTGGTTGCTAACTATATTTCCAGAAGGAGGTAGAAGTTCTGATGGAAAGCTTATGAATTTTAAATCAGGTGCATCTAGAGTATTATTAAATACTAATGTAGCTTTTTTACCTGTAGCTATTATTAATAGTGATAATGCGTGGGGAAAAGGTAAAAAATTAAGATTAAGACAACCTATGATAGTAAAAATTGGTAAATTAGTTAGACCAGAAGAGTATTTACCAAAAAATGAATTATCTGAAGAAGAAAAAATAGATTATGTTAGAAATGTTTATTACCAAAAAGTATTAGAATTATTGCCAGAAAAACATAAGCCCAATGTATAAAGAATATTTTAAAAGTATATTTGACACTATTTTTGCACTTATAGCCATAATTTTACTTTCTCCCTTATTTTTATTAGTAGCTATTTTAATTAAAATATTTGATCCTGGACCTGTTTTTTTCAAACAAGAAAGAGTTGGTAAAAATGAAAAAATATTTCTTATTTACAAATTTAGAACTATGGTTGTTAATGCAGATAAAATTGGACCTGTTTTAACACAAGAAAATGACCCTAGAATAACTAAATTAGGTAATTTTTTGAGAAAATCTAGTATAGATGAGTTTCCTCAATTAATTAACATAATAATAGGAGAAATGAGCCTAATTGGACCTCGTCCAGAAGTTCCTTCTATAGTAAAAACCTATACAAATGAACAAAAAAAAGTATTCCAAGTTAAACCTGGTATGTCTGGATGGGCTCAAATAAATGGAAGAGATGACTTACCTATTGATGTTAAATTAAATTATGATTTATTTTATATTCAAAATTTAACTATTTTAATGGATTTAAAAATATTTTTACTAACTTTCCCTACTTTACTATCAAGAAGAGGAATAAAATAGCGTTTCTAATTATAAAAAAATAACTTTAAACATAACTGTTACCTAATAAAGATGCTATAATGCTTAAGTTTAATATGAAATAATATAGGGAGGATAAAAGAATGAACGCTTTAGAGAGTCTTAAAAATGTTACAACAGTAGTAGCAGATACAGGAGATATTGATTCTATAAAAAAATATACCCCAACTGATGCAACAACAAACCCATCTTTAATATATGCAGCAGCACAAATGCCACAATATCAACATTTAGTTGAAGATGCTATTAACTATGGTAAAAATCATGGAAAAGATGATGCTGAAAAATTGAGTAAGTCTTTAGATAAACTAATAGTTAATTTTGGATCTGAAATTTTAAAAATAGTACCTAGATTTGTTTCTACAGAAGTAGATGCAAGATTATCTTTTGATACAGAAGCGTCTGTAAAAAAAGCTAAAGAAATTATAGCCCTTTATGAAGAAGCAGGTATTAGCAAAGATAGAATTTTAATAAAGTTAGCTTCAACTTGGGAAGGAATAAAAGCTGGACAATTATTAGAAAAAGAAGGTATTCATTGTAATATGACATTACTTTTTGGTTTTGGTCAAGCTGTAGCATGTGCTGAGGCTGGAGTATTTTTAATTTCTCCTTTTGTAGGTAGAATTTTAGATTGGTATAAAAAAGCTGAAAATAAAGATTCTTACCCATCAGAAGAAGATCCTGGTGTTAAATCTGTAAGAAGAATTTATGCTTATTATAAAAAATATGGTTATAAAACTTTGGTAATGGGAGCTAGCTTTAGAAATGCAGGTGAAATTAAAGCTTTATGTGGATGCGATTTATTAACAATAAGCCCTCAATTTTTAGAAGAATTAAAAAATGAAGATAAAGAGCTAACTGTATTTTTAAATAATGATTTTGCTCTTTCTAATTGTAAAGATGAAAAAATAGCTATAGATGAAAAAACATTCAGATGGTTATTAAATGAAGATCAAATGGCAACAGAAAAACTATCTGAAGGTATCAGAAACTTTACTAAAGACACTTTAAAATTAGAAAGTTATATAAAAGCTAAATTTTAAACATTTTATAGAGGGTGTCACAAAAGCCGTTTTTTACAAAAAATATTGGTGTAAAACCCATTTATTTTAGTAAGGGCAAAGCAGTGCTTTAGCGATTTTTGGACATCAACTATAAAAAATTTTATTTCAATTTTACAAAACTAAATTTCAAATTAAATATTAACTAAAACTACAATTTAATATTAATTACATTATGAATGAAAAAAAAATAATTTCTCTAGCACAAAAATATTTCAAAAATAATAAAAATAATTTAATTAAAAGTATTGGGGATGATACCGCAGTTTATAAAGCATCTGGTAAATATCAACTTTTTACTTCTGATATGTTAATTGATAAAACGCATTTTATTTTAGAAAAAATACCTGCCTATAAATTAGGATGGAAAGCTTTAGCAGTAAATATTAGTGATATAGCTAGTATGGGTGGTATTCCTGATTTTGCTTTACTATCTTTAGCTATAAATAGAAAAATTACTTACAGTTGGTTAGAAGATTTTTATAATGGTCTATCAGATTGTGCAAATACTTACAATGTTAATATTATAGGTGGTGATACGGTTTCTTCTAAAAGTGATTTAGTAATCAATATTGCTTTAACAGGAAATGCTAAAAAACCTATTTATAGAAATAAAGTAAAAGAAGATTATATTTTAACCAATACAGGGTACTTAGGCTTATCAGCTTTAGGTTTATATTTTATCTTAAATAATATTGATATTGGAACTAAAGAATCTTTTTTTATAGAAAAACATTATAAACCTATTCCCAAAGTAGAAGAAGGACTATTTTTAGCAAATAAAATAAAAACATTATCAATGCTTGATGCTAGTGATAGTTTATATACTTCTATAAAAATAATGTGCGAACAAAATAAATTAGGCTTTGAACTAAATAAAAATAATAATTTAATTTCTAAAGAACTAAAAGAATATTGCACTAAAAATAATTTAAACCCTTTTGAGTTTATTATTTTTGGAGGTGAAGATTATGAGCTAATTATGGCTATGAGTGAAAATGATTTTTATAATTTAAAAAGTTTATACTTAGAAAAATTTAATTTTGAATTACCAATAATAGGAAAATTTACTAATAAGCATAAAAAAATTCTAGAAATATGTGATAATAATATAATTGAATTAAAAGATAATTCTTTCACACATTTTTAGGTTAGAAAAATGGCTAATGAAAAAAAGTTAAGATTACCAAATGGACCAAGTAAAAAACTTTTAGGGTTGGTAAATCTTGTAAATATAAGAAAAAGTACTACAAATTTTCTAGAAAAAAACTTAAAAAAATATGGCACTGTTTTTACTTTCGAAATTGGTAAAAATAGAATTATGTATATTCAAGAACCTGAAATGATAAAAGAACTTCTTGTTAATTATAATAATGTTTGTATAAAAGGACGAGTTTTAGAAGCAGCCAAAGATATTTTAGGCGAGGGGCTTTTAACTAATAATAACCCTCAAGAGCATCTTAGACAAAGAAGATTATTACAACCAGCCTTTCATCAGAAAAAAATTACTATGTATTCTCAAATTATGATTGATTATGCTTACAATTTTATAGAAAATTGGACAGATAATAAAGAAGTAACTATAAATGAAGAGATGATGGAACTAACGCTAAAAATAGTATGTAGAACTTTATTTGATACAGATATGAATTATGATTTGAGTAAAATAGAGGCAGCACTAAATGTTTTTTTAGAAAGAGCTTTAGATGTTAATAACCCCTTAGCAGCTTTGACTAAAAAACTTCCAACTAGAAGAAACCTAAAATTTTTAGAAGCTAAAAAATTTTTAGATGAAACCATAAGTCAAATGATAAAAGAAAGAGAAGGAAAAGCAGAAGAAAGATTAGATCTTTTATCAACTATGATTAGTGCAAGAGATGAAGGGCATAAAATGAATAGTATTCAGATAAGAGATGAAACTATGACATTATTTTTAGCAGGGCACGAAACAACAGCAAATGCTATAAGTTGGACTTTATATCTTTTAGGTTTAAACCCAGATAAAGAAGAAAAAGTTTTTGAAGAAATAAAAAATAATATTGGTAATAACAAAATTACTCCAGAAGATGTAAATAAACTTCCTTACTTAAGAAAAGTATTAACAGAATCAATGAGAATATATCCGCCTGCTTGGATTATAGCCAGAAGACCTTTAGTTGATATCAACTTAAAAGATTATGATATACCAGCCAAAACTATTTGCTTAATGAGTCAATTTTTAATGCATCGAGATAGTCGTTATTATGAAAAGCCAGAAGATTTTATACCAGAAAGATGGACAGAAGATTTTAAAAATAGTATACCTAAGTTTGCTTATTTTCCCTTTGGAGGTGGAGCTAGAGTTTGTATAGGAGAACAATTTGCTTGGACAGAAGGAGTTTTAATACTAGCTGTAATTTTGCAAAAATGGAAATTAAATCTTATACCAAATCAGAATATAGAGCTAAATCATTTAATAACTTTAAGACCTAAAAACGGAATAAAAATAAAAATGAATCTTCGTTAATACGTTTTTATTTGCCCATTAGTTATTTTTTTAAATAAAAAAATGTTTTATAATGTTTTTATATTTAGACCTTGTAGTATAAAATGAAAAAAAAAATATTATTAACCTTATTAAGCTTTTTTACTATTTCAATTAATTTATCAGCATACTCAACAAGTTATAAAATTTCATTGGCTAAAAATTTTGATAATAACAATACTACTAAAGAACATTTTGGTAGAAATGGTGAATTAACAGAAAAAGAAAAACATATAGCCAAAATTGCATGGAAATATTTTGAGAATAATTATCAACCTGAAACTGGGTTAGTAAATGCAGTTAACAATTACCCATCTACAACTATGTGGGATATAGCTTCTTATATGGCGGCGTTAGTCTCTGTATATGAATTAAATATAATAAACAAAAATGATTTTGATAATAGAGTATCAAAACTACTAAGAACTTTTAATAAATTAGAATTTTTTAGAGGTGAATTACCTAATAAAGTTTATCATACAAAAACTTCAGCAAAAGTAAACTATACTAATAAACCAGGGGAAATAGGATATTCTGCAATTGATTTGGGTAGGCTTTTAATATGGCTTAAGATAATAAAAGAAAGATATCCAGAACATGCTAATGCTATAGACTTTTTTGTTTTAAAATGGAATTTTTGTAATGTTTTAGATAAAGAAGGAACAATGTTTGGTACTGCATTACAAAAAGATAAAGTTATTTATAATCAAGAAGGAAGATTAGGCTATGAAGAGTATGCAGCTAAAGGGTTTGAGCTTTGGGGTTTTAATCCAGAAAAAGCTCTAAAACCAGAACCCTTTGATTATATATCAATATATAATATTGATATTCCTTATGATACAAGAGATCCTAGATATTTTTATGCTCATAATTATGTAGTATCTGAAAGCTATATTTTAGATGCTTTAGAGCTAAATTGGGATACAGCAAATGATAAAGAAGAAAAAGATAAATATCATAGTGATAAATTTATTTATGAAAATGCACAAAAGATTTATAAAGTACAAGAAGAAAGATTTAAACAAACTGGCATAATAACAGCAAGATCAGAGCATCAACTTGATTCGGCACCTTATTTTGTTTATGACACTATTTTTACAGACGGATATGCTTGGAATACAATTACTGATGAAGGTAAATATGTACCTCAATTTGCAGCGGTATCACTAAAAGCAGCTTTAGGATTATGGGTTTTATGGGATACTGAATATACTGATTTAATATTTGATAAAATAGCCGATATGTATGACCCTTCAAGTGGTTATTATGAAGGGATTTATGAAAATGGTTCTGGATATATAAATACATTTACATCTAATAATAATGGAATTATGTTAGAAGCTCTTTTATACAAAGTAAAAGGTAAATTACTAAAATTTTCTAATAATGAAGGCGTTTGGGAAAAATATTTAAAAGATAAGTTTTCACCATTAAAAGATAAATGCTTACCTGAAAAGTAAATTATGAAAAAAATTATTATATTATTTATTTTTTCTCTAATTTTAACTATATTTTCTAGTTGTGGTCTTTTATTAAAAAGTATTTTAGAAATATCTGATTCATTTAATAACTCTTTTATTCTAAGACAAGGACAACATGGTGAATTAACAAAAGAAGAAACTGATATAGTAAAAATAGCTTGGAAATATTTTGAGAACAATAATTCAGAATCTGGAATACCTGCTTTTGTAGATAAAGAAAATAGATTTTCATCTTGGGATATATCATCCTATTTGTCAGCTTTAATATCAGCTAATAAACTAGAATTAATTAATAAAAATCAGTTTGATGAAAGAATAAGTAAGTTCTTGTATTTTTTAAATACTATGCCCTTGTATAAAAATAATTTACCTAATAAATTTTATAATACTAATGGAAAAATGTTAAATAAAGAATATAAATTAGGAGAAACAGGATTTTCTTTTTCTGATATAGGACGTTTATTAATTTGGCTTAAAATTTTGAAAAATAATTATCCTATTTATTCAGAATATGTAGATAAAGCTGTTTTAAGATGGGATTTATGTGAGTTAATAGAAAATTTTAGAAAAAAGGATAAATACTCTAAATTTTATAATGATGGTTTTTATATAGAAAATTATTCTAAAAAAGGTTTTTTATTATGGGGAATAAATATAAAAGATAATTATGAATATAAGGATTTAACTAAAATAAAAATTAATGATTTTGAAATTTTTCATGAGATTTTTAATATAAAAAACTCTAATAATATTGATGCAGTTTATTCTTACCCTTTTATATTAGAAGGTTTAGAATTTAATTGGGATAAAATAGTAGATAATAATACACTTGATAGTATTCATACAGATATGAAACTTTTTGAAATAGCTCAAAATATATATAAAATACAAGAAAATAGATATTTAAAGGAAAATATATTAACAGCCAAAGATAACTTTATTATTAATAAAGAGCCTTTTTATTTGTATGACACTATTTTTGCAGAAGGATATAATTGGAATATAATAAGTTTTAAGGGTGATTTTTATAGTAATTACTCATTAGTTTCAACTAAAGCTAGTTTTGGTTTATGGAGTTTATGGAAAACAGATTATACAAAAAAAATCTTAGAAATAATTTCTAGTATGTATGATCCACAAAAAGGTTGGTATGAAGGTAGATATGAGAAAACGGCCTCTATAGAAAAAACTATTTCATTAGAAACCAATAGTTTAATTTTAGAAGCATTTTTATATAAAAAATTTGGGAAAATATACCAAAATAACAATAAAGTTGGTTACTATGAAAATGCTTTAAAAGATGATTTTAAATCTTATTCAAAAGCTTGTTTTAAATAAAAGAGGTTAAATATATGATAAAAAATAAAATAGCTTTAATATCAAAAGTACTAGCTTGTTTTATTTTAGTAAATTATAACCTACTTTCTAATGCTAACTCAGATAAAAAAGAAAATACTATAATTATTGAAAATAAAATAGATTCTTCGTACGGGGTATTAACCCCCTCACGAAGTGGGGACGGGAGCGTTGCCCCCGAACCCCCTTCTACACTCGGACTTAAGTCCGAGGTATTCAATAAGAATAAAAATGATGAAAAAAAAGAAAATTATATTTTAGTAGATAGTTTAATAATAAAAGGAATAAATAAATTAAAATTAGCTAAAGTTAATAATAAAAGTATAGATAAAGCTCTTTTTTGGTTTAGCTTAGCTAATATTATTTTAGAAAAAGAAGAAGATGAAATAGTTCTAGAATTTTGGAAAACTCTAAATATAGGTTATATAAAAACTAATACAAGTTGGGAAAGACAAAGAAATATACTTATTAACTTAAAAAAAGATATTTTAGAAAACAATATTTTTGATAATTTAGAAGAACAAGAATTATTTTATGAAATAAATAAAAAAATAAATTTTTTATCTTTTTTAGGCTTAACTAAAATTGGAAAAAATAAAATATTTATACAAGAGAAATTAGATCTAATTAAAAAAATTATTTTGTCAGATAATTATAATGAAAATATATTTGATTATTTAATTAATTTTGAAAAAAAGAAAGAAGAAGAGAAATTAGAAAAAATTAAAAAAGAAGAAGAAATTAAGCTTGAAAAAATAAAAAAGGAAGAAGAAAAAAAATTATTAGAATTACAAAAAAAAGAAGCTGATAAAAAAAAAGCTGAACTAATATTAATTGAAAATAATTTAAACAACAAAGAATTAATAAGCTCTAAAAATATTACAAAAGAAGATTTATTAATAGCAAAAACAGCTTGGAAATATTTCGAGAAAAGCTATAAAGAAAAAACTGGATTTTTTGATTCAGCTTTATACTATGATAAAACAACTATGTGGGATGTAGGAAGCTCTTTGGCGGGTATAATATCAGCTCATAAATTAAATATAATTGATAAACAAAAAGCTGATTTTTATCTAAATGGTGTATTAAATGCTTTAGATAAAATTAAAAAATATAATAATGAACTACCTAATAGAGAATATAATACCTCATCAGGAAATATGACTTCTGGAGGTGTTATATCAAAAACTGGTGATGGCTGGTCTGCATTAGATATAGGACGTCTTTTAATCTGGTTAAAAATAACTGAGAATTGGTATCCTCAACACAAAGAAAAAATTAAAAAAATTTTTAACTCTTGGAATTTTAAAAGATTAACTAAAGATAATAAGATGCATGGCTTAATTTTAGAAAATAAAGAAACACTTAGGCAAGAAGGAAGATTGGGATATGAGCAATATTCAGCATCTGGTTTTTATAAATGGAATATATCTATACCAAACGCTTTAGATTATGATAAAACTAAAAAAGTAAAAATATGGGATATAGAAATATCTGTAGATAATAGAAATTTAGCTTATTTAACTAGTGAACCATTCTTTTTGGCAAAAATAGAATTGGGTAAAGTTGATAATAATTTTGATTATATGCTAAATCAGCTTTATCTTTTACAAAAAAAAAGGTTTGAAAAATATAATAAGCTAACAGCAATAAGTGAAGATTCTTTAGATAAATTCCCATGGTTTATATATAATTCATTTTACTTTAATAATAAAGCTTGGGTTTGCACTAGTCCATCTGGTAAAGAATACCCTGATTTAAAAACACTTAGTACTAAAGCTTCTATTGCTTTTTATTCTATTTTTAATGATGATTATAGTAATAAATTGAAAGATAAAATAAAAAATAACTTTAATAATTTTGGTTTCTATAGTGGTATTTATGAAAAAACCGATGAAATAAATAAATCTACTAACATAAATACTAATGCTGTTATTTTAGAAAGTATCTTATATAAAAAATTAGGTAAATCTTTTATAGATTAGTTTATTAATAAACTTCTTAAATAAATTATAAAAATAACATTGTATCTAAAAAGAAACAGCTAAAGCACTTATATCATCTGAAAAGCTTTCACTACCATTCCAATTTAAAATATTGTTTTTTAAAGTATTAATACTGGATTTTAAATTATTATTTTGTGTACTACTTAAAATATTTAATAATCTATGTTCAGAAAACATCTCTTCTAAAGAATTTTGACACTCGGTTATACCATCAGAATATAAAAACACTTTATCATTACTATTCAAATAAACCTCATGTTCAGTATAAACTGCATCTTCTATTAAACCTATAGGATAACCATTATCTTCTAAAACTTCTATTTTACCTTCAGATCTTAAAATTATTGGTTTTGTATGCCCTGCAATAGAATAATTTGTTTTACCCGTTTTTACATTAACCATAAAGTAAGCAATAGTAAAATAATTACCATCTTCATTATTCTCTAAAAAATAATTATTTAAGTTTTCTAATAGTTTAGAAATACTTTCTATTTTATAAAAAGGCGGATTTTCAATAGATTTTTTTATAAAACTATTTTGTGATGGTAGTAATAACCTATTTAAGCTAGCTGATAACACAGAAGATGGGATACCATGTCCAGAAACATCTAAATGATAAAAAGCTATATGTTCATCATCTATTTTGAAGATATTAAAAGTATCCCCAGATAAAAATGAAGAGGGGATATAAAGCCAATCAAAAAAAACATTATTTATTTTAAAATTATTTTTATTAAATGATAAATTATTTGATTTATTTGGTAGTAATGAAGTTTGTAATTTATGAGCATATTTTAAATCTGTACTTATTTGTTCATAAGCAATTTCTATTTTTTTATTTCTTTCTATTAATTCTTCTTCTAATTTTAAAATTCTTTCTCCTGCACGAACCCTAACCCTTAACTCTTCTACATTAAAAGGTTTAACAATAAAATCATCTGAACCAGCTTCCATACCTTGAACTAATTCTTCTTTTTCATTTTTAGCTGTTAATAATATTATATAAATATACCTTTCATTAAAAATAGCTCTGATTTTTTTACACAACTCCAAACCATTTATGTTAGGCATAACCCAATCTGTAATTATAAAATTAATTTCTGGATTATTTAATAATTTATCAATAGCTTCTGCACCACTTTCAGCTTCAATAACCTCATAACCAGATTTTTTTAATATGGTCGAAGTTATTTTTCTTATATGAAATTCATCATCTACTATAAGTATTTTCATTTAATTATTCCAAATAAATAGTCTCTTATATTATAATTAAAATAATTATATATCACTATAAGGCGATTAAAAAATGAAATTTAGCACAGAAGAGATAAATGATATTTTTATAGTAAAATTAGATGAAAAAAGATTAGATGCTAAAGAAGCTGTTAGTTTTAGAGATACTATAACAAATTTTGTAAATGAAAAAAAATATAATGTAGTAATAGATTTTACAAATATTACTTTTATAGATAGTAGTGGTTTGGGTGCTTTAGTATCAGCTTTAAAATTAATTGGAAGAAATGGTAAATTAGTTTTAAATAATATAAATGACACAGTATTTCAAACATTTACAAGAACAAAAATGGATAAAGTTTTTTCTATTACTAAAAATACAGAAGAAGCTTTAAAGAGTTTTAGTTAAATGTCTAAAGAGATAACATTTATTATAAAAAATAGTTTTGATAATGTGGAGTTAGTTTCTAATTCAATAAATAAAATTTTATCAAATAATAATTTTAACGAATCATTTTGCTATGATATAGAATTAGCTATAACAGAAAATTTAAATAATTGTATAGAACATGCTTATAAAAATGATATTGAAAATAATAAAGATATAATAATAAATTTCAAACTTCTTAATAATACAATTTTTTTTAAAATAGAAGATTTTGGAGATAATTATGAACATATACAAAAAAATAAAACTATAGACTTTGATATAAATGATATTGAAAATTTACCTGAAGGTGGTTTTGGTTTAAATATAATAGAACAAATAATGGATAAAGTAATTAGCTATAGAGAAGGAAATAAAAATATAACTATTTTAGAAAAAAGCTTTTAATCTTTTTTACCTGTCCAAGAAAAGTTTATAGAAAAACCTCCGTTTTCAAAACCACCACTTCCTGATTTTTTATTCCAAGGATAACGATTACCTGAATAATTATTATATTGAATAGAAACAGTAAAAGGATGCCAATCAAAATAACCAAATCCATAAGTAAAATCTGGATCCCAAGGTTGTTGTTGTTCTGGGAAAGGATAATAAAAAAATGTTCCATTTATATAAAACCATTCATAGATAGTATATTTTAAAGATAACCTTAGAGATTGTTTGAAATTTTTAGTTTCTAAAGAAGCTAAATCTAAATATTTAGGAACAACAGAATAAGCAATATTACCTCCTAGCCCACCAGATTCATGAATTATAAATAACTTTTCTATTTCTCTTGGAACAGAAAATTTAAAATCTAGGCTAAAACCTCCACCTAAAAAATCTGTAAAAACTTCATTTTTTTCCTTTTTAGGATTTAATCTATTTCCTCCATAATTTGCATAAGTTAAACCAAATGTATAAGGATGCCAATCACTATAACCAAAAACATAAGTAAAATCTGGATTCCAAGGAGCCTGAAGTTGTGGGTTTAGATACTTAATAAAAGATACATTAAAAAAATAGAAACTTATAGGATTAAAAGTAATACCCATAGAAAGTGATTGATTATTAGATATTCTTCCTTGAGTACCTAAACCTTCTCCTTCAGTAGCTTGAGATTCTTTTATAGGATAATTATAGTTAAAACCACCTGAAAATTCTGAAAAAATTATCTCATCCCAAGTTTTAGAAATTTTTTTAGAAAAATCAATTAATGGTAAATCAAATGAACTTAAAAAATTTTTTTTCATTTCTTCTTCTGTTTCTTTATCTTTTATTTTTTCTAAAGAAATCTGCTCTTCCTTTGCATAGCTAGTTGAATTTAGACATAAGTAAAAAGTAAAAAATAAAAAGTAAAAAGTAATTTTTTTCATATTTTAAATAAAAAATATAATTATAAATATTACCTAGGTATAACATCAAATAGAAACTTAGATTTAACCATTATCCATAACAAAATAAATATAGTTGTATGAACTAAAGTGTTTGAAAATAAATGTGTAGAATAAAATCCAAACTTAACAAAATTTGAAGCCAACATTACTAAATATACATGGCAAATAAAAACATATAAAGTTGATTGACCTATAGGAATAAAAAACCAGCCAAGATATTTATAAATAGAATCTTTAAACTTATTTATCAAATTATAAGCTACTATTAAAAAAGCCATATAATTAACTAATCTTAGAATACCAAGAGTATTTTTTAGAAAATATTTATTATAAATTTCATAGTAAGTTTTATTATCTATCAAATGTAATTTTGTAAAATCAGGGACTAATGGATTTGGATTATTTTGAGCAAAAATAAAAAAAACTAAACCTAAGGATAAAGCTAAGTAAAATATAACCTTTTTTATATTAGTATCCAATTTTTTAGAAATAATTTCTTTATTAGCACCAAAAACCATTCCATTAAAAAATAAAACCTGCCAAGTTAGAAGAGGAAAAGCATTTTCAAACTGACAACCAGTTAAATTTATATTGTATTTTTGATTAAAAAAATATAATCCAAAAGATATTATTACTACTAAAAAAGAAAGATTTTTAGCTATAAGATATAAAGCAAAAGGAGCTAATAACATAAGAACAGCATATAACCCCAAAATTTGAGTTTGATGTGGACCCACTTGTAAAAGTAGTGTCTTTTTTATTATATTAAAAGGAGTATTCATATCTCCATATAAGTTATACTCTTGATTTATAGAATAATCAATAAAAGTCATAACACTTTTAGTATCAAATAAACCTATAAAAGAAATAAATAAAATACTTAAAATAATAAATATATTAACTCGATAAATTTGAAAAGCTCTTGTAAATAATTTTTTAGTTGTTTCCTTTAATCCTTCTTTAAGTAGCTTAGACTTATAAACAATACCTGTGATTAAACCTGATAAAATAACAAAACCTTCACCACCAGAAATAATTCCAACTCTTTCCCAAACTAAAAAATTATAAAAAGAAAAAATTTCTACATGTATAATTATAAGGACAAACATAGCTAGACCTCTTAAAAAGTCTATAGTTAAATCTCTCTTTTCTTTTTTTTCACTAATCATTTTTATTACCAATTAAAAATATATATAAAAACTTATTTATTAAAAGGGCATAAAATATTTTTAAATTTAATAATTAAGCTAAGTTGATAATATCTAAATAAATTTTAATTTTTACAATATGAACTATGAACTATAATAAAAATATTGCCAAATTAAATTGTACAAACTTACTTTATTTTTATTTTGATTATAAAGTCTGATATAATTCTAATTGTAAATATTGTTTTATACAATATGTTTATGATTAAAAAAAATTTTTTATTGACATTAATTTTCTCTATACCATTTATATCTTGTAGTATAGATAATCCTATATTTTTTATATTAAAAAAAATTGATTCTAATACTATTGAAAAAAAAGAAACTGAATATATAAAAAATCTAAGTGTAGAATTAATAAAAGAAATAACTATAAAAATTGGAGAAGAAAAAGTTTTAGTTCCTAATATTACTTATAAAGATGGTGGTACTAGTAATTCTAATAATGAAATAACTTGGGTTTCAGAAAAAAGTGAAGTTGTTTTAGTTGATAATCTTGGAAAGATAAAAGCTCTTAATGTTGGAAGTTCTATAGTAACAGCAAAAGGGAAAGAAGAGTCAAAAAGTTTTTCTATTCTTATAAAAGTTATCGAAGAAGATAAAAAGACAGCAGCTATACCTAGTATTACTCCAAGTATTAGTATAAAACCAAGTGAAAAAGTAATTACTAGACCAACACCTACAGTATCTCCAAGCGTAACTATTACACATACTCCCTACGAACTTATAACTAGATTTATAGATAAATCATCTCTTCCAATTACCCAAACAAGTGTTTATGTACCAACACCTACACCTACTATTACAGTCACACCTAGTTTAACTCCAACAACTAATATAATTCAAAGCTCATTATAAATGAATAAGTTTTAAAATCTATAAGATATACTACCACCCAAAATGAAGCTATTAGTACTTGTATTTAAATCATTAGAAGGCATAAACCTATAACCACTATCCAATTTATATAAAAAATTTTCTAATTTTAAAATAATGCCTACTTTTGAATATGCACCATAACTAAAATTACTATTATAAAAAGTAGTTAAGCCCACTGAAATAAATGGAGTTAAGCCATTTACTTCATTATTAATAATTTTACTGTTAGTTAGGTTAATACCCGTATCAAATAAATAAGTAATTTTATTATTATTTAAACTAATAGATGGAGTTATCTCAAAAATTTCTGAAAACTTATAATTAATGCCCCAAAAAGTTGTTAGGTTATTATAAATAATTTTATCTGTTTCTGTTTTTAAAATAAATGATTCTGTTTGAATTCCAATATTTTCAGGCTTTGAAAAAACAGAAAAAACTATAGCTAAAGAAGAAATAGAAAAACCGACTGTAGATAATATAAATGAAGGCAAACTTTGTTCTAATTTTTTTGAATCAGAAGTTTCTGCAAAAACAAAATTTTTATAATTAAGTAAAATTATAAAAAAAAAGATTAAATATTTATTTTTAAACATAGCTTTTTCTAAAAAAATAAATATATTATATCAATAAATCTGATATATTTTAATAATTTAGAACTTAAATAAGCTTAAGAATTAATGAGTTATATTATAGTGTAAAAATAAATTATTCAAGTAAGTTTAGTAATAATAAAATTAAGACCTCCTTCGGGGTATTGAACCCCGAAGGAGGCTGGGGACGGGGGCTGTGCCCCCGAATCCCCCCATTACACCGAAGCAGAGCTTCGAGGAATTCTATAAGATTAAAAAATAGTAAATTTAATTTTTTTCTAAGAATATAAAATAAATTTTCATAAAATTTTCACAAATAATATTTTTTTGTTATAATATATATATCCCAATTTCTTAAAAGTAATTAGATATGACCTTTTATTTTGAAAAATTTGAAGATAGAAAACCACCTGAACCATTAAAAAACTCTATTGTTAGAGAAAATATATGGCAGTTCTTAGCAACTTGCAATATAATTTTTGGTTCTTGGTATATTATTTGGAGATGGAATCACTCTATAAATTATGATAATTTTATTTTTTCCATAATATTGATTTTTGCTGAAACTTTTTCTTTTATTGGCTTAGTATTTTTTATTTATAATTTATGGAGTGTAAATGATTATGAGATAAAACCTCCTCCTAAAAACTTTAGTGAATGTATTAATAATCCTTCAGAAGATGATAATAGACCTGTAAGAGTAGATTTATTTATTGCCACTTATTCTGAAGAAGAAGAATTAGTTAGATTAAGTATAAAAGATGCTAAAAATATAAAATATCCACATAATATAGACTTACAAATACATATTCTTGACGATGGTCGTCGTCCTAGTATGAAACAGGTTTGCGACGAAGAAGGAATTAATTATATTACTAGAAATAATAATATAGGTTTCAAAGCTGGAAATATGAGAAATGCTATGGAAAAAACTTTTGGTGATTTCATAGTTATTTGTGATGCAGATACAAGAGTTTTTCCTACTATTTTAGAAAATACTATGGGGTATTTTAAAGATCCAGATGTAGCATGGGTTCAAACACCTCAATGGTTTTATGATATTCCAGAAGGTGAAAAATTACGTTTTTGGCTAAAAAAGAAAATTGGTTTTATTGGATATTATTTTGGTTTATTAATAGAGAGTATTTTTGGTGATATTATGATTGGAGCAGATCCTTTTGTAAATGATCCAAAACTTTTTTATGATGTTATTTTGAGAAGAAGAAATGGAGCAAATGCTTCTTTTTGCTGTGGAGCTGGTTCTA
The DNA here is from genome assembly GCA_046328015.1 of Candidatus Sericytochromatia bacterium. Classification (GTDB taxonomy): domain Bacteria; phylum Cyanobacteriota; class Sericytochromatia; order UBA7694; family JACMQJ01; genus JBBTGK01. Next base: position 1,290,500 of record JAXLXH010000002.1, on the reverse strand, counting down.
TTCATAGAAGAGAAGCTGTAATGGAAGCTTCATTAAAAGCTTATTCAGAACAAATTTCTAAGTTTGTAGCAAAAGAAACAAAAAGTGTACCACAAGAACTTAAAAAAGACTTAGAAGAAGTCATGACTAAGGAAGTTTCTTTGGATACAGAACATACTCCTTATAAATTTCACGTTTCAGAAGATATTTACACCTCTATAGTATTACATTCTGATCCAGATAGAAATTGGAAATCTGTTTTACACCCTAGTGTAGAATCTAAAATGCTATCTCCTCAAGATTTATATAGTTGGTCAGTTCAAAGATTTAAATATGCTGGAGGAACTTTAGATATAGCTTTAAATGATAATCCTATTTTTAGAGAAGGCTTAAGCCATAAACAAAAATTAATGTATGGTGCTACTGTATGGTCTTATTTTAGTGGAATTTGGAATGTTATTTTCTTAGTTTACCCAATAATTTATATGTTTACAGCTATTTCTCCAGTATCTGCTAATGCTCATGATTTTTATATTCATGCTTTACCTTTTTTTATTACCAATGAAATATCTTTTATGATAGGAACATGGGGAATAAATTCGTTTCCTGGTAAAGCTGGTTATTTATCATTTTTCCCACTAAATCTTATGGCAATATGGACTGTTTTAAAAGGAGAGAAAATAAAATTTCCTGTGACACCTAAAGACAGACAAGAAGGCAACTTTTTTAAATTAGTAATACCTCAGTTTCTAATTATATTATTTACTTTTTTAGGAATAATATACTCTTTTTCTATGTATTTTATAGGTAAAACAGAAAATTTAACCGGTATTTTTGTTAATTCACTTTGGGGTATTAATAATATTTTTTGTATGGCAGGTATAGTTTATTCAGCATTTTGGAAGCCAGAGGAAGCATAATGAGTTTTAAAGAAAATTTAGTAAAAGCAAGAGGGCATTTAATAATAGTATTTGCAATAATAACAGCTTCTGCTATTGTAGCTAAATTAGAAAATTTCAGTAATTCTATTACTAAAGAAAATCAAATAAAAGAATACAATAGAATTATATTTCTAACCGATGAATATAAAAAATTATCTGATAAAACTAATATAGATTTAACAGAAGAAGAAAAAAAATATGCCAAAATAGCTTGGAAATACTTTGAAAATAATTATCAAAAAGAAACAGGATTAGTAAATTCAGTTGATAATTATGAAGCGGCAACATTTTGGGATACAGGATCTTATTTATTAGCACTTGTTTCAGCTTATAAATTAGATATTATAGATAAAAAAGGTTTTGATGAAAAATTAAATAAAATCTTAGATTCTTTAGATAAAATACAACTTTTTGAAGGTAAAACACCTAATAAATCTTATAATACTAAAACATTAAAAATGGTTGATTATAAAAATAAAGAATCCATAAAAGGTATAGGCTCTTCTTCATTGGATATAGGTAGAATAATGATTCCTTTTTATATTATATCTATAAATTATCCAGAATTTTATCCTAAAATAAATAAAATAATTTCAAGATTAGATCTTTCTTTAAATATAAAAAATGGAAGGATGTATGCTCTTTCTTTAGGAGATAAAGGAGTAAAGTCCTTTCAAGAAGGTCGGTTAGGTTATGAACAATATGCTAGTAAAGGTTTAGAACTTTTAGGATACGACTTATCAGAATCAAAAAAATATTTAAATATAAAAAAAATAAATATGTATGGTTTAGATGTATCAGTAGATAGCAGAGAAAGTAAAGAATTAGGTGGTAAAAACTATGTTTTAAATGAACCTTATATTTTAGATGGATTAGAGTTTAATTGGGATCAATATTCTAAAGATATTTCTTATATTCTTCTAAAAATTCAAGAAGAACGTTTTAAATTAGATAAAATTTTAACAGCAGTAAGTGAAGATAATTTAGATCAAAGCCCCTATTTTGCTTATAATACTATTTATAATGAAGGAAAACAATGGAATTGTATAACACCTTCTGGAAAAGAAGTTAATGAATTTAAAAGTATAAGTACCAAAGCTGTTTTTGGTTTACATTATTTATATAACACTGAATATACTTCAAAATTAATAGATAGAATTAAAGATAATTATGATGAAAATAAAGGCTGGTATGCAGGTATTTATGAAAAAACAAGTGCACCAAATAAAGCCTTAACAAGTAATACTAATGCTGTTATTTTAGAATCTTTGTTTTATAAAAAATTTGGTAAACTTGCTAAAAAATTTTAAAATATATACTTTATAATTTAATATTCATAATTATAAATTTATAAGGTATAAAATGCAAAAAATATTAGTTGCTGGTGCAGTTGGTAAAATGGGTTTAGAAATAGTAAAAACTATTTTATCAGATAAAAACTTAAAATTAGTTGGTGTTTTAGGAAATAAAACTGGACTAGGAGAAGATATAGGTAAACTTACATTAGGTAAAGAAATAGGATTATTAGTAAGAAATGATTTTGATAACTTATTAGAAGAATGTAAGCCTGATATAGTATTAGATGTAACAAATGCAGAACCATCTTATAATATAATTTTAAAAGCTTTAGAACGTAATATAAACTGTATAACAGGAACTACTGGTTTTTCTCAAAAGCAATTAGATAAAATAAAAGAACTAACTGAAAAAAATAATTTAACAACAATAATAGCACCTAATTTTTCTATTGGAGCTGTTTTAATGATGAAATTTTCAGAAAATGCAGCTAAATACTTTGATAATGTTGAAATAATAGAAATGCACCATGAAAAGAAAAAAGATTCACCATCTGGAACTGCCATAAAAACAGCTGAAATGATCAGTAAAAATAATAAAAAGTTTAATGAGAATTTACCAGAGTCTGAAGAAAAAATAGCTGGTGTAAGAGGAGGTTGCATAAATAACATAAATATACATAGTATAAGAACACCTGGGTTTGTAGCAACTCAAGAGGTTATTTTTGGTGGATTAGGGCAAATTTTTGTAATAAAACATCAAACTATTAATAGAGAAGCCTATATGCCCGGAGTAACCTTTTGTATAAAAAGGTTACCAGAAATAAAAGGATATATTTATGGATTAGAAAATATTTTATAAATTTTTATTCACCATAAAAACTATATGAATATTCAACAGAAATAGGTTTACTTTCTGCTTTAGGTTTAAAAACATATTTAACTGTAGTATCAGAAGTAGGGATATTATCTATTTCTACACCCTTATTACCTAAATCTTGGAATATAACAGTTTGATCAGTTTTAGAAACAAAAGGACCTATTTTATAATATTTGATACTTCCATTATTAGTATCTTTTCTAAATATAGTATAACCTTTAGCACCATAAGGAACAACAAAAGACATAACAGCTTTACTACCAGAATTCTGAGGACCAGCTGATAAAGAGCCTAACAGGTTAGGAGTTGTTTCACCTATACCATCATAAGTAGAAACATAATAATCATAACTTGTAGTAGTAGAAAGACCTGAAGTAGTAGCTGTATTGTTTTCAATTCTTGGAACTGATACTAAATTTGGAGAGAACATTTTTAAAGGAGCATAATCATTAGTAATGATATCATGTACTATAAATTTAGCATATCTTGGTTCTTTTCCATATTGATATGTTTTTATAGCATAAACATGTTCTGGAATTACTCTACTAGAATATTTACTATTGCTAAAAACAGAATTTTTATTATCATAATCAACTCTATTCGCTAAATAATATTTATCAATGCCATCATAAGATTTAGCTCCAATATCAGAAACAAAAACTCTTTGCCCTAAATCTGATCCTGCTAAAGTAACACTAGATATATCTTGAAAAACTTCTGTCAAAAATCTTATATCTCCAGATGCATTTTCTTTATTACTTCCAAAATCAATCCATTTGCTAGAAAAAGAACCTGACGCATCAAAACAATCCTTATTAGATTTATAAAAATCATTTTTAGTTAATCTTCTTACTTCAGCTTCATCTGCCTCTTTTTTCTTAACACAATCTAAATATTGATCAAAGTTTTTAGGATCATATACATTCAAAGAGATTCTTAATTTTTTAGACTCTGTATTAGTTGTAACTCTTTCTGGTAAAGGCGTAGCCAAAACTGTAGGGGTAGCTGAAGGATTAGGTGTTATAGAAGGTTGTGCAGTAGGTAAAACATCTGGCTTATCTTTGTAATCTATAATATAATCACCATCTCTTATTACTGCATTTAATTTATACTTTTCAGAATCATTTAAATTACCTTTAAATTTATAAACAATTAGATTATTAACTGAAATATTACTCAAATTACAATAAGTTCTATTTTTACCATTAAGATCAGCACCAAATGAAATAGTTCTTTTTCCAAAAATATCTTCAAAATCATCAGAAATAGAAAATGATAATATTTCTTTATTATCAAATAGAATTGTTATATTATTATCTACTTTTTTAAATGTAACTTCATAAGAAGTTCCATTTTTTATTTCATAATTTATAGAATTTAAGATAGGATTAAATTTAGAATTACCTTTTATAAAAAGATTTTTTTTATCATCAATAGATAAAGAATAATGACTTTTTTTATTAGTAGTACCATCACCTTCATCATATATATCAAAAAGAGTAAATGATTGATCTTGAATAGGTAAAGAAGTTAAAGCTATTTTAAAACGCAACTCCATATTTTTATCTGATAAAAAAGAGGTATTAGGTAATTTTAAATAACCACCTTTCAATACTAGTGTTCCAGATTCTGGTGCAATAAAAGGAGTTGGCGTTGGTATAGGAGTTGGTGTTGGTATAGGAATACTAGTAGCAACAGAAGTAGGTTGAATAGTAGGTTGAACTGTAGCAGATGAAGTAGGAACTGAAGTAGGTTTTATATCTGTAGGTTTTACAGAAGATGAAGGAGTTGTATTTTTATTATCCATTGAACAACTCAAATAAAAAATTGATATTAAAGATAAAATTACTTTCTTTTTCATAATTATTTAACCACTTCTATAATTCTTGCACCTAATGGGTTTATATTAAAATCTATTCTTATCTTATTAGCAGCATTAGCTAAAATAGAAACACTACTTCCTATTCTATCAGAATCAGTTGGTAAAATATAAACTTTTGCATCCTTTGCATCTATTTCAAAATCTAATGAGTTAGTTTTATTTTTATCATTGTTCCATATAACATAATCTTTAGTTTTCTCATCTTTTTGAAAAACATATCCTTCATAATTAGCAGGTAAATCTGTTATTTTTGAAATAGCTGTAGTGTTTTTTAACCTTTCTAATAAAAATCTTATAGACCAATAGGACATTTTTTTCTCTAATGATGAATTATCTATACTAACTAAACCAAATTTTTTAAATAAAAAGCTTGGGTCTTTATCTGAAGAATCAAAAAACTTTGGTAACATAACTCTATCAAAACCAAGTGCAGTAGAATAAATTATTTGTTTAAATATTTCATTAGCTTGTTGTTGAGTTTCTTGTTTTACATTTTCAATTATATCTCCACCAAAGGTACCTGTTTGCAAAATTAATTTTTTATTTGTGAGATTTTTAATCTTTAAAAGTTCTTGAACTTTATCAAAATAATCTTTACTAAGAGTATAGTTAGTTTCAAAAAAAGGAGTAGCTTTATTTGGATTAGAAACATCTGTAGCTAAATTATATACTTCTAAAATAATACCATCACAATATTTATCTGCACCCATATTAAAAAAAGCTAATAAATCATCAATCATATTATATCTAGAGCCAGATAAAATCTCTGCTTGTTGAAAAGAACCTAAATATATTGGAGCTGTTTTATTTTTATTTCTTATTGTATTATAAGTTATAGATAATAAATTAAGAAAATCTCTTTGATTTAAAGATGAAGGAAAACTATTAGGATCATTTAACTTATCACCTATAACAAAAGAAATATTATTATTTTCTTGATATCTTTCTAAAAGTTTCTCTAAAAATAATTGATAATTAGCTATAGTAGGACTTGTTTTATCAGTATAGATTTGAGTAAATTTTATTTTAAATACAATTTCTACTTTATTATCTTTAAGTCCTTCAAACATACGATCATAATAAGCCCAATTCATATCTTTATTATCAAATAAAGGATTAACTAATTTTTGATTTAAATCAACAGTTATAAAAGATGGTTTTATATCATTAAGATACTCATTTTGATCTCTTATATCTCTTTGATAATCTAAAGAATCACCACTAGTTACATTTTGATATATATTTGCAATACCTAATAATAAAGGATTTTTTTTATTCAAATCTTTAAATCTTGGTTCTAAAGTAGAAGTTGGATTTGGAGTAACTTGAGGAGAAGGAGTTGGTATTACAGAAGGAGTTATACTAGGAGAAGGAGTTATACTAGGAGATATAGAAATAGATGGATTACTACTAGGTTTAATTAATGAAGTGGCAGAAGGAGAAGCAGTTGGTTGCTGTGTAGTAGAAACAGTATTACAAGCAGAAACTATCATTATTAATGCTAAAGTTAATGATATTTTTTTCATATTTTATTATTTTCCTATATTAAATTACCACTTATTTATTTTTTATAATAAACATCTACTTAATAGAAGTTCCTGAAATACCATCTACTTTTTTTATTTCATAAGAAGCTTTTGGATCTTTTTTAGATCCAACAACCCAAGTAAGACCTTTATCATTCTTAGATAAATCAGCTGAATAAATTGTTCCTGCTACTAAACCATCAGTAGTGGCTGTTTTAAAAGCTTTATCGCTATCTATTGAAAAATTTGCAATACTATTTTTATCTTGATAACTACTATTTGATTCTACCCAAGTAACAGATCCATTACCAGAAAAAGTAATTGTATAAGCATTTTCTCCTACATTCTTTTTAGGGCTAAAATATGTTATTATCCATTTACTACTATTAGCACCTAGTTTATTAACCCCTGATTGATCTAGATCAACACCATTAATGTTAACTAATATAGAGTCTTCAGACCAAATTTTAGCCATTTTATCTGATTTTTTTAATACTTTCATAGCAGTTCCATCAGATTTTATTTTTTCAGCATTACCACTTTTTATATTAGTTTTATTTGGAGGGTCAAACTCTCCTTCTTGAGATTCACAACTAATTATAAAAACTGAAAATAAAGTTAGAATAGTAGTTTTTAAAATTTTATTATTTATTTTTGACATATATTTAGTTTATCCTTTATATTATTTAAATTATTTATATTATAAGTATTTAAGAGTTACTACTAAATTTAGCTTCTCTAGAATAGTCCTTTTCACCCAAAGTTAAGCCTTGAGAAATAAAATTACCTGCTGGATCTTTTATATTCTGATTTACATCTACTTTAATAGTATCATTTTCAGAAAAAGTATTTGTATCAGTTCTAATTTCTACGGTACTAGGTTCTGGCATAGTTATTATAGGATTAGATAAAGTTATTACAGTACCATTTTTAGTAAATGTATAATTAGAAATATCAAAAAGCTCGGGATTATCGAAATTTTGGAGTTTCATAGGTTCAGAAAAAACAACTCTAATAATACAATTAGAATTATTTTTCAATAATTTTAAAGAATCTATATAAGGCTCTGTTTGGTCTGCATCTACATAAACAACATAATTTTTAGAGCGACCTATAGTACCCGTATAAAACTCCCCTATTTTCAAAGGATAATTATCAGACATATCAGTTATTTTAACATCTGATTCTATACCTCTTAAAGATACTCCGTATATAGTTCTTTTATCTTTTCTAACAGGAAGACCGTATCCTGGTAGCAAAGAAAAAGTTACTTCTTTACCAGATGGTTCATATGATGGAGTATTCCAATCAAATTTTTTATTTGAGTAATATTGATCTATCATGACTTGGCTAAGACCTAATATGTTAGGGGGGCCATCAGTTTTGAATGTACCTGAATTTCCATCACCTATTGTAACATTAGATGGAGGCAATTCATTTAAATACCTTAAAACAAAATATTTTTCTAACAAAGATTTTTTTATTGGTTTATTAAAAGTAAATTTAATTTTAAAATCATAGTGTTTTATTACACCTTCTCTTTTTGGTTCTACAGAAATAACTTCTATAGCTTTAGTCAAGAAATCAAAATTTAATTTATTTATATCATCGGTAGGTAAATCATCTCCAAAATTAACTATATTAGAAGCAGGGACTCCATTCAGATTAGATTTGGCTACATAAACAATAGTTCTCTCATTCCAGCCATTACCATTTGAAGCTTTTATTTCCATCCTATAACCAGCTGGAACATTTCTAAAAACATATGCACCTCCAATTGTTTGCTGTTTTTCACCCACCCAGTTTATTGAAGTATCCAAACATTTTATTTCAACTGTTGCACCATTTATAACATTACCAGAGTCATCTCTTACGTAACCATTTATTGTAGCAAAATCTTTAATGTCTGAAGTATTAGAAGGAATACTAGTAGGAGTAGGAGTACTAGTAGGAACAACTGTTGGAGAAGCGGACACTGAAGGTGATAAAGATGGTGTAACAGATGGTATAGGAGTAATTGTAGGTGAAGAAGAATTATTTGGGGTTGGAGAAGTAGTTGGTTTAACTGTACTTACATTATTATTTATAGTACAAGATAAAGCTAAAATTATTGGTAAAAAGATTGCTACTTTGTTTTTCAACATAATTTAAAATACTCCTTAAAAAACTATCATATATTCTACTAGATATTTTCTATTTTAAAAATTTATTTAAAAAAAACTTTATTTTTATAATATAAAAATTTAAGCTTAAATTTTTAGTTAACTATAAGTAGATTTAAAAAATATAATAATTTTATTATAAAAAATGGATAAGCCTAAAAAGCTTATTATTATTAAAAAAAGTTCAAATGTAAAAAGTATTACATAATAATTTTTTTCTTTAATTTACAATTTACATATTGTTTATTTTTTTTGTATATATTAAAATTTTATTAAGTATGTATTTTTTTTATTTTATATAAAAATACAAAATTCCTTTTTAAATAAAGGAATTGAACTAAAGTGCATTGACCCAAGGTCAATATTTTGTTAAAATTAAAGCACTTGCAGTACAGAAAATACATTATAAAATTCTTATAGCTGCTTTAGTAATTTTATCGGAGAAGTTTGTAGTGAAATTAGATTCTTTGCATCCTCTTAGGTTTGTAAAAACCAAGGAGCTTTCAGGTGATGATTTAAAAGCTTTATATTATGTTCACGATAGAGTAGCTCAGTTACTAACTGAAACTCTTGCTGCTGAACCCACTTCTTCTGCTACTTGGCAGGTAATAGGTGTTGAACAAAGTAGTTTTAAAGATGTCGTAGAAAAATATCCTAGAGATACAGTTTGGTCTTTATTAGGTTTTGGTGACTCCCTTGTTGGTGGAGTTTCTTTAATTATTGACAAAGATACTGCTATTTCATTAGTAAGACAAGGTAATACTGAAGATGAAGATGAAGATGAAGATGAAGAACAAGGAATAACCGAGCAAGATCTTCAAATGATTGATTCTAAAATACAACAGTTTTCTGAAGCTTTTTCTACTATATGGGGAGAATATCATCCTATAGGCATACAATTAGCTACCTTCCCTAACACACCTTCATTAGATGAGTTTAGAGGATTATTAACAGGTATTGCACCTGATACATTAGTAGCTATTATTTCTTTCAGAATAACTATGGTAGCAAGAGAAGTTCAAAAAGTTTCTATGATCTTCCCTCAACCATATTTAGAGCCACTTAAAGGTGTATTAAGAACAATTATTGATTCTGTAAGACAAGAAGCTGATTTTGAACAAATTCAAGCTAGAATAAATTTAGTTGATGATATAACTATCCCTGTTACAGTTGATTTAGGTTCTACAGAGATGACTTTCAGTGAATTACAAGGAATAGAAGTTGGCGATTTTATAAAATTAAATCAAACAATAGATGAACCACTATTAATAAAAGTAGGGAATAATAATACAATTATAAAAGGTAGGCCAGGTACTACCCCAGATCAGCAATTTATAGCTGTTCAAGTTACTGAAATTTAGTAAACAGGAGTTATTCAGGTGATACAAAGCAATGATTTCAGATATGAATTAAATAAACCACTTATGATGGCAGATGATGATGACGATGAACTTTTTGATGATAATGACTCTGCTAAAGAAACATCAAGTAGCTCTTCAGATGGTGATAAAGCCTCTGGAGGAGAATCAGTAAGTGAACGTAATTCTAGTGGAATAAAAAGAAGTTCAACAGGTTTTGGAGTGTTAGCATTATTAGGTTTAATGCCTATTTCATTACTAATACTTTATATGGTAGGAGGCTTAGGATTAAGTACATCTGCCATGATATTTATGGTTTGTGCAGCTGTAGGTTTTTTACTATCTATGTGGACATTCGCATATTACAGAAAAGGCGATTCTTCTTTCAATAAATTTGATGTTCATTCATTTTTTAAATGGCCTGAAATAATAGTTATTTCAACTTTATTGTTTTTTATATCTTTATATAATATAGCAGGTTTAAGCTCTGGAAATGCTTTCAGCTTATCTGCACAAACTACAGTAAATGAAAAAGCTAAATCTCCTGCTCCTTTATACGCACCAAAACCACCATCTTCAAATTCTTTTGAAGAAAATGAAGTTTTGTATGAAAGTAAAGAACATACTCCTATTTCTGGTCAAGCTTCTAATAAATCTACTTCAGTAAAAAGTACATCAAACATAACACAAAAGAGTACTTATACCCCTCCTGTAGCAAAAGTTGAACCTAAAAAAGAAGTAAAAGCTATAGAAAAAACTGACGATAAAAAAGAAATTAAAACAGAAAATAAGCAAGAAAATAAAAATAATAAAGAGCAAAAAGCTACTGCACCTAAAGCTCATGAAGATGAAGAAGGAACTTCTACTTCAAAAGGCGTAAAAATGGATACAGCTGTAAATGAGGCCGCTAGTATTGCTGAAATATCAGGAAAAAGCTATTCTGCTATAGCTAATAAAATAAGTTCTAAATCTGCTATTCCAATGGAAATAGAAACAACAGGAATTGTTTCATCTCTATTTTTAGGTGGAATTTTATGTGGTGCATTAGGCTATGCTTTTGCATTAGCTTTTGCTGGAGGTATTTTAGGTTTATTCAGAAAGTTTAACCATCCTTTTGCTGCAAAAACTAAAGAAATAATTAATGAAGAAACAGGTGAAATTACTTTAGAAACAGAGGCTCAATCTGGTGGTGCTAAAGCAATAGATGCTATATTCAGATTTTTCATTGGTTTTAACTTAGGTGGATCAGTAGGATTCTTATTAGGATTAGTAATAACATTGCCTATGTACTTACTTTTCTGGGATAGAGCTCAAGCTGAACCATTAGTAGGCAGTTTTTTAACTGCATTAGGCGTAGTAAAAAATCCAGATTTAGCATATGGTGCTGGCATGGCAATAGCAGGTTTTATAGTTCCTGTTGTTATGATGGTTGTTGGTAAATCAAGCCCTGCTGGTAAGTCTATAACAGAAGAAGAAGTAAGACAAATATATTCAATCCCTGTTACTATAAATAAAGTATCAACAGAAGTTGCTACTATTCCAGAACCTGCTATAGTAAGCTTTAATTTAGATGATTCATCAGAAAGAGATGGAATGTTAGTTGATGACTTTTCAGATGATGATCAAGAAAGTATTACTCAAGAGTTAGCTGAAGAATTTGGTATGGATCTAGAAAAAACATTAGGATTAAAACCAATGTTAACAGAAAAAGCTCACTCTGGAAATGGAAACGGAAATGGAAACGGAAACGGTCATCATATAAGTGATTATGAAAAACAAAAAATAAACCAAGTTTTAGAAAACTCACTTGGAGAATTAGGTAATGTATCTGTTCAAGTTAGTGCTGAATTAGGAAAAGCAACTATTATGCTTTCTGATTGGTTAAATCTATCTGAAGGAATGTTAATTGAATTAGATAAACCTGCAAGTCAAGAAATAGATATTTTAATAAATGATGTTTGCAAAGGAAAAGGAAAAATAACCGTTGTTGATAATCATTTATCTGTAAAAGTATCAAAAGCAAATTTTTCGCAAAGTGCTAATTAAGAATAAAATTATAATTTATTAAGGTATTTAGGAGAAGCTAGAGTGTCTGATAAAAAATTAGAAAAGAAAACTAGAAAAATGACAGTAAGTCCTGTCAAATTTGCCCCACTTTTGTCTGAACTTCCAACTTCTGCTGTTACAGGTGTTTTGGGTAACCTCGAACTTGTAAAAGATGTAAAAATGAATGTTACAGTAGAATTAGGTAAAACCAATCTTCCTTTAAAAGAAGTATTGCAACTTGGTGAATCTTCAATAATAAAATTAGATAGATTAGCAGGAGAATCAATTGATTTACTTGTTAATGGAAGACTAATTGCTAAAGGTGAAGTAGTTGTTATAGGAAATAATTTTGGAATAAAAGTAACACAAGTTCATAGACCTGAAGCAATAATGGATTCTGGGGATTCTATGTACGAATAAATGAGAAAATTTTTATTCTCGATTTTATTCCTAATTTTATCTTCTAAAGCTTATGCAGAAGATTTAGTAATAAGTAGACCTCCTGAAATTGATTTTACTAGCTATTTTATTACTTTAGGAATATTACTGTTTTTTGTAGTTGCTTTAGGTTTTATATCAATAAGACTTAAAAACACAGGAGCCTTACCAAAATTAAATTTGTCTTTAGGTGGCATAATAAAAGCAGAAAAAAATATAAAAGTTTTAGAAAGACAAATGCTTGAACCAAGAAAAACCCTTTACTTGGTTAATGTTGGGAAAAAAAACTTTTTAATTGGAAGTAGCGATACTAACCTACAATTAATATCTGAAGTAGATATTGAAAATGAAAATTCGCAAGATATTGAAAAAAATAATATGAATATAAAAGAAGATCCAAAAGATAAAAAAGAAAAAAAGTTTTCTGATTATCTAAATTTACCTCTAATATTACCATTAATATTTTTATTTATTTCTATATTCCTATTTGTAGAACCATCTTTTGCAGCTCCAGTTCCTCCAGCAACACCTGGAGATATTGGTTCAACAAACTTTTTAGATCAAATAGACTTAAAAAAAGCCGTTCAATTAAAAGATTTAGGAACTCCTTTACAATTAATACTTTTTATGGCTTTTCTAACTTTATTACCTTTCTTTTTTATAATGACAACTTCTTTTATGAGAACTATCATTGTATTAGGTTTTTTAAGACAAGCTATAGGTACACAACAAGTTCCTCCTAACCAAGTAATAATGGGGATTGCTATATTTTTAACCATATATATAATGTCTCCTGTTTATCAGGAAGTAAATCAAAAAGCACTAATTCCTTACTTTGATAATAAAATTAGCCAATCAGTAGCAATGGAAAGAGGCTTAAAACCTATAAGAAATTTTATGCTCAAATATACAAAAAAAGAAGAATTATCTTTTTTTATGCGAATGGTAAAATTACCTCAACCAAAAACAGCTGATGATGTTCCTTTACACGTTATAATACCTGCATATATGGTTAGTGAACTAGCAACTGGTTTTAAAATAGGATTTTTCTTATTCTTACCATTTCTAGTAGTTGACTTAGTTGTAGCAAATACGCTTTTAGCATTAGGGATGATGATGCTTTCTCCTGTTACAATATCTATGCCATTTAAATTATTAATATTTACACTTGCTAATGGTTGGTATTTAATACTACAAGCAATTGTAACTAGCTTTAAGATGTAGGTTATTATGGATCAAACTATAGTTATCGCACAAACTAGTAAAGCAATACTAATGATTATTATAATGTCATTACCTATAATACTTACAGCTATGATTATAGGTTTTACAGTAAGTATTTTACAAGCTATAACACAAGTTCAAGAACAAACCCTTAGTTTTGTGCCTAAATCTTTATGTGTTTATGGGGTTATTATTTTATTAAGCCCTTGGATGCTAAATACTATGTTAGATTTTTTACAACAAATGTATCATCAGATACCAAACTTTTTACTAAGGTAAAAAATGGCTATACATGAATTAGGTGGCTCTCCAGATACAATAGAATCTTTAGCTTATTTAATAAGAGGATTAGAAAAATATGTTCCTACTTATTTTCTTGTAGTATCTAGAATTTTTGGAATGATGTTACAAGCACCTTTTTTTAGTGGTAAAGCTTTACCAACTCAAGGTAGGGCTGCTTTTATGGTTGGATTATCAATGATGTATATGCTAACTATAAAGCCATATATAGAAGTTCCCAATAATATCTTTATGTTTACTATTATGTTTATTGAAGAAGCTTTAATAGGTATGCTTTTTGGATTTGCAGCATATATAATCTCAGCATCTATTCAAGCAGCAGGTGAAATTATAGACGTTCAGATGGGTATGAGTATGGTAACCTTATTTAACCCTATGACAAAAAGTCAATCTTCTGCTATGGGTCGTTTATTTTTCCAATTAGAATTAACTGTTTTTATAATTTTAAATGCTCATCTATTTTTATTAGCAGCATTTTTTAAAACTTTTGACTTAGTTCCTTTAGGCTCTTTCTACTTTAATTCTCCTGCGATACTTAAACAGTTTACAGAAATAGCAGGACAAATGTTTTCTATTTCAATGCAATTAGCTATGCCTGTATTATTAACTCTTTTTATAATTGATTTTTCTTTGGGTATAACAAATAAAGTTTCTCCTCAAATTAATGTATTAGAATTAAACTTTGCTATGAAACCTACAACAGGTATGCTTATTCTTCTAATTATAATGTCTTCCTTTATAACAGTACTAGATGAGTTTTCTGAAAAAATGATAAAAGATGCAAATCTATTAATGAAAACTATTTCTGTAAATAGACCAAAACCACCAGATAAAAATGTGTTTAAAAAAATGAAAAAAATAACTAACTAACTGTTTGTTTAAACTAAAAAGCCTATATTTAAATTATATAGGCTTTTCTTTTTTATAAAAATCAAAAAGTATTTAACCAATTATTATAATTTTCTTTTTGTTCATTAGAAGGATTTTCTATTTTTTCTATCTTAATTTGATCATATTTAGAAGTTGAAATAGTAAGTTCTTTTTCTAAAATTCTTTCATCTCTAGAAATTAGTAATTTAACTTTTTCTCCAGATTTCATATATTTCAAACGTTTTACCAAATTTAGATGATTAACTCTGTAACCATTAAGAGCTAAAATTTCATCACCTACCATAATTCCAGCTTCATAAGCAGCTCCTTTATCTTTTAAGCCTAAACATAAAAGAACACCTTTATCTTCTTTTAAATCCATATCTAAAGTAGGTCTTCCCAAATCAACTATTTTTAATTTTAAACCTACATAATTTAAATATTTATTATAATCAATTTCTTCTGGTTTTAATAAAAACTCATTAAACATTTCAGAAAAATCACCTGCTATTTCATTTAAAAGGTCTAAAATTATCTCTTTAGTATATCCAAAATTAGGGTCTTTTATATGTTCAGACCAAAGTTTTCTCATTAAATCATCTAAGTTATTTTTATTATTAGTTCTTTTTCTAATTTCAAAATCCAAACATAATGCAAATTGAGCACCTTTTACATAATAAGAAATTTGTTGATTAGAAGAATTTTCATGTTTTCTATAAAATTTAGTCCAAGCATCAAAACTAGAATCTTCTAAGCTTTGATAAAATCGTCCGGGTACTTTTACTAATTTTTCGACAACACTCGCAAGAACATCTAAATATTCATTATCATTATAAATATTAGCTCTTCTTAAAACCAAATCATCATAATAACTAGTAAAACCTTCTGCAAACCATAATAAAGAAGTATAGTTTTCATTGTTATAATCAAAGTCTACCAATTCTATAGGCTTTAATCTTTTTATATTCCAAAGATGAAAATACTCATGAGAAACTAAAGATAACCAATCTTTTTTATATTTTTCTGGGTCTTGAAAATCCCATTTTTTAAAGTGTAAAACTGTAGAATTTTTATGTTCTAATCCACCTTGAACATCGTTAGTTAAATGTGTAATAAAAGTATAATCATCATAAGGAATGTCTTTAAAAATTGTAGCAGTAGCTTCTACAGCTCTTTTTATATCACTAACTAATTTTTCTTCATTATAAACTTTAGGACCAATCATTGCTATTTCATGTTTTTTTCCAAAAGATTCAAATTCAAAAACAGGATATTCTCCAGCTTCTATTGGGCAATCTAAAAAATCATCTAAATCTTCATGATAAAAAATATTATTATCAAGCTTTTTTAATCCAGTAGATATTTTGGACCAATCAGAAGGAAGATTTATTTTAACTTCAAAGTAATTAGAATCTTTTTTGTTTTCTGGAACTAAAAAAGTAGCTGGGCCACAAAGAATTACATGAATATCATCTATATAATTAGTTCTTACAGTTAATTCGTTACAATAAAGCCTGTAACTTAGATTTATTTCTTTTTTATTATTAATATCAAAAACCCATTTATTTTTAGTTATTTTTTCTACTTTACAATCTGATGAAAAACAATCTAAATGTCTGGCATATTCTCTTACTAAATAAGAGCCTGGAGACCAAACTGGTAAAATTAATTCTAAATTATCTCTTTTAAAATCTTCTAATAAAATTTTCATGTCAACAAAAACATATTTTTGCTCTTTTTTAGAAAAATCTAATGAATAGTAAAACTTCATAATTCCATATTTTTTTAAATAATAAACTCTTAAAATTTTAATCTTATTTTTTGATTTGTAAATATTATTTTTAAAAACTTATTATAAATAATTCTAATATAATATAATTACTCAAATAAAAGCATTAATTAGTTAAATTTTCTAATAATAAAGTATTAATTTATTAATTATTAACTAAAAAGCAAGTATAAATAGGCTCATCATTATTATCATCTAATAAATAAATATCTAAAATATAATTATCATCATTTGGTATTATAATAATTTGAAAAGAGTTATTGTTATTTATATTAATTTCTTTAATTATTTTTGCTTTTTCTATAAAAACATTATTATTAAAAATTTTTGTAGTTATTTCTAAAGATTTTGAGGTAAAAGCTAAAAAACTAGAATTATTATACTTATTAATTAAATCTTCTTTTTCTAAATAAAAATCAAAAATAAACATACCATTAGCTAGTTTTTTATAGCTAGTTAAATTATTTTTTATAATTTTCTCTTCATTTTTATAATAAGATCTATTCCATTGATAATTAGGTAAAACTACTTTATTTTCTTGATTATATATTTTATTACAATCAAAGTTTACACCAAAACAATAAATCATAGCTAAAGAATTATAGAAACTATAGTAATCATTAGTATCTTTTTTTATAGAATAAAAAGTTTTAGCTTTAACTTCTTTTTCTTTTATTATTTGTTCAATAGATATATTTAAAATAGGATTAGGACTTATTTCTATAAATAAATTTATATTATTTTCTAAAGCTTTTTTTATAGCATCATAAAATAGAACAGGTTTTCTTAGATTATCAACCCAATAAGTATTATTCATTAAAGGATTTGTATTATTTTTATATACAGTAGAATAAATAGAAATATTAGGATTATTTAATTTCAAATCAGATAATTCTCTAAGTAAATCTTCTTTCAAAGATTCAGCTTGATAACTATGTGAGGCAAAATTAACCTTAACAAATTTATTAAAAATAGCTTTTTCTTCTAAATTTTTACTTAAAATTTCTATTTGTTCTTTATCTCCAGAAAAAACAATTGATTTATTACTATTATGAACTCCTATATCAACAAATCCATTATAATCTTTTATAATTTCTAGTGCTTTTTCATAATCAACTTCTGCATATAACATAAGACCATTTTGATCTTTTTTACTCATTAATTGGCTTCTTACACACATAATTTTTATGGAATCTTCCAAATTTAAAACACCAGAAATATAGGCTCCTGCTACTTCACCCATGCTATGCCCTATAATAGCATCAGGATTTACTCCGTAAAATTGCCATAATTTAGCTAAGGCGATTTGTATTGAAAAAATACAAGGTTGAATTATATTTATTTTAGTAAAATCTTCTGATTCAGAATTAACCTCTAAAATAACTTTTTTTAGAGAAAAATTAGCATATTTTTGTATATAAAAATCACATTCATCTATAATTTTTTTAAATATATCTTGTTTATAATATAATTCCTTACCCATTCCAATCCATTGAGAACCTTGCCCTGAAAAAACAAAGGCTATTTTAGGTTCTTTTATTATTTCAGAATAATTTATTCCAAAATCCTCTTCATTATTTAAATATAAGTCTATTTTATCTAATAAGTCCTTATCATCTTGAAAAACAATTGCCAATCTATTTTCATAATGTTTTTTATACTTCAAAGAGGTAGCACAAATATCTTCTATATTATAGTTTGTACTTTTTATAAAAAACCTATATTTATCTATATTTTTTAGTAAAGACTCTTTATTTTTAGCTGATATTGTTAATATATTAATATTATTAGTTAATTTATCTTTATTAGTTAATTTATCTTTATTATAATTTTCTAAAATAATATGAGCATTAGTACCACTAATACCAAAAGAACTTATTGCTAAAGCTTTTTTTTCATCATTCCATTCAATATTTTTATCAGCAATAATAAAATTATTGTTTTCAACTTTTATTTTAGAATTAAGCTTATTAAAATGTAAATTAGCTGGTATTAAGTTGTTTTTTATTGATAAAATACTTTTTAGAACACTTGCAAGCCCTGCACTTGCTTCTGTGTGTCCTATATTTGATTTTACAGATCCAATAATTAAATTATCCTTTCTATTTTTACAATAAACTTCAGAAATAGCTTTTATCTCAATAGGATCACCCAAAGGAGTTCCAGTTCCATGAGTTTCTATATATTTAATCTTATCTACAGAAAAAGAAGAGTTTTTAATAGTTTTTTCTAGTAATTTTTTTTGAGATTGAGAATTAGGAGCAGTTAAGCCATTACTAAATCCATCATGATTAATAGCCGAATAGTTTACTACAGCATGAATAATATCATTATCTTTTATAGCGTCCGATAGTCTTTTTAATACTAAAATACCACAACCTTCACTTCTTACATACCCATCTGCATTTTCATCAAAAGATTTACAATAGCCATCTTGAGCTAAAGCATTTAATTGGCAAAAATATATAGTTATATCTGGTGATAAAATCAGATTTATACCTCCAGCAATAGATATATCTGAATCTTTATCTAATAAGTTTTTACAGGCATTATGTAGGGCAACTAAGGAAGAAGAACAAGCTGTATCTATGACCATACTAGCACCTTGGAAACCAAAAGTATAAGAAATTCTTCCACTAGCTACACTAAATGCGTTACCTGTACCACAATAAGCATCTATACTTTCTTTATCTGAAGAATTTATGGTTAATTTAGAATAATCATTTGATGATAATCCAATAAAAACACTGGTATTAGAATCTTTTAGAGTATCTATATTTATACAAGAATTTTCTATCGCTTCATAAGTAGTTTCTAATAAAATTCTTTGTTGAGGATCTATACTAATAGCTTCTCTTGGAGAAATACCAAAAAACTCTGGTTCAAAATCATAAACATTATCAATAAAACCACCTTTTTTGGTGTACATTTTACCTTTTACTAATTTTTTTTCTGAATAAAAATCCTCTTTATTCCACCTATCAGAAGGAATTTCTGTAATAGCATTTTTGTTATTTTTTAAAAGCTCCCAAAAATCATCTGGATTATTTACATGATTAGGGAATCGGCAAGAGTATCCAATAATAGCTACTTTTTCAGTTTTACTCTGATTATCAATATTATTATTTTGTTTAGAGTTTAATTCATTTTCTTTTATAAAATTATTTTTATTATTAGAATTATTACTTTGTTCCCCAATATATTTAGATAATAAATCTATATTATGATAATCCCAAAAAACTGTTTCATATAATGTAATTCCTAATTTTTCTTCTATTTCAGCAACCATAGAAACTGCTATAGCCGAATCTATGCCAAAATAAGTAAAAGGCTGAGTATTTTCTATTACTTCTTCTTTTATACCTATTTCTTTAGCTACTAAAGCTTTTAAGTAAGAAGATATTTTTATTAAAGGATTTTTATCTATAACTTGATTATCTAAATTATTATTTTTTTCTGGGTTAAGGTTAGAAGTTAAAACTTTAAAAGATTTATCTTTAAAACCATCAAGAAAAGCTTTTTTACAAGCTTGACGCATTATTTTTCCACTAGAAGTTTTTGCAATACTACCAGAAGCTAATAAAACAACATTATAAACATTTAAATTATGAATTTTACTAATAGTATTAGAAATATCTTCTTTAATTAGATTTAAGTCTATATTTTCTTTTTTTTCATCTATTTCTTGAAAAATAAC
Organism: Candidatus Sericytochromatia bacterium; assembly: GCA_046328015.1. Lineage (GTDB taxonomy): Bacteria > Cyanobacteriota > Sericytochromatia > UBA7694 > JACMQJ01 > JBBTGK01. Next base: position 1,270,113 of record JAXLXH010000002.1, on the reverse strand, counting down.
TATATTTTCTTTACCATCTATATCAATAGAAAAACAAGCATTACAACCAGGTCTTATTACACTATATTTTTTTCTTAAATCTTCAACATCTCTTTCTATATCTTGAGGGTAAATATTTCTACCACCAATAATAATTAAATCTTTTATTCTACCTGTTATATAAAGATTATCTTTATGAATAAAACCTAGATCACCTGTTCTTAAAAAATTATCTTCATAAGGATCTAATTTATTTATAAAAGTTTCTAAAGTTTTTTCTTCTAAATTCCAATAACCTTTGGAAATATGTGAACCAGAAACCCAAATCTCACCAATTTCATCAGAATTACAAGTTTTTTTAGTATCCGGATTAACTATAAAAATTTTCTGTTCTTCAAAAAAGTTTTGTCCACAACTAACCAAAGTTAAGCTATCATCATAATCTTTAGTTGTAACTACTATTTTACCTAGTTCAAAAGAAGATTTTTTTATAGTACAAAAATCAGCTGGTTTATCATATTTAGATGCAGTTACAAAAACTGTAGCTTCTGCAAGCCCATATAAAGTTGACATACTTTCTCTTTTTAAACCACAGTTTTTAAAATAATTATAAAATTTATCTACTGTTTTATAATTAACTGGTTCAGCAGCATTATATAAGTTATTAATGTTTGATAAATTTAGAGTTTCTAATAATTCTGGTTTTACTTTTCTAACACATAATTCAAAAGCAAAATTTGGTGCAGCTGAAGTTACATTTTTATTATCAGACATCAATTTCAGCCACATATACGGATTTTTTAAAAAAGCAATAGGAGACATTATGATTGTTTTTCCACCTACATATAAACTTTGTAAAAGATGACCTATTAGCCCCATATCATGATAAAAAGGAACCCAACAAACTAAAGTACTAACTTTTTCTTTATGATTAAGAGCTATTCTAATCATTTCTTCATTATGTAAAATATTTGTTTGATTTATTATTACACCTTTAGGATTTGAAGTTGAACCTGAAGTGTATTGTAAAAAAGCAATAGTATTTTCATTTATTTCAGGGAAAACCCATTTTGAAGCTAAATTCTCATCTATTATATCGGAACAGAACCATTCTATTTTATCCAAACCACTATTAGGTATTTTAGACATTATCATTTGAGCTTGATTATATAATTCTGAAGAAGTAAGAATAATAGAAGTTTTGGCATCTAAAATAATACCTTTTATTCTTTTTAAAGTATGTTCTATTCTATGTATTTCTGGTGGATAAGCGGGAACTGCAATAACTCCAGAAAAAAGACAGGCTATAAAAGAAACTATAAAATCTAAAGATGGAGTATAAATTAGTAAAGCTCTTTTACCTACTAAGTTTTTTTCTTTTAAAATTACTGCTAAAGCTTTAACTTTTTGTTCTAATTCTGAATAAGTTAATTTTATTGATTTTTTACCATCATCAAAAAAATATTCATAAACTATATCATCAGGCTGATTTTTAAATCTATCATTTATAGCTTCTGTAAAAGTATTATATTTTAGCTCCATAAATTATTTGCTCAATAGCCTTTATTTGATTTTAAAATTATTTTCCTTAAATAAATTTAAGACCTCCTACGGGGTTGATACCCCGTAGGAGCAAGGGATCGGGGGCATAGCCCCCGTACCCCCTGAAACCCCAGAGCAGAGCTCTGAGGTATTCTCTAATAAAAATAAAAGAATTTAATATATTCTACTATAATTTTTTTGCAAATAAATTAATAAAGTCTATTAAAACAATTTTAATCTTTTTATTTTATTATTTCCACTATCCGAAAAATATATATAACCATCTTTTATTTTTAAATCATAGGGAATATTAAAAAGAGCATTATAAGGGCTTCCATCTACATCTCCAGAAACAACTTTACCTGCAATAGTTGAAACATTACCATATTTATCTATTTTTTTAATTTGATTGTTTAATGCATCTGCAAAATAAGTATTTCCTTTAGTATCAACATCTAACCCTTTAGGAGTATTTATTCTTGAAAAAGTTAATTTACTATTTTTATTTCCAATAGTACCATTCCCCACTAAGGTAGAAACAGTTGAACTAGCTAAATCTATTTTTCTTATTGTCATAGCACTTGCTTCCGAAACTATTAAAGCATTTAAAGTGTTATTATAAACAATATTAGTTGGTTGATTAAACATAGAAGTATTTAAAGCTCCATCTAATAAACCTGCTGTACCAGTACCAGCAAAATTAGTTACATTTCCACTAGAATCTATTTTTTTTATTTTATTATTAAAAGAATCTACCACATACATATTACCTGCATTATCAAAAGCCATAGAAGTTGGTTTATTAAAACTTGAAGAAGTAGCTGTTCCTATTGTATCTCCTGCTGTTCCATTACCTGCAAATGTAGTTACACTTGTAAAATCAGAGGATATTTTTTTTATAGTATTATTTCCTGTATCAGCTATATACATATTATTAGCACTATCAAAAATAATACCTGACGGATTATTTAAAGTTGGAACAAAAATTGTGGTTAAAGTTGAAACATTTCCTGCTAAGTCTATTTTTCTTAATTTACTATTACCAAAATCATTAATATATAAATTACCTAAACTATCAAACGCTATTGTTCTTGGAGTATTAAATTTAGCTGTTAAAAATGTACCATCTAAAAAAGCACCTGCACCGCCAACTCCAGCAAAAGTAGCCACATTATTATCTGTAAAAGGATTATTATTAATAAAATGCCTAAATGATACTGAATTATTATTGTTTCTAAAATCTAACCAAGCTACAACACCATTTCCTCCATTATTTAATTTTATAAAAGGTGTTTTTTCTAAAGCAAGATCAACATCTGAAGAAGTAACTCTTATATCTGAATTACCATCAGGATTTAAATTTAAGATTTTTTTTGCATAAATATTATTTTTAGTATTATTTTCTCTAGCATCTTCCCATACAATAAAACCATTGGAATTATCATCTATAGAAACATTTGGATTATCTTTTGTTGTAGAAATATCTATATCTGAAACATTAAATTTACTAGTTTCTGAAATTGGAGTAAAATTATTTATACTTAAACCTTTTATATTTACCCCATCTTTCCAAACTATCAAACCTTTACCTAAAGAATTTAGTGCTATTTTAGAATTTGAATCTGACAAAATTGATGCAACAGCAATACCAGCAGTACTATTTATAATACCAGCATTAATAGTTCTATAATTTATACCTGTACTTTCCCAAGTAATAATACCATTACCAGAATCATTAAGATAAATTTTAGGATTTCTAGAACTACCCAAAGCAACATCAATAAAACTTTCTGCATTACTTGATAAAAGCTGATTTGAAATATCCCTTTTTGCTAAAACATAATTAATATTATCTGCCGAATTATCAACCCAAGTTATAAAACCATTACCCAAATTATTCATTTTTATTTCTGGATTTTTTTGATCTCCAGAAAAAGTTTGGGAAGCTGGAAATTCATCTCCTACTGGGGCATAAAAATCTATTTTTCTTATATAAACTCGTCTTTTAGTATTTTCTGGAGTAGTCCAAGCAACATATCCAGTTCCTAAATCATTTACAGAAACAGAAGGTTCTAATTGTTCGCCTGTATTATTTAAATTAACTTGAAAAGGATTTCCTATAGGGTTAAAAGCTTTTATTCTTATAGCATAAATATCATTATCAGTTGATCTTTTTTCATTCCAAACAACTAAACCATCACCTTTATTATTTAAGGAATAAGCTAAATTTTGATTAGTTTGGATTACATTATTTACATTTAATGGAAAATCTTCAGAACCTGGTTTGGAATGAGCTAATTGTGGGTTAACTTGTAAAAAAGTACTTGCATTAGAAAAAGTCAAACTTAAATCAGAATTTACCGTTACAGAATTAGAAGAAAAAACTAAATGTTGAGGTGTATTATTAACCATAATAGGTTCTAATAAACTTTTATCATTTTCATCCATAATATTAATAACAGCATAATATGTACCAGCAGGAACATTCATAAAATTAATTGTATGAGGTGGAGTTAAACTTTGACCATTTCTATCTAAAATTATAGGTTGCTGAGTTAAAGAGGTTTCAAAGGGATTATTAATATCTGTACATAAAGAAACTTTGTATTTTCTTATACTAGAAACTACTCCAGCAGAAACAGGAGTTACAGATTTCAAAGAAAAATCATTTAAGTTATTTACTTTTATAGAAAAATTAGCACCTTTTTTATTTGTTTTATTAATATTATTAATATCTACAGTAAAAGTGTTTTTTTCTAAGATTGAAACTTCTTCATTATTTTTTAGTGTAATTTGATTAAAATTAGAACATGAAAAACTTAATGAAAGTATTACTAAAGAAATTATTTTATTTTTACTATTTTTCATATTAACCTTATTTATATAATAAAAAATCATATTTAACAGCCTATATAATTAATATTACCTAGGAGTTGGAGTAGCACTAGGAACTGAAATAGATATTGAAGAATTACTATTAGGAGTACCATTTTGTGTATTTATTTCTACAGGAATATCTTTTTGTCTAGTTGGGAAAAAAGTTCCATTGCCTGAATAAGATGAATCTCCAGAATCATCTGAACTATCTGAAGTATCAGATTCATCAGAACTATCTGAATCTGTTGTATCTGAATCATTTTGGCTATTATTATTAGTAGGAGTTGAATCATTACTATCAGAATCAGAAGAATTAGAACTATCTTGCGATGAATCTGAACTTTCAGAATCTTTATTTGTACCCTGATTAGTAGGTTCTGAAGTAATGTTATTTGATGTATTATTAGAAACAGTATTTAATGTAATTTCTAAAATTGTATTCTTACCACCTTCAACTGTGGTTAAACCAATACCTTGAGCTAAAAGAACCCCTTTTTCATCCAAAGCTTTAGCTAAAACTGATTTACTACCAATAGGAACTCCATTAACAACTTTTCTAGATTCTTCTTTTGTAATTTCGTATCTTAAAGCAGTAGTCAGACCAACACCTGTTATTTCAATAGCAATAGTTTTAGTGTTAGGTGGAATAACTTTAATATTAAAAGTTTTAGGGAATTTAATATTGGTGGTTATATAACCATATTTAGTATTATTATCTAAAATAGCACAAGCATTTATTAGAGTTAGAGCTGAAAGGAAAGATATTAATTTTTTTTTCATATATTCCACCTATTGAGCTGTAAAAGATGTGGGAGTATCAACTCCATCATTTATTTTTATTTCAGTTTGGAGCTTTACAGGTTTTGCATCATCCAAAGATAAATTTACTATAAAAGCTGTACCATTTGTGTTAGAAAAAGTTGCTTCTAAAGCATCATTTATAGTAACTGAATTAGTTGAAACATAAAATCTTCTATCATCATCTAATACTGTATTTAAAAAAGAAGTATTAATTTTAGTTATATTTTTTCTATCGTATTCATAAGAGGGTTTATCAAAAGCTGCGATAACTAAAAAATAGGGTTCATTATAAGCTGGAACATAAGCAACTCTTGCTTCTGGTGTTTCTAAGTCATCTATATAATCTCTATAATAATCTCCGTTCGGGTTAGTTCCTGATTCAAATGGGTCTTGAGGATTAGAGCTTAAAAACATTTCAAATCCTTTAACGTCTGATAAATTATATTCTTTATTACCATTATCAGAATCTTTTATTTTAAAAGAGTTTAAATTTAATTTTATAGGTATTTTTTTTGTTTTAGTAAAATTATTTACTTTTATTTCTTGATTAGATAAAATATTTTTATTTTCTACTAAATTACAAGAAATTAGAAATAAAAAAGTTAAAAAAACTAAAATTTTTTTTATCATATTAATTAACTCCAAAAATACCATTACCACCTTCTATTGGGGTAATTTGAGTTTCTATTATATTTCCCTTAGAATCAGATAAATTTAACTCTACTTTTAGGGTATCTAAAGGTTCTAAAGTAAAATCTGAATTAACTGTAATAGAATTAGACGAAACTGCTAGTTTTTGTATACCATCAGTAGCAAATGTAAATTCTTTAGTAATATTTTTTCTAATACTATTAGTTTTTAAATCATCATAAGCTGAAACTACTGCATAATAAGGACCACCAGCAGGAACATTAATAAAATCAACCCAAGAATAATTATCTGTTATAATTTTATCAAAATCAAATTGTGATGTAGTTATAGCCGAAGTAATTGGAAGTTCTGGATTTGTACATAACCATACTCTAAAAGATTTTACATCTGAAAATTTTTTGACCAGATTTCCATCAACAGAAGCTTTAGTTTTAAAATTAGTTAGATTTCCTATTTGTAATGAAAGTTTAGCACCAATTTTATCACTTGTTTTTATAGTTACTTTATTAGAAGTAATATCTATTTGTTGATTAATAATATTATTGCTACAGGAAAATAAAAAAAGTATCGTAATTAAAGTAATGGCTTTTTTCATAAAATACATCCAAATAAAATTTAAGTTTTATATATTATAATCTATATAACTATAATATACGAATTATAAAATAAATATGATTTAGAACAAATTTTTTATAAAAAAATCCAAAGTTTAAAGTCTGTAGTAAAAGTGTTTTGTATTTCTCTTCAATTTAATTTTTTTATTTTCTTCATTAATATTATTATTAGATACAATAATTAAAACCTTGCTTTACTATTAATATAATAAGTTTTATAATTATTCTAAGCTAGGGAAAGTCTTAGTTATTTTAAAATTGAGTAAAGAGCGTATGTATAATCTTTTTTATACCAAAGAAATAGAAAATATAATAAATATAAATGAATTATCACAATTTTTTAATGATACTATTTTAAAAAAAATAGAATTAGAAGATATAAATAAATTAAAAAAAAACAAATTAATCCTAACTACTTTTGATTTATTTAATGAAATAGCACCAGAAATAAAAACAAACAATACTTTTGTTATATTTAGTAATTCAGAAGAAATATTTGATTTAAATTTTAATAATGATGTAGAAATAATAACAGAGCCTTTTTCATTTAAAAAAGTTTCTTTTGCTATAAATAAAGCTTTTTCAACTTTAAAAAACAAAAAAGATATTTCAGATTTACAATATAAATATAATTTTAAAGAAAAAGAATTAGATACACTTAATCAAATAGGGATCTCTTTATCTACAGAAAGAGATATAAATAAACTTTTAGATACTATTTTATTCAAATGTAGAGAAATAACAGAAGCAGATTCGGGTAGTTTATATATTGTAGAAGAAATCGATGGAGTTGAATATGTAGCGAATGATTATTTTAGCAATAAGCAATTAATATTTAAGCTAGCACAAAATGACACTGTAGAAACTAATTTTGAAGAAAGAGTTTTAAATTTAAACAAAAAAAGTATTTCTGGTTATGTAGCCTTAACAGGAAAGCCTCTTTTTATTGCAGATGCTTATAATTTACCAGAAGATGCTGAATATAGCCATAATAAAACCTTTGATGAAACTATAGGATATAAATGTAAATCTATGCTTATAGTTCCAATGAAAAATCAAAATGATGAATTAATTGGAGTTATTCAACTAATAAACAAAAAATTAGAATCAAAAGAAAAATTAGAAAGCACTGAAAAAGTTGATAAATTAGCTATAGAGTTTACAGAAGAAGATGGTGATTTAGTTTATTCTTTAGCGAGTCAAGCTTCTATTTTAATAGATAACAATAAACTTTATTATAGTATTAGAAACCTGTTTGAAGGTTTTATAAAAGCATCTGTAACAGCAATAGAAGCAAGAGACCCTACAACTTCTGGTCATTCAGAAAGAGTAGCAGATTTAACTGTAGGATTAGCAAAAAAAGTAGATCGTTTATCAGATGGTAGATTTTCTAATACTAAATTTTCTATTAGTGAGTTACAACAAATAAAATATGCTTCTTTATTACATGATTTTGGTAAAATTGGTGTTAGAGAAGATGTTTTAATTAAAGCTAAAAAGTTATATCCATACGAGCTTGATGCTATTATCCAAAGATATAAATACATGAAAAAATGTATGGAATTTAATATGTCTGAGGCGAAATTAAATTATTTATTAAAAAATGAAAGAGAAAAAGCTTTATTATTTTTTCCTGAAATAGAAAAAGAATTTAAAGAAAAAATTGAAGATTTAGATAATTCTTTAAAAATTATTTTAGCCTCTAATGAGCCTACAGTATTAGCTCAAGAATCTTCTGAAAAATTAAAAGAATTATTTTCTTTTACATTTGAAGATTTTGATGGAACTATTATTCCTTACCTTAGTAAATACGAATTAGAAAGCTTATCTATAGCCAGAGGAAGTTTAAGAGAAGCAGAAAGATTAGAAATAGAATCTCATGTAACTCATACTTATAAATTTTTAAGTACCATTCCTTGGACAAATGAGTTTAAACAAGTACCTGATATAGCTTATTCTCATCATGAAAAATTAGATGGAACAGGATACCCTAGAAAAATAAATTCAGATTTAATACCATTACCTTCTAAAATGATGGCAATTTCTGACATTTATGATGCTTTAACAGCTAGTGATAGACCTTATAAAAAAGCATTACCTGTAGAGAAAGCTTTAGATATTTTAGGATTTGAAGTAAAAGCTAAAAAGCTAGATGAAGATTTATTTAAAATATTTGTAGAAGCTAAAGTATTTGAAGAAATAATTAAAGCTTAATAATAGCTTTAATATTCTTTTTCTAAAACTAAAGCAAAACCATCATGATCTCCAGTTGTAAAATCTTGAGTATAGGAACTTTTATTACCTAAAAAAACTCTTCCTTTGATTTTATAATTGGAATATTTGTGCATATTAATAGCAAATTTGTTTCTAGCTTTATTAAAAGAAATATAGTCATGTTGAACTCCAAATTTAGGATTAAAAGATTCTTTACTAAAAGCTCCTACAAAAAAATAAGCATCATTAAATTTTTCTGCTCCAAAAATTCTTCCATGATTATTGCTTTGCCAAAAATCATTATCAGAAAAACAAGTTCTAGCTTCTCTAGGTAATTGGTTATAAACTCTATTACCTATTTTAGCTAAATACCCAGAAGAATGTCCTATTTTTTTATCAAAGCCACTAACCTTACAATCTTGTTCCAATTTATTTATAGCTTCATCATAAGTTTTTGATATTTTATCTATTATTATCAAATTTATTGGTTCTTTGAGTGTTTTATCTCTACTTTTTTGACCTAACCATTTTGCAGGATTCATATTTGAATCTAATAACCATAAACCTATTTTAGGAAACTGATTAGTTTCTATAGTTTCAACAAAGTCATGTTTTTCTAAAAATTTGCTTTTATTTTGTGTTGTATTATAAAAACAAGAATTTAATAAAAGAAATAGTATTAAAATTAATTTAGGATAAAATCTATTCATAATAAAAATTTTAAGTTAATTTACAGCACTACATATTTAATATATCTTAGTTTTAATCATAACATTTTTTTTACTTATTAACAAATTTAGTGTAAAATACTTATTTTTAATAAATAGGATTATTGGTAAGCAATAAATTTTTCAAATTATTTGCCAATAAAACTGGTCAAATTAAATTAAATAGATATAATTATGTTCAGTAATAATTAAAAAGGAAATTTATATGACTAAGATTTTTTTTGAAGATGATGAAGAAGATGAAAAAACTTCAATGAAAGATATGCTTGAAGGCATGAGCGTTGAGAGACTTTTTAATAAGAAGTTTTTAGATCAAAGAAAAATATTTCTTTGGGGTGCTGTAACTGATGAATCAGCTAAATATATTGTAAATAGACTAATGTATTTAGAAGCTATGGATCCTGGTAAAGAAATAAAATTTTTCATTAATAGCCCTGGTGGTGTAGTTACTTCAGGTATGGTTATTTATGATACTATGAAAATGATATCTTCTCCAGTTTCTACTATTTGTATGGGATTAGCAGCATCTATGGGTTCTATTTTACTTTCTGGTGGAGAAAAAGGCAAAAGATTTATTTTCCCTAGTGGTAGAGTAATGATTCACCAACCAAGTATTGGTGGTCATATGTATGCAAGTGCTTCTGATATTTCTATTCAAGCAAAAGAAATCATGAAAACAAAACAATTAGGAGCTAAAATTTTAGCTGACAATTGTGGAGTTTCAGTAGATAAAGTTATGAAAGATTTTGATAGAGATTATTGGATGGATTCTAAAGAATCTTTAGAATATGGTATTGTTGATAAATTAATCACCAGTTTAGATTAAAACAATAAATTTATTAGGGCTGTCTAAAAAGTGGGTGTTAAGTATAACACCCATACGAAAACAGTGGCTTTCACCTTAGTTTTTCGTGCAAAAAAGACCTAGAAAAGTCCTTTTTGGACACCCCCTAAATAAACTTGTCCTAAAAAAGTTCAAAGAATTACTTTACCCATACAAAAATACTAGATTTGGTATTAATATTTTTTGTAAAAACAAAATTTTTGTCTATCCTATATAAACTAAAAAATAGTGTTGCAGAGATTCAAGAAATTATATAAGATAAAAAGTATATGAAAAACTTTTTTTTATATGCTATATTTCTATCTGCTTTTAGTGGAACATTATTAGCTATAGATATAGGGTTCACATTAAAATTAAGTCAAATTTTTGCACTTATACTTTTTCCTTTTTCAATAATAGATTTTATAGATAAATTTTATAAAAATTCTCATAAGCATTATGTTCCTTTTATAATTTTTATTCTTAGCATTTTACCTTCATTTACTAGTGAAAATATTTTTTCTGATATATATGAAGTAAGTAATCGTTATAGATTTTTTTTCAATTATCTATTTTTACAAATAATATTTTTTGTTATTACCATTTATATTGATGATAAAAAAAAGTTAAAAAATTCATTAATTTATATACTAATGTCATATATTTTAGTTTTACTTTTTGGTTTTTATCAGCAAATAGGATTTTATTTAGGTTTTTATAATCCTTTAGATTATTTAGGTAAACATTCTTTATTTGTAGATTTTTATGGCCCTTTTTTAAGAATTTCGCCTGCAACATTTGCGAATGAATTTGGAGAAATAACTCAAACTATACTTATATTTTTTACAACTTATTTGTTTTATTATAAAAAATTAAAAAATTCTATATCAAAAAAAATAGATTTCAAATTAATTTTAGATTATAGTTTTTTAGGTATTTTACTTTTAACATTATTTTTAAATTTTACTAGAGCTAGTTGGATAGTATATATTTTATTTTTAATTATTGGCTTTACTTTCTCTAAAATAAAAACAAACTTTAGATTATTACTAATATCTATGTTATTTATATTAATAATAGGAATTTATATTATAGATTTAGAAACAAATTTTTTATCTTACCTTTTAATTTTAGATCGTTTTTTAGAATTATCAGATTTAAGCCAAAGTTCTGCATCTATGAGGCTATTAACATGGGAAGAATCCTATAATTTATTTTCAAAAAATATTTATACCATTTTATTTGGTAATGGTTGGGGTAGTACTATAGATACACATAATGTTCCTTTAGAATTACTTTCCGAAACAGGGATAATCGGCTTTTTTGGTTATCTAAATCTGATATTTTATCTAATAAAAACTTTTTATGAAAATATAAAAAACAGTTATCAAGATATTTTTTATCAATTTGTTTCTATTAGTATTTTTTATAGTTTTTTAGGGTGCTTAATATTTGATTTTACTAATCATGGTTTATATCATTTTATTTTTTGGTTTATAATAGCATTAGGAATTAGTTTAAATAATATTTTATATAAATCTAATAATAAAAAAAGTGCCTAAAAAAAATAAAAAAAGTCCTTTATATAAGGTGTTAGTATATAATAAGAATAAAACAATTAATTTTGTTCTTATTAGTATTTTATTTTTAAATTTATTGACATTTTCAGCTTTTTCAGAAGAAAATGTATCAACACAGCATGAAGAAGGAATCAAGAGCATTACTTCCGTAAGGCTTAAAATATCAGAGAATAGTTCTGAGATATTATTTAATAAGAATAAAGCTAATTCAGAAAATAAAAACGACACTTTTTATTTAGAAAAAGAAAGAGAATACAAGTTAAACCTTTCTATAAACTCTCTTTTACCTGGATATGCTCAACATACTATAAATAAACCCGAAGAAGGAAACTTATATTTATATACATCACTACCCTTATTAGTAATAGGTCAAGGATTATTAATATATTATTTTTATGATAAAGGAGGTATTATAATTTCTCCTCATAAAAGAGAAAATGGTCTTAATTATCTAACTAGGTTTGGGAATGAAGATATAAATGATAAAAACTTCTTTTTGTATTCTGGATTATTATTATCGCTTTATGGAACTTTAATTTCAACTTATAGCTCTTATGCTTATCATAGAGATTTTATAGATATGAATTTAAAAAGTGATTTAAAAAAAGGTAGAGAAAGCTTAGGAGATTTAATTTTATCACCTATAAAGCCTGAAAATATTTTTAATTTTGATTTTTTTCCTATGTATCCTCTATCGGTAGTATCTAGTATTACTCCAAATGATATAAATAAAATGGGTGATTTTTGGAAAAAAGAAAAAGTTCCTTTTATGGGGGTGAATGTAAGCCCTTGGCAAGGATTAATTTTTGAGTTTTTAACCGCCTGTTTAATTGTATCTGCAAATGCAACATGGGAAGAAATTTATTTTAGAGGTCTTGAATTAGAAAAAAATGGTTTAAACTATTCATCATTAAGTTTTGGTTTGGCACATGCAGGAAATGCTTTATATCCTGATGCATCTGTAGAGGAAACGGCATTACAAACAAGTTTTGCAACTCTTTTTGGGTTTTATGCTGGACAAAAAACTATAGAAAATAAATATGATTTTAGAAAAATGATTGCTCTTCATTTTTGGCATAATGTAACTAGTGCCACTTTAAACTATATGGCTAATCCTGATAAAGGTCTATTTTTCATAAATTTTTCTTATAAATTTTAAATTAAATGAAATATCTAAGTTTAACTACCATAGGTCATATAAATCATGGTAAAACTACACTTATAAAATATTTGACTGGGATTGATACAGATACTAGAAAAGATGAACAAGAAAGGGGAATGACAATAGATGCAGGTTTTGCTTTTTTAGAAAAAAATAATACTTTAGTTAGTTTTATTGATGTACCAGGTCATGAAAAATTTGCTAAAAACATGTTATCTGTTATTTCAGAAGCTAATTACTTTTTACTTTGTATATCAGCAAAAGAAGGTATAATGCCTCAAACAGAAGAACATTTAGATATTGTACGTATATTAAATATAAAAGAGGGTTTAGTAATAATAACTAAAATAGATTTAGTTCCAATAGAAGAGATAAAACTACTAAAAAATAAAATAAAATATTTTTTGAATAATAAAGGTTTTTATACATTTAAAATTTTAGATTTTTCAATTAAAAGTGATTTAAATAAAATAGATTCTTCGTACGGGGTATTAAACCCCGCACGAAGTGGGGACGGGGGTGTTGTTCCCAAACTCCCTTCTACACTCGGACTTAAGTCCGAGATATTTAATGAGAATAAAATATTAAATTCAATAATAAATTTAAAAGAAATAAAAAATACTAATCAAAAAAATTCTATTATTTTTCCAATAGATCGGGTTTTTATAAAAAAAGGGTTAGGTAAAATAATTACAGGAAACCTTTATTCTGGAAAAATTCAAAAAGAAATGATTTTAAAAGTATTTCCTTATAATAAAGAGATAAAAATAAAAAACATAGAGTTTCATAAAAAAAATGTTGCTGAGATATTATCAGGTTATCGAGTAGGATTAAATATTAATGAAAATAATAATGAAATAAAAAAAGGTGATATCTTAGTTTCAGATTATAATGAAATTAATATTATATATGTAAATATAATATTTTCAGATTATTTTAATAAAGCTAATTTAAATATAAAAAAAACTATAAATGTAAGATTTTATCATTATAGTTCAGAAAATTTTGGTAGTTTAAGTTTTTTAGACGAAGAAAAAAAATACGCTAAGATAAAATTTGAAAAACCTATTTTTATTGAAAAAAATACCAAATTTATTATAAAAACCTTCGCTTCTATAAATTTAATTGGAGGTGGAATAGTTTTAAAAATAAATGAATTTGATATAAAAACTAATAATATTAACAAAATTAGCTTATTATCACTATATGAAAAAAATGATTTTTTTAATATAGTAAATTACTATTTCAATAATTTTAAAAAAATTATCTAAGCTGTAAATATATAAAAGAGATTGTAAATAATAGTTATTATGATGAAACTATAGATTTATTAGTAAAAAGTAAAAAATATGTAAATTTAAATAATAATTATATTATAAAAGAAAAATATTACTTAGATTTAGTTAATAAAATAATTGAATTAATAAAAAGGAATCCAAATATTTAAGTATAAAAGAAATATATAATAAGTTAAACCTAATTATAAACTTAGATATTATAAATATAATATTAAATATGTTACTAAATGAAAATAGAATTAATTTTAAAGAAAATCACTATTTTATAGAAGATAATTTTAATAATACAAAAGTAACGCTTATTTTAAATATTTTAGAAGATAAAAAACTTATTTTTATAGAGGATTTATTAAAAAATATTGATAGTATAAATAAATCAGAATTAATATTAATTCTAAATATTTTAGCAAAAAAAGACTTAGTAATAAAAATATCTAGCGATTTTTTTATTACTAAAAATAATTTTGAAATCATAGTAAATTCTATAAAAACATTATTATTAGAAAAAAAACAAATAAATATAGCAGAAATTAAAGAAATTTTATTAACTTCTAGGAAATATACCATTCCTTTATTAGAATACTTAGATAAAATAAAAATCACCAAAAGAATTGGAGATTTTAGAAGTTTATACTAGATTTAAAGTTTGCTATTAAACCATTTTTTTATTATATTTTGTATATCAACAATAGAAATAGGCTTACTTAAATAATCATTCATACCTGCATCCAAGCAATTTTCTCTATCTATTTTTGTAGCATTAGCTGTTACAGCAATTATAACTGGTTTATCTTTTATAAGTTCTTCTATTTTTCTTGTAGCAGTAATCCCATCCATATCTGGCATTTTAACATCCATAAAAATCAGATCATAATTACTATTTAAAACTTTATTAATTACTTCAAAACCATTACTAACTGTTTCAGCATAGTAACCCATTTTTCCAAGTACTTTTACAATAAGTTTTTTACTAATAGCATTATCTTCTGCAATTAAAATTTTTAAAGGTATTTTTTCAAATAAGTTTTTTTCTAAAGTAGTATTAGTTAAATCATTACCCATATATAATTTTGGAATAGTTGAATCAGAATCTAAAACTAAATTAAAAGAAAAGTTAGTTCCTTTTTCTGAGCTATCAACTGATATTTTACCACCCATTGCTTTAACTAAAGTAGAGCATACTGTTAAGCCTAAACCTATTCCTCCAAAAGTTGTTTTATAAAGATCTGTTTGATATAAATCTTTTATAATTTTATCTAACTTTTCTTTAGGTATTCCATTTCCTGTATCAGAAATAATAAATTCTATATCAAAAGAACTTTCTTTTTTAGATAATAATTTAATTGATATTGTTATATTACCTTTTTCAGTAAATTTCATTGAGTTACTTAATAAGTTAATAATTATTTGTTTTATTCTATTTATATCACCTAATAACCAAGAAGGAAGTTTTTCATCTATTAGATATAACAATTGAATACCTTTTGATTTAGAGCTAGTATAAAATATTTCAAAAATATCTTCTATACATTTTACAAGGTTAAAAGGTTTTATTTCTAAATCTATTTTATCTGATTCTACTTTAGAAAAATCTAAAATATCATTTAAAATATTTATTAAAACTTCTCCACTTTTATTAATACTTCTAACTATATCTAGTTGCTCTGAATTAAGTGGGGTTTCTAATAATAATTGAGACATACCCATTACACCATTCATAGGAGTTCTTATTTCACGACTAATTGTAGATAAAAAGTTTGTTTTTATCTTAATTGCTTCTTCTGCTTTCTGTTTAGAAGTATGTAAACTTAATTCTATAGTTTTTCTTATAGTTATATCTCTTACAAATTCTTGATAAAAAATTTGAGAATCACTTTCAAAACTACCTTTAGATATTTCAACAGGAATAACCTCACCATCTTTTGTTTTTAAATGCGTTTCAAATTTTGATGAAATATATTTATTTTCCATTTCATAATTTTCATATATTTTAGATAAATTTGTACCTATCAATTCCTCTCTAGAATAGCCTAAAATATCTAAAATAGTTTCATTTGCATCAATAATATTTCCTTTATCATCATAAATATAGATACCATCATTAGAGTTCTCGAAAAGCTTTCGATAACGCTCATCACTTTCTTTTAGTTTTTTGAGTAAAATATCTTGCTGTTCTTTTAATAAAGATAAATCATTTATTTTTTGTTTTAGAATAATATTTCTTTCTGCTTTTTTCTTAGAATCTAGTAAAATAACCCAATTATTATTATTATTATCTTTTGGAAGAACATATATATCTACAAAAACATTGTCTTCTATCTCTACACAATCTAAAATAAGATTTTCTTCTTCATCATAAGGAATTATTCCTTGGGTAAAAGCTATTTTTTCAAATAAATTATCACCTTTTTTTATATCTTTATATTTATATTTCTCAATCGCACCAGAAAAATCTAATAACTTACCATCTGGAGAAACTAAAAAACAACCAAGCTCATAATAATTTATATTAGATGCTATTAAATGATTTAGAACTGTATTTTCTTTTATATAATGATTTATATTATTTTTGTTAGTATTTGACATTATTTTTTATCCAATAAAATTTTTGTTAATGTTAAAAAAGCATTTTCAACGCCTTCACCAGTTTTAGCACTAGTTTTTAAAACAGTAATATTATTATGATTTAAAGTAGATAATTTAGCTTCTATTTCAGTAAAATCATCTATTAGGTCCATTTTATTTAGTAATAAAATAAATGGAATATTTCCAACTGATTGATTAACAGTATTAATAATTTCATTTGCAGTATCAATTGTAGAAACTCTACTACAATCAGCAACTAAAAGATAACCTGAAGAACCTCTAAGATAAGAAACTTTTATTGAATCGATTTCATCTGTTCCATTTAAATCCCATATTACTAAATTAACATTAGAACCGTCGCAAACAAGTTCTTTTTTATCAACTTTAACGCCAATTGTCGTTATATATTTTTCAGAAAAAATACTCTTAACATACCTTTGTATCAAGCTAGTTTTACCAACAGCGAAAGCTCCAACTAAGCATATTTTTTTTTGAATCATTACATTTCCTCAATTAAAACTTTTCATTAATATCTCTCATCTCTAATCTAACGTATGGTATATCTTTCTTTCTTAATTTTAAATCAAAATCTTTTTTATTATATGTTTTTTCAAAATATTTTACATCTATTTTATTTAATAATAGAAGTTTTTCTATTTTATTTTCTCTTTCAACTACAAGATTCTTATTAATATTTAACCCGCCTTCTGGTGAATAATAAGCTCTTATATAGAAAAAAAACTTTTTATTGTATTTTTTAGCATATAACCTTATTTTTTTTATGGTTTCAAATAAGTCTTTTAACTTCATTTGTCCATTAGAGTCTAGATCTGAAGTATAAATTTTAAAAGTAATTAGTTCACTTTCAAGTTTTGCTTTAAGCTCATAAAACTCATTATTAAATACATTATCATCATTATACTCCAAAATACCTGATATAAAAAGAGCGTTATTTTTTGCTATTTTTATCCATTCATTATCTGCATTTCCAGTAGCATAAAGAACTTTATTTTTTATAAATAAAGTTATAGAAGGTGGAGGTTTTAATAGTTTTTTGGCTCTCAAAAGAACAAATTTTTCATCTAAAGAATTATAATACTCCATTTTATCTATAATATAATCTTTTTCTATTCCTAATTCATTTGCAACTTGAATAGGATTTTTAGCAAACGCATCTTTTAGACCTTTTAAAACATATTTACCATCTTCTTTTGATAAATTAATTAATACTAAACCACTCTCATTGGAAATCTTATTTTTCAGTGTATTAAACTTAATTAAATCTTTTATGTAAAAAGATAATAAAAATAAAAAGATAAAAAATAAAATAAATAAAAAAATTATGGCCTTATAATTTCTTTTAGAATTTTTTGCTTCTAATTTTAACCTTAAACATTCTTTTAAGTATGGATCAGTTTTTTTAAAAGCCTCATTATCACCATTAAAAACATCCAAATCAGTTGCCATTTCTAAATGAATTAATTCTATATTTTGTTGAAAAATCTCTCTAAGATCATTATTAGGAGTCCCTCTTATGATTCCGGCTAAAATAGCATCGGGACCTTGTTCTATCATTAGTAAAAGTTCTCCTACTCTTAAAGTTTCTAGTTTTTTATCTTTTTCTATTTCAAAAGAATCTTGAATAAAATCTTGAATAGCCGTTAGCATTCCAGAAACTATATCTGCATCCTGTGCTTTTACCGATTCATTAGTTATATGGTTTAAAAGCAAACCTGTTTTTTTATGTATCAGAAAAACTTGTTCTACTCTATAAACCAATGAATTTAAAATTATAATTTCTGCAAATGGTTTTCCTGTTCTAAAAGATTCCAATCTCCATTTAAAAGCTTTAAAAGAAAAACTTTGTTCTAAAATCTGATTCATAGAACTTATCATACTTTCAAAAGTAGCTATAATAGCGTGTCTAATAGCTGGACCCATAACAGGAAAAAGAGCATCAGCTAAAGCTTTAGGATTTTTTTTAACTGATTTTCTTAAAGAATCTTCTATTGTTGGAGATAAGACTTCTGAGAATTTATTATCTTTTTTAGAAACTATATCTATAGTTCTAGTTAAAACATTTGATAATTCGTATGTAAAATTCTCTGGTTTAAATTTATTACTAATTAAATCAATTTGAGCTTGCTCTTCTTTAAACAAAAGGTATTTAAGTTTCTCCATTTCACTAGGTTCTGGAGTTAAAAAAAGATTTTTTAAATTGTTAAAATCATTTTCTAATTGATTTTCAGATGTTGTGTCTTGTAATATTAACGCTCTTAATTCTTTCATTTCTTTAGAATCATCTTCAGAATTTTCGAGCAAAAAAGAGCGTATTAGATCCATCTTTTCTTTATCAGAAAGATGTTTATAAAAATTGTCCTGTTCTAAATTAGTCGTTTCCATTTAAAAGGTGAGCATCTGTAACTTTAAACTCATCATTTAAACGCATAGCTAACTCTATAAAAAGGTTAGAAATAACTTCTTTATCTGTTTTTCTAAAATGAAGTTCATGATATTCTTTTTGTAAGGCAGACCAAAGTTCTTCATATTTTTTTCTAATTTCGTCTGATAGTTTTTGGGTTTGAGTTAGAATATTTTCTCTAGATTCTCTTTGAGATTTACTTACAGAATCTTCTAATTGTTTTACTTTTTTCTCAAAATTATGATTATTTTCTTTAATTTGCTCTGAAAGTTTCTTAAATGCATCTTCTCTAGATTCTGATTCTTTTCTAATTTGCTCACTTAAATCAGTTATCTCATTTTTTATATAGCTTTCTAAAGATTCGAATCTTTTATTCATTTCATCTCTAAGTTCAGAAGTCTCTTTTCTTAATTTATTTTCAATATTACTAAATTTTCTTTCAGATTCTCTTATATTTTCACCAAAAAGAAGGTCTCTTACTTTTTCTAAGTTGCTTCCAGAAGGCATTTCTTGTCCAGAAACATATTGAGCTTTTTCTGTCATTTTAGCTTTCATTGCTTTCATAGCAAGCAGATTCTTTTCTTCTTCATTAATCATAACTTAGTCTTATCCTTATGAAAATATAAAAATATTCATGCTAATAATAAAATATATTATTCTACTAATAATAACATATATAAATACTTGTAAAAAATAATAATTTTTAAGCTTAATATTTAATAATTAAATAAAGGTAATCATATAAATAATAATTTTAGTTTATTATTCTTATATGATATAGTTTTAAATTATCTAATGTAAAAGCTATTTTTGGAGTATTAAATGAATTTAAGAAATAAAGTATTATCTCTTATTTTATTAGCTTTACTATTCTATTGGTATTATGGTGTTCTAGAAAAAAGAATACAAAATGATGAAAGTAGAAAAATGCAAAAGAAAATTCTACGAGTAAATAACAAAGAAAGAGAACTATTTATTTCAACCTCTGTAAATAAATTAGATGGGAAAAATGCACCTTTAGTTATTTTTTTACATGGTATGGATGGAGCTTGGCCAAACAAAAAGCAAACGAAAGCACAATATGATTTTATAAACTCTTTGGCTTGGAAAAAAAATTTTATTGCAATATTTCCTAAAGGCTCTCCAAATACTTGCGGAGATGGCTCTGAAAAATATTATTTTTATTATTGCTGGGATAAAAAAACAGCTGAAGATCTTAAATTTATTAATAAACTAAAAGAAATAATGATAAATCAATATAAAATTGACGGTTCAAAAAGCTATTTAGTTGGTTTTTCCGATGGTGGCTATTTTATATATGATTATATAAATAAAGGAAATAATAATTTTTTAGGTTATGGAATAAATTCTGCTAGTAATTCATTATCAAAAAAATTAGCTAATATAAAAATTTCACTTTCTGTTGGTAAAAAAGATAAAAATGAATTTGAAGAAAGTATAAAAACTAAAAATCAAATTACAAGTTTAGGTTATAATAGTAACGACTTCCAATTTATAGAACATGAAGGAGGTCATAATATAAGTAAAAAAGCATTAGAAACTCAGATTGATTTTTTGTTAAAAAATTAAAATTATGACTAATAAGCATCATTATACCAAAAAATATACATCTAAATTAGGGATGCCAGCAGGTTCTTTAATTCCTATTACAGAAGAACATAAAAGAACCAAAATAGAAATAACTGAATATTCCAAAGATTTTTATAGACATTTAGAAGATGTTGAAAAAGATAGAATATTTGAAAAATCTAGAGATAATACTATTTTATGGAAAAATATAGATGGGATAGAAGATACTGAAATAATAGAAGAAGTTGGTAAAAAATATAATATACACAAATTAATACTAGAAGATGCTTTAAATTCTAATACAAGACCTAAAATGGAGATTTTTAGTGATTATATTTTTATATCTTTAAAAATGATTTCATTTAATACAAATAATCATGATATTGATACAGAAAATGTGAGCATAATTTTTGGTAGAAATTATCTAATTTCGATTCAGGAAGGAAAAGATGGAGATGTATTTGATCCTGTAAGAAACAGGATAGCAGATCAATCTAGTTTAACTATAAAAAAAGGACCAGATTTTTTGGCGTATAATCTTATAGATATAATAATGGATAATTATTTTATTGTATTAGAAAAAATAAGTGAAAAATTAGAAGAATTAGATGAAGATTTAATTATAAACCCTAATCCAGAATTACTTCAAAAATTATATACATTAAAAAGAGAAATTATTTTTTTAAGAAAAGCAATTTGGCCACTAAGAGAAGTTATTGCAAAACTAGATAGAACTGATAGCAATTTAATTAATCATACAAGTAAACAGTACATAAGAGATTTATATGATCATATTATACAGATAATCGATACAGAAGAAACCTTTAGAGATATGATTTCTGGCATGATGGATTTATATTTATCTAGTGTAAGTAATAAAATGAATGAGATAATGAAGGTATTATCTATAATAAGTACCATATTTATACCTCTTACTTTTATTGCAGGAGTATATGGAATGAATTTTGAAAATATGCCTGAGTTAAAAATGCAATATGGTTATCATTATACTATGCTTGGTATGCTTATAATTGTGATAATTATGCTATTTTATTTTAGAAGAAGAAAATGGATTTAATTTAAAAATCTAATAAAGAGAATGTTTCTACTTTTTCTGGAGAAGTTGTTTTTAAAAGTCTTAAATATTTTTTATTAAACCATCTATCAGCCCTATCATATAAAAACTCTATAGCTTTTTCATGAGACCAATGAGTTTTATAAATTCTATCAGCAGTTAGAGCATCATAAATATCAACTATAGTAGATATTTGAACCCACTCTGGAATATCTTTAGCTGTTAAACCCATAGGATAACCACTACCATCCAATTTTTCATGATGATGTCTTATAACTTGTTTAGAAATTTCTGGTAATCTAAATTTTTTAGATAAAATTTGATAGCCATATTCAGCATGATTTTTCATTATTTCAAATTCTTCTACAGTTAATTTATCTGGTTTATTTAAAATTTCTAATGGGATTTTTGTTTTACCAAAATCATGAAATAAAAGCCCTACACCAAACTCTTTTAGCTTTATTTCATCATAATTTAACATTTTAGCAATAGTTGTACCCAAAACACATAAATTTACTGAATGTTGATAGGTATAATTATCGTAACTTCTTAAATCATTAATAGATACTACTGTTTCATCAGTTTCAACTATATCTCTTACTATAGTTGAAACTAAATTCATAGCTGTATTATATTGAAAATTATTAGGGTTAGAAAAAAGTTCTTTAACTAAATTTTCACCTTTTTTTCTAAGTTCATGTGATATTAAATCTTTTAAAGGTGGTTTAGAAATAGTTTCAGCTGGAACACTATATTTTTCTTCTTCATTTTCATCTATATTGTGTGATATTTCATTAGGATTATCCAATTTTTTTATGGGTAAAATTAATTCTTCTTTTGGTTTTATAACTTCTTTATCTTTAGGAACTAATGAATAGTTTATTTGATATATATATAAATAAGAAATACCATGCTTTTTTATATCACTAATACATTTAGCTGTTATTTTATGTTCTTGTTTGAATAAAATATCGCCTGTTTTTGTTCTAACATTGTTAGCAAGAGTCATGCCAACAACAGCTTCATTTATACTAATAGATTTTATAATTTTTTTCATTTTTACAAAAAAACCAAAACAGACTAGTATAAAGTATAGTCGTTAATAAGCTTATTTTATGAAGTTTTTTAATTATTCTTTAGATAGTTTTATCAAATAATAATTAGAGTTAAAGGTATAATAATAAAAATATTTTTGGTTATATAGTAAAATGAAAAAATTTTTATACACTTTAATTAGTAGCTTAATAATAGCAATACAATTACCAGCAAATGCAGAAAATAATACGGCGCATTTTATTGCTTGGGGAGATGAAGAAGGATTTTTAAGAAGACCTGAAGTTCCTGTAAAAAGTCAAGATGTACTGGATAAAGATCCCAATGTAACCTTACCAATATTAATGCGTAATATCGAATTAACTGATAGTAAAGATAAAATAGACGCTCTTTTACATGTAGGTGATTTTGTAAGATTTGATCCAAGCCCAAAATATTATCAAAACTTTTTAGGTAAATATCTAAATATATTTTATCCCACTAGTGGTGGAGATCAAGAGTTCTTTTTTAATAGATATTATAATTTTGTAGTTAATACACCACATCTAAAAAAACTATATGTTGAAAGAGCAAAAAAAGATGGTAATGGATTAGAACTTTATTATCATACTACAGTAAAAAATACTCATATAATTTCATTATATAGCCCAGATGAATATAGAGAGCCAGAAAAAACACCTCAATTTGATGGACAGAATTTTTTTAAATATAAAAACACTCAATTTATTTGGTTAAATAATATATTAGAGGAAATAAGAGAAAAAAATAAAGATAATAGACCTATAATTATTATTTCTCATGGCCCTATGTTTAATCAAAGTAAAATGATTACAGATATGTTTGAAAAATACAAAGTAAATTTGGTATTAAATGGTGATGCTCATGTTTTAGCACATAAATATCATAAAGGAACTCATTATATTATTTCTGGAATAATGGGAGATGCCGCTGTAGGAGGGTGTTACTCGGATAAGGAAGAAGAAGAAGCTAAGCTAAAAAATCCTAATTATATAGAAAAATATGAAATATGTTTACCTAAGCAAGATTATATAAGAAAAAAAGCAGATCCATTTAAATTTATTTATGATCATTATTTAGATATACATATTTCTGAAAAATCTTTAAAAGTTGATTTTATCGAATTAGAAACTGGTAATATTATTTATCAGATAAAATAATTTAAAACTTAGTTTCCATAGAAGCATTTATAAAATCTATAAGCTCTTTTGAATTATTTTCTTCTAATTTTACAAACTCAACACCCATTATAATATTTATTTTACTAAGAACAGATTCAAATTTAGCTTTTTCAAGGTGTTTAATAATACCTTTTATATTTCTAAAAGAAGTATTATTTGGTAATTTAAAAGTCATAGTAATTAAATCATTTATTTTATAATCTCCAACTGTACCTATAGATACACCACCTATACTTATATCTCTTATAACTCCGCTACTACGATTATTTCCTTTTACAATATAAGCTAAAGTTTTTAAAGATACTCTATTAGATAATCTCATGGCATTTTCATTTTTTATAATATCTTCGCTAGATAATTTTTCTGTTATTTCATATATTTCATTTTCTTCATAAGTAAAATTAGCACTTATATAATTAAATTTATCTTTTACTTCTTCTAAAAGTTCTTTATTTATAAAAATACCTTTTTTATTAATTATTTTAGGAAGAAGTTCTGCTTTTCTAAGGTATTTACTTGAAATTGATAAATCACTTCTTTGATAAAAGCCAATATTACCAAAATGTATTTCACCATAAAAAGAAGAAATAGTTAAAGAAATAGGCATATCATTATAGGCAACTATATTTTCTTTTAGTTCTAAAGCACAACTTAGCCCCTTATAAATAAAATTATCTTTATCATTTAAGATTCCAAAAACACAGTTTATTTGGTTTGTAGAAATTTTTTCAATAAAACCATTATAAGAAAAAATTATTTTAGTAATATTAGGAATCATATTATTTACTAATCTAAAAAAATCTTCTGGCTCTAATTTATCTTCTAATTCTTCTATATTATGTATATTAATAGACATTACTAAAGCGGTATCTTTTTTACCTTGAAAGGAAAAGTTATATTTTTTCTGAATAATTTGAGAAACTATATTAGCAGGTAAATGTCTTTGTAAGAGATTTCTAATATCACTTTCTTTTTTTAGATTTTCATAAGAAAGTACATTATCTAGAGCAATAGAAATCTGATTTGATATTTCTTGCAATAAAAAAAGTTGTTTTTCATCATATTTAGAATCTTTATGATTAAGAAGGAAAATATAACCAAATACTTTTTCTTTTTCTTTTAAAACACCACAAATTAAAGAATTTATATTTTTATAATCTTTAGAAGCTAAATTGTTTTCAAAAAAAGCATTTTCTTTTTTTATTTGATTGTTATTTGTATTATATATATATTTACATAAAAAAGATTTTTTAAATATTTCTAATTTAGAAGGCTCATTATAAATATTTATAGCAAATTTAATATTAAAATCATCTGAATTATCATCATTTATTAAAATAATACCTTTTTCTGAATTAAAAAAAGTTATTAATAAGTTCACAGTTAAAGAGACTAAAGAGGTATAATCATTAATTGAGTGTAATTTTTGAGAGATTCTATTTAAATCTATAAGATTTTTTACGAATTCTTCATTTTCTTTATCCAAAAAAAGATAACTTTCAATATTTATATTATCCACTTAACTTATTTTTCCATAATAGATTTTAGTTTCATATTCAAAATTAACTTTACCTTCTTTTTTATATTTATCAAAGTTAGTTTTTAAATCTAGAAGCATATTATTATATGATTCTCCTTCTAAGGGAACATAAGAAGAAGAAAGTAATCTTCCTTTTAAAGCATCAAAATCAAAATATTGGAAATTAGATAAAGTTTCCACTTTAAATTGATTATTAAAAAATTCTTTTATAATTTCTTCTGATAAATTAGAATAGGTAACTTTTTCATAATCGGTTCCATATTTTAATAAAATTTTTCCATATTCATACATAAAGGTATCTTTTATACCCATTACTTTTTCATTCCAGATTAGAACTACATAAGCATCTTTTTTTAAGATTTTTTGAAACTCTATTTTTGTGTTTTTATAATCAAACCAATGAAATGCTTGTCCTACTATTATTAAATCAATAGTATTTTTTTCTAAGTTAGTATTATCTGAAGTTCCTTTTATAACAGAAAATTTTTTAAAATTAGCTAACAATTTTTCAGAAGCCTTTCTCATTTCATCATTAGGTTCTACACCTATTACAGTATTTCCATTTTCTAAAAAATTAATAGCAGATATTCCTGTTCCAGATCCTATATCTGCTATTTTATCAGTTACTTTTAGATTTATTTTATTAGCTAGAATATCAATTATTTCTTTAGGGTAATGAGGACGATATTTTATATAATTTTCAACTCTGTTCGAAAATCTTTCGATAGAATTATTTTTTATACACATCATCCACTATTCCGATAATTGATAAATCAGAAGGATTGAATGATACTGGTAAAGCCATAGCAGCCTCTCTACCGCTTTCTATAAAAACTAAATCTCCATCTCCAGCTTGATGTGTTACATCTGTTGCTACAGCTGCTTCTCCAACAGGTTCTAGATTTTCATTTAATGGTTGTACTAATAAAAATTTTACACCTTCTAAAGATGAAACTTTATGACTACTTACCAAATTTCCTATAACTCTTGCTAGTTCCATTTTGTATTCCATTAAAAATGATTTTACATTTAATAATTTAACATAAATATTATGTAATAGGAATTATTATTTATGCTAAATTATAATAAAGCGATAAGTTAACTTGAATAATAATTTTAATTGTTTATGCTGATATTTTGCATCAAGTAAGGTATTAGAAAGAAGTATTCAAAGTCTAATAATTAAATAGGAGAAAGTTATATTTAGATAAAATGAATTATTATAATCCAGAAAAACACCATAGAAGATCTATAAGATTAAGAAATTATGATTATTCTTCTAATGGAGCTTATTTTATTACTTTAGTAACTAAGAATAGAGAAGATATTTTTGGAGAAATTATTAATGGAGAAATGATTTTAAATGAAATTGGGAATATAGTTAAAGAAGAATGGTATAAAACAGCAGAGACTAGAGATAATATTATTCTTGATGAATTTATTGTTATGCCTAATCATTTTCATGGAATTATTTTTATAGATAATAATGGGGAAGGATGGACAGGAGGGCGTATGCGATACGCCCCCACTGAAGATTCAACAGAAAAACATACTATTTTCAAATCCACAAAAAATCATTTACATATGCAATACGACCCCACTGAAGATTCAACAGAAAAACATACTATTTTCAAATCCACAAAAAATCATTTACATATGCGATACGACCCCACTGAAGATTCAACAGAAAAACATACTATTTTTAAATCTCCAAAAAATAATTTAGGGTCAACAATTAGAGGCTTAAAAGCTTCAATAACAAAAAAATATTGGGAAAAATTATCTAACTGTTGTAGATATGAAGGAGATGAAGGTAAACAATATGAAACCACAAATATAATTAAAAAAGAATCAATTTGGCAAAGAAATTATTATGAACATATTATTAGAAACGAAAAAGCTTTAAATAATATTAGGAAATATATAAAAGAAAATCCTATAAAATGGTTTTTGGATAAAGAAAATGAAAAAGGAGATTTTAAAAAATATAAATTTAAAGGTATTAAAGAAATAAATAATTTTGAAATATAAAACAGTTGTCGGGGCGTATCGCATACGCCCAATTAAAAGTCATGGAGTATCGAATAATTATTGGTTTTATTTAATTTTTAGAATAATGAATTAGATAATAAAAACTGTCGGGGCGTATCGCATACGCCCAATTAAAAGTCATGGAGTATCGAGTAATTATTGATTTTATTTAATTTTTAGAATAATGAATTGTCATATGATAAAAACTGTTGATGCGTATCGCATACACCCAATTAAACAATTTCTTATTTAATGTATAATAGTAAATATTATTTTTAAGGTTTTTGTTATGAAAAAAAGAACTAAATTAATTTTATTATTAAATTTATTTGTATTAGTTTCTTGCTCAAATATTTTTATAAAAAAAGATGATTCTTCTAAAATAGATAATATTGTCAAATTAAAAACTAATATTAAAGGTGTAGTCACTAATTCTTCAACTAAAGAAACTTTAAAAGATGCAACTCTATTTATAGGAAATAATTCTACTCAAACAGATGAAAATGGTGTTTATTCTTTTAGTAACTTAGATAGAGATAAAATAAAAATAATAGTATCTAAAAATGGCTTTGAAACTCATACAGAAGAAAAAGATTTAAAAACAAAGGATGAAGTATTAAATTTCTCTTTAAAACCCGTTGTAATTATACCAACCACAACCCCTATTCCTTATATAACTCCTACTCCTACTCCATCTACCACTCCAACACCTAATTCTAGTCCAACCCCTATTCCTGATAATTCAAATAAAACAACTTTTGGGGGTTATTTTTTAGAAGAAACTAGTAAAAAACCTTTACCTTATACTGGTTTAAAAATAAATACTGTTTTAGTTTTTACAGATGATAAAGGTCATTTTTTCTTTCCAGAATTACCATCAGGTCAACAAACTGTAATAGAATATCTAAATGGGTTGGATAAAGAGCCAGTAAAACAAGAAACACAGTTATCTATAGGTAAAAATGAATTTAATCTTTATTATAAAGCTAGTCAAATAAACCCTAATGCCCCTGTAACCCCAACACCAACCCCAGCAGCTAATAATTATGATCCAAAATTACAACAAGTAAATTTTATAAGACCTTCTTTAAAAGTTTCTAGTGCTTTAAAGCCTAATGCTTTAGATTTAAAATTCACTTTTAATAGTAATATAAAATCTACTACAGCTATTTTTTGGGATTATGGTCTTATAAAATTAGCTGTTTCTATTTATGAAAATACATCATCAAATCAGGCTACAGACGTAAAAAAAGGTAGTTTAATTTTAAATAAAAATGTTTCTTTAAATAGTTGGAAAGATTATACCTCTGTAGATTTTACTGATGTTAAAAAATATGGTAAATATGTAATTGTATCTTATACAGCTACTTTACCAGACGGTAGAATTTTAACAAATGAAGTAAATACTTTAATTTCTTAAGTTTTTTATACTTTTTACTTTTTATAAAAATATACTATAATAATAAAACTTTTTAAACATATATAGCTTTAGGTAATAATAGATGGATGCAAATCTTTTAGAGTGGCTTAGCCTAATCGTACGATGGGTTCATGTCCTTTTTGGCATTATGTGGATAGGTAGTTCTATCTTTTTTAATTGGTTAGATAGTAGTTTTGAACCATTAAAAGAACCTGAAGAAAACTGTGTAGGGGAAGTATGGATGGTTCATGGTGGTGGTTTTTATCATGTTAAGAAAAAATTTTTAAAAGCAGAAGAAATGCCAGAAAATCTTTATTGGTTTAAATGGGAAGCTGGTTTTACTTTTATAAGTGGTATCACTTTACTTACCATAGTTTACTATTTAACGGGTGGAGCTTTTTTAATCGATCCTACAGTTTCCTCTATAACAAATAGTCAAGCTATTATGCTAGGAATAGGGACTCTTATAGGTGGTTGGGCTGTTTATGATACTATTTGGAATTCCCCCTTATCTAAAAAACCTATGATTACAGCTACAGCTTGTTTTTTAATGGTTATAGGAGTTGCTTATGGATTAACACAAGTATTAAGTGCTAGAGCTGCATATCTTCATACAGGAGCTATGTTAGGGACTATAATGGCTGCAAATGTTTGGATGAGAATTTTACCTGGACAAAGTAAAATGTTAAAAGCAGTTCAAGAAGGTAAACCTATAGATCCAGCACCAGGTTTAAAGGCTAAAATGCGTTCTAAACATAATAACTATATGACTTACCCAGTTGTTTTTATTATGATTAGCAATCATTTCCCTATTACTTATCAACATCATCTTAATTGGCTTATTTTAGCAATTTTAATTGTAGCGAGTGCTATAATAAAACATTTTCTAAATATTAGCGAGCATTTTAAATATTGGTTTCCAAGGGCTGCGGTTGTTGGTGGAATTGCATTAGCTTCACTTTTATTTATTAGTAGTATTCCACAAAAAGAAGCTTCTACTTTTGCTACAGATGAACATAATCAAACTTTACCTAATAAAGATCCTAAAGTAACTTCTAGTAATGAAAAAGTAAAATTTGAAGATGTACAAAAAATTGTAAAACAAAGATGTATGGTATGCCATTCTGCAAAACCTACAGATGATTTATTTAAAGTAGCTCCAGCAGGAGTAAAATTTGATGATCCTAAAATAATAAAAATGATGGCACCTAGAATAAAAGAAAGAGTTGTTGTACTAAAAAATATGCCTTTTGCTAATAAAACAAAAATAACTCAAGAAGAAAGAAATACTTTGGGTAAATGGATTAGTGAAGGTGCTAATTTAGAGTAAAATGCAAAAGCTGTCTGAAACATAGACAGCTTTTTTTATTTTAATTAAGCTTGACCATAACTTAAAATATGAGTTCCACCTCTTTTATCAGCTTTTTTCATAAGAGCTGTTAATTCACTAGGTGAAAATTCATTTACCATAGCTCTAGTTCCAGGGTCTGCAACTACTAAAGTACCATCTGGTTTTACATTGCTAACAACCATATAATGTCTATTTTGGCTATATGGAGAACCAGTTTCTATTATTGGTAATCTTCCTGCTTTTAATTCTGCTTTTATATGATTAATCATAGTTTTTTGGTTTGAAGTACTAAAACTTTTATTTGATTTTTCTTCTACTTTTCCTTTACTAATTTTTTCTATAGCTTTAGTTACTTCAGATTCATCTAAAGCCCATGCTCCACCTCTTTTTTTAGTAACACCTGCTGCAGCTCTTACTGTTTTAATCATTGTTTCATCACTAGCATCACAAACTCCAAATGCTTTTAAAATCATTGAAGCAGAAGATGGTCCACAATCACCACTTCTTGATGGTAAATTTGTTCCTTGGCATACAAAATAATCATTCATATCAAAATTACAAGATAAATTTTCTGGTTTACTAATACTTTGATTTTCTGGAATAATAGAGTTATCAATAATAGGGGTATTAACAACTGCTTCTGGTTCTTTATGTCCAAACAACTTGGTAAAAAAATTACTATTAGGATCTACTTCAGGTTGTTTATATGGTATTTCATAATTTTGAAGTTGTTGATAATTTTGTTCTGGAATAGATTGATTTTGAAATTCTGTGCTAGGCATTTGAGAACTATTATCTAAACCTAAATCATAAGGTTGAGGATTATTATTAGAATAGTTTGTATTCATATTCATAGAATCATTAGTTGAAGGAGGCATAAAACTTTCTTTTAAACCATTAAATAAATCTTGAACTAATGGGTTATCTGGAAATTTTTGAGCTAATTTAGCTACATTTTCAAATTCTTTTTGACTTAAAACTCCATCACTTAATTTAAAAAATAAAAAACTAGATTCATTGGTATATTTTTTTATTTTATGTAAAACATCCATAAAAGCATCTTTATCTTTTTGAGGTATATCTAATCTACTTATTTGACTATTTAATAGTTTGTATTCATCTTTACTAATTTTTCCATCTGAAATGAATTGTTTTATTTCTGATCTTAAAGAATTGAATTCTACAGCCATTAAAAAACCTCAATAAAAATAATCTCTTATGTTTTTGTTATAGAGTCAATATAATAAAACTTTCTTATAAGAATTACAAATAAAAATAATTATCTTTTTACAAAAAGACCTAATTTTTCCATTTCTAATAAATTTGCTTCAGTAGAAAATCTTTGTCTTTTCCAAAAAAAATCTCCACCAAGTAATAAATTAAAATTACAGTTTACATATCTATGGTGTAAATAATGATGTTGAGCTAAAAATTTAAAATATGGTGTTAATAAAAACCATCTTATAAAAGGAGATGAATTTTTAAGAGCTTCATTATATGACATATGTAAATAAGGATGTACAAAATGTGCTAACCATTCATAAAAAAACAAAGGAAATATAGCTCCTATAGTAAACCAAAAACCACCTATATAACACATTAATAGATAATGAGGTAAATGTGGATAAGAGTATTTTATCCATTCTTTAGAGCTTCCAACTCTTAGCCCATAACTATTTAAAACTATTTGTTTTTTACCTATTAAAAATAGTTCATTTTTTAATTTTTCTTCTTCTTCTTTTGATGAAAATTGAGTTACATAATCTTTTTTAAAAGTTTTATAGTGATGCACCACATGATGAGAATACCAAGAATTTAAAATATAAGAACCTAATTTACCTAATTTTTCCCAAAAAATCCTTATTTTCTTTTCTCCATGTAAAAAATAATTATGAGAAGCTGATTCACTAATTGATAATACAATATAACCTATTACTATTCCTATTATTATATGATTAAAAATACTCATTATTTTTTATGTACCTATCACGACCAATTCAGAATTAGGATAAGATGTGCAAAGATAAACTACTTTACCTAATTTATTACCAATAACATCACCTTCATGTAAAACAAGCTTACAAGTTCCACAAATTCCTTTTTTACAACCTTTTTCAAGATTTAAACCATTTTCTAATCCTATGTCTAATAAAGTTTTTTTAGTGTCATTTTTAGTTAAAATAACTTCTTTATTATAAGTTTTAAAATATATTTTAGATGATATTATATTTTCTTTGTTTAAAAGATTAGCTTTTTCATAAAAATTTTCTATATATAAATTATTAAAATCATAATTGGATTTTTCTAAAATATTAATAACCATAGTCATAAAGCCTTCTGGACCACATAAGTAAATAGATCTATCCATAAAATCTGGGAAATACTCTTTAAAATTATTTACTGTAAGCTTATTCTTGGTAGTTATTACATCAATTTTTAAATTAGGAAAATTATTTTTTTTAATTGTATCTAATTCATTTTTAAAAACAAGATCTTTTTCTTTAGAAAATTGAGAAAAAAAGTTAATATCTGGTAAATTATTTTTATTTTTTATTAAATCATTAAAAATAGAAAAACAGGGTGTTATTCCTGTACCAGCTGAAATAAAAAGGATTTTTTTTTGTTGTTTATAAATAAAATTTCCTAAAGCTCCAGAACTTTGTATTTCATCACCTATATTTAGATTTTTATGTATCCAATTAGAAATCAATCCATTTTCTATTCTTTTTATAGTTATTTTTATAATATTTTTATCTATAGAAGATATGGAATAATTTCTTTTATATTCCTTACCATTAATATTAAATTTTAACTCTACATATTGTCCTGCTTTAGCCTGTTGCCAATGTTGATTTGGTAATAAAGTTAATGTTATTACACTTTCATTTTCATAATATTTTTCTAAAACTAATAATTTTAAATCATAAGTCCATATAAAAGGATTAATTTTTTTCATAACTAAATTCATAGTATTACTAGAAATATATTCTGTTGTATCTCTTCCTATTATATTTATGATTAATTTATTAATTATATTCTTTAACATTTAATTAGAGCCTTTTTATACTGTTTTAGGTTTAAAAGAATATTTCCAAAAAACTTTTAGGTAGTTTCTAATAGCTTTTCCCCATGTAGGATTACATTTATACTCTATATTAAATTTTTCACATACTTTTCTTACTTCAAACTCTAATTCTGGATAATAATGAGAAGGTATATCTGGGAAAAGATGGTGTTCAATTTGATAGTTAACATGCCCCCATAAAATAGATAGAAATTTATATCTACCTTTAAAATTTACTGAAGAGTTTATTTGAGATTCATACCATTTACCTTTATTTTCTAAACAATTATCATCTTGAAGAGGTGCAGTAAAATGAGTACTTTGTAACGTAAATGTCATCCATAAACTAACCGCAATATCTACTATTAGATTAGCAAAAAAAACTCTAAGCATGGAAAAACCTGTAAATAATGCTAATAAAGGGAAAAAGTAATATTCTTTAAATATAATTCTAAATTTAGTTCTAAAATCTCTTTTTCTTAATTTTTTATAATCTCCATCATCAATTTTATAATTTAATTGTGCATAACCAGTAGTACCAAGAGGAAAATTTTTTTCTATAAAATATTTATTAAAACCAAGATTTTGAGCGTTAAATTTATACATCATAAAAGGATAAAAATAAAATAAATATACAGGAAATTGGATTAAATGATATTTATTCCAAGGTAATTTATCATTAGTTCTTAGAATTCCATGAGTTAAATCTGGATCTTTTTCATATATATTGGTATAAACATGATGCATATCATTGTGTTCTCTTCTCCAACCTTCTTCATCTATTGGGGCTTTCCATTTAAAATTTCTAGAATGAAATTCAGGTATTTCTGGAAAATAATCATATTGTCCATGCAAAACATTATGTCCTATTTCTATGGCTTCTAAGTTTCTATGTAAAAACAAAAAAAATACTCCAATTATAAAAGTAAAAGGATCAAAAAAGAATAAAATTAAACTTCTTCCAATAAATTCAAAAACTCGACTTTTATTTCTTATTCCTTTTATATAGTCTATATCTTTTTGCCCTAATTTATTACGATATCGCTCTTTTATTTCATCAAAAGCTATACTTATTTTTTCGTATCTATCTAAATCAATCTCATTCATAAACTAAAATAACATTATAAACACATAGTTTTTTATTATACTTTAGCTTTTATAAATTAACTAATAAAATATTGATTAAATAAAAACTAGTTTTTATAACTTAAAAAACTAATTAACTTATTAGGATAATCTGTAAAAGCACCATCTAATTTATAATCAAAAGCTTTTTTAAATTCATTTTCAGAATTAAGAGTATAAGGAATTATTTTTAAGCCTTTTCTTTTTATTTTTTTAACATTGTTTGAATTTAAATAATTAAAATCTATATTTATATATTTAGCATTAATTTTAGCCAATAACCATATTAATATTGGAGTCATAGTTTGAGTTATTAAGTAAGCTGTAGAAATATCAGGAGCTAATTTTCTTATTCTATTTACAATCATAGGATTAAAAGCCGAAATAACCACTCTTTTTTCCATATTATATTCTCTAATAAGATTAATAACTTTTTTTTCTAAATCTCTATTAACAAAGCTACTAGCTTCATGTTTTATCTCTATATTTATTAAAGTTTTATTATCTAAAATTTCAAATACTTCTGATAATTTAGGAATTTTTAAACCAGAATATTCTTTTTTAAACCAAGAGCCTATATCTATAGTATTTAATTCATTAAAAGTTAAATCACGAATATGTTTATTTATTCCAGCTAATCTTAAAAGTGTTACATCATGAAAAACAACTATTTCACCATCTTTAGTAATAGTAATATCAAGCTCTATCATATTAACTTTTTGCTCCATAGCTTTTTGAAAAGAAAGTAATGTATTTTCTGGATATTCACCAGAAAAACCTCTATGACCAATAGTTATAAAATCAGTATATTTATCTAATAAATGATTAAAATTTTTATATTTATCTTGGCTAAATTCTTTAATTTCTTTAATAGTAAAAAAATACACTAAAGATTTTGCAATTAATTCTTTTATTTTTGGATGAATTAATCTTTCTGATTTTAATATTATTTTATTTAATAATTTCATTTTTAACCCTATAATAATTTTTAAGTATATCATAAAAAAAGTATGGTAAAATTATTAAAATTTATTGCTATTATTGTTAAATAAAACACAAAAACTGCTTATTAAATGGGAATTATAAATTTATTAGACAATTTTTTAAAATATCCAGATAAATTAACTGGATTTAAAAATCATGCTCATGCTAGATTAGAAAAAACTAATTATAAATCCGCTGAAAGAAGATTTCTTTTTGTCATAGCAGATTCTGGAGGAGGACATAGAACTACAGCTAACGCAGTAAAAGCAGAAATAGAAAGCCTAATTCCTAATTCTTGCATATTTTTAATGCCAGGGGTAGATATTTTAGCTCATCCTCAAAGAGTTTTTGGAAGATTGGTAGAAGAAACCTATAATACTGCTTTGAAAGTAGGTGCTTATTGGGTAGAACCTTTTTTATTTAAATCACTTTCTGGTATGGAATTACCTTTAATGTTTGAATATATTTATCTTAGAAACTCTCAATTAATTGAAACTTTTAACCCTGAAGCAATTATTTCTTTTGTTCCTGCAACTCAAAATATTTCTTATTATGCTTTAAAATATTTAAAAAGAGAAAAAGAAATACCTTTATATACTGTAATTACGGATTTAAATAGTATGAGAGATAGTTGGATTATAGAAGATCAATCTTACTCTTTTGTTCCAACAGAAAAAGCTAAAGATTTTTTTATAAAATTAGGTATAAAAGAAGAGAAAATGATTGTTA
Source organism: Candidatus Sericytochromatia bacterium (assembly GCA_046328015.1). Lineage (GTDB taxonomy): Bacteria > Cyanobacteriota > Sericytochromatia > UBA7694 > JACMQJ01 > JBBTGK01. The sequence continues at coordinate 1,233,675 of JAXLXH010000002.1, read as the reverse complement.
CAGGTTTACCTGTTAACCCTAAATTTTATAAAAAATTTGATAATATTGAAGAATTAAAAGAAAAATATGAATTAAAAAAAGATTTATTTACTATTATGATAATTATGGGTGGCTATGGCTCATATAGTATTTACAAATATTCTAAATTAATTGAAGAATTAAATTTACCTGTACAAATTATTGCTTGTTGTGGTAAAAGTAAATCTTTATATGAAAATGTTACTAAATTATCAAAAGAATCAAAAACACCTATAAAAGTTTTAGGTTTTACAGATAAACTTCCAGAATTAATGGCTATATCTGATGTAATAATTTCTAAACCAGGATCTGTAACTGTAGTTGAAAGTATAAATCAAAATTTACCTTTATTAATAGATGCTTCTAACTATATAATGTGGCAAGAAAAAGGAAATGCTGAATATATAGAAGAGAATAAAATAGGTATGGCTTTTAGAAGTGAAACTGATTTAAGTGAAAAAATAAAATTTTTGGTAACTAATAAAGATAAGTATTTAGAAATAAAAAATAATATAGTAAATTTTCCTAAAAGTAATGCGACTAACTTTATAGCTAAAGCAATTTTAGAACCGAATAAATACTTAAATGAAAAAAACTATTTTTAGATATAATATAGATATAATTTCAGTTTTATTAGTTATATTTATTATATATATTAGTATATTACCTATATATTTTGAATTAAATACTTTTTATATAATTATAATAGTAGGTTTATTAGCTTTTGCTAAACCAATCACTTCTTTAATACAACATAATCATGTTCATTTAAATATTTTTAATTATAAACCTTTAAATGTTATTTTTGATTTATTATTAGCTATTTCTACTGGGCATATTTGTTCAGAGTGGATTTTACATCATAATATAGGACATCATAAAAGTGTAATAAATTCAGAAAATGATACTTCTAGAGTTAAAAATTTAAAAACAGGTAAATATATGACTAAAATGGAATATATTTTAACAGGAAGTATAAAAATATACCCTGAATGTTTTAAAATAGCATTAAATTTTTATAAGGAAGGTAAAAAATATTATTTAATAAAGTTTATTTTAGAATCTATTTTCATAATTTCATTGCATATTTTCTTATTATTAGTTAATTTTAAAATGACAATGTTTTTTTTATTAATACCGAATATTATTAATAGAGCTTTAGTTTGGTTAGGTGCTTATTGGAATCATTTAGAGGTACCTTCAAATTCTATTTATGATTCTGCTAATATGTATGAAGGACCTATTTTTAATTTTATTAGTTTTAATATTGGTTATCATGTTGTACATCATGAAAAGCCAACTTTACATTGGTCTAAACTACCTGAAAGAACTTTTCAAATTTTAGATAAAATTCCTAGAAAAAATATATTACAAAAATTACCTTAAATATAAATTATTTTTACTCTAATCCATACTTTTTATTTTATAAAGTTATAATTTATAAAAATAGCGAAGAGTTGTGAGTTATAAATACTTAAATATCTTATAACTCAATAAATATAAAGGAAATTTAATTGAATACTTTAGATAAAAAACTGGAAGAATTAAATTTTGTATTTTTTGATTTAGAGACAACAGGGCTTTTTCCTGTTAGTTCTAAAATAATAGAAATAGGTGCAGTAAAGTTTAATTTTTCTGAAGGAGTTTTAGCTACTTTTGAAACTTTGATAGATCCAGAGGTTACTATTTCAAAAGAATCTATACAAATCCATGGTATTACAGATGATATGGTAAAGGGTAAGCCTTTTATTAATGATATTTTGCCAAATTTTTTCGAGTTTATAAAAGATTGTATTGTTATAGCTCATAACTCAGATTTTGATGCTTCTTTTATTTCTTATAATATAAACAGATATAATTTTGAAAACCCTCCAAATTTAATAATAGATACAATTCCTTTGGCAAAAAAATATATAAAATCATGTGAAAACTATAAACTTAGTAATTTAGTCAAATTTTTAAAATTAGATGTAACAGAATATAAAAGTAAAAAATTTCATAGAGCTTTATTTGATTCTGAATGTGGAATGAATATTTTTAAAGCTATTGTTGAAAGACAAGCACAAAAAGAAAAAACTCCTTTTGGTCAATTATTACTCGGATGTAAAATAAAATCTTTTGCTAAAGCTTTTAAATCTGAAACACCTGAGGAAATACCAGAATCTTTAAGTATGATAAAAGAAGAAATAGGAAAAAATTCAAAAATAAATATAATTTATAAAAGAGTTGATGGAGAGCTAACAAAAAGAGATATAACCCCTTTGGCTTTTATAAAAGTAAATGGTAAATTGTATTTAGAAGCTTTTTGTTATTTAAGAAAAGAAAAAAGAAGTTTTAGATTAAATAAAATAATTGATTGTAAGTTGGTAAGTAATGAGTAGTGAAAAATGACAAGTTCATTAAATACTTTCTATATAAACTATAAAAATTTATTATTAGTTTTTTTGTTATTTATTTTTTCTTGCTCTGAAAAAATAGAAGGACAAATTGAAAATAAAGATTCTAAAGAAATAAGTACTCCTGTTGTTGCTTATGCGAAAGTAGATAAAGTAAAAGGTACTATAGGAGATACAATTACTTATGAATTAAATATAGATCAAGATAAAGAAATAAAAGTAACTAAGCCTGATATAAAAAAGAATTTAGAAGAATTTGAAATAACACAAGAAGAAATACTACCAGATAATTTAAAAGATAATAGAATTGAAAAAAAATTTATTTATAAATTTCAAGTTAAAAATTTAGGTTCTTATTCTATAAAACCAGTAGAAATAAAATATAAAATACCTCAAAATTTAATAAAAAAATATGGTAAAGATGGTTTGGTTAAAACTTCTAAAATTTATTTAGAAATAATTCCAACTTTAAATAAAAACGATAAAAATAAAGATATTGAAGATATAAAAGATATTGAAGAAATTAATGTAGTTGATACTAAAACTGTAATATTAATATTTATAGGTTTATTTATTTTTGTTTATTTAATCTATTTATTTTTTAAAAAAATATTTAAGCCAAAACCACCTTTATTACCTCATGAATTAGCTTTTAATGAACTAAATAAGTTAAAAAAATTGAATTTAGATTCTAATAAAGAAATAAAATCATTTTATTTTGAAATTTCAGAAACCATTAGAAAATATTTAAAAAACAGATTTGAAGTAGATGCTTTAGAAAAGAATTTTTCTGAGATAGAAAAAGATCTAATTTCTAATAAAGATTTAAATGACAATAATATTAATTTTCTTAGAGATTTTATAGATAAAACAGATTTTTATAAATTTACCGATTATGTTTCTAATAAAGATTCTGCTATAAAAATACTGACAGATTCTTTTATTTTTATAGACAATACAAAAAAAATACCAGAGAAAGAGAAGAAGAATAAATAATGAGAGAATTTATTTTTGCTAATCCACTATTTTTTATTTTATTTATTTTAATCCCTTTTATTATTTATTATGAATTTAAAATAAAAAAGTATCCTGCTATAAAATTTTCATCTATAAATACTATGAAATTAGTAAAAAATAAAAAAGTATTATCTCCTAGAGTTATTTTACTAATTTTAAGGATATTATCACTTATTTTATTAATTTTTTCGTTAGCTAGACCTCAATTTGTAAAAGTATCTTCTGATATATTGAGTGAGGGAGTAAATATTATTTTAGCGATTGATACCTCTGGAAGTATGAAAGCAATTGATCTACAAACTGATAAAGAAGTTGTTACTAGATTGGATGTAGTAAAAAAAGTAGTAAAAGAGTTTATACAAAAAAGGAAAACTGATCCTACTGGTTTGGTAGTTTTTGGAACAGAAGCCTATACTCAATGTCCTCTAACTTTGGATACTAATATGTTAAAAGATTTTGTTAATAATATAGAAATTGGTATGGCTGGAGATCAAACAGCTATAGGGAATGCCTTAGCTCTATCAGTTAATCGATTGAAAGATACTAAAGGTAAATCTAATGTAGTAGTTTTACTTACAGATGGTTCTAATACAGCAGGCAGAATTTTACCTGATAAAGCTGTAGAAATAGCAAAAACATTTAATATAAAAGTTTATACTGTAGGAGTTGGTAATCCTGACAATGAAGGGAAAGTACCTTTTTTGGTAGAGGGTTTTTTGGGTGCAGAAGTAAAATATGCTAAAGCAGACTTAGATGAAAAAACTTTAAAAAATATAGCAGAAAAGACATCTGGAAAATATTATAGAGCTAAAAGCCAAGAAGAATTATCTAAAATTTATGCAGATATAGATAAATTAGAAAAAAATGAAGTTAAAGTAAAAAACTATATGGAAAAAAGGGAAGTTTTTTATTATTTTCTAATTCCAGCTATATTATTTTTACTAATAGAAATTATTTTATCTAATACAAGATTTATGAGAATCCCTTAAGTTTATAGTTCATCTAAAGCTGAAAAATCTAAACCAACATTTTCTGGAGAAGGAACATTAAAAGCTTTTATTTCATCAGCTTTGATTGTTTCTAAAGTGCCTTTTTCATAATTTTTTACTTCTACTTTTCCCTCTAAAATAAGTATTTTTATTACTTTACCAATTCCATTATTAGTCTCAACATAGCTATCTAAAGCAGGTAATTTTACTTTTTCTTCTTCATACATTTGATCTTCGTAGGATAAACAGCATTTTAGTTTTCCACACATACCAGTTAATTTACTTGGATTTGAAGGTAAACTTTGATTTTTAGCCATTTTAGTAGTAACAAATGGAAATTCTTTTAACCAAGTACTACAACAAAGAGTTCTTCCACAAGTTCCAACTCCATTAAGCATTCTAGCTTCTTCTCTAGCTCCAATTTGTCTTAAAATTATTCTAGTTCTCCTAAAATTAGCTGTTAACTCTTTTAATAAACCTCTAAAATCAACTCGATCTTCTGCATAATAGAAAAAAGTTAACCTATTAAAATCAAAAGTATAAACAGCATCAATTAAACGCATAGGTAAATTTAAAGTATTTATTTTTTGGTAACAAAGTTTATAAGCTTTATCTTCTTCTTCTTTTTTATTTAATAATTGTTTTTTATCAGAATTATTAGCTTCTCTTATAAATTTTACAGTTTTTATATTTCCTCTTTCAATAATTAGAGTTGAAGGTAAGGGTGTTGCTTTTATACAATTTAAAATAGATTCATCATCTTCAAAAATAACATAGTTATCTTTTACTTGAAAAGAATCTGTACCATCTAGTATTCTTAATTCACCACTATTTAATCTTACACCCAATTTTGCCATTTTTAAGAATCTTTAAACCTTACCATTAAATAATCATCAAAATATTTACCATTTACAAATAAGGAGTCTTTTTCTAAGCCATACTCTTTAAAACCTAATTTTTTATATAAATTTACAGCTTTATCATTAGATGCTACTACAGCTAGATTGATTTGTTTTATTCCATCTATATTAAATGCTTTTTCTAAAGCTAATTTTAATAAGTTATATCCTATTCCTAAACCTTGTTTTTCTTTCAAAACAAACATGCCATAAATATTTCCTTTATGAGCCATTTTTGTACGTTCTTCTCTATTAAAAAAAGTTATACCTACTAAAGTATTATTTTCGAAAGCTCCAAGCATAAAATTATTTTTGTCTTTTAAAGTATTTTTAAAGCGTTCTTCTCTAACAGGAGCATCTCTTTCTTCAGTTGCTCCAAAAGATTCTGGAAAAGTAGCTAAAGCTATTTTTCTTATATTACAATAAGCCTCACAATCTTTCAATTCTAATTCTTTATAAATAATTTCAGGCATTTACTTACCTTTTCTTTTTAATAACTCTATTTCTTGTAATAATTTATCAATTACAAACAAATCTGATTGACTTTCATAAATAAGAATATTTTTTAGTAATAACTTTAAATTATCAAAATAACTTTCAAAAAGCTTAGTAAACCAAGTTTTAGAACTTGTTTCCATTAATTTTAGAGCTTCTTTTCTTAAACTATCAATGGTAAGATAAAAATCTTTTTGTATTTTATCTAAATATTTTTCATTTCCTTTATATTGGTTTATATTAGCAATATTAGTTTCTGTTCCTGTACAAAAACTAAGGAATTGATTTCTTTTATTAAAATAAGCATCTAATTTAGGATCTCCTATACTTTTTACTATAGGAGTAAGTGCTGAGATTTTGAACTTTTCTTTTTCAATAGTATCTCTTAAAGCTATTTTAAAAGTTTCGTATGCTTTTTGATCTTTTTCACTCATATTTTTACATCACATCTATATTTATTACTGGTTTTAGAGTTGGCTTTGAAAAAAAGAAACCTTGAACATAATCCACACCTTCTGAGATGCAATAATCAAGTTCATCTTTGGTTTCAACACCTTCGGCTAAAATCTTTATATTACTTTGTTTTGCTAAATAAGCTAACGATTTAAGAATACTCTTTTTAAAAGAATGTTTATGAATATCTCTTATTATTTGCATATCTACTTTTATATAATCTGGTTTTAATTCGGACATCAAACTAAGTGAAGAGTAACCACTACCTATATCATCTAATGCTATTTGTACACCTTGTTCTCTATAACTTTCTAATGTTGAATTTAGGTATTTTATATCAACTATTTTTTCAGTTTCTATAACTTCAAAAACAAGATTATCTTTTTTTATACCTAATTTTTCAGACCATTCTAGAGTATCTCTTAAAGATGTTTCTGGGTTATAAATAGAATTAGGAACAAAATTTATAAAAATTTTTTTATCTATTTTATTTTCTAATACATTAGATAAAGCAGTTTGCCTTGCTTCTCTATCAAGATAATAAAGCATATTATTTTTAGCCGCTGTTTTGAATAAAAGATGAGAACCCATTAGAGAGCCATCTTTTTTTATTCCTCTGGATAAACATTCATAAGCAAAAATTTCTTTATGTTCTACACTTACTATAGGTTGAAAATAGGTTTTAAGAGTTTTATTATTTAGAATATAAACGATATCTTTCGCTTTTATTAGTCGATAAGTTTTTAATAAAGATTGTACTTTTCCAAAATTATGATAATTTAGTTGCTCATCATCTTCTAATAAAAGTAAATTAATAGTTTCCATCTCTAATTCATTATATAGATTATTTCCATCTATTATTTCTATAACAAAATTTTCTAAGGAAAAAACATCAGTTTTTATGGTACTATCCATTAACTCATATTCAATATGAGATTTATCTAGAAATTCTAATAGTTTTTCTTGTAATGATTTTACTGAAAAGCTTAATAAAAGTGTACACTTTTTCTCTGGTAGCTTAGGTAAAAGCTCATACATATCAGAGCCGTCATCATTATTTTTTTTATAGACTAAATTACCCATTTTTTATATGAAAAAAATATATTATATTTGCATATAATAGCATGAAATATTTATTTTATGCTATCATTTACTTCAGTCGAATTAAAAAGTATTATTTTTTAGGAAATAATGAGGAAAGAAAAATGGCTATAAATTTAAGTAAAGGTCAAAAAATATCTTTAGAAAAAGAGTCGCCTGGTTTAAAAAAAGTTTTAATTGGTCTAGGATGGGATGTAAAAAGAGCTGATACAGGTTCAGACTTTGATTTAGATTCTTCTGTATTTTTATTAGGAGAAAATGGCAAATTAGTTTCTGATAAACATTTTATTTTTTATAACAACTTAAAAAGCCCAGATGGAGCTATGGAACACTTAGGTGATAATAGATCTGGACAAGGTGATGGAGATGATGAAAGTATAAAAATAGATTTATCTAAAGTTGATGCTTCTGTTAAAAAAATGGTTTTTGTAGTTACTATTCACCAAGCTGAAGAAAGAAAACAAAATTTTGGACAAGTTCAAAATGCTTATGTAAGAGTTTTAAATGATGAAAATGCTCAAGCTATTGCTAAATATGACTTAAGTGAAGATTATAGTACAGAAACAGCTATGGTTATGTGTGAACTTTATAATCATAATGGAGAATGGAAAATGAATGCAGTTGGTAGCGGATATCAAGGTGGTTTACAAGCTTTAGTTAATCAATATCAATAATTAAGCTAAAATTCATAAAAACAGATATTTACTAAGTAAGTATCTGTTTTTTTTACTTATTATATTATTATGGTTCTTAAAATATGAAAAAATTTCTTTTAGCTTTTATTATAATATTATTTTCCTATACAAATCAGGCTTATGCTGAAGAATCTAAAAATATGGATTTAATAGATAAAACATATCATAATTTATTTTTTGAAGAAAATATTGAGAATAAATTTGATCCAAGTTTTTTAAAGGTAATTAAATATAGTGATATAAAAAATATACTTAATAGTATAAAAAAAGATTCTGGTAAATATTTAGGTTATAAATTGTTATCTGATAAAGAAATAGAATTAGATTTTGAGAAGGCTACTATACAATCAGCTATTAACTTTTCTGCTGAAAATAAAATAAATGGAATTTGGTTTGGAGAAGTAAATTTAAAAAAAATAGATTTGAATGAAGTAATAGAAACTATAAAAAAATTAGAAGGAATAAACTCTATAACAATTAGAAAAAATGGTAAAAATTTTATTAATCATAACTCTAATTTACCTTTAGGCGTTGGTTCTGCATTTAAATTATTTATTTTGAAAGAATTATATAATAGAGTTGAAAAAGGACAAGAAAGTTTATCAAAAGTAGTATATTTGGATAAAAACAAATTTTCTTTACCAGGTGGTTTTTTACATTCTTGGCCAGATAAAACACCTATTACTTTAGCAACTCTAGCTAATTTAATGATTTCTCAGAGTGATAATACAGCTACAGATTTTTTAGTAGATTATTTAGGTAGAGATAATATAGAAAAATTAGCTCCTGAAAGTACAAAACCTCTTTTTAAAACATTAGAAATGTTTAAAATAAAAGGACTATTAAAAAAAGAAGAAATTGAAAATTTTTTATCTAAAAATCTAAAAGATAAAAAAATATTTTTAAAAGAAATAGAAAAGCTAGATAAAAATAAAATAAATTTTCCTGAAACTCCCTATTTTATAGATAAAATTGAATGGTTAATTTCTACAGAAGAGCTTTGTAAGATTATAGAGTCTTTAGGAGAAAATAATGCCTTATCCATAAATAATTCTGGATTAATAAAAAATAATTGGAATTTTGTAGGTTTTAAAGGAGGTTCTGAACCTGGTGTAGTAAATCTAACTTATTTATTAAAAAAAGGTTCTGATACTTACTCTTTATCTTTTACATTAAATAATAGTAAAAGATCAATAAAAAATGATGAATTTATTAATTTAATTTCAAAAACTATTTCTGGTTTATATTTATCAGAATAAATTTGCTCCCTCCTTTTAGGTAAAGCGTACCTTCTGAAAAACTAGAGTATAGCTTTGAGGTATTATATAATAAGAATAAAAAATTTTAATAATATTTACTTAAAAAAAATTAAAAATTATAGTATAATTCATTTCATTAGTTAATTTAAATTTAATTAACATATTTTTAATTTAGTTAATGTTATAAATGGCAACTGGAATACTAGGGCAACTAGGAAATAGAGATTATAGGTCTAAAGTTTATTTTTGGACAATATTTTCAATCGGATTTATTTGTTTTTTATTTTCTCTAAATAACTACCCCATTACTCTAGAATTTTTACAAAAATATTATTTAGAATTAATTTTCTTTTTTGCCATTAATATTCTTACAGAACTATCTATTACAAGTATTCCTACTGGAGGATTTTTAACAGCTAGTTTTTCTGTTATTTCAACATTACTTATAGTTCATGGACCTGTTTATGCTATATTATCATCTATTTTAGCTGCAATAATTGGCTCTATTTATACTAAAAAAAGAAAATTAGTAGTTAATTTTTTTAATGCAGGTTTATTTGCTATTATTCTTTCTCTTGCAGGTTTTGCAGTAGATTTTTTGAAAAGAATTTACCCTTTTTCAGGAAAAGATATGATGTTTTCTATAGCAATATGCTCTTTTACTGTAACAGCTATATATATGTTAATGAGTTCTCTTATAGTTAATTTTTATATTGTTATAGATAAAAAAATTAATTTTTGGGAAACTTTAAAAGAAGATAAGTGGGAATTTGTTCAATTATGTTTATTAACACCTTTATCTATTATTAGCGTCTATTTTTATAAATTTTTAGGTGTTTGGGCTACTATAGCAGTATTTTTACCTGCGGTTTTTACAGTATATTTTATTAGAAGTTATATAACAAGCGAACAGGCAAATCAAAGTTTAAAAGAGCTAACTGAAAATCTAACGGAATTATATGAATTTACTAAAAAAATAAATGGCAAAAAGAATTTAAAAGATCTTTGGCTAACTCTAATAAGAGAAACAGAAGCTATTATTCCTTATGACAATTGTATGATTTATAAGATTGATTATGATAAAAGCGTAATGTTTGTAGATGGTTCTGAAATAATGTATGAGAACTTTAAGCCTTATGACCTTATGGATGAAGGACCTTTACAGAAATGTGCAGCAAAAAGAAATATTTTACTTTATGAAAAATTTGAAAAACCAGCTACTTATGAAAATTTTTGGCAAGCCTATAATTCAGCTTTATTATGCCCACTAATTTTAAAAGGGGAAGTAATGGGTGTTTTTTGTATGATGAGCCATGAACCTAATGCTTATTCTGAAGAAGATGTTAGGTTTTTAAAATTACTTATAGGTGCTGTAGAAAGTTCTATGATAAATATAGATCTTTATGAACAAACTCAAAAACAAGCTTTAGTTGATGGATTAACTGGCTTATATAATCAAAAATATTTTAAAGCTAAAGTTTCAGATGAATTAAAAAGAGCTACTTCTAACAAATTAGAAACATCTGTAATTATTATGGATATGGATTATTTTAAGAAGTTTAATGATACACACGGTCATTTATTAGGTGATTTAGTTTTAAAAGATTTAGCATCTATTATTAAAAGTTCGGCTAAAAATAATTATGTAGTTTCTCGTTATGGTGGAGAAGAATTTGCTGTATTATTACCAGAAACTTTTTCTGATGAAGCTTGTGAAATAGCAGAAAAAATAAGGGTAAAAGTATTAGATCATAAATTTACAGGTAGAGAGCAAAGAGAAATTAAAATGACTGTAAGTATTGGTGTTAATACACATTCTTATCAAAATGGTGAAATATCTCAAATTGAGTTTATAGATAGAGCAGATACGGCTTTATATAGAGCAAAAAATGAAGGTAGGAATCAAGTTTATAGGGCAATTTATAATCCAGAAAAAGATACTGTTTTTTATAAAAAATATAGTAAAGATGAAATAGAACAACTAACTAGAAATACTTATGTATTTACTTTAGATAAAAAATCTTGTGAGCAATGGAAAGAAATTTTTAATAAATTTGAAGATTGGGTAATATCGGAAGAAAATCAAAATAGTTTTGATGTAGATAAATTTTATCTAAGACATTTTATTGAATTAGTTAATAAAAAGCTTTCTAATATTGATAAAAAGCTATCAATTATTTTTGATGAAGAAAATATAGAAAATACTATTTTTACCAAAGTAAAATTCCCTACTGATTTTTATAAATTTGAAACTGATTTGGAAGAAATAGAAAAAACTCTTTTTGATTATATTGCAACCCTTAAATTTCCTGAAATAGAAAAAGAACATATAAGAAAAATTATAGTAGGAATTTTTAATCGTATTTATGCTTTGGCAATTAAATATACTTCTAACCATTATCAAAAAATAGTAGATTATCATACGAATATATCTCATATTAATAGTGAAATAGGTTCTTTATCTACCAAACATACTTTTTATGCTAATATAACAAAATTAACTTCTGAAATTTTAAATAGTAAATATTCTTTTATAGCAGAATTGGATTATTCAAAAAGATTTATTAGTATAAAATCTTTTTATGGTTCAGATGCTTTTGAAGAGACTTTACAAAACATAGATATTTCTAATAATAAGCTTATACATAAAATGATACATTATGGTGAAAGTATTTCTATTAAAAATAATTATGAAAATGATTTAGTTTTAAGCGAGATTATAAATAAACTAGATATAAAATCAGGAGTTTTATTACCACTAACTCATGCTAATAAAGATGTTTTTGGAATTATAGGATGCTTTGATACAGAGGAAAAAGATTTTACTGCTGAAGAGATTAAAATTTTCCAAGAAATTTCTGAAAGAGTTGTTAAAGCATTAACAAAAATAGATAAAAATATTTCAGAAAAAGATAGTTATATAGAGATTATTAAAGCTATGATAGATATTTTTGAATCTAAACAAAATATAACAAAAGATCATTCTAAAAATGTTAGTAGAATGGCTGGTAGAATAGCTAAAGCTATGAATTTTTCTAGTGAGGAAGAACATGATATAAGAGTATCAGCATATCTACATGATATTGGTAAAATTGGTTTATCAGATGAAAAATTAGCTGATGATGAAGGTCTTAAATCTCATACATTAATAGGTTCAAGAATAATTTCTTCTGTTTTTGAACTTAGAAAATTAGTACCTGCAATCAAGCATCATCATGAAAATTGGGATGGAAGTGGGTATCCAGATGGTTTACAAGGAGAAGATATTCCTTTGTATGCAAGGATTGTAGCGTTTGCTAATGGGTTTGAAAAATATCTAAGAGAGTATAAAGATAATAATACTGCTTTAGAGAAAATGCAAGAATCTGAGCTTTTTGACCCTAATATTTGTGATATTGTAAAAAACAAGCTTTTTATTTCAATTAAAAGTTAAATTTTAATTTTATTTAAAAAACTTATTTTCTATTATTTTACTGATTTTATTACATCAATATTATTAAATTTATTATCTTTAGATGCTAATAAAAGAGCTTCTATTGTAGATGGTTCACTAAAAGAAATAGTATATGTTTCATTCTCTTTTTTTAATTCAGAAACTTTTATACCGTCTTTTTCTAATCTTTTTTTCAAATCAGTTTCTTTTATATTAGTATTAATTATTATTTTATTTTTTTCATAAGAATCTTCTGGTATTTCATCTATTAATAATTTAAGCTTTGGTTTTGCTTTTATATCTTTTTTAATAGAAACTTGCTCTAATACTAAATTGGCTGAATATAAAGATTTAGGCTTTATATTTACATTAATATCTTTTTCATAAAAAATTTCTCCCTCTTTTCCACTAAAATTCATTTTTAATTTTATTTTACCTTCATTAATAGGAGAAAAATGTAATTTAAATTTTGAAATAGGGTTTTGTTTACTAGAACTATCTTTTTTTAGAGTAAAAGAATCTAATAATTTTAGTTTTTCATCAAAAAAAGATGCGAATGCAATATCAATATTTTTTATATCATCAATTGCTTCATCTAGTGTATTGTCACTATTTTCAGCATCAATTATATTTAGTTCACCTGTAAATAAAATACCAGAATATTTTTCAAACTCTTTATTTTGAGTATAATAGCTTGTTTTAGGTGCAGTAGCTATTTTAGTCGTAGGAGTTATACATCCTGAAATTATTAGTGTTAAACCAATTAAAAATATTTTTTTCATAAAAATTACCTTTTCAAATTAAAACTTTTCAAATTTACTCTACTTGTAAAAGGAACAGTTAAAACTGCTCCTTACAAGTAGGTACAAGGAGAGAAGAAATATTACTCTATTTTTACACTGAATTTTATTTGACCTTTATCTCCAGCTTTTAAGTTACCTGTTACAGTCCATGTAATAACACCTTTATTATTAAGTCCTGGATGAGTTACAGAACCTGTACCTGTAACAAAAGAAGGTAAAGGATTTGCTAATACAGTTCCTTCTGGAGTAACATCTTCTATCTCTATACCCATAAGGTCATCTGTACCTGTATTAGTATAATCTATAGTATAAGTTACTATTTCACCAGGGTTTGCAGTTGTTTTATCAACAGATTTAACCAGTTTTAATGTTCCTGTACCAGCACCACCATTTGGTTGATTAGGATTTAAGCTAGTAGAAACAGTATCTATAACAGAAGCAGTTAACGGAGTAGCAACACCAGGAACTGTTTGAGATATGTTTAAAACTAATGTATCTAATACAGAAGAAGGTGCATTTTGAGGTATTTGCTCTTTTATAGCAATATAAACAGGGGCACCAGGAGATGAAGGGGTTATACTGGTAATAGGTGTTGCAGAAAGAACACTTCCATCATGATTAGGACTCAAATCTTGATAAATAGCTACTGGCCAACCTTTTTGAGAAGTTGGAGTTGTAAGAGTAATAGGAGCATTACTACAAGAAACTATAGTATGAGGCATTACTACCACAGACCCTGGGGTTCCTGTAACATTATGAACTGGGTTAAGCGTTATACCAACTACACTTACAGGAACAGGGAATGAAGCTGTAGGTGAATATATTTTTCTTTCTCTATGTAAATTTAAAGGTAAGTTTACATCATCTTTTAATGAAGTATCTATTTGATCAAAATTTGTATAAGAATTTAATCGAGCTTCATTAATAAGTTGTAAACAAGTTCCTGTTCCGCTTACTTTTACAGAAAGATTAGGATCAACTTTTACATTATAATTTATTGTAACAGTAGTATTAGGATTAAGATTAGCAAAAACCCATGTGATTTTTCCTAATGCTTGATCATAAGTTTTACTAGTTGCTGGTATAGATTCAGAACTATCTGTATTAGGATCAAATCCTATTCTCATACCTTCTGGTAAAACATCAGTTAGAGTTACATTATGTGCAACACTAGTATTAGCTGCATTAGAGTTTGTTGCTGTAATTCTATAAGAAACTATATCTCCAGGAGAAACAGTACTAGCAGCAGATGTTTTTATTTTGTTAGCAGTAACAGTAGGTTCTACAACTGTAGTTGATACAGTAGAAGAATATAAATCTGTAGCAGAACCTGATGTAGTTTGCCATCTTAAATCTGTAGTTGTTGTACTACTATTTGCACTAGCCGTATTATTTCCACCATTTACCAAAACATTACCTTTAGCAACAACAGGAGCTCCACCAGAAACATATTTTTCTTTTACTCTTGTTACTATTGTTGCTGTAACAACAGAATTACTATATATATCAAAAGAATTTGAAGTAATAGTTGTTTTTCCATTAACAGCACTTACTGCATAAGATAAAGTTGGAACTACGCTTGTTGTACCACTAGTTACAGCTATACTTGATCTTCCTTGATCTACCTCCAAACCATCTGGAATAATATCTGTAAAAGTATTTAATGCTCCAGTTGTTGGTCCTAAAGCAGAAACTAATAAGTTAAATCCAGTAGAACCAGTACCTGTATCTTGAGTTGACATAGCTATGGTATATGTAACCATTTCACCAGGGGTTGCCTGCGTATTTGTCGTATTACCAGTTTCTGTAACTTCAGTTGTAACTGTTTTAGTTATCTTAACAGGACTTAAAGGTGTTTTTACTGTCTGAGTGGCAGGAGTATTATCACCATATAATCTGTCTAAATTAAGAGCTACATCTGGATCATCAGATGGTAAAGAACTATAACCTTCATCACCTCTTGTAGCAAAAGGAGAATTATTCATAATTGTCATAGAGTTTGTCATAGATAAGTTTGCACTTACATTAGTATCAACTGTTGTATAGTATTTTATTACTAAACTCTGACCAGCAGGAATACCTATAAAACCATTAGCTTTTAAGAACTGAATTTTATATAAACCAGTTGCACTAGTATAAGAAGTAGTTATTTGTCCAAGAGGAACATCAGTTCCATTAAGTTTTGCTCCAGTTAAAGGGGCAAAAGAAGGTGTAGCTACTCTCATACCTAAAGGAACTATATCTTTTACTGATACATCATGAGCTACAGCATTTCCTGTATTTGTTAATGTTATCTGATAACCAACTTTTTCAGTCCCTCCAACTAAAGTATTAGGTGAAGTTCCTCTTGTTGCAGTATTTATAGTTTGAACTCCATCAGTACCTACTGTTAAATTAGCTTGAGCTTTTGCTTTAGTTAAAAATGGCTCATTAACTGTTACTGTAGCGGTTCCATTTGTAGCATAACTATTACCACCAAAATCATAAGTTGTATCATTAGCATTAGTTAATACATCTCCAGATTTAGGAATATTTGTAGCAATAGCACTAGACATACCTGTAGAGCTAGGAGTTACATCATTAATATAAGCTTCATATTCTATTGTTATTTCTGAAGGTGTTACAAAAGCAGGTGCTGCATTTCTTGTCCAACTTGCTACCCAGCTATTTCCAGCTGATGCTGGTACATAAGTCCAATTTGCAGTATCAACAACTGGAACAGTATCAGTTGGTTCTTTTTTATAAACTATAGGAACAGGGTTAGAATGTATTTTTATAAGAGGATTAACTCCATTTTTAGGTAAAGTATCTCTTATAACAACATTTGTATAACCATTAGAACCATTACCAGAGAAAGTAGATTTAAGTTGTATTTTAAATCTTTCTCCAACTACTGCATTTGTTATTGGTGCAGCTGGAGTAACTTTATACATTACTTTTTGAGTAAGATCTTCTAAAGAAACATACGCTGTTTTTGTAGTTGATAAAGCGGTATCTGCATCAAAAGCAGCTGTAGTTGTATGTTTACAACCAGTAGCACAACCACCATCTATAGTAGCTATATGTGTTAAATCTGTTGTATTGTTAGCACCTACATGATCTGCTGTTACTGAAACAGCCCAAGTAGCACCTGCTGCTAAATTAGCAATTGTCCAAGAACCTGTTGTAGCTGTAGGAGTAGTAGGAACTTCTCCTCCAGAACCAGTACCACGAGAAATATTATTAAAACTAGAACCTATTGTAGAAGTAATAGTTCCATTAAAAGCCGCTGTCCCTGTATTTCTAAAACTAATAATCCAGTTAATTCCTGTTTGACCATTAGTAATTATTTTTGTATTTGAATTAGTTGCATTAAAATATACAAAATTAGTTTTAGTTGGAGCATAATCAACAACTGGTTTTGTTATAGTTACAGCTTGATTATTAACTACATCTGTCATTGAATTAGTACAACTATCTTTATATTTTAAAGTAAGATTATTTGTTCCATTAGTCGCAGGACAAGAACCTGTTGCTTTTGGTCTTATGTTAAATTGAATTGATACATTTCCTGCACTTACAGGACTGTTTAAAGTCCAATTTAAAGTTGTATCGCCTGTACTTGGTGCAACCGTAGCACCTGATACACCTGTATAAACAGGAGCAACTGTACCATCAAATTCAAAACCAGCTGGAAGAGTATCTATTATGTCAACATTATAAGCTTTTAAATCATTAGGAGGAGTTAAAGCTGTATCTCCAACTTTAAAAGATAATGTTACAGGATTTGTACTACCAGAAGCACAAGTATTAAATGTTAAAGGAGAAATACTTAAACTTGTAACAGTGGGCTGTGTAACTACACCACCGGATGCACTATAACCACCAGCTAATGAACATTGCCCGACACAAGATGAAGTTGGACAACCAAATGTTACATTTGCACCTATACTAGTACTAGAAGCACAAGATGTTCCATCTTTTATTTTTGCTTTTAGAGTTACAATACCTGTCCCACCACTTGCTGCAATATCAGGGATACTTCCTGGATTAAAAGTTATTACACCAGTACCTGAATTATAATTAGAAAAAGCAGGTGAAGTATCAGCTGCAGTTCCTGTGTCAAGAACAATATTAGATGGTAAGGTTATTGTAGCTCCAACATTTTTAGCTGGTGCGAGTCCAGAATTTGTTAATGTTAGAGTCCAAGTTTTAGCAGGGCCTCCATTTTCTACAAATTGAGATGGGAATGTATGACTAAGAGATGGTTTTTTAACTCCTATAACAGCAGAACTAGGAGGAGCTATAGTTACTCCTGTTGCTCCTGCTGGAGTTCCAACTCCTGTTGGTCCAAATTTATCAAGTTCACAAGGTCTGGTATAACTAGTTGTTGATGAAATTGTAAAATTAGCACCAGTTACACAAGCTACTTTTGTATCAAATGAAATATCAACTTCATCATTTGCAGGATCTGAAATACTATTAAATATATTCAAAGCATTATTCGGTGCAGTTGTCCCATATTGCCAAGTTAGAGTTTGTCCTACTACAGAGGGTTCAAAAGATGTTAATGGAATTGGATTTCCTCCAATTTTAACTATTTTTGCAGAACCTGCAACATAACATAATTCTGGAGGTAAGGTAACAACATTTTTTCCATTATAAATTTTTGTTTTACCACGATTTATCATTTTTACAGTGAATGAGGCTGTACTACACATATCAACAGATGATGGAGATACTATGGTACTAGTAACTTTAGATTGAGGGACATTTAAAGCAGGTGTATCAACTTGTTTTGGAGGAGTTAAGCAAGCTGTTGCCCCAGAGAAAGCACAATTATCTTCTACTCTAGTTCTTGTTACAGTATCGCCTCCACATTGTAAAGCTGCACCATTATTAGATACTAAGGTTACAATTAATGGAATTTCAAGAGTTTCTCCAGAAGGTATTTTATCTATAGTCCATTTTAATAAATCGGTTCCTATACCTGTACCTTTGATTGGTAAAGTTGGCTGTAATGTAAAAGAAGAGCCAGCAGGCATAACTACTGTTCCAACGCTTGTGGCTTCTAAATTTAAACCTAAATTATGATAAATATCAACACCTAAAGCATCACCTTGCCCACTATTAGTTACTCTTATTGTATAAGAAGCTGTAATATCAGATGGAGGAGCAGCTTTTGTTACACTTACTGCTAAATTAGCTTTATTAACTGTAGGTCCGTAAGAAGCACTTACTGTTAAATTATCTTTACAAAGGTTATTCCATTTAGCTGTAGCTGTTAAAGAACCGTTGAATCCACATCTTTTTTGTACATTAAAAGTAATAGTAGCTTTACCAGTACCATCATCTAATGAAACTAAGTCATTTGTACTAAAATCAAATGTTCTAATATTTCCTGTTAAAGAATTAGTTGGTGTTACATTAACATTACCATAAGTTTTAAAACCATTTGTAGTAATAGTAGCTGGGTTAATTCTAAATGTACTTTCATCTATATCTATAGTTATATTATTTAAGTTTTTAAGTACATTAAATGAACCTTTTCTTACTTCTAAAGTAACAGGATATTCTGGAGCACAATCATTTATAGTTCCAAGACCTGTAAAAGCTAATTGTAATCTAGGATTTTTTACATTATATTCAATAGTTCTATAAAATTTTGCTACTGTAGGAGGATATAAGGCGCAGTTTGGAGCTCTTGTTACGGTTAATTCTGAAGTATCAAATATAGCTAAGTTTCCTGTTCCATTATTAGGAGCAGCATTTACATAAGCATGATAAATTTTATATCTTAACTTCATTTTTGTTCCATTAGCAGAACCACCACCATTAACTTCTAATAAGTTTATAGTTAAAGGATTATTGTTATTATCTGAGTAAGTAATATTACCCGCAGAAATTGGGGTAAAAGCACCATAACCTGCTCCTGTATCAAGTGCATATTCTGCACTACCAGCAACATATCTCATATCTCTAATACCACCAGCTAAACCATTGCTTACAGGTAAAGGATCTTTAAAAACAAAAGTTGAATAATTAGCCCCAAATGTATTTCCAAAAATATATTCATTTTCCATTACTAAATATTGATTATATTGTGGAGCAGTATGAGTAGCGTCTGGGATTTGATCACAAACTTGATAAGCATTTTCTATAGGATCTTTAACAGGAGAAGATATAGTTCTATTCATCTCTATACCAGCATTATTACCAGGTTGACTATCATTAACAAATATTTGTTCATTTGTCGTTTTATTAATTCCACAAGAAGCTCCTCCACCAGGAACTGTACCTGAAATAGCTGTTGTATCAACATGATATTGATTAGCTAAACAAGGATCATTAGGAACAAAACAATTAACATTAAGTTCCATTCCTGCAACAAAAGAGGCAGGATTAAAAGTCCAGACTACATGTCTATTTCCTACACCAGAAGTAACAACTGTACCTATAGGAGCAGTAGCAGTAACCATATTAAAAGCATTTGGGACATCAAAAGTAACTGTTACAGGATTACCTAATTGAGCTACATTTGTCATTGAAGGTCTAATTAAATAACTAAAATTAGTATTTATATTAACAAGTAATTGATTTATAAAAACTTGATAATCTAGAGTAGGAACAGGTGGGCTATTTGTTAAATAAGATGAAGAAGTTAGGGGAGAACTAAATAAAGTTCCGCAATCACTAGTATAAAAAGGTAAATATGTTATTGAACCTGAAGTTGTTACTGGTGAATTAGCAGGACCTGGACAAAATTGACTAGCTTTTACATCATAACTAAAGTTTGCATTAGCTCCTGCTGCTAAAGATGCACCTGAATAAACGAATCTATTTAAAGCTGAATTATAAGACCAACCATTAGTTACATTAGAAATAGTTAAAGCTGAAGTATTAATATTAGTTTCTATATATAAAGTATTAGCAGGTCCTGCACCAGTATTAGAGACTGTTACAGGAACTGTTGTAGGAGTAGCAGTTGTACCCCAATTTAAGTTTATATTTGCAGGAGCTGAGTAGGTTATTTTAGGATTTTTCTCTACAATATTAACTACTCCATCTACTGCTATATCATTAGAATTTTGTCCTGAAGAACCTCCGATGTCATCACAAACAGGGAGTGTGGTTCCATAAGCAGGCCATTTACCAGTAATAGTATGATCTACCAAATTACATCCATTTACTTTGGCAACAACAGTAAATTTTTTAAAAGTACCTGCGGCTAAAGAATTAACATCTGCTGTTATTACATTTCCAACTGTACTTGTGGTAACACCAACATCAGGTGTTACAGATTGTATTTGTAAATCTGAGCCTAAAGTATCTATAGCTCTTGCATTATATAAAGTAGCTAAACCATTATTAGAAATTTTAACATCATAAGTAATAAGATCATTTTTAGCTTTATCAAAACTATTTGGAGTAACAACTATATTAAGAATACCTGTTGCTGTATCTATATTTTTGAAGGATGAATTAAGAACAGTTGCACCTGATCTTATTCTAACAGTATAAGGACCTGAAGCTGTTTTACAAGCAAATCTTAATTGATTAGAAAAAGTAATATTATCTCCATTAATTAAATTTATAGCAACAGAAGGGGTTAATGTATATTTACTTCCAACTTTTGACACATTAAAAGTTCTTGCTGCACCATTTAAAGTTCCTGAAATAGTAGCAGGAGGAAAAACACCAGCAGCAGAACCAACTTGATGATTATCAAAAGCTGTTTCAACTTCTATAATTGCATTAGGATAATTACCATCACTAATTATAGTCTGACTAAAATTGTAAGGAGTTACTTTACCTATATCATAAGGTGGACCAGTAACCTCTGTTATGGTTACAGAAGGTACAGCTTCTGCTTTTTGTATATTAGTAAAAAAAGCTACAAAACTAAATAAAAAAAGGAAAGTTAAAAAACCCGCTTTTTTTAAATCTAAATTTACTTTTTCTAATTGTTTAAACATATTTCTTTTCCGAATACTAATTTTTCTATTTTACGTCTCCACTTTTAGCAGAATTTATAATTCCACTAGAAGCTAGTTTATTTTGTTCTTCTAAAAGATCTTTTTTGGTAAAAATACCAAGATTTTTCCACAAACTTGTTACTCCATCAAAATCCATACTCATATTCATATAAGGACCTGATGTAATATAGTTAGTAGAATAAATATATTTTATATCGTCTGTTAAAATTTTATTTTTTCCTGTGAAGCTATCACTAGAGGTATCAGACATCAAATAGTTATATCCTATAGCTAATCTTAAATTTTTAATAGGAGAATAACCAAATTCAAGATTTATAGTATGTATGGTTTCTTTTAGATCTTTATATTCATTAGTATTAGGATCTATATAACCAGCAGGGTTAAAATCATATTTATTTCTATATTCTGCTATAAAATCATAATTATAAGCAAATTTATATCTACCTCTTAAAACACCTAAAAGAATATTAGAGTTACTAATAAATTCTTTTTTCTCTATAACAGTATTTTCTTCACCTATTCTTACAGCTCCTTTTAAAAAGAACTCTAAATTTCTCATAGGTTCTAAAACTATTTCTAAAGAAGGAACATGTCTTAAAGTATTTGATAAAATACCTGCACCTAAATAATCTCTTTTTATTTGGTATCTTGCCAAACCATTTATCCAATCGAAATTTAGAGGTCTGTAAGCCAAACCAAAAATACCTTCTGTAGTTAATTTTCTTTCTGAATCTGATGAAATAGAATGATTAAACTTACCAATTAAGCCTATATCATCAGTAATTCCACCGCCAAGATTAAGGCTATATAATTGACTCGGCATATTTCCTACTCTGATATCATATTTACCAGAAGCTCTTATTAAGGCATAATTTGGAGCATAATCAAAGTTAAAAGAATAAGCATTATAATTATCACCATATCCTGTTGGAGCTTTACCAAATACATAGTCCCAGTTTCCACCGATACTTAAACCTGGTAAAATTCCAATTTTTGCATTAGTTCCAAATGTATTCTGTCCATCTCTTTCATTTTGCAATCGATCTGTTTTAAACTTACCACCTACATTAACAGAATTAAAATAATCTGATTCATTTATATTAAAACCACCATCAATACCAATTGTTGCAGAAAAAGCTGGTGAAGTTGTTTGTTTTGAAGTTCCATCTTTTGCAGGAATTAAAGCATCATACATATTTCCTTTGGTATAAATTTTCATATTACTACCAAGATTATAATCAAGTCCTACATAACTAGTAGTAGGTTTTGAGCTATCAATTTCTCCAAAATTTTGCTCTCTTCCTGCATTAAAAGAAAAATTAAAAAAGTTAGGGCTTTTATAGCCAATAATAGCTAATTGACCTAAGGCTGTTTCTTTTGCATTAGTAGGTTTTGGGAAAAGTCTGTTTTCATATCCTAAAGAGATATTATTACCCCAAAAATCTTGTGCTACTTTAGAAGTAAGAGTTTGCAAAGTATTACCAATTTGATTTTTATCTACAGCATCAAAAATTTTACTTCTATTAAAATCTAAAGATAAATCTGTTCCTGTAGCAAATTTATAATTACCTCTACCTGTATATCTTTCACCACCAGGGGTAAAACTAGCACCTGTTCTATTTACAAAATCTTTATTAGCATTTTGATATTCACCTTGTAAAGATAAGCCGTCTATAGGTTTTGAAGAAAAAGCTACTCTAAAAGATTGCCCTTGTATATCTTTTTGTTTTTTTCCATCTGGTAAAGATATATCAGAAACACTATTGGCATATTCACCTATAAGATCAAAATTATCGCCTAATTTTTCAGAAATATTTAAGCCCCATAATTGATACGGTTCTTTATTAGAAAGTTCTTTTACAAATGAACCACCTACAGAAGCTCCAAAAGCTATTGGTTGATTTATTTTTCCACCAAAAACAGCTCCACTAGATATATCTTTAGGGTAATAATCATAAGTTACAACTATTACGTTATAAGTTTTATCATCTCCATTATCATTAATTGGTACAGGTTGAGAAAATATAATTGTACCAGTCGAATAATCAATATTATAATCACTTAATCTATTCATAGTTCTAGGAGTTTTTATAGGTTGTTTGGTTAAACTGTAATTAGATTTAGCTCTAGTCTCTATAGAGATTCTTTCACTTCCACTAACAATAGGATAATTTCTTAATTTATAAGGACCAGATACACCTAAGCCTTGGAATTTTATTTCTTTATATCTAACATCTTTTACTGATTCTTTATCTATACCAAATTCATCTTTAAAAATTCCATTAGGGTCTATATCTCCACCAATTTCATCTCTAGAATAAGCTTGATTAGTTGCAGCTACAAATAAATCTAAATTAGTTATATTAGGTAGATTTAAGGTTAATTTACCACCTGTCATTGTTCTATTGTAATTAGATAAAGTTGAATTAGTAAAATTATTATCTTTTGAGGCTGTACTAAAATCTCCCCACATTAAATGAGATAAATCTTTTTCTAATTTAAAAAATACAGGGCTATTTGCTACAGCTATTTGATAGATTTGGCTAGAATCTCCATAAATAGGATACATTTTATCTTCAGCTCTATCTCTTTGTAAAATATTTTGATCATCTTCCAAACCATTTAATTTTCTTGATGTATCTTTAAAGCCTAACTTTTTTTCTTTTATATTAGATTCTTTAAAACCTAAATTTGGATCATTTAAAATATTTTCTTGATATAACCATCCAGAACCACTATAAGCAAAGGTTAAAAGAAAATCATTAAAAATAGTCCCTTGTCCAAAAAAGTTTCCACCAAAATTTAGACCTAATCCTCTTATTTTACCTAAGTCTTTTTCTGCGACACTATGATCTCTTGCAATAATAGAAGAGTTTTCTAAAAAATTATAGTGTGGTTGTAAGTTAGCTGTTCCAAGAAACATAGGTTCTTTATAAGGTGTTTTGTATTCTATCTGAGAAAAAGCTCTAATATCTCCAGAATCAACATCTATTTTTGCTATTCCAACTTGATTAGGAGCTTGAACATAAATTTCAGCTCTACCTTCAACTAATTTTACTTGGTGTCCATAAGCTGTAGAATCTTCATCTTTTGATTTTATAGTACCAGATTGTAATCTAATAGTCATTGGATAGTCATTAGGAACAGGATTTCCAAATTCATCTTCTACTAAAAATACAACTTTACCAACAGAAGTACCATCAGCAGGTATATTTACAGGTTCTATAGTTATTTTAGCTGGTTTAGATTTTACATAAACATCTTTTGTTAGTTCTTTAATAATATCGCCACTTTCAGATAACTCTGTTGCTTTTATAATATTTTTGCCATGTTTAATATCAACAGCATAAAAAGTATAAGAAGTTTCACCTGTTTTATTATTTATCTGAGTTTTACCCAAAAATTTATCATCAAGTTTTTCACCATTAACTGAAATAAAGTATTTATTTCCATTTTTTACAGTAAATTTTATAGAAGCATTAGCAAAATCAAATACATATTTTTTATCAACATTATTAAGATCAACCTCATATTTAGAAACAAAGTTAATTTGATCTTTTTGTTCCTGAGTTAAATTAGAATTATCTTCATTATCAACTTTAGCTTCTTCAGCAAATGACGGAAATGCCATGCTTAATACTAGTGATAAAGTAACACTTGTTTTTATACTAAATTTATTTTTAAAAATATTCATTTTTTTAACCAACTATTATTACTAATTACCAAAAGAATCAAATAGACCTCTTTTTACACCTTTAGTTTTATAAAGTTCATCTATATAAACTTTTAACTTATTGGTTTCATCTAAGTCAACATTAATATCTTCTGAATAAGGTTTACTCATAGGAACTAAGAATTTATTATTTTCTAAATTAACTTTTTTCCCATCAATAAATAGTTCTTTTAATTCTTCTATAAAAGTCCCTGATATATTGGCATCAATTTTTTGTTTATTTATTAATTCTAATACCAAGTTTGCAATATCAGCTCTATTTGTATTTCTTAATGGATAAAACATTCCATCTTTTTTAGCTTTTAATAAGCCAAGTGTATCTGCCAAATCTACATAAGGTCTTGCAAATTCAGGGATATCAGATAAATCTTTATAAGCTAGTTTAGTTTTTGCTAAAGATGGATCTATTTTTAAAGCTTTTATTGCTAACATAGCCATTTCATATCTAGGTATAAATTTATCTGGTAAAAAGTTTCCATTTTCATAGCCATCAATCAATTTTTCATCAACAGCTACTTTTATAAAAGGACTACCCCAGAACCAATCTGGTACATCTGAAAAATTAGCTTTTCCTTCAGGATGATAATTTGGTTTTGCTTTTACTACTTCAAAATTGGTAGCCAATTTTTTAAATGAATCAGATGTTGTAACTTCAACTTCAAAAGTATAGTTATTAGGTGGTAAAAATTTATTATTATTTCCTTTTCCATCCCAATATAAAACATTAACGCCTGCTTTTCTATCAATATCTGAAATTAGAGTTTTTACTTCCAAACCATTTTTATCTAAAATTCTTGCAGTAACTTTAGCATCTTTATCTATTATATAACCTAAAGAAGTTCCTATTTTTACATCAAATGATTTAATTGCAACTAAAGTCAATTTGGTCGCTTCAGCTCTAGAAATACTTCTTTCTGGTTTAAAGGTTCCATCTGGATAACCATGTATTATCTCTAAACCTGACTCATATTCTATAACTTCTTTAGCCCAATGTTTTTCAATATCTGGATATGTCATATAAGGGATTAATTTTGTAGCAAATTTATTAGGATAAACATAAACAGCTTTTAGAGCATAAATTTCTTTTTCTTCTTCACTAGTTTTTAAACTTAAATCATAAGAAGGTATTTTTACCAATCTAAAATTAGCTTTTGCTAAACCACTTTCTGGTATGGTTATTCTTCTTGAATATCCTGTATCACCAATCCAAGTTTCATCGGGAACTTCCTTAACTTCAGGTAAAACATTTATAGCTAATTTTTTTGTTTTAATTTGTTTATTATTAGCATCAAAAAATTTAACTTTAAAATTATTCATACCTAAATTTAAACCTAATTCTTTTTGTGAGATTATTCTAACAGTTTGAGATGATAATCCCATTTCTGTTGTGGCATACATATTTTGTAAATTTTTAACTATAAAATCAGAACCGTCTTTTAATTCGATAACAGCTTTTAAACCAGATGAATTTTTTATGGTTAAATCTTTTCCTTCAGCTACATTATAAGTAATAGCTTTATTTATATCTAATTCTGATACTGTAGAAGTTTCTATTTTATTTTTTATTTCTTTAGATACTTTTATAGCATCTTCTACAAGATAAACATCTTTAGGTAAACTATTTTTATCTACAGATAAAAGTATATCTCCATAAGGTAAATCTGGTATTGAATATTTCCCTTTATTGTCAGTAGTGATTTTCATCCCATTAGAGGTATAAATAATTATATTTTCAACAGCTTGCTCTTTTTCATCAAAAAGCCCATTATTATTATCATCAATATAGACTCTTCCTATAATAGAACCATTTTTACTAAATACTCCTTTTTTAACTAAAACTGTAGCAGAAGTATCTCCACCAGAAATTGTATTTCCTGACGGTGAATCTGCAAGCATTTTAGCTTTATTTTTAGCAGGCCCTTCTATTGTTTTTATACCAGTTCTTAATTGATAAATTACAGTAACTTTTTGTTCAGGTTGTAAATCACCAACTGGTATTTTTAAAGAATAAAAGTTTTCTGGAGTAAAATCTTCAACTTGAGTTCCATTTACATATAAAGAACCTTGAACATATTTAAATCCTTCTGGAAGAATATCTTCTATATAAGCATTTTTTACTTTAAATGCTAATTTATTAGTAGCTTCTATTTTATAAGTAACAATGTCGCCTATTTCGATAGTACTTTTATTTGCAGCTTTATTAAGATTAAAAGTATCTTTAGTTTCTAAACATACATTATTAGGAACAGACTCTATATTTTTTAGAACTTTTTTATTATTATTTTTATCAATAACTGTAAGGTTATATTTACCAGACTCTTCGGTACTAGGAGCTGTTTTTAGAGCAAATAACTCCTTAGAATAATTTTCTCCTTTACTTATAGTTAAACAATATGATTTATTATTTAATTGTTCTTTATTAAGGAAAAATTGATAAATACCTTTTACATCTGTACTAAATGGATTTTTTTGAGGAACTCCTGGTTCTAGCTCATCTAATTTTACTAAAGGGCCTTCTGAAATATTTTTAGTTGTATCTGGGCAAGAACCTTCGGTTAATTTAACTTGAGCAGCATCTATTCTTACATTTCTGCCACCTTTACAATCATAAACTATACCAAATGGATCTATAAGAACTTCTAAGTTTAGGAAAGTATCTCCATCTTGAGCAAAAATATCAACTTTAGCATAGGTAACTGTTCCATCTTTATCAGTTAATCTTACAAAATAAGTACCTGGTTTTAATTCTAAACCATTTTTATCAGCATCAACTAAAAATCTACCATTTTTATCTAATTTTATTTCTGTAATAAAACCTTTAGTTTTTTCAAGAAGTTCAACTTTCATATCTGTAAAATCTTCTTGTTGTGGTCTATTAGAAATTAACTTTCCACCAAACTCAATAGGAGTAGGTTTTTCTCCTGGTTTTTCTACAGCTATTTTTTTATCATTTATAACTACTCCATCAGAATCTGTAATAACAGTTCTATAGTTACCTTTAGTTGGGACAAGTATTTTATATTTACCTGTTTTACCAGTTAGTACTTCACCAACTTTTTTACCATCTTTATCAAAAACTTCTATTTTTACATTTTCTTTTGGTAACCCAGTTATCAAATCATAAACAGTACCAACAATAGAGTACTCATTTAAAATATCATTAGTAACTATATTACTACTAGCTGAAGAGATAGTATTTCTTATAGGATCTCTAAATTCAGAGTTAGCTCTATTCTCTATAATTCCATTTTCTATAGTAGAGTTAATTTTTACTTTAAAGAAAGCAGTAACTGTTTGTAGTTTATTTACTAAAGAATATTTTGCTCTTATGTATTTAGGTTCATTTTGTATTGTATCCGTCCATGTTGAACCATTTTCAGAGTATTCTATTTTTCCACCATTATCTGCAACTGGTTCGGCACCAGATTCTTTTACTAAAGTTGTATTATCTGGTATTTTATCAGTAATAGTAGTATCAGCTAAATCAATATCATTTTCATTATTAAAAGCTAAATAATAAGTTAAAGTATCACCAGCTTTTACAGTTCCTTTAGGGAAGACTTCTTTTTTTAATTTAGCTGTAAGAGTTGGGTTAGGGGTTGCTGTTGGGGTTGGGGTTGGGGTTACTGTGCTACTACTTGATGAACCACCACCAGTTCCTTGAGTAGGTGGATTTATATTAGATAAAACAACCAACATTTTTAAGGCTTTAGTATCTTTTACATTTGGATCTAAATTTGAAACTGCATTAACATTAAAATCAAAAACATCACCATTCTTTTTACCAATATTATCTTTTAATGAAGCAATAAAACAATATTTATCAGCAGGTTTTAATAAAGGAGAATTTGTTATTGCATTTTCACCTTGATCTATTAAACCATTGTTATTTTTATCATCAAATAAAGTTGTATTTATTCCAGATGGAATATTAGATAAAGATAAGGCATAGTCTGTATTGTAGGTACCTGTATTTGTAACACATACAGGGTAATTCCAAGTATTAAAAGGAGGTGCAGTTACAGAGGTAACCAAAGGTGTTAAATCAATACCAGGTACATTTTTCCTGACTGTTATAACTGTATTAGAGGCAGGGTTATAATCCTTTCCTCCAACATCTTTATATTTCATACTAGCAGTATTAGGTACCTGAAATGCAAAAGCTTCTTGCGAAACAAAAGCAAGTGAAAGACCTGATACTATTATATTTTTTAAAAACTTTTTTACTGATTTATTCATATATTTATATTACTTTGGTTAATTCTATAACTTTTTTAAAGAGGGCTTTTCAAAAAATTTCAAAATAAACAAAAACGAATTAATAATTTCGTTAATGAAGTAAACATTTTTTGTTTACCCTCTTTAAAATTAGAACTTAATTTCTAAGCTAATTAAAAATAAATTTTTAAATTTGTTGGGGGTGTCCAAAAAGGCTTTTTCTAGGTCTTTTTTTTACGAAAGACTAGGGTTAAAGCCAGTGTTTTCGTATGGGCGTTATAATTAACGAACAATTTTTAGACAACCCGAAACAAATTAATTAATTAGTTTACTCTTACTCTGAATGTAACAGTTCCTGTTCCACCTTGAGCTACAGTTCCACCAATAGATGTTGCTTCAACACCAGTATTAGTAGCACCTGTACCAACTCTGAATCTTACAACAGTATTGGTATTTAAGGTTTCAGCTGGATCTCCGTTATCAAATGCATCAGTTGCACCAGTTGCACCAACTTTTAATGAACCAGCAACAAATGTTGTATTAGCTGGAACAATATCTTCTATTACAGATTCAATTGCATTAGAGTTACCAATATTTGTATAAGTAATAGTATATTCTAAGATATCTTGAGGATCTGCAGTAGCTCCAGTAGCATCTTTAACAGTACCACCAGTAGCACCAGAAGCCGCTGTATAAGTTACAACAGATTTTACTAAAGATAAGAATCCATCAACTACGGTTGTAATATCAGTATTTTTTCTAGTATTATTTACTGTATTTGTATTAGTTGCTGTAACTATTTCACTATCAACTGTTCCGTTTGCTGTACCTTGAGGTATAGTTACTTTTACTTTGAATGTATAAGTTCCACCAATAGGTATAGAAGGGGTTGTTAAGTTTGCAGTAGGAACTGGGTTTCCAGCAGAATCTATTATTTGATATAACAATCCATTTGTACCATTTGTAGGAACATTGATTGTATATGTATCAGCTACATTACCTGTGTTTGTTACTATATGATCATAGAATAAAACACCACCAGCTGGTCCAGAACCACTTCTATTAGCTTCTAATTTAAAATCTTTAAATTGAGGAACAACTAAATTATCAACTATTTGATCAGATGCTCCATTATTATTAGAAGTTTGTGTAAAGGTAATTGGCACACCAGCAGGAACTGTTGGAGCTGTACCTTTTGGAACTGTAACTACAGCAACTACTTTTTGGCTAGTTCCAGGGTTTAATACAGAAGAAGAAGAAATAGGTGCTGGTTGAGGATCTGTTACAGTAGAATTTATTGGCACATTAGCAAATAAAGATTGACCAGGAGCAAATGTAACTACTCCAGTTCCTGTATTAACAGCTGCAACATCTAATGTTTGACCATTAATAATTAATTTATCTCCTACAGAAACAGCATTACCACCAGTAACAGCAGCGGTAGGGAGAGTTACAGTTGTATCTCCAGCTGTACCAGCTACAGAAAGTGTAGTAGATTTTTTAACTGGATAGAATAAGGTGGTTGCACCAGGAATTCCAGGTAAAGAAGCTGAAAGGTTATAAGTATCAGGAGCTGCACCAGCTGCTGCTGTGTTAGCAACATCTAAAGGATAAGATACTGTTGTTCCATCAGCTGATTCTGTAAATGTAGCAGCTGTATTTGTTGTAGCACCTAAAATAACGTTTGTTAAATCAAGAGCAGGAGCTGTAACAGCTGTAACTCTATCTCTTGTTGTATCAGTTAATTTTTGAGTAGGGGTTGTACCAACTGGGCCACCACCATTAGTAGAAGTTGCTTTTACAACAGCTGTATAAGGACCACTTCCACCAGCAGTATTAGCAGGAATAAATACTTTAGCTACAATAGCCACTTCTCCAGCTGCATTTGTACTTCCATCTGGATTGGTATAAGGAGGTAAATTACCGGTATCTATTTTACCGTTATTATTTGTATCTAATAATGGTAAGTTGTTGTTAGCACCTGTAGTAGTATCACTAACTCTAAAGAAGGTTACAGTAGCACCAGTCGGTAAAACATTACCTGGGTTTGCACTATCCCATTCTATATCAAATGCATCAGTTGAATTACCATTATTTCTTACAACATTTTTGTAGAATAAATAAGTTCCAGCAGGTACTGAAGCTGCTGTTGTCATATCTGTTTCTGTACCATCATTATTAGCACCATCTTGAACACCATCAAAAGGTGTAAAACCAGTATTATAGTTATTACCAGCAGGGCTTATAATTACAGCTGCTTTTTTGTTAATATCTGTTGTTACAATATTAGTATTTTGTCCAGAAGCAGGATCTACTATATTTGTACCTGTTTGATCTGTATAACCAAATTTTGCATTATTTGGTATAGTTGTTGCAGGAGCTGTAGCTTTTACTCTTACTTTAAAACTTACAGTTCTGCTGTTAGCAGCTGGTAATATAACAGGTTGACCTGCACCAGGAACACCATATTCAAAAGTAACACTCTTAACAGATGTTTGTGGTCCAGCTGTTACTACCTGAGTACCAGTTCCATCTAAACCATCCCAATATTTCCATGTTCCTATTCCACCAGCTTCACTACCTACAATAGCAGTTACATGGTTAGGTACATTATCAGTAAATTTAACATAAGTAGAACCATTATTACCTGTATTATCTATTTTAAATGAATAAACTAAATCTTCACCAGGGTTTGCTGTAGAGTGATCTACGGCTTTTGTTACAGCAACTACTGCATTAGTTGTAATAGTTGTTCTATTGAAGTTTTCATCTCCACTTGCACCACCAGCAGTACCATCAACTTTAGTTGCATCTCCAGCAGAAACAGTTCTTAAGTTTACTTTGTAAACTTCAGCTGCTACTGCATTAAGAGGTACTTGGTATTGTACAACTAATTTTAATTTTTGATCTGGCGACATTGTTGGGGTTTGGTTACCTGCTGGAACTTCTATATCACCAACAGAAACTCTACCGTCTCCATCATTATCTAAAAATACTTTTAAATTTGTAATAGCTTTAGGATTACCCGCATCAGCATTAGCTGTTAAAGCATATTTATCAGCAGTATTACCTGTATTTTGTATTACATAAGGATAATAAACTACAGTATTAGGTGTAGCATTTTGTGTTTGAACAGGAGCACCAGTAGGACTGTTGTCTGTATTTAAAGGTCCTTGTGTAATTTCTACGCCGTATATAGCATTAACTTTGGTTGTAACTAAATTTGATGAAGATACAAACTTATTATTATTAACGTCTTTATATTTTGCTGTAGCTTGGTTACCTATGGTTGTTCCTGCTAAAGTCCCAACTGCTTCTGCTTTTTGTTCCATTTGAAGCATAACTGCTGGTAAGGTGAATGATACTGTCATCAACACAGCCAAAAACTTTTTGACTGTGGCACTTTTGATCTTTGTTTGTTTCATTTTTTTTTCCTTTTGAAAAATAAAAAAATAATAATTGTTTTTTGGTTTCAATTTTTATATTAAGGAGGTTTTTCTTTTACTACCACAGTTCTTCCTCCTACTTAACTTTTACTTTATAAGTAAAAATTATTGACTTTTTTGGATCTAATGACTTAATGAGCCATTTTATTTTATTGTATTTATCAATTGTAGCTTCTTTAGTAATTTCTTTTCCATTTACTTTTTCTTTTATTTTAGGTTTAGCAGAGTAAGTTTTTCCTCCATCTACACTAAATTCTGGAGAGTATTTTGGATCTATTTTTTCGGGAATATAAACTGTATTTTTAGGTATATCACCTTCTGGTTCAACTTCTACAGCTTTAGATGTTCCTTTATTTAAAACAGTAATTGTATATAATAAAACATCCCCCGGTTTTGCCTGAGACGCATCCATCAGTTCTTCTTTTTGGTTTTTTATTACCACTTTTTTTGAGTCTAATTTTAGTTCTATATCAGGCTTAGCAAAAGCTGATATATTAAAAGACAATGATATTAATAGGGATAGGATAAATCTTTTTGTCATTTATAACCTCTTAATATTTAAAATAAATAAACTTATTAATTATTTTAAGTTTAAAATAAATTATTCAATGCAATATATTTTAAATTTAGCTATAGTTTATAGCAAATTTAAATATAGTAATGATAAATACAAGCGGGTGAGATAATTAATTTTTTAATAATAGATTATTTAAAATAAAATTTGTACTTAGCATCATATAATAAAATAAAACATATAAATAATTAAAACTATAACATTACGATATTAGCACATAAAATTATTTTTAGTGATTAAGTTTACAT
This sequence comes from Candidatus Sericytochromatia bacterium, assembly GCA_046328015.1. GTDB lineage: Bacteria > Cyanobacteriota > Sericytochromatia > UBA7694 > JACMQJ01 > JBBTGK01. The sequence continues at coordinate 1,199,922 of JAXLXH010000002.1, read as the reverse complement.
TTCTTTTCTATAAAATGTCTATTAAATTTATATAATTCTTTTATATTTAACATAAGTTAACAATCTATTTTTTAGCTAAATTATTAACAAATCTTTTAATAAAAGACTCTATTGATTTATTATTCTGAGCTGTAATTAAATTTTCATCTATTACAACATTAGACTCTCTATACATAGATGTTACAAAAAAAACTTGTCCATAAGATAAAACTTTAAATGGTTCGTATTTATATTCATCTTTTAATAAATCTTTTATCTCATCTTTAGTTACTATAGTAATTTTATGTTTTCTAAAACTCCAATCTGATGAATAATTCAAAGCAAATTGATAATTATTTATTAGGGCATACTTCATAAAATTATCTGGATTTCTCATGGTAGAAACTAAACCCATTACACCTTCAGCTAAAGCACCCACTATTTTTTTATTTCCATAAAAATAGCTAGTTATAAAACCTAAATCTTTATTAGTTGGTAAATCTTCTAATGCAGTAAAACCGCCTAAAATAATTAAGCCAGAATAATCATCTATTACAGAAAGAATACTTTTTATAGGCATAGTTTTTTTATTTTTTAAGTTTTTTTCAAAAAAATTTTTATAATAAAGGTATTCTTTTTTATCATTAAATAATTTAGGATTATCAGATATTGGGTCTATTTTTATATTATTACCTAACGGACTTACTAAAGTATAAGAAAAATCTCTTTTTTTTAATAAATCTGTAACCATAGCTAATTGATTTAAAAATAAGCCTGATTTTTTTACCTTTTTATTTTTTAAAGTAATTTTTTCTGCACTAGAAACTACTATTAAAATTTTACCTTTTTGTGCATAAGCAGGTTTTAAAGATATAAAAAATAAGCCTAAAATAAATATAAAAATAAAAGTTTGTTTTTTCATTTTAAAGTTTTAACCTAAAATCATTTTTATTAATACTCTTCTATATTCTAAAAATAATTATTTTATTATGAGTTTTTTTTTACATAAATTTATTTTATAGTTATACTCAATATAACTCTTCACGATACATATCTTCTCACTTTTCACTTTTCACTTTTTATTATTCACGATTCACGATTCACGCTTTATAATATATAGTTAATTACATTTCAATTTTCAATTAAGCAGAATAGTTATAAAACAACTCTTTTTGCTCATTCCATCTTACAATTTTTTTTTCAATTTTATTATAAATTTCTACCCATTTTGACATTATACTTAATATTTTTTCTTTTCATCAAACTCATATTTTTTAATGATTTTTCTAAACTTTCTATAAAATCTTTAGTATTTTTTAAAAATTTTCCATGCATATCATTATTTTTTATTTCCCTCCATAATATTTCTATAGCATTTAATTTTGGGCTATAAGGTGGTAAAAAACATAATTCTATTTTATCTTTATTTTTTAATTCAAATTCTCTTACACTCTTATTTCTATGTACTCTTCCATTATCTAGAACTAAATAAATTTTTTTACCACTAAATTTTTTTATTAGAAGCTCTAAATATTCTATAAAAACATCCTATTGCCTTTTTTACTTATTTTATAATAAAAATTACCATTCTCTATATCTATCGCTCCAAATACTTTACGACACTCACTATTCATATTTACTTTCATTTCTAACTTTTTACCAATTTCTCCCCATGAATAGCACTTTTGAGACCACATTAGAAAATTAGATTCATCTTGAAATAATACTGTTCTCTTTATTTATTATAGCTTTTTTAGATAATTTTAAAAATATTTCACTTTTCCCATTCTTTTGTTTTTTTTCGTCTATCTTATGACTTTTAGTTTCTATTTTTTTATGGCTTAAACCTAGACTATTTAATAATCTTGGTATATAACCTATCGAATATTCTATATCAAACTTTTTCTTTTATTATTTTTTGTACTATTGAACTCTTTACTATTTTATTTTTATCTGAAAATTTTTAAAATTATATTTTTTAACTTTTTTTATCATTATCACTTAATTTACTTTCTTTTTATATTTTTCCTTGTAAATTATTCCATTTACTCCATTATGTAAAAATTTTACTATCCATTGATAAATACATCTTTTCTGTTTTTAAAACTATTTCTGATATTATACTTATTTTTACTCCTTCTGAGTACAATAATATTGCTCTAAATATATCTACCTGTTTTTTATTTCTAAATATTCATATTGCTTAATTTTCATAATTATACCTTGACGTGTTTCTTTTGTTAATGTTATTCTTACTTTTATCATGTTTTAAAAATATATTAATTATAATTATTTTAGTATATTTTTTTTGCTTTTTGTCCAAATTATTTATTAGCAATAATTATAGATTTTGAAATTTCTAAGGTTAGAAACTATATATATAATTTTAAGCTATGTAATAATGAATAAAATAATAGAACCAAAAATAAAATTTAAGCCTCATTTGATTTCTAGAAATGGACATTTTCAAACTATTTTTTCATCTATTTTTCATAAAAATATTGATTTACCAAAACATCAAGATATTATAATAAATTTAGATGATAAAAATTCAGTAAAATGTTTTTATCATAAAAATAATAGTCAAAATTGTGCCATTTTAGTTCATGGTTTAGAGGGTTCTGCCGATTCTGGCTATGTTTCTTCTACTGCAAAAAAACTATTAAAAAAAGGTTTTTCTGTTATAAGAGTAAATCTTAGAAATTGTGGAAATACTTTAGAATTATGTGAAACTTTATATAATGCAGGAATGAGTCAAGATATCTTAAAAATAGCTGAATATAGTAATAAAAATTTGAATTACAACAATATTTTTTTAGTAGGTTTTTCTTTAGGTGCTAATATAGTACTAAAAGCTAGTGGTGAAATTAATAATCAAACTTATATAAAAAAGATAGTTTCAATTAGTCCTCCATTAGATCTAGCAGAATGTTCTAATGCTATTTTAAAGCCAGAAAATAAGATTTATGATAATTATTATCTAAAAAAACTTTTGAGAACCTATATAAAAAAGTATAAACTTTTTCCTAATATATATAAATTAAGTTTATTAGAAAAAATAAATAACCTACAAGATTTTGATAATTTTATTACCGCACCCTATTCTGGTTATAAAGATGCTTTTGATTATTATAATCAAAATAGTTCTATTAATTTTATAGAACATGCTAAAGTTGATACCTTAATTATTCAAGCAAAAGATGATCCTATAATTCCCTTTTCTTCTACAGAAAGAGCTTTAAAAATAGATAATCCTAAAGTAAAATATTTAATCTCAAAACATGGTGGTCATGTTGGTTTTATAAATAGCTTTAAAAATACTTTTAATGATGTAGATGTTTATTGGGCAGAAAATAGAGCTATAGATTTTTTTACTTCTGATTAAGATTAACTTTTTTTAGTTTCAAAGAGTTTAAAATAACTGATATAGAACTAAGTCCCATAGAGAAACCTGCTAAAATTGGGTTAAGCAAAATATTAAAAAATGGAAATAAAATTCCAGCTGCAATAGGTACTCCAATTGAATTATAAATAAAAGCCCAAAAAAGGTTCTGTTTTATCGTTCTAAAAGTCTCTTTACTCAAATTTAGTGCTTTTATAATAGCATCCAAATTATTATTTATAATAACAATATGACTAGATTCTAAAGCTATATCAGAACCTCTCCCCATAGCTATACTTAAATGAGCTTCGGATAATGCAGGAGAATCATTAACACCATCTCCAATCATTGCAACAAAACTATTATCTTTTTTTAGTTCTTTTATATAATTAGCTTTTTCTATAGGTAAAACTTCAGCAAAAAAACGTTTTATACCTAATTCTTTAGCTATATTAGAAATTACTTTTTTATTATCTCCAGAAATTATTACAGGTTCAATATTTTTATGCTTTAAAGTATTAATTACTTCAAGAGCATTATCTTTTAATTTATCTTCTATAGTAATTAAAGCTAAAACTTTTTGTTCATTTGCTAAAATAATTATAGTTTTTCCTTTTTCTTCAAAATAATTATATTTATTAATAAAAACTTCTGAGAATTCTATTTTTTGGCTTTCAATTAGTTTTTTATTACCTAAAAAATAAGTAATATCATTTACATCAGCTTCTATTCCTTTACCAACAAAATAGTGAAAATAATCAGGAATTATTAATGAAATAGATTGTTCTTCAGATTTTTTTATAAAAGCATCTCTTAAAGGATGTTCAGATTTTTTTTCCATACTTCCAGAAATTAATAAAACTTCATTTTGAGTTAATTCTGGACTAAAAATATCAGTTATCTGAGGTTTTCCTTCTGTTAAAGTTCCTGTTTTATCAAAAGCTATTATAGATATTTTTTCTGCTATTTCTAAACCCTCTGGATTTTTTATCAAAATACCATTTTCAGCTCCTTTACCAATTCCTGTCATAATAGCAGTAGGTGTAGCTAAGCCTAAAGCACAAGGACATGCTATAACTAAAACTGAAACAGCATTAATTAAAGCTAAAGCAAAAGTAGAAAAATAAAACCAAATAAAAAAAGTAATGATAGCAATAATTATAATAGTTGGAACAAAATATCTTGTAACCTGATTAACAAAATCTTGAACTGGAATTTTAGAAGTTTGGGCTTCTTCAACTGCATTAACAATTTGGTTTAAAAAAGAATCTTTTTCTGTTTTACTAACTTCTATTTCCAAAACTCCAAATTTATTTATAGTACCACCTATTACTTTATCATCTTTGTTTTTATCTATAGGAATACTTTCTCCTGTTATCATAGATTCATCAATTGACGAATAGCCCTTTATTATTATTCCATCAAGAGGTATTTTTTCTCCAGCTTTTACTAATAAAATATCTTTTTCATTTACATCTGAAATATCAATTTCTTCTTCCAATCCATCTTTTAATAAAATAGCTTTTTTTGGTTGTAAAGATAGTAATTTTTTTATGGCATCATTAGTTCTTTTTTTAGCATTAGCTTCAAAATAACGTCCTAATAAAACTAAAGTAATTATTATTGCAGCAGATTCAAAATATAATTCTGGTTTTACACCTGATTTTATAAAAAAACTAGGGTAAAATGTTACAAAACAACTATAAATATAAGAAGATAAAGTTCCTGAAGAAACTAGAGTATTCATATCAAAAGAAAAACTTTTTATTGATTTATAGGCAGAAATATGAAAATTAAACCCCACCCAAAAAACAACAGGTGTAGTAATAAAAAATTGAAAATAAGAGTTCATTAGCCACATGGGTAAGCTAGGTAAAATTGTCATATGTAACATACCCAAAAGTAAAATAAAACTAATAATTCCACCAAAAATTAATTTTATTTTTGTTTTAAAAAGTTCTTCTTCTTTTTCTTTTTCATTTTTTTCAAAATTAGCTTTAAAGCCTGCATTAGTTACAGCTTTAATAATTTCATTTTTGTCTATTACTCTATTAGCTCTTATTCTTGCTTTTTCAGAAGCAAAATTTACAGATACATTTTCAATTCCATCTAGCTTTTTCAAAGCTGTTTCAACTTTTAATACACAAGAAGAACAACTCATGCCAGATATATTTATAATTACAGCTTTTTCTTCCATTTTTTTCTTATTTTAAATAAAAACCTGAAATATTTTCATCTATATAATTTATTAGAAAATTTATACATTTTGAAGTAAATTTTACTTTTTCATCATTTAACTTAAAAAAAATCTCTTCATATTCATCAATAAAAATTTTTACAGGTCTTTCTAATATTATTTCTTTATTATTACTAAGCTTAAAAATATAGCTATTATCTATTAATTCAAAATCTATAACCCATAAAATACAATCTTCAACTTCTATAGGACATTCATATTTATCTAGTTTTAAAAAATAAGTATTATTTTTTTTTATAATACTTTTACTAAAAACTTCTGACATTTTTTGATGCTCAAATTTTTGATCATTATGAAACCACTGTCCATTTTTATCGAGCTTAATTTTTCCAAATTCATGTAAAATAATATTATTCATGTATAAAGAACTCTATAAATAGATAATAAACCCATAATAATTATTATATATGATGAAAATTTTGTTAGCTTGTTTTTTATACCTTGATTAATAAAATTAACAGCCATACCAAAAGAAAATAATGCAGGGATTGTGCCCAATCCAAAAAACAACATTGATAAAGCTCCTTTTAAAACACTACCTGTATTCATAGCTTGAAGCTCTATAGTATATAATAAGCAACATGGTAAAAATCCTAAAACTAAACCCAAATTATAAGTAGAAAAGAGACCTTTATTTTTTACTAATTTAGAAAAAGGTTTCTGAGCGTATTTTAAAAATTGCTCTCCTAATTTATCAAAAAATAAAATTTTAGGCACTAATCCTGATAAACTTAGACCCAAGTAGATCATTAATAAACTCATTCCTACAGTTATATAATTCTGTATTCCTGCCATTTTAGCTAAAAAATAAAGATTTGAACCTAAAAAGCCCATTACAGCACCAATAAAAGTATAAGTAGTTATTCTTCCAAAACTATAAGATAAATGAGATAAAGCTTTTTGAAAATTATTTCCTTTTAAATTTACTGAATATGCAGTAACAAAACAACCACACATTCCTAAACAATGCATACTGCTTAATAAACCGGCAGTAAACAATAAAAAATACTCCATTAAATTAAAACCTTTTCTATAGAACTTATTTCAAAAGGTTTAGTGATAATATCATCAAAATAGTAGTTTTTATAATTATAAATTAGGTTTTTATTATGAATACTAGTTAATAGTACAAATTTACTATTACTATTTAATTCTTTTATCTCTTTTAAAAAATCAAAATCATTAATATGATTAAATAGGTTAGAATCCAAAATTATAATAGACTCTTTAGAATCTTTAGAGAAATTTTGATTATCAAGATCTTTATACTCAATAAAATTTATTTCATAATTTAAAGAACTAAATAGAGATTTTAATGTATTTTTTACCACCAGATCTTCTTCTACAATATATATTACTTTATTATTTGTTTTTTTTATTTGTTTTTTTAAAATATTATCATTTTTATTATATTCTTTATTGTTTTTATTACCAATAATAGAACCCCAAATATTTTTAAATTCCTTAGCTAAATTTTGTTTATTTTCATTTTTAAAATCATTAATCTTTATAAGTATTATAAAGGAGCTATTATTATTTATTTCTAGTTTAGATAGAGAAATTTGTATTTTTATAAAAGATTTTATTTCTTTATGTTTTAAAATTAAATTTAATTTATTTTTTTCTAATAAATATGTCAAAAAACTATTATTAAATTTTAATTCTAAAGAAGGATTTTCTTCTTCTATTATATTATAAATATCAGAAAGGTTTTTATATAATAAATCATCATTTTTAGTATTTAAAACTTCTTCAGCTATACTATTAATAAAAAAAACATTTAAATTATGATCTAAAATTATAAAAGCTTTATTTAGACTATTAAAAGCAGTAATAAAAATATTTTTTTCTTGTTCTAAAGATATTTCTGTTTTTTCTCTAATAAAAAACTCTCTTTTCATTTTATCTCTATTACTAATAAGTTCTTGAACCATACTTTTTAATTGCTTAGTTCTTTTAGAAACTTCTTTTTCTAAGTTATCTACATAGGTTTTAGATTTTCGATGTAAATCCCATTTAGTTACCAAAGAAAGAGCCATTTGTTTTACTTCAACAGAATCAAAAGGTTTTTTTAGGAATAATAATTTATCATTAATACCTAATTTTTCTATTATATCTTCCCAACTATAATCAGAATAAGCTGAACAGACAACTATTTCTATATTTGGATCAATTTCCCAAATTTTTTTTATAGTTTCTATACCATCAATACCAGGTGGCATTCTAATATCAACAAAAGCTAAGGCATAAGGCTCATTTTTTTCAGAAGCTTTTTGAACTTTTTCTACAGCTTCCAAACCTTGAGAAGCATAATATAGTTCATAATTTAGATCTAAATTATTTTTATTATTTTGTAATTCTTCTCCAAAAAGTTCATTTTCTATTTTATCATATTCATAAGAAGAATCATTTGAATAAGTAAGTATTTTCTTAAAATCATCATGTATAGATGAATTATCGTCTATAATTAAAATTTTTTTATTCATTATTATTTTATTATAATAAATCCAATCTTAAATGATAATAAAGTAAAAATAATTACTTGTATTAACACAACCTTAATATTATTAAGAAAGATTATAGCACCAAAAGAAATACTTGACAATCTATAAATTTTCAACTAAAAATTTTGCTATTTCAGATATAATAGTGTCTGTTTTTAACTCATCATGAATATTTTTAGTAAAAATATTTATAATATATGGAATATTCTCTTTTATAATTAAAGATACATCATTTCTTATATTTGGTAATTCACCAGGTTTATTTGCTATAAAATAATTTTTGTCTTTAAAAGCAAATGGTATTTTCTCCAAATCTTCTTGTTCGGACATTATTTTTATTGTAGCTAAAGAAACATAATTAGGAGTATCTATATTATAAATATCAAAATTTTTTATAGAATCTAAATCATACTTTATTTTTGAATTATTAAGTGTATTAACTATATATTCTAAAAATAAAAAAGATTCGTATGGTGTAATAAAATTATCAATACCCTTTTCTCTAGATTCAAAATCATACATTTTTCTTTGTAAAATAGTGTTTTTTAATCCTAAAAATTTTATATCTTTATTTATTTCATTAAAAGTTAAAAAATCTATTAATAAATTAGTAGAAGTATTATCACTAACTATTATCATAGAACGAGCTATATCATAAAAAGTTATTTTTTCTACATCTAAATCATTTTTTTCAAAATAAGGGGAATCAGGAACTAAGTTTTTTTTACTAAAGGCAATAAAATCTTTTAAAAGTATTTTTTTTTCCTCTACTTTTTTAAAAAAAGTGTATAAAATAAAAATTTTAATTACACTTGCAGATGGAAATATTTCATGTTCATTAAAAGCTAAAATATTTTTAGTATATAAATTTTTGGCATAAATACCTAATGTTCCACCTATTTTTTCTTGAAACTTACTAATTAGTTCAATCACAATTTTAATAGACCTTTTACTACATTAGAAGGTTCTATTATAAGAGTTACCGTATCACCCAATAAAGTTGCACCAGCTATTCCAGGTATTTTTACAAAAGGATCATTAATAGGTTTTATAACTATCTCTTGTTGACCTATCAATTTATTTACAATAAAAGCAAACTTCTTCTCAGCCACACCTATTATAACAACATAATAGTATTTACTATTTTCATTTATTTTTGATAACATAAAATAATCTTCAAAATGTAAAATAGGTAAAACTTCTTCTCTTAATTTTATAACAGGCTTACCATCCAAAATTTTTACTTCATCAGGAATAGCTCTATAAGATTCAACAACGGTTGATAATGGTAGTGCAAAGTTTCTATTTCCTATATTAACTATTAAAGATTGAATTATAGCTAATGTTAATGGTAATTTCAAAACAAATTTAGTGCCTTTATTTTCTTTTGTTTCTATCTCTATTGTGCCTTTTAGATTTGAAATATTTTTTTTAACAACATCCATACCAACACCTCTACCAGAGATTCCTGTAACCTCATCTGCAGTAGAAAAACCAGCTTCAAAAATTAGATTTACTATTTGGCTTTCAGATAATTTAGAGTCTTTATTAATAATACCTTTTTCTATAGCTTTATTTTTTATTTTTTCTAAATTTAATCCTTTACCATCATCTTGAATAGTTATAACAATTCCATTACCTTGTTGATAAGCATTTAATTTTATAATACCTGTTTCTATTTTTCCAATTGATAATCTTTCATTAGGAGATTCCAAACCATGATCAATAGCATTTCTTATAATATGCATAATAGGATCACTAATTTCTTCTATAATAGTTTTATCTAATTCTGTATCTTCACCTTCTATAATTAACTCTACTTTTTTACCCATTTCTTTAGATAGATCTCTTACAATTCTACTAAATCTATTAAAAACAGTACCAATTGGTAACATTCTAATTCTCATAACATTTTCTTGTAGTTCACTATTTAATCTTGAAAAAGTAGAGAGTTTTTCATTTAAATTTCTTGATAATTCAAGTAATTCTTCCATATCTATCAAGTTTTTATCTTTCTCATTAACTAATTTTGTTAAAGAGTTAGATATATGTTCTAATTGTGTTTTAGAAATTACTTGTTCCCCCATTAATGTTAATAAAGTATCTAATTTAGTTGTATCAACTCTAATAGTATCATGAGCATTAGTTTGAGTATTTTTAACTTTTTTATCTATTTTTCTAGTAGAATCATCATCTTTATCTGTATTTTGCTCTTTTAACTCTAAATATTTATCTTGATTTAAGCTTATTTCTTTTGGATATATTTTTTTTACATAAATATCTTTATTTTTTATCATAGAATATATACGATCTAAACTTTCATCAGAAGAAAAAAGTATATCTATTTCTAGATCAAAAATACTAGGATTAAACTCTTGTATATCTGGGATATTATTTAAATTAGGTAAAAGCATAATAATTTCACCTAACATTTCTAAATTAATACAAATAGAAAAATAACTTATATCTTTTGAAAAACAATCTTTATTTAAAAATATTTTTATTTCAAATAAACTTTTTCCAGCTTGCAATTCATTTATTATTTTTTCATTATCTGTATTGGATAAATTATTTATAAAAATAGAACTTATTTCCGAAAAAACAGAATGCTCTTTTTCCTTATTAACAGATATTTTTTCTGTATTTTTAGAAATTTCTTCACCAATAAGTATTTTTAACTTATTTGTTACATCAGAAATTGGAATATCATCTTTTTTAGTTTGTTTTATAGATTCTATTATTTTTGATAATAAATCTAAAGACTCAAAAGATATATTAATTATTTCTAAATTTAGCTCTTGAGTTTTTTTTCTTACATTATCTAGTAAAGTTTCCCAAGAATGTGAAAATTCAAACAAATTATTAAACTCTAACATACCAGATAAACCTTTTATGGTATGTATAGATCTAAATAAAGAATTTATTTGTTCTGATTCAAACGAATCCAAATTTTTCTCTAAATCTAATAGAATATTTTCTATATTTATAATATGCTCTTCTGACTCTATTAAAAATTGATTTATAAAAATATCATTATCATCAAAAGATTCCATTTATCAAACCTCTTCTATGTTTAGTTTTTTTGTTATCTGAGTAGAATCGAATAAATCTTTTACTTGAATTTGAGGATTTCTTAAAGTTAAAGAACCACCCAAATTATTTAAAGAAAAAGAAGCTGACAAAAATAATCCTAAGCCAGAACAATCCAAATATTCTAGTTCAGAAAGATCCGATATAATACTAGTATGTCCTTCTAAAATAAATTTTATCAAATTTTCCTTAAATGAATTTATAGTAGAGATATCTAGATCCCCTTGTAATTTTAAAATAGGTATTTCAGAAGAATTATCAATTATTAAAGGCATTATCTTTGACCGTGGAATGCTCCTCTCATCATTTGTTGAAGTTCATTTTGGTTATCAGAATAAGCTAAAGCATCTTCTATAGTAATATTACCTTCTTGATAATGCTTATAAATACTCATATTCATAGATTGCATACCATCGTAGCTACCTTGTCTAATAGCTTCATATAATCCATCTATTTGATTTTTTAAGACATAATCAGTTACAGTAGGAGTACCAACTAATATCTCATTTACAGCAACCCTTCCTATACCACTAGATTTTGGAATTAATCTCTGAGCAACGCAGCCTCTTAAAACGTTTCCAAGTTGGTTTAGAACTTGAGCTTGTTCATGAGGAGGGAAAGCATTTATAACCCTATTTATAGTTTGAACGGCATCTATAGTATGAAGTGTACTTAGTACCAAGTGACCAGTTTCAGCAGCTTTTAAGGCAGCTAAAATAGTTTCAGGATCTCTCATCTCCCCGATTAGTATTATATCAGGATCTTGACGGAGAGCTGCTTTTAAAGCACTAGCAAAACTTTTGGTATCATGATGTAATTCTCTTTGAGTAACAATACTTTTTTTATGTCTAAAAACGAATTCTATAGGATCTTCTGCGGTAACTATGTGTAAATCCATAGTAGTATTAATATGCTCTATCATACCAGCTAAAAGAGTTGATTTTCCAGAACCTGTTGGACCAGTTACCAAAATTAAACCTTGGCTATAATTACATAAATCTTTTAATACAGAAGGAGCATTTAATTTTTCTAAAGGAGTTATTTTAAGTGGAATTACCCTAAAAACAGCACCAACATGCCCTTGTTCATGATAAAGGTTAACCCTAAATCTTGCCAAACCACTAATCATAAAAGAAAAATCTAAATCATGAGCTTCTTCGAATTTTTCTCTTTGATCATTGCTAAGAATACTATACAAAGCTTGTTTTGTATCAGATGGGCTTAATGGTCTCATCTCTGTTGGTACTATACGACCATCTATTCTGAGCATTGGAGGGCATCCAGATTTTATATGAATATCTGAAGCTCTTTTATTTACAGCTGTTCTTAAAAACTCATCTATATGCATAAAAAATAAAACTCCTAAAAATAATATTAAAACTCACCCCTGCCCCTCTCTTTGATTAAAAAGAGGGGAGAAGAAAGATAAAACTCCTAAAAAATCATAAAAATTACATAAAATTACTCACATCTTTTTATTATACCCCCTCTCTAATGATTTAGGGGGATAGGGGGTGAGTTAAGAAAAAGAAAGCAAAGGTTTTCCAACATTTTGTGATAAAAACTTTATTTGAGGCATTAAAGATTTTATAGAATTTTCTTCCATAATATCTAATTCTAAGGAAACTGTCTTTTCACCTTTTTGATTATTAAAATCTATTGATAATTTTAAATGAGATGGAACAAAACCTTTATCTTCTGCATTTATATCTTCTTCTATATCATATTGACTACCAAATAGAGTTTGGTAATTTATAGAACCTATATGATCTACATTCTTTACGGTTACAGTATGAGAAGTTTGCAAAAAAACTAATTTAAGAAAATTTTTATTTGTAAGTACGGTTAAATCAAAACTATATAAACCTGGTACAGAAGTTCCATTAGGTAAATACTTTTGCCCTATTTGCATTTCGCTATGGCAAAAAAGTATTTTTTCTTCTTCAGAAACTACATCACTTAAAGTAGCAAAAATAACTTCTGTTATTTTACCAAAAGGGTTTAATTTTTTTGCTAATTCAATAAGTTTCTCATGTTTCCTTATTGTTGCAATAATTTTTTCCTGATTAGGTTTTTGTTCTGCCGACATTAAATAAACTCCTTATTACCCATATAAGGTTGTAAAGCTTTAGGAATTCTAATTTTTCCGTCTTTGGTTTGATGATTTTCTAATAAAGCAGCTAATGCTCTTCCAACTGCAACTCCAGAACCATTAAGAGTATGAGGGAAAGTAGTAGGAGCTTTTACGTCAGTTTTATATCTCAAACCACCTCTTCTTGCTTGAAAATCTGTACAATTACTACAAGAAGAAATTTCTCTATATTTATTTTGGCTAGGAAACCATACTTCCAAATCATAAGTTTTAGAACTGTTAAAACCTTGATCCCCAGAACATAATAAAACTACTCTGTATGGTATTTCTAATAATTGCAATACTTTTTCAGCATCTTTTACCATCTTTTCTAATTCATCAAAAGAAGTTTCTGGTTCTACAACTTTTACTAATTCTACTTTAGAAAATTGATGAACTCTAATCAATCCTCTTGTATCTCTACCAGCTGCACCAGCTTCAGATCTAAAACATGGCGTATAAGCTGTAAAATATTTAGGGAAATCAGATTTTTCTAAAATTTCACCTCTATAAATATTAGTTAAAGGAACCTCAGCAGTTGGTATTAAGAAATAATTTGAATTAGAAATGGCAAAAAGATCTTCTTCAAATTTTGGTAAGTTTCCATTAGCAGTTAAAGTTTCTCTATTAGAAATAAAAGGAGGTAAAATTTCTTCATAACCATGCTCTGTAGTATGTAGATCTAGCATAAAGCTAATTAAAGCTCTTTCTAATTTAGCTCCAGCTCCTCTCATCATAGAGAATCTAGCTCCAGCTAATTTTACAGCTCTTTCAAAATCCATAAAACCACGATCTTTTCCTATTTCATCATGAGCTTTAGGTTCAAAATCAAAACTAGGTATTTCTCCCCATTTTCTTACTTCTTGATTAAATTCTTCATTTGACCCATCAGGAACGCTATCATGAACTAAGTTTGGAATTGAATACATGTAATTTTGTATTTTATCTTGTAACATTGTCATTTCTTCTTCATAGCGTTTTATTTCTTCGCCAATTTCTTTTACTTCAGCTTGTATAGAAGTAGTATCTTGACCTTCTTTTTTCATTTTTGCAATCATTTGAGATGAATCATTTCTTTTTTTACGAAGATCATCATTTTTTGTTTGTAATTCTCTTACACGAATATCAGAGTTAATTAAATCTTCTACATCTATTTTATAATGATGTCTTTTTTCTAAAGATTTTCTAACCACATCAGGGTTTGTTCTTAATAGCTTAATGTCTAGCATTTTAAATTTTCTACTAAATTTTTCTAAAATATTAAATCGAATTATGTTATTTTATCACTGTTTTAGGAAAATTAAAATACAAAATATAATCAAAGTTTATTATTATTAGCTTGTAAAAATTTTTAAAATTAAGCGAGTAAGTTTTTTGGGTATTAAGTAGCCTCAAACGTAATAATAAAAAGCGTGCAAGCTTTGAATTTCATTGAATGAATCAAAAAATAAATTATTATCCTTACTATCTTGAAAAAATTTTAAAGCTTGATAGAAAGAATTAAGTTTTTTTGCTATATCTTTGAATTATTATAAATCCAGATAAAGCCACCACTTCATTAACACATAATCATAATCATTTCTATAAAAACAGATAAACTTAAATAAATTTTTAATATCTTAAATAAGATTCTATTTTCCATCTTTTTTTATATAAAAATGTAATATTTTGCAATTACTTAATTCTAAATTTGTTGTGTAAATAAAAAATATAGTTTCTTCTCTAATAAAACATTCTTTATTATTTGCTATACTCAATTTTTCCATCTAAATTAAATACTTTTACTTTTTATATTTAAAAAACTTCATATTTTATGATAAGCAGTAATAAAAAAGCACCATTATAACTTCTAGTAAAAATATCCTCCGCTTTTTCTTTACCTGGATTCTGACTCTAAAATCCTCTACTTTCTTTAGGACATCTGGTTACTAAATTAACTTTAAATTTAGACAGTTTCTCTAGAATTTTCTTATGAAAAAAGCTGAATCGAAAAGTATATTTTCTATCTTTAATCCTTTATCTAATAAATATTCTATACTTTTTATAAAATATCATCTTTACTTAGGTAATTTTCATTTTCATCTTTATATACCTTACTTATCCAATAATCAAATAGTATTGGATATATTTTATCTTTCTATTTCAAGTGCCATAAAACATTATTACTAAACAATTATGATAAATATTTTTTGTATAATCATATATTGGATTATATGGATATAAGCAAAATCGTTTCATTATGTATTAACATAAAATCTGCTATTAGATTTCTCTTTGCCTTTATTTACTATTTTTTTATTGATTCAAAATTTAATCCAAAACATTTTATTGCTTTTTCATATTCTTTTTTTCTTTTAAACCTGAATCTTTTTTATTTCACTTTTGTTAATTTATTTTTTGTTTTTTTAAAAAAGCTAGTAGTAATTTTTGATTCCATTGTGATATCCTAATCTTGTTATTATTACATTTGAGTAGTATAGCACAGATTAACCCTTGTCTTTACTACTTAAAATCTTTTTTTAAGCTAAGATTATAGATAATCCTATATTTTTAGAATAAAAATTTACATAGCTTTTTTTTTTTTTTTTTATACTTAAAATTATTATAAAACACACGATTCCGTATACACATGGAATGACAAAGTGTGTTTTTTCTTATTTTAATCTCATAAAAAGTTGCTTATAGCTTCATCCTGAATCAAGTTCAGATTCAAGCAACTTTTAAAATTAATTTTGTACTTCATTTATATGTACATAGCTTATGAATATATTTTTGCTTTATTTTATATCATATAATAACTATGAAAATTTTTTTACAGAATTATTTTTTATAAAAAAAATACTCCTTTATCCATCAAGATAAAAGCGTACTAGTTATCGATTAGTTAATTAAACAAAACTAATTATTTTATGTCTCAACGCTTCTGTAACCCAGTCTAAAGCTACCCATTACCCACATCTATAAAGGTTGAAAATAACTTAGAATATGTGTTAGACAATATTTAAAAAGAGCTATAAAATAATGAATGAATTGATAATATAGCCTGGAGATAAGAGATTGAATAATAGATGTAGAATAATATTCAATTTTTTTAAAATAATGTTGGTAAAAGCATACCTAAATAATAATAGCTCTTAAGATTTGTCAGGAACAAAAGCTTGTTAAGTAGATTTTATGATAATAAAAGTTACAAGAGAGAGAAATTAATGAATAGCTACTATGAAAGACAAAATAAACAGTCTTTTTAAATGAGAAAGTAGTATTAAATGTTCAAGATAATAACAGAATTAAATTTACAACGACAAATCACAAGAAATGGGTAGAATAGGAAATTTAATTGCACAGGTTTAATGGTTCATACAAATACTATCACGATGCCATGAGTTCCCAGGAGTCATTAGAGCAGAAAATATGACAAGAAGTAAAATAGTGTTTAGTATCAGAAACTAGCAAAGAATATAGAAGATAAGGAAAGTTATAGGTGGATAGAATCATTAATATCAATAGACAAGAAGTTTTTTAATGAAGAACAGGTTATAGTTATGGATATAGGAGACTCTAGAACTTGGATATTTATGATTTGTTTTTGAAGCTGACAGGAAGAGGAATAGTCATTTACTTGAAGAGCAGCACAAGATAGACTTATAAATCAAGTGAAGATAAGAAATTACTTAAAGGGTTAGATAATCTTTAGCATAAAAGGAAATGAAGTTGCAGTGATATATCTAGGAAGAAAGGAGTGTCTTCAAGGAAAGCTAAATTAAACATTAAATACAGGATAAATTTGAGATAAAAGAACCTAAAATCATAAAAAATATACATAGTGTATCTTTAACGTAATATTGGTAGAAGAAGAAAATCAGGAGAGAGCAAAGAGCCTGCAGATGGGTTCTTTTGACAACACTAGACATAAACTCACTTGAAGATGCTATAAAATATGTTAGATGGTACAGTTATAGATGGTTAATAGAGAGATATCATTATGTATTAAAAAAGTGGTTGCCACATAGAAGAGCTTCACTAGATTCACTGGGGATATGATAAGCAAAAAGTATTAGCTATGTATTCTGTGGTTTCTGTGTTATTAAACATGACTTCTGAGCTGTTAGAAAAGAACCTGAGCTAAGTTGTGAAGCCTTTTTTTTCAAAAAAGAATGTGGAATTTAATATATATATTAGTAAATAAAACACCTAACCTACCTAAAGAAATACCAAAATTAAAAGAGGTTATTGTCTGATTGCAATGACTTGAGGTTTTAGCAAGAAAGGTGATGGTTTCTTCTGTAAAAGTTCTTTGAGGGGCTTTATTAAATTTAAACTATCCTAGTTTACTGAAATACTTGAATCTTTTAATATATACTTATGGGTAATGGTAAGGTCTAAAAGAGGGGCTTTTTGCATAGCACCTGAAACTTGATTTAATTTTTTACCATTTTCAAAAACCATAAGAGTTGGAATAGAGCTTATTTGATACTTATAAGCTAATTCACCTTCTTGATCAGTATCTATCTTAACTACTTTTATTTCTCCAGCTTTTTCTTTTGCTATTTTTTCTAAGATAGGACCAACCATTCTACATGGGCCACACCAAGGAGCCCAAAAATCTACTAATACAATACCTGGATGTTCTAAAACTTCTTTATTAAAAGTATCTTTAGTAACTTTTACTGGTTCATTAGGAATAACTAATGCTGTTTTGCATTCTCCACAAGTTGGATTACTATCTAATTTAGAGGTTTCTACTGAATTTACTTTATTACAGCTAGAACATCTTAATTTAACTTTTTCAAGCTTGTAGTTTGGTGTAACTACTTCATCTTTTTTGCTATTACCTAAAAGGCTACCTAAATCAAACATTTTATTTTTCTCCTCTTAAAAGAAATCTTATATACCATACATGGTATAGTATATAAGATAAAACAAAATAAATCAAGTCTTTGTAAAGAATTATTTAATTAGAAACAATTTTTTTATAATCATCGCTTGATAAAAAAACAGGTGAATAATCTTTACTAAAAAAGTTTTTATAATTACTTACAAAAGCTCTCAAATGATTTTCTGAAGCAGACATTAGTGCATCAAAAACAACTTGTATATCTTCACTAGTATTTTCACTCATCCTATCACTAAGATCTTTTATATCAACTTCTTCAATTTTTGCTCCAACTAATAAAGCTTTTTCTAATGATTCATTACCATCAGCAATAAGTTTATTATATAAATCTTGAATTTTAGAATTTTTAAAAACTCCAGCTTTAGAATCAATAGGATTTTCTATTTTATGCCTATCTAATAACAACTTAACAGCATCAACATGAAATTGTTCACTTTGAGAAATATTCTGAAAACTTCTAACTTTCCATTTATCATATAAAGCAACATATACATCTTTTGCCATTTTTTCTTCTTCAATCATATACAACAAATCATCTTTTTCAGTACCTTTTAAATCTGTTATAGTAATGGTATCTAAAGTAGTTTTTAAATAATCATTAGAATATCCTTGACCAAGCATACCCTTACCTTTATTCATCATACCTGAATTTTGGTTACCGTTTCCATTTCTAAAACCAAAACCTCCATTACCATACCTTAGATAAGATGCACCTTGACCAAAATAAAAATCATTATTTTTATTTAAGTCTGAAGCTTTATTATTAATTTGATTTCCATTACAAGCAGAAATTAAAATTAAAGAAGCTATTGAAATTAATAAACTTTTCATTTTTTTATCCTCTTATAAAAAATAATATACCATACAGTGTATAGTATATTATTTTATCTAAAAATGATTTTTATCAATAATTAAATTGATGATTTTTATTTAATGCTAAAAACACCTTTATTTGCAACTTGTAAAATAGGATCCCAAACAGGGGAAAAAGGAGGAGCATAACTTAAATCTAATTCAGATAACTCTTTAATTGTCATTCCAGCTGAAATTGCTGTTGCTATAATATCAGATCTTTTACTTAGACTTTCATCTTTACCAACTAAAATTGCACCTAACACTTTGTAATTTTCTGAATGATAAAGTAATTTTATATAAACAGGTTTGTGTCCCTGATAATAATGAGCTTTACTACCTGCTATATTTTCAACTGTTTTAAAAGGAATATTTTCTTTTTTTGCTAAATTTTCATCCAAACCAGTTCTAGCAATTGCTAAATCAAAAATTTTAGTTGCAGCACTACCTAAAACTCCTGCAAAAACCTCATTTTTTTCTACCATATTTGCACCAGCAATTCTTCCTTGTCTATTTGCAGTTAAAGCAAGTGGGATAAAAACATTTTTTCTTAAAACTCTATGAAAAGATTCTGCACAATCACCAGCAGAAAAAACATCTTCTACATTAGTTTCTAAGTATTCATTAACTTTTATAGCTCCAGATATACCCAATTCAATACCACTATCTTTTAAAAAACTGGTATTAGGCTTTACTCCTAAACTTAAAATAACTAAATCTGTAGAAATATTTTCTTTTTCAGTTAAAACAGATGAAACTTTATCATCTAAGCTTTCAAAACCTAAAACCCCTGTATCAAGTAATAGTTTTATATTTTTACTTTCTAATTCTTTTTTTACCAACTCATTTACTTTTTCATTAATATTACCCATAACCCCTGATAATTTTTCTATAATAGTTATTTCCAAACCTTTTTTATATAAAGCTTCTGCTATTTCTAGCCCTATATAACCAGCTCCAACTATCACAGCTTTTTTTATATTATTTTTAAGATATTCATCTAGATTATGTGCATCATTAAGATTTTTTATAGTAAAAATACCTTTTGCATTAACATTTTTAAAATCTGGCTTAATTGGTGAAGCACCAGAAGCAATAAGTAATTTATCATAATTTATTTCTAATTCATTATCAAAATTTTTTGCTAAAACTTTTTTATTTTTAGTATCTATTTTTAAAGCTTCATGATTTATTAAAACATTAATACCTTTTTTATTAAATTCTTCTGGTGTAACTACTACTAAAGAATCTAAGCTAGTAACATCACCAGTAAAATAATATGGAATTCCACAAGCACCATAAGATGTATTTTTACCTTTTTCCAAAACTGTTATCTCAACATTAGGGTCTCTTCTTTTTATTTGCATAGCAGCACTCATTCCTGCTGCATCTCCACCTATAATTAAAAATTTCATATAATCCTCCTAAAAAAATAATGGCTGTAAAAATAATTATTTACAGCCTAATGGTGAAAGTACTCATTTTATATAGAGTTTTTAAATTTGAAGCTAAATATCCTTGTTAAACCGAACTAAAATTTTTAAACCGAAACTAAATCTTTATTTCCACATTTTAAGTTAGCTGGAACAGATTCAGATATTTTCTTAGGGTGTGGTAGTTTTAAATTATTCATTATTTCAATAAATTCATCTCTTGTTTTACCAGCCAAACGAGGGTTAAATTGTTTTTCTTCGCCTATAGTGCTATATAAAGCACCTTTATAGTCATGTCCTGGATAAACTACAGTATCATCTGGTAAAACAAATAATTTTTGAACTATGCCATCATATAATTTTCCTGCATCTCCATTTTGGAAATCAGTTCTTCCTGTACCTCTTGCAAATAAAGAATCTCCTGTAAACACCATACCATCTGTATAAAAAGAAACACAACCGTTAGTATGTCCAGGTGTAGATAATACTTTTATTTTCATTTCTCCCAAGTTAAATACATCTCCATCATCGGTATAAATATCAGTACATTCTGTACCACCAAATTTACTTACAACAGATTTGGCATTAGGAAAATATTTTTTGAGTTCGCTTACACCAGTAATATGATCTGCATGTACATGAGTTTCCATTAGATATTTTACATCTAAACCTAACTCTTTTGCATATTGAGCATCTCTTTCTGCATTTATATCAACAGAATCTATAATAGCAGCTTCTTTTGTTTTTTCATCTGCAATGATATAAGTGTAAGTGTAAGTTTCATAATCAAAAAATTGTCTAAAAATCATTTTTAATTCCTCTAAGTTTTAATACTATACCCCCTATTGTATCTTTAAAAAATAAAAAAATCAAGTTGATCTTGATCAATGTTTTTTATAATAAATTTAAGTAGGGATTATTTACCCGAAACAGTAAGTTGAAACTTACTGTTTCAAGCAACTCACTGAAACCAAAGAGCAGAGATCTGAGGTATTCTCTAGTAAGAATAAAAAAATTATTGTATTATTTTAAATTAAAAAACATAAATAAGAAAAATAATCTTATGGAAATTTTAAATAAAAAATTAAGTGAAATAGCTGTAAAAACTTTTATCAATGATAAAAATAAACCTACTATAGTTTTTCTTCATGACTCTTTAGGTTGTATAGAATTATGGCGAGATTTTCCAGAAAAACTAGGAACTTTGACTAATTGTAATATAATAATTTATGATAGACATGGTTATGGAAAATCAGGTAATTTTTTATCTTCAAAAAGGGAAATTAATTATTTAGAACTAGAAGCCGAAATTTTAAATAATTTATTAGAAACTTGGAATATAGAAAAAGCTATTCTTTTTGGACATAGTGATGGAGGTTCTATAGCATTAATATCTGCGTCTAAATTCCCTGAAAAAATTTTAGCTGTTATAACAGAAGGAGCTCATGTTTTTGTTGAAGATATTACAATAAAAGGAATTAAAACAATGATAAGAGCTTATGAAATAACTGATTTAAAGGAAAGATTAGAAAAATATCATGGAACTAAAACAGAAAAAATGTTTTGGGCTTGGTCTAAAACTTGGACTAACGATGATTTTAAAAGCTGGAATATAGAAAGTTTTTTACCTAATATCAAATGTCCTTCTTTAATAATACAAGGAGAGAAGGATGAATATGGTTCTTTAGAGCAAGTAGAAAAAATAGTTACTCAAGTAAAAGGGGAAACTTTAAAACTAGTAATTCCAAAAATAAAACATACTCCTCATAAAGAAAATCCTAATCTAATTTTAGAAAAATGTAGCTTATTTATAAATAATTTAATATAAAAATATATTTTAATGGAAAAAAAGTTTAATTTTATTATAAGAAAAATGTTTAAAAGTGATTTATCTAAGGTAGCAGATTTATATACACTTTTTTGGAATGATAAAATGAATTTGCCTAAAATGATAAACAAATTTCAAATTTTAGAAAATGATTCAAAGTATATATTTTTAGTTGCAGAAGCTGAAGGAAAAATAATAGGAACAATACAAGGTATTATTTGTGAAGAGCTATATGGTGAATGTAACTCTTTTATGGTTATGGAAAACTTTGTAGTTGATTCTAATTATAGATTCAAAGGTGTAGGTAAAAAACTTTTATCTGAATTAGAAAAACTAGCTATAAGTTTTTCTTGCACTCAAATTATATTTATTACTGAAAATGAAAGAAAAAATACTATTTTATTTTATGAAAAGTTAGGATTTAATTCTAATTCACATAAAGGTTTTAAAAAAGCACTAAAATTTTAAAATAATTGCTTTTAATCAAGTTTTTTTTATTTTTTATTATGTTAAAATACCACTAAAATTTTATAAAAATAGATAAAATGCCAAAAAATATTATTAATAAATTTAAGACCTCCTACGGGGTATCAACCCCGCAGGAGGAAGGGAGCGGGGGCTCTGCCCCCTTACCCCCTGAAACCCCAGAGCAGAGCTCTGAGGTATTCTCTAATAAGAATAACTATGATGAAGTTGCTGATATTTATGATGTTTATAATACAGCTAATTATGATATTGATTTTTTTATAGAACGATATAAAAATTTTAATGGAAATGCTATAGAACTAATGGCAGGAACTGGAAGAATATCACTACCACTAATAAGAACTGGTTTAAAACTAGACTGTATTGATATTTCAATAGGTTTATTAGATAAATTAGAAAGAAAATTAAAAAATGAAACTCTAACTAGTAATTTAATTTGTCAGGATATTCGTTTTTTAAACCTAGAAAAAAAATATGATTTAGCTATTATTGGTTTTAACTCTATAGCAGAAATAATTAATTATGAAGACCAAAAATTAGTTTTTAATGGAATAAAAAATTTTCTTAATAAAAATGGGGAATTTATTTTCACTTTATATAATCCAAACTATAGAAGGAAATTAATAAACAATAATTTATCTTTTATAAAAGAATTTAATTTTGAAGATAAAAAATTGTTATTTTTTATGTCTTCAAGAGAAAA
Source organism: Candidatus Sericytochromatia bacterium (assembly GCA_046328015.1). Taxonomy (GTDB): domain Bacteria; phylum Cyanobacteriota; class Sericytochromatia; order UBA7694; family JACMQJ01; genus JBBTGK01. The sequence goes on along the minus strand of JAXLXH010000002.1, from coordinate 1,176,383 downwards.
TGAAGATAAAACAGTAGATATAAAACAATACTATGAAATTCATAATAATAATAAAGAACTTTTAGAAAAAAAAGTTTTAGATTTAAAATTTAAACTTATTGATAAAAATGAAATAGAATCTTTAATTAGTGAAACAGGTTTTAAAATAAAAGAAATTTATGGAGATTTTAATCTAAGTGAATATAATGAAAATTATAGCCCTTTTATGATTTATAGTTTAAAAGTTGATGAATAAAAAAGAAATTATCTATATTTACTTAAGAGAAGGTGATTTACGCTCTATAGGTAAAGTAAAACTATTAATAGAAGAAATTAGAAATCAAACAGATTTTGATGAACTCTTTTGTTATTTATACTCAGATGAACGTTTAATCAAAATGAGAGCTATAGATGCAATAGAAAAGATAACAATATCAAACTCACATTATTTAGTTAAACATAAAAAAGAAATTTTAGATTTTTTCAAATTAAATAATAATATAGAATTTAAGTGGCATTTAGCTCTAATTATTCCAAGATTAGATTTATTAGATATTGAAATTATAAGTATTTGGAATATTTTAAAAAGTTGGGCTTCTAATAAAAAAGAAAGTAAAATAGTAAGAGTTAATTCTATCCAAGCTCTTTCAATGCTATTATTAAAAAATAACTCTTTAGAAGAGGATTACAATAGTATTATAAATGAAATTTTACTTGAAAATATACCATCTATTAAGGCAAGAATAAAAAAAATAAAAAATGGAGCTAAAAATGAAATTAAGTAAAGAATTAAGTTCAACTTTAAGAAAATTTTCTTTTTGGTTAGCAAATGGAACTGTTGGATTACCATTATTAGAAAATATAGATTATACTTGTATATTTAGTGAACCTAGTGCTTTAGAACAAGTTTATGCTATCTTTGTAAATGTGTTAGAAATAGATGAAAAAGAGATAGTATTAAATGCAAAAGAAGCAGAATATAGAGCATCTCAATTTATACGTTCTTATATAGATGAAAATTATGAAGTTGAACCAGAATTTGAAGATTGGGAAGTAATGTTATATTAATGATAAAATAATATTTTATGTCAGATAAACCTTATACTACTTTATTTATGCTTATTTCTTTAGATGGTAAAATATCAACTGGAATAACTGATAACTTTGATGTAGATAAAGATTTTCCCAAAATAACTGGAGTTAAAGAAGGCTTATATCAATACTATGAATTAGAACAAAATACAGACTTATTTTCATTAAATTCTGGGAAAGTTCTTTGTAAGGTAGGAGCTAATTTAATAAAAACACAAATTAATAAATTACCTGTTAGTTATTTGATTATAGATAATAAACCACATTTAAATGATATAGGTGTAGATAACTATCTAAAAAAAAGTGAAAAATTATTTATTATAACAACTAATCAAGAACATCCCGCTTTTAAAAGAAAAAATGAAAAAAACTTGGAACTTATATTTTATAATAAAAAAATTGATTTTAAAAACTTATTTTTTAAATTAAAAAATACTTATAAAATAGAAAAATTAACTATTCAAACTGGTGGAACTTTAAATGCTATTTTTTTAAGAGAAAAATTAATTGATAAAATCTCTGTAGTTATGGCACCTATTTTAATAGGTGGAGGTAAAACAGCATCATTAATAGATGGTAATGATAATCAAGAATTTAATGATTTATTTAACCTTAAAGCCTTAAAACTATTAAATATTAGACAATTAGATAACTCTTATATTCATTTAGAATACGAAGTTTTAAATGATACTAAAATAGAATAAATTTAAGACCTACTTAGCTCAAAGGAGGCTAGGGAATCCCTCCATTACCCTGAAGCAGAATTTTCAGTAATTATATAAGATTAAATAAAAAAATATAGTACAATAATTAAAAAAGTTTTTTTAGATTAGTTATTGATTAAAAGGAGATAAATATGAATACAATAACTCATAATATAAATGGAAATAAAATAATAGAAATTACTTCTAATGAATTATTAATTAAAACAGGTCAAGATTTTATAGAATTAGTCTATCAATTTGATACAGATATTATTTTTTTTAAAAAAGAAAATTTTATAGAAGAATTTTTTGATCTAAGTACAAAAATAGCAGGAGATATTTTACAAAAAGCTTCAAATTATAAAGTAACTATGGCTATAATTGGTAATTTTTCTATTTATAAAAGTAAAAGCTTAGAAGATTTTATAAGGGAAAGTAACAAAAGAAAACAAGTTATTTTTGCTAAAGATCTTCAAGAAGCTCTAAAAATAATGTTTTAAATTATAAAAATTTCTTATTATAATTTTAGTTTATAGTGAGGTAGGAATAAATTTAGAAACAAATGATATTTCATCTTGATCTGAAATATCATTATTTAGCTTATATTTTTTTAATTCTTCTAAAATTAAGCCTAAATCTTTTCCTTTTTTAAAACCTAAATTAATTAAATCATTTCCATTAAGTTTTATTTTTATATCTTTCAATTTATTTAAATATAGTAAAATTTTTTCTTTAATAGTATTTTCATTATAAATAGTAATAAAATAAACTAATGTTTCATAATTAAGTTTATTTAATAGTTTATATAAGTCATAATTAGAAATATCTTCTTTTATTTTTAAATATAATTCATTAATAGTTAAAATTTCTCTAAAAAATTTTAACTCATCAACTTCAAATCTAAATGATTCTATTAATTTTATTCTTTGATGTTTTTTTTGAGTATTATTTATATTATTTTGGTAAAAATCTTCTTTATTATGTATTAATAAAGCTAAGTATAAAATATATTGATTAAGTTTAATTTTTATATATTCTTCTATTAAAAAAATATTTCTTTCAAGTAAATCTAATTTCTCAAATAAAAAATCTATATCTATATTAGTATTAAAAAATTTTAGTGAGTTTAAATCATAAAGTTCTTTTATATTATCTTTTGCATTATATTCATTAGTAAAAGATATTTTAATTTCATTTTTAATTCTATCATTAATGAAATAATCAAATATACCTAAATTCATAGTTTTAATAGCTAAGTCTCTAGTATATTTATCTATTTCAAAAGATAGTTTACTTTTAAATCGAATAGCTCTAAAAATTCTATTAGGATCATCTATAAAACTTTTATCATGTAAAATTTTTAATTTTTTTTCTTTTATATCTTTATAACCATCATATAAATCTAATAACTCACCAAAAGTATTATTATTTATACTTATAGCCATAGCATTTATTGTAAAATCTCTTCTGAATAAATCTTCTTTTATAGAAGAAAAACTTACTTTAGGATTACTAGCAGGATATTCATAAATCTCGGTTCTAGCTGTAGTAAAATCAATAGTAGTAGTTGGTAATTTAACTTTTGCAGTACCGTATTTTTCATGAACTATAAGTTCGCCTCTTAATTCATAAGCTACTATTTTAGCTAATTTGGGAGCATAAGTTTCAGTTACAATATCTATATCTATGTCTTTTAATTTTTCTATAAGTATATCCCTTACTAAACCACCTACAAGATAAGAATTAAAGCCTTCTTCTGTAGAAATAGCACCTACTTTTTCTATTAGCTTAAAATTAGCTTCAGGAATATTTTTTTTAGCTAAATTTGAAATATTTAGCAATTTATAAACCTTCTTTTACATAAATTTCTCCAGAATAGGTTAGAGTATAACATTCTGGGGTTTTACAATCTTGTACTTTTGCGATATAGCCATGTATTAAATTATTATTAATAAGTTGAGTAATATTATCCAAATTAGCTATTCTGTATAAATCAATTTCTGTAAAAGATACATATCTTTCATATTTTTCTAAATAATAACTAGCTACTATTAGCTTATCATTATCTGTAGAAGGATTTTTTAATTTAATAAAATCATCAAAAGAAATTTTTTTTGAAACCGAAATAACTTTGGGTAAAAATTCAGTAGATTCTATATTATGCTCATCAGAATCTAAAGTTTTTTCTGTAGTATTTTCTAAAGGTTTAGAAAATTGATTATTTAGCTCAAAACCTAAGGTTTGTAAAAAAGATGACTCTGTATCATTATTAGATATATCTAATTGATTATTATCATTATTTTCGGTAACCTCAAGAGGTTTTTCTTCTATTTCAGAAACTTGTTCAGCTAAATCAGTTAAAGATAATGAGTTATTAAAAATATCTAAGTTTTTAAGGTCATTATTTACTGACAAACTAGAATTATTTTTAAATTCATTAATAAAATAGTTTTTCCAATCTAATATCTGGTTTTCTACAAATTCTCTTTCTCCAGATAATTCTATTTCTAAGTCACCTTTTTTAAATTTAAATTTATTTTCCATTTTTATTTTAAAAATATAATTAACAATATTAATTATAATACATAAGAAGTATTTTGTTAGTAAAAATTTAGAACAGAGAAGGCATAGATTTAAAACCTAATTTTACTAATCTTTTTAAGAAATTTTCAGGAGTTGGCTCTACAAAACTAGAATTAGCTTTATCTTTTTTCCAAACTTTTTCTATAAAAGCATCAGTAAATTCTTTATCATCTATAACATAATTAATTTCTTGGTTAGTATTCATAGCTCTGACATCTCTATTTGCTGAGCCCAAACAAACATAATCATCAACAACAATAGCTTTTAAATGATTAAAACTTTCTTTACCACCTGTATTATATTTATAGGTATCTGCACCTTCAGAGTACAATTCATCTATGGTATTATCGCCTAAATGTTTCATAATACTAACATCATTTGCATTTGGTAAAATAACTTCGACTTTAACCCCTCTATTTACGGCTTTTTTCAAAGCATTAATTATTTCTGGATCATTAAAATAAGGGTCTTGTAAATAAACTCTATTTTTAGCATTATTTATAGCATTAAGAGTCCATTCTTTAATATTTTTCTTTTTATCTACAGGATCTGTAGTTATAAGTCTAACACTACTATTTTTAGAATCAGTTTTTAATTCATTTTGATTATTAATAATAAAAGCTTCTGGAGGAGGAACTTTAGAAGTAAATTTATCTTTAGGTGCTGAAAAATTCCAATGTTTATGAAAATCACTTAAGATATCGCTCATAGCAGGCCCTTGAACTTCTACTAACATATCATGCCATTTACCTTTAGTTAAATATTCATTTCCGATATTTACTCCACCAGTAAGAGCTACTTTTTGATCAAAAATATATAATTTTCTATGATAAGCTGATAAACCTCTACTTTCTATCACATTATCAAAAGAACCTTTATTTCTTATTATTTTTACACCATTTTTTTCCATTTTATTATATAGCAAAAACTCTTTTTTATTAGAAAAAGCATCTACAATAACACGAACATCTAAACCTTCTTTAGCTTTTTTCATAAGCAAATCAGCTATTTCTTGGCCTTTTTCATCATTATGAAATAAAAAAGCTTCCATATAAATGCTTTTTTTAGAATCTTGAATACCTGATTTTAATCTGTCAAAACATTGTTCACCATCTATATACATAGAAACAGCATTATTATCTCTTGCTTTAGTTCCTGTAATTTGATCAATTTTAGCTTCAAACTCTTTTTTCATTTCAATTTTTTGTTCTTCTGTATAATGAGGTTTTCTTATTACAGCTATTTTAGATAATTGAGAATCTCTTTTTTCTTTTAACTCATATATATTTTTTGATTGTAAAATAGGGAAATTTTTAAAAGATCTATCTAAAGACTCTCCTAAATAAGATGAAGTCGTATTAGCAATAATACTACCTTTACCTGATAAAACTACGTCAGCTGTTTTATTAGATATATTTTTTATATCATATTTAGTATATTTAACAAAATCTTTTACCAAACCCAAATAATCATTTTTACTATATTTTTGATAACCAGACATTTCTAACATTTCTCTGGCTCTAGGGTTATCTTTTACAGCTCCATATTTAGAAGATGCTTCTTCGTATTTACCTTTATTTTCTAAATCTCTTGCTTCATTTAAATTTTTTATACTTTCTACAACTTTAGTACCTTTATATAACTCAATCATAACATCATTACTAATATTTTCTTTTTTCATTCCTTCAGTAAGGATATCTAGAAAAGCAGTTCTTTCTCCATCTCTTAAATTACTAAATAAAGAATCTAAAGATGAACTCGTAACATCTAAGCCATCACTCCAAATTCCTAAAACATTTTTTAACTGACCTGTATCTACAGCTGTTTTCAATATTTTATTTATAGCTAATTCTTCTTTTTTTTCTGTAAAACCTAATTTTAAAGCATATAAAAGAATAGTTTTTTGTTCTGCCGAAGTTTCTTTCAACAATGTATCACTTTCTACTATTTTCCTTGAAGACCAGTCATCCATATTAGAAACCATTACACCAGTATTAGCTAAATCTATAAAAATTTTCTGCATAAGCTCATCTATACTTCCATCTTTTTTGGCATCAGCAACTGTTTTATTAATTCCATCTATAGCTTTTTTAGCCAATTCTGGTTCTGATTTTTTAAAAGAATCAATATGATAAGAAATAGCTTTTATCATTCTAGTTAATTGAGCATTATTAGCGTATTTTCTTAAATTATCATCTGATAAAATTTCTATAGCTATTCTAGCTTCTTTTCCTGTTATTTTACCTAATAAACCACTATCTATTCTTTTATAAAGATCTGTATATCTAAGGTAATTAGAATTATCTGTTTTTAAAGTTTTTATACTAGCAGTATCTGTAAGAACTAAAGTATTTGCAGGTAATTTTCTTATTGTATTAGAATTTTTTGAAGTGTTAGAAACTTTTAAAGAGTCTGCTTCTATTTTAGGATTATTTTCAGCAGGAATATTACTAACAGGTTCATTTTTTGAAACTGTTAAATTTATTTTACTAAAACTACCTCTTAAAATATTTACTTCAGACATAAAAATAAAAATAACTAATATACATTTTTATTATAGCAATTTTATAAAAAATAATGTTTCTAGTTTATTAAGTTAAAATTAAGTTAAAAATAAGAAAACCTTAATTTTTAGCTATTAAAAAATAATAGTAAAAGATTAAGAATTATTAATATATTATTTACAAAAAAGTAAATTAAATACTATACTATAAAGTAATATATTAAGAGGTATCATAATATGAAAAAATTTTTTTATTTTTTATTTACTATTTCTATAGTAATAAATTTAGCTTCAAAAGCAAGGGCAGAAGAAAAATTAAATAACAAAGAGTTATTCGAAAATAGAACACATTTAGGTATAAATATAGCTAATTTTATGTTTCAACTTCGAGCATCAAGAGATATAAATAAAGATTTAGAAGCTGGACTTAATGTATATAATGGAAGTTTATCTTCTTTCAATTTTAAGCAAAAATATTGCTGTATGGGTCCTGAACATATATCAGTAGGTCAAAGCGTAGAAGTTGATTTAAAACAGCATATAAATAGAACTAATTATAATGAAGAATTTTATCAGCAATTTTATATAAAATACTTTACAGGAATTTCTTTTTTAAATAATTATCCTTATTATGATCCTAATGTAGATGGGTATATAGGACATTATTATTTTGGTTCAGGAATAGGTAAAACATTTTATTACAATAGATTAGGGTTTAATATTGGAGCTGATGTAGGTTTAAATATTGATACAACATATAACTCAATAGCTTTTATTCTTTTCCCAAGATTATATATGGGATTAGAAGGAAATTTTTAATATTTTAGGAGTAAAAATAATGATTAAAACAATTTTAAAATTAAGTCTTTTAAGTTTATTAATAATGCCAACATCTTGTCTATCTATAAATTGTACCAAAATAGGCTATAACCAAAGTGTAGATGGAGCTTTTTTTGATGAAAAAAATCAAGTTGGTTATTTCATTTATGGATACTTAGAAAATAAAGAATATAAAAATTATGCTTTATATAAAGTAAATTTAGCTGGACAAACAGAAAAATTAGTAGATTTAGGCTCTAAAACTTTTAATAAAGATGTAGAAAAAAATTATTCAGAATACAAATTTAATCTTGTAGATAATAAAATATTTATCCAAGAATTAAATATTAGTTCAGAAGGTACAAATTCTAAAACTAAAAAATATTATTCTTTAATAGATTTAAATACTAAAAAAGAAATTTATAAAAAAGAAGCTACTTATGGTCAATATTATAATGAAAGATTCTCTGATAATAATAAATATCTTTTAGAAACTAGTGGTTATTATGATTTATCTATATTTGATATAGAAAAAGGAGTTTATTATGAAACTAAAATTAATAAAAATGATGGTTATTTTTCAGTAGATTGGATAGGAGATAATGAATTAATAGTTTATATAAAAGACAAAAATAACTTTATTAATAGTTTATCAATATATACAATAGAAAATAATAATATTCAAAAAACTAATGAGTATTTTTTTAAAGAAGAAGAAAAAAATGCTATACCAACTAACTTTATTAAATATAAAAATAATATTTTAGAATATGAAAATGAACATTATGGTAATAAAACAAATAATACTTATAAATTAGATTTTTCTAAAAATAATTTAATTCTGATAAAAAGTGAGAAAAATGTAAATAAAACAGAAAATTATAATAACATAAATAAAGGAACTACATTAAAAGCCTCTGAAAAACTATATTTACATAATTTAGATACAAATAAAAAAATACCTATTTTTGATTATTTAAAAGAACTTCCAAAAGGTTATTATAATGATGAAACTTTATGTGGAAATTTGCATACTATGGATAAATTACAAAGATGGGGTAATTAATTACTCATAATTAAAAATAATATCTGGATTGTAATAAGCAGGTTGGATAATATGATTATCCATAAAAGTATATTCTTGACAACTCCAAGATATTATTTTATTTTTTTCTGAAGTCATCATTTCATCCCAATTTTTATTACTATTTTTAGCTAGCATCCAAAAAGCATCAGTACTTTTATTCTGAATAGTTGAATATAGTTCACCAACACCAATTCTAACAAAAACTAGAGTATTTTTTTTTATATTTACATTAATAGGAATCCAATTTCTTTCTTTTAATCTTAATTCTAATTTAGCAATTATTTTTAATAAATTAGCTTTTTGAAAATTATCTGAAATATAATCACAAATTTGAGGGTGTTTGGGGGTTAATTTATCTGGTTTTGGAAGCTCATAAATTTCTAATTGATATAATGGAGATGTTTGAATTTGTTTTGCTAATTCAGAATCAGTTTTATCTAATTCTTTAAATCTAGTTGGTTTTAAGCCTATTAATTTTAGCTTAGTAGCTTCTTTAGTAAAAAGAAATATACTACCTCTAGGTGAATCTGCACCCCAATAGTTTAAATCATCACCAACTAAAAGTTCATCTAAACTTAATTCTGATATTTGTTTATCAAATTTTTCTTCATTATCTTCTTTTTTTACATTTTGGGTACAAGATATTAAAATAATGGTAAGAGAATAAATAATAAAATTTAGGACTATTTTTTTTATCATGTAATTTATATTAATTTTTAATTTTATATAATAACTCTTTTATTATAGTACTAATTAAATAAGTAAATGAAAAATAGTATAATAAATATTATGAGAAAAAATATTATTGATCAATCTGGAGTAATTCCTTATTTTATAAAAAATAATGAAATATATATCATTTTAATAACTTCTATGCAAACAGGTAATTGGACTCTACCAAAAGGACTAATTGAAAATAATATGACAGCAGAAGAATCTGCTATTAAGGAAGCTTTAGAAGAATGTGGTGTAATAGGTGAATTAAAAAATAACTTTTGTGAGGAGTATTTTTATAGTAAATGGAGCTTAAATTTTAAAGTAAAAATGTACCCTTTAACTATTTCAGAAATATTCAATGATTGGGAAGAAAAACATTTAAGAAAAAGAAGTTTTTTTACATTAAAAGAAGCTATTAACATCATAAAAATTGAACAAAAAGATATATTATTAAAATTTGAAAAATATATAAATTAGAAATTATGATTATCTTTTAAATATTTAAAAAAATTTTCTATGGCATTATTTATTATTTCATATACAGTTTCATATCCTAATAATTTTAATAATTCTGGATCAGGAACATCTAATTTATCAGAAGTAAAAAAATCTAAACTATTTAAGTTAATAGATTTTTCTATTTGGTTATCAAATTGACGAAGTAAAAAAATATTTGAAGTAGTTTTTTTATTTTTTATAAATTTTTTGATATAAAAAATATCTCTTATATTGAAGTGATCCATAGCTATTATATAATCAAAATCTATTAAATGATTATATCTAAAAAGTTTTGCTTTATGTTCTAAATTAATTCCTAATTTTTTTAAAATTTCTAAAGTTTTAAAATGAGGTTGAATTTTTCCATGAGAACAAGCTGTCCCAGCTGAATCACAAAATATTTTTTCTTGTAGGTTATTATCTAAGATTAATTTTTCAAAAAGACCTTGAGCCATTGGAGAACGATGATAATTTCCATGACAAACAAATAAAACTTTAATCAATTCCATATTTTCTATTAACTATATATAAAGGTCTTTGTTTTACTTCATTATAAATTCTACCTACATATTCACCAATAACACCTATAGTTATTAGTTGGACTCCACCCATAAAAAGCATAGTAACCATTAATGAAGGGTAGCCTTTTACATCAGAACCAAAAATAGCTGTTTTTATAATTATAATTACAGCATAAAGAAAAGAAAAAGCAAAAACTAAAAATCCCAAGTAAGTAGCAAATTGTAAAGGAGCTATACTAAAACTAGTAATACCTTCTATAGCAAAATTCCATAATTTCCAATAATTAAACTTAGTTACACCAGCATATCTTGGTTCTCTTACATAAGGAAGGCTAACTTGTTTATAACCAACCCAACTAAAAAGACCTTTCATAAATCTATGAGTTTCTTTTAATTCTTTTAGAGAATCCAAAACTTTTCTATCCATTAACCTATAATCCCCTGTGTTTCTAGGGATAGTTATTTTAGTCATTTTATTAATAAAATCATAAAATAAATAAGCTGTAGCTTTTTTAATCCAAGTTTCTCCTTCTCTTTTGGTTCTGGTAGCATAAACAACATCATTACCTTTTTTCCAAAGTTCTATCATGTCATAAATTAATTCTGGAGGGTCTTGTAAATCTGTATCAATAGGAATAATAACTTGTCCTATAGCATAATCCAAACCAGCAGTTAGAGCAACTTCTTTTCCAAAATTTCTAGAAAAATCAACTATTTTAACTCTATTATCAATACTATTTAACCTAATCATTTCTTGTAAAGTATTATCTTTACTACCATCATTTACAAAAACAATTTCCCAATTTTCAGTTATTTTTTCTAAAACAACTTTCATTCTTTGATAAAAAAAGTTTAAATTTTCGTATTCGTTATAAGCAGGGGCAACTATAGATATAAAACAGCCTGTTTGAGTTATCTCTCTTATATTTTCTATTTCCATTTTTATTATATATTTAATATCATAATTAAGCTAAGTAAATAAATATATCATACTTATAAGTAAATATTTTACAAGTATTGACAAAAATATATATCTACTAGGAATGTTATAAAAAGATGAAAAGAAAATAATTTTACTTATTATTTTTAATCTTTAAAAAGAGATTAAAGTTTTTTCTCTATATTAATATTATTTTTCTGAGCATTCATTTTTTTCTTTAGTTCTTCAAGTTCTGTTTTTGCAGCTACACTAGCAGTTTTTTCTTTAATATCTCTTAGTTTAGAATCTAAGCCATTATTATTAACTTCTTTAGCAACTTGAACTTGTGCTTCCAATTTACTAATACCTTCTCTTACACTACTTAGAGCTTTTAAATCGCTATCTATAGTAATATTAGATAATTGATCTTGAACTTTTTTCTGAGCAAGTGCATTTTCTCTTCTTGCCAACATTTCTTGTTTTTCTGATTTAAGTTTTTCTATTTCAGCTTGGAATCTAATAAGATTTTCTTTTGCTTCATCCGCTTGCACACTTATTTTTTCAACTTCACTTTTTATTCTATCTACATCAGCAATTAAAGAATTTTTTTTCTCTAATAAAACTAAAGTAACTTCATCATCTCCTTGCTCTACAGCAACAGGAATCTGAGCCTGAACTTCACTTAAAGCTTTAGTTTTTTCTTCCAACTCTTTTTCTAATTTATTTCTTAGATAAACAATACCAGATACAGCTTTCATAAGCTTTTGATATTGTTCTGTTTTTGATATAATAGCGGCTTCATAAACAGCCTCAGGATTTTTTTCTTCTAAATTTTCTACAAAAAGGCTAAGAAAACCTTTCCATAAATTTGCAATCCTGCTAAAAAAACCCATTTTTATTTTTCCTCATAATAAAAATATATATCTATTATATCAATTAAATAGAAAAGTAAAAAAAATATGTATAAATGTAAATAGAAAATTAATTTTTTAGAGTTAAGCTACTTTACTTAAATCAGTTAAAACTTCTTCTAAAGTTTTTGTTCCTTCCATAAAAGGCACACAAACATTAAAAACTCTACTAACAAAAAAACTAATCATTTGGATAATTTCAACAGCTACTTCATTTTTAATATCTCTTTCTGGTAAAGTAATAGCATATTTAAAACATAATTTATCATCTTCATCTATAAGAAAGTTCCCAATAGGAATACTTCTATTAAATTCGTTTAGTAAATGAAGAAATTCCCAATGTTTTTCATTTTTTACTTCAAGATCCAAATAAGAAGAAAAATTTAATATAAAGGTATTATTAGTATCTATTTCAGTACTTATTTTTTCTACTTGTTTTAAAATATCATTAGTAAACATTAGATGTACTAAAAAGTTTTTCTTTAAAAACTCTTCTGAATATTTATCAGCCTGATTTTCATCAAAAAGAGTTTCTAAATTAGTATTTTCATTTTCATTTAAAGGTATTGATACTATTAGTTGTTCTACTGGATTTTCATCTGTTTTAGGTACTATAAAAGCACCATAATCTAAATAATTAAAAAGAATTTCTAGCCTTTCAAATGCTGTTTTAGGCTCTTCTGTTACCAAAGTTTTAGGTTGTGAACCAATAGGCTTACTACCTAATATAGTTTTAGGTTGCATAGGTCTTTGATTATTAAAATTCATTTTAGATTTTCCTTATGTAAATATTTGAACTTTGCTTTTTAAAAGAGCACTTACTTTATTTTTTGCATCTTCTGCATTAGGACCAGAAACCATACTTTTAATAAGTTCTGGTTTGATACCTAAAACATCAACAGCAATAAGTTTAGCCTGTTTTCTTTCTTCTTTAGCTTCAGGAGTATCTTGTTTATTACTTAATTTTTCTAATAAAAATTGTTGTGCTTTTTCAGGAGATTTTAATAAAAGTTGAACTTGTACTTTATCAGCTAATTCATTTATATGCCCTAAATCTTTATCCATATCTGATATTTGAGCTTGTATTTTTTGTTTTGCATCAACATGTTCTGGATTATTAGGCTCTTCTTTTATTTTGGCATCTATATCAGTCATTTTAGCTTGAAGTTGAGTTTTACTTTCTTCTATTTTATTTTTTATATTACCCAAATCTTTTTCTTGATTCTGTAAATTATTTTTAATATTTTCTCTAGCACCTTTTTTGAAATATTTATAAATACCTAAACCTATAGCACCAGCAGCAGAAACACCCATAGCAACCCAACCAACAGGAGTAGCCAAAGCACCAAAAGTAACAGCAACACCTATAGCAGCAGCAGTAGTTCCTATAACATTTTTAGCTATTTGGAAACCTTTATGTTTTACATCTTGTCTTTTATTAATTTGATTCAAAACTAAAGTACTCTCACTTTCTACCAATTTACCTTTACCTTCAGGTGATTTTAAGTCTTTTAATTTAGCTTGTAATTTATCAATTTTACCTTGTATAGCTGGTTTTTCATCATCTTTAGCTGTAGCAAGTTTAGTAGTTAAATCTTGTATTTTAGTTTCAGCTTTTTTTATTTGTGCAGCAGAAGGATCTTTAAGAAATTCAGCTGATTTATTTCTTATATCTCTAGTTTTTCTAAAACTAAAAACACTTTTAACTGTATCTACGGCACTAGTAATAACGCCTAAAATACCTGTAGCTTTTTTAGCAACCAGTTTTAGAGATTCTGAATTCTTAATTGCAGCAATAACTTTCATTCCTGAAATACCAGCACTAGCCGTTGATTTTGAAATATCATAAACTTTTCCAGCCGTACCTAATTTTTTCAAACTACCATCTGTTCTATCTTCAATTTCAGCTTTAGGTTTAGCCTTAGTTTTATCAGTTTCATTAGTCTCATTAAATTTAATATCAGGGGTTATTTGCTCTTTTTTCTTAGTAAAAAGTCCTTTAGCTTTACTAATAAGATTTCCAGCAGCAGTTACAGCATTACTACATTTTTCTTTAATAGAATTCCATAAATCTTTTTTCATAGAAGTAAGCTTTTGCATAAAAGTTTGTTTTGAAGGAGGAACACCATATTTAGTAAGTAAAGAAGTTACATCTTTAGATATAGCAGCTCTTTCTTGTTTGTTAGTTAAAGCAGGAGCCCCTTCTTTTAATGCAGTAACACCTTCTTTTAATGAATCCAAAGAATCTACTTTAGTATCTTTTAAACCACCCTGAGCTACTGTAGTAGAAACACTTCTTACTAAAGCTTGACCAGCCTGTGCAGTAACAGTAGCAATATGCTCTGGTGTTTTTTCAAAAGCTTTTTTAGGATCAACTGGTTTAGAATCTTCTTGCTTAGTATTTTCTTTTACTTTATTCACTTCTTGAGCATTAGAAGTTGACTTTAAAGCTTGTATATTACTAAATTGATTACTAAAAGATGAAATTGAACTCATTAAATTCTACCTCCTAAATTTCTACTAAACTTTTGCTCTATTTTATTATTAATTTCATCTTTATATTTTAAAATAGCTGATGGAAGAGGATCTTTACTCAAAGATTCTGCTATTTTTATATATTTTAAAGCCATTTCTTCATTATTAAGAGCATAAAAAACAAATGATAAATATAGATAAGCGGGTAAATGTTCTTTATTGTAGCTTATTGTCTCAATTAATTTTTTTCCTAGTTGTTCTAATTTAGTAATGCTTGGTAAATTTTTATAAGATTCTAATATTTTTAAAGCTTCATCAAAAATCGATTCAGCATTACTATCTCTTTTTTCTGCTATATTTTTTCTAGCTATTTGAAAATCTTTTAAATTAAGCATTAAAAATAATTCCTAGTTAAATAACGTTAAATAGATTATATATAGTTAAATATATTCCTATAATTTTAATAAAAACTTTGAGGAATATCAATATATATATTGACAAATTTTAAAAATATACTGCATTATTTAGTTATGATCATTGTCTTTTTCTTTTATTTTTTTTGAGGGTACTAAAATATGTTTGTAAAAGATATTATGCATTCAGGAAACATACACACAATTGCTTCAAATAATACAATAGAGGACGCTGCTATAAAAATGACACAATTAAATGTTGGTGCATTGGTAGTAGGAAGTATAGAAAATATGGAAGGAATATTTTCTGAAAGAGATATATTAAAAAAAGTAGTTGGAGTTGGTTTGGATGTTGCTAATACAATAGTAAAACAAGCAATGACTTCTAATATAGCCACCATAAAAGAAAGTGAAAATATTTATGATGCCTTAGATATAATGCAAAGAAAAAAAATACGTCATTTACCAGTAGTAGATTTTGAGGGTAAATGTATTGGTATGCTTGGTATCAGAGATGTTATGAAAGCAGTTTCACAAATGATTGAAAAAGAAAATGAAGCTTTAGTAAAATTTATTTCAGAGGTGTAAATTTTTATGTTAGTTAAAGAATTAATGCATAAACAATTGTTTATGGTAAATAAAGAAACTTTGGTTACTGAAGCTGCAAAACAAATGACCGAGCTAAATATAGGTATTTTAGTAATAGGTTCTGAGAATAGTTTGGAAGGGGTTTTTTCTGAAAGAGATTTAATGACAAAAGTAGTAGGAACAAAAAGAAAACTTGATGAACTTAAAATAGATGATGTAATGACTAAAAACGTACTAACTATAAATGAAAATGAAAGTTTTGATGTTGCTTTAAGTCTTATGGATAAAAAAAAATTCAGACATTTACCTGTAGTAGATGATAATGGTAAATGCGTAGGTATGCTTGGCATTAGAGATTTAATGGGAGCAATGCTAAATAAAATAGAAGTTGAAAATTCTATTATGGTAGAGTATTTATTAGCTGTTAGCAGAGTAGCTAGTATTTTATTAGAATTAAATAATCAATATGGTGTGAAAGAAAATGAGTTATTAGTAGTTAATGGAGTAGCACAAGAAGATTTAGAAAATTTATCAGATACCTCAAAAGAAGGTTTTGAAAAAATTATCAAAGGCTTTGAATCAGAAAAAATAGCTAGTTACCATGATAATAAAATAACTATTTTTAATAAAGAAAAATTAGAAAAAAAGATTATTTAGAATTATTTTTAAATAAAAAATAACCTTAGCTTAACCAAGTTTTTTTGGTAAAAAACTATAAGTAAAATATATTTTTAGCTATTGGTTTTATGAACGTAAATTTTAATTCTGTATCATCATTTTTAAACTCTAATAAAGAGGCTAAAAATGATTATATAGATAATTCAAACCAACATTTATTAAATGTAGCCAGTGCTTTTAAATCAGATACTTTTGTAAAAAAACAAAATTTAAATACTACTGAGCCCTTTAAAAAAAATACTAATTTAAATACAGCTAAAAATTATAAAGACTACCAAGATCTTAGTTTTATTGGAACAGTGGGAAGATTAATAAATCAAGCAAAAAATGATATAGTTGCATTTTCAGATAGAATTATAAATACTCGTTTTAAAGATTCTAATGGGAATACTGTAAAAGTAAAAGAAGAGTCTGCAATCTTATTAAATACACTTCATAATGTTGCATCTCAAAGAGGTGTAAAAATTCAAATAAACTCAGCCTATAGAAGTGTAGAGCATCAAGAAAAACTTTGGAATCAGGCATTAAAAAAATATGGTAGCGTATCTGTAGCTAGAAAATGGGTAGCACCTCCTGGACATAGTCAACATAATAAAGGTTATGCACTTGATGTAGCTATGTATAGAAACGGTAAAAGAATTTCTCAATCTGAATTTGATAAAATAATAAATATGGCTGGTTTTTACCGCCCAATGTCTTGGGAAGGTTGGCATATAGAACCACTTTCTACTAAAAAAGTAAGGCATTTAGCTTAAAAAATATTAATTTTATTATTCGTTACAACTTATTACTTAAAAAGATTTAAAAGACTTGATAAAACAATTATGCTATAATCCATCTTAATAATTATAGGAATTTTTTATGTCTACAACATCAATAGAATTATTATTAGTAATATCCATAGCGGTTATTATACCCGCAGTAATACTACTTTTATCTAACTTTTTAGGTAAAAAGAAATTTGATTTAGTAAAATTATCTAGTTATGAAGCTGGATTGGATAAAGTTGTAGGAACAGCAAGGGAAAGATTTTCAGTAAAATTTTATTTAGTAGCAATTGTTTTTATCTTATTTGATGTTGAAACAGTTTTTATGTTTCCTTGGGCTGTTAATTTCAGAACTTTAGGAACAGATGGCTTTATTGAAATGATTTTATTCATTTTTATTTTACTTGCTGGTTTTATTTACATAATTAAAAAAGGAGCCTTAAAATGGGATTAGAAAGTTTTTTAGGCGATTCTATTATAACTACAAGTTTAGATGAAGTAGTTAAATGGGGAAGAAAAAACTCATTATGGCCAATGCCTTTTGGAACAGCTTGTTGTGCCATAGAATATATGAGTACTGTATCTTCTGTTTTTGATGTTTCAAGATTTGGAGCAGAATTAGTTCGTTTTTCACCTAGACAAGCTGATTTATTAATTGTTGCAGGAACTATTACTTATAAACAAGCACCTGTTTTAAAAAGAATTTATGAACAAATGCCAGAACCTAAATGGGTTATTTCTATGGGAGCATGTGCTTCGTCTGGTGGTTTTTATGATAATTATTGTACTGTTCAAGGAATAGATCAATTAATACCAGTTGATGTATATATTGCAGGTTGCCCTCCAAGACCAGAAGCAGTTATTGATGCTATTATAAAAATTCAAGAAATTATTGATAAACAAGGTTCTGAATTTGATAAAAGTAAAGTCGAAAAAATAAGAATAGGTGATGATACAGAACTTTTAAAAAGTGCTGGAGTTATTAAATAATGCAAGATACCAAAAAAGAAAGTATAACTATATTAAAATTAAAAAAACTTTTTGCAGATGCAGTTTTAGAAATAAATGAAAATAATAATGATGAATTTGCTGTAGTAAAAAAAGAAGAATTAATATCTATTTTATCTTTTTTAAAAACAGATCATGACTTACAATATGATGCTTTAATGGATGTTACTTGTATTGACTACTTAAAACACCCTATAAAAAGAAAAGAGAGATTTGAAGTAGTTTATCAATTATATTCTTATTCAAAATATCATAGAATTAGAATAAAATGCCCTGTAAGTGTAAAAGACTTATCTGTCCCAACTGTAACTCATTTATGGAAATCAGCAGATTGGGGTGAAAGAGAAACCTATGATATGTATGGAATAAACTTTGTAGGACACCCTAATTTAAAAAGAATACTTACACACCATGAATTTATAGGACATCCACTAAGAAAAGATTATCCTACCAAAAAAAGACAAGAACTTTCTGCTAATGATCCTTTAATAGATCAAATGGATGCACTTTTAAAAAGGAAAGGTTTAAAATAATGGCACATACTTATATAAAACCACAAGAATTAGAAAAAGAATTTTATAAAGACTTACATACAGATTTATTGTTTATAAATCTTGGACCATCGCACCCTGCTAGCCATGGAACATTAAGAACTTTTTGTGCTTTAGACGGTGAAACTATTGTAAGCTCTGTGCTTGAAATTGGTTATCTACATAGAGGTTTTGAAAAAACTGTAGAAAGAAAAACCTATAACCAAGTAATACCTTATACAGATAGATTAAATTATGTTTCTTCTATTATGAATAATGTAGGATTTTCTAAAGCTGTAGAAAAAATGTTAGGAATACAAATAACAGATCGTTGTATTTTTATCCGTGTTATTGTAAGTGAATTAATGAGAATTGTTGATCATTTAGTTTGTATTGGAGCTAATTTGGTTGATATTGGAGCTTTAACTAATTTTTGGTACTTATATAATCAAAGAGAAACTGTTTATACTATTTTAGAAAAACTTACAGGAGCAAGGCTTACTAACAGTTTTACTAGAATTGGTGGTTTATATAGAGATTTATACCCTGGTTTTGAAGGTGATGTAAAATTTGCTTTAAAAGAAATAGAAAAAGCAATTATGGATGTTACTAAGTTAATTAAGAAAAATAAAATATTTTTAGAAAGAACTCAAGATATTTGTATAGTATCCAAAGAAGATGCTATAAGTTTTGGTTTTACAGGGCCTTGTTTAAGAGCTTCTGGGGTTAATTATGATATAAGAAAAGCTCATCCTTATTACTATTATGATCAGTTTGATTTTGATGTACCTGTTGGTCAAGTGGGTGATACTTATGATCGTATTTTTGTAAGATTTGAGGAAATGTATCAAAGTATTAGCCTTATAAGACAATATATGAAAAAATTACCTAGTGGCCCTATTAATACAGATGATAAAAGAGCTGCTATTCCTAGCAAAACAGATACTTATGCTAATATAGAAGGCTTAATTAACCATTTCAAATTAATTTTTGAAGGAGTTGAAGTACCAGCAGGTGAAATATATGATTCTACAGAAGCAGCTAATGGAGAGTTAGGATTTTTTATTGTAAGTGATGGTTCTGGAAGACCTTATAAAGTAAAAGTTCGTCCACCATGTTATTATATTTTCGGAGCTTTTAGCCATATGATAGAAGGTCATATGATTGCAGATGCTGTAGCAACTTTAGGAAGCTTAAACATAATAGCAGGTGAATTGGATAGATAAAAATCTCAAAATAATTGTCTTTCTATCTATTTTGATGATATAAATAAAAAATAGTTTCCAAATCATTATTAACTATATATTTGTCTTCTGTGCTATAAATAGCTCCAGTTTCTTTTTTCATACCATAAGAAATAGTTTCTATATTATAAGTATCTATAGGATAAGTTCCTGCTCCAAAACTTATTAAAGCATTAGGTTTTATTTTATTTATAGTATCTTTTAACATATTTCCTGTACTATCACCTGCTTCATTAGTTATAATAGCTTCATCTGGAGTACCTTGATTAATTATTTTTTGTTCTGCTTTGATACTTAATAAATTATCATCAACAGGAAGTCTTAAAAAAGCTAAATTAATTTTTTTATTCTTATTATAGAATAACTCAGAGCCATGCTCTGGGTTTTCTGGGGGAATGGGGGCTATGCCCCCGAGACTTTCCTCCTGTGGGGTATTCCCCCCACAGGAGGTATTAAAATCTTTATTTTCATCTATATAAGTAAAACCAACTTCTTTTCCTTCATAAAAAAAAGAAGTAAAATTTTCTATATTTAAAATTGAAGACATCATATTATTTATTTTATTAATATCAGCTTTTTTTAAGCCATAGGACTCACTTTTACCATCATTAAATAAAAACCTACTAGTAGGGTTATCTGGAGTTCCATTAAACTTAGTAAAACCTGTTATTAAAATAGTAATATCAGATTTATCTTTAAGGTTATTTATGTATCCTTTAATAACTAAAGACAAAACATCAAAGTATTGCTCTTCTAAAGCATCTCTAGATATATGAATAAAACCAGTATATTTTAAATAATCTGATTTTAGTTCTGTACCAATTCTAAAAACATGACCACAAAGATAACTAGTAGAAATACAATCATAATCTCTATTAATATTTATTTTTGCTTTTGTTTTTGTAGTAAAAATTATACACATAGCTATATAGTTAAAAGGTTAAAATATTAAAAGAAATAGCACTTTGTTTTAATTAATTTTCCACTATTAATTTTTCATCAGAGCCATCAAAGTTAATAGAATAAACTTCTGTTTTTCTTACAAAAACTATTTTTTTTCTGTCTTGATCTATAAACCATAAATTACCTCCAGATTTTTTACCTCTAACATCTATATATCCATCATCTCCTACTTCATTAATTAATGTTATAAATTTACCTTGTTTGGTTTTATATTTTGAAGCAATAATATTCGTACCAGAATCTAAAATAGGAGTATCAGGCTCAGAATCAAACCCATCTCGTTTTACAGATACCTCTGAATGAAATACTAATTCTTCATTACTAAAAAATAAAGGATACGATTCATTAACTAATTTTTTTACATTGTCTGGTTTACAAGGATTGTATAATAAATTTCCATTGTAATTTACATCTAAAGGTAAAGAAGTTGTATTTTTTAATGATAAAACTTCTACTTTTTTTAACCTTCTTTCTATTTCCTTATTAGAACAAGGTTTATAATCCTTAGAAAAAGCCAAAGACGTTTTATCTGGTGATAAGGCTAAGTCTGAAAAGTTATAATTTTCATCTTTAATTAAATACGATTTATTTTTAGAATTTATATCTAAAGATATAATCCCACCTTTTTGAGCAACAAATATGTTTTTATTATCACCAGAAAAAATTAAATCACTATCAGAATAATTTATTTGAAAATATGATGTAACTCTTTTTGTTTCTAAATTAAAAATTTTTATATATACTAAATTAGAATTAACAGGTTCTATAAAAGCAATAGTTTTTTTATCATGGCTTAATGCTGAATTTACAATAAATGCCGGACTTTCATATAGTTGTTCTATTTTTAAGGAATTTGTATTTAATATTCCTAAAGCTAGTTTTTTATTAGAATTAACATAATTAAGAATTAAAGAATCATCTTTTAATACTATTAGATTACTACCATGAGCTACAACTTTTTCATTAAATAAACTATTACCATCATAATCTAATGAAAAAATAGGATCACCTGGGTCTTCTGTATCTGAATATATTTTATTTTTGTTATAAACAAATTTTACACTACCTAAACCTGTTTTATTTTTATTATCTAAGGATTTTTTTATTATTTCTAATTTAGAATTATTAGATTGAATAGAAGAAGTACCAGAATTTTCTAAATCCAAAGATTGTTTTGAAGTACAAGAAAATAATAATAAAGATGCTAACAATAATTTTTTCATGTTTTTTACCTATTTTTTAAGCATATAAGTATTATATAATAAAGATTTAGAATTAAAATAGTTTTAATAAAAAAACTATACTTCACAAACAACTAATTTTAAAGGGAAATTTTTATCTGGGCTAGGAAAATCTGTTTCAGGTGTAATAATATCTATATTTTTTATTTCTCTACCTATTTTTTTAGCACATTTTTTTAAATTTTCAATCCAATCATTAACTTGAACTTTTGCCACATTATTAGCAGCAATAATTCTACCTCCTTCAGAAGTTGCTAATAAAGCTAATTTAAATATACTTTGATAATCTCTAACCAAATCAATCGTTCCATAAGGACTTTTGGACCAAGCAGGAGGATCAAGAAAAACCATATCAAAAGTTCTTTTAAACATAAGATTTTCTTTATCAAGTATTTCAGGTAATTTAATTTTTGAATTCCAGCCTTTAAAAGGAGTATCAGTAAATTTTCTCAAAGCATAAAAAACGTCTGATTTTATTGCTTTATAAGAATTATCTGATGATAAAATATCATTTATTTGTGCATTTTCTAATCCAATAGCTAAACTAGATGATGAAAAATCAACATTAATAACTTCTTTAGCTCCTGCTTTTTTAGCACATATACCAGCAGAATTAGTATAAGAAAATAAGTTAAGAAAAGATTTATTTTTAGCATTTTTTAAAACAAATCTTCTTCCAGCTCTCATATCTAAAAATAAAAAAGGGTCTTGACCTCTATGTTTTCCTTGATAAATATAATTTATGTCTATTTCTTTGAATATTTTTTTTTCAGCATCATTTTTAGTATTTTTATTATCAAAACTTATATCTGATTCTTTATTTAAAGCTCTAGGATTATAAGTAAAAAATAGTTCTTCTTTAGTTTCTAATAAGTCTATATTTTTAAGTATAACTGCTTTTATTTCTTCAACTTCTTTTTCTATTAATGGATTTCTAAAAGTTTGTATTAAAATTGATTGACCATATCTATCTATAGTTAAACCTTCATATCCCTCATTAATACCGTGAAATAAACGATATGCAAAAGTTTTTTCATTATGAAGTTGTTCTAAAAGTTCACTACGTGAAGATATAGCAATTTGTAAAATTTGAGTTAGATTAGACATTTAAAAATCTCTTAAATATTTTTTGTTTCTAGAATTTTGTAATACTTTATTATATATTAGCATGAATTGGAGTTTTTATTGATAATTTAAAAGAACATAATTAACTCTATCTTCTTCTAAATATACTTTATCAATAAAATTTTCATTTCCTTTTTCATCTACAGTTCCCAAGCTACCATCTAAAATCACTTTAAAATATCCATTTTCAATCATTTTAACAAATCTATATTTTATTTTAACAATAATATTTCCTTTTTTATCTAAAACACCTAATTTACCGTCTTTTTCTACTATTCTATAATTTTTATTAATATCACTTTCAAAAGGTTTATATTCTGAACGAAAAACTTCTTTAAAATTTTTATCAAAAAAAATATATTGTTTATCAATAGATAAACAATACAAATCATCAAAATACTCTATATAGCTTTCATATTTAGCATTTAAAAGTATTTTTCCATTTATATCAATTATTCCATATTTTTCATTTTCTCTAAAAAGGTATTTATCTTCACTTTCACGCATAAGTAATAATTGATCATATTTTGGAGAAAGCTCTATTTTATTTTTTGAATCAAAAACACCATACTTTTCATTCAATATTATAAAAAATTTTTTATCTGAGAATGGATAATGAGATTCATAAATTTTGTCATATTTTACATCAGTTATTTTATTTCCATCTAAATCGAAAATACCTTTCTTTTTATCTATAGTAACTTCAATAAAGTTATCATATATAGTAGATTTTATTGCATCATATTTTGGTTCTATTATAATATTTCCTTTCAAATCTATAACTCCATATTTATTATCTATTTCAACTAAAAATAGTTTTTCTCTGTAATTTAAAGGTAAAATATTTTCATATTTTGGCTCTATTATAACATTTCCTTTTTTATCTAATAATCCCATTTTATTATCTATTTTTCCTATTAAATAATCACGATCTAATTCAAATATTTTTAAACTGTCATATTTTAGTGGAGTTATAACTTCTCCTTTTACATTAATCATTCCATATTTATTTCCTAATGAAACTATTGAAACATCTCCATAATCTATTTTTTCAAAAGTGGAATAAGTTGGATCATTATTATTTAATATTTTTCTATCTTTAGGGTCTATTATATATATTTTTTTATCTAATTTTGCATAAAAGTAGTTATCTATAAGATTTATTGAATCATATTTAGTGTCTATTATACTATTACCTTTCAAATCTATAATTCCGTATAAATACTCACAACAATCAGTAGTACTTTTTCTCTTACTAGAAATAATATATGAATCATTCAAAATATAATTTAAAAACAAATCAGATTCAAAAATTTTTGTTCCATTTTCATCAAATACAATTGTATTTTTAAAATTATTTGTTTCTGCAAAAAAATAATTTCCATGATTACGTATTCGATCATAAATAGGTTCTAAAATAATTTTCCCACCTATATTAATAACTCCATTTAGACCTCCATAAATATGTTCCCTATTTTTTGAACTGAAATTTGTAGCATATTCTATAACTTTTTCACCACCAATATTAATAAAAATAAAATCTTCACCATCGTTATCTAAAAAAGAAAAATTATCATATTTTGTATCTGCAATTTTTTCTCCATATTTAGTAATTAACCCTGTTTTTTGGTAATCTTTTCCTATAACATAATTAATTGTGTCTGTAAAAGGGTATATTATATTTTCTACATTTTTTATATTTTTATCAAATAACTCTTTTTTATCATCAATTTTTGCTACAATACCATAAGAATCAATATTTATAATCTCATTATACTTTGTTTTTAAAATTTCTTTTCCATTTTCATCTATTAAACCGTAAATATTTTTTCCGTTTATTTCATTTGTTACCTTAAAAAGTCCAAATCCAAATTCATAAGATTCTATATTTTTATATGAATTAGAAATAACTTTTTGAATATCTACATCAATTAAAGTATTTTGATTATTCAATTTTGCAATAAAAGTATTATTTTTAAAAGAAGATAAATCATCATATTTATTAGGTATTACCTCTTTTAAGTCTAAATCTAATAAACCCCATTTTCCATCTTTCTTTAAAAGAATAAAATTTTCATTTGTATTATGCTCATTTATATATTCATAAATATATCCTGTTATTTTCTTTGTTGATTCATCAAAAATAGCATATTTATCATTATTCCTAAAAATAAAAAAGAGTTTTCCTTTTTTTTCAAAAGTATCAAGGTAATCTACATTTTCTTCTATTATTTTTTTTCCATTAGAATCAAATAAAAACCATTTTTCATTTATTTTTGCTTTTATATATTTATTTTTAATACTTTCTATTGTTTTATATAAAGGCTCTAATATTTCTTTTTTATTCTCATCTAAAAGACCTAATTTTCCATCTTTTTCAAAAGTTGAATAAGTTTTTAAATTTACTAATAAATTATTAATAGTTTTTATTTCTTTTCCATTTTTATTTATTATAGGTTCAATATTATTTTTTTGTTCTATTTGACATGAAGTTAGTAAAAATATTGATATTAATAATTTTATGAATTTTTTTTTCATTTTTATCCACATAAATCAAGTTTATTTATAAGATATTTTATCAAATATTCTATGAATTTTAAAATAAATAGTCCGAATTAGTGTTTTTATGATTAAACTATATATAGTATCTTTAATAATACCATAAAAATGTATCCAATTTTTTAAAGATAATCTAAAGTCTAATATAACTATATTTAGTTGTAAAAAATAGAAATGCTAAAAAGGACTAGGACAAAAGATGTATAACTACTCTTCAGTTATTTTATCCTCTGTTCTAGTCCTTCTTGTTTCTAAGAATAGAACTTGGCAACGGGGTATTTTCCCATGCAGCTACCCACATAGTATCTTCCCTGATGACTCGTTTCACGTCCGTGTTCGAGATGGGTACGGGTGGTTCCAAATCTCCTTGTCACCAAGTTTGCTCTTACTACTACATAATTATTATAGATAACCTTATTAGCAAACAGCTCGACCTATTAGTACTACTCGGCTTAACATCACTGCTTCTACACCTGTAGCCTATCTACCACATTATCTTCGTGGGGTCTTACCTGATTACTCAGTCAGAGAACTCATCTTAAGGTGGGCTTCGCACTATATGCTTTCAGCTTATCCGCTCCCGACATAACTACCGAGCATTGGCTCTTGGCAGAACCACTCGTACACCGGCGGTCGGTTCGTCTCGGTCCTCTCGTACTAAAGACGACTCCTCTCAATTCTCTTACGCTCATACCGGATATGGACCGAACTGTCTCACGACGTTCTGAACCCAGCTCACGTACCGCTTTAATGGGCGAACAGCCCAACCCTTAGGACGTACTACCGCTCCAGGTTGCGACGAGCCGACATCGAGGTGCCAAACCTCCCCGTCGATATGGACTCTTGGGGGAGATCAGCCTGTTATCCCAGGGTAACTTTTATCCGTTGAGCGACGGCGCTTCACGCACTAACCGTCGGATCACTAAGCCCTGAGTTTCCTACCTGCTCGACTTGTTAGTCTCACAGTCAAGCTCCCTTATGCCTTTACACTCTCCAGCTGGTTTCCATCCAGCCTGAAGGAATCCTTGGGCGCCTCCGTTACTCTTTAGGAGGCGACCGCCCCAGTCAAACTGCCTACCAGACAATGTCCCTCACCCGGATTACGGGCTGAGGTTAGATTCTAAAACTTTCAAGAGTGGTATCTCACCGTTGACTCCTCGCAATCTGACGACTACGTATCACAGTCTCCCACCTATCCTGCACATGAAAATCCCAAAATCAATGTCAAGCTACAGTAAAGCTCCATGGGGTCTTTCTGTCCTGGTATAGTAAGCCGTATCTTCACAGCTAATCCAATTTCGCCGAGCCTCTCGTTGAGACAGTTCCCAGATCATTACTCCTTTCGTGCGGGTCAGAACTTACCTGACAAGGAATTTCGCTACCTTAGGACCGTTATAGTTACGTTTCGCCGTTCACTGGGGCTTCGATTCGATGCTTCTCTTTCGATGACATCTCCTGTTAACCTTCCAGCACTGGGCGGAGTCAGCCCCTATACTTCCCCTTACGGGTTCGCAGAGACCTGTGTTTTTGTTAAACAGTTGCCTGGGACTCTCTGTTGCAACAGCCTCAAGCTCCGGGCGTCTCTCCCTTCACCTTACTACTGTACCTCTTCTTCCGAAAGTTACGAGGTTATTTTGCCGAGTTCCTTAACGAGAGTTATCTCAGCGACCTTAGTATTCTCTACTTGTCCACCTGTGTCGGTTTCCGGTAATTTTGGAGCACTATCCATTCACTACGAAACTTTTCCGGCAGCTTGGTATCATTCACTTCAGAGCCGTAGCTCCTCGTCATCACTCCTCAGAATTAGCTCTGCGCATTTTACTACAAAGCCTTCCTACTTGCTTAAACTGGCATTTCCATCCGCCAGCTGAATTAACCTTCTGCGTCCTTCCTTAGTGTCTTTATCATGTATTAGTGGTACGGTAATATCAAACCGTTTGCCATCGACTACGCCTTTCAGCCTCGCCTTAGGACCCGACTAACCCCACGCGGACGAACCTTCCGTGGGAAACCTTGGACTTCCGGTGCATTGGATTCTCACCAATGTTTTCGCTACTTATGCCGACATTCTCCACTTGTATCTCGTCCGTGACTCATACGATATCACTTCAGCCTACTATACAACGCTCCTCTACCAAATATTTCTATTTCCATAGCTTCGAGAAGGCAGTTTTAGTCCCGTATATTTTCGGCGCGAATCTCTTGACCAGTGAGCTATTACGCACTCTTTCAAGGGTGGCTGCTTCTAAGCCAACTTCCTGGTTGTCTTTGAGATTGCACCTCCTTAATCACTTAACTGCTACTTGGGGTCCTTAACTGATGGTCTGGGCTCTTTCCCTCTTGACCACGGGACATCTCCCGTAGTCTCACTGCCAATCAACACAAACATGGTATTCGGAGTTTAACTTCCTTTTGGTAGGATATCTCATCCCCTGCAAAAAACTAGTGCTCTACCCCCATGTAGTTCCTCGATTGACGCTGAAACCTTTCAAAACCATTTCGAGGAGAACCAACTAGCTCCCAGTTCGATTGGAATTTCTCCGCTATCCACACCTCATCCCCTAATTTTTCAACATTAGTGGGTTCGAACCTCCACGTGATTTTACTCACGCTTCATTCTGGACATGGATAGGTCACGGGGGTTTCGGGTCTACCGCCCGTAACTTTCGCCCTATTAAGACTCGGTTTCCCTTCGGCTCCGTCTTTTCCCGACTTAACCTCGCTACGAACGATAACTCGCCGGCTCATTCTTCAACAGGCACGCCGTTCCACTCTCTATAGTGGTTCGACTGCTTGTAGATACACGATTTCATGTTCTATTTCACTCCCCTCACGAGTTCTTTTCATCTTTCCCTCACGGTACTTGTTCGCTATCGGTCGAAAACAGTATTTAGCCTTACGACGTGGTCGTCGCGGATTCACCCAAAATTTCACGTGTTCCGGTTACTCGTTGCATTCTTAGAGACATAGTTCCTTTAAGTACGGGGCTATCACCCTCTCTAGCCTACCTTTCCAAGTAGTTCCTCTAAAACTATATTTTCTTACTCTAGGAGCCTGTCAGTACTCCCCTGAATGTCCCTCTACCTACATTATGCAATGGCAGCTGGCTCCTATCACACATAATGGATTTGGCTCTTGCAATTTCCGCTCGCCGCTACTTTCGCAATCGTTTTTACTTTCTTTTCCTCGAGCTACTAAGATGTTTCAATTCACTCGCTTACCTTCTATAACCTATTGATTCAGTTATAGATACATAGACCTCCAGTCTATTGAGTTCCCTCATTCGGATTCGTTCAGGTCATCGCCTGTTGACGGCTCTCCAAACTTTTTCGCAGCCTCCTGCGTCCTTCTTCGGCATGTTTTCGCCTGGATATCCTTCGTGTACCCTTAGTAGTTTGCTTAATCACATTGGTTATCTATATATTTATGTAGTTGTAAAAGTACTTTAATCTTTCGATTATTTCTGGTTCTAAACCAGTCGTGAAAATATTATCTCTAATACTCTCATTACTAGTTTTATGGAGTTAAGCGGGAGTCGAACTCGCTGACATCTTGCTTGCAAATGCAAGTGCTCTACCAACTGAGCTATAACCCCTCACAGTGGGCGATACTAGACTTGAACTAGTGACCCCTTCCTTATCAGAGAAGTGCTCTAACCAACTGAGCTAATCGCCCAAACTCTGAAAACTGAATAACTAAAGAACTCCTTTTTTATCCCGACTGTCTTTGCCGGTCGCAGATTGTTCTACTTAAGTTAGATTTCTTAGGCCTGTAACTTCGACCTAGGTGCTGATACTATATGGTCTTAAGTTTAAGACCATTGCAACTGGTTGCAAGTATTTGCTCCTTTGAAAGGAGGTGATCCAGCCGCACCTTCCAGTACGGCTACCTTGTTACGACTTCACCCCAATCATCAGTACACTTGAACGGCTTCCTCCTTGCGGTTGAACCACCGGTTTCGGGTATGACAAACTTTCGTGGTGTGACGGGCGGTGTGTACAAGGCGAGACAATTCACCGTAGCGTGCTGATCTACGGTTACTAGCGATTCCGACTTCATGTATGGGCGAGTTGCAGCCCACAATCCGAACTGAAGATAGTTTATGAGATTCGCTCTACCTTGCGATTTCGCTGCTCTTTGTCTATACCATTGTAGGACGTGTGTAGCCCAAGACGTAAGGGGCATGATGACTTGACGTCGTCCTCACCTTCCTCGGCTTATCACCGGCAGTCGCTCCAGAGTCCCCAACTTAATGATGGTAACTGAAACCGAGGGTTGCGCTCGTTGCGGGACTTAACTCAACATCTCACGACACGAGCTGACGACAGCCATGCACCACCTGTTGTACATTCCCTTTCGGGCACTGCGTTATTTCTAAAACATTTGCACCATGTCAAGTCTTGGTAAGGTTCTTCGCGTTGCGTCGAATTAAACCACATCCTCCACCGCTTGTGCGGTACACGTCAATTCGCTTTGAGTTTCAACCTGCGTGCCATACTCCCCAGGCGGGATACTTATCGCGTTAGCTTCGGTACTTAACAGGGGTCGAAGCCCATTATACCTTAAGTATCCATCAGCCGTTTACCGTGTGGACTACCAGGTATGTCTAATCCTGTTTGCTCCCACACCTTCGTATCCTCAGCGTCAGTTTCAGACCAGAAATCCGCTTTCGCCACCGGTGTTCTTCCTAATATCGCATTTCACCGCTACACTAAGAATTCCGATTTCCCCTTCTGACCTCTAGTTATACAGTTTCCTTTACACTCCCGAAGTTGTTACCGGTCTTTAATAAAAGACTTATATAACCGCCTACATACGCTTTACGCCCAGTAATTCCGAACAACGCTTGCATCCTACGTATTACCGCGGCTGCTGGCACGTAGTTAGCCGATGCTTATTCTTCAGGTACCGTCATTGATTCGTCCCTGACAAAAGGAGTTTACATTCCGAAAAATTTCGTCCTCCACGCGGCGTCGCTCAGTCAGGCTTTCGCCCATTGCGGAAAATTCCCCACTGCTGCCTTCCGTAGAAGTCTGGTAGGTATCTCCAGTCCCAGGTGTGGCTGATCGTCCTCTCAGACCAGCTATTGATCGGCATCGTCTTGGTAGGCCTTTACCCCACAACTAACTAATCAACCATAGACTCCTCTCTTAGCGAATAAATCCTTTCTTCTCGAATCCCACCGAAAGAACTATGCGTGTATTAGCTAACCTTTCGGCTAGTTTATCCCCACTAAAAGGCAGATTATCTATGTATTACTCACCCGTCCGCCACTAGCACCGAAAGTACTCGTTCGACTTGCATGTGTTAGGCACGCCGCCAGCGTTCGTTCTGAGCCAGGATCAAACTCTTTATCTTAAATATGTTTATCACTAGCTTTTTCAAACTTTAATTGACTTGAGCCTTTAGTTATTCAGTTTTCAAAGTTCTTTGTTTATTTCAACATTCTCTATTATATCAAACCTTAATTTTTTGTCAACTACCGCTTAACCTTTCGTTAAACTTTAATCTTCTTTCATAAGGTTTTAGGTCATTAGTCAAGCCTTTAACTTTCGTCTTAGAGCTTACTCTAATCAGCTTATCGCCGATTAACTTTTTCTTCTTTTATCGTTCTTTCGTTCTTTTTTACTCCTTAACTTTTTCTTAAACTTTCGTTTAACTTCCGTTAGCTTTCATCGAACGCATTTATCATGTTAGCAATTTTCATCTCGGTTGTCAACTCTTCGCTTTGTTTCGTTTTGTTAACTGTCTACTCTTCAAAATCTTCTTAAGGTCTTTTCTACTTTTCTTAGTATATCTTCTCTTTTTTATTAACTCTATTGAGCTCTCGCTCTTTCATTAAAATATTATTTTGCTTTATAGTTCGGCTTTACGCTTTAGCTACCTCTCAAGTTTTCTCTCACTCTTCTAAATATTTCTCTTACTTAGATTTTGATAAATTCACTCTAAAAGTTTTATTCTTTTTTTATTGTTCTTTCGTTCTTTTTACTCCCTTAACCTTAAGTTAATCTTTTCTTTAACTTAACTTAGCTTTCATTGAACGCATTTACTATCTTACCAACTTACCCCTCCTCTTGTCAAACTTTTTTCCCTAAAATTTACATCCTTTTACACTTATACACATCCTTTTACATTCTAATATTCGAATATATCCCTATGTTTATAAGGCTTATAGGCAAAAAAAGTAGTTATCTTTAATAAAAAAAATAACTACTTGGACAAAAACTATAATAAAAAAGTTACTTATTCAAAAATTGATAAGCATAGGTTTCTAAAACACTAAGAGGTAATGCACCATTTCTTAAAATGATATCGTGAAACTCTCTTATATCAAAAGCTTTACCTAAAGTATCCTCAAACTTTTTACGAATTTCTAATATTTTTATTTCACCTATTTTATAAGTACAAGCTTGTGCTGGCATTACTATATATCTATCAACTTCAACAGCAGAAGCAGATTCACTTTTACCTGTATAATATTTTAAATAATCAATAGCTTTTCTTCTATCCCAACCAAAAGCATGAATACCTGTATCTATTACTAATCTACAAGCTCTCCACATTTCAAAACTTAGTTGTCCGAACTTAGAAAAAATATCTTGATAAAAACCCATTTCAGCACCTAATTTTTCTGAGTATAATCCCCATCCTTCTACATAACCAGTAAACCTTGCAACTTTTCTAAATTTAGGTAAGTCTTGCATTTCTAAGGCTAAAGCTATTTGTAAATGATGACCTGGAACTGCTTCATGTAAAGATAAGGCTTCTATTTCGTATTTAGGTCTGGTTTCTAATTGAGAAGTATTTGCATAATAAATACCTGCTCTAGTCATTGCAACATCTGGAGACATATAATAAGCTGTTGGAGAAGAAGGAGCTTGATGTGCTGGAATTTCTTCAATTCCATAAGGAAGTCTTGGTAAAATTTTAAAAAAAGCTGGGAGTTCTTTATCTACTCTTTTACAAAAATCTCTATAAGTCATTAATAGCATTTCTGGATCTGTAAAATAAAAATCTGGGTTAGTTCTTAAATAATCCAAGAACTTATCATAATCATCAAATCCGGCTTTAACCATTACTTCTTTTATTTCAGAAAAAATTCTTTCTACTTCTTTTAAGCCCATATTATGTATTTCTTCTGCGGTTAAATCTGTTGTAGTAAACTCTTTTAGTAAAAAATCATATAATTCTTTTCCATTAGGTAAGTCAGAAAAACCTATAGTTTCTCTACAATTAGGAATATATTCATTAGTTATAAAATTAGCTAATTTGGTAAAGCCTGCATAAATTTCTGTTTTAATAGCATTTTCTATTTTGTCTAAAAGTTCTTTAGAAACACTATCAGATTTTTTTAGGTGTCTATAAAAGATACTTTTTGTTATATCATCAGGAATTTGTCTTAAGATTTGGTTTGGAACATCTAACATAGCAGGTTTTGAAACAGTTAGACCTTTTTCTATACCTTTTTTCATCAAAACTATGATTTGATCTATTATTCCAGAAAAAGCATTTATTCTGGATAAATAATTTTCATAATCTTTTTCGGTTTTAAAAGGCATCATTTCTATTAACCTTGAAAAATAATTATGGAAACCATGCATTTGGTTAATGGGCATTAAATGAGTATCATATTTAAAACTATCTATATTATTTTTAGTTTTTAGATAAAATAAATCATAATTTAATTTACTATTTTCAGAAAGTTCTTCGTATTTTATTTCTTGTAATTCTTGAAAGCATAATTTTTCTTTTTCATAATGTTTAAGGATGTTAGCTTCTGAATGATCATTCATTTTGTCATTAAATCTATGATCACCTAAGAAGGTAGCAAACTCTGGGCTATCTTGTATATTTTCATTCCATTTTTTTTCTAAAAATTCTTCTAATTTTATATCTTCTATATTTTTTTGCATATTTAATTTTTCCTGTCTAATTTTAAAATGATATTTTTTTATCTGGTGGAACTTCAACTATTTCTATTGAAGTGTCTTTTCTTAATAGGCTGAATTCTAAAACTTCATTTGATCTAAATTTTTCTATTATACATTCATAATGATAATGCTTAGTATCATCTAAAACATAAACATTTTCATTTTTCAAAGAACAATAACAAAAAAAGCATCTTATTTCAGTTTTAGGTATTTCTAAATATATTTCTTTTACTTTTTTCATTTAATACTCTATAAAATTTTATAAGTTTGGATGGGTTATTATATCAATAATTAGTTCAAGTTAAAAGCGTGAATAGTTAGAAGTTAGCAGTTAGCAGTTAAAAGTTAGAAGTAGAGTTCCGTGAAGCGTGAGTCGTGAAGAGTGAAGAGTTGAAAGTTAAAAGTTAAAAGTAAAAAGAAATAAAACACTTTACTTACTATTACAGTTTCCACAATAAAGTATATTAAAAGGCATTTTATAAGGTTAATTTATCAAAGTAAACTTAAGGTTAAATATAGAGTAATTTTTATTTAATCATATTTATTTTATGTTTTCTTAACTCTATAATAATATTATAAGATTCAATTAATTTTTGGAGGAAAACAAAAATGAGTATAACAGCAGTAAATTCGGTAAACGCAGTTTCAGCTTACACCAATTCTACTCCTACTGTACAAAAATCATCATTACCTCCAATGCCTCAAAATATTTATGGTAATGACTCTGTAAGCATACTTTCTAGAAGTGCAAATGAAATGTCAGTTTTTGCAGGTGGTGCTGTAGCAGGTTATAGATATCATGAAGTTTTAGGGCAAGTTGGATCAGGTCTTTTTTCATCAATAAAATCAGGTAGCCCTAGCGAAATGGTGGGAGCACTTAGTGATGGAGTTAAAAATTTAGGACAAACCAGTTTACAAGCAGCAGGAGTTGGAGCATTAATCGCAGGTGGAACATCATTAGTAACAAACACAGTAGCATTTGCAGCAGGACGTAAAGATATTGGAGATGCTACAGCTGATATGGTTGGAACAACTATAAAAGGAGCTGTTGGTGGTGTTGGTGGTGTTTTTGGTGGTGGTGTTTTCTCAGGAGCTGCTAAATTATTAGGTTTTTCTGGAACACCAGTTTTAGTAGTAGGTGTTATTGGTGGTGTAGTTGGAGCAGCAATGGCTAATAAAGCTCTTGATACATCAAATATTGCTTATAAAATAAGAAACGCTTTTAATTAAAAAGATATAAAAAAGAGTTCCGAAAGGAACTTTTTTTTTGCCTAATTTTATGACTGTTTTCTCTAAGTTTTATAGACAACCTAATATTTTTAGCTTACATTAGAGCTATTACCCAAAAAATTAAATAATAATTTTACAAGCATTTATCAAACTCAACCAAACCCATCTCTAAACTTTAGAGAGAGGCTTTCTAATAATTACTCCTGATCTTTTAGAAAAGAATAGGGGTAGGGAATGAGTTATGAAAATACTTAGTTTTAAGACTTAAGTTACTATGAATAGGAAAAGCTATGAATAGCTTCTTAAAATTATATTTGTAGTTTATTTAATAATATAAGATTAGATGTATTGATATTAATTACTCAAATAAAAAAAGGTAGAAGTTTATAAACTTCTACCTTTTTTAAAAAATTAAAAATTATTCGTAAACAAATTCAGCTGGAACTACTACAAATCTTTTTGGATCCATTTTATTATCTCTATAATATGTAGTAACAGCACCATCTTCTCTAACTGCACTTAATTCATTGGTTTTTGAATCCCATTTAACTACATTAGATTGATAACCTTTAGCAAAAGAAGTTACATCAAAATAATATTTAGCTGTTGGAGAATTATTATTTAAATAAGCTATAG
Organism: Candidatus Sericytochromatia bacterium; assembly: GCA_046328015.1. Lineage (GTDB taxonomy): Bacteria > Cyanobacteriota > Sericytochromatia > UBA7694 > JACMQJ01 > JBBTGK01. The sequence continues at coordinate 1,140,662 of JAXLXH010000002.1, read as the reverse complement.
CTGTTTTTAAATATTCATCTTTTGTTTTGATAGCAGGGAATTGACTTTTATGTTTATCAAAATGAGTATTTAAATTTTGTTCTGCTGTAAGATTCAAAGCTGGTCTTGGAGCAAATAAACCATTTGGTTTTGTATGTCTTTGTTTTGATATTATTCTCATTTGGTCATCGCTAAGCTTAACTCCCATTTTAGAAATATCAGACAAAAATGTTTTTATTTCAGCTTTATTTAATACAATTTCATTTTTAGCATTAGAAACTGAACTAATTGAAGCTTGTGGCATTTCAGAAACTAATTCTGCATCTCTTGCACAAGAAGTAAAAATTAAACTTGTTAATCCTACTGCAAGTAAAAGTTTTTTCATTTAAATAAAACCTCACAAAATGACTTATTATTATTATAGCTAAAAGATTTCAAAACTTACCTTTATTTAACTAAAAGTTAACCATAATTTTATGATAAAAAGAAAGTTTGTATTTTATTTATAAATACAAGCCTTCTCACTCTTCACGCTTCACGACTAACGATTCACTCTTTTCTCTATACTTCTAACTTTTAACTTCTAACTATTTCCTATTCTCTGCTCTCAATCTCTATAACCTTATCCAAACTCAAAGGATGAAATTTAACAGCTAAATTATCAGAAAGAGCTATTTTTATTTCAGGATTTAATTCTTTAGACATTCCAGATTTTTCAAAATCAATTTTAGGATATTTTTCTATCCAATAAGATAAACCCTCTTCTATAACAAACTCTATATGTTCTAAACCACTTTCATAATTTGTATTTTTTTTAGGAGATGGTAATTCAATTAAAAAAATTTCTCTTGAATTATAAACAATAGGTTTAGTTAATTTAAATGTAGCAATAGGGCGACCATTAACATCAGCTTCTGTTAATAAAACCCCAAAATTTAGAAGGGCTTCTTTTTTATGATTATATTCTTCTAAAGTTGCAACTCTATAACAAAGATGATCTAAAAATCTATTACTAATATCTATGTTTAAAATTTTTAGTTCATTAAAAATTTTATCTAAAAATAAAGTGGTATCACCTATTATATTTTCTATTGAATCAGATCTAAGTAAGTTAATTAAATCTAAAGGTTTATCTATAAACTTAGCTTTTTTACAATTTAAAAGGTCTTCTTCTTTTTCATAACCATACTTTGCTAAAATACATTCTACATTAGCAGATATAGCAGCTTCATAATCAACAGTAGAATCTCCAAAAAAAACTACTTCAGAAGGTAAAAGCTCTAATTGTTTCATAGCATAATTTATAGGATAAGGACTAGGTTTTCTTTCTGGCAAACTATCTCCACCAAAAACCAAATCAAAAGTATTTTTAAAAAGTTTATCAACCACTTCACAAGTAACAGGATAAGATTTATTTGTTATAAGGACTTTTTTATAATCTTTTAACTTAGTTAATAACTCCTCAACTCCTTCAAATACTTTTGAATACTCTCTACTATTAGATTTGTAATAATCTAAAAATTTATTATAAATTTCATCAGTTATATTATCTTGCTCTAATGAAGCTTTTAAAAGATACTTTGTTCCGTTACCTATATTTTCTAAAACCTTTTCTTCTGATAATGGATTCAAATTAAAATCTTTTCTTATCTGATTTATAGATTGAACTACTTCATATTTTGAATCTATTAATGTCCCATCAAGATCAAAAAATATAGCTTTTATTTTTGACATTATTTACTCCTTTTATTTTTACACGTTGTTATTTAATTAATTAATCTAAGTTGCTAGTATCAAAAAAATTCTTTTTATCTTAACTCACCCCAACCCCTCTCTAAGTCATTAGAGAGGGGAATCTTAACTTTCTCCCCTTCTCTTTTAGCAAAGAGAAGGGGAAGGGGGATGAGTTATGTAAAACTTACTTTAAAGTGTACTAGCAACTTAAGTTAATTAGCAATAAAACATAAAAAAATTTTTTATAATGAATATTACCCATTTTTTATAGGGATAATTTAGTGAATTACATTTACAACTAACGATTGACTAATAAACCGTTTCTAACTTTTCATAAATTACTACTACCTACTGAGATTATTGAAGTATAACGGTGCACGATTCACGCCTTAAAATTCACACTATTAAATTACCTAATTACTTACCACTAATTATAGCTACTAAAAATTATTTTATGATTTTGATTATTTTTTTATAAGCTATTCATAACATTATAGATAATTAAATATTTTAGCATACAAATTTATAAAATGAATTTAAAACATCCTACAGGATACCCTGAAACCCCAGAAAATATTATCTAATAAGAATAAACTGAATAAAATTCTACATTATATTAATAAAAATATTTTTTTTAAGTTAACTTATATATTTTAGCCCCTGATTAGAAGAATTAAAATGATAATACATTTTTAAAACAACTATTCTTTTTATATTTTTTATCCATCTTTTATGTCAAATTTATGGCTAGACAAAAAATAATACTACTAATTTTTTACTTTTAATTAATTATTTAATACTAAAAAATTAGGTTATTATAATTAATAGAATTATATTTAAACAAAGGAATTAAAAATGATTATAGCAAAGGGTGAGAAAGTTCATATTATAATGAGAAGAGCTTTTGAAGAAGATCTAAGAAGGCATTTTATTGGTGAAATTATAAATTTAAATAGCTATGTAATAAGAGTAAAAGGATATTCTTTTGTTTTTGATAAACTTACTAATAATTTTGTAAAAAAACCTGATAAAAGAGAAAAATTAGTATCTTTAATAAATGATAATACCATAATAAATATTATCCCATCTGATGCTAATTTAGAAAAAACTATATATACAATAAATAAAGAAAAACATCTTTGTGTAACAGATGGAGAAACTTTTTCTTTAGATATTAATGAGTTTGGGTTAACTAGATAAATAAACTATTAAGCTTAGCAAAAAAATCATCTGATTTTATAATAGAATAATGATCGGATAAAATATTATAAGTTTTTACTTTATCAGAAATTTTATCCCAACCTAAAAACTCTTTATCATCTAAATTTTCTACAGCTTTAAAGAGTACAATTTCTCCCTCATATTTTTTGCCATCATATTTTAAAGAAGCATTTATATTAGCCTTAAAAACTTTATACAAAGATTTTACATTATTACTTTCAAAATCTACTTTTTCTCCAAAAAGACCTCTCATATCCATTTTAAAACGTTCTGTAAGAAAATCTTCATCTATTGATTTTTTAAATTCTTCACCTATTGGAGCAGTCATATCTATTATTATTAATTTTTCAACTTTTTCACCTCTTTTTAAAAGTTGTTGAGCTACTTCTAAAGCAACTAAACCACCAAAAGACCAACCTCCTATGATATAAGGGCTATTTTTTTGGATATTTTTTATCCCAGAAATATATAGTTTAGCCATATCTTCAATATTTTCATAAGGAGTAAGATTATCCGAAAACCCATAAGATTGAATACCATAAAAAGGAATATCTTTATTAAGGTTTTTAGCTATAGGATAAAAAGGGAAAATAGTTCCAGAAACTGCATGAATACAGAAAAAAGGTAATTTATTTCCAGCTGATTTTAATGGGACTACAATAGAACTAACTTTTTCTTCTATATGTTGAGCAAATTCTTTTATAGTATTAGCATTAAAAACACTAGATATGGGTAACTCGTAGCCTAATTTTTCTTCTAAATCAACTTTTATTTTAGCTAATAATAATGAATGTCCACCTAAATCAAAAAAATTATCATTTATACCTATTTTATCTATACCTAAATTATTTTTCCATATTTCTACAATATTTTTTTCAAGTTCTGTTTTTGGAGCTTCATAAGTAGTTTTTAATTTAGGTCTTTCATGTGAGGTCATATTTTTTACTTTTACAAAATCTTTTAATAAATTCTTTAAATTAGATAGAGAAATTTTATTATATTTTTTTTGTAAAAAGCTTATTTCATAAGGAGAAACAAAAATATTAGCTAGTTCTTCGTTATTTAAAATAAGATCAAAAATTTCATTACCTTCTTCTGAACTAATAGAAAAATCATTGTTATCAAAAAAATATTTTAGTTCTGGATTTTTATCATACATTTTTTTTGCCATACCAATATTTTTCCATGTACACCAGTTTATAGTAGTTATTTTGGTATTAAAATCTAAGGCATTATTTTTATCTGTAAATGAATTTAAAAATGTATTTGCAGAAATATAATCAGATTCACCTATACCACCTAAAACTGTACTTAGAGAAGAAAATAAAAATAATTTTTTTATATTGAATTTATTACATAAAGCATAAATTTCTTTAGTTTTTTCTATTTTTAAATTAAATAATTCTTTAAAATCATTTTCTGTTTTAGTTAAAATTAATCCAGAAGATATTAATCCTGCTGAATGTATAAAATAATCTATTTCTGTTTTAGTTTTTATATCTTTTAAGATTTCTTCTAAGGTTTTTTCTTCTAAATTGTAATGTGTATTCAGTAGAGACGTATTCAGTAGAGACGTATTCAGTAGAGACGTATTGCATACGTCTCTACTGGTGTTTGTTTTTTTTCTTGATATTATAAATATTTTTGCATTATATTTTTTTTGTAAAAATGTTGCTAAACTAAAACCTATACCACCTAAACCTCCTAAAATAACAAAGGTTTTATTCTTACTAGAGAACACCTCAGAGCTCTGCTCTGGGGTTTCAGGGGCTTCGACTTCGTCCCTTTTATTTTTATGGGTTATATTTAACTTAGTAAAATCTTCTATATACAAATTATTTTTTCTAATTATAGAAATATTGGGTAAATTATTATAATAAATTAAATCTATTGATTTGTTATTAAAAATATCTACATCTATATTTTTTATAGAAATATTTTCATGTTCTTGTTTTATTGTTCTTAAAAAGCCATTAAAAAGTATTTTTTCTGGTTCTATTTCTTCATAGCCTGTTACTAAATAAGCGTTTTTTGTAATTAAAATTATTTCTGTTTTAAAATTAATTTTTACTATTTCTTGTATTAAAAATAAAATACTTCTAAAATAAGAAGATGTTTCTAAATCTTCTAAAAATATAACTATTTTTTCAGGGTAATTTAATAAAATAGATTCTTCGTACGGGGTATTAAACCCCGTACGAAGTGGGGACGGGGGCGTTGCCCCCGAACCCCCTTCTACACTCGGACTTAAGTCCGAGGTATTCAATAAGAATAAATTACTGTTTTTTATCTCTTCTATATTAAAAGGAATACACACTGTTTTACTAAATTTATAAAAATGCTCTAATAAGTCAGTTGAAATATTTTTAGCTAAAAGCAAGGTGTTTTTAGTTTTTTTATCTAATTCATCTTTTGAAGCATTTATAAAAGTTTTTTTCCAAGATGGAATATAAAACATTTCATTTAGTTTATTTCTACTATTTTTAACTAAATTAGTTTCTGTTGGTTCTACCCAATATTTTTTTCTATTAAATTCATATAAAGGTAAAGAAATTCTTTTAGCTTCTGTTATTTCTTGGAAAGTAGCTTTATAGCCTTTTTTCCAAAAAGTCCCCAAAGAATTTAAAAAGAAATCATATTCAGATAAATTAGAACCTTTTGAATTTATGGAACTTATAAAACTAGCATTAAAATTATTTCTTTTTATTATATTAGAAATATGATTACTACTACCTATTTCTAAAAAAGTTATTTTCTCTAAGTTAGCTATTTTTTCTAAGCTTTGATAAAAGTTAACTGGATTTAGAGTATGATTTATAACATAATCAAGATTTATTTCATTTTCTTTTATAAAATCAGAAGTTAAATTAGATAATATGGGTATTTTAGCATTATTAAAATTAATATTTTTTAGTTCTTCTCTAAAGTTTTTAAGCATATCATCTAATAACTGACAATGAGTTGCATGAGGTACATTTAATCTAGCAAAAGGTATTTTATTTTCTTTTAGTATTTCTGTTATTTTTTCTATATCAGCTTTTTTTGATGATAAATTAACTATATTTTTTAAATTATAGTTAGATATATAAGCAATAGGTAAATTTGTGCTACTAATATCATTTTTATGTAAGTTATTAAAAATAAGACTATTATTAGTATTTTTTGTTATTAAATTTTTGTTAGCTAAATCATCTATATTTACTGATAACATAGCCCCTTCTACAGTTTCAAAAAGCTTACCTCTTATACAAACTATTTTTATAATATCTTCTAAAGATAAAATTTCAGCTAAGTACCAAGCTATATATTCTCCAAAACTATGCCCTAATAAAATATCTGGTTTTATACCTTTAGAAAACCATAATTTACTTAAAGCATATTGAATAATAAAAATACAAGGTTGCATATAAGTAGAAGTATTAATTAAATTTTCATTTTCTTGATTAAAAATAAGTTCTTTTATATCTTTTTCTAAGTATTTATTAAAAATAAGCCTAGCTTCTTCAAAATTTTCTTTAAAAATAGGTTCATTTTCATATAATTCTAAACCTGCATTTATTTTTTGAGTACCTAAACCAGAAAATAAAAATACCAGTTTATTGCCTCTAATTTCTTCTATTTGATTAATTATCGAATTATTTTCAAAATAGTTTTTTATTTTATTTTTTAAATCTTGAGTCGAAGAAGCAATAAAAAACTCTCTAAAATCAAAATTTTTATTACTAACTTGCAAAGTATAAGCTATATTTTTTATATTAATATTTTCATCTAAATTTAAATATTTTTCGATTATTTTTTCTAAAGAATAATCATTTTTAGCAGAAAAAGGTATTAAATAATTTTTTAAATTATTTTTACTTTCTATTTCTTTTTCTTGGAGTTCTTGTAATACAACATGAGCATTAGTTCCACCTACTCCAAAAGAACTAACAGCTGCTACTTTTATTTTATTTTCTTGAAATTTAACTACTTTATTATTAATTAAAAAATTAGTATCATCTAAGTTTATTTTAGAATTAATTTTTTCAAAATGAAGTGTTGGAGGAATTAATCCATTTTTTATACATAAAACGGCTTTTATAAGTCCTACAATTCCAGAAGCAGAATCTAAATGACCTATATTACTTTTTACTGAACCAATATAACATTTTTTATTTTTATTAGAGACTACCTTAGAGCTCTGCTCTGGGGTTTCAGGGGGTACGGGGGCAGAGCCTCCGCTCCCTTCCTCCTGCGGGGTTGATACCCCGTAGGAGGTCTTAAATTCATTTAATGAGCTTAAATAAGAAAAAGCTTTTTTTAATGCCATTATTTCTATAGGATCTCCTATTGGAGTGCCTGTACCATGAGCTTCTATATAATCTATATCATTTACGTTAAGACCAGATTTTTCTATAGCCGAAATAATAACTTCTTTTTGACCTTCTATACTAGGAGCAAAAAAACCTATTTTATTAGAACCATCATTATTAATAGCAGAAGCTTTTATAACAGCATAAATATTATCCTTATCTTTTAGAGCTTCTGATAATTTTTTTAGTACTACAATTCCTACTCCACTTCCTCCAACAATTCCAGAAGAATCATGATTAAAAGGTTTACAATGTCCATCTTTAGAAGCTATAGCACCTTCTTGATATAAATAACCTGTTTTATTAGAATCTATAGTAATTCCACCTGCTAAAGCTATTTTACATTCATTATTAATAAGGCTTTGACAAGCTTGATGTACTGCAACTAATGAGGTAGAACAAGCTGTTTGGGTAGTAATAGCAGGCCCTTTTAAATTAAATTTATAGGCAGTTCTTACAGCTAAATAATCTTTATCATTAGAAGTTAATAAATTAAATTGCATATCTTGAGAAATAAAATTTTCGTTTCTTGAAAGATTAAAAAGTAAATACCTACTAATTCCTGTACCAGCAAAAATACCTATAGGAAAATTATAATTATATGGGTTATAACCAGCATCTTCGAAAGCATGATAAACATTTTCTAAAAATAATCTTTGTTGAGGATCTAATAATTCTGCTTCTCTTGGGCTATAACCAAAAAACTCCGCATCAAAATATTCAAAATCATCTAAAATAGCATTAGCTTTTACATACTTAGGGTTTTTTAGTAAATCTTCAGAAACTCCATTTTTAATTAATTCTTCATCGGTAAAAAAAGTAACACATTCTTTGCCATTAATTAAGTTAGACCAAAAATCATCAATGTTTTTTGATTTAGGGAATTTTCCAGACATTCCTATTATTGCTATATCTTTTTCTAAAAAACTAGAATTAATTTTATTACTATTATTAGAAGTTGTTAAACTGTTATTCTTATTAGAGAATACCTCAGAGCTCTGCTCTGGGGTTTCATAGCCCACGAGCCCTTCCTCCTGCGGGGTTGATACCCCGTAGGAGGTCTTAAATTCATTATTTAAATCATATTTTTTAGCTAAAAATTCAACAAAACTATTTATAGTAGGATAATTAAACATTTCTATTAATTCAAATTTTAAGTTCAATTCTTTTTCTATTCTTTTATGTGCTTCTACCATTAATAAAGAATGTGCACCCATATCAAAAAAATTATCATGAACACTTACTTTTTCAAGTTTTAATAAGTCTTGAACTATTTTACAAATTTGTTCTTCCAATTCATTTTTAGGTGGAATATAGTCTTTTTTAGTATTATTAGCATAGTTAGGTTTTGGTAATTTATTTTTATCTATTTTACCGTTATTATTAATAGGAAAACTATCTAAAGATATATATATATTAGGAATCATTACTTCGGATAATTTATTTTTTAAAAAGCTAATAATTTCTTCATTAGAAGTTAAATTTTTATCATTTTTTACTATATAGGCTACTAAATAATTACCAATTAAATTATCATTTTGTACTAAAACCAAACATTCTTTGATATTTTCTATTTTTTTTAAATTAGCTTCTATCTCTCCAAGTTCTATTCTAAAACCTCTTATTTTTACTTGATTATCTAATCTTCCCAAAAATTCAAGTTCATTTTTTATAACTCTTACATGATCACCTGTTTTATATAATTTACCTATTCCAAAAGGATTATCAATAAATCTGTCTTGAGTTAATTCCATTCTATTTAAATAACCTTCTGAAACCCCTTCTCCTCCTACATAAAGTTCTCCTGAGATACCAGAAGGTAAAAGTTTTTGGTTTTTATCCAAAACATAACAAGTTAAATGTTCTAAAGGTATTCCTATAGGGCTTTTTGATTTTTTTTCTAAATCTTCTTTTACTATTTTTCTAAAAGTTACAAAAACAGTAGTTTCTGTAATTCCATAAGAATTTATGATTTCTAATTGGTTCTCCGAGTAGAACTTGTCTAGATATTCAAAAAAATCTTTTAAATTATTTATATCTAAAGCTTCACCACTTAGTACCAAATATTTTAAGTTATTTTTTAAATTAGAAGCAATTATTTCTTTTTTTAAATAATTAAAAGCCGAAGGAGTTTGATTTAAAACAGTAACTTTTTCTTCACAGATTTTTTTATAAAATTTTTCAGGATCTAAAGTTAATTCTTTATCTATAATTAAAAGTTCGGCTCCAAAATAAAAGCAACCCCAAATTTCCCAAATAGAATAATCAAAAGCAAAAGAATGAAATAAAACCCACTTATCATCAGAATTTAATTTAGAAAAATCTTTTTTACAAGCAGAAAATAAAGCTAAAACATTTTTATGAGTTACTTTAGTACCTTTGGGTTTACCTGTAGAACCTGAAGTATATATTATATAAGCTATATTAGAATCAGGATTTTTATTCTCATTGAATAATTCAGACTTAATTTCGATTGTATTAGAGGGGTCTGGGTTTAATACCTCATATGAAGAATCTATTTTATTATCAGAAATAAAGTTTATTTCTCCATTTTCAATTAATATAGATGGTTTAGAATCTTCTAAAATAAAATCTAATCGTTCTTTTGGTAAAAATGGATCTAGAGGAATATAAGCACAATCTAGTTTCATTACAGCTAATAAAATAATAATTAATTCTATAGAATGATTATGTTTTACTGCTATAAAATCACCTTTTTTAGCTCCTTTTTTTACTAAATCTTGAGAAAAAAGTTCAGCTTTTTTATTTAATTCTTCATAAGTAATTTTTTCTTGATTAAAAATAATAGCAGTTTTCTGTGGAGAACTTTGTGCGTTACTTTCTATAATTTCAGTAATTTTTTTAAATTCTAAATTTTGTGGTTTAAAATCATTAAAAAGCTTTTTTATTTCATTCTTATCAATTTCAGACATTAATTCTAGTTCTGATATTTTTTGCTCTGGATTTTCAGCTATATTTTTTAAAAGTTCAAAATAACTTTTTTGAAATAAAATAATAGCTTCTTTGTCAAAAATATCGGTATTATACTCTATAGCTAAAATATCATTTTTTGATAAAATGTCATTTTTTATAGTAAAAGTAAGGTCAAATTTTGAAGTATTATTATGTATATCAAAAACTTCAAATTCCAAATCATTCATTTGTATTTTAGGAAAACTTATATTTTGCATTACAAATAAATTTTGAAAAATAGGTGTAAAAGAAGTTGACCTTTTTATATTAATAACTTCTAAAATTTTTTCAAAAGTAATATTTTGATAATTAAAAAGCTTTGCCATTTTTTCAAAATTGGATTTAAAAAAAGTTGAGAATAAAATATCTTCAGAAAAATCTGCTTTAAAAACTAAGGTATTGATAAATAACCCTATTAAATTTTCATATTTTTTATCGTTTCTACCAGCAATAGGAAATCCGATAGGGACTATTTCTTCATGAGTAAATCTATGAATCAAAAGTTGATAGGCTGAAATAAAAATAATAAAAGGAGTTACAGAGTATTTTTTTGCTAATTCTTTTATGCCATAACTTATAAAAGAAGGTATTTCTATTTCAAAAATATCGCCTAAAAATCTATTTATAGCTAATCTTTTTTTATTAGAAGGCATTTGTATAAATTCTGGAATATTTTCTAATTCTTTTTTCCAAAAATCAATATCGGTAGAATCATTAAAAAGATTTTCTTCTTTAATATAAGTGGCATAATCAGTTTCTATTTTTGGTAAAAAAGTTATTTCATCATCTAAAGGATTTTTAGAATAATGCTGATAAAGTTCTATTAATTCTTTTGCAAAAATACTACAAGACCAAGCATCTGCAATAATATGATGCATTATTAATAAAAAAATATGCTCATTTTCTGATACTTTAATTAATTTTATTTTTATTTGTGGTTCTTTTTCTAAATCAAAAACTTCTGATATTTGATTTATAAGATATTCTTTGTTTTGAGAACCTTCAAAGATTTCTATTTTTATTTTGTTAGTTGATAAAATTTTTTGAAATAAATTATTGTTTTCTTCAAAAAAAATAACTCTAAGGGTTTTATGTCTTTCTACTATTTTATTAATAGATTTAGTTACAATATCCAAATCTAAACTGCCTTTTATTTTTAAGGCAGAAAAAATATTATAAGCAGAACTTTTAGGATTTAGTTTTTGTAGAAACCACATTCTTTTTTGAGAAGTAGAAAGAGGGATTATTTCAGTTTCTTTTTCTTTTAAATAAGTAATTAGTTCTTTTTTGTATAAAGAGATTTCATTTTTTAATTCATTGTTCAAAACACCTTTAGGAGCATTTAAAGATAAGCTACCTTCTTTTAAAGATATTTTTATACCTAATGAGTTTAGTTTTTCTATTATAGCTAAAATAGACATTTTTATTATTAAAAATATAATAAGTAGGTATTTTATATGATTAGTGTTTTTTATAGGGGTATTTTTTAGATTTTTTAATCTAAAATTTTTTTACCTAAATTTTTTTAAAAAGTTTTTTAAAATAAAAAATCATTTTTATTTTTATTTTTGAGTTTGAAGGTGAAAAATTTTTTTTAATCGGGTTAGAAAAGTAAAAGTTATTTGAGTTTTTTATAAAAATTTATTGCATTAAAATATAGTAATATATAAAAACTAGTGCTTGTGTACAGATGTTATGTGAAACTTTTAAGAAAATAAAAGCAGTGGCATTATTTAGGAAAATATAAAAATAATTATGAAAATTGAAATAGTTCTTTTTTAGTTTGTATTATATGATTTTTTCATGTAAAATTTCTTTTTGTTATTTTGTTATAAATAAATATTTTTATGAGCGAAATTTTAAAATTAGTTTTTGAGGCAAAAGAAAAAGTTAATAATCTACTTGGAAAAATACAAGAACTTATTAATATTAATCATGAAATTTTTAGTTCAGGTCCACTTTCTGAAAGTTTAGATAGATTAAAAATTTTACACAAAAAAACGGAAGAAAAGTTAACTTATCCAGAATTTACAATATCAACATTAGGAACAACATCATCAGGTAAAAGTACTTTTGTAAATGGTCTTTTAGGTTTAATGTTAGCTCCTATGGATGCTGATGAATTAAGTGCAGGTACATTAAAAATAAATCAAAATTCAGAACTCAAAGAAAAATGTAATCTTATTATAAATAATGAAGAAAAACAAGTTTCTTATCAAGAAACTTATAACACTATTTGTAATATTATGGATTCTTATAATAAAAATAAATATAAAAAAGATTCCCCTGTTCCTCAAATATCAATAGAAGCTAATTTTCACATAAGTAATAATCCTTATTTATTAGGATTAGATAATAATTCAAAAATACAAATAATTGATTTGCCTGGGTTAAGAAATATATCGGATGCTGAGAACTTTAAAATAATCACAGAAAATGTTAGAACTTCTTTTATTATAGTTTTAATAAATTATGAAAACTTATTTAATAAAGAAACAGTAGATAAATTATATGATGAATTAAAGATTATAAAGAATAGTGTTGGTAGTACAGCTACAATGTTATTTGTTTTAAATAAAGTAGATAGAAGAAATCAAACAGATAAAACAATTCAAGAAACAATTGAAGATGCAAAAAAAAGAATTAAAGAAAAACTAGAATTAGATAAATCTCCTGATATAATACCTTTTAATTCCTATTTATTTTTCCATATACAAAAAGCAAAATTTGCTTATGAAAATGCTATTTTACTCAATAATAACTCAATTGAATTTACAGAAGAACAATTAAAGAATGATATATTTAATGTAATAAAAAATTCTATAAATATTATTTTTAAGGATCAAGCTAATGCAATATCATCAATAAAGAAAAATAATAAAAATTTAATAAGAGATATTGAAGATCTAATAGAGGAAGAAAAAATACCAAGCTTTGATTTGTTTAATGATTTTTATGATTTATGTTTTAATGAATGTGGAGCAGATAAACTTTTTAAATCTATAATAGAGAGAACTGAAAATTCATTAAGAGAATTAATTCTTTATCCTGCAATGTATAAATTGATAGATGAAACTAATAATTTTCTTAATTTATTGGATAATAGTATTACTGTTGGTAAGATAAATACTCAAAATGAAATTGAAAACTCAAAAGAAAACTTAAAAAAACTATCTGATGTATTATCAAAAGAAATAAAAAATGAGAAAATTTTATTTGAAAACAAAACCAATAATGCAATAAAAAAAATTCTTGGGAAAAATGAAGATGGTAACAATATAAAAGGAAAAAAGTTCAAAGAAGCTCTAAAAGATTTAGGGCTAGGAGATAAATTTGCAGATATAATAAAAGAAGTTATGTATAATGTTGAAGATGATGTTATAAAACCTTTATCATTTGCTTTTCAAGAGAAAATTGAATTTCATGATTTATCTTTGGATTTAATAAATAAATATAGGTGGAAAGTAGATAATGTTATTGACTTGAAATCACCTTTTCATCAAGTTCAACTAAATTTGTTTAGTAATAAAAATGATATAAATAAAGGTAAAATTTTTGAATTTTTAAATGATTCAAAATCAGATTATTTAATCATTCAAGAGATTAATAATCATTTAGATCTATTAACAGAATGTCTATCTAATTCAATGAATGAGCATTTAAAACTTGAACTTCAAAAAAGAATTAATGATTTTATAAATGAAATTAATATTTCAGTTATTAATCATAAAAAAAATATTTCAGATAAGCTTGAAAATATTTTGAAAGAAATGAATATTCATGTTAAATTACCTGATATAAATTCAAAAAATCTAAATACAGTTGAATATAAGGGAGATTTTATTGATAAAATAAAAACAGAAAGTCTGAGAAATGAGAAAATAAATGAAAGAAAAGTTCAAATTGGAACAAAAGAAATTCAAGAAGCTTATTCAGAAATCGAAAGTTATACTGACTATGAAGTTTATTATGAAAGGGTTTGGTACTATCTTTGGATAGGTAAAGAAAAAAGAGAGAAACCTGTTACAAGACAAAAAACAGTTACAAAATATAGACCAATTGAAGTTCCTGTATTAGAAAATAAAGAATTTAAGAAAGTATCCTTTTATAGTGTTAGAGATATGGAATATACTTGGAGTGATGGTTTATATGAATTAGAACTTGATTTATGGGAAGATATTGGAACTTATATGATAAATATATTAAGTTTTTCTTTATCTTCATATGAAGATTCTATATCAAAAGTTATGGAACAAATAAAATTAATATTAGAAAAAAGAGAAGATGATATAAGAAATCAAGAAGAATCTGAAAAATTGTTGTGGTCTGATATTGATATTATTTATAAAGAAAGTAAAGAACAATATAAAAAAATAAAAGATTTAATAATCACACAAAGAGATAATTAGTTATGAGTTGGGAAGATGAGCTAAAAAAAATAATATTTAATGAAAAATTTTCTGATTTTGATGAAATTAATATTTTGACTGGTAAAAAGTTAAAAAAAAGAAATACTACTATAGTTGTTAAAAACATTGAATATGATATTAAATATGAAGTAAAAGCAGAAAAAGAGATTTTTTCCCCCTATCTTTTCTCATTAGATATTAATATATATCAAAATAAAAATTTAATAAATAAAGGATCTCAATATGCTTCTTTTCAAGATAAAAATATAAATAATGAGAAACTAAAGAAAATATTTGAATCACTTTTAATAGCTATAGAAGAAGATTCTAATATTAGAATTAAAAAAAATGAAGAATTTAATAATAAAGAAAATAATCCTAATAATAAAAAACATCTGGAAAAGAAAATTAAATTAATTGAAAACAATATAAAAAAGAAATATGTCCAAATAATCTTTATTTGCAGAATAACAAGAGATAGATATATTGATGTGAGAAAAAATATAGAGACAAATAAGTTAAGTGTCTTTAATTCAGATTTTAAAGATTTTTCAAGAGCCATTTTTTCTTATTGGTATGGTGATAAAAATAAAACACCTAATAGTTTAAAACGAGAATATAGTAATTCGAAATTTAATTTTCAAAATCTTAAGGATGATAATTTGTATTACTATCAAGTAAAGTTTGAAATAGAAGATGATAAAGAATTAATAGATTTATTAACAAATAAAAATGCTAGGGAACGTGAAAAAGGATTAGAAATAATTTCTGAAAAAGGTATAAATTATAAATATTCAGAGTTATTTAATGAATTACCTGATGATTGTATTATGTTTTAGTTGGAGAAAAGAAAAATGTTTATAAATGAAGAAGATTGGAAAAAGGAAAAAGAAGAGTATATAAAAAAATTAAAAAAAGTTGATCAAACATTAAATAAGTTTCTAAGTATTGATATTGGTGGTTTTATTGATTTAGAAACCACTGAAAAAATTTCTAATATAATTAGTAAAAATAATGCTTATTTAGAAAAATTGGAAAAAGATATTTTTGAAGTTGCTATAGTTGGGTTAGAAAAAGCAGGTAAAAGCTCCTTTGCTAATTGTTTAATATCAAATTATATATTCCCATCAGCTTATGGAAGATGTACATTCACAACAACACAATTACAATTTGGTAATAATAATGAAGCCGTTATTGAATTTTATCAAAGAAATGAATTTAATAATATATTTCAATCTCTTTTAAAGGAAATTGAATTTAAAGATTATGAAAGAATTTATTTTGATACTTTAAAAATAAATGATTTTGAATATTATAAAAAAATTTTAGAAAATGAAAACCCAGCTCTTTATAATTTCCATCAAGCTACAACTATAAAAGATATTGAAGATATAATAAATGGTTCAAAAGAAATTAGTAATTTTTTAGGCAAATCTAATCTAATTTTCAAAGATAATATTAATAAAGAAGTAAAATATTTTATTACTGATCACCATGTATCAAGAACTGTAAAAAAAATTACTATAAAATCAAGTGAACTTGAAGATATGAAGAGTGCTGTAATATATGATGTACCTGGATTTGACTCACCAACTAAAATACACAAAGAGCAAACATTAGAGAGATTAAAAAATGCAGATGCAATAATACTACTAAATAGTTTGTCTGATTCTCCAAATATAAAAGGAACTCACTTAGATATATTACATAAGAACATTGATAATGATGGAATTAAACTAAAAGAAAAGTTATTTGTTTTTGGTAATAAAATTGATAAACAATCAACTGAAGAAATAAGAAATGAATTTATAAAAACTTTTAAAGAAGATGTTTTATCTGTACATAAACTTGTTGAAAAAAATAGATGTTTTATAGGAGCATCTGCGGCCTATTTAGTATCAAAAAACATACCTATTGATGAAAAAAATAATATTGAAATAGTTAATACACTAAAAGATTTTAAAGATGATAATGGAATAGAAAAAATAAAAAAAGAATTAATAAATTATTATAAAACAGATAGATTTAATATTTTAAAACGAAAAATAGATAATAGTATATTATCTGTTGCTGAAATATGTACTAATATAATAGAAAAGAATGAAGATGATTTTTCAAGCTATGATAGTAGATTTATTGACAATGAAATAGTTATTTCTCTAATAGAAGATTCTAGAAATTCTATTAAAGAGAAATTATCTCAATTGAGAGTATCTGTTATAAAAGATATTAATGATCATAAATATTTCTCCAATAAAATAGAAGAGTTAATTTTAAATGGATTCAAAGAAATATCTGAAAATTATTATGAAGAAATTAGATTAGAAAACTCAAAAGGTATAACAACACTAATTTCACCAGAAAAAACAAACATTTCTATAAGAGAAAAACTATATAATAAATTTAAACTTGAATTTGAAAAAATAATTACAGATATAGCAAATGATAAATATAATCAAATAAGTAATGATATTTTAGATTTATTCTTAACTTCATTTAAAATAAATAAATCAAATATATATTTTGATGAAATAAAAAATGGAATTAATTCTTTTAAAAATAAAGTCATTGAAAAAATATCATATAATCCAACAAGTTTTGTATTTCTAACAGAAAGATTTTCTGTAGATTTATTTGAAATTTTAATATTACATTGCCTAGGTTTTACTGACAGAAAAGACAAATTTAAAGCTTCAGAACAAAATTTCTATTCTTTATCCTTGTTTTTTAATGAAGTAAAAGAAGATAAACCAACTTATGAACAACCACTAATAAAAATATTATTGACTCAACTTCAAGATAAAACAAATGAGTATTCAAAAAAGAATATTGAAGAAGATTTAAATAAAAAATTTGAAGATTTAGATTCCAACTTTAAACCAAGAAAAAATTTATATTCTAAGGATATTTCTAGTTATGCAGAATATTTATACAATAAAAATATAAATATAGATCAAATAAAGCTTATTATAACTAAAATAGCTGAAATAGGATTAAAAAACCTTTCAGATCAAAGTATAATTTTCTCCTTAATAGATGTATCTATACAAGAAATATATAAAGGTATTTCTAATACTGAAAATTTAAAAGATACTTATATAAAAAATTTACTGGAGAACATTAAGCCCTCAAACACTAAAGAAACAGTAATAACTGAAATTAATAATGATATTAATAATTTAAGAATTATTTTAAAAGATGCTGTTGTAAAAGCAATAGAATTGGAAAAACCTTTTATATCAATAATTAATAAACAAATTGAAGCTTTAAAGAACAAAGTTTCTCCTGATAATACATCTGAAGATAAAGATTTCTCTTCTTTTGTCCTAAAATATGCAAGTAAAATAGAACATGAAAGATTTGATACGATTGATAAAGAAAAGGCTTTAATAGAAAATAAAAAATCTATATTATTATCTATGAAAGATTTAAGTAAAGAGCTTAATATATAATATTTTTGCATTTGTTGTTCTTACCACACTTTATTCATTAAAAGCGAAAGATAATCAAAAAAAGAAATTTGATTTTAAATTAGAATTGGTAAAAATTCTTTCTAAGAAAAATTATTCAAAAGAAACTATAATAGAAGTTTTTGAGTTTTTAGATTTATTATTGAGTTTTAAAAGTAAAAAATTAGAAATATTATTTGATTCAGAGGTAGATAAAATGGAAAGTGTAAAAGAAAAAGAAACAATTGGTAGCTATAAAAGATTTCTTTTAAATAAAGCAAAAAATGAAAGAGAAATTGAAATAGTTCTAAATGGAAATAAAGAAGGTGCTTCAAATGAGTTTTTATCTAAAATTACAGGTTTAAGTATAAAAGAAATTGAAAAAATAATACAAGAGCAACAACCAATCCAAGAAGAGAATAAAAAGAAGGCTAAAAAGAGTAAATGAATACGCCATACCACAAGAATAAAATAATTTATAGCCTAATTTTTGAGTTTGAAGTTGAAAATTTTTTTTCAATCACTCCAGCAAAATAACTCCCACTTTGTGGGACTCTGTTATTGAGTACAATAATAAAAATCGGGGGAATGAGCCGGTAGGTGAAGAATTTTTTCCCCCGACTCAAACGTCCTATTTTCAAGGGTCGTTTTTTTAGTGGTATTTTAGAAGGGTAAAAAAAAGAAACTTTTTAGAGTTTTTTATAAAAAAATAATTGAATTAACAGGCAGCAACATATATAATTTTTTTATGGGTAATATATATGCACTTCGCTTTTTATCGGTTTTGAGATGTATATACGAACCTTTTTGTTTTTATAATTGAGATATATACGAACTAGTGCGTGTGTACAAGTGTTGTAGGGCATTAATAAAAGTCTTATATACACCATTAGATTATTTTATAAAAAATAATATTTTTTGAATTTGAGGTGATAGAAATGAAAATTAGTGGATGTATAATAGCTAAGGATGAGGAAGCTAATATACAAGAATGCTTAGAATCTATATACGATATAGTAGATGAAATAATAGTATTGGATACAGGTTCAAAAGATAGAACTAGAGAAATAGCCAAATCATTTGACAAAGTAAAACTATATGAAACAACTTGGAAAAATAATTTTTCTATTGCTAGAAATGAATGTATATCTTATGCTACAGGAGATTGGATTTTAAGTATAGATGCAGATCAAAGAATAACTGAAAATTCAAAAAATTTATTTTCAAAGTTAATTTGGAATAAAGAAAAAATAGATATATATAAATTTAAAATTATTCACACAAATGAATATCATCCATTTAAAGAACAAATAAAGACTTTTTTATTTAGAAATAATATAAATTTAAAATATAAAAATAAAATACATGAGATTTTAGATTCAAAAGGAATATTAAAAGAGAAAGTTATTAGTGATATAGAAATTATTCATGATAATGGAAGTGATTATAATGAATTAGAAGAACAATCAAAAAAGTATATTAAAATATTAGAGAATGAATTAGAAGATAATAAATTATCTGAATCTGATTTATCATATTATTATAAACATTTAGGAGATGAGTATTTTATACTAAAACAATACTCTAAATCAAAGGAATATTATAATAAATCAGAAAAAACAATTAGTAAACTAGATAAAAAAGAAAGTTTTAGTTTTATAAATTTTATAAAGAAAAGAAAATCAAAATTATTATTAAAAACAGGAATGTTAGGATTAATAACAATTTTATCTTGTAATAATAAAGTAGAAAATGTTGGAACATTAAGCAAAGCAAATAATGAAATGAAATTTAAAATAAAAGCAAATATTATTCCTATGGGAAGTGCAAAACTTACTGAGCTTGGAACTTGTGGTGATTTATTAAATTTTACAGCTAATAATGATGCTATATCATCAAATGGATGTCCTGAAAATACATATTTAGATTATGATGCATATAGATTTGAACCAGTTTATAACCAAGATGGAACTATAGCAATAGGATATAATTGCACTTATGCAAAACTTGTATGCAGACCTGTTAATATTGATCCTGGTGGTGGTGAAGATAATACTTGTGATTGTAATAGCAATAATGGATTTTCTTTGTTAAATTTTGGAATAAAAGGTACAGGTGTATGTACAAGCCAAACAGGATTATGTAAAAACTATTGTGAGCCTGAAGAGCAACCTAAATTTCCACGAGGCAATTTACATGGTATAGCACAAGGTAATTCAGATTATAGAATTTTAGATGTATATGATGATAGAAAAGGACCTGATTTAACTTTTATAGTGGCTCCTTTATCTAACACTATAAAAAAATCTGATGAATATAAAGATTTAATATCTAAAAATTTTCAAGGAGATACACCTATATCTGTATCAGAAGGAGATGCAAAATTTGTTGATCCTACAACTCCTTGTGCAACAGGTGGAGATTGCTGGGATTCAATACAAAGAAAAGATTCAGGACAAGGTAATGATAACTCATTTACTTTTTCTCATGGTAGTGAAAAAGGTGAAATGGGTAGTTTAATATATCCTGAAATAGCTTCTATGATAGTAGAATTTATGGTGATAATAGGCTTAATTTATTTTATTTTGCAGTAACTTTAGATTTAAGAAGCCTTTGGAATAAATTTAAGTGTGACGGTAAAACAGATTCTGAAAAAATTACAATAAAAATGACTCCAAATGCGAATCCAACAACTTTTTACATAAAGTTAGATGTAAAAAATAATCAATGGGAAATAAAAGGTCAAAAATTTTAAGAGAAGTTAATTATGAGAAAAAAATTATATTTAGGAATAGTATTTTTAATGATTCTAAATACTAAAGGGTATTCAGAGGAAAATAAACAAGTAGAGCCATCTTTTAATTTTAATGGTTTTAAACCTCCTATAGGTAAAGAGTGTATAAGATCAAATAAGGAAGACCAACCTGTTTTTTAAATTATTCTACTTGTATTTTACCAGAGGATGAGTATTTTACTAGAAATTTAAAAATGAAAAGAGAAGATTTAGAAGATATATTTAATAAATTAATAAGTTATGAAATGGACGATTTTAATATAACTAAAAAAAATATAAAAAGTTATGATATTATTACTTTTGAGAGTAAATTTTCAAGAAACAGTATATTTGGTGGTAAGTATCCTTCAATAGAAAAAAGCAACCACATATTAAAAAATAATATAGTTATAGGATATCAAATACTTGGACCAGTTAATATATCAAAATATAATAATAAAGATTATACCGATCCAAAAATATCAATAATAAAAAGTTTTAAAACAAAGAATAAATTAAGTACTAAAGATGTAAAAATTAGTTTATATAGTAAAAATAAAAACGATTTTATTGAAACTTTTTGTATAGTAGATTTAGCAAATGCTTCTAATCAAGATTATAAAAGTTTTTTGTATCTTGATTCATTTTATCCTGAAAAATTAAAAAAAGAGTTAAACCCTATTTTAAAAGATAGTTTGAAATATACATTTGGAATAACAAAATTTGATGATTTAGATGATAATGAAAAAGGAGGAAGACTAAAAAATAACACACTACAACACTGTACACATACCATGTATATAAATGTAAAAAAGAGTTTATACACGGCGTGTGTACACGAACGTTATCGGTCATTGTAAAACTGGACAATAGACACAAATAAATAAGGAAATAAATAAATATGACAAAAAGTAAATTAATCGAAATGAACAACGTTGGAATCGTTGTCGATAACCTTGATAAAGCAATTTCTTTTTCACAGAAATAGGTTTGACACTTGAAGGACGAGCAATGATTGAAGGAGAATGGTCAGGTCGAGTAACAGGGCTTAGAAATCAGTCTGTAGAAATTGCAATGATGGTTACGCCTGACGGTCACAGCCGTCTCGAACTCTCTAAATTCATATATCCTGAGACTATTTCTGATCATCGAAAAGCACCTGTTAATTTTTTAGGTTATTTAAGAGTTATGTTTAAAGTAGAAAACATTGATGAATTAATATCTAGACTTATTAAACAAGGTTCAGAACTTGTTGATGAAGTAGTTAATTATCAGGGAATATATAGATTATGTTACATTCGTGGTGTTGAAGGATTACTAATTGACTTGCAGAGCAAATAAATAACGCATAAAGAAACAACGATCCGCAAAAAGTTATCCCTAATTAAGAAAAAATATGAATGAAAAAAACAGTATGAAATAATTAAATATTTGGAAAAATGTAACATTGTAGAATTTACACAAATAATTAGGAAAGTAATTTCAAACAGAAAAGATACTACATATAATGAGTCAAATTATGAAACTAAATTAGCAATTGGAGAAATTTACAAAGAATTGGATGATGACAATAAGTGGAGTAACTGGAAATTTTCTTTAATACCTGAACCAAATAGTGAATTTTATGATAAAAGTTGGTTCGTTGGAAATGGCGAGCCTTTTATTCAAATGGGTTTTTGTGAAAATTGTGAATTGAACTACATGGTCATGCTAAGAATTCAATATGCCCAATATGTAGAAGGAATGTGTATCTTACCTAAATATAAATAATTCAATACTTTTTTATGATTTTAGAAAAAATATTAATTAATAAGAAAAATGAAACAAACATAGTAGTAAAAAAATTTTATGTAGAAATACTTTGTATATGCTACGTTATATAAAAGTATAAAATAAAAATAATTAGAAATTAAAAAATTTTAGCAAATGATTTTTTAATTTTTAGTTTGAATTTGAAAAATTTTTTCAATCACTCCAGCAAAATAACTCCCACTTTGTGGGACCCTGTTATTGAGTACAATAATAAAATCGGGGGAATGATCCGGTAGGTGAAGAATTTTTTCCTCCGACTCAAACGTCCTATTTTCAAGGGTCGTTTTTTAGGGGTATTTTTCAAGGGTAAAAAAAGAGACTTTTTTAGAGTTTTTTATAAAAATTTATTGAATTAATAGATAGTAACATATATAATCTTTTTATGGGTAATATATACGCACTTCGTTTTTTATCCGTTTTTGGTTGTATATATGAACCTTTTTGTTTTTATAATTGAGATATATACGAACTAGTGCGTGTGTACAAGTGTTGTAGGGTATTAATAAAAGTCTTATATACACCATTAGATTATTTTATAAAAAATAATATTTTTGAATTTGAGGTGATAGAAATGAAAATTAGTGGATGTATATAGCTAAGGATGAGGAAGCTAATATACAAGAATGCTTAGAATCTATATACGATATAGTAGATGAAATAATAGTATTGGATACAGGTTCAAAAGATAGAACTAGAGAAATAGCCAAACATTTGACAAAGTAAAACTATATGAAACAACTTGAAAAATAATTTTTCTATTGCTAGAAATGAATGTATATCTTATGCTACAGGAGATTGGATTTTAAGTATAGATGCAGATCAAAGAATAACTGAAAATTCAAAAAATTTATTTTCAAAGTTAATTTGGAATAAAGAAAAAATAGATATATATAAATTTAAAATTATTCACACAAATGAATATCATCCATTTAAAGAACAAATAAAGACTTTTTTATTTAGAAATAATATAAATTTAAAATATAAAAATAAAATACATGAGATTTTAGATTCAAAAGGAATATTAAAAGAGAAAGTTATTAGTGATATAGAAATTATTCATGATAATGGAAGTGATTATAATGAATTAGAAGAACAATCAAAAGTATATTAAAATATTAGAGAATGAATTAGAAGATAATAAATTATCTGAATCTGATTTATCATATTATTATAAACATTTAGGAGATGAGTATTTTATACTAAAACAATACTCAAATCAAAGGAATATTATAATAAATCAGAAAAAACAATTAGTAAACTAGATAAAAAGAAAGTTTTAGTTTTATAAATTTTATAAAGAAAAGAAAATCAAAATTATTATTAAAAACAGGAATGTTAGGATTAATAACAATTTTATCTTGTAATAATAAAGTAGAAAATGTTGGAACATTAAGCAAAGCAAATAATGAAATTAAATTTAAAATAAAAGCAAATATTATTCCTATGGGAAGTGCAAAACTTACTGAGCTTGGAACTTGTGGTGATTTATTAAATTTTACAGCTAATAATGATGCTATATCATCAAATGGATGTCCTGAAAATACATATTTAGATTATGATGCATATAGATTTGAACCAGTTTATAACCAAGATGGAACTATAGCAATAGGATATAATTGCACTTATGAAAACTTGTATGCAGACCTGTTAATATTGATCTCGGTGGTGGTGAAGATAATACTTGTGATTGTAATAGCAATAATGGATTTTCTTTGTTAAATTTTGGAATAAAAGGTACAGGTGTATGTACAAGCCAAACAGGATTATGTAAAAACTATTGTGAACCTGAAGAGCAACCTAAATTTCCACGAGGCAATTTACATGGTATAGCACAAGGTAATTCAGATTATAGAATTTTAGATGTATATGATGATAGAAAAGGACCTGATTTAACTTTTATAGTGGCTCCTTTGTCAAAAACCATATCAAAAGAAGAATATAAAGATTTAAAATCAAAAAACTTTCAAGGAGATACACCGATATCTGTATCAGAAGGAGATGCAAAGTTTGTTGATCCTAAAACTCCTTGTGCAACAGGTGGAGATTGCTGGGATTCAATCCAAAGAAAAGACTCTGGACAAGGTAATGATAATTCATTTGCTTTTTCACATGGTAGTGAAAAAGGTGAGATGGGTAGTTTAATATATCCTGAAATAGCTTCTTATGATAGTAGAATTTATGGTGATAATAGGCTTAATTTATTTTATTTTGCAGTAACTTTAGATTTAAGAAGTCTTTGGAATAAGTTTAAGTGTGACGGTAAAACAGATTCTGAAAAAATTACATTAAAAATGACTCCAAACGCGAATCCAACAACTTTTTACATAAAGTTAGATATAAAAAATAATCAATGGGAAATAAAAGGTCAAAAATTTTAAGGAGAAGTTAATTATGAAAAGAAAATTATATTTAGGAATAGTATTTTTAATGATTCTAAATACTAAAGGGTATTCAGAAGAGATTAAACAAGTAGAGCCATCTTTTAATTTTACTTCTTTTAGACCACCTGTAGGTAAAGAGTGTATAAGATCCAATAAAGAAGATGATTATTTATTTTTAAATTATTCTACATGTATTTCACCAGAAGATGCATATTTTGCTAGAAATTTAAAAATGAAAAAAGAAGATTTAGAAGATATATTTAATAAATTAATAATTTATGAAATGGATGATTTTATTATAACTAAAAAAAATATAAAGGGTTATGATATAATAAGTTATGAAAGTAAACTACCTCAGAATATCATATCTATTAGTAAATACTTAACTATAGGAAAAGCAACTTATATATTAAAAAACAATATAGTAATAGGATATCAAATACTTGGACCAGTTAATATATCAAAATATAATAATAAAGATTATACCGATCCAAAAATATCAATAATAAAAAGTTTTAAAACAAAGAATAAATTAAGTACTAAAGATGTAAAAATTAGTTTATATAGTAAAAATAAAAACGATTTTATTGAAACTTTTTGTATAGTAGATTTAGCAAATGCTTCTAATCAAGATTATAAAAGTTTTTTGTATCTTGATTCATTTTATCCTGAAAAATTAAAAAAAGAGTTAAACCCTATTTTAAAAGATAGTTTGAAATATACATTTGGAATAACAAAATTTGATGATTTAGATGACAATGAAAAGAAGGAAGACTAAAAAATAACACCCTACAACACTGTACACATACCATGTATATAAATGTAAAAAAGAGTTTATACACGGCGTGTGTACACGAACGTTGTGCGAAATAAAATAATAAGAAAGTATTTGATTTTTAAATCTATAATTCTAATGTGCTTTTTATAAAAAAGGGGATTTACTATGTGTGTAAGACTAAATTCTAATAAGTTTGACTACGATAAGGCAGAAGTAAATCAAAATAATATTAATAAATCAGAACAGTCAGTAAAAAATAATCACACTAAAAAGGTAGAAATACTTAAAGAATCTGAACAAATAAAAGATAATTCAAGTACACAAAAAGTAGCAACAGCAAATTTTAGCCCAAAAGGTATTAATTTTGGAGTATCTATTTTTTCATCTGAACTAGGAAACACAAAAAAAAGCAATATAAGTCAAAGTAATATAAAACAAATTAAAATACCTGAGACAATTGGAATAGAAACAGGTATAAGATATAAATTAATTAAAGGTGGTGAAAAAACATTAAAAGGAGATGTAAAATCATTAACATATGAGAAATTTGTTGGAGATAAGGATACAAAAACCACATTAAGAGCAGAAATAAGCGATCCTAAAAAAATAAAAATCTCAACTTTGTATAAAGAAGGAAATGAATCAATAGAAAAAATAATAGCTAATAAAAATCCAATTGTATTAATAAATGGAACCTTTAGAGCTGGAGCGAAAACAGAAGCACAGGGAAATATAAAAGGAGAAAATTTATCAAATAATAGTATAGTTACTCATGAATTAAAAGGAAATAAGGCTGCATCAGAAGGAAGGGCATTTTTTGGAATAACAAAAGACAATAAATTAGAAATAGGTAAAGGTGGAAAATTAGATGATAAAACAAATTCTAAATATCAATATTTGATGAGTGGTTTAGGTTTATTAGCTAGTAATGAAAAAAATAATTTCAAAACAAAAGAAGAGTTTTATACCTTCATAAAAAACAATAACGATACTGGTACTATTTTAAATATTTTCAGAATATCTAAAACTGAAGATCCAAAGACAAGAGATAAATTTTTATTCAACTTGATAAATGATTATAAAAAATCTCATCCAGAAGAATATAAAAAACTAACTAGAGATCAAATAATAGACAAAGTTATAAAGAAGTATCCTTATAAGGAACTAGATGAAAAACTAGCACCAAGAAGTGCAATAGGAATAACAAAAGATAATAAATTAATAACTTTAACAGTTGGTCATGGGGAGAAGAGATATGGTGAATTTGCCAGTGTTTATGAGTGCTATAAATCATTAAAAGACCTTGGTGCTGTATCAATGGCAATGCTTGATGGTGGAGGAGCTACATTTAAAGTTATAAATGGTAAATTAGAAGAAAAACCAGAGGCAAGTTCTGGATATGCAAATATCCCTAGTGCTATTTGTATTGGCTGTAAATAATATTATAAAATATGAGAAAAAGCTATATAATATTTTTTATAATTTTTAGTTTCTTATTCAATATAAAAGACTCATTTGCAAATACTAAGAAAATATATCCTTATAAAAAAATACCTTTTAAAGGATATAAAGGGACTCTTGCCTCTTTTTATAAAAATAGTAATACAATACTTTTTTTAGATAATGATAATAATTTAGTTTTTTATAACATAACCACAGGGAAAACTTATAAAAAAGAATTAATTAAAAAAGGATACATAATACAATATCCACAAATATCACCAAATTATAGATATATAATATTTGCAGGATATGAAGGTTATTTTATTGGAACTCATGAAATTGATTCAGACAAATATTTTTTTATGATCTATGATTTGGAAAATAATACTTACAAAAAAATCCTTAAAAATAAAGATATTGTAATGTGGGATTCTAGTTTTAGTAATGATAGTAACTATTTTTTATTAAGAGTAGCTGATGATGTATATGTATATAATCTTAAAACAAAAAAAGTACAATCTATTTTTAAAAAGATTTTTGATTATTATGCAGAGCCTAGTTATGTTTCTTGTTGTTCAGAAAATAATGAAAATTTTATAACAATGGGTAAAGGTGGCACAGTTTTAAGAAATCTAAAAAACAATAAAATAACTAAAGATATAATATACAACCTTGGTACTATAAATAATTCACCTAGATTTAGTTATAATGGAAAGTATATTCTAAATGGAAATATAAATAATAGTAAAAATCTAAAAGATATAATTAATTTTACTAAAGACTTTAAGAATTGTAGTTTTTTATGTAATGACTGTTTTTCATCAAAAGACAGTAATTTTATACTATGTAATTTTTACGCATATAAAGAACTTTGTAAGAACTATCAAAACTCAAATGGTTTATTTATTTATTCAATAAAAGAAAAAAAGCAAATAGCTTATTTAATTAATGAAAATAATGATTTGGATACAACTGACAGAAATAACATACAATATAGTCCAGATGATAAATATGTTTTGGTTAAAGGTAAAAATTATATAACAATATGGAAAATAAAATAAAATTACTTCGCACAACACTATAGATAAAATTTAAATTATGGAGTAATATGGAAGATATAGAAAAAATAAAATTTAAATTATCAGAGTTAGGTTTTGCAAGAAAAACTTGGACTCCAATTACAAAATCTAAAAAAGGAAAAATAACCGATTCTAAATTTTGTGGTAAACCAATATTATTAAAAGACGAATCTTGGCCAAAATGTACTCAATGTAAAGAAAGTCTTCAGCTTTTTTTGCAATTAAATTTAGAAGATTTACCTAAAGAGTATATATCTGAATTTGGAGAAAATTTTACTGGTTATGTTCAACTTTTTTATTGTACAAATGTTTTTATTCCTAAAAAGTAAAGGATTTAACTTAGAAGATATAAAAATGAAAGAAAGTTATAAAATAGATAAATTAATAGCATTATTAAGTTTATCATATTGTTGGTGTTTAATTACAGGTAATATGTTTAAACATAAGGATTCTAGGTATAGAAAAAAGTTAGGATATTATTCAAAAAGTATATTCAAAATAGGGCTTAATCGCATCTCTATTACTATAATTGATAAGTTTTTAAGACCAAAAGAATATTTAAAGCTAACTAGTCTCTTTGCCTCTGTTATCAATGGTTTTAAATGATGTGTCGTGGAGCGAGCAAGTAAGTTTATTTTTGATAAAAGTTTGAAATGAAAATTAAAATTTAAAATAAATTTTATTCGCTATTATTTAAAATATTAGTCTGAAATAAGACAAAATATTTTAAAGGATAAAAAATGGATAATAAAGTTTTTGATTATAATTTAACTATAAAAGAGTTTCATTTAGATACTTTTGGTCATGTTAATAATGCTACTTATTTACAAATTTATGAAGAAGCAAGATGGGAACTAGTAACACAAAGTGGATATGGTTTAGATAAAATAAAAGAAACAGGTTTAGGTCCTGTTATATTACAAATAAACATAAAATTTATCAAAGAAATAACAGTAAGAGAAAAAATAACTATACATACTCAACTTTTAGATTATGATTCAAAAATTGGTACGATAAAACAATGGATAACCAATGAAAAAGATGAAATTTGTTCTGATATGGAAATGAAATTTGCTTTATTTGATACCAAAAATAGAAAAATGGTTTTACCTACTGAAGAATGGTTAAAAGCAATAGGTAAAGGTTAAACTCTCATTTGACCATAAGCAAATTCTAATTGATTACCTTCGGGGTCTTTTATCATACAAAAATACCCCAAAACTTTTCCACCATCTTGAGCTTTATGTACTAAAAATGGGGTGTTTTCTAATTTTTTAGAAATTTCATCTACTTTTTCTTTTGAATTTGCATCAAAGCCAAAATGATTAAATCTTTGATAACCACTTTCAGGTGAATTTTTTACTTCAATCATAACTATTATTAAACCATCAGGTTTATCTAATTGTAACCAAGCTACTTTTATTCCTTCATCTATTCTATGATGAATAACATTCATTTCTGCATAATCTTGATAAAAAGAAAGCATTTTTTCTAAATCTTTTACAATTAAAGCTATATGACTAAGTTTTGTTATTTCTTTCATAAAATTTTTTCCCATATTTATAAAAAACTGCTGGTGTTATAATCTGATCTAATAAAGTAGAAGTAATAATTCCCCCTAATACTACTACTGCTAAAGGTTGTAAAATTTCTTTTCCAGATTCTCCTACAGAAATAGCTAAAGGGATTAAAGATAAACCCGCTGTAGAGGCTGTCATTAAAACAGGTATTAACCTTTCGATAGAACCTCTTATAATCATTTCTTCAGAAAAACTTTCTCCTTCTTTTTCCATTAAGTGAATATAATGAGAAATCATCATTATTCCATTACGAGATGTAATACCAATTAAAGAAATAAAACCAACTAAAGTAGCTACAGAAAAATTATTTCTACTTAGTAAAATAGCAAAAACGGCACCTATTAGGGCTAAAGGTATATTTATCATTACTTGCAAAGCAAAAGCCCAATTTCCTAAGGCTTTTATTAAAATAAAAAATATTGAAGCTATAGAAATAACACTCAAAATAATTAAATTTTTAGTTGCTTCTTGTTGTGCTTCAAATTGCCCTCCGTACTCTATAAAATACCCTTGAGGTAGTTTTATATTTTTTTCTATATTTTCTTTTATATCAGTAACAACAGAACCTAAATCTCTATTAGATACATTTAACATAACAACTATTCTTCTTTTAGAGTTTTCTCTTAAAATTTGATTCACTCCAGAAAAATGATTTATATCTACTACAGAAGAAACAGGTATTTGTATCCCATTAGTATTAGCAATAGTAATATCATTTAGAGAGTCTAAATTTTTTCTAAGCTCTTCTTTTAATCTAATTATTACTTCATATCTTTTTTGTCCTTCAATAGCTTCAGAAATTACAAAGCCATTTAAAGAATCAGAAAGTGTTTCTGTAATATCGGCTGGTTTTATACCATAAGTCATAGCTTTTTCTCTATTTACATTAAAATTAACTTGAGGAATCAAAACTTGTTTTTCAAGCTGAACATCTGCTGTCCCATCTATTTTTTCTACCAAATCTTTTATTTCATTACCTTTACTTCTTAAAGTTGCCAAATCATCTCCAAAAAGTTTTATAGCTACCTGAGCTCTTATTCCAGACATTAAATGATCAATTCTATGAGAAATAGGTTGACCAATATTAACAGAGACACCATTAAGTACAGCAAGTTTTTCTCTTATATCATCTAAAATCTCACTTCTTTTTCTTTTGGAGGTTTTTAAATCTACATCTATTTCAGAATAATGAACTCCTTCTGCATGCTCATCAAGCTCTGCTCTTCCTGTTCTTCTACCAGTTGATATTACTTCAGGAACTTCTAAAAGTAATTTTTCTGCTACACTTCCAAGTTTATTAGATTCTTCTAAAGAAATACCTGGTTTTGCAGTAAAATTTATAGTTAAAGTACCTTCATTAAAAGGTGGTAAAAACTCTCTACCTAAAAAAGGAATAATAGTTAAAGAAATCAAAAATAATACAGATGAAGCTACTATTACTTTATTAGGATTTTTCAAGGTAACTTGTAATAATTTTTTATCATATTTTTTCAAAAATGCTACTAAAAAAGAATCTTTTTCATGAGTATTAAAACTAAATTTTTTTAATAAAAAATAAGCTAAAACAGGAGTTAAAGTTAAGGATACAATTAAACTAGCCAATAAACTAACTATATAAGCTAATCCTAAAGGCATTAATAAACGACCTTCTATTCCAGATAAGAAAAATAAAGGTATAAAAACTATTATTACTATAAATGTAGCATAAACAATAGAAGAGCGTATTTCTAAAGAAGCATTATAAATTACATCTAAAATAGGCTTAGGTTCTTCTAAAAAAGAATTTTCTTTTAATCTTCTAAAAATATTTTCTATATCAACAATAGCATCATCAACTAATTCTCCTATGGCTAAAGATAAACCACCTAAAGTCATAGTATTTATAGAAATACCAAAATATCTAAAAACTAAAAATGAAATAATAAAAGATATAGGTATTGCAGTCAAAACAATAAAAGTTATTCTAAAATTTAGTAAAAAGATAAAAATTAATATAACTACGATAATAACACCATCTCTTAAAGCTTCTATTACATTATGAATAGCTGTGTTAATAAAATTAGCTTGTCTAAATAAATTAGTATTTATTTCTATATCTTTTGATAAGCTGTATTTTAATTGATTTATAGATAAATCTATTTTTTTGGTTAGATCTATAGTACTTGCACTAGGCTGTTTTGAGATAGCCATAATAACTGATGGAGAAGCATTATAAGAACCATCACCCCTTTTATTTTTTGCACCTATTTTTACTTCAGCTATTTCATCTAAAGTTATAGGGTGATTTCTTCTATATAGAACTACAGTTTTTTTTAATTCTTCTATATTATTAAATCTACCATTGTTTTTTATCAAATATTCTTGATATTTATTATTAATAAAGCCGCCTGTACTATTTAAGTTAGATTTTTGTACAGCATCTTTTATTTCTTCTACTGTTACTCCAAATTGAGTTAATTTTTCTGGAGAAAATAAAATTTGATATTGTTTTACTTCTCCACCTATATTAGTAACTTGGGAAATTCCAGAGATATTTAATAATTTAGGTCTTATTACCCATTCAGAAAGTTCTCTTAACTCCATAGGTGAAGTTTTACCTGTTTTTGATTTTACCGAAATAAGCATTATTTCTCCCATAATAGAAGAAATAGGCGTAACAACAGGAGTGGTATTTTTAGGTAATTGTTCTTTTGCTACATCTATTTTTTCTGTTACTAATTGACGATTTAGGTAAATATTACTATCCCATTTAAATTCCACATAAATTACAGATAAACCAGAACCAGATTGAGATCTAACTCTTTCTACATTAGGTATTCCTGCCATCATAGTTTCTATAGGAAAAGTAACTAAATTTTCTACATCTTCAGGAGCCAAACCATTCGCTTCTGTCATAATAGTTACAGTGGGTTTATTTAGATCTGGAAATACATCTATAGGTAATCTTAAAACTATAAAAATACCTAAAATAAAAAATAAAATATAAGTAAATAAAACTAAAGATCTATTTTTAAGTGCATATTTTATTAAATAATTAAGCATATTTTTATTATATTAAATTAACACTGTCATTTTAGCATATAGTATCGTGAATCGTGAGCAGTTAATAATGATAGCGTATAACTACTTATTAAAAACTTTTTCATAAACTTTATAAGTTTGATTTGCCATTTCTGATAAATTAAATTTTTTAGCTTGTTCTAAGCCTTTTAAAGAAAATTTTTCTCGTAATTCAGAACTAAGAACCATTTCTACTATTACATCTTTAATACTTTTAATATTATAAGGATCAAAATACATTACAGAGGTTCCACCTATTTCTGGAATAGAAGATACCATAGAAGTAGCAACAGGACTTCCACAAGACATAGCTTCTAAAACAGGTAATCCAAAACCTTCGTATAAAGAAGGAAAAATAAAAAAAGTAGAATAGTAATATAAAAAAATTAAATCGTTATCTGATATATTACCTACAAATTTTATATTTTCACTTAACCCATGATCTTGTATATAAGCGTCTATATAAGTATCAGATTCACAAGTAAGTACTAATGGAGGTATATTTTCTACTTCCAAACGTGCAAAAAAATAAGCTTCTAATAATCTTCTTAAATTTTTAGTTTTTCTATTATTTCCAACATAAAGAATATAATTATTAATATCTAATTCATTTTTATAAAAAAAATCTGATATACCTACTCCTTGGGTAAATTTTTTATCAACTCCTAAATAAATATTATGAATATCTTTTCTTTTTATCCAATTTTCAATATCTTTTTTAGAATTTTTAGAAATAGTTATTATTTCATCTGATTTAAGTAAATTTCTTTTTACAAATATTTCATAATAGATTTTATATAAAATTCCATATTCATCTGTGTTTATATGAATTAAATCATAAATAGTCGTAAGATATTTTTTTTCTTTTATAAAAGGAATCATAAAAGAGGTAGCATGGAATAAATCTATATCGGCATCATCAATTTTTTTCCCAAGAGTAATTAAACCCAAAATACTAAAAATTTTTTCTTTTATAATTATTTTTTCGCATTTATCAAATTTTTTTTCGGATAAAAAAGGAGAATCATTATTTATGAATAAAACTAATTCTAGATCTTTATAATCTAATAAATTAGAGCATAAATCATAAATATATCTACCTATACCCGTAGGTTTTGATGAATAGAACCTACAATCTATTCCGACTTTCAATTAAATTAACCTTATTTTTTTATAATTTTATAAAAACTGTGTATTTAAAATATGGGTTGAAGGTATCACAAAACGGGGGTTTCTAAAAAATGTGTGTTAATTATAACGCCCATACGAAAACACTGGCTTTTATCCTAGTATTTCGTAAAAAAAGACATAGAAAAAGCCTTTTTGGACCCCCTTTAAGAATCAGGAATCATGAGCCTGTCGAAGCATCACGCTTCACCATTCACGACTCACGATACTTATCTTCTAACTTCTAACTTTTAACTTCTAACTATTTCCCATTCACGACTCACGAATTATTGCAATAACTTATTCCACTCATCTTGTGCTTTATCTAAGGCTTCTTTGGTTTTTAATTGACCTAAAAAAGCTTGTTGAAAATGTTGATCAAAGATTTTAGATAATTCAGACCATTTTTTTACTGAAGGTAATAAAACAGTACCATTTTTTAATTGTTCTGAACTTATTTTTCTAGCATTTTCTTCTAATGTAGGTTTTTCAGAAAGTTTAGTAAAATAACTATCATTTAATGTATCTGAAATAGAAGGTAAAATAGTAACTTTTTTACAGAATTCTAATTGATTTTTTCCATTAGTAATAAATTGAGCTAATTTTATAGCATCTTCTTTATTTTTAGACGCATTAGGGATTACCAAATTCATCACTCCTACACCTATTTTTTTAGAGTTGCCTGTTAATTGAGTAGAAATCCCTACATTATCATATAATTTAGGTGAATTTTGTTTTATGATATTTAAAAATTGAGGTCCTGAAATTAGCATAGCTGTTTCTCCAGCTTGAAACTTATCTATAGCTTCTCTATGGCCTTGTGTAATACAATCTTTAGGTATAATTCCATCTTTAGCTAATTTAATCCAATAATCTATAAATTTTTCTGCTTCAGGTGTTGAAAAAACAGCTTTCTTTTTATCATCAGATAATAAAGGTATTCCTTCTTGAACCATATATTCTAAAAATTTACCTGAATCACCAAAGTTTGGTAAAAATACATATTTACCTGTTTTTTCTTTTAT
Source organism: Candidatus Sericytochromatia bacterium (assembly GCA_046328015.1). Lineage (GTDB taxonomy): Bacteria > Cyanobacteriota > Sericytochromatia > UBA7694 > JACMQJ01 > JBBTGK01. The sequence continues at coordinate 1,105,447 of JAXLXH010000002.1, read as the reverse complement.
TTTTTTACCAATTTCTTCTAAATCAGAAAAACTATTTGGAGCTTTATTTTCATCTAACCCAGCTTTTTTAAATAAATCTTTGTTATAAATAGTCAAAGCTGTAGATAAATACCAAGGAAAACCATAAGTTTTACCACTAATTGAAGAAGAACTCCAAATATTTGGTAAATAAGATTTTTTTACTTCATCTTTTACTAAAGGTTCTAAATCTGATAAAGCTCCTTCTTCTGCCATTTTAGAAGAAAAATTAGGGTTTAAATTAACTACATCAGGTGCTTTACCTCCTGCGATACTAGTTAAGGTTTTTTGTTCTATTTCTTTAGATGGTAAATCAACCCATTCTACATCTAATTTAGGGTTTTCTTTTTTATAATCTGCTATAACACCATTCATATAATCATTAAAAGTGGGCTTTAATTGCATAGTCCAAAGTTCTAATTTGTTACTATTAGATTTATTATCATTACATGAAGTTATAGTTGATAAAATTAAGCTGGAAGTGAATATTCCAACAAGGATATTTTTTAATAATTTATTTTTTTTCATAATATTTTTACCTTACAATTGATAAATAAAAATTAATTGACTTCCTACATTCTTTTTCATTTAGCCTGATAAAGTTGAGGCGTCTCTTTTAGTTATTTTTTATCATAACTAACAACTTAATTTAATTATACTCTGTTTCATTATTTTATTACTATTTTTAATTATAATTTAGTAGAATACATTCGACACATAAAATAAAAAAATCTTTTATAATCTCAATAAATTTAAATTTTTAATCTATTTTTATATAAAAACACTATATGTATAAGGTATTAAAATATGGCTACAATTAAAATATAAGTATAAATTAATAAATTTAGTGACTTATAAGCAAACATGAAAAATATAAAAAAAATAGTTCATTAGAAAATTTCTTTTTAGAAAGAAATATAAAAAAGTGAGTTTTTTATAAATAAAAAAAAGAATAGTTATGAAGATTATATAAAAATAGCTTTTTTTAATTCAAAATAGACTTTGATTTATTTTCTTATTATAAATATAATTTTATAATTGAGTTAATAAATTTTATTATTATGAATTGCTCGTTCTGAATTAATTTTTAGTAAAAAAAGTAAAAATAATCAAATATTTTGTCAATTCACGATTCACGACTCACGGTTTACGATAAAGGAGTTTTTAAATGTTAAAAAAATCAGTAGCTTGGATTACAGTTTCTTGTTTTATTGTTTCTTGTAATATTTTTACAAATAATAATTCTACAACAGGAGGTACATTAAGAAATGTTGCGGTGGGTAAATTCAATATAAAAAGTACTACTAACCCTAATGAAATAAAAAAGAATTTTTTACCTGTAACTAGAATAAATAAGCAAAAAGGAAAAGAGCGAGAGAAAGATGATAATAAAAAAAGAGTTTTTACTTTTAATGCTTCTCAAGATGATTTAAAAAGAAGTTTTATCTTAAATATTACCAATGGAGCTGGTGGAGGTGAAAGAGTTGGTAATTTAGAAGTTTTTATTAATGGGACTCAAGTTATTTTTAATCATGATGAAGATATAGATAATACAGATGATATTAATAAAATCAAGAAAAAGCTATGTAAAGATGATAGTGATGATAGAGATGGAAAAGATTCTGGAAAAAAAGATGATGATAAAAAATTTAAAATAAAACATGATGAACATGATAAAAATAAACCAAGTTGTGAGTTATTGATTAGCAACTTTTTTAATAAAAAAACAGATGCCTTAAGTGTAGGATTACCAAGTATAAAAGAAGGTGTAAATAGCCTAGAAGTAAGAGTAAAAGATGAAAGAGATAAATTTGCACTTGATATTAGCATTGATGGTTTTTTGAAAGCTTTTAATTTACCTAAAGCTGTTCATAGTATTATTTCTGATGATGAAAATACAAGAAAAATGCTTTATCAAAAAGGTATAATAAAAATAAAATTTACAGAAGGTTTAAAAACAAGATTAGTAAATAATGAAATAATAGATTTAACAGGTAGTAATTTTAGCTCATTAAAAAACATATTCAAATTATATAAAGTTTCACAAATTTCTAAAAATTTTATTGATACACCAGAAGAGCTTGATGCAAGAGAGATTAAGGCAGAAATGAACTTAAAAAAAGATGTTCCAAATTTGAACTTATTTTTTACATTAAAGGTGAATGAAAATACTGATATATGGCAAATGAGAGATGAATTAAAAAAACTACCTTTTATAGAAGAAGCTCAGCCTGAATTTTATTCTTCTGTACCGATTGATAACTATACTCCTACGGATCCAGCTTTACAAGGTATTATTCCTGATGCATATTGGCTACAAACAATAAAAGTTATGGATAAAGGATTAGAAAAGGGAGCTTGGTCTCTTTTAAATGACATAAGTTTTCAAACTAATAAAGATATAAGAGGAGGAAATTTAAAGTCTTTTCCAGAAAATACAAGAAATGATAATAAGATAGCAATAATCGGAGGTGGAATTTTTCATAAAAATTTAACAAATGGAGTTACACATGAAGATTTAGATGATATTAAAATAAATGTTTATGATTATGGAAATAATAATAATATTGGGTTTTCCGCAACACATGATACAAAAGTTATAGGAATAACTTCAGCGACAGAGAATAATGGAAAAGGTCTAGCTGGGATTGCTTATGGAGTAAATATAGATTATTTTAGAGCTGTTGATAGTCAATGTAAAGATTTATTGTCTAATAAAAAACCAGTTTTAGAAAGAAATGTAAAATGCAATGAAGGTGGTTATGGTTTACCAGCAAAAGAAGAAAGACAAATATTTTCTTTAGGGAGTGCAGTAGAAAATTCTATAGAATATGCAAATAAAAATGGTGCAAAAGTTATACTTATAGAACTGAATAACCAAACAAAAACAACAGAACAATCAGATTTTTCTATAAGAAGTGCAATAGTAGATGCAGTAAGTAATGGCTCAACAGTAATAGTACCAGCAGGTAATTCTCTTGATACAGATATAAGTAAGATAACAGTTAATTGCACAAGCTCTACTAATCGAGATATTTGTGATACCAGAACAGGAGTTTCAGAAACATTTCCTATGCCTGATACAGGTTCTATAATAGTAGGAGGTCTAACTAGTGATGGAAAAAATTTATTAAAAAATAATAAATATTACAATTATGGAAAAACAAATTTTGGAATAAGTGAGAGTAGCTACGATTATTCCCCAGATACAGGACATGGGATAGATATATCAGCACCTGCAGATAATATTTATACGACTTCTTATGGTTCAAATAATAATCCAATTCCTACTCCTAAAGATTATGCAATTGTTCAAGGTACTTCATTTAGTTCACCTATGATAGCATCAATAATTTCACTAGCTTATACAATTGCACCTGAACCAGGTCCATTACATCCATTAACTATGAGAGATTTAATTAGAATAACTGCAAACAATGCTTTTACAGGAGTAATAACTGATAATAGAACAACAGCAGGATGTGTTAATGCTTATGAGTTTTTAAAAAGGTTTATAAAACTTGTTAATGATAAAAATTTCGTACAAGTTAATGGTAAAAGTATTTTTGAGGATAGATTTGGAAAACCTTTTTCAATATCATCTGTAGAAGAACCGCCTCAACCAATAAGTGAACAAATAAAAGAAGAATTATCAAAAATCCAAATAACATTAAATGGAAAAAGTTATACACTTTTAGAAATAGTTCAAAATTATGCAGATTTTACTTTAGACCCTGCATTTTTTCAAAATAATACTTTAACAGAAGATGTAAGAATTAAAATTCAAAATACTTTAAATACAATAACAGGTAACACTTTTGCTTTTTCTACAATACATGATACTTTAAAAACAGCTGTAATTCAAACAAAAATAAATACAAATATAGATAATATTTTATACTATACAAACAATACAAATGGTTATTTTGCTTTAAAAATGATAACTCCAGATGGAACATTTGTAGATGATTTAGCAATAGATCCTATAACAAAAGCAAATGATAACGTAATGGGTTGGACAATAAATAAATTTAAAACACAAGTAGCAGCTTTTTCTAATGCACATAATAGTTTAGTTGTTTATGATTTAGATAGTCAAGGAAACTTGCCTCTTCAAAAATCAAAAAGATTTTATAATACAAAACTTTCTACAAGTCATTATTTTTATAATTCAATAAGATTTAGCCATGATGGTAAAAAACTAGCATATATAAGTGATAATGATAATACAAATGGTCATGCTTTTTCAGCAATATATATATTAGATTTAGAAACAGGCTTAGAAAAAAAAGCAAATAACTTTAATTATTATGGAAATACATTATTTTTTAATTGGTCTGAAGATGATAGTAAATTAGTTTATGAACTTGATACAGGAAGATTTGATACTGAAATTTATGTAATAAACACAGATGGAACAAATAATACAACAATAACAAATAATGGCTACGGTTCTAATACAGGAACTTATTCATCTAATCCTATTTTTACAAAAGATGGAACAAGAGTTATCTATATTTTTGATGGAGATTTGTATAGTGCAAAAATAGATGGAACAGATAAAAAACAATTAACTAATATGTCAAGAACTGTACCAGTAATAGCTTTAGATTGGTCTAATTATTTAGGAGAAATTAAAATATCCTCTGATGGTTCTAAAATAGCTTTTACAGTACAATATCCAACAGGAAGAGAATTATGTATTATGAATGTAGATGGAACAGGTTTTCAAAAAATAACTACAAATCCAGATACAACAAATTCTTATGGAGTAGGTTATTATTCATGGTCTGCTTTAGAAAATAAAATAGCGTATCAAAGTATAAATGTAAATATTGGTGGCTATATTTATACAATAAATGCAGATGGAACAAATAATAAAAAAATAATTGATGTTTTAGGTGCATGGACACCAGAATGGGGAATAAAATCTGTAAAAAATAGTTCTAAAAATGAAATAAATTTGAGTTGGTAATTATAATTAATATGTCAGAATCAGGATTTACAAGATTTTATGATTTACAGGATTATTATTTTCTAGGTTTTAAATCCTGCTCATTTTTAAATTCTAAAAATCCTGAAATTATTCTCATAAAAATGGGAACTACCAAAAAAGGATAAAAAATGAAAAATATTAAATTTCTAACTTTAATTTTAATTCTAGGGTTTTTTTCTTGTAATGAAATTAAAAATATATCTAATATAAAAAATAGCTCTGAAAAAAATATAAAAAATAATTTAACAACAAGTTCTTCTATAACTCCTAGTCTAAATCCTTCATTTAATTATAATAATGAAGTAATAAATTTGCCTCAGAGTTTATATGTTGTTACTTCAAATAATATATTTATTTTTGATAAAAATGGAAAAATATTGAAAAATAGCATTTTAAATGAAACATTTGATTATTTTTCATCTTCAGAAAATAAATTTATATTTTATTCTTTTATATCTAATAATAGAATTGTTCTTATAAAATATACAGAAAAAAATCAAATCTTAAGAGTACTAAATATAAATGATAATATTAAAAAAGATTTTATTTTCCCAAAATACAATAATTATAAAGATATTTTTGCCATTTCAATAAATAAAGATAAAATTTTTTTTACTAGAAATAATAAATATTTTTTCATAAATGAAAGTAATGAAGAGGTTGAAATCAATACAATTAATTATTATGATTTAAATAATGAGTTAGTCTATAAAACATTAAATAAATTAACTGGTAAACCACTATTTTATACATCTAAAAATAATATTATTTTTTTTGATAAAAATGAAGATAAAAAAGATAAGTATTTGTTAAAAATTATTAGCGATGATTCTAATCCTGAAATAAGTCTTAATGGTAAATATTTAGCTTATCCTAATAATGGAGTAATAATTAGAGATTTAAATAATAAAATAGACAAACAAATTTATACTGGTATTACTAGGCAAATAGAATGGATTAAAAACACTCTAATATATACAAAATATATAGGTTATACATCTAATTTATATAAGTATAATATTGAAACTAACAAAGAAGAATTGATTAATAAAGATGAGTCTTTTTTTTATATTGATTATGAAAGTAGTCTTTTTTATTATGGTATTGATATTATTTCTAATTTTAATTTTGAAATTTCTAATTTTAGAGAAAATTGTCAATCTGTAAATAACTATATTCATCCTTATTGTTATTTCTCAAAAAATAAAGATTTTGTTATTTATGAAAAAGAAACAGATGAAAGTAAAAGTATTTTGGAAAATGTTAGTAAAGAATATAATTATAGCAATCCTGATGATAGTAGTATTTATAAATCTAAACCTGATAAGTTTAATATATTTTTATATGATTTAAAAAATGATAAAAAACAGTTATTAATGGAAAATACATTAGGGCAAAGTAATTTTTCTTTTAGTAAAAATAATGATTTTGTTATATATGATAAAGGTTTACTAGAAAAAAATACAGAAGATTTTAGAAAGTCACTAGAAAATAGAGATGAGTATCTAAAAAAAAGAAAAGATGTGTATATTACTATATGGTCAATAAAAAATAATAAAAACATTAAGCTTCCACTTAATTTAAATTATTATGAAGAAATTAAATATTTTAACTGGTTGGATTAACTTATTTTTTAATAATGTTAAAAGTGCTATAATAATCCTGTTAATCTTTTAATCCTGAAAATCCTGATTCTGACAAAAGGAAAAAAATGATTGGAAAATTTGAAATAAAAGAAAAAGAAATAATAGTAAAAGATTATTTGTTTGAACCTTCAAAAGTTTATCCCAATAAAATCATTTTATTTTCAGAAATAGAAGAAATTTATTTAGATACTTTTCCTATTACCTTAAAGTATAAAAATGATTTAATTTTTATTTCTAAAGAAAAGCAAAAAGAAATGGAAATTTTTGTTGAAAATAATCATATAAAAAAAGCTACAAGAAAGATAAATTGGGATTTTATAACAGAACCTTTTTTAGATACTAGTTTTACTAAAGAAGAGGAATTAAGAACTTTAAAAATTTTAGCTGAAAATGGAATTTCTGAAAATGAAGTAAAAATCTTAAGGAAAGAAATTTCTAAACCAATGTATAAATATAATTTTGCTACCATGCTATGGGAATGGGTTAGTTTGAGTTTATTAGATGTTTTGTGTGCTATGAAAGCAAAATATAAAAAAGAAGCTTTTGAAACCTTTTATTGGAAAGCTTTAGAAATAGAACAACGTAATAAAATATAAATTTATAGCTTATATTTTTTTTTCAAAATAATATTTTTAATAATAAAGATGTGATAATCTATAAAAAATATGGGTAAATTTAATTAGAAGGGTATTTAATGCAATTATTTTTAACTGATCCTCTTTTAGAAGGATTAAACCACGAACAAGAAAAGGCTGTAACAACCATAAAAGGTACAGTGCAAACTGTTGCAGGTGCAGGTAGTGGTAAAACTACTGTTTTGACTAGAAGAATTGCTTATATGATTAATCAGGGAATAAAACCTGAATCTATTTTGGCTGTAACTTTTACCAAAAAAGCGGCAACTGAAATGGTTAGTAGATTAAAAAAATTAATTACAAATAAAAAAACAGTAGAAGCTTTATCTATTGGTACTTATCACTCTTTATTTTTAGATTTATTATCACCTTATTATGGCTATTTAGGATATTCTTCAGAAAAAAATCCTTCTATTTGTTTGGATAATAGACAAAAAATTATTTTAACTAATATTATAAATGAATCAGGTTCTAGCTTAAACTTAGATGAAACTACAACTTTTATAGGTCAAATTAAAAATAATGGTATTTATCCTGAAGAATTAGAAAGATTATATCATGATGGAACTAAAGTAGTAAAAGGATTAAACCATGATGAATACGTAAATTTGATTCAAATTTATAAAAAATATCAAAGATACTTTTTGGAAAATAATCTTATAGATTTTGATGATATTTTAATGCTTACAAGAAAAGTACTTAATGAAAATAAAGAAGCAAGAGAAAAAATACAAGCTAAATACAAATATGTATTAGTAGATGAGTTTCAAGACGTAAATAAAGTTCAATATGATATTACTAAAATGATTGCTTTTCCAGAAAATAACCTTTTTGTAGTTGGTGATGATTATCAAAGTATTTATCAATTTAGAGGTTCTGATGTAGATATTATACTTAATTTTTCAAAAGAATATCCTAATACTCAGATTATAAAAATGGAAGAAAATTATCGTTGTACCCCAGATATAATAGATTATTCCAATACATTAATTAAATTCAATAAATCTCAGATAGCAAAAAATGTAAAAGCTATGAATAGAAATATTAAAGATTCTGTAGTTTTAGCTCCATTTGATGATATTCAGGAAGAAAGTTTTAATGTAGCCAAAAAAATTAGAGGTTTTTTATTTCAAGGTATAAAACCAGATGAAATAGCTATTTTATATAGAAATCACTCTCAGGCTAATTATTTAGAAGAAGATTTAATAGGTTTTAATATTCCTTATACTATACATAAAAATGGTAGCTTTTATGATTTACCAGAAGTACAAGATTTATTTGGTTTCTTAAAATTAGCTGATGGTTCGCCAGAATTATTAGATGAAGGTTTTGAAAGAGGTTTTAGAGCTTTTGGTATTACTGTTCAAAATTCTGATTTAATTCGTTCTTATGCTAGAAATAATGAAATTTCTTTAATAAATGCTTGCATATCAGCATTAAGTATGAATATTCACCCTGGACAAAGAATGATTTTAGATAGATTAATTAACAATGTTATGCATTGGCAAAATGTAAGTAAAACAATGAAATTCCCAGATTTGATAAATTATGTTTTAGAATCTTCAGGATATTTAAGAAAATTAGAAATAAAAGGTACTGAATCAGCTCTTAATGCTATAAATAATTTAGAGATAATTTATGAAAAAGCTGTAAAATGGAATTGTGAAAGTGTAAATGATTTTTTTAAAGAAATTGAAAAACAAGAGATAAAAAAGAAAGAAAATAAAAATAAAAAACAAGCTGTTCAATTAATGACTATACATAATTCTAAAGGTATGGAATTTGATGTAGTTTTTATTATTGGAATGGAAGAAGAAATTTTACCCCATAAAAAATCTTTAGAAATAGGTGATGATACAGAAGAAAGACGTTTGTGTTATGTAGCTATGACTAGAGCTAAAAAGCATTTACTTATTTCTAGAGCTATTCATAGAAATAGGTTTGGTAAAAGATATAAAACAGTAGTATCTAGGTTTTGGCAAGAAATAGAAGGACATAAATACTAAAAATAATATTAAGAGCTTGTAGCTTGTTCTATAAGAAGTTTATAAGCTCTTTCTGGAACTATATTTTTTATTTCCGCATAGTTTTTATTTTCTAATAATTCTCTTACAATAGTAGAGCTAACTTCCATATAATTAGTATTTTCAAAATTTAAAATATCTTTTTGTTCTAAAAAAACTTCATTTATTTGGTATTTATCTCTATTAAAGCAAAAGAATTCTACATTTTCAAAATCATTTCTAAAATTAACAATATTATAATTGTTGTTTTCTTTATAATCATCCATTAATCTATTAAAAGTATCTAAGCCCATAGATAATATTATTTTTTTATCAAATTTATTTCTAAGGTAGTTTATATTATCTTTAAAAAAAGGCTTATTACAAATAACAACAGGTAAATCTAATTCATTTAATAATTCAATCCTTTTTAAAATAGAATCTGTATTTTGTTTTCCTTTTTGAAAAACATTTAATGAAATCATAAAAACAGCTTTTGTATTATAATTTTCTAAGCTTCTATTAATAATATATTCATGAGCTTTTTGAACAGGATTAAAACTACCTTTAAAAACTATTAATTGCTCTATATCTCTTGTTATTGATTCTAAGCGATCTATTTTATTTTTATAAAAAACAGTAAATTGTTCTGTACTTTCCAAATTAGAAATAAATTCTAGGGTATCTTTTTTATTAAAAGTTAAATCTTCATTTAAAACTATATCTACATTACAAGATGTAGGAATAATTTCATTTTTTGATTCTAAAAGTTTAATAGCATTTTCACTTATTTTATGGATATATTCTTTTCTAGTTAAAGATTCATGAATAGAAATATGATAATATTTTAGTGTACCTTTATATTTAATAAGTATCCAACCGTGTGTAGATTTATCATTTTTTTCTCCAATTTGAAAAGATGAAGCGTATAAAGTGTTTATAGTATTATTTTCAAATAATTTTAATATTTTTTCTGTTTCTAAAATACTTTTTAAATATTCTGGGCTAACACTTCTGGTATTTTTATTTTTTAGATTATATTCGGATTCAAAAAAAGTTTTAGAATAAGGGGATTGAGTGTAGTAAACAGTATTAGATGCTCCTGATATACTTAATAGTTCTTGTGTTAGTGCTAAACCGCAACCAGTTTCTATAAAAACGCCAAAAATATCACTTTTATGGATATTTTTAATTAAATCTTCCATCAATCTTCCTTTTTTAGTGGGACATTACATAAATCGTGTGCAAATTTTATTCCTGCTACAATGTCTTCTTGACTTAATTGAGGTAATTGTTCTGAGATTCTTTTTATAGAAGCGCCTTTGGCAATTTTATCTAAAATAGAAGCTACAGTAACATTAGTTCCTGCAAAATAAGGTTTACCGTGTAAAATATCTGGATGTGAAACTATTTTTCTCATAAGCTTAAATTCCATTTATATATTCAGTTATTGCATCACGCATTTCTACCCATCTTTGAGCAGCCTGTGGAAGTAATTTTGTAAAATCTTCTTTTGCTTCTACAGCTAGTTTTTTTAATTTTCTTATAGTTACTTCATCATCACTTTCTAATTCTAAAAGATGTTTTTTATCAGCTAAAAATTTTAAAGCTATATTTTGATCAGTAAATTTAGAAATAATATTTAAAACATCTAATAAATATTTAGATGGTAATGGTTTATCCCAACCTTCTGAATTAACTACAATACCCGCCCTTAAAAGCTCATGAAAAGCTCTACAAGATTCTACTTCACCTTCATGTACATCAGTTATCAAATCTGATAAGGTTACTTTTTGATTTCTTTCTAATCTTTCAATCATTCTACCTTTTATAGGATCTTGTCTATCTTTTTGATTTATTTTACTTTCATTTAGAGCTACAGGACAATTTACTGAAGAAAATTTTGAATGTATATCTTTTTTAAAAGCACATTCATCATTTCTTTGCATAACTCTCATTAATATTTGTTGCGGTACTAATTTTCCTAATGATTTATATAAAATTTTATCTCCAGTATAATCGCTTCTAAAACTAAATTTACCATTTCCATAGTTCCAGCAAAACATATGAGAAACAACATCTACTCCACCTAATCTATTTAATTCTGTATGAGTTAAATTTCCATCATATACATACATATAAGCAGACGTTTTTTCGAAAACAGAAAAAGAAAGCTTTCCACTTTTATTTAACAATGCTAAAAATTGGATGATACTAGGTATAACAAAGTTATCCCCAGACTCTCCCTCAAACACCATATATTCTGGTGGTCTGTCATTCATTTATATTGGATACCCAAAACTTTACAACAATATTTCAACAATACACTCTATTTTAATTTAATTCTAAAAAATTTTCTAGTTAAAAACTCACATTATTTTATTAAGCTAAATAAAGGTAATAAAAAATATAAGAGTTTATAAAGTTAAAAGTTAGAAGTATAGAAATAAGTAGTCACTCGTGAATCGTGAATCGTGAATCGTTAGAATTAAAAAGTTAATAAATTCCTAATAATTCAGAAGCAGAACTTCGATGAATTCTATAAGATTAAAAATTAAAAAAAAGTCTAATATAATAATATTAAAATTGATATAATGCCCAAGACAAAATATTTTTAGCTTATAATGGTTTTATGAATGAAGCTTTTCTAGATTATTTAGTAAATAATCATCTTACAGAAGCAAGGAAAAATAAAATTTTTGATGTTTCTAGTAATAAAACAGAACATATTACAGTTGTATTAGATAGATTAAAAGACCCTAAAGACATTAGTGCTATTATAAGAACATGTGAATGTTTTAGCATAAATTCTATACATATTATAGAAAATAAAGAAAAATATTTAGTTAATAAAAAAGTATCTAGAGGCTCTTTTAAATGGATAAAAATAATAAAATATAATGAGATTAGAAAAAGTGAGCAAGTAGATTGTATAACTTATTTAAAGGAAAAAGGATATAAAATAGTTCATTTTTTAGAAAAAAATTTATCTGTAACTAACTTTAATATACCAATTACTTCCATGGATGATTTAGATTTAAAACAAAAAATTGCTTTAGTTTTTTCTGATAATAATAATGAAATTGAGAATTTTATTCCTTCAGATGAGTTAGTTTTTATAAAAAAAATAAATGATAATTTTGATTTTAATATTTCATTGAATGTAAGCATTATTTTACATAATTTAGTTTATTTATTAAATAAGCAAAAAATAGCTTTTAAACTTACACCAGAAGAGCTTTTAGATTTAAGATTAGACTGGTTAAAAACTGAATTAGTCGCATATAATATTTATCAAGAAAGATTTTTTGCCTCATATACTAGCAATAAAATTTAGTTTTTCTAAGATATCAGTATTTTTTTCTTCTATATTTAAATAATATTCTATAGCTTTATCATAATCTTTTTTATAGAAATAGCTATCACCTAAAATATTAAAATAATTAGAGTCTAATTTTGCTAAAAATTCTAATTCTAATAAAATATCATTAAATTGATTAGTATTAAAATCTATGTTACTTTTTATATAATTATTTAGTTCAATAGCTAAATTATTTTTTATTAATTCTAAATTATTTCTATAAATAGGCTTTTTTATTATTATTTCAAAATCTTTTTCTATTAACTTTAAAATATTTTCCCAACTATAATTTTTTAAAATAGTATTACTGCTTTCTAATAATAAAGCTTGATTTTTTTCACTTTCAAAAACTTTTCTCATTTTATTTTTTAAATCATTTTTATCAACTTCAGCGTAATCTTCTATTTCTGTATAATCTAAAAATAAAGTTGTTTCTGGAGGACAAAATTCCTTTGCTGGTCCAAAACCTGTAGTAATAATATTTAAGCCACAAGCTACAGCCTCTGCTAAAGGCATACAAAAACCTTCAGCTCTGTAAGGTTGAACGTAACAATCGCAATTTTGATATAAAAAAGCTATTTCTTCTACGGTTAAATTTTCATCTATAAGTATGATATCGGGTAAGTTTTTTTTATCAATTTTACTATTAATAGAATTTATTAAAGATTCTGCTTTATAATAAGAGTTATTTCCAAAACTTTTTATAATAAGGCTAACTTCTTCATTATTTTTAAACTCTTCAATATATGCTTGAATTAATATATCAATCCCTTTTCTGTATAAAATTCCACCAACAAAAATAAACTTAAATTTTTTAGCCTTTTTTTCTTTTAAAATATTTTCTATTTTATAAGCTTTTTTTTCTTGGGCTATATTTGATTTTAATAAATATTTTGTATTATATAATTCACTATTTAATCCACAAGGAATAATAGCTAATTTTGAAGGAATAATTTTTTGAGCTATTAGCATATTTTTTACATGTTCACTGATACACCAAACACGATCAACATATAAGTTTATATGTGTAATAATATTTTCTGGTATTTTTCCTGTTTCCCAAGGGAAAATTAAAATATAATAGCCGTTTTCTGGAAAGGGTAAATTTTCTGGTAAACAATTTCTGATATAAAAATCATCATAAAAAAGATTTACTTTAGCAACTCTTTTTTTTAGTTCATCATAAAATTTATAATTATGGGCTTTTATTTCTTGATAAGTATCTGTATTTATAATACTAAGGTTATATTTATTACTTTCAATTATTTTTACTTCTAATTCTCTATTAATTACTGATAAACTATTATATAAAAATTGATTTCCTTCCCAAGTAATAAATTTTTTAGAAATACTTTGTTTTTCTTTACTAAAAACTAATAATTTAAAACCATCTAATTTTAATGATGTAGAGAATAAAGTTTTTTCTTGAAGTATATAAAAATTCTTTTTTATAGTTTTTAAAAATTCAGCTTCAATATTAGTTTTTTCTTCTAAGTAAAAAGTTATAAATATTTTTTTATTCTTATTAGAGAATACTTCAGAGCTCTGCTCTGGGGTTTCATGGGGTACGGGGGAATAGCCCCCGCTCCCTTCCTCCTGCGGGGTTGATACCCCGTAGGAGGTATTAAATTCAGTTTCTTTTTTTATAAAATCTAAAAAATTAGTAATTTCTATTTTGTTAATTGCATCAAAAAAAATAAAATCTGAAATTTCTTCTGCTTGAGATAAAATAAACTCTATTTTTTTATAAATGTCAGTTTCTTTTAATGAATTATATTCATTTTTAAAACTTATTAAGTCTTTATAATAAGAAAATTTTTTATTTTTTATTGTTTCTATTATTTCAAGATTAATTTTAAAGTTTTTTATTGTTTCTTCTAAAATAAAATCAATATCATCAATTAAATATATTTTTTTCTCATCAATAAAGTTTTTAACTAAAAAATCTTTTTTATTTTTTTCATTTATAAGTATATAGTCAAATAAGTTTAAAGCCCTTATATCATCAAAAGTTAAATTATCTTTTAATTCATCAAAAATAGTTATATTTCTAAAAGCTTTTTTAAAAATAGCATATTTATCTAATTTATTAATGATTATAGTATTATAATAATTTTTTTCTAAATCATCTTCAAATAATAATAAATTATTGTTTTCTTTATTAATTAAATTTTTAACTACTAATTCTAAATGGTATTTTTGGCAAGATTTTAGTAAATAATTAAAATTATTATTATTTAGTTCTTTATTAGAATATATAGAGATAATCATTGATTTTTTTATTATATTATTTTAATTTATTATAGCAATTTTAGTGAAAAGTGAGAAGATAGTGAGAAATTCGTGAAGCGTGAATCGTAATTCGTGAAGCGTGATACTTCGATAGGCTCAGTAGGCATTCGTGAAGCGTGAAAGGGAATAATTGCTTAACTTAACTAAACCTATTTACAAAGTTATTTGTAACAGAATCACATTATAATTCTGAAGATGAAAAAGTTGATATAATAGATTATAAGGCTTTAGAAGAATTATATAGAACAAAAGAAGAGATAAATTCTATGCTTTTAACTGCAATAATAAAAGAGAAACAAGACCTTATTGATAAAGGTAAAATTGATGGTATAGAAATAACTGCTATAAATATGATAAAAAAGAATTTTGATAACCAAACTATCAATGAAATAACAAATCTAAGTATAGAAAAAATTGAATCTCTAAGAAATACTAATCATCTTGAATCATAAAAAATCTGTGTAATCTTGGTCAAAAATTGAAGAATTAAGGGAGAATAATTACTATAAAAATAGTTTTAAAATATAGGGAAGCCAATTTCCCCAGATTTTGTTTTGATGAACCAAATAAAAAATAAAAATCAACTCTCAACTCAAAAAATATCTACGATGTGACTAAAGTCTAAAAAAAATCATTCCTTAATACTTTTAGGCAATAAAATTAAAACTACAAATCATTGGTAAATCATATAAATCATTCGTTTATCACAGTTCAGACATTTAATCATGAAAATCCTGATTCAGACATCATAAAATTCCACTTTTACTAAATTTCCTTCTTTATCCACATAAAAAAATAAATTAGATACTTCTGGAATTAACTGATTACAATATCCTCCATATTCGATTGTTTCTATTAGTTCATCTGTGTTTAAATTAAATATATGTATTTTACTTCTATGTAAAATAATTAAAATTTTACCGTTCATTCTTATAAAAAAATCATTAATACTCTTATCATCTAAATATACTCCACATTGAAAATATTTCACTCTTTTGGTATTTATATCTACTATTTTTACTACTGGCACCCCCCCAAATGTCATATATAGCTTATTATCAAAATATTTAAAACTATCAAAAGTATAGTCTAATTTATTTTCTAAATATTCTTTTTCTAAATCTTTTTTAATTTCTTCTTTGCTTCGCATTTCTCCATAAGAAGGATAATCTCCATAAAATTTTCCTGAGTATCTAAAATAGTATTCATCTTCTGCTGTATATACACTTATTCCTTCTATAGCATTTTTATTTTCTTTTATATCATATATATTTATTTCATGCCACCCTTTTTCTCTATACATTGAAAATACTATTTTAGTATCATTATCTATGAACTGTGGTGATGGTATACAATTTTCTATAGTTGTTTTTTTTAAAACATCAAGACTTGGGTATTTGTACAAATCTAGTGGACAATAATGCCCTATATAATCACCATTTTCTATGTAAAATTCATTTATATCTATTAAAATAAAATCATTATTATATTTAGTAAGAGCTAAAATTTCCAAAGATTCTATTTCTAAATTTGGCTTTGAAGGAGTAAATTTTTTTAATTTTTTTACTTCTTTTGTAGTTATATTTATTGAAATTAAAGTTCTTTCTTCATCAATAAAAACAATGTTTTCAGAATCTGCCGTAAAAAACACTTCTCTATAATCTTTATTTTCATAAATATCTTTCATATAAAATAAAATTTTTTCTTTTTCAATATCATATAAAAAATAATTTTCATAACAAAATAAATATCTTAAATTAGGTAAAATATCAATACTAGCTGTTGATATACCTAGTTCTAATTTTTTTTTAACGTATTTAATATTATTTATCATTTAATTTATGCCATTAGCAACAATATTTAGTTTATTTTCTATTTCAGTAATTGTAATAGTACTTAGTTCATTAGTTATATCTGGAAGAACTATATTTGAATTGCTACTTATTATTAGAAGGTTATATTTCTTTTCTTTCTTAAAAACAGGGTTGTAATATGTTGTATTATTTAATACATTTCTCCAACCACTTTCTTTTGTTGGATCGGGCTTTCTAAAAAGTTCTTTTAAAAAAGTATTTAATTGCCCTTTACTACCACCATTCATAAAAGTAAGAGATTCTATAAAAGCCTTATTAACTTCTTGAGCAACTACTCTTTTTGTACTATATAATTTATATTTACTACTTAAATAAGTTCTAACATCAGATAAGCTCATTTTTTTACTTACACTTAAATTATCATTTTCATAAGGATAACCAGAGCGTATATTTAATTTTTTATATTGTACAAAATTTACTTTATCTAAGTTCATTATAGGTCAAAATCCTGCTAATTATTTAATCTTGAAAATCTTGATTCTGGCAATAAAATTAACGCCACCAATCATAGTTAATCATATAAATCATATGTAAATCACAGTTCAGACATCATAAAATTCCACTTTTACTAAATTATTATTTTCATCTACATAAACAAAAAAATTAGAGTGTTCTGGTATATATGCTCTTTGATTATTACATTTAAAAGTTTCAATTCTTTCATCTGTTGTTAAATCAAAAATTAATATGTAGTTGCTTGGAAAATAATACGCAAAAACAAGTAATATTTTCCCATTCATTATTATATTTAGTGAATAAGTATAAAAACCATTAGCATAAGCAAATGGCTCAAAACAATTTAAGTATTTTACTTTTTTTGTATTTATATCTATTACTTTTATTGCTGGGCAATGCTCAAAAGTTATATATATTTTATCATCAAAAAATAAAAATTCTCTAGTTGAATAATCTAATTCTATTTTTTTTAAATCTTCTATTATTTGTTCTTTAGTTATTTTTTCATTAGATAAATATGGAGAAACAACTAAATCTGAATAATTAAAATAATAATCATCATCATAATCATATTTTCTTATGTTTATTATGTTGTTTTTATCTTCTTTTATATTATAAATATTAAAACCGTTCCCGTGGCTTGAGAATATACCAGTATCTTTATTTATAAATTTTGGAGTCGGACATTCATGTAAAATAGTTTCTTTAAAAAGTTCTAAATTTGAACATTTGTATAAATTTACAGATTCATTAGAATATAAATAATTACCAGCATTATCTCTATAATTTTCTTCTAAATAGATTAATATTAAATCATTAGTATATTTAGTAATATCCAATATCTCTACAAAGTTTTGTTTTAGGTATTTAATTTCTTTTGTAAATATATTTATTGAAATTAAAGTTAATTCTGCACCAATAAAAAAAATATTTTCAAAATCCGATGTAAAAAATATTTCTCT
The DNA here is from genome assembly GCA_046328015.1 of Candidatus Sericytochromatia bacterium. Taxonomy (GTDB): domain Bacteria; phylum Cyanobacteriota; class Sericytochromatia; order UBA7694; family JACMQJ01; genus JBBTGK01. The sequence continues at coordinate 1,087,204 of JAXLXH010000002.1, read as the reverse complement.
ATAATCAGTATCTTCATAAATATCTTTCATATAAAATAATATTTCATTTTTTTCTATATTATATACAAAAGAATTTTTATAATCACTATAAAATAAATATTTTAAATTTTGAGAAATTATTAAATTATTAGGAGCATTTATATTTTTTTCTAGAAAAAAATTACTAACTTCTAAAATTTCTTTAATATATTTAATATTAGTAATCATTTAATTTATTATACCATTAGCAACAATATTTAGCTTGTTTTCTATTTCAGTAATTGTTATAGTTCTATTTCTAATAGCATCTGTTATATTTGGTAATAGTGCAAGAATTCCTGTTACATCGGTTAAAAGGTTATATCTTCTATCCTTACCTCTATTATCAATAATTGTTGTAGAGTTTAAGGTGTTAAACCAATTCTTAGTTAAAAAATCAGTTAAAAAATCATTTAATTGTCCTTTACTACCACCATTTATAAAAGTAAGAGATTCTATAAAAGCCTTATTAACTTCTTGAGCAACTACTCTTTTTGTACTATATAATTTATATTTACTACTTAAATAAGTTCTAACATCAGATAAGCTCATTTTTTTACTTATACTTAAATTATCATTTTCATAAGGATAACCAGAGCGTATATTTAATTTACCTGTTTCTTGATAGTTTAAAGTAGCTTCTATTATATAATTTTGGGTCTTACTACGCTGATTTTGAGCACGTATAACAATTTGGTTATTTATATCTACAGGGTCTACTTTAAAATCTTTTAAAGAGTTCATATTGGCAACATCTTTTACATCATTTAAAATATTTTCAAAAGATAAAGACTTATCAAAAGAAATACCTTTTCTTTCACCTTTTTGTTTTGTATGTGCACGAACTAACAAATTTATTAAAGAAACATTATCTTTAACTGGGTTACCTCTAATAAAAGCATAAAGATGTGCAAATTGTTTCAAACTAAGAAAATCAGGAACATGCCCTTCACCTATATGATATTTAGCCTCATCAGAAATCGCATATTCTCTTTTATTTTGCCTAAAAGTAGTAGCATAAACAAGAAAATCATTAGTAACACTAAAAACTTGATAGTAATTATTTACGTCACTATAATTCTCTAAAGAAGTTCCTATTAATTGACCTGTAGTAGATAATCGGTCAATTTTAAAATCAAGAACATATTCACCATTTGGAACAAAATTTGGACCTGCCATTGGATTATGCCCACCTGTTATTTTATTAATAGAATAATTTGCGTCTCCTGGGGAAAAACCACCATTACTATGATACCTTCCAGCCCATTTATAAACACAATCTGTAGAAAGAGGAGTTCTTTTACCAATATTATGCTCTACAGAGCTCCCTGCTGGAGTAACGGTTCTTATAGCATAAGATTCATATTCTGCTACTATATTCCCATTTCTATCTTTTAACTGAGGTTTTACTTTATAAAGCCCTGTTACAGGAAATTTATGACCATTTGTTATTGTCAAAATACCAGCCAAACACCTTGATGTACCTTGACCAACTTTATACTGTACTGTTCTACTAATACTTTTTGTATTAAAAGATGATATAGAAAAAATAGGCTTAGTTGCAAATAATGAAGCCATTCTAGTATTATGTTCTTGAGATATACTACTATATAGTAAATTTAGGTCTATTGGAGATATGTCTTCAGGATATTCATACGTTGTATAAGCTACTTTTACTTTACTATCATCAAATTCAGATAAATCGTTTAATTTATTACAATCTTCTTCTCTTGTATCTTTATCTATAGCGTGTTTAGAATCTACTGCTTTTATTTGTATATTTGCTAAAATAGTTCCATTAATACCCAATTTACCTATTATTTGTGTTTTTTCTCCTTCAGTTTTATTTGGGTCTTTTTTTAGTTTTTCTATTATTAACTTAATATTTTCTTTTGCTGTTGCTACTTTTAATAAAGCACTATTATATGTTATTGTTATTTTAAAACCATTTGATATATCTGTTTGTACTGCTTTTATTCTAAAAGATTGTGTTATAAATGAACTTTCATAACCTAATTCTTCCTCTATTTTTTTTATCTCTGATATTATTTTATCAACTTCAGAATCAAAATTTTCTATTTCTTCGACATTTTTATCAAAGTTAATATTTATCTTTTTTATTTCGTTATTAAAAATATCTTGTTCGTGTGAAATTGTTTTAGCTAAATATTTTATTATTTCTCCTGTTTTATCTTCTTTTGGTGTAATATTTTCAAATTTTGATATATGAGAAACATTATAATTTAGAGTTTCATTTGTTGTAGATTCTATCAAATCTATCATTATTTTTACTTGATCTGCCATTATACTTAAGCTTTTTGATAAACTTACTGTATTTTTTGCTTTTATAAAATCAGAATAATTAAAATCTAATGTTGATATTTTACTTTCATATTCATCTAAAGCTGTGTATTGATCGGTTGAATCTATGCTATAAGTTTCTTGTAAAGCATTATTTACTTTTGTTCTAATACTTGTTTTGTAATTTTTTAAACCATCAAGTAAATCTATACTTACTAAATCTCTTTCTTGTATAAGCGAAATTAATTGAGTATTTAACTCATTTATTTGTAAAATATCTTTGTCAGGATTAAAAGAAACTATTTTTTCTTTTAATATTTTCACTTGCTCTATTAAATCAACAGTATAATTTACTTGTTCTATTATATCGGTTTCATTAAATACTTTTATTCCAAAACTTTTATTTTTAAAAGAAGCTATTCTAAAATTAGTATCTATCAAACTTTTAGGGTCTACTTTTTGTATTCTAGGATCATCACAATCAGTATAATAGGTACAATTAACACTAACATTGATAGAAGTTGAAGCTGAATGGGCTAAAGTATTTCCATCTTTTATTGAATCTCCTCTTCCTTCATCTTTAAAATATTCTACTCCATTTTTATATATTTTATATCCCCAAGTATAAGGGCTAAAACCACCGCAATCCTTACAATTATTAAATGTTTTAAATTCTATTGAATTTGAACCATAATTCAAATTTTTATTTATATTAACTTTTTTTGTTTGAGTAAATAAAACACTTGCAACTTCAATATCATTTATATAAGCAAAAGAATTATCATCACTATTATATAGCTCTAGTTCCCAAATATCATTACAATTTATTGCCTTTGTTGCAAAACTCATTTTATCAAAAAAATTATGATAAGCTTTAGCAGGGATACCTGTAGCCTTTACATTAGGATTTGTAGTTTTAAAAGTAGAAAAATCACAACCTGTAAAAATTAAAATAAAAATTAGAATAATTGCAAATATTTTTTTCATTTTTTAACCTCTTTATAATATTTAAAAAGCTACAGAAGATAAAATCTGTCTTGCTGTATATTTTCCTGCATAATCAAAATAATAAGCATAAATATCTGTTTTATTACTTGAACTATTAACTGCATAAAAAATAGCATTATTAAATGTATCAATTCCATTATTTAAGCCCAAAATCCAACCTCTTACTTCCATTGTAAAATATTTAGTTCCTATATCCGGGTCTGTTACTTGTATTTTTTTTACTATATTCCCTTGTTGATCAAGTTTTATTATATGAACTTCGTTTAAAGATATGCCTTTATTTATATTATAAGCAATCATATTACTATCTTCAGACCAATAAGCACTTATTGTATTTTCTGTGGTCAATTTTATTTTATTTGTTCCATCTTCATTCATTATCCATAAATTTGGTTTATTTACATTACCTGAATCTTTATCTGATAAATATAATATTCTTTTACCATCTCTTGAATACTGTGGTAAAAAATCATTAGAAGTATTATCTCCTAATTGTTTTAAAGGAGGGCTAAAAATAGAATTACCTCTATCCCCATCAAAACCCATAGTAAAAATTTGTCTTTTATCAGTTCTTTCAGAGCGAAAAGCTATTATATTTTTAGGTGAAATACTAGGCTCTCTATCTTTTTTAACTCTATTAGAATTAGTTAAAAGCCTTTGCCCTGAACCATCAGATGACATTATAAATATATCACTAACTTTTACTTGATTCGTTATATTAGACGTATCTGTTGTATCTCTTGTATAAATTATATTTTTACCATCTGCAGACCATTCAGGATCATACTCATCATCAGGAGTCCCTGCTAATTTTGTTGGATTTGTTCCATCAACATTCATTACATAAATATCATTACTAGAACCTTGCTCTACATATACTATTTTTGTCCCATCTGGTGATAGTTTTGGAGTTACACTTGCTGTTGAGGACACTGTTAGCTTTTTTCTAAAAAAGTTATAATTGAAAGGGTTAACTGCAAATTTAGGATAACCTGTAGAATCAGGCATTTCATCTGCCATTAAAGAATATATTTCTCTATTACCATCTAAATCTGATGTTCTATATAATACAGGTGGTTTTGGTCTTTTTGTTCCATCTACCCATGTCATATTATACATACTTGCACCATTAAAATTAGCGGGGCCTCTTGTACCAGGAATAGAATTAATATTAGCACCTGTGAGATCGGCACCAGTAAAAATAGCTCCAGTAAAATCTGCACCTGATAGAGTATAACCTTTTAAATCCTTATTTCTAAGAATAGCTCCAGTAAAATTTACTGGTTGTAAATTATTACCAATACCAGGAAAATTAATTTTAGATAAATCAACTTTTTCTAAATTAGCAGAATGAAAATTTACATTAAACTCATTAGGTCCGTAATATGATGAATAGTAATATAATTTATCAAATTTTGATTCTGAAAGATCTGTATTATAAAAATTAGTATTTATTAAAGTAGCATTTGTAAAATCAGAATTTATAATACTAGAATTAGAAAAATTAGTGTTTAAAAATGAGTTCATGTGAAAGAGATTTGGGCTAGAAAAATCAGCATTAATTATTTTAGTATTACTTAAATTAGCATTTGTAAAATCACAAGTATCAAATTTACCACTTAAAAGTAATGATTTAGAAAAATCAGCATTTGTAAAAAATGCATTAGCTATAGTAACATTTTTAAATGTTACTCCTTCAAAATTTGCATTATTATAGCCACCACCAAGTTTTGTGTTATCAAAGATCATTGTTTTAAAGTATTTATTTACTAAATCTATTCTATTTTCTGTTATGAAAGAAAAATCACTATTTGTTAAATTAATTCCTGTTAAATCAACATTAGTAAGATTTACTTGAAATTTTGAGTTAGAAAAATCAATGTTAGAAAAATCAACATTTTTTATATCAGCTCTTATAAAGCTAGAGTTAGAAAATTCTGTATTATTTATTATGGCTGCATCCATTTTTATATCATCAAAATTTACACCTGTTAAATCTGTATTAGTTAAATTAGTTCCGTTTAAAATAGATTTTGAAAGATTTGCTTTATATAAAATAGAATTAGAAAAATCTTTATTACTTAAATCCAAACCACTCAAATCTGCATAAGATAAATCTTTTCCTACAAAAGAAAAACTATTTAGTTCTTCTTGAGAAAATTTACAATATTTACACCTATTTTTTTGTAATAGCCCTTGATATTCTACTTTTGATTCTGATTTATAATTTCCATCACTTTGTTTTTTTATTTTAGATATAGGATCATCTCCTTGCTCTAATACAGCTCTTACCATATTTGATAAATCATTTCTTATTTTAAAATAGTCTAATTCTTCTTGATAACTATCAAAATATTTGTTTGCTATTATTTTCCCTGTTGGAACTGACATATCAACAGTACCTATATTATGATTTACACCTAAACCATCTAGAAAAAGTGTAACTAAGGCTGTAGTTTTTTCATTTATATTTATTGTAGGTGTTGTAATACTTACCCAAGTATTATTTTGCCATTTTATAAAAGTTCTCATCGAAATTATATTATTTTTTGTTGAATATATCCTTTTTCTAGCATCTAAAATATATACTGTACCTTCACTAGGAATAAAGGAAGTATCGGGATTAATAATAAAATTATTTGAAGAATTAGTTATACCGGTAGTAATAGTTCCATTTGTATTAATATCTATGAGTGAAATTGATGTATTAAAAGCTACTGTATCAGCTATATCTTTTATACTAAATTTTTTGGTATTTTGTATTTTTAAACCTTTAATTTCAGGAAAAGTTACGCTTCCTTTTATGTAATATTTACTTGTTATTTTTAATACTTCTTCTTTTCCTGTCGTAGGAACTAAATTATTATTAAAACAAGAATAGTTTATTGATAAAAATAATGCTAATGATAGAATTAGAAATTTTTTCATAAAATTAACCCCTTAAATTAGTGAAAAGTAAAAAATAAAAAGCAGGAAATTATTTTTTTTACTGCTACTCTTATTTTCTTCTTTTTTATTCATTTAAAAATCCTCTCTAAAAATCTTTTTACTTCGTTTATTCTTTTCTTTACCTCCCCTCTCTAAGTTATTAGAGATGGGTTAGGTGTTGAGTTAAGACTATTTACATTTCCCAATCGAACCAACTCCACAAAATCTTCCATCTATCCATTTTGCTCCAGTCAAATCAGAATCTTTAAAATCTGTTTTAGAAATATTTGCACCAACAAAATTAGCTCCTTTTAAATTACATTTTTCAAATTTTGATTGACTTAAGTTTGCATTGGTAAAATTACTATTAGATAAATCAGAATCTTTTATCTCTGCTTTATCAATAACAGCTTGAGTAAAATTAGAATTAATCATATTAACTTTTTCTATTTTTATTTTACTCATATTAGCCAAATTAAAACTACAATTTTTCATGGATGTTTTATTAAAACTAGTTTTCTCCAAATTAGCTGTAGTAAAATTAGCTCCATCAAAATTATTATTTTCAAAATCTTTCTTAGATAAATTTACAGATTTTAAAATACTATTAGTAAAAATAGTTCCTTTAAATTCAAATTTTGTTAAATCTTGATTACTTAAATTAGTTCCTGTAAGATTTTTATTTTCAAAATTAAATTTGGAAATATCAACTCCTATTAAATTAGTACCTGTTACAGAAATATTTGAAATATTAGCACCTGTTAAAATAGTATTTGTTAAAATAGCTTTATCTAAAATAGCATTACTTAAGTTAACATTAGTTAAATTAGAGCCTGTTAAGTTTGTTCCTGTTAAATCTTTATTAGAAAAATCAGCACCTGTAAAAATATCATTAGTTAAATTAGCTCCTTTGAATATAGTACCTAAAACACTAACTCCAACAAAGTTTTGATTGATTAAAGTAGCATTTGTAAAATTAGCTCCAGCTATTTTTGTATTCATAATTGTAGAACCAGTTAAATCTGAACCAGTAAAATCAATACCAAACAAATTTAAATTTATTAGTTTTGTATTTATCAATTTACTATTAGTAAAACTTGTTCTGCTTGGAAGTGCTTTTAATCTAAAATTAGCTGTTATGAAAGTAGTTCCATTTAAAATAGCATCTGTAAAATCTGAACCTGTTAAATTTGCAAGGTTAAAAGTAGCATTAGTTAGATTAGAAGAGTTAAAAAGAGAATTTTGCATATCCGAATTATCAAATAAACCAAATGATAAATTAGCTCTAGTAAAATTAGTATTTAAAATGACACAATTACCCATAGATAGAGTTTTTGAATTATCAGAAGGAGAAAAATTTGCATCTGTAAAATTAATATTTTCGCCAGTTATATAATCAGCATTTATTCCTTTTAAAACAGAATTACTAAAAATAGCACTTGTTAAAGATGAATTAGAAAAATTACCTTCAGATACATTAGCATTGGTAAAATTAGCATTGGTAAAAAGACCAAATTGAAATTCTGTATTTCCTAATGTTATAGAAGGTGATAAATTAACTCCTGTAAAATTTGTATTTTCTGCAATAATATCATTTGCTTTTAAACCCTGCATTGTTCCAGAAGTACTAAAATTAGAGTTTGATACATCTACTCCATTAAAATTAGAGCCTTCTAACTTTGTTCCTGTAAAAATTTTATTTTGTATTGTATTCCAAGAAAAATTGGCATTTGTAAGATTAGAATTTGTTAAATTTGTAGTAGAAATATCAGTATTTGTAAAAATCGAATTACTCAAATCTGCATCTGTAAAATTTGTAGAATTTAAATTAGAACTATCAAAATTTGTATTAGTTGCTTTACTAGATGAAAAATTAGAATTTGCTAAACTTGCTCCAGAAAAAATTATGTTATTAGGAGAAAATATACATTCAGAAAAATTTGTATTTTCTAAGTTTGAATTAGAAAAATTTACTTTTGTAAAATTTATTTTATTAAAATTTATATTAGAAAGATTAGCATTATTAAATTTTACATCATTTAGATTATTACTAGAATTAAGTGTAGGAAGTCCATTTTCTAAAAAAATAGCACTTGTTAAATCAGCACCTGAAAAATCAGCACCTGAAATATTACTATAAGCTAAATTAGTTGTTTTTAATACTGCATTATTAAAAAATCCTTTTGACAGATTACTTTGTGTTCCAAAATCTTTTCCTGTAAAGTTTGAATTTATTGCATATAAATTAGGTGCATTTATATCTTTTATATTAGACGAAGATGTAAAATCTGAAAAAGATACATTCGCATTTGTTAAATCGGTTTTTTCGAAATTTGTATTTAAGAACTTTTTATTATCTAAATGAACACCTGTAAAATTAGAATTACTTACATCTTTATTTATAAAATCAACATCTATTAAGTTTGTATATGTAAAATCACAAGATTTACAAATTTTTTTTTCTATTAATTCTTCAACATTTTTATTTTTATCAAAAAAATATTTTTTACCAGAATTTTTTATGCTAGAAAAAGGATCTTTAGAATTTTTTAAAGAATAAGTTACCATATCTGTAATATCTTGAATTTTATTAGCTGAAAAATCATTTATATTGTTAACTTGATTATTAAGTGTAGAATACATTCCTAACAATTGATTAGTATCTATTTTGTTATAATAAAAAATGATAGTTATAGCTGTTGTTTTAGTATCTATTAATATATTAGGTGAAGTAATACTATCCCATTTTAGACCATTCCATTTTATATAGGTTCTTAAAGATAAAATAGTATTATTTACTCTTTTAGTTGCTTCCAAAGTAAAAAATTCATTATCAGAAACATTAATAGAATCTTCATTATTAAGATAAAATTTGCCATCTTTATTGGCTAATCCAGAAGCAACTATCTCATTATTTGAATTTCTGGTTAAAAAAACTGTTACATTTTCAGAGCCAAATATTAAATCTATATCTGAATCTTTTACAGAAAAAGGTTTTTTCCCAAAATTTACAATACCCTCTATTTTATGATTTGTTTTTTCTTTAACTTTATCTAATTTTAAATTATAAATATCAGAAGAGCATGAAAATATAAATAAATTAGATAATAATATAAATTTATTGATTTTTCTATTATTATATGTATTTTTTTTCATAGTTTATACCTTTTATAATTAATATTTATATATTAACCATCTAATCTACTTTTATTTCTTTTATATTATCAGAGTAAATCCCTGTTAAATAAATACCTGGTTTATCTATACTATCATCTACAGTATTTTGCCAAACCATATAGGGAGTTCTATATTCAATCGCTTTATTTCCATAATCATCAAATTTATATATATTACTTACAGACATTCTATAATTTGATATATTTCCAGATAAAATTTTATTTATATTTGTATTATTTTCATAAAAAAATGGAATATCTTGAGTTGTATTTTCACTAATTGGTTTTTCATAATTTATAATATTTAGTAAGTGTAAATTTTTATCACTATTATCTTGAATAGTTAATTTTGCTAATCCATTAAGATTAGAATTAAAGCTATTTTGTTCTATATAGGTTCCATCTCTATAAAAATGTTTTACTGGTAAAGTTATATTTCCGTACTCGCTTTTAATAATATTTCCAGAAGTATGTTCTCCTTTAAACAGTAAAAAAGAACTTGATAAAAAAGGCTCATATTTATTACCAGAATTAAATATATCATAAGAAATAACATCATAATATTGTGATGAATTAGATATTATAAGTTCTCCAGTAATAGGATCTATATTTCCAGAGTCAGTTGTATGAAAGTTACCTAAATATGCAAATAAGTAATTAGATAGTTTTTCTTCTTGAAACTTTACTCTTCTTGTTTCTACCAATGAAGAGTCTATATCAAATATAGTTTTTAATTTAATTCTTTTTATATGAATATCTAATTTTGGTGAATTTTTATTTGATGAAATAGTTTGCCAAGAAAAAGTATTAAAATTATCATAAATACTAACGGACGGTTTTATATTTATATCTGATGTGTTGTCATTAATTTTTATATCCTCATCAGGAAAATAGTTACCAAACTTATCTTTAGGTAATTCCTTATTTGTACCATCTAAATTTATTTTGTATTCTTTATAATAAATATCACTATTATTAGTTATTCTACTTGATTCCCATGTAAATAATAATCTTGAAAATAAAAAAGCAACAGATGGGTTTATTTGATTATTGAGGGAATTTGTATTTACTTTAAACTCATTATAATATTGAACATAGTTATCTTTAAATATAGAAGCAAAAATATCATATCCATTTATATCTGCTTTGTTTGATTGCCAAGTTACAGCAAAGCTTCCAGATCCATTCATAGACACTTTAGGTTTAGAATTTAATCCATTTATTTTAGAAATAGAAAAAGAATTTACTTTAAATTCCTCTGTAGGATCATTTGATGGTATTATATTACCATTGTTATCTCTAGGGTTATTTATTCTTTCTGAAAGATAACTCAATGGCGTTCCATTTTGCATAAATTTTCTAACAAATATATCGCTAAAAGCTCTATCTTTATGGCTTTGCCAAGCTACAACAAAGTTTCCGTTTTCATCCATAGAAACATCTGGGCGAGTTTGATCTCCTGCTGTAATAGTATTTATTTTAAACTTATCAGATATGGATGTTATTCTAGTTTTTAAAGGTTGTAAAGCTAAATTTATTTTTGATATAGAGTATAATTTACCCATAATATCATATGTCTTGTCAGCTTGTAACTCTTGCCATACTACTATAAGTTTATTTTCAGAAGAAGCTATAGAAGGGTTTAAAGCTTTAGGACATGTAGCAAGTTCACCAACACAAGCATCTAAAGACTCAGCTGGAGTTTCTATTCCTATGGAGCTATTTTTAGAAACTTTTTTAACATTTAAGTTTTTTATACAATCATTTACACAACCAGATAAAGCTGTTAACTCATTTGGGTTTTTGACAAAGACAATAGAGTTGTTTTTTACAAAAACTGTTTCTAATGGATCAAAATTATTTGAAAGAGCAGAATTAACTAAAGAATTAGTTTTATCTAATAATAAAGAATTTATATTGGTTATTGGTTCAGTTGTTTGATCTATAATAGAATTAGGAAGTTTACTAATTCCATTCTCCATAGTAATTCTATTAATTATAGATTCTCCTAAAACAAGATTATTTTTTGCAAGGATTGATAAAGTTGTTGTTTTATCATTTATAACTATTTTATCTTTAGAAATACTCTCCCATTTAAAACCATTGTATTTAACTAATGTTCTAAGTGTAAGTTTATTATTTCCTATACCATCTTTTCTTTTTGTTGCATCTAAAACATATATTTGATCTATTATAGGATAAAAACCTTCCGGCATATTAATAGAAAAGTTTCCATTTTCATTTGTAACTGTTGTTGAAATTATTTGATTTGCTAAGTTTTGTTTATAATAATCTGATGGATAACTAAATGTAATAGCTGCACTAGAAATAATATCTTGAGTTGTAGCTTTTGTAGAAAATCCTTCTTTTTTTATAAAACTAGATAAATCAACATTACCTGTGATATTTGTTTGTATTATTTTTTCTTGCTTAATTCCCAATTGTTCTTTAGAATTAATAAAATTACAAGAATAAGATACAAATAATAAAGATGTTATTATAGTTAAATATATTTTTTTTTTTACCATGATTATTCCTTATTACCCTGCAATAGCTGTTGGTTCAATCCAAATTGGAGTAGGCTCTATAAAAGGTGTTGGTGTAGGACTATGTATAGATGGATTCGGCGGTATAAAATTATAAAAACTTCTATTATAAGGACAATAACCTATCTCTCCAACACATATAGCATAAATTCCTTCCGTATTAGCACCTTGTATAGGAACTACTTTAGAAACAGTGGTATTTATATTAATGATATTTATATTTGAAATATCATTTGTATTACAGCTAGGATTTAAAAAACAAGCTGATAACATACCTTTTTTATCATCTTTTAGAGATAAAATAAGTTGATTATTTTTATAAGAAATAGCTGATAAAGGATCTATATTTTTTTCTAATGCTTTTTGAACAAAAGAATATGTTTTATTTATTACTTCAGAAGAAACATTTGTAGCTGGATTTGTTGTATTATCAACTATTTCTGTAGGTAATATTCCATTTAATATTTTTCCAAAAGAATCATGAGGTATTATTATAGAATAATTAGATAAAATTGAAAGGGTTGTTGTTTTAGAATTTATTTCTATATTTTTTGTTGTCTGTGTATCTGATTGTGTATAGTAAGATATAGTATCAAACTCTGAACCATCCCATTTAATAAGAGTCCTAAGAGAAATATTATTACTAATATTATCAAATTTTTTATTTGCATCTATTACATAAACTTGATTTTGTATTGGATAAAAAGAATTAGGGATTCTTATCATAAAATTACCATATTCATCAGATACAGCAGAGCCTATAATATCGTTTTTTAATTCAGATTCATAATAATCTGAAGGATAACTAAGAGTTATTAATGATTTAGAACTTATTTCATTTTCATTTGCTTTTATTTTAAAAGTAGAAAAATTAACATGCCCTTGCAATACAATATTTTTTGTATATTTATTATTTAAGTCTTTTTTTACATTACAAGATATTATAAAAAACATTATAATTAAAAAATAAAATAAAATAATTTTTTTGTTCATTTGTATTTATTCTCAAGAAAATATGTAAATAATTGTATTATATTTTTATTTTTTTGTAAATAATTTCACAAAACACTTAAGATTTTTTCATAAAAAAATCACTATTTTTTTAATCTTGTAAAAAATTTAATATTTTTAAATTATATAAAACCCATAGATTATTAATTTTTTAATTAACTATTGAGTTAAGTTAATTAAATTTTTTATTTCATGTTAGAATTTATAAAATAAAAAAAATGGAATTTAATTTGGTACAAATATGAGTAATTATAGTATTGGAATTGATATTGGTGGAACTAAACTATCATTTGGGATAATAAACGATAAAGGTGAAGTAGTTTATGAAACAAGAGAAACTTCAGCTCGTTTGGATGCAAAAGATATTATAGAAAAACTTTTAGAAACCACAGAAAAAGTTTTAGAAAAAGCAAAAAGTGACAATATTACTATTAAAGGAATTGGAATTGGTTCTCCTGGTAGAATTGATGGGAAAGCTGGTTTAGTTGTAGATTGTAGCCCTAATATGAAAAACTGGAAGGGTGTTAATTTAAAAAAACTTTTTGAAGATAAATTTAATTTACCTGTTTTAGTTGATAATGATGCTAATTGTGCTGCTTTTGGTGAATACTTTTTATTTGAAAAAGAAGGAAAAGAAGACAAAACTATTTTAGTTTTAACCTTAGGAACTGGTTTAGGTAGTGGTGTTATTACTAATAATAGAGTTTTTAAAGGAAAAGGTTTAGGATGTGAAATTGGACATATGATCCTAGATTATAATGGTAGAAAATGTAATTGTGGTCAAACAGGTTGTATAGAAGCCTATGTTTCTGGAACAGCTTTAGAAACACAAGCAAAAGAAAGACTTTATAAATACCCAGATTCAAAACTTAATAATGAAACTGAAATAACTGGTTATACTATTTTTAAAAATGCTAAAGAAGGCGATATTTTTTGTAATATTCTCATAGATGAAATGGGAGAATTTTTAGCTTATGGAATTATTAGTTTGGTAAATATTTTTGATCCAGATATGGTTTTATTAAGTGGTGGAATTTCATTACAAAAAGAATTTTATTTTAATAAATTAAGAAAAATTGTAAAAGATAGAATTAACTATTCTAATTTTGATTTGGAAACTATACAAATAGCTCAATCTAATGATAAAGCAGGACTAATTGGTGCAGGTTTAATAGCACTTCAATAATTATATTGATTTGATTAGTTCAAGAGAAAAGTTATATAGAGGAAATAAATTTGAATACTTTAGAAGATAAAAATAATACTTCTTTTTTGGGAAAAATATTAGCTAAGCTACAAAATAATGAAACTAAGACTATTTTATTTTTATTATTTATAGCTTTTTTTGTAAGAATAGTATTTAGTTTACTATTTCCTACAGGTCATCCAACAGATATAAATAATTTTAGAATTTGGTCTATGGATGTAACCAAAAAAGGTATTTTTGATTTCTTTCAACCTTCTCCTGTAGGTACTTGGTGTGATTATCCCCCAGGTTATATTTGGGTTTTATACCTAACTGGTAAAATTTATTCTTTTATAGATCCTACTTTTGCTAATTGGTCTGGTAGTTTATTTACAACTTTTACAAAATTCCCAGGTATTCTAGCTGAAATTATTAATATTTATCTAATATATTTTATTTCTAGAAGATATGTTCCTTCTTCTATAGCTATAGGTGCTGCAACTATTTATGCTTTTCAACCAGCGATGTTTTATGAATCTGCTGTTTGGGGGCAAATGGACTCTGTAACGGTTACTTTTTTGATGCTAACCCTTCTTTTTATGATAGATAAAAAATTTGATTTAGCTATTTTAGTAACAGCTATTAATTGTATGATGAAACCTCAAGGTATTTTATTAATTCCTTTATTAGCTTTTGTTGGTTTATATAATTTAGTTATTTCAAATGATAAATCTAAGCTTTTAAGACAAGCTATTTTAGGTTTGCTTTATGGAATAGGATATGTTTATTTAATAACTTTACCAATAACAAAAGATCTAACACAAGTTATTCCTTGGTTGTATCAGCACTATGTAGCTCAAGCTGATTTATATCCTTTTAGTAGTATACAAGCATTCAATCTTTGGGCTTTAACAGGAATGTGGCAAAAAGATTCTAGAGAAATATTAGGAATATCTCATAAGTTTTGGGGTATGTTATTTTATTTATCAGGGTATGCTTTTGCTTGTTATTACTATGTTATAAAATCTAGAAAAGAAAAAGAGTCTATAGAAACACATAAAACTCTTTTAGAGAAAGAACTTTTAAGAGCAGAAGATAATTTAGATAATATAAAAAAAGAAAAGTATCTTGAAATAGAAAATTTAAACTATAAAATAGATTCATTTAATAACAATAATGAAATACCAGAAACTGAAAAACAAGATAATGTAATAGAATTAGAATCTTTGAAAAATAATACCGAAAAACAGATTAAAGAAGCTGAAACTAAAATAACTAATTTAAAAGATACCCTAGTTAATTCTGCTAAAAATTTTGAAGGAGTAGCTTTAATACATGCTTCAACTATAGCTTTAATATCATTTTTTATTTTCCCTACAAGAATGCATGAAAGATATTTATTTCCAGGCTTATCTTTTTTAGCAATATCAGCAGCAATGAACTTTAGAATAAAAAATATGTATTATGTTTTATCGGGCATATTTTTAATAAACTTATTTTTTGAGTTCCCAGGAGATAAATCAAATATAGGTGCACCACCTTTTATGACTGCCTTGGTAAACTTATTAAAAACACCTATAACTTTTATGACAGCTCAAGATAATTTTGGCTTATTCTTTTTTACTCCACTTGTTTTGGCTAATATTTATCTTGTTTTTCTTATTTTTATGAAATTATGGAAGGAGAAACCAGTGGAAGTAGATGAAAATGAAATATTAAATCAAACTCAAAATATTATTAAATCAGAGTCCAATGATACTAAAAAAGGATTTACATTACCTCCTATTTCTAAATTTGATTTAAAAGATTTAGGTTATATTTTAGGTATTTCCTTAGTTTCATTTATTTCTAGATTTTTATTTTTAGATTTTCCTGAGGAAATGATTTTTGATGAAGTTTATCACGCCCGTGCAGGTGGTGAATATATAATGGGTGTTCATCCCTTTGAATGGGTTCACCCTCCTTTGGCAAAAATTCTTATAGGAGTTGGTGAATACATTTTTGGTGTAAATGCTTTTGGTTGGAGAATTATGCCTGTTATATTTGGGACTTTATTTATTCCTATAATGTATATTTTTGGAAAATCTCTTTTTAATAGAAGAGAAGCAGGTATTTTAGCAGCTTTAATTTTAGCTATGGATGGAGTATTTTTTGTACAATCTAGAACCGCTATGACTAATATTTTTGCAACCTTTTTTCAAGTTTCAGCTGTAGCTTTTTTCTGGTTTTATGTTCAATATGACTATTGGAAAGAAAAAGCTATTAAAAAATACACTTTTTTTGCTATTTCAGGTGTATTTATGAGCTTGGCTTTAGCTACTAGATGGACATCTATGGGTGCTTTAGCTTTTATTTTAGGCTCTATGATTTGGTATAGATTTTTATTTGATATTACTTTGGATGATATTTTGAAAGGCAACTTGAAGCCCTTTTTTAATAAAATAAATTTTGAACAAGTCAAATTTTTATTTATGGCTCTAGTATTTTTTGTTTTATTACCTTATGTAGTTTATATAATAGCATATATTCCTTATATGAAATTGAATCATAATGTAGCAGATATTTGGGATATGCAAAAAGGTATTTATACCTATCATAAAAATCTAAGAGATCCTCACCCTTATTATTCTGAATGGTACACATGGCCATTTTTAATAAGACCTACTTGGTACTATTTTAGAGATTTTCATAATGGAACTTTATCAGGTATAATCGCTATAGGTAATCCAGCTATTTGGTGGTCTTCAATTTTTGTTACTCTATTTGCTTTATACAAAGCTATCAGAGAAAAACATGCTAGCTTATTATATTCAGGATTAGGTTTTGTAATACTTTATTTACCTTGGGCTGTTTCACCTAGAATAAAAAACTTTAATCATTATCTTTTTGAAGCTATTCCTTATGCTTGTTTATCTTTAGCTTTTGTTATTATGTATTTATGGGATAAAGGAAACGAGAAAAAAGAAGAATTATCAAAAGAAGATATTACTTTTAATCGCTTATCTATTTTTTCTGTGGTTATTTTAGCTTTATCTTTAATTTTTATAGGTCTTTTAGCTTTATGGACTCAACAATGGAAATATGCAAATCCTTTCCCATTCTTAGAACCTTATACCAGACAAATGTTTGATTCGGTAGGATACTTGGCTCTATCTTTAGTTGCTATTATATTTTATGCTTTATGGGAAAATAATAAATTCAGAACTATCTCTGTACTATACTTTTCTATTATTGTAGCTTTATTTATTTTCTTTTATCCTTTATTTTCTGGATATCCTATGAATTGGGCTTATTATAGTATTCATATTTGGATGAAAAGTTGGATTTAATATGGAAAAAATTAAAATAGTTTTTATGGGAACTCCTGATTTTGCAGTTCCTTCATTACAAAAATTGTTAGATAATGAAAAATATGAAGTAAGAGCTGTTTTTACTCAACCAGATAAACCTGTTGGAAGAAAAATGGTTCTTACACCGCCACCTGTAAAAGTTTTAGCAGAACAACATAATATTCCTGTGTTTCAACCTGCTAAAATGAAAAAAAATCAAGAGATTTTTGATAAATTAAAAGAATTAGAACCCGACTTTATTGTAGTTGTAGCTTATGGAAAAATTTTACCTCAAATTGTTTTGGATACTCCAAAGTATTTTTGTTTGAATGTTCATGGATCTTTACTAGAAAAATATAGAGGTGCAGCTCCGATACAATGGTCTGTCGCTAACGGTGAAAAAGAAACTGGTGTAACTACCATGAAAATGGATATAGGTATGGATACTGGAGATATGCTTTTAAAAGAAGTATTAGAAATAAAACCTGAAGATACTTCTGAATCTTTATTTAATAAATTGTCTATAATTGGAGCAGATTTATTAATAAAAACCTTAGAAGAATATTTAGCAGGAAATATTAAACCTATAAAACAAGATGAAGCTTTGGCTACTTATGCCCCAATAATTAATAAAAATGACGGTTTTATAGATTGGTCTTATTCTGCTGAAAAAATAAATAATTATGTCAGAGCTTTTACTCCTTGGCCATCTGTTTATACTGTTTTTAATGAAAAAAACTTAAAAATTTTATCCTGCGAATTATTAGATAAAGAAAAAGAACCTGAACATAAAGTAGGAGAAATTGTAGAAATAAAAAAAGATAGCTTTTTATTGGCTACTTCTAATAAATATTTATGGATAAAAAAAGTTCAATTAGCTGGAAGTAAAGAAATGTCTGCTGGTGATTTTTGTAGGGGTCAAAGAATTCAAGCAGGTTTTTGTTTCGCTTAATTTTAATTTAGTATGTATTTAGAACAAATAAATTTAGAACAAATAAAACAAAAAAATATTGAAGCTGATATTTTACGTATAGATAAAACTCATGAAGTAGTTTCTGGTAATAAACCTTTTAAATTAAAATATTATTTAGAAGATTGTAAAAAACAAAATAAAGATACTATTTTAACTTTTGGAGGAGCTTATTCTAATCA
This sequence comes from Candidatus Sericytochromatia bacterium, assembly GCA_046328015.1. Classification (GTDB taxonomy): domain Bacteria; phylum Cyanobacteriota; class Sericytochromatia; order UBA7694; family JACMQJ01; genus JBBTGK01. The sequence goes on along the minus strand of JAXLXH010000002.1, from coordinate 1,068,549 downwards.
TATAGTTGCAACGGCATTTGCTTGTAGAGAAGCTAAATTAAATTCTATTGGAGTAATAAGAGGAAATTTTTTTACTGAATTATCTCATACTCTAAAAGATGCTATAAGTTATGATATGAAATTAGAATTTTTTAGTAAAGAAGAGTTTAGAAATAGAAAAGAAAAATATACTTATCTAAAAGAAAAATATGGAGATATTTATATAATTCCAGAAGGTGGAGAAGGTATTTTGGGTATAAAAGGCTCTGAAGATATTTTAAAAGTAGATGATTGCACTTCTTATACTCATATTATTTGTGCTATGGGTACAGGAACAACATATATAGGTATAGCAAGAGCTTCTGAAGAAAAACAAATAATTATTGGAATACCTGTTTTAAAAGGGTTTGATAATATTTTAGTTTCTGATTATTTTAAAAATATTCCTGAAAATAAAAAAAAATATTGTAAAATTTTCTCAAATTATCACTTTGGTGGTTATGCCAAAAAAACAGAATTATTATTAAATACTATTAATAATTTTTATGATAAAACCAAAATTCCTACTGACTTTGTTTATACAGGAAAAATGTTATATGCTTTTTTAGATTTATTAGAAAAAGATTTTTTTCCTGAAAATAGTAAAGTTTTATTGATTCATTCTGGTGGTTTACAAGGTAATTTATCTATAAATTAAAGATTTATTATTTTAAACCTATAAAAAGTTGCTTATAGTCATCATCAAGTCATGCTGAACTTGATTCAGTATTGATTCAGGCTCTAAGACTTTTACAATTAATTTTCTAATCCATTTATAAGGCAGTAGCTATAAAATTGATCTAGATCAATTTTGCATCTGTTTAATATCATCACATAAAATCCATTTTTACAGTTAAATAGATATATAAAATTTATTTTATATAGAGTAGTAAAAGAGAATGGTTAAGTTTTTTTTAAATTATATGCTTAACTCCATTCAAATTAAATAAAACAGACACTATTTTCTTTTACTTTTTTCTAAATCAAAAAACAGAGTTCGACTCTGAAAAAATATTATAGAAGTATAGGAGCAGTATGGTGGAAACAACGAAAAATGTTGTCAGGAGCACGGTTGACACCGAGTACGACGACAAGATAGTACAAAAGTTTTGTATAGCAGCCCTTCTTTTTGGAATCATAGGTATGGTAGTTGGAGCACTTATTGCTTCAGAACTTGCATTCCCATTTATGAATATGGATTTACCTTGGTTATCATTTGGGCGTTTAAGACCTTTACACACTAATGCAGTTATTTTTGCATTTGGTGGAAATTTATTATTTGCAGCAGTTTATTATTCAGTTCAAAGAACTTCAAGAGTCCGATTATTTAGCGATGCCCTGTCAAACTTTACGTTTTGGGGGTGGCAAACGATTATCTTACTTGCCGTAGTAACTTTACCTTTGGGTATTACTAGAGGTAAAGAATATGCCGAATTAGAATGGCCTATTACTATATTAATTGCTATAGTTTGGGTTGCATTTGCTATTAACTTTTTTGGAACTTTATGGAGAAGAAAAGAAAAACATATTTATGTTGCAAACTGGTTTTATATGGCATTAATAATTGCAGTAGCAATTCTTCATATTTTTAACGGATTATCTTATCCAATTAGTTTAACAAAATCTTACTCAGTTTACTCTGGTTTACAAGATGCTATGGTTCAATGGTGGTATGGTCATAATGCAGTAGGATTTTTCCTTACAGCAGGTTTCTTAGGTGTTATGTATTATTTTATGCCTAAACAAGCTGAAAGACCTGTATATAGTTATAGATTATCAATAGTTCACTTTTGGGCTTTAATATTCCTTTATGTTTGGGCAGGCCCTCATCACTTGTTATTTACAGCTTTACCAGAATGGACTCAAACTTTAGGTATGACATTTAGTATTGTTCTTTTAGCTCCATCTTGGGGTGGTATGATAAACGGGTTATTAACTTTAAAAGGTGCATGGCACAAATTAAGAACTGACCCTATTATAAAATTTATGTTCGTAGCAGTATCTTTTTATGGTATGAGTACTTTTGAAGGTCCTATGATGTCAATTCGTACAGTTAACTCTTTATCTCACTACACAGACTGGACAGTAGGTCACGTTCATAGTGGTGCTTTAGGTTGGGTTGCAATGATTAGTATAGGTTCTCTTTATTATATGTTCCCAAGAGTTTATGGAAAATCTAGAATGTATAGTACAAACTTAATTAATCTCCATTTTTGGATGTCAACTATAGGTGTGGTTCTTTATATCGCAGCTATGTGGATTTCTGGAGTTATGCAAGGTTTAATGTGGAGAGCTGTTAATCCAGATGGTACTTTAACTTATACCTTTGCTCAAACTGTTGCAGCTATGCACCCTTATTATGTAATAAGATTAGTTGGTGGATTAATCTATGTTGCTGGTATGTTACTCATGGCTTATAACGTGTACAAAACAATAACAATGGAAGATGATCAAGCTCCAGCGAAACTTGATCCAGCTATGGCGTAAGGAGATGATTAATTATGATAGGTATTGAACATAAAGTTATTGAACAAAAAGCATTAGTAATGGCTCTTTTAGCTACCCTTGTAATAAGCGTAGGTGGAATAGTAGAGATTATACCTTTATTCTTCATAAAAGACACCATTCCTCCTTTAGAAGGAGTTAAACCTTACAGTGCCTTAGCTTTAGAAGGTAGAGACATCTTTTTAAGAGAAGGTTGCTATAATTGTCATTCTCAAATGATTAGACCTTTCAGAGCAGAAACTGAAAGATATGGTGCATATTCTAAACCAGCAGAATCTATGTATGATCATCCATTCCAATGGGGTTCTAAAAGAACAGGTCCTGATTTAGCTAGAGTTGGTGGAAAATATTCTGATAGTTGGCACGTACAACATATGAGAGATCCTAGAAGTATGGTTCCTGAATCTGTTATGCCTAGATATCCATGGTTAGAACAAAATGTTCTTGATAATAGTCTTATCGAGAAAAAAATGACTGCTATGAAAAACATGGGTGTTCCTTATACAGATGCTGATATCCTTGGTGCAAAAAGAGAAACTGAACATAAAACTGAATTAGACGCTCTTATTGCATATTTACAAGGTTTAGGAACAGCTGTAAAGGAGAAATAAGATTATGATGGACTATATTTTATTATTTAGTAAGCAATTTTCAACTGTTATTTTCTTTCTATTTTTTGTTGGGATCGTTTTATGGACTTATGTCTTAAATAGTAAAACAACAATGGAAAATATAAGATACTTGATTTTTGATGAAGAAGAAATTAGGAGAATGCAATAATGAGTACAAATAATGACCCAAAAACAGTCGGTCATGCAATCGATGGGATAGAAGAATTTGATAATCCATTACCAAGATGGTGGTTATTAATGTTCTATGCTACTATCGTTTGGGCCGTAGTTTACCAAGTATTATATCCATCTTGGTTTGGATCAGGATATTTAGGCTGGTCTCAACATACACAATATAGCGATGAAATAAAAGAAGCCTCTGTAAAATATCCTGTAAAAGTAATTAATATTAATGATTTTATTAATAAACCTGAACAAATAGAAAAAGGGAAACAAGTTTTCCAACAAAATTGTGTATCTTGTCATGGTCCAGAAGCAAAAGGTTTAATAGGCCCTAATCTTACAGACTCTACATGGATACATGGTGGTAAACCAGAACAAATAGTTAATACTATTACTAAAGGTGTTGCTGCAAAAGGTATGCCAACATGGGGCCCTGTTTTAGGAAATGAAAAAATTGCACAAGTTGCGTCTTTTGTAATTAGTCTTTATGATCCTAATCAAAAAGCTCCTGCTGCACCTGTAGCAACTTCTACTAAGAAAATTGATTTAACTTCTGTTATAGGTAATGCAGACCATATTGGTAAAGGTAGAGAGTTATTTAAAACTAACTGCGTATCTTGTCATGGTCCAGAAGCAAAAGGTTTGGTAGGCCCTAATCTTACAGATGCAACTTGGATACACGGTGGTAAACCAGAAGATATTCAAAAAACAATAACTACTGGTGTTGCTGCAAAAGGTATGCCAACATGGGGTCCTATTTTAGGTGACGAAAAAGTTGCTGATTTAACAGCTTTCGTTTATAGCCTAAGTCATGATAAAAAATAAACTATCCTTCTAATTCCTGTTTTTTGAAATAAATCCAGTCTCATATGAAAATATGAGGCTTTTTTTTTAGATAAAAGCTATGAGGATATTTGTAATATAACAAGTAAAAATGCAGAGGAGTTTTTTTTATTATAAAAAATAATAGATTCATATAAAAATCGTATTTATTATTAGAATATAAATAATATAGCTAAAATATTTTATAAAATTTAAAAGCTAATTATTCAGCCTAGAAGAAAATTAAAGATCAGTATGTTAACTCTTAAAACTTTTAGTCTAGGATTTTATCGAGCTTACGGGTTATTATGTATACTTTTGAAAGTATATATAATTTCCTTTAACTTTACTTTTTAAGCTTTATACCATAAGATTTTTAAAGATTAATTTTTAAACTTTTAGCTATAATTTTTTAGCTTTTAGTTTGAAATATCATTTCATGATATAAATTTATTTAGGAATATTCTTTAACCCAAGAATAAGGGAACATACATTTAAATTTTCAAATAATTAGCTTTTTTTATTATATCATTTTAAGTATTTAATTCAATATATGTATTTGCATTAGATTCACTTAAAATTAAATCGACTTCTGATTTAAAATTATTAATTTCTTCTTCTAGTTCTTTTATATATTTTCTTATATTTAGAGGATCTAAAATTTTATATTCATTTAATTCATTATATGATTTTGTAAATGATTCAGCATCTTCAGATTTTTTCTTTTCTGAAGATAAATGTTGCCCTAATAAACTATCTAGTTTTGACTCAATTTGTTTATTATGATTTGTTATTGTACTTTCTGCATTTACTAATTGATTTTTTAATTTATTTAGTAAGTTTTCTTCAAATTCAATACTTGATTTTCTATCTATTGCTTCTGCTACTGTATAATCTTTATCAAAAATTTTAACTTTAGTTTTTGCATTAGATTCAACTATTAAAGATTTTATTTTTTTTCTTCTTTCAATAAGAGTTTTTATACTTTGTAATTCTGCTTTAGCATTATTTTTAAATTCTTCAATATTAACTAAATTAATAGTAATATCTTTTTTACCTTGAATAACTCCAACAAAATTACAAGAATTTGTTTTATTATCAATTTTCTTTTTTAATAACTTTAATTCTACTAATCCTCTTGTTATTGTCATTTTTTCCATATAGTGCCTCTTTTATTTGCATAATTATAAAAAAAATATATCCCCTTTCTAAGTTTTTATAGATTGAGGATATATTAATTAAAGTTAGATATTATCTACCTAAAACTTGTTTTTGATATTCTGACCAATTCATGAAAGGTTTATCTTGATTTCTTTCATCCATTGTAATACAGTCTTGTACAGGACAAACTAATTCACATAAATTACAACCAACACATTCCTGTTCTATAATTTCGAACTTTTTAGCACTAGCTGTTTTAGTATAACTAATAGCTTGATGTGAAGCATCTTCACAAGCAATATAACAAAGACCACATTTTATACATTTATCTTGGTTAATATTAGCTACTACTTTATAATTTAAGTTTAGATTACCCCAATCTTTTACTCTAGAACTAGATAAACCGATAAAATCTTCTAATTTATTAAAATTATTTTCTCTCATCCAGTTTTTCATACCATCAATCATATCTTCTACAATTCTAAAACCATGGTGCATAACTGCGGTACAAACTTGAACGTTAGTAGATCCTAAAAGTAAAAATTCAACAGCATCTTGCCATGTAGAAACTCCACCAATACCAGATATTGGTAAATGCATTGTTTCTGGATCATTTGCAATACTAGAAATCATATTTAAAGCAATAGGTTTTACTGCTGGCCCACAATAACCTCCATGTGCAGAAGAATCTCCAACTATTGGACGAGGAATAAATGTTTTTAAATCAACACCCATAACACTATTAATAGTATTAATTAAAGATACTGCATCAGCATTAGCTTTTTTAGCTGCTCTTGCTGGCCAACGAACATCAGAAATATTAGGAGTTAATTTTACAATTACAGGAGTTTGAGCCACTTCTTTTACCCATTCTGTAATATTACAAACATAATCAGGAACCTGACCAACTGCAGAACCCATACCTCTTTCTGACATACCATGAGGGCAACCAAAGTTTAATTCTAAACCATCTGCTCCTGTATCTTCTGCTCTTTTTACCATTTCATGCCAAACTTCTCTTTTAGATTCAACCATAAGAGAAACAATAACTGCTCTATCTGGCCAATTCTTTTTTACATCTCTGATTTCTCTTAAGTTTACTTCTAAAGGTCTATCTGTTATTAATTCTATATTGTTAAGACCTGCTAATCTTCTTCCTGCATAGTCTATAGAAGCATATCTAGAAGAAACATTTACTATAGGATCTCCTAATGTTTTCCAAACTACACCACCCCAACCAGCTTCAAAAGCTCTTTCAACATTATATTGTTTATCTGTAGGAGGTGCAGAAGCTAACCAAAAAGGGTTTGGAGATTTTATTCCACAAAAATTATTACTGATATCTACCATAGAATTTAAACTCCTGTTTCACCAAAAATCATTTTATGTATGTTTAAAGCGGCTATTTTCCCATCTTGAACAGCATTAACAGTTTCTTTTCCACCATTAATACAATCTCCACCTGCAAATAGTTTTGGGATACTTGTTTGCATATTTTCATTTACTTTTACTTTTCCATTATTAAGTTCTAATCCTTCTATGTTAGATAAAAAGCTTTCATAAGGTTTTTGTCCTAATGCTTTTATTACCATATCTACAGGAACAGTAAATTCAGAACCTTCAACTGGAGCAGGAACTCTTCTTCCAGATGCATCTGGCTCACCTAATGCCATTTTTACTAATTGCATTCCTGTTACATGATCGTCACCTAAAATTTTAACTGGATGACTTTGCCATAAAAACTCACACTCATCTTTTAGAGCTAAACCATATTCATATTCATAAGCGGGCATTTCTTTTTGAGTTCTTCTATAAACAATATAAACTTTATTTGCACCAAGTCTTTTTGCTTGTGTAGCTGCATCTATAGCAGTATTTCCAGCTCCAATTACTGCAACTGTTTGACCAATATTAACTTTATCATGAGGGCCTCTTTTTAGTTCTTCTATAAATTCAATGGCATCAACCACTCCGTCTAAATCTTCGCCTTCTACTCTAAGTTTTGGTGTAGTACCTAAGCCAATACCTAAAAATACTGCATCATAATCTTTTAATAAATCTGAAAATGCTACATCTTTTCCAACTACAGTATTATATTTTATTTCTATGCCACCTATTTCTGTTACAAAATCAACTTCTTTTAAAGCAAAATCTCTAGTTATTTTATATTCTGCCAAACCAAAGGTATTTAAACCTCCGCCTAAATCTTTACTTTCAAAAACAGTAGTTTCATAACCTAATTGAGATAATCTATGAGCACAAGATAAACCAGATGGCCCAGCTCCTATAATAGCTACTTTTTTACCATTAGGAGTTCCTCGTTCAAATAGTTTTATATTATTATCCATTAACCAATCAGTAGAAAATCTTTGTAATCTTCCAATATCTATTGGTTTTTGTTCTAAGTTATTATAAACACAAGAGCCTTCACATAAGGTTTCTACAGGGCAAACCCTTGCACAAGTTCCACCCATTATATTAGATTCTAAAATTACTCTTGCAGAGCCTCTAAAATTTTGTGTAGCTATTTTTTTGATAAAACTAGGTATATCTATTTTGGTAGGACAAGCAGTAATACATGGAGCGTCATAACAATACAAGCATCTGTTAGCTTCTGCGATCGCACTATCTTTGTTAAGAGGCGGTTTCACATCAAAAAAGTTTTTTTGGTATTGTTCCTTCGACAATTTTTGTGCAATTTTTTTTACCATAAGTAAACTCTCTAAAAAATAATTTAATGAAATAATCTAAAGTTACATTAGATTAAAATATTATAACATATATTACATCAAATCGTGAGCTGAATTAAATTAAAGGAAAAATGAAATATTTTGTTTTATAAAAATAGTCGTTATTGTCGTTAAAATACTATATTTATACATATTATTGTCGTTGACTAATTATGTCGCTAAAAGCTATAGTTAAAATATAAGTATTTTAATAGAGGAAAAAATATGAAAGTAACACAAATAAATCCAGAAAAATTATATAGTAGTGAAGAAATAACTAATTATTTAAATGTTAGCCTTAGAACAACTCAAAGACTATTAAAATCTGCTGAATTACCTTCATTTAAAATAAATGGTCAATATAGAATAAAAGGAATAGATGTTTTAAATTACTTAAATGGAGTTAGATTAGATAACAATAATCTTATTGAAGATGAAAATATAGATAAACCCTCTAATTTAATTAATTTGTTAGAAATATCTCCTATAGAAATAAAAATGAGTGCTAATTTAGCTAAAATAATACAAGAAAATGAACAAATTTTATTAGAACAAACTAAATTATTAAGAGAAAAAATTGTTTTAGAAATGGGTTTTATTTGTCCTGGGATAAGATTTTCAGATGATACCAAACTAACTGAAAATAAAATAAATATTTTAATTAATGGTGTCAAAGTCTTTTCTGATACTACAGAAACTTTAGATGGTATTTTTGCCAAAGCTGAAAATATTATAAAAAAATATGCTTATGAGATTATTTCCAGAGAAGAAGTTTTTGTTATTATTCAAAAGCTTAGAAAAAATTATCCTGTTATTGTAGATGATGTTTTAGCCGAAGATTTTAATGATACTAATAAATTAAATATAGGTGAAATAACTAAAATAATTAAAAAACTTCTAAAAGAAAAAGTTTCTATTAGAAATATGAGAGGTATTTTAGAAACTATTTCTGATACTATACCTTATACAAAAAATATAGATGAAATAACAAATAAAGTTAGAGAGTCTTTATCAAGACAAATTTGTGAATATTTGGCTAATGATGAGATTATAGAAGTAATTGGCTTGGAAACAGAATTAGAAAAATACTTTATGGATAATATTTCAATAGAAATAGATGATTCAAAAAGTTTAAATATTTCTTCAGATAAAAATAAATATTTTATGGAAAAGTTAATTGAATTAAATAAAGAACACAAAATAAAAGCTATCATTTGTAATACCAAAATAAGAGCTTTACTTAGAAATATAATAGAAAGAAATTTTCCAGATATTAGTGTTATTTCTTATAGAGAAATCGCAAAAGAATATAAAGTTAAACTTATTGCTACAATTTAAATTTAAAATGTGATTTAAAATATACTTTTTATATGACTTAGCTCATTGCTACAAATATAAATTATGAGTAAAATGTAAATTAGTCTTTAAAATATACTAATAAAAGAGGTGATCAGAATGAATAAATTAGTAAAGTATGGAGCTATTTGTGTTATTATTTCATCATTTTCCTTGAACTTTGTTGATAAAGCTGAGTCTAAATCTAATGCTGCGGTTATATCAAGTTTTCACAATAAAGTTCAGGCAAAAACAACCTCTGAACCTGTTTGGAAAATGGCTGGTGCTAATAAAATATTAGAATCTGGAGATTCTATTAGAACTGGATCAGTATCAAGAGCAGAGATCAGATATTCCGATGGAACAGTAACTAGAATAGGCTCTAATTCTCTTTTAAGAATAGATTCTAATGGAGAAAAAAGAACAAACATAAAACTTTTAGTTGGAAAACTTTGGCTAAAAGTTAAAAAAGGAGATGGCAGATTACAAATAAAAACTCCTACCGCTGTAGCGTCTGTTTTAGGTACAGAGTTATTAGTAACTAATGATGAAAAAAATGTTAGTCATGTTACTACACTTGATGGTTTAGTTGAAGTTACTACTAATGAAGGTGATAAAACCTTAGTTAAACCAGGTGAATGGGTTGAAATTATGCCAGGTAAAGCTATGGAAAAACCAACTAAGTTTGATTGGGATGCTTTAAAAAGAAATGAAAGATTTATGTTAGATCCTAATTTCGTTCCTAAAGAAAACGAAAAAGAAGAAAATAACTGGAAGTAAAATTTACTTCTATATTTTATATTTGAGTCCTTTTAAATTAAAAGGGCTTTTTTTTGCTTCATTTCATGGTAAACGCAAGGCTTACCACTACATTTCACAATTACTTCTAACTTTTGACTTCTAACTCTTTACGGTTCAAGGTTCACGGTTTACGTTTCCTCTACTTCTAACTTTTTACTTTTCACTTTTCACTTGTATGAGGTAAAATTAATAAATTATTTTTTTATTTAGACTTTAATGGAATTTGAATTATCAGACGAACAAAAAAATATAATAACTAACTATCAAGGTGGTTTTGCTTCTGTTCTTGCTACACCAGGTGCAGGAAAAACTACTTTAGTGAGCTATTTAGTAAAAGAGCTTTTATTTCAAAGAAAAGTAAAACCTAAAAGTGTACTAGTTCTTACTTTAACAGAAAGTGCCTCTAAAGAATTTAAACAAAGAACTGTAGCTTTGATAGGGAAATCTTTTCCTACCCCAGAATTTATGACTATACATAGTTTTTGCAAACGTATTTTAGATAACTATAATACTAAATATGCTGGTTTAGAAGTTTTAAATGAACCAGAAAAACATCAATTTTTAGAAAATATTTTAGCTTCTAAAGGCTTGGAAATAAAAAATCCAGAAGATAGAGAAGATTTTGATTATATTGATATTTTTAAAAGATACGTGATTCCTTTATATAGAAAAAACCCAGCTATTTTAGAAGTAATAAAACAAAGATTGACTAATGATACTAAATCTCTTATGAGAGCTACTGGCATTAGTAATTTACATTTCAAATATTTAACACTTATTCCAGAAATTATAGAAGAATATGAAAATTATCTTTCTGAAAATGAAAGAATAGATTTTGATATGATGATTAATGAAACCTATAATGTTATAAAAAAAGAACCCACTATTTTAGAACAATTAAGAAAAAAATATACCTATATTTTAGAAGATGAAGCTCAAGATTCTAACGAAATACAAGGTGAAATTTTAAAATTAGTTGCTGGAGAAAAAGGAAATTATTTAAGAGTAGGAGATCCTAATCAAAGTATTTTTACTACTTTTACAGGAGCAGATTATAAAGGCTTAATTGATTTTTATAATAATTTTCAGCAATTTGAAATAACACAAAGTAATAGAAGTTATAAAGATATAGTAGAAATTGCAAATTATTTAGTTAGATGTTTTAGCGATTCATTTCCTTCTCATAAAGTACAAATAAAAGAAGGTAAATTTAATCCTAAATATGGAAAAGTATCTTTCTTAGAGTTTGAAACTGTAGAAGAAGAACTAGAAAATATTGTAATGAATGCTCAAGATATTTTGAAAAAAAATAGAAAAGCTTCCTTTGCTATTTTAACTAGAACTAATAATCAGGCTAGAGAGTTTTATAATAGAATAACTAATAATGGATTTCCTTGTATTTTGCATGGAAATAAAGAAGATAATTTTTTTGCTAATGAAACGGTAAAAAAAGTTTCTTATCTTATTTACTATATGCTTTATCCTTATAACTATAAGGCTTTTATTGAAGTTTTAAAAATATTTCAAAAGGATAATATTGTTCCTGAATTTTTTGCTAAAGAAGAAGCTTTTATAGATGCCTTAAAATCACTTTCTAAAGATGAATTATTATATTTTGGTGATGATAGTATTTTTGAAGATGCCTCTAAAATAGCTAAAAAACTAGTTAGATTAATAGATGGAGTTTATTTTTCAGTTACTGAAATTTTACAACTAATAAATAATCATTTTATTTTAGATAATAAAGAAAAAAATATTATCGCTGTTTTGAATAAAATGTGGTTGAGGGTTTCTAAACCTCATTCTGATATAACAGATTTTTATACTTGGTTAAGAAAATATATGGATGTAAAAATATCTCAAGACATTAATTTTTCAGAAGAAGATTTTTCTTCACCAGAAACTATACATATTCTAACTATACATAAAGCTAAAGGTTTACAATGGGATAATGTATTTTTACCTCATTTTACAAAAAATGATTTTAAAGATAATAGTTGGAAAGGTTTTAAAAATGACTTTAAATCTATAATTTTTGCTTTAGCTGAAAGTAAAAATATTAATGAAATAAAAGAAAAAGTAGTTCAAGAAGAAGTTCATGAAAGTAGAAGATTGGCTTATGTTGGTATAACAAGGGCTAAGAAAAATTTATTTATTACTTCTCCTGATTATACTTTTGACGGAAAAGAACGTTCTCCAGCAGAAATATTTTATATTTTAAGAAGTTTTCAAAATTCACAAAATGATAAGAAAAATTAGTTCTACTCAATTTTTAGAGTATAAGATTTGCCCTTTATCTTATTATTATAAATATGTAAAAGGTTTTAATAAAATACCATTTGATACTAAAGAAGATACTCAAATTGGTAAAGATATTCATAAAATAATAGAATTATTTGCCAAAGGTAATAAAATTCCTGAAAATTATATAAATCAAAATAAATTAATAAAAGATGCTTTTGATTATTATGTAGAAAAATATCATGTTGAAAATGAAAATATAAAAAATGAGTTTGAATTTAATTTACCTATTTTTATAGAAAATAAAAAAATATTTTTAGTTGGTAGGATAGATCAATTAATTATAGAAAAGGACAAAGCTACTATAATAGATTGGAAAACTGGTGAAAAATTTACTAAAGCTAGTAATATAAAAAATTTTTTACAATTAAATTTTTATGCTTATGTAATACATAAATTTTTTAATATTTCTAATATAGAGTTAAAACTAGTTTATTTATCTGCAAAAAAGGAGTTTTCTAAAAATATAGAATTAGAAAAACTTTTAGTTATAGAAGAAGAAATAAAGGATATGATTAAAAATACTTATACAGAAAAAGTTAATTATATTCCAAACCCTATTAATATAGATAAAGATATTCCTTTTTGTAAAATATGTAATTTTTTAGAATTTTGTGATAAATATATTTAATTTAGTAATTTTTTAATCCTGAATTAGCCAATGAATTTTAAAAATTAATTTAAGTTGCTAGTTAATTTTTAATATACGGAATAATAATGAACTCAACTCCCAAACCAATTCTCTAAAACTGATAAGGTGTGAAAATCTGAATCACCCCTCTCTAATGACTTAGAGAGGGGTAGGGGTGAGTTAAGATAAGAATAATATTTTTTAGATTCACGATTCACTAATATTATTCCATATAGTATAATAATTTAGTTCCAAAATATTGTTTGAAAGGAATATTTTATGGTATCTAAGAAATCTGCTACTAAAGAAAAAGTTTCAACTAAAGAAAAAGAAAATCCTTCTATTCCAACTAAAGAAGCAAAAAAAGAAAAAAAAGCTTCTAATGAACTTTCTGAAAAACTAACTGAAAAAGATTCTTCTAAAATGCATGAATCTTTTGAAAGAGAAGATAAAAAAGTTGTAGATTGGATGATAGAACACCCCAAAGAAGTAATAAAAGAATGGGAAAGTTTGTTACATAAAATAAGAAAAAAAAGATGTGGAACAATGGGTGGAACTTATCCTATAACTCTTGCACCTTTATTTTTGAAAAAAAGTTCTATGAGTTTAATCGCTTCGGTAGGTGAAAAATTAGATGCTGTAGTTGATAAAGTAGTTAATCTATATTTTGAAGATGAATATGTACGTTCTTATTTCCCTTATCCAGAATTACCAAAAGAATGGATTGATGTTCATCCTGGTTACCCAAAACCTACTATTTTAAATAGACATGATGCTCTTTTTGATGGTAAAAATTTAAAATTTATTGAGTTTAATACCGATAATCCTGGTGGAAGAGGTAGAACAGATGTTCTAGAAAGTATTTATAGAGAACATCCTATGTATAAAGATTTAATAAAAAGCTATGGCACCCCTTTTGAAGGAAAAGTTTTGAAAAAAAGTTTAAATGCTATGCTTTCTTGTTATAAAGAATATGGTGGTAAAAAAGAAAAACCTCGTATTGCTATTGTTTCTTTTAAAAGATATTTAGAAGGCTCTGACAATGAAATAGTAAGAGATTATTTTATAGAAAATGGTTATGAAACTAATTTTATAGATGCTAGAGATTTTGAATACAGAAAAGGTGGTTTATACTCTGGAAATGTTCAATTTGATATTTTAAATTTAGCTTTAAGATTTACATTTTTCAAACGCTTCCCTTCTGAAATGAAAGATTTCCTTAATGCTATAAAAGATAAAGCAGTTTGTTGTATAAATCCTTTAAGAGCTATTATTGGTTCTCATAAAGAACTTTTATCTTTTATTACTAACGAAAGAAATCATCATTATTTTACCGAAGATGAAGTTAAATGTATAAAAGACCATGTACTTTGGACTAGAAAAATGGATGAAACCATTACCATTTCTAAAGAAGGTATAGATGTTTCTTTAGAAGAATATGTTTTAAGAAAAAAAGATGAATTAGTTTTAAAACCTACTGATGCAGCTGGAGGTTATGGAGTCAAAATTGGTAAAAACACTGATATTTCAGAATGGAGAGATGCTGTAGAATCTGCTATGGGTTGTCCTTGGTGGATTGTTCAAGAAGCTATGCCAGTACCAGAAATAGAAGTTCCTTCTATCAGAGATAATAAAATTATTATGGAAAAGAAATTTATTAATCTTAACCCATATGTATTTAAAGGTGAATACGCTGGTATGTTAGGAAGAGTTTCAGAATCTACTGTCGTAAATGTATGTGCAGGTGGTGGAATTATTCCTATTTTTGAATTAAATGAAAAATAATTATAGTTTATTTTATTTAGAGCCTATATAAAAAAGTTATTTTTCTAGGTGGTGTCTAAAAACGGGCAAAGCAGTGCTTTGCCCCTACGAAAATACTGGGTTTGACACCAATGTTTTTCGTAAAAAATGTCTTTTTGGACACCCTCTTTTTTTCGAGCTCACAATAATATAAATAAAAGTAAAAGTTAGGTAAAACATTTCACCTAACTTTTGTAACTATTAGCAAACTAAGTATTTTAATCTTTTTACTTCTAACTTCTAACTTTTAACTTCTAACTATTCACCATTCACGATATATGAAAAATTTAAATACAAAAACATATTTTTTATCAAATTTAAGACCTAGCCCAGAAAATATTTCTGATTATATAAAACATGTAGATTTTTTGGAAAATACACTTTTAAAATTAGAACAAAAAAATGAAAAAGCTAAACTTTTTTCTGAAATAGGATTTAAAAAAGCTATTTTAGAAAATTATCTAGATGCTATTAATTATTTAGAAAAAGCTATAAAAATTTTTGAAGAATTAAATTTAGAAAAAAATTTGATAGTAGCTAAAATAAGATTAGCTACTACTTTTCAATGGGCTAAAAACTTTGAGAAAGCTAATAAACTTTTTGATTTGATATTAGAAGAGATTAATAAAAATACTAATTTAATTGATTATAAAGATTTTGCCTATCAACATAGAGGTAAAAATTTTTTTGATCAATTTTTTTATGAAAAAGCTTTAGATGATTTTGAGAAAGCTTTAGAAATTAGAAATTTAAAAAATGATTCAGAATTAATATCATCAACTATATTAGCCATAAATACTACTAAAGCTTTTATAAATTAATTTTTACAATAATCTATCCCTTTATTCCAACCATATATTCCACCTAATAAAAAGCCTGAACTCATAGTATATAAGTATAATGTAGAACCATATGAAAATGAAAATCCTAGCATCATTAGAGCTGTTACTACAGTTGTTGTTAACCCAAATACTAAACTATGTTTAAAAGCTTCTTGAAAACCAAAACCTGTACAATCTATTTCATTTTTTGCATCTTTTAATCTAAAATTATTTTTAGCATCAAATTCTAAAGATAATAGATTAAATTCAAAACCTAAAGGTTCTTTTTTATAATCAGTATTAATAAATTTTGTATTATCATAGCTACTAAAATCTTTTGCATGAGAAGTAAGATTAAAGTTAAAAACTAAAGTTAAAATTATAAAAAAACTAATTATTTTATTCATATCCTATTATCTCAATCCTAAATATTTAAAAATTATAATTTTATTGTACTTATAGAATATTTAATTATGTTGTTTTTAATAATAATTAGTGCAATGTAAATTTTTAGATTGCTTTGTTTTATAGATTAACTATAATTATTTTTAACAAAAACTTATATTTGATAAATTAAAAGGTACTATTATACATAAAAATAATATTGTTTTTTATTTAATATGGCTAATAATAATATAAAAGAAATTTTAAAAGACTCAAAGACTATCGCAGTTGTAGGATTATCATCTAATCCATCTAGACCTAGTTATGATGTTTCGGCTTATATGCAAGATAATGGATATAAAATTTATCCTATAAATCCAAATGAAAATGAAGTTTTAGGTGAAAAAGCTTATACTACTTTAAAAGAGCTACCAATAAAACCAGATATAGTTAATGTTTTTAGAAGAAGTGAAACCGTAATGCCTATTGTTGATGAATGTATAGAATTAGGTATAAAAAATATTTGGTTTCAATTAGGTGTAGTTAATTATGAAGCTATAGAAAAAGCTGAAAAAAATAATATAAATGTTGTTTATGATAAATGTATTTTAGTGGAACATTCAAGAAACTTTTAATTTTATGAGCAGTATCGGAACCATACAATTTGCAATTAATACAGAAGAAAATACTCATATTATATCAGAGCATCCTGTTGGTAGCATGAGTAGAATGATGGCAGAAATGTTATCTGAAAAACTTTCGTTTTTAGGCATAAATTCTAGTATGGCAAAACTTATTGTTACTAAGCCAGAAGAAAATACCCATAAACAAATAGTTTATACAAATATGTTACCTATAGAAACTGCAAAAAAAATACTTCTAGAACAATATTTTGATTATTGTTTATATGGAAGAATAAATTTTTCTGATATCTTGGATGTAGAAGTATCTTTATTAGATTCTAGAGATGAAAAAAATCTTTGGAGAAGATTGATAAAAGCCAAAAATAATGATTTTTCAGAACTTAGCAATAGAATAATAGAAGAAATATCAAAAATAATTGATTTAAAGATAGAATCTAAAATTTTAACTGATTTAGAAAAATATTCTTCAGATAGTTTAAAAGCTTGGGGTTGGTATTCTTTATTTTATGAAGAAGAATTATCTTTTGAAGATAAAGAAATGGCTTTAGAAAAAGCCATAAAAGAAGATCAAGATTTTCTTGAAGCAAAAATTAGACTTATTTATTTACAATTAACAGAAGAAAAAAATAATCCTAAAGTAATAGAAAATCTAAATAATATTATGTATTTATTAGATAAAAATATTTTAAACTTTTATGCCAATATTGCTTTTAAAAATGAACTTTATTATGTTGCCTCTGTTTTTTATGAGTACTCTTTGAAAAAAGATCCAGAACAAAGTAGTTTATACGTAAATATTATGAAAGTTAGCTATGAATTAAAAAGTTATGATAAATTAAAATTTTTTATAAAAAAATATATTGAAATAACTGAACCTAAAAATATTGATTTTGAAAATGTAGGTTTCTTTTTAACAGCATTAGGTAATGAAGAAGAAGCTCTTAAAATATTAGAAAAAGCTGAGGAAATTGGAAGAGCTTCAGGAAAAATTTTATCTATGATTGCTTTTATCTATATGAATAGAAAAGAATTTAAACAAGCTTCTGAATACTATGAAAAAAGTTTTTCCTTTATTTTTAGTGAAACTATTTTAGAAGATTGGTCTGCTTGTTTATTACAATACGAAAATTATAATAAAACTATAGATGTAATAGAAAAATATAAAGATGATTTACCCTTTAATTCAGGCTTAGAATGTAATTTAGCAATAGCTTATCTTAATATAAATAATAAAGATAAAGCTTTAAAAATTTTAGAACATTGTGTAAAAAAAGATAAAACTAATTTTAAAGCTTCCGCCTTATTAGGTAATTTATATTTTGAACAAAAAAGTTATACCAGAGCCCAAAAATATATTCTTTTGGCAGAACAAAATGAACCCTATAATTTTTATTGGAAAAAGCTTTTAGGAGATCTTTATTTTGAAACAGGTGATTTTTTGGAATCTGAAAAATATTATAAAAAAACTTTAGACTTAAATAAAGAATTAAAAATTCCTAAATACACCTTTATAGAAGCTAAAAAATTAAAAAAAGAAAATAATTTACGAGATGCCATTAAAAAATTTTATTCGGCTTATGTTTCTGATTCATCTTTATCTGTTGCTATAGAAGAAATATATAATATTTTTATAGATTCTGAGGAAGTTGATAATGGTATTGAGTTTTTTGAAAATATTTCTGAAAAAAAGAAAGATGATGCTCTAATTTATTTAAGTTTACATAAACTATGTGAAATTAAAGCAAAAGGATTTTTTGCTAAAAAGTGGAAAAATAAAGCCGAGTTTTATTTAGAAAATTATAATCGTTTAGTTAAAGAGAAAAAACTATAAATTTTCAGCTTTTTTACCAAAAAAGTTAAGAATAATAAAAATAGTTACTACTCCTAAAATTAATGCTAAAATTGGGCTTAAACCTAAACCTATTGCTAAGAAACCACAAATAGCTGATATTATTAAAACAGTTATTCCATAAGTTAATTGAGTTTTGAAATGGTCTAACATATCACAATCTGTAGAAATAGCAGACATTGTTGTAGTATCAGAAATAGGAGAACAATGATCCCCGAATAAAGCTCCTGAAAAAACAGCTCCAATAACAGCTAAAAATACTTCATTATAACCATTATCAGTAACTACTTCTAAACCCTTTGCTTTTAATAAAGATGATACTAATGGTACAACCAAAGGGAAAAATATTCCCATTGTTCCATAAGAAGTTCCTGTTGCAAAAGAAATAATTGATGAAACTAAAAAAACTATCATCGGTAAAATAGCTAAAGGTAAGGAATCGCCTATTGCATTTATTATATAATAATTTGTTCCAAGGTTAGAACAAACAGATGCTAATACCCAAGCTTGTGTTAAAATCATTACCGCAAATGTCATTGAGCTTGCTCCTGCTACCCAAGTATCTACTGCTTTTACTAAACCCATAGTTTTAGTAGCAACTATAGATGTAATAGAAAAAACTAGCCCTAATGCTCCAGACCATAATAAAACTTTTGATGTACTACTAGCAGCCATAATATCTTTTAAGTTATTTAGATTTATATCAGAAAAGCTTAAACCTAAACTTTCTGTACCTGTATAAAGTATTCCATAAGCTGTAATAAAGATTATAGAAAAAATAGGAATAATAGCATTTATAGCTTTAGGGCTAATTTCAATATTATTTTCAGGTTCTTTTATAGATATTTTAGCTTTATCAGAAAAAACTTTTCCTTCATGAATAGCTCTTACTTCAGCTTTTAGCATACTACCAAAATCTTTTCCTAAAATAGAAACTAATAAGGCAAAAATAATAGTAAAGATACAATAAAAGTTATAAGGTAAAGAATATAAAAATATACTATAAGCACTAAAATTTTTTATATCAGTTCCTTGCATTCCTATATCTATTTGACCTAATTGAAAACCAATCCAAGTTGAAATTATTGCCATACAAGAAACAGGTGCTGCCATTGTATCAACTAAATAAGATAATTTTTCTCTAGAGATTTTTAAACTATCAGTATAAGGTCTCATTGTATTACCAACTAATAAAGCACTAGCATAATCATCAAAAAATATAATTAAGCCCATTAACCAAGTTGAAAAAATACCTAATTTTCTTGTATTAGCATATTTAGTAATAATATTAACAATACCTTCCACTCCTCCTGAAGCACCAATAAGCTTTATTATTCCACCTAGTATTAAACAAAAAAGCAAAATAGACATATGAGATTTATCTACTAAAGCTTCTATTAGATACTTATCAAAAAAATGTATTAACGCTGATAGAATATTGTATTGATAGATAAAAAATAAACCAAAAATTATTCCAGAAAATAGAGATAAGATAACATTTTGAGTTAAAAATGCTAGTATAATAGCTATTACAGGAGGCATTATAGAAAAAATACCATTTATAAAAAACACTTCTATATTTTTAGTTTTTATAGAGTTATCATCTTTTACAGAAACTGATATATTATCTGTTATGGTAATATTAGAAAGTGTTATTTCTCCATTTTTTAACTCTTTAGTTTCTTTTAATTCTTCTTGTGTTGCTAAATCTTTTATTCCTTTTACCAATAAAGATTTTTTATAATCTCTATCTAATTCCCACTTATCACCATTTTTTATTTCTACAGATATTTTTATATCTTTACTTTTAACCCCTTTTATAGAAACAGGTGGTATTTCTGCATTAATACGTCTTTCTATGGTAGTTTTTATAGCTTCTTCTGCAAAAACTGGTAGATTAAAAAATAAAATAGATAGTAATAATAAAATAGCTCTCATATTATATCCTTATTTATTAGGCATTTTATATTGATGTTCTTCTAAAAACTCAGGGAATTTATCTTCTAAAATCGCTTTTCTGGCATCTTTCATTAATTTTTTTAAGTAAGACATATTATGTAAACTGATTAAAGAAAACCCTAATACTTCATTGGCTTTAATCAAATGTCTGATATAAGCTCTAGTATGATTTTTACAAGTATAACAATCACAATCATCTACTAATGGAGAAAAATCTTCTCTATATTGTGCATTTTTTATATTCATTCTTTGTGTTTTACCAAAAACAGATCCATGTCTTCCTATTCTAGTAGGCATTACACAATCAAACATATCAACACCATATTTAACTGCTTCAATAAGATCTTCTGGAGTTCCAACACCCATTAAGTATCTAGGTTTATTGGTAGGTAACAAAGCAGGTGCATATTCTAAAACTTCATACATTGTTTTTTTATCTTCACCTACAGATAAGCCACCTATAGCATAACCAGGAAAATCCATTGCAACTAATTCTTTTGCACTTTTTTCTCTTAGATCTCTAAACATTCCACCTTGTATAATTCCAAAAAGAGATTGGTCTTCTTTTCTTTTATGTGCTTCTATACATAATTCAGCCCATTTAGTAGTTCTTTCTACAGCTTTTTTAGTTTGATGATAAGTAGAAGGGTGAGGAGGACATTCATCAAAAGCCATAATAATATCGGCTCCAATGCTATTTTGTATTTCCATAGATTTTTCAGGCGTAATAAAGTGCATACTTCCATCATGCCAAGATTGAAATTTGACCCCTTCATCAGTTATTTTTCTTAATTTACTTAAACTAAAAACTTGGAAACCTCCGCTATCTGTTAAAACTGATTTTTTCCAATTCATAAAACCATGTATTCCACCAGCTTTTTCTATTAATTTATGTCCTGGTCTTAGATATAAATGATACGAATTTGCTAAAATTATCTCAAACCCTTCATTTTCAACATCTCTATGGTTTATAGTTTTTATTGTAGCTTGTGTTCCTACAGGCATAAAAACAGGCGTTTCTATAGTGCTGTGTTTAGTTTTTACAATTCCAGCTCTTGCACCAGTTTTGGGGCAAGTTTTTTCTAATACAAATTCTAATGCTTTTTCCATTTAAACTCTTATTATAAATCCTTAATTAATAAATTATTTTTATACCTTTGACATATTTATAATAAACGTAAAAATTTTATTTTTATTAGAGCATACCTCAGAGCTCTGCTCTGGGGTTTCAGGGGGTACGGGGGTATCCAAAAACGGGCAAAGCAGAGCTTTTATCATACGAAAATACTGGGTTTGATACCAATATTTTTCGTAAAAAATGGCTTTTTGGACAGCCTCATCCCTTCCTCCTGCGGGGTTGATACCCCGTAGGAGGTCTTAAATTCATTTAAATCGTTATATAAAACTATTTTTTATATAAAAAACACTAAATGTCAAAGGGCTTGTTATAGTATAACAGCATATAGTGTCAAGAGTGAATGTTAGTTTGATTTATTTAAAAATAACTCTAGAGTTAAAAATAAAAGCATATTTTATAAAAATACTTCTCTACTTTTAAATAAACATGTAGAATAGATAAAATTTTTTACTCATTCATAAAAATAAAAAGGTAGTTATGCAAAATAGTATTATTTATATCTTAATAACGTTTTTCGTTGTAGGTATTTTAAACTTATTAGATGTTTTTCAAATCTTTCCTATAGATCACACCATTTTATTTGCTTCTAGATGGTTAGCTTTGGGCTTACTTACTTTTTATGGCATAAAAAAGAAATCTCTTACTACATGGATTTTTATTAGTATGTTTTTAGGTGCAGAGTTTGGGCATGATTTTCCCGACACAGCTGTAAACCTAAAAGTTCTTAGCCAAGTTTTTTTAAGGTTAGTAAAAACTATTTTAGCCCCTCTTTTATTTGGAACTTTAGTTGTAGGGATTGCTAGCCATTCTAATTTAAGACAAGTAGGGCGAATGGGAATAAAATCTTTAATTTATTTTGAAGTAGTAACAACTATAGCACTTTTTATAGGTTTAGGAGCTATAAATTATAGTCAAGCTGGTGTAGGTATAGAGTTACCCAAAGTAGCAACAGAAAAAATTGAAGTTGCTCCTCAAAAAACTACATCTGAAATTATTTTAAATGTTTTTCCAGAAAATATAGCAAAATCTATTGCAGAAGGTCATGTTTTACAAATAGTAATTTTTAGCGTTATTTTTGCTATTGCTTTGGCTATGCTTCCAGAAGAAAAGAAAAGACCTATGCTTGAGTTTTGTGAAAGTTTATCAGAAGTTATGTTTAAATTTACAGGCTTAATTATGATGTTTGCACCTGTGGGTGTAGGAGCTGCAATTGCTTATACCGTTGGACATATGGGGCTTGAAGTTTTAAAAAATTTAATCATGTTACTAGTTACACTTTATGTAGCTTTAGGTATATTTTTATTAGGTGTTTTATTACCAATAGCTTTAGCTTTCAGAGTTCCTATAAAAAAATTCTTAAAAGCTATTTCAGAACCTGTTTCTTTAGCTTTTGCTACTACTAGTTCCGATGCAGCTTTACCTCTGGCTATAGAAAAATTAGAAAAATTTGGAGTTCCCAAAAAAATTATTTCTTTTGTTTTACCAACAGGCTATACTTTTAACTTAGATGGAACAACTTTATACTTAGCTTTAGCTTCTGTTTTTGTAGCTCAGGCGGCTAAAATAGAAATGTCTTTTTCTCAACAAATAGCTATGCTTTTAACTCTTATGCTAACTAGTAAAGGTGTTGCAGGTGTACCAAGAGCTTCTTTAGTAATTCTTTTAGGAACAGCCTCAACTTTTGGGTTACCTACAGAACCTATTTTTATTATTCTAGGAATTGATGAACTTATGGATATGGCAAGAACAGCAGTTAATGTTGTAGGTAATTGCTTAGCTACTGTGGTTATAGCAAAATGGGAAGGCGAATATAAAGAAACAGAAGAGCCTATAGAAGCTTAGTTAAGAAAACTATTAGCTTGGAGTGTAAATAATTTAGAATATTTACCTCCAAGTTCCATTAATTCTTGATGACTACCACTTTCCAAAATAGTTCCTTTTTCAATAACTATAATTTTATCCGCATTTCTTACTGTAGAAAATCTATGTGAAATTAAAATAGCCATTTGATTTTCGGTTAAATTTCTAATCTGTTCAAAAATTTCTATTTCAGACTCTGCATCCATAGCTGAAGTAGGTTCATCCAAAACTAAAATGTCAGCCTTTTTTCTCATAAAAGCTCTAGATAAAGCTATTTTTTGCCATTGTCCTAAAGATAGTTCTTGACCGCCTCTAAACCATGTACCTAATTGAGTTTTAAATCCAGCAGGCATATTACTTATAAAAGGTAAAGCCATTCCTTTTTCTGATGCTTTATGAATGGTATTACTGTCTTCTATATTATCTATATCACCAACACCAATATTTTCTGAAACACTGAATTGATAATGAATAAAATCTTGAAAAATCACACCAACTCTTTTATGCAATTCATTCATATCCCAATCTTTTAAATCTTTTCCATCTAACAAAATTCTACCTTTTTCTGGTGTATAAAGTTTAGTTAGTAATTTTATTAAAGTAGTTTTTCCAGAACCATTTCCGCCTACAATTGCTAATTTTTCACCTTTTTTTATGGTAAAAGAAATATTTTCTATTGCTGGTTTACTTGCATTAGGATAAGAGAAAGTTACATTTTCAAAAACAATTCCTTCATTTAAATTATTATTGTTATTTAATAACTCGTGAGAAACTTCTATTTTATTTTCAACATCAGGCTTTTCAATATTTTGATCTAAAAACTCATAAAGTGAAGATAAATATAAATTGTCTTCATACATTCCACTAATAGAATTTAAGGCACTAGATAAAGCAGATTGACCTTGTCTAAAAACCATTAAATACATAGTCATTTCACCTAAAGAAATTTTTCCTTTTACAGTTTCATAAATAATCCAAGCATATATAAAATAAAATGAAATAGTACTTAAAGAACCCAATAAATAGCTCCAAATACCTTTTTCTATAGTTAATTCTTTATCTTCTAAATATAACCTATTAAAAATATCTTTATACTTATTTAAAAATAAATCTCCTAATTGATAAAGTTTTACTTCTTTTGCATAATCTTCTCTTGCAATAAGTGTTTCAATATAAATTTGTTCCCTTGTTTCTGGGGCTCTCCAAGTAAATAATTTAAAGGCTTGATTTGCAAATTTAGATTCTGCAATAAAAGCAGGAATAGAACTTATAATAAGTGCTAAAACAGCTAAATAAGAAAATTTTATTAATAAAGCTCCATAAGCAACCAAAGATAAAATACTTTGTATAAAAGCAAAAGTTTTATTTACCAAACTAAGTGGACGAACTGAAGCTTCCCTTCTGGCTCTTGTCATTTTGTCATAAAATTCAGAGTTTTCAAAATGAGTTAAATCTAACTTTAAAGCTTTTTCTAAAATTAATACATTAACTTTTTGACCTAATAAGGCTCTTAATAAAGATTGGCTTACCATTAAAGCTTTTCTTCCTGCTTCTAATGAAATTACTATTGCCCCTTCTAAAAAAACATAAAAAATAGCAGAGTTTATAATTTCAGGATTTTTATTTGCTAAAAGAACTCCATCAACTATTATTTTACTCATATAAGCAATAAAAGCAGGTAAAATACCTATAAAAATAGTTAATAAGCAAATAGCTATCATTAGGTATTTATTAGTATCCCAAACTAACTTTAAAGCCTTACCTGTAAATTTATACAAAGCTAAATAATCATAAATATTTTTACCTTTAGTTTCAGGATCATTTTTTAACTGATTTTTTATAGAAGTAAATAATCTTTTAACTGCTTTATTTAAGGTAGTTTTAGTATATAAGCCTTCTTTTTCTTCATAATCTAAATTAGTAATAAGAATTTTTTTATCTATATTAATTTTTAAATTACTTAACTTATCAAAACTATTTTCTAAAAGATTAGTATCTTTATCTTTACCATAAAAAGTTTTTAATAAAATAAATCTACCTTTTCTTTCTTCTAATAAAAAATTAAATTCCTTTTTTATAGATTCCAAGTTAAATTTTTTCTTTATTTCCCTAGGTATTTCGTTATACTCCCAGATATTTCTATAGTCTTCTTTTATAGATGGTTGATTTAAGAAAAAATACTTGATAAAGAGATTAAAAGTAAGTTCTTTTTCTTTTTCATTTTTTAATGCTTCTAATTTTTCTGAAAAAATTTCCCAGTTTTCTACATTAGTTACTAAATCTAATAATTTTATTTTAGACATATTTTTTGTTTTATTATTTTAAATTTGTTATAAACTATTTTAGCTTAAAATACTTATTTTGATTGTAGATAATACACTTTTTAAACTTTTTAAGCTTAACTTTTTACTTTTAGAGCTCTTAAATAATGACAAAATTTTAAAAATTATATATATTTTTACCTAAAAATAAGAACATATATGTAATAAGCTCAAGATAGTATATAATGTACCTTATGCTTTAAATAAAGTGTTTATTATATAGAGGTTTTTTACCTTGAATAGTATAGAAGAAAAAAAATATAAGCTAGATCATATAGGTATAGCAGTTAAGAATCTTGGTGAATCATTAAAATTTTACGAAGATGCTTTAGGTTTAAAGTTAGATGGAGTCGAAATTGTAAAGGATCAGAAAGTAAAAACAGCTTTCTTATCTGTAGGGGAAACTCATATCGAACTTTTAGAAGCTACAGAATCAGATAGTCCTGTTGCTAAGTTCATAGAAAAACGAGGCGAAGGTATTCATCATATAGCTATAAAAGTTGATAATTTAGAAGATCATCTTTCTAATCTTGATAGTAAAGAAATAAAACTGATAGATAAAGAACCTAAACTTGGTGCTAATAATAAAAAAATAGCTTTTATTCATCCTAAGTCAACTTCTGGAGTTCTTTTAGAGCTTTGTGAAGATACTACGGATATATCATTACCAATATTATAATTTTTTTTTGGAGAATTTAGAATGAAATTACATGAATATCAAGGAGCAGAACTTTTTGGTAAATATGGCATACCAACAGGAAGTGGTTTTGTTGCTGATAACATCGCTGAAGTAGAAAGTAGATTAAATGAATTAGGCGATTTAATTGTTGTTAAAGCTCAAGTTCACGTTGGTGGAAGAGGAAAAGCTGGTGGAGTTAAAGTTGTAAAAAAAGCAGAAGCTTTAGATACCGCTAAAAAAATCTTAGGAATGGATATTAAAGGTTTGACAGTTAAAAAGATTTTTGTAAAAACTGCAATTGATATACAAAAAGAACTTTATTTGAGCGTTATCCAAGATAGAGCTAGCAGAGGAATTACTTTTATGGCAAGTTCTATGGGTGGAGTTGATATAGAAGAAGTAGCTGAAACTCATCCAGATAAAATAGTAAAAGTTACTGTAGATCCATCTTTAGGTCTTCAAGATTTCCATGTTAGAGATGTTTTATTTGGTGCTGAATTCCCAGCTGAAATAAGACCACAAGCCGCTGACATTATGAAAAAATTATATAAATGTTTCATGGAAAATGATTGTACTTTGGCAGAAATAAATCCTTTAGTTATTACCCCAACAGGTGAAGTTATAGCTGCTGATGCTAAAATTGATATGGATGATAATGCTGATTTCAGACACCCAGATTGGGAAGGAATGAAAGATTTAGTAGGAAGCGATGTTTTAGAAGCTGAAGCTAAAAAAGCAGGTTTAAGCTATGTTGAACTTGATGGTGATATCGGTTGTGTAGTAAATGGTGCTGGTTTAGCAATGGCTACTATGGACGTGGTTAAATATAATGGTGGAAAACCAGCTAACTTCTTAGATATCGGAGGTTCTTCTAACCCAGATAAAGTTGTTGCTGCTATGAAAATATTAATGTCTAAACCATTAAAAGGTATTTTATTTAATATATTTGGTGGTATTACTAGATGTGATGATGTTGCAAAAGGTTTACTTACTGCATTTGAAAGAATGAAAGTAGAAATCCCTGTAGTAATCAGATTAACTGGTACTAATGAAGATATTGCTAGAGAAATGTTAACCAACGCAGGTTATAAAGTTGGTAGCTCTATGGATGAAGCTGTAAAAGAAGTAGTTCAATTAGCAAACGCTAGATAATTAAGAGTTTTTTAAATCAAATCTACCCTTCTCTAAATAATTTAGAGAGGGGTAATTTATTTTTTATCCAAATCACGAATTAAAGTATTTGTAATAAAACTTTCATCCCAATTAAAAACATCATCACCCATTCTTACTATTACCAACTCTTTAGATGGAATTACAAAAACTCTCTGCTTTCCCTTTCCATCCAAAAAAATCATACTTTCATCTAAAAAAGGTTCACTAATTCTTCTAGAAGAAAAAAACTGAGATTTGCCTAACCAAATATGATACCCATAATTTTTTTTATATTCTGAAGGTTGAATCATCTTTTTTAACCATTCTTTTGAAACTATTTGTTGATTATTATAAAAGCCATTATTTAATAACATTAAACCTAATTTAGCCCAATCTTTTGCGGAAGCAAATAAACAACAATAAGCTCTAGGAGTTCCATTTTCATGATCTAACCATAAATTAGCATTTTCTGCTTGTAAAGGTTTCCATAATTTTTCTGATAAATAATCAGCATATCTTTTTTTAGTAGCTCTTTCTAAAAGTATTTCTAAAATTTGAGAATTTACATTGTTATAACTATATTCTGTATTTGGAGGTTTAACTGCTTTAACATTTAATACTATCTCTGGTAAATAAAAACCTCCGTGCATTTTTACTATATCAGAAAAAGGTGAAACTAAATTATCAGAACAATATAAGCCAGATGACATTTGTAATAAATTCTTAATTGTTATTTTATTTCTTTCATCATCTTTCCATTCTGGAATATATTTATAAACTAAATCATCTTCAGAATTTATATATTTTTCTTCTATAGCTTTTCCAATCATTAAACTTAAAACTGTTTTTGCCATAGAAGCAGAATCAGAAAGTGTTTTATCGTTTGTATTAGCGTAGTATCTTTCAAAGGCGATTTTATTTTTATATAAAACCAATAAACTAATAGAATTCCTTTCTTCAACATATTTAGAAAGCTTTTCTAAGGCTTCTTTAGAAAAAGTTTTTTCATTTTCTTTATAATATTCTAAATCTTGGTAATTTCCTTTTATAATTTCTCTTGGTTGATAACCTTTCCAGTTTAGAGAAGTGTAAGGTTTTAATCTTGGAAAAGTAACTAATCTTTCATAAAATCTAATATCTAATAAAGGGTTTTTAGACTCTATAAAACAAATAGAAATAAAAAAAACTAAAAGAGAAAAAAAGCATACAGCAAATATTTTTAAAATTATTTTTTTCATTAATTTAATTCTCTTGGATTAAAATATCTATATTCACCCTCTTTTAAGCTATTTATTAATAAGTTTTTTATTTTTACTCTTATTAATCTTAAAGTAGGATAGCCTACGCTAGCAGTCATTTTTCTTACTTGTCTATTTTTACCTTCAATTATAGTTATTTCTAACCAAGAAGTAGGTATATTTTTTCTAAACCTAATAGGCGGGTTTCTTTCTGGAAAATTTACTTCATGTTCTTCTAATTTTCTAACTTTTGCAGATTTTGTTTTATAATCTTGGATTATTACCCCTTTTTTTAATTTATCAATAGCTTCTTCTGTAGGAATACCTTCTACTTGAACCCAATAAGTTTTTTCGCTTTCAAATTTAGGATCGGTTAATTTATTTTTTAATTTATTATCATTAGTTAAAATCAATAAACCTTCACTATCATAATCTAATCTGCCAACAGAATAAATATTAGGAATATCTATAAAATCTTTTAAAGTTTTTTTACCTTCTTCAGAAGTAAATTGAGATAAAACCATATAAGGTTTATAAAATAAGACGTAAATTAAATTATTTTTATTCATTAAAACTATATTATTTATATAAGCTATAGAATACTTTTATTTTTTCTTCTATTTCATTTGCAGAAAGTTTATAAATTATATCTTCAAATATACTATTTTCTTTTGATAAATACTTTTTAAATTCTATTATAAACTCACCTAATTCTTTACCATTTAAGTTTGGATAAAGACTCATTATAATTTTACCATTAAATTTAGTACTTATTTCTTCTAACTGATTTTGTTTATTTTTAAATTCATTTATTTTTTCTTTTAAATTTGAATTAGGGAAAAAATTAGCAATAAAATCTATATAACTAGTTTTATCTTCATTAAAATTAAAGTTATTTTGAGGTTTTACTTTTTCTAACCATAAAATAAACTCATTATAAGTTTTTCTCTTTTTTATTCTAGTTTTATCTACTGTTGATAATTCCTCATAGCTTTTTAGATATTTATCAGAACTAAAATATTTAGATGAAATAACAAATTCAAAAATAGCTTCCAAACTATCAAACCCTTTTAAATAGCTTTTATAATCGTAATCTAAAAAATTATAAATTTCTTCAGGATTTTTAGTTAATAAGACCTCTTCAGATAAATTTCCATGTTCTGTTCTTAAAGGATAATATAACCCATCAAAACCAAATTTTAAGCCAAAGGAATAAGCAATTTTACCAATAATATTATTTAAATCATTATAACTAAAATAAAATTCTGCTATATTTAAATTTTCTTTGGTTTCAAAAATAAGATCTATTTGAAAATTATTATATTCAAAAGAAACAATACTTCCATTATTTACTATTTCTTTCGTATTAAATTCTTTTTCTAAAAACTCTTTTAGTATTTTATATTCAGGCTTTGGTTTTGAAACTAAAATATCTAAATCTCCAAAATCTAATTTGTTTTTATAGGCTTTTATAGGAATTACTACTTC
The DNA here is from genome assembly GCA_046328015.1 of Candidatus Sericytochromatia bacterium. Classification (GTDB taxonomy): domain Bacteria; phylum Cyanobacteriota; class Sericytochromatia; order UBA7694; family JACMQJ01; genus JBBTGK01. Next base: position 1,038,116 of record JAXLXH010000002.1, on the reverse strand, counting down.
AAATTGCTTTTTTAATTTTTCTATTGAAATATTTTGTACTTCAAAAAATTCTTTTTGATTTAATCTGATAGTATTTGTTTTTTTTAAAGCTTTTCCACCCATATTTTTATTTTTCTTATATTTCTATATTATCAATATCTTCTGGTAAAATTTTAGTATCTTGTAGAGCTAATTTAGTTTTTTCTTCTATATTTGATAGATTAAGATTATATTTATTTATATTATAATACTTTTGAAAATAAATATCTAAGTAATAAGGTATTTTTTTTATTAAAGTTAGGTCATTTCTTTCAATTAAATCTAAAATATATTTATTTACATTAATTTTTTCAGAAAATTTAGCATACAAATACTTTGATATTATAATATTATACATTGTTAGAAAAGAATTAATACCTAAAAAAACTGATAAGTTAAAATCATTGTATTCTTCGATAATATTTAAGTCAGCTTCTCTATAAATTAGAAAAGAAGTCAACATATCTTCAAATTTAGTATTTTTATTAAATATTTTTTCATAAGAACCATCTTTATTATCTTTATAGGAAATAAAATCAAGATTATTTTCAGAATCATCTTGATTTTTATCAGCTGTTAAATAATCCTGTAAATGAAATGCTAAATAAGGATTAGTTAGTATATAATTTGGAATTACTTTTATTCCTTCAGGAACTTCTCTAAACTCATCTTTTCTTTTTTCATACCAATATTTAGTTTTAAAAGAGCTTTTTTGTAATTCAATTTGTATTTCATCATTCGCATAAAAATCTCTTTCCTCTACAGGATTTTGAGAATTTGTAAATCTAGTTACTTTTAAATCAAAATCTTTTCCTCCAGATTTCATAAGCCTTAAAGTTAATAAAATCTCACTATCCATTTGTTCTCTTTTTATAATTGAAGCTTCTTTATAAGCTTTATAAATAGAATAAACGGTCTGAGCTCCATTAATTATTTGAAGGCCTGATACTTCTACTTTTTGAGCCTGATTTCTAATAGTTGGTAAATATGATGCAATAGCAGTTAATCCATTATTGTAATACCAAAAATAAGATGGATTTTCTATTGCTGTTTTTTCTATATCATGATTAAATTGCGATTGTAGTAATGGGTTTCTAACATTTTTATGAAAAAGAAAAAATCCATATTTATCAAATAACTCATAAATAATTTTTGGTCTTAGTAAAAAAACATAAGCTTCAAAAGGACGTTCTATTTTTATAAAATTAGCATTTTTATTTATATTTTTTTCAACTTCTAAAATTATTTTTAATTCTTCTGGATTTTGATAATTTTCTAATGGATTAATAGGGTCTATTTTTTTATATCTTCTATCAATAAAATCTAATTTAATTCTATTTATATCTATTATTTCAAATTTAGTTTTTTCATGTTTATTTTGAAAAGAAATTATATTTTCATCTGCTTTTCCTTCATAATTAGCTAGACTTAAAAATATAAATTTAACTTCACCATTATTTTTTAAATGTTCATAAAATTGCTCTAATTTAGATTTTAACTTTTCATTTATATTTCTTTTTTCACCTCTTAATAAAATCTCAAATTCTTGTAGGGTTTTTAAAATTTCATCTTTACTTGTTTCTTTTTCAACATTATCTTCATTATTCCATTTAGATTGAACAATATAAAATATATTATTACCAAAGTTATCTTTTTTATCAAAGATAATATCACAAGAACTATCATTTTCTCCATCTGTTATATATTGAGTATAATTGGTTAATTTTGCATAAAATTCTAAAAACCATATTAATAAAGCATAAGATTTTTGATTATGAGAATTTTTTTTATGTTTTTTTAAAAAAGAATCATCTTTATATTTATCTAAGATAATATCTAGTTCTTTATCTAATAGTTTATAAAAGTCTTTTGTTATCAATCTTAAAAACCTTTTTATGTTTTTATAATAAAGAAAATTATACTATATTTTATAATTATTTAAATTTTAAAATAGAACTATAAATTAAACTTTTACACATCAAATACAATTTTTTATCATTAGATATTCTTATTCTCTCAGAAAGTATTTTAGATTCTGGTAATTTTTTTATTTTTTTAAAAAGAGTTAAATAATATATATAAGCTAAATAAACACCTGCTTTAGCTTTATTTGGTAATCCAATAATCCCTTTATAAGCATCATCAAAATCTTTTTGTATATCATCTTCTATTTCTTTTTTTGCATTAGCTGTAAATTTTTCAAAATTAACATTAGGAAAATAAATTCTTCCTCTTTCATTATAATCACTTTGAATATCTCTTAAAAAATTAACTTTTTGAAATGCTGCACCCAAACTTTTAGCAGCTCCTTTCAAAGAATCATATAACTCTCTATTATTTTCACAAAAAACTCTAAGGCACATCAAACCAACTACCTCAGCGGAACCATAAATATATTCTTTATAAGCTTCTTCATTACAAGTATTATTATATAAATCAAATTCCATACTTTTTAAAAAAGATTCTATTAACTCATTTTCAATATTATATTTATTAACTGTTATCTGAAAAGCATGAATTATAGGATTAGTACTGATTTTATCTTCTATAGCCTTATAAGTTTCTTTTTTTAAATTATGTAATAGATCTATTTTATTAAAATCATGAAAACTATCAACTATTTCATCGGCTAATCTTACATATCCATAAATAGCATAAATAGGTTCATGTAAGCTTTTATCTAAAGTTTTTATAGCAAAAGAAAAAGAAGTGCTATATTTTTTAGTTACTAGTTCGCTACATTTTATAGAAACATTATCATAAAGTGCTAACATTTTATTTCCTCGTATTAATTAATTCTTTTTCTATTTGTTTAGCAGCTAGTTCTCCAGAGATTAATGCTGGAGGTACTCCTGGACCAGGAACTGTAAGTTGACCTGCAAAAAAAAGATTTTTTACTTTTTTACTCTTTAATGAAGGTTTAAAAATAGCTGTTTGTTTTAAAATATTTGCTAACCCATAAGCATTACCTTTAAAAGCATTATAATCTTCTTTAAAATTACTATGTGCATAGCTTTTTTTATAAATAACATGTTTTCTTATTTCTTGTTTAGTTAGTTTTTCTAATCTATCTATAATAAGGTTATAATATTTCTCTCTTATTTCTTCATTATCTTCTAAACCTACAGCTACAGGCATTAAGATAACAATATTTTCATGACCTTCAGGAGCAACACTTGGATCTGTTTTTGAAGCTACCGAAAGATAAAATAATGGTTCTGTTGGCCATTTTGGAGAATTATATATTTCTTTTGCATGAAGAGGGAAATCTGTATCAAAAAATAAATTATGGTGTTCTAAGTTTTCTACTTTTTTATCTAAACCTAAATAAAAAAGTAATGCAGATGGAGACATAACTCTGTTTTCCCAATAATTTTTATTATAGTTTCTAAGAGGTTCATCAAGTAATTTTGTTTCAACATGATTATAATCTGCACTAGCCACCACAAAATTAGTATCAAATGTTTGTTTATCAGTAATAACCTGATTAGCTCTTTTATCTACTACATTTATTTTTGAAACATTTTGGTTATATTTTATTTTAACACCTTTATCTTCAGCTAGTTTTACCATAGCTTCAACAATTTTAAACATACCTCCCATAGGATACCAAGTACCTAAAACTAAATCTGCATAGTTCATTAGACTATACATTGCAGGGGTTTTATCTGGAGTAGCTCCTAAAAATAAAACAGGAAACTCCATAACTTTTAAAATTTTTTCATTATTAAAAAATTTTCTTATATGTGTATGAAATGATTCTAATAAATCTAATTTTAAAGCCCCGTATAAAATATTTTTATCTATAAATTCTGTATAAGAAACACTTGGACGATGTACAAAATCATTAATACCAACATCATATTTTATTTTAGCTTGTTCTAAAAATTTATCTAGTTTTTCACCACTTCCTTTTTCTATGCTTTCAAAAAAACTTTTTAATTCATTTACATCAGAAGGGATATCCCAAAAATCATTTTCTCCCCAAAATACACGATAAGAAGGAGATAATCTTTTTAATTCATAATAATCAGAAGGCTTTTTACCAAAACTATTAAAATATTTTTCGAAAACATCTGGCATCCAATACCAGCTAGGCCCCATATCAAAAACAAAACCCTTCTCTTCAAAAACTCTTGCCCTACCTCCAGCAGAAGTATTTTTTTCAAGAATAGTAACATCAAAGCCTTTATCTGCTAAAAAAGTAGCAGAAGCTAACCCTGAAAACCCTGAACCTATTACTATTACACTCTTTTCCATAATTCCATAATCTTTGATTTCCTAATACCAAACCGATTGGTTTAGTAAAAATTATAGATATAATTTTGTAAATGAAACTTTAAACTTATTATATAGTTACAAAAAAATTTTATTTTTTGTGTAACCTTTTTTATTTTCACTCGTTATATATTTTTAGAAGCATATTTTTAAAAGTTATAATTAAGTTTTTAGAAATGAGTGAAAAATGAAAGAAAAAAAATTTTATATAGTTCATACTCATTTCAAGCGTTTTTTGAAAAAAGTGTTTATGGAAGAAAATATAATAAAAATTACAGATGAAGAGCTTATGCTAAAAGTTATAAATGGTGATAAAAAATCATTTTATACTTTAGTTAATAGATGGAATAAGCCTATTATCAATTTTTTCTATAAAAACACTTTAAACCAAGAATTGGCAGAAGAATTGGCACAAGATGTTTTTATAAATGTATGGAAAAGTAAAAACTATAGTGTTAAAGCTAATTTTTATTCTTGGTTATATAAAATAGCTAAAAATAAATTAATTGATTATAAAAGAAAAAATAAATTAAATTTAGTTTCTATAGATAATAATCCTGAGTTTTTAGATGAGTTAATGACTAACAGTGATGATTTAGAAAATAATTTAATAAAACTAGAAGAATTAAAAATGGTACAAAAAACTATTTTTAATTTGGATGAAGAACAAAAACAACTTTTAATTATGAGTAAATATCAGAAATTAAAATATGATGATATTTCAAAAATACTTAATTGTTCTACTGATAATGTAAAAGTTAAAGTTTTTAGAGCTGTTAAAAATTTTGTAAAAAAATTTCAAGAGCTTTATGGAGAGTACAAAAATGAAAAATGATTGCCAATATTTTGAGAATATATTTATAGATTATATAAATGGAACTACTAATCATGAAGATACAGTTTTTGCTTTAGAACACTTAAATAGGTGTGAAAATTGCAAAAATAATGAAATGTATAATGATTTTGCTTTTACATGGCAAAAACTAGATGCTTGGAAAGAAATACAACCAAGTAAACATTTCATGGCTAAGTTACAACACGAAATAGCTTTAATAGAAGAAAAACAAATTTTATTCTGGCATAGAATAGACTTAATTTTTTCTATGTTTAGAGTTCCTATTATGACTTCGTTTTTATTATTTTTTGTTTCATTAAACTCAATTTCTTATGCTGATGTTCAAATCATAGAAAAAAGAAAAGAAGTTATGGAAAAAAGAGTTAATGATTTTAAAGAAATGAAAATATCTGACGTTTTAGAGAAAATTATTATTATTTCGAAAGAAGTAAATGGAGGTAAAAAATGAGATTTACATCTTTTATTGCTTATGGTTTAGGCTTTTTATTTATTTATGCCAGTATGTTTATTGCAGAAGGGCCTCATTTAAACTTATGGAATTTCTGGGATTTATCTTCAGCTATAACTATATTAGCTGGGTTATCAGCCAGTTTAATTAATTTTAAATTTTCAGAAATTTTTAATGCAATTTTTGATTCTATTACCAGTAAAAATAATGAAAAAGTTCAAGAAAGATTAGATTTAGATTTGGTTGTTATAAAAACTATGAGTAGTTATGTTATGGCAGCTTCATTAATAACTTTCTTCTTAGCTCTAATTTTAATTTTGGGTAATGCAGAAGATACCAAAAGATTAGGAGTTATGATTGCAGTTTCTATACTTATTTTAATGTATGGGTTATTTTTTAAATATATTATTTTTTTACCAATGACTATAGCTTTAGAAAAGAAAAAAGCTATGGTTTTAACAGGAGTATAATTATATGAGTTATATTAGAGCTTTATTTGGTTTTTTAAGTGGTATTTTTTTTCTTTGGGCTAGTTTAATTATTGCAGAAGGTTTTAGTTTTAATATACTTACTTATTGGGATTTATCTTCAGCTTTTACTATACTTGGAGGGTTAATTTTTATTTTTGTTAATTTTACTTATAACGATTTAGATAATCTTTTTATTATAGATAAAGAGCCAGAAAAATTTTTAAATAAAGTAAAAAATAAAAAACTTATTGTAAATACTTTAGGAAAAAACTTATTATCTTTTACTATTATTACCTCTTGCCTAGCTATTATTATTATTTTAGGTAATTTAAATGATATGAGAAAATTGGGCCCTTCTTTAGCTATTTTACTAATTACGCCACTATATTATCTAATTATAAAAATGTTTTTGGTTATTCCAACTCAAGCCTATTTAGAAAAAAATGAAGTTATAATTAGTAAAAATACTAGTTTAACTTTAGAAAAAAATGATAGTTTATAACGAATATAATATAACGAAGCTAACTGATAATGATTTAAATTATTTATCAGAACTAAAAAAAATTATTTTAAACGATTTTCAAAAAGAAAGGGCTGAATACTTTTTGAATAAATATTCTACAATACCAATAAATGGACTTGTTAGAGATTTAGAATTAGATATTAAAGGCTATTTTAAATTAAAACACTCAGAGACTATGGGTATTTTTTTAAAAGAAAAATTTTCCAATTTAAGTAATCAAGATAAGATAAATACTTTTATTACTAGATTAGAGCTAATGAAAGAAGGTAAAATAATTTTACCAGAATCTATTTTTTATTATGAGTTAACACATTTAAATTTTGAAGATAAACTTATTCCAATAAAAGAATTAAATTCTGAAAATTTCAACTATATTATTTATGAAACCTTATCAGAACCCAAAGAACATTATATAGAATTTGTTTATGGAGGGCATTTTCTTTATACAAGAATTTTTAAATTAGAAAAAGAAGATAGTGATTTTATTCAAAAAAGTAAAGCTAAAAACAAGTTTGAAAAGATAGTATCTAAATATAGAAAATAGTTGGTATTATCTTTTTGTAATAATACCAACTATTAAAAAATAATCTAAATTTCTTATTAATCCGCTTTTACAGATACATTAATAGAATCTTCAGAACTACCAATATTTTCTTTTACAGTAAAGATAGGAATAATTCCGCCACCAGAACTGACATTAATAACATCTTTATCAGAAACTCTTCCTAAAGACCCTACATATTTACCATTAAATACATAAGGGCTTATATTTAAGAATTTATTTTCAAAAACAATTTTATTTTTTCTAATAACTGGTAATTTTATAGTTGGAATTTCTGTATATTCTTGAACAATCCAACCAGGATCTCCTGAATATGCGTCTATAATATCATTCCATTTCATAGGATCTGTAGTTTTACCTACCATAACACCATATCCACCAGCACCTGTAGCTGGTTTTATAACTAATTCATCTCTCTTTTTAACCATATAAGTTTTTAAAGTAACTTCTTCACCTTCTTTAGACATAGTAATAGTTTCATCAAATTTTCTTGTCCAAGGAATATGTTTTTTTATAACTTTATTTTGTTCTTCAGTAAAATAATGAGAATTAGATGGGTTAGAAATAAAAGATAGCATAGATTTTTCAGAACCTACTACTGCTCTGAATGAATTAACCATACAAGCTGCTTTATTTTGAATTCCTTTATGAAAATCTTTTAATTCTTTAGGATATTTTAAGAAAAATTCAGCTCTTAAGCCTCTATGAATCATATTAAAATGTACTCCGTTAGAATACAATTTACCATTACGATATTCAAAATCTCTTGCATCTATTATATTAGCTTCTACGCCTTTTTCTATGAAGTAATCACGTATTATTTCTATATCTCCTCTAGAACCTGTTGAACCAAAATCAACTAAAGCTAATCTAGGAGGTTCTTTAAATTTCATTTCTTTAAAACAAGCCATTATAGCTTCAAATTCACCATTTACAACACTTCTATCTGATTTTACGCTAAAGTCTTCTATAAGCCCTTTATACATATTATTTTCTCTATAAAGTTCTTCATAAATATCTGTCCAACCTCTTCCTCCAGGGTTATCTGTATTAAACTCAATAAATTTGATGTTTTTACCATCAAATAAAATATCTAATCTATTTATAACAGTATTTTTTTTGTAACCTGTAGGAGTATTAATCCATTCTTTAGGAATAGGTGGATGATAAGCAAAGTATTCACGTACATATTCATCTTTAAAATATAAATCTATAGTTCTTTCTATAATAGTATCTGCAACTTCACAAGCATATTTTATTGATTGCAAAGACTTTTGTTTCAGAAAAAGAGGCATAAGCGTAGTTGGCATAGCAGAATCGCCATAAAAACATCTTTTTTTGATAACTCTTTCTTGAAATTCTTGTCTATTTTTAATTACTTCTTCTGGATTTTTACTCATCCATTGCATTAACTCTTTGTATGACTTTGATAGTTCTTTCATTTTTACCTACTTTTCTGAAACAAAATAGTTATGAGAATACATAATAACATTTATTTAACGAGATTAAAAGTGAAAGTATTTTAAGACTATTTTTTAAAACCAAAAAGTTTTTTTATTTTTGAAAAAAGTCCCTCTTTTATTTCATCATCTTCACAAGGTTCTATTTCATCAAAATCAAGCTTATTTAATTCATCCAAATAACTTTGTAAAAAAGTTTTAGAGTCTTCCTCTGTTTCATTAAGTTTAGCTTGCATAAATACATATATTTTTTTATTAGAAGATTTTAAAACACTTTCAAAAGTAAAACCTATATGTTTTTCTGTAGTTCCTTCTACAGAATAAGCTATTAAGTATCTGTCTGAAATATCTTTTTTTTCGAAAGGGAAAAAATCTTGAGAAAACTCTTGTATTTTACAACGTACTTTTTCTGATAATTTAAACCAGTATTTTAGCTGAGTATCAGGTTCAACTTCAGAGATAAAAATATAATTATCTTCAACAATTGTCCATTCTACTTCAGCTATGTCTTCAATAGGAAGTGGGTGAGAAATTATTCCTAAAGGAATTTCTGTATAATCGTCAGAAACTCCTCCAACCCACTCTAAAGAATCTAATTTAAAAGATATATTTTTTATTGTCATTATTCAAAAATTTCAGAATAATTTTCTTCTTTCTTTTCTTCTACATATTCTGTTTCCATTTGAGCTAATTGTAATCTACCACTAAGATCGATATTTACAGCTTGCCATTTGGTATAAGAATCTATAACCCAAATTCCAGATTCTCTGGTATTATTTCCAGATGCTCCATTTCCTCCAAAAGGTAAGTGAGCTTCCGCTCCTGTAGTAGAATTATTAATACTACTCATACCTGCTGTTATTTCGTTTTTAAACTTGTACATATATTGAGGATTATAAGTGTACATAGCAGATGAGAGACCGTATTGAGTTCCATTTGCAACTTCAAGAGCTTCATCTATGTCATTTACTTCTATAAGAGTAATAACTGGACCAAAAACTTCTTCTTGAGCTATTTTCATATCTATTTTTACTTTGTCCCAAATTACTGGCCATACATAAAGCCCACCATCTGGCTCTCCAACAAAATTTTCTGGTTTATTACTAGAAGAAATTATTCCATTACCATATAAAAGTTCAGCACCATCAGATTTTGCCATTTCATAATGTTTCATAAAATTATCTAAAAATCTTTGCGCTAACATAGGGCCATAAAGAACTGTAGAATCTAAATTAGGATTACCTATTTTTATTTTTTTAGCTTCTGCTAAAAATTTTTCTTTAAATTCTTTAGCAATATTTTTATGTAAAATAATATTTCCAGCAGAAGTACATCTTTGACCTGCGGTTCCGAAAGATGCCCATAATGCTCCTGAGACAGCTAAATCTAAATCTGCATCTTCCATAACAATAAGAGGGTTTTTTCCACCTAATTCTAATGAAGGTACTAATAAATTTCTTCCACAAATTTCACCAACTACTCTACCTACTGCTGTAGAACCAGTGAAAGAAAATTTTTGTAAGTATCCTTTATCAACCATTTTTAGTAAATCTTGACCAGCTGTTGGACCTGTTCCATAAACTATATTCACTACACCTTTTGGAACACCTGCTTCTTCTAAAACTTTTCCAAAAAAGTATGCAACAGCAGATGCATCTTCACTTGGCTTCCAAACTACTGTGTTTCCACATAAAAGAGCTGGGATTATTTTCCAAGAAGGTACAGCAATAGGAAAGTTTCCAGCTGTAATTACACCTGTTACACCAACAGGTCTTCTATAAGTATAAAGTTCTTTATTTCTCATTTCCGAAGGAACAGTTTGACCATATAATCTTCTTCCTTCTGATTGGAAAAAATGAGCTGTATCTATTGCTTCTTGTACACTACCATTAGATTCTTTAGGGGTTTTTCCTATTTCTCTAGTTACTAATTTTGATAAAGTCTCTTTATGTTTTTCTAAAATCCTACCAATATTACCAACTATTTCACCCCTTATTGGTGCAGGAGTATTTTTCCAATTTTTAAAAGCATTTCTAGCCGCTTGACAAGCTTTTTCAATATCACTTTCTGTAGAAGCAGGAAAAGTTCCAACTACATCTTTTAAATAGCTAGGATTATTAGAAGAAAATCTTGCTCCACCTTCTGATTCACACTCTTCTCCATTTATATAATTATAACCATATAAAGTTTTTCCATATCCTTCAACTTGATTTTGTACAAATTTCATAAATTACACCTAATTTTTAAATCATAAATAAAATTTACTATATAGCAAATCTTTGTCAAGGGTTATTTAATATATAAATTAAAATTCAATTTAAATAAAAGCTTAAAAAAATTACTAAAATTATATTTCTCATATTTTTACTTTTCACTTTTTAATAAGTATAATGTCTTTATATTCGTGAATCGTGATACTTCGACAAAGTCAGTAGCCAGTCGTGAATCATGAATCATTAATATATTTTATTTATGTTCATTTTTAGAATTATGATGGAAAAAACATATCAACCAAAGCCAGAATGGCTAAAAATTAGACCACCAGCAGGTGAAAATTATAAAAGAATAAAAGCTTTAGTTAAAGATTTAAATTTAAATACTGTTTGCGAAGAAGCACATTGTCCGAATGTACATGAATGTTGGGCTGGTGGTACTGCTACTTTTATGCTTTTAGGAGATACTTGTACTAGGGGGTGCCGTTTTTGTGCGGTAAAAACAGGAAACCCCAATGGTATTGTAGATGAATTAGAACCAATTAAAATTTCAGATTCTATTCAAAAACTTACTTTAGAATACGTTGTATTAACTTCAGTAGATAGAGATGATTTACCAGATGGTGGTGCAGGTCATTTTGCACAAACAATTATTGAAATAAAAAATAAAGATAAAAATGTAATAGTTGAAGTTTTAATACCCGATTTTAAAGGTAATTATAATCATTTAGATAAAATAGTTAAAGCTAAACCTGAAGTTATTGCTCAGAATGTAGAAACTGTAGAAAGATTAACACATAAAGTAAGAGATAAAAGATCTGGTTATTGGCAAACTCTAAATTTATTAGCTAAAGTAAAAGATTTAGACCCTACTATTTTTACTAAATCATCTATTATGGTTGGTTTGGGTGAAACAGAAGAAGAAATTATTCAGACAATGAAAGATTTAAGAAGTGTAGATACAGATGTATTAACTTTAGGTCAATATTTAAGACCAACTAAAAAACATTTGCCTGTAATGGAATTTGTAACACCAGAAAAGTTTGCTTATTATGAAAAAGTAGGCTTAGAATTAGGCTTTAAATATGTAGCTTCAGGACCACTTGTAAGAAGTTCTTATAAAGCCGGTGAGTTTTTTATTAAAAATACTTTAGTAAAAAGATGAAAAATATACTTGAAAAAAGTAAATTTTTAGGTTTAATTGCAGTTATTTCTATTCTAGTTAACGCTTTTTTTGCCTTTTTATGGGGAGCAATTAAATCTTTTAAAGCAACTTATAATATGATAGATTCATTAGGGTCAGATAAAATGATTACTATCTATTTAATACAAGTTATTGATTATTTTTTATTGGCACTTACTTTACTAATTTTTTCTTGTAGTTTATATGAAATGCTTTTTGGTGGTTTAAATTTACCTTCATGGTTATTATCTAAAAATATTTACGAATTAAAATCTAAGCTATCTAATGTAATTATTTTAGTTATTATTATTAATTTTTTAGAGAATTTAATTAAATGGGAAAATCCTTATGAAACTTTAATATTTGCCATTTCTGTTTTTATTATTTCTTTTACCCTTATTTTATTAGAACAAGCTAAAAATAAAAAATAGAAAAGACGCATTCTAAAAATAATGCGTCTTACTAAAAATTTTTTATAAAAACTGAGTATCTAAAATTTAAATTTTTAATTAATTATTTTAAAAACTAAAATGTTTTCTTAGCTGGTTTCATTTTTGAAAAAGTTCTAATATCAGTAATTAATTTTCTTGAAATAGAAGAAAAATCAAGTTGTTTTGGTTTTTCAACTACTGACATAGCACCATATTTTAAAGCTTCTGCTTTTATTTGATCAAATGGTTCAGCTGAAGTAATCATAATAATAGAAACAGGCTCTGTACTCATTACTCTTTTTACAATTTCCATACCAAAAGTTTTTGGCATTCTATGATCTATTAATACCACATCTGGTTTTAAACTTACAATTTTATTATATGTATCTTCTCCATCAGTTGCGGTTCCAACAATTTCAAAGTCTTTTTCTTTTTCTAAAACTGCTTTGAGTAATTTTTGAATAACTCCAGAGTCTTCACCTATAACTATACGAATAGACATTTTTTTAACCCTCTATATATAAATAAACATAAATAACATTTTAAGCTAATTTAGCTTATATGAACAGCCTTATTTTTAAAACGTTAGATTTCTAAAAGTAATATGAGCAATTATTAGTTTACTAAATTAAATTATCAATAGTATCTAAAAGTTTTTTCTGATCAAATTGACCCTTTATTATATAAGAATCAACACCAGCTTCAATACCTTTTTGCTTAAATTCATCAGTAGCTAAAGATGTTACCATAATAACAGGAATTTTAGCATAATTAGATTCTTTTTTTATCCAAGTAGTAAATTCAAATCCATTCATTTTAGGCATTTCCACATCGGTAATAACTAAATCTGGATTATGTTTTACAACTCCATCTTTACCTTCTAAACCATTTTTAGCTAAAAAGACTTCAAACCCTGCTAATTCTAATATATTTTTTTCTAAAGTTCTAGTAGTAATAGAATCATCAACAACTAAAACTTTTCTCTTAGCCTTTTTAGCATCACTAACAACTGATATTGATTCATCATCTAAAACTGGATTAATAACTCTAAATTCTTGGAAAATAGATTTAATAATATCAGCTATATTTAAAATAAGTACAGGTTCTCCTGTTCCTAAAATGGTAGCTCCTGAAATATTTTTTACCCTTCTTAATTGGTTTCCTAAATTTTTGATATACATCTTAGTAGATTCATAAACATCATCAACTAAAATACCCATAGTATTAATACCAGATTCTATAAGTAAAACAATTTGTTCTTTATCTTTAGATGCAGACCTTCTACCTATACCCAAAAACTCTGATAAATAAATAACTTTTATTGGTTTATCATTTATAATTATAGCTTCTTCATCATTAGTTCTAACTATCTCACTGTTTTTAGTAACAATAATTTTAGATACAGATGATTTAGGAACAACATAAGATTGATTTGCTGTTTTTATTAAGAAAGCTTCAAATGTTGATAAAGTTAATGGTAATGATAATTTAAAAGTAGTTCCTTTTCCAAGCTCCGAAGCTACAGATATTTTACCACCAAGCTCTTCTATCATAGAGTTAACAACATCAAGTCCCACACCTCTACCAGAAATCTCAGTTACTTTTTCTGCTGTAGAAAACCCTGGTAAAAAGATAAGTTGTTTTAATTCATCTTCTGACATCAAATTAGCTTTATCTTGAGTTATTAAGCCAAGCTTTAAGGCTTTATTTTTAATATTATTAAAATTAAGACCTCTACCGTCATCACTTACTTCAAATACAACATCATTACCAGAAATACTAATATCTATAGAAATAGTTGAAACCTCTGATTTTTCTGTTAAGGCTCTTTCTTCTTGTGTTTCAATACCATGATCTATAGCATTTCTTATAATATGTCCAAAAGGATCTTTTAATTTTTCAATCAAAAATCTATCAATTTCTATTTGATCTCCTTCTACTCTAAATTGTATTTTTTTATTTAATTTTTTAGAAGTATTTCTTACTACTATTTTCATAGGTTCTATTAAAAAGGAAGAAGGTAACATCCTTGTATTTATTGAATCGTATTGAAACTCATCAACTAAAAATGAAAATCTTGCATTATCTTTTTTAATTGCTTTTAATAAATTAGTTAGTTTTTTATCAACTTGATTTATATTTTCAAAATGATCAAACATTAATTTAGGATTAACAGAATAAAGTTCTTTTTCTAATTCATTACTTGAAGGCATAATATTTTTCTTATAAAAGTTTACAGAACCAAGTAAATTAGAAATAATATCTTTTAAATCATTTATATGTTGATCTTGGCTTATTTTACTAATAAGCATTTCACCAGATAAGTTTATTAATTTATCTATTTTACTTATAGAAACCCTAATTGTTTCATCATCTTGTTTAGTTGCTTTTTGAGCTAATTTCTTTTGCTTTTCTTGTATATCCATATAATCTCTAATATTTTTATTGATTATAGTGGCTCTTTGTGTTACTAGATCTAATAAATCATCATCTGCAAAAGAAAAATCTTTTTCTGCGAAAGTTTTTAAATCATAAGTATAATTTAGACTTGGTAATTTAGGAGATGTTTCTTCTTTAACTTCTTCTTTTTCTTCTTTAATTACTGGTTTATCTGCTTTGGTAAGACTAAATTTGCTATCTAAAGCATCTCTCATTTTTTCTACATAAGCAAACATATCATCTAAAGCATCACTATTATATTCAATCTCATTTTTTTGAATACTTCCTATAAAAGATTCAAAATCATGAGCAATATTTCCTATATCTTTAAAACCTAAAGCGTTAGAATCTCCTTTTATAGAATGTCCTGCTCTATAGAGTTGTACTAACACTTCAGTTAGATCTCTATTACCAGATTCTAAATCTAATAATAAGTTTGTAATATTATTCAAATGATCATAAGTTTCAACTGAATAAAGGCTTGTTATTTCATCTAACTCATCTTTTTGTTCTAGATTTGCACTAGAAGCAAAACCATCTTTGAAAGCAAAATCATTTTCTTCTTGTAATTCTTCGGTATTTCTAACTTCATCAGGATTTTTGTAATTATTAAAAAAGCCTTTTATTTTTTCGGTATAATTAAACATTTCATCTAAAGATGCCGAATTATATATTTCAGGGGTTTCTTGTAATTTACTCATAAAAGTTTCAAATTCATGAGCGGTATCTGTTATATCATTAAAACCAACTGCATTTGCATCACCTTTTATAGAATGTGCTAAGCGGTAAATTTCTGAAATAGCATCACTTAAAGAAATTTTTTCAGACTCTAAATCTAATAATTGAGTAGTTATACCATTAATATTATCTTCCGTTTCAACTAGAAAAGTATTTATTATTTCTTTTAATTCAGAATCATCTAAAACATACTCTTTATCATCTTCTTTAGTAGTTTCTTTAGTTTCCTCAATTGTTGTTATTAATTCTTCTTTCTCAACAACAATATCCTTTTTATCATCTGTTCCTATTGATTTATTTAAAGCTTCTTTTATTTTCTCTACATAATGAAACATTTGTTCTAACGAATCATGATTATAATCTTTAGGATGACTTCTTAATTTACTCATAAAAGTTTCAAATTCATGAGCTTCAGCTCCAACCTCTTTAAATCCTAAAGTATTAGAATCTCCTTTTATAGAGTGAGCTGAACGATATATTTCATTTATAGCTTCAGTTAAAGAAATTTTTTCAGATTCTAAATCTAATAATCTTGAAATAATATTTTCTATATGTTCATTAGCTTCTACTTTATATATAGCTTTTATTTCATCCATTCCATCATACTCATGTTCTATATGATGTTCTTCTTGAAAATGACTATCATGTATTATTTCTTCTGCTTGTTCTGGAGTTAAATACTCTGCTAATTGTTTTCTCATTTTATCAACAAAAGAAAAAAGTTCTTCTAACATTTCATGGTTATAATGCTCTGGATTTATTTTTAGATCTTGCATAAAAGTTTCAAAATTATGAGCTGTTTCTCCAATATCTGTAAAACCTAATACATTAGAATCTCCTTTTATAGAATGCACTGGTCTATATATTTCGGATATAGTATCTAATAAAGATGTAGAACCAGATTCCAAAGCCAAAAGCTTTTCTGTTATATTATGCAAATGCTCTTCAGCTTCAATAGCATATAATTTTTTTATTTCATCTACAGAATCAAGGTTATCATCAAAATCTGACATAAAAACTTCTCACTACTAAAAATTATGATATTACTTCATCTACTATTATGTTAGAATCACTAAATAATAATTCAATATTTAGAATATGAATCATATCTTTAGTTACACCTCTAACAAATTTTTCAAAAGTACTATTTCCTGATATAGCAAAAGGATGAACATCATTTGGTTTTAATTGTATTACATTAACTATATTATCCACTACTATACCAAATTCAATTTTGTTACTTTTTAAACGAATCATTTGGTATAATTCTTTACTCTCTATAGGTTTATTACCAAAAAAAGCTGATAGATCTGTTACTGATAAAATTTCACCTCTTATATTAACAATACCTTTTATGTAATTAGGGGTAAAAGGGACTTTTTTAGGAGAAACATCAGGGTGAAGCTCTACTATATAGCTTTTATCTAGTGCATATTTTATGTTATTTACAACAAAAGAAAAAAATTCTTTTGATTCTGTTACTAGATCTTTTTGTGCAACAGAAATATCTTTTGAAAGCTCTTTGGCTCTTTTTAAAAGTATTTCATCATCTTCTGTTTTTATCATTTTATTTCCTCTATCGAATTGATCTTAATTTTTATTTCATCAATTAGATTTGTTTCACTAATATTTAATAGCAAAACGAGCTCTTTTTCATTAGCATCTATTTTATTAAATGAGTCTAATGCTTTCTGAAAGTAAAATTTTGCTTTTGCTTCCAGATTCAACTTTAAGAGAATACTACCACATAATGAATAAGTAAGTGGAGAATTATCATTAAGAAAAATGGCTTTTTTTATATTTTCTAATGCTTCTTCATTTTTATCTTGCTTAAAGTATACAAAGCTTTTCATATAATATCCTACATAATTTGTTTGATTATTACTAATAAAAATATCACATAGTTTTAAAATTTTATCAAAATGATTTAAGTTAAAATATGTAAAAAAAATTTTTAAGAAATCATGGTAAGTATCCTTTTTTACTTCATCTTCATAATTTACTTTACTTTTTAATTCATTTTTTTTACTAATTTTATTTTTTTGCTTTTTCTTAAAATCTTCTTCAAATTGCTTCTTTAAGATAGATGTTTGTATTTTTTCTTTATATTTTTTTTGAGTAATTTTAAAGTTTTTTTGAAAAATAAAAGATCCGTTAATATTTTCTAAAATAATTTTTTTATTATTAAACAATGAAACTTCTTGTATTCCAGGAATTAGAAAACCTTCTTCATCTAGAAGATCACAAAACCTATCGGTTATATTTGTAATGTCTTTATTTTCAAAATACATAATAGTATTTCTACAAATTATAAAATCAGGTTTTTCATATTTTAGGCAAATATCTTTATCAAATAAATCTTTTTTTATATTAAAGTGAAAAAAGAAAACATTTTTTTTTAGATTTTCGTTTATTTTATATAAGCCTTTTTCTGTTTTTGTAAAATGAGTACTTATTTGATCTTCATTCATACCTCTAAATGACCACTTAGAATAAATACCATTATTAGCTTTTTGTATATTTTGAGTATTTATATCAAATCCAAAAATTTTTATTTTATAAAGGGTACTATTCAGTATTCCTAATTCTGAAAGAACTATTGCCAAGGTATAAGCTTCTTCCCCACCAGATGCCCCTACAGACCAAAAAACCAACTTCTTATTAAAGCTATTTATTAGCTTATCTACTTTTTGTTGAATTAAATTAGTTAGATAATTTATTTGTGGCTTATCTCTAAAAAAATAAGTCTCTGTAACTGTTATTTTATTAATTAAGTCTTGAAAATCTTCTGTAGAAATTTTTTCTGCCCAATTATAAGTAGCTATTTTTTCTTTGTGCTTATCAAAAAAAGGTATTAAATCTTTTTCCATTTGAGAGTTTACAACTATACCAAATTGGTCTTTTATATAGTTTTTTAGTTTATCTACTAATGGATTCATTTATTTATGAAGCTAAAGTTAGGTTTTCAGCATCTTTTTTCAAATCATATGCTACTTTCTTCATATTTAATAAAGGTATTATTTTTTCATTTATATTAAAAAAAGCTGGGAAATAATCATTTGTTAAATTATCAAATGCTTTTATATCATTTGTTTCTATTTCTAATTTATCTAATACATCATCAGTTAATATTGCAATTTCTTGACCTTGATAGTTTAAAACTACTATGATATTTTCTTTAGTATAAGGTCTTCTTTTTTTACCTAAATATTTACAAATATCCATTACAGGGATATTTTTTCCTCTGTAGTTTATTACAGAGTCTATTTTACCAGTTTCTGTAGGAAAATAATCAATTTTTACCATTCTAGTAATTTCTTGAATAAAAGAAGCACTAATTGAGAACTCTAATTCATCTGATCTAAAAATAATTGCTAGCATAGTTCCAAATATAATTAAAATACCTTTATGTTAAAATTATATTATTTTTTTTTAATTCTGAATAGTACTATAAGTACAAATTAATTGATTTTATGTTAATAGTTAGTTAACTAATTTACATTAATTTTGTATTTAATTTTTTCTGTAATAGCTATAAAGCAAGAGATGTATTAAAAATGATATATAATATATAACTTATTTTATAAAAGGCTAAAATATGAATAAATATTTTAATACATTTTTTTGTGGCATTTTACTTTTAACATTATCTTGTCCTAGAACAGCTCCTAGCAATATAATTCCATCAGATAGTTTTATACAAAATACTAAAATAGCTTCTTCTATAAAAGTTATATTTGATTCTGAATGTGCTTCACAATCAAATAAAATATCTTATCAAATAAAAGAAGATGGAACTTTTTTTTATTTTGATATTACATCTATTGATAATATAATGAAACAAAGAAAACTATCTACAAGTGAAATTTCAAAATTAAATTCTTTACTAAAAAAAGATAATATTTTAGTACTTGCGAATAAATCAACTTTTAATTATGATAATGTTCCACAAACTACAGAATGTAGAACATTAGAAAAATATACTTTAAATATTGATGGTTTGGATAAAACTTTTGAGCTAAATTCTAGAAATATAATTAATACACCAGAATATATTAATTATTTTAATAATATAAAAAATTATTTAGAAGAATTAAAACAAAATAGTAATGCAGAGCAACCTAGTAATTATAAATATGATTTTCCTTTAAAAATAAATACCTACAATGAATGCTTTGTTAATAGTAGTTCTAAAATTACTTATCAGATAAATCAAGATGGAAATTTTTATTATTTGGATGATCCAAAAACTTCAGAAACTACTTCTATGAAATCTCTTTCAAAAAAAGAACTTGATGAAGTAAAAGATTTACTTTTAAATTTAGATATCGCAAAACTTTCAGAGCAAGATACAAAAATAAGTTCTTCAGATTTGCAAACAACAGATTGTAAAAATATGAAAGAAGTTTCTTTTTTAGTTAATGATCAAAATAGAACTTTTGATTTTAATGCTAGAGTTTTTAACCACACCTCTGAATACACCTCTGCATTAACTAAATTAGAAAAAAAATTATCGGAGTTAAAAAACGCTAAAACAGATTCTATTTATGGATTTCCTATGGAGTTTAGTATTAAAGATGAATGTAGTAAAGCAACATTACAAGCTATGTATAGAGTTTATCAAGATGGTAGATTTTCTTATAGAAGCGATTCTTATTCATCAGATGTAACTTATACCAATTTACCAGCTAAAGAAATAACTAAATTACAAGATTTTATAAATAATATAGATTTTAAAACTTTATCAAGAGATGATATTCCTTATCCATCAGATTCTATTCAAACAACAGACTGTAGAAAAATAAAAATATTTACCACTACTATAAATGGAATCGAAAGAAGTTTTTATGATAATGATAGAGTTTCAATACACTCTAAACAATATACTAGTGCTATGAATTCTATTGCACCTTATTTTAAAGAACTTACTTATTATGATATAGAACCATTGCCTATACCAACTCCTACCCCAACACCAACTCCAACAGCAACCCCAATAGCTAATAAATATACCTATTCTTTACCGCTTAAAGTTACTCTTGAAGGTGAATGTAATTCTAATATAACCACAGCCTATGAAATAACAGCTAATGGAAAATTAACTTATTCAGATCCAAGTGTCTCAGATGGTTTTTCTGTAAATCCAATTATTTCAAGACAACTTACCTCTTTTGAAATAAAATATATAAAAGATGCTTTGACTAATCTTAATATTGCGTATTTAGCTGAAGGAAATAAAATAGCTCCTGATAATACTTCTACATTTGTTTGTAGCACAATTAAGAATTTTTCTTTAACAGTTAATGGTTTAAATAAAATATATGACGAAAATGGTAGAAAGTATATTCATACTAGCGAATATAAAAAAGCTTTAGCAAGTTTGGAAGATATATTGAAAAATTTAAAAGGTTAATGCGAATTAAGAAAAATATAAATCAAGTAAAAAAGAGATTGTAAAAGTTGGAGTTAGTTTTTCTGTAGCTAAAAGAAATATAAGGAGTTTGGAAATTAAATAATATAATTATCTTTTAAGTTTTTGGTTTATTGATAATCCTAACATTGAAATTAAAATAGGTGAAAATATTTTTTGTATTGTATAAATAAGTTCTTTCCCATTTTCATCATTTAAAGTTTTTGGAAACAAAAACATTGATCTTATGCTTTCATGTAAAGCTTCTAAAAACCCTCTATCTAAATCTAAAATATAATATAGTTTCTAACATTAGAAATTTCAAAATCTATAATTATTTGTTAATAAAGAATTTGGACAAAAAAGCAAAAAAAAATATACTAAAATAAATTTATATATTTTTTAAAAAAATGATAAAAGTAAGAATAACATTAACAAAGAAACACGTCAAGTATTAATTAGTAAGATCAATATAATTATTTAGGAAATAAAAACAGGTTGATATATTTAAAGGAATATTATTATACTCAGAAGGTGTAAAAATATCAACTATAGCAGAAATAAGTTTAAAAAACAGAAAGATGTATTTATCAATGGATAGTAAAATTTTTATCTAATGGAGTAAATGGAATAATTTACAAGGAAAAATATAAAAAAGAAAGTAAATTAAGTGATAATGATAAAAAAAAGTTAAAAGATATAATTTTAAAATATTCAGATGAAAATAAAATGTTAAAAAGTTCAATAGTACAAAAAATAATAAAAGAAAAGTTTGATATAGAATATTCAATGAGTTATATACCAAGATTATTAAATAGTCTAGGTTTAAGCCATAAAAAAAATAGAAACTAAAAGTCATAAAGTAGATGAAAAAAAACAAAAGAATGGGAAAATGAAATATTTTAAAATTATCAAAAAAATCTATAATAAATAAGGGAACAGTATTATTTCAAGATGAATCTAGTTTTCTAATGTGGTCTCAAAAGTGCTATTCATAGGAGAAATTGGGAAAAAGTTAGAAATGAAAGTAAATATGAATAGTGAGTGTCGTAAAGTATTTGGAGCAATGGAGTAAGAATGGTAATTTTTATTATAAAATAAGTAAAAAGGTAATAAAGATGTTTTTATAGAATATTTAGAGCTTTTAATAAAAAAATTTAATGGTAAGAAAATTTATTTAGTCTAGATAATGGTAGAGTACATAGAAATAAGAGTGTAATAGAATTTGAATTAAAAAATAAAGATAAAATAGAATTATGTTTTTACCACCTTATAGCCCCAAAATTAAATGCTATAGAAATATTATGGAGGGAAATAAAAAATAATTATATACATAAGAAGAATTTTTTAAAAATACTAAAGATTTTATAGAAAGTTTAGAAAAATCATTAAAAAATATGAGTTTGATGAAAGAAAAAATATTAAGTATAATGTCCAAAATGGGTAGAAATTTATAATAAAATTGAAAAAAAAATTGTAAGATGGAATGAGCAAAAAGAGTTATTTTATAACTATTCTGCTTAATTGAAATTTGAAATATGATTAACTATATATCTCAGCCGGTATAAGAAATAATATTATTATCCAAATAATTAATAAACCTAAACTTTCATTATAATTACTTAGAATTTTAAATAAAAATAAAAAATTTTATTAAAATATTTGTTTCAGGAGTCTGTTCATAAAAGTGTGTCAAGTGAAAATCAAACTTAAAAATTAAATTTTAATCTATCACCAAATTTAATATGTAATTGAGATAATGTCAACGCCCAATTATGAACAGGCTGGTTCATTTTTTTAGAAATATTCTGAGTTACTAGAAATAAAAGTTTAAAGTAACCCAGTTTCAGAACCAAATATAGACTTGAATTTAGTAACTTTTCTAATTTGTCTATGAAAGCTTTCTATAGGGTTAGTAGTGTAAATTATTTTTCTAATATCTTTAGAATAATCAAAAAAGTTGATAAAGAATTCCAATTATTTTCAAAGATTTTATTACTATAGAGGTATTTTTACCCCCATTTTTCCTCAAGCTGTAATAATTGGTATTCACCAGTATCTTTTGAATTAACTTGATATACTTTTAAATCATGAAATTCCTTTAAGTCGCTACTGGTTACGTATCTTAAGGAGTTCCTTACTTGATGCACTATACATAACTGAACTTCTGTTTTGGAAAAATAGATTTAATAGCTTCTTTAAAGCCAGATAGATTATCAATACTAGCTATTAAAATATCTTCTACTCCTCTGGTTTGTAAATCAGTTAACATTTGTAAAATTAGCACTTTCTGTATCTGATATATACATTCCTAATTCTTTTTACCTTCCACATTCAAACCTATAACATTATATATTGCTTTATCTACAACTTTTCCATCTTCTTTTACTTTAAAAAATATTGCATCTAACCATATAAATGGATATACAGATGACATACATGATTGCCAATTTTTTAAATGTGGTATTATTTTATCTGTTATTTCGTTTATCATTCCATCTGATACATTTGTTCCATAAAGATCACTTATATGGGTATTTATATCACTATAACTCATTCCTAACCCATATATTGATATTATTTTATTTTCTATTCTTCTCTAAAAATACTTGGCGTTTTTACTGTTATGGCTCAAATGTTTGAATTCTATCTTGGTGTATTTAATTCAAAATTTCCATATTCTGACTTCATTGTTTTACTATTATATCCATTCCTTCTGTTTACTTCTTCTTTGTTGTCTAAATGTACTTCCATCTCTGAATTTAAAACTTCTTCCAGTAAACTTTTTATTAATGGAGTTAGTATTCCTTCTTTACCACTTAAAGGTTTCCTTCTTTTTAAACCTTTTATTGCTTCTTCTTTAAACTTTTTTAACTCTTTTCTGTTAAAATACTCATTGTGGATTTCTCCTTAAAACTATAATATTCTAATTTTCTAATCTATATTTTAAGTAGAATTTTCACTCTTTGACACACTTTATTTTCTTACCCGTTTCAGGGTTATTTAGTTTAATTTCTTTCTCTGAAATATTAAATTCTCCAGCTAAAATATATTCTTTTCTTTCTTCATAATTTTGTTTTATTTCTCTATATAACTTTTCTAATGAATTAAAATTATTAATATTATTATAAAATTTTTTCTTTTTTATAAAATAATTAAAATAATTAAAAAATTGCTCTTTTAAAGTGATATTTTTTATAAAATTATTTTCATCATATAAAATAATTCTATTATTTTTTTTGTTCCATTTAATATTTGTAAAATCTGTTTTTCGTAAATCTGAATTAATAAAACTTACTTTACTTAAATCTGCATTTATAAAAATTAATTTATCAGTTCCTAAACAACTTGAAAAATCTATTTCTACAGATATAAAATCACTTTGTAATATGAATTTTTTAGTTAAAATTTCTTTTTCAGTTATATTTAATTCATTTATTTTATCTAAATCTCTTAAAGGTAGTTTTTTATCTAAAAAACTATTTTCTTTTAAGATTTTAAGTATTTCATCTTTTCTATTCATAATTTTATCTGATAAAAAATTAGCTAAATTTTTTGATTCTAAAAATAGATATGAAATTCTAAAAATATAGTCTGTTTTTTTTATATCACCAATAAACTCAGCAAAACTATTAAACATAGAATTACTAAAATCTACTTTATCAAAAAAATGACTATCAAAAAAGCTTACTCTTTTTTGAAATGTACATTGTGAAAAATCTGTTGTACTAAGAAAACTAGCTCCTTTAAAATATGCTAAATCATAAAAGTTACTTCCACTAAAATTTGAGTGTTTATGAAATTTAGAATTAAAAAAATTTATTTCTTTTTTAAATTTACAATAAAACTCAACATCATCACAAAATTCAGTGCTAATAAAAAATGCATCTGATTCAAAATTTGATTTATTAAAATAAACTTTATCTTTAAAATGTGCACTAAAAAAATCAATAATACCTATAAAATTAGCTTCTATAAATTCAACTTTTTTTTCAAAATTAGAATTTTTTAAATCTAGTTCTTTTTTAAATCTAGTTTCTAAAAAATAAACTTCTCCATTAAATTTAGTTTCCTCAAAATAAGCTTTATTATTAAAAGTTGAACCAGAAAAATCAGCTATTTTTGAAAAAACAGCTCCTTCAAAAATAGATATTTCTAGAAACTCACTCTTTGAAAAATAAACTTCTTCATTAAATTTAGTTTTCTCAAAATAACATTTAGAAAATAAGCTATTATTAAAATTTAATTTATTATTAAATTTACTCTTTGAAAAATAGGCTATATTGTTAAATTTAGTTTCATTAAAAGAAGTTACTTGATTAAAAGTTGATTCTGAAAAATTAACTTCTTCATTAAAAGTTGAGCTACTAAAAACAATGGAATTAATAAAAATACAATTATAAAACCAAACTTTATCATTAAAAATTGATTCTGAAAAATCTATTTCTTGATTAAATTCAATTCCCGTATAAATTAAATCTGAAACAAATAATATATTACTTAAATTTAAGCGTTTTTTATCACTATTTTTTTCAATGTAATTCTCTAAAAATTTTTTAAATTCATTTTTATCTTTATTTTCATTTTTTGAATGTAAAATACAACAAATATCGTTTTCTAAAGCATCAAAACACTCACAATAATTTTTATAATATTCACATTTGGTCATTAAAAAAAACTCTATATAACCTTAAAATAAGTTTTAGATTTCCTGTTTCTTTGTATCTAAGCATCACTTTAAAATCCCAATCTGTTTAGAGTGTAGTCGAATCGTATTTCGATATATTTCTCTCATTTATATCAAAATTAACTCCAACTAAAATTATTTCTTTTTCACTTGCCTTATAACTATTATAATATTTTTTATTCTTGATTTGTTCTAAAGCTATTTCAGCACTTTTACCTATTTTAAACTCAAAAATATATATTTTATCCTCAAGCTCTATTACTGAATCTATAAAACCCTTTGAAGTACTTATTTCTGACTTTATATCAACGCCTAAAAGAGAAAAAATTATTTGAAAAATATTATGATAGTAAAATTCTTTATTTTTATATGGGCTAGATTTTTCAGGATGTAATTGGTTTGGTAATCTATCAAAAAAAGCTATTAAAATATTAAAAAACTCATCTAATTTTTTATTTCTCAAAAACATTATCATTCTAGCTCCAGATATTTTACTTACATTATCTTTCTGCATATTTTTTAATAATGCTTTTAAAAGAGCCTCTTTTACTTCTATATTAGGAAATCCTAATAAATATTCTCTGTTTTGATAATCATATTCTATTATTTTTTTTATTGTTAAATAACCTGTCTGGAAAAGTAAAGCATAAGGATTCATAGCCTCTACTTCATAAAAACTAAAATCCTCTTCGGTTAAAAGGCTATTATCTAGTTCTTTTACATCTAAATCAAAATCTTTTATTATTTTTGTTACAAGCGTTGGTGTGCCTGTATCAAACCAGTATTTTTTTATTTCCATATTCTGAAATAAAAGTAATAAAGAATAAGGGTTATATAATGAATTTATACCATCCCAAGAATAGCCATTATACATTTTTTTTATTATTAACTTTAATTCATTTTCACTTATATTTTTTTCTTGAGCTAAAAGAGTTATTCTATCTGCAAAGTAACTATATAAACCTTTTTCTTCAATTCCTAGTATTTTTGAATGATTTTTATCCATACTAATATCAGTTAGATTATTTAAGGAAGAAAATATTGATACTTTGCTAAATTTAGAAATACCCGTTATAAAACAAAAGTGTAAATATTGATCATTAGCTTTTATCGTTTCATAAAAATTTCTTAAAATACTCCTCATTTCATTAGCTTTTTCGATATTATCTATATATTCAGTAATTGGCTTATCGTATTCATCTATTAATAAAACTACTTTATCTTTTTTAGATAACTCTTCTATTAATTGTTTAAAAGCTAAAATATAATCATTTGTTTTTAATTCTATTTTATATTCTTTGTATATTCCACTTATATGATAAAGAAGAGAATCCTTAAACTTATCTATTCCCTCTGAATATATCAAATTATTCATTGATAGTTTTATAATAGGATATTTTTTAAAATCTATTTTATCGTATATCCATAAACCTTTAAAAAGTTCTTTATTTCCATTAAATATTTCTAAAAATGTATTTATAAGTAAGGTTTTACCAAATCTTCTAGGTCTTGCTAAAAAGAAAAATTTATTTTTAGTAGCTAAAATTTTATAAATCTCTTCTGTTTTGTCAACATAGAGTTTGTTTTCTGTAATTATATCTTTAAAAACTTGTTCGCCTAATGGCAAAGGTTTTAAGGTATTCATTATTTTTACTAAAATCTAAAATATAACTATATTTTACCATAAAAGATAACCTTTACCTGTATAATCAGATAATATTAAAAATTATAATTACATAAAAAAGGTATTTTTATGTAAAAAAAAGAGTTTAATTGATAATAAAAATACGAAATAGTATTATACATATTTTTATGATTTAATATACATGTAATCTATTTATATTTAATTAATTTAATTGATATTTTAGCAAAAAGGCAATAATTTTCAGGTTTAAAGGGCAATAATATATGTTTTTAGAATATAATAAAAAACTAAAACAAGCTTCTAGGAATTTAAGAACAAATATGACAGAAGCAGAAAAAAAATTGTGGACAAAAATAAGAAAAAAGCAAATTAATGGTTTTTTATTTCTTAGACAAAAAATAATAGGTAATTATATTGCTGATTTTTATTGTCATGAGCTTAAAGTAGTTATTGAAGTTGATGGAAGCCAACATTATACAGAAGAGGGTATGGGAAAAGATAAAATTAGAGAAGATTATATGAAAGGATTGGGAATAAGAACTTTACGTTTTTCTAATAGTGAGGTTTTAAATAATATTGAAGGTGTAGTGGATAAAATTTTATTTTTTAATGGGCAAAATGATTTTAGTTAGTGGTGCTTTTTTATGGTTATGAGGGCAAAGGGTGTTAAATCCCCCTATCCCCCTTTTTAAAGGGGGAACTTACGAAAAAACAGGTAATTTCTCAAAAAACAAATAATTACAGGAATCCAGTCCCTTCCTTTACTAAAGGAAGGTTAGGATGGATTCAACCCACTTTAAATTACATTTCCTATAGTTTGATAAAAATTACCTTATATATCTTTTAATCTTTTAATTCTTAAAATACTACTTTAGATAGAAAAAAAATTGTATCGATATAAACTTGGATTAATTACTATTATTTTATTTTTATATCTATTTCAAGTAATTTTAGTATAAAATAATATTTGTAACACATTTATCAATTAATCTTTAAGAATGAAAAAATAAAAAGGAGATTGTAATATATGATGCTTAAAAATACACTAATTTTATCATTAGTTACTTTTTACCTATTAAGCTGTTCTGTTACAACTCAAAATGTACTAGATAAAGATGATTTATCTAAAAATATAAAAAAAGATAATATTATTAAAGAAGAAAAAAAAGAATTAAATTTAGATGATTATAATTCTTTTAAACCAGATATAAAAGAAAATAATCAAGAAAAAAAATCTAATGATGGTTACATTTACTCAAATGACTATAAAGATAAAGTAAAACTTATTGATAACAAATTAATTGTTAATTTTAAAAATGCAGAATCCATAGAATTATTTAAAAATTTATATAATGCAAAAACAGAAGAAACTACAATAAAAAATAATAAAACATATCATACTATGTCTATTGATACTAGTAAAATTGAGCCAAAAAATTTTAAACAACTAATAGAGAAATCAATAAACAATGCCAAAAGAGGTTTAAGTTTAAAAGATACTAAAATATCTTCTGTTGAACTATTTAAGCTTTTATTTGTTTTATTTGATTGTACTTTAACTCATCAATCTTTAATAAATAGTATTGAACCAATTATTATTGAAGAAAACCATAATAGTATTTTTTATCCAGTAATTTTTCCTGTAGTAGATAATATAGATGTAAAAACAGAATATTATGTTGATTGGAATGATTATAATACTGCGGATAAAATTCTTAGAGGATTAAGAGATATAGATGAAATTGTTCCTAGTATTGATATGTCCCAAATGAATTTTTTGACACTTACTTTGAATTTTTCTCTTTTTAGACTACCTGATGAAATAACAGAAAATAATGATTTTCATGTAATTTATACTAAAAGAATTAAAGAGTTGCTTGATAAATATAATATAAAACCACAAATAACAAATTTAGAACAAGCCGTTAAAAGTATTTTGAAAGAAGGCAGAAAAAATGTAAATTTTGATACTTTTCTTTATTATGATAAAAATAGTCCTTCTTTAAAATTATCAGATCAAGATGGAAAAGTTTTGGGTGCAATTTTAGATAATTTTAATAATTATGCAATAGATAAACAAAAGGGATATATTGTTACACTAAAAACTAATAATGATAAATATTATCACAAACTTCATTTATATGAATTAGATAGTTTTGGAGAAAAACTTTTAAATACTGAAAAATTAAGAGATACTTATGTAGAAGATGATAATAATACTTATTCAATAAAATTTTCCATGGATTCCTCTAAAATAGCATATCTTTATAAAGATAAATTAACTATTCTTGATAAAAATTCATTACAAACTCTTAGAACAGAATCAGATGTGTGTAATTTTAATTGGTCTTATAGTTCATCAATAATGGTTCTTACAAAAAAAGTAAATTCTAATAACCAAATTTTTATTCTTAATAGTGAGCAAAACCAACCGGATTTTAGTAAATTAACACAAATTAGTGATATACAATTTAATGAAAGTTCTATGTTTAAAAACATTCTAAGCCCTATAATTACAAAAGATTATAAAAATATCATTTATATAAAGGATTCTAATTTATGGAATATTGATATTGATAATAACAAAAATAAATTATTGGTAAATTTGAGTGATAAATTACCTATAAAAGAATTTTTTTCTCTTAAAAAACAATATGTTATAAAACTATCTTCTAATGGTAAAAAAATAGCCTATATTACTCCAACTGATGAAAATAAAAAAATATATAACTTATGCACTATAAATATAGATGGAACAGATGCTAAACAAATAACAAATTTAGTTGATGAAGAAATACAATCATTTTTTTGGGAAAATATGGGGGAAAAAATATTTTATTCTACCAATAAAATTAATTCAGATAATAAAACTTCTATTTATAGTATAAATAGCAATGGTAGTGAAAATAATAAACTAATTGAAAAAGATAATATCTCTATGATTAGTTATTAAAAAAATAGCAATAAAATAAAAAAAACTACTATAATATAAGAGTTGTCTATATTTAAAAAGAAAAAATTATGTGTGTAACTAGATTAAACAGCTATAACCCAGTAGATACATCAGTATCTATAAAAAAGCCTACTAATAATACTGTTATTACCAAAACTTCTAATGAACCTCAACCAAATCAAGAAGTTAATAGAACAGCAAAAGAAGATTTACAAATTCAAGCTTCTCAAAAAGCTAATTCTGGAGCTTTTAATTTTGTTGAAAATGATGCTATTTTACAAACAAATAAAACAAGTATAAAAGACTCTATTAACCAACTAGAAGCACAATTAAAAACACAGCCCTTAACAGCAGAAAATAAAAAAGTTATTTCTGAAAAAATATCTGATTTATCAAAATTTTTAAATGGAAATAAAATAGATAATAATGAAAAAATAAACCAAGTAAATAATAAAATAAATAATATCTTAGTATCTTTAAAAATATCTGGTGCAGATACTGATAAACTTAATAACCATGTAAATCAACTTATTTTTAGTGTTAATGATAAAGTTTCTAAAGATAATGGTCTTGATTTAAGAGTTGTTTCCAAACAAGACCATATTTTAGGTCTTGAAAGTAAAAATAAAAATCTAACTGAAGCTCAAAGAGAAAAATTAGAAGCACTAAAAAATGCTTATCAAACAGCAGAAAGTATTAAAGCTCAAAAACCAGGAAATTTAGATAAAGCAGCTCTTGTTTTGTTAAGTGTAAGAGATGAGCTTATTAGACAAAGCTTTGAAAGGACTAAATTTGCTCTTCCTGATAATAAGCAACCCAATATTGTAGAAACTGATTTAAAAATAATTAGTAATATGGTTAGTTCTGTAGATAATATGTTAAAAGGAACTAGAGAAGTTCCACCAAATATGTTAAAAGGGCTTTCTGATATGACAAAAGCTCTTTCTGATGCTCCTGTGGGACAAATGGATAAAGCTTTAAAAGATTTTGGTGATGCCTTAAAAACAGATCTTAAAGCCCCTAACGCAGGTCAATTAAATAATCTACCAAATACAAAACCTTTAACTGATTTAAATAAACAACTAACTTCTTTGGCTGATAATACTCCTACAGGTGTAGCTGATAATGTTAATTCTGTAATGCAAAATTATACAAAAGCGATGAATTCTGTAGAAAAATCTTTGCCTCCATTTTTACCATTTCCTGTAACTATAGGTATTCCATTAGGATATAATGATGGTTCTGGAAATGCTTTTATGCTTGGTTCTGGTTCAAAATTAAGTCAATCTGGTTCTGGGTTTCAAATACAAGCTCCTTCTATGCTTATGCAAAATGGAGATACACAAGTTTTAGCTGGAAATACTCAAATTCAATTAGGAAACAAATTAGATTATCTTTCTATGGGTAATTTAAATGTAAAAACAGGTGGTACAGATACTAACCTAACTAATGCAACAGCTCAAATAGATAGAGATGCTGGAACTAGTATGATAAAAGCAGATAAAGCTGTTGTTAATATGACAGATGGTAAAGTTGATTTAACTAATGCTGGTTTGTATCAAAATGCAGATGGTTCTACCAATTTAAAAGCAGATTCTTTTTGGTATGAAAAAGGGAATGATCATGTAGGTATAAAAAATTTTAATGCTTTACAAAAAGAAGATGCACAAAAATCAATAATAAATATTTCTGGGAATACTCTTGATGTAAAAAAAGGAGATACTTTAGTTACTGCTGATAAAATGTCTTTTAATATGGAAAAAGATAAAGTAACAGGAGCCTCTCTAACTTCCTTAAGTGGTGAAAAAATAAGAGTTTTACAAGATGGAACAGATATTTCAGCAGATAAGGCTGATTTAAAATTAATTAAAAATGCAGATGGAAGCAGTTTAACACAAATAGATGCTAATAACCCTAATGTTAATCTAAAAAATGGTAGCAATCTTAATGTAAAAGGTAATACCAATATTTCTGTTTTACAAGGTTCAGATGGGAAACTAAAAAATATTAATGCTAAAGCAGATGAAGTAAACTTCTCAGATAAAACTAATACCGCAAAAGTAGTTGGTGGAAACCTTAATGTTAATTATGATGATAGTGGTAAAATAAAAGATTTAACAGCAAATGCAACAGATGTTAATTTTAAAAATGCTACTTCTAATATTACAGCAAAAAATTCTACTGTAATGGCTAACTATAAAGATGGGAAAATAGATACTCTTGCAGGAAAAGTAGAAACTTTAAATTATACCAATAAACAAGGTAAATTAGATGTAGCTAATGGAGAAATAAATAGTAAATTTAACCCTGATGGATCTATCGATAACTTAAATGGTAAATTTGATAATTTAGCCTATAATAACACTCAAGGAAATTTAAATGTAGATAAATGTAATTTTACTGGTAAATTTAATCCTGATGGTACATTAGCTAATCTTTCTGGTGGAGCTGATAAGTTATCTTATTTATCTAATAAAGGCGATAAAATTGATGCTAAAGGTTTTGGCTTAGATATAACTAATGGAAAAAATGGAATAGAGAAAGCTACTGTTAATGTGGGTCAATTAGATTATTTATCAAGTAAAGGTGATAAATTAAATGTTATCGATGGCAAATTAGGTTTAACAAGAGATCAACAAGGTTTTATTTCTAATATAAATGGAGAAGCTAAAAATTTAACTTATAATGGTAAAAATGGTGATAATGTTAATGCTTCTGGATTAAATATTAATATAAATGGTAATAAAAATGGTTTAACCGATGCTTCTATAAAAGCAGATGAAATTAATTATAATAACTTAAAAGGTGATAATCTTAATGTAACAAATGGAGATGTAAATATATCCAAAGATAATAACGGTTTTATTTCTAAAGTTACAGGGAATGCAGATAAGATTTTAGCTACTAACAAAAATGGAGATGTAATACAAGCTTTAGGTGTAAAAACAGATCTTACCAGAAATGCTCAAGGAACTTATGATTTAGCAACTTCTGCTGATAAAGTAAATGCTGATCTCAAAAAACAAGGGCTAAATTTAGATGCTACTAAATTAAATTTAAATGTAACTGATACAAATATAAAACTTCATGTTGATTCTGCCGAATTAAAAAAGAAAATAGAATCTGATTTAAAAGTAAAAGTTGAAAATATGGATCTTCTTATAGATAAAACTAAAGAAGGTGCTTTAAAAGGAGCAGATTTACAACTTGAAAAATTAGACGGTTCTATTAAAGGTATGGATCTTATGGTCAGAACACAAAATGGAGATCGTGTAAGACTTAATATGTCTATGTCCGAAGATGGAGCTATGCTAAAAGAAGCCTTTTTACAAATACCAAAAGGTGGAGAAGTAAAAATATCCAAAGAAAATATGAATGTTACTTTGGGTGAACAAGTTATTAAATTTACACAAAATAATGGAATTTATACTCTCAGAGATGAAGGTATGAATATTGCCGCTCAATTTAAAGGTGGTAAAGTTTCTGTTCAAGGTGGAACAGCTCAATTAAGTATGGATACCAAAAGTGGTAACCTTTTTATAGATGAAATAAAAGGTACTAAAATAAATGCTGATTTTGGTAAAAATAAATTAGATATAGATATTAAAGAAATTTCTAATTTTATGGTAAAAACTACTGGATTATCTGGTGATGTAAAAGGTTTAAGTTTTGAATTAGTTCCGACTAAAGATAGTTCTAAAATAACAATGTCTATGAGAGCTGATATTGGAGGAGTTCCTGTAAAAGTTGATTTAAAAGATGTTCATCATCTAAAAGCTTCTGCTGATATAGGAGTTAATAGAGCCCATGTTTATTTTGGTGATGTAAGTAAAAGAGGTAATGTTTCTATTAGTTCAGGCCCTCTAAAAATGGAAGGTTCGGCTATAGAATTTTTAGCAAAATATAATACATATAACCCAGAAAGAATGATGTCTTCTGTTTCTCGTTATATGAGTAATGAAGGCTTAAAAGCAGGTCCTTTAACTTTAGAAGCTGATGGGGTAGTAAGATTAGAAAAACAATCTTCAGGATTACACTTGGGTGCAGCTGTTTTAGTTCCAAGAGTTTGGGAAGATAAAGCTTATGATATAGTTGGAATGAATCAGAATAGAGTAAAAGATGGAACATGGGGTGCAGTTCTTAGTGTAGGTGGACAAGGTAGAAGTGGCGATGGAACAAAATATACAGGTGCTTTATATGGAGGTTTAGTACCAGGATCTTATTTTGAATTAAAACAGCTACAAGGTACTACTTCTGTTTATAATGTTCCTTTACCAAAAGATATTTCATTACCAACAACTGTCATGGGTGGTTTAATGTTCAGAAGAGAAAATGATACTTCTAGATTATCTGCTACCGTTGGAGGATATGTAAACCCAGTTGGTTTATTACCAAAAGATCCATCTATACCATTAAGAGATAATACTATGTATGGTGGATTTGCAGGAGTTGCTTATAAAACAGGAAATACTCAGTTTAGCTTAGATGCTTTAGTTGATGTTAATAAAAATGCGGATACAGGTAAAACAGAAATTGCTCCAGCAGTAAGAGCAGGTTTGTCTTTTCAGTTTTAATTAAGTAATTTAACTAAAACTTTTTTATTTTTACCACTACCAAAAGTGTTAAGAAATGTGTTATCCTTATGTATCACTATGTAACCAGTGAAAAAGTAATAAGTAAAAAGATTTTTAAAGCTTTTGCTAAGTTACTAAATAAAAAAGTTTATTTTTAGTTTCAGGAGTAATTTTGAGATGGCAAGAATCGTAAGATCAGGTTTAATCCAATTAGGTAACAAAGTTAATACAGACTTATCTTGTGAAGAACACAGACAAGGAATGATTGATGCTCATATTCCTTACATAGAAGAAGCTGGGAAAAAAGGCGTACAAATACTTTGCTTTGAAGAAGTTTTTACAGGGCCATATTTTTGCCCTTCTCAAGACTCTAAATGGTATGGTTTGGCAGAAGAAATTCCAAATGGACCTACAACCAAATTAATGCAAGAATATGCAAAAAAATATAATATGGTTATTGTAGTTCCTATTTATGAATTAGATATGACAGGTGTTTATTATAATACTGCAGCTGTTATTGATGCAGATGGTACATACTTAGGTAAATATCGTAAAAATCATATTCCTCAAGTAAAAGGTTTCTGGGAAAAATTCTTTTTCAAACCAGGTAATTTAGGATACCCTGTTTTTAATACTGCTTACGCTAAGATAGGTGTTTATATTTGTTATGATAGACATTTCCCAGATGGAGCAAGAGCTTTAGGTCTTAATGGAGCTGAAATTGTTTATAATCCATCTGCTACTGTAGCTGGATTAAGTGAATATTTATGGAAAATAGAACAACCAGCTCATGCAGTTGCTAATGGCTATTATGTAGGTGCTATAAATAGAGTTGGTAAAGAAGGACCTTGGGATATAGGTGAGTTTTATGGACAATCTTATTTTGTTAATCCAAGAGGTCAAATTATAGCAGAAGCTAGTAGAGATAAAGATGAATTATTAGTAGCAGATTTAGATATGGATCTTATAAAAGAAACTAGAGATTTATGGCAATTCTATAGAGATAGAAGACCTGAAACATATGGTGATTTAGTAAGATTATAATTTAAGGTAATTTATTTAAAAGCAACTAAAAATAAAACTTAGTTGCTTTTTTTTTGAGGTAAAATAATATGAAAGCTTTGATAATAGGTGGTACAAAATTTATTGGTAAACATATTACTAAAGAATTAGAAGATAAAAACTATCAAATTACTTTTTTTAATCGTGGTTTGATTTCAAAAAATCAAAATACTCTTATTGGTGATATAGAAAATATAACTTCTTTAAAAGAAACCATTTTATCTTATAATTTTGATTTAGTAATACATTGTATTTGTAATACAGAAAAAAATGCTCAAGATATTATTGAAATATTTGAAAATACAAATACTAAACTTATAATTTTAAGTTCTCAAGATTGTTATCATGCTTTTCAAGAGTTAGCCAGAGGTAAAAATTCTGTAGATTATCCTATTAATGAAAATTCTCCTTTAACAGATATTAAATACTATTTTAGTCATATAAATCCACTAAGAGCTAAATATGATAAAAGATTAATGGAAAATATTTTTAAAGAAGCTTTTGAAATTAAAAAAATAAATTTTACTATTTTTAGATTACCGATGGTTTATGGTATCGATGATTATCAATTTGCTCATAGGCATGGAGATATAATCAGAAGAATTTTAGATAAAAAAGAAAATTATATTATGTCTTATACAAAATTTCATAGTATTTGGACTTTTTTATATGTGGAAAACTTAGCGAAAGGAATAGTTTTTTCTTTAGATAAAAATATTACTAATGGAAAGATATATAATTTGTCAGAAGAAAAAGTTAGAACTTGGAAATTATGGTCAGATTTATATTCTAAAATAGCTAATTTTAACTTTAATTATAAAATTTTACCAGATGAGTTTTTAGAAGAAAAAAAAGAGTTATCTAATTCAGAACCAATTCATATTATAACTTCATCTGAATTATTTTCTAAGGATACTGGGTATAAAGAAGAAATAAAAATAGAAGATTCTATAGAAAGAACTTTATTTTTTGCCTCAAAAAATTTAGAGCTATTACCTAAAATAGATTATGAAAAAGAAGAAAGTATTTTAAATAAATATATTAAAGCTTTAAATTTAATTTTTTAGATAAATTATTTTAAAATATAATTTTTGTATATAAAATTACCTTAATTAATCTTTTTTTGGATATTAGCAAAGTTTATTTTTAAGTAAATCTATAATTTTTTACTTATGTTATAATAAACTCTATGCAAGAGTATTTACGTTTTTTTAATATAATAGGTGGAGTAGGAATACTCTTATTTTCGCTTAGATATTTAAATACCATAATAGAAAGTACTGTAACTAGAAGATTAAAACCTTTAGTTAATAGAATTTTATCAAATGAATTTAATTCTTTTTTATCTAGTTTTTTTGGTACTATTGTAATTCAAGCTAGTAGTATTACTGTTATTGGGGCTATGGGGCTACTAAGTAATTCAATTATAACTATAGAACAAGCTTTTTTTGTTGCAATGGGTGCTTCGTTAGGCTCTGCTGTAAAGGGTTGGTTATTTAATGTTAATATTTTTGATTATGCTTTAATATCAATAGGTTTTAGTAGTATTTTATTAGTTTTTTTTAAAAGACTAATTATAAGAGAGGTTTTAGAATTGTTTTTAGCTTTAGGCTTTGCTTTTCTTAGTATTAATATTATGTCTCAAATTTTACCTGATATTACAAATAGTGATTATTTTAAAAATTTCATTTCTTTTTATGATGCAGATTCACTTCAAAATCAATTAACAGGAGTATTAATAGGTTTATTAGTAACCTTTTTAGTTCAATCTAGTAGTTCATTTATTTTAGTTGTTTTAACTCTAGCAAGCTTAGGTACTATTTCTTTTTCAGCAGGTACATCTTTAATTTTAGGAGCTAATATTGGTTCAACGCTAACACCTTTAATTATGTCTTTAGAATACGAAAGAAGTGTAAAAAAACTAGCTTTAGCTTACACATTTTCGAAAATAATAGGGGTTTTTATAACTTTATTCTTTTTTCCATATTTTATTAATTCTGTAGATAAAATTTTTATTTTAATTTATCCTACAGCATCTGTTGGCGAAAAAGTTTTAGGTAGCCATACTTTTTTTAATATTATAAATTGCATTTGGTGGACTTTTTTTTATAGCTTCTTACTTAAAACAATAAATTTAATTATTCCTGATAAAGAATATACTAAAACTTCTTTATCTTCTGTTATTAGAAAAATAGTTTCTAGTAATTATAAAATTGCTATGTCAGAAATTGAAAATCAAATTACTTTACTTGAAAAAGTAACAAAAAATTTAACTGATTATTGCTTAGAGTTAATGATGAGTACAAATATTAGTGAAAATCATTCTTCAAGTTTTCATATTTTCAGAAAAGATTTTGAAGATCTAAAAGATACCGTTTATGAGATTATTTTACAATTAAATAAAATAAATCAAGGGGTTAAAAAAGATTATAATAAAACAAATTTAAAATTTATTTCTAAATGTAATGATTTTTACTCTCAAGCTTTAGCTTTTTCTATGCATCTAGAACAAGGTATTTTTATAGATTATTATACTTTTCCAGATGAAATAAAACAGCATTTTGAAGCATTTGAAAGTTATTTTAATGAAATTTGGTTATCTGTCTTGTTAAATAAATCGACTAAAGAAAGTTTTGATAGCATAAATAATATAATAGATGAAATTGAAAATGAATATTTTGAACTAATTTCAAAAAATAATAAATATACCTATCAACATTTAACTTGGATTTATGAAAGTATTGGTTATATGAAAAAATTAGTTTATAGTTTAACTACAGTAAAAAAATCAATAAATTTATTTAAAGTAAAAGATTTTGAAAAAAAATAATAGGTTTTTATCTTGATAGATTTAATTTTAGATAATTTAAAAAAAAATAGCTTTACAATTTCAGATAATAGTACAACTTTAACTTTTAATGAATTATATAAATCTATTTTAGAACAAAAAGAAAAAATTAGAAATGAAATAGGTTGTTATAAGAGATGTTTAGTTATGGCTAATAATTCTATTTCTTTTGTAATAGATTTTTTAGCTACTATTTATTCAAAAAATTTACCAATAATTACTAATCCTACTTTTTCTCAAGATAAAATTGATTATATTATAAATAAATTTAGTATTTCAGCTGTTTTAAATGAAAATAAACTTAAAAAATTAGAAAATATGTCTAAAAAAGAAAAATTAGAAAATGAATTTTTATCTCTTTTTACTTCAGGATCTACTGGAGATGAAAAAATAGTTGTTTTATCAGAAAAAGCTATTTATCATAATGCTAAATCAGTAATTGAAAATATGAATTTACTTAATCCTGAAAATATAGCTATTATTTTACCTTTATATCATTCTTTTGCTTTAGTTACACAGCTAATAACTACTTTAATTACAGGAGGTAATATTTTTATAAAAGATAATAAAACTTTTTTTGGAGATTTAATTGCTTTTATAAAAGATAATAAGATAAATACTATTGCTGGTGTTCCAACTAATTTTAAAATGCTTTTATTAGGTAATAATGAACTTTTTACTTCTATAAAACATATAACTGTTGCAGGTGCAGCTTTAGAAGTTTCTTTTGCAGAAAAAATGAAAAAAAGTTTTCCTAATGCTCAAATATGGGTTGGTTATGGCTTAACAGAATCTGGTCCAAGGGTTACAGCTATAGAGTATAATGATAAAAAATTTTTGGAAGGTTCTGTAGGTAAACCTATTTCTGATATTACAACTTTTATATCAGAAGAAGAAATATTAGTAAAAAGTAATTCTAATATGCTTTATTATTTAGATGATGATTTAAATACAAACTTGAAGAAAAAAGATAATATAATTTATTCTGGTGATACTGGATATCTTGATGAAGAAGGATATTTATATATAGTAGGTCGTAAAGATGATATTTTTATTTCTGGTGGTGAAAAAATATCTCCTTTAATGATAGAAAAAATAATAAATTCTTATGAGGGAATTGAAAATTCAGTTGTTTTTCCAGAAAATGATTCTTTTTTAGGTAAAAAACCATCTGTAGTTATTAAAATAAAAAATAACTGTAAAGTTAATCCTAAAGAGTTATATAATTATTGTACAACTTTTTTAGATAAAAATATTATTCCTAAGACTTTTTATAAAACAGATGAAATTCCACTTACAAGTAATGGAAAATTAAAGAGAAATGAGGTTAGTAAATGCAAAAAAGAGAAATTAATTTAGAAAAAATAAAAGATATTATTGCTGATGTTGCTATGATTTCACCTGATTTTTCAGATAAAGCTCATTTAAAAGATGATTTAGGATTAGATTCTATGACTATAATAGGAATAATATTAGAATTAAATCAAAATTTTAATGTGGAAATAAAAAGTTCTGATATTAAAGAAGAAAATTTTTCTTGTGTAGATAATATTCGAAATTTTTTGGAAAGTATTATTTAAAAAAATGAAAAAATAGTTAAAACTAAAATAAGTGATAAAAATTTAATATTTTTCATTTCTTTTCCTTTTTTGTCAGTTCCCATTTTCATGAGAATGACTTCAGGCTTTTCAAGATTAAAAGCTTAACAGGATTATTATACCACTTTTAACATCATAAAAACTCGTTTTTTGTTTCATTTCATGGTAAACGAAATACTTAGCACTACATTACACAATTACTTCTAACTTTTTTCTATTCACGATTCACACTTCACGTTTGTCTACTGAGCTTGTCGAAGTATCACGATTGCCTACTGAGCCTGTCGAAGTATCACGGTTCACGATAAAAAA
Organism: Candidatus Sericytochromatia bacterium; assembly: GCA_046328015.1. Lineage (GTDB taxonomy): Bacteria > Cyanobacteriota > Sericytochromatia > UBA7694 > JACMQJ01 > JBBTGK01. The sequence goes on along the minus strand of JAXLXH010000002.1, from coordinate 997,408 downwards.
GTACTCACAACACACCATTAGGTGTTATTTTTTGACATTATTTATATATTATTTTATAAAATTATAGTTATAATAAAAAAATAATTCAAAGTCTATTTTCACCTAAAAAAAGTTATTTTTATATAATATTCATATTTAATCTTTTTTTATTTATAAAAAACTCATTTTTTATATTTTTCATAATCCAAAAAAAGATATAAATAAGCTGACTTTTATAATTTTATTTGTTAAAATTAATAATCTGTAAAATTTTTGCTATTTAATTTAGGAGTGCATTTATGGGAACTAAAACTGGAAGTGGTTTCTCCACTAATAAAAACACCGATCTTGCTGTAACCGAAGTTTGTAACTCTGCTATAAAAGGTCTTTCTGGAGCAACTTCAGATTTGGCAATAGTATTTGTTTCTACTTCGCATGATTATAAAGCCGTTTTAAAAAAAATAAAAACTCTTACTAAAACTACTAATATAGTAGGTTGTTCTACAGCTGGTGAATTTAATGAATCCAATGCTGCTACTGGTGGAATATCTTTAATGCTTATTAGTTCTGATACTATAAAATTTAGCCTTGAAAAATCTACTGATGTAAAACAAGAAAACTTTAAGCAAATTGCTGATACAGTTTTTGGTAGCTATAAAGATGAATCTAGAAAAATGATGGCAGAAGGTTTTCCAAACCAAACAGTTTTAATTTTAACAGATGGTTTTATGACCAACAGAGATGAATTGATTAAAGATATTTATGCCAAAACAGGTATTACCTCCCAATTAGCTGGTGGTTCTGCTGGGGATGATGTTAAATTTAAAGAAACCTGTGTTTTTTATAATGAAGAAGTATTAGTTAATGCACTTGTTTTTGTAAAATTATTTTCTAAAAATAAAGTAGGAATAGGAGTTTCTCATGGTATGAAACCTTCTTCTCAAACTATGAAAGTAACCAAATCAGATGGTTCTAAAGTTTATGAATTAGATGGAAAACCCGCTTTAGAAGTTTATAAAGAACATGCTAAGGCACATGGTGTAGAATTAACTCCTGAAAATACTTCTGCATATCTTATTGCTAATAACTTAGGTATAAAAGATTTAACTTTCCAAAAAATAAGAGCTCCTATTAGTGCTAATCCAGATGGTTCTTTGAATGTAGCTGGTGAAGTTCCTCAAGGTGCGACTGTAACTATAGTTGAATCTGGAGTAGCTCCTTTATTAAAAGCAGCAGATGATGCAGCAAATGAAGCTAAAACTAATCTTAAAGGGTCTAAACCTGCTGGAGTTGTAGTTTTTGATTGTATTTGTAGGCAAATAATTTTAGATAAAGATTATGTTAGAGAAGCTCAAACCATAAGTAAAGTTTTAGATAGTTCTCCTACAGTTGGTTTTTCAACTTATGGAGAAATAGCAAAAACAGCTGGTAAACTTAATGGGTTCCATAACTCAACTGTTGTAGTATGTGCATTACCAGAATAGATTATTAAGTGAAAAGTAAAAAGTGAAAAGTAATAGCTAGCCTTTACTTTTTTCTTTTTACTAATAAAAATTATGATAGAAAATTTAAAACAAAAAGCAAACGAATTAAAAGAAAATATAGTAGATTTTACACAAAAACTAATACAAGTACAAAGTTTAAGTGGTAATGAAGAACATATTGCCGAATTAATAGCTTATCAACTTAAAAATTTGGGATATGATGAAGTTTTTTTAGACGAAGTTGGAAATATAACAGGAATTATAAAAGGTGAACTTGAAAATAAAGATATAGTTTTTTCAGCTCATTTGGATCATAGTATTCCTGTAGAAAAAAACTTGTGGGAACATGAACCATATAGTGGTTTTTCAGATGATGAATTTATTTATGGTGTAGGAGCAAGTGATTGTAAATCTGCTATATCCGCACAAATTTATACTGGTTATATACTAAAAAATTTAGGTTTATTAAAAAAAGGTAATTATATCGTCTCTTTTACTGTTCAAGAAGGTTCTGCAACTTGTTTTGGGACTAAGTATTTATATAAAAATACTTTTAAAGAAAAAGATATTAATCCTAAATTAGTGGTTTTAGGTAATGCTTCTTCATTAAACATAAATATAGGACATAAAGGTAGATTAGAAATAGAAATAGTTGTTTATGGAAGAACAAATCATAGTATAATACCCAAATTAGGAATAAATGCGATATACAAAGCAAATCAAGTTATAAGAGCGATAGAAGATCTTGCTGATACTTTACCAGTACATTCTATGTTAGGAGATTCTTCTATTGCTGTAACTAATATAAAAACTTTACCTGATACTATATCTGTTATTCCAGATAGATGTATTTTGAGTATAGATAGAAGATTTTTACCTTTTGAAACTTTAGAAGAAGTTATAGGACAATTACAAGCTATTTTAGATAAAATAGCACAAGAAGATTCTACTTTTAAAGCTGAAATAAATATAAAAAAAGAGATAATAACTTCTTATACTGGTTTTAAAGAAGATTCTGAAAAAATTATGTTACCTTTTCTGACTAATCCAGAAGCTGATACTATAAAAAATATATTTTTTGAGCTAAAAAAATTAAACGAACATACTAATTTTTCATCTTGGTATTTTAATACAGATGGTGGTTATATAGGATCATTTTTAAAAATACCTACTATAGGCTATTCTGCTGGAGAAGAAAAATATTATGAAACTCCTTTTGAAAAAGTAAGTATAAAAAATATTTTAGAAAATATTGTCGGTAATTGTTTGATTTATAATGTTTACTAATTTAAAATAGTAACTCTATTTTTTTTAAAAGTTTGGGAAAATGATCTATGTTACAATCTTTATGCGTTAAGATATTTATATGATCATAATCATTTAAATAACCATTTTTTTTATTTAAAACAAAAAACTCATGTTTTGTAGTGTATTCAGGATATTTAGGATCTATTTCTAATAAAAAATTAAATACATCTGAATAATGACCTAAACATTTATCTTTTATACCTGTTATTGTTATAATAGGTGGAAAATTTACTTTTTTACAAGCTTCAAAATAATCAAAATTATCTTTAGGATCAATCCAATTATTATTTTTAACCCACTTTTTAGATGCAAAATAATCTTCAAAAGTTTCATTGTCAGACCCCATTTTAAAGTCTTTTGCAGGTAAATAACCATATTTTTTAGTTAAAATAGTACAAAAAAATTTCCAAATAAAATCTATATAAAAAAATCTTTGCCAATTTATTACTTTAACAGTTCTTTTAGTTCCAAAAAATAACATGCCTTTAACTAATGAACGATATTCTTCAAAACGAGCAAAATAAGAGGCTAATAAAACTCCTCCCCAAGAATGTGCTATCCAAAATTGAGGTTCTAAACCTCTTATTTCAATAATTTTTTCAATAAATAATTTTATATCTTCTGTTATATGCTCTGTTTGTCCATAATTTGAATTTTTAGATATTTTTGGATAAGATTCTCCTCTTCCTCTTAAATCGGCAACATAAACATCAAATCCATTTTGTGCTAAAAAAGGAGCTAATCCTTTATCTGAATTGCTATAAAAGATTTTACCATTTTCTATGGCTCCATGAAGTAAAAAAGCAATTTTACCATTTTTATTTTGATAAAATCGCTTTAGATGAAGTTTTTCTTCTTCATTTATTTGTATAAATATTGACTCTTTATTTATACTCAATTTATTAATTAGTTTTTACTTGAACAGGTGGAGTTACTTGCTTAGTTTTATCTTTAAAAGCTAAATCTGGATCTGTTATCATATCTATAGTAGTAAAATCATTTTTAGGATTTCTTGCTTTTATTGCTCCATAAGCAGAAAAACCACCTGCAACAGCTCCAATTAAACCTGCTGCTATAGCTGTATATACAACACCTTGCTTAAGACCAGAACCTACTGTTTTTACTATAGCTACACCAGTTTTACCAGCTTTGCCTACATCTATTATAGCTTTACCTGTTTTTACTGCACCATTTACAACCTGTGCAGTTTCGCCTACTGTTTGAGTAGCACTAAAAATATTTTTTATTACAGTTCCACTAAGAACTAAACCTACTACAGTACCACCAATTTCTCCAATTCCTTTAGTTATACCTGTAGCACCAGCATCTTTTACATTTCCCCAAGTTGATTTTAATGGGTTTAATGCTCCTTCTCTTACAGTATTGGTTTCATTATCTATTTTTAATACTTTAGCAGAGTTACCATTTATTTTACCAATATAACCTTCTTTAATGCCTTCTATATCTAAAGAACCTTTGGTATCTTTATCTCCAAAAATTACATATAACTTACCATTCTCATCTTTTATAAATATTTCATCTATTTCATTATTTTTGGTTATATTTGCAGCTTCACTTAGTTCTATACCTTCTGTTAATGGGTAAGCTTGATAAGTTTTACCAGCTATTTTAAAATCTACAGGATCTTCTTTATGTTTTTTTACTGATAAAGAGGAAGATATATTATCATCTACTTGAGGGATAGAGCCTTTTGAAGTAGTCGATGGAACTATCTTATCAGTAGCTATTTTTATATTTATTTTTTTTACACCAGAGTTCTCTCCATCAGAATTTGTTTCTGCTTTTTTAGCAACATTAATTCTTAAAGAGTCAAGTGATTGTATAGAATTACTTGATATTCCCCTAGATTCTATGCTCATTAAAAAACCTTTCTTAAAAAGCTAAAAATTAAATATAACAATAAAATTATAGATATAAAAAATAGAAACTTTCTTATATTAACTAATAATTTAACCTAGCTTAAACAAAATTTTATCTTATGTTTATAAAAGATTATTAGTTTTTCTCATTTAAATAAAATAAAGTTTTATCTTCTATAGAATCTAAGCTAGAAGTTAGAAAATGATATGCAAATCCAGAAATGATAGCTACTAATAACCCACCTGCTGTTGCAAATAGGGCTTCACTAATTCCTCCAGATAAGGCTTCAAGTGGATTAGTAGGCTTTTGTAAAGAAACCTGATTAAATATTTTTATCATACCAAATACAGTTCCTAAAAGACCTACCATAGGTGAAATTGATGCTACTACAGATAATATAGAAGTTTTACGTTCTATTTTTTGTAGTTCAAAATTTATTCTACTGAGCTTATTTTCTTTTGGAATATTATCAAAAAAATGTTTTACTATTTTATTGTTAGAACTTTTTAAATTGCTTATTTTATTTAATTCTAGATGAGTTCTAAAATTAAAAACAGTTAGTTCTAAAATTAAAGCCAAAGAGATAAGTGATACAAAAAAAAGTGGTAATAATATAGTACCAGCTATTTCTATTATTTTAAAAATGTCCATTATTATTTATCTAAATTACCTAATGTTATGCCTGTATAATAGTGTTTTACTATTTCATTATAATTTTTACCATCTTCTGCCATTTGTCTAGCTCCCCATTGAGACATACCCAAACCGTGTCCCCAACCTCCACCATTAAATACAAAACTAGTAGGATTTTCAGTTGTAAGTAATTTTTTAGTTAATGATGAGGATTTTTTTATAGTAAAAAAAGTGCTATTTAAGCCAACTGCTAATCTGAATTTATTTCCATCAACTTCAAAAGTTCCTTTAGAACCAGTTATTCTTAATTTTGTAGCTCTATTATGCTCTGTTTTTTCTATTATTTCTATATTTTTAACGTTTCCAGCATCAACACCTAATTTAGTTAATCCTTTTTGTATATCAGAGTTATTAAAAGTTTGTGTCCATTTATATCTAGGTGCTTTTTGATCAAAATCTGGTACAGGTTGTATATAAGGCATATTAGGTTCTTTCCATACTTCTTTAGCAGAATCTGTATAACCGCCTGAGCAAGAAAAGAATAAGGCATTTATTGGTTTTCCATTGTATAACATAATTTCACCAGTAGTTTCTTTTATTGCCTGATCTGTTGCAGGATGTTCTACTGCCATTCCATTATAAACCTGATCTGAAGTAGTAGCCATTAAATCAAAACCTAAAGACTCTCTTCTATTCCAGTTTGAAATAGCATAAGTTCTTGCTGCTAAAGTTTGAGCTTTTAAACTTTCTATAGGCCAAGAAGCCGAACTTTCTGAAGGTACTACACCTCTTAAATAATCTTCTACCATAACATTATTAACAATATTCAAAGTAGCATTATCAGCTGGGTTTAAAACTACATTTAAATCACCACGATATTTTTTACCATTTATAGCAATAGGTGAAATATTATTTTCAACTTTTAAAGTTCCTTCATCAAAAATACCTAAAGCTTTACCTTTTTCATCATAAACAGCTATTTTGTTATTTTCGTTTTTTACAGTTATTGTAGTTAAATCATTAAAAGAACCTATCTCTTTTTTACCTTCTTTAGTTTCTATAAAAACATTTCCATTTGGTATAGTAAAATTAGCTTGTTTTTGTGCTACTACAATACCTATTCTTAAAGGTGTTTTGGTAAAATCAGGTAATTCTTCTAGAGTTCTTTCTGTTTTTAAGGTTAAATTTTCTTTTTCATCATGGATTTCAAAATCAAAAGGTAGTTTATTTTTTTTAGTTACATTTAAAGAATCTGAATTTGCAAGACCATTAATACTATTTTCAGAAAAAGTATTATTAGCTTTTAAGGTTGTTTTTTTATCAACACCAAAAACTTGTAAATTATTATCTATTCTTAAATTCATTGTAAATCTTTATAAAAAAAATAACCTAAGCTTAATTGTATCATAATTTAAAGATTAAGTACAAGTTAATTAAGCTTATTTAAAGCTGTTCAATTTTTTTTATAAAAATACTATTTTATGCTAAGATTTCTTATAAATTATTTTCATATAAAAAAACAGGTGAAAAATGAAAAAAATAGTTTTATTTACATTAGCTTTATGTACTTTAGCTATAAATCCAGTATTAGCTTATGATAAAAAAGAAGAGCCTAAAAAATCAGAAAAGAAAAATAATAAGTTAGAAAAAGGATTAAATGCACCAGATTTTTCTGCTAAAGATTCTGATGGAAAACTGATAAAACTTTCTGATTTTAAAAATAAAAATGCAGTACTATTAGTTTTTTATCCTGGAGATAATACACCGGGTTGTACAAAACAGCTTTGTGATATAAGAGACGATTTTAAAGAACTAAAAAAATTAAATGTAAAGGTTTTTGGTGTTAATCAAGCAGATGAAAAAAGTCATAAAAGCTTTATAAAAGCTCAAAATTATCCTTTTACTCTTTTAGTTGATAGTAATTATGAAGTAACCAAATCTTATGATGCTATGGGTATGTTTGGTTTTATAAATAGAACTGTTGTTTTGGTAAATAAAGAGGGTAAAATAGCTCTATATGAAAGAGGTATGCCAGATGTTTCTGCTAAAAAAATTAAAAATTTATTATAAATAAATTGATTTATAAAGACTTAAAACTAATTTTTTTAAGGATTGGTTATAATGTCTCAAGCATATTATAAAAAATAAAGGTGTTTTATGTCAGTAGCAACAGCAAAATTAATTTGGCCTCCATCTAAAGATAAAATTCAGCCAATTGATACATCTTGGGAGCCTCAAGGTAATGCTCATCTTTTAAATGTAAAAGGAGCTTCTTTTTATGCTAATCCATCTTCTACTTATGGAGGAGATGATTCTCAATTAAATCCAGAAGATTTATTAGCTAGTTCTATTTCTTCTTGCTTTTTTATGACTTTTTTTGCTATAGCTAATAAAGCTAAAATAGGTCTTAAATCTTATGAATCTAATGTTGAAGTTCATGTTGGAGGAGAAAAAGTTAAATCGGCAGAAAAAATAGTTTTTAATTTAAAAATGGATTGTGAATCTAATCCTGAAAAAGATAAATTAATGGAATTATGCCAAAAAGCTCATAAATATTGTATTATAGCTAATAGTGTTAAAGCAGAGCTTGAGTTTGTTTTAAATTAATGGTAAGTTTCTAAAAACATTTCTATTAATTCAAGATTTTTAGGGGTAAAGGAATACTTTAGGCTATTTGCAAAAAATATTAGTGTAAAAGCCATTGTTTTTCGTGAAAAATTGCTTTTTGGACACCCCCGTGGGTTAGGCTGTCGAAAACTGTAAGTTTTTACTCATAATTGTTACTCATGTTTTGAAGTAAAAAATCAAAACTCACCCCAGCCCTCTCTTTAGCTAAAGAGAGGGAGATAAGAATTATTCCCCTTCTCTTTGCTAAAAGAGAAGGGGGGAGGGGGATGAGTTATGAAATTGAAGATTTTCGACAGCCTACCCGTGGGGTGAGTTTGATAAAACTTAGGTTAATATATATGTGGAAAAAAATGCTTTACCCTCTTTTTCAACAATCAACAAATGGCTGAGTTATAAAATTAAATTATTTTATAAAACATCATCCATAATAAAGTCCCAAAGTCAATATTATTTATTATTTAAAAATATGGAAAAAAAATTCAACAACGAAAATTTATTAGAAGATTATATTCTTTTTATAAATAAAATAAGTAATATAGATGAATTACACGATTTTATTTCTAATCTTTCTGAATTAGTTTATAAAAAATACTCTTGTATTACATGTAAAACAGGGTGTTATACTTGTTGCAGTGTTACGGGTATGCCAACTGTTTATAATGTTGAATGGGAAAAAATAGCAAATTATTTAAAAAAATTAGATAATCATATTTTAGAAATTATAAAAAATAATAATAATGAATTACTAAAAGAAAATAAAGAAATTTTATTAGAATTACACAATTTTATCCACAATCCCTCTGATAAAAATACTTATGAAAATATTATAAAAAAAGTTAATGAGCAATTAAAAGAAAAACTATGTCCTTTTCATATAGAAGGAAAATGTGCTATATATGAAGTAAGACCCTCATTATGTAGAGCTTATGGTTCTTTTTTGTTAGTTTCAAACTCAGAAGAACATTATATGAGTTGTGATGAAAATAAAAATATTTTTAATGCTTTTATTGCAGAAAAAAAAATAAAAAATATTTCTATGCCTTATTGGAATAGAATAAGTAAAAAATTAAGAGAAATCAAAGCTAAAAAAGAACTAAAATTTGATTTTTCAATAATACCTTTGTGGTTAGAAAGTGAACTAAAATGAGTTATGTAGTTGTTGATGTAGAAGCTGATGGTCCAATACCATACAAATATTCTATGGTTAGTTTTGGGGCTGTTATTTTAGATGATGATTTATCAAAAACCTTTTATGGTAAAACTAAACCTATTTCAAAAGATTGGATACCCGAAGCTTTAGCTGTTAGTGGTATTTCAAGAGAAGAACATGAAACTTTTGAAGAACCAAAAATAGTTATGGAGCTTTTTTATAATTGGTTAAAAGAAAATTCTAAAAATAGACCTGTTTTTATTTCAGATAACCCTTCCTTTGATTGGCAATGGATAAATTTTTATTTTCATTATTTTTTAGGTAAAAACCCTTTTGGACATTCAGCAAGAAGAATTGGAGATTTATATTGTGGAATGAAAATGGACTGTTCTTTAAATCATGAATGGAAAAAGTTATTAAGAAAAACTAAACATGATCATAATCCTGTTAATGATGCTATTGGTAATGCAGAAGCTCTTTTAAGCATGAAAAAAATGGGCTTAAAAATATAAAATGTCTTTTTTTGAAAAATCTTTAGAGTTAAATATAAAAAAGATATATATTCTAAAAGTTATAAGATGGTTTTTAATTGTTATACCTATAATGGTTCCTTTTTATCAGAAAATAGGTATAAATATGACTCAGTTTATGCTTTTACAATCTATTTTTTCCTTTTCTATGCTAGCTTTTGATGTACCAGCAGGATATTTTGCTGATAATTTTGGAAGAGTAAAAACATTACTTTTTTCTTCTATATTAAGTTTTATAGGTTTTACTTTTTATTGCTTTTCATATCATTTTTGGCAATTTATTTTAGTTCAAGTTATTTTAGGTATTAGTACAGCTTTATCTTCTGGTACAGACTCAGCTTTAATTTATGATACTCTATTAGAATTAGATAAAACAGATGATTATAGAAAAATTGAGTCAAAAGGTATTTCATTAGAAAGTTTTTCAGAAGCTACTGCTAGTATCATAGGTGGTTTTACAGCTCTAATTAGTTTAAGATTTAATTTTTATATAGAAACAATTATTATCTTTTTTTCAATTCCTTTAGCCTTAACTTTAAAAGAGCCTACAAAGCATCTAATTTCTAAGAGAACTACTGTTTTTGAATCTTTAAATATACTAAAAGATATTTATAAAAAAAATGAAAGTATAAAATGGATAGTTTGGTATTCTTCGGTTATTAGTGCTTCAACTTTAATGTTAGCTTGGTTTATTCAACCTTATTTTCAATTAGTCGGAGTTCCCTTAGCTTTTTTTGGTATTATTTGGGCTTTACTTAATTATTCTGTAAGTATTTTTTCTTTATTTTCTAACCGTTTAGAGAAAATATTAGGAGAAAAGAATAGTTTAATATCTTTTATAGCTCTAATTACTTTTTCATATTTAGCTTTAAGTATTATAGATAATAAATGGGGTATTTTATTTTTATTCTTAGTTTATTTTGTTAGGGGTTTTAATGCACCTATTTTTAGAAATTATATAAATGATGCAGTTACTAGTAATGTTAGAGCTACAGTAATGTCTTTAAGTTCATTTGGGTGTAGAATAATTTTTTCTATTTTAGCTCCGATTATAGGATTTGTAATAGATAATTTTAATCTTTCTTTGGCAATTTTAATTGCTGGTATAACTCATTTTATTTTAGCTATAATACCTCTATTTTTTTTGATAAAAAATTCTGGAAATAAATTCAAAATTACCCATCTTTCTTAAAACTTAAAATATTAAATTTATAATAATATTTTATATAAGGAACAAAGCTAAAAAACTTAAGTTAATGTTATAATTAGAAAAAAGAAAGAATTCAATTTTAATATTTTAAGGTGATTATTTTTAATGCTTGATTTATCAATTTTAAAATCTGCAAAGAAAAAAGCAGAAGAAAATCATGCTCATTTTGACAATGATTTTGATAAATTAGTTTCAGAAGGATATTCTTTATTAGAAGACTTTTTACTTAATAAAAGTCCTAAACTAGAAACTTTAGAAAAAGCTGCAAACAAATTAGTAGAAGCAACAGATATTAAAAAAAATAATGCAAAGCCTTTTTTTTATTTGGCATGTATTTTTTATTTGATGAATCAAATTGAATTAGCTATAAAATATATACATATAACATCATTTCTAGAACCAGACTTTGATGGATTAGAAAAACTAAGAAATGAAATTGTAGAAAGTACTTCTACTACATCTGTAGAAAATACGACAGAAAATAATTCTTCTAATGAGGTGGTAGAAGATGATAAGTTTAAAGAGATAAAAAAAATTTCAGAGAGTGCGTTAAAAAGACCTCAAAGACTAAAATTAAGTTAATTATTTTTATTAGGAGTAAAAAAATGCCATCAATATCGTCATTAAATCAACCATTAGTAGTTCAATTAAATTCTGGTATAGCAAAAACAGATTTTAAAGAAAAAGTTGATAAAGTTTTATCAGATAAAAGAATAACTAAAGAAGAATTTGAAAGTATTGCCAAGGATATGAAAGATGGTGGTAAATCTATAAAAGATCTTCTTGCACAAATATCTCCTAATAAAGATGTTGAAAAAGCTTTTAAATCTGGTGGTATAGAAGTAACTGATGTTCAAAAAAAGAAATTGCTAAGTATTTTTAATAAAGCTCAAGAAGATAATTCACAAGGTTTTACTGTAAGAACTGCACTTAGTAATTTAAATTTAGATTCTTTAGGTAAAAGCAATACAACTTTTATAGGTAAAGAGTTTGAACTAAAAGCTGGTTTTAGTGTAGGTGCTAGTTTAGGTGATTTAGGTGTTATGGGTATTCAAGGTAAAGTTCAAGTAGGAGCTGAAACCTCTGGTAGTACAAAATACTCAGCAGAATTAGCTAAAGATGGAAAAGTAACCTTAAATTTTGAAACTTTAGTTAAAGGTGGTTTAGGAGCTGAAGCCTCTGTAGGAGTTGTTGGTTTAGCTGAATTTGGTGGTAATGGGAAAGCTGAAGCAGGTTATTTAGTTAAAAAAAGCTATACCTTTTCTAGTTTAGAAGAAGCTAAAAAATTTGTTGAATCTGGTGGTAAAGGTTTTGAGCAAGCAAAAGAAACTCCTGCTAAAAATACTTTTGTTTTAAATCATGATAAAGGTGAACCTGTAGGTATATTAAAGGGTGGTTATAGTAAAACTGTAATTGTAAATAAAACTTCTACAGAAGGTATTTTAGGTAAGCTAGGTTTTACTAAATCTTTATCTAAACAAGCTTTTAGTACTTCACTTTTATCAACCCCTAGTGGTAAAGAAATAGAAACTTCTTTGGAAACTAATAAAGGTGATAGCAGTTCTGTAAAATCTAAAGTTGTTTATCAAAAAAATCCAGCAACTGGTAAAAATGAATTAGTAGGTGGAAATATAGATTTAAGTATTAATTTTGCTAAAATAGGTAAATCTAGAGACTTAGAAGCTATGATAGATAAAATGGCTGATAGATTAGTATCTGTATCAGAAGGATCTAATAAAACAGGTAGTAATGAAATTTCTCTTACTAAAGATGAAGCAAGAAAAATAGTTAAAAAAGGGATTGATGATTTAGTTGGTAGATATTCGGATATGACTGCTGGTAAAAAAGCAGCTGCAACATATACACTCCCAATACCTTTTGTAAATGCAGTTAGTCAAAATGGTGGAATGCTTAATATGAACTTTAAGCTTGAAAAAGGAGAAGATGGTAAATTAAAACTATCTGCACCTGTTGCCCAATTACGTTCTAAAGAAGCTACTTCATTAGGTGTAAGCTTTAATGTATTACCTTTTGCTAAAGCATCTTTATCAATGGGTAAAGCAACAACTACTGTTCAAACCTTTACAGACGGAAGACCTAGAGCTAGTTTAGAAAGAGCTCAAGATGCTGAAAGAGAAACTAGTAGAGATAATGATTCTACATTAAAAAATAAAATTCAATCTTATGGAATAATAAAATCAGCTCAATGGAGTATTGATGCTTTAACAGGTCAAAGTTTAGATGATAAGTTAGATCCTAATTTTGTTCGTGATGTTGGGATGAAAGCTGAATTTAATGATGCTAGAGATGCTGTAGTTGGACAAGCTAAAGGAGTAGCTAAAGATGTAATACATGCAGCTCCTTCAGTTGTATCAAAAGTAGGTGATTTTATATCTCAATTTGTATAAAATTAGGAGTAAAAAATGATTAATTTATTAAAAGAGCCTGAAGTTTGGCAAGAATCTGATACAGGATTAATAAGTGAAATTTACGTTATTGATGCTTCTAATATCTTTTTTAATCTCAATTCAAAACCCTTTGAATTAGAAAAATTTATTTTAGAAATAAAAAAAACGCAAAAAAAAGAAATAGAAAATATTTTTATCTCTTTTGAAAATATACCTTCTCAAGCTTTATTAGATATATCAGAAGTTGTAGATATATCAACTGAAGATAAAATAAAATTAGTTGATATAGAAAGTGTAACTACTGTATTTGCTATAAAACAAGAAGCTTTAGAAAAATATGCCAAACCATTTTATGCTAAAATGAAAAGTTCTGAAAGTATATTTGATTTAAAAGATGATAATGGAAGTATTATTATTCTAAATTTTAAATATTATGAAATAAAAGGTTTATTTGTTTAAATTTAATGAGTATTTTTTCTGCAATCCAAATTACTTCTACAGATGATTTAGAAAATAATCTATATAAAACTTTTAAATATATAGATGATGCTATAAAAATGAATGCTAAGGTAATTTCTTTACCTGAAGTTTTTCCTTATATTGGTAATTTGGAAGATAAATTTTATCAGCAAAGTTTGAACAGTGAATTAGTTTCAAAATTAAAAACTATTTGTAAAGAGAATAAAGTTTTTATTGTATCAGGTAGTTTTCATGAGAAAATATCAACTTCTAATAAATCTTATAATACTTCGTTATTAATTTCAGACCAAGGTGAAATTGTTAATGAATACAGAAAAATACATTTATTTGATGCTGTTTTTGAAACTGAAAGTTATAAAGAATCTGATAATTTTGAAGCTGGTTCTTTAGAGCAAATAAAAGTTACTAAAACTCCTTATGGTAATATAGGTTTATCTATTTGTTATGATTTAAGATTTCCAGAGTTTTATAGAATACTTTCTAAAAATGGAGCAGATATTATTTTTGTCCCAGCTGCTTTTACTATGAGAACAGGAAAAGAACATTGGGAAGTTCTTTTAAGAGCAAGAGCTATAGAAAATCAAGTTTATATTGTAGCCCCAAATCAGTTTGGTTTTCATGATAAAAAAAGAGAGTCTTATGGAAACTCTATGATTATAGATCCTTGGGGAAAAGTTATTGCTAGAGCTAGTGATACAGAAGGCGTTATTTTTGCTAATATAGATCTAGATTATTTAAACAAAGTCAGAAAAAACTTACCTTGTTTGGAACATAGAAAAATATAATACTAAAAATGGAAGAAGCTATATTAATAACTCAATGTTTACAAAATGATTTTGTTAAACCCTTAAAAAGGGCTGAATCATTACCTAATCTTTTACATATAGGTTATTCTGAATCTTTAAGATTAATGGGCGAAAATATTAATGAAGGGCCTATAGCAAAGGTTATGGATTGGGCTTATGAACAAGATAAAAACAAACTAAAAATTATTCATATTAGAGATTGGCATAATATAGCCGATGAAACTCAAAAAGAACATTTTAGGCAATTTGGAAATCATTGTATAAAAGATACTTTTGGAGCAGAATTTGCTTTTGAATTAGATAAAAAGGTTACATCTGAAATTATAAATTCAAATAGTTTAAATGATTTTTTGGAAACTAATTTAGATAAAATTTTAAAACCTTATACTACAGAACCTATTAAAGTAGGATTAATTGGTGTTTGGACAGAAGCAAAAATAACTTTTTTGGCTTATGATTTAAGAACCAGATATCCTAATATGCAATTAGCCGTTTGCTCTGCTTTAACAGCAAGCTCTTCTAGAGCACATCATTTTAATGCTTTAGAACAATTAAAAAGTATTTTAGGGGTACGTATTTTTCATTCTATAGGCGAATTTACAGATTTTTTATTACATAAATCTAATATTAAATTATCTTTACCCTTGCCTTCTCATAAGGATACACCTGAACTTATTTTTGAAAATCTTGATAATATCTCTAATACAGATAAGGATCTTATAAGATATTTATTTAGAGATTGTAAAAAAGTTCTCCTCAAAGAACTTTCTGGTGGTTTTTCTGGAAATTTGGTTTTTAGTTCTGAAAGTATTGATATAGAAGGTCATAGACAAGCTCCTCATGTGGTTAAAATTGGAAATAGAGAAGCTATTGGTCATGAAAGAACCTCGTTTCAAAAAATAGAAGAAGTTTTAGGAAATAATGCCCCTAATATAACAGATTTCGCAGATTTGGATAGTAGAGGGGCACTTAAATATCGTTATGCTGATATGGGTAAAGGAAAAGCTAAAACATTACAAAAATTATATACTAATAATTTAAATCTAAAAAAAATAAAAACTTATTTAGATTCTGTTTTTAAAGAACATCTTTCAAAATTATATGTTTCTTCTAATTTTGAATCTTGTAATTTATTAGAATATTATTTATTTAATTCTAAATATGCAGAAAATGTGAAAAAATCTATAGAAAGTGTTTTAGGTTCTCCAGCAGATAATAAAATTCTAAAATTACCTACTGGTCAAGAATTTTATAACCCTTATTATTTTTATAAAGAAGATTTGGATAAAATAATATCTAAAACAACTAAAGGAGCTTATTTCTCTTATATTCATGGTGATTTAAATGGAGCTAATATAATTATAGACTCTCATGAAAATGTTTGGATTATTGATTTTTTTCATACTCATAGAGGGCATATTCTAAAAGATTTAATTAAATTAGAAAATGATCTATTATATATTTTTACTAATATAAATAGTTTAGATGATTTACAAGATGGAATAAAATTAGTTAATTTTATTTCTAAAGTAAAAGATCTTAGTAAAAAATTGCCTAGTATAAAAGATTTAAATTTAAATAACCCAGAATTTAATAGAACTTATAGCACCTTAAAATATTTGAGAAGCTTTTATAGTGATTTGATAAAAGAAGATACCGAACCACTACAACTTTTTATTGGTTTATTAAGATATTCTATACATACACTAACTTTTGATGAACCTAATAAATATCAAAAACTATTAGCTTTATATGCTAGTGGTTTATATGCAAATAAAATAATAAACCTATACTAAATCAATATTACCATTTTCAAATTCAAGAATTTTATTTTTTATAACTTCAGGTATAGGGCATTTTTTATTTTTGTTATAATCATAAGAAACCCAAATTCCTTCGCCTTCAGTAGTTATTTTTTGTAATTTTTGGCTAAAAATTTCATGCTTCATCCATGCCCTATCTTCAGTCATTTTATATATTCTAGTTCCTAATAATAAAGTGTCTGGATAAGAAAGAGGTAGCTTATATTTACAACTTATAGATAATAATATTGGACCAAAACCTGTTTCTTTCATATAATTTAAATAATTTAAATCATCAAAGTACTTAGTTCTTCCAGATTCTAAATATCTTATATAAGCTACATTATTAACATGTTGAAAAGCATCCATTTCTCCCCATGCTACAGGTATTTCTATAATAACTGGGTAATTTTTTAATAAATCTGTCATAAAACCTCTTTGATAATTTTTTAGAAATAAATATTTAAGCCTAAAAAATAGTTATTAAATCCATTATATCATTTGAATTATAAGTAAAAAATTATTTTTTGTTTCATTACGTGCTAAACGAAAGGCTTACCACTACATTACACAAATTATTCCTATTCACGATTGTTTACTGAGCCTGTCGAAGTATCACTAATTCTCCTTATAAAAAGTACTAACCACACCATCAGGAGTTATTTTTCTTATTGCATGATTATTATAATCTGTAACATAAATATTATTATCTCTATCAAAATCTAATTCATTTAATCCATTAAATTCTGCTTCTTCACCTTTCCCATCTTTATATCCTGCTTTACCACTACCAGCTAAAAATTCTATTTTTTGAGTTTCAGGATAGATTTTCCATATTATATTTTTTTTTATATCTAAGCCAAAAACTTCATCTTTATTATTTTTTCTAATATTTAAAATTCTTCCTGTTTTTACTAATTCATCTTTATTTTTTATTAAATCTGAAATATCAAAAATAGGTTTTCCATTATAAATACTAAATTCTTTAAAATTAGCATAAGAACTTTCTTTTGTTATATAACTATGAAAAGAATTATTTGAAACTAAAGAATAACTACTATACATATTTAAATTCCACTTATCATTTTTAAATTTTGCATTTATAGGTAATCCACTTAAACCTTCAACATTGTATAAAAAACTTTTTTCACCTGTTTGTATATTAATACTTTCTATAAATTCAAATGGGTAATAATTTAAAGAGAATTCATAAAAACTAAAATAAACATAAGGATATTCATAAACAAAAGAAATTGGCATTACTTTTGCTGAATAAAAAATATAGTCAAGATTGTCTTTTAAGTTATTATAATCAATATTAACAAAAGTATTATCTGCAAAAATTCTTTTTTCTATATTATTTAGTTCTATTGTATATTTATCATTATTAAAAGAATATAAAAGATTAGAATATATCAATAAATCACCATTTTCTTTTTTTTCAATATCAGATATATTACAACCCAATACATCAATATTTTTTATTATAGAGATGTTTTTATCTTTTGTTATCTTATAAATAGTATAAGAAGATTCATTAATGTATTTTGTATATTTATTAAATACTTCGTTTTTCTCACCAAGAGGCGATATTCTATCTGATAATTCAATCTTATCCATAAAATAATTTTTACTCTTATTATGGGAAGCTAATACATAGACATAATCTCCATTATTTGAAGAAACTAAATCAAAAGGATAATACATTTTTAAGTTATTTTCATTTAATTTTAAAGGTTTGCAAATACTTGAATCAATTATATTATTTGTTATTATTTTTTCATTACTAGAATTATTTATTTTATTATCTTTAATATCTTCTATTTTTTTTGTATTTTTAGTTATATTTTGCTCATAATTACAAGAAAAAATAGTTAAAACTAAAATAAGTGGTAAAAATTTAATATTTTTCATGATTAATACCTTTCTAAAATAAAAAATAAAAATCTGAGGTTATATTTTAAATTAATACTCAGATTTTTATTATAGATAAAATTAATTTATTAAATATACAGCAATTTTCATATTTAAATCCTCAAGAAACAATTCATTAGCTGTATTTGGAGTTGAAGCATAACCACTACCTGTTATTTTTATTAATCCAGGATAACCAGAATTAGTACTCGGATCAACATTTTCTACAGTTAAGGTTAAAGAACCTGATGAAAAAGTGTAATATAATTGGTCTGATAATTGAGCCATATATGCTGTTGTTCCATTTAAATCTATAGTTATAGTATCACCTACTTTTAAATCTTGTTTACCTAAATCCTTAGTAAGATATGCAATACTATAGCCCCCACCCCAATCTATTGTCATAGACATATAAGTGTTTCCATCTGTTCCTTTTGAAAAAGTTATATAACTAGAATCTCTTAACCCATATATAGCACTTCCTGTTTCAGGAAATCTACCAGGGATAAATGAAAAAACATTATTATAATGAGCTGATAAGTAACTACCATTTTGGTAATTTACCGAATAATAACCTGTTCCAAAACCAAAATCAGATAAAACTCTTTGATTTGAAGGCAAAACTTCAATAGAATTATTAAAAAGAACATCAGCTCCAGAAGCACTATTAGATTCATGAACGGAAATATTTTGTAAACCTAAAACAGCATTAGATGGAACTTGTATTACTACATATTCACCATTTCTTTCTACAACATTATATGTATCACCAGAACCACTATTAACTTGTATTTGTGCAGTGTCTTTTAAGCCTCTTATGCTTACTGCAAATTTTTCACCTCTTTTTATTCTTCTTATCCTATTTGGATCGCTAGAGATATTATTTTCCAAAAATGGAAATTGAGATGTAGTTGGTAAACTATTTGGATAAGATGGATTTAAACCTATTCCTATTGCTACCAATTTAAGTGCATCTTTTAGACTTTGTACTGGTTCACCTAAATTATTTTTTATTATAATATCTTGTAAAGTACCTAAAATAGAACTTTGAGCTTGATTGTTAGTCAAGATATCATTAGGGATTCCATAAATAGCATAATTTTGAACAATTTCTAAAAGATTTAAATTTCTACCAGCAACAGAAACAGTATAATTAGCTAAGTCTTGATATAAAAACTTAGTTAAAGGAATAGCTATTTTATCACCTGGAACTACAGGAGCTGGAATATATTGCCATACAGCGGGTATGTTTAATACTCCATTAGATATTGTTTGAGGAAAAACATTTATATTATTTACTTGAACTATAGGGTCTTCTAAAACATTTATAGCTTTTTGTATTGTATAATTTAATCCATTTAGATGACCATTATCTTCATATATATCAACTCCTTGAATCCCATAATAAGCATTTTTAGGTATTTCTACTGTTATTAATGTTGGTGTTTTTTCTATTATTTTAAAAATACCACTTTTTGAAGATACTTTTATTGGATTATTAGGGTTTAAATTCACTACAGGTATATTTATTATATCACCTCTTCTTACATCTAAAGTTTTACCTGATTCTATTGCAGGATAATTTTTTTCTATTGGATGATTTTTGTCATAAGTAACTTTTATACCAACTTTCCAAGCTACTATTTCCAAAGCTTGTTGTAAAACCATTAATGGAGCTTGATTTGGATCTGTTGTATTATTTAATTTATTTTCAATAATTACATCTAAAACTTTATTTTTTAAATCTTGTTGTATTTGAGGATTATTTAAAATATCAGCTGGAATACCATAAATAGCATAATTTTCTACAAATTTTAATAAAGGCATTCTTACTTTTCCTGCTAGAATGGAAATATCACCTATTTTTGATTTTAAGTCTCCACTTGTTATTTCTGCTGCTATATAACCTCCAGGTGTTACTTTAGTTGCTCCCCCATTACCTATAGTATCTGCTGTTTGGTTATTTCCTATATTTATTGATTCTAGTGAAAACGAACATCCTTTATTTGGTTCTCCAAAATTCTCTTTTAAAAACTCATAAGCATTTATCATATTACCAACTTTATTATCACCTCTTCCTTTAAAACCATGATAAGCCATTTGTAAATTAAGTACTTGAGGAGCATAATAGGAAGTATCAACTAGACCTGAATTAGGTTTGCCTATCTTAGCTTTATATTCACTCAGCCATATAGCAGAAACTCCTGCAATAATAGGAATACCAGCAGAAACTCCACCAAAAGATCCTCTCGAAGTTAGCGTTGGATATTCTGTTGTTATTCGATTAGTACTCATATAATGATTTGTAGATGATTTGTCATATGCCGGTGAAAAAACATCTGTAGCAGGAGCTTCTATTGTTATACCCTCATAATCACCAGATATTCCAGTTGGGAATAATGTTATAAACTTGTCCATCTCTATTCCTAATGCACTAGGCACTAGTTCTGAATACATTCTATTTCCATTTAAATCTACTCCACCTACTACCACAAGTCCAGAGCTAATTCTATGTATTGGTTTATCTTCGGAATCTTTTATTGTAGAAATTTGATGATTTTTGAGTTCATATTCATATCTTACATCATATCCATCTCTAAAATTATCAGAACAATTTTTATAACTATTTTTAAGAGTTTCAATACCAACAGATTTCTCCATTCTATCACAAGGTGCATTTCCAGCACCACCTATAATTATTATATTATCATGATATATTGCTCTTGTTATTATTGCTTTAATATCAGGTTCAACATCTGGTAAATAACCAACTCCATTTACAATTGGTGTATTTTCTATTCCAATAATATCAACTCCTAATTTTTTTGCTAGTATAATTGAATCGATTGTATTGTTATAGGTGTTTATTTGCTCACTTCCGCTTATTAAGGTATTCCCATTGCCCGATAATTCTGGATCAATATCAATCAATTTATTATCCTTAAAAGTTTTACCATATGTTGCTATAGAATATATTTCTGCTTCATTAGCAATTCCAGCTAAGCCTTTATTATTATTTGCAACCGCTCCTACAACACCAACACTAGCTGTTGAATGATTTATAGAATGTGCTGTTAGTTTATTTGCAACATCTATTGTATCACCTTTACCCAAATAATTTCTTGATAAATTTGATATAAAATGTAAATTACTTGGTATTTTACCTGTAGAATCTAAAAAATCTTCATGAGTTATTAAGCCTGTATTTACAACTTTTTTAGTGGTAGTGTCATCGATTTTTTGAACACTTTTAGCATCATAATAAGTAACTTGTGAGACCTGAGGTATACTATCAAGTATAGCTATTTTTATTCCTTTTCCCCTATTATATTCCCAAGCACCTGGATTTAAACATTTATCATCACTTTTTATTTTTGTTTTTTTTAGCCATTCATCTAAAACAGGTTTAGGTTTTTCGGCTTCTTCTACATAACTTCTATAAGGATCATTTGTAAAATATCCTGAAGCACCATAGTTTAAATTAGGGTAAGCTTCTTCTATATAAGGTAATTTTTTTATTTCATCTATTATTTTCCAATGGTCTATATTAGGAGCAAAATTCAAATATTTAAAAAGATTTAAGTTTGGCTCATCTCTATTAAGTTTATTTTCTACTATTTGTTCAATTTGATCTAATAAATCTTCTGGCTCATTAGTAATATTAGAAATTAATTTAATTTTATATGATTTAATTAATCTATTTAAAGATGTTAAATCTAAACCATTTTTATCAACTAATATTTGCTCTCCATTAGAATTATTTTCAATCCTTACTTTTAGACCTTCTAAAAATTTTATTTTTATTTGACCATTTTTAACAAAATCTTCTCTTATTCCTATTATGTTTAACTCACTATGAGAAGCTCCTGGTATTTTTGAAGACCTCAAAAAACCATCAATACTAATATCTAATGCAAATTTATCTCGTTCATCTTTTATTCTTACTTCTAGGCTATTTACACCTTCTTTTATGTTAGGTAATCCTACACTTAAAGCGTCTGTTTTTTTATTAAAAAAATTGCTAATTAATAACTCACAGCTTGGTTTATTTTTATCATTTTTATCATCTTTATCATGTTTTATCTTAAATTTTTTATCGTCATCTTTTTTTCTTTCTTTTCCATCTCTATCATCTGTATCATCTCCACATAATTTTTTCTTAATTTTATTAATATCATCTGTATTATCTATATCTTCATCATGATTAAAAATAACTTGAGTTCCATTAATAAAAACTTCTAAATTACCAACTCTTTCTCCGCCACCAGAACCATTAGTAATATTTAAAATAAAACTTCTTTTTAAATCTGCTTGAGAAGCATTAAAAGTAAAAACTCTTTTTTTATTATCATCTTTTTCTCGTTCTTTTCCTTTTTGTTTACTTATTCTTGTTACAGGTAAAAAGTTCTTTTTTATTTCATTAGGGTTAGTAGTACTTTTTATATTGAATTTACCCCCCGCAACATTTCTTAATATCCCTCCTGTTGTAGAATTATTATTTGTAAAAATATTACAAGAAACAATAAAACAAGAAACTGTAATCCAAGCAACTGATTTTTTTAACATTTAATATCTCCATAAACTAAATAAGTATATAAGCAAAACTAACTATATATTTAGACTTTTTTAATATTTAAACTATGTATTACATAGATAAAATAGGCTTAAACAGATGTTTATTTATCTGTAGTTCATCTGATTCATCTGTAAATATCTGTAGTAAAAATAGATGTTTTATTTTGAGTTATTACTTATTTACAGATTTTAAATAACTATTATAAAATTATAGTTATAATAAAAAAATAAATCAAAGTCTATTTTGAATTAAAAAAAGTTATTTTTATATAATATTCATATTTAATCTTTTTTTATTTATAAAAAACTCATATTTTCTTAAAAATAAAATTTAAACAGACTTATTTTTTAACTCGTATAATTTAGTTCCTTCCAAAGCTAATTCTTCTCCATATTTAGTAACATGTATAGATCCATTTTTATTAAAAAGATATAAGCCTTCTTCTTTTCCTACCGAAGTAAATCTTTCATATTCTTTTCCATTTTCTTCATAAGTTTCTAATAATAAAAAAGAATTTTGATCTAATCCTACACACAAACTTTTATCAAATCTATGAGCTGTATAAGAAATAGTTTCAGGGTCTTTCATGTGAATATAATCTTTACAATGTGGGAAAATTTGTACTTTTTTTACCAAACCAAAACCCAAATCAAAATATTCAAAATCATACATATTTGAAGAACTAGCCCATTCTTTAGAATTATCATCAAAAACAATAATATTATCGCATAAAGACATAGAACCAGCTGAAATAGTATAAAAGTTAGTTCCTCTATTTAAGGCTTCTACAAAAGTATCTTTTAATTTGAAAAAATTTAACCTGTTATATAAAACTGCAACATGACCACCAAAAATAAATACTGAATTGGAAGATAAAATTCTTTGTTTTAATCTTTCTCTCAAAATATTATAAGTTTTATTTTCACTTATTTTTGAATTAATAAAGAAATAATCATCTATTTCTTTACATACTTTAGTCATTAAAGTATCATTTTCTTTTATTTTTTGCATAGTATTTTGAATATCTTGGCAAGCATAATGATATAATAGCTGATATTGGTTAAAATCAGTTATTTCAGAATAATTTTCCTTTACTTCATAAGATAAAATTTGATGTAAGGTTATATGTCTAAAAGTTTTTTTCAAGTTTTTTACTTGTTTTTGTAAAATAGAAATTAAACCTGAGTTTTTTTCTCTATAAAATTCTTTTACTTTTTGGATTAATTTTTGTTTTGAATGATAAAAAGCATGTAAATCATGCTCTTCTTTTTTAAAAGTCATAAAATCATGATAAATTGATAAATTTTGAGTATTTTGATCATATCCATCTTGAAATATAGGTTTATGACCAATATTATATAAAGCTTGTTTTACATGGCTTTCATGAAATTCTCTTTTTTGCCAAGCAGCTGTTATTAATAAAACCTTTTTAGAATCTCTTACTATAGGGTCTGAATGATGTGATGATAATAAAAGATGTCTAAACTTAGTTATAAAATCAGCTTCAAATTGGATATTACCATTAAAAAGTATATAGCCTTTCATCTTTTCTTCCTTGTAAAAATCATTGAATTAAAATTATACAATATTAACTACAAACATATAATGCTCTTCTTATAGAATTTATACTATAAAAGTTAAAAATTATAAGCTGAAATTTTATAAACTATTTTGTTTTATAATAAAGGATTGTTTTTAAATACTTAGGCACTATAAAATGAATTTAAGAGCTAAAACCAAGAAGGAAGAGGTTATCAGGAGAGTTGCCCAATCACACCTATTCTATAATAAGAATAAATATGCTTTAATTCTTCTAATATAAATAATTTTAGAATTTAATGAATTATAAAAATATAACTAGATACATAAAAAAATATTATTTTAAAATAATATTAGCGGTTTTTTTTGTTTTAATTTCATCTTTACCACAATTATTATTAATTACTTTAGCAAAAGAACTACCTGTTGTTTTTACTAATAAATCTATTTTACCTTTTTTAAATTTAGCAATTTCTGTGATAATAATTTATATATTAAAAGGCATTTTTACCTATTATTATAACTATATAACCGGTTTTGTAAGTACCAATATCGCTAATGATATTAGAAAAGAGCTTTATAAAATTTTAATAAATAAAGAAATATTAGAATTGGAAGATAAAAACTATGGTGAAAATACTAAATTAATTGTAGATGATGTAAATAAAATAAATGAAACTGTTTTTTCTTTTATTTCAGAGTTTATTCCTAGTTTTATTATGATGTTTTTTACCTTAAACTATATTTTTTATACTAGTTGGAAATTAGCTTTTACAGTACTTTTTTTAATACCTACTATTGGATTTTTAATAAATTATTTTACTATAATTATAAAAGATAAATCAGAACTAATTCAAAAAAAAATAGCTGATACTTACTTAAAAATAGGAGAATCTATTAATAATATTTTGATAATAAAACTTTTCTCAATAGAAGATAAAAAAACCAATGAATTTTATAATATACAAACTGAAAATAACAAAGAAAATATTAATTTAATAAGAATAATGGCTTCACAACCTTCTATAATAGGGACAGTTCAAACTATTATGATTTGCTTAATTGTAACTTATGCTAGGTTTGAAATGGTTAATAATAATATTGATTTAAGTGAACTTTTAGCTTTTGCTACTGCTATGACTCTAACTATAGAACCTGTTATTTTTTTAACCAAATCTGTAGGAATTATTTCTAAAAATTATCCCTGTATAAATAATATAGAAACTTATTTAGAAAAATCTCTAAAAGCTAATGATTTAAATGAATGTAAAAGTTTATTATTTAATGATAAAAATTTTACTATAAGAGCTGAAAATTTAAATTTTTATTATACAAAAGGACAAAATATTTTTAAACGTGATTTAAATTTTATTATACCTCAAGGAAATTCTTTTTTTATATCTGCCGAAAATGGAAGCGGAAAAACAACTTTAGTAAAAATAATTTTAGGAATTTATAAAAACTTTTTAGGCGATTTAAAAATAGGGGCTTATAATATCTCAGACTATAATAATAAATTATATTTGTCTAATATTAAAGTAGTTTTTAATGAGCCCTTTCTTTTTAATGATTCTATAAAAAATAATATTTTTTTGGATAAGGATTATGATGAAAAATTATTTTTAGATGTTTGTAAATTTACTCTTATAGATGATTTTATACAGAAATATAATAATAAATATGATTTTATTATAGGTTATAATGGAAATAATCTATCTAGTGGGCAAAAACAGCGTATAGCCATTGCAAGAGCTTTAATATCAAAACCCAAAATTTTAATTTTAGATGAAGCTACTTCTGCTATAGATATAGAATCAGAAAAAATTATTTATAATAATATAAGAAATTTTTTACCAAATTCAACCATAATTTATATTAATCATAGAGTAAAAAAAGAACAATTTGAGGGGAATATACTTTTTTTATAAAAAAATTTGGAAGTGTTTTAACTCTGGTGGGTTTGGCGATCTTCAAAATCGCATTCGGAATGATAATCATGCCGAGGTGGGTTCGATTCCTTCACACTTCCGTTTATATTTAAATTAAAAATAGTCTATTTATTTTACAATAGCTTAGACCTATAGATTAAAAATTTAAATTTATTGAGATTATAAAAACAATTTTTCGTAGGGACATGCCTTGCGTGTGTCCCATAGTAAAATTAGTTTTTTATTTATTATGTGTCGAATATACTGATTTTTTATTCGTTATTATCAGTGTCTTCATTTCGATATTTCTGAATTACATCTTTTGGTCTTGGTAATCTAGAAACATAAACAGCTAAATCATCAATTTCTTTTTTGAATTTTTCTTTTTCTTCCATAGAAACTTTAATAGGAGTATTTTTTATTAGTAATTCAGCTTCTTCTTTTTTCATATTATTTCTAATATAAAAAAACACAGCAATTAATATTGTCCATAAAATGACTAGTAAGATTACGGGAGCAGAAACAGCAACTAACTTATCCATAATTTTTTAATAAAACAAAGAGTTACTAAACTCAAAGAATATACTATATTTATTTTACTAAAAAAAATTCATTTTGTAACAAAGAACACTAAATTTTAAGATTAAATTTAGAATAAATTTTATTAAAAGTATTTTTAATCTCATCTGTTGGATGGGAATTAAATTCTTTTTTGAAGTTAAATTCAGCTTTTTCAAATGTTTTATTTAAAAGTTCAAAATCTTTTTTTTGTTCAGACATTTCCATTATAAGAATATAAGCTGTTTCATTTACCTTATCAAACTTTATAATCTTATTTAAAATTTCTTCTGTCTTATCATAATTAAGATTATCTAAATATATATTAGTTAACCAAATAGCTACATCTAAAAACTTTTTGAAAAAATATTCTCTTTGATCTTCCCAATCATCTGAAAAATCTATTTCAGATAAAAAATCACCTTTATATATATTTATAATTTGAGTTGCTAAATTAATTTTTTTATCTTCTTTTTTTTCTTTTTCCCAATTAAGATAAGCTTTTTCAAAATCTATAAAATCAAACTTATAAGGATAATTCCAATTAAAACTATAACAAGAATCTCTAAATAAAATAAATGAAGAACCTTTTTGTTTTCTCTCTGGCTCTAAAGCTTTTTTTAAACTATGTATATTAACATCCAAGTTTTTTAAAGTATTTTCTGTATTTTCAGAAGAAAATAAATTTTCTGCTAAAGATTCTCTATGTATACCTTTTTGATTAGTTATTAAATAGGCTAATAATTTTTTAGTTTTCTTTCTTTTCCAATCATTTATTTCATTATCAGAAATACTAACTTCAAATTTACCAAAAGTATTAATTGTAATAGCTGGTAAATCTATTTCTTTAGATAATTTATCATTAGTTATATAATTATAATTATCATTATTTTTATTAGAATAAAAATCTTGTAAAACAGTTTCTATTTGCCTTGTTATACCAAATAAACCTTTAGCTTTAGTTTCTATAATTAAATTATTTAAAATAGATTCGCCTTTATGCTTATCTGTTTTTATTAATGTTAAAACATAATTTAGGTTTGCTTGGAAAAAATCAAAAGAATCTTTTTTTATTAAGCTTAATGCTTTATTATGACAATCCAAAGCTTTTTCATGTTGCTTAGAATACCTATAAATACGAGCCTCTATATCATAAATTAGAGGTAAAAGATATTTATGTTCTAAGTTATTAGCTAGATTTTTAGTTTTATTTATAATTTCTAAGCCTTTTGTTATATCCAATTTTTCACCTAAAATTAGACAAAATGCAAAATTTAAAAGCATCAAAGGTTGGTTTTTTTCTTTACTATTATTAATTATAACTTCTATTTCATTTATATCTAAATTTGAATCTTTTCCTTCAAAAATATCTAAAAAAGAAAGCATTATTTTTATTTCATTAGTTAATTCAAAATCAAAAGATTTTTCTGCTAATAAAATTGCTCTTTTATAATTTTCTCTAGTTTTATTATATTCTCCCTTTTGATAATAAGTTAAACCTAATAAAACATAAGCTTTATTTTGAAGTTTTAAAATTTTTTTATTATTAGAGTTTACATCTATAATTTCATTAACTATTTCAAAAACTTTGTCATGTTGGCATAAAAATCTATAATAATTAGCTTTATGATATAAAAAATATAGTTTTTCATCTAAAGTAGAACTATGTATATATTTATCGCCCTCTTCTATTAAAATATCTATCTTATGATATTCTGATAAAATAAATAGATAATATATTTCTCTAGTAATAAAATTAAGTATATTTTCTTTTTTTGATAAACTTATTTTTTTTGCTCTTTCTAATAAAATTAAAGAGTCTAAAATATTTTTACTATCTATAGATAATTTTTCCCAATACTTTTCATTATCTATAAAAATATTTTGAATATAAGGCTTAAATATATTAGGTAATTGATTTATAAAAAAAATATCTTTATTTTCATAATTTATATCTTTATTTAATAAGCTATTTATAGATTTTTCTAAGGTAGAATCAAAAATTTTTTTTGATATCCTATTTAGTTTTAGTTTTAAATATAAATTTATAGCTAAAATCCATCCATCTACATAATTAAAAAATATAATATCTGTTTCTTCTATTTTTAACTTATAATTTTTTAAAATATTGGTAAAATCAGTTTCTTTTAATTTAAAAAAATCTATATCTAAAAATAAACTATTTTCTGGTAAGTTTTCTATAGCTAAATTTAGTTTTTTATTACTTGAAATAAGTATTCTTAAATCTTTTTCTTCTTTAAAAAGATATTTTTCTAATAAAAATAATATTTCATTTTTATTATTAAATAAATCTAAATTATCTATAATTAAAATTTTTTTTGTTTCTTGTCTTAAAAAATTATTTACTATTTTTATTTCTAAATTATTATTTTTACCAGTTAAAAACAAATTATCATATTTATTAAATTCTAAAATTTTATTTATATAAGTGGTTTTACCATAGCCATAAGGGGCTTCTATTATAGTAATATAAGGTAGTTCATTAAAACTTTTTATACTCATATCAGAAATTTATTAGTGAGTTACTTTTTTCCATAAATTACTAGCTTCTTTATTATATTGGTCTAGTTTTATGACTTTTTTATAATATTCAGCAGCAGATAAATTATCTCCTGTTTCTTGATATAGTTTACCACTAAATAACAATGCTTCTATATTATTAGGGAATAATTCTAAATATTTTTTTATATTAATTTTAGCGTCTTCTGTTCTATTTATTTCTTTATAAGATTTGCTTAAATAAAAATATTTTTCTGGTAGAGCATCTTTATCTAAAATAGTTTTTAAGTTTTTTATAGCTTTATCATAATCTTTTAA
Organism: Candidatus Sericytochromatia bacterium; assembly: GCA_046328015.1. Lineage (GTDB taxonomy): Bacteria > Cyanobacteriota > Sericytochromatia > UBA7694 > JACMQJ01 > JBBTGK01. The sequence continues at coordinate 967,756 of JAXLXH010000002.1, read as the reverse complement.
ATTAAAATAGGCTAAAGCTAATTTATATAAAGTTAATTGATTATTTTTTTCTATTTTTAAGTATTTATTTAAAGTATCTACACATTTTTCAAATTTATTCATAGAAAAATATATATCATTTAATACTAAATAGTATTCTTCATTATTTTTATTTAATTCTTCTTGGCAAATTAAAATAGCCTTTTCAATATTTTTATCTTCTATGTATAAATTAATCAATAAGTTTATAATTTCTTTATTATGAGTTATTTTTAATGCTTTCTCACATTCTTCAATAGCTTTTTTATAATACTTTTCTGATTGATAGTATCTAGCATAAATTAGATTAATTTCATAATCATTATGCTCATTAAAACTAGCTTTTGATATTTTTCTATATGCTTCTTCTAACTTACCTTTTTCTAATAATATTTTAGCTAATGTTTTTAATACTCTAGTATCATTACCTCCAGTAGTTATATATATACCATTTAAAATAGAATTAGCAAGTTCTTTATCACCTTTTTCATAATGTAATACAGCAAATTCAACTGTTGCATCAAAATCATATTTTTCTAATTTTAAGATTCTTTCATAATATTTAAAAGAATTTTCTTTTTGATCTAAAATTTCATTTAATTTTATTATTTCCCATAAAGGTTTTACTAATTTTATATTATTATCTGCTAAAACTATTAAATCTTTAAGAGCTTTTTTATAAAAACCTTTATTAATAAGTATCTTAGCTCTATAATATTCTATTATATGAATATCTTTTTCTAGCTTAATAGCTTTTTCATATAATTCAATAGCTTTTTCTTTTTGCTGTAAATCTTCATATAATTCAGAAAAATTATTGAAGAAATTACTTTTTAAATCATTTTTAAATTTATCTTCTATTTCTATGAATTTACTTATTGATAAGTTTATTTTACCCTCTTTTTTATATGTCAAAGCTAAACCATAATTATTTTTATAATTATCATCATAACTAATAGATTCTTTAAAGTATTCGATAGCCAAACTAAAACTTCTATTTTTTAATAATATTTTTGCATACATATATAGAGATTCTGATATTTTTATATCAATATTTTTGTATTGAGGGTTTATTTTTTTTACTTCTTTTAATTTTTCAGCTGAATTATTATATTTATGTTTTTTTATAAATACATCTGATAAGTAAATTCTAGCATCTATAGAAGAAGGTCTTAATTTTATTATTTCCCAAAAAATACTTTCCGCTATATCTAGTTTATTTGAATTTAAATAAGCCTGACCTAGTATCATATTAATTTCTATATTTTTAGGATCTAACTCTAAATATTTATTAGATACTTCTATTACGTTTCCATATAAAGATAACTCAAAAAAATTTTTAATTTGGTTCATTAAAATATCTTTTTTTTCTTTATGTATTGGACTAATAAAGGATTTATTTGAGGCTTTTACTTTTAAATTGTCACGAAAATAGCTTTCATATAATTGATTAAACTTTTCTAATAATTCCATAACTTTTACCTTTATTAACTTATATTTAGTTTCTAATACTCTAAATTAATATCATATTAGTTTAAATATGGCATTTTATTTATTCATAAACTGATTATAAAACTCATTAAAATTTTTTACTTCATTTTTTAAAACTATAATTAAATTCTTTAGATTATTTTCATCTGTTTCTTTTTCTATATCAGCTGATATTTTATATATTCTTTCTATACCTAAATTAGAACATGATCCTTTTAAACTATGAGAAATAAATTTTATTTTACTATTATCTTTATTATAAAAAGATTTTTCTAATTCTAGCAATTGATTAAGAATATATTTATCTATATCTGATAAGCTATCTCTTATCAAAGTTTCTGGATTTTCTTCCAAACTTTCTGCTATTTCAGTAAGAACTTTTTTATCAAAAACCAAAAAATTATTGTATTTTTCTTGAAGATTTTTATCTATATCTAAAGTATTATCACTTTCATTTAATTGGATATTTTTATCTATATTAAAATTAGTGTTTTTATTATTAATATCATTAATAGAATAATTTTCATATTCTAATTTACTCATTTTTTCATTTATTATTTCATTCCAATTTTCCAAAGTAGAGTATATATTTTCAAATTTTATAGGTTTACTTAAATAATCATCTGCACCTATTTCAAAATATTTTTCTTTATCACCTTTCATAGCATTAGCTGTAAGCATTATTATTACAGGTTTTTTATTTGGAGTTAGTTTATATATTTCACAAATTTCTTTAGTTGTTTCTAATCCATCTTTATCAGGCATTTGAACATCCATAAAAATTAATTGATAAGCTTTTTTTTCTAAAAAATCTAAAACTTCAATCCCATTTGAAGCTATATCATATTTACAATTTAATTTTTCCAAAAAAGTTTTTATAATTTTTTGATTTACAAAGTTATCTTCTGCTACCAAAATATTAAAATTATAAGATGGGGTAATATTTTTTATATTTGTAACAAAATCTAATTTTATTTTATTAGATGATTTTGATATTAAATCAAAAGTTAATGAAAGTAAATCTACCTCTTTAAATGGAAAATCTATTATTCCTGAAAAAACATCTGGGTTTTCTAATTTATCTGTAATTTCTTTTTTTGAAATTAGACCTATAGGAAAAAGTTCTTTTGATCTTTCTTTTCTTACTTCATTTGTTATATCAATAATTTCATTTAAATTATTTGAACAAATTAGTAAAACATCTAAAGATTCATTTTCGCCAAGATAACTTAGTAAATTATTTGCTCCACATACTTTTACTACTTTTAATCCCCATATTTTTAATTTTTCACTTATTTTTACACTACTTTCTTCATCATCATAAAAAAGTAAAAAATTCCTATTTTTTAATTCAGGTATTGTTTTATCAATAAAGGATGTAGTAACTGAATAATTTAAATCTTCTTTTACTTTTATTATAAAATAGAATTCAGAACCAAATCCTTTTCTACTTTCTATCCATATTTTTCCACCCATTAATTCTATAAGTCTTTTTGAAATATTTAATCCTAAGCCTGTTCCACCATATTTTCTTGTTGTTGATGTTTCTTCTTGTGAAAATGGTTTAAATATTTTTTCTATATTTTCTTCTGCTATACCAATTCCAGTATCTTTTATACAAAATTGAAGTGTAATAGTATTATCTTGTTTTTCTAATAATTTTACAGAGGTAAAAACTTCACCTTTATCAGTAAATTTAATAGAATTACCAATTAAGTTTACTAATATTTGTCTTACTCTTGTAGAATCACCTTCTACATTTAAAGGAACATTATTTTCGATATAATAATGTAAGTTTAATTTTTTTTCTGAAGCTTGCTTAGTAAAAATTCTATAAGAATCTTCTATACATTTATCTAGAAAAAAAGGATGAGTTTCAAGTTCTATTTTACCAGCTTCAACTTTAGAATAATCTAAAATTTCATTTATAATAGTTAATAAAGAATCACCACTTACTCTAATTGTCTCTACATACTCTTTTTGCTCTTCATTTAATTTTGTATCTAACAACAAACTAGTCATTCCTATAATACCATTCATAGGGGTTCTTATTTCATGACTAATCATAGCTAAAAAATTATCTTTTCCAGTAGATCTTTCTTTATACTCATTTTCATCTAATTTTCTTATAGTTCCTTGATAAATTTCTTGTTCATGTGAATATAAAACTATAATTTCACAATGTTTAATCATAACTTCATTAGACATATCTTTAGCTAAAATATTTACCAAACCAATAGATTTCTTTTCTTTGGATTTTTCTAATAATTCATTTAGAGCTTTAGAACTTTCTTGTTCTATAAAATTGAATAAGCTTCTATTTATTGATTCTTGATAAGAATAACCAGTTAAATTTTGCCAATTAGAGTTAATATAGCCAAGATTAAATTCTTTATTAAGAATAAAAATAGTTTCTGCTATATTATCAAAGAAAAAATTAAAATCAATTCTGGTTCTTGCCATTTTATTTTTGCCAAAATACTAATTAACAAAAAACTTATAACAACATTTAAAATGTTGTTGTGTTTTTATTTAGTATATCATTTAAAAAAAGTAATTAATCTAGAGTTATAAATTTATAGATATATTTATATGTAAAATTTTATATATTCAAAATATTACATTATCTTTATAATTAAAACTTTATTTTTTATTATTACTAGAGAATACCTCAGAGCTTTGCTCTGTGGTTTCAGGGGGTAAGGGAGCAGAACCCCCGATCCCTTCCTATGGGGTGTCCAAAAATGGGCAAAGCAGTGCTTTTCCCCTACGAAAACACTGGATTTGATACCAATATTTTTCGTGAAAATTGTCTTTTTGGACAGCCCCTAGGTCTTAAATTCATTCTAATAAAAGAACTTTAGGATTTTGTATTAATTCTATAACTCTATTTAAAAATAAAGCTGCAATAGCACCATCTACAACTCTATGATCACATGACATAGATAGGTACATCATAGATCTTATTACAATATTGCCATCTTTTACTATAGGTTTTTCTACTATTTTATTAACAGCTAAAATTGCAACTTCTGGGTAATTTATAATAGGAGAAGAAAATAATCCACCTATAGAACCAATATTAGTTACTGTAAAAGTTCCACCTCTCAAATCCTCGATATCAATTTTACCACTTCTAGTATTATCTGCTAATCTATCTAATTCTTTTGCAGAATCAAAAATACTTCTTTTATCTGCATTTTTTAAAACAGGAACAATTAAACCTTGATTTGTTGCAACTGCAACTCCAATATTATAGTATTTTTTTAATATTAATTCAGAATTTTCTTCATCTAATACAGAATTTAATGTTGGGAAATCTTTTAAGGCACTTACTACTGCTTTTATTATAAAAGGTAGATAAGTAAGTTTAACTCCTTTTTTAAGAGCTAAATCTTTGCATTCTTTTCTAAAATTAACTAATTCTGTTACATCAACTTCATCAGCTATCATAAAATGAGGAGCATTATGTTTAGAACGTAAAAGATTTTCTGAGATTTTTTTCCTTAATCCTCTAAAAGGTACTCTTTCTTCATCTAAATTTTCTTTATTAGCTTGCTTAGTATAATTATATTTAGGTTGTTCTATTACTACTAATTCTTTTACTTCTTTAGTTTTATTTTTATTATTTATATGATTTTTAATATCTTCTTTAGTTACTTTTCCATTATTACCTGTAGGTGTAACTTCTGAAATATTAATATTATTATCTCTGGCAAATTTTCTAGTTGCAGGTGAAGCTAATACTTTAACTTTTTCTTTTTGTTCTTCTATCAAAACAAAATTAGTATTTTTTTCTTCAATTTTATGATGTTTATTAGATACTGTTTCTTTACCATCATCTATAATAACTACTATAGTTTCTATAGGAACTACTTGACCTTCTTTTGCTAAAATTTGCTTAATTTTACCTGTTGTTGGAGAGGGTATTTCAACAGTAGCTTTATCAGTCATTACTTCAAAAATTACTTGATCTTCTTTTACTTCATCGCCTTCTTTTACAAGCCATTTTACAATTTCGCCTTCAGCAATTCCTTCACCTATATCTGGTAATCTAAAATCCATATTTTTACCTCCTTAAAACTTCATTGTTTTTTCTATAGCTTCAAAAACCCTTCTTGGATCAGGAAGATATATATGCTCTAAGGTATAAGGAAATGGAGTATCTAATCCAGCAACTCTTAAGATAGGGGCTTCTAAATATTCTATTACATTTTCAGCAATTATGGCTGAAATTTCTCCTCCAAAGCCACTTGTTTTAGGAGCTTCATAAACGACAACAGCTCTACCAGTCTTTTTTACAGAATTTAAAATAGCTTCTATATCTAATGGCACTAAAGTTCTTAAATCAATTACTTCAACATCAATATTATTTTCTTTAGCTTTAGCTGCTGCTTCCATACAAACAGGAACCATTGCTCCATAAGCAAAAACTGAAACGTCTTTACCTTCTTTTGTTATAGCAGCTTTTCCTAATGGAACTGTATAATCTGTATCAGGAACTTCTCCTTTCATACTTCTATATAATCTTTTAGGTTCCATAAAAATAACAGGATCTCCGTCTCTAATAGAAGATATTAATAAGCCTTTTGCATCATAAGGGTTTGAGGGTATTACAACTTTTAATCCTGGGGTATGTGTGAAATAAGTTTCAGCACTTTGTGAATGGTAGTTTCCACCTTTTATTCCACCACCATAAGGAGTTCTTATAACCATAGGTACAGAATATTGACCTCCAGATCTAAATCTCATTTTTGCAGCTTCACTTACAATTTGTTCGAAAGCAGGATAAATAAAATCCATAAATTGTATTTCTGGGACAGGTCTTAATCCATAAAGAGCCATACCTATAGACATACCTATTATTCCTGATTCTGCAAGAGGAGTATCTAAAGCTCTTTCATCTCCAAATTCATCAAATAAACCTTCTGTGGCTCTAAAAACTCCACCATTTTTTCCAACATCTTCGCCCAAAACTATAACTCTATTATCTCTTCTCATTTCTTCTTTAAGAGCTTGGTTTATTGCTTGTAGTAATGTTATATTTGCCATAAAAATCCTTCTTAATTAGTAAAAATCAAAATATTATTTTAATACTTTTTACCTTGTACTATGTACCTTTTATTTCACGCTATCACACTAAAATATTTGATTTTAGCACAAAAATTATATATATACAAAGTTTTTATCTTTAAGGTTAATATAATATTTAAAGTGATTTTTAGTAATAAAAAAACCTCCAATTAAGGAGGCTTTTTTTTATTTAGTTTGCACCATCTGAAACATTCTTAAATGTACCTGGAACTATTCTAGGTAAATTTACAGTTGGAACATAAGTTGTTGTATATGTACTATCTATAGGAAAATAAGGAGCTCCAGCTAGAGGTACAGCTGATAAAGCTTTATCAAACATATAAATCCTACCTATACTTGTATCAAAAGCATCTGCTGGGGATCTATCAAAATAACTTAGATCTGGCTGTTCTCTTGAATAAAAAGAACCATACATTACTAATTGATCATTTTTTGATGGTATTGTAGTATGTGGAGTTATTAAATTAGGTTTTATACTAGCTTTTGTTTGAGTAAGCTGATGTCCAGCAATAAGTTGACCATGTATAGTAAGTGTATCTTTCATATAAGGTCTTACAAAAGGATCTTGATAAACATCAAATTCATCATCTTCTTTTCCGTATCTTGGATCTGAAGAATTAGTAATAGTCTGATAGTAATGCATTACAGGTATTTTAATATCATTAGAAGATATTAGAGCTAAAGAATTAAATTTTAAAGGATTTGGATCGCTTATACCAAAATCTACATCTAATTTTTTCATAGGATCTAAAGGCAATCCTTCTTTTGAATCTGATAAATTACCTGTAACCCAAGGTATAACAGTATCTAATTGTGAAATACTAGTTGGAGAGGCTCCAAAATAATATTGTCTAAATCCTTCATGTTGATAATTAGGATCAGTTACTTGCTCTTTAGTTTTATAAACTTTATTTTTATAAATTACGTTTCCAGTTATAACAATATCACCTGGATTATCTGTAGTATTATTAAAATCTTCATTTAAATATTTATTTCTTTGTGCTGGAATTATAGGTGATGGTGCTACTTCTGAATAAGAAATAATTGTTAACCTACCATCTATAATAGTATTTTTACCTTTTACTCCTGGAGTTGTATTTACATATCCAGTACCTCTTACAGTTGCATTTCCACCTAAATTATTCCAATCCATTCCTCCTATTCTTACTACACCTTCTCTTACCAAAATAATTCCACCCTCTATAGGATTTTTATAACCATTTATCATAGTGGGTGCATTTTTAGGTATTTGAACATAAGTATATTCTTTATAATCAGCAGATAATTTACTATCTGCTATTTTCATATAATCAGGGTTTGGATTATTTGGATTTTCATATCCTGTATTAGGACCACTAGAATAATCAAAAAACTGCTTATCATTTACATAAATAGTAGCAGTATCAGTTATTTTACTACCTACTGGTAAAACAGGTTGACCAGCACTACTTCCAGCTGTATATTTTAAATCATTTGCAAAATAAGTTGCTCTAAAATCAATAATACCACCATGTTTGGAAGCATCATAATAACCATTTTCAGGTTCTTCTGGAATTTGATTTGGATTTTGATAATTACCTGAGTTATCTACAGTTAATTGTTTATCTGTAATACTTCTTAAAACTTGGTTAAAATAGGCTCTTTGTACATTTATTTTACCTTCATCAGGACATACAATAGGAGGATATTTCTCTGCCAAAGCAGAAGGTTTAAAATCTTCTTGAGCCCAAAAAAAGAATACATTATCAGAATTATTATATATAGTATTTAATAAATTAGAACTTATTTCATGTCTATGATAAAAAGTCCAATCATAAATAAGAGCTTGAGCCCAGTTTTTATAAATATAATCTATTACTCCATCATTTGTTAATAAGTTTACATAGCTCATTCCAAAAATACTTCCTTTATGATCATGCCCTCCAATCCATCTAGCTATAGTTGTACCTGGAGCTTTATGAGAGTGAATATAAAATAATTTTGAAGAAGCAAAGCTACCACTAGTATTTGAAAAAGTTAAAGGAGAATAAACTTTTATTTTTCTATGAGGCATATTGTAATTAGTAATATATGTTACATAATAGGTATCTCCAAAATTAGGTTCATCACCTAAAGGATCCCAAGCAATATAATTATTAGGGGGAGCTGATAAAAACTTACCTATAAATCTATAATCATCTGTAAGTGCTGGTAAATAATCGCTTTGTTTGTAAACTTTTTCTGATAATCCCCAAGTTCCTACCTTTGAAACTTGCATAATACCTTCAATTTTTAGTGGTTCTGCTGGGGTATAATTTTTAAAATCAGTAGAAGTTGCTAAAGTAAAACTAGTACTTTGATCTGGTGAACCAACAGATATTCTTAAAGGGAAATCGGTTGGAGATACAACAGGCAAATCAAATTTTAAATAACTTTGGTTTGTTGAAGGATGCACTCCTGTTTCTACAGGGTGTGACCAACTTACCAAAACTCCAGATTTTGTTTCTACCATATAATATAATTGATTTATATCAGAAGGGAAGTTAGTCCCAAAAACTGTAACTCTCCATGTTCCATCAAGAAATCCCGCTTGATAAACTGTTATTGGCAAAAGATCTCCTGTGTTTGCTGGAGAACCTCTTTTTGATAAAACAGTAAAACTTTCATTCTTTTTAGATCTTTTTAGAGTTGCTGGTTCAAATAAATCAAAATTACCTTTCCATGTAAAAGCAAATTGTTCATTAGTATGTATTGGTCCTGTTATTATTTGATTACTTAGTAAATTTAAAAGTTTATCTTCTGAAGTTGCACCATTTATTGAGGTTGTACTACCAATTGTTGATAACATATATGAAGCAGGTGATTTAGTTTCAGATGTTGGACCCCAATTATTTGGATTTAAAGTTATGTTACTATTAGGTATATCAAGAACTGCATAAACAGATTGAGCTGGTTTTACTTCTACTCCATCAGCTCTTACAGCAAAACCATCTACTCTAATTCCAAACCTTGTTAAACCATCTAATTTAAAATAATTTTTATCTGTAGAATTAGACCATATTTTATTATTATATCTATCATATCCAGCAACTAAAGAACCAGTAGAAGTTTTCCCACTATCTAGTTGACCATTATCAATAGTTATTCTATATTTACCAACTATTTTAGAGTTAGGATCATTAGGATTTTCCCTTAATAAAATTAAATTAGAAACTTTTTGAGTATTACCCTCATTTCTATTTACATCATCACATTGTAAGCTTGGGAAAATGTAATCTGCACATGTAGGTGTTGCTAATGTTTTATTTGCAGCATTAACATAAGGTAGTGCATCATATTCAGACGTTTTAATATTATACCATTTATTAACTACTTTACCATCAGAAAGTATTTCAGTTTGTTTAGCAAGCTTACTTTTAATTTGAAAAATACCTGTTTCAGCAGAATATTTTGCTATTGCCGAATTTTCAAGCTTAACTTCCATTCTTCCAGAATTCATTACATAAACTAGAAAAACTGCCGTAGCCATCATTAATAAAATTATTATAAAAACAGCTGGAGTGAATGTAAAACCTTTTTTCTGATAACGATTTTTCATGATTAATTCCTAATATTTACCTCTGTGTATAAACCAAATGCGTTTACTCTTTTATTAGTAGTTTTAGACAATGGGCCTGCTGCTACTATTTTTATACCTATTATATTTCTTTTACTATTTAATAAAGAGCTTTGTAGATATGGTATTTTACTACTATCAACATCAGTAACTGTATTAATTAAATTATAAAAGTTATTATCATACTCACTTGAAGTAGCATCTAATTTTTTTAATAGTTCTGGATAAGTAAATTGAATATATTTTATTCCAGATATAACAACACTTTCTGATTGTTGTAATGAAGAATCATTATATTTTATTGATGTAGTTAATATATTATTTTGAACTCTTCTTTTTAAGATAAATACACCTTGACTAATAGGAAAAGCTGGATCTGGTTCTACATAATATAAAACTCTAGTGATAATACCATTATTTACTTTATAAAACCCTAGTTCGTTCGATTCTTCTGGGTTACCTTGAAGTTTTGGATACCAGCCACTAGGCGTTCCTGTTAAACCAGCTTGAGATTGAAATAAATAGGCTGCTGGATAACTCGGTGTTTCTTTAGGATATCCAGAAGTTGCTGGTTGACATATAGGGTTATCAGTAGATGTATTAAAAGGTCTTAAATAGCATAAAAAAGGTAAATTAAACCAATCTGCTCCTGTTAATGCAGTATTAGCTGTCGGGGCTGAGGTATTACAAGTTTTTATATCTTCTGATATTGTATTCAGAACTATTTGTAATTTAGCAGAACTTTCTACAAGATTTTGTTCATTACCAATCATTTTAGAGCTATTTAGGAAAAAAGCTAATAGTATAGCTAAAACAACTACTCCAATTGTCAAACCAATAACTAATTCTGTAAGTGTAAAGCCTTTTTTAGTTAATTTCATTTTATTTAACTCTATCTCTACCTAAAATAGCTGATATTTTAGCTGGTTGACTATCAGGTTGTTGAATTTGGACTGTTACATTTAACTGTATAGCTTGTCCCCACTGAGAACTAGTATCATCTAAAAACTGATAAGTTTTAATAATGTTTAGAGGGAAAAAACTAACTTTAGGAGCATCAATTATTTCAGCTGTATCTGGGTTAACGTATTTTAAAGGTGGCGGTGGTGGAGCATAAATCATATTTCCAGAAGTACCAAAAGCAGGATTTGAAACTTTTATTTCATTAAAAACAGTAAAAAAATCCTTTTGTTTAAAAGACTCTATCTCTTTCTGAGCTACATTTACTTCAATAGATTTTTTCTTTATTATCTTACCACTTTTTGCACCAATAAATAAAACAGGAGTTATAGAAAGCATAGCAATAGCAATTAAAACTATTGTTATCATTACTTCTGTAAGAAAAAGACCTTTTTTAGCTCTTATTTTCATTTATTACCTTCCATTAGAACCAATCGGTGGCAAACCATTATTTTTATTATTTTCTTCTGTTCTTATATTCATAGATGGAGGTAATTCATTTTTATTATTTTTTATTTCATTTTTATTATCTTGTTTACTATTAGCTATTTCAGGTAAAGCATTATTATTATTATTATTATTATCTTCATCATTATTTTTTAAAGGCTCAACTTTCTTATTATTATTTTCTTTTACTATACTTGCTTTACCATATTCTGGGAAAATATTTGAAGGAAAGTTTTTATCATCAGGATACAAAGTAGTTCCATCTGATAAGGTTATAGGTATATCATTAGATATTGGTATTATTTCATTAGTTTTAGTTATTACTACAGGTTTTTGAATTTCACTATCTATTTTCCATCCAACTAAATCTGTTACTTTATAACTAAGTACGTTTCCTGATTCATATTCAATCATAACTAAACCTTGATCTTTATAATAAGTTTTTTTAACAGGTTTTTGTTTAGTATAATCATATATTTGCCCATTTGGTCTGAAAGTTGAATCCAATTTTTTTACTTCAATTTTATTTTCTAATTTAGTAAAATTTGTCCTTTTAGAATTAGATGTATTTATGGCTTGTTTAAAATCATCTGGCAATTTAGATTTTAACTCAGACATTTTTTCTTGTGTAATATTTTCTTTTTTACTAGTAAAAAATTGAATATTCTTTAATTTAGTTTTCCAAACATACCAACCACCAAAACTAACTAACAAAACTAAAGCAATTGCTGTAGTTTCTACATATAATTGATTTTTTAAAAAAGGAATTTTTTTCTTATCAGATAAATTAAAAAGTATTTTGGCTACAGCTTCTTGTGCAAATTCATTATTAGGATCCAAACGTAGAGACATTCTTAATTCTTTTTCGGCATAATCTCTCCAACCTTTTTCATTATAAGAAATAGCTAAATGAACTCTGTATAATGATTTATGAGGAGAAAGATATACACATTCTTTAAAAAATCTTATTGCAGAATCAATATCTTTAGCTTTGAAATTTCTTAAACCTTCTTTAAAAATGGTATCTACTCCTGAATTATTAGGAACTTTATCAGGAAAAACCATTTGATCATAATTTAATCTTTCTATAGGATCGGTTAATACTTCATAGGCTTTTGTTAGGATATAGAGTTCTTCAGCCGAATTTTTTCTTACTTTTATATCTTCATTTTCTATATCAATTTTTTCTTCACATAATCTTTCAAAAGCTCTTTGAATTTCTATGGTAGTAGCATAATGAGAAACTTCTAGTATCTCATAATAGCCTTTTTCTACAAACTTTTTAGTTTTTGCTTTTACAACCATATTTATAATCCTTAAATTAGTAAAGAAGCCTAGGTTAAAATAATCATTTTTTTCTACTTCTAACTTTATAAATATATTATATTTAAAAGTAAGTATAATATTTCTAATAATAGGTAAAAGTAAGGTTAATTTATATATAAGAATTAATAAAGCAATTATAATTCTAAAAGCATTTCATATTGATTTATATAATTAACAAATCCTATTTCATTTAATTTATAAGTTAAATAATCATCTTTTTCTATATTAATGAAGTTAATAGTATTACTTTCTGTACATTCTTTTAATAAAAATATTAATTCTAACTCTATACCTTTATTCTTATATTCTTCCAAAACACCTATTTGTAAAATACCACCATATATTTTATGTATTATCCCATAGGCAAATAAATTATTATTATCATATAAAAAAATAAAATTATAATTTTCCATATTATTTATTATAGAAGATCGATCATTTTGCCAAGAAGGCTTAAATGTCATATAATCCATATAATTTTTTATAGATAAATATATTTCAGGAGTTTTTTTATATTCAAAATTTATTTTAGTTTCTTTTAATAGTTTTTTTTCTATTTTAAAAGACTTAAGAACTCTTGAGATTTTAAAATTATTTTTTTTATATAATTCAATTGCGGGTTTATTGTTTTCTAAAACTTCTAATGAAAAATAATCAAGATTTTTTTCTTTTAAGTTGTTAATCAAAATTTTTATTAAAGAATCAGATAAGCCTTTTCTTCTATATTTGGGAATAACACCTGTACTAATATTATAAAAAAGTTTTTTATTAGCTTCTTCTCTATAACCCATATTAATAAAAGAAACTAATTTATCATTATCAAAATATCCTATAGAATAAAAAGGGTTAAAACTTCTTGTTTTTAACATCTCATAAAACTCTTCAAAAGATAATTCTTTTTTTATTTCATAATCTGAAAAAGCTTTTTTAAAAGTTTCATAAACTATTTTTATATCTAAATTATTTAATGTTTTTACGTCCATTAAAATTTGTATTTCTCCGATAAAAAAAGACTGGCTTAAAATTTTAAAACCAGTCTTTATAAATCAATTTTCTATTTCTTATTTAAATCTAAACCATGAGACTTTATCATATTACTAATAAAATCTTTAGCTTCTTTATCAATATTTTCTCTATTTTTTATTTCTTCAAGTCCTTTTATAGACTCCGAACTATTTATGAAAGCTAAAGACTGAATAATACTAAATTGTATTATCCTTTCATCTTTTATAGTTTTTTCATCCTTTTTTATAATAGATTTTTCAAACTCTTCTAATAAAAACGGGGTAATATTGTTATCTTTTATCTGCCCTAAAGCATAAATTCCAACTGATTTAGCAGAAACATCTTTTTCTCTTTCAACAAAATGTTTTAGTGCAGGGATAGCTTTATTACTTCTTAATCTTGCTAAAGATGCACAAGCATGCCATTTTACTTCTTTTGAGGTGTCATTTAACATTTGTGTAAGTAGAATAACAGCTTTATTATCATTTTCAAATTGACCTAGTGCTTTAGCTGCATTAAAACGCATAAATTTATCTTTATGTGTAATATACTGAGCATAATCATCTGGAGATTTATAGTTATAAACGGTATATCTTAAAACAAACATAAAAAGAATAGTTCCTATTACCGAAATAATAGAAACCCATCTAAAAAATTTTCTTCTTAACTGAGCAACATGCTCTTGTTGCTCAGGAGTTAAACTTGCCGTGTAATCTGATAATTCAGACATTTTATGTACTAGAACCTACCAATTCTGATTCATAAATAGCTACTTCTTCAGGTCTGAAGAATATAACTTCTTTTATACAAGCTTCAGTGCAAATACCACAACCTACACATTTTTCTTCTATTAAATGTGCTACAGTAGATGATAAGTGCATTGATAAGTCATCACCAACATTTATCATTTCTAAAGCATCATAAGGGCAAAAATCTACACAAGCTACACAACCAGTACAATTTTCTTGATCAACTGTAACTTTTGGTCTTTCTGCTCTAATTTTTCTTTTATCAACTATTTCTCCTGCCGGATTTACAATTGCTTTAACAGGGCATACATTTGCACATACACCGCAATCTATACATAAAGATTCATCTATAACATGTAAGACTTTATTAGTTCCTGCTATTGCATCTGTAGGACATTCTTTGTAGCACATAGTGCATCCAACACAAAGATCTGTTATAAAATGAGCCATACTTTTTTACTCCTATCAAAATAGTAAAAAGTAAAAAGTGAAAAGTAAAAAGAAAAGATTTTTATTTTCTTAACTTCTTACTTCTCACTCTTCACTATTTTATTTCTTCATTACTTTCTTCAACTTTGCCTTTACCTTTATAGATATATTTAACTGGCATTTCTTCGTGTTTACCAGTAATACCCATTATATAGGTATAAACAGCACTTGATTGTTCATCTGAGAACCAGAATCTAGGCATTCTACTTTTTACAAAGTCTTCGTAATTCCAAGGATTTCTGATTTTGTTATAAACATAAGATTCTCTTGTATGGAAAACTCCTCTTTTTGGATCAAGGTGAGAATAACCAAAATCAAATTTATGAATATCTTTTTCTGCTAAACCTGTTAATTCAGGACAATTTTGAGCACCTTGCATATCAGGTACATTATGACAAGCTGCACAATTTAATGATTTTATAAGTTCTTGACCTTTAGTAACAAGTTTTGCATCTTGTAAGTTAACTTGATGTTGAGGCATATTATCCCATTTTTTTGTTTGTAACCAAGAAACAATAGCTAAAGCATCGTCATCAGAAAGGTTTAAATTAGGCATTATAGTTGTTGGGTGATAACTTCTTGGGTTTTTAATCCAATTAAACATCCAATCAGCATTAGCTTTTGAAGCAACTCTTCCTAAATCTGGTCCAACTGCACCACCTACACCTTTAACAGCGTGGCAAGTGTTACATGTTTTAGTTTGGAAAAGTTTTTCACCTTTATCTGCAAGTGCAGGATTTGGGGTAATACCTTTTTTTGCACCATAATTAGCATCACTTTTGCTTAATACATAAGCTGTAATAGCTTTTGCATCATCATTTGTAACTTTAAAAGTAGGCATTTTAGACATAGGTAAGTAATGTCTTGGATTTTCTACCCAATTTACCATCCAAGATGGATTTAATTTACTAGCAGCTTGTGTTAATGGAGGTCCATTTTTTAAGCCTGCTTCTTGACCTTCTATTTTATGACAAGCAAAACAGTTAGAGCTGGTAACTAATTCTTTACCTTTATTAAAAAATTCAGCAGGTATTTCATCAGTTGATTTATGACATTTTACACAAGAGGCTTGTACTTGTTTGCCTTGAAACATTGGTTTATCCCAAAAACTTACCCAACCATGAGCAACTTCTGGTTTTGTTGTTGCTAAACCTTGTCCTTGGTGGCAAGATACACAACCAAAATCTTTTACATTATGTTTTACCAAATATAAATCTTTATTTGGATGTGTTTGGAAGACTTTTTTGTATTTTTTATCTTCAAATCCATCTTTATCTATACCCATATGACAAGTCATACATCTATCAACAGTATTTAATTTTGGTATTACTACTTGCTTAATATCTAAACCTCTAGATTTTATACCACTATATTTTTTTTCTAATGTATCTAATTTAGTTACTTTATCTTCATATTTAGATTTTAAAGCTTTGTAATCTTTAGATAATTCTGCTAATTCTTGCTCAGCTTTTGTTAATTCAGCTTTAACTGCATTTGAATCTTGAAGTTGTTTTTCCCATTCAGCTGTTAATTTATCTTTTTCAGCTTGAACAGATTGTATATCTTTACCAGAAGATGAACCTCTAGCAATTTGATAATCTAATGCACCTATACTACTTTTTGTAAATTTAGCATTTCTTTCTGCAATATAGCTTTCGTACTTTAATTTTTTAACTTTAGCTTCAAGTTCTGTTTGTTTACCTTTAGATTCTGGTGAACCTAATTTTTCTTCAATTGATTTTAAATCCGAACCTAATTTTTTTAACTCAGGATCCGCTTCAATTGATTTTTTTATAGCATCCATTTCATCCAAAGTTTTTTGTGCTTCAACTTGATTAAATTCTGCCTGATATTTTCTCCAATCTTTATCAAAATCTTTCCATACCGCTAGTACTGCTGTGATAAAAAGCAGTATACTCGATACAACAAATAACCTAAATCTCATTATTCATTTGTTCCTTTTCTACTAAATATTAAACCATGGAGTTACTATCAAATATTTAAGATTGAGAGTCAATCTAAGTACCATTTTTATTGGTAAACTTGCTAATAAAAGTAATAACATTATAGTTACTGAGTATCTTATAAGACCTAAGTCTTCATAGAATTTTTTATTTAACTTTGCTACAACAAAAGGTATTATTGAAAAATAAGCCCCTGTTAAAGCTAAAGCTGGTAATTCTCTAATAAGCCAAGGTGTTTTAGGATCTATATTAAGTAACTCATAAAAATTTACGTTAACTAAAGGCACAACTTTGTGTGCATCCCAATATTCACCTGGCATAAAGAAGTTCCAACCTGGACCCCTTAAAAATGTACCTTCTATTATTAAAGCAATCCATAAAAGCCATCCAAACATAAACACGCTAATAGCAAATTTTCTGTCTTTCCAAGTATAATAACCATTACCTTTAGGATTTGTATCTATATAAGGTATAGCAACTAAGCCTCCTATTATAATACTAGGTAAAATAACCCCTGCTATCCAAGGATCAAAATAAACTAACATTTCTTGTAATCCTAAAAAATACCAAGGAGCTTTAGATGGATTTGGTGTTACAGAATTATTAGCTGGTTCTTCTAATGGAGCATTAAGAAATGTTGACCATAATGTTAATCCTGCCATTACTAATATCGCTACAATAAATTCTATATTTAAAAGATGCGGCCAAGTATGAACTTTTTCTTGATTATGAGGTTCACCTTCCCATACTGGTCTTCCCGCAGCAATTCTTTTGTCATTGTCAAATGCTTTATAAAAAGCTATTCCTGTATATGTTACCAACATAGTAATAAGTATTACTATAGGTATGTTATCTGGTAAAGTTAGGATCTCTATAAAGTTCTCCAAACTATACATCGTAACCGCAGTTGTTTCTTGCATATATCCTCCTACTTCTCTGCTTTATTCTCTGTAGCAGTTTCTACTTTTTTTCCTTGTGCTGCTTTAACTTGAGTAACTTTATTTAAGTTAGCTAATCTAGCAGATTGTGGACCTGAAATTCCACCATCTTTTCTTATTCTCCAGAAATGAACAGAGAGTAAAAATGACATTACAAATGGAACTGCTATACAGTGTAAAACGTAGAATCTTATGAGTGTTGGTCCTCCAACTACTGTTCCACCTAACAAAGCAAATCTTACGTCATTATTATTTTTCATTCCTAAATATTCAGCAAATGGACCTTCGTGTCCTAAGAAAGGAGTAGCTCTTGCCATATTAGTTCCAACTGTAATTGCCCACATAGCAAGTTGATCCCAAGGTAAAAGATAACCTGTAAAACTCATAAAAAGTGTTATTGTTAATAAAATTACTCCAACACCCCAGTTAAACTCTCTTGGTTTTTTATAAGAACCTGTTAAGAAAACTCTATACATATGAAACCAAACAGCTAAAACCATCATATGAGCACCCCATCTGTGCATGTTTCTTAATAACATACCAAATGGAACATCAAATTCTAAAGATTTTATATCTGCATAGGCAAGGGTATCTGTTGGGTGATAATAAAACATTAATAAAATACCTGTTACAGTTTCTACTAAAAATAGTAAGAAACTTATTCCACCCATACCCCAAGTGTATGTATATTTTGTCGCATATCTTGGTAATCTGATAGGGTGTAAATGAAGAAAAACATTACTTAAAACTGCAAGAGATCTGTTTCTATCATTAACAGGTCTTCCGTGTCTAAAAACAGATTGCCATATTTGGCTTGGATACACTTGAGTTTCGAGAAAGTCTTGAAGCTTATTTCCCATATTTTATAATTCCTTGTATGTAATATTAATTCTAAGTAGCTTTTATAAATGCATCTGACTTTTCCCATTCACCTTTTTCAAAGGCAAATTTTTTACTTTTGTCAACTAAAATTTGACCGTCATCTGCTAATGATATTGCAGCTCTTTCCATTGCTCTTGGAGCTGGACCTTCATAGTTAACGCCAGAAACGTAGTAACCACTTCCGTGACAATTACATTTAAATTTATTTTCATTACTTAACCAATCTGGTGTACATCCTAAATGTGTACAAATAGCTATAAGTGCATATATCATGCCATTATCATTTATTATCCATGTTTGTTGATCGCCCAAAAATCTGGTGGATACACCTGGTGGATAATCTTTAGGAAAACCTGCTTTAAAAATAGGAGACTTTTCATAAGTAACAGATGGAAACATAAATCTACCAGTTCCAGCTAAAGTCCCTGCTATGGTTGCCCAAAAAGCTCCCCATCCAAAAAAACCAAGGACTTTTCTCCTAGAAATTTCACCTTTATCTACCCCGACATCTCTTCTAAATTTTATTTCGGGTGTATTATCTTCAGTTGCCATAGAACTACCTTCTATACTACATTTATACTTGATAATCCAATTATTATAATGACTTTTAAATCTAATTTTTAAAAGATATGTATTAAAAGTCAACAATCAAAATTAGTATTTTAATACAAAACTAACTTTGAAAATATGGATAATTATAAATTCTTAACTTAGATATAATATATGAGCAATTTAACAAAATAGTAAAAGTTATAATTAATAAATTATTTAAACCTAATTTATTTTTATTAGAGAATACCTCAGAGCTATGCTCTGGGGTTTCAGGGGGTACGGGGGCAGAGCCCCAGATCCCTTCCTCCTACGGGGTATCAACCCCGTAGGAGGTCTTAAATTCATTTCTTTGTTACCGAATATACTTTATCTTCATCAAGAAATCTATCTTTTACAACAGTATCTTTCATATTATCTTTAGTTACAGAAACTACTTCTAACAAGATACTAGGAACTTCTTTAGAGCCATTATTAACAGTTGCTTTTGCTATAATAGGCTTTCTTTTTGCCATTTCTAGAGCCACTTCAGCTGATTTCTCTGCTAAAGTTTTGATAGGTTTATAAATAGTCATAGCCTGAGTACCAGATACAATTCTTTGACAAGCTGTTAAATCCGCATCTTGACCTGTAACCAATAGTTTACCTGCTATTTTTTCTTCTATCAAAGCTTGAATAGCTCCACCAGCCATACCATCATTAGATGATAAAACAGCAAAAATATTATGACCAAATTTTGTTAAAGCCGCATTCATTATTCTTTTAGCTTCTTCTGGTTTCCAATCTGTTGCCCAATCTTCATGAACAACTTTTACTTTATTTTCTTTTACCAATTCGTTTATTACAACGTCTTGACCTTCTTTGAACATAAAAGCATTATTATCTGTTTTTGAGCCATATAGTCTTACAATATTTACAGGTAAATTATTTTTAGGTAAATTATCTGCAATAAACTTAGCTTGTAATTCACCAACTTTTTTATTATCAAATGTTATATATAAATCCAAATCACTATTTTTTATAATTCTGTCATAAGAAATTACGGGAATATTAGCTTTATGAGCAAGCTCAATTGCTTTTGACATAGCATCTCCGTTATGAGGAACTATAACTAAAACATCAACGCCCATAGTAATCATAGATTGAATATCTTGAATTTGTCTGGTATCATCGCTATTAGCAGATTGAACCACCACTTTAGCATCATGTTTTTCTAGCCAATTTGTAAAAAGTTCTTTATCTTTTTGCCATCTGGCTTCTTTGATCGTATCCATAGAAAAACCTATCAAAGGTTTTTTATTAGGGTCTTTAAGATTTTTTTCTGGGTTATTAGATAAATTATTCCCACCATACTTAGCAATATAAATACCTGTAAAAATACTAAGTAAAAAAGAAATTATAACAAGGCTTATTCTATAATTCATTTTTCCTCTTTTTCGAGAAATTTGATTTAAATATTTTTATTGAATTATACCAAGTAAAAATTGAATATCAAAAATATATCTTTTAAATGAAGGCATTAAATTTTTTTATAAATGTCTAAAGCACTATTAACAGATGATTTTTATGCTTAACTTTGATATTAAAATCATTAGAAAATCATTTTAATCATTCGTACATCACAGTTCTGACGATAATTTTCCACCATTTTCCCTCAAAATTTCTTGAGCAATAAAATGATTTTTTTCAATAGCATAATCTAATGGAGTTCGATTTTTATAATCTAGTTCATTAACATCTGCTCCATCTTTAATATTTTTTGTAAAAAATCTATCACAATTATCAGATGCAGTTCTTCTTATTTCATTATGTAAAATAGGTAATTCAATAAAATCATCAGAAATAAAAGTATCAATATATTCTTCATTTTCTATATCTAGATTTTTTTTAAAATGAGTATATAAATCACTAAAAAGAAAAACTTTACTATGTTTTGCTCCTAAAGATTTTAAATAATCTTCTGCTAAATGATTTTCCATTGCAACAGCTTCGTCTAAAGGTGTCCAGCCTCTATTTGTAGATTTATTTACATCTGCTCCATATTTTACTAATAACTCCAATTTTTTTGTATCTATAGTTTCTATAATATATTCTTTATAATTATAAAAATCTATTCCCATACTTATAATCAAAGGATTTAACCCTTCTTTATCTAGCATAAAATTAGGATTTGCTCCATTGTTTAGTATAAAATCTATCATTTTAATATCTACTTTGCTATACCTTATTAAAATATCTAAAATATCATCATAAACTATTGTATTTTTATATTTATCTAAATACATTTTTACAATAATAATAAACTCATTAAAATTTTTTGTGTCTATTGCTTTATATATTTTTTCATATTTCATATTTATTATCTACATAAAATATTATTATAGTAATATGTACTTAATAGAGGTATTTTTTCACCATTACCTCCATTAGGATTATAACTCCCATCATAATAAATACCTGATAAAAAATCAAGATTAGTTACATTTGATATTAGTATATTTGGAGTAATATCACTAACTTTAGGTATAAAATTAGAACAATTTTTACAAGTTTTCCTCTCTGTCAGAATCAGGATTTTCAGGATTAAATGATGAACAGGATTATTTATAAAAATAAAATTATATTGTTTTTTAGCGAGTAAAAAAATTACACTCATATCTTGCTAATCCTAAAATATCTGAACCACGATGAACAGATGATTTTTAGGATTAACTTTGATACTAGAATCATTAGAAAATCATTTTAATCATTCGTACATCACAGTTCAGACGACAATTTTCCACCATTTTCTCTAAGAAATTTTTCTGCTACAGTATTACCTAATTCTATTGCATAATCTAAAGGTGTTCTTCCTTTATCATCTTTTTCATTTACATCAGCTCTATCATCTTTTAATAAACTTTCAATAAAACCTATACCTTGGGGTAAATATAAACTATTTCCATTTTTATCTATTATTTCCCTTTGAGAACCTCTATATATTCTATCTAATTCATATTGAAATGGGTAAATTTTAGGTTTTTTATAAGTTTTTACTGTATCAATACAATCATCTATAGATAAATTTTCTAAATGAGGATAAACTTTAAAATAACCTTTTAAATTTTTTTTATCTTCATATATTTTTTCTATTTTAGACTTAAAAAAATATTTACTATGCTTTGCTCCATTCTTAACTAATATTTCAGCACCTGTATAATGGTTATATTCTATGCACCAATCTAATGGAGTATATCCTCTTCCATCTGATTTATTTATATCGACACCTTTTTTTATTGCATATTCCAAAATTTTTGTTTCAATAACTTCAGGATATTCAGAACATTGAAAAACATAAAAAGTATCTAATTCAGCTTCTATTATGTCATGAATTAATGCAACAGAATATTTTTCTGAACCTTCATGTTCAAAATTTATATCAGCTCCAAGATTAAAAAGTAAATCTGAAAGCTCATAATTTTGATTTAATATTGCAAAAGTTAATTCTGACATCTTTCTATATTTGCCATTTTCTTTTATACCGTCTATAAAATTGGATAAATTAGGTATTTTTGAAATTTCTTCGAAATTATTATTATTACTACGACATAATTTTTTAAAATTATCATATTCTTCCATTTTTTACCTTAAATTATTCTAATTTATTAATAATATTACTTTTTTCAATAATTATTTGCTCATAAGTTTTAGCACCTAATTTCAATAAAAAATTAATGATTATACTATTATTTAATTTCATTGCTATATCTAATAAAGTTTCTTTTTTTTTAATATATTTATTATTAATAATAGAATTAAAATTTGCATCATTTTTATAAAATAAAAGTAAAAATTTTTTTATAATATCTGAGTCATTTTTATAGAAATTATTTAAAATAAAAAATAATCTTTCTATAATATTGAAATTAATAAAAAAATTTGGATTAGAACCTTTTTCTAATAAATATTTTATTAATTCATATTTCTTATCAATTTCTCCACTAATTGCAAAATATAATGGGCTTCCTTTTTCAAGAACTAATGAATCCTTATCCATTAAAAAATCTTCAATATATTCAACATTTTTTATGTATTCAATATCTCCTTTTCTAGCACAAATACATATTTTTCTATGTTTAGAATTAATACAGCTTGTTTTATTTGCTTTTGCACCTAAATCAATTAATATTTCTTCTGCTAGATAATGTAATTTTAATCGAGACATATCTAAAGGAGTATAACCATCTTTATTTTCTATATTTATATCAGCTCCATATTTTATAAGTAAATAAAAATCTTTTGTATTTAATTTTTCAATAAAACCTTGAGAATATAATTCAGATGAATAATAAATGGCTATATGAATAGCTATACATTCTGGTTCTGAAGTAATTTCATTTATAATATAATTAGGGTTAGCATTTTGTTCTAGTATAAATTCAACTAAATATGATAAAGATTCATCATCTTGATCAGAAAAAGAATTTTGAAGTAAAAATAAAGTAAGTAACCTAAATTTTTCATACTCATTTAAGTCATTTATTTTTTCTATTAAATTAGTTTCTGAAAAAACTATATTTTTATTTTTTATAAAATCTACATGAGATAATATTAAATTAAGTTGGTTAGAAATTTTTTTTTTATCCAAGATAAACTAAGCCTTTCAAAAATTATTTACAAATAATTCCACTATAAAAATTACTACTATAGCTACTTGTTCCACTATTAACAGCAGGTTTTATTGTTCCTAAAGTAGGTATTTTTTCACCTGCTTTATATATTCCGTAAGGTAAATATTTAACTTTGATATTGGGTGTTTTATTTAATACCTCTTTTTCAAAAAGATTATTCACACAACTATAACAAGTTTCTCTATCACTAAAAACATCTACATTAATTATTTCATTTTGATATTTATCTTTGTAATTTTTTGCTATATATTCCATTATTACAACTTCAGCATCATTACTTCTATTACTTATAGAATCAGAAAAATTAATAACTAAAGCATCTTTATCATAAATACGCTCTGAATCTATAATTGGAGCAAGAAAACCTGCACTTACCAAATCTTGCCTACTACTTACAGCTTTAACCTTTTCTAATTCTTGATTATCTTTATTTTTAATAATTCCATAAGCAAAAACTCGATCTGAATTTCCAGCTTCACCTGGTGGATTATTAGAAATAATTTTTTCTGAATCATTTCTATAGTTATTAATAAAATAAAGCCCATTTCTCATATAATCTTGCTCTAAGGGGGATCTTAGTAAAGATTTATTTGTATTACAAACTCTACAACTTATAGTCCTTTTAGAATCAAAACTCATTCTAATAAAATAATCTTTTTTAAAAGGGTCAAAATCATAATCTTTACACTCATTACACTCATCTTTAGTAGTGTCATAAATTTTATCCAAATTAGATTGAACTTCATCTGCAATTTTACCAACCTTTGATAGTTCAAGATTATAAGTAGTATCAAAAATACTTACTTCTAAGTTTGGCTCATTCACCAACCTTTTAATAATATGATGAGAAAGGTAAAGCATAGCTCTTTCTAAAACAAGCCTACTTTTTTTATTTTTGCAAGGATCTTTTTTAGTTTCATCTAACCTTTTTGTTATATTTTTAGTTGTATCAATAACTTTTTTGAGTGAATTAATATAATCTTGATTTGCAGCATTTTTTAAATTATATAAATCAGTTAAGCCTTCTGTAACTTGTAAAGAAACAATAGCACTATTAGAAAGATATCTAAAAATACTACTAAAGGAAGTTGCTGAAATTTTATTACTATTAATTACAGATGTTGTATTCACAACTTCATTTACAAATGATTTTTCTGCATTATTTAGTAAAATTAAATTATCTTTTAAATTTATATTTTTAGCAAAAACATTATTTGAAGAAGTAGTACTAGTTTGAATATCAGCAGTAAGTGGAGCTTTAGGAATACTATGTGGATACTGAGATAACCAATCTAATTCTGTTATTATATTATTGGTATATTTTTTAACATTACCTAAATTTGTTGGTGTATTATTAGGATAACTGTATTTAGTTAAAGTTTTATACATATCTTTTTCAGCAATACTTATACTACTAACTATTGCAGAATCAGTTTTTAATGTTGTTCTAAAAGCATCTTCAGAAAGTTCTGGAGTTAATGGGAATAAGGTTGGTGCAAATAGTAATCCAGCACTACCACCTATAACATACCCTATTTTAGCTATTTCTGTTGCATTTGAAAAAACATCAAAACTATCGTTTTCTTGAACATCATTATTACCTTCAATAAAAGGCGAATTAGTATCAGTTACTGGATCTAAAAAAGGATTATTATTTAGAGCATTTTTAATTTTATTTCTAGCACTAGAATAATCTTTATTACATAAAACATCTATAGGTGGGTTTTTAGATGAAGCTAAGCATTTAAGTAATTTTCCTTTAGTTCCTTCATATCCAGTTCCATTATTTGCGTTACCTGTTTGTATATTTTCTACATAAGGAACTACATCTATTGCTCCAGCTTGTTGTTGTGAAATTGAAATTAAAGATACATTGTTTGCATAAGTTTGTTGATTATTATCAAAACTAAAAGATAAATTTTGAGGAATTAATTTTTTTACTTTTACATAAAAAACCTTATCATAACAAGATGCCCCTATATCATAAGGAATAAATTTTCTTGTAATAATATGTTTTGTCCCTAATTTTGCAACAAAATTCCAACTTTGAAGAACGTTACATTCACTGTCTTCTATAGTAAGTGATAAAAGGGCTAATTTATTCTTTTCTCTTAGTTTTCCATTAATATCATTTGTTGAACTTGTAAAAGAAACTTTATTAGTTAGATCAACTATTGCACCTACCATTATTGGGTTATTACCACAACTAGAAACGCTATTTTCTGTAAAAGAACTACTTCCATCTTTTAATATTTCTGAAACAATTTTCCCTTCATTACTATTAGATACTGCAATATCTTTTATTAGAGGTACAGCTCTACATTGAGCACTTTGAGTTGGATCAAAATTTAAGTTTAAATTGGGTTTTTCATAACTAGTTGATGGAGCTACAGGTTCTAAAATAGTTTTATATGGAACAAATTTACCACTTGTTGTAGGTAAATAAGAAAACTCAGATTTTTCTACATAATTCCCTTGAGTAAAAAATGTTGTAGTAGCAACTTTTGTATTAACAAATGTTAGAGTATCAACTGCTGTGCCTGTATTAATATCATCATGCCCATCAACAATTTCTAATTTATATTCATCATTATCTAATATTTTTTTATTTATAGTTATTGTAGTACCTGTAGATGAAGCACAACCTGATGAGCAAACTAAATCACCTAAACTATTTTTTATTCTAAAGTTATATAGTCCAGCTTTATCATTCTTTTCTATAAAAATAGTATGCACATCACCTTTTTCTTTTAAGGTATTAATTGTTGCTTCTGATGTTGGTAATGTACCATTTTTTGTAAAATAACCCAAATCAAGATTATCTTTGGCTAGTTTTATATCTCCAGATTTTATTCTTTCATTTTCAGCTAAAGTTTTAAATGCGTTCCCTTCTCCTATTGTACCAACTTTTGTTTCAAAAATATTACCATTAAGAGCTGTCATTCTTAAAAAAACATCTGCTTTTGTAGGTATTCCTAAAGGTCCAAAAGGTATTTGTGCTTTTATTCCAAAACTTTTATTAGAAGGAGTTTCTATTTTTATTTCAGTTCCTTGACCACAAGAAGTAGCAGAAACTTTGTAAATAATTTCAGTTTTTGCTATAGTACAACCTTCTGGTAAAGTTTCATATCTAAAGGTAACAATATTACCAGATTGTTCCATAATCATTTTACCTGCACCAGTACAACCTTCACCTTGAATACCTAATTTCTCTAATCTTTCAACATCAGAATCTGATAATTCATAATCCATTCCTAAATAATCTCTTATAACAGGAGGTTGTTCTTGAGTAGAGTCATCAAATGGTAATCCATCTGTAAAAGTACCATCAGTTTCAAATGAATTTGCATTATCAATTGTATTAAAACCAACAGAGCCATCATTAAAGTTTTCATAATTTATTTCAGAAAAAGGATCACATGTAATACAAGCTTTAGTATTAAATTTTTTATCATCTTTAAATGGTTTATTATTTAAAAATGATTTTAATTCTTCTAATTCTTTTTTAAATACTTTTTTTAAATCTTCTCTTTCATCTAACTGCTCTGAAATTATTTCTTCTCTTAATTCAATTTGCTCTTTTATGAAATTTTTTCTTTCTTCAGATTCTTTTTTAAAGGTTTTTATAAGTTCTCTAAATTCAAACATTTTTAGTATTCTAGCTTCTTTTTGTCTATGTTTTAAATCTTTTAAATCTTTTTTATATTTTTCTTTTAAATATTCTTTTATAGATTCCATCATTTTTTTCTTATTTCTTTTCAAAGTTTCTTTATCAAGAGGAGGGTTATATATTGTTTTTATTACAGAAGGAGTAGCTTTAAAGCCATTAAAATTTGCAACATGATCTGAAGGAAATTTATATTTATTCGATATTTTTATTGGTGTATTATCACTTTTTTGTAAAATTTTTATTCTTAGCGCTTCATTAGGTTTTTTAGTTTTACTTATTGAGTTTAAATGAAAACTTTTTGATGGTTCTTTACAAGTTAAGTTAGATGTAGTATCTAATTTATCATCTTTATCATCAGGGTCAATAACTCCTTCTTCTGATAATCCAGTATTTAATGAATCTGCTGGAGTTGTACTAACAAAAGAATTAACTAAATTATTTAATCTACTTGGAGTTAAATAAGCACACCCTAAAATCATATTAAAAACAACAAAACTAGCAATCAACCTTAAAAAAAACTTATTTCTCATTATTTTACTCCTTTTTTATTATTTAGAACAAGTATCATTACTAGCTTTTACAGTAAAACTTCCATAAGTAGCTTTTGTTCCAAAAGGTCTATATTGTGTATCTGTACTAGCATCTGCATAAGAATCCGCTATATTGCTTATTGTTAAAGTACTAAAAGATTCAGGTTCTGAATTAAAAAATGCTTTTACTTGATATTCACCAGAATCTAAAGAAGAGTAAGAAACACCTTCAGGAAAATTAATTATTCTATTACCTGTCCCAGTGTATGTTTTATTGTAATTTGGACCAATTATTGTTGTAGTCCAAGTCTCTGAAGAATCACTCACAGATATATTTATATTTAGGCTAGAATTATTAGAATCTAACTGAGCTTTATCTGCTGTTACTGATATATCTTTTACATTACAAATAGAAATAGGTACACTTTTTGCATAATATCTTTGGAAATTTAATTTAGCTCCTCTATCTCCAAAATACTGAAAGTAATTTGAATAGGGTCCATAAGCAAAATTATGATCATTTACATTAATAGCAGTAGAATTAAAATTAGCCTCAAAAACTATTTGTGCATTATTATCATCTATCTTTTCTATTCTTATAGTTGCAGTTCCAGAGTCTATTTTATACCAAGAAATAGGTGCTTTAAAATATTTTCCTGTTAGATCTATTGTTTTTTCAAACCCTACTTTTATTATTCCTATAGTATCAGATTGAAAAAAGAAATTTTGAGAATACAAAGTACCTGTATTATAGGAATAAAAATTTTTAAGAAATTACCATCACCAAAAGGACTAATAAGAGGGTAAATAACTGGATAAGTGTTATACAAAACATTACCATTTTCATCTCTTTCATAAAGAAAAGTAAAAGCATTTAAACGTCCTTCTGAAGCATTTATTATATGTTTTTTACCAACTAAATTTTGATCATAGTCTAAAGTCCATGGATCTGTTGGATATTCTATATCATATTCATTGTAACTGCTTGCTAGTAAAAACTGATTACCATAAGGATTTAAACAAAGATTACCATTAGTAAGTTTTTTTACTCCAAATTTTTTATAATTTAAAAGGTTGTTTTTAGTATTATTTTTAACATTTACAGTACTATTATTATTATCAAATTTAATATTACAAGAAGAAAAAACAGACAAATAAATAGTACAAATAAGAATATAAAAAGATTTCTTTTTTAGGATCAAAATAAAAACCTCAATCTAAAATAGTAAAAAATTTTCGTCTTATAGGCGAATGTCAAACTATATAAAAAGTAAGAAATAAAAATATCTTGTTTATAAGCAAAGTCTAAAGATAATAATTTAATTCAAAACACTTTTTAAATAAATAAAAAACAGATAAATTCGATCTATGATCGAATTTATCTGTTTTACAATACTAAAAATTAATTTTTAACTATAATTTAACTTTTAATAGATGTGAAGTAAAAATGTTTTTATACTAGGTGCAAAGCACCTATTTTTAATCTATTAATATAAGCAATTAATCAAATAAAGAACTCATTGAACCTTTTTTATCAATACAATTAATTGCATCACCTAATAATTTTGCCAAAGATAAAACAACAAACTTATCTGTATTATATTTTTCTCTTTTATCAGAAAAAGGAATTGAATTAGTAATAATTACTTCTTTTATAGGAGCATCATTTAATCTTTCTACTGCATTATCGGATAAAACAGCATGTGTTCCTACAGCATAAATGTCTTTAGCTCCATTTTCTTTTAAACTTTTTGCTCCAGCACAAATAGTACCTGCTGTATCAATCATATCATCAAAAAGAATAGCTGTTTTTCCTTTAACATCACCTATAAGGTGCATTACTTCTGCCTTATTATGTTCTGGTCTTCTTTTATCTATTATTGCTATAGGAGCATCTAATTTTTTTGCAAAAGCTCTAGCTCTTGCAACTCCACCTACATCGGGAGAAACTATAATTATATCCGATAAATTTTTTGATTTAATATAATCTAAAATAACTGGAGTTGAATATAAATTATCTACTGGTATATTAAAGAATCCTTGTATTTGTCCAGCATGAAGTTCTACAGTTATTACTCTATCAGCACCTGCTGTTTGAATTAAATCAGCTACTAACTTAGAAGTAATAGCTTCTCTACCTTGTGTTTTTCTATCTTGTCTAGCGTAACCAAAATAAGGTATTACTACTGTTATTTCATGGCAAGAAGCTCTTTTAAATGCATCGGTTAAAATCATTAATTCCATAAGGTTTTCATTAGATGGTTTACAAGTAGGTTGTATAATATAAATATCTTTACCTCTAACGCTTTCACCTATTTGAACATAAAATTCTCCATCTTTAAACTTATTTACTTTTAATTTTCCTAATTCAACACCCAAATAGCGTGCTATCTCATTAGAAAGTTCTCTATTAGCTGTACCAGAAAATATTTTAAGTTCATAAGGATTACTATATCCTTCTTTTTCTTTCACTTTAGGTCTTGATTTTAAATCAGCATCTAACATTTTTTTCTCCTAAAAGAACTATAATTTTTTTCCTATAAGCTCCGAAAAAGAACTTATTTTTGAATTGGTCAAAACTTCTGAGTTTTTTATTGTTGAAAAAGAAACTTCAACATTATCTCCTATAATAGAATCCTTGATATATACATTAGGTCCTATTATACAATTTGAGCCGATAATTGTATTACCTTCTATTGTGGTATTAGGGTTTATGATAGAATCATTACCTATTTTTACAGTTGAGTTTATATATGTAGTTTTTGTTGATTTTATTGTTACACCAGATATCATTATATCTTTTAAAGTTTTTTCTAGCATAATATTTTCAATTTCTGCTAAAGTTGGTCTATCATTTATACCTGTTACTTCTTCTATTTTTTCTGTTATAAAAGATCTAACTTTTAAGTTATTATCTACAAAAAGCTGTATAACATCTGTTAGATAATATTCACCTTGGGCATTTTTGGGTGTTATTTGTTTTAAAAATTTATTTAGGTACTGCCAATTAAAACAATAAGTTCCTGAATTTATTTCTTTTACTTCTTTTTCTTGCTTAGAACAATCTTTTTCTTCTACTATTTTTACTATATTTTCATTATTATCTTTTATTATTCTTCCATAACCAAATGGATTATCCATAATAGTTGTTAATATTGTAGCATCAGCTTTTTCTTGCTGATGAACTTCAAAAATTTTCTCAATAGTTATTGCAGATAACAAAGGAACATCTCCGCTTAGTATCAAGACATTTCCTTGATAATTTTCTAATTCTGGAAAAACTTGCATTACAGCATGCCCAGTACCTAATTGTTCTTTTTGTTCTACCCAAGCTAATCTATCAAAATTTTTGAAGTATTCTTTTACTTGTTCAGAACCATGACCAACTATAGTAATTATTTTATCTGGCAAAAACTCAGATACAGAGTCTATGACATGTTCTAACATTGGTTTTCCAGATACTTGATGTAAAACTTTTGGAAGTGATGACTTCATTCTGGTACCTTTACCAGCAGCCATTATTATTACGCTTAGATTTTCTATTTTTTTCATATTAAAAAATTAAACAAAGATAATAACAGTTTATCAGAGTACTAGATAAAAAAAATTATTGTCAATAAAATTTATTATTTAAAAAAGTAACAAAAAATAAAATACATTGTAAAATTTTAAAATAAGTATTTTTTACTCTGGTTAATATGGATAAAGTAATAAAACAAGATACTGCAAAAAAAATTGCAGAAAAATTAAAAAAAGAAAACAAAAAAATAGTTTTAACTAATGGTTGTTTTGATATTTTACATATTGGACACGCAGAATATTTAAAAGAAGCAAAAAAGTTAGGTGATTTTCTTTTTGTTGGTATAAATAGCGACTCATCTGTAAAAAAATTGAAAGGGGAAAGTCGCCCTATAAATAATGAAAAAGATAGAGCTAAATTATTAAGTTATTTAGAGTTTATTGACTATGCTATTATTTTTGAAGAAAAAACAGCAGATAATATAATTGATTTAATAAAACCAGATATTTATGTCAAAGGTGGTGATTATACAAAAGAATCATTGCCAGAATATCAAACTTTATTAAAATATAATTCTGAAATTGCTTTTGTTAATTTTGTAAATGGTTATTCAACTACAAAAATCTTAGAAAAAATTAAAAGTTGAAATTTGAAATTGATACTAAAATGTAATAACAGGAAAACATTAGAGGGTGAGTAAAAATCTTGTTTTTTATATTATTTAGAGTACTCACTAATAAATAATTATGGATAATTTTAAAAATTTTTTTAACTTTTGCATAGCTAATAATATGCCTGTAGTTGCTTATAAAGAAGCTTATAAAGAGCCTGTTTTAGTAGCTTGCTCCAATAATAATCTAAAGAAAAATAATATTGATTATAACAATGATAAAGGTTTTATTTTTGCTCCTTTTGATGTTGAAAAAAATGATACTTTTTTAATTCCTTTTGATTTTAAAATAGAAAATAATACTCTATTACTTTTAAATAACGATAATGATATTTTAAAAAAATATGAATATTATAATCAAGAAGTTTCTCTAAGTTACAAAAATAACTTTTTTTATCAAGAAAAACTTATTCCTAATTATTCCAAACAGGATTTTTGTGATTTGGTTGAAAAAATAGTTACTGATATAAAACAAAATAATACTGACAAAATTATAGCTTCCAGAACTTTAAAGGTAAAATTAGATGATAATTTTGATTCTATTGAATTATTTAATAAGCTAACAAAAAAATACACTAATGCTTTTATTTCTTTAGTTTGTATCCCTAATGTTGGAACATGGATAGGAGCTACTCCAGAAACTTTATTAGATATTAATAATAAAAGAATTAATACTATGGCAGTTGCAGGAACTCAAAAATTTAATTCTAAAAATAAAGAAATTTATTGGGAAAATAAAGAAATAAATGAGCATCAATATGTAATTGATTATATAAAAAATGTATTTGATAAATATAATATTACTTATAAAATTGAACCAACGACAAATTTAATAGCAGGTAGTGTAGTTCATATAATTACAAAATTTAGTGGAGAATTACAAAACAAAACTAATTTAAATAATTTAATTTTAGATTTTCATCCAACTCCTGCTGTATGCGGTTTATCTAAAAATAAAGCAATGGATTTTATATTAAAAAATGAAAAACATAAAAGGGAATATTACACAGGTTTTTTAGGAAAATTAAATATAGATAATACTACCTCACTTTATGTAAATTTGAGATGTATGCAATTATTAAAAGATAATGCTTATTTGTATTTAGGTAATGGTATTGTAGAAGATTCTATACCGGAAAAAGAATGGAACGAAACAGAAAGTAAAGCTGATATTTTACTTTCTGTTTTAAAAAGTAAAGTTAATACTTAGAGTAAAGTAGGGATTTTATCTACTACACTTCCATTATAAGTTGATTTTTCATTATTTTCATTAAGTGTTGACATATTTTTTATGTTAGCTTCATGATCAAAAGATACTAATAATCTAACATTATCTTTTTTTGTTAAACTTTTACTTATAAAAGAAATATCATATAAATTTTTTAAATTGTCATGACTCACATTAGTTGAGATAAAACCTAAGAATGAAGAAGAATCAAATAATTTTTCTGGTAAATTATTCATTTTTAAATATTCTTTTTTAGCTAACTCAGCTTTTGTTTTTATAATATCAGGTAAAGAATTAAAATCTAAAGCCTCTTTTTTTATAACAAAGTTTTTAGCTCCTTGATTATATTCACTTAATTCATAACTATAATAAGATGTATAATTGGATTCTCTTATTCTTTTTACTTCACCTATATTTTTTGCATACCAAATAGTATAAGCATCTAAATTAATAGTAAACTCAGCTTTTATACATTCAAAGGTTCCTGCTTTTACTTTTATAGTTTCTGTTTTATTATTTTTAGAAAAATCTATGAAAGGTCTAAAATCATTTGGGTTAAAAGCTTTAGATGATTTTTCATTACTTGGGTAATAAACAGGGCTATCATATTTACCAAAAGCCAATTGATTTCCTTTTCTTCTTATCTGTTCAAATTCTGTTTTTTCATTAGTAGTAAAATTTTGCTCTCTTTTATTTGATACAATAAAATAATTATTTTTTTTATCAAATTCTATACTATCAGAGTTATTTGAATTAATTGTTCTAGTTGTAAGTCCAATACTTTTTTTGCTTTTATCAAAAACTTCATATTTCCAACTTGAACCTTCATATAGAGGATAATAATCTGATTTAGAATCAAATGGATAAGCTGAGTCTTTTTTTATACTACTTTGAATTTCGGTATTTTTTTCTAAGTTATTGATATTTTGAGAGTTTTGACAAGCAAGAACACTTATAGAAAATACTGATAAGGTAAAAAGACTAACAAGTTTTTTCATGTAACATACCTAAAAAATTATAGACAATAAAACTATTATAGTATTACGCTTTTAAAAACATAATATAACTTAAAAAAACTTATTATATTAATTAACTATGAGATTTTGTAACTATTTACCTAGTACTTTTTCAACTTTACTAATTTTATTTTCTAATTTTTCTATATATTCATCTTCAACAGTTGAAAAACCTATTTTAGTTTTGGTTTCTTCTAATTTTTTTATTACACTCATAAAAAGTTTAAAAGAATCTGTTTTTATTTTTTCTGTAACATTAGAATCTAACTCTTCTTCATTTATTACCCCAAAAGGCATACAAAATATTTTATGAATAGCATCTTCAGGTTCATAGTTCTTATATTCAACATTAATAATTTTTTTATCTTTTATATAAATATAGCCCTTATCATCAGATACAGCTGAAGATATAACTAATTTTCTATTTTTACCTGAAAGAGTCGCAATTTGTAAATAGTCAAAAATATTTATTTCACTTATTTTTCCTTTAAATCCAGAAGTTGTATCTTCTTGAATATAATTATAAATATCATTTAGATTATTAGTTTTATTATAATATTTTAAAGCACCCAAATTTTCAACCATTTCTTTAAACTCATTAGAAGTATTTGCTGTTATCATCACAACTTTACTTTCTACTTTATTATTTTTAAGCCAAGATAAAAATTCAAAAGAATTTATATCATTAGCTCTTTCTATATCTGAAAATATTATATTAAAATTTTCATTTTCTAATATTTTTGTAGCTTTTATAGCAGATTCTACTTCTGTTACTTTAACTCCTTTTTTTTCTAAGAAATTTTTTATTACTTTTCTTACAATAATAGAATCATCTAATAAAAGAACTTTATATTCTTTATTTTTAGTGTCTTCATTTTTATTTTCATCTAATATTTTTGCAGACGTTAGGATTAAATTTTCAAATGGTATTTTTATACTAATTTCTTCTGGTTCTATCCAAAACTCATCATCAATACTCCCACCTTTTAAAGAGATCATTTTATAAAAAGCATCAAAACCTGTTTCATTTTTATATTCGCAATGAACTAACTCTCCATTTTTAAAATACATATAACCTTTTTCTTTTTCTAACGGAGCTGTTATAGAAATTAATTTATTTTGTTTAGAAATAGCAGCTATTTTTATATAATCAAAAATCTCAATATTATTGATATTACTAGTAAAACCTTTTTTATCAATAGAATGAATAAGATCTAAAAGAGATTCAAAGTTAACAGGTTTTGTTATATATTTTACAGCACCATAATCCATAAATTTTTCTCTTAACTCATCAGATTCAGTTGCTGTTACAACTATAACTTTAGATTTTATATTGTGTTTTTTTAGCCAAATAAGTAAATCAAAACCACTCATTTCTGGCATATTCATATCTGTTATAATAAGATGAAATTTTTCATTAGATAAAAGATTAGTAGCTTCTATTGCAGAAGAAACAGAAGTAACTAAAAATCCCTTATCTGATAAAAAATTAGTAACAAGTTTCCGGAAAATAGTACTATCTTCAACTACTAATATTTTATATCCTATATTCATTCCCGTTCCCTTTATTATGATTGAAACATAAACTTTATATAAAGATTATATCTTAAAAGTCAATTAACTATCAATGTGCTATAAACCTTAATTATCTTATTTAATAATTATTTATACTGAGTAAGAAAACAATTAATTAACAAATAGATAGTTGATTAGGTATTACTTCAAAAAATACATTTGTTAAACCTTTTAACTCTCCATCTGACTCTACTTTTAAAGATTTTGAGGATGTAATTATTATTTTTTTAGCTCTCCTAAACTCTAGTTTATTATTTTTTAAATTAATAGTAAAATAAACCTTTAAAAAAGCTTTAAAAAAACTTACTATATTAAGTTCTTTAATTATCATTATATCAAAAAAATTATCAAATAAATTAGCATCAGGCAAAACTTTCATTCCACCTCCAATAAACTTTCCATTTCCTATTATAAGATTATTAATATTTATTTTTTGTTCTGAGTCATTATCAAAAATAATACTAATATCATTATTTTTATACTTTAAAGCCGTTAATAATGTATGATAAAAAAAAGTAATTGTTCCACCATATTTTTTTGATGATTTATTTACTCTATCTACTATTTCAG
The DNA here is from genome assembly GCA_046328015.1 of Candidatus Sericytochromatia bacterium. Classification (GTDB taxonomy): domain Bacteria; phylum Cyanobacteriota; class Sericytochromatia; order UBA7694; family JACMQJ01; genus JBBTGK01. The sequence continues at coordinate 930,800 of JAXLXH010000002.1, read as the reverse complement.
CTCCCATCCCAACTTCTGCTGCATTTAAAAAATATTCTATATTTCCGTCATCAAAAGTAATTTTACCAATATCTATTTTTTGTATATTTTTCTCTAATATTTTCTTAATAGCTAAATCTATATTATTAGGAACTTCAAGTGTTTTTATAAAATCAGAGCCAGTTCCTGATGGAACAAAAGATAATACAACGTCTGGATTAATTAGAGTGTCTTTTTCAAAAAAACCATTTAATACTTCATTAAAAGTACCATCTCCTCCAATTGCAATTATATGATTAAAACCATCTTTTATGGCTTTATTAGTTATTTCTTTAGCGTGTTTTGAATATTCTGTTAATTTTATTTCTAAGTTAGGAATTTGTTTTAATTTCTTTTTTAAAAAATCTAGTTTAGCACTAGTTTTGCCTCCAGCAGATTTTGGATTAATAATAGCAATTGTTTTATCCATCATTTCCTATTGCATCTACAGGACAAGATTCTCTTGCAGATTCACAAAGATTTTCTTCTACTTTTGAAGTAGGTTGTTTTATAACATAAGCAAAACCTTCTAAATCATTCATTTTAAAAAAATCATTTGCAATTCCAGTACAATTATCGCAAGCAATACAATTTTTATCTACATAATATTTACCTTTTATATTTAGTTGGTTTTTAATTTTTTTATTAGCCATATTTTATTTATTTTCTTCTTTTGTAATTTCGAATAATGTATTAGTTAAATCATTGATAATTTTCGCTTTTCTAAGTAAAAAATCTCCATCACCTCTTAAATCTTTTATTTCATTAATAGAAGTAAGTATATTTTTTTTCATCTCAATCATTTGTACAGCAGATAATACAGCTTGTGATTGATCTTTTATAGATTGTTTTATTTCTTTTTTTTCTGTATTTTTCTGATATTCTAAAGGTATTGCAACAATAAAATCTCCTTTATTAGATGATAAAAAGTAAGATTTAAAAATAATATTTTGTTCTGATATTATATGCTCATGTCCTTTTAGAATTGATATTTTTAAGAATTGATATTCATCGCTTTTATCAATAGTTTTTTTCTTTATAATAAAATTATTTAGTTTCTGATCGAATAAAAAGATATTAAATTCTTGAATAACGCTTAATAAAAAATCAGTATTAAAATCTAGATTATTTAATTGTTCAGAAAAATGTTTTATCAAATTTAGCATTATTTTTCTATCTAAAAAATAAAAAAGTTCTTGTTTTTTATCTTTTCTAACAATAGTAAAATTGAAGCAAATATCACTTATAAGTTTATTAGTTTCTATAGTTTTAATTTTACCCAATGAAAACTTAGCTTCTAATTTTTCTTCTAAAATCTCTTTAATTGAAGCAGATACCAAATCTAATAAATCTCTTATATTATCCATAAATACTTAAGACTCCTTATTTTTTTTTATTTTTGCTGGTTTTGCAACTTCATCATATTCAGAGCTTTTACCTTCTCCATTATCAGCTATAACTAAAGCTCCAAAAATAATAGACATCAAAAACATAGAAAGTATTACAATATGGTTAATTGATAGACCAGACCAGTATATAAAGCCTATTATTATGATTGTAGTTATTAATATACCAAGTTTAAACATAATTACCTTTAATGTAAATTATTAATTATATAAGCTATCATTTCTTTAAAAGCTAAAGCTCTATGACTAACTTTATTTTTTTCTTCTTTAGTCATTTCTGCAAAAGTTTTATTTAATTTAGTATAAAAAAATAAAGGATCATAACCAAAACCATTATTACCCTTATATTCTGTTAAAATATACCCTTCAGCAACACCATTTGTTATTTTTTTTATATTTTCACCAACTAAAGCTAATGAACATCTAAACCTAGCATTTCTTTTTTCATAAGGAACATTTTTCATTAATTCTAATAATTTCCTGTTATTTTCTTCATGAGATGCATTTTCACTATAAAATCTTGCTGAATAAATACCTGGTGCTCCATTTAAATAATCTACTTCTAAACCAGAATCATCTGCTAAAGATAACATGCCTGTATTTATATATATTTCGTGAGCTTTTTTTAATGCATTACCTTCAAAGCTATCTTGATCTTCTATAACATCTGGAATATCTACATCATTTAAAGATAAAACTTTTATATTTGTATTTATAAATAATCTTTCTAATTCTAAAACTTTATTTTTATTTTTTGTAGCTAATAATATTTTTTTCATATTTATTAGTATTTACTATTTAAAATAATATCTTCTAAAGCTTCGATCCATAAAGGATGATCATTTAAAGATTCAACTAGTTGAACTTTTTCGCCACCAAATTTTTTTACTAGCTCATTATATTCATGTCCAATTTCATATACTGTTTCTAAACAATCACTAACAAATGAAGGAGCAAAAACTAAAATTTTCTTTCCACCTTTTTTAGCAAAATCTTCTAAAAAAACATCCGTATAAGGCTTAATCCAAGGAGTTTTACCTAACCTAGATTGAAAAGAAATACTAAACTTATCTTTAGATAAACCTAACTTTTCTGCGATTAAATATGCTGTTTGGAAACATTGAGCTCTATAACAAAATTGATTTTTACTAGTAATTTTTTCACAACAAGAAGAAAAATTACAAGAGTTAAAATTATCTCCTTTAGATATTTGTCTTTCAGGAATACCATGAAAACTAAAAAGTATATGATCATAAGTTTCTTTTTCTAAATATTTTTTTCCTATATCAGCAAAAGCTTGTATAAATTTAGGATTATCATAAAAATAACTTATAAAATTTACTGAAGGAATATTTTGCCAAGTTTTTAGCTCTTCCATAACTTTTTCTATAGTTGAAGCATTAGAAGCAGATGCATATTGAGGATAAAGAGGTATAACTTTTATAGAACTAACTCCTTCAGCTTTCATTCTTTCTAAAGCTGCATTAATAGATGGATTACCATAACGCATACCTAAATCTACATAATAATCATCACTAAGTTTTTCTTTCATTAACTTTAAAACATTTTTACTATAAACAAGTAACGGTGAACCTTCTTTAAGCCATATTTGTTTATAAGAAGGTAGTATTTTTTGAGGTCTTGTTGGTAAAATAATTAAATTTAATAATAAAAACCTACCAATAGTGTTTATATCTATAACTCTATAATCCCATAAAAATTCAGCTAAATATTTTCTTATATCAGATGTAGTGCAATTATCAGGCGTTCCTAAATTTATTAATAAAATACCTTGTTTACCTTTTTTTATATCACTTTTTTTTTCTATTTCTAAGCTATTTACTTGACTCATTTTTATTATTTTATTTTTTATTATTTTATGACTTAAATTTATTACAAACTAAATTATATATTAGTGTTTTTAAATCGTTATATTAAATCTTAAAAATTTCATAAATCTAATTAATAAAATTAAAATATCCGTTGAAGTTTAATACCAGTAAGCTATTTTTTATGTTTATATTTATGTTTTATTTATATAAAAATAGCTATAAAATAGTATATTAAATCAAGTATAATCTTTTTGATCATAATAAAATCTTAGATCAGACAATGGAGGTAACATGAAAAGAAATATTACTTTAACTATCATAAGTAGTGCTCTAATTTTTCAAAGCTACTCTTTTGCTAATACTAAATTACAAGCAAAAGATATTGAGTTTATAAAAGCAAATATTTTTTCTAAAGAAAATTTTTCATATTGTTATCAAGACCAAAAAACTTTTAATATAAAAGAAGATAAATTATGCGGAAGCTTAACACAAAGCTATTTTCCTTATTTGTTAAATAGAGCTATTCAGTTACTCATAGAAAAAGATTATAAAATTGACTACAATGATCCTATTTACAAGCATTTAGAAAAACTTTCTGGTATAAAAGCTTTTACTAAAGAATATAATGAAAAAGAAATGGTAAATTATTTTAACCCTAAAATGATAGAATGGGTATTTAATAATTTTTATGAAAAACCAGATAAAACTACTTTAGGAATAAAAAATCAAGAATTTTATGATTATTTTTTAAAAAAAGAACTAAGAGAATATACTAGAGCTTATATTGGCTTACAAAAAAGAGGTGATTTTTCTAAAAAAGTTGAAGAATATAAAGAATCACTAAAAAAAGATCCTTATTCAGGAACAGATTTTACAGCTAATTTTGCAGAAAATATAAAACTCGATATAAAATCTGAGCCAAGAGACTATGAAGATTATACAATAATCGGTTGTTGGTTAAGAAGAGGTATAGATGGTACAGAAAAAGTTGCTTGGAAAAATTTAAAAATACTAATGGAAGATTATGATTCAGATTGGTTTAAAGAGATACAAAAGCAGTAATTTAAACAGTTGGTTACAAACAGTTGGTTGTAACCAACTGTTAAATATAACTGTTCAGCAATTTATATCAAAAATATCAGATTAGCTATATAATATTTAAATATGTATGTATGTAATAACAAAATATTTAGAAATTTATTTATATGAAAAAACTTTTTTTAACAACTCTAATTTCCACAATTACCTTTTTACCCATAGGGGTTTTAGCTAATTCAGAAAATTCTCCAGAATTTAACCCCAGAGCCTCTGCTGATTTTTCGGAGAACCTAAATATAAATGATTTAGCTATAGCTGTAGATAAAAATATGAATCTAAAAGAAGTAAAAATTTTTGATAAAAAAGATGGCTTATATTTAGTTGGTCCAAAAGATATTACAGAATGGGAAATAAAAAACAAAAGAAATAGCTTAACCTGGTACAAAGCAAATTCGGTTTATAAATATTTTAGTATAAAAGAGTTTAATACTAAGGCTGGTAAATACAAAAAATATGTAACCCCTTATTTATTATGTTTAGCTAAAAAATATAAAGTTAAACTAGAGATAGTTACTGGAAGAAAAACTTGGCCTACTTTTTATATAAAGGATAAACAAGAACTTGAAGAACAAAAAAAAAATTTAGAAGAATTAAACACTGTATTACAAGAATTTCCAGATTTACCTAATACTTTTTTATCTTATGATAGCAACCCAGCCATCTGGAAAACTATAGCTAAAGATTCAGAGGAATATTTAAATTGCTTATCTACTGTAAAAAACCCTGAAAAATCTAAAATAGTAAGCTTTTATGTTAAAGAAATAGAAAAAACTAAATCTAAAACAGAAAATTTTTCTGGTGGTAAAGATGGTTTATATGATAGTGCTAGTTATGAATGGATTTTTAGAGCTCTTTCTGATAAAGCTAGAAAAGAATATATAGAAACACAAAAAGGTTGGAATACCGATAAAGAAGCTGTGGAAACTATGAATAAAGCTTTAGATGAGCTAAAAGAAGTAGCTAAAAATAAATTACCTCTATTAAAAATGAGTTCAGACTTATTCAAATATAGAGATAGTAGTTCAGAAAATGTTATGAAAAAATATCTTAAAAATGCCTCCGCTTTAAAAATACATAAAATAGGTTTTAATAGCGAAGGTTGGACAATTGTAAAAAATGATTTAGGTATTATTTTATACAAATATAGAACTGGTCAAATGTGGGTAAAAAATAATTCAGATGATCATGGTTTTTGTAAAGGCTTATTTTTTGAAATTAGACAAGAATATACAGGAGGAGGAACTTTTTCTAATAGTTTTGTTAGAGGTTATCACGAAGAATTATATGGCTGTCCATAAAATATAAAGAGTTTATGCCAAATAGCATTTAATTTTTTATATAGGAACAGATTTAATATAAAAAATGGATATAAAATATAAAAAAATAATTGCCAAACATATAGTTTTTGAGTTATGATATTAGTATCTAAAAAATTTTAATTTTATCTCTTTAAATAAATATGAAAAAAATAGCTTTAATATCTTTTTTGTTATTTGGACTTTTTAGTTGCCAAACTTCAAATACATTACCTGAATTACAAGATTTAAATAATGATGTTCAAGCACAAGCTAAAGACTCAAAAGAAAAAAGCCGTTTTGGAACAGCTAAAAGAGATATCTTTTTTGCTCAAAGTACCGCTAGAAGATGGGATACCAGTGCTGAACTAGTAAAAATAGAAGGTTACTGGATTTCAGAAACAGGAGATTCAAATTGGGTTTATTACTTTAAATCTCCTTTCAAAAATACAGCTTATAAAGTAGAAAATATGTTTGGTCAAGAATATCCAAATTCATTTTTTGGTTCTCGTTTTGATGAGTATAATGTAAGAGTTGATAGCGATAAAGCGATTCAAAAAGCAAAAACTCAAGGCTTAAAAAATTTCCCTGTAAGTAGAATGACTTTAGAAAATAGATTTGGTCGTTTAGAATGGGAAATTCAAAGCTCTAATGGAGTTTTTAGAATAAGTGCAGATTTTTAATTCCAAATCAAAGTAAATAAACTTAATACTTTCACCTAGCTACCCAAAAGAGGTAGCTTTTATTTTTTTTAATATTACTACTTACTATATTTTTAGTTTGATATAATTTCTAGTAATATTTTTAATTTAAGGTGAATTTATGAAAAAAATACTATTAAGTTTATTACTTGTTTTTCAAGTAAATACTGTTTTTGCAAATGAAAGCCATAATCATGATGAGCATAACCATCAAGCTATAGATGAAAAAAAAGCTAAAGAACATGGCGAAAAACACATGAAAGGGGTTCCAACACAAGTAAAAAATTATTTCAAAAAAGGAACCGTAGATTTGGTTCATAGAGCTTTATCTAAAGAACAAATAGAAGATATAAAAAAAGAAACCTCATTAACTCCAGATGAATACTTTCATACTTTTATAGCAACAGGGACTAAAAAAGGTAAAAAAACACAATTAGGTGCGGCAACTTTAGTAAAAGTTGATGATATAGAATTTTCTTTGGTATATGATAAAAATTTAGCTATAGAAGAAGTTTTATTAATAAAAAATACTGATAAAGTAAAAGGTTTTTTAGATTCTTTTAAAGGAGCGGATCATCATAAAGATATTTCTAAATTTGGAAAAACAGACTTAGAAAAGAAAATCACAAAATATATAAAAATGGATATAGAAATAATGCAAGCTTTATGGGGAAAACCACATAAACATTAAGAAAGTAAATAAAACCTCAGAATATAATTTTGAGGTTCTATTTATTAAAAACAAAGTTCTACTCGGAAAACTTTTTTATGACATACATAATATTTAAATATTTTCTTACTGCTTCTATAATAGTAATTGTATCTGAAGTAGCAAAAAGATCTGATAAAATAGGAGCTATAATAAGCTCTTTACCTTTGGTAACAACCATTACACTTATATGGCTTTATATTGAAAATCAACCAGCAACTAAAATAAAAAATCATGCTTATTATACATTTTGGTATGTGATTCCTACTTTACCCATGTTTTTAGTTTTTCCTTTTTTATATGATAAATATGGTTTTTGGCTTAGTTTAATTATTTCAATCCTTTTAACTTGTATATTATTTTATCTTTTTGCAATGCTTTTAAAAAAATTTGATATATTTCTAATATGAAAAAAATACTATTAAATACCCTATTTATTTTTTTTAGCACTTTTTTTATAAGTGTAAATGCTTTTTCTCATGGTGGAGAAGATCATGTTCATGAAGATGAATTGGAAGCTAAGAAAAATATTGTTGTTTCAGAAAAAAATACTATAGAAAAAATAATTAAAGCCGAAAATAATGAATATAAAATTACACTAGAACATGAACCCAAAGAAATTTTTCAAAATGAACCTGTTAAGTTTAATTTATCTATTAAAGAAATAATAGAAGATAGTTTTTTTAATAATGATAATAAAAAATTGAAAAATTTTAGCCTTAAAATAGCTAATAAAGAAATAAATTTTTCTGAAAAAGAAAATATTTATACCTTTGAAACACAAATAGATAATTTTGGAATTAATAATATTATTTTAAGCGGTATTACTGAAGATAACATAAAACTAAATGTAGAAATACCTATTAATATTATAAAATTAAAAACTAATTATATTCCTTATACTATAGATTTTATTTTAATTTTAGTTTTTATTATTTTAGTTATATCTATATACAATTCAAAAACTAATGGAAAACAAAAATTAGCTTTTAATTCCTTATTTTTTTTGTTAATTTTATCCTGTATTTTTTTAGTTCATCAATCTATACCAACTAAATTAAAACCCAATAAAAGATTATCATTTTCAAATACTTCAGGAGCTAACAATGAAATAATAGTTCCTTTAAAAATACAAAAAATGCTTAATATGGAAATAGAATACCCACAAGAAAGAGAATTAAAGCAAAATTTAAATATTATGGGGGTTTTAAAAAATACAGCTAAAAATAAAGCTGAAATAATAGCCCCATTTTCAGGATATTTAACTTTAAAAGATTTAAAATTAGGTCAAGAAATTAAAAAAGATGAAATATTAGGTTTTATAATAAAAAAAGTTCCTTTGAAAGATGAAGTAGATATAAAAAATACTGAACTTAATCTAAAAATTAAAGAAATTGAAATTAATTCAAAAATTAAAGAAATTGAAAACACCCTAAAAAATTTAAAAAATGAATATAAAAGAGCCAAAAATGAATTTGAAAATAAAAATAAGCAATTTGATCTAAAAATAGAACAAGAAAAATCTAACTTATCTCTAATAGAAAAAGAATTTAAAAGAGCTGAACCTTTATATAAATCTGGAAATATCAGTTTAAGAGACTTTCAAGATACCGAAAATAAGCTGAATAATAAAAAATTAGAAATTGAAACCCTAGAAAAAGAAAAAAATTATTTTATTAGTTCTGAAAATACTAAAAAAATAAAAGATTTAGAACTTCAAACTCTTTTATCAGAAAAAGAATTAATATTTAGTAATAAGCAATTAAATGAAGTAAAAAATTCTAATATAAAAGTCAATGATAAAATAGAAATTAAAGCTCCCATAGAAGGAAAAATAACTAAAATATCTACTATATCTAATTCTCAAGTAGAAGAAAATAAAATTTTAGTAACTATAGTGAATAATGAAAAAATGTTATTGCAAGCAGAAGTTTTTGAAGGTTTTATGGAAAAAATAAAAGAAATAAAAACAGGAACCTTTAAAACACCTTCTTATAAAGATTTGTTTAAAATAGATGGAGAGAAAAATAAATTTTTAAGTGTTGCAACAGATATAGAAGAAGATAAAAGAACTATTCATATATTTTTTGAAATTGATAATAAAGAGGGTAGATTTAAAGAAAACATGATTGCTAATATAGCTTTAGATATCAATAATAAACAAAATAATAAATTATTATCTATTAAAAAAGATTCTGTTTTGGATGAGTTAGGTAAAAAATTTGTTTATATATTAAAAGATACTGAGAATTTTTATAAAAAAGAAATAAAAACAGGTCTGGAAAATCAAGCTTATGTAGAAATACTTGAAGGTTTAGATAAAAATGATAAAGTAGCTACTAATTCACTTTATCAACTTAGAGCATCAGAAAAATAAATTTAAATTAGGAAAAAAAATGAAAAAAAAGATAGTATTTGATTTGGGTGGAGTAATTTTTAAATTAGATTTTGAAAATGCTATATCCAAGCTTTTAAACTCTAAAGAAAAAAATTTTGAAGAACTTTTTAAAAAATGGCTTTTATCAAAATCCGTAAAGTTATTTGAGGCTAATAAAATAACTTTTGAAGATTTTTATCAAAGAATGTGTATAGAATTTAACTTAACATTAGATTTTGATAAATTTACAGCTATTTTTAAAAGCCTTGTAATAGGCCCTTTCGAAGGAGTAGATGAAGTATTTGAAGAACTATATAATAATTATGATATTTACTTTTTATCTAATATTACAGCTGTACACTGGGAAATAATGGCTGAATGTGATTTTGTAAAAAAATACCTAAAAAAACCTTTTTTATCTTATCAAATTGGCTATGTAAAACCAGAAAAAGAAATTTTTCAATATGTCATAAAAGATTTAAATGTAAAAGCACATGAAATTTTATATTTTGATGATAGTAAAATAAATGTAGATCATGCTTTGGAAAATGGGTTAAAGGCTTTTCATACAATAGGTTTTGATGAAGTAAAAAATAAGTTATTAGAATTAAATTGTATTTAGAAATTGTTTATAAAAAATAAAAAATAATTTTTTTGATATTATCAACTTAAGTTAATTACTTATCACTTTTTATTTTTAAATATATTGCAAGTGTTTTAATAGTCAGTTAAAATATATCAATATTCTCAAAGTAATTATAGTAAGGAATAGACTATGAAAAATAACAAAGCTCATAAACTTATATTATCAGCAATCTTAGGTGTTTCATTAATTTCTTCCCCAATTCTTACAAATTCATCTTTTGCAAAAACTGAAGATTTTAAAGATTTAAGAGCGGATCATTGGGCATATAAAGCAATAAAAGAACTTGTTGACAAATATGACGTTATGAGTGGTTTCCCAGATGGAACATTCAGAGGGACTAGAACTTTTAGCCGTTATGAAGCTGCTGCTGCATTATACAAAGTAATGTTAAAAATGGAAGAAGCCTTAGGTAAAACTCCTCAACCTGTTATTATACAAAAAACTCCAGATGAACCAAAACAAGTAGTTATTCAATCTAATACTATGTCATCAGAGGATTTAAAATTAATAAAAGATTTAAGAGATGAATTTAGAAGAGAAATTGATGCTCTAAAATTTGCTAATGCAGATAAAGATGCAAAATTAAAAAAATTAGAAGACGAATTAAATAAAGTTAAACAAGATTTTGGTAAAGTAAAATTTAGTGGAGGATTAGATGTAGGCTTTGATGATACTTTAGAGGATACTTTTAGACCAGAGTATTATGGAAATTACACTCTTAGCACAAAAATTACTGTAGATGATGCCTCATCTATTTCTGCAAAATATGAAGGTAAATTTAGTAGTAAAGAAACTAAAAAAGATGATAATGGTCAATCTAAAAAAGTTACTGAAGAAGCAGCTTCTTTAGGTTATGCACAAGCTTGGTTTAACTATGCACCAAAGGGAGTAATTTTTAATCCTATAGTAAAATTTGGTTATATGGGTGCAAATAATTTAGTTTCTGCAGGTACTTCTGTAGGTAGTTTATATCCTTATGGTTCTTCTGTATGGAATGCTAACCCTAACTTAGGTGGTAAAAACAGAGGTATTAGAGGTGGTAAAACTGTTGTTGCTGGTGTAGAAGGTAGTAGTGGAGCTTTAAGTGCTGCTTTAGCTGCAACACCTACTTTATTTTTAGCTCAAGGTAAATTAGATTTTGGAGCTTTAAAAATAAAAGCTGTAGCAGATGCAGATCAATCTGTTTTTATTGGTGATGTTGTTAAAGATTCAATACACAATGAAACTATTATTGCAGATTTAAAAACAGATAATTTTGGTTTAGGTGGTCAAGTAAGTTTTCGTTCTGTAGCAGATGAATTTAGCTTTAAAGCAGCTTCTGGTGTTTTAAATATAAAATTAGGAAGTTTAGAACTTGGTGGTTCTGCAAAATATCAAAATGATTCTATTAAAAGCGTTATTGTTGGTGGTTTCTTAAAAACTCCTGATAAATTAGGTAGTTTAACATTACCTGTTGTTACAGTAGCGTTACAAGAACCTTTAACCGTAAAAGATGATGGTATTTATGAAGGTTATCCAAACTTAGAACAAACAGCAGGTTTGAATATTAGTGTAACCATAGATAATCCATATATACCAGGTTTAAGTTTTTACTTTGACCAAAGTTCTAAAATTTTATTTGCATCAGATCCTAAAGATATTTTATCTACTGGTTATGGTGTAAGTTCTTCTGTAGAATTTTAATTAGTTTTACCGTTTTTTAGAATTTTAATTTTTAGGATTATTTGTTTGAAGCAGATAATCCTAAAAAAATATCTATTTTGAAGTATAAAAAAATACTTCTAAGCGTTAAATAAAAATTTTAAGCTCTAAATAATTAGGAGTAAAATATGTATAAAAAAAGTATAAAATTGATAATTGCCTTTTTATCAGTCGTAACAACTTTAACAGCTTGCAATAACCAAAACTATATAGATAGCAAAATTGATGAAAGTTCAATTTTAGCTAATAAAAAAATAAAAAAAGAAAGTAGCTCTTTTATAAAACCAGAAAATATTCCAATTGAAATTAAAAATCTAACTAAAAAAGAAGCTCAGGAAATGTCAGATAAAGAAAGTAAAAGAAGAGGAGTAGAATTTTTTGATATACCAGATAATCCTATAGGTTTAAAATTAACTTATGATAACAAAGATGCTTATATTTTAAGTTATATTGGGACACCAAAAACAACAGATGCTGTTAATGTAGAAATAAAAGCACTTTATTCTGAAAATTCTAAAGCTTATTCTTTAAACTATTCTGGACCTTTAACTAATACAGAAAAATTTAAAGTAAAAAAAGAAATTCCTTTAAAATTATCAAAAAAATCAACTGGAATAGAGTTTGAATTAATACAAGGTTTACCACCAGAACTATTGCTAAGAAGCTTTGAAGATTTTACAGAAAATCTAAAAAATACTTTAAAAATGGTCTATAGACCTCAAAAAACTACTATATCAGAAGATGATGTTTTTATTTATGCAATTCATAATAATGGAGAGTTACAAGGTTTCTTTTTTGAAAGTCATGCAAATAAAGTTGTTTTAGGTGAAAGAAAATATGCTGATATGCAAATAGGTGTATTTATAAATAATCAAGGAGAAATTTTATCTAACTACACTTTAGTTGCTTTTAATCCAAAAGTAAAAGTAAACTCTAAGCCAAACTATACATATTTTTCAGAAAACAATATTAATTTTGTTCAAATGGGAGAATTATAATCTAATGATGGATTTAGTTATAAAGAATGGGAAAATATATGATGGAAATGGGGGAGCACCTTTTACTGCTAATATCTCCATAAAAAATGGGAAAATTGAATATATTGGCGAAAACTTAGATGAAGCTAAAGAAATAATAGATGCTAGTAATTTTATTGTAACACCTGGTTGGGTAGATATACACACTCATTATGATGCACAAGTAACATGGGATCCATATTTATCTCCATCTAGTTGGCATGGTGTAACAACAGTAGTTATGGGTAACTGTGGAGTAGGTTTTGCTCCTGTAAAACCTGAAAAACATGATTGGTTAATAGACCTAATGGAAGGAGTAGAAGATATACCAGGTTCTGCTATGGTTGAAGGAATTCAATGGGAATGGGAATCTTTTCCAGAATATATAAAATCTATAGAAAATAAAAAAACAGCTGTAGATTTTGCGGTTTTAGTACCTCATGGCCCTGTAAGATATTATGTTATGGGAGAAAGAGGAGCAAAAAATGAGTCTGCAACAGAAGAAGATATAAAAAAAATGTACGAAATAGTAAAAGAAGGTTTAGATAGTGGAGCTTTAGGTTTTTCTACTTCAAGAACTATGATACATCGTTCTAAATCAGGGGAATTGGTTCCTGGTACTTTTGCAGATGAAAACGAACTTTTTGGAATAGGAAAAGCTTTAGAAGGAGAAAAATATAAAGTTTTTCAAATGACATCTAACCATATAGATATGGATAAAGAATTTCCTTGGATGAAAAAAATGGCAGAAAAATATGCTTGTACTGTAACCTTTAACTTATTACAAACAGATCAAGCTCCTGATATGTGGAAAAAATTATTAGCATTAGCTTCAGAAACAGAAAAAGAAGGCTTAAGAGTACTTGCTCAAATTGCAGGTAGACCATCTGGAGTTCTTATGACATGGGAAGGAACAGCTCATCCTTTTTTAAGTTATCCAACTTATCAAAAAATAGCACATTTACCATTTCCTGAAAGATTAGAAAAATTAAAAGATCCTGAGATAAGAAAACAAATTTTAAGTGAAGAACCATTAGATATGGGAGATTTTGCTAATTTTATCACTAGAGGCTTTCATAAGATGTATAAATTAGAAAATAATCCTGATTATGAGCCTTCAGATGAAATGAATTTTATTAATTTGGCTAAAAAAGCTGGTAAAAGTTGTCCAGAGTTTGCTTATGATTATTTAATGGAAAATAACGGTAGAGCAATTATTTATTTCCCTATTTTTAATTACTCTAATAAAAATGTAGATCATTTAATAGAGATGTTTGAACATTCTCAAGCTTTTTTAAGTTTGGGTGATGGAGGAGCTCATTGTGGAGCGATTTGTGATTCTAGTATTCCAACTTTTATGCTTACACATTGGTCAAAAGAAAGAACTAGAGGTAAAAAATTACCTCTAGAACAAGTAGTAAAAATACAAACTAAAGATACTGCAAGTGTTTACGGTCTTTTTGATAGAGGGGAAATAAAAGTAGGCTTAAAAGCAGATCTTAATATTATAGATTTTGATAAATTATCTCTAAAAACTCCTGAGATGGTTCATGATTTACCAGCAAATGGAAGAAGATTTATACAAAAAGCAGAAGGGTATAAATATACTATAGTTTCTGGAGAAATAATTATGAAAGACGGTAATTACACTAATAATTTACCCGGTAAATTAATAAAAAAATAATTAGCTAAAAACTATATAAAATGGATGAATCATTTGAGGTAACAATAAATTACCTCGAATCCTATCCTAATTATTTTTGGAGATGGAATGATAATTTTGAAGTAATAGAATGGATTAATTCTACAACTATTGCTTATAGAGATGAAATAATAAACTTATTTAATGATTTAGAAGTTAATATTTCATTTAGCACAATATTACTAATATTATCGGCTACTAAAGATAATTGGTTCGAAAAAAAAGATTCGTATAAAAAAATTTTTAATTTTATAAAAGCAAGATATTTTTTGGATAAAGAATTACTTATTATAGATAAAATAAATAGAAGTTTTTATATTTTAGATATAATTGCAAAATTACCAAAAGAATTAGTAAAAAATAAAAAATTAGCTTATCTAATCCAAGAAATTTTTATTGATTATTACAGTGATTATGAAAATAAAATACTTAAAAATATAGCTACAAAACTAGAAAATGATAAAATAAATTATTTTTTAAGTAATAATGAAAAAATTATAACGTTAGAAAAATATTTAGAACCATTAGAACAACTAATAAGTGTTTTTGATAAATTTAAAAATGAAGATGAATTACTTTTTTATCTAAAAACAGGTATTTATGAAGAACCTATTAATACGATTGATAAAGAAGAAGAAATAATAACAAAAAAAACTTTATTTGAAGAGTTAGAAGAAGATTCTCAAACTATTGGGCTAAGTAAATTAGCTAAACAACTTTTACATTTTTTAAATTTATCTTTAAAATTAAAAAAAATAGATAATTATGATTTTGAAGGATATTCTGATATAAGTAACAAAGGTAGTTTAGATAGATTATTATTAAGTGAATTAGCTAATGAAAATGATTTATTTACAGCAAGATTAGTAAATAATGAGCTTTTATATATAAAAAAAGAAACTCCTCCAGCTGATAATATAAATACAAAGGTTATTTTTATTGATAGCACGCTAAAAATGTGGGGTGTAAATAGAATATTTGCTATTTCTTCAGCTATTTCAATAGCCTATAATAATAATTCAGTTTGTTATTTATTAGGAGAAGATTCTTTTCATAAAGTTGATATGTCTAATAAAAAGGGTATTATAGAAGCCTTAAGTTATTTAGATATTGGTTTATCCCCTCTAATAACCCTAAAAAGTATCTTAAAATCTAATTATATAAAAAATAATGATTTTATATTTATAACTAATAATGAAAATAAAACTACTTATATTAATAATCCTATTTTTTCTGAGATAAAGAAATACCTTAATTTCTTGTTATCAGTTGATATTACAGGTGAATTAGAAATATATCAAATATTAAATAATAATATAACTAATATAAAAAAAATAAATTTAGATATAGATTATTTATTGTTTAATCAAAATAATAAAATTAAAAATGATAGACATGCTTTCTTTAAAGAAAAATTTCCTCCTTTATATATTCCAAATTATTCTATGGATATTTCTTACAAAAATGCTTTTTATCTCAATGAAAAAGAAGTAATAATAATAAATAATAACCATTTATTTTTTATAAAAACTATACATAATGAATTAGATGAAATTATTAATTATATAGAAGATGGTGATTATTATTTTGCTAATCATGATAATTTTACTTATATCTTAGTATATAATCAAGAAAATAATCTTTTTATAATATATAAGCTAGATTTTTATAAAAATTATACTAAACATGATTTTAGTAATAAGTTCTCTGAAATAACTATTAGATATATTTCTTTTAATAATAATATATTCTATATTGAAACTAATAGTGATTCTTTTTTTACTATAGACTGTAATGATTTTATTATTGTAGAAACAAATAAAACTCTAAGTAATAATCTTATTTTTAAAAACTATGTTAATGAGAAAATATACGATAAATATAGAGATTTAATTACTTTTCAAGGTTTTACTATTATTAGTAATTTTATAAATAATAAAAATCATAAAATAAAAAAATTTCCTGAAACTATTTTTATTAATGAAGATGAAAAAATTTGTATAGCAAATTATTGTATAACATTAGACAATGAAAATTTATTATTAAAAAAACAAGGTAATATGTTTGAATACCATAAAACTTATCATAAAACTACTGAAGAAGTATTTTTAACTAGAAATAAAAATACGAAGTTTTTTAAAACAACATGGGAAGATGGTAGTTTTGCTATAATTGATACTAGAGGTTTTTTACATCTAAAAAGTTTTGATGCCAATATACCAGATATAAGTATAGTTCTAAAAAAAGGAGCTATTTCTGCTTGGTCTTCAGATGGAAAAACAACAGGTTTTAATTATTTTTTAAAAACTAAACTTTATGAAAGGATTTCAGACAAAGAATTTTATGAAAAATATATTCAAAGCTTTATAAATAGGATAATATTTTAATGAAATTATCCTTAAAAAATATACAAAACGAAATTTTAGAAGTAAAAGGAGCTTTTTTAAAAATAAAAACTCATAAAGAACTTTTTTATTATATAAATAGCTTAAATATTTCTCCAAAAAATTTAGACATCTATAACATAAATGAAAATTTTTTTGTTATTTTTAAAACTACTGAAAATATAAACTTAGATAAAATACTAAAACCTTTTAAAAAAATTTCAGAAAAATTATACATACCTTTAAATTATGATATTTTCCCTAAATTAAATTCTAATTTTATTGATAAAAATTTAATTTATGATAATAATGCTTTTGTTCCAGATATAGGTCTAATAGCTTTAAAAGAAAGCTTAAAAATAAATTTAGAAGAGTTATTATTTTTAGCAAAGGAAAATACTAATAATTGGACTTTAGCAAAACATGGACTAATAGAAAAACCTAAATTAATAAAGTTAGAAATAAAACAACCTAAAATAGAAGATATTTTTGCTTCTATTCAAGAGTTTGTAAGTTCTTTACCTATTCAAGAAATAAATAAGAAAGAAACTAAAACAGCTTTTTTAAAAGAAAAAATTAAACTATTTTTTCTAAATATTTTATATTACCTAGTAAAAAGAACTAAATATTATATTTCTCATCCACTTTTTTTTAGAAACTTTTTAGCAACTATTTTATCTTTACTAACATACTTAATTTTTAAAAACATTATAGTTTCATTAATGGTTTTCTTTTTATTAATTAATATTGGAGAAAATTATAATAAAGATAATGTTATTTCAGCAGTATATAAAGTAGGTAACACTTTTTTTGCAACTATAGCTATACTTCTATATGCTATTCTTTGTATTTCTTTGTTAGCTTTTTCTTATAATGAAAAAAATGTAATAGGATTAATTTTAGCCATATTTTTAGCTTATATACTATATTTATTTATAAAAAAACAAATTAAAAAAAATAAAAGTTATGCTTCTTTTTCTAATAATAACTATCAAGCTACATATAAAAATAAAATAAAATTATTAGAAAAATTTGAAAATTGGCTAGAAATAAAGTTAGATAAAATAGATGAAGCTAGAAATATAGAATTAAATAAATTGGTAAAAATGTTAGATACTAACCCAGATGAAGCTTTAAAATATGCTATATCACTTAATTCACCTTATTTAAATAGAGGTGATAATAAAGGTTTTTCAACCAAACTAACTAAAAATATACCATTATTTAATTCAAATAGTTTTAACATAAGTGGGAACTCTTTTAATACTTGGAATACTAATAAATACTATAGCATTTTATTTGAAAAATATATGAAAATTATTAATAAAGAACTAGAAAATAAAAACTATAAAAGAGCGGCTTATATTTATGCTAATTTATTAGGTAATTTTAACTCAGCCGCAAATGTTTTAGAGCAAGGCGGTTTTTATAGAGATGCAGCTTTTTTATATAAAAATCATGTAAAAAATAATTATTTGGCAGCCACTTGCTTAGAAAAAGGTAATTTTTTAGATGAAGCTATAGAATTATATCTAAAAGATAATTATTTTGAAAAAGCAGGTGATTTATATATTAGATTAAATAATAAAGAAAAAGCACATTTTTATTATGAAAAAGTAATAAAAAGTTACTTAGATGGAAATTATTATCTTTTACCAGCTTATATTACTGATAAAAAATTAAATGACTTAGAAAAAGCTAAAAAAATCTTATTAGAAGGTTGGGAAAAATCTTATGAACAAGAAGATTGTTTGAAAGAATATTTATATATATATAATCAAGATAATAAAGCTTTATCTAAAGAAATAGAAAATATTTATACTAATAAAGTAAAAGAAAATAATATTGATAGTTTTTTTAATGTTATTTTACCTATATGTAAAAATAATAATGAAATATTATATAAAAACTCACCAGTAAAAAATATTCTTTATGAAATAATTAGTAAAAAAGCTAAAAAAGGTGATAATTCAAAATTGATATATTTAAAAGATTTATTAGTAAATGATAAACTACTTTATTCTGATGCAAATAGATTTATTAGTAATGATAGTTTATATAATAAAAAAGAGAAAAAAGAATTTATTTTAAATAAAAAATTAGAAGTTTTGAAAAGTATTTCTATTGGAGATACCTTTATTATTTTTGGAGTAGAAAATGATAAATTAAATTTAATAAGAGGAAATTTAACAGGATATTTTGAATATTATATTTGGGATAAAGAAATAAACCATAATTACTCTTGTTTTTCTTTTATTTATGATTCTAATAATATTTTTATTAGATTACACAATTATTTTTTTGAAGAAAAAATATTAATAAAAAACAACTATTTTTCTAAAGATTTAATTATAAAAAGTTCTAATTTTATAGACGATAATACTTATGGAATAACTATAAAAAATAATACTTTAGTTTCTCTAACTAGTGTAAATGAACTATTTTTCTTAAATACCTATAAATTAACTGGAGAATTAGTAGAAAGTATCGAATGTTATCTTGAAGAAGATATCGAAGATAATATTCTAGAATATATTTATAATAATAATTTAGACGGGCTTATTTCTTTTGATAATAAATATTATTGTATAAAAGATTATCTTATTTTAATAATAAATAAAAATAAAATAAGTATCTTTTTCCTAGATAATGAAGCAAATTCTAATTATTGCTATTACAATAATCAAGACAAACTAAAAATAGCCTTAAAAAATAATACTTATATTAATGTGGTTGAAAATTTTAATAATACACTACTTAGTAACCAAAAAATAAAATTTGAAAGTTATATAAAAGATATGAAATTTATAAATGAAAATCAAATTTTAATTGCTAGTTATTTTGATATTTATATCTATGATTTAGTAAAAAATCGACTTAATAAAATTCATACTTCAAAAGAAGAAATACTCTGCCTTATAGAAACTAATAAACGTGCTACTTATGCATTTTTAGATTCAAATAGTAAAATAACTTTATTTTATTAAAAAATATCTAGAGTAGGATATTTTACTAAAAAATCTGGTGATATATTCCATAACTTTTTGCTTATAGTAGAATATAAACTCCTATAATCAATATTATATTTTAAATCACCTTGTAATAAATCATCTAATGAAGGATATTTACCATATACCCCACCTTTTATTTGACCTCCTGTTATAAAATGAACAGAGGCAGTTCCATGATCTGTTCCATTATTTCCATTTTGATAGGCTCTTCTGCCAAATTCAGAATAAGTCATTATAGTTGTATTATTCCACATATTAACTTCAGAAAGTGCTTTTTTTAAAGCTAAAATACTATCAGATAAATCTTTAAGTAATTTGCCATGATTGTTTAATTGATTTATATGTGTGTCAAAACCAGTTAGTTCTAGCTTTATTACAGAAACAGGAACTTTACTACTTATAATCTTAAATGCCGTTAAAGACTGATTACCTAAATTACTTTGAGGAAAACTAGTTTTTATTTCAGGAACATAATCTAAATATTCTTCTAATATTTCATAAGAATCATATATTTGATTCTCTACTTGTAAAATATGTTTTAAAGCTTCATTATTAGTTTTTATTGGAACTTTTTTTACTTTTCTGGCTTCCTTAATAAATTGTTCTGTATTTTCTATAATAAGATTTTTCATATTTTTACCTATTAAAGAACCAAAATCAGAACCACCTAAAACTAAACCATCTATTTTTTTCCTTTCTTTGTATTTTTTAAAAGCTTGTGCTATCCAACCATCATCTAAAACTGTTTGACTATTCGAAGCTGTTTCCCATATTTCAATAGATCTAAAATGAGAGCGATTTGGATTAGGGTAACCTACACCACAAATGATAGCTAATTCTTTAGTTTTCCATAATTCATAAATACTTTCCATATTAGGATTAAAACCTAATTCTTCAGATATTTTTAAAATTTTATCTCTATTAATAGAAATATCTGGTCGTAAATTATAATAAGAATTATCATTATAAGGAATAACCGTATTTATACCATCATTCCCTCCTTTTAACTCTATAAGAATTAAGTAGTTATTTTTATTTAAAGTGGTATTACTAATTAAATTATATAATTTATTATTATTAAAAATAGGTAATATGGATAAGCTAGTTAGTTTGATAAAATCTCTTCTTTTCATTTTTATTTTTAATCTATTAAATAATGATAAAATAATTATACACTCAATTTTAAATACTTTTAAATGCCTAAATCAACAAGGAATAATTAATATAGATCTTAGCTTGTAAAAATTTTTAAAATTAAGTTATAGTAAGTTTTTTGGGTATTAAGTAGCCTCAAACGTAATAATAAAAAGCTTTGAATTTTCATTGAATGAATCAAAAAATAAATTATTATCCTTACTATCTTGAAAAATCTTTTAAAGCTTGATAGAAAGAACGCTTCAAGTTTTTTTGCTATATCTTGAATTATTATAAATCCAGATAAAGCTAAATTAATTCTCTTCATTAACATAATCATAATCATTTCTATAAAAAACAGATAAACTTAAATAACTTTTTAATATCTTGAAGAAAGATTCTATTTTCCATCTTTTTTTATATAAATGTAATATTTTAGCACTACTTAATTCTAAATTTGTTGTAAATAAAAAATATAGTTTCTTCTCTAATAAACATTCTTTATTATTTTGCTATACCTACAATTTTTCCATCTAAATTAAATACTTTTACTTCTTTTATATTTAAAAAACTTCTATATTTATGATAGTAATAAAAAGCACCATTATAACTTCTAGTAAAAATATCCTCCGCTTTTTCTTTACCTGATTCTGACTCTAAAACTCTACTTTTAGGACATCTGGTTACTAAATTAACTTTAAATTTAGACAGTTTCTCTAGAATTTTCTTATGAAAAAAAGCTGAATCGAAAAGTATATTTTCTATCTTTAATCCTTTATCTAATAAATATTCTATACTTTTTATAAAAATATCATCTTTACTTAGGTAATTTTCATTTTCATCTTTATATACCTTACTTATCCAATAATCAAATAGTATTGGATATATTTTATCTTCTATTTCAAAGCATAAAAACATTATTACTAAACAATTATGATAAATATTTTTTGTATAATCATATATTGGATTATATGGATATACAAAATCGTTTCCATGTGCTGGTATTAACATAAAATCTGCTATTAGATTTCCTTTTCCTTTATTTACTATTTTTTATTGATTCAAAATTTAATCCAAAACATTTTATTGCTTTTTCATATTCTTTTTCTTTTAAACCTGAATCTTTTTTTATTTCACTTTTTGTTAATTTATTTTTGTTTTTTAAAAAGCTTAGTAGTAATTTTGATTCCATTGTGATATCCTAATCTTGTTATTATTACATTTGAGTAGTATAGCACAGATTAACCTCTTGTCTTTACTACTTAAAATCTTTTTTTAAGCTAAGATAGATTGCAAATATAAATGAATTGATAGACCGCAGGAGAAAGGGGTTACCCACCTGAAACCTTTTAGGTATTCGCTAGTAAGAATAAAATACAAATATAAGTGTAAAAGTCTATTCGTAAGAGTTTCAGTATGTACATAAAAAATATAGTAATAACTATAAGATAAATTACTTTAGTTATTATAATAAAAATTATCATAATAAATCGAAATAAAACGAGATTTTTTTAGTATTACTATTGTAAAATTTTCATAAATACGATAGCAAAACCTATTTTAATAGATGTTTAATATTTTTATTGTTGAAGATGAATCAATTATAGCAAAAGATATAGAGGGTACTCTAACTTCTATTGGATACTCTGTGTGTGGAATTGCAAATACTGCCAATGAAGCAATAAAAAAATTAGAAAATTTGAAACCTCATCTAATACTTATTGATATAATGTTAAAAAAAAGTACTGGCGGTTTAGATGTTGCAGAAAAAATTCAAAAAGAATTTAATATACCAATTATTTTTATAACTTCTCATAAAGATACAGATATAATAAATAAAGCTAATAAATTTTTACCTCATGGTTATATATTTAAGCCTTTTCAACCTCAAGATATACAAATAACTGTAGATTTAGCATTAAAAAGACATTACTTTTATGAAAAAGGTAAAAATAATCAAAATTTACTTAATAAAATGTTAAATGAAACAGATAGAGCTATTATTACAACAGATGCTAAATCTAAAATAACTTTTTTAAATAAAAATGCCGAAGAACTTTTTAATATCTCGTCTAATAGAGTTTTAAATAAAGAAATAAGTAATATAATTAAAATAGTTAGTAAAAATAATAAAAAGCTAAATCTTCATAAAGATCTTTTATACTCAGATGTTCCTTACTATATACCAAATAACTTAGATATGGTTTTAAATATTTCTATAGAAAAAATAGAAAGTGATGAAGCAGGTTTTTTATATATTTTTAGAGATGTAACTAATAACTCTGTAGCAAAAAAATTATTAGAAACAATTATAACTAATACCTCAGCATCTGTTGGTGAAAAGTTTTTTAGATTATTGGTTAAATCTTTAGCTGAGTTATTAAATGTAAAATTTGCCTTTATTTGTGATTATCATGATGATAAAAAAGATGTAGCTAGAATTATTTCGGCTTATGAAAATAATTCTTTTTCTTCATTTAAAAAATATCATATGAAAAATACACCTTCTGAAAAAGTAAAACATGGTAATTTAGTTTTTTATGAGGATGACATACAAAAAAAATTCCCTAAAGATAATTTGCTAAAAAAACATAATTTAAAAAGTTATTTTGCAGTACCTATTTTTAGCTCAGAAAGAAAAGTAATAGGACACATGGGTGTAATGAATGATAAACCTATGAAAGAAAATAAAATTTATGAGCAAATTCTTAGATTTATGTCTGAAAGAGCCACAGCTGAACTTGAAAGAAAAGTTATTTTAGATGAAATTTCTAAAAATGAAAAAAAATATAAAATTTTGGTAAAAAAATATGCTTCTTTATTAGATTCTCTACCTCAAGCAATATTAGAAACTAATAGTTTAGGTATGATAACATTTGCTAATAAATTTGCTATGGATATATATGAATTAAAACCAGAAGAGCTAGATTTAGGCTTAAATGCTTTAGATTTTATAGATAATAAAAATCTTGATAAAATAATTAGTAATTTTAGAGAGACTGTAAATGGTAAAAATCTTGGTTTTATAGAGTATAAATCTCAAAAATATAATGGTAAAAACTTCGACTCTGTTATTCATTTGACAAAAATAAAAAAAGAAAATACAAAAGATATTGGAGTAAGATTTTTTATCATAGATATAACAAATGCTAAAAATATAGAAAGAAATCTAAAAGAAGCTGAAGAAAGATATAATTTAACTTTAAAAGGTACTAATGAAGGTTTTTGGGATATAAATATAAAAACAGGTGAAATTTATTTTTCTTCTGTTTGGAAAAATATGCTTGGCTATAAAGAATCTGAAATAAATAATACCTTAAATGAATGGTTTTTAAGAGTGCATCCAGAAGATTTAGCTAATCTAAAAGAATTTATGAATAATGGTATAAATGCTATTCAGGAAAACTTTGAATGTGAATATAGAATAAAAAACTTTGAAAATAATTATATTTGGATGTTATGTAAAACTTCAACTATAAAAGATAAAGCAAATAATGTAATAAAAATAGGTGGAACTCAAATAAATGTCCATAAACACAAAGAAAAAGAACAATTATTAGAGAAATTATTAAAAAATAACTCTCATGATTTACTAACAGGGTTACCAAATAGAGAATACTTTGTAGATAAACTAGAAAAATCATTAGCAATAAGTAAAACAAATAAAAACTATTTATTTTCTGTAATGTATATAGATATAGATCGTTTTAAAATAATAAATGATAGCTTAGGACATTCTTTTGGGAATATTTTATTAGTTAATTTTACTAGAAAAATACAAAATTTACTAGGAACAAATGATACCTTATCAAGGCTAGGTGGGGATGAATTTGCTATTTTATTTGATAATTTAGAAGATACAAATCAGACAATAAAGATAGCTGAAATGATCCAAAGAGAATTAAGAAAACCTTTTATTATAAATGAAAAAGAAGTTTTTTCTAATGTAAGTATAGGAATAGCTTATAATTTTTCTGGTAATGAATCTCCTGATGAAGTTCTGAGAGCTTCTGATATTGCTATGTCAAAAGCTAAATCTTTGGGTAAAGCTAGATACCAGATATTTGATTCTAGTATGCAAAAAAATACAGTCGAGACTTTTGAATTAGAAACTGATTTAAGACATGCTATTGAAAGAGATGAATTAAAACTATATTATCAGCCTATTATTAATTTAAAAACTGGAAAAATAACAGGATTTGAAGCATTAGTAAGATGGTTTAATAAAAATAAAGGTTTAATTCCATCTGATATTTTTATTCCTATTGCAGAAGAAACTGGTTATATAATAAAAATTGGGAAATGGGTATTTAAAGAAGCTTGTAAACAGCTTAAAATATGGAATGAAACATTATTCAAAGAAAATAATATAACTATAAATATAAATATTTCTAGTAGACAATTTTCTCATCCTAGACTAGTAGATCATATTTATGAAATAATAAATGGAGTAGGTATAGAACCTAACAAAATAAAAATAGAAATTACAGAAAGCTCTATTATGGATAATGTTGAACAATCTAGAAAAATGTTAGAAAAGCTACAAGAAATTGGTTTACAAATACAAATTGATGATTTTGGTACAGGTTATTCTTCTTTAAGTTACTTACATAGATTCCCTGTTAATAATTTAAAAGTAGATAAATCATTTGTTTCCAAAATGTCTATTAGTGACGATAATTTAGAAATAGTTAAAACTATTATAATGTTAGCTAAAAATTTAAACTTAAAAACAACAGCAGAAGGTATAGAAACTAAAGAACAACTCAATAAATTAAGAGAGCTAAATTGTGAGTATGGTCAAGGTTATTATTTTTCAAGACCTATACCAGTAGAAGAAGTTGAAATTTTTATAAATAACAACCAAATTTGGTAATAATTATTGTATTCCCCATAAATTTAGATGTTTATATGCTAATTGAGTTACAGCTCTACCTCTAGGTGTTCTACTAAGAAAACCCATTTGAATAAGATATGGTTCATAAACATCTTCTATTGTAGTTACATCTTCATTAGTAGCGGCGGCTAATGTTTCAAGCCCAACAGGTCCACCATTATATAATTCAATTATAGTTTTTAATAATCTTCTATCTACATTATCTAAACCTTTTTCATCTATATTTAGTTTGTTTAAAGATTCATCTGCTATTTCTTTTGTAACTAATTCTTTATCCTTTACCAAAGCATAGTCTCTTACTCTTTTTAATAGTCTATTAGCAATACGAGGTGTTCCTCTAGCTCTTTTAGCTATAGCTTCTGCTCCTTCATAATCTATTTTTGTTTTAAGTATTTCAGCGGATCTCATAATAATAGTAGTTAATTCATCTAACTCATAAAAATTAAGCCTTTGTATTAATCCAAACCTATCGCGTAAAGGTGAAGTCAAAGAACCTACTTTTGTTGTAGCTCCTACAAGGGTAAATCTTTTTAATGGGAGCCTTTTAATTTTTGCTGTATGCCCCTTACCTATAGTGATATCTAAAGAAAAATCTTCCATAGCAGGATATAAAATTTCTTCGGTAACTTTATTTAACCTATGAATTTCATCTATAAATAAAACGTCAAAGTCTTTTAAAGATGTAAGTATTCCAGCTATATCTCTTGGTCTTTCTAATGCTGGAGCGGATGTTATTTTTATATTTGCTTCCATTTCACGAGCAATAATCATAGAAAGAGTTGTTTTTCCTAATCCAGGAGGGCCATATAACAAAATATGATCTACTTGTTCTTTCCTTTTTTTTGCTGCTTCTATAACAATTTTAAGATTTTCTTTTAATTCTTTCTGACCAATATAAGTATCTATATTATCAGGTCTTAGTTTATTTTCTACAGTATCTTCTGTATTAATATTAGGTTCTATGACTTTATGATTTTCTCTATTTTCAATGCTATCAAAATTAGGTTTGGCTACAAAATTACTTTCTTGAATTTCTTTGATTTTAATAGTATCTTTTTTAGTCGGGAAATCACCAGATGATGATATTAAAGCCATTTATTACCACTCTATTTCTTTTTTATCTCTGAAAAAAGCTCCTGAGTAAGAATTTTCTTCTAATTCTGATAACCATACAATAGTTTCAGCACCTTTTTCAGTTGTTCTGGTTGCAGATGCTCCACCCATATCAGTTTTTACCCAACCAGGACACATAGTATTTATAAGGATATTAGAACCTCTTAAATCATTAGCCATTATTTTAGTAAGAGCATTTAATGCTGTTTTTGATACTCTGTAAGCTGTATAGCCTCCTCCCATATCTGATAATTGCCCCATACCACTAGAAACATTTACTATTCTTCCATAATTATTTTTTTTCATTAGAGGAATAAAAGCCTGTGTTACTTTTAAAGCACCATAAAAATTAGTTTCCATAGTTTCTTTAATTAAATCTTCTGAAATAGTAAAAACATTTTCATTTTTATCTAATAACAGTCCTGCATTATTTACTAAAATATCTAACTTTCCATATTTTTCTTCTATATAGTTTTTAGCCTTTGTAACACTATCCGAATTACTAACTTCTAGAACACAATAATCTACTAAAAGATTTTCATTTTTAAGTTTGGTTACAGCTTCTTGTCCTTTTTTTTCATCTCTGCTTGTTAGTATTACTGTATAACCTTTTTTTGCAAATTGTCTTACTACTTCAAAACCAATTCCTTTATTAGAGCCCGTAACTAGTGCAACTTTTGTCATTTTATTTTTCCCTTAAAATATACTTAAAAATTAAAAGTTAAAAATTAAAAGAAAACTAAATCTTCTAACTTTTAACTTCTAACTTAAAATAAATCTTTTAACTTAAGAACTATCCTAATACAGCTGAAATTATTGAGTCTGCTATATTTTTACCAAGAGAGCTTCTATCTATCAAAGATTTATCAACAGGATTTAATATTTCATCTTCTCTTTGTTTTTTTCTTTGTTCTTCTGTTTTTCTTTGATCATCTTGTTTTTTAGCTTCAGCTTTTTTAGCAGAATCATCATTGTCTGTTGAAGCTGGTGCTAAAACTTTAGGTGCATTACTATTAACTTCCATTTTTTATCCTCCAGATAATAAGGTAAAACATATTAAATATTATATATCTTTTAAATAAATAAATTAACAGAATAATAAAATTATAACAAAAAATTTACTATTTTTTAAAAAAATTTTATTTATCATTTATCAATTTAGCTCTAGTTAAAATATCTAGTACTACCTCTGATTTAGCATCTGCATATTCTTGAGTATATTTCCAAGTTTTTTTAGAGAGTTCTAACTTTCTATTTTTGTATAACTCGAAATCTTGATGATGCTTATTTAACCAATCTCTAAAAGAAATCATTCTATCACTTTCTTTACAACCTTTAGAAAAAACATGTAGATTAACTTTGTTATCAGAAGATTTTAATAATCTATGTTCAAACCAATTTGGCTCTCTAATTTTAAGCTTATAACCTATTTCTTCTAATTGAGGAACATAAGAAATTTCAATACTTGAATCTTCAACTTCAAGAACTAAATCTATAATAGGTTTTGCAGGCATATTTATTATCGAAGTAGAACCAACATGTTCAAGTTTTATTACTTTTTCTCCTAAAGCTTTATTAATATTATTTTTTAATGCTTCAAATTTATATGCCCATTCTGGATTATATTCAGTTAGATAAATAGTACTATTTAAAATATTTATTTGCCCAATAGTAACTTCTTTGAGCCTTTCTTCTATATTATTATTATTCATTTTATATATTTTTTTATTATTTTAAAGCTTAAAATTAGTTTTAGAACTATTTTTTTCTACTATTTTTATACTTATGATAGATAAAATAGCTCCACCTATAACATCATAGATAGTATGTTGTTTAGTACTAAGAACAGACCAAACAACTAGTAAAAGCCAAGTAGTTGCAAATGCTTTTAAATTAATAGATTTTTCTTTATTAAAAAAATATGTTGCGATTATAGAATTTGCTATATGTAAAGAAGGAAAACAGTTTGAAGTATCATCATATTTTTTCATCATTTTTACAAAATGTCCTGTAAGACTATCTTCTGAAATATATGGGGCATACTCATGGAAAGTTATTCTAGTTGGAAAAAAGAAAAAGAAAAAAGATGCAATCAATGAATTAATAAGAGCTGATTTAATACATTTCATAGATGTTTCTTTTGAGTTCCAAGTAATACCCATTGCCAAAAGAAAAAAGAAGGACATATAAATCCATACAGCAAATGCATTTGGCTTTACCCATAAATCTATACTAGTAAGAGGTAGTTCTATTGGGGTGAATATAGTAAAATGAGAAACTATATAATAACAAGTTGCTATAATTGTTTGAGTTATTAAATAATTTCTAAGATTTAAGAGCATTAATTAAATTTTCCTTATTTTAAAGCTTTTTTATAAAACTATATCTTTTTATTTCTAATATTTAAACCAGTATTTTAGCATATTTTTATTATTTTAAAAATTGTTGATTGTATAGATTTTTTTATAACCTAAATTATTTAAAAATATACTTACAAATTAAAAAAATTATTTCACTTTTTAATTTTAAAAAAGAGTTATAATACATCTATGTTCATTTCATTTGAATTATTTTTATGGAAAACTCATTAACAGAAAGTATTATAAAAGAATTTGAATCTCCTATTATAAAAGCTATTTTAGAAAAAAATATAGTTTCACCTAAGATAATAGAAGAACTAGTTACAGAAAAAAATAACCTTATTAATGAAGCAAAAGATAAGCTTCAAGCTATTTGTTACACTATAGATTATCATAAAAGAGCTTTAGTTGTTTTTAATTTTTATACTCAAGAAACTATATGTTCTGTTTCATTAGCAAATAAGTTTAAAAGATATGAATTAGATGAATTAAGTGCATGGGGAGATTCTGCCTTAATTATAAGTCAAGATGAATTAAAAAAAGAAGGTGCTATAAAACATAATATGAATCATCAGCAAGGTTTTGTTGTTTTTGATAATAAACCTTTTTTATATACAGAAGATTTAGAAAATGAAGAATTTTTAGCTGAAACCGATAAATTTTTACATAGTGGTAAATCTAAAGTAAAAGATAATAATGTTCCCTTTGATATGTTTTTTTCTCAAACTCATCAATTTTTAGGTTTATCTAATAGATTATCAGGTGAAGTTGTTATTTTTAGTGTAAAAGAAGAGAATTTTGTTGCAGAAATTAGTACCAGAGATAGATATGTAGAAATAGATAAATCTGTAAATGTTGCTATATCAGAATCTAAAAGAAGAATTTATCTAACTGATAATGAGACTTCTTTTATACATACTTACTCTATGATCACTAAAAAACCAAATAAAAAAAATATGTCTAATTTGGGTATTTTAGGAAATATTGTTTTGAGCCCAGATGAGCTTAATCTTTATGTTATGGTGTTAAAACCAGACCCTTCTATAAAAATTTTAGATGCTGAAAACTTCGAAATAATAGGCGAATTACCTATTAAAGGAGACCTTTTTAGTTTAAGTGATGACCCTTGCGATTTATTTAGTATAACTCCTGATAATAATCACCTTTGTTATATGACATATTTAAATGAGCCAGAACCTTTTACTCCTGTTATAAATATAATTAATTTAGAAAAAGGGAAACTTACAAAAAGATTTTCTATAAAAGATGGAAGCAAACCAATAACTATTGCTTTTAAAGAAGAAAATCCTCTTTTTTTAGCTAATAAAAAAATAGAAGAAGTACTTATTGAAAAAGGTTATTTAACTCAAGAAAAATTAGATGAAATAAAAGATGAGATAGAAAGAAATAAAAAAGCAAAAGAAGAAGATATAGAAGGTCTTATAGATGTAAAACAAGAGCAAATGGTAATAATTAAAGAGTATGAAAGACCTATTCCTAAAAAAATAAAACATATTGTTCTTCCAACAAAAGCTAATAAAATTATAAAAGAAGTATTATTAGGTGATTTTTGGCATAAATCAGAAATAGATTTAAGTGAAATAAAAGATGAAAATGAAAGATTAGATAATTTATCTAATAATATTAGAACTAAATTAGAATATTATGATTTAGAGCCTGTAGAAATTGAAAATTTTTATGAAAATTATTCTTTAGATTGTATCGTGACCAGAGATTATGTATTAAAAACTATTAGTGAAGAAGAAGCAAAAAACAAAGAAAAAGTAGTTTCATCTCCTTCTAATTGTTCAAGCTGTGGTGCACCTATGTATGGCTCTTGGGATTGCTCTGTCTGCGGTCAAAGCTATGAAAAGCCCGAAGATGCTGCTAGAAGAGAAGTAGCTTCTTTTACTCCTTTAACTAATATACAAAATAGTAACTTTATTATTTTAGATCAAGAAAAAGGTTTAGTAATAGAATTAGATAAATTTAGAACCCCTATTTGGACTATAAATAAATCAGAATTAGAATTAAAATCTATTACAAAAGCGTATAGGTTAGATAATAATAACTCATTAATTTTAGATAAAACCTCAAATACTATTTTAGAAATAAGTTCTTTGGGAAGGGAAGTCTGGAAATCAAATTTAAGTGAAAATTCTAAAATTTATAACCCTGATAGCTTTAGTATTTTATATGATAGTGATTTAATTATTGCTGATACCAAAAACCATAGAGTTATTCAAATGGATATGGATAACAATATCATTTGGCACTATGGAACTAAAAATTTTAAAGGGAGTGATTTTAATTTTTTAAATACCCCTAAAGATATACAAAAAACTTATGATGACACTTATTTAATAGCAGATAGTGGTAATAATAGAATTTTAGAGTTAAAAAGAGAAATAAATGTAGCCAAAGGTGAATATGAAATAAAAGAAATTTGGCACTATAATAAAGAATTAAATAATCCAACTCAAGTTTATAAAGATTTAGATGGTACTGTATTTATATTAGATCATGATAACTATAGAGTAATTCAGATAGATCAAGAAGGTAATATAATTTGGGAATTTAATACTACTTTACTAGATGAAAAATATATTATAAAAAATATTCAAAGCTTTTTAAAGCTAAGAAATAAAGATATTTTAATTATAGGTGATGGAAAAGTATTACAAGTTTTTCAAGATGGCTCAAAAAGTAAATTAGTTTGGGCTGAACTTATAGAAAACTTAGTTACCAAAACTAAATTAAAAATTACTCAAGAACATATAAAAATAGCAAAAGAAAGATTTATTTCTAAAAAATATAAAAGTAATAAATTTGGTAAATCTAAATATGAAGAAATTTTAGAAAAGGCTAGAGAAACTAGAAAAAGATTATCTGCAAAACATTACATGGGTAAACATGGAGATAAAAAAGATGGCTTACTCTCTAAAGAAGAAAGAGAAAGTAAAATTAAGTTAGTTAATGCAAAGCATTATATTGGTAAGCAAGGCGAAAATTCAGAAGAATTTGATGAAGAGTTTGATGAAGAAGGTAATAAAATTAAGTTAGTTAATGCAAAACATTATATTGGAACTTATACAGGTAAAGAAGATGAAGAAGATATTATTGAAAATGAAAAAAATGAAGAATTAGAAAGATTAATAGAGGAAAAAAAGAGAGCCTTAGAAAATAGGGTAGAAAATGTCCCAACTATAACACTAACACATGGTGAAACAGTTTTACCTTTTCCTATTTTAATAATAGAAAAAAATGATAAATTAGTTATGGTTCTAAATAGAGAAGGAAATACTATTTGGCAATATGGTAATTCAAGAAATCAAGAACTAAAAATGCCTAAAAATATAACTTTAACTTCAGAAAAAACTATAGTTATAACAGATTTAGATAGAGTTTTTGAAGTTAGTTTAAAAAATAAAGAAATACTTTGGGAATATGAAACAAAAGCTAAATTTGCATCTAAAATAAAAAATGGTAATTATCTTATTTGTGATGAAAAAGAGGCTAGAGTAATAGAAGTTGATCATAATAAAAATATTATATGGGAATATCATGATAAAAAGCCTTTTTCTCATGCTTTAAGGCTTGCAAATGGTAATACTTTACTTACTAGTAGTTCAGAGCATTTAGTAAAAGAAATTGATAGTAACAATAAAATTATTTGGACTTTTGGAGAAAATGAATCTGTAGAAAAAGAAAAAGAATTACTTTTCCCTGAAAATTCTGTAAGATTAAAAAATGGAAATACTCTAATTACAGACTGTAAAAATGGAAGAATAATAGAAGTTTCTAAAGAAAAAGATATAGTTTGGAGTTATCATGGAAATCATCAGTTTCCTCTAATTTCACCAACTTATTCTGCTAGATTAAAAGATGAACATACTTATATAATTCATTCTAATTATAAACATATTATAGAAGTTGATTTACAAGGAAAAATGATCTGGCGTTTAGTTATGCCTCATAAGTTTTAAAAATTAAATTTAATATTTTTCATTTTTTGTCAGTTCCCATTTTCATGAGAATGACTTCAGGATTTTCAGGATTAAAATATTAACAGGATTATTATATAACTTTTAACATAATAAAAAACCGTTTTTTGTTTCATTTCATCATAAATGCAAGGATTATAACTAGATTACACAATTAATTTTGACTTTTTACTATTTTACATTAACGATTCACGATTCACGGTTCACGATTCGCTTTTCATATACTTATCACTTTTAACTTTTAACTTTTTACTATTAACGCTTCACAATAAAAAAATTATTCAGCACCACACCCAGGTGAATTATAAGGAGGTAAATTTGTATTAGTTTGAGCAGCAACTTTTAATTTATCAAATTCTTCTAAAAAACTCTTTGCAATTTCAGGAGATTTAATGAACATACAATTTTCATTATTATTTTTATCTGCATTAGCAGAAAAATTAAAAGAGCCTGTTATAACTATTTCATCATCAATAACAATATTTTTTTCATGCATTAAGGCTTGATTCCCATCTTTATAAACTTCTACTTTAGCATTTTTAAGTGAATTAAAAGTTGAATATTGACTACTTAATTGGCAACCATCAAAAATACCTTGAACTTTTACATTATTATTATTTTTATCAATCATTACTTGTTCTATATCTTTATCTGTAAAAGAAAAAGCCATAAATTTTATACTTTTTTTTGCTTTTTTTAATTCTTCTACAATTGCATTTTTAGTATTTGATTTTGGAGAAAAAAAAGTTTTTGTTGGTACTTGGTTTATAATTATAGTACTTGGAGTATAGCCATGATTATTTCCATCGAATATTTTTTTCTCGAACATATCATTAAATTCTTTTTGAAAGTAATTAGCTAGTTCACTAGATTTATATAATAAAGAAACATTATTATGTTCATATAAAGAAGAGCCTGTAAGGTTCATAGAACCTGTCCAAACTAAATTATTATCCACTATCATAAATTTATTATGCATTATAGGACTTCTATTATCGGAAATAATTGGGATACCAGCATTTTTTAACAAATTAAGCCCTTGTTTATTAGCATTATCTGTATCAGTTACTACTCTTATTTTTACCCCTCTTTTATATGCATTTACAAAAGGTTGAGCTATATCACTATCTCCTAAATCATAAATAGCAATATCTATTTTTTCTTTTGAATCATTTATAATATTTTTCATTATTTTATAAGGGCTTTTAGGATCATTTTTTATAACTTCTGAGTTTTCACTAGCTAAACCTTTATAAGCATTATTAAAAAATACTTCAATATCTTTATTAGGATTTGGATTATCTGTTGGAGTTGGTTCTGGGTTTGGGTTATCAGAATTAGATGGAGTTGGTGTAGGGTTTATACTTCCAGATGGGGTTGGTGTAGGATCTATATTTGTATTATTTTTTCTACAACTATTAAAATTAAAAGCTAATACTGTGATTAAAATAAAAAAAAGTAAAAATTTTTTTCTTATTTTTGATTTTTTAATATAAATCACAAAATTAACCTCTTATAAATTAATATAAAAATTATTGAAACCCATATACTTTTGTTCCTGATGCTACATAAACAGTTCCTGAAACTACTAAAGCACCATGTTTTATTGGGAAACTAGTTTGAAAAGCCCATAATCTTTTACCATCATTAACAGAAAAAGCATAAATATTTTTATCCCAAGAACCAACATAAAGTATTTTATCAACTATATTTATTGGAGCTGTTATTTTATCAGCAGCTTCAAAATCCCAAATTTTTTCACCTTTTTCCAAACCTAAACAATATATTTTTTTATCATTAGAAGCAAAGCAAATTTTATCATCTGAAATAGCTGGGCTAGAGTATACTGCCCCATTAGTTTTAAACTTCCATTCCTCTTTACCTGTTTTAGAATTTAAACAATAAAAATATCCATCTTCAGATCCAAAATATATTTTATTATCTTTTAAAGCAGAAAAAGTTCTTATTTTTCCATTGGTTTTAAACTTCCATTTTTCTTTACCTGTTGGTATATCTATAGCATAAAAATATCCATCATCAGATCCAAAATAAACAATATCTGAGTTTATAATAGGAGATGCTTTGATTGAAGCTCCAGTTTTAAATTTCCATTTTAATGCACCTTGATTTGATAAAAGATAAATATTTCCATCATCAGTTCCAAATGATACATAATCTTTAGTAGCATAAGGACTACTTTCTATATTACTACCAGTTTTATAAGACCAAAAAATATTATCACTTCTTTCTGTATCAGTAGCAATTAAATTACCTTTTTCATCTCCAAAGTAAAGAGTTTTATTAATAATAGCTGGAGAAGTATTTACTTTTTCTTTTGTAGTGTAGCTCCATCTTATCATTTCACTATCGGTTCTTAAAGAAAAAACATCTTTATCAGCAGCGATATATAAAAAATCATTATAAAAAGCAAAAGAAGAAGTTATTTCTCTTCCTAAATCATAAGTTTTTTTCCAAATACCTTTTGGTTCTATCCCAGAAGATACATTATAAGAAACCCTAAATTGCTGAACCCCTTTTTTATTTTTTATTGTATCTTCAGTTTTTTGTATTAGTGGAGCATAAGTATATGTATCCTCAGTTCTACCAACTGCATAAATAACACCCAAATCAGTTCCAAAATGTAAAATTCCATTAAACATATAAGGTGCAGTTGGCTTTTTACCAGAAGCATCATATTGCCATTTTATAGTACCATTAGATTCATCAATATTATATAAAAGAGCATTTTTATCAGTCATATAAAAAAATCCATCCATATATAAAATAGGATTTACATTTTTAAAACTAAGTTTATAAGATTTTAATTCTTTACCTGTATTAGTATCTATATACAATAATTTTTTACCAGAAGTCATATATAAAATACCTGTATTAGTGTTTATACTAGGTGTAACAGAACTAGCATCTTTTAAATCATATTTCCAAATAAAAGCACCATTCTCAGCATTTAAACAATAAATAGATTTATCTTGAGATACCACAAAAATCTTATTTTTATAAGCTAAAGGTATAGTTATTATTTTACCTTTTGTAGAAAAATTCCATTTTATTTCACCATTTTCTTTATTAAGTGCATATAAATTACCATCATCAGAACCAAAATATATTTTATCTTTATATATCATAGAATGAGAGTTTATTTCATTATTTACAGATTTTTTCCATTTTTCTTTACCTGTATCTTTATCTAAACAATAAAAAATACCATTTCTAGTTCCATAAAAAACCCCTGTTTCATCTACAGATGCATCTGTATAAATTGCTCCAGATGAATTAAACTTCCATAACTCTTTACCTGTAAGTACATCTATAGAATAAAAAGTACCATTTTCTAAGCCAAAAAAAGCTTTATCTTTTAAAATAGCTGGTGTTGATAAAATAGGTGAGGCATATATATTAGCCCATTGCTCTTTACCTTTTCGATAATCAAAGTTATATAATACACCTTTATCTGTTCCCCAAAGCATAAAAAGATTATTTTCTTCTATTTTTAAAAATGGAACTTTTCTTTTACTTTCATCAATAGGTGTAAATACTTGTGCAGTAACAGGTGTAGTAGTTATTTTTCCATCAACTATATAATTCCATAATAGTTTATTATCAGGAGGAGGTCCAGAATATTGATATTTACCTAAATATTGATTGGAATCTTCTGGTTTACATGATAATAGTAAACAAAATAAAAATAAACTTCCTATATATTTTTTTAAATTGAGCTTTCTTTTCATTATATACACCTAAATCAAAATTAGTATAATTAAGTTAATTTTTGAATTTAATTTATAACTAATTTCTATCCATGAATTATTTTCAAGTAATTAAGATACTGGTTTTGCTGGTTTTGCCACTAAAATAGTTTTTCTAAGTTTTTTATCACCAGTAAACATTGCTTTTTGATCAGAGTTTATTAATAAAGTTTGATTTAAAGAACCATCTGAAACTTCTTTAGTTGCTTCTACAAAATAAGAATCTCCAAATACTTTAGGTACTTTTATAGAAAACTCACCATTTTCATTAGTTTTTATAATACCTAATATTTTATTATCTTCTTTAACTACAACTGTAACGTCTTTAGCTATTTTACCTGAGTCATCCTCTACTTTACCAGAAATTTCTACCATATCTTTTGTTTCTTTAGTTTGTTGAGTATTTTTTGGATTTGTTACTCCAACAGAGGTTGTATCGCAACTTGTTATTGCTAATGAACTAAATACAAGAAATAATATAAATTTTTTCATAAAAAATCCTTATTAAAATAATATCTAGATTATATCAAAAAGTAATAATAATAATAATAATAAATATAAATTACAATTAATAAAAGATTAAATAATACTATAAATTATAAGTGTTTTTGATTTAAACTTTTATCTTATAAAAATTAACTATATAATTAAATTTAATATAAAACTATAGGTAAAATTAATATGGATATTTTAAGCTTAGAACAAGCTTTTAAAGAAATAGAAAATATAGAAAATAAATTTCCTGAAGATGCAATAGAATATGTTTATAATCATGAGCCTAACCATGAAATAGAAACTAAAATTATTTATTATCTAGAAAATTTTTTGGATGAAAACATCTTAGATACTAGTATTTCACTATGGTATTCAATAGTTGCTGAAAAACATTTATCTGAAAAATATTTACCTCTAATTTTAAATATCTTAGGTGAAAATGATTTTAGCTGGGATCCTTTTGTAGATCAATGTGGTTATCTACTTTATTTATTATGTGAATTAAATCCTAAAAATACGATAGAAAGCTCTCTAGAAAAAGTAAAATATTTATTAGAAAATGAAGGTGATAATAATATAGTATTTATATTTGATGTATTTTTTAATGAATATTCAAAAAATTATAAAGAAGAATTATTTTCTATATTAAAAAACTATCCTAATATGAGTTATTTAGGTGCTTTTCTTAATATTTTTGTTAAATTAGATTTACCAAAAGAAGAGCTTTTACCTGTTATAAAAGAAATATCAAAAAAGAAACAACTAGATTATGATAAAAATGGTGAAAATTTTACTTTGATTGATTTTTTTGATTTAGAAGAAAGTAAAGTATTTATTTCACAATTAGAGAAAGGGTTTGATAGTAAATATTTAGATGAAGCTATTTCTCATTATAATTTTAGATCCTATTGGAAAGAAGTACATAGTGAATATATTAAAAATGATGAAAGAATCATTTCAGAAGAAGATACTACTTATGTAAGAGAAGAACCTAAAATTGGTAGAAATGACCCATGTATATGTGGTTCTGGCAAAAAATTTAAAAAATGTTGTATAGATAAATATAATTAATGAAAAAAAGAATAGATATTTTATTAGTAGAAAAAAACTTTTTTGATTCTAGGCAAAAAGCACAAACAGCTATTATGTCTGGTATTGTAAAAGTAAATGAAAAAGTTGTAGATAAAGTCGGAACTTTAATAAAAGAAACTGATATTATTACTTTCAAAGAAGCTTTAGAAGAAAAATATGTTAGTAGGGGAGGCTTTAAACTAGAAAAAGCTATTAATATATTTAACCCCAAGTTAGAAAATAAAATATTTTTGGATGTAGGTGCTTCTACAGGTGGTTTTACTGATTGTTTATTGCAAAATAAAGCTAAGTTAGTTTATGCAATAGATGTTGGTTATGGTCAATTAGATTGGAAAATAAGAAGTAATCCTAATGTTAAAGTTTTAGAAAGGATAAATGCTAGACATTTAAAACAAGAAGAACTTTATAAAGAAAATGAAGAAAAAGCTGATGCTTGTGTAATGGATGTTTCTTTTATTTCTATTACTAAAATAATACCAAACTTAATTGAATTGTTAAAAGAAGATTTTTTTATTATTGCTCTTATAAAACCTCAATTTGAAGCTGGAAAAGAAAATTTAAAAAAAGGTGTAGTAACTTCTTCTGATATTCATATAAAAGTAATAGAAGATGTAAATAACTTTTTAAACTCCTTAAGTTTATATATTAATCAATTAACCTTTTCTCCAATAAAAGGACCTTCAGGCAATATAGAGTTTTTAGCTTTTATTTCTAAAAACAGTGAAAATATAATAGATAATCAGCTAATAAAACAAATTGTTTTAGATTCTAAAAATCAATTAGATTAAAATAAAAATTTTATTGGACTAAAATAACTTTTTGAGAATCATCTATATATACATTATTTAAAAAACTTGGATTATTGTTACTAATTTTATTTCCTGATAAATCCATCATATCAGAAAAAGATACATTTCCTATATCAGGAACTATTGATATATTATTTAAACCATTAGCAGGATCATTGTATGTCCCTTTTATATTTTTGCCAACTGATACTACTAATATGTCTCCTTTATTTAAGGAAGTAAAATCAGATATTGGTAAAAAAACAAAATTTTCATCATAATATTTATAAATAGAATAATCTATAAAAATATTTTTATAATTAGGTAAAATATCTCCACCACTTGAATATAAAACAATATTTTTATTAGCTATATCAGTTGCTTTTATTATACCAACAACATAACAAACTTTAAAATTACCATTAGTATCTTTATATCCTAAAATTGTTGCA
The DNA here is from genome assembly GCA_046328015.1 of Candidatus Sericytochromatia bacterium. GTDB lineage: Bacteria > Cyanobacteriota > Sericytochromatia > UBA7694 > JACMQJ01 > JBBTGK01. The sequence goes on along the minus strand of JAXLXH010000002.1, from coordinate 890,802 downwards.
TTATTACCACTAATATTGTTTGTTCTATAGAATAATAAATCATTGGCATTAGGTATATTTTTACTATCTCTATTTAAGTAATTTAAATTATTATTTACAATAAAATTAAAATCCCTTATATTCTTAGAATAGTTAGCTCTAATAGGCATAGCTGTCTTAGTAATAGACAAACTACTCAAATAAAAGGAATTAGTATCATTTTTTACAGAAAAAGTTACAAAATCATTAAATTTAGTATCACTAAATCTAATAGTTTTTCCTTTTTTTGGTCTATTTCCAGCATAATCTACAATATAAGAAAATTTATCCCCAGCATTATAAAAATCAAGTAAATATCTAGCTTCTGAAGAAGTACTATTTTGTGTTAGTTTTTTTATAGTAATAATTGCTTTTTTATGATCAGAAGACATTCCAACTGTAGCAAATTCTCGAGAAAACTCAAATTCTTGAGCCTCCATCTTATTATCAAATTTTTTTGTAGGAACTATAGTACCACTAGGCCAATAAAAAAGAAGTGGCTCACTAAAAGTTACTTCTATTTTTACATTATTCGGATCAATTCCTGATAAGTTAACATTACGAACTGAATCTGGATTCATTGGTAATGGATTAAGAGTATTTTCAGAATCTGAATCTGTAAATGGAATATCATTAATTTTTATAGAAGTAATTTCTGGAGCATCTTGTATAGCATATAGACCAGTAGGATCTGTTCCTGTATTTTCTTTTTCATTACCAAAATCAAAAGTATTACTTACTAAATCAGATCTTGTTATACCAGATCTGATTCTTGTTACATAACCATTTGGACCTTCTACTTTTATATTAATAGGAACACCTTCTGGAATTTCTTCAAAAATATAATTTCCATTTAAAGTATTAGTATTTTTAATATTAGAAACCCCATTTAAGATATAAGACAAGCTGACTTTAGCTCCATCAAGTAATTTATTAGTATCAGTATAAACTTTACCAGTAACAATTGTTTTAGGAATATTCATATTAATAGGTTGATTTGCACTAGGGGTTGTAGCCATACTTGGTAAAGGTGTAGGAGAATTACTAATAATAATGGAATCAGGTATCATTATTTGAGATTTACTTGGAACTGGAGTTGGATTTAAATTAGTATTTTTTAAAACCTTTATTTCTATTCTAGAAAAAATATTTTTATTTATATTACTAGTAGCTGTAATATAAATGTTCCCTTCTTTTATAGCTTTAAAAATACCTGTTTTTTCATCTATACTTCCTATATTTTTATCAGAAATAGTCCAATTAATATTTTTATCTATTGAATTATCATTATATTTTACATCAGCTTGTATTTGTAAAGAATCACCTTCTTTCAAAGATTTATCTTTAGTTATCATAAAAATACCAGTAGGTTCTTTAATTAATTCTTTATAAGGAGTTGCATAAACTATATTATTGCTAGGTAAAATAGATTTATTTATATCAGGAGTATTTTTTTCACTAATTTGCTTTAATTGTTCACAAGAAAACAAAAAAATAATTAAGGATAAAAAAATACCTGAAAATTTTTGAGTTTTTTTCATATTTTTTTATTGTATAAGTATTGCTTTCTGAGAATCATTTGTAATAACAGAATTACTTATACTTTGATTTGTGCTACTAATTATATTTCCAGATGTATCATTCATATCTGCAAAAGAAATAGCTCCTATATTAGGAACTATTGATATATTATTTAAACCATTAGCAGGATCATTATATACTCCTGATATATTTTTACCAATAGCTAAAACAACTATATCTCCACTATCAAAAGCAAGTGAAGAAAAATATAAAGAAGTTGATTTATTAGAAGTAAGAAAAGTAGGCGTAGTAAAAAGACTTGGGTTATTATTTGGAGTAGTACCAAAAGCCCCACCTAATGGAGATAAAACTATATTTTTAGATGCTATATTTGCCGCCTTTATTCTACCTATAACATAACAAGCTTTAAAGTTACCATTACTATCTTTATATCCTAAAACAGTTGCATTATTTCCACTAGAATTATTAGTATTATAAGCTAATTTATCTGTTATTCCTACAGTATCAGAATTAGGGTTTCTAGCTTGAAATTGAGCCAAACTATAAAAAAAGTCTTCTATAGATTTATTAAATGTAATACTTAAATAGTCCTGTAATGAATTAGTTCCTAAAAAAGAAGAAATAGCAAAATTAGAAGTATCATTTGATAATGAAAATGTAGCAAAATCATTGTATTTAGATTCACTATATTTTATATATTTACCAGCTTTTGAAGATTTACCAGAAGAATCTTTAAAAGGTTGTTCTATTGAAAGCATATATTTAGCTTCAGAAGATACACTATTTTGAGGTAATTTATCATATAAATTAATACTTACTGATTTAAAATCTGTTGCCCAATTATAAGTATAATTTAATGATTGTAAGGGACTTACTAAAAGCTTATTATCTAGTTTAGTTGTTGGAATTATTTTTAATATTGAATCAAAAGTAGGTCTATCTATAACTTCACTAAAAGTTATATCTATTGTTACATAAGGAGCTAAAGAATAGTTTTTTACTCCTGTTATAACAGGAGTAAGTGAATCTGGATTTCTAGGACTAGGGTTAAGTGTATTATTAATATCAGATCCTGAAACTAAAATACCATTAACTTTTATAGAAGTAATTTCTGGTTCATCTTGTATTGCATATAGACCAGTAGGATCTGTTCCTGTATTAGGATCAGAAGTACCAAAATCAAATGTATTTATTGATAAATCTGATTTTGTCATTTCAGTTCTTGTTCTTGTTACATAGCCAGAAGTAGAACCTGTAGCAGCTATCGATACTTGTATTCCAGAAGGGACTGAATTAAATGTGTACTCTCCATTAATTGCTGTAAAAAGTTTAATAGTAGGGTTAGGGTTACCATTAACTTGATAAAATAAACTAACTTTAGCACCATTAATAATAGCATTATTTCCATCATAAACTTTTCCTTTTATAGTAACAGTTGAGTTTGTATTAGGAGTTGGAGTTGGAGTTGGGGTTGGGGTTGGAGTAGAAGTAGTTGAAGAACTTGTAGGAGTTGGGGTTGGAGTCGGGGTTGGGGTTGGAGCATTAAATTTTAAAATAGTTATTTGCATTTTTGCTGAAATATTTTTATCTTTACTTGATGTTGCAATTACATCAACTTTACCTTCTTTAATAGCCTTAAAAAATCCTGTAGTTGGATTAATAGATGCTATTGAAGTATCACCAACAGACCATAATAAATCTCTATCTTTTAATCCACCTATATAATTTACCTCAGCTACTAAATTTATGGTTTCATTTTCTCTCAAAGATACGCCTGAATTTGCTATAATAATTTTTTCTGGTTTTTTACTATCATCATTTATATTTACTGGAACATCATTTACATTTATATTTCCTGAATTATTGGATGTACTTTGAGTATTAGAACTACCTTTTAATAAGTCATTTAAATCTTTTATTTGATTATTTTGCTCGTTTGTAAGTGTAGGTTGATTACAAGAGAAAAGAATAATAGAAATAGCAAAAATATTAGCTAAAAATCTTTTAGATTTTGTCATTTTTTAATCTCCTAAAAAAAGTTAAAATTATAGTTAGGTAATTCACGTTTTTTTTATATTTTAACTTAACTTAATTTAAAGAGCAATATAAAATCTGAATAAAATTTATCAGAATTTTTAGAAAAACTTATTTAGCTAATTACTTTAAATTTTATTATCAATAGCTTTCTGAATTTCTATATCATCACCTGATTTTATAAAAGTGTTACCTTTTACTATAACTTTTTCACCTTCATCTAAACCAGATAATATTTGTATTTTTTCAGGAGTTTGTATTCCTACAGAAATTAATTTTTCTACAGCTTTATTATTTTTAGAAATATACACATATTTTTTACTTTCATTTATTAAAACAGCTTCATTAGGAATTACAATATAATTAGACTCTTCTTTAAAAGATATTCTACAATCAAAAATCATTCCAAGTTTTAAAGGTAAATCAGATTTAATAAGCCCTCTTGTTCTAATTAATCTAGTTTGAGGATCTACTACTGGGCTAATTTCTTTTATTTTAACTTGTAATTTTTTATTAGGAAAAGCACTAGATTCAACTTCTACAATTTGATTTATTTTTATTTTTAGTATTTCTCTTTCTGGTATGTTTATTTCTAATTCAGGTTCATTTGTTTTACTCATACTTACAATCGGAGTACTTAAACCCGCCATACTTCCAACATCTAAGAGTTTTTTAGTTACTACACCATCAATAGGGGCTTTTACTACATAATTTTCTAATTGAGTATTTAAAAGTGATAAAGCTGCTTCGGCTTGTTCTAATTGACCTTTTCCAGCATTAACTTGTTCTTTTCTAGTTCCATCTTTTAGATTTTGTAATGATGCTTTACTAGAAATTACTTGTTGCTGAGATGCTTCTAATTGTTTTTTTAAGGCTTCATTTTGTGTTTTAAAAGAATCTAATTGTTGTTGAGTTATAGCACCTTGTTCTTTTAATGTTTTATATCTAGCTAATTCTTTAGTAGAATTATCTAAATTAACTTTTATTTGAGATAAAGAAGCTTCAGCTTGTTTAACTATTGCTTCAGCTTGGGTTATTTGAGTATTTAAAGGTCCATTAACTAATAAATCTAAATTTGCTTTTGCTACATTTATTTGAGCTTTAGCTTGATTAATTTGTGCTGATAATTCGTTATGTTCAAGTTCTGCTAGTATATCGCCTTTTTTTACAATGCTACCTTCATCAACCATTAAAGCAGTTATTTTTCCAGTAGCTTTTGGAATAATATTTACATCTAGATCGCTTACTATAGTTCCTGAAGTAGCAAAAAATTCAGAGATTTTTTCTTTTTTAGCTTCAATAATAGAAACTGCTGTAGCTATTGGTTTAGTCTCAGCTATTTTTTTTTCTAATTTTTTCTTTTCTACAACTCTATATCCAATAAGACCTAAAAAAGCTAATAAACAAATTATAGAAATAATAATAAATCTTTTTTTAGTCATATTTAACTCCATTATTTTAACTACTAAATAATCTAGCAGTTTTTTTAATAAAAAGAAGTATTATTTAATTTTTTTTATTGTAAAAGATTTTTAAAATTAAATTTAAGTTTTTTTATTTTAGGTTCTATAACAGCCTTACAATATGGGTTATCAAAGTTTTTATTATAATAATCTTTGTGGTAAGATTCTGCTTTAAAAAATTTTATATAAGGTTTTATTTCTGTTACAACTTTATTATTTCCCCAAAAATTAGATTTTTCAATTTCAAATTTAGTTTTTTCTGCTATTTCTTTTTGTTTTTTATCATGATAAAAAATTACAGATCTATATTGAGTTCCTTCATCAGCTCCTTGCTTATTAAGAGTAGTAGGGTTATGGACTTTCCAAAAAACTTCTAATATTTTTTCATAAGAAATTTTATCCGAATCATAAGTAATTTGTATAGATTCAGCATGTTCTGTTTTACCTGTACAAACTTCTTCATAAGAAGGGTTTTGAACTATTCCTCCAGAAAAACCTGGATAAACACTTTCAACTCCTTTTAAACGTTGAAATATAGCTTCCATAGACCAAAAACAACCACCAGCAACAGTAGCTATTTCTTTTTTACCTTTTGCCTCAACTATAGAATTTATGCTAAAAGTAAAAATAAGAGTAAAAATAACTGTTAATATCTTTTTTATCATAGTTTTTATTTAATAATAAAATAATCAAATTATATTATAGCTAAAAATATAATTTAATTTAGCTTTTAATAATCATTCATGCTAATTAGCTTAGATTAATTATAAATTAAAACATAAAGTTACTATTTCAAAAGGGTTTATTGTATCTTGATAAAAGCTATTTTTACTAATTAAATCTTTTTCTACCGATTCATTTAAAAGAACTTTTTGAACTTTTTTAAAATGCAAGGAGTCAGATGGTTTTATTTTATAATCTAAAGCTTTATTATTTGGATTATAAAACCTTATAATTACCCCTGTTTTATTTTCAGCTCTTTTTATTGCACTTAAAACCAAATTATCACCAATTAACTCAAAAAGAGAGTTTTTAATACTAATTTTTGTTTGATTCTTACTTTTATATTGTATATATTTAATTCCAATTAGATATTCATCTGCTTTTTGTAGAGCTTTTGAATTATATAAATCTTTATCATGGCTATAAATAGCATATTCAAAAGATTGTTTTCCTAAACATTGAGCATCAGGGGTTTCAAATGCTGGACCAGCACCTCCACCTCTAGTTCTTAGATCATCTCTTGAAAGCCAACCTACTCCTCTTATAAGAGTAAAAGATAATTCTTTATTGCTTTTTAAATCAGTTATTTCAAATTCAGGTAAACCTTTATTTATTACAGTAAAACCAGCTAAAGAATTACTCAAATCAGCAAACTTTTGAATAGCAAATGTTTCCTCTTGCCTTTCAAATTTTTTAGGTTGATCCCAAGGTCTTTTATTTATTTCTAAAGTTTGTTCCAGAATACCAAAATGAGTATCATATAAACATTTCAAAGCTTCTTTTTCATCTGTTCCAAAGCTAACTCTTAATCTATGATCCATAGAATTATTTAAAACTTCTGTTTTAAAATATAAAATAGGATCAAAAGATTTTATTGTTATAAAGCTAGTAATAAAATTAGTAACTTTTTTACCATTATTTTCTTCTCTATTCTCAGCTAGTTTTTCAAAATATTCTAATTCATATTCAACTTTTAATTCTATAGCTAAGTTATTTTTACTAATGGTTTCAAAAGATTTAATTACGGCAAATCTTAAATAGTCTGTTTTTGGAGGAGAATAGTTATATTCATCACCGGCATCACCCGATGTATAAAAATTATTCACCAAGTATTCTTTTTTGGTTTCTTTATTGGTTAAAATTAAACTTTCATCTTTTATTTCCAAAGTAAAGAAATTATTTTCTACTTTATTTTCAGTAGATTTTATATCAGAATTTATGCTTATGTTAGGTTTTTCATTTTTTAAAATTTTTATAGATTTATTGCCTAAAGCTTTAATATCATCAACTTTAAGTGTAATTTTAAATCTATCTACTTTTATCCAATCGGGTAATACATCTATATCAGAAATAAATTTTTTAAGGTTAGTTTTACTAATTAACTCATAAGGTATTTCTTCCCCTAAGATATCTACTAATTTAAAACTTTCTACTTTTTCATTTTCTAAAAAATCTAATTCTAAAGTTTGTACTGTAGATATTTCTGAAGTTGTATTATTAAATAAATTTATATAGTCATATTTTTCATCTAAACCTAATGATTCTGATATTAAGAATAAATTTTTATTTATTATACGATGGCATAACTGTTCTGTTTCTTCATATCTTATCATCATTTCTTTATGTACTTGATCTGTACTACAACCACATATACTGTCATGTGGTTGGTTTTTTAATAAATTTTTCCAAACTAAATCAATAAATCCTTCATTATAATCATTTCCTACCAACCAACTTATAGTAGATAATGGTTCTACCCAATTACTAATAAGATTTTGTATTTTAAAATTATACTGTTTTAAATAAGTTCTAGCAGATAAAACACCTTGTAAAATATAAGTAAATTCACCTGTCTTTTTAAGTTCTCCGAGTAGAACTTCTAAATCTTCTTTTTTATATTCTAAATGATTAAAATATTCTTCTATAGTACTTTGTCTAAATCTAAAATCACTAAATTCTTCGTTTACTTTTTCAAGTATTTCATTAATATTTTCAATAGGAGCTAAATGATCTCCTCCATTAGGAAAAAGTATTAAATTATTATTATAAGCACTATTTTTTAGCTTTTCTAAATGTTCTTTAAGGTTATTTTTTTGATTTTCATAATTTATTAAAAAAGTATTATAATATCCATCTGTCAAATGAGTCGTTAGAGTTTCAGTTCCATCCAAACCTTTCCAAATAAACAGGTTTTTATTTGGTATAACACCTCTCCAAACAATAGCTTTTTCTATTTTAAATCCTTTCAAAATTTGAGGTATTTGAGCTATATGACCAAACATATCAGGTAAATATCCAATACTTTGAGCTTTACCAAAATCTAATGATATTTTTTCTCCTATAAGAAGGTTTCTTACTAAAGATTCTCCACTAACCAAAAACTCATCTGGTAAAATATACCAAGGTCCTATAATTAATTTACCACTTTTTATTCTTTTAGCTAAAGTTTCTTTTAATTCTGGTCTTATTTCTAAATAATCTTCTAATACTATAGTTTGACCATCTAAAATAAAATAATTGTATTCTTGAGCTTGCACCAGATTTAAAATTTGATCTATTACATCAATCAAAGAAAACCTAAATTCTTGAAAAGTTCTATACCATTCTCTATCCCAATGAGTATGAGAAAAAACTAAAACATCTACTGGTTTTTGCATAAGTTATAATAAAAAATCAAAATACAATTATATTATTATAGCAATAAAATATAATTCAAAAAAAATAAAAGCCTCTAAAATTTAATTTCAGAGGCTTTTTGATTATAGTTTATCAATTATTTTTTATTAATTTTTTGAGAAAATTTTTCTTCAAATTCCATTTTATGTAATTCACCAATTACACATGTTGGCTCTTTTTGCTTACCTATAGCTTTTTTAGCTTCAGTTTCCATTGCAGGATGCGATTCTGATTTTGGAAACTCATCAGAAGATTCTTCAAATTTACCTAATTTTTCTTTTATTTTAATGATTGAAGGATCAACACAAATAACTGGTTTTATAGGACCAAATGGGTCTCTTTTTATAAAAGGAACATCATTATCTTTTTTATCTAATTGCTTATTAACTTCATTTAACATAGCTCCTAATAATTTATCGTCTTTATTAGTTGGAGATGCCATTTCTTTTCCTAAGTAATCTCTTAAATTTTTTAAGGATTCTTTAGGCATATGTTCTATTTTTTGTCCAAATTTCATCATAGCAATTTTAGAATCATCACCTGAAGAGTTTCTAACATTTTCAACAAGTTTTTCAGGATGAAATACATCATCTAAAGCTTCTTTTATACTATCATCAAAAATAGGATGAGGTTTTACAGAGTCTTTTTGAAGATTTTTTTCTACTTTACTTTGATCGCAAAGTTTTCCACCTATTTCAGCCGCCGCTTCACCAGCCGCTTTTGCTGCTTTACCTACTTGTTCTGCTCCAGCTGCTACTGCACCAGTGGCTGCAGCTTTACCAACATTTTTTAATTCTGGTTTTTCTTGAGGTACAATTCCGCCTTTAAAAGTAACGCACATATTTATATTAGCTCCAAAAAAAATTATTATTAAATTATTTATAGAAAAAAAGAAAATTAACTTTCTATATTTATTAAAAATATTTAGTACAAATAATTAAATAGATTTAAAAAAAAATACTTATTATTTAAATCAAGCCTTTTTGTCTTGCTAAGTTTAAAGAATCTTTAGCTGGATTAGAAACATAAACTCCAGAAAAAGTTAAGGCTTCTGTTGCTCTTCTCCAAACCAAACCTTTAAATCCTTTTCTTAGTCCAGACATAAAAAGTTTATTTGCATTTTCTATTCTCTCTTTGATAGGTTTAGTTTTATCATTCAAAGCTGCTACTGGAGCAAATTTTTTAAATCCATTAGAAGATGTATTCATAGCAACACTAGCTAAAGCATTTAATTGATCTTGATTTAATTTTTCCAAAACGTCTTTAGGTATAGCTCTAAATTTATCTTTTATAGCTATTTTTACATCTTCAGCCAAAACATTTACAGCATCTTGTTTATTATTTATAGGCATTCCAGAAACTCCTTGTTGAGTATGACCATATCCTATAGTAACTCCGGCACCATCTTTTATATTTATTCCAGGTGGTTTTACATAAGTTTCACATTTCATAATTTGTTGTAAAGCTTTAGGTGAAATATGTATTTTTATACCATTAATAGTAGTATTTACAGATGGGATATTTAAATTACCATCTTTTATGGTTTCAATTTTTATATTTTTATGATTTGAAATATTTGTTTTTTTAGCTATATCTTGATTTAAAAAATCGCTTACCAAAAAATTTGCGTGTAAATTTTCTTTTATTTCACTTTTATTATTATCAAATAGCTCTGGACTTAATTCAAAATTATTATCTGTTTTATTACTAAAAAAACTTATTTCAGTACTTAGTAATGAATTATTATTAGAGAATAAGCTTGAAAAGTTATCATTACTAAAAGCATTATAACTAGGTATTTCTAAAGCTTCACTTTTTATTTGTATCTTATCAAGATTATCTTTTTCTAAATTAAATTTTGGAATTTGGTTATTAAAAGAATTTATAGAATCCATTTTTACTCCATTTTAAATTTATTAGAATAAGTTTTTATTGATTCTTTTATAGTAAATAAAAATATTATCTTACGTTTTTATTATAAAAAAATTAGTATGAATTATTAAATCAATGTAAAAAAATATATTATTATCATGAAAAATAAATTGATTCTAATCAATTTTTTAGCACTATTATTTTTTATATAAAATATAAATAATAGTTAATCTTATTAAAAAGTATTAATAATTAGTTTTTAGCAGATAAATATATCTAAATGGTTATTAATTAAATAAATTAAATTAAAAGTGTAATTTTATATTTTTATAAATTAACTAAAAAATTAATACTTAAATAATATTTATTTAAAAGATTTTTTTTGCTTGTATAATATTATCTAAATATAATATTTTAAATTAAATAATTATGATAAATAAAAAAATTATTTTTTTATTTTTAGCTTTAGTATTCTTGTTAGGAACACCTACTAATTCTTATGCAGATACTTTTAATACTCAGCAAATTTTTAAAAAAAATTTTGGTAAAGGTTTAAATGCAGCATTAGAAGTAGATACTAAAACTTTTTCTAAAGCTAGTCCAACAAGTGTTAAACTAACACTCCAAGATAAATACAAAGATAAAATAGAAAATGCTCAAGTTACACTTGATTTAACTATGCCTTCTATGTATATGCCTGATAATAAAGTTAAATTAAAAGAAACAGAAAAAGGTATTTATACTGGACAAATGATGTTTACCATGAAAGGGGACTGGAGAATTAATGTGCTTATTTCTTCAAAAAATAAGAAACAAAAATTATATTTTGATATTGTTGTCGAATAGAGGTATTTTATGACAAACAAAAAATTATTTTCAATGGCTTTTTCAGCTATTTTAGCAAGTTCTTTAGTTTTTTCTACTGCAGCTTTAGCTGGTGGAAATGCAAAAGATGGTAAAAAAATCTATGACCAAAACTGTACTACATGTCATGGACCAAAAGGTAAAGGAGATGGAGCAGCATCAGCAGCTTTAAATCCAAAACCTAGAAATTTTGCTGAAGGTAAATTTAAATATGGTAAAACTGATGCAGAATTAGTAAAATTTATCAAAACAGGTAAAGGCCCTATGCCTCCTTGGGGTGGAGTTTTAAAAGATAAACAAATAGAAGATGTTTTAGCTTATATTAAAACCTTAAAAAAATAAATTTTAATTAGCTTAAATATTTAAATCTTAATAGCTATCAAAATTTTTTAGATAAAATTTTGATAGCTATTAGTTTTTTATTGCTTTTAAATAAAATTATTTTCATTAAAATATAAATTTATCTTCAAATTTTTTACTTTTACTTTTTTACTAAGTATATAATATCCTTTTGTATAATAATTATTTTTTATCTATTATTGAGGTATAAAATGAGTAAAATAGTTTTTGGAACAGATGGTTGGAGAGGTTTAATTGCAAGAGATTTTACCTTTGATAATGTAAACTTAGTATCAAAAGCAATTGGTTTATATATAAGAGATACTTATAGAAATAAACCTGTAGTAATTGGTTATGATACACGTTTTTTGGCTTATGAATTTGCTATGGAAGTTTCTTCAGTCCTAAATTCTATGGGTTTTAATACTTTAGTAAGTAAAAATCCTATACCAACTCCAGTTATAGCTTATGCTGCTATGAAATATGATACTGGTGGTGCTATTATGCTAACTGCAAGTCATAACCCTCCTGAATATTGTGGTATAAAATATATACCAGATTATGCTGGTCCTGCTACACCAGAAATAACAGACGAAATAGTAAGTAATGTTCAATTATATCAAGATGGTTCTTTAAAATTTAAAGAAGCAGAAACTAAAGGTAAAACAGAGTTTTTTGATCCTAAAAAAGATTATTTTGATTTTATAAAAAATCTTTTAAATATGGAAAAATTAAAAGATTTAAATCTAAAAGTAGCTTATGATCCTCTATATGCAACAGGTATGGGCTATGTAGATACATTTTTAACAGAAAATACTAAATGTGAAGTAACCAGTATACATAATTTTAAAGATCCTCTTTTTGGTGGAGGAATGCCAGAACCAGCTGAAAAATATTTAGGTGAATTAAAAGAAACTATAAAAAATAATAATTGTGCTGTTGGTTTAGCAAATGATGGTGATTCTGATAGATTTGGAGTGGTAGATGAAAATGGAACTTATTATACACCAAATCAAGTTATTTCTCTTTTATTAAGACATTTAGTTAAAAACAAAGGATTTAAAGGTTCTGTAGTAAGAACTTTAGCCACAACTCATTTATTAGATAAATTAGTAAAAAAATATGATTTAAAATTAATTGAAACTCCTGTTGGTTTTAAATATGTTGGAGCTCAGATGAGAGAAACTGATGTAGTAATTGGTGGAGAAGAATCAGGCGGTTTAAGTATTTTAGGACATATACCAGAAAAAGATGGAGTATTAGCTGATTTATTAATTGTAGAAATGATGGCTTATGAAAATAAATCTTTAAGCCAAATATGGGAAGATTTAGTAAATGAAATAGGGTATGCTCCTAATAATAAAAGATTAGACTTACATCTTAATGATGAACATAAAAAATATGTTATGAATTTATTTAGAAATAATACTCCTCAAGAATTAGCTGGGTTAAAACTTACTGGAGTTAAAACAATAGATGGAGTTAAAATGCTTTTTGAAGATACTAATAGTTGGGTATTAGTAAGACCATCTGGAACAGAACCATTAATAAGAGTTTATATAGAAACAGATTCAGTTGAAAAATTAGCTAGATTTGAAGAAGAAATAACTAATCTTTTACCTAAAGCTTAAAAAGAATTTTTATTTTTAGCTTAACTCACCCATCCGGGGCTGTCCAAAAAGACAATTTTTACGAAAAACATTGGGAGCAAACCCAGTATTTTCGTAGGGGGAAAGCACTGCTTTGCCCGTTTTTGGACACCCCCGTAATTTCTTGCTTTTTGCATTGGAATTATAGTTATTCCGATATAAATAAAACACAAATATACGATATGAAAGTATCTCCAAAAAGACATTTTTACAAAAAACATTGGTATCAAACCAAGTATTTAGTAGGGGCAAAGCAGTGCTTTGCCCTATTTTTTGAGAGCACAATACTGTAAATTAAAAATATGAGCTTATATATAAAATTAATTAGGCTAAACTAACAGAAATAAAACATTTTTCTTCATTTACTTCTTTTTCTTCGCCTTCATTAAAGTTTTCATCATAACTAACATTTTCAGAAAGAGTTTCTAATTTTATATAATCAGAAAAATTTAATACTGATTCTTTTAATTTAGATGAACCAGAAAAAACAACTTTTATTTTATCTGTAACTTCAAAATTTGATTCTTTTCTCATAGTTTGAACTCTATTAACAAATTCTCTTGCAAAACCTTCTTGAACAAGTTCTTCTGTTAATTTTGTATCCAAAGCTACAGTCAAACCATCTTTACTTTCTGCAACTACGCCTTCTTTTTGTGTTCTAACAATAATAATATCGTTATAAGCTATAGAAAAAATAGTTCCATCTATATCTATATCTTTATTATTAGTTTCTTCTAAATTAGAAATATCATCAGAAGAAAAAGTTTGTATTCTTTCTGCAACAGATTTCATATTTTTACCTAATTTAGAACCTAAAGATTTAAAATTAGCTTTGGCTGATAATGTAACCAAAGAATCTTCTTTATCAGAAAAAACAACTTCTTTAACATTAAGCTCTTCTTTTATCAAATCAGACATTTCAGAAAGATATTGTTTAGTTTTTTCAGATTTAGTTACTAAATAAATAGATTTTAATGGTTGTCTATTTTTTAATAAATGTTTTGCTCTTAAAGCTCTTCCCATAAAAACAGCAGATTGAACAATACTCATTCTTTCTTCTACTTCCAAACTTCTTAAAGTATCATCATAAGTAGGGAAATCGCATAAATGTACACTTTCAGGCATATCATCTGTTTTTAAATTTTGATAAATCTCTTCACTAACAAAAGGTAAAAATGGAGCAATAACCTTAGAGAAAGTTAATAATACATTGTATAAAGTATAATAAGCTTCATTTTTATTAGAATCATCTCCAGATTTCCAGAATCTTCTTCTACTTCTTCTTATATACCAATTTGTTAGTTGATCTATAAAATTAACAAAAGGAGCAACAGATTTATTCAAATCATAACTATCCATAGCTTCAGTAACATCTTTTATAAGAGTTTGTAATGAAGAAAAAACCCATTTATCTAAAGGATCATTTAATTTTACATTTTTATTTTCAGCAGGATTCCATTTATCTACATTAGCATAAGTAACAAAAAATGAATAAGAATTCCAAAGAGGAATTAATAAGCCTTTTACTATTTCTTTTACTCCAGATTCTGCAAATTTTAAATCATCTCCTTTAACTACTGGAGAATTTATCATATAAAGCCTTACAGCATCAGCACCATAAGCATCAAACATATAAGTAGGATCTGGATAATTCTTTTTACGCTTACTCATTTTTGCACCATCTTCAGCAAGAATCATTCCATTTACAACTATATTTTTTGAAGCAGGTTTATCAAAAAGAGCTGAAGATAAAACGGTTAAGGTATAAAACCAGCCTCTAGTTTGATCAATTCCTTCTGCAATATAATCGGCAGGGAAATTAGCTTTAAAATACTCTTCTTTTTCAAATGGATAATGATTTTGAGCATAAGGCATAGAACCACTTTCAAACCAACAATCAAAAACTTCAGGAACTCTTTTTGCTAATTCCCCTGTTTCTGGGTGTTTAACTTGTAATTTATCAATAAAATGCATATGTAAATCAGTTATTTTTTCACCACTAAGTTTTTCTAGTTCTTCAACACTTCCAATACAAAAATATTTTCCAGATTCTGTTTTCCATATCGGAATAGGGGTTCCCCAATATCTATTTCTAGATATTGCCCAATCTCTAGCATTTTCTAACCATTTACCAAAACGTCCTTCTTTTATGTGTTCTGGCACCCAATGAGTAGTTTTATTATTAGCAATCATTTTATCTTTTATAGCTTCAACTTTTACAAACCAAGTAGAAATAGCTTTATAAATTAAAGGAGTTTCACTTCTTTCACAAAAAGGATAAGAGTGTTCTAAAGTACTTTGTTTTACCAATAAACCTTTATTTTTTAAATCTTTTATAATATGTTTATCTGCATCTTTTACATACATACCTTTATAATCTGGAGCTAAAGCAGTGAATTCTGCATTATCATCTACAGGATCAACCAAAGGAACTCCATTTTTTATACTTACAGCATAGTCATCTTCACCAAATGCAGGTGCTATATGAACAATACCAGTACCATCTTCTGTAGAAACATAATCTGCGTTAACTACTCTAAAAGCACCTTCTTCTTTTTTATCTGCAAAAAAATCAAAAAGAGGTTCATATTTTATACCAGCTAATTCAGTACCTTTCATTTTTTCTAAAATTTCATACTCTTCTGTATTTTTAAATAAAGAAGAAACTAATTTTTCTGCCATATAATAAAAACTACCATCTTGATGTTTTAATTTTACATAATCAATTTCTGGGCCTGCTGCTAAAGCCATATTAGATGGAAGTGTCCATGGTGTAGTTGTCCATGCTAAAACATAGGTATTTTCTGCATCCAAAACTTTAAATCTTATATAAATAGAAGGGTCTTGAACCATTTTATAATTCTGACCTGCTTCAAAGTTAGAAAGAGGGGTTCCTAAACGATAAGAATAAGGTAAAACTTTTTTACCTTCATAAACTAAACCTTTATCCCAAAGACTTCTAAAAACCCACCAAACAGATTCCATAAAATCTTTATCCATGGTTTTATAGTTATTATCCATATCAACCCATCTACCAAGACGGTTAATAGTTTTTCTCCATTCACTAGTAAATCTTTGAACAATACCTCTACAAGCTTCATTAAATTCAGCTATGCCTATTTTTTCTACTATTTCTTTTTTGCTAGAAAGATTCATGTTTTTTTCCATTTCCATTTCTACAGGTAAACCATGGCAATCCCATCCAAATCTTCTTTCTACATAGTGTCCTCTCATTGTTTGATAACGAGGAATAATGTCTTTTTGAGTACTTGCAATAAGATGACCATAATGTGGTAAACCAGTAGCAAATGGAGGGCCATCATAAAAAGTATAAGCTTTACTTTGCTTTCTGATTTCTAATGATTTCTTAAAAGTGTCATTTTTTTCCCAAAATTCTAATACTTTTTCTTCCATTTTAGGAAAATCATTTTTGCTTGAAACCGCCTTAAACATTTTTATTTCCTTAATTACAATTTTAAGAGTTAGAAGTTAAGAGTTAGAAGTTAAAAGTTGGTAGTTAAGAGTTAGAAGTTAGAAGTTAAGAGTTAGAAGTTAAAAGATTTACTTTTTATCTTTTTACTTATTTCCTTTCACTTTTCACTTTTTACTTATTTCCTTTCACTTTTTACTTATTTCCTTTCACTTTTCACACATTACAATTATACTAAAAGATGTTTTTTATGTGATAAATAATACTTATTTCTTTAATATCTGTATAAAATATCTAATTTTAATTAGAATATTTTTCTGAAATTTTATAAAAAGTTTTTTAACTACAGATAAAAATAATTATCACTTTTTATTTTTTGAAACTCTAGTGCTTTTAATGAAATAAAATATTTTGTTGCTTTTTGTTTTATAACAAGAAAATTACTTTGTAGGTTAATTTTAGGTTGAAGTGTGGCAAGTTTTAAAAAAAAAATAAAATTAAAAATTTAGTAAATGATTTTTTTAGACTTTAGTCGCATTATAGATATTTTTTGAGTTTGAAGTTGAAAATTTTTTTCAATCAAGTTAGAAAAGTAAAAATCGGGGAAAAAAATTCTTCGCCTACCGGCTCATTCCCCCGACTCAAATGCCCTATTTTCAAGGGTCGTTTTTTTAGGGGTTTTTTAGAAGGTTAAAAAAAGAGGGTTTTTAGAGTTTTTTATAAAAAAGTTATTGAATTAATAGATAGCAACATATATAATATTTTTATGAATAATATATACGTACTTCGCTTTTTATCCGTTTTTGGTTGTATATACGAACCTTTTTGTTTTTTATAATTGAGATATATACGAACTATTGCGTATGTACAGATGTTATGTGAAAACTTTTAAGAAAGTAAAAAACGTGGCGTGGAAGAAATAAAATAAAGGCGTAGCGTGGAACTTCTGGTAAGAGAAACATAGAAGTAAGAATTATAATTTTTGAATGTTAGGAGTTTTTTATGGTATTAAATTCAAAAAAATCAGTTTTATTGTTAATGGTTACTGTGTTGACAGTAGCTTGTACAAATCAGGTTCAAAATGTGGATAGTAATTTTTCTACAAAAGCATTTGTATCACCACAACCATCATCTGTTCCAGACCCAAATTTTAAATTACCAAATCCGCCGAGTAATTTACCATCTAATGTTGTTGAAAAAAATAAGACTACAAATGATGATAAACCTAATTTTGATATTTTACCTTCATATGATTTAGAATCAATTGATGGTGCAATAACTGTTATTTATAAAAATAGTCATAAAATAAGAGTTGAGAAAGGCAGTAAAAAGATTAAATCAAAACTAAATAGTAATTTATCTGATTTAGACACTATATTTTCAAAATATAATCTTTTAAGAACTGCAGATATGTCAGATGATTCATTAACTGAACAAGAAATGGATAAAAAACAAGATGATTTTGTTAAGGATAGAGGTGTTGATATTCCACATATGCAATCTATCCATTATTATACTTTCCCAAAAGGAACTGATACAAAACAATTATGTAAAGAGTTAATGAAAAATCCTTTTGTTAGATTAGCTTATCCTACTCCTGTGACTGTACCAACAGCTTTTACAAAAATAGCTGATAGTACAATAGCAAATCCAGCTAAACCATCAGATCCTTATTTTTCTTATCCAGAAAATACAGATTGGAATTGGTTTAATAAGCATAGTGTATTTAAATCATGGTCTGTCTTTGGTAGTACATCTTTACCTAATATAGCTGTGATTGATTTTGGTTTTAATCCTAATTCACCTGAAATTAATTTTGGTAATGCTTATAAAGTAGTAGATGGTGTTTTAACAAATAGTACCGCATTAGGTAATTGTCCAAGTAATAATTGTGTTTTAGAAGTTTCAGCAGATGATTTATCAAGTGTTTTTTCTCATGGTAGTATGGTTGCTAGTGTTGCTGCAGCTAAAAAAAATAATAGCATCCATCTTTGCGGAATTATTCCAGGTGCAACAATTACACCTATAAAAATAAAGACTACAATTAATCCTCCAGTTCAAAATCCAACTACTTCTAATACAATGGCTAAAGCAATAGAAGTTGCTAGAAATGATTCATTTGTAGATGTTATAAATATAAGTCAAGCTGTTAAATATTATTATATTCCAGGTAATACAAATGATTTTATTCATGTTCCATTATCTTATTTAACTGATGTTAA
Source organism: Candidatus Sericytochromatia bacterium (assembly GCA_046328015.1). Taxonomy (GTDB): domain Bacteria; phylum Cyanobacteriota; class Sericytochromatia; order UBA7694; family JACMQJ01; genus JBBTGK01. The sequence continues at coordinate 871,970 of JAXLXH010000002.1, read as the reverse complement.
TGCTCAAATATCTTATTCTGTATCTGCGAATAAACCAGTTGTTATAACTTCTGGTAATAATGAAGTTAACCCAACAAATTATGTTGGAGCTCTTCCTACAACAGATGCAATAGTAGTAGGGGGTTCAGAGCCATCATCTATTCCTAATAAACAAAAAGCTTGGACTACAAATGCTTCTACATTATTACAAGGAGCTAACTATAATACTTCAGGTCAAAATTTTGTTGATATGACTGCATCAGCGTATAATATTCAAGCAACTGCATATCAAAAGGTTGCAGGAATTGAGACAACAACTCTAGCATCAGGTACATCGTTTGCAGCACCTATGGTTGCGGCAACATTGGGTATGATGAAAAAAATAAATCCTTCTCTTACAGCAAAACAATTAAAAGAAATTATTATCTATTCTTCAAATGTATATAAATACGAGGATGGATATAATGGTGCATCAAGTAAATTTATGGGTAAAGATTTGACCTCTTCATATACAAATGATGGTAGTGTAGCAGGAATAAGAGATCTCAATTCGTATAATGCAGTTTCTATTGCTAAGGAATTAAATAATTATCAAGCAATAGCTAGAATTTATAATATAGATGATTATGGAGTTAGCAATAATGTAGCTTCATCATCTACTTTTCCATATCCTGGTGGAACAGTTGATACCTATGGAACAGATATGTCTTATGGATATTATGGTATGAATAATTATTCTTATATTAATTTTTCAACATATAATCCATCAGGTGGTTGTGCTTATGGTTATCAAATTTATAAAAAAGGAAATAGTAATTATTCAAACTTTTTTGATAGATTAGGCGGTGTATCAGGTGTATCAGGAGCTTCTAATTGCCCTATAAATTGGACTTACACAATGTCAACTCAATACATTCCATAACTATTTTTGCAAATTATATAAAGTGATTGAGTACAAGTCTAAAATTATAATCAATCACTTTACATTTAATTTTAAATTAAAAGGTAAAAAATGATAAAAAAAATAACTTCTTTTATATTATTAGTACTATTTTCTTGTAGCTCTAATAATTTATCTAACTCTAATAAAATTGTAAATAAAAATAATCTAGAAACTGCAAATGAAAATAAAAATATTTTTCAATATAAAGAAAACTTAGAAAAATTAAAAAAAATATTTGAAGAAAATACAAAAAATTCTATCGGTTCTATATATTTTGATGATTATAATAATGGAATAATTGTTTTTCAAAATAAATTATATATATTAGATAAAGAGCTTAATATAGTTAAAATTATTGAAATAGGTAAATACCCATGGCCTAATTTTTTGCCTTTTTTAGTAGATAGTAATGGTAATGGAATTGCACTAAATTATTCAAATCTTGCTACATCTTTCGATAAAGATATATTAATAAAAATGGAAAATTTCATTCCTGGTGAATTTAAAATAATAGATTCAGATAAATATATACCACGTATAAATAAAGCTTCTTATAATAATTTTAAAGGGAAAGGTTATTTTTTTCTTAATGATGAGAAAACCCTTGTACTTTCTGATATAGACGGTTTTTTTAATTATACAGAAACAAAAAAATTTAGATTAGAAAATAAAGAAAGATTTAATTCTGTTATTTTAAATAAAAATAATGATGGTATTGTTATAACAAAAGAAGAAGATGAATATCATAATTTAACTTTTAGGTATTATAATTTAAAAAATAATGAAATAGATTTTAAACAAGGTAAAACTATAAATCATGTTTTTGAACAGGGTGTTGAAGTTCGTATTTATGGTGCTTTAGACGAAAATGGAATGGGATTTATTTATATAGATAATTATACAAAAAATAGATTTGAGATAAAAGAGATAAAAAATTTTGAGGTAAAAAAAGAATATTTTTTATTTGAGAATATGTTAGCTTTATATAAATATTTAGATAGTTTTGGAAATGGATTCATAATATCTAGAAATAATGATGAGATATACTTTAATAAAATTAAAAACTTTAATATTTCAGATAGTAATAAATTATTTAAAGCAAAAGATAATTCTATAAATTATTCTATAAATTCTAAGGGAACAGGGTTTATATCTTCAAGTAAAATTATTTATAAAAATAATGATCCAATTAATTACAATGATTATACAATAGAAAATAAGTTTTTATTTGTATTTGATGGTAATTTAATAAAGTAATAAAAAGGGAAAAAGAGTAAATGAATACGCCACGCCAAAGAGAAGAAAATAAGATTCACATAACACCCATCACACGAACAGCTACTAACACAGTGGTAAAAATTCCGTGTAGCCGTCGTGTGCTGTAGATACGTTGTGCGAACAGCATAAATAGTTAAATTAGAATTTTTATGTTTAGAAAATGATAATTGGAAATAAAATATCTTTTGATATAGTAATAGAGTTTGAACCTAGAGAATTTAGGGATATACATGAAAGTATTAATGAAGAAGAGTATGATTCTTATGTTAGTAATGGTTGTTGGGGGAAATTTTATAAAAGTTCTTTAGAAAAAATAGGTATTTTAAATTCTAATTTTATTTATGATAATTCTTGGCTTATTTCTATAGATGAATTTAATTATAATGATTTAAAAAAGCTAATAAAATGGTATTTAAATAGTAAAATAAAAAATGATCCTGATTATAATGATATAAATAATATAATTTTGTATGAATATAGTCTATATAACTTTTTTAATGGAGGATATTGCCTTAAAAATAATGGAGATTATGTAATATTACCAAATTGTTGCTGTCGATTTGAAAGTATAACTGATTGGGAAAAAATAATAAATGAAAAAAGTTTATCTTGGGATATGATATGGATTGGACACCCTTGGATTCATTATAAAATAGTTGATAAAATGGTTATATTTTCTGATTATAATGAAGGTAGAGAAATAACTGAAAGATTTTCGGTAGATGAAAATAAACTTAAAAAAGAGATAAAATTAACTAAAAAGAAAATTAAAAACTTTATTAAGCTATTAAGTAAAATTTTGTTTGAATTATCCAAAGAAATGGCTCTAAATATTTCTATTATTAATGAATAATTATGTATAAGTTTTAAAATATTTATGTTTTTTAGGTTGTTATTTTAGAATAAAATTAGTGTTACATTTTTACTTGCTCTGTCTTTTGGAACAGGCGAGTTGTTTTTTTGTTCAAAGTAAAAACCTACAGTTAGAGAAAAAAGGTAAAAAGTTAATTATAGCTGTAGTTTTTAAGAATCTTAGGGCAAAGTTTTACTTGATTTCTCTTTGGGAACAAGCGAATTGCCTTTTGGTACGAGTTAAAGTTGAATTTTAGCAAAGTTTTTCTGTATAAAAATAAAAAAGAGTTTTTTGGTGTTTTTGGGTAAAAAATGAATAAATAAAATGCTATAATTGAAGTGTTATTTTTAGCATAAAAGTAATAAAAGTGAAGTTAAAAAGTGAAATGGTACAATTAAAAGAAATAGCCGACCGCACAACACACGCTAACACGAAAATATGCTACAGGAATATCGGTAAGAATTTTATTTGTAGCACATCGTGTAGCTGAATCGTTACGTTTAATAAGTAAAAAATAAAATATACAATTTCTCTACTAATTCCATTTTTTCATAATATTTTGCAAATTAAAAAAATAATCCTTTATATTCTTTTTTTGTGTTTCTAGCTTTGTTCCTATAAAAGTAATTAAAATACCAGAAAAAATAAGTATTCCCCATTTTAAAAAACCATTTCCTGTTAAAAGATTATAAATTATTTCAGATGAAATAAATAAAAATATTGATACAAGATTAAAATATAAAAAAGGTTTTATTTTATAAATGACACTTATTATTATAAGTATAAAATTAGAAATTAACATTTCCATTAGAAAAATATCACTATGTAAATTATAATCAAATTTAAAAAGAACATAAGGTATTATTACCATAAAAATTTGCCCTAAATATAAATAGTTATTTCTACTTTCTAAATTATCTTGTGTTTTTGAATACAATAAAATCGAAATACCAATAGAAATAGGTATAAAATTAGTAATATCTAAGTAATTTTTATCTAGTATAGATATTTCTAATAAGTTCGTTAATATAGCTATTATAAACCATAAAAACATTGATAATTTTTTATTTTTATCTTTTAATGCTAGATAAGAATATAAAATTATTACTCCAAATACAAAGGTTTCACTAATATAATTTTTAGGTAAAATTTCTCTATTTGTCAAATAATTAAATAAAACTAATACAGGAAGAAAAATAGAAAAGTATTTTGTAATTTTTTCTTTAAAATTATAAGCAAAAAAGCTAGATAATATAACTAAAAAGCTTACTAAATAACTTGGTTCTTTTATAGAAAAAATATGTAAAATATAAATTGATAAAGCCAAAAATAAATACATAAAATATTCTATTTTTGTTATTTTTAATAATAAAATATATAATCCTAGTATTAATACATAATAAAGGTCTTCAGAGTTTATATCTGAATAGTATTTTACTAAAAATGGCGTTATTGTAGAAAATAAAAATAATATAAACTTAAATTCTTTTAAAAATACAGGTGATTTTTTATAGAAAATAAGACTAATTAGAGTAAATATAATGGATACAATTAAATAATTTTTTTTTAAATAAAATATGCTAATAAATAAAGATAAAGCTATAAAATATATAAAATAATCTTTTTTTGAAAGTATAAGTAATAAAATAAAAAGTAAATTGCTTATAAACAAGTAAAAAATAAAATTATTAGTATTTGTTATTTTATAAAAATCTAAGTTTAATATAGTATTAGTATTAATTATAAAACTTAAAATATTTATTATTGTAGCTAATAAAAAATAAGGGTTAATTTTAAAAAGGTCAATTATATTTTCTGTATATGCGTTTAACTCTTTATTTCTTTTAGATATTATGTATAAAATTAAAGTTAAAATAGAAAACTCTGATAAAAAGTTAGTTTCCGTTGGGTAAGATAAAAAGTAGTAAAAAGGGAAAAAACAAATTGCTATTAATTCAAAATAGTAAATTATTGTTGGTTTTATTCTTTTTTCAACACTTCCATCTAAAAGAATTATTTTTTTAGGATAGCTAAGAGAATAAAAAATAATTATTAAAATTGTATTTAATACAAAGCTTAAAAAATGTGTATCCTTAATTGATATATTTAGATGTCTAAATGAATTTATTTGAGTGAAAATATATAAAAAAAGTGAAATTAATAAAAAAGCTATATTATAAAAAGGTGAAGTAAAATTATAAATATTAAGCTTAAAAAATAAACTTTTATTATCCAATTTAGGGTATTTATTTTCGACTATTTTATTAATAAAATTAAGTGATATTTTTGCTTTTAATAAAAATTTTTCATTTAATACTAACAAAAAAGAAAATAGTATCGAATAAGTTATAAAATATTCAAATAAATTATTAGTTAATAGAAAATTCTCTACTTTTATATTTGTTCCTATTAAAATACTTATTATAAAAGGGTATAACCATAATTTAGAGGGTAAAAATCTAATTTTTAGTAAATAAGTCAATGATAAAATTAATATTTGGTTTGAATTAACACTATAATTTGTAAATAGACTAAATAGAGTACCAATATTTATAATTATAGAAGTAAAAAAGCAAATTTTTGAAATATCTTTATCTCTTTTTTCTAATAAAGACTCAGATAAAAGATACACAAAATTTAAACCTATTAAAACCCAGTTTAAATCTTCTATTGGTAAATTAATATACGATATATTTATTATTCCTAATGTTGATGTAATAATAAAAGCATATATCCAAAGCATTAAAGGAATAATTTTCATATTTAACAAATATACCAAAGATAAAAGTAATAACTCATACCCAAAATTATTTTCTTTTATATCTTTAATTAATCCAAATATAATAGCTGAATTTATAAATAAAGAAGCATAAAAAAACGGTTCCGATGCTTTTTTATTCATTCTTCTAACTAAATATTCCACTAATAGCCAAAAGAAATTTAAACTTATCAAAATCCATTTTAAACTTTCACTAGATGTATCAGATAAAGATAAATTTATTAATCCTAAGCTAGATATTAAAATAAACGGATATAGCCATAATTTAGAAGGTAAATTTATCATATTTAATAAATATGTTATAGATAAAACTAATAATTGATAATTAGATTTGTAATTTAAAATAATACTAAATAAAATTGAATAGTTTATAAATAAAGAAGAATAAAAACAAGCTTTTGAAATATTTTTACTCTTATTTTTTAATAAAAACTCTACAAGAATAAATAAGAAATTTAAACCTATTAGAACCCAATTTAAATCTTCTATTGATAAATTAATATATGATATATTTATTATTCCTAAGCTTGATGTAGTAATAAAAGCATATATCCATAACTTTGCTCTTGAAAAGCTTATTCTTATTAAATATATTATAGATAAAAGTAATAATTCATATCCTACGTTATTTTCTTTTATTATAAATATACTATATAAAGTAATAGTATTTATAACTAAAAACATACGAAAAAAAGCTTCTGAAATAATTTTATCTCTATTTTTTAGTAAATATTCAACTAAAAACAAAAAGAAATTTAAACCTATTAGAACCCAACTTAAATTTTCAATTGGTAGCTTAATAAAAGATAAATTTATTATTCCTAAATTTGATGTAAAAATAAAAATATATATCCATAATTTAGATGGATAAAGTTTAAACATAGAAATATAAAATAAACTTGCTAAAAGTAGTATATAAGGATCTTCAAAATTTAAAATAGAACTTATTGTAGTAATAAAAATAGAAATATTATAAAAAGGTTCTGAAATAAGATAAGGAATATCTGAATAAAATCTATTTTTAAAGTTATAAGGATTAATTATATCTTTACTAAAAAAATTAGCAAAAGAAAATCTTTCTTTAGGAGAAATGTTTTCAGTTCTTTTTTCTGAATTTCTAACTTGTACTAAATAACCAATAGCTAAATATATAAAAGATAATAAAATTCCATAATAACTATAGTTTTTAAAATCAATTTGTGGGTTAACTACAACTATATAACTAAAATAATCAATAGTTAAAGTAAATAAACTTATATAAGAAAAAACATTTCTTTTATTATAGAGTGAATTTAAAAGATATATTATTGAAATAAATAATAAAGAAATTAATGTGTATTCAGACCAAGAATCAAAAAGACTTACTTTTAACCAAACTGTTATAGAAGTCATAATTGAGATAAAATAAAGGCTATTTTTATATTTTTCTAATGATTTTATATTACCTAGTAATAATATAATAAGCATTACAGAGCTAATAATTATAGACTGTATATCCAAAGATATTTTCCATGATTTAGATAAAAAAACTAAGAAAAAATTAAAAAATATGCTACTTAGACTATTATTTATTAATTTTGAAAATTTAAATTCATAAATGCCTACATTTAGCAAGTATATTGATACTCCAACAAAACTCACTAAAGATAATTTTGGTACATCTTTAAAGTTATTTATAAAAGGTAATATAGATAGAAAATATCCTAATAATGAAAAATTTTGTATTAAATTTTTATTTAATATTAATTCTTTCTTATTTAATATAATATTTGATATTTCAAAAGACTTAATTTTCGAACTAAAATTCCAAAGAATTGCAGAAAATAATATAGATACTAATCCATAAGTTTCATGACCAATATTATTTATTATCATTATAATAAAATAGTTATAAACAATTAAAAGGAATAAACCTAGTATTTCTTTTATATTATTTTCTTTTTCATTAATTTTTAACTTATTTATAATAATTTTATATCCATAAAAAACCAATATAAAAAACGAAATAGAAATTATGCTTTCAAAATCATCTCTAATAAAACTAGCATTACTTAATAAACTCTCTAAGTTCGGTGTAAAAATAGATGCAATACTTAAAAATATAAAAATAGCAAAATATAATAAATTTAACTCTTTATATAGTGTTTTTAAGATTAAATAGTTTATAAAAGGAATAGAGGTTATAGTAAGTAATTCAATTGAAAGATCTTCTATTTTTGTTAAATCTAATATGGTACTAGATGCCATAATTATTGGCGAAGCTAATAGTGTAAAAAGATAAAAAGCATTTCCTGTCCATGAAAAATATTTTCTTGTAAAATGACCACTTACAAATAATACATTCGAATAAAGTAATAAAACAAGGTAAATTAAAGATGTACTAGGCATTTCTTTTATTATAGGAAATGAAGAAAGAACCATTAATAAAATTCCTAAAACAATAAACCATTTACCAGATAATTTTTCAAAAATAAAATCTATCATATTTATATTTTTTTCAATTTTAGGTTTTTTAATTTCTTTTTCTGTAGATTCTATTTTTTTAGAAGTATTTATATTTTTTCCTTCTTCTTTAGAGTTTATTTTTATTGTTTCAACTTTTAAGCTACTACTAGATACTTTTTTTTCAGAATTTTTAATTATAGTATTATTACTTTCAGAATTTTCAATAATATGTTTTTTATCAGATATAATTTCATTTTTTTGTTCTTTATTTACTAATAAATCTTTATTTTGTTCTTTTGATTCATTTTTTTCTATAATAGAATTAATATTAATTTCTTTAGGCTCATTTTTCTTGAAACCAAAAAAAGTTAAAAGTTTATCTATAGTATTTATATTTACAACTTGTTTATCTTTTAAAAAATTAATTTCCTCTAAAATAAACTGATTATTTAAAATTTTTTCATTTATATAAAAATTTCTTTTTTCTTCTAAAATTTTATTTTCTTCTTCATTAAAAAAGTTATAAATTTTATCTAATTCTTCTTTTTCAAATATTTTGTTTTCAGGATTATTTTTTATTTTATGCTTGAAATATCTCATTCTTAATATTTTTTGAGCTATATCAAAATTAAGCATATTTTTAATTACCTCTAAAATAATTAATAAATATATTTTCATAAAAAATTCCTTAGAGATAAACTCTAGAATCTTTTTAAGATGAAATATATGCTATTTAAGTTAATTATCTATTATTAAGGTTAAATAAAGACTATAAAAATATTTTGATTATAATAAAATTCAATTTATTCTAAATTATCTAAATAAAATTATTTTTAGTTCAAAAAATATCAATTTATAAAAAAACAAGATAAAAATATTTTTTAATAAATAGCTTAAATTATTTTTTAATAAGCTTTATAAGCTTTTTATAAAAGTTCAAAATTTATTATTTTTGATTCAAAATTTATTCTAAAAAATAAATAGTATAAAGCTAATAACTAATTAAATTCTACTAAAAAGCTATTATTTTTTCTTCCTTAAAATTTTCATCTAAAATTTTTGCTTTTATTTTATGCTCATTTATAGAAATATAAAAAGGAACTATTTTATTTTGTTCATCTTTGGTATTTAAAATTTTAGAATTTTCTATGGTATATTCATAAAAAAAGAAATATTTTTTTAATGACTTATTTTCTACTAATTTATAATTAATTATAGTGTTTTCATTTTTTTCTGAAGGATTTAAGTTTATTTTAGGGCTTATACTTTTACCTTCTTTAGAAAATTTTTCAATATCTATTATTTTTTCTTTATAAGAAGGTTTATTTTCTTCTAAGAATATAAAATCTAAATTATTTAATAAAAGTATTTTATTTCCTTCCAAATAGCTTCTATCAAATATTTTACTAAAAGAACTTGTTTTATTTTGTTCATTTTCATTTATATTTATAGAAGAACTATAATATATTAGAGAATTTAAAATTTTTTTAGTTTTACTATAATCATTTTGTATCTCTATATTATTAAAATAAATAGAAGCTTCATAAGTATTTTCAGTTATTTTATTAAAAGAAATATTCTGAGGCTCTAAATTTAAACTAGGTATACCTGTATTTATTTCTTTTTTTAATTCAAAACTATTGTTTTCAAAAGAATATTTAATAAAATCTATAAAAAATTTGTTATTTTTATCTTTTATTCTATATATATTTAAATTATTATCTCCATCTAAAGAGTAGAAATATTTAGTAAAAGAAATTACTTCTTTAGTTTCGGGTAAATTTATTTTTTCAAGCTTATCTGATAAATCTATTTTTTCAATATAAGGGACATTATTAATATTATTAAAAAAGTAATAATTTGAATTTTTTAGAGTTATAAACTGGTAATTATCTTTTGAATATTTATCAGTATAGTTTTTTAGTGTTTCTAAATTTTTTCCATCTGAATCTAGTTTATTTATATAAATAGATTGATCTGAATAATTTGTTTTTTTATTATTTTGATCACCAATATTTTGCCAAAAAACTAAAGTACTAAAGTCATTAGAATTATTATTAATATCATATAAAGACTTACCAATATCTTTTAAACAGCTTTTATTACAATCATAATTTATAGGTGTTTTTATATTATTATTTTCCCAAAAATCATTATCTGAAATAGGGCAATATCTAGCTCCAAAATGACATTTCTCGGTTATACAAGATGATAACAATAGAGTTAAACACATTGGAAATAATAGTTTTAAAGTTTTTTTCATTTTTTTATTTTTTCAATTTAAATGTATATTTTTATTTTACTTTTTTATTTATAATAAGTCAATATTGATTTTACTTTTTTGTAAAAATAATGTTTATAGATAATTATTATAAAAACACACTTTGTCCTTCCGTAATAACATACGGAATCTAGTGTGTTTTTCTTATTTTAAAGCTATAAGCAACTTTTACAATTAATTTTGTACTTCATTTATAAGGGAGTAGCTATACAACTCATAACTGATAATATTTTATAATGAAATATATAAAATAATTACAGAAAAATACTTCCTTCAATAACAGTGAATTAATCAGAAACTTTTACTAAACTTATTTTTTCATTTTTAAAAGAAAAAACTTCATTATCGTCATCATAAGAAATTGTTATATCATCATTTTCTTTTATAGTTCCATTTAGAATATTAATTGCTATCTGATTTTCTAACTCTTTTTGAATTACTCTTTTTACAGGTCTTGCTCCAAAATTAACATCAAACCCCATAAAAGCTAATCTTTCTTTTGCAGAGTCATCTATAGTAATTTTTATTTTTCTATCGGCTAATTTTTTAATAAGCTTATCTAATTGAATTTCTACAATATTTTTAACATGATTTAGACTTAAAGAATGGAAAACTACAATTTCATCTATTCTATTTAAAAACTCTGGTCTAAAAAAATTACGTAATTCTAGTGTGACTCTTTCTTTCATTACAGAATAATCTTCTTTTTCATTAAGATTAGAACTATAACCCAAAATATGTTGGCTTCCTATATTGCTAGTCATAATTATAATAGTATTTTTAAAACTAACTACTCTACCTTTAGAATCAGTTAATCTACCATCATCTAAAAGTTGCAATAAAACATTAAAAACATCTACATGAGCTTTTTCTATCTCATCAAAAAGTATTACACTATAAGGTTTTCTTCTTACTTGTTCTGTTAATTGTCCACCATCATCAAATCCTACATAACCTGGTGGAGCTCCAATTAGCTTAGAAACAGTATGTTTTTCCATATATTCCGACATATCTATTCTTATCATAGAGCTTTCATCATCAAATAAAAATTCTGCTAAAGCTTTAGCTAATTCAGTTTTTCCGACTCCTGTTGGGCCCATAAAAATAAAAGAACCTAAAGGTTTATTAGGATCATTTAAACCTACCCTAGCTCTCTGAATAGCAGATGAAACAGATTCTATAGCTTCATTTTGACCAATTACTCTATTATGCAAATTTTCTTTAATATGCAATAATTTTTCATTTTCACCTTCTACTAATTTTGTAACAGGGATTCCTGTCCATTTACTTACAATAAAAGCAATATCATTTTCACTAATTTCTTCTTTTATAAGGCTATTAGTAGTATCTTTATTTTTATTTTCTTTTAATTTACTTTGTAGCTCTACTTTTCTTCCATACTTTAATTCACCAGCTTTAGCATAATCAGATTTTTTTTCTGCATTTTCTATTTCTATATCAATATCTTCCAACTCTTTTTTTATAGCTCTAATTTCTTGTAAAACTTTTTTTTCATCTTCCCATTTTTTTCTTAATTGGTTTGATTTTGAATAAAGTTCATCCAATTCTGCATTTATTTTATCTAATTTATCTTTAGAAGAATCATCATTATCTTTTCTTAAAACTTCTCTATCTATTTCTAATTGAATTTTTCTTCTTTCAACTTCATCTAATTGAATAGGCATACTATCTATTTCCATTCTTAATTTAGCACCAGATTCATCAATCAAATCAATAGCTTTATCTGGTAATTGCCTATCTGCTATATATCTATGAGAAAGTACAGCAGCAGAAACAAGTGCAGAATCTTTATATTTTATTCCATGATGTATTTCATATCTTTGTTTTAAACCTCTTAAAATACTTATTGTATCTTCTACTGTAGGTTCATCTATAAAAACTGTTTGAAATCTTCTTTCTAAAGCAGGGTCTTTTTCTATATATTTTCTATACTCATCAAAAGTAGTAGCCCCTACACAATGTAATTCACCTCTGGCTAACATAGGTTTTAATAAATTACCTGCATCCATAGAACCTTCTACAGAACCAGCACCTACTACAGTATGAATTTCATCTATAAAAAGTATAATATTCCCTTCAGCAGATTCTACTTCCTTTAAAACAGCTTTTAGTCTTTCCTCAAACTCTCCTCTAAACTTAGCTCCTGCAATTAAAGAACCCATATCTAAAGCTAAAATTCTTTTATTTTTTAAACTTTCAGGTACATCTCCCTTAAAAATTCTTTGAGCTAAACCTTCAACTATAGCTGTTTTACCAACTCCAGGCTCACCTAATAAAATAGGATTATTTTTAGTTCTTCTACTAAGAACATGAACAACTCTTCTAATTTCTTCATCTCTACCTATAACAGGATCTAATTTACCTTTCTGAGCTTTTTTAGTTAGATCTACAGCATATCTTTCTAAAGCTTGATAAGTATTTTCTGGGTTTTGATCTGTTACTCTTTGATTTTTTCTAATAAGTGCTAAAGCTTGGTAAATTTTTTCTCTAGTGATATTAAAAGATCTAAAAACTTGATAAGATGGTCCTCTATCTTGATCATCAGCTAGAGCAATAAAAATATGCTCTACACTTACAAAATCATCTTTTAATCTTTCCGCTTCAGATTCTGCTAATTTTAAAGTTAGAGAAGCTCTTGCAGAAAAATAAGTTTGACCTGTATAACCTTTCATTTGGGGCATTCTGGCTAATTCTTTGTTAACTTTGTCTTTAAAAACATTAACATCAATATCCATCTTTTCAATAATATTAGGAGTTATACCATCTTTTTGCTCCAAACAAGCTAACAAAAGATGTTCATTATCTAAATTACTTTGTCCGTTGTTTTCTGCTATAGATTTAGCATCAAAAACAATTCCTTGTGCTTTTTCTGTAAATTTATTTAAGTTCATTCTTTCCCCTCAAAATAAAAAATTAGAAATATCAAATAACGAAAAATTGATTAAAATCAACTTTAATTTAGATTTATAATAATTTTTCAAGTTTTATACATATATAACCACCATAACTTATTATATCGTATGTTTTAAAATTGAATTAAAATATTTTTATAGATTTTTTATGAAATATTATTTTATTAGTTATTAAAATTAATACTAATTTTATTTTGATATTTTAAAACTAAGCTTTAGTAATTTTATTAGCTATTTTACCAAAAAGTCTTATAATTTGATCTTGTTCTTCTTCTTCTAAAGAATTCAGTATTCCATAAGTCATAACTTCTTTTGATTTCCTATGTAGATCAAATAATTTTTCGCCTTCCTTATCAAGTTTAACTATTACTAATCTTCTATCAGATGCAAAACGACCTCTTAAAACATATTTTTTTTCTACCATTTGATCTATTATTCCAGTAAGAGTACTTACAGCCAATTGTATATTTTCAGCCAATTCACTCATCGTTGAATATTCTTTTTGCCCTAAAATGTCAATTATTCTCATTTCATGCTTACTTAAACTCATAGGACAATCATTTGGATTTATGGTAGCATTATCTACCACAAAGTGTTGAACTATAGCATCTATATAAGAAAGTAATTCATTTGATTTTTTATCCAAAGAACTCAATCTAAAAATCCCTTATACTAACCCGATTACAAAATGTATTATTATTTTAGAAGAAAAACTATGTTTAAGTTATTTTTTACCTTTAGGATTTTGATCCTTAACAGGAACTTTAACTTCTTCTTTTTGAAAATGTTTATTTTTATACTTTTGAAGTATTTTAGAAGCTAATTTTATAACTATTTTTTCAAACATAATTAATTCCTTGTGAGTACTATCACTCAAAGCTTATAAAATTATCATAGCTTTAAAAAAGGTTTCTGTCAATTTATCTCATCAAAAAAATAGGAATATTTGAATAAATATAGGTTAAGAAGGTAAGCATATTTTTTAGTAACCAAGGTGCTATTGCAAAAATCAGACCAAAAACACCTATCATTTTTGGAACAGCACTGAGAGTTTGTTCTTGAACTGAAGAAACAGCTTGAAAAAGACTTACTACAAATCCTATTATTAAAGCTGTAACAAGCAAAGGTAAAGCTAGCGTTATTAATAACGATAGCGAATAATAAGCTAGTGTAAGAGCAATATTATTAGTCGTAACTACCTACCTTAAAGCTAATTTGCTTTTATTTTTAAATTATACACATTTGCAGGAGGAAAATTCCTAAAAACTCGTTTTTTATTTATTTGATATTTACCTCTAAAATCGGATAAAACTTCATGTAATTTTATAAAATTATCCTTTTTTTCAGGAGGTAATAATTGCTTTTTTATTTTTGGAAAAAGCATATATTCAAAATAAGAAATCATACCTTCTGGTTTCATTATATCTTCATAGTGAGATAAAATCTGTTTGACAAAATCTTTATCAAAAACATTAAAAGGTAAACTTGAAACCATATAATCATATTTATACTCAGGCTTCCAATCTGTAATAGATACACATTGAACGTTTACATTAGGATAAGACTTAAATTTGTCTTTTAAAACTTTAACAAATTCTGGATTATATTCTATCACATCTAATCTATCATTAGGATTTAATTTATCAGCTATTATTTTTGTAAAAGAACCAGTCCCAGGACCAACTTCTATAACATTAACACCTTGCTCTTTTGAAGAATGATTAGTTCTAACATTTCTAGCAATAACTTCTCCTAAGTATTTAGAACTAGGAGCTATTGCTCCAACCTCACCAGGTTTTTTTATAATTTCTATAGCAAATAAAACTAAGCTTTTTAAACTCGACATAAATGAACCAAAAAAAATTCAGACAAATATATTTTATTTTTAAAACTTTTTTAATACAAGTCTTTTTTAATAATATTTTTATTATTTATCATTAACTTTCCAATATAATGAAAACTTTTTCCAAATTAAAATAGCAATAAAATTATTAATTATATGAGCAACAATAGGAATAAAAATATTTTGAGTAATCTCATATAAATTACCAAATAATAAGCCAGCAAAAAAAGTCCATAAAGCATAAATAGCAAAATCTTTACCAGGAAAATGTAACAAAGCAAAAATTAAACTTGCAGGAATTAAGCCTAAAGAATTTTGTAATACACCTCTAAAAAATATTTCTTCTGAAATACCACTAAAAATTGCAATAGGTAAAGCATCTATGGGTAATAATTTACCAATTAACATTTCATCTAAAATATTTAAGCTTTTTTTTAATTGCGGTGTAAGAAAAATAATTAAACTACTTAGGATTAATAAAGCTATTCCAGCTATAAATCCTTTTAATAAACTATCATAGCTAAAAGAAATTTTCTGAAACATTTCAGCATAAATAAAAGAAGGTGGATTTAGAAATTCTACATCTTCTTCTTTTATACTAACCCAAACAAAACTTATAAAAATAAGGACTAAAGATTGAGCTATTATTATTCCTAAAACATCTTTTCTATTCATATATAAAAAGTAAATTTAGTAATTAACCTAATTTGCTAGTTAATATTTTACATTATAAAAAAAATATAGTAAAAAAAATCAGAAAAAATGATATTTTAACTTCAAGAACAGTGTATCTAGGTATGAGTTGTATTGTAATTACTAATCATATTCATGGGATTTTTTTATTGATAACTCTAATAAAATAGATAAAATAGGAGAAAGAGGGCGTATTCGATACGCCCCCACGGAAGATTTAACATAAAAAAAGATATTCCTCAAAATATCAGAAACCAAACTGATGATTTTATTCACAATGTTTTTACTTTTACTAATATTTTAATGGGTATAAGATCCACAGAAGCCATGCATGCAACCACAGGAACAAAAGAAAAATTTTTGACTGTTTGGGAAGATAATTTAGAAAATTCTGCAAAATGTGCGGCTAAAAACTGTAGAGGTTAAAACTGTGGAGGTCAAAACTGTGGGGGCGTATCGCATACGCCCTTAAACGCCCTTAAACACCTTAATAACAACCACAAGAAGAACAAGGCTGGATAAATGATATGACTCCCTTTTTAATTTTTTATTGATAAATATAAAATTTATAAAACTATATTTAATTCTTTTATTTTTAAATTAAAAGTAGTTATTTTTACTTATAATTCTCTATCTTTTTATTTTTTTTAATATACTAGCTAATTAGGTTAATTAAATAAATTTTGTTTAAAATATTTTAGCAGGTTTTATATAAATAATCTAAAGTGTGTAAATTAAAGTATATCCTAATTTAAATTTTATGATTCTTAGATTGTCATTATTTTAACTTTTTATTGTTATAAAAGCTTTAAACCAGTATAATTACTAGTATTAAAAAATAAGTTGCAAAGGTTAAAATATTTTTATGGTAAAACCAACAAGTCTTACCCCAGAATTGGAAGAGATTAGAAAAAAAATAGAAAAATATGCCAGAGGTTATGGATTAGACTTTTTTGAAACTATTTTTGAGCTTGTTGATTTTGAAAAAATAAATCAAATTGCTAGTTATGGTGGGTTCCCAACTAGATATCCACACTGGCGTTTTGGTATGGAATATGAACGTATGAGTAAATCTTACTCCTATGGTTTATCAAAAATCTATGAAATGGTTATTAATAATGATCCTTGTTATGCTTATCTTTTAAATGCTAATTATTTAGTAGATCAAAAGCTTGTTATGGCACACGTTTTTGGGCACTGTGATTTTTTCAAAAATAATTATTGGTTTTCAAAAACTAATAGAAAAATGATGGATGAAATGGCAAATCATAGTACCAGAGTTAGAAAATATATAGAAAAATATGGTGAAGATGTAGTAGAAGAATTTATTGATGTAGCCTTATCATTAGAAAATCTTATTGATTATTATAGTCCTTTTATAAAAAGAGTTGAAGATGCACCAAAAAAGGTAAACATGATTGATCAAATTGAAGGTGAAAACGAACAAATTGATTATAAAATGAAAAGTAAACCTTATATGGATAAATATATTAATCCAAAAGAATTTGTGGATAAACAAAGAGACGATGAAAAAAAAGAAAAAGAAAAGAAAAAAAACTTTCCACCAGAACCAGTTAGAGATATTTTAGACTTTTTGGTAAAATATGCTCCTTTAGAAGACTGGAAAGCAGATGTTTTATCTATTATAAGAGAAGAAGCTTATTATTTTTCACCTCAAGGTCAAACTAAAATTATGAATGAAGGTTGGGCATCTTATTGGCATTCCAAAATAATGACAGAAAAAGCTTTAGATGGTGATGAATTAATAGATTATGCAGATCATCATTCAGGAACTTTAGCAACACAACCAGGTAGTTTGAACCCTTATAAATTAGGAATAGAATTATATAGAGATATAGAAGATCGCTGGAATAAAGGTAAATTTGGGAAAGAATATGATGAATGTGAAGATTTTAGAGAAAAAAAACATTGGGATAAAAAACTTGGATTAGGTAGAGAAAAAATCTTTGAAGTTCGTAAAATTCATAATGATGTAACTTTTATAGATAATTTTCTTACCGAAGAATTTTGTCATGAGCATAAAATGTTTTTGTATGGATATAACAGAAATACTGGTAGATATGAAATAACTGATAGAAAATTTTCTGAAGTAAAAAAACAATTGCTTTTTAATCTTACTAACTTTGGGCAACCAATGATTTATGTAGAAGATGGTAACTATGATAATAAAGGTGAAGTTATGATTTGGCATAAACATGAAGGCTCAGATTTAAAAGTTGATTATGCTAAAGCTACTATAGAAAATATTTTTAAAGTTTGGAAAAGACCTGTAAATCTAAGAACTATAATGGATGGTAAAAATAAATATTATCGTTTTGATGGTTCTGAACATTCAGAAAAAACTTAAAGTTCTACTCGGAGAACTAAAAAAGTTTTCCGAGTAGAACCTTGATAAAAGATAAATTAGTCCCTTATCTATATTTTTAGTATAATAAAAACTATTTTTAGTAGTTTATTCAGAAAGAGTAATATAAATGAAATTAGGAATAATTGGTGGTGGAACTGTTGCCACAGGCGTTGTAAAAATAATTACTGATAAAAAACAATGTTTTTTTGAAAAGTATGGTTTTAATTTAGAAATAAAAAGTATTGCTGTTAAAAATATTGAAAAAGAAAGACATTCATATTTCAAAGATTACGAAGTAACTACAAATATAGATAAAATAGTTTCTGATGAAGATATACACATAATTGTAGAGTTAATAGGTGGAACTACAACAGCAAAAGAGTTAATAACTAAAGCTTTAAACAATAAAAAACATGTAGTTACAGCTAATAAAGAATTGATAGCAAAACATGGAAAAGAATTATTTGAATTAGCGAATAAAAATAATGTTTCTCTTCATATAGAAGCTTCTGTTGCAGGAGGTATTCCGATTATACAAACTTTAAATCATGGACTTAATGCCAATAAAATAAATAAAATGATAGGTATTATAAATGGAACAACTAATTATATACTTACCGAAATGACACAAAAGAAAAGAGATTTTGCAGAAGTATTAGCTGAAGCTCAAAAATTAGGTTATGCAGAATCTGATCCTACTGATGATATAGAAGCTTTTGATGCTCTTTATAAATTAACTATTTTATCTTCTTTAGCTTTTGATAAAAATATAGATTATAAAGAGGTTTTCAGAGAAGGGATAACAAATATAACTGTAAAAGATATAGAATATGCAGAAAAATTAGGTTATATAATAAAATTATTAGCTATAGCAAAACAAAATGATGATTATTATGAAGCAAGAGTTCATCCTGCTATGTTATCTAAAAAACATCCTTTAGCTTCAGTAAATGGAGCTTTTAATGCAATATGGCTTAATGGAGATGCTATTGGCGATTTTATGTTATATGGAAGAGGAGCAGGGGAATTACCAACAGCAAGTGCAGTTTTAGCTGATATTTTATCTATCGGAATGGAAGCAAAAAACAACTCTGTTTTGGTAAGAGAAAAAAATACTATAAATATATCTAGTATAGATAATACAACATCTAAATATTATTTAAGAATAGAAACTACTGATAAAACAGGTATTATTGGAATTATTGGTAAAGATTTAGGTGATTCTGAAGTTAGTATTATGTCTTTATGGCAAGAAAAAACAGAAAATGGAAATGCAGAAATAGTTTTAATTACACATCCTGTTTTAGAAAAAAATATGAAAAAAGCTATAGGTTTATTAAAAGAATCTAGTGGAATAAAAGAAATAAGTAGTGTTATCAGAGTTGAAGATTAAAATATTTTTTCCATTCTTTTATTGCCAGCTATATTATACTTAGTCCCTTTATATGGTAGCTCTTTAGCTACTATATAACCCATTTTTGTATAAAGTTTTTCAGCTTTCGGATTTTTAAAAGATACATCTAATTCACATCTTTTTATATTATTTTCTTTGGCAAATTTATGAATTCTTTCAAAAAACTGGCTACCAATACCCTTACTTCTAAACTCTGGCTTAGTACCTAAATTTCCAATATAAATACTATCAGATTTTGGAGAAATAAAAATTTTTGACATAATTAAAGATCTATAAAATACTGGAATAAAACCTTTCAAGCCATAAAAACTCATTTCTAAAGCAAAAGTTTCTAAAGTTTCTTTTATAATATCTTTTCCTTTATATGTAGTAGCAGAAAAAACTATCTCATTATTATAAATTCCAACTGTCTGATTTTGGTAGCCATAATAACCTTTACCTTTTGAAATTGCATATCTTAAAAAATCCTTTACAGATTTACCAGAAACACTATAAGAAAACTCAAATAAATCTTCAGCTGCCGAATACATAAGAGGCACAATAAAATCTACATCTTCTAAATTAGCTTTTCTAAAAGTTATTTCCATATTACACCTTTTTAATTAGATGAATTAAATTTTTTACTGTAGGATTTTTTAGAATTTTATCAATATTTTGTATTAAATAATTTTCATTATTATCTAATAGTTCTTTAGTAAGTTTATTGAATAATAAAGTCATACTAAGAGAATCTATACCCAAATCAAAAAGATTATCTTCATCTTTTATTTTATTTTCAGATTCATCTATAACTTTAGAAATAGCTTTTTTCACTTTTTGGGTTATTAGATCTTGCTGTTCAAATTCATCATTAACAAAAGTCTCTTCATTAGATTCTAAAGAAAATAAAGCTTTTTTATTTACTTTACCATTTACAGTTAAAGGTATTTCATCTATTTTGATATATTTTAAAGGAATCATATAGTAAGGTAATTTATCCGCTAAAAAATCTCTAAAATATTTATTATTTATTTCACTATCTGAAATATAATAAGCAATTAAGTATTTAAGATTTTCATCTTTGTTATCTTTTACCAAAACAATACTTTCTTTAACCCCTTCAATTTGGTTAATAATAGTATTTATTTCCTCTAATTCTATACGAAAACCTCTTAATTTTACTTGTTCATCTTTTCTACCTATATATTCAATTTCATAATTAGGTAATCTTAAAGCCAAATCACCTGTTTTATACATAATAAAATCTTTATTAAATGGATCTGAAATAAAAACTTTGTTATTAAGTTCTTCTCTATTCAAATAACCTTCAGCAACACAGTCACCAGAAATATACATTTCACCTATACTTCCAACAGAAACTTCTTTTTTATCTTCATTTAAAATGTATATGTAAGTATTATCTCCTGGAACTCCAATAGGAATAGATGCTAAAAAATCCTTATCTGGGTTAAAAGTATGTGCCATACATCCTACTGTTGCTTCAGTGGGACCATACTGATTAATAATTTCTACTTTTTTATCAAATTTATTATAAATATCTCTAGCTAATTCTGTTGGTAGAGCTTCCCCTAAAGTAATAATTTTTTTAATTTTAAAATCATTATTATCTAGCTCTTTTAAAACTTTTAAATGGGTTGGAGTTAATTTTATAATATTAGCTTTTTTATCATCCACTATTTTTTTTATGGCAAATTTATGATCTTCATTTTTATAAACCTCTATTTGATTTCCTGTAGTTAAAGGTAAAAAAATTGAAGTAATAGTTAAATCAAAAGATAAAGAAGTATAAAAAGGATAAATAGTTTTTTCATTTTCTAAAAGACCATACTTTTTCACCCATAAAATATAATTTAGTAAATTTTGATTAGTTATTTTTACTCCTTTTGGTTTACCTGTAGAACCTGAAGTATACATAACATAAGCAAGGGAATTAGTATTATCATTTAAACTAATTGTTTCTAAATAATTCAAATCTTCATTATCCTTTGAATAGCTCGGGTTTAAATTCGCGTGTTCAGGGGCTAAGTTCCCCTCTTCGTGTGGGGGCAATACCCCGTACGAAGTCCACTTTTTATTAAATAACTCTTCATTTAAAAATATAGTTTTTTCTTCTGAAAAAAACTTACCTGTTTCTAAATTTGTTAGTAAACAAGAAACATTAGCATCTTCTAACATAAATTTTACCCTTTCATCTGGTTGTTCTGGGGCTATAGGTAAATAAGCATTTTTTGATTTCAGAATAGCTAAAATTGAAATAAGTGTTTCTATAGAATGATTAGCAAATAATCCTATTATAGTATTTTTACCTACTTTAGTATTTAAATAATGAGAAAAATAGTTAACTTTATTATTTAACTCTAAATAAGTAAGTTTTTTTTCTTGCATAGAAATGGCTATATCATTGGGGTTTAATTTTACTTGTTCTTCAAATAAATCTATAACTGTTTTATCTTTGGTGTATATAGTATCAGTACTATTAAAAATATCTATTTGTTTTTTTTCTTCTTCAGAAGCCAAAGAATTTTTAGATGCTAGAACCTTATTTAATTCAATTAAACCTTTTTCTAAAGAATCCATTAATTTCTCAAATCGTCCATTATTAGCTGTAAAATAGGGGGCAGATAGTATTAGTTCTATGTATTCAGGGTTTTCTACAGATATAAGAGAAATAGAAAAACCAGGAATATCCACTGGTAAAAATAAAACATTTTTACACTCAAAATTAATATTAGAAAAACTTTTGGGTTCTATCTTACCTAAATTTGAAATAGCTACTGAAAATAAGTAAGAATCTTTATTATAAATACCATTCAAAAAATTTTTTAATAGATTAGCTAAAAAATTTACGGGCATAAAATGTATCATATCTTCAGTTTTATCAACTTGCTTATCTCTATTGTCTTTAAAAGTATTTATTATTTCTGTATAAATATCTAAATAAGAACTTTCTTTTTTTATCATAAGATAAATAGGGGAACTTAAATTAGTTGTAGTTTGAAATTTATTATCTTTATTTCTCATATCAGCAGATATCATAAAAGTTGGTTGTTTATCTGAATATTTATAAGATTCTTGTGCAAGTAAATATATTAATTGTGAAACTAAGGTTGGAAAATTGCCATAAATTTTTTTTCTAGCCCAGACTGGTCTTAAATCATTACCTTGTTTTTTACCTAAAGGAGACGGGCTTCTAGCACCTAAAGGAACTTTTTTTACTTTAGAATTTTGTTCAAAAGATTTATAATGTTCAATATCACTAATAGTTGTATTAGTACCTAGTAAAGGTTCTTTTCTTAAATATCTAAATACTTCTTCAGCCCAAAAAAGTAAACCTCTTGCATCCATCAATGAATGTAAAGCTCTAAATATTACTCTGGTTGTTTTACCATTTGATAAATAAACTTCACAAGATCGACCATTTTCTAAATCTAAATTGCTATAAAAATAAGGATTTTTAGTGCTATCTATCAAAACTTTATTTTCTTCAAATTCTTTGAAAAATTTTTCATCGGCTATTTTTACTTTAGGAGGTATTTTAGTATCAAACCAAAATTGTTTTAAACCTTTTCTTTTTAAAGCCAACCTAGTACCTTTATTTACTTTAGCAACTTCTTTTAAGGCTTCTGATAAAGTTTCTAATGATAATTCTCCAGAACCTTCAAGCATCATTTGTATAGAAAAAGGAGGTGATATTTTTTCACAAACTTGATAAAAACGCTCACTATTTGATACTTTTTTATAATAATTTTGTTCTTTTTTTCTTTTTTTATCTATTTTCATTTTACTCATGTTTTAAATCTGTTTTTTTAACTAAAAACAAGAATAATCATGAAAGAATATTATCATATTAAAATATTAAAAACAAAGTTTTTTTAGAAATAGTTAATTTAACAAAGATTTAATATTTTGGTACTTTATGAATAAAAAGTATCAATAAAATAAATAAGTTCATTGTATAAGATATTATCATAAAGAATATTTATAGTATCGGAAGGTTAAAATAAAATGAAATTAGTAAGATTTTCTCTATCAATTGCAATGTTAGTATCATTAGCTTCTTGTAACAATGGATTACAATCATTATCTCAAAATACATTGCAAGCTATAACAACAGATAATGCAACTTTTAATGTATCTGCTTTATCTGAAGAATTAAAAACTAAATATCCTACTTTACAAAGTGAGTTAGATGCTCTTAAAACTTTAACTCCTGACCAAAGAAAAACTAAAATGGATGAGTTAAAAACTAAATATCCTGAATTAGCTACTTTAAAAGGTAAAGATGGTTTTGGAAAAGGTGGTCATGGGGCTCCTGAAGGTCATGGTGGAAAAGGTGGAAATAATGTAATACAAGATTTTGCTAATTCAAACGCTCAATTCAAAGCTGAGTTAGATGCTTTAAAAGCTTCTGGAAAAACCCAAATGGATGCTTTAATTGCTAAATATCCTGAGCTTAAAACTAAAATTGATGCTGAGAAAAAAGCTAAACTAGATCAATTGAAAGCTGTTAATCCTGAATTAGGGGCTGAAGTTGAAAAATTAGAAGCTCAAAATTTATCTCCTGAAGAAATGAAAACTAAAATGGATGAATTAAGACAAAAATATCCTATGAAAGCTCCTACTACAGCTAATGGAACAGCATCAGCACAAAAACCTCAAGGTGCTAGACCAGAAGGATTTGGTAAAGGTGGTAGTAATGTAATACATGATTTTGCTAATTCAAACGCTCAATTCAAAGCTGAATTGGACGCTTTAAAAGCTTCTGAAAAAACACAAATGGATGCTTTAATTGCTAAATATCCTGAGCTTAAAACTAAAATTGATGCTGAGAAAAAAGCTAGACTAGATCAATTGAAAGCTGTTAATCCTGAATTAGGGGCTGAAGTTGAAAAATTAGAAGCTCAAAATTTGTCTCCTGAAGAAATGAAAACTAAAATGGATGAATTAAGACAAAAATATCCTATGAAAAAATAAATTTTATGAACATCATTCAAGCAATATAGATAAGTAATCAGGGTTTAAAAAAAACCCTGTTTTTTTTATAATATTTTTCTTTTCATTCTTAATATAGATTCGCTTTTAGTATAATTTTCGATTTCATTAAGTAAAATCCATTTAATATTTTTAGATTCCTCTGAAATTTTAAAATCAATTTTATCATCAAGTTCAAATAAAAATCTTATATCATAATGAATATGAGCTTTCTGGGTTTTATATAATGGAATTTTATGAACATCAATATCAAAAATACTATCAGAAATATATTTGATACTAGAAACACCTGTTTCTTCTATAGTTTCTCTAACAGCGGCATCAAAAACAAATTCATTATCCTCAATATGACCACCAAATTGAATCCATTTATCTAATTTAATATGATGATTTAGTAAAACTTTAGTTTTTTCTAAATTTATAACAAAACCAGATGCAGTTATATGACCATCTAAATTAGTTTTACCAATATTTTCTTGTTTATTAATAAAATCAAGTATTAGCTCTTTTGATTTTTTTTCATTTTCATCAAATGGAATATAGTTATTTAATAGATATATTATTTTATTTTTATTAGTTAACATAAAAAAATTATATCAATTTTAATTATATTAGAGAAGTTATTGATTCTAATAATATTTATTAGTATGTTAAATAGAAATATTATAGCTAAAAAATAAGCTTAGCTATAGTGATGTAAAAAAATGACTTGGTAAAAAATATTTTCTTGAAACAGTTGATTGATTAAAAGTTGGCTGAAGGGAACTTTTAATCAATTATGATAAATTTATAAGTTACTATCATCAAAATAGTACTTAACAAAGATTTAATATTTTGGTACGTTTCAAATATAAAATAACAATAAAATAAAAAAATAGTTCGAATATTATATTAATCATGAAAGTATTATATGTATCGAAAGGTTATAAAAATGAAATTAGTAAAATTTTCACTATCTATAGCAATGTTAATATCTTTAGTAGCTTGTAATAATAATTTGGCTTCTACTTCTCAAAATAGCTTACAAGCATTAACAACAGATAATGCAACTTTTAATGTATCAGCTTTATCTGAAGAATTAAAGGCTAAATATCCTACTTTACAAAGTGAGTTAGATGCTCTTAAAACTTTAACTCCTGACCAAAGAAAAACTAAAATGGATGAATTAAAAACTAAATATCCAGAATTAGCTACTTTAAAAGGTAAAGATGGTTTTGGTAAAGGTGGTCATGGTGGTCCTAAAGGTAAAGGTGGTTTTGGTGGTAGTAATGTAATACATGATTTTGCTAATTCAAATGCTCAATTCAAAGCTGATTTAGATGCTTTAAGAGCTTCTGGAAAAACTCAAATGGATGCTTTAATTGCTAAATATCCTGATCTTAAAACTAAAATTGATGCTGAGAAAAAAGCTAGATTAGATCAATTAAAAGCTGTTAATCCTGAATTAGGGGCTGAAGTTGAAAAATTAGAAGCTCAAAATTTATCTCCTGAAGAAATGAAAACTAAAATGGATGAGTTAAGACAAAAATATCCTATGAAAATTAAGAAATAACTTTCAAGACAGCATTCAAATAATATAGATAAAATAACCAGGGTTTGAAAAAACCCTGTTTTTTTTTGTTTTTAAATTATATTTCTTATATCTTTTTTTATAGTTTAGTTGCACTTATAGACCTATAAGTTTATAATTTTAAATACTTAGATTTTAGTCAATTTTAATGTTTTAGGAAGTAAAAAATGGCGAATCCTTTTTATATAGAATTTACAGGTGATGATAGAATTAAATTTGAACCTAAAATGTCTGGTAATAGAATGAAAGGATTAAGAATTAAATTTCAATCTGCTATTAAAACTCAAAAAGTTAATTACTCTGTAGTAGGAGTAGAACCTTTTTTTGAATATGAATGGCTAACCGTAGTTAAATATGATAATTTAAAAGGTGAAGCTATAAAAGATTTAATGAAACCTACACCTGTATCTTTTTCTCCACACGGTTTACATATAAAAGAAAGTTGGGGAGTTTTAGATAATAAAACTTTTATTGAAAAAACAATTCAGGATTTAAAAAAGAATTGGGTTGAATTAAAAATAAAATATGATGATAAACTACCGCCTACAGAATCTGAAAAAAAAGTTACTGGTGATAAAAACTTATTAAGAACAGAAGTATTAGTAAGATTTTTATTTTCAGAAACACCTAATGCTGTTTTAGAACAAAATAAAATATATCCTAACCAAACTGTAATACCTGTTCCAAACCCAGAAGAAGATGATTGGTTATTAGAACAAAACTCTGTTGCAGCAAATAGAATAGAAAAAAGAGCTCATATGGGTGATCCTGATATGATAAGCTTAGGAGATATAAAAGTTCTAACTTATCAAAAAGCTATGGCAGAGAATATACAATGATAGATTATAGTATCAGTTTTATAAAAGAAGTAGGAAAGTTTTCTAATTTTATTATAGAAAGCATTATTTGGTCTTTAAAACCACCTTTCTTTTTTGCTGAAACTATAAAAGCTATGAAAAATACGGCTTATCAATGTTTACTACCTGTTATTGCAGTAGTAGCACCTACAGGTATGGTTATTTGCTTACAAGGTCTTTTTGTTATGAAGATTTTTGGAACAGAAAATTTATTAAGTAGCTTATTAGCTGAATCTATTGTAAGAGAATTATCTCCAATGTTAGCTAGTATAATGGTTGCAGCACAAGCTGGTAGTGCAGTTGCAGGTGAAATTGGAACAATGAGAGTTAAAGAAGAAATAGATGCTATGGAAGTAATGTCTGTTAATCCTTTTCAATATGTAATAATTCCTAGATTAATAGCCTTAGCTGTTGTTTGCCCTTTATTAAATACTATTGCTTGTGCTTGTGGAATACTAGGTGGATATTTAGTTTCAGTAGTTTTAAAGGGATTATCTCATGGAGCTTTTGTAGAAAATCTTTTCTCATATTTAAAAATATCGCATATAATGGGTGGAGTAATAAAATCTTCTATTTTTGGTTTGGTGGTTGGTATTGTAAGTTGTTATAGAGGATTTAATGTAAGTGGTGGTGCATTAGGAGTTGGTAAGGCGGCTAATAATACAGTAGTTCATACTATTTTAATGATTGTTATATTGAACTATTTTGTAACTAATTTATTATTTAATTTATTTGAATAAAAAGGTAAAAACAATGTTAAAAACTGCATTTTCTTTAATAGTTGCTTCTATGATAATATTTCCAAATGTTTCTTTAGCTGAAACTAATGAAACTACAAATGAAAAAAAAGACGCTCAACAAATTAAAACTAATGAAGTTCCATCAAAAATTGTTAGTGTAGATGTATCACCAGAAAGAGATGAGGATACTTATACCATAAAATGTCTGGGAAGTATAAAAAATAATACTAATTCAACACTTAAAAATGTAAAAGTAAAAGTTCAATTTGTTGATAATAATAAAAATGTAATAGATCAAGTTTTTGCTGATACTATAGAAAAATTAGAAGCAGGAGAAGAAAAAGGCTTTAAAGTAGAGAAATTTTTAACTACAAAAGTTAACCAATTTAATATTAGAGCCACTTCTAAAGTAGATGGCTTTGAAAATATTAATATTATTCAAATAGCAGAACTTATTTTGCAAGGTAAAAAAGATGAATTGAAATATTGGGATGTTAGATTTAATGACCCAGATTTTCAAGCTGAAAGTAATTTAAGAAATTATGCAATAAGAACTTTAGCAGAAATAAAAAATGATGATAAAGATTATGAAAAAGCTCAAGATTTAATTAATGAATTAAAATATGTTGAAGGTTTGAGAGCTTTAGAGACTAATGATTATTTAAACGGATTTTTACACCTTACTAATGTAGTTCCTACTAGAAAATTTGGCGATAAAGCAGAAAAAGCTATTATATTATACAGACCAAAAGTAATTTATGAGAAAGCTAAAAACCTTATTGCACAAAAAAAATATGTAGAAGCATTACCTCTATTAAGAGCTATAGCTCCTAAAACTGATTATTATAATTTTGCCAGAAAAGAACTAACTAATATTCATTTTTATATGAACCATAATACTAAAATTAGTTCTAAAAATTTAGATCTACAAGGTTATACAGACGATCAAGCCAAAGTTATAAAATTAATGGAAACTTATCCTGAATATACTTATCAAGACTTCCCTGCTAAAAATATTACTACTTGGGTTTTTCCAGATTACTCTAGATTTCAATTTGATTTTGAAGGTAAATTAGTAAAATGGACTCTTTATCCATTATTTTAAATAAAATTAAGCTTATAGCTCACTTTTAATAATCAAGCTAAGCTTCAATACTTCTTGTGAAACAGGATTAATTGTCTTAGCTTGTTCAAGATATTTTTCAGCTTTCTTTTTTTGTCTTAAACTTATATTTATTAAGGCCAAATAAAGATTAGCTTCAAAAGAAAAATTATTTAATTTTAAGAGTTTTTCATAAGTTTTTTGGGCTAAATCTAAATTATCATTATTCATATAAATAAAAGCTAAGTTATTTAAAGCATCTAAATGTTCTGGCTCTTTTTCTAAAAATTTTTCATAATAATAAATTGCTTGATTTAGAATTTTTAATCTTGAGCAAATATATCCTAATTTAAATAATAATGAATTTTCAGAACCAAATTTTTCAACACTTAATAAGTACAAACTTAATGCTTCTACAAAATCTTCGTTCATATAAAAAGTATCTGCCACTCTTATAATTTCGTCTTTCTTAGCAAAAATATCTTTTTTTAATATTTCCAAATAATCTTCTTTGAATGGAATAAATAAAAGTAAATTTAAAAACACTGTTTTTACTTCTTTTACAAAATAAGTTGGAATGAAATCAGAATTTAAGATATTTGATAATATTTCATAACAAGCTTCAAAATTATTTTTTTTAAAATTAATTTTAGCTTTAATCAATAGAATTTCATTAGAAGTATTTTTGCAATTATTTTCTGCCAACTCTAAAAACTTATTAGCACAAGCTAAATTATCATTCAGGTATAGTATTTTAGCTATAATTAAATTTGCTTTAACATTAATATCAGAATAATTATAAATAAATGGAAAGTTTGTATCTGAAATATTTTTAAAAGCTCTAATATTTTTTATAGAACTTAAGTAATTTTCTAATTTGTAAAAAGTAAAGGCTAAATATAAATTAGACAGTTTATAATCTTCAAAATATTTAGGGTGTTTTGATTTTAGAGTAAAAATTTTATCAAAATCCATTTTTCGATATAAAAGCTTAATTAGTAAAGTAAAAGCCTCTTTTAGATAAGTTGTTTCTTCTTGATTTTCAACTATTTTAGTAAATAGTTCTTCGGATAAATTAGAGTCTTTGTAAAAATTAGCTAAAGCTAAGAAAAAGTTTTTTTCGTAAGAATCATCCAAAATTTCTGCCTTTAATATATCAAAATCAGAATCTACATTTTCTTTTATTATTCTAATTTCTGAATTAGAAAAACTATTAAAAGATGAATTAAAATAAAAACTTTTTTTATCTAAAAACTCTTTTAGATTTTTATGTTTAAGAATAAAAACCCTTGCTTCTTTTGTTATAAACGGCTCTATATCAAATTCATATACTTCAGATTTTAAAGGTTCTATAGCTAAATTAATAGCAGGATATTCTCTAAATTTTATTAAAAATTTTTCAATTTCAATATTTAAATCTATTATTTCATTTTGCTCTAATAAAATAAGATAATCAAATTTCAATCTTTGACTATAAATAAAATTATTTATTTCTGTAAAATTATTTTCAGAGTTAATTATTTTAATAGTTTTATCTGATAATTCAATTTTTTCTGAGGTAAGATTAAAAATAAAAATATTAGAATATTTCTTTTTTTCTTCTAATATTTTTGTCCAAAAATCAGGTTCTTCTTTATGATATATGTATAAAAATAAAGTTTTAGGGAATTTTTTAATCATTTATTTTTCATGATTCATATCTTTATAAATGATGTTCTATTTCTAGGATATAGTTATTCATTCCTATTTTTAGCATACCAATATTTGCAGTTTTTGCAAAGTTTATAAATAAAGTAAATCTACCTTCTTTTATTTTTTTAATAATAGAAATATCATTTTCATTAGAAATCATTACTTCTTCAACTTGTCTTCTTCTTTCTGCTTTACTATTAAGCATAACTTCTCCATCACCTGATGTAGTAAAAACATTTTTAAAAATTACAGCTGATTCATTTAAGTTTAAACCATCATTTCCTAAACCTTCTACAAATCTACCATCTCTAGCATTAAATACCATCAAAGCATTAATATCTGGAAATTCATTTCTCATAGCAGACAATACTTGTTTTACAGCTTCTCCACCTTTTACTTCTGTATCTTTACCTTTTTGTTTTTCTAGTACTTTTTTAACAGCCTCAACTGTAGCTTCCAAATCTTGCATATTAGCTTGGCTTTCATCTTGTATTCTAGCAGCTTCCATAATAAGGTGATTGAAAGGTGCATTAATAGTTCTTACTGGGGGATCAATCCAAGGCATATCAGAAAAAATACCTGATTTCATTGCTAATATAGTATAAAAAGCTTGTTCTCCTTGAGTAGCACCTACTTCAGCATGTATAACATCACCATGTTTTAAATATAATAAACCCATTTGCATAGAAACAGGATCTGTAATAGAAATAAGTTTTTGTTTTCTTGATAATAAAACCATTTGAACGAAGTCAAATAAATCTATATCTAAAATATTACCTGTAAAACCTTTATCTGCTAAAGTTTCATTGATAAATTTTCTTAATTGATTAAGATCAACGGGTTTTTCGAAGTATCTGTAAGCACCTATTTTTTTTGCTTCTTCTCTTATAGAATTAGATCCAAAAGCTGTCATAATAACAACTTTAGATTTTGGATGATTTTTTTTAATCCAGTTTAAAAATTGAAAACCATCTACATCAGGCATTTTCATATCTGTAATAACTAACTCAAAAGGAGAAGCATTTAATAACTCAGCACCTTTTTTAGCAGAATCTGCTGTAGCTATAAAATAACCTTCTTTAGAGAGAAATTTCTCCATAGACCAAGTTATATTGTCTTCATCATCAACAATTAAGATTTTCTTTTTGGTAGGTGCCATATTATTTTTCCTCTAAAAAAGTACTCTTCAAGTTTGAATTATAACATAATTTTTTTATTATATTAAATATTAACATTTTATTAAATCTTTGAGTACTAAAAATCTTTATTTTTAATAATTTGTGAACTAAGATTTTATTATAATTAGATAATTAAATAAGTTTTTAGATGAATTTTTACTTAAAAATTTAATCGAAATAAAAAGCATTTATTAGTATCAAAATAGTTGAGTAAATTACTTAATAAGTTTTTTATAAATTTTCAGATTTTTTTATTTTGAACAAAATTTTAGAAAAAATTTTAACTAACTAATAAAGGTATTAAAAATCTCACTAGTTTAATTTATTGTAAAATGTTAGAATACAACTGTATTTAATATTTATTTTTTATGATAAACGATAAACCTAACATAGCAATAATAGGTGCTGGAGTAATGGGAGAAGTTATTCTTGCAGGTATAATTAATTCTGGCGTATATTCACCAGAAAAAATTATGATTACGGCTTTAAGAGATAACAAACTAGGTAAACTCCATGAAACATATAAAGTTCATGTTTCAACTGATAATCGTTTGGCAGTAAAATTTGCTAAAGTAATTTTATTAGCAGTAAAACCAGCTGATATGCCAAAAGTTTTGAAAGAAATGTCTGAAGAAGGTTTTCAAAAAGATACTATTATTATTTCTATTGCAGCTGGTGTAACTATAGAAAAAATATATGATAATATAAAGATGGATCTACCAATAATAAGAGTAATGACAAATACCCCTTGCCAAGTTGGAGCAGGTATTTCAGCCTTATCTGGAAATAAGTTTGTATCACCAAAAGAAATGAGTTTAGCTCAATCTATTTTTAACTCGGTTGGTGAAACTATAACATTACAAGAAAAATATTTAGATGCTGTAACAGGTCTAAGTGGAAGTGGACCAGCTTTTTTCTTTTTAATCGCAGAAACGATGATAGATGCTGGTGTCTTACAAGGCTTACCTAGAGATGTTTCTAGAAAACTAGTTTTGGAAACAATGTTAGGCTCGGCATTATTACTAAAAAAATCAGATCAACATCCAGCACCTTTAAAAGATATGGTTACATCACCAGGAGGAACTACTATAACAGGTATTCAGGTTATGGAAGAATACAAAGTTAGAGCAGCTTTATTAAAAGTAGTAGAAGTTGCTACTAAAAAATCTAAAGAATTAGGGAGTATTAGTTAAATGTTGATCGAACTTTTAAAACTTACTTTTTATTTATTTGTTGCACTTATCTGGATAAGGCTTATATTATCTTTTTCATTTGGAGAAGAAAGATTTTATATGCAAAGAAGACACAACCCTCTTTTTGGGTTTATATATAGTTTTACAGAACCTGTTTTAAAACCTTTTAGAAAGATGTTACCAAGTAGTACACAAATAGATACGTCTCCTATAATAGCTATTATTTCTTTTGAAATTGTTTTAAATACTATAATTAAATTTCATGGAGTTATTTTTAAATAAGGTTACTAAATTATGAATGATATTTTAAAAGAAATAGATGTAAAAGATAATACCTTTAACCTAAAAAGTGCTTCAACAGGCAAATATTCTGTTCAAGATAGCTATAAAGATAACTTAGCTAATGGTTTTTTAAATAAAATAAATGCACCAGCTGATGTTAATCTTTCATTAAAAGATATTTATTATGCAACAGAAAAAGGGTTAATTATTAGTTATAAAGACTTTAATGGAAAAATAGCTGCTAATAGAAAAAGTTTATTGGAAAAAAACTACCCTAATACAGAGTTAAAAGATTTAGATAAAAATGAGCGTATCAAGTTAGAAACTGAAAGTGCAAAAATAGTTTTGAAAGAACTTTTTATAAATGAAAATACCAAATTAATTTACTCTCCAGAGTTTACCAATATAAAAGAAGAAGAAACTTTAAAAAATACTAATATAAAATTTAATATTAATGAGTTAAAGATTTTATTTATTTCTACATCTGAACAAGAAAAAGAATCAAAAGAATCATTAGATGAAGCTAATAAAGAAGAATTAATAAATACTTTTTTAGATTTATCTGACTATATAAAAAAAGAATTTGAAACACTTGCTTTATCTTTTAATTTGGATGAAATAGAACTTGGGTTATTAAATATAAATAAAAAATTTGATTCTATTAAAAATGATTTTAAAGAAAATGAAGATATAAAAAATTTATATAATGAATCTATTCAATCTATTAATGATAAAATAGCTTATATAAAAGAGCATCAAGTTATATTTGAGAATGAAATGGAAGCTTTAATAAATGATATAATTGAAAATAAGAAATTTAATGAAATAAAGCCAACTATTTCTAGAATAGAAGAGTATTTTAAATTTAATATATTAGCCAATGATCCCAAAACTATATCTATTAAAGATTTTACAATATTAAGATTAACTAATATAGGTAAAACCATTGCTTTATTAACAATAGAAGAATGGTCTGAAACTAATTTTAAAACAGCTGAAGATTTATTATTAAATTATACATTACCAAGCAATTTTGAAGATTTACTTATAAAAAAGCAAGCTCAACAAAATCTTAAAAAACAAATAAATGAAGAGAATTTATCAAAAATAGATATAAATGATATAGAACAAGTATATTCTAAATTATTAGAACTAAGTAACAAAAAAGATCTATTCAAAAGCTTTTTTGAATTAGTGGTAAAAGATTCTTATGAAATAATTAATCAAGTAATAAAAAAATATCCTAATCCATTTGAGTTTGTAGTAATTATTGCCAATAATATAAAATATGAAAACTTTGTACTATTGTGGGACAATTTAGATTATGAACTAATTTCAGATTTTACAGCTAATGAATATGATTATGAACATTTTTCTAAAAATAAGGTTAAAAATCTTTTTATTCAAACTCTTATAAAAAATGGAACACAAGAAAGAATAGAAGCTGTTTTTTCTTCTATTAAATTTATTTTTTTAAGAAACTTAGATTTAACTACCTTAAAAATGGCTTTTCTTAAATTAAGAACTTTTGCTTTTCCTTTAGAAGAATTAGCTAAAAAACTTTTACCTCAAATTTTATTAGAATTAGATGAAATTGAAGAATTAAAAGCAGATATATATATAAGAAATACTCTTATAAGAACTATAGTAAAATGGTTTACAACTTTTGATATAAACAATGAATTATTTAAAGAAATACTTAGAAAATATCCAGAAGCCATATATAAATTATCGCCTAAAAAAGCTAAAACTTTACCAGTTGAATTTGTAGCTGAAATAATAGATATTTTAGAAACAAAACATAGAGAGGATTTAGAGCAATTTTTATTAAGAGTTGGTAAAGAAAACATTGATAAGGTAGTTGAATATAAATTAAAAAGTGCTTTAGAAGAAAATCCTAATAGTTTTGATATTCACTATGATTTAGGGATAACTTATTTAAATAAAAATGACCTACAAAATGCTATTTTTGAATTTAAAAAATGTCTTAGCTTGAACCCTCAAAGTCATTTAGCTTATTTTAATTTGGGTGTAACCTATGAAAAAGATAAACACTATGATTTGGCTATTGCTCAGTATAAAAAATCAACTGTAGCTAAATTTGGTTTTAATGAAGGTTATTTTGCTTTAGGATCTTTATATTTAAAAATGAAAGAGCCTTTCCTTGCAGTTAAACAACTTAAGAGTTTACAAAAAGCAGATCCTAATCATTATGATTGTTGTATTAATTTAGGTGTAGCTTATGAAGATTTAAATGAACTTGATAATGCATTATTAGAGTATGAAAAAGCCATTAAAATTGATGAAACTAAAGTAGATGCTTATATAAATAAAGGAGTATGTTTAGTTGCTAAAGGAAATGTAGATGAAGCTATAGAAACTTTTGAAAAAGTTGGTGAATTAGTTTCTGATAATGCTAAAGTCCAATATAACTTAGCAGTACTTTATCAACAAAAAGGTGATACTTCTTTAGCTATGGCTCATTATAAATTAGCTATAAAATTAGATCAAACTAATAGTCAGGCTTATAATAATTTAGGTCTAATACATTTTTCAAAAATGGATCTTGATCATGCGGTTCCTTTATGGGAAAAAGCAATTGAAATAGATAATAATATAGATGCTTATAATAATTTAGCTTGGGCTTATTATGTAGTAGGTGAAACTTATCAGTGTATTGAAATATACAAAAAAGCAAAAATGGTTAACCCAAAACACGCTGTTTTAAGTATGAACTTGGGTACAGCTTATTTTAAAATAGGAGATATAGATAATGCTATCAAACAATTTGAAGCTTTTGTAGAATTAGAACCTGATACTACTTCTGGACAAGAAGTCAGTAAAATTTTAAAAAGTTTAAAAAAAACATAAGGAATAAGTAATTAGAAGTGATGATAAAAAAAGTAGCCCTTTCAGTTTTATTGGTATTTTTATTACAAGTAAATGCTAAAGCTCATGATAAAAACGAAATAGATTTTAAAAACTCCGAAGAAAAGTCATTTAATTGGGGAAAAAGTCCTAATCATAAAGAAAGAGACTGGAAATTTATAGAAACAGAACATTTTCAAATTTATTATTATCAAGGCTTTGAAAAATTAGCTAAAGAGGCTGCTGATATAGGTGAAGAAGCATATTTTAAAGTTACTCAAGATTTAAATGCTAACCCTTCAACTAAGATACCTGTAATAATTACTCAAGATGAATTTTTAAATGGCTTTGCAGAACCTGTAAAAAATAGAATTGTTTTAGATCCTGTTTTAATGAGAAGCTCTATTATAGGAGCTAGGAGATTTTTAACACATGAGTTTACACATATTATTACTTATGAAGCTTTTAATACTGGTTTTGCTATTACTAAACTTTATGGGGTTCAAAATGTTCCAACTTGGTTTATGGAGGGTTTAGCTCAATATGAAGCTGAATACTGGTATCCTTCTTACGATAGAATGTTAAGATTAAATACTTTAGAAAGATCTATTTTAACTCCATCAGAAAGAGATGCTTTTAGCTTATTAGGAGCAGATGAAGGCTCTGCTGGTTATAATGAAGGTTATTCTTTAGTAAAATATATGTTTTCAACTTATGGACATGATAAATTACCCAAAGTATTGGAAGAAGTAAAAGTTAATAATATTTCTTTATCTATGGCATTAGAAAAAGTAACTGGTAGATCTTTATTAGTTATAGAAGCAGAATGGAGAAAACAATTAGAAGAAATATATCAAAAACAGATAGAAAATAAACATAAAACTGTAGCTAAAGATGAAGTTGTTGTAAAAAAAGAAAAAAAAGAAGCTAATATTAGTCCTAAAATATCTCCTGATGGGAAAATTTTTACTTATATGAGTTCTCAAGGTCGTTCTGGCTATGTAAATATAAGAGGTAAATTAATTGGTTTAATGCCTTTAAGAGCTAAGTTACTAAATGATAACAAAAAAACAGGAACTATAGCTGGAGAAAAAATGAAAAATGAGAATGTTTTTACCGAAAAAGATTCTAAAAGTACTATATTAACTGGTGGAGTAATAGATTATGCATGGTCTTATGATAATAGAACTTTGGCAGTTACTCAAGTAGCGGGGGATGATTTAGGGCAACCTGATATAGCTATTAATTTTAAAACTCTAAAAGAAAAAGATGGGAAAATAGTTTCAGATAATAAATATACTTATGATTATAAAATTTATGATGAAAATGATAAAGATTTCAAAGAACCTTTAAGATTATTTGCTTCTCCTGCTTTTTCGCCATTTGAAAGAAAATTATTATTTGTTGCTTTTAAAGGAGAAGAAAATAATATCTATGAAGTTAAATTAGATGATTTTGATAATAAAAAAGTAAAAATAAAAGCTAAAAATATTACAAAAACTAGTAATCTTTTATATAAAGATATGGTTATTTCACCTGATGATAAATATATATCCTTTAATGCCTATAAATCAGGAGATGGAGGAAATATTGTTATTTTAGATAAAAATACAAATAAAAAAATTAAGGTAACTAATGATTCTGTTTTATATACTAATACTTCTCCTTCTTGGTCTGATGATGCTAAAGAACTTTATTTTTTCTCAGATAGAACAGATATCTCAAATTTATATAAATATGAATTAGATAATAAAAAAGTAACTAGATTATCTGACTCTTATAGTGGTTTGGAATTTCCTTTTTTTAAAAATGACTATTTGTATTTTACTAGTTATTATGCAAAAGGAACTGATATAAGAAGAATAAAAAAATCTGAAATAAAAGAATATGATTCGTATATATCAGAAAATAAAGTTTTAGAAGAAATAAATACAGAGAACACTTCTAAATATGCTGTTAAAGATTATTTTCCTTGGTTAAGCCCTGATATTGTTCTACCAATTACTGGAGTTGATGAAAGAGGAGATCAAATAGGTCTTAGAGGTAGTATGAGTGACATGTTAGGTAAACATTCTTTTAATGGAGCTTTTGCCTATGGTTTAAATAGTAATCGTTTTACTTATGGTATTACTTATATAAATAGAATGACTGATTCCTTATTAGGAGTTCAAGTAGCCGAATATCCATCAATTGCATCTACACAAGATGCTAAAAATTATTATTATCAACGTTCTCAAGGTCTTACTTTTGTAGTTACAAGACCATTTTTTAATGAAATTGCTGACGAAATTCATAATATAGGTTCTATGCAATTTACTTTTAGTAATTTAATTCCAATAAAAGAAACTGTAGCTAAAGATATAAAGCCTGAAAACTTAAGAGAAGGTATTAGTAATTATTTATCTTTAAATTGGAATTCTGAAAATATAAGCGGTGGGTACAACTCAGATACTCATCCACAAAATGGTTATAGGTTTGAAGGTAAATTAGAACATTCTAATAAATATTTTGGTAGTAAATACGAATATACACAATTACTTTTTAATTTTACTAAGTATTTCCCTTTATGGTTTAGCCATGTTTTATATATAAGAAGTGATTTAGAATATAGTAATGGAAATACGACTCCTTTATTATTAGGAGGTCCACCTATAAATTTAACTTTAGGTATACAAGATTTTATACCTTTAAGAGGTTTTTCTATAGCAGATTTTTCTGGTGATAGATTAGCTTTATTAAGTACAGAATATCGTTTTCCTATTCTTACTCATATTAATATGTTTTTTGGCGGAATTTATTTAGATAGTATTTATGGAGCTTTATTTGCAGATATAGGTGATGCTTGGTTTTCAGAGCAAAGACAACCTCAATTAAATATGGGTGTAGGTGGAGAACTAAGATTAAGATTGGGTATAGGTGGTAAAGGTATTTTAAATACTTATGCTGGTTTTGGTAGAAAAATCTTTTCTGATGAAAAAATCTTAAGAACACCTAATAATGGTATTTATTTTGGTTTTTCTAGTGGTTTCTAAAATGCTTCAAAAAAGAGCCAAAAAAAGAAGAGAAAAACTAGTTTTTGAAGTTATACCTACTATAGATGTAATGATGGTTTTGGTTATATTTTTTTCTATAGCGGCTTTTTTACCACAAGTTCAAAATAAATTAGATACTAAATTACCTAAAGCTAGTAATACAGAAAAAGCTAAAGAAGCTATTGTTGTAAATATAGATAAAAATGGGAATTTATCTGTTCAGGAAAAAACTGTTAGTAAAAATGAAGTTTTGAAAGAATTACAAAATCGACTTAAAATAGAGCAATCTCAACCTATTTTATTATCAGCTGATATTAATACCAAATATGAAAAAGTAATGGAAATTTTGGAAATAATAAAAAAAACTGGCTCTGAAAATGTTGGTTTAGTTACTGAATAATAGAAGTAGTCATTAAAAAATTATAGATTTATTAAAAAACACACTTCGTTGTTCCTTAGCCCGTATTTCTCACAGAATTTTAAAACATTTTAAAAACACACTCCGTCATTCCTTGGTAGCAAGGAATCTAGTGTGTTTTTTTATTTTATTACTTTAAAGCTTATAATATCAGATTTTAGTTCTGGATTTCCTACCCAAGTCATTGGTATAAATTTTAACTCTTTTTTTCTCTCTTCAGAACCATCTCGTTTACCTTTCCAAAATGTATGCCAATGAGCTGATCTCCAATGTGGGGTTTTAGCGCTTTGTTCTAGGTTTGGATTTTTTTTATGGTATTCATTAGAATAATTTTCTAAAGTTAAAGATAAATCTATAAATCTATAAGATGGTAATTGTTTTAGCAATAATGTATTTCTATTAACATTTCTACCTTTTTCTATATTTTCTAATGAAGTTAGTATGTTAGGATTTAATTCTTCAGATTTATAGTCTAAAGTATCTTTATTAGATAAAAAAAGTAAAATATTATATAAAACCTTACAATGATCTATTAAATTTGATGGAATTTGAGCTTTAATTATATAATCATTAATAGATATATTTTTATAAAAATTTTCATCAGATGATCTGAGAATCAAACTACCTGGGTAATGTGGTTTTGAAGTATTATAATTAAATATACAATCCATTAATTGTACCTTATCAGAATTAGGAAAAAGATAGTTATCTATATAATCTAACATGTTGTTATTTTCAAAAATAAATAATGCTGGTAAATTTCTTTTAAATTTTATATCATTAAGAGTTATATCATTAGGTATTTCTACCTTAGAAAAGTAATCATAAATATTATTTGAAACAATATAAATATCATCATTTTTAGGTGGATTTTTAGAATAAGCTTGATAATAATTTATATGGTATAAAACATCTATAATATTTGAATATATTTTTTTTGGCTCTTTTTTATAAAAATTATGGTAACAAATAGAAGCTAATTCTAAAGCTAATTCTGGGTGAACTTTATTATCTATATAACTTACAGTAACTATATTATCTCTATCATTAGTATTTTCAAAATTCCATGTTAAAGTATTGCTTTCAACAAATTTTTTTAGATGATTAAATCTATCTGTAAAATTAATTCTATCATTAGAAGAAAGAAACTTTCCATTTATAAAATCAAGATATAAATTTAAAATTTTATTTTTATCCATTAAAATAACCTAAAATAAATTAATTAATTTCTTTAATTAAAGATAGTGCATCATTGAGAGTATAAGCACCTTCTATTTTATTTTTATCAAAAACCATAAAGTATTTATAATTACTTCCTGCCTTATTAGCCCATGCTCTTCCAAGTTTTAATTTCCAAGCACTGTCACTATTATCTCTATCATCACCTTTAGATTCTACTATTAAAACTTTTTTTGATTTTGTTACTACTATAAAATCTGGATAATGATTTTTAAAAGCATTAATTTTAAATCCAGATTTATCTGTATTCTTCCACCAAAACATTATATTATCTAAGTTTGCTATATCATTAATAACTCTTTTTTCAAATTCATTCATTTTATGTTCTTTAGAAAATAAAGCTTTTGAAATTCCATAATCATGTAAATCACCTAATAACTGTGTTGTTGGTAAATTATATGAGTCTTTAATTTTTACTTTATCTATATCTAGCCAGTCATAAAAAATTTTTTCTGAATATTCTTCCGAGATTTTGCTAATTTTAAGCATTATTTTATTTCTATAAGGCTCTTGATTATGAATTAAATCATTTATTTGTTCTGAGGATAGATCTTCTAATATTCTTTTTAGATACTTTGATAATTCTGTATCTGAAATAAAATTAAACTTTTTTGATAAAATAGACCCAATAGTATTACTTAAATCTTTTATTTGTTTATCTTGAGGTTTTGATAAAATATAATCTAGCATATATGTACTAACTTTATTATCTAGTTTAGTAAAAGATGGTTTATAATTATCGTCAGAGCTTTCTTCTAAATCTACTTTGTACATATCAGCAGAAACATCTTCAAAATTTATATCTGTATTCCCTTTGCTTATTTTAAAATCTTTTAATAAATCTTCCTTTGATAATAAAGTATCTTTTTCATTTCCA
Source organism: Candidatus Sericytochromatia bacterium (assembly GCA_046328015.1). GTDB lineage: Bacteria > Cyanobacteriota > Sericytochromatia > UBA7694 > JACMQJ01 > JBBTGK01. Next base: position 830,121 of record JAXLXH010000002.1, on the reverse strand, counting down.
AAAATGCCTAAATTTGGAATATCAATATAAAATTGAGGTAAAATAATATCTTTTGCATGATTAATAAAAATATCTTTTGCTTTTATTTGTTTCACTTTATCACCTAGACTTTCAATTAAAGAATCTGTTTCAGTATTTATTATTTTTTCTTCATAAGCTTTATTTTGTTTTATTGCAGTTTCTTCTATTTCTTTTATTATAGGGTTATTATTTATTTCATTTTCTGTAATATTAAAAGATACATTTTCTGAAGTTATATCTGAAAAATCATCATACTCTAAATTATCCATAACTTTTAAAGTCATATCTTTATTTGTTGATAAATAAGAAGTAGTTTCACTTTTTTGTAAATCTTGAGATAGGTCTATTTTTGTTTCTTCTTCATTATATTTTTGATTATCAATAAGAGAAAAAATATTTTCTTGAATTACTTTTTTATTATTTTCCTCTAAATTTTCAGCTATTTTATAATCTTTATCACTAAAACCAGCTTTATTTAAACCTTCTACTATTTTACTAAGAGTTTCCATAAATTTTGATGAAGCAGTAAGAACATAAGATAAATTAAGTAAGGATTCATTATGTTTTTGTGTATATGGTTGTCTTAAAACTCTTCCTAATATTTGTTCTACATCAACAACAGAGTTTTTATCTGCTAAAGAAGCTAAAATATATGCAAAAGGACAATCCCAACCTTCTTTTAGAGCGTTTACAGTTATTATATATCTAACAGGGCATTTTTTTGATAAAAGATCTATATTTTTTAATTCATCTATTTCAGCCGTTTTTATTTTTATTTGTTCTTCTGGTATGTTTAACTCTATTAATTTTTCTTTTAATTTTTCAAAAGTAGTATTATCTTTATTTGTTTTTGGTTGTGCTTGAAATAAAATAATAGGTCTTATATACTTTCCTGTTTTCTTTTCTTCTTGAATGGCTAAATGTTCTAATTTTTTTTGTAATTGTAACGCACTAGATAAAACTTCTGATTTTGTATGATGATTATATACAATAACAGGTAGTTTAACCATATTTTCTTTTTTTAGTTCTATTGCATTAACAAAGCTAATAATATTACTATTTTTCTTTGGTGTTGCAGTTAAATCTAAAATAAAAGATGGATTGAGATTTTGAAGCATTTCTAAACTTAAATTAGATTCTGCATTATGACTTTCATCTACTATTACTAAAGGGTTTAAAGTTCTAATAACGTTTATTAGAGCCGTTTCATCTATTCCATCTAAGTTTAAGTTATTATTATTATTATTATTAGAAAAAGGGGCTAAATTACTATTTTCTTGATAAATTTTTCTATCTTCTTTCTTTTTACTTCTTAAGGTATCAAAACTAAGAACAAAAATATTTAATTGATTGGATATAGAAGAAGGGCTAAAATTTGCACCTTGTAAAAGTTCATCTTTAGTATAAATAGCAACTTTTCCAGAAAAATGAGTATTTAGTTTTTGTCTGTAAGGGTGGTTAGGATTACTTAAATTTTTTATTGTTTGTTCTAAAATACTATTCCAAGGGACAAGCCAAACTACAGTTTTAGATTGAGTAATATTAAAATTATCAAAAATAGATTTTACAGCATTACAAGCAATAAAAGTTTTTCCACCTGCTGTTGGTACTTTTATACATACATTAGGCGATTTTGGAACATTATTTTTATATAATTCCATACCTTCCCCAGTAATAGGGTTATAAGCACCTATTTTATTTTCCCAAAAAGTATTAAAAGCTTTCCCAAAATGATCATATTTTTTTATATATTCTAAATATTCTTCTAAATCTGTTAGAACTTTTTTTTGATAGGGTTTTAATTCCATTAATTATATCCTCGAAATATCTCTAGGAATCTTTTTGAAAATAATATTACTTTTTTTCATAAAATCATCTGTAAGTAAACAATTATCTGCAAAAATAATATATTGTTCTGATTTTGTAGTTATAGTACTTAAAAAAGGATAATCTAAATCTGTTTGTTTTTCTTTTTCATAATAAAAATAATATGATGTGTTATTAAGAGTATTCAAATAATATTTATTATCATCATGGGCTATTTTTTCTAAAATATTATTTGTTTCTGTGTAGTAGATATATTTTCTAATTTTTTCTTCTTCTATATTAGGATTAAGATTATTTTCTAAAAATAAAGGTTCTCCTAATTCATAAAAATCAAAAGAGGCTTCTATTCCTTCTACAAAGTTTTTTTCATCTCCATAACCTTTTATAACTCTTTTTACTCTTTCTGCTGTCATATTTTCTGCATAATCTTCCATTTCAATAAGAATAAATTTTCTATTACCACCATCTTCTTTGTTTATATTTAAAACTGCGTGGGCTGTTGTTCCTGAACCTGCAAAAGAGTCAAGGATTATTGAGTCTTGATCTGTTGATAAACTTATAAAATGTTCTATTAAAAAAACTGGTTTAGGATAAGAAAAACAACTTTTATTTTGTTGAAAAATAGATTTAATAATTTCAGAACCAGACGCATTTGAGTATTTACTATCATTTAAAAGAGATGAATGAGCTATTTCTCTTTTACTATCGTTTCTAATTTTTTCATAAACAATATAAGTACCATTTTCTCTTTTTTCAAATATTACATCATTTTCCATAACAGCTTTAATTAATTTCTTTTTACCCCATCTCCATCTTCCTTCACTTCCATCATTTCTAATAGGATAGACTTCTTGATTTTCTGGTGATAAAATTGGAAACCACATGGAAGGAGAATCTTCTCTAGCAGAACCAGCTCCCCATTTATTTAGTTCTCTCCCTTTATTATAAAACCCTTTTTCATCTTGTAATTTTAGTTCAACTCCATCAATTTCTCTTCCGTTTAAAGATAATTCATTTTTATTTTTAGAATAAATAACTATATAATCGTGATTAGATGCTATAAGTGATTTTGAGCGAGTCCCACCTTTCACACATTCTCTTATATTAGATGAAATAAAATTACTTACCCCAAAAATCTCATCACAAATCAACTTCAAATTAGCTTGTTCATTATCATCAATACTTATAAAAATAGCACCATCATCAGCCAAAAGTTTATGTAATAACTTTAATCTTGGGTACATCATACAAAGCCATTTATCATGCCTAGAAAGGTCTTCCCCTTCTTTTCCTACTACTTCACCAAGCCATTTTTTTATTTTGGGATCATTTACATTGTCATTATAAACCCAATTTTCATTACCAGTATTATATGGAGGATCTATATAAATACATTTTATTTTACCTTCATATTCAGGTAAAAGAGCTTTTAAAGCTTCTAAATTATCGCCTTTTATTATTTTATTTCCAGATAATACTTCTTTTTCTACTTCTTTTTTGTTTTCAAAACCATATTTATGTTCCAAAACACGGAAAGGAACATCATAATGATGATTTATTACTTTTTCTTTTCCTATCCATTCTAATCTTGGCATAATTATTTTATTAAAATCTCATAAATATTTTATGTTATTTTACCATGATTTTTTTACTAGTTTCATTTTTATTTTATGGGTGCATTAAAAAATTATAGATTTTATAAAAACACACTACGTTACTCCTTTGTAGAAAGGAATCTAGGGTGCTTTTAAAATTAAAAAGTTGCGTAGATTCCTGCCTTCGCATGGAATGACAAAACGCAACTTTTGGTTATTTTATTTATTTACATTCCGTTACCTATAAAAAATTAATGCACCCTTATTTTATAGTATAATTTTATTATAATAATGGTTAATTAATTAAAAATGCTATTGTGAATAAAAAATTAAAAGAACTCCCTTTAAGTACATCTACTTTTAAAGATATAATAGAAGCAGAATGCCTTTATATAGATAAAACAGAAGAGATTTATAAACTTTTAGAAGGTAAAATAAAAAAATTATATTTTTTATCACGCCCAAGAAGATTTGGGAAATCATTGCTTGTAAGCACCTTAGAGTCTATTTTTAAAGGAGAAAAAGAGCTTTTTAAAAATTTATGGATATATGACAAAATAGATTTTAAAAAATATCCTATTATAAAAATAGATTTTAATAATGTTGATACAAGTACCCCTAAAAAACTAGAAGAGCATCTAAATATACAATTAAATAGAATAGCAAGTAATTCTAAAGTTATTTTTAAAAATGGTATAGATTATAAATCAAAATTTCAAGAATTAGTTATTGAATTGTCAAAAAAAGGAAAAGTGGTAGTACTTATAGATGAATATGACAAAGCAATAATAGATCATGTTGATAAAATAGATATAGCAATAAAAAACAGGGAAATTTTAAAAACATTTTATAGTTCATTAAAAGCGTTAGATGAGTATTTACATTTTGTTCTTATAACAGGGGTTTCCAAATTTAGCCGTGTCTCTGTTTTTTCTGGTCTAAATAACCTTGATGATATAACAATAAAAGAAGAATTTTCAAAAATTTTAGGTATAACAGAAGAACAATTATATAGTTATTTTGATGAATATATAAAAAAATTTGCAAAAAAAGAAAATATAACAACAGAAAAGTTAAAAGAAAAATTAAAAAGTTGGTATAATGGGTATTCTTGGAATGGAAAAGATTTTTTATACAACCCCTATTCCTTAGTAAATACTTTTAATGATTGTGAAATAAAAAATTATTGGTTTCAAAGTGGAACACCAACTTTTTTGATAAAATTGATAAAAAACTATAATGTAAATATAGCCTCATTAGAAAAATTAATTTTATATGAATATGATTTTGATAGTTATGAAGTTGATAATATAAATGTTACAGCTTTATTTTTTCAGACAGGATACTTAACAATAAAAGAAGTGATAAAAAATGATGATGAAAAAGAATATTTATTATCATATCCAAATAAAGAAGTAAAAGAGTCATTATTAAATAATTTATTAAATAGTTACATTAATAATCATCAAAGTAATGGTATATCTGTAAATAAATTAATAAAATCATTAAAAGATAAAAATTTAAAAGAATTTCAAATAATTTTAAATTCAATTTTTGCTTCTATTCCTAATCAAATTTTTCCTGAAAATACTACTTTAAAAGATAAAGAAGCTTATTATCATACTATTTTTCATGTTATTTTTATTTTAATAGGAACTAAAATACAATCTGAAGTATCTGTTAGTAAAGGAAGAATTGATAGTGTAATAGAAACAGATGATAGAATTTATATTTTTGAATTTAAAATAGGAAGAAGCCCAAGAGTAGCTTTGAATCAGATAAAAGAAAATAATTATGAAGAAAAATATAAAGCAAGTAAAAAAGAAATAGTAAAAGTAGGGGTTAATTTTTCTACTGCTAAAAGGAATATTAAAAATCTTGAAATTAAATAAATTTAGTTAAAATAATTTTTAAATCATTAAAAATAGCTTTTTTTTCTTCCTGACTAATATTTTTACCAGAATATTTATAATCATGTATTTTTTCAATTAAATTAGCTATTTCAATATATTTGCTATCTTTTATATCATCAATATTTATATTAAATTCTTGTTTTAAGTATAATCCTAAAGCTTCTTTTAATTTATCTAAACTTTCTATCCCATTATATTTATTATTTATTTCATCTAATTTGTTAAAAATTAAATGATTTTGTTTCTTTTTAATTGCTAAATTACTAATTATTTTTTTATTACCTAAAATAAAATAAAAAGTTGGTGGGATAAAAAATAAAATAGAATAAAAGATTTTTTTACTAGTATTTAATTCATTTTCTATTGATAAAGTATTTTTTATATCAATTTTTTCAGAATTAGTGGGTAAATTACCTTTACTAGTTCCATATTCAAAAATTTTTTCTTCTTCTCCTGTAATATTAAGATTTACATCTTTAGTAGTAAGATCTTTGAATTGTTTTGCTTCTGTATCAAAATAAGCTATTTTTTTACTTGGTATAGTTATTTTACCTTTTTGAGCTGGAATTACAGAAAAATTAATATCTTTTTGGTTAACACGTTCATTATTTACTTTAGAAAAATAGCTTTTAGGTTTATTATTATATAGCTTATAATAAGGAGATTCATTTAGTTTTATACCTGAAAAATCAAAAATATTACCTTTTCCACTTAAGGTATATCTTAAATTAATAGGTTCTCCAATATTACCTGTATTTTGTGAAATTTTAGTTTCTAATTTTAAATTTTTACCTACTACATTAGAAAAATTACTTGGCTTATTATTTGGGATATCTTTAACATTGAGTATTATTTCTTGAGTTTGTAAGCGTTCTACTTCGCTTTTGGTAGAAGAAAAAATACCAAAAAAATTATCTACATTTCGCTTATAAATAATTTCTACATCTAAAACTGTTTTAGGAATTACTATTTTACCTGTTTTGGAAGGATATAAATATTTTTTCACCTCAGTAATTTGATATAATTCATTATTTATTATCTTTTCATATTCTGTAGCACGACCATCTTTATTATCATCTTCTACCCAAAAATCTTTAAACTCAGGTATTTTTACAGAATTATTACCTATTTTTACATTTCTATAAAACTTTAAAGTATAAACAACTTGTTCATTTAAATAAGGGTTTTTATTATCAACTTCTGCAACTATAAAAAAATTTGATTTATTTTCAGTTATTTTTTTATCTTCATCTTTTACTACTTTTAATTCTATAGGTGAGGTTGAATATACTTTACCATCTACTTGTGTTGTAATAGGTTTTATTATTATTTTACCTACTTTTTTTGGAGTAATAGTATAATTAAAAGCAACCCCACTAGACATTACACCATTTATTATTTCTGTTGATATAGATGTACCAGATCTTTGTATATCATAATCATTAGTGTATTCAATATCAGGTTCTGTAGGATTGCCACCTATTATTTTTACTGTAATATTAGCTTGTTCAGTTTCTCTTATTTCACCTCTATCAATAAAAGCTTCTATTTTTACTTCAGCATAAGCTATTTGAATATTTAAAATAAAAAAAGCTAAGGTTAATAATAGTTTCTTATACTTTTTCATGTTCCTATATTATTTATTTTTTTTACACGCAACATAAATACTACTAAAAATTTTACCTCTAGAAAATCTATTGAGCATAATATTAAAATTATATTTTTTTAAATCCTTTAATATTTTTGTCCAATGTTCAACTTTTCTTTGAGCCATATAAAGTTTATCACCAAATTTTTTAGAACCTTCTAATTCTTCATTAAAAGGAACATAAAAAATATTATTAATGAATTTTTGAGTTTTCATTTCTAATTTAAAATTCTCTCTATCTATTGGGGTACACATTGTTAATAATAAAAATACACCATCATCTTTTAATAAACTCATTGCTTTTTCTAAAAATATTTTTCTATCTTTTTCTTCAACTATACAGTGAAAACAGCTCCCATCAATAATAAGGTCATATTTTTTATCTTTTAAATAATCTGAATAACAAAAATCTCCATTAAAATATTCTACATTTTTTAATTTTGTTTCATTTTTAGCTAATTCTAAGGCTGTTTCACTTATTTCTATTCCAGTACCATTAAAACCTTTTTCGCAAACCCATCTTAAAAGATGACCAGTTCCACAACCTATTTCTAAAACATTACCACTTTTAGGAGTCCAATCTTGATTTAGAACATCTTCAATAAAACCTTTTCTATCTAACCCAACATGATCAACTTGTTTACCTTTTTCTGTAGCATACATTTCATGCCAAGATTTAGCCCCCTTATTTTTTAGGTTTTTATAAGCTACTTCGTGAGATTCATATACTTTTTTCATTGATTATTTAACCTATTTCTAAATACTTATTTAAGCTAAAAATAACTAATTAACTTAAGTTGCTAATATAAAATAAATTTTTAGTACAAAATGTTATACTGTAGGGACAAAGCAGTGCTTTGTCCTCTATAAATCCACAATAATTTTATTTTTTTAGGATACAACGTATTTTGGGCAAAGCATTGCTTTGCCCCTACATTTGATAACCTTAAAATTAATATAAAAAATAATTACTAGCAACTTAAGTTAATTATATAATACATTAAGCAAGTCTTTCAATTTCATCTGCATTAAAACATTTCTTTAGATTTATTGTTAACAAAATAATCAAAGAGAAATGTTCTATTAAATTTATATGTTTTGTTATAAGTATTAGAAGTTTTCTTGTAGCATAACTAATTTTTTTAAACTTTATTTGCATCTAATATACTTTTACTAAATATAAAAAATTTATAATGAGTTTATATCTTAAATAGTTATGTATATTTTTTTATTTAAAATCACCTTATAATTATAATAATATAAAAAAAATATATTGATTTCATAAATATTTTCAATTATAATATTAAGATTTATTTTGAGTTACATTCTTATAAGAGGTTTGATATGAGTAGAATAATAAAATATCTTATTTTAATTTTATCAGTTTTATTTTTATTTTCTTGTTCCATAAGTAAAACTCCTGCTCTAAAAAATAATGAAAATAACTCTTTTATAAATTTTAATTTTTCTGAAAAGAAAGAAACTCAACTTAAAAATTATAGAACGGAATCTTTTAAAGAAAATGATTTGGATAAGTTGATTGAAGATAAAAAACATTTTATTAAATCAGATGAGTTTTTTAAAAAAGAAAAACACCCTGATGTAGTAATAGATAAAATAGTTTTATCAGAATCTAATAAACAAATAGATGATAAAGGAGTAGATTTTATTACACCTGATTTTTCTGGAAAAAAAGTAAATATAACTTTTTTTGGTAAATTTGAAATAGAGGATTTTAAACCAGATGAGTTTTTTTATATAAATGAAGCTAATCTTTTGCATTTATCTTATGCTGGAGAAGATAAACCAGAAACAAAATTTTTACTTGATAATGCTATTTTATTGAAACCAATATCATCATCTAAAAACTATATAACAGTTAGTATTGATACTAAATATATTCCTGATTTTTATTTACGTGGCTTCCATAAAATAAGTGCAATAACAGATAAAAAGAAAATAACAAGTTCATTAATACGAGTAGGTGAAGGCGTAAAACCAAATACAACATTAACGCCAGAAATAAGTAAAATAGAATTATTGAAGCATGATGCAAGTAAAATAGTAGGTTTAAAACTTACTGGTAAAAATTTTATGTTAACACCTAATTTTACTTATGTTAAGGTAGATGGTTCTTTATACCCAATATATCAAACAGATATTTTAAGTGATGGAGTATATGAAACAGTTGTAAACTTATCTTCAAAACAAGATTTTAATTTAACCTCTAAGCATGATATAGAATATTATAGTCCTTTTGGCATGGTTTATACTGAATTTAGTCTATAGGTTCTATTATGAAAAAAAATAAATTATTGAATCTTTTTTTAGTAAATTTGGTTATTTTTACCTCTTTTAGCTGTAATAATATTGAAAAAGTAAAAGAAAAAGAACCTATTAAAGAAGTTATAAAAGAAAGTATAAAACCTAGTGCTAGTGTTTTAAGTACTCCTACACCAACATCAACACCAACAACAAGCCCAAGTATTTTAGAAATTAATTCTAATAATATTTCAACCCCTCTAGCTTTTCCAAAAGATTTACTTTTAAAAATGAAAAAAGTTAATGTACCTATAATAGTTTATACAGATAATTCATTAGTTAGAGATGTAAATGTTAAAGCAATTTTATTGAATAATCAATATAATTCAAATTATAATAAATATTATTTTAGCATAATGAGAAAAACTAATATTGATGGAGAAGTAAATTTTGATTTACCTGATGGATTAAATTTTAAAATAGTTCTTGATGAAGATGGGTTTACTAGAAGAAATATTACTATTATTACTGATTCAAATCAACCCATTTATAATAAATATAGTCTTTTTACTTCAAAAAATCCTGAAATAAGAGATATAACAATAAATTCAAAAAAAACAAAAGCTTTTTATGAAATATATAATAAATATAGAAATCAGGTTTATGATATATTTAAAGATAATACTAATGTTAATGAGTCAAAGTATAACTATGAACTTTATAAATATACATATTCTCTAAAAACTGAAATTTTAGAACCTTGGATTTTTTTAGATAATGATAATGAAATAAATATTATTATAGAATTTAATACTGCTATAAATTCAAAATCTTTTGAAAATAGTATAAAAATTAAAAATTTAGGAGATAATAATACTATAGAAAATATTAATTTTAATTGGTTTGATGATAATAAAAAATCTATTTTATCATTTAAAGTAAGTAGCTCTGAAAAAAATACCAAATATAAATTATTTTTTTCTAGTAAATTTTTAGATAACTTAGGTAATGCTTTCTTAGATAGAAAAGTTTTTAATTTTAATAGAGAGCATATAGATGAAATGTCTGATTTTTTAATTTTTGAAGTAAAAGGAAAAGTATAATGAAAAATTTGTCTAAAACTTTGTTAATGTTAATAAGTGGACTAACATTAAGTTGTTCTATTCTAACAAATAATTTGGAAAATACAATAAATCCTAAAAAAAATTATTATTCAAAAAATAAACAACCAAAAGCTAATCCATATTATGGAGGTGTAAATATAGAAATAGATACATCATTAGGAAATAATATAAAAGAACCTAGAAAATTTAAACTAGAAGAAGATAAAAATTCATTTTCTTTGCAATCTTTTGAGAATAAAGATGGTATTTTTAGCAAAAGTTTAAAAATAGAAAATACAGAAAAAGAAGTTAAATATAATTTTAATATAACGGATAAAACTAAAAAATATGTGCTTTTTGCCTATAAAGAAAGAAAAAATGATAAATTAGAAATAAAAATCAATAATGTTTATCAAATAAATAGTTTAGATTTTTATAATCTAAAATATGCTTAGGTAATATAAAATGAAAAAAAATAAATTATTGAATCTTTTTTTAGTAAATTTGGTTATTTTTACTTCTTTTAGTTGTAATAATATTGAAAAAGTAAAAGAACCTATTAAAGAAGTTATAAAAGAAAGTATAAAACCTAGTGCTAGTATTTTAATTACTCCTATACCAACATCAACACCAACAAGAAATCCAAGTATTTTAGAAACAGTAAATCCTGTTATTAGTGAAATTCCTAAAAATTATAATACTCCTGTTTTAATAGAAGATATTGGTGATTATTATTATTTTCCTAATGAACCTGAGCCTATTAGTAGATATAAAAAAGGAACATATATTGGTCAAGTTTTAGATTTTTTTACTAAAAAACCATTATCAGGTATAGAAATAACATCTAAATTTATTCATTTTAGTGACTTATTTAAAACTAATTATTATTTAGAGAAAAAAATTATTACAGATGCATCTGGTTTATTTAAAGTTGAATTAGCCCAATCACCAATATCTTTTCAGATATATACATCTTCTGAAGGTTATTCAAAAAGAGTTATTCTTACTAATTATGATCCAAATTCATATTATTATGAAGTTATTCAAAAAGGTAGGAAAAATATTTATTTTTATATAAGTAGAAATCCTGAAATAAATAATATAAAAATAAATGGAAATAATAAATTAAATCAAATAAATTCAAATAACTATAAAAGATTTTATATTGAAAATGATAATAGTTCTAACTTAATTTTTATGTTAGAAAAAGATGTAACTGACTCTAGATTAGATGTAGAAAATACCAAAGATCTAAAAATAGAACTAGAATTTAATTCAAAAATAAATAAAGAATCTTTTGAAAAAGCTTTAATAATAGAAAATATTTATAATAATAATGAAATATATGATTTTAAAAATATAAAATATGAATGGTTAAATGAAAATAAAAAAGTATTTATTTATATTAATTTACTTGAATATAATAAAGATAAAAAATTTAAATTAGCTTTTATATCAAGATTTAAAGATATAGAAAATAATGAAACTCTAAAAAATTCATCTATTGCGATTTCAGAACGTGCAATTTCAGAATTATCCGATTATTTTATTTTTACAGTTTTAGGTAAAAAAGGAGAATAAAAATGAAAAAACTAATTACATCAACATCTTTTTTGGTATTTACAATAACTTTAGGGTGTTCAATTTCTACAAATATAAATACAATAAAACAAGATAATACTTATAAAAATAAAATTATTCCATATTATGGAGATGTTAATATAGAGATAGACACATCATTAGGAAATAATATAAAAGAAGCTAGAAAATTTAAGCTAGAAGAAGATAAAAATTCTTTTTCTGTTCAATCTTTTAATAATAAAGACAGTATTTTTAGTAAAAATTTAAAAATAGAAAATACAGAAAAAGAAGTTAATTATAGTTTTAGTATAATTGATAAAACTAAAAAATATGTACTTTTTGCCTATAAAGAAAGAAAAAATGATAAGCTAGAGGTAAAAATAAATAATATCTCTCAAATAAATAGTTTAGATTTTTCTAATGATAATGATGTATCAAAACCTATTTTATTTGACGAAAATAATGAAATATCTATAAAATATAGTGGTAATAAAAATGATAATATTTTTGTTAGTATTGTAGAAAGTGCCAAAGTAGAAAATATAAGAAAAAAGATAGGAAATATAAAATGGAAAGAAATAACAAAAAATTCATCAAATATAACATTATTTAATCCAAATGATTTAAATTCATTAGGAGGACTTTTACCTTATGAAGGTGATAAAAATGATAATAATATATTTATTGCATCTTCGTTAATTAATGATAAAAATAAAGTATTTGAAAATGGATATTTATCTTTAACAATAAAAGAACCATTTCAAGAAAACTTACAAAAATTATTATTAAAGCTTCATAGTAATGATTATAAAATAGATGATTTTAATGGTAATAAAATCGTAATTTTTAAAATAAATTATGCTGAAACAAATTTATCAAATATTTTACCTAATTTAAAAGAACTAAATACATTTAATATTGAACCTATTAAAAATATATCTTTTTCTTCAATAAATTCAGCTAAAACAATAGCAACTTTTATAGATATTTTAGTTAATTATTCCGACTTAGTTTCTAATGCAGGATTATTAACTGAGTTAAAACAAAATGGTGGTTATACAGGTGGGACTATTAATTCTGATGGTTCTATAGTTACAGAAGAAAATTATTCTGATAATATAATTCCTTTTACATATACAAATACACTAAATTATAATAATAAAGAAATAAATAACTCAAGAATTCATATGACAGTTCCATCTACATCAATAAAACATTGGTATTTAAAAGATTCTAATGTTATAAAAGCTTGGAAATATTCAATAGGTGAAAATGTAAATATAGGTGTTTTTGATTATGGATTTGGCGAATATAATCAATCAGGATTTATTAATAACAAAAAATATTTAACTTATGCTTTAAATATTGATAGTAATTTGAATGTAAATGATGTAAAATTTTCACAGAGATTATCTTCATTAAGTTGTCCTACTTTAGAATATGATCCTGCTAATACTACTAATATTTATTGCAAAGATTCTTTTGGACGAATTTCTCATGGTTTTTGGGTTTCATCAATTATAGCCTCCGATATTAATGATAAAAAAGGGATTGCTGGAGTATCTCCAAAATCTAAGCTTTCACTTTTTACTTATGAGGGAGGTGCAGGTGTAAGAGGGTTAGCAAATGCATTACATAACCATAAAGATTATATAATAAATAATCTCGATATAATTAATTTTAGTTCAGGTAGTTTTTTAACAGTAATAGATAGATCTTTTCCAAAAAACAATCAAACAAGCTGTAAAACTATATATAAGTCAACAAATAACAATGATGTTTTTGTTTGCGATCCTATAATTAAACAGTTAAGTACTGAAATTACAGAAATAAGTAATACAAAAAAAGATTTTAATGGTCAGATAAATACAAAATATGATCCTAATAGAAAATCTGTAATTTTTGTTTCATCTTCTGGAAATGAAAACAATTTATTGTCAAAAACAGATTCAAATTATTTTTTTATTCCATCAAGCTTTTCAGATGTTATAAGTGTTGGTGCTTATGAACTAAAAGATATAGAGAGTGGTGATAGAGTTCGAGCTGATTTTCACCCTAAAGAATCTGGTACAAATGGTTTTTTATCGTCAAATTATGGGGATATTGATATTTGGGCTCCGGGTGATAATATACCTATATATATTCCATATAAAAATTATTGGGAAATTTGGGAGATGGTTAAAGGAACGAGTTTTGCTAGTCCTATCGTAGCTTCATCCTTAGGCTTAGCCAAGAGTATAAAACCAGATCTAGATGTATTTGAAGCAAGAAAATTATTACAAGAAACAGGTCAACCATTAACTCATTCTTCTTTTAATGCTAATCCAAACTACCCACCAAAAGCTTTAGATGCAGAAGCATTAGTAAAAAAAGTAGCTCCAATAGATAAAGTAGAAGCTATTAGTTTAACAGTATCAAGTTATCCAACAGAAACACATTTAGAATTTCAAGATGGAATAAATATAGTAGGAAAAAATTTAAAAAATCCTGGATTAAAATTAGTTTTCAAAAATTTAACAACAGGAGCTTTATACAAAAGAGATTTAATAGATGGTTCAAATAATTATACACTATCATCTTTTGAATTTAACCCTGAAAGGTTTATAAAAGAAGGAAATGCCAGTTTAAATTTGAAAACTGATTCTTCAACTACAGGTTCAAAATTTAAAATATCAATAGAAAATAACACAGGAAGTTCAGAATTTCTAGGTGAATATACAGTAGCAACAGATAATACATGGAAAATAAGAATGTACAATGTAGATGATACAAGTTATGCTTATGTAAATCTAAATGGAAATTATCAAAGAACTTCTTATGCTACAGATACTACTATTGATATAACAGATAGAATGAATCAAGGCGATAATAATAGATTTGATTTAAAAACATATAATATCGCTGGTGGTTATACATGGGGTTTTGAAGTTATAAAATATGGACGTGTTGTATATAGAGAAGAAGCTGGACAAGCTGGAGTAATCGGAGCAAATAATAATGACCAAAATAAAACTCAAAGATATGTGTTTGATAAAACAATAACAATTCCAAGTACAATAAGAAATTCTAATGAAATAAGTATAAGAGATAATTTATCAGGTCCAATAGTTTTTGAATCAAGCAGAGAAGAAAATAAATCTGAACTTTATTTAATGGATGAATATGGAGGCAATCAAAGAAGATTAACATATAACTCTTCAGGAACTAGTTATTATCCAGCGTTAAGCCCAAATAAAGATAAAGTAGCCTTTATGAGTACCGTTAACGGTCAAGAAGATATTTTTGTTGTAAATATAGATGGAACAGGCTTAAAAAATCTTACAGAGGGAAATTTAGAACATGATTATTTACCAGTATGGTCTTATGATGGTAAAAAAATAGTTTATACTAGCGAAATAAATGGTACAAGTGAAATATTTATAATGGATGTAGATGGTAGTAATAAGAAAAATTTAACAAATGTACCATTAACAAGAGATAGAGAAGCAAGTCTTTCTTCAGGTGGTAATAAAATAGTTTTTCATTCTGGACGAGATGGCAATAATGAAATATATGTTATGAATATAGATGGTTCAGGTGTAACTAGATTAACAAATAATAATGCAAATGATCATTCTCCAAAATGGTCTCCAGATGGAACAAAAATAATATATGAATCTAATGAAAGTAACCCTGGTACAAATATATATAACCTTTGGAGTATTCAACCTGATGGTAATGATAAGAAAAAAATAACTACTTCAGATGATTATGGAGTTTATTGGTCTCCAGATGGATCTAAAATAGGTTTTAATAGATATATATCATCAACAAGAAGTGATGCTTACATATATGATTTTTCAAATAATACAGAAAGATTAATTTCAGCTAGTGGAAAAAATGAGTATGTAACAGATTGGCAAACAGATGCTAGTGGTCTTTTCATATCATCAGATAAAAATGGTAACTATGATATATACAAATCAGATATATTTGGTAATTTATTACAATTAACAACAAATCCTGCTAGAGATTTTAATGCAACTAATTATAATCCTAGAAAAACTTTTTCAATTTTAAATAATAATAATAAATTTGGAAAAATGAAACGACCTGACAATTAAATTGTGTAAAATATACATTAAAATAAAATTGATTTGCATTTTTTAAAAGTTAAAAACTATTGTATAAATTTTAAAAAATGCAAATTTGATAATTTTGAATATTTAATATAAAAATTTAAGGATAAAAAATAGTGATAGATCCAATTGTGTTTGATAAAAGTTTATCGTCTTATATAACATCTCTTTTACCAGATTTACACCCAGTACTAAAAAAAATAGAAAATAAAGCTAGAAATGAAGGGCAACCAGTTGTTTCTAATGATGCAGGAACTTTTTTAAATTTTATGGTAAGATTAAAAAAACCAAAAAGAATTTTAGAAGTAGGTTGTAATATAGGTTATTCTGCTTTATGGCAAGCATTAGCTTTAGAAGAAGGAGCTTTTTTAGATACTATAGATATAAGAGAAGATTTGGGTAATATAGCAAGAGAAAATTTTATAGAAGCAGGTGTTTCAGATAAAGTAAATATACATATAGGTCCAGCTTTGGATGTAATAAAAACTTTAGATTATGAATATGATATAGTTTTTATTGATGCAGTAAAAAAGCAATATATAGCTTATTTAGATTTAATTTTACCAAAATTAAAAAAAGGTAGTTTAGTTTTTGTAGATAATACTTTATGGAGCGGTAGAGTTTTGGATGAAGAAAAAGATGAAAATACTCAAGCTTTAGACGATTTTAATAAATATTTAGCTAAACATTCAGCTTTTGATTCTATGCTTTTAAGTATTGGAGATGGTCTTTCTTTTGCTATTGTAAAATAAAATATATTTATTATTTGGGATTTCATGAAAAAAATTTTATTAATTAGCTTTTTAAGCCTTTTATCTTTAACACAAAATAGTTTTTCAAAAAATTATGATAATAATTTGAATCTTCCAAAAGGTTTTGAAATATCTATTTTTGCAGATAATATTACTCAAGCTAGGCAAATGACCCTAAGTAAAAATGGGACTTTATTTGTTGGAACAAGAGGAAGAAAAGTTTTTGCCATAAGCAAAGATAAAAAGGTTTATACTATTGCAGACAAACTTTTTGCACCAAATGGTGTAGCCATAAAAGGGAATGACTTATATGTTGCAGAAGTTGATAAAATATCTAAATATGAAAATATAGAAAAAAACTTAGCTATACCACCTAAACCACAAACTATTTATACTGGTTTGAATTCTAATACTCATCATGGTTATAGATATATTAAATTTTCTCCTGAAGGTAAACTATATATTTCTATAGGAGTACCTTGTAATATTTGCGAACCTAAAGAAGAAAAATTAGGAACTATTAGTAGAATTAATGATGATGGCTCTAATTTTGAAATTTATGCTAAAGGCATTAGAAATAGTATGGGTTTTGATTGGAGTAATAAAAAAGAACTTTGGTTTACAGATAATGGTCGTGATATGTTAGGCGATGATTTACCTCCAGAAGAAATAAATAGAGCTACACAAAAAGGACAAAATTTTGGTTACCCTTATTGTCATTCTGGTTATATTAGTGATCCAGAATTTGGTAAAAAACATAGTTGTAATGAGTTTAAGAAACCAGAAATTAAATTAAACGCCCATGTAGCTCCATTAGGGCTTACTTTTTATAAAGGTAATAAATTTTCTACTAAATATAATAATCAAATTTTTATAGCAGAACATGGTTCTTGGAATAGAAGTTCACCTATTGGTTATAGAATCAGCACTATCTTTTTAAAAGATAATAAAGTAATAGAAAATAAAGTTTTTTTAGATGGTTGGTTAAAAGATGGGTCTGTTAGTGGAAGACCTGTTGATATTATAAATTATATAGATGGAAGTATTTTAGTTTCTGATGATTATGCTAATAGAATTTATCAAATAAAATATATAGGTTAATTTAATGGTTTATTTTAATATAAATCAACCTCAATTATAACGGCTTATTCTTCACTAAACTTAGTCTTTTTTTTTTATAAGCTATCATGTATAATTAAATTGACTTTTTGATTAGCAAAAAGAATCATAGCTTTATTTTTTTGTTATAGGGAGAAAGAGTAATGCCACATGTAGTAACCGAACCATGTATTGGTACAAAAGACAAAGCCTGCGTAGGTGTTTGTCCAGTTGATTGCTTCTATGAATTAGAAGATCAATTAGTTATTCATCCAGATGAATGTATTGATTGTGGTGCTTGTGTAGATGTTTGCCCAGTTGTAGCTATATATCCAGATGATCAAGTTCCTGAAAAATGGGCTTCATTCACTGAGAAAAACTCATCTGCTTTTGCTAGTGGAACACCACCAAAAGCATCTTAATATAAAATAAAAAGCACACTAAAAAACCCTCTTTCTTCTTTTCATTTGGTGTGCTTTTTATTTTGTCTATTTTTATAACTAACTTTTATCAACTTATAACTAAGCTATAAAATCAGTCTTATTTTTATGTTAAAATTACTAAGTATATTTTTTAATTTGTTTGGTAATTTTATGGAAGATAAAAAAATAGAAGATTTAGATAATTCAATCGAAACACAAGACTTGGGAAATTTACGTGGTGTAAGATCTGAATTTGAAGAAAAATTAAAAGAAATTGATTCTGCAAGAGAAGAAAAAAATAAAGAAAAAGAAGCTAAACCTTTCAAAATAAATATAGTAGATATATCTAAAAATAAAGAAAAAAATAAAAAATTTGATATCCCTTTTAAAAAAGAATTTATAAAAATACCTGATAGTGCTTCAGAAAAACTTTTTGAACCCTTAATTTATCTAGGTGCAGGATTTTTAACTTTTACTAAAGTAACTACTAATGCTTTATCTGATTTTGGTACTTTTGTTATAAAAAATACCAATAATTCAGAAAAATAATATTAATTTAATAGGTATCTAACTAATGAAAAAGCTTTTCAAAAAATTTATTCTATCATTATTAATAACCTCTTTTTTAACCTTTAATGCTTTTGCAGAAGTAAAAACAGTAATAGCTGAAGGAGAATCTGCTATTGGTTCTTCTCAAGAATTAGCTGAGCAAACAGCAATAGCAACTGCTTTAAGAAATGCTGTAGAACAAACTTCTGGAGTATATCTTTTATCTGAAACTAAAACTAATAATTTTCAAGTAATAAGTGATGAAATTTATACCAAGGCCCAAGGTTATGTAAGCTCTAGAGAAGTTATTGATAAAAAAGTAAAAGATGGTTCTGTATGGGTAAAAGTAAAAGCAGAAGTAAGTATGGAACCCTTATTAGAAAGCATGAAAAAATTAGGTCTTTTACGTAAGTGGACAGTAGCTGTAGTTGCAGATAAAGGTGATTATAAAGAAAAAGCTTATGTAGATGTTGCTACAAATGCTATAAATCAAATTATTTTAGATAATGGTTTTAGAGTAGTAGATAATGATGTTTTGGCTAGTTTAGAAAAAAGTGATATTTTAAATCAAATTATTAGTGGTAATTATTTAGCAGCCTCACAAATGCTAAGAGATAATGGAGTAGATGTTTTAGCTGTATGTAAAACTAATACTGAAGAAATGACATCTAATAACTTTAATGTTTATGGGGTTAACTTAGGTGTAAAATCGGCTAAAGGTAGAATAGATGCTAAATTAGTAAAAGCTGATACAGGTGAACTTTTAGGAACAAAATCATTTGAAAAAATAAGTGTAGGTAATGGTGATACACCAAAATCTCAAGCTATAAAAGAAGCAGGAGTAGAAATAGGTCATTTTTTTGTAAATCAAATTATAAAACTACCTGCAGCAACAGCAACTAATGTTCAAATTTATATAAAAGGAATATCTTTTGGAAAAGTAAAACAAATAATAGATGAACTTAAAAATGTAAAAGGAGTTAGAAAAGTTACTAATAAAATTTTCAAAAATAAAGAAGCTATTTTTGAAATAGAAACAGAAGGGGATTCTCAACTTTTAGCTGGTAATATATCTGAAAATGAAACATTAGCTAAAAAATTTAAGTTTGATATAACTAGTGTAACCTCTGGTAAAATAGAAGCTACTTGTGAATAATATTATTAATTTATTTATCTGTTTTATTTTTTTTCTGAATAGTATTTATCAATTAAATAATAATGAACTAAAGCTTATTTTTTCAGAAAAAATTCATAATCAAACTATTAACTATATTGATATTAATAAAAAAAATGATACTTTGATTACTGCAAGTGGAGATAAAACTTGTAAAATTTTCTCTCTAAAAAACTTAAAAATAAACAAATCTATAGAATTAAATAAAGAAAATGTAAATATGGCTATTTTTAGCCCAGATAATAAAAAAATATCTTTGGCTAGTTCTGATAAAACATTAATAGTTTTAGATACTACTTCTTTTAAAGAAATAATTAAAATAAATTTTAAAGAAAATGTATCATTTATAGCTTATAGTAATAATGGTAAATATTTAGCCGTAGCTTCTGATAACAATACAATAACTATTTTAGATACTGAAAAATATATAAGGCTAATTGAATTAAAAAAAGATTTTTTTTATATTTCAGGCTTAGCTTTTTCAAAAGATGATAAATATCTTATAGCTATAAGTAATGGAGAAAATATCTATACTTTTGATATGAGTACCTTTAATACTAAATGTATATTAAAACATAATCAAGGATATTTAAAAGCCTTGTCATTAAAAGATTTTAGTTATATTTTTACGGCGGGAGATGATGGTAGTATAAAACTTTGGAATTTTGAAAAATGTAATTTTGAGAAAGAATATAATTTTTCAAAATCTAGTATTTTATCATTAAGCTTAAAAAATAAAGAAAATAAACTAATATTTGGAACTGATTTTTCAGATAAAAAAGTTAAGATTTTAGACTTAGATAAAAATATTATTATTAAAGAATTAATAGATTTTAATTCGGATATAAATACTATAGCCACATTTAATGACTATTTGATAGTAGGAACTGGAGATGGATTTTTGAAGATTTATAAAATGAATATCTAATTTTCCTAACTTGTTATATTAATCATATCCTTATTTTATTATTTTTTGATAAAATCCAAAAATTAATCTGTATTTTTTGGTTTAAATCATTTTATGCTAGGTAAAAACCTAATAAAAACTACTTTGGGTATGTATTTATTTATAAATACATTTCTTTTATCTGCCTCTTATGCTTTTGAACAAAAGTTTTTTGAATTAGAGCCTATAAAATATAATGAAAGTTTAAATTTTATTGAAAATATAAATAAACTAAAAATTAACATTGATTCTTTGAATGATAAAATAAAACAACAAGAAAAGCTTTATTATAATACTAACTATAGACAATCGAAAAAAATTATTTCCGAAAGTAAAAAGTTATTAGAATATGCAGAGGTTGCTTATACTACAGACGACAATCAAAGAGCTAATTTAATTATTAAAAATATAGTTAGTAACTTAAATGAAGCTCAATTAAATCTTTTACCTTCTAGAAGTGCAGAAATGAGAGGTATGTTATTAGATGGAGATAGTATTCCAAAAAATAAAGAAGAAATAACTAAACTTATTCTTAAGTTAAAAAATGCAGGTTTTAATGCAATTTTTCCAGAAGTTTTTAGACGTGGTTATACAATGGTAAAAAGTGGTTTAACCGAAACAGATCCAACTTTTAAGGATTTAGGGTTTGATGTTTTAGAATATATTATTCAAGAAGCACATAAAAATAATATTCAAGTTCACCCTTGGTTTTGGTGTTTCAGAGTAAAATCTCCTGAAAAAGGAAACCCTCTTCTAAGTAAATACCCTTATTTAGCTGCAACTAAAGAAGATGATAAAAATTTTGAACCTTTATTTTTAAGTGCCTCTGCTCCAGAATCTAAAGATATTGTAACTAATATTATTCGTTTTTTTGCAGCTAATTATGATGTAGATGGCGTTTTATTAGATTATATTAGATATGATGATCAAGCACCAGAAGATTTTTTAAGTAAAAAATATTTTAGAGAATATTATTTAAATAAAAAAGGTGTAGAACCTCCTTTAGATATACCAAAAAATGAGCCTATTTTTACAGAATGGCAATTATGGAGAGAAAAACAAATAAATTTAACTGTTGAAAAAATAAAAAAACAATTAAAAAGTATTAAACCTAATATTTCCATAGGAGCTGCTGTTTTTAGAACAGAAGGAGAAGGAAGACTTACTAAAATGCAAGATTGGCGTTTATGGAGTAGTAATTCTTGGATAAATTATATTTGTCCTATGCTTTATACCAATAATAAATTTGATATGAAAGATTGGATAGATTCTGAAACCGATTTGGAAAATAGAAAAGAGTTTTTATACCCTGTATTAGGAATTCATAAATTTAAAACACCAGAAGATACTTATTCTCAATATGGAATTTTATTTAATAGGGAAGTAGCAGGTCTTACTTTTTTTACTTTGGCTTATTTTAATAATTCTTTGTACGAAGATTTACCAAAAGGTATTTTTAGAAAAATTGCTATTGTTCCAGAAAAATATCCAAAAAAATCACTAAATATATTATTAACAGATATTTCTAAATGGTTAAAAGAAGTTCAAAAAGAAGAGTCTATGGATATTTCTGAAGAAGAGTTTAAAAATTTTATTTATAAAGTTGATATTCTAAATAAAAATCTTTTTGAAGAAAAAAATGATTTACTAAAATATACCGAAATTAAAAAAGATCTTTTAGAATTAAGAAAAATATCTGATTTAAATAAAAATACAAATGTTTTTCCTAAAAACTTATCTTTAAGCATAAATGAACAATTAGAATATGTTTTAAAAATAACAGATATTGCGTTAAGAAAAGAAGTAGCCAAAAATAAAGTTTTTGAACAAAGTTTACCACCTTTTAAGCCTCTAAAAGAAACAAAAGAATTACCTGTTGCTTATGTTACACCTATTTCTAATCCACCTATAATTGATGGAAAAATAGATACTAATATTTGGAGCAATATAGAACCTTTAGGGCAATTTTATTGGCATTTAGGGTTTTCTAAATCAGAAGTAGAAACAGTGGTTAAATTAGCTTATGGTATAGAAAATATGTATGTTTTATTTGAAAATTTAGAACCAAATATAAAAAAAGTAACTTCTAAAACTTCTGATGACAATGATTGGAATATTTATAAAGATGATAATGTTGAATTTTTACTAAATATAACTGGTTTAAATGAAGATTTCAGATTCACTATTAATATGAATAATGCTAAAATGGCACAGAAAAATGGTAAAGCGATAGAAATAGAAAACTTTGAAACAGCTGTTAATGTAGAAGATAAAAAATGGTTTGTAGAAATGAAAATACCTTTTGAAGCAATTAATTTTAAACCTCAAAAGGGTAGTACACTAAGAGTTAATTTTTCTAGAACTAGATACCAAGAGCTAAACCCTTATTCTCATTGGTCACCTACATATAATACAGTTGATAATATTTTTAGATTTGGAACTATGGTTTTTAAATAGTTAGTTAAGATTCTAAACTCTTAAAAGCTTTTGAAATATAAACAGATAACTCTTCTGGTAAAATAGATATTTCACTAAAATCTGCTAAAGCTAAATCAGCGGCTAAACCATGAATAAAAGTTCCTATTAGAGCTGAGTCTAAAATATTTTTATATCCTGCTAAACCACCAATAAGTCCACTTAAAATATCACCACTTCCTCCTCTGGCAAAAATAGGATTCCCAGTTGAATTTATATAGTATTCTTGTCCATTAGTAATAATACTTTTAGCTCCTTTTAGTACTATTATAAAATTATTTTTATTTTTCATAAAATCTTCTAATATTTCTAATTTATTTTCATTAATTTCTTTACTTGTTTTTTTGGTTAATCTAGCAAATTCTCCTAAATGTGGTGTAATAATAGTAGGGTAAATTCTATTAGATAATTTATCTAAATTTTCGGATAAAATATTTAATCCATCAGCATCTATAATTAAATTACCTTGATAATTTTCAATTAAAAATTCAAGTATTGCTTTTTTTTCACTATTTATTCCACAACCTGTTCCAAAAACAACAGAATCTAATTTACCTAATTTTATAAATTTTTCTTTAAAATCTTCTAAGCTTTCATAATAATTTGTCATAGCCGAAGGAACTTGAGGAGCAACAATAGTATGAATAGATTTTTCAACTAAAAGATTAACTAATCCTACTCCACTTCTTAGTGCTGATTTTGTAGCCAAAATTAAAGCTCCACTCATATTTTCAGAGCCACCTATTAATAAAACTCTACCAAATTGGTTTTTGTAACTATTAAAATTTCTCTTTTTTATTAAAGTTATAATTTTTTCTTTCAAGAGATAACTGGTATTTACTTCATTAGCAAAAAATTGAGGTATTCCAATATCAACTAAAATTACTTTTCCAACATAATATAAAGCAATATCACTAAATAATCCTAATTTATAAAAAGCAAAGGTGAATGTATAATCAGCTCTGAAAGCTTCTCCCATTATTTTACCATTATCTCCATTTATCCCTGTTGGTATATCTAAGGCTATTTTTATACATTCTATATTATTTAGTTTTTTTATTATTTTTATATATTTTTCATTTAAGTCTCTTGTTAAACCTACACCAAAAAGTCCATCTATTATTAAATATGTATTATAAAAATCTTTTATTTCTTCAAAAGAAAAGATTTTTATTCCTAATTTTTCTAAAATTTCATATTGAATTTTATTTTCTAAACTTCTTTTTTCTAAATCTCCAATAAAAACTACTTTTATATTAAAGTTTTTCAAAAATAACATTCTTGCTAAAACTAAAGCATCACCTCCATTATTACCTATCCCTGATATTATTAATATTTCTTTATTTTTAAGATTAGAACTTAAGTTTTTTTTAATCCAATCAAAAACACCAAAAGAAGCTCTTTCCATTAGTACTAAAGAAGATATACCTAATTCTTCTATAGTTTTTTTATCATATTTTTTCATCTGATCTGTAGTAATTACTTTCATAAAAAACCTTTCAAATTTGTAATTTTATATAGACAAGCTAACTTTTAAGCTGTATAATCTTTCATATTGTAATAGAAAATATCCTTTTAAAGTATTAATATGAAGGGGAAAAAAATGAAACAAACAGTAAAAATCGCTTTATCAGCAAGTGTATTAGCTTCTATGTTAGCTTTACAAGCTTGCCCTCCAGGACAACCAGCAAAAAGTCCAGATGTAACACAAAGTTCAGCTGCTCCTAGTGTAACACCAAGTGATAGTTCAAGTGTAACACCAAGTACAGCTCCTAGCACTGGTTCTTCTACAGCTCCTAGCACAGCTCCTAGCACTGGTTCTTCTACAGCTCCTACTGCTGCACCTGTATCACCTACACCTGCAGGCACACCTGTACCAGCAGCTACAACATCATACATAGTTCCTATAACTATGGATTCAGGTACAGCTACAGCTTATGTAAGAAATGATAATGGTGCAGCTGATGTAATAGTTAACTTTGATAATGTTGATCCAACACCAACACAAGTTGATGTAATAGATGGATTCGGAAACACAGTAGGTTCTTCTACCTCTTTCAACATTTCAGGTGTTACTGGTAGCTTAAGAGCTAGATTCTTATTAAATGGATTAGATATAACAAAATTATCTATCCGTGTTAGAACAAGCTCTAATACAAAAGTATTTACAGGTAAAGTTGATTCAACAAAAACTGGAAATACTCCTGCAGCTAAATCACCTACTGGAACTCCAGTAGCAACTTCTTCTACATCTTCTAGCGGTGGAAGCAGTAGCGGTGGCGGAAACAATGGTAGTTCAAGCAACACCTCTGGTGCACAAGGTGGTTCAAACTAATTTTCATTAGAAAATTATAATTTATAAAAAAGCAGATATAAATATATCTGCTTTTTTTATTGTATTAAAATTAAGACCTCCTTCGGGATATTATATAAGATTAAATTAATTTAAAGTTACTGTGAATAGCAGTTTAAAAATAAAATATTTTTTAAGGAATCATGTTGTTATTATGTTTACTAGCATAAAAAAAATTTCTATTTCGATACTTTTATGTTTTTTATTATTTCCTACAAATATAGCAATAGCATCAGAAGAAAAAATAAAAGATGTGTTATTAAGTTCTGGTTTTGAAAATATATTAATTGAAAAAAATAATAATAAATATACTATATCTTATGAAAATAGAACTTTTATACATGAATTATCAGCTTTATCTTATATACTAAAAAATTTAAAAAATTTAATTAATAAAGAATCTATTTTAGATATATATATACAAAGTTCTGGACAAGCTATCTTAAATATAAAATTAACTTATTCTGATTACTTAGATTTTATTGATGAAAAAATTGATGAAAAGACCTTTTATAATAAAATAAGTTTGAATACAAATCCTAATTTAAATGCAAATTCAAAAATAGAAAATAGTTCTTTTTTACACACTGATATTTCTTTATCACCTAGTTATCTAATAGATGGAACTAAAGGACCTTATATAAACTTATCTCCTGCTATAAATACTTTTTTTAAT
Source organism: Candidatus Sericytochromatia bacterium (assembly GCA_046328015.1). Lineage (GTDB taxonomy): Bacteria > Cyanobacteriota > Sericytochromatia > UBA7694 > JACMQJ01 > JBBTGK01. Next base: position 803,608 of record JAXLXH010000002.1, on the reverse strand, counting down.
AACGGTTTTGATTTATACCTAAGAGGAGTTACCCCTGTTTATAGTTTAGAAAATAATTTTGACTTTGCTAAAAATTTTGATTTTATAAAACCTCAATTAAGAAATGCACATATAACTTATTTCAATAGTATAAAAAATACTAATATTTATACAGCATTTAGATTAGGTGAAAAAAGTAATCTATTTAATTATAGTTTATTTTTATCTAATGATACTTCTATGAATATATTTGATGGTTTGTTATCTTTAAATTTAGCTACAGGAGTTATTTATCATCTGAACGATAAATCAACTACATTTTCAATTATACCTTCATTAAATGTTTATTATGGAGATTGGGATATTTTAGCAGAAATTGGTGGCGGAAAATATTTAGGTAATAGCTATGGAATATTTACAAAATTAGTAAGACAATTTGATTTTGCAGATCTAGGTTTTTCTGTAACAAAAACTTTTGGAGAATATAATGGTAGTATGTTAGCTTTTGACTTTAAAATATATCTTGGACCAGAAAAAACCAATAATGCAGCACCTTTAAGATTTACTTTATCAAAACCTTTTTCAGGTAACTTATTTACAGGTAATAGTGTAGCACTTTTAAATCCAAGTACAGATTTAAGAGATTATATAAAAAGATTATATCCAGAATATATCAGAACACACCTATATTATTTAAAACAATCTAATTAACTTATTTCTAACTGAGGATATTTTTTAGCTAGTTTTTGCATAAATTCATCTCGACAATTTATTATATCGTTTTTACTTCTAGATTTAAAAACTAGCTTGACTCTTCTAAAATCTTCGTTAGAAGGATAAGAACCTATATCAACATTTGGATAATTACTTACCATTTCTGTCATTATATCGGTAAAAATTGTTTCTTCGCAATTAACACAAATCTTTGTTTTTAAAATAGGCTCATCTTTTAATAAATGTTCAATAGTCGAAAAAGCATCTTTCATTAGCCAAGGTGTTCCAGGAAAAGAAAAAATATTATTATTTATCATACCTACAGCCCAATCTCCTTTTGAAGTTAAAATTGGTATAGTATTTTCAGGAAATAAGGCTAAAAGGTATTTTTCTTCTGTTACTTTTTCTTTATAATAACTATTAATTAATTCTAAAACTTGTATATTTTTTTCTATTTTTACATTAAAAGCTTCAGCAATAGCATCTTTAGTAACATCATCTGGAGTAGGACCCATTCCACCTAAAGTAAAAATAAAATCATAATTATTTTTATTATCTAAAATATATTTTTTTATTAGTTCTTTATTATCAGGAATTGTAAAAATAGAACTTAACTCTACTCCTAATGAAAATAATTTTTTGGCAACCCAATGAGAATTTTCATCATGAACATCTCCAGATAGAATTTCGTTACCAATAGTTATTATTAAAGCTTTTTTTGCCATAAAATTAAGAGAATTTTCTTCCTACCAATTTTTCTACATTTTTAAGCAAATCATTTGGTAGTCTTGCGCCAACATATTGTATTACAGTTTCTGCACAATAAGTAGCAATTTTACCACTCTCTTCTAAAGATAATTTATTTAATAATCCGAATAAAAACCCTCCTGCATACATATCACCAGCTGCGGTTGTATCTATTACAGGAACTTCATTAGAAGGAATATGAACAATACCATCTTTAGTAACTATTTTAGAGCCTTCTTTTCCACATTTAACTACTAACATTTCAAGCATAGGAGATAACATTTTTATACTTTTATCTAGCTCTTTACCAGTTAACATATGTAATTCTTTATGATTAGCAAAAACTATATCAGCATATTCTTCTATAACATTCATAAATGTTTCTCTATGCTTATCTACACAAAATGGATCTGCAATATCAAATACTATTTTAGTATCATTATGTTTTGCAACTCTTATAGCATGGCTAATAGCTTCTATTTGATTATCTGTATCCCATTGATAACCAGTTACTATAAGATATTTTGATTTTTTTATATCTTCATCAGGAACATCATTTACTGTATAACATCTACTCATACCCAAACAAGTATTCATAGTTCTTTCACCATCTGGACTAATAAGAATAATAGAAGTACCTGTACTACCCAAATCTGATTGACTAATATTATTTTTTATACCTAATTCTTTTACTCTACTTAAATATAAGTCTCCATAATGATCACTTCCTACCATACCAGTTTGACTTACTTTTCTTCCTAAAATAGCTAATTCTCTAATCATATTAGGACCAGAACCACCCATTTCTACTATTTTTTCTTTATTATGAAATTTTTCTAGTATTACTTGCTGTTGTTCTTCAGAAACTAAGTGCATTATGCCTTTTGATATATTTAGTTCTTCAAGTTCTTCATCAGTTACTTTTATTATTATATCTTTTAAAACATTACATATAGCTAAAACATCTAGCTCTTTTTGCATAGCCATTAAAACAAAACTCCAAAAAAAATAAAAACCTATCTATTTTACCATATTTAAAATTTGAAAAATTATTAAATAACTTATATTTTATAATGTAAAGCCTTAATTATAAAATATAAATTTAAAACAAAAATTAGCTAAAATATGCTAATATAGGAAAAATTAGTAATAAAGTATTTCTTTTATAAATTTTTTGATTAAATTTTTACTTATGAGGATATAAATGATTGATTATAATATTTTAATGGAGTTTAAACAAACCTTATATATTATTTTTATTGTTTTATCTGCTATTTTAGTATATTTTCTTTCTAAAATATTTTTAATTCCTATTATAAGAAAAATAATTGAAAAATTTAATAGTGATATAAGTAAAGTATTTTTTAAACAAAAAGTTTTTCATTATTTAATATACTTAACTCCTGTACCAATAATAGATGGTGCAACAGATATTTTTCCTATTTATGCCAAATTAATTGAAAAAACCATCATTGTTTATGTAACTCTAATAATTATTTTTTTATGTAATAGAATTTTTTCTTCAATTTTAGAGATTTATAACGAAAAATATGGTGAATTGTCAAAACAAAAACCTATTAAAACTTTTACTCAAGCAGGAAGTTCTTTTGTTTATGTGGTAGGTGTTTTATTTATTTTTTCTCAAATTTTTAATAAATCTATTACCACATTTATAAGTGGATTAGGAGCTTTAACTGCATTATTAGTAATAGTTTTCAAAGATTCACTTTTATCTTTTAAAGCTGGTATGCAGTTATTATCAAATGATATGTTAAGAATTGATGATGTGGTTGAAATTCCAAAATTTAATGCAGAAGGTTCAGTAATGGAAATTTCATTAGATGCTGTAAAAATAAGAAATTGGGATAATACTATTACTTTTATTCCTACTTATAAACTTATGGAAGAGCCTTTTATAAATTGGAGAGGTATGTTAGAAAGTGGAGCTAGAAGGATTTATCGTTCTATTATTATAGATCAACATAGTATAAGATTTTTAGATCAAAAAGATATAGAAAAATATAAAAATTTCCATCTTATTGAAGAGTATATAAAAAATAAAAAAATAGAAGTAGATAATTACAACATAAAAAACAATATTAATACAGACTATAAAGTAAATGGTGAAAATTTAACTAATATAGGAACTTTTAGAATATATGTATTAAATTATTTAAAACAACATAAATATATTAGCCAAAATTTTGAAGTTGTAGTAAGACAACAGTCTCCTACTCCAGAAGGATTTCCTATACAAATTTATGCTTTTACAAACCAAGTTGAATTAAAACAATATGAACAAGTTCAAGCTGATATTTTTGATCATATTTTAGCTATAGTATCTGAATTTGATTTAAAAATATATCAAAAAAGCTAAAAAAATTTGTAAAATAAGACCATTTATATAGCCTTAATAACTTTTTTATTTATTGATATTTTATCTTAGCTTAATTATTATACTCTGAGCAAAGATAATAGCAATATAATTATTCACTATTCAAGCATTACGATTAACGATATTAAAAAAATAAATTTTACTAACTATACAAGTAATAAAGATATTTTATTTTTTTATTTTTTAGATTATTATATATATATGTAAATACTAGTAGAGATTTTTTATTGTGAAAAAATTAGTACTTTCTTTGGTTGTTTTTTCTCTTTTATATGCTTGTAAAAACAACGATAATGTTACCATACAAAATGATTTTAATTTGGATACAGAAGTTCAATCTAATAAACCAAAAGCTTCTCATAAAACACCGACCCAATTAAAAAAAGAAGCTGATGATCTTAGAGAACAATATTCTAAACCACAATCACAATGGCCTTCACCCACTATAGATTATGCTAATGGTGGTACTTTTAAAGAAATAGGAGCTATAACTTCTACTGTAAAGTTTCCATCTGATAATAATTTTAGTACCAAAAAAGCTGAATTAGGCAAAGCATTATTTTTTGACCCTAGATTATCAGGAAGTAAAAAAATATCTTGTTCAACTTGTCATAATCCTCAAAAAAATTGGACTGATGGAGAACAACAAGCTATAGGTCATAATGGTATGATTTTAAAAAGAAATTCTCCTACCATAATTAATTCAGGTTTTCTTCCAGAATTATTTTGGGATGGTAGAGCAAAAAGTTTAGAAGCACAAGCTACAGCTGTTATGCTTAATCCTAATGAATTTTCTTCTACAGAAGCATCTATAAAAGAAACTATTAATTCTATTCCTGCTTATAAAACTAAGTTTAAAGAAAATTTTGGAACAGATAATCCAGATATAACTCATGTAGCAAAAGCTATAGCAACATTTGAAAGAACTGTTAATACTAAAAATCAGAGTAATTTTGATAAATTTGTACTTGGTCAAAAAAATGCACTTAGTGATAGTGCTATAAGAGGGTTACATATTTTTAGAACAATAGGAAAATGTATAAATTGCCATAATGGGGCTAATTTTACTGATAATAAATTTCATAATTTATCCTTAACTTATGAACAAACAGATAAAGAAGATTTAGGTTTATATTACATAACTAAAAATGAAGAGGATTGGGGTAAATTCAAAACACCTTCACTTAGAAATGTTCAAAATAATGGACCTTATATGCACAATGGTGTTTTTGTTAAATTAAAAAAAGTTTTAGAACTTTATAGTGATGGAATGCATGGTAAAGATCCTCATAAATCTCCAATAATAAAACCAATTGGTTTTGAAGATCAAGAATTTATTGATTTAGAAGAATTTTTAAATTCATTATCTGAGACTGTTAATTAGTTTGTAGATTAAAAAATACAAATTCTGTTAATTCTTTTAATGTCTGAACCACGATTAACAGATGATTTTTATGATTAACTTGAGTCTGTTCATAAAAGTGTGTCAAGTGAAAATCAAACTTAAAAATTAAATTTTAATCTATCTCCAAATTTAATATGTAATTGAGATAATGTCAACGCCCAATTATGAACAGGCTGGTTCCATTTTTTAGAAATATTCTGGGTTACTAGAAATAAAAGTTTAAGTAACCCAGTTTCAGAACCAAATATAGACTTAGATTTAGTAACTTTTCTAATTTGTCTATGAAAGCTTTCTATAGGGTTAGTAGTGTAAATTATTTTTCTAATATCTTTAGAATAATCAAAAAAAGTTGATAAAGAATTCCAATTATTTTTCCAAGATTTTATTACTATAGGGTATTTTTTACCCCATTTTTCCTCAAGCTGTAATAATTGATATTCCCCTGTATCTTTTGAGTTAGCTTGATATACTTTTTTTAAATCCTTAAGAAATTCTTTAGAGTCGCTACTGGTTACGTATCTTAAGGAGTTCCTTACTTGATGAACTATACATAACTGAACTTCTGTTTTTGGGAAAATAGATTTAATAGCTTCTTTAAAGCCAGATAGATTATCAATACTAGCTATTAAAATATCTTCTACTCCTCTGGTTTGTAAATCAGTTAATACATTTAGCCAAAAATTAGCACTTTCTGTATCTGATATATACATTCCTAATAATTCTTTTTTACCTTCCACATTCAAACCTATAACATTATATATTGCTTTATCTACAACTTTTCCATCTTCTTTTACTTTAAAAAATATTGCATCTAACCATATAAATGGATATACAGATGACAATACCCTTGATTGCCAATTTTTTAAATGTGGTATTATTTTATCTGTTATTTCGTTTATCATTCCATCTGATACATTTGTTCCATAAAGATCACTTATATGGGTATTTATATCACTATAACTCATTCCTAACCCATATAATGATATTATTTTATTTTCTATTTCTTCTCCTAAAAATACTTGGCGTTTTTTTACTATTTGTGGCTCAAATGTTGAATTCCTATCTCTTGGTGTATTTAATTCAAAATTTCCATATTCTGATTTCATTATTTTACTATTATATCCATTCCTTCTGTTTACTTCTTCTTTGTTGTCTAAATGTACTTCCATCTCTGAATTTAAAACTTCTTCCAGTAAACTTTTTATTAATGGCGTTAGTATTCCTTCTTTACCACTTAAAGGTTTTCCTTCTTTTAAACCTTTTATTGCTTCTTCTTTAAACTTTTTTAACTCTTTTTCTGTTAAAATACTCATTGTGGATTTCTCCTTAAAACTATAATATTTATTTTTTCTAATCTATATTTTAAGTGAGATTTTCACTCTTTGACACACTTTATTTTTCTTACCCATTAACTTTGATGTTGGAATCATTTGAAAATCATTTTAATCATTCGTACATCACAGTTCTGATGATGTTTTTGCTCCAATGCTTTTAAGATATTCAACTCCTACAGTATGACCTATTTCTATTGCATAATCTAGTGGAGTTTTTCCATAATTATTTTTTTCATTTATATCTCCACCATTTTCTACATATTTTATTATATCATTATCAATTATTAATTTATGATCCCATCTTTTAAACATTCTCATATTATATTCCAAATTACTTTGAATAAAATTAAATTTTTCTTCTGGTATATACTCAGTTTCTATAAAACCCACTTTTTCAAAGTCATCTTTAGAAAAAAGATATGTAGCCCAACTATCATTAGTAACTCTTTTACTAAATTTAGCACCTTTAGTTATTAAAAAATTCTTTGCTAAAGGATTTTCATAAATGATAGAAAAATCTAAAGGGGTATAGCCATCTTTATTATATATGTTTATATTTGCTCCAAAATCTAATAATAATTGTATTATATCTATTTTTAATGGTAAGTTTATTATTTCAATATCATCTTCCTCTTCTTTTCTACTTTCTCTAACCTTAACTGCTAAATGCAGTGGGGTAAAACTCTGAGTTTCGCTAAATTCTATTTTATTTGGATCTGCTCCTTCTAATAATAAAAATTCTACCAATTCATTATTATCTGAATAAATAGCACTAAATAATGGTAATTCCCATATATTTCTCATTAAATTACAGCCATTAATATAATCTCCTTTACTTAAATAATATTTTACTAAATCAATTTTACCTTCTTTACAAGCAAAGTTTAATTTATCATAATCACTTAAATCAATTTTATTATAAAAATATTCATAATCCATTTTTATTTTACTCCTAATTATTATTAATAATTATATAAAGGTATGAGCTCACCTATACTTTCAAAATATATACCTTTTAAATAGGGAGCAGTATTAGGAGGAACTCTATCATAAAAAGATACCTCAAAACTTGAAGTTACAGATGAAACAGTTGATTTTAAGAAAGTATCACAAGAACCACATGTTTTTTTATCTGTCAGAATCAGGATTTTCAGGATTAAAAGATGAACAGGATTATATCTAAAAATAAAATTATATTGTTTTTTAGCGAGTAAAAAAATTACACTCATATCTTGCTAATCCTAAAATCCTGTTCATCCTGATTCTGACAATCATTTGAAAATCATTTTAATCATTCGTACATCACAGTTCTGACGATGTTTTTGCTCCAATGCTTTTAAGATATTCAACTCCTACAGTATGATCTATTTCTATTGCATAATCTAGTGGAGTTTTTCCTTTCCAATCTTTTTTATTTATTTCAGAATAATTTCTTTTTTCATTAAATAAAATATATCTTAAATACTTATATATTCATTTATTTTTTTTATTAAAAAACACTAAAACTACTAAATAATTTTAATAATAAAGTACTAATCATGAAAATGATACAAGATAAAAATAATCATACTATTAGTTCAGACTAATAAGGCTCAAAATTATTACCAATATAAAAATATTTTATCATAATATAATTTTGTTTATATTTTTCAAAATTTAAAATCTCTATCTTATGATTAAAATAATCTATTTTATAATCTTTATCTCTTTCTAATTTTACCATATTTTCAATAGGCTCTAGAATTGATTTTTTATCATATAAAAATATATTTTCTGTAAAAAAAATCATCTCCCTTGGTTTTATAGGTTTTAATATTTCAATTTTAGCATATATTTCATGGACTTTAGATTCTAATTCTTTTGGAATACTAATAATTCTTTCAAACTTAGCACTACCTGAAATATATTCAAAACTCACTTTGTTTTTTAAATTTTGATTAATAATAGCTGTTTCTTTTACATCACAAGAATTTAAGACAAAAAATAGGAACAAAAGGAATTTTTTTTTCATTTCATGTACTCAACTAAAATAGCATAACTACTATTATCATTACGAATTGGAATAGCCTCTGAGAATATTATAGTTGAATAAGAATAATCAATATTATAATCAATATACCTTGTTAATTTTATTTTATTTTTAAGTTTTTTAAAATCTTGAGTAAACTCTAAAATATAAATAGTTTCTGAGTATTTTATAGCTGGGTACTTTATTAATTTATAAGGACCTGATACGCCTAATCCTTGGCAGTTTCTTGAAATTTCACAACCAGTTGTATTTTTATCATCTATGGGCATACCTATAATTTCAGAATAAAATTTAGGAAAAAAGGAATTTGAACATGAAGTTATAAATAAAAAGCTTAAAAATAAAAATGTTTTTATTAGAATTCCCATAAATTACAACCTTCTTCTCTGTGAATAGTTATAAATCTATTAAATTCTCCATGTGTTGGGAAAATAATATCAGAAAATTTCATATCTAAATCATAATCTTTTATAAGTTCTAAATCATTGTTCCAAATCTTCATTTTTACATAATTATTATTTTCTACTCCATAAGTTAAAAAAGAATTATTATTATAAAGATGTGAACCCCATGCTAATTTTTGATGTGCTTTTAAATATGTAAAATCATTTTTTATAATATCGTATATACAAACTTCGCCTAAATTTTGCCCTTGATCAGGTGTAGTATAATCTATTACTATTTTATTTTTTGAGAAAAAAAATGTTTCTAAAATTAATTCCCAAAATCCAAATAAGATTTTCAAAGATTTTTTTTCAAAATCATAGATATATACACTACTATTGAATGTTCCAGTTGTTATTGTTAGTAACAATTTATTATCCAAATAATTTATATGAAGTAAATCACCATTAATGTTATCATATAATTTTTCAAGTTTGTTAGTTGATAAATCAAAGATAAAAGAATTATTTATATCATATTGAAAAATTATGAGATTTTTTTCTTCTATATAACCAATATAAGTAGCAAAAGGATTAATTTTTTTATCTAAAACCAATAATTTATTAATTTCTGATGTTTTTATATCAACTTTATAAAAAATATCATTATCAAGTACAATAAAAAAATTTTCTTTTTTATTGTAAAAAATATTATCTGATAATAATTCTTCTATAAAATTTATTAACATTTCAAATTTATTTTTGTTAAAATTAAAAATTAATATTTGTTTTTTATCAAAAGAAGAAAAAAATAAACTATTATTATCATAAAAATCATAGTAATATTTTGTACTTACTTCAGTAGAATCAAAATCAGATAATAAGTTTTCAAGTTTTTTCATAATTTTATTTATTTAATAATCCTCTTAACTTAGATGTATGTGGAGTATAATTTTTTAAATATTCTTGAGTAATTTCAAAATTTCCATCAGATATTAAATCTATATAATATCTGATTACTTTTTCTTTTTTCTGTTCACCTGTAAGATTTGTATTTTTATCAGGAAATGCTGTAGATATAGTACCTAAACCTCCATATGTTGGATTATCTAATCTTGTAAAAATAGTTACTCCATCTCTAGTACCTTTAATTACAGCTTTAGGATCTGCATTCCCTGTTAAAAATTTACTCCAAGTAGAATTTGATTCATACCAAATATCACTGTTGAATTCTAAATTGGCAATACTTTTTACCCATTTATATATAGTATCATTTGAAGTACCTAATTCAAAACAGTTTTCAGATTTTGGAATTATAGGATTCCTTGTTGTATTATAACCACCATTATCATTAACCATTTTACCTCTCATTGTATTATATTCTATCAATAAAGCTTTATCTTTTGAAGCATCTGTTGTTCTTCTAGAGCAAATTTCTTTAGCTTTTTCTGCAAAAGCAAGGAAAAGATTTTCAAAATCAATAGCTTGTTTTTCACTCAGATAATCTATTTTATGCCTTTCTTTTATATGATCCATTCTTGGTTCTTTAGGAACACCATTATTTACATAATCAGAGTACTTACTTACAACTTTAAAATGACTTTCGTTATAGTTAACAAAACCTCTATCCACATAATGAAAATAAGGTGTTACTTGAGTTGCATTTCTATTTACAATACAAGCGTAATTGCCAACATCAGCTAAATATGGTCCCAAAACAGGAGATGAATTAATATCAATAGGTATATAAGATGTTGTTTTTTCATCTCTTCCAAACCATCTTAAAGTATCTCCACCTTGTATAATAATATCCGAAATTTCAGCAGGAGCCAATGTAACACTTCTAGTAAAACCTCGTGAAGCAACAGTTTTATTAAAAGCAATTCCTTCTTGTTGTATAGTTAATTCGCCACTTATAGTTCCTGTTTCTGTAAATTTAGATAAATTCTCAGCTATTACTAAATGTTTCATAGGAACTACTTGACCTATACCATGCTCAAATACTTTTGAAGGTTGCTGTATATTTTTATTCGCTTTTATTTTAAAATAACTAAGATATGTATTTATGTTTGGCGAATTACCAAAAGAAGCGGTTTTAAAAGTTTGGCTTATTGCATAATCATGTGCTAGTTTAAATGTATTAGTAACTTCTGAAATAAATTTATTATCTTCTGCTTCATTTGTACTAATTATAGGAAACTCATAAATTAAAATATTTGTACAAGCATTATTATTTTGATTTTGAACATTTTGCCTTAAAGTATCGTTTTGAGTACCAATATTAATACTTAATGTCTTTAATTGTGAAACTGTTTGAGAATCACTAACAAAAGTTCTATTTAACATTTTATCTAAAAGAGTTTTGTATAAGTTAACTTCATCAGATAAAATAGCAAAACCTTCTGTAATATTACCATTAGTTTTTTTATTTTGAAAATCAGTATTAAGTTTATTAATTAAATCGGTTATATTTGTCGTAGATGTAATTTGTGTATTATTTACAGCAACATTTTCACCTAAAATATATTGATCAATTTTACCTTTTGCAATTTCAAAATAATTACTTTGTTCATTTAATTTTATTGATGTTCTATTTAGTTCTCGTATTGCAGTATCAAAAATATTTTGTGCTGTTGTATCTATAGTACCTTTTATGCTAAAAGTATTTTGTAATAAATTAAGGCTTGAATTTTTTATATCAATATTTTTATTAAAATCAATAGCTGTACTCAAAGCATTAGTAGCAAGAGTTGTAGAAATACTTACATTATCAATAGCTATTGCTAATTTATCCAAATGAGCTTTGCAATTTTCATCAGGTGTTGATATTTGATTTTGAGAAGATGGTATAGGAACTGGTGTAGGGATTGGCGACGGTGTTGGATTTAATATTGGGTTAATAGAAATAGTATTATTTTGAGTTACAGTAGTATCTGATTTTGTATAAGGAATTGTATTTGTTTCAAGGCAAGAGCATAAAAAAGGAAGAGAATTACATAAAAAATTATTAGGTTTAATGCAATCATTATTATAACAAGAATCATTATATCTAATATCAATAATGCTTTTATTTTTTAAACTTAAAAAAGTTTTATCTTTGTATGCAAATGAATTTTGAAAAACACCTTGATAAGGTGGTTTTAATGCAATTTCTACAGTATATTTACCTTCTGGAAGTGTAAAAACGGAAGGATTATCATAATATGAATCTTTAAAGACAAATGCAAAATAATCTATAGTTCCTAAATGTATTTTAAACGTATTGTTTGAAATAACCTTTTTACTATTTGAGCCTAAATCGTAATTAACTGGTAAAAATAAATCTCCTTTTTCATTTTTTAATAATACCTCTGCATCTACTTCTAAATTTTTATTGGTTGTAAAAGTTGTATCAATTACTATACCTAATATAGAAGTAGAATTTGGATTATCTCTATCACGTTTTTCTGGTAGGCAAGATACAGAAGTATTAGAATCAAAAATATTGTTTGTACTATCTTTATTTAGTACAAAACTTAACTCTTTAAAAATACTTTTGTTAATAAGTATATTGTTGTTATTAGTAAATAAAGTTTTATATAAATTAACTAAACTATCTCTTGTACAATTTTCTGAATCTATTGTTGGTAATTTTGGGATTGTTTCGCTAAATAAAGAATTAGGTAATTGAATATTAGGATTATTTGAAAAATTATTAATCTCAAATGTTGAAGTATTAATTGAAGAGTTTACTGAAAAAAAATTATCTCCCAAAGATTTTCTTGAAAAAACCCAAGCTTTAATAGGGTTATTTACAACATTAAAAATATATTCTCTACTAACACTTTGATTTGTAGATAAATAAGTTAATAGTCTATATTGTCCAGTTGGAATTTTTGTTTTATCAAAAATAATATCACCTTCTGAAATAGAAAGACATTTACCCCAAAACACTGCATTATTTTGAGAATCAAGCAATTTTACATCTAAGTATTGTCCTGTTTTATTAATTATATGAAAACCTATATTATTAGAAGAAATTGTTGTAGGACTAGGATTAGAAAAAGGATCATCAATATTTTTTATCATATCCAAAAAATTAACTTTTAACTTATTAGATAAATCAGCATTTTTAGCTAAAATCTCATAAGTCAAAACTTGAGAATAACTTTTACCATTAGTCATATTAAAAGTAACATTCAATTCATAATTTCCTGGAGCTTGAGCTTCATCAGGTGGTTGAAATGAAACAGAATACGCTCCTGATAATTTCATTTCATAAGAAAAAATATCATTACAATAAGCAGGGTCGGTACTTTTGCCTTTTATAACAATATTATCTACAGGCGAGCAATTAGAAACAGAAAGACCTAAATCAATAATAGTTACTCCATTAGGGTTTAAATGATTTGTTAATCCAATAATTGGTCCTCTACAAGATGGTAAATCTGGTAAATTCATCTTTTTTACTTCTTGCCATAAAGCTTCATTTTCAGGATCAGGCATATCACCTAATTCAGCGGGTTTTTCTTGGTCAGTATCAGGAACTTCCTCATCATTGTCATAATCTTTGGGTAAATAAGCATTTGTTAAATAACTTTCCAAACTATACTCATAATCAGTCGTTTCTGGTGGTTTATTACTTGTTTTACCTTCTATAGTAGTATCCCACCAATCACAAAAACCTTGAAAATTACCACAATCATTTATTCCTAAAAACTTTGTATTAAAAGTATTTTGAGGTTTTGGAGTAGGAGTAGGTAAAACATTATTAAGTAAATTTTTAAATTCTACCAACTCTTTTTGATATTGAGCTTTAAGTGCTTTTCTATCATCTTTAAACTGTGCAATTAATTTTTCTCTTTCTGCTATTTGCTCTTGAATAAGTTCTAAATATTCAGGGCTACCTTTTTCAAAAAACTTTAGCATTTCTTTAAAACTTTGCATTTCCATTAATAAATCTTGCTTTTGTTTTGCTCTTAATTCTTGCCTTAATTTTTTGTATTTTTCTCTTTCTAATTTAATAAAAGCTTGTAAAGCTTCTTTTCTTTTTGCTTTTATTTCAGCAGGAGTAAGTGCTTTATGAAAAAGAGTTTCTCTTACAATAGGTTTATAATTTAACCCTTGAAAATCTAAAGCTTTATTTTGAGGAAAAGTATGTTTTTTAGAACGTAAAATTGGTAGATCTTTAGATTTTTTTATTATTTTAGGTAATGAATTTTGTACTTTCTTAGTTGGAATAACTACACTAGTATCTGCTTTTGTTCCAAAACTTTTATTTTCTTTTTGATTTTCTATAATTTTATTATTAGTATTAACAGTATTTTTATTTGTTGGAAAACATCCATTAACAAGTGTAAAAATAAAAACTAAAACTAAAGTAAATATTTTTTTTAACATTTTTTATCCCCTTTCTTAATTACAACTATTATTAGAATTTGGAGCTATATAGGTTATATTGCTAAATTTTGCATCTCCATAAGGACTATAATAATCTTTTGTTATTATGGCTACATTCCCTACTTTTGTAATTAAAACTTGTTCTGTAGATTCAGGGTATCCATCAAAACCAACATTTATATAATATTTTCCAGCATCTAATTTTGTTTTTAATGCACTTTCAGAAAATTCAAAAACACTATCTCCAACTCCTGTCGTTGGTGGTATAGGATAAGCATTTCCTGTGCCTGTGCCATCTTTAAATACTGTTATTGTCCATGGTAAATCTTTGGCATTGTTTGATGTTGTTATTGTTAAAAGCGAGGATTGATTATTAGAATTTATTTCTACATTATTTAAACTTAATGTTATTTGTTTTTTATCACAAATAGGAATAGGTATGCTTTTTGCATAATATCTTTGGAAATTTAATTTAGCTCCTCTATCTCCAAAATACTGAAAGTAATTTGAATAGGGGCCATAAGCAAAATTATGATCATTTACATTAATAGCAGTAGAATTAAAATTAGCCTCAAAAACTATTTGTGCATTATTATCATCTATCTTTTCTATTCTTATAGTTGCTGTTCCAGAATCTATTTTATACCAAGAAATAGGTGCTTTAAAATATTTTCCTGTTAGATCTATTGTTTTTTCAAACCCTACTTTTATTATTCCTATAGTATCAGATTGAAAAAAGAAATTTTGAGAATACAAAGTACCTGTATTATAGGAATAAAAATTTTTTAAAAAATCACCATCACCAAAAGGACTAATAAGAGGGTAAATAACTGGATAAGTGTTATACAAAACATTACCATTTTCATCTCTTTCATAAAGAAAAGTAAAAGCATTTAAACGTCCTTCTGAAGCATTTATTATATGTTTTTTACCAACTAAATTTTGATCATAGTCTAAAGTCCATGGATCTGTTGGATATTCTATATCATATTCATTGTAACTGCTTGCTAGTAAAAACTGATCTCCATAAGGATTTAAACAAAGATTACCATTAGTAAGTTTTTTTACTCCAAATTTTTTATCATTTAAAAGGTTATTTTTAGTATTATTTTTAACATTTACAGTACTATTATTATTATCAAATTTAATATTACAAGAAGAAAAAACAGACAAATAAATAGTACAAATAAGAACATAAAAAGATTTCTTTTTTAGGATCAAAATAAAAACCTCAATCTAAAATAGTAAAAAATTTTCGCCTTATAGGCGAATGTCAAAATATATAAAAAGTAAGAAATAAAAATATCTTGTTTATAAGCAAAGTCTAAAGATAATAATTTAATTCAAAACACTTTTTAAATAAATAAAAAACAGATAAATTCGATCATAGATCGAATTTATCTGTTTTACAATACTAAAAATTAAGTTTTAACTATAATTTAACTTTTAATAGATGTGAAGTAAAAATGTTTTTGTACTAGGTGCAAAGCACCTATTTTTTATTTTAAACCTATAAAAATTTATCAAAGAAAAACACACTAGATTCCTTGCTACCAAAGAATGACGGAGTGTGTTTTTAAAATATTTTAAAATCCTGTGAGAAATATGGGTTAGCTATACAAAATGTCATGGCGTAAAATTTTACGCCCAAACAAGCAATAGATAAAACAAAAAGTGTGGTAAGTTGTTTTTTGAAATAGAATTTTACACAATTAGTAAAAAGTAAAATAATTAAAATACTTAGCATACAAATAGTTAAAAAAGTTACGCAAAACGTTTTGCGTAACTTTTTCATTTTTTTTTATTTTGAACAAAATTTTTAGAAAAAGTTTTAACTAAAAAACTTCTTTTTTATAAATAACTTGTGTTATATAATAAAAGTTATATTCTTAAAGAATTATTCTAAAAAGGAGAAAATATGTCTAAAAAACTAGAAGTAACTTTAAAAGATAAAACTAATGAAATATTAGAAATATTATCTAAAAGAACCAGTAGAAGTAAAGATGATTTAATTGAAGAAGCTTTAGAAATGTTATTTGAAGAATATAAAGAAGCAATTTTAGATACCTAATTAATACTTTGAAAAAAATCTTATCTTTATTAAAATTTCAATTAAAAGTTTTATCCGCTTATTTTAGAAATCCTAGATGGAATGTAGCTAAATTAAAAGAATTTTTAGTATATTTAGCTTATTACTTTATGAATTTATGTTATTCTTCCATAATAATTTTATATGAAAATAATTGGTTAAAAAAATACCCTAAATTATTATCAGTTGATCAAAAAATGACTGATAGTTATGCCGATAGTAATCAATTTTGGGTATCTTTAGTAGCTAGTTATAAACAAAAAACTGAAAAACTTCATAATCTAACTTATGGAGAAACTACATATTTTTCTATTTATCAAAGCTTAAAATTTATAGAATTAAATGAAAAAGATGTTTTTTATGATTTAGGTTGCGGTACAGGTAAAACCGTTTTTACCGCTAATACAATTTTTGGAGCTAATTCTACAGGAATAGAACTAATAGCTGATTTTGTAGATAATGCAAATCAAATAAGCAAAGAATTAGATTTAAAAAATATAAAATTCTTAGAAAAAAGTATCTTTGAGCATAATTTAAAAGATGGTACTGTTTTTTATGTTACTCCTACTTGTTTTGACCCTGATAATATGAAAAAATTAGAAGAAAAATTTAAAACTTTACCCAAAAATGCCAGAGTTATTATTTTAAGTAAAAGAATGGATTTACCAAATTTTAAATTTTTAGGTCAAAAAGAACTATATTATTCTTGGGGTAAAGCCCATACTTTTTATTATCAGGTAGTATAAATGAAAAAAATCTTTAATTTTATTTTATCTTTATTTTTAGTTTTATCTTTTCAATCTAAATCTTTTTCAGAAGAATTTAATCAAAAAGATTTTAAATTTCCAGAAGGTTTTTTATGGGGAACAGCAACCTCTGCATATCAAGTAGAAGGTGGGATAGTAAATGATTGGAGTAAAGGAGGTTTAGATGCGGGTAAAGCGTCTAACCATGCAGAATTATATGAAGAAGATTTTGAAAAAGCCAAAAAACTAGGTAATAATGCTTATAGAATGTCAATAGAATGGGCAAAAATAGAGCCTGAACCCGATAAATTTAGTAAAGAAGCTGTAACCTTTTATAAAAATATTTTTAAAAGCCTAAAAAAACATGGCCTAAAACCTATGGTTACTATTCATCATTTTACTAACCCTATTTGGTTAGAACAATTTGGTGGTTGGGATAATGAAAAAGTTATAACCAGATTTACTAAATATGTAACTTTTTTGGCAAAAACTTTTGGGGAAGATGTAGATCTTTGGCTTACTTTTAATGAGCCTAATGTATATGCTTTTAAAGCTTATGCTACAGGAGATTGGCCTCCATTTAAAAAAGATAGACAAAGTACTTTATATGTAATGAATAATCTTTTAAAAGCACACGCAGAAGCTTATCATATTCTGCATAAATATGATAGAGAAGATGCTGATGGAGATAATATTTCTTGTCAAGTTGGATTTGCTCAACATATCGCTATTTTAGAACCTTATTGGGCATTAAATCCTTTGGATAATATAATGACTTACTTTCAAAGTAAAGTTTTTAATCAAGGTTTTTGGGATGCTGTACTTACAGGTAAATTTGACCTATTTGTACCAGGTTTAAAAAATGTAAACGCTCCTTTTAATAAAAAACTAAAAGGTTCTATGGATTTTGTTGGTTTTAATTATTATACTCGTTGGTTTATAAAAGCTAATGGAGAGAATGTTATAAATGAAAAAGGTGAGTTAACAGACATGAAGTGGGAAATATACCCAGAAGGTTTAAAAAAATCTATAGAAATGGCTGATATTTATGCAAAAGAACTAAAAATACCTATATATATAACAGAATGTGGAATAAATGATCCTTCGGATAAAAAAAGACCTAAATATATAGTTACCCATGTAAATAAGACACTAGAAGCTATAAAAAATGGGGCTAATGTTAAAGGTTTTATGTATTGGTCTTTAATGGATAATTTTGAGTTAGCTGATGGATTTGGACCACAATTTGGCTTATTTACTATTGATAGAAAAATGAGATATTCAGCAGAAGTTTATAAAGAAATAGCAGATAGTAACGCTATTACAAAAAACTTATATGATAAATATTTAAAATAAAATTTAACTTAAAAATAGTCTCTTTATAATTAAGAGGCTATTTTTTTGTTTATAATATTAAAAGTTGATTAAAATATAAAATTTAAATAGTAGAGAATATAGATTAAAATATGTTAAAAAAAAGAACTTTATTTAATTTAATTATAAGCTTAATTATAATTGCTTTTACTCTTTTTTCATGTACGGCTTCAGTAAAAATGAAATTACTTAAACCAGCAGAAATAAATTTAGGTATGAGAAAAAAATTAGCTATAATTAACTTTCATACAAGTGATTTTATAACTAATTTAGGTGGACATAGAGAATATTATTATAATAACTATAATATTTCAGATAAAATCATAAGAGACCTTTTAAATGAAGAAGGTTACACTGTAATAGAAAGAAATCAACTTTCAAATTTATATTCAGAGCAAAATTTAGCAAAAGAAGGTTTTTTAGATAGTAATTCTAGTACTAAAATGGGGCAAATGCTAGGAGCAGAAGCAATAATAACTGGTAATGTAGATTTTTCTATAAAAGATGAAAGTGATAATTCATATACAGAACATAAATTCGATGATGGTGTAGTAATAAAATATAAACAAGGTAAGGCGACTAGAAGATATAATTTTTATTTAAATTATAGAGTAATAGATGCTATTACAGGTAAAATTTTAGGATCTAAGCAAATTAACTATAATGGGAGCGATTCTACAGAAAAATTCCCTATGAAAGATAGTTATAATTATCTAATTAGACCTTCTAAATATACTAGTATAAATAATGATCCTTTTGCTAAAAAACCTAGTACTATTAGTAATGACCCTTTTGCAAAACCTAGCTCTATTCCTTATCAAAATAAAATACAACCAGATTCTTATTATTTTTCTCAAATGCAATTTTCTAATTATAAAGAAAAATTAAACTCTTTAGATAGCTATGATAGTATAGTTTCAAAAGCTTTTTCAGCTTTATCCGATAAACTACTTTTTCAAATTATTCCTCATTACATAACACAAGATAGAGAAATAAAAGGTGGAAATAATTCTAGTATGAATGATGCTGTAAATTATGTTAATAAAGGTGATTGGGCTAGTGCTATTACTATTTGGAATGCAGTTATACAACAATCGTCTAATTTTGGTAGTAATTTTGATAAAACAGATTATGGTAATTCTTTATATAATATGGCAACCTATTATGAATTAATTTCAGATTTGGATAATGCTGAAAATTATTTTCAAAAAGCTTATAATACCACAAATGAAGCTCAATATTATGAGCATATAAATAGAATAAGAGCAAGAAAAAAAGAGATAGGTATTTTATCTTCGCAAGGTTTTGATAATCATAGTTCTTCTCAAGTTCAAAAAGTAGAAGTTCCTACACAACAAAATAATAATCAAAACTATTTAGAAACAGCTTTAAAATATCATTCTCAAGGATATTTAGATTTAGCTATTAATGAATACTTAAAAGAATTACAAGTTAATCCTAATAATTTAACAGCATATAATAATTTAGCTATTATTTATTATTCAAAACAAGATTGGGATAAAGCAGAGTTATATTATCAACAAGCAATAAAATTAGATCCTAATGAACCAAGCAAACATTTTAATTTAGCTTTAGTTTATAAAATGAAAAATAAATTTTCTGATTATAGCTACGAAATGAAAAGGGCTTGTATTTTAGGATTAAATCAAGCATGTAATTAAAATTAAGACCTAACAGAGCTTCGAGGGCTTATATAAGATTAAAGAGAAAAATTATGGTTAATAAATTATTAGAAAAATATAATGTTCCAGTTCCAAGATATACTAGTTATCCTACAGTACCTTTCTGGAATATGAATGGGGTTAATGAAGAAAATTATAAATTGGCAGTAAAAAAAACTTTTGATTCTACTAATGATTCAGAAGGAATAAGCCTTTATATTCATTTACCCTATTGCGAAAGCTTATGTACTTTTTGTGGGTGCAATAGGTTTATTCCTAAAAATCATGAAGTTGAAAAACCTTATATAGAAACTCTTTTAAAAGAATGGGATATTTATTTAAATATTTTTCAAAATAAACCTAAACTTAGAGAAATTCATCTTGGAGGAGGGACTCCTACATTTTTTAGCCCAGAAAATTTAGAGTATTTAATTACTAATATTTTAAAAAAATCTGATCTACACAAAGATTATGAATTTAGCTTGGAAGTTCATCCAGAAATAACTAATTTAGAGCATTTAAAAACTTTATATAAATTAGGTTTTAGAAGATTAAGTATGGGTATTCAAGATTTTGACCCTCATATACAAAAAATAATTAATAGAAAACAAACTTATGAAAAAATCCATGAACTTTATTATCAAGCACGTGAAGTGGGTTTTATTTCTATAAATTTTGATTTAATTTATGGTTTACCCAAACAAAAAAAAGAAAATATTTTAATAACTATGGATAAAGTAAAACAATTTTTACCTGATAGAATAGCTTTATATAGTTATGCTCATGTGCCATGGAAAAGTAAAACACAAAGAAAATATGATGAAAGTGATTTACCCAATCCTATAGAAAAAAGAGAACTTTATGAAACTTCTAAAAATATTTTAGAAGAGATTGGTTATAAAGAGATAGGTATGGATCATTTTTCACTAGAATCTGATACTTTATATAAAGCACAAAAAAATAAAAAACTACATAGAAATTTTATGGGTTATACTCATAATCATACACATTTATTAGTTGGGTTAGGAGCCTCTAGTATAAGCGATACATGGAGCTTTTTTATACAAAATAACAAAGATATAAATGAATATAAACAAGCTATAGAAAATAATCAAATTCCTATTTCTGTTGGACATAAACTAACAGAAGAAGATATGAGAGTAAGAAGAAATATTTTAAATCTTATTTGTAATTTTGAAACTAACTATGATAAAAAGGATGTTTCCTTAGATAGTTTACAAAATTATTTTGATGATGGATTAATAGAATTTTCAGAGAATCAAATAATAGTTACAGATTTAGGTAAAAAATTTATAAGAAATATTTGTTCTGCGTTTGATCCTTCTTTTATAAAAAATAGTAAGGAAAACTTATTTAGTAAAGCTATCTAATCCTATTTTTTAGCTTACACTATAGAACTGTTATGAACAGTTCCTTACGGTTATATGTGTATTTTATTTATATCGGATTAGCTATAGTACTGTGTATTATATATCTCAATAGTAAAGACGTATATGTCTTAAAAATAAAGAATTATATACGTCTGAACTATATTAAATTAAAAAACTTTTTAGAATTTACTCCATAAATATTGATTAGTAACTTCATGATGGAATAAAATCTCTTGCTCTTTTACTAAAGAACCTAATTGTTTAGGACATCTTTCAGCTACAGCTTGTTTTAAATCAACAAATTTAGAATGATTGTTTTCTCCTAAAAGTTCTACCATATAAGAGCTTCCTTTAAAATGAGCTAAAGAATCATAAATATTATCAGGTAAATATTTAGTTCTAGTTCTTCTTGTTTCACTATCAAGAGCTTCGCTAATAGGTCCTTCTAAACCTGTTTTATATAAGCTATAGCATACTAAATAAGGATTAGCATCTGGAGCAACACTTCTTACTTCTATACGAGCTGATTTTTCATTAGCTAAAGGGATTCTAACCATAGAAGTTCTATCTATAGCAGATGATTTTATTTGGTTAGGAGCTTCATAAGCAGGATCTAATCTTCTATAAGAATTTACAGAAGGATTTAAGATTAAACATAATTCTTTTGCATTATTTAAAATTTTATCTACAAAATTCCAACCATATTCAGATAATCCATCTTGACCTTTTGCATCATAAAACATATTTTTACCATTTTTAGAAATAGACATATTAGTATGCATACCATTTCCATTAATATCAGCCACAGGTTTAGGTAAGAAACAAGCTGTCATTCCCATAGAAGCAGCTATTTGTCTAGCCATAAGTTTATAAAGTTGAATTTGATCCGCAGATATAAGAGCATCAGAATAAGAATAATTTAATTCAAATTGAGAAGGAGCAACTTCTGGATGATCTTTTTCATTTTCAAAACCTAAAGCTCTTTGAGCTTCAGCAAATTTATCAATAAACATTCTTAAAGGATCTTGTGGTAATGAATTATAATATCCACCGCTTGAAACAAATTTGAAACTATCTTTAGAAACATAATTTTGTTCCGCATTTAAGCCATTAAAAAGAAAACCTTCTAACTCAACAGCTACATTTGCAACCATTCCATTTTTCCAAAGATCTTCTGTCATTTTTTTGAGTTGACCTCTGATATCAGACTCATACATACTACCATCTTTAGCTTTTATAAGACCAAAAACCATTACTTTACCAATTCCAAAAACTTCTGTTGGTAACCATCTAAAAGAACCCCAATCAATTTCTAATTTTAAATCAGATTCTCTTACCATACTAAAACCTCTTACAGAAGAACCATCAAAAGTAAGATTATCATATGATTTAACTAAGAATTTTTTATCATAATCCAACATATGGAATCTACCTTCTAAATCTGTAAAAGCAACTGTAACAGCTTTTATATCTTTATTATCGGTTAAATGTTTTAAATAAAATTCTTTTAATTTTTCTTCACTTTCTCTATTTAATACTTTTGCTTTTGCTTCAAGATTTAATTCTTCAAGATGCCCATAAGAATAACTCATTTATAAAAACCTCCTAGGGTTTACATACCTAAAAATAAAACAATACTTAATTGTACAACTTTTATTATTAATTACTAGTTTTTTATAATTAATTTAATACTTTTTAATATTATTTTTTAGTTACTAACTTTAAATAATATAACTTAAGTTACGGGTTATTATTTTTTAATACTATATAATCATAAACTCAGAATAAACAAATTCTCTAGTTTTATAATGAGATTGAGCTAGTAAGTAAACTATTGTAAGCAAAGAGCTGGAAATATTTAGGCTGGGGCTGTCCAAAAAGCCATTTTTTACGAAAAATATTGGTATCAAACCCAGTATTTTTGTAGGGTGAATTAAAAAGGGGTGCCCGTTTTTGGACACCCCCAAGTGTGAGCTAAAATAAAATAAAAAATTAAGATTTTTTCTTTTTTAAAACATCTAACTTAGCCTGAAACTCTTTTTTTAAGGCTTCTTTTTTTTCATTGAAATCTTTCTTTAAAATTTCCTTTTTCTCATTAAATTCTTTTTTTAGAGCTTCCATTTTAGGTTCAAACTCTTTTTTAAGAGCCTCTTTTTTGGGTTCAAATTCTTTTTTCAAAGTTCCTTTTTTAGGATCACTTTCTTTTTTTAGAGCTTCTTTTTTAGCATTAATCTCTTTTTTTAAGGCTTCTTTTTTAGGCGCAAATTCTTTTTTAAGTGCTTCCTTTTTAGGTTCAAATTCTTTTTTCAAAAAGCCTAATTTAGATTCAAACTCCTTTTTTAAATTATTTTCTTTCTGATGGAAATCTTTTTTTATACTTTCTATTTGTTCAACTATACCCATTTTTTTATTAGTTTCAGCTAAAGACATATTTGAAAATAAAAAACAACTAATAATTGATAAAACTACAATTTTTTTCATAAATTACTCCAATTAAAATAAAAAATTAAACATTAATTAATTTAAGAGATCCTACGGGCTATCAACTCCGCAGGAATCTGCTCCCGTACCCACCTGAAACCACAGAGCAAAGCTATGAGGTATTCTCTAATAAAAATAAAATTAATAAATTAACTATGTATTAACAATAATATTGTATTTTATAAAAAAAGAATACACAATTTAAATAAATCTATTTAATATATTATTAATCTAGGCTCTGTCTAAAGATCTATATTGTATAGCTTCTGCTATATGGTTTGCTTTTATATTTTCACTAAAATCTAAATCTGCTATTGTTCTAGAAACTTTTAAGATTCTATCATTTGCTCTAGCACTAAGCCCTAATCTATCAATAGCTTGTTTTAATATAGAAATACAGGTTTCGTCTAGATTACAATATTTTCTTAAATGATTTGGTCTCATTTCAGAATTAGTATAAATACCTTCATTTTTAAATCTATTATATTGTATATTTCTTGCTTTTATTACTCTATTTCTAATGCTTTCTGAAGATTCAGCTTTTCTATTACTAATAACCTGCTCATTAGTTAATCTTGGAACTTCTATATGCAAGTCAATTCTATCCAAAAGAGGACCTGATAATTTATTTTTATATCTTTCTATTTGATTTTGTGTACAAACACATGCTTTTATATTATCTCCTTTATAACCACAAGGGCAAGGATTTAGGGCTGCAATTAGCATAAAATTAGCTGGATATTTTACAGATGTTAATGCTCTTGCTATAGTTATTTCTCTATCTTCAAGAGGTTGTCTTAATACTTCTATTACATCTCTTTTAAACTCTAATAATTCATCCAAAAAAAGTACGCCATTATGAGCTAAAGATATTTCACCTGGTTTGGGATTACTAGTTCCACCAACTAATCCAGCATGAGAAATTGAATGATGAGGAGATCTAAAAGGTCTAGTAGTAATTAAACCTTTTTTAGTATTTAAACCACTAACACTATATATTTTAGTAGTTTCTAAAGATTCTTCAAAAGTTAGTGGAGGTAAAATAGAAGGTAATCTTCTAGAAATCATAGTTTTACCAGAACCTGGAGAACCCATAAGTAAAATATTATGATTCCCAGAGGCAGCTACCTCTAAAGCTCTTTTGGCACTTTCTTGAAATTTAACATCTTCAAAATCTAATTGATAATTTACTCTCTCTATTTCAAATTCTTTTTTACTCTCAAAAGGAGTATATTTTTCTGTATTACTAATTATATCAATAGCTTCTAATAAATTTTTAGCACCATAAACTTTTAACCCATGAACAACAGAAGCTTCAAAAATATTTTCTTCTGGAACTATAATTGAAGATATATTATTTTCTTTTGCTGCAATAGCATAACATAAAACTCCATTTACACCTCTTAAAGATCCATCTAAAGATAATTCACCAACTATTACAAAATCATTTAAATTATTAGGAAAAATTTGCTCTGATGCTGCCAATACACCTATTGAAATTGGTAAATCAAATAAAGGACCTTCTTTTTTAGTATCTGCTGGAGCTAAATTTATTACAATTTTTTTAGGCGGGAAAACATATCCAGAATTTTTTATAGCAGCTTTTACTCTTTCTTTACTTTCCTCTACTGATTTATCAGGAAGCCCTACTATTGTTATATTTGGCATTCCCAAACTTATATCTACTTCTACATTTACAATATATGCTGAAATTCCTGATAATGATGAACTGTGTGTTTTTATAATCATAACTAGCCCTTTAATTTTTTAGCCCTAATATCTATATTTTTTAAGCTACCATTTTTAATTATTTTTGGCAAGATCTTTTAAGGATTTTATAAAATCTTTATGTTGACTTTATAAAATTTTTATATTACAATTATATTAATTATAATATTAAAAAATAGAGGTTATAAATATAATTAAAATTTTTTAGAAAATATATTATATAGTAATTATTTCTAAATATTTTTTGATTTTTTTAGTATTAATTTAATTTTTTGATTTTTTATTAATTTTTTGATTTAAAAATATTTAATAGAATTTATTCTAGATGTTTTTTTATTTTGTATATTTTAAATTTTTATCTTAATAAAAGTTAACTAATTAAATAAACCACTATTTTAATTATAATTAAAATTTTATATTTTAGTTTATTTAGAGGAGTTTTACAAATGAATTTAGAATTAAACGAAGAATTGGAATTAAACAGTCTTGAAGAAATTGAAGAAAATCTTGATGTTGAACAAGCAAAAGGTTTAATGTTAGCTTAATTTTATTTCTTAAACAAAGAGGCTTAAGTCTTATGGAAGAAGAGAATTTAATATCTTTTTTTGATAAAATTAAAGAAAGAATTCTCTTCTCTTTTAAAAAAAATGAATTTGAAAATTTACAAACAGAATTACTAGAAAAAAGCTTTGAAAGATATGAAAAAAAATCTAAAACAGATCTATTTAGTTCATCTATTTTTATTTTTTATTCTATTTTAAAAAGTTATGACAAACAATTTAATGAACAAGCTATATTATTAGGCTCTTTTTGTACTTTATATATAATGTCTTTAGATTTATTTGATGATGTACAAGATAATGATTTAAAAGGTAAACCTTATGAAGAAATAGGTGAACCTATAGCTATTAATAATGCTATAACATTATTATTTTTAGCCTTAGATTTCCTTACAAAAGCAATTGAACTAGAAAATGATAATAATAAGAAAATAAAATATCTTAAAATTTTTAATGAAGCATCTTTACTTGCAGTTAAAGGTCAACATAAAGATTTAATGGGAGAAAATTTTACTAAAACATCGGCTAATATTTTAATTATGCAACAAGAAAAAGCATCTAGTATTTCTATGATAGCAAAATGTGCTGCTATTTTTTCAGATTGTTCTGATGAAATAATAAAAAAATACCAAAGTATCTATGAAGAAATGATTCTAATTTTTCAAATAGTAGATGATGTAAGAGATATATATGGTAAAAAATTTAGTCCAGATCTTTCAACTAATAAAATAACTTATCCAATTGCTATTTTTTTAGAGAAAGCTAAAAAAGAAGAAATTTTAAACTTTGAAAACTTAAAAAAACAATTACCAAACTCTCTAAAAGATATTCGTGATTTATTATATAAAAGTGGAACTATAAAAGAAACTTGTAATAAAATAGAGTCTTTAAGAAAAAATATACACAAAGAATTTGCTTCAATTAATATATTAAAACCGATAATTAGAAGTGTATTACATAGTATAGATTTTTTAGCTAGTTCTATATACAAAATACCTATTTTAGAAGAATCTTTAGCTATCTTAAAGCCAAAAGGAGAACTATATAATTCTATAAACTCTATAGTTGATAATTTTTTTATAAATATGAAAATTAATTACCCAAAACCAGATATTTTACCATGGCAATATTCTGAATTTATGTACGAACCAAAAAGAAATATTATTTTTTATTTTGATATAGAACATCAATCTGAAGAAATTATACCTATACATAGTGAAATTATAGGTATTAATGATTATAAAAAAGTAAAAGAGTTAATATTAAAACAAATTCCATTTTTTATGGTTCATGAACTATTTCATTATTATAGAAAAGCATCTGGAAAATTGTGTAATGATTATTGGTATGAAGAATTAGTTGCTAATTCTTTAGCTATTTCATATTTACAAGAGTTTTTACCAAACTCACTACAAGAAAGTAGATATTTTATAAGTGAAATATTAAAAAATAAAAATATAGATTTAGATAATAAAAATAACGCGATACTAGAAAATATTTTAAATCCTAATTATATAATTAATAATAGCAGTAAAAATTATATAGTAGATGCTAAATCTATAGGTTTAATTCAAATTAATATGATAAATAAATTACTAAAAGAAAAATATTCATTATCAGAAAATCTAAAAAAATTTATTATGTAATATGTTCAATAAATGTTAATAATGCTACTATTATAATAGTAAAAGAGTACGTAAATTAAAGTCTACAGAAAAATAGATTTTAATAATTATATGATTTAAATTATTATCATTTTTATTAGGAACATATTTTATATATTTTGTATAAAACGATAAAGCAAATCCTATCTAGCTTAAAAGAAGAAAAGGATTTAGAAAAAAAATTTTTTAGATATGCTGCTTTTTATACTGGTGTTATAGCTGCTGTTGCTCTATTTATAAACCTATTATCAGGTTTAGGAATTGTAATGTATATATTATCATTTTTATATATAATACTTTCTTCTTTTTGTCTTTATTATTCTAATGATGAAAAAAATTATAAATTTATTAGAAATATATTTTTTATTGGGCTTGTTACTTTAATTGATATAGCTTATTTTTTTAATGGTGGTTTAGATAGTTCTATTCCAAGTACACTTATTATTACTTTTTTTATTTTAAATTTAACTTTAAAAAATAAAAAACAAGAATATATACCGTTTTTTATTATTTCAATTGTAAATTTACTTATTTTATATGGTATAGAAAAAACTCATCCAGAACTTATTCATCCTTATCCAACAAAATTAGATAAAGAAATTGATTTAATCGGCACTTATTTTATAATATCTTTATTGATATTTGTAACTATTAGGTTTTTTAAATCTACTTATGAATCTTTATTAAAAGATATTGAACAAAAAAATAAAGAGCTTATACTCTCAGAACATAAAGCTATTCAAGAAAAAGAAAAAGCAGAAAATGCTAATAATGCAAAAAAAGAGTTTCTCTCTGTTATGAGCCATGAAATACGAACTCCTCTTAATGCCATTGTTTTAACCTCTAAACTTTTAGAAAAAGCAAATTCTTCAGAAAGAGATGATTTATTAAATACCTTAAAATATTCTTCAGAAAATTTATTAGCCTTAGTCTCCGATATTTTAGATTTTAGTAAAATAGAATCTCGTGAAATTAAGCTTGAAGAAGTTTCTTTAGATTTAAAAGAATTAGTTAATTCTATTATTTCAGTTCATAAAATAAGAGCATCTGAACAAAATAATATACTAAATTTAGAATTTACTAATTTTACTAATTTTAATTTTTTAGGTGATCCACTTAGAATAACACAAGTACTAATTAATTTAACATCAAATGCAATAAAATTTACTAAAAATGGAGAAATTAGTATTAATATTAGATATATAAGCAATGATCCTGAAAAAGATATTAGTAGAATTTATTTTGAAATTAAAGATACTGGAATAGGAATTTCTAAAGATAAACAAGCTGATATTTTTGAAAAATTTACACAAGAAAACTTAACTATAACTAGGAAATATGGTGGCACTGGTTTAGGATTATCCATAACTAAAAATTTAATAGAATTAATGGGAAGTAAGATAGAATTAGAAAGTGATATAAATTTAGGGTCTAAATTTTATTTTTATTTAGATTTAAAAAATAATAAACCAATTATTGAAAATAAATCAGATAAAATTACCAAAGATTTATCTGAAATAAATATATTATTAGTAGAAGATAATAAAACCAATATTTTATTAACTAAAAAATATTTTGAAAAATGGAATTTCAAGTATGAAATAGCAGAAAATGGACTAATAGCACTTGATAAATTTCAACCTAATAAATTTGATATAATTTTAATGGATTTACAAATGCCAGAAATGGATGGTTTTACAGCAACACAAGAAATTAGAAAAATAGATACAAAAGTTCCCATTGTTGCTTTAACAGCTAATTCTATGTCTCAGGAAAAAGATAAGTGCTTAAGTTCTGGGTTCAATGAATATATAACTAAACCATTTGTTCCAGATTCATTAAGAGAAAGAATTATATATTTTGCAAATAATTAATCTAAGTTGCTATTTATATCTAAAAAAATAAACTAATTAAAATATTTATAACTCTAGACTTTAACTGTAAGCGACAGTTTTAAAATTAATTTTGTATTTAATTTTTTCTGAAATACTGATAAACAAGAATATTTTATGGTTTATTTTTTTTCTCAATAAGTTCTTCAGGTTTTGTAGGAGGAATTTTTAGAATTTTAATGGTATCAGAAGCTATTCTTTTATAAATTGGAACGGCTGTCATACTAGCAAAATGTGCTGTTTGGGGACTATCTAAAAGTACAAATTGCAATATTTTAGGTTTTTCGGCAGGATAAAAGCCTAAAAATGAAGACATTACATTTCCGCTATATCTTCCATTTTCTACTTTATCAGCAGTTCCTGTTTTACCTGCAATAACATATCCTGGTATTTTTGTAGCTCTTCCTGTTCCTTCTTTATCCTCAACTACTGCTACCATAAGATTTCTCATTTTATCTGCTACATCCTTTGATAGAGTTCTAACTTCTTTACTTTTATATTCTTTTATAGTATTACCATCTATATCTACTATTTCCTTAATTATTCTTGGTTCTATTTTTACTCCACCTCTAGCTATAGCACTCATAGCAGTTAGTATTTGAATAGGGGTTACAGAAACACCTTGACCAAATGATATAGTTGATTGCCTAACCTGATCCCAAGGTAAATCTGGTAATATACCTCCAATTTCTCCTGTCAAATTAGAATCGGTTGTTTTTCCAAAACCAAATTTTTCCAAAAGATCACGATGTTCTTTTGGTGGAATTCTTCTGGTTACTATACTAGTCCCTGTATTACTAGATACTTTTATAATATCAAGTGGGGTTAGATGTCTAGTTCCATCTGCACCATGATCATGAACTTCCCAACCTCCTACCATCATAGCAGCTGGACAAGGGACCAATTCATTAAGAGTTATTTTCTTTTTTTCCAAAGCAGCTGCTATTGAAAAAATTTTCATTGTAGAGCCTGGTTCATATATCTCACTTACACCCCAATTATTAATAACGTTCCAATTACCTGTAGGGTTATTAGGATCATAAGTTGGATAAGTAGCAAAAGATAAAAGATCTCCTGTTTCTAAATCCATAACTGCTGCTAACCCTTTTTTAGCTTTATATTCGATAACACCTTTTTTTAGTTCTCTTTCTGAAACATGTTGAATTTTTTCATCCAAAGATAATTTTATTGTATTTGTTTTTACTTTTTTAGTGGTTACTTGGGTTTTATTTTTTCCTATAACTTCTCTACCCATTCCATCAAGAAAGATTTTTTCTTCATTATTTTTATCAATTAAAACACTATCAAAGGATATTTCTATTCCAGCTAAACCAGTATTATCTATTCCAGTAAAACCTAATAAAGATGCAGCTAAGTTTTTTTTAGGATAAACTCTTTTACTTTCATAAACATAATTTATACCAGGAATATCTATTTTATCTAAAGCTTGTTTATATTTAACATCCATTTGTCTTTTTATCCAGGTAAAACCTGGATTAGAAATTTTTTTCCTTAACTCTTCTTTATCTATATCTATTACACTAGACAACTCTTTAGATATTTTGTTAATAGTATAATTTTTAAAATCGTACTCAGGGGCGTAAGAATAAACAGAAATAGAATCTGTATCTATGGCTAAAATACTATTATTTCTATCAGTAATAGTACCTCTTTTTTTAGCCAAAGACATTGGTCTTCTTTGTTGTTTGTCAGCTTTTTCTTTTAATTCTTGGTGTTTATATGTTTGTAAGTAAGTAACTCTTAAAGCTGCTATTATAAAGGCTATAGATAAAACCGTATATAAAAAATAAATTCTACTATTTATTATATTTTCTTGTTTTTGCAAGTTTAAAATCCTACTGGAACATCAACTTTTTTTGTTTCTTTTAATGTTTTATAAATTAAATCATTTGTTTCTTTATTTTGATGAGGCATAGGTAAATATTTTATTTCTGAGTTTTCTGAGGTTCTCATACCATAAAGCTTAGTAGCAGAAAATTCTATATTACTTAGCTCTTTAACTTTTTCAAGCTCAATAGTTAAATTATCATTTACTTGTGTTGCTTTTCTAAACTCAGATTGAAAGCTAGTTGCTAATTTATCGTACTTTAATTTACCATAATAAATAGCTCCTTCTATACAAATAAGAGTAAAAACCGTTGCTAATAAAAATATATTTATCTTTGTTAGATTATGTTTTTCTATAAAATTACGTTTTTTTGACTTATTATTTGTATTTATTTCTATAGAAGGTAAAACTTTTATCTCATCTCTTCTATTTTCAGTTAATTTTATAGAGTAAAGGTTATCTAAGTTTTTTTCAAAAAATTCTTCTTCCAATATATTATTTATTGAGCTTGCCATTTAATATAATATTCCCTGCTTTATATCTTTATCTAAAAATTATTTAATTTTTCTCAAAAACCCTAAGTTTAGCACTTCTGGCTCTCGAATTAAGCTTAATTTCATCTTCAGAGGCGATTATTGGTTTTTTAGTAATAATCTTCCCTTTAGATTTTCTTCCACACAAGCAAACTGGTTGCTTAGGCGGACAATCACAGCCCTTTTCTTCAGCCCTAAAAGTTTCTTTTACTATTCGATCTTCAAGAGAATGAAAAGATATAACAGCTAATCTACCTTTTGGTTTTAACAAGTTTATTGCATAAGGTAGAGTTTCTTTTATTCCTTCCAACTCATTATTAACTTTTATCCTCAGAGCTTGGAATACTCTGGTTGCAGGGTGTATTTTTCCTTTATATTTCTTACCTGCCAAAGCCCTAATAATTAGTTCACTAAGTTGAGTTGTTGTTTCTATAGAAGAAACTTTTCTTTCTTTAACTATAAAATCAGCTATAGTCTTACTATATGGTTCTTCACCATACTTAGAAAAAATCTCAACCAGTTCATCTTTGGTCAATTTA
The DNA here is from genome assembly GCA_046328015.1 of Candidatus Sericytochromatia bacterium. Taxonomy (GTDB): domain Bacteria; phylum Cyanobacteriota; class Sericytochromatia; order UBA7694; family JACMQJ01; genus JBBTGK01. The sequence goes on along the minus strand of JAXLXH010000002.1, from coordinate 770,715 downwards.
TTTATAAGAGTTCTTGCCGTAGCGGTATTTTCATCTTGATCAAGACGCATATCTAACATAGCTTCTTTGGAAAAACTAAAACCTCTTTCGGAATTATCAAGCTGAGGTGAAGAGACTCCAAGATCAAACAAGATACCATCAAACAATTGCTCTTGCTCAAAAATAGACGGTAAAGAGGAATAATCAGATTTAATAAGTTTGTAATTACTACTTATCTTATCCAAAACTGACTTTGCATGATTTAGAGCATTAATATCTCTATCAATACCATACAAATAACCAGTTGCCCCTATTTTTTGAAGTATTTCTGACGAATGACCAGCACCACCGGTCGTACAATCTAGATATACCCCGTTTTCCTTACAATCTAACTCAAGCATTACTTCTTTAAGCAAAACAGGTTTATGCTCAAATCCTATCAACTTAAAAAACTCTCTTATAACTATTAAATTTTCTTTTTTTTAACTAATCTGTGATTTACACCACACCAAACATTCTAAAAGATAACATTAATGTAGTATTAAAGTAAATAGCTTATTTAATTTTTTTGAGATTTTTTCATAAAAGTTTACTACTAAACAATATTTTTTTATATTATTACTATATTCTAGAGTTTTTATAATTAAATTTTATTGATTGTTTAATTTTAAATATATTAAAAATATAATTTAACTCTTTAACTCTTTCATTAATTTAATTACTCTTGTTAAAAAGTAATTAGAATGATAAAATTAAGTCAAATTTTAAGAAAGATCAATGGGGTTTTTATGTACAAGAAACTATTGCTACTATCATTTGTTTTTACTCTTACTGTTTCTTCAGGTTGTACTGATACAAATCCAAATAAATATAAATTAGCTGATACTTGGGGTGCAGATGGAAATTGGAGTAACTCTACTAGTGTAGCTTATGATGATAAAAGTGAAGATGAAGATAAAAAAGAAACTAAAATTAAGAAAGAGCCTATTGCTTCTAATAAAAAAGAAAACAAAAAAGTAGAACCAAATAAAATTGCGAATAATTCTAATAAAAAAGGACCCGAAACTCAGAAACATATAGAAAATTTACCGTATATGATAGGTAAGCTAGATGGATGGGAAAAAGTTTCTTCAACTGCATCAATAAAAGACTATTATGTAAAAGTAAAAGATGAAGCTATCATGAATTTCTCAGCGACTCTAATGAAAACTATGGGAGAAAATGATATAAAACCTAAATTTAAAGAAAACTATTTAAAAAGTTTAGGGAAAAAATTTAATAATTTTAGATTAGTTACAAATGAAGAGACAACAGTTAATAGTAAGCCTGCATGGTCTTTAACTTATACTTTTAAAGAAAATGGAACTGAAATAATGCAAAAACAGTTATTTGTACCACATAGTAATAATATTTTAGTTTTTAATTTTACTGCTGAAAAAAATGTTTTTTCTAAAAATGAAACAGACTTTAGTAATGTAGAAAAAAATATTAGTTTTAATTGAGATGATAGTTTTTTATAAAATATAAATATTTTTTTAGGCGTAGTCTAAACTACGTCTTTTATAGTTTATAACAGAGGGTGACAATGGATTTAGAAATAAATAAAGATAAAATAAAAGAGTCTATAAAATTTCATTTAGAATCTAATTTTGGGAAAGAATTAGATTATGCAACAAAGCTAGATATATACAACAGTTTTGTTCTTTCAATTAGAGATATTCTAATAAAAAAATGGATAAAATCTAAAAGAGAATATGCTATAACAAACTCTAAAACAGTTGCTTATATGTCTATGGAATTTCTTATGGGTAGAGCCTTAATGAATTCAGTAATTAATTTAGATATTTTTGATGAATGTAAAGATGCTCTGGCAGATCTAGGAATAGAAATAAATGAAATTGAAGATATCGAGCTTGATGCAGGTTTAGGAAATGGTGGATTAGGAAGACTAGCAGCTTGTTTTTTAGACTCTTTAACAAGTTTAAATTATCCAGCATTTGGCTATGGAATAAGATATGAATATGGAATATTTGAACAAAAACTACATGATGGTTATCAAACCGAATTTCCAGATAATTGGTTAAGATATGGAAATTGCTGGGAATTACCAAGACCAGAGTTTATTTATCTAATTCCTTTTTATGGTGAAGTAAAACTACTCTTAGAAAAAGATGGTAGAATTCGTTATCAATGGCAAGCTAAACAAACTGTTATGGCTATGGCTTATGATTATCTAATTCCTGGTTTTAAAAATGATAATATAAATATTTTAAGGCTATGGGGAGCAAAATCTACTAGAGAATTTGATTTTGATGATTTTAACAAAGGCGATTATGTTGGTGCGGTAGAACAGAAAGCTGAAACCGAAAATATTTCAAAAGTATTATACCCTAATGATATGTTTAACAAAGGAAAAGAACTAAGACTAAAACAAGAGTTCTTCTTTTCATCTGCCTCTTTACAAGATATTATAAGACGTTATAAAGAACGTTCATCTGATAATTTTAAAAGCTTTGCAGATAAAAATTCCATTCAACTTAATGATACTCATCCAGTTATTGCCATTCCAGAATTAATGAGATTATTAATGGATAACGAAGGACTAGGTTGGGATAGGTCTTGGGATATTGTAACTAAAGTATTTAATTATACAAACCATACTGTTATGCCAGAAGCTTTAGAAAAATGGCCTGTTGAAATGATGTCAGAACTTTTACCAAGACACTTGCAAATAATTTATGAAATTGATAGAAGATTTAAAAAAGAAATATCTGAAAGATACCCAAATGATGAAGCTAAAATAGAACGTATGTGCATTGTTAAAGATGGAACTGTAAGAATGGCTAATTTAGCTATTGTTGCTAGTTATGTAACAAATGGAGTAGCTGAATTACATACTAAAATTCTAAAAGAAGATATTTTTCATGATTTCCATGAGTTTGCACCAGAAAAACTTCAAAATAAAACCAATGGAATAACACAAAGAAGATGGCTTTTAAAGTGTAACAAAGGATTATCTAACCTTATTACAAGTAAAATAGGAGATAATTGGGTTAAAGATTTATCTCAATTAAAAAACATAGAAAAATATGCTAAAGATGAGGAATTCATAAAAGAATGGGCTAAAGTTAAAATGAATAACAAACAAGTTTTAGCTGAATATATAAAAAAAGAAATGGATATTAACATAAATATTAATTCTATTTTTGATTGTCAAATTAAAAGGATTCATGAATATAAAAGACAATTACTTAATATTTTACATATTATCTATTACTACTTAGATATAAAAGATAATCCTTCTCATCATCATGTACCAAGAACCTTTATAATTTCTGGAAAAGCGGCACCTTCTTATTTTATGGCTAAATTGATAATAAAATTAGCTACAAGTGTAGCTGATATAGTTAATAAAGATCATGATATCGGAGATAAAATGAAGGTATTATTTTTACCTAATTATAGAGTTTCTTTAGCAGAATTAATCATTCCAGCAGCTGATTTATCAGAACAAATTTCAACAGCAGGGATGGAAGCATCTGGAACAGGTAATATGAAATTTTCTTTAAATGGAGCGTTAACTATAGGAACACTAGATGGAGCCAATGTTGAAATAGATCAAGAAGTTGGAAGTGATAATATCTTTATTTTTGGTTTAAAAGATGATGAAATAAAAGAACTTAAAAAAAGTTACAATCCTATAGAAATTTATAACCAAAACCCTATTCTTAATAGAATAATTAACTTAATTTCAGAAGGATTTTTCTGTAGAAAAGAACCCGCTTTATTTAAACCATTAATTGATTCTTTATTATTTCAAGGAGATAAATTCTTTTTATTAGCAGACTTTGATGCTTATGTAAAATGTCAAAAACAAGTTAATAAAGAATATAAACACCATGATAAATGGATTGAAAAAGCTATTATAAATGTAGCTAATATGGGTAAATTTTCTAGTGACAGAACAATAGAAGAATATGTAAAAGATATTTGGAAATTAGAAAAGGTTTTTGTATAAATTTTATGAAAAAAATATTAATAATAAACATAATTTTTTCATTATTTTTGACTGGTTGTATAGGAAGAATTGTTACTTATGATGATTCTCCTAAAAAACAAGTTACTAGCAAAGAAAATAAAGAAAATAATGATATAAAACCTTCTTTAGGATATAGTTCTTTCATAAAAAAACAAAACCCGAAATTAGCTCAAGATAAAATTAGTGATTTAGTTAATTTTATAACTAAATATAGTAAAGAAAATAATGTTGATCCAAAATTAGTTTTAGCTGTAATAGCTAGAGAATCGAGTTTCAGAGCGGATGCCGTTTCTCCATCTGGTGCAGTTGGCTTAGGGCAACTTATTCCTTCTACAGCAAAAGATATGGGAGTTGATGACCCTTATAATCCGGAAGAGAATGCAAAGGCTACGACTAAATATATAGCTTGGTTATTGCAAAAATGGGACGGAAATATAGACAAAGCTTTAGCTTCATATAAAATTGGGATTGGAACAGTTAGAAACCTTATAAAAGATGGGAAAGATTATCCAGATGATACTATAAGCTATATACAAGACATAAAAGACTATAAAAATAGTATAAAAGAATAATTATGTATTTATATTTTAAAGCTTTCCATATTATTTTTATGGTTACATGGTTTGCAGGTCTTTTTTATCAATTTAGACTATATGTATATCATGTAGAATCAACAGAGCAAGTAGTTCGAGAACAATTAAAAATAATGGAGAGAAGACTATATAAGTTTACTACCCCATTAATGCTCTTAAATCTTATTTTTGGAACAATAACTGCGTATATGTACACACAAGGAAGCTTAGAAATATTTGCAGAAGCTCATTGGTTACATATAAAAATATTTTTGGTTTTATGTTTAATTGCATATCATATCTATAATGGTATTATTTTAAAACAATTAAAAGAAGATCGTTGCAAATTAACGCCCAAACAATGTAGATTGTTAAATGAAGTTCCTGTTCCATTTTTATTTTTAATAGTTTTATTAGCTAGTTTAAAAAGTGCTTTAATTGGATAAATTTTCTTAGACAAACTTTAAACTTAAATTCTTTTTTTAAATGCTAAAATGTATTTTACTCAACTAAATTTTTATGAGGTATTTTTATGGATTCAGTTGTTGAAGTAAACAATTCTGATTTAATAGCAAAACTTGAAACTAAAACTATAGAAGAATTAGTAAAAGAAATAAAAAGTTTCAAAGAACAAAGTGCTTTAAGTTTTTATGAAATAGGAACTAGATTAAAACTTATTAGAGAAAAAAAACTCTACAAAGAAAAAGGCTTTGATACTTTTATTGATTTTTTAAAAACTCCAGAAATTGATTTTTCTAGTGTTATAGCAGAAAGATTTATTCAAGTTACGGAAGATGAATCTTTACAAAAATCCCTATATTTAGGTTCTGCTAAAGTAACAGAAATATTAAAACTGAACCCTGAACATAGAAAAAGACTTTTATCAGCTCCTGTTGAAATAAAAGGTATCAAGAAAAAGGTTGATGAACTATCACTAAACGAAATAAAAAAAATTTCTCAAGATTTTAAAAGAGAAGGTAAGTTAAAATGTGATAGATGCGGTAGATGGGTGGATCATTTAAAAGAATTAGATGGTAAATTTTATGGTGTTGGTAGTAAGCATAGTTGTTATGAGCAAGAAGTAGAAGAAAGAAGACTTTTACAAGAAAATGCCATACCAGCAGAACAATTTGATAATGTTTTAGATAGTTTAAAAAAATATACTCCTAAAAAAACAGATGAAAATGAGAATATAGAACCTAAAAAAGAAGATATATCTTTAAATTGGTTACCAGAAAGTATTTATCAGGTTTATGGTCAATTTTTAAATGAATATGATAAAAATACCAAAGAAATATCCAAAGATTCTTTAGAAAAAGAAGAAGAAGTTTTAGGAAAATTAATTCATCTTTTAAAAAATCGTCTTAGAGATGTAAAAGAAACATTAGATCTTTTGGAAGAAAATGCTAGTTAAAAATTACCCCGAAGCAGAGCTTCGAGTAATTATGTAAGATTAACGATTAGCTTGAATTGAGTTTTAAATAATGAATTTAACAGAAATAAATTTTTGGCTTTTAGAAGCTGATTGGAGAGGCGGTAAAGAACATATTCAAAGGTTCTTAACTGAAGGCATTTGGTTTAACTTGCATTCCAATAAATCACACGAATTTAATAAAATAAAAGTGGGAGATTATATCGCAATAAAAGAGGCTATTACTAAAGAAATTGATAATTCTGAGTTTATAAGCTACCTAAAAATTATTGCATTAGGAGTAGTCTCTAAAAATTTTCAAGATGGAAGAAGAATAGAAATAAATTGGAATAAAAAAGAATTTGAAATAGAAGGATTAACAAAAGCAGATAATTTATTATTACTAGATAATAAAGAAGAAATAAAAGCTATTTTTGGTAATTTCTTAAAAGAAAATCCTCCAAAGATTATAGACTCAAATAAAACTAATATAAAAAAAGAAGAGTTTTCTATAGAAAAGCCTTCAGATATTATACAAGCCAGAGAAAATTTTGCTTTAAAAAGTAATTTTAATTCTGAAGTAGAAAAAAATACTAAAGATATAAAAATAATTGAGAAAAAAAATAAAAATATTAATCTAAATCAAATTTTTTATGGTCTTTCTGGTACAGGGAAAACACATATATCAATGTTAACAGCTTTAGAAATAATAGATGGTTTTTTTCCAGAAAATACTGAAGAGGCACGTAGAAAATTTAATTATTATAAAAATATTGGTCAAATTTCTATGCTATCTTTTCATAATTCATATAAATACGAAGATTTTATAGAAGGGATAGTTAACTTTATATCTCCTAAAAACTCTAACCTAATTGAAAATAAAATAAAAGATGGTATTTTTAAAGAAATTAGTAATATAGCCAAAGCAGAAATTGAATCTTATCCTAATAAAATAGATTTTAAAGAATCTACCAAATTCTTTAAAGCTTCAATAGGTACAGCAGCAAAAGAAAAAGATAATAGTTCTATAAACTATTGTTTTGAAAATGATTATATTTTTCTAGATATGTTAGGTGGTATAGATTATTCTATTTTAGAGGATACTGATAATTGGGAAAAAGCAAAAGAAGAAATAGAACAAGCTTATTTATATGATGGTCAAAGCTACGATCAAAAAAGATTAGGTATTCAATCTATCTTTTATTTTAAAAATCATATGAAAAAAAATGATATTATCTTGGTTTCTAATGATAATGAAAAAATAATAGGAATAGCTTCTGTAAAAGGTAATTATGAATTTAAAGATTTAGCAGGTGTTAGGTATAATCATTTTAGGAAAGTTGATTGGATTATAAAAAACTGTAATATTCCAGTATCAAAATTTTATAGAAAAGAATTTTCAGAACAGCCTATTTATGAATTAGTAAAAAGAAACATAATTATAGAAAATGTTTCTAATTTTATTAGTAACCAAGAAAAAAGAAGAAGAAATTATGTAATTATTATAGATGAAATAAATAAAGGTAATATTTATAATATTTTTGGAGAAGTACTTACTCTAATTGAATCTTCAAAAAGAATTGGCAAAAAAGACTCATTAACCATAAAGTTGCCCTATTCAGGAGAAAATTTTGGAGTACCAGATAATTTATACATTATCGGAACTATGAATTCTTCTGATAAAAAGGCTCTTCTTGATCAAACCATTAGAAGAAGATTTGATTTTGTTAAATTAGATGTAGATTATTCATTACTTAACTTTAAAATTGATGGAATAGAAATAGATAGGCTCTTACAAAGTATTAATAATAGAATTGAATACTTATCAGATGAAAATAATTGCATAGGGCATTCTTACTTTATGAATTTAATAGATAACCCTACTTTTGAACAATTACTAGAAATTTTTTCTAAACAAATAATACCTTTATTAGAATATAATTTTGATTATGATTACGAAAAAATTTCTCTTATATTGGCTGATAATAAAAAGAAAAATATAAAAGATAAGTTTGTAAAAAATAAAGATTTGGATATAAAAAAACTTTTTGGAAAAAAAATAAATTTAGACAATAAAAAAAGTTTTTATATAGATATCCCTAAAAACCCTATTAGCTATATAAAAATATATGAATAAAGAGTAGTAGGTATCTAAAAAGCCAGTTTTTACAAAAAACATTTATATCAAACCTAGTATTTCGTAGGGGAAATTAAAAAGGGGTACCTGTTTTTAGACACCCACTATAATAATAGTTTTAACAGTTTGTATTTTATCTGTTTTATAGATTCAAAAAAATAATTAGCCTAAAATAGAGATCTATTAACTATGAATAATTAACATTAGTTTTTATTGGCAACTCTTATTAACTAATATAAAATATAAAAATAAGGTAATGTTTTAATTATAAAAAAATGCTAGCAAAAGATATAAAAAATAAATTCTTAAATACATATTATAAAGAAGATGAAAAATACTTCGTTACAGAATTATATGATAAATGGAGAAAAGAACCTCCTAAACTTTTAAAAATTAGCTATAGTAAAGATGAAGCTGTAGAAAATCATGAGAAAATTTTAAAAGAAATTGAAACAAAAATGAGAAAAAAAGAATCTTAAAATCTATTTTTTAGTATCTAACCTTTTTATAGAGTGATTAAGATACTTTGAAAAAATAATAAAATTTGATAATATTAAACAGTGTCATTGATTTTTTTTAAGGCAATAGAATGGATAAAAACTCTTTAATGCAAAATGTAAGTAACATAAGTAATGTACAAGGTACAATGTTATCTAAAAAAGATGGTTTACTTGTTGAAAATAGGACATCTGGTTTTGAAGATCCTAATATGTTAGGAGCGGTTTTATCTTCTATGTACACAGAAGTTGATAGCAAATCTAAAAGAATGCAAAGAGGAAAACCAGTTAGATTCACTATAGAAACAGAAACAGATGTTTTAAGTGTTAGTGATGTAAATGTAGAAGGCGAAAACTTATTATTATTAGCACATTTATCACCTAATAATGATTTAGATTTAGTAAACTCTTCATTAGACTTATTAAAAGGCTAAATAAATAAAAATGTCTCTTATTGCAGAAGTTCTTTGTATAGGAACTGAACTTTTACTTGGTGATATAATAAATACTAATGCAACTTATTTTGCTCAAGAACTTTCTGCTATAGGAATAAATTTATTTCATATTACGACTGTAGGTGATAATAAAGAAAGAATAATATCTGCTATAGATATTGCTCTTAAAAGAGCTGATATTCTTATTACTACAGGAGGTTTAGGACCAACTGAAGATGATATAACTCATGATTGTATAGCTGAATACTTATCAGTAGAACAAAGGTTTCATAAAGAGATAGCTGACAGAATAGAGTTTATCTTCAAAACAATAAGAAAAAAAGATATGCCTAAATCTAATTTAAAACAAGCTTACCTACCTAACGGAGCTCTAGTTTTACCAAATAATAATGGTACAGCACCAGGTATTATTTATAAACAAAATAAAAAAATAATCTTAACTTTTCCAGGTGTTCCCTCAGAAATGAAATATATGTGGGAAGAAACAGGAAAACCATACTTAATAAGCCAAAATTCAGAAAATAAAATAATAAAATCTATTACTTTACGTTTTAGTGGTGAAGGAGAATCTGCTATAGCAGAAAAAGTTTCAGATTTTCTTAATAATGCAAACCCTACTGTAGCACCTTATGCTGGTAAATCTGAAGCAAGATTAAGAATCACAGCAAAAGCAGATGATGAACAAAGTGCTTTAAAGCTTATAGAACCAGTAAAAAATGAAATTTTAGTAAGATTAGGACAGTTTTTTTATGGTTATGAAGAAGATTCTCTTCAATCTGTAATAATAAAAAAATTAATAGAAAAAAATAAAACTCTGTCTATTTTAGAAATATCTACTGGAGGTATTTTAACCAATAGAATTACATCTATAGAAAGTTTTGAAAAAGCTATTTTATTTTCATCTGTTATTGCTAATAAAAACTCACTTATAAATATTTTTAATTTACCACATGATTTTTTAAATTATGATACCTTTAATGATTTATTTCTTGTAGAATTAGCAAAAAAAGTCAAAGATTTTTCTAAAACAGATATTGTTATCTGTATGGATTCTAAAATGGAATTAAATTTAGAGAATAATAAAAAATTAGGAAAAGCTATTATTGTCTTAATTATAGATAATGAAACTATAATTAAAAATATAGATTATCCTAAAAATAAAAAAGAAGAATTAGATTATTATGCTTCTCAAATATCACTTAATATACTAAAAAATATTTTATAATATATAACTCCAAACTAAATTTTAAATAATTTACTATTATAAAAATAAATTACTAAAAAACTCTAAAAACAGACTTTATTTTTAAATATAGCTAATCCCTTTTTTTAATTTACATTATTGATGTCTCTAAAAATAGGGTAAAGCAGTGCTTTGTACCCACCGAAATACTGGATTTTTACCAGTGTTTTTCGTGAAAAATAACTTTTTGGACATACTTTTATATCTTATATTGGTATTTAATTTTTTCGGGGATAACTATAGAAATATTTTTCAAAGGCATAAGAAATTTTTAACACAAAAAATAATTGATTTTAATCTATTTATTATTTGATCAAATTACTTTTTTTGATTGTTAAAATACTTTAAAATTCTTGATATTTAATAATAAAAAAGTAAAAAAGGTAATTTTATGGCATTTATTAGTTGGGAATCATCATTAAGTATTGGAGTTAATATTATTGATGAACAACATAAACAAATAATATATTATATAAATGAATTACATTCTTTACTTAGTAATGATAAATTTTCATCTTCTATAGCAACTTCACCTACTTTAAAAGGGAAAGTTAAAAATATTTTAGACGAATTAGTTAATTATACTATTACTCATTTTGCTTTTGAGGAAGATATGATGCAAAAAGCTAATTATCAAAGTTTAGAAGCTCATAAAAAAGTTCATAAATCTTTTATTGATAAAGTAAAAAACTATCAAGATAGATTTGAAAGAGGTGAAGATATAGCTCAAGAAGTATTAGATACCTTAAAAAGTTGGTTAACTAACCATATTAAAAGAGAAGACAAAGATTATTCTATTCCAGTTAATAATTTTCTAAATAAAAAAACTGGTTGGTTTTCATCTGCTTTTAAAAAGTTTTTTGGTTAATAATTAACTTAGTATAAAAAATAACATTTTTTAACTTCAGAAAAACAATTTTATTTCTATAAAAAATAAAATTGTTTATTTTTTTTTTAAGAGGCACATTTGAAAGAATATATAATATTAGGCTACCCTTTAAATCATACTATATCACCTTTAATACATAATAAAGCTTTTAATTATTACTCTATAAAAGCTGAATATAAAGTATTTCCTATATCACCAGAAGAATTTTCTAAACTAGATACTAATTTTTTTCGAAATTCAAATTTTGTAGGTGGTAATATTACAGTACCTTATAAAGAAAAAATTATAAATTTTTTAGATAGTATTTCAGAAAAAGCTGGTAATTTAGGAGCAGTAAATACATTTTTTAAAAAAGATGGTGTTTTATATGGAGACAATACAGATTATTATGGCTTTCTTAAATCTTTAGATGGATATCAAAATTATATAAAAAATAAAACAGTTGTAATACTTGGAACAGGAGGTTCTTCAAAAGCTGTCTTTCATGCTTTAATTACTTTAAATCCTGAAAAAATTATTATGGTTAGTAGAGATAAAAGTTCGGCTGAAATTTTTGTTTTAAATAAAAAAAATTTTTTAATAAATAGTTCCACAAAATTAATACCTTTTTCTTATGATGAGTTAGAACAATTCAACTTAGAAGAAATAGATACTATTATTAATACAACTCCTATTGGGATGTATGAAAATAAAATGGCAATAAAAGATTTTATTTTATCTGGAATGAAAAAAAACTCTTTTGTTTATGATCTTATTTATAATCCAGAAAAAACTAAATTGTTAAAAACAGCTGAAAATTACGGAATGGAAATTCTTAATGGAAAAAAAATGCTTATATACCAAGCTGAAAAAGCTTTTGAGCTATGGACGGGATACTTCTATCCAGAAGAATTATTAAAACTTTTTTTGTGAATATTATATAAATACCTTTCTAATGTAAGCAAATAAATTAAAAAAGCTACTTATGCTTAATAAAATTTAATATTAGCTAGATGTTTTTATTTTGTTAAATCTTTAGATATTAATTAAATTTTTGATAAAAGATTTTTTATTTTTAGTGATGAAAGTAGATTGAGATATAAAAAAACACATGATATACTTATCCTAGTATCCTAAAAAATTATCTTTTTTTTAGGTTTATGTTTTTAGTAATTATTATTTTATTAAAAAACAAAAGGAATTTTATCTAAATGACTTTTACAGTAGATACTACACTAGGTCAGAAAGTATTAGATCTTGCAACACAAAGGCATCAAATGATCGCCAATAATATTGCTAATGCTAATACCCCTAATTATAAAAAGAAAGATTTATCTTTTGCTCAAACTCTAGAGTTAATGGCAGAAAGAACTAAAGCTATTGAAGTTAATACTCCACCTGATTTAATGTTGTCAGTTGGTGAAGACTTGAGTAGAGGTAAAAAACTAACTTATTTACATGGAAACAACGAAGGTGATATGGGAGTAGGTTTTTCTAGAAGTAGTATGATGTTTGACTATGATTGGTTCAAACAAGGTGCTGAAATTGATATTACCCCAAAAGTTAAAAATCAAACAAAATCAGATGCAATAAATGAAACAGAAGCTATTTTAGTAGATACAAAAAACTCAGAAAGATTAGATGGTAATAACGTTAATGTGGATCTAGAAATAGCTGAAATGATCAAAAATACAAGCTTTTATAATATGTTAACTTCTATCGTTTCAGGCGATTTCAGAGTTTACAGAACTATTATAAGTGCAAGATAATAAAAGGAGCTAAAAAATGACCTTATTTAATGCCTTAGCTGTAAGTGCAACAGGTATGACAGCTAACAGACTTTGGATAGATGTTATTGCTAATAATATATCAAATGTTAATAGTATAAAATCAGACGGAACTCCTTTTCAAAGAAAAGTTCCTTTATTTACAGAAGTTTTAAGAGATATAGATAAAGATATTGAAGCTGATATGGCTGATTTTCATTTTGGAACAGACCCAGGTAAATCTCAAGGTGCAGGCGTTCAAGCTTATAAAGTAGCATCTGATAGTACACCATTTAAATATGTATATGAACCTGGTAATCCACATGCGGATCAAAATGGATTTGTAAAAAAACCTAATGTTGAAGTTATTAATGAAATGATAGATATGATTGCCGCAAACAGAGCTTATGATGCCAGTGTTCAAATTGCAAATGCAGCTAAAGCTATGGTAAATAAAGCATTAGAAATAGGTAAATAAGGAGTAAATTAAATGGGTATTTATACAAGTGCTGTAGATGGTTTAAATTTTGAAAATTCAAAAGTTAATAAATCTCAAATGCCTCTTTCTTTTGAGAATAAATCTGTGGAAAAATCAAGTGCCGCTGAGCCATTTGTAGAACTTTTAAATGGTGTAGTAGATGATTTTGAGCATAGAAATAAATTAACACTAGATATGCTTAGTGGTAAAGATGTTGATGTTCATGCTCTTATGATAGCTCAAGCTCAAGTTGATATGGTTAGTAACCTTGCTTCAACCATAACTACAAAAATATCAACTGCATATCAAACCTTAATGAATATGCAAGTTTGATTTTTTATTGCAAATAATAAATATAAATATGTTAGTTTTGTTTAATAATAAACAGGAGAAAAATTAATGGCAGTTGAAGAAGGCGAAGTTGGTGGTGGGCTTTTAGCCAATCTTACCCCAAGGCAAAGAATTATAGCTATAGGCTCTTTTGTAGCGATAGTTATATTACTTATTGCCCTTGTTGTTCTGTTAATGGGACAAAAGGGTGATGATAAATTTGTTGTTATTATGAGAGACCTTCCTCCAAAATCTGTGGGTGAAGTTGTTGAAAAACTCAAAGAACAAAGAATTACTTATGAAGTAAGAGATGAAGGTAGATCAGTTGCAGTAGAAAAAGCTAAAAAAGATGAAGCTATAATAGGTCTTTCTATGGTTAACTTACCTCATGATGGTAGAGTAGGTTTTGAAATTTTTGGTGACAAAGCAAATGGTATGCTTAGCACAGATTTCGAGAAAAAAGTTGCTTTACAAAGAGCTATGAATGGTGAACTTTCAAGACTTGTTCAAAAAATGAATGGAGTTGAAAGAGCTGAAGTTATGATAGTGGTTCCAGAACCTCAATTATTCCAAGAGCAACAATTACCAACTACAGCTTCTGTTTTATTAAGACTTTCTTCTGGTGGTGGTTTTTCTCAAGAACAAATAGAATCTATCACAAACTTAGTTTCTAGTGCCGTTCCTGGTTTAAAACCTGAAAATGTAACTATATCAGATGTTAATGGTAAAGTTTTAGCTGCTGGTCATGGTTCTGGTGAAACTGAATCATCTAAAGCTGGTAAAGAACTTAATAAACAATTTGAAATTAAAAGAGATGTTGAACATAAACTTGAATCTAAAATTGTTGAAATGTTAGAAAAAGTAGTTGGTCCTGGACACGTTAAACCAAAAGTTTCTGTTTCAATGAATTTTGATGCTATTCAAAAAAGAATTAGAAATATGACACCTGTTTTGGATAATGATAAAAAACCTATGCCGATTGCTGTTAAAAGCATGAAAGAAAGAAATAGAGAACCAAAAGGTGGAGATGCAATAAATGGAGCACCTGGAGTTACAACTAACTTATCAGCTCAAACAGCTACTGGTGGGGCTAATTTACAGCAACAACAATCTGCTCCTAATAACCCATTAAATGGAACTGGAACTAATCCAAATCCAATACCTTCAATAAATGGTTCATCTCCTGTTCCAAATGCAACCCCATTACCAGGTGTTGCGATAAATGATAAAGATTCTGAACAACAAACAATGAACTTTAACAATGAAGAGCAATTAGTAACTCCTGCTATGGGTTCTATTCAAAAAATGACTATAGCTGTTACTTACCAATATGGAAACCCCAAACCAGAGGGAGCTGAAGATGCTGGTGAGACAGCAGTTAAAAAGCTATCTAATGACGATATTATGTCTTTAGTAAAAGGTACCGTTGGTTTTGATGATAAAAGAGGCGATACTATAACTGCAAAAGAAGTAGTATTTGATGATACTATACAAAAAGCACTTTCTGAACAAATGTCTAAAATGGATGCAGCTAAAAGACTTATACCTTGGTGGGTTGCACTTATTGCTGGTTTAGTAGCACTCGTAGTTGGTGCTGGTATCGGTGGAGCATTATTAAGTAAGAAAGCTCCTCCTCCAGAGTTAGCTGGTGGATTCGCTCCAGTTCCTGGTGAATATGCGGCAGTTCCTGCTCCTGGAACACCTCCTGGTGGTGCAATACCGCCTCCTGGTGCAGCAGTTCCTGAAGTAGCAGCTCCGCAAGATAGAGTTGAAGTAGCTAGAGCTCCTGTAACTCCTCCTCCTGATAATCCTTTTGGATTTTTATATGGAATAGAAGCTGAAACAGTTGCAAACTTACTTTCTAGTGAGAGATTACCAACTTTAGTAGCAGTTTTAGCTCAATTAGATCCAAGCCAAGCTGATGAAGTAATTACACTTCTTAACCCAGAAGTACAAAGTGAAGTAAGAAGTAGATTAGCTAATAACCCTGTGTTACCTCCAATGACACAAAAAATGGTTAGTCAATCATTGAAAAAACGTTTACAATCACTTAGTGCAGCATAAAAATTAATTGTGTAAGTAAACCGAGAAAATATTAATTCTCGGTTTATTTATATTAATAAAGTAAGTAAAATTACTTAAGTTCTATAAAATAAGTTTTTAAAAGAGTATATTTATAAAATGCTTTTTTATTAGTTTATTTGGATTCATATAATCTAATATAATTTAGTTTTTTTATTCTTTGTAAAAAGTAGATATAAAAAAGGCGAATTTTAATGGCGGATAAAGACGTAAAAAAGTCAGGTATTTTTGGTGATATAACTATCGCCATACTTGTAATAACAATAATTATCGTATTAATTTTACCACTTCCACTTTGGTTAATTGATACTTTCTTGGTAATGAATTTATGTTTTTCTGTAATAGTTATCATGGTATCTATTTACATTATTGATCCATTAGAATTTACTGTTTTCCCTCAGATGCTTTTAGTTGCTACTCTTTTCCGACTAGCCCTGAATGTCTCCACATCAAGATCAATCCTTTTAAGAGCTGATGGGGGGCATATAATTCAAACATTCGCAGATTTCGTAATAGGTGGAAACTATGTTGTCGGTGTTGTTATCTTTATAATTTTATCCATCGTTCAATTCGTAGTTATCACAGAGGGTGCGAAAAGGGTTGCAGAGGTAGCAGCAAGATTTACATTGGATGCTATGCCTGGTAAACAAATGAGTATTGATGCTGATTTTAACGCAGGTTTGATAACAGCAGAAGATGCAAAAAATAGACGTAAAGATTTAGAAAGAGCTTCTAACTTTTTCGGTACTATGGATGGTGCAAACAAATTCGTAAGAGGGGATGCTATAGCTGGGATCATCATGATTATCGTAAATATCCTTGGTGGATTTATGATAGGTGTTTTCATGATGGGAATGGAACTTGTAGATGCAGCTGCTAAATTCACAACATTATCTGTTGGGGATGGTTTAGTTGCTCAGATACCTGCACTTATGATTTCAGTAGCAGCTGGTTTGGTAACAACTAGAGCAGTTTCAGATAGTAACTTAGCAGAAGATTTAAAAGTTCAAATATTTAGCTCTTACAAAGCGTTGGCTTTAGCTGGTATATTTGTTTTTGGTATGTCTTTTACACCAGGATTTCCTAAAGCTCCATTTTTAGTAATAGGTGTTCTTATGGAATTAGCTGCTTTTATAGCTTATAGAAGAACTCAAAAAGTTGCCACTGTTGTAGATGAAGAAGATGAAACAATTGCAGAACAAGAAGCTAAAAAACCAGAGAACGTTCTTCAAGTTATGGAAGTACATCCTCTTGGTTTGGAAATGGGTTTAGACCTTATTCCTTTAGTTGACCCATCTCAAGGTGGAGATTTACTTGATAGAATTGTACCAATGAGGGTTCAAATAGCAATGGAACTTGGTTTTGTTATGCCTGGGGTTCAATTCAAAGATAATTTAAATTTAAAACCTAACGAATATTCAATAAAAGTTAAAGGTATAGAAGTTGCAAGAGGCGAAATCCTTATGGGTTATATGCTTGCAATTCAACAACCAGAAACAGATATTTCTCAAGAATTAGTAGGTTTCCCTACAAAAGACCCTGCATTCGGAACCCCAGCTGTTTGGGTTGCAGGTTATGAAGCTCAAAGAGCTGCACAATTAGGTTATATGGTTACAGACCCTACAAACGTACTTATTACACACTTAGCTGAAATAGTTAAGAGCTACGCTCATGAAATACTAAGCCGTCAAGAAGTTCAAGTTATGATAAACAAAGTAAAAGAAAAACATCCTGTTGTTGTAAAAGAACTTATTCCTGAATTACTTTCTTTGGGAGATGTACAAAAAGTTTTACAAAATCTTATCAGAGAAAGAGTTTCTATTAGGGATTTAAGTACTATTTTGGAAAAATTAACTGACTTTTCTAAACTTAGTAAAGAACCTGATGTTTTATCAGAACTTGTAAGACAATCATTAAATAGACAAATATGTAATGTTTTATCTAATGAACAAGGTATAATACCAGTTATTACACTTGATCCTAAAGTTGAACAAGCTATTCAAGAAAGTATTCAACAGACAGCTCAAGGGCCTGTTTTAGCACTTAACCCTCAAATAAGTCAACAAATACTTGCTAAATTAGCTAATGAAGTTCAATCTGCAACAAATGCAGGTCATAACCCAGTTATACTTTCTAATCCTCAAATAAGACCACATGTTAAAAAACTAACAGAGAGAAATTTCCCAGCTCTAGTTGTTATATCTTACAACGAAGTTGCACCTAAAATAAAAATACAATCTATTGGAAACGTAGCAATAAGCTTTGGTGGATAAGAGGAATAAATGAAAGCTCATGGCATAACTGATTTAGGAAAAGTTAGGCAAAACAACGAAGATAACTTTTATTGTTCCTTAGAAGATAAGCTTTTTATTGTTGCTGATGGTTTAGGAGGTCATTCAGCAGGTGAAGTAGCCAGTTCAATGACAGTAGAACATGTTTCTAAAGGAAAACCTAAGAATATAGATGATCTAATTCAATTAATTTCAGAAGCTAATACTAAAGTTCATGAAGAAGCTAAAAGATTAGGAAATGATATGGGAACAACTATATCTGCTCTTATAATTGATAATAATGATGAAATATATATAGCTCATGTTGGCGATAGTAGAATTTATATGATTAGAGAAAATGAGATTTATTGTATTACAGAAGATCATACACCAGTTATGGAATCATTAAGAGAAGGTCTTTTAACTTTGGCTCAATCTAAAAACCATCCTTTAAGACACATGTTATCAAGAACTATTGGAACTCAACCAGAAGTTGAAATAGATGCTATAAATGTTGACAAAATAGAAGGTGATATTTTTGTTCTATGCACAGATGGTTTAAGTAATTTGCATGAAGATTATGAAATAAGAGATATTGCATTAAAAACACCAGATAATGCTGAACAAATTGTTAAAAACCTAATAGAATCTGCTTTGGATAGAGGCGGAACAGATAATGTTAGTGTAATTTCTTTAGTAATATAAATAACTTTAATTTTTAAATTAATTAATCTAAGTAGCTATTTATTTTAAAAAAATAAGTTAACTAAAAATATTTCAATTCAGTATAATTTTATTATTTTTATATAATTAAAAAGGAGAATTATATAATGTTAAAAAAAATATTATTGATTACCTTTTGCTTTAATTTATTTTTTAATAGTTATGCTTTTTCAGAAGAACAAGAAAGTACTATTTCAGAAGAAAACATAAAAGAAGAAAATAGCAAAAGTATTGATATAAAAATAAAAAAGAAAAAAGAAGTAAAAAAAGAAGTAAGTAGTTCAGAAAATGAAACTATTAAACTTCCTCCTATAAAGAAAAAAGCTTTAAAAACTGAAAATAAAAATAATAATCAAAATAAAGAAGATTACACCAAATATAATTCTACTATAAAACATGCTAATGAATTGATTAAAAAATCTGAATTTGAAAAAGTTATAAAAATGTTAGAACCATTAGAAAATAAAATAGCTTTTAATGATGAATTAAATGGTTTAATGGCATTGTCTTATTTGGGTTTAGCAGGAAAATTAGCACAAGCATATCAAATATTAGGAGAAGATAATATTGATAAAAATGAAGCTTATAATAATATAAAAAATCTTTTAGAAGTATCTAATGAATATACAAATAGAATTAATAATAAACAAATTAAAGATACTTTTGGAAAAATAATTAATTCAGTAATTATTACTTTAGAATTTACAAAAGCTAAAGTAAAAATAAATAATAAAGATTACTCTTCAGCAGATTATGATTTAAATAATTTATTAAAAAAATATCCTAATCAAAGTGAAATTTATAGTTGGTCTGGAATTACTAAATATTATTTAGGAAATAAAAAATTAGCTTTTGAGTTAATAAATAAATCAATAAAAATGGATAAAAATAATCATATTAATTATTATAATTCAGCTTGTATTTATGCAGTAGATGGACAAAAAGATACTGCTATGGATATGCTAGAAAAATCTGTTGCTTTAGAAAAAAAACTCTCTCCAGAACTTAGAAGTATATATCCACCCATAAAATCCTTTGCAATTAATGATCCTGAATTAAAAAGTTTAAGAAATATTTATGAGTTTAAAAAGCTTTTTAACTTATAAAAAAATAATTTCTTGATTTTGTGGTTTAAAAAACTTAGGGGTTATTTTAGAAATAAAAGTTTTATTATTATTTTTCATAATTTCTATAGAATAAAAAATTCCTTTTTGATATATTTCTTGATTCATATCATCTGGGCTTATTAAGTTTCCACAGCTATATAGACACAATGAATTTTTTTCTAAATCAAATTCATAAGGTTGAACTATATGAGAATGATGACCATATAAAATATCAAGACCATTTGTTTTAAAAATATCAAAACATTTACTTTGTATTTCAGAAGGAAAATATTCACTTTCATATCCCCAGTGGTAAGATAAAATAAGTAAATCAACTTGTTTTTTATATTCTTTTATAATATTTAAAATTTTACTTTGAATTTTTGGAATATCTAAAAAATCTTCTGGTTTTAAAGTTATAAAATCCTTATCTTTACGCCAAAAAGTATTATGTCCAAAAGTTATTGAAAAAATACCTATTTTAAATCCTTTTTCTTCTATTATTTTTAAATTAGAATCTATAAAATTTAAATTATTATTTTTATACTTTTCAATAGTTTTTAAATAAGCTTCATTCCCAATATCCAAAATATGGTTATTAGCACAAGATAAAATGTTAAAATTAGGTTTTTCTTGTGTTGGCGAAATTATAGTTTCAAATAAATCTGTAGATATATCATGAAATATGCCTTCAATATTTTTTTCTGAAGCTTGAGGACCTTCTAAATTTAATAATCTTAATTCATGTTCTAATAAAAAGTTTTTTACTTCTTCAGAAAAATAATATTTTATTTTAGATGGACAAAAATCTCCTGTAAAAACAATGTTTATTTTTTCTTTTTTTTCAATTAAATGATTATTTTTATATTCATCAAAAGTAATTAAATTATTTTTTAATTTTTCAATTATTAGCTCTTCATAAGATTCTTTCAAAGGATTTTTATGTTTTTTAAAGGTTTTATAAATAGTAATAGCTCCCATTAAGGGAAAAAAATGTTCTGCTCTGATTTTATTTTCAGATTCTAAAAGATATTTTATAAAAGGTATAGGATAAATAAGTATTAACGGTAAAACACCATAAATTCCTAAATTTGCATATAAAGCACCTATAAACATAAAAGGATCCGTAATAATATTATAAAAAGCAAATTCTCTTGCACTAGTAGTTTTTACATTAAAATTTATATAAGCTACAAAATTTAGCCCAGAATGAAAAAAAGCTGATAAATATAAAAAATATGGATTTTTAGTTATAAAAAATAATAGCCCTCCAATACCTATAATTAAAGGGTAATAAATAGACATATAATATACTTTAAAAGTTTTAGTAATATTAGAAGTTATTACTTGACCTATAATAAAAATTACCGAAAAAGTTAGTAATACCTCATTTATATTTGTATCTTTATCATAAAAAAACATTAAATGAGAAGGCAAAAAAGCCATAAAAAAGCCAAAAAAGCATTTTATTAAAAATAAAGCTGAAAATTTATCAAACCACCGTTTGTCTGAGAAAATTTTTTTTATGGATAATTCTTCTTCTTGAGCTACATTATTATTTTCTTGTTTTATAAAAAGTATTAAAAAAGACATTAAAGCAAAAAATATACCAAAGTATAATAAACAAGCCTTAAAATCCATAAAATTCATTAAAAAAGTTATTACAAAAGGTCCTGAAATAAACCCTAATGCTGTAATAGAACTAAAAAAAACCAATCTTTTTTCTGGGGTACCTGCATTTTTCAAATTTAGCATATTAGCAAATAAAACAGGTGTACAAAGACCTGCTGCCAATCCTTCTATTGCCCTACCTAAATTAAAACCCCACTTATTATTAAAAACAGACATAAAAATAAGTGAAAAAGAAAAAAGTATTTCATAAAAAGCATAATTGTTTTTAGAAAGACTTAGTATTTTATATTTATAGATTAAAAATTGACCTGCAAAAATCCAAAAAAAGTATAAAGCAAATGGTAAAGCAGAATCTACTCCAAGTTCTTTATTTAAGATAGGAATAAAACCACTAGAAAAAACGCCATGAAAATAATTGATTATTAGAAAAAGAGTCAGAAGGAGGTATTCAGTCATTTTTTAGTTAGAAGTTAGGAGTTAGAAGTTAAGAGTTATAAAATTTAATTTTATAGTTAAAAGTTATAAGATTAAGATTTATTCTTCTCACTTTTAACTTTTAACTTATTACTTAAATTTATATTTTAGAAAATCTTTCGTTTACTACATTCCAATTGATATGTTTAGCAAAACCATCTACATATGTAGCTCTTGCAGTACCATAATCAATCATGAATGCGTGTTCCCAAGAATCTAAAACAACTAATAATTCTTGATGCACAGGTAAACCAATATGATGTTCTTGAAGTAAATAGGTATGAACTTTTTTATCTACTTTATTATAAGTTAAAACAGCCCAACCTGGAGCAGACATAGCAACTCCTTTTAAATTTGCATAAAATTTATCAAAAGAACCAAAAGAAGCTTCTAATGCTGAGTTTAATTCAGCAGAAACACTTCCTGTTTCTCCAGCTGGAGCTAAATTTTCAAAATACATTTCATGTAAAAATGCACCATTGAATGCAACAGCTTCTCTTCTTTTTAATTCGCTAAACTCATTAAAAGAATAATTTGCTGATGCTGGATCTATTCCAGCTAATTTTGTTTCTATTTCATTTAGTTTATTTACATAACCTTTGTATAAACCAAAATGAGCTTCTAATTGTTTTTGGCTTAAAAAACCATCTAATTTACCTACTAAATTTGAGTAATCTTTAGACTCATGTGCCATATAACTATCCTCCAGTTTTTAAAATTTAGATTAATTGTTTTATATATTCTAGCTTAATTTTTGATAAATAAAAAATTATTTTTTTATCTTATAAAAAAGTAATTGATCTTTATCTTTACAAAAAAATAAATTCTCTCCTACTTCTATTAATTTTCCACTAATATTTTTTTCTAAATTATTTAATATTTCATCTATTCTATTAGAAGGTATTAATTTATTTTCATTTAAAAGTTCATAAAAAGTATATTTTACTAGTTTTCCTAATATTTCTTGAATATTATAATCATTAATTTTTTTATGAGATAAGATAATTAAATCTTTTTCTTCATTAGCAATTCTATCTAGTAAAGATTGCTCAAAAATAATTTTGCATTGTTTTAACAAATAATTGTTTTCTTGGTTAAATATTTTAGAGCTTCTAAAAATACTTTCTAAAAAATTAGGGTTTTCATTAATCATTAAAGGTAAAATATTATTTCTTACTCTGTTTCTAGTATAATCATTACTAAAATTTGAATAATCTGTTTTATACTCTATATTTAGTTTTTTACAATATTCTTCTATTTCATTTCTAGATAAACATAATAAAGGTCTTATAATTTTTATGTTTGAATTTTTATAAGAAAAATTTCTAATTAAATCTATACCTTTTAAACCATTAATACTACCTTTTATAAGTTTCATTATTATAGTTTCTGCGTTATCATTAGAATTATGTGCTGTCAAAACTTTATTATAATTAAATTTAGAACAAACTTCTTCAAAAAAATCATACCTAATTTTTCTAGCCGTATTTTCCATAGAACTTAAATTTTCATTTAGTAGTTCTTTTAAATTTATTGAATTAACATAAAAATCTAATTCTAAGTTTTTAGCAATTTTTTCCACAAATATTTCTTCATTTATAGAATCATTACCTCTTAAATTATAATTTAAATGTGCAATACCTATATTTTTTATTTTTAAAAGTCTTTCTAGTTTTTTTATTAGATACAATAAAGAAATTGAATCAGCACCACCAGATACAGCTATTAAACAAGAGTCTTGTTTTTCTATTAAAGAGTTTTTTTGTATAAAAGATAAAATTTTTTTTTCTTGATTATTTAAGGGGATTTTCATTTTTTTTAGAGTAGCTGCGAGTAGAATTGAACTACCGACCTACCGGGTATGAACCGATCGCTCTAACCATCTGAGCTACGCAGCCAAATTTAAACTTATAATCAAAGTATATACTAGTCTTTTTATTTTAGCAAGTAATGTTAAAAAAACTTGAAAATTGCTAAAAATATATGCTATGCTTATGATATAAGCTATAGTATCTTTTTATTTATAAGTTTATCTTAAATAAAATTTACACTTATATTAACCAGTTTTTAATATAAACTTAGCAAGTTAGAACAAAATAAAAGTATAATATTAAATGTGATAAAAATTGTGGAGAAGATTGTATGAAATTTTCGAAAGTTCTTTTTTCAAGCTTAGTAACAGCTTCAATATTAGTTAGTGCAAGCTGTTCTTCTAATGTATCTATGCAACCTGTATCTACAGAAAAAGCAATAGAAACAAAAGTTTCTAATACTGAATTAACAGACATTTCTGATAAAGAAGTTGCTGAAATAAATAAATTATTATTATCAGAAAAGTTAGAAAATAAATCATTTGAAATAAAAGATGATACTAATGGTAGAGAAGTTGATATTGATATGCTTTTAATGAATCCTAAAGCAGCTTCAAGAGCTAGATTTTGGGGTATAAAAAATGCTAATAAACTCCTTAAAGCAGGGGAATCACCAAGAAAAAGATGGTTTCTTGAAAGAAAATTGGGTGGTTTATTCCCTTCAGAAGCATTTAAAGTTCAAGTTTTAGTATGGGTAGAGAGAGCTGATTTACTTAGAGTAAATGATATAAGTGTAGATGATTCATTTTTATTAATAATGGCTGGTGTAACTAGTGTTCCACATCTTGCTAGATATAATAATATTATTGATCAAGCTGCTTTAAAAGTTCAACTTACTTTATTAGCTTTCCAATATGGAATGCCAATACCAACAACAGATGAAATTAAAAACTGGACTGATAAAGCTAGTAAATTACCTCCAGTAATATACTAATTTTTTAAAAGATAAAATTCAGGAGAAAATCATGGTAAACCAAATAAATAGAACAAGTTCTGTAAATGTAGCATCAAATGATAATACATTAAGACCTTTAAATGAAATAATGCAAACCAATAATGTTAAACCAAGAGCGGCTTCTTATCAAGGAGAATCTCTTCAAGGTGGATTATCTGGTTTAACTCAATTAGGAGTTGGTGCATTATCTGGATATAAATATCAAGGTAATTTTGTAGGTGCTACTGATAAACTTATTGGTTCAATAAAAACTGGTGGAATATCAGATGTTGCAAACGGGTTTAAAGATTTTGGTACTACCGTAGGACATGATGCCTATAATGCTGCTGGCGTTGGAGCTATGTTAAGCGGAGGTTTATCAGCTGTTTCTAACACATTAGGTGTTGTAAACGGATCAAAAACCTTAGGACAAGCTGGTGCTAATGTATTTACAGATACTGTAAAAGGTGCTGTAAGTGGAATTGGTGGTTTAGCTGTAGGTGGAACATCAGCATTTCTTTTAGGTGCTTTTGGTTTGGCAGGAACACCTGTAATTGTAGCTAGTGTAGTTGGTGGTGCAGTTGGTGCATCTCTTGCTAATAAAATGCTTGGTACAGAAAACTTAAGAGCTAGATTAGGCGGATACTAATAATATTTTAATTAAAATTCCCTATCTAAAAAAGATAGGGAATTTTTTTTGTAAGTTATAAAAAGAAATTGTATATGGATATTAATTATAATATTTGGTTGGGACACCATTTTTCAACGGCTTTTCATTTTATAGATCTAATAAAAAATAACCCTGAAGATATAAAATTTAGATTCTATGTTACTAATAATAATGTAGATTCTATTACATCTTATAACTCAGATTTTTTTGAACTAGAACCCATTTTTCAAGAAGAGGCTGATTATATAGATTATTGCATAAATTTTTCCCAAAAACATAATATAGATATTTTTATTCCTAATTATAAAAAATTAGATACTATTTCTAAAAATATCGCTATTTTTAAAGAAAATAATATAAAAGTTTTAATTATAGATAATTATAATCTTTTAAACACTTTAGATGATAAAGTAAATTGTTATAAATCTTTTTCAGAAAATAAAATAATGAGTGTCCCTGAGCATTATATAGCAAGAAATTATGATGAATTTAGAACTTATTATAAAACTATAATTGAAAATAATCATAAAGTTTGTATAAAACCAAGATATTCTAGTAGTGGTATGGGTTTTAGAATTATATCCAACTATGCAGATTCTTATGAAAGTTTACTAGATTTTGCTAATCCCTTTTTATCTTATAATCATTTATGCAGTATTTTAGAAAAAAAAGATACTTTTAATGATTTAATAATTTCAGAATACTTAGATGGAACAGAATATAGTATTGATATTTTATCTGATGGAATAAAAGTTTATGCTATGATTCCTAGAAAAAAATTAGGCAAACGAAAAAGAGTTATTGAATATAATCAAGAATTAATAGATATATGTAATAAGATTCATAATAATTATAATGTACCATATATTTATAATGTTCAAATAAAATATAAAAATGAAATACCTAAACTTATAGAAATAAATCCTAGAATGTCTGGTGGTTTACATATATCTTGTTTATCAGGAGTTAACTATCCTTTTTTAGCTATAAAATTACTTTTAGGACAAAAAATAGAAATTACCAATATAAAATATAATATAAATACAACCTATATAGAAAAAGAAATTATTTTATAAATACTATATTTCATACTTAAAAACATAATGATATAATAAGCTAAATTATCTTTATAAAATCTTAAGAAAGTAAGGTAAAATGTTTGAATACCTTGTAAAAAGAATGTTAATGATCCCTGTTACTTTATTTGGGATATTTACTATATCATTTGCTTTATTATATGTAGTTCCAGGTGACCCAACAGCAACCATATTAGGTCAAAAAGCAGATGAAAAAACAAAACAAGCTCTAAGAGAAAAAATGGGTTTGGATAAACCTATATATGTACAATACGCAAACTATATTTTTAAAGTAGTACAAGGTGATTTGGGTCGAAGTGAAATTAGACATGAAAATGTTGCACCTGCAATAGTAGAAAGACTTCCAGCAACCATAGAATTAACTATAGCATCTATTATTATTGCTGTGATTTTAGGTATTCCTATAGGATTAATTTCTGGTGTTAAGCAATATTCTTTTTTAGATAGATTTTTTATGTTTTTTGCTATAGCTGGAGTATCTGCACCAAATTTTTGGGTTGGTCAAATTCTAATTTTATTTTTAGCTTACCAATTAAAATTGCTCCCTGACGGTGGTTACTCTGAATATTTTCCTGAAAATTTAAAATATCTTCTTTTACCAGCATTAGCATTAGGAATAAGAGAAGTTGCTGTAATAGCAAGGCTTACTCGTTCAAGTATCTTAGAAGTTATAAGACAAGAATATATCAGGACAGCAAGAGCTAAAGGTGTATCAGAAGGTGTAGTTATGATAAAACATGCTTTAAGAAATGCTTTAGTTCCAATTGTAACTTATATAGGTATGGATATAGGCTTTTTATTAGGTGGAGCTGTCATAACTGAAACTATATTTACAAGACCTGGAATAGGATTATTAGCAGTTCAAGCACTAAGAGATAAAGATATTCCTATGGTTTTGGGTACTGTTTTATTTTCTTCTTTTGTTATAGTATTAGCTAACTTATTAACAGATATTTCTTATGCTGTTTTAGATCCAAGAGTAAAATTGGAAAAATCTTAATGATACTAACTGTTACGCTTAATGCTTCAGTAGATAGAACTTCTTATGCTGATAATTTTGTAGTTGGAAAAATAAATAGGATTCCTCAACCTATAGAATTAGCTGGTGGAAAAGGTTTAAATGTTACTAGAGCATTATTAACTTTAGGATATAAAGATAAAGTTTTAGCTACTGGTTTTTTAGGTGGTTTTTTTGGACAAAGATTAGAACAACTAATGAATGAAGATCATATTAATTATGATTTTTTTCATATAAAAAATAATACTCGTTGTTGTTTAGCTATAATAGATAAAAAAAATAATACTCTAACAGAAATTAATGAAAATGGTCCTTTTATTTCAGAAGAAGAATTAAAAGCTTTTTTTTCTAAATTAGAAAATTTATGCAAAAAATCAAAAATACTCGTTGTAGCTGGTAGTTTACCTCATTCTTTACCAGATAATACTTATGCAAAAATAATTGATATAGCCAAATCTTTTGGTTTAATAACTTTATTAGATGCAAAAGATTCTGTTTTAAAAAATGGTTTAGGAGCATCTCCTTATATAATAAAACCAAATAGAACTGAAGCTGAAACTTTATTAGGGTTTACTTTAAAAACTGAAGAAGCTTTAATAAAAGGAATTTATTTTTTATCTGATTACTCCAAAATAGCTTGTATTACTTTAGATAAAGATGGATGTATTATAGGAAATAAAAATGAAATTTATAAATTAACAGCTCCAGAAATAGAAATTTTAAATACAGTGGGCTCTGGAGATTCTTTTTTAGCTGGAATGATACATGCATTTTTAGAAGAAAAAAATATTTTGGATATTGCTAAATATGGTATAGCATGTGGCTCAGCTAATGCAATGACAGAAAAAGCAGGTTTTTTTAAATTAGAAGATGTTTATTCTCTTTTGGAAAAAATTAAATATAAAAAAATACTATAAAATAAAATTTTTATTAACAAGTTTTACTAAAAATATACTATAATATTATTAATCTAAGTTTAAATTTGAGGTTTTTCTTATTATGATGGATATAAATAATGCTTACAGAGTAGCTGCTTACTACGACTTCAATAGAGATGGACAAATAAATACTGGTTGGTTTCATAAAGAAATCGAGTTTGATAGAAATGCAAAAAGAGTAACAGATACTAATAGAGATGGCAACGTATCTATCCATGAATTTGCTCAAGCTTTATCAAGAGGCGATGTAATGATAGGATATGACCAAAAAGTTTATTCTACAAACCCATTTGATGGTCCTGGGGGACATCATCCAGGTGGATATCCTTATCCAGGTGGTGGAAGCCCTTATTACCCAGGTGGAGCTCAACCTTATCCTCAACCTTATCCAGGTGGATGGTCTGGAGGTAACTATGGTAACATAGTTGGTGGTGCTGCGGTTGGTGGTGCTATTGGTTATATAGCTGGTGGCGGTAAAGGTGCTGGTGAAGGAGCTGTTATTGGCGGTTTTATTGGTGCTTTAAGCAACTTATTTAGAAACTAATAATATAAATATAAATTTTAAAAAGTACAAAGTAATAATTACTTTGTACTTTTTTCATTGTTAAAATTTTTTGAGACTAATAAAAAATAAAATGAATAAAAAATTAAAAATAGTTTGGTACGCAAAAAAAACTCCTTTTTCTGGTAATGTAACTTATTCAAAAGAAATAACTAACCTTTTAACTGCTAAAGGTCATGAGGTTTTCTTCTTTTACTTTGAGAAAGAAGATGAATCTGAAAAAGAAGACAAAGAAGTAATGCTTCCATATTTATATAAATCTCAAGCATATACAATTCCAACAGTAAAATCAGAAAAAGTTATTTATGATGAATTAAAAAGAATAAAACCAGATATTGTACATGCTTCTTTATGTATTTCTCCTATTGATTTTAAATTACATGAAATTTGTCATGAATTAAATATTCCTTTAGTTTGTACTTTTCATAATGCTTTTGATAGAAGACCAACATTTCATGGAAGTGCTGCTTTTTTATTATATCAACTTTACGCACCAGCCTTATCTAAATATGATGGAATGATTATTTTTTCTGAATTACAAAAAGAAATTTTTGCTAAAATGGGAGTTCCTGAACATAAAATAAAAGTTATTCCTAATGCTATTGATACTAATAAATTTTCTCCAAACTCTTTAGATAATCCTGAAGCACCTATTTATAACTTTAATAATAAAAAAATATATACATATTTAGGAAGAATTGATGCTGAAAAAGGGGTAGATGTTTTAATAAAAGCTTTTTTAAAAAATAATTTTGACGATGCTGTTTTATTAATAGTAGGTGGAGGTAAACAAGAAAAAGTTTTAAAATCTATTTATAGTGAAGAAAAAAATATAATTTGGACAGGAATCATAAAAGATGAGAAAAAAAGGATAAATATACTTAGAAACAGTTATTCTTTTATATTACCTTCACAAATTGAAGGCTTATCTTTAGCACTTTTAGAAGCAATGTCTTGTGGTACAGCTTGTATAGCAACAGATGTTGGTGCAGATGGAGAAGTTTTAGCCAAAGGAGCTGGAATAGTTTTGAATCCAACTAAAGTTAAAGAGCAGCTTAGATTTTCATTAGGTCTAATCAATGAAAATAAAGATTTTAGAAATTTATTAGCTAAAAAAGCTCGAGAAAGAGCTTTAGAAAGCTATTCCATAGAAAAAAATATAGAACAAGTTGAAAATTTATATTATGAATGTTTATCTTAATATAATTGACTATTTAATTATTCGCTATTATATTTTTTAAGTGGATATAAAATAATATAGAGTAAAATTTAATGAATTTAAAACCTCCTACGGGTTATCAACCCAGCAGGAGGAAGGGAACGGAGGCAAAGCCCCCGTACCCATTGAGAACCCAGAGCATAGCTCTGAGGTATTCTCTAATAAAAATAAATGCTTACTACAAAACAATAATAATTCACTAATTGGAGTATATAAAATAAAAATTATCAATGAGGATAATAAATGATTGAAAAATTAAGAGAATTTGAAAATAAAAAGCCAGAAATTATTTTTTCTTGGCAAGACCCTTATACAGAAGCACAAGGTTGGGTAGTTATAAACTCCTTAAGAAACGGTTCTGCTGGTGGTGGAACCAGAATGAGAAAAGGATTAGATTTAAATGAAGTTATTTCTTTAGCAAAAACTATGGAAATAAAATTTCAAATTTCTGGGCCTGATATTGGTGGAGCTAAATCTGGAATTAATTTTGATCCTACAGATCCTAGAAAAGAAGAAGTTTTAAAAAGATGGTTTAGGGCTGTAATTCCTATGCTAAAACACTATTATGGAACAGGTGGGGATTTAAATGTAGATGAATTAAAAGAAGTTATACCTTTTACATCAGAATTACGACTTTTACATCCACAAGAAGGAATAGTATCTGGGCATATTAAATTTCATGGAGAACAAAAAAGAAAAATTATAAAACAATTACAAGAAGGCGTTCCTAAAATCGTAAAAAAAGAAAGTCTTTTACCTGATAACAACCATGAATACAGAGTTGCAGATCTAATAACTGGATATGGCGTAGCTATGTCAGTAATACATTTTCATAATATTTGGAAAGAGGATTTAAAAAACAAAAAAGTTATAGTTCAAGGTTTTGGTAATGTCGGAGGGCCAACTTGTTTTTATTTGGCTCAAGCAGGTATGAAAATAGTAGGAATAACAGATAAAGATGGTGGTGTTATTTCAGAAGAAGGTTTTACTTTTGAAGAAATAAAAGATTTATTGAGTACAAGAAAAAATAATATTATAAATTCAGAAGAAAAGATTTTTTACCCAGAACTAAATGATAAAATATGGAAATTACATGTAGATGTATTTATTCCTGCAGCAGGCTCTAAATTTGTTAATAAAAGCATGATTGAAACTATGATTAATCATGGGTTATCATTAATTTCTTGTGGTGCTAATGTTCCTTTTGAAGATGAAGATGTTTTTTTGGGTAAAACAGGGCTTTTTGCAGACAATAATATTTCTGTTATACCTGATTTTATAGCTAATTGTGGTATGGCAAGAGTTTTTGCTTATCTAATGCAAGAAAATGCTAATTTAGATATTGATGCTATTTTTAAGGATACTTCTGATACTATAAAAAAAGCTTTAGAGAATATTTATACCAAAAATAAAGAAAAAACATCAATATCTCAAACTGCCTTAGATTTAGTGTTAGATAGTATTTTATAATCTAAAGATTTATTTTATTATTATGATTAAAATATGATAGAACTTGCATAAACACAAAATTCTGATAAAATACAAAGGATTAGTTTTTATATATAAAGTATGGAAATAATGTCATCTACAAGTGCATGGAGTATATTAGCAATCGTCTTAGCTATAGGCTTTGGATTCTTGTTTTTCTATATAATTAAATTGGTAATTCAATTAATAAATACAGTTAAAACTTTAGAGAATACAGTTAAAAACTTAGAAAATAATATAACGCCAATAATTGAAAATTTTGATGGAATAACAGGTAAAGTTGAAGATATAACGAATAGAGCAGATATTCTTATAGGTGCAGTAGAAACTAAAGCCGAAGAAACTTCTCAAGTTATACAAAAAGCAAGAGTTAATCTTGATATTATGAGACATTCTTTATATATTTTTGTTATTCAATTTTTCAAGTATTTTAAAGCTTTTACTAAAAACGTAAAGGTCGATACAAATGCTATCGAAAAAGAATTAACCAAAAAAGATGTTGCCAATAATTCGGCATCAAAAATAACAATAATAGATCATTTAGAAAAGACAAAAAAGTAAGCGATTTAGATTGTTAGTATTTTTATTTTAAATAATTATCAAGGAGCGTTGAAAAAATGAACAAAAAGATTTTTAGTTCCATTTTAGCAGGGGTAGTTTTACTTTCAACACAAGCTACAACATTTTCTGCAATGGCACAAACAAAAACAGACAGCTTAGTAGATCTTACTCCAAGCCATTGGGCTTATAATGCTGTAAAAATGATGGTTGAAGACTTAGGAATTATGGAACCTAAATCTGCTACCAGATTTAATGGTAATGATCAAGTAACAAGATATGAGGCAGCTTCTGCTTTCTACAACATAGCAAAAAAACTTGAACAAAGTTCTGGAAAAGACTTAAAAGTTACAGGAGATAAAAGAACTGTTAACTTAACAGATGTTGATGCTAAATATAAAGATGTTGTTAATGGTGCAGTTAATGATTATGGAATTATGCAAGCTATGCCTGGAAATAAATTTTTAGGTAACGAAAAACTTAGTAGATATGAGTTAGCTTTTGAATTAGATAATTACTTAAAAGCTTTAACAAAAAAAGTTGGTAAAGTATCATTAGCTCCATCAAATAGATCTGGCTCTTTAACAGACGTTAAAGAAGATCATTGGGCAACTCCTTCTGTAAAAAGTATAGTTGATAGTACTTGTCAAGCAATGTCTGGTTATACAGATAACACATTCAAAGGTCAAAAAAATATTACCAGATACGAGTTAGCAGCTTTATTAAAAAAATTCACTGATTGTGTGGATAAATATTTAATACCTGTTGTAAAACAAACACCTGTGGCTACTCCTACACCAGAAGCTACTCCAGAAGCTACTCCAGTTCCAACACCTGTGGCTACTCCTACACCAGAAGCTACTCCAGAACCAACTCCTACACCAGTTGCTGTTCCTAGCAAAAAACCTCTCAGCCCAGTTGATTTAAGATTAGGTGGTGCTTATAAAGTTTCTAATACAATGCCAAAAACTGGTAATCCTGAAATGGGTTATCTCTATGGTCCAGCAGCTCAATTAGACTTAAGATTTGGTGGTTTCCAATTAGGTTTTGATGGAAACTATATGATGTTTGATAAAAAATTCCAAGAAGCTTATGCAATACCAGGATACTCAAGATTACATGCTGGTGGAGATATTGGTTGGAGAATTTTAGGTGCTGAAAGTGATGAAGATGCTTCATTAGTATTAGGCGTAGGTTATGGACTCGTAAATACAATGGGTACTGGTTATAACTATATGAATCATGGTCCTAGAGGTAGAGCTTCTATAGAAATACCATTAGGTGATTGGTTTGGTATTTTTGCTGAAGATAGATTCTTATATCCTCTTAGTGAAAGAAATGATTTTGTAAGAAATTATACTTGGTTAAATGATCTTTATGCAGGTATTGAAATTCCTTCTACAAGTGGTTTTGTTGTTCAATTAGGTTATACAGATACAAGATATACCATAAAAGGTGATAAACCTGTTTATGGAGATATTGGTGGTCTTCTTAACTTAAGATTCAGATTCTAATTTTTGGTTATAAATAAAAATGAGTTTTAATACTAAAACTCATTTAAATAATTAAAAAACATTAAAAAAGGTCTAAAATAAATTTTTTAGACCTTTTTATTTTTGTATTACTAACTTCTATCAAAAATTTCTTTTGCTATTATAATTCTTTGTATCTGACTTGTACCCTCATAAATTTGAAATATTTTAGCATCTCTCATTAATTTTTCTACAGGATATTCTTGGCTATAACCATAACCTCCAAAAATTTGTACTGCATCAGTAGCAACTCTCATAGCTGTATCTGCTGCAAAGCACTTAGACATAGCAGCTTCTTTAGTATTTCTAATTCCATTATCTATTTTCCAAGCAGCTTGCCAAACTAATAATCTGGCAGCTTCTATATCTTTTGCCATATCTGCAATCATAAAACTAATAGCTTGATGTTTAGCTATAGGAACTCCAAAAGTAGTTCTTTCTTTTGAATATCTTACAGCATGATCCATCGCTGCTCTAGATAAACCTACGGCAGCAGAAGATATAATTGGTCTAGTATGATCAAAAGCTTTCATAGCTATTTTAAAACCTTCACCTTCCTGCCCCAAAAGATATTTAGCAGGTATTTTTACGTCAGTAAAAGTAATGCCTCTAGTATCAGAGCATCTTTGCCCCATATTCATTTCTTTTTTGCCTACTTCTATGCCAGCAGTATCTCTTGGGACAATAAAAGCAGACATTCCTTTATGACCTTTACTTGGATCAGTATAAGCAAGAACAAAATACCAGTTAGCAACACTAGCATTAGTAATCCACATTTTACTACCATTTATTACATATTCATCACCATGTTTAATAGCTTTAGTTTTTACTCCTGACACATCAGAACCTGCACTAGGTTCTGTAACACAATAGGCAGCCATTAATAATTCTTCTGTCATAGGTTGTAAAAATTTTTTCTTTTGTTCATCATTCGCAGCTAAAATTAATGGTGCTTGTGCTAACCCATTTGCTTCTATAGCAGTTCCTATACCTGTACAACCCCAAGCTATTTCCTCTGCTATTAAAGCAGCATCAAAACAGCCTAGCCCTAAGCCACCGTATTCTTGTGGAATATTTGTATTCATTAAACCAACTTCCCAAGCTTTTTTTAATACTTCCCAAGGATAAGCAGCTGATTCATCATGATGTTTAGATTGTGTAGCAATTTCATTTTTACTAAAATCATGAGCTAATTGTTTAAGCTGATTTTGTTCTTCACTTAATTGAAAACTTACCATTTTAAAACCTTTCTTAATAACTAAAATTTTTCTAAAAATTCAATCCTATTCCCAAATGGATCTCTAAAAGAAAATCTATTTTGCATTGGTATAGGTATTTCTTCGTTTATTTGTATTTTTTTTTCTTTTAAATAATTTTTTACTTGCTCTAAATTTTCTATTTCAAAGGCTGGATGTGCTTTTGATTTATTTTCAAAGTCTTCTACTCCTAGGTGTAATTGAATATTTGCTAATTCATACCATAAACCGCCGTTTTTTATTAAAGATTCTGGTTTTGGTATTTCTTTAAAACCTAAAATATCAGAATAAAAATTTCTAGCTTCATTTTCTTTTCCAATTGGAATGCAGAGCTGAATATGATTTAATTGCTTTATTTTTATTTTCATTTAGAATATCAATTTAAAAGTAAAAGATATATTTAATTTTATATATTTTACTATCTTATATAACTTCTCATTTTTGCTTGTTTTTCTAAAGCTGTATTAATTTGTTCTTGAGTACAAATTTTTAATGCTATAAAAGCTTCACCTAATGGAACCCCTGTTTTTTCATGATAAGATAAAGCATCTATAAGAGTTTCTTTAGATAAATTAAATTCTTTTGTTAAAATATGACCTAATCTAGTATTTTGTCTAAAATTTTCTCTTTTCTGATAGAATGATTTAACTAAATCTCTAGCATTTAAATTATTTATTAAAGTATTTTCTTCTAGTAAAGCAGATTCATCAAGAGCAAAAGCAACTAATTCTTCTTCTGTAATATTAAAAATATCAAATTGCTTTTTATTAATATTTTCTACGGTAACCTTTTTTTCCAAAATAAAAATCCTCTAAAAACAATTCTAACTCTATGATATTAACATATTTTAATGTATCTTAGTTTTAAAATAATATAAAAAAATAATGTATATCAAATTAGTTTGCTAAAAAGTAATAACAAATATAGTTTAATATACTATAAAAAACTTAATTAAAAATTTCTAGTAATTTAGTTTTTATTATATATATACTCAAAAAGAATTGGTTTACATTTTTTCAGTAAGTGAGTCTATAGATGAAACAGTGTTGCAACCCACTGTTTCAGGAGAATATGATTTTGAAAAAATGCAAACTATAAAATATTAACTATAAGTATAAATAATTTTTTCAAAATAAACTTCGAAAAATTCTGAAAATCCAGCTAATAAAACATGTTCTAGCTCTTCAAAAGTTGGGATAAAACCTAATATTTCAGATAAATTTATTTGCTCTTCTATATTGATATGCCCTTTAAAAATATTTTTGAGTAAAGAAAAATCTTGATTTATAATAATAGAACCATGTTGTAATAAATTAGAGCCTTTTCTTAGCTGTGCACTACCAATAAATTTTTTACCACCAAAATTTATATCAGATACACTGGAAGTAGCAAAACAAAAAGAAGAAGTAAAATATTTTTTTGTTTCATTACCTATAAATAAATCTAATTTTTTTAATTTATTCAAACTAAATATAATAGCCTCACTAATCTGTTTATAAGAATCAAAAATATTATCAGATAAACCAAATTTTTTTGAAGCTATAAAACTATATGTAAATTCTCCTTGATGAAAAACAGCTTTTCCTCCTGTTTGTCTTTTTACTATATCTATGTTGTTTTTTTTACAATATTCAATATCTATTTCATCTAAGTTTTGACTTCTGCCTAGAGATATTGTAGGTTTTTCCCAAGAGTAAAATCTTAATATAGGAGTTAGATCTTTTTCTATAAACTCATTTAATAAAAATAAATCTAGATCCATATTATCTTTTGCAGATAAATTTTTAGTAGTTAAAGTTCTCCAATTATTTTGAAGATTTTTCATTTTTACTGTTATCTTCTTCTCTATTAGGAAGTTTTAGATTTAGCATAGTTGATGTATTATTACCTTTACCTGTAGAAACAGTAGGTAAAAGACCATCCCATTTTTCTATAGACTTATATTTTACTAAAGTTTCGCTAATTGAATTTGACAAAATTTTATTAGCTTTAGCTTGAGCCTCTGCTTCTATTAAAATAGCTTTAGCTTTACCTTTTGCTTTTTCTGCCTTTTGTTGAGCTTCATATTGAAATTTAACTAATTCATTTTGAGCTTTTAAAGCTTCTTGCTCCATAATATTTTTTTGAGATATCGCTTCAATTACAGCTTGTGGTGGTCTAATCCAATTAATAGTAAATTGTTTTACCTCAAAACCATATTGAGATAATCTAATTTTTAGATCTTCTTCAATTTTTTGAACTGCATCTGCTTTATTTTTACCCAAAAAATCTGAAATAGATGTTTTACCAATAATTTCTTGCATAGATTGTCTTATAGTTTGTTTTACAAATCCATGAGTAATACTATCTATAGATTGCCTAAAAGAAGTATATAAAAATGGAACTTTCTCTGGTTTTAGTGTAAAAGATAAAGAAACATCACAACTAACAGGTTGTCCTTCAATAGAATTTATATTTATTTCTTCATTAGTTGGGCTTCCCTCTGTTATATCTCTTGTTAAAAGAATAGTTTGCATATGATAAGGATATTCTATTATTTGATGAAAAAAAGGTAACTTTATTTGATAACCAGAATGTATAGGTTCTTCACTAATTTTACCAGAGATTTTATTAATAAAAACCCCTACATGACCAGGCTGTATATAAATAGTAGAATCAAAAACAAAAAATATTGCTACTACTATTACACCTATAAAAGCATATAAATTAAATAATTTTAGCTTTGCCATATATCCTCTAAAGCATAAAAATATTATTATACATAGTAACATAAAAGTAATTTTATTTAATCATATAAATAACCCTAAAAAAAGAATTTTTATAAACATACTAGCTATAATTTATTTTTGATATTATACTTAATGGTATTTTTACAAAGTTATGTTAGAAAGAAGGTAAACACTAATGTTTAAACCAACAGCATTAATCTACAGTTCTCACAACAGATGTCAAGACATTCATAGAAATTGGATAGTAGAAAGAGCTTTACAAGATCATTATAATAAATCAGTTTTTCTTATTCCTATGTCTATGGGAAGATACGACCAACAACATTATAGTTGGGGAACATTCGAATGGTATTTCAATAAATTTAAACAATGGGGATTAGAAGCAAGCACATTTTTTTGGAATGATAATCTAAAACCTGAAGATGTTGATGTTTTTTTTGAAAAATTAATACATACTCAAGTTGTAATACTAGGTGGTGGAAACAGTGTTCTTGGTATGGAAAGATACAAATATCTTGGAGAAAGATATTATGGGGATGAACATTTATTTGGAAGAATTTTACATGAAAGACAAAATAAAGGTCTTTTAACAGTTGGGTTTTCAGCAGGAGCTGATCAGTTAGCTGAGTATATTTCTGGAAGTAATGATTATATGCACGGTTTTGGTTTGATTAGAAATATTGCTTCAACTTTACACCATGATTGGGGTAGAGATGGTGAATTAAAAGAAATGGCAAGAGAATTACCTCATTGTAAAATATTTGGCTTACCAAATGATTCTGGAATTGCAGCTGATCAAGGTTATTTACCATCAGGAAATATTTGGCAAGTAATGGAATTTATAGTTGATACAACATGGGATTTACCAAATGATGGGTTTCATATAAAAACAAGACAAGGCATGAATATACCTCATTTTTATGCAGATGGCAGAAATTGGGATTTTAAAAATGGAGATAGAATGTTAAGAGTAATGTCTCCTGATAATAGATGGGAAAGAGCTTGGATAGTAAAAGCTAATGGACAAGGAATCTTTAATTATGAAGATCAAAGATGGTCTGGATACTATTATATTGAAGATGTATTTTCAGATTATTAATTTTTTAGTTATAACTTAAACCTTAGAAGTTAGGATATTTAATTTATTCTAACTTCTAACTCTTTTAGCTACTATTTTCCCAAAATTATTATTTATTACCGTTTTTTCATAAGCATATTTTTTTATTTCAAAATTATTTTTCTCTAAAAAACTAACTAAATTATGGGCATTATAATATTCATCCTTTAAATCATGAAACTCCATAGAAATAATTTCTATTTTTTCTAAAATTTTTTTATTAGTAGAAAATAAAATCTTATATTCTGCTCCCTCACAATCTAGCTTTAAAAAATCAATTTTATCAATATTATATTCATCAAATAATTTTTCTAAAGTTATTAATTTTATTTTTTCAGTTTCTTTAGAATTATTCAAGTTTAAAAGTAAGGAATAATTTTCAAATAATGAAGAGTTCTCATCTTTATTTATATATAAATCTTTCTCAATATTTTCAGAATAAAGACCTTCATTATAAATTTCTATATTTTTATTTAAAGTATTTTTTGCTAAAATTTCAAAATTTTTTTTCATGGGCTCCAAAGCTATAATTCGAGAAGTATCTTTTAAATTATTTTTAGCAAATAAGGCAAAATATCCTTTATGTGCACCTATATCTACTACTGTTACATTCTGATAAAAAGGAAAATAATCAGAATAGACTCTTTCATGAAAAATTTCTTTTAGAATATGTATATCACTTTTATTACATATAAATTCTATATCTAAATTATTATCATTACACAAATTACAAAAAAAATTTTTTTCTTTGTTTAACTTATATCTATCATATAAAAATGTAAATAATC
Source organism: Candidatus Sericytochromatia bacterium (assembly GCA_046328015.1). Lineage (GTDB taxonomy): Bacteria > Cyanobacteriota > Sericytochromatia > UBA7694 > JACMQJ01 > JBBTGK01. The sequence continues at coordinate 730,876 of JAXLXH010000002.1, read as the reverse complement.
CCATATAGTTTTTCTTATAATTTAATTAGAATTAATTTAATTATTATACATAAAAAATTTATATATATAAGTACTATAATTATTAGAACTCTTTATAAATAAGCTTTTGATATTTTTATTTATAATATTTTCATAAAAATAAAATATAATTTTATTATTAGCTTATATATTATATTTAGGTTAAATATAAACTATAATAGTGTTAAATAGTTTGATTATAATATGTATTTTGGGAATTTTTTTTGTTAGTGCTTGTCGTCGAGGATGATCCATCTATCCTTAAATTAATGGAAATAACTTTAAAAAAAGTGTGTGATGTTGTTTTAGCTGAAAATGGTAAAATTGCTTTTCAGAAAATAATACTAAAACAACCAGATTTAATTATTTCAGATAATATGATGCCAGAGATGACTGGTTTTGAGCTTAAATTAGAATTAAATAAATCTAATGACACTAAAAATATTCCATTTATGTTTTTATCATCTATAGGAGATTCAGAAACTCAAAAAAAAGCATATGACTTAGGAATAGTTGATTATTTGGTTAAACCTATAAGCCCAATATTTATAAGAGACAAAGTAAAAAATTTTTTTTCTACTAATAAGTAAAAAACATAATTAATGTGTTAATTTACATAGATATTTATAATAATCTAACTTAACATAATAAAATAAAAAAAGACTATACAAGCTAACTAAGATAAGATATAATTATTATTTAGTATTTTTAATTAAATACTATTAGCAATTAAGTTTGCGTTTTTACCAAGATTATTTTTTTAATCTTTGCCTTAAGGGTTGCTCGGTTTAATATATACCGACAGGTAAACTTAAATATATTAGGTTAGTAATTAGCGTTTTTATTTCTATTATATTCCCTAATATATTCGTATTTTTTTGTTTGTATTAATTTTTTTAGGAGGAAACTGCCATTAGTAAAGATACTGGAACTCTTATCAACGATATGATAAAGGTAAAGGAAGTTAGAGTTATTGATTCTGATTCTTCTCAATTAGGTATATTAAGTACAAGAGAAGCCTTAATGATAGCAAAAGAAAGAGACCTAGATCTTGTTATGGTATCACCTACGGCTGTCCCTCCTGTTTGCAGAATAATGGATTTTGGCAGACACAAATATGAACAAGAAAAGAAAATGAAAGAGGCTAGGAAAAAACAGCATGTAACTGACATAAAAGAACTTACAGTAAGTTATAAAATCGGTGAACATGATTTCCAAGTTAGAATAAAAAAAATAAAAGAGTTTGTCGAGCATGGCGATAAAGTAAAAATGAGTGTAAAACTCAGAGGTAGAGAAGAGCAACATTCTCATCTTGCCATAGACCTTCTTAATAGATTTGCTAAAGAATCTGAAGAGTTTGCAGCAGTTGAAAGACCTGCAATAAAAGAAGGAAGACAAGTATTAATGATATTAGTTCCTAAAAAGGGAGTGTAAATTTATATTATGCCTAAAGTAAAAACAAGAAAATCTGCAGCAAAAAGATATTCTGTTACAGGAAGTGGAAAGTTAGTAAGAAGAAACACTGGAACCAAACACTTACTTACTGGTAAAAGAAAAAGAAGAGTAAGAGCTTTAAAAGTTCATGCTTCTGATGTTCATGAAACAGATTTAAACAGAGTAATATCACAACTTCCATATCTCAAATATCTTTAAATAGGAGTAGAATAGTAACATGAGAGTAACAGGCGGAAACGTTTCTAAAAAAAGACATAAAAAAATACTTAAATTAGTAAAAGGTCATAGAGCAGGAGCTGGTAAATTATTAACTTCTGCAAACCAATCAATGATGAAAGCATTAAGATATGCTTATCGTCATAGAAGAGAAAAGAAAAGAGAATTCAGAAGACTCTGGATTACAAGAATTAATGCAGCATCAAGAATGAATGGTTTATCTTATAGCAAATTAATAAACGGTTTAAATCTTGCAAGTGTAAAAGTTGACAGAAAAATATTAGCTGATTTAGCTGTTAATGATATGACTGCGTTCAAAAGCTTAGTTGAATTAGCTAAAAAAAGCTTAGAAGCTAAAGTTGCAGCTTAGTTTTATTGAATTATTTTGATTAAAGATATAATATAGAGGTGTTTTTAAAATGTCACAAGTATGTGAAGTAACCGGTAAAAAGCACATGGTTTCTAATCATGTAAGCCATTCTCACCGTAGAACAAAATACAAACAAAAACCTAACTTACAATGGAAAAAATTCTTTGTTCCAGAATTAAACAAAACAGTTAGATTGAGAGTTTCTACAACTGCAATAAAAACTATATCTAAGTACGGTTTAATTAGTACATTAAAAAGATATGGTACAGATCTTTCAATTCTTAACAGATAAACATAGGAGGAAAATATTATGGCAAAAGCTGGAGCTAGAGTAATAATTACTCTACAAAGTACAGAAAGTAAACATCGTTATACAACAATGAAAAATAAAAGAAATACACCAGATAGAATCGAATTAAAAAAATTTGATCCTACTCTTAATAAACATGTTACTTACAAAGAAACAAAAAAATAAGTTTAATAAAAAGAACTCCCTTAGGGGAGTTTTTTTATTAACAAAAAAAAGTTTACCAATTAGTAAAAAAAATACTTGACTTTGATGTAAGAAAGATTTATAATTAATTATATAGAATATTAATTTTTTAATAAAAGGATTTTTTTATGAAAATTAGAAGATTTTTACCATTTGTTGTGGCTAGTATAATAATTACTTCTGGATGTAATAATGCTACTAATCTTTTACCTTCTAATAATAATGGTAATACTAATACACAAAATACCTCACCTTCTGTAGAAACAGTAAATACACCTGTAGGTGAATTTAAATTTAAAAAAGTTTCTACTGATAAAGTAGCAGAATATAATAGCTTAATTTCTCAAAATATTCAAAACCAAAATACTCAAAACAATAAAGCTTTAGCTAGTGGAGCATCTGGTAAAGAATCTATGGCAGACTCAGCTGTAAATGTAGCAACTTCTCCAGCTATAGCTCCAATGCCAGCACCGTCTTCTGCACCTTCATCTGGTGGTGCAGGAGTATCTTATTCAGCTCCAGCTATAGCTGTAGCACCTCCTATGGATATGGCAAGAAGCTCTTTCCCTGTTTCTTATTTTCCATACCCAGGAGCATTTGAAGAATATACTGTAGTAGATTTTGAAGAAGCTCGTTCTAATGGCTTTGTTGGTACTTATGCTGAAATAGTAAGTAAAATAATAAAACCTACTATTAAAAATTTAGCATCAGATGCTCGTATGACCTATTCTAGTGGAAATTTAGATAAAGATGGCTTAAATAAAAATCAACCTCAACCAACTGCTAACCCAAATCAACCTCAACCATATGTAACTGCAATGCCTTATTATTATGGTTATAATAATTTCCAATGGTCTTTTACTTTTGTTTCATCAGCAAAAAAAGAAGTTTATAATTTTTACATTTCTTCAAATGAAACTCTTATTTTAAGACAAAAATGGGGTGTAAAAGAAATAAATTTAGATAATATTAAAATTGATAGTTCAGATGCTATAAAATTGGTAACTAATGCTATAAAAAATAAAGATTTTAAGTCTGAACAAGATAAAACCTTAATGAATACCGTTCCTTATTATTCACCTAATTCAGAATTATTATATGATATTCCTAAAGATAAAGATCTTAGTTGGAATCTTTATATGGAATTAGGAGAAAAAGGTAAAGTTTATTGGAATGTAAACATGAATATTAATTATTACACACCTATTACTTATGATGTACCAGTTCCTGCTGGTTCTGCTTATGCAGGTAGTGTTGGTTATAGTTCAGGTTCTTCTGTAGCTGTTGATGCAGGTTCTCCAACATACATAAAACCAACAGCAGCCCCTAGAATAGATTATTATTACTCAGGAGCTTATGCAAGAATAGATGCAGAAACAGGAAGTATTTTAATATTTAATAGACCTACTAGAACTAGACAAGAAGTTTATCCATACTATAGCCCTTACCCTGTTTATCCAGTTGGTGCAACCCCTGACATAGCAATCGCAACTGCTGTTCCATCTGCCTCACCTAGCCCTACTGTTACATCAATGCCAGCTGAAGTAAAACCAACAGCTGTTGTTTCTAAATAAATAAGAAAATAAAAAAACTGGTATTTACTACCAGTTTTTTTATTAATGCTACTCTACACCTTCTACACTAAAAGGATTTGCAATAATATTTTGCCAACTTATTTTATTTACATTTAATATAGCAGTAACATTTTTACCTTCTAAGTTTTCATTAGAATCAGCTTTTTTATAAAATATTTTTAAATTATCTGAAGTTGTAAGATATATATAATCATGTTTCCAAAATAATAAACCTTCTTTCTGAATATGAAATTTAAAATTTGATTTAATTTTATTACCAATATTTTTAAAGTAAAATTGCATATTAGGAGGCATTTCAGAAATATTACTCCAAATTCTTTTAGAATCTAGGTAACTTTGAGCTCCGACAACTATTTTTTTTAAATCTGATGAACTCATATTTATTATAGAAGTATCAGAACTTTTAAAATTATTTTTTATAGGTTTATTTATAGGAGCTGTAAATTCTTTTTTAGAAAGATGGGTTTCTAATTCTTGATTACTAAGTTTTTTATCTGAATTCAAATCAAAATTTTCAAAACTTACTTCACCAGCAGGAGTAGTAAAAAAACCTGTTTTAAAGGCTTTAGAAAATTCTTCTTTAGTAATATTTTCGTTTTTATCTAAATCAGCTAATTTTACTATTTCGTTACTTAAAGATTTTATATTATTATTATTTTGGGCTAAAATTTCTTCTGTATTAAACTCTACTTTATCTGTTATAGTATTTACACTATTACAAGAAAATATTATAGATGAGACAAAAAAAGACAAGATGATTTTTTTCATGTATTACCTCATTAATTTAAAAATCTTAATACTAAATATCTTATAAAAAATTTAAGCTAAATAATACAATAAGTTTAAAAATTGTAATATATTATATCAGTTTTTTTCAAATAGAATTTCATTATATTCAGCGATAATTTCAAAGCCTAAGTTTGAATAACACTTTATAGCATTAATATTAGATGCTAAAACATTTAAACCTATATTTTTTATACCTTTTTCAATTAGAGAGCTACATAATTTAGCTGTAACTTTTTTTGCCAATCCTTTTCCACGATATTCATGTAAAGTAGTTATATTTCCTAAAGAAGCTACTTGATATTTTTCAGAGTAAACATGAATCCCTGCTACACTTATAAAAGAATCTTTTTCTTTTATTCCAAAATATTGATTAGTTTCTAACATTCTAAAATCAAACCAGTTTTCTGGATAACTTTTATTATAAAAATAATTTAAACTATCTACTTCATTTTTATTAATCAAATTAACATCAGATATATCAATATTATCTAGTTTATCTGGATACTTTAAAGACATCTTTAAATGTTTGCCATTAAATTGTTTTTTATAATTAGTGAATATATTATCTACTTCTGGGCTTAAGTGAGAATAAAATTTATTTGGTAAATAATAACTGGCTTTTTTTATTAAACATTCTAATTTTTCATAATCATTACTAAAATTAAGTAATACTGGTAAATCTGGACTAATATATATTAAAATTAATTCTTCTAATTTATCATTAATTTCTAATCCTAACCATAAAGTAGAGTCCCAGAAAAAATCATCCAAATCTCCTATTTGATAAATATTTAGATCTGTATTTTTTCTAAGAAAATTTTCTATAATTTCTTTATTGTGCAAAGAAATTACTCTTGCATTTTTTAACATAAATCTTATTATTATGTTCTAACCAAAGAGTTGTAATTTCCTAATGGAGTTGCTATTTTTTCTGCATAAGGATCTAAAATCCAATTATTACCATTAATAACAAATTTATATTGATATTGTCTTTTTTTAGGTAATAATAAATCTATACTCCATTTTCCATCTATAAACATCATTTCATTTTCATTTGAAGCCCAATTATTAAATTCACCTGCAACACTTACAGAATGAACATTTGCATCTAAAGAAAATTGTATTGGAATTAATTCATTGTATTCTTTTATAAAATTGTCTATATCTTTAGCTACTTCTTCAGTATTAGAACTAAAACCAAGAGAATGACCTACAGAATTATAAATAATTAGCTTTTTTTGTTCAGTTTTTATTTTTTCATATGCAAAAAGAGCTTGATTTAATTTTACTGTTTTATCATCAGATGAATGTAATATTAAAGTAGGTATTTCTAAATTATGTATATGATGTTCTACAGCTTTTATAGAAGCTGAAACTTGCTTCATCCAATTAAAATTACTTGGAGGATCATATTTAGTAAAAGAAGGAGCAGAAACCGCTATTACTCCGCTAATATTTTTGTAAAATTCTAAACCTAATAAATATGCCAAACAACCACCAAAAGATGAACCTAAAACATAAACTTTTTTATTTAGAGCTAAAAGTATTTCTAAACTTTCTATTGCTGATTTGTAACACTCTTTCCAAGAAATAAGACCTTGATGTAATCTTTCGGTATTATGTCCATGACCGGCTAGAAGTACACCTAAAGTATTATATCCTTTAGCATATAAAATTTTACCTAAATCATGTGTATTACAAGGAGTTGATTCTGAACCATGAATTAGTAGTATTCCTATTTCATTATTTTTATTTTCAAATAAAAAAGGTAAATCAGTTTCTAATACTTTATGTTGTATAAACTTTTCTTTTAGAGCTTTAAATTTATAAATACTTTTTTCATAAGTATCCATAATTATTCCCTTATTTTTACTCTTATAAATTTTATTTCATTAGATTTATCATGTAAAACTATTGAAAATCTATTCCAGATAGCACCTTTTGCAGATTTCATTCTTGGAGCACCATAAAGTTCAATAGCTTTTTCTATGGTATCTCCTAGCTTTAATCCTTTGGTAGTTTTTTCTCTATATTTTTCTGTAAATTCTATTTCTACAATAGTATCTTCTTCATTAAAAAAGAAATTAATTCCAACATCTGTATAATAAAATATAGACTCTTGTAAATTATTATCATAACTAACTTTACTAATTGTTTTTAATCTTTCTACAACATCAGGTTTTTTACTGGTATTAACAAATAAACCTAAGATACAAGATGCTTCTATATTTATTTCCATACTATCAGAAGAAATATTTTTCTTTGCTTGTTCTAAAAGTTCATTTTGTTTTCTAATCATTCCAGTTCCAGCATTTGGATCTTCTTTTACTTGTTGATTTGCCATCATTTGTTGCATCAAAGCCATAGCTTCATTTTGCATTGAAGAAGTTGAAGGGCCTGTTGTTTGTTGATTAGCTGTACCCATTAATTGTTGCATTAAAGCCATAGCATCATGTGGCATTTCTGCTCCACCAGCCATATTAGCCATCATAGAAGGATCAAGCACTATTTTTTTTACGCCTTCATCATTTTCAGAAACTTGATTTATAAATTTTGTTGCAACTGTTTTTGGTGGTGTGTAGTTAGGTAACCCTATCATTAACTATTCCTCTTTTTATAAGATTAAAAAAACTTAACTTCTAAATTATAACAGAAGTTTATATATATATAATATATATTTAGTGTAAAATTATAGAAAGTGCAAAATAAAAAGTAAAAATTATTAGTATAACTTTGTTTTTACTATAACTTATAAATATTTTTATTTTTTATTTGTTGTATAGTTTGCTTTTTAGGTAGTTATGTTAAAAAAAATAATCCTTAGTTTTTTAATGATAAGTATATCTTCTTGTTATTATTCAGAAGATATTGAAAATACACCTGACTATATTCCACCAACCCCTGTAGTTGAAGTAACACCTACCCCTATTCCATCTCCTAGTACTACAATAAAAAGTACTAAAAAAACTACTACTCCATCTACAAAAAATAAAGATCAAGGAGCAGATCCAACTAAAACAAAAAAAGTTAGTAAAAAACCAACTCCAACTCCAACCCCAACTCCGGTTCCTACTAAAACTCCAACTTTGGATGAATTAGGTAAAATTATTTATAAAAAAGCTACGGATAAATTAAAAAATATGAATACTTTTAAAACAAGTATTAGAAGCTTTGTTAAAGGTCATTATGTTCAAAAAGAATATGTAGCTGAAGCTAAATCCGCATCTTCTGTTATGCCAATTATTTTTCAAAGACCTAGAAAGATGAAAGTTAGGATTACAGAAGCACCTGGTAGCCCTAATTTAATAAATACTTCAATTTATTTTGATGGTGGAGAAAATGTAAAAATTAAAGTACCAGGAATATTAGGTTTATTTACTTTTACTTTCCCAATTGATAAGCCCGAACTTACTGGTTATAGAGGATACTCACTTAAAGATGTAGACATTGTAAGTTTAGAAACAAGAATGGATAATCCTAATGCTAAGGTAAAAATAATAGGAACTTCTAAAATGGAAAATGCAGATGTTTATGTATTAGAAGTTCATGATATAAAATATATGGATGACAAAATAACGAAAGAACTTTTTTATATCAGAAAAAGTGATTATATGATAGCAGCTAATGAAATGTATGAAAATGAAGATATGGTTTTTCAAAATAAATATGAAAAAGCTGAGTATAATCCTCCAGTTTCAGATTCTGATTTTAAAATATAATTAAGGCAGATCTTTTCTTTTTAAATTAGCTAATGTAAAATCTTTGTTAAATAAAACAATAAATTTAAAATTAACACTATATTAAATTGATTAAGTTTTTAGAGAGGTAAATTCTAAAATGGCAGGTGAAGCAAGTAAAGTAGGTGCTGTTAGTGGTGCTGGTGCTGTTGATGTTACTAATGGATGGCTTTTTGCAAAAAATTTAAATGAAAATGCCAGAAATGTAGCTGAATTAGTTGAAACATTATCTCAAGCAGGAAAAGGAACTTCTGGGCTTTCTAAGGCACTTCAACAAGTAAAAAATGAAATAATGAAATCTGGTTCTCCATCAATAGAATCACTAAGTAATTTAAAAGATGAAATAGGTAAAAATAAAAATTTATTTGCAGATGTTAATAAGGCAAAAGCTATTGTTGATAATACCATAAGAGCACTTGAAGGAAATGACTCTAGTTCTAAAAATAGAAATGTTGATTTATCAAAAAATACTAGAGAGCAAGTTGAGGGTGAAACTCAAGTTGCTGCATCTGGAGGAGTAGAAGCTAGAAATGTTTCTGGAGTAACTGGAAATCAAAATGCAGATGCTGATCAAGATCAAAATCATGATTCATCTTCTAATTCTCAAGATACCTCAGCTATTGCAAGTAATGTAAAAGAGTTAATGAAAAATAAAGAATTAACCAAAAAGTTACCTTTTTCTTTTGATATGTCTGAAAAACTTGGAAGAGAGAAAATGGGACTAGTTAACTTATTACAAAATAGAAAAGTTGAAGCTACAGATTCTATTGGAAAAGCAGTTGATAAATTAGATTCTAATGAAATAACAGAAATAAGAAGAAAAATAGCTGAAGATATAGCTGGTAAAATAGAGAAAAATTAATTTTTTCTATTAATAAAATTTTTTAAAGTTGTCTTAAAAATAAATCTAAAAATAGATTTAAATTTAAGGCAATTTTTTATTTATTTATATAAAAATTTAACAATCTATATCTATAAAAAGATTGTTTTTTTATTTACATACTCTTAAAATAGAGTAATTAGCTAAGTTATATAGAATAAGCATTAATAATATTTTATTGAGATAATAAAATACTAAATATTATTATTATAGAAGTAATAACCTTATTTTAATTACTAAGAATAATAAAATGTTAATAAATATATATTTTATTTTTCTTCTTATTAAATAGGTTTAAGCTCTTTAATAACTAGTAAGAAAAAGCTATTTTATAAAAAGAGGAAATAATGAAAAAAAATATAGTTTTACTTGGACATGGTGGTCAAGGAGTTCTTTTTGCAGGAAAAATTTTAGCTCATGCTGCTGCTATAGCTGGTTATCAATCTTCATATATTCCCTCTTCTTCTAGCCCAGTTCATAATAGTAATGTAAAAGCAGAAATTATTATCAGTGATGAAGAGATTTTTTCTCCTTTTATAGAAAAAGCCGATTATACAATTGTTTTTCATAAATTTAGATTAGATGAAGCAAAAAATTTATCAAATGAAAATACTAAATTATTTTTTAAAGATTTTAATGCTAAAACAGAATTAAAAAATTTTGTTGTTGATACTGAGAAATCTTTAGATAAAAATAAAAGTGCTATAACTTCTAATATAATTATGTTAGGGGCATTAATTACAAATTTATCAGATAATATTAATATAGATGATAAAAGTATTAGTGAAGCTTTAAAACAAGAGTTAATACATAAGCCTTTTAGTTTAGTTAATCAAAATTTTAAAGCCTATAAGCAAGGTAAAGAGCTATTTATTAGTTAATAAAATCGGAAGCTTTTTCTAAACTATTTATTATAGTTACAGGGGGTAAAGATTTTAAGACTATTTTTCCATAAAATTTAGTAATTAACCTATTATCAAGTATTACTAATAAACCTTTATCATTTTTAGTCCTGATTAATCTGCCAACTCCTTGTCTGAGTTTTATAATAGCTTCTGGTAACATAAAATCATTAAACCAATTCATTTCTTGAGCTTTCATATAATCAACTTTAGCTTGAATAAAAGGATCATCAGGAACAGAAAATGGTAATTTATCTATAATTACACAGCTTAATGTATCTCCAGGTATATCTATACCTTCCCAAAAAGTAGATGTTGCATATAAAACAGAATTAGGAGTATTTTTAAACCATTCTATAAGATTTCTTCTGGTTAAATCGCCTTGTTTTTTGCTTTTAAATGGTATTAATTTATGAGTTAATTCATAAGCTAATTCCATATTTTTCCAAGAAGAAAAAAGTAAAAAAGCTCTTCCTTTAGAAATTTTTAGTACTTCTAAAATAGTATCTTTACAACTTTGTATAAATTCTTTGCTATTGGGATCTAAAATATTTTTCGGTATATATAGTGCAGCTTGTTTTTTATAGTCAAAAGGAGAATCTACTATTAATTCATGTCCTTCATCAATTCCTAATTGTTTTTTAAAATAATTAAAAGTTGAATTTACAGTAATAGTAGCTGAAGTAAAAACAGCCTTTCTTTTTTCCCAAACTTCTTTTTTTAAAATTTCATCTACAAATAAAGGAGCCGAATTAAATTCAAACTTACCTCTTTTTTCATCACATTCTACCCAATTAACTCTTTCTAGATAAAATCCTTCATTAACAAAAAATTCAAATTTCTTTTTTAGATTAACTAATTGCCTTAAAAGGTTTTCTTTATGAACCTTAGCTTTTAATTGTATATTTTCTTCTGGGAATAATTCTTCATTTATAGGTAAAAAATCTAACCATTTTTTTAATTCTCCCAAAACTTCTACAATAGGTAAAATAATTTCTTTTAATTCTGGTACCATATCTATTTCTATTCTATAGATATTTTTTTTCTTTTTAAAAACCCATTCAAATAATAAAGATTCTTCATTTATAATACTTCTAGAAATATAATCTGGAATAGGGCTAATTCTTTTTTGAATTTTTTGCAATAGTTTGGTAATAGAGTATCTTCCTATACTAACAGTTAAACCTTTTACAGCATTATTATACAAATGATGTGCTTCATCAAAAATTACATTATCATGCTCTGGTAAAATGGTATTTCCTGCACTTATATCTATCATATACATAGAATGATTAGTTACAATTAAATCAGCCCCTTCCATTTCTTTTCTTGCATTAAAAAATGGTGCTCTTTGAGAATTATAAAATTCGCATTTAAATTTAATACAATCTTCTGTAGTAGAATCTATTAACTCTTTTAATTGTGGAGAAACTTGAAAATTTAGTGTTGAAAAATCTCCATCCCAACCTTTTTGTATTTCTCTAATAATTAGATCTACTTCTATTCTTAGAGGGCTTCCAGAAAAAAGAGTTTTTTCTATATCATAAAATTTTTGTAAGCAAAGATAATTATTACGACCTTTAGCTATTACAGCTTTAAATTTCGGTAATTTTTTACTTTTTTGCAAAAAAGGAATATCTTTATCTAATAATTGCTCTTGAAGTGCTATAGTTCCTGTAGAAATAACAGAAGGCTTTTTGGAAGAAATAACAGGATATAAGTAAGCAAAAGATTTTCCACTACCTGTTCCTGCTTCTATAAAAGCATTATCAGAATTATCTATAGAGTCTTTAATTGTATCAACTATTTTTATCTGAGAATCTCTATATTCAAAACCTTCTAGTTTTTTTACAACTTTAATAAAATCATGATCTTCTAAATTATCATCTAATAATTCATCAGTATTTTTATAACTATTATCTTTTTCTAAAATTTCAGAATTCTTTTTTTTTAGTTTAGTACTAGATTTTAATTTTACTTCATGTTCTAGCTTGGCTTGTTCAAAATAATCTAAATTTTCTTCTTTTAGCTCTTTCTTTTTAGTCATTAAAAGTTCCTTGTAAATTTATATGTTTTAAGGATACGTTCCTTCTATAAAAGGGAAACCATCAACTTTTTTAGTTCTTAAAATAAAACTAAGTGCATTAAGATAAGGATTTTTAGTAAAAGCCATTAATTGCCTAGTCATTTCGGTTTGTTCTTGAAAAGCATAAATATCTTCACCTACAAGATCAAAACCTGTTAATTTTAATAAGTGTTTTAGAGAATCATAAGAAAAATATTTTAAGGAATTATTTCTTAAAGCACCATCATCTTTTTTTTCCCAACCTTCAGTAAATAAATTAACTAAAGATGAAATATGAGTAACATTATAAGTGATACAAATAAAATCAGCTGATTTAATTAAAGGTTTTCTTAACTCTAAAAGTAATTTTTCAGGATTAATGGCTTTTTCTATTCCATGATAAGAAATAAGTAAATCAAAGGTAGTCTTTTCAAAATTAAAATTAGTTATATTTTCTGACCAATCAGATTTAATATTTTTTAAATTAACTACATTTTTCCCTTGTTCTTGCCATTTTGCTTCTAAATGCTCAAACTTATCTCCAAAAATAAGTATATTTTTATGAGATTCATTTACATATCTATCCAAAAGAGGAGGTAATTGCTCTCTATATTTGATATAAGCTTGAGTATCTGGCATATTAATTCTTTCCTACTCTATAACTTGTGATATAGTTCCGCCACCTAAAAGCATATCATCAGCGTAAAATACTGTAGCTTGTCCAGGGGCAATAGATCTTTGTTTATCTGTAAATACTATTTTTACTCTATTATCTTCTATAGGTAATATTTGAGCTTTATCTGGATGAGCAAGATATCTGGTTTTTACACCGGCAGAAATAGGTGCTTCTGGTTGAGGTATAGATAACCAATTAAGTTGATCTGCAATTAATCCAGGAGAATAAGTTTTATCTTCTGTTCCTACTACAATAGTATTTGTTTTAGAGTCTATGGCTAAAACATATAATTTATCTAATGAAGGAACTCCAAGACCTTTTCTTTGACCTACGGTATAATTCATAATACCTTTATGGCGACCAACTCTTACACCTTCTGTATTTATAATATCACCTTCAATATTTTTATCTGGAGCATTTTTATTTAAAAATCCTTGTAAATTACCACTAGTAAAACATAAATCCATACTATCAGGTTTATTAGAAATTTTACCTAAACCTAATTCTTTTGCTATTCCTCTAGTTTGATTTTTAGTTGAACTACCTAAAGGTAACATTAATCTACCAACTTGTTCTTGGTTTAATCTGTAAAGCATATAAGATTGATCTTTACTTTTATCTTCCCCTCTGAAAATTTGGTGTCTATTCATTTCTTGATTATAAGAAACTCTTGCATAATGACCTGTAGCAATTTTTTCTACATCAGGATGTAATTGCTTAACAGCATTCCATAAATAATCAAATTTCATTTTGTAATTACATGTAGGACATGGATTAGGAGTTCTTCCATTGGCATATTCACTAATAAAAACATCTACTATTTCTTTTGTAAATTCTGGTATTAGATCATAAATATAATGTTTTATACCTAAATATTCCGCTACTTTTTTTGCATCCATTACGGCTTCACCAGAGCAACATGTGCTATCTGGCCAAATTAACATAGTTACGCCAATTACTTCATGACCTTGTTCTTTTAATAAACAGGCTGTTACTGAGCTATCAACCCCACCGCTTAAGCCTACTGCTACTTTCATGAGAAAAAACTTTAACTCCTAAAAAATTATTTTTAATTGTAATATACAAATCTATAGTACATAAATGTAAGTATATCACAAAAAGAGTGATAAATAAGTTTTAATTTTCTATATTTTATTATCTAAATACAAACTTACTTCTTCTAAATTATTAAAAATATTGTTAGATATTTTTATTTTAAAATTAAAAAATTTTAAATTATTATTATTTGAAATATCATTTACATATTCACTTTTTAAGTCCCACTTAAAAATAAAATCTGGTTTATTTTCTGCTTTTCCATATATAATCGCTTCATTAAAATACATTTTAGATAATAATTTCTCTATTTTATCTAACCATAATTGAAGATCAGGATCATATAAATCAAGATCTTTAAAACTACCTCCTATTATTATAAAATTATCTTTATATTCACTTGAAGTTTTTGTAATGTTAAATAAATTTTTTACTAAAAATGGCCATTCATCATTATTTGTTAACTTGTCTATTTCTTGACAATTTAATTCATGTAATAAATATATATTATTTCCTTTATGTAAAGTACTTTTAATATATCCATAAAAAAAAGTTCCCATTCCCATATATAAACTCTTAATTAAAAATAAGTATTATTTATATTAGTATTCATATTAAAAAACCAATTTTTGATAGGTTTATTAGGCAATAAATTAGTTATATATTCATCTTTTGCTTCCCATATAAAAATTAAACTATTATTTCTAGAGGAAGAAATAGTATTAAAAATTTCTATATGTAAAACAACTCTATACCAATACATTTTAGACAATAATTTTTCAAATTTTACTACCCATAAATCAAAATTTTCAGTAAAAGGTTCTAACTCTTTAAAAGTTCCACCGATAGTTATCAAAGGCTCTCTATATAAAATAGGATCTTTTGTTGATTTAAACATTCCTCTTGATAAATATGGGTAGTTATCATATTCAGGTAATTTATCTATTTCTTGAGAATTTAATTCATGTAGAAGATAAAAATTTTCACCTTTATATAATGCACTTTTTATATATCCATAAAAATAATTTCTGTTTTTCATATTTAAAGAACAAATTTTTCTAACATATCATTATTTTAACATTATTATTAAATATTATTTTTGTTTGGGTATAATATAAAGAGATAAATAAATAGTAAAAAGATAATAAAATTATGGCTGTAGTCAAATCATCTGATTCTGGAGGTAAAGATAAAAAACCTCAAAATAATAAAACTATTAAATCATCTTTAACACCTAAAACTACACCTACTACAAAAAGTAATTCTAAATCAGGTGCTATAAAACCTATATTAAAAAAAACAAGCACTAAAAAAACTAATGTTGTAACAAATCAACAAAAAACTTTTATGGATAGATCTCTTGAAGATGCTAAAGATAAAGTAAAACAAAGCCCCAAAGATCCTTTTGCCAGAAATCTTTTAGGAGTAGCATTTAGAAATAGCGGTAAAATAGCTGAAGCTATGGAACAATATATAGAAGCAATAAAACTTGATCAAAATTTTTTATTAGCACATTATAATTTAGCCATTACTTATAAAGAATTAGGAAAAATAGAAGAAGCTATACAATGTTATAATAATACAGTCAGAATATCTCCAAACTTTACGGGTGCTTACATAAACTTAGGTAATATATATTTTTCTCAGGGTAAAATATTTGCAGCATTAGAACATTACCAAAAAGCTTTAGATATCGATCCTAAAGATGCTATAGCCTATAAGAATTTGGGCATGGCTTATTTTTCTATAGAAAGGTATGATAAAGCACTTACAGCTTTTGAACTAGCTGTAAACTATGAGCCAAGTGATCAAGAAACTCAAGAATATATGGGAATAGCTCATAGGAAAAGAAAAAGTATGAGAGCTAGAATAAAAGAATTATATGATTTAATAGCTCAAAACCCAGCCGATATAAACCTAAGAAAAGATTTAGCATCTATTTATTATAAAACTGGTTTTTTGAATAATGCCTTAGATGAGTATAATGTTTTGAAACAAATGCTACCAAATGATGAGCAAATTTTAAAAATGATTTCAGTTATTGAAGATGAATTAAAAGCTGAAAAAGAGTAATTTTTTACTTTTTTTACTCTGAATATAACCTTAATTTAACCATTAAATTATTTATTCATTTTTATGTAATCGTTTACATAAAAATAGATGGTTTATGTAAACACTTATGTAAACACTAAAAAACTATAATGATATTTGTAAACAGTAAATTATGTTTTGGAAATAAAGAAAAGTTATGAGAAGTTATAAAAGAATAATAAAAAAATATCTTGGTTATAATCCCTTTTAAGTTTTAAGAAAATTAACTCCTTTCTCATTCTCAGACTGTAATTCAAAACTACTCCCCTCAATCATTGAGGGGATTTTTTTTGCTGTAAATTTAAAGTTAATAGTTTTTAGGTTTTAAGGTTCACTATCTTTTATAAAAACTAAAAGAGCAGAACTAATTGGTCTTTCATCTTTATCTGAAAAAGAGTTTATTAATTTACCATCTAAAAACATACCAGTAGAACCTCCACCATCAAAATTCATAGCTGATATTACATTGTATTTTTTTAGATAACTAGCTAATTCATTTAGAGTCATCCCTTTACTAGATTCCTGTCTTCCATCTACTGTAAAAAATATTAATTTGTTATTTTTAAGAATACCTAATGCTGTTCTTGGTGCTCTACCATTAGTTATATCTGGTTTAAATTGCTCTTCTTCTGCTGTAACATTTATTACTCCATTTTTTATTAAGGTTGGACCTCCACCAACAGCATGTAAAATATTTTCTGTTGGTATAGAATAATCTAAAATAACATCAAAAGTAGAATTATCTGCAATCATTTTTTCTAAGTTTTCCTTGCCTTTACCTTCTGCGTAAATATAATAACCTTTTTCTTGAGTATCTGGGTTGGTTACAATTGTTTTATCTTTAGGGTTTATATAAAAGAATACATATTCATTTTCTTTTTTATTAGGGTTAGTATTTTTATTATAGTAACTTTTTAAATAATTATAATTGAAAATTACTATTTGGTTTTCCTTGGGTTGTAGGTTATAAGCATTTACTTTAATTGTTTTTGGTTCGCTTAAAATCTTATTTTTATCATCTTCATAAGCTTTATTAATTTCTTCTTCATCTTTAGTTATTACTTTTTCTATTTTTTTAGGATTATATATTTTCAAAAAAACATTTAAATCTATATTTTTTATATCAAAATTATTATTTTTATCTATAACTAAAGCTGTTCTATTGTACCAAGGTTGACTTATAGTTTCTCCATTTATAATTATAGAAGTTACAGGTGATTTTATTTTAGTAGAAAAATAACCTGCATTAATTCCAGCATAGGCTTTATAACCCTTACTTAGTTTACTTAATTCTTTCAAATCAAAATTACCAAATTTATCTTTGGCTACAATAGGTTTTATTAATAAATTTTTTTTAGGATCTATCTCTAAAATATTTATTTTATTTGGTACAGATGAGTTATTTTCTAATATTTTTGAATGATAAATGCCATTATTTTTTAATATTTTAGTTTCATTACGATAATTTTTAGGGAATTGAATTATTAATCTATCAGGTTTTTCTAAAGAATAAGTATTTACTAGGTTTATTTCATTTTTAGCATAAAAAATGATTTTAGTTAAACCTTTGTTAGCATCTAGTTCTATTTTAGAAAATTCTGAAGATATATTTTCTAATTGTTTTTTTAATTTATCTTTTTCAAAAACATTGGTTCCTAATAAAGTTATTTTATAAAAATCAGTTCCTTTTTCTTCCTCAAAAATAGGATAACTAGAGCAGTTTAATGTAATTTTAGTTTCTGAATTATCAACATTAGAAGAAATTTCATTTAAAATATTCAGGGCTTTTATTATAGTTACTTGACTTTTATATTTATTTTCACCGACAGATGAATTTATTTTAGTCAAAAAAGAAGAAGGTATATAAAAAGTATTATTTCTCCAAAGTACTTCATAAGGTAGCTTAAAATTTTTATTGTTTATATATATTAATTTAGAGCCATCTTTTATTTCAAAGCTTTCTTCTGTTGTAGTTATAGAAGCTTTTTTGTTTTTATAATCTATAACATAACTAGCTCCCAAATTTTTCAAAATATCTATAGGGAAATATTTAGTTTCTTTAGAAATATATATTTCTGGGTAATCTGTTATTTCATAGCCATTTATAAAATAAGACCATTCTTGAGCATTTTTATCTATACTATCTAATTCATAATTATCTTTAGCAAATACTATATTAGTTTGAATTAATGATAAATATAAAGTAAAAAGTACTAATAATTTTTTATTCATTTACACCTATTTTTTATAATATGGCTTTACTAAAAAGAGTAAAATTTATTCTATATAAAAATACTCTTAAATATTTCCATAACTTAAATTAATAATAATAGTTTATTATAGACTAAAATTTATTAATAGCTAAAAATATTTTTATGTTTAATTTATTATCATTTTTTCAAAATTTAGATGATGTAATATTTCTCTTACTAAAAGTATGGTTGCATAATGATTATGAGTTATTTTTAAACTTTTATTTTTTATCGGAGAACCCATTGATAAATAAGCATATTGGCTAAAAATAGCCTCTATTTCTTCTATAGAATATTCTTTTTTAGATTCATCTTCTAAAATTTCGTTTAAAAATTTGTTTTCTACAATTAAAGTCTCTTTTTGATTTATTAGTTCTTTATTACTCATCAACCCGTCTTCAATATAATTGATAGCATATTCTATTTCATCTTCTAGAGGTATTTCTCTTTTAAAATAATTTTTTGCAATATATTCAAAACCTAGATTTAAGTTAAGTTCTTTTTTTATTTCTTGGTTTTCTATAAACTTAAAAACTATAATATCTTTTTCTATATTTAAATATCTTACTAAAGTACTTTTTATATTATTAGTTATAAACATAAAATCCTTTTTAATTTATTTGATTTAAATTATTATCAAATTTTTTTACTAAAAACTTTTCTTCTTGTTGCATTAAATTATTATCTTTATTTATATTTTTTTTCTGTACAGATTTTATAATTAAGATTGTATTATTTTCTGAATCCTTGTAAACATCAAATATAGATAAATCTATTTCATCTTCTTTTTGTTTTATTAATTCCAACTCATTTTCAATTTTAGCTCCATTAGAATTAAATTTTTGTGCATATATGGTATAAGAAATTTTATTTGTATTTTTTGAATCTTTCCAAAACAAAACAAAAGAATTATCTTTATTAATAATTAAATTACTTGAACTAAACCCATTTATTTTTTTAGAAAAAAGTTTTTCTCCTAATTTATTGCCATTAGAATCAAATTTTTGTAATTCAATACTATTTTCTAAGTTTGTATTTATATTTAATTTGTTTAAAGTCTCAAAATAATAAGGATAACTCCAAGATAATAGAAATTCTTTATTGTTTAATATTTTTACTTCAAATTTTGTATCAACTGAAGACTTATTATCTATTTCAAAAAAATTGTTTTTATTACCTTCTTCATTATAAACAAAGCCTTTTATTAATAATCCTGCACCATTATCTGAATTTATAATATTTGAAATTTGAATTATTTTAGAATCAATAAAAATAAATTTATCTTTATCATAAAGGTTAATATTTTTTAGAATGGAATCTTTTTTTATGTTATTTTCTTTATTGTATTTCTTTATAAAAAAATCGTAACTTTCATTATTTTTATCTTTATTAAATCTAATAAATGATATATTAAAATTTTCTTTTTCATCTGTAACAATATCATTTAATATTAATTTTGAATTTAAGTTATTAGTTATATTTATTACGTCAGATGTAGAATTTAAATTTATATCATAAAAACGACCATAAATACTTGTTTCATTTAGCTTATTTTTTTCTACTATTTGAATTTCATTAGAATAAATTAAAGAGTCAAAATTATTAATTTCTTCCCATACAACAAAAACATTACCTTTGTTATCAATATTTAAAATGGCATTTCCTCTATAATTATTTAAATTATTATTTAATTTAATTGATTTCTTATTACCAAATTTGTCTAATTTTTCAAGATAAATTGAATAGTTAAAGTTTAATTTAAAAGTTTTTTCATTTTTATTATTTGAGCTTAAAAGATTTTTTCTTTCAGACTCATCTATAAATGATTCAGACTCATCTAAAATTTTTATATAGAAAAAATCATTATTATATAGTTTTAAACTTTTTATATTTTTAGCACTTAAAACTAAATCTTCATTTTTTTCTTGATTTTTTATAGTATTAATTATAGTTTTTTGTTGATTTTTTTCTAAATTACAAGAGTTATTAATTAAAAAAGTAAATAACATTAGGTAAATTAAAGGAAACTTTTTCATTTATAAATAAATTTATCAAGTAGAATATTACTTATCAAAATATAGTAAAAATTGTATTTTGATAAATAAATTATACCTAAAATACAAATATATTTGGATATATTTTATAGCTATTTCCGAAAAAATTGAATACAAAATTAAATAGTAAAAGTTGCTTATAGTCATACTGAACTTGATTCAGGATCTAAGCAACTTTTTATAATATTTTTAATTTACATTATTGTGGTCTAAAAAAAGAGGTCAAAGCAGTGATTTGCTCCTACAAAAACAATGGATTTTTACCAATATTTTTTGTAAAAAACAACTTTTTAGATATGACTTTAAAATTAATTTTGTACTTCATTTATAATAATTGAGTAGATATAAATTAATCTAATACTTTTTACAATAAATATATACATAAATTAAATGCTTGAAATCTAATTATAGTTTAATTTTAATATGAATATATAAAATCAATTCAGTATAAGTTGCTAATATAAAAATACAAAAAATAAATTTTTAGTATAAAATGTTATATGGTAGGGACAAAGCAGTGCTTTGTCCTTTATAAATCCACAATAATTTTATTTTTTTCGGATACAACGTATTTTGGGCAAAGCAATGCTTTTCCCCTACATTTGGATAACCTTAAAATTAATATAAAAAATAATTACTAGCAACTTAGGTAAATTAATATAAAATATAACAACTAACAAGTTAAACTAATTAGTTTTTTCTTTACTAGTTAACTTAATATCATACTTAGCTTTTCTAGCTTGTTTAAGTTTTACTACAAAAGTTCTTGAAACATAATTATCTTTAGAAAAGGTCATTTTATAATCTCCTGAAGGAATATTTTTTAAAGAATACTCACCTTTATCATTAGAAGTAGCAATAGATGTTAATTTATCACCTTCTAACATTATTTTTACCCCTTTTAAAACACCTGTTTTATCAGTAGTTTTTCCAAAAAAGCTAGATTTAGTTAATTTAGGCTTACTTTTAGTTTCAATTTTTTTTGAATTTTTTTCATTTTCTTTAGGTTTAGAATTAGCTTCTTTTTTAGGCTCAACTTTTTTAACTTCAGAAACTTTTTTAGGTTCTTCTAGCTTTTTAACTTCAATTTTTCTTTTACCAGAATCTATAACTATTTCTTTAGATAATTCAATTCCAGAGATAACTTCTACTTCAACTGATTTTATTTCCTTATTTTTTCTAAAAACATTTATAGTATGTAATCCTGAATTTAAACTATTAAAAGCATATTTACCATCTTTATCCAAAGTGAACTTTTTATTTTTATCTAAGGTTGCTGTAAGTTCTTTTAATGGCTTTCCGTCTTCATCTGTTATTTTAACCACTAAAGCTCCTTTTTCTGAAAACATATCTACTATTACTTCTGTAGTTTCTTCTGATTTTATAATAAAATTTCTTTTTACTTCTGAAAAACCATCTTTTTTAAAGATAATACTATAATCTCCGTTATTTAAATCATTACAAGTAAAAATACCTAATTCATCTGTAGAAACTTTTTTTTCAAAATTAGAATTAAGTGCTTTTATAGTTATATCGACATTAGGCATTTTTTGAGAATTAGCTGAGTTTTTTACATAACCTTTTAAAAGTCCTGTTTTTACTTCTTTTTTTAATTCAACTTCTTCTATTTTAGGCTCTTCTTTTGGAACTACTTCTTTTATAGTTTCTTTTATTGGTTCAGGGGTATTTTTAGGTGTAGGTATAACTGTAGGAATAGCAGTAGGAATTGGAGTTGGAGTTGGAATTATTGTAGGAATGGGTTTTGGAGTAGGTTTTATAATTTCCTTTTTCTCAATTATTTCAATTTCTTTTTTTTCTGCTTCTACATTAAAAGAGCTTTTTTCTGGTTTAGGAGTAGCTATAGGAGTTGGAGGTGGTACAGGTATTTTTTTTATTTTACTAAAATCTTCTAAATCGCTATCTACTTTATTTTCTGTATTTTTTTTTATATCAGTATTAGAATTATTTGGAAATAAATTTGCACCATAACCTACACTAAGAAAAAACTCTGTATTAGCAAATCCTTTTAGACTTGTTCCTGAAGAAAGTAAACTAATAGTTAAACCTTGTAGTTTTGGAATAGGTTTTGATTTTATTCCAAAATTAAACATTTCATCAAGTTCTTCTGTGCGACCAAGATATTCTAAATTTAAATTTACATAATCTGTTACTGGCATATCTATGCCAGCCATTAATCTTGAGCCAAAATGATTTCCACCAAAACCAAAATGTCCACTAAAAAGGTTATAAATACTATTATCTTTTAATTTTAAATTAAAATCATGACTTACTACCATATAAAGATAATTTCCATTAGTTAAATATGTATTTTTAGCTAAACCTAACATATTTATTCCAGCTGATAATGCGGTAGGATTTTTTTCTGTAGGTTTTATAAATTGATATTTTATATTTCCTGCCAACCCACTAAAAACAGAGCTAGGAATACCACCTACTAATCCTACTTCTAAATTTTCAAAGACACCCATATGTGCATTTGTTGTAAAACTAGGAGTTCTCATTAAATAATTAGCCGTTACATCAAATTCACCTGTTTTTTGTATATTTGCAGTAGGCATATTTATTAACCCAGTAAAACCCCAAGGATTGGAATTAGTACTTTGATTTGCAAAACTATTTAATGGGTAAATAGAAATCAATAAAGCTAATATAGTAGTTTTTATATTCTTCATTTTTTTTCTCCAAGTATTCTATAAAAAATTTTCCATCCATCTGAAGTTAAAATCAAACGGTCTTCTATAATTAAGTCTCTTTTATCCTCTTTATTAGTAACAGATACTAAGTATTTTATTTTACTATTAAAAGGTTTTCTTTCTATATCTATATAATCTATAAAAGTAAAGGATAGTTCCTTTGGAGGTGGTAAAATATTGCTATTTTCAGCATAATAATGAGTAATATCCTTACCATTTTTTAAATCTGCCCAATATTTTTTTATTAAATAAGATGGCCTTCCATATTCTTTATTAGTATATTCTGAATCTGGCTCTGTTTCAATCAAAAATTTTGCTACATTTGTATAATATTGAGAAGTAACAGGAGAATCATTTAAAGTTAGCTTACCTAATTCTTTATAAATAGCATATAATTGATATCTATGATCAGGAGTCAATCTTTCATAGTTATATAATTGTAAAATTGAAAAATTTTCAGCTCCTAATTTTAACCATTTTATGGCTTCCCATTTTTTATCAGTATATTTTAAATAAAAATCTGCTACATTCTTATATAAGTTTGGATTACTAAAAGGAGCATAATTTATTGATTTTATTAAGACATCTAAAGCCATATCTTTATGGAGATTAGGATCTATTTCCATTAGTATATCTGAGTAGTTTTTATAATAATAGGTATTATAAACATCATATTTAATTGCTTTTTTTTGATATTCTAATGCCTCTACAAAATTTTTCTCCTTCATTAAAATTTCTGAATAAGTATTAGCAAATTTACCAGAACCAAAAGGAATTATATTCATAGCATAATTTAAATAAGATTTAGCTCTTTCTGAATCTGATTCTATATATTTAAGACTATTTGTAAATAACATACTAGCTGAATAATTAAGTGTAGGCAGTATTAATAAAAGTGTTGCGATAAAAAAAGCTATAGGTTTTTTTATATAATCAAATCTATCTGATAAATTGGCAAATCTTGTTTCTTTAAATCCAACAGCTCTATAAATAGCAATTAAAATTCCTACTTCAATCCAAAATAACATAGGTATAGCTGAAACACTCCAATCTATATCTAGTGAAATATGTATTAATGAAGATATAATTCCTACTAATAAGCCAAGAGAAATTCCTTTAAAAATCTTTTCTGAGTTAGTAAAAGCTTTAAAACTCATATAAAGTATTGATAAAACAAAAATTATAAAAGCTAAAAATCCTATAACACCTGTTTCTGCCAATAATTTAAGATAGTAATTATGCGGATCTATAGAAAAATAACCGGGCTTTTCTTGATAAGCGGGTAAAACTTGGCTAAAAGTATTTAAACCTGTTCCTATAATAGGGTTATCATAAAAGATATTTAAGCAACTTTTTAATAAACTTTTTCTCCATTCTATAGAATTTTCTGAAGAATTAAAAATATTCTGTAATGATAAAAAACGATTAACAATAAGATCCCATTTTAATATTAGTGGAATAAAGGATAAAATACCTATAATACTAACTGAAATAATATTTTTCTTTAATATTCTAAATCCTAAAGTTAATATTAAAATCATGGCAAAAATAGCACTAACCCAAATTCCTCTTGAAAAAGTAGCTAAAATAGTTATAAAACTAAGAAGTGCTGTAAAAGCATATATAAATTTATCTGAATATCTTTCTTCTTCATACAAAAAATTAGAAAAAGCCAATGGAAAAATTAGTAATAAATAGGCTCCTAAATCATTTGATCTAGCTAATGGCATTGAAGCTGCTTCAAATGATTGTGTTTTTATATAATTAATTAAAAAGTATCCTAATCCTATTATAGATACCAAGCTTCCAGCTGTTATTATAGAATAAGAAACTAATTTTCTTCTATTTTCACTATCTGACCATCCAAAAATTATAACTGGCAAAGAGATATACATAATATTTCTTAGTAACTCCTCCATTGAAAGAATTTTTGAGGATGAGAAAAACAAAGAAAGAGATAAAGTACCTATCCAAAAAAAAGAAATTGACCAAAGAGGGTATTTATAGAAAAAATTATTTTTTTGTTTAAAAAATAATAGAATCAAGCTACCAGTTATTACTTGTCCAGCGGTTTGAATATCTAAATATCTAGCACCTGAAGAAATAGGCATCCAAAACAATAGTAATAAAATACCTAAATAAAATAAAATATCAGTACTAAAATCTAAAAAACAGGATTTTAGGAATTCACTCGCTTCTAATTTAAATTTTCTAAGCATTTTAATTTAAGTTTTAAGCAAATTTTTTATTTAAAAAGTCTATTACAGAGTCTGTAGTAGTTCCTGGACCAAATATCTCAGATACACCTATTTTTAAAAGCTCGGTTCTATCATCGTCTGGTATTATTCCTCCACCAAAGAGTAAAATATCGTCTGCATTTTCTTTTTTTAGAAGATCTAAAACCTTTGGAAATATTGTCATATGTGCCCCAGAAAGAATACTTAAACCTATAACATCTACATCTTCCTGAATAGCTATGTTAACTATTTCTTCAGGGGTTCTATGTAATCCGCTATATACAACTTCCATTCCTGCATCTCTTAAGGAACGGGCTATTATTTTAGCACCTCTATCATGACCATCCAAACCAGGTTTACCAATTAAAACTCTTATTTTTTTTGTTTTTTGTGCTGTATTAATTTCTTCCATAAACTTTTATCCAATTTATAAAATAGATTTACCTCAAATATAGTAACATATTTGTATTTTTTTATCAGTTTATTTTTATAAACATAATATATGATTAAAAAATAAAAAATAATTTGTTGGATAAAGCAACATCTAAATAAAACGTTTTAGTCTATTATAACTACTCAAGAAAAAATTAAATACAAAATTAAAAATAAACTTAAGCAATAAGAATATATTCAGTAAAGAGAATAATAAAATAACATAATTTTTAATTTATTTTAGCCTAGAAGCTTCAAAGAGTCCAACAAAAAGACCTATTATTCCACCCCAAGCTCCATACCAAATTAATAATTTAAAAATTGGCTTTGCAAAATCAAACATAGCTTCTATTCGTTCAGATTCCATATTATTTACTTCTCTTCTTATAATACTTGCAAAATCAACTGGTTCTAAAATCTCTCTATTATTAATTCTAAGGCTATCAACCAAGCTTTTTATAAAAACATCTTCTATAGCTATCTTAGTATTTTTTTCTAGATTGCTATTTAACATTTCTACAAAGCTTAATGTGGTGTCTTTTAACATATCTTTTACTTTATACTTAAATTCATGGTTTTCGGTAGAATCTTTTTTTATAGTTAATTTATGTATAATTCTTGATAAATCAACTTTTAAACTATCTTGATCTACAAAACTATAAAACTCATCATTAGCTTTTTTTAGAGAATTATTTAAAAAATCGTTTTTAACTTTAGAAAATAAATCATTTTTATAAATATAATCAATTAATTGATTTATTGTTATTTCTCTTTTATTATAATCTAAAGAATTTATTAAGTTGCTTATTTTTATATTTGAAGAAAGGCCACTAATAATAATATTCAAAAATTTATTTGTATCATTTTCAATATTATCTAATAAATTATCTTTTTTTATAAAATTATTTATTATTGAAAACTCACTATTTAGTCTTATTTTTAGATCATCAAAAGAATTTATATTAATAAGTTGAATTACTTCTTTTATTGTTAAATTATTGATTAAATCATTAGCTAAATTTCCTAATAATTTATTTAAAATAGCAAATAATTTTTCATTATTAAAAAGATTTTTTTGTAGAATACTAGTTATATTTCCAGAATCAAAAACATCTTGCTTTAATCCTAAATCATTTAAAGATATTTTAGAAAGATTTTTCTCTATATAATATTTTAAAATAATTTTCAACTCATCTTTTTTAGACTCTATATAAGGGGGAAGCTTTTTTTCTATAACAATATCTACTATTTTTTTTATATCATTTCTAACCCCTCCAAATCTTACTAACATAGTTTCAAACATACCTTTTTTTTCTATGTCAGAAATAATTATTTTAGATACTAGTTCTTTTTTATTTTTAGCTATATTAATCATATATTCAGATAATGAATCTATAATTCCATCTGATTCTTTTATAATTACAGAAATAATCTTCCCATCAAAAATATCTTTTATTTTTTTATCTGATGTTATATCTTGTCTAATCAAATTTGTTTCTATATATTCAAAAATAATATTTTGAATTTTTGGATCTCTTAGTTTTTCTTCAAAATATTTTATAATATTCTTTTTATTTATTTTTATCTCTTCTTTAGTAAAATGACTATATATTTTTTTATTTATAGTTTTTTCTAATAAATCTTTATTTATATCTATAATATCTTCTAATTTTTTATCTTTTAAATAATTATTTATAGCAGCTTTTATTCCTAAAAAAATAATTTTATTAAATTCATTAACCAATTTATCAGAAATTATATTATTTAAAGTAGTATTAATAAAATTTTGATTTTTTAAAAAGTCTTTTTCTAAAAAAGCACCCAAAAACTCTTTACTTTCATTAATTTTTATTGATATTTGATTTTTTATAAACTCTAAATCTTTTTC
This sequence comes from Candidatus Sericytochromatia bacterium, assembly GCA_046328015.1. GTDB lineage: Bacteria > Cyanobacteriota > Sericytochromatia > UBA7694 > JACMQJ01 > JBBTGK01. The sequence continues at coordinate 702,956 of JAXLXH010000002.1, read as the reverse complement.
ATCTAAATATATTTTTCTTATTTCTTCTACTATGTACTCTGATATTATATCTTTATTATTATTAACTTCTTTAAATAAGATATCTAATAAAACGTTTGCAGTAGAATCATAGTGCTCTTTTGTATAATTATAAATAACTTGATCTAATAAATTATAATTATTATCAGCTAAAGCATTTTTTATATTTTCTTCCCATTTTTCTTTATATCTTTCTAAAATTTCTTTCATGTTTTCTTTTGAAAGTAATTTTTTATCAATAAAATTAACCATACTTTCAGCTAAAGCTTTTTTATTTTTGGGAAATACTCCAGGAGTAAAAGGTAAATTTAAATTAAATAAAGGAAATTTAGTAGGCTTATAAGGTTTAAACAGCATTTTTATAGCCATCCAATTAGTGCCTACTTCTGTTATACCATAAGACAAAGAATATGTTATTAAAGCCCAATATCCTTTCACATAATCTCCATAGTTTGGCATAAAAGAAATATTATACATGCCTATACCAATTAGAGCACCTAAAAAAGCACCTAATAACTTTATTGGTTGTAGTTCTTTACCCATAAAGCTATTCATTTCATCTTTTAACTCATTATCTGAAAACTTTGAAAAACTCTCCTTTATAGCTATTTTTATTTTACCCTCTAGCATTTTATTTTTTCTTATTAAAGAGTTCATTAGATTAATAAGAGTATTTGTTAATTGCTTAGAAAAAGATTCATTTTTACATAAATCAGAATAAAGCTTTGCTACACCAGAATAAATTGATAAAATTTTTTCTTTTTTAAGCATAAAAAGAAAATCTGATATTTTACTTTTATATAAATCTGAAAACTTAGGTAAAACCTCTGTTTTTATTTCATCATTTACTAGGCTATTAATATTTTTTTCACCAATAACTTCTTTTATAGTGCTAGATGCTGTTTTTAAAACATAACCATGTATATTTTTATCATTAGCTAAGCTTGTTATAATAGGGTTTAAATTATCAAAAAACTCCTTATTAGCATATTTTTGAAGTTTTTTACCATTTATATTAGAATAATTTGAATCTATGTATATAATTAAAATTTCTTTTAGTTTATTAGTAGAGATAATATCTGTTTTTATTTTTCCTATAATAAATGTATAAATATAATTTTTAAAAATTTTCTTAAAATCTATTTCATTTATTATTAATATTTCAGAAAGTTTTTTATTTAAAAATGTATCAAAAATAGAAAAATTAATTTTAGTTGCGTATTTATTTATAATATCTAAAATTATTTCAAAAATAAGCTTTCTATCAAGTATTTTTTCTTCTAAAAAAAAGGTTAAATCGGATACTTGAGTATTATCTAAAAACCTATTAATTGTTTTGAGAAAAGAATCATTTGATTCATAAATTAATTTTTTAACTTCTTGTATAGTATTTTCTATAAATTTATATCGTTCAGTTATTTCTTCAGAAAAAATATTACCAACCACTTGCTTTAAAATATTTTCGGATTCTAAATGTTCTTCTATTGCTTTATGTAAAATTTTTTCTAATTCTTTTTTATTTATTTCCAACCAAATTTCTAGTTTATCTATTACTTCAGGCATGTTTTTTTCCATAAAGTTTATAATAGCTTTTTCAATATTCCTAGTTAATAATGTTGAAAGTGGAATATCCAAAGATTTTAATACATCAATAAAAGTAGAAATAAAATCTTGTAAAATAATTTTACCTTTTTCAGAATTAATAAAAATAACTAGTCTTTCTACAATAGAATTTAATGTACTATTTTCAGAATTATTTGTACCTATTAGCTCAATTAAAGTTTTATTTTTTAAACTAATTTCTATTTTATCAATTAAAGTATCTAATTCTAAACCATCATAAATAGAATTAAAATAAGTATCTATATTTTCTAAAAGAATACATTGAATTTCTTTATAAATATCATTATCTATAACTTTATCCATAAAAGTATTTAATTCCTTTTCAGATAAAATATTTTTAATATCTAGTTTTTCTAATTCTTCATAAAATTTACTAGTAATACTAGAAATATTTTCACTAACAGACTCAGATAATAATTGAATTAACTTTTGCAATACTTTTTCTAATTGATTATGACTTAAAACATCTTCTAATTCTATTGTTTCATATAAAATATCTAAAGCTTTAGGAAGAATATTAGATTCATTTTCAAACAAAAAGTTCTTTAAATTTTCAGAAGTTTTATCAAAACCAGAGATATCTTGAATTTTTATAATCTCTTTACTTTCAATATTTTTTATAATAGTATCTTCTATAATATGCTTTATTAGGTTTTGAAAAGATTCTCTAAAACTTTCTTTTTCAAATTCATTTAATAAAGTTTCTGGCTTGATTAATCTTTCTTCTACTAACTCACTAACAGAAATAGCCAAATTATCTCTGTCTTTAATTATTTCAGCTCCACCAATAATAGGATATTTTTTAAAAAGCATATTAATAGCTAACATTTTGGTGGTATATCCAACAAAAGCTCCTGCTATAATATTTACTACTAATAAATTTATATCTGCAAACATTTCTTATTTTTAATACTAATAATAATAGAATAATAACATTTCATTTTTTTCACGTAAAATTACAATATTAATTCTTAACTACAAAAAAAATCCCTCTTATAAAGAGGGAATCAAAATAAAAGTCTTTAAAATGAATGTATTAATTTATTAAACCGAAACCTTATTTTTTAATTTGTTAAATTTTTTAGTTCCAATCCTATCAATATTTTTTAGTTCTTCAATAGATTTAAATTTACCCTTTTTAGCTCTATAACTTAAAATATTCTCAGCCATTTTTTCACCAATACCTGGTAAATTATTTAGTTGTTCTAAAGTAGCTGTATTTAAGTTAACTATTAAGTTTGGTGAAACTTTTTTATTTTTACTTTTGCTTTTTTGGTTTTTAGTTTTTCTTTCTGTGTGTTCTATATAAGCTTTAGTAGTTTTTGTTTCAAAAGAGTGTATATTTTCCACTTTAGTTTGTTGTATTACTTTTTCTACTTCTTTTTTAGTAGCAATATAAATATTTGTACCATCTGAAATAGAATCTGTTAAATTTATATCATTAATAAAAGCATCTTTTTTCAAGCCACCTGCTTTAGATAATAAATCAACTAATCTCATTCCAGTAGGGACTTTATAAATTCCTGGTTTATTTACAGCTCCTTTTATATGAACTGTAGCCATAGTACTAATTACATTAGCATTAGTAGTGTCTTTTGCCAAAGAAGGTAAAACAGATGAAAAAATTATAGTTGTAACTGTTATTAAAGATAAAAAATATTTTTGCATAAAAACTCCTTTAGGTTAAATTCAGGTTAAGGTTAGTTTAATAATATCATAAAATTTAAAAATTGTCTATATATAAAGAAAGAAATAGCTTTTTATAAAAAGCTATTTCTTTTAAATATTTTAGTATGTCTAATATATTTTAATTTATTTAAATATCAAATATTAAAAGCTATAAAATAATATTATAAATTAGAGCCAAATTTTTTATTTAAGTTATTAATACCTTCAGATATATTAGAATTTTGTTTAGAGTTATCTTTTAATAAGTCTCTAATTTCTTTTAATAATACTACAGCTTCTGCTAGGTTAGGATCACCTTCTTTACTTGAAATTTTTTCTTTTTCAACTAAAGGTTTAGTTTGTTTTTTAGAACCAACACTTTTAGAATTTATAGTTATTTCTTGACTCAAAATAGGCGTTGCAAAACTAAGTCCAATACCTATAATAATACCAAAAACTGTTCCTAAGAAAACTTTATTGTTCATAATTTAAACTCCTTATAAAAATTTTTCCATATTATAATGAGGACCAATATCCTCTATTTCAAATATATCGCTAGTTATTTCAAATCCAAGTGTTTTATAAAAATCTATGGCTACTAATCTTGCATTAAACCAAATATGTTTTCCTTTTTGAGAAAGAACATGATCTATACATTTTTGTAATAACCTATGACCTATTTTATTTCTTCTAAAATCAGGTTCAACAGCCATCCCTCTTAATCTCCAAGAATCTGGAGTATTATCATTAGGTTTATTTTCTTTGCATATAGATGCAATACCTATTAAATTATCTTTATAAAAAGCACCCACATGAAAAGTATTTAAGAGCTCATCACCAAAATAAACTAATTTTTCATATGATAAATTTGGTCTTAAAAGCTTTTTTCTTAAAACTCTAGTTTCTTCTGCAGAAATTTGCTTAATTAAAATACTATCCATAATTTAGCTTAAAATAAAATTACTATTATAGTTTATCATAAAAAGTTTTATACCTAAAAAAACACACATAAAAATAAGATAAATTATTTTTTATTAGCTAAATAATTTTATAAATACTTGCTTAATTATTTTAATATTATAGCTGCACACATTTTTTATTGAACATTTAAAAATAGTTATGAAAAATTTTTTACAGATATATTTTTATTTTCTTTATATGGGAATAGCTATAAAAAACTATTTAATACTTACAATTATTAGAGCAATTGTATTTTATTAAAAAATATTTTAATTTTATTGATCTAGATATGTATATTATATTGTGATTAATATCATAAAGTTATGTGATCTAGATAGTTCATAAATTATTTATAATATGTAAAAATAATAAATGTAAGGTTTAGTATAAAAGAGGTAATGTTATGTTAGAAAGTTTATCATTAGAAAAAGTTATGGGAAAAAAAGCTTTAGATTTAAATTCTATAATTGGAGAGTTAAGAACTGAACTTCATAAATGTAAATTTGAATCAATAAGTTTAAAAGAGCTATTTTAATTCTATAAATAAATTTTTAAAGAGTTTTGATATTATATATAGTAAATATTTTAAATCAGGTTTTTATGAAAAATATATTATATACAGTATGCACAACTCTTTTTTTATCTAGTTGTTTTATTGTAGAATCAAATACTAAATTAGAAAAAACAATACCAACAAAAACTAATATAGATTTAAATCAAAAAATAGAAATTTCCAAAAATAATAATATTACTAGCAATAGTTGGGACAAATCAAAATTAGATTTAGCTAGAAATCAGATGGAATGGAGTACTATAGAAAAAGATATTTTATTAGCTACTAATATGGTTAGAACTAATCCCAGTTTATTTGCTAAAGAATATATAGAGCCCTTATTAGATAAATTTGATGGAAATATTTTAGTTTTAGAAAATAAAAGAATTTTAACTCAAGAAGGTAAAAGCTCTTATTTAGAGGCAATAGAATTTTTGAAAAAACAAGTACCTGTTAATATATTAGAATTTAGCAATGGAATCAGGAAAGCCAGCTTAGATCATGTAAATGATACAGGACCTAAAGGCTTAACACAACATGAAGGAAGTAATAAATCTACACCTTGGGAAAGATTAGAAAAATATGGTGAGTGGAGTGGTGAAATTTCAGAAAATATATCTTTTGGAACTGATGATGGTATTAGGGTAGTAATAGATCTAGTAACAGATGATGGGGTTTCGGATAGAGGACATAGAATAAATATTTTAGATCCTAAAGTAAAATATGTTGGAATAGCTTGTGGACCACATTCATCTTATGGAATTATGTGTGTACAAGATTTTACTTCTTTTTATAAAGAAAAATAAAACTGGTTATACTAAGATTATGGAATTAAGATTGTTTTAGCATTACGGTTTACAAATATTACCATATTTTTACTATACAAATTTATAAGATTAGCTATAAATATCATAACTAGTAACTTATTTTAATTAGCACTAGCTACTTTTTGTGAATTAGTAATATCAATATTAGCTGATGTAGAAGAATTACCGCTATCTAAAGTTCTACCAGATGGATCTGTTAAAGCTAAGAAATCTCCATTAGTAGGTAAATTTAATGATGTTGGTCTTAAAGTACCACTAGCTGATTGAATATTATTTACTTTATCATTATAAGAACCAGCAATGTTTGATGCAGATGCTAATATAACTCTATCATCTTTATCAAATGCTTGTGGGTTGAATTCTAAAGTAATTACATTTCCTTCAACTTTAGCTGATTTTAATGGATTTTGACCAGCATTAGCACCATATTGTATTGGAGCTCCTGTTGTAAATCCACCTAAAGGATTTAATAATAAATTATTAGTTCTTAAATCTGCTGATTTTATTCTTCCTACTACATATGAGTATTTGAAGTTACCTGTTCCATTTGCTCCATCCATAAATCCTAATACTGTTGCATTGTGTGCTGGTGCTGCTACATTATTTGTGTTGTATGCAAATAATTGGCTTTTTCCATCATTAGGGAAGTTTGGTGCTGCTAATAATGCTTGTGGAACTGTTTGGTTGATTACATCCATTGGTTTGCTGAATGTTACTTTTATTACATCGTTTGCTGAACCACCATCAATTGCTTGTATTCCTGTTATGTATGGATCTTGATCTTGATTTTTTACTGAGAATACATGGAAATCATTAATTTTACTTGCACTAAATCTGAAGGTTCTTCCAGATTTTGATGGTTTATCTGTTTTATCTCTGAATGCTTGGGTGAAATCTACTAAATATCTAGCTTCATCTCCACCTTTATTTGATAAAACTCCTTTTGATGTTTTTACAGTTACTGCTGTATCATCTGCTGCCCATACAAAGCTTACTGATGATAAGTTTGCATCTATTGTAAAATTGGTTTTTCTTGTATCAAATTTACTGGTTGATAATGCTCTGAAATAATTTTGAACATCATCTCTTCTTACTGGTTCACTAAATGTCATTTCGATTGTTAATGAATCTGAAGAAATACCTGTTAAGTTAGCTCCAGGAACTGAATCTGGTAATCTGTTTCCTGCTGTTAAGGTTGAACTTCCAGTATCTGAATCTGTAGCCATTTTTCCATTGATTTTTAAGCTGGTTACTTCTGGCTCATCTTGTATTGCATATAAACCTTTTGCATCTGTATTAGCTGGGCCTACACCAAATTCAAATACGTTTGCATTGGGATCACCTTGTAAATTAGATTTTAAAACTTCTGTTCTAGTTCTGGTTGTCCAACCATCTTTTTTAACAGTTATTTCTAATCTAGCACCAACTGGAGCGTTTCTGAAAACGTATGCACCAGATTGTGTTTGTTGAGCTTCACCAACCCATGTAACTGCTGGGTCAACTGATTTAGCTGTTACAGTTGCATTTTCTACTGGTACTCCTGATGTATCATATACTTTACCGTTAAAAGTTGCTCTTTCTTTAATATCAGAAGTGTTACCTATTATATCTGATGGAGCTGTAGTAGATGTTGGTAAAGGCTTTGTTCCTGTGGTTGTTGGACCTTCATTTAAACTACTAACAAGAGGTAAAGGTTTTGTTCCTGTGGTTGTTGGACCTTCATTCAAACTACTAACAAGAGGTAAAGGCTTTGTTCCTGTGGTTGTTGGACCTTCATTATTACCTAATTGAGAAGTAATATTTTTATCTAAATTTTTTACAGTATTACTTGGTGAAGAAGTAGGTATTGGAGATTTATTTTCACAAGAAAAAATAGCTATAGATAATAAAAAAAGTACATTTATATTAAAAAAATTATTTATATTCATCTTTTATTACCTACTATATTAATTTTTAGACAAGAAATATAAAATTAATTATTTGTCTTCCATTATTAATTTAATATTTGATGCTTTATTCTCCATGTAAAAAGATAATCCAGCAGAAGAATATACTTCTTGCTCGAAAAGCTTTAAGTTCATCATTTTATCAGAATAAAAACATTCTTTCAAGTTTATTTCACAACAATCTAGTTCAAAAGTAAAATCTTTTTTCATTGAAGCTAAAATTTTAGCTTTTATACTATAAAAACAAGCTTGATTAAAATGAAATCTATAATACTCCATATATTTAGAGCTTATACTTAATGGAGTATGTTGAGAAAATAATAATTCACCTTCATCTAATAAGTACATTTTTTTCTCAGAATTTCTTTCTAACTCAGCTAAATTAGCATAAGCTCTTGCCATAAAAGAAACAGAAGATATTATAAAAGGTTTATTATAAAGCCCTCTCCACTCTATAAATGAAGAATTTTCTATACCTTTTTTATGGCTTAAAAGAAGTGCTATTTTTATATTTTTTAGATATTTTTCAAAATTATTTTTTGCATCAACATTTAATAAAGCTAACCATAAAAAAATATTAGCATAGTCCATTTGATAAAAAGGGTCTTCAAAGTCCTTTCTTATTTGCTCATGTAAAGACAAAGCTTTTTCAAAAAAATTTATTGATAAATTTTTATTATTTTCTCTATAATACATTTCACCTTGTCTAAAATACATACTAGCAAGTTGGTATGAAATTTTTGAATTTATTTGAGAGCCCAAATGTGAAAATTTTTTAATATAATCTTCTAAAAGATGTATTGATAATAAAGTATTGCCTTCTAATTCATAATAAGAGGCTTCTAACCATTTTTTATCTTGAGGTTCTTTAACTTTAGATAAAAACTTTAATAATTCTCTTTTTGCATCATCATATTTTTTTTCATCTATTAAAATTCTTATAATCCCATACATAAGAGTAATATTTTGAGGATCCTCTTTTAATTTTTTCTTCATAAGAGGGTATTTATATAAATTTTTTTCTTTTAGATCATAAATTAGATCTATAGGTGAAACATTAATTTTTTCTTTTTTCTTATTTATTTTTACTTCTTGCAATAACTGCCAAGTTTCATCCGGAACATCTTCATCAAGTAAAGCATATATTTCCTTTAATAAATCTTTTGAAGGGGGTCTTTTGGCTTTTTCTAAATAGGATATATAAACAACAGTTACATCTAGTTTTTCACTTAACTCTTTTTGTGTTAAATTTAATCTTTTTTCTCTAATAAACTTTATTAGCTCGCCTAATTTTATATTTGCTTCCATTTTTTATTAACATAAAAAAATAATATAAAAGTAATTATACTATTTTTTTTAATAAACAAAAATCTTTTTAAAAAGATTTTTGTTTATTAAGGTCTCCTTTCTATAATATCTCCTTTCTTTGGTATAAAACCACCTTTTGTATAATTTTTTTTCCCCTTTCTTTGATTCTCCTTTGAAAAGAATTAAGATATAATATATTTGGTACTTAAAAATCTTTTTATGAATTCATAAAAAGATTTTTAGGATATATCTAAAAACTCTTCTTTATCTTAAAGACGTAAAATTTACTTTAAAAGTTCCATTTTAGTAATAAAACTTTACAATTTAAAATAAAAAAAACTCCTAAATTTTTAGGAGTTTTTTAGAAAGGTCGTTATTTTATAAACTTAAAGTTCTAACTATTTTTTAGAAGAAGCTGTAAATTTCTTTAAGAAATCTGCCCAACCAGCTTGGTCAGCAAATTTGTTGAATGATGGATCAAAGTATTGAGTTCTTAATCTATCACCAGGTCCTGGTAAGTATATAACTAAACCAGTTGAAGACTCTAAACCACCTTCAAGAGAACTTGGTTTATCTGTATGAGCTTCTTCTACTACAGCATCTTTTAATGCTTTAGAAACTGCGTCAGCTTTAGCTTTTACATCACCAGAAGTATCTTTAGAAAGTATGCTTACAAAATCTCCTAAATCTCTTGGTTCTGGATCACCATCATAGGTAGCAGCTGTAGATTGAGCATGTTTAGCTACTGAAGGGTTTGGAGCTAATGCTGTTCCGAGTGCATTTATAGCTGGAGCTAAAGAACTTCCTACTAAAGCTGTATCAGTTGCAGATAATGTATATTCTTCTTTTCTACCACTGTATTGGTTTCCACCTGGTTTATAAGATTTATCCCAACCTTTAACCATAGCTTTAGCGAATTCTTTTCCTGACATTCCAGGATTTTTGCTTAAGTCTTGTCCTATTCCAATATAATCATTTCCATCACCAGCTTCGGTTTTTTCTGAAGCTACTAAGAAATCAACTTGATCTTTTATGTGATAAGCAATTTCAACGTGAGCCATTAAACAAGCATCAAAATCAAGAACATCTAATTTTTTACCAGTATTTTTCATAGCTAATGCAAAAGCAGGCTCTAAATCTTTTGTATTCATGTGGCTTCCGTTATCATCCCAAGCAAAACCTTTTTGAATAATTGATTCATTAGAACTCATAGCTTTAAGATTTTTTAACTCTTTAGGTTGTCCTCTGAACATACCGCTTCCATGATTCCAAACTACTACACCAGTATGATCTGCTGGGTATGTTTTGGTTCCCCAATCCATAAATTTAGCAAAAAGATCTTTACTACCAGAATCAACTTCTGTACCAGTAAATACATTATGACCTGTTACTTTTTTAGAAGTAATAGGGTTTGCACTTGTACTAGGAGCAGATGGTTTTTTATCGCTATGTGTTATTTCATAAATAGCTGAATCACCATTTTTAGCTCCATCAAAAAGAACTACAATGTTAACATCATTAGTATTTGTATAACCATAAGCCATTTCAGCCATATCTTTTAAGCCGAATGGATAAAGGTTATTATCAGCAGCTAAATAAACTAAAAGTGTCCATTTTTTTTGACCAGCTTTTTTTACTGCTTGTGCTTCTACGTTGTCAGCTGATAATGAGTCAGTTGATTGTGGAGCATTACATGCAAAAACTGAACCCATAAGTGTTGCAGCGAGTGTTAAAGACGCTACTTTTTTTAATAATTTACTCATTTTGTTACGACCTTCCGTATTTTGATATAACTAATTAAAGTTTTATATTATGAAAATCTTAACATAAAATAAAAAAATAGTAAATATAAATCTTTGTATCTAAATCTAAATTTTAATATTCTTTAATATTAAAATAAACTGATTTTAAATCTTCTAAAAAATTAGGGTAAGATTTAGATATACATTTATAATCTGAAATATTAACTACACCTAGCATAGAGAGCATTGAAGCAGATAATACCATTCTATGATCTTCATAACTAGAAAAAGTGTTATTTAGGTTAAGATTATTTTCATTTGAATAAATTTCTAAGTAGTCTTCTCCTTCTATAACTTTAGTACCTAGTTTAGTAATTTCATTTGCTAATGCTTTTATTCGATCGGTTTCTTTTATTCTGAGCGTTGCCAAACCAGTAAGTTTTGCTTCTATTTTTAAAGCCGCACATAAAAAGGCAAATGTTTGTGCTAAATCTGGACATTTTTTAAAGTCGTAATTAAAATACTCTATTTTATTATTGGTTTTAGACAATCTTATTTTATTATCCAAATATTCAGTTCTAACTCCAAAATCTTCCATTATTTTAGCTACAACAGAATCACCTTGTAAACTATCCTTTTTTAGAAATGGAATAATTAAATCAACTTTATCAGATAAAGCAGCTAAAGCATACCAATAAGAAGCTGAGCTCCAATCAGATTCTACTGTAAAATCATTTTCTTGATATTCTTGAGGGTCTATTATTATTTTAGAATTTTCAAATTGGTATTTTATACCAAATTCACTCATTAACTTTAAAGTCATATCTATATATGGTTTTGAAGTAATTTCGCCTTCTATATTTAAAATCAAACCTTTTTCTAATAATGGAGCAATAAGCAAAAGAGCTGTAATATATTGACTACTTATATTCCCTTTTATCGATACTTCTCCTCCTTGTATTTTAGGTTTTGCTTTTTTTATATGAATAGGAGGAAAACCTTCTTTTCCTTCATATTTTATATAAGCACCTAATTTAATTAAAGTGTCTACTAATTCTTTTATGGGTCTTTCTTTCATTCTAGAAGAGCCTGTTAATATTTTCTCTTTATTTTTAATAGCAAAAAAAGCTGTTAGAAACCTCATAACAGTTCCAGCATTTTTAACATCTAGTATTTTTTTATCTGAACCTAAGAGTTCTATTAGTAACATTGAATCATCTGAAAAAGAAATATTTTGTATTCCTATGTCACCTTTGCATAAACTTTGTATTATTAAAGCTCTATTACATTCACTTTTTGAAGAAACCAAATTAATTTCACCAATTAATTCTTTTTTATCTTTTTGTATCTCTAAAATCATTTTATATTATTGAATTAAACTGTATTTTTATTTAGTATAATTATTGTAAAAATCTATAAGATAAAACTTTTACTTTATCTCCAACATTACATATAGTTTTTGAATCATTAGCTTCTTTAATTCTTATTCTAACTTTTTTACCTTCCTGAAGTAAAAGTTCATCATTAGAAACGAGCTCATAATAATGATTATTTTGTAAATCTTCTAAAACCCAACATTTAAAGCCTAAATGTTCAAAAGCTTTTATTCTTCCGATAACTTCAGAACCTTCTTCTCCACATGAAAAAGTAGAAACTAATAAAGATAAAGAGATTAAAATTTTAAATATTTTTTTCATTAAAGAATTATAGAATACAAATAAACAGTAAATATTTTATATCAATTTTATTTTTATTGAAAGTATTATTTTTTCTAAATTGTTTTTAAATTACTTTTTTATGTTTTATAATTTATATTAGTTTTAATAAGTTAAAAGTTAAAAAATAGTTAACTTGAGGTTATTTTTTATATAACTTTTAGCAAGAAAAATAATTAAGTTCAGATAATAATATAGAGAGTATTTTGTATTAAATATTTTAGAGGTTTTTATGTCAATAGAAGTACCTAGAAGTATTCAGTTTAAGCCTGTGGATACTACTAAACCTGTAACAGAGGCTCAAAAAACAAATGGTGAAGTAGCACCTAAAAAAGATGATGCAGCAGTTGCAGACAAAAATTTTGCAGAAGGTTTAAAATCTGATTTAACAACTAATGTTGAAAAAGGTTCTGTTCCTAGTAATGGAGTATCATTTGATGCCCCTAAAGAAGAAGTAAAACCAGCCGTAGAGCCTAAAGCAATTACAAATCAGGTAAGTTCATTTTTTGATGGCAAACCAGCTTTAAGCTTTAAATTAGAAGAACCTAAACTACCAGAACTACAAACATCTGAGTGGAAAGGTTACAACTCTGAAGTAAATAGCTCTGTTACAACAGCTTTTGATGAAAAATCAACTAAAAAAGTACCTGTAATATCTCAAAATAAAATTTCAGCTTTATTAAAAGCTATGGGAGCAGGTAAAGTAGAAGATTTACAAAATACTATTGGAGCTAAAAAAGATAATCAATTTGGTCCTGAAACATATTTTAAAACCAAAAATCATATTTCTGGGCAAATAAACCAAGTCAAAACAGCTGATGACATGGGTAAAATAAGTCAAATGTTAGGCTTAATGGGTAAAGATCCTCAAGTTGAACAAATGAAAACAGTACTTAATGAAAGAGTTCGTTTAAATCAAGAATATACTTCAACAAAAGAAGGTTTAAATAACTACTTCAATGATGTAAATGGAATTTTAGCAGGAACAAATCCTAAAGAAATGAAATCTTTAGAAGAATCATTAGGTAAATTAGATGATTCTTTCAAAAAATTACCAGATAACTTAAAAAATAACGATCAAGCTGTAAACGCTAATAAAGAAGCAACTGGAAGAGTTAAAGAAGCAATATCTACTCTAAAAGGTGAATTAGAAACATCTAAACAAGGTTGCATAAGTGAAATAAACTGCTTAGCAGATGAAGCATCTAAAAATGCTCTTATTTCTGGAGATAAATCTAAACTTGATGAAGGAAAACAAAAAATAAATGCTTTAGATAATACCTTCCCTCAAGTTAAAGATAATCCAGAAGTAGTAGATACAAAGAATAAAGCTATAACTAAACTAGATGAAACAGGTGCAAAAATAGATCAAATAAATGCCTTAAAAGGAAAAACTGATTGGTCACCTGAAGATGCTAAATTAGCTAAAGATTTACACAATAGCTTACCAGATGGAGCTTTTAAAAATGATTTAGGTAAATCTATTGATTCTCATAAAGTAAGAGAAACTAATAAATCTAACTTACCTACAACAAAAGAAGCTCTGCACGATGTAATAGGAAATGGTTTTTGGAACTTAGAAAATAAAGAAGGCACAAAATCTATATTCCAACTACTTGCAAAACAAGGTTTGTTAAATGAAGCTATGTCTAAAATAAATGCCAAAGATCAAGCTGAAGCTATGAATATTTTAACAAAAGATGTTGACTTCAAAAAACCAAGTGACGCTGATAAATTCAATGTTGATATAGCTAAAACAATGTATCAAAGAATTAGTAGCGTTACTGATATCAGTAAAGATGTTAAAAATAGTGGTGAATTAGCAAAACCAGTTTCTGGAAAAATGGAAGACCATAAAATAGATACAAAAACATATACTCAAGGTTTAAAATTCTCTATTGGTTCTGATAGAATCGGAAGTGAAAGAGAAGCCGCACTTACAATGATAAGAGGAGTTATGAATGGGGAAGCACCTAAAGAAGTATTACCATCATTATCAAGATATGAAGTTCAAGATGTATCTAGATATCTCGAGAAAAATGGTAAACAAGGTGAAAAAGATCAATTTTTAGGTACTATTTCTCAATACTACAATAGTGGTCAAGCGGTAAATATAGATAGTTTAAGTAAAGGAGATAAAGCAAAAGTTATTAAAAATATTCTTGATACCAATCAAGAAAGTGCTAAAGTTGCAGAATTACTTAAAAAATCTGGTAAGAGTGTAGTTATAGAAACAGTTAAATCTCAAAATCTTTCTGATTCTCAATTAGTAACTATTTCTAAAAATATTAATGCAGGAGAATTAGTAAATGATTCAGGTGCTGCAGCAAAAGTTCTTAGTGCAATGATAAGAAGCTATAATAAACAAGATGGTAGCGTAAAATTAGACGATATCAAAAAGTTTATAGATCAAACCTCTAAGAGTGATTGGGATGCAGAAAATAATGTGAAAATGATGAAAAGTGTTGTTAGTGGCTTAGGCGATGGAAAAGATAGCGAATATGCTAAATTCCAATATTTATCTCCTGCTACCTTAGATAGAATGAGAGATATAGCTAGATCTAACCCTTATCAAAATAATAACAATAATTGGTAATTAGCGAATCGTGAATCATAAATAGGAGTAATATTTCCATTTATGATTCATTTATTATTATTTAAAAGGAATAAAATTAAATGAAAAAAATAATATCCATACTTTTTGTTTCTTCTTTATTAATTTCATGTTCTACAAATAATATAGAAAATAATTTAGAACAAACAGAAATATACAAAAACACTTCTTCTAAAAAATTATCTGAAGATACCAATAAAAATATTCAAAAGGTAACAAAAGCTCTTTTTACAGAAAAGTTTGCAGATGGTTTAAAATCTAAATCATTAAAAAATGATTTACCTCCTATTCCAGCTAACCTTGATCTAAAAGAAGCTTTTAATTTATTAAATAATAATAGTTTTGATAAAACTCAGCTTTATCCATATAGCGATGAATTTATAAAAAAAGAATTTGCTAAACATGGAGTTCCTGATAATTTACCAAGAATAAATGAATCTCAAATAAATGAGTTATTAGCTAAATTAAAATCTGGAGATATAATACTTTGTGGAAATGACGATTCTTTTATACATACTATAGTTTATGAAGGAAATGGTATGATAGTACACTCTTTAGCTAGTATAGATCCTAAATTCTGGGGTGTAGTAAGAGAATCTTTAAAAGATTATGTTGCTAGAAGTGAAAGAGATAAATTTGTAGTTTTAAGAGCTAAAAATAAAACAGCAGAAGATATTAAAAAAGAAATCGAATTTGCTAAAAATCAAATAGGTAAACCTTATGATTCTATGTTGTTATACGGTTCAGACGATAGATTTTATTGTACTGAATTAGGCTATAAATCAGTTTTAGCTATGAATAATCCACCTAGAGTTTTTCCTCATGATGAAAAATATGGTTGGAAAATAGTTACCAATGATGATTTTATGGATTCTCCAGATTTTGACACAGTTTGGACTTTGGGAAGACAAAGAGCTCCTATTGGTAAAAAACATACTTATTAAGAGTTAATACGTGTTATAATATCATTACTAATAAAAAACGACTCATTATTTTATTAATATTTTTAATTTATTAAGGAAAAAATTAAAATGAAAAAAGTATTTCTATCTATATTAGCAACTAGTGTTATTTTATCATCTTGTTCTAGAAGCGAAATGGTTGATAATTTAGAACCAACTGATTCAACTTCTTTAGAAGCCCTTGCAGCAAATGATGTTTCTAAATTAAGTGATAAAGAAATTGAAAAAATTGTTTTGGATAATCAAAAAGATATAGAAAAAACAGCTAAACAAATATTTCAATCTAGATTTGCAGATGATACAGAAGTAGATAGTTATAAAAATGATTTAATAACACCAGAATTTAAAGGTGGAGTTATTTTTAATATATTAAATAGAAGTGATATAGCTAAAAAAATAGTTTATGGTCTTAGCAAAATTATAGTTAAAAAGAAATTTGCTAAACCTGGAACAGTAGATAACTTAGCCAGAATAAATGATTCTCAAGCTAATGAATTATTAGCTAAATTAAAACCAGGTGATTTAATACTTTGTGGAAATGATTCTTCTTTTGTTCATGCAATTGTTTATGAAGGAAATGGAATAATAATACACTCTTTAGCTAGCCAAAATCCAAAATTCTGGGGAGTAGTAAAAGAACCTTTAAAAACTTATTTTGCTAGAAGTGAAAGAGATAAAATAGTAGCATTAAGAGCTAAAAATGCTACTCCTGATGATATAAAAAAGGAATTAGAGTTTGCTAATAAGCAAATAGGTAAACCTTATGATTCTTTATTCTTAATGAATTCTGATAATGCTTTTTATTGTACAGAGCTCGCTTTTAGATCTATTACTTCTATGACTAATAAACCAAGAATTTATCCTCATAAAGTTAAATTAGGTTGGGAAATGATTGAGAATGAAGATTTTATGGATTCTCCAGATTTAGAAACTATTTGGACTTTAGGAAGAGAGAGAGCTCCAATAGCTAAACTTCATAGTTATTAATACAAATTACTAAGATAGGTCTTGCCATCTGGGTAAGATCTATGTTATATTTTATACATCTTTGGAGGATGTCCGGGTGGTGAGGAAGCCGCCTTGAAAGCGGTTGGCCCGGAAGGGCTTGCGGGTTCGAATCCTGTGTCCTCCGTTAAGAAAAAAAGAGGTAATGTTTAATTACCTCTTTTTTATTGTTTTTAAACAAAAAAGAAAGTTTTTGGGATAATTATCTAAAATAAATATTAGTCTATAAGTTTTTAGGATAATTATCTATGTGTATAAATACAGGTGCTTCAATATCAAAATTTATTTTTAAAGACTTTGATAAAAAAGATATCAATGATAAAAACAATAATCAAGATAATGTAATAGATCTAACTAATACAAAAACATTAAATAGTGAAATATCACAAAAATTAGAAAGTACTGTATTTTTAAAAGTAAAAGATAATAATTACTTAAAATTAGATTTATCCTCTAAAGAAGGAAAAGAATTTATAGATAAATTAAAAAGCCAAATAACATCACAAGAAGGAAATTCAATAAGAGATAGTTTTTTAAAATTAGAATTTTTAGAACCAGATGGAATTTCTAATGAAAAATTAATGGAAAGCATAAAAGAGACTCCATTGCAATTATTAGATAATCTAAGAAAAGAAAATAAAAGTATAGATGAGTTATTAAAAAATATAGATGCTAATAAAGATACAGGTAAATCGCTTAATTTTTTAGGGGTTTCAAAAGAAGACTTAGCTATTTATATGATTAATGGTGATAAAGATATTAGTAAAATACCTGAATCTATAAAAAATACCTTAAACTTATTAAATAATACTGGAGAATGGTCTGCTCTAAATACTATGATAGAGCTTAATAATGTGAGAAAAAGTTTTTTAGATAAAAATATTTTAGATACTGATAAAAAATTAGAAATACTAAATTCTAATTTGCAAAGTTTAACAAATCCTGAAGAAATAAATAAATTAAATAATAAAATTAGTACTTTGGATAATCAAAAACAACAAAATATTTCTGAAAAAAATGATTTATTAGAAAAATATAAAATAATTAGTAATAATGCTATGAAAACTAGAGTTTTATATAGTAAAAAGGAAATATCTCAATCACAAAAAAAGTTAGAATCACTAGATAAAGAAATAAGCTTATCTGAAAAAAAACTAGAACAATTAAAAAATGAACCTAAAAAATTAGATGAAGAAAATAAAAATTTAATTGAATTGAAAAGACAATATAATTTTATAAAATTACATATAAAAACTGTAAATAAAGATATAGAACATGATTCTAATTTATTATCTAAACTAATTTCTAATAGAGAAAAAGCTGGTTTGAAAGTTCCTTTATCTGAAAAGAATATGGCAACAGTTGTTAATAATACAGCTAGTAGAAATAATTTAGTTTTAGCAAAAATATCAATAAATGAAAATTTATCTGTAAAAGATAAAACAAGTACAGAAGAATATATTTCAAAAGCTAAAGATTATAATAAAAAAGTAGAAAATTATAATCCAGAATTTAATAAACCTATAAATAATTCATCAGAAAAAAAGGAATATAATGAAAAATTATTATTAAGAAATGAGTATTTTCAAAATAAGTTAGATACCAGCCAAATAATTAGAGATAATGATATAAATAAACTGAATAATTTAGGAATTAAATATAATAAAGGTATTTTTATACCTAATAAAGAAGATAAAAAGCTTTTTTCAGAAAGCAAATTTAATAATGAACAAGAAAATATAATAATTAATTATCATAATGAAGGGGAAACACTTTTAAAAACTTTAAATGAGCAATCAAAAATTTTACAAACAGAACTAAAAAACGAAGGTGAAATTGAACCTAAAACAATAGAAGAAAAAGAAGCTTATTTTAATAAAGTTCAAAAGATAGATTTACTAGAAAATAATGCTAGAAATATTCAAGAAGAACAAACTAATATTGTTATTTCTGATATGAAAGCTAAAAATGAGTTAGATAGTTTAAATGATAAAGTAAAATCTGAAGAAGAAGAATATAAACAAACAGCACCTAGTTCTGATCCGAAAAATAAAACAAAATTTGATCAATTAATAGAAGAAAGAAGTAAAAATGTTGATGAAATATCTAAATTTCAGGATGAATTAGAGGATAAAATAAAAAAACTAAAAGGATTACCTGATTCAAAAGAAAAGATTATAGAGAATATTAGAGAAGATTTAAATAATAAAATAAATAAATTAAATAAAAATATTGCAGATAAACATAAAATTATAGATCAAAATAATAAAGAAATTTTAGTTTTATATAATAAGCATAAAGAATTAAATGGTTCAAATAAAGATATTACAGAAATAACAGATAAAGGTTTGGATAAATTTGTTAAAGGCTCTAAATTAAACCTAGATATTTTAAAAAAAGAATCTGAAATAAAAAAAATAGATGAGACATTAGAGAGTGTTAAAGTAAGAGCTGTATCTTATGTTGGAGTAGATCCAGTGACAAATCTTTTAAAAAAAGAATCTGAAAAAAATAAAGAGAATTTATTAAAAGAAATAGAATCCGATAAAGAAAAATATAAATCATTAAATATAAATACAACTATTGGTAATATTGATACTCAAAAAGAATATTTTAAAAATTCTATTTATGAAAGTAAAAGTAATTTAAAAATATCTGAAAAAGAAGGTAAAAATTATTCTGATAATTATACTTTACTAAATAAAGCTATTAAAGGTAATACTGATTTAGAAACTTTAGAAAAAGGAATACAAAGTCATGTAGAAAAACAAGAGAATTTATTAGATAAATTACCAGATTGGACTAAAAATAGTAGAGAATTTCAAATTTATAATGCGAATAAATATACACAATTAGCAAATAAAAAAGCTGAATTATCTAATATTTATACATTTGCAGATACTGAGCCAAATAGAAATATGAAAATAGAATTTAGAAAGGAAAAATACTTTGAAGATAGATTTTTATCTGTTTTAGATAAATCTAAAAATTTATCTGATGAAGAAATAAATAAAAAAGCTAAAAATGAAATAAATGATGAGATTTTAGATTTACAATCAGGATTTAAGCAAGTCTATGATCAAGAGGCTTTATTAACATTAGAAAAATCTGAAAAAATTTTAAATCAAATAAAAAAGGAAAGTATTAAAAACTTTGATAAAAATAATGATCTTTATAATGAAAAAGACCTAAATAACTTAACTATTAATTATATTAAAACAGGTAATTCTATAGCGTTAAATATTGCAGATAATCATCCAGAAAAATCTGTTAAATTATTTAAAAGTAGTAGTAAATTAATTGATGATTTACCAAATACCTATAAAATAGGTAATGAAAATTTTTCTAATAATGATTTAAAAAGATTGCTACATGATGAAATTGCCATGAATTCTACTAAGGCTATTTCTAGTGCAATAAAAAGAAATATGGTTTTTACAAATAAAACTCTTGACGAAAATAAATATGATAGTATAAAAGCAGCTAGTAATCTACAAAAAATAAGTATTTTAGAAGCAGATAAAGTAAAAAATCTTGAATTAGAAGAAGTTAATAAAAAAGTAATTGAATTAGAAAAAAAAGCAATTAAAGCTTCGCCTGAAGAATTAAAACTTATAAATGAAGAAATAAAAAATTTAAAAAATTATACTTTAAAAAGTGAAGGAGCTAAATTAGCGTATTCTACAAAGGAAAACTACGATAGGCTCAGCAAAGAGTTAATATCAGATTTGAAAGAACATTCTATCAATTTAGAAAAAGAAAGAATTAATACTGTAGCTTTGTATAGATACCAAATTAATCAAGTTAAAGATAAAAAAGATGAACATAGTATTTTTGCTTTTTGGGCTAATGTTTTTAATGGAGATGGGAGTTATGACACTGATAAATTAGATAATAATTTATACTCTATTTCTGCTAAATACCATTCTGAAATATTACAAACAAAACTATTTTCGGAAAATTATCAGAACCATGATTCTTTAGAATTTATATCTGCTTTGAAAGAAAGAATAGATGCTAAAAAGTTATATGATAAAGATAATACTGTTTTTAAAGATGAGCACACAGCTTCCATTATTCTAAAAGAAAACAAAAACTACTTTAATGACTCTATAAATAAATATCCTACTAATAATGAAAGTTTTAATAAGTTATTTTTAACTGATAAAAAATTAGATCAAACACTAGAAAATTTTGTAAAAAATGGAGGTGTTTCCGAAAATAATTCTATTAAGAGTAATGAAAAAAATACCAGTTATTATAATCAATCTTTATTAAATGGAGGTTCTTTACAAAATATAGAAGATATTTATAAAATGGATGGTAAATATAGCAATAGAAGATTAACAGAAATGTTTGGTATTGATCCTCATAAATTAGCTATTAATACTGGTGTAGAGTGGTTTGATAATACAATAAATGATATTGGAGCTTTTATAGATAATCCAGATACTTTAGAACTTATTGTAGAAACTGCCATTATAGAAGTTGCAACAGCAGGTGCAGGAACAGTTTTAGCCTTAGCAAACGAAGTAAGAGAAACTGCAACAGTTCTAAAAGTTGCTGAAAAAGTAAATGAACTAAAAACAGCTGAAACAGCATTACAAGCTGCTAAAGTTGGCTTAGAAGAAGCTAAAAATGCTTTAGAGCTAGCTAAAAGTGCAGGAAAAACAGGTGAAGCCTTACAAAATGAAATAAGAGCTATAAATAATGCTGAAAAAGTTTTTGAAGCCTCAAAAGCTAAAAAATTAGAAGCTTTTGGTGAATGGGAAAAAGCTAGTAAAAAAATGAATTCTTTTGTAGAAAAAAGAGCAAAAGAAATTGCCAAACAATATAAAATAGACAATGCTGGTTTCTTTAAAAGAAATATGTATAAAGGAATAGATGCTGGTAAAGATTTTGTTAAAGATAAGGTAAAAGGAGTTGTAGTTGATAAAGTAACTGAAAATTTAGCAGGAGAAGATCAAGAACTTAATAAATTATTAAAAGGGTTAGCAGGAGCTAGTAGCAAGAATACTTTAAAGGATTTTAGTAATGTTTTGGCTAAAATAAGAACTGTAGCCACTTCAAATATTTCTGATAAAGCAGCGTCTAGTTTGGGTATAAATGTATATGCAAAACTAAGACATATTGATATAAATAATCCTACTCCTAGCCAAAAAGATGAATTAAAATTAGCTGGAGATATAATGGTAAAAGCAGTAAATACTGCAACAGATTTTATTTCGAATAAATTAAAAAAGAAAGAAATTGAACCAGATCAAATAGTAGCAGATAAAAAACTAAAATCACTTAATTTAAAAGTTGATAAAGAATCTAAAGAGTATAAAGAACTCCAAAAAGATTTTGAAGATTATTATAAAGATTTTGATAAAACAAGCTCTAAAAAAAGTATGGATAAACATGAAAAATTAGAAGAAAAATTAAAAGCTATTTATCCAAATTATGAAAAAGATAAAAAGATAACTGATTTTTTAAATAATGAAAAAGCTAAAATAATAACTAAAGAAATTATTCATTCAGATAGTAGTAAAATAGGAGTTTATACACAAGAATTAAATAAAACCCTATTAGAGTTTAATGAAAAAAATCCTACTAAAACTTTTAGTCAAGAAGAAATTAAAACAATAACTGAAAACTTAGTTACGCAAAAAATAATTAATGATATTAAACCTTTAGATATAAAAATTTCTGAGTTAAATAGTGGAGAAGCTAAAAAGAATTTTATACAAAAAGTTTCTGATAAAAAAATAGAATTAGAAGAGCAACTTTCTAAATCTAATTTATATACTAAAGAAGAAGCTAAAATAATTGCAAATACGACTATGAAATTATATCTTTCAAATCTATATGATGATAATAATTCTACTAAAGAAACCAAAGATTATTTGGATAAAGTAAATGAACAAATAGAAATTTTTAATTAGTTTATAAATAATAACTTTTTCAAATAAGTTTAAAAGAAGCAACTATAACAAGTTATTTTATTTATAATATTATTTTAGTTATTAAAATATTTGTTTTAAATGTATATAAGAATTATAATTATTAGCTTATTAATATTGTTCTTACCAAGTTTTACTTTAAAAAATCTAAAAACTAACTACCAAACTAAAGAAAGTTATTTTGATATTTCTAATTGGGATTTTGAAAAAAACGGTAATATAGAATTAAAAGGAGAATGGGAGTTTTATTGGGAAAAATTTATTTTAACTGATAAAATAAAAAATATAAATCCTGATAAAATAGTAATATTCCCTTCTATATGGACTAAATATGAAATAGATAATAAAAAACTTGATTCATATGGTTTTGCTAGTTATAAACTAAATTTAAAAACAAATAAAAACTACAATAATTTATCGTTACAAATACCTGATTTTTATACTTCTTATAGGTTATGGTTAAATGGGAAAATAATATCTGAAAATGGTGTTATTGCAAAGGATAAGGTTAATAATATTCCTTTTTGGTTACCAAAAAACCAAAGAATAGAACTTTTAAAAGGCAATAATGAATTAGTGATAGAAATAGCTAATTTTAATCATATTAAAGGTGGTGGAAATAAACCTATTGTTCTAGGACTCGATGAATATATTACTAGAGAAAGAG
This sequence comes from Candidatus Sericytochromatia bacterium, assembly GCA_046328015.1. Taxonomy (GTDB): domain Bacteria; phylum Cyanobacteriota; class Sericytochromatia; order UBA7694; family JACMQJ01; genus JBBTGK01. The sequence continues at coordinate 679,403 of JAXLXH010000002.1, read as the reverse complement.
AATTTGAAATAACTAAAGTATTTACTTTAACTGGAATACTTCTAATGGGTGGAGTTTTATGTTTTGGTTTGTATTTATTTGGAAAAAGAGAAAAATATATTTTATATTTTTTCTTATTTTGCTTAACATATTCATATCGCATTTTTGGAACATATTTTTATCTAATACATAATTTATTACAAAAAAACTATTTTTTCATAAATTTATCTTTAGAATACCTTACTTTATACCTTAGTTCTACTTTTTTTATTTTATTTACTAAAGAGTTATACCCAAAGCAAACTTCGGATTATTTTGTAAAATTTAATATTATTATAAACACAATTTTATGTATATCTGTTTTATTTCCACCCTATATTTATACACAGGAAGTTGAACTTTTTTTTGTTTTAATGATTTTAAATATAATCTATACTTTTATAATTTTTACTAAAGCTACTTTAGATAAAGAAAAAGGAGCTTTTTTCTCTTTAATAGGCTCTATTTCTTTTTTATCTGTAGGAATATTTAATATATTAAATTATTTCATGGTTTTATCTTATTATAGTCTTTTATATTTTATAGGTACTATTTCTTTCTTTTTATTTCAATCTCTAGTATTAGCTTATCGTTTTGCAGATTCTTTTAAAATGGCAGAAAAAGAAGCTCATGCTGGTTTAAAAATAAAATCAGATTTTATTGCAACTATGAGTCATGAAATTAGAACTCCTATGAATGGTATTATAGGCATGACCGAATTAATGTTAAATACTAATATTAATAATGAGCAAAAAGATTTTTTAGAAACAATTAAAATTAGTGGAAATAATTTAATGCAAATTATTAATGAAATTCTTGATTTTTCTAAAATGGAATCCTCTAAACTACAAATAGAATATAAAAATATGGATTTATTAAATTGTGTAGAAGAAGTTATTTCCTTATTTAGTTATAATGCAGCTCAAAAAAATATAGAATTAGATTATTACTTTGAGCCAGATGTACCTAAAATAATTTACTCTGATTATTTGAGAATAAAACAAGTTTTATCTAATATTATAAGCAATGCTATAAAATTTACAGAAAAAGGAGAAATAATTCTTTTTGTTAAATTAAAAAATGACTTTAAGACCTCCTACGGGGTATCAACCCAGCAGGAGAAAGAGATCGTGGGCTCGGCTGAAACCCCAGAGCATAGCTCTGAAGTATTCTCTAATAATAATAAAAATGAATTATATACTTTAGAGTTTATAATATCAGATACTGGTATAGGAATACCAGAAGATAAAAAAGATAAAATATTTAAACCATTTACTCAATTAGACTCCTCTTTATCAAGAAAATATTCTGGAACTGGATTAGGTTTAGTTATATCTAAAAATATTATTGAATTATTAGGTGGAACTATTAATTTTGATAGTACTCTTAATAAAGGTAGTACTTTTACTTTTACAATACAAAGTAAAATAGAAGAGTTAAAACCTATATATGAAAAAATAAATAATAAATTTAATATTCAAGTTTTTATTCAAAATATAAAAATTAAAGAAATAACTAAGCTTAAACTAAATAATATGGGTTTAAATTTAATTAATGAAAATGAAATACCAGATATAATAATATCTGATTATGAAAATATGGATTATTCAAAAAAAACGAATGTTATTTTTATAAAAAAACAAAATTATGTAGATAATACTTCAATAGTTCAATTTAATGATATAACAAAAGAACCTACTAGTAAATATATTATATATCCTATATTAAATAACAAATTATTTAACTCTATAATGTCTTTTAGTACTAATAATAATTTAATTACAGAAAATAAGATTAAATATCCTAATTTAGTAACAAAAGAATTAAATATTTTAGTTGCAGAGGATAATCAAATAAATCAAAAAGTTATTATTACTTTGATAAAGAAATTGGGCTTAAAAGTCGATATTGCAATAAATGGCTTAGATGTATTAAAAAAAATAAAAGAAAAAAGCTATGATATTATATTTATGGATGTTCAAATGCCTGAAATGAATGGAATTGAAGCGACAATAGAGTTAAGAAAAATAAATAAAGAAATACCTATAGTAGCTTTAACAGCAAATGCAATGTCAGAAGATAAAGAATTATGCATTAATTCGGGTATGAATGATTATCTTTCAAAACCAGTTAAATTAGAGGAATTAGATAATATTTTAAAAAAATATTTTAGTATTATATAAGTTTATTTTCTTTTAAGTATTTTATCATTTTTAGTGAGTTATTGTTAAAATTTGCATAAGTTAAAGAAGTTTTTAATAAATTATAAGCCTCTTGATATTTTTCTAAAACGATACAAATATAAGCTAAGTCAATATAAGCTTTATCTTGCTGTGGATTTAATTTTATTGATTCGTAGTACTTATCAACAGCTTTAATGAGATTTTCTTTATCAGAATTTTGTTTATACAAAGAAAAAAAATCTTTAGCTTCATTATATTTCAGAACAGATTTTTCATTTAAATCAAATGTAATAGACATATTATCTGTTTACTCTAAAAATTTATACTGTTTATTATTTTAAAGTATTTTTAATAGAAATAACAGCTTTAAATTTAATTTTTTAAGATATTGTATAATATAAAAATGTTTTAATTTTAACAGGAAAAACTTTATGTTTAAAAAAAGAAGAGATGAATTTTTATCTAAAATGAAAACAGGAATTGCTATTTTTAGAAATCCTGATGAAAGCGTAAGAAGTAATGATACACATTATAAATATAGACCTGATACTGATTTTTATTATTTAACAGGTTTTACAGAACCAAATAGTGTTGCTGTATTTTTACCAGAACATCCAGAACATAAATTTATTTTATTTGTAAGACCTAGAGATCCTGAAAGAGAAACTTGGGATGGAAGAAGAGCTGGTATAGAAGGTGCGGTAAAAGATTTTGGTGCTGATATTGCATTTAGTATTGATGAATTAGATGTAAAACTCCCTGATTTAATGAAAAATTTAAACAATTTATATTATACCTTAGGAACTTATGAAGATTTTGATGAAAAAATAATTAAAATGATTTCAGGATTAAGAAAAAGAGTTAGAAAAGGGGATTATGCTCCTACAGCTATTATTGAAACAGCTACTATTACTCATGAAATGCGATTAATAAAAAAAGAAGAAGAAGTTGAACTAATGAAACAAGCTAATTTTATTTCTCAAGAGGCTCATATTGCTGCTATGAAAAATGTAAAAGCAGGTATGTATGAATATGAAGTAGAATCTTTAATAGAAAATGTTTTTAGAAAAAGTGGTGCAAATGGAGTTGCTTATAACTCTATTGTAGGGACAGGAATTAACGCTACTATTTTACACTATACAGAAAATAATACTGAATTAAAAAATGGAGATTTATTGTTAATAGATGCTGGAGCTGAATATAAATATTATTGTGGTGATATTACTAGAACTATTCCAGTAAGTGGAAAATTTACTAAAGAACAAAAAGAAGTTTATCAAGTAGTTTTAGATTCTCAATTAGAAGCTATAAAATTAGCTAAACCAGGTGTTAAATTCCATGATATTCATAATAGAACAGTTGAAGTATTAACTGAAGGGTTAAAAAAATTAGGCTTTTTAGAAGGAGCTGTAGAAGAATTAATAAAAGATGAAAAATATAAAACTTTTTATATGCACAATACTAGTCATTGGTTAGGAATGGATGTTCATGATGCTGGTAAATACTTTGTAAATGGTGAATCTAGAGTATTAGAAGAAGGAATGATTTTAACCATAGAACCTGGGCTTTATATTCAAGAAAGTGTAAAAGGAATTCCACCAGAATACATTGGAATAGGAATTAGAATTGAAGATGATATTTTAATTACTAAAGATGGTAATGAAAATTTATCAAAAAGAGTTCCTAAAACTGTGGAAGAAATTGAGAGTGTTATGGGTAACTAGTTAAAAGTTAGAAGTTAAGAGTGAAAAGATGAAAAATAAATCTTCTCACTCTTAACTTCTAACTAAAATAAAAATGGAGTAAAAAAATGCGATTTGATGGCAGAAACAATAACGAATTAAGAAATATAAAAATAACTACTAATTTTTTAAATAAAACAAACTCATCTGTTTTAATAGAATTTGGTAATACTAAAGTACTTTGTGTATCAAGTTTTGAAGCAAAACAACCTCAATTTTTACTTAATACTGATGAAGGTTGGGTAACTGCAGAATATTCTATGTTACCGTGTTCTTCTGATCAAAGAATACCTAGAGAAAGATCAAAAGTTGGTGGAAGAACTCAAGAAATTCAAAGACTTATTGGTAGAGCTTTAAGAGCTGTTGTAGATACTAAAAAATTAAATAAACATACTATTACTGTGGATTGTGATGTTTTACAAGCAGATGGTGGCACTAGAACAGCTTCTATAACAGGTGCTTATGTTAGTCTTTCTATACTTTTTAAAGACATGATTAATAAAGGAATTTTGTTAGAAAACCCATTTATAGATTCTGTATCTGCTGTTAGTACAGGAATTGTAAAAGGAGAGAATGTAACTGACTTAAATTATGTAGAAGATTCATCGGCAGAAGTTGATATGAACTTTGTAATTACTGGTTCTGGAAAAATTGTTGAAGTACAAGGAACAGCAGAAGAAAAACCTTTTACTAAAAAACAACTTGATGATATGTATGAACTAGCAGAACAATCTTGTAACCAATTAAAAAAATTACAAGAAATAGCCTTAGATTTTGATGTTAAATCTAAATAAATACACATTATTTAACTTAAAGTAAGTTAATATATAAGTTTAAATTTTGTTTTTTTAATTATTATTTAAATAAGATTGTCTAATAAAATTTTTTAGCCAATTTTACCATTATTATAAAAAATAACCATAATGAAAAATTTTGCACTCATTACAGTTTTATTAACTGTTTTCTTAGATATATTTGGGTTTGGCATAATTATACCTTTACTTCCTTTTTATGCAAAGCAATTTGGAGCAGATGAAGGTATTATAGGAGTTTTAATTGCTTCAACCTCTTTAGCTCAGTTTTTATTTAACCCTATTTGGGGAAAAATGTCTGATAAACATGGTAGAAAACCAATTATGATACTAACATCATTAGGTTCTGTAGTAGGTTATTTTTTATTTGGCTTTGCTAATTCTTTAACAGTACTTTTTATTTCAAGAATATTATCAGGTGCAGCAGGAGCAACAATAGGAGTGGCTCAATCTTATATAAGTGATATAACTACTGTAGAAAATAGAGCTAAAGCTTTGGGTATGGTTGGTGCTGCTTTTGGTTTGGGCTTTGTTTTTGGACCAGCAGTAACAGGATTATTATCAAATTTAGGTACTGGACATGGTACACCTGGTTATTTAGCTTCTTTTCTTTCTTTAATAAATTTTATAATGATAATTTATTTTTTACCAGAATCTAATAAAACAGAAAAAAAAGTATCTAATGAAGAAAAAGCTGATATTAATGTATTTCAAATAGTTGGAAATAATCTATCTGAAATATGGAAAAATTTTAAACAAATAACTAAAGATTATGATATGGCTATGTTATTTTTAATACAATTTATAGCTATGTTATCTATATCAAATCTTTTTGCTACTTGTGCTTTATTTTTAGAGAAAAAATTTGGTTATACAGAAAGAGAAAATGCTTTTGTTTTTGCTTATTTTGGAATATGTTCGGCTTTTGTACAAGGATTTTTGATAAATAAACTAACAAAAAGATATAGTGAGAAAAAATTATTAGTAATATCTTCCATTTTTATGACAATAGGAATGGCAGCTTTACCCTTTGCACCTAATATAATTTGGGTAGGAATAATAACAGCAGCAATCTTTTTTGGTAATAGCGTAATGAATCCATGTTTAACCAGTTTAATAACAAAAAGAACTAAAAAAGAAATGACAGGAGTAACATTAGGTTTATCTCAATCATTAGGAAGCTTTGCTAGAATTTTTGGACCTTTATGGGGAGGTTATATTTTTAAAGTAGCTGGATATCCTTATCCTTACATAACAGGAGCTATTTTAGGAGTATTAGTTATTGCTTTATCATTAAAATTTTTAGCCGAAAAAGAACAAAAAGAACCCCAAGAAGAAATTTTACCTGTTTAAAAACTAAGTTATAACATCACAGCAGATAAAAATAAAATTCGATATACTCCTAATTAAGAGGTTTTTTATGAAAGTAATTAGGTTTTTTATTTGTTTTTTAATGATATTTTTATCATTAAATATAACTAATTTAGAAGCTAAAGCAAAAAAAGACCCCGTAGAACATATCTTTATAAGAGAGTTTGAAGGTGGGAATAAAATTAATGCTCATGTAATAAAAGTAGATCTTAATAATCCTAGAATAGTGATCGAATTAGGCTTAGCTAAAAAAAGTACAAATAAAAAAGAAGTAGTATCAACTATAGCAAAAAGAGAAAAAGCTATTGCAGCTATTAATGGGAGTTTTTTCCATTCTAGAAGCTCTATTCATGGTGCAGTTGGTTTATTAATGCTTGATGGGGTAGTTATAAGTGATTCTGGACATAGAAGAACATCCTTAGGAATAACTGAAGATAAAAAAGTAGTAATTGGAATACCTAAAATTAAAAATATTGCTATGCTTCCAGAAATAGGTGTTAATTTAAATCTTAATGGAATAAATCAATATAGAGGTAGAAATCATATTACACTATATACACCTTTTTTTGGTTCAACAACTAATACAGCAAAGGGTGGAAGAGAAATAATAGTAAAAGATGGAAAAATTACTGGTTATGGAATGAATAATAGTAGAATACCTAAAGATGGTTTTGTTTTATCTTTAGCAAAAGCAGATTCTAAAATAGCAGATAAATATCCTATAGGAACACAAGTTTTTATTAATTCTGTTTTACCAAAACCTTGGAATAATGTTAAAACTTTAATTACTGGAAGCCCTCAATTATTAAAAAATGGTCAAATCTATAATACATATTATAAAGAAAAACTTCAGCCATCAATAAAAGCTCCTAATACTCGTTCTGCTGTAGGAATTACAGGTAATAATAAATTTATTATGATGAGTGTTACTGGTAGGGTAACTTTTAATAAATTAGCAAAAATAATGAAAAAGTTAGGAGCAAAAGAAGCTTTAGCTTTAGATGGTGGTGGTTCTACTGAAATGTATATATATGGTAAAAATATGACTAGTAATTATAGACCTGTTACAAATGCTATTGTAGTTAAATATTATTGATAAAAAAACTAATAAACTAAGCCTTTTTCTTTACTACAAAAAAAGTACCTGATAAAACCAAAAAACAACCTAAAATAATTTTTAAAGTAATAATTTCCCCAAAAAATAATTTCCCCCAAATCATACCAAAAAAAGGAATTAAAAACATTATTGTTAAAGCTTTTGAAGGGCCTATTTCCATTATTAAATTATAGTAAATAATATATCCTAAAGCAGAACCTATAATACCCAAAGCAGATAAATTAAGTAAAATAGAGGTTTCAAAAATTTTAGTTGGTAATTTTACTACCCCCAAGGGTAAAAGAACTAAACTTGCGAATAGTTGAGAACATGCAGCCATTGCATAAGAATTTATATCTTTAGCTTTTTGTTTTATATAAGTTCCTGCTAAAGCAAAAGAAGCTGAAGCTATAATACAACAAATAATACCCACTAAAAACATAGAATTATCTGCATGAATAGATTTAGATGAAATAAAAAATACACCTAAAAACCCCAAAAATATTCCTATTACCTGATTAGGAGTAATTCTTTCTTTTAATAAGAAAAAACCAGATAAAACACTAAAAAGTGGTGTTAAAGAATTAATTATAGTTGCATAAGATAAAGGGATATAAATCAAGCTTAATGAGACCAAAGCTATAGGTAAAGCTAAATTTAAAAAACCAATTATTAGATATTTTTTCCAATTTTCACTAAAATTAAAATTAGATTTATTTATTTTTAAATAAGTTAGAAGGACTAAGCCACCAATTAGAAACCTAAGATCAGCTGTCCAAATAGGGCCCAAACTTGGAACTACATTTTTCATAAAAACATAGCCCAAACTCCAAATAATCGATAATAAGATTAGTTTTAATACATTTACTAATGACATTAATAACCTTCTGGAAAACCTCCTTTACGTGGGTCTGAAGCACCCGAAATATTTCCATCTTTTATAAGAATTGCTTGTACAGCACTTTCAGCTTTACCAATCGTTAATTCATGACCTTTATTTTTTAAAGCCAATCTTACATCTTCTGGCATATCTTGTTCTATAAATAATTTATTAGGTGCCCATTGATGATGGAATCTTGGATAAGAAACTGCTTCTTCTATATTCATACCAAAATCTATTACATTTATAATAGCATGTAAAGTTCCAGTTATAATTCTAGGGCCTCCTGAAGCCCCTACAGCCATAAAAGGCTTACCATTTTTTAAAATAATTGTAGGAGTCATACTACTTAAAGGTTTTTTGTTTGGTTGAATAGAATTATTATCATTTCCTATTAAACCAAAAGCATTTGGTACACCAGTTTGAACTACAAAATCATCCATTTCATTATTCATCAAAATACCAGTATCTTTTATTACTACTTGAGAACCAAAAAGAGTATTAACTGTTTCTGTTGCTGCTACAATATTTCCAAATTTATCTACTACAGAATAATGAGTTGTTCCACTATCAGCTGGAATATATTTTTTAGAACCATATTCTTGAATATCTTTAGTTTTATCAAAATCAATAGTTTTAGCAATTTGTTTTGCATGCTCTTTAGAAGTTAATACATTCAAAGGTATTTTTACAAAATCTGGATCTCCCATGTATTCAGCTCTATCAGAAAAAGAATGTTTCATAGCTTCTGTAACCAAATGAACATGTTTAGATGAACCAAAACCAGTTGAATTCCACCCTATATTAAAATTTTCTAAAATATTTAAAGTCTCAATTAAAGCTGTTCCACCAGAACTAGGTGGGGGCATAGAAACAATATCATAACCTCTATAATTACCCTTAATAGGTTTTCTTATTTTGGGTTTATAATTCTTTAAATCTTCTAAAGTAATTAGCCCACCATTATTAGACATATCTTTTGCTATTTTTTGTGCTATAGATCCAGAATAAAATTCTTTTATACCATTTTTTGAAATTAATTTTAAAGTATTGGCTAATTCTATATTTTTTACAGTTTCATTAACATTTCTAGGTTTTAGATTATTAAAATAATATTTTTTTACTCCTTCTTCAGCACCTCTTTCAAAAACTGTTTTAGTAGCTTCTGAAAAATGTTTATCTGTCAAATAGCCTTTTTCTGCATATTTTATAGCAGGTTCAATTAATTCATTTAACTTTTTAGTGCCATATTTTTTTAAAACATAATCTAAACCTGCTAAGTTTCCAGGTACTGCAACAGCTTTATATCCCTGAGTACTAAGTTTTGGAATAGGTTTTTTATTTTTATCTAAGTACATATCTTTAAATGCTTTTTTTGGAGCGGTTTCTCTATAATCAATAACTATTTCTTCACCCTTAGCTGTATGAATTACCATAAAGCCTCCACCACCAATACCAGTACTTTGATTTCTTACCACAGATAAAACCAGTGAAGTTGCTACAGCAGCATCAAAAGCATTTCCACCTTTTTTTAGAACTTCTGCACCAGCTTGTGAAGCCAAATAGTGATCAGAAGCAACCATTCCATTTTTTACTTCTTTAGGAGTTCTAACTGCTCCTATAGAAAAATTATTATTTAATACTAAAAAAGAAGCCGTAAATACACTTAAAAGAATATTTTTTTTCATATTATTAAATTTTCACCTGATTTTAAAATAAATAATTTTTAATAAATTAATTATCAGTAACTATACCTCTTATTTTACCTTGTTTTTCAAGCTCTTTAAGATATAATACACTAACACTTTCTGTTTTATCTTTTTCTAATAATCTTGGCAACCCTTTTTTATGTTCTATTCTTATTTCATAAGGTAATAAAGGTACCGTTACTTTTATTGGATTTATAAAATAAACTCTATGATTCCAAACTTTAGTAATAGTTACTTGTATTTTATCCAAATAAGTTCCACTAATATCTGATTCCCAAGGTAATTCTAATATTACACCTACATTTTTTGAACATTCTTGAATAATTTCATCAACTGAAGATACGATTTTAGATTTAGTTCCATTAATCATATCTGATGAAATCATTATTTTTTTTAAATCACACATTAAAAACCTCTATTAGTTATGATATAGTGATAGAGAATATGCTGGTGTAGCTCAGTGGTAGAGCAGCTGTCTCGTAAACAGCAGGTCTGGGGTTCAAATCCCCTCATCAGCTTATTTTTTACCCTTTCTCGTTGCTAAAAATAATAAAATTCCACCTAAAAGAGTACTTATAAAAAATAAAATACCTTTATTGGTTTTCTTCTTAGGTGATTTATAATAAGAAATTTCATTTTTCTCAGAATCATTTCCTTTATTATTTAAAATAAAATCTTCTACTACTTTCTTAATTTGATCTTTATGAGTAGTAACAAAATCATGCCCAGAATTTTCCATTACTATTAATTCGCAATTTTCATTTTTTATATATTCATAAATATCAATTTGATGTTGAAAAGGAATCATAGTATCTGCACCAGCAACAAAAAACTTAGTTGGTATTTTATTATCTCTTATATAATTTAAACCTGTTTTAGAAAAATATTTACTAGCTGCCATAAGTTGAGCTAATTGCCCTTTTACACCTAGGTCTTCAAAATCTTTCATTATTTGATATTTCCATCTTCTTTCCAAAGAAACATCTTCTTCAAATGGATTTCTTCCATCAGCAGTTTTGCCTATTAACATATTTTGAAGCATAGCTAATTTTACTTCTTTAGATACAAAAGGAGTTGATAAAAGAGTTTTTATTGCATTAGGTGTTATTCTTTTCAAACCAATTCCACTATGGCTAGGAACAAAAATACAAATTCCTTTTATTTTTGATAATGGTAAATTTAAAGCTATTTCATAGGCAACCATAGAGCCTAAACTAGGAGCTAAAAGGTAAAAAGATTCTATTTCTAAGCTATTAATTACATTAACTATTTTTTCTGCAATACCATCAACATTATAAATAAGTTCTTCATCCTTAGATAAACCTACTCCTGGAAAATCAATACAAATAACATCAAACTTTTCAGATAAATCTTCCTCTAAACCTAACCAGCCTTTATATGATCTAGAAAGGCCTCTAAGCATTAAAACAACTTCTCTTTCTGAAGTATAAAAAGAATTTATTTTAGTTTTTTTATCTCTTATATGTGCAAAATTATACATATTTAAACCTTATTTATTTTTTCTGCTAAATTAATATCTTTATCTGTTATTCCACCTTCATCATGAGTGTAAAGTGATAACAAAACTTTATTCCATCTTATGTTTATATCAGGATGATGGTTTTCTAATTCTGCTAAATGTGCAACTTTATTTACAAAGATCATAGCTTGTTTAAAATCTTTAAAAATAAATTCTTTTTGTATATAACCATCATATTCAAACCAACCAATTAATTTTTCTTCTGACAAGAAAGAACTTATTATTTTTTTATCTGTTAAAGCCATAATTTTTACACCTTTTTAGAATAATAAAATTATAAAGCTTTTTTTATTTCAATAAAATAGTTTTAATAAAAACAATATTTTTGTTTAGAAAAAAAATTAATATATCTTAGCAAGTTTATTCAATAATTAACTATAAATTAAAAGTTATTATTTATAAAAAAAGTAAAGCAATAATATTTTTTATCTGGTATTAAATATGGCAAGCTTGGAAAAATCTTTGGTACAAAGCTATATAAATATTAAAAGTAGTATAAATATTTCTACGGAAATAAAAGAAACTTTAGTTAATTCTATTTGCAATGATGGAATAATATCCAAAGATGAAATATATCATATAGATAAACTTATTGAAAATGAAGAAAAAAAAGGTAATAAATCTATAAAAAAAGATTTTGATAACTTAATAAAAAATCTTTATTCTTCTGAAACAAAAACTTTTTCTCCTCAAGAATTAGAATTCTCTGTAAAAAACAATAGTGTCGTAGTAAAAACTATAAACACGGATAATATTAATTCTATAGAGTTATTTATACCAAATAAAATTTATACTTTTTTAAAAAAAGGAATAAGTGAAAATGAGAAAAATTTTTTTATCAAAAATTTAGATAATAAAAATAATACTATTTTTTCTAAATCTTTAATAGATATAGATAATAAAATAAAAGAATTTAATAATAAAATATTATCTTTAGATGAAAGTTCTCCAGATAAAAATAAATTAGAAAAAATTAGAAAAATTTATGTTTCAATAAAAAATATTATAAATACTTTCTCTAAAGAATTTCACCCCAATAATAACCAAATAAAAAATTTAGATAATGAAATTAATAAAGCGTATGAACAATTAAGAGAATTACCAAATTATTTATCAGATAACGAGTTAAAAGATAATATTAATAATTTTTCAAAGCTACAAAATATTATTTCTGATTTTCATAAAATAACAACTTCTTTTTTAAAATATGGAGGTAAAATAGAAAGTTCTTCTAATAATCTAAATGAATTTATAGTTCAAACTTTAGCAAGATTAGGTGATCCTAATAGGAATATTACTAAGAATATAGAAGGAGCTTTGAAAAGCTTTGGTTATGATATTTCTGATATGAAAATATTTAATGATAGATTTACAGAATTATTAAAAAAAGTCGATAGGGGTTCATTTAAAAATATAGAACAAGCTATTGTAGCATTTAGAGCAGTTGCACCAAAAACTTCTAATAAATTTTTAAATAACGTCTCTAAATTAGGTTCTTCTGCTCAAAAAAACTATGAAGCTAAATTAGCCATAAAAGAAAGCGAAAAAGATTTACAAGCTGCAAATAAAAATATAACTAAAGGCTCTGATGAGGTAAAAGAAGGTAATAAACAAGCCGATAGAGCAATAGAAAATATTAATTCAGCTAAAAGTGAAGAGCAACAAGGTAATTTACAAGAAGCAGCTAAAAAGATAAACTTAGCAGAAGAGGATAATAATCAATCTAAAAGTACTTCGAATAATGCTAAACTATACTCAAATAATGCAAATAAATTGGTTGATACTGCTAACAAAAAAAGTTACTTTGCTAAAAATAGATTAAATGGAGCCAATTCCGATTTGATTAGTATTTCATCAGAATTTAAAAATTCTTTATCTCCAACAATAAAAAAAGAAAAATCTAATATAGCACAAAATCAAACCAACTTAAATAAGTTAAATAATGAAATAAGTCAAACTAAAAAAGATTTATCAAACTTAAATAATGATATAAAAAATTTAGATAGTAAAATAGAGTTTAATAATAAAGATATTTCTACAGAAAAAAGTACTATAAAAAATAAAGAAGAAGCTTCCAATAAAAGATTAGAAAATAAAAATAATCAAATAGATTTTAATTCTGAGGATAAAAAAGTTTTATATAAAATAATTGAAAATTCTTCAAATGATCCAGAATTAGCCGAAGCTATAAAATATTTGGGAACCCATTTATTAGATAAATCGTCTGATGGTAAAAGAGTAATTGATTATCTGAAAGACTTACAAAACTCAGATAAATTAATTTTGGGTGTAGATAAAAAAGAATTAATAAATTCTATTATTTTTAATTTAAGTAGTAGTATGAATGTTTATCAAGGGCATCATAATTCTTGTGGAGCTGGGTCTATAGAAGTTTTTATAATTAATAAAAATTCATCTGAATATGTTAAAATAATTAGTGATTTAGCAATAAATGGAACTTCTACTTTAAAAGACGGAACTTCTATAAGTATATCAAATCTAGAAAAATTTCATAATTATTTATATGGTAAAGCTAGTGGAGAAAATCGTAATGCAGCAGATATGATTTTACAAGATGCCATTATGAATAGAATATCTTTGGTGCCAAGCTTAACTGGATACAGCTCATACATAGATGATTCTTCTATATATGAAAATAAAAAATTAGGTAACTTTTATTCTACAACTCTTGGTAGTGGGAACGCTCAACCATATGCAGTTGCAAACTTATTAAAATCTATAACTGGAGAAGATTATGATGTACTTTTATCTGAAAATTTATTAGATTATGAACCAAATTTTATAAAAAATAAAAGAGATGAATTAAGTAAAAATTTAACTTCTTCTCAAAAAGAAAAAATAGAAGCTTATTCACCTTTATCAAACCTCGAGCAAATAAAAAATAATTATGATGAAGTTGTAAAAAATGGTGGTAATGCAATTTTTAGTATTCAAAAAAAAGGGCAAATTGCAGGACATTTTTTTACGGGTAAAGGTGAAATAAAAAAGAATGACCAAGGTGAAGATTGTATAGTTATAAAAGATACTAATCTTCAAACTACTAATAAAAATGATAAAAATTCTCAAGAAACCTTAATCCCAATAAAGCAATTTTTTAGTAAAGAAGGATTTAATCTATATAATAATGAAGATAGATGGGTTCTTGGAACAATGATTATGAAAAAAAATAAAAAATGATTATATTAAAGGAGTTTTTTTATGACGAGTATTGATAAGAATATTATAACACAATATATTAATTCTAAAGATAATGAAAATAAGATTGATCCCAATTTAAAAAACAAATTAGCTGAAGCCTTATCAAATGATGGAGTTATAGATGAAAAAGAAGAAGCTTCTTTATTAAATGCTGTTCAACAAGAAAATGCATCTAAAGGTGGTAATGGTGATTTAGCAGCAAAAGAATTTAATACTTTTATGAAAAAAGTTGCAAATGTAACAAGCTCTGCTAACTTTGATCCTAAAGGCTTTGAGTTTTCTGTTGATAATGGTAACGTTTTTATAAACCCTAAAAAAAATACACCACCTGTAGAAAATAAAACCTCTAATGATAGCACTACCGAACCTGAAAAATATAATTACAAAACAGATGAAGCTAAAGAACTTGGAAAAGTAATAAAAACTTTAAACAAAAATAATGATATTCAAGTAAGAGTAAGTGCAAAAACAGGGGTACCCTATTTTTTATCAAAAGGTAAAGATGCAGAAGTAAAAGAACTTCAAGAAAAATTAGGTGTAAAAGTAGATGGAAGAATTGGACCTCAAACACTACAAAAATTAAAAGATGAAGTTGAAAAGTTAACAAAATTACAAAATATATCGCCTGCTTTAAAGAAAAAATTAGAAGATCTTTTAGCTCTTTCTGAAAAATTAGGTTTAAAAGATACACTAAAAGATAAAAAGATTTTAGGAGTGGAAGCTAAAACATTATTAGATCCTAGTGTTGCAATAAAAGAGAAACAAGCTATTCCTGTATCAACAGAAGATGCAAAAGTAGATACAAATATTCAAACCCGAAAACTTGTAGAAGTACCTAAAAAAGATGAAAATACAGAGCAAAAAGTAACTAAGGAAGAAACTCCTGTTCAAACAAATCAACCTACAGAAAATAAAGAAGAAAAAATTACTAAAGCTAAAACAAGCTTCAAATCAGATGTTTTTAATAGCTTATTTGGTAATATACCAGAAATTAAAAATGAAAAAGCAGAAAAAAGTTTTAATGATAATCCTATAAAATTCATAGCAACTATAAGTGCAATGGGACTACCAAAAAATGAAGAATTGGATATTAATTATTCTAATCTTATGGAAGAGTTAGATAAACCAGAAAATCAAAACGCTAATAAATATTTTCAATTAATAAATGATGACAGATATAAAATATTTTTCAGTGCAATTCCTTCTAAGGATATTGAACCTTTAATAGCATCAACATTTTAAAAGAAAAAATGAGTCTAAGAAGTTACTTACGGCTCATTTTTTTAGTAAATAACTTTACCAAGAGCTGATTCTAATAGCGTTCTAGCTACATTAGCAGTTTGATTTTTATAATCTAATAAAGGATTAACTTCTACCAAATCCATGCTAGCTAATAATCCTGTTTCAGCAATAAGTTCTAATAATAAATGACTTTCTCTTAGTGTTACACCACCTAAAACAGGGGTTCCTGTTCCAGGTATAACATGAGCATCTAAACCATCTACGTCAAAACTAAGATGTAATGGACTATTGTTAGCAGTTGCTATTTCTATAGCTTTTCTTGCAGAATTAAGCATTCCATTTTCATCTATATCTTTCATGGTTATTACATTAATACCATATTCATCTAATCTTTTACCTTCTTCTGGGTCAATGCTTCTAACACCTATTAGAACTACTTTTTTAGGATTTATAAAATTATTTTCAAATAAAGACAATAATTTATCATTTCCTTGTCCTGTAGCTATAGCTAGAGGCATTCCATGTATGTTTCCAGATGGACTAGTTTCTTCTGTATTAAAATCACCATGAGCGTCAAACCAAATAAGACCTAAATCCTTATTATTTTCTTTATGATATTTTATAGATGCTGATAAAGAACCTAAAGCTAAAGAGTGATCCCCACCCAAAATAACAGGTACAAAAGAATTTACTAAAGATGAATAAACTTTATCTTTTAATAATGTCATAAAATCATAAACTTCATCAAGATATCTTATTTCACCATGATTAAAGTTTCTAGGTGGAAACGGTTCTTCCAAAGAAGGTAAATTTCCTATATCATCAAATTTTATACCTAATCTGGTAAAACTTTCTTTTAAGCCAGATAACCTTATCGCATCTGGACCTAATGATGCACCTATAGCAGGTGAAGCAATACTAATAGGAGCACCTATTAATTGTACTTTTTTATTATTTAGTATTTTCATTATAATTGGAATGTATCTGGTGAAACACCTGAATTCGCAGATTCAATATTAATTTTTAAATCAAAAACTTTATCTTCTCCAACATACATTTCATCAGAGATCATATAAAAAGTCTTTTTATCTACAGCTATTGCTTCTTCAGTTATATCATCATCTATTATTGGACCAACTAACTTAAGAATATAGCAATCTTTGCCACTAATATTAGAAACACCTGCTAATACTAATTTACCTCTTGGATCATTTAATCTTTCTAAAATAGCAACGTGATCTAATTTAGCAAAACTCCAGTTTCTATTTGTGGTTATTTTAGAATCAGTTAATTCTAATGTTAAAGATAAAATACCAGCTTTTGCTTTTGCTTGTTTATCTCCAGTCCAAACTAATTTTGCACCTTCAGCTATAGATATAGTGTGTTTTAAAACAGTAAAAGCTTCCATTCTTGGTTTTTGGAATGTATATTTAAAAGTAGCTTTTAATAAGTCTTTAGCATCTGGCGATTTTGCTGCATTTTTCTTAGACATAAATTCTATGGTAGCAACATAATCTTTCATATCATCATAAGCTTTTTGTATTTTGGCTAAAATTTTCTTTTCAGGAGTTAAGCTAGGATCTGCGGCAGCAGCAGGGGCAGCGGCAGCGGCTGGTGTTGCTGATGGAGCAGCAACTGCTTTCTTTTTCTTTTTAGGTGAAGCTGAAGCAGCAGGGGCAGCAGGAGCAGCTGGAGCAGTTTGTTGAGCTACAACAGGTTGAGGTACAGGTGTAGCAACTGGTTCTATTGGTTGTACTGTAGCAGCAGGTTGCTGAGCTGGTGCTGTTGCTTCTTCCTCAGGTGGAGTACATGCTGAAAGAACAACTGTTGTTGAGAAAATAGAAGCTAAAAGGAGTTTTGTTATTTTACTCATATTTATTATCTTAAACCACAAAAAATTACATAAATAAATTATAATGCCATTTTATTAATTTTGGTAAATAAAATTAAGCTCTTATAAAAATTTTACCTAATTTACGTATTTTATACAAACATTTTTTAATTCTGTATAAAAATCCATAGAATATTGCCCTCCTTCTCTTCCTATTCCAGAGGCTTTCATACCACCAAAAGGAACTCTTAGATCTCTTAACATCCAAGTATTAATCCAAATAGTACCTGCTTCTATTTTTTCAGCTGTTTGTAAAGCTTTTGAAATATCTTGAGTCCAAATAGAAGTAGATAAACCATAAATAGTATCATTAGCATAATTTATAACTTCTTCTTGGGTTTTAAATTTGCTAATAGTAACTACTGGTCCAAATATTTCTTCTTGTATAGTTCTACAACTATTATCTAAATTAGTAATTATTGTAGGTTTTATAAAATAACCATCTTTTAAATCATCTGATAATTCGGGTTTATAACCTCCTGTTAAAATTTTACCTCCTTCTTTTTGAGCTAAATCTATATAATACATAACTTTATCAAAATGTTGTTTGCTTACTAAAGCACCTATATTTGTCTTTTCATCAAAAGGATCACCAATAACAAGTTTTTCAACTTCTTTCACAAATTTTTCCACAAAAATATCATATATTTCTTCTTGAACATAAATTCTAGAACCACAAAGACAAATTTCACCTTGATTAGAAAAACTGGATCTAATAGTTGTAGTAATACATTCTTCTAAATTTGCATCTGCATAAATTATATTAGGATTTTTTCCACCTAGTTCTAAACTTAATTTTTTAAAAGTTTCAGCTGAATCTCTAATAATTTCCTTTGCTGTAAAAGTACCACCAGTAAAAGATATTCCAGCAATATTTTTATTTAAAACCATCTCTTTGCCAACATTTTTACCTGTTCCCATTACAATATTACAAACTCCTTTTGGTAAAGCAGCCAAGTTTAAAATTTCACCTAACATAAAAGCTGTCATAGAAGTAAATTCAGAGGGTTTACAAATAACTACATTACCCATTGCTAAAGCAGGTGCTATTTTCCATGTTAATAAATATAGAGGTAAATTCCAAGGAGATATCAAACCTACAATACCTAAAGGCTTTCTAGTAGTATAATTTAACGCTATATTATTTAGATTAGTAGCTTCTTCTTTATGATATAAAATAAAATCAGCAAAAAATCTAAAATTATGAATAGCCCTTGGTATATCAACAGATTTAGCTAAGTTAAAGGGTTTACCTTGATCTTTAGCTTCAGCTTTAGCAAATAAATCTAATTTTTCTTCTAGTAAATCAGCTATTTTATTTAAAAAATTACTTCTTTCTTGAGTTGTTGTTTTACTCCAAGCGTCAAAAGCTTTTTTAGCAGATTTTACAGCTAAATCAACATCATCTTTATCAGAATCAGCAATCAAAGAATATACTTTACCTTCTGAGGGGTTATAATTTTCAATATATTTTTTATTTATAGGTTCTTGATAAGAACCATCAATAAAGTTTAATATTTTTTCCATTTTATATAAGCTTTTAAATAATATTTTTTATATAATCAAATTAAGCTAATTATACTTCTTAAAAAGCTCTAAGTAAAAATTTAAAAACTTAAGATTATAAAAATAAATAATATTTTAAATTTAATAGTTCTAAATACCTTTATGTATAAAGAATAATTTAGTATCGTGAAAAAAATAACTTATAACAAAAATAATTTTTACAAAATGTCAGGGCGTAAAATTTTACGCCCAAACAAGCAATAGCTAAAACAAAAAGTGTTCTAAGTTAATTTTTTACTTTTACTTAACTAAAAATTTGCTTATAAATATATATATGTTTTATAATAAAAATAAGGTGTGTACTTATAGTTATAATAATTTGAACACTAAAAAGTATTCACAAAAATATTTATTTTTGGATATGATTTTATGAAAAAAAATATAAGAAATCTATTTGTATCTTTTTTAAGTTTAGCTATTATTTTTTCTTGTAATTTATTTGGACCAAATATAACAGGAGTTTGGGATACAACAGATGGAACCAACTCAAAAATGACTTTACAACAAAATGGAAGTAATATACAAGGCTATGCTTATACAAATGGACAAAATCAAGGAACTATAGTTGGTAAAATAGATGGTAGCTCAGTTACATTACAAGTTAGGAACATTTCTGGAGCCGTAATTATTTTTACTGGTGATGTTTCTAGTGATGGCGTAAGTATGCAATTACGTAGTAATAAAAATACAACTCTTTTATTATTTAAAAGTAGATAAAAAAGAAAATGTATATAAAAGAAGATAAAAAACTTCTTTCTATAACAGAATCAGCTTCAGAACTAGGTTTTTCTGAAGAACAAATTTTTAATGCTATAAAACTAGGTATATTAACTACTCTAAAAATAAAAGATAAAAACTATATTTATTATGATTCTTTATTATTAGTTA
The DNA here is from genome assembly GCA_046328015.1 of Candidatus Sericytochromatia bacterium. Classification (GTDB taxonomy): domain Bacteria; phylum Cyanobacteriota; class Sericytochromatia; order UBA7694; family JACMQJ01; genus JBBTGK01. The sequence continues at coordinate 659,246 of JAXLXH010000002.1, read as the reverse complement.
AAAATGATCTTAATCTTCAAGAACAAATTCTAGATGAAGATGAACTATCATTCAATGAAATAATAAAAATTTTAGATATAAAAAGAAATGATATAAAAAAATTAGTTGAGGATGGTTATATAGTACCTTTTCATAAAATGAAAGGAAAATCCCTTTTAAATGTAGTAAAAAGGAAACAAATTAAATTTATAGCTTCTCAAATTAGTGAACTAAAAGAATTTTGGATTAATAAATCTAAAATAAATAAAAAAATAGGTATAAAAAAAACTAATAATATTAGGTTGGAAAAATTAAAAAAAGAAAATGTTATTATTAAAGACTTATTAGATAATTTAGAAAAAGAATCACATTATAATGCTATTTTAATAAAAACATGTTTAAGCTTAGTAAGTTTAAATTTTTTTATACAAAGAAAACTCAGAAAAAATATTATTGATAAAGAATTATTAGAATTATATAAAAACAGCTTTATAAAATTATTTTCGTTTTATAGAGATAATGAATTTATTCGTTTTTATTTATTAGATATTGGACAAGTAAATATAGAGTATTGCCAAAATTGTATAAGTAAAATAAAAAAAGAACATATTTATACTTCTTGTGAAAATTGTTATATAGATCATTCTTATTATTATGTTTTAAATATTTCAATTAATTTCTTAAATCACCGTTTTTCTTTAAATATAAATTATAAAGATATTAGAGATGTTCATACTATAAAAAATATTCCATTTAAAGTCATAAAAGTTGATGACATTGAAGATAATTTTGCTATGTTAAATAGTAATTATATAAACAGTGATATTTTTAATTCTTTTAAATTATTTGAAATAATAGATAATTTAAAGCTTTTTGCTAATTATTACGAACTTAATATCAACAAGGGGTTACATTGAATAAATTACTATTAGTAGGTTTAGGAGGTTTTCTTGGTTCTTCTTTAAGATATCTTATAAGTTTACCTTTGGCAAAGTACAATAATTTCGCTTATGCAACTTTAATAGCTAATTTTCTTGGTTGCTTTATAATAGGTATTTTAATGAACTTATTTACTAGCAAAATAAATAATATAGAATTAAGATTATTTTTAGTTACTGGTATTATGGGTGGTTTAACTACTTTTTCGACTTTTAGCTATGAAACTTTTTATTTTATAAGAAATACTGAATATTTAAAAGCTATTGCTAATATTTTTATATCTTTGTTTGGTTGCCTTTTTTTAACATCTTTGGGTTATATCTTATCTGAGAAAATTTTTAAATGAAAGAAAGTATTTTAATAATAAATAAAACAGTTATAAAGAATTTAGAAAGATTACTAATAAAAAATAATTTTATTGTATATCCAGCAGAAAAAGAAACTATAGCTAATAATATTTTATCTTATGCCAACATATCTGTAATAATTTATAAAGTACAACCACATGAAGTTATAGAATCTTGTGATTTTATTATTCAAACAAAAAGACACTATCCTTTTATTCAAATAATAATAGTAGCTCAAACAGGTGAATTAAATACAGCTTTAAAATTTATAAAATCAGGTGCTTATGATTATTTTAGAGAACCTGCAGAAAAAGAAGAGCTTATTCCTGTTATAAAAAAAGCTATTTTAGAAAAAAGAGAGTTAGAGTTTAAAGCTATTTCTGATAAGAAAAATTGGGAATATTTAAAAACCATTTCAAAAGAGTTTGAAAATGTTAAATTTGAGCTTGATTATTTAAAAAGAGATATTATGACAAAAAATTTAGAGTTAGAAATAAAATATGGGTTAAAAAATTATATACCACTAAAAAAACAAGAAAATAACAAAGAACTAAGAATAGGTAAATATATAGTTTTAGAAGAAATAGGTAAAGGTGGAATGAGTTCTGTTTATAAGGCTATAGATTTATCCTTAAAGAGAGTTGTTGCAATAAAAGAATTAACTATAATATATGGTAGTTTACCTCAAGACATAAAAGATGATGTTATAAAAAGATTTAAGAAGGAAGCTGAAATTATAGCAAGATTAAAACATGAAAATATAGTAAGAATATTTGATGTTTTTAATGAGAAAAATAGGCATTATATAGTAATGGATCATCTTGATGGAATTAATCTTGCTAAATATGTTATAGAAGAAAAAAAATTGCCTATTTTAGAAATAATACATATAGTAGCAGAACTCTGTTTAGCGGTTGAGTATATCCATGAAAATAAAATAATACATAGAGATATAAAACCATCTAATATAATGTTTACTAAAGATCGTAGAGTTAAGTTAATGGATTTTGGTGTGATTAGAGATAAAAATATTTCTACCCTAACTCCTACAGGTTCTATTTTAGGTACTATTTCTTATACAGCACCAGAACAAAGTACCCAAGAAACAGATTATCGCTCTGATATTTTTTCAATTGGAACTATTTTATATGAATTAATCACTGGTTTTAATCCTTTTGAAAGTAAAACTTATGCAGATACTTTTCTAAAAATAACTTCTTTTGTTCCAGATATGCCTAGTAGATATAATTATGAATGTTCAGATGCGTTAGATAAATTAGTAATGAAATCGTTAGAAAAAAAACCAGAAAAAAGATTTAATAGTGCTAAAGAGTTTTATGAGGAACTAATAGCTTTTAATAAAAACTATCTTGATAATATATAACTAAAAATATATACTTAAAAAGTTCTTTTATCACAAAAAATGGGGTATTTTTATCATTTTTATAGTATTAGTGTAAGTTATCACTAAAAAGGGGTGATAGTAAACACTGAGTAAGTTTTTTTATTAATATAAGATATTTAATGTAGGTTATGGAAATAACTTCAGGAATATTAAATGTAGCAGTTCAATGTAGTATAAATGAAGTATTTCGATTAAAAATAAAACTTAACATCGTAAAATAACAATATAGTTGTTTTAAAGCACATTTGAAATATTAAATGCACTAGAAATAAAATAGGCATTAGAAATATCAAGAAAATTAGAATATTATCTTCCTTTCTATTCCTGTGCCCATAATTTACACCAAAACATTTAAGCTTACGTAATTACACACATTGTAGCATATATATCGCAAACATCATAAAAAAATACGTAAGCTTTTTCTTTTTTTTACTATTCTTAATAAGCTATATAAAAAATTTAATGAGCCACATGAATCATAGCCATAATCAGAGGTTTTCTCTTGGTTATGGAGTACGCATAGTCATCTGTTATACTTTTTATCAATCTATATAAATTAATAGTATCTCTATTAGCTATATCATTTATATAGTTTTCTAAATGTTCTTTTAAAAAAGCACTTCCATTATTATAAAAAGATTCATAATCTTCATCTACAATAAAGCCTTTAGAGTTTAAAAGAGGCGGAGCCATTAAGTTTAATTCTCTATCAAAAGCAGCTGAAACAAAAATCACTCCATCTTTAGAAAGATTTTGCCTATCAACTAAAATTTCTTCTTCTAAATGACCAATACCAGAATTATCAACTAAGATTTTTCCAGCAGGAACTTTACCAATAATTTCAGCATATTCTTTAGTAATCTCTAAAACATCTCCATTATTTAAAATAAAAATATTTTCAGATTCTATATTTAGAGTTTCAGCCAAATCTTTATGGTGTTTTAAATGTCTATGTTCTCCATGCACAGGAACGAAGAATTTAGGTTTGGTTATATTAAGCATTAATTTTAATTCTTCTACACTAGCATGCCCAGAAACATGTAAACATTGATGAGATTGATATAAAACTTCAGCTCCCTTAGCAAATAATTTATTAACTGTGTTAGAAACTAATTTTTCATTACCAGGAATTGGAGCTGCAGATAATATAATAGTATCCCCTTCCATTACTTTTATTTTATGAATACCATTTGCTATTCTAGTCAAAACTGACATAGGTTCACCTTGAGAGCCTGTAGTAATTATAGTTACTTCATTAGGAGGATAATTATTAATTTCACTTAATCTTATAAAAGTAGCATCTTCAGGATTTATATAACCTAATTCAATAGCTTTTTTAGATATTTTCTCCATACTTCTACCAACTAAAGCTACTTTTCTATTAAATTTAGCAGATAAATTTATTATTTGCTGAACTCTATGTACATTTGAAGCAAAAGTTGTTGCAATAACTCTACCTTCAGCTGTTCCAATTGCGTTTCTTAAAGTTGGCGTAATATCTCTTTCAGATGGTGTATAACCTGGTCTAGTAACATTAGTACTATCAGACATTAAGAGTAAAACTCCTTTTTCTCCATATTCTGAAAATTTATAATAATCAGTCAACTTACCATCTAAAGGAGTTGGATCTAATTTAAAATCTCCAGTATGAATTATTGTGCCTAAAGGGGTTTCTATTGCTAATCCTATAGAATCTGCAATACTATGACAAACTTTTAAAAACTCTATTTTAAAACTTCCACCTATTTGTATTTTTTGTCTGGTTTCGATTACCCTTAGAGAAACACTTCCACAAATATGTTTGTACTCTAATTTATCTTCAACTAAACCTAAAGTTAATTTAGTTCCAAAAATAGGCGGGATGCCTAAAGAAAATCTTTTTAAAAAATCATTTAATCCACCTATATGATCTTCGTGGGCATGAGTTAAAATGATTCCTTTTATATACTTCTGATTTTCTATCAAATAATCTGTATTAGGTATTATATAATCTACGCCTAAATGCTCTTCAGAAGGAAACCCCAAACCAGCATCTATGACTATTATATCGTTATTATAACGAATAGCCATCATATTTTTACCTATTTCGCCCAAACCTCCTAAAGGTATTATTTGTAATCCTTTAGGATTTAAGATATTTTCTTTTTTATCTTCTACTTCATTTGCCATTTATTATTTTCCTTTACCTTTTGGCGTAGTGTATTTTTATTTTTAGAAATTATTTATTTTATTTAGATTAAATAAAATTACTATAAAAACTTAAACAATTAATATTAACTATAAAGTTTTATAAGCTTTTACATTATAAGCAAAATAAACTTTTTTTATAACTCTTCAGTAAAAATTTACCAATAGAGTTATGAAATACATAAATAAACTATTTTCTTATAATAACTATCAGTTATTATTTTTAATATTTTTATAAAATAAAACATTAAAAATAATACAAACTAAATTATACAATTAATATTATAACTGTACAAATAATAATTTTTTAATAATGTAAAAATTACTTTTTTTAAATTACTCATAGATATAAAATGAATTTAAGACCTCTTACGTGGTATCAACCCCGCAGGAAGAAGTGTAACCGAGGGTGTCCAAAAAGCAATTTTTTACGAAAAATATTGGTGTAAAACCAGGTATTTTCGTAGGTGAAAAGCACTGCTTTGCCCGTTTTTGTACACCCCCATAATTCTATAAGATTAAAATAAAAAAAGGCTAAAAAATGAAAGAAAAATTTAGTTTTAACTCAGAAGAAGAAACTAAAATATTATTTTCTGATGATGGAAAAATAATAATTTATTTAGATAAAAAAAATTTATCCTTGTATGAATTCAATAGTAAAAAATTACTTTTAAAAAAAGAACTAGACGAAGGATATTTTTACTATTATTTTTATAATAATTGTATTTATTTAGTACATAATAAAAAAATTATTATACTAGATATTTCTAATTTAGATGATATAAAAACTAAAGTATTTGAATTAAAATATGTACTTAGCTCAGCTTTAGTTTTAAATGATAAAAAAGTTTTAATTGGAGCTACGGAAGATTTTAAAATTATTTTTTATAATTCAGATAATTTTCAAGAAATATCTTGTTTAGAAGGTCATACTAATAAAATAAATACTTTAAAATTAAATCCTTTTGAAACATATTTATTTAGTACTTCTGATGATGGTACTACAAAAATGTGGGATATAAAATTTCTAAGTATTTCTAATAAAAGCATTAATGAAAATAATACTACCAAACATTATATAAAATCTAAATCTCCTGAAAATAAAAAAAATATAGATATAAAGCCTATTGGATATTTAAAATGCAACCAAAAAGATAGATATGAAGCTCCTAGACAAGGAATACATTCAAAAAAATCTTATGGATATATAGAATTAAATAAATATAATAATTTTGAACAAGCTTTACAAGATTTGGATGGTATAGAAAGAATTTGGCTTATATATCATTTTCATATAAATGATGGTTGGAAACCTTTAGTTAATCCACCTAGATTTTTAGAAAGAAAAATAGGAGTTTTTGCTACTCGCTCTCCTTTCAGACCAAACCCTATAGGCATATCTTGTGTAAAATTAGAAAAAGTTGAAGATTTAAAAGTTTTTATTTCAGAATTTGATTTATTAGATGGAACTCCAATTATTGATATAAAACCTTATATTCCTTATGCAGATTCATTTCCTAATGCAAAAACTGGTTGGTTAAAAAGCGATCCTAATACTTATGAAATTATTTTTTCGGAAATAGCTAAAATTAAAAATGATTGGTTATTAAAAGAAGGTAATTTTAATATAGAAGGGTATACTAATGTTCAATTACAATTTTCACCTGATAATACAAATAGAAAAAGAATTATAAAAATAAATACTGATTTGTTCATTTTAAAATTTAGGACTTGGGATATAACTTATAAAATTGATTTTGAAAATAAAAAAGTAAATGTGTTAGATATAACCAGTATTTATATCAAAGAAAATTTAAAAGAACTTTTTAATGATAAACTACCTGATAAAAAGAAAATAGATCTTATTTTACATGAAAAGTTTTTAGCTATTTATTAAAATAACTTTAGTTTAAATTCATAACCTTATAAGGTAAAATGTTTTTTGTATTATATTTTTAAAAGAAAAATTTATGAAAAAATATCTATTATTATCTTTATCCTTTTTATTATTTTCTACAAATAGTAACGCAGAAGAAAGCAAAAAAATAACTTCATCAAAAGAAGAAGCCTATTTTTTAAAAAATATAAAACAACTTACTTTTGAAGGAGAAAAAAATGGAGAAGGATATTTTTCTCCTGATGGTAAAAAAATTATTTTTCAATCTGTTAGAGGTACAAATAATAAATTTTATCAAATATACTCAATGAATGAAGATGGCTCTAATGTAAAACTTATTAGTACAGGCAGAGGTAAAACTACTTGTGCCTATTTTTCTCCTGATGGTAAAAAAATTATCTATGCATCTAGTCATTTAGATCCAAATTCAGAAAAAGAAGAAGAAAATAAAGGAAAAGGATATAAATGGGATTTTGAAAAATCATTAGATATTTTTGAAGCAAATTTAGATGGTTCCAACTTAAAAAGATTAACTAGTAATGATGGTTATGATGCAGAAGGAACCTATTCACATGATGGAAAACATATTGTATTTACTTCTGAAAAAGATGGCGATACCGAAATATATATAATGGATTCTGATGGAAAAAATCAAAAAAGAATTACTAATTATAAAGGATATGATGGAGGAGCCTTCTTTTCTCCTGATGATAAAAAACTTACTTATAGAAGATTTGATGATAGAGGAAATGCTCAAATAGTTATTTCTAATACAGATGGAACTGACTTAAAAGAATTAACAGCTACAAAAGCTATTAATTGGTGCCCATCTTTTTCTCCTGATGGAAAACATATTGTTTTTTCTTCTAATATGAATGATAAAAAGAATTTTGAACTTTTTATTATGGATATAGATGGAAATAATTTAAGGCAAATTACTTTTAATAAAGGGTCTGATGTATTACCTGTTTTTTCTCCAGATGGTAAAAAATTGTTATGGACTTCTACCAGAGAAGATGGTAAATCTCAATTACTTATAGCCGATTTTAATACTGAAGTTTTTAATGATACTAAAAAATATAGTCAAAAAATTTATGATGATATGAAGTTTTTAGCTTCAGATGAATTAGAAGGAAGAAGAACTGGAACTAAAGGTGGAGATAAAGCTGGGGATTATATATCAGATCAATTTAAAAAATCTGGGTTAAAGGCTTTTAAAAATAATTCTTATAACCAACAATTTAAAGTTGTAACTAGCTTAAGCAAAGGAAAAAAAAACTCCTTAAATATTAATAATCTTGATATAAAAGAAAGTGATTTTACACCTTTAAATTTTTCAGAATCTACCAATGCTAAGGGTGAACTAGTTTTTGCTGGATATGGAATAAGTGCTAAAGAATATAATTATGATGATTATGAAAATTTAGATGTAAAGGATAAAATAGTAGTTTTATTAAAAGGTGAACCTCAAAAGGATAATGAAAAAAGTATCTTTAATGGTAATAAACCAACTCAATATTCTGATCTAAGATATAAAGTATTTAATGCTAGAAATAAAGGTGCAAAAGCAGTTATTTTTGTAAATAGTTTTATAGATAAAGAAGATGATTTAATTGAATTAAAAAATAATGAATCAACCTCTTCAGAAATTATTCCTGTAATACAAGTAAAAAAAGAAATAATAAATAATATTTTAGAAAAAAAAAACTTTGTTGAAATACAATCTAATATAGATAAAGATTTAAAAAGTTGCTCTTTTAGTTTAAAAATAAAAGCAGAAATAACTTGTGAACTAATAAAAGAATATAAAGATGCGAATAATATTATTGGAATTATAGAAGGTTCTGATAGTAAATTAAAAGATGAAATTATAATAATAGGTGCTCATTATGATCATCTCGGTTATGGTGGAGTAGAATCTTTATCAGAATTAAAAACACCTGCTATACATAATGGAGCTGATGATAATGCTTCAGGAACAGTTGGATTAATAGAAATAGCTAATAATATTGCCAAATTAAATCCTAAAAGAACTTTTGTTTTTATAGCCTTTTCTGGTGAAGAATTAGGTTTGTTAGGCTCAGCTTATTTTACTAATAATTTACCATTTAAAAATATTATAACAATGATTAATATGGATATGATTGGTAGATTAACCGAAAATAAAATTTCTATCGGTGGAAATAAAACCTCAAGTAATTTTGAATCTATAATAAAAAACTTAAATAAAAATTATAATTTTGATATTTCTTATTTTGATGATGGTTATGGTCCAAGTGATCATATGTCCTTTTATCTAAAAAACATTCCTGTTTTATTCTTTTTTACAGGAATACACGAAGATTATCATAAACCTACAGACGATTTTTATAAAATAAACTTGGCGGGCTTAAAAAAAGTTTCTGATTTTGTTCAAGAAATATCTTTAATAATTGATAAAAATGAACTAAAACCTGATTTTATAAAAAATGAAAGTAAAATTTCTAAAAATAATAATGCTAATCATTCATCTGAAAAAGGTAATGGTGCATATATAGGTGGCATACCAGATTATACTTCTATGAACCCAGATAAAAAAACAGGTGGTGTAAAATTATCTGGTATAAAAGAAGGTAGCCCAGCAGAAAAAGCCGGTTTGAAAGCGGATGATATTGTGATAAGATTTGATAATATAGAAATTAACAATATTTATGATTATACTTATGCTATAAAAAATAAGAAACCTAATGATAAAGTAAAAATAATTGTTAAAAGGAATAATAAAGAAATAGAATTAGAATTAATAGTTGGTAAAAAATAACTTGTTATTCTTCACTAATATATTAACTTCTTTTAATATAGAATTTACATTATTAATTTTATAATATATAATCACAAATTGTTTAAAAGTTTAAGTATTAACTTGTATTTTAATAATAAAAAATTAGTAAAAAAATAGATTTTAGGAGTAGTTTTTTAAATGAAAAGACCTTTACAACCAAGTAAAAGACAAAGACAAAAAACACATGGTTTTTTAGTTAGAATGAAAACCGTTGGTGGTAGAAATGTATTAAGAGCTAGAAGAGCTAGAGGACGTAAAAAACTCACCGTTTAATGCTTTCTAAAGAAAAAAGATTAAGAAAAAATTCTGATTTTGAAAAAGTCTATCATTGCGGTAAATCTTTATCTTGTAAAATTTTAGTTTTATATGTTTTAAAAAAAGAAAATCCTGAATCCATAAGATTTGGGTTTTCTATAAGTAAAAAAATATCTAAAAAAGCCGTAATCAGAAATAAAATAAAAAGGCAACTTGCTAGTATCATAAGAAAAGAATCTTTAAATATATCTGATAAATCTTTAGATCTAGTTTTTATAGCAAGGAAAGCCATATTAGATGCCAACTTTGATAAAATTAATGAATCTGTAAATTACTTGTTAAATAAATCTGGTATAAATAACAGTGCTAAGGCATAAAATAAACGTTTTTACAAAAAAAATAATATTTTTAATAACATCCCTAATTAAGGGGTATCAGTTTTTTTCATCTTTTTCTACACCAAAGTGTCGTTTTTACCCTACTTGCTCAACCTATATGATTCAATCCTTAGAAAAAAAAGGGTTAATAAAAGGTTCTGCACTAGGAATAATTAGAATTTGTAAATGTCACCCTTTTCATGAGGGTGGTTATGATCCTGTTAAATAAATTTGTGAATAAATATATATGATTAATTTTCTCATAGACAATTTGATGATGCCTCTTTTGACATATTTCCATGATTTGACTGGAAGCTATGGATGGGCAATCATTTTCTTAACCGTAGTTATAAAAACTATGCTTTTGCCTCTAACTATTAAGAGCTTAAAAGCCCAAATAGAGATGCAAAAAATACAACCAAAATTAAAAGAACTGCAAACTAAGTACAAAGATAAACCTGAATTAATGAATCAGAAAGTGATTGAGCTTTATAAAAACAGTAGAGTAAATCCTTTTAGTGGATGTTTACCTGTATTAGTTCAATTGCCATTTTTTATTGCTATTTATAGCACTTTTACAGGTCAAACTTTCAAAGATTTAGCAGGTAAAGAAGGTGGATTTTTATTCATTCAAGATTTAACCAAACAAGGTTTAACACCTGATAATATCTTTTTAGTTATGGTTTTTGGTATTAGTACTTATTTAATGCAAAAAATGATGACTACTAACCCAGATGATCCTATGCAAAAACAAATGTTATTTATGATGCCTATTATGATAACAATGATGTTTATTTTTGTACCTGTTCCATCTGGAGCTTTACTTTATATAGTTTGTTCAAATCTTTATAGTGTTTTACAGAATGTATTTTTTTTACAATATAAGAAAAACTTACAATTAGCTGATGGAAATATAACAGTAGAAGCAACAGCTAAAGAAATAATTACATCAAAATCATCAAAAGAAAGTACAAGTTCTGCTATTGTACTTGATAAAAATAATACTGTAGATGATGATAATTTGTCCCCAGTAATGTCATCTTCAAGTAAATCTAAAAGAGCTAAAAAAAGCCAGAAAAAAAATAGAAAAAAATAAAAGTAGGAGGTTGAAATGCAATCAGTAGATCAAGAAGGAAAAACTGTAGAAGAAGCTTTAGAGAAAGCTTTGGCAACATTAGGAAGAGCACAAGATGAAGTAACTCATGAAATTTTAGATGAAGGAAGTTCTGGAGTTTTAGGTGTAGGTGCAAGACCTGTTTTAATTCGTGTTAGAGTAAAAGATATTCCGGAAGTTAATAATGCTAAAGCTGTTTTAGAAAAATTTTTAACCCAATTAGAAGTTAATTTTTCATCTTTAGATGTTGTTTTGGGTGTAGATAACATAGTTAAAACAAATTTTGAAGTTCCTGAAGAAGATATGGCTGTTTTAATTGGTAAAAAAGGTAAAACACTAGATTCTATGCAATATATAATAAATCAAATAATGCATGAATCTAAATTTAAATTCAATTTAGATATATCTGATTATAGAAAAAAATTACATGATAAATTAAGAGAAACAATAAGAAAAATTGCTCAAACAGTTGAATATACTGGAAGAAGAGTAACTTTAAAACCAATGAGTGCCTATGATAGAAGAATAGTTCATGAAACTGTAAAAGAATACCCTGAATTAATAACAAAAAGTATTGGCTTAGAACCAAGAAGAAGAGTTGTAATTTCTATAACTGGAGATGAAATAGAAGATAGAGGTTTTGACGAAGACGATAGAAGAAGTAGATTCTCTTCTGGTGGAGGAAGAGGCGGTTATAATAGAAATAATAATCGTGGCGGATATAATAATAACTACAGAGGAAATTCTGGTGGTGGCTACAGAGGAAACTCTGGTGGCGGTTACAGAGATGGAAACTCTAGTGAGGAAGGCTACAGAGGAAATTCTGGTGGTGGCTACAGAGGAAACTCTGGTGGCGGTTACAGAGATGGAAACTCTAGTGAGGAAGGCTACAGAGGAAATTCTGGTGGCGGTGGCTACAGAGGAAACTCTGGTGGTGGTTACAGAGGAAACTCTGGTGGTGGCTACAGAGGAAATTCTGGTGGCGGTTACAGAGGAAACTCTGGTGGTGGCTACAGAGGAAACTCTGGTGGTGGCTACAGAGGAAACTCTGGTGGCGGTTACAGAGGAAATTCTGGTAGCGGTGGCTACAGAGACTATAATTCAGTTCAAGATGAAAATCAATCATAATGAATTTTGATACTATTACCGCAATAGCTACAGCTTCTGGAGTAGGTGGAATAGGTATTATTAGATTAAGCGGTTCAGAAGCTTTAAAAATAGCTAAAAAAATTTTTAAAGTTCCTAATAATCTAAAATCTCATGAAGTTATTTTTGGAAAAATAATAGATGAACAAGAGTTAATAGACTCTTGTTTACTTATTTATTTTAAAGCTCCAAAAAGTTTTACAGGTGAAGATGTTATAGAGTTTCATTGCCATGGTAATCCTTTTATTCTTAATAAAGTATTAGATCTTTGTATAAAATATGGTGCTAGATTAGCTAAAGCAGGTGAATTTACTAAAAGAGCTTTTCTAAATGGTAAATTAGATTTAACACAAGCTGAAGCTGTTTATGATTTAATCCATTCAAAAACTTCTATGTCTTTAAAAAATGCAAATAATCAAATAGAAGGTAAACTATCTTCTAAAATAAAAAATGTACGTGATGAACTTATAAAAACTCTTTCTCATATAGAAGCTATAATTGATTTCCCAGATGAAATAGATGATGAACCTCTATCAAATTTTATTCCTGTAGTAAACAAAGCTTATGATTTAGTTGTTAACTTAATAAATACAGCTGAAGCAGGGAAAATATATCGAGATGGAATAAAAACAGCTATTGTTGGTAAACCTAATGTAGGAAAATCTAGCTTACTAAATTCACTTTTAAGATTTGATAGAGCTATTGTTACTGATATAGAAGGAACAACAAGAGATACTTTAGAAGAATATATAAATATAAAAGGAATTCCTGTTCAAATTGTTGATACTGCTGGGCTTAGAGAAACTTCTGATATTATAGAAAAAATTGGAATAGAAAAAAGTTTTGAAAGTATAGATAAATCTCAATTAGTTTTATTTGTGGCAGATGGAAGCAAGAACTTATCTGAAGAAGAAATTAGGATTTTAAATAAATTAGAAGAAGAAAATAAATCTTTTATAATGGTTATAAATAAAATAGATCTCACAGATAATTTTAATTTAAATAATAAAAATATAGAAAATATTGCTTTTATTTCTGCTAAATATAATAAAGGTATAGAAAAATTAGAAGAACTAATTAAAAATTTAATATTAAAAGGTAAAACAGATTCTTCTTTAGATATAAATATAAATTCTAGACATAAAGAAATACTTTATAGAGCTAAAGAATCATTAGTTAAATCTTTGGATACAATAAATAAAAATTTGCCTATAGATTTTCTTGCTATAGACATAAAAGCAGCAATAGTTAATATGGGAGAAATAATTGGAGAAAATGTTTCTGAAGAAGTAATTACAGAAATATTTGCTAATTTTTGTGTTGGAAAGTAAAATGAATCAAGATGTAAAAAAAATATCAATTTTCCCTATTTTGTTATCTGTTTTTATGGATCTTTTAGGAATAGGAATTATTATACCAGTTGTCGCTCCTTTAGTAATAAAAAGTCCTTTATTACAAGCTAGCACAATTGAAACTAAAGATTTTATTTTGGGATTTCTTATTTCTTCTTATGCATTATCACAATTTTTTTCAGCTCCAGTGTTAGGAGCCTTATCAGATAAATTAGGTAGAAAAAAAGTTTTAATCTTTTCAATTATAGGAACAATCATAGGATATTTAATTTTTTCTTTTGGAGTTATAACAAATAACTTACCTTTATTATTTTTAGGTAGAATAGTTGATGGAATAACAGCAGGAAATTTAGCTGTTATTTATTCTTCATTAGCTGATATTAGTGATGAAAAAACTAAAGCAAGAAATTTTGGTTTAGTTGGAATGTGTTTTGGTTTAGGTTTTGTAATTGGACCTTTTATAGGAGGTCAATTAACTAATACCAATTTGGTTAGTTGGTTTAATTACTCTACGCCCTTTTTATTTTGTGCTAGTTTATCTTTTATAAATTTACTTTTTATTATTTTTAAGTTTCAAGAAACACTACAAACACCTAAAAATACTGAAATAAATATATTTACTGGAGTAAAAAATATTAAAAAAGCTTTTAGTAATCCAGCACTTAGAAATACTTTTTTTGTTTCATTTTTAACCGTTTTTGGTTTTACTATGTTTTCTCAGTTTTTTCAAGTATTTTTACTTAATAAATTTCCTGATAAAACAGAAGCTGATATAGGTATTTTATTTGGATACTTTGGAATATGGTCTGTAATTACTCAAGGAGGTCTTGTAAGAAGATTATCTAAAAAATATCAACCAGAAAAAATATTACCCTATTCTATTCCTTTTATGGCTTTAATGCTTTTAACATTGATAATACCTGATAAATGGTCTGGTTTATATATTTCAATGGCCTTAGTCTCAATAGCTCAAGGAATTACTTCACCAAATGTAAACGCTTTAGTTTCAAATTTGAGCCAAAAAGATGAGCAAGGGGAAGTCTTGGGTATAAACCAATCTGTTTCTTCTTTAGGTCAAGCAATACCACCAATTATAGGCGGAGTTATAATAGTTTCTCATCTAAATTATCCTGTAATAGCTTCTTCTATTTGTATATTTATAGCTTGGTTAGTTTTTACATTTAAAGTAAAAAAAGAAAAATCATAATTTAACGTATTTTTTTAAATCTTTTGTATCAAATCTTTTTATCTGAATTTTTACTTCAGAATCTTTATTTTTTTGTTCTACTTTTTTTTGTATTTCTCTCAAGCCTTTATCAAGATTTACTATTATTTCTCTTAGCTTTTGTAAAAAAGAAATTTCTGCATTTGCTATTTCATAATTATCAAAACTTAGGTCTAATAATTCAAATGATAAATCCGCTTTTCTTATTAGATCATTAACTATTTCATCTATTGTATTATCCAAAGCATCTTTTATTACTTCATCTGCTTTTAGAGATGAAGGATTACTATGCTCTGTAAGAATATTATCCACATTAAATTTAAGCATATCCAAAATATTACTAGATGTAGTTATTTTTTCTAATGAAGTATTAATAGCCTTTTTTAAGGACATCAATTTTAATTCAGTTGGCTTAATAAATTTAGATTCTAAAGAATTTGGCTTAGCTTCAATATCAGTAAACGAATTTACTTGATTAGTAAACTTATTTGCATGTGTAGGAAAATCGATATTATCATCAGGAACTTCTAATTGTTTTTCAGGAAAAAATACTTCATTGTTTTTTTCAAAAGACTCTTTATTATTTGCTGTAATCTCTTTATCTTCTTTTATGAACTCATCTTTATCATCTAAATCTAGTATTTGTAAAGGTTTATCTAAAGATAAAGAGTCTTTATTAGATAATAATTGTAAGAACTTTTCAGAAGCCTTAGTTTTAGGGTTTATATAAGAAGATACTATATTTTTATTTTGAATTGATTGAATAGCCAAAATAGTTACCTATATTCATATAATATATTTCAAGTTTTTTTAATCTTATAGAATACCTCAAAGGAGGTCTTCACTTTATTTATATATAAACTTTTTAAGAGTTATAACTTAGCTATTAGAAATAAAACATAAAAACTTAATTATAAAAATGATTAAATTTTTATATAAACTAAGATGCTTTTTGTTCTAATGTAATATCATTTTCAGTTGTAGGAGCAGGAGGAGAAGCTTTTAAATCTTCTAATTTTACTTCTTTAACCTGATTATTAGAAATGGTTTCTGCTTTTTTTAAAATTTGCCTTCCAGCTTTTACTTCTGTAAGTAATCTTTCGAATTCTACTTCTATAGAAGTTAAAATATATTCTGCATACTTTCTTGTATCACTAAGTATTTTATTAGACTCATACTTAACTTGTCTAGAATATTCTTGAGCTTCTCTAAACATCCTATCTGCATCTCTTTTAGCTTGTATTAAAATTCTTTCAGCTTGCTCTTTTGCAGAAAGAACTTCTTTTGGTTCTTGTCGAACTTGTACAGGATTAGAAATTGTAGGATTTTTAGGCTCTTCTTTAGGTTGTTCTTTTATAGGTAACGCTTGTTGTTGATTTTGAGTAGGCATATTTTTTACTAATTCAGAGAGAGTTGGATCTGGCTTATTTGATTTTGCACCATTTCCATTTCCATTGCTAACAACTTTAGCTTTATTTTTATTTTCTTCATTAAAATCTTTTTCTTCTATTTTTTTAGATACTTTTTCTTCAATAACAATATCAGTATCTATCTCTCTATCCAATCCAGCAACTATATCTTCACTCATATTATTTTTACTTTCCTTCAATCCTAAGTCTTTAGTACTAATTTCTGATTTATTATTCTCAGAGCTTTCGTGAACATTAATCTGTTTTTTATATAACTCAACTAGTTCCGAGCCATCTAAACCTAACAAACTAGCATATTGTTTTATATAACTAAAGGTATGAACTAAAGATGGAGTAATATCTTTTTCATTACTCTCTAAGGCAATAAGATATTTTTCAGGAATCATTGTTTTATCAGAAACTTCCTTTACAGAAATCCTGTTCATTTCCCTATAATATTTTATTATACTACCGACGGAGCTAAATTTATTTTCTTCGCCAGCTTTTTCAGCCTTAAGCATTTTATCTCTACTTTACTTTACCAAAACACTTTACTTAGAATTCCCAAAACCCTAAGTAGTATATAACTTAATTATACAGCTTTATATAAAAGAAAACAAACCAAAATAAGGATTTTCAGAGAAAATTCTTATCTAAAAACTTGAGTTCTCAAAAGCTAAAAGCTATTTTTTACTCTAACAAAAGTATAATATATCACATTTTTTGCTTAAGGTGTTAATATACAAGAAAATTTATTGTTAAAATATACGTAAAGTTTTGTTAATAAAGCAGATATTTAATAAAAAATCAACTTTAAAATGAAGATTTGGCTACGCATTTTCTATTTTTTTCTTATCAACTTGCTCTTTCAATATAGTTTCGGCTTGTTTATTTTCAAAATAAGTTTTTTCAGAATCTTTATTAAGCTGTTTTATTTGCTCATTAGATAGAGATCTTTTATCAGCCACATATTTAGCCGTCTCTCTGGCTCTTTCATGGATAGCTTCTATTTGTTTATTATGATATTTTTCTTCTTCTCTTTTCTTCTCTATAGATTTATCTAATTCTGATCTTTGAACCATATTAGCCTTTTTATTGTCAATATCTTCTAAATTAGCTTTAGGAGCTATATTATTACTAGTAGCTGTATCTTTTTTAGAATCTAATTTATTATCAGAATTAAAATTAATTTTTCCTCCTACAGAAGCACCTAAATTATTTTTAGACTCATCTTCTTTATTATTTTTTTGAGGGGTTTCATAAGCTAAAGCAACTTGCCCAGTTACGGTAGCCATTGTAAATAATTCTGGAGAAGTAACTATATTATTTAAATCAGTTCTGAAGTTTTTAAAATCTTCTGCTGAAACTTTATCTTTTTTACCTTTATTATCGATATGATAAAAAGCTACTTTACCATTTTCTTCAGATACTTCTATTTTTAGTTTATCTCTCATAAAATCAACTTCTTCTTTAGAAAAATCAGAAGCTTTTTTAGCTGTAGACATTTTATCTATGAGTTTATTAAAAGGTGATAAAGCTTTCATTCTCATATTAGGATCAGACATAAATTTTTGTTTTTCTTCAGGGGACATCATAGCTGTTAACTTAGCTGCTTCTTCTGAAATAGCTAAAACAAAATCTTGTCTGGCAGTAGTAGCTTGTCCAGAAACTTTTGCTTGTAAAGCAGATTGCATTGTATTAGCAGTTGCTTTTTGAGATTCTGATAATGATGGAGCTATACTAGAAAAAGCTTGATTAACTTGTCCTAAAAGAACTTCTGAAGCTTCTTGATTAGATTTAAGCTCTTTTTGTTTTATTTGCATAGTAGCAATAATGCTATTTAATTGTTTTTTCTCAGTATCATTTAAAGGTTGACTCTTACCTTTATCAATAAGAACTTGAGCTTGATCTTTCAAAGATAATAAACTAGAAATACTTACATCTACTTTTTCAGTTTGTTTCTTAGCTTTAGAAACCATATCATCATAAGCTTTAATATTAGCTTCTAATTCAGCTTTAGTATCAACAGAAACAGTATTTGCTATAACATTTGCATCATGAACTTCTTGTGCTGCACCAAGCATAGCTTCTTCTTGTTCTTTGGTTAATTTTTTAGGTGCTATAGAACCACTTTGCCCTTGATTTTGAGATTCTGGTTTATCAGATGTTTTTATTTCTTTTGCAGTAGTATTTCCAGCAATAGTTCGTTTAATAGTATTAACTAAATCATCTTTATTTTTCATAAGATCATTCAAATCAATTTTATTACCTTTTTCATCATTAACAACAATCTGACCATTTTCTTCAGTAACATCAAAACCCATATTAAGTAATGTATTTAAATCATCGCTACTAAGAGAATTTATGCCTTTAGATGGATCAAAATTTTCTAAAATTTTTTGCATAGCTTCTAGTTCTTTTTTATTGCCTGCAAATTTATTTATATTTAACTCTGTTTTTGTAACAAACTCAGGCTTACTAGAACTAAATAAACCTGTTGAAGGGACTATTCCTTTTCCTGTATTTATAGAACCACTATCACCTTGAACTTTTGGTGGAGTTACTTTATTTGTAGTAGTTGCTTGAGTAAAACCAGAATTAGACCCTGAATTTTGACCAGAATTATTAAAAGTACTGATTCTATTTAAATCTGTTGATTTTACTGATTCTATACCCATATAAAAAACCTATAAAAATAATAAACTCTAATATAATTTTAATTAGCTACTTAAAAGCATTTAAAGGATTAATTAATTCTTTAAATCTTGCAAAACCATCTGAAGACATTACTTCTTTAGCGTAATCAGTTACTTTACCCCAAGTAGATGCATCTTTTTCTGTTACTTCTGCAAATCTTCTTTCCATTTCTGTATAAAGTTGCTTATATTTTTCAGATTTGGCAATATTTTGCTCATTAGCAGCTAAATTTTTTAATTCTTTTACAGCATCATTATATGATTGTAAAGCTTCTTGTCTTGAATCTATGGCTTCTCTTTTGGCTTTAGCAACTTGTTGACTTCTAGTTACTAAAACATCAGGAGAACCTTCACCACTTTTTTGTTTTTTTAGTTCAGAATCTAATGCTCCAACTTTTCTATCCCAATTATTAATTTTATCTATAGCTTTGTTTAATTTAGTTTCAGCTATATCATTTGGAGAAACTACGGCACCTATAGTATATGTTTTAGAAATACTTTGTGTCCCGTCAGCAGATGTTGTCATAACTCTAGTTCTACTTGCAGTTAGAGATACATCTAAATCATCTAATTTATACTTAGTAGTTTTCTTTTGAGTAGAAGTTTCTGTAATAGATGCTGGTTTTAATCCTGATAAAACCTCACTTATTGGTTTTTGAGGTTGTTTCGGTGCAGCACTATGTGAATAACTTTGAGGTATTGTTTTTTGATCAGGAATCATTAATTGATCTAAAATAGACAAATCACTTTTTGAAGGTGCTTTTAATGAGGATGGAACACTCTTAGTTTTTTTAGATTCAATAGATTCCAAAGATTCTAATTCATTAGATGTTGTACTATTACCTGTTTTTACATTAGCAATAGAAAGAGAATCTAAAAAAGCACTTACACTACTTAGCTCTTCTACTTGTGGCTCTTCTTTCTTTTTATTTAAGCCTTTTAATTTAATTTCTTGGTTTTGGTTTACTTGACTATTATCAGGAATATACAAACCTTTTAAAGCATAATCAGTCATAAAAAAACTCCGAAATATCTTATAATACTAGTATTTTTATAGCATTAAAAAATCAAAACTTGCTAAACTATACACTAAGCATAGTTTAATATTGGGTTAAATGATAGTTGCTAAATCAAAAAGATAAAGAACAAAGTATCTAAATAATTCCCAGTGTAAAAGTTCTATTGAAAATAAAAATATAATATCCATTTTGTAGATAGTCTGTTCCATCTGTTTCATCTGTAGTTTAAAATATTTTATCAACACTTTTATTACATGACCAAATAATTAAAGATTGCTTAATTAGCCTTAAAATCATATAATGATAACTTGTTATAATTCTATTAGGAAAATTAAAAAATGAGCAGCAAAATAGATTTAAGAACTTTTGTCTACTTAGATGTACTACAGCCGCAACTAGCATCTTTTTTAGGAACTGTTTCTCAAGGTTATTTACCAATAGAAGGTCAAGCATCTTTATATGTAGAAATTGGACCAGGTATTGCTATTAATACTTTAACTGATGTAGCTCTTAAAAAAACAAAAGTTTACCCTGGTATGCAAATTGTAGAAAGAGACTTTGGTGTTTTGGAATTACATTCTTTTGATCAAGGTTTAATAAGAGCTGCTGGAGATGCTATGCTTGAAGAAATGGGTTTAAAAGAAACTGATAGATTAAAACCTAGATTAGCTTCTAACCAAATAATAAACGGCATAAATGAATATCATAGCATGCTTATAAATAGAATGAGACATGGAGATATGATATTAAAAATGGAAACTTTATTAGTAGTAGAAACTCACCCAGCAGGATATGCCTTACTAGCAGCTAATGAAGCTGAAAAGGCAGCTAACATTAATCTCTTAGAAGTTAGAGCTGTTGGAGCCTTTGGAAGACTTTATTTAGGTGGAAGTGAGGAAGATATTAATCAAGCATCAAAAGCTATTTTAAATGCACTAGAATCAATAGAAGGTCGTCCTAACAAAAGTAAATAAAAATGAAAGATAATTTCCTAAGATATGTTTTTTTATCTATCTTAGGTTTTTTATTTTTTTCTATTATCTTTGGGATGGAATTTTTTCATCGTATAGAACTTGTTTTATACAACTTAAGATTTGAGCTAAAAATAAAAAAAACTAATGATTCTATTGTTTTAATTAATATAGATAAAGAAACTCAAAAAAAATATAATTTTAAACCTATACCTTATAGTTCATATGTAAATTTAATAGAACTTACAAAAAAAGCTAGAATTATTGCCATTGATAATCCTCTAACATATTTTACTGATATAAATGATATAAAAAAACTATCAAAAACTTTAGAAAAGAAAAATAATGTTGTCCTTTCTTCTTTTTTTAGTGAAAATTTTTTTGAAAACTCTGATAAAAATATTAATTACATAACACCTATCCATCTTTTTACAGAAAACACTCCTTTTGGTTTTTCAAATTACATACCAGATATAGATGGTAATGTAAGAAGAATTAATTTTTCATATTACTTTACTCAACAAGAAAGATATGAGAAATCTTTTTCATATCATATAGCCAAACTTTTTAAAAAGGATTTAGAAGAAAAAAATAGAACTTATTTGATAAATTATGTAGGTAAAGAAGGAACTTTTAAAAAATATTCTTTTATAGATGTTATTAATAATAAAAATAAGTATAAGGATGATTTTAATGACAAAATAGTTATAATAGGCTCTGATTTTTCTAAATATAAAGTACCATTTATATTTAATAAATACATGAGTAAAAGTGAAATTCATGCTAATAATATAAATACTATTTTAGAGCAAAACTTTATCTATAAATCAGGTACTTTATTTAATATTTTCCTTTTATTAGTAATGCTTTCTACTGGTTTGTTAATTGGTTTCTACTTTAATAAAAAATTTGGCTCATTAATAATATCTTCATTAGCTATCGGATATTTTTTAATTAATTGTATATTATTCTCTATTTTTAGCATTTATTTAAATATTTTTACACCTACTTTAACCTTAGTGTTTAGTTTTATAGCAGTAAAATATTATTTTATTGATAATAAAAATAGAGAAATTTCTAATGTAAGAAATATATTTAAACCTTATTTAGCCCCTCAAATGCTAGAAGAATTTATAAGAAGAAAAGATTATGTAGAAGCCTTAAAAGGCGAAAGAAGAGTTGTAACGGTACTTTTTGCAGATATAGCAAATTTTACTAGTATTTCTGAAAGATTACCTACAGATCAGGTTGTTACTATATTAAATGAGTTTTTAACAAAAATGACTGATATTATTTTTAGAAACAAAGGAACTTTAGATAAATATACAGGTGACGGTGTTATGGCTGTTTTTGGTAATATTGGTAAAATTAACTCTCAAGAAAATGCTATAAGAGCTGTTAGAAGTGCCATAGAAATGACAATAGAATTAGAAAACTTACAAAAGAAATGGATCTCAGAAGGTTTTATGCCATTCCAAATAAGAATAGGAATTAGTACCGGTGATGCAGTTGTAGGTAATATTGGTTCACCTCAGCAAAAAGATTTTACTGTAATAGGTGATACCGTAAATATATCTGCAAGGCTTGAAAAATTAAATAAAGAATATAATACTTCTATTTTAATAAATAGAACAACATATGATTATGTGAAAAATACTGTAAATGTAAAAAATTTAGGTTCTGCCAAACTTAAAGGTAGAGATACTATGGTTGATATTTTTGAGGTAATAGTACCAAAATGAATTCTATATATTTTAATAATGATCACGATGAGTTAAGAAATATCATAAGAAAATTTATAGAAAATAAAATGGTTCCTTATGAAGAAAAATGGGAAGAAGAAGGCATATTTCCAATAGAAATAATACAAGAGTTAGGCGAATTAGGCTTTTTAGGAATTAAATACCCAGAAAAATATGAAGGGTTAAATCTAGATTATTTTAGTAATGTGGTTTTTATAGAAGAATTAGGAAGAACTTTTGGTGGAGCTTCTTTAAGCATTTTTACTCATATTGATATAGCCTCTAATATAATTTATTTATCTGGAAATGAAGAACAAAAAGAAAAGTTTTTAATTCCTTCTATTAAAGGCAAAATGTTAGGGGCTTTAGCTATAACAGAACCAGATTATGGCTCTGATGTTTCTGGTATAAAAACAAAAGCAGAAGAAAATGGAGATTTTTATATTATTAATGGCTCTAAAACTTATATTACCAATGGTAGTAGAGCTGATTATATAGTTTTAGCAGCAAAAACTAATTCTAAATTAGAGCATAAAGGGATTAGCTTATTTATTCTTGAAACAAAAAATTTAGATGGTTTTAAAATAGGTAAAAAACTAAATAAACTAGGAAATAGAGCTTCTGATACAACAGAATTATTTTTTGATAATGTAAAAGTACATAAAAATAATCTCTTGGGTGAAAAAGACAAAGGTTTTTATGAAATAATGAAAAACTTTCAAGGAGAGAGATTAGGTGCTGCAATTATGAGTTACTCAATGGCTGAAAAAGTTTGGGAAGATGCTTATAGATATACAAAAGAAAGAAAAGTTTTTGGTAAACCTATTTCTAATTTTCAAATAAATGCCCATAAACTAGTTGATATGTACACAGAAATTCAAGCATCTAAACAACTAGCACTAAATGCTTGTTGGTTATATAGCAAAGGATTTGATTGTTTAAAAGAAGTATCCATGGCTAAATTAAATTGTGCAGAGATGTCTTTTAAAGTTATTAATCAAGCCTTACAGTTATATGGTGGTGCAGGGTATATAATGGAATATTCAGTTCAACGTGCTTTAAGAGATTCTAGACTTTTAACTATTGCAGGAGGAACATCAGAAATAATGAAAGAAATTATTGCAAAAAAACTAAGCATTTAATGCCCAAGAAAATCTTGCAGGGAAAATACAAACTTCTAGAATAACACCTAAAACTTTAATATATTCTTCTATTCTTTCTAAAGAATTAGATTTATCATATTCTACTTCTAATATTTCATATTCTGATTTTTTTAATGAAATGTTACTTTCATCAAAACTTATCTCTTTCTTTAAATTTTTTGCTTTAAATAATTTAAACATTAAAGAAGTATTTTTTTCTAATTCAGTTTTCTTTTCTTTTAATTTTTCTTCCAAAAGAGAAATATCAATATTAAGTTCTTCTTTTTTCTTAGCAAGCTGTATTTTAGTTTTTTCTAAAGAACCATATTTTTGTCTGAATAAATCTCCACCACTTTCATAAAAATCTTCACTTAAACTAAATAACATAGTTCTAGATAAATGAATTATTGAATTATTATCTCTATCTAAATCTAAGCCAAAAATAATACACTTAATAGCTTTTTCAGTATTTCCATTTATAAGATTAGCTAAAGCACCTTGATAAATATCACTAGAATCTGCATAAGCAAAATCTAAAACACTTAAATATTTATTGCTTTTAGCAACGCCAATTATTTCGTTTATAACTTTTTTTAATGGGACAGATGTTTTTTTCATATTAAAACAACAAATTATATTTTAATAATTATATTATTTACAAAGGTTTTAAGCAAATTATTTTATGCTAACAAATATAAATAAAAAAATAAAAAAGTAAATTATTTGTTAGCTAATAATAAAAAATAAGTCATTACTTACAATAAAAATAAGAATATTTTATATATAATGAGGAAGTAAGTTTAATTTTTTATAATTAATTTATGTTTTTTTTATTTTTTTTTCATGTCATAATTATAAAATTATTTTTAAATAATCTAATTGATACTTTAAAAAAAACATTTACCACTGTATAATAATATTTAGTTTTTTTATTTTTGTTATAAAATAAGGTTATTTATTAAAAATATTAAATACTTATTAAATAACTTTTATATTTCTCTTAATTTTTTAAAGAGGTAAGTTTTAGTGATTAGTTACAATAAAACAATTAAAAGTGTTATGGCTATTAGCTTAATGGCTTCAATGCTTACATTTATTTCTTGTGAAAATAGTTTTTCTTCTAAAAAAATAAATACTAATTTAGAGAATAATAAAATTACATCTACAGATGCAAAAGCTAATCTATCAATTGAAAAAAGTAATATTATAGATTGGACTCATGATAGAGTTTATAAAAATAATAAAAATTTTTCAATTAAAGCTTCTTCTGATTCTTTAAAAACAAAATTGGGAACAACTCAAAGTTTTTTAGATGGCTCAAAAATAATAAATGGTAGCAATACACTATTAACTGGATTAGTAACTGTTACAGCGGGCTCAACAACTTTAGAAGGTAATCAAACTAATTTTAATTCAGAGGTTAAACCAGGAGATAAAATATTAATAGAAAGTACTGGTGAGATATTAGAAATAGCCTCTGTACCACCAGCTCCAACTCCATTACCTGGTGAATCTATAGTAAGTACCTCAGCTAAATTAAATTTAGTTTCAGCTCCAACTAAAACCTCAAAAGATTCAAGATTTAGAGTTTATGTTAATAAAAATGTAAGAGGTAAAAATTTTGGAGCTATGACAATATCACCTGCAATAGATTTAAATGGAGCAGGTTCTGGAGATGATGTTTTATACTACACTTCAGACAATACTACAGGGGCAAATTTCTTTGCTATGAGTTCTGATGGTAGAACATTATGGGAACATGGATTTTCAGGTACTTTTTTAAATTCAAATCCTACTTTTTCATCAAATAAAACCTACTTAAGTAAAAAAGTGATGTATGTAGTTTCTAATGATGGAAACTTATATTGTCTTAATACAGATGGCTCTCAAGCAGCTCAAATTAAAATAAATGATACATTTATGAATTCTGTTTGGATTGACTCCTCAGATTCTACTTTTGACTATGTTTATTTAGCTAGTATGACTGGAAATTTATATAAACTAAGATTACAATTTTCTAACTCTCAACAAGCTACTTTTACATTAGAATATTCTAAAAAAATAGATTCTACATCCTTTGTTTCTTCTCCAGTTATGAATGGTTCTTCATTATACTTAGGTGGAGAAAATGGAACTATGTATGATGTAATAACAACAACTGGTGATGTTTCTAGAAGTTGGGACTTATCTACTTTTACAAAAAATGGAGCAGCTAAAATAACAGCAAATCCTGTTGTAGGTTCTAGTAATACAGTTTTAGTACCAGCTGGGGGTTATTTATTTAGAATACAAGGTAGTAATGTAACTCAAAGCCCATTACTTGAAGCAAAATATGATTTAAATTCAAGAAATAAACCTTATGGAGCTGTATTCCCTAATTCTAACACAAACAATCCAAATGGCTCTATAGCATCAAACCCTGTAGTAAATGGCAATATGGTTTATGTAGCCAATGGAAATACGCTTTTTGAATTAGATTATTCTAATAATGATACTTTTAGAAGTAAAGCTAATTATTGTGTTTCTGCAACAGCTAGATTAGATGAAAATTCTAGTAATCTAACGCCTTATGGGAAAAATAATATAGCTATTTCTACTGGTGCTGATGGAGTTACAAAAGTTGCTATGTTAGATACAAATATAAAAAATAATTCTACTCCATTTATGAATTTCTTTTCTATACCATTAGCATCAGATAAAGATGCTTTAGCTAGATACGGATATTTTAATGAATTTGATTCAGATGGCAAAGCTACAACAGGTTCTGTTTCTAGTGCTATAGCAGATGCTTCTGGAAATATTTACTTTTCTCTTGATAACGGAACTGTAAATGTAATAAAAACCCCATAATATATAAAAGGTAATTTTTAAGAGGATTTAATGAAAAACTCAAGATTATTAATATTAGGTGTTATTTTAACCACAGGTGCAATTTTTTCTTGTGAAAAATATAAGCCTTTACCTACACCAGATAAAGTAGTATCTAGTAGTTCAGCTACTAATACTGGTAGTTTAGATATAATACCAACTCCATACCCAACAGCTTCAGGTTTTACTATTATTCAAACACCTAAACCAGCTAGTAATTTAGACGAAAATTCTCCTTTAGAACCTAACCCATATAAAACACAACCTCCTTATATTTTAGGTAAAGAAGCACCTTCTTTTACAGGAGCACCCTCAAGTACATCAAGCTCTACTCCAGAACTTGCTGTAGTAGCTCCATCTAAAGTTTCAGGTAAAGTATATTATTACGATGCAACTTCTAAAATTTATAGAGTTCTATCTAATGCAACGGTATCAATATCAGGTAGCTTAGTTACAACTAATGTATCAGGTGATTATTCTACATCAAGTGAATTTAGTTCTTTAGTTGATATTTCAGCATCAGCAAATGGATTTTATTCTTCTACTGTAGCAAATGTTGTTCCTGGTATGGGAAGAGATATACATTTACAACCTTTAGATAATAGAACACAATTTAACCAAAATACTATAACTTCTGAAATACTAACCATGAATGCAGAAGAGCCTAAAGTAGCTAACTTATATGTTTCACCTACACCTTCAGTTTCTTCATCAGGAACACCTATTCCAAGTAAAAAATATACTAGCTTATTAAGCTATGCGGATAATGATGGAAGTAGATTTGTTACAAATGTAATAGACCCTACAACAGGAAGAATAAGATTAGAGCTAAACCCTGTAGCAACAAAAACTTCAACTACAGGACAATTATTTATATATGATATAGAAAGAGATTCATTTGGAAATCCTACTAATCCTACTCAAATGAAAAAGTTTTTATATAAGAAAAATATATCATTTAAAGTTGGAGATAATAATTTTCCAGGCATAAATTTAAATGCAACTACTGTAACAGAAACCGCAGCAACTACAACAGATAATAACGAAATACTAAAAAAATTCTTTAATATAAATGTTAAATTCCATGATTCTTATGGCTTTAGTAATTTTGTTTGTAATGCATATGTTGTTTTCCCAACAGGAGAAAAAGTTTTAGTTAGTAAATATGCTGGTGGAATGCCAACTAATTTAGCTTTTAGAGTTCCTAGAATGTTTGATGTTGATGGCTGTTCTTATAGTATTGAAGCTCATGCTGGAAATGATACAGTTGGTAGTGATGCTGTTATAAATGATTTACATGAAGGTGATTCAGCGGAAATTTATTTATTAAATCCGACAAATTCATTAAGCCCTAATTATGACTCAACAAATGTTGGAACTGCCCCTACTTTTACATGGAATTCTGTAGATCAAGCTAAGTCTTACCAGTTACAAGTAGATTCTACAGATAGTTATATTGGAGATTCTTGGGAAGCATTTACAGCTTCAAATTCTATAACTTATCCATCATCATTAAGCCCATTAAAATCAAATTCACAATATAAAAATCAATTGATAGCACTTGATTTTAACCCTGGTGGTTTAAATATACTTAGTAAAAAAACTGATGCCTTAAGATACAGATTAATTAAAAATAAATCTGGTGATATGAAGTTTAGTATAAAACTAGCTAATCATAATACTAAAGTATTACCTAAAGGTTATAGAATTTCTTATAATACAGTTCTCTTTAGAGCTAAGTAATGTTTAGCCCTTTTGAATTAGATAAAGAAATTATACATATAGATGATGTTAAGCCTTATTTTATAAATAAGGCTCATCAGTTGTATAAAATAAAAAACTGGCATTTAACAAAAAAAGAATCTAATGCTATTATCTCATGTCCTAATTTTACCGATAAAGAAATTTTTAAAGATTATTTAAAAACATCTAAAAATAATATTGCTAAGATTTCGTCTATAAAGCTAAATCTTTTAGACCTTTTAGTTCCTTTATCTAAAGAAATAACAGAAGAAAAATTTCTTTCTATAAAAAATGATTTTTTAGCCTTAGAAAAAAACTTAGAAAGTATTTATGAATACCATCATTTACTTAAAGAATTAATGCAATTAGAAAAAATAGATGAAATACAGTTTGAAAATAAACAATCTTTATATAATCTAATTCAAATAATAGCTACTTTTTCACCTCTAAAATATCTTATAGAAATAGCTAGAATAAAAAATCAAACTAAAAATACATTTTTCTTATTTGATTTGGATGCAACTCTATTTGATAATTCGCCTAGAGTTCATAAAATAATTCAAGATTTTATTTATGCTTTTTCAAAAGAATATCCAGAAGAAACTAATAAAATGAAAGAAATTAAAAGACAAGATATAGTTTGGGGCTTAAAAAATATTTTGGCTAATTTTAATATTAGTAATAAAAATGAAAAATTCTTTTCTGATATTATAAATTTTTGGTATGAAAGATTTTTTTCTAACTCTTTTATAATTGACACCCCATTAAAAGGAGCTCAAGATTTTTTATCAGAACTAGAAAAAACTGGAACTAAAATAGTTTATCTTACAGGTCGTTTTGAATCTATGAGAGAAGGAACTTCTAGGAATATAAAAGAATATAAATTCCCTCTAGATAAAGATGGTAAAAATTTAGTCTTGAAACCTAGTGATAAAATATCCGATCATGATTTTAAAGATATGGCTATGGAAGAAATAAAAAAATTTGGATATCTGATTGCAGGCTTTGATAATGAACCTATTAATGTAAATATTTTTAAAAATAGTTTTTCTTATTCTAATATCTTCTTTTTAGAAACTAATCATTCTCCAAACCCACCTAATATTTTAGATAATATACATACAATAAAAAACTTTGTTATTTAAATAACATATCTATTTTTAATCCCAATATTTAAATTGCTATAATATAAAAATGAAAAAATATACTATTGAATATATAAAAAATAACAATTTAATTTTATTAGAATCTATTTCTGGAAGTAGAGCTTATAATTTACATAATGAAAAAAGTGATACTGATATTAGAGGTATTTTTATTGTAGAAGAAAATGATTTTTTTAGTTTGGAATATCCAGATGAGCTAAGCAATGAAACACAGGATATAAAATATTTTGAACTAAGTAAATTTTTTAAACTACTAACTGCTAATAATCCCAATATTTTAGAGCTATTAAATATGCCTTCAGAATGTATTCTAAAATCAAATATTATCTTTGAAAAATATTTGAAAGAATTAAATCAAGCTACACTTTCAAAAAAATGTTTAACTAGTTTTGTATCTTATGCTTTTAGTCAAGTAAAAAAAGCAAGAGGTTTAAATAAAAAAATAGTAAACCCTGTAGATTTAGACAATAAAAAAGATATTTTAGATTTTATTAGTATAATACCTATACAAAAATATCAAGAGCCCTCTAAAGATAGAACTATTTTAAATTTAAGAGATTTTATGAAAAATTTTTCTATAAAAGAAGATTATTTAGGCATATCTAATGTAGATTCTAAAAGAGATTTATTCAAACTTTATTGTGATTGGGATAACCTAAAAAATAATAAAACTTCTTTATTCAGAGGTTTGGGAAGAAATCTATATTCTACTAATTTTAGATTTAGTAATATTCCAAAAGAAAAAGAAGATGATACTTTTATAGGGTTTATTTATTATAATGAAGATGGCTATAAAGCTTACTTAAAAGATTATGATAGTTATAAAGTTTGGGTTGAAAATAGGAACGAAGAAAGATATAAAGGTAATTTAAATAAAAATTATGATACTAAAAATTTAATGCATTGTATTAGACTTTTAAATACTGCTTTAGAAATTCCTACTAATAAAACTATAAACGTAAAAAGAAAAGATCGTGATTATTTATTAGATATAAGAAATGGAAAATTTGATTATGAATCTGTTATAAAAATAGCAGAAGAAAAAGTAGAAGAATGTAATAAGTTATTTAAAAACTCTGATTTACCAGAAGAGCCTAATTTAGAAAAATTAAATAACCTATATATAAAAATAAGAACAGATTTTTATAGTAAAATTAATATGGTGTGAGCTAACTCTCAATATAATATTTTTTGGGGGGAATATTAATATTATAAATATATTTTTAAGTATCAAAATAATATGAGTGAAATAAATGTATCAAACTTAGGTCTTAATACTAAGTTAATAGATGAAATTAAAAATAAAAAACAGGAAGTTAAACAATTTGATTCTTTAGATAAAGCAATAGATTTTTCTAATAAGCAAGTTGGGGATGAAGCTATTGTAAAAACTAAAGATGATTCAGGTAAAGATATTTATACTGTAGTAAAAATAAAAACAGGAGCAAAAGCTTCTGAAGTTTTTGATCCCGCTGAATCTTTAAAGTTTTCTTCTATGATTACTAGAGATAATAAAAAAATTGAAGATGTTTCTTTGAATGAAACTGATTCTACAAATGAAACACAAAATTTAATTAATATTGCCAATTCTGATAATGTTACAGGTTTTAAATGGAATGAAACAGGAGATCCTAAAGGTGCTTCTGTGTACCAAAATAACTTAAAAATTACTCTATCAAAATTAAAAGAACTTGAAGCTAAATTAAATTCTAAAATAGAAAAGTTACAAACAGAAATTTCTGATTTAGAAAAAAGTAATTTAGAGCCAGACAAGTTAAAATCTAAAAAAGAAGAATTAAGTAATTTATTAATTAAAAAAAGTGAATTAGAAACTCAAAAAGGAATTTTAAATATAAAGTTAGCTATTCAACCTGTTAGTAATGAACAAATACCTGATTCTGACCTTAAAATAGGTGCTTTTAGAAAAACACCTTCACAAGCTATAATTGCCTTAAAAACAAGAATAGCTATTCTTGAAAAAGAACTAAAAGAAAATAAATCTCCTGAAAAAGAATCTAGTATTAAAACACAAATAGAAAATTTAAATAAAGAACTTTCTTTTATTAATAAATCTACTAGTGAGATAAATGTAGCTGCTATAAAAACTAATTTAAGAGTTGGCTCCTTAGCTTCTATGAATAATTCTTTAGATAAAGCAAAAAATGATTTAGAATCTAAATTAACCGCATTAAAAGAATTAGAAAATAATTTAAAAGCTACTCCTGCTGAAGCTACTAAAGAAAAAAATCCTGATGGAAGTGCAAAAATAGAAACACAAATAAAGACTTTAAAAGCTGAAATTAATAAAATAAGATTAGATTTAATAAATAACCTAAAATTTGATTTAAAAACGTTTGAAACTAATATACCCGTAAAAAATAATGAGGCCGGTAAAAAATCAGTTGAACTTATTCAAGCTCAAATAAAAACTTTAGAAAATTTAGGTGATGGTAACAATGAAAAAGCCTTGGATATTATTAAAGAAACACAAAAAAAGCTTTTAAGTGAAGTAATAGAAGGAGCCAAACAATTTAAGGGTATAGAGCCTAAAGAAGCTGAAATGATAGGGCAAATAGTAAATAAAACACATAATTTTGTAGATACTTATAAAGAAACTCAAAATTTAGTTAAAAATTTAATTATAGATGTACAAAAAGCTAATGATTTAAACGTGTTTTTATATGATCAAAAATCCTCACCTGCTTTAGATTCAGCTCAAACTTGGACTGCTGGCACAACAGGTTTGACAGGAGTGGAAGCTAATAAAATTATTAATGAAACTTATCATCATTTAAATCAACAATTTAATAATTATCTAGGTAATCCGCCTATAGCAAATTGGATGACTTTTGGTAAATTTGCTTCTAGGGAAGCCGGCTCTCAGATAAAAAGCTTGGAAGGGGCATTGGAATCAATAAAAACATTATCAAAATTTGATTTAGCTATGGGTAATGATAAAAGAGCTATTGATGCTTTGGCTGATATTATGGCACAAGATAAAATGATAGAACAAGGTATTAGAATGGGAGCTAGCTCTATAGGAATTAAAGGAGCAGCTTCTATGAAGGGTAAAGATCTTATTTTAGCTATGGTGGATGAAATAAAAAAAGCTTCTTTGCCTTATTTACCAAGCGACCCTAAAAAAGCAGGAGAAGAAGCCATTAAAAAAATTACTCCAATAATTTCTAATTTAGAAACTTTACATGGAGCTTTGGTAAAAGGTAATACTAGAATTTACGAAAATATTGTCCCTGCTTTTGATATTTTTATGAAAGCTGAAGCATCAGGTAATGATGGAATAAAAGCATTAATGTCTGCTGGTTTTGGTAAACCAAGTAAAAATATAACAGAAACTTATGTAACACCAAGTAATAAAGACCCACAAGGATTTGTTTTGGACGCATTTAAACTCTATAAAGAAGCTAAAAACTTAGCAGATAAAATACTTATAAAAGAAAAAGATGGGGCACCTCAAGAAGAAATTGATAAACTAAAAAAACAAAGGGAAGATATTACTCATAAAGCAAATTTATTAATAGGTTGCCAAGAGCAAATGGCTATACTTCAAGCTAGTGATATTTTTAATGATCCTACTGTAAGTAGTTTATTAGGCGCAATGACAGGAACTATGTCTTTGCAAGACTCTGTTTCTGAAACAGCACTACTACCAACTAAAAATGGTAATCACACTACATCAGAAAATTGGGCTGATTTTCAAACTAGAATGGGATTAGAAGAAGTTAGTAAAGATACTAAAGGTGCTATTGCAGTACAAGATCCAAGTGGAGTTAAACATTATTATATTCCTATAGAAAAACCAGCTACTGGAATTGATAAAGGAGAAGGAACTATTTCAAGATATTTTAAAGAAAGGCTTTCAGGTTCTGATGCAAAAACAGATATTGATGGCCCTCCAAGAGCAATGGAACCTTTTTATCTGGATAATGTAGGTGGACAAACTACTATAGGTGATTATGCACCTCAACCAGATTCTTTAACTATTATTCCTAAAGGGGTGAGTATATTACCTAAAGCTTATGATCAGATTTTTTAGTAAAATAAATTCATTCTAATAATTTTTTTCTTATAGAGGCTGTCTAAAAATAATTTGTAGAAATACAAGTTAAAAAACTTTAGATTTAATATCTAAGGGTTCATAAAATTAATTTTTTAGACATTCTCTTTTTTATTTATATAAAAAAATAAGAAATTTGATAGACTCTATTTTTACAATAGCATTTACTATAATAAACTAATCATATAAAATTAATAACTTAAGTTGCAGTATATAATAAATAATAAAGATAAAATTATAGTAATAAACATGTTTAGTAAAAAAAATTGTAATAACGTAGTTTTGTGGTTACTTACTATGTCTTGTTTTTTATTAAATATTTCTTGTTCTAATACTACAAATACCATCAATCAACAAAACTGGAAACTAAAACAATTTAGAGATGCAAAAATTACTATTGTAGATATAAATAATGATAAAATCCCTGATATTATAGCTAGTGGATATCAAAGAGGTGGTAAAACAGACCTAAAAAAGATTTTATATGTAGAAAGTGATCTAAAAAAATTCGAAGAGGATACTGGTAAGTGGGAAGGTAGAGGGCATAATTTTTATATTGATAAAGAATATAAGTTATGGGTTAAAGTAAATGGGAAATCTGAAAAAGTAAAAGGAAATAGTTTTAAAAGTAATGTTAGTGCCTTAATAGATGATAAGGGTAAATTAGAAATTTTATATAATGATAAAAGAGAAAATGTAAAAAATAATAAATGGGAAATTCCAGCTTTAAAAATATGGGTTGATGATGGTAATCGTCTTTGGGTTCAAGAATATGATAATAAAATAATAGCCCGTTCTAAAAGATGGAAAAGAACTTTTACTGCTGTAGTTAACCCTTTGGGTGAATACATAAGAGGAACTGGTTTAAAAAGAGGTGGTAAATTAGATAAAAATAGAATTCCTATTGGAGATTGTGTTGCTGCAGTAGATGGTAAAACACAAAAAATTTTATGGTCGTTTCAAACCAGAGATTCTATAGAAAATTATCCTTCTTATAGTAATGGTAAAGTTTTTGTAGGTGGTAAAGATCGTTCTTTTTATGCTATAGATGCTCATACAGGTAAACTATCTTGGAAGTTTATTACAGAAGATATTATAGATACCACAGCTGCAATCTCAAAAAATAAACTTTTTTTTGGAAATAAATTTGGACGTTTTTATGCTTTGGATACAAACAGAGGACATCTTTTATGGTCATTTTCAGCAAGAGCTGGAATAGATTCATCTCCAGCTGTTTATGAAAATAGAGTATATTTTGGATCTTGGGATAAAAGATTATATTGCCTAAATGCTAATAATGGCAAAATACTTTGGAAACAAGACTTAC
Organism: Candidatus Sericytochromatia bacterium; assembly: GCA_046328015.1. Classification (GTDB taxonomy): domain Bacteria; phylum Cyanobacteriota; class Sericytochromatia; order UBA7694; family JACMQJ01; genus JBBTGK01. Next base: position 624,044 of record JAXLXH010000002.1, on the reverse strand, counting down.
CTTCTTATATAGGTAAATCTTCTCCTTTAATTTATAACGATAAAGTAATAATAGGTTGCTGGGATAAAAATGTTTATGCCTTTGATTATAAATCTGGTAAAACTGAATGGGTGTTTAAAACTGATGATTGGATAGATAAAGCAAGCCCTGTTGCTGGTAATGGCTTAGTTTATATTGGTAATAAAAAAGGGGTTTTATATGCTATTTATCCAGAAACTGGTGCAATGAAATGGGAATATAATACTGGTGATGCTATTACCTCATCTCCTGTTGTAACCAAAAATAGACTTTATTTAAATAGTAGAGATGGTTATGTTTATGCTCTTAACCCCTTAAATGGTCAAAAAATATGGGAAAATAAAATAAGATATAAAATGTTTAGTTCACCTGCTGTTTCTGATAATAGAGTTTTTTATTCTTCATTAAATGGGAACTTAAGTTCTATTAATGATTATAGTATGGGTAAAGTTATATGGCCTATGTTTGGTGGAGATCCAGAACATAAAAATGAGTTTTCTTCGGCTCTTAGTTATGGGAAAAAAATGTCTGGTAAAAAATCAGACTTTGAAAAGTTTTTAGAAGATAATAATTTAAAACCTAAGAGTTAATTATGAATGAATCTGAGTTTACTATAAATCTATTAATTATTTTACTATCACCAGTATTTGTAACTATGATGTTTCAATTATCTTCATATTTAAATAAAAGTTTTTTATCAACAGGAATTGCTCTAATGGAAATAGAAGATTTTGCAGAGTTAACTGGTATAAAAGAAGAAAATATCAGAATGTTTCCCTTATCAGGAGAAAAAGTAAAATTTAAAGTTTTAAACGAAAATAAAGAATATATATCAGAAGCTGTTTTTGACTTAGAAATGTATAAAATATTAGAAAAAACTAATATTGAAATAGACCAGCAAAAGTTTTTAGAACTAAAAAAAATTAAGTTTGCTCAAGTTTTCAGACTTTCTCCTGATTTAATTACAATATCAAATGATGGTCTAACTTTTACTAAAATATTAAATGGTAAAATGGAAGGTGAAGTAGTTTTTTCTGATGATGGAGAAGTCTTAAAATCTGAAGGCTTTTTTAAAAAATACTTCTAATATCTAAAATAAATTTATGTTAGCCTCAAAATTTTCAGAAAAACAAATTGCCTATTTTCAACTACATTTTTGTGTTTTTTTATGGGGTTTTACAGCAATATTAGGTAAATTAATTCAAATAGGAGAATTACCTTTAGTTTGGTTCAGAGTTTTTATTACTTGTATAAGTCTGTTTTTTATACCTCAGTTTTTAAATAAAATAAAAAAAATTGAAAAAAAATACATAAAAAAATTAGCTCTAATAGGATGCTTAGTTGCAACACATTGGTTATTTTTTTACGGCTCTATAAAATACTCGAATGCTTCTATTGGGGTTATTTGTATGTCAACTTCGGCTTTTTTTACTTCTATAATTAACCCTATAGTATTTAAAACTAAGTTTAATAGAAAAGAATTATTTTTTGCAATTTTTGTAATCATTGGTATGATTCTTATTTTTAATTCGGCTTCTTTTTACTTTTTAGGTATTATTTTAGGTCTTATAGGGGCTTTATTAGCATCCATTTTTACTATTTTAAATAAAAGTATGGTTGATAAAGTAGATTCTTTATCCATTACTTTTATAGAATTATTCTCAGGTTTTATTTTACTTAGCATACTATCACCGTTATATATAAAAATCTTCCCTAATGTAAATATATATCCATCTCAGAAAGATTTTTTTTACTTGATAGTATTATCTTTATTATGTACCACCTTACCATTTAATTTATCCTTAAAAGCTTTAAAACATGTATCTGCTTTTACTGCTAATTTTGCTGTAAATTTAGAACCAATTTATGGAATTTTAATGGCAATTGCTATTTTTAAAGAAAATAAAGAATTAACTCTAAGCTTTTATTTAGGAGCTTTTATTATCTTAGCTTCTGTTTTTTTACAAGGTTTTTTAGTAGAAAAAGTAAAATAAGTTTATTATGAAAACTTTTAGTATAACAAGTATTATTAATTATTTATGACATACTCACCTGATTTATACAAGATCATCATAAGCTAAATACAAGATCATCATATTAGATAATTTTTGAAAAATAATATAATATTTTAACCTCAAACTTATATAATTTCTAGTATTAGCACCCATAGCTCAGCAGGATAGAGCAACTGACTTCGAACCAGTTGGTCGGGGGTTCAAGTCCCTCTGGGTGCATTTTTAATTAAAATTTTAGTTAAAAAGTAAAAAAAAATGTTGATTTTTAATAAAGAAAAAATATTGTTTGTCAAAACTAATATATAATGATTATTCGAATTAAATAATTAATTATGGGTTGATTTAACATATTTTATGAATGCTAGACATATATCAAGAGAACTATTTATCTTAGTTCTATCACAATTACCAAATATAAAAAAGAAATTAGAAAGAGTTCAAATAAATGATCTTATAGAACAAGCAATAAGAACTTTAACTAATGAAGTTTCTTCTATCTTAAGTATAGCTAGAGGAGAATTAGTAAAAGCAGATCAAGATTTACATGAAGCATCATTAAGATCTAAGCCTGAAGTCGTAAGAGAAATACTAAAAAGTGGTCTTGATAATACCCATCATGCTTTAGAATTAATATCTTATTGTAATAGTATTCCAATATTTTCAGCAATGGCTGAAAAACAAGAAATAAGAGATTTTACAATTAAATTATTAAAGTTGTATCAAGATAACCCTGAAAAAGTGGATAAAATAATAAATGAAAGTTTGGAAGGGGGCTGGAATATTGACACTATTTATTCTATAGATAAGAATATTATTACACTAGCCATTGTAGAAATAATGAATTATGAAAATACTAGTCATAAAATTATTATTGATGAAGCAATAGAAATAGCAAAAAAATTTGGCTCAGAAGAATCTCCGACTTTTATTAATGGAGTTCTTAGTGGAGTAGTAAAAATATTAGGCATTTCTGAATCCAAAACAAAGAGCTTAAAATAATGTCAGAAGAAAATAAAAAAGGTTGGTTTCAAAAAATTTTTGGTGGCGGATCAAAAAAAGAAGAAACTAATATTTTGGAAACTAAAGATAATACTGTTGATAACAATGAAAAAGCTTTAGTTTCTTCTGTAGATGAAAGTAATACAAATTTAGAAGAAAAAACAAAAGAAGTTGAAGAAATAAAAGAGCAAGAAAACTTAGAACCTGCAAATAATGATTTAAAAGAAAATGAACCTACTGAGAAAAAAGGATGGTTTTCCAAAGTAGTTGATACTTTAAACTCACCTATAGAAATAAAATTAGAACCCTCTGATCCAGATGGTTCTTTTATCTCTAAATTAAAAGGTAATGTAAGTATAGGTTTGGGGAAACCTGTAAAAAAAGAAACTGAAGAAGAACAAGAAGAATGGAAAGAAAAATTAAAAGATAGTTTATCTAAAACGAGAAGTTCTTTTGTAGATAAAATAGACCGATTGGTAAAAGGTAGTAGTAAGATAGATGAAGACTTATTAGAAGAAATAGAAGAAATATTACTTGAAAGTGATGTAGGTGTTGAAATGACTGATAATATCCTACAAAAGCTAAAATCTATGGCAAAAGAAGCAAGGTTTTTACCAGAAGAAGTTATGCCTTCTTTACTAAGTTATTTACAAGAACAATTACATTTAGAAGAATCTAGAATAATAATAGATGAATCTAAACTTAATATTTTTATGATGGTTGGAGTTAATGGAACAGGAAAAACAACCACAACAGGAAAAATTGCCGCTAAACTAAAAATAAGTGAATACTCCGTAATTTTAGCGGCAGCTGATACTTTTAGAGCCGCGGCTATAGAACAACTAGAAGTTTGGGGAAAAAGAACCGAATCACCAATTGTTAAACATAAAGAAGGTTCTGATCCCGCAGCTGTTGTTTTTGATGCAGTTAAATCTGCTCAAGCTAAAGGTATAAATGCTTTAATGATTGATACAGCAGGAAGACTTCATAACAAAAGCCATTTAATGGAAGAACTTAGAAAAATAAAAAGAATTATAGATAGAGAAGCACCTGATGCTAAATTAGAAGTCTTATTAGTACTAGATGCAACTACTGGACAAAATGGTTTAAAACAAGCTCAAGTTTTTGCAGAAGCTGTAAATTTAACTGGTGTTGTTTTAACCAAACTTGATGGAACAGCAAAAGGTGGAGTTGTTTTTTCTATAAAAAATACGCTAAATATACCTGTAAAATTAATAGGTGTTGGAGAAGGAATTGAAGACTTAAGAGATTTTGAAGCTCAAATATTTACCGATGCACTTTTTTCTAAAAAAGATGAATCTATAGAAAATACAACAAAAATAAAAGCTGGGGAATAATATGGGTAAAGTTTATGTTATAGGTGTAGCAGGAGGAACTGGTTCTGGAAAATCAACTATAGCAAGAAAAGTTGTAGAAGTTGTAGGACCAGAAAATGTATCTTATATTCAACAAGATTCATATTACTTTGATTTACATCATTTACCTCCAGATGTAAGAGAAAAACTTAACTATGACCATTTAGATGCTATAGATAATGAATTATTAGTAAAACATTTAAAACAATTAAAAGTAGGTAAAAGTATTAAAAAACCTATTTATGATTTTAAGACACATACAAGAAGTGATAAAACAGAAGCTTTGCCAGCAAGAAAAGTTATTTTAGTTGAAGGAATTTTAGTTCTAGCTCATGAAGAACTAAGAAATATGATGGATATAAAAATTTTTGTTGATACTGCTTCAGATTTAAGATTAATAAGAAGAATTAAAAGAGATGTAATAGAACGTGGTAGATCATTAGAAATGGTCATAGAACAATATCTTAATACTGTAAGAGTTATGCATGAAAAATTTGTAGAACCTTGCAAAAAAAATGCTGATTTGATTATTCCAGAAGGTGGCCATAATGAAGTAGCAATGGATATGCTTATAACAAAAATAAGATCTATTTTAGATAAACCTTTTACTCTACATTTTTCTGAAGATAAATTAGATAATCTAAAATAAATAAATTTCAATAATAATAAAAAAACAAGCTATATAGCTTGTTTTTTTATTATTTTTAGATACTAATTTTTAGTTTGCTCTAATTCTTTATTTCCGCCTGTTCCTTCTGCACCTTGAGCTGGATTAGCTATAGCTTGTTCTATTGCTTTTAGCTTCTTTACTTCAGCAGCAAGTTTTTTCTTTTCTGCAATAAGCTGATCAAGAGTGTTATCTCTTTGATCTTTCATTTTAATATAAGCTTGATAAAATGGTGAGACATCTGAAGCAAAGCTTACAACGGCATTAAGTACTGATTTAGTACCTTCTCCAACTGATTTAAGACCACTTTTCCTTACTCCAGTTGCATCTAAATTATCCTCTATTCTATCTTTTATAGAAGATGACTTAGTAAAATCATTAAAAATACCACCTTTTTCAGAAACTCTAGTATCTTTAGATGCTAAATTATCTCTTATCTTATTTGTGTCATCAAATGAACTATTTCTTGATGCAGCAGAAATGCTTGTTGCTCTTTCCCCAGAAGCTGCTTTAACAAATTGTCCAGCTTCATTTCTTTGAATATCTCTAGATTTTGAGTTTGCTAAATCTATTGCAACACCTGGATTTTGTCGTGCTAAATCTTCAAAACTTTTAATTTTTGAAGCATCTATTTTTTGATCATCTGGTTTCCCATTATTAAATTTTGTTACAGCATCATCTAAATCTTTTTGACTAATAAAAGCAACTCTATTTTTACCAACTGAACCATCTCCATTAAAATTAGTAATACCAACAGCTTGAACTCCCCTAGCATTTCTGTCTGCTACATCCAACTGAATAGAACCACCTTCACTACTGGTTACTTTACCATCTTTATTTCTGCTTTCTTGACCGCCTATGTTAAACCTAGAAGTAAAATTATTATTCCCATTTGCTAAAGTATTACCATTTGAATCACTTTTTTGATCAGATAATTTATTTTTACCTAAAAAATCTTCACCCAAATTCCATAAATTAGAACCAGCAGATAATGCTCCTGTTACTATCATAATAGTATGTGCATTTTCTACAGCTTTTTGTTCTCTTGCTAATTGAGATTCAATTCTCTGTATTTTAGCTTGAGTAAGAGCAACTTCATATTCAGCTTTTGCTTTTTCTAAATGTAAGTCATCTACTCTTCTAGCTTCACTAGAGCCTACATCTTGAACTTGTCTTTGAACCTGATCAAGATTGTCATTTTGTATAGTTGCAGCTTGTTCTCTTGTTTGAACAAGGGTTTTTAATGCTGTAAGGCTTTGTAAACTCATAATTTAAAATTCTCCAAACAATAATTAAGCTTCTCTTCCGCCAAATAATTCAAGTTGCATTTGTATAGCTTTAAGTTTTTTTGTTATAGCAGCTAGTTTCGCTCTTGCAGCAACTAATTCTTCTTCTGTTTGATCCGCTCTGGTTTTCATTGATAAATATGCTTGGAAATATGGTGCAGCATCTTTTGCAGTATTTACTAATAAATCTGTAACAGATTTACCAACATTAGAAAATATACCCATACCTTTACTTAAAGCAGAAGAACCATAAGTTTTTGGTAATAAATTTTGACCTTTTAACGAATCGATTACTCTATCTTTAACGTCTATATTAGATCTTGCTACATCAAAAGCTTGTTGTGCCTCTGAATCTTCTTTAACATCTAAAGGCTGTTTATCATCTTTAATAGCGGAGTTTAATATCTTAATAGCTTCTAACCTATCAGTATCTTTACCAGTAGCTAAAAATTTATTTATATCTTTTAATCTAGGATCATTTTCTGTAAAAGAGAAAGTAAGTGTTTTACCTTTATTATTTACTACCACTTTACTTGAACCATCTTCTTGAGGTTGAACTATTATTCCTGCACTTCCTGAAATTTGAAATTTTGAACGTTCAAAAGCAGGCTCAGGTGGTGCTGCTGGAGTTGTAGTTGCAGCTGATGTTAAGCTAGCTTCAATTGAAGCTAATACTTTTTTAGATTTTTCAGGATCTTTACTTGATAAATCATTAAAGTTTGGAGGTAAAGGAATATTTTGTTTCTGAAGAGACTCTTGTATTCTTGCTAAATCTTGAGCACTAACTTCTCCTTTTTCCATTTTTTCTTTATATGGATCTAAAATAAGTTGTTTTATTTGAGCTAATTTTTTATCATCTGTAACTGGTGTATTTGTATTACTTGGTGCTGCTTCTGTATATTGATGCTGATTTCCACCACTAGGAAGTTTTTGAGATAAAATATCAGCAAAATTATCAGCTTCTTTTCTTCCCATTCCATGTCCAACAGCATCCATAACTTTATCAGCTAATGCTGGATTATTTTTTGCTAGTTCTGAAAAAGAAACATTTCCTCCTAATCTAGTTTTTAAAGCTTGATAATCAGGATCTTTTGATAAAATGCTATCGATATCAAATGCAGAAATATTAGCAGCTCTTGGGTTAGCCATTGCTTTACCTTGAGCATCTTGTCCTGATGCTCTATCCATAGAGTAAACAGTTTCCATTCCATTTTCATTTTTTCCAACAACATAGGTACGTTGTCCACCTTCTTTTTGAGGAGTATTTAGTATTTCCAAATTATCTGCTTTAGGATCTAATTTTGGGGTTTGTAAATATTTTGGAATATCACCTAATTTTTGTTTACCAAAAGCATCTTCTGCTAAATTCCAAAGATTACCAGCTACACTCATCATAACAACACCTTGAGAGATCATAGAAGCTAAAGCTTCAGCTTTTCTTTCTCTGGCTAACTTTGATTCTAATTTTCTAACTTCAGCTTCTTGTATTTCTTTTTCACAAGTAGTATTTATTCTATCTTTCCATACGCTTATTTTAGTTTGAGCAGTTTGAAGTCCTATTCTTTGAACCTCAGAATTATTTTGCTGAAAAGTTTGATTACTTTGTCTTACAGACTCAAGTCTGGTACTTTCTAATTGTATAAGTGATGATAAACCTTCAAGACTCATTAAAAAACTCCCCGAAGAAATAAAATTCAAAAAATCATTATAAATTATTTTATAACTTTCCTGTCAATTTCTTGTTAAAATAAACAATTTATTAACAAACTCTTATTAAAGAATTAAAATGATATAATTTTAAAGTTCTGTTATAAGTAAAAATTAAGGTATCAGAACTTTTTAAACTTAAAAAATTAAAGAGGTTTTAAAAATTGAAAGCATTAGAAGGTATAAGAGTTTTAGATTTAAGTAGAGTAGTTTCTGGTCCTTATTGTACTATGATGTTAGGCGATTTAGGTGCTGAAGTTATAAAAATAGAACACCCTGATATAAAAGATGAAACTCGTCTTTGGGGACCTCCTTTTCATCAAACCAGAGAAGATAGTGCTTATTATTTAGCTATGAATAGAAATAAAAAATCTTTAACATTAAATTTTAAAACTAATCAAGGAAAAAAGATTTTAAAGCAATTAATTGAACAAAGTGATGTTCTAGTAGAAAATTTTAGAACGGGGGTTATGGAAAAATTAGGTTTTTCTTATGAAGAAGCAAAAGAATTAAACCCTCAATTAATTTACTGCTCTATTAGTGGCTTTGGCAGAACAGGAACTTATGCTAACAAAGGTGGTTATGATGTATTAATGCAAGGATTTGGCGGAATGATGTCTATAAATGGAGAAACTGAAGAACCTATGAAAGTAGGAATTCCTGTTATAGATTTGACAACTGCAATGTTAGCTTCTCAAAGTATTATAGCTGCTTTATTTTATAGAAGTCGAACAGGAAATGGACAATATATTGAAACCTCTTTGATGGAAGCACAAATATCTTTATTATCTAATGTTGGTAGTAATTTTTTGATGTCTGGGAAATTACCTAAAAAATTGGGGAATGCACATCCGAATATTGTTCCTTATCAACCATATAAAGCTAAAAATGGTATGTTTATTATAACTGTTACCAATGAAAAATTATGGAAAAACTTTTGTTTTGCTATTAAAAAAGAAAATTTATCAAATGATGAAAAATTTAAAACCAATGAATTAAGAGTAAAAAATAGAAACGAATTAAACCAAATACTAGAAGAACTATTTATAGAAAAAAATATTGAAGAATGGGTTGAACTTTTTGAAAAAAATGAAATACCAGCAGGGCCTATTAATAATTTGGAACAAGTTTTTAGTAATGAACAAGTTTTACATAGAAATATGGTTATAGAAAAAGAAAACCAATATGGAAAAGTAAAAATGACTGGTTTACCAGTTAAATTTTCAGAATCTAAAACTGAAATAGAACTTTTACCTCCTGTTTTTGGTGAACATACCGAAGAAATAATAAAAAAACTATTGAGATATTCGGATGAAGAGTATTTAGAACTAAAAACCAATAATATTATCTAACTTAATTTATTTAGCTCTACAAAAAAAATAAAAATACTGCTATTATAATATCAATAATATTTTTGTGAAATTTTTGGAATATGAAAAAAATAAAAATATCTATAGTTTCTTTAATGCTAGTATGTGCGTCTTTTTATGTTAACAATAACGCTTATGCTGATAATACCAAATCTTCAACAGTTCAAACAGTATCAGAAGATTCTCAGTTAGATTGGTCTAAAAATATAATAAAAGTAACAGGTAGCGGAGCCCCACCAGATAAAGGGAATATGGCTCAGAAGAGAAATATGGCTATCAGAGCGGCAAAACTAGATGCTTATAGACAACTTTTAGAAATAGTGAATGGAATACATGTTAGTTCTGAAACTATAGTAAAAGATTTTGTTACTGAAAGTGATGTAGTAAAAACAAAAGTAGAAGGAATTTTAAAAGGATTTGAACAAGTTGGAGAGCCTAGATATATGTCTGATGGTTCTGTAGAAGTAGATGTTCAAATAAAAATTTTTGGAAAAGGAAGCGTAGCATCTGCTATTATGCCTGAAGAAATCAAAAAAATATCTACTGATACTATTCCAAATACTAAAATAGAAGCAGAAGAAGTAAAAGAAGATTATACAGGAATAATTATAGATTGCAAAGGTTTGGGGGCAAAACCTGCTATGAGCCCAGCTCTTTTTGATTCTAATGGTGGGCAATTATATGTTGGAGATTTAAAAATAGATCCTGATTATGTAATAAATGAGGGTATTGTATCTTATGCTGAATCTGTAACTGATGCTAAAAAAATAGATCGAGCTGGAGCTAATCCTCTTATTATAAAAGCCATAAAAGCTTCTGGAAATTTTAAATCTGACATAATTTTAAAAAACGAAGATGCTAAAAAATTGTTAGGGGCAAATAAAGCTACCAATGTATTAGAAAAATTCAAAGTAATTATGGTTTTATAGATTTTTATAATTAGATTATTAAATGAAAAAAAATATCAATCATTCTAAAAAGTTTCAGATGAGAAATTTGAAACTTTTTATTACTCTTAGTAGCATAAATTTTTTAGTTTTTTCTTGTGGACAGCCTGAACAAATCGGTAGTACTCCAATACCAAGTAAAACTCCTATTCCTACAGCTACAACTAACTTAGCAAAAATAGGAAGTTTATTAGTAAAAGTTACAGATGGCTTAACTAAAACACCTATAAATAACGCAGAAGTAAAACTTTTTTTGAATAATGAAGCTACTACGGGTAAAACAGATACTACAGGTGGAATTAGATTTAATGATTTAGTAACTAGTAATAAATATTCTTTAGAAATATCTGCTGAAGGTTATATAACTAAGAGATTATCTGAACAAGAAGCAAAAATAGATATCCGAAATTTTGATTTAGTTAATTCCGAGGTTTCTTTATTAAAACCTGCTACTAGAATATCTGGAAAAATAACTGATAAAAATGGAGTTCCTATTGAAAATGCCAGCATTAGTATAGGAAACTTTTTTGCTCTTAGTGATGCTTATGGAAACTATAATTTAGATGTTTATGAAATAAATAATTATAATTCTATAAAAATATCAAAACTAAAATTTAATAATCAAAACATTGAAAACATTAACTTTGGGTCTTTAAAAAGCATAACTAGTAATAATCCTAGTATTAGTTCCATAATAAATTATCCAGATATAAAATTAGAAAGTAATTATCAAAAAAAGATTTTAGTTGATATTAGTAAAAATCCCTTAGGTTCTACTAAAGATGATAATATAAATAATAATTTTTCTAGTTTTTCAAGATTAGCTAAAGAAAGTTCTTTTCAAGTTGATTTTGATAATTTAGCTAATTTAGATTCTAATACGACTGATATTCTTTTTATACCTTCACCATCATTAGAATATACTGATGCTGAAATATCAAAAATAATAAACTTTGTAAAATCTGGGAAAAAATTAATTATTAGTGGAGAATGGGGTGGTTTTGCAGGTTTTAGTTCTAATTCTGTTAATAAAATACTAGCTTATGCTAATTTAAAAATAAATAATGATTTAGTTAAAGAGAAAGATAAAACTACTAATCCTGATTTTATTGTAATAAATACTTTAGCTAATCATGCTATTTCAAAAGATATTTCAGCAGTAGGATTTTATTCTTCTGCAAGTATTGATGTTGCTTATTCAGGAATAAATATATTAAATAATGATACTACAAAAATAATAGCTAATTCTTCTATATCTAGTTATAAAATAAAAACTTTTTATGCTAGTGTAGCAGGGATTGTAGCTGTTTCATCTATAGGAAATGGTAAAGTAATAGCATTAGGAGATACTTCTATTTTTACAGATAGTTTTTCTAACCCAGAAAGCTCTAATATTTTAGCCTATGATAATAAAAAATTTGTGTCAAATATGCTAAATTGGTAGCTAAATAGAATGAAAAAAGAAGATTTTGATTTCGAAGCAGTTTTTGAAGCTGATGATTATCTTTATTTTTATGAAAATGCTTTACCAGAATATAGAACAATTAAAGAAATAAATTTTATTGAAAAAGAACTAAATTTAAGTAAAAATATGAAAATACTTGATTTAGCTTGTGGTCATGGAAGACATTCTAATAATTTAGCTGAAAAAGGTTATGATATTTTAGGTATAGATAATAATTTAGAATTTATAAAGTTAGCTGAAAAAATAAGAGATGAAAAAAATTTAAATGCTAAGTATATAAATGAATTTAAGACCTCCTGCGGGGTTGATACCCCGTAGGAGGAAGGGAGCGGGGGCTCTGCCCCCGTACCCCCTGAAACCCCAGAGCAGAGCTCTGAGGTATTCTCTAATAAGAATAAAGATATGAAGTCTTTAAATTATAAAGATAATTTTGATGTAATATTATTATTATTTTCTGCTTTTGGTTACTTTTCTGATGAGGAAAACTTACTTTTACTTAAAAATATTTCTAAGGCTCTAAAAAATAAAGGAATGTTTTGTTTTGATATTTTTAATAGAGATTCTTTTTTAAAAGATTTTAAAGAATTTAATGTACTTGAAAAAGAAAATAATTTAATGATTGATAGATGTAGTTTTGACCCAATGACAGGAGTATATTCTAATAAAAGAATAGTAATTAGAAATGGGATAAGAAAAGACAAACCTTTTTTTATAAGATTATATAATTTTAATGAAATAAAATTTTTATTAGAAAAAGCTAATTTAAGTATTTACAGAGTATTTGGTAATTGGGATTCAGGAAAATTTAATAGTGAATCTAAAAGAATGATTGTTATTGCTCAAAAAAATTAGATAAAGATATAACATCTGTACATACGCAATAGTTCGTATATATTTCAATTATAAAAACAAAAAGGTTCGTATATACAACCAAAAATAGACAAAAAGCGAAGTGCTTATATCTATCCACAAAATTATATCAGAATATATTTTTACGTAAGTGTTTTTTTTATAAAAAAATCTAAAAAAGTCTATTTTTTTACCCCTTAAAAATAACCCTAAAAAAAACAACCCTTGAAAATAGGCCGTTTGAGTCGGAGGAATGAGCTGGTAGACGAAGAATTTTTTTCCCCGATTTTTATTATTGTACTCAATAACAGGGTCCCACAAAGTGGGAGTTATTTTGCTGAAGTGATTGAAAAAAATTTTGCAACTTCAAACTCAAAAATATCTATGATGCGACTAAAGTCTAAAAAAATTAATTACTAAAATTTTTTTAAATGTCTAAACTAAGATAAGATAAATCTATAAAAATATACTCCATTACCTAAAATAATGCGATATAATATCTATAATTGCTATAAAATCATTAAAAATAAAAGGTAATTTATAATGTCTGGTATTGGTGAATTTAACTCTAATTTAATTGCAAAAGCTTATGATACAAATAAAGATGGACTTGTTTCTGATAACCTAAAAATAAGAAAAGACGAAAAAACAGCACAAGCTTTGGGTGGAAATACAGACAAACTATCTGTAGATCAATTATCTGTTGCTTTAAAAACTAACAAAGTAATGATAAAAGATGGTGAAGTTTTTGCTGCTAACAGAGATTTAAGAGTACCTGTTTTACATCAAGATTTAAAAAATGCCAATATTGTAGCTAATAACGCTTTAGCTCAAACTAGCTCTTGGAAATATTTATTTTTACCTTCAGAACCAAGAACTTCAGATTATCAAGGACCTGCTCAATATAGTGCCGCTATGATGGAATACAAAATGGCAATGAGAGAATACGAACAAGATGTAAAAATAGATAGAGCTGTATTAGTTAATGCTTTACAAAATGTATCAAGTACTACTAATAATCCTCAAATAAGAACTATTGCAGATAATGCAATGAAAAATATGTTATTTAACAATGTAGTAGGATTTATTTTTGAAGAAAGAAATCGTTATATTGTAGAGCAAGATAGAAATAATCTTAGAAGTGCTTTGTCAACTATCAGAGATTTAACTAATTTCAAACAACCTACCGAAACTTTATCAGGAATGAGTAGAGAATTAAGTGCTTCTAGCCAATTAATACAAAAAGAAAAAGATTTAATTACTAATAAATCTGGAACTGCTATAAAAAATCTTGAAGCAGAAGCTATAAAAGATGAAAAAAGTTGGTTTTTTGGAAAAACTAGAGCTAATTCAGATAGAAAAGATATTGAAACAATAAAAAATCTTAACCCTAAAGCAGATGAAGATAAGTTAGCTAATTTAGCTAGATCTAATTATGAAAATTCTGTAAAAATGTTAGATGGTTATTCTATAGAAGATGCTAGAAATTTATCAAGACAATCTGATGCTATGTCTAGAGAGTTAAATAATATTAACCAAAATGCTAAAAGTGGGATTAATATCATAGACAAAAATTCAAGATAAAATAATAATTAAGTAAAAAGTAAAAGTGAAAGGTTAAACATGAATAATTTTAACCAACTACTTATTACATAATTATATTAAACATTGGAGGGTTGGATATTAAAATCCAACAAATTAGATTTATGAATAAATTTTTTAGTACAGTTTTTTTATCAACTATCTTGGCTTTTTCTTCTGCAAATGCTTTTGCTAAAGACCTGACAGTAAATGAAATAATATCCTCGGTTAATTCCAAAGGAATGAAAACCAGTTTTACTGGTAAAAAAGTGCAAATGACTGTTAGGCGAGAACTACGTTTAGAAGCAACAGCAAATGTTTCTTATGTAGATAAAGAAAACTTAAATGTAAGTTTAAAAAGCCCTTCTGGTATTTCAGGAATAGATTTTGGTATTTATAAAAGTAAATCTGTAATTCATTTTCCCTATGAAAAACTAGCTTTTGCTGAATCTGCTTTAACAGCAGGTGATATGCTAACAGATACTATAATAGGAAAAATAACTAATGAACAAAGTTTGTTAGAAAAAAATTATAATATTACTTTATTACCTAATGATGAAATATCAGGTAAAAAATGTTTTGTAGTTAAATTAACTCCTAAAGATGGTAGAAATGGAACTAACTCTTATTGGGGAACCCCAGCAAAAACTTTTTGGATAAATACAGATACTTTCAATATAATGAGAGAAGATAGATATTGGGGTGAAAATATAGAACCTTTTTTTAGTAGTCAGTATAAAGAATATAAAGCTGTTTCTTATAAAGAAGCTCCGAATATAAGAATAAAATTACCTTATAACACCAAAAAAGTTTTATTAGATAAGCAACAACCAAAAATAGAAACTTTTCTTGAAGTATTTAAAACACCTGAAGAAATAGAAAAAAAGTTCAAATTTAAAGTAGCTACCCCTTCTTATTTGCCTAATGGTTTTAAATTAAGAGAAATTATGATAATGAATTTTTATGATACTAAAATAGTTATTGAAAAATTTGATGATGGTTTAAACTCTTTATTTGTAACTTATAGAACCAAACCTAATATTTTTTTGGTATTAACCGCAGGAAGTTTTAGTATTCCTTTAATACAAAAAATGAGTGATCTTAGCTTAAATGCTCCTTATAATTATATGGGTAAAGAAACTAATGAAAATTTAATTATTTCTTTTGGTGATTTATATCCAGATGATTTAAAGTTGGTTAATAATTCATTAGAATTGAAATAATGTTTTTTGTGAGTAGGTAGTCGTGAATAGAAATTTGAGCTTATTAAATTTGAGATAAAAATCTAATCGCTTCACTATTCACACTTCACGCTTTCTATTTAATTCCAAAGATAAGAAGTCATAGATAAAGAACCATAAACATACGCTTCATTAAAAACTTCAACGTTATCTTCTTCGCTTGTAGCTCCTAAAGAATACAATAAAGGTAAATAATGTTCTGGGGTTTCAAAAGCTAATTTATTCATAGTTTTATTTTTATTAAAATTAATAACTTCATCATAATCTTTATTTATAATTTTTTCTTTTATATCTTGGTCAAATAAAATAGCTTCTTTATAACCGCCATTTTCCATAGAAAAATTAACAGTTCTTAGATTATGTACTACATTTCCACTACTTAAAATTAAAACACCTTCTTCTCTTAATGAACTTAACTTTTTACCTATTTCAAAATGTTTTTCGGGTGATAATGTTTTGTCTATACTAAGCTGATAAACTGAGATATCTCTTTTAGGATACATTATATGTAAAATTGACCAATTACCATGATCATAACCCCATGTATTATCTTCTATTACATCTATATCATCTAATAAATTAGCTGTTTTAGCTGCAAGTTCTGGAGATCCTTTTGAATCATAAACTATTTGGTATAAAGCATCTGGAAAACCATACATATCATAAGTCATAATTGGATTTTTAGCAGTTAATATTCTAGTTCCTTTGGTGTACCAATGAGCAGATATTACTAAAATAGCTTTTGGAGTAGGGATTTTATTTGGTAAACTTTTCCAGCTTTGAGTAAAAGCATTGTTTTCTATAGCATTCATTGGAGAACCATGCCCAACAAATAAAACAGGCATTTTAGGCATTTTAGTTACCATTCCATTCTATATCATAAGTAAGGGCTTCTATAAAAGAAATATCTTTCTTTTTCCCAATTTTGGCATAATGCCACATAGTTAATATTTGAGATAAAAATGGTTTTATATCTTCAGCCCTAAAAACTGTATCTTTAGCATTTACAAGATCTTTTATAAACTTATTTAACTCACCTAAGGATCTTATTTTTGGTAAAGCATAAACTAGCATTGCCAAAATAACTGTTTTGTTCCTTTTGTCAGAAGGTCTAATAATTTTATCTGTATTACCTTCAAAAGCTAAAGGTAAATTATCTTCATCGGCAAATAAATATGTACCACTAGTAGTTCTAGGATTACATTCTATTGGATAAACTTTTCCATCTTTTTTAGATTTTATAAAATCAAAAGAGATTTGACCAGTAAAATTCAATTCTTTTACTATTTTAGTTACTATATCATCTATTTGCTCATCAAAAACAGATTCAAAGTAAATAGTAGCACCTTGACCAGCTCTATAGATACTAGGATAAATAGCATGACCCAAAACTTTTCCATCTTTGGCTATACTATAAGAACACAAAGCATCACCGTCAATAAATTCTTGAACTACCCAAGGATAAGATTCGCTAACATTGATTTCATTTAACTTATTTTTATCATTTATTATAGTCATAGTAGCAAAACGAGAAAACTCTGGTTTTACAATAAAAAATTCTTGATCTTTTATTTCTTCTTTTATTAAATTTATATCAGAGAAAATTTTTGTTTTAGGAAAGCTAATATCTAAGATTTGTAATAGTTCTATGAATTTGTATTTACTATGTAATCTTTTTAAAATTGAAATATCTTGTGTAAAAACAGAACAATATTTTTCTAATTCTTTTTTATACATACCAACATAAAAAGTTTCTTCGCATGTAGGTATAAGAAGATCAGCTTTAAGAACACTTATATGTTCTTTTAAAGTATCTATAAAATCTTCTGTTTTTTGTGCAGGTGGTGGGACATATAAAGTTTTTTTTGTATATTTAGAAAATGAAGTTATATTTTTTATAAAAGTTTCTGCAATATAAACATCATAATCAAATTTATAAAAAAACCTAGCAAGTTCTAAAGTAAAAGGAGACCTTCCACCTGTAAAAATTACTTTTTTTCTCATTTTTGTAAATCAACAGTGAATTTTAAAAAGTGAACAGAACAAACCGCTCACTAATCACTGCTCACTGCTCAATTTATTTTTCTTTGCCTTCTAAAATGTACATACCATTATAGTATCCACAAGCTCTGCAAAGCTTATGAGCAAATTTCATTTCACCACAGCTTTTGCATTTTACCAAAGCTGGTAAATTAGCTTTCCAATGGTGTCTTGTATGACCTTGTTTACTATGCGAGGTCTTTTTCTTCGGTTGTGGCATTTTCCTTAATCTCCCTTATATTTATCCTTATAAGCAATTAATTTTTCCCATCTTGGATCGACCTTAGAATCATTGAGTGCATTCAACTCATCTAAAACTTTATTACTACAATTTTCAGAGCAAATCTTTTTTGTAGGAATATCTAGTATAACATATTGTCTAGAATAATCACTAACATTTATTTGCTCATAAGATTTTAGTTGTTCATGTAATGAATCATTAGTATGTTCTATTTCTTCTTCATACGTTTGATTATCATTTATTTCAATAGCTTCATTTATCTCTGGTTCAAGTACAGTTTTATAAAACTCTGAGCATCTATCACATATTAATTCTACAGGAGCATTAAGCTTTCCAGATGCCAAAATAAAACTACCTTCTAATTTGAAAGTAATTTTACCCGTTAAATTTTCTACTAACTTATAATCTTCAGACTCAAGGTCAATCATTTCATCTATATCAAACGAAAGCTTATTTTCTTTTGCTTTCTGAAGATCAAGCGAATTAAAACTAAACATAAAATAAATAAAAACTATTATATGGCTATTAATATTAGATTAAAATAAGTTTATAGACAATAGTCATATTATAAAACTTAAATATTTTTTAAGAAAGCAATATTATTTTTTTTACTTTAGCAAAGTATTTACTCTTTTGGCAATTTTTTCTGTAGCTGAAGATATTTCTTCTTTGCCTTCCCATATATTTTCCAAACCTAAATCCATTTCAGTTGATATTTCATTCCAATTAGGAGTGGTTTTTATAGGTCTTCCAGAATCTATTATTTCTATAAAAGCTTTAGAGTTTTCTGGCACTTTTTCTTTCATAAAATCTTCTGATACATCTTTTCTAGATGGTACTATTAATCCTCCAGATGAAAAACTTGTTATAGATTCTTTATTAGCTAAAAATTTAACTAGTTTCCAAGCATTTTCTTTATTAGAAGAAGATTTTGATATACACCAACCAGAAGCATCTACATCTACAATAGATCCATTAGACATTTTAGGAAATGGAGCTACATCCCATTTAAATTTTAAAGTAGTTTTATAAGTAGGAACACTCCATCTTCCACTTAATTGCATTCCTATTTTTTCTTGAGAAAATAATTGAGCAGTCTTTGTATTTCCTACTTCTTTTTCGCTAGGTGCAACTTTGTGTTTGTTTCTTAAATCTGTATATAGTTGTAATCCTTTTATACTTTCTGGAGTATTTAAAGAAAAAGCTGATAAATCCTTATTAAAAACATCTCCTCCAGAACTCCAAACAAAAGGTAACCAAAAAAGAGGTCTTTTATCTAAGGCAAAACCATAAGTATCTGATTTACCATCATTATCAATATCTTTAGTAAGTTTTTTTGATGTTTCTAAAAAATCATCAAAAGTCCAATTTGATTTTGGATAAGCAACTTTGTATTTATCAAACATATCTTTATTATAATAAATAAGTAAATTTGAAATATCTCTAGGTAAGCCGTATAATTTACCTTTCCATTTCATTGCTTCTATAACCTGAGGGAAAAAATCATCTTTTTTTACTTCATTATCTTTTTCTATGAAAGTATCTAAGTTTTCAAAAACCCCACTATCAGCATAAACAGGCATAGTTAAATTATTCATGAACACTACATCTGGTGCAGTATCTGAAGCAAACATCATGTGTACTTTTTGAAAATAATTATCTGGTATATGTATTAATTCAACTTCAATTCCAGTTTTTTTTGTAAAATTTTCTAATATTGGTTTTAAAATATTTACTTCATCTAAACTTCCCCAACTAGAAAAAGTTAATTTATTATTAGATTTATTTTGGCAAGAAGTTAGTAATGTAAGTACAAAAAAAATTATACTAAAAGCTTTTTTATTTTTCATAAATCCCTTAATTACAGCTATTTTTTAGGAATTTATTATAACATAATTTTTAATTTGAATCTTGAGTTAAATAATTACTAATACAAATTTCAAAACTATCTTATTTCAGAACCTTCAAAAGCAATTCTTTTATCATTAATACTTACAAGCGCATCTAGTTCAAAAACATTTTTATAACCATACCCATAAAGATTAATATAAGTGGGAATATTTAAAGAAAGAATAATAATTTTTGCTCCGATAATATCTGATTTATTAGAATTTTATGCTTATTACTTGTTACGAATTGTTTTAATTTTAGTTAACAATTTTATTTTATAAGCATGATTTTATTTACTATGTAGTAAAATTACTTATAATATGATAATTTTTGGAGGAACTTTATGGATAAACAAATAAAAGGCATTGGAACCTTTGTTTTATCTTTGGCTATAATTTTAGCATCTTGTGCTGCACCTAAAAAGGTAACAACATCCCCAACGCCTGTACCCACTAAAGCTCCTATCCAATCAATAAATCCAGCTGATTTAAATTTAGATGGCCCAACAACTCCTGCGGCAACAACTCCTACAGCGGCAGCACCAGCAGCAGATGAAGGTGACGATGAAGAAGAAGATCCAAAAACAACTACTAGCCCTGCGGCTACAGCTTCTACAACTGCTACAGCTACCCCTGCTGCTGGAACTACAGCAACGGCAACCCCTGCTGCTGGAACCACCGCAACCCCAACCCCAACCCCGACTCCTACTGACACCCCAACTCCTACTGCAACTCCTACTCCTACTGCAACCCCAGTGCCTACAGCTACACCAGTTCCTACACCATTACCAACTCCAACTCCTAACTTAAATGGTAATGAATATAAAGGTAAATTGGCAGAAGGTAAATTAAATCAACCTTATGGAATTGATATTAAAAATGGAAGAATTTATGTAAGTAACTACGAAAAAGCAAGTGGATGTTTCTTAGGTGTTTGTACTAACTTAGCTGACGGAGAAATAAAAATATTTGATACAGCTGGTAATGAGGTAAAAGTAATTCAAGGTGCAACAGGAAACTCTTTACCTTCTTATAATGTGAATGATCCATTAACAGGTGTTGTTTCTGATAATAATAAAGTTTGGGTTGCAGCTAAATTACCTTATGCTCAATCTAAAAATAATATTTATAGCTTTAATACAGATGGAACCGTTAGAAAAGATTCAAAATATGGTGATGCCAATGCAAATATAAAAGATATGGCTATAGATGCTGCTACTAAAACTATATATGTAGCTGATGGTTTGAACCTTGGTAAATTTACTTATGGAGCAGATGGTTCTGTAGTAGATTCAGTACCTACTTTTATTCAAAATATAAATCCTGCTGGTATTGGTTTAGATGATTTAGGAAATATTTATGCTGTAAGTAATGCCGCTACTAATAATGTAGTTCCTATTATAAAATATGGAAAAACAGGTTCTGAAATTTTCAGATTTACCTCTGTTGGTAAAAATAATGCAGGCCCTTCAGGTGTTTCTGCATTAGGTGATGTAGCTTATGATCCTAATGCCGGTGGAGTTATTTATGTTTTAGCAACTCTAAGTTCTAATGGTAAAACTGTAATTTTAAGATATGATTCTACAGGTAACTTTGTTAGATATTTTGGGGAAGATGCTGGAATGAATAATCCTACAGGAATGGCTATCGGAGCAGATGGTTCAGTTTATGTAGTTGATAATGGTTCTAGTGTAATCCATGTATTTGGACCAGCTAAGTAATTTATATTTTAACTAACTCTTAAGTATATTTAAGAGTTAGTTAAAATAATTGGGTATCCAGAAAAGGGCAAAGCACTGCTTCGCCCCCTACAAAAACAATGGGTTTAAAACCAATATTTTCTGTTAAAACCTAATTTTTGGACACTCTCTAATTAATTTTAAAATTAAATTAAAAAAACTTTTAAAGACTCTCTAAAATATTATTATCACCATAAAATTTTCTAAATAACACAAAAAAATGATAGAAACCATAGATCTAACTAGAACTTATAAAATAGGAAAACAAGAAGTAAATGCTTTAAAAAGCACTTCTATAAAAATAAATTCTGGTGAAATGGTTTCTATTATGGGACCATCAGGTTCTGGAAAATCAACTTTAATGACTTTATTAGGTTGTTTGGATAAACCAACTTCAGGAAAATTATTAATAGATAATCAAGATATTAGTAAATATTCTGAAAAAGAATTATCAAAAATAAGAAATAAAAAAATAGGCTTTGTTTTTCAATCTTTTAACTTATTAAATGATATGAATATTTTGGATAATGTAGCTTTACCTTTATTTTATGCAAGGATGAAAAAAGTAGAACGGTTAGAATTAGCTGAAGTTGCTTTAAAAAAAGTTGGTTTAGGTAATAGATTAAAACATAAACCTTTAGAGTTATCTGGTGGTCAACAACAAAGAGTTAGTATAGCTAGAGCTTTAGTAGGAAACCCTTCTTTATTATTAGCAGATGAACCCACAGGAGCTTTGGACACAAAAACAAGTTATGAAATAATGGCTTTAATGTCTGAATTAAACAAACAAGGTGTAACTATTGTAATAATTACTCATGAACCAGATATTGCAAAATGTACCAAAAGAATTATTATGCTTAGAGATGGATTAATAATAAGTGATAATGAAAATATTCCAGAAATAAAACTAGAAAATAATTAGGAAAATATATTTTATGACAATACATGACTTTGACAAAAATAAACTTCCTGATAGTGAATATTATCAAGGAGATTTAAAATTTTTGGTTGAAGGAAATATTTGTCGAGTGTTAGATAATAGAAGAACTCCTGGTTTTATTGAAAAAATAGACCCAGAAAGTGCTATATTTCGCTTTAGAATTACAAAATTTGAAGATAACGGTAAATATTGGGAATTACCTTTAGAAAATATAACTTCTTTTCAATTTGAAAAAAAATCAAAAACTATAAACAATGAAGAAATAAATTTTTTTAGTAAAAAAATAAATGAAAAGAATAAATATCTTATAATAAAACCACAAGAAAAAGACTTAATAAATACTAATAATTTAATAAGTTCTAAAAAAGATGAAATAATAGTATGGTTAAAAAATAATTATACTTTTTTTTCTGATAATAAAACTATAAATATAAAAAAACACTATAAAATTCTATCTAAAGCACTAATAAAATATTTAAAAGAAAAAGATTTATATAATTTAGAAGAATTAACTACTAAAATTTTAGTATTAAACCCAAGTTCTGGAGAATGGATAAAAGGTATGGAAATATGCTTATCTGAGCTAGGTTTAATTAAATTTAATGATAAAGCTCCAAGAACTAAAGATATATTTGAAAAATTAGGGGCTAAAGATTTAAGAAAAAAATATTTAATTCATAGAATGGCTTTTATACAAGCTTATTTTACTTTATCAAATTTTAAAGAAATTCCTGTTTATAGAGGGATGAGTTCTACTGAAGATTGGTATTCTTATCCAAGAACTTTTATTTCTTACTCAACAGATTTAAAAGTAGCAAAAAGTTTTTTTAGCTTGAAAGATGAATATAAAAATGCTTATCTAATAAAAAAAACTATTCCTATAGAAAAAATATTTATGACTTTTATTGAAACTAAAGAAATGAATTTACAATATAAAGAGAAAGAAGTATTGGTTTTTTATGATGAAAATAAAGACAAATTTTAAATATTTAGCTTTTGCTCTAGTACTAGCTTTATTTAACAATATATCAGCTGAAGCAGAAGTAGAAAAAAAATTATCTTTAAAAGAATGTATAGAAATTACATTAAAAAATAATTTGGATTTAAAAATAGAAAAATTTAATCCTGAATTAAAACAACTTAATTTGAAAAAAAATTTAGATGAATATTCTTTGTATTTTTCATTTCAACCTAATATAAAACAAAATAACAAGCCTTCTTCTAACTCTTTTATTACAGGAGCTAGTTTATTAAATGAATTAAGCCAAAACTATGATTTTTCTTTTAATCAAAAATTTCTTACAGGTGCAAATTTAGCTTTTAATTTTGATAATAGTATCTTTTTTACTAATTCAACAAGAGTTGATATTAATCCCTCTATAACACCAAGATTAACTTTGGCTTTTAGTCAACCATTATTAAAAAATGCTTTTTCTGGCTATAGAAAAATAGAATTAGCCGAAAATGAAACTGAAACAGCTAATTTAAAGTTAAAAAATAGAATAATAGAGTTAATTTCTAAGGTGAATAATAATTATTGGGATATAGTTTTAACAAAAGAAAGACTTAAAGTTTTAGAAAAATCTTTGGATTTAGCTAAAGAACTATTAAAAATAAATAAAGAAAAAGAAAAAGCTGGTTTTTTAGCTAAAATTGATATTTTATCAACAGAAGCTAATATAGCTTCAAAAGAAGAAAATATTTTACAAGTAAAAAGAGATTTGGGTAATAGAGAAGATAGATTAAAAATTTTATTAAATGATAATAATATTACATGGAAAACAGAATTAAAGATTGATGAAAAACCTTATTTTTCAAAAATGAATGTAGATATAGATAAAATATATGAAGATGCCCTAAAAAATAGAGTTGATTATCTTTTAGCAAGATTAGAATTAAAAAGTTTTTTAATAGAAAAAACTTTGGCTGAACAAAATAAATTACCTCAATTAAATTTAGCTGGTAATACAGGTTTGGAAAGTTTAGATAATAACTATTTTAACTCTTTAAATAAATTACTTTCTTTCAAAACATATTTTTGGAATATTGGTTTTTCTTTTGAAGTTCCTGTTACTGGTAATATATATGAAACACAATATAAAGAAAGTCTTTTAAATTATCAAAAACAAGAAGTAACTTTAAAAAACCTTGAAAGTAATTTATACTTAGAAAGTAGAGAAGCTGTTAGAAATTTACAAATAAATGAAAAAAGAGTAGAAGCTAATCAATTATCAAAAAAATTAGCTGAGGAACAAGTAAAAGCAGAAACAGAAAAGTTTAATTTGGGTTTAAGTACCAACTTTCAAGTTTTACAATTTCAAAGAGATTATGAAAATGCTAGTCTGAGTGAAGTTAATGCTCTTATAGATTATATAAAATCACAAAATGATATATTTGAAGTATCAGGAACATTAGCTATAAGAGAAGGGTTATAAATGAATTTTTTTCAAGTGCTTTATATTATATAATAAGAAGTGTAATAATGATAGAAATAATAGGTAAAATGAATATAAATTTAAGTTTTAAAAACTTTTTATTGCTTATTTTTATTAATTTAATCTCTATAAGCCTTATTTCTTGTAATAAAAAGGATAAAGAAAATAAATTAACCTCTATACCAGTTATATCTGATAATTTCAAAAAAGAAATTCATGTAAAAGGACTAGTAAAACCAATAAGAGTTGAAAATATTACTACCCCAAATAATCTTTGGGGAACTATAGAAAAAATGGTTCCAGAAGGAACTAGAGTAAAAAAAGGTGATTTTGTTGCAAAAATAAATGTAAGAGAATTTATTACAGAATATGCTAATTTTGCAGAAAAAGTAGCTTTAGAAAACATAGAAACTAAAAAGCAAAAAACTCAGCTACCTTTTGAATTAAAAAAGTTAGATATAGAATTAAATAAAAGAGAAGAAGAGCTAAAAAGTAAAAAATTAGATTTAAAATTGATAAAAAAGAATCCTAAAGATGATATAAAACAAAAAAATGAAATGGAAATAAATTTAGCTGAATTAAATATAAAAAACTCTAATTTAGATAAAAAGAAAGAATTATATAAAAAAGGTTATGTATCTCAAGAAGATTTAAATAATACTGCTCTATCCAATGAAAATTTTATTACTAACTTAAAAAAAGCTAACATATCAAAAAAACAATTATCTCCAGAATATAATGAATATGAATTAAAAAAAGCTGGTTTATTAGAAGAACAAAGTAGCATAGATTTTAAAATAAAAAAAATTGAAAAAAGTGCAGATTCTTTATCATTAAAAGTTAAATCTAGAAACAGTTCTTTTAGAGCTAAACATTATAAAAGAAGATATGAAGATTTTAAACAAAAGGTAGAAATGGCAACTTTAACTTCTCCTATTGATGGTTTAGTTATTTATCCCAAAATATGGGGTTTTATTAAGCCAAGTATAGGGATGGAAGTTTGGAGTGGTTTCTCCTTTCTTAATGTATCTCAAATAGATAAATTAAAAATAGAAGCTCAAATAAATGAAATTGAAATATCAGACATAAAAAAAGGTGCTAAAGTTGAAGTAACTGTAGATAGTATTCCTAATAAAGTATTTTTTGGAGAAGTTTCTAATATCAGTAAATTATCTAAATACAAAGATGAAAGAAAACAACAAGGTTTAAAATATTTTGATGTTGATATTTTAATGGATAATAAATTAAAAGTATTAAAAACAAATATGAATGTAAATTTAAAAATATTAGCTAATAAAATAGATAAATCCATTCAAATCCCATCAGATGCTTTAATAGAAGAAGATAAAAAGTATTTTGTTTATTTTGATGAAAATAATAAGCCCACTAAAAAAGAAGTCAAAATAAAAAGTCAAAATAATAATTTTACTGTTTTAGAGGGTAAATATAATGGTAAAGAAAAAATATATATAAGGTAAGAAGTCTGAACTAGGATTTACGGATGATTTTAATGATTAAGATGATTTTTAATTGTAGGTGCATATAGCTATGAATAAGATAGTAAAAATATTCTACTTTATAAGTTTATTACTAACTTTATCATTAATTTCATGTGAAAAAAAAGTTGAAAATATTAATTATGAAACTTATACTGTGAAAAAGAAAAATTTAGAAGTTCTGGTAACAGAAACAGGTGAAATCGGTTCTGAATTAGAAAGATCTATACTAGCTCCTTTTACAACCAAATTAGATGAAGTTTTATTAGAAGGAAGTATGGTAAAAAAAGGTGATTCTATTGGTAAATTATCAACAACTAATGAAGAAAAAGAAGTAGAAAAAGCACAACTTAGCACTAAAGAAGCTTATTTTGATACCAAAATATCCGAAATTAATAATAAAAAAGAAAAATTTAGGCTTGAAACTGAATTAGAAAATGCAAAATTAGAGTTAAAAATAGCTGAAATAAAAAAGAAAAAATTAATAATAAACAAAGATAGAATAGGTATTACTACAGCAGAAGAAAATTTAAAAACTATAAATATTCAATTAGAAATATCAACTTTAGAACTAAAAGAAAAAGAAAAACTTTATAAATTAGGCTATTTATCGGAAGAAGATTTAAATCAGACTAAAACTAAAGTAGAAGAATTAAACCAAAAAAAGAAATATACTTTAGTTAATCAAAATGTTTTGAAAAAAGGAGCTTTTAAGGAAGAAATAGAAAAAGAAACAATTAATATAAATTTAGCAAAAGAAAATTTATCAAGAAGTCAAAAAGATTTTGAAAAATTCAATAAAACCTCAGAATTTTCTTTAGCTGATAGTAATATTAGAATGAGTAAAAGTAAAGAAAAATACGATTATTATAAAGCCGTGGTTTCATCTGGTAATTTAATTTCTCCATTAACAGGACTATTAGTTTATGGAAAGATGAATGTTGGAGCTGAAGAGGTAAAAATAAAAGCAGGAGATTCTATAAGAGAAGGAACTACTATAGCCAAAGTTTATGATATAAATAAACCTATTTTAAAATTAATGATTAATGAAGTTGATATAACAAAAATAAAATTAGGTGAAAAAGTAAAATTTACCTTAGACTCTTATCCAGAAAAAACTTTTACAGGTGTAATATCTTTTATTGCTCCTATTGCGACTAAAAAATTTGAAGAAGATTTAAATAATATAAGTGTTTTTAATATAGAAGTAAAAATAAATGAAATAGATAAGCTTTTAAAACCTGGAATGACAGCTAATGCAGAAATTATAGCTGAAAACTATGATTCTATTTTAGTAATTCCTTCTTCTGCAATAATAAAAGAAAATAATCAGAGTTTTTGCTTTATAAAAAAAGAAAATAAAATTATAAAACAAGCTATTATTACAGGAGTTAGTAACGATTTGGAAACAGAAGTAAAAAAAGGGTTGATGGAAAATGATTTAGTCGTATTATCACCTATATAATATTATAATAAAAGTAGTTAAAAAATGGAAAATTGGGAAATTGCACTTAATAGTTTTTTAGAAGAATGGAAAGGAAAAGATTTTGTTCTTGGAGCTGTTCTTACAGGAAGTTATGCCACAAATAACAATACTATAAACTCAGATATAGATGTGCATATAGTTTTAGATGATTCTATAGATTGGAGAGAAAGAGGCAATAAAATAGTAAATGGTTTTCTTATTGAGTATTTTGCTAATCCCATAAAACAAATAAAAAAATATATGTTAGATGATTATCTAAGTATGATAAAAACAGATGCTAATATGTACTCAAATGGTAAAATAATTTTTGATAAAAATGGAATTGTAAGCAAAATACAAGAAGAAGCTAAAATAGAATTAGCTAAAGATTTTGAAGTTATAAATAATGTGAGTTTAGAGTTAATGAAATATCATTTATTTGATGAGTTTGAAAATCTTAAAGATAATTATGAAAATGAAAGTTTTGATTATTATTATTATTTGTATTTAGATCAAATATTAAATAACTATAAAACTTATTTAGGTGCTGAATTGCCAAGTAAATCTAAGATATTTAAATTTTTTACTTCTGAAATATTTAGAAAACAATATAATTTAAAAAAATTACCTGATGATAATTTTATTTCTTTATATTTAGAGGCTATAAAAGAAGAAAATAAACCAAATAAGTACCAATTAGTAACTCTTTTAAAAGACTACGTATTAGAAAAAATGGGTGGTTTTAATATAGATGGATGGAAATTAAAAGGTAGTTTAGATATATAATTTTATGAAAAAATTTAATAAAAAAAATTTAAATATTAAACTTTTAAATATAGTTTTAGCTAGTTTTTTTGTTTTATATCCACAAAACTTATATGCCAAAAAAGAAGAAAATAAAACTAAAATAGAGAGTGAAACTAAAAAGATTTTTAAGGTAACTAATAAAGATTTTATTTCTTCTATAAAAATAATTGGTGATATAGATGCAAAAAAACAAACCTATGTTGCACCAACTTTTTCTGCTAAATTAGAAAAAATAATAGATGAAGGAAGCAAAGTAAAAAAAGGAGATGTAATTGCTAAATTAGAAAGTAAAGAAGAAGAAAATAACTTGGCTGAAATAGAATTAGATTTAGGAGTAGCAAAAAATGATTTAATTACTTCAGAAAAAAATGCTACATCACAAATAGTAAAAATAGATTCTAGTATAAAATTAGCTAAAAAAGAAGTAGAAATAAAAGAGTTAGAACTAAAAAAAATTATGTCTGGTAGTACCAAAGAAGAACTAGAAAAATTAAAGTTAAATGTTGAAATAGCTAAAAAAGCCTTAGATTTAGCAAAAAAGAATTTAATTCAGAAAGAAGAATTATATAAAAAAGGTATATTAAAATTAAAAGATATTCTCGAACATAAGCTAACAGTTACAGAAAAAGAAAAGGATTTAAATATAGCCAAAGCTGAATACAAAATAAGTTCTGAAGGTAATACTAAAGAAACTAAAGAAATAGCACAATTAGAATTAAAAAAAGCTAAAAATAGGTTATTAATAGAAGAAAAAAATAAATTTTATCAGCAACAACAAATATTATTAGAACAAGCTAAAATAAAAAATAAAATTTCTACTTTAGAAAATAGGATGTCTCAAACAAAGAATAGAGTAAATTCAACTATTATTAAGGCTCCCACGGAAGGTAATGTTTTGTTATCTAAAATATGGAATTCAAATGGCTTAGAAAAAGTTAAAGTTGGTGATACAGTAAGAAGAGGAAGACCTTTTATATCAATAGCAAATTTAGATGATATTATTATAAAAACAGAATTAGAAGAACAATTCATAAAAAAAGCTAAAATAGGTTTAAATTGCAATATAAGCTCTAGTAATATTAAAAATAAAGTGTTTAATGGTAAAATATCAAAAATAGGTGTTTTAGCTGGAGAAAAAAAAGGTAGTGAACTTGTAGAAGGAGCTAGTAAAGTTTTTGAACTAGAAATTGACTTAATTGGTAAAAATTTACTTTTAAAACCTGGAATGAGTGTAGATATAGAAATAATTTTAAAAACACTAAAAAATAAGATTGTAATACCCAATAATGCTATATATAAAGATAATAATAAAAATTTTGTAATTTTGGAAAATGGAGAAAAAAGATTTATTAATATAGCAGATTCTAATAGTAAAGAAAGTGTTATAGAAAAAGGATTAAATCTTAATGATAGTATTATTATAGAAAAAGAAGCTGAAAATAATTTATGATTTCATTTATATTAGAAAATCTTTTATTTGCTATAAAAAGTTTGCAACAACATAGACTCAGAACTTTTTTAACTATGCTTGGTGTTATTTTTGGTGTAGCCGCTGTTATAGCTATGTTATCTATAGGAAAAGGAGCTGAAGAAGAAGCTATAGAACAAATTAAATCTTTTGGTTTGAATAATATAAGGATTAATTCTATAGAATTAAGTAAAGATGATGAAGATAAAGCAAAAAGAACACTTTCTAAGGGTTTGGACTATGAAGATGCTATTTATATAAAAAAAATCTTACCTTATGTAGAAAAAATAGCTCCTCAAAATTTAATGGATAAAAAGGTTCATTATTTAGATTTCTCTCCTAAAGCTGTTATAGTAGGAACTACGCCAGATTATCCTTATGTAACTGGACAAAGCATAGAAAAAGGTAGATTTATAACTGAAGAAGATTTATCCAACTATAGAAAAATATGTATTTTAGGTTATGATTTATCAAGAGAATTATTTTTAAAAGAAGAAGCTATAGGTAAATTTATTACGATTGGTGGAGTTAGATTTAGAGTAGTAGGTGTTTTTAAAGATAAAACTAAAACTAAAGATAAGGTTAAAATAAAAAATAGAAATGTAAATAAAGATATTTATATACCTATTACAACTTCTATGAAAAAATTCACTATTTTACCTTTTGAAAATAAAAAAGAAAATAGAGTTGATTATGGAGTTGTAGATGAAATTGCATTAAAAATTTCTTCTTCTCAGCAATTAGAAGAAGCTAAAAATAGTCTTATAAAAATTTTGAATAGAAGACATTTTAATATAAATGACTATGAAGTTGTTGTCCCTACAGAATTATTAGAGCAAAGCCAAAAAACACAACAGTTATTTAATTTAGTAATGGCTTGTATTGCAGGTTTATCATTACTAATTGGTGGTATAGGAATAATGAATATAATGTTAGCCAGTGTAACAGAAAGAACTAAAGAAATAGGGATAAGAAGAGCTATTGGTGCAAGTGGAAGCGATATAATTTTATATTTTTTATTAGAAGCTACAGTAATAAGTATTGTTGGTGGAGTTTTAGGTGTTTTTACTGGTATTGCACTAAGTAAAATAATTACTTTTTATGCAGAATGGAAAACTATTGTTTCTATAGAATCTATTATTTTATCTTTTGGTGTTTCATCTATAGTAGGAGTTTTTTTTGGTTTTTATCCAGCTTACAGAGCCTCAAAAATGGATCCGATACAAGCCTTAAAATATGAGTAAAATTAATAACTCTTTCGGGGTTAAATACAACGAGGAATTTGTGGACGGGAGCTGTGCCACCTAATCTCACCATTACAACTAAGCAGAGCTTCGAAAAATTCTATAAGAATCAAAAAGTTTGAACTTTACCTAAAGATTTAAGTTTTAAAAAAGTTCTACTAAGTAAAATATGTGCTTGTTCAAAAGCAGGATCTAATTTTACAGAAGTTTCTAGTTCATATAAAGCATTCATATAATCATTTTTTACACAAAGAGCTTTGGCAATATTATAATGTTTCATTGCTTGTTCATTATTAGTGCTTCTTGCTCCTGGTTGAATATTAACAGTTGTACTATTGGACTTAAGTTCGAGTGTCTGAGGTGGTTCGGTGTTTAATACCCCATATGAAGCATCTTTTTTATTAGATATAGTTTTATCATCTAATTTTTTTACTTCAGTAGTATCAATAAGTTTTTCTATAATATCTACCTTAACAATAGCTTGCTGTATAGGTTCTTCTACTTTTATTGATTCAATTTTAGGATCTTCAGGAATAGTAATTTCTTCTTCTTTTTTAGTTTCTGTAGCTTTTTTTGAAAATCTTTTTAACCTATTTTTTACTAAATCATTTATATTATTATCTTCAACTATTTCTTGATTAGTATTTATTATAGTATTTTCTTTTTTATTTTCTATTACATTTTCTTTTTCCTGATTAGTTTTTTCAATAAAATCATTATTTGTTTCATTTTTATTGCTAAAAAATACATTAGAGCTATATAAAGAATTTTCTTCTAAATTAGAATCTGTTTTTTCAGGATAAGTTTCTATATTATCTTCAGTTTCATCATTTATAAAATCTGATTCAATCTTATTATCTTCAGTTTCATTTATTATTTCATTATTATAAATATTTTCTTCTTGTAAGGATTCTATTTTATTTTCTTCTTGAGTAGCAATAATATTTACTTGTAAGTTATTTATTGTATTATTTTCTAATTTTTCTTCTTCATTAGTAATATTATCTAATATTTCATTAGATTGCTCAAATTTGGCTCCTAAATTATTATTTTTTATATTATAAGAATCAATCTCATCATTTATAAAGCTACTTAAAGATACTGTTTTAAAAATACTGGAAGCATCTACAGGTTTAAAAATAGATATACTTTCGTTTTCATCAAAATGTTCTAATTGTTCATTTTCAGGTATTTCTTGATTTAAAATCTCAGTAGTTTCTGGAGTTTCTGTAACGATTTTATTTTCAGAATAATTATTATTCTCTGTGTCTAGAGAATTTATAGTTTCATCATCAAACAAATTATTACTTTCATAAATTTCAGTTTCTTTATAGCTATTTATATTTTCTAACTCAGTATCATCATCAGATATTAGATTAATTTGCTCAATTTTTTCTTTTAAATTTTCTTTTGAATCATTAGATATTATATTTTCTTCAAATTGTTCAAGATTTTCTTCTAGTTCTACTTTATTTTCAATATTTTCTATTATAGTTTCATCATTATTAATTTCTTCTTTAATATTAGTTTCATAATTTTTTTCTATTTTTATTTCTTCAGAAACTATATTTGAGTCATTTATATTATCAACATTTTCTTCCACAAAATCATAATTAGATAAATTATCATTTTCATTTACTAAAACTTCTAATTTTTCTTCATTATTTTTATTGAATACCTCGGACTTAAGTCCGAGTGTAGAAGTGGGTTCGGGGGCATCGTCCCCGTCCCCACTTCGTGCGGGGTTTAATACCCCGTACGAAGCTTCTTTTTTATTAGTATTATCTTCAAAATCATAAAGCTCTTTTTCTTTTTTTTCTTCTAAATAAGTAGTTTCCGAGTCATTTATATCATTATCACTTTTAATTATATTTTTATTTTTAATTTCTTCTATTTCTAGATTCTCTATCTCAAAAGGATCTAAATAAAATGGAAAAGTATTAGATAATCTTAAAGCTAGTTTCTTTTTTCTTTCTCTTAATAATTTAAATAAAATATCTAAATATTTTTGTAATTTTTCTTCATTTTTTCTTTTTTGTATTTCTTCAGGGCTTTCACTTTTTACTTCATTAATAATAGATTGTTTAACATGTTTTTTTAATTCTTTAAAATCTAACTCTTCTTCTACAAAACCTAATGCATCTAATTTAACATCAAAAGTATCGTGCATTATATCTTTTTTCTTAAAACCTACCATATCAGAAGTTACAGGATTATTTATTTGATTACTTTTCTCCAAAAACTTCATTTGACTTATTATTCTATCAAAATTAATTAATTTACCAGCTTTTTTAGCTTGTAATTCCTCTGTTTTATCCTCTAATTTATAATTTTTTATTGGAGATTCCATTTCTTCAAAATTAACACCTTGCTTTTTTTCATTAGGTAAAATATTAGGATCTAAAAATTGAAGTGGGTTTGTATTTCTACTTTTAGGTTCATTATTATTTATTGATTCAATATTTTTTGAGATATTTTCTAATGTATTTTTACTATTAGCAGTATTATTTAAAGATTTTAATTTATTATTTTCAATTAAATCTAAATTATTAGGTTGCTCTATTATTGAGTTTTGAATTTCAGTTTCAGAGTTACTTTCATTTGAATTAATATTTGTATTTTCAAAATTTATAGTATTATAGGAAGTAGCCATTTTATTTTTTTGTTGTAAAAGTGGAATATCTTCTAATCTTAACAAACTTTGACTCTGATTAATTTCAGGTTGCATATTAGAAAAATTATTTTGATTTTGAAGATCCAAAGAAGCTGTATTTTTATTAGGAATATCTATCTCTAAAAAACTAGTTTCATCTGAAATTAATTTACCACTATTAGTATTTTTAATAGGCTCTACTTCTAAAAAACTTTCTTTTTCTATGTTTTCACCTTTTATAGACATTGATAAGCTATTAAGCATTTCAGGAGACATCTTAACAGAAGTATTAGTTATTTTTTTATCAAGAACTACTGTAGGTGGTGTAAAAGAAGGCTTTGCTATTTCAGGTCTTACTTTATTTTCTATTTTTAAGGTTGTTTTACAAAAAGTACAAACTGTTGCTTTATCATCAACTAAACATAAGCAAACAGGGCATTTTTTTTTCATAAAACAAATAATTACTCCTTAATAAATGGCATATTAGGGCTACCAACATCCGATAGTTTACCATCCCATTTCTCAACAGATTTATACCTTACTAATGTTGGAGAAATAGATTTAGATAATATGGTATTAGCTTGAGCTTGAGCTTGAGCTTCGGCAAGTATAGCTTGTGCTTTACCTTCAGCTTCTGCCACACTATGTTGAGCTTCAAATTGAACTTTTTTTAGCTGATTTTTAGATCTTAATGCTTCTTGAGCCATTATATTTTTAGATTCTATCGCTTTTAAAACATTCTCAGGAGGTCTTATTTCATTTATTGTAAATTGTTTTATAATAAACCCATAATTTTTTAATTTTTCTTGAATATTCTTTTGTATATCATTAACGACTGTAGATTTAGCTTTTCCTAAAAAGTCTGATATTTCAATATTACCAACTACTTGTTGAACAGCTTGCCTTACTGTTTGTTTTACATAACCTTGGCTTATAGAGTGTATATCTTTTCTAAACATTATATACAAAGCAGGTACTTTACTAGGTTCTAATTCAAAAGAAAGTGAAACATCACAACTAATTGGCTGACCTTCTACAGAATTAACATTTATTTCTTCATTATATGTATTACCTTCAGCAGAACTTTTTGAAAGGATAACTGTTTGCATAAAAATAGGATATTCTAAAATTTCATTAAAACCAATAAATTTAAATTTAAAACCAGGTTCTAAAGGTTTATCACTAACTTCTCCAGATACTTTATTTATAAAAATACCTATATTACCAGGATTGATATAAACAAAACTATTTGATATAAGATAATAAACTATAAAAAGAGCAACAAAAGCTTTTATCAGCTGAACTGGTATCTTAGGCTGAAAATTTACATTTAAAAGCGGATTATTATTATTCATAGTCAAATTATTTTTTTATTACATTTTCAAGAATATTATATCATAAATTATTAGATATAATTACTTAGCAATAATTATATAGACCCAAAGAGTTGAAAAAGAATGAAAAATTATGTTTTATCAAAAAGTGAAAAAATTAAACGATTAATTATAGATAGAGGTATAAAAGATTTTTTATTTATAACATTAGGTGTTGTAAGTGCTAGTTTTGGACTAAAAGGTTTTTTACTACCAAATGATTTTTTAGATGGTGGTGTAACTGGAATCTCTTTATTAATAGAAATTATGACTAAAATAAATTTAGCTGTTTTATTAATAGCTATTAATATTCCATTTATTTTAATAGGAGCAAGACAAATATCTATAGAGTTTGCTATAAAAAGCATGCTTTCTATAGCATCATTAGCTTTACTTGTTCATTATGTGGATTATCCTTTAATTACTAATGATAAATTATTAATATCAGTTTTTGGTGGTTTTTTTTTAGGAGCAGGAATTGGATGTTCAATTCGAGGTGGAGCTGTTATAGATGGAACTGAAGTTTTAGCTGTAGAGGTTAGTAGAAGAACTAGTTTAACAGTAGGAGATTTTATAACTTTATTTAATTTAATTCTTTTTTCTTTTGCTGCTACTTTAATAAATATAGAAACAGCTATGTACTCTATGCTTACATATTTATCAGCATCAAAAACAGTAGATTTTATAATTAATGGCATAGAAGAATATATTGGAGTTACAATTGTATCAAATTCCCATGAAGAAATTAAAGAAGCTATTATGCATGAGCTTGGGAGAGGTGTAACTATTTTTAAATCAGAAAGTGGGTTTGGAAATGCTGGTGATAATAAAAATGAAAGAAATGTTCTTTTTTGCGTTGTTACTAGATTAGAAGTAACAAAATTATTATTAGAAATAGACAAAATAGATCCGCAAGCTTTTATTGTACAAAATCCAATTAAAGATACTAAAGGTGGAATTATAAAAAAAAGACCTTTACACTAATTCTAATTTTTTAATATATTTTTTATTACTTTTTGGGCTTAAAAATGTTAGAATTAGATTTCCTAGACTGTTGAAATTTTAGATAAAGTCAAAATTGCTAACAATCCTAAAGTATATTAGGATTAGATTACAATAAAAATATAATTTAGGTGTGGATTTTAGGTTAATATATGATAATTCAAAAGATAAGAGAAAAAACTTTACAGTTTCATGATGAGTTTACTGGTTGGGCATTCAAAATAATGAATGGAACAGTATCAGAAGATGAATATAAAAAAGCTTTAAAAATATTTTATGGTTTTTATAAACCCTTAGAAGAAAAAATACTATTAGTTGATGGGGTAGATTTAGATTTAGCTAAAAGAATAAAAGTTGAACTTCTTATCAAAGATATGAAAGATTTAGGTGTTACAGAAGAAGAAATAGGACAAATAACTCTTTGTAATGATTTACCAGAAATAGAAAATCAAGCTAAATTATTAGGTTGTATGTATGTAATAGAAGGTGCAACTTTAGGAGGTCAATTAGTTGGTGGTAAATTAGATGAATTTTTAAGATTAAATGGAAATGGCTCTAGATTTTTTTATAGTTATAAAGAAAATGTAAGACCTTTTTGGAAAGAGTTTATGGATTATATTAATGAATATTCTGCTAAAACAGGTATAGAAGATGAAATAGTTGAATCTTCTTTTAATACATACATGAAATTTAATAAATGGTTATTACAATTAAAAGGTATAACTTTTTAACCTTAAGTATTTTACATTTTATACCAACATGTGTTAAAATTGTGTTAATATATAGGTTAATTTTTTAAATTTAAATTTTAATTGAAGTTTTATAATGCGTACTGAAAATAAAAGACCAGAGTTTGATGCTCTTATAGAAGAATTAAGGATTCCTAATCCAGAGATGATAGATCGGGAACTATTAACTAATGCGTTAACTCATAAATCTATTAAAGTAGATTTAGCTGAAAAAGTTCCTGATAATGAAAGATTGGAATTTTTGGGAGATGCTGTGTTAAAGCTTTCTGTAAGCCAATGGTTATATCAAAA
Source organism: Candidatus Sericytochromatia bacterium (assembly GCA_046328015.1). Lineage (GTDB taxonomy): Bacteria > Cyanobacteriota > Sericytochromatia > UBA7694 > JACMQJ01 > JBBTGK01. Next base: position 586,691 of record JAXLXH010000002.1, on the reverse strand, counting down.
TTATCCTGATGCAGATGAAGGAGTTATGAGCCAAACTAGAGCTTATGTAGTTAGTGATAAAACATTAGCTAATATTGCTAGAAAAATAAGATTAGGTTTTTACATGATTTTAGGTAAAAAAGAGACTACTTCTGGCGGAAGAAACAAAGAATCTATTTTAGCAAATTGTTTGGAAGCTGTATTTGGAACAATATTTTTATGTACTGGTTATAATGTAGCCTATTCAACTATAATATATCTTTTAGAAGAAGAAATAAAAATAGGTATATCTGGTAAAGCTGTGGAAGTAAATTCAAAAGATACTCTTCAAAAAATAACACAAGCTAAATTTAAAATCTTACCTGATTATAATACTACTTATTTAGAAGGTCCTGCTAATAAATCTATATTTCAATGTCATCTAAAAATTTTAGAAAATGAATATTATGCAAAAGGATACTCAAAAAAAGAAGCAGAACAAAATGCTGCCAAATTAGCATTAAAGGATTTACAAATTGAAAACTAGATACTTAGCTCCTTCTTTATTATCAGCAGATTTTTCTGATTTAAAAAATCAAGTAGCTATAGTTGAAAATGCAGGAGCTGAATGGCTACACCTTGATGTTATGGATGGACATTTTGTCCCTAATATGACTTTTGGTCCACTTTTAATAAAAGCTATAAGACCTCATTCAAAAATGTTTTTTGATACTCATTTAATGATTAATAATCCAGATAATTTTATAGAAGATTTTGCCAAAGCTGGTTCTGATAATATTACTGTTCATGTTGAAACTTGTACTCATTTAGATAGAACTTTAAGCCTTATTAAAAGTTTTGGTTGTAAAGCTGGATTATCTTTTAATCCCGCAACAGAATTATGCTTAGATACTATAGAATATGTAGCTGAAAAATTAGATCTAATTTTAATAATGACTGTAAATCCTGGTTTTGGTGGTCAAAAATTTATTAATCCTATGATAAAAAAAATAGAAAAATTAAATAAATTTCTAATTGATAAAAATTTAAACCATATAAATATACAAGTTGATGGTGGTATAGATATCAATACAGCACCATTAGTTCTTAATGCTGGAGCCAATATTTTAGTTGCAGGCTCTGCTGTTTTTGCAAAAGAAAATATACCTGAAGCGGTAAAAAATCTAAAAAACTTTTTTTAAATTATTAATTTTTTCATCTTTAAATAGTTATTCTTATTAAATTATATTACAATATTGTGTTAATAATATATCTTTATAATATATCTGAAAATGAAAAAAATAAATAAAATATTACTCTTATCAATGTTTCTATTAGTATCTTGTAAAAGTATAGATACTTCTTTAGAAAATAATTTATCAGAAATACAATCAACTAAGTTTTTACCTCAAAATTTAGAAAATAAAGATATAGCTAGTTTAAAAAATAATAGTTTAGTTCTTTCTAATTATTTAGGAAAAGAATTTATAAAAGAAAAAGATGCCTTAAATTATATATTCTCTCATCAAGAGCAAACTTCTATTTATAATAAAAAAATCTATGCTTTAATCAGTAAAGAAAATAAATTTTATCCTTATGAAATAAAACAAGATGCTAACTCTTCTACTTTAAAAGAATATAGTGATTTAAGAAATATAAAAATAAAATCTAATCAGGATTTTAAAATTAATAGCATAGTTTCTAGTAGAGGATCAATACGTTTTTTTGATGCACCTATTTCTACTTTTTATCCAAATCAAGGTAAAAATACTCAAGATATAATAACAAGATTAAGAGCTATGGAAACAGAGTTTACACCTACAAAGGATCCTAGAATAGTTTTTGTAAGTACTTATAAAATTACAAGCCAAAAAGTTGATAAATTTATTGAAAGTTTTGAAGCTCAAAATAAAACTAAAGAAGCTGATTTTTTAAGAAAATTAATGGTAAATTTTGCAAATAAATATTTTTATGCTCATGACCTTTATTATTCTGGTAATGTAGAAAAAACACCTGAAGCTTGGAGAATGGTATTTGATTCTGGAAGAAAATCTAGTATTTTTGGCTTAGATAAAAAAGGAAATCTTCCTGAACTAATGGCTTTATCAATGAATGCACATATAATCCATGATTTACCTTTTTCTCTTAAAGAAATAAATTTTGATCCTAAAGATACACAAATAGTAACTGTTTTTGATTCTTTTAATGATATCTTATTTGAAGAAAAAGATAATATCGTAAATTCTTTAACTAAAGTTTATGGTAGCAGTGTATTATCTTATGCTAATAGCTTTTTTGGTTCTGTTGGAACTATAACAATGAAACCTATTTTTACTTTAATGAGAACTATAGCAAGAAACCAAGCCGAATTTTCAAATAAAGAAAAAATAATTGAACGTTCTAATTCTTATGGTGATAGCATAATGAAAGCAGTTTTAGGTGGAAACAAAATTTAGAATAATAACTTAATAGTTTTATTTATGATAGTTTCCAAAAATCCAGTTTATAAAAAATATTGGTAATAAATCTAGTTTTTCGTAGTAGAGTTTCACAAAAAGACATTTTACAAAAAATATTGGTGTAAAACCCAGTATTTTGGTAGGGACAAAGCACTGCTTTGCCCTATTTTTAGAAACCACAATAAATATATGATTAGCTATAAATTCATTTTGAATAGTTTAACTCAGAAGCTTTTATTGTTCTATTCCAAACTTCTTTTCCATTTTTATCAAAAATAGTAATTTTTAAACTTCTATCTTTTTTAGTTCCACTAAAAGATAAAATAGAAAAATTTCTATCTGTATAAATAGTACTAGGAACTCTTAAATAGTTTTTTTCTTTTGAAGCATCATAAGCTGTAGAAGTAAAAGGTGAAACAGTTAAATCATAAATAGGATAAGCATTTTCTCTTTTCAAAACATTTAATTCTGTTTGATGTCTATCTCCTGTTAAAAAGAAAATACCTTTTATTTTATTTTGATCCAAAAAGCTTATTATATCGTCTTTCTCTTGTTTATATCTTTCATGATCTTCAATATAATCTTCTACTACAGGATTAATAAATTGATTACCAATAACTACCATTTTAAAAGTTGCTTTACTTGCTATAAGACTATTTTTAAACCATTCTAATTGCTTTTTACCAAGCATTGTTTTAGGTTCTTTTTTATTATCAGGATCTCTATACATTCTATTATCTAATAAAAAAAACTCTACATCACCCCATTCAAATTTAGTAAAAGTAGCAGGAGCTTCTTTTGTTCCGTATGTTGGATTTCCCCAAAACAACTTAAAAACGTCCAAAGAATCTTCTCTATTTCTAAAAGATATATCTGAATCATTAGGGCCATAATCATGATCATCCCAAATTGCATAATTTTGAGATGAGGCTAATAAAGCTTGCATTTCTGGTAAAGAACGAGTATGAGTATATCTTTTTAACATACCAGTTCGGCTATACCAATCAGATTCCCTTAAATAAGTATTATCTCCACCCCATAACATAATATCAGGTTCTTTTTCACTGATATGTTGATATATTTGCATATCTCCACCATAAGGTTTACCAGGTCTATCAAATTCTGGTTCATTTATATATGCACAACTACCAAAAGCTACAGTAAAATTGGTAGGATCTTTTCTCCATTGCCATAATTCAGGTGTCTGGAATTGTAATTTATAATTTCTTTCTACTTTTTGTCCATCAATATATACTTCATAAGTATATTTTTTTCCTGGTGATACTTCATCTGCAATTAATTTAGCTATAAAAGCATCTTTTTTAGTAGTATTTACTTCTTCTGTGCTAAATTTGTTTTTAGGGTTTTCTTTTTCCCAATAAATTATTTTTACTTTGGCTTCTTTTTTAGTTTGAACCCAAATAAGGCTTTCTCTCATTTCTGAATACCCTAGCATAGGACCAGATTGAATTAAATCGGGAGCTGAATAAGAAGGTTTTTCTATTACACTAAAAGCAAAAATTGAAGTTAAAATAGAAACAAGAAATTTTTTTTTCATATAAAAATTCCAAACATTTAATAATACAAAAGGAATTATAACAAGTAAAAATAAAAAATAAAAAGAGATAAAGCTGAAGCTGATTATTTTTGTTATTAATAGGAATAATTTGATTAAAGGTTTTTAACTTAAAAAGAGTTTTTTTGATAATATTAAATTTATAAGGTTGAATGATAAATATATTATTTTGTCAAATTTGAGTGTTATATTATGAATAAAAATATTTTATTAATATGTTTATTCCTTTTATTTTTTTATGATGAAGCTCTATCCAGAACTTATCCAGTAATTACATGTCCAACTTGTAAAGAAAATGATTATGCTTGTTTTGAATTAGAAAAAAAACAAACATATTTTCAAATAAATAAAGATTGTAAAAATTATTCTAAAGAAATAGAAGAACTTTATAATAGAGATGTAAAATATAAAAATTATATAGAAAAAATAAAAATATCAAAAGATCAAAATTACTTAGCTTCTATTAGTAGGACTAATGAAATTAAAATTATAAATTTAAAAAATAAGCAAAAATATATTTTAAATGCTCATAAAGAACAGGTTACATCAATAGATTTTCATCCAAGTAAAAATATACTTGCAAGCTCATCAAAAGATGGAACAATAAAAATTTGGGATATAGAAAAAAATAAATTAATAAAAACTATTTTAAAACAAAAATTTGAGCTGTCGGATATATCTTTTAACTATAATGGGCAAAAATTAGCTAGTTCAAGTTCATTAGAAGGAGTAATAGTATGGAATACAAAAAATTGGAAGAAAATTTATGAAATACAATCTGAATATGTATATAGAAGAAGTTTAATTTATAGTAAAAATTCTGATTATTTATATTTTTCTAGTAGATTACCAGATATTATTACTGTTAGTAATAATAAAAAAATAGAAGGAACATTTAAAACATCTGTTGTTGGTACGCGTGATGAAAAAACAGAGAATAAAGTAATTAAACCTAAATTGTTACAGAAAAAATCAAATATCTCAAATAATAAAAATAAGATAGAAATATTTTCTGGAGAAAATCATAAAGTAATAATTTTAAAACATCAAAAAATAGATATTCAAAATTATAAGGAAAATTATTTTATTAGAGATAACAATGTAAAAGCTATAAAATATTCTGAAGATAATAATTTTATAGCTATTTTGTATAATAATAATAAACTAGAAGTATTCTCATCAAAAAATAAAAAATTGTTATTTATAATAAATTGTGACTCTTTTATTTTTAATAATAATTATATAATATATGTTTTTGATAATAAAATAATAAAAATAAATATAAGAAGTGATTATACGTCTAAATTTATAAACATAAAAATAAATAAACCTTCATTTATTGAAAAAAGTACAAATAATAAGTATCTATTTATAGGCGATGCTTATGGAAATATTTTTGTTTATGACTCAAAGACTCAATTAACAAATAAATTATAGCTAATCCCATATTTTTAGTCTACAAGTTATAATTATCTATACTTAAAATATTATAAAAACACACTTTGTTCTTTCATAGTAGCATACGGAATCTAGTGTATTTTTCTTATTTTAAACCTATAAAAAGTTACTTAGATCCTGAATCAAGTTCAGGATAACTATAAGCAACTTTTACAATTAATTTTGTACTTCATTTATAAGGGAGTATCTATATAGCCTATTTATAATAATTAATTTTTTCGTTAACATCTATTTTATAAAAGATAAAAAGATAGAAAATAAACCTAATCTTTTGTTGTAAATGAAAAAATACTTTGATTAAAATTTTTTACTTGAAAAAGAATTTTTTGATAGTTTTAAAGATTTTTTTATATAATTAATTTTGAATAGAAAAATATTTTTTAAAATGTTAACTTTGTGTTATTAGAAATTAAAAAATACTAGATTTATTTATCAGAAAATTGTAAAATGGTTTTTATCATGATTTTTTCTAAAGAGTTTTTATCAATTGGTTACTAAATATAAAGAATACGAAAAAGAAATAATAAACAAACTTATTGAAGAAAAAACAATAAGTAGAGAAAAGTTAGAAGAGCTTTCTGAAAAGCAAGCAAACTTTTTTATGGAAAAAAAACATTCTTTTTTTGATAAAGTTTATTTATTTGATAGTTTTAGTAATATCATAACTATTTTAAATTCTAAATTAGAAAAACAAAAAGAAATAAAATTGCCTTTTAATACAGGATTAAAAAAAGAAGACTGTACTTTTTTTGGGACTAAAATAATTTCTTTTGATGAAGAACATACTAGAAAAAATAGCTTAAATTCAGATGATTTTAATAAGTTTGGTATAGGTATAAAAGACAATAAAGGTTATTTATATACAGATTCTTTTGAATTTGAAGAGGGTTTAATTTTTACCAATCAAATAATGTCTAAATACTCTAGCAAAAATAAAATAGATTCCTTACCACTTGATTTTACTTTTTCTTATGATTATTCAATTTTAGTTGTATCTAATAGAAATGAAGGTAAAATATATATAATTGATACTAAAAAAGATGAATTATTAAAAGAATTTGAAATAAGAGCTAAAGGACAAAATAAAGCTTTAAATATAGCGATAGCTACCAAAAAAAATAAAGTTTTTGTTACAGATAATCAAACAACTAATATGTCTATTATAAATCTTGAAAATTTAACTCTAGAAAGTAAAAATTTAGGCTTTGGAATTTTAGGTAATATCTTACTTTCTCCTGATGAAGAAGCTCTTTATTTAATTACTACAAAACCAAAACAACTTTTAAAGCTAATTAATACCTCAGATTTAAGTAATAAAAAAGATTTTGCCTTAAAAGGTGAATTATTTAGTCTAGCAGATTCGGCTTATGATATTTTATGTATGTCAAAAAATAAAGATTTTGTTTATTTAGTAACTCATATAGCAGAACCAGACCCTTTTACTCCTGTTATAACAGTTTTTGATACAAAAGAAGAAAAAGCTATCAAAAGATTTTCTATAAAAGATAATACTAAACCGATCTTTTTTGGTTTTTATGAAAAAAACCCTCTTTTAGAGAATAAAAAAGAAGGTTTGCAAATTTTATTAGATAATAACATAGTAAATGAAGCTAAATTAGAAGAAATAAAAAATAAATTGATTGATGAAAAAAATTTAAAAGAAATTCAAGCTAATTTTGATATACCAGTAAATCAACTAGCTAGTACACTTAATAAAACAAATCAAAATAATAGCACCTCTAATAATTCTACTTCTATTCAAAAAGAAGAAAAAAAAGAAGAAATACAATGGAAAATAAACTTAAAGCCTAGAAAAATAGAATATGCTAATATTACACCAGGTTTGGATAAGGTTTTATTCAAAAAATGCAAAGATAAGATTTGGAGAGAATATGAAGATATTCTTAGAGAACTTTCTAAAAAAGAAGAATGGGAAAAAGCTGAATCTGAAATAGAAATAAGATTTTTAAAAATACAAGCTAATATAGAAAAAAAAGATTCTTTTTTAGCTATTAGGTTAAATGATGCTATAGTAAAATCAAGGTCTGAATTAGAATGGCATGATTGCAGTGTTATTAGGCTTAAAGATTTATTAGAAAATTATCATTTTGAAATATCTTTTACAAGAGAAGATGCTATCGAATGGATAAGAGAATTAGAAAGAGATAGTTTAATTGAAAGTGGTCTAAAAACTATTGCTACTAATTGTCCAAACTGCGATGCTCAATTATTAGGAAGTTATACTTGTAGAATTTGTGGATTTGAATTAGAAAAACCAGAAGATGCAATAAAAAGGAAATTACTTCAAGTAGCTAGTTATGAACCTTTTGAAAATCTAAGAAAAGGTCATTTTATGGTTATTGATGTCCTAAATCATAAAATAATGGAAATTGATCCTACAAGAAAAATAGTCTGGGAAGCCAGAAAAGATGCACTTCATGCTATAGATGTAGAATTAGAAAGACCTAGAGATGCAGTAAGATTAAAAAATAATATTAACCTTATTGTTGATTATGCAAAAAATAGAGTTTTTAAACTTACTCCTAAAGGTCGTCTTTTCTGGGAATTAGATTATAAATACTCAGAACAACATGAAGTTAATAATCCTGTTAGTGTATCTGGTTTGGAAAGTGGTAATGTAATAGTTGTAGATTTTGGTAATCATAGAGTTTTTGAAGTAAACGAAGACCAAGAAATACTTTGGCAATATGGGCAAAAAGGTAAAGATGGTATATCTGATAATATGCTAAGAAGACCAACTTTTTGTCAAAGAACAAGTGGAGCTACAAATATAATTACCGATGCTTTTAATCATAGAGTTATTGAAATACAAGAAAATAAAATTATTTGGCAATATGGTAATGAAAATAATGTAGAAGGAAGTAAAGCTAAAGGCAGTGGTAAAAATCAATTAAATACACCATTAAGTGCTTGGAGAATGGGGGATGGAACCACCTTAATTCTTGATTCTGGCAATAAAAGAGTAATTGAAGTAAGCCTTGAAAAAGAAATTTTATGGGAATACAAAACAGATCAAGAAGGTGAAGAAATCGAAAACCCTATCAGAACCTATAAATTAAGAAGTGGTAATGTTCTTATTGTAGGGGATAAAAAGATTTTAGAAGTTGATTATAGAAAAAGAAAAGCAGCTTGGCTTTGTCCTATGGAGTCTTTGATGACTGAAGCTGAGAAAGAAGTAAGAACGGTAGAAGAAAATATAAAAAAGACAAAAGTTTATCATGGTGTAGTTAGTGCTTATAGTAAAAAACCTGTTACTGCACAAATTGCTAAAGCTTCTGAACTTTTAAATTCTGAAGGTACTAGAAAAACCTCTTTAGAAAGAGCTATAAAACCTCATGTTATTAATACCCCAGGAGCAAAAGTTTCTGATATAGAAATAACTATGGCAGATAAATCTGAAAATATTGTTAAAATAATAAACAGAAAAGGGGAATTTTTATGGACTTTTGGAGAAAATGGAGTTTTAGATAGACCAAGCTTTATATTAGAAAAAAATAATTCTATTTTTATAGCAGATACAGATAATAAAAGAGTCTTGGAAGTAGATAAAAAGAGTAAAAATATAATTTGGTCTTATGAACCTAAAGATGGGAAAATATTAGGTCCTAAAAGTATAACTATGTCACCAGAAGGTAATTTTATTATAGCAGATTCTCTAGGGGCAAAGGTTTTTGAGGTTACTAAAACTAAGGAGTTAGTATGGGAATATGATATTGATTTAAAATCACCTTTTTATGCTAAAAGACTATCTAATGGTAATACTTTTATTGTAGATTGGATGAATCATTTTATTGTAGAAGTAAATAAAAATAAAGAAATTATTTGGACATATGGGACACCTAAAATATCAGGAAAAGATTCAGGTAAATTATCTTATCCAGAGTATGCAGATAGATTAGAAAATGGTAATACCTTAATAGCAGACACTAGAAATTCTAGAATTATTGAGGTTTCTCCAAACAAAGAAATAGTATGGTCTTTTGAAGGTCAAGGTGTAACCAAACTTATGAGCCCTTCTTTTGTTAAAAGATTGCCAGATGGAAATACTTTAATTATTCATAATAATAATAGACAAGTTATTGAGGTTGATAATACTGGAAAAATTTTATGGAAATTTATTCACTAATTTATTTATAAATAACTATAATAGTATAAAAATATAGAATAAAATAAAATTAATATGAAAAATAAGTATAATATATCATTTTTAATTATAATAAGTTTTCTTTTCTCTTCTTGTTATTTAGTAAAAGTAGAAAAAAATGATTTAGATATAACTTTGCAACCTAAACATAAAGAGAGTTTATTATCAAAAAATCCAGAATCTTTAAATCAAAAAGATAAGAGAGTTTTAGTTACTATACATGGTTTTAGTGGAACTCCATATGAAAATGAAAAAACAATTAATTTTATTAAAAGTAAAAAAGATAATTTTATTGTATCTAAAATTTTATTAGGTAAACATGGTGATATAAGATTATTCAGAAATAGTACTTGGCAAGATTGGCAAAAACCAATTGAAGAAGAATTAGATTTTTTAGAAAAAAATAATTTTAAAGAGGTAAATATAGTTGCTAATTCAACAGGAGCTACATTATTGATGGAGCTTTTAAATAGAAAAAATCATTCTAATATCTCAAAAATAGTTTTAGTTGCTCCAATTGTATTTCCTGCCGATAAAAAAATGAATTTATCTCCTTTTTTTTATTATACTGGTTTAATTAAAGCTATTTCTAATGATTTAGATGAGCTTCAAATAGGTAATTGGTTTAGAGAGTTACCAGCCTCTTCTTTATATCAATTACATTTACTTACAGAACATATTCAAAAAAATATAAATGAGGGATTAAAAATATCAAAAAATATAAAAATATTTGTTATTCAAAGTAAAAATGATAAGGTTGTAGATCCTATAAGTTTAGAGTGGTGGAAAAAAGGTCTAAAAAATCATTCTTTAGAAACATTAGTTGTAGATTCAAAATACCACTTAGTTGTAATTGATAGACCTAAAAATGATGAATCTGAATTAACTAACCTAGTATTAGAAAAAATAAACTCATTTATAAATTAAAATTGAAATGTTGTATTATAACAATACCTTCGACAGTTGTCTGTAAGACTAAAAAAAAGATCCAAAGCACTAGTTTATTGGCGTTAAGTATAACGCCCATTCATTAAGAAAAAAGAAACCTAAAAAACTAAGTTTACTATACCTAAAACTCTTATTATAAGGTCGTTTTAATAAACGTCCTTAACCACGAAGCAATAAAAGAAACTTAGTTTTTTTATACTTATATGTATAAGGTATTGTTATAACTACTCACTTATAAATGAAGTACAAAATTAATTGTAAAAGCATATCTAAAAAGTTATTTTTTACGAAAAATATTGGTGTAAAACCCAGTATTTTCGTAGGGAAAATTAAAAAGGGGTGCCCGTTTTTGGACAGCCCCTCTTTTTGTACCTACAATAATATAAATTAAAAATAGGCTATTAGCTATAATTAAGAAAAAATATCTGAAGCCTCTTCAGAAGAACTATTAGAAAATGCTGGCTCTTCTTGAGAATAAGAGGACATATCGTATAAATTAGAAGGAATTGGCAATCTCATCAATAAAGCTTCTTTTACAGCTAAAGATTTTATTTCATTAACAATCATAGAATTATTACATTTAGAAATCATTTGTAATAGTAAGTTAAATGCTCTTTCTGGATTAGAATAAACAGATTTTACTCCATTATTATCCATATCTACAGTATAGAAAAACTCTTGTTTTTTATCATTAAATTTAAATAAATCTACAGTATTTTCTACTCCATACAAAGTAACAAATCTATTATAAATAGTATTCATCAATTCTATATAAACTGGTGTCACTTTAGCATAATCATCTTTATTTAAAAGTTCTACACCAACATCTAAGTTATATAATCTGTTCATAAAGATTTCCATTATATCACCTGCCAAAATACTGCCATGTTGAGGAACAATAGTTAAAGGTGGAGGATCTAATTTTCTAATGTTATCAATAGCATTTCTTAAGGCTTTATTAGATGGCATATATATTTGATGAAATGTTTTTATTCCTTCCCAATGTTCTTCTGTTGCCACCAAAGATAAATTATTAATTGGTGTTAGACCTGCAAATAAATCTCCTGTAAATAATGTTCTATTTCTTTTATCATATAAGGCGAAAGCACCTACAAAGTGGCAATATGGAGTAGGAACAAATTCTATTGTATGTGAAGTATCTGTTGCAATATTAATAGATTTATTTTCAAAAGAGTAAACATCTTTAAAAGCATTTTTAGGTATTTCATAAAATTGAACTAGTCTCCAAGTATCTTCTGTACAAAGACATACAGATCTATTATTTATTCTAGAAATAAATACAGAGTTCATACCAACATCAGGATCTTGATGGTTTATAGAATACATATGTATTTTAGAAATATCACCAGCTACTTTTCCAACCTTCGCAGAAACAGTTGGAAAATATTCTAAAGCACCTGGATCGACTAATAAATTTACGGCACGTCCATTTCCTTTAAATACTCTTAAATAGGTATTTAATTGTAATAAAGATTTTGGATTTCTATAGCTTACCCAGTAAGTATCCTCCGCAATCTCTATAACATTATCAAAATTAGTTAAAGTTTCCATTTTTTTCTTCTCCAAATTACCATTGCTTGTTCTTATATTTGTTACATTTCCCACATTGCTGAGAAAATCATTTCTGGTTACTAAAGTATCTCTAATAGAATAATTTTTAGCATTAGAAACATCAAATTTATTTTTAGATCTAAAATGCTCATTTATAAAAAATGAAATAGATAAATTCATTGTTTTATCTGTACTATTTATATCTGATAAAAATTCATATTCAGAATTGAATAAATCAACTGATAACAATTTTTCTAACATGTGGTTATCCTTCAAATCTAAGGTTCTATAGCTACCAAAAGCATTTTTAATCATACCTTCTTCAAAAAATATTTCACAGTAAACATTATTTTTTTCTGTTATTTTTAATATACCTGTTTTAGATGTTCTTTCTACAGAGTAAAGTAAATCAAAAATAGAAATATCATCTAAAGCTCCTGAAAAATAGTGATCTTTAACTCTAAGGTTCAAATTAGCGTATAAATTTATTTTATCTGTTATTATTTGTGTAAATATTGAAGATAATAAATTTAAATCATAAGTATCAAAATAAATAAGACTTGATTGTGGAATACCTTTTTCTATAAGTTTTTGTCTAGTATTTCCACCAAATACTCTAAATAAAACAAAAAAGCTTACCTTTGATAAGGTACCATAGATCTCATAATAAATTTGATCTATGTTTTCAAAACTAGGATCAACTATTACCAAGTCAATCGGGTTTGATAAAGCATCTCTCATTGAAGTATAATCAGGGCATATCTTCAAATCTATTTTGATATTATTATTCCTATATATATTTTTTATATACTCGTATTTATCCGTTTCTTGGGATAATATTATAATCGTACTCATCTTTCATCTTCCTAATTAAAAACCATTTAAATTATAAGTTAATAACAAGATTATAGCTTTTATTTAAAAGGCTTTTGAATGCTTGTAATTATTTTTATTATTGATCTAGATCAATAAATTTATTTAGTAATAATAATTTTACCAAAAATATAAATATAAAATTTTTAAGTAATTTTTAAGATAACCAAAAAAAGATTTTAAGTTTAACTAGTTAAGCTAAGTATATAAGAAATATTTTTAGAGAGTAAAAAAATGAAAACAATTATAAATATAATAAAAAATTGGTTACTAAATAAAAGTAATAAAAATAATATTTCTAAAAATAATAATTTGAATTTATTAGAAGATGGGATATCACATTTAAAAAAGTTACATAAAAATAAAAGTAACAAAAAAACTATAAATATTATTAGTAGTAGCTATATTTATTTTAATAATTTAGCTAAAGAAAAAAATGTAGCAACTAAGGATTATTATTTTATGGCTTATATCTTTTATTTAATAAAAGAATTTAATTACTCTCTAAAATATCTAGAAATAGTTGAAATGCTAGATCCTAATTTTTTTGGATTAAATGAACTAAAACAAAACTTAGTTGATTTTGAAATTATAAAAGACAATTCAGAAGTAGTAATAATTAAAAAAAATGATTCTGAAATAAAACAATTAATTGAGATAAAATTATATAAAAAAGAAAATAGTTATTTTAATAAAAAAGCTGAGTTTTCTTTTAGTTTTTAGAAATTAAGTTAAAAGAAAGGAAAAAACTAGCTCCTTCATTAACTTGACTTTCGCACCAAACTTCACCATTCATAACTTCCATTAGTTTTTTTACAATAGATAATCCCAAACCAGTCGTATGCTCTCCGGCTGTAGGTTTAGCCGATAATTTTGAAAATTTCTTAAATAATAAAGATTTATCTAAATCAGTCAACCCAGGACCTTCATCTTTAACTTCAATAACAATATTATTATTAGAAATAAAAGCTTTAATATATATTTTTTTATCTTCTGGAGAAAATTTTAAAGCATTAGAAATAATATTTTCTAATACTTGTTTAGTTCTAGTTTTATCTGCATTTATTAATGCTTCAAAATTATCAAACTCTTCTATTAATTCAATATTTTTTTGTTTTGCTTTTTCCAAAAAACTTAATATTACATCTTTTAACATAAAAATCAAATCAAATTCTTCAAACTCTGGAGAAATAACACCCTCTTCTATTTTTGTTATTTCAAGTAAGTTTTCTACCATTTTAGCCATATGATTACTAGAATTATTTATTAATTTAGCTGTTTTTTTTACTCTCTCTTCTGATAAAGTTTTTATTTCTAAATGCCTAGAAAACATTATAATATTACTTAAAGGATTTTTTAAATCATGAACAATAGTTTGAATCATACCTTTTTGTAATTCATTTATATCTCTTAAATTTGCGGTTCTTTCCTCTACTTTTTGTTCTAATTCTAGATTATGTTTTTTAGTTAGTTCATATAACCTAGCATTTTCTAAAGAAATAGCAATTTGACCCGATAAAACATTAAGAATATTAATATGTTCTTCAGTAAAAGCTCCTATAGTTAAATTGTTTTCCATATATAAAATACCTATTATTGAACCTTTATTAATAATTGGAATACATAGTAAAGATTTAACTTTTGAATCTAAAATATAAGCATCTTGTATAAAATCATTTTCATTAGAAGCATTATCAATTAAAACTAATTTTTCAGTTCTTAAAACATAATTAAAAACTGATTTAGAAATACAATTGCATTCTTCTACTTTTTTATGAGTATAAGTTATTTCTTTTTCCGCTAAAGCTTTTACATACCATTGAGAGTTTTCAAATAAAACAAGTACAGCTTTTTCAGCCGCAGCATTTTCTTTTACAAGGTACATCAGTTTTTCAACTAGTTTTTCTAAATTTATTTCACTAGAAATAGCTTGAGATGATTTTATCAAACTTAAAAAATCCAAATTTTCATTACTAGATAATTCATTAGAATATTCCAAATAAAAATCCTCATATTTATCAACTAATTTTTTGGCCAAATTTTTAGCACCCCATTTTAAAAAAGCTTCATAAGCATCTTTTATATAAATAAGAGCTATTTTATTTAAGTTTCGGCTTATATAAAACTGACCTGTTAGTTTTGAAGCAAGTGCATAAATACTATTATAGTTATATTTATAAGCTGAATTAACAGCATCCTGATAAAATTTTTCTGCACTATAAATATCATCCGTATAAAAACAATATTCTGCTTTTAGTAGAGAATATTTATGTAAATAGTTATCTGGACATAAATTTGACCATTTTTTAAATTTATCTATTATTTCTTTTATTTTTGATAAATAAAATTTATTTTTTTGTTTTTTTAATTTATTTATAAATTTAATTAAAACTAAACCCAAATAAAAGAAAGTATCTGCTTCTATCAAAATAGAAGGAGTTATTTTAAGTAAATATTGATTATTTTCAATAATATTAAAGGCTTTTTCATATTCTTCATTAAAATAAAAAGTTTTTATTTTTATATAATAAAAGTTTCCAATTAAAACCTTACTATTTTTATTTTCTTCAATAAAATTTTTTTCTAAACTTTCTAAATCTTTTATAAGCTCATCTCCTGAAAAACTTTGTATAGGAATTAATAAAAACTTTAAAATACTTGCTCTAGCTATAATATTTATACTATTTAGAAAATCAATTATATTTGTAATATAAGTAAATAAACTAGTTAAATTTTCTCCAAAAATAAACTTATAAAGGCATGAATAATACAAATCATATGTTGCATAAATAGGATTTCCATTATCTATTACTAAATTAGTTGCTTCTTCAAAATCTACTATAGAAAAACTTATATGTTCATAAAAATGACTAAGAAAAACTGCTTTTGCAGTTAATATTTTACATTTTAATATAGGATTATTATATTTATTAGCTAGTTTTAAAGCTAATTCTCCAAATTCTTTAGCTTTTTTATAATCATAAAAAGCAAGTTGTAGCATATTAGCATAAAAGGCATAGCATAGAGTTACCATTTCACTATTACCTTGTTTTACTGCAATATTAATAGATTTTATAATAATTAAACCTAGTAGTTGTTTTTCACCTGAAGCATAAACTATATCTAGAGCTGAGGCTATTAAATTTGTTAATAAAAAAGATTTTTCATCTTTTATATTTGGTAAGTTATAAAGATAATCCATATTTTTATTTTTTAGTTTTATCTTTAGTTTTATCATTAGATATATTGTTAAAATGACTCGTAAAAAATTATTTCTAGGAGCATTAAAACCTAATAACTTTAAATTTTTAAGTGTTATTTCTATTGCTTCAGGATATCGTAACTGTTGAGAATAATGAGTTAATTGTAAATAATATATTCTATTTTTATCAAAATCGTCTTTGCAACGCTCAAGTATGAAATTATATAATTTCTCTGCTTCCTCTGTGTTTCCATTTAATAATTCAGATTCTACTTGTAAAATAAATAATTCAAAAATTATATTATAGTTTTCTTCCCAATCATTTTTATTTAGATAAGATAAACCTTCTTTAGCAAAAAATAAAACTTCTTCATAAGCATTAGCTTTTTTAGCTTTAAGAGCTGTTTCTAAATTTATTTTTGCAATACTTTCTTTTTCATTTTTATCTATTATATTTTTTTTGGCTTTATTAAAATGATTAGCTAATTCAAATAAATTAATTTGGGATGTACCTTCTAAACTCATTTTTTTTAATAAGCTTCTAGCAATAAGAAGATGTATTTTTATAACCTCTTCATTATCAATAGTGGAGTAAACAGCTTGTAAAATTTGGTCATGCAAAAATTGAAAAAATAAATTATTTTTATTTTCAGAATCAAATTCTTTAATAATATTTTTTTTATTTAAATCATCTGAAAATTCATAACTATTATCTAAATTACAAATTAAACCTAAATTTATAGCTTTAAGTAAAATATTATTTATATAATTAAAATCTTTATCGGAAATTATTTCTAACATCTTTGTATTAAAAATATTACCTAAGCAAGCTGAAAACTGGAGGACTTTTAATATTTCTACAGGTATATTTTTTAATTTATTAACTAATAATTCTACAACATTATCAGAAACCTTTATTACTTTTATTTTTTCATAATTCCATTTCCATAGTTTTTCATCATGAGAAAAAAATAATAAATTATCTTCGTATAAAGAAGATAATAATTGATTTACAAAAAAAGGATTTCCTTGTGTTTTTTCAAAAATTAAATCTATTAAAACTTCTATATTTTCTGCATAATATTTTAGAGAATCTTTAATTAAACTAGATAATGTGTTTTTATCTAAATTTTCGATTTCAATAAAATTAGCTATAGTAGATTTATCTTTTAAAATTTCTAAAAGATTAAAAAGATTTATATTTATACTTTTTTCTTTTTTTCTGTGGGTACCAATAATTATAAGATTTTTGGTATCATCACTTTCAATTAGTAGTTGTATTATTTTAATAGAAGCATTATCTATCCATTGTAAATCATCTACAAAAATAATTAATGGGTTATCTTTTTGTGAAATTGCTTGTATAAAACTTGTAAAAATGTAATTAAACCTATTTTTATCTTCTAAGTTTCCCAAACTAGTTACTTCAGGTTGCTTACCAATTACTAATTCTAAATTAGGAATTAAATCTATTAAAACTTGAGCGTAAGAACCTACATAACTAAGTATGCTGTTTTTCCATTTTTCAACTTCATCAGACGTTTTAGTTAAAATATTAGATATAAAATTATTTATAACATTAATAAAAAAGTAATATGGTTCAGATTTGTTAAATTGCTCGTATTTACCACCAAAATAAACCAAAAATCTTTCATTTTTTAATAATTTATTTAACTCATTAATTAGAAAAGTTTTACCTACACCAGCTTTACCACTTATAAAAAACAACTTTAAATGCTCTTGTTTATTCTGAATAGTTTCTAATAAAAAAGAAAGTTCTTTTTCTCTACCAAAAATTTTTTTAGATAATTGAAAGTTTTCGATCCAATCATATTTACCTAAATCAAAATTTATCAAGCTATCTTGATTATAAAAATTTATCAAGCAAAATTCTAAATCTTGTAATAAACCTAATGAACTTTGATATCTTTCTTCTTGATTTTTAGATAATAGTTTTAATATTATATTAGATAAATTTTTAGTTAAAATACTCTTTTCATTACATATATTATATGGCTCATCTGCTTGCTTGGATAAAATTAACGAAATTAACTCTAAATCATCATTACCAATAAATGGAATTTTATTTGTTAGTATTTCGTAGAAAACAACTCCTAATGAATATAAATCAGACCTAAAATCTATATTTTTACTTATTCTACCAGTTTGCTCTGGAGAAATATAAGGATTTATAGGGTTATTTTTATTATCGTTACTATTTTTATAAGAGGCATATTCAAAACCAAGAATTTTTATATTATTAAATTCATCTATAATAATATTATTAGTTCTAATATTTTTGTGTATTATATTCTCTTTATGAATTTCTAAAAGATTTTTAGTTGTTTTCAAAAAAATTTGTAATTTATCAAAAATACTAATATTATCAAAATTAGATAAAGTACTAAAATTATTATAATCAAAAAATATTGCTGGTTTATTTTGAAATATTTTTATTTCTGTAGGTTTTAAAGTACATTTTAAATTTGTATTATTTAATATATTAAATTCATTATTTAATAATTCATTAGCTTTAGAGTTATTATCAAAAAAAACTTTTACAAATGAAGAATATGGAGGTTCTAAAACTTCAATATGATAAGTCTTGGTGTTTTCAGTTTCTAATATTAATTTCATAATTTTTATAAGTTCATTGTACATTAATTTTTAAATTAATGTTTTTAAAATATAAAAGAATAAATAAGTTTGAGAGTATTTTTATCCAATATTAACAATAAATAGAAGGTTATTTTTATTAAAAATTTTTTTAAGCAAATTTTAAGGAAACTAGAGAACTCTTTTAAAGTGCAATTGTTATTCTAAATAATGTAAGGAATTTAATAATGAAAAGGAAATAAATTATGTTTAAAATTTTATCATCTTTAGTAACAACAAAAGCATCTGAAATAAATAATTTTTCTAATGCATTCAAAGAAATGAATAAATCTAAAGAATTAATTGATTCTCTTAATACCAAAGACGATGATTATAAAAAGCTTTTTGAGCAAGGTATTTTCTTTTTAAACAAATTTTCTGATAATGATGGTTCTCAAGATGATGTTGAGTTATTACATCAATCAGCAATTAATTTTACAAAAGCTATAGAAATTAAAAAAAGTAAAGCAGATTCTTATTTTTATATGTCATATATTTTTTACATGATGAAAGAATTCGATTTAGCTCTAAATTATATAAAAGTAGTTTCTAGTATAAATGATAAATTTTCTGGATTAGATATATTAAAAAAACAAATTTTTGAAGCTCAAAATGATTTATATCAAAAAGCATTAGAAGAAAGAATAGAAAAAGATAAAACAACTGTAATAACTAAAAAACCAACTGTTGTTAGCTTAACAGGAAAAAAAATTTTAAATAATAGTAATAATAAACTTAAATTTGCTTAGTTAAATAAAAAAATAATATTTTAAAGATGGTAAAAACTAAAAATGTCTGGAATAACAAATAGTACTTTACAAAGTATTGCAAATGATGTTACATTCAAAAATAAAGTAGAAAAACAAAATGTTAATAATGTTATAGATAATTTTTCAAGTACAGGAAAAATATCTCCTAATCAATATAAAGTGCTTAGAAATTCTGTTAATAATCAAACTTCTTTAGCGAATGTAATAACTTCAATCAATCCTTCCGCAGATTTACAGGCATTAGAAACTAAGATTTTTAATTCAAGAAAAAATGAGCAAACTGTTCAAATTATAGATATAAATAATCCAGATAATAAAAATAAATTATCTGAAGTTTCAAATATACTTAAAGAAAAAGTAAATCATACAGAAGAACAAATGAATAGATTTGCTTTGGATATATCAGATTGTATAAAAAATATAGATGATGATTTTGTTTCTGAATCAAAAGAACATTCAATAGCTTTATCTTTAAGTGCAGGTACAGGTAGCTTACCTTTTGGAAACGGAACAGGGAATATTAAAACTGGTGGAAGTAGTGGCTCAAAAGCCGCTAATATATTAGAGCAAGTTATTAATTACTCTAATGCAGATGCTGGTTTAACAGCTAAAGCAGAAAGTACCGCAAAAGTAAAATCTAATATATCAAGAGAAGATGATGGAAAAATAAAAGTAGAATTCAAATTATCTTTTGAAGGTTCTTTAGAAGGGAAAGCTAATATACAATTAAGTGATATTGAGTTATCAACTTTTGGTAAAAAACCTGGTAATAGAAAAGATACTTGGATAAAAGAAAAAACTGTTACATATATATTTGAAAATAAGGATCAAGCTAAAGATTTTTTTAATAAAGATAAAGGTATAGGTAAAAATTTCAGTTTTACAAATGATGAAAATAAAATAACTAAAAACTGTTGTTTTAAAAAAGAAACAGACTTTGAAAATAAAAAACAAACAGAAACATCTTATAATTCAACTCAAATTGTTGATAAAACCACTTCAAAAAAATTTAATAAGTCTTTAAGCACTAGAAACTTAATAGCTAGAACTGAAACATCTGATTTTGGTACAGATTTTGAAATAACATCTACAAATAAAAAGAAAGTTTTTTTCGCATCCAAAGACACTACTTCTTTAACTATAAATATTAATAAAGATAATAATAAAAATTTAAAAGATGCTAGTTTTTCTTATAATATAAATGTTGAAAAAATATCACAAAATCAATCTCCAGATGCTTTAATAAGAAAACTTCATAGAAGATTTGATAGTTTTGTCGATGATTTTAAAAAAGAAAATAATGATATAGCTATAGATAGTAATACGATAAAAAGCTATATAACAGCATCTGTTGAGAACCTTTTTAATGATAAAGATAATTTATTTAAAAAAGGTGATTTAAAAGAAAAATCTTTTGATTCTTTTAATATAGAATTATCTATACCAACTCCAATTCCAGGATTGGCAGTAAAAGCTCAAGTAAATGGGATTTCATCAAATGTAATACAAATAAAATTACCTTTAAAAGAAAATATGTCTGGAGAACTTGTTCCTAAAGAAGAAGATTCTGCTATTAATGTATCAAATAAAACAGGAAAAGGAATTAGTGGTGGTGTAAATTATTCTCCTTATGCACCAATTGAATTTGAAGCATCAATAAAAATTGAATCTAATAGTAATAAAGATAAAAATTTAACTGAAATAGATAGTAGTAATATTTTTATTTCTATACCTAATAAAATAAAAAAATGGGAAGAAATGAAAACTAATAATAATCTAAATTATAATGATATAAGTTCAACCTTAAAAGAGTTAATTAGTCAAAAAAACTTGTTAAATAATACTAATACAAAAACATCAAAACTAGAATTAGAAAAATCTATTGCTGGATTTGAAACTTATTTCATAGAAAAATTTAATTCAATTTTAAATTCAGATATAAATGATTTAGAAGAGTCTAATAAAGAAATACATAATAAACTATCAAATGTAAATATCTCAAGTAATATTATTGGTATAAGCAATCAAATAAAAGAAAATTTATCTGATATAAATATAATTAGTATAAATCTTTTAGAATTCAAAAATCTAGGATATAATATTGATAAAAAAAATCAAAGTGCTTTTGAAAAAATTGATAATGATTTAAGTAATTTAAATAAAGATTTTAATGATATAGATAATTTATTTAATCTTAGTGAAGATTTAGAAGAAAAACTAACAAAAATAGTACTTATTAATAAATATGATAATAAAAATTTAAATGAAGCTAAAAAAGATATTTTAGATTTAATTAATATTAAGAATGAATTAGAAAGTATTAATATAAATATAAAAAATTGTCATAATACTACTAATAATACTATTAAAAATGAATTAGAACAAAAAAGCTCAAATATTATTAAGGATGTAAACTCATTTATTGAAAATATAAATGATAATCTAACTAAAGAAACTAAAAAATATTTTTCTGAAACACAAAATAAGTTAAATGAACTTTTAAAAGAAGTTATAAAACCAAATAAAAAATCTAATGAGATTTCTGAAATAAAAAAAGAATTTATTTCTATGCAATCTGAAATAGAATATAATTTTACCGATTTGGAAAAAACAGGAATCTCAAATAATTTATTAACAAATATAGATAACTTAAATAAAAATTTAAATGAAGCTATAGTTTTAGCAGAAAATACAGAAAAAAACCTACAATGTAATGAAGTTATTTCTGCTAAGGAAAAACTTCTAAATAGTCTAAAAATTAATATTCATTCTAATAGTGCTAATAATAACATTTTAAAACCTATAAACTCAGAAGTTAAAAATATTTCTAATGAACTGGAATCTGTTTCTAAAGAGCTTTCAAATTTAAAGGAATCTTTAGAAAATACTTTACTAACACAAAAAGTAAATGATAATATATTAAAAACATCAAAGCTTTATGATGAATCTCAAAAATTAGAAAAATTATCTTCAAGTTTTATGATAATAAATGATTCTTTAGCTAGTTTAAAAGCATTTAGTTCTGAAATAAAATTAATAAATGATAATTTCAACAGAATATCTAAAGATGAAAATGAAATAAATAATATAAAATTAAATTTGATTCAAATTAAATCAAATTTAGCTGAAATAAAATTAAAGATTAAAAATATTGATATGAATATTGATAAAAACTTGAATAATACTATAAATAAATTTAATAGTTCTATAAATACTATAAATTCAAGTATAAAACTACTTGAGAATAGGTTAAGTACTAGGGCTATAGGTAAATAATTAAAAATAATTAATGGATATAAGTTTAAAAAATTATAATGAAACTTATATCCTTTTAAAATACAAAAAAAATTTATTTTTAATAAATAGTATTAAATTAATAATAATAAGATAAAAATGATAACAAGTAATTTTATATAAAGATAAATCTATTATATATAATATTATTAGGATAAAAAATGTTTAAAAAGCTTAAATATGAAGTAACTAAAAAAGCATCTGAAATAAATGATTTTTCATATAAACTTGAAAAGATAAATAATAGTAACTATAAATTTTTTTTTGATCAAGGAATTTTCTACTTTAATAATTTCCTAAACTCAACTAAAGTAGAAAATGATTATGATAACTTAAACTTATCTGCAAAATATTTTACTAAAGCAATAGAAATAAAAAAAAATGAGGCTGAAGCATACTTTTATTTGTCTTATATTTTTTATTTTATAGAAGAATTGGATTTAGCAAAAAACTATTTAAAAATAGCTTATTATTTAAAACCTGATTTAAAAGGTTTAGAGGAGTTAAAAGTTAATATTTTCAATAAATCTATAAAAAGATTTTAATTTAAAATTAATTGTTTAATTAGGCTAAGAAATGGTAATAAAAACTAAAAATATCTTTTGTAATAAAAAACACCAGATTAAATTTTAAATAAATAAATCTAGTGTTTTTTTAGTAAATAAATACAATATAATATTTTTATAGATGATAAAGAATACCTGATTCTTCTATACCTTGTGCCACCATAGTCAAAGCTTTTTTAGCTATAGAAATCATCGAAGCACTTGTGGACATATTTTTTGATTTATTATCCATTTTATTTAAATTATCTTGATGAGCTTCAATTATAGATTTTATATATCCTTCTCTTTGACTTCCAGCAGGTAAATAAACAGCTTCATTTATAATAGCTTGAGATATTTGCTCAGGTTTAAAACGGGAAAAAGTATCTCCAGAAAGTCCTTTGATTTCTTTTATAGGATTTTCTAATGATTTCATCATATCTAATAAAGAACTATTATGATTTGAAAAAACTTTATCGCAATCTAATCTATTTTTAAAGCTTATATTTATATATCCATCCGAATTATTTTTTATATAATTATTATATAATCCTTTTAAACTATCTTTAGTTGGGTTATTTTGTAAAATATTTTTAGTATCTACTAAAAAATTAATATTCTCTGAAGAAAGCTCTTTATTACAATGATCTTTAAATATTCCTGAAACTTCAGGGCTAAAAATAAAATCATCTAAAGTATATCTATTAGTTAAATCACTTCTATTTATTGATAAATGTTTATTTACTATTGAATCTCTGAGTTGAGCTTCTTGATTAGTTAATTCAATATTATTAGTAGGATGACTATTTTCTGTAAGTAATTTTTTTAGTTCATTTTTTTGAGAAGGTGATATATTAATATATCCATGAGTTTTTCCTCTACCAAAAATATCATCTAATTGTTTTAAATCTGCAATTCCAGCTTCAGATAAAATTCTATTTAAATCACTTCTACCTCCAACCATAGAATCTTTAATTTGTTTATATTCTTTTTTAGTTAAAATACCATCATCTAAAGATTTATCTATTTTTTTTACAAATGCCTCTTGAGTTACACCTTTTTTTAAAGTTATATCTCCAGAAGTTTCTAATGGTTGTTGAGTTCTGCTAAAAAAACTTCCAATTCCGCTCATTTCATATTCCTCTTTTTATAAAAAAATTACTTACATTTTTAATGATAATAATTTAAGTTTAAAAATTAAATCAAGTTTCCTTAAAGTTTGCTTAAAAAATAAATTCAAGTGATATTTTTAGTTGTTTAAAGCAGTAGATTTATATATCATAGCTTATATTATAACTATATTTCTAGAAAATTATTGAGAATGTTATTTTATTTCAATAAAAATATACTCATATAGCTAATTATTTTTTATTACCTATTTAGTAACCTTTATACAAGCTTACTTTTGTAAAACAAATATTATGAGGGATTAATTTTTTTTATAAAAAGATAATTTTTTAAGGAAACTTTAAGCAAATAGGAGAAGCTTTTTAAAGCTACATTGTTATCTTTAATATAAAGTAAATTTTATCTTATTCTTTACTTAGAAAAATATAAAAGGATTACTTAGTATGATTTATTTTAAGGTTATATTATGAAAAAAATAATAACTAAATGCAACAAAATAGTTTATTTTGGTATTCAAACAAAAAAAGGTAATACTTATTTTGGAGACGATATTAGTAAGTTAACACCTTTTATTTTACAAAAATCATCAGAAATTGTAAGTATTGATGGGAAAATAGTACTTATTAAATCTGTTGAAAAAGATAAAAATATTTTTCATTTAGAAAATGGAAAATCTTTATTAATAAAAACAGAAATAGATTCCAATGGTTCTACAAAAAAAATTGGTATTTTTAAGTAATAAAATTATTTATTGAAAGGAATAATTATGAGTGGACTTAATTTTTTTGGATCTAATCAACCTTTAGAAAGATCTGGTTGTGTTGAATTAAAAAATAATGTAACTAAGCGAGATTTTCATGAAACTGTTACTAATTCATTAACAGTTGATTCATCTCAAGAGTATGTTAAATTAGATAAAAGTAAATATAAGGTTATTAAAGATTCTATTAATAAATCTGAAAATGGTTTATCAGGGAGACAACAACTAAACAAAGTTATATCTCAAAATGCAAACATTACAGTTCAGAATTTAGATGATATATTTGCAAAGGGAAGAGATAGTGGAAGTATTTTATTAAATAGAGATGCAGTAAAAGGAATAAAAAGAGACCTCATTTCAGAAGAGTTTACTAGGGCGGCTGTTCCATTAAAAAGTGGCATAACAACACAGGATTTTGAAAATACAGTTTCAAACTCTTTGAAAGGTTCTTTAACAAAAGAAAAATATAAAGCTATTAAAGATTCGGTTAGAACAGAAAATGGTGTTACTGGAAGAGAAGTTATAAATGGAGTTATATCAGATGGTTCTGGAATTAAAAAAGAAAATATAGAACAAGAATTTAGAAGAGGTGAAAATAATGGTTTTATTTCTGATTTAAATGATAGGGATAAAACAAATATTAAAAAAAATCTTATAAATAAAAACCAGATAAATTCTATAGAAAGAATTGAATTATTAGATAAACTTAAAAATGAACCTTCAAATGAAATAGATGTTAACACTCTATCCGAGGATGGAAAAGACGCATTAAATGCTTTAAATGAATTATTCAATAGCAATGAAATAAAAAATGGGAAAATGTATTTGAAAGATTATCTTTCTCAAGAAAATATTTCTCCAAAGATTGAAAAATATTTTTTTAGTCAGAATTTATCAAATGAATTTACTTTTTTAGTAACACTAAAAGAAGCTCTTAGAACAGGTAATGTAAACAACCTAAAAAAAGTATCTGATGAATTTATAAAGGAGAATAATAAAAATGATTCTTCAGAAATAAATCTATCTTATGAGTTACGTAAAGAAAACCTTAGAATATTTTCTTCTGATAATATTGATTTAAGTTTAGCTTTATGCTCTATGAGAGATGTAGCCATATTTGGAAGCTATAAGAATTTACAAAGTCGTATTTAATTGTTTAATAAGAATAAAATTTATTTTATAGTAATTTATATCTATACCCAAAAAATTAAAAAACAATTAAATAGTATGGCTACTCCCTTATAAATGAAGTACAAAATTAATTGTAAAAGTTGCTTATTCTGAATTAGATTCAGAATAAGCAACTTTTTATAGCTTTAAAATAAGAAAAAAAACTTTACCCAAAAACATCAGAAACATATCTACTATTAGTTCTTTCTAAATCTAATACATATTTTTCTGCTTCTTCAAAAGAACAATTTTTAAATTCTTGATATATTTTTATAAAAGTCTCTCTAACAGCAGGTGCCATTCTTTTACCATCACCACAAACATAAATTATTGCATTATTATTTAGAAGTTCTATTACTTCATCTCTGCATTCCCATAATTTATCTTGAACATATTTACAGTTATTTTGTGTAGTTATAGAAGAAAAAGCTAATTTATTTTTTACTATTCCATCTATTTCCCAAGCCTCCAACTCATTTTTGTAAATAAAATCAATATCTGGGTGATCACATCCAAAGAATAATAAGGCTTTTCCTAATTTTCTACCATTTTTAGCTTGAATAGCTCTTTCTTGTATAAAACCTCTAAAAGGAGCTAAACCTGTTCCTGCACCTATCATAATAATAGGAATTTCTAAATTACTAGGTAAATGAAAACCTACATTAGAAGGTTTTACAGCTACAGAAACTTTCATCCCTGTTGTAGATGTTCCTAAATAATTTGAGGCAACTCCTTTAAATTTACCATTATCACACCAAGAAGGGGCATTAACTACAGCAACAGTTAAAGAACACTCCCCTTCTTTATATAATGGAGATGAAGAAATAGAATATTGTCTTGTTTTCATAGGAGGTAAAAGCTCTAAAAATAATGAAAATGATATTTTACAAGATCTATATTTCTCAAGTAAATCTAATATACTAATTCTTTTTTGTAAAATATTTTCTAAATAACTATCTGTAGCTAAGTTATATAATTCATCTTTTTCTTTTTCATCTTCTACATTTTCTAAAAGTAATTCTAAATTTTTACGAGTAGCAGGTTGAGAAAGTTCTACATAACTAGCTAAAATTTCAAAAATATTAATAGGATAACCTGTAGGTAAAAAACTAATAGTATCTTCAGATTTATTAATAATGATATGAGTATCATGACTAAAGTTAAATAAATTCAAAGTTCTTTCTATAGATTCTATTGGATTTAAAGGTAAAATTGATAAATAATCTCCTGCTTTATATTTCATATTTTCAGGTAATTTTATTTCAATATGCCTTTTAGATCTAGCTTTAGAATCAATCATATTAACTAGTTCTACATTTTTTACTATTTCTCCTTTTTGTAGTTCAGTTTGCCTTAAAAGATTAGTTCTTTTTTCTTCTAAAATTTCTACTTCATACATAGATTTATTTTTTATTACTTTAATTTGTTTATTGAATGATTTAGAAAGTTTTAACCAAAAATCTTTATACCAATTATCAAAATCGCCAAAAAAATCACCTCTAGCATCAGCTTCTCCTCTTTCTATTATTCTTGTTGCACCAGCTTCAGACATTTTTTCATCAACTTTTTTAGGAATTGCTTGGTATGTTCTACTCCAATCTTTATTACCACATCCAAAAACAGCATATTTTACATCTTTCAAGTTTTCAGATTTTAAGCTATCTAACCAAGAAACAAAATGTTTGGCATTATCTGGTGGATGTCCTTCATAAGAAGATGTAACAATAATAACAGCACCTTCTGTTGGTAAATTATTTGCATATTCATCCATTGTACCTATAGATGATAAAAAACCATTGTTTTTAGACTCTGAGACTATTTTTTGAGCAAAAGCCTCACAAGAACCTGTATTAGAACCATATAAAACTAATAAAGGAGTTAAATCAGATTCCAAAACTGGTTTTTGAATTTCTATATTTTTAAGTGTTTTTTGCGTATTAGATATAACTTGAGATTTTAAAGTATTTACTTTATTACCTCTTTTTCTAATTTTTATTTCAAAACCTTCAGGTTTTAGTGTTATAGTTTCCTTTATTTTTAATTGATAAGAAGGATCTGCTAAGAAAATATCAAAATTTTGTAAAATCATTGCTAAAACTAGCTCTGCTTCTTGCATTGCAAAAGCTCTTCCTATACAAGCTCTTTGTCCATTTCCAAAAGGTTTCCAACTATTTGGAGGTAATTTTTCAAAGTTTTCATCTAAAAATCTATCAGGATTAAATATTTCTACATCATCTCCCCAAGCTTTTGTATCTCTATGCAACATAGGTAGCATTATTAAAAGAGTTTTTCCTGCTTTTACAGAATATTTTCCTCCTATAATCGTATCTTCAAAAGGTGTAACAGCAAAAGCTGGAGCTGAGGGCCATAAACGTAATGACTCTCTTAAAATTTGATTTATATATTTTAATTTAGAAATATGTTCTACTGTAGGAATATCTTTACCTAAAATTCTATCAACTTCTTCTATTGCTTTAGTTAGTATATTTGGGTTTTTTAACATAAAATATAAAGCAAAGGATAATAAGCCACTAGTTGTTTCATGACCAGCAACTAAAAAAGTAACCATTTGAAACATAATATTTTCATCACTTAAACCTTCTCCAGTTGAAGGCTCTTTATCATAAAGCATTTTACCTAATAAATCTCTTTTTTCTAGAGAATTAGAATCTTTTCTTCTGTTATTTATTAATTCTCCTGCTATTTTATAAATAAATTTTATATCTTCATCAAATTTTTTCTGATTAAAAATCATTAATTTATTTTGTAACGGCAACCTTCTACCTCGTGCTTCTGCTTCTTCCAAACCACTAAGCATAGCTCCTATAAAGGGGTGCATTTCATTTTGATAAAAACTATTAAAACGATAGTTAAATCCACATAAAGCAATAGTATCTAATGTTAATCTTGTCATATTATCAGGAACATCAAAAGTGGTGTATTCAGAAAAATATTCCCATTTTATTATCATTTGATTTGCTATATCTAACATCTTATCAAACATACCTCTTATTGAAGCTGTATTAAATGCAGGAGTTAAAATTTTATGAGCTTTTTTCCAATTAGGTTCTGTTGTTTCTGCTGTAAATAGCCCGTCCTTTGCAACTGCTCTAAGGTTTTGTAATATATTATGTAC
Source organism: Candidatus Sericytochromatia bacterium (assembly GCA_046328015.1). Taxonomy (GTDB): domain Bacteria; phylum Cyanobacteriota; class Sericytochromatia; order UBA7694; family JACMQJ01; genus JBBTGK01. Next base: position 557,022 of record JAXLXH010000002.1, on the reverse strand, counting down.
TTTTTTCCCAAATCTTTTTTCATCACATAATTCATTAACTAACTCTTGAGATCCTATTACTAAAATATCTTCAGTAGGAAAAGAAAGTCGATAAATTTCCCCATATATTTTTGATAATCTAAACATACTTTGTAATGGAGCTTTTGGATCTAATTCACCCAAATTTTTTAATATAGGATGTAATGGTGGTTGTGGGATATTATTTTTATTATTTTTTTCACGCATAAATTTATCTCTTTATATAAATATTTATTTTTTAAACTTTAACAAGTTAATTTTAAGAAAAACCTTTATTTTACTTAAAATTTCCTTAAAAATATTAGAACAAATATTTTTAAGGAAAAGTTAAAAAGAGTTAATTATGAATATATTTTTGTTTTATTTATATATTAATAGCTATAACTCTGTTTTTTCAACAAAGTGCTTTAGTAACTTGTATTATAAGATATATTAAATGTATCTTAATAGTAAAAATAATATAGTTAATAACATTACAATTAATTTTGTATTTAACTTTTTCTGGAATAACTATATTAGATTTTGCTTATGATTAGTTATTAATGTATTTCTAGCTATTTATAGTTTTGCAAAGCTGAATAAATAGCTTTTCTAGTTGCAGTATCCTTAAAATTAGATTCTACTTTTAATAAACTATTCAAATATTCCTTAGGATTATCATTTTTATTAGCTAGAGAAACTAAAGAGTTAGCTAAATCTTTGTTTTTAAATTTTTCAAAATCAGGCTTAATTTCTCTTACAAAACGATCTACATTATTACTTAAAAATTGTAATTTATCCTCAAAACTTTTTTGTTGACCATAATTTTTATACGCAGAACCTAAAATACCTTTATATTTTTCAGCTATATTATCTAATTTTGATGGATTTGGATTATTAATAGAATCTCTAACATCTTTTAAAAATTGCATTTTAGCTTTAGATTCAGGGCTTGCATTTTTCTGAAACTCAATAGAACCTTCTTTAGAAAACAAAGCAAATCTAACATCTATTTTACCTTCTCCTAAATCATATCTAGTACTTGAAATAATATCAGATTTTAATTTATTAGCTTGAGTTGAAAGTTTAATTACTTTTTGATTATCAGAATTTTGTATAGGAGCAACATCAGAAGAACTCTCTGTTATAGCAACAAAAGGAGATACTTTTTCTTTTTTAGAAAAAATAGGAGAATCTTGATTATTATTTGATGAAATACTTTCTTTTTTAGGTTTTACACTTATATCATCAAGTATATTATCTAAATCATTATCTTCTAAACCACTCATAACATTAGAAAATAAATTATCCATATCATCATCATCATCATCATTATTATTTTCTATTTTGGCAGCTTCTTGGTATAAGGAATTTTTTGGTTTTTCTTTCTTTTTGAAAACACCCTCTAATTCAGAACCTGAAACTATATTAGCATCTATTATTTTACTAATACTTTTTTGATTAGGATAACTTTTTGTAGATTTAGTTTCTACTTTTTCTTGGTTATTTTCTAATAAGTTTACATTACCAGATTTAGTTTCTTTTTTTTGAATTTCACTAAGTTGAATATTTGGTGATAACTGACCACTTCTTTGAACTCCAGACATCTTAAATTTTCCTCATAATTTTAAAATATTTATATATTTAAATATAAAATTTGAAATTTAAATGTATTGTCAAAGTTGCTTAAAATTTGCTTAAAAAACTATTTTATGAAATTTACTCTTTTTTCATTATATATCCAATACCTCTTTTAGTGTGTAAAACTCTTTGATAACCAGTGCTTTCTAATTTATTTCTTAAGCTATGAACATAAACTTCTACAGAGTTTTCGCTTCCTTCTCCATCCCAACCCCATACAGATTCATATATCTGGGTTTTTGATAAAACTTGATTTTGATGAACCATAAAATAATGTAAAATATCAAATTCTTTTTTTGATAATTCGATCTGCTTACTTTGAATAAAAACCTCATGTTTTTGAGTATTTAATATGATATCTTCAAATTGTAGTTCAACTTTTTCAATAGGCTTACTAGCTCTTATTAATGCTCTTACTCTTGCTAATAGTTCTTCAGAATCAAAAGGCTTAACTAAATAATCATTTGCACCAGAATCTAAACCTTCAACTCTTTCTTTAACTTCTTTTTTAGCTGTAACCATAAGAATAGGAACATTAGAAGTTCTCCTAAGGTATTTACAAAGCTCTACCCCATTCATAACAGGCATTTCCCAATCTAGAATTACAATATCAGGTTCAAATTTTCTTATTTTTACCGCACCTTGTTGACCATCTTTAGCAATTTGAACTTCATAACCAGCATCTTCAAGCTCCATTTGTAAAAATTCTGCCGTATCGACATTATCTTCCACAAGCATTACTTTATTTTTTTTCACAATAGACCCTCTAATTTTTTTTGAATTTATTTAATTAATTTTAAAATAAAAATATTTTTAGGGCAAATTTTAGAATTAAAATAAATATCAGTAATAAAGAATGAACAAATTTTCGCACTGAAATATGAATAAATAAAGCATATTGAAAAAAAATTTTAGAAGTTTTTTAACACAAAAAAAAATTTGAGTAAAATATACTCCATAATTTTAACCTAAAAAGTAATATGCCAAAAAAAAAGAGAAAAAAGAAAGCCCCTAAAGTCAGAAAAGTTAGAGAAAATTAATTTTGCCAGCAGTTATTTTGCGTCTATAAAAAATTTTTTCCAAATTTCCATACTTGGATAAGTCAATTAAAAGATTTCCGCCAAGAGAAAAAATGCCATTATCAAATACATGAGATTATAAATTTAAGCTTAATACTCTTTAGTTTCACAGGTTCAAGGAGAAACTATAATATTGAGTTAAGCAAAATAGAAGCAAAAGAATTTAAATAAAGCTTTTAACTTAAATTTGATAAGTATTCCTAATGGAGATACTTTGGCATATTTTTGGAATAAATTTCAAATATCAGAATTGGAAAAATTAACCTATAAATGTCAAATAAATTATTAAGAAGTAGATAATAGAGAATTACAGGTTAGGAATATATTATCTGATAGCAATAGATGGAATAGAGATTTATCGTTTTACTTGAAAAACATTGTGAACATTGTCTTTATGAAACAAGAAATGGTAAAAAACAATATTTTCATAGGGTACTAGAAGCCAAAAATAGTAACATCAAATGGATTATAAATATCAGTTGCAACAGAGTTTATTGAGAATCCAGCAGATAAAGAATTTGATAAACAAGATTGTGAACTTAAAGCATTTTATCGTCTTTCAGAAAAAATAAAAAGAAATTTTTTCCAAGATTAAAAATTTGTCTGTTTCTTGATGGATTATATCCAAATGCCAGTGTACTAAAAATCTGTAATACCCATAATTGGAAATACATAATTACTTTTAAGGAAGGTAATTTAAAACAGTATGGGAGGACTTCAATGGGTTCTTTGAAAATAGGGAGACTGCAATAGGGTGAAAGATTGAATTACCAGAGATTAAAGATAAAGAAACAATGTATTTATGGATGAATAAATTGAATATTCCGAATTTGAAATAAATATTTTTGCTAAATATTTTGAATGAAAAGTAGTAAGAGCCTTTATTACAAACTTTAAGATAAAATCTGAAAATTTATTAAAAAATTGAATCTAATGCTCAGTTGAGATGGAAGATAGAAAATGAAGGTTTTGATACTCAAAAGCATCATGGTTACAATCTTGAACACATTTATACTAAAAAACCTAATGGTATGAAAGTTGTTTATCTGTTAATTCAGATAGCTCATATAATAAACCAGTTATTCTTAAAGGCAGATGTTTTAAAAGTTTTATCAACAATTTATCAATAAAATATATTTTTTCTAAATTATTAGGTGGAATATTACTTGGCTGATAAAAGATTATTTTGAACTAATTTTTGGATTTTGAGAATAAACCTTTTCAACTAAAATTTAATACATCATAACTCTCTAACAAAAAAAAATTAAAAGGAGGTGCTTTATAGAATAATTTATTATTAATTCTTGATATTTTGTGGAAATTAATTTCCATTTCTTTGTTATGCTTAAATTTTTATTCTTATTAGCTTTTTCTTTTTTTACTTTAACTTTAATTTTATTTTTCTTCTGAATGTTTTTTATTACAAAATATTATTCTTAACTACTGAATAAATATAAAAAAACTTGTTTTTTTAAGTATTATTAATGTATAATTAATGTTAACATATATTTATCTTAAGGTATAAAAAAATGAAAAAACTGTCTTTTGCTTTATTAATGTGCATATCTCTTTCAGCTTGTAATAACTCTAGTAATATGGATTTAGACGCACAAGTTATGGAACAAAATACACAAATATCATCTACAAAATTAAGTAAAAACCAATTTGTTGTTAAATTAGCTGGAAGATTACATGAAATATGGCAACAATCTAGAAAAAAAATGCCTGATGGCACTTATGAACCAAGAATTAAAGATACAAAAGATCAAGCTTGGAGTAAAGCACATGGTGGCAAAACTCAATTAGATATAGCTAATACTACATATGAAAATTTACCTGCTGACTGGCAAGCTGAAAATAAAGCTTCTGCTGAAGTTGCTAGTAATATTATTTTTAAATTAATAAGCAACCAAAAAACTGCTGATGCTAAATTTATAGAAGAATCTTCTGCTTCTATACATGTAGAATGGTTAAAAAGAAATACTTGGGCTAAAGGTAATAAAGAGGTAGATATGCCTTATGCTAAACTATCTGAAGTAGAAAAAGAAAAAGATAGAGTTATCATAAAAGAAGCTATAGCTTTAGCTAAAAAGAACGGAATGTTATAAAAATAAATTATTTTTAACCCTCATAAAAAATGAGGGTTTTTTTGTTTTTATTATAGAATACCTCAGAGCTATGCTCTGGTGTTTCAGGGGGGACGGGGGCTGTACCCTCGATCCCTTCCTCCTGCGGGGTTGATACCCCGAAAGAGGTCTTAAATTCATTTAATCCTGAACAAATCTTCTTGAAATTAAAATATAAAAGAAATTAAATAACCATATAATAGAAAAAGAGACAGATGTAACCAGACCTATTTCTCTGCTAAAAGCTAAATCAGAACTAATATCTGGAGCTAAATTAGAATAATCAGGAAGAGCAAAAGTAGTTAATAATCCAATAGTAGGTTTTATTTGTTCAAAACTAAACCCAAAATAGAAAAATATTGTAATACCTAAACCCAACCATAAAGCAAAAATTATTGGACCCAATAAATTCCAATTATATGAAAAACCTGGAATAAACATACCCAAAAGCCTTCTAAGATAATTCCTATTTGCAGTAGAAACATAAGTTTGTGGAATAAAAACAGAGGCTAATAAAAGTATAACGGTAAAGGTAAAAGCTATAAATACAGGAACAACTAAATGTGTTACTTCAATAATAGAGTTACCAGAGTTCTTTAAAAACTTATTAAATAAAAATATATTCATTGGATTAAAATCTTGTATAGAAAGTGGTTTGTAAAAAGCACTTTTATAATATTTATCAGGAGGTAAAGATATTAATGGCACATTAGGAGCATATTTTTGCATTATTTTTACTTTATCATCATCTGGTAGTTCTTTTGTTTTATCTAATAGGTATAAATTATATTTAGCTTCAATCATATATTTATCAATTTCTAAGGCTCTATTTAATTCATCTAAAGCGAGTGTTTTTTTACCTTGTTTCATATAAATAACAGCTAAATTATTATGAGCCTCAGGTAAATCTATTTTTTCATATAAAGAAATTGCGGTAACATAATCTTTTATTTGTTGATTAGAAAGTGCTAAAAAAAAGTTTTTTTCTGGAATATTTCCGATTTCTTTAGAAAAATATTTTATTGTAGCATAATTACCCCAAGTACCAGAGTTAATTGTAGGAGGTTCTTTTAAAATATTACTTATGGAAGCTAGTGTATTATTACAAATACCTAGTGAAAATAAACAAAAAATATATAAAATAACAAAAGAATAAATATTTCTTTTAGAAATATATCTACGTCTTAACAACTCTGTTAAATCTATTTTATTATGTTTAGAATCTTCTATAAACTCAGAAGTATTTCTAACAATAAGTATTATAATAAAAATAATAAAAGATATTATAGAGGCCAAAAACAAATTTAAAAATAAATCTGCTATTATAAAGCTATAATCACCTGTAAAAAAGAAACCTTTGTTGTTTTCAGCTCTAGATTGCCAAATTTTAGATTCTTGGAGTTTACCCATATTTACTAAATAATTAGCCACTCCATTCATTATATTAAAATTACCTTCTTTTTGAGGGGATAGTTTATAAAATCTATCTATAATATCAATTACTCTTTCTACGTCCGCAGAATTTTTAGATTTTTTTAATTTTTCTATTGCAGGCATCAGCCAAGTGGAATAATTAACAAAAGATTGTAATGAAGTTAATTGTTCTGGAGTATATTGTCTATTAAGAAAATCTGACATACCTTTATCATAGCAATTATCAGCTAATTCTCTTTTATTTATATATTCAAAAAAAGTACTTAAATTAAAATAATCATAAAAAGATAAACCTTTTATATCTATTGCTTTTTTAAAATAAACATCTGAATATATTTTTTTGTCTAAATTTTCATTTATAATAGCCAAGTATATATAATACCAAGGGTTTGTTATATCTCCTTCTATAGCTTTTAAGTATTCCTGTTTCATTAGTTCTAATTTAACTGGATCTGTAATTTTATTATCAACAAAAGCTTTTAAATAAGCTTTTTCAAGATTTTCTGAAAGAAGCTCAGCATCTTTTAATTTTATGTATATACTAGAGTAATCTCTATTAGTAATAGTAGCTAAATTTGCAACTACTTCTAACTGCTTAGGAGTAACCTTTATAGTAGGTTCTTTATCCCAAACTTTACCTCTTATACCATGAAAAGTTTTTATTGCTAATTTACCATTATCATCTTTTATTTCAGTAATTTCACCCAAAAGCTGAAACCTATCAGTAAATTGGGCTTTATCTAAATCTAAACCCATTACATAAGATGAATAAGCAAAATATATTTTCCCTTCTATTTCTTTGGTAGGGCCTAATAATTTACCTTTTTCTTTTAAGCTGGGAAAAGTTACAGACCATAAGGGCTTTTCTGCATCTTGATATATTATTCTTGGATACCATTTTATAATAGTTCGATCTAATTTATATGCTGAAATAATATTATCTTTTATTCTAAAAAGAGTATCTCTTTTTTTAGCAAAAGCACTGGATTCATTTAATATTAATAAAAATAATATTAAAATAAAAATAGATGATAAATATTTTATTTTGTTTAAATGGTTATACATTTAATTTTGTTTTACACCAAAATAATAAATAAAAAATAATAAATAAATTACTATAACAGATAATCTACATTATATTGCTACTAAAAGAAAGTGAATAGTATTACTATTTAGATATAAAATATAAATAATTTTTGCTATAATTATTGTAAAAATAAATATTTATTATATTAAAAAGGATTCTGCTAATGGGTGATAATACTATTTCTTCAAGAGTTTTTGTACCTCAACAACAAACAACAAATACACCTCAACCAAATTTACCAAAACTAGATCTTAGCTTACCTACAAATTTTAATTTAGAAAATATGGCTACAAACTCAAGAGTAGGGGATGGTTTTAAACAACAAGCAGAAAGCACCAGAAATTATAATTTTAATATGCCCGATCTAAAATTTCAAAATCCTAATCCAAGAGAAGCATTAAGAGATTTTGCTGTAGAAAATCTAGGTGAAACAGGTTCCAAAGTAGCTGGTGCTGCTGTAGTAGGAGGTATTTTAGCGAGTGGTGGAAAAATATCTGGAAGTACAGAAATTTTAGGTGGTACTTTAAAAGCTACTGTATCTACTGATAGTATTAGATTAGGCTTTAAAAAAACTTTCTAAGCTTAAATTAAAATATTTTTAGTAAATCTGAAAAATAATATATAATTGTTTTTCAGATTTATTTTTTTATGACAAGTTAATAATACTATGAGTGAAGATGATAACATAAGTTATATGGATTATATCCAAGAGAAATTAAATTTAAAGTTTAATAAAAGTATTATAAGAAATACATTTCATGATATTGGTTTGGATGAAAAATCAGAAGAAGTAAAAAAACTTTTATTAGATTTAAAAATAAGTGAGTCTTCTATAAAAAGATGGCTAAGAGAAGGTTATGAAGCTGTAAGTGATAAAAAATATAGTTTTAATGCACCTAGAGATGAAAAACAACTTTTAAAATTAGCAGGTTTTTTAGATATAGATCCTATGTTGCTAATATCATTTGATCATGAAAATTTCGCAAAAATATTTAAATCTCTAGAAGGTAATATATTATTAGGAAGTATTTTAAAATGGGGGAAAATACATAAAAATTTTATGTTTTTATATAAGATTTTTATGCCTATAAAAAACTTTCCCTCTAATGAAATATTAGAATTATGGAATAGCTTAAAAGAAACTAAAGAAGAATGGAAAACTTCAGAATTTAAAAGTTCTTTAGCTTTAGGAGATAAAGAGAGAGAAAAAGTAATTTCATTAAAAGGTGATAAAAAAGCTAAAAGGCAAGTTTTACATTTGGCTTATAAAAAAATAAAACCCCTAAAAGAATTTGAGTTTTGGCAAGAATATAAAATAATAATTATACAACCTATTTCAGATTTACCAGATTTTATAGAAGAAAATAAAGAAAAAATAGCAAAGGTAAAATCTAAATCACTTAAGGTAGTTAGTGTTATTAATGTAAATGGAAGCTTTGCTCAAAATATTATAGAAGACGATGAATTATTTCTCATAAAAACACGATTTCAAGAGCCTGAAACAATATTTAGAGTAGCATCTTTTCATAATTTTGAATTTAGTTCCAATGTTTCAGATATGAGTGGAATAAAAAAAGTTTTTGATAATCCATGTTAAAAATTGGTTATATTTAAGTAAGTTTTTATTTAAATATGCTATAATACTTAAAATTGTATTATTATGCTCGGGTAAAATTAATTATGTTAAAGAAAACAATGTTAATAGTTTCTTCATTATTACTTGTTGTATCATGTTCTACACAAACACAAACTAATCAAAATCAAGATTTTAATACCGAAATAGCTTCTACCAAAAGAGCATCAAAACCACAGGTAACTTATATACAATCTCCTAATCAAAATCCTAGACCTGATGGCATGAAAATAGATACTATTGTTTTACATCATACTGCTAGTGCAGCTAACGCAACTAATATTGGTAAATTTTTTGCAAACCCAGAATCTAAAGTAAGTGCTCATTATACAGTAGATAGAACAGGTTATATTGTTCAATCTGTAAATGACTCAGAAAGATCTTGGCATGCTGGTAAAAGTCAATTTCAAGGAAGAGCTGATGTTAATAACTTTTCAATTGGTATAGAAATATGCAATATTGGAGATCATAAAGAACCTTATCCAGATGCACAATATGACGCTTTAATAAAATTAGTGTCTTATTTAATGAATGAATATAATATTTCAGAAAAAAATATTACTAGACACAGAGATATAGCTTTACCAGCAGGTAGAAAAGATGATACTTCTGACAATTTTTCTGTAGATAGAGTTTTACAAGGTGTAAAAGAAATAAAATCAGGAAATTATAACCCAGATATAAAACCAGCTAAAGTTCAAAATTACCCTGATACTAGAGAAGTAAAAACAGAATTTAAAGCTACTTTAAAAGAAATAGCAGATGAATTTTTAGACGCAGAATCAAGATGGGAAGAATTAGCTTTACTTAATCCTTCATTTAAAGAAAGTTCAGTAGTTCCAGCTAAAACTACTATAAAATTACCTTTAAACTTTAAATATTGGGAACAACTCAAAAAATAAGTAATAACACTTATCTTTTAAAATCCATATCTTAAGTATTAAAGAATACATTTTTACCCTCTTTTCTAAAATTAGAAAGAGGGTAAAGTTACGTTACTGTTTAAAAAGATTAGTTCAAAAATAAAGTATAATATTTTTTTATATTAATAAAAAACAAGATAAATATAAATTGAGGTTTTTATGGAAGAAAATTTAATTGATGTTAATGATCCAGAATATGAGTTGCATTGCATAAGGCACTCTACAGCACATATTATGGCACATGCTGTACAACAAATGTTTCCAGATGCAAAGTTTGCTATTGGTCCAGTTATTAAAGATGGTTTTTATTATGATATGGATTTACCAAGACCTTTAACCGATCAAGATATAGAAGAGATTGAAAAAAGGATGAAAGATATAATAAAATCTAATAGCCCTTTTAAAAAAGATGAGTGGGATAAAGAAACTGCTAAAAAATGGTTTTCTGAAAGAAATCAGGATTATAAAATCGAATTAATTGATGGAATAAAAGATGAAAAAGTATCTATCTATCATGAAAGTGATTTTACAGACCTATGTGCAGGCCCTCATGTAAGATATACCAAACAATGTAAAAATTTTAAATTATTAAAATACTCTGGTGCTTATTGGAGAGGTGATGAAAAAAATAAAATGCTCCAAAGAGTTTATGGAACAGCTTGGAAAGCCAAAGAAGATTTAGATAAACATTTATTTAATTTAGAAGAAGCTAAAAAAAGAGATCATAGAAAATTAGGAAAAGAGTTAGAATTATTTTTCTTCCATCCTTATGCTCCAGGTTCAGCTTTTTGGCTTCCAAAAGGAAATACTATTTTTCAAATACTTTCTCAAAAAATTAGAGAATATAATAAACGTAACGGTTATGTAGAAGTAAGAACACCTCAATTATTTAAAAAAGATTTATGGGAAACTTCTGGACATTGGGAACATTATCAAGATGATATGTTTAATTTTGAAAGTGCAGATGAAGATATATACAGTTTAAAACCAATGAATTGCCCTTCTCATATGTTAATTTTTAAAAGTGATTTAAGAAGTTATAAAGATTTACCTTTAAGAATACATGATCAAGGGGTTTTGCATAGAAATGAAGTTTCTGGTGCTTTATCAGGTTTAACAAGAGTAAGAATGTTTTCTCAGGATGATGCACATTTATTTGTTACTGAAGAACAATTAAAAGATGAAATAAATGGCATAATCAGAATGATTAAAAGAATATACTCTGTTTTTGATATGAAGTTTACTGTAGCTCTATCTACCAGACCAGAAAAATTTCTTGGAAGTATAGAACTTTGGGATAATGCAGAAAAGTTACTTGAAGAGGCTATAAAAGATAATGAGATTGAATATACTATTAATAAAGGGGATGGAGCTTTTTATGGTCCTAAAATAGATTATTTAGTTTATGATGCTTTAGAAAGACCTTTCCAAACAGCAACAACTCAATTAGATTTTCAATTACCAAGAAGATTTGATTTAAAATATATTGATAGAGATAATAGCTCAAAACATCCTATTGTTATTCATAGAGCTATGTATGGAAGTTTAGAAAGATTTATTGGAATACTAATAGAACATTATGCAGGAGCTTTCCCATTATGGTTATCTCCAGTTCAAGCAATGGTTATTAATATTTCTGATAGACATGCTGAATATTGTGAAAAAGTATTAGAAAAATTAAAAGCAGTAGGAATTAGAGCTGAATTTAATTCTAGTAATGACACAATGAATTATAAAATACGTCAAGCTCAATTACAAAAAATACCATATATGTTGGTTATTGGAGATAAAGAACAAGAAGCTAACTCAGTTGGAGTAAGACATCTTAAAAACGGTGATTTAGGTCTAATACCATTAGATGATTTTGTAAACAAAGCTGCAGAAGAAGCTAAAATGGATTTTTGATTAAATAGTATTTATTAATTGAATTATAATAAAAGTATGTGCAAGATAATTTCTTATACATACTTTTAACGTATTTATAAGGAAATTATTCAAATTAGATAAATAATTATATACAAAATCAATTATTTAAGAATAATAAGCTATAATTTTTTATGTTTAAAAATGAATTTAAAACCTCCTTCTGGGTTGATACCCCGTAGGAGGAAGGGCTCGTGGGCTTTGCCCCATTACCCTCTGAAACACCAGAGCGTAGCTCTGAGGTATTCTATAATAAAAATAGGAATTAGATAGGAATAATAAACATGCTAGGAATAATAAAACTTTTTCATATAATTTTCTCTTCAGTTTGGTTTGCAAGTGCTTTTTTTACCTCTAAAGATTTAAGAGTTACTTTAGAAAAAGGTTCACCACATACAGAGTTATTAAAAGGAAGAGTAAATTCTGTATCAAAAATGAATTTAATCTCAGGTATTTTTACTATTATAACTGGTATAGGTTTAATTTTTGCTTTAGGTGGCTTCGCAGCAGTTCCTAAAGCTATTCACACTTCTTTGTTACTAACTATAATTGTTTTGGTTATAGATCTTGCAGTTCTTAATGGTATTTGGAATAAAATAGAATCTATAATAAATAAAAATGAATCTTTAGAAGAAGCTCAAAAACTATCAAAAAAATATAGTATGTTTTTAGGAATAGAACACCTTTTAAGAACTATAATACTTGTTTTAATGGTTTTAAAACCATTTTAATAGTTGATATAAATTTATATAAAATTTATATTACATTAAGGTAGATCTTATATAATTTATATCAGTTTATTTTAGAAAAGGATATAAATTGTGAATATAAAAAAAGGAATAGTAGCATTTTCATTGTTTTTTGTTGGAGTAATGCAACCTGCATTCTCAGTTCCTTCAAGTTTTGAACTTGTCGCAGAAAGTAATGTTACTGCACAAGGTAAAAAAATCTCTTTTAATACTAAAATGTCTTATTCAGATAAAAAAATGAGAATGGATAATGATATAGTTACTACAGAAAAAATGCCCGCAGGAATGAACAAATCTATTATGATTTTAGATCAATCTAAAAATATTGCTTATACTCTTTTACCATCTCAAAAACAAGCTATGAAAATAGATATGGAAATGATGAAAAAAATGGGTGGAGCTAATAACAATATGAATATGTCAACTAGTTTTATGGAAAACCCTGAAAAAACTAAAGAACAACTCAAAAAAATGGGTGGAAAAATGGTTGGGGCTGAAACTGTTTTAGGACATATGTGTGATATTTGGACAGCAACCCAAGATATTCCAATGGGAAATAAAGGTGAAAAAGAAAAAGCAGATGTAAAAATATGGTTAGCTTCTAAATTAGGTATCCCTTTAAAAATGATTATAACAAGCAAAAAACAAGGCGAAATAATGAATATGAAAGCTAAATCTGTAAAAACTGATGTTAAATTTGATTCATCATTATTTGAAGTTCCTTCTAATTATCAAGTTACTGATATGCAAAAAATGCTGGAACAAATGAAAAAAGTTAAACAATAAAATAATAAATATTATGTCTAAGAGATGAAAAAACTCTTAGACAGTTATTTATAAGTAAATAAGTTTAACTTATCTATATTATTAAAAACTCATTTGAGTTATAAAAGAGAATATATTAATGCCCATACATTCAGAATTACTAAATGAAGTAAGAATAAGAAAAGAACAAGAAATAAAACTTACCGATTTTACCTCAAATAAAGCTCTAATAAACGTAGCTTTAACTTACCCAAGCCCTTATACTATAGCAATGTCTTCTTTAGGTTATCAAACTATTTATAATCATTTTAATCAAATAAATGGAGTTAACTGTGAAAGAGCTTTTTTACCAGATAATATAACACTATATAAAAACAAAAAGACTAAAATTTTTACTTATGAATCAGAAAGAGAATTAGATAAATTTGATATTGTGGCTTTTTCTATTGCTTATGAAATAGAATTTACAGGTATCTTAGATGTTTTAAGCTTATCTAATATACCATTTTTAGCAGAAGATAGAAATCAAAAATATCACCCTCTAATTATCGGAGGAGGTCCAATTACATTTTCTAATCCATTACCTGTAGGTACTTTTTTTGATGTTATTTTATTAGGAGAAGCAGAAGAATTAATAGATATTTTAATAGAACAATATAAAGAAATAAAAGATAGAAAAAAACTATTGGAAAAATTGTCTGAAATTTGTGGTTTTTATGTTCCATCTATACATAAAAATAATTTACCTGGTATAGCCAAAGCTAATACAGAAAAATTGCCTGCACATTCGGTAATACTAACTCCTAATACAGAATTATCTAATATGTTTTTAATAGAAGCCGAAAGAGGTTGTTCTAGAGGTTGCACTTTTTGTGTAATGAGAAGAAGTACTAATAATGGAATGAGAATTTTTCCTATAGATTTAATATTATCTAAAATTCCAGATAAAGTTAAAAAAGTAGGTTTAGTTGGTGCAGCAGTTTCAGATCATCCTAAAATTGTAAATCTTTTGGAAGAATTAGTTATTAATAGAAAAAAACAAATAGGAATAAGTTCTTTAAGAGCTGATAGGTTAAATGCTAGATTTGTAGAACTTTTAGCTTTAGGTGGTTATAGAACTTTAACAGTAGCAAGTGATGGACCTTCTGAAAGATTAAGAGCTTTAATGGAAAAAAGGATAAAAGAAAAAGATATTATAAAATCTGCTGAGTTTGCCAAAGAATTTAAATTAAAATATTTAAAGCTATATCAAATGATAGGAATACCAACAGAAACAGATAATGATATTGATGAATTGATAGATTTTACTATAAAAGTGTCTAAAATAACTAAAACAGCTATGGGTATTTCTCCTTTTGTACCTAAAAAAAATACGCCTCTTAGTGATAAAGAATTTGAAGGAATAAAAAGTATTGAAGAAAAAATTAAAAAAATAAATAAAGCCTTAGGAAAATATATAGATGTTAGAACTACTTCTGCCAAATGGGCTTGGATAGAATATAAATTAGCTAAAGGCTCTTATGAAACTGGTTTTAGTATCATAAAAGCTCATAGTATGGGAGCTAATTTTTCAGCTTGGAAAAATTCTTTTGAATAATTATTTTTTTGGCATTATTTCATCGAATTTCATTACTCTTCTAGCTTCCTGAATAGAAGATTTTGCTATTAAAGTATTTTTCTTTTTAGAAATTTCTAATTCAATATTTTCTTCATTCAAAGATAAAATTTTGCCTTCTATAACTTCTTTTTTATTTTCTGAATTAAGAAATTTTACTTTTAAAGTTTTTCCCATTGCCCACATAAAATCACTATCATTTTTTAATAACCTATCTAAACCTGGTGAAGATACTTCTAACATATAACTAGGCATATCTGGAAAATTAGCATCTAAAAGCTCACTTATCTCTCTGCTTATTTCAGCACATTCATCTAAGTTTATACTTCTAGTTTGATTATCTATAAAAAATCTTAGTATCCAATCTTTATTCTCTTTTTTATATTGAATATCATATATTTCATAGTTTTTTTCTTTTATTAAAGGCTCTGTTTTTTCTCTTACTTCTTTTACTATTTCTTCTAAATTCATAATATTTATGTAAAAACTCTAATTTTATTATAATAAATCTTTTTAGATACTTAAGCTGTAGCTAAAAAGCTATAAGTAAAATAATAACTTATATTTTTTTATAGTTATAGCTATTATTTTAAAAGTTTAGTAAAATTTTTATTTTTATTCACCAATTGGTTCCCATAACTCAACTTTGTTTCCTTCAACATCAAGAATATGAACGAATTTACCAAAATCATAAGATTCTATTTCATCTAATATAGTTACACCTTCTTTTTTTAATTCTTCTACAAGATTTTCAAGGTTTTCAACCCTATAATTAATCATAAATTCTTTAGTCGAAGGTTCAAAATACTGAGTAGTATCAGAAAAAGGGTTCCATTGTGTAGTACCTTTTTTGGTATTATCATCTTCTTGATACCATTCAAAACTTGCACCATATTCGCTTGTATTTAAACCTAGATGAGTTTTATACCAATCTTTAACTTTATTTGGCTCTTTACATTTAAAAAAAATTCCACCAATTCCTGTTACTCTTTTCATTTTTTACTCCTAATTTTGGTAATTATTACTTTAAAGGCAAATTTAAAATAAAAATACTTTATAATCATATAAAAATAACACTTTTTATCTAATTTATCAATAGTTATTTAAATAATTCTATTAGCTCGATATTATTGTTTTTTATAGCAATACTTAAAGGAGTTTCATTATTATCATTTTTAAGATTAATATCAGCTCCTGATTTTACTAGAATTTTAGCTATTTCTATATTTTCATTTATAGAAGCTAAAATTAAAGAAGTATCACCTCTATTATTTTTAATATTAACATTAGCTCCTAATTTTATTAATAATTCAACTAATTCTTTATTATTATTAAATGAAACCTCAATTAAGGCTGTATAACCATAAATATTTTGAGAATCAATATCAGCACCCAATTTTATTAAAAGCTCCATAATATCTCTATTATTCTTCAAAGAAGCCCAAATCAATGGTGTATATCCATTATTATTTTTAGCATTAACATCAGCTCCTGATTTTATCAATAATTCAACTAATTTTATATTCCCACTACTAGATGCAAAAATTAAAGGTGTATAGCCAGTAATATTTTTAAGGTTAACATTAGCTCCTGATTTTATTAATAATTGAACTAATTCTATATTTTCATTAATAGAAGCTAAAATTATTGGAGTATTATTATTTTTATCTTTAAAATTAATATCAACATCATTTTTTATTAATAAATCAATTATTTCTTTATTATTACTTTTTACAGACTCTAATAAAAGATAACCATAAAGCTCTTTTATATTTTTATCATTTGTTTTTATTATTAGTTTTCTTACTAATTCAATATTATTACTTTTAATAGCTTCTAAAAGTTTATTTTTAATATTTTCTTGGTTTATTATATTATTTTTATATTCTAATGATTCTTTTGCAAAAACTTTATTAGTAAGAAAAAATAAAACTATAAATATCAATAAAAGATTTTTGCTCATTTTTACTCCAAAAAGAGGGCTTATTAAAAAAATTATAGCATTAAATATTTTAACTAGTAACTTAGGTTAATTAGTATCTTCTAAAATCATAATTTGTGTAGAAAAAGCTGGTAATTTAATATTTAGACCATTTTTTACTAAGTTTGAACCAAATAAGAAATATTCTTTTTCCTTAAAAAAAGCAAAATTTATTTTATAACTTTTTTCTGGCTTAATTTCTAATTTTTTTATATCATTTATTTTTAAATTTACTAAATTATCATAATTATTATCATTAACTATAAATATAAAAGTATAATTATCTATTTTTTTAGCCCAAGTAATTATTCTTTCTTTGTTACTCTTAACAATAGCAGTTTCTTCTATTTTATTCATTAATGAGTTAATAAATAAAGTACTTTTCAAATTTTTTTCTTTATAATATTCAGGACTATTAAAATTCTTATAAAAGTTCTCTTCTATAAAATATAAATATCCTTTTTTGTATTTTATAGAAATAACACCATTTTTAGATTCTTTATAATCATCCGAACAATTAAAAATTTTACTTAGTATATTCTCTTTAAAATTAAAATCTTTTTTACCTTTATTTAATAAATTGACTAAAATACCACCATTAGACACATATTTTTCTAAAAAATCAGCTATTTTTTCTTCTATATGGTCAGGATTAGGATAAAATATAAGTTTATATTTAGATAAGTACTCTTCTTTTAAGTTATAAACATCTAGCAATTCAGGATTTATATTCTCATTCAATAAAGAGCCATACAAGGCTGGATATTCTATGGTATAAAAGTTTTGATTATGGTTTATAGAAGGGGTTTGATAATCCATATTCTGAAGTATAGCAATAGAATTATTTATTTCTTTTGCTTTAAGTATTTTTTCACCATATTTTTCTAAAAAATTACCCCATTTTTTCATTATTTCAAATCTTTTAGTTGTTTTACCTTCATAATTAATAGCTGAATCATAATTATAAGTTGAATTATCATAGTTTAAGCCATCTCTTATAACATAAAAAGAAGCTCCTTTTAACCCATGTCCAATAGAACGAGCTAATAATTGATCAGTTGCTTCAGGTTTTACTTTGGCTCTACCTAAAAATGGTATATCATAAAAACCGCCCTGTAATTCTGTTCCAAAAACAAAATTATTATTAGTAAGATTATTTACTAATTTGGTAAAATAATCTACTTGAAATGGTTGATCCATTAATTCTTCATTAAAAACAAGTTGTTTTGGATAAAAATCTAAGCCTATATTTGCAATTTCTCTTTTTTTTATAGTGTTATGAAGTATTATATTTTTAGTATAATTTCCAACTGATAAACCAAAAGGAGAATCATTTACCAAAAAAAATAATTTATCTTTATACAAATTTTGAAATTCTTTTTCTAATTTTTTTTCTAAAATAGTTTTTAGTTTTAAAAGATAAGTTTTTATATAATCTTGACCCACTTCATACCAATCACTAAAATAATCTTGTTTAAATTTATTTAGAATATTAGGTGGATTATTTGGAGGAGTAACTGAATAAAAATTATCAAAATTACTATTATAAGACTTATTTAAAGTTTTTATATCCTTATATTTATTTTTTAACCAAGTATAGTAAAAATTTAATGCTGTTTTTGAGTAATCAATATCTCCGTATCTTTCACCCCAAAATAAATTAGTCTCATTATCTATTTGAATACCTACTATACATTTACCTATAAAGGGTTTAACTTCATCTATAACCCTGTTGTACCATTTTTCTGTAGATAAAAGAAATTGTTTATCTAAAATAGTTGGTTGAACTTGTTTATTATCAAAGGGAGAGAAACTAAAATAATTTTTATTAGATTTTAAAGCTAAACTTTTTTTGTATTTTTCTTTCCACCATTTAGGAACACTACCAAAAGAACCAAATCCATTCGGCCATTCGGCTGTAATAAAGGGCCCTATTTTTATTATTATGAACATATTTCTATCTTCAATCATTTTTAATAAAGTTTGAATACTTTTACTTTTAGAAAAATCAAAATTATTTTCACTTACTTCATGATAATCCCAAGGGATATATGTAGTTACTAAGTTCATTCTGGCAATTTTCATTTTATCCAAAGTATCTGACCACATTTTATAGGTTTTTTCTTCAGAAAAATCTTTGTCTCTTACTCTAAAGTAGTGTAAATCTCCTCCATATAAAAAAGTTTCTTTATTATTTATATATAAAATTCCATCATTAATTTTAACTTCATGAGCATAAATTTTATTAGTAAAAAATAGGTTAAAAACTATTAATATGTAAAAAGATATAAAAAAAGAGTTTTTTTGATTCACAACTCTTGAATTATTTAAAAACCTTCATATTTCCAGAGCCTAATGCTATATATTCATCATTTACTATTTGTTCCATCTCTTCATCAGTTATTTTTCTATTTCTTCTTCTAATCATAGTAAACTCATCAAGAGAACCTTCTATAGGTACATGATATAACTTATTAGGATCTATTTTTTGAACTTCTTTTCCATCTAATGTAAAAATTTGCTCTATTTTTTTGGTAATAATATCATCTTTAGTTATAAATTCTAAAGTATCTCCCAATTTTATTTGATTTCTACCTTCTACTACAGCTAGTTTTTTATCTTTATCATAACTATTAACTGCACCAACAAATTCATAGTATTGAACCGCCGCAGAAGATTCATAGTTATTTAATTCTGAAGAATCTGAAGTATTAGTATTAAAAGCTGAAGTAAATTGTCTATTACTTGTAGTCATTACTTCTCTAAAAAATGGTAAAGGATTATAATTTTCTGAATCAGCTAAATAAGCATCAATAGCTTTTCTATAAGCTCTAGTTACAATAGAAAGATAATATTCACTTTTAGAACGGCCTTCTACTTTAAAACTTTCTACACCTGCATCTATCAAATCTGGAATATAACTTATTAGACAAAGATCTTTTGCATTAAAAAAATAAGTTCCTTCCTCATCTTCTTCCACAGGAAAATACTCATTTGGTCTAGTTTCTTCTACAAGTTTATAATTCCATCTACAAGCATTAGTACAATCACCATGATTTGCATCTCTCATATTAAGGTAACCACTAATCATACATCTACCAGAATATGCCATACACATAGCACCATGTACAAAAGTTTCTATTTCTAAATTAGGGTTTTTTTCTTTTATTACTTTTACTTCTTTTATAGATAATTCTCTTGCTAGTACAACTCTTGAAGCACCATAATTATGCCAAAACTTAGCAGAAGACCAATTCATAGTACTATTTTGTGTACTAACATGTATTTCTGTATCAGGAAGATATTCTTTAATAAGCTCCATAATACCGATATCACTTACAATAATTCCATCTGGTTTTAAATCATTAAGTCTTTTAAAATATTCAGGGACTCTATCTAGTTCATGGTTTTTTGCAAAAATATTAGAAGTTATATATACTTTTACATTTCTTTCATGTGCATAGTTAATAGCATATTCTAGATCTTCCCAATTAAATGCTTTTCTATTACTTCTTAAACCAAAAGTAGGAAGCCCCATATATACAGCATCTGCACCATAATGGATAGCATATTTTAATTTATCAAGATTACCCGCAGGGCAAAGTAATTCTGGCTTTTTCATTAAGCTATTTCACCTTCAGGTTTAGATGTTTCAACCGCTTTTTCTATTTTAAGTTCTTTTTCCTTTTCTTTTTTATTTAGTTGTATAACTTGAGAATTATTTTTTCTATTTTCAACCATCTCTTTAGTAACTTCAATAGCCTTAATAGAAGAATCTGAAGGAGCTTCGTACATAATATCTATCATAGTTTCTTCTACAATAGATCTTAAAGCTCTAGCACCTGTTTTTCTTTTAATAGCTTCTTGAGCTATAGTAGAAACAGCATCATCAGTAAATTTAAGTGAAACTCCATCTAAAGCTAAAAGCTTAGCATATTGTCTAATAATAGAATTTTTAGGTTCTATAAGAATTTGTCTAAGAGTTCCTTCATCTAATGGATCTAATGTTGTTACATAAGGTATTCTACCTATAAACTCTGGAATAATACCAAATTTAAGTAAATCTTCTGGTTTTAGTTCTTTGTATAATTTTTTTAAATCTTCTTTATCTTTATTAGAAACAGATTCCACACCAAAACCCATAGATTTTTTACCTACACGAGTTGCGATAATATCTTCTAACCCTACAAATGCACCACCTAAAATAAAAAGTATATTAGTTGTATCTATTTGTATAAATTCTTGGTAAGGATGTTTTCTTCCACCTTGAGGAGGAATATTAGAAATAGTTCCTTCAAGCATTTTTAATAAAGCTTGTTGTACCCCTTCTCCAGAAACATCTCTTGTTATAGACATATTTTCAGATTTACGAGCAATTTTATCTATCTCATCTATATAAACAATTCCTTTTTCTGCTTTTTTTATATCTTGATCTGCTGATTGAAAAAGGCGTAATAATATACTCTCAACATCTTCACCAACATAACCTGCTTCAGTAAGAGTTGTTGCATCTGCAATAGCAAAAGGAACATTTAATGTTTTTGCCAAAGTTTGAGCTAATAAGGTTTTACCAGAACCTGTTGGTCCAATAAGTAAAATATTAGTTTTTTGCAACTCAACATCTTTATCATTTTTATCCATTAGCATAATTCTTTTATAATGGTTATAAACTGCAACTGATAATACTTTTTTAGGATCATCTTGACCAACAATATATTGATCCAAAGTCTTTTTTATTTCTTTTGGTTTTGGTATATCATTTAGTTCTTTGTTATCAGAAGCAGATTTTTCAGATTCTTCTATAGAAGCATATAATTCTTCTTCTAAAATCTCATTACAAAGCTCTACACATTCATTACAGATATAAACACCTGGAGCAGAAATAAGTTTCTTTACTTGTTCTTGATTTTTTCCACAAAAAGAACATTTATGATTATCGGGAGTATTCTTAGCCATATTTATTAAATTACCTTTTAATTTGTTTTTTCAGGTTCAGTTTCAGAATTTTTAGGAGTTAATAATACATCTATCAAACCATATTCTTTTGCTTCTTTTGCAGACATATAATAATCTCTATCTGTATCCTTTTCAATAAGAGAAATATCTTTATTAGCATGAATTGCCATTAATTCATTTAATCTTCTCTTTAATCTTAAAATTTCTTGAGCTTGTATATCAATATCTGTTGCTTGTCCAGTTGCACCACCTAAAGGTTGATGTATCATAATTCTAGAATGAGGTAATGACATTCTTTTACCTGGTGCACCAGAAGCTAATAAAAAAGCACCCATACTAGCAGCTTGTCCTATACAAATAGTACTAACAGGAGCTTTTATAAATTGCATAGTATCATAGATAGCTAAACCAGCAGTAACAGAACCACCAGGACTATTTATGTACAAAAATATATCTTTTTCAGAATCTTCTGATTCTAAAAAAATTAATTGAGATATTATTAGACTTGCAATTCTATCATCAATCGGGGTGCCTAAAAAAACAATTCTTTCCTTTAGTAAACGTGAGTAAAGATCAAAGGAACGTTCTCCTCTGCTAGTTTGCTCTATAACTGAAGGTATTATAGCCATTTTATCCTCTCTTTTTTCTCTTTAGGATTTGGTAAAAATTTTATAAAAAACATTTTAGCGTAAATCGTGAATAGTGAAAAGTAAATCGTGAATAGGTTAGTTTATTCTAAATTTTAATATACTCTATTCACGACTCACGCTTAACATGTCAAGGTTGTTTAAAACAAGTTCTTGACATTAATAAATTAACTCTTAACTGTTACTTTAGAGTTCTCTTCAAGCCATTTTAAAACTTTCATACTTAAAAGTTCATCAATAATTGGTAATAATCTACCATTATCATCAAGCATCTCTTTTATTTTATCAACAGAAACGCCATAAACTCTTGCATAAATGCCTAAATGATTGTCAATTTCTTCTCTAGTAAGAGTAATATTCTCTTTTTTAGATATTTCACTAAAAATAAGGGTTGTTTTTATTCTTTTTCTAGCTTCAGATAAAACATCTTCTCTAGATTGCCAATTTTCCCAAGATGCTTCTAAAACTTCCTTAGATACATCTCTTGATGCTAAGAGTTGACCTTCTCTCATTTGCCATAAGCTATACATTTCTTTTTTCTCCATGCTTTCTGGAACATCAAGAGTAGAAGAATTAACAATAGAATCAACTAAAGCTTCTTGATTTTTTGATTTTTGGAGATTTTCATTTCTAGCTACTAAAACATCTTTTAATTTAGCTTTTAAATCATCTACATTTTGAGGAGCTTCTTTAAATTGAGCAGAAACTTTTTGAACAAACTCTTCATTTAATTCAGGTAACTGTAATTCTTGAATTTCTTTAATAAGAACATCAAATTTACCTTGTTTTTGTCTTAAATCTGTTACAGGATAATTATCAGGGAAAGTAATTTCAACTACTTTTTTCTCATTAACATTTGCACCAACTAATTGCTCGGTAAAACCTTCTACAAAGTTACCTGGTTTTATTTCCATTTGTAAGTTATCAGTTGTTCCATCAGGAATTTGTTCGCCTTCAACTTCTCCATAAATATCTACTAAAACGATATCATTTTGTTGAACAGGTCTTTCTACGTTAACAACTTGAGCTTGAGATTTTCTTAATTCTAAGATTTCTTTTTCAATAGCTTCATCATCTACAGCAGCTACTGGATCAACTTCAATAGCTAAATCTTTATATTGTCCTAAAGCAATATCTGGTCTTACTTCAATAGTAGCTTTATAAACTAATTCAGAAGTAGGTGCAAATTTATTTATTTCAACTTGGGGACTCTCAATAGGTTCAACAGCATCTTCTAATTTGGTTAAAGCTTCTGGAAAAGATGTTGAAATTAACTCTTCAACAACATCTCTTTGAAGCATATCTTCATAGATATATTTTTTTACCATTTCTTTAGGAGCTTTACCTTTTCTAAAGCCTGGTATAGTTACATTTCTAGCAGTTTCTCTAAATTTTCTTTCATAAGTTTCAGCAACAGTCTTAGCTTCTACTTCTATTTCAAGAAATAATTTATTTTTTTCTTTTTTTTCTAAAGTGACTTTCAAAACAAGCCTCCCAATATCAATAATTTAACTTAATTTTAATATTAAAAACAATAAAGTAACATTATACACTATTTAAAGTCTAAATTAGTTTACTTATAAAAAATTATTTTTTCTTTTATAATTTATACTAAAACAAAAATAGTTTGTAAAAAAGATAAGCTTGAAACTATTTTGTTATAAACTTCTTATCTTTTCACTTTTTACTTTTTACTTCTTTTCTAGTATAAAATGAGGATTATAAATTAAACCAAAAACATTATCCCAAGGATCTTTTAATTCAGCTGTAATAATTCCACTACCTACATCCATTGGAGGATGGAATTCTTTAGCACCTAAAGATAAAATCTTTTGATAAGCTTCATCCATATTTTCTATTCCCCAATAAGCAAAAACATTTTCAGACTTTTTATCTGGTGTTTTTTCTTCTGGCTGTAAACCTAATTCATAACCTGCTACATTAAAGCCAACATAAAAAGGTTCATCAAAATAAGGTTTTTGACCTAAAATATCAGAATACCAAATTTTAGCCTTTTCTATATCAGAAACATAATAGCAAACTGTTCTTAAACCTAATAAATTTAATCCAGACATTTTTTTACCAGAATAAAAATTTTAACTAAATTATTATACTAAATAAAAAAATGATTTTAACATTTTTATGCTTATAATATAAAAAATAGCAATTTTAATTAGTAAAAATAAATTTAGTGTTAAAAAAGCCTTGGTTTTTAAGAGAAAAAATTCTTTTTGACTGTAATAAATGTGGTGAATGTTGTCATGATATGGATAATCCTCTAAGTCATTATGATATAAAAAGAATTACGTCTAAAGATATTTATATAAAAGAATTTATAGATTTAGTTCCTTGTGAAGCTTCAGAACCTTATGCTGTTTTACTATATGGAGAATCAGTTCAATTATTTTTAAAAAACAAAGAAACAGATAATTCTTGTATTTTTTTAGAAAATGATATTTGCAGTATTTATGATGCTAGACCTAATTCTTGTAGAACATGGCCTTTTTCTATTAATAATAAAATTTTAACTATAGATGATTATGCTTACAAAGTTACAGATGTTTTTTGTGATAAAAAAAGATTTAAAGATCATAATAAAATAGAAGCTTTAATTATGGAAGGGATTAATGAAACTAAAGAATATAAAATTTTAATTGAAAAATGGAATAAACTAGTAGAAAAAAATGAAGACTTACAAACACTAGAAGGCTTTTTTAAATATATGTGTAGAGATTAATTATTAAAATAAATTTTACTTTTTACTTAGCAATAAAATAATAAAATAACCTATAATAAAAATATACTTAGAATTTTTAGTTAGTTAAAATTATATGAATAATATAAACCCACCTATTAGTAATAATCAACCTATTATTTTAAGGGGGTTAAATAATATACAAAAAAAATCTTTTGAAATACCATCAAATACAAATACTTTTGCTAATGAAGATATGTTTAGTGTTTCAAAAACTTTAAAAGCTAACCCTAAAATTTTAAATAATATTTATGGGAAAAAATTAGAATTACCTCAAATACCTACAACTCAGATATCAACAAATAATTATTTTAATTCTGATATTTCTATAAAAACTCAAAACGCTTTAAATCAGATAGAAGGAACAAAATGGGCTGGGAGATTAGCTTCAAATGGTGGCAGAGAAGTTGCTATTATTTTACCTAAAAACTATGATCCAGCTAAACCAACAGAAGTAATTTATCATTTTCATGGACATGGTGGAACAATAGCTAATGTTTTAACAGGTTCTAATGGATTAAAGAATCAAATAGAGCAAGTTTCTAAAGATAGAAATATAGTTGTTATAGTACCTAGAGGGCCTTCTAAAGAAAATGATCATGATTGGATGAATAAAGCAAAAGGCGAAGATATGAGAAAGTTTCAAGAAGAAACTTTATCTCTTATAAAAACACAATTAGAGCCTAATATAAATATTTCTTCTATAACTGTAGAAGGTCATAGTGCTGGTGGATTACCTATAAAAAATGCAGCAATGGAAGGTAAATTGTATGCAAATAAAATAAATCTTATGGATTCTAGTTATGGTGATTGGGCTACTAGTGCTTATAAAAATATGATGAAAAATCATCCTGATACCAAATTTAATGTTATTTATATTCCTAATTCTGATACGCAATATGATGCTGTACAATTAAAAAACAAACCTAATGTAAATATGATTAGAACTCCTATTGGACACTCAAATATACCAAAAACTTTTTTTGGTCTTTAATATTTTAATAAAAAAATTTATGGCAGTAGAAACAAAAGAAATAGTAAAAAATGAAGTTGAAGAAAAGCAACTTGAAGTAAAACCTAAAAAATCTTTATTCAAAAAATTAAAAATGGTTTTAGATATGCTTTATTTTATGTATGGTATGATAAGGCTAATTTTTAAACCCAATGATATATCACCTATTTTTGTAAATGGAAGTATTATAAGAGAACATAAGGCATATCAACAATCTTTAGCAGCCTTTCTTGAAAATAAAGATGTAAAAAAATTAGTGGATGAAAGATATAGATCTCCAAAAGCTCATGATTTAATAGAATTAGCAAAATTACCTGAGGGAACTTTAGGGAAAACTTTTTCAGAACATATGACAAAAAATAAATTAGAAGTTGTTTTTTATCCTCCAATGGATGACAAAGTAGATGATGAAGTTACTTATTTGATAAATAGAGCAAGAGAAACTCACGATATTCATCATGTAGTATTAAGTTTACCAGCAGTTGATATTGGTGAAATGGCTATTTCAGGTTTTTATTTAGCTCAAAACAAAGTACCTTTATCTGCTTTTTTAATAGGAATAGGATTTTTATATACGATATTAAGAGAGCCTACAAGAATAGAAGAATTAGTAAACTCTGTAATTTTTGGCTGGAACACAGGTAAAAATGCAAAATGTGTTTTTGCAGTAAAATGGGAAGAGTTATGGGAGAAGCCCTTATCTGAAATAAGAAAAGAGTTAAATATTCCTGATATTAGTCCAGAAGATTTTTTTAGAAGTGTAGGTTCAAAAAAACATTTGAATTTACAAAAAGCTTAAAAATAAAAAGGCTTATTTTTAGGTATTTCTTCCAAAGAATTAAATAAACGTAGCATACAAATTTCTTTATCTTCAAATAGAGTAATAAAATTTAAGTTTTTATAAAATAATGCGCCAATATCAGAATATAAATATAATCCTTTAATTCCTCTTTTTTCTAAAAATAAGCATATTTCATTAATAAGTTTAGAAGCATAACCTTTTTTTCTAAAATTAGGGTTTGTAACAATAGATCCAATTCCACAAAAATTATTTGGTATATTAAAAACAGAAGAATAAATTATAGCAGCCGAAAGTAAATCTTTTTTATCATTAGTTAGAATATACCAATTACCCAATTTATACTTTTGGCTATTTTGACAAATCGCTAAGTATTCTTTTTTTGAAGCTCCATAAGACCAAGTATCATAACCCATCATATAAATTTCATTTAATTCTTCAATTTTAGCTAATCTTATATTCATTTTTATAAATTATTCCTTTTTTCTAAAAAACTTTTAAAACATATACTCAAAAAGAATTGGTTTACATTTTTTCAGTCAGTGAGTCTATAGATGAAACAGTTGGTTGCAACCAACTGTTTTAGGGGAATATGATTTTGAAAAAATGCAACCTATAAAATATTAACTATAAACTAAGTTTTCTAAAAATTAACTTTTATTATATACTAAATAGATATAACAAAATAATAACTTTATATGAGAAAAATACTAGAATATCTAGCAAAATTAATTATAAGATATAACAAAATAATATCTTTCTCTTGGCTTATTTCTATTTTTTTATGTATTTATTACCTAAGTATTATTCCAGAACCTACTTTTGTAGATGATTTGGTAGGTGCTAAAGGAACAGAAGCTTATAAGGTAGAAAGAATCATAAAAGATGATTTTGGGTTTAGCCAAGAATCATCTTTAGCAGTAGTAATAGAAGGTAAAGATGATAAAAATGAATTAAGAAATCTTTTAGAAAAATCTTTTTCTGAATTTAACGGGATAATAGAAGTAAAAAGTCCTAAAAAGCATAAAAATACTTTTTATTATATTAGGTTTGTTGCAGATATTCCTATTAAAAAAGCTCAAGATATTTCTGGAGAAGTAAGAAAAAAATTAAAAGCTTGGTCTGATAAAACTGGAATAAAAACTTATTTAACAGGTGATTCTGCTTTTTTTTATGATGTAGGACATTCTAATAAAAAAGATTCTTCAAGAAATGAAACTTTAGCACTTATTTTATCATTTTTTATTCTAATAAGAACCTTTGGTGGTTTTTTATTTTCTCTTTTACCAATATTAGCTGGTGCAACTACAATAATTTATCTAAATACTTTATTAAATCTATTTTCTATACAAGCAAACACTATTTGTCTAATCTTAAATAGTTTAATTGGTTTAGGTTTGGCTATAGATTATTCTTTATTTGTTATTAGTAGGTTTAAAGAAGAAATAAAAAATAATTCACCTGAATACTCCATAAAAGAAAGTATGGTTTTTTCTGGAAAAACCATTATTTTTTCAGCTTTAATTATGATTTTTTGTGTATCTTTAATCTATATACCAGATGTATCTACCAGTAAAGTCGTAGTTGAAAATATTATTTTAGTAATTTCTTTATCTTGCTTAGTTTCTTTAATTATTTTACCTTCATTAGCTTATACATTAAGAAATTATTTGGATAAACCTAAAATAATTTCAGATTATATTAATAAAAAAGATTCATATATGTTTTGGAGAAAAATTTCTACGCATATTACAAATTATCCTAAAAGTTATTTTTTATTATCTATTACAATTTTGACTATTATTTGCTTTCCTGCTTTTTATATGAAAATATGGGAACCTCTACAAACTATTGCTCCAAAAGATTCTGAAGCAAGAATAGGTTATGAAGAACTTTTAAAAGATGGTTGGGGTGGAGAACTTTTACCTATAATAGTTACAGCTAGTTCTAAGGATATTATTTTTTCAGAAGAAAATATTTCTACTATTTATGATTTATCCGAATATATTAAAAAAAATCCTAAAGTAGAAAGAGTTTTAAGCTTAACTTCGTTAGAAACTAATTTAACTAAAAGAGAATATCAAAATTTTTATTTATCAGCTTTTTCTAGTGGAATGATATTTTTTAATGAAGATATAGCTAATATTGTTAATATTAAAGGTGATACAAAAAAAACAATTATTTATGTATATTTAAAAGATTTTATGGATATACACCTTTCTAGCAATATCATAGATTATTGTAAAAAATTTACTAATAAAAACTCTAATATAGAAATAAATGTTGGAGGAGTGGTAGCAAGAGCTAAAGATTTTTCTGATGAATTATACAGACCAGCAAAATTAATGTTTGGTGTAATAATTATAGGAATTTTTATTATCTTATATATTTATATGAAAACCCCTATTTTACCAATAAAAGCTTCTATAATGAATTTTTTACCTATTTTATCTTCATTTGGTATTCTTACAGCTGTTTTTCAATTTGGTTATTTTAGTAGTATTTTAGGAACCCCACATAATGGGGCTATTTCTTCTATTGTACCTGTAATTCTATTTTGCGTAATTTTTGGATTAAGTATGGATTATGAGGTATTGATTTTAAGTAGAATAACTGAGAATTATCATAAAACAGGCGATGTGAAAGAATCTATAATAGAAGGGTTGGCAAAAAGTAGTTCTGTTATTACAGGTGCAGGTCTAATTTTACTTAGTGTTTTTATACCAGGAATTTTTTCTTCTTCTTCCATAGTAAAAGAAATTTGTTTGGGTATAGCTTCTGCTATTTTTATAGATACGACTATAGTTAGATTATTATTAGTTCCTAGTTTTATGATGTTAATGGGTAAATATAATTGGTGGAATTTTAAATGACAAAAAAAATTTTAATACCTTTACCAGATTTAGATTTTGATCTTACAGAAGTTTCTATTCCTTGGAAGTATTTTAGAGAAAATGGTTTTGAAGTTACTTTTAGTACCGAAAAAGGAAATATAGCAAAAACAGACCCTTTATTAATTACAGGTGTTTTATTTGGACAATTAGGGGCTAAAAAAGATGCTATAGAAACTTATTTTAAATTGGAAAAAGAGCCTGAATTTTTAAAACCTATAAAATATCATGAAATTGAACCAGAAAATTATGACTTAATATTATTAGCTGGTGGGCATGCAAAAGGAATGAGAC
This sequence comes from Candidatus Sericytochromatia bacterium, assembly GCA_046328015.1. Lineage (GTDB taxonomy): Bacteria > Cyanobacteriota > Sericytochromatia > UBA7694 > JACMQJ01 > JBBTGK01. Next base: position 526,715 of record JAXLXH010000002.1, on the reverse strand, counting down.
AATATTTAGAAAGTAAAGTTTTACAAGAAAAAGTTTTGAATTTTTTTAAATTTAAAAAAATAATTGGTTCTATATGTCATGGTCCAATTGTTTTGGCTAGGACTATAGATCCTAATACAAATAAAAGTATTTTATATGGTAAAAAACTTACGGCACTAACAAAACAATTAGAAATGACTGCTTATTTTCTTACTTTTTGGCTAAGAGGGGATTATTATAGAACTTATCCAGAATATGTTCAGGATGAGATAATAACAAATTTATCAAATAAAACAGATTTTCAAACTGGAAGTAGTATGTGGACACCTTTTTATGTAGAAGATGATAATTTATTAACATCAAGATGGCCAAATGATGCACATTTATTTGCCAAAAAATTAATTGAAAAATTGCTCTAGGCTGCAATAATTCCTTCTATTAGGTAAAAATCTAAATTTAATAAAATAGTATCTTCATTTGAATCTTTGAAACTAATTAAATCTTTAGATTTTTCTGGTGAATCATACTTAGGTTGTATTTCACTTTCAATAGCTTCTTTATCTACAGAAAATAAGATAGAAGCTTTTTTAAGAGTATTTAAATCAAAATTCTCATCTTCAACCATTTGGTAATATTCAGAAAGTTTTACTATTTTTTCTGTTTCAACATCATGAAAAGTAAGAAAAATATTTTCTATTTTATTTTCTACTCTTTGAACTTCTAAAATAAATTTATCAAAAGCTATTTTTTCTTCTCCAAGTTTAAACAAGGGTGCTTTTGTATTATTTAAAAAGTCATAGATTTCTATTACCTTATTTTTTTCAACATCTAAAAAATACTCAGGTTCTTTAGCATATTGCAACAACATTAATTAAAACCCCTTTAAGTTCTCTACAAAAAACATATTAATAATTAAGTTCATAGGTTTTTAACTGCCAACATAATTTATTTTATAGTATTTTATCATTAGTATTTTTTATTTTTATGTGATTAAAAACTAAACAATGTTAAAACTCTTCCCTATTTTCTCTACAATCCATGCCACCTTCTTGTATTAAAGAAATTTCTGAACCACTATATTTTTCAGTTTGCCCACTTTTAGAATCTCCCATCCAATAAATTTTATCAATATCAAAATTATTTTTCATATAGCTTTCATAAGCATCTCTTAAAGGTTTTAAAGGGGTATAATTAGTCATATAAAACTGTCTATTAGTTCCTTTAGTTGTACCAGAAGTAGCATTTATAAAATTGACTATAGAATTATCACCTTTCATAACAGCAGGAACTTTTATTACTTCTAAGCCTTTATTTTTTAATTCTTGTTCTACCAATTTATTTACAGGTTCCATAACCTGCTTCATTAATTGAGATTGAGTAATAATAGAATCTAACTCTTTTTCCTCTTCAGAGCCAACCTGAGTTCTTTTTTTAGCTTCTTGCAATAATTTAATATTTTCATCATAATCATTAATGGCTATTTGCCCTGGCTTCATAGGTCTCATAGACATATCAATATGAAAACCAGTTTGTGGAACATAGGCTATTTTAGCTTTAGAAATACCTAAATCTTTAGGAAAAATATCCTCTTTAACTATTTCCATTTTAGCCAAAAATTCTTTAGCTCTTTTTGTAGGATTTACCCCTTTTGGTAATTCTCCTGCATTATAAAGTTTACTAATAGTTTCTTTTATAGTTAGAGTGTCTAATTTACCCTCTTTTTCCATAGAAGCTATTTTTTTATTTATATTATTAAATTCAGGGACTAAATTTTTATCTTTTGCATAATCAGCTTCTAATTTAAAAGTTGAGGCTAACACACCATCTCTACCTACAACTGCATAAGATTCTCCATTAGGTAAAGTTCCAACTAGCATATTACCACCTTCATTATAGGTTCTAGTTACTGTTATTTCTTTATTTTCTTTTTTAGCTATTTCTAAAGCACTTTTAGATTGGTTATTTTCATTTACAGCACCTTGAAACATTGTTTTATTAACTAGTTCATAAGGATCTACTTCAGAGCCTCCAATAGAATGAGAGCCTTCTAATCCAAAATTAGGTGATTTTGGATCAACATAAGACATTGCAAATTTTTCCATTTTAGCCAAAATTTTATTATCTTCTATATAAGGTAGTGTTTTTAAATTACCATTTATAGTAAAAAATTTATTATCTTCTGCCCACTCTGGAGTTTTTTCTTTAACAGAAATAATTTTTAAATGATTATTAGTTAAATCTTTTGCTTCTTCTAAAGATAAGCCTTCTTTTTTTTGTAAATCATTAATTATTCTATTTTTTAAGGCTTCAGGAGTTTCTTCTATTGAAGTAATAGACAAAGAAAAACCTTCTTTTTTTGCAACTGATAATGCATCTCTAATATAATCAGCTTTAGCAGAACGTAAATCTCCATACTCACCCATATACATTGTTTTAGTTCTTGAAGATAAATCTTCTGAGGTAGGGGCTTTTAAATTAGTAGAAGGTATATATAAATTAAAACTATTTAAAACTTTGCCTACTTTATTAGCACTTTCAGAGCCTAATTTATCATTCATTTCTTTTATTTTAATTCTAAAATCTGGAGAAATATTTTTTTCAGAAAGTAAATCTATAGTTTTTATAGCAGTTTCGGTTTCTATCTTATTTAGGCTAGATAAATTTTGTAAGAAATTAGGTAATTTATTTATACTTTTATTATTAAAAAAAGAATCTACTTCTTTATCTGTTTTTAAATTATTAATACCCAAAGAACTAAATATTTTTTTTATATCATTCGGAATTTTAGCCTCCAGAGAAGAAAGTTCCTTTAAGTTTTTAGGTTTAGCACTCAAAATTTCGATAGCTTGTTTTTTTTGAATATCAGGTAAATTAATAAAAGATTTTGAAAAAGAAATACTTTTTTGAGTTATTTCATCATTTTTAACTGTTTTTTCTATTTCACTATTACTATTAACATAAACTTGATTGTTTTTAATATTTAATGTATTAGAGCTTTTTTCATTAATATCTTCTACAAAATTTAAACTAATACTAGCATTAGTTTTTAAAGCTGTTTTTAAATTACTTATTAATAGTTTTTCACCCTCAGAATAAGCTTTTCCACCCTTTGCAATATCTTCTATTTTTTTTATATTATTAGGTGTTATTTTAGTATTTTTTATTGAATCAAGTGTATCTTTTTCTATATTAGAATATGCACCTGTTAAATTTAATTCTGTCATTAATTGATCCCATAAAATATGGATATATTATAGTTATCAAATATAGTTTTCTTGTTAATTATGAATAAAAAAATATGTTAATAAATAATTAGATAGTATCAAAATAAAATTAAGCCTCCTTCGGGGTTTAATACCCCGAAAGAGGCTTGGGATGGGGGCTGTTCCCCCGAATCCCCCCATTACCCCGAAGCAGAGCTTCGAGTAATTTTATAAGATTAAAAAAAATCTTTAAATATTTCAGAAATAGATTTAAAATTATTAAATCCTTCAGAAAAATGCAATCCTACATATTCTTCTATCTTTTTTGTTCTTAATAAAGCTTTAGTTCTTTCAGTCATAGATATAACAGATGGTTGTAATTGATTAGATAATATACTTTTTTTATACTTAAGCATAGCCTTATCCCAATCTTCTGGTATAGAAAATCTTTTTCTATCTAAAACATCTTTAAATACGTTAATAGTATTATTAGGAAATTCACGTAAAACTCTTTTAAACGGTAAAGTAGAAATAGTAGTAGATTTTAAATATTCTAAAACACACTCTTTATAACCTGGAATAGATTTAAAATCTTCGTTTCTAAAAATTTCTTTAAAAATACCGTACCAAGGTAAAAAGTTTAGACCTTCTATCTTATCATAAATAATACCAACTTCATCTAAGCTAGTAATATAATCAGGTATCTCTACTAATGGTATTTCTGGATAAGTTCCAAATTTTTCTCTAAATAGTTTAGCAATAGTTTTTCCTTGTTCTTTATCTTTTTTTTGAAAATATCTAAAATGATAAAACTCTTGCAACTTGGAATTAATTTCTTTTCCTTCTACAATAATTTCATCACTACCAAAAAACTCTATAAAATCATCGTGTTCCAAAAATTGGATTTTATAAGAGGTTTCCATTTTATTTTTATTATCAATAAAAGCAAAATTAGGAAATTCTACTTCAAATAAAGCAACGATTCTATAAATATCATCATTAGAATTAGTTTTTAATAGATATGGATTACTAGAGAAAATATATCTTTCAAAAAAGGGCAATAATCTAGAAATAACATAATCACCTATATTTAGCTTAATGTTTATACTAGATGTTTCTACTAAATATTTTTCATTATTTATCATATTTAAAAGAGTATAAACACCATCTTGTTCTTTTTTTACTTTAAAAATACTTAGAACATATTTTTTCCAAGACATCATTAATTCATTATCTTCTGTTGGAAAATTTTGAAGTAAAAAAATATCTAATAAATTCTGACCTTCTTCAAAGTGTTTTTCAAATAAAAACCACTCTATAAAATCAATTTGATTTTTTAAATTATATTTTGAAGCTTCTTTATTAAATTCTTTTTTTATTTCTTTATCTTCTATAAAATTAAAAAAAGTATCTTTTAATTTAAGTGCTTTATTTAAAGAGTAATACATTAAAAACTTCTCATTTTCTCATTTATTAATAAACTAATATTTTATAATGTATGTTATATGATTGTATAAAAAAAAAATACTTATATAAAAGAAACTTAATTTTTTTTATTTTTAGTTAAAATAAATAAGAGCAAAAAATTATATATTTATAGCTATTTTTTAATAAAAATAAAAAAACCTCCTAAAAAGGAGGCTTTTTTTATAATATTATTATTTTCCTTGTTGAGCTAATTGTTCTTTTAATTTTTTGAACATTTCTGTAAGTTTATCACTGCTTTCTTTCCAAGTATTAATAGTAGCTACTTGTCCAAGATAGTCGTAAATAAAATCTTTTTGTTCTTTGCTTATAGCTTTATAAGATTTGTTTACCATTTCTACAGCTACAGCTCTTTTTACATAAAATCTGTTTTCGTGCTCTTTACAATATTGTTCAGTATTATCAACATAAGCTAACATTGTTGAAGGATCATTATATGTATCAGATTTATATGTAGTAATAACTTTAAATAAAGAGAAAATTACGCCAGCAGCATCATCATCAGAAGATATTAATCTTGTTGCTTGATCATTTTGTAAAACATCAAATACAGCTAATATTGGTTTTACTTTTTTAGCTTCATTCATATCTTTTATTTTTAAATAAGCTGGATTATAGAATTTTTGATATCTATAAGCTACTGTTTGCAAATTAGCAGTTGCAGCATCATCCATAGCTTGTCTAGCTACTTTTAAAATATCATTATAAGCTGGAGTTGTAAACTTAATACCATTTTTAGCTAAAGTTGATTTTATATCTTTTTCAGCTGTATTAAGTCTTCTTTTTTGTTCATCAGCAGAAAATGCACTTGAACTACCATTATTTACTTTATTTTCTTTTTTTTGAACTATTTCTTTATTTGCACTTGCTTCAACAGAATCATTATTTTCTAAAGAAGGGGTTGAATTTTGACCACTACAAGCCGAAATCATAAATAAGGCTACTACAGGAAGAGCTAGCTTTGATAAATTTCTCATAATTATTCCTCTACAAAAAGACTTCTTACATTTCTATTAAGTATAACAGATTTTAAAACTTTAAAAGTAAAATCTAAGTTTATTTATAATTAATAATTTATTAAAAATAACTTAAGGTAATTATAGTATGTCTTAACCAAAACTTGCTAAAAATTTTTAATTTTTTTTAACAGTATTTTTCAGAATTTTTTATAACTATTGATTTTTTAGATTACAAATTTATAAAACTATCTATAAATACAATATATAATTTAGGTTTAAAATAAAAAACTCCCAAAAATATTTAAATATTTTTGGGAGTTGGAAAAAAGAAAAAATAAATTAATTTAATTTAATTTTATAAATTTGAAGCATTTTCAGCTAAGAACCCAGAAACACCTGCTCTATCAGCTTTCATAGCTTTTTTATCTTTATTCCAACCAGCTGGGCAAACTTCACCATGTTCATTGGTATAAAGCATAGCGTCAACCATTCTGATCATTTCATCTATATTTCTACCAAGAGGTAAATCATTTATTACTGCATGTCTTACTGTTCCATCTTTATCTAATAAGAAAGAACCTCTGAGAGCCATTCCACCAGGTAATAAAACATCATAATCTTGACAAATAGTTTTATTAACATCTGCAACCATAGGGTATTTTAATTGACCTACACCACCTTCATTAACTGGAGTTCTTTTCCAAGCTGCGTGTACATGATGAGAATCAATAGAAACACCTATTACATTAACTCCTCTTTTTTGAAATTCTTCTAATCTGTTATCAAAAGCAATTAATTCAGTTGGACAAACAAAAGTAAAATCAAATGGATAGAAAAATACTACTGCACCATTTGAACCTAAATTGCTATAAAGATTAAAATCAACTATTTCATTATTTCCTAAAACTGCTTTTGCAGTAAAATCAGGGGCTTTTTTTGTTACTAACATACCAAAACACTCTCCATAAAATACAATATATTAATATGACACTAAATTACTCAAGTATTTAATACTCTTTCATTAGAAAATAAATTATACAATATAAATGCGATTTTGATATTAAAATAATTTAATTAACTTTTAGGGTTTGAGGAAAACTTATTTTTTTACCAGATAAATTAGTTAAAATAAAATTAACTGTTATTTTGGTACCAGATTTTACTTTATTATCTATCTCAATAATAAAAGGAAAATTTTTACCCATACTTTCTATTTCAGTTATAGATTTACATTTAGTATTTTTTTCAGGATATATTTTTAAAGATGGAATACTAATTTCAGATTTAGTATTAATATTTATTTGTTTAGCATAAGGACTATCTATACTTATAGCTAGTTCTAAATCTTTTAGATCATAAGATGTAATATTTTCAAAATTAGGTTCTAGTATAACTTTATCACCTTTATTTACAAAAATGTATTTTTCATTTTTTTCTCTCATAACAACTTCTTGATTAGAACTTATAAAACATGATACTGTTTCTTTTAATTCTATTTTTCCTTGTAAGAGGCTAGGTAAGGTTACTAATAATATTAAACCTGCGATTATACGATAAACTGCAAAGATAGAAAAAGAATTATTTTTTAAGAATTTTAGTAAATATGCTATACATAAATAACCTATTATTCCTGAAGATAAAATACCTGCTAAAAAATTTATTATAATATCTGTTGTTAAAGTTATTTCAAATAAATCTTTTAATTTATATAAGGCTGCACCTGTTGTTATTGGAATACTTAATAAAAAAGAAAATTTCGCTGCTGTTTCTCTGTTATATTTAGAAAATAAAGCAGCTGTCATTGTAACACCAGAACGAGATGTTCCTGGAATCAAAGCCAAAGCTTGTGCAAAGCCTATAAATAAAACAGAAGATATTGTTATCTTATCTAAATTTATTTCTTTTTTACCAGTTTTATCTACATACCATAAAAGAATACCCCAAATAATTAGAGTAAAAACTATTATATAAGGTGAATGTAAGTAAGCTTCTATTTTTTTTTCAAATAAAAGACCTATTATTCCTGCTGGTAAAGATCCTAGTAAAACAAACAAAGTTAGTTTTGATTCTGGATCATTTTTTATATCTCTTTTAGAAAAAAGTTTAAAAAAACCTCTTATTAGGAGTTTTATATCAGTTCTAAAATAAATAAAAAGAGCTACTAAAGTTCCTATATGAAGTGAAGTATCAAAAACAAAAGGAGGTTCTTGCCAACCCATTAACCAAGGGAAAACTAATAAATGTGCAGAACTACTTACTGGTAAAAACTCTGTAAGACCTTGTATTATACCCAATATAATTGATTCTAAAAGACCCATATTTTAATTATTTAACTCAATATTTATTCAATCTACGCCATTATTAAAATTTTATATTTAAAAAATTAAAGGTAGTACTATTTCTTAATATAAGGTTAACATAAAAATATTTTATAGTTAATTAAATAGGTTATAAAAATTAATGCTATTATCAAGTAAAGTTTTTATATTTCTTAAAAAATTGATAAATAAAAAGAATGCTAGCTAACAGCATATTTATTATACAAATTTATAATTAGCTATACTTAAGTTAATTAATTATTTAGGAATAAAATTATGAATCATTATGATCCTCAAGTTGGGAAAGAATTTCCACAAGAATATATTGATTTTAATAATACTTTAGAATCAGACATTATAATAGGGAAAGCTATTATTTATAAATGGGGTAAAAATCCTGATATATTAGGAAGACCAGGAACAGAAAATTTTTGGAAGAGTTTATTAATTGGCTCCATGCAAGGAGGACAACAAATTACTTTAACTTATGACTACAATTACACAACTGGAAAAGGAGAATGGTTTTATCAAATAACTAGATATGCTGAATGGGCAATAGATGAAATTTTTGATGATTATGCAGATTTAAGAGAGTTTTTAAAAACATATAAAGGGATTGATTTATAAAAAATTACCTAAAAAATTGGTTGTGTAAAAAAGTGTTGATAAAATATTTTAAACTACAGATTGAACATATTAAACGGAGTAGTCATTCCTGTTAAAACAGGAATACAAATTAATAATAGATAAATCTGTGCATATCTGTTGCATCTGTTTAATCCGTAGTTTAATGGAAGTTAATTTTTTTAATTTTCAACAGAAATTTTACACAAGGAAAAAATTAGCTTAATTATAAAAACTATTTTAATCCAGAATAAAAACCTCTTTTAATGAATTTACCATCACCTTTTTTACCAACATAATTAAATTTATCAACTACTACTTTACCTCTAGAAATAACTGTTTCTGCAACCCCTTGAACTTCAAACCCTTCGTAAGTATTATAATCTACGTTCATATGATGCATAATATGGTTGTTAACACTAATGGTTTCTTTTCTATTTTGATCAAAAACAACAATATCTGCATCACTACCTACAGCAATAGTACCTTTTTTAGGAAACAAACCAAAAAGTTTTGCAGCTGAAGTAGAAGTTAGCTCAACAAATTTATTTAGAGATATTTTTTTACCAACAACTCCACCATTATAAATAAGACTCATTCTATTTTCTACACCTGGTGCACCATTAGGAATTTTAGAAAAATCTTCTCTGCCTAATTCTTTTTGTTCTTTAAAACAAAATGGACAATGATCTGTAGAAATAGCTTGTAAATCTCCAAATTTTAAACCTCTCCAAAGTTTTTCTTGATTCCATTTTTCTCTTAAGGCGGGTGTCATTACATATTTAGCACCTTCAAAATTTTCTTTTTCATAATAACTATAATCTAAAAATAAGTATTGAGGGCAAGTTTCAGCAAAAGCATTAACACCTCTATTACGAGCATACATTACTTGGTCTAAAGCATCTGATGAAGAAAGATGAACTATGTAAACAGGAACATTTGCAACTTCTGCTATAGATATAGCTCTATGAACACCTTCAGCTTCCATTCTAGTTGGTCTAGTTAAAGAGTGCCATTTAGGTTCAGTTTTACCTTCTTTTAAAGCACTTTTTATTATTTCATCTATAACAATACCATTTTCAGCGTGCATACAAACAATAGTTCCATCTTCACCAGCTTTTCTCATTGCTCTAAAAATGGTTGCATCATCTGAGTATAAAACACCTGGGTAAGCCATAAAAAGTTTATAAGAAGTAATGCCTTCATTAGCAAGTTTGGTCATTTCGGATATTCTATTTTCTTCCATATCGGTAATAATCATATGAAATCCATAATCTATAGCTGTTTTACCTTGAGCTTTTTCGTGCCAAATATCTAAGGCTTCAAATGTTGATTTTCCTTTACTTTGAATTGCAAAATCTATAATAGTCGTTGTACCACCATGTGCAGCAGCCTTAGTACCAGTTTCAAAATCATCTGCTGAAGTTGTTCCTCCAAAAGGCATATCCATATGAGTATGAGGGTCAATACCACCTGGTATAACTAGTTTACCTGTTGCATCTATTACAGTATCAGCTTTCATTTCTAAATTTTGACCAATAACTGTAATAATTTCATTTTCAATAAAAATATCAGCTTGATAGTCATCTACGGCTGTAATAATACGTCCATTTTTTATGAGTAATGACATGGTTTTACCCCTTTTTTGAACAAAAATAATGAAACATATTTTAACATAAAGTTTATTTTATTGGAAATATATCTTAATCAACTATTTCAGATTGATAAAAGCATAGTAAATATATAGATAATAAAAATTTTTTTATTACTTTTTTATATTTTAAATATAATTTTTATAGTATTATTATATACTTTAAAGTAACTCAAATTTTATAAATATAATTTTTATGAGTTCTAATTAGTTTAAGTTTTTAGGAGTATTTATTAACGTGTTATCAAAAGGAAAATATCTTTTTACATCTGAATCTGTTACTGAAGGACACCCTGATAAAATTTGTGATCAAGTTTCTGACTCAGTTTTAGATGCATTATTAGCTCAAGATCCTATGAGTAGAGTTGCTTGTGAATGTCTTTCTACCACAGGTCTTTTATTTGTTACTGGTGAAATAACAACAAATGCAATTATAGATTACCCATCTTTAGTTAGACAAACTTTAAGGGATATTGGTTATAACAAAGATTGTGGAGGTTTTGATGCTGAATCTTGTAGTATTATGACAGCTATAAATAAACAATCACCTGATATTTCTGGAGCTGTAGATAAAGCAGTTGAAGTTAGAAATGAAGCTGATAAAAGAAAAGCAGAAGAAACAACAGGAGCTGGAGATCAAGGTTTAATGTTTGGTTTTGCTTGCAATGAAACTAAAGAGTTAATGCCTTTACCAATAAATTTAGCTCAAAAACTATCAAGAAAATTAACTGAAGTAAGAAAAAATGGAACTTTACCTTATTTAAGACCAGATGGTAAAACTCAAGTAACTATCGAATATGAAAATGGAAAACCTTTAAGAGCTGAAACAATAGTAGTATCAGCACATCATGCTGAAGTAATAAATGGGAAATCAGATAATGATGAAGTTCAAGAAATTATAAAAAAAGATATAATGGAGCACGTTATAAAAGCTGTAGTTCCAAATGAACTACTAAATGAAACTAAATTTTTTATTAATCCTTCAGGTAAATTTACTGTAGGTGGACCTCATGGGGATGCGGGTTTAACTGGTAGAAAAATAATTGTTGATACTTATGGTGGTTATGCAAGACACGGTGGTGGTGCTTTCTCTGGTAAAGATCCAACAAAAGTTGACAGATCTGCTTGTTATGCAGCAAGATATGTTGCAAAAAATATTGTAGCTTCTGGTTTAGCTGATAGATGTGAAGTTCAAGTTAGCTATGCTATAGGAGTTGCTACACCAACTTCAGTTACAGTTGATACCTATGAAACAGGAAAAATTTCTGAAGAAAATCTTTTAAAATTAGTTAATAAACATTTTGATTTAAGACCTGGTGCTATTATTAACCACTTAGATTTAAGAAGACCTATATACAGACAAACAGCTGCTTATGGTCATTTTGGAAGAGATGATTTAGATTTACCTTGGGAAAAAACAGATAAAGCTGAAATATTAAAAGAAGAAGCTAAAGCTTTTATGTAATAATAAATTAACAAAAAAAGCACAGAATAAAAATTCTGTGCTTTTTTTATAATTATAATTTCTATTAGTGTTTAATCACTGTAACCTTTAATATTTTAGGTCCAACAACTTCAGAAATTATTATTTCAATATTTTCATGATTAAACCTTTCACCAGATGAAGGAATTCTTTCTAATTTATTAAGTATAAATCCAGCTATAGTTTGATAATCACCTTCAGGAAAATCAATTCCAGTTTCTTCTTTTATATCTTCTATAGTAGTAGTTCCTGATAAAACAAATGTTTTTTCATCTACATTTTCTACTTCTTGCTCATTATCATTATCATCATCTTGGCTAATATCGCCAACTATTCTTTCTAAAATATCATGAGCTGTAACTAGTCCTTCTGTTCCACCATACTCATCTGTAACAATAAAAATATGTTCTCCATTATCTTTCATAAGAGTTAAAATATCTTTTATTTTTTTATTTTCTGGTATGAAAGTTACTTCTCTTATAAAATCTTGAATATTATCTTCTCCACCAGAATCTTTTGATAAAATATGACTGACCAAATCTTTTTGATATAACACACCAATAATTTCATCTAGAGATTCTTCATAAACAGGAAATTTAGAATAACCACCACTAACCATTTCCAAAAGAGCCTCTTTGACTGTTGACTCTTTTTGTATTCCACTTATCATAGTTCTAGTAGTCATTACATGAGAAACTATTTCTTCATCAAAATCAAAAACATTATGTATTAATTCTCTTTCACTTTGATTAATATGCCCTTCATCTATTATCATTCTGATTTCACCTTCTGTTATAACAGTGTGTTCAGCACCTTTAGTTCCTATTCCCATTTTATTAAGAAAATAAATTAAAAGTCTGGTACAAGAAGTAAGTAACCAAATAGGATAAGTTAATATGTTTACTAAAAACCTTAAAGGTTTGGCTATATTTAATGCTACCAATTCAGAGTTTTGAGCTGCAAAGGTTTTAGGTGTAATTTCACCAAATATAACTATCAATATAGTCATAGTAAATGAAGTTAATAAGTTTCCTATACTGCCATCTCCAAAATATTTATTGGCTAAAGTAGCACTCATTGAAGAAGCAAAAACTATAAAGGCATTTTCTACTGTTAAAACTGTAGCAAAAAGCTTTTCATGGTTCTTTATTAGGTCTGAAATAGCTTTTGCTCTATCATCTCCACTATTTTCCAGATTTTTAATTTTAATTTTATTGACAGATAAAACTCCTGCTTCAGAACTTGCTAATATAGCAACCATCATAATACAAAAAGCAATAATTAAACCAGAAGAAAACAAATCTATTTGAATTACTTCTGGTTGTACTGGAGCAGGGACAACAGGTTCCATTATTTTATATTTTTTATTATTTTATTATTTTATTATGATTTTTTAAATTTTTCTAAATCTTCTTTAGCTTGATTTAATAAATTTACTTTTTCTTCAACTTTAGCCAAAATTTTTCTGTATTCCATAACTAAAACATCAAAATCAGCAAAATTTTCTTTTCTTTTATATAAAAGATTTTCTATATCATCATCAAAATCTCTGGCTCTAGCAATACCAGCTGCTGTAAAGCAACGCATACACTCATTAGCTTTTTCTGTTATTTCATGTTTTAATTTAACTAACTCATCTCTTATATCATGACATTTTTCGCCTAATTGATGTATTTTTTCATCTTTGCTCATTTCTTCAAATGATTTTGCTTTAGGTGCAGCAGCAACAGCTGCTTTTATCTCATCATCAACATATACAAATGGTTTAACAAAAATTGCACCACATTCTGGACAATAGGTTTCTGTTTCTTCAGCTACACTTCTACATTCTTTACATTTTATTTTTGCCATTTTTTAATCCTTAAATTTATTAAACTTAACTTATGGAAATTAGTTACATTTTACAATACTAGTTTTTTATAACCAATAGTATCTTATTTAATTTTATAAAAGCCCTATAAAATAGGATCTTTTATTCCTATCAAATCAAACCCTCTAACTCTTCTAACACAACTATCACAAGTCATACAAGGTTTATCATTACTAGAATAACAAGACCAGGTTAATTCTAATGGAGCTTTTATTTCCAAAGCTTTTTTTACAATCAATTCTTTATTTAATTCAATAAGTGGGGTATGTATTTTTATATGAGTTTCTGGTTTAGTTCCAGTTTCAATTACTTTTTCAAAAGCTCTATAAAATTCAGGTCTACAATCTGGATAACCTGCACTATCTTCAGCTACAGCACCTATATATAATCTATTAAATTCCAAAACTTCAGCCCAACTAACAGCTATAGATAAGATATTAGCATTTCTAAATGGAACATATGTTTTAGGAATTTCAGTACTATTCAAATCAGAATCTTCTACTTCAATATTATAATCAGTTAGGCTACTTCCACCTATTTTTGTAAGATGTGTAATATCAACAACTAAACGTTTAGTTATATTATAAAAATCGGATACCTGATTATAAGCTTTCAGCTCTCTTTGTTCTGTTCTTTGACCATAATTAAGATGTAAAGTTGCAACTTCATCATTTTCTTTTTTAGCTATAGCTAAGCAAGTAGTTGAATCCATCCCACCTGATAAAAGAACGATAGCTTTATTACTCATTTTTATTTTATTATCCTTCCTGCACCAAAGTATATTTTTATATAAACAGGATTATATAATGAATCTTTAGGGTCAAAGCTTGTTATAGCTACACCATTATAACCTACAGAGCTATGAATAAAACGATTATCACCTATATACATTCCAACATGAGTTGCATGATTTTTATTTTCAGAAAAAAATACTAAATCACCTACTTTTAAATCAGCTCTATTTTTTATTGGAGTTGAAAAACTTTGTTGTTGATCAGCATCCCTTGGTATAGAGTAACCAGCATATTTATATAACATCTGAGTAAATCCACTACAATCCATCATAGCAGGAGAAGCACCACCCCATAAATAAGGAGCTGAGATCATAGATTTAGATTTTAAAATTAATTCTTTTTGAGGGTTTCTTAAAGGAGTTAAATTTTTACCTATTAATCTGGCAGAAGTTTTAGGAATAAAAAATTCCTTATCAGAATAATGCTTATTACCTTTTGGCAATCTTATTTTATAAAAGTCACCGTTTTCTGAAATAAAATTTACTCTGGTTGTAAGATAAAGTTTGAAATCTGTTTTATCATTTTTATTAGCTGATTTTAATAAATTTACAACAGGTTCAGTTATTAAAACTTTATCATGAGAAAACCACTCATCAAAATCTTTTTTATTTACAAAAGTAATATCAGGTTTTCTTACCCAACCTAAATATTTATCTTCTTCCATGGAAACATAAACCCAATCATCTTGACCTTTTACTCTTGTAATTATTTTCATTCCAGAACCCATAATAGATTGGCTAACTAATTCAGCAGAATGTTTTCCATTAGCTCTTATATTCATTACAGGTGAGTTTATGATGGCATAAGGAGTATCATTTGTTTCTTTAAAAGGGAAAATCTCTATTTTATCTACAATTTTCCCCAAATTAGAAAACTCTTTTAAAACTAATTCTTTATCCGTAGAATTTAAAAGTTTACCAGATAATACAATAGAATCATTTTCTTTTTTTGCCTTAATATCAAAAAGAGCTATTCTATCATCAGGAGCTATTTTATTTCTTAGATTCTTTAATACATTATCAAAATCTTTATTATTTTCATTTTCAGCAAAAGCAATATTATTCATAAAAAAATTATCAGTATTTATAAAAGTGGTTGCACAAAATAAGGCTATTGAAGAGGATAAGAGTAATCTTACACCTTTATTAATCATAATTTTACACTCCTGTTTTTTTAGTATAAATTCTATACTATAATCAAAAAACTATTATTTTATCATAATTATTTTACAAATAAGGTAAAAATAAAGTAAAAATGAAAATATGCGAATAAAAAAAACTATCTTGTTTAATATAAATTTAACTATTTTTTAATATTTTACCCTTAGTGTTTACAAGAATTTAAAAAATAATAATATAGTAGTATCTTTTTTTTATGATAAAATGAAATAAGTATTTTTTGTATGTTAAAAAAACAATTAAACGAGGTTTTTTTGAATGAACATTAAGAAGCTCCTTGTAACTGGAATGCTCTGCTCTGTCTTTATACCTATTTCAGCTTGTGAACCTGGTAAAAGTGGTGATAATTATGTACCTGCAACAGCTTTAACAACAGCATTAAAAGATTTTAATATCTTTTCTCCTGTTACATCTTTAGCTGTTGGAAACTCTGCAAAAATGTTAGTAGTAGCAACTCAAGCAAATGGTTCAACTATTGCGAATGCACCTGTAAGTTGGGCAGTATCAGATGAAAGATTTGCAAAAATAGATAAAGATGGAAATTTAACAGCTTTAGCTGATGGAGTTGTTCTTGTTACAGGAAAAGTAGGAACGAAAACATCTTCTGCAACCATAACTATTACAAAACTACCTGAGTTCTCTAGCAATACAACTAAAGAATCTCAAGAACCAACAATAAAAGCTAATCCAACATTAATTGCACAAATAAAAAACATTGTTCTAAAATTAGAAAATGAAACTAATCCTAAAGACAAAAATGTTGCTTATACTCTTGATGCAATAGAAGCTCAAACAAAATTTGTTGCGATAGCATATAATCAAGATAATAAACCATTAGATGGCATACCTTTTACATGGATATCAAGTGATGCTAACGTAGCATCTGTAAACAACAAAGGTATAGTTACAGCTAATACTACTGGTTCCACAAATTTAATAGTAACCGCTGGTGATAAGTTAAGTAACATTGTAAAAGTAGTCGTACCTGGCGGAAAAGCTAATATTAATGTAAGTTTTCAAGGGGACTAATTAGATGAGTAAAGTTAAAAGAAACATAATATCTGCTGTATTAGCAACTTTTGTTTTAGTTGGTTGTCAACCCACAAATTCATTTAATATAGAAACCAATTCTAAAGTTGAAAAATCTGGATATGGAAGTGTTAAATTAAAATTTGATTTTCCAGAAAAATTTTCTAATAATTTTGTTTATTTTAATGCTAAAAATCCTTTCAATATTAAAAGTATTGATTCTGGAAAAATAAACCGACTAAAAGTTAGAATAGATAGCACTACTACTTCTTACAAAATTGAAAGAACAGTTGAATTAGTTTTGGGTGGATTAGAAGCAACATTACAAGATCTTCCTTTAGATAAATTATATACTGTAACAGTTACAGGATTAAATAATACCGAACCTGTTTCTGGTGCAGAAGTAAAAGGTTATTTCAGACTAAATTCTTCTTCAGTAACCCCAGTGGTTACAGTTAATCAGGTTACTACTCCAATTGCAAAAATACTAGAAGGATTAAAAGCTAAATTAGGTACTTTTGATTTAGCACCTAATATAAATGCAATACCAACACCAGCACCTGTTGGAACTGTAGAAAAAACAGATTCAGCAACTCCATCTCCATCTCCTTCAGCTACAACTTTACCTACAAATGTAGCAAACGCTTTAGCTGATGCAACAAAAACTGATTCACAAGCTTTTGTTTTAAAAAATATTAATTTAGAAGAATTAGAAGATGTTGTAAAAAGAGCTAGATTAGGCTATCACCCTAGTTTTATATCTCCAACACCTTTTATTGAATATATTTTAAAAAATGGAAAAGTGCCTGTTGATGTTCCAGAAGGTTCTTTAATAAAACCAGGAAAAGTAAAAGGAAAAGTATCTGGATTAAAACCTAATGAAACAGCAATAGTATATATAGGTGATCCTGCATCGAAGCAAACAGTTGTAGTTTCTGCTCCTAACTTGTCAGATCCAGGTGACACCACAGAACTTGATCCTGATAAAGAAGCTGATGGTGTTAATTTTGTAGTAGACAATGTAACACCTGGTGAATGGGCATCTTCAGTATTTGTATCTGGTTATAATAATACCGCTGAAAATAAAAAAGTAACTATTACTGCTAATGGAGAAACATCTTCTGATTTTACCGTAAAAGCCGGAGAGTGGTCAAAAACACCTTTAAGTGTTTCTGGAAATATTGGAAACTCAGATCAACCTTTTGTAGCTATGGATAGTTCTGATAATATTCATGCTGTTTGGAGGCAAGATGGCTTTACTACAGATGCTAATAGCGGAGTTATTTTTTATAGTAGATGGAATGGAACTTCTTGGACAACTCAAGGAATAAATATTTCTCAATATAATGATAGTAACTTAACAGGGTCTATGAATCCTTCTGTTTCTGTAGGAGTTGATAGATTACCACATGTAGTATGGTCTGCTAAAGATGAAGCTGGACAAAGAAAAATTTATTACAATGTTTCTAATGGAACAACATGGCAAAAACCAGCTCCTATTCCAAGTAGTGATAATGGAGTAACTCCTTCTGTTTTTGTAGATAGTACAAATGGATTTATTTATGCTGTATGGGATTCAAGTGGATCTATTATGCTTTCTCAATATAATAAAAAAGATTGGAGTACACCTGTAAAAGTTGGAGATGGAATGATCCCTAAAGTTACAGTCGGAACTGATGGAATAGTTCATATAGTTTGGCATATGCTAAATTCTCAAGGATTACAATATGCAAATTGGATGCTGTCTAAAGGAGTATCAAAAATAGAATCTATTCCTATGAATACACAAGGAAATGATATAGGGAATAATATAGATTTATCTATGGATAGATTTAATAGATTACATTTATTATGGAGAAATGATGGATATGTTCAATATGCTTTAAGAAGCAATAAAAGTTGGTCACAACCTGAATTAGTAAATCAAATTAATACAGCATTAATGTTTTCAGTAGGTGGAGCATCTTTATCAGTTGCACCGAGTGGAACTGTGAATGTAGCATGGGTTTCTACTGATGTTGATAATAAATCTGTTATAAGATTTAGAAAAAAACTTAATAATGGCTGGAAAGTTCCTACTACAAAAGTAATAGATCCAACTAAAGAGGTAACAATAGATTCTGCAGCAACAACAACTACAGAAACACCTAAAACCTCTCAAACTATAAAACATTCAGAAGGCTTAGATGGTTATGAATCACTTCCTTTATCTAATATGACTTCAATTGAAGGAACTCCATTGATAGCTACAGATAGCACTGGTAAAATACATGTTATTTGGAGTGGCAAAGGAGCTTCATCTAATGACAGTGATCTTTTCCATTCAATTAAAAGAGATCCTAGCAAGGTTAATTAATTATTAATTTTTGTTTAAGATATATTAGCTTATTAAAAAAAATGTGCTAATATATCTATATCTTTCAATCCCCTAATTAAAAATTTAAAATTAGGTTTTTGATTGAAAAAGTATTTTTATTTTGCGTGCTTAGCTCAGCTGGTAGAGTAGTGGTCTCCAAAACCATTGGTCGAGGGTTCGAATCCTTCAGCACGCGCTTTATGATAAATTTAAGAGAAATCCATAACGTGGCTAAAAAATCTTCTACTGAAAAGGATATAGAAAAAAAAGATTCTGGTGATGTAAAAAAAAACAAATCAGATAAAGATAAAAATAATGCACAAGAATCTGGTGTTGTAAAATTACAAAATTATTTTAGAGCTTCTTTTCTTGAGCTAAAAAAAATACAGTGGCCTGCAAGAAAACAGGTTATAGCTGAGACAATTGTTGTTCTTATAACAGTTACTTTCATGACAGGATTAATTACCCTTTTTGATAAAATTATCGTTTGGGTTCTTAGTTTTATAATAGTTAATTAATGGGGTGCTATTTTGGATACTACTGAAAATATAGATATAAATGAAGAAACTTTAGAAGAAGTAGGTGTAGATACTAAAGCCGTTGCAAAAAAAAGATGGTACGTTATACATACTTATTCTGGACATGAAAATAAAGTAAAAAGCAATATTTTAAGAAGGCTTGGAACAATGGGAATGGAAAATCGTATTTTCCAAGTTGAAGTACCAGAAGAAAAAGTTATTGAAATAAGAGATGGGAAAAGAGTTGAAAGGCCTAAAAAAATATTCCCTGGTTATGTTTTAGTTGAAATGATTCTTGATGATGATTCTTGGCACGTAGTAAGAAATACACCTGGAGTTACAAGTTTCGTAGGTGCAAGCAGTAAACCTGTTCCATTAATGGATAGAGAAGTTAGAAAAATATTAAAACGTTCAACCTCTGGTAAAAGTAGAGTTCAAATTGACCTTAAAGTTGGAGATCATATCAAAGTTATTAATGGGCCATTTACAGACTTTAATGGTGATATTATTGAGGTTTCTCCAGAAAGAGGTAAGTTAAAAGTATCTGTTTCAATATTTGGAAGACCTACTCCTGTTGAATTAGATTTTTCTCAAGTTACAAAAGCTAAATAGATTTTATTAAAAAAATAATTTTACTAGACTTAATTTAAGATGATGGAAAATTACATCATATAATATAAATTAAGTCTATATTTTATTTTAATTACTAAAATTTAATATAAATGATTTTGATACTTTAATAAGTATAAAGTTTACGACTAAAATAAAATAAACTTAAGTTCTTGTTATTCATAAAAAAATCACAACGATTATAAAATTATTTTTTTATGTTTTATAATGTAAATAATAAGTGCTTCAAATTTAGACCAAATCAGCTTTTACAAAGATTTATATTTAGTTGACCTATCGAGGTTTTTATGATACCATATTAGGTTGCACAAGAAGAGTAATTAAATATAAGTTAAATCCTTCTTAAAAGAATATAAAATAAAGTTTTTTATAAAGTGATAAATACACTTTTAAAAAGATTTAAAACATAGGTAAAACTATGTTTTCAAAATAATAAAATTTTAGACGAAAGTCTAAGCATTGTTGGAGGTTATAAATGATACTTTCTGAGTCATCAGACATTAATCTAAAATCACTTAGTTTCGCTTTAGATAAAGTAGATGTAGATGAAGATGAGGATTTTATTGACGATTTAGATGATAGAGACGCCCTATCAGTTTTAGAAGATGATGTAGCTGAAATAGTAGTTGATTCCGAAGAGCAACCAATAAGATCTAAAGATGAGGATATCAGTTCTATACAAGTTTACCTAAATTCTATAGGTAAAACACCTTTATTATCAGCTAATGAAGAAGTAGAACTTGCAAAAAAAATTAAAAATAATGATGCAAGAGCTAAAAATCATCTTATTACAGCTAACTTAAGATTAGTTGTAAGTATAGCAAAAAGATACTGTGACTTAGGTTTACCTTTATTAGATCTAATTCAAGAAGGTAATACAGGGCTTATAAGAGCAGTTGAAAAATATGATTATACAAAAGGATATAGATTTAGTACCTATGCTACTTGGTGGATTAGACAAGCTATTACTAGAGCTATAGCTGATAAAGGAAGAAATATAAGACTTCCTGTACACGCAACAGAAGCTATTCAAAGATTAAAAAAAGTTAGAAGACAATTAACTTTTGAATTAGGAAGATATCCAACTGATCAAGAATTAGCAGATAGTACAGCTTTACCATTAAATAAAATTAGACAACTAAAAAGAATAGTAAAAAGAACTATATCATTAGCAACTCCTATTGGGCCGGATGATGATAGAAGTTTAGTTGATTTGATTGAAGATGAATATAGCACTCATCCAATGAAAAGTGTTATAAATAAAATGTTATCTGAAGATATACAAGAAGTTCTTTCTATTTTATCTCAAAGAGAACAAGAAATATTAACCATGAGATATGGTTTATATGATGATCATCCTAGATCTCTTGCTGAAATTGGAGCTAAAATGGGTGTAACTAGAGAAAGAATTAGACAAATTGAAGCAAAAGCTTTAAGAAAACTAAGACATTATAGTCAAAGAAAAAGACTTGATGAATACTTACATGATGATTAGTATAGATTAATAATTATTAGTAATTAGTGATGAGTAACAAATTTAAAAGTAGTTTCTCATCACTTTTTACTTTTTATAATAAATTTAATTTTTTATAATAGACTAAATACTAAATAATACTAATGTTAGAAGAATATATACAAGAAAAATTACCAATAATAAAAGAATCTATTTTAGAATTCTGTTCAAAATGCAATTCAGGAATAGAAAATTGCAATTATTGTCCAATTAATGAGTCATATTCAGAATTAAATATTGAAAAAGAACATATTAACCTTAATATAATTAATTATATTGAAAATATTACCTACGAAAAAAACACTATTTTACTCACTCAAAATACCTTAGAAGAAATATGTTTTAATTGTTCTTTTATAGGGGAACATTGTTTTACATGTAAACTTCATAAATTTAAAAGAAATTTAGCTTCATTACCTATTTTTGAAATAAAAAATAAGGTAATATATAGTAATAAAGAATCAACTAGTAGTTGTGGTTCTTCTTGTAAAACATCTTGTAGTAAAAAATAACCATGAAATTTTCTTTGTTTAGTATAAAGAGTAAAATAACTTCCATAGTAATAGGAATTATATTTTTTATTGTTTTATTTAACTTCATTTATGTTCCAAGGAATAATAAAGAAATATCTATAAGTTTAATGAGAGATAAAATATTAACTATTTCTCATATCTTGTCTAATACCTTATCAACAGCTATGGAATTTTCTGATAAGGATAGTGGAAAAGAAATATTAAATGCACTAAAAAAAGAAGAAGATCTTATTTATGCAAATGTTTTTGATAAATCAAAAAATTTATTTTTAGAATATAAAAACTCTAATAAAAATACTAATAATATTAATAAAATAGCCCTTCAAGAAGAAGAAAAAGTAGAAATTTTTTATAATAGTCTAAACATTGTATCTCCTATTATATCTAATAAAGGTGAAAAAGTTGGTTATATAGAAATAGCTATTTCTTTAGATGAAACTAATAAATCATTAAACTATTACAGAATGGTTATTATTTTTACAGGTTTAATATTATTACTAATTGCTATTTTTATATCTTTTATTTTAATAAATATTTTTATTTCAAAACCTATAAGTGATTTAAATCTAGTAATAGACGATATAGCAAAAGGAGAAGGAAACCTTACCAAAAGATTAGAATTAAATTCAAATGATGAAATAGGAACTTTATCTAAGAATTTTAATCTTTTCCTTGAAAAACTAGATCTTTTAATATCTCAAGTAAAAAATACTTCTTTAAGAGTTTCTACAGAATCATTAAAAATAAATTCTAGTAATAAAAAAATATTTGATGAAATTTCAAAGCAAGATGAGATAGTTCAAAATGTTTCTAATGCTCTTTTAGAAATAAGCTCTACTTCTGATGAAATAGAATTTACAACTCAAGAACAAGTATCTGCATCGGAAGAAATGACGCAAACAATAGATAGTGTTGTAGAAAACTTAAATGAAATTGTTGAAAAATCAGAAATTATGAATCAAGTAGTACTTGAAACTTCTAATACTGTATCTGAAATAACTTCATCTATAGAAATTATTTCTTCAGGAATAACCGAAATATCTGATACTTTAGAAAAATCTACTACAGTTATAGATGAATTAGCTTACTCTATGAATCAAACTTCAAATAAAGTTAATGATATTTACAATTTATCTGAAACAGCAAATTACTCTGCTAAATTAGGTCGAGATATTGTCGCTGAAACTATAACTGGGATAGAAAATATAGTTGAAATGATTACCATATCATCTGAAAAGATAAATGAATTAGATAAAAGTTCTTCACAAATAGAGCAAATAATAGAAATAATTAGTGATATAGCAGATCAAACAAATTTATTAGCTTTAAATGCAGCAATAGAAGCAGCAAGAGCAGGAGAACATGGAAAAGGTTTTTCTGTTGTAGCATCAGAGATAAGAAAACTTTCTGAAAAAACACAATTAGCTACAAAAGAAATACAAACCAATATAAACTATAATAGAGAACTTATGAATGTAGCTGTTGAATCTATTAATAACTCTTCTTTTCAAATAAAAAATGGTAAAGAATTAACTGATAAAACTGGAGTTTCTTTCTACGAAATTATAAATAATGTTGATAATATAACAATATCATTAAAGGATATAAAAGAATCTTATATCTTACAAATGGAAAAAGCCAATAATGTTGTTAATGAAATAAATGAAGTAAAAATAACAACTAGTAATGTTAATAGAAATACTAAACTACAAACACAAAATAATGAGCAAATAATGAGAGCAATAGAAGAAATGAATACAATTGTTTCTGATGTTGTTATTTCGCTAAAAGAACAATCTGCTAATAGTGAACAGGTTAAATATGTAGTTGAAAGTTTTACTAATCTTTCAAACTTAATTTCAATTGCAACAAAATCTCAGGCTGAAAATATTTCTAGAATATCTACTTCTTCAGAAGATTTACTAAGTATAAGCAATGCAACTTCATTGTCAACAAAAGAACAGAATGATATTGTTAAAGATATGGTTTCTGAATCTAATAAATTAAAAGCTTTAGTAGATAGATTTACTGTAACTGGTTAATCAAAATAGAGAGCTGTTATAAGTGAAAATAAATTATTCAAGTAAAAAATTAGTATTAATATTTCTGGTTATAATTTTATTTTTATTTGATGCTAATGTTTTTGCAAATACAAATGATTATAAAATAGATCTTAAGGTACAATCTAGACAAAGGCATTTGATAGGTAATGAAGAAATTACTATATTTAACAATTCAAAAGAAGATTTAGATAAAATTTATTTATATTTAGGTTTAAATAATAGTTATGATACTAGAATTGATATAAATGAAGTAACTAATTTAGATGGAGTTATATTACCTTCTAGTTTTTATAGATATAAATATTTAGGCAAAGATATAGAAGATAAAACTGTTTATCAAGTTACTTTGGCTAATAAATTATTACCAAATGAATCTATAATATTAAAAATAAGATTTGAAGTTAATAATATAGCAAAAATAAATAATATCACTTTTTTAGATGATAATATAAATAATTTAACTATTTCAGCTTGGTATCCAAGAATAATAAATTTTGAAAATGGAATTTGGCAAAAAAAAGATTTTATCTCATCAGATTATCAAGTAACTGTAACAACTGATGATGATGAATTTGCATTATCCTCTGGGATAGAAATAAATTCTGAAAAAATTAAAGCTACAGGTGATAAGAAAATAACCTATAAAATGAATAATACAAGAGCTTTTTCTTTATTAATAAGTGATTATATTTCATCTGATTCAGAAAAACTAGCAGAAGGCTTAAATTTAAAGGTTTATTATAAAAATAATAAAGCCTATAAGTTTAACAAAGATATTATAGATTCCGCAAAAGAAATAATAAGTTTTTATTATAAAAAGTTAGGTATGTATCCTTATAAACAAATTAATATTTTACCTAATAATTCAGCAATAAAACCAGCTTATGCTAATAATAATTTTATTATTTTAAATCAAAATTATGAAAAGTATGATAATTTTAAAGAGTTTGAAACTAAATTAAAATGGGAATTAGCTTATACTATAGCACAACAATATTTTGGTTATTATATTGGAGAATCTGGTTTGTATCCTAAATGGATTACGTCTGGTGCAAGTCTTTATTTAGCTAATAGCTATATAAAAGAAAAAAATGTAAATAATGATACTTTTAATAAATATATAAAACAATATATAAATGCAGCTAAAACGGGTTTTAATACTAAAGTATTACAAGAGGTTGATAATATAAAAAACACTGATTTTGATTGGGAAAATACCATAGAAAAAGGTAAATCAGCTCAAATTTTTAAATTATTAGAATATAGATTAGGAAGAAAAGTTTTAACAGATTCTTTAAAAGAAATTCTAGTAAAATATGCAAATTCTTTTATTAATACAGATAATTTTGAAAATATCTTAGAAGAAAAATCTTCAAAGAAATTAGATTCTTTTTTTGATCAATTAGTTAGAGAAAATAAAAGATTGGATTATGCTATAACCAAAATAACTCAAACTAAAATAAGTAATAAATATCAAGTAAAATTATATGTTAAAAGAATTGGTAAAATAATTATGCCTGTTTCAATAGGTATAAATTTTAAAAATGGAAATAAAGTATTTCAAACATGGGATGGAGAAAAATCTGAAGAAGAATTAATCTATGAATATAATGAACCTGTTAAATCGGCACAAATAGATCCTGCTGAAAGCTTGCCAGATATAGATTTATCTAATAATTTGGCAAGTGTCTTAAGTAATTTATAAAAATAAAACATTTATTTTTATACTAGTTTAAATGACTTGAGTTCCTTCTCCAGCAGAGCAAACTATAATATTTTCTTTTTCCAAATAATTTGATAAAAAGGAAACTATTTTATTTGTATCTTTATTTTCAGATAATATTTTAACATTAGCTCCTGCATCTATAGTAAAATAACAGTTTAATCCATTTTTTCTTAACTCTTTTACTAAGTGTATAATCTCTAAAGTTTTTGGCTTCCAATATATTATAGAGGGCTGTGTAGTAAACATTGTAGAGTGCATTTTTAGACAATTATGCTCCATAGTTAAGCCTATTTTCTCAAGATCTTTATTTATAATTCCTTCTCTAACATTTTTTAAATCATTATCTATAGTTTCTAACCAAATAGGATAAAAAGGGCAAGTTTCTACAGTTTCTTTCATACCATCAGTAGAACTTTTATCTTTTTTATCTTGAACTACTATACAAACAATCATATTTATATCCCAATATTTTTCATCAGCCAATTGTATAGCATAAGAATCAGAACCATCTTCTTTTTCTCCCTTTAACCATTCAGCAAAACCACCAAAAATAGATCTACTCGCAGAACCAGAGCCTAATCTTGAATATATAGATAATTCTTTTTGAGTTAATTCTATTCCAAAGGCTTTTGAAACTGCTAGACTAAGTGCAGAAAACCCTGATGCAGAACTTGCTAAACCTGAAGCCGTAGGAAAATTATTTTGAGTTTCTATTTTTAATTTTTTATTATTTAAGTTAAAATCTCTTCTGAAAAGATCTATAAATTTTATTATTTTTGTATCTTTATTAGCTTCTTTACCATTAAAAAAAATAATATCTTTATCATCATCTATTAATTCTGCTGAAGTGGTAGTATAGAGATTATCTAAAGTCATAGAAATACTATTATTTAAAGGGGTTTTTAATCTATCACTTTTTTTCCCCCAGTATTTTACTAAAGCAATATTAGTATTTGATTTTACTTTTACTTTCATTTTTATTTTTTAAATATAAATTTTATAACGTGCTTAATTTTATAAGTAAAGCATTTTTATATATAGTACTATGTTAAATTAAATAGATTTAATCTGACTTATTCAAAATTAACAGATAAATATACTCATAAAAAAACAACTAGTTATAAAACTAGTTGTTTCTTATTATCTTAGTTATTAAGCAACGTAAGAAGATTTTAATCTATCTGAAATATCTTTATATTGAGCAATTTCTGCTTGTGTTGGCTTATAATTAGTTTTTACTTTTTTCTCAAGTTGTAATGCCCAATCAATTTCATTTTTATTTGGAGCTCCACCTTGTGATGTAGGCTGTATAGTAGGCCCTTGGTTAACTCCTGTATATGTTGGCAATTTAGGTGCAGAATTTCTTAAAGAAGATGGAACTTCTATAACTCTAGGTGCTGTTTGAAATAAAGAACGTGGTACTTGGAATGGTTGACTCCAAGTTTGCCAATCTTTATTATTTTGAGCGGCATTATTACTTAATCCTTGTGTTTGTATTCTGTTAGCTATATCTTGATATTTAGCGGTTTCTTCTGCATTAGGTTTATAATTAGAATTTTTTATTTTTGTTTCCAAATCTAATGCCCATTGTACTTCTTGTTGGCTAACTTTATTTCCAGTTCTTATTCCTTCTTGTTGAGCTGAAGCAAGTTTTTGAGCCAGAGCTTGATAAGCTTGTTTTTCTTGATCATTAGGTTGATAACCACCTTTTATTTTATTTTCTAAATCTAATGCCCATTGTACTTCTTGCTGACTAACTCCAGCAGGTAAACCTTGTGGTTGTTGTGTTTGCTGAGCAGGAGCAACTTGTTGTTGTTGTGCTGCAGCTAATTTTTGAGCTAAAGCTTGATAGGCTTGTTTCTCTTGATCATTAGGTTGATAACCACCTTTTATTTTATTTTCTAAATCTAATGCCCATTGTACTTCTTGCTGGCTAACTCCAGCAGGTAAACCTTGTGGTTGTTGTGTTTGCTGAGCAGGAGCAACTTGTTGTTGTTGTGCTGCAGCTAATTTTTGAGCCAAAGCTTGATACACTTGTTTCTCTTGATCACTAGGTTGATAACCACCTTTTATTTTATTTTCTAAATCTAATGCCCATTGTACTTCTTGCTGGCTAACTCCAGCAGGTAAACCTTGTGGTTGTTGTGTTTGCTGAGCAGGAGCAGTTTTTTGTTGTTGTGCTGCAGCTAATTTTTGAGCTAAAGCTTGATGCACTTGTTTCTCTTGATCACTAGGTTGATAACCACCTTTTATTTTATTTTCTAAATCTAGTGCCCATTGTACTTCTTGCTGACTAATTCCAGCAGGTAAACCTTGTGGTTGTTGTGTTTGTGAAGTAGGAGCAGTTTTTTGTTGTTGTGCTGCAGCTAATTTATTAGAAATATTAGCATAAGCTTGTGTTTCTTGCTGAGTTGGTTGATAGCCATTTTTAGCTTTTTGTTCAAGATCTAAAGCCCAATTAATTTCTTCTTGAGAAACATTTGCAGGTAAAGAAGGAGAAGTAGGCTGATTAGCTCTTAAACCTTCTGTTTGAGAAGGAGGGTTATCAAAAATAGGTTTACCCATTAATCTTGCCATAGCTTTATCAAATGCTTTTGAAGTATTATCTACAGTGTAAGCATCATTAGAGAAATAAGGTGCATTCTCTTGCTGAGTACCTTGACTAAAATTTTGTACTTGTCTTGAAGTATCAAAAGGTGAGTAAGGACTGTTTATGGGAGCTGTGCTTCCTAAATTATTAATTCCTGACATAATACCTTATTTAGATAAAAATAGCATTTAATTTATATATAGTATTATACACTAAAATATTTCTTAAATTTTGTTTAAGATGGATTTAAATTATGGAGAATAACTTTATCAAAAAAAATTATTTTTTAAATAAAAGCATTACCCAATCTTTATCATTAGTTTCTTTTATAAGTTCTAAACCCAAAGAAGTTAATTTATTTATAACATCCTGTCTTTTATGGTTGATTATTCCAGAACCCATAAATAAACCACCTTTTTTTAACTTTTTACTAATATCTTCAGAAAGCATTTCTATTATTTCTGCCAAAATATTTCCAGCAATAAAATCATATTCATCAGAACAAACATTTGTACTACCATGTAAAAGTTTTATAGATAAATCATTTAATTTAAAATTTTCTTCTGAAGCTTTTACAGCCACAATATCATTATCTACAGCTGTTATTTTTTCAAATCCCATTAAGGCTAATTGAATAGAAAGTATTCCAGAACCTGTACCTAAATCTAAAATATTATAGTTTTTTTTATCAATATCATTATTATGAAAAAACCTTTCTTCTAATTCTTCCATACATAATTTAGTTGATGGATGAGAACCAGTTCCAAAAGCCATACCAGGATCAAAATTTATAACTATTTCAGTTTCTTTTTTTTCATAAGTTTCCCAAAGAGGCTTTATGATAGTATGATTGCCTATTTTTAAAGTATGAAAATATTGTTTCCAACTATTTGCCCAATCTTCTTCTTTTACAGTATTAAAAGTTATTTCTTTAGCACCTGTATTTAATCCAGAATCTATATAAGTTTTAAATAAATCTTGTATTTTTTCTTCTAATTCACTATCTTTATCAAAATCAAAAGGAAAATAAGCTTTTACTTTGGTATATTCAGAAACCTTTTCTGGTTCCCATTCTCCCAAAACAACACCTTTTGCTCCATTTTCTAATAAAAACTCAGATAAAAGTTCTCCAACAACTACAGTTGTATTTATAATAATTTCTTTCCAATCGTTATTACTCATTTTATTTTTCTCACTAATATATTTAAGGAATAAAAGGTTTTTCTCCTGAAATACCCATTCCAAAAATAGCAAAATCATATTTAGATGGGTCTTCAGGATCAAATTCTTTTAATCTCTCAGTTATCTGCTCTGCTGTAACCCAATCATCTTGTTTTCTAGTAGTTAAACCTAATTCTCTTGATAATTTAGAAACATGAAAATCAAGTGGGATTAATACCATAGAAGCAGGAACTTCAGACCAGATACCCAAATCTACATCATCTTTCCTAACAAACCATCTAAGCATCATATTAAGTCTTTTACAAGCACTTCCTTTTTCTGGGCTAGGTAATAAAGATTTTATTTTGCCATCTATAACAATATCTGGATCTGGTGGTGCTTCTTGAGAAAAAATTACTTTTGTAAAATGAATTAAAGCTTCTTTAGAATTTTTCTGAGTTTTAGGGTCTAATCCTTCAAGAAAAAGAGCTTTTAAAGATCCATATTTTTGTATTACTTGCTTTAATAGATAAAAAATACAAACTATTTCCGAACCTAATATATTTTTATAAGCAAAATGGCTAAAATCTTTAAATCTTTCTTTCTCAATTTCATAATTAAAATTAGCTATATAATCGTAAGGTTTTTTTCCCATTAAAGTTTCTATTTTTTCTATACTTTCAACTATTTTAGTTCTTTTACCTTGAGCCATCATAGCTGCAATAAAGCCCATTATTTCTTGATCTTTTGGCTCAGTATATCTATGTGGAAATCTTATGGGATCATTTGTTATAAAAGAAGGATTTTTATATTTTAAAACCAAACTATCTAAATAAGCGTGTAGTTTAGATTTTTCTTTTAATTCTTTTTTTTCTTCTTTTACTTCTGGAAGTGGAGTAGAAAATATATCTAATTGTTCCATTAACATTACCTAAAAATAATAATAAAAAATATTTTTGTTCAAATTTTATTTGAAAGTTATTTTAGCATGATTTTTAGTTTTGATGATTTTTAGTTTTGTTATAAAAATTTTCTTTATTAAAAATAAACAGCAAAGTAAATTAACATTTAGTTAATATAAAAATAAGCTAAGATTATATAAATTAAAGATTAGGTAAATTTTTAAATTAAAATTTATTTTTTAGCAAGTTTAATTTCATTTTTACTAAAAATAAAATACCGTAATAAGTCTTAACAAAAAAAGAGGTAAAAACATGTGCTTAAGATTGAATAACAATCAATACACTCAATTAAATAAAATTGCAGATAGTATTGTAAATGCAAGAAAAAATGATAATGTTATAAGAGCTGATGAAATAGATGATATTTCTAATAAAATTACTAGTTTTTTTCAAGATAAAAATAATGGAAATATTGGAACGAATGATGTAGAAGCTATAAAAAACTATGTAAAAAACTTAGTCCAACAAAAATATGGAACATCTAATATAGATACAGTAGATACAACTGTTTCTAAATTAATTACACAAGGTTTTGATTTACTTGGTAAAGCAGCAAAATCTGCTGGAGATCAAGAACAAGCTAAAATAAAATCTAATGAAGGAAAGCTAGGTGCAATTGATCGTAGTATGTCTAAAGAGGATAGTGATGATTGGGGAATAACAAGATTTTCAAAAGCTGCTTATAGGAAAGTAAGAAATGCTGTTACAAATGATGATGTTAATAATTTAGGAAATAATCAATCTCAACAACAAGCAATACAAAATAGAATAAATGCCACTAGAAGTAATTTTAAACAAGAAATACTTAGAACAGAACAAGAAAGCTTTCAAAAGAGTGTAAGAACTCATTGTTTTGGAGATGCTCTAGAAAAGTTGGGTTATAAAAATGATTTAGCTCCGACAGAAAAAATTGATACAAATAAACTAAAAAAAGAAACAGGAAAAGATTGGACAGGTATTAATGTAAATAAAGAAGGTGGAGAATTTACACCAGCTCAAAAAAAATTATTACAGGCTAGTGGTGGGAAAATATTAGTTGAATCTGGGAAACATGTAATGGTAGGGACTTATGATCCTAAAACTGGTAAAGTATATGCAGAAGGTAAAGAAATAACTAAGGGAAGTAATGTTTTTATACAAGGAAAAGTGAATGGAGTCGTAAGTTCTGATAAAAGTATAGATAAAATGGCACATAATTTTTCTGATTTTAGTAAATATCAAAGTGATTTAGATCCTCATTATAAAACTGAAAATCAGGATCAAAGAAGTATGAAAAAGTTAGGTGTATTATTTGCAGATAAAGCCCCTTCTTCGAGAAAAGCACTATCTGATATAGCACAGGCTGCTATGGATAAAGATATAAATAAATTTAGAGACTTATTAGCCAAAAACGGTATAGAACTTTCACCAGCTATGCTTAGAAATATTATGGATACTATGTCTGCTAAAATATCACCACCTAAAGAATTAAAAGATCAAAATGGTAAAGTAATAGGTACAGCATCTAATGTTTTTGAAGCATTTCAATTATTACAAAAAGCACCTGGTGCTATTAATAATGTTTTAGGAGGCTTAGAACAAACAGATCCAAAAAGAACTATGGATAAATTTTTATTAGCTGATGGTGGAAGATTACAAGATAATGCGAATGAAATGATAAAACAAATACAAGCTTTAATAAAAGGTGAAGATGGATGCTAATATAAAAATAAAAAGCTATAATATAAATAATAACTTTTAATAATCAACTTTAAATTATCCCTTAAAATAATAAGGGTTTTTTATTTAGTAGGGCAAAAGTTAAATTCTATTTAAATTTTATATACATTTAGTTTAATAAATTAACATTTGGTTAATATAAAAAAAAGAAACTTTTATATAAAATAAAGCTTAGGTAAAATTTTTATATATTTGATTTTTTTTAGCAAGTTTTATTTGTTTTTTACTAAAATTAAAATACGATAAAAAGTCTTTAATTAAACGAGGTTTTAAATATGGCTAGTATACAAGGTTTTTCGAGCAATCAAATGTCTCAACTTGATATGATTGCACAAAGAGCAAATGCAAGAAGAGCTGATGACGGAAATTTATCCCCTGAAGAAATACGTGCAACGATGAAGGAAGTAGAATCCTTTGTTAGAAATAATGGGGGAGCTGCACTTGATGATGCTCAAATAGCAAAAGCTCAAGCTTATGTTAAATCTCAAATGGATCCTGTTGATAGAAAACTTAGTGCTACTATAGAAGCTGCATTTAGTCTCGGAAGAGTTGGTAGAGATGCTGCTCATCAACAAGATGTTCAAAATAGACAACAAGAAGGCTTTTGGGGTGGATTACTTAGATCTGCAACAGAAGGTAACCCTAGAATAGCTGGAGCAGCTAGATTTGTAGGAGCAGATGTTAATAATAATGGTGATAGTAGAGCTCAAGTAGCAAGAAATCAAGCTGCTGCTGATAATGCAAGAAATCAAGCAGTTAACAGAGTTATGCAAATAAATGATAGTGATTTTCAAGCAAGAACTAGAACACATTGTGTTGGAGATTCACTAAATCAAATAGGATTTAGAAATAAATTACCGGATACGGCAAAAGTTAACCCTCAAAAACTTAAAGAATATACTGGTAAAGAATGGACTGGTATTTCTATAAAACCATCTGGATTTACACCAGCTGAAAGAGCTTTAATTGCAAAAAATAAAGGTCAAATTTTAGTTCAAGAAGGTAACCATACTATGGTTGGACAATTTGACGAAAAAACAGGCAAAATATTTGCAAATGGAAAAGAAATTAAAAGTGGAAATATTTTTATACCTGAAAAAGCAAAAGGAGTCAATGATACATCTAAAGAAGCGGCTAGACAAGCTCATACTTATGAAACTTTTAGCAGATATCAAAAAGATTTAGATCCTCATTATGCTACAGAAAATTCCGATGAAAGAAATATGAAAAAATTAGGTGTTTTAGCATCTGACCCTTCATCTAGAGCTTTAATGGAACAAGTTCAAGAAGCTGCGAAAAAAGGTGATTTTGCAACAGCAGAGAGATTATTAAAGAGTAAAGGTATAGAATTATCTCCTAATATGCTTAAAAATGTAATGTCAACTATGAGTGTTACATTTAACCCACCTAAAGATTTAATAGTTAATGGTAAATCTATTGGAAAAGCTTCTAATATGTTTGAAGCTTTTGCTTTAGCAAATAAAGCTGGCGTAAGAAATAATGTTGCTGGTGGAATTGAAAAAACTAACCCAGATAATACCATGAATAAATGGATGGTTGATGGAGATCCTAAGAAAAAAGCAGATATTATGTTCCAACAATTCCAAGCATTATGCAATGGAGAAGATGGATGCTAATATCCTAAAAGATTTAAAAAAACCCCCTATAATTAGGGGTTTTTTTATGGAAATTATTTTTAAATAAAGTTATAATTATTTTTATCATATAAAAAACCGAGCAAAAAAATGGCGATAAATGTAAATAGTACTAATAGTATTCAAAGTGTAAATAATGATAATAAAACTACACAAAATATTTCTCCTAAAACAGAAGAAAAAACTACTGTTTCTAATTTAAATAATAAAGATTCTGTATCAATAAAAAAAGAAACTAAAGATCCTTTTGCTCCAAATGAAGGTAGAAAAATTTTAAATCCTATTGGTAAAGATAATGGTCAAAACTTCTATTTTATGTATGGTTTAGAAAGAAAATTTGATAAAATCGCAATGAGAGATACTAATAAAATAGCAGTTCAAGATGATATTTTAAAACTAAGAATGAAAGGTTATACAGTTATAGTAGATGATGAAATGACTACAGATGATTTTAAAAATGCTCTGTATGATCAAAAAGCAGCTGGTGTAGTAACCTTAAGCCATGGTGGTGAAGGGGATATAATAACTATAGAAAGTAAAGATAGTCCAGAAGGATATGTTTCTTATAGAGATATTGAAACTAGCAAAGTTAGTAAAAATCTTAAATTAGCTTTTTTTCAAGCTTGCCAAGTAGGAATGGAACAAAAAAATTGGGATAAAGCTGTAGGTAGAAGTGTTATAGCCTGGGATTATTCAGTGTCTAATATAGAAGTTTTAGCTTCTAATAGTCATATTGGTTCTGCTGGTATTTTCCCTGTAGTTGGGGCTGTTTTTTCAGTTAAAACACAAACAAAAGGAAAAGCTTTAGGTAAACTAATATCCGAAAACTTTTAATTTATTATTTTAAATAATAAAAAGCACTTATATAAATTATATAAGTGCTTTTTAGTTTATAAAAATTAGACTAACTCTTTTAAAAGATTCCTTGCTATAACTAACCTTTGTATTTCTGAAGTTCCTTCGCCTATTTGAGTTAATTTAGCATCTCTTAAATATCTTTCTACAGGAAATTCTTTTATATAACCATATCCACCATGTATTTGTATAGCTAAATTAGTAACTTTACTAGAAACTTCTGAAGCATATAATTTAGCCATTGCACTTTCTTTAGTAAATGACATTTTATTATCTTTTAACCAAGCACAATGATAGAGCATTAATCTAGCAGCATGAATTTCTGTTGCCATATCAGCTAAATGATTTTGTATAGATTGAAAATTAGATAATTTACTATTAAATTGCTCTCTTTCATTTGCATATTTTAAAGCAGCTTCAAAAGCAGCTTGAGCAATACCTAAAGCCAATGATCCAATACTTATTCTTCCACCATCTAAGGTTTTTAAAGCTTGTATAAAACCTTCACCTTCTTTTCCTAAAATACTAGATTTTGGAATTCTACAATCTTCAAATATAAGTTGAGAGGTAGGAGAACCTTTCATACCCATTTTATGTTCAGTTTTACCTATTTTAAAACCTTCAGTACCTTTATCAACAACAAAAGCACTTATACCTCTATTCCCTTTACTTTTATCACTCATAGCCATAATTATAAAAGAATCTGCATATAGAGCATTAGTAATAAAAGTTTTTGTTCCATTAAGAACATAACTATCTCCATCTAAAACAGCAGTTGTTTTTTGACCAGCAGCATCTGAGCCTGCACCAGGTTCAGTTAAAGCCCAAGCTCCTATCCATTCTCCTGTAGCTAATTTAGGTAAGTATTTTTTCTTTTGATCATCATTACCAAATAAATAAAATGGAGCTGTCCCTAAAGAAACATGTGCTGCATAAGATAAACCAGTAGAACCGCAAGCTCTTCCTATTTCTTCTACCGCTATAGCATAAGACATAGTATCGGCACCTGCACCACCATATTCTTCTGGAATATTAAGACCTAAAAAACCCATTTCTCCAAGTTTTTTAAAATTATCTAATGGGAAATAACTTTCCTCATCAACTTTATTTGCTAAAGGTTTTATTTCTTTTTCAGCAAAATTTCTAATAGTTTGTTGTAATATAAGATGCTCTTCTTTTAACCAAAAGCCTAGTTTATTATTAGATTCTACAGCAGACACGTTATAACCTCATAATTAAAAAATAACCTGATAATACATATAATTTTATCAATAAAAGTAAATAAGCTTAACCAATCCTTAAACTAAATTAATGTTTAAATTAGAGATCTCCTAAAACTCTCATTAAATCATCGGGACTTATATCTTTTTTATTTTGAATATCTTCTATAGTTAGTGGTTTTACTATAATATTTTCTTCTATTGCTTTAGCTAAGTTTGTTGTATCACCTGTTGACGTTTTTAAAGGTGTTGATTCCATCATAAGCTCAGATAAAAGAGGAGCTTGAAACTCAGTTTGTTTATTTATTGTAAATGATTCAGATTTAACAATAGGTTGTATATCTGGTAAAGGAGTAAATTCTTGTTTTAATTCAGATAATAAATTATCTCCTATAATATTAGGTTGTTTATATAAAGAATTAATATCTTGATTTAAACTAGGTAAAATTTCTTGTTTTTTATTTATTTCTGTATCAATAATTTTTTTACTATCATTAATATTAATATTTAAATCTGGTGAAGAGTCATTTTTATTATTTATTACAGGTTCATTTATAGGTAAATTAAACTGTATATCAGTTCTATTAGGTTTCAAAGGCTGAGGCACAGAGGAATTTATATTTGGTAAAACTATAGGTTGTTTATTTATTGGAGGGGGTTTTAATAATGGCTTATTATTAGAAAAAAGATTTATCGGAGCATCTTTTACAGATATATTCTCACTTGGATCTGATTCATTATTTTCTTCCAAATTTTTTGGAGAAGGTTGCTCTAGATTTCTAGGTTTATTAGGTATATTAACCGATGGATTATAACTATTTTTATTTTCTAATTTTATTGGATTAGCAAAACTCTCCGATTTAGGAACTATATTATCTTTTGGTAAAGGAGTTGGTTCTGACATCAATTCTGAAAGTAAAGATTTATGCTCTTCTTGAGATACTTTAAAAGTATTTTGATGAATATTTAATTTACCTGTATCAGATAATTTATCTTTAATGCTTGGAAAGCTTTCAGATTTTGGAACTATATCATTCTTTGGTAAAGGAGTTTCTTCATTTTTTAGTTCAGAAAGTAAATTATCAGGAGATGGTGTAATCTTAGAATATAATGTATTTATTTCAGATATTTCAGAAAAGCCACCTTCTTGTTTTAACATAGATAACAAATCTTGAGTTTTGTTTATTTCATCAAGATTTATCTTTTTACTATCATTTAAATTATTATTTATAGCTGATTCCTGAGTAAAAGAACTTGATGAAGGTGTGGATATAACATTTTCTTGAACTTTTGTTTGATTATTAAAAGAAAATGTATTTGATAAAAAATCATTTTCTTTAGATTCTGGTTGGCTAACAGGCTCTGAAGTTTTTATTTCTCCAAAAAAATCTAAACCATCTAACGCACTAAGATCAAAAGCTAAATTTGATGGACTTGTTTTTTCTGGTTCTTTTGAAGTTTGATTTAAATTTAATTTATTAATTATAGATTCTGATTTATGTGAGTTTGCAGGAACACTTTTAAATAAATCTTCCATAGTTAAACTACTATTTGAATCATTTTTAGATGATTTTGGTGGTATTGTTTTAGCCAATTCTTCTGCTGTTAATTTATTTGGAGGTAAAGAAACTGCATTCTTTAAATCTTCCATAGTTAATCCTGATGAGCCAGATTTCATTATTTCAGGAGGAATTGTCTTAGCTAATTCTTCAGCTGTTATTGTTAGTTTATCATTTTTTAATATTTCTGGTTCTTTTTTAGTTTCAATAATATTACTTAGATTTACTGTATTTTCTTTATCTTTTATAGAAGTTCTTAATTCTTCTTTTTTTATAGAAGGATGTTCTTTAGTTTTAATAGCATTTTTCATATCAAGATCTGATAAAGTTTCAGATTTATTTAAACTTCTAGCATTTCTTATACTAACAGCTTCTTCAAAAAATTTTTTAGCTGTAGATAACATTCTAGGTGTAGTTGGGAGTTCTATTTTTGAGTGAAATTCTGGTTCTTCAGAAAAAAAGTAAATTTCTACTCCTCTTTGATTCGCCAATGCTTCTAAAGATTTTATATCTTTATCTTCAGTAATAATTAAACCAGCTTCACTTTTGAAAAAATCTTTAGCTCCATCTGGTAAAACTAAAAATCTTACTGCTATTATTCTTGGATTTGCTGGAATTTTTTCAATAATCCAAGTCATTTTTGATAGAGCTAGTTTTTCTAAATCTTCTGATGCAGTTTTTACTATAAATACAAGTTTTTCTTGATTTGTTCCTTTAGGCTTAAATAATAAAAGTCTTAATCCCCTAGGTGCCTTTTCAGCAACCTTGGTGAAAAATCTTAACTGACCTATATCTATATCCATAAAAAGAAACAAAAAAATGCAAATTAAAATACTAAGATATAATCATTATAATAAATCTTAAATAAAACAACCATAGGGTTATTAAAAAATGAATAATAAATTTAATATAAAAAAGTTAAAAAATGAAAATATTGTAGTCTTAAGATCTATAAAAAATATAAATAAAGTTACTTTTCAAAAAATTGTAGAAGAAAACAACCCATTTTTAGATTATGATTTTCTCTTAGGTTTGGAAGAAACTAATTGTATTGGGACATATAGTGGTTGGTCTCCTGTTTATATTTTTTATATAGAAAATCAAGAAATATTGGGTTTTTTACCAGTTTATTTAAAATCTCATTCTTATGGAGAATATATTTTTGATTGGGCTTGGGCTGATTTTTATTCTAGAAATGGAGTTAATTTTTATCCTAAATTAGTGGTTGGAGTTCCTTTTACACCTGCTACAGGAAAAAGAATTTTAATGAAAAAATATGATGATAATATATTTAATTCTCTTATAGAAGCCTTAATAATGCTAGGAGAGCAACTACAAGTTTCTTCAATAAATTTTTTATTTCTAACTGAAGAAGAGCAAAATAAATTAGAAAAATTTGGTTTTATGAAAAGATTCACATACCAATTTCATTGGAAAAACAATAATTATAAAAATTTTGATGATTTTTTAGCTAAGTTTAATTCCAAAAAAAGGAATCAATTAAAAAGGGAAAGAAAACAAGCCAATGAAGGTTTGGAAATAGAAGTTTTAGAAGGTAATCTTATAAAAAAAGAACATTTAGAAATAATGTTTGATTTATACACTCATACTTATTCAAGAAAATGGGGTAGCCCTTATCTTAACTTAGAATTTTTTTATTATTTATTAGATAATTTAAAAGAAAATTTACTTTTGGTGATGGTAAAAAAGAATAATGAATATATTGCAGGTACTTTGAATCTAAAAAAAGGTTCTCATTTATATGGTAGGTATTGGGGAGCATTTGAGGAACAAAAATGTTTACACTTTGAAGTTTGTTATTATCAAGCCATAGAATATTGTATAAATAACGGCTTTTCTTTGTTTGAAGCTGGTGCTCAGGGAGATCATAAATTAGCTAGAGGCTTTTTACCTAATTATACTTATAGCTCTCATTATATTTTAGACAAAAGCTTTAAATTAGCTATAGAAGATTTTTTAATAAGAGAAAAAAAATCAGTAGATAATACTATAAAAGCTTATTTAGAAGAAGCTCCTTTCGAAAAATAATGAATTTAACTCCTCTTGTGTATATCAACTCAGAAGGAGTAGATTGAATTTCCTGAAACCAAGAGCATAGCTTTCAGTTATTCTATAATAAAAATAAAAAAGCTCAGATATAAAAATATCTGAGCTTTTTAGATAATAACTTATTATTTTAAAATAGCATATGAAAACATAATTATTAAACCTATTATCATAAAATAAGCATAATTTCTTGATTTACCAGTAGATATATCTCTAAAACCGTAAGACATGGCACTATAAAATTTAGCAGTTCCATTTACTAAACCATCTATTAGAATCTTTTCTACAAATCTAAATAAGAAATAATCAGAAACTTTTATAATAGGAGTAACTAATATTTTTTGATTAACTTCATCGAAAAACCACTTATTATTAGATATATTGAATAAAGTTTTTCCAGTTAATTTTTTTACTAAATTACCTGACTTATCTTTTACATAAAGAACATAGGCAAAAGAAATTCCTATTACAGCAACTACAACTGATAAAGCCATTAAAATATATTCCATAGAATCTTCTGTATGAACTTCAGCAACCTTGTGAGTTGTAGATATAACTGGTTCTAACCAAGATTCAAACATACTATTATGAGGTATGCCCAAAAAACCTACTAAACAAGAACCTATAGCTAAAATAATTAATGGTAAAGTCATAAGCATAGGAGATTCATGAATATGTTCAACTACATGATGATCTTCATGTCTTACTTTATCCCCAGAAAAAGTAAGAAAAAATAATCTAGACATATAAAAAGCTGTTAAACCAGCCGTTAATAATGTTAATCCATAAGCTACTGTGTTACCTGTTTCCCATAATTTCCACAAAATTTCATCTTTACTAAAAAAACCAGCTAAAGGAGGTATACCAGCAATAGCTAAAGTTCCAATTCCAAAAGTAATAGCTGTTACTTTCATTTTAGAAAATAATCCACCCATTTTCCAAATATTTTGTTCTTCACTCATAGCATGTATAACACTACCAGAACCTAAGAATAAAAGAGCTTTAAAAAAAGCATGTGTAAATAGATGGAATGTGGCAGCAACATAGGCTCCAGATCCAACAGCAATAAACATAAAACCTAATTGACTTACAGTAGAATACGCTAAAACTTTTTTAATATCGCTTTGTGTTATGGCTACTGTAGCAGCAAAAAATGCAGTTAAAACACCTATTAATAAAATAAAAGCTAAAGTATTTGGAGCCATAGAATATAAAAAATTTAATCTTACAATCAAATATATTCCTGCTGTAACCATTGTTGCAGCGTGTATTAAGGCACTAACAGGAGTAGGACCAGCCATAGCATCAGGTAACCAAACGTGTAAAGGAATTTGAGCAGATTTACCCATACAACCTACAAACAATAGCATAGTTATAGCTGTTGCTAGTGTAGGATCTATTAATTTTATATGATCTTTTATGGCAAAAAAATCTAAAGCATTAGTAGTTTTACCTTGTAAAGCCCAGAAAATAAGAAACATTCCCATTAGTAAGCCAAAATCACCTACACGATTTGCTATAAAAGCTTTATTTCCTGCAATAGCTTTTTCTTTATCATTAAACCAAAAACCAATAAGTAAGTAAGAGCATAAACCAACTCCTTCCCATCCTAGAAACATCATTGGGAAATTTTTACCTAATACAAGCATTAACATAGAAAAAGTAAAAAGATTAAGATAGGAAAAATATCTTCCAAAACCTCTATCTTTTTCCATATAACCAACTGAATATAAATGAATTAAGGAACCAATAAAGGTTATTACTAAAGTCATCATAGAAGAAAGAGGATCTAAATAAAATTCAGCATTAACATTTAATCTACCAGAATTTATCCAATCAAATAAGGAATAAGAAAAAAATCTTGCTGTTTCTTCTTTACCCGATAAATCTAAGAAAAATAAAGCAGATAAAATAAATGCAGCTATTGGAGCTAAACAAGAAATAGTAGCAATTAGTTTTTTATTTGGTCCTTCTTCAGAATTATGTTTTGATAATGAGTATAAACCTGAAATAAAGGCTCCTGCAAGAGGAAATAGTGGAATTAAGGGTAATAAACTTTCATCTAACATATTTTTACCCTTTCATTAAATTAAAATCATCAACATTTAAAGATTCTTTGTTTTTAAACATTAGTATTACTATTGCCAAACCTAATGCAGCCTCTGCCGCTGCTACAGCTATTACTAAAAACACTATAGCTTGACCTTGTAAATCACCAAAAAACCTTGAAAAACTTACAAAACTTAGATTTACAGCATTGAGCATAAGTTCTATTGACATGAAAACAATAAAGATATTTTTTCTAGTTAAGAAACCAGCCACACCTATAAAAAATAAGACTGCACTTACTAAGAGATAAGGTTGCAAACCTATCATATTTTTTACCTCGATTAAATTTTTCTTTTAGCTAAAACAACTGAACCCACTAAGCTTATCAATAAAAGAATAGAAACAACTTCAAATGGGAAGGTATATTTTGTAAATAAAAATATACCTATTTCATGTATATCACTATATTTTTCAGTAACTACAGGGAAATCTCCAGTTGGTATTATACTCACTGCCTTAAGTATTAGTAGTAAAATAGGTATTAATAAAAATACTGAAAAAGCTGTTTTCTGAGCTATATTTCCTTCATTTGGTAAATCTTCTTCTTGAACATTCAACAACATTATAGAGAATATAACTAAAGTCATTATAGCTCCTGCATAAACTAATATTTGTATGATAAATAGAAGTTTTGCAGATAATAAAGCATATAAACCTGAAAGAGAAATAAAAGTTACTACTAAAGATACCGCAGCTGATAAAGGGTGTTTTCTAGTTATCATTATTACAGCAGAAGCTATAGCTACTGTAGAAAATATCATAAAAAAAACTGTATCAGCTAACATCAAAATTACCTTAATTATTATTTTTATAAAGAATAATGTTGGATACGAAGTTATTTACTACGTTTACCAACTCCTATTTTAGGTATAAGCCTAAAAAAGTTTTTAAATTTATTCAACGAAAAAGCATTATATCAAGTTTTTTTAACAATTAGTTTTTTATGTCTAGTCTTTTCAAAAAAATTTAATTTTTGTAATGTTTTTAATTTAATTTTACTTTATATAATAAAAATTTTTAACACATATTAAATAGTTTTTACTTAGTATATAAAAGGTGTAAAATATCTAATACATAATAAGAATTAATTTCAAAGTGAGCGATTATGGAAATTAAAAAAGTTGAAAATATAGTAATAGGTGCTGGACCTGGTGGTTATGTTTGTGCCATAAAATTAGCACAATTAGGTAAAGAAGTTTTAGTTATAGAAAAAGAAAAATTAGGTGGAGTTTGCCTTAATATAGGTTGTATACCGTCAAAGGCTCTAATAAACGCTTCAAGTATGATGGATAAATTTCATATAGCAAAAGATATGGGGTTTTCATTATCTTTAGATGATAATCTTATTGATATGGATAAATTACAAGCTTGGAAAAATAAAACTGTAAAAAAACTTACTGATGGAATTGGAAGTTTATTTAAATTAAATAAAGTACAACATATGTATGGGACTGCTTTTTTTAAAGATAAAAATCATATTGAAGTAACTGATTCTTCTGGTAATAAAACTATGGTTGAATTTACTAATGCAATTATTGCAACAGGATCAACTCCTATAGAAATAAATGGTTTCAAATTTGATGAACAAAAAATATTAAGCTCTACAGGAGCTTTGTCTCTTAATAAACTACCTAAGCATTTAGTTGTTATAGGTGGTGGTTATATAGGTATGGAAATAGGTACTTATTTTGCAAAATTAGGAGCTAAAATAACAGTAGTTGAAGCAACCCCTTCTATTTTACCAACCGCAGATGCAGATCTTGTCGCTTTAGTAACCAGAAAGTTAAAGAAAAAAGGAGCTGAATTTATGTTAGAAACAAAAGCTAAATCAGCTAGTATAAATGGTGATAATGTTAAGGTTATAGTAGAAGATAAAGATGGCAAAGAAATATTTTTAGATGCTGATTATGTAATGGTAACAGTAGGAAGAAGACCAAATAATAAAGATATGGGTTTTGAAAATCTAGGGCTCGAAATGGAAAGAGGTTTTATAAAAGTAAATAAAAAACAAGAAACTAATATTCCTAATATTTATGCTATTGGAGATATTGCTGGTGGATATATGTTAGCTCATAAGGCTTCTAAAGAAGGGATTGTAGCTGCCGAAGTTATTGCTGGTCATAAATCTGAAATGGATTTTTATGCTATGCCTGCAGTAATTTTCACAGATCCAGAAATAGCTAGTGTCGGATTAACAGAAAAAGAAGTAAAAGAAAAAAATTTAAATTTTAAAATAGGTAAATTTCCTTTT
Source organism: Candidatus Sericytochromatia bacterium (assembly GCA_046328015.1). GTDB lineage: Bacteria > Cyanobacteriota > Sericytochromatia > UBA7694 > JACMQJ01 > JBBTGK01. The sequence goes on along the minus strand of JAXLXH010000002.1, from coordinate 482,655 downwards.
GCAGCTTTAGGTAAAGCATTAGCTAGTGGAGAAAGTGATGGATTTGTAAAATTGATTATAGATAAAGATACTGAAAATATTTTAGGTATTCATATAGTAGGACACGAGGCTTCTAGCTTAATAAGCGAAGGTGCTTTAGCTATAGAAATGGGTGCAACAGCTGAAGATTTAGCACTAACAATTCATCCACATCCAACTTTACCAGAAAGTATTATGGAAGCGGCAGAAGCCGCATTAGGAAAAGCCATACATATATCAAACTAAAAACTAGAAAATGCTAGAAAAATTAAAAATACCTTTTATTTATCTAATAATATTAGGTATTTTATTTTATCCTATTTTATTTTTAGATAACTCATTATATTTATTAGATACATTAAAACTAGATTTACCCTTAATAACAAAACTTTTTGAAATAATTAAAAGTGGTGACACGCCCTTTTTAATGAAAAGTTTTTCTTCTGGACAACCTATTTCTTGGCTATATGAACCTATTTTATATCCTTTCTTATGGTTATTTTATTTTATACCTTTTTTTAAAGCATTTTCAATATATACAGTAATTCATTATTTTATAGCTTTCTATGGAATGTATTTATTGTGTAAAAATAAAGAACTAAGTACTGAATCATCATTTATAGGTGGTGTTATTTTTTCTCTTAATGGTTTTGCTTTTGAATTAAGTAGCGTTCATAGTATGCTTGCAGGATATTCTTATATCCCCTTTATATTTTTATTTTTAGAAAAATCTTTAAATAAAATTTCATTTAACAATTTATTTTTTTTAAGTATTTTTTCAATCTTACAGATATCAGTAAGATTTGACTTTTTTTACTATACTATTATGTTCTTAGCTTTTTATTATTTACTAAAAATTATTTTTTCAAAGGATTTTAGAAATAATTTAAATTTTAAAAATATACTCAACATATCTTTTGTTTTAATATTATCTGGATTAGTTTTATCTGTAGCTATAATTCCTCTACAAGATTTTTTAAAATATACTGAAAGAACTAGTAGTAATTTTTATTTACAAGCATCATCATTAGAACTAAAACCACTACAACTTTTTAATTTTATTTTCAATAGTTTTTTTGGAAGAAAATTTGATATTTCAGAAAATATGTCTATATTTAAACTAATTTATCAAAAAGAAAATGAAAGTGGCAACGGAATGCTTTTTTACAATTTATATATTGGTATAATATCTTTATTTTTCTCTTTTTATTATCTTATATATAAAAAAAAAGATATTGAAAAATATATACTATTTACTTTATTAATATTATTTACTTTATTATCTTTGGGAAATAATACGTTCCTTTTTAAATTATTTTACGATTACTTTCCTTTATTTAAAATTTTAAGATATCCCATAAAATTTGTCATTTTTTCAGAATTTATTTTTTCTTTGTTTATAGCATTTGGAATAGATTTATTTGCTAAAGAAAAAAGTATTAAAAATGTAAATAAAATTTTAGGTGTATTTTTTATATTATTTCTATCTATTTATGTTTATTTATTTTTTAATTCGTCTAAATTATTAGAAAGTATAAATAGCTATATAGTTTCACAAATGGGAGAAGAATTAACTTTTAAATCATTAATATTTATGTATAGCTCTCTAAATCAGACTTTTTTAATTTTTATTATATTTTCTTTTACTATTTATTATCTAATTAGAACAAAGACAGATATAGATATAGATAATAAATTTAAGATCTCCACCCCACAAGAGGAAGGGAGCGGTGGCTATGCCCACTTAACCTCTGAAACCCTAGAGCAGAGCTCTAAGGTATTCTCTAATAAGAATAAAAAAAATACAATTAATATTTATATTTCAATACTAATTGTATTTGAAATTATTATTTTAAACATTCAAAATTTATCTTACCTAAATAATATATTCATAAATAAAAAACCAGAATTAGCTTATAAGATAGAAAATTTAAAAGATACAAATAACTATAGATTTTTTATTACCAATTTAGAAAACGATTTATATTTTTCTAATATAAATGATCCACAAATAGCCAATTTAAAAATAACATTTGAATCCATTAATTATTCTAGGAGTCTTTTATATGATATTAATAATACAGCTGGAGTATATTTTTCTAATTTTAAATATACAGAAACATTAAATAATATTTTAGGAGATAATTCAATATCATATAGCTCAAAAATAAATTTACTTAAGATAATGGGGGTTAAATATTATACATGGATATCAAATATAAAAAAACAATTAAAACCTAATAATGAGTATTTTAATTTATTAATTTCAATTAAAGAATCTCCAGTTGAACTTCATGAATTAAAAGAAGCAGAACCTATATTTAACTTCAAAACAACGTCTTTAGTGGAAAAAGATGATAATAGAATCTTAGATATAATATCTCACTCATCTGAATATAAATTAGATTTACCAAAAAAAGTGGTTATCATAAAAGATGATGATAATTATAGAAAAGCTATAGATTTAGTAAAAAAAGATAAATCTGAAACCATATTAGAAAATAAAATACAACATTTACCTAGTAGTTCTAACGAATATAATTTAGAAGTAACAAATAAAGAATCTGGGTATTTAGTAATTTCTAATTTTAATTATGACGGATGGAAAGCATATAATAATGGGAATGAAATACCTATTCTTAAAGCTAACTATGCTTACCAAGCATTAAGATTACCTTCGGGTAAAAATAAAATTAATTTAACTTATAGACCTCCTTTATTTGATTTAAGTTTAAAAATATCTTTTATTTCTTTTATATTATTAGCTTTATACCTTACTTTTATAAATTTTACTAAAAAGAGTATAAATAAGGAATTTATTAAAAATGACTAAACACTTTAGAATATCTTTTATTTATTTAATAATATTAGGTATTTTATTTTCTCCTATTTTATTTTTTAATAATTCATTGTATTTATTAGATACTTTTAAATTAGATATGGGATTAATAACAAAACTTTTTGAAATAATTAAAAATGGGGACATGCCCTTTTTAATGAAAAGTTTTTCTTCTGGACAACCTATTTCTTGGCTATATGAACCTATTTTATACCCTTTCTTGTGGTTATTTTATTTTATACCTTTTTTTAAAGCATTTTCAATATATACAGTAATTCATTATTTTATAGCTTTCTATGGAATGTATTTATTGTGTAAAAACAAAGAACTAAGTACTGAATCATCATTTATAGGTGGCATTATTTTTTCTCTTAATGGTTTTGCTTTTGAATTAAGTGGTGTTCATAGTATGCTTGCAGGTTACTCTTATATCCCCTTTATATTTTTATTTTTAGAAAAAGCTTTAAAAAATATTTCATTTAAAAACTTATTTTTTTTAAGTATTTTTTCAATCTTACAGATATCAGTAAGATTTGACTTTTTTTACTATACCCTTATGTTCCTAGCTTTTTATTATTCACTAAAAATTATTTTTTCAAAGGATTTTAGAAGTAATTTAAATTTTAAAAATATACTCAACATATCTTTTGTTTTAATATTATCTGGATTAGTTTTATCTGTAGCTATAATTCCTCTACAAGATTTTTTAAAATATACAACAAGAGGAAGTGGTGATTTTTATGCTCAAGCATCTGTATTTTCACTAGATATAAAACAACTTTTACATCTTATATTTAATAATTTATTTGGTAAAAACTCAAATGCTTCTGAAAGTATAGTTATATATAACTTATTATTTAATAATGAAACTAAAAGTAGTGCCTTATTTTATAATTTTTATATAGGTATAATATCTTTTTTCTTTAGCTTATATTACTTAATTTTTAAAAAAAATGATCCCGATAAAAAAATTTATCTTATACTAATGTTTTTATTTGTAATACTGGCATTAGGTACAAAAACTCTTCTTTTTAAATTATTTTATGATTATTTTCCATTGTTTAAAATACTTAGATTTCCTATAAAATTTATGATTTTTATAGAATTTATATTATCTTTATTTACAGCACTTGGATTAGATTTTTTTATAAAAGAAAGGGATATAAAAAAATCGTATATAATTTCAAGTTTATTATTTATACCTATTATTTTTGGATATATTTATTTATTTTTAAATTCTGAAAATATTTTAAATCAAATAAATCCATATATAAAAATAGAAAGAGGCTTAAATTTTACATTCCAAAACATAAACTTTATATACTACTCTTTAAGTCAAAGTTTTATATTATTTACATTATTTTTATTTATTATGTATATATTTATAAAAAAAGAAGCTCTATCTATATATATTCCAATCTTAATTACTTTTGAATTATTTGTATTTTCGATGAATAATTTAGTTTATTTAGATAATGATTTTTTATCTCAAAACTCTGAAATAGTAAACAAAACAGAAAAATTACAAGATAAAAATAATTATAGGTTTTTTATTACTGATATAGAGGACAAAATTTATTATTCAAACATAGACAATCCACAAATAACAGAAATAAAAACCGGAATAGAATCAATGGATTATTCTAGAACTCTTTTATACAAAATGAATATGACAAGTGGTTCTTATTTTTCAAATTTTAATTATGTTGAAATTTTTAATGGAATGTTATTTTCAAAAAACATATCTTATAAATCAAAAATAAATCTATTAAAAATAATGAGTGTTAAATATTATATAAAAATAGCTAATGTAAAAAGGAATATAAATCCTACAGAAGAATTTTTTAATTTATTAGATATATCTGATAAATTTCCATTAAAAATTTATGAATTAAAAGAAGCGGAACCTATATTTAACTTCAAAACAACGTCTTTAGTGGAAAAAGATGATAATAGAATCTTAGATATAATATCTCACTCATCTGAATATAAATTAGATTTACCAAAAAAAGTGGTTATCATAAAAGATGATGATAATTATAGAAAAGCTATAGATTTAGTAAAAAAAGATAAATCTGAAACCATATTAGAAAATAAAATACAACATTTACCTAGTAGTTCTAACGAATATAATTTAGAAGTAACAAATAAAGAATCTGGGTATTTAGTAATTTCTAATTTTAATTATGACGGATGGAAAGCATATAATAATGGGAATGAAATACCTATTCTTAAAGCTAACTATGCTTATCAAGCATTAAGATTACCTTCGGGTAAAAATAAAATTAATTTAACTTATAGACCTCCTTTATTTGATTTAAGTTTAAAAATATCTATTATTTCTTTTATATTATTAGCTTTATACCTTACTTTTATAAAAATTAGAGAAAAACAAGAAAATGGAATCAAATAAACTATTTAAATTAGTTGAAGATAGATTAAAAAATATCACACCTGAATATAAAATTGAAACAGAAATTATTTTGAACAAATTATTTAATTTAAACAAAATAGATTTTATTATACCTAAAAACATCGATTATAAAGCAAAAGAACCTTTTTTAGATGAAATTATAATAAGAAGAGAAAAAAGAGAGCCTCTTCAATATATTTTTAATGAACAAAATTTTATGGGTTATAACTTTTATATAAATGAAAATGTATTAATACCTCGTTCTGACACTGAAATTTTGGTAGAAAAAGCAATAGAACTAATAAAAAGTTTTAATGAAGAAAATAATATTAAAATATTAGATTTAGGTACGGGCAGTGGTTGTATAACTATAAGCTTAGCTAATGAATTTGAAAATATAGATTTTTTTGCATTAGATATTTCTGAAAAAGCATTAGAGGTTACGAATAAAAATATAAAAAAATTAGCTAGATATAATAATATTAATTTAATTCAATCTGATAAGTTTAACTATTTTAAAGATAAAAATATAAAATTTAACCTGATAATTTCTAATCCTCCTTATATACCTAAAAGAGATTTTTTTAATTTAGAACCTGAAGTTAAAAACTATGAACCTACTTTAGCTCTAGTTGGAGATGAAAATAATGGTACTTATTTTTATGAATATATTGCCCTAGAAGCTCCCAATTATTTAAAAAACAATAGCTATATTTTATGTGAAATTGGAATTAATCAAAAAGAACTAATAAATAATATTTTTAATAAATATAAAAAGGTAGAATTTTTTAATGATTACAATAATATTCCAAGAGTTATTTTAGCAAATTATATTAAAAAATAAACTTATATAAAAAATCAGTTAAAAGATATATTATAAAGGGTATATATATCATAATATTATTATACCTAAAGGAAGCAATTGTTAAACTCTAATGAATAAACTATCTATAATTATTCCAGCATATAATGAAGAAGCAACTATTACTAATATACTTGAAAAATTAAAAGAAGTAAAATTAATAAATAACATAAAAAAAGAATTTATTATTGTAAATGATTGCTCAAAAGATAATACAGCCTTAAAAGTACAAGAATATATTAATAATAACAATAACTTAGATATAAAATTGTATAGCCATGAAGTTAATAAAGGAAAAGGGGCTGCACTTCATACTGGTATAGAGAAAGCGACAGGTGATTATATAATTGTACAAGATGCAGACCTAGAATATGATCCTGAAGAATTTAATGAACTAATAGTTCCTATTTTAAAAGCAGATGCAGATGTAGTATATGGTTCAAGATTTATGGGAAGTAAACCTCATCGTATTTTATTTTTTTGGCATACTATAGGTAATAAATTTTTAACTTTTTTATGCAATATGGCATCAAATTTAAATTTAACTGACATGGAAACTTGTTATAAAATGTTTAGAGCTGATATTATAAAAAAACTTCACTTAACTGAAAAAAGATTCGGGTTTGAGCCAGAAGTAACTATAAAAATATCTAGAGTTCCTAAAATAAAAATCTACGAAGTAGGTATTTCTTATTATGGTAGAACATATGAAGAGGGTAAAAAAATAGGTTGGAAAGATGGAGTTAGAGCTATTTATTGTATTTTAAAATTTGGTTTCTTTTCAAAATAAACTATATTTAGAAAAAATTACTTAATGATATTTTTTGTAAATATAAGAATGTAGAGTTTTTTACTATCTATAATAATATCAAGATGTATTTTTATTTAATATATTTAGTAAAGAGTGATAAGTTTGGAATTAGATTTATTAGAAATTCAGAAAATATTACCACATAGATATCCATTTTTATTTATAGATAAAATAATTGAATTTGAATATGCTAAAAAAGCTATAGCTATAAAAAATGTAAGTTTTAATGAATGGTTTTTTCAAGGACATTTTCCAGAAAAGCCTGTATTCCCTGGCGTTATTTTATTAGAGGCTATGGCGCAAACAGGTGGAATTATTGTAATGAAAATGGAAGAAAATCTGAATAAATTAGCTATTTTAGTTGGTAGTGATAAAGTAAGATTTAGGAATATGGTTACTCCACCTGATATTATAAAAATAACTGCTGAATTAATAAATATAAATTCTAAAATAGGTAAAGTTAAAGCATTTGCAGAAGTTGATAATAAAATAGTCGCAGAAGCTGAAATATTATTTTCTTTTATAGATAAAATGTAGCAGGTTATTTTTATGAGAAATAAAATACTAAGTTTAAAAAAAGAAATAAAAATACACCCTACAGCATTAATAGATGAATCAGTTATATTATCAGAAGGAGTTGAAATAGGTGCTTTTTCTATTATTGGTAAAAATGTAAATGTAGGAAAAAATACTAAAATAGCGTCTAATGTGTTAATAGATAAAAATACTATAATTGGTGAAGATTGTAATATTTATCATGGAGCTGTATTAGGCTCAGATTCTCAAGATTTGAAAGCTGAACAAGAAAAAAACTTTTTAATAATAGGAAACAATAATATTATTAGAGAATATGTAACTATAAATAGAGCATCAAAACAAAATGATAAAACAATAATAGGAAATAACAACTCTTTTCTTTCTTATACTCATGTAGGTCATGATTGTATTATTGGAGATAATAATGTTTTTTCAAATTCTGTAAATATTGGTGGGCATTGTGTTTTTGAAAGTAATATTGTAGTTGGAGGAATTACTGGTTTTCATCAATTTGTAAAAGTTGGTTCTTTTGCAATGATAGGTGGAATGACAAGGGTTACACAAGATATTCCTCCTTATTTTGTAGCTGTAGGGAATCCATTAAAAATAGAAAGTGTTAATATAATAGGTTTAAAAAGACAAAATTTTTCTTTAGAAAAAATAGCCCTTTTAAGACAAGCTTGGAAAATAATTTATAATTCTGATTTTACTTTTAGTGAGGCTCTAAAAAAACTAGATGAACTAAATTCAGATGAAATTAATTATTTAAAAATATTTTTAAATAATAATAGTAAGAGAGGAATAGCTGGATTATTTTAATTGTTCATAAATAACTAAATAATCAAATAATTTATCAAAAATAACTGAAATTCTATATCTAGAAATAACTTGTTCGGAATTTATTGCACTACTATTTATTATTTCTGTCTTTAAAATATTTTTAATTAATTTTTCTGGAAAATCTTTTTTACCTAAAATATCTATTTTTGTTTCTTCTTGAATAGAATTAAATGGATTTTTATTTTTATTATCAAACCCTTTAGAAAAACTATCTATTATTTTATTTAAAGTAAAAATAACATCATAAATATCTAAATCTCTTTCTGGATCAAAATATTTTTCATCATAAAAAGCAATAAATATTCCATAAGAATCTTTTAGTTCATTTATAGCACTGTTATATTTAGATTTGGGTATTTTATCGAAAAAAGATTCTTGAAAGGGTTGCTTCGTTTTCAATTTTAAGGAAATACCTTTTTCTTCTTCTATATAATGTAAAAAATTTAAAATTATTGTAGAAAATTCTTCCAAAGAAACTTTTTTATTACCTCTAAAAGTATGATCATTAAAACAGCTAAAAAGTTTATATTTTTCTATTGCTTTTATAGAACTTTTATATGCCCAATGTTCTTGATTTAAATCAACTACATCTTTACAAGTTTCTGCAAATGAATTAGAAGTAATAAGTAAAAAGTTACAAGTTAAAAATATAATTATTAATAAATTAGAAGGGGTATAGAATAAACTTTGAGTATTTCTTTTAGTAATTAGAAATTTTTTATTCATCAATTTTATCCCAAGTAAATTTATCTAATAAATTTTTAACTTGTTCTTTGATTTTATCAAGATTTTCATTTGTATCTATAATAAAGTCAGCTTTTTTTATTTTTTCAGAAATCGAAATTTGTGAAATTATTCTTTTTACAGCTTCTTCTTTACTAAAAGAGTTTCTTTCTATTAATCTATCTAATTGATTTTTTTCTGAACAAGCTGAAACTATTATATGATCAACTTGATAAGAACTTCCTGTTTCAAAAAAAAGTGGTATAACATAAACTAAAATATAATTTTTATTTTTGTCTTTTTCTAAAATCTCAATATTCTTTGTCCTATTATAGACTTCTTCTTTTACATCTGGATGAACTATTTCATTTAGTTCTTTTAGTTTTTGTTTATCAGAAAAAACTATTTTTGATAATTCAATTCTATTAATTTGATTATTTTCTAATAAATTTTGACCAAAATGGTTAATTATCTTTTTAGAAGTTTTACTAGGATAATTATATAAATCATGAACTACTTGGTCTGTATCTATAATAATACAACCCAATTCTTTTAAAAAGTTAGAAACTGTGGTTTTACCAGTAGCTATACTTCCTGTAAGACAAAATTTTATCATAAATTACGCCTTTAGTTTTATAGATGTTATTCTTCCATCATCAAAAAAAGCAGTAATATTTGTCCAAATAGAAGCTGTTTTAGTTTTCATTTTAGGTTTTCCGTATATTTTCAAAGCTTTTTCTATAGGATCATCTAATTTTAAACCTTTAGAAGTAGAATGTTTAAAAGGAATAAAAAATACTATTTCATGTAAAATATTATCCATAAAAGAAAATGAAACTCCTAAATCTCCATAAGAAAATTTATCTTCTGTTTCATCTACAATATTTTTACTGTATTTTTCCATTATAGCAATAACATCTTTTTTAATACTATAACTAATTTTTAAACCTAAAAATGATAAAGAAAATTCATCAATAATAAACTCTCCTGTTAAGTTAACATCTTCTACTTCAATATCTTTTATCTCAGTATCTTTTTTTACTATTACTTGATCTTTTTTACCTAAATCAGTACCAGCTAATTGAGATTGAAGTAAAATTCTTCTAGAAATATCAATTGCTAAAGAATCACTAGAATTTTCAATATTATTCTCTTCTTTTAATACACTAATATTAGTAACAAAATTAGGAGGATTAATATTACTGGTTTTTACTTCTACAGAATTAGAAAGAAAATCATCAGAAATTAACTCAAATACAGGTGGATTATTATCTTCTTCTTTATCATTTTTATTATTCATTTTAGTTACCTAACATTTTTTCTGGTCTTACAACTTCATCATATTTTTCAGGTGTTAAAAGGCCTAATTCTACAGCTACTTCTTTAAGACTTTTATTTTGTTTAAAAGCTGTTTTAGCTACTTTTGCTGCATTATCATAACCAATAACTGGATTTAATGAAGTTACAAGCATTAAAGAATTATTTAAATATTTTTCTATATTATCTCTATTAGGTTCTATACCTACAGCACAGTGTTCATCAAAAGAATCACAAGCATCAGCTAAAAGTCTGATAGAATTTAATACATTAAAAATAATTACTGGTTTAAATACGTTTAATTCAAAGTTCCCAGACATACCTCCAATATTTACAGCTACATCATTTCCCATAACTTGAGCACAAACCATTGTCATAGCTTCAGATTGAGTAGGGTTAACTTTACCAGGCATAATAGAGCTTCCAGGTTCATTTTCAGGAATACTTATTTCAAATAAACCACATCTAGGACCAGAAGCTAACCATCTTACATCATTTGCTATTTTCATTAAACTTGCAGCTAAAGTTTTTAGTGCACCACTAGTAAATACTAAAGCATCATGACCAGCTAAAGCTTCGAATTTATTTGGAGCGGTTACAAAAGGTAATCCTGTATTTTCAGAAACATGTTTTGCAACAGTAACAGCAAATTGAGGATGAGTATTTAAGCCAGTTCCAACAGCGGTTCCTCCTAAAGCTAATTCATATAACCCTTCTAAACCTAATTTTATTCTTTTTGTTGCCATATCAAGTTGATGAACATATCCAGAAAACTCTTGTCCTAAAGTTAACGGAACAGCATCCATAAGATGTGTTCTACCTATTTTTATTACATCTTTAAAAGCTTCTGATTTTGCATTTAAAGTATTTCTTAATTTTTCTACCATAGGTAATAATTTTTTATTTATTTGTTCAGCAGCTGCTATATGCATAGCAGTAGGGAAAGTATCATTAGAAGATTGAGCTTTATTAACATCATCATTAGGGTGTATAGGTTTTTTACTCCCAATTACACCATTAGCCATTTCAATAGCTCTATTAGAAATAACTTCATTAGCATTCATATTACTTTGAGTACCACTTCCTGTTTGCCATACTACCAAAGGAAAATGTTCATCTAATTTACCTTCAATAACTTCATTTGCTGCTCTGATAATTAAATCAGCTTTTTCTTCAGATAGTGTACCTAGTTCTTTATTAGCTAAAGCTGATGCTTTTTTTACAATACCAAAAGCTCTAATCATTTCTCTAGGGAATCTATCTCCACCTATTTTGAAATTCATAAGAGAACGAGCTGTTTGAGCTCCATAATATTTATCATTAGGGACTTGAATTTCTCCCATAGTATCAGTTTCTATTCTGAAATCCATTTTTTATACCTCAAAAATTTATACCATCATATTTTATCATATTCTTTATATTAGAATTAAGAGGTAATTAAAATTTTTAAATTGTCTGAACTAGTATTTTAATAAAATTAAGAACTAATTTGGGTTTTAATACCCCAAAGCAAAGCTTCGAGTAATTCTATAAGATTAAAAATCTTAAATAATATTTATTTACTCTGTTATAATTAAATAATTAAAATATATTTTATTTGGTTATCTAACATGTTTTTATCTAAAAAAAATTTTTTAACTTTAGTTCCTTTATTAATTGGTATTTTTTCTTGTACTAATGCAATACAAAATAGTGTATCTATTGAGCAAAATTCATTAGTAGAATCTACTAAAAATAGAAAAAGTTTACCAAAACCAGATCATATAGTAATAGTAGTTTTAGAAAATCATGCTTTTAAACAAATTATGGATGATTCTGATGCTCCTTATATAAACCAAATAGCAAAGTTTGGAGCAGTATTTACTAAATCTTATGGTTTAACTCATCCTAGCCAACCAAATTATTTAATGCTATTTTCAGGCTCTAATCAAGGAATCATAGATGACGAATACCCTAAAAACATCCCTTTTTCAACACCAAACTTAGCAAGTGCTTTAATAAATAAAGGATATTCTTTTGCTGGTTATTCAGAAGATTTACCTTATACTGGTTTTACAGGAGCAAAATCTGGTGAATATGCAAGTAAACATAGTCCTTGGGTTTATTGGCAGGGTTCTGGACAAAATAGATTACCAAATCAAATAAATAAATCTTTTACAGATTTTCCTAAAGATTTTAATAATTTACCTACTTTATCTTTTGTTATACCAAATTTAGATAATGATATGCATAATGGTATTTTTGGTGGAATTATTAAAGATGGAGATAAATGGCTTAAAAATAATTTAGATAGTTATATACAATGGGCTAAAAATACTAATTCATTATTAATAATAACATTTGACGAAGATAATAAACTTAATAACAATAATATACCAACTATTTTTATAGGAGGTATGGTAAATGCAGGAAAATATAATGAAAAAATAACTCATTATAATATTTTAAGAACATTAGAAGATATGTATGGTCTAGATTATGTTGGAGAAAGTGCAAATAATACACCTATAACAAGTTGTTGGAAATAAGCATTAAAAAATTAATAAAAAATGAAAAGAAAGTTATTTTTAGCTCTTATTGTAATATCCTTTGTATCTAGTTGTGCTTCATTAAAAATACTTTGGGAAAAAAACAGCTCTGGTGAAAATAAACTTTGTTTTACCTTTGATGATGGACCAAATAATATAGCCACTAAAAAATTGATTAAAGTACTGGATAAATATAAAGTTCCTGCTACTTTTTTTATTATTGGACAAAATATTGAAAATAATACTGATTTATTAAAAGAATTAGATTATAAAGGTTATAATATTGGTAATCATTCTTATGATCATGATAATTTTTTATTTTTAAAAAGTACTCAAGAAATAAAAGATAATATCTTAAAAACAAATAACTTAATAAGCAGAATTACAGGAAAAACTCCGATATTATTTAGACCTCCTAATGCATTAGTAAATGAAAAAATGATTTTAGCTTGTAAAGAATTAGATATGAAATTAGTAGGAGTAAATATTTTTGTTAATGACTCTATGACTTTTAATGAAGAGAGTATTTTTAATGCTGTAAAAAAAGAAATAAAAGGTGGTACCAATATATTAGTTCTTCATGATGGTTTTGGTACTTTTGAAAGTAAAAATAGAGTTTTTGTTGCTAAAGTAGTTGAAAAGCTTATTAGAAAACTAAAAAAAGAAGGGTATCAATTTGGAAAAATAAATGAATTAGGTATGTGTAATTAAATTATTTACCTTTTCTTATAGCTTCTACTGGGTTCATTTTTACAGCTCTTCTAGCAGGAATAATACTAGATAAAACACAAACTACAAAAGCAGCAATAGATACAAAAATAAAATCTTGGACTTGCATATCAATAGGCAAATTACTTATTATATAAACATCATTAGGTAAATTTATTGGGTATTTAGATAAAATTAGAGAAACCATATAACCTAAAATAATTCCAAATATAATTCCAATAATTCCAATAAAAACACCTTGATAAAAGAAAATTCGATTTATACTTTTTTTACTAGCACCAATAGAACGTAAAATACCTATTTCTGGATTTTTTTCTATAACTATCATAACCAAAAGATTTGAAATTCCAATCATTGCTACAATAATAATAAACATAATGACAATAAAAATAACTTTTTTTTCTAAAGCCATTGCAGAAAGTAAAGCTCTATTATCTTTAAGCCAACTTCTTGAATTAAAAGAAGGTATTTTTTGAGCAATTACTTCTGACTTTTCATCAGCTAAAAATGGGGTATCTACCTTTACAGAAATAGTATTTACAGCATTTGCTAAATTATATATTTTTTGAGCTTTAGTAAGATTTATATAAGCAATTCTAACATCTATTTCATAAAAATCTGCTTTAAAAATACCTGTAACTATCATAGGTGTTATCATACCTACTCCTGTAACTACTTGAACATTATCTCCTAAAATAAGTCCCATTCTTTGAGCTAGTTCATATCCTAAAACAATGCTATTTTCATCTTTTAATAATTGTCCTTTAACAATATTTTTTTTAATATCAGATTTTTCACTTTCCTTATCAATATCTACTCCATTTATTAAAACACCTCTAACTTCTATTCCATTATTTAAAAGTGCTTGACCTCTAATCATAGAAGTAGCAGACTTAACACCTTCTATTTCAGTTAATTTTTGCTCATATTCTTTATAATTATGAATTCTATCACTCATAGCTGATTCTATAGTAATATGAGGATTATTTCCCAAAATTTTATCAACTAAATCTTTTTCAAAACCATTAGTTAAGGATAAAGCACAAATAAGTATCATAACTCCAACAGCTACTGTAGTAATAGCTAAAATAGTTTGTTTTATTTTTGCTTTTAATTGTTTTAATGCAATAAAAAACTCTATACCTAAAATCATTTTAACTATCTTTTATCTTTAAATCACTTATCTTATTCATATCTAAAGCAAGAACTAAAGGTTTTATTTGTGCTTCATCTGCACCCATTCTTACTTGTTGTTTTATATAAGTACTCATACTATCTTTTTCTAAAAACTTGAGGTAAACACTACCTAGTTCATTATCTTCTCTTAGAGCTTTATAATCACAATTTATTTCACATATTTGTTTATCAATAAAACTAGTAAGCTCTTTTTTCTTTTCTTCATCAAATTCTTCAGATATTTCTATAAATAAATCGTAATAAGGAGGAAAACTTTCTTGATTTGGAACAGCACAATAAAATGGAATAGAACTATTAAATTTATCTTTAGTATCCATAATTGCTTGAGTAATATGAGCATCAGTTATTAGTTCTCCTGCAATATTACAAGTTTGTCCTGTTTTTCTAACAAATTTTGTAATAGGTGTATTATTATAAAAACCTACTACTTCTAAAATATCACCAATATCATATCTATAAATACCACCACTTGTAGTATATAAAATTCTATATTTTTTATCTTTTTCTAATTTATCAACTAATAAAATTTTATTTTCTTCATCATTTTCTTCAATAAACTCATAAAAATGAGCATTTACAGCCAAAGCTCCACCTATAACCTCATCAGAAAAAGGAATATTACACCATCCTTCTGTAGCAGAATAAATAGCATCTCTTATAGGAATATCAGGGAAGAAATGGTTTAATTCTTTAATAAAACCACCTGCGTTACTAGCTTTCCAGCATACTAAAAGTTCTATTTCTTCCCAAACATCTTTGGCATTTAAGTATCCATTATTTTTATTAAGGATGTTTTCTAATTTTTGTGCCAATTTAGGATTTGCTTTATGTTTTTTTAAAACAAATTCTCTTTCTTCAGGAGTTAAATTTAATTTTTCATTTAAAGTTCCATTTTTTATATCTTCTACTAACTCTTTAGAGTTATTAACTAGGGTTTTTACAAAAGATATTACAGGAGCACCAGTTATAGCTGTAATTAATGTTAAATTTTGAGGCATAGCTAATAAAACCATACAATAAAACTTAGAATGAGAATCTTTAAAATCTGTTAACTCGTATGGTAAAGCATAAAAACTTTGTAGTAATTTAGGTAAGTTCCTAAAGTTAAATCCACTCATTGTTCCACAATCTACACCACCTTCAGTTTTATCTTTTTTAGCAGAACCTGTGAAATATAGAGCTTTACCATTAAAAGCTTTTGGATGATCTCTATAAATAAAATAAATAAAAGTCTGAACTACCGTTTGGTATTCATCTCTATAATCTTTTGTTATAGGAGTAAATTTTGAAGAACCAGTTGAACCAGTAGTCATTCCATAAAATAGCGGTTCTTGATAAGTTAATATATTTTTTTCTCCTTTTAGCATTTTTTCAACATAAGGACGTAAATCATTATAAGTGGTAATTGGAACTAGATTTTGATAATCTTTTATTGAATTTATTTTCCAAAAACCATATTTTTTACCAAATTCAGTGTTTTCATTATTAGAAATTATTTTACGCAATTTATCCCATTGAGCTTGTAAGGGGTAAGTAGAAGCTTTTTGAAAATTATCATAATGTTTTTTTCTTAAGAATTGAGTTATATTTCCAACAAAAGACATAATTTATACCTAATGACTTATTATTAAATAGCAACCTATGTTACTTAAATGAAGTATAAATAATTTTTTAGATAAATCAAAGTTTTTATAAGTAATTAGTAATTTATAAAAAACCTTTAAAAATAATTTGAAAATATTATAAATTTCAATAGCTGAATTTATTTTCATATTACTTAATAAAGTAATATAATATATAAAATATAATATTTTAAAAACTCAGGAACTATACTAATGCTTATAAAACATGAAGATGGCAGAATAGAACTAGATTCTCATGATGAAATAAAAGATTCTCACCTTTATAATGAAGATTTAGCTCCTGTAAGAGTAGCTGATAGAGATTGGGGTACATATAATTATGCGGCTCTTTGGATTTCTATGGCTCATTGTATCCCTACTTATATGTTAGCGTCTGGTTTGATAGGTGCAGGAATGAGTTGGGGGCAAGCTCTTTTTACTATTTTATTAGGAAATATTATAGTTTTAGTACCTATTCTTTTAAATTCTCATCCTGGAACAAAATATGGTATTCCTTTTCCTGTTTTTGCAAGAGCAGCTTATGGAACTGGAGGATCTAATTTACCTGCAATTATGCGTGCTATTGTTGCTTGTGGTTGGTTTGGTATAAATGCTTGGATAGGAGGCAGAGCTTTACAAATATTTTTTACTAGCTTATATCCTGCGTGGCCAATGATGTTAGGGGATAAAATAGGTGGGTATTTACCTACAGAATGGTTATCTTTTTTAATTTTTTGGTCTTTAAATATTTTAGTTATTTTTAAAGGAATGGATTTATTAAGAAAAGTAGAAAATTGGGCAGCACCTTTTGTTTTAGTTATGACTGCTCTTTTAGTATGGTGGGCAGTAGATCAAGCTAATGGATTAGGCCCTATTATGTCAACGCAAGGAAAATTTAATTCACTTAGTGAATTTATCCCTGTTTTTATTCCTTCCCTTACTGCTATGATAGGATTTTGGGCAACTTTATCACTTAATATGCCTGATTTTACTAGATATGGAAAAAGTCAAAAAGAACAAACTGTTGGGCAAGTAGTAGCTTTACCAACAACTATGACAGTTTTTGCTGCTATGGGTATTTTAATTACCAGTGCTAGTGAAATAATCTATGGAAAAGCCATTTGGGATCCAGTAGATTTGGTTGGTAAATTTACAGACCCTATAATTGTAGCTATCTCTATGTTTACTATAGTAGTAGCAACTCTTTCTGTTAATATAGCAGCTAACGTAGTTTCTCCTGCAAATGATTTTGCAAATGCATTTCCAAAATATATTTCTTTCAGAACAGGTGGTTTAATTACAGGAATAATTGGAATATTAATGTGTCCTTGGGCTTTAATGGCAGATCCTAACGGATACATTTTTAAATGGCTTTTAGGTTATTCTGGTGGATTGGGAGCTATAGCAGGTGTATTAATTGCAGATTATTGGTTTATAAAAAAATGTGATTTAGAATTAAAAGATTTATATTTAGCTAATGGTATATATGCAGGTTGGAAAATGTCTGCTGTTTGGGCAACTCTTTTGGGTTGCTTTTTTTCTTGGGTAGGAGTGCTTTTTGAATCTCTAAAAATTTTATTTGATTATGCTTGGTTTGTTGGTTTTGGAGTTTCTGCCGTAGTTTATTATTTTTTGGAGAAAAATAAAAAAAGTTAACACTAATTAATTCTCAATCTAAGCTTCTAGTTATTATTTTTTATAATGATAAAGTGTGTTTTTATTATTTTAAACCTATAAGAAACTTTTATAGCTTAGATTAATTGATAAACTATAAAAGCAAAAAAGAGGGTGAAAACCCTCTTTTTCTAGTTAATTTTATAAATTAATTATTTACTTTTTTTTAGGAACAGGTGGTAATTCTACTTCATTAATGAAAGCTAAAGAACTTAAAACTTTAGATTTTTTAACGATATCGCTCATTGCAACAGCTTTGTTTTCTCCACCAGAAGCTGTACAACCACCATTTGTATGAACACCAACTACGTTACCATCTTTATCAATAACACCTGATCCAGAGCTTCCTGGCATAGTATCAAGATCTCCATAACCCATATAAGGAGCATTATAACTACCTCTATGACCTACTTCAACTGTTTTAGGATCTCCACTTGGATGTTGGATTATAGTTAATAAGTCACCTTGTGCAGGTAATGCAGATTTAACATGTTTATATCCATATTTTTCACCTGGTTTTCCTTCAGCTCTTACTAAAGCATAATCTAAACCTGTTCCAGCTTCAACAACTTCAACAATTTTGAAGTGTTCTTGTTTTCCACCTTTTTGGTAATTGAAAGCTAAGTATTGACCAACAGTACCAGCTTCTACACAGTGATTAGCTGTTAAGAATAAATCTGGGCTTACCATTGTACCACTACAAAATTTGCTAGAATCATCGCTTCCCGCTTCTTCCATAGCTGCAACTGAAGTTTCAAATTTTTTAACGAAATCTTTACTTACACCTAATTTTCCATCATAAAAATTAACTTCTTGCATATCATTTGCACCACAAAGAGAGTTTGTTGATTTTGATGCTTTTATTTGAGTAAGCATTTTTTTACTTGCATTAGTAGATTTACCTTTTGATGCTTGTGCTATTGTTTCGTCAGGTTGTGCAAAATCTACATTACTTGCTGTTCCTGTGCTACATGCTTGAAACATTAAAGCTACAGATAAGAGAAATAATTTGTTCTTCATAAATTAACTCCATTCAAAGATTCTTATTTTATTTCATTTTAAATATTTGTTATTCTTATTATAACTTATTTTTAAAAAAACTTTCTATCTTTTTTTTAATACATTTCAATCTTAATATTTTTTAATATTCCATTTAACTAAAATTTAATTTTCTCTTATACAAAAGATAAATTGATATTTAATAAAAAAAATATATAATTATAATATAATTCTCCGTAGATTTAGAGGATCAATTTTATGTTAGGAAAAATAGTAAATATTGGAATAAGCTTGAGTTTGGTTGCATCTCTTGCTTCATGTTCAAAATTAAGTCAAATTGAAGATTCAGTACCACAACAAGAAGTAGCTCAACAGCAAACTTTTGTTTCATCAACCGATTTAAATCTCTCTGCAAAATTAGAGCAACAATTACGAGCAGAATACCCAATCGCTCAAATATCAGAAGATGGTCCAATTAATGTTACTAAAGTAGAAAAAATTGAAGCTAATGAAATGTCTATAAAAATAAATGCAGACAAAACAATAGAAGCTAATGATTTTACTCCTGATGAAATTGATAATATGGTTCAAACCGAGAATTATCCATTTTTATTAGAAAATGAAGATCCTGCTTTCAAAACTCAAGGCATTTTTACAAAAATAAAAGATGCTATTATGAAGCCAATCAATTACATAAAAGATAAAATAAAAGCTTGGAAACAAAAAAGTGCAATGAAACAACTCGACAAATATCAAAAATTTGAAGAGAAAAACCCAGCATTTTCTAAAGAGTTAATAGCAGCATCAAAATTAACTGGTAAAGAAAGATCAGCTAAATTAAAAGAAATAAAAGCTAAATATCCAAATGATTATAAAGGAATTAAAAATAGAATCGCTGTTTATAGATGGATGAAATTAGAGAAAAAATATCCAGGTTTAGCAGATGATATTATGAACTTAAGCCAAGTTCCTGCTGATCAAAGAGAAGCTAAATTAGCTGAATTAAAACAAAAATATCCTAAATTTTTCAAAGTATAGGATTTAGCTAAAAAATAATTAAAATAGGTAGAGACCAAAAAACTCTACCTATTTTTGTATATAAAATTATAAAAAAATAAAGTTATGACTGAAAATTTTTCTTTTACTAATAGATTTATAGAGTTTGCTAATGACGGTGTTCTTAATAAAAAAGAACTAGAAGATCTAAAAACTATTGCTAATGATCCTCAAATTAAAGATAAATATGTAGCCAATCATGTTTTGAAAGATCTAGATAGTTTTAATAAAACTACCAATGTAGAATACTCTTTAACTGATGATAAAGGTGTTTTTAGAAATGTTAAATTTAAATATACCCCTTCTTATAATGAATTAGATAAAGTTTATGGAAGAAATAACTTTGAAAAAATTGCTAATATTTCTCAATCTGATGCCTTACCAGAAACACTTAATGATGGAAATAGATGTGCAGCTAGTTCACTTTTAAATTCTTATATTTATCAAGGTGGAGACTTTGCTAAATTAGCTCAAAAATTAGGAGTAGAACAAGATTTTACTTTTAAAAATGTACATCTTCTACAAGAAAAAATTTATACTACAGCAAATAAAGAAGGGGAAGGATTAAGTACAGGCTTATCTTATTCTTATAATCCTATTACTAAAAAAATAACTAAAGCAGAAGTAACAGGTGAAATAGTTGAAGCAGCAAGAAGTGTAGGACTTGAAATAATACCTCTTAATGGATCTAATGTTAATACTTTAAATCAAAGAAAAGAAAAAGTAGATGAGTTTTTTGCAAAATATCCTAATGCTTCTTTGCAAATAGGTATTCATTTAGATACATCTAGTGGAGATTTATATTCAGTAAATCAACAATATCCTGAAAATCATGCTGTTACTATAGTAAAAAAAGATAATGAATTTTATTTGGTAGATACTGGTCAAATAAATAATGGAGCTAATGATAATGCTACTAAACTAACTCCTAATCAAATGCAAGCTTTTGTTTATTCTACATCTGCTAATGTAAATGGAATTTTTTTAAATAGTTATTAAGTAAATTTATAAAAAATTAAAAGAAAAAAATATGATTATTTGTTATTCTTAATTTTGTTTTAAAAAAAAATTTGGAGTTTTTATGAAATTAAGAAAAATATCGTTATTATTTTTGGTTAATCTTTTTACTATATCAATAAGTACTAATACTTATGCAGAAAAAAATACTAAACCTGTTATAAAACCAACAGTAAAAGCAAGCACAAAACCAGTTACTAAAGTAACACCTAAAGTAAATACGGATACCAAAAAAAATGAACCTATAAAAAAAGAAGTTCAGAAAAAAGAAAATGTTTCAGAATTAGATGAAATAAAAGCTGAAATGGATAAATTAAATCAAAAAATAAAGGATATTCAAACTAAAAATAAAGCTATAGTTAAAGATTTATACTCAGAATCAGATGTAAAAAAAACTGAAGCAAATAAAGAAACTAAGGATAAAATAGAACCTACTAAAAAAGAGGAAATAAAGGTTGAAGTAAAAAAAGAACCTGAGAAAATAGTAAATGATTCTAAAATTGATACTGTTCCTTTAGATGAAATAGACTTATTTTTATATTCTTATATTCAAAATTCTATTTCTTACTTAGATTTATTAAAAACAACTAATTCAAGTAATTGCAGTAAAGGTATAGAGTTTTGTAATAGTGAAGAGTTAATAAATAAAGCAGCAGAAACTACTTTAGAAGAAATCAAGAAAAAATACCCTGATAATGCAGAACAATTTAATTTGGACAAAATAAAATATTTACTAGTAAAATCTATTGCTTTAAAAGATAGATTTGGTGAAAAAAACTTAGAAAAATTATATGAAATGTCTAAAAAAATACAAGATTTTAATGACGAACTTTTTAAAAATAAAAAAGAAGCTTTATTAAAAAAATACCAAGAAAATTATGATTTAAGATTAAAAAATAAATTACAAGCAGAACAAAATAATACTTCTACAGTTCAAAACTATAAAGGAAGAATTTTATTTGTATCTGAAAGAGATGGAAACCCTGAAATTTATATAATGAATGCGGATGGCTCGAACCAAATTAGATTAACTAATAATAATTCTTATGATTTAAATCCTATTTTATCTCCTGATGGGAAAAAAATTGCCTTTGTATCTGATAGAGACGGTAATCCTGAAATTTATGTAATGGATGCTGATGGTTCTAACCAAACAAGATTAACAGCAGATCCTTCTTATGATTATTCACCCACTTGGTCTCCTGATAGTAAAAAAATAGCTTTTATTTCTAATAGAGGCGGAGCATCAAATATTTCTACATCAGGAGTTTCTAAAATTTCTTATAAAATCTATGTAATGAATATAGATGGAAGTGATCAAAAAATAATAAGCCCCGATTCTATAGACGATGAATCACCTAAATGGTCTCCTGATGGAGCTAAAATGCTTTTTGTATCTAAAAGAACAGGTAATCCTGAAGTATATGTAATGAATATAGATGGAACTAATACTTTAAGATTAACCACTTCTAATTATAGTATTATGCCTAATTGGTCTCCTGATGCAAAAAAAATAGTTTATAGAGGTAATGAAAACGGTAATCCTGAAATTTATGTAATGACTTTAGATGGTTCTGAAAAGATAAAAATAACTAATAATTTAGTTGCAGGTGAAACTCCTTTTTACTCTGAAGATGGAACTAAAATAGTTTTTGTATCAAAAAGAGATAATGTTTTATCTCCAGATGGAATTTTAACCAATGAAATTTATGTAATGAATGTAGATGGAAAAAATATTAATAGATTAACTAATAATTTTTTTGATGATTATTCACCTAGTTGGACATTTAAATAAGTAATGAATTTTTAGTAATTACAAAATTTTATCAAGATTTACTAAATTAATTCTTTATATAAGAGAAAAAGATATTAAAATATTCAAATTATTAATGAAATAGGTTACAAATAAAAATGAAATCACGTGCAGCAATTGCTTTAGAAGCAGGAAAACCTCTTATTATTGATGAAGTAGATTTGGAAGGTCCAAAAGAAGGAGAAGTTCTTTTAAAAATGGTGGCAACAGGTGTTTGCCATACAGATGCTTATACTTTATCAGGTGCAGATCCAGAAGGTATTTTTCCTGTAATTTTGGGACATGAAGGTGGAGCTATAGTTGTAGAAATTGGTAAAGGTGTAACTAGTGTAAAACCTGGTGATCATGTTATCCCTTTATACACTCCAGAATGTGGAAAATGTAAATTCTGTTTATCTGGTAAAACTAACTTATGTCAAGCAATAAGAGCTACACAAGGTAAAGGTTTAATGCCAGATGGAACTTCTAGATTTTCTTATAGAGGAAAAACTGTTTATCATTATATGGGTACTTCTACTTTTTCTGAATATACTGTTTTACCAGAAATAGCTGTAGCTAAAATTAGTGAAAAAGCACCTTTAGACAAAGTTTGTTTATTAGGTTGTGGCGTTACTACAGGAATAGGTGCAGTTATTAACACTGCAAGAGTTGAAGAAGGTTCTACTGTAGCTGTTTTTGGTTTGGGTGGAATAGGACTTAGTGTTATTCAAGGTGCTGTTTTGGCTAAAGCTTCAAGAATAATAGCGGTTGATACTAACCCTTCAAAATTTGAAATGGCAAAGCTTTTAGGGGCAACCGAATTTGTTAATCCTAAAGATTATAGTAATCCTATTCAGGAAGTATTAGTTGAACTTACAGATGGCGGTGTAGATTATTCTTTTGAATGTATTGGTAATGTTGAAGTTATGAGAGCGGCTTTAGAATGTTGTCATAAAGGATGGGGAGTTTCAACTATAATTGGAGTAGCTGGAGCAGGTCAAGAAATAAAAACTAGACCTTTTCAATTGGTTACAGGTAGAGTTTGGAAAGGTAGTGCATTTGGAGGAGTAAAAGGTAGAAGTCAATTACCTCATTATGTAGAAAACTATATGAATGGAAAAATAAAAATTGATGAAATGATAACTTATACAATGCCTTTAGATAAAATAAATGAAGCTTTTGATTTAATGCATGAAGGTAAAAGTATTAGAAGCGTTATTTTATTTTAGTAATAATGAATTTAAGACCTCCTACGGGGTATAAACCCCGCAGGAGGAAGGGATCGGGGGCTCTGCTCCCATACCTAGTCTGTCGAAAACTGTATGTTTTTACTCATAATGGTTACGTATGTTTTGAAGTAAAAAATCAAAACTCACCCCAGCCCTCTCTTTAGCTAAAGAGATGGAGATAAGAATTATTCCCCTTCTCTTTTAGCAAAGAGAAGGGGGGAGGGGGATGAGTTATGAAATTGAAGATTTTCGACAGCCTACCCATACCCATTCTCTAATAAAAATAAAAATAAATACGGAGTAAAAAATGTCAGAATTAGAAACAGTTAGTAAAGTAAAAATATTTGAAGGTTGGCTAAATACTTATACACATCAATCTAAACCTTGTAATTGTAAAATGATTTTTTCTATATATTTACCTCCAAAGGCTGAAAATGAAAAAGTTCCTGTTTTATATTGGTTATCTGGATTAACTAGTACTAATGAAAATTTTATGATGAAAGCAGGGGCTTTAAAATATGCTGCCGAACAAGGTATTGCTATAGTTACTTGTGATACTAGCCCTAGAGGTGCTGGTATTGCAGGAGAAGATGATAGTTGGGATTTTGGTACTGGAGCAGGTTTTTATCTTAATGCTACTAAAGAACCTTGGTCTAAATATTATAATATGTACGATTATGTTCTTAATGAATTACCACAAGTTATAGAAAATAATTTTAATGTTAATTCTATAAAATCTATTTCAGGTCATTCTATGGGTGGACATGGTGCAATTACTATTGCTCTAAAAAATCCTAATAATTATCGCTCTGTTTCAGCTTTTTCTCCTATTTGTGCTCCTATGCAATGCGATTGGGGTGTTAAAGCTTTTACAAATTATTTGGGTGAAAATAAAAAAGATTGGGAACAATATGATGCTACTCAATTAATTTTAAATGGGGTTTCTAAAATGCCTATTTTAATAGATCAAGGAACAAAAGATTCATTTTTATTAGAAAATAAGTTAAGACCTGATTTATTATTAGATGCGGCTAAAAAAATGGATTTTCCTATTAATTTAAGAATGAGAGAAGATTATGATCATGGTTATTATTTTATTTCATCTTTTATAGAAGAACATATTAATTATCATGCAAGTTTTTTAAATTCTTAAATAAATGCTCAACCTTGTGTGGTGTCTAAATATTCAACACATAATAAATAAAAAACGAATTTTACTACGAGACACACGCAAGGCATGTCCCTACGAAAAATTGTTTTTATGCTGTAAGGATAGGCTTTACGTCTATCCATTCAAGGCAATAAAAAACATCTTTTATAATCTCAATAAATTTAAATTTTTAATCTATTTTTACATAAAAATACTATATGTCTAAGGTATTGTAAAATAATAACTATCAATTTAAATTATTTAGAAAAGTTCTTTATAAAAAACTTTTCTAGTTCTATTTTATTATTTACAGAAACAGATTTAAATTTTAGCTCTAAATCTAAAATATTTCTTAGTATTTCTCTAAACTTGCCAGAATTAAAGTTTCTCCATAACTTTATATTTTTTTCTACCATAAAAGGACTTTGACCTAATTTTTTTGCAACATCATTATTACTCAAACCTTCTTCATTTAAAAGTTTTTGATTATATAGATTTTTTACACTAGAAGAAATGGTAGCTACTATTTTTATAGGATTATCTTTTAAAATTATTTTATTTAGTTGTACCAAAGCATTATCTATTTCTCGTCTAGCCAAAAACTCTAGAAATTCAAAGATATCAGATTGATCATTAACTACTAAAGCTCTTACATCTTCATATTTAATGATATTACGTTCATTTATATATAAAAGTAATTTTTCAAGCTCTCTTTCTATTCGGTGCTTATTTCCATTAGTAGATTCTACAATTTCATGTATAGCATCTTTTTCTATTCTTTTACCAAATTTTCTTAGATAATCTTCTATCCAAGGGCTTATTTTTTTTTCTATTTCCCATGGTTTAGGTAAATTAAATTCTTTTACTTCTGCTTGTGAAATTAAATTTTTGATAATACTTTTTCTTTTATCTAAGCTTTGAAAAGAAAAAACTAAAATATTTGTTTCCATCAAATTTCTTACTAAAAGGCTTTCTAATAACTCTAAATTATCCGAATCTTTACTAAGAACTATTTCAGCTTTTTTTACTATAGTTACTTTATTTCCAAAGCCTAAGGGTGGTGAATCTGCCGATTCTATTACTTTATCTAATCCAATATCATTACCATCTAAAATATCTAAATTAAAAGCTTCCCAAGATGGATCAACATTTTCTTCAATAAGTTTTTTTTCAAATTCTTCTAAGGCAAATAGATCTTCACCATATAGAATATAGATTCTTTTAGACATTTTTAAGATACTAATCTAGCGGTTTTAGCTTTTTTTATGATAAGAGATCTAGTACCTTTTTCTTGTTGTTCTTGTATTTTTTCAAATTTAAATTGACTAGTTACGTCTTCTAAATTATCTGCTAATTTTGAAACATTTTCAGAACTCATTGCTATTTGTCTGATAGCCGCAGCTTGTTCTTCTGCACTAGAAGCAACTTGTTCTGCAATAGCAGCATTATTTTCAGCAACCTGAGAAACTTGATCTATACTTCCTGCAATTGTTTGGCTACTATCAAAAAGACTTCCTACATCAGAATCTATACCTTTAATTCTATCCATAGTTTCCAAAACTGCTCCACTAATCATATTTAAGGATTGTTCGGTTTCTCTGATAATAGAAACCCCTTGAGAAACTTCTTGAGTTCCTTGAAACATAGAAGTCATAGACTCTTGAGTTAATAATTGAATATTTTTTACTATATCACCTATTTGATAAGCTGCTTTTGCAGATTCTTCAGCTAATTTTCTTACCTCTTCTGCGACAACTGCAAACCCTTTTCCTTGCTCTCCTGCTCTAGCGGCTTCTATTGCAGCATTAAGAGCCAATAAGTTTGTTTGTGATGCAATAGAAGTAATAGTTTCTACTATTCTTCCAATTTGGCTAGATTGTTCTCCTAGTGCTTGTATAGATACTGCTGAAGTTCCAACTGTAGTTTGGATATTTTCCATTTGTCTAGTAGCTTTTTGAACTGTATCTAAACATTGAGAGGAAATTTGATTAACTTGTTGAGTATAAGCTACAAGTTCTTTTGAACTAGTAAAAACTCTATTTACAGATTGAATTATTTCAGAAACAGCTCTATTAGCGGTTTCAAGGTTATTAACTAATTTAGAGCCACCACTAGCTACAACTTGAATACTTGTAGCAACTTGGTCTGTTGCTCTTCCTGTTTGCTCTGTCGAAACGGTTAACTGTTTTGCATCTCTAGAAAGTTGAGAAGAAAAAAGTGCTATTTGTTGAATAGTTTTAGATAATTGTTCTATATAATCATTAAACTTACCTGCTAATTCATTTATTTCTGAATTATAGTTATTAATATTTACTCTTACAGTTAGATCGTTTGTATCTTGTAAAGCATCATTTATTTCTTTTATAGGAGAAATGATTTCAGAGCTTATTTTATAAGAAAGAATAAGGCTAAAAAACATCATACTAATAGCAAAAAGAACTATTTGAGAAGGTAAATTAAAGTCTGTTAATCTAGTAATATAAAAAGTAAAAAATAAAAATACAGACATAGTCGCTAGTATATAGGCGAAAGTCCTGATAAAAATATTTTTACTTCTATTTTGCATTATCTAATAAAAAGTTACTAAATTAAAAAAATATAATAAATTGTACACTAAGATAGTAACAAAATATACTTTTATTTTCAAGATATTTTATATTATTAGATAATTTAGAGATATAATCTTTATTTATTAATATGTAAATTATTCTTAAAAGACTTTTGCCTTCCAGTAAGTAGAAGCCTTTAGAGTAGTATATGTAATAAATTTTAATAATTTTGTAAATTAAACATTTCTATGAGAACAAAATACTTAATAAAAGATATCTCTGAACTATTAGATTTAAACCCTAAAACTATACGTTTTTATGAAGATGAAGGTATTATACCTAAAGCAAAAAGAAATAAATCTAATTATAGAGTTTATACTACTCATGATGTTAACCGAATTGCTTTTGTAAAAAAAGCTAGAGCTTTAGGTATTTCTATTGAGGATATAAAAAAAATAATAGCAATAAGAGAAGGTGGAGAATTACCTTGTTGTACAGTTATTAGTATTTTAGAAAGAAATGAAAAAGAATTAGAAGAAAAGATACAAGAAATGCAAAATTTTAAAGATAAAATTTCACATGTAATTAAAAATTTTAAAGAAAATATAAAAGTTGGAAAAAATGGTGAGATTTGTGGTCTTATCGAAAATTTATTTCAAGAATGAATTTAAGACCTCCTGCGGGGTTGATACCACGTATCCCTGAAACCACAAAGCAGAGCTTTGAGATATTCTCTAATAAAAATAAAAAAAGGTCTGTCTAAATTATTTTAGAACAGACTTTTTATTTTATATAAAGCAGGATGGTACAAATTATTTTTTAAAAACAGTATCCCATTTTTTTTGAGCCGCTTCCATATTTTTCTTAGCTTGCTCTGGGGTATCAAGCATTGTTCCCATAGGAGGCTCTGTTGTATCAATATTCATTCCTCTTGTTTTGTATCCAACAGCACCACCAACAGCACCAGCTCCTAAACTAGCAATATAAACTCCAGCACCTACAGCTAATGCCATTTTATAATCTTTAGAAATTCCTGCAATTGCCGCAGCAGATCCAAAACCTGCTACTACTCCAAATATTTGACCACTCATAGCTCCTACAGCTGCACCAGTTTTTGAGCTTTTGAAAGGAACCCATTCAGCATATTTTTTTGCTACATCTTCTGTATGTGTATGTCCAAAAGAAACTTGAGGTGCTACTTTTAAATTTGATGTATTGGTTTTATTTACTTTCAAACTATCACCATCTTTTAAAGGTGATTTTTCTGTAGAAGTTGTGTTTTCTGTTTGTGCAGGAGTATGGTTATGAGGTTTAGCTATTCCAAATGTATGTGCTAACCTATCTATAACAGGGTGACCTTCAATATGACTCATGGTTTAAAATCCTTTCGATTTTTATTTAATTATTTTTTTATTATTGAAAATAATTCTAACATACAAAAAAAAGAAAAATATGATCTAGATCAATTTTTATAAAATACAATTTTTGTATATAAAATAGTATTTTTTTAATAAAAAAAGTTATTTTTAGTTTTAAAATTATTCATAATTTAAATTTTATTATTTTTTAATTTATAAATACATTTTAATTTTATTATCTATTAGATTACAGTAACTGTAATGATTTTTTTAATAAAATTTAACATTCTATTTAATGTAATGTTATTATATTTATTGTAAATAAAGGATTTTGATTTTTTATTAATAATCATTTTTTTTATTTTTACTTATTTTATATATTTTAAGATTAAAAGTTTAATTACATGCAATAAATTATTATAAATAAACTTTTTTAAATATTTTTTAGAATAAAAATAGGTTATATTAACTATTTTTATAAATAAAACTTATTTTTTTATATAGTGATTCAAAGGTGATATAATTTACTTAATATAATATTTTATTGAGGTTGAAAAATGTTTGGAAAAATAGCATCAGACGTTTTAGGTATAAGCGATATAGGTAGTGTTGTAAAACCACAAGATTATGATAAAGTTGATGCAGATGACTATGTAATGCATGAAGAAAATGAAAGAATCTTTTTCCTTATAAAATCAAAAACAGATGAATATTGTTTTACTAATAAAGCTCTAATTCATTTGGATGGTACAAGTGCTATGAGTAAAAAAAGAAAATTACATAGATATAATTATGCAAAGTATTTTATTAATAATGTAGTATTAGAAACTGCTGGTACAGTTGATTTAGATATAGAAATAAAATTTACTATGGCAGAAAAAACTTTTAGTATAGATGTACATAAAAAGCATATAGAAGAATTAAAAGACTTATATAAAGCATTAATTAAAATATCTGAAATACAACATGAAGATTCAAAACTTTATGAAATTTCTCAAAATAGTATAAATACCTCAGCACAAGTTTTAAGTAAAGTTAGTAAAGTTGATTTAAATTTGGAAGAGCAATTTAAGGCTATAAATCAATATGTATTTGATTGGAATATGAAAAGTAGAGATAGATTTATCTGCAAAGATTTTACTGCTATTTTTGAAAAATTTATCAATAACTAATTATCCCAAGGAACAAAGAGAGAAGCTTTTGTTTTATTAACAATTTCTTCTCCTTGTTTGGCAGTTACAAAAAAATTACTAATTCCTGTTTTTAAATTAGCTTTATTAGCAGTAATCATAAAATTAAACCTTTCTTTTTCTCCTGCTTTTAAGGTTATTTCTTTTTTATCAAAACTAAAATATTTATCATCAATCCCTTCTGTAGAAAAATTTAAAGTTATTTCTTGAGCTGATTGATTCATAATGGTTAAAAAGTATTTACTAGTTAAAACTCCATTTTTTACTATTGAAACATGTGTATCATTTCTAGTTATTATTAGTTCGGCTATAGGCATAGAAAAATACATATACATAAAATAGATTAAAAAAGTTATAAAACCTAATCCATTTATTAATACAGCTTTAGCATTTAAGCTTTTTTTATTAGGATCTTTTTCGGCTGTAAAATCTAACATGGTTTCTACACCAGTAGGCGATAAAATATTATGACAAGCTTCTACACATAAACCACAATTCATACAACCAGGATCAGGTTGAATTAATTTTCTAGGTTCTATACCTACATAACAAATATTAGTACAAGCTTCACAGTTTATACAATCAGTAGAACGTTCTTTGGCAAATCTTACTCTTAAAGTAGTTTTATCAGCTACAGAGGCTTGCATTATGCCATAAGGGCATGCGTATTTACAAAAATCATGCCTAAATATACCAATCCCAGAAAAAACTAATATTCCAAACATAATAGAAAAAGTTAAAATATTTCCATTCATTTCTCCAGATAAAATCATTTTTGTTATATCTTGTGGTTTTCCAAAATAATACATAAAGTTAATGGCTACAGCTAAAGAAATTATTATAGTAAAAAAGGTAATAATGCTATAAGGAAATAATTTTTTTTTACCATTAATTTTTAAAGCAAATTTATTAACAATTTTATTTATCATTTCAGAAAGAAAGTTTTGAGGACAAACCCAACCACAAAAACTACGTCCTGTAGTTATTGCCATAGTAATAACACCAAAAAGTAAGATTATAAATCCTATGGCTATCATAACGGAGTTATTAGAGCCAATATTTTTACCAAATAAAACAAAAGAATAGTTATTTATATCAAAATAAAAAAAGCCTAAAAATGGAAAAAGGAAATATAAAATTAAAAATAAAGCTTGAGTAAAACGTCTCTTTTTTGTGATATTGTAATTTTTTAACATTTCTACCTATTTACTTGTGTATATCTATTATTATAACGTTATTTAAATATTTTTTTGATATCATTTTTATTCCTCTATTTTAAACATCTTTTTTACCTAAAATTGTAAAAATAAAATAATCAGATAATTCTGAAATTGCACGCCCCGAAATCGCAATAGATGAGTTTTTTAAAGTTTCATTATTTTCTATATCTTTAAATCTTGATATAAAAGATAATTTTAATTTTTTATCTTTTTTATAATCTGGTAAATTAATATAAATAACTACTTTTTTATTTTCGTTTAACCATTCATATTTTATATTTTTAAAATCATATATTTCATTATTGTTATCAATGTTTTCTATTATTAAAGCCTTTTCAAAAGATTCTTTATTTATTTTTGAATTAAATTCTAGTTCTATTTTTAGATCTTTGGTATTTTCTATATCTAGTCTAGAGTCAGTTACATCTTTTTCTAATAAAAAAATTGCATTAGAATTTGAGTTATCTTCAGATTCAGTTCCTTTGAATATTTTATAATCATTAGGATTAACTCTGTTTAATTTATTATTATTATTTATTTTAATGTTAATAATTTCAGAATTTTTACTTATATAAAAATAAATATTTTTCCTACCTTTTTGAATAACTTCATAATAATATGAATTTGGATCATAATTAGTAAGAATAACTCTTTTTGAATAACCTTCAGAAGATGTATATACCTCAAACATAGGAAATTCCGATAAATCAACCCTAAATTCACCCTTTGAATCTGAAATAGTTTTCTTTTCTAAATAATAATTAGTTTTAAAAATATTAAATATGTCAACAAATTTAGATGTTATTTCTATACCTGATAATGGTTTTTTAGTAAAAAAATCTAAAACTTGACCAATATATGTTCCTTTTTTATACCTATAATAATCTTGATTTTCATTGTTAAAATAATAATAACCTCCACTCTCTTCTATTAAAACAGGAGTGTTATAATTTTTAGGGATTTCACTAATAACAGGATTTACTGTTTCTAAAATACTTGAGCTTGTTTTTGGATTTGATGTTGATGTAGGAGTAATTAAAATACTAGGACTAGGTTTTATAATCTCTTTTATAACTTCTTTAATAGGTTCTTTTTCTTTTACTTTTTCAATATTATTACAACTAAAAGAAGTAAAAATAACTAAATTAACTAAAGAAAAATTTATTATTTTATTATTTAAAAATATAGTTTTCATATTTTTAAGTCTCTTAAATTAATTATATTTTTATAAATTGTCTAAAAAGTATTTTTGTAAAAAATTTCAGTTTTTAAATTTGTACTTTTTCAAAAAAGGGCTTTTAGTATAGCCCCTTTAAGAAATATTTATATTTTTATAACCCTAAAACAGATTTTGTACAAGTTTCTCCTGCTTTTGCTCCTGCTGCTGCATCAAGTTTGTTTGGATCTGTATATTGTTTTTTTAGTGTATCTAATGAACAAGAACAAATACTGGTTATTTGAGCTGGAGTTATAGTAACTGAAGCAGGAGCTTCTTTTTTAAATCCATCTTCACATGATTTTTTAAAAGTATCTTCCAAAGCTGTTGTCCAAACATTATCAGGGGTTGAAGTTGTTTGTGGAGTACAAGCCATAGCTAAAGTTGAAATAATAAAAATACTAGAAAGTAAAAGTTTTTTACTCATGATAATCCTCTTTAAATTATAACTAAAATAGAATTTTAACATTTTTTTTATATTTAGAAAGTAACAAATAAAAAAAGTTGCTTAGATCCTGAATCAAGTTCAGGATGACAATAAGCAACTTTTTATATTTATATTTATTTTTTTACTAAATATATTTTTCTTCTGCGTTAATAACCATATTTCTTAGTTCATCTGTTTCTTTAAATTGACCGTCACTAACAGCCCAAGCAAAAAAGAACCAAGCACTACCGCCCATACAAAAAGCTAGTAAAAATAAATAAAGACCTATATTCATATTTTTTACCAATTATAAATGAACTTCTATTTCAGCTAGAGGTTTATTTCTAGTGTAATGATGAGATTCAACTCTTCTTCCTCTGGTAAGAACTGTTTCTTTTGAAATTTTTTCTCTTAGTTTTAAAATAGAGTGGAAAAGAGCTTCTGGTGTAGGAGGGCAACCTGGTAAGTAAACATCTACAGGAACAACTTGATCCATATAATCTACAACTGTAGGAGAACCTCTAAAAATACCACCAGTAATAGTACAGTTACCCATAGAAATAACATATTTAGGTTCTGGCATTTGCTCATAAAGTAAAGCTACAATAGGAGCCATTTTTTTAGTTACAGTTCCTGCTAAAATCATTAAATCTGCTTGTCTTGGAGTAGCTCTAAAAACTTCAGAACCAAGTCTTGCGATATCATATTTAGGCCCTGAAGAAGAAATCATTTCTATTCCACAACATGCAGTAGCAAAAGAAAGTGGCCAAATAGAATTTCTTTTTGCCCAATTATAAACTTCATCGACAGTAGAAATTAAAACATTTTTTTCAATATGTTCTTGATCAGCTTTATTTAAATTATTCCAAAGGTCTTTAAAACCCATAGATCATCACTCCTAATATTTCTTAGTTAGAAGTTATAAAATTTTTAGTTAGAGGTTATACCTTGGTTATTCTTAATAAATAATTCGAAAACCTTAGTAAACAAAAGTTATAAGATTTGATTTTTACTAAATTTCTTTTAACTTTTAACTTTCAACTTTTAACTTTTAACTTTTACTTATTACCTAATAAATTGTACCAAAATATAAAAACAATAGTATTGAATTTTTAATTTCTTTTCATAATAGCAGAAAATTATTTTTTAATTTGTTAATTATCACACTTTAACAAAGATAAAATTTATGTTATTATTTCTTTTACTTGTTTTTAATTGCCTAAAGCCTTTAAAGGGAATTGTTAAATGAAAAAGTTAATTACTACATTTATTATTTTTACTATGTGCCTTTATCAGGGCTGTTCTAAGC
Organism: Candidatus Sericytochromatia bacterium; assembly: GCA_046328015.1. Taxonomy (GTDB): domain Bacteria; phylum Cyanobacteriota; class Sericytochromatia; order UBA7694; family JACMQJ01; genus JBBTGK01. The sequence continues at coordinate 448,033 of JAXLXH010000002.1, read as the reverse complement.
TTGAAGTTAGTTGGAAATTCAAAACAGACGGTCAGGTTCATACTACCCCTCTTATTTATAATGGTTTAGTTATATTTGGTAGTGATGATCAATATTTATATTCTTTAACAGAAGCTTCTGGTGAAGAAAAATGGAAATTCAAAACAGCTGGCGCTATTAGATCTTCTGCTATTGTAGATAGAGGAATTATCTATTTTGGAAGTAATGATCATTATTTATATGCTGTTTATATGAAAAATGGTCAAAGAAAATGGAGATTTAAAACAGAAGGTGCCATAAATTCAACACCTACTTTATATGGCAACACCCTACTTTTTGGAAGTGATGATGGCTATTTATATGCTATTAATAAAGATTCTAGAGAAATAAAATGGAAATTTAAAACAAATGATTGGGTTACTTCAACTCCAGTTATGGAAAAAGATATAGTATATTTTGGAAGTAATGACCATAATTTTTATGCTGTAAGTATGAAATCTGGAAAAGAAATTTGGAGATTTAAATCTAAAGGTATAATCAATTCTTCTCCAATTATAAAAGATAAAGTAGTATATTTTGGAAGTAACGATGGCAATATGTACGCTTTAGATGCTGAAACTGGTAAAAAAGTTACTTTTGAAGAAGTTATTAGTGATACCAAAACAGCTTATAGAACATGGACTTTTTCTACAGAAGGTAGTATTTCATCTAAACCTTTAATCACCAAGGAAAAAGAAAAAAATATTTATTTTGGTAGCTATGATAATAATTTTTATTCTGTTGATAAAGAATCTGGTGCTCCTAAATGGAGTTTTCAATCTAGTGGGCCTATAGTTTCATCTCCTATTGTAATGAAAGATTCTATTTGTATTACTAGTTTAGATAAATATATGTATTTATTAGATCCTGAAACTGGTAAAGTAAAACAAAAATTTGCAGCAGAAGATAGTATCTATTCTTCTCCAAATGTAAATGAAGAGTTTATTTATTTTGGAAGTAATGATAATTTTATGTATGCTGTTAAGAAGAAATAAATTTCAGTAAGAAGTTAGAAGTTAAAAGATTTTAGAAAATGAGAATGTACTATAAAGTTAAAAAAAATAAATTATTCTATTTAGAAAAAGTTAAATCTAAAACTATCTTCTTATCAATCTTAACTTTTAACTTTTTACTTTTAACTTTTTACTAATCATGAATGTACTTTTTGTAAGCAACGGCGAAGCCGAAGATATGATGGCTTTATCTTTAATTAGATATTGGCTTTATTTTAATCAAGAAGATAGAGTGGCTGCTTTAGCAATAGCTGGTTCTGGAAAAACTTATGTAGCAAATGATATTCCTTTAGTTGCTCCTCCAATGACTATGCCTTCCAATGGTTTTGCTTATTTAAGCTTTAAAATGTTATTTCAAGATTTTGAAGCTGGTTTAATTTCTCATGTAAAAAATCAATATAAAATTTTAAAGAAATTAGCACCTCAAATAGATTATGTAGTAGGAGTTGGTGACATTGTTCCTGTGATTGCAGCTTGGATTTTGGATAAACCAACTGCTTTTGTAGGTTGTGCCATGAGTGATTATTATCTTGATCCAAAAAATCCTAAAGCATCTTCTTATTCTAGTACCAAAATTAGTATGCTAAAAAAAACTAGAGCTTTAGTTTTCCCTAGAGATGAGCTAACTACTAGAAATTTGCAAAAATTAGGTGTTAGAGCAGAATACTTAGGTAGCCCAATGATGGATTGTATTTCATATAATAAAAATCTAGATTTAGGTTTATCAAAATATTCTAGAGTAATAGGTATTTTACCTGGAAGCCATGACGACAGAAGAGAAAATTTTAAAAAAATAATGGATTCAGTTTTAAGATTAAATATGAAAAAACCTCATACCTATTTAGTAGCTGTTTCTGATAAAGAAGATATTCCAAGATATTCTAAAGAACTTAGTAAAGGTAATTGGTATATACAAAAAACAGAACCTAAGCATTATCTTTTAAAAAATAATAAAGATGAAATTCATTTATTACATGGTTATTTTGGTAATGTTTTAATGTCTTCTCATGTAGTAATAGGTGCTTCTGGTACAGGAAACGAACAAGCTGTTGGTATTGGAATTCCTACTATTTCTTTCCCATGTGGAAGAATACAATATAATAGAAAATTTGGAGAATCTCAAAAAAGATTATTAGGGAAAGCTTTGACTTATATTCCTACAGCAGAACCTTCTATAGAAGCTTTATCAAAATCTATAGAAAGAGCTTTTAATGATAATGCTTATAGAGAAGAAGTTAAAAAGATAGCCTTAGAAAGATTTGGTGAATTTGGAGCTTCTGAAAGAATAGTAAAAAGGATTTTAGGGGAAATAAATCCTCAATATGTTCCTTACTAATATATAGTTTTTAAACTTTTTTTACTACCCAAACCATCTCTTCTGAGGCATCTGAGAAAGGTCTTTTATCAAACCAACCAAATAAGTTTTCTATTTTAAAACCGCAAAGTTCAAATAAATGTTCCATTTCAAACCTTGTTACCCATCTTAAAGTTAAAGGGAAATATTGTTTAGAAATAACAACGCCTTTTTCATCTAATTCTTCGGCAATAAAATATTGATTTATTAATTGAGAGTAACTACTATAATTTCTAGAATCATAAAAAACTATTTTATTTTTACCTTTTTCTAGTACTTTTACTTGTTTTACAGCATTACCCAAACTATTCATATTAGAATCTATTATATCTATTCTAGGAAAAAACATATTCATGATTAGTTTTCCATTTTCTTTAAGATGGTTATGAATATTTTTTAGAGTCTTTTTTTGATCTTCTGGGGTATATAAATGTAAAAAAGCTCTGTAAGGTATAATAATAAGATCAAATTTTTTGTCCAAATTAAAATCTCTCATATCACCATATTTTAGTTCTACAGAACCAGCAATTTGTTTTATTTTGGATATTTTATCATTACCTTCTTTTAATAAGCCTTCAGAGTTATCAATTCCTATAATATTTAGACCTGCTTGTGCTACAGGAATAGTTATTCTTCCAGTTCCACAACCAAGTTCTAAAACATCACCGCCAATTCTAAGGGCTTCTGAAACATAAAATTCTTTTTCACTAGGTAAACCTAAATATAAAAAATCATATAATTCTGAGTGTGTATCGTATTCGTTCATTTTATTATCCTTAAGATAGAGTTAGAAGTTAAAAGGTAGAAGTTTTATTTTTAACTAAATTCTTTTAACTTTTAACTTTTTAATTATAACTAATTAATCAAATGTATTTTTATACCAACTTGTCTTAAAACTCTTTCAATTTCTTTTACAATTTCTTTATCATCAAATTTCTCTAATCTTGCCATTAAAGGATCTACTTGATTTAAAGTTTTTACTAATTTTGCTAATAAAAGATCTGTGTTATCAACCATTTTAGGGCCTTTTTTAGATAATTCAGCAGATATTTGAGATAAGTCTTTAGTTATTTTAGACAAATCTTTAGCTAAATCTGGTGCTTCTTTATTTATAGAAGCAACAATTTTATCTATATTATTGGTAATAGATTTTATACTTTTACCAAATTCTGGATTATTTTTAGAAAAATCTTTACTTACTACTTTTAAATCACCAGTAATAGAATTTACATCATCTATTATTTTAGGCGATTTTTTCTGTAAATCATTGGTAACATCTTGAAGATTAGAAGAAATAATATCTATTCTTTTTGCTAATTTATCGGCTCTACCACCAAAATTTGCCATTAATTTATCTGTATTAGTTACTATTCTATTTATAGAACCTTTATTATCATTTATTAATGAATTGGCATCTGTACTTAAAGAATTAACATTTGTCATTATGCTACTAAATTTATCTTGATTCTTTTTGAAAAAGGTTAATAATGAATCAGTATTTTCTATTATTCTAGCAATATGTTGTTCTTTTCCTTTTAGAGCAGCAGAAAAACTTTTAAACATATCTGTTAAATCTTGAGGGTTTACTTTTTCCAAAACAGGCCCTAATTTTAACATTAGAGGCCCTAAAGTAGTAATTAATTGATCTATTTCTACTGGTGTAACAGTATTTTTTACTACATCGCCTTCTTTTAGATAATCTTCTGATTTTGTAGGTATAAATTCTACAAATTTTTCACCTAATAAACTTTTTGCTCTTACTACTGCTTTTACGTTTTTACTAACTTTAATGTTTTCATTTAGAGTAACATCCATAACCGCTTTATTATCTTCTAAATGTATTTTTTTTACTTTACCAATTTCAACTCCTGCCACCATAACATTAGCATCTTTTACAATACCAGAAGCACTATCAAACACTACTTTTATATTAGTAACAGGACCAAATTGAAACTTACCAACTGATAAAGTCATATAGCCTAATATTCCAGCAGCAACGAGGGTAAATATCCCTAGTGATAGTTCATTTTTATATTTACTCATTAATTTTTTCCAAAAGAGAGATTGTATAATTAATTAAAGTAATAATAATAACAAAAAAATATACTTTTAAAAAGTGATCTTTATTTTATATATTTTAATCTGCTAATAAAATTAGTATTTTTATCTGTTTCAAAAGACATATCGGTAAAATATTTTTTTAATTCATCTAATTTCATTGTAAAAACTCCATCAGTTGAATCATCTAAAACAACAGTATTATTATTACCCAAACGTTTAATTTTTCCATAAGGATCTCTTATTGTTAAAGTTTTTTGTTGTTTATCAAAATTAATTACAGTCATAACATGGGCTTTAGAAAATATAATATCTCCTACATTTTTAGGGTGTAAATTTCCTTTTCCAAAAGTTGAAATAGAAACTAATTTTTTATTAGAAAAAGCTTTTTCTACCTTTTCTAAAATTTTATCGTTTGAATGTAAACTAATAAGATCTATATCTGCGATATGACCAGTAACTATTTCTATCCCTTCCCAAGCTCCTCCCCAATTTGCTGCATCAGTTTTTTGCTTGAAAAATCTGAGGATTCCATTTTTACTCCAATATTTAGCAATTGCTTTTACAGCTACAGGAGCCCATATAGCATCAGTTCCTTTTCCTTTATAAATGTATAGGCTCATTTCTGCTTCAGATGGTCTATCTACTGTAATAGTATTTTTTCCTTTTGGTAAACCTGGGAAAACTACGGTAAAAGTTCCATCTTCATTTTCAGTAACTAGTTTTTTTACATCATCAGGTCTATGATATGCTAAACCAGCAAGTGCTGATAAAAAATAACAAACAGGTCTTAAGCCTTGTTGTATATCAGATATAGAAATGTTATTTTCTGAGTTTTCTTGAATTAATTTTGAGTTTTTAATATTTTCTTCATCAATACCATTTGCAAAAATTTTAAGTAATGAAGTTTCTACTCTTTTGGCTTCAAAAACTTCATATTCAGATTCTGAAGTGTTGTTTTCTAAAGATGAAAAGTCTTTTCTAGCACAAGAAAAAGTAATTAGTAAGCTACAAAGAAGAATTAATTTTTTACTACGCATTTTATATAATTTAATTTAAATATCAAGCTATCTATTCTATTATAGCTTAATAAATAATTATCTGAACAGGTTTAATTATTATTAGAAAATAAGAACTTATTTTAAATTACAAAAATAACTTTTATAGGCTAAAATATAGATATGTATTATTTTGTTTTATAAAGGTAAAAGTATTGAAAACAGATATAGCTTGGAAGTTCATTATAGATGAACTTTTAACACAATTTATATCTTTTTTTATGCCTGATTTATATGATTTTGTAGATTTTTCAAAAAAACCAAAAGCTTTAGATAATGAGTTTGCTAGTTTGTTTCCAGAATCAAAATCGGAAGATAGAAGAGTAGATAAACTTTTTGAGGTATATTTAAAAAATGGAACTCCAAAATGGATTCTTTTAAATATAGAGATACAGTCTTATGAAGATTCAAATTTTGCAAAAAGAATGTTTCAGCACTATTTTAGAATTTTTGATAAATTCGATAAGGAAATAGATGCAATAGTTATTTATACCTACAAATCGGATAGACATAAATACAAAAAATATGAAAGTAATTTTTTAGAAACAAAATTATCTTATGAATTTAGAAGCTATGATATAGCAGAACAAAAGCTAGAAAAATTAGAAAAGATAAAAAATCCCTTTTCTTTTATAGTACAAACATTAATAAAAGCTTTTGATTATAAGGAAAGTGATAATAAAAATTTTAATTTTAAAACAGAATTAACAAAATTATTGTTGGATTCGGATTATTCAGAATATGAAGTTAAAAAGGTTTTTAAATTTATAAATTTCATAATGGAGATAAAAAATAAAGAATTAAGGTCAAAATTTTATGGTGAGGTATTAGAAATGTCAGCAATAAAAGATTATAGATTAGAATTAACCGATTTTGAAGAAGTTGCTCTTGAAATCAGAGATAAAAAAATAGAAAAAGAAAATAATAAAAAAATAGCTCAAAAATTATTTTTAAAAAACATGCCAAAAGAAGAAATATTAGAAATAACTGGACTGAGTATTGAAGAAGTAGAAGAAGTAATAAAATCCATTTCACAAGAATAAAATAATTGGTATGTTGATTTTTTAGTTTGGAGTTGAAAAACTTTTTTTAATTGGGTTAGAAAAATAAAAGTAAGTTTTACATAACTCATCCCCCTTGGGGCTGTCCAAAAAGACAATTTTCACGAAAAATATTGGTATCAAACCCAGTGTTTTCGTAGGGGAAAAGCACTGCTTTACCCGTTTTTGGACACCCCCGAGAAAGTTAAGATTCAACTCTCTAATGACTTAGAGTGAGTTGGTAGGTGAAGAATTTGTCAATAAAAAATGAAATCTATAAATAATTGGATAAAAAATATATCTGAAAAATCAAAAGAAGAAATAGAAAGTATTGAAAACCTTCTTTCTTATGACTTTAATGTTAATAAGTCCGAGCCTTTAGTTAAAGAAGTTTTTTTTAAATTTAGTGAAAAAATAAAAGGGTTGAAAATTGAAGAAGAAATATGGGAAATAATATTTTCATTCTACAAATTTGAAATACCTGATGAATTAGCATTAGATTTAATAAATAGAAATATTGCCGTATCAGCACTTGGTCATACTCGGCAATCAGATAAAATTATGTTCAAATTATTCGATTTGGTAGAAGAATCTTTGTTAACTATTGGAAAAGAATTCTATAGGGAAAAATCAAGATCAACAGAAGAATTTAAAAATGTCTTATTAAAAAATTTATGAAGCAATTGGTTAGTTGAAAGTTTAATCTATGAAAAAGCTTCAAGTATTGAGAAGGAAAGAATTTTTTTAGAAGTAATTGAACAGGATAAATTTATTGAAATAAAAAAATCTTTTGATGAAATTAAATTAGCTGAATTAGCTGAAATAACAGATGATATACAAAAATTAAAAGAGTTCTTTGAACTAGGTAATCCAAAAATTTTAAGAGATTTATCGATTAATAAAAATACTCCCGAGAAATTATTAAAAAAATTATCTGAGCTAAAGGGAATAAAATTTAGCAACGAAATTAGAAATAATGCTAATAAGAGACTTCAAAAACTTAAGTGCCAATAAAAAAATTTAAAAAGTAAAAAATTTATCAAATTATTTTTTTAGACTTTAGTCGCATCATAGATATTTTTGAGTTTAAAGTTGAAAAACTTTTTTTAAGCGAGTTAAAAAAGTAAAAGTTAGGTGAAACATTTCACCTAACTCAAATATCCTATTTTCAAGGGATGTTTTTTTAGGTTTATTTTTAAGGGGTAAAAAAAGTCTCTTTTTTCAGAGTTTTTTATAAAAAATTTATTGACTTAAAAAATAGCAATGTATATAATCTTTTTATGGGTAATATATACGAACTTCGCTTTTTATCCATTTTTGGTTGTATATACGAACCTTTTTGTTTTTATAATTAAAATATATACGAACTAGTGCGTGTGTACAGATGTTATCGGCAAGTCAGAAAATAGCAAATTATTTAGAGTTATTCATGTTTTTTAAACCCCATTCTCTCATTTGATCAATGATTGGCAATAATGAATTTCCATAATCTGTAATAAAATACTCTACTCTAGGAGGAATTTCAGGATATATTTTTCTTTCAAGAATTCCATCCTCCTCCATTTCTCTAAGTTGTTGAGTAAGCATTTGTTTACTGATTCCAGTAATAGCTCTTTGCATTACGCCAAAACGGTTACAATTATTTCTTATTAAATAAATTATTACGGGTTTCCATTTGCCACCTATTTTACTTAAACAAAAGGTGACTGGGCAATCTTGATGACCAACCTGAGCTTTTTTTACCATAAGCGTTTCCTTATTAGTCATTTTTTTATGACTAGTTAATTTTTTTATGACTACTTGTAATAATTAGATAATTATAATATATTAAAATTAATTATTCAAATATTTTATAGGTGGGTTATGAAAAAAATTGTATTATCTATAAGTCTTTTAGCTTCTTTATTAATTACATCAAATGTTTATTCAAAGGAAAAATCAATGAATTTAAATGAATTAAAAAATTTTATAAAAGGGGGAGAATGGATTAGCATTACAACAGAATTAAGACCACAAGAAGATCGAACTGGTTCAGGTAAAATTGCTCCTTTTTATGTTTCAAGAAATTTTCAATATTTTGATAATGAAAAGTTTAAAGGAACTATTATTAGTTATGCTGATCCTACTGCTAAATTACCTTTAGTTAAGTTCGAATTTTTAGGTCATCTTGAATGGAAAGGAGAACATGAAGTAGCAAAAGGTGCACAAAAAATAGATTATGTCTTAGATGAAGGCTTTAAAGTTACACCGCTTAACAAAATGTTTTCAGATATGTTAAATAAATTCACAGTAGAAGGATTAAATAAATGGGAAGAAAATAAAACTCAAGATATTTTAATGAAAGAGTTTCCTTTATTTAACATAAAAAAAGGTGAAATTGTAAAAGATCATGATTTAATATATATTTTTAATGATATGCTTTTTATGGGTTCTAAACATGTTGATGGAAGAGGTTTTGATAAACCAGAAAATAGACCAGAACTTTTACAAATTCCATTATATCGTAAAAAAAATTAAGAAGTTTTTATTTTTTTATAAAAATGAATAGTTTAATTAATGATATAAAAATAAAAAATACTCTCAAAAAATTACACTCTGAATCAGCAAAAGATATGACCAATATTATTAAAGGATTTGTTAAAAGTTTTGGACGAAAATTAAAACCTGAAGATATTAAAAATGCTTATATTGCATTATCAGAAGAGCAGGGAAAAACGATCTATTCTCTTTCCAGAATAGTAAAGTGTAAAACTATAGTTGAATTTGGTACTTCTTTTGGAATTACCACTATCTATCTTGCTGCTTCAGCAAAAGATAATAGTGGTAATGTTTTCACATCAGAAATAATTCCTGAAAAGTATATACAGGTAAGAAAAAATTTTGAGGAAGCTGGTTTGACAGATTATATTACTCTTTTTGAAGGAAACGCTTTGGAAACGTTAAAAAACGTTCCCGATGAAATTGACTTCCTATTAATGGATGGTTGCTCTGATCTATATTAAAATGCTTGAATTAAAATTTAATGATTCAGCAATAATTTTTACTGATAATGCTGGTTTTCCTACTATTAAACCTTTTCTAATACTTTTTGCAATAAATATATACATAAATTAAATAGTTGAAATCTAATTATAGTTTAATTTTAATATGAATATATAAAATCAATTTAGTATAAAATATTTAAGAAATACACCTGAAAAATATAACTCAATAACCCTTAAGACGAAAAAAGAATTAACAGAATTAACTTATTTCATAAAATAATAATAAAAAAAAGACCAGCCGATAACACCGTGTATGTGCCATGAGAAAGTAAAAAGTATTAAAATTATATCACGTCACATACACTCGTCCGTTATTTAACAAGATTTATAGGCACAAACTTTTTAAACCTATGTTTTAAATCATCCCAATACTCTAATAAAAATGAAGCTGTATTACTATTAGTTTCATCAAAATAATCTTTTATAATTTCTTTTAAAGAATTAAAATTACTTTCAGAAATTGGTTGTTCAATTATATATTCAGTATTTACATTATTTTCTTGAACTTCTCCAAAAAGATAAATTGTACCTCCTGTCATACCACTACCCAAGTTTTTACCAGTATTACCAAGAATTATTACTGTCCCATTGGTCATATATTCGCAAGTATGCAAACCTGTTCCTTCTACTACGGTTAATGCCCCACTATTCCTAACTGCAAATCTATCACCTGCTATACCTTTTACATATAAAGTTCCACCTGTTGCACCATATAAAGCACAATTACCAATAATTACATTTTTTTCAGCAGAAAAAGTTGCTTTTTTTGATGGAACTATAGAAACTTTTCCACCAGACATAGTTTTACAAACAGAATCATTAGCTTGACCATATAATTTTACTTTTATACCTTCAACCATAAAAACTCCAAAACTTTGTCCTGCATTTCCTGTAAAATCAATATTTATATCAAAAGCTTTTAAAGTTTCTTTAGTATTAGAATTTAAAAATTCTATATGATTTTTATGCCTTTTTTCTGCAATTTTACCAGAAAGTGTTGATAAAATAGCTCTATCATTTGTTGTTATTTCATAGCTTAAATTTATTTTTTTATGCTCTTCTATAGCTTGCAAACAATCATTAACAATGGTTTTATTTAATTTATTTATAGCATTTTCATTATTAATAGTATTATTTTTTTTATTATAACTTAGATCTTTAGAAGTAAAAAAGCTTAAATCTAATTTTTTAGCATTAATTAAATCTAAATGTTTTTTGTTTGCCTCTAATAATTCTGTTTTACCAATTATTTCTTCTATTGAACTATAACCTAAATATGCTAAATGTTCTCTTACTTCTTCTGCAATAAATTCTAATAAAGTAACTATTTGTTCTTTAGTTCCTTTATATTTTTCTTTAAATTTAGGATCATGAGTAGCAATACCTGTAGGACAAGTATTTTTTTCACAAACCCTTGCCATTACACAACCTTGTGCTATTAAAATTAATTTACCAAAATCATATTCATCTGCACCTAATAAAGCAGAAATAATAATATCAAGACCTGTATGAAGCCCACCATCTGTTCTAAGTGTAACCTGATTTCTTAAATTATTTTCTAATAAAGCTTGATGCACTTCTAAAAGCCCAAACTCAAAAGGTAAGCCACAATGTTTCATAGAACTTAGTGAAGCTGCCCCTGTACCACCATCATTACCAGCAATATGTATAATATCAGCACCAGCTTTGGCTACACCTACCGCAATAGTTCCAATATTAGAACCAGATACCAATTTTACGCTTACTTTTGCTTCAGGATTTATTTGCTTTAATTCATAAATTAATTGTTTTAAATCTTCAATACTATAAATATCATGCATTGGAGGAGGTGAAATAAGATCTACATTTGTCATAGAAAATCTAGCTCTAGCTATATCTACACCAACTTTTGCAGACATGAGTTGCCCACCTTCACCTGGTTTTGCTCCTTGTCCAACTTTTATTTGAAGCTCTTTACCTGTAATTAAATAATTTGCTGTAACTCCAAATCTACCAGAGGCTATTTGTTTGGTACTAGCCGTAATACCTTCTGAAAAATAATAAGGGTTTTCTCCACCTTCTCCACTATTACTTCTACCGCCTATATCTTTCATGGCTTTAAAAATATCTCTTTGAGATTCGGCACTTATTGCTCCAAAAGACATAGCTCCAGAACCAAATTTTTTAAGAATATGTTCTTTAGATTCAACTTTATTAATTTCGATACTTTCAGTAACTTTTTTTATAGCTAATAAATGCCTAATTTGTAAAGGTTTTTCATTTTCAAAAGAAGCTAAATATTCATTATAAACAGCTTTTTTATCACCATCTTCTCTAACAAGTTTATGGACTAATTTACTTCTATTTACTGTCATAGAATGTTTTTCTCCAATTAAACCTTTGTTATGCTCTCTAAATTGAAAATTATGAATTAATTTATTTTCTTGGTAAGCTTTAAAAGCTTTATCAGAATTATTAATTAAATCTTCTACAATTTCATTAATTCCTAAACCACCAATTAGAGATGGAACTCCTCTGAAATAAATACGACAAAATTCTTTATCTAAACCAATAATTGTATATAATTTAGCACTTTGATAACTTCTTACTACAGAAATACCCATTTTTGACATTATTTTTAGTAAACCAGATTCAAAAGTTTTTATTAGGTTCTTTTCTCTATCATCAGGATTTGCAACAGTAAATTGTGTATTTTCATCTTTTCTAGCATATTCTAAAGATAAATATGGACATACAGCAGAAGCTCCAAAACCTACAGTTGCAGCCATGTGATGTACACTATAAATTTGACCAGAATCTACAATAAGTGAAACATTAAGCCTTACTCCTGCTTTATCAAGTTCTACAATAATATATCTTAAAGCAATTAGTACAGGTATCGGTAAGTTTTCCCAATCAGCAGAACGATCTGAAAGAATAATAATACTAGTTCCATTTTTTACACTTTCTATGATATCTTGCGATATTTTTGCCAATTGAGAAATAAAATCAACTTTTCCAAAACTTTTTTTGAAAGTAATGCTAAAGGTTTCAGATTTCATTCCTGAATTTGATTCTTTATCTATAGCTAGTTGAGAAATATATTCTAGTTGCCCCAAACTTAAAACAGGGCTTGAAAGTTCTATAGAAACAGACATAGGAACTAATTCTTTACCTACAAAAATATTAGGTCTTGCTCCTAAATAAACAGCAAGATCTGTTACCATTTTTTCTCTGAGGTAATCTAAAGGTGGGTTAGTTACTTGTGCAAAGTTTTGGAAAAAATAATCAAAAAAACTTCTACTTTCGCTTGATAAAACTGAAATTCTAGCGGTATCTCCCATAGAACCTATAGGTTCTTTAGCATTATTTATCATAGGATTTAAGATTTTTGTAAAAGCTTCTTCTGTATAATTAAATAAATATTTTTTTTCTTCTTCGTAAATATTATTTTCAGGTTTACAATAACCTATTTTATATAATCTGGTATCAAAATTAGCATTATAATTCTCTCTGAATTGGCTAGGGTCTTTAAATTCGACATGTCCAGTATTCAAGCCTACATTAATACAACTACCTGCACCCAAACTTCCTTTTTTTATTACATTTTCTTCTGGAATATCAAATGAACCAGCTTCTGAGGATAAATAAATTTTATCTTTAGTTTGTATCCAACGACATGGTCTGAAACCATTTCTATCTAATCTAGCTCCTACAATTTCACCATCAGAATAAGTTAATAAAGCTGGGCCATCCCAAGGCTCCATTGTTCTACTCCAAAATTTATAAAAAGAGTTTTTTAAATCAGCGGGTGGCATCATCAAAGCTAAAGCGTCTTCTAAATGAGGTAAACTACTTCTATACATCAAAGCTTCCACCATTTCGTTCACACTTCCAGAATCACTTATTCCTTCATGGGTTATTAATTCGTTTCTTGGTAAACCTATAGATTTTTCTCTGGAGTAAGCCCAAGATCTATTTCCATCAATAGTATTAATTTCTCCATTATGGGCTATTAGCCTAAAAGGTTGAGCTTTATCCCAAGATGTTGCTGTATTAGTGCTAAATCTTCTATGAAACATTACAAATCTAGTTTTAAAATTAGGATTTTGTAAATCAAGATAAAAATCTTGCAAACTATCAGATTTAGTTAAAGCTTTATAAACAATAGTATTAACAGAAAGAGAAGGTAAAAAGAACTGAGGTGTGGGGCTAATTTTTTTTTGTTTGGTAAAAGTAACTCTTATGGCGTTATATAAAAGCTTATTAAAAGAAGAATCGGTATTACATTGATAAGGTCTTTTTATAATAGCTTGTATTATATCAGGCATTGTTTTACTAGCTTGTTTGCCTAAAACATTTGGATTTACAGGAACAGTTCTGTAAGAAATAATATCCATATCATAAAAACTAAAAGTATCTTCAAAGATTTTTAAGAGTTTTCTTTTCATTTCTGGTTCTTTTGAAACAAAAATTACAGCTACTGCTACAGTTCCTCTTTCATAGCCCAAAATCTCAAAAGGTATTTCTGTCATTATACCAGCACCATCACTAGATATTTGGTCTGCTGCACAAGCTCCACGGTGTTCTACGCATTTTAAAGCGTGTAAACCTTCTTGTAAAATTTCATGACTGTATTCTTTTTTTAAACTTACTGCAAAACCTACACCACAAGCTGATTTTTCTGAAAAATCATAGCCAAAAATACTTTTCATTAATTAAAGATTCCTTTTAATTTTTTTATGCACTGTGTAAATTATAAAGGTTTTTTATAAAAAATTATGCATCGTGTAGAAAAAGTTAAAATTTATTTTTGTTTAATTTCGTGGTAAACGCAAGGCTTACCACTACATTACACAATTACTTTTAACTTTTTTCCATTAACGCTTCACGGTTCACGATTCACGAATACCTACTAAGCCTGTCGAAGTATCACGGTTCTATTCTTCTAACTTTTAACTTTTAACTATTTCCCCTTTAATGTAAAGTTTCTAAGTATCTTTCTGCATCAATAGCAGCCATACAACCACTTCCTGCTGCTGTAATAGCTTGTCTATAATTATGATCTTGAACATCTCCACAAGCAAAAACACCTTCTATATTAGTTTTAGCACTTTTTCCTTGTGTAACAATATAACCATTTTGATCTAATTCTAAAATACCTTCAAAAAGTTTGGTATTAGGACTATGACCTATAGCTATAAAAACACCATCCATAGGCATTTCTGTAACTTCATTTGTAACTAAATTTTTTAATTTTATAGCAGTTACTTTTTTCTCACCTACAACTTCTTCTATTGTACTATTAACAATAAACTCTATTTTAGGATTTTTTTCTGCTTTTTCTTGCATTATTTTAGAAGCTCTAAATTTATCTCTTCTATGAATTAAATATACTTTAGAAGCAAATCTAGTTAAAAAAGTAGCTTCTTCCATAGCAGTATCTCCACCACCTACTACGCAGATAGTTTTATTTTTGAAAAATGAACCATCACAAGTAGCACAAGCAGAAACACCAAATCCCATTAATCTTTTTTCAGATTCTAAGCCTAAAAGTTTTGCTGTTGCACCTGTAGAAACTATTACAGTATCAGCTTTAAAAACTTTATCATCAACTTCTACAGTAAAAGGTCTTTGAGAAAAATCTACTTTAGTTACATCTTCGGTAATAAATCTAGTACCAAATCTTTCAGCTTGTTCTCTGAATTGCATCATTAATTCTGGTCCCATAACTCCTTTAGGAAAACCTGGGTAATTTTCAACATCTGTAGTTATCATTAATTGACCACCAGATTGAAAACCTTCTACCATAAGAGGATTTAAATTAGCTCTTGCTGCATAGATAGCTGCTGTAAGCCCAGCTGGGCCTGAACCTATAATTATTACATTCTCTTTATTATCAGTCATTTTTTCACCTTAAAAATAAATACAATCAAAGAAAATATTATAGCATTAAAAACTAATTTAAACTTTTAGTATTAAGTTATTTTCTATTGCCCAATTCTTTACTATTTCAGTTTCATCTTTATCTGGTAATCTATTAAACTTTCCTTTTATTTGTAAAATTCTTTTACTTTCATTATTTACTTCTATAGTTAAGAGTCTTTTTTTATTTTGTTTTACACTCCAAATAGAAGTTTCTCTACTTTCTATTTCATCTGAATAAGTAAAAACACAATGATGCATTTTTCTACCTTCTTCTAAAAGTTTTTCTGAAGATAAAATTTCTTCTATTTTCCAAAAATCTTCTTGATAAGATTGAAAAACTATTTTATTGGTATTTAAAGAAAAATCCTTAAAACCAGAAGGAATATAGTTTATAGTATCTGATTTATAGTTTTCTTCTACTTTCCATTTCTTTACTAATTCTAATGATGGTTTTAAAGTTCTTCCTTTCATAGAAAAATCTTTATTTTCTCTATATTTAAATAAAAAATAATCTATTAAATCTGAAATATCTTTATGTAAAACATCTTTTTGTTTTGCTAACCATTCTAATAAAGTAAAAATAAAATCTTCTTCTTTATAAAAATCTGTACTAATATCATGATTTAAAACAGCATTTATTATTTTTTTATCAGCACCAAATATTTTTAATTGTGCATATCTAGTTGCTTGATAAATAGATAAGTTTTCATTCTTTTTCATTAGTAAATGACACATTTTTCTATTTAATTTTGCATTAAAATAATTACTTTTAGATAAATCAAAAAGACTTTCACCTGTAGCCAATTTATAAAAAAGGTTTAAATCATGGTTATTTTTTCTATTTACCTCATAATAAAAAACAGAATAAAAAAATCTAGGAATTTTATATTTAACTAATAAATGCTCTATTAAAGAATAAAAAATATTCTCAATTCCTTTTACTTTGGGCTTCCAATTATCTAACTCTTTTACCCAATCAAACATAGTTAAAAACCAATAACCATTTATAAATTCTATATCTAACAAATCATTATTAGTATCAGCTACTTTTTTTAATATTTGCTTAAATTTGTCTATTCTTAGTTTATATTTTTTATGATTATAAAAATTTAAGCATACTGAAATTATTTTATTCCATAATTCTGTATTAAAAATAGGTCTAAAATCAAAATTACTAGAAAAAAATCTTTCTATATCATCACTGGTAACATAAAATTTTAACTTAGACGATGATTTCAATTTATTTTCAATTTCTAAAGCCTCTTCTTTAGTTCTTTCTCTTTGTTTTTTTAAATATTTATTAAATTGCTCATATTGTTCTCTTATGAGTTTATTTTTATTTTTGCTCATAGCTTAAAATCCTCAAATTTTTTTATATAAGGTTGTTTATTTGTGGCTTTTAGAACTTATTAAGTAATTAATCTAAGTTGCTATTATCAAAAAAATTATTTTTATCTTAACTCACCCCAATAAATTCTTCGCCTACAATAGTTCGCCTACCGGCTCAGGCTCACTCTAAGTCATTAGAGAGAGGAATCTTAACTTTCTCCCCTTCTCTTTTAGCAAAGAGAAGGGGACGGGGGATGAGTTATGTAAAACTTACTTTAAAGTGTACTAGCAACTTAAGTTAATTAGTAATATCATGAGTTAGTTCTTCATTTTTATCACTAAGTAATAACTCAAAATAAAACAGCTATTTTTACTACAGATATTTACAGATAAAACAAATAATTCTAAAAGCAGTTATATTAAATTGTTATGATTTTTTAAAAATCAAATTTTGATTTTAAGACACATCTTTTCAAACATAATTAAAGCCTCCTAAATATTTAAAAACGACTAAAATATCTTAAAATAATTACCTTAATAAAACAACATAATTAAAGAATATTTATTATTTTTTTAGTTTAAATTTTAAATTTTTAAAACATTTTTAATATTTTTAGCTAAAATACTCTTTTAAGTGAAAGAATGAGAGCTAGCTCATAACCTTTTAATTTTTAAAATGTTAATATATGATTCCTATTTTTAATTTTGAGGAGAAAAATGGATTTAAAAAAAATTTCAAAAATTACTTCTTATGGAAAAGAAGAAATAAAAATATCTAAAGATTTTTTTAATGAGGCAACAAGAGTTTTAAAGAAAGCTGATGAAACAAAAGATTTACAAATTTTTTATCAAGCTATTTCTTTGTATCAAGAATCGTTAGCTAAATATCCTAAAAATATAGAAGCTTATCAAGCGTTAGCTTTTATTGCTTGGAGAATGAATGAACACGAAAAAGCTTTACTTTTATTAAAAAAAGCTAGAGAGTATGATTCTTTTAATATAAACCTTTCAAAGCAAATGCAAGCTATAAAAGATGATTATACCGCTAAAGAAAAAGCAAAATTAATAAAAAAACATTCAAATAAAGCTATAGAAGAAACCAGTGATAGTAATAAAAATATTATTTCCGAAGGAGTTAATACTTTTAAATCTATATTAGGCATTTCTAGTTCTGAAAAAGAACCAATAAAACAAGAAAAAACAAAAAGTATTGTTTCTAATGGAAATAGTACAAAAAGTATGTTTGAAGCCTTGGGTGAAATTCAAGCTCAAAAAGGTCATGTAAAAATAAAAGCTAGTAGCTTTATAAGTAAATTAATAGCAGTTTAGAAGGTTAAAAAAGAATGAGTTTAGGAAGTTTAAATAATCAATTATCAGGTGTTTACAAAACTAGAGAAGTATCCTCAAGTACAAAAAAAACAATTGCAGATAATGCTTCAACTACAGATCAAGTTTTAGATTTATCTGGAAGTAAAGAACAAATAACTAATGAGATTTTAAAGCAAGATATTAGTTCTGTTAAAGCTGTAAAAATAGAAGGAAAATTAGTATCTTTGGATAAAGAACAATTAAATCAGCTAATATCAGAATTAAAAGATAAATGTTTGGATCCTAATAGTCAATTAAAAGAAAATTTTAAATTTATGGGTTTTGAAAAATTTACTGGTATAAAAGTAGTTGAAAGTAAATTGGATATAAACGATATAAGAGAAATAGATAATAATAATAGTAATTTTAATCAAATAGCAAAAACTTTAGAAAAAGATACTAGCTTATTTGATTCTAGAGCTAATTGGAAATCAGGAGGCTCTTCTTTATCTACATTACATGAGAATAAAGCAAAAGAAATAAGTAAAAAATTAACTGATATTTCTACTTTGGAAAATAAAATACAAAATTCTATTGATAAATTAACTTTAGTTGAGCCTGATAGTCCTAAAATAGCAGAAATGAAAAATCAATTAAAAATTTTGAAAGGAGCTTCAGATATACTTAATCTTAATAAAGAATATAATCAATTAATGGCTAAAGAGGGAATAAAAGAACCAACTAAAGAATTTCTTGAAAAAGTAAATCATCTTAGAGATAGAATGGATAATAAAAATATGTATTTTGATGTTTTATTAAATAATGTTGAGGTTAAACCAGAATTAAAAGCTAGTTTTTCTAAAATACTAAAACAATCAGAAAATTCCGTTCAATTTATTTCTGATACTTCAGAATTATGTTCTAATAAAGCATTTAATAGACTTCAAGAAACTATGGACAAACCAAGGTCTTTTTCTTCTGTAATGGAACAATATAATGCCTACAAAAAACTTTTTTCAGATGGAAAAGAAATAAGAGGAAGAGCAGGTGAAACTAACGATGTACAAGGTTTTATTGTTGCAAGAAATAATGACTTAAGAGATGATGCCAAATTTGCCAAAAAATTTAAAGAAATGACTTCTAAAATAGTTAATGGGGAATACACTGATAGAGCTGTTTTAGAAAAAGATTTAAAAGCTATGTTTACCAAACCTAGCGGAAAAATGTTTATTTCTA
Source organism: Candidatus Sericytochromatia bacterium (assembly GCA_046328015.1). Classification (GTDB taxonomy): domain Bacteria; phylum Cyanobacteriota; class Sericytochromatia; order UBA7694; family JACMQJ01; genus JBBTGK01. Next base: position 428,668 of record JAXLXH010000002.1, on the reverse strand, counting down.
ATGAAAATGCAAAAGCTGTTATAGATAGATATTTAGCTTTATATGATTTAAAACAAAAAGGTGTTGATTTATCAAAATTAGATCAAGAAGTAAGAAATGTAAATAAAAGCTTAGAAATGAATGTAATAGAAAAAATACAAGCTAGTGATAATGAATTAGAAGCTTTTAAAGCACAACATTTTAATAGTTTTAAAGGTTTTAGTGTCAGTTCTGAAAATTCTTTAGAGAGATTGGATAAAAAAATAGAACAAGAATATAATGATTTATCTAAAAAAATAGAAGTTTATCAAAGAAATGTAGAAGAGCGTAATATCTATGATTATAGTAATATGGCTACGGATAGTAAAGGCTTAATAAACTTTTTGGAAAAAAATCTTAATTATGATAGTAAAGTAAGTGTAAGAGTAGGAGTAAAAGCTTCTGCCGAAGCTTCATTAGAAGGTTATGCTTCTGTAGGTGCGTCAGCTGAAGCTAAAATAGCTTTAACAGTAGAAAAAAGGCATACTCAAGGAAGTGTTTATAGAGTTTCTTTAGATTTTAGTGCAAGTTTGGGTTTAGAAGCTAAATTAACTGAATATTTAAGTGTGAGTGCTTCAATAAAATTAGATGCTAGTGTGGGTATTGGGTTTAATAAAGCAGATGATATAAGAGATTTTTCTGATAAATTAAGCGAATTTATGACAGAAGCAGCTAAAGAAAATGGAGATGTTGAAAAACTAAACTCTTTAGTAGCAGAATTGGGAGATATTATTTCTAAAAATATGGATGCACAATTAGGAGCATCAGCTGAGGCTAAATATGAAAGTAAAATTTCTGGTTTAGAAGATAAAAAAGATGGTTTTAGTAGAGATTCTACAGAATATAAAAATGGTAAAACCATTGCTAACTCTTATAGAAAAACAGAAGGTGAACCCGCTAAATATATGGATGATGGAGAAGAAAAAGAAATATCTATTAATGTATATAATTCAACTTCCGCTGTAGTTAATGGTACTTTAGATAGAACTCCAGTAAAAGCTACACTTGAAACACCATTTCCTGTTTTGAAAAGATCTAAAATGGTAGTAGAAATAGATGATTTTGATGAATTTATAACTAAAGATAAAAAACCTTCTCAAGAAATGTTAGATAATTTGGCGGAAGCCTTAATAAAATCTCAACCAGACTTAGATTTTGTAGGAAAAGAAGCCTTATCAAAACATTTAAAAGATTTTTTTGAAAATGCAGAAGATTCAGGAGCTTATGCAAAAGTTAAGCCTATTATAGATAGATACAAAGAAGTAAGTGAATTTTTAGATCAGGCTAGAGATTATTCTTCTTTAGTAAGTGATAGAATGGTTCCTGAAAAAGGTATGCTAAAAAATGGCAAAGATTTTGCTTCTGATATTTTAGGTGCTATTCAAAATAGTTGTGATATTAATTTAGTTGTTGATTTAGCAGATAATCCTGAAACAGGACAAAGAGAGTTAAAATTTGCTATTGAAGCTAAAGGAAATTTAGATATTGAAATAGGCTCTAAAAAAACTAATAAGGGTGGGAATAAGTATATTGATAGCTCAGATGGAATTTTAAAATCCAAAATAAAAACTAAAGATCCTGGAGATGATAAAGATGAAACTGAAATAAAAGGTGAAGCCTCTTTATTAGGTCTTAAAGCCGAAGCATCTGCTGGTATAAAAGTAACTGCTGGTATGGAATTTAATGTAAGTAGTACTACTAAATCTGTTACTTTAGGTTCTATTATAACAAGAGAAAGCTATGATTAAGGGTTAAGTTTTTCTTTTCTAAGAGAAAAAATTATTAAAAGTCCTATTATAAAATAAGAAACTAGAAATAATATAGAGGTTCTTAGGTTTTGAGATATTTGATTAACAAATCCATAGCTTAATAACCCTAATATTATTGCTATTTTATCAAAAATAGAGTAAAAGCTAAAAAATGAAGCATTATCTCCAGTATCTGGTACAAATAAAGAATAGGTTGCTCTAGATAAAGCTTGAACTCCACCCATTATCATTCCTACAGAACAAGCTAAAATATAAAATTCATTAGGTGTTTTTATAAAATAACCTGCTATACAAATAAAAGTCCAAAAAACTATACCTACAATTAAAGTATTTATATTTCCAAATTTATTTGCAGCTCTAGCAAATAAGTTTGCTCCAACAATAGCTATTAATTGAATAAGTAAAATAGTTGTTATTAATTGTTCTTGTTTTAGATGTAGTTCATCAGTTCCAAATAAAGATGCTGTATATAATACAGTTTGCATACCCATATCATAAAATAAAAAAGCTAATAAAAATTTTAATAGAGGTTTATTTTGTTTTATCAAACCAAAAACTTTTATTAACTCTTCAAAACCTTTTTTTATGACATTACCTTCTGTTTTTTCTTTTTTTAATTCTTTTAAACTAAAAAAGGTAACTTGTGCAAAGCTAAACCACCAAATACCAACTAATAAAAAAGAAAACTTAGTCGCTGATATTTTATCCGCAAAACCAAAGGTTTCAAATTTTATTATAAGAGCCAAAGAAATAATTAATTGTATAACACTTCCTATATAGCCCATCATATATCCTCTAGCACTTATTTTAGGATAGTCTTGAGGATCTGCAACTTCAGGTAAAAAAGCATCATTAAAAATGTTTCCACCTGCATATCCTAAAGAGGCTAATAAAAATAAAACTACTCCTAAAGGATAATTATTTTTATCAAAAAAGTATAATAAAGAGCAACTTAAAGACCCTATGAAGCAAAATAACATCATAAAAGTCTTTTTTCTTCCACTATAATCAGCTATTGCACCTAAAATAGGACTTAATATAGCTATTATAAAATATGAAATAGATATAGTATAAGAATAAATACTAATACTAGGTATATTAAAGCCTAAAAAATTAACTATATGAATATTTTCTTCTATTGGGTTTATTTTTATAGACTTTGAAATGGAACTAAAATAAGATGGGAAAATAGCCGTAGTAATTGCAAGAGCATAAACAGAGTTAGCCCAATCATACATTGTCCAACCAAAAACAGCTCTTGGATTTTTATTTATATTATTTTCTTCCATTTTTTTATTTTAAATTACTCTTTATTCTTTTTTAGCTATTAGAGAGCTAACATTTTTTTCATACCTTCAAAAGTTTTATCGCCAATACCTTTTACAGCTTTTAAGTCTTCAATTTTTTTGAAGTTACCATTTTTTTTACGATGTTCAACTATAGCTTTAGCTACTACATCACCAACTCCAGGTAAATTTTTTAATTCAGCTTCAGTTGCTTTATTAATATTAACAGAAGTCATTTTTTTAGCATCCATTTTTTTGTCAGCTTTTTTGTCTTCTTTTTTAGCATCCATTTTTTTGTCGGCTTTTTTGTCTTCTTTTTTAGCGTCCATTTTTTTGTCAGCTTTTTTATCTTCTTTTTTAGCGTCCATTTTTTTGTCGGCTTTTTTATCTTCTTTTTTAGCGTCCATTTTTTTGTCAGCTTTTTTATCTTCTTTTTTAGCGTCCATTTTTTTGTCGGCTTTTTTATCTTCTTTTTTAGCTTCTACTTTTTTATCCATTTTTTTAGCATCTTCTGCTAATGCTGGTGTTGTTGCTATTGTTGATACTGTAAAAAGAGATGCTACAGCTAAACCAAATAATTTTTTTAACATAAAATAAATTCTCCGAAAATTATAAAATAATTCTAATAAAATGAAAAAATATAAATATATTCTTCATTAAATTACTAATATTATCATATATAAAATTATATGTAAAAATATTAATAAATCTAAGTTGCTAGTATCAAAAAAATTCTTTTTATCTTAACTCACCCCAACCCCTCTCTAAGTCATTAGAGAGGGGAATCTTGACTTTCTCCCCTTCTCTTTTAGCAAAGAGAAGGGGAAGGGGGATGAGTTATGTAAAACTTACTTTAAAGTGTACTAGCAACTTAAGTTAATAATTTAAATATGGTTTTATTTCAGGTTAAACCTAATAATTAGGGGTACAATTCATTTTTTTTTGTAGGTAAAAAAACTTCAGCCATCATACATCTAGCACTACCTCCACCAACTTTTTCTATAGTATCTATATCTACAGCTAAAATATCACCATACTTTTTTATGATGGCTAATTGTTTTTCATTAAATCCTTGATAAGCTGTTTTAGACATAACTGTTATAGGTAGATTATCAGTTGATTTTACTTGTAGCACATTACCACAAAAAGATTTTTCCATTTGTTCTAAACTTATTTCTATTATTTCTTTAGTTTTTTCTAATTCTTTTTTAACTTCTTCTTTTTCTTCTTCATTAATAAAACATTCAAAACAAATAACAGCAAATTTTTCTGCGACACTCATAATTACATTAGTATGATAAATAGGTTTTTTATTAGAGCTTTGAGCTTGAAATAGAAAACTTTTATAGTTTCTTAGTTTAGTAAAATTTTCTAATTGAACAGGATTAGAACGTATGGATTCTGCTATATATACTATTGAATTATCATGATCTATTATTAAACTTCCAGTTCCTTCTAAAAAAAGTTCATTTTCATTAGTTTTACCAATATTAATAATGTTTTTAACTTCAAAATTATTTTTTTCAAAAAGTTCTTCTACCGCACAAAGTTGATTTTTTTCTAAACGTCTATTTTTAGCATACATAGGATAAGTAATAATATTTCCTTGATGTTCTGTAGAAATCCAATTATTAGGAAAAACAGCATCAGGCATTTTTTTGTCTTGATTTTTTTCTAAAACTAAAATATTTACTTTTTTTTCTCTAAGTTGATTAACCATATTTTCAAATTCAGCTAAAGCTTTTTGATTTATTTCTTTATCTGAATTATCTAATTTATTTTGAAACTCATTATCTTTTGAAGTTTCTTCATTAAAAGAAAAATCAACTGGTCTTACCATTAAAATAGTATTAGTTAATTGTTTTGAACTCATAAAAAACCTCTTTATAAATCAGCTCTTTGTAATGGCATAGTCATACATCTTGGACCGCCAAGACCTCTTACCAATTCAGAGCCTCTTATTTTTATTACTTCAACCCCAGCTTCTTTTAAAGCTCTATTAGTATATTTATTTCTATTATAAGAAATTACTCTTCTTGGTCCTATTGCAAAAACATTTGCTCCATCAAACCATTGTTCTTTTTCTGCAAATTCAGGGTTTCCATTGCCTGTTTCAATAATTTCTAAATATTTTATTTCTCTTTTTAAAACATCTAAAATAGATTCATTTAGTACTTCTGTTTCTAAAATTACGTCTCCATTTTCATTTAAAGCTTTTTTTCTATGAACTTTGGTTTCTAAAACTGCACTTAGAGCATCTGGATAAGTAACTATCATATTTTCATCAATTATTGTAAAAACAGTATCTAAATGCATAAAATTTCTTTTTTTAGGTAAAACTACTTCATAAACTCTTTCTATATCATCATTTTTTAAAGCTTGTTTGGCTACATTCATAATAGCTAAAGAATCAGTTCTTTCAGATTGACCAATAGCTAAAGCTTTTTTGGATAAAACAATAACGTCTCCACCTTCTATACAAGGAATATTAGATTCTAAATAATGTCCTGCATGTTGATAAGGATAAGCCATATTATAAACATGTTTAAACTCTGGATGATTTTCAAAAATAATTCTAGATATCATAGATTCTTTTTGTCTAGCTTTAAATTTCATTTGACTAGAAATTACTCCAGAATGAACAACTGCTGCTGGATCTCTCATAAAATAAAGGTTTGGACTAGGAGAAATAATATATTCTTTATCATCATAAGTATCTATATCTTTATGATAAAATTTCTTTTTTAATTCCTTAAATTTTATACCAGCAATCAAAGCTGAAGCTGTTTCTACAGTAGAAAATCTTTCGATTATATCCTCAGTTAAATGTGCCAATTTTAAGGGCTCTAAAATTTGCCTAAATACTTCATGTTGTAATTTTTTATCAGTTAAAACTTGCATTAAAAGCTCATGTAAACGATAAACTTTTGCTCCTGATGCTTGCTTTATAATATTAGTAAATTCATCATGCTCTTTTTGCATATCTTCTAAATAAGGTACATCTTCAAAAAGAAATTCTTTTGCGTTATAAGGTGTTAACCTTTCTATCTCTCTATCTGGTCTATGCATCAAAACAGCTTGTAAAGTACCATACTCAGAGTTTAGCCTTAGTTTCATTTTTTTATCCTTTAAGTTAAAACTCTAAATTAATTAATTTTTTCACCAATAACTAGCATATTTTCATAATCAACAGAGTTTATTTTTACTTTAACCAAATCATTTTTATTATCAGTTTGACTTATAAAATTAACTTTATAATAGTCTTTAGATGTTCCTTGAATATATTCAGAATAAGTCTTAGTGTTTTCTACTAATACCTCTTTAATTGTTCCAATAGAAGCATCTAACCATTTGGTGTATAATTTTTTATCAATATCAGAAAGTATTTTTTTTCTTTCTTTCATAATATCAGGAGCTATTTTTTCACTCATTTTAGAAGCTACTGTTCCATATCTATCTGAATAAGGAAAAATATGTAACTTATCAAATTTTAGTGTTTGAACAAATTCACAAGAATCTTCAAAGTCTTGTGCTGTTTCAGATGGAAACCCTATCATTATATCTGTTGTAAGGGTTAAATTAGGAATATATTTTCTAAGAGTATGAATTCTATCTGCATATTCATCTCTGGTATATCTTCTTTTCATTAAATCTAAAATTCTATCTGATCCACTTTGTATTGGAATATGAAATTGATTGCAAATTCTATCAGATTTACCTAGTTCTTCTATCAATTTATCTGAAACATCTGTAGGCTCTATAGAACTTAATCTTATTCTTGGTATATTGGTTTCTTTTAATAACTTAGGTATTAATGTTTCTAACCCATTATAACCTTTATCTTTACCATAACCACCTAGCTGAATAGCTGTAAGAACAATCTCTTTATAACCCATTTCTTCAGCTCTTTTAGCTTTTTGCATAACTTCTTCTTCTGTCATGCTTCTTAGTTTTCCTCTAACTCTTGGGATTATACAAAAAGAACAAGCCCAATTACAGCCATCAGAAATTTTTAAATTTAATCTGGTTGTTTCAGATTTTTCTACAGGAGGTATTACACTCAAAGGATCAAAATCGGTTTCTACTCCCAAATGAGAATAAATAGTTTCTACAAACTTCTCTTTTTCTAAATTAGGTATAAAAAGACTTACTTTAGATTTTATATCTCTATTACTTTCAAGATATTTACTAGAACAACCAGTAACAATAATTTTTGAATCTGGATTATGCTTTGCTATTTTTCTTATTAATTGTCTTGATTGTCTTTCAGCTTCATTAGTTACAGTGCAAGTATTTATTATATAAGCAGAAGATAAATTTAAGTTAGGATCAAGTACTTCCCAACCAGCTTCTAACATTCCTTGATTATATTCATTACTTTCAGATTGATTTGCTCTACAACCTAAAGTTATAAATGAAACAGTATTCATAAAATATCCAATTTAAAATAATTTTTTCTAATATTATAACGTAAGTTTATAAAAAACTCTTAAGAATATAAAATATCAAACTTTAGAGTGTTTATCTAATTTTGTTTACAAAATCTAATTATTCTTTAATTCCCAAAATACAAGCTGAATCAACTATAACTTTAGGCATTCCTTCTATTACCCTTTCTGGTTCAATTTCATGAATACTCTTTAAAAGTTTAAACCCAGTTTTATTATAAAGTTCAACTACATCATCTATAGAATATAAATTAAAGCCAAAATTAGTAAATTTTAAATCCTTCATTCTTTCTTTGGTTCTTATAGAAATACAAATAACTCCATTAGGTTTTAATATTTTATAAAGAGAGTTTAATATATCTATGGGATTTTCCCAAAAATAAATTATATTTATGCCAAAAATAATATCAAAAAAATTTTCATTAAAATTTTGATTTTTTATATCTCCATAATTTAAAATTACTTTGTTTTTTTTAACTAAATCTTGATTGAGTTTATTCGCTTCTTCAACCATTAAATCGGAATAATCTACTCCATAATAAGTAATATTTTCTTTTTTATCTAAAAGATTTTTTATAAAAAATCCATTTCCAAAACCCATTTCCAAAACTTTGTCATTATCTTTTAAAGGTAAATTATCTATAGTAATTAAATTTATGAATTTATTACCTTTATTCATAAAATCAGCTATTTTTAATCCCATTTCTCCACTAGGTTTTTTAAGATGCTGAGCTAATTCTTCTGGGTCAAACATTTATCTTTATATCCATTATTTAATAAAATATTTTTGCCCTAAAATTACAGTAAAAATTTCAAAAAATAATTTATTTTCATTTATTAAAAATTTTATATATAGATTATTTTTTCTATTAATATCAGCTACTTTTTTAGCTGTAAAGCGGTCTATTTTTATATTTGATATATATTGTTTATCTATATTTATAATATTTAGAATTTTATCACAAGTTATATTTACATCTAAAGGGAAAAGCTCATTTTCTAAATCATATTTTTCTGCTAATAATTCTATTTTACCAATATTTATATCTTGATATTTTATTAATTTATTGCAAACTCTTTTATAAAAAGCATCATACTCTTCAAAAGGATTTCTAAAAGTATCAGATATATCTATAGTATTACAACTATGTTTAGGTATATTGGTCATTTTTTCACTACTAATAGTTTTTTCTAGTTTATTAACATGTAATCTATCTTTAGAAATACTAAATTTTTCCTTTTTACTTTCTTTTTGTATTTTATCTAAAATATACTTTTTATGATTATCATTAATAAAAATTTTAAAATCTAAATCTTTTTCATGAAAATATTGTATATAAAGTTCTCTAATAGTTTTTGTTGCCAAGCTTTTTGCTTCATCTGGTGATAATTGGATAGTAGTGTTAAAAACTTTAGGTAAATTAGAAAAATTTTGAATTTTATCAGCAGTTATTTTTACTTTTATATTAAAGTTACTAGTATTTATATCATAATTTTCTGGTAAAATTTCAACTTCTCCAATATTTATATAATCATAAGATAATAATCGTGCTATAAAAATATTATAATCATCATTTTTTCTGTTTTGATACTCTAATTCTGTTTCAAAAGGAGATTTTTTAGGTTCTTCAAAATTTAAATCTATATTGTAATTATTATATTTAGGTATTTTATTTATTATGGTTATAATCCCATCATTTCCAGAAGAAATTATTCTACTGTAATAATTTAAGACACTATGAACAAAGTTTTTAGTAAAAATTACTTCTGTTTCTTCAAAGGCATAATTTATTAATTTCATTCCTTTATCATCTAAATTAGCAATTAATCTATCATCATCAAACGCAAATGAATTAATAGAGTATTTACTTATTTCTACACTTCTTTTTAATTCAAAATCATTTATATCATAAATTTTTATAGTTCCATCTTTAGAAGCTGAAAATAAATAATGTTCATAAAAATCAAAAGTAGTTATACCTGCACTATGATCTTTATTTTCTGCTAATAATTCGCCCGAATTTAAATCCCAAATTTTTATATTACCATCACTAAAACCTGCAAAAATTTTATTTTCTTTTATTTTTACTACCCAAGCGGTTTTATTTTCGGTATTAATTTCTTTTATAAGTTTTTTGTTTTCTTTATCCCAAATTTTTATGGTTCTATCTAAAGAAGAGGTTACAAAAAAATTACCTTCTATAAAAATATTATATATATGGTTATTATGGGCTAAAATAGCATATTTTAACTTATTATTTTCCAAATCATAGCACCTTATGGTTTTATCAGATGAAACTGAATATAATAAATTATTATCTAAGGCGATACTATAAACACAACCTTTATGATAAGTAAAATGAGCTAATAATTTATAATTTTCTAAAGAAATAATTTGAATAGTTCCATCTACATAAGATACAAATAATAAATTATCACTTACACAAGAAGAAGTTATATCTTGATCATGAAAACTAATAATTTTATCTATATAAAAACTATAATTACTAGGTGAAAAAAAGTTAGTATGAGTGTATTTAAACTCTTTTTTTATAGAGCTTTTTTTTACAGGTTCTTTCTTTTTTACTAATCTTAATTCATACATAATTTTTTTTGGTGTTTGATTAAATTAATTCATTTTAGCATAGGTTTACTAACTAATTATTAAAACTATGGCTAATTAAAAATTCTTTTTTTATAATTTTAATCTGTTAGATTCGTAGATAAAAATAGAAAGTTAAAAAATGATTTTAAAAATAAAAAAAATAAATGAAGATGCTGTTTTACCAGAATATGCTCATAAAGATGATTCTGGCATGGATTTATTTTCTGTGGAAGAAAAAGTGATTAAAGCAGGAGAAACTGCTCTAATAAAAACAGGAATACAAATAGAATTACCTCCAAATACAGAAGCTCAAGTAAGACCAAGAAGTGGTTTGGCTTTAAAAAACTCTATTACTGTTTTAAATACCCCTGGAACTATAGATGAAGGTTATAGAGGTGAAGTTGGGATTATTTTAATTAATCATGGTAAAACAGATTTTGAAGTAAAAAAACATTCTAAAATTGCTCAAATGGTTATTTGTCCTGTTATCAGACCACAAATTATTTTTGATGCAGAGCTTTCTGAAACAAAAAGAGGTGAAGGTGGTTTTGGTTCTACTGGGGTTTAATCTTATAGAATTCCTCGAAGCTCTGCTTCGGGGTAATGGGGGGGATTCGGGGGCACAGCCCCCGTCCCCATCCTCCTTCAGGGTATTGAACCCCGAAGGAGTTCTTAATTTTATTTTTAAAATTTAAAACTTTATTAGTTATTTATCACTTTATTAAGATAGCTTAATTAATTTGAAAGTAAACTTTCTGTTATTTTAAAAATAGTCTAAAATTTAGTATTGTAATTAAAATTAGTTTTTAGGAGTAAAAAAATGGAAGTTCAAGTAGTTCATAAACCTCTTGATGATATTGAAACTCAAGCCTTAGTTCTTACTGTTTTTGAAGGAGAACAAGATAACATTGAAAAATACACTACATTATCTGAAAAAGTAAAAAAGAAATTAACCACTTTAGTAGAATCAAAAGAAATTTCTGGTAAATATAAAGAGTTTACAGTATTACACCTTGATGAACACAAATGTGAAAGAGTATTAGTAATGGGTTTAGGTAAGAAAAAAGATTTTACCTTAGAAAGATTAAGAGCTGTAGTTGCTATATCTGCAAGAAATATTAGAAGAATTAATTTAACCAATATGTCTGTAGCAGAAGGTTTTAATGATTTAGGACTTGATAAAGAAGAAAGTGCTTCTGCTATTGTAGAAGGTATTATGTTAGGTCTTTACAGATTTAGAAAACATATGAGTGGAGATCAAAACAATTGGATGACTTTAAAAAATCTTACTATTGTTGTTCCATCTGAAGAAGAAAAGAAAGTTTTTGAAGAAGGTACTTATAAAGGCGTAACTTTATCAAATGCTACTAATATGGTAAGAGATTTAGTTAATGAACCAGCAAACATAATGACACCAACTGCTTTTGCTGAAGAAGCTAAAAAAGTTGCTGAAAGCAATGGCTTAACTATAAAAATAGTTGAAAAAGCTGAAATGGAAGAACTTGGAATGGGTTGTCTTTTAGCTGTTAATGCTGGAAGTTTCGAACCACCTAAATTAGTTATTATGGAATATAACGGTGGTGGAGAAGGTGCAAAAACCTTAGGTTTAGTTGGTAAAGGTGTAACATTTGATAGTGGTGGTTTAAGTTTAAAACCTGCTGATGCTATGTTTAGAATGCATAGTGATATGGCTGGTGCTGCTGCTGTTTTAGGAACAATGGAATGTATAGCTAAACAAAAATTACCTGTAAACGTTGTAGCAGCTATGCCTTTAACTGAAAATTTAGTTGATTCAAAATCTTTTAAAGTTGGTGATATTGTAAAATCTTTAGAAGGTAAAACAGTTGAAATACTTAATACAGATGCTGAAGGAAGATTAATTTTAGCAGATGCTTTAACTTATATCAGAAGACATAAAAAAATAGATTATTTAATTGATATTGCAACTCTTACAGGAGCTATTATTATAGCTTTAGGTTACTATTGTTCTGGTGTAATGACTAATAATCAAGACTTAGTAGAAGTAGTAAAAGAAGCAGGCGATGTATCTGGTGAAAGAGTATGGCAATTACCTTTATTTGATGAATACAAATCTCAAATAAGAAGTGATGTTGCTGATTTAGAAAATATTGGTGGAAGACCAGCAGGTTCTATTACAGCAGGTGTATTCTTAAAAGAATTTGTTGGTGATATTCCTTGGGTTCATATTGATATTGCAGGTACAGCAACAATGGATGAAAGTATTATGACTTATAATAAAAATCCATTTTTACCAAAAGAAGGTGCAACTGGTGTAGGTACAAGATTAATGTATCACTTAGCTGAACTTTTAGCTGATAAAAAAATGCTTTAATTTAATATTTAAGTCTATCTAAGGACTGTTTTAGTAATAGTATCTTGCATAACTAGAAATAAATATTTTAAAGAGTTACTTAAGTTCTATAAATTTATTTTAGAAAATAGGTAACTTTTTTTTATTTTAACTAACCATCGTTCCTATCTATAGCTATTCTCATATTTTTAACTTACATTATTGTGGTCTCGAAAAAGAGGGCAAAGCAGTGCTTTGGCCCCTACGAAAGTACTGGACTTGTTACAAATATTTTTTGTGAAGAATAATTTTTTAGACATGCTTTTACAATTAATTTTGGATTTTATTTTTTTAGGAATAGCTACTACAGTTGATAGAAAATTTTAAACTAAGTGCTTAAAAAACCTACACTCAAAGAGTTTTAAACATTCATAAGAAAGTAAAACAATATTTTTTTACATTTATAAATCACATTAAAATAAATTGTTAAATATATATTAAATACAAGGGTTTTTGTCAGACTAAAATAAGCTTTTTTTATTATTTTTAATCATGTAAAATTCTTTCAAAAAACATATTTAATTCACCTATCTTTGTATTCAAGTGTTGTATGATTGATTTAGTTAAGAAAACTGTTAATCGAAAAGAGAGAAAAAAACATCTTTTCATTAAAGATTCTTTAAAAAAATAATTATTGAACGTTTTATGGAGGTGCAAAATGAGTTTAGTTAAAAGAAATTTAGTTAAAGTTACTATCGGAGCTACCTTTACTTTAGCTTCTTTATTACCTGCCTTCTGCTGATACTACTAATCAAAGTATCAAGCTAATGTACAAAATGTTTTATCTATATCTATAGAAAGTCCTAAAGGTGATACCTTAGCAAAAGATGGAGAAACAGCAGTACTTAATTTTGGTAATGTGGACGCTTTTGGAAGTTAACTCCTTCTAACACTGTTGATTCTGTTAGATTGGTAAAAGATAAAACTTATATAATACAGGAGAAATAACTAATAATGATTCAGCCTTGTATGTTATAGGTAGTGATATATCTAACCCTACTATTAATCTAAGAAGTAGAATACAAGGTGGTGGTGCAGGAAGAATAGAACATTCTTTTCCAATCAGATATGGATGGTATGTCTATAGTTTTCTCTAAATCTAATAGCCCTTTGCAAAATGCTAAAACTTTTTCTGATTTAGATCCTCAAAATAAAATGGTATTTTTAAATCCAGGAGCATCAAACTTAAATATAGCAGGTCCTAATGGTTTATATAAAGATTCTGCTGTTTATGACAACGAATTAGTAGGTTTTGATATTGGTTTAAATGTTACTCCTAAAGCTACTACTGGTAGCAAATCAGCTGTTTCTACTTTCAGATTATTACCTATTTAATGGCTTTTTGATAGTTTTAGAGGTTATTATAAATAACCTCTATAATACTTGTAATTTATTTTCAGGAAGAAAAAAGATAAAACTTATTTTTAATACCTTCTATTATCAATTTCATTAGCTTTTGAAACTAAATCAATAAATTCCTTTCTATAACCTTCTATATCTTGATCTTTATATTTATTAGCTAACTCTAAAACTTTAGCATAAGTAAGATTTCCTTTATAACCAGAATCTCTTAATAACATTCCAAACCCTGCTACTGCTGAAGCAAAATTTATATTTTTAGAAAAACTATCATTTTGTCCGTCAGTTAATGCTTTAACTAATAATTTACTTTGCTCTTGATTTGGTTCTTTATATCTAAATTTTACAGTCATTATTTCAGAACTTTTAAAATTATCTGAGCTGGTATTTGGTTGATATTTTAAAGGATCTACATTAGAACTTCCATTATTTGGTTCTATTTCATATAATGCTGTAACTGTATGCCCTGCCCCTAATTCTCCAGCGTCTTTTTTATCATCATTAAAATCTTCTTTATTTAATAATCTATTTTCATAGCCTATTAATCTATAGGATTTTACTTTTGCTGGGTTAAATTCTATTTGTATTTTTACATCTTTTGCTATTGTTAATAATGTACCTGCTAACTGACTAGAAAAAACTTTTTTAGCCTCATTTAAATTATCTATATAAGCATAATTACCATTTCCTTTATCAGCTAATTTTTCTATTTTAGAATCTTTATAATTTCCCATTCCAAAGCCTAAAACCGATAAAAATATGCCTTCTTGTCTTTTTTGTTCAATTAATTTTACTAGTTCATCATCTGTAGATATTCCTACATTAAAATCTCCATCTGTTGCCAAAATAACTCGGTTATTTCCACCTTTTATAAAACTTTGTTTAGCAGTTTCATAAGCTTGTATTATTCCTTGAGCCCCAGCAGTAGAACCTCTTGATTCTAAATTATCTAAAGCTGAGATAATAGCATCTTTATTAGCTCCAGAGGTTGGAGGTAATGCCAAACCAGCAGAGCCTGCATAGGTTACAATTGATACTTTATCTTGTTCTCTCATTTCTTTGGTAAGGATTTTGAATGCTTCTTTTAATAAAGGTAGTTTGTTATAATCAGACATAGAACCTGATGTATCTATCAAAAAAACAATATTAGCAGGAGGCATATTATCTTTGCTAATTTTTTTGCCTTGTAAGCCAATACTTACTATTTTATTTCCTTCTTTCCAAGGAGAAGTATTAGTTTCTATATTTATAGAAAAAGGAGTTCCATCGGTAGGTTGAGGATAATCATAAGTAAAATAATTAATCATTTCTTCGATTCTTACAGCATCTTTAGGTGGTTTTGCACCAGAAGTTAAAAATCTTCTGATATTCGAGTAAGAAGCTGTATCTACATCTATTGAAAAAGTTGAAAGAGGATCTTTATATGGATCTAAAAAACTATTTTCAAATATTTTATCATATTGTTCTGTATTCGGAGCAGTTGAAGGTTTCATAATAGATGGAGCTTGATTTTGAATAGACTCATCAGCTACATAATTTCCTGCCACTGAAGTAGGAGCTGTACTTGCAGAAACAGGAGCTACACTTGCAGCAGCTGAAGCTGCTGGCATAGGCATGTATGAAGCAGCCGAACTTGGAGCTACTGTTGGAGCCGTGCTTGGTGTTGCTGATTGTGAAACATTAGGATAATAATTAGGACTTTTGTTACTAACTATAGAATTTTCTGAAATAGTTGGCTCTGCACTTTTGCTAGGTTCAGTTGTTGGAGCAGGGCTACAGGAAAATAACAAAGTACTTAAAAACAAAACAGGTATAAACTTTTTCATAATCTCTCCTTAAATTTAATTAATTTATTTACTTTATAGTAATATAATAGCAAAATTAAAATTACTTGTAAATACTTTTATTTACTTTTTTGTAAAAAAATAAAAGTTTATGAAAAAATAGTATTTATTAAATTATCTGCACCCATTTGGCAAATTCTAACTTTAGTATTTAATTCTTTTTCTACATGCTCTATAGTAAAACCATCTAAAAAAATATTATCTTCTTTTCTAAGAACAACCGAAGGAATAATTAAATAATCACCTATATCTTTATCTTTTAATTGGTTAATAATATCTTCTGCGGTTAAAAGCCCTGTTACAGTAATGCCTTTACCAAAAAATTCATTTTTTATTGCAACCAAATTAGCTTCTAAGTTTTCTACTTTATTTAAAACTTCAAAAGCTTCTCTTAAATAATTTTCTGCAATTACTCCGCAAACAACAGTTACTTTTTTCTTTTGTTCTAATTTTTCAGGAATTCTTTTTTTATTTTTATTAAAAATATGATAAAAATATCTAGTAGTTCCGACACCATCTTCAGTATATTTAAAACTATCATAATGTTTTGAGTTAGGTATTTTTTTACCTGTTAAATAATAAAATTCATCTGCAAGATAAACAACGGTTTCACCTAATTCTTCTCTAAATTTTTTTTGCCATTTCTCTACTTGTTTTATAGTTTCTAAGGCAGCTTCTTTGTTCCAAGGTTTTAGATAAGATAAGTTTTTTCTAAATTGAGTTAAACCAGCTGGAACTATAGCAATACCTCTCATATGAGGTCTTAATTTTAACAAATCTTGAATAGTTCTATCTAAATGTTCTTTATCATTATAGCCATAACATAAAACTACTTGGCAATGAAAATCTATTTCATTTTTTATAAGTTTTTTCAAGTTAAACATTATTTCACCTGCTTTGGGGTGTCTTAACATTTTTTTTCTTATTTCTGGATCTGTAGAATGAACTGATATATATAAAGGGCTTAATTTTAAATTATAAATTCTTTTCCATTCGTGTGGTTTTAGATTAGTAAGTGTAATAAAATTACCATCTGAAAAAGAAAAACGATAATCATCATCCATTACATATAAAGATTTTCTCATACCTTTTGGTTGTTGATGAATAAAACAAAAAACACAAGCATTATCACATTGTGTAATTTCTGGTGGAACAATAGAAATACCCAAAGCTTTATTATATTCTCTTTCTATAAAAGTTTTTTTTAAAAAACCATCTTTTTCTTCTATTTCTAGTTCTAAAAATTCTTCTGCACTTAAAAAAGAAAAATCAATTTGATCATTTATTTCTTTTCCATTTATTTTATTAATTTTATCTCCATCTTTAAGACCGTTAAAATCGGCAAGACTTCCTTTTTCTACTTGAATTAATAATCCCATTTTATTTCTAATACAACCTTACTTTTTAATAAAAAAGAACCTCTAGGAATTTTAATTTTAGCACTTTTTTTAATTAAAAAATAAGCGTGTCTAAAAAACTTATTATATAAGTATGTATAGCTAACTATATATTTTTAACATTATAAACTACAAAAAAAAACACCTGCTTTTAATAAAGGCAGGTGTTTTTTAGCTAAAAATTTCTTTTTATTCTAAACCATACCAATTTGGTGTATTTGCACCCATATCCATGATAATAGATTTAGTTTCCATATATAAATCTACAGCTTGTAATCCCATTTCTCTTCCGATACCACTTTGTTTATAACCACCAAATGGAACTTCATGACAAATAAAATTATAAGTATTAACCCAAACAGTACCTGCTTTAATCTTTTTAGCCATAGTATTTGCAGTGTTTAAATTTGTTGTCCAAACAGCAGAAGCTAAACCATATTGAACATCATTTGCTAATTCAATAGCTTCATTGATATCTTTAAATTTAACTACAGATAAAACTGGACCAAAAATTTCTTCTTGAACTACTCTCATTTTTTGAGTAGCTTCTAAAACAGTAGGTTCTATAAATAAACCTTTACTAAATTCACCACCAGCTCTGTTACCACCAACAGCAACTTTAGCACCTTCTTGTTTACCTATTTCTATATAGCTCATTATTTTATCAAATTGTTCTTGAGAAACAACAGCACCAATCTGAGTACTCATTTCTAATGGGCTTCCCATTCTAATTTTTTTAGAAAACTCAACTAATTTTTCCATTACTTGATCATAAACACTTTCTTGAACATATAATCTAGAACCAGATACACATGTTTGACCTTGATTAAAATAAATTGCCCAAGCTGCTGTTTTTACAGCCATATCAAGATTTGCATCTTCAAAAATAATATTTGGTGCTTTTCCACCTAATTCTAAAGAAACTTTTTTGAGTGTTTTTGCTGCATTTTCCATAATTAATTTACCAGTTTTAGTTTCACCAGTAAAAGCTATTTTATCAACATCTGGATGCTCAACTAAAGCTGCACCAGCTGTTTCACCAAAACCAGGAACTACATTTACAACGCCAGCAGGAATACCAGCTTCATTAATTAATTCAGCTAATTTTAGAGCAGTAATAGGAGTTTGTTCAGCAGGTTTTAAAACTACTGTACAACCAGCAGCCAAAGCTGGACCTAATTTCCATGCTGCCATTGTAACAGGGAAATTCCAAGGTATTATTTGACCAACAACTCCAATAGGTTCTTTAAGAGTATAAGCAAAATGTCCAGATGGAACTGGTATAGTTTCACCTCTTACTAATCTTGAAGCAGAAGCATAAAATCTAAAACAATCAATAGCCATTCCTAAATCAACAAAAAGACTTTCAACTATTGGTTTACCAGTATTTAATGATTCTAATCTTGCAAATTCTTCTTTTTTGGCTTCTAATAAATCAGCTAATTTATTAAGCATTATACTTCTAGCGGCAGCAGGGGTTTCAGACCAAGCAGGAAATGCTTTTCTAGCTGATAAAACAGCTTTATTTATATCTTCTTTATCACCCTCTTGAACATTAGCAATTACTTCACCAGTAGCAGGATTATAAACCTTAAATGTTTTACCAGATAATGAATTCTCAAACTTACCATCAATAAACAATCCTAACTCCATTGGTTGTGCCAATACTTCTGTAGACATCTTCTTTCCTCCTGTAAGGATCAAAATTTTTTTCATAGTATTAGTTGATATTTTAACTCTTTATTTACAAAATGAATAGCTTTTAAAAAGATATTTTTATTATGTGTTAAAACGATTAAAATAAAGTTTATATTATTATTATTATTAGCTTTATTTTAATCGTTTAAATTCCAATTATAGTCTAAATATGTTACTTTTAGTTTTTTGTAATTTTTAATAATAAAATCTTTATTCTCTTTATTTCTAGTATATTTAGCTATGAATAAAAGTAATTCTTCATTAGAACCAAAATCTTTTTTGTACCAATCAAATATTTTTGAAATTTTTATAGAGAAATTAGCTGAATCTAAAATAACTTCACCTCCATTAATAAAATTAGCTGTTGCTAAATCTAATTGTTTTTCGATTTCTTTTTCTTGATAAGTATTAATAGGAGGACAAGATTTAGAAGCACAAACTAAGCTAAAATGAATTCTAGGATCTAAAATTGTTAGCATAAATTCTTTTCTTTTATCATTATTATTAAAAGGTTCAGAAAATAAAAAATGTTTTTTGGTATTACCCCTTAAAATTCCATGTTCTATATCATCTAGAGTGAAAATATATCCACCTATGTTATAAGCAACTGTTTCAAAAAAACGATATGGGGTTAAATCAAAAGGTTGTTTTATTTCCAAAACACTATTTTTTATGCTTAATTCTATTACAGCATGTATAGTTAAGGAATTATATATATTTATCCAAAATGCTTTTTTAGCCTCATTAGAAGCTAAAGATTTTAAGTCGAAATTTTTTAAATTGGCTGATACATTTTTATAATTTTCAAATGTTTCAGAACCCTTTATTTTAGAATAATTTACTTTACCTAAAGATAAATCATAAAATTCAGCTTTCATCATATTAGTTGATTCTTTTAAAGATTGAGCTATATCTGAATCAATTTTAGAAGTTATTTTATAATCATTTATTATAATTATTTTATTTTTAGAAAAAGATGTTAAAAATATAAACACTATGGTTACTATAAGTATATAAAATACTCTTTTTTTTAACACTTTAATTAATTAGTAGTTTCCCCTTAAATCAAATCCACTTTGGTTATTAACAGGTACTGAAATTGGATTAGAATTAACTGTGGGGTTACTTGGATTATAAACATCAAAGGCTATATTAGAATATTTATCGCCAAAAAGGTTCATTTTTTTTAGTGAGCTATTTTGCCACATATGTGTAATTTGATCATAAGTATATTTTTGATTCGGACCATCAATTGGATCTAAAATTAATAACTCTTCTGCTTTATCATTATATCCTGTTACCAAAACATAATGCTCATAACTTAATTTTCCAAAATCTAGTAAAATAATAACTGGATTTCCTTTATTTATTCTATCTTTAATAAAATTTAAATCAGCTTTTTTATAATCTTGAGCATATAATCCATTTTTTCTTAGATAAGAAGTTATTCTAGATACATCTGTAAAAGTATTTATGGAATTTGTTTGATTAATAACAGCTTGATAAGAAACAGGAACACCCCAGAAATTTAAAACACTTGTCATAACTGCTTGTGCACAGGTATTATCTTTACCTTGTCTAAAATAAGGAACATTAGAAATAGAAATTGTTCCATCTTGATGATGATTAACAGTTGTTCCAACTCTATCAGTAATTACTTTATCAACATAGCTAGAAGAATAATCTTGAACTACGCCAATATTTGCTTCTAAGTTATTTACTCTTGGAGTGCAACCTTGTGCCATAATTAGAGTAGTTGAACTTAAAATTAAAACTGTAGCTAATTTTTTTTGAATTTTTAATGCTTTATTTAGTTGAAATAAATTTATAAAATTATTTTTTAAAAGATATGTACCTAATTTCTCTTTTTTATTTTGACTTAAAGAGCTTTCTATCTTATCTTGTTCAATAAAATTTAGTGCAACTAATATTTCACCTATTTTTTTATTTGCTAATTTAAAACAAGCTTCTGTATTACCAGAAATGGCATGGACTATCTCATCTAAAAAAGATTTTTTTACAATATTTTTTTCTTCTAGTATTTGACCAAATAATTTTTTTTCTTGTTTTTGTAATTCAAGAGTAGATTTTATAGTTTTAGAATCTATAATACCTAAATTTTTTAAAAGCTGACCTATCTTTTTCATTTTATTTTTATAAATTATTTAAAATACAAATAAAATTATACCTCAAAAAATTATATTTTATCTCATGGTTTCAATTCTGCCATGAAACCCATTATAGTTTTCTTGAGTATGGTATTTCCCATAAGCTTTTGAGGCTTCAGAAATTGTATCAATTGGTGCTGTAAAAGCTCCTTTAGCTAATCCCCAAGCTCCACCAATAAAACCTCCTACTTTACTACCAACTGAAACTAATGTTGGGCTTCCAGTTGCAAAACCTAAGTTTTGACCTTTTATTGCTCCAGAAAAAGCATTAAGCTCTATTTCATTACCCCATTTACCAAAAGTCATAGGAATCCCTTTAGAAATAGTTTTACCTAAACCATATTTCATATTATCTTCAGTAATAAAGCCCTTTTTATCAGACATTTGATATAAAGCTGAATTTTCTCTAAACATATCATATTTAGCTTCAGCAGAGCCTTTTAACATTCCTTGAAGTTCTGATTTATTTATTTTATCTCCAGAAATTAAAAAAGTTTTATCATTATCTTTTACAACTATATCAGCTTTACCATTATTTTCGATTTGTTTCATCAAATCTTCTTTTTTTACATTGGTAACATCTTTAACACTAAAAGATTGATATTGACCTGCTCTTAATCCTTCTACTGACATAATAATTCCCAATTAAAATAATTAAAGTAAAAGATAATTTTTATTACTTTTTCTTCTTAATAAGATTATCTTAATTAATTCAAAAAACTTGCTTTTAAGTAAATAAATTTAACTTAATAAGATATTTTATTAGTATAGATGTAATGAATTTAAGACGGGGCTGTCTAAAAAGTTTGTGTTAAGTATAACACCCATACGAAAACAGTGGCTTTTACCTTAGTTTTTCGTGCAAAAAAGACCTAGAAAAGTCCTTTTTGGAACCCCCCGCTCTCCTTGAAACCACAGATAAAAATAAAAGATTAACTAACTTTTTTAAGATATAAGCCTTTAATGGCATTAATCAAAGCTTCAGCTGCTTTTTCAACATCGGATTGAGTAGTATATTTTCCAACACAGATTCTTAAAGTACTAAAAATAGTATCATTTGGAAGTTTCATAGCAGTTAGAACATGAGACGCATTTTCAAATCCAGAAGAACAAGCCGAACCAGTAGATATGGCTATTTTATCTCTAACTGACGAAATTATATCTTGATTTTGGAGTGAAGGAAAAGATACACTAATATTTCCACATAATTTATTTTCAATATCTCCATTTATAATTAAATGAGGAAAATTTTCTATTAGTTTATTAAGTAGAAAATCTCTGTTTTCTTTTATTCTTTTATTATCTTCTTCCATTTCTTCTTTAGCTATTTTGCAACATTCCCCTAACCCAACAATTCCAGAAACATTTAAAGTACCTGGTCTTAACCCTTCTTGTTGCCCTCCTCCACATAGCATAGGCGATAATTTAGCACCTTTTTTTATAATTAAAGCACCACTACCTTTAGGACCATACATTTTATGAGCTGATATAGTCATATAAGTAAGTCCCCAATTATTAAATTCAATATTAACTTTGCCAGTACCCTGTGTTGCATCACATAAAACAGGTACA
This sequence comes from Candidatus Sericytochromatia bacterium, assembly GCA_046328015.1. Taxonomy (GTDB): domain Bacteria; phylum Cyanobacteriota; class Sericytochromatia; order UBA7694; family JACMQJ01; genus JBBTGK01. The sequence continues at coordinate 406,133 of JAXLXH010000002.1, read as the reverse complement.
TTGTATTTATTAGCAATTTCACAAACTTTTTTTATAGGATAGATATTTCCTATTTCGTTATTAGCCATCATTACACAAATTAAAGATAAATCTTGTTGACAAGCTTTCTCTAAACTATCTAAATCTAATCTTCCTTTAGAATCTATATCTAAAAAAATAGTTTCAATTAAATTCTTTTTTTCTAAAGTTTTACAAGTATCTAAAACCGCTTTATGTTCAACAGGTAAAACCGCTATTTTATGTTTTTTAGAACAATCTCTTGTAACTGTACCTATAATAGCTAAGTTTAAACTTTCTGTAGCTCCGGAAGTAAAAATAACTTTACTAGATTCGGCATTTAAAAGATTCTGAATATTTTTTTTTGCTTCGTCTATAGCTTTTTGAGCATCTTGGCTATAAGAATGCGTTACACTACCAGGGTTTCCAAAATCAGTAATCATATACTGCATAATTTTTTCAGCTACTCTTTTATCTACAGGAGTAGTAGAATGATAATCAAGATAAATAGGTTTACAATCTGTACTCATAAAAACTAAAATTCCCCATTGAATTTTACAAAAACATCAAACGAGTATTTATTTTAACATTTTTATTTTTATTAATTATGTGATATTTAATTATTTTTTTATTGATTTATGACAATTTAAATTTTTAATTGTATAAATCATTATAATTATTTAGTCATATTAGGTTGTTTTAAGTTGAAATTATGGATTTAAAAGGAAAATATAAACTAGCTTTAAAGAAGTTTCTAATTAAAGAAACTCTTAATGAAAATATTTTAGGTATTTTTGTTAGTGGTTCTTATGTCTATGATTCATTAAAAAAAAATTCAGATATTGATGTATTTATAGTTACTTCAAAAAACACAATACAAATTTTAGCTAAATATTATAATAATATAGAATTTGAATGTTGCTATAAGCCTATTGAACAATATTTTTATGATTTAAATATAACTAAAAATCCAATAGATATTCAAAGATATTCAACTTCAGAAATTTTATACGATAAAACAGGTAAATTAGGTGAACTTATACTCTTAGCTAAAAAACTTTATGATGAAGGTCCAAATTTAACTATCACAAACGCAGATTTATATCATTTAGAAGATGCATTTAAAGATTTAGATGATTATAAAAATGAATTTGAAAAAGAAATTTTATTGTATAAATGCTTTGAAAAAATAATTAAACTGTATTTCAAAAAAGTAAATCTATGGGAATGTAAAGACAAGTATTATTATTCATATATAAAAAAATATGATGAAAATTTATCTAAAATGATAAAATTATTTTTAAAAGAAACTAATTTTTATAAAAAAAATAAAATATTATCTAAAATAAAGAAATATGTTATGCAAAATATTAAACCACTTGATAAGAATTGGTTTACACCAGAAATAATAGCACCAGTATTTATAAAATAATTTAAATAGTTTTTTATAAAAATTTACATTTATATTGTAAATAGTTTATTGACTATTCATAACTTAATCAATATAATTTAAACTTACGTTCATATTTAATTTAAATTTAGTTTAAGATTACTTTAACTAAATAGAGAGTAAAAAACATGGCAAAAGCAAAAAAAGTAGTAGCAATTGTAAAGCTACAACTAAACGCAGGTAAAGCAAATCCTGCACCACCTGTTGGACCCGCTCTCGGTCAACATGGCGTTAACATAATGGGTTTTTGTAAGGAATATAATGCTCAAACTTCTTCGCAAGTTGGAACAGTTATTCCTGTTGAAATATCTATTTATGAAGATAGATCATTTACCTTTGTTTTAAAAACTCCTCCAGCTTCTGTTTTAATTAAGAAAGCTATAGGAATTGACAGAGGTTCAGCTGTACCAAACAAAACTAAAGTTGGTAAATTATCTCAAAAGCAATTAAAAGATATTGCTGAATCAAAAATGAAAGATCTTAACGCTACCACTGTAGAAGCAGCTATGCAAATGATTGCAGGTACTGCAAGAAGCATGGGTGTAACAGTAGAATCTGTATAGATTCTAAAAATCACCACTTTTTTTGGAAAAGTGGGAGGACATTATTAATGTACCGTTATGATAGGTGATAAAATGGCAAAATTAACAAAAAGACAAAAGAAAGAAGCAGAACTTTTTGACAGAGCAAAATTCTATGCTCCTAAAGAAGCTGTTAAACTTCTTAAGGGTTTGCCTAAAGCAAAATTTGATGAAACAGTTGAAGTTGCTTTTTCATTAGGTATTAACCCTAAACACGCAGATCAACAAGTAAGAAATACTGTTAGCCTTCCAGCTGGAACTGGTAAAACAGTAAGAATTGCTGTTGTATGTAAAGCTGATAAAGTAAAAGCTGCTCAAGACGCTGGTGCTGACCACGCAGGAGCAGAAGATTTAATTGCAAAAATGCAAGGTGGTTGGTTTGATTTCGATTTATTAATCGCTACTCAAGACATGATGCCAGCATTAGCAAGATTAGGTAAAGTTTTAGGTCCTAAAGGTTTAATGCCTAACCCTAAAGCAGGAACCGTAGTTTTAGGCGATGCTATTGGTAAAGCTGTTCAAGATTTTAAAGGTGGTAAAGTTGAATTCAGAAATGATAGACAAGGTAACATACATGTTGCTATTGGTAAATCATCTTTTGATGAAGTAAACATCCTTAAAAACTTTTCAGCTATTGTAGATGCTATTCAAAAAGCAAAACCAGCTACAGCTAAAGGTGTTTATATGAAAAGCTTAACCTTGTCTTCAACAATGGGACCTGGTTTAAGAATTGATACAAACTCTTTAAGTGAACTTTCTACAGTTAACGCTTAATTAGTGAATCGTAAAGCGTGATACGTGAATCGTAAATATATTATTTTACTCTTCACGATTCACGACTTACAAATAAAAAAATGTTGTAAACTAGCATTAAATAGTTTAAATACCGAAGACAGTCGGAGCTTTTAGCTTAAAATTTATCCGACCGAGGTAGAAAGTAAAAGACCCGTTCTTAATTTTCTAATAAAACCTCACCAAATTGTCTTCAAATCTTATTCTTAATTATTTTATGGAGGTAGTATTCAAGTGGTTACAAAAGCAAAGAAAGAAAAAACGCTTGATGACTTGAAAGCTGCTTTATTGAATTCTAAGTTTACTGTTGTTTCTGATTATAAAGGGACTACTGTTGCAGAACTTACTGCTTTAAGAAGAGATATACAAAAGGCTGGTGGTGACCTAACAATTGCTAAAAATACACTTATTAAAAAAGCAATTGATGGTCAAGATTATTCTAATGATATGTCTAATTTTCTTTCAGGGCCAACTGCAGTAGCATACACTTCAGGAGATCCAGTTCCTGTAGCTAAAGCTCTTACAGAATACATAAAAAAAGTAAAGAAAACTGCTATAAAAGGTGGAGTTCTTGAAGGTAAAAAAGTAAACGAAAAAGAGATTTCAAATATAGCATCTTTACCATCAAGAGAGCAACTTATTGCAAAAATGCTTGGTTCACTCAATGCACCAGCGCAAAACGTTGTTTACGCACTTTCTGGCGTTTCAAGAAATCTTGTTTATGTTCTTGAAGCTGTTAGAAAACAAAAAGAGTCGCAAGGCTAAACATTATTATTAATTTATTAGAAATTTTTTAAGGAGTTATATACAAATGAGTACATTAACAAAAGAACAAATCGTTGAAGCAGTAGGCAGCATGTCATTATTAGAAGTTGCTGACTTAGTAAAAATGTTCGAAGATAAATTCGGCGTTTCTGCAGCAGCTCCAGTAGCAGCAGTAGCAGTAGCAGGTGGTGGAGCTCCAGCTGAAGCAGCTGAAGAGCAAACAGAATTCGATGTAATACTTGAAAGTGCTGGCGATAAAAAAATCAACGTTCTTAAAGTTGTTAGAGAATTAACAGGTTTAGGCTTAAAAGAAGCTAAAGAAATCGTTGACGGTGCTCCAAAAACAATAAAAGAGAAAATTAAAAAAGAAGATGCTCAAGCTATGAAAGCTAAATTAGAAGCTGAAGGTGCTAAAGTATCTATTAAGTAAGATTTTTCTTATTAATAAAAAAGCCCCATATGGGGCTTTTTTTATTTAGAAATTCAGAATTATTTTTCCGAATTGTTCTGTGTTATTCATTCTTTCAAAGGCAGATTCAAATTCAGTATAATGATATACTGCATCTACTACAGGTATAATTTTATTTTCAGAAACAAAATTTACCATTTTAAAAAATTCTTCTGAATTACCCATTGTAGAACCTAAAATAGAAAGTTGTTTCCAAAATACTTTTTGTGGGCTTAATTTATTAATATTACCAGTTGTTCCACCAAAAAATACAATTCTACCCCCAGCTTCAGCTAAATCAATTAACTTATTAAAATCATTTCCACAAGCACTATCTATAATTAAATCAAATTTTATTTTTTCTTCTAAAAAATCTTTTTCCCAATTTTCTTTTTTATAATTAACTCCCTTTGATGCCCCCATTTTTATAGCTTTTTCTAATTTTATATCATTTCCAGAAGTTACAAATACTTCTGCTCCTATTGCTAAGGCAAACTGAAAAGCAAAAAGAGCTACGCCGCCACCAATACCAGTAATTAAAACTTTATCTTTTTTTTCTATTTGTCCTCTAGTAAATAAAGCTCTATAAGCTGTTAAAGCAGCTAAAGGTAATGCAGAAGCAGCTTCAAAATTAAGATAAGAGGGCTTTTCTATTAATAAAGATGAATCTACTTTTATATATTCTGCTAAAGTACCATTTTCTGGTAAACCTAATATTTTATATTTACTAGACTGAACCTTAGGATTATCTCCCCAGTTAATTGATGGATTTATAATTACTTCTTTCCCTAACCAACTTTCGTTATTAATAGAATTTACTTTTTCAACTATTCCAGAACCATCAGAACCTAAAATTATATTTGGTTTTATCCCAGCATACATTCCTTTTTTTATCCATAAATCCCTATGATTTAAAGCCGCAGATTTTATTTTTACTAAAACTTCATTTTCATCTAAAACAGGTTCTTCAGTATCAACTAAAGATATTTTTCCTATTTCTTCAATTATTATTGCTTTCATTTTTATAAACCAATTTAAAAATATTCCTAGCTAAAATTATAATTAATAAATAAAGTTATAAAAGGATTATTAATAATAAGTTTAATTTTAATTTAAAGAAAGTAATTAATAAAAAAAACTATAAAAAGAAAATGATTAGTTACTAAAAAAGGATTATTATGAAAGTTGAATCTAATAATATTTTAAATTATCAAGAAAATAAAAGTAAAAGAAATATTTCTGAAGCAAAAATAGAGCCAACTATTACTAATACTTTTAACTTAGATTCAGAAAATCTTACTAAAAGAGCTACTAAAGAATTTTCTAAGGAACTAACATTTGAAAATATAGGAAAAACTAAACAAAATGATCCTAGAATTTTTCCTGATGGAGTTAAAGGTATAAGTCCTTCTGATATTGATCAAAATCATATAGGTGATTGTTATTTTTTATCTAGTTTAGCTTCTTTAGCAAAACAAAGACCTCAAGATATAATAAATATGATAAAAGATAATGGAGATGGAACTTGTACGGTAAAATTTCCTGGTAGAAGTAATAGTATAAAAGTAACAATACCTACAAATGAAGAAATAGAAAATAATGGTGGTGCTGGCAAGGGTAAAAATGGAAGTATTTGGGGGGCTATTCTTGAAAAAGCCTATATACAAGATCATAGTTTAGGTAAATTCCAAGTTGAGAACTCTGGTTTTATGATAGGTAAAGGAATAAGTGATGTTACAGGTAATTCAACCGATACCGATTATTTAACTCTAAATAGTAAAAAATCTATAAGAAATAAGTTAGAAGAAAAATTAAATGCGAGTAAAGTAATAGTAGCTTCAACATTTGGAGATGGCGATAAAAGTAAAAATATTTCACCTTCACATGTTTATTCTATTTTAGGTTATGATAGAAAAACAGATTTAATAACTATTAGAAACCCTTGGGGAGCTAGTGGAGAACCTAACGGTATAAAAAATAATGATGGAGTAAAAGATGGTGTTTTTCAACTTACCATGAAAGAATTTGATGATATGTTTTCTTTAATATGTTATGAAGAGTAAAATATTTTTTTAGAAAGTTTGAGCAAATTGTATCTATAATTATTTAAAAGAATTATTCAATAAAAAAGGAATATTATGAGTTTAGAAGTTAGTGCTGGCGTACAAGACTTATATGATAGATTTAAAGCTAATGGTGGCGTAAAAAATAAAGAAGAAGCATCTGAATTTCTTAAAAAAGCTGCAAAAGATGGTGTTTCTCAGAAAGAAAAAGAAATGGCAGCAGAAATAGGTATAAATATAAATTGTACCGAGGATAAAGTAGTATCTAGTGAAACCAAAACAGTATCTACCAAACAAAAAGACCAAAACATGGTTAATGTTCAAAAAGGAACTAGTAAAGAAGCTTACAACTTTTTAATTGATAATGATATGGTTGAAAAGAAAGGTTTTATAGGCATAAAAACTCTTTGGAATGGAATAAGAGATAAAGAGTTTTCTCCTCAACAACTAGTAGAAAAAAGAACTGAGTTACTAAAAAAATATAATGTTGATAGTGTTGATAAATTAGAAGAAAAAATGGTAAAAGAGTTAAATTTTACTAAAAGTGATGCAAAAGAAATTTGTGATGCTTTAAAAGGAGCAGATCATAATGTAACAGGAAAAGAAGTAACTACAGATAAATTAGAAAGAAAATTATCTGCTAGTATAAAGACAAAAGAAGAAGTAAAAGAAAAAGAAACTGTAGCAAAAGGTGAAGATCTAATAAAAGATGAAATACCAAGGTTAGAAAGCGAAATTAAAACTTTAAAAGAACAAGGTGTAGATACAAAAGATCAAGAAGCTCATCTATCTAGACTAAAAACTAGATATGAATCTATGACCAAGCATAAGTTAACTTTTATACCATCCGAAGATCAAGCTATAACAAAAAGCTCAATGAAAAATGTTAAGTTAAAAGATGCTGTAAAAGATGATTTATCTGATGTTTATAATAAATTTAAAGGAAATCCTGAAGGGTTAATGAATGCTATAAACAAAAAATATCCTGAATCTGTGGGTAAATTTAATTTAGAACAAGCACAAAAGATATTAAATTATGCTGAAAATGGTATAACTAAAGAATCTGAAGTAAAAGATTTACAAGATACATTAGCTTCAGTTAATAATGAATTTCAAGCTAGATTAAGTAAAAATGGTAAAAATAGCGGTCATGATGGTAAATATGGCTATGCAACGACCGAATGTGTAAGATATTTATCTGCTGATGTTGTTGAAAATACAAAAATAAATGAAAAAGATGAACAAATAGAATTAAATGAGCAAGATGAAAAAACTACAGAAAAAGAAACCTTTGGTGAAAAAGGAGCTAAATTTACAACAGATAAAGAAACTATTCCTGAAAAAGTTATAGATGGAACTAAAAAAACTTGGGAAAATATTACTGCACCTCACCCTAAAAGACATCATGTATCTAAAAAAGATTGGGGTTCTACTAAATGTCCTAAATTTTAATTTTTAGCATAAAAAAAGAGGGTTTAAACCCTCTTTTTTATTTATATTATTACCTTAAAAGACCATTTAGATCATCTTGTTGACTATTATTAACTGTTATTATTTTAGAAATAGCACTAAATATTTTTTGTACGTTAGAAAGCATTGGTAAAGAATCTGTAATACTAGAGGTTGATTCTTCTAAGTATCCTTGTTCTATTGTTGTACCTAATTTAGATGCTTGACCTAATGTTTCAAGTTGATCTATAGTTCCAGGTGGAACTATAACTCCATTTGGTGGTGTTGCTCCATTAGTAGCAGGACTTTGTCTGTAAGGTTCTTCACCTCCATAAATACGAGTATCGAAGTAATTATTATTATCTATTTCATGTAAATGAACTCTACTAATATCTACTGCGGCATCAGAACTATTACCAGGTCTTGCTCCATTACCAATAGCGACATATCCATTTTGATATAAATCTCTATTTATATTAGCACTTAAAGATATTATAGTATTATTAGAACCATCTGTTAACGTAACAGAAACAACATCTCCACTAGCTTTTAGGCTTATATTATAGTTATTTGCAGTTGCAGTTGAATTTAATGCATCAAAATTAAAGCCTCCTGGTATATTTACAGTTTTTACAAGACCATCACCTTGAATCATTAACTGATAGTTACCACCACCAGCATGATAAATTCCACCCCAGAAACCACTTAACATATTTACATTTTTAACAGTTGAAGATTCCGCTGGAGGTGGAGCTCCATTATAATGATCAGCAGTACCAGTTTGGCTATTAAAAGAAATAACTTCTGTTGTTTGCCCAAATTGAACATCTTGAGCTACCTGATATTTTTCTTTTTGTCCAAAATAAAATCCAAAAGATTGTATATTTTGAGCTGGATTATCTCTTCTTAAACTAATATCAGCTGAAGCTTGGAAATTAGCTAATCTATGACCTGTAAGTAATACTTTAGAATAAACAGAGTCTCTTTGAGAATATCTAACTACTCCATTTGTTTGATCGTGTTTAAAATAATCTCTATTTTCTCCACCATTAACACCTATAATTGAAGTTCCTAAACCAGTTCCACCAAATCCAAAACCTCCTGTACCAGTTGTTACTGCTTTATTAGTAAAAGGACTAACTAAATCTGATTCGGATAAATTTAAAATACTAATATCTTCAGAAAAACTATTATCCATTCTTAATGGTATATAATCACCCAAATCAAATTTAGTACTTCCATATTTAGAGTAATGTAATTTATAGCTATCAATAACATCAACAACCATTAATCTTTTGAAACCATATTTACTTATGCTAAAAGATCTAACACCAGCAGGTGTTACAAGAGGCGGTGTAGTACCTACAATTGCACCAGCAGGATTAAATATAGTACCAGTTGGATCTGCTGCATTATTTATTTGAAATCTTATATCAGTTCCACCAACACCCACTGTTTTACCATATTGATCAACTGTAAAAGTTTCTGATGCAGGAATTCTTACATAATCTTGTCCTGTAGTTAAAACTCTTAAGCCTTCTTCTGTAACCAAATAACCATCATTATCAAATCTGAATGTACCATCTCTTGTAGCATATCTATTTCCAGCTTTATCCTCTACAACAAAGTAACCTTTTCCATTTAAAGCAAAATCAGTATGATTTTGAGTTTGATATAAATTTCCTTGTAAATAATCTAAAATTTCAGTTCTTTGTACACTCAAAGAAGATGAAGGAATAATCATTGAAATATTAGATGTACCACTTTGGACGCCTATATTATCTGGGCTTCCCAAAGTTAAACTTACTCTTGTTTCTTTATAACCGACTTTTCTTGTTCCAGTAATATTAGAATTAATTAACCCTATCCACTGGTTTACAGCAGAAAGAGAGTTAGCAGCTGTTGCATTTAAATTTGACATGTATATATTTCCAATTATAAAAATACAATTATTTCATTATAACAAATTTAAAAATATATTTAAATATTTTTGCTTTATTTAGTATAAGATAAAAAATTTTAATCTAGCTCAAAAGATTATTTAATTTAAAGCTTCAAACTTAAAAAAAATATTACCAATTATAATTTCATCATTATTTTTTAGTGGGTATTGAACCCCTTTTACTAATTTAAATTCTCTATTAAGAAAAGTTCTATTTTTACTTGAAATATCATCAATATAAAAACCTTCTTCTTTTTTTATTATTCTAGCGTGCTTTCTAGAAACTTTGGCATCTATATCTTCATCAGATAAATCTATTTCTGGATAAGAATCTCTACTTGGATCCCATCTTCCTATATTGGTTATATTACAATATATAGGGAACTCTCTCCCTTCTGTTCCACCTTTTTTTACTACAAGTTTAGCAATAGGGGTTTCACTTTTTTGTTTAGATAAAGTCTCAATTTCTTCAGTTGATAAATTATTAGATATTACTTCAATACAATTTGAGCACTTTCCATTTACTTGTGTGTTTAAAACTTTACCACAATCAGGACAAAAATTCATTAAAACACCATTTTATAATCTATTCACAGTTTATTTATAACACTTATATATAACATAATGCAAGTATAAAAATCTATTTTGAGTATAGATAATAAAAAATTTTTATTCTTACCTATTTACTTTTAATAGTAGTACTATTATAATGATAGTATTACTATTATTATAAAAAGAATGAGAGTAGTGGGGAAGAGAAATCTTCCCTTACCTTTTAAAATATTAAAATGGTTAAAATAAAAAAAATAAGGAGTTTAAGATGGGAAGTTTAAGTTTATGGATAGGGTTTAATTTATTTATTCTATTCCTGTTGGCATTAGATTTAGGAGTTTTTAATAAAAAATCTCATGATGTTAGTGTAAAAGAAGCTTTAACTTGGAGTGGAGTATGGATTGCAATAGCATTATTATTTAATGTTGGTTTGTATTACTTTAAAGGTAGTGAAATAGCCTTTTCGTTTTTAGCTGGTTATTTAATAGAAAAATCTTTAAGTGTAGATAATATATTTGTATTTTTAATGATATTTAGTTATTTTAATGTACCATCTAAATATCAACATAAAGTATTATTTTATGGAATTATAGGTGCTCTTCTAATGAGGGCTGGTATGATTGTAGCTGGATCTGCTTTAATTAGTAATTTCCACTGGACTATATATATATTTGGTGCATTCTTAGCTTTCACAGGAATAAAAATGCTTGTTAAAAAAGATGATGATTCATTTAATCCTGAAAATAATTTCTTAGTAAAAAGTGTTAAAAAGTTTATACCTATTACCAAAGAATATCATGAAGATAAGCTTTTTATAAGAAACAACGGAGTTTTGATGGCTACACCATTATTCTTAGTTTTGTTAGTTGTAGAATTTTCAGATGTTATTTTTGCTGTAGATTCTATACCTGCTATATTTGGAGTAACACAAGATCCTTTTATAGTATATACATCTAACGTATTCGCTATTTTAGGCTTAAGATCTTTATATTTTGCCTTAGCTGGAATAATGCATAAATTTGAATACTTAAAAGTTGGTTTATCTTTTGTACTAGTATTCATAGGTGCAAAAATGTTAATAATGGATTTTTATAAAATACCTATAGCTGTTTCATTAGGTGTTGTTTCTTCAATATTAACTTTATCAGTTGTGGTATCTTTGATAAAAACAAAAGATAAACCTGAAGAAAATAATATTACTTCTGAGGAAAAAGTTTTAGTTGAAAACAAAGGTTAACAACTAAATTCATTTTACATCCTTTAATACCCAGTCTCTCTATTTTATAGAGAGTTTTTTTTTGCTTTTTCAGAGATATATTTATCTAGATTTTTATTTGCTTCTTCATTAAGTTTTGCTTTAAAAAAAGGCGTTCCGCCTAATAATGAACCCATAACTCCGAAAGCTTGAGAACCCCATTTCCATAAATCAAAATAATCATTATGTCTATAAATTTTCCCATCTTTAAATTCAAAAAAAGCTTTTATTTCATTATGAACTTTTCTTCCTGTTTGGCTAAAGTTATAATCAGCTACCCATTCTGCACTACCATAATTATCGTTAGCTTTTATATTAGAAAAATTTATTTTTAAGTTTCCAGCACTTAAAGCAGTTAACATTCTCCACATATCTCCGGCTCTTTTACCTTTTAATTTACTAAAAGCAGGATCTTCAAACTCTATATCTTCATGATAAAAGCTAGCCATTTTTTCTGCATCTCCATTTTTAAAAGCAGTATAAAAATCAGCTATTATTTTTTTATTTTCTTGGGCTTTATCTGTATTAGAATCTATAAAATCGTTAGCTTCCTTTTTAGAATAATTAGCTAAGCAAGAAGAAACAAAAATAGCGGTTAAAGAAAGAACTAATATTTTTAAAAGATTTTTTTTCATAAATAAACCTTAATTACTATAATATCTGATAGCTTCTAAAATTTCATTTTCTTCTATGAAATTATCAATATAAGGATAACCGATATTTTCTAAAAGAACAAAATTTATTTTATTTATGGTATTTTTTTTGTCATTTTTCATAAAAGATAAAATAGCTTGTAATTCATTTTCTTCTATTTTATTAAAGCCAAATTTAGAAGTTATTTTATTTTTTATAACTTCTAAATCTTTCATAGGAAAATTTTTTATTTTATTAGATAAATACAATTCACAAATAATACCTATAGCTACAGATTCTCCATGTAATAAAGCTTTTTCACTTTTATTCATTAAAAAATATGATTCTATAGCATGACCTATTGTATGACCTAAATTTAAAGTTTTTCTAATACTTTTTTCAAAAGGATCTTTTTCAACAACTTCTTTTTTTATTTCTACAGATTTATAAATTAAGGTCTCTAAATTTGAATTAAACAAATCTAAATCTATTATTTCATTAAAATACTCTGTTCCTTTTAAAAGACCATGTTTTAGCATTTCAGCATAACCAGATAAAAGATTTCGTTTATCTAAAGTTTTTAGAAAATTTGGGTTAATAAAAATAGCAATTGGATTTGTAAAAGTTCCTATTTGGTTTTTTAACCCATTAAAATCTATCCCAGTTTTTGCTCCAACAGAGGCATCAACTTGAGCTAAAAGTGTAGTTGGAATATTTAAAAAATCAATCCCTCTTTTAAAAATACTAGCACAAAATCCTCCCATATCAGAAACAACGCCTCCACCTAAGTTTATAAGTAGAGAATTTCTATCCGCTTTATTTTCAGTTAGGTAATTCCAAATAAAAGAACAAGTTTCTAAGTTTTTTTCTTTTTCACCAGATTTTATTTTTATAATATTTAAAAGCTCTTTATCTATAGAAAAAGTATTTAAAAATACATCAAAACAATTCTCATATATTATTTCATCGGTTAATAAAAATATTTTTGAGTATTTAGAAATATAATTATGTAAAATATTTGTTTTTTCTGTTATAAAATAAATATTATATTCATTTGTTTTTATTAAGTTCATTTTTGACCTATTATTATCATAGTATCATCATCTTCTTCGAATATTTTTCCTTCCCAATTACCATAAATTTGTTTTATTTTTAAATCGGTAGAAGAAAAAATATTATAAATATCTTCTAATGTATATAAATAACTAGTTTGTGTAAAAGTTTTTAATTCAAAATTATTTAGATTTAGACAATAATCTAGTCTAGTATGTATTTTACTTTTTGAATCAAAATCATTATCAACCAAAACTAATTGCTCATAATCACCTGAAATCCAACTATTTTTAATAAACCATTCTTGAGTTTTATTTATAGACTCACCAAAAGATAAAGATTGTATTTCTATTAGCACTTTTCCATCTTTTACTAAAGAAGTTTCTATTTTTTTTAAAAGTTTTCTAGCTTCTATTCTATTAAAAGAAGAAAAATGATTAAAAATTAAAATAGAAGCATTAAACTGCTCTTTAAAGTCTATATCCAAAATATTTTGATTAATAAATTTAAGTTTTTCCTTCTCAAGTTTTTTAGCTTCTTCTATAGCGTATTTATTTAAATCTATACCTAAAACATCAAAACCTTTATTAGAAAGAACTTGGGAATTTCTCCCTCCACCACAACCAAGATCTAATATTTTAGCTTCATCTTTTAGACGTAGTTTTTCTATTATAAAATTAGTTTCAATATCTGTTTGTTCTTTATTTCTAAAGACATTTAAATAAAAATTTTTACCAAACTCATAATCAGTCCAATCTAGCTCAAGATCTTTAAAATTGGACTTTTTTTCTTTTATTTCTTTTATTTTATCTACAATTAATTTTAACATTTTAATTAAGAAAACTGCCTATTAAACCAAAAATCTATTTTTTCAGAATGATATGGAGCTATAGGTGAAAAAGCTTTTTTCATTTTTTGAAGAATAACTACAATAGTTTTAACTGAATTTTCTAAATCTCCATTTTTAATTTTATCAGCAACATTATTACAATAGTTTTTAAAAACAATCATGGCTTTTATCATTAAATCTGCATTAGCTCTAAAATCTAACTTTTCATAATTATCAAAAGCTTCTTTTTGTATTTCTTCAAAAATATCTATAATATCATTATCTTGATTTTTTAAATCTATATTTAAACCTGATTTTTTAATCATACTAACAATATTAGTAACTTTTTCTGTAAAAGAATGTAATTCTTTATGAGCTCTATTTAATTTATCTTGAGAAAAAACTATTTCATTATTACTATTTATACTTAATAAATAAGATAGTCTTAAAACATCTGCACCAAATCTTCTTACAATAGTTTTAGGCTCTATAACATTACCAGTTCTTCTATGCATAGCTTTTTTAACGGTTCTAAATAAAAACCTATTTTCATCATAATCAGTGTCAACGCTATCAGGTACTTTTACTAATTTTCTTTCTAAAACTGATAAATTTTCATAAACAAAAATATTTCTAAAAGCTGGTTTACCTGTAATCATTAAAGATAACATTTGCGATGGTAAAATCCATCTTATTAAAAACTCACTATCAGTAAAAACTTCTTCTATTGTGTTAGCTTTAGGGTTTTTAGGCCAATCTGAAGCTTGTAAAGTTCCTGCAACCATAGAAAACCAAGTAGAAAAAACTTTATTAGCATCTTTTATTTGATTTCCCCACCAATAATCCCTAGAAATACACCAATTATCTAAATTATTTAAATAACTTAAACATTTATCTCTATATTTTTCAGAATTAAATTTAATAGAATTATTATTTATTAAAGCTACTAATTTATCTTTACCTTCCGAAATATCAACAAAAAGTTCTTCTGATTTTTTTGAAACTAAAAGAGTTTCACACCTTTTACATCTTAGAACATCAGCTCTAAAATTACCTTTTTCAGAGGTCATATTATTTTCAAATGAAGATAAAAACTCTTTTCTTAATTCTTCTCTAGAAAAAACATTGTTTTTATATTCTATATGACCTTTTTCATCAAAAATTTCAATTATTTCATTTATATTATTTTCTTTGGCAATAATATCATCTTCAGGTGAATTTATAGGTACAATTACTTCTGCATCAGGTTTTATTTTATCTGAATAGATAACAGGAATATGAGTATTATTGAAGAAGTTATAAACACCATTCGCTTTTAAATCTTTATATTTTCCATTTTTATTTATAGCTAGAGCTACAGAACCTAAACAATATTCTGGGAAAAACATTTTTGTAGTTATATTCTCACCATTATCTGATTTAAAATTAATACTATACTTATTTTCTACATTTATTTCTCCTCTTTTTGTATCAGAAGCAACAATAATACTTTGACAACTTGGACAATAATTAAATAATTTATGATCTCTCTTTATTAGATCAGAGGCTTTTAAATAATTATATAATGCTTTTATAGTAGTTTTACCCTTTTCAGACATAGGATTTACCCAATAATCTTGAGAAAAACCTATGCCAGAATAATGTAGCTGATTTCTTATTTCTTCACTATTTTTATTAAATTTATCATCACATATTTCCAAAAATCTAGGTTTTCCTATCTCTTCTCTTTCATAAGGTAAATTTTCTTCTATAGCTATTTGTAAAGAAAGACCACCATGATTTAGACCCATTATTCTTTTTGGTTTTCTATTAAAAATATAAGATTCTGGATTATCAAAACCTTTTTCTTGATAATATCTAGCTCTAATATCTGCTAACAAAGGATGTAAAAAAGATGATAAATCGGGACTTGAAGCTCCTGAAATAAAAGATGAAGCAATTGAAATATCATCACCTTCGAAATAATTATTTCTTTCCCAATTTAAAGTTATATCATTTTCATCTATAGTATGTGAAAAAGCTAATTCTGGTTTTTTAGTATTTATTTTTTTATTATTATGCCAACCAGATTTAATTAATTCATCAGAAATTCTTCTACCTCTGTGCAATAAAAGAGGATGTAATTCACTAGCAGCGATATCTGCTAAATCTATAGCTGCTTTCATAGAAGTTACAGATCTATTTTTAGAGTATTTAAAAACTCTAAGTGTGTCTGGATATACTCTTTCTGAAGCTAATTTAATATCTTCTTCTAAATAACCTAACCACTCATCTGCACAATTAACAATACCCATTCTATTACATAAAAAATCTGGTACAAAAAGAATATTCTTTTCTTTTAATAAAATAGAATCTCTATCTGGTTCTTTTAAAATATTATTTGCAGCACCACAAACTAATTTAACTTTTAATCTTGGAATAGTTAAAGAATTAACTTGAGCACCTATAGCACAAGGTGCAAAGATATCAACATCCAAATCAAATATATCTTCATTTTTAACTACTTGAAGTTCAGGCATTTCTTCCAACATATTTTTAATTCTGGTTTCTGAAGTATCACAAAACCATATTTTAGATCCAGCTTCATATAAATATCTAATTAGTGAACCACCAACATTACCAGCTCCTTGAACTGATATCTTTACATTTTTTAAATCATCTGTACCTGAAATAGTTTTCCAAGCAGCTTGCATAGCTTTTAAAACACCTCTAGCTGTAAAAGGAGAGGGGTTTCCACTACCTCCAGATGATGGTGGAATACAAGTAATAAACCTATTTTGGCTTAAAATAGCTTTCATATCATCGGTATTTGTTCCAATATCTTCTGCAGTATAATAGATACCTTTTAAACTAGCTATAAATCTACCATAAGCTTCAAAATATCTTCTTCTTTCTTCAGAGCCAACTTTTATTTCATCAGCTGTTTTTATATTAGCAGGTAAAGTCATAATACCTTTACCTCCTCCCCACCATAAACCAGCTAAAGCATTTTTTCTAGTCATACCTTGAGAAAGTCTTAAACCATCTGTAATAACATCGGCAAATTTTTCATAACTAGCAAATCTTAGTCCACCTTGAGCTAAGCCTCTTCTGGTGTCATGAACAAAAGCAAAAAATAATGAATCTAAGCCATCTTCTCTACCTATAAATATACCTTCATGTTTTGAAAAATCTTGAGAAAGTTCTAAAAAAACTTTTACTGGTTCTAAAATATCTGGGTGAGATAATTTAAACTCCCCATTTTCAAAAATAACAAAAGCTCTAGTTATATTTTTTTCTTTTAGTTTATTGAGAAAATCTTCTGTTTTTAAATCTCTTAATATCTGTGCTATTTCTCTTCTTATAAAATCTTTTTTATCCATTATTTTATTAATTTTCTATCATAATATTTAAAATTATTTAAGTTTCTAGTGAATATTTTTAGTTAAAATTTGAAGTTAAAATTTAGAATTTTTACTTTTTACTAATTTTTTTTCACTTTTCACTTACTAATTATCAATCAAATAGTATGTTATCAATAGATATAAAAATAATCAAATTAAATTTTCTGACTTTTATTTTATAAATAATAAAGATAAAAATTATGGAAATTTTAATGATATAATCTAAAAAATATTTTTAGATTTTTATATAAAATGAAAAATAAAATAATAGCTTTTTTAACTACGTTATTTATTATAAGTTATACATTACCTTCTTTTGCAGGAGGAAGCTCTTTTTATGGTGATAATGGAGCAATAAGCACTCCAACTTCTGAAGTAAAAGATAAACAATTTGATATTGGAATGACTTATATGAAAGGTGAAAGATCTTATATTTTAACAGGAACACCTAATTTAATATATTCTTTCAATATGAATATTTTTCCTTTTTTAGAAGTAGGATTAAGCTATAATCAAACTTTTACAGGTAAACAAGATCCTGATAATGCTTATCTTAAAAACTCTTCTTTTGATAGAAGTGCTTTTGCTAAATTACAAATTTTAAAAGAGTCTGATTTTATACCTTCATTATCAATTGGAGGTAGAGATATAATATCAAATTCTGTTGTAAATTATAGAGGACCTCTATTAACAACACATCAACAAAGTTTTTATGGTGTAATTGGTAAAAAGCTCTATGATTTTGATATTAATATAGGATATGCATACAGTCCAACAAGACCTATAGGTCTTGTTAAAAACACTGTAGAAGCAGCAGAAATTTTTTTCGCAAACTCTTTTAGATTAAATGGTTTTTTTGGATCATTAGAAACACCTTTATTCCTAAATTACTTTTCAGGTCTAATAGAATACGATTCTAAATATTTTAATTATGGTATTAGATTTAGTAATTTTTATGGTTTAGATATTAAAGCTTGTATGATAGATATAAATAATTTTAATATGAGAGTATCTTTTAATAATAAGATTTAAAAAATAATTATTAACTAAATAATAAAAAAAATATATACTATAAAACTATGCTTTTTCTAATAAAAAGATACTTTTAATGGAAATTATAATATAGATAATATTTATGCTAGATATTCAAAATAAAGAAGAAGATGTTTTTATAACATCAATTAAAAATTTTATAGATACTTTAGTTTCATTATTGAATATTGCATTAAGACATAAAATAAAATTAATACTAAACTTTATATTAAGCGGAATATTAATAGTTACTGTAATATATTTTGTATTACCTAAAAATTATATAACAAAAATGTCTTTTATAGCACCAGAGCCTCAAGTAATAACATCTTATTCATCTGATATTTCAGATATTTTAAAAGAAAAAGGATTAGATTTATTTTCAAAACCTAATTTTCTTGTATCAGACCCAAATGATTTCTGGCTTGAAGTTTTAAAAAGTAGAACAATGCAAGAGTATATTTCAAATAAACTTAATTTAAAAGATAAACTTAAATCTATGTACATAGAGGATACTTTTGAGTATCTAGATAAAATAACCTCTTTTAAATCTGAAAAAGGACTAATAAAAATTGAAATAAAAACAAAAGAAAAAAAAGAAGGTGAAGAAATAGCAAAATTATATCTAGGAAAGCTATCTCTTATTTTAAACAGTGTAAAAAAATCTGAAAATAAAAATCAAATAGAATTTTTAGATAAAAGGATAAAAAAAGTACATAATAACTTATTACTCGCTAGTAAAAATATTGTTAAATTTCAAACTGAAAAAAACTTTTTTAGTTTAGAAAAACAAGGCAGTGAGGTAATTTCTACTATAACAAAAATACAAGCTGAAATTATATCTTTAGAGGCTCAACTTAGTGCTTTAACTCAAACATATACAGAAAAAAGTACTAAAGTTAAATCTTTAAGAGCTAATATTGAATCATTAAAAGAAAAGCTAGATCAATTAAAAGGTAAAAATATAAATAAAGATATTATAGATCTTAATATAAAAGAAATTCCATCGGCATCTATTGATTATTTAGAAATAAGTCGAGATGTGAAGTTACTAGAACAAATTCTTCAAACTTTAACAAAAGAATATGAGATTTTAAAAATAAAAGAGGCTAAAGGTGGTTTATCTTTAAAAATAATAGATGAACCAAAAGCATCTGAAAGAAAATATGGTGTTAATAAAAAATTAGCTTCTATTTTAGGCTTGTTATTGTTATTAAGCGTTAATTTTATATTTGTATTTATAATTTTTATAAAAGAAAAATTGAAAGAAAATGCACCTGATACTTACAAAAAAATAACTGAAATAAAATTATTTTAATTAGATTATTTTTTGATTATTATCTAATTTAGTTTCTTTTTCTCTTTCTATAACCAACAATAAAGCAAAAATAAATGCTATTATTAAAGGTGCTATAGCACTAGATCTACCCATTGTAGATCCTTCAAAAACAATTAATGCAAAAAATATTGAAAAACCTACTTTACCATGATTTTTAATCAAAAGATAAATAATAAAGAAATATAAAAAAGCTAAAAACCCTTGTTCTACAAAGAGATGACTAAGATAAGAATCTGATAAATCTGTATATAAAACCAATTTACCTTTTACTGCTGTATTATAGCTAGCAGAAGCATCACCCCATGTGCCAAAGCCTAAACCTAAAGGGAAATTATTAATTATTAATATAATACCTTTAACTAACTCTATCCCTCTTTCTTCTACACCTTTACCATAAATACTACCAATATTATTTAAAAATGATTGGTAATTTTGAGCTAAAATAACATAGCTTAAGATTTTATCTTTTAATCTAAATATATTTAAAGAATACATATAAACAATTATAGAAATAAAAGAGGTTGATATTATTGTAAATTTATATCTATTTTTTATATTCCAATAAATAAAAATAACAATTAATAAACTAATTATTGAATTTTTACTTTCTGATAAAACAATACCTAACAAATTAATTATTTGTAACGCTCTTAAATTAATATTTGAAATATTTATTTTATATATATCAAAAATACTTTTATATTTAAGTATTATAAGAGTTAATATAAAACTATATAAATTAACAGCTCCACTGATATTTTTACCTGGTAATAAACCTGTTTTTTGTGAATGACCTATAATTTGACCAACAAAAATATTAGCTTTTATACCTAAAGTAATTAAAATTTTTCCACCAAATATATGTTGTGCTATAGTGGCTAAAAGATTAAAGAATAATAAAAAAAGTAATATGGGCAAAAATTTTTTAGCAACATTAAGTGTAACTTTAGGACTTAATAGAGTTAAAGGAAAGAAGAAGAAAAAAACAGAGAATTTATATAGTTCATATAAAAAAGCAATAGGATTAAAATATTCTATTTTAAAAAAAATACTCACAAAAATATTTAATATAATAAATATAATATATAAATTAAGCGGTAATTTAAGTGATTTAGGTATTTTTAGTTTAGAAGTTCCGAGAAGGTTTAATACTATAAACAATTGAAAAAAAAAGGCTGTTATAACCATTAGATCATCTAAAACACCAAATGGGTCTCCTAGAAAACCTTGTATGGGACCAGAAAATATATTTATAGTTAAAATAGTTAGAATTATATAAACAGTTATCATTATTTTATATTAGATAAGATAATACTTTTTTAGCTCTGTGTTCCCAAAGATTTTTTTCTAAAAGAACTTTATGGGTATTTTTTGACATTTCTTTAGCTATTTTTTCATTATTTAACAAAAAACTTATTTTATCTGCCATATCATCTATATTTGTTTTACAAATTAAACCAATTTCATTTTCTCTGAAGAAGTTTGATAATTCTTCTTTTTCTGTTGCAATAATTGGACGACCAATAGACATGTAATCTAGTGTCTTTACAGGAATAGCGAGATCAGAGTAAGTACTTTCTGATAGAGGAATCATACAAAGATATATTTTTTCTCTAATTTTTACAATTTCTTCAAAATCAGTATGCATAACTTTTATCCAAGGTTTATTATTAATCATTACTTTTAATTCTTGAGTAAGTTCATCTTCTCTACAAATAAAATATAATTCTATATCTTTATTTTCCAAATAAACTTTTTCTACTGCTTTTAATAAAATATCTGGACTATAAGTAAAACCAAGTGCACCACAATATAAAATCCCTTTTTTATCATTTGAAAAAGGGATATATTCAATTTGTTTACCTGCTGGTGGTAAAAGATCATATTTTTTTATGCCAGTAAATAATTTTTTTAATTTTTCTGTTGGAAAAAATAGAATTGAGGCTGTAAATTTATAAAACCATATACTTACAAACCAACCCCAATCACTTATTATTTCTTTTAAATTCTTTTTTTTATCTTTTTTAAAAAGAGGATAGGCATCTCTTATATACAATCCGATTGGTTTTCCTATAAATTTTGCAAACAATAGAAAAAATATATCAACTTCAGTTGATGTTCTAGGTCCAGCTTCTACGTATATAGCATCTACATCAAAAATTTTTCCTGTAAAAATATACTTCAATAAGGGTATTTTTCTAGAATTTCTATCGCCAGTAATAAAATCTGTATCTATAATATTACAAAATCCTTTATGTATATTATATGTCCTTACCTTAGGTGCTGAATCTAATTTATCTAGAGAAAAATATCCTATAAGTAATAGTTTTTTCCCTTTGTAATTAAGCATCTAAATATTACTTTTCCAAAACAGTTATAACTGCACTGGTAGTATACATTTTCATATTAGGACGACTAACAGGATAATTTCTATAAGTTAAAAATTTACTTGCAAAATGAGGAACTGCCCATTGATAAAGTATTTTTAAAGGTTTTATTGCAACTGGAAGATCTATTATAGTTTCTTTAAATTGAAATCCATAATCACCCATATAAATTCTTTCTTTTTCTTTAAGACCTGAGGCTTTAACTATTCTTTCATTAAAAGCATCTACATCATAATGTCTTTGAAAGAAAACTGGTTTATCTTTAAATCTTTCACCATAAACACTTTGTTTTATAAAAAATTCTTTATAATATTTATCATTCATAGGTGTTGTAAGAATATAGAGTCCACCTTTTTTCAAAAGCTTAGCAGATTTTTCCATCGCAACAGAATCACTACCACCTTCAAAATGCTCTATAACAGAAATATTTGTAATAATGTCATAAGATTCTTCTGGCAATTCAGCATCAATAAAATCTTGTTCTATAATATGAAATCTTTTAGAGTAATCTTCGTTATCCATTATTTTTTTTGCAAAATCATTTTGCATTTGAACCCAAGAAAATTTATCTAAGCAGGTTACATCCCATTTTGTTTTCTTTAAAATATATGTTGGGAAAGCAGAATTACCTGTACCAATATCAAGATATTTTAGATCTTTATTAAAAAGAGACTCTAATTTTTCAGCAATATAAGTAAATTCCCCACATCTTTCATATCTCATACTAGAATTTACAACATAATTTCTTAAGCTTAATTTTCTAGTATGATTAACTATATCTTTCAAAAAATGTTTATTTATTTTATTTATCATATTTTTAACCATTAAATTTAACTTTTAATACTTTAGTAAGTGCAAAAATCATAGCACTATTTGAATATCTCATATAAGGAATTCCTATAATAGGTAAAACCTTATATATTCTAAACTTAAACCAACCTTCTTTTGTTTGGAATGTATTTTTTGAAAATTGAACTAATTTCTCTATAAGTTCATGTTCAATATCTAATTCAGAAAGTAAAGCTATACTTTCTGCAAGATCATAAGAATCATATTTAAAAATAGTAGTTCTTGGTTGAATAGCAAAAGGTATAGGATATTTATTTTCATCAAATAAATTTTTTAAGTAATATTTCAATCCTTTATCTATTACACTATCTAACAAACTTTTA
The DNA here is from genome assembly GCA_046328015.1 of Candidatus Sericytochromatia bacterium. Lineage (GTDB taxonomy): Bacteria > Cyanobacteriota > Sericytochromatia > UBA7694 > JACMQJ01 > JBBTGK01. The sequence goes on along the minus strand of JAXLXH010000002.1, from coordinate 383,011 downwards.
TATTCTTCTCCAAGAATTTTTCTAACTTTATTAAGGTTTTTAAGAACAAAACAAGTATGATAACAATCAACAAAATCTTGATCTTCAGAATAAGGCCAAGAACCATCATTATTTTGTTTAGAAATAACGTATCTCATTGTATCTAAACCTTTTTTAAGATAAAATTCATTATTAAATCTAATACCAGCATCTATAAGCATATACATTCTATAACTATTAGCATTAACAACTCTCCTTTTATCAATTGTAGAATATGAACAAACTAATTTATCATCATCTACTTGCCATTCAGGAAAATCATTTGCGACGTGCTTAGCTATTTTTTCAAGATATACTTTATATTCATCTTTATTTGTTATTTCATATAATCTAGAAAAAAACTCATACCCATATGAAGTTTGAGTATTACAAGGCGTATCAACAGGTACAAGACCTTGGATTGTCATCCATTGGTGTTTCATTCCCCAACCTAAATCTTTAGCATATGGAGAAGCCATTTTTAATAATTCAGGAACAAAGCTTTCTGATTTTTTTAAATACTCTTCAGAAGAAAATTTTTCATATAGATTCAAATATGCCATACCAAGATGAGCATGACATATTGGGAAAGTTCTTTTTTTTACAAATAATTTTCTAAAATTAGGATAAATAAGATCTAATAAAACTAATATAGCAACAAAAGGTATACCAATTATTTTGGCTTTAAAATACATACCTTTAGCCCAACTACCAAAAGAAGTTCCCCAAATATCCCACCAATCATAAGAGCTAAAATTATTATTTTCAACCCATTTAAGTGATAAATTAGTTATATTCAATACTTCTTTAGTTTTTCCAGATACGTCTTCTATATTCAATTTAATATCAGATCTAGAGAAATTATTCATTATATACAAAAAACCTTTGACTATATTTAGTCATATCTTTAAAAAAGAAAAATTTATAACAAAAACATTATTAATCTGTATTTCACTTTTTATTTATAAAAATATAAATAGTAAATTTTAAGATTTAATTTTTTATTCATACATAAACTTTTTTTATTATAGTATTTTGAAATTACTTTGCCAAGTTATAATAACTTATGTTTAATAAAAAGTAGAAATTATAATATTTTAAGTTTTAAAGATTTAATGTTTTAATTTTTTTGTATTGATAAATCTAGTTAATAAAGTAATAGATTATAATATTTTAAATATCTCTATCTAAAAAGGATTAAAAATGATAAATATTATACTATCTGGTGGTTCAGGTACTCGTTTATGGCCTATAAGTAGATCATTATACCCTAAACAATTTTGCAAACTAATAAATAATAAATCTTTATTTCAAGAAACTGTTTTAAGAAATAAAAAAATTTGTGATAAACAATTTGTAGTATCAAATACCGAGCAGTATTTTATGGCTATTGATCATTTAGAAGAAATCGGAGTAAAAAATACTAAATTTTTATTAGAACCCATAGGTAGAAATACTGCTCCAGCAATAGCACTAGCTTGTCTTTCATTAAATCATGAAGATTTGGTATTAATTACGCCATCAGATCATATGATAGTTAATACTGATGTTTATTATAATGTGGTAGAAAAAGCTAAAAGATTTGCAGAAGAAAATTTTTTAGTTACATTTGGAATTAACCCAAACTATGCTGAAACTGGTTATGGTTATATTGAAGCTAATAATTTTGATGTAATCAAATTCCATGAAAAACCAGATTTAGAAACAGCTGAAAATTATATTAAACAAGGAAATTTTTATTGGAATAGTGGGATGTTTGTTTTTAAAGCAGGTATTTTTTTAGATGAACTAAAAAAATATGAACCTGAGCTATATGAAACTTGTGTAATTGCTTACAATAGAATAAAAACAGAGGAACCATCTAGAATAAAAATAGAAGACATGGAAAAAATACCATCAAAAAGTATTGATGTTGCTGTAATGGAAAGAAGTAGTTATGTAAAAGTTATTCCATCTGATATTGGTTGGTCTGATTTAGGAAGTTTTGATAATTTATCTAGTATTTTACCTAAAGATGAACATAATAATTCTTTTAGCTCAATAGAAGATCTTGAAAGACATATTAATATAGGAGCTAAAAACAATTTGATTTTTTCAGACCATAGAACAATAGCAGCTATTGATATAGAAGATTTAATAATAGTTGATACAGCAGATGCATTACTTGTTTCTAAGAAAGGTAGCTCACAACAAGTAAAAGATATTGTTAATGAGCTTGTAATAAGTAATTCTGATTTACATACTACACATCTAACAGTTCATAGACCTTGGGGAACTTATACTGTTTTGGAAGAGTCTGAAAGATTTAAAATAAAAAGAATTGTTGTAAAACCTGGTAAAAGATTATCTTTACAAAAACACCATCATAGAAGTGAACATTGGATTGTTGTAAGTGGAACAGCAAAAGTTACTTTAGATCAAGATGAAAAAGTAGTTAGAATGAATGAATCATTCTATATACCTATAGGTGAATTACATAGATTAGAAAATCCTGGAAAAATACCTTTAGTAATTATAGAAGTTCAAGTTGGTGAATACTTAGGAGAAGATGACATAGTAAGAGTTCAAGATGATTTTAAAAGAATAGAATTAACTCCTATTAGTTCTCTTAATTAGTTTATATCTAAAACTTTATCAATTAGTAAAGCAGTTTCTTCGGCATTTTTTTTCCAAGAAAATTGCTTTACATATTCAAATCCCTTATTAGCTAGCTTATTCATTTCATCGGGATTATTAATTAAATAAAAAAACTTTTCTGTTAAATCATTTACAGAACTAGCATTAAAACTTAAAGAACCGCCTCCAGAAATTTCTAGTAATGGAGGAATATTAGATATAATAACAGGTTTTTTTAAACTCATCATCTCTAATGGAGGAATACCAAACGTTTCAACTAGAGACGGGTAAATTACTAAAAAAGAGTTTTTTCCTATAAAAGCTATTTCTTCATGAGAACAGAAGCCTGCTAAGTAAATTAAATCTGTTTTAAAAACATCATTATACTTATCTTTTAATTTATTAAAGTACTCAGGATCAGAAGAACCAGTAAAAACAAAAATATATTTATGTTCTAGATTTTCTTTATTATTATTTATAAAATTAATTATTAAATCACTATTTTTCCAAGGTTGTATTCCTGTTGGAATAAAAATTACTTTTTTATCTACTAAAAAGAGTTTTTCTATTTCTTTTCTTACATTATAGTCTTTATCTAATGAAAAAATATTATTATCATAAGATTCCCAGATTATACTTGAGTTTTTTTCTTTTATACCAATACTTCTAACATTTTCTCTTTCAAAATTAGAATTAAAAATAGTTATATCTGCTTTTTTTATTGAAAATAACAGTTTTTCTAATCTATACCTCATACTTTTAGATTTTACTTCATTAATTATAGATATTGAACATGTATGCCTATGTATTGTTTTTACCTTTTGAAAAGGGGTAAAAAATGGTAGTGGGAAGCACAAAAAAACATCTATTTTATATTTATTAAGTAAATAAGGAACTTGTATTTCCTGAGTTATTATCCTTTTAGCAGAACCATTATTGTTATCATACCAGCAATTAATCCAATTAACATTTTCTTGTTTTTTTGAGATTTTTTCTTGGTAATATTCAGTTAATTTTTTAGTTGAAAAGATATAAAAATCCCAATTTGGTCTTATTTCAGGTAATAACCTTAAAATATTTTTAAAAATATTTACTTGACCCGATTGACCAGGAACATCAGATAAAACATCTATGGCTATACGAACTTTTTTTTTCATTACTTACTATTCAATTGGTATTCAACTTTAATAGTATGATCTTTATCTACAAATTCTCTACACCATAATTCAATAGTAATTAATTGGTAAATACGGGATGCATTATCAGATAAACCAGAGCGATCATCATTTATAAGTTTTTTTATGGCATCATAATTAAAGATGCCTCTTTTTTCTACATTTTCTTTAGATAAAAGTTCATCAATCATAGCTCTTAAGTCATTTGAAATCCAAGATCTTAATGGAGCCGTAAAAGGTGATTTTGGTCTATAAATAACAGATTTAGGTAAAAAAGACTCTGCTACCTTTTTCACAATATATTTTGATTCATTTCCATGCAACTTAAGATTCCCTGGTATTCTCATTGCTTGTTCAATTACTTTTTTATCAATAAAAGGAACTCTTACCTCTACAGAAGCAGCCATTGAGGCTCTATCTGAGTAAGTAAGATTTAAATCTTTCATATAAGTTTTTATTTCAGTTTGGCACATTTGATTAACTTTATCATTATGAAACATAGATTTAAAAATAGTTTCATGTTCTTTATACATTCTATTAAGATCAGAATCATGATTATTTTTTAATAATTTTTTTAATTCATCTTTACTATAATAAGAATAACTTCCCATAAATATTTGATCTTCTGGCAAATTAGCAAACTTTAAAAACTGTTTTGCCCATCTAAAAGGTTTTATTGCAGCTTTACTAGTTTTTATTGGTAATTTATTAACAATAGATTCAATTGGAGATTTTATAAAACTAGGGAATTTTTGATATCTCATTGCATATAATGTACCTTTTTGTCTTCTATATCCAGAAAAAGCTTCATCTGGTCCCATTCCTGATAAAAGAACAATAGTTCCTTTTTCACGTGCAGCTTTACAAATAAGGTATGTATTTAAAGCTGCAGGATCACCTATAGGTTCATCTAAACTTCTTACCATTTGAGGTAAACTTTTTATTATATCTGATTTTATTATAATTTCATGATGATCAAAATTATGTTTATCTGCTAACAAAGCTGCATAATATTCATCTGGAGCTGTTTTTTCAAATTTTTTATCTTTATTTTCTGTACCAATAGTATATGTAGATAATTTTTTATTATGTCTTTTAGCTAAAACAGAAATTAAAGATGAATCTAAACCTCCACTAAGAAAAGTGCTTACAGGGACATCTGAAACCATATGCCTTTCAACAGATTCTTCTATAACTTTTTTTAAATCTTCAATATGTTTTTCTTCACTTTGATTAACAATGTTTTCTTTAAGTTCCCAATAAGATTCTATTTTATAACTTAGATCAGAATTAATTATCATATAATGTGCAGGTGGTAGTTTAAAAGTATTTTTAAACATACTTTCTTCGCCTGAAACCCAAAGATAATTTAAACTACTGATAAGAGATCTATAATTAATTGTTTTATCAAAATTAGGTACGACTAAAAGTGTTTTTAATTCTGAAGCAAAAGCAAAACCATTATCTATAAAAGAATAAAAAAGAGGTTTTATTCCAAAATGATCTCTTGCTAAAAATAAAGTTTTTTCTATTTTATTATATATAGCAAAAGAAAACATTCCTATAAATAAATCCAGACTTTTCTCTTTCAAATGTTTATATGCTTCTAAAACAACTTCAGTATCTGATTCTGTACGAAATTGTGAATTATATTCTTTTATAAGTTGTTCTTTTATCTCTTTATAATTATATATTTCACCATTAAAAATAATAATTAAATTATCTTTTTCAAATGGTTGATTAGATCTTTCGCTAAGATCTATAATTGAAAGACGTTGGTGAGCTAAAGCAATATAGTTATCATGCCAAATCCCTTGAGAGTCTGGACCTCTATGTTTTTGAATAATATTAGCAGCCTTAGCTAACTCTATATTTAATTCAAACCCTAAAAAACCAGCAATTCCACACATAAAAATCCTTTTTAATCAGAAGGTTGTAATTTATTTACAACATTTTTTTCAATTTTAAATAGCTTTCTATAAGCATTATATAAGTTTATTTTCTCATAATTCCATTCTAATTCATTTTTAACTCTATTAAAACCAAATTCACCCATTTCTAATCTTTTTTCTGGGTTATCTAAAAGTTCTATTATTTTTTCAGCCATATCAATACTATCATTAGGTTTGGCATATAAAGATGCATTTTGAGCTGAAAATCTACCTTCCGTAACATCAAACTGAACAATAGGCTTAGACATAGCCATATATTCCATTATTTTATTCATAGTAGATTTATCATTCATCTCATTGTATTCATCTGGATTAACACAAACATCAGCTGTACTAAGTGCTTCTAATAATAATTGATCAGGAACTCTACCAGTAAAAGTAAAATAACTCTCAACATTTTTTTCTTTTGTATAATTTATAATATTATCTAATTCAGTTCCACCACCAACACACATAAAATGAACATCAGTTCTTTTTTTGGTATTAACCATATAATCACAAGCATCTATAAGATAATTTAGTCCTTCTTGTTTACCAATAACACCAACATAAGAAACTAAAAATTTTTTACCTTTTTTTAAATCTACCACAGGTTCTACTTTTTTTAATCTATCTAAATTAGGTCCACTTCTAACAACAAAAACATCTTCTTCTTTTTTAAACCCTCTTTCCATAGCAATTTTTTTATATGAGTTATTTGTTGAAATAACAATATTAGCATGTTTAAAAGTGCTTTTTTCTAAGTAAAGCATTAATTTATAGAAAAAATCTTTCCTATTAAATTTACTAATATAAAGCTCTGGACATATATCATGATGATCAAATACGAATTTTTTACCTAATAATTTAAAAGGAAGTGCTATGAGATACAATAAATCTGGGGGATTGCAAGCATGTATAACATCAAAACCTCTAGTAAAAAGGCATTTTAAGGTTAGTAAAAAATAAAACACTAAAACTGAACCATATTCGAGAGCATAACCTTTAGCTCCATCAGCTTCTAATGGAAGTTTATGTCTATAAATAACAATATCATCAATAACTTCATACCTTTTTTCATAACCTTTCATAGCAGGGCAAATTATAGTAATTTCAGCTCCATTGTCTCTTAATGCAGTTGCTTCTTGCCAAACTCTACGATCAAAAGGTACAGGTAAATTTTCTACTAAAATAAGTATTTTTTTACCAGCAAATTCCTTCATAATTTGCCCTCTTAACAAAATTATCATCTATTTTAACTGTATCTATAATAAATTGCTCATCTTTACTAGAAGTTAAAATATTTTTAAATTCATTATCTTTATTTCCAATAATTATAACTTCTCTATCCGAAAGCAATTCATCTAATGAAGTTACCATCATAGATGAAAGATTTGCTACATGGCTATCAAGATAATCTTTATTAGCTCCAAATAATTTTGAATTTGATATATTTCTATCATAAATCTTTATTTCAAATCCTTCGTTTTGAAGATTTTCAATCATTTCTAAAAGTGGACTTTCTCTTAAATCATCAGTCCCAGCTTTAAAACTAATACCAGCAAAACCTATTTTTCTTTTACCTAAATCTTTTATTTTTTTAATTGCATTAGAAATTTGCTTTTTATTACTAGCAATAATTGAATTAAGCATAGGAGTATCTAGGTTCATGGTTTTTGATATATAATTTATAGCTCTTAAATCTTTTGGTAAACAAGAGCCTCCAAATGCAAACCCTGGTTTAAAATATGTAGGAGATACATTAAGTTTTGTATCTTGTACAAAAATATTCATAACTTCATGACTATCAATACCTAGACTTTTACAAATATATCCTACTTCATTAGCAAAAGTTACCTTAAGTGCATGAAAATTATTATCAACATATTTTACCATTTCAGCAGTTTCAATTTTAGAAACAATTTTAGGGCCTGGTAAATCTTTATAAACAGAAGTGATAATTTCATTAGCTATTTCTTCTGAATCAGCCCCAACAATAGTTTTAGGTGGATTAAAAAAGTCAAAAACAGCAGTTGAAGTTCTTAAAAATTCTGGGTTATAAGCAACAAAAAAATCTACATTTTGTTTTTTACCAGAAATAGCTTCAAGAGTTGGAATAACTATACTTTTCATAGATCCTGGAATCATGGTACTTCTAAAAACTAAAATATGCTTTTCTTGTTTATTTTTTAAAGCTAAAGCTATTTCCTCAGTAACCATTTTTACATATTTAAGATCTATACTACCTTCTGGAGTACTTGGAGTACCTACACAAATTAAAGATATATCAGTATTTTGTATAGCCTCAGCAGCATTATTTGTAGCAGATAAAATATCTTGCTTTTTAGCTTTTTCTAAAAGCTCATTTACATCTTTTTCTATAATAGGCGATATGCCTTTATTAACCATATCAACTTTATCATCATTTGTATCTACACCTATTAACTTATGTCCTAGTGAAGATAAGCAAGCTACAGAAACTACACCAACATACCCTAGACCAAAAACACTTATTTTCATAAAATCCTACCTATACTTTAAAGTTAAAAACATTCAATCATTTATTCTGTTTAAATATTATATTTTTAACAAATATTATTTAGACAAAATATTAACCTAATCTATTTTATCAAAGTTGAAATAATAGACAAGCTAACTTAACATTTTTAATCAAATTTAGACTTTATAATATTATTGTTAAAAAATATTAATTTGCTTATAGTAATAAATTATTTTTTTATTTTATGTATAAATTTATTTTTTATTTTATTAAAACTCTCTTTATCTAAAAATAAAAAAGCTAAAAAAGCTGATGTTATTATAAAAAGAGACCCTTTGTATAAAATATAATACAAAGAAAATATATCTATTTGTATTGTTAAGAAGTAAAAAACACTACTTATAAACATAGCTAAAAATATTTTTGACCAATTATATGGAATATAATATAATTTTTGACCTTTTATTACATATAAAGAAAACATTGTTAAACCTGTTATAAGTGTAGCCAAAGCAGATCCAGATAAGTATAAAATTGGTATTAATATAAAATTTAATAAAGTATTAATTATTCCACAAAAAATATTTATAAAAGCTATCTCTTTACTTTTTTTATTTATACCTAAACCTGGAGCAAAAACATATATAAGAGACAATACTACAGAACCAACTAAAAGAGGAATAACTTTATATGCAGGAATATAGTCTTTTGTTGTAAATAAGCTAATTATTTCTAAAGAAAAAGATGAAAAAAATAGAATAAAAATGAAAGAAACAAAAGAAAATAAATTAAATATTTTTGATATTTCATAAGGTGTTTTTTCTTCTTTATAACTTTCATAAACTAATGGGGTTACCGAAGTTTGAAAGCCACCTAATATTATAGAAACGATAGATGCAAATTTATATGCTATACCATAAAGACCTACATCAGCAGCAGTCATTAGTTCTTTTATAGAAATTCGATCAATATAAATAAATAAAAAAACACCTATACTGGATGGAACTAGAGGAATACTAAATTTAAGCATTTCTTTAAATTTTTCAAAATTAAATTTTAATCCATATAGATCCTTTGTAAAATAAAATCCAAAAATATTTCCTATTATATTCCCTATAATCAAGCCATAAAAACTACCATAAATACCCATTTTTAATATAAGAATAAAAATAATAGAAGAAATAATAGAAGATAAACTAAATATAATACTAAGTAAAGTATAAATTTTAACTTGGAAATTAGCTCTTAATAAGTTTTGAAAAAAATACAAAAAACCATTAAAATATATGCTTATTGCAGATAACATAAATACATTTGCATAAGATTCATTACCTAAAATAAGATAGCTAATTTCATTTTTAAATAAGTAAGATACAAATAAAAAAATATTATAAACGACAAAAGTAAAAATAATTGCAGTTGAAGCGTATTCTTTTTTATTTTCTTTTTCTTTAGCTTCAATATAATAAATAGCAATAGCTTGTGTTATTTCTAATGCAATAGTTAAATTTATTAAATTACCAAAAATATTTAATAAATCAATAACACCATAATCTGTTGGAGTTAATATTTTTGTATAAAGTGGAAGTAATATAAAAACTAGGGCTTTTGATAAGATATTTCCTAAGGTATAAACTAAACCATCTCTAAAAAATTTGTTCAACATTATTTTCTTCTTTAATGAAATTTAGGAATAATTTTTCTAAGTGTGGTTTATCTTTTAACTGTAATGATTTTATACCATATTTATCTACTAATTTTTTTATAATTTCTCTTAAATTATTTTTTTCTATACCACCACCATATATATAATCTATATTGTTTGGATCAAAAAAATAACTATTATCAATATTATTATTAATAATATTTAAATATTTTTCAGCAACAACACTTGGGTTTAACACATTTGCAACAAAATATCTAGAATTATTACCTAATAAAATTCTATAATCATAATCCTCTATAAGTCTTATTATATTCTCCTCTAATTTTTCAAAACTACAAAATATAGTTGGAGGAATTAAAGATTCTTCTACATGCATACTAATATAATCAGAATAATAACCACAAACTACAACAGGTTTACCAAAAAAAGCTGCTTCTGTCGAAAAACCAGCCATTGGAGTATCACTATAAATTTGATCAATTATAATATCACATTCATTAATTTTTTCTATAACATAGCTATTCGGCTTATTGATAACTTCAATAAATTCAATATTATATCCTTTGTTTTTAATTTCTTTAATTACCTCTCTTATTAAGAGCGTTCCTTTTACTTCAATATTAGAGGGGGAGTGTAATATTTTTACACTATTCAAATTTTTTAAAGTTTTGTTTTCGGAATAGCTATATTTTGATGAAAATGGAATACCTATTTTTGATAAAGGAATAAATTTTTTTTCATGAAACAATGCTTGTGGAATATGGTCTATTATATAATCTGAATATTTTTCTATAGTTGAAATATTTTCTTTTTGTTTTTTTGAACTTTCATATAACTTTTCGTATTTAGGCTCTGAAATTTTAGATATTATGAATCCATCTATATATGGAGGCCGACTATCAGAACCTAAAAAAACATAAATTATTTTCTTATTAAAAAACTTTAAAATAGGTAAATCTTTATATTTTAGAAAGCTATTTGCAAAAGAAAAAATAAATACATCGTGAGTAAACAAAATCTGAATAAACAATAAGATTCTCAATGATTTTTCCGTAAAATAAGCTATTTTAAAAATTGAATTATTTTTAGTTTTATCTTGAATTAATTTGAGTTTCAAAATAAGTTTTACCAATAAAAACAAATCATTATCATTTCCTCCATAGTTAAAATTATGATTAGTTAAGTCTAAAAATGTGGAATTAATTTTATTTAATTCAAATCCTTTTTTTAAATTTGAAAAATAACCTGCTATTTCTGTTAAACCAATAAAAACTTTCATTTTATTATAAATTAAAATTAATACTTGAAGTGCATTATAACTAAAGAGAATTTAATTTTATTATAAAATTAATAATTACTTAGAAAAAATAAGTTTTATTTTTATTATCAAGATTTATTTTATCTATGATAAAATAAAATATTTATTAATTTTATTAATACCAAAGTGTAAATTAAATGAGAGATAATATAAAAATTCATCCTACAGCAGAAGTTTCAGAAAAATCTGAAATCGGTTCTGGAACTATGATTTGGAATCAAGTTCAAGTAAGAGAAAACACAAAAATAGGAACTAAATGTATTTTAAGTAAAGATGTTTATATTGATACAGGAGTATCAATAGGGAATAATGTAAAAATACAGAATGGAGTATCTGTTTATAATGGAGTAACAATAGAAGACGATGTTTTTGTTGGTCCTCATGTCGCATTTACTAATGATTTATACCCAAGAGCTACAAATCAAAATTGGAAAATAACAAAAACTTTAATAAAAAAAGGTTCTTCAATCGGAGCAAATGCAACAATAGTATGTGGAACAACTATTAATGATTATTCGATGATAGGTTCTGGTTCGGTTATAAATAAAGATGTACCTAAATATGGATTGGTAGTTGGAAACCCTTCTAGATTAATAGGTTTTGTTTGTGAGTGTGGTCTAAGATTAAAGGAATTATCAATAGAGGACAATCATGTTAAAATGATTTGTGATACTTGTAATAAAGAATTTAATATTAATAAAGAAGATTATAGTAAGATAAAATGATATATTTAAATAAACCTTATTTTGATCAAGATGAGCTTGATGAAATAAAAAAAACTTTTGATTCTGGTTGGGTTGCTGGACAAGGCCCTAAAAGTATAGAACTAGCTGAATACACAAAAAAAATAACTGAAACAAATTTTGCAATCCCATTAAATAATTGTACTGCGGCTTTGCATTTAGCATTAATAGCAATAGGAATAAAACCTGAAGATGAAGTTATAGTTTCTGATTATACATATCCAGCCACAGGACATTCTGTATTATATTGTGGAGCAAAACCAAGATTTGCAGATGTAAAATTGGATAGCTACAATATGGATGTAGAATCTTTAAAAAAATTGATAAATAAAAATACAAAGGCTATTATTGTTGTTCATGCATTAGGTCAAATGGCGGATATGACTTCTATAATGGCAGTAGCAAAAGAACATAACTTAAAAGTTATAGAAGATGCAGCTTGTGCAATGGGAGCAAAACATAATGATAAAGTTGCAGGTTCTTATGGTGATATAACTTGTTTTTCATTTCATGCTAGAAAAAATGCAACATCTGGTGAAGGTGGTATTTTAGTTACTAACAATGAAGAATATGCTGATACAGTAAGTTCTTTATCTTGCTTCGGAACAGGCTCTGCTTATAAAAGACAACAAACTTTTCAAATTCCAAGCTTCACACAATTAGGTTACAACTATAAAATGGCGGATATTAATTGTGCAATAGTTTTAGCTCAATTAAAGAAATATCCTAAATTTCTAGAAAGAAAAAGAGAATTAATAAAAATATACAATAATGCTTTTAAAAATAGTCCTTATATAACATCTCCAAAAGAATTGGAAAATAACTATCATGTATATCAAACTTATGCAGTTACTTTAAATGAAAAAATAGATAGATATAAAATGATTTTATCTTTAAAAGAAGATGAAATTCAAACTCAAATAGGAACTTATTCTTCTCATATACAACCTATTTATAATAGTAATGATAAATGCCCAAATGCTTTACATTTATATAATAATTCATTAGCATTACCTCTTTATTATGAAATAACAGAAGAACAAATAAATACTGTTATAGAAAGAGTTGATTATCATATCAGAAAACAATTAGAAGGTTAATAAAATGGCTGAATTAAAAAATAAAAACGTATTAGTTACAGGTGGAGCTGGATTTATAGGAAGTCATCTTTGTGATGAAATTTTAAAACATAATGTAAATAAACTTGTTGCCTTAGATAATCTTTGGTTAGGTAAAGAAAGCAATATGGAAAATGCTAAAAAAAGCCCTAACTTCATATTTGAAAAAGTTGATGCAACAGATTACAAGGAAATAGAAAGAGTAATTTTATCTCATGAGATAGATGTTATTTTTCATCTAGCCGTAATTCCATTAGAAGCTTCATTAGAAAAACCAATTTGGTGTTTTGATGAAAATGTAAAAATGACCCAAAATATTTTAGAAATAATAAGATTATCAGGTAAAAAAATTCCTTTAATAGCTTACTCTTCATCAGAAGTTTATGGTTCAGCTGTTTATACTCCTATGGATGAAAAACACCCATTGAACTCTCATACTCCTTATGCTGCAAGTAAAGCAGCAGCTGACTTATTAGTATATTCTTATTATGAAACATTTGGATTAGAAATAGTTATAGTGAGACCTTTTAATAACTATGGACCAAGACAAAATGAAGGTAGTTTTGCGGGTGTTATCCCTATTACATTAAAAAAATTAATGAAAGGTGAAAAACCAGTAATTTTTGATGATGGGCAGCAAACAAGAGATTTTATTTTTGTAAAAGAAACTGCGTATTGGACAGTTGAAATTTTCAGAAATGAAAATACAAGAGGTAAAATTCTTAATTTAGCTTCTGGAAAGCAAACTAGTATAGAAAGAGTAATAAAAGCAATATGTAAAGAGATGAATTATACAGGTGATTTTGAAAGAAGAGAAAGAAGAATAGGAGACGTTAGAGTTCATCAAGGTGATATGTCATTTGCAAAAGAGTTGATTAACTTTGAATCTAAAATAGAGTTTGAAGAAGGAATTATCTCAACTGTTGATTGGTATAAAAATAACTTAAAGGTATAATTTTATGAAAATAGGTTTAATAGGCTGTGGTGTAATGGGACAGAACCACCTAAGAGTTCTTAAAAATTTAACTGAAGTTGCAGAAATAACAGTGTCAGATCCAAGCGAAAATAACTTAAACACTGCTAAAAAAACTTATGGAATTGAAAAGTGTTATTCAAATTACAATGAAATGATAAAAAATGAAAAGTTAGATGGAATTGTAATTGCAACTCCACCTATAACACATAGAAACATAGCTATAGATGTTTTGGAAGCTAAAATACCAACGCTTTTAGAAAAACCAATTGCTCATACATTAAAAGATGCAAATGATATTATAGAAGTTAGTAAAAAAAATAATACTTTACTAACAGTAGGGCATATTGAAAGATTTAACCCTGTTATATCTCAATTAAAAACATTTTTAAACAATAATGTTTTAAAAAATATCTATCTTATTAATACTCATAGAATAGGGCCATTTCCTAAAAGGTTATTAGGTAATGTAGAAGGAGTTTTAGTTGATTTAGCTATTCATGATTTTGATATTATTTATTATTTAAGTTCAAAAATAAAAAGTATAAAATCTCAAGTCATAAAAGAAAATAAACAAGAAATATACGCTAAAACATTAATGGAACTAGAAAATGGAGTTAAAGCATCTTCAGAGTTTAGTTGGGTATCTCCAAGATATCTAAGAACAATAGAAATATATGGTGATGCAGGTATGTTAATGGGAGATTATTATAATCAGGAAGTTACTTTTTATGAAAATAGTGATTTTGAAAATGCAGAATCTAAAAATTCTTCATTTTTAGGAGAAGGATTAATTACTGTTGGTAGAATTATAAAATATCCTATAAGAAAACAGGAACCTTTAGCATTAGAATTAAAAAATTTTTTAAACGCTATAAAAGGAAAAGAAGAAATTTTGGTAAAACCAGAAGAAGCTTTTATGGCATTAGAAGCAACACTTAGTATTTAACTTAATTTATATCAAAATGAAAAAATTAACTGATTATCTTAGAGTAGAAAGACTTATAAAAAATGCTATAAAAAGTTTTTCATTAGATTTAAAAGAGATGACTGTTTTAACAGAAGCGGCATCTGGAAATTTTGTTGTTACTCCTTTAATAGCAGCTTTGGCTGGGGCAAAAGAAGTTATTGCAATAGCTAAAGATTCTAGGCATGGTTCTGTGTTAGAAATAAAAGATTATATTAATTTATGGATAGAAAAATTAAATATAGATAAAAATATAATAAAAATAACTGATGAAAACCCTAGTTTATATGCTAATAAATCAAATATAGTTACTAATCTTGGACCAGTTAGACCTATAAATCATAATATTATAAATAATCTTCCAAAAGACTCTGCTATATCTTTAATGTGGGAAACATGGGAGTTTAGGGAAGGTGAGTTAGATTTAGAACTTTGTAAAAATAAAAATATCCCTGTTTTAGGTACATCAGAAACTTATCCTAACCTTGATATTTTTAGATATGTTTCATTACTTGCAGTTAAACTACTTTTTGAAGTAGATATTGAAATATCAAGAGCAAATATTTTATTAATAGGTTCTTCTCCTTTTGGAATGGAAACTAAAAGTATTTTACAAATAAATGGTGCTAATGTATTTTATTTAGACCCTTTAGGATGTTGGAAACCAAAAGACAATCAAATAAAAAATTTTTTAAAAGATTGTGATGCAATTGTAGTTGTAGAAAATCATGCAGATATTTCACTATTAGGAGGAGAAACAGGAATTCCTTTAGAGTGGATTGATAATAAAGGAATAAAAATAGCTCATATATGTGGGCACATGGATTATGAAGGAATAAATAAATTAGAAATTATTAAACACCCTTCTCATGAGATAAAAAAAGGGTTTATGACTTTAACAACAGATTATCTAGGTCCAAAACCTGTAATAGATCTACATTCAGCAGGTTTGAAAGTTGGAGAATCTTTAGTTAGAGGTATGCGATTATTTAATGATAGAGTTAAAGCTATAGAATATGCGTTAAATAACTCTCCTAGCATGGATTTTATTAAAAATGGATAAATAATTATGAAAATAAATAATAGTTTAATAGAAGAAGTTTTGGCTATAAAAATAGATGAAATTATTGATTGCGATAATTTAGCCTTATCTTATCAAGATATACCGAATATGCTAAGTTTTATGGATAGTGAAAAATTTGTTCAACAAATGCTTGATAATAAAAATGTTAAAGCCTTATTTATTACCGAAAAATTAGCACATTTTTTTGAAAATACAGAAATAAAAAAAATAATTTGTGATGATCCAAGATATTATTTTTATACTCTCAAAAATTATCTTGGTAAACTTAATTATAAAAAAACAGATTCTATAATAGATCCTACTGCTATTATTCATCCAAGAGCTTATGTTTGTGAATATAATGTAAAAATAGGTAAAAATGTAATTATTGAGCCAAATGTATCTATTTTAGCAGATGTAATAATAGGAGATGATTGTATTATTAGAGCAAATACTGTTGTTGGAGCAGAAGGATTTGAGCATAAAAGAACTAGTAAAGGTATTCTTTCTATATTTCATACAGGAAAAGTTATTATAGGAAATAAAGTTGAGATAGGTGCTAATAATGCTATTAGTAAAGGATTTCTTTTTGGAGATACTTTAATAGGGGATGAAACAAGAACAGATAATTTAGTTCATATAGCACACTCAGCTCAAATTGGTAAAAGGTGCTTTTTACCAGCATGTGCAATGATAGCAGGAGATTCAAGAATTGGAGATGATTGTTGGATAGGTCCTAATGCATCTATATCTTCTCAAGTAAAAATAGGTGATAAAGCTTTTATAACAATAGGCGCTGTAGTAACAAGAAATGTTGAAGAGAAACAAACTGTAACAGGTAATTTTGCTATTGAGCATTCAAAGTTTATTAACTTTATAAAAAGTATACGTTAATAATAAGGATAAAAACATTATGAATTTTGAAATAGGACAAGAACATAAAGAAGAAGTATCTTTTTCCTTTGAAGATGTAAAAAAATATGCTGAATTATCAGGAGATAAAAATCCTATACATATAGATCCTGAATATGCAAAAAACACACCTTTTGGTAGATGTATAGTTCATGGTATGTTTGCATCTTCAAAGTTTTCAAAAGTTTTAGCTACTTCTTTTCCTGGTGAAGGTACAGTTTATTTAGAACAAAACCTAGAATTTAAGAAACCTATTTTCCCAGATGAAAAATACAATTTAATTATGACTATAGCAGAAAAAAAAGTTACTTCTTCTGGCAAAACTATCTATAAAATAGAAACTAAAATTGTAGATTTAGCTAATAATATTTGTGTAAATGGTAAAGCTACTGTAATTATCTAAAAAATATTCTTTATTAAATCAAACTCAAAATTATTTTTTTTAGCTTCAATAATAAGATTTACTAGAAAATTATTAATACCTATATTATTATTTCTTAGTTCAAATAATTCTTTTGGTTTATTATGATAATTTCTTGTATTTTCATAAAGTGCTAATTTATCAGTATTTAAATAAATATGTATAGGATGAAACCCAAATACTTTTAAACCATCAATTTGTAAAAAATTACTAACATCCCAATAGGTATCATTTGTATTTATATTCTCAAGACAAAAAATATCGTCTTCCCAAAAATGAGGTACTCTTATCATAGAGTTCCAATGCCTTATTGGTTTAAGATTTATATTATTATTATAAGGAATAAATAAGTTGCAATCATGGGTAAAACCATTATTTTTAAATAAATCTAAAATTCTAGAACTTTGAGTTAAACAATGAGAACGAACACTTACAGATTCAGGAATAATTTTCTTAAAATTTTTTATTACAAAATCAGCTCCACCTTCTAATGATTTTCCATCTAAAAGATTATTAAAATTAGGATGTATTCCTAATTCTATTTTATTATTTGTCCTAAAATTTTCTAAAACCTTAGTTTCATTAGTTACAAAAAATGTTGCATAAATATCATATTTTTCTATTATATCTAATGTATATAATAGAACTTCATCACAAGCCCAATCAAAATCAAAAGTTAAATATATTTTTTTATTTTCTTTCATAATTTAAATTTTTATATTAAATTTTTCTATCCATTTTCCAAAACTTATTATTCTCCAAATAAAAAACGAAAACCTAGTTTTACCACTAACTATATCTTCAAATTCTTGTTTTACAGATTCATTTAAAATACCATTAGATAACTCTATTGATTTATTAATTAAATTTCTAAAAGTATCTTCATTTTGTTTTATCCATACCTCTTCTGGGGTTTCAAAGCCTAATTTAGATAGTCTTTTTCTTATTTTTATTGGCAAATAATTTCTTAAACCTTCTCTTAAAATATATTTTGTAATACCATTTCTTATTTTAAAATCATCTGGTAAACCCAACACAAATTCTACTAAACGATAATCTAAAAATGGAAGCCTTGATTCTATAGAATGTAGCATAGAATCTCTATCTTCCCAGTGTAAAAGCATTTGTAAGTTTGAATCTAACAATTGAGAATAAGATAATTCTTTTATATTAGAATTATTAATATTTGAAAGTTTGAAAGGATTTATTTTTTTTGCCCCTAATTTTTCTATATTAAGCCAGTTTGTAGTAGTTTCTGATACACCTATTTTTTTTCTAATATTTTGAACTATATTGTCTGAAACAAAATTAGCAACAATAGATCTAATAGATTTTATTTCGCTAAAACCATAATTATTTTTTCTAGCTTTTACTTCTTTATATAAATTAATATATTTATTTTCTTTTAAAAGACCTGTTAAATACGGTTGAAAAAAGATATGATAACCTGCTAATTGTTCATCAGAACCTTGCCCATCAAGCATAACTTTAACTTTATTTTCTGCTGCTAATTTAAAAACACTCCATTGAGCATAAATACTAGTAGAACCAAAGGGTTCATCTTGAACCCAAGTTAATTCATCTAAATTTTCAAAAAGTATATTTAATTCTGGATAAATATAATGAGCATCTATTTTTCTAGTATTAACAACTTCATCTATATATTCTTTTTCATCATATTTTTTTTCATGAGAACAAGCAGAGAAAGTTTTTTGTAAGTTAGTTGCATCTTTTTCAGCTAGAAGTTTATTTGCAACACAAACGATTGATGATGAATCTAACCCTCCAGATAAACAAGAACCTACAGGAACATCTGCTCTTAATCTTAATTTTACAGAATCTACAAAAAGTTTTTCAAATTCTTTTGCCGCCATATTTATATTGCCATTAAATTCTTTAGGCTTTAAATCGTACCATCTATATATAGGGAGTTCTTTTTTTTCAATTATTTCTTTTAAATCAGATATATTAAACTCTAAAGCTTCTGATCTTCTTAATTGAAAAACATCTTTAAACATAGTCTCATTAGTATGTTCTAAAAGACCATATTCTAGAAAGTCATAAGTCCTTTGAGGATTAAGTTTAGCTTCCCATCCGTCCAAAACTGTAAATTGTTTTATTTCTGAAGCAATAGCAAAAAATCCCTTTGGCGAAAACCAATAATATAAAGGTTTTACACCGTATCTATCTCTTGCAATAAAAACTTTTTTCTTTTCTATATCAACTATAATAAAAGCCCACATACCATTAAATTTATGTAAGCAATCTTTACCCCATTCTTTATAAGCAGATAATATTACTTCTGTATCTGTGTTTGAATTAAATTTGTAACCTTTTTCTTCTAACTCTTGTCTTATTTCTATATAATTATAAACTTCACCATTAAAAACACACCATGTTTTACCATCTATAGAACAAATTGGTTGATGACCTTTTGGAGATAAATCTAATATTGATAATCTTCTATGTCCTAAAGCTATTGCAGAGTTTTCAGGGTAATTTTTATCAAGAAGAGATTTGGGGCTATAAATTTCATTACTTTCAAATATTTCTTTTGGAGTTGTTTTACCTCCAAATATATAAGGTTTTAAAGATTCTTTTTCAAAAAAGATAAAACCTTCATCATCAGGCCCTCTATGAATAATGGTATTATTCATGGGTAAAATTAAATTTAAAAATTCAGAATCTTGTAAACTAAAAAGACCTGATATCCCACACATAAAATATATCCTAAAAAGAAAATGTTACTAAATAATTATATGTCAAATAAAAAAAAGTATATAAAAAAGAAAAATCATTTAATATTAAAATTTATGAGTCTGTTCATAAAAGTGTGTCAAGTGAAAATCAAACTTAAAAATTAAATTTTAATCTATCTCCAAATTTAATATGTAATTGAGATAATGTCAACGCCCAATTATGAACAGGCTGGTTCCATTTTTTAGAAATATTCTGGGTTACTAGAAATAAAAGTTTAAGTAACCCAGTTTCAGAACCAAATATAGACTTAGATTTAGTAACTTTTCTAATTTGTCTATGAAAGCTTTCTATAGGGTTAGTAGTGTAAATTATTTTTCTAATATCTTTAGAATAATCAAAAAAAGTTGATAAAGAATTCCAATTATTTTTCCAAGATTTTATTACTATAGGGTATTTTTTACCCCATTTTTCCTCAAGCTGTAATAATTGATATTCCCCTGTATCTTTTGAGTTAGCTTGATATACTTTTTTTAAATCCTTAAGAAATTCTTTAGAGTCGCTACTGGTTACGTATCTTAAGGAGTTCCTTACTTGATGAACTATACATAACTGAACTTCTGTTTTTGGGAAAATAGATTTAATAGCTTCTTTAAAGCCAGATAGATTATCAATACTAGCTATTAAAATATCTTCTACTCCTCTGGTTTGTAAATCAGTTAATACATTTAGCCAAAAATTAGCACTTTCTGTATCTGATATATACATTCCTAATAATTCTTTTTTACCTTCCACATTCAAACCTATAACATTATATATTGCTTTATCTACAACTTTTCCATCTTCTTTTACTTTAAAAAATATTGCATCTAACCATATAAATGGATATACAGATGACAATACCCTTGATTGCCAATTTTTTAAATGTGGTATTATTTTATCTGTTATTTCGTTTATCATTCCATCTGATACATTTGTTCCATAAAGATCACTTATATGGGTATTTATATCACTATAACTCATTCCTAACCCATATAATGATATTATTTTATTTTCTATTTCTTCTCCTAAAAATACTTGGCGTTTTTTTACTATTTGTGGCTCAAATGTTGAATTCCTATCTCTTGGTGTATTTAATTCAAAATTTCCATATTCTGATTTCATTATTTTACTATTATATCCATTCCTTCTGTTTACTTCTTCTTTGTTGTCTAAATGTACTTCCATCTCTGAATTTAAAACTTCTTCCAGTAAACTTTTTATTAATGGCGTTAGTATTCCTTCTTTACCACTTAAAGGTTTTCCTTCTTTTAAACCTTTTATTGCTTCTTCTTTAAACTTTTTTAACTCTTTTTCTGTTAAAATACTCATTGTGGATTTCTCCTTAAAACTATAATATTTATTTTTTCTAATCTATATTTTAAGTGAGATTTTCACTCTTTGACACACTTTATTTTTCTTACCCAAATTTATAATATAAAATTAGCTTTAGTATAATTGTCTAAATCTTGTAAACTATCAATTTCTAACCAGCCACCTTCTATTAATTCAGCTTTGGCTTTAAAAAGATTATCTATAATAAGTTGTATAAAAGAAGTCATATACATATTATCAAAATTTTTTCCATCATATATTTTATTTTTATCTAAATTTTCATAAAAATCTATAATTTTAGGAAGTATATTTTTTGATATTTTTATTAAACCTATATATTGTCCTTGTATTTCATTAATATTTTTAGGTTTTTTACCTAATTCTAAAATATTATTGCTTTCATCTATTTTCATAGTTTCAGCATCTGTTAAAGGGTTTTCCATTCTCAAGTTCCATAGGTCTTCCCATTTTTTATCAACTATTACAGAAAAATCAGAAGTAGAGTTAAATATTTTTTCAAAAACCTCTTTTTTATATATTATATCCGAGTAAGAAATTATAATATCTTCATTAAACTCTTCTTTAGCACAAAAAAGAGTATTAACCATATTAGTGTTTTCAAAATTTTTATTTGTATAAAAAGTAACAGATTTATTTGATATAAAGTCTTCTAACACTTCTTTTTTATAACCATTAATTATTATTAGTTTATTTAAAGGAAAAGATTTTGAAATTTCCAATATATAAGAAATAATAGCTTTACCTCTAAATTCAACCATACATTTAGGTTTATTATCAGTTAGAGGTCTTAATCTTTGACCTTGTCCTGCTGCTAAAATTATTAGTTTCAAAATTTAACTCCTGTTTTTAGGGTAATATAAAGTAAGTAGTGAAGCATATATTATAATTTTATTACTTTTTTATTTAAACAATCTATGGATAATGTATTACTTTCTTTCCATTCATTAAATAATTTTTCTCCTGCACCAATAATAGCAGGTAATCCTAATTCAGAACATCTAATAGCCATATGAGAATTAGCTCCTCCATATTGAGTTACTAAACCTGCAATATTTTTAGTAAAAAGAAAATCATATCCAGGGTCTGCTGATTTTATAAATACAATTTTTCTTTCTGGATTTTTTTCTTTTAAATTTTCTTCTAAAAAAACTTCAGCTGAAATATTTTTAAGTGTAATAAAATTTGGTTCATCTTCTTCTAAAAAAAAGCCATATATATCATCTGGATTTGCTATTAGACTTGGTAATTTTATGGCTTTAGTATATTCATAAAAAATTTTATTTTTATGAATATTAGAACTAAGAATATCATATACATCTCTATGATCAAGTATTGAGTACATATTTAAAATTTCTTTAAAGTCTATGTATGCAGAATCTTCTCGTGATATTTTAAATCTGTTAGATAATTCTTGAATTAAGGATAATATTTTACTTAATGATCTAGAAAAAATAAATTTAACGTATTCTCTAGCTTTAATAGCTTCTTTTATAAAATATATAAGTTCTAAAGAGCTTATTTTTATACCATTTTCAATTAACTCTTTATCTATTTTATCTAATTTATCTTTTGATAAAATAAAATCAATTTCTTTTTTGTTATAAACTTGTTTTAAATCAAAATAACTTTCAAAATTTTCATCATATCTTAAGGATAAGATATCATAAGTACCTGGACGTAAATGCCCGTATTTATCTAAAAATTCTTGTTTAGTAATTTTATTTATGCTTAGTAAGTATAAATCACTATTTAACTCTTTAGAAATAG
This sequence comes from Candidatus Sericytochromatia bacterium, assembly GCA_046328015.1. Taxonomy (GTDB): domain Bacteria; phylum Cyanobacteriota; class Sericytochromatia; order UBA7694; family JACMQJ01; genus JBBTGK01. The sequence goes on along the minus strand of JAXLXH010000002.1, from coordinate 359,731 downwards.
TATTTATTGCATTTAAGAATAAATTATATTCATCTTGTGAAAAAATTCCTATATCAACAAATGATTTTAGAAATTGAACAGCAATAAAACCAGCTCTAGCAACTCCTGCAAATGGTAATGTACCAAACCTTTTACAATCCTCTGTTAACCAATATATCTTATCAATAATACTTAAGTTTGAATTTATAACTTCATTGTATTTAACCTTTAATAATTCTACTTTTTCTATATCTTTTTTATAAATACCATTTTTAGGATTTATAATATTATTTGTTAATTCTAATAAAGAAAACTCTATTCTTTTTATTTCATTTTCATTAAACCCTTCACTTAAAAGTAATTTTAATTTTTCTGGTAAATTTAGATAATAACAAGAATGTACTATTTTAAATTCTACTTTATCATGGTATTTAGGTGTTTTATCTAATTTATTTATATAATAATCGGATAATTTTGAAGCTATTTTTTCATCTAAATTTTTAGGAATAAAAGAATTAAAAGAGGCTCTAACATCTATATAAGGAACTCCTATAAAAGATAATAATAAAGGAAAAGAACGTAAATCTCTATAACCATAATTATTTCTTTGATATGCCCAAATATTATCTGTTATCAATTCTTTATACAAAGAAATAGCCAATGCTTTGGGTTTTAAACCTATTATTTCAGCTGGATTCCAATCTGGCATAACACCAAAAAGAGTTTTTTTACCTAAAATACCTGGATGTGGTGCAGATAATTTATTAATTTTTTTATGTAATTTTTCTAAGGTATTTTCTAAATTAATATTTGAAAGATTATTCTTATCTTTTAATACAATTGCTCTAACCTGAAATATATATATATCATTTTTATTATCTATAGCAAACTCTATATCCAAATAACTATTTTCAAAAATTAATTCTAGTTCTTTACAAACTAAAATAAGTTTTTCCTTTATATCTTCAGGGTTTTTTATTATTTTATTTTTAAAAGAAATATAGGTTTTTAAATTTGCTTTACTTCCAGATGTTACAGAATCATGTGAATTATTCTCATCATAATTAATTATGTAATAGGGTGCAAGAGTATCCAAATCTGATGTCATTATTACACCAGATACTTTTATATTTTTCAAAAAAGGTTGTATCAAAACTACTTCATTATTATTATCATTTTTATAAGAGTTTATAACTTTATCAATAGCTATTTCTAAATCAATCAAATTATTTTTATTTATATCTGCAATACTTAAAAATTTACCAGCATTAGAAGATTCAGAAGAGTCTTCATTAATAGAAGAAGATCTAATTATTAAATTATCTTCTAAAAAAAATTCTTTTATTTCTTTTAATTGAATATATTTATTTTCTAAAAAATCTTTAACTTTAAGTATAAAAACAGGTAATATTTTTGCTTTAGTTATTATTTTTGATAATTCAGACAATGTTTCTGCTTTATTTTTTAAATTCATATTTTAATAACAATATAATATGTTTATTAAGTATAAAATATTATAATTAAAAATAAAATATTTATTTCAGTTTTAAGCTAATAAACTTAATGATATAATCTAACTTTTTAATTAATAAGATAAAAAATATTTTAAGCTAATGGAAAATAAAAAAACATTTTTAATTTGGATAACAGGCTTAGCAGGTTCTGGAAAAACAACTATAGGTAAAGAAGTTTATAATAAGTTAAAAAAACAATATAATAATACTTTTTTTCTTGATGGAGATACTTTTAGAGAAATTTTTGGTGGAAATTTAGGTTATAATTTAAAATCTAGGTTTGAAACTGCCTTAAAAATATCTAATTTTTGCAAAGCATTAGTAGATCAGGATATAAATGTGGTTTGTTCTACTATTTCCTTATTTAAAGAAATACATAAAAAAAATAGAACTGATTTTAAAAATTATTTTGAAATATTTTTAGATGTTGATTTTGAAGAACTTAAAATAAGGGATCAAAAAAGTATTTATTCAAAAGCTTTAGCTGGAGAAATAAATAATGTAATAGGAGTTGATTTACCTTATGATATACCTGAAAAGCCTAGTTTGGTAATTAATAATAATAATAAAGATAAATTAGATGAAAAAGTATCAAAAATACTTAATTTAGTTAAATTTTAGTCTATTAGAAAAAAGTGATGAAAATTATTTTCATCACTTTTTTCTTACATAATTAAACTGCTTCAGCTAATCTTCTTTCCGTCATTTTCATAATTTTTTCTTGCCATTTAAAAATAGCTTCATATTGTTCATCTTCTGCGATATATGGAACTTTTTTAGCTGTTTCAAGGTGAGATGCAATAGCTATATCAGCTAAAGTTAATCTATCTCCAACTAAAAATTCTTTACCTTCTAGCTTTGATGCTAAAATATCTAAATTAGTTCTTGCTAATTTTTTTAAACTAGGTTTTTCTTCTATAGAAGTTCCATAACCTTTTAACATAAACTTCAGCATTACAGGAAATATTTTATCTTTATTTTTATCTAATAAATTAACTCCTGTATCATAATCATTAGTTTCTAACATTATTTCAGGATGTTCTGAATTATAAATAACAGCTAATTTTGCAAAGGGTTTTATAAAAGATTCATCCGCCCAATCTTCTAACATTAAAACTTCTTTATTTAGTTTTTCATCATCTTTTATAAAAATACTTGGTTCTGATTTTATTTCTTCTAGATAATGAGCTATTTTAGTTGAATCATTTACAACATCATTTTGATATTTTATTACTGGTACCAAATGTTGACCAGAAACATCTTTTAAAAATTTTCTATGAAAAACTGGTAATACATCTACATTTTTATAAGGGATTCCTTTGTAATCCATTATTTTTTTTACTTTTATACAATATGGAGAGTAACTTCTTTGAAAAAACAAAACTATATTATCTTCCAAATTAGTAGGAACTTTTGGTTCTGGTATAGCTTTTTTCTTTAATACTGATAAAGCAGCTATAGATAATGCTCCAGCACCTATACCCCATAATAATTTTGTTGTTTTACCCATAATTTTTACCTTAAAATTAATATTAAACAGCTAATATTTTAGCATTATTTTTTTATTTTATCACAAAAAGCTTTTGCACAATTTTGCCCATCAATAGCCGCAGAAACAATTCCTCCTGCATAACCAGCCCCTTCTCCACAAGGATAAAAATTTTCTATTTCTATATGTTCTAAGTTATCTATATTTCTTGGAATTCTTATAGGAGAACTAGTTCTTGATTCTATAGCTATTATCTGAGCATTCTCATTAATATAGCCTTTCATTTTTTTATCAAATTCTTTAAGACCTTCTTGAAGTCTTTTTCTTATATTTACAGGTATTATTTCATGTAAAGGAGCTGAATAAATACCTGGTATATAAGATGTTTTTGGTAAAGATTCAGAAATTTTATTATTTATAAAATCTATAACTCTTTGCGCTGGAGCTTTTTGAGTTTTTTTATCTCCAGCTAAAAACATTTTTTTTTCTACTTCTTTTTGCAATTCTAAACCTGCAAATTCTCCATATTGCTCATAAGATTTTAAATCTTCTTTTTCTATAGAAACAACTAATCCAGAATTGGCATATTTTGAATCTCTTTTTGATAAAGACATACCATTAAGAACTAATTCTTCAGGTGCAGTTGATGATGGAACAATAAAGCCACCAGGACACATACAAAAAGAAAAAACACCTCTACCTTCAACTTGACAAACTAGGCTATAATTTGAAGCTGGTAAATTTAACTCTCTTTCTTCTTGTCCATATTGAAGTTTATCTATTAATTTTTGCTCATGTTCTATACGAACACCCATAGCAAAAGGTTTAAATTCAACTTTTATATTTTTATCTCTTAAAAGGTAAAAAATATCTCTTGAAGAATGTCCTGTAGCCAAAATAACTGCATCAGAAAAATATTTTTTATCACCTACTTTAACTCCTATTATTTTTTTATTTTCTATTAAAAAATCTGTAACTTTAGAATTAAAATGAACTTCACCTCCAAATTTAATAATAGTTTCTCTAATATTTTTAACTATTATAGGTAATTTATTTGATCCAATATGAGGATGGGCTTCAATTAAAATATCTTCTTTTGCTCCATGTTCTACTAGTAATTTTAGAACTTTATAAACATCACCTCTTTTAGTAGAACGAGTATATAGTTTCCCATCAGAATATGTTCCAGCTCCACCTTCGCCAAAACAATAATTAGAATCTGGGTTTACAATACCTTCTTGTTGAATAGCTCTTAAATCATATCTTCTAGCATTAACATCTTTACCTCTTTCAAAAATAACTGGTTTAATTCCTTGTTCTATTAATTCTAAAGCACAAAAATATCCTGCTGGTCCAGCTCCAACAATAATTACTTTTTTATCTTCATTAACTTTAAAAAAAGAATCAATAATATTTTTTTCTGGTATTTTTTTATCATTTTTAGTATAAATATCTATAGATAATAAAAAAAATGGAGGTCTTTTTCTCGCATCCAAAGATTTTTTTACTATTTTAAAATCAAACTCTTCTTTTAATTTTAATTTTTTAGAAATTTCTTTTTTTATTATCTCTGTATTATCTAAATCTTTAGGAGAAATTTTTATTTGTATATTTTTCATAATAAAATAAAAAAGTAAAAAGTTAAGAGTAACTTAGCCTTTTACTTTTTACTAATTAATAATAATTTTTTACTAAACTAAAACCATCTACTGATTACAACTTTTCTATCGGTGAAAAATTCTATAGAATGTTTACCATGAGCTTTTAAATCTCCAAAGAAAGATCCTTTAGCTCCTCCAAAGTTAAAATAAGACATTGGAGCTGCAACACCTATATTAATACCTACCATACTAGGTTCTACATTATAAGTAAAATCTCTAGCTGATTTTCCACTAGTAGTAAAAATAGAAGTTGTATTAGCTAATTCATGATTTTCTATTATATTTACAGCATCTTGTAATGTATCAACTTTTAAAAGACATAAAACAGGACCAAAAATTTCTTCTTTTGCAATAGTCATATTTGGTTTTACATTATCAAAAATGGTAGGGCCTAAGAAAAATCCTTTTGTATTTTCATACCCAACTCTTCCATCAAGTAGCATTTCTGCTCCTTCATCTATTCCTTTTTGAATATAATAAAGAACTCTTTCTTTATGAGCTTGAGAAATAACAGGGCCCATATCAACATCTGCTTCTAATCCATTTCCAACTTTAAGATTTTTTACTCTACTAACAATAGTATCTTTGAATTTTTCATAAGCAGAACCTACAAATATTAAAGAACTACCAGCCAAACATCTTTCTCCAGCACAACCATAACAAGATTCAACTAAAATATTAACAGTGTTTTCTAGGTCTGCATCTGGCATTACTACTAAGAAGTTTTTTGCCCCACCTAAAGCTTGAACTCTTTTTCCATGTTTTGAAGAAGTTTCATAAACATATTTTGCAACAGGAGAAGAACCAACAAATGAAACTCCTTTTATTCCAGGATGTTCACACACTCCTGTTACTATTTCTTTCCCCCCGTTTACCATATTTATAACACCTTTTGGTAAACCAACTTTATCCCATATTTCAAAGATTTTTTGTTGTGTTAAAGGAACTCTTTCAGAAGGTTTTAAAACAAAAGTATTACCTGTTGCAATAGCATAAGGTAAAAACCAAAATGGAACCATTGCTGGAAAATTAAATGGTGTAATAGCCGCAAATACACCCATTGCTCTTCTGGTAGAAACACAATCTATATTTCTACCTACATCTTCTAAATTTTCACCTTGCATTAAAGAGGGAATACCACAAGCTACATCTATATTATCAATACCTCTTCTTAGATCACCTTTTGCTTCTAATAAATTTTTACCATGTTCTAAGGTTACATATTTTGCAATTTCATCAAAATTATCTTCTATGAGTTGTTTAAATTTAAAAAGGTATTTTGCTCTTTCAGCAGGAGGAGTTCTTCTCCAAGAAGGAAAAGCTTTATTAGCTGCAGCAACAGCTTTATCTAGATCTTCTTTGGTACTTAAAGGAACTTTAGCTAAAACCTCTCCTGTAGCAGGATTATGAACATCAAGAAATTCTTTTGAAGTTGATTCACAGAATTCGCCATCAATGTAATTTAAAAGAACTGACATAGTAAATACCTCTTTTTATATAAAAATTTACACTCAAAGTTTATAAAAAACTTAAAGAAACATAATAACATTAAAATAAGCTAAGTTGCTAGTATAATTGTGGTAAAAAGTATAAAAAACAAAAAAACAGCAAGTTAGTCAACTTACTGTTTTTTATTATTTAAAAAAAATTTATTTAGATACTTTATAAACTTTTTCAGCTACATATCCACCAAGCATATAGCCTCCACCTGCTCCTAATAAAGCTCCAGCAGCAGCAACAGCTATTTTACCTTGTGTACTTGTAACACCAAACTCTCCAGAATGTTTAAATCCTCTGTATGCTCCTTTTGCTGCACCACTAACCGCACCAAGAACTTGTCCTGTTGTCTTAACTGAACTAGATTCATCTTGTCCGGTTCTTTTTGCTCTTTCAACTCCAACAGCAACGGCTACACCACCTTCAGCACCTTTTTTAGCATAATCATAAGCTGTTAAAACAGGACCTACAACTAAACCTACTCCTGCACCTGCAGCTATAGCCTTACCACCTAAAAATAATGGATTAACTTTTCCTTCTGCTAGAAGAGAAATACCAACAGCCATAGTTGCAACTGTAGCTGCACCAGCAAGTGGACCTATAATAAGACCATCTTTAGCACCTTGTTTAGCACCAAGTTTAACACCTTCCCAAACAGGGTTTTTAGATAATCCAGAAGATTTTAAAGAATCACCTTTTTGTAAACTTTGAGCAACTTCAGGTTTTTCGGTTGTAGTTTTAGGGGCTACTTTTATAGTATCAGTTTTTATTTGTGCAATTGAACTAGTAGCTCTTAATGCATTAACACACATTTTTTTACTCCGTAAATTTTTAATAAAAAAGCATATATTTATAATTATAGAAAAAAAAACAAAAACTTTGCTTAAATTAAGGTAAACTAAAAATTAAGTTTTATTTAATGATTTTCTTCTTTTTTCTCAAACTCTGTTGTCCTTATTTTACTTCCTGAAATAATAGTTATTTTCATTTTAGGTTTTTCTGATACTTTAGGTTTAGGTGTTTCTTTAATAATAGGTTTTAAAGGAGTAAAAACTACTCTCGGTTTAATAGGATCTGGAGTTTTATATATTATTATAGGTCTGAAAGGAGTAGCACTTGGTTTTGGTATAAAATTTATGGGACGAGGAGTAGCTCTAATTACTTCTTTTTGTGGGGTATATGAAAATAAAGATTCTAATCTTTCAATTGAAACTTTTTCTTCTAAATCTTGATTATCATATTCATTTCTAACTACTATTTTAAAACTAGCTTTTTTTTCTTGTAATAAAGAAAATAAGTTTACCAAATTATTAGGAACGGCAACCATTATTGTTTCAGCTTTATCATTATCATTAGCAGACATTTTTACTTTTCCATTAACAGAAAAAACTCTAGTATTTTGTAAAACAGGAGTATTTATATTTTTAGAATTATTTAATGGATCAGGAACTGAAACTAAAATATCTATAGCATCACCTGGTTTTACATAATTTATATCTTTTACTGGAATATTAAAAGATCTATGATTCTCTGGTATTACAGGTGAAGTCCAAGGGCTTTTATCTGTAGTAACTATTTTTTTATCAGATAATTGCTCATTTTTAGAAATATCTAATATAGCTATTCTACCCAAATATTTTTTTATATCATCATTTGATTTAATAAAAATAGCATTTTCAGAAAGATATAATTGAGGAACGGATTGAATTTCTATATCTTGTTCTGTTATAACAGCTTTTTCTTTTATGTTTCTTTTACTAACCAAAACATTATATGGAGTTGTTCCTTTAGTAATATTAGCTGATAGTTTATTTAGATAACCCATTGCTAAAAGTGTTGCAACTGAAGAAAGTGCTATTGATAAAAAAAGCATTCTTTTATTTAAATTATTCAAAATACCTTTTCTAGGATTAGAAAAAGAATCTAGCTTTTTGGTAAAAAGTTTTTTTGTACCACTTAGAATACCAGTAATACCTTTTTCATCATCATTCTCTTTAAAAAGACCTGAGTTTCTTTTTTTTATACCGTTAAATTTATTTTCACCTTCATTTTCATAATTATATTTTCTGCTATCAAAACTATTTATATCATTATTATAATTTTGATTTTGATTATAAAGATTATTTTGTAGTTCGGTTTGATTATTAATAAATGACGAATTATCTATATTTTGATTATATGTTTGTGTATATGTTTGATTTTCAAAACTATCATTATTAGAATAACTTTGAAAATTATTTTGTGTAGAATAATTTTCAAAGTTATCCTCGTTATTACCTCTTAATTTATTTCTTAAATTTACTTTACCCATAGAACTTACTAAAAAAATATAGACAACAATAAAATTATAGCTATTATAAACCTATAACTTGTGTAAATTATATTTATACAAACAAAAAAGCCCTGTTTTACAGAGCTTTTTAAGTAATCTAAAATATTATCTGATTAAACCGTTCAAGTCATCAACGATGGTGTTACCTACGTTAACCACTTTGGTATTTGATGTAAATGTTTTTTGTGCAACTGTTAATTCTGGTAATGAATCTGTTACAGAATATCTGATGACTCTAATGCTTGTGATACAACTACGTTCTCTAAACCGATGCTTGAGTTTCCATCTTACTTCTACAGCTGTTTTAGTACTGATTTGTGAATTTCTTGACATACCTGCATAACCGATTGATATAGTACCAGTTGCTTCTGTATATAAGAATTGTGATCCACCTCTTCTTTTTTCCAAACCTTGATTGTTTGAGAATTTACTGAGAGCTACGTGGATACCTGTATTGTATGGTGGTGCAGATGATATATCTTTACCTTTTGAATCATTGATTAATATTGCCCCAGTACTATCAAAGTGAATTTGATCCTCCAGGTGCTGCAATATATTGTGGTGCTGATTCTGCTAATGTTAATGCATTAATTTGGTAGAATAAGTTTCCTTTATTATCTTTGAATGTATCTACTAAACCTGTTCTACTTGTTGTTAATACTTGCTCAAGTGATCTCTCTGCATTCATTGTAGCTGTTACAGCACTATATGTTGTAGGTAATCTTGCTGCAGATTCACTTATTACTCTGTTTGTATTCCAAGTACTAATGTTGCTTGGTTTTATCGTTTGGGTCTCATTTTCATTACTGATGCACTACATCCCTGCTTGATCTGATTTTGCATTAATTGTTTCCGTTATTAATCTTGCATTATCAGCACTGGTTCTGGTTGATAAGTTTGCTGAATCTGGTAAAAATACAGTAATACCTATACCTATAATTGTCTCTACGATTGCTCCATTTTGTTGAAGCACATGATAATGAACCATTGGTTGTCCCTACTGTTATGTTTCCTGCTGGTACATAGGTTCTTCCCTACTACTCTATCTTCGTTGTTTGCAATATTAGGATTTGTAAAATATTTGGTTATGGTCATTGATGATGCACCAGATGTTGTTCCAAATATTGAGCTTAATGAACCTGTCTCGCAGTACTTGACTCCAAATGTTGTCTCACTTGGGTCTATCCTAAATAAAGGAGAAGCATTAAAGTTTACTGTTACTGATGCACTTACCGCAGGATTTAAATCACTAAATCTTTGTAAATCTCTGTCTTTTATAGGTCTTGTTTTATCATATAAACTTAATACATATTGTCCTTCTTTTGTTACTAAGTAACCTTGGTCATCATAACTAAATTCACCTGATCTTGTGTATATAATTTTTCCTGATGAATCTGCTACGGTAAAGAATGAGTTACCTTGTATCGCAACATCACTATTATTACCTGTTTGTAATAATGAACCTTGTCTAAAGTCAGTTGTTGTTCCACCTACTGTGATACCACCACTTGCTACTTGAACTGGGTTAATACCCCTAAGCTTACTGCGTTTCCGCTTCCGCCTCTTACTATGTCTACTAATGAATCACCAAATGTAATTCTTGTTGATTTGTAACCAGTAATTTGAGAACCTACTAAGTTACCTGAGATTACCTCTACCCATCTGTTCAATGCGGTCAAGGTACTTCTTGCACTGATACGTACGTCAGCCATTTAGCTTCCCTCCTAAAAAATAAAATCAAAAATTTAATTATATAAAAAACTTTAATATTAAATATAGGTACTATTGTAAACTTTATTTTTGATTATGTAAATTAAATATTTTTTAAAAACAAGTGTTTTATATTTAATTTACATTAAAAATATATTAAAAAAATAAATCTGTAATTAAGTAAAAAAATCAATAAATATGGTTAAAGGCATTATAATAAAAGACTTTGATGTAACTAAAAAATTAATTTAAATTTACATTTAGTGATTAAATATACATAATAGATTTTTTAAATTTATGTTATTTTTAAATCTAAAAATTTTTGATAAAATAAATTAGTTATGTTTTTAATTTTATAAATCAAGGTAAAAAAATGGATTATGAATCAGTAATTGGATTAGAAGTTCATGCAGAATTACTAACCAATTCAAAAATATTTTGTTCTTGTTCTGCAAAATTTGGAGGAGATGTTAATACACATGTTTGTCCAGTTTGTTTGGGAATGCCTGGAGTTTTACCAGTATTAAATAAAAATGTTGTAGAATTAGCATTAAAAGCAGCAAAATCCATCAATTGTAAAATACCTGATGAGTGTAAATTTGATAGAAAAAATTATTTTTATCCAGATTTACCCAAAGCTTATCAAATTTCTCAATATGAACAACCAATAGGATTAAACGGAAGTTTAGAAATTGATGTTAATGGGCATAAAAAACTTATTAATATTACAAGAATACATATGGAAGAAGATGCAGGTAAATTAGTACATGCCGGCTCTGATAGGTTAGCAGGAGCATCTTATAGTTTAGTTGATTACAATAGAACAGGGGTTCCTTTAGTAGAAATAGTAAGTGAACCTGAAATAAGAAGTAGTGAAGAAGCAAAAGCTTATTTAGAAGAATTAAGAAGCATTTTAGTTTATGCTCAAGTTTGTGATGGAAAAATGCAAGAAGGTAGCTTAAGATGTGATGCAAATGTTTCAATAAGACCTAAAGGAAGTGATAAATTTGGGACAAGAGTTGAAATTAAAAACCTTAATTCTTTTAGATCTTTACAAAGAGCTATTGATTATGAAATACAAAGACAAAAAGAAGCTTTAGAATATGGTGAAAAAATAGTTCAAGAAACCAGACTTTGGGATGAAAACAAAGGGGTTACTAATACTATGAGAACTAAAGAAGAAGCTGATGATTATAGATATTTCCCAGATCCTGATCTAGTTAAAATAACTATTGATAGTAGTTGGTTAAAAAAAATAGAGCAAGAATTACCAGAACTTCCTAATAAAAAAAGAGAGCGTTATATAAAAGATTATGCTTTATCTGATTATGATGCAAGAGTATTAGTAAATTCAACTGAACTTATTAGTTTTTTTGAAGAATCTGTAAATTTAGGTTTAAATCCTAAAATAGTAACAAATTGGTTAACTGTAGATATAACTGCTTATTTAAATGATAAAAAATTAGAATTATCTGATACCAAGTTAAATCCTGAAAATTTTAGTGAACTCATATCTTTGATAGAAAAAGGAACTATAAGTGGAAAAATAGCAAAAGAAATTTTAGCTGATGTAATAACAACTGGAGAAAAACCTTCAAAAATAGTTGAAAAAAAGGGAGCTACTCAAATTAATGATACAGATAAAATTTTATCTTTAGTAAAAGAAATTTTAGAAAAAAATCCTAAAGAAGTAAAAGATTTTTTAGGTGGGAAAGAAAAACTTTTAGGATTTTTTGTTGGTCAGGTAATGAAACAAACTCAAGGTAGAGCAAACCCTGAGATATTAAATACTTTAATAAAAGAAGAAATAAATAAACTAAGGTAAAAAATGGATTCTACTGAAAACCCAAATCAAGAACAAGAATTAGAAGAAGAAATACTTTATCAGTGTCTTAATTGTCGTGCTAATTGGGATATTGATGAAGTTCAAATTTTTGAATCAGCTGGGACAAAAAAATATATTTGTCCTGATTGTAGAAGTAAATGTTTACCAAGAAATGAACTAAATAAAAAAACTGGCGTAAAAAGTATAAATCAAAAATTAAGAAAAAAAAATTTTTTTATTTATATTTTCATAGGAGCATTAAGTTATATAACTTATTTATCTTATCAAAGTTTATCTACAATAAGCGACTATAATATATATTTATCTGATACAGCTAGTATTAGAAAAAAAATAAATAGCAAATTAACAACATTTAAAAAGGATTATTTAATTATTAAAAACAAAAAATCGCAAGATAAAGATATAATATTAGCTAAAAAGAGAATAGCTGATTCCACAAGATATATATTAACTTTGAGCGATGAAATAGATAAAATACAAAAACCTGATAAAGACGAAATTATAAAACTATATGAAATAGATAAAAAATTTATTTCCAACCCAAATTATGAGAACTATATTATATACTCTTCTACCTTTAATGACCTAAAAAAAAGATATAATATAGCCTTATTTGAAAGTGTTAAAGAAATTATAAAAAAAAGATTAGAAAAAATACAAAAAAATAAATAGTAAGAAGTGAAAAGTGAAAAATAAAAATAAAATTATTTTAAGAGTTCTATTATCAATAAACTTATTTTTTTTAATAAGTATAGATGCAAATGCAAATACTTATAATAAATTAGAAAATTATATAATTAATAATAATACTCTAAAAAATGCTAGTATTAGCGTAATTATAAAAGATTTAGATAAAGATAAGGTTTTAATTAACTATAATGCTAATAAACTAATGACTCCAGCTTCTAATATAAAAATTTTAACATCATTTTTAGCATTAGAAAAATTAGGTAAAAACTATGTTTTTAGAACAAATTTATCTACCGATGCTTATACTGATGCAGAAACAGAAAATTTTAGTATAAATAATTTATATGTAAATATGTCTGGAGATCCTACTTTTAAAAGTAAGGATTTAAAAAAATTAGTAGAAGATTTAAGACAAACAGGTATAAAAGAAATAAAAGGCAATGTTTATATTGATAAAAGTATCTTTGATAATATAATTTATGGCCCTGGTTGGATGTGGGATGATTTAGATGAGTGCGATGATTCTCCAATATCTCCTATATATTTAGATGATAATTGTCTTGTAGCTAATATTTCAATAAAAAATAACAAAGTATCTTTGAATACCAATAATTCCTTAGTTTTAAATACTGATAATTTATTGATAAATGATAATTCTTATGAAAATATTGAATCTAACTTAAAAGGTAATATTTTAACTATTTCAGGTAAAGCGAATAAAAATACTAATATTGAAATTGAAAGAAGTATAAAAGATCATGAAAGTTATTTTACTAGTACATTAGAAAATTATCTTAAAGAAATTATAGCTTTTTCAGGAAAAATTTTAATAAATAATGATAAAAATCCTAATACTATTGTTTTAGCTGAAAAAAAATCTGAACCTTTATATAAAATATTAAAAAGATTTAATGAAGAAAGCCATAATTTAACAGGAGAATTGCTTTTAAAAACTATAGCTTATAATGAAGACAAAAAACAAGGTAGTACTAAAAAAGGCAAAGAAATTTTAAAAAAACATTTAAATAATTTGTTTAAAAATTATGATTTTAATGTAGTAGATGGGTCTGGTCTATCTAGATATAATTTAATATCCTCAGAGCTACTTTTAAAAGTTCTTGAAACTATGTATAAAAATCCAGAATACAAAGAAATAATATACGAAGCTTTCCCTATTGGTGGCTTAGAAGGAACTTTAAGAAACAGATTAAAAGAAATTAAAAATTATAAAGTAATAGCAAAAAGTGGTTCTATGACAGGAGTTAATGCTTTAAGTGGATATTTAGTTGGTAAAAATAAAAATACTTTAGGATTTTCCATAATTATAAATAACTCTACTTTATCTGGAAAACAACTTAGGGATATTCAAGATCAAATATTAGAATTAGTAAACTAATTATTCAAAATTTATTATTAACTAAAATTAAATCTATTCACATTACAAAATAAGCTTGATACAATTTATTATATTTATTTTTAAAGGGCTTGAAATGAATACTACAGAAGAAAAAACTGAAATAAAATACGATGAAAACTCGATTACTACTCTAAGTTCCTTAGATCATATAAGATTACGTTCTGGTATGTACATTGGAAGATTAGGGAATGGTACACACCCAGATGATGGTATTTATGTTCTTATAAAAGAAGTTATAGATAACTCAATAGATGAATTTATAATGGGTAATGGTAAAAAAATCGAAGTTAAACTCAATGAAAAAGAAATTTCAGTACGAGATTATGGCAGAGGCATTCCTTTAGGTAAAGTAGTTGATTGTGTTTCTAAGATAAATACTGGTGCAAAATATAATACTTCTGTTTTTCAATTTAGTGTAGGATTAAATGGTGTAGGTACAAAAGCAGTAAATGCTTTATCTTCATCTTTTACAGTAAAAAGTGTTCGTGAAGGTAAGTTTTTGTCTGCTTATTTTGAAAAAGGGGTTTTAGTAAGCCAAGAAGAAGGTGATACAACTGAAGAAACAGGTACTTTTACTAAGTTTACACCAGATGAAAGTATTTTTGGTGAATATGTATATAATTTAGGCTTTATAAATAAAAGACTGTGGTATTACGCTTATTTAAATACCAAATTAGAAATAGTTTTTAATGGTGAAAGATTTTATTCTAAAAAAGGATTATTTGATTTATTAGAAAAAGAAGTTGGTGATGAAAAAATTTACCCTCAGATATACTATAAATCAGAAACTTTAGAGTTTTCTTTTACTCATACAAATTCTTATGGAGAAAATTATATTTCTTTTGTAAATGGGCAACATACTACAGATGGTGGAACTCATCAATCTGCATTTAGAGAAGGTATTTTAAAAGGTATTAATGAATATTCTAAAAAAGATTTTCAGGGTTCTGATGTAAGAGAAGGTATTTTTGGAACTATTGCTATAAAAATACAAGATCCTATTTTTGAATCTCAAACAAAAAACAAATTAGGTAATAACGAAGTTAGATCTCCTATAATACAAGAAGTAAAAACAGCTATAGAAGATTTTTTGCATAAAAACAAAGAAATTGCAGATAGAATTTTAGATAAAATAACTTTTAATGAAAAAGTTAGAAAAGAACTACAAAATGTAAAAAAAGTTGCTAAAGAAAGAGCAAAAAAGGTTTCTATTAAAATTCCTAATTTAAAAGACTGTAAATATCATTTAAATGATAATACCGATGAAGGTAAAGAATCTATGATTTTTATTACCGAAGGGCAATCTGCTAGTGGTTCTATGGTTGTAGCAAGAGATGTTTATACTCAGGCTGTATTTCCTTTAAAAGGTAAACCTATGAACTGTTTTGATACTAAGCTAGAAATAGTCTATAAAAATGAAGAGTTATATAATATTATGCAAGCGTTAGGTATAGAAGAAACAATAGAAAACTTAAGATATAACAAGGTAATAATAGCAACTGACGCAGATTATGATGGTTTACATATAAGAAATCTTTTAATAACTTACTTTCTCCAATTTTTTGAACCATTAATTTTAAGAAATCATGTTTATATTTTAGAAACTCCTTTATTTAGAGTAAGAAATAAAAAAGAAACTATATATTGCTATTCTGAAAAAGAAAAAGAATTAGCAATAAAAAAATTAAAAAACAATATTGAGATAACTAGATTCAAGGGTTTAGGAGAAATATCACCTAATGAGTTTGGGCAATTTATAGGCAAAAATATCAGGCTATTACCTGTATCTGTAGGAGAAAAACACCAAGTTAAAGATTTACTAACTTTTTATATGGGTAAAAATACTGCTGATAGAAAAAACTATATTATTAGTAACTTAGGAAGTTCTTTTTAAGAAAGGGTAATAAAAATGGCTAATGAATTAAAAAATCTAATAGATCATAATTTTATGGGTTATGCTTCTTATGTAATTAAGGAAAGAGCAATACCTGATATTGATGATGGTTTAAAACCAGTTCAAAGAAGAATTTTACATACATTGTATGAAGTTGATGATAATAGATTTCATAAAGTAGCTAACATTGTCGGGCATACTATGAGATACCATCCACATGGTGATGCTAGTATAGCTGATGCTCTAATAAATATGGCTCAAAAAAATTTTTTTATAGATCAACAAGGTAATTTTGGAAATGTTTTAACTGGAGATCCTGCAAGTGCCCCAAGATATATAGAATGTAAATTGTCTAATTTAGCCAAAGATAATCTTTTTAATAAAGAAATAACTGAATATGTAGATAGTTATGATGGTAGAAATAGAGAACCTGTTATTTTACCAGCTAAAATACCTGTTTTATTAATGTGTGGGGCAGAAGGAATTGCTGTAGGCTTATCAACTAAAGTTTTACCTCATAATTTTATAGAATTATTAGAATGTCAGATAAAAATAATAAAAGGTGAAGATTTTGAAATATACCCTGATTTTATACAAGGTGGAAGCATGGATGTTTCTGACTATCAGGCAGGAAAAGGTAAAATAAGAGTTCGTGCAAAAGTAGAAGTATTAGATAACAAAACGCTCTTAATTAGAGAAATACCTTATGGAACTACAACCGAATCTATAATAGCTTCTGTAGAAAATGCTATACATAGAGGTAAATTAAAAATATCTTCTATTAATGATTTTACAACTGAAAAAATAGAAATTGAATTAAAAATAGGTCATGGTTCTACAGCAGAAAATATTTTACCGAGGTTATTTTTATATACTGATTGTGAAAACTCAATTTCATCAAATATAACAGTTATAAAAGATGGTTTTCCAATAGAAACCGATGTAAAAGAAATTTTGCATCATAATACTAATAAGCTAATAAGTAATCTACAAAAAGAGCTTAAAGCAAATTTAGATAAATTAAAAGAAAAATTACATGAGAAAATATTAACTAAAATCTTTATTCAAAATAAAATATATAGTTTATTAGAAGAAATTGATGATTTTAAAGAAATAGAAAAAACTATTTTTAATTCTTTTGAACCTTATAAAGAAGAATTAATAGCAAAACTTACAAATCATGATGTTGATAAACTATTATCTATACCTATTAAAAAAATATCTAAATTTGATTTTAATAAAACCAAAGAAGAAATAGAAGATATAAATAAAGAAATAGATAAAATAAATAATAATTTAAATAATATAAATAAATATACTATAAAATACTTAGATTCATTAATAACAAAATATAAAGACTCAAACCCTAGAAGAACCACTATAGAAAAGTTTGAAAATATTGATATAACAAAAGTAGCTGTTTTAGATTTAAAGGTTGGTTTTGATAAAAAAACAAGTTATTTAGGTTCTGAAATAAAGTCTGAAGATTTTGTACAATGTTCTTCTTTTGATAAGATTTTGATTTTATTTAAAAACGGTGAATATAAAGTAATAAATATTCCAGATAAAATGTTTCTTGATAGTAAAGTCTTAAAATTCATGCGTCAAGGTGAATTAAAAACTATTCATGTAATATATAGTGAAAATAGTACAGGTCTTCATTATATGAAAAAATTTGTTATTAATAAGTTTATTTTGGATAAAGTTTATAGATTTATACCAGAAGATTCTAAATTAGTTTATTTTTCAGTTGAAGAAAATCCTGTAGTTCAAGTTGATTATAGTTATCAAAAAAGAGCTAAAATAAGCACTGAATATTTGCATTTAGGGCGTTTATTAACAAAATCAGTAACAGCTATGGGAAATCAGGTTTCTACTAAACCAATTTCTAAAATTAGTACAGCTACTAAAGCTATAGCAAACCTTTTTAATGATACTCCTCCTGAAATGGTAAAATTAAAGCCAATTCAAGAGGAAAAAGAAGAACCTACTATATTTGATTTAAATGAAGAAAAAGAAACTACTTAATTCATTTTAAAACAGTAGCTTTACCATTTACACAAATATTATTAGCTAAATCTACAATTTTAGTTTCTATTTTATAGATAGTTTTTCCAGAAGAAGTAACTTTTTTTTCTGCTATAGTCATAATTAAATTGTATTTTTCATCTGGAAAAATAGGCTTCTTAAATTCTAGGTTTTGTTCTAAATAAACTGTACCTTCACCAGGAAAAGAAGTAGCTAAAACTTTTGAAAACTTTGAAGATGCAAACATGCCATGAACTATACATCTACCAAAAGGTGTTTTTTTTGCATATTCAGGATCTATATGTATAGGATTTTTATCTCCTGATAATTCAGCATATTTTTTTACATCTTCAAAGGAAAAAGATACTTCTTCTTTATGTTCTTGTCCTATTTCAAAATTCATTATGAATACCTATTTATAATTTATAATATATAGATCATAATAAATATATTTATAATAAATAAAATAAAACTAATATAAAAATATAAATATGAATTATAAAGAAACCACTAAAAGATGAAATAGCTCTAGCATTAGAACTCGTTACAAAATCATCTAAATTATCACTTGAGTTTTTTAATATAGAAATAAGTTCTTCATATAAAAAAGATGGTAGTTTGTTAACTAAAGCAGATTTAGAAGTTGAAAAATTTATAATAACAAAAATAATATTTTTTGCAGGAAAACCTTGGGATTATGCACCAACTGTTTTATTAATAAAAGAATCCGGAGGGTATTTTGAAAATAATTTAGGTAATGAATCTATTTATACTGGTGGTGGTTGTTGTTATAGCAATAATAAATTAAATATAAAAGTATTAAAAGAAATTTTAGGAGTTATATGATGAGTATAAAAGCAATAGTATTTGATATAGGGGGTATTTTAGAAATCACTGAAAAAACTGATTGGGATAAAAAATGGGAAAAAATTTTAGATTTAGAAGAAGGTTTTATTCATAGAAAAATGAATGATACTTGGGCTAAAGGTTCTATAGGAACTATAACATTAGAAGAAGTACATAAAAATTTAAGTCTATTATTAAATATAAAAATAGAACAAGCTAATCAAATAATGAATGATATATGGAAAGAATATTTAGGTAGCTTAAATAAAGAACTATATGATTATTTTAAATCTTTTAAAGGAAAATATAAAACTGCTATTTTAAGTAATAGTTTTGTAGGAGCAAGAGAAAAAGAACAAGAAAAATATGGTTTTGAATCTAGTTGTGATTTTATTATATATTCTCATGAAGTAGGCTTATATAAACCCGATTTAGCTATTTATAATTTATTAATTTCTAAATTAGATGTTTTACCTAGTGAAATAATTTTTTTAGATGATATAAAAGAAAATATAGACGCTGCTAATAAATTAGGAATCAATGGTATTTTATTTGAAGATAATAAAAATGCAATTGAAAAAATAAATTTTTTATTAAAGAGCGATAGTTATTTAAATTAGTATTTTAATTATAACTATAGTAATTTTATTTTTTAAGTGATAGAATATTTACTAAATAAAAAAATGTACTTTTTTGGAGTAGAGATATGAAAAAATTATTATTATTATCCCTTGTTTCGGCATTTGTTTTTTCTTGCAATAATCAAAATATGAGTAATTTAAATATAGATCAAACTCAAATATCTAATGTTTCTACAGAAGTTGATTATTCTTTTAAATTAAGTGATAAGTTACCAACAACCACTAAAGTAAAAACAAGTGGAATAAGTGAAAATCTAAAAAAATCAACCAATAAAACAGAAGCAACAGCAAACACCCTTTTAAAGTATAAAAAAAAAACTGATATAAGCCTAAAAAGTACTCAAGGGCAAATAGATGCTTTAAAAAAAGCTCTTGCTGATATGGAAAAATCATATCTTTATGATGAATCAGTTGAAATTGGAAGAAAAGCTGTAATAACTTTAGCTAAACAATTAATTGATACTAATGATAAAGACTTTGATGCTAAAAATATACTTAATAATGCTTTAGTATTAGCTAGAGTTCAAGAACAAGAACCTAAAAATTATGATGATGATAGCGTTAAAGCTGAGTACGCTCTTTTAATAACTGCATTAAAAGGAATAATAGAAATGGGTCCTTCTACAGGAGGAAACCCTAAAAATTTAGCCATATTTGCTTTAAATGCAAAAAAAGTAATTGAAAATGTTACAGATATAGAAAAACCTGAATCAAAATTAAGAGATACATTATATTTAGGTGCACTATGCTTGACTTTATATTCAAAAGAAAAAGATTATGAGCAATATGCTGATTTAGCTAAGAAAACTTTAGAGGAATTAAAAACAATAAAAGACTTAAAAGAAGCTCAAGCTAAAGTATTTAAATCAATTGATTCTATTCTTAATTAGAAAGGTAACTTAGATATATGGCTCCTTATGATCCGTTTGAAGATGATGAAGATGATGATATTAATGATAATGATTATGTAAAATCTAACTATAGAAAAAAATATCGCTATAGAATTTTACGTACCATTAGAAATGAGCCTGTAGGAGTAGCTGTTGACCCACCTGATGATGATTTAGTAATAAAAATAGGTGATCATGTAATTGAATTTGATAAAAATGCCCCTCATTTAGAAGATATTAATTTATTTATTGAAAGAATTTCACAAAAACCAGAGTATCAAGAGTTAGGACTTTATGATTGTGGTAAAATAAGAGAAATAAATCAAAAAGATTTTATTTCTTTAGATGATCTTATTAAAAACGGGTATCAATAAAATTAGTTTCTAATAAGATTAAAACGAAAAAGAATACATATCAGATATTATTTCTAAATAATAATTTTAAAAATTAATTTATTATTTTACTAATATTTAATCTATTATATATAAAAAATAACTTGAAAAAAGTTTAAATTTTTTATATAATTTTATTAACTTAAATTTAAATTTTTCAAAATTTTTTAGAGGTAAAAATGAAAAAAATCATTTCAACAACACTTTCAGCATTATTAGTATCTTATGCATTAACAGCTTGTAGCCCTCAAACTTCTAATATGCAAGATATTCAAGAAACTCAAAATATATCTGCTCAAGCAAATGAAGATATAGATATAGATTTATTTAATGCTCTTGATTCAAATCAAAATGGTGGAGTATCATTTTCAGAATTAAAAGTATTCTTAGATGTAGTTGCAACTGAAGTACAAAATAAAGATAATTTTATAAAAGCTTGTCAAACTGCTTTTAATACATCTGATTTAAGTAAAAATGGTGAAATAGAAAAATCAGAATTTAAAGGATTTCAAACTGAATTAGCAAAAGTAGCTGGACCATCTAAAAATTCAGCAAAACAACCTCAAACAACAGATCCTAAAGTAATAAAAATGATATTTAATTCATTAAAAGACTCTAAAGATTCTATGTCAGAAAAAGCTTTTACTAAATTAAAAATTAAAAAACTTACATCTGCACAATTACAAGAAGTATTTAAAGTTTTAGATAAAAATAATAATAAGTCTTTAGATTACAATGAGTTTTCTGCTATTTATACTGGTAAAAATAGTTTTTCTGATGCAATTAGTGGAATTAAAGGAGCTGTAGCAATTGTATTAGCTCTTCCTGTATTACTTCTTTTAAAACTTTTTGGAAGCAATACCATGTGGTAATTTTCTAATAAAAAAAAGGAGCATATAGCTCCTTTTTTTTATTACTTTTATTCTTATTGAATACCTCGTACGAAGAATCTATTTTATTTTTTAAAATACAAAATATTTAAGCTTTACTCTTAAATTTATAACTTTATTTTTTATTTTTTATTTCCAATAATAGTTTTTCTATATTATTAAAAAGTTCTGAATTATCTTTCTTTTCATAACCTAAAAGATTTCTTTTATAAGAATCAATATTTTTTATAAAATGTCTAATAGAAAACTCATCTAATTCTTCGTCTTGTAAACCATATCCAAGATATTCTATATAACGAGCATTTATTATTTGTTCAAATTGACCTTTAACAGGTGTTGCTAAATAAGGTTTACCCAAATGTACAGCTTCTCCAGCCAAAGTAAAACCAGCTGAAGCAATAACAGCTTTTGCAGAAGATAAATCCTCAACAAAAGTTTTTTCTGAAAAAGGACAAAAAGTTAAATTCTCTTCTACTAATTCTTTATCCAAATTTCTTTTTAAACCATAAATTTTAAAGGGTGTTTTATCGAATTTTTTTAATATATTAGGTAATTCTTTAAAACTTTCACCTGTTTGATATACTAAAATATGTTCTTTTTCAGAAGTTTTAGCATTAATTATTTCATCTCTTAAAATAGGTGAAACTAAAGTTGTATTTTTTTTCTTTATTTCTGGATAAAAAAAGGTTGTTATTAAATAATGGTCAGCTTTAGGTATTTTACTTTTTATAACACTTTTTGCTAAATTCCATTCATTATGTCTTCCTCTTAAAATTTCATCTGGATGCCAACATCTTCTTATTATTTGCATATTATCAATGCTAATAACAGGAATCATATTATTATAGCCATAAAAAGCAGACCAAGTTTCAAAATCGCTTATAACACAATCTGGTTCAAATTTTTTGGTAAGTTCAAAATATTTTTTTATATTTTCTGGTAACCCTTCAATAGAACCTTTTAAAACTTCAAGAGCGGTTTCTCTTTTCTGAATTTCGTTATCTTCCATAACCATAGTTAAGCCCCAGATTTTATTTACACCTTCAAAATTTTTTTTCAAAAAATCAAAAGCTCTTCCAGAAACTACTATTTTTACTTCATGTCCCATTTCTAATAATTTAGAAATAATTACTTTACTTCTAATGGCATGTCCCATGCCTTCTCCAACTACACCATATAGTATTTTCATTATTTTATTCCTTTAATAATTTTAAAACTTACTTTTATACTACAATATAATATAATGTATCTTCATTAATTTGTAATAATTTATCTTCATCTAATTCAGATAAATGGATTAGTATTTTATTTAATAATTTAATATTTTCATTATTTACATCTCCCTTATACCAATGAAGCAATAATCCAAATTTCTTAATTTCTGTTTCTATGAATAAGTCTTTAATAAAATTAATCCAACTTTTAATATCAAGATTATCATTAGAATAAAAATTATCCATTTTCTTTTTTTCTTTTGAAATTAGTCTATTTTTATCTTCTAGCCATCTTTTTATTTTAGAATCAGACCATCCTTTATTTTTTAATTTTTCTAGACTATTATTTTTTATTCTTTTACTATTAATATGATTAAAATTTCTTTGTAAAATACCTAGTTCAGTGCCACAATCACAATGCTTAGAATTTTTTATAAGATAATTTTCATTATTATCAAGTTGTTTATAAATATAATAATTATTGCAACTAGAAAAATTTTTTGAATATTTTTTGCCAATATAATTTAAGTCTTCTAATTTAAAACTTGATTGAATCACACATGATATATAATGGCACATATCTTTCTATTATTTATTATGGAATAGGTTTAAAAGTATATGCTTATTATTTTATAGGTAAAAATTTTAATCCTTCTTTTACAGCATAACATAAAAGTGGTTTTCTACCATCTTTTCTAGCTAATTGTAATCTTTTATCTGATAATTGAATTAGACCTCTTGCTGTATTAACTTCTAAAGTATTAGAAATACCTATAATTGGTATTAATAGTGGGTGTGAGGCTATGAACTGATTTGCAATTCTATTTATAACATCTATAGTTGAATCTGGCTGAGTATTATTTAAATAAACAAGCATTTCATATTTATCCCAATAAACAACCCAATCTGTTTTTCTTACGGCTTTTCTTAAGACATTACTAGCTTTTAGTATTATAGATTCATTTTCATCTTTGCTTATTACTTTTTCCATACCAGCTAATTCATCAAAAGTTATAATAGCAACAGCACCTATTTCTTTAGATTTTACTAATCTTTCTACTTCATCTCTAAATCTTTCATTAAAATAAGTTCTATTCCATAATCCTGTTAATTTATCTGTGCTAGTTCTTTTTTCTACTTCATTTGCCATCATAGAGGCATATTTAGCTAAAGATAATTGAGGTAAAAGAGATTTAACTAAAATTTTTAGAGAGTCATTGTTCACAGTACTTTTTACATGAATTACTAACATACCTAAATAAGTACCTTCTAAATTTATGGCAATAGCATAAACATTGGTTAAATTCGGAATACTTAGAGCAATAACTTCTTTAGATTGAACCATATCAACTCTTTTAATATTTTGAAAATAATTTTTGAAAATATCTTCAGAGCCATTTGTTAGGTAAGAAAAATCACCTGGGTATGACCAGCAAGCGGCTATTTCTATAAAAGGGAAGTATTCTGAAAATAATGCCGACATTTTGTCAGAATTCGATTTCCAATCTGAAGTTAAATATAATTTCAAACTTAGTTCGGAGATTTTTTGAATATCTATGTTAGCTGTAGCCACTTAGTTTTATTCCTTTCAAAAAAATTATTCACCCAATAAAGGCTTAAGTTTATCAATAGCCTCTCTTATTTCCATTCTAAGAAGCCCTAGATTACTCATCCCCTGTGTAACAACTGCTAAAATAAAAGTAGATGTTACTGTCATAACTAATTTTTCTTCATTTTGTCTTTCGATTACGAGTTGATTAATATAAGTTGATTTATCTTTTTGAGTAAGTTTTGTAGATTTTTCAAATTCATAAATAGCTCTTGCGAACATAGAAGCTAAGGATTCAGAGTAACCACTTTTATGATAACTATCTGAAGCAATGAGTATTCCATCTTTATCCACTACTAAAGAAGTAGTAATTCCTTCAACTTTGCTAAGTTCATTTAAAACTTCAACTACCGAATCTAACATTTCTAAAAATCCAATCTTATAACTTTATAAATAGTATCAAACAATAAACAAAATTAAAAGCCTATTAGAACTCTAATATTTCTAAATTGTTATTTCCAAGCTTTTTCATATAATCTATTATTTTAGTCATATGTATAAAAAATACTTCCATTTCATCTTCAGTTTCAACTACTAATAAACCAATATCAACAATTTGAACTAAAAATTTTAAATATATATATGGTTCTGAGTAAACTCTAGAACGCATAATATCAGCTATATCTTGTAAACTATTATACTGTTTTTCTCCTTGATAATAATTATAAAGCTCATCGTATAAAGAAATAACAGCATTTACAGGAGTTTTTGACTTTAACAAAGCCAAAGCAGAAGATTTTGCGTATTTACCCAAATAATCTGGGTTAATATTTTCATTTGATACCATCCAACTAGAAAAATAGTTTTTGGGATGGATAAATGTAAAGTCCTCCATTATTATATTCACCTTTGAAATAAGATTTATTTTAGGTAATTTTAACATTAAAGTGAAATTAACTCAAGGTGATTCTCTTTTTTTATTTTTATTAGGGAATACCTCAGAGCTCTGCTCTGGGGTTTCAGGGGGTATGGGGGCAGAGCCCCCGA
Source organism: Candidatus Sericytochromatia bacterium (assembly GCA_046328015.1). GTDB lineage: Bacteria > Cyanobacteriota > Sericytochromatia > UBA7694 > JACMQJ01 > JBBTGK01. The sequence goes on along the minus strand of JAXLXH010000002.1, from coordinate 334,205 downwards.
TCCCTTCCTCCTACGTGGTATCAACCCCGCAGGAGGTCTTAAATTCATTTTTATAATTCAAAAAAAAAGAGATACTTTTACATATCTCTAAAAATAACTATTTTACCAACTCAAATTTATTTGATTTTTTGAGTTAGAACCAACTGATTTTAATCCCCAATCTGGTTTTACTTGACCTATGTAGGTATTTTCAGTAAAAATTTCTGTGTTTCCAGAACCATCTGGGATTTATTGTATATACCCTTGCTTTTCACTATAATATCCATCATGTTGAGTTGTTCCACCAAGCTAGTTTATTATCTAATGAAGACCATGTAAAATACAAAGTGTTCTGCATTTTGATCTCCATAATATGAATATGTAAAATTCAATTTATTTTCTTAAATCACTTCATCTATACCATTGTGTATATAAATTTTCTCCTCCATTAAAAAAGCTATTTTTGTTCCATCAGGAGATAATTTTAAACCATAATTATAACCATTACTTCCGAGGGCATTAGGTATTATATTTTGTATAAAGTTAGTTGTGTTTTATTACTGCCATCTAAATTCATTTTCCATAAATCTAGAGGTCCATCTTCGTAAAGGAGAATCAAATGAAAATAGTATTACCATCTTTAGAAAATATAGGGCTTCTATGATTTGTGAGTGTAAAAGTAGCAATAATATGCTCATTAGAGCCATCTGAATTAATTATTCCTATTTACTTTCATTTGTTAATGTATATATTAATTTATTTCCATCTGAGGAATAGTTGGAATCTGTTGACTAGATTTTATAAGATTTTTAATGTCATTATTTACATCTAAAGTATATAAAGATTCAGATAAGATATAAGATACTTCATCTTTTGTAGGATTCCATCTTAAACTATTTATTGAATAAACATCATATCTATCACTATTTTCTAAGACTTTTACTACTTTTTATTGTAGTACCTCCAGTTTCATCAAGTTCTATTATATTTACTTTTGATAAGGTTGGAGAACCATAAGATTCTGATGGAATAAAAGCTACTTTTGTTTTTTGTCTATTTATTGTTGCAATTAGAGCATTACCGTTATATAGTCTTTTTTGATCTAAACTATATAAATCCATTAATGATAAATAGTTTGCTAAAGAATTTAATAACATACTATTAAAATTTACATTTATCCTAGATTCCTCTACTATTATTTTTAAAGCATCTTGTATGGTTTCTATTGTAAAATCAACATTAGTTCTTCTTATCAAAATACTTTGTATAGTATTTTTTACAGTTCTTACAAAATCAGGATCTAAAAATGCAGATTTATCTAATTTAAAAATAGCATAATTTTGAACTATATCCAAAATAGTAAAATCTTTTCCTGCTATTGTTACTTTTGCACTTCCTAAGTCATCTCTTATAAGTTTACTTACAGGTACTGCATATAATCCATCAGGAGAAGCATCTGCCCCATCTTCTACAACTCTTGCAGGACCAAAAGCAGTATCTATACTTGTTACTTTTCCTGTTTCTTTTATATTTACAGAATTTGAAAAAAGTAATACTCCATCTTTTGTTTTTATTGTTACATCCTTATAGCCTACAGTCATATTATTTGGAATATCAAAAGTATAGTATGGTGATGATCCGCCTGAAATAGGTAGTGTTGTTTTTACACCTGTTATTATATCTTTTAATTCTACAGTTGCATCTGCAAGGTTTTGTATCCCATCAACAGCAAATGCTAATTTTCTTGTGCTTGTATTTGTTATACTTACTGCTTTTTCAGGTTCTTTGTATGGATTTAGTTTTATAAAATCTTGTGGATAAATTACCTTACCAGCTATTGTTATTGGATCATCTGGATTATATCCATAAGCTAAAGAAACTATTGCAACTGCTTTTTCGAATGTAATATCTGGATAGTTTAATGTTTGAGCTGCTTTTATTACAATATCTCGAATATCTTTATTATTTATATTGTATATATCACTAGGAAAACTTGCTTTTAAGTAATTTCCTACCATTTGATCTGCATATATAGACCAACCACCAATAGATACTGTACTTAATGTCCCTTTTATTGCTTTTGCTTGAGATTCTGTTAATGCTAAAGCTATTGTTTGATTTGGTGCAACAGGTACTGGTGTTTCAGGTTTTGGATATATTACAGCCATTTGTATACCTGTTGATGGGTCTTTTATTGATTTAGGTTTTATTTCTGATTCCTTAACTAATAAAGCATCTTTTATTTCTAAATTACTATTTCTAGATTCTAAAATTAAATTTTTATTACCTAAATTACTTATACTTTTTAATTTTGTTCTACAAATTAAAAGATTATTATGTTTTTCTAAAATATCTAACTCTTTTTTTGTCCCATTATCATCAACATAAACTTTTGTACTATCTAAATCTCCTGCAACAGCTATTCCAAAATTAGCACTCTGATCATTTATACTAACAGGTATATTTTTATTATTATTAGGAATAATAGTATTATTATTAATTGAAAAAATAGAAGAGTTTATATTTTTTATTGCATTGTTATCTAAAAGATAAATTTTACCAGCTCTTTTAGCTACATCTATTACAGCATCAAAAACATTTAACATTTTTATTTTGTCAGTAGGATAATTATCTCTTACTGCATAAGCACTAGGATAAACATTTATTGTTGAGCTTTTCGTTAATGATTCTTTTATTTGAGATATAGTAATATTAGGATCTATTTCTTTAAAAAGTGTAATTACAGCAGCCAAATATGGTGCTGCCGCTGAAGTTCCACCATATTGATGTGTATAATGTGGAAAAGCAGGATCTGGATTAGGAACAAAGATATATTCACCTGGAACATATATAACATTTTCACCATAATTTGAAAATTTTCCTAAAGATAATACAAAATTTTGTATAGGATTTGTAGAAGGAGCATTTTCAAAAAAATTATTCTGAAATATTCTTTCTGGAATATTAGGGTCAAAATCAAAACATTTATTTCTATTATTACTTTCACTTTCTGGTATGTTTGGATTAAATATACATGGTCTTACTGGAGCATATAAAATATGTTCATTATCTTTACGGCTTGATGTAAACTCTGGTGATATAGCTCCAGCTGCGATACAATTCGGGCTATTACTTGGATAATCAAATTTATTATTTTGAGAATCATTCCCAGAAGAAATAACAACTGGAATATTATTATTTGAAGCTATTTTAATTGCTTCATAAAAAGAAGATGGTGCCATAAATGTAGATAAAGTTGCTCCTAATCCAGGAATAACCCATGAGGCTATATTAGATAAAGTATTACCAGGAAAAGAAAGACCTGCACTTATTGATACGACGGAAACATTTTCTTTCATTGCAAAACCTATATCAGAACTCCAAAATAAAGGTGAATTAGTAACAAAAGGAAGTACTTTAGCATTTGGTGCAACACCTCTTGTATGATAATTTATATTAATATTATTAAAACTACCAATACTCACATTATTAAAATTTTTATTAATTTCAGAACCAAAACCTACAACAGATGATAAATATGAATGGTATTTACCAGTTAATGACATTCCACCAAAAGTAATATAATTTAGATTAGCTGTATCATTATTATTAATAATTTCAGTAGAAGGTTTTGTATAGTTCAAAATATTTTCATCTAAATCATTTTTATTATTATCTAAATATTTATTTATTATATAACGACTATTACCATTAGAATCTTTCATATATTCTGTATTTATAACAAAAGATTTTAGTGGCTCTATTATACTAGCTTTTAAACCATTACCTGTTGCAATATTATATTTTATTACATCATTTAAATTTGAAGCTGCAGACCACCAACTTTGAATAGATTTTCCAGTTATAATTTCTTTATTAGCGACTCCAGTTCCCTTAAAATATCCGTATAAACCACCATCAAAATTATACTCTGTAGAATATTGCTCTCTTGCTTCTGCAACAGTAGCCCATTCAATAGATTCAATTAAATCATAATAATTTGTAAGAAAATCAATTCCAATAGTAAAAGTTTGTAATGATGCTATAGATGAAAAAGAAATAGTTTCAATATTTTCAGCTAATCCTGCATTATATTTTTTCATAAGATCATATATTTTACTTAATGGGGCTTTTTTAGGATCTATTTGTAAAATATAATAACCAAAAGCTTCTCTTAAAATAGTTGCATTATATAAATTTTTAAATGTATTTAAACCAGTAGTATTTTTAAATTTTATTCCTAAAATATATGGTTGTATTTTAACTTCTTGTTCTATATTATTAATTTTTATAGCACTTATTTTAGCTCCAGAACTATCTACTATATCACCATCATAAGGTTCTAAATTTAATTTTGAAACATCATTTATATCAAAAATATTATAATCATTGTGATTTATATGAGCTTGATTTGTATTATGTTTAAACTCTACTATTTTTTTTGTATCGGAATTTTTGGTTTTATTTTCATTAGATAAAGTATAAAAATTATTTTTGTCTTTATTTAATATATTAGTATCTATAGATATTTTTGTTTCAATATTGGTAAATATTTTTTTCTTGAATTTTTCAATATAATCTTTATTTCTTTTTTCAATAAAGTCTTTATATAGTTCATTTTCATTTTTTATAATATTTGTATTTTTTATTGTACTAATGTTTGTACATGAAATAATACTTGTTATTAAAAGAGCTGGGATATAAAATATTTTATTCATTTTTACCTCTTAATTTTAATGTTTAAATTTATCTATTATTAATTCTTTATGCCAATCTGGAAGCTTATCATAATCATCATCTGTGCCCCAAGATATAGATTCTTTTCCAATTAAAAATTCTTTATTTGATTTATCTCTTATTAAAATAACCAATATATAATCCTTTCTATTTATAAGTATTTCTTTAGGAACTTTTTCTAATCTATAAGCATTTTTACTAAGTAACCCTGCATTAGGATCTTTACTAAGATCTTCAATAATTAAATCTTTAATTTCTTTTTCTAATCCCTTTTTTGTATTTTTATTTATTATCCATAATTTTATAAATTCAAAAGCATCATTATTTTTTCCAACCTTATTAAAATAAACTCCAAATGTAGTACATCTATTATCTGTACAAATAGTATGAGCACCTATTGCTCCATAAATAATTATTGGTGATTTATCAATATATGGTAATTTTTCATAATTAGAAAGGTATTCTATCTCTTTATCAGAAAAAGTTTTTAATTCTAGGCAAGTTTCTTTAATGGGAATACAATAATTATTAGGATCAAAAACAATAGCACAGCTACAAACTAAATTCAGAAATAAAAATAATAATAAAAACTTTTTCATTCTCTAAAACTCCTTAAAAGTAACACCAAAAGGAGTTGCATAACTTATTGTATGCTTTTTAGATAAATCAAAAAGTTCAGGTTTTGGAATATGCACAATAGTCTCAAAAGTACCATCTGTAAGTATATTTGTCTGATGTCCAAAACCAAAAACACCATCTATAGTAGAATAAGAAAACCTATAATACATCATAAAATTACTACCCGTAAGTCTTAAATTTACTGGTTTATTTTTTTTATCTTTCAAAACTTCTACTTTTGTTATTTTTGGCATTAAATTACTTACAGGTTCAGGATCTCCTACTTTTATTAAAGTATCTGTAAAATATTTTCTAGCCTCCAAAGTTAGTTTATGATTACCTTTTAGGTATCCTTCGAGTATATATTTTGTATTTAATTTTACTTTTATTTCATTTTCACTAACAGAAATAGGTGTAAAAATAATACTATCATCTAATAAAACTCTTACCATGGGTCTATTCCCAACTATAGATTGTTGATATAATCCATTTTCATATCTAAAAGTCATATCTTTTAATCTGATAGGCTTCCAAGTTTTAAAAACACCTTTTAATGTAAGTTCTACATCTTTATCTTTTCCAAAATCTGCTTTTATTTCACCTGTTCCATTTTTTAATACACTTTTACCTTCAAAAAGGACATCATTTATTTTTAATGTAGGTTTATGTTCATAATTCCATTCTTTTTCATATTTTCTATCTTCTTCATTAAAATCTTTAAAATCTTTTTCATCATCATCTTCATCATCACCATGAATATTATCTCTAAAACCAAAATCTTTTATTTCAAAAGAACCTATTTTTATATTACTATCTGTTTTTATGGCAGAAATTAGTGTTGTTTCTGTGGTATTTGGTATTGAGCATGAGATTAGAATAGTGAAAAGTGAGAAGTGAGAAGTGAGAAGAAAAAATCTGTAAAATATCTGTTTAATGTGTTTAATCTGTAGTTTAAATTTATTTTTTTTCATTATTTTACCTCCAAATAAAAACTATGAATATTAGAAAAAATTATAAAAACGTAATGAGTATTTTTTGTCCCTTTTTTAAAAACTGTATAATTCAATTTTTTATTAAACCTTGTGATTTTTGATACAATTATTATATATTACAAAAAATAAAATGTAAAGTTGTTATAATCTTTATGTGAGTTTTTTTAAGTTTAAAATTATCTTTATTTTTTGATAAATATTTTTTAGGATTCGAGTTAAGGAAAAGTAAAAAAATAACTTACCACACTTTTTGTTTTAGATATTGCTTGTTTGGTGGTGTACAAAAACGGGCACCCCTTTTTAATTTCCCCTACGAAAATACTTGGTTTGACACCAATGTTTTTCGTAAAAAATGGCTTTTTGGACACCCTCTGACATTTTGTAAAAAGTATTTTTGTTATAAGTTATTTTTTTCACGATACTAAGTATAAATACTCTAATTTTTTATGTTAAAATTTAAGATATAAAAGTAATATTTGTTTTTAGGCTTATAAAATTTTCTTTAAAAGTTAGATTAACTATGGATTCAAATACTTTATTAAAAGCACATAATATTATAAAAGAATTTCCTGGAGTAAAAGCTCTTAATGAAGTTAGTTTTACCCTTGAAAAGGGTGAAGTTCATTCGCTTTGTGGTGAAAATGGAGCAGGTAAATCAACACTTATAAAAGTATTATCTGGAATACATCCTTATGGTAGTTATCAGGGTTTTTTAGAATTAAATGGTAAAAAAGCTGAATTTAAAAATATAGCCTATTCTGAAAAAGCTGGTATAGCCGTAATTTATCAAGAACTTGCTTTAGTAGATGAACTAACTGTAGCCGAAAATATTTTTTTAGGAGCAGAACCCAAAAAAGGGTTATGGGTAGATTGGAATAAACTATATTCGGAAAGTAACAAGTTAATGGAAATATTCCAATTAGATATAAATACTTCTCTTAAAGTAGAACAGCTGGGTATTGGTCAAAAACAAATGGTTGAAATAGTAAAAGCTTTAAGAAAAAACTCTAATATTTTAATTTTAGATGAACCTACAGCAGCATTATCTGAAAAAGAAGTAAAAAAATTATTATCTATAATAAAACAACTAAAAGAAAAAGGTATATCTTGTATTTATATTTCTCATAAATTAGATGAAGTTTTTGAAATTTCAGATAAAATTACTGTTTTAAGAGATGGAAAATCTATTAAGACTCTAAATGCAAAAGACACTAATGATAAAGAAATAGTTCATTTAATGGTAAATAGAAAATTAGATGATTTTTATCCTAAAAGAGTATCTAAAAAAGGCAAAGAAATTTTAAATATAAAAAATCTTTCAGTTAATTTTGCCGAAAATCATAAAAGTAATTTAAAAAATCTTTCTTTCCAAGTTTATGAAGGAGAAGTTTTAGGAATTGGTGGTTTAATGGGTTCTGGAAGAACTGAGTTATTAATGAGTATAATTGGAGCTAATATTGCTGAAACTTCTGGTGAAATTTTTCTAAATAATGAAAATATATTACCTAACCCTTCAAACGCTTTAGAAAAAGGAATTATTTTAGTTCCAGAAGATAGAAAAAAACAAGGTTTAATTTTACAAAATTCGATTGCTTTTAATATGTCTTTATCAGAATTAAAAAAGTTTTCTAAATTAGGTTTAGTAAATAAAGAATTAGAAATTAATGAAAATAAAAGTTTTTTTAATAAATTAAAAATAAAAGCTCCTTCTTTGGAAACGAAAGCAGAATCTTTATCTGGAGGGAATCAGCAGAAAATAGTTTTAGGTAAAGCTCTTATGATAAATCCTAAAATAATTCTTTTAGATGAACCTACTAGAGGTATAGATATAGGTGCAAAAGTAGAAGTTTATGAGTTAATTAATCAATTAACTGAAGCTGGTAAAGCTGTTATTTTGGTATCTAGCGAATTACCAGAATTAATTGGTATGAGTGATAGAATAATAATGTTAAGAGAAGGCTGTATTGGTGGAGAATTTACCGCAAAAGAAGCAACTCAAGAAAAGTTACTTCAAGCTGGATTGAAAGGCTAAAAATGAAAAAAAGATTTTTTATCTTAAATATATTATTTTTATTATTTTTTTCTTTAAATACAGAAGTAAAAGGTGAAACTAATCAAAAAGAGCAAAAAATAAATAGAGGTAAAGCTCTTTTTTATAATAATTGTATCGTATGCCATAAAAAAGATTTAAAAAAAGAAACTGAAAAAATAGCTATACCTTTGACACAAGCTAGTAGTAAATATAATTTTTCTTGGTTAGTAAATTGGCTAACAAAACCAGAATCTTATATGAATCAATCTAGAATGCCTTCTTATAATTTAAATAAAAATGATGCAATTGCTATTTCTACTTTTTTATTAGCTACTAGTTCTAATAGTTATGGGGAACATAAAAATATAAAACCTGATTCTAATTTATTAAAAATGGGTAAGGAGTTATATTACAATAAGGGTTGTAATTATTGCCATTCAACCAAAATAAATAATGAATTAGGTGGTCCAGAATTAAAAAAAATAGGTAGTAAAACTAATCCAAATTGGTTATTTAATTGGATAAAAGAACCTAGAACTTATTTTTATAAAACGACTATGGTTCCTAATAATTTAAATGAAAAAGAACTTTTAGCTCTTACTTCTTGGTTAGATTCCTTAAAATGGAATAAAATGCCTATTTATAAGTTTAATCCTAAAGATACAAAAATAATTGATAAGGGTAGAGAATTAACTAAATTTTATCGCTGTAGTAGATGTCATAATATTTCTGATTTAAATGAAGAAAAACCCTTAAATGCTACTCAGGTACTAAAAACTAAAGATAAAAAAGTTTTAGCTCAAATTATAAAAAATGGAATAAAAGGAACTGCTATGCCTAGCTGGAAATATACTTTTTCTGAAGAAGATCTAGATAGTATAGTTTTTTATCTTAGTTCTTTATAAATCCTAAACCATAACTTTTAAATTTATTCTTGCTTTTATTTTAGTGAACAACTCAGCATGTTTTTCATCAGATATTTTTTTTCTATCCTCTCTTTCTTTAACTCCTTTTAAATAGCTATCATCTATACTTTTCTTTTCAGCTACTTTATTTTTTATAGCTCTTAGATTTAAATCTAATTCAACAATAATAGCTCTAAATTTTTGTAATAATTCTACTAAATTAGAAGTTGAATCAGAAACGTCTAAAGAAAGTTTATCAAAAGACTCTTCTGCTATTTGTATTAATTTTTTTAGTTCTTCATTTATCATTTCATCTATTTTTTCAGAATTTCTTTCTATTTTAGATAAATTACTTTGAATATTTTTTAATTCTTTATCTAAATCATTATATAATTTATCTATTTCTTGGTAAGCTTTGCTAAGTTCTGAAAAGGATTTATTCAAATTTTTTATATCATTTCTAATTTCTTTAATAGAATTAGCTACTTTTTCATTTTTCATAATAGTTTTTATATCATCAACAGTTAATTTAGTAATATTAGCTCTTTCCTCATTACTAAAAGTAAGATTGGATTTCATTTCATCAAAAAATTTGTTTAAATTTGGAGTTGGTTTAAAATTATTACCTGACATGTTGCCCCTAGTAGAAACTTCTCTTATTTTAGATTTTATTAAGCTAATCAAAGATTCTGCTTTATCACCTAAATATAATTTTAATTCTTGCTCAGGAATTTCACCTTTACCAAGTCCTTGAAATAATTTATCTACCATTCTTTCATAATCTTTTTGTATTTTTTCAAAAATTATACCTTTACTTGGCTCATTACTAGAACCAACACTTTCCATAGCTTTAAATATATTATCCAAATAAACGGAATATAACTCTATACTAATAGGATTACCAGAGTTTTTAATTTTTTCATATTTACTAGCTAAATCTTGAAGCATTTGTGTAAAATAAGGGCTTAATTTCATTTTAGGGTCAGAAACTATACTTAATAAGTTTTTTAATCTATTATCTAGTTGCTCTGTTTTTTGCATAAAATCCTTTGTTTTTTCTGCTATTTTTTCTTGAGCTTTTAAAATACCATTAGTTAAATTAATAATTTTTTGAAATCCTGCTTTATCTAATCCTAAAGAATCAGATTTGTTTAACATAAAAGTAGCAAAAGAATTTAAAGTATTTAATTCAGCTTTAGTTAAAGCTTTTCCTTCTGTTATTTTACCAAGTAACTCATTAAGTTCTTTCAATTTAGGGTCAGAAAATAGTTTTTTATTTTCAACTAAGGTTATAGCATCAGATACAATATATAAATGTTCTAATCCTAATTGGTTAACGGTGTTTTCTGTGTTTTTTGTATTATTAGAAACTATATTTTCTAGCCTTTCTTTAGCTGTACCCAAACTTTTAATAATATAATTGTTATCTTCTTTAGATTCAGCACTAGAGTTTTCTTTATTTTTAGCGTCTAAAAAATTAAAATTAGGTGCAATTGTTTTACTAACTACTTTATTATCGTCTATTTCCAAAATTTTTGAAGTGAATTTATCTGCTTTTACTTTTGTTATATTTTTTTCTGGAAAAACTAAAACATTTTGCGTAGCTTTATCATTATTAGTTTTAATATTAGCTTCTTTTTTAGTAATATCAGAATCTGGAAAAACAAAAGCTACTGGATCTATTTTTTTATTATAAGTGCTTTTATTCTCTATAGTTACATTAGATTTATATATATTACTTTGATTATTTATGCTATTTGTAAAATTAGTAGCAATTGCTTTTGATTGTATGCTATGAAATTTTATTTCATTTTCAGTTTTTTCATTTGTATAGCTATTTGAAACAGTAGTTAGCATAATTTATTTTTCCATATAAATAATTAATTAATTTATGACTATAAAAATATAATCCATGTTTAATTTAATAATCATTTAAAGAAACTAAAACATAGGTTATATCTTAAATACAAGCCTGTGATGTAAGTCATAAAAATAATGCTATTAGCTCACATTTTTTTATAATAAACAAATATTTTTTTAATACATGTTTTATCAAATACTTAATCTTGCTATAATTTTAGAACAAATTTTAAATTTAATTTTTATTCTAGGTTAAATTAGATGACAAAAAATATTTCTATTAGAAATTACTCTATGGTAATTGCATTAGTTTTAATTTGGAGTTTTTTTGGATTTTTATCACCAGATTTTTTAACCCCTAGGAACTTATCAGAATTAATTATAGATCTTTCTATTACAGGTGTTTTAGCTTTAGGTATGTTTTTAATTTTAATTCCAGGACAAATTGATCTATCCGCAGGAAGTGGAGTAGGTTTGATTGGAGGAATAGCAAGTGTTTTAATTAGTTTACATGGAGTCCCCCCTATTTTATCTTTATTAATAGGGTTTATTTGTGGAATTTTATTGTGGACAATAATGGGATGGATTATAGTAAAACAAGAAGTACCTGCTTTTATTATTACTTTGGGAGGCTTATTAATATTTAAAGGGTTATTTTGGATGGTTATTCAAAATTCGACTATTTCTATTTTAAATGATGGAAAAGAAAATATTTATTCAGCTCTTACTACTTTTAATTTAAATCCTGAAGTTGGAGCGTCTTTATCTTTATTAGGTTTTTTAGCCTTAGTTTTTTTTAGTATAAAAAATCAGAAACAAAAAAAATCTTTTGGTTTTGAAACTGAAGATAAAGAAATTAATTTTATGAAACTTTTTATTACAGGACAATTAATATTTCTATTTACTCTTATTTGTAATTATTCTAGAGGTATTCCATTATCTGTTGTAATACTTATATTATCAGTAATTTTTGTTTATATACTAACTCAATTTACTGTTTTTGGTAGATATCTTTATGCTATAGGTGGTAATAGTGAGGCTTCTTTTTTATCTGGAATAAAAGTAGATAATATTTTAATAGGAGCTTATGCTCTAATGGGTTTTTTCGTAGCCTTGAGTGGGTACTTACAAACTAGTTTTATTGGTTCTTCTACAACTACAATAGGAAACCTTATGGAACTTGATGCTATAGCTGCTTGTGTAATAGGTGGAACAAGCTTAAAAGGAGGTAGAGGAACAGTTTCTGGAGTTCTTTTTGGGGCTTTAATAATGGTTAGTTTATTAAATGGAATGACTTTATTAGCAGTAAGTCCAGAAATGAAATTTATTATAAGAGGTTTTGTTTTAGCCCTAGCAGTTTGGATGGATATAAAATTAAGTAAAAAATAAAATTGTTTTAAATCATATTATTAATGGATTTTTCAAATTATTATTAATTATAAATTTTTAGTATATAAGGAAAAAACATGAAAAAAAGTATCTTATTAATAAGCTTAATAACTCTATCTTGTACTCAAAATAATTTGAATTCTGAAAATAAAATAGAAAAAAAGTTACCTATTATTAATGTTACACCAAAACCAACCTCTTCTGAAATACCAACAAATATTTTAAACAGTCAAACTCCAACACCTATATCTCTTATAAGTTCTAGCCCGAGTAATCCACCCATTTTAATAAAAAACACTTCAACAAAAGAAACTTGCAAAGAATATTTTTCTAAAACAGAAAATTACTTAGATATTTTACCAACACCATCAAATGGAATTACTCAAAGAAATGATTTAATAAAAAATGGTGGTAAATTAGTTAGCTTAAACGGTAGATATTATATTATTTGGATTCCTGATAGTTTTTATAGTAGTACTAAAAAAACGATTATTTATGATTTACATGGAACAGGAGGATATCCAGAAGCTGAGTGGAATGATTGGAATGCTATTTTTAAAGATAAAGGAATAGCTTTTATTTCTTATGCTTGGGGAGGAGCAACAATAAATACTTATAAGGATATTTATAATTCTTTTAAAAAAATAGATGATGATTTAGCCCAAGTTTGTCCTATAGAAAATACAAATAAATGGTTAATGGGTTTTTCTGTAGGTAGTGCAGTTTCTTTTGGTGTAATTCTACAAGATAAACTAGAAAGAAAAATGTTTTCAGGTACTATTTCTAATAGTGGAGCATCTTGGTCTCCAAAACAAACTGGTATAGAAGTAATGCACCCTTTTGTAGAAGCTCAAAAAAGTAATCTTAAAGCGTATGAAGGAATAAAAACTTGGATGTATTGTGGAGAGAAAGATTTTGATCATACTTGGAGTATGTGTGATGAAATGGATTTAGCAAAAAAACTAATTGATACTCATGGTGGTATAAGTATTTTATATAGAGATCCAAATGGATTGCATGGTAGCTTACATAAAAATAATGAAGCTGTAAAAGAACTTTTAGAATATATTTCTAAATAATAAAAAAAGGGTATCTAAAAAATTATTTTTTAGATACCCTATAAAACTATCAAAAAGCGATTAAATAGGTAATAATCTGAAGGTAGAAACAGCTGATTTGCTACCAGTAGTAGCTTTAGGTGTAACATTTAAACCGATATCAAAACCAACTAATTCGTTGTCATAAACAGCAGAATCTTTATATAAACCATTAGGACCTGCTATATTTAAGTTTGATGCTCCTGGATTTAAAAATACCATTTTATTTTGAGGATCTAAATCAGAAAAAGTTTTAGCATTTTGCCAAGGGCTATTAGATTTAGAGAAAACTATAGACATACCATCCATATCTGATTGGAAAGAATGTTCTATTCTTCCTGCACCACCTCCTTGTATTCTACTTCTTAGATTAATAGTAGGATTAGATATATCACTACCTATAACATACAAGGCTGAATCATTATTAGTTATTTCTCCTGTATTATATAAGTTTTTATCTTTTACCAATCTAACAGAATCAACAGTGTTAGAGAGGTTAACCCCAAAAGCGTCCACATTACCAAAATTAAGTACTGCTGTTTCTCCATCTTTTGCTAAGGTATCACCTTTAGGACTTTCTATAGATATAGATAAAACATTTTGTACATTAGCTTGATACTTTAAGTTAGTAGTATCAGCGAAGGCAGGTAATAAAGAAGCTAAAGTAAAGGTAGCTCCGATAGTAACTTTAACTAAATTTCTTTTAACTAAACTCATTTTGCACACTCCATAAAACGTTCAATAATTATTTTTTTAAAGAATCTTTAATGAAAAGAGTGTTTTTTTTCTCTCTTTTCGATTAACAGTTTCTTAACTAAATCAATCATACAACACTTGAATACAAAGATAGGTGAATTAAATATGTTTTTTGAAAGAATTTTACATGATTAAAAAATAATAAAAAAAGCTTATTTTAGTCTGACAAAAAACCTTGTATTTAATATATATTTAATAATTTATTTTAGTGTGATTTATAAATGTAAAAAAATATTGTTTTACTTTCTTATGAATCCTTAAAACTCTTTGAGTGTAGGGTTTTTAAGCACTTAGTTTAAAATTTTCTATCAACTGTAGTAGCTATTCCTAAAAAAATAAAATCCAAAATTAATTGTAAAAGTAGCTTTTTATTTTTTTATTGACAAAGCTTTTTATTCAGCCACAGATTTCACAGATTTCACCTATATTTTTATCTGTTTTATCAGAGTGTTATTCGTGGCTAAAAATAGATATTTTATTTTGCATTACTAATTAAAATGATATTTAAAAATTATAAAAAAACGATAATAATTAAATTTTTCTAAATAGTTTAGTACTCCGTGTAGGATTTGAACCTACATAAGCTATGTTAGAAGCATAGTACTCTATCCTGTTGAGCTAACGGAGTATAAGCGGAAAATATGAGATTCGAACTCATGCAAGAAGCATTTAACTCCTTAGGTAGTTTTCTAGACTACCGCAATAAACCACTCTGCCAATTTTCCAAAGTAATAGACATTTTTTATATAATTAAATAGTTTGGTACTCCGTGTAGGATTTGACCCCACATAAGCTATGTTAGGAACATAGTACTCTATCCTGTTGAGCTAACGAAGTATATAGCGGAAAATGTGAGATTCGAACTCACGCAAGAAGCATTTATCTCCTTAGGAAGTTTTCAAGACTACCGCAATAAACCACTCTGCCAATTTTCCAAAATAATTAGCTATTTTTTATATAGTTATAAAATATTGTTTTTTTGTATAAATATTAACTATTTAAAGTTAAATATGACGTATTTGTATGAATTATAATTTTTTATATAGTTATAAAAAAATTATCTTCTGTTTGAATTATTAGATCTCGAGAATAATTTGTTATTAAAGTTTATTTTAAGCAAATTATGGTAAATAAAAGTAATATTATTACAATTATTACATTTTTCTTTTTCTTTTACGTGATTAATAAAATTCATAATGTATCTCCTTAAATTTTTCTTATATAAAAATCTTATTACAAAAAAATAAATAAGTCAATAGATTAAAATCAAATGATAAAAATGCTTATAAAGATTGTAGTAATTAGGTTACAAGGTTTGTTTAACAAGTATTAAATAAAAAAATAACGTAATTTTAATTAATTTAATATATTTACCAGTATATTGTCTCAAAAAAGGTAAAAAAGATGCTTTTTATAAACTTAAAAAGAGCCTACTTCAATAAGTAAGCTCTTTTTTTGTTTTTTAATTAGTTAGCTTTGTTTACTTTAGCCATTAATCTAGATTTTTTTCTAGCAGCTGTATTTTTGTGTAAAATTCCTTTGGTAACAGCTTTGTCAATTTGACTAATTGCAGCTTTTACTAAATCAGTAGATACTTCTTTTCCACTTTCAGAAATAGAAACTACTACTTTTTTAGTAGCTGTTTTTATAGCCGATTTAACTGCAACGTTACGTTGACGATTTCTTTCAGCAATTTCAACTCTTTTTATACCAGATTTTATTCTCTTAGCCATGCGATTTATAAACCTTAAATATTAATAATCAATTGTTTAAATTTTAATTAAATAAAAACTTCAGCCTAGTAATCATAACATAAATGTAATGCAATAATCAATAAACTTTTATAAATTTTAAAAAAAGAAAATCTTACTTTTTAAATACAAATTGTTTCCGTTATATTTTTAGACAAATTAATTAGCTCTACTTTTATAATATCCGAATATTCAAATTGGAAAACTATATCAAAATAATCGCCTTTTTCAAATTTAGGATTATTTTTAAAAACTATAGTATTACTGTTATTCAAATAATCATTCTTTTTTATAAAATTAAATTCTATTTTTTCAGAGCCATTTTCAAACATTTTTAGTTCGGTTTGTTCTATTACTTCATATAAACTTTTTTTAGATGGTATCAAACTACCTTCTTTCAAAATTTCTATATATATTGGCTTGTTGTTATCTTCATCAAAAAGTTCTAATTCAAAATTAAAATTAGATTTTTTACTTATAATATTTTTATTACTAGCATAACTAGCTAAACCTAATGAAATGGTTATATCTGTTTTACTTTCAAAATAATAATCTTTACTTGATAAAATATCAGTAAAATTAAAATTTAAATAACTCCTAATTTCTTTATCAATATTAAAAAATAGTCCACCACCACCACATAAAAATAAAGTAATATTTTTACCTTCAAAACTTAATTTTGATACTGAATTATTGATAAAATCAGCTAATCTTTGTATATAATAATTAAAAGCAGTATCATATATTTTTTTATCTATAGTTAAAGGGGTTTTAAAGCCTGTATCAATTAGTTTTTTTCTGCCAAATTTAATAATCTCATTAATAAAATCTTCTTTAATAATTTCAATTTCAAGTAATAAATGAGAATATTTTTTATTAGATAATTCAACTAAAAAATCATCAATAGTTTTTAACTTATAACGTTCTTTTATATTTATAATATCATTCAAACTAAGCTTATTTATATCTGCTGTAATTGCAAAATATAAAAATAATAAATCAAAATAATGACCTGAATATATTTCTCTAAAGGCTTGAGGATAAATAAAGGGTGTTTTATCACTATAATCAACAAAAGATAAATCTATTGTAGAAGCACCTATATCAACAAAACAAACTACATTATTATTTATATGAGATAATAATTTAGAATTAGCTGAAATAGAAGCTGCTATTGGCTCTGATAATAAAAATACCTCTCCATGTT
Source organism: Candidatus Sericytochromatia bacterium (assembly GCA_046328015.1). Taxonomy (GTDB): domain Bacteria; phylum Cyanobacteriota; class Sericytochromatia; order UBA7694; family JACMQJ01; genus JBBTGK01. The sequence continues at coordinate 316,882 of JAXLXH010000002.1, read as the reverse complement.
TCCATTTTGATAAAGCTTTTAAATAAACTTCTTTTTGTATCTCTTGCCAATTTTGTGGTATTCCTACACATAAATTTCTTAGTTTACCAGATAGAAGTTTAGAAAAATCAAAGTTTTCTACTTTATTTATTATATTTTCAAAAATCAAAGGTAATAAAGCATTTATTTCTTCAGAAAAACCTATATCTTTTTTATATCTACCATAAAGGTTTTTATATTCATTAGAATTATTATTATTTACCAAAAAAAGTTTTGGATTTTTACCTATTTCTAAAAAATTATTTTCTTTTATGCCAATATAGTTTTTAGTTACATTAAGACCATCCAAACTAATTAATTTATAATCTTTTCTTCCTAGATTATCTGTTCCTATAGCAGTAATTATTATATTTTCTGCTCCAAAATCTATTCCTAAATCTATAAATTTATTATTAGATGACATTTTTTACTTCATAAAATAAATATTTAATTGTTATTATAACCCAAGTGAAAGTGAAAAAATAAATTATCACAAAATTATAATTCAATATAATGAAATAATATAAATCTTTGTATTTTTTTTATTTCTTTTGGGTAGAATATAATTTAAGGGTTTAAATATATTGCAGTTATAGAATTATTTATTATGGATAATACAAAAGAATACATCAATACAGCAAAAACTAAGACAATGCAAGAATTTAATGAAGCTTATAAATTTCCTTTTTTAGTGCAAGTAACAGAAGTAACAAATGAACCAGCTGTAAAAACTGATGTTACTATAAATGCTAAAGTAGAAGATGTTTTAAAAGAATATAAAGGTATGCAAATAAAAAAAATAATCCCTTTGCTAAAAACTAAAAGAAATTTTATATCTGATATTATTATTGTTGGAAGAGCACCATCTCAAGATATTGTAATTGATCATGCTCAAATAAGTAAAACTCATGCTTATTTTAAAACAAAAGATAAAATCAATTATGTAGTTTGTGATAATGGTTCTACCAATGGAACTTCTATTAATGGTCAAAAAATAGCACCTTCAAAAGAAATAGAAATAAAAAATAATGATGTAATAGGCTTTGGAACTATATTTTTTAGATTTTTTACTAGTGATTCTGCTTATTATACTTTTAAAATATTTGGTAGAATTTAAATATAAAAGTTTATTTTTTATAACTACAAAAAACTAGAATACTAACTATTTTTTATTTTTATTAGATATTTCAAAAAACCTTTTATCATGATAAAATTAACGAACATTATTATTTTGTTCAGATAAAAAAAGAATTAATGATAAATACCGTTATTCTTGTAGGAAGAGTAGGGCAACAACCTAAAATAACGTATTACGAAAGTGGTAAAATACAAACAGTTTTCAGTTTGGCCGTAAATAGACCCAAAAAATCACATGACCTAGATGATATAACTGATTGGTTTAAGATCGAAGTTTGGGGTAAGTTTGCTGAAGTTGCTAATGAGTACCTAAGAAAAGGCGTACTTGTTGGTATAGAAGGAAGATTAGAATTTAAAAAGTGGAAAGATCAAAAAGGACAAAGTAAAGAGTCTTTTATTATAGTTGCTTCTAATTTCAGGCTTTTAGGAAGCAAGCACGATATAGAAGTTCCACCGCCTGAAAAATTTTAAGTATATTTTATTGAGGTAAAAAAATGAGAATTTTAATGCTTTCATGGGAGTTTCCACCTAGGGTAGTTGGAGGCTTAGCTAGGCACGTAGAAGAATTAGCAGCTGCTTTGGTAAGAGCAGGACATGATATTCATGTTATTACTGCTGATAGTGAAGGTTCTCCTGAATTTGAAGTGTGGAATGGTATAAAAGTTTATAGAGTAAAATCTTTCAGACCAAAACATCTTAATTTTATTGATGAAATAATGCAATTAAACTTTGGTATGTTAGAACATGCTACAAGACTTATAAAAGAAGAATACTTTGATTTTGTTCATGCTCATGATTGGTTAGTAGCTCATGCTGGTATTACCTTAAAAAGAGCTTTTGGAGTTCCTTTAATTACAACTATTCATGCTACAGAACATGGAAGATGGAGCGGAATTCATAATGAACTTCAAAATTATATACATAGTATGGAATGGCTCTTAAATTATGAATCTAGAGGAACTATTGTATGTAGTTATTATATGAAAAATGAATTAGAAAGTATTTTTGGATTACCATCTAAAAAACTTTTTGTATTACCAAATGGCGTAGAAGCAGAAAAATTTAACTTTAATTTTGATCAATGGAGTTTCAGAAGAAAGTTTGCTTATGACCATGAAAAATTAGTTATGTCTGTAGGAAGAATGGTTCCAGAAAAAGGTTTCCAAGTTTTATCTGATGCGGCTTTAAAAGTTTTACAAAATTATCAAGATGTTAGATTTGTTATTGCTGGAAAAGGTGGAATGTTAGATTCACTTAGAGCTAGAGTTGAAATGATGGGAATAGATGACAAAGTTGATTTTGTAGGTTTTATGAGTGATGAAGACTTACAAAAACTTTTTAGAGTTTCTGATGTAGCTGTTTTTCCTTCTTTATATGAACCATTTGGTATTACTGCAATTGAAGGTATGGCTTCTGGAACACCTATTGTAGTTTCAGATACTGGTGGTTTGGGTGAAATTGTAGATCATGGTTATACAGGTTTAAAAACTTATGTAGGAAATTCAGACTCTTTAGCTTGGGGTATTTTAGAATATTTATATAACCCTAATTATGCCGATCAAATTAGAAGAAATGCTTATAATAAAGTTTTAAATGTATATAACTGGGATATTATAGCAAAAGATACAGTTAATGTTTATAGTCATTTATTGAGTTAGAAGTTAGAAGTTAGAAGTTAAAAGACTTTGGATATTAAAACTTAGATAAATTCCTTTTTAATAAATGTTTTATCTATACTGATACAAATTAAATATAAAATCAAATTCAATAAAAACTTCTAACTTCTAACTCTTAACTTCTAACTATTTTATGGAGTAAAAAAAATGGAAACAAAAGAATTAATTGAAAGAAGAAAAAAATCTCTCTCTCATAGTATTTTCCACTACTATTCTGAGCCTCTTCATTTGGTGAAAGCTACAGGATGTAAAGTATATGATGCAGAAGGGAAAGAATATATTGACTGTATTGGCGGTATCGTTTCTATTTCTATAGGACATAATCATCCTAAAATTAAACAAGCTCTAAAAGATAAATTTGATAATGACGATATACAACATGGTCCAACTATTTATTTAACAGAACCTGTAGTAAGATTAGCCGAAAATCTTTTAAAACATGCACCTGGTTTATCTCGTGTATTTGTTTCTAATTCTGGATCAGAAGCTAATGAATATGCTGTAATGGCTGCTAGAAATGCCACAGGAAATGATACTATGATTTCTTTAAGACATGGTTATCATGGAGGTACCAATGTAACCTTATCATTATGTGGTCACTCTAATTGGAAATTTAAAGCTCAACCATTTGCTAGTACTGTTCATGCGGTACAACCTGATTGCTATCGTTGTCCTTTTGGTAAAGAAAGAAATTCTTGTGGATTAGAATGTGCAAAAGATGTAGAAGATGTTATTTTAACCGCAACCAATGGTAAAATAGCAGGTGTAATTGTAGAACCTATAATGGGTGTAGGTGGTTTTATTGATCCTCCTGTAGAATATCATAAAAAAGTATATGACATTTGTAAAAAATATGGTGGTATGTATATCAGTGACGAAGTTCAAGCTGGTATAGGAAGAACAGGAGATTCTTTCTTTGCTATTTATCAAAGTGGAGTTACCCCAGACATGATTTCTATGGCAAAAAGTTTAGGTAGTGGAGCTCCTGTAGGTGCTGTAGTTATGAAAGAAGAACTCTCAGAAGCCTTAAAAGGGAAAATACATTTTAATACTTTTGGAGGAGATCCTTATCAAGCTTTACAAGCTGCTATGACAGTTGAAATAATAGATGAAGAAAATCTTATGGCAAAAGCAAAAGAAATGGGAGATGTATTAAAAGATGGTTTAAAATCTTTAATGGCAAAACATTCTATTGTTGGAGATGTAAGAGGTAGAGGTCTTCTTTTAGGTATGGAATTAGTAAAAGATAGAACTACCAAAGAATATGCTTCAGCAGAAGCTGGTATGATGATGGAAGAAACCAGAAAAAGAGGCTTATTAATAGGTAAAGGTGGACTTTTTGGTAATGTTATCAGAGTTACTCCTCCTTATACTATTAGCAAAGAAGAATGTGAAAAAATTATTTCAATTCTTGATGAGTCTTTAGATGCTGTTAATAAACATTTTGGGCATAAATAAATTTTTAAATAGAGGGTGTACAAAAATACGTTTTTTACGAAAAATATTAGTATCAAACCCATTGTTTTGTACATCTACTCTTAATGTTTAACTCAAACTATTCCCCCTTTCTAAGTTATTAGAGAGGGGAATTTTATAGTTATGATTTTAGATAATATTATTGCGAAAAATCGGGAAATTATGTTCAAAGCAGATTTTATTAAAAAAATTACTTTATCTTTAAGCTTTTTATTTACTATTAATTATTATGGAACGGCTAATGCTGATACAATAAAAAAAGAAGAAATTTCTTCTTTAATTAATTTAAATGAAAAAAATAAATTCTCTAACTTTAAGGATTTTTTAAAGCATATTGAAAAAAAAGCTAGCCCTAATCTTTTAAATTCTATTAAATTGTTTAAAAATGGTAAAATTTCTTCTCAAGATGATTTTATAAATATATATAGATTATTAGGAATTTATGCAAGAATTTCTTATAAAGATGATTTAATAAAAATACTCACAGAACTAGTAGCTATTCCTACTTATAAAAAAAATGATTTACCACAATATCAAAACCCTGAAATTATTAGATTTGGTAAAGCTATAGAAAAAATAGCTAAAGATTTTGGATTAGAGTATAAAAATATAGATAATAGGATATTTGAAGTAACACTTAAAGGTTCTGGTAAAGAATCTTTTGGAGTTTATACTCATGCAGATGTAGTTCCTACTGATGAAAGTAAATGGGTACTTAATGATGGTACAAAATTAAACCCTTACAAATTAACAGTAATTGATGAAAAAATTTATGGACGAGGAACTGAAGATGATAAGTGCTCTATTGTTGTAACTCTTTTTGCTATGAAACTTATAAAAGAAAACAACTTAAAACTTAAACGTTCTATTCGTCTTTTAATAGAAACTACAGAAGAAACTAGTGGTGAAGGAATAGAATATTTCAAAAAAACTAATAAATTACCTGATTATAATATAGTCCTTGATAGCTCTTATCCAGTAGTTACAGCAGAAAAAGGGTTTGGAGTAATAAAAACTTTTTTCCCACTTAAAGAAGTAAAAGAAAAAGGAGCTGAAATAGTTAATATAACTGGTGGATTAGCCTATAATCAAATTCCTTCGACTTCTGTTGCAAATATTTTGTCAGAAAATACACAATTATTAGAAAATAAAATTAACTCTATAGCTACAAAATTTATCAGTGAAAATGGAAATAATTTTAAAATTTCTACTACAATAGAAAAAAATGGGTCGCTTAATTTGCAAATAAAAGGTAAATCAGCTCATTCTGCTTCTCCTCAAAATGGTATAAATCCCATCCCATTATTATGTTTATTTATTAAAGAACTTGATAAAGATATTAATTTTAAAAAAAATAATATAAAAGAAGCTATAGATTATGTAAATAATAATTTTGGTTTAGATTTTTATGGTAAAAAATTAGGGATAGATTATAAAGATGATTTTATGGGACCTTTAACTACTTCTGTAACTTATTTAAATAATATTAATGGTGAGTTTGAACTAGCAGTAAACCTAAGAGCACCAAAAGGTAAAGAACCTTTAGAATTAAAAAAAGAAATAGAAGAAAAATTAGCTAAATATAAAAAAGAACATAATAGTACTTTTAAGCTTGAAGTATCTACTGGTAATTATATGTATAGAGATATAAAAGGAAACTGGATTAATACTTTATTAAATGTTTTTGGAGAAGTAACTGGAAAAGAAGCAAAACCTATTTCAACAAGTGGAGGAACAACCGCTAAACAATTAATAAATGGAGTTTCTTTTGGTCCTTCAATGCCTGGAGAAGAATATACAGGACATACTGATAATGAATTTAAAAAAGTACAAAATTTTCTTTTTGATATACAGATGTTTACTGAAATGTTTTTAAGAATAGGAAATTTAGAAAAAATGGATTGAATTATAATTTAAATATTATAAAAAAGTTTTTAAACCTTATTTAAATGATAATTTTATAGAAAATAATTTTTGATATAACTTTAAGATTCTATTTTTTTGATATAATTTATTTTATATAGATAAATATTTTACAATTTATATAAATGTGTATGGAAAAATTAAAATACCTTAATTATATAGAAGATACTAAAAAACATCATAAAAAATTAGGTGATATAGCGGAATTGGCTACTAGTGAAGCCTTTTTAAATGCTAAACAAAACAATATAGAAATAAGCTATTTAAAAGGTGATTTTGTTATAAAAGAAACACCTTCAGGAGAAATAATAAAAACTAATATAAAATTAGATAAAAGAAGAAAAGTAAAAGTTGGAAGTAAAATCGAATTACCTTAAAGGTTGTAGATTAAGAATGTTTGCTGGTCCAAATGGTTCTGGTAAATCTACAATATTCAATCAAATAAGTAAAAATTTTGATACAGGAATATACTTAAATGCAGATAATTTAGAAAAAGAATTAAAATTAAAATCTAAAATAGATTTAGCAAAATTTATAGATTTAAAAGATTTAAATAAAGAATATTTTTATAATTTTATTGAAAATCATAGTTTATATAAAAAGGCAAAAAACGAAAATTATCCTCTAACATTAGAACTAGAAAATACTTATTTAAAAAGTTTTTCTCCAAATTCTTATGAATCCGCATTAATTGTAGATTTTATTAGAACAATACTTATAAATCAAAATAAAAAAATTAGTTTTGAAACAGTTATGTCTCATAAGTCTAAAATAGATGTTTTAAATTTAGCTAAAAGCAAAGGTTATAAAACTTATTTATATTTTGTAGGAACTGAGTCAGAAGAAATTAATATAAGTAGAGTGGAACAAAGAGTTAAATTAGATGGACATTATGTTAGTAAAGATAAAATAATAGAACGCTATTATAAATCTTTAAATTTATTAAAAAAAGCAGTAAAAAGCTCCTTTAGAAGTTTTATATTCGATAATTCTGGTATTAAGAGTAAATTAATTTTAGAAGTAGAAGAAGGCAAAATAGTTATTTATCATGATAGTAAAATTCCCAAGTGGGTTGATAAATATCTTTTAAGTTAGAAATAATTTATAATAAGATAAAAGATATTGAATTATAATTAAAAATATACTATTATAAAAATACAAATTAAAAGTTTTTAAGTTTTTTATTACAAAAAACTACTAAATGGAACAAATTACAAATGAAGAAAAATTAATCCAAATTTTTAAAAAACATCAAGGCTTTTTTTTAAAAATTATCTCATTACATTATCCATTAACCAAAGAGTTATTGGAAAAATACAAACATAAATTAAATTGGAAGTTAATTAGTCAGAATAAAAATATTAAATGGACAGATGATATTTTAGATACTTTTTTGAATAAATTAGTATCACATTATTTAATTAAAAATAAAGGAATTGATTGGAATGAAAAAAGAATAAAAAAATATTTTAGGTATTTAATTTTGGGAGTTTACTCTTCCCCTTTTTTACTAAATAAATATATATTTTATAATTTAGATAATTTGAATATTTCCAACAAATTATTAAACGAATTAGTTGTTTTATTTAAAAAAATTGAAAGACAGATTAATTTATCTGATGAAATAATAAATAACTTCGAATATAAAGAGGGAATTATTGATGAAAATATAAATAATTTAGATTGGAATTATATAAGTCTTAATATAAATATAAATTATAATAGATATCTTTTAGAAAAATATATAAAGTATTGGAATTGGAATTTATTAACTACAAATAGAAAAATATCAGGTTCTTTTTTAATAGATACTATAGAGAAATATCAAAATGAAATTGATCTTAATGATTTGCATTTAGCTCCTTTTTCAAATTATCCAAATTTTATTGAAAAGAATCAAGATAAAATAAATTTTTTTAGTAATATAAATATTATTTTTAGGTCAGAATCATTATTAAAAGCTAAATTTATTATTAAATGGATAGATAAAAATAAAGAATCTTTGAATTGGAAATTATTAAGTTATTATTATGCCAATAACTTTTCTTTAGAGTTTCTAATATTGTTTCAAGAATATATTGATTGGTATGAATTTAGTTATGCTTATGACAAAGAAGTTTCTTTAGAATTTATAACAAAATTACAAGATAAAATTGACTGGAATTTTTTTAGTTCTAAAGCTTTAGATAAAGATATTTTAGAAAAATTTGAGCATAAACTAGATTGGGAAATAGTTTTTAACTCAATGGAAGTGATTTTTTCTAAAAAACAAATAAAAAAATATCAAGATAAAATAGATTTTTCTCGTTTAAGCTATAACACTAAAATAGATTGGGATTATGATCTATTAGAAACTTTTAAAAATAAATGGAATTGGAAAATTTTATCTAAAAATGTAGGTATGAATTTTGAGATTGATATTCTTGAAATATATGAAGATAAATGGAGTTGGGAAGATATATCTTTAGGTTTTTATTGTTCAAGAGAAATAATTGAAAAATATTCTGAAAAACTAAATTGGGAACTTTTATTATGTAATCCTCTATTTCCTATATCAAAAGATTTTTTAGAAAAATACAAAGATAAAATTGAATTTATTAAAAACAAAAGAAAATCTTATTATGATAAAATAAATAAAAAAGAAGAAAAAATGATTTTAAAAGGAAATATACCTGATGAAATAGCATATTTTTATCAAAAAATAATATCAAAAAACGCTTTAAATAATAATTTAGATGAATTAGATGATTATACAAAAACATTATTATTTGATAGCTTAAAATCTAGCTCCTTTTGTGATAGCGTAGTATTAACTGAAGAATTTTTAGAGAAATTTGAAAATAATATTAATTGGTATGCTATAAGTCAATCTGATTGTGTTACATGGACTTTAGAGCTTTTATATAAATATAAAGATAAATTATCTTGGTGTAATTTAAGCAAAAAAGAAAACTTACCTTGGTCTGAAGAAATTCTTGATAAATTCGAAGCATATTTAGATTGGGAACAAGTTTTTAAAAATAAAGGGGTAAAAATAAAATCACAATCATTATATAAGTATCAAGATAAAATTAAATTTAAAAATGGTATTATACCTTTAAATAAAAAATATAACTCTTTTATATCCTTTATAAGAGAAAATGTAGATAATATTGATTGGGATTTTGCAAGTGAAAATTTATATTTTCCTTGGACAGAAGATTTTATAAAAGAATTTGAAAATTATATAGATTGGGAAAAACTAACTATAAATTCAGGTATGTATTTTACAGAAGAAATTTTAGAAAAATTTGAACATAAAATATGTTGGAAATTTACTTTATTTGATGAAATGATTAATAGAATTATAAAAGGAATTTGTGATAATGAATCTATTTTTTGGTCTATAGATTTACTTTATAAATACAAGGATAAAATTTACCCTAATAATTTAGCTTATAAAGAAGATTATTATGAAAAAGTTTTTAAACCTTATTTAAATGATAATTTTATAGAAAAATGTTGCTTAAATAATTTTTATTAGTTAAAAAACATCTAAATTATATAAAATTTCACTTTTATTTTCAAATTTATTTTCTAAATAAAAAATTATTGGTATTTTTAAGTTAAATTTTTTATCCGTATTAATTTGTACAATAAAACTATTAGATACTTTTTGTATTTCACCTCTTTTTATAGAAGTAATGAAAGTATCTAATTTTTTTTCTATAATTTCAGCATCTTCATTGGCAACTAAAGCAGACACAAAATTTAACTCTGAGTTTGATACGCCAATATTTCTAAAATAAGGTGTAATTTTAAAACGTCTTTTATTATTTGTAGAAGTTATTTCTTCAATATCCATTTTTGTTATAGATAAATTATAGCCACTTGGTGCTACATTTATTAATCTTAAATCATTCCAACTATTATTAAAATCATCTTCTATTTTAAATGAAACAGGGAAACCTTCTCCTACAATAGAATTTATAGGTAATTCAAAAACAGAGTAATTTTCTGATAAAGAAGATTCTCTATTAGCTCCAAATTTTTTAATATCCATCATATTTTTAGTTATTACTAAAGGTTTATCTTTTTTATTCATAGTTACTAATAAATCATTAGTTGGAGAAGTACCTTTATTTTCTAAAGTAACTCTTAATCTAACTCTTTCCCCTCTATTTGGTAAAAAATCTTGATTACCATTTTCATCTAAATATTCTAATTTTTTTATAGCTAACTCATTAGCTATTTTTTCTACTTTTAAACTAACATCTTCTTCCCAATGATTTTCAAAATCATCTTTTACTTCTAATTTTGCATTTATATAAGTATTAGGGATAAAATTCTTGCTTATATTAATATTTATAGGTTCATCTTCTTTTTCAATAGATTCAGAAAAAGCTTTTATTTTTTTATAATTAAATTCTTTTTTTAATTGAGAAAACTCCAAAAGAGTATTTTCTTTAAAAGTTAATGTTGCTAAAATATTGTTAGTTGGAGATTTACCAGAATTTCTTAAAACAGGATAAATATGAATATTTTCACCTCTATTAGCAATATTATCATTATTTCCATAATAATCAAGTATATTCCAATCACTAACAGTAAATTTATTATTTATAGGTGAAATTATTAATTCAGCTTTAATATTTGTTGTATTACCATTATTATCAGTTATTATAATAGATATTGGAGCTTTTTTAGTAACTTGACCAACATTTTTAACTTCTAATTTTATACTTGGAGATTCTATTTTACTTAGATTAGAAACTTCAAATTCTGTAGTATTAAACTTTATAAAACTACTTTCATTAATTATTTTTATTTTTAAATAATCAGGATTATTAGCAGCTATTACAAAATCTGGTTTATCATTCTCTATTTTATCTATTTTATTCTCCTTACTTTCTATTTTAGTATTAGTAGTAGGCTCTGTTTTTTTTTCTACAATATTATTTTTCAAAGTAAAAGAAAAAGTTACTTCTGATATTTCATTTTGATTTAGAATACCATCATTATTTCCCAAAGTTTCAACTGATTTTACATTAGATAAATTTATAGTATAAGATGTATTATCAGAGTTTTTTGTAGATAACTGATTAAAAATATCATTTCTAGTTGATATTGTTGTTATAGCATCTTCTATAATATTATTTAGTATTTTATTACAAGATGTGGTACTTATGAGTAAAACACCTAAAAGAAATTTTTTTTTCATAATAACTTTTAATTTTAACCTTTTGTTTTTATTATAATAATACCTTAAGATTAAAAAAATAGCGTTATTAGTTTAATTATTTATACAACTTCTTGTTACAACATCAAAGTTTAGACTAAGGTTCACAAATATTATCAGCTATAGTTGGAGCATTATTAGTATCATTTTCAACAACAGAGATTTTATCTACATCTATGTTATAGCCAGAAGAATTTGGATTTTTTGAATAAGATGGTTCAATAATAAGACTATAATTTAAACCAGCAGTTACATTCAATAAATCAGGTTGACTTATGTCTGATTTTGAAGATGTTGACGGTCTAAATAAATCAAGTTCTTTTGTACTTAATAAAGTATAATTATTTCCATTAGTTTGGTAAAGTTTTAACTTTACTATACCACTATCAGGATTTTTTACACCGTAATATTTTACGAAACCATTTTTTGAAGCATAAAAATTGAATTCTGCACTATGTGGAATACTATTAAAAGCATCTAAATTACCACCAAATTTTCCTGTTTGTAAATTCAAATCGTAAGCTGAGACTAAAGAAAAAGAATGTGATTTATCATTTGGTTTGGTAACGTCTTTTACAGGAATACCTAAAACTCTGTAAGATTCATATAATGGGGTACTTGAATTCAAATCTATTGGGTTAGGTTGTCTTACTCCATCAATATAAAGATACATTTTTCCAAATTCTGGGGCCTTTTTGAAAAAAAGTGTAAGTTCATCTCCAACAAAAGTAGTTCCTATATTTGGTAATTCAGCAAAATCTAAAATTTTCATTTCATAACCTGATGAAGCTGGATTTTTTTCTCCTGTTGCTTCTATTGTTAAAAAATAACTATCGTTTTTGTCAAAAATTTTAGTATCTGAAAAAATTTCTTCAGTTGTAATTGGATTTGGTGAATAAAGGTCAACTAATTTTGTTTGAATTATATTGTGGTCTTTATCTTTTAATATAAGATTTATAATTCCTGCCGAATTATATTTTGAAGCTCTAAAAACATAATTGTTTGAATTTATAGGAACTTGTAATGCTGGATAAACAATAGCTTTATCAAAAGCAAACATATATTTTTCATCAAAAATACCACTTTTACTATAATTTGCTGATTCTATTTTTACCTTGTAATTTGCTAATTTTAATCCATTTATTTTAAAAGGCTTATTATGATTTATTATAGGTTGTAATCCACCTCCATTTGTAAAAACTTTTACTTTTGAAGGGTTATTTTCGTTAAAAATATTAGACCCCTGTGTTTCTTCTTCTATAAGAGTTATTTTTACATCGTTCCAACCAGGTGAAGGCCCAACTCTTGTATATATTTCTACATTTGTACCAGTAAATTCAAAAGTAATAAAATTGTTTTTATCTTTGTTGAAATTGTAAGAATAACCATCTTTTATTTTCCAGTTATTAGGTAAATATCCTTGTAGTTCATTATTATATTTTAAACTTCTAAGTACATTATAATTATTTACAATATTTGTTTCCTGAATAGTTACATCTAAACCATTAGATTTTTTAAATGTATTCTGAGCATCAAAATCAAAGCCTAAATCACCTATTTTACTTATCATTGAATAAATAGATATTGAATTAGTTGATATTTCATAAAAACCATTTGTTACTTTTAATTCTTTTTCTGAAGCATTGTTATCTGTTGTTTTTGAAAAAGAAATACTTCCTAAATTTGTTGATTCTTGAATTTGTGTTTTTGCTACAAAGCCACTTTGCGTTGCTTCTACATAAGCTTTGGGAAAAGAATTTACTATATCATCTGTTCCTTTTGGAGGAACAGATGGATTTGTTTTTGGATCTGAACCTGTTTCTGTATTTGGAGAATGATACAACCAATTTCCTGTATATTTTATTCCTAAATCATCATCTTGTATGGAATTTTTTTTAAAAGGAACTCTTTCATTAATTATTTTATTTGTTAATACATTGTTAAAATTTTGGCAACCAAAAAGAGTAATAATACTGCTAGTAACTAAAAAATTAATTTTTTTCATACTTTTAATCTTTCTAAATATAAAGATAGTAATTTTGAAGAGATAGAATTTAATTTATTAAACTAATTGTAATATAAAAAAAATTGAATTTCAATTATTTATTAAAACAAGGATAAAATTACCACATTATTTATTAAATTTATGTTAAATATATAAAATTCCTAATTATATTAATTTTAATAAGTTTGAGTGAATTTTACTTAATTAATATTTAATATTTATTCAAAAAAATAGCATTAGGTTAGGTTAGGTCATTATACTATATTTTAAGAAATATATAATTAAAATATTTTTAAATTTTTATTAAATTTTTAATTAATCTTGGATATTGACAAATTAACAAAAGAATATATGATTTTATTATGAAGAGATTTACATTAAATATAAACTTATTTTTGTTATATAAATTAATTTGGTGATTATAGTGAAAAAAAGTATTTTAGTTTCATTAATCCTTTCAGCTAGTCTTGTAAGTTGTGAAAATATTCAAAAAAATAATTTATCGGAGAAATATGTAGGTTCAAAAGATCTAAGAATTTCTTCTGAAAATACAAGAAACCCTGAAAAGGATATAGATTGCCCTCAGGAAAGAGGTTTTTCTACAAAATCTGATGCTGAGCCTTCTCCTCCTCCTGCTGGGAGTTCTGTAGGAGTATCTTTTGAAGAAGCAGGAATGCCTGAGAGTTCTTTTTTTTATGGTAAAAAATTAAATATGCCCTATAGTACAGCAAATCCTGTTCCTGAAGGTGTAAGAAATGGTTATGTTTCTTTGGTTTTTAAAGATGAATATAAAATAAGGTTAAGACCTGAAAATGGGCATCAAGACCCACCAGGTAATTCTTCTAATAGTAATGCTAATAGCAACAATAATAATAATAATGCCCCTACACATAAAAAATTTGTAATTTCTGTGCAAGGCTCACCTGATCTTGAAGATGAAAAAATGAATAAAATAAATAATTTGTTAAAACACTACAAAATAAATGATGTTTTGGGTGGTTTGGAAGGAATGACAGAGCAGAAAGCTTTGGAAGAAGAGCAATCTCTTGAACAAGAGTTCGGATATGATTACTCTAATAGGGGTTCTAGTTATACACTTGTAATAAATGATTCTGATATAAAATCCTTTGTAGATGAAATGAGAGCTTTTAATGTAGTAAGAGAAATTAATCTTTTGCCAGAAGGAACTTCGGATTTTAGTGATACAGACCCTGTAAAACCTGATATACCTAATAATGAAGAAATTTTTAAAGATGGTTTAAATTCAAAATTTGATACAGCATCTGTTAATACATCAATAGGTGTAAATGAAGCTTTTAGGTATTGGTATTCAAGAATAAATGCAGATTTGGCATGGAATCTTATAAAAACAGAAAATGATGCTACAACAGACCCAAATAAAAAAATAAAACCTGCAAAAATAGCTGTAATAGATAAAGGTTTTGTTACTGTTGGTGATGATATTCCTAATTATGTTGATAAAACACTTTGTACAGATGCTGGTTGCTCATCTGCTACAGATGCTCAAATTAATGATAAAGGAACAAATAAATATTATCATGGTTCTATGGTTGCCAGTGTAATAGGTGCACCTTATGATACAAAAGGGATTGTTGGTTTAAACTCTTATATAAAATCTGATAATGTTACTGTTATGCCAAATGTTGAGATTGTTCCTGTAAATACTCATTCTATAAAAGATGTAAAAATAGCTTTAGATTATATTAGAAATACTTATAATCCTTCTCATACAATATCTCCAATAAGAGTTGTAAATATATCTATGTCTGTTCTTTTAGCTACTTCATCCTACCCTACAGGTTATCCAAAAACATCAGAACCAATTGAAAATTTATCCCAAGAAATAAGAGATTCTATAGAATTAGCAAGGGATAATGGTATTTTAGTTGTTATAACAGCAGGAAACTACGGTGATAAAATAGGAACTGCAAGTGGAATGGAAAATATTACTTCTTCTGCATTGGTAGTAGGTGGTAGTGCAAGAAATGTAAATAATAGATGGTTTGAAACTGGTTTTAGCACATCTGAAGAAATGACAGGTTCTAAATGGGGTAAAAGAGTAGATATTACTGCTCCTGCTGAAAGTATAATATTAACTAATGGAAATCAAGATTTACCACCAAAATCCTATTATATGAATCAATCTGGCACTTCTTTTGCGGCTCCTATGGTAAGTTCTGTGGCATCACTTCTTTTTAATGCAAGGGATGATCTTAAAACAATGAATTCTAGTAGTGTAGATAAAGTAAAAAATCTTATTGTTCATTCAGGTACTCCGATAAATACAGATTACCCTATGGGTCCAAGAAGAGAACATGATTTTACTTTTAAAGTTCCAAATGGAATGATGTTAAATATGTATAATGCTTTAAGGTTAGCCTTAAAAATGAATGGAACAAATGGATATGTAAGAGTTTTTAATTCTGATTTTAAAACAGATGTAACATTTGGCTATGGATATGCAGGATTAGAACCTACAGAACCTGTGGCGTTTACTGCTAATTATAAAGAAGATAAAATTGTACAAATTCCAAATGGTGTTAATAATGTAAAATTTCAAACCTATAATAGGTCTTGTGTTTATAGTTGGGGTTATCAAATTTGGAAAAATGGTAATGTAACTTATACAAATGTTCAAGGGATAGCTGGTAAAATGAAACCATCTATTCCTTTCACAAAAAATATTGCAAATAATGTTTATAATCAATACTTAAATGCTTCAAATACAGGAGTATATTACAATGTTAATGGTTATTTGTATCAACCTAATGTTTATGTTTATGGTGGCTTTTAATTTTTAAGTGGAGTAAAAAAATGAAAAAAAGTAAAAAACTAAGTCTATTAATAGGTACAACAGTTTTATTTAGTTGTAACAGTGTTGTTTTAGAAAACTCTAAAAAAATAGACGACACCAAAAAAGAAGTTACTGTTTCTAAAATGCAAGAACCTGTAATAGTTAAAAGCATAATCCCCACACCTACATTAACTTCTGCTCCGTCTAAAGAACCTGAAAATACTAATGGAATATTAAAAACACAAGAAAATACTAGTAGTGCAGAAAATAACAAAGTAATTTTTACCCCTATTCCTAGTTCTACACCTTCAAATGTTGGAAATGGAGTAAATAATATATCTTCTTTTGAGCCTATTAATACCTCTACCAATAAACAATCTTCATGTATTGATGAAAAACCAGTTCCTGTTACTTTTAACAAAACTACTGAACCTATAGTAGGTTGTGCTGCAATTTCAGGTGAACCTAATTCTGCTGGATGTTTTAGTATGCCAGAGAGTTCTTTTTATTATGGGAAAAAATTATATTTTGTTTATAACAGAATTTTACCTACACCTGATGGTTTACAAACTGGAGATGTAGAATTAATATTTAAAGATGAGTATAAAATAAGATACAATTTACCTAAAAACGAATTTTACTCACTTATATGTTCTGTTAATACATCTGAACTAAATAAAATTATAAAAAATTATTCTAATATAAATATTATTGATTCACATCTTAATTTATCTGAAGAAAAAGCTAGAGAAGATGAATTATCTTTGGAAAAAGAACAACAAAATGATTATAGTAATTCTAAATCTATTTATACTTTAGTAATAAAAGATGTAAATGCAAAGGAATTGGTAGAATCTTTAAGAAAATTAGAGTATGTTAGAGAATCAAATCTATCTCCAGTTATAGGGATTGCTCATTAAAAATGAAAAAGAGTAAAAAATTAAGTTTAATATTAATAATAACAAGTTTATTGGGTTGTAATAATATAATTTTAGAAAGTACTAAAAAAATAGAAGAACCTAAAAAAAATATTGTTATTTCTAAAACACAAGAACCTGTAATTATTGCAAGTATATCTCCTACACCTATAAAAATAGAATCTCCTAAAATTATTGAAAGCATAAAACCAACTGAACAGCCTAAAAATAGCATTACACAAGATATAAAAATAAAAACAGATGGAAAGCCTGAAAATTCTAGCGTTATTTCCATACCAACGCCTACATCTTCTAATGTAGGTAATGGAGTAAATAATATATCCTCTTTTGAGCCTATTCCTACTTCTACACCTAAAACATCTTCTTGCATTGATGAAAAACCAGCTCAACCTCCTGATTTTAGTAATATTAAACCTAAACTTTTAGGTTGTGGAGCTTCTACTGGTGGTGGTATCCCAAGCTGTAGTTATTCAACTCCTAACCCTAATCCTTATAGTACAAATTTTCCTATTATGGAAGGGTTACAAACAGGGGTAATAAATTTAATATTTAAAGATGAATATAAAATAAGATATAACTTTGAAAAAAAAGAATTTTATTCTCTTTTATGTTCTATTAATACATCTGAAGTTAATAAAATTATTAATTCTTTTTCTAGTATAACACAAATTTTAGGTGGATTAGGAAGTATGTCCGAAGAAAAAGCTAGAGAAGAAGAATTAAGTTTAGAAGCTAATTATAATTATGATGTTATTAATAAAGGCTCTTCTTATTATATATATATAAAAGAGCTAAATGCAAAAGAACTAATAGAATCTTTAAGAAAGCTTGAATATGTAAGAGAATCAAATGTTTTACCTGAGAGAGACTCTCATTAATTAGGGTTAGAAAAATGAAAAAAAGCAAAAAATTAAGTTTAATATTAATAATAACAAGTTTATTAGGTTGTAATAATCTAATTTTAGAAAATTCTAAAAAAATAGAAGAACCTAAAAAAGAAGCTGTTATTGCAAAAACACAAGAACCTATAGTAGTTAAAAGTGTTATACCTACACCTACAGCAATTCTTAGTCCTGTAAAAGAACCTGAAAAAACTAATGGAATATTAAAAACACAAGAAAATACTGGTAGTGCAGAAAATAATAAAACTCCATTACCTACTTCTACACCTTCTAATGTTGGAAATGGAGTAAATAACTTATCTTCTTTTTATCCTCAACCAATACAAACAAATACAGAACCTCCTTTTATAGTAATTAAAAACCCCGTAATAGCTCCTATACCAGGAGTTCTTAATAAAGAGTTTAATGTAAATAGTATATTTTCTAGCTTTTATCATAATAAAAAAATTAAATTTAATAAAAATACAAATGTTTTTTACTCCTTAGATCCTTCAGTTGATTTAACTAAACTAAACAATTTAATTTCTTATTATAAAAAAAATGCAAATTTGAGAATAAATTCTCTCTTAGGAAATTCAACAGAAGAAGAAATAGATAAATCTCAGGAAACACTAAAAAATGCTATACCAAATTATAAAGTATCCTATCTTTATGATATGTTTTATTTTATTTTAGATAGTAATGTAATAGAATTTTCTGTAAAACTTAGAGAATTTGATTTTTTTGAAAAAATTAGAGTTGATGAGCAATATGGAGTTCTACCTTAAAATGAAAAAAATAATATTACTACTATTTCTCACATCTTGTATGTGGCAACAGCAAAATAAAATTGAGGTTGTTTCAAAAAAAGATATAAAGGAAATAAAAACTAATGAAATCAAAAAAGAAGTTATAGCTCCTGTTGTACCAATTTCTGAAAAATCTTCTGAAAAACTAAATCCTTTACCTGTAACAGAAGAAAAAAAAGAAATAAAACAGGAAATAATAAAAGAAAATAAACCTATAACTAATATTGTTATAAATAATCCATCTCAACAATCTAGTACAAGCTATAGTAATACTTTTATGCCTTCTAATATTAAACCTATAACCACAGAACAAATAAAAGCAGAGTTTATTAGCAGTGGCTCTAATAGCCCTAAATTTGATATTATAAAAGATGTAAAAGAAGGAACCCGTAACGCTTACATAACTTTGTTTTTTAAAAGCGAAAAAAAAATCCGAGCAGAGAGTTTTGAGAGTAAAATCTTCAAATCACTTACTAGCTCAGATATAAATAATTTAAACAAACTCATAAAAGATTATAACGTAAAAACATTAGAAACTACAGATTCTGCTCTTACAAAATCTGAAGCCCAACTAGAATATGAAAAGGCTGAAGCGGAGAAACTATATGGTTCTTATTATCCAAACAAAGCAGATATTTTTTACCTTTTTGTAGAAAATATTAATGTAAAAGAATTTATAGAAAAATTAAGGGAAGACATAAATGTTTTGAGTGCAAATGAAACAAATTAAACGTCTTGAACTTTGATGTACAGATGATTTTTGAGATTAAGATGATATTGTTGTGATACATTTTACTATTTTTTTAAAAAATCATAGTAGCAATACGAATCATTTGGAAATCACCTTAATCGTTCGTGAATCACAGTTCAGACAATTCAGTTAAGATTAAAAAAGAGGTAAAAAATGAAAAAAAACAATGTAAATAAATTTAAATCATTATTTGTTACATTAGGTATTTTTACATTATCTTGTAGTTTAAATAACAATATAAACTCAAGTTTTATAAATAATGAAAATAAAAATTTTAATACAAAAGCAGCAAGCTATAAAATAGATTTAAAAAATTATAATCAAAATACAAAAAAAGAACTTGATGAAGAGAAAAAAATAAAAGATGAAAAAATTAAACAAAAATTAGAAAAAAAGAAAAAATTTAAATTTAGAACAAAAGCTTGTTCTAATCCAATAACACCTATTAAAGCAGGTTTAATTCCTATAGATGATCAAATTACACTTACTCTTTCAAATCAACCTCAAACTTTTAAGTTTTATGTACAAGCTGGGCAAAGAATAAAAATATCTCAATCTGAATTAGATGCTAATGATTCATATTTAAAACTTTTTAGTCCAAGTAATCTTAATACCCCTTTTGCCTTTAATGATGATACTTTTGGTTTAGATAGTTATATTGATACTGTTGCTACAGAATCAGGTTTTTGGGTTATTCAATCTTCTACTTATGAAGAAGTTGAAAATTGTCAAGCTCCTACTGGTAATTTTAAATTAAATATTAATATTGACAATATTTATCTACCTTCTTCTCAAAAAGTATCTCATGTTGTTTCTGCTATGGATAAAAACGGTAATTATGTATTAGTTTGGCAAGTTTTTAGAAATGGGACTTGGGATATAATAGGAGGTAGTTTTGATAAAAATGGAAATCCTTTAGGTCCAAGATTTGCAGTTAATAATGATGGTAATAATTTACCAGGTGATCAAATAAATCCTTCTATTGCTATGAATAGAGAAACTGGTGATTTTATAGTTATTTGGCAAGGTTTTGGTAATTTTTATTACCCATCTCCTGAAACTTGTGGTATTTTTTTTAAAAGATTTCATGTTGATGGTAGTCCTATATCTATCGTAGAACCTTTAATTAATATTGGAGTAAATGGTTATCAAATAAATCCTGATGTAACAATAGATGATTCTGGGAATACAGTTGTTGTTTGGGAAACAACAGGTAGCACTAATAATACAGATGGTATTTATATGAGAAAAATAGATCCTTATGGTAATTTTTTGGGAAGCGAAGTGAAGATCAATCAATATTCTACAAATGCCACACACCCTAAAGTTGCTATTGTACCAAAAGTTGGTGAAACTAATAGACAAGTTCTTGTTGTTTGGCAAGGTAATAATATTTCTGTAGATACTACAGGTATTTTTCAAAGAAAAATAAGTTATGATTTTGGATGGATGGATAATGAAGTAATAGTAAATTCTTCTACAAATGGATTGCAAAGTAATCCTGATTTGGCTTTTGATTATGATGGTAGAGCAGTAGTTACTTGGCAGACAACTGGAAGCTCTGATAATACAGATGGAATTAAAGCAATAGTCTATAATATTGATAGCAGTATTTTTAGAAATGAATTTAGAGTTAATAATACAGTAACAGATGTTTCTTTTCCAGTAGTTGCAATAAATCAATCTAATGGAGTTTATAAATATAACTATAGAATTGCATGGGAAGGAACAGATCCTAATTTTATTTATTCTAGTGCAACTCAATTATTTCAAAAATGGTATGATGTAAGAAATACATTTGATCTTAATATAGAAGCTAGATATTACATACCTTCTAATGGAAATAATTCTAAACCATCTATTGCAATGAATGCAGATAGTACAAATGATGCAAATTTAATATTTAATCCGTTTGATACAAATATTTCTAGATTTAATCTTAGTTATACATTAAAACTTAGTAATTATATGCAAGATGGTATTTATAATCTTCCTGTATCTAGTAATGATTATGGTATATATCCTTATTCTTTTATTTATTAATCTAAGCTAATACTTTCGACATATAAAATAAAAAACAAATTTTCCTACAGGACACACGCAAGTCATGTCCTTACGAAAAATTGTTTTTATAATCTCAATAAATTTAAATTTTTAATCTATTTTTATATAAAAATATTATATGTCTAAGGTATTATTAGTTAATATTATTTCTATAAAATAAAATCTTACTTAAACTATTTAAAATCAGTAATTTCTATTCCTTGGTAATAATGTTTTAAAATTTCATCAAAAGTTTTACCTGTTTTAGCTAAATATCTAGCTCCAAATTGAGACATTCCTGAGCCATGTCCAAAACCTCTACCAGAAAATAAAAACAACTCTGGAACAGGTATATTATTTTCTTCTATAGTACCTGGTTCTGCTACAGTTACTTGAAATAAAGTACTATTAAGTTTTAGAGCTAATCTCATTTTTTTAGGGTTAACTTCTACACTACCATTTAGCCCTTTTATTTTTACTTTTTTTGCTCTTCCAGATTCGGTTGTTTCAGTTACATTCATACTAAGAATTTTACCAATATTAGTTTTATATTCTTTTTTTATAAATCCTTGAATATCTTCATTAGTTACATGTTTATACCAATTATATTTTGGTGAATCAAAATCAAAATCTTTAACCGATTTTAAATAGGGTAAATCTGAACCCCAAGCTTCCAAACCACTTTCTGTTAAGCCACCTGCACCAGATGAATAATAAGCTTCAATTAATTTTGATTTATAGGTTGCAACTTTTCCTTTAGTTTCTTCTACAGCTTGATTGCTAACAGGAGTTTCAGCCTCGGCTCCTTCATAAACTTGGCTCATAGTAGTAGGTAAAATATCAAAACCTTCTTTTGAATATTGAGAAATATTTTTTAATGCATAAGTTCTAGCGGCAACAGCTTGTGTTTTTAAAGCTTCCAAAGGCCAAGATGCAGGCATTTCTGAAGGTACTACTCCATATAAATATTCTTCTAATGGAAGAGTATTAACTACTGTTGTTAATTTATTATTTTTTAAAGAAGGGAAAACTTCAACTTTTCCTCTATACCATTTACTACCAGCAAAGATAAGAGGAACATATTTACTTTTTAGGTCTGTACTTTTTATAATAACTCTACTTTTTAAATTAGCTATTTTTTTATTATCAACAAAAATTTCTAAAATTCCATTTTTATTATTAACAGTACAAAATTGTCTAGGTTCAATATCTGCTACCTTTACTATAGAATCACCTTGTTCTACAAAAAAGCCTCCATTTCCAGAAGAAGAAAAAGTTATTTTTTCATTTGTTTGTGGAATTATGCCAACTTTTATATTTTGAGTTTTTGCGTCTGCATTATTAAAAACAGAAAGATTAAATAACAAACCTAATGATAAAGTCAATAAAAGCTTTTTCATTTAAATCCTCAAAAATAACAGAAAATTTTTTTGATTAAAATTATCACAATATTTTTTCTTAGTCAATATTTTTTTTACTAATATCAAAATTTAATTATGCTAAAAGAAATTTTCTCTTTATCTATAATAATATTTTCAGTAATTTTTTTATAATCTTTTTCAAATTTAGCTAAAAAATCTTTTTGATTGTATAAAAGCTCTTCATTTTTTACTCTAATCTCTTTTTTACTAATATGATATCCAATTGTTCCACCTATAGCCATATATAGTGGTAAAAGTAATATAAATAATACTTTATACAAATCATTATTAAAAATTTTGGGAGCATTAAGATTAAGTTGTACATCAATATTAGTATATAAAAGAGACCCTAATAATAGAGTTAGTATTGAACCTATAGAACCTAAATAAGTTCCCCACCAATTTCCTTCTTCATTATCTTTCTGAAAATTCATAATAGAAATTGTTATTCCATAAGACATAGTTAAATAAAGACCTGAAGAAAAAATTAATGACGAGGTATTTGCATCTGAAACCCTAAAAAATAAACCTATTAAGTTAAAAGCACCACCAATTATACAACCAAGAAGAGAAAAAAGAACTCCATAAACAGTACCATTTGCAAGCTGTTCTTCGATCTGATTTTCAATGTTTGGAGTATAAATATCTTGTGTATAAATATAATTATTTTTAATTTTAAATTGACTTAAATTCGATTCATTAAATTCTAATTTATATACATTTTTAGTTTCTATTTTTTCATAAGCATAAGCATAAGGAATAATATTAAAATTAAAAACTAAAGATAAACTTATAAAAGGGATAGTAAGATAACTTTTTAGTTTTTTTAATAAAAAAATCATTTATTTTTACTCCTTTATTTTTCAAGGTGAGCTTAATATATTAAATAACTTCTAAATGAACTCCTTTAAAAACTTTTACTAAAAGTTTTCTTTACATAGTATAATTGTACTATAGGGAAACAAATTTTAATAGATTTTTCTTTTGAGGAATTTTATGAAACAAATAAAAATATTTTTTTATCTTTTTTTATTGTTATCTTTAACTTCTTGTACATGCGGATATACTTCTTATAAAGATACTAGTCCATTTTATATTTCAAAAGATGAATTAATAAAAAAAATAGGTTCTACTGCACCAAAAGAATTAAGTAATACAGGCAAAATATATTTATATCAAAATTATATTTTTATTCATGAAAATAAAAGAGGTATTCATGTTATAGATAATTCTGATATAAAAAACCCTAAAAATATAGCTTTTTTAAAAATACCTCTTAGTTCTGATATAGCTATTAAAAATTCCACTTTATATGCAGATATGTTTAAAGATTTGATAGCTATTGATATAAATGATGTAAAAAATGCTAGATATTTAAGAAAAGAAAATAATGTTTTTGAAGATTCTTATAACTATAATAATGATCGTATAGAAGTTGGATACGAGATTAATAAAATTCATTATGAACCTGTAATTTGTGGAGGAATTACTTCATTTGGAGTACCTGAACCTCAATCTATTAGTGATGATTCTAGAACTGTAGCCTTTGCAACTATACCTAGTAATTCAAACATAGGAACAGGAGGTTCTTTAGCAAGATTTTCTATTTTAGATAGTTTTTTGTATGTTCTTTCTAATCGAAATATGAGTATATATAATATTGATAATACACAAGCTTTTCAAAAAGAAAAAGTTTTGAATGTAGGCTTTAACTTAGAAACTATTTTTCCATATAAAGAAAACCTATTTTTAGGTTCTCAAACTGGTATGTATATTTATGATAATAAAATAAAAAATGATCCTAAGTTTTTATCCCAATATTCTCATATTAGGTCTTGTGATCCTGTAGTAGTTGAAAATAATACAGCTTATGTAACCTTAAGAAATGGCTCAACTTGTAGAAATGATACAAACCAATTAGATATTATAGATGTAACTGATTTAAAAAATCCTAAATTAATAAGATCCTATCCTATGACAAATCCTAGTGGTTTAGCAATCAAAAATAATATTTTATATCTTTGTGATGGAAATTCAGGATTAAAAATTTTTGATGTTTCAAATCCTTTAGAAATAAAATTAATAAAAACTATAGCTATTTCAAAACCTATGGATATTATTTTAAATGAAAATAATCATGCCATTGTAATTACAGAAGAAGGATTATTACAATATGATTTTTCTGATTTAAGTAAAGATAATACTGTTTTGAGTAAAATAACAACTAAAAAAGAAATAAATAATTCTGAGCAAGAAAAAACCACAAAAGTTGGCAATATATACTATTATGATTGGTTTAAAAAATATATTTTAGATTAAAATAAAAATCTCTTAAAAAGCTCTTTTATTTTAGTAAAAATACCTTTTTTATTCTTACTAGAAAATACCTCAGAGCTATGCTCTGGGGTTTCAGGTGGTACGGGGGCAGAGTACCAGCTCCCTTCCTCCTGCGGTGTTGATACTTTGTAGGAAGATTCCACTTCATTTTTATTGCTATAGCTATTATTATCTAAAGACTCAATTAGCTCTTCTTTTTCTTCGTAGTCTTTTTTTTTGATGAATCTATTTTTTTTTCATCTTCTTTTAAAGAATCAGCTATTTTAGTTTCAGATAAGTTTTTTTCTTTAGATTTAGATGGTGTTTTCTTAGTTTTACTAGGTTCTTTTTCTACTTCTATTTTTTCTAAAATTAAATTAGTTTCTTCTAATTTATTATCATTTTTTTCTGGTTCTTTTTCTTCTGGAAGAGCTTCAAAAGTAAAAGTTAATTTTTTAGCATTTTCAGAAGTAAAAACTTTTCCACCTTTTTCTAATTTACCAAAAAGTATTTCTTCAGATAGTTCTTGAGTTATTTCTGTTTGAATTAAACGAGATAAAGGTCTTGCTCCGTAGGCAGGTTCATACCCTTTTTCTGCTAAATAAGATCTAGATTTTTCATCTAAAACTACAGTAACTTTTTTATCTTTTAACCTATCATTTAATTGGCTTATAAACTTATCAACAACATTTTTCATTATTTCTGTAGGTAAAGCTTTAAATTGTATGATAGAAGTTAATCTATTTCTAAATTCTGGGCTAAACATTTTTTCTATAGCTTTTATACTTAAATCAAAATTATCTGTTTTAGCAAAACCTATAGGATTAGAGGTCATTTCTCTAGCACCAGCATTGGTTGTCATTATTAAAATTACATTTCTAAAATCTGATTTTCTTCCATTATTATCAGTTAAAGTAGCATTATCCATAACCTGAAGTAAAAGATTAAATAAATCTGGATGAGCTTTTTCTATTTCGTCTAATAATAAAACACAATGAGGATGTCTATGTATTTGATCTGTCAAAAGACCTCCTTGATCAAATCCTACATATCCAGGTGGTGCTCCAATAAGTCTTGAAACAGTATGCTTTTCCATGTATTCACTCATATCAAATCTGATAAATTCTACACCCATAATTTTTGCTAATTGTTTTGCTATTTCTGTTTTACCTACACCTGTTGGGCCTGCAAAAAGAAAAGAACCTACTGGTTTATCAGCTTCATTTAATCCAGCTCTTGATAATTTTATGGCAGTAACTACTTTTTCTATAGCTTCATTTTGACCAAAAACAACATTTTTTAAATCAATTTCTAAAGTTTTTAGTTTTACTTTATCATCTACTTTTACAGTTTTTGGAGGTATTTTAACTATTTTAGCAATCATTAATTCAACATCTTCTGTATTAACTACTTTATCAGTTCTATCTACCTTTAATTTAACCTCAGCTCCAGATTCATCCATTACATCTATGGCTTTATCAGGCAAAAACCTATCATTAATATATTTTGCAGATAATTCTACAGCAGATTTTATAGCATCTTTTGTATAGGTTACTTTATGAAATTCTTCATATTTAGATTGCAAACCTTGTAAAATAAGAATACTATCTTCTATACTAGGCTCATTTACTTCTATTTTTTGAAATCTTCTTGATAAAGCTTTTTCTTTTTCAAAAAAAGTTTTATATTCTTGATAAGTTGTAGAACCTATACATCTTAAATCACCATTTGATAAAGCTGGTTTTAATAAGTTAGATGCATCCATAGTACCACCAGATGTAGAACCAGCTCCTATTATAGTATGTATTTCATCAATGAATAAAATAGCATCTTTTTCTTTTTGTATTCCATTAATAACAGCCTTTAATC
The DNA here is from genome assembly GCA_046328015.1 of Candidatus Sericytochromatia bacterium. Taxonomy (GTDB): domain Bacteria; phylum Cyanobacteriota; class Sericytochromatia; order UBA7694; family JACMQJ01; genus JBBTGK01. The sequence goes on along the minus strand of JAXLXH010000002.1, from coordinate 289,586 downwards.
TTTCTTCAAATTGACCTCTAAACTTTGTACCAGCTAATAAAGCACCCATATCTAAAGAATAAACTTTTGCATCTTTTAATTGAGTTGGAACTTTACCTTCTTTTATTCTTAGTGCCAATCCTTCTACAATTGCTGTTTTACCAACCCCAGAATCTCCAGTTAAAACTGGATTATTTTTTCTTCTTCTGCTAAGAACATGAATCATTCTCTCTAATTCTTTATCTCTACCTATAAGAGGGTCAATTTTACCTGCTTCAGCCCTTTTATTTAAAAAAATACAATAAGTTTCTAAAGCATCTTTTTTAGCTGGAGCATCATTGCCATCTTGCAGAATTTCTTCATTATCATCTTTTTCATCTTCATTTTTTTCTTCAGGTACTTTTGATATACCATGAGAAATATATTTAACCACATCTAATCTAGAAACATTTTGCTCAGATAAAAAATATACAGCATGAGATTCTTTTTCTCTAAATAAAGAAACTAACATTTCCTTTGAAGTGATTTTTTCTTTTCCAGAACTTTGTATATGTATAGCTGCAAGTTGTAAAACTCTTTGAACTCCTAAAGTATAAATAGGTTCTACTTCTTTAAATTCTTCTGCTAAAGGTGTAATTGAATCTTTTAGAAAACCATCTAATTTTTTTCTTAAAGTTTTTACATCAACAGAACAATTTACCAAAACTTCTGTAGCTAACTTATCAAAAGTAAGAGCATAAAGTATATGTTCTAAAGTAATATATTCATGTTTTCTTTTTTTTGCTTCTTCATAAGCTTTTCTTAAGGTTTCTTGTAGTTCTTTACTTAGCATAATTTCCCATTTTATATTTCAACTTCTTCCATAGTACATCTTAGCGGAGAACCAAACTCCTCAGAGTATTTTTCTACTAAATCTATACTAGTTTTAGCAATATCATAAGTATATATCCCAACTGTTGCCATACCTTTAGTATGAGCTTCTAACATTATTTTTCGTCCTTCTTCTTCTGTTTTATGAAAAACATTCTGAAGAATAAAAACCACAAACTCTCTTGGAGTATAATGGTCATTATGTATAATAACTCTATACATACTAGGTTTTTTTAGCTTGGTGTCTTCTTCATCTTCCAAAAGAAGTTCATCATCAAAGTCAGGTTTTTTACTACTCATTTTAATTAAAAAGATTAATAAGTTTTTATTTAAAAATTACTTTATAAAGTTATTTTAGCATAGGAAATTAAATTGATACTTTTTAAATAAAAAATGTATAGTGAATCCAATGTCTTTAGCAAGTTATAATAAATTACGAACTATATATAGTATAAATTATTATTATTGAAGGTTTTTTATGTCAATAACAACTGGTTCATCTCAGTAGTTAAGAATAATATTTTGTAATAAAAAAACATTCAGAAGAAAAATAAAATTAAAGTTAAAGTAAAAAAAGAAAAAGCTAATAAGAATAAAATTTAAGCATAACAAAGAAATGGAAAATTAATTTCCACAAATATCAAGAATTAATAATAAATTATTCTATAAAGCACCTCCTTTTAATTTTTTTTTGTTAGAGAGTTATGATGTATTAAATTTTAGTTGAAAAGGTTTATTCTCAAAACTTTCAAAAATTAGTTCAAAATCTTTTATCCAGCCAAGTAATATTCCACCTAATAATTTAGAAAAAATATATTTTATTGATAAATTGTTTGATAAAACTTTTAAAACATCTGCCTTTAAGAATAACTGGTTTATTATGTGAGCTATCTGAATTAACAGATAAACAACTTTCATACCATTAGGTTTTTTAGTATAAATGTGTTCAAGATTGTAACCATGATGCTTTTGAGTATCAAAACCTTCATTTTCTATCTTCCATCTCAACTGAGCATTAGATTCAATTTTTAATAAATTTTCAGATTTTATCTTAAAGTTTGTAATAAAGGCTCTTACTACTTTTTCATTAAAATATTTAGCAAAAATATTTATTTCAAATTCGGAATATTCAATTTTATTCATCCACCGATACATTGTTTCTTTATCTTTAATCTCTGGTAATTCAATCTTTCCTCCTATTGCAGTCTCCCTATTTTCAAAGAACCCATTGAAGTCCTCCCATACTGTTTTTAAATTACCTTCCTTAAAAGTAATTATGTATTTCCAATTATGGGTATTACAGATTTTTAGTACACTGGCATTTGGATATAATCCATCAAGAAGCAGACAAATTTTTAATCTTGGAAAAAATTTCTTTATTTTTTCTGAAAGACGATAAAATGCTTTAAGTTCACAATCTTGTTTATCAAATTCTTTATCTGCTGGATTCTCAATAAACTCTGTTGCAACTGATATTGCTAATCCATTTGATGTTACTATTTTAGCTTCTAGTACCCTATGAAAATATTGTTTTTTACCATTTCTTGTTTCATAAAGACAATGTTCACAATGTTTTTCAGTAAAACGATAAATCTCTGTTCCATCTATTGCTATCAGATAATATATTCCTAACCTGTAATTCTCTAACTGTCTACTTCTTAATAATTTATTTGACATTTTATAGGTTAATTTTTCCAATTCTGATATTTGAAATTTATTCCAAAAATATGCCAAAGTATCTCCATTGGGAATACTTATCAAATTTAAGTTAAAAGCTTTATTTAGAAATTCTTTTGCTTCTATTTTGCTTAACTCAATATTATAGTTTCTCCTTGAACCTGTGAAACTAAAGAGTATTAAGCTTAAATTTATAATCTCATGTATTTGATAATGGCATTTTTTCTCTTGGCGGAAATCTTTTAATTGACTTATCCAAGTATGGAAATTTGGAAAAAATTTTTTATAGACGCAAAATAACTGCTGGCAAAATTAATTTTCTCTAACTTTTCTGACTTTAGGGGCTTTCTTTTTTCTCTTTTTTTTGGCATATTACTTTTTAGGTTAAAATTATGGAGTATATTTTACTCCAAATTTTTTTTTGTGTTAAAAAACTTCTAAAATTTTTTTTCAATATGCTTTATTTATTCATATTTCAGTGCGAAAATTTGTTCATTCTTTATTACTGGGTTCATCTAGTTTAAATAACGTACCATTTATTGCAAATTCTGTTAAACCAAAATCTTTTTTAGAATCAATAAAATCAGAACCATATTCACCAAAACCTATCACTGAAGCTAAAATTCCTAAAATAGATAATTTAAAAACAGATTTTTCTAGTAAAATTCATTCTGCTTCAGCAAACTCTCAAATTGGAGATGTTCAATATAAATTTGTAGATTCATCTGAAAATATAGACTTAGAAGGAAAAAATAAAAAAGATACTAAGTTTTTTTATGTAAATGGTATTAATACTAATGAAAAAGATGCTAATACAACAGCAGAAACACTTAGTTCATTAACAAATAAAAAGGTAAATCCCATTTATAATCCAACAGAAGGAATGGCAAAAGATGCTTTGGAAGCATCTGGCGAAATGCTTACTAATTCTGCAAATAATGCTATTGATAGAAAAGCAGCTAATATTTTTTATGAGACTTTAAAAAGTGGACATCCAATAAAAATTATAGCTCATAGTCAAGGTGCAGCAATAACTGCTAATGCTTTGAATGAGTGTAAAAAGAGATTTATTAGTGATGGTTTAAACCCAGAGTCTGTATCAAAAATGATGGCAAATTGTCAAGTAATTACTTTAGGCGGGTTTACATCTATAAAAGATTTTCCTAAAGAAGTAAAAATATTGGAAATGAAAGAAAAGAAAGATCCTATTCCTAAAATTGCTGTAGCAAATAAATCTCTTAATTCAGATGATTTTGTTTTAAATAGAGATGCTTCTATTAAATCCTTAGAAAGAAAAGAGAGAACTATTGGAAATTCATTATCTATATCTAGTCAGGCTTGTCTAAAATCAATAGCAACAGGAGTATCTACTAAAAATAGATTTGTTAATGCTCTTGGAAATACAATTGGTCAAATAGGAGCTTGTACAGTATCTTTTTTAAAAGCCGAAAATCCTATAGCACCTCATTTAGTAGATTCAAAATATTTACAAAATTATTTTGTTAAAGATGCTATCAGAGATTTTGCTTCATCTGATTTATCAAATAATTTATTAAAAGGAATAGAAAATAAACACAATAAAAGAGAAAAAGAAAATATGAATAAAGCAGATGATTTAATAAAGCAAATAGCTACTAACCAATCTAATTATAGCTACTAACCAACTTACTAACAAAAAAATTAGGTAAAGTACCAAAAGAAGTAGAACAAAAAATAAATTTTTTTTCTGATATAAATAAATTGGATAATTTAGTTAGATAATATTTTTGATTATAAAGATTTTAATGATATTTTTAAATAGAAATTGTAAAATAAAACTTCTAAACTATAATTAATATTATGAAAAAAGTTTTTTGTATTTTACTTTTATCTATTTTAGGGAATTTTATCTCGGCTAAATTACCGTGGGATTATTCTTTTGAAAATAATAAAGGTGTAGAAAATTATAAAAAAAATAACTTTAAAGAAGCATCTAAAAATTTTGATAATGCTTACAATTTTATGCCCAATAATAATATTATAAGATTTAATAAAGCTGCTACTTTGTACAAGCAAAAAAAATATACTGAAGCTCAAAATATTTATTTAGGTTTATTAAAAGATAAAAATATAGAAACATCCTTAAAAGAAAAAACTTACTATAATTTAGGAAATACTATGTATAGAATGGCTGAACAAGCTAACTACCCTCAATTTTATGGAAATTCTTTAGCTTATTATCAAAAAGCTTTAGATATAAATAGTGAAGATAAAAAAGCTAAAGAAAATTATGATTTTGTAAAAAAGAAAATAGAAGATTTATTGAAAAATAACTCTAATAATAATTCTAATAACCAAAATAATAATAATAACAGTAATAATAGTAATAATCAAAATAATAGTCAAAATAATAGTAGTAACTCTAATAACAGTAATAATAATGGCAACAAAAATGAAAATAATAATGATGATTTTTCTCAACCATTTAATAATTCGGCAATAGAAAAATTTCTGAAAAATCAGCGAATAGAAGAACTTTTAAATCATAATTTATTAAATAAAAATTATAATTATGGAAAACAAAAAAAGATATATCAAACTAAAGATTGGTAATATATGGCTAAAGTAAGATTTGTAGGTAAAAGTACAAATAAAATAATAGATATTAATAAAGAAGAAACTATATTAGCAGGAGCTTTAAGGAATAATTTTGAAATCCCTTTTGGTTGTAAATATGGTTCTTGTTTTTCTTGTTCTGTAGAAGTTGTAAAAGGGCTAGAAAATATTGATTGTAAAATAAAAAATAAAGATCCTAAAACAAATAAATATACTATACTTACTTGTATGAGTAAAATAAAAAAAGAAGGCGAAATAGTTTTAAAAATATGAATCAAGAAGAAAAAAGACCTTTTTTTAACTTACAAATAGAACTTAATGATGTTTGTAATTTAATTTGTAAACATTGCTACCAAATAAGACAAAAAAATAAAGAAGAGTTAGATATAAATTTAATACTTGACCAATTAGAAGAATTTAAGGCTGTTACTGGTTATAACAAGTTCTATTTTAGATTATCAGGTGGAGAAGTTACTTTAAGAAATGATTTATTCCGAATAATTAATAAATTAGTATTAATGAATCAATTTGTTGAAGTTATTACTAATGGAACTTTTTTAGATGTACCTTATGCTTATGCTCTAAAAGCAACCAACTTAAATGTAGTTCAAATTAGTTTGGATGGAGCTACAGAAAAAACACATGATTTTATTAGAGGTAAAGGTGCTTTTAAAAAAGCTATAAAAGGAATAAAAAACATGGTTAGAGTTGGTATTCCTGTAGAAATAAAATTTACGTTAATAAAAAACGTAAATATTCATGAAATTTATGAAATGTATCAATTATGTTCAGAATTAGGAGTATCTTTTTTAGCTATAGGAAGATTTATTTTTGAAGGAAATGGTAAAAATTTAGAAGAAGGAAATTTAATAGGAAATGAACTAAAAGAGGTTTTTCATAATCTAATCACCTATGCCAAAGATTTTCCTTACTTACAAATAAGAATTAGAGATCAATTAATTAGAATTGTTGATAAAGTTAATGAATTAGAAGTTCCTGAAAATATTAATATAAAACAAAAACCTTATATGGGAATAAATTATTTAGCTTTTGATACCTATGGAAATGTTTATGCAGATAGGCAATTGAATATTGTTTTAGGTAATTTACATAAACAATCTTTAGCTGATATTTGGCTAAATAGCGTAGAATTAAATAAAATAAGAAATACAAAAAATAATTTAGAAGGTAAATGTTTGAATTGCAATATAAAAGATCTTTGCTTAGGAGGGAATAAAACGGCTTCTTATGGACTTACAGGAAATATTTTTGCTCCAGATCCTGGTTGTTGGCTTTTTGAATAAATTTATTTTCTATATTCCAAAAAAAAGTCTGCTTGACCTTCATCATCAGAAATTCCTTCTGTTTTTATTTTAAAGCCATGCTTTTTAAAAAAATTTAAGGCTATAGTATTAGACATAAAAACATAAGTTGTTAAATTTTGATATTGTTTTTTTAATTCATCTAAGACAAAAGTTCCAATTCCTTTATTTTGAAAATCGGATATTAAATAAAAATGTTCTATTAAATTACCATCTAATGATGCAAATCCTATCAACTGATTATCATCAGAAAAAATAAGATATATATCAGAATTAGGGGCTAAATAAATGGAAAATATATCATTAAATCTTTGTTTTTGTAAAAATTTTTCATCAAAATAACTATAAGTATCAGAATAAACTTTATGAAATATGTTTATACAATCTTGGTAATAAGTATCTGAGTATTTTTTTAAATAAATTTTTTTATTTTTATTCTGCTGAATTGATACCAAGTAAGAGTTATTAATTTCATTATTATCATAAATATGAGCTTTATTATCTATAATATTCTCATCCCAAGGTATTATTTTTAAATCCTTCCAAATTTCAAGCCATCTTTGACATTTTTTATTATAAACTTTTTCTACCTTTAAAGTTTTATTTGGTCTAACTATTTTTGAAAATATATCATTTAATCCATAAGGAGCATAAACCTTTAATTTTTTATTTTCTTTTCGAACACCTATACAATTTCCAGTGGTAGGCCAAGTGTTAATTGCATCTTCTAAAGATAAATATGGTTTTATCGGAAAACCAAATTTTTCTTCATACCAAAGATGAACTTTAGCCTGATTTTTAATGTCTATTTCTAAATCAAGATCTTTTCCTAGATTTTTAATTTCTTTTATTAATTTTTCTTCTTCTTTTTCTGAAATATTAGGATTATAAAAAATAAAATCTAAATCTTTTATACCAGTATTTATTTCAAAATTAGATACATAATTCCAAACACTTTGAGTTAATATTCCTCCTCCTATATAATATTCGAAAGAAAAATTTGTATTAGCTTTTTCTATAAAAGCCCAAAGTTTTTTATTTTTTTTAATTATTTCTCTAAATAATTTTAATTGTTTTTCTAAATCTAAATTATTATACATACTATAAAGTTTCTAGTTCTTTTTTTATATTAATTCTAGCTTGTTTTTCAAATTTATTATAAAATAAGTTACTTTTAAAAATATTTTCCATTGTTAAAAAATGTTCTAATACTTTTTTTCTACCATTAAAATATAAAATATCTGGATAAATAGAATATTCTTTTCTTATTTGTTTTGTATAATTATGATAAATATCCCAATCTTGCCCTAAAATAGATAAATCTAAATCTAAAAATAAATCTGTATCGTTATCATTTGTTTTACTATGCTGTTTGGTAGCTATTATTTGAAATTTACATTTGCTTATTTTATCTTTGCTTATATTTAATTCTAAAAGTACTTTTTCTGCTAATAAAGCACTTTTTTCTTCATTATCATTTTTTAGAATATTATAGACTATATCATGATAAAAAAGTGTAAATAAAAAAATATTATAATCATTTATTTCTTTTTTTATTTCTAAAGCTTGAGAAAACAAGTTATTTAGATGTGTTAAATTATGATAATAACGTTTTTTGTTATTATAATTTTTTTCTACTTTACTCCATAAATTATCTACTAAATTTATATTATTCGTATATTCAGACAATAACTGGTAAAAATTCTCTTTAAGCATATTAAAATTACATGATAAACAATAAATAAAAATAAAATATCTATTTTCAATACAGATATTTACAGATGAATCAGCTGAACCACAGATAAAAAATATTAGTTTAAATCTGTTTTGCTTGCATAATCGGTAGTTTAAATATTAAAAATATAGATACAAAATTATTATCTAGTAGTTTAAACTTTTTTTCAAGTTATATACAATTATTTTTATAAAATAAAGTTAAGACCTCCTTCGGTTGATTAAACACATATCCCCCCATTACCCCAAAGCAGAGCTTCAAGGAACGCTATAAGCTTAAAGTAAAATAGTTAAAAAACCAAACTATTTGTAAATTTATATATTAAGTTGCGTGCTTTTTAACAAGTTTTTTTTAGAGCCTTCTATAAAAGATATAATCAATATTTAGAGAGTATGTAGATAAAAAATATTTTAAATAGGTAGACTTATTATGTGTAATTTAGGTGTAAATAGAAGAACTCAAGTTGATTATCAACAAGTAGCTTCACCTGTAGCTAAGCCAAAACAAGCAGAGCAAGCTTCATCTACAAATGCCACAGAACAAACTATAAATACTAAATCTGAATATACTGGTAAAAAAGGTGCAGGTAGGCATGGTTCGGCAGTTCATCATGTAAGCATCGTAGATGAAAAGCCAAAAGAACCTATAGATGCGAATAAACTTTTAGCATCATTACCAAAAGATCAAGAATCATCTAAATTTTATTCAGCAGTTTCTAAAGTTTTAGCAAACCCAGAAAAAAGAGAAGCTTTAATAAAACACTTTGATTTAAACTCTCCTGCTAATACTGAAGCTCTTAAAGTAGCAACTTTTATGGAAGGTGGAGGTTCAAGTGCTTATAATGCAAAATTGACAGCTGAAATAATTATGAATAGAGCTATAACAATAGGTATTGTTGAAGGAAAATCAACTATTAGAGATGTAGTTAAAAAACCAGATCAATTTGAAATAAATAATACAAGAACTATGCATAGAGCTGGTTTAAAAACATTTGATGAAGTTATAGCACTTAAATCAGGAACTCAATATGAAAATTCTATGTCTGATGAAGTTGATAAAGCTGTAAAATCAGTTATGAGTGGTCAAAGAGCTGAAAAAGGTTCTGTTCATTATGGCTTTAAAGGAAATGGAGTAAGAAATATTCCAGATACCACTAGAATAGATAGAGGAACTGTAAGGTGTTGGTAATTTTTTACTAAGTTAAAATATTTAGTTTTTTTTATAAAAAATATATTATATCCACTTCTCCCCTAGTCCTATAGATATTAAAATCTATAGGATTTTTTAATATTTAAGTGTATAAAGAGGTATTATAGATTTATTTAAAATATTATAGAAAAAATTAATAGTATGAGTCATAAAATTAAAAATTTTATGACTCATACTACAAAATAGCTATAAATTATTAATTAATAACAGGATTAAGAGGTGTTATATCAGTATTTTGGATATTTCCTGAAACATCTTCTGCTAACATAAATATAAAAGGGGTACCTTGTGGTGTTCCCCAAGAGAAGGTTCCATTTGTAACAGTAAGCTCTGTTCCTAAATTCCATTCATCATCACTATCAGCATCTGTGTCAAGAACATTATCATAAAACTGAAGAGTATCACCTGTTTTTATAGTGAATTGGTCTTTAGACATTCTTACATCTCCATTATCCATTGCTTGAAAAGGAGTTATTAATGCTTTTATTACATTTCCTTTAGTATCAACTCTTATTTTTAAGAAAGCATCTTGACCATTATAAAGACAATCTGTAATATAAACTTTTGTTCCATCAGGCATAGTATCATCTAATTCTGTAGGAACCATTACTCCATCAAGCATAAGTACTTGACCATCCCAATTAGCAGCTCTATAGGTATTAGATGATAATTTATTAGCATCTTCTGAACCCACTAAAATATATCTAGGTGTATTAGGGGCTTCTTGTATTGCTTTTACAGTTTTTATTTTTTTGATACCAGAATCATCACTGATAACAAAACATTTACCATCTGCACAAGGATCAACAACTTTTAAACCAAAACCTGCTACAGTAGGAGCTCCAGAGGTTGTTGTAGCTTGTACTGTTGGTTTTCCTTGTCCTGAACCTGCATCTACAGCACCTCTAAAGGCTTTAACAAAATTATACCAAGTATTTGTAGCTGTTCTGTATTGAGAATAAGTTCCATGATCAAAATGTTCTTTATTATTTAAATCAAAAATAGCGGTTCCTGTTGCTTTTGGTCTTGTACCATCTTGTCTTGAATAAACAATATAATTATTTATTGCTGTTTCAAGAGCTGTTGTATCAAGTGTAGAATTTGCATTTTTGAGTTCAGTTATAAAGCTTTTAACATCAGAATTAAAACCAGCTCCAGCTTTACCATTTTTACCATAACCTTCTGCTTTTTCCATAGCTTGAGATAACATACCTAAATTAGCTGTTAAAGAAGTTTGAGCGTTTGTTGCAAAAGTATCTAATGCAGAATAAACAGCATCTAATTTTGATAAATCAGCTAAAGATAAAGTTTTACCATCTGATGAAGAATGATCTTGTGATGTAATAAAAGAATCAACCATAGCTTTACCAATATCTACGATAGTAGCATTAGGATTTTTAGCAATATAATTTATTACTTCTGTATATTGCCATCCATGCCCTGGTTCTAATTCTTCAGAAGCTAATAAATAATTAGCTCTTTTTTGAACAAATTTTGCTAAATCTAAATTACCCATTAAACAAGTATCAAAACCTACCATATCATATTTAATAGGGTCTTTTGCTAAAGCATCATTGATTTCTTTTAATGTCATAGATGTTCCTGTTATAGAATCTGGACCATATCCTGCATGTGCTCCACCATGATCCCATAAAGTCATAATTCTTTTTCCATAATTAGCGGCTGGAAAAGTATCTTTTACATAAGTAACAAAATCCCCTAAGGTTGCACCTTGCCCCATATTAGCGGCTTCATCTGCTTTATTATAACAATTTGAATTACCATAATAAGCATCAGCTGAATCTGTTATTAGACAATCAGCATTAGCATATTTTATACCCTTCCAACCTTGTTTTCTTGCTCCACCAAAGCCAACTATTATATCTACATTAGCTCTTTCGGCAGGGGTCATAGCTTTTAAGGCATTTGTTAATTCATTTAAATCTTTTGTACCAGCACCTGTTTTTGCAACTGGACCAGTACCATTAGTAACTGTTGTTCCGCTAACTGTAATTGCACCACTATCAACTTCGCTAACAACTTTAGTCCATTTATTATCAATTAATTTTTGATGCTCATCTTCCAAATCGCTACCTAAAAGATATATAGCAAAAAGGGTTTTTGTTCCTGTTCCAATAGGAGCAGAACTATCATTACCTAATGTTCCTGTTTCATCTTTTCCACTGGTATCACCACCACCGCCTCTTCCACTTCCTGTTGAAAGAGAAATTGTTTTAACTACACCTGTAGTAGATACATCAATCATAGAATTTGAAGGAGAATATCCAGCTTTTGTTACACTTAATAACCATCTACCAGGTGTGATTCCATTTATAGTTGTACTTTTATTTGTAGTATTATTAAAAGTAGAAGAATTTGGGTCATTAATCATAACTTTTGCACCTAAAAGATTTAAGTTTAAAGTTAAAGAACCTGTAGCATTTAAGTTTGCTAAATTTGTAGGTGGTAAAGTTCCATTATTAGCTAGTATATAATCAGATACAGCTTTAGAGTTAAAAGTAACAGGAGAAAAATTAGAGAATTTATTAGTAGCTTCATTAAAACCAGTAACCGTTTTAATATAATTTTTTATAGAAGTTAGAGAAAGATTGTTTAAAAGATTTGGATTATTACTTGCTAATATATTACTTAAAACTTGTGCTATAGAAGTATCAAAATAACTAACACTTCCTGCATTATTTTGTCCCGCAGTTACATCCAAAGCGCCCATAAGGCTACCCAAAACATTTCCATTTGCATCTAAAGAAGATAAAGTTAAAACTCTATTTGAACCAGCTAAAACAGTTAAATTAAAAACAGCAGGTTGATTAGGAGCCCAACTTATAGTTTGAGTAACTGCTTTGGAAATTCCAGAACCTGTTATTTCTAACCTTAGTTGTTTTATAGCTGTATTAGTAAAATCAATAGCTTTGGTATTAAAAGAATCCTGGTATTTTACAGGTGGGGTATTTATAGTAAGAACAACATTCCCCAATTTACTTTTATCTACGTTTGAAAACATTCCGTTTGTTTTTGTAGAATCTGGAATATTATTTACTTGTTTTAAATTACAAGCTGAAAGAACCATAGCTAATGCTACAGATGTATTTAGAACTAATTTCTTATTAATCATAAAATTAAAACCTCATAAAATAAATAAAATAAAATTAATTAAGGAGTTGGAGGATTAGTGTTTACTGTTACACTAACAGTTCCATTAGTTGAGGATGCAGGGCTCCCTGTGTTTATATTAACACTAACAGTTCCTGTAGAAGTTGATCCAGTTGTCGAACTTCCACCTGATGAGCCTCCACTAGAACTACTTGATGAACCGCTACTAGATGAAGAGCCAGAACTGCTTGAACTACTAGAAGTACTACCTGATGAGGTTCCACTAGAAGAAGTTCCAGTTGAATTACTTGATGAGCTACTACTAGAAGAATTATTTGAAGTATTACCTGTAGAGTTATTTCCACTTGAATTAGATGGATTTTGTGTGTTTTGTTCTGGATTATTTGTTACAACAGGATTTGGTTTTTCTTCGGGCTTAGTTTGTCCTGTGCTACCTGAATTATTAGCTGGAGTAGGAGATTTTTTTTCAGGTGGTACTGAAGATGTTGGAAAACACGCACTCAAAGAAGTAATAGAAAATAAAATTAAAACTACTTTTTTCATTTTATTACCTCGAAATGATAAAATTTTACTAAGTGAAAAATTATAATTTGAAATTTTATTAAGAGTTTATAAGCTTAATAAAAATTAACTATTAAAAATGAGTGAATTTATAAAAGATATTTTAAAAAATTATTGGGGATATACAGATTTTAGAAAAAATCAGGAAGAAATAGTAAAAAATATTCTAAATAAAAAGGATCTTTTGGCTATTATGGCAACAGGTGGAGGTAAAAGTATCTGCTTTCAAGTACCCGCTATTATAAGTGAAGGCTTAACTATTGTAATTTCTCCTTTAATATCTTTAATGCAAGATCAAGTTATTTTTTTGAAAGAAAAAGGAATAAAAGCAGAATTTTTAAATAGTTCTCTTTTATCTAGTGAATATAAAGCTATTTTGAAAAATATTAAATCTTTAAAGCTACTATATATAGCACCAGAACAATTAACCTCTTTAAGATTACAAAGTAGTTTAAAAAAAATATCTATAGAAAGAGTAGTTATAGATGAAGCTCATTGTATTACAGAATGGGGACATGATTTTAGACCAGAATATAAAAAAATTTCTTTAAATATTAGAAGTATTTTTCCTAATATTCAAATTTGTGCTTTTACAGCTACTGCAAATAAAAAAACAGCTGAAGAAATAAAAAATATTTTAGAACTAAATGAACCCTTTACTCTAACTTCTAGTTTTGATAGAGAAAATTTGTTTTTAGGTATAGAAAAATATTATATTCCTTTTAATAAAAAAAGAAGAATGAAAAAAATTATTTTAGAATCTAAAAAAACTCTTATATATTGTTCATCAAGAAAAGAAACTGAATATATGTCTAATTTTTTTAGCCAAAAAACTAAAATAAAAAGTTATTTTTATCATGCTGGTATGAATAGTGAAGCAAGAAAAATAATTCAAAATGATTTTAAAAATAGTAATATCACAGTTTTATTTGCTACTACAGCTTTTGGTATGGGTATAGATATTCCTGATATTGATACAGTAATTTATTGGAATTTTCCTTCATCTATAGAAGAATATTATCAAGGTATTGGTAGAGGTGGAAGGAATAAAAATATTCAAGCTAAAACTTTTTTATTATATTCTAGTAAAGACATATCAGAACAAAAAAAATTGCTAAAAAGTGAAATTCCTTCTATAAAAATAATAGAAAAAATTAAGTCTGATTTTAATAATTTAAGTAAAATTCAATTAATACAAAAGTATAAAATAAAAGAAAATATTTTTAATATTATCCAAAGTTATTTAGAATTTGATAAAAAAGAAATTCATAAAAAAATAATTGAGATTGAAAATATCAAAATTAATAAATTAAACTTTATGATAAATCTAGCCAAAGAAAAAAATTGTAAAAGAAAATTTATACTTAATTTTTTTGATGAAACAACTAAAGATAATTGTAATAATTGTTCTAGTTGTGAGTAGCTATACAAACATAAGAGTAAAAAAAATGTTATAAAATTTTTATGTTAAAAAATACTTTTTCTTTATTATCTGGCGTAATAACCTTCTCATTGGTTTGGAATCTTATTTCGTCTCCAAATACAGTTTCTGCTGAGCCTCTAAAATGGTCTAAATTATATAATGGAGTAGAGTTTATTGAAAAAGATTATGGTAAATGGTTTAAAAAAGGTAAACTATATGCCATAAAAATAGATAAAAAAAGAAAATTACGTATATTAGTAGATGATAGAGCTAATAGCTCTCTTAAAGATATGATGTCTAGATATAAACCTATAGCTATCGTTAATGGAAGCTATTTTGATGAAAAATACAAACCTGTAGGTCTATTAAAAATAAATAATGAATTAATAAAATCTTTAAATGAATATGGATCTAGTGGTATTTTAGCTATTAATGAAAATGAAGTTTCTATTTTTAATAAAAAAGAATATTCAAAATATAAAAATTATCCTAATCTTTTACAAAATGGTCCTTTATTGGTAGAAAACAATGGTAAATTAGGTATTTATTCAGATGATCATGAATATAAAGCAAGAACTGCATTAGGAATTACAAAAGATAATAAAGTTTTAATTGTAGTTGCAGATATTACGGCTTCACCTTCCTTATTTGAAATAGCTGAAGTTTTGGCTAAACCAGAAAGTCAAGGTGGTTTTGATTGTAAAACAGCCATAAATTTGGATGGTGGTTCTTCTACTGGGTTAAGAATAAATTTACCTAATAAAAGAGTAGTTGTAGAAGAAAATGATTTTATAAATAATGCTATTGGGATTTTTTAAGTTTTAAAGTAATTTAATTTAAATTGACTCTTTAAATACCTTCTAAATAGTTTATTTGTGTTTTTTCAAAAACTACCAAGTTTAACAATGTGGCTTTATACCATTGTAAAAAATACAAACTATAAAATTTTAAGTATAAATTACTATTTTTAAACAAAAAGTCATCGTGTAGGTTAAAACTTTATTGCGGATTTTTATATATTTAGGCATTATTAAGGAAAAAATTTATAAATTTCTTTTCTATGTAAAACTCGTTCAAAAACTAATATATCACTTTCAAAACTAATACCAACTATATAATCTCCAAATCTTATTTTATAGTATTTAGAATAACCTTTTAATTTTTCTATTTTACCAACATCTTCAATAGAAGAATATTTTAAGATTTCTTCAAAAATAAATTTTTCTATTTTTTCTCGATCTTTTTTATTTATATCTAAAAGTTCTTTTAAGAATTTCTTATTGTAATTAATTATCATAAGAAGCTATTTTTTTAATGAATTATAGTATTGTTGGGCTTTATTTATATCTAAAATATCATTTTTATCATTTTCTTCTATAAATTTACCTAAAGCATAATCTTCTAGTAAGAGTTCTATTTTTTCGTAGGTTTCTATATCTATTTGTACAGCAATCTTATTATTTTTTTCATTTATAATATATTGTTTTTTTATATCAAGCATAAATAAAAATTCTATTGTTATAATACTATTGAAATTATATCAAAAATTATTATTAAATTTAGTCTTAAAAATCAATTTTATCAATTTCTTTCATTAATTTATCTGTTTCAAAAAGGGCTTTTATAGCTATTCTCGAAAAAATTAAATATAAAATTAATTCTAAAAGTTGCTTAGATCCTGAATCAATACTGAATCAAGTTCAGCATGACTTGAGGATGACTATAAGCAACTTTAAAATAAGAATAAATTTACGTAAGGACATGCCTTGCGTGTGTCCTGTAGTAAGTTAAATCTATTTTTAGCTAAAAATAATTCCTATAAAAAAATGCTAAAAAAATCTTTTAACTCAAAAAAATTTAAATTTTTTTTTACATTAATTTAATAGCAAGTTAATGTCAAAATATACTATAATAAAGTAATGTAGTAGATAGAGTATTTTTTTATGAACAAAAAACACTTGGTAATTTCTTTTATAGCATTTACTTTGCTAACCTCTTGCTCTGCGAGTTTAGAAAACACTTTAGCACAAGATGAAACTGTTATATCAGGAGCAAAAAACTCTTTTTCAAGAGATCCTGTAGCTATCATAAAAAAAGCAAATCAAACATATCAATCAAGATATCCAGAATTGGTAAAATTAAAATACGATTCTATGAAAGAATCACCACATGATTTTTTTAGAGCAACTACTTATCTTTTTTATCAAGATTTAGCAAAAACTCCTTTTTTTAATGGAGAACAAGTTTCTGTACAAGGTGATTTACACCTTGAAAATATAGGTACTTATAAAACTACTAGTGGTTTTTCTTATGATTTTAATGATTTCGATGATTCTGTAAAAGGTTCTTTTACTTGGGATTTAGCAAGATGTGCAGTTAGTATTTATCTTACTTCACAACAAAATGGTTTTTCTAAAGATGATTCGGAAAAATATGTTGAAAAATACCTAGAAACTTATTTTGATTATATAAAAGCTTTAAAAGGTAATAGTACTGAAATAAATAATCCCATAAGTTCTAAATACATGTCTGATAAAGTAAAAAAGCTTATAGACAATGTTGCTAGTACCTCAAGTTCATCTTTTATAAGTAGCTTTTCTAATGGTGAAAAATTAACTGAATCTAGTAAAATAAAAAAATTAGATGCTAATACTTATAATGCTTTAATATCTAATCTAAAAACTTATTTTGGAAAAACTCTCCCTAATTATAATGTAAAAGATGTAGCTTTCTATATTTCAGGAAAAGGTAGTTTGGGTAGATATAGATACTTAGCAATGTTACAAAATAAAAGTAATAGCAAAGATATATTATTTATGGATATAAAAGAAGCTGTACAACCAAATTCGGCTTCTGTAATTGGTAAAAATACCGAAAATCAAGCACAAAGAGTTGTTAATTATACTAAAATGTTTTTACCTAAAATAGGTTATTTTTTAGGAAATCTCTCTTTTAATAATTCAGATTTTTTTGTAAGAAGTTTATTAGCAGATGATAAAGTTAATCTAGAAAAGGTTAATAAAGATTCTGAAATAAAAGATTTTATAGATACCGTAGCATATTTAACTGCAAAAGGTCACTCAAAATCAAATAAAAATGATAAAATACTTTCTTATAAAGATAAAGTTTCAGATTTAAAAAGTTTTGCAAAAAATTATGCAGAACAAGTAAAAGCTGACTACGTTCAGTTTAAACAAAATATATAGATTTTTTGAGGTAGATAAAAAATGGTAAAAAAACTAAATTTATTTTTAGCTTTTTCAGTTGCATTATTATCAGTTTCTGCTTGTAACCCAAGTAATCCAATTGATAGTATAGAAAACGAAACATCTGAAGCATTACAAAATAAAAATAATATTACTGTCCCAGCAGATAATAGTATTTTACCTCAAATAAAATCAAGCACTATTGAACAAACCGAATGGGGAGTTAATGTAAAAGCTTTACCTACTATAAAAACTCAAAAAAAGGCAACAGTTCTTTCTTACATGGGTTTTGATAATGATAAAGGAAGCTTTAGAGATGAATTAAGACAAATGATTAACTTCCATGAATTATCAGGTTCTTCTAGTGTAATGAATATGCTTTTACAAACTGATAGTGCAGATAAAAGAGATCTAAAAAGATACTTAATTGTTCCAGATTCTAATACTTCTCAAATGGCTTCACCTTACACCTCTTTTAAATATGAAAGAGATTCAGCAGATTATAGAGTTTTAAGTGCTTTTATCAGATGGGGTTTTTCAACCTATCCATCTCAAATAAAAATGCTTGATATTGATAGTCATGGTGGTGCTTTTTATGGTGCTGTAAGAGATGATGATGCTAACAAAATAATAGGTTTACCTAATATAGCTACAGCTATAAAAAATGGTACTGGTAAAGTTAATATTTTAAATTTTGATGCCTGTTTAATGGGTGCAATGGAAGTTTTATACGAATTAAAAGATACTACAGATATTATGATAGGTTCTGAAGATTCTACTCTAGGAACAGGTATGTTATATACAAAATCATTACCTTCAATTATTGCTGGTTCTAAAACAGCTGAAGAAATTGGTAGAAAAATAGTTTTAGCTAGTGATACCAAAGGTAGTAAAGATTTCTTATTAAGACCAAATAAAAAAGGTAAAATTCCAAATGTTTATACTATAGCTGCTTATAGAGCTAATAAAGTTGCAGATTTAGCAACTCAATTAGATAAATTAGCTAAAATGGTTTTAAATAACTTATCTTCTCAAAAACAAGCTATTAAAGTAGCTCTTAGCGGAACACATCCTTTACATGTAGATGAAGATGATTTAGGTGGAGAAAGAGATTTATTTGAAGTTCTTTCAAGAATCGAATTTACAAACTCTGATGCTAATATAAAAGCTCAAGCAAAAGCTACAAGAGATGCTTTAAACAAAGTTATAGTTATAGCTAGAATAAATAATAATGAGAAAAATGCTCAAGGTATGGCTATAAATATTTCTCCTGATCATATGGCATCTAATGAGTATAAATCAACAGCTTTTGCAAAAAACACCTCTTGGGATGAAATGATTATTGCCGTAAATAAATAAAACTTTAAAAAGTTATCCGTGAATGTAAAACAGGTAAAGTTATTTCTTAATAATTTTATCTGTTTATTTTTATAATTAAAGCATTGAGAAAGAAATATGAACAAAAAAGTTAAATTACAAAGTTTTTTTATAGCTTCATTACTATTAATATCAGCTTGTAGCAACAATGATAATATTAATAATCTTGATATAGCTCAAAGTGAAATACTACAAAATAATAATAAAGTTAATGTTCCAGAAGATAAAAATATTTTACCTCAAATAAAATCAAATACTATTGAACAAACCGAATGGGGAACCAAAGTAAAAGCTTTACCTATAATAAAAGAAACTAAAAAAGCTTCTGTATTATCTTACATGGGATTTGATAATGATAAAGGTGATTTTGGTGGAACTTATGATAGAGATGAATTAAGAAAAATAATTAACTTTCATGAGCTATCAGGTTCTTCTAGTGTGATGAATATGATTTTACAAACAGATGGCGTAGAAAAAGCAGATTTAAAAAGATATATGATTATAAAAGATGAAGATGCTAATAAAATGGTATCTCCTTATACTTCTTTTAAATATGAAAGAAATTCAGCAGATTATAGAGTTTTAGGTGCTTTTGTAAAATGGGGCTTTTCAACATACCCATCTCAAATAAAAATGCTCGATATTGATAGTCATGGTGGTGCTTTTGTTGGTATAACAAAAGATAGAACTTCTAAAACTACTATAAATTTACCAAATCTATCAAAAGCTCTAAAAAGTTCTGGATTTAAACTAGATATTCTTAATTTTGATGCCTGTTTAATGGGTGCAATGGAAGTTGTATATGAACTAAAAGATAATGCTGATATTATTATAGGTTCTCAAGATTCAACTCTAACTACTGGAATGTTATATACTAAAGCTTTACCTTCAATTATTGCTGGTTCTAAAACAGCTGAAGAAATAAGTAGAAAAATAGTTTTGGCAAGTGATATTAAAGGTAATAAAGATTTTATTTATGATGATTTTTCAAAACAAGTTAATCAACAAGGTAAAACACCTAATGTTTTTACTATAGCATCTTATAGAACAAGTAAGTTAGAAAATTTAGCTAAAGAATTAGATAAATTAGCTAAAATGATAATAAATAAATTACCTCAACAAAAACAAGCTATTAAAGTTGCTTTTGACGGAACTCATGCACCTCGTCTTGCTCAAGAAGAAGTTGAAGGACAAAGAGATTTATACGAAATACTCTCAAGAATAGAATTTACTAATTATGATCAAGAAATAAAAGCTCAAGTAAAAGAAACTAGAGAAGCTTTAAACAAAGTCATAGTTATAGCTAGAATAAATCAACATGAAGTAGCTCAAGGTATGGCCATAAATATTTCTCCTAATAGTGTTTCTTCAGACCTTTATAAAGCAACCGCTTTTGCAAAAAATACTTCTTGGGATGAAATGGTTTTAGCTGTTAATAAATAAAAATTGTTAGTATTTTTAATTTTTTTACTTACTTCTATTTCTACAGGTTTATGGTCTTTCTATAAGTTAAAAATAGAAGTATCTTTTTTAGAAAAAATACTTTATGGTTTTACAATAAATTTATCTGCTTTAATTCAGCTAATTTTTGTACTAAGTTTCTTTTTAGGTTTAAATAGTTGGGTTAATAGTTTATTTATAGCTTTTTGTATAATTTTGCTTATTTATACCTCTAAAAATCTTTTTAAAATAAAAGATAAAATAAAAGAAGATCTTAGTAATAATTTAAACCTAAAAAAAATACCCATTATTTTAATAACTATTTTTTGGGGAATAATATTTTATTTTTTATTTAATAATAATGCTTTTATTTCAGATAAAGGTAGCTTAGATTCTAGTAGTTCAACAGATCTACCTTTCCATTATGCCCTTATTACATCATTTGCTTATACAAATAATTTTCCTCCAGAAACACCTATTTATATAGGTAAAAAATTAATTTATCCCTTTTTATCAGATTTTTTTAGTGGCTATTTAGTTTTTAATGGCTTACCCATATTACAATCAATGCAATATCCAGCCATAATATTATGTACTATTTTAAGTTTATTAATTTATTTATTTACTAAAGAGATTACTAATAATGAAAAACTGTCAAAACTAGCTCCTTTTTTACTTTTTTTAGGTGGAGGGTTTGGATTTTGGAAATTTTTTGAACTTGATTTTCCTTCAAAAAAATATAATTTTTTAGAAACTTTAAAAACCTCATCTAATTATTATACTGATATGTTTGATAGTAATTTTCAGTTTTATAATTTTATAATAGCTTATCTTTTACCTCAAAGATCTTTTTTATTTGGATTTCCTTTAGCTTTAATCGTTATAATTTTATTTTTAAAATATCTAAAATTAAATCCTAAAAACAATGAAGAGAATAAAAAATTATTAATTTTATCTGGTATTACTTGTGGTATTATGCCTTTATTTCATCTACATGCCTTTATGTCAACTTGCATAATTACAGGTTTCTGGGGACTATTTTATCTTTTTAGACCTATTTTAATTAATAATAATTTTTCGGATTTTTTTGAAGGACAAACAGAGCAATTAAATTTAAAAACTCATAAAAATAAATTAAAAATCCTAACAATTTTTATTTATTACTTTATTCCTTTGTTTATATTAGCAATACCTCAAATTTTATATACATTAGATAGAGTATCTTCAGGAGAATCAGAACTTTTTAAAATACATTTAGGTTGGATGGCAAAAGATAATAATTATTTTTGGTTTTGGATAAAAAATACAGGTTTTATGTTTCCATTAATAATAGATTTATTTTTTAGGAAAAATCATACAAATTTAAAAATATTATATTTACCTTTTTTATTTTTATTTATTCTCGGGAATACAATTTCTCTATCTCCTTGTTGGATAGGGGATAATGCTAAAGTTATACTTTTTTGGTTTATAGGCTCTATTCCTTTAGTTATAACTAGTTTGAATTATATTCTAAAAAGCTCTAAAATTATATTTTTTACTATTTTCATATCATTAATTTTATCTAGTAGTTTAGATATTAGTAGAAACTTATTAACTAAAAATAATGTTTTTACTGTTTGGGATAAAGATGATATAAAAATAGCAAATAAAATAAAAAAAAGAATTGAAGAAAAAGCTGTTTTTATAACAGCTCCAGTTCATTATTCACCAATTTTTTTAACAGGTAGAAAAATAGTTTTAGGTAGTCCTCTTCATGCTTGTACTCAAGCTTTAGACCCTTCTAGAGAGAAATTTGTAAAAAGATTTTTTGAAAGCACTGATATAAAAGAAGCTAATATTATTCTTAATTATTTTGGAGTTAATTATATTCTTTTGGGACCTCCTGAAATGAAGTTAGTTAAAGATATAACTTTTTTTGATAAAAACTTTCAACTTTTTATAAGGACAAATAAATATAAAATATATAAAACTAAAGTTCCAGTTAAAAATTAAATTGTTATAATAATATATTTTGTAATTAACATAAATATATTTTAATGCCTAGAATATTTGATAACATTGATGAAAAATTATTAGATTCTCTTCAAGACACTTTAAAAGTCTTTAATAGAGCTGATTTTTGTATAGGATATTTTAATCTTAGAGGATGGAAACATCTTGAAACTTATATTAATAACTGGAATGGTTCAGATGAAAATTGTTGTAGATTATTAATAGGAATGCATAGAACACCGCAAGATGAATTAAAAAAGGCTATGTCTTTAAGTGAAAATGAAATAGATCTTCAATCAGTTATTAGAATTAAAAAAAAACTTGCAGAAGAATTTAAAGAGCAATTAATGATAGGTATTCCTAGCAATAGTGATGAAAAAGCCTTAAGAAAATTAGCTTATCAATTAAAAGAGAAAAAAGTTAGAGTAAAACTCTTTTTGAGAAATCCATTACATGCAAAATTATACTTATTTTTTCGTAATGATAAAGTTAATCCAATTACAGGTTATTTAGGAAGTAGTAATTTAACTTTTTCTGGTTTATTAGGACAAGGTGAATTAAATATAGATGTTTTAGATCTTGATGCCTGTATTAAACTTAGTAATTGGTTTGAAGATAGATGGAATGATAAATTTTGCTTTGATATTTCAAACGAACTTATAGAAGTAATTGAAGAAAGTTGGGCTAGAGAGGAGTTAATACCACCTTATTATATTTATGTAAAAATTGCATATCATTTATCAGAAGAAGCTAGGGCAGGATTGTCAGAGTTTACAATACCAAGAGAGTTTGGGAATAAATTGTTTGACTTTCAAAAAGCAGCTGTAAAAATTGCTGCTAGACATGTTAATAAAAGAGGTGGTGTTATTATAGGTGATGTTGTTGGATTAGGTAAGACTTTAATGGCAACAGCTTTGGCAAAAATATTTGAAGTTGATTATGATTTTGAAACTTTAATAATTTGCCCTAAAAATCTTGAAAAGATGTGGGATGATTATTGTTATCAATATAAACTAAGGGCAAAAATTTTACCTATTACTAAAGTCAAAGATTTAATTGACTTAAAAAGATATAGATTGGTTTTAATTGATGAAAGTCATAATTTAAGAAATAAAGAAGGAAAAAGATATAAATTAATTCAAGAATATATTGAAAAAAATGATAGTAAATGTATTCTATTATCTGCAACACCTTATAATAAAACATACCTTGATTTATCAAATCAATTAAGATTATTTGTTGAAGAAAATAGAAATTTAGGAATCAGACCTGAAAAATTACTAAATGATATTGGCGAATTAGAGTTTTCAAGAAAATATCAATGTATGCCAAATACAATTACAGCCTTTGAAAAAAGTGAAAACCCTGATGATTGGCGAGAATTAATGAGGTTATTTTTAGTAAGAAGAACTAGAACTTTTATTCAAGAAAATTATACAAAAACTAATCCTGAAACAAAAAGAAAGTATTTAACTCTTGAAGATGGTTCTCATTCATATTTTCCAGATAGAGTTCCTAAAACTGTTATATTTCAATCAAGTGATAACACTCAATATTCAAAATTATATTCATCTGAAATAGTTGATATTATTAATAATCTTTCTTTACCTAGATATGGATTAGGTAACTATATAAATTTATTACCTCAAATAACACCTTCAAAGTCAGAGATTGATCAATTAAAAAATTTATCAAGAAGTGGAAAAAGATTAATGGGTTTTTGTAGAACAAATCTTTTTAAGCGTTTAGAAAGTAGTGGAAATGCTTTTATAAAATCAATAGAAAGACATATTTTAAGAAATTATGTTTTTATCAATGCAATAGAACAAGGATTTGATATTCCAATAGGAACACAAGAATCTGAGTTGTTAGATTATGAAAATAATGATGAAGATAGAGAACTAGTTTCTAATTTAACAGATTTGTCTGAAGATATTTCAATAGAAAATGAAATTGAAGAAAGTATAAATGAAAATTATTCTTTATTAAAAATAAAAGCAAAGGATATTTACAATAAATACTCTTCAAAATTTAAAAAAAGATTTAAATGGATAAGGCAAGATTTATTTTCATCAAGCCTTTTAAAAGATTTGTATTCTGATGTTAATAGTTTACTTAAAGTATTAGATATAGCTGGAAATTGGGATAGCAAAAATGATCATAAAATTAATTCACTATATAATTTAGTAAATAAAACACATAAAAAAGATAAGATTTTAGTTTTTACACAATTTGCTGATACAGCTAGATATATTGAAAAGGAATTAAAAAATTTGGGTGTATCTAATATAGATTGTGTTACAGGAAATTCAAATGATCCGACTGAAAGTGTTTGGAAATTTAGTCCTATTAGTAATAATAAGGAAAAAGAGATAAAAAGTGAAAATAGAGTATTAATTGCTACAGATGTATTAAGTGAAGGACAAAATTTGCAAGATTGCTTCATAATAATAAATTATGATTTACCTTGGGCAATAATAAGATTAATACAAAGAGCTGGAAGAGTTGATAGAATAGGACAAAAAGCTGAAAAAATATATTGTTATTCATTTTTACCAGATGAAGGAGTTGAAAAAATTATTGGATTAAGAAAAAGAGTAACTTTAAGATTAAAAGAAAATGCTGAAGTTGTTGGAACAGATGAAGCTTTTTTTGAAGATGAGTTTAATGAAACAGCTTTCAAAGACCTATATAACGAAAAATCAGGTGTACTTGATGGTGAATCAGATTCAGAAGTTGATTTAGCTTCTTATGCTTATCAAATTTGGAAAAATGCAGTTACTAATGAACCTAAATTACAAAAAATTATTCCTAATATGCCTTTTGTTGTTTATTCGGCAAAAGAACATCAACCCTCACCAAATGAGCCTGATGGAATTTTATTATATATGAATTCTCCTGAAGGTAATGATGCTTTAATATGGGTTGATAAAGATGGAAAAAGTGTTACTGAATCTCAATTTTCTATTTTAAAAGCTGCACAATGTTCAATTTCAACACCAGCTTTAGAAAGAACTGAAGAACACCATGATTTAGTAAAACAAGGCGTTGAATTAATAGTTAGAGAAAATAAATATATTGGAGGTCAACTTGGTAGACCATCAGGAGCAAGATCAAGAACTTATGAAAAGTTGAAGAGATATGAAAATGAAATAAGAGGAACTTTTTTTGAATCTCAAGATTTAGTAAGAGCAATAGATGAAATATATAAATATCCTCTTTATCCTTCCGCTATAGACACATTAAATAGACAATTAAAAAGTAATATATCAGATCAGAAATTAAGTGATTTAATTATTTCTTTAAGAAATGATGCTAGATTATGTATAATACCAGAGGAACATGAAACAAATGAACCAAGAGTTATTTGTTCTTTAGGATTAAGAAGTTAATAGTAAATATATGATAAATTTAAATAATCAAAAAATTAGAGATTTATTACAATCATTTGATTTTAAAAAACTTTTTATTGAAGAGTTGAATTGGTCACAACCTAATAATAATAAAGAATTAGTATTTAATATAGAAAATACTAAATTTAATTGTAAAATGGTTTCTCAGCTTTCAGGTGTTACTGTATTTGAAGTTATATCAAATGAAGTTCCAACCAAAAAAACTATAAAACAAGAAATATATAAAGAAATTTCAAAATACTATCATGAAAATTTAATTATTTTTATAAATGAAAACAGAACTCAAAGTGTTTGGTATTGGGTAAAAAGAGAAGGTAATAAAAAATACTCAAGAGAACATTATTATTTTACAGGACAACCTGGGGATTTATTTTTAAGTAAATTAAGCTCTATGGTTATTGATATAAGTGAGTTTGATGAATATGGTAATTTACCAATAACAGAAGTAGCTAGTAAATTAAAAAATGCTTTAGATATAGAAAAAGTAACTAAAAAATTCTACAAAGAATTTAAAGAACAACACGACAGTTTTTTAGAATTTATAGAAGGAATAGAAGATTCAAAAGAAAAAAGCTGGTACGCCTCTATTTTATTAAATAGATTGATGTTTATTTACTTCTTACAACGAAAAGGATTTATTAATAATGGAGAGCTTGATTATTTAAGTAAAAAGCTAAATGAAAGTAAAAATAAACAAAAAGATATTTTTTATTCTAATTTTCTAAAGAAACTATTTTTTGAAGGTTTTGCAATACCAGAAGAAAAGAGAAATCCTGAAACAAATAAACTTTTAGGAAAAATAAAGTATTTAAATGGTGGATTATTTTTAGAACATCATATTGAAAAAAATTGTCAAATAGCTATTAAAGATGAAGCTTTTGATAATATTTTTAACCTTTTTGAAAGCTATTCATGGAACTTAAATGATACTGCTGGAGGAAAAGATAATGAAATAAATCCTGATGTACTTGGATATATTTTTGAAAAATATATTAACCAGAAAGAATTAGGAGCTTATTATACCAAACCTGAAATTACAGAATATTTGTGTGAAAAAACTATAAATAAGTTATTGGTTGAAAAAATAAATAGCTTTGCTTCTAATAAATTTGATTCAATTTCAGATGTTTTACTTAAATTAGATGAAGATAATTGTAGAATTTTATTTAGAAAAATACTTCCTGAAATTTCAATTTTAGACCCTGCTTGTGGTTCAGGTGCTTTTTTAGTTTCTGCAATGAAAACACTAATAAATATTTATTCTGCTATTTTAGGAAAAATAGAATTTTTATCAGATAGAGATTTAAAAAGAGAATTAGAAGAAATAAAAAAAGATCATTCTTCAATAGCTTATTTTATAAAAAAACAAATAATAACTAATAATCTTTTTGGAGTTGATATTGTAGAAGAAGCAACAGAAATTGCTAAATTAAGATTATTTCTTGCTTTAGTTGCTTCTGCTGAGAAAATAGATGATTTAGAACCCCTACCAAATATAGATTTTAATATTATGTCTGGAAACTCTTTGATAGGTTTATTACATGTTTCTTCTGAAAGATATGATGAAAAAAAGAAAAAAGAGCAATTAGGACTATTTGTTTCTAATAAAACATATCAAGAAATAGTTGCAGATAAAAATCGTTTAGTAGAAACATATAGAAAAACTTCAACTTATTCTGATGATTTATCTTCTTTAAAAGAAGAAATTAAACAAAAAAAATTAGATGCTTATAAAGATTTAAATCAAATATTATTAGATGATTTTAATAATTTAGGCATCAAGTATGAAGAAGCTACTTGGGATGAAGATAAAGGTAAATTAGGAAAGACTAAAAAAAGAGCTTTAACAATAGAAGATATTAATAAAATAAACCCATTTCATTGGGGTTATGAATTTGATCAAATAATTAATGAAAGAGGGGGCTTTGATATAATAATCGCAAATCCTCCTTGGGATGTATTTAAACCTAATTCAAAAGAGTTTTTACAACCCTACTCAAATCTAATAACAAAGAAAAAAATGGATAAAAAAGGCTTTGATAATGAATTAAAAAAATTATTGGTAAATGAAAAAATAAAAAAAGAGTGGTTGGGATATAATAGTAATTTTCCACATATAAGCTTGTATTTTAGAAATACAAAACAATATGAAAACCAAATTTCAGTTGTAAATGGCAAAAAACAAGGGACAGATATTAATTTATTTAAATTGTTTACTGAACAATCTTTTAATTTATTAAAAAAAACAGGGCATTGTGGAATTGTTATTCCAAGTGGAATTTATACAGATATTGGGGCAAAACAGTTAAGAGAATTACTTTTTGATAGTACTGAAATAACTGGCTTATTTTGCTTCGAAAATAGAAAAGAAGTATTTGAAAATGTACATAGAAGCTTTAAATTTGTAGTTTTAACTTTTGAAAAAGGTTATAAAACAAAAGAATTTCCAGCTAGTTTTATGAAACAGAATGTATCAGATTTGCAAGACTTCCCTAAAAACTCTCTCAATATTTCTATTGAATTAATAAAAAAGACTTCACCTGATTCATTTTCAATAACAGAGTTTAAAAATGATTTAGATATAAAAATTGCTAACAAGTTTCTAAAATTTCCTTTACTTGGGGAAAAATTAAAAAATAATTGGAATATTTTATTATCTTCAGAGTTTCATATGACAAATGATAGTAATTTATTTTATCAAAGATATGAAAAAAGTATGTTACCTCTTTATGAGGGAAAAATGATGAATCAATTCACTCATACTTTTTCAAAACCAAAATATTGGATAAGAGAAGATGAAGGAAGAAAAGCATTATTAGGAAAAGAAAAAGATATAAATCAAAAATTAGAATATCAATCTTATAGGTTATGTTATAGGTCTATAGCAAGTAGTACAAATGAAAGAACAATTATTTCAACTATACTCCCACCCAATGTTTTTACAGGAAATTCTTTAAATTTAAATAGAAATAAATTAGATAATAAAGTATTACTTTATTTAGCTGGAATGTTTAACAGTTTTGTACTTGATTTTTATATAAGAAGAATGGTTTCAGCTAATGTAAATATGTTTTATATGTACCAATTACCAGTTCCAAGATTAAATGAAAAAGATAAAGTATTTAAAATGATTGTAGAAAGAGCTGGAAGGCTAATTTGCACTACACCAGAGTTTAATGATTTAGCAAAAGAAATAGGTTTAAAAGTAGAGCCTATAAACTCTGATTATGAAAGAATTAAACTTAGAGCAGAATTAGATGCAATAATTGCACATTTATATGAGCTTACAGAAGAAGAGTTTATATATATTTTAAGTACATTTAATATAGTTCCTGAACCTATAAAAGTTAATACACAAAATGCTTATCGTGATTACAATAATGGTCTAATAAAATGAAAAACTTACCTTTAAAATCATTTCGATTAAAAAATTTTAAAGCAGTAAAAGATAGTGGAACAATTAAATTTACTCCTTTAACTGTTTTTATTGGAAATAATGGTTCCGGTAAAAGTAGTTTAATAGAAGGTTTAGAAACTTTTCAAAATATTGTTACTCACGATTTAGATTATGCAATGCAACAATGGAAAGGCATTGAACATATTTTAAATAAAAAAAATTCTAAAAATACAAATTACATGAAATTTAATCTTAAAGGTGATTTTTCAAAAAATTTTTCTAATAATAAACGTGAGTTTATAGCAGAAATGATAATAGGTTCTAAAAAAACTTTTGATGATTTTTTTATTCAAAAAGAAATAATAAAAATAACATCAAAAGATTCAGATGAAATAAACTTGTTAAGAGAGTTTAATAATTTAGAGCCAATGAATTTTGCAAAAATTACATTCAACAATAAACTTAGTCAAATTGAGATTCCATCATCTTTGTCTTTATTTAGTATAACCCACCCAGAAATTACAAAGAACTCTATAAATTTATGGCAATTTTTAAATCTTAGTCCAGAGAGTATGGGAAATCCTAATCCTCAAAATAGAACTTCTGGTTACATAAAATTAAATAAAAATGGTTCAAATATTTCTCAATACTTACATGATTTAAGAAATAAAAATAAAATTTCTTTTGAAGGAATCATAGATTCTTTAAAATATGTTCTTCCTTATGCAAAAGATTTACAACCTAAAATAACATCAGAAATAGAAAGAGCTGTTTATTTAGAATTAACAGAAGAAAACTTTAAAGTTCCAAGCTGGTTGTTTTCTACAGGAACTTTAAGAATATTAGCTTTACTAGCTGTATTAAGGAATCCAGTTAAACACCCTATAGTTGTTATTGAAGAAATAGAAAATGGTTTAGATCCAAGGACTATTAATTTTATTTTAGAAGAAATAAGAATAGCAACAGAATCAGGAACACAAGTTATATTAACCACTCATTCCCCCTATTTACTTGATTTAATACCTTTAGAATATATTATTTTTGTAGAAAGATATGAAGGAGAAACTATTTTTACAAGACCTAATGATATTGAATCACTTAAAAAAAGGTCTGAAGCTTTTAATCCAGGTGAATTATATACAATGAGTAAGTTTGGAAAAGGTAATTACTAATGAAAATAGGTTTAATTTTAGAATGTGGACCAATGGGAGCAGATAAACAAGTTTGCGAATATTTAATAAAAAAACTAAATAATAAAATAATAATCTATATAACAACTTTAAATAATAAAGTTAATTTAATTAATAACTGTGGTAAAGAAGCTAAAACATTATTAGATGAAGGGTGTGAAAAGATTATTATTGTTTGGGATTTATACCCAAGTTGGAAAACTGAAAAACCTAAGAAACCTAATTTAGCAGAAGATAGAAATAAAATATCTGATTCATTAAAAAAATTTAATTTAGATATAAATTTGAACATAAATATTTTTCTTGTTTGTATCATTCAAGAATTAGAAGCATGGTTGATATCAGATGAAATAGCTTTGCAACAATTTCTTTCAAATATAAATAGTCATTGTGGGAGAATATCTAAAGTTAAAGATCCTGAGAAAATTAATAATCCTAAAAAAGTATTAAATAAAATTTTTAAAGAGAATATAGGTCTTGATTATTCTGATTTATTAAATGCGATACAAATAATTAAATTAATAGACACAAATAAACTGGAAAAAAGATGTAAAAGTTATAAAGATTTTAAAAATAATATTATTAATAAAAAAAATAACTAATTTAGTCATTTCCTTATATAGCAACTAAATGTAGTAGAATAATTTCAAAATTCTTATTATTAGGTTTTTATAATATGGGATTTGCAACCATCTTGGTGGCAAGATAAAGCATGTAGACATAATGATAAAGAAAAAATATTTAAAGAATTAGATAATAATGGAATATCAAAGAATAAAGTTATTTTAGTATTTATGTATAGAAAAAATGTTAGAAGCTTGGTTATTATCAGATGAGTCTGCAATAGAAAATTATCTTTCAGCAATAGAAAAAATAGATCAAACAAAAAATCCTGAAAATGAAAAAGATCCTAAATCAAAACTAATAAATATTTTTAAAATACATTCTAATAATAAAACATATACAGAAACAGGAGATGCTTTAAAATTAATAAAAATAGATCTAAAAAAACTTGAAAGAAAGTGTAAAAGCTATAAAAGGTTAAAAGAAAAAATATATTCCTAAGTATTTAATATATTTTTTGACTTTTAATAAATTACATTTTAATTCAATTTATTATTATAAGATTTGATTCAATTTTTTTTAACTTATTCTAATTATTGTTATAATTATTTAACTTAATACTAGGTCAAAAGTAAAAAGTACACAGTATAGAGAGAATATAGTACAATAGTACTAATAACTACTTATTAGGTACTTTACTAGTATAAATAGTTAAATAATATAGAAAATTAAAAATAAGGATTTTTCAGCGTATGGATTTTCTAAGTAACTTTGAAAAAATAATGCTGTTCTTTTTTATAGCGGTAGCTCTATACCATTTTGGAACAGCCTTAACTCACAAAATTAGGCTTTTAATGCTAGGTCAGAATGAAAACAGGATAGATGATCCCAAGGGTCGTTTAGGTCTAGTTTGGAATTATGTTTTATTACAAAAAAAAGTTTTTAAAGACCCTGTTTATGGAGCAATGCATGCTACATTTTTCTGGGGGTTTTTAGCTATAACAATTGAAACTTTTAATTTTATAGCTCAAGGTTTTAATAAAAATTTTCATTTACCTTTTACAGGTAATCCTTACTTCTTAGGTGCAATCGAAGTAGTAGAAGTTTTAGTTTTAGCTGCTTTAGGTATGGCTTTTTATAGAAGATTAGTATTAAAGCCAAAAAATTTAAGTTTAAATAAAGATGGTTTATTAATTCTTTCTTTTATTACAGGATTAATGCTTTCAGCATTATTTAAAGATGGTTTTGAAATAGCAATGGCAAAAACAGCTAATACTGTGTTTACTATGACAGATGCAGCTGGTTATTATAGTCCAGCAGTTGTTGGTAATTTATTATCATCTGTTATTTTAGCTTTAGGTTTATCTCCAGAATCATTACATTTAGGTCATAACTTATTTTGGTGGATACATACAGCTATAGTTTTAATCTTTTTAGTTTATATCCCAGCATCAAAACACTCTCATTTATTAGCTTCTATTTTTACTGTATTATTTGGAAGAACCAAACCTTATGGACAACTTTCTTATATTGATATAGAAGCTGAATTTGAAAAAGATGAACCTTCAATAGGTGCTAAAAACTTTGAAAATTATACTTGGAGACAATTATTAGATGTTTATGCCTGTACAGAATGTGGTAGATGTCAAGTTGAATGTCCAGCATACTTTAGTGGAAAACCATTAAATCCTAAAAAAATTATTGTAGATTTAAGACATGAACTTTTTGATACAGGAGAAAAAACTTTAGCAGATGCAGAAAAATTAAAAATGGAAAAAGGAGTTTCTTTAAAAGAAGCTACTAATGAAGTTTTATCATCTCAAGAACATAATCTAATTGAAAGAGTTTATGAAAAAGAAGAAATATGGTCTTGTACTACTTGTATGGCATGTGTAGAAGCTTGTCCTGTACTTATAGAACATGTGGATAAAATTGTGGATGTAAGAAGACATCTTGTTATGATGGAAGCAGATATGTCTGAAGAAGTTATTTTAACTTTAGATAATATCGAGAAAAAAGGTAATCCTTGGGGAATTGGAAACTCAAAAAGACCTGAATGGTCAGAAGGTTTAAATGTAAAAACTTTTGCAGAAAATCCTGATGCAGAGTATTTATACTTTGTAGGCTGTGCAGCTTCTTTTGATGATAAAAATAAAAAAGTAGCTCGTTCTTTAGTTAAAATTTTAAATGAAGCTAATATTAGCTTTGCTATTTTAGGTGAAGATGAAGTTTGTACAGGAGACCCTGCAAGAAGAATAGGTAATGAACTTTTATTCCAAACTCAGGCAAAAACTAATATAGAAGTTATGAATGAGTTAAATGTAAAAAAGGTAATCACTGCTTGTCCTCATTGTTTTAATACTATAAAAAATGAATATACTCAATTAGGTGGAAACTATGAAGTAGTACATCATACAGAGTTAATTTATAATTTAATTCAACAAGGTAAAATAAAACCTCAAAAATCAGTAGATTCTACTGTTACTTATCATGATTCTTGTTATTTAGGTAGATATAATAAAGTTTATGATGCTCCAAGAGAAATCTTAAAAGCTATACCAGGTATCAAGCTAATAGAAATGGATAAAAGTAAAGATAAAGGTATGTGCTGTGGAGCTGGTGGAGGTAGAATGTGGATGGAAGAAACCATTGGTGAAAGAATCAATGTGTTAAGAACCGAACAAGCTATGGAAACTAAAGCTGATGTAGTTGCAACTGCTTGCCCATTCTGTAAAACCATGTTATCAGATGGAATCGGAGCTAAAGAAGCAGAAGAAAAAATTCAAAATCTTGATATTGTTGAGATAGTTGAAAGATCTATTTCATAAAAGATTTTATTAACAGAAAGACTACCCCAAAGGTGGTCTTTTTTTATTGTTTAAAAATAATAGTTTATAGTTATTATCTCTATTTCATCATTTGTTCGAATAGTCATGGTAGTAGCTTTTAACTTAATTTTATAGAATTTTAAAAGTAAGTTATTAAGCAATAGCTATACAAAAAAAAATAAGCTAAAATGTAAATGTTACTTTGTTATGGAAATAATTTATAATGAAAAGTTTAAAAGAGCAAATTTTGGAAGGTATTCCAAAAGAATTACCTAATCCTAAAAAAAGGAGAGAAAATATAAATCATGCTCCTAAAAGAAAAGCTGTTCTTAATAAAGAAGAAAAAATTTTAGCGTTAAAAAATGCCTTAAGATATTTTGATAAAAAAGATCATGAGTTGTTAGCAGAAGAATTTTCAAAAGAATTAGAAGCATATGGACATATTTATATGTACCGTTTTAAGCCAGATTATGAAATAAACCCAATAAATATAAATGAATTACCTCATAAATCTAAAAAAAGTGCTGCTATTATGCTAATGATACTAAATAATCTTTGTGATGATATAGCACAACATCCAGATGAACTAATAACCTATGGAAGTAATGGAGCTGTTTTTCAAAATTGGATTCAATACAGGCTTACTATGAAATATTTAGCCGAAATGGATGAAGAGCAAACATTAGTAATGTATTCTGGACATCCTTTAGGTCTTTTCCCATCTTCTAAAAATGCTCCAAGAGTTGTAATTACAAATGGTATGGTTATTCCTAATTATTCTAAGCCAGAGCATTGGGAAAAATTTTATGCTTTAGGTGTTTCTCAGTACGGACAAATGACAGCAGGAAGCTTTATGTATATTGGACCTCAAGGAATAGTTCATGGTACAACTATTACAGTTCTAAATGCACTTAGATTAAAATATGGTGAAAACACAGATCCTAAAGGTAAGCTTTTTGTTACTTCAGGTTTAGGTGGAATGAGTGGTGCTCAAGCAAAAGCAGGGGTAATTTGTGGTGTAGTAACTGTTGTAGCAGAAATAAATAAAAAAGTTATAGAAACTAGACACTCTCAAGGTTGGGTAAATGAAGTTTTTAATAATCTAGATGAACTTTCTAAAAGAGTAAAAATAGCTATAGAAAATAAAGAAGCTATTTCAATT
Source organism: Candidatus Sericytochromatia bacterium (assembly GCA_046328015.1). Lineage (GTDB taxonomy): Bacteria > Cyanobacteriota > Sericytochromatia > UBA7694 > JACMQJ01 > JBBTGK01. Next base: position 254,511 of record JAXLXH010000002.1, on the reverse strand, counting down.
GCATATCATGGAAATATTGTGGATTTATGGGATAAATTAGAACAAGAAAATATTACTCCAGATTTAGGTTCAGATCAAACCTCTTTACATAATCCTTGGGCTGGGGGCTATTATCCAGTTGGAATGTCTTTTGAAGAAGCTAATAAACTTATGGTTGAAAATCCTGAAGAGTTTAAAAATCAAATTAAAAAAACCTTAGTAAAACATATTGAAATAATAAATAAAATGTCTAAAAAAGGAATGTATTTTTGGGATTATGGAAATGCTTTTTTATTAGAAGCAAGTAGAGCTAATGCTGATGTTTTTAATGAAAAAGGTGATTTTAAATACCCTAGTTATGTACAAGATATAATGGGCCCTCTATGTTTTGATTATGGCTTTGGACCTTTCAGATGGGTTTGTACTTCTTGTGATCCAAAAGATTTAGAACTTACAGATAAATTAGCTTGTGAAGTCTTGGAAGGTCTTTATCAAGAAGCACCGAATGAAATAAAACAACAATTAAAAGATAATATAAATTGGATAAAAGCAGCAAAAGATAATAAATTAGTTGTTGGTTCTCAATCTAGAATTTTATATGCAGATTCTCAAGGAAGAATAAAAATAGCAGAAAAATTTAATCAAGCAATTAAAGATGGTTTAATTTCATCACCTATTGTTTTGGGAAGAGATCATCATGATGTTTCAGGTACAGATTCTCCATACAGAGAAACATCTAATATTTATGATGGTTCAAGATTTACAGCAGATATGGCAGTTCAAAATTTTGTCGGAGATTCTTTTAGAGGGGCAACTTGGATTTCTTTACATAATGGTGGAGGAGTAGGTTGGGGAGAAGTTATTAATGGAGGTTTTGGATTAGTTTTAGATGGTTCTGAGGAAGCTGAAAAAAATCTTCACTCTATGCTTTTCTGGGATGTTAATAATGGTATTGCCAGAAGAAGTTGGGCTAGAAATGATGGGGCTATTTTTGCTATAAAAGAAGAAATGAAAAGAGAACCAAAATTAGTGGTAACTTTACCTAATATTGCAGATGATGATTTGGTAGGAAAATATGCGTGAAGATTTAACGTTAATAAAAAAACATTTTAAAGAATTATATAAAAATGTACAAAATCCTAAAAATACACCTATAGAAGATTTAGTAAAAGAAAGAAGAGGTATAGTAGAAAGGTATGGTTTTGTTAATGGAATTGAGCCACCTATTTCTGAAGAAGCTAAAATAACTAAATTAACTATAGGAAATATATCTGCCGAATGGTTAATGGCTCCCGATAGTGATCCAAATAAAAGATTACTTTATTTACATGGAGGTGCTTTTATTGCTGGTAGCATAAATTCTCATAGATTATTAGCTTATGAATTAGCTAAAAGAGCTAAAATAGCCGTTTTAATAATAGATTACAGATTAGCACCAGAAAACCCTTTTCCAGCAGGTTTAGATGACTGCTTTGAAGCTTATAATTGGCTTTTGGAAAATAGTTTAGAAAAAAAAGAACCTGCTCATAAAATTTATGTTGCTGGAGACTCTGCTGGAGGTAATTTAAGTATTGCTTTAGCTTTAAAATTAAAAAAAGAAAAAAAACAATTACCTAATGCTATTTCATCTGTTTCTCCTGTCCTTGATTTGTTTGGAAGAGGTGAATCGGTAAAAAAATTAGATGGTATAGATCCTGTATTAAATAGAAAAGGTTTAGTTTTTGGTTTACCTATGGTTTATCTTTTTGGAAAAGATGTTTTAAATATGAAAGATAATAAATTAAAGGTAATGACTAAAATTTTAGTTTCTAAAAATAAAAAAATAAGAAATCCTTTGGTTTCTCCATTGTACGCCGATTTAAGTGGGTTACCACCTATTTTTATAAATACTGGTGAAAATGAAATTTTAAGAGATGATTCTACTAGATTTTATAAAAAAGCAAAAGAAAAAGGGGTTAATATAAAATTAAAAATATGGCCTGAAATGATGCATGTTTTTATTGCTTTTTTGGGTTATTTACCAGAAGCAGATAAATGTTTAGATGAAATAGCTGATTTTTTAATAAATGAAGGCGTTAATTAAAAACAATATAATATTTGAATTTTTTATTGTAAATTTTAAAATAATTTTTATGAGTAAAAAATTTTAGTAAGAATGGTAAGAAAAACAATTTATATCCAAAACTTAAAGTTAATCATAATCATCATTCGCTAATCTGATTTTTTGACATTATTTCTAAAAAAAACTTTTTCATTTTATCTTTTACTTCTTGATAACTTGGTGATATTTCATATTTTTCTTTTATAATCTCTTCATTAGCGATTTTATTTAAAATATTTTTTAATTCTTCTTTATTATTATAAATAAGTAATTTATCTTTTAAACAACTTAGTTCTTCAAAGTTTTTAGACGAAATTATTTTTTTATTACAAGCAATATAATTATAGATCTCATCTGGTAAATAATTTTCTGAATAATTTATATTTTTTATAGGTAAAATAGTATAATCAGCACTACTAATAATTTTAGCTTGATTTAATTCAGGTTGATAACCTAAAAAAGAAATAAAATCATATTTTTTTTCTATTTTTTTATATTCTTCTGTATTATTTAAAACAATTAGTTGTATTTTATCAGAAAAATCTTTTAATACATCACATAAATTATCAAAATCAGTATCATATTCTAAATTCCCAAAATACAAAATAACTTTTTTATCCCATTTCATAAACTCTCTTATTTCAGGTATTTTATATTTTTCAGAATCAAAAATTTCATTATTAGCTATACTAGGTATATAAGTACCACCATAGATTTTTTGTAATTTTTTAGAAGCTACTGTTATATTATCAGCTAATTTTATCCTTTTTTCTCCTAAAAAAGTAAATATATAAGAATTAGGATCTTTTATAGCAAAAAATGAAAGTAAGAAATTTTGAATAGTATTATTTGAATAGGGAAAACATAGATTTTTTTCTATATCTATAATATCTAAAATAATTGGTATTTTCTTAAAGTGTTTTATATTCATAGAAATACCAAAACTAGTCGGTTTACTTCTAATAGCATAAACTAAATCGCCTTTTATACTATTATTAAAATCTTTTAAAACTGTGCCTAAATCAAATCTAATTTTTTTTAAATTATCAAAATTATCATCAAAAATAGTCTTTTTTACTTTATTAGTATGTAAAACTAAAACTTCTAATTCAAAATCATCTTTTAAAAGGTCATATAAAAATTTTGTTCTTTTAAATGTTTTTAAAGAAAAATCTGGAGCGACTAAAGATATTTTCATTTATTTATTTTATTTCTAGCTTTTTTTCTACAAGAATAAGTATAAGAAAAGATAGTATAATCTTCTCTAGGATTTTTAAATCTTTTATGTAAAATATCTATTATAAACTTATTATTTTGAGATAATTTATTATATTCTGGAAATTCAAAATTAAGTAAATCTTGTGGAATAAAATTATATTTATCTAATAATTCACTCATAGTTTTTATTGTAAAATAATTGTTCTTTTTATAATCTAATAGCATGTTATTCATATCAAAATTACATAATAATCTATTTACCATAAATATATTTTTACTATTAATAAAATTAACTATTAATAATCCTTGCTCTTTTAAAAATCTATTACAGAAATTCATTACTCTATTAATTTTATGCACTGTATCAAGCGTAAAAAATAGTACTATACAGTCATAAGGAGCATTTTTAGAAGGGGCTTCTAAAACGACATCATCAAAAAAACTATTATTTATAACATCAATTTGATAATAATCAGAAAATAATTTATTTAGATCTGTTATATTATTATCAGTTACCTCTAAAATAGACTTAATATCACTAGTTTTTAGAATTTTTTCTACTATATTTATAGTACTAATCGAAAGAAAGCTTTTATCTGCCAAAACATTATCTATTTGCATATTTCTATTTTTATCATAATAAGTAGTTTTTAAATTATTTATAAAATCTTTCAATAAACTAGGAGGAAGTTCTCTTTCATTGTTTATATCAAAGTCTAATTTTTCAAAAATAGAATCAAACATAAATTCTTCAGTAGATTGAAAATCTTGTTCATTAAAAATATCTTTTGCTACATCAAATCTTTCTTTTATTCTTTCTTTTGTCATTTTGCAATTTTCAGGTATTAATTCGCCACCATCCAAACTATTTAAAGATTTTATTATTTGAGCACTGGGTTCAAATGTAATATCTTTAGTTATTTCATTTAATAAATCTTCTTTATTTTGAAACTCATGCTTATCTCTTTTATCTATGTATTCTAAAATTTTCTCTTCTAATTCATTATAATAATTTTTAGTTTCATCTATTTTTTCTTTTATATAATTAATTACAGGTTCTTTAGCAAAGAATTTTTCTTCTAAATAATTAAATTTATCATATATTTCTTTATTTTCATCTTTATTAGTATTAGATAATAAAATAGTATTATTCGAAATATTATTTTCATTTAAATAATTAAAATCTAATGTTTTTTCAGAAAATAGTTTTTTTGATATAGCTTTACTCCAAGATTCAGTTCCTACTTTTGGGATTATAAGATTATTTTTTATATCAAATTTATAATTATATCTTTGATTAATACTATGTATAAACCAGTATCTTTTAGCTAAATCTTCTTTATTTTCAGAAGAATAAAATAAATTATTATATAACTTTGTATTAATACAAAGTTTGTAGCACAAAGAAATAATTTCCTCTATTTTTTCTTTTTTTATATTTGGTAATTTATTTTCTTTTTGAGTAGATTCTTTGAAAGGAGTTAATATAATATTTAAACGGTATATTTTTAAATAGTATTTTAAAAGATGTAAAATTTCTGCATTAAGCTCGTAATCTCTTACATAAAGCTCTAAATTAATAAAATTGGTTAACCTACCTTCTTTTGCAGTTTCACAGAAACGTTTAAATCTAGTAAAATCATGTAAAAAAACATTATCTATAATAGGAACTTTTTTAATATTAGGGAAATACGTTACAATATCAACAATATCCTTTATCATAAAATCAACTGAGTGTAATCTAACAGGGAAATCAGTATTTTCTTCATAAATATTTTTATGTGGATTTCCTCTTCCTGTTGATATAGTTAACTTCCAATTTCCAGGTAAATTATAAAATAGTTGTCTACTAAGATTTACAGAGTCTATATCCTGAAAAAAAGTTGGTTTAAAGCTAACTACTTTTTGACCTTTTGAGTGAAAAACAACACTTGGTATTTTTACAAAATTTCTTTCATCAAATTTATTATTAATTAAAAGCCCAATTAATTTTTCTAATTGTTGTTCACCTTCTCCTAATACTCCTACATCAACAGTTTCTGGTAAAAGCTTTGACATATAGGTAATATGGTTACCAACTAAAATTATTGGTATTCCTAATTTATCTTTTATCTCTTTAGAAATAGCGATAACTTTATTAAATACCGCCGAATCTGTTTGATAAAGAACTACAGCATTAGGTTTACTTTGGAATAATATTTCCAAATCTGGCATAGGATAAATAACTGTATCTGGGTAAAAAGTTTCTAAATAACTAAAATAGTATGAAAGCCTTGTTAAGCTATGAAGTTGAATTCTATTTTCTACTGGTAAAAAAGCTATTCTCATATTATTTAAACTCTTTTTTTGTTAGAAGTGAAAAGTAAATCTTCTAACTTCTAACTTTTAACTTCTAACTATTTATCTTTACTTATTTCTTTTTAACTATTTTCATAACATTTTGCAATAAAGGATGAATGTGTAATCCTTCTATACCTTTTTGAACTACTTTATATTGAACTTCATTTTCCAAAAATATCCAAGGAGCGTCATCAACTATAATTTTTTCAGCAGATTGATATAATTTTTCTCTTTTTTTCCAATCAAAGCTTGTTCTAGCTTCATTAAGAAGCTTATCTACTTCTGGATTATTATAATTAGTAGCATTATCTTGACCAATATTTTGCTTACTAAAAAGTGTCCAAAGGAAATTATCAGGATCTGGATAATCTGCAGACCATCCAAATCTAAAGAAATTTGCTTCTCCTTTTCTTATTTTTTCAACATAAGGAGCCCATTGTTGAGAATTTAACTCTACATCTATACCCAAATATTTTAAATCGGCTTGAACAGAAGAACATAATAAAGCTAATACTTCTCTTTGGTTATACCAAAGGTTTAAAATTAGTTTTTTACCATTTTTATCCAAAAAACCATCTCCATCAGAATCTTTCCATCCAGCTTCTTCTAAAAGTTGTTTTGCTTTATCTGGATCATAAGGGTAAGGAACTTTATTTTCTTCATTGAATCCAGGAAATCCAGGAGGTAAAACACCTCTAGCTATAGTTCTTTTACCTGCATAAACTTTATCAACAATTTTTTGTTTATCTATAGCATAATTTAAAGCTTGTCTAACTTTTTTATCATTAAAAGGTTCTTTAGTAATATTCATTCCTAAATACTCAGTTGATAAAATAGGCTTTTTCATAATCAAACTTTGAGATAAATCTTCTATTTCAGGTAAAGTTCTAATTTTAAAAGCTCCTAATTTACTAAAAGCTTCATCATTTATTAAGGCTTCAAATTTAGAAGAAGGAATACTAGTATTATCCACAAAATCTAATTGCCCATTCATAAATCTTCCATATCTAACTACGTCATTAGGTACAATTTCATAAACTAAATTATCAATGTAAGGTAAACCTTTTTCAAAATAATTTTTATTTTTTACTAATTCTAAACTTTTACCTCTTTTCCACTCTTTAAATTTATAGGGACCTGTACCTACAGGATGTGTATTAAACTCTTGTCCCCATTTTTCTACTTCTTCTTTAGGAACAATAAAATAGTAGGGCATTGCCAAAACATGTAATGCAAAAGGAATCATTTTTTCAAATTCAATTTCTACAGTATATTTATCAATTACTTTTATTCCTTCTAAATGTGCATCTTTTTTTTCAGCCTTACATTCTTCAACAAACTTTTTTAATCCTTTTATTTCTACTGCTTCAGTGGTCCATAAACCTTTAGAAGCATTTTTAGGATTAGCTAATCTTTCATAGGAATATTTAACATCATCTGCTATTAACTCTCTATCATTATGAAATTTAACACCTTTTCTAAGGTGAAAAGTATATTTTTTACCATCAGGAGAAACATCCCATTTTTCTGCTAAATCTGGAACTAAATCTATTAATTTTTCTCCTTCTTTAGTTATTTCTGCTCTATATGTAACTAAAGCATTATATATGTTATATGCTACATCATGTGAAGTAGTATCACCAACTTGTATAGTATCCAAAGCAGGTATATCGCTTTCAAAAGCAGCAACAAATGTAGTTCCTTCCTGAGGAGGTCTTGTTTTACATCCAAATGAGCCTATTAATACACTTGATACTAACGCAATTGATAAAAGTTTTTTAATTATCATAAAAAGCCTTGCAAAAAAATATGTTTTTTCTAAATTTAACCATAACAAAGAATTAATGGCTATATGTTTTAAGAGTTTTTTGCGTTATAATGTATAAGGTTATATTTTAAATAAAAAACGGTTAACTTTTTTAACCGAATTAGGGCAAAGGTATTTTTATAGTGAACGAATTAAAAGCAAAAGTAGATTTAGATGAAGATTTAACATCTGATGAAGTAGCCAAAGCACATCATGTAAATACAAATTATGGTGCTGAGCAAATACAAGTACTTGAAGGTATAGATCACGTAAGAATAAGACCTGGTATGTATATCGGAAGTACTGGTGAAAAAGGTTTACATCACCTTGTTTATGAAGTAGTTGATAACTCTGTAGATGAATCTTTAGCAGGACATTGTGATACTATAAGCATTACCATTGAACATGATGGAAGTGTAACTAACCAAGATAATGGTAGAGGTATTCCAGTAGATATACACCCTAAAACAGGTAAATCAGCTTTAGAAACAGTAATGACTACTTTAGGTGCTGGTGGTAAATTTGGTGGAGATTCTGGTTATTCTGTATCAGGTGGTTTACACGGAGTAGGGGTTTCTGTTGTAAATGCACTTAGTGATTGGTGTGAAGTTGAAGTTATCAAAGAAGGTAAAGTTTATCATCAAAGATACGAAAGAGGTAGAGCTGTTACAGAAGTAAGAGTAATAAAAGAAGGAGTTGAAGGTAGAGGAACTAAAACTAAATTTTATCCTGATTTTACTATTATGGAAAAATTTGATTTTAGCTATGAAGTTCTAGCTACCAGATTAAGAGAAATAGCTTTTTTAAATAAAGGTCTTACTATAAAATTCTCTGACTATAGAAATCCAGAACCAAAACAAGATATTTTTCATTATGAAGGTGGAATTAAATCTTTTGTAAGTTACTTAAATGAAAATAAAGAACCTATTCATCCAGAACCTGTTTATGCTCAAGGAGTAAAAGATAACCTAGCTGTTGAAATTGCTTTTCAATACAACTCAGGATATTCAGATACTGTTTTAGGTTTTGCAAATAATATAAACACACCAGATGGTGGAACCCACATTACAGGTTTTAGAAGCTCTTTAACAAGAGTTATTAATGATTATGCAAGAAAAAACGCCCTTTTAAAAGAACAAGATAATAATTTTTCTGGTGATGATGTAAGAGAAGGATTAACAGCAATTGTAAGCGTTAAAATACCTAACCCTCAATTTGAAGGTCAAACCAAAGCAAAATTAGGCAATACAGAAGCAAGAACTATAGTAGAACAAGTTTTTTCTGAAAATTTAGCTCATTTTCTTGAAGCTAACCCAATTATTGCAAAAATATTAGTAAATAAAGCTTTAGATGCTGCAAGAGCTAGAGAAGCAGCTAAAAAAGCAAAAGAATTGGTAAGAAGAAAAAGCTTTTTAGAAACGGCTACTTTACCAGGTAAATTAGCAGATTGCTCTGATAATGATAAAAATTTTACAGAAATCTATCTAGTTGAGGGAGATTCAGCGGGTGGGTCAGCAAAGCAAGGAAGAGATAGAAGATTCCAAGCTATTCTTCCATTAAGAGGTAAAATTTTAAATATAGAAAAATCTCGTGATGATAAAATTTATGCTAATAATGAAATTCAATCTCTTTTAATTGGTACAGGTATAGCTGCAGCTAAAGATTTGGATTCAAAAATAACTGAAGAAAACTTACCTGAAGGTGATGATTTAGATTTTTATTTTTCTAAAATAAGATATGGTAAAATCATTATCATGACAGATGCTGACGTAGATGGAGCTCATATCAGAACTTTATTATTAACTTTCTTTTATCGTTTTTCAAAACAATTAATTGATAAAGGATATATTCATATTGCTCAGCCACCTTTATATAAAGTGGAAAAAGGTAAAAAAGCAACATATATTTTTAATGATAGAGATTTGGATAAATATATGGAAGAACATGGTAAAGATATACAAATATCAAGGTTCAAAGGTTTGGGAGAAATGATGCCTCAACAATTATGGGATACTACCATGAATCCTGAAACTAGAACTTTATTAAAAGTTACCATAGAAGATGCAGCAGAAGCAGATCGTATTTTCTCAGTTCTTATGGGTGATAAAGTTGAACCAAGAAGAGATTTTATAGAAAAATACGCTCTTGATGTTAAGAATTTGGATATATAAAACAAGTTAAAAGTTATGAGTTAAAAGTTAAAAGATTAATATTATTCTTCTAACTTCTAACTTTTATCTTCTAACTTCTAGCCCTCATAGCTCAGTGGATAGAGCGAGACCGTCCTAAGGTCTGCGTCGTGGGTTCGATTCCTGCTGGGGGCATAAAATTATGATAAAAAGAGGATATTTATGCTATTAGCAAAAGTTATTGGAAATGTAGTAGCTACAGTAAAGCATCATTCACATGACGGGCATAAGCTTATGCTTGTTCAACCTCTTACACAAAATCTAGAAAAAAAAGGAAATGCCCAAATAGCAATAGATACTGTTCAGGCAGGTGAAGGAGATTTAGTTCTTTTATTAAGTGAAGGTACTGGAGCAAGACAAGTTTTGGGTGATAATAATGCTCCTATAAGAGCTGTTATTGTAGGAATAGTCGATAATTTAGATATAAATGTCAATTAGTCAAGAATTTGAAGCTACAGGAATAACTCTAAAATATTATAATTTTAATGATTTTGATAGAATTATTCATCTTTTTACCAAGGAATATGGCATAGTTCAAGCTATTGCTAAAGGTGTAAGAAACCCTAAAAGAAAATTACTTGGAAATACTGATTTATTAAATATTAATCGTTATGTACTAAAAAAAGGTAAAAGTTTAAATTCTATACTTCAATGCGAAAGCATTAAATATTTTCCTTTCATAAACTTAGATTATGATAAATTAATTTATTCTCTTTTTTTAGGAGAATTAATTTTACTTTTTATACATGAAGGTGATGATCATAGTAAAATTTTTAATTTATTAGTTTATACACTAGAAAAAATAGAAACTTCTGAACATCCTATTATAGAAACCTTATGGTTCCAAATTAACTTTCTAAAACAAATAGGTTATGAGCAAGATTTTTATTGTTGTAATAGATGTAATAAAAAGTTACTATATTCATTAAATACTTTGAAAGTAGCCGAAAAACAAGAAGATTATAATAATAACTCTAATAATTTAGATTTCTTAAAGAATAATAAAAAACTAGGTTTTAGTTTTAATACAGGTGGTATCATTTGTAATGATTGCCTGATTGATTCTAGCAATTATAAAATAATAAATCAAGAAATGCTAAATTTATTGATAAAAATAATAGAATTTGAAAATATAGAATTTTTAAATAATGAAAATGAGCTTCTTAAAAAGCTACAAGATATTTTTAAAGAATATCTTTCTATTCTATCAGATAAAAAAATAAAATCTTTGATATAAAAATATTTGGAGAAAAAAAATGAGAATTATTTTTCATACAGGAAAAGGAGGAGTTGGAAAAACAACTATATCTGCTTCTACTGCTTATAAATGTGCTAGAAGTGGTAAAAGAACCTTAGTTATTAGTACAGACCCAGCTCATAGCCTTTCAGATTCATTAGGAGTCCAATTATCTTCAGATTTATTTAAAATAGCTGATAATTTTTGGGGTATGGAAGTAAATGTATTAAATGAAATTAGAGAGCATTGGGGTGAATTACAAAAATACTTATCATCTTTGCTAATTACCAAAGGTTTTGAAGATATCGTTGCAGATGAATTAGCAGTAGCTCCAGGTATGGAAGAATTATCAAGTTTATTTAAACTAAATCAATATGTAAAATCAAATGAATTTGATGTAATAATTATAGATTGTGCCCCAACTGGAGAATCTGTAAGATTTTTGACTTTACCAGATATTGTGGATTGGTATGTGGGTAAATTATTTTCTGTTACCAGAACTGCTGTAGGCTTTATCAGACCATTAGTAAAAGGAACTATGATTTTACCAGATGATAATGTTTTTACTTCTATAGAAAAACTTTTAAAACAAATTGCAGAAGTAAAAGAAATAGTTAATAATCCAGAAATAACTTCAGTAAGAATCGTAATGAACCCAGAAAAAATGGTTTTAAAAGAATCTCAAAGAGCTTTTAGTTATTTCAATCTTTATGGATATAATGTTGATGCTATTGTTTGCAATAAAATTCTACCTGAAATCAATGATCCTCATTATGTAAATTGGGGAAGTTTACAAAAAAAATATTTAGAAGAAATTGATTCTTCTTTTTCTCCAATTCCTATTTTAAAAAATCGTATGTTAGAAACTGAAGCAGTAGGGTTAGACTTATTAAAAACAATAGGTGATGAAATTTATCAAGATAAAGATCCATCTGAAATAATGTTCAAAGAACAATTACAAAAAATAAGAAAAGAAGATAATGCCTATATTTTATCTATTTATTTACCTTTGGTTGAAAAAGAAAAATTTTCTTTAAAGAAAAATAATGATGATTTTATTATAGAAATAGGTAATTTTAGAAAAAATATTATTTTGCCAAGAACTTTATCAAATTTAGATGCTACTGATGCTAATTTTAATAATGGTTATTTAGATATAAAATTTGAATAAATTATAATGAAAATAAAAGAATTAATAAAATATTTAGAAAGTTTAGCTCCCAAAGAATATTCTTTAGATTGGGATAATTGTGGAATACAATCTGGAACTAGTGAAAGAGAAATAAAAAAAATCTCTATAGCTCTAACACCTACAATAGAAATTTTAGAACAAGCTGTAAAAAATGGTAGTAATTTATTAATTACTCATCATCCAATGATTTTTAAAGCGATAAAAACAGTTAATACTGATTCTATTGTAGGAAAAATGATAGAAATTAGTTTAAAAAATGATTTAACTGTTTATACAATGCATACTAATTTTGATTCAGTTGAAACAGGTTTAAATTATACTATTGCAAAAGATTTAGGGCTATCTAATATAGAAATACTAGCTATTTCAGGTAAAAAGCCTAACTCAGACGAAAATTATGGTATTGGAACTATAGGCTCTTTTTCTTCTCCTATAAAATTAATTGAAATAGTTGAAAAAACTAAAAAAATACTTAATTTAACGAATTTTACTTATGTAGGTAATTCAAATAAATTAATAAATAAAGTTGCTATTTGTACAGGAAGTGGAGGAAGTTTTATAAATTTGGCTAAAAAATTAGGAGCTGATTTATATATAACAGGAGATATAAAATATCATAATGCTATAGATGCAAAAGAGTTAGATTTAGCTCTTATTGATGCAGGACATCATGGTACAGAAATAATATCAATAGATTTTATTGATAATTATATAAAATCTACTTATCCAGAATTAGAAATACATAAATTAGTAGAAGAAGATCCTTTTTCTTATGTTTTTTAAAATAAAATTAAGCTCTCTTTCTAGGAGCTATGTAAGATTAAAAAATAAATATTATATTGAAAAAAATTATGCTTGAAAATTTAGATGAATTATACTCAAAAATAGAAGAGTTAGAAGAAGAAATTATAGAAGTTCCAGAACTCCAATTATATCTACAATCTTTATATTCACTTTTAACTGAATTTAAAGATAAAGAAGCATCTTTAGATACTTTTTATGAAATAATACAAAAAAGTTTTTTTACTCAACCAACTCCATTTAAAGATGTATGGTTAGAAATAAAAGAAGCACCTAATCAAGAAGATTATGATGATTTTGGTTATTTAAGACAAGTTATTTTATTTCAAATTTCTGAATTAAAAAAAATGGAAAATAAACAATTAAAAGACAAATTAAATTATTTAGGTGTAATATCAGAAACAGGTAATCATTGGTATAATTTTTACCCTTTTATGAACTTAGAATGTGGAATAAGAGCTTTTATAGATAATAAACCACTTAGAAATGCTTATTTTATAAACCAACAAAAAAATACTGAGTTTGAAACTGAATTAGATGATGATAGTAAAAATATTACTTGGAAATCATTGGGTAATATATTAGAGCTTGGTAGAATGTATGAGTAATTAATTTTAAAAGGTAAATTATGATAGATAAAAAAGTTTTTGTAACAGGCTCAACAGGATTAGTAGGAAGCAATCTATGTAAAATATTAGCAGAAAAAGGATATAAAGTTTTAGCTTTAGTAAGAAAATCAAGTGATAGAAGTTTTTTAGATACTATAAAAAACTTAGAATATGTTGAAGGTGATATAAAAGATGCTGACAGTATTAGCAAAAACCTTAAACATGTTGATTATGTTGTACACTGTGCAGCTCAAGTTAGCGTAACTAGCCAAACTGATAACCAACATTCTGATACTAATATTTTGGGAACAAGAAACCTTTTACAAGCGTGTGTAGAAAATGAAGTTAAAAAGTTTATTCATATTAGCACAGTAGCAGTTTTAGGCTTAGATAAAAGTCATTATAATAGCGATGAAACAGCTCCATACTCAAAAACAGGGATTCCTTATTCTGATACTAAAATAGATGCTGAAAAATTAGTTTTAAGCTATTATGAAGATAAAAAATTAAATGTAGCTGTTTTAAGACCTGGTTTTATTTATGGTAAAAATGATAGAAATGGACTTCCTTACATAATGCCTTACCTAATGAGAAATCAAATTAGATGGATTGGAGATGGAAGTAATGAAATAGCACTTACTAATGTAATAAATCTTTGTAATGCTATTATTAGTTCTATGGAAAAAGATGAATCAAATGGAAATGTTTATAATATTACAGATGGAATAAATGTAACTTCTAAAGAGTTTGTAACTGAATTATGTAGTATTTTAGGTAAAAAGCCACCTATTTTTGGAGTAAATAAAAAAGTTGCTAATTTAGGGGCTAAAGTTTCTGAAAAAGTAATTAAAAACTCAGATTTTAATACAGGAACTTTACATATGTTTTCTAATAATTTTAGTTATGATATTTCAAAAGCTAAAAAAGATTTAGAATATAACCCTGATACAAATTGGAAAACTTATTTAAAAGAATCTGTTGATTGGTACATTGCAAATAATTCTACTCAGTTAGAAAATGTAAAAAAATATCTTAACACTTTAAAAGTAATAAAAATAGCTTTTAGTCTTGGTTTTATGGTACTTTTAGCTATATTAGGGACTAAAAAAAAGAAGAAATAATTATTCTGAAATGTAAACTTAATTGACGTTTTACTTGACATTTATGGGTATTTCTTGTTATAAATTAACCTTGTTGACTTTATTGCCGACGTAGCTCAGGGGTAGAGCAGCTGATTTGTAATCAGCCGGTCGCAGGTTCAAATCCCGTCGTCGGCTTTTAAGGTAAAGATTCAACTTGGGAGGATGGCCGAGTGGTTAATGGCAGCAGACTGTAAATCTGCCCTCTTTAGAGTACGCAGGTTCGAATCCCGCTCCTCCCACTTTTAACTATGCCTTTGTAGCTCAGCTGGCAGAGCACATCCTTGGTAAGGATGAGGTCACGAGTTCAAGTCTCGTCGAAGGCTTGTTAAATTCTCAATTTTTTGGACACAAGATCCCAATGAAAATGAAATGTTTAGGAGTAATTTTTTATGGCAAGAGAAAAGTTTAACAGAAATAAAACTCACGTTAACATCGGTACTATCGGACACGTAGACCATGGTAAAACAACTCTTACTGCTGCAATCACAATGACATTAGCTGCGGTAGGTAAAGCACAAGTTAAAAAATATGATGAGATAGATGCTGCTCCAGAAGAGAAAGCTAGAGGTATTACAATTAATACCGCTCACGTAGAATACGAAACTGAAAAAAGACACTATGCTCACGTAGATTGCCCAGGTCACGCTGACTATATTAAAAATATGATCACTGGTGCTGCTCAAATGGATGGAGCTATTTTAGTTGTTTCTGCTGCTGATGGTCCTATGCCTCAAACCAGAGAACACATACTTTTAGCTAGACAAGTTAATGTTCCTTACTTAGTTGTTTTCTTAAACAAAGTTGATATGGTTGACGATGAAGAATTAGTTGAACTCGTTGAAATGGAAGTTAGAGAACTCTTAAGCAAATATAAATTCCCTGGTGATGATATTCCTATAGTTAAAGGTTCTGGCTTAAAAGCTACAGAAGCTTTAGGTGCTAACTCTAAAATCCAAAGAGGAGAAGATAAATGGGTTGATTGCATTTGGGGTTTAATGGATGCTGTTGACAGCTACATTCCAGACCCTGAAAGAGATGTTGATAAACCTATGTTAATGGCTGTTGAAGATGTTTTCTCTATCACTGGTAGAGGTACCGTTGCTACTGGAAGAATTGAAAGAGGAATGGTTAAAGTTGGTGAAGAAGTTGAATTAGTTGGTTTAGCTGAAGAATCTAAAAAAACTACCGTTACTGGTGTTGAGATGTTCAGAAAATTATTAGACCAAGGTATGGCTGGTGATAACGTAGGTCTCTTATTAAGAGGTGTTGATAAAACCATGATAGAAAGAGGACAAGTTATTGCAAAACCGGGTAGTATTAAGCCTCACCACAGATTCAAAGCTGAAGTTTACGTTTTATCAAAAGAAGAAGGTGGAAGACATACACCATTCTTCCCAGGATACAAACCACAATTCTATGTAAGAACAACAGACGTTACTGGTGAAATCAAATTACCAGATGGAGTTGAAATGGTAATGCCTGGAGACAACATCACAATGGAAGTAACCTTAATCAATAGAGTAGCTATCGAAATGAACATGAGATTTGCTATCAGAGAAGGTGGAAGAACCGTTGGTGCTGGTGTTGTTACCGAAATATTAGAATAATATTTTAAAAACTAAAAATAACCATTTTCTTTTCGAAAATGGTTATTTTTTTGCTTTAATTTTAGAATAAATAATAATATGACTATTTTAGAAAAATTAAAAAATAATATAATAGTATCTTGTCAGGCTAATAATAAAGAACCTTTATATAGCCCAGAAGCTTTACTTTTAATGGCAAAATCAGCTATAACTGGTGGAGCAGTCGCACTGAGAGCAGAAGGTTGTTTATCTATAAGACTATTTAAAAAATTTTATAATGTTCCTATAATTGGTTTAATAAAAAAAGATTATAATGATTCTGATATTTATATAACGCCTACTATAGAAGATGTTTCTAAAACAGTAATAGCTGGAGCCGAAATTATATCTATAGATGCTACTCTAAGAAAAAGACCTAATAATGAAAATACTAAAGATCTTTTGAAAGTAATAAAAGAAAAATATAACTGTTTAGCTATGGCTGATATTTCTACCTATGAAGAAGGATTAGAAGCTGAAAAATTAGGTTTTGATTTAATAGGAACAACACTGTCTGGTTATACTCCCTATAGTAAACAATCTGATAAAGCTGATTTTGAACTTCTAGAAAAATTAGTTAAAAACCTAAAAACACCAATTATAATGGAAGGTAAAATAAATACCCCTCAGGAAGTAAAAAGAGCTTTTGAAATAGGGGCTTTTTCTGTAGTAATAGGAAGTGCCATTACTAGACCACATCTAATTACTAAAAATTTTCTTGTGTAAAATTTCTTTTGAAATATCCTATCAACAATTTTTTACAAGGATAAAGCTTTTTTAAATAATTGATTATAAAATTATATAAGGGGAAGTAGACTCAAAAAGAATTGGTTTACATTTTTTCAGTCAGTGAGTCTATAGATGAAACAGCGAGTTGCAACCCACTGTTTCAGGGGAATATGATTTTGAAAAAATGTAAAATATAAAATATTAACTATAATCCCCCAATTACAACTATTTTTATATTATTTTTTATCAAAAACAATTTTATCTAAATAAATACTTACTTCGTTTTTTACACCAGCATCATGAGGACAACCTGCGGCTTTTAAAGTTTCAAAAACAATATCTCTTTTATCTCCCAAAACTTTTAATAAATCAAAAGTTGCTGGTTTATCTCCTAAAATTTCTAAACTATTATCTTTCATTTCTGCTTTAACAGGAAAATCTACAGGTATATTAATTTTACCCCAAAGTGTAATATCTCCTTTAACAACACAATTTGCATTAGTTTTAGAATCCATTTTTAAATTTTCTACTTTTTTTATTTTAAAAGAAGCATGTTGAACTCCTTTATCCAAAACTCCAGTTAAAGAATCCCATACTCTATTAACCGCATCTTTTGCAAAAGAAGAATTTTTTGTTCCAAAAAAAGATTCTACAACATTCATATCTCTCACAGGATTTTCTTTTCCTAATTGATTAACACTTTTTAAAGTTGAGATTTTTACTTTAAATTCACCAGTAGATTTTTCATTATTAAGAAGTAAATTACCACTAATACCATTAGGAAAATATCCTGTAATAGTAACATTAGGGTTAGCTCCTATTGTAAAATGAAGTTTACTTTTTTCTGAATTTATTTTCCAAGAAACTTCTTTTTTGTTCTTTTTTATAACTTTTAAATCTTCAGTTATTGGATCATAAGCATTTGCAATAGGATAAATTGATAAAGCTACAAAAAAAGCTGATAAATAAATATACTTAGATTTATTCATAATTTTCACCTTTTTAAACATAATATAAAAAGAATTATGCAAATCAAATTAGTTAATGTCAATATAATATGTATTAAAACTAAAAATATTGAATAATTATAAAAAATATTAGCATTATTTAGTTTTTATAATTAGTCTATAATTTTTTTTTATTTTTAGACGAAACTTTAAATATCTGCTATCATTTAGATAGTATAAAGTTAAATAAGTTTATGGTATTTTATGAATAAGTCTTTTATATATGTATCACTAGCTGTTTTATTAGGTGGAGTTGCGATTTTTTCACAAATAAAACCTTCAAATAATGAAACTATTGAAAATAAACAAGTAGTAGCAACTAAACAAGCTGTTGAAACTAAACAAGTAGCTAGTAATACTCAAGTATCTAATAGTACAAATACATCAAAAACTATTGAAAAAAAATCAGATGAAAAAGTTACAACTGAAGTTACAACTAAAGATACAGAAAATAATGAACAAGTTGAAGCTGAAACTGTAAAAATGCAACCTAGTCATTTTTCAAAAGTTGAAAAAATAAAATGGATTTCTTTTAATGAAGGCATAAAAAAAGCTAAAGCAGATAAAAAACCCATTTTTATAGATTTTTATACTGATTGGTGTACTTATTGTAAAAAATTAGATGCAGTTACTTACTCTGATGATAAAGTAGCTAATTATATGAATGATAAATTTATAACTATAAAAGTTAATGCAGAATCTCCAGAAAAAGTTATTTTCAGAGGAGAAACTTATACTATGAGAGATCTAGCCTTAGCTTTTGGCGTAAACAGCTATCCTTATATGTTCTTTCTAGAAGATGAACAAAATACATTAGGACCTTTACCTGGTTTTGTAGAGCCTGATAAATTTTATGTAATTGCTTCATTTATAGGAAGTAACGCTTACAAAACTACAAAAATAGAAGATTATACAAAAAACTTTAAAGGATAATATTTTTAAAATAGTGAATTAACAGGATAAATTTAACTATACTGTTTACCGCTCGCTAATAAGGGGTATTTATGAGTTTAGACAAAGAAAAAATAGATCTTGAGTTAGGTATAAAAGTTTCAGAATATTTAAAAACTAAAAATGTTGAAACGCCTAAAAAAGAAAATCATTTAACTGATAAAGAAAAAATAGGCAAAATAAAAAGTTTATTTACAGAAGTAATGGAAACTTTAGGTCTTGATCTTGAAGATGATAGCCTAAGAGAAACACCTGATAGAGTTGCAAAAATGTTTGTTAGAGAAATTTATTGGGGTTTAAATCCAGAAAATTTTCCTAAAATTACTACTGTAGAAAATAAGATGGGTTATGATTCTATGGTATTAGAAAAAAATATCAGTGTTCAAAGTAATTGTGAGCATCATTTTATTGTCATAGAAGGTATTGCTCATGTTGCTTATATTCCAAAAAACAAAGTTTTAGGAATAAGTAAAATTAATAGAGTAGTAGAATATTTTGCAAAAAGACCTCAAATTCAAGAAAGATTAACAGAACAAATATTTTATGCTTTAGAATATATACTAGAAACATCCGATATTGCCGTTATAGTAGATGCAAAACACTATTGTGTAAGAGCAAGAGGAGTTGAAGATGAAAGTTCTGAAACTATTACTTCTAAATTTGGTGGGGCTTTTAGACAAGATATTAATCTAAAAAAAGAGTTTTTATCACTCATTCATAGATAAATAAATTTATAAATTTTAGGTATTTAAGTAAAATAAAAAACTCAGTAAAAAATAATTTTATCAAGATATTGAAATAAAAAAGTAAAAAAGTTATTTTTACTTGCTAAAATAATAGTTTTGAAAATAATATTTTATAGCTATTCCCATATTTTTAGCATACAAATCTATAAGGACAACTTCTATATCATAAAAAGGTATTTATATCTACAAAATAAGTTCATTTCGACAAGCTCAATGAACTTTATTTTATCTTAAATTAGAATTTAAGGATAAATAGTATGAAAGTCTATATGTATATATTATTGTGTAAAAATGGTAAAATTTAATTATCATAAGATAATAGAAAATTATAAATTTTACTAAAAGAAGTTTAATCTAAAGTTAACTTTAGTTTAATTAAAGTAAGTTTTACACTATTTATTACTATAATATAAAAAAGATTTTTAAGTTTGCTTTTAAAGAGGCTGATTAAATGAGTAATAATATAAATGGTTTTAGTGTTAATCCTAATACTTATATACCATCTCAGCAATACCAAAATACTAATAATGGTGGAAACCAAGTAGTTTTGCCTTCTGGTCAGCAATCCTTTAAAAATGATGGTTATGCTTTTGACCTTTCTACACTTCCAACTGGAAAAGTTCCTACTAATACTAAAGCAGGGTTTTGGGAAAAATTATCTGGTTTTGGAGATGTAATGAATACTCAACAAAATGTACAAGCTTATAAAACTTTTGAAGCTAATTTATATTTACAAGCTGGTAGCGGAGATTCTACTAGAGTAATGGACTTACAAAGAAAACTTAAGTTCTTAGGTTATAGTGTAAATACAAATGGTAATTTTGGACCTGCTACAGAAAAAGCTGTAACTCAATTTAAAAATAACATGGGAATAAATGATGGTTTTCTTGATAAAAAAGGAAACTATGCTGTAACCTCTATGGTCTCTACTACTACTATGAACATGATAAATTCTAAAGTTGCTAGTAAACTAAATAACCCAGGTCAAGTTGATGTTCCTAACATAGGAAAACAAGAACTAGATTGGGCAAAATCTTTAAGAACTAAAATGATTGCAGGATACAAACCAAGTGCAGAAGAAAGAAAACAGTATGAAGCTATTTATCAAAAACAACAAATGGTTCTTTCTGCTAATAATGGCACTTATACAGCTGGAACATTACCAGGGCCTTCTGCAACAGAAATTGCTTGGGCTAAAGATTTTATTGTAAGAGTAAAACAATATGGAGCTAAACCTACTCAAGAAGAAGTAGCTAAATATAATGATATTCAAAGAAGACAACAAATGTCTAAAGTAGTTCCTAATACTAGTAATGTAGTTATACAAAATCAAACTACTCTTCCTACTGGTAATAAAACAGTTTTTCCTATTCAACAACCATCAATAACTCAAGATGATTTAAATTGGGCAAAAAGTTTTGCTAATGCCTTAAAAAATGGTCATCAACCTACCCAAGAACAAGTTGATAAGTATAATAGAATTTATAATGCTCAAAAAGCAGCACAACAACAACCACAAACACAACAAAACCAACAAGTTAATACTAATCAAACACAAACTACTATTGGACAAGTAAGTCCAACTGAGTATGCTTGGGCTAAAGATTTTGAAAATAGAGTGAATTCTGGTCAATATAAACCTAACCAAAATGAAGTACAAATGTACTCAGATATTTTTAATAGATTAAAAGCTGGTGGAGCAAATCAAACTCAACAAACTCAGCCTCAAACTGGACCAGTTTCAGTACAAGAAATGCAATGGGCTCAAAATCTAGAAAAAGCTTTAGAGCAAGGTCATCAAATAACACCTCAAGAAAAATCAAATTATGAAGGTATTTTTTCAAGATGGCAACAATTTGGGATGAAAAAAGATGAAGGTAATACTCAAGTTCAACCTCAAAATAATACTCAACAAGCTAATTTTAAACCTCCTACAGAAGAAGAAGTTAAATGGGCTTTGGAATTAGAACAAAAAGCTCAAACAGGATATAAAGCTTCACCAGAAGAAGTTGCTAAATATAATGATATTGCAGCTAAATTAAATGAAATGAATAATGCTAATGCAGCTGCTGGTAAAACTCAAACAACAGCCCCACAAAATCCTGCTAAAAATAATACTTCTCAACAAGAAACTCTTCCTGAAGAGATACAAAATAATACAGGAACACAACCTTTTAGCTATAATGATGAAAATTTAAACCTATTCAGAAATACTTTCCAAGGAGTTGAGTTTGGTGGTCGTTCAGTACCAATTTTACCAAATGATGTTGGATTACAAGTAGCTCAAAAATATGGTTTTAGTTCTGTAGAAGAATTACAATCAAGAATAGGAGCGAAAGTTGATGGTAAATTTGGTCCAGAAACTTTATTCAGATTACAAAATGCATTAAATAGAACAACTAAACCAAGTACAGAAACAACAGCACCTCAACAAACTCAAAATGTAACTAATACTGGTAATACAAATCAGGGTGTATCACCTCAAGAATTACAATGGGCAAGTCAATTTATAGAAGCTGTAAGAGGTGGTTATCAAGCCTCTGAAGAACAAAAAGCTCAATATAGAGATATTTTTAATAGGCATCAAGCGAGTGGAGGTTCTGTAGTTCAAAATACATCACCAACTACAAATACACCTAACTTTTCAGCTGTTTCTAGCTTAACTATTAATGCTAATTCGGCTGACCCAGATTTAAATTGGGCTTTACAGCTATTAGATGCTGTAAGAACTAAAGGTTATACTCCTACAGAAGAAGAACATACTAAATATGAACAAATAATGGCTAGAAATACCGTTGCTCAATAATAAAATTTAGTGTGTTTAAAAAATCTAATAAAAATTACAGGAGAATACTGTAGTTTTATTATTAATTCTGAAAAAGAATCTATTCAGATAAATAAAACTATTAAATATTTAACTTATAAAGAAATAGAAGAAAATTTTCCTGAAAACTTTATTCCAGAGTTAATTGTTTTTACTAGTCCAGAATATCATATGCTTCCAATAGGAATTGAAAAATCAAAAGCCTTTTTAGTAGCTGTAATTTCTGATTGGAATGTTAACTTTCTTTTTTTAAAAGATATACTAAAATTTTTTGATTTTATTATTACAGATAAAGAAGGAGTAAAAGTTTTTAAAAACCATGGTTTTAATAATGTTGATTATTTCCCTATTTTCTCTTTAAATTATATAGAAAATTTAGATAAAAAAGATTCTCCTAATAAAGAATTTGATATAACTTTTATTGGAAATGTTAACCATAATATTCAAGTAGAAAGAGCTAAATATTTATATGAATTGGCAAAACTAAGTTTAAAATATAAAATTTTAGTAACACATAGTGTTTATGGACAAGATTATATAAAACTTTTGGAAAAAAGTAAAATTATCTTTAATAAAACAATTAGAAGTGAATTAAATGTTAGAGTTTTTGAAACATTACATGCTAATAGTTTACTTCTTATTGAAGATGAAAATAAAGAAATAAAAGATTTTTTAGTAGAAAACAAACATTATATTTCTTATGATATAAATAACTTACATATAAAAATTGAAGATGTTCTAAATAATAATATAAAAATTCAAGAAATAACTAAAAAAGGTAATGATTTTATTTTAGAACATAATAAAAACTACTTTAATAAGTTATTTGATGATAAATTAAATTTTATTTATAAAAATAATAAAAAACTTTATTTAGAATTAGATGAAAATGATATTAAATTAGCTTATTCAAATAATTGTTTTATGTGGATAGAAGATATTATAGAACCTTTTAATTATTTATGTAATTATACTTATTTAGAAAAAATTATATCTAGTCAGGCTTATAATACATATTGTATTTATAACTATTTTTTTGATAAAAAATATGTAGAAAATAATTTTAATGATTTTATTAATAAAATAGAAGAAAAAATTAAACTATATCCTAAATATCTACCTTTAAAAATAAATTATATAAAATTTATTCTTTTGCAAGAAAATAAATTGCCAGAAAATTTTATTCATGAATTAATTGAATTTATAGAAAAAAATAATTTTGATGAATACGATTTTAAAGGCTTTATAATTAATGAAA
The DNA here is from genome assembly GCA_046328015.1 of Candidatus Sericytochromatia bacterium. Classification (GTDB taxonomy): domain Bacteria; phylum Cyanobacteriota; class Sericytochromatia; order UBA7694; family JACMQJ01; genus JBBTGK01. Next base: position 230,757 of record JAXLXH010000002.1, on the reverse strand, counting down.
AATATACTAGATTTTGGATTGAATTAGAAAAAAATATTGCTTATAAAAATTATTTTGAATTAAAAAAGCTTTTTATACTAAAACTTTATGAAATATTAGGTGATTATTACTATAATAAATTAGATGTACAATATATAAATTTAAGTAGTTCAGAAAATTTAGAATCAAACCTATCAATAAAAAATAATTATATAAAAACATTAAATTATTATAAAAAAGCATTAGAAATATTAGATTATAGTATATTAAGAAATAAGCTAGCTAAATGTTACCTAAAAAATAATGATATACACTTAGCTTATGAAAATTTTCAACTAGCATTTAAACTAGATATTTTTAATACAGAAAATTTTCAGGATTTAGTAGATTTAGAAGAAAAAACTAATTATAAATTATCTAAAATAGAAGATAAAGAATGGTTATTAATAGTTAATGCACTTCCAACTTACAAAATTATTTTAGATAATTTAGAAAAATATCCTATAATTGATTTGGAATATAAAAAAAGTTTGTTTTATAAAAATAGTACTAAAATTTTAATAGATAAAATATTAGAAAAAGATCCTTATTTTTATCCAGCATTAATAAAAAAAGCCGATATTTTATATAATGAAAAAAAATATGAAAATGCTATAGAAATTTTATCTGATTTAGTAATAAATAATAATACTAATAATGAATATTTAAATTCTTTACTTATTAAATGCATTAATTCTTTAGAAGAAAATAATTAATAAAGTACTAATTAAACAAAAATAATTTCTTAAAAGCATTTCTATAAACATCTTTTGCTATATCATAATAATATTTATCTTGTTTAGCAAAATTTTCTAACATAATACCAGAATTTATTTCTAAGACAAAAAGTTGGTTTTCTATTTCTACTATATCCACTGAAGCAAAATTAATATTTATAGCATTTCCAGCTTTTAGTGCAATACTAATTAAGTTTTTTTTAAGTTGATTATCTTCATTAATAATAATAGGGTTTGCCCCCTTTGCTAAATTATGTTTCCAGCTAATAAAAACTTTTTCATCTATATTAGGAATATTAAAAATATTGTCTTTTATAAAATCTAATTCTAATAAATCTAAATTTTTGAATTTATTCATTAATAATTCAAAAATAGAGTTTTTACCATTTCCTATAATAAAAGGTTTTTCTTTTTTATATATTAGTAAAACGTTATTTTTTAAAATAATAACTCTATATTCATTTTTTATATTATAAAAAGGAGATAATGCTAAATTCTCATTTTTATTAAATAAGTTATGAATACAAAATTCTAGTTCTTTTTGGTTTTTTATTTTAAATACTTCATTTCCACCGCTACCATTATTAGATTTACAAACTAAATTATAATCATATTTTTTAGCATAAGATAAAATGTCATTCCAAATTCCTTTTTCTGGAATATAAGTTTGTATTTGAGGGTTTAGAAATAATATATGCTCTATTGATGGAATATTTTTATTTGATAACAAAGTATAACAAGCAGCTTTATCTTTAGCTATTAAATTAGCTGTAGAACTATTAATATCCCAATCATAACCAAAAATATGATATATTTTTTCATCTTTAGTTATTTCTATAATCCAATTTTTAGATAGAAAATTGACTTGAAAATTAAATTCAGTGGATAATTCTTTTATTATAGTTATAATTTCTCTATTCAAATTAAAGTACTCCAAAAAAAAACTGCCCTTTTAAGGCAGTTATGAATATTTATAGTTTTAATTATTATTTTTTATCTGCTTTTTTTTCTTCTTTTTTAGCTTCTTCTTTTTTAGCTTCCATTTTTTTGTGTTCACCTTTTTTGTGTTCACCTTTTTTGTGTTCACCTTTTTTGTGTTCACCTTTTTTATGTTCACCTTTTTTAGCTTCTACTTTTTTAGCTTCAGGAGCTTTTTTAGCTTCCATTTTAGCTGCTGGAGCAGCTTCTTTTTTAGCATCTTCAGCGAAAGCTGCGTTAGAAAGAACTAATGAACCGATAACTAATGTAGCGAATAATTTTTTCATTTTTAAACCTCTAATTTGTAATTTTATATAAGGATTTTCCTTACATTTTTAATACTATATTTTTCTGATTAAGTTTGAATTAGACTTATCTTAGTTTTATATTAGACAATAATTACAAATTATTAAGATAAATGCTAACAAAAAAACTGCCCTATAGGCAGTTTTTTTAAACTAACTAAAAATCTAATTAATGTTTAGCAGCTTCTTTTTTCTCTTCTTTTTTAGCTTCTACTTTTTTAGCATCTTTTTTGTCAGCTTTTTTAGCATCAGCTTTTTTGTCCATTTTTTTGTCCATTTTTTTGTCCATTTTTTTGTCAGCTTTTTTAGCGTCTTTTTTAGCTTCTACTTTTTTAGCATCTGGAGCTTTTTTAGCTTCCATTTTAGCTGCTGGAGCAGCTTCTTTTTTAGCGTCTTCAGCGAAAGCTGCGTTAGAAAGAACTAATGAACCGATAACTAATGTAGCGAATAATTTTTTCATTTTTAAATCCTCTTAAATTTCTAAATTAATTTCATATTTTAATTAAGGTAAAAACCTTATGATATTATAATAAGGTTTTCTTCTTAGATTAAAATTAGGTTAACCTTAATTTTTTCTTAGCAAATCATTAAGTTTATTTAAGAAAAAAATTACCCTAATTTACTCTTTAAAAAATAATGTTTTTTTAGTCTTGCAGTAATAGAATTAAGATTTCTTTGAAAAACTTCAGATAATATTTTAGCATCATTAGAGTATTCTAAAGCTTTATTAAATAAATTAGTTTCCTCTTCAGAAATTGGTTCATAAGCTCTAGGATAACTTTTTCTTAGCTCTATTATAGAAGGATTATCTTTAAAATCATTTTCTGTTTTAATAATAGGAATAGAATTTACTTTTGCTCTTAATTTATCTAAAGTAGTATCTTTAAATTTATTAAAAATAGGTATTATTGATAAATCAAAAGTTTTGAAATCATCATCTGAATAAGAATTTTTTGATATTTCTTCTTGATTATCTAAAAAGAATTTTTCTAATTTATCTTTTAGCTTATTAAATTTAGCTATACCTTTTAAAGAAGAAAAGAATTTAAGTTCTGATAGTTTTTTGTTATTTAAAGAATCACTTCCAATAAAAACTCTTGCTATTAACATAGGTGTAGGTTTTATACCTAAAAAACTGATTTCTTTTACTACTTCAAGTAGGTTTTCTTTTTCCAAAAGAAACTTTTTATCAAAAGGAAGATATAGTTCAGTAGCTTTTTTAACATAATTTGCATTTTCATTTATAGAATCAATTGCAAATTGCAAAGCTCTAATAATATCCCTTTCATTTATAAAAGAATCTTGAAGTTTTTCTTTACTTATAGGATTTACCCCATTAGCAAGATTTTCTAAAATTTGTACGTGTGATCTTAAGTTATGGTTTTCTACCATTTGTTTAGCCCTCTTTTAAAAATGATTTATATTATAGATGATAGAAAAAATTATTTTTTATGTCAAGTTAAATTTTAAAAGTTAGATTTTTCTGGTTTTTATTAGGTTTTATTTTTTATATTAATCTAAGTTTAATTTTTGGTTAATAGTAAAAACTAAAAAAGATTACTTAATAAAAGAATTAAGTAATCTTTTTAATTTAATATTCTAATTAATAACCAAATTCAATATTTCTAGCTTCTCTTCTAATAGAATCTGGACCAATACCAGGTATTAAATTATTATAACTTTCAAATGAAGCTATATCATTTAAAGTTCTATAATCTCTATTAGCTAACGCTGTTGTATAAGCTTCCATCAAAATACTTCCAGCATCTTTATATAATAAATCTGCTTGATTTTCAAATTTAGCTATATTTAACATAGATCTTGCATCACTTCTATCTCTAGCAGCAGATAAAGCATCAGTTAAAATATCACCTGCTCTTAAACCAGGCATTAGATTATTTTGATTTTCATATTTTGCTATATTTAATAATAAGTTTGGATCTCTATTGTCATTAGCTACTCTATAAGCATTATATAAAACATCTCCAGCTCTTACTTCTGGCATATAATTCATATCATTTTCAATTTTAGCTAATTGTAATAATTTATAACCATCACCATTCATAAGTGCATTATTATATTCATATCTCATTTCTGAGCCTCTTACTATATTAGAAAAATCTTTTCTATCAAATGGATCATCCCAGAACATAGGTATATCATGAATTGGTCTAGAAGGATAATTTGGTTTTATAAATGGATCATGTGTTGGATAAGATGGATTATAAATTGGTTTGTTACCACTAAAAGGATCATTATGAATATTACTTGGTCCTGATGGGTAAGAAGGGTAACTTGGTTTGTTATCAAAAGGATTGTTATGAATATTACTTGGTCCTGATGGATAAGATGGGTAACTTGGTTTGTTATCAAAAGGATCATTATGAATATTACCAGGTTTTGGTCCTGATGGATAAGATGGATAACTTGGTTTGTTGCCACTAAAAGGATCACTATTTATTGGTTTATTTCCACCACTTGGATAAGATGGGTAACTTGGTTTATTAAAAGGATCGCTATTTATTGGTTTATTTCCACCACCAGAAAAAGGATCTCCACCTATTGGTTTTGATGAACCACCACCACCAAATGGATCATTAGAAATACCGCCTCTAGGTTTTACAGAAGTTTTATCTCCAGAATAAGATGAACCACCACCAGAAAAAGGATCTCCGCCCATTGGTTTTGAACCACCTGATGGTTTGCTAAAAGGATCTGCTCCAGATGGTTTACTAGTTCCACCTACTGAAGGCTTACTAAAAGGATCACGACCGATACCGCTCATTACTAATGCTCCTAAATAATAAAATTTTAAAACTAAACATATTTAGTTATAGAAAAAAAATTCTATAACTTTCGTAAAAAATTAACTATTTTATAACCAAATTTTAAACTTTAACTACAAACTCTCTTTTATCACTTGCAGGTTTTAAAACATATTTTTGTATATATAGCTTATTATTCTTTATAATTATACCCCAATAATCTTTATGTGTCTCGCCTTCACACATAAGTCTTGATACAGTTTTTTTATCTAAAAGAGTAGCTACTCTTATTAATAACTGCATAAAAGCATCTGTATCTTCATGGTTTTCCCACTCTTCTTCAAAACTTAAATAATCTTCTCTATAAACTTCATCAGTATATTTTGAACCAAAAAAAGACTCCAAAACTCTTTTTACTTCTAATCTTTTTTCTTTAGATAAAAGAGATAAATCTATTTCACCAGAAATAAAACTAACACCTTGCATTTTAGAACCTTACCTTTTCATACTCTTGAGGAGAACCTTCAGCTTTTAGCTCATATCTTTGAGTAAAAAGACGATTATCTTTTATTATTATTCCCCAAAAATCATCGTCTTTTTCACCAGAACACATTATTATGGAAGAGGTATCTTTATGAAGTAGTTTAGCTATTTTCCACATAGTAACTAAGAAAACTTCACTTCTTTCGAAACCTTCCCATTCTTCATCAAAATCTAAAGAAGTATCAGAAAAAATTTCTCCTACTTCTGACATAGGATAAATTTCTTCTAAATGTTTTTTTATTTGTTCTATATTTGGCTTAGGAACTCCATGTAAATCAACTGAACCAGATACATAAGTAATATATTTCATTTTTTTAACCTATTATTCTTGATAATGTTAAAACGTCTTTTAGTATTAAAAATACACCTAAGCCCAAGAGTAATAAAAGACCAGCATAATGTATTTTTTCTTCCATAGATTTTGGTAATTTTCTACCTCTAATTTTTTCAACTAAAAGTAAAAATAAATGTCCTCCATCAACAGCTGGCAAAGGAATAATATTAAGTATAACTAATTCTATACTAATCATTATGGTAAATTGAAATAATTTAGAAAAATCAGCTTGAGCTATTTCTGCACCTTTAGCAACAACCATTATAGGTCCACCTATTTCACTAGCAGAAACATTACCTGTAAACATCCTTAAAAGAGCATCTACTAATAACATACTAGTAGAAGCAATATACCAACCTGCATTAACAAAAGGCTCTACAAATGAATTAGCAGGTCTTCTTACTTCTTTAGCAGCAGGATAAATATTTACACCTATAACTCCTTTTTCAGGAACAACTTTGAAAGTAAGTTTTTCTTTACCTCTTTCTATTAAAATCTCAGCTTCAGAACCATCTTTATGTTTTGCTATAAGAGTTTTCATTAAAGATGAAGTATCAAATAATTGATTTTTATTAACTTCTGTAATTATTACATTTTTTGGTAAAACAGTTTCATTTTCTGATGCTTTTATAAGCAAACCTTTTATAAACTCAATTGAAACACCTAGTTTTTTATCACCATCTAATTTAACTGGGATATCTTTTTCTTCACCATTTCTCAAAACTTTTACACTAACATCAGAATCCACTTTTTGTTCTGATAAAACTTGTTTTAAATGACCTTCTGGATTTCTTGCTCCTTTAAAACTTTTACCGCCTATTTCTGTAATAACATCATATTTTTTAATACCATATTTTTCACCAATTTTTCCTGTTACTACATCTTTTATAAGAATACCTGTTACATCTTGTGTTTCAGTTTCAAAAGAATTGTTTTTATTTAAAGGTAAATCTTTTTTTATATCTTCACCATTACTATTTAAATAAGAAACTTCTACAGTATTTTTACCTTCTTCTGGTTTTAATAAATGGTAAAAAACATTTCTCATATCAGATTCAAAAGTTAAAGGAACTTTATCTACTTCAACTATGGTATCAAAAGATTTTATACCAGCTTTATCAGCTGGAGATCCATTTTTTAACTCACCTACTAAAACACCATCACTAAATTCTCTTCCTTCAGGAATACCTAAAGAAAAATACATTACAACAGCTATTATTATGGCAAAAACAAAATTAAAAAATACGCCTCCAGAAATTACGACAAATCTTTCCCATATTTTTCTATTACTTAAATATCTTTGATCATTAGGATCTTTATCTTCTGTTTTTTCATCATCCATAAAAGCACAAAAACCACCTAAAGGTAAAGCATTCAATTGGCATTCAGTTTCATTCCAATTAAATCTAATGAGTGGGGGGATATTACCCAAAGGAAAACCAATAGAAAATATTTTTACTGGGATTTTTAAAGACTTTGCTGCTAAAAAATGACCTAATTCATGAACAAAGACAAGAACTCCTATTATTAAGATAACAGTTAATATATTCAAAGCATAACCTCGAAAAAATTATAAAATACAAAAATAATTATACCTTGATATATTAATAATAAAATTAAGTAAAAGTAAAAAATTAGATTTTTTTATAAAAAAATCTAATTTAATTTATGTATTAGCTTATAATAAAATCCCTTTAAGAATAATACTTGCTACAGTAAAATATATTACTAATCCGCTAACATCGACTAAAGTTGCAACAAAAGGAGCTGAAGCTGAAGCTGGATCTAAACCTACTTTTCTTAATAAAAAAGGTAACATAGAGCCACATATTGTACCAAAAGTAACAACCCCTATTAAACTAAGTGATACAGTTAAAGCTATAAGTAAATAATGTTCTCCATAAATATTTACGCTATTAGGCCATAATAAAATTCTTAAAGCTCCTAATAAACCTAATATTAAACCTAGTATAATACCCACTAAAATTTCTTTAATAAAAACTTTAAGCCAATTATTTAATTTTACCTCACCTAAAGCTAAAGCTCTTATAATTAAAGAAGTTGCTTGAGAGCCAGAATTACCACCACTACTAATAATTAAAGGAACAAAAAGAGCTAAAACAACGGCTTTTTCAATTTCTTTTTCATAATAACCCATTGCTGTAGCAGTAAACATTTCACCTATAAATAAAATAGCAAGCCAACCAGCTCTTTTTTTTATCATACCCAAAATACCAATATCCATATAAGGAGCATCTAAACCTTCCATACCACCCATTTTTTGTATATCTTCGGTAGCTTCTTCTATAGAAAGATCTAAAATATCATCAACAGTTATAATTCCAACTAAAATACCTTTTCTATCTATAACAGGTAAAGTAAAACGAGAATATTTATCAAAAGTAGTAATGGCTTCTTCCATATCAGAATAATCTAGTAAAGTTATAAGCACATGATCTTGTAAATCTTTTATTTTTGTTTCTGGTTCGGAAATAACTAAGGTTGCCATATTGATTTCATTAATAAACTTACCTTCTTCATCTACAACATAAAGCATGTTAATAATAGTTTTTTTTGATGTTTTAGAGTATTTTCTTAAAAAAACTATTGCTTCATTTACTGTCATATCAGCTTTAGTAAAAAAATAATCTTTACTCATATGACGACCTACAGAGTCTTCTGGATAGGATAATAAAATTCCAGTCATTTCAGAAACTTCTGGATTAATTATTTTCATTACTTTTTTTAATAATTTTTCTGGTAATTGCTCTAATATTCTAGTTCTATCATCAGAAGATATTCTATCGAATAATAAACTTAAGTCTCCACTACTTAAAAGATTAATAAGCTCTTCTTGTTTTTCAAAATTAAGGTATTCAAAAACTGAAGCAGCTTTATCGACTGCCATAGAATTAATAATATTAAAAGCTTCATCAGATTCACATTCTTCTATAACATCGGCAATATCTGAAGGGTCAAGTGAGTTTAAAAGTTTTACTAATGAATTCCAATTATGGTTGAGAATTAGTTTTTGAAATTCTTCTTTCATTTTTATACCTCCTTAATAGCCAACAGAGGTAAAACAGGAGTAAAAAACGTCTGTTTAGCCCCTCGTTTAGTTTTAGCTCTGAATGACTTATCTTTTTCAAGAAGCTACATTATGTGATGCCTTATTTCGGCAAAACCTGTTCTACCCATTGGCGTCTCTCGACATTTCCGGGCAGTAGCCTATTTTCATTCAGTAGCCTCACCTAACAGGCTTAACTACAATTTAATCTGATAAGCCTATTTTAAACCTTAAAAAGTTAAGTGCATAGTAAAATAAGGTTAAGAATAGTTAAAGGTCTTTACATGTATTTTTATTTTAAATATTACCCATAACTCAGTTATATAGATAAGAACAAAAGATTTTAAAAATAATTTTTTATAAAACCTGTAACTAATATAGAGTAAACATCTTAGTAAAAATATGATAATATTTAAAATAGCGTTATAGTCTAGATTTAAAAAACTAATTAAGTATAAAAATCTTTTAATAGACTATAAAACTTTTGTGTTATTTATTTAATTGTTAACTATATGAATTTAGAAGATAAAATAAAAGAAATTGAACAAACATATAATGAGTTAGGAGAATTATTATCTGATCCTAAAGTATTATCTGATCAAAGTTTAGTAAAAAAATATAGTAAATCTAGAGTAGATTTAGAAGAAAAAATTACAACTCATAATGAAATTTTAGAGACTAGAAAAAAGCTTGAAGATACCAAATCTATGGTAAAAACTGAAACTGATTCTGAAATGAGAGAATTAATAGAATTAGAATTAGCTGAATTAGAAGAAAAAGAAAAAGAATTATCTCAAAAATTAGAGTTATTATTTTTACCTAAAGATCCTAATGACGATAAAAATATTATTCTTGAAATACGTGCAGGAACAGGTGGAGAAGAGGCAGGGCTTTTTGCAGGTGATTTATTAAGAATGTATACAAGATATGCAGAAAAAAGAGGCTGGAAAGTCAAAGTTCTTGATTTAAATGATACAGGATTAGGTGGCTGTAAAGAAGCTATTTTATCTATTACAGGTGATAAAGTATATAGTATCTTAAAATATGAAGCTGGAGTACATAGAGTTCAAAGAGTCCCTGCTACAGAGTCATCAGGAAGAATACATACTAGTGCAGCAACAGTAGTAGTTTTACCAGAAGTAGAAGATGTAGAATTACATATTGACCCTAAAGATCTTGATATTTCAACTATGAGATCTGGTGGTGCTGGTGGACAAAACGTAAATAAAGTTGAAACCGCAGTAAGAATTTTCCATAAACCCTCTGGAATTATGGTTGCTTGTTCTGAAGAAAGAAGTCAGTTACAAAATAGAGAAAGAGCTATGGAAATTTTAAGAGCAAAACTTTTTGATAGAATGATAACAGAACAACATAATGCTCATGCAGAAATGAAAAGCTCTATGGTAGGTTCTGGAGATAGATCTGAAAGAATTAGAACTTTTAATTTTCCAGAAAATAGAGTAACAGATCATAGAATAAAATTAACCCTTTATAAATTAACTGAAATGCTTGAAGGTGATTTAAGTGAAATGTCAGAAGCTTTAATTTTATCAGATCAAAAAGAAAAAATGGCTCAATTAACACAAGTTCAAGTTTAAAAAAATTTTTAATATGTAAATTTTATAATAAATTATTATAAAAGTAATAAAAAATTGATTAAAAATATTATAATTATTTATTAGGTAGTTTTATTTGCATAAAAATTTAGGCTTTATATGAAACTAGAAAATAAAAGTTTTAATAATATACAAATATATAATAATATATCTGATAATAATTCAATTTCAAATATAGATTATGAATCTACATTTACCAACCTTGAACAAGGGAAAATAACAAAAGGAGTTATATTAAGAGTAGATGCAAAAGAAGAAATTATTTATAACTGTGAAAAATCATTAGATATTTTATTTATCCAAAAACGTATTAAGGAGGAATTAGCTAATAATAAACTTATTATTATAACAAAAGAAGAAAAAAAAGAACCTAATTCTTCTAACAACTCTTTAGAGCTTAAGAAAATGTTTTCTTCTCTTAATATTACTTTAAATAATGAAAAGGATATTTTTGTTTATTTAGATAATTTCACTGAATTATATGATGTTTTAAAATCATTATCTTCAAAGATAAGAGAAAAAATACCTCATCTTAAAATAAGTCTAGAATATAAAAATACCAATCACTCTATTGAACATTTATCTTTAAATATTCAAGAGAATGAAGATAATTATGATATTATTAAAGAATTATCTAAATTTTGTTATAAACAAATGAGAGATTTAAAAACAGATGGATGGATTTCACTTAGTGAAGGAGTAACTATTTAATTTTTAATGCAATTTAATTGGAAAGATTACTTTGATTTAGCTAATTCTATAATTGATGAATCTTTTTTAAAAAGTTCACCTCATCTAAAAGAAGCTATTTATAGAAACTATATTAGTAGAAGTTATTATTATATTTATAATAAATCTCTTAATGTTGCCCAAAAATTAGGTTATAAAATAGAAACTTCAGACAAAAGTTCTCATAAAAGCTTACAACTTTTTTTTAAATCAATAAAAGATAGAAATAATTCTGAGGATTTTGAACTTGAGACTTTAATAGATATTTTGATTAAATTGTCCGAAAATAGAAAAAAAGCTGATTATGATAATGTCTTTAAAATTTCAGATAATCTTATAAAAACTACTAAGAATAATGTAAATGATGCAGAATCTATTTTAGATAAAATTGAACAATATATTAACAAAGAAGTCTCTTAAAATAGTATAAATTAAATGATTAAAAATTTTAAATTAAAATAAAAAATATGACTATTAAAATAAAAATACGATTCACAATATTACTTTTATCAATAATTATACTATTAACCCAAATTCAAGCACAGGCTGAAATAAATTTTGAAGAAAGTGAACTTTTTTTAAAAAATAAAGCTGAAATAAAATACTATAAATCTGGGAATGAAAAAATTAGAGAAGTTTATTTAAAAGGGTTTAGAATAAGTGATTTAGAAATATCACAACTTAGTAAAGATAAAGAACTTTTTATCAGAACAGAAAAAACTATTCAAGAAAAAAGAATAAAAGACTCTTTAGTAACTTTTTTGGGATTACCAACTGGAGCTTTATTATTATATATAGCAACTTTAAATAGAGATAATCAAAAAATACCCAATACCCCTATAAGATTAAATAATAACCCCGTTTATGATGCTGGAACCTTCCTTTTAAGTATGGGTGGAACAATTATTTTTTTATATGCTATTGTTAATTCTTTTTATTTAGTTAGTGAAGTGTCTGGAATAAAACCTATTATGGTATTAAAAGATGATGAAGTAGAAGATATTATAAAAAATTATAATTTAGAACTAAAAAGGAAAATTTTAAATCAAGAAAAAATAAATATTTTTTTTAATGATTACTTGTTTTCTGAGAGTAATAATATTATGATATTTAGTATCAGTAAAACTTTTTAGAGGTAAAAAAACGTGAAAAATATAAAACTTATCCTTACATCTTTAGTTATTGCCTTGTTAGTTTCAGGATGTAGAGCAAACTTAGGAAACTTATTCGATTTATTCTAATTCTTTATAAAATTTTTATATATTTTTTTATAAAAGCTTTTTATAGTGCTATAATTGAGTTTAGTTATGTTTAATAATTAAGGTAATTATTATAGTTGAAAGCCAAAATATTAATTTTGATTTATTCTGATAAAGCATAACGATTTGGCTTTTTAAATTATTTATGGAGGATTTTCCTTATGGCTAAACTCGTAATTAAAGGTAAAAACATTGATGTAACCCCTGCTTTACGTGATTTTATTTCCAGAAAGCTATCTAAACTAGACAGATATGCAAAGCATATCATAGAAATATCAGTTGAAATGCATGTTGAAAAAAATCCTAGAATCGCTGCTAGTAATATAGTAGATGTTAATATTTATGCAAATGGTGCTGTGCTAAGAGCAGAAGAAGCATCTCATGATATGTATGCTGCAATTGATGTAGTTTTAGATAAATTAGAACGCCAAATGAAAAAGTATGAAGATAAAAAAGTTAGAAGTAAAACTGATAAATTAAAACTTAGTCAATATATGGCTGGTAATGATGATAATTATAATTATAATGATTATGATGAAAGAGAAGACAATAGCTATATAACATACTAAAAAGTAAAATTATAAAAAAAGACCCTTTATAAGGGTCTTTTTTATTTTAAATATTATTCTTGTCCATAAAGTGTAGATCTATTTCTACCGTTACCTTTTGATTTATAAACAGCAATATCAGCTTTCTCAACCAACCCCTGAACATTTACGGCATGATCTGGAAATGTTGAAACTCCAATACTTACAGTTACTTTTAAAGGTTCTCCACCATTAGGATTTTCAAGAGGTGTTCTTTCTATACCCAATCTAATTCTTTCAGCTAAAATAACAGCACCATTAGCATCGGTTTCTGGCATTACAACAGTTAATTCTTCTCCACCATAACGAGCAGGAATATCTATACCTTTTCTAACACTATCTTTTATTTTTTTAGCCACAGTTCTTAAAACATCATCACCTGTTTGATGTCCATAAGTATCATTAAATTTTTTGAAATGATCTATATCTATAAACATAATAGATAATTTTCTATCTAATCTTTGTGCTTTTCTTAACTCTTCAGCTATTCTTTGCTCAAAAAATCTTCTTACATATAATTGAGTTAGACCATCTACAGTTGCCATTTCATAAAACTTAGCTTTTTGCCATAAAGTTGCTGTATGATTTGTAAGAGAGGTAATCATAGCTTCATCTCTTTCACTAAAAGGAGTAAAAGGATTAGGATTATCTTTTTCAACTTTACTTTCTTTATCAAAAAGACATAATATACCTAAAATATCTCTTTCAGCTTTTAAAGGAACACAAATAACATATTTAGCATCTATTTCAAAGAAATTATTAACATCACCTCTTTGAGAATCTCCTGTTTCCAAAAGTTTTTTAATCATATCCGGTGAATTAGCAACTTTGAATACTTTTTCATTTCTCATATTCATTAATTTAGAAGAAGATTGAACTCTTAGATTTTCGCCTTCTAAATGAAATAAAACACCTTTAGAACAAGAAAGATATTGAATAGATTTTAATAAAAATGTTTCTAGTAAACTATGTACATCCATTATTTCACTTAACTCTACACTTATTTGACGCATTTCTGAAATACCATAATTAGCATCAACAAGTTCAAAATTTTGTTTTCTTAATTTATCATTAGTTTTTTTCAGTTCATCAATAAGCTGAAAATTTGAAATAGCAATAGCAATCTGATTTGAAATTATGGATAAAAGTAAAATATCGGTATTTTCATAAGGTTCTTTATTTAATTTTTGTCCTAATAAAATAGCACCTACTAATCTACCTCTTATTCCTAATGTAACCCAGATAGAAGCTGAAGCATATTTATCAAACATAGGCTTATTTCTTTTCACAAAATCTGGGAATTTTTTTTCTAATTCTTCTAAAGTAAAAACACCTTTAGAGCTAGTTATTTCTGGAACTTCCTTTGGTAAAGCTCTAAAATATAAATTACCTTCAAAACCTTTTACAACAGCAGTTTCAAAGGCTAATTTAAAAGGAGCATAAGTTAAAATGCATCCTTTTGTAGAACCTAATGTTCCCATTAGAATCCTTAATAAATTAGAAAGAGAAACATCTAAGCTACTGTCTGATGTTATTTCCATAGATATATCATTAAGCGAGTTTATATTATAGACTAGTTTGTCTACATCTATCTTACTAAACTCATTTGCTATTTGACTCACTGTTTAAACAACTCTACAATCTAAAATATTATTTATTATCATCTGTACTAGGATAACCTATTAGTTCTTGAACTAAATCAGAAACTTCTTTAGGATAAAAAGTTATAGTTTGACCATCAGGTGCTATTTTAGCAATATCAGTTCCTATAACCCAACCTTTACTAAAAAATTTTGAATTTTCACCACCAACTCTAGCTTTAGCATCTTTTATAAGATTATCTATTTTTTGTGGTTCTTTATATTTTAAAATTACAATTCCATCATCAAACTTAGTTTCTGTAAATTCTCTATTTTCAGAAGTTAAATTTAAATTTGAATTTGCATTACTCAATGGAGCGGTTATACCTCTCTGAGCTTTATTAGTTCTTTGAAAATTATCCATACCTGGTTTATTAGAAGGTGGAGCTGAAATTGGAGTTTTAGCAGCACCTTGAGGAGCTCCTCCCATTGCAGGTTTAGAACCAAAAGCCGGTGGAGATGGTATTTTTTTGGGTTGTTCTGTCCCTTTTTTTTCTGGGTCTTTACTTCCGCCAAGCATTATTTATAAAAACCTCTTTTTAATTATGCTGATAAAGCAGCAACTGCATCTGCTTCTGTATCAAATATTTCAGAAAATTGAGTTAAACCCATTATATTAAAAGTTTTAGCAATAGTTTTGGTTAAATTAGAAAAGGCAATCTGACCACCATTATCAACTAGTTTTTCTATAACTTCTATAAGAATAGAAATACCAATGCTGTTAACTACAGTAGATTTTTCAAAATTTATTATTAACTTTATTATTCCATCTTTCATAAGAGAATCAGCAACTTCACCTATTTTTTCTCCACCTAAGTTATTAACATAACCATCAGTTCTTAATATTGCAAAATCGCCTTTTTTTTCTACTTTTACATCAAATACATCAGCCACGATTATAACTCCTGCTTTAACTTTGTCATTTTTAATATTGTACCTGTAGAGCTAGTTTCTATTTCAACTTTATCCATTAAAGTTTTTATAAGTTTTATTCCCCAACCTCTTTTATAACTAGATTTTAATTTATTTTTTATATCAGGGTTTTCTTCTACAGCATTCATATCAAAGCCTTTACCATTATCTCTAAAAACAACAGTAATTTGTTCTTTGTTAACAATAAACTTTATATATAATTTTCTATCTTCACTTTTACTATGCTCTACAGCATTAATACAGGCTTCTATTAGAGCTTGATTCATTTCTTCTATCTCATCTTGAGTAAATTCTGAGAATTTTGCAATAGATGAGCTGGTATTCATTATAACAGTTTCTATATCTTGAATCATAGGAACAGTTAATTCGATTTCTTGTTCAAAAACATTTTGATCCATATATTATTTAAAAACCTATAATTAAACACCTAATTTAATAAGTTAAAATTTAGAAGATTTTCTTTTAAATTCTAAATACTAACTTCTAACTAAAAAAAACATTTTACCACTCTTCTTCATGAATTTCTATATCCAATCTACCATTACCAATAAAAAATTTATTAGTAAAATTAGATTTTTCTTCAAAATCATAAAAAACAGTTACAAATATACCATTACAATCAACAGTTATATATTCGCCTTCTTCTTCACTAACAACATGAGAAGTTATTTTCCCTTGAAGCTTAGTTTCATATTTATCGTTAATATTTAAAATTTCTGAAGTAAAATTTTCTATATTATCTTTTATTTCATAATCTTTACAAAATAAAGATAAAAAGACTTCTTTTTCTTTAGCCTTTTCACATTCATCAATACAAAAACCTTTTAGTTGAATATTATCTTTTAATTTTATTATTAAATCAGATTCTCCTGTTTCTTCATCCCATACATCAACATCTAAAATCTCACATTTATTAAGCATTAGTTAATACCTTAAAAAAATAAACAACTTTGATTATACAAAAAAAAAATTTAACTGAGAATCAAAAATAGTTATAAAACAATAAAACAATAAAAAAGCCCTAAAAATATTTTTAGGGCTTTTTTAATCTTATACTTATTTTATTTATTACTTAATAGATCCAGTTAAAGCTTTTTTATTATTTAGTGGTTTTAAACTTGATAATTTTTTTTCTTCTTGTGGAAATAAAAAAGTTTTTGCTTTTATTTTTAATTTATCAAAGTTTTTAACTACTTTATAAGAAGCTAAGTAAACAGCATAAGTAGCTATAAATAATCCAATAGAAGAATAATGAGAATCTCTAAACTGAAAAGCTAATAAAGTTGTCATAGCAAAAAAGGCTAAAATAACAAAAGAAGCTACACAATTATTTTTAGTTACATTTAGGTACATTAGTGAATGTAAATGAACT
Organism: Candidatus Sericytochromatia bacterium; assembly: GCA_046328015.1. GTDB lineage: Bacteria > Cyanobacteriota > Sericytochromatia > UBA7694 > JACMQJ01 > JBBTGK01. The sequence continues at coordinate 213,874 of JAXLXH010000002.1, read as the reverse complement.
GTTTCTGCTTCAAAAAATTTAATTTTTTCTCTTTTTAATCTGTAATATCTTCTAACAATAGTATATAAAGTTTCTATTATAGGATAACCTAAAAGAGCAACTAAAAACCAAGGTGATACTTCAGATGTTTGTGGACCATTATAAGCTAAATATTCAGCTGATATTGCTAAAGCATAACCTAAAAAATAAGCTCCAGCATCACCTAAAAAGATTTTGCCAAAAGGATAATTAAAAGCCATAAAGCCTATTATTGAAAAAGATAATAAAAACATAGAGTATGCTAATTCATGATTACCACCCATTAGTGCAGCTAAACCTATACCAAGAAAAGCCATTAAAGAAACACCTGAAGCTAAACCATTTAAACCATCTATAAAGTTTATAGCACTAGCTATACCTATAGCACCTATAACAGTTAAAGGATACTGAAGCAAAACAGGAATATCAAAAAAACCAGCAGATTTTATAGTAACACCTGTAAAATACATTGCAGCTATAGTTGATAAAGACATAACAGCTAATCTATTTTTTTGTGGAGTATCACCATATATATCTTCATAAACACCATATACAAAAGATGGTAAAAAACAAAGTATATTTATAAAGAGATCATTTGAAACAAAAGGACTCAAAAACAAAGCACTTAAATAAATGCTAATGCCACCAGCTCTTGGTGTAGCATTTTTATGAAAAGATTGTTTCTTTTCACCAGATACAGGATCTAGAAACATTTTATTTTTTTTAGCATTATTAATAATAAATAAATTTATAGAAAGCGATAGTATAAGAGTTAATATTAAATAGTAAAACACAATATACCCCTAGAGAGTAAAATATAAATCTTAATAACAATTATAAACTAAATTTTTATTTAATACAAGCTTAACCTTTTTATAACTTTAGCTTAGAATTAGTTAATATTATAATTATAGTGATATTTGCACTAAAATTTCAAGAGGTTATTTTTATTTTAAGTTTATAAATTTAAAATATTAGGTAAATAAAGTTTAAGGATAATTATTAAATTATATTAAGTTATTACATTCTTAATTTTTCTAACTATATCAAAATGTTCTTTATGACCTGTTTTATAACATATAAATTCTGCATTTATCTTACAATCTAATAAAGACACATCTCCTAAAAAATCTAATATTTTATGTTTTACAATCTCATTATTATATCTAAGTTCAGATAGATATTCATTATTTTCTATTAATAAAGTATTTTCATTAGTTGTTCCTAATGCCATATTCAGAGATAATATTTTTTTTGCATCTTTCATAAAACCAAAGGTTCTTGCTTTTGAAATTTTTTCAATATAGCTTTCTTTTTTATCAAGAGTAAAACTTTCATATAAAAAATACGGGAAATCTTTTCCATAATCTAGAAAGTATTTTATCTTTAGTTTATCTGAAGGCTTTGCAATAATGAATTTAGAATTATTATGTATATATATAATTTCTTTTAAGTATAGTTCTTTAGCAGGGCTAGTTTGTTTTTTTATATTACCTATTAGTTCCCTTGAAAAAATAAAAGAACTCCCATCTAAAATAGGTATTTCAGAGCCATCTACTTTCACAATTAAATTTGTTATACCTAAGGAGTATAATGATGATAAAAGATGCTCTATAGTTAAAATGCTTTCTCCATTTTGACTTAAGGTAGTACATAAAAAAGTTGACTTTATATTATTTAAATTTACTTCGATCTTTTTATTATTTTTTATAAAAATAATGCCTGAATTTTCCTCAGCTGGTATCAATAAAATAGAAGATTTTTTATTTGAATGAATACCAAAACCTTCAAAATAAATTTCTTTAGTAATAGTTGTTTGTTTAGGCATTTTTTTCTGCAATAATATTTATCATTCTATTAGTAAAAGAATCTAAAATTATTTTCATATTAGCATTTTCCAAAAAAGTTATAATTTCTTGTTTTGATATTCTAATTTTAAAATAAGAACTAACTTTTTGTACCCAATTATTATTAATATCTTTTTCATAAAGTAAATCTGTAACTCTTACTTTTTCTAATTCATAATCTAAAATACAAGTTAGTATTTTATTTTCATCACTTTTAACAGGAATAAACCTATCATTTCCTTCTAGTTTATTTGAATAGTCTCTGAAAGATAAAACGATTTTACCTTTCTCCTTTAAATTAGCTGCTAAATTTGACAAAAAAACTTCTATTTCTTTTTTATTTTCTAGATGAGAAATAGTATCTCCAGCACAAATTATTAATTCTGGCTTAGAAAATAAATAGTTTTCAAAATTTTTTATATCATCATTTATTATTTTTATATTGTTTAAATTTTTATCAGATAGTTCTTTAAGCAAATTTTTATCAAAGTCTATAGCTATAACTTTGAAGCCACATTCTATTAAAGCTTGACTTTGAATTCCATTTCCACAACCTAAATCTAGAGCATTTTTTGAATCTGTAGGAATAATTTTATTTTCATTTAAAAAATTTTTGAATTCATTTTTTTTATTTTCAAAATCACCTATCATCCAAGAATAAAACTTCCCTAAGTGATTATTATAATGTTCTTTAACGTTCATTTAATATAAAAATACCTACAAATAAAAAAGAGTTGGTTCACTTAGTTTTTAACTTCGTGCTACCAACTCATCCCCTTAATTATATAGACGTAATATTTTACTAAAAAGTTCCATTAACTTATATTAAGTTTTTAAATTAAGTTTAATTACAAAAAAAATATAATTTTTTTATATGAGATTTAGTTATAAATTAAAAGATTAATATTTTCTATAAAAAGACTAAAAATTTTGTATTAATGCTTATTATCAAAAAGCCTATTTTATTTTGAATAATAAATTTATTATAAAATATAAGAATATTAAATTTATTATGCTTAAAAAAACTAGTATTGTGATAAAATTTAAATTGTTCTTAAACTTATTTTTAGGAGAAGAAAAAATAAAATGGCTTTTGGTTTTTTGAAAAAAATTTTTGGAGATCCTATAGTTAAAAAAGTAAATAAATATAAGGAAGTTGCTGATAAAATAAATCAGTTAGAAGCTGAATATTCAAAACTTTCCGATGAGGATCTAAAAAATAAAACATTCTTATTTAGAGAAATGATAAAAAAAGAATGTGAAGGTATTACTGATAACGCAGAAAAATTAAAAAGAGAGCGTGAAATTCTTGATAGAATTTTACCTGAAGCTTTTGCTGTAGTTAGAGAAGCTAGTAAAAGAACCTTAGGCTTGCGTCATTTTGATGTTCAACTTATAGGTGGTATGGTCTTACATGATGGTAAGATAGCTGAAATGAGAACAGGAGAAGGAAAAACATTAGTTTCAACAGCACCTGCATATCTTAACGCTCTTACAGGAAGAGGCGTTCATGTCATTACAGTAAATGATTACTTAGCAAAAAGAGATTCTGAATTAATGGGTAAAATACATAAATTTTTAGGTCTTACTGTAGGATGTATTCAAAATCATTTATCATCACATGAAAGAAGAAAAGCTTACTCTTGTGATATTACTTATGGAACTAATAATGAATTTGGTTTTGATTATTTAAGAGATAATATGGCAACTGATATTCAAGATTGTGTTCAAAGAGAATTAAATTTTGGCGTAGTAGATGAAGTTGATAGTATTTTAATTGATGAGGCTAGAACTCCGTTAATTATTTCTGGTGCTATTGATGATACTTATGATTTATATGAAAAATTCCAACAAATAGTTAATGTGTTTCATGGAAAAAATAAAGATTATACAGCTAAAAAAAGTTTATTTATAGATGAAGACGCTCCAGATGAAGAAGCTGATTGTGATTATATTATAGATGAAAAAGCTAAAAATGTTATTTTAACAGAAAGAGGTATTTTAAAAGCACAAGAAGTTTTGGGTATTAATGATTTATTTGGAGAAGAATACCAAGGATATGCACATCATTTAACAATATCATTAAAAGCTAAAGAACTTTATAGAAGAGATGTTGAATATGTAGTTAAACTAAATGAAGAAGGTGAAGAAGAAGTTTGTATTGTAGATGAATTTACTGGTCGTTTGATGCCTGGAAGAAGATATTCAGATGGGTTACATCAAGCCATAGAAGCAAAAGAGGGAGTTAGAATACAAGAAGAATCTCAAACACTTGCTACTATAACATTCCAAAACTATTTTAGAATGTATAACAAATTAAGTGGTATGACTGGTACAGCTCTTACAGAAGAAGCTGAGTTTGGTAAAATTTATAAATTAGATGTAGTTCCTATACCTACACATCGTCCAATGATTAGAGAAGATGTAGCTGATGTTATTTATAAAAATATTGAACAAAAATTCAAAGCTATAGCTGAAGAAGTAAAAGAATTAAATAAAAACGGAAGACCAGTTTTGGTTGGTACAGTTTCTATAGAAAAGTCTGAATATTTAGGTAGTTTACTTAGAAAAAAAGGGGTTCCACATAAAGTTTTAAATGCTAAGAACCATGAAAAAGAGGCTGAAATTATAGCTCAAGCTGGTAGATTAGGTGCAGTAACTATATCAACAAATATGGCTGGTAGAGGAACTGATATTTTATTAGGTGGTAATGCTGAGTTTTTAATAAAAGAGGAATTTAGAAGGAAAGGATTGTCTATTGATGAAGTTCCTGAAAATGAGTATAAAGATGTTGAACAAAAAATAAAAGCACAAATAGATGAAGAACATAAAAAAGTTGCAGAACTTGGTGGGCTTGTAGTAATAGGTACAGAAAGACATGAATCTAGACGTATTGATAACCAATTAAGAGGTCGTTCTGGAAGACAAGGTGACCCTGGTATGTCTAAATTCTTTTTATCTTTAGAAGATGATCTTATGAGATTATTTGGTGGAGATAGAATAAGTAGATTAATGGAGTTCTTAAAAATAGAAGATGATACTGCTATTGATGCTCCTAGTGTTACAAAAGCTATTGAAAATGCACAGAAAAAAGTAGAGCTTTACCATTTTGGTATTAGAAAAAGTGTACTTGAATATGATGAAGTAATGAACAGCCAAAGAAAAATTATTTATGCTCAAAGAAGAAAAATTCTTGAGGGTGATAATATAAAACCTGTTGTAGAAGAAATGATAAAAAGATGTGTGGAAGACGTAGTGGAAAAATACGCTAATATAAATATACCAGAAGATGAATGGGATTTGGCGGGTATGTTATTAGAAGTAGCAGAAATGATTCCAATGTTATCTATTCTTGAACAAAAAGAACTAGAAGGTAGAGAGAAACCAGATTTAATAAACTACTTGCAAGAGCAAGCTTTATCAGCTTATGAAGCAAAAGAAAATACTATTGGTTCTGAATCGATGAGAAATGTAGAACGTATGATTATTTTAAGGATCATAGATCAAAAATGGATTGATCATTTACATGAAATGGATGCTTTAAGAGAAGGAATTGGCTTAAGAGCATATGGACAAAAAGATCCTCTTGTAGAGTATAAAAAAGAAGGCAGGGAGTTATTTGATCATATGATGTTAGGAATAAGACATGAATCTGTTATGACTCTATTCCATATACAAATAGAATATCAAATGCCTATGATGTCTGTTTAGAAGGTTTAATAAAAATGGTAAATTTTGGAAATTTAATGACCGCAATGGTAACACCATTTGATAAAAACTTGAATGTTGATTATGATAAACTTCAAGAATTAGCTTTATTATTAGTAGAAAAAAATAAAACTACTGGTATTGTAGCTTGTGGAACAACTGGTGAATCACCAACGCTTAGTAAAGAAGAAAAAATAAGTATTTTTAAATCATTAAAAGAAGTTTTAAAAAATAAAGCTCCTTTAATCGCTGGAACAGGATCTTATAATACCAAAGAAGCTATTGAGCTTTCTAAACATGCTGAAGAAGTTGGTGCTGATGGTTTATTAGTAGTAAATCCTTATTATAATAAGCCAGATCAAAATGGTTTGTATGAACACTTCAAAGCAGTTGCTAATGCTGTTTCTATACCTGTTATTTTATATAATCATCCTGGAAGAACTGGTGTTTCTATAGAATCTGATACTATGAAAAAATTATCTGAAATAAAAAATATAGTTGCAGTAAAAGATAGCTCTGGTAATTTAAGTTTAATAGAACAATATAAATTAAAAACACCTTCAACTTTTAAAATATATAGTGGGGATGATCCACTCAATTTTGTTACTAGTTTATTAGGCGGCTCAGGAGCTGTTAGTGTAGCTTCTCATATAGCTGGGTTAGAATTATCTGAAATGTTTGATTTGATAGAACAAAATAAAATAGCTGAAGCTAGAAAAATACATTATTCTTTATTAGATTTATTTAAGGTATTATTTATTGCTCCTAGCCCTGCACCTACTAAATATGCGTTAAAATTAGCAGGATTTGATACAGGTGGAGTTAGATTACCTTTAACAGAAATGAGTGAAGAACATAAAAATAAAGTTAAAACAGTAGTAGAACCTTTTTTAAAATAAAAAACATACTTTGTTGTTTCGTAGTAGGACCATAAGGGGTCTAGTTTGTTTTTATAATAATTTTAAGTATAACTAATTATAAATTAGTATGCTAAAAATATGTGAGTAGCTATAAAAGAAATTTTTTTTATTTTTAAAAAAAATTATCTTGAGTAGGCTAATTAATTTATGAGGGTGGGATAGTAGTTACTTATCTTAAATAATTTATAGTAAGAAGTCTATCAATTAGAATCTCAATAATTATGTCAATCAAGTGGATATTCAACAAGTCAATTAATTAGCTTTTTATCCTAATAAATACTAATTTATATCTTTTATTTATTTATAAGTAAAAAACTAAATTTGTATTTAATTTTTTTCTTCCTGTGTATCAAGATAAACTTCAGATACTTTATTTTCAACTATAATAACTTTAGTTGTACCTCTTCTTAAAACTTTATTATTTTCATCTAAAAGTATTAATTCTACGGATTTCTCTCCTAGAGGTAAATCCTTTATTGATTGATTAATCTCTTCTTCATTATTCATTCTTTTTTGAATAGGGCTAGTTAAACCTTCTCCTGTAATTTTTAATTCAATACTTTTTGTATTTTCTGGTATTGTTGTTTTTAATTTATATTTTAAAGAAGCTGTTTTAATTATATTATTAGAACAGCCAAAAAGCACTGATATTAACAAAATAATTATAGGAATAGTTTTTTTCATAATTTTATTTTTCCCAAAAGATAGATTATTTTTTATCATTTACTAAAAAAGAGCTTAGAACAAGAAAGTATGTAACTACTATTTAGTTAATTAAAATTCCTGTTCTAAACTCTTTAGTTTAGTTTAATAAAAATAAAATTGTTTTTTTACTTTTATTTTCTAAGAATAGAACTTGGCAACGGGGTATTTTCCCATGCAGCTACCCACATAGTATCTTCCCTGATGACTCGTTTCACGTCCGTGTTCGAGATGGGTACGGGTGGTTCCAAATCTCCTTGTCACCAAGTTTACTCTTACTACTACATAATTATTATAGATAACCTTATTAGCAAACGCTCGACCTATTAGTACTACTCGGCTTAACATCACTGCTTCTACACCTGTAGCCTATCTACCACATTATCTTCGTGGGGTCTTACCTGATTACTCAGTCAGAGAACTCATCTTAAGGTGGGCTTCGCACTTATATGCTTTCAGCGCTTATCCGCTCCCGACGCAGCTACCGAGCATTGGCTCTTGGCAGAACCACTCGTACACCGGCGGTCGGTTCGTCTCGGTCCTCTCGTACTAAAGACGACTCCTCTCAATTCTCTTACGCTCATACCGGATATGGACCGAACTGTCTCACGACGTTCTGAACCCAGCTCACGTACCGCTTTAATGGGCGAACAGCCCAACCCTTGGAACGTACTACCGCTCCAGGTTGCGACGAGCCGACATCGAGGTGCCAAACCTCCCCGTCGATATGGACTCTTGGGGGAGATCAGCCTGTTATCCCCAGGGTAACTTTTATCCGTTGAGCGACGGCGCTTCCACGCACTAACCGTCGGATCACTAAGCCCTAGTTTCCTACCTGCTCGACTTGTTAGTCTCACAGTCAAGCTCCCTTATGCCTTTACACTCTCCAGCTGGTTTCCATCCAGCCTGAGGGAACCTTTGGGCGCCTCCGTTACTCTTTAGGAGGCGACCGCCCCAGTCAAACTGCCTACCAGACAATGTCCCTCACCCGGATTACGGGCTGAGGTTAGATTCTAAAACTTTCAAGAGTGGTATCTCACCGTTGACTCCTCGCAATCTGACGACTACGTATCACAGTCTCCCACCTATCCTGCACATGAAAATCCCAAAATCAATGTCAAGCTACAGTAAAGCTCCATGGGGTCTTTCTGTCCTGGTATGAGTAAGCCGTATCTTCACAGCTAATCCAATTTCGCCGAGCCTCTCGTTGAGACAGTTCCCAGATCATTACTCCTTTCGTGCGGGTCAGAACTTACCTGACAAGGAATTTCGCTACCTTAGGACCGTTATAGTTACGGCCGCCGTTCACTGGGGCTTCGATTCGATGCTTCTCTTTCGATGACATCTCCTGTTAACCTTCCAGCACTGGGCAGGAGTCAGCCCCTATACTTCCCCTTACGGGTTCGCAGAGACCTGTGTTTTTGTTAAACAGTTGCCTGGGACTCTCTGTTGCAACAGCCTCAAGCTCCGGGCGTCTCTCCCTTCACCTTACTACTGTACCTCTTCTTCCGAAGTTACGAGGTTATTTTGCCGAGTTCCTTAACGAGAGTTATCTCGCGCACCTTAGTATTCTCTACTTGTCCACCTGTGTCGGTTTCCGGTACGGGCACTAACACATTCACTACGAAACTTTTCCTGGCAGCTTGGTATCATTCACTTCAGAGCCGTAGCTCCTCGTCATCACTCCTCAGAATTAGCTCTGCGCATTTTACTACAAAGCCTTCCTACTTGCTTAAACTGGCATTTCCATCCGCCAGCTGAATTAACCTTCTGCGTCCTTCCTTAGTGTCTTTATCATGTATTAGTGGTACGGTAATATCAAACCGTTTGCCATCGACTACGCCTTTCAGCCTCGCCTTAGGACCCGACTAACCCCACGCGGACGAACCTTCCGTGGGAAACCTTGGACTTCCGGTGCATTGGATTCTCACCAATGTTTTCGCTACTTATGCCGACATTCTCACTTGTATCTCGTCCATGACTCCTTACGATATCACTTCAGCCTACTATACAACGCTCCTCTACCAAATATTTCTATTTCCATAGCTTCGGAGAGCAGTTTTAGTCCCGTATATTTTCGGCGCACAATCTCTTGACCAGTGAGCTATTACGCACTCTTTCAAGGGTGGCTGCTTCTAAGCCAACTTCCTGGTTGTCTTTGAGATTGCACCTCCTTAATCACTTAACTGCTACTTGGGGTCCTTAACTGATGGTCTGGGCTCTTTCCCTCTTGACCACGGAACTTATCTCCCGTAGTCTCACTGCCAATCAACACAAACATGGTATTCGGAGTTTAACTTCTTTTGGTAGGATATCTCATCCCCCGCAAAAAACTAGTGCTCTACCCCCATGTAGTTCCTCGATTGACGCTGGCCCTAAAACCATTTCGAGGAGAACCAGCTAGCTCCCAGTTCGATTGGAATTTCTCCGCTATCCACACCTCATCCCCTAATTTTTCAACATTAGTGGGTTCGAACCTCCACGTGATTTTACTCACGCTTCATTCTGGACATGGATAGGTCACCAGGGTTCGGGTCTACCGCCCGTAACTTTCGCCCTATTAAGACTCGGTTTCCCTTCGGCTCCGTCTTTTCCCGACTTAACCTCGCTACGAACGATAACTCGCCGGCTCATTCTTCAACAGGCACGCCGTTCCACTCTCTATAGTGGTTCGACTGCTTGTAGATACACGATTTCATGTTCTATTTCACTCCCCTCCCGGGGTTCTTTTCATCTTTCCCTCACGGTACTTGTTCGCTATCGGTCGAAAACAGTATTTAGCCTTACGACGTGGTCGTCGCGGATTCACCCAAAATTTCACGTGTTCCGGGTTACTCGGGTGCATTCTTAGAGACATAGTTCCTTTAAGTACGGGGCTATCACCCTCTCTAGCCTACCTTTCCAAGTAGTTCCTCTAAAACTATATTTTCTTACTCTATGGAAGCCTGTCAGTACTCCCCTGAATGTCCCTCTACCTACATTATGCAACGGCTGACTCCTATCACACATAATGTATTTGGGCTCTTGCAATTTCGCTCGCCGCTACTTTCGCAATCGTTTTTACTTTCTTTTCCTCGAGCTACTAAGATGTTTCAATTCACTCGCTTACCTTCTATAACCTATTGATTCAGTTATAGATAATAGACCTCCGGTCTATTGAGTTCCCTCATTCGGATTCGTTCGGGTCATCGCCTGTTGACGGCTCTCCAAACTTTTTCGCAGCCTCCTGCGTCCTTCTTCGGCTGTTTTCGCCTAGATATCCTTCGTGTACCCTTAGTAGTTTGCTTAATCACATTGGTTATCTATATATTTATGTAGTTGTAAAAGTACTTTAATCTTTCGATTATTTCTGGTTCTAAACCAGTCGTGAAAATATTATCTCTAATACTCTCATTACTAGTTTTATGGAGTTAAGCGGAGTCGAACCGCTGACATCTTGCTTGCAAGGCAAGTGCTCTACCAACTGAGCTATAACCCCTCACAGTGGGCGATACTAGACTTGAACTAGTGACCCCTTCCTTATCAGAGAAGTGCTCTAACCAACTGAGCTAATCGCCCAAACTCTGAAAACTGAATAACTAAAGAACTCCTTTTTTATCCCGACTGTCTTTGCCGGTCGCAGATTGCTCTACTTAAGTTAGATTTCTTAGGCCTAACTTCGACCTAGGTGCTGATACTATATGGTCTTAAGTTTAAGACCATTGCAACTTGGTTGCAAGTATTTGCTCCTTTGAAAGGAGGTGATCCAGCCGCACCTTCCAGTACGGCTACCTTGTTACGACTTCACCCCAATCATCGGCCCTACCTTAGACGGCTTCCTCCTTGCGGTTGAACCACCGGTTTCGGGTATGACAAACTTTCGTGGTGTGACGGGCGGTGTGTACAAGGCCCGGGAACGTATTCACCGTAGCGTGCTGATCTACGGTTACTAGCGATTCCGACTTCATGTGGGCGAGTTGCAGCCCACAATCCGAACTGAGATATAGTTTATGAGATTCGCTCTACCTTGCGATTTCGCTGCTCTTTGTCTATACCATTGTAGGACGTGTGTAGCCCAAGACGTAAGGGGCATGATGACTTGACGTCGTCCTCACCTTCCTCCGGCTTATCACCGGCAGTCGCTCCAGAGTCCCCAACTTAATGATGGTAACTGAAACCGAGGGTTGCGCTCGTTGCGGGACTTAACTCAACATCTCACGACACGAGCTGACGACAGCCATGCACCACCTGTGTGTACATTCCCTTTCGGGCACTGCCTTATTTCTAAAACATTTGCACCATGTCAAGTCTTGGTAAGGTTCTTCGCGTTGCGTCGAATTAAACCACATCCTCCACCGCTTGTGCGGGCCCCCGTCAATTCCTTTGAGTTTCAACCTTGCGGCCATACTCCCCAGGCGGGATACTTATCGCGTTAGCTTCGGTACAACAGGGGTCGAAGCCCATTATACCTAGTATCCATCGTTTACCGTGTGGACTACCAGGGTATCTAATCCTGTTTGCTCCCCACACCTTCGTATCTCAGCGTCAGTTTCAGACCAGAAATCCGCTTTCGCCACCGGTGTTCTTCCTAATATCTACGCATTTCACCGCTACACTAAGAATTCCGATTTCCCCTTCTGACCTCTAGTTATACAGTTTCCTTTACACTCCCGAAGTTGAGCCCCGGTCTTTAATAAAAGACTTATATAACCGCCTACATACGCTTTACGCCCAGTAATTCCGAACAACGCTTGCATCCTACGTATTACCGCGGCTGCTGGCACGTAGTTAGCCGATGCTTATTCTTCAGGTACCGTCATTGATTCGTCCCTGACAAAAGGAGTTTACATTCCGAAAAATTTCGTCCTCCACGCGGCGTCGCTCCGTCAGGCTTTCGCCCATTGCGGAAAATTCCCCACTGCTGCCTTCCGTAGAAGTCTGGGCCGTGTCTCAGTCCCAGTGTGGCTGATCGTCCTCTCAGACCAGCTATTGATCATCGTCTTGGTAGGCCTTTACCCCACCAACTAACTAATCAACCATAGACTCCTCTCTTAGCGAATAAATCCTTTCTTCTCCCGAATCCCACCGAAAGACCTTATGCGGTATTAGCTAACCTTTCGGCTAGTTATCCCCCACTAAAAGGCAGATTATCTATGTATTACTCACCCGTCCGCCACTAGCACCGAAGTGCTCGTTCGACTTGCATGTGTTAGGCACGCCGCCAGCGTTCGTTCTGAGCCAGGATCAAACTCTTATCTTAAATATGTTTATCACTAGCTTTTTCAAACTTTAATTGACTTGAGCCTTTAGTTATTCAGTTTTCAAAGTTCTTTGTTTATTTCAACATTCTCTATTATATCAAACCTTAATTTTTTGTCAACTACCGCTTAACCTTTCGTTAAACTTTAATCTTCTTTCATAAGGTTTTAGGTCATTAGTCAAGCCCTTTAACTTTCGTCTTAGAGCTTACTCTAATCAGCTTATCGCCGATTAACTTTTTTCTTCTTTTATCGTTCTTTCGTTCTTTTTACTCCCTTAACTTTTTCTTAAACTTTCGTTTAACTTCCGTTAGCTTTCATCGAACGCATTTATCATGTTAGCAATTTTCATCTCGGTTGTCAACTCTTCGCTTTGTTTCGTTTTGTTAACTGTCTACTCTTCAAAATCTTCTTAAGGTCTTTTCTACTTTTCTTAGTATATCTTCTCTTTTTTATTAACTATATCGAGCTCTCGCTCTTTCATTAAATTCTTATTTCGCTTTATAGTTCGGCTTTACGCTTTCGCTACCTCTCAAGTTTTCTTTCACTCTTCTAAATATTTTTACTTAGATTTTGATAAATTCACTCTAAAAGTTTTATTATTTTTTTATTGTTCTTTCGTTCTTTTTAATCCCTTAACCTTAAGTTAATCTTTTCTTTAACTTAACTTAGCTTTCATCGAACGCATTTACTATCTTACCAACTTACTCATCCTCTTGTCAAACTTTTTTCCCTAAAATTTACATCCTTTTACACTTATACACATCCTTTTACATTATAAAAGACAGTTAAAACCTTTTATTTACAAACACTATAGAATTTAAAAACCTATTTATCTATTTCAAAATTAATCATTTTTTTTAAAATAAAACTTGAACCATTAGATAAAATAATAAAGCCATTGCCTTTATTATTTATAGAGTAGGTTAAAAGAGTATATTTTATAGAATTAATTAACCTATAGTTTTTAGACTCTAATTTAAAGTTAACTAGCTTATTAAAATAAGTGTAATTATCTTTTAAGTTTTTGAAAAAAAATAATCCATTACCCTCTGAGTTTATAAAAATGTTATTTATAGGAACTCTGTAATCTATTAGCTCTTTATCTTTATAATCAAAAATAAATTCTTTATCAGTTATTTTAATGAAATTAGAAAATTTTTGAATATATATTTTATTATCCTTAGAATAGAACAAAATAGAACCATTACCAATATCATCTAAAAATATTTTATAAACATTAAAATCTTTAGTATTCAACTCTTCTTCTAATTTTTGCTCTGTTCTATTAAAAGCATCAATTAAAAATAAATTATATTTATTATTAGTTTCAAAATAAAAGTAACCTTTTCCTTCTTTCATAGATAAGTTTGTATTATTTTTAGATAAAGTTATATCATTTATTAAGGTAGTTTTTGATAAGGAATTATTTTTATAATTAAATAGCTCTATATTATATAAAGAATATCTTTCTTTATTTTCCAAAAAAAGAATATAATCATTATTATCAAATAAGTTTATTTTATGGTTTCCATCTGTAGTTGTAAATATTTCATTATTAGAAAGTTCTTTACTTCCATTTTTAAAAAATTTAGCTGAATAAAAAGGATAAATTAAAGGAGGTAATCCTACTACTGCCAATTCAACTTGATCATAATGTATATCTCTTGAATAAATTAATAAAAAATCTCCATTTTTATTTGAACTATAAAAAGTACTTTTTAATGGGTAATTTTTATTTCTATCTGAAAGGTCTAAATCAAAAAAATTTATGTTTAATTTTTCTATTCTAAATATTTTATTTGAGTAAGATATAACTCCATTATCATTATCATCTATAGATAAATAAATTGGTTTTTCATTTAAAAAAGTTATTTTTTCATCTATTGGTAAATCAATAAAAAGATTACATGAAAAAAGAAATATAAAAATTAAAGTTGTTACTAGTTTTATAATATTATTCATTTAATCAATTCATAAATTTATATACTCAATATTATAATTGAAATAGAGTAAAAAAAATGCTAAAATAAGATTACGATAAACGTTAATTGGAGGCATTATGAAAAAACAATTATTTACTTTTTTTTTACTTGCAGTAATAGTTTCTTGTTATAACAATCCAAATCCTACTTTAACAACTAAACCTAAAGAACCAAGTATAAACCCAAATAAAATAGAGCCTGAAAAAAAAGAAATTGAAACCTTTAAAATAACAGAAGCTGATATAAAAAAAGTTACGGGAAGTAAGCTTGTAAAAGCTAATAATAGCTTTGGAACAAAATTATTTTTAAATATTTCAAAAGAAAACTTAAATAAAAATATTTTTATATCTCCTATTAGTGCTGCAATGGCATTACAAATGCTATATAACGGAGCAAGTGAGGGAAAAGAAACTAAAAAAGAATTAGAAAAAGTTTTAGAAGTTGAAAACTTATCTTTAGATAAATTAAACTCTTTAAATAGAATTTTGTCTGCTAAATTATCAAATCCAGCTGAAGATATAAAATTAAATATTGCTAATTCTATTTGGTCTGATAGTAGAAAAACTATATTTTTTCCTGAGTTTTCAGATAATCTAAAAAAATTTTATAATGCGGAAGCAAAAGATGTTGACTTTTTTAATGGAAAACCAGAAGAACAAATTAATAAATGGTGTAATGAAAAAACTAACGGAAAAATACCTAAAGTTTTTAATGATGGAGAGCTAAAACCAAATAAAGATGATAAAGAAGGGGATTCTCAATTAATTTTAATAAATGCCATACATTTTAAAGCCGATTGGCAAAGACAATTTAAAAAAGAATCTACTCAATTATTAAGAGGTTTTAGAGGTAATGATTCTTTAATAAGAGAAGCTATGTTTATGTCTGATTTCAGAGAGTTTAAATATTACAATTCTAGTTATAGATATGAAAATCAAACCTTTGTAAAAGAAAATAATAAATTTGAAGTTGCGGGTTTAAATTATGGAAAGGATGGAAAATTAAGCTTATATATATTTTTACCATCAGAAGATTCTTCTTTAGAAGACTTTTATAATGATTTAAGCTCAGAAGTTATTGATAAATCTATTGCTAATTTATATGAAACAGAAGGATATATTTCTTTTCCAAAGTTTAAAAATAAAAATACCTATAATTTAAAAGAGAGACTTGAAAAACAAGGTTTAAATATAATTTTTGATGATGAATATTCTGATTTAGATAAAATAGCAAAGGTAAAAGAAAATAATGCTATAAAAAACACAACACATTATATAGATAAAATTTTTCAAGATTCTTTTATAGATGTAAATGAGGAAGGTTCTGAAGCTGCCGCTACAACAGTAATAGTAACAAAAACAACAGAAGTAAGCTCTTCACCTATGAGCATTCTTAGATTTGTAGCAGATAGACCTTTTTTTTATATAATAAGAGATAATGAAACAAAAGCTAATCTTTTTATGGGTAGTATTGTTGACCCCAAATATGAGGAGTAATTTATCAGGTTAAATTAAAATATTAAAAAGTTCAATATTCTCATTTAAAAGCTTATAGTTTATTTTATATTTTTCCATTCTTTCTATTAGAGGTTGATAATCATTACTATTTTTTAGTTCTACACCAATAAGAGCCGGTCCATTTTCTCTATTAGTTTTTTTGGTATATTCAAATAAGCAAATATCATCATCTGGGCCCAAAACATTAACTAAAAACTCTTTTAAAGCACCTGCTCTTTGTGGAAACTGAATAATAAAATAATGTTTTAATTTTTTAAACAATAAAGATCTTTCATTAATTTCAGCCATTCTGGTAATATCATTATTACCACCACTAATAACACAGGCTACATTTTTACCTTTTATTTTATCTTGATAATAATTTAAAGCAGATACTGTCAAAGCTCCCGCTGGTTCAACTATTATACCTTCTTGATTATAAAGCATTAAAATATCTGCACAGATTTGTCCTTCTGGAATTAGAATAATATCTTCTAAGGTTTTTTTACAAATTTCAAAATTTTTATTACCTACTTTTTTTACTGCTGCACCATCTACAAAAGGATCTATTTCAGAAAGAGTTATTACTTCCCCTTTTTCAAAAGCTTTTTTCATACTAGGAGCACCAGCAGGTTCTACACCTATTATTTTAGTGTGAGGGCTAATTTGTTTAGAATAACTACTAACACCAGCAGCCAAACCACCTCCACCTATAGGTAAAAAGATATAATCTAAAGGTTCTTGAATATCTTGATAAATTTCTAAAGCTACAGTACCCTGACCTTCTATAACTTTTTCATCATCAAAGGGATGTATAAAAGATTTATTATTTTTTTCACAGTCTTTCATAGCTTCAGCAAAAGCATCATCAAAAGTATCACCGGTTAAAACTATTTCTATATTGTCTTTACCAAACATTTTTACACTCCTGATTTTTTGTGCTGTAGTAGTACTAGGCATATAAATTTTTCCATTTATGCCTAACTTATTGCAAGATAAAGCAACACCTTGAGCATGGTTTCCTGCACTAGCACAAACCACACCGTTTTTAGCTTGTTCTGAAGATAAAGTACTTATTTTATTATAAGCCCCTCTTATTTTGTAAGATCTAACTACTTGTAAATCTTCTCTTTTTAAATATATTTTAGCTTGAAAAATATTAGATAGATTAATATTTTCCATTAATGGAGTATGATTAATTACATTAGATAATCTTACTTTAGCAGCTTGAAAATCTGCAATAGAAGGTAATTTCATTTTTTTTCTTTCATAATTCTATTAAAATAATATTTTAAATATTTCTTCTTTACTTAATTTTAAATTTTCTGATAAATCTTTAATTATACTATTCAAAGTACCTATTTTTATAGGGTTATGATTGGATATAGTAATATTATGTTCTCTTGAATCTAATTTTTTTGTTAATTTCATATGACTTCCAGTTTGTTTAGTTTTTTCATAGCCAATTCTTTCAAGACTTTTCAAAATATCTTGCCCATTTATATCTCTAGGAATCTTCATTTAAAAACTTTCCTCTTATAAAATACCTAAAAATTATTTTAGTTTTTTAAGTATTTTTTTATTTTACACAGCTATTACTTCTTCTTTTACAATATGTAATCTTATTATTTTAGGTATATTATTTTCATCAAAATGGCACTGTATTGCATCTTTTATATTATCTTTTAATTCTTCATAAGAATCAGCTTCTGTAAAAATGGAATGACCTAATGCTTTAGCTTCATAACCACCATCAAAAGATTCTTCTATCATAAAGATAATTTCTGAATTCATTATATTATTCCTTATAAAGTTAAAAATCTATATATTTAGTATATCAAAATTAAAGATTTAGCTGTGTAAATTAAAGATTACAAATCTATATCAAAAACTTTCTAATTCTTAGGTCTTAATTTTCTTACCTGAGAACCAGCTTGCCACATTTCAGAACTACGTAATTCAGCTAATTCGGCTTCTAATTTTTGTCTATAATCAACTTTACTATTAGCTTCTATAACTATTTTTGCTTCATTTCCAGTAGCAACACTTTCATAAAGTTCTTCAAAAACAGGAGCTACAGCTTCTCTAAATTTATGTCTCCAATCCAAAGCACCTCTTTGTGCAGTAGTCGAGCAGTTTGCATACATCCAATCCATTCCTTTTTCAGAAACTAATTTTATTAAGCTTTCTGTTAATTCTTCTACAGTTTCATTAAAAGCTTCACTAGGAGAATGTCCTTTTTTTCTTAAAACACCATATTGAGCTTCCATAATACCTGTCAAAGCTCCCATTAGAGTTCCTCTTTCGCCAGTAAGATCACTATAAACTTCTTTTTGGAAAGTAGTTTCAAATAAATATCCAGAACCCACAGCAATACCCAAAGCAATAGTTTTTTCTCTTGCTTTTCCTGTAAAATCTTGGAATATAGCAAAACTAGAATTTAGACCTTTACCTTCTAAAAACAATCTTCTTAAACTAGTTCCAGAACCTTTAGGAGCAACTAAAACAACATCTACATTAGACGGAGGTATAATATTAGTTTGCTCTTTATAAGTAATACCAAAACCGTGAGAAAAATATAATGTTTTACCTTCTGATAAATATTCTTTTACAGTTGGCCATAAAGCAATTTGACCCGCATCTGATAAAAGATACATAAGAACAGTACCTTTTTTACAAGCTTCTTCTATATCAAAAAGAGTTTCATTTTCTACCCAACCATCTTTTAGAGCTTTTTCCCAACTAGCAGAATTTTTTCTTTGACCTACAATAACTTTTATACCATTATCTTTTAAATTAAGAGCTTGTCCAGGCCCTTGTACTCCATATCCAATAACAGCTATAACTTCATTTTTAAGAATTTCTTGAGCTTTTTCCAAAGGAAATTCTTCTCTAGTTGCAACTTCTTCTTCTACTCCACCAAAATTAATTCTTGCCATTTTACACCTCTTTTAAGCATCAATTAATAAATTTAAGCCCTTCACACGGGGACATAGCCCCGAAGCCCTATAAATTCTCCAAATCAAAGCTTTGGAGAATTATATAAGATTAAATTTAGAATTTTCTAATTGTTCTATCAATGTTTTAGTTTCTCTTTTTGATTTTGAAACCGAAATTCTTGCAGATTTTACAAATTCAGAAACACCATAAACATCCAAATCATTAAAAAGATCCATTATTTCATTTTTATGACCTGTTTTTTCAAAAATAAGATATTCATAATCTGATTCTGTAGGTAAAATTTTAGCTCCATGATTAGCAATAACTGTTAAAATTTCTGGGTTATTTGCTACATTTTTCTTTGCTATTTTATACAAAGCAATTTCTTGATAATGTAGTTGATCTTGTTCATACAAAAATGCAGCCAAAACATCTACTAATTTTTCAATTTGTTTTACAGCTTTTTCTGCTACAGATCTTTTTGCTCTAATAACAATGGTATATCTATAAACTCCTACTACTTCAGAATCTGAAGCATTAATAGATTCAATATTAATTTTACGTCTAGTAAAAATAATAGTTACTGCATGAAGCATACCTACGCTATTTTCAGAAAGAATAGAAATTGTAAAATCTCTTTCTTCTTCTTCTTGATTAGCACTGTCCATATAAATAGATTTTTTAAGCATAATATCTTAACTCACCTCTAACCCATTTCTAAATCATTAGAGCTGGGAATGTTTAGATTAATTATTGAAGTTAAGTTCATAATTAACTCAACCTTATATTAGAAACAGAATCACCCGAAGGAACCATTGGAAAAACATTATCTTCTTTTTCTACCATTATATTTAATAAGTAAGGTTTTTCAGAACTAAAAGATCTATTTAAAGCTCCTTCCAAATCAGAACGATTTTCTACTTTTTCGGCTTCCAATCCAAAGCCTTTTGCTATAGCAACAAAATCTGGATTAACCATTTCTGTAAAAGAGTATCTTTTTTCAAAAAATAACTCTTGCCATTGTCTTACCATTCCTAAAAAATTATTATTCAAAATAACTATTTTCACAGGTATTTTATATTGAGCTATAGTCCCTAACTCTTGCAAAGTCATTTGAAAACTACCATCACCAACAACACAAACAACAATATCCTTTGGACAAGCAATTTTACAACCCATAGAAGCTGGAACAGAAAAGCCCATAGTACCAAAACCACCTGAAGTTACATTAGTCCTTATTTTATGATAATTATAATAACGCATAGCAACCATTTGATGTTGCCCAACATCCGTAACAATAATTGCTTCACCTTTAGTGATTTCAGAAATTTTATTAACCACTTCAGCCATTTTTAGTTTACCTTCTTTTGGATAAACCTCAGCAGCTATAACTTTTTCATATTCTATTTTGGTACAAGTTCTGAATTCTTCTAACCACTCGGTATGTTTATTATCTTTTATTAAAGGTAAAAGAGCACTTAAAGCTACTTTAGCATCTGCATTTATAGCTACTTCAGTTTTTACATTTTTATCTATTTCGGCTTTATCTATTTCTATATGAATAACTTTAGCTTGTTTAGCATAACGGTTAAGATCACCTGTTACTCTATCATCAAATCTCATACCTACTGCAATTAAAACATCACATTCATTAGTTTTTAAATTAGGGCCATAATTTCCATGCATGCCTAACATTCCAACATTTAAAGGATGAGCCGTATCTAAAGCAGATAAGCCCATAATTGTCCAAGCAGAAGGTATTTCAGCTTTTTCAATTAAATTTTTTAATTCTTCTTGAGCCTTTGAAATCAAAACACCATGACCAAATAAAAGAAGTGGTTTTTTTGCATTATTTATTAATTCAGCTGCTTTTATTAAATCTTCTTCTTGAGGTTTTGGAAAAGGTTGATAACTTCTTATTCTTTCACATCTTTTATAAGAAAATTTTATTTTTTGATTTTGAGCATCTTTGGTAATATCCACTAAAACAGGACCAGGGCGACCACTATTAGCAATATAAAAAGCTTTAGCTATTACTTCAGGAATTTCTCTGGCATCAGTAATCTGATAATGCCATTTAGTAATAGGCATAGAAATACTTATAATATCTGTTTCTTGAAAAGCATCTGTTCCTAATAAATGAGAAGCAACTTGTCCTGTTATACAAACTACTGGAGTAGAATCAATTTGAGCATCTGCAATACCAGTTATTAAATTAGTTGCACCAGGTCCAGAAGTAGCAAAACAAACCCCTGATTTACCTAAAACTCTTGCATAGCCTTGAGCTGCATGGATAGCACCTTGTTCATGTCTAACCAAATAATGATTAATTCTATCTCTATAATCATATAAAGCATCATAAATAGGCATAATAGCACCACCAGGGTAGCCAAAAATAGTATCTACTTGCTCACATAAAAGAGACATAATCACAGCTTCTGAACCAGAAACTTCTTTACCTTCAAAAGTTTCTATCAAAGATTTAAGTTCTTTTGTTAAAGTTTCCATAATTATTTATCCGTTATACAACCTTCTGAAGCAGAAGAAACTGCTTTTGCATATTTATATAAAACACCTTTATTAAATTTTAGTGGGGGATTTTGCCATTTTTTTCTTCTTTCAGTTAATTCTTCTTCTGTTAAAACAACTTCTAATTTATTATTTTCTGCATCAATTATTATTTGGTCTCCATCTTTTACTAAAGCGATATTACCACCAACTTGAGCTTCTGGTGTAATATGCCCTACTACAAAACCATGAGTACCACCAGAAAAACGTCCATCTGTAATTAGAGCAACATCATTACCCAAACCAGCTCCCATAATAGCAGAAGTAGGTTTTAGCATTTCTGGCATACCAGGGCCACCTTGAGGGCCTTCATATCTTATTACAACTACATCACCTTTTTGAATTTTTCCTGCAATAATAGCATCATTAGCTTGATATTCTCCATCAAAAACTTTTGCAGTTCCTTTAAAATATAAACCCTCTTTACCTGTTATTTTTGAAACTGCACCTTCTGTAGCCAAATTTCCATAAAGAATTTGAATATGCCCAGAATTTTTAATAGGATTATTTATAGGCATAATAATTTTTTGTTCATTATTTATTCTAGAAATATCTTCTAAATTTTCAGCGATAGTTTTTCCTGTTACAGTCATACAATCTCCATGTAAAAAACCTTCTTCTAAAAGCATTTTCATTACAACAGGAATACCACCCTCATTATGTAAATCTTCCATAACAAATTTACCACTTGGTCTTAAATCTGCTAAAAATGGTGTGTTATCACTTACTCTTTGAAAATCGGCTAAAGTAAATTCTACACCTATAGCTTTGCTAATAGCCAAAAAGTGTAAAACTGCATTAGTAGAACCACCTAAAACCATTACTAAAGTTAAAGCATTTTCTATAGCTTTTTTGTTAATAATATCTGAAGGTTTTATATCTTTTTCTAATAAAAATCTAATAGCCTTACCAACTTTTAAGCATTCATCTATTTTATTTTTACTAGTAGCAGGGTTAGATGAGCTATAAGGTAAGGTCATCCCCAAAGCTTCTATAGCAGAAGACATTGTATTAGCTGTGTACATTCCACCACAAGCACCTGCACCAGGACAAGCATGTTCTATAATATTTTGAAACTCTTCTTCAGAAATTTTTCCTGATACTTTTTCTCCCAATGCTTCAAAAGCAGATACTACATCTAATTTTTTACCATTATAAAAACCAGGTGAAATACTACCACCATAAACCATTAAAGAAGGGCGATTTAATCTACACATTGCCATCAAAGCACCAGGCATATTTTTATCACAACCTACAATAGGAACTACAGCATCATAACTTTGGGCATTAACTACTGTTTCTATAGAATCAGCTATTAAATCTCTGGAAGGCAAAGAGTATCTCATTCCTGCTGTACCCATAGAAATACCATCGCTAACACCTATAGTATTAAAAACTAAACCGATTAACTCAGCTTCTCTTACACCTTTTTTTACATAATTAGCTAAATTATTAAGGTGCATATTACAAGGATTTCCATCATAACCAGTACTAGCAATACCAATTTGAGGCTTTTTTAGATCATCTTTAGATAAACCAATAGCATGTAACATTGCCTGAGCTGCTGGCTGTGTTTGATCTTGAGTAACAGCTTTACTAAATTTATTTAATTCCATTATGATTCTTTACCAGTAACAAGATTTTGATATGCTTGAGCTAATTTATAGGCAATAGTAGTTTCCCATTCTTTTTCAAAAACCAAATCATCTATACTTTGAATACCAGCAACTTCTGCAGCTGTACCTGTAAAAAAAGCTATATCTGGTTTAGTATTTTTTAAATCTTCAAACGTAAAACGTTTTTCTTCTACTTCATAACCTAATTTTTTAGCCAATTCTATTACAGTTGCTCTGGTAATACCAGGTAAGATATTACCCAAAGGAGGAGTAAAAAGTTTTCCTTCTTTTTCATAAAAAAAGTTAGATCCGCCACCTTCTGCAATATATCCTTGAGCATCTAATAAAATAGGTTCTCCAAATCCTTTTGCTTTAGCTTCTGTAGTAGCTAAAATAGAGTTTATATAATGACCGCAAACTTTAGCATCTACATAACAAGATTTTGGGTTAGGTCTTTGATAATCAGAAACAGTTGCTTTTAATAAAGCATTACCTAAATATCTGCCCCATTCCCAAACAGCAATCATAATATTAACTTCATCAGAAGGAACTAAACCCATACTAGCTCCTAAATAAACTAAAGGACGAATATAGGCATTTTTTAAATTATTTTTTTCTAAAGTTTGATAAGTAGCTTCGGTAAGTTGTTCTACAGTATAATTTAATTTTATATGCATTTTTTCAGCAGAGTACAAAAGTCTTTCATAATGTTCTTTGGGCTTAAAAATTTTAGTTCCATTAGGAGTGTCGTAAGCTCTTATACCTTCAAAGACACCTATACCATAGTGCAAAGTTTGACTATATAAATCTGTTTTTGCATCTTTTGCTTTTATAAAATTACCATTAAAAAATAAAATGGTATCATCACTATAGTACTGCATAAATACGCCTATTTTATACTAGAATAACGATTCGATTATACAAATTTTTATATTAAAGTACAATTATAATAATTGAACTACTAATAATTATAAATAACTAAAATTGTTGTTTTTTATCTTTATTTAGCCTTTATAGCTTATAAAAGAAAATATATCTATTTTAAATAATAAATACTAGATAATAAATAGTTTTTTTCTTTTTAAATAGTTTATATGTATTTCATTAATATTTGTAAAAATGATTTTAAGTAAATATTTCTTAATTAATAAAAATCTCTATAAGTCTGAATAAGTATTTGCAAGAATAAAAGATTGTAATGTTCTTAGTCTAAAATTAGATATTATAATAATCACCGTAAATACTATGTTTTATTTATAATAATTTAATTTTTAATAAAAACTACCTATCTTAATTGTCTAAATGTATAATAAATAAAAAATTATAAATGGGCAAAATATATAATGCAAAAATATAATATATCTATAGCTTGTGCTTTTGGAATAGAATCTCTTGTTGCTGATGAATTAAAAGCTTTAGGATATGAAAACCTCAAATTAGAAAATGGGAAGGTACATTTAGAAGGAACTTTAAAAGATATAGCAACTTTTAATATAAGACTAAGAACTGCTGATAGAGTACTAATAAAAATTGTAGAATTTGAAGCTACTTCTTTTGATGATTTATTTGATGGAGTATTTTCTTTTGAATGGTACGAACTTTTACCAGAAAATGCCAATATACATGTTACAGGTAAATCGGTTAAATCTAAGCTTTTTTCAGTTCCTGATTGTCAGGGAATAGTAAAAAAAGCTATTATTGAAAAAATGAAAACTAAATACAAAAAAAGTTGGTTTTCTGAAGTAGGTGAAACATTTAAAATAGAAGTATCTTTACTAAAAGATGTAGCTACTATTACTTTGGATACAACAGGTTCTAGCTTACACAAAAGAGGTTATAGAAAAGATGCAGGAGATGCACCTTTAAAAGAAACTTTAGCAGCCTCATTAATTATTTTAAGTAAATGGGAACCTTCTAGATTATTAGCAGATCCTTTTTGTGGTTCAGGAACTATAGCAATAGAAGCTGCAATGATAGGGAAAAATATAGCTCCAGGTATTTGTAGAAATTTTTCTGCTGAAGCTTGGTCATGGTTTCCTCAAAACATATGGGAAGAAGTAAGAGAAAAAGCTATTAGTGAAATAAATGATAATGAATTTAGAATTTTAGCCTCTGATATAAATGGAAAAGTGCTTCAAAAAGCTAGAGAGAATGCTCAAAATGCAAATGTAGAAGAATTAATTGCTTTTCAAAAATTAGATATTTCAGAATTTAGTTCTAAAAAAAGATATGGTTGTATTATTTCTAATCCTCCTTATGGAGAAAGAATTGGAAGTAAAGAAAAAGTTGATTTTTTATATGAAGAATTGGGTAGATTATATAGAGATTTAGATACTTGGTCTATTTTTACTTTGACATCTAATCTAGAATTTGAAAAACTTTTTGGTAAAAAAGCCCATAAAAATAGAAAATTATATAACGGAAATTTATTATGTTATTTTTATTCTCATTATGGACCTTTACCAGATAAATTAAAATATCAAATTAATGACTAAAAACTAGAACCAGGTTGTTTTAAAAATTCTAACTCTTCTTCTGTAGAAACACGACTAAGTATGCTATTTCTATGTGGATAACGACCAAAGCGGTCAATAATTTCTTTATGTTTTAATTCAAATTTATAGTTTTCAGTAGGTGCAAATTCTTTATACAAACGTTCTGATTCTATGTGTATTTTTTTTGATTCGCTATGCATATAAGGAAGAAGTAAAAAGCTTCTTTCTATAGGAGATAAATCATTTAAAGCTCCTGATAAAACAGCCTCTTGAGATAAAGCTAATGCCATAGGATCTTGAGAAAAAGCTTTTGGTGTATTACGATAAACATTACGAGAAAATTGGTCTAAAACAATTATTTCTGCAAGGCGACCTTTAGAACTATTTCTCCATGAATAAAGCTCCCCAGCACAAGCTTGTTGCATTAAATCAAAAAATCTATTTTTAATTAACTCATCAAAAGATGAATCTGAACTCCACCATAGTTTTGGGTTTATTTCTTCAAACCAAAAATTTAAAACTTCCATGTACACTTTTAACTCCTAAATTTTGAAAAATTATAAAAACAAATTGTAACATGTAGTTTTTTTTATTTACCAGTAAACAACTAATAAATTTAATTTATAGGAATTAATAATTCTTTTTTAAAAGGATTTTCTTCTATCTCAAATTTTTGAACTTCTTGTTCAGCTCCATTTATTTTTATTTCTATAGAATCACCTTCAAATTCACTAATAATAAATTCCCCATCTTCATCTGATTTTATTTCTTCTTTTTTTATTAACTCTTCTTTAGAAAAATGACTTATTTCTACTTTTATATTTTCTAATTTAGAAGAAGTATCATTTTTTTTATGAACAATTCCTTTTATTATTCTAATAGGGTTAAGAATAAATTCAACAGAATTTTCATTATTTTCTTCCACATTTATTTTTTGTGTAGGATTAGTTTTCATAGTATAGTTTTTTGGAATAGTATTATAATCAACTTGAAAAATATGTAAACCAGGAACCGCTTTTACAGCAAAATATCCATCTTCATCACTAGTAAGGTTTTGAATATTATCTAAATTAACTTGAACGCCTGCAACACCTTTATTTTTTTTATTACTTGCATAAATATAACCTTTTACAGCTACTTTATTAGTAAAAATAAAATCTTGTTTATATTCTTCTTTTTCTAATGATATATTTTCTTGAGAACTTAAGGCTTTGTAATTTTTAGGTAGAGATTCATTTTTTATATTTATTTGATAATCACCATAATCTAAATCATTTAAACTATATTCGCCTAAATTATTAGTTTTTATTATCTTATTGGCAATAGATAATTCTATATTAGAAAAAGTTTTTTCACCTTTATCAAAAGAACCATTTCCATTTTCATCATCAAAAATAATACCTGTTATTTTTCCTTTTTTTTCTTTTATAGAACCAAAAGTATAATTATAGTTTACGTTAGAACTTACTTCTAAAGAACCATTAATAACTTTACTCATAGAAGTTTGAAAATTAATTTGATTTGTTGGAGTTATATTTAAATTAGAATTTAACTTAAAAAACAATTTATCTATATTATTTTTTTCATCAAATTGTTTTATATAACCTATTGTAGTACCAAAAGAAAAATCATTAAAATTAGCATTAGATGCTAAGGAAAGAGTATTTAAAATTGAGTTTTTATTTAATTTATTTGAATTAAAATTAAATGTGTAATTAGTATTATTATTTAAATCTAAAGATAAAAAATTATTAGCAAAAACTCTATAGTTAATATCTAAATTTTCTATATTTAAATTTTCTTTATCAATAATTCCTGTATGTAAATAAGACATATCAAAAGGTAAAATTTGTTTTAATGAAATATTTGAACCAAAATTATAACTTTTTTCTTCAACGGCATTAAATTTTTTAATATCATAAGAAGCATTTATTTTCCAAGCATTTTTAATTATTTCTTTAGAGGTTTTAACATTTATATTATTAGAAATATCTTTTTTATTATTAGAATAAGAGTATTTAAAAGTTAAATCTGTTTCAGATTCATGTTTTAATCTAGAAACAACAGAAATATTATTATTGCTATTTAAAGATAAATTTTGATTAGTTATTTTATTAAATTCATTTTCATAAGATTGAGCTAATAAAGTTTCTAAAAAATTAAAATTATTAAAAAACTCTTGTTTATAGTAAAAATCATTGGCAATAGTTATTTTTTGAAAATTAGTTTTAATAGACCCTAATAAACTTAAATTATCTAAAGGCTTTATTTTATAATTTAGATTTGTAAAATATTTTTTTTCAGAATTATCAAAAGAAATATTAGCTCCTAAACTAGAATTTAACTGTAACCAACTAAAAGGATTATATTTACTATTCAATCCTATATCTAAATAGTTTTTTAATTTCTTTGTATTATCTAAATTTGTTGTATTGTTTTTATATAAATTAATTTCATCTATACCACCCAAACCAGCATAAAAACTAATATTATCCAAAGAATTAAAATCATAATTAAAATTAATACCCTCTAATAATCCTTTTTCATCTGAATTTAAAGAATAGATATTACCCAAAGAAAAAGAATATTTTTTTTCAGCATATTTTATATTTATATTTTGTAAGCTCAAAGAATTTAAATTTATATAATTATCAAAATTAGTTTTTACAAGTGAATTAAAGTAAACTCTACCTTCTCCAAAAGGAGTTTCATAATTAATATTATGAATAAAGTCTCTTTTTTTATTTATTTGAAATTTATCTTTTTCAGAAATACCTTCAGAGGCTGAAAAACTGTATTTTCCTTGTGCAGAATTTGGATCTTTTAATTGGTTATTATTTTTAGTTTTAGTTTTTACTTCTTTAGGTAAATCAACTTTTAAGTTATACACGTTCATACCATCTTCAAACCAAAGATAGATGTAAGAAGTTCCTATGTTTTTTGTGTTTATCTCTATTTTATCACCTAAAATTTTTACCGATGCTAAGTATGATTTCTGAACCATACTTTTTTTACATCCTTTTTTATTTATTGTTATGGTTTGGTTTAATTCTGTATTTAAATTAATGGTGTCTATTGCAAAAGAAGGCAAAGATAAAAAAATTAAAGTGAAAAAAAAGAGTATAAAAAATTTTATACTCATAATAGTAACAAAGAGGATGTTTTAATCGATTTTAAAAGATTTATCTATAATCATATTTTTATCATCTCCAAATTCATAAGTTATTAGAGCATGATAGGTTCCAGATTTTAATTTATCTCCTTCCCATCTAGAATTTAAACTTTCTGTTTTACCCGGTAAAACGATGCTATTTGGTAAATCAACTCTACCTATAAAAGCTTCATTTTGATCAAAAATAGAAACAAAACCTGATGCTTTTACATGAGTATTTCCAGTATTATCAACATCTAACAAAATATCTAATTTTTTACCATTCTTTTTAGGTACTATATCAGCTTTAACTATTCTAGATTTTACAACAGTAGTTCCTTTTACTTCATTTAGAATTAATGCACCTAAAGATAAACTTAACTCTAATTTTGCACTTATTTTCTTTTTATCTAATTTTTGGTTAAGATTAACTTCTGGTTTTGCATCAAAAAATACTATAGATTGTTTTCCGCCCTTCCAATTTTCAGGTGTTTTTATAATAACTTTTACTTCTTTAGATTCATTTGGTTTTAAAACTAAGTTTTTTGGAATAATATCTACATATTTAGCAACTGAATCATCAGTTGAAGGAGGGAAATGTGTTTTTTTACCATTTTTATCAACACCTATATCATGTGCATACATTTTTAAATTATAGGTAGTATTAGAATCATTTAATACTTTTATAGTTTTATTTCCTTCTTTACCAGATTCTGTAGCTATATCTACTATATAAGGAGATATACTTAAAGCTTTGGCTTGTTGACTTAAGTTTAATATTATTGCTATTGAGCAAATTAATTTAAAAATATTTTTCATTTTTTATATCCTCTTCTTTTATTACTATTATTTTTATTTTTTTATAAGAGGAGTGTATTTTTACACCCCTCACCACTCTCTTTCTTTACCTTTTTAGATAGGTAATAATCTGAAGGTAGAAACAGCTGATTTGCTACCAGTAGTAGCTTTAGGTGTAACATTTAAACCGATATCAAAACCAACTAATTCGTTGTCATAAACAGCAGAATCTTTATATAAACCATTAGGACCTGCTATATTTAAGTTTGATGCTCCTGGATTTAAAAATACCATTTTATTTTGAGGATCTAAATCAGAAAAAGTTTTAGCATTTTGCCAAGGGCTATTAGATTTAGAGAAAACTATAGACATACCATCCATATCTGATTGGAAAGAATGTTCTATTCTTCCTGCACCACCTCCTTGTATTCTACTTCTTAGATTAATAGTAGGATTAGATATATCACTACCTATAACATACAAGGCTGAATCATTATTAGTTATTTCTCCTGTATTATATAAGTTTTTATCTTTTACCAATCTAACAGAATCAACAGTGTTAGAGAGGTTAACCCCAAAAGCGTCCACATTACCAAAATTAAGTACTGCTGTTTCTCCATCTTTTGCTAAGGTATCACCTTTAGGACTTTCTATAGATATAGATAAAACATTTTGTACATTAGCTTGATACTTTAAGTTAGTAGTATCAGCGAAGGCAGGTAATAAAGAAGCTAAAGTAAAGGTAGCTCCGATA
This sequence comes from Candidatus Sericytochromatia bacterium, assembly GCA_046328015.1. Classification (GTDB taxonomy): domain Bacteria; phylum Cyanobacteriota; class Sericytochromatia; order UBA7694; family JACMQJ01; genus JBBTGK01. The sequence continues at coordinate 183,639 of JAXLXH010000002.1, read as the reverse complement.
GTAACTTTAACTAAATTTCTTTTAACTAAACTCATTTTGCACACTCCATAAAACGTTCAATAATTATTTTTTTAAAGAATCTTTAATGAAAAGAGTGTTTTTTTTCTCTCTTTTCGATTAACAGTTTCTTAACTAAATCAATCATACAACACTTGAATACAAAGATAGGTGAATTAAATATGTTTTTTGAAAGAATTTTACATGATTAAAAAATAATAAAAAAAGCTTATTTTAGTCTGACAAAAACCCTTGTATTTAATATATATTTAATAATTTATTTTAGTGTGATTTATAAATGTAAAAAAATATTGTTTTACTTTCTTATGAATAACTAAAAACCTTTAAATATAATACTTTCAAACTTTAATTTTTAAAAAAAAGCCAAGGGTTTTTAAAAAAATAATAGCTTTTAAAATATAAAATTTATTTTATTTACCTAATTATTAATGTATATCCTTTTCTATTTTTAGATTTTAAATATACAACTTAGTATATATTTTTTATTTTATTAGATATAATCATAAAGTATATTTTTATAAAATAGTTTTTTAAGAGGGTTCTAATTTGAGCAATACCATATCACCAGAAGAAATAGTTGAAGATAAAAACCAACTAGTAAAATATTTTACTAGTTCTTATAAAGAACCAAATAACTTAAAAATAGGTACTGAGTATGAAAAGTTTTTAATACATTCAGATTTATCTACTATAAAATATGAAGGTTCTGAAGGTATAAGAGCTTTATTTGAAACAGCAGGTGAAAAATTTGGATATGAACCTGAATATGAAGATAAAAATATTATAGCTTTAATGCGTAATGGAGAAAGTATTTCACTAGAACCAGGTGGTCAAGTTGAACTAAGTGGAAAACCTTTTATTTCTTTACATGATACTCAAAAAGAAATTGATAATCATATTTATGAACTAAAAAAAGTAACAGAAAAATGGAATACCAAATGGTTTTCTTGCGGAATGAATCCCTTTTTAGCTAATGAAGATATAAATTGGATGCCTAAAAAAAGATATGGAATAATGAGGAAATACTTAATTACACAAGGGCATTTAAGTCATAAAATGATGAAACAAACTTGTACTATTCAAGCCAATATTGACTATATTAGTGAAGAAGATGCTATTAAAAAATTAAGAATAGCTACAGGTGTAAATTCAATAGTTACAGCTATGTTTGCTAATTCTCCTATTTATTGTGGTAAAGAAAATGGTTTTGCCACAGAAAGAGCTTATATCTGGAAATATACAGATCCAGAAAGATGTGGAATTATAAAAAATCTTTTTTCAGAAAATTTTTCTTTTGCTGATTATGTAGATTTTGCTATGAATGTCCATATGTTTCTTATCAAAAGAGAAGGCGAAATGATTGATATGACTAGCATAACCTTCAAAGAGTTTATGCAAAAAGGTTATAAAGGACATAAAGCAACTTTTTATGATTGGGGTTATCATCTTTCTACTGTTTTCCCTGAAGTTAGATTACTAAAATATATAGAATTAAGGGGTGCAGATAGCCAAACTACAGATTTAGCAATTGGAATACCTGCTATCTGGAAAGGTATTTTATATAACGAAGAAGCATTAGATGCTTCTTGGGAATTAGTATCTAATTTAACTTATGAACAAAGAGTTAAATGGCATGAAGATGTAGCAAGAGAAGGAATGGCAGCAAAAATAGGAAAATATTCTACTAAAGATTTAGCAAAAGAATTATTTAAAATTTCTTGGGAAGGTTTAAAAATACAAAAAGTCTATAATGAAAAAAATCAGGATGAAACTATTTATCTTGAAGAATTAGAAGAAAAAGTTATAAAGAAAGGTAAATCACCTGCTGAAACTTTATTAGAAAAATGGAATTCCGTTTATAACAATAGCTTGGATAAACTCTTAAATCATTATATAATATAATTGAAAAGTAAAAAGTAAAAAGTGAAGAGAAATTAGTTAAAAGTAAATTTTCTAACTTGTAACTCTTAACTTCTAACGAATTATATTTAAGTCTGTAGGAATAATTATGAGTGACTTAGAAAACCTTACAAGAGTTGAAAAACTTGGAGAAATATTAGTGAAATTCCAAGCTTTAAAATTATCTCAACTTACAGATATTATTGAAGAACAGAAAAAAAATCCTAGTATTCATTTAGGTGATATAGCTGTTATAAAAGGATTTATTACTAGAAGTGAATTAGATAAATACTTAGAAATTCAAAAAACAGAAGGAAAAGTTGTTCAAGATTCATTAAAAGAACTTGGAATAATGACTGATGAAGAAAAATGGCAAAGATTATCTCAAAATGAAAGATTAGGAGAAGTTTTATTAAAAAGAGGTAGTTTAAGATTATCTCAACTTACTGAAGCTATAGAGTTTCAAAATAAAAACCCTAATATTCATTTAGGTCAATTACTTGTAGAAAAAGGAATTGTTACTGAAAAAGATATAAATGAAGCTTTAGATTGGCAAAAAAATCAAAACCAAGTTGTTAAAGAAGCTATTGAAGAAGCAAAAAATCCTAAAAAAGATGATGAGGAAGATGAAGTAAATATTTTCTAATTGGTTTAATAATTGATATCAAGATGTAATATTTGTGGCATAAAAAAAGATACCACAAATTCTTTTTCTAATACTAATCTATGTGATTTATGTGTTACTACTCCTACTATAGCTAAAACTAATAACATAAATACATTTTTCTATCTTTTTGACGGTTTAAAAATTTTTTTTAAAAACAAAGAATTAATAAAACTTTCTACTATACCTATACTAATTTCAACTTTTACTTTAATTATGTTTTTAATCTTGTTACTATACATTTTTACTAGTGGTTTAAATTCTTTTATACCCGAATTAGCAAATTCTGGATTTTTATATACTTTAATAAGATATTTTATAAATACTTTTGGATTTCTAGTTATATCAGTTATATCTATTTTTTTATTTTTACCAGTTTCTTCTATAGTATGTATTCCTTTTAATGATGTAATTTCAGAAAAAACAGAAAATATTATTTTAGGCAAAAGTATTAAAAGTAATAACGGTATTATATTTTCAATAAAAGAAGCTTTAAAACTTCTAATTTTTAAGATTTTAATATTAATTTTATTTTTTCCTATTAATTTTATACCTGTAATAGGAAATATAGCTTACCTAATTATATTATCAATGCTAATCTCTATAGATTTTTTAGATATTATCTTAGCCAGAAAAGGTTATAGCCTAATTGAAAAAATAAATTTTATAAGAAAAAATTTCTCTAAATTTTTAATTTATAGTTTTCAGTTTTTATTATTTTTTTGGATTCCTATAATACAGGTATTATTAATACCTTGTTCAGCTATTTCAGCAACTAAATTTTTTATAGAAGCTGAGAAATAAATTATAATATAAATTATTAGTGTAATAAAATTTTCCTCGTGTAAAATTTCTGTTGAAAATTTAAAAAATTAACTTCCATTAAACTACGGATTAAACGGATGAAACAGATATGCACAGATTTATCTATTATTAATTTGTATTCCTGTCTTCACAGGAATGACTGCTCCGTTTAATGTGTTCAATCTGTAGTTTAAAATATTTTATCAACACTTTTTTTACATAATCAAAATTTTACTAGGTATTTTTATATAAATATTAGATAATATATTAAATTATTTTTATTTATGAGGTTTAATATGATCTTAAAAAATAAGTTTATAGTTACTTTAGCTTTATCTATTTTTTTAGTAAATTGCTCAACTAACAGTACTAATACAACAAATCAAACTGCTACAAGCTCAACTAAAAAAGATCGTAATCAAGTTTACAAAGATTTTAAATTAAATCCTGGAGTTAAAGTCCCTAAAAAATTAGAAGTAAAAGATTTATCTAAAAAAGAAAATTTAGTAATTAATACTAATTCACCTTCTGAAGTTAAGGGTATAGTTATCGTTTATGTTGATACTGATAATGAATTAGATGAAGTTTTAAAAATAACTAATGGAGAACTTATTGGTGGTATAGAAGAAATAGGTTTGGCTGAGATAAAAATACCTGATGATAAAGATCCTTCAGATATGGCTGAAATGCTATTAGATCAAGGTTTTAATGCTCATCCTAATACTGTGAAATCATTGGATAATAGAGTGAAAAGGTTTTCAACTAAAGCAACAACTAAAGATCCCTCTTGGGATGATGAAAAAAATAATTGGTGGTTAAAACAAATGAATGTTCCTGAAGCATGGGATATACAAGAACCAACAGCTGTAAAAGTTGGGGTTATAGAATTTGGAGCTGATAAACATACAGATATAAATTTTAAACAAAATACCGAAAATGTGAGAAAAGGAAAAGGCGAATTAGATCATGCAAATCATGTTATGGGAATAATAAATGGAATTTCTGATAATGGAGTTGGTATTACTGGTGTAATGAAAGGTAAAGCAGATTTAACTTTTTACCCAATAGCTGGTGATGATTTAAGTACAATAGAAGCAATTAAAAAAGCTACTGATGAAGGAAATAGAGTTATAAATATGAGTTATGGGGCTACTTATTCAGATCCTATAAAAGATGAAGATATGGGTAAACAATCAGCAGACTCTATTGCAACTATTATGCCTGCTATAGAATATGCAAAATCTAAAAATGTTTTAATCTTTTTATCAGCAGGAAATGGGATAAATAAAAAAGATGCAAGTGGTCAAGAAGTTTTTAGTAGAGCTATAGATACTAAATTTGATTCTTACTCTGCTGTAGCATTACAACAAGATAATGTAATGTGTGTAGCTAATCATAATAAAGATTTTAATAAATCAGAGTCTTCTAATTTTGGAGCAGCTGTTAATATTTCAGCACCAGGTGAAGATATTTGGTCAACAGGTTCAAATGGGGAATATATGATGATGACAGGAACTTCTATGTCATCTCCTGCTGCTGCTGGAGTAGCAGCCTTAGTTCTAAGTAAATACCCAAATTTAACTTATGCTCAGTTAAAAGAATCAATAGTTAATTCTGCTACAAAAAAAGTTAATACTTATAATTTCCCTGCTATAAATGCAAAAGAAGCTTTAGAGTATGCTAAAAAATTTAGTAAATAGAGTAAATAGTTAGTATTCTTAAACTTTTAATCTTTATATTTTTTAATTAAATTATCTTTTTAACATAAGTTTTTTTTACTTTAATAATCGTTTTGCCTTGTAAAAGGTGTGTTATAATTTGACACGATTTAAAATGTTTTTATTGAGGTTATATATATGTCAAAAAAACCAGTAAAAGTTGCAGTTACAGGTGCAGCAGGGCAAATAGGGTACTCTTTACTATTCAGAATAGCTTCTGGAGAAATGTTAGGAAAAGATACTCCTATTCATTTAAGTTTGTTAGAAGTTGAACCAGCTTTACCTGCTTTAGAAGGCGTTAAAATGGAATTAGATGATTGTGCATTCCCATTATTAACAGGAATTACTACTTCTTCTGATGCAGAAGTTGCATTTAAAGATGCAGACTGGGTTTTATTAGTTGGTGCGGCTCCAAGAAAAGCTGGTATGGAAAGAGGAGATTTATTAAAAACTAATGGTAATATTTTTGTTGCTCAAGGAAAAGCTTTGGATAAAGTAGCTTCTGAAAATTGTAAAATTTTAGTAGTAGGAAACCCTTGTAATACTAATGCTCTTATTGCCAAAAATTTTGCTAAAAGATTAAATCCTAAAAATTTCTTTGCTATGACAATGTTAGATCAAAGAAGAGCTTATACTCAATTAGCTCAAAAAGCGGGTGTTCATGTTAATGATGTAAAAAATGTAGCTATCTGGGGTAATCATTCTGCTACACAATATCCAGACTTTTTTAATGCTACTATAAATGGTAAAGTAGCTACTGAAGTAATAACAGATCATGAATGGTTAAAATCTACCTTTTTATCAACTGTTCAACAAAGAGGTGCAGCAATAATAAAAGCCAGAGGTCTTTCTTCAGCTGCTTCAGCTGCTAATGCTGCAATCGAAACAGTTAAAAATTTAGCTAACGTAACTCCTGATGGAGAATACTTTTCAGTTGCTGTTGAATCTGATGGAAGTTATGGAATACCAGAAGGTTTAATGTTTGGTTTTCCTGTAAGATCTAATGGTTCTAGCTGGGAAATTGTTCAAGGTTTAGAAATAAATGATTTTGCTAAAGAAAAAATAGATGTTACCTTAAAAGAACTTCTTGAAGAAAAAGATGCAGTAAAGGATATGTTGTAATTTAGTTAAAAGTAAGAAGTTAAAAGTTAAAAGATAATAAATAAAAATCTTCTAACTTCTAACTCTTAACTTCTAACTAAAAATAGGTAATAAAAATGGGGTCAAAAAACGTAAAATCAGGTAATAAAAAAAATATTTTTAGAGTTGTAATAGCTTTATTTCTAATATCAACTTCTATTATTCTTGGTATGGTTGCATCTACTTTTGCTAATATTTTAGAAATCTATGGTAAAAAAACTGATACCGAAAATGTAGGTAATAACCCTAGTCAAGGTGGAGGTTTGGGACAACTATTAAGTGATATAGGTACAGCTATTATGCCTATGTCTGAGCCTGTTAATATTTTATTTATGGGTAGTGATGTTGGATATACTTCATCTGGTAAAAAAGATGATTCTGTTCCGACTCGTACTGATACTATGATTTTAGTTAGAGTTGATCCCATTACTAAAAAAGTATCTGCTTTATCTATTCCAAGAGATACTAGAGCAAAAATAGCAGAAAAAGATACTACAGAAAAAATAAATGCTGCTTTTGCTTATGGAGGAGAAAAACTTGCAAGAAAAACAGTTGCTAACTTAACAGGAGTTCCTATACACCATTTTGTCCTTTTAAAAGTTGAAGGTGTTATAAATATTATAGATGCAATTGGTGGTATAGATATTTTTATAGAAAAAGATATGGTTTATAAAGATTGGACAGCAAAACTTTTTATAAATTTAAAAAAAGGAAATTATCATTTAGATGGTAAACATGCACATCAATATTTAAGATTTAGACATGATGAAATTGGTGATATTGGAAGGGTTCAAAGACAACAAAGATTTGTTAATGCAGTTTTGAAAAAAATGCTAAATCCTATGACAATGTTTAAATTACCTGAATTAGTAGATATTATTCAGAAAAATGTTGTATCAGATCTTTCTAATGGTGAAATGATGAAAATAGGAAATTTTGTCAGAAAATTAAAAAGAGAAGATATAAAAATGGTTATGCTCCCAGGAAACTTTGGTGAAAGAGGAGGGGCAAGTTATTGGCTTACTGATGATGATAAAGTAAAAGAAACTTGTAAAACTCTTTTTCCTGATTCTACTTTTAATACACCAACAGATATAAGTGCAACACAAAAACCAGACACTTTACCTTCTGATAAATTAACTTTAGAACAAAAAAGAAATATAAAATTAACCGTTTTAAATGGAACTAAAGAAGAAGGCTTAGGTAGCAAAGCAGCTAGAATGCTAAGAGATCAAGGTTGGGTAGTTTGGAATGTTGATTCTGCTGATAATACTAATACCTTTCAAACTCAGGTTATTTTACAATCTGGAAAAGATGATGCTATTAAATACTTAGCACCAGATTTGGGACTTAAAGGTTTTGATATAGTAAAAAGCAGTGTTGGTGATATTTCTACAGATTACACTATAATAGTAGGAAAAGATTTTCAAAAAATGATTAATCTAAAGCAAGGTAAACCTAATTAATTATAATAATTTAATTTAAATAAAAAACAGGAGGATAAAATGGAAACAAAAAATAAATGGGAAAGTATAAATGTAGGCGATAAAAATATGTCTTTATTTCTTGCTTATCCTTATTCAGAAAAAAAATTACCAGTTGTTGTCCTTTTTCAAGAAATTTTTGGAGTTAATCATCATATTAGAGATGTTGCAGAAAGAATAGCAAAAGAAGGTTATTTTGTAGTAGCACCAGATCTTTTTCATAGAGAAATAGAAAGATATGAAGCTGATTATAATGAAGAGGGAATGAAAAAAGGATTTGAACTTTATCCCAAAATTACCAATGAAATTTTTTTGAATGATGTTAAATACGTTTTTGATTCATTAAAAAACTATGAAAACGCAAATACAGAAGAAGTTTTTACTATGGGTTTTTGTATGGGAGGTAGATTAACTTATTTATCAGCTTGTGAGTTTAAATTAAAAGGAGCTTTATCTTTTTATGGCGGTGGTTTAGCTCAAACTCTTTTAGATAAAACAAATAAAATTTCTTGCCCAATTAAATTATTTTTTGGTGGAAAAGATTCTTATATATCACATGAAAATGTCGAGCAAATAAGAAACTCTTTAACTGAAAATAAAAAAGATTTTGAAATATTTTTCTATCCAGAAGCTGATCATGGATTTTTTTGTAATGAACGAGGCTCTTATAATCCAGAAGCAGCCTCAGATGCTTGGGAAAAAGTAAAATTATTTTTAAAATAGTTAAAAGTTAAAAGTTATGAGTTAAAAGTTGAAGAATAACATCTAAAAATCTTCTAACTTCTAACTTCTAACTAGAAAAAACTTTTCGCTTATAATAACTAAAATGGAAGAATATAGTCAATTAAAAAAAATACTACAAAAACATTCTTATAATTATTATGTTTTATCAAAAACAGAGATATCAGATAATGATTATGATGTTTTATACAATAAACTTTTAGAATATGAAAAAAATTATCCTGAATTAATTACTTCAGATTCTCCATCTCAAAGAGTTGGTGATAAAACTCAAGAAGGTTTTAAGAAAATTATCCATGAAGAAAAGATGTATAGCTTGGATAATGCTATGTCAGAAGGAGATCTTTTTGATTTTGATAAAAGAATTAGAGAATTAGTTGATGTAAAAGAAATTGAATATGTTTGTGAATTAAAAATAGATGGTTTGGCTATAAGTTTAATTTATGAAAATGGAATTTTTATCAGAGGTGCAACTAGAGGTGATGGTGAAACAGGTGAAGATGTAACAGCAAACTTAAAAACTATTAAATCTATACCATTAAATCTTAATAATATTGCTAAAGTAAAAGTCCCTGAAAAACTAGAAGTAAGAGGTGAGATTTATTTAGCTAAAGATAATTTTGAAAAAATAAATAATGAACTAGAAAAATTAGGACAAAAAAAATTTGCTAACCCTCGTAATTTAGCTTCAGGATCTTTAAAACAGTTAGATACTTCTTTGACAGCAAAAAGAAATCTAGATAGTTTTATATATACAGGAATAATTAAAGATGAAACTATAGATTTAAAATCTCATTATGAAATGCTAAATTATTTAAAAGATTTAGGTTTTAAAGTAAATGAAAATTTTGATAAGAATCCAAATATAGATAAAGTAAAAGAATATTGTGATTTTTGGAAAGAAAAAAGAAAAGACTTACCTTATGAAACAGATGGCATTGTAATAAAAACTAATAGTTTTGAAATTCAAAGATTAATGGGATTTAAAACTAAAAGTCCTAAATGGGCAATAGCATATAAATATCCAGCTCAACAAGCCGTAACAAAATTAGAAGATATTATTGTTCAAGTTGGACGTTTGGGAACATTAACTCCTGTGGCAGTTTTAACTCCTGTAAATGTATCTGGTAGTATGGTTAGTAGAGCTACACTACATAATGCAGAGGAAATAAAAAGAAAAGATATAAAAATTGGTGATACAGTAATAGTTCATAAAGCTGGTGAAATAATACCAGAAATAGTTAGTGTATTAACTGATTTTAGGACTGGTAATGAAAAAGAATTTTTTTATCCAGAAAATTGTCCTTCTTGTAATGAAAAAGTTGTTATAGAATCTGATGTTTTAACTAGATGCATAAATAAAAATTGTAAGGAACAAATAAAACATAGACTTTTACATTTTGTTAGCCGTGATGCTATGAATATAGAAAGCATAGGAGATATTTTAGCTGAAAAATTAGTTGAGACTAAACTAGTGTTATCTTTAGCTGATATATATAATCTTAAAGCTGAAGATTTAGAAAAACTTGAAAGAATGGGAAAAAAGACAACAGATAAAATTATTAATAATATAGAAAACTCTAAAAACCCAGAACTAAATAAATTCATTTATTCTTTAGGTATAGATAATGTGGGTAAAACTCTTTCTAAGATATTAGCTTCTACCTTTAAAGATTTTGAAAAATTGAAAAATTCAACTTTAGAAGAACTAGAAATGATAGAAGATGTAGGTAAAATTACAGCTAAAAGTATTTTTGATTATTTTAGAAATGAAACTACTATAAATCTATTAGAAGCTTTAAAAAATAACAATGTTGTTTCATCACATAAAAAAGAGGATGATAATGATATAGTGAATAAGACTTTAGAAGGTCTAAAGTTTGTCTTTACTGGTACTTTAAAACATTTTAGTAGAGATGAAGCATCTTTATTAGTAGAAAAAAAAGGTGCTAAAGTTTCTAGCTCGGTTACTAAAAAAACTTCTTATTTAGTAGCTGGAGAAGAAGCAGGTAGTAAGCTTGATAAAGCAAAAGAATTAAAAGTTAAAATTCTTAGTGAAGAGGAATTTTTTGATTTAGTTAATAGTAATAATTGATAATCATAAAAAACTTAGTTGTTATCATTTGTTGCTTGTTACTAATATAATGCAACTTGTTAATTTTATGTTAATTTAGTAGATAGCTATTTGTATAAAATTGAAAATAGGTTTATACTTTTACTAAGTGAGGTAAAAAATTAATGTCAACAGCTGAAACAGTAAGATATATTGCTTACGCTCTTTATGCAATATCTTTAGTTTATGCCATAGCTATTGTTATTCCTATTCTAATGGGGGGTAAAAATAGTAATAAATCTGGTGGTTCTTCTGGTAGAGGAAGTGATTCTCTTGAGCTTATAAATCAATGGGCTCAAAAAGCAGATGAGTATGAAGCTAATCCTGGTCATTCTAGAAGAGTAGCTGATTTAGCAAGGCAAATAGGTGAGAAATATGGTTTACCTAAAGAAGAACTTGATATGCTAGAATATGCTGCTTTATTACATGATGTTGGTCAAATTAATAATTTTGACTTTATTAATGAAGCAAGACCTCTTCAGCTAGATGAAAAAATAAAATTAGAGGGACACACACTATTAGGAGAAGATTTTGCAAAACAAATTCCTAGTACTGTTAATGCACCTCTTTGGATTAGGTGGCATCATGAAAGATGGGATGGTATGGGATATCCAGATCAATTATCTGGTGAAATGATACCTCTTCCTGTAAGAATTTTATCTGTAGCAGATGCATACGACTCTCTTACACATGATAGACCTCATAGAAGTGCAATGTCTGCTGAAGAAGCTATAAAAGAATTACAAAGAATGTCAGGTATAATGTTTGACCCTAACGTTATACAAGTTTTTATGTCTATAGATTCTGAAGTTGAATCTGGTAGAAGTTTAGAGGTATAGGGTTTATTGTATTAATAATACTATTTATATATTAATATTTAAGGTTTAGGTATGTTTTTTAATTCAAAGAACAAAAAGAAATTTAAATTGGCAATAGTAGCCTCAATTCTATCTTTTGCAATTTATGGTTGTAATATTCAATTTAATAATCCTTTTATGCCCAAAGCTGAGTTATCAGTTACAGGTATTAAAGCTGGGGCTGCTGTTGGAGGCGATGCCGCTTCAACTTCAACCGCAGTAAAAGGAGTTGGTATATTTCAATCTTTTAAAACAGCTGAAAATGGTTCAATAATAGCTTCATATAATTTAGTTGATCCTGAAGTTACTATAGAAAATAGACAAGGATTGCCAAGAGTTATTTTTAAACAACTTATTGTTGAACACACAATAAAAGGTAAAAAATTACCTGCAACTGTTTATCCTATAAGTATTACTATTCCTTCAGGTGGTACTTTTAAAGGTAGTATTCCAGTTATTTCTAACTCAGAAGATATTAAATCTATTATATATCCAAATAATACATTTGCAGAAGTATATAGTGGTTTTTCTGAAGGAACTCTTTTAGGTTTGGATGATAATGGATATTTAATAACTCTTAAATTTTCTACACCAACTAAATTTGAAACAGATCCTAGCGGTATAAAAGTTGTTGCTACTAGTAGCCCATCACCATCAGCTACTCCATCGCCAGCTACTGCAGGATAATATAAAAGGAGAAAAATTATGAAAAAAATTAATAAAATTACATTACCATTTTTAGCTATATCAGTTATTTTTTCTTCTTGTACAACACCTGTAAAAACAGAGCAAGATATTTTACGTGATATTCTAATAAATGTAGAAAAACCTAATACTCTACCTAAAATAACAAGGGGAATTGTTACAGGTAGTATAATAGATAAAGGTAAAGTATCTGTAGGAGAAAAACCTGAATATTTAATAAAAGTAATAAGAAATGAAGATATTTATGAAGTTGATTCAAATGGTAAAAGAATTATTGGAACAGATAAAAAAGAAAAACTTATAGAAAGAAAAGGACAAGTTATACAAGTTATAAAAGTAAAAGATAGTTTACAATTTAAAACAGATGATCTTTTACCAGGAGCAATATCATTATTATCTACTAGAAAACAAGAAAATATTCAAATTGAGTCTGTTATTGAAGCTGGTAAAATAACTGAATTAAAACCTATTATATTTGGAGATACTTCTTCTAACATAGACAGACCTCTCCCTATAACCTCTATTTTAATATCAGGTAAAGTTGTTAATCCTGATGGTTCTCCTGTAGTAGGTGCAAAAGTTTCAGATGTAACAAATGGTTTTACAAATACTTCTACTATTACAGATTCAAATGGTACTTTTTCCTTAAATGAACCTCCTTTTACTACTCCAAGAAACTTAGAAGTTTCCTTTGGTAATATAGAAACACCTGAAGGTAAGTTTGCTTCTTATTCTGTAAAGCCAGATGTAGTAGAAAATATAGTTATTCCTTTACTATCAAATTCTAGATTTATAAGTGGAAGACTTTTTAATAGTGTTTTAAAAACTAATAATATTGCAAATATGCCTGTTAAAATAGAAGGAACTAATATTTCAACTACTACAGATGCGGAAGGTAATTTTAAATTAAAAGGAGTTCCTTTATCTCAAGCTACTCTATCAATTGGAGGATTAAAAGGATTTGTTCCTCAATCTATTGCTTTACCTCCTGTTCAAACAAGTGAAGATAGAAAAATAGGTGATGTATTTGTAGTTCCTTTAGGAAATATTTTAATTAACCTTATAGCTGAAAGTTCAATAATATATGATGTTAAAGATATTTTAGATCCGAAAGATAATAATGTTTATTCAACACTTATAGGTTCTCCTAATAATGGTAGACTTTCTTATGAAGCAAGAGCAATAAGTGTTAATGGGATTTTAAATTTTGAATGTTCTTTATATACTACATTACCAGAATTAACTGACCATGCAATGGACTATAGAAAATTATTTGGATACACAAAAGTAAGTAGTGATGATACTGATGTTACATGTGAATATGTTAATACTAAATCTTTTTCAAAAGATTTAAATGGAATTGTTCAATTTGAAGGGACAGATATAAAAATTCCTTTTACTTATCCTAAAACACCTGTAAGAACTGTAACTAAAGTAGCTGGAGTAAATAAGAAAACAATAGAATTAGATTCACAAAATCTTAGATATTCTATACCTATAAATGATATACCAGGTGGTGAATATACCGTTTCTGTTTCATTAGAACATCATGAAACACAAAAAGGGTTAAGAATTGTAGTTCCATCTAATGATGTTATATCTACAGAGTTATTACAAATGAGATTAGCTAAATCTCTTATTAGTATAGGTGATGTTGAAGGTAAGGTTATATTAAAAGATAAAAATGGAAATATTCAAAGCATACCGCCTAATACTAAAGTAGCAGCTATAAGTTCAACTAATGATGTTCTAGATAGATCAAAAGTATTACAAGTATTAACAGATCCTCTAGCTAATTCTAATTTACCTGTAAGAGATCAACAACTAGCTTATTCTATAGCTAATGTTTCTTCTGATGGTACTTATATACTTAAGGATGTTTTATCAGGAACCAGAGCTATAGTTGTTGGTGTTGTAACAAATGGAGTTCTAGATGAATCTTATTTAGCAAACACCTACGTTCTTGTAAACGTTGTTTCAGGTGTAAATAATAAAGCACCAGATATGATTATGTATAAAAGATAAAAACTAATTAAAAAGAAGCTTTAAAAGCTTCTTTTTTTATGCTTATTTATCCCTTTATAATATTATTTAATATTTCATCTTGAATAGGAGATGTTATTATTTCTTTTATAATATACTCTTCAGCATCTATCTCAAACTCTTTTAATTCTCTAGAAATTTTTTCTACAGGTATATTTTTCATAAAATTTTTATTATAACCACCATTTTTTCTAGCATTTTCTAATAAAATAAGTAACGTTATTTCATTAAGGCTTGTATTAAATTCTTTTATATTACTTTCTAATTTTTCTCTTGTTTCATTTATTTGCTCTTCAGTACGTTTAATTTGCTCTTTTAGAGTAGGATGAAGAGCTTTTAACTTGGTATTTAAAGTATCTAGCATACTATTAGAAGAATTAATATTTCTATTTTTCATACTAAGCTCTTGTTTTATAGAAAGAACATTTATTTTACTCATATAATCAAGAGAATCATTTTTTAAATATTTTTTCATTAATATTTTTAAGGCTTCTCTACATTTTATAGAAAATACTTCAGCTACTCCATCTGCATTAAAATTAGTATTTTTAGTTATATTTACAACCAAATCAACTGTTTGATTAAATTCAGATTCAGATGATATATAAGTAATCATTCTTTTTAAATCAATAGATTTACATTTTGCTCCAACTTGAGAATTTAAATAAATAACTTGCTCATAAGTATCTTCTGTTGGAAACTTTTCTGGATTTTGTAAAAATAAAGATAAAGTAAAAATTCTTGCTACATCCATATCATCAAGACTTCTTTTTAAAAATAAAGCTCTTAAATAATCTGGTCTTGTAATATCTATATTTATACCATTCATTTGTATTAGTGTTTCTATTTTATCTCTAAGAATTTTAAATGCTTTTAAGACTAACTCAACTTTTATTTCAACATCATTACTTATTTGTACTACAGTATCAATATTTTTAAGGTTTTTATTTATGTTAACTTCTTTATCCATAAGAATAACATTTTCATCATTTTGTTCTGCTATTAATTCTTCTTCTGATTTAAACTTAGTTAATAAATCTGCTAAAGAACTCATTTTATTATCTAATCTTTGTTCTTGGACACTTTTTCTATTTACTACATTTTTACCTGGTTCACCATAAATTACATTTATATTTCCATCTGCACCAACATATTTACTATTTATTTGAGTGCCATCTACATTTTTATATTCAATAGGTTGTTGTTGATTAGTAGGTTCTTCTTCGTATTCTTCATACTCTTCATCATCTTCATATTCTTCCAAAACTTCATCTAATTCATCTTTAGGTTCATTTTTATTTTTACCTGTCATAAAATCAGCTAAATTTTGCAAACTGCTTTTAGGTGTAGTTTCTTGTTGATTTTCATGTGCTTCTAAAAGATTTTTTAGTTCATTACTTTGTTCTTCAAAACTTTCATCTTCATAAACTATTTCTTCAAAATCTTCATCACTAGTTGGTAATAGATTATTTTCAATTTTTTTTAATTTACTTTCATTTATAATCTGAGTTTCTAAATCTTGTACTTTTCTTTTTCTATTAACCTTTAATTTTGCAAGGTCATTAAGCATATCTCTATCAAACATTTAGATAAAAGCTCCTGAGGATAAATAAAACTGATAGTTAAATTATACTATAATATATAATTACTGATTAGTTCTCACTAAAATATAAATCTTGAAAAAGTAAAATCATATTCTTCTTGTAAAATTTTTACCTTATTTTTTGCTTCCAAATCACTTATTTTATAAAACCCTAAAGGCTCTCCAAAACCATCATTAGAAAATTGATATTTTAAAGCCAATCTATTACCAAACTCTAATGGCTCACCTCTATGAAAACCTAATGGGTCAATTGCTATTATTGTTCCTTTATCACCTATAGCTTTTAAAATAGCATTTTTTTCATAATTATTTTCTATATCTTCAGGAAGCATTCTCCTATCTTCTAATAAATTAAAAGGTTTTGAATTATGAGAACCTTTAACATAAACATGAGGACTATTACCTTCTTTTACATCAGTAAGATAAATGATAAAAAGTAATGAAGAAGCTCTATCTATATCTATATGAAAAACTTGCCCTGTATATCTATCAAATTTATCTCTTACTGGTGTACTCCACCATAATCTTATTACATCTAAAAGACATTTTGAATTAAAGTATTTTCTGGCAAAATCTGTAAGATTAGTTTCTGATAAAATATCAAAAAAATCTTTTTTATTGACTAAATCAGATACCTTATAATCATATCTGGCAGTTTGATATTCTTTTTCATTTTGAAAATAAATACCTTCTCCTATAAAACAATCTTCATATTTTTTATCAGAAGGAACTGGGTAACAATTATTTTTATTTGAATAATTTAAAGCTATATTTATTAGTTTTTCTGGCAATTTATTTCTAAAAATGTAAATTCCATCTTTTTTTAAAGCTTTTAATGCTTCATTATATTCTAATTTAAAAATAGAATTTGATTCTTTTTCTTCATAAGGATTAAAAACTTGGGTAATTAAATTTAGTAATTTATTAATTCGTCCATTTGTAAGAAAATGTAAAAGTCTAAAACTATAATAAGTCTCTATACTTGTTACACCTAAATTTTTAAAATTGATATATCCATTTATTAATCTAGTTAACCAATTAAAAGGTGTAAAATCTAAATTTTTAGCTAATTCTTTTTTTAAATTTTCTTTTATTTCAACTATCTTTTCTTTATCAAAAAATAATTTTTCAGCATATTCTAAAATTAACTCCTCTTTTTTTATTGTATTTAACTGAATCTCAGATAATAGTATTAATAAGTTAAAAAAAAGCTCTTTTATTTCAATATCAAAACTGTTTTTAGCTAATTCAATATCAAATTTATCTATAAAAAAAGAATTAATTAATTCTTCTTTTTTATTATAAGTACTTTTTTCTAAGTAATATTTTTTTAATTTATCTATTTCATTAGTAAAATTTTCATCTAAGAGAACTATACTATATAAACCTTTTAGAAAATTAATTAATTCTTTTTGTTCCATAATGTTATTTCCAATATAAATAAAATATTTTAGAAATTTTTTAATTTTAAAAATATATAATATTATATTGTAAATTTTTCTTTCATAAAAATTTTAAACGTCTATAAAAATATTGCCTTCTTTTTCAATATTTTTTATAAAAAATTTTGTATAATTAGTTAACTCGTTTAATATTAAACTTTTTAACAAAAAAGATAGTCAATATAATTTTTGTAATATCAATAAATATAATTATTTTAACCCTTTATTTTTAAATAAAAAATTTAAATGAAAATTTTACTTCTATAAATTTTTGTTTTATAATTTAACCTGTTCTTAATTTTTGATTAAGTGGAAAAAAGTATATGGAAAAAAAATATTTTTCACATGAATCATCTTATATTGATGATGGCTGTGAAATTGGAGAAGGTACAAAAATATGGCATTTTTGTCATGTATCTTCAAAATCTAAAATAGGTGAAAGATGTAGTTTAGGACAAAATGTCTTTGTAGCACCAGAAGTTGTTATTGGTAATAATGTAAAAATTCAAAATAATGTATCATTTTATACAGGGGTTATTGTAGAAGATGATGTTTTTTGCGGTCCCTCAATGGTTTTTACAAATGTATTAACACCTCGCTCAGCTTTTCCAAGAAACCAACGCTCTGATTATCACGATACTCTAATAAAAAGAGGTGCCTCTATAGGTGCTAACGCTACTATAGTTTGTGGTAACACAATTGGAGCTCATGCATCTATAGGTGCAGGTTCTGTTGTTACAAAAGATATTCCAGATTATGCCTTAGTTTATGGTAATCCAGCAAGAATAAAAGGTTGGGTTTGTGAATGTGGTTTAAAATTAGAATTTAAAGAAAATCATGCAAAATGTGAATGTTCAAGAGAATATAAATATTTAGGAGAAAAAGTAGAAAAATTATGATACAAATATTAGATTTAAAACAACAATATTTAAGTTTAGAAAAAGAAATAGATAAAGCTGTAAAAGAAGTTTTACTTTCAACAAACTTTATAGGTGGAACTCATGTTGAAACTTTAGAAAAAGAAATAGCTGAGTTTTGTAATGTTAAGCATGGAGTTGCTTTAAACTCTGGAACAGATGCTCTTTTCCTTGCATTAAGAGCATGTGGAATAAAAGCAGGAGATGAAATTATAACAACTCCTTTTACTTTTATTGCTACAACTGAAACAATAGGTGCTATAGGAGCTAATCCTGTTTTTATTGATATAGATCCTAGAACTTATAATATAGATGTAGAAAAAATAGAAGAAAAAATAACTTCAAAAACTAAAGCTATAATGCCTGTTCATCTTTTTGGTCAAGCTGCTAGAATGGATAGAATAATGGAAATAGCAAAAAAACATAATCTTTTTGTAATAGAAGATTGTGCACAATCAATTAATGCTTCTTTTAAAGGTCAAAAAACTGGTTCTATAGGTGATATGGGATGTTTTAGCTTTTTTCCAAGTAAAAACTTAGGTGCTTATGGAGATGGTGGTATGCTTATCTCTAATAATTCAGAATTATCTGATAAAGCTAAAGTTATTAGACAACATGGATCTAGAGTTAAATATTATCATGAAGAATTAGGTGTAAATAGTAGATTAGATGCCATTCAAGCTGCTATTTTAAGAATTAAACTTCCTCACTTAAATAAATGGACTGAAAATAGAAGAAATATTGCTAAAAAATACACCGAAAAATTAAATGATTTAAAAGAACATTTAACAACTCCTTTTGATATAGAAGAATCTTACTCTGTTTATCATCAATATACATTAAGTATACATAATGGAAAAAGAGATGAGCTACAAAATTATTTAAAAGATAATGGAATACAAACTATGATATATTATCCAGTTCCATTACATTTACAAGAAGTTCATGCTAATTTAGGTTATAAAGAAGGTGATTTCCCTAACTCTGAAAAAGCTGCCAAAGAAGTATTATCTTTACCTATGTTTCCAGAATTAACAGAAGAACAACAAAATTTAATTGTTGAAAAAATTTATAGTTTTTTTAAATAAAAACTTAATTTACATCTATCCCCATGACAAGGGGATAGAAATGAGTTAAGAAAATTATTAAATTAAACGTATTAAAAAGGATTAAAATGACTAAAAGAGATGTTTCAAAAGTAGCTGTTGTAGGTCTTGGATATGTTGGTTTACCACTCGCAGCAGCTTTGGCAAAAAAAATACCTGTTTTGGGTATAGATGTTAATCAAAAGAGAGTGGCTGGTTTAAAAGAAGGCTACGATATTAATAATGAAATGAATCCTGATGACTTAAAAAATACTAACCTTACATTTACTACAGATTTTAGCGAGTTAAAAGAACATAATTTTATAATAGTTGCAGTACCAACACCTGTAGATAAAAATAAAAAACCTGATTTAATATTTTTAGAAAAATCTTCTGAATCTATTGGTAAAAATATGGCAAAAGGAACAATAGTTGTTTATGAATCAACTGTTTATCCTGGTGTTACAGAAGATGTTTGTGCAAAAGTATTAGAGACATATTCTGGAATGAAATGCGGAGTTGATTTTAATATAGGTTATTCACCTGAAAGAATTAACCCAGGTGATACAGTTCATACAGTAGATAAAATTACTAAAATAGTTTCTGGTGATAATGAAGATACATTAGAAACAATAGCAGAAGTTTATTCAAGAGTAGTAGAACCAGGTGTTTTTAAAGCTTCTAATATAAAAACAGCTGAGATGGCTAAAGTTATTGAAAATACCCAAAGAGATATTAATATAGCTCTTTTAAATGAAATAGCACTTATTTGCGAAAAAATAGGAATTAGAACTCAAGATGTTTTAGATGCAACAAGAACAAAATGGAATGCTTTACCATTTTTTCCAGGTTTAGTAGGAGGTCATTGTATAGGTGTTGATCCATATTATTTAACTTATAAATGTGAGGAGTTAAACTATCATCCGCAAATGATTTTATCAGGTAGAAGAATTAATGATAGTATGCCAAAATATGTTGCGGAAATGGCTGTAAAAAATCTAATTCATAGTGAAAAAGTTGTAAAAGGAGCTAATATTCTTATTTTAGGTGTAACTTTTAAAGAGAATGTAAAAGATATAAGAAATTCTAAAATATATGACATGATGTTAGAATTAAAAGACTTTGGTTTAAATGTATTTTTACATGATCCACTCGCAGAAGAAGAACATGTAGAAGAGGAATTCGGAACACATTTAATAAAAATAGAAGCTATGAAAAATATTGATTGTGTAATTTATGCAGTTTCTCATAACGAATACAAAGCTTTAGATTGGAAAAATATCAGAGCACTTTGTAACGATAATCCTGTTTTTATGGATATTAAGAGTGTTATGAAAAAGAAACAGATCGAAGATTTAGGTTTTAGATATTGGAGTTTATAATTAAGTTAAAAGTTAAAAGTTAAAAGAAATATATAAGTTTAGAGTTTATTCAAAAGTAGAAATTATAATTTGTTAATTGGTTAAAAGTTAAAAAATAAGTTAAATCTTCTAGTTTCTAACTAAAAATTAAATCTTCTAACTTCTAACTTCTAACTATTAGTGGAGTAAAAAAATGACTGGAATAGGCGTAATCGGAGCTGGTGGTTGGGGTATAAACCATGTTAGAACATATAACCAATTATCAGATTGTAAAATTTTAAAAGTAAGTGATTTATTTGAAAAAAACCTTGAAAAGGTTAAAGAAATAAATCCTGAAATATATGTAACTTCTAGTGCACAGGAATTAATAGAAGATAATTCATTACAAGGTATTGTTATTGCAACAACATCAGATTCTCATTTTCCTTTAGCCAAAGAAGCTTTATTAAAAGGTAAAAATGTTTTTGTAGAAAAACCTTTATGTTTAGATTTGGATAATGCTAAAGAATTAATAAAATTAGCAGAAGAAAAAAACTTAGCTTTAATGGTTGGGCACTTATTACTTTATCATCCTGCTGTTACTTGGATAAAAAACTACATAAAATCAGGTGAATTAGGTGAATTATATTCTATTAATTCTCAAAGATTAAATTTAGGTAGAGTAAGAACTACTGAGAATGCTTTTTGGAGCTTAGCACCTCATGATGTATCTATTATGATGCATTTAGTTGATAGCCCAATTAAAAAACATTCTTCTTTGGGAAAAGACTTTATAAATAAAGGAATAGAAGATACTTTCTTTTTCTCTTTAGAATTTGAAAATGGAGTTATTGGTAATGGTCATGTAAGTTGGTTAGATCCTAATAAAACTAGAAAGTTCACTATTGTTGGAAGTAAAAAAATGATTGTTTTTGATGATATGTCTAAAGATGAAAAAGTACAAGTTTTTGACAAAAGAGTAGGTGAAAATTTATCTTTAATAGATAATGGTTACTTTGTACCAGAACTTGATAAAACTGAACCTTTAAAATTAGAATGTCAACATTTTATAGATTGTATAAAAAATAAAACAAAACCTCTTACAGATGGTCAAAATGGCTTAGATGTTACTAAAATAATGTTAGAAATAAGCCCCGTTTAATATTTATTATTACATAAAATAATTTTAACGGTTTTATCTAAGGATAAAATCGTTATTATATTTATACAGATTATTTTAAAACTATATTATAATTATTAAGAATTTTATGACTTAATAAAAATAGGATTTTACATGAATAAAATATTTGATACATATATTCCAGAAGGTTTTAGTACTGTAAACTCTTACTTATTTGTAGAAAACTTAGAAGAAGAATTATTATTTTTAAAAAATACTTTTTATGCAGATATAATTAATACAACTGTTAATCAAGATAATAATGAAATAATTAATTGTATTTTAAAAATTGGATATTCTTGTTTTATGCTTAGTAAAGCACGAGGACAATTTTTAAATATGAAATCTGCTTTTTATTTATATGTTGATAATGTTGACGAAATACATAAAAGAGCTATTGAAAATGGAGCTAAAATAGAATTTGCTCCTATAGACATGCCTTATGAAGATAGGCAATCTGGTATAATTGATCCAAGTGGAAATTATTGGTGGATATCCAAAAGACTTGTAGAAAAAAATTATAATTAGCTAAATACAAGGAAATTAGAAATGAAACAACTTTTAAAATTAATAACTATACTAACTCTTACAAGCTCATTGTCATCATGTTATTTAATAAATCAAGGTAGTAACTTATTAAAATACAATTTTTCTGCTAGACCTTTAGAAGAAGTAGCAAAAGATCCTAGAACATCTAAACATATAAAAGATAAAATAGATTTAGTTTTTGAAATAAGAAAGTTTGCGATAGAAAAAATAGGTTTAAAACAAAATAAAACTTATACCAAATACGTAGAACTAAAAGGTAGAAATTATTTAGTTAATGTTGTAGTAGCTAGTAAAAAAGATAAATTAGAAGCTTATCAATGGAAATTTCCTTTTTTTGGTTCTTTTCCTTATAAAGGTTTTTATAATTTTCAAGAAGCAAAAGAAGAAGAAAAAAGACTTAAAGAAGAGGGTTATGATACTTATATAAGAACAGCAGGTGCGTTTAGTACTTTAGGATGGTTTGATGATCCTATATATTCTTATATGCTTAATTATTCAACTGAATACTTAGCAAATTTAATTATACATGAAATGACACATGCAACTGTATTTATAAAAGATAATGTTCAATTTAATGAAGAAATGGCTTCTTTTGTAGGAGATCATGGTGCAGTAGAGTTTTTAAAATATAAATATGGTGAAAATTCTAATGAATATAAAAACTCTTTTCATATAAAAGAAGATAATAAAGTTTTTTCTAGATACATAAATGAATTTCATGATGCTATGGATAAAATGTACAAAAATCCTAATTTAACTTTTGAGCAAAAAATGTCTGAAAAAAGAAGAATTATTGATGAATATAAATACGATAAATTTAAAGATTTACAAAATAAATTTAAATTAAAAGGTTCTTATGCTTGGTTTCCAAAACAGAAACTAAATAATGCACTTATCATGGGTTTTATTACTTATGAACAAGATTCTTCTTTATATGATAAAGTTTTTGATAAGTTAGGTAAAGATTTACCTAAAACAATTTTATTTTTTAAAGAATTAGAAAAAAGAAGTGGAAATAATCCAAAGCAATTTTTAAAAGACTTTTTAGATGATAAAGTTAAAGTTGATTTATAAAATTTTAAATTACTTCGGATGTTTTTTTTATAATAGTATTTGCAAAAGGACATGATAAAGGTGGTTTAATATCATTTTTATCTGTTCTCATATATTTACTATAAATATCTTCATTATCAAGTTGAAAAAGGTATTTTATAGATTCAGCATGTTTTAACTGTTCTTCTTTATTTTCTGTAACTTTTAGGTTAGTAACAGGATAATGTGCTATTTTTTGAACAATTGATTTAGTTAGTATTTCTATAGCATTAATTTGCTCATCACTAAAATTATTTTTCTTAAGTGTTCTTAAAATTTCATTTTTTCTGATTTCTTCCATAAAATTTGATAAAGATGAAATAACTGGAGAAACTTCGAAAGAATTATACCAGTTAATAAATTTAGTCATTTCTTCATTAATAACAATTTTTGCTTCTTCTACAATTCTTAATCTTTCTTCTTTATTTATTTCTATTACTTTTTCAACTAACTCATTATCATAAAAAACAACATTTTTATTTTTTCTTATATTTGGATCTACATTTCTAGGAACAGATAAATCTATTATTAGAACTTTATTTTTAGTACTATTAAAATTATCTTTATTTATTAAATAGTCATCAACACCTACACCAACTATTATTATATCAGCTTCATTTAAATGATTACTTATTTCATCTAAGCTACCATAGGTAAAATTTAATTCATCTGCTAATTGTTTAGCTTTTTCTATGGTTCTATTTAAAATTATTCCATTATTAATACCAGCATCTTTAAAGTTTTTAGCAACTATAGAATTTATTTTACCAGCACCAATAAAAAGTACTTTTTTATTTTTATAAGAAGTTTCTGGGTTATTTTCTGAAATCGGGAAACAATCTTTTGTTATTTTTAAAGCTAAAGAACCAGCTGATATAGGTTTTTTAGATATAGAAGTATCAGTTCTAACTTTTTTACCTGTCTCTATAGCAAATTTAAATAAAGAATTAAATATTTTACCAGTATAATTATTTTCTAATGCTATTTGAAAAGAAGTTTTTACCTGAGATAAAATTTCACCTTCTCCAATTATTACAGAATCTATGCCTGAAGTAACATTGTATAAATGTTCTGAAGCAAATTTATTATAATAAGTATAAAAATAAGAATTAATATCATCAAAATCTATTTCTTTTTCTTTTTCTATAAAATTTGCCAAATCATTTAAAGCTGTATTAGTATCATTTGTTATTATATAAAACTCAGTTCTATTACAAGTTGAAACTATTGCTAATTCTAAAATAGAATCATAAGAATATAACTTTTTGAGTGCTTCTTTTAGATTAACTTCATTGAAAGCTATTTTTTCTCTTATTTCTACCGGAGCAGTTTTATAGCTAATTCCGGTTGCAATCATTTGCATTTTATACTCCTAGTACATTTTGTACAAATTTAAATCAAAATCTATTATTTTTTAGGTCTAGCTTGAAGTTTTAAATTAATAGTAAAAACTTTGCTACCTCTAACTACTTTTACTGCTATATTATCACCAACATCTTTATTGTTTTCTAAATAAGCTGTTAGTTCTTCTGGAGTAGTAATTTTTTCATTATCTAAAGCAACTATAATATCTCCGTTTATAGGTATTTTATAGTTTTCTAAGAAAATAAATTTAGAGCCTCCTTTTATTCCTGCTTTTTGTGCAGCTCCACCAGAAACAGATTCTAAAACTAAAACTCCTTCATTTACAGAATAGCCCATTTGTTGAGCAAAAACTGGAGTTATACCTAAAACTTTTACTCCTAACCAAGGGGAATTTGTTGTTCCTGTTTTTATTAACGATGGAATATATTTTTTAGCCAAATTTATAGGAATAGAAAAACCTATACCAACAGAACCACCAGATTGACTAAAAATCATGGTATTTATACCAATAACTTCTCCAGATGAATTTACTAATGCACCACCACTATTACCAGGGTTTATTGCAGCATCTGTTTGTATCATGCCTTTTAAAATTTTACCTTGTCCTTTTATATCTCTATTTAATGCACTAATTATACCGGTTGTCATTGTTCTACCTAAAATACCAAAAGGATTTCCTATAGCAATAGCGGTTTGACCAATTTGTAATTTTGAAGAATCACCTAATTTAGCTGGTTTTAAAACATCTGCAGGAGCAGCAACCTTTAAAATAGCTAAATCATAATTTTCAGCTCTTCCAACAATTTTAGCAGGATAAGATTTTTTACCAAATAAAACATCTATTTTTTGAGATCCTTGTATAACATGGTTATTAGTTAAAATATGACCTTCTTTATCTATTACTACACCAGAACCTGCACCTTGTTTTGGAACTGGTTCCATAAAAGATTCTTCATCATAAGAAACTGTCATAATACTTACAACAGATGGGCTTACATTTTTATAAACATTAATCATATCTTGTTCATAAGGTTTTAAAGCCATAGCTGGATTAGCTATAAAAGGAACTATTAAAAAACTAGAAAGTAGAGTAGATAATAATAATTTTTTCATAAAATTCATATTGCAAAAAATAAATATAAATATCGTATAATAAAAATATTACCACTCAAAATTTAAAAGTTAAGGATAAGTTAAATATTTTTAAAATTTATAATCATTTTGTATGCCTCTTTAGAAGAAATATTAAATTTTTCAGCAATAATTTTACTGGCATCTTTAGTAGGTATGTCTTTTGATAAAATATTGCTAATAAAATCATTAATATCCTGAGTCTCACCACTTTCTTCTTCTTTTTTGTAAGCATTTAAAACTATACAAAATTCACCTTTGATTTCTTTTTCAGAAAAATAATTTATAGCCTCAGATACGTTACCTCTCCAAAATTCTTCATATTTTTTAGTTAATTCTCTTGCCAAACATATTTCTAAATCTGCTATTTTTTCAAGTAATTCTTTTAAGGTATTAAGTAACTTATGAGGTGATTCATAAAAAACTATTACTTTATTTTGTTGTTTTATATCTTCAAAAAATTTTTCTCTTTTGTTTTTATCTCTATCTATAAAACCATAAAAAATAAAAGTATCTATTTCAAAACCAGATGCTACCAAAGCTAATGTAAAAGCTGTTGGACCTGATATAGGTATTATATTAATATTATTTTCAATAGCTTTTTTTACTAAAAAATAACCAGGATCAGAAATTATAGGCATTCCTGCATCAGAAATAAGAGCTATTTTTTTATTTTCTAAAAGTAAAGTAATCAAATCATCTGCTTTTTTTAGCTCATTATCTTTATTATAACTAATAAGTTTTTTGCTTATATTTAGATGATTTAGAAGTTTTATAGAATGTCTAGTATCTTCACATAGAATAAAATCAACTTCTTTTAAAGTATTTATTAACCTAGGTGAAATATCTTCTAAATTACCTATTGGAGTTCCACATATATATAACATATTTTTTATTATCTTAGCTTTTATTAAAATGAATATAAATTTTATATTATATTGTCTAAGTTTTTAAGGAAATAGTTTAAAATTTTATAATACTAGAAAATTAAAATTTAAGGATTAAAAAGTTGGAAAAACTAGAGCTAAAAAAAAATTTTTCTTTAAAAGAATATAATACTTTTTCTATTGATGTAAAAGCTAAATACTTTTATGAAGTAAATAATGAAACTGATTTAGTTAATATTTTTAATTTAGAAGAGTTAAAAGAAGAAAAAAAATTATTTTTAGGAGAAGGAAGCAATATTTTATTTACAAAAGACTTTGATGGTTTAGTTCTAAAAATAAATTTAAAAGGTTTAGAAAAAGTAAAAGAAGATAATGAGTATGTTTTTATAAAAGCTGGAGCTGGAAATATTTGGCATGATTTTGTTTTATATTGCATAGATAATAATTGGGCTGGAATTGAAAATTTATCTTTAATACCAGGTACTGTTGGAGCTTCACCTATTCAAAATATAGGTGCTTACGGAGTAGAAATAAAAGATATTTTTGATAGTTTAGAAGCAATAGAAATTGATACAGGGAAAAAAATGATTTTTGAAAAAAAAGAATGTCATTTTGGTTATAGAAATAGTGTTTTTAAAAATGAATTAAAAAATAAATTTGTTATTACTTCTGTAATATATAAACTTAAAAAGAATAATTACGAACTAAAAGTTTCTTATGGAGATGTAAATAAAAAATTACAAGATTTGGGTAAAGAAAATTTTACTATTAAAGATGTTAGTAATGTAATCACTGAGATACGACAAAGTAAGTTACCAAACCCTAAAGAGATAGGTAATGCAGGTAGTTTTTTTAAAAACCCAGAAATAGATTTAGAGCTTTTTGAAAAAATAAAAAAAGATTATCCAGAAATACCTTTTTATAAAACAGATGATATTAACAAAATGAAAATACCCGCAGGTTGGTTAATAGAAAAATGTGGCTGGAAAGGTAAAACTTTTGAAAATTATGGAGTTCATAAAAATCAAGCATTAGTATTAGTTAATTATGGAAATGCAAAAGGTGAAAAGATAAAAATATTATCTGAAAAAATTAAAAAATCTGTTTTGGAAAAATTTTTAGTAGAATTAGAAACAGAAGTAAATATTTTTTAAACAGGAGCCCCTTTATGTGCCCAAGTAGCAAAGGCTTCTGATAATCTTAAGCTTCTTTCCATAAAAGGTTTTGGATGAGTATAAACATATTGTAAAAATAATTTTAAATCACCTATTTGAGCATTTTTTAAAATTTCTTCCATATCTTGACCTATATATCTTCCTTTTGTAGGTGATGGTAAGCTTTTTGCTAATCTAGCACAATCATTAACTTCTTTCAAAGCTCTTTTCATTAATTCTTCTTCAGCTTGATCCGTTAACATAGTTACACTAGGATCATAAAGCTCATTATTTTTTATATTTAAAAATACAATACCTTTTTGAGCTAATTCACTAAAAACTATCCCTTCTAAATAAATATTTTTAGGTTTTTCAGCAGGTTTTTCAGGAGCAGCAGATTCTTTTAAATTGGTAGTTTTACCTTTTTTAACTTCTTTTTCTTGTTTCTTTTTGTTTGGTCCAGAAAGATAATCATTAAAGTCTTCTATAGATTTATTTACTAACTCTAAAAACATAATAGAAAATTTACCTGCATTTTTTAGTGGTGAAATAAAAACTAGTAATATAAATTTTAGGAATAGATTATAAATAGCTAAAAAGAAATTTTTTAATTCTGTTACTATCTGAGAAAAGAATTTTTCTAAAGTACTTTCAATTTCTGTTATTGCTTTATTTATTTCAGTATTAACATTATCCAATTGTTGATTAAGTTCATTTTTTGCTTCAGAAGGTGCAGCTTTTTTTTCTGTAGTATTTTTTATTACTTTAGCTGTTTTTTTAGCCGGGGCCGAATAGTTAGAATATTCTCTTAAAGAAGTGGTTTTCTTTTTAGTCTCAGTTTCTTCTGTTTCTTCTTGTTCTTTATTTTCATTTATTTCAGCTAATTCTTTCATAGCTTTTTTGCTTACAGAAAAAGAATCACCCCATTCAGTATCATTGGGAGCTCCACCTTTTTGTGATTTTTTTTCACCAGCCATTTATTATTATTTTTTGGTTAAAATAAGTACTTTTAATATTATATATCATAGTAATCAAAATTTATTTCTTGCTATTAAAAATTCTAAAAGTTTTTTAATTATTAACATTAAAAAAAGGTTATAAAAAAACAAAATTTTATTTAAAAATTTAAGCAAGATTTAACCATTTTATGCTATAATTTAGCTTGGTACTTGTATAAAGTTTTAGCTTAGAGTAAAATTACAAGGTATTTTAAAGTTAACTTATAAAAGTAAAATCATTTTTTAGAAGAAAATATGGAGCCTAATATGAAAATTAGCAAAAATTTTACCAAATCGCTAGTAGGGATTTTATCTTCTGTAGTTTTATTATCATCAATGTCAGGTTGTTTTAGACCTAGTCCTACAACAATTGATGTTGAAGCAAAAACACAAGCTTTCGCTGTTGTTCCTGGTGAAAATAAAATAGCTGTTTTGGATCCTGATACTAACCAAGTTGCTAAATATTTAGATACCGATGTAAGACCATCTAGTATTGCTGTTAGCCCAGATGGAAAAATGATTTTAGCTACCAATGAAGGAAGTGGAACTGTTTCTGTATTTTTAAGAAGAGCTAATGGAGCTTTCGAAAAACTTTCTCCTGTAGGAAGTGGTAACAAACCAGCATCTATAGTTTTTAACCCAAAACAATCTGAAGCTTATGTTTCTTATGAAGGTGATGGAAAAATAATGGTTCTTGATACTAAAAATGCACAAAAAGGTATTTTAAGAACAGCTGGCGTAGTTAATTTACAAGGTTCGGCTCCTAAAAAAATGGTTATGGATTCTTCTGGAACAAGATTATTTGTAATAGATGGAAATACAGCTAAATTATTAGTTTTAACCAAATCTGGAAATACTCTTATTAGAAAAACCAGTGAAATACCTCTTGTTCAAAACTCTGTAGTAGGAACTTCAAGTGCTTCTAGCATAGAAGGTATTACTATTACTTCTCAAGATAGAGTTTATGTTTCTAACTATACCAGAGATGAAGTTTTAGTAATTGATGGAAAAAGCCCTACAGCAGTTTTACAAACACTAAATTTAAGAAATGGTGGTGGTAATTTAGCAATAAATGCTACTATCGGTCCTAAAAATATGACAGTTTATAAAAACTCTTCTATGGAAAAAGTATATGTAGCTGGTTATAATGCATCTATTGTTTCTTCTATAGATACTAGAACTAATAAAATAACTAATGTTGCTCTTACTGGTTCTACAGGTTTTCAAGGAAATTCTAACAGAGATTCATATAATCCAGTTGGTGTAGCTGTTGTAACTTCAAATGGTTCTGATTATATTTATGCTACCAATTCTGCTGGTTTAGGATTATCTTTAATAGATCCTTTAACAGATAGATTAAAAAGAAATACCTCTCATGCTGAAAGCCTTGGAGAACAAAAAGTTTTAGGTGAAATTGTTTCAGTTGGAGCAATTAAGGATTAATTAGAATTAAAAAGGTTTCATGCCAAATAAATCATTAACAAAAGTTGGGGTAATCAGTCTAGGTTGCCCCAAAAATCTTGTAGATACAGAAGTAATGCTCGGATTAATAAATAATTCGGGCTATGTTATTACCCACGATGAATCTGAAGCAGATGTCGTTTTGGTAAATACTTGTGGTTTCATAGATGCATCTCAAAGAGAATCTGTTAGTACTGTTCTAGATATTGCTAATTCTGGAAAAAAAGTAATAATGGCAGGTTGCTTATTAGAGCGTTTTAGAGAAGATAAAATAGAAGAAAAAATGCCTGAAGTTAGTGCTTTTATAGGCACTAATGAAATAACCAATATAGTTAACGTATTAGATAAAGTTACAGGTTATGAGAGAAAAGAAGAAAATATTTTAGATTATTTTTCTGCTGAGTTTTCAGTTCCTAGATATAGTACAGGTTTTGGAAGTTTTGCCTATGTAAAAGTATCAGAAGGTTGTGATCATCCTTGTACTTTTTGTATTATTCCAAAATTAAGAGGTAAAAATCATAGTCGTCCTATATCTTCTATAGTTCAAGAAGTAACACAATTAGCAGAAAATGGGATTAATGAAGTTGTTTTGGTTGCACAAGATCTAACAGCTTATGGTCATGATTTAGATAAAAAACAAGTTAATCTAACTAAATTATTAGAAGAGTTAGTAAAAATACCTAATAGTCCTTATTATCGTCTATTATATACATATCCAGGTACTATTACTCAAGAACTTTTAGATTTGATGGCAAAAGAAGAAAAAATTCTAAAATATATAGATATGCCTCTTCAACATAGCCATACAGAAGTATTAAAATTAATGAAAAGACCTTTTATAGAAGAAAAAATAGAAGATCTTTTATTAAGAATGAGAAAAACTATTCCAGAACTAATTTTAAGAACTACTTTTATAGTAGGCTTCCCTGGAGAGAAAAAAGAACATTTTGAGCATCTTTGTGAATTTGTAAAAAGACATAAATTTGATCATGTTGGTGTATTTACTTATTCTAAAGAAGAAGGTACTCCTGCTGGTGAAGTTACAGAACAAGTAAAACAAAGAGTAAAAATTAAAAGAAGAAAAGAATTAATGAGTATTCAACATGAAATAGTAAAAGAAAAAAATGACAAGTTAATTGGAAAAGTTTTACCTATGTTTGTTGAAGGAGTTATACCAGAAAAAGGTCAGGTTTATGGTAGAACTTATAGAGATGCTCCAGAAATAGATGGTTTTACTACTATAAAAGGTGAAGCTGAACCTGGTGATATAGTTAATATAAAAATAACCAAAGTGAAAGTTTATGACACTTTTGGAGAAATTGTTGAATCAGTGAAAAGTGAAAAGTAAAAAGTGAAAAGTGAAAATCTTAAAACACACTATACTTTAAATTTTATAAAATATGGTAAATAACTAAAAGAAATTGAAAAATGACTATACCTAATCTTTTAACCATATTCAGGATTGTACTAATACCATTTTTTTGTTTTTTTATATTCGATTTAAAAACTTATGGAGTATATAAATCTGCACACCCAGATAGCTTATTAATAGCAGGTATTATTTTCTCTGTTGCAGCTATAACAGACTTTTTTGATGGTTATTTAGCTAGAAAATGGAATCAAACATCTAATTTAGGTAAATTACTAGATCCTTTAGCAGATAAACTTTTGATTACAGCAGCTCTAATTGGTTTAGTAGAATGGCAGTTTATTGCAGGATGGACAGTAGTAGTAATTTTATCTCGAGAATTTATAATAACAGCTTTAAGAGGCATGTTAGCTGATATTGGCGTAAAACCAATGGGAGCAAGTAGATTAGGAAAAATAAAAACTATTTTACAAATAACAGCTGTTATTGCTTTTCTTTTTGATTTAAGATGGGTTGGTGGCTATATTTATGATTTAGCTCTAATTTTTACTATAATATCTGGCGTAGATTATATGTGGAAATCTAAGCAATACTTAAAGTTTTAGCTTATTTTTTATAAAAAAAAACAAACTTTTTTCTGTTATAATTTATTTTAAATATAATTTGGTATAAAAAATGAAACTATTAAAAACGCTTTTAGCACTAACTATAGCTTTATCTTCATTAAGTTGTAGAGGTAAATCTTCTGAAAATATAGTGGATAATAAAACAACAGATAGTAAAACTTCTAATGATAAAAGTAAAGATTTTTCTCAAGTTTCTATAGAACCACTAAAAGATACCGATAAAAAAATTACTTCTAGTGATAAAGTAGTTGAATCTAATAATAAATTTGCTTTCAAAATATATTCTGAATTACTAAAAAAAGAAGGAAATATTTTCTTTTCTCCAACTAGTATACTTTTTTGTCTTTCTATGGTTTATAACGGTTCAGACGAAAAAACTAAAGAAGAAATGGAAAAAGTACTAAATTTTTCAGGTTCTACCTTAGATGAAATAAATAAATCTAATAATACTTTAATGAGACAATTAGCTAATACAGATAAGGGTGTTAGATTGGATATAGCAAATGCTCTTTTTGGTAATAAAAGTATAAATTTTTCAAATACTTTTAAAGAAAATATGAGTAAATTTTATAGAGCTGAAATTAGTGCCTTAGATTTTTCTTCTAAAGATTCTGTAAAAGTAATAAATGAATGGGTAAAAAATGCAACTCAAAGTAAAATAAGTAAAATTATAGATAGCCTAAGCACAGATGATTTACTAGTTTTAATTAATGCTATTTATTTTAAAGGAACTTGGTCTAAAAAATTTGATAAAGCAGAAACTAAAACTTTACCATTTAAAGGTGGTAAAACAACTAAAGATGTACAAATGATGACTAATTATGATGAATATAAATATTTTAGTTCCGAAGGTATTCAAGGTATAGAATTACCTTATGGTGACGAAAAAATGGCTATGTACATCTTCTTACCTGGTGAAGGAAAAGGAATAGCTGATTTTAATAAAGAAATGAGTGTTGATAAACTAAATGAATATGTAAAAAAACTACGTAAAGGTAAAGGTAGAATTACTATGCCTAAATTTAAGTTAGAATATGAATCTTCTTTGAATGAGCCTCTTTCTAATATAGGTATGACTGATGTGTTTTCAGACTCTGCAAATTTAAGTAAATTATTTGAAAAAAATATATCTTCAAAACTTTCTCAAGTAAAACATAAAACTTTTGTGGAAGTAAATGAGGAAGGAACTGAAGCTGCTGCAGTTACAGCAGGAACTGTAACAGCTACTTCTATTGCACTACCAGAAGAACCATTTGAAATGACTGTTGATAGTCCTTTCTTCTACCTAATTTTAGATAAAAATACTAAAACAATTTTATTCATGGGAAGCATATTAGATTTATAAGTACTAATATAAATGTATAAATGCTAAGTTTTTTTAACCTCGTCACTCTTTAATATATTTTATGCTATTATTCTATCCTTGTTTTTAAGTTACAAAGTTAAAGGTTAGAAGTTAAAAGTTAGAAGAAAATAATTAATTCTTTTAACTTTTAACTTTTGACTTCTAGCTAACTTGAACAAATACTTGTGGTTTTCCTTTTTGCAGGAAAAGTTTTTAATATCTTAAGCTTTGCTTTAAGGTTATGTAGTAGGTAGGTAAATTTACCAATCATTTTATCCTAAGGAATAAATTCCAAAGGAGTTTGGGAATTAATTTTTATTTATGAGGGATCATGGGTTTTGTATAAGTCAAAATATTTTTTAGGTACTTTATTAGCAACTACTTTATCTTTACTTAGTTGCCTTTCACCAGCTTTTTCAGCAGAAGATGCTTTAGACAGAATAAAAAAAGAAGGTGTTTTAAAATGGGGTGCAGATGCCGAAAGTGGAGCCCCTTACGAATTTTATAATCCAGCTAACCCAACAGAACTAATCGGTTTCGAAATAGACATAATGACCAAAATAGCAGCTAAAATAGGTGTTAAACATGAAATGGTTCAAAATGAATGGGATGCTCTTGTTCCAGGGTTAAAAAGAGGTAATTTTGATCTTGCTATGGCAGGTATAGAAGTTACAGATCTAAGAAGAAGGGAAATAAATTTTAGTCGTCCTTATTATGTTTATTCAGAACAAATTGCTGTAAGAAAAGATAATGATAATATTTTTAAATTAGAAGATCTAAAAGGTAAGGCTGTAGGAACACAATCTGGAACTGTAGCCATGAGAATGTTAAAAGATTTGGGTGGAGTTGATACTAGAATTTATTCAAGTATTGTTGGTTCTTATAAAGATCTAGAAAATGGTAGAACAGATGCTGTTTTACTTGATTTACCTATTGCTGTTTATTATGCAAAACCAAATCCAGCTTTAAAATTTACAGGAGATCCTATTGGTAAAGGTTATTATGGTATAGGTGTTAGAAAAGAAGACGAAAAACTTCTTAAAAAAGTTAATGAAGTTTTGGAAGAAATGTTAAAAAATGGAGAACTTGAAAAAATCTATAAAAAATGGAATATTTGGACTCCTCAACAAAAAGAATTATCCAATTTCGAGCATGTAGATAACCCTTATTACAAAAAAGAAGATGTTACTAGCAAAAATACTACAAATTCAGATTCTTCAGCTACCACTGGTGGGCCAGTTAAAAAAACTATGAATGATCGTCTGACTAAAGACTTACCTCTTTTATTAAAAGGAGCTTTAATAACAATAGAAATATCTATAATTTCTATGATTTTAGCTATTATGTTAGGTCTTAGTTTAGCAATTATCAGAATATATGCTCCTGCTCCCTTACAAATGGTTGCAGCTACTTATGTTGAAATATTTAGAGGAACTCCTCTTTTAATACAACTTTATCTAATATATTATGGATTACCAGAATTAGGTATAAAATTAAATGCTTTTACAGCAGCTATATTAGGCTTATGTCTTAACTATGCAGCCTATGAAGCAGAAAATTATAGAGCAGGTATTAAATCTATTCCTAAAGGTCAGATGGAAGCTGCAACAGCTTTAGGGATGAGTAAATTTATGGCTTTAAGAAGAATAATAATACCTCAAGCTATAAAAGTAGTTATTCCCCCTGTTACAAACGATTTTATTGCTTTATTTAAAGATTCTTCGATAGTATCCGTAATTACTATGGTTGAGTTAACTAAACAATATAACTATCTTGCTTCTGTGTCTTATGACTACATTGGTTTAGGGCTTATGACAGCAACTCTCTATTTCCTTATGAGTTATCCAGCATCTGTTTTTGCAAGAAAAATAGAAAGGAAATTACAAACATAATGGGTTCTTTTAAAAGTAATTTTATTAATCATTTACCTTGTCTAAAATCAAGGTGAAATTATTTGTGTATTGATTAAGGAGTTCTTATGATAATAATAGAAGATTTAAAAAAAAGCTTCGGTAAAAATGAAATATTAAAAGGAGTTAGCTGGACTCAAAAAAAAGGCGATTTAGCTGTTATAATAGGTCCAAGCGGTTGTGGTAAAAGTACCTTTTTAAGATGCCTTAATCAATTAGAAACATTTGATTCTGGTAAAATAAGTATAGATGGAATAGTTATAGATCATACTAATCAAAGCCAAAATACAAAAGAAGAAAGACAAAAAGTACTAGAATTAAGAAGAACTGTAGGAATGGTTTTTCAAAGCTTTAATTTATTCCCTCATATGACTGTTTTAGGAAATATTATAGAGGCTCCAATGCAAATAAAAAAAACCCCTAGAGAAGAAGCAGAAAATATTGCAATGGAACTTCTAAAAAAAGTAGGTCTTCAAGAAAGAGCTAATTTTTATCCTTCGCAATTATCTGGAGGACAACAACAAAGGGTAGCTATAGCAAGAGCATTAGCAATGAAACCTAAAGCTATGTTATTTGATGAACCAACCTCTGCCTTAGACCCACAATTAGTAGACGAAGTTTTATATGTTATGAAAGAAGTTGCAGAAGAAGGTATGACTATGCTTGTTGTTACTCATGAAATGTCTTTTGCTAGAGATGTAAGCGATCAAGTTTTATTTTTCCATAGTGGTAAATTAGAAGAATCTGGACCACCAGAGAAAATATTTTCTGACCCAGATAGCCCAAAAACAAGAGAATTTTTGAAAAAACATTTAAGCTCATATTCAAAAAACTAAGTTTTTGTGATTTGTAATAAAATATTTTGTGATTTAAAAGTTTTCAATTTGAAAAATCTTTTGATATAATTTAAAATTATCGCACTTTGTGAAAAAAACGTAAATTTTAGTTTTAAAGTAATTTTATAAATATGAGTGATAAAAAAAATACATCTGATTCATCAGAAATGAGTAATGAACAACTTAAGGCAATTGAAAATACCTATAGTGCCTATACTGATATTGAGGTCATAACTCAAGATATAGAATATTCTGAAGTAAAAGAAAAAAGTAAACCTAAAATTCAAGTTAAAAACGATCATAAAAAAATTGTTTTTAATATAAGTACTATTGCAGATTTAAAACCAGAAGTTCAGGATAAAATAAAAAGATTATCTAGTATTATTTCTGAAGATAAAATCAGAAAATTAGTAAAAGAAATAGAGCATGAAAAAGATTTATTTACTAATGAAAAAGGTGTTTTTGGAAAATTAACAGAAAATGAGAGAATTACTCTAGAGAAAAAATTAGAACAATTACAAGTACCCGATGAAATAAATAAAGCCAATATTGCAGCTATAGTCTCATGTATAGATAATATTTTAGTGGAAGTTGATTAATAATCTATATGAGACAATTTAAAACGTTATCAATTAGGAAAGCTGTTCAAAGTAGCTTAGGGCGAACTAAAGCTGAAAAATACTTTAAAGATGAAGAATTAAAACTTCATGAATCAGATTTAATGGAAGTCTATAATCTGGCATTAAAAAAATTATCTGAAGGTAAAATAGTAAATGCTATAAATTGTATTTTATATGGACTTGATATCGAAAAAGAAAATAAATTTTTCTTTAGTTTATCTAAAAGTATAGTTGTTCTTTTGGAAAAAGAATTAGAATCTAATAAAGCTATAAAATTAAAACAAAAATATACAGAAAATTTTGAAACAGTAAGAGGAACTATTAAATCTAAAATTGAATATATAGAAAAAAATATTGATTCTGTATCAAACTCATTAGAAAAAATAGAAAAAGATTTATATGAAAGTAAACCTAAGTTTTTTTCTTTGGATAAATTATTTGTAACTTATAAAATGAAACAATCTAAGTTAGCTCCTAGAATAAAAGAGTTAAAAAAAGAGCTTCAAGAGTATGAATTAGAAATAGAAGATTTAAAAGGTGAGTTAAAAGATATTGACAAATTTGCTTTTATGGAAGAATGCCAAAAAGTAGTTGCTTTAATAATGGAAATTTGCTTATTCCCTTCTAGGTTTAATACAAGAAACTAATGAAAACTCTAATCGCTTTTCTTTTAGCTTTAAGTTCGTTATTTGGATACTGTTCCAAAAAAACAACTAATCCTATCACAGGCAAAAAACAGTATGTATCTTTAACTCCTCAACAAGAAATCACTTTAGGTTTAAGATCTGTTCCAGAAGTAAGTAAAAAATATGGTGGAATAGAATTTAATACTATTTCAGATCAAAGAATAGATAAAATAGGGGCTAAAATAATAAATAACTCCAAAGTAAAAGAAACTATTTATAAGTTCGAATTTAATGTCTTAAAAGATACTAGAACGGTAAATGCTTTTGCTTTACCAGGAGGACAAGTTTTTATTACTCAAGCTTTATTAAGTAGATTAAAAACAGATGGGCAAATAGCAGGTGTTTTAGGTCATGAAATAGCACATGTAGTAGCAAGGCACAGTGCTCAGCAAATGGCTAAGCAATCTTTAACTTCTGGTATAGTTGGTGCTGTAGCTGTAGGTACTTATGATATAAATAAACCTAATTCTCAATATGCAGGAGATATTGCTCGTTTAATTGGTAGTACTGTAAATATGAAATATGGTAGAGCAGATGAATTAGAATCTGATTCTTTAGGTCTAAAATTTATGTCTGATGCTGGTTATAACCCTAATTCAATGATAGAAGTAATGAATATTTTAAAACAAACCTCAGGTTCAGGATTAAATTTAGAGTTTTTTAGTACTCATCCTAACCCAGATAATAGAATTTCTAAAATTCAGAAAGAAATTAAAAAAATTTTCCCTAATGGTGTTCCAAATAATTTAGAAAATTAAATAAAATAACTTGCAACTTTATTTTTATATGATAATATTTTAGTATAAATTATTATTTTAAATCTTAAGGGAGAATACATCATGACAAAAATAAATATTTCTCTATTAGGCTTAAACTAGTAATTATTTCATCATAATCTAAAAAATAAATACCCTAAACTTATAATTATATTTTATATCTCTATTAATAATTCCTAGTTTTATAAGCAATTAATCAAAACTAATTTAATATTTTATAAAAGGAATTTTATCCATGGGAAATTATAATATTATTGCTTCAAATAAAAATTGGATTGAAGGAGAAGCAATTAATCAATTAAAAAAAACAGCCGAATTAAATGGGATGATAAAATGTTCAGGAATGCCTGATTTACATCCTGGAAAAGGAAATCCTATAGGAGCAGCTTTTATCAGTAAAGATATTTTTTATCCTTATTTGGTAGGAAATGATATAGGTTGTGGAATGAGTTTTTTTGAAACAGATTTTTTAATAAAAAAATTTAAATCTGATAAATGGTTAAAAAAATTAGCTGAGCTAGACATAGATGAAAATCAGGATTTTAGTGATTTATTAGAAAAATATAATATAGAAAAAACTGATTTTGATAGTTCATTAGGAACTATTGGAGGAGGAAATCATTTTGCAGAATTTCAAACTATTAATAATATTATAGATGAAGAAGAGTTTAATAAATTAAATATCAGTAAAAAAAATATTTTTTTATTAGTTCATAGTGGCTCTAGAGGTTATGGTGAAAGTATTTTAAGAGGGTATGTAGATAAATTTTTATCTAATGGGATTACTCTTGAAAATGAATATAGCCATATATATCTAAAAAAACATGATAATGCTATAAAATGGGCTAAATTAAATAGATTTTTAATAGCAAAAAAGTTTTCTAATTGTATAGGTTTTGAATCTACACAAATTTCTGATATTTGTCATAATCATGTAACAAAAATATCTTATAAAGGTTGTGATTGTTTTCTTCATAGAAAAGGAGCTACTCCAGCTGAAGGTATAACTATTATTCCAGGTTCTAGAGGTTCTTTTAGTTATCTTGTAAAAACTATAGGAAACCAAGAAGAAAATTGTTTTTCTTTAGCTCATGGAGCTGGTAGAAAATATTCTAGAAAAGAAATGAAAGAACGTTTGGAAAAAAGATTTACAGTAGATAGTTTAACTAAAACTGATTTAGGTAGCTTTGTAATATGTGAAGACAAAAATCTTTTGTATGAAGAAGCACCTCAAGCTTACAAAAATATAGATATAGTCGTTAATGATATGGTTGATTTTGGACTTATAAAAATAATTGCAATTTTAAAACCAATTATTACATATAAAACAAAAAGAAAATAAGGAGATAAATATGAAAAATTGGATAAAAATATCTTCTGGTAGAGGTCCTGAAGAATGTTGTATTTTTATTAGTAAAATTATACCTTTAATTCAAAAAGAGGCTTTTGATAAAGGTTTTAAAATAGAGGTTCTAGATATAGAAAAAAGCAGTTTAAATAATTTAAAATCAGTTTTTTTAAGTATAGAAGGAGAAAATTTGGATACTTTTAAAAATGAGTGGGAAGGGACTCTTAAATGGGTTTATGAAAGTAATATAAGAAAGGGGCATAAAAGGAAAAATTGGTTTATTTCAGTATCATTTTTAGAATTACCAAAAGATACTATTTTTAATTCTAATGAAATAGAAATAGAAACTATGAGAAGTTCTGGAAAGGGAGGTCAGAATGTTAATAAATTGGAAACAGCTGTAAGAGTTAAACATTTAGCTACAGGATTAATAGCTATAGCTAAAGAAGAAAGATCTCAGTTAATGAATAAAAAATTAGCTATTTTTAGATTAAAAGAATTAATTGAAAAAAATAATGATTTAAAAAAAGAAATTTTTGATAAAAAAACTTGGCAGTTACATAATAATTTAGAAAGGGGTAATGAAAAAAAAGTTTTTATAGGTGATTTTTAGTTATTCAGAAACTTCAGGGATGGGTATTATTTTCATTTCTTCAGAGTAATGAGTTATAGAAGTAAATTTATCTTTTACAGAAACTTTTATAGTAATACCACCTTCATCTTTGGAGGTAATTACACCTACTTTTATTTTATATATTCCAGTTTCAAAACTATCTTCCATATTTTCTTTTAAAGGCTTATAAGCACCTGTTTGATAGTTAAACTCTATAGCTTTTATATATCCTGTAGCAAGTCCCATACACTTTGCTCTTACAGTAGAATAAAAAAATAAAGCACTAATAGATATTATAAAAAATATAGACACAAAAAAAAGAGTAGTTCCTTTTAAAGCTTTTTCAGCTTCTTCTTCGGAAAACTCTTCTTTTTCATCTCTCATTTTTTTACCTAAAAACCTATCAAAAGTATAGAATAGCTTTTATTATAACAATAATTATTTTAATTAGATAATATAAAGCTATTTTTTTTTACTTTGTTATAAATAATTTCTAGGATTAACTTGAACCCCATTAACAATGATTTCAAAATGTAAGTGTGGACCTGTAGATCTACCCGTACTACCCATATCTGCAATTAACTGTCCTGCATCAACAATTTGTCCTACAGCAACATGTAATTTAGAGCAATGTCCGTATCTGGTAACCATTCCATTAGAATGAGTAATTTCTACTGCTAAACCATAATCCCATCTAGAACCTGCATGAGTTACAATTCCACCCATTGCTGCTTTTATAGGAGTCCCTGTATTTGCTGCAATATCTATACCTCTATGAAATCCCCAGCCTCTTGGTCCAAAACCAGAAGAAAACTCTCCTTTTGCAGGCCAAATAAATCTACCTGAAACAGGGGTTCCATTTTTTAACCCAGCTTGTAAAGAACGACTAGAAAGCTTGATACCTCTATTTCTATTTTCGTTTCTATTAATAGCTTTTCCTGGTATTATAACTGGTTGTCCAACTTGAAGATTAGAAGGATCTATATTTTTATTAGCTTCTAAGATTTTATCTGTAGATACATTATACTTTTTTGCTAAATAATCTATAGTTTGATCTTTACCTAATTTATGAACTCTATGTTGTTCTCTTGAATCAGCTTTCTTTTTAGTTAACTTTAAAGCGTTTTCTTTTTTATGCTTTTTTAGTTCATTAGAAAGTTGTGTATTACTTTTTTTATTAGGAATAAAAAGAACTTGATCATTAGAGATAAAATTAGGATCTTTTATTTTATTAACTAAAGAAAGTTTTTCAGTAGAAGTTCTGTATTTATTAGCAATACTATCTACAGTTTCACCAGATTTTACTTTATGAACTACACCATCTACTAAAGGAACTAAAATATTTTCTCTTTTTACAATATCTTGTTCATTATAGAGACTATTTAAAACCTTTATAGTTTCTTCAGGTGCATTTAATTTTTGAGCTATTTTAGTAACGGTATCATTTGATTTTACTTTATAAGATACCATAACATCAGAGTCAGAAGCTATTGCTCCTTTTGCTATTTCAGCTTTTAACATTTCTGTTTTTTCATTAAGATTTTGACTCATTATCATATTTACAGGAGATGCATTAGCTACAAAACCTGAACTTTCTGAGTTATTAAATAAAGAAAAAGCTCCTATTGAAGATAAGCATAATACTAAAAATGATGCTACTTGAAACTTTCTATTTTTAAAAAGGGACTTTTTTTCTTCTGTTCTTTTTTCGTAAACGAAAGAAGTTATTTGTGGAATATCGTGATCAATTGGTTCTTCTACTTTTTCTCCAAAAAGAGATGAAATTTTATTTTCATCTATATCTTCCAAAGAAGAAGTATTTAATTTTACTGGTTCAAAAAAATTGCTTTTATTTATTATTATATTTTCGTTTTCACTACTTTTATCAAGCATTTCTTCCAAACTCAAAGCACTATTTACTATCATTAAACCTACTGCTCCTCTTATACAAAAAATATATTTTACCGAAACACCAAATTTTCGATAAATTTCACCCAATTAAAAAATTGAGCAATGATAGGTTAAATTACCATTAAATTTACATAAATAAGCTTAAACAAGCTACATAGAATAATACACCAATAATCTTGTTGTATCAAGCCTTTTAACCTAAATTAAGTTTTATTAAGCCTCTAAATTAAAGTTATTATTGCAATAGAGTTGTATTTAAAGTTTTGTTAATTTTAAAAATTAATTATAAAAAAAGAGTTTTTATCACTTAATTTTTTTTATAATTTTTCTAATCCATATTTTGTAATTTCGTAATTATTACTTTCTAAATCATCAAAAAATAAATCAAAAAATTCTTTTAAATTTGAAGCTTCTATAGTTCTTGAAGGATTATCATGCCAAAGAGTAATTACTTGTCCTTCATTTCCATCTATAGCTGGATCTAAATCTATACAACAAAAATCACCAAAGCCATTAGATAAAAAAGGAATCCATTTATTATTAAACCAATCATCTTTTATTCCTTTATCTGGATCGCTTTTTAAATCTTTTAATTCTTCCAAATCATTCCAAATTTTCCATTCTTTTTCTATTTCTTCTAAAGAGCATAATTCCCAACCCCAGATAAACCCTTTATTTTTTACAAAACCATTATGTTTTTTATAACAACTTATAAAATCTTCTGGAAAAGATATATTTAAAATTGTTTCTGTTTTTTTTATTTCATCATCAGAAGCACCTTCTAATAAACTATTAAAAAGTTCTGGTTCATTTTTTGAAAGCCAAGCTTCTATTTTATTCCAAGCTTCAAACATAATAATCCTTTTTATCTATAAGATATATTTTATTTATTATTTTAATTAGTATAATATATTTTTACAATAGCTTCTTTTTATTCTATAATTAAGATAGAACATTATTAAATTAAATACCTAAGATGAAAGCAATACTTTTTGTAGATTTAGATGAAACTATTTTTCAAACTAAAATAAAAAATAGAGATGGTTTTTTACCTGTTACTAATGTATCTAACCCTAAATATACTTCTTACATGACTCCTGCACAGACTTTATTATGGGATATTTTTATAGAACATCCTTCTTTAAGTATAATTCCTGTAACACTTAGAGGCTTAAGAGAGTATAACAATACACAAGTTAGTAAAAATCCAAAAGTAATAACTTCTGTACTTTATTTTTCAGGTGTTATTACTCATAATGATTATGCTGATGAAGTATGGGCTAATCATATAAAAAGTTGCTTTTTGAATTTAAAAATGTCTTTAGGTGAAGTTTTTAAAGAGTTAGTTTTGAATTTAAGGAAAGATTTTTTTAGAGTTGAGTTAGTTGATAATTTTTATATATCTATTAAAAATGTTTCAGTTGGAGAAGAAGAATATATAAATCAAAATAAAGCTTTAATTAAGGTAATAAAAAAGAAAATTATAAATGATGATTATTTAGTATATTCAAAAAATAGAAGTATTATTGTTTTACCAAAGTTTTTAAATAAAAGAAATTCTGTTCAATATCTTATTAATAAGTACAAACCAGATTTAACTATAGGTGCAGGTAATAGTGTTTCAGACTGGAGTTTTATGGATTTATGTGATTACAAATTAATTCCGAGAGATTCTCAATTAGAAGCTTTTATAAACAATGAAGTAAATAATTACGAGCAATAAAAAATATAACTGAATGTATAAAATGAAATTTAGCAGAGAAATATCTGCTAAGTTTTATATTAAAAAGTTACTTTTGTTTTAAAGGTAAAACAATACAGAATGTAGTACCAACGTTAACTTCACTTTCTACAGTAATATTTCCACCATGAGCAACAATTAAATCTTTTACAATAGATAAGCCTAAACCAGTTCCACCAGTAACTCTAGAACGAGATTTATCTACTCTAAAAAAGCGATCAAATATTTTATCAATATCTACTTTATGGATACCTATACCAGTATCAATTATTTTTATTTCTAAGTTATCATTAGTAGCTTTAGCAAAAATAGTTACAGCTCC
This sequence comes from Candidatus Sericytochromatia bacterium, assembly GCA_046328015.1. GTDB lineage: Bacteria > Cyanobacteriota > Sericytochromatia > UBA7694 > JACMQJ01 > JBBTGK01. Next base: position 139,146 of record JAXLXH010000002.1, on the reverse strand, counting down.
ATTTTTTCTATTACATTTTATTCCATTATCTGTAAGGTTAATTAAAACTTGTTGAATTCTATCTCTATCAGCTTCTATTAGAGGTAAATCTTCTGGAAAATCTTTATTTAGAGTAATATCATTTAAATCTGCATGATGCTTCATAACAGTAAAAACATCTGTAAGCATTTCTACAGTATTTATTTTAGAAATTTGTAATTTAACCTTATTATCCAATCTTGCTAAAACAAGCAACTCATTAACTAATCTAGTAAGTCTATCAGCTTCTCTTTGAATATTAGATAAAAATTTATCTCTCATTTTTTCATCATTAATAGCACCCATTTGAAGAGTTTCTGATGCCATTCTGATGGAAGTTAAAGGAGTTCTTAATTCATGAGAAACATTAGCTACAAATTCTTTTTGCATTTCTTCTAATTTTCTTAATTTTGATAAATCAGAAATTAAAATAAAAAAACCATCATGTTCTAGAAATTTAAAAGGTTCTACTTTTAAAGAAAGTATTTTAGACATATCATCTTCTAAGGTTACTTCTTTTACTAGTATAGATTTAGAATCCATTGCTTCATGTATAGATGATAATAAAGCATGATCTGTAACTAAAGCATCTATTTTTTTATTGAGTAAATCTTCGGTAATGCCTAAGATCTCTTTTGCATCATCATCAAAATATTGAACAGATGAAGTTGAATCTATTAATAAAAAACCGCTTTTTATATTATCAGACAAAGTTTTAGCCTCCTAATCTGTAACCAAAACCTCTAACGGTTTGTACATATTTAGGATTACTAGCATCATCTTCTATTTTTTCTCTTAACCATCTGATATGAACATCTACAGTTTTTGTATCTCCATAGAAATCTAAGCCCCAAACTTGTTCTAATAAATCTTCTCTAGAAAAAACTTTATTTGGGCTAGACATAAGCATAGAAAGTATTTTAAATTCTTTAGGAGATAATTCTACTAATTTGTTATTAACAGTTACTTTGTGCTCAGTTAAGTTCATAACTAAATCTAAGTATTGTCTAGTTTCTATCTCGATATTTTCTACGTCAACAGGTTTACTTCTTCTTAATAAAGCTCTTATTCTAGCAGTTAATTCTCTCAAACTAAAAGGTTTAACCAAATAATCATCTGCACCAACTTCCAAACCAATAACTCTATCAATTTCTTCGCCTTTTGCAGTAAGCATGATTATAGGAACTTCATTTCGTTCTCTTCTTAAAATTCTACATACTTCTAGACCACTAACTTCTGGAAGCATAAGATCTAAAACTATAAGATTTGGTTTTTCTAAATGTGCTTTTTGCAAAGCCTCATGACCATCTCCAGCTTTAACAACCTCAAAACCTTCTTGTTTTAAGGCAAACTCAATAGATTCTATAATTGCTTCTTCATCGTCAACTAAGAGTATTTTTTCCGTCATGTAATTAAATTAACTCCCATAAATACTTTACTTTGTTTTTTTAGAATATTAACTACTCCAAACAACTCATAAAAAGATTAATTAGTTTTTACCACTTAACCTAATTAAGTATTAGTTAAGATTAAATTATTATTTTAACACCTAATATAACTTAGTTCAAAAATTAAGTATGTGATAAAAACTATAAATAGTTTAATCATTTATACAACTCAACTTTTTATATTAATTAGGTTAATTTATCATTAACCAACTTAACCTTAAGTTTATCATTTTAACCTTTTAAGTACAAGATACTATTAAAAAAAAGTATAAAGTGAGAAGTAAATACCTAAATTAATTACTTCTCACTTAATCATTTTAAATTTTGATACTTATTTATAAATGAAATTTTTTAAGGTTTCCTATTTGTTTTATTCTTTTTTCAGCAACTCTATTAGAAGCTACATTAGTAGAAATATCTTCTTCTTTTGCTGTTTTGAATACAGTTTTTAGATTATTATAGATACCTCTAACTTCTTTTAATGCTTTAGCTTCATTATATCCTTGTAATTCATTCCAAACATTTATCAAACCACCAGCATTAATAACATAATCTGGGGCATATAAAATATTCATTTCTTTTAATTTTTCACCATGAATTACTTCATTTTCAAGTTGATTATTAGCAGAACCAGCTATTATTTTATAACCAAATTTTTCTAAAGAATTATCATTAATAATCCCGCCTAAAGCACAAGGAGCAAAAATATCTCCTTCATATTTAAATACTTCATCTTTTCCTATTGCTTTTGCACTATATTTTTTAGCAATTCTTTCAGTTTTTTCTGGATCCATATCTGTTATAAGAAGTTCTGCACCTTCTTCTGCTAATAATTCTACTAAAGCTTCTCCAACTTGTCCCAAACCTTGAATGGTTACTTTTAGACCTTTTAAACTATCATTACCGTATTTTTCTTCTACACAAGCTTTCATACCATGAAAAACTCCAAAAGCTGTTACTGGTGATGGATCTCCACTTCCACCTAAAGCTCTTACTAACCCTGTAACATATTTAGTTTCCATTCTTACATATTCCATATCATTAGTATTTATACCAACATCTTCTGCTGTTATATATCTACCACCCAAACTATGAACAAATCGTCCAAAGCTTCTAAAAAGAGCTTCTGATTTTACTTTTTTAGGATCACCTATTATTACAGCTTTACCTCCTCCTAAATTTAAGCCAGAAACAGCTGCTTTATAAGTCATCCCTCTTGATAATCTTAAAACATCTCTTAAAGCTTCTGCTTCAGATTCATACGGCCACATTCTAGTTCCGCCCAAAGCTGGTCCTAAAACAGTACTGTGTATAGCTATAATAGCTCTTAAACCAACACTATCATCATTACAGAAAACTATTTGTTCGTGTTGACCTAAGCTCATGCTGTCAAAAATATTGAAATTTTTATTTGAAGTTAATTCATAATCGTCATGTAAAGTAAGCATTTTCATTTCCCCTTTGAAATAAAAAAATAACTTTACTCTATGATATACCTACTTTTAATTTAAGCAAATAACTCTTTTATATTTTGAAAAATAATTTTTTTTATCTCTTCTAAGTTTATATTTTTAGTAGTTAATTTTTCCATAGAAGTCATAACAGATGAATCTAAACCACAAGGATTTATTTTAAAAAAGTAATTTAAATCAGTAAAAATATTTAAAGCAAAGCCATGATAGCTTATCCAATTTTTGAAAGAAACGCCTATAGAAGCAATTTTTTTATCTTTTACCCAAACACCTGTATGATTAGGATTTCTATTAGCCTCTATTTCATAATTAGTAAGTGTATTTATAAGAGTTTGTTCTAAATTTCTTAAAAATTTATTTACATCTTTTTTTTCAGAATAATCTATTATAGGATAACCAACTAATTGTCCAAAACCATGATAAGTTACTTCACCACCTCGTTCTATTTTATAAAAAGGTATAGATGAATCTAAAATATCGGATTCTTTTCCTTTTCTACCCAAAGTTATTACATGAGGGTGTTCTACTAAAATAAGCGTGTTATCAAGTTCTTTATTTAAAACTTTTTTTATAGTTTCATATTGGATTTCTAAAGTTTCTTTATAATCTTTAGTACCTAAATCTAATAAATTCATAAAAGGTTATTTTTTAGGTTCTAAAATTTCCCAATTTTTAACAAAAATATTTTTTTTATCCAAATTTTGTTTTGTTTGAACATAATTAATTAATAGTTCTCTTATACTTTCTTGTTTATTATAGATAACTTCTGAATTTTTTATCATATCATAACCTCCGCCACCACTTTGTCTATAGCTATTAAGAGCCATTTTAAAAGTCATAGTATCAGTTACATTTTTACCTTTAAATTTTAAATCTATTATTCGACTACCAAAAGGTTTAGTTATATCTATTTTATAATCTACACCATAAAGCATATCATAGTTAAAACCAGGTATTTTTTTATTAGTTTTTATTTTACCATCTTCAAAACCATCAAAATATTTAGCAGATTGTTCTAAATAATCTTTTAATTGTTTACCTGTTATTTTTATAGCATAAAGTGAATTTTCATATATATATAAACCTGCAATATTTGCAATAGTTACATCTCCTTTAGGTATAAAAGAAGCATCTGTAAATAAAGAAGCTGCCGAAATATCTGCTCCTGTAGTTTCTAATTGAACTTTATTAATTAAATCCATAATAGGGGTATCTTCAAATCTTGCTGTATCAGCTTTCCATTCTTCAGAAGAAGTACCTATAGGTGTATTAACATATTTAACTATTTGATCGTGATATTTTTTTAGATTATCTGTAATTTCCAGAGCAGGTTCTGTATCTTTTATATCAAAAAGTTCTGAATTTTTTTTATTTACTAACCATTTATTATCTTTTTTTACTAAATCTAAGTTAACAATTGCTAATTTATTTCCAAATTTATCAGCTTGAGTAATTAATACTCCATTATCAAATTTTTCTTTTATTTCTGTATGAGTATGACCTAAAAATAAAACATCAATTTCTGGAAAATTTTCAGCTAATTTTTTACCAACATTTTCTTCTGGAGTTCCTGTTGCTTTTGGATCATAACCTTCATTTCCTTTTTCTGTTTCATAACCTGAATGAGGTATAGCTATAAGCACATCACATTTTTTTCTTAATTCTGGAATATATTTTTTACCTGCTTCTAAAATATCTCCAAAATCATATTTTTTACCAACAATATTTTTATTCCAAACTGCTGTTCCAGGTGTAGTAAAACCTATTATACCTACTTTTATACCATTAACTTCTTTTATTATATAAGGTTCAAAAACAGTTTTTTTTGTATTAAAATGATAAGTATTAGCAGATAAAAGTGAAAATTTAGCATCTTTTTTAGCCTTTTGTAAATTATCTATACCATAATCATATTCATGATTTCCGACACCTAAAGCGGTGTAATCCATAATATTCATAGCTTTTACAATAGGATTAACAATATTTATTTCTTTCATACCATAAAAACCAACTAAAGGAGTGCCTTGTAAAAAATCACCTGAATCTACTAAAAGAGTATTTTTATTATTATTTCTGATTTCTTTTACTTTGGTAAAAATTCTAGCCAAACCTTTTTTGCTATCTTTTCCTGTGTAATAATCATAAGAATAAACATTACCATGTACATCTGTAGTTCCCATTATTACTAATTTTTCAGTGGTCTCTGCTTGTGCTACCAATGTTGTAAATAAACCTATAATAGAAGCTAAAAGTATTTTTTTCATATGCCTATAATCTATCAAATTAATATTTTTACCTATAGATTATAATATAAAACGGTTAAAATAATGAATTTTATTCTAGTATTTTATTAACTTGGTCAAAATTTTCAATTTCAAAAATACTATCTAATATATTGTCTAGTATATTTATATCACTACAAAGATTTATTTTTTTTTCTAATTCTTTTGGTATTTCACCTAATTTTTTTTCTAAAAATTTTATTATCTTTTCTTGTAATAAAATAGTTTTACCTTTTTGGATTCCTTCAATTTTACCCTTATCAAAACTTTCATCTAAAATAACAGATAAATCTCTATATGCTTTTAAACTGGATTCATATTCTAATCTTTTTTCTTTGTTTAAATTTGTCATTTCAGCTATTCCAAATGCTTTTATAAAAATATTACTACTTAATACGCTTGGTATTTCTTCTTAAGAATATCTGTATTAGCTTCATCTCCAAAAATTCTTTTAAATCCAAAATCTGTAAATGGGTTTATATATCTACTCATTATTTTCTAACTCATAACAACTAAAAATTGCCCTATCTAAATTTTAGCATAAATATAAAATTTCTATTTATTAATCCTATAAACTAAATATTAGAGCCTTTTAAAATAATTTCCTGATTTTTTGAATTTTTTAAAACTAAAAAAGTTCTAGATTCTATATCTTTAATATTTGTATAACCATATTTATCATATTTAAAATTTTTAAAATTAAAATTTTTTTCATCAAGTTTAAATTCATAAACAAATTTATTTTTTCCATAAACTATAAAAAGTTTAATTGGAACATAATTTTCTATTTTTGATACTGTATAATTTAAGATGCTTCTTAAATATAAGCTTTCATTATTATCAGGTAGTAAATTATTATTTATTGATAAATGTTCGTCAGGATAGTTTTTTAATAAAATAAAAGATTTTTCTTTACATTTACAACAAATTGCATCACCAATAAATAAATTTCTAGAAGTAGAATATTTTGCTTGATAGAAATTAACATATTTATATTTATTACCATTATACTCAAAAAAATCTTTTGATTTATTTAATTCATCATAGCTTTTACTTGGAAACAAACTTACTTCATTACAGTCATCAAAAAGATTCCCTAGTGTAGGTATATTACAAGAATTAAAAATGCAAAAAATACTAAAAATAGCTAATAATTTTCTCATTTAAAACTCCTAATTTTAAATCTAAATATCTAAATTATTAAATTATCTATAGAGCTTTTTAACAATATTTCTTTATTTTTTTGATCTAAAGAGCCTTTTATGATTATTTCTTCATTTTTTTCATTTTTAAAAGTTAAAAAAGCACTAATATCATTAATAGTAAGGTTTTTATCAATATTTCCATACTTATCAAAGCTAAAAGTATGATAATTTAAATTATTTTTATTGATAGAAAATTCATAAATAAATTTTTTCTTTTCATAAACTATGAAGAGTTTATTTGGGGTATATTCATCAATAGAATCAACTACAAGATCAATTGCATAATTTTTAGTAAAATTCTTTACTAAGATAAAATTTAATTTTTTACATTCACAACATAAAGAACTAACTCTACTTCTACTACTATAATTACGACCACCATAAGATATTAAATATGTATATTGATTGTTATTATGCTCAATAACAGTATTAGCTCTAATTAAGTTATTATAAGTTTTACTAGGTGAATATGATATTTCATTACAATCATCAAAAAAACTACCCAATAAGTTATAAACTCCACAAGAATTAATACTTAAAAAAATACTAAAAATAAATAATAATTTTCTCATTTTCTAAAACACCTCCTTATTATCATTAAAAAAAGTGATTTTATTATCTTTAACTAAATTTTTTTATTTTTATACTTTTAAATTAATTTGAATTTTGAATTTCATCAAAAACAGTATTAGCCCAATTTTTAGCTATTTTAGATCCTTTTTCTCCCCAAAAATGAACACCATCACCTTTCATATTATCAGGGTATTCTGTAATAGCTCTAGAATCTATAAAAGTACCATATTGAGAAGCTATTTTTTGTATATGTTCATATAATCTATCTTGCTCTGCTTTTGGTTTTTTATCTGATCTACCATTTGGAGGTCCAACCCAAATAATTTTTGCTCCTGATGATTTTGCTACTTCACATAAATCTTTAACTTGTTTTTCTATTTCTTTTTCGTTTGCATGTATAAGGTTAGCACCTAAAGAAAAAATTATTACATTGGGTTTAAATTCTGATATTAAATTATTAGCTTTTGGAGTAGCTGTTGGGGTTTTCCAATCTTTAGGGCTAGTATCTATATTTTGTTCATCTTTTTTGAAAAAACCAGAATGTGTTACAAAATCTGCTACTTTTTTTCCATTAGAATTTGTATATCCATCTACCCAAGCAGATGGAGCAGATCCTGCACTTCCTAATGATTCTACTTTTGCACCTGTTTTTCTTAATAAATTATCAAGAGTATGTCCATATATTCCTACAGTATGAGAATCTCCTATGTGTAAAACTCTGGTATTTTCATTTATCAAAGGTAAAGTATTATTATTAAATCTAGTATTTAAATTATTATTTGTCTCTAAATTTATCAAACTAGTATTTTCAAAAATATTTGTTGCTATATTAGATTTTTTTTGTAAAAAAGTACCTGATAAAGAATCTGAAGTATTTAAAGAAGAACTTCTAATTAAATCTGATACAACAGAATAGCTTTCTTTTTTAGGAGCTTTAGAAGCTTCTATAAAACTAGAGTTATTAGACCTTAATAATTGGCTTACTTTAAAATCCATTTTTTTACCTAAAAGATTATGTTATTAAGTTATGTAGTTTTTTTTAATATAACTTGCTAATTTTTTTAATATTTAATCTAAATTGTTACTAGTTAATTAGTATTAAAAGTAAGATAATTTATTTTCATAATAAAATAATCATCCTAACCCATTATCTTTAAGCAAATAGAAGTAGAGATAGATATATACCCCTCTCTAATGACTTAGAGAGGGGATGGGGTGAGTTAAGATAAACTAATTTTTTTAATATTTAACTTAATAAAGATAAAATTTCTTTCATTTTTTCTTCTATAAGATTTAATTTATCTTTTGGTAATTTTTTTATTAATTTTATTTTTTTATTAAAATCAGAAAATAAGTCTATTTTAGGTTTATTAATGCTATTATCTTTTACTTTTTGTATTATATCTTCTTTAGATAATTTATTTTGATAAGTTTCTTTTATAAGTTCTAATAAAATATTTTCATCTTTTACTTTATTTAATTGAACTGCATGAGAATATTGAATTTTTTTCTCTCTAAGAGCATTTATAATACTAGGATTAAGATTTAAAACTCTTAATCTATTAATAAAACCTTGAAAATTATATTTACCAGTTTTTGATAAAATATTATCTATAACAGTTTTTATTTCTTTTTCTTCTTCGGATAAATTATCTATATTACCAGAAATATAATTTTTTATTTTATAGAGTAAAGATTTAACATTTTCTTCTGAAAGTTCTAAATTTACTGCAATAAGTTGAAGTAAAGATAACACTTCATCATAAGGATTAAGATTTTCTCTTTGAATATTTTCGGATAACATTATTAAAAGAGCTGATTTATCATCTATATCCAAAACTATCGCTGGTATTTTATTCCAACCTAATTTTTTTACTGATTCTATTCTTCTAAAACCAGCTATTCTTTCATATTTACCATTAATTTTTTTTCTTAAAATAACAGGATTAATTAATCCTACTTGGCTAATGTTTTCTGCCAAACTATTAATATCTTCTTCAGAAAAAGTAGTTCTATCATGAAAATTAGGATTTTCAATTTCATTTAAAGCTATTTCTGTAATACTTTTAGTTTCTTTAGCTTCCTCTATTTTTTCTATAGCATTTCTAAATGCAGAAACTCTTTGAAATCTAGACATTATTTAGCTACCTTAACTTTAGTTTTTTTAGATGTATCAGTTAAATTATTTGTTTTAGGTTTATTTTCAGCTTTATTGGTAATAACCTCTATAATACTCGAAAAAATATTCAAAAACTTTTTATTATTTTTATCATATTCTTCTATATATTCATGTACAAATAACCTAGCTGCTGCTGCATCTTTTACTACAGCTCTTTCTGGAATTGGTTTTAAAACCTGAAAATCAGATTTTTTCAAATTAGGCAAAGATTTTATATAATGAGGTAATTCTTTTTGTAAAATATCTAAAACTTCGGTATCATCTTTTCTTCTTTTATCAAATTTAGTAGGAATAACATAAATTTTTTCTGGAAATTTATCATAAATATCTGCTATATTTTCAATTATCTCAAAAAATCCTTGTGCCCCTGCTTCATCCAAAGCTGATGTACCTATAGGTATTAATAAACAATCTGAGCTTAAAACTACATTGGTCATTAAAGAACTAAAAGAAGGGTTACTATCTATTAAAATAACATCATAATTTTCTTCAACTTTATTTAAAAATTTTTGAAGCATTTTATCTTTACCAATAGTAGTGCTTTCAGATTGGTTAGCTAATTCTAAATTAGCTGGTATAAAATCAAGATTTTCTTTTATTTTTAAAGGTTTAATTTCTACTTTTTCAAAAATTTTTGCAATATTAGCTTCATGATCTTTAAGATAATGTTTTGGTTCTAAACTTAATAAAATAGTTTGACTAGCCTGAGGATCAAAATCTATTAAAAGAGTCTTTAAGTTATTTATTTGAGATGATTGGTAAGCTAAAGCATTTGATATTGTTGTTTTTCCTACTCCACCCTTTTGATTTATAATACCTATTTTTATTGCCATAATAAATTCCCAAAAATTATACAAAGAGAATTATACAATATTAGTTTTTAGTGAACAGTGATCATAAAACAACCTAAATTTAACTAATCAAAGTATATTTTTTATCCTATACTAGATTTGTGAATATAATTTTTTTAGTAAGTATGAAAAATATTTGTTTAATTTTAGAATATGATGGTTCAAACCTGAACGGTAGCCAAAAGCAAAATGATGAAAAATTAGTAACTGTACAAGGAGAACTAGAAAAAGCTTTAAATATAATTTTAGGTTATACGCCTCATACTCTTTTTGCAGGTAGAACTGATGCAGGAGTTAGTTCTTCGGATATGTATGTTAATTTTTATACTGATATTGATATAAGACCTTCAAAATTTTCTTATGTATTAAATAATTTAATGATTAAAGAAGTTAGTGTAAAAAAATCCTTTCAAGCTAATTTTGATTTTCATTCTAGATATGATGCTACTAGTAGAACTTATAGATATAGATTATTAAATTCTGATATAAGAAGAGCTTTAAGAAATAATTGTGTTGGTTTTTATAAAAAAAAGCTTGATTTTGATAAAATGAAAGAAGCTTGGCTTAGTATTTTAGGAAAACATGATTTTACAGCTTTTTCTAAAGAAAGTGATAGAGTTAACCCAGAATGTGAAATATTTAGTACTACAATAGAAATAATTGATGATGAAATAGTATTCCATATTACAGCAAATTCTTTTATGAGAGGTATGGTAAGATTTTTAGTTGGAACTACTATACATATAGGTGAAGGTATTTTAAAACCAGAAGATTTATTGAATTTAATAAAGTTAAAAGATAGAAAAAAAGTAAAATTTTTAGCCCCACCAGAAGGCTTATGTTTAACTAAAGTTGAATATAATAATTTAGAGATAATAGATGGATAAAAAATTAGAATTAACTAATAATAAAGAAAGTAATTTTAGACTAACTAATTTTTTTACTAATTTATTAAATAAAGGTTCTGCTACTATAGAAAATACTCTAATAAATTTTGATGCAGATGATATATTTAAATTAAAAATAGTTCTAGAAAATTACTATCATGAAGATAAATTAGAAATGCCTTATAAAGCACCAGATTTTAATATAGATGCTTGTTTATGGAGTGCTAAATATTTATATTGTGCTACTCATTTAGTAATTTTAAGAGAATTAGATAATACAAAAATAGAAGAATTTTTACAAGATTTTAATGGTAAAATAACGGCTGATGTAATATATTCAGTGGATCTATGTTTTAGATATTTACCTCAAGTTTTTAATTTTGCAAAAAATTTATCTCCAGAAGATTTTTTAGTAAAAAAACTAACAAAAACTGCTTATGATTGGTGTTTTTCTTCTTTTGGTATAGAACTAGAACCACCCTTTGATAGCAAAGAAATTTTAAAAAATAAATCCTTAACTTATGCTTATATAGATCGTATTTTAGAAAATAAAGATAAAAAAAGAATAGATAATAATGATATATTAAATCTTTTAAAAGAATCTACGGGTAACTATGGAAAAGAATTTTATCCTGAGTTTTTTATAGGTGAAAAATAAGTTATAATCTAATTCTAGTAAATTACATTTTGAAGGGAATATTTAATGAAAAAAACTTTAGCTTTATTTTCAATTTTAAGCTTATTGTCTATTAATCATATAGCAGAAGCAAAAGATGCTAAACAAAAAGAAACTCCTAAAAATACTACAGTAAAAAAAGAAACTCCTAAAGAAGATTTATCTTCAAAAGTTTTTGATGCTATCAAAAGTGGTAATGTAGAATTATTAAAAAACATTTTAAATAGAAAAGTAGATTTAAATCAAAAGAAAGATGTTTCTGATTATCAAAAAGGTTATACACCATTATTGTATGCAGTAGAACTTGCTAATAAAGAAATGGTTAGTATTTTATTAGAAAAAGGTGCTAATCCTAATATTGTTGATGATTTTGGATATGGTATTTTAATGAAAGTTTTTGATTTTGAACTTGCAGAAATGTTAATAAATAAAGGTTTAGATGTAAATTCAAAAAATAATATGGGGCAAACTCCTATTATGTACACTTTTACAGAAGATATTTATGAACTTTTATTAGAAAAAGGTGCTGATGTTAACGCTAAAGATAATGAAGGTAAAACACCTGTGATGTATGCTTTTAATGAAGATGCATTAGAGTTACTTATAGCAAAAGGAGCTAAATTAGATGTTAAAGATAATAATGGAAAAACTCCTTTAATGTATTCTCCTAGTAAAGAAGTAGCAAAAATACTTGTTGAAAAAGGTGCTGATGTTAATGCTAGAGATAATAGTGGTAAAACTCCTCTAATTTATTCTTATAATAAAGAATTATCTGAATATTTAATAGAAAAGGGTGCTGATGTTAATGCTAAAGATAAAGATGGAACTACAGCTTTATTAAATACTTTTGATAAAAGAATAGCGGCTTTATTAATAGAAAAGGGAGCTGATATCAATGCTAAAAGTTCTTATGGTAGCACACCATTGTTAAATGCTATGAATAAAAAAATGGTATCTTTTTTAATTTCAAAAGGAGCTGATATTAATGGAGTTAATAATGATGGTCAAACATTATTAATGATTACTAATGATAAAAAAATAGTTGAATATTTACTTTTAAAAGGTGCTGACGTTAATATTAAAGATAAATATGGAAAAACTGCTTTAGATTATGCTAAAGATTATAATAGAACAGCTATTGCTAAATTATTAGAGAATTTTAGTAAATAAATTAAATTAACAATATAAAAAAGGTGGTGTCCAAAAACGAGCACCCCTTTTTATTTTCCCCTACGAAAATACTGTATTTGATACCAATGTTTTTCGTAAAAAATGTCTTTTTGGACACCCTCTTGTTATTATAAACTCTGAACTTTCTTTAATTATCTTTAATTAACAATACACAAGTTTTTGAACTAAAAGATATATAATTAAAGTGTTATATAAAAAGTAAAAAGATATTATTCTTTTAACTTTTAAAACCTTAGCTTTTAGCTTATTAATTATGAAAGAAAAAAAAGTAATAAAAAATAAAAAGAAAATAGCATTTGTTGCTAGTGGTGGTGCAGTAAAAGCAGCTTGTTTTCATATAGGTGCTATGCTTGCTATGCAAAGATTTGGTTTTTCTTTTGGTGGCGGAGCTTTAAAAGATAAAAACGAACCAAAAGCAGGTGAAGTTAGTGTTTATGTAGGTTCTAGTGCAGGTTCTTTTATAACAGCTTTATTAGCTGGTGGTTTTTCTCCAGAACAATTATATGAATCTTTGAGAAATAATAAAAAAGATGTTATAAAATCTATTAGTTACTCTGATATGTTAGGAATAAATTTAATGAGTAACATAAACTCTATAATTAATTCATTGGCTAGAAGTTATAAATATAAAAATATAGGTGTTGAGGGTGTAATACAAACTTTTTTGGGTATAAATGGATTATTTAACACCAAAAGCGTAGGTAAATATATAAAAAATAATATGCCTACAAATGATTTTAGAAATTTAGCAGCAGAATTATATATAGTTGGTACAGAGTTAGATAATCCAAATAGAGTTATTTTTGGACCAAGGGAATTACCATCTCCTCCTACCAAAAAAGCTGAATATATAACAGATGTGCCAGTTTCAGAAGCAGCTGTAGGTTCTATGTCTTTACCTGTTATTTTTGGACCACACAAAATGAAAATAAAAGGTGAAGATAAATATATTTTTGATGGTGAAATAAAATATACTCTTTCAACTCATATTGCAAAAGATGCAGGAGCAGATTTAATAATTTCATCTTATACCCATCAACCATATAAATTTAATCCAGAATATGGTTCATTAATAAATTATGGTTTAACCTCTATTTTAGTTCAAACTATTTATCAATTAATTGAAAGTAAAATAAGAGATTTTAGAGATAATAATGATTCTAAAGAACAAGCTATAAATGATGTTAAAGAATTTTTTGAAGAAAAAAATCTTCCAAAAGAATTAATGCATGAACTTTTAGAAAAAATGCAAAAACATTTATATTACAATCCAGATGTTGATTATATTTATATCTCTCCAGATCCTATGGATTCTGGAATGTTTTTTGAAGATTTCTTTAACCTATCAAAAAGTAGTATGGGTAGAATAATAAAATGTGGTTTTAGAAGTGCTTACAAAGCTTTATCTGAATATAAATTTGATTTTTCTGAAGGCGTAGAAGTTTCGTTTGAACATAGCAATATAGCAGTATAAATTTTTATAAAAACAAAAGAATAAAATTTGTAAAAAAAACTTATTATTATCTTAAGTTTATGTTAACCTTTAAATTGGATTATTTTAATTTTTAATCCTAATCCTCAACTTAGCTTAATCTAAGTAAAAGGATATTGCATATGTTACGGTAATTAAGAAGTTTTACTCACCTAACGTAGCAACCTGTGATATTTATAATAATAAGGAATTTTTTTAGGATGTACGCAGTAATAAAAACTGGTGGAAAACAGTACAAAGTTGAAGAAAACAAGTGGGTAGATGTAGAACTTCTCCACAAAGAAGAAGGCGAAGCAGTTAGTTTTGATGAAGTGTTATTAGTATCAAACGGAGATAATACAAAAGTTGGAACTCCTACTGTTGCTAACGCAAAAGTAACTGGTAAAGTTGTAAAAAACGATAGAAAACAAAAAGTTATCGTTTACAAAATGAGACCTAAAAAACACTACAGAAGAAAAAATGGTCATAGACAACACTTCACCAGAGTTATGATTGAAAAAATTGAAGCATAAGAAATTAGGAGAAGAAAACCATGGCACATAAAAAAGGTGTGGGTAGCACCAGAAACGGTAGAGATAGTAACGCTAAAAGACTTGGAACAAAAGTTTTTGGTGGTCAAGTAGTTTCAGCTGGTAGCATTATCGTTCGTCAAAGAGGATCTGAAATGCACCCTGGAAATAACGTAGGAATGGGAAGAGATTATACTCTTTTTGCTCTTACTGATGGAAAAGTTACTTTTGAACGTATGGGACACAACCGTAAAAAAGTTAGTGTTTATCCTGTAGAACAAGCAGTATAAAATTTGTATAAAAAAAGCTCTTGGAAAACCAAGAGCTTTTTTATTTTATTTAAAAACTTTTTCTATTTCAGAAAGTTTTATATCTCTTTTTCTTAATTCAGTTACAAACTTTGTACCATCAACTCCTACTTCTAAGCTAACAGCACCTTTTGGAGTTTCACCTCTAGCATTCATAATAGCAACTATAGAAGCAGGATATGCAGTTGTTCTTTCCATTGCAGTAAAACCAGTTTTATCATCATGAAAATCAATTATTTCATATTCTAATTCCATATCCAAACCATCTTTTTTACCTTTACAAACAGCTCTTATAACTACTAAATCTTTATCTTCAGGAAAATCAATTTTAGGAGCTACAACTGTATGAAATAAATCTCTTGGAGAAACTTCAGCTTCACCAACTTTAACTGGTTCTGTATCTAATAAACCTAAATCTAACATGGTTTTAAATTTATCATAATGACCTTTATATCTAACAGTTTTATATTCATAAGTTTTTACTTTACCTTCAAAAGTCCAAGGACAAGTAGAAGTACCACCTGTTGTAGTAAAAGCTTCACATTTACCAATTGGTGCTGCAAATTCAATTTCTTCTAATTCATCAAAAGTATCTATTTCAGTAACTTTTCCATTTCTTAAAACAAAAGCTTTTCCAAAATATTCATTAGTTAAACCACCAATATTAAAAACTAATTTATAGCCTAAAGGTGGTTTAGGATTTTGTGGTAAACCACCACATCTAATTTGAACTTCTTCACAAGTATCTAATTTGCTCATACCATAAACAGCTAAGGTATTTCCCATTCCTGGCATTAATCCACAATCTGGAATTATTGTAACTCCAGCTTCTTTAGCAAGAGAATTTAACTCTAATTGAGATCTTACAACGTCTGTATTACCACCTAGATCGCACATATTAGCTTTTGCCTTAATAGCAGCTTTTGTTACATCTAAGTGAAAATGATAAGAGGTTGCACTTAAAAAAGAGTCTATACCAGTTAAAAGCTCAACTACTTCATCCTGATTTTTTACATTTATTTTTTTAGCAACAGCAATATTTTTACCTAAAAGAGTGTTAACTCTATCTGCTGCTTTTGTTGCTTTTTCTATATCAATATCTGCAAGTATTACAGAGTCTGCATCACCAAATTTAGCCATATCATAAGCACAAGCTGTTCCTTGCATCCCTGCACCTAAAACTGCATATTTGTATCCCATTTTTACCTCCGAAAATAAATAAAACTGTGAAAAATAAATACTATATTATATCAAGTAAAAATTATTTAGGATTTAGTATTGTAGTAAAAGTAAATAATATTCGTGAATTGTTATTCGTGAATCGTGAATGGAAACTTTTTAAAGTTTTGAAGTCTATAAAATAAATTATAGCGAAAACATGATCCAAACTGCCAAGTTTTTTCTTGTAAAGTTTTGTTAAATCTAAAAAGAAGTATTATTATACTCAAAAAGAATTGGTTTACATTTTTTGAGTCAGTTAGTCTATAGATGAAACAGTGGGTTGCAACTGACTGTTTCAGGGGAATATGATTTTGAAAAAATGTAAACTATAAAATATTAACTATAGCTATAAAAAAACAGTGCTCTTTTATAAGAAGAAAAAAAGAAAAAACTTGTAAGGGGATGAGTTGGATTTTTATCTAGTTTATTTGACTTCATTTAAAAAGTTTTGAAGTCTATAAAATAAATTATAGCGAAAACATGATCCAAACTGCCAAGTTTTTTCTTGTAAAGTTTTGTTAAATCTAAAAAAAACCTTTAATTACCTTGTTTTACAACTCTTCCATTAAGAGGTTGTATAGGTCTAGAATTAAGTTTATATATTTTAGAAAATTTATTTAATTGCTCTTCAGAGGCTTCTATTGATGATTGTAATAAATGCCAATTTACACCTTCAGAACAAGCTGGTGTAGTTAAAGATCCTGAATAATTAAAATATTTAGTATCTTTAGGTAAAATATTTAAAGGATTAAATTTTACAGTATCTTTAGATACTTCTGGACCTTCTTTTTCTGGTAAATTATCAAAAAATGAATTTAAATTATCATTTTTAGAACCTTTATTAATCATTACACCAACTACTAATAATTCTCCATCAGAAGCTTTATGAACTAAGTGTAACTCCATATCAGAAGACTTTCCATTAATTTTATGTTCACTAGGAACATGAACATGGTATTGTAAAAGACTATACTCTTTATCATTCACTTTTACAGAATTA
This sequence comes from Candidatus Sericytochromatia bacterium, assembly GCA_046328015.1. Taxonomy (GTDB): domain Bacteria; phylum Cyanobacteriota; class Sericytochromatia; order UBA7694; family JACMQJ01; genus JBBTGK01. The sequence goes on along the minus strand of JAXLXH010000002.1, from coordinate 121,834 downwards.
CCTGCTGGAAAATTAACTTGAACAGTATGACCATTATTTATTATTTTTAATGGAACTTCAGAATAATTAAAAGTTAAAGGATTTAAACTAGTTTTAGTAGTTGAATTAGTATCAATATCGATAGGTGTTTGAGCTTTACCATCTTTACATAATTTCCATTCTGGGCTTAAATCTCCCCAATGTGAAGGCCCATCTTCTCCTTCATAAGTATAATGAACTTTTTTAGCGGGTTCATTACTTGTTGTATTATTACAAGCAGAAAAAAGACCAAAAGTAATAGCAATAGATAAACTGAGTAATTTTTTCATTTTTACCTCTTAAATAAATATAATTGTATTTTTTGAAAAAACTATAAATTTTATAGTTTTTAAATTTTAACATATTAATATATTAATATATTTTTAGTTAATAAAAAAGCGTTATTTTTATAATAAAAACAACGCTAAAAAGCTACAAGTAAGTAGTTTTATTTATTTTAAAATGATGGTGTAGGGGTTGGGCTAGGATAATAAACAGGTCTTACAATATTTTCAACAACACTTAAACTTAATCTTTCACATTTATCTAAATTAAGTCTGTAAGAAGTTTTATAATATTTATCTAAAATAATATCTCTACTTCTATCGTATTCTTTTCCACCATATATTACTTCAACATTGTAACCTTCTTTAGTTAATCTGAAATAATCATAAGCAGAATATTTATCAATATCTTTTAAAATTTCTTGAGAATACTGCTCTGTACATTTACCAGAAAAAATAGAATTTATTTTATTATTTAAATCAATATATTCTGGATCAGATGAAGATAAAGGTTTTTGCTCTGAAGAAATATTATCTTTGTTATCTATGTCCATCCATAATGATTTATAGTGTAATTTAACATCAACAAAATTACCTGTAACAGCTTCGTTTAAATAAATAAATTTCATAGAATTACCATCTTTTAAAATTTTAACGTAACCTTTGTAATTAATAGAAGAAAATAGATCTTTAGCTTTTTGAACAAAACTTTCTCTTAATTTTATATAGTTAACTTCTTGAGGTGCAGGTGTTGAAGTTGGTGTTGAAACAATACTACTAGTAGAATTATTCGGAGTTATAGATGGTGATGGAGTTGTTGTTGAACTAGGATCTTTAGCTCCACAAGAGCCTAAAAACATTGTTAGTGCCATTATTGTAATAAATTTTTTTTTCATAATTTTACCCTTAATTATAATTTTTTTACCCTTAATAATAAACGTTTATTTATTAATATAGATGTAATTAAAAACCAAAAAGTTCCATAAATTTTTATTAAATTTAACTCTAATAGAATAAAAAAATTGTTAATGTGAGAAACATACTATGGATAATTTAGTCCTAATTAATTATGTTAAAAAATGATGATGAGCTTGATAAAGATAGCTCAGAAAAAATTACAAAAAATATAGAAAATGAAGTAACAGATAAAAAAGAAATGAGTTTTACTGCTCATTTAGAAGAATTAAGACAAGCTATTATAATTTCAATTTCAGCTTTAGTTTTATCTTCTGGTTTATGTTTTTATTTTTATAATAAACTTATAGATCTTTTAACAGCACCTCTAACAAATAATATAAAAAATGTAGAATTAATTTTTACTAGTCCTGCTGAAGCTTTTACAGCAACTTTGAGAGCTTGTATTATTACTGGTTTAATTATTGCTTCTCCTGTTATTTTAAATAGACTTTATTGGTTTATTTCACCTGGTCTAACAAAAAAAGAAAAAAAATATTCTTTCCCTTTATTATTTTTATCTTATTTTCTTTTTATTATAGGAATCTTGTTTTCTTATTATTTAATGTTACCTTTTGGTGTTAAATTTTTAGTAGAATTCGCTCCTACTAATATAAAACCAATGATTTCCATAGGAAATTATATTTCTTTTTCTACTACCTTAGTTTTAGCAACAGGATTAATTTTCCAGCTTCCTTTATTACTTATTTTTCTTTCTTTTGTAAAAATATTAAATGCAGAAAAACTTATTAAAAATAGAAGATTTGCTTTTTTAGGCTCTTTTGTTGTAGGAGCAATAGTTACACCATCTGTAGATATGATAACTCAATGTATATTAGCTTTTGCTTTATATAGCTTATATGAGATAAGCATTTTTATTATAAAAAGATTTGAAAAAAATAGTTAATCTAATAAAATTTTATCATTTTTAACTATATTTCCATTTATATCTAAAACTCTCATAGAAATAAATTTATCACCTAATTTATCTATTAATATACTAGATTTAAATATTTTTTTGTTAATTTCCTTTTCATAATCTGATAAATAAATAAGTTCTTTATTTTTAAGTTTTATTTCTTGAACTATATCTTTGTAACTTCTATCCGGATTTTTTAAATGATAACTTTCTATTTCAGAGTTAATTTCACTTATTTTATTAGTAATTTCAGTATTTATTTTATTATATTCTAACTTATTTATACTAGGATAAAAAATAGCTATAGAAAATAGTAATAAAATAGTAGTAAAAAAATATCGTATCAAAAGATTTCCTTTCGATATTTCTAAATTAGTTATTTTTATATCTAAAGTTTTTTCTAAAATAGGTTCTTTTTTTGGTAAATAAGTTAAATATAAAGCTAAATAAGCTATAATAGGTAAAAGATAATAAAAATTATAATCATCTAAGTTAGTATATTTTATATAATAAATTATAGGATTTAAACTTAAAAAAATAATAAAAACAGATTTAAATAGATTTAAAACAAAAAGATCTATAAATCTATTTGAAAAAACAGAAAGTTTAAATAATTTTTTTCCAAAAGAAGTATGATATTTATTTTCTAATAAAGTAAAAATTAAAGAAATTACTATAGTAAAAATGAAAAAGTAATTAAAATCGGAAATAGAGTTTTTTTGAATTATTTCTTTATTTATTAAATTATTAAAAGATATTAGATATATTATGTAAATAATAAAATATACATATATATCAAAAATAAAAGCAAATAATCTCCTAAAAATCATATTTATAAATTATATTCATTCCTAAAGTAATTAATCTTTTTAACTTTAATATGTAAGATAGGAAAATGTCAATAGTTATAGATATTTAAGAATAATAATAAAAAATATAATATATCTTTTGCAAGTTATATATTTTAAAGTATAATCTTGAACTAGGAATTTATTAATAATATATATGTTAGAGAAAAAAGCACTTTTAATACACAATCCCACCTCAGGGCAAATATGGACTACGTATAAACCTGAAAATGCAATTGATTTTTTAAAAGAAAAAGGTTGGAAGGTTGATTTAATTAAAACAGAGTATGCTGGACACGCAAAAGAATTAGCATCTAAAGCTATAAAAGATAAATATCCAGTTGTTATCTCATCTGGTGGAGATGGTACTATAAATGAAATAATACAAGGTCTTGCAGGAAGTGAAACTCTATTAGGTGTTTTACCTGTTGGAACAACAAATGTTTTGGCTAAAGATTTAAAAATACCTTCTAGTTATAAAAAAGCTTTAGAAGTAATTAATGAATTAAATAGTGAAAAAATAGATTTAGGCTTAATTAATGATAGATATTTTGTTTTAATGGTTGGCATTGGTTTTGATGCTAAGGTAATGAGCGAAGTAGATTCTAATTTCAAAAAAATAGCTGGTTTGGTTGCAGTTGTTACTACTAGCCCAATTTCTATGATAAATCATAAACAAGCTCATACTTCAATTACAATATGGGATAAACATGGTAAAAAACAAAAAATAAAAATGCCGTCTTATCAATTAATAGTTTGTAATTCTAGTACTTATGGTAACTCTATAAAAGTAATGAAAGATTCTAGTATTTATGATGGTTTATTAGATCTAATAATTTTTAAAAGCCAAAATAGATATGATTTTTCTAGAGACTTATTAACCATGGCTTTTTTTACTAAGGAAACTTTTGATGAAGCTTGTGAAATAATAAAAGCCTCTAAAGTAGTAATAAAAACAGATCCGCCTATGCATGTTCAAGTTGATGGTGATTCTATAGGTACTACTCCAGTAACTATTGCAATAAGACATAAATTTTTAAATATAATAGTTCCCCAAAGTACAAATATTAATTAAAATTCTTTAGCTTTTTGCTTAAAAAATAAAGCTTCTTCATCTGAACCTATATTTTCAAGGCATTCTGCCATCATTAAGCATATTTCTTTATTAATTCTACCTAATTCCATATATTCAGAAAAAGAATTAATAGCATCTTCAAAATTTTCTGTTTTATATTGGCATAGACCGAGTAAATAGAAATATTCATCATTTTTTTCATATTTACATAAATCAGATAAATATTCTATGGAATCTTCAAAATTATTATTTTTAATAAGATCTTGAGATTTTTGATATAGCTCATTTTTTATTTTTTGAATTTCTTTTCTAGTTATTGGTGTTTTAATTAAGTCTTCAATATTTAAAATTATATTACTTTCTATTTTATTTTTTGAATATAAACTAATAATATTTTCTCTTGCTAATTTACCCATATTATTACATTCATCTTTAGTTAAATTATAAGCATTTTTTAATTTATTAACGAAAGCATCTTTATCTGTTTCAAAATATAACAAGTTTTTATTATCATTATCTATACCAAAAAAATTTACTTCTTTTTCTAAAAGCTCTGCATTTATAAGGATTGAATTTTCTTCTGTACAAAAATCCTCTGTACAACCTAAAGATGTTACAATAACTGGAATTTCGCATAACATAGCATTTATTATATGCTCACCTCTATTTTCTATTTTATAAGGCTGTATATAAAAATCACAAGAATTTAATACATCAACTAAATTTAAATCACCTAAATCATCAAAAATTAAAATTTCAGCTAAATTAGGCTTACTTTCTATATATTTTTCTATATTTAATTTTTCTGTATAATCATGTATTTTATCAGTTGCTAAAATAAGGCATACATTATCATTTTTATTAAAAGCTTCACTATAAGCATCTATTAATTCTTTTATTCCTGAAAAATCATTAAATTTAGTTATAGTTAAGAAATTAATTTTATTAAGCCTATCAAAACAATTTTTTCTTTCTTTTTTTACAAATTTATTTTCATTTATATTATAACCAACAACTTTTATTTTACTATTTACTATTCCTATAGTTGAATATAATTTTTTAGTAAAATTATTTTTTACCCATATTTGATCTGCTTTATTATTAAATAAATCTATCCATTTTTCGCTCATAATAGAATAAGGGTATTCACTTGAAATTATTATATGTCCATCATCTTTATCATCTTTTTTTATACATAAAGAATAATCATTACTAAAATAAAAATCAAAATTTGGTTTATTTTCAGAGTTTAAAATAGCTATTTTACTTATATTATCTATATAATTTAAATAATTATCTATTAAGTTTATTTTATCTTTAATAAGATGTTCTTCTAATAAATTCAAATTATTTAAATGTTCTTCTATTAATTTTTTATTGTTATTACCTAATAAAGTATTTATAATAATTTCTCTTTTTTCTTGAGTTAAGTTAATATTATTTTTTATAGTATTTATTAAATTAATAGTTAAATTTGGTAATATATTTTTATTTTCAATTAATAAATAAATAAAATCTAAAATTTCTTTATTATCATCAATATTAAAAATTTTATCTATGGGTAAAAACTTAAAAATTTTATCTAAAGCTAAATCTTTATAAATCCTTTTTTCTTCATTTATTAGGTTAAAGTTTTCTTCTATAAGGTTTAAATTTATTGAAGTTAAATCTATTTTATATAAATTATTTTTTAAAGCTTCTTTATTAAAAAAGTCAAATAAAGACATTTTATTTAAAGTTTTATCCAATTTTATTAGCTCAGATTTTTTTATTAAAGAAGATGATAATATATTAACGTTTTCATTTATATTTAATTTTATTATCTCTAACTTATTAAAATTAAAATAATAATCTTTTCTATTATTATCATTTAAATAAAAATTAGAATAATTATCAAATATAATAGAAGTATTATCTTCACTATATTTAATAGCTTTAATTAATATTTCTAAAGATGCTGGTAAAAGGTACTCTTTATCCTCAATAGTTTTAATATATTCACCTTTTATATTTTTTATCACTATATCTAAAAATTCACTATAATTATTTGTTTCATGATTTACTAAATTTATTTTTTTATTATAATAAGATTCTAGTTCTTTAACATCATTTTCAATAATTTTTGAGTTATTTGCAACAAAAATTTCTATATTTTTATATGTTTGCCTCAAAATACTTTCTAAAGAGTTTTTAAAGGTATCTATATCTTTAGAATATAAAATTACAGAAACTAAAGGTTTATAATAGTTATTAGTATCAATTTTTATATTATAATCAAAATACTTATTAAAACCTTCTGCTACTCCTTTTATTAAGCCATAACTTTTAAGAGAATTATTTATATATAAATTTACAGTATCAAATCTACTTAGATTATTATTATAAGAAATATTTTCAACTGCAGATAAAATAAAAAGTTTTCTTTCTAATTCATCTTTATCAAAAATATTATTTAAAGGTATCTGATGAAAATTTATAAAACTATTATAAGTATTTTCATTTAAATCAAAAATATTATTTTTATATAAATTTTCAACAGCATTAAAAGCTAATTTAGAATATTTTTCTATATGATTAGGTTCTTTAAATGAATTAAATTTATCTATAAAAGGTAACCCAAACCAATTTATTTCCCATAATTCTTCTTGAGTTGGAATATTATCTTTTCCATAATAGTCAAATAATATTTTTATCAGTGCATCAAATGCTTGTTTATCTAATTCTCTCATTTTTTCTTTACCAGTTGTTTTAAAAGAAACTCTACCAACATGGTGAACAAAAGTATCTAAGCAAACTTTAAAGTCATATCCTTTTAATTTTAATCTCCAACAAAGTTCTAAATCATCTGAACCAACAAATAAAGTTTCTTCTAAATAACCGTATTTATCTAAAAGATCTTTTTTGATACACATACAAAAGCCTATTAATAATTTTGCATCAATCAAATCATTTTTAAATATATGGTATACTAAATTTGATAAATTTGATAAATTTAAGCGTAAATTTAAAAATAATCTTGATATATATGCTAATATATTTTGCAAATGAACAGTTCCATCAGATATTGGTCCTACAGCAGCAATTTTTTCATCTGAATATAAATGATTAATCATTTTAGATAAAGAATTTTCTGTAAGTATAGCATCTGGATTTAAAAGTAAAATAGTATCTTTATTAGAAGAATTTTTTATACCTAAATTTACACCCTTAGAAAAACCTAAATTTTCTTTACTTAAAAAAACCTTTATTTGTTTATTTTTTTCTAATGTTTTTAAGTAATTAGGAGTATTATCTCTAGAATCATTATCTACAATTATTATTTCATCATTATCATCTAAATTACTTAAAGCACCTTCTATACATTCTTCTATAGTTGACATAGAGTTATATGTAACTATTATAATACTTACAGACTTATTTTTATTAATTTTTTGAGTTTTCATTTGTTTAAAAGCAATATCTATATTTTTTATTAAGCCTTTATTTTCTAAAGTTTCATATTCTTTTATTGCTATATTAATAAACTTCAATTTATCATGAAGCTCAAATTCATTTTTTAATAAATCGCTAAATATTAAAGAATCTATTTCTTTTTCAAGAGTTGAATTATTTTTACTATAAAAATAATCATAATCTGAATAAATTAAATCCTCATTTATAAAAGCAAGATTTCCTTTTTTTAATAATTGAATCCAAGTAAGTAGTTCTGGATAAATTTTATGAATAAATCCCTCATTTTCAAAAAGGTTAAAACTAATATCTGATTTTCTAAATAAAGTACTAGATAAATCACCAATATTATTAATAAAATTACTCAAAAGTTTTTTAATTATATTTTTACCATTTAAAATATCTGTTTTTTCATGTATAGGTTCCGTTTCTTTTACATACATTTTTATTTTTATATTATTATTTTTATAATATAATAATCTTTTACTAGTTACTAAGGTAACATCTTGATGATTATCTAAATAATTAGACATTTTTTCAAGTGCTGATTTTTCTAAATAAGAATAAGATGGTAAAAATTTTATATAGTCACCTTTAGCTATATCAAATAGTTTTTTAAAGTTTTTAGGGTATTCGTTATCAGAATTATTTTTTATATATATTATATTAGAATTATTTTCTAAATAACTTTTAATATTATTATAATTACTATTTTCATAATCTGAATTATCTAATAATATTATTTCAAATGGTTTTAAAGTTTGATTTAAAACACTTTCCAAACAGTTTTTTAAATTTATATCTTTAGGATTTGATACAATTAGAACACTAATTTTTTTACTCATTATTTAAAAAGGAAAATATACTAATAGGTTTCTAATTATAACAAATCAAAACATTTTTGAGAAAATTTTTTTAATACTATAATAAAATTAAGACCTTCTTCGGTGTTTAATACCCAGAAGAAGGCTGGGGACTGGGAATGTAACACCAAATCTGCTCATTACCCCAAAGCAGAGCTTCGAGGAATTATATAAGATTAAAATTTACCCATACTAAAAGTTTGAATGGTATGTATATATTGCTCTCTTTCAAAAGCTAAAGCATTACGACCTTTCTTTTTACTCATACTACCTTGCATTTGTCTTACAGAATGATATTCAAAATGCTCTAACCACATAATTAAATCTTTTAGCATAGTTTTTACAAAAGGTATTCCATTTTTTAATAAAGCAGAACACATCATAGTAACATTTGCACCTGCCATTAATAATTTAATTACATCTTCTGTTGTATGAATTCCACTAGTTGCAGCTAAATCTGCTTTTATATTTCCATATAAAATACCAATCCAAGTAAGAGCTAATCTATTTTCTATTGAAGAACTTAAAGATAAAGAAGGTTTCATTTTTAGATTTTCTATATCTATATCAGGTTGATAAAAACGATTAAATAAAACCAAAGCATCTGCTCCAGCTTCTGATAATTTTTTACCCATATAAGCCATATTATTAAAATAAGGGCTTAATTTAACTGCTACTGGGATATTAACTTTTGATTTTATTTCTTTAACGATATTAATATAACTATTTTCAATATCTAAATTACTTACATTAAAATCAGTTGGGATATTATAAATATTTAATTCTAAAGCATCTACTCCAGTTTTTTCAATTTCTGTTGCAAACTCTATCCAACTACCTAAAGATTTACAGTTTAAACTAGCAATAATAGGAATGGATACACTTTCTTTAGCTTTTGAAAGGTTATTTAAATATCTTTCTATTCCTATATGAAAATCTTGAGGTTCTGGAAAATAAGAAAGAGCTTCTACAAAACTTTCCGAACCAAAAGTAATATGATGATGTAAACTTTCAGATTCATGAATAATTTGTTCTTCAAAAAGAGAGTGAAATACTACAGCAGATATACCAACTTCTTCTAATTTTTTGATATTATCTAAATTTTCAGTAAGAGGGGATGCTGAAGATACTAAAGGATTTTTTAATGTTAATCCTAAATAATTAGTAGTTAAATCCATGAGTGTTTCTCCTTTTTAGAATGATCTTCTATATGTTCATGATGTAAGTCTTTTTCTGCAAGATTAGAATAAAAATTCCATTTTTCATCTATTAAATCTTTAGCTTTTTTCAAGAAATTATTCATTTCTTCAGGTGACATTTTTTGTAAAGCTTTAAACCTATTTTCCATACCTAAATAAGTTTTTAGAGGTAAATTAGGTTTTTTGCAATCTAAACTTAGAGGATTTTTACCTTTTTCAAAATTACTTGGATTATATCTATATAATAACCATTGTCCAGAATCTACTAAGGCTCTTTGATTATCTAAAGCTTTAGATATATTTATACCATGTGCAATACAATGACTATAAGCAATTATTATAGATGGGCCATCAAAAGCTTCAGCTTCAAGAAATGCTCTTAAAGTATGTTCATCTCTTGCACCAAAAGCTACAGAAGCAACATAAACATTATTATAACTCATAGCGAGCATACCCAAATCTTTTTTAGGTGTAATTTTACCTCCAGAAGCAAATTTAGCTATAGCACCTAAAGGTGTAGATTTTGACATTTGACCACCAGTATTAGAGTAAACTTCGGTATCAAGAACTAAAATATTAACATTTTCTCCACTTGCTAATACATGATCTAAGCCTCCAAAGCCTATATCATAAGCCCAACCATCTCCTCCTACTATCCATACGCTTTTCTTAACTAAATAATCAGCTAATTCTATTAATTTAAAAGCTTTAGGAGTATTTATTTCTCTTAATTTAGTTTTTAATTCTAAAATTCTTCCTCTTTGCTCGTTTATTTGTGCATTAGTTTTTTGTTCTGAAGTCATAATAGCAAAAGCTAGTTCATTTCCTATTTGTTCAGAAAAATCTAATAATAAATTTTCTGCATTTTCTTTTAATTTATTAATAGAAACTCTCATTCCTAATCCAAACTCAGCATTATCTTCAAATAAAGAGTTAGACCAAGCAGGACCTCTACCATCAGCATTTTTACTCCAAGGTGTAGTAGGTAAGTTTCCTCCATAAATAGAAGAACAACCAGTAGCATTAGCTATAACGCTTCTATCACCAAATAATTGACTTAAAAGTTTTAAATAAGGTGTTTCTCCACAACCAGTACAAGCACCAGAAAATTCGAATAAAGGTTTTTGCATTTGTTGTTGTCTAATATGGGTAATTTCAACTTCATTTAATTCTATTTCTGGAATATTTAAGAAAAACTCCCAATTTTCTTTTTCAGCTTCTTTTAATGGAGGTTGAGGCATCATATTAATAGCTTTTAATCTAGTTTCAGATTTATTAATAGCTGGACAGACATCAACACAAATAGCACAGCCAGTACAGTCTTCTGGAGCTACTTGAATAGTAAATTTTTTATCTTCCCACTCTCTAACTTTAGCTTTATGAGATTTAAAAGTACTAGGTGCATTTTGTAATTCTTCTTTCTCATAAACTTTTGTTCTTATTACGCTGTGAGGACATACAAAGGCACATTTACCACATTGAATACAAACATCTGGATCCCATACTGGTATTTCTTCTGCCAAATTTCTTTTTTCCCATTTTGTAGTATCAGAAGGGTAAGTTCCATCGTATGGGAATAAACTTACAGGAAGTTCATCTCCTTTACCTGACATTATTTTACCCAATACTTCTTTTACAAATTCTGGTGCTTTTTCATCAACATAGCTTTTTAAATTTAAATTGCTATCAGCTTTTTCAGGTACTTGTATTTGGAATAAGTTATCCATACTTTTTTCCACAGCTAAAATATTTCTTCTAACTATTTCTTTTCCTTGTTTAGAATAAGTTTCTATAATAGATTCTTTTATAGTTTTTATAACTACATCTGGAGGTAAAATATTAGAGATAGCAAAGAAACAAGTTTGCATAACTGTATTTATTCTATGACCTAAACCACATTCTTTTGCTACTTTATCGGCATCTATAGAATAAAAAGTTACTTTCTTATTTATAATAGCTTCTTGTATTTCATAAGGTATTTTATCCCAAACTTCTTCTTGAGAATAAGGAGCATTGAGTAAAAAAGTACCTCTTTCTTTTATTTTTTCTAAAACATTATTTTTTTCTAAAAAATTCCATTGATGGCAAGCTATAAAATCAGCATTTTCTATCAAATAAGTAGAATTTATAGGATTTTCTCCAAATCTTAGATGAGATATTGTAGTTGAACCAGACTTTTTAGAATCATAAACAAAATAACCTTGAACATAATTATCAGTATGCTCTCCGATCATTTTTATACTATTTTTATTTGCACTAACTGTACCATCAGAACCTAAACCATAAAATAAGGCTTCATAAACATTTTCATTATCTACTTTAAAGTTTTTATCCATTTCCAAACTAGTAAAAGAAACATCATCTATAATACCTACGGTAAAATTATTTTTAGGCTCTTCTTGTTTCAAATTATCAAAAACTGCTTTTACCATACTAGGTGTAAATTCTTTAGAAGATAAACCATATCTACCACCAACTATTTTTGGTAAATTTCCAAATTCTTTCCATTTTTTAGTATTATTTTCAAAAACTGCTTGAATACAATCCAAATATAATGGTTCTCCAGAACTACCAGCTTCTTTTGTTCTATCCAAAACAGCAATACTTTTTACTGTTTTTGGTAAAGCTTCTACAAATTTTTTACTATAGAAAGGTCTATATAATCTTACTTTTATTACACCTACTTTTTCACCATCTTTTAGTAATTTATTAATAGTTTCATATACTGCACCATATCCTGAACCCATTATTACAACTACTCTTTCCGCTTCTTCATGACCATAATACTCAAAAACTTTATATTTTCTTCCAGTTACTTCTGCAAAATTATCCATAGCTTTTTGAACTATATCAGGGCATTTTTGATAAAAAATATTAGCTCTTTCTTTAGATTGAAAAAATACATCAGGGTTTTGAGCGGTTCCTCTAATAAATGGATTATCAGGAGTTAAAGCTCTTTTTCTATGTTCGCTAATATGTTCTTCATTTATAAGTTTTAAAATTTGTTCATCTTGTAAAGTTTCTATTTTATTTAGCTCATGAGATGTTCTAAACCCATCAAAAAAGTGCATAAAAGGTATTTTTGATTCTAAAGAAGCTATTTGTGATATAAGAGCAAAATCCATAGCTTCTTGAACATTAGAAGAACATAACATTGCAAAACCTGTTCCTCTAGCTGACATTACATCACTATGATCTCCAAAAATAGATAAAGCATGACCTGCTACTGTTCTTGCTGCTATATGAAAAACAGTTGAAGTAAGCTCTCCAGCTATTTTATACATATTAGGAAGCATTAATAATAAACCTTGTGATGCTGTAAAAGTTGTAGATAAAGAGCCTGTTTGTAACGCACCATGAATAGCTCCTGCTGCACCACCTTCACTTTGCATCTCTATTACTTTTGGTACAGAGCCCCAAATATTTGGTTTTCCTATTGCAGACCAAGCATCTGCTAATTCCCCCATTGAAGAAGCAGGGGTAATTGGGTAAATAGCTATTACTTCATTTATTTTATGTGCTACTAAAGTAGTAGCTTCATTTCCATCTATTATTTTATAATTTTTTTCTGACATAAAAATTTCCATCTATCATGTTATAAAAATGATATGAATTTTTTAGCCAAAATGTATTGCTATAAGATAATAAAAAAATTGATCTTAATCAAATTTTAGAGTTTCTATTACTTCTTCTAATTTTGCTCCTCTAGAAGCTTTTATTAAAATATCAATTTCTTCAGTATTGAATTTTTCTTTTATATACAAACCAGCTTGTTTATTTTCTTTAAAAAAAGTAACTTTTTTAGTAAATTTATTTTTTATGCCTTCTGCATTTTCACCTATTACTATTAATTCATCGAAATCAAATTTCGAACAAAATTCACCTAATTCTTCATGAGAACTTAAAGAAAAATCACCTAATTCTCTCATTTCTCCTAATACAATAACTTTTTTATTTTTAGAAGGCATATCTATAAATGTTTCTATAGATGCTTTCATAGATTCTAAGTTTGCATTGTAGCAATCATTTATAATATTTAAATTTCTAATTTTAATTTCTTCACTTCTTCCAAAAAGTTTTTCAAAACTTAAATCTATAAAATCTGGATAAGTAATATTTAATTCTTTTGCTAAAGCTAATACTAATAAAGCATTAGAAATTTGATGTTTTCCTGAAACTGATAATAAAACCTTATGTATTTTTTTTGTTGTGTTATCAAAAAACTCAAAATATTGCTTATTATTTTCAAAATAATTTTTAATCATATATAAAAGAGCATTATCATCTTTTTCTAAATTAATAGTTAAAATATTAAGTTTATTTTTAGCTATTTTTGAAAGTTCTTCATCATGAGCTGGTATTATTACTTTTTTATTATTTTTTAATAGATAATCAGCTAATTCCCATTTTGCTAAAGCTATATTTTCTCTAGATCCTAATAATTCTATATGTGCAGATCCAACACAAGTTATAATACCTATATCAGGTAAAGCTATATTTGCTAATTCTTCTATTTGACCTTTTCCTCTCATTCCCATCTCAATTATTCCTATTTTATGTTCTTTATTCATCTCTAAAATAGTTTTAGGTACTCCTATTTCATTATTTAAATTTTCAGGTGTTTTATAACAATTAAAAAACTGTTTTAAAAAAGCATAACAAAGTTCTTTAGTAGAAGTTTTACCAGAACTACCAGTAATTCCTACAATAAAAGGGTTAAATTTTTTTCTAAAAAAAGTTGCGATATTTTGATAAGCTTTTAAAGTATTTTCAACTTCTATAAAATATTTTTCAGAATTAAGTTCATTTTGATATTCTCCTTTCTGAATAAAAGTTCCTGAAGCTCCTTTTTCAAAAGCTGTTTGTATAAAATTATGTCCGTTAAAATTTTCTCCTTTTAATGGAACAAAAAAATCATTTTCTTTTATATTTCTAGTATCTGTAGAAACATTATTAAAAATATTATTTTCATTTTTATTTTCTGATATTAAGTTACCTTCTGTTGCTTCTAATATTTCTTTTAAATTAATAGGTTCCATTTTATTTATTCCAACATTTTAATTTTTTTTAGTATAACCTGAATTTTAAATAAGTAATAATTTTGTATATTAAAAACTATTTAATAAAAAGATGTATTTTTTTATAAAAAATAAAGCAAGATCTTATAAAAAAATAATACAATGTTTTTATATAAGTTTTATTTTATAAAAGTGAATTTATGCAAGTTGGCGTTAAACCAGTTCAAATAACTAAAGATGAAAATAACGAGCCTAAAAAAGTAGCTCCTCCACAAGCTGCTTCTTCTCAACCTTCTGATGGTAAAAAAACAGATAAAAAAGATAATAAAAACCCAATTGAAAAAACAGTTTTTAAGCCTATAAATGATGCTGTTAGTATAAGTTTAGCTGCTACTGGTGCTGTTCAAGCTCCTGCTCAAATTGCACTTTTCCCAAAAGTTTTAAGTGATACTCATAATTCTGTAAAAGCTTTGCCTGTTATAAATAAAATAGTACCAAATTTAGCAAAAACCTCTGAATATTTAGAAAAAACAAAATTAGTTTCTGCTGCTATTGCTATAGGAAATAATCCAACTGTATCTAAAGTAAATGCTGGCTTAACAAAAGCAGCACCATATTTAAATACAGCATCTTGCTCTTATACTATAGCAAAAAATATAATGGTTTTAAAAAATAAAAATGAAACAGATTCTCATAAATTAAAAGCTAAAGTACAAATTGGTCTTAATGCTGTTTCAGCTGTTACTGGTTTCTCAAAAGGTAACGTTGGATTAGCTATTTCAGCTGCAACTGGAATCTCATCTGTAGGTATAGATTTCCTTTGGAAATAATATTAAATAGTTGATTCAATTAATATATTTAGCAATATTATTATTACCAATAAACCTTACTTTATCAGGAATATTATTAATATCTTTTATTATTTCAGTTATTTATAAATCTAAAATTACTAATTTTATTTTAATAGATAAAAAATATTATTATTTATATTTTTCTTTTATTTTAGTTTCAATTATTCAACTTATATTAGTAAATCATCCTTTTTTGCATTTTATAGGTTTTATAGGACATTATTTTATTTATTTACTTTTATATTCATCTTTAAATTATTATTTTAAAAATAAATTTAAGACCTCCTACGGGGTATCAACCACACAGGAGGAAGGGGTCGGGGGCTATGCTCCCGTAACCCCTGAAACCCCAGAGCGGAGCTCTGAGGTTTTCTCTAATAATAATCAATTAATTTTATCTAGTAAATTTAACCAAGATTTACCAAAATATTTAATTTATTCTGGATTTATATTATCTATAATTGGAATGCTTTCATTTTTTAATTTAATATCTAGTTTTAAACTTTTTAAATATAATATTTATGGTGCAGAAGAATACTTATTAAATTTTCAATTATATGAAGGTATAAATAAAGCTAGTTCTTTTAATATGAATCCTAATATTATGTCTATTTATCTTATTATTACTTTTTTTATGACTCTTTTTTTTATTAAAGAAAAAAAAGATTTTAAAATTAAATATTATTTTTATGAAATAGCTTTATTTACTCAATTTTTAGCTATTTTTATGACGAAATCTAGAGGAGGTATTTTAACTTTAATTTTAGGGTTAATATTTTTATTTTTATTATATTTTAAGAAATATAAGTTATCAAAGTATTATTTTTACTTATTTACCTTATTTTTGCCATTTTTAATTTTTAACTTTAATGCTTATAAAGAGCTTATTTTAAGTATTTTTGATTTTTCAAATCATTCAAATTATTTAAGAATAGAAACCTGGAAAATTATATCCAATATTATTTTAGATTTTCCTAATGGTATAGGAATTTTAAACTATGATTTTGTTTATCCAGCATATAAACCAAAAACTTTGCAATATATCCCACATGCTCATAATTGGATTTTACAAACAACACTAGAAAGTGGTATTTTGGGAGCTTTATTATTATTTTTAGCTTATTTTAAGCTTATACTATCTTTTTATAAAGAAAAATATCATTTAGGCTTTTTAATTCTAATATTATTTTTTACTTTTAATTTAACAGATTATACTCTTAATGATACTAGAATTTGCATACTTTTAATTTTTTTAATTTTTTATAAAAATATTAGATATAATTAAATTTAAAGGGGTTATTCAAAATTAGGTTTGTTTTTTCAAACCCCAACTAAATTATTTTGTTTTACTCCTTAAAATATTCTTTTATAATGAATAGAGAAGTAAAAAATATGAGTTTTTTAGATAAAATAGCTGAAATAAAATTACAAGAAGCTGTCAGAAAAGGTGAGTTAGACGATTTATCTTTTATGAATAAACCTTTAGTTTTTGAAGATGAAACTTTTGTACCAGAAGATTTAAGAGCATCTTATAAAATATTAAAAAATGCGGGTATTTTACCTGAAGAAATGCAGCTAAAAAAAGAAATTTATACATTAGAAGAAATGATAAAAAATTCAGAATTATCCGATGAGCAATTAAAAACTGAGAGAGAAAAATTATTTGAAAAGATTATAAAATATAAAAGTTTTGTAGAATCAAAAAGATAGATTAAAAAATCTATCTTTTATAGCTTTTAAAATAATTTAAAAATTAAATACTTCTATAGAAGTTATATTTTTAAGGATAATAGATTTCTCTAAAGATTTGTTTTCAAATTCTCTTTTAACAGGATTTTTGTTGTTTTTTGTTTTTTCGATATTTAATAAACCAGCTTCTATTAAGTTAATGATGTAAAGTACTAATAGTATCGCTAAATCTACTCCCATTAAAGGTATAGTTAATACACCTGCAAAGTTGTCTCCAGGTAATGTAGTTATATCCCATAATCCTTTTAGTATTAAAAGTCCTATTATTATAGGAATAATATAAGCAAATATGCTGGTATAATTTCCAAGTAATGTTTGACCTAATCCAGGTATAAGAAAGCTAAATAACCAAATGAACCCAGATACTTCTTCACTTGATTCATTATTAGTAGTATAAATTTTATTATCATATTCTTCAAAAAAAGATTTTTCTTCTAGTTTATAGTCATCTTTTATTTCTGCAAAAGCAGAGCCTTCAGAAACAAAAACTACAATAAAAGCTAAAAAAACTATAAATATATTTTTTATATAATTTTTCATAAAATAACCTTATAAAACTAAATAATATTTTATTAGTTTATATTCATTTATTTTTTAGGATGTATTTTTTAGGGTTTTTTGTGCAATTAAAAAATTTTAATTGCATTATAAAAATAAATTAATTCTTTTTGTAATTAATTTAAAATAAGATAATTTATATTCATCTGAAATAAATGATTTTTCAATTATATCTTTGTATTTAGGTATTAATTTAATAAATTTATCAAAAATATTATTAATACTTTTATCGTCTATTTTTATGTTTTTAGCAAAAATAATAAAATCTTTTTTAGTTATTTTTCTTTTTTTAGAATTAAGTGTAAGTGCTAATTCTTCTTTATCTTCTATTACTATTAAACTAGATGGTACTAGATCATAAGCGGGACTTAGAATATAATTTTGCCCTTCTTTAATTAAAGAAAAATTTTTTAAGTGCATATCTGAGTTTCCAGTTAAAAAACAAAAAAATATCAATTCAAAAAAATTTAGTGTATCTAAAAATGGATTTAAAGAATATTTTTGAATAATTTTTGCTATTTGTTCATAAGAACCAATATATTTATTTTCAGTTAATTTATCACTTAATTGACACATATCTTCCAAATGAATTTTATTATTTTTATTTCTATCCATTCTTTTTGTTATATAAGCTAAATTACCATCTTTTAATCTTATTAAAGAGTGTTTAACAGTTTTTAATTTGCTTATTTCGGCTAATTTTATAGTTAAATCTTCTAATTCTGGTAAATTTTTATATTGTTTTGTAGGAGGTTTTAAAATATATTCTCCCCATAAACCAACTATGGTAAATCTATCAGGAATATTTTTTTTATTTATTTTTTCTATATTCAAAGATAATTTTGCTTGTACACCTGTAACCGAACTTTGACTTTTTATTACTTTATCTGCTAATAAAATCATATCCTTAAGTGTATAAGGTAATTCAGGTGGATTTTTTTTCCCAAAAAATTTTTTACTACAATTTTCATGAAAATCATTTATTTCTAAATTTTCATAGCAATATAAACATTTATTCATCATTTATTTCTATAATACTTACAGCTCCTATACAATCTTTGCAACATTTTAAGAGTAATCCCATTCTATCTCTAGGATTTAATTTCCAATTTTTTTCTGCTATTTGTAATAACCAACCTTCTGGTATTAAACCATCAAAAAAAGGGAACATTATTTTACTTTTATAAATTTTATTTGAAATAGGCAAAGTTAAACTTATAGCTTCTTTATTAGGTAATTTTAAATAATTTTCATCATAAATAAAAGTATAGCCATTTTCATCTTCTTTTAATTCACCAGCTAATAGCTCATACATGAATACTTTAGCTCTCCTCATCTAAAAATTCCTTACGATCTATAAGATTTGGAGCTAATTCATATCCAAATAGTTTTAATACCTGATTTACTTTATCTATTCTAAGTGTTTTTTTTCCTTGCTCTAATTCTCTTATAAATCTTAATCCAACTCCAGATTTATAAGATAATTCAATTTGAGTTAAATTTACAGCTTTTCTTTTTTCTTTTAAAAATTTAGATAATATTTTATTGGTGCACATAAATAATTTATACCCTATAAGGTGTAAAAATAGTCTTTATATAATTAATTATACCCTATAAGGTGTAAAAAAATACTTTGTTTTAAAAATAAAATATCATTTTAGAATAAATTACTAGTAATTCTAGTATAATTAAAAAATAAAAAATTAAGATAATATTTAAAAATTTAATTAGATTTGATTATGAATAAAATAATACAACCAAAAACATTAAAAGGATTTAGAGACTTTTTACCAGATTTAATGTTAAATAAAAAGAAAATGATTGGTATTATAGAAAGAACTTTTGAAAGTTTTGGTTTTGCTCCAATTGATACTCCATGTGTAGAATATACAGAAATTCTTTTGGGTAAAGGAGGAGATGAAACAGATAAACAACTTTTTAGATTTAATGATAATGGTGGTAGAGATGTTACTTTAAGATTTGATTTAACAGTTCCTTTAGCTAGGTTTACTTCACAATATTATAATGAATTAGGTATGCCCTTTAAAGCTTATCATATCGCACCTGTTTGGAGAGGTGAAAATACTAGCAAAGGTAGATATAGAGAGTTTTATCAATGCGATTTTGATATTTTGGGTACAGAAACTAATTTTTCTGATATAGAAATAGGTATAATTATTCATAATGTGGTTAAAAGTTTAATTGGTTCTGAAGAATTTACTATTAGATTTAATAATAGAATGATTTTAAATGGATTGATGAAAGAATTAAACCTTGAAGATAAAACTGTAGAAGTTTTAAGAGTAATAGATAAAATTTATAAACAATCAGAAGATAAAATAATTCAAGAGCTTACAGAAAAAGTAGGTTTAACAGAAGAACAAACTACAAATGTTTTATCTTTTATAAAAATAAAAGGAACAAATAAAGAAATAGTAGCTACTCTAAAAGAAAGATTTAAAAATAATGAACAAGCTTTAAAAGGGGTAATAAATATTGAAGAATTTGTTTTAACATTTGAATCATTAGGTTATAACACTTTAAAAATAGATCTTTGTATTGCAAGAGGTTTAGATTATTATACTGGTTCAGTTTTTGAAACAATGTTAAATAAACTTCCAGAACTAGGTAGTATTTGCTCTGGTGGTAGATATGATAATTTAGCTAGTTTGTATAGTACTAATAAAATAGCTGGTGTAGGTGCATCTGTTGGTTTGGATAGACTTTTAGATGGTTTAGAAGAACTTAAACTTTTAGAAAAAAAAGCAACTCCTGCTACAGTTTTAATACTTATGTTAGATGATAATTATAAAGAAAAATACTTACAAATAGCTATGAATTTGCGTTCTAAAGGTATAAAAGTAGAACTTTTTAATGAGAAAAAGAAATTAGATAAACAAATGAAATATGCCGATAGAAAAGGTTTTAAATTTGTAATTACTAATGGTTCTAATGAGTTTGAAAAAAATATTATTAGAATAAAAAATATGGAAACTGGTGAAATTATAGAAAAAAATTTAGAAGAGTTGGAAAATGTCTTTAGATAATGATGAACAAATGAGTTTAAATGATCTTATTCAAGAAGGTATAAAAGCTCAAACTTCAGGAAATATTATTCAAGCTGAAATAATTTATAAAAAAGTTTTACAATATGATCCTGATAATGCATCTGTTTTACCAGCTTTAGGTATAATTTCTTTTTTATTGCAAAAAAACGAACAAGCTTTTTTTTATTTAGAAAAATCTTTAGAAAAACAACCAGAAGAAGTTTTTAACTATGTAAATATGGCTAAAGTTCTTTTTAAAATGAATAAATTAGATAAAGCTATTTCTTTTACAGAAAATTCTTTGATAAAATTTCCTAATAATGATGTTTTATTAGCTCTTTTAGGTACTTTTTATGCTGTTATAGGTAATAAAGAAAAATTTATTTATAATTATGAAAAAGCTATTGAAATAAATTCTAAAAATTTTGATTGTTATAATGATTTTGCTAACGCTTTGATTAATTTTGGAGAATTAGATAAAGCTATTTATAATTACGAAAAAGCACTAGAAGTAAATCCTTATAGCGATAAAACTTATAATAATATAGCAAATACTTATAAATTAAAAAATGATAATGAAAAAGCACTAAGAAATTATGAAAAAGCTATAACTTTCTCTGATGATATTATTATACATAATAACCTAGGTAATTTTTATTATGATGTATATGGAGATTATAAAAAAAGTCAACAAATATATTTAAATTTAAATGATAGAAGTGCTAATAAAATAATATATAAATTAGCTAAATTATTAAAATTACCTATTATAGCTAAAAATAACAGTGAAATACATGAAAATAAAGCTAAGTTAAAAGATTTTTTAAAGAAAGATTTTTCTAATTATAAGTTTGATTATAATGATATTGTTAATTTAAATCTTATGCCACCATATATTTTAAAATTTTATGGAGAAAATGATTTAGAATTAAAACAAAGCTTTTATGAACTTTTTAGTAATACTTTTAGACCTCTTCCTCAAAATTATATAAAAAATGATCGTATTCATGTTGCTTTTATAGTTTCAGAAGGTCATGAACCTATTTTTGTTAAATGTATGGGAGCTTTTTTAGAAAAATTAGCTTTAAGAGATTTTAAAATAAGTATTATTTGCCAGTTTAATACAGGATTAAATGAAATCAGACCTTATTTAAGAGCGAAAGATATTGATTATATACAAATTAATTGTAATGATTTATATTATTCAGCTAGTATAATTAGTGCTTGTAAAATTGATATTTTACACCATTGGGAAGTTGGTTCTGATTGTTTTAATTATTTTCTACCTTTTTTGAAACCAGCAAAAATACAAGTTACTAGTTGGGGAACTTCGGTAACTTCTGGTATAAAAACAATGGATTATTATATATCTTCAAAAAAATTAGAAACAGATGATTGGGATAAATATTATTCAGAAGATTTAGTTTTAATGGAAAAAATACCAGTTTTTTACAAAAAACTGAAAACAAGATTTGAAAATGAAGATTTTAAATATAGATATATTAGAAAAGATAAAAAACTATATTTATATAACCAAAATATTAGAAAACTTTTACCAGAACATGATATTTTATTTGGTAGAATTTTAGAAAGAGATCCTAAAGCTATTATAGGAATTATTGAAGATAAAAGTATAGAATTAACTAATTTACTAAAAAATAGAATTTTAAATAATTTAACTCAATATGGTAATAGAATTATTTTTATTCCTAGATTAAATCATTTAGAATATTTAGAATTAACTCATAGTGCAGATGTTTGTTTGGATATTAATACTTATTCAGGTTCTAATACTTCTTATGATGCATTTTTATGTGGTGTCCCTATGCCTCATTATAAAGGTAAAACACTTAATGATAAATTTACTGAAGCTATATATAATCAAGCTAATATTACAGATTTAACAGCTGATAATAATAATGAATATATAGAAAAATTATATATGGTTGCAAATAATGAAGAATATAGAAAGCATTTAAAAATTCAAATAAATAATGCTAAAGATTTGGTTTTTGAAGATATTGAAGTTGTAGATGAGTTTGAAAAATTTGTTAATGTTGTTTGTGAGGATTTATATTAGCACTAAAAAATACAAAATCCTGCTAATTTTAAAATCCTGTTAATCCTGATTCTGACATTTACAAGTTTTCTCCACAATTACTACAACTATATCCAGAAGAAACAGGAGCAGGGGTTGAGCTAGAAGAATTATTGTTTGTATTATTAGAAGTATTAGAAATATCAGAATCAAAATTAGAACTAAGGATATATTTTTCTTTTCTTAAAGGTTCTAAAATTTCTTTTAGAGTAATATCTTTAAAAACAACTTTATAAAAAGAAAGTCTATTAGGAGAATAATAACCATCTCCTGTTACTTTTTCAGAGTTTATTTTATCTTCTAATGCTTTTTTTTCTAAAATTTCTTCTGCTACATAATTACCCATTTCATCTTTGGGGTTAGACATATCAGTACCAGAATAAAATTCTATTTTTTTATTTACTATTAAATCATTCAAAAATTTTAAATTTTCTCCTGTTTTTGATACAAAACCTGTTTTATAAGAAAAATATCTTATTTGAAATTCATCTTTAAAAATAACAAGTATTATACCTGATTTTTTATCTTCAGAATAAGGGTAATTAGTTGAAAAAGTAGGTCTTGGTTTTTGCGTATTTGCTACTATTTTTTCATCAATTGGCAATTTTACTGTTTCTACTATTACAGTTGGTAATGGTATAGGTGTTGGTGTAGGCGTTGGAATAGCATTTTCTGGGCTACCATCTGCTTTTAATTTTGCTACTCCATCTTTTGTTACTACTTTTACTTCTTCTTTCTTGACTTCATTATTATTTTTTACTGGTGCTACTTTTGTGGTACAAGAAGTAAGTATAAGTGTTAGGATTAATATTTTTTTCATTTTTAACATCCAATAGCTGCACAAGCTGCATTAATAGGATTAGACTTTCCTTGTTCATTAATTCCAGACTCAGAATAATTAACACTTAAAATATATTTTTCTTTTCTTAAAAGTTCAATTATCTCTGAAGAGCTTATATCTCTAAACTTTAATCTAAAAACAGAGAGTTTATTTGGTTCATAAAAACCATCATTTGTTTTTTTGCCTGTTTGTATTTTTTCATCTAAAGATATTTTTTCTAATTCTTCTTCATTTATTTCTTTTCCATCACTATTTTTAGGCTTTGATAAATCATAGCCTTCAAAAAAGAATAGTTTGTTGTTTTTTACAAAATCATTTAAAATTTTAATAGATTCTTTTGTTTTAGAAATAAATTCATTATTAGAAGAATAATATCTAATTTTATATTCATCTTTAAAAATAATAGTTAAAATACCTAATTTTGTATTCTCAACATAAGGATAGTTTCTTGAAAATCTTTCACTTACTTTATATTTTTCTTCTAAAACTTCATTTTTTACCGAAGTAGAAGGTAGTATTTTGGGTATCTCTATAGGTGTTTTTGTAGGCTCTGGTAATATTGATTTTTCTATTTTTGGTATATTTTTCTTTTCAATATTATTATCCAGTTTATTACTATTTGTTTTACTATTTATAGAATCATTTTCTATAATTATTTTTTCATTACTTATACTTTGGCAAGAAAAACTTACTAATAACATAAAAACAACTAATATTTTTTTCATTTTTATCTCCTTAATTATTAAAAGTAATTGTGCTTGTTAAGTACTCAGAATTAGATTTTGTTGGTAAAGGGGTATTTGCAGGTAATAATTGTCCTGCAATTCCTGCTACATTTTCACTTAATAATAAATTATTTTTCCAAATTTGATGACCCAAACTATAAACACAATCTTGATTATAAGATTCTAATTTAAAAGAAGATGTAATATCAGGAAACTCTGTTATAGAATCATTTTTATAATACTTATCTATAGCAGGAATACCTGTAGGAGTAGTTCTTTCTATTTTTATATGAGAATCTGTATTATGATTTCTAATATAAATAGAATTAGAATTATTCATAGTTATTGCCATTTCTAAAGCCTTACCCATATCTAGAAGTCTTCCATTTGGTATAGTAGGTGGATTTGTAATAGCACCTACACCAGTATAATATTTTTTACTTGGTCCCATTTGTTTGTTTGTTTGTATTAATTTAGAAGAGAAAATAATTAATTGTTTTATTTGTTCAACATTTAAATTAGGATTATATCCTCTAAGTAAACTAGCTGTAGAACTTACCATAGGAGTTGAAAATGAAGAACCTCTCCAAAAATAAAAACTGTTCTCATTTGGAAGAAAAATATCATATCCGGGTGCAGAAATATCAATTCTATCTCCATAATTAGATTGAAGATTTGTATTTTGTTGGTTAAACAAAGCTCTTTCATTCGAAAATTTTTCTGTTGCACCAACAACTAAAGCTCCTGTATATTTGTTAGAATCATATTTTATTTCAGAATTACCATTGCCAGCACTAATAATACATAGAATGCCCGCATTATAAGCTCTTAATAATGAAGATCTTACCTCTAAATCTTGTTCTATAACATCTGTATTATCTAAAGTATTAATACTTATTGTAATAACTTTTACTCCTAATGCTATAGCTTCTTCGATAGCTCTAGAAATATTTGATAAATTAAAAGTACATACAATTGGTATTATGTAACCCGCTGAAGTTTCTTCTAAGCCTAAAATTTCATTAGAAATAAGACCCACTGAGCCATAATTATTATTACCCTTAGCTCCTATAACTGCACCTACAGCAGCTCCATGTTTACCTCCAATAGTTATATCAGCCATATTACCACGTTCTATCTTATTATCTCCAATTACAGCCCAATTATTTTTATCATAATTAGGTGAATCCAAATTATTAATATCAAATCCATTATCTAAAATTGCAATTTTAGAAGGTTTTATAGAATATTGTTTTGCTAAATCCCAAGCTTTTGGAGCATTTATTCTAAAAAAATGATATCCTAATGATTTATCCACCATTACAACTCCACTATTAAATGGATAAAATGTGTTTAATATGTTTATATAAGATCCATTATTAAAAATAGGATCATTTGTAATAGCAGAAGAACCAGCCGTTCTATCACCCATAAAATTAGCACTAAGAGTAACATTTAAAGCTCGTAATTGTGTTGTAATACTTGCAACATTTCCATCAGGAATAAATAAATCATAAATAGCTAATCTATTTGGAAAATCATATTTCTTTTTTGTTTTCTTTTCTGTTTCTTGCTCTACAAATTTTTCTTTTGCTTCTTCATCTTTTTCTATTTTTTCTTTTTCATTTTTAGATTTTTCTGCATAAGGTACATTACTATTTACAACTATTTTATTATCTTTTATTAGTTTATTAATCACTTTTACAGCTTTTTCTGCACCATCTGTTTTTGCTTCAAATTTATATTTATTTTTTTCATGATTATCTTCTTCTTCAACAGTCAATCTTATTTTATATTGATCTTTAAAAATAAGTACAATATGCCCTGTTTTAGTTGTAATTGGTGGTAGTTGATTTACATCATCAAAAGTAGGATGTGGAGCCAAATTATCAAGTATTTGTTGTTCAGTTGGAAGATTTATAACTGATGTAGTTGGAGTAAAAGCCTTAGTACTAAAACCTGTTTCTTTTGGACAATTAATTTCTTTCTCTTCAAAAATGTCTTTTAATTCAGATGTATTCTGAGTATTCAATGTATTTTTATCTAGTGTTGCAACTTGCATTTTAGTTTCCTGACAACTAAAAATAGTTACTAAACTGATTAGGAGTGCAATTTTTCCTTTATTTCTCATTTTGTCTAACCTTATAAAACAAAATCACAAAAGATTTGCACTTAAAAAATTCTCTCATTTACAATCGTATCAAAAAGAATTTTGTTTGTAAATCATTTTTTTTATGTTTTTTGAAAAACATAAAAAAATAAGCTTAACTAAAATTTAACTTAATATTTGTGATATAAGCACTAAATTAAACATTGACAAGTATTTGAGATGTATGTATAATCACTTCACTTCACTTCACTTCACTTCACTTCACTTCACGCATTTCTCATGTCTAAGTATTGCTACAATTATATTTCATCTAGGTTAAGAAGATTTAATCTTTAAAATTCATCTTTTTTATGTCTATTGACTTTTTTTAAATTCATGAAATAATCATAAAATGCACATTGAAAAATTTTCTCAACTTCGGACAATCTTCTTGACTTAACGAGGTATTTTTAAATGAAAAATAGGCGTATAGCTATACTTAGCTTTTTTTTACTTTCTGTTACACTTGGTTGTAGCAATAATATACTTAATACATCTAAAAATAAAGATGTTAAGAGTTATAGCTTTAATAGTAAAGTTTTACCTGATCCAAATGCTACACCTTCAATTTATTCTTATGATTATGGTGTTCAGTATGCTGGAGCTACTTATAAAGGGAACTGGTTTAATAATTACGGATTAAATATTACTTCATATACAGATTTTGAGGATAACTCAAAAGGTTTTGCTTCAAAAACTAGAATTAATGATTTTACAATTGCTAATTTTCCATCTACTTACCCAAATACAAACATTAGCTACAATAATTCTTGGGGACAAGGGAATTATACTGGTTATGTTGGAATAAGTCCATTTGTTAATTCTGGACTTCCTTACGATTTAGTTCAAAATAAATTAAGTGAACCTCAAAATTCTCCTTTATACAATAATATAAAATATGCAAATGGTAAAGATCCTTGGCAAATAAGAAGTTTTGGTCCAAGTGTTTTTAATACAATAGATACAAATACAGGTGAACCTTTGGTAATAGATTGTAATTCAAATATCGTTACATACAATGGTACTGGTTGGAAAAACAAAGTAAAAAATGGTACAACAATTTATAAATATAATTATGATGATAAATCACATGCAGACCCAAGTAAAAGAACATCTATAGAATTTAATTTTACAGGTACAAATATAGAACTTTTTGGAATAAAAGGTCTTGATCCGGGGTGGAATAATATAAAAATAACTATTACCGATTCTACAGGAAATGAAATTCCTGAAACAATTAACCAAAAAAATATAGATATGGGTTCAAATATTGTAAACGAAAATGCAAGTATTATAAAACTTAACGGATTAAAACATGATACTTATCATGTAAAAATAGAATCAGCCGATGGCAGTAGATATCCTGATTTTAGAAAGCCTACTTTTTTATATGGTTTTACAAAAGCTGTTATTTATCCTAGTGTTGAATATAATGTAACTGATTATAGTTTTACTTACAAAGCTTTTATAGAACAAAATCTAGGAAAAGCAGATATTTATATTGATGGTATAAAAAAATATACTGCTGATTTAAATAGTACAAATTTTTCTAATTTTGATTATGCCTATGCTTATTCATTTGGAACAAAGGGGCAACATAGAGTTACAATAGAAGCAATTCCTAGTACTTCTTCTTCTTCACATTCTATAAATATTGATGCATTTGGTGCTTTACCTTATGCAGAAGGAAGTTTTACTGGGGATGAATTTAACCTAATGTATTATAAAACTTTTTATTCAAGTGCTATGGATTTTTATATAGATGGAATTAAAAAAACTGATATAAACACTCTTTTTAACTCACAAGGAGATTTACCCTCTTTCCTAAATATAAACTCTTTGGGAAATACTAATCATACTTTTTCTATAATAAGTCAATATTATAAAAAATTTGAGCCTAATTCACCATCTGTTAATGGTTATACAATGATTTTAGATGCTTATTCTGGTGAATACAGAGCTGGTTTTAAATTTGTTTCAAATACATTAAATAATTCAGGTATAAAATATAAAACTATTGGTGGTATAGATAAAGGTATTGTAAAAGTATCTATTGATAATGATCCTAATTTTACTCAATTAGTTGATTTATACAGACCTAATACATCAGGAATTGTAAGTACTCCAATAGAAGTTTCTTTTATGAATATTCCATTAGGAGAACATATGTTAATAGTAGAACCTTCTTACACAAAAAACCCTAGTTCTACGGGTTTAGATGTGAGTATTGATAATATAGAAATAATAGGTGGAGATTCTATTTGTGAACCTACATCTTTACCAATTCCAACGCCTTCTTAACTCACCCCTGCTTACGCTTTCCCCTCTCTAAATCATTAGAGAAGGGATAAAATGGGTTATCTAGGAAGTAAAAATAATGGAACAGTTTTGAACTGTTCAACAAGAAAAAAAGTGCTTTTATAATGAATGGTTCATAACCATTCCAAAAATAAAATAAATGCCCTAAAATACCCCTCTCTAATGATTTAGAGTGAGGCGGTAGCCGAAGAATTTGAAGCCAACGGCGGGGGTGAGTTAAGAAAAGGAATAAAAAACATGAAAATAAAAAAATCTTTAGCTATATTAACAAGTGTGTTATTTGTTTTTTCATGTAATCTACAAAATAATTCTTTGCAAAATAATTTTTCTATAAAAAATAACCCAAATCAAGAAAGAAAAAATAAAATTATAGCTACTAAAAAAGCAAAGAAAAAAAATAAATTTAAAACAAAAGCTTGTGCTACTGTTTTACCTTCACTTAATGCTGGTTTAGCTTCTATAAACGATCCTTTTACTTTTAGACTTGATGGAAATTCAAAAAACTTTAAATTTTATGGAAAAGCAGGGCAAATAATTAAAATTACTATGTCAGAACTTGATATGAATGATGCTTATCTAAAACTTTTTTCTCCTAGTAATAATACAACCCCTTATACAATTAATGATGATACTTTTGGTTTAGATAGTTATATAGAAACAACTCTTACAGAAGATGGTTTTTGGACTATTCAAGTATCAACACAAGATGAAGCCGAAAACTGCCAAAATGCTCAAGGTACTTTCAGGCTTTCTTTAGAAACTGATAATGGAACTCAAGGTAAAAATACTCACCCAGTAACAGCTATGGATAAAAATGGAAACTTTGTTGTAGCATGGCAAAAATTTGATGATATTAACCCTATAAATGGTACTTTTTGGGATATTTATGCAAGAATTTTTGATAAGAATGGAAATGCTATAACACCTCCTTTTAGAGTAAATAATGATGGAAATAATATTCCAGGTGATCAAATAAATCCTGCTATTGCTATGAATAGAGAAACAGGTAATTTTATTATTTCTTGGGAAGGTTCAGGTGATTTTTATTACCCTAATAATATAGAAGATAGAGGAATTTATTTTAAAAAATATGCTATTAATGGGCAAGGTTTTTCTGCAACATTTACAGAGCCAAGAGTTAGTGTAAATAGAAATGGTAGTCAAATAAATCCTTCTATTACTATGGATGATGATGATAATGCAGTTATTGTTTGGGAAACCACAGGAAGTACAGATAATTCTGATGGAATTTATATGAGAAAAATATATCCTAATGCAACTTTTTTTGGAGGAGAAACAAAGTTAAGCCAAAATACAACAAATGTTAGCCATCCAAAAGTAGCAATTACTCCAAATCGTAATATACCACAAGTAAGACAAGTTTTAGTTGTTTGGGAAGGCAGTGGATTAGGAGATTATAGTGGTATATTCCAAAGAAAAATAAGTTATGATTTTGGATATATAGATCCAGAAGTTAAAATGAATTCTTTAACAAATGGTTTACAATCTAATCCCGTAGTAGCTTTTGATTATGATGGTAAAGGTGTTGTAGCATGGCAAACTAATGGAAGTACAGATAGTTCAGATGGTATAAAAGCTTGTATTTTAACAGCAAACAATGCTATTTTTGCTACTGATTTTATAATAAATCAAACTGTTAGTGATAGACTTTCTTTTCCATCCTTATCTATAAATCAATCTAATGGAATACATAAAGGTGATTTTGTTTTAACATGGCAAGGAAGTGGACAGGATTATGGTGGTACTTTTGTAAATGATGATACTGGAGTTTATCAAAGAAGATATAATGTTTCTAGCTCAACTCCTTTAGATCCAGAATATAGAAATAATGCTTATACTTCAGGTGTTCAAGGTCGTCCTTCTGTAAGTCTAAACATGGAAAGCCTTGTTGATATTGGGCTAACAGATCCTGTTGATAATAATAGAAGTAGATTTGTTTTATCTTGGGCTACTATTATGAGTATGGACTCTGCTGCTCCTGATGGTATTTATGCTTTACTTACAAGAAGTAATGATTATGCTATTTTACCTGAATTTAAAGTTGATTAATACATATAATTTTTTAATGCCCCTGTAAAAAAATGTAAAATATAAAATTATAAGTATAATATGTTAAAATTCTATTTTTTATTTATACTTATAATTCTTATGAAAGAAAAAAACTTTAATATTATAGAATCTTATGTAAAAGAAGAAATAAAAATTTCTAATTCTATTTTTATTGCTCATCTTGAGCCTGCAAAAAACATTGAAGATGTTAAATTTATTATTTCTGATATATCAGATTTATATAATGATGCTACTCATAATTGTTGGGCATATATTGTAGGTAATAATGGAAATTTTTCACATTCTTCAGATGATGGAGAACCTTCTGGAACAGCAGGTAAACCTATTTTAAATACCTTACTAAAATATAATCTTACTAATGTGGTTGCAATAGTGACTAGATATTATGGTGGAACTAAATTGGGTGTAAGAGGTTTAATAGATGCTTATTCTGGAGTAACAGAAAAAGCTATTTTAAATACAGAATTAAAAAAATTAATTGAAAAAGAAAATTATAAACTTATTTTAGATTATGATTTTTTTGATATTTTTAAGCATAAATTAAAATCTTTTAATGGTGAAATTCTAAATACAGAATATACAGAAAAAATAAAAATAGAAATTTCTATTGAAAAAGAATTTGATTCTTTATTTAAAGATTATGTAAAAGAAAAAACACTTATTTTAGTTTGAATTTAATTGATAAGTCAAAAATAATAAAACTACTGTAGATACTACTCTTAATCCTTCTATTGTTTTAGAATTCTTATTTTTTTCTAATAATAAGCCCAAACTAGCTAAAGTAAAAAGTATTATAAAACCATAAATAATTTTATTAAAAACAATTAAACTATTAAAAATTTCTAGAAATTTTACTGAAAATATTGTTATTAATACAAAATTTATAAAAATGTACAATTTTGCATTTCCAGATACTTTAGGATCATATTTTTCTGTTTCATCTTGATTTGCAAAATTATTTTCTAAAGGTATTTCTTTTGCAGATAGTTTTAGATCTGCTGGTCCTTTTACCCAAATAAGTATTTTATCTTTCCAATTTGGTGTTTTTATAGAAAAAACTAATAAATCTTTCCAATAAGATAAGTTTAACCATATAGGATTAAATGTTTTTACTGGGCTAACAATTCCATAAATCGGCTCATCTTCTTCTTCCATAAAAGTTCCAAACATTTTATCCCAAATTATAAAAACACCAGCAAAGTTTTTATCTATATACTTTAAATTTTTTGCATGGTGTACTCTATGATGAGATGGTGTATTCATAACTTTTTCAAAAACACCAGTTTTTTTTATTATTTTTGTATGAATAAAAAATTGATAAATTAAATTTATTTGATAACACGCTATAAACATAAATAAAGGGAAACCAACTAAAGCTAAAGGAAGATAATAAAATGCAGATAATGTATTTTGTAAGGTACTTTGCCTTAATGCTGTAGTTAAATTATATTCTTCACTTTGATGATGAACTATATGAGTTGCCCAAATAAAATTTACGTGATGACTAGAACGATGGAAAAAATAATAAGCCAAATCTACTAAAATAAAACATATAATCCAGATAAAAGTAGATTTTAAATCTAATGTAGATACTCTAAAATTTTCATAAACATATAAGTACATAGTAATACCTACAGTTTTTAAAGAAGCCTCTATTACTTGTTCTGTTATTCCGCAAGAAAGACTTGAAATAGAATCATTTAAACGATAAAGATTTTTTTTTGAAAAATAAGAAAAAATTATTTCTATAAAAATAAATAAAAAGAAAAATGGAACAGCTAACTCTATATAATTTGGAAGCATTTATTTATTCTCTATACTAAATAAAAACATGTGCAGGTTTTTAAAAACCTGCACTTTAGGGGGGAAAGCTATTTTATTTTGTTACAAATGGATTATTTTGACTTTGTCTTAAATTTTGAAAAACATTATCTTTTCTTTGATTTAAGATTTCAGTATGTTTGCTAACTTCTTTTATTTTACTATGAGCATGTTCAACTATAGTTGAAGCTTTAGCTGTTGAACCGGTTGCTTCTACTTTTTCTTTATCATCTTTTTTGTCATTATCAGCAGTTAAATGCCTTTCTACAAAAAGATTATCTACAGATTTGGATTTATCTCTTAACTTCATTGCATTTGCAAGGTCTTCTACACTTACTTCTGAGTATCCTTGATCTTCAGCACTTTTTTTAATTCCATCTACAGTTAAGAATTTATCAGTCATTCCTGAAGCTGCTGCTCTTCTTTTTTGAGCTTGTTCTAAAGCACTATTAAGTATTGAATTTAACTCCATATTATATAACCTTCAAAATACACTAATTTATAACTATATTATAAATTCTTACCTATAATAAAATAAAATAAAAAACTTGAATTTAATTAAAAAAAAATAATTTTTTAATCAACTTAGTTTTATAATTAAAAAAAATGTTTTGGTAAATAATTAAATGGATATAGAAGAGGCTCTAAAAGCATTAAAAAAATACTATGGATATGATAAGTTTCGTCCTATGCAAGAAGAAATTATTCAGAGTGTTTTTGATGGAAAAGATTCTTTAGTTTTGATGCCTACTGGTGGTGGTAAATCTTTATGTTTCCAAATACCAGCTATTGTTCAAGATGGATTATGTATAGTTATTTCTCCTCTTATTTCTTTAATGAAAGATCAAGTAGATTCATTAAATAGTAATGGTATAAAATCTGCTTTCATTAATAGCTCACTAACTTCTAAACAACAATTTCAATTAGAAGTAATGGCAAAAAGAGGCTTTTTTAAACTTATTTATATTTCTCCAGAAAGATTATTATCAGAAGGTTTTTTATCTTTTTTAAAAAAATTAAAAATTAACCTTTTTGCAATAGATGAAGCTCATTGTATTTCTGCTTGGGGACATGATTTTAGAGAAGAATATACCAAACTTTCTTTTTTGAAAGAAAATTTTCCTGAAATACCTGTTATGGCACTTACAGCTACTGCAGATAAATTAACTAGAAAAGATATTGTTTCTCAATTAAATTTAGAAAATCCAGAAATTTTTATTTCTTCTTTTGATAGACCAAATATTTCTTTAAGTGTTTTTCCTGCTCAAGAAAGAACTAGAAATATTATTAATTTTATTAATACTAGAAAAGGTCAAGCAGGAATTATTTATTGTCTAAGCCGAAAAGGTGCAGAGAGTTTAGCTAGAAAATTGCAAGATAGCGGTATTAATGCAGATTATTATCATGCTGGTCTTAGCTCTGAAGATAGAAACTCTGTTCAGGATAATTTTATAAAAGATAAAATCCAAATTATTTGTGCAACTATTGCTTTTGGTATGGGAATAGATAAATCTAATGTTAGATGGGTAATACATTATAACCTTTCTAAAAATATAGAAAGTTATTATCAAGAAATAGGTAGAGCTGGTAGAGATGGCTTAAAAAGTGAAGCTATTCTTTTTTATACTTTTGCAGATCTTTTAAATATAAAAACTCTTATAGAAGAAAGTTCTCAGAAAGAATTACATAATGCTAAATTAGAAAGAATGAAACAATATGCAGATTCTTTAATTTGTAGAAGAAAAATTCTTTTAAACTATTTTGGAGAAAATTTATTAGAAAATTGTAATAATTGCGATGTTTGTAAAAATCCCCCTGTATATCTTGATGGTACAGAAATAACTCAAAAAGTTTTATCTGCCTTATGGTGGATAAAAAAAATGGATAAAAAAGTTTCATCAGGTTTACTAATAGATATTTTAAGAGGTACCTCTAGATTTGAAATTTTAAGTAATGAGTTTCATAAAATAAAAACTTATGGAGCAGGTAAAAATATTTCTCATGCAGACTGGCAATCCTATATTATACAAATAATTAATTTAGGTTTTATTGATATTGCATATGATCATAATTATGTTCTTGCTCTTACAGAAGCTAGTAGAGAAGTTTTATATAATAATTTAAAAGTACAATTAATAGATCCTAAAATTATTAGAAAAGCAACCGAAGAAAATACTCAAAAATTTGAAACTAAAAAAGATCTTTTATTTGATAGTTTATTTGAAAGATTAAGAACTTTAAGAAAACAAATATCAGAAGAAGAAAATATTCCACCATATAGAGTTTTTAGTGATGCTACTTTAAATGACATTGTTGATAAAAAACCTACTTCTAAGCTAAAAATGAGAAATGTTTCAGGTATTGGTGAATTGAAATATGAAAAATATGGTGAAAAATTTTTAGAAGTAGTTAGAGAATTTTTAGGTTTTACGAGTGATGATAATTTAGATGATGAAATATTAAAAGCTAAAAATAAACCTAAAACAGATACTTTGGCAGAAACTTTGATTTTATATAAACAAGGATTATCTGTGGAAGAAATTGCTGAAAAAAGAGAGTTATCTATTAGTACTATTTGGGGACATATTGCTAGCTTACACGAAACAACTTTTGATATAGATATTTATAAGTTTGTAGATCATAAAGAAATGAACCTTATTTTCAAAGCTATTAAATATTTTAATTATGAGTATAAATTGAAAGATATTTTTGCTTTTTTAGAAGAAAAAATTGACTATAATAAAATAAAATTAGCTATTTCCCATCATAATAAAACAATTGGGTTAATAGCTAAATAATAATTTTAAATCTCTACTTTTACAACTTCAACATTTGGTACATCAAACAAACCATCTATAGATAAGTACCTTTCCCCAGTATCATAGCAAAAAGTTAATACTTTATTATTTTCTTTTATTACACCTTCAGAAATTAATTTATTTACAGCAGCTAATGAAGCTCCAGAAGAAATACCAACAAAAATGCCTTCTTTTTTTGCAGATTTTTTTGTAAATTCAAACGCTTCTTCTTTAGATATTTGAACAATGCCATCTAATAAATCCTTTTGCAAAATACTAGGAACAAAACCAGCTCCAATACCTTGAATTGGGTGTGGTGCAGGAGATCCTCCACTTAATACAGGTGATAACTCAGGTTCTACAGCAAAAACTTTTAAATTTGGAAATTTTTCTTTTAATACAGAAGCACAACCTGTAATATGCCCACCTGTTCCAACTCCTGTAATAAGAAAATCCAAACCATCAGGGAAATCATTTAAAATTTCTTGTGCGGTAGTTTCCATATGAATTTTTACATTAGCTTCATTATCAAATTGCATAGGCATCCAAGCATTTTTATTTTCTTCCACTAATTTTTTTGCATGATGAATTGCTCCTTTCATTCCTTTTTCTCTTGGTGTAAGTATAAATTTTGCTCCATAAGTTGCCATTAGTTTTCTTCTTTCTACTGACATACTTTCAGGCATTACTAATATTAGTTCATATCCTTTTACTGCACAAACCATTGCAAGTCCTATTCCTGTATTTCCAGAAGTTGGTTCTATTATTATGCTATCTGGTTTTAATAGACCTTTTTTTTCTGCATCTTCTATCATTGCTAAAGCAATTCTATCTTTGATACTTGCACCTGGGTTACTTCTTTCTAATTTCATCCAAACATCATAATTATTTGAATATAAATTATTTATTTTTACATGTGGAGTATTACCAATACTTCCTAAAATATTATTTAATTTCATTTAAAAACCTCCCAAACTTAAATATAAAATAGTAAATCTTCATTATTAGAATTTTTTATTATTAAATCACTTTTATAATAGACAATTGAGTTTGGTTCTAAACTTTTAGTTAGCCAAACATTACCCCCTATTATACTGTTTTTACCAATTACGGTTTCTCCACCAAGAATAGTAGCATTTGAGTAAATTACAACATTATCTTCTATGGTAGGGTGTCTTTTTTTATTATTTAGCTCTTTTTTTACAATTAATGCACCTAAAGTTACTCCCTGATAAATTTTTACATTTTTACCAATATTAGTTGTTTCTCCTATTACAATTCCAGTTCCATGATCTATAAAAAAAGGTGTTTCTATTTCTGCTGAAGGATGTATATCTATTCCTGTCTTTGAATGAGCATATTCTGATATAAGACGAGGTAAAATAGGTATTTTTAATTTTGCTAATAAATTGCAAATTCTATAAGTTGCAATAGCAAAAAATCCAGGATAAGTAAGAATAATTTCTTCTAAAGATTTTGCAGCAGGATCATTATCCAAAATAAGTTTTGCATCTGTAAGTAGTTTTTGATAAATCTCTGGTAGGCTTTTTAAAAAATAATTAGATAATTTTTCATGATTTTCTTTTTTTAATTCATTATTTTCAATTAGCCCTAAAAGTTCAATCAATGAATTATTAAGATAAGTTATTGCATTACAAGATGTAATATCACAATTTATTTTATCGCTTCTTATTGGAAATAAAAACTGTATTAGTTCTTCAAAAAAACTTATAGTTTTTTTATTAATAGGTAGTTGTTTATTTAGAGCATTTAATTCTTGTAAATTTTTTAGCTCTTCTACAATTTCTTTCATTTTAATTTTTTATTTACTTTATTTAAAAAGATATCTTAGCTAATAAAATTAAATTTTAAATGTAACTTTTTATTTTTTCCAATTAACAGCCCATTCTTGTATAGAATTAAAAATTGGTTTTAATTCTAATCCTTTAGGAGTTAAAGAATAAAATACTTGAATAGGTCTATCTGTAGTTACTTCTCTTAAAATGATTTTATAATCTTCTAGCTCTTTTAATCTTTCTGTTAGTAATCTTGGACTAATATCTGGTATAGATTCTTGTATTTCACTAAATCTTTTAGAGCCATCGCATAAAGTATAAATAATAGCTCCAGCCCACTTTTTACCAATAATTTCAATTGCATGATGAAAAATAGAGCATACTTTTGCATCATGAATAACATTATCAGCCATAAAAACTCCTTGACAAAAAAATATATTAGTTATATTATAATATTAACTTACTAAAAGTAAGTTAGTTATTTAAGATAAATAAATAATTATAAATAATAAACTTTTTAATTATAAGTTTATCACTATATGTATTATAACAATAAAAGGATTAGTTTATGGGAAGTTTAGTAGAAAAAAATTCATCTGAAGAAATAATAAAAACTAAGTTTGATTTAAAAATTATTGCTCTTTGGGTATTACAAATTTTATCAGCTTTATTATTTTTTATGGCTGGTTTTTCTAAAGTTTCTGGAGCAGAAGCTATGGTAAAAGAGTTTAATTTAATTGGTTTTGGTCAAGGATTGAGATATATAACAGGTATTTTAGAATTAATAGGTGCTTTTTTATTATTAGTACCAAGTTTTTCTTTTGTTGGTTCTTTAATACTTAGTGCCGTTATGTTTGGTGCTGTAGGAACTCATTTAGTTATTTTAAAAGATAATCCCACATTTGCAGCTGTAATTTTAATAATTCAATTAGTTATTACACTTGGTTATAAAGATAGAATTATTAATTTAATAAGAAAATAATATTTTATTATAAACTATTATATAGTCGTTAAAAAGTTATAAAAACTAGGAGGTTTTTATGAAAAAAATTATTCATTTAGGAAATACAAGAGGTGTAGCTGATCATGGTTGGTTACATAGTAAACATACTTTTAGTTTTGCAGATTACTATAACCCAGAAAGAATGCACTTTGGTGTTCTTAGAGTTATAAATGATGATATTGTAGAGGCTGGTATGGGTTTTGGAACACATCCTCATAATAATATGGAAATAATATCTATTCCTTTAGAAGGTTCATTAGCTCATAAAGATAGTATGGGTAATTCATCTGTGATAACTTCTGGAGAAGTTCAAATAATGTCCGCAGGAACAGGTATTACTCACTCAGAGTTTAATCATTCTAAAACAGATTTGGTTAATTTTTTGCAAATTTGGGTTTTACCAAAAGAATTAGGTATAAAACCAAGATATGGGCAAAAAAAGTTTGATTTATCTAGAAATAAATTTAATTTAGTTGTAACTCCAGATAAAAACTCTGAAGAAGCAGTTTGGATAAATCAAGATGCTTATTTTTATCTTGCCAAAACAGATGAAAACAACACTTTAGAATATACATTAAATAATAAAAATCATGGTTTATATATCTTTTTAATAGATGGTGAAATTGAAATTTCAGATGAAAAACTATCTAAAAGAGATGCTATAGGTATATCAGATTTAGAAAATATTTCTATAAAATCTTTAAAAAATTCTTATATTTTATTAATGGAAGTTCCTTTAGAATTATAAAATATAGATATTAATAAAGAAATTATAGATAATTCGATATTTTTAGAATATTCCTTAGGTAAGGGTGTCCAAAAACGGGCACCCCTTTTTATTATCCACTATGAAAATACTGGGATTGACACCAATATTTTTCATAAAAAATGGCTTTTTTAATAACATCTAACTACAGAATTTAGTGTATTTTTTTGTAAAGAAAAATTAATTTGAAAATCGAAATATTTAAAAATTGTATATTTAAAAATCTGAAATATTATAGTAAGATATAATCTAAATCATAATGTAATATTTTTAAGGTAATTAAAGAAATGCTGTCTTTAAAAAATATAGTAAAACCGTTGTTGATTATTTCATTAATAGCCTTCTCTGGTTGTAGCAAAAAAGAAAATAAAGAAAAAAAAGATGAAACAAAAACTAGTGAAATAGCACCAGCTTTAACTGTTTCTACTGAAAAAGTTTCATTAAAAGAAATAGAAAAAATACTTAATGTAACTGGTTCTATTGCTGCATGGGATCTTTTGAATATAAAAGCATCATCTAACGGTTTAAAAATAATGGAAGTTTATTCAGAATCTGGAGATTATGTAAAAAAGGGTCAAATTTTAGTTAAACTTGATGATTCAATGCTTCAAGCACAACTTCAATCTGCAAAAGCTAGATTAACAAATGTTGAAGCACAATTAAAAAAGATAAAAAATCCTAATAGAAATCAAGATATAGCTACTCAAAAAGCTCTAATTGATCAAATACAAGCTAGTTTGGATAATGCAAAAACAACTATGGATAGATTTGATAACCTATATAAACAAGGGGCTGTAAGTAAAGCAGATTATGATTTAAGAAAAACTACTTACGACACTACAGAAGCTCAACTAAGACAAGCAAAAGAACGTTTAAGTTTAATGCTTGAAGGCTCTAGAGAAGAAGATATAAAAATTGCAGAAGCCTCTGTTGCTGATACCAAAGCACAAATACAGCAGCTTAATGTTCAATTATCTCAAACTAGTATTTATGCCCCAGATGATGGTTTGATAATGGAAAGATTTGCTAAATTAGGTGATGTTTCTTCTTCTGCTGTCAACCTTTTTACTATAGTAAGAAATAATAGATTTGAATTTCAAGCTAAAGTCCCTGAAATAGATATTAAAAATATAAAAGTAGGCGATGAAGTAAAAATTAGTAGTGATGCAAATCCTTTATTAAAAACTAAAGGTAAAATTAGGCAAATTGGACCTGGTATTGATCAAGTAAGTAGACAAACTACTGTAAGAATAGATGTTGATTATGTAAAAGGTCTTCAAGCGGGGCAATTTGTAAAAGGAACTGTTAATATAGGAAAAATACAAGCCGCTGTAATTCCAGCAAAATCGATTATAAGTTTAGATGGTTTAAACAAGGTCTTTTTGGTAAATAAAGATTCTGTTGTAACCTCTAAAACAGTTAAAACTGGTGAAAATAAAGGTAGTTTAATTCAAATACTATCTGGTTTATCTCCAGAAGATGAAGTCATTACTCAAGGAGCTGGGTTCTTGAAAGATGGCGATAAAGTTAAGGTAGTGAAGTAAGTAAAAAGTTAAGAGTAAAAAGTTAAAAGAATAAATAAAAATCTTCTAACTTCTAACTTTTAACTTCTAACTATAATTTATATAAGTGAGAAAAAATAATTTATGAATATATCAGAATGGGCCATAAAAAGGCCAGTTGCTACAATCCTTTTCTTTTTAATAATTACTTTAATAGGTTCTTTTTCTTATACAAAACTACAAATAGATGAGAATCCTAAAGTTGATTTTCCTATTGTAGTGGTAACAGTTGCACAAATAGGGGCTTCCCCTACAGAATTAGAAACAGATGTAACAAAAAAAGTTGAAGATGCTTTAGTATCTCTAACAGGTATTAACCATGTTACTTCTACTATAACTGATGGTGCTTCTGTAACAGCAATAGAATATAAAATAGGGTTCCCTATAGAAACAGCACTAAATGATGTTAGAGATGCTATTGCAAAAATAAGACAAACTTTACCACAAGATATAAATGAACCTATTATTAACCACCCTAATTTTTCTGGAGAACCTTTTGCTACATACTCTATATCTAGTGAAAAAAGAAGTATAGAAGAGTTAAGTCGTTTAATTGATGATAATATCGGAAGACAACTTTTAACAGTAAGTGGAATGGGGCAAGTAAGACGTGCTGGTGGTGTTGATAGAGAAATTAGAGTTGAATTAAATCCTGAAAGATTAAGGGCTTTAGGTTTAACAGCAGATCAGATAAGTACTCAAATAAAACAAAATAATATAGACTTACCAGGGGGAAACTCTAGAGTAGGTGGACAAGAACAAACTATAAGAACATTGGGTGCAGCTAGTGATGTTGAAAGATTAAAAAATATTCAAATACCTATAGGTAATGGGCAATTTGTAAGATTAGATGCTTTAGGTAAAGTAGAAGATTCGATTGCAGAAATAAGACAAATAGCTAAATTTGATGGTAAACCAGTTGTTGCATTTTCTTTGGTAAGAGCAGAAGGAGCAAGTGTGGTTGCTGTAGAAGATAAGGCTATAGCTAAATTAGAAAAACTACAAAAAGAATTACCACAAGATATAAAAATAGAAAAAATCAGATCTAAAACTAGGTTTACAAGAGATCGTTTTCACTCTTCTGTAGAAGCTTTAGTTATAGGTACTATTTTAGCTATAATAATAATATATGTTTTCTTAAGAAATTTCCAAGCAACTTTGATAGGTTCTTTGGCAATACCTTTATCTTTATTAGGTACTTTTATAGTAATGAATTATTTAGATTATACGCTAAATTTCCTTACTATGTTAGGATTGATACTAGCTGTAGGTATTCTGGTAGATGATGCTATTGTTGATTTGGAAAATATCCATCGTCATATTGCTATGGGTAAAAACCCTTTTAAAGCAGCAATAGATGCAACTGCTGAAATAGGTTTAGCTGTTGTTGCTACTACTTTTACTATAGTAGCGGTTTTTGTACCAGTTGCTTTTATGGGAGGTATTCCAGGACAATTTTTCCGTTCATTTGGTCTTACTGTTGCTATTTCAGTTCTTTTTTCTTTATTAGTAGCAAGAACTCTAACTCCTATGATGGGGGCTTATCTTTTACCAGAACATGGTGAGCATGAAGAAAAAGAAACATGGTTACAAAGAGTTTATGGAAAAATAATTTTATTAGCACTAAAATTTAGAATAATAACAACTATAGGTGCTATTTTAATTTCAATTGGTTCTGTTGTAGTAATAGCACCTCTTTTACCTAAAACATTCTTTTCTGCTGGAGATACTTCAGAGGCTGTTATGAGTATTGTTTTACCAAAAGGTTCTACTTTGGAAGATACTGAAGAAATTTTAGATAAAGTAACAAAAACCTTAATGGCTCATAAAGAAGTAAAACATATTTATGCTAGTATTGGTTCTGGAGCAACCGTAGGAATAAATTCTAGTGGTGGAAGTGTTGAAAAAGCTAATGTTAGCGTTATTTTAGTTCAACCAGAAGAAAGAACTATTTCTACAGATGATTTTGAAAAATTAGTTTCACCAGAAATTGCAAATATTCCAGGTGCTAGAATAGCATTTGATCACTTTGGCCCTGGTGGAAGTAGTAAACCAGTTAGTATTATTATGAGAAGTAATGATTCTGTTGAATTAAATAAATCTGCCGATAATCTTATAACAGAAATGAGAAAATTACCAGATCTTAAAGATGTTACTTCAAGTGCCGCTGAATTAAGACCAGAAATGATTATAAAACCTGATTTTGAAAAAGCTGCTGAACAAGGAGTATCTGTTTTTGCAATAGCTAGAGCTGCAAGAATTGCAACACAAGGTGATATTGATGTAAATCTACCTAAGTTCAAAACAGGAGATAAACAGATAAATATAAGAGTAAAAATAGCTGAAAGTGTAAGAAATGATATTGATTCTATTGGTAATTTGATGATAGCTGGTAGATTTGGTAATGTTCCTTTAAAATCTGTAGCCTCAATTTATCAAGAAAGTGGCCCTGTAGAAATAAAAAGATATGATAGACAAAGACAAATAGTTATTTCCGCAAATTTAAATAATGGTGCAGCTTTAGGACAAACTATGGATAAAGTTTTTGCTTTACCTGTAGCTAAAAACTTACCTCCTTCTGTAGTTATAGATAAATTTGGAGAAGCTCAGGTAATGGCAGATGTTTTTGGAGAATTTGGAAAAGCTATTGGAGCAGCTGTTATGTTTGTTTATGCTGTGTTAGTTTTACTTTTTGGAAGTTTTATGCATCCTATTACTATTATGTTAGCTTTAGTTTTATCATTAGGTGGAGCAATGGCAGGATTATTAATAGCAGGAAAACCTTTAGGTTTGATGGCTCTTATAGGAATGATAATGCTTATGGGTATAGTAACCAAAAACTCTATTTTACTTGTAGAGTATGCTATTTTACTTGAAACAGAACATGGTAGAACAAGGAAAGAAGCTGTAGTAGAAGCTGGTGTAGCAAGATTAAGACCTATTTTGATGACTACTTTTGCAATGGCTTCTGGTATGTTACCAATAGCTATGAGCTGGGGTGTTGGTACAGAAACTCAAAGTCCTTTGGCTGTTGCAGTTATGGGTGGATTAATTAGTTCTACTGTTATGACTTTAGTAGTTGTACCTGCTGCTTATACTATAATAGATGATATAAGAAGATTTTCTTTAGGTTTAATTTTTAAAAGAAGAGAAAAAAAGAAAAAAAGAAAAAAGAATAAACCTCAAACTACAACATAGTATTAATAAGTAAAAAAGACCTAGTTTTATCTAGGTCTTTTTTTTATAATAGTATTTTTTAATTATTTATTACTCAACATAAAAACTCTACCATTATCAAGAATAAAATTAGCATT
The DNA here is from genome assembly GCA_046328015.1 of Candidatus Sericytochromatia bacterium. GTDB lineage: Bacteria > Cyanobacteriota > Sericytochromatia > UBA7694 > JACMQJ01 > JBBTGK01. Next base: position 77,718 of record JAXLXH010000002.1, on the reverse strand, counting down.
ACCATCTAGAGAATATATAGCATAGGTATCATAAAGAGGTGGTAAAGATCTTCTATAAATAACCTGTCCAGCATAATCTGTCCCTCCAATATAAGGAATAATACCTGTCCAAGAAGAAGGTTCTGAACCACCTGTTATTACTTCAGCTAAAACTTTGGTAGCACTACCATTTGTAGTAAGAATAGCTCCAGTAAATGGATTTTTATAAACTTTATCATAACCTTTAGCTGAAGCTTCTGATGCTATAGATGTATTTGAATTTGGATATTGACCATTCCAATCAACTGCATAAGTTTCTATTAATGTCTGATAAGTTTTTGAATTTGTTTTTACATTTGTTTGTTTAGCTCTACCCTGAGCTGCTATAAAATTAGGTAAAGCAATTGCTACAAGAATTCCGATTATTACAATAACAACCATTAATTCTATTAGAGTAAAACCATTTTTAAATTTTTTCATATTAAAATATCAAAAAAAAATATTTTATTGTAATAATAAGAAAAAAACTAAGTTCTAGGTTAACTTCTTTTTTACTATTACATATAATAGTTATACCCAAATACGAGTATTTTAAAACAAAAAATAAAAAAGCCTCCAAAAATGGAGGCTTTTTTGTTAGTATATTTATTAATTATTTAAATAAACCCAAGACAGTATCAATATTTGAATGTTCTACTTTTATTTCAGCAGCCATTGCTTGAAATTTCTTGGTATGCATAGACATAGCAGCCATAGTTTCTGCTAAACCTGTATTAGATGCTTCTAAAGCACCTTCTACTAATAAACCATCTCCAGTTGCTAAACCACCTTTAAATTCAAAAACTTTAGATCCATAATGACTAGAAAAAGCTAATGAATCATTAGTATCAAGAGGGCTAACAATAGAAGGTCTTAATCCATTATCTAAATCTGCTTGTGTAATTGTAGTAAAAGGTCCTGCTCCTGTTCCAGATGTATCTCTTAGAACTGCTAAACCATTTCCTGTAACTAAAATATTACCTAAACCATTAACAGTGCCCATATGAAAACCACCATCTCTGGTAAGTAAATTAGGTGCGTTTACACCTACATCTTGAACTTGTTGTACTAGAAAAAAACCACCTCCATTTATAGCATAATCTGTTTTTTCACCAGTATTAGTAATAGTTCCTTGACCAAAATCTATTGAAGTATGAGAAACTGTTAAATTTGTATCTGGATATTGAAGGTTACTATTAACTTGAGTTGCACCACTACCACCATAAGATAATCCTGATTTTTTGTAACCAGTTTGAAGTGCACCTGCTAAATTACCATTTAAAATTCCTAATTCTCCAAGTACAGCATTAAGATTTTGTAAACCAAGATTATAATTATTCATATAAAAAACCTCTTAAAAGTATTAATTTTATCATAGCACAATATTAAAAAGCTTATGAAAAATTTTAGTTAATAGTATGTTAAAAGATCAATAAAAAATTTATTTAACTATACTTGAACTTATTTGTGGAGCTAATTTTTCTAACTCTTTTCCTATTTCTACAATTTTTTGTGCATTTTCTTGATAAACTACAAAATTTCGATCTTCAATTCCATTAATAATTAATTCTAGAGTTTTTTCTAAATCATTCATTTTCTCTTTTATCTTAGGGCTTAGAGCTTGAGTTTTAGTTTGTTCATTTAATAATTTAAGATTATGTAGCATAGCTTTATTAGCTATTAAATTCATCAAACCATAAGCTTCTGTTATAGTTTCTTCCATTAACCTTCCATCATCAAAACCAACATTTCTAATTTCATGAATAGCTTTTAAAACTCTATTTTTATCATTTTCAGATATAGGTGCTTTACTACAAAGATCATTAAGTCTTTGTTCCATATCTATAATAAAAAATTCTCTTTCTTGCTCTTGGCTTTCAAGTGTTTTTTCTTGTTCCATTTTTATACTCACTTTAAAAAATTATGTTTTATAATCGAAAATACTGTATAGAGTTGTAAATATTAAGAAATAAGCTTTACTACTCAAAATAATAACTAAATTATACACTAAGATGTTTGAAGTTTTGGTTTATTAAAAAAAGAAGAAACCCAACTACTAGCTTTTTCTTTTGCATCACTAAAACTTTTAGAAACTTGATTTTTGGCTTCTGTAGCTTTTTGAGAAATATTACTACTTATTTCACTAGCTTTATTGCTTATAGCTTCTCCTGCTTTATTCAAAGCTTTTCCTGCTTTTTCTGTTATATGGTATCTTTCATCTGCAAAATTATATAATTCATAAGCTATTTTAGCTCCTAAAACTACATGTCCAACAGTTGTTGCTCCAGCTAACATAGCTACTCCTGTTGCTACATCTAAACCTGCATTTATCAAGGCAGCTCTTTTTTCTTGAGGACTGGCATTAGGGTTTTTACTAGTTTCATAAGCTTTTCTTACACTAACTACAGCAAAAATACCATATCCAAACTTAGAAGCTACAGCTGCCTCTACAGGAGCAAATTTAGCTGCATATTTGCCAAATTTAGATGCTACACCAGTAGCTATATGTTTTGTTTCAGCTGCAAAAGAGCTAATTGAAGCAGTGGTGTCTAATAAAGCCATAGCTGTTTTATCTAATTTTTTTGATAAAGCATCGGTTCCTTTTCCCCAAGATTTAGTAGCATCATATAAAGATCCTGCTGCTGCCAAGGTAGCAGATACTTTTTTGGCTACAGGAATACTTTTAAATTTATCAAAAATACCTGCAACTTGCCCTACATTTTTAGTAACATCTACAGCTACATCAGCCATAGCCATCATACCTTCTTTAAAAGTAGTTTTTGAATTAGTTAGTATTTCTTTAGCTTTTTTTACTGATAAAACAGTAGTAACGGTTTGAGCTGCCAAACCAGCAACTGCACCTGCTTTACCAAATTTTTTAAAACTATTTTTTTCTGTTTCTAATTTTTTATAAGCTTCATTAGCTTTTTCATAAGATTTTTTTAATTCATTTAATTTACCTTCAAAAGCTCTTATTTGTGGGGTTTCTGTTCCTATAGATTTCATAATAGAAAGTTCTTTATCTAATCTTTCTATATATTCTTTAGATTTTTTATTAGTTTCTTTTAATAAATCTATTTTTCCGTCAACTAAGGCTAAAGCATCTTTTGTAGTTGCTCCACCTGCCGATTTATGAACAGATTCTATTTCATTTTCTAATTTAGTTAATTCTTTAGTAGATTTTTCTGCTTCTTGAAAAAGATTACCTATTTTAGAAAAAACAGATACTTTACCATCTAATTTTTCTTTTATTTTTTTATCAATAGAACCTATATTATCACTATCCACAAGTGCTTTCACATATTTTGTACCTCTATCTGCATCTTTTATTTTTAGTGCAACTTTTGTTACACCATCTTTTATATTTTCTAAAGCTTCTTTAGGTTTTTCTGTTAATTGTTGAACTTGATTTCCTAATTGTGTTTTAGCTTTTACTTCCAATTTTTCAGGTATTTTTATAGAGGTAGCCTTTCTTATATCAAAAGTTATATTTTTAGCTTGTTCATAATTATTTGTTTTTTCTTCTATTTTATTTGGAGTTCTTATATTTTTTATTTCAGCTAAAGCTTCAATTTTTTTTCCCAAAGAAGTAGTTACTCTAGTAGATTGAGGGGTAGGAAAAGAAAAGTTTTTTGCTTTGTGAGAAGTTTCTAGATTTATACCTTTTTTTACTTCCAAAAAACTTTTTTTATCATGAGTAACACTTATTTCTTTAGAGTTATCTATTGATGAAACAGGTTTATTATCATTAGAAATAACTTTATTTTTAGAAGAAGTTTTTTCAAGTGTATTATTAAAAAAATTATTTCCTATTGAAAGAGACATAAAAAAACCCAAATTTATATAATCAAGAAAATTATAACAAAAAGGTACCCAAATGGCTAGTAAATAATTTTACTTAAGATTTATTTGAAACCCTCTGATAAAATAAATATATCAAGACCTATTTTTATCAGGAGTTTCATTATGATACTAACATTTACAGAAAAAATAATCAATATATTTTTTGAAGTAGATGAATTATTAAAAAAACTTGGTCATAAAGATCATTATCATTCAATGATAAGCGATTCAGAAATAATAACACTTATGGTATTTAAAGTTCATTTGACTATAAAATCAGAAAAAGCTTTTCATCAATTAATAAATGAAAGGTTTAAAGACTTATTTCCAAAATTTCCAGAATATAGTAGATACTTAAAAAGAATAAAAAATTGTGGTTATATGTCATATAAGCTTATAGAAGAACTATCATTTAAAGAAAGAGATGATTTATACATAATAGATACAAAACCAATACCAATATTAGAAAGAGCAAGAGCAAATAGAAGTATACTAGTAAAAATATTTAATCAATGGAGAATAGAACCAAATTATGGCTATTGTTCAGCAAGACAAATGAAATATTTTGGTTTCAAATTAGTATGTTTATGGAATAAAGGAAAAATAGTAGCCTATACATTAGTTAATGCAAATGCTTCAGAACAAGAATGTCTAATGAAATTAGTTGAAATTACTAATCTACGCAATATAAATATCTTTGGAGATAAAGGTTTCATTTTAAATATAAATGATAAAAAAGAACTTTCAAAAAGAAATATCTTAGTAGAAGCAATACCAAGAAAAAATATGAAAGTAATTGTTGAAAATTTAGGCTACAAAAAATATAAAAGAAAAGGAATTGAGTCATGTTTTTCTATTCTAAGAGATTTTGATATTGAAAGACTTACTTTTAGAAGTATTTTTGGACTCATATCTAATATTAACCAAAGAATTTTAGCTTATAATTTAAGAGATAAAGTTATATAATTATTTTTTTATTAGCCATTTGGGTAAAAGGTTTTAATGATAATAATCTGTCAAATCACATTAATAAAAATTTAATATAACCTAATTATTCATATTATAAAGATCTTTTAGTGTTAAAATATCTTGTTCCCAAATTTTATTAGTTCTTTCTATATTAATAGCTGATTTTTTCAACATTTTTAAGCAAAGTTCCATTTGTTTTTCTGTACTACTAGTTTTACTGTATATTTGTAAAGCAAATTTAGAAAAATCTCTAACCATAAAATCAAAAATTTGATCTAAAATATCATCAGAGATATTGTTTAATTTAGCACTTTCAATAATTAATTGACCATAAACAACCAAAGTAAAAATTTCCCCTAAACTTAAAAGAAAATCAAAGTTTTTAGCTTGTTCTTCGCTAGGTCTTGCCATAAATAATAAATTTTTAAATATAGCTATTTGTTCCTTAAAAATATTTATATTAGGTAAATCTACACTATTATAGGCAATATTATAATCATGGAATTTTATTTTACTTAAACCTTTTGTTTTACCTTGATTAAATAAAAATGAATCATTTTCATTATCATCTCTTTTACCAATTTCTGGAAAAGAAGCAGGGAAAAAGAAATAATTAGCCATAAATTTAATTATAAGAGCCATATTTACATGAACAGTTCCTTCTAGTTTTGGTAAACCTCTGATATCTCTTATAGCCATACTAAAATAAGTATTTTTTTCAAACCCTTTAGCAGCTATAATATCAGCTAATAAATTAAGAACTTCTTCACCTTGAGATGTTACTTTCATTTTTACTATAGAATTAAATAATAAATACCTTTTGTCTTCTTCAGAAGCAGAACGCATATAGTCAGCAGCTCTAGAACAAAAAAGTTTCATAGCTATTAATCTAGTATAAGAATCTGTGAATAATTGTTTTATATGAGGAAAATCAGTTACATAATGATTAAATAAGCGTCTATTACCTGCATGATTTATAGTTTCATAAAAAGAGTGAGTACACATTCCTATTGCAGCCCAACCTAAATTAAACTTACAAACATTAACAGTATTAAGAGCTGTATCCCATGCCAATTCTCCTTTTGATAAAATATCAGCTTCTTTTATAGGATAATCTTTTAATTCAAATTCAGATACATAAAGTTGAGAGGCTATAACATTTTGAATACAAGTAAAATTTTCATTTTTAGAATCAACAGGAAAAAAAACGAATTCATCTGTATTAGCTATTTTACCAAAAACAGAAACTAAAGATGCTTCATTTCCATTACCTATATAATACTTTCTACCATTTGCTTTATAATCATCTTCTTTTACTGGTTCCAATTTCATTTCACTAGAATATAAATCGGCACCATGTTCTTTTTCTGATAAACCAAAAGCAAATACACCGCCATCTTCTAATAATTGAGCTGTTTTATTTTTTATTTTTTCATTATTGCTCATCCATACAGGACAAAGACCTAACATAGATACTTGCCATGTGTACCAATAAGGTAACCCATAAAATCCTAAAATTTCATTAAAAGCACAAATTCTAGAAGTATTCCAACTTGAATCAGTAGCTCCATATCCTTTTGGAGTCATTAGAGTTGAAAATATTTTTTCTTTTTTTACAAATTCAACAAAATCATAATTCCAAACATAATTCATATTATCTTCTGTTAACTTATTTTTTCCCTTGGTCTCAAAAAATTCTATGGTTTTTAACATAATATCTTTTGATTTTTGATCAAGATAATCATAATTATTATTTTTAGGATTTAATAAAAACAAATTAACCTCTTTTTTTAAAAACAATTTATTTTATAGTGCTTAATTATACCTTATTGTTAATCTAAAAAAAATCAGTTAAAATTACTCCTAACTTATATTATTTTTATTTTCTTAAATAAAGAAGGAAATATTTTTATGAAAACAAAAGGACTTTTGGTTTTAGCAAGTATTTTATTTATTTATTCTTGTAACCAAACTAATACACAACAAACTACAACAACAAAAACAGATACTAAAGTAGAAGATAAAAAAACTAATGAAACTTCTACACCAACTCCTTCTGTAGAAGCAAGTAAAGAACCTAGTCCTATAGTTTCCTCTACACCAACTCCTTCAGTTAGTTTAGCACCCCTAATTGATAATTATAGATTAACTATAGATGGAAAAGTTTTAGAAGGATCTAAAAATGTTATTTATAATAAAATAGATGATCCTAGTGGTGGTTCTGAAGGAAGAATTCAAATAGCCTCTATGGGTTATGAAACTGTAAAAGATGGAGATTATACATATAGCTTCAGATTAACTATTATGCCTGGAAATATGAATATTTTACCTTTAAAATTTAATCAAAATGATTTTGCAATGGTTTTATTAGAAGTAAAAAAAGAAGGAAAAGGAAAACTATTTAATTATAAAGCTAATCTTTTAACAGGTAACAAAGAAATTCCTTTAGATAAAAATGGAAATAACTCAAACTTAAAAGGAATAAAAAGTAATGTAATGTTTGAATCATTAGATAATGATAATTCAACAAAAAGATATAAAGGTACTATAGAAAGTCCTCTGGTAGCTGAAGCTAATGACCCTGTTCTAAATGTAAAATTAGAGTGGAACTACGTTCTAAAAAAATAAACTATTATGATTTGCCCTGTTTGCGATACAGAACTTACTTCATCTGATTTGGAAGAATGCCCTGTTTGCCATAAAAATTTAAAAAATGATATTACTATTTCAAAATCTCTTGGAAAAGTACCAGAAGAAATAGAAAAGAGATATTTGAAATGGCTTAGAATATATAGAAAATTTTTCAGGGCAAAAGTTCAATTAAAAGAAATAGTTGAAGAAATAAAAAAAATAAAAGAAGAAATTACTTCTTTTAGACAAGATGTTATAGGAGATCTTACAGATTTACTTAAATTTGTAAAAATACAATATGGAGAAATAGATGAAGAAGTTTATAATGTTATTCCTGAAAATGCTAAACAAAGTGTTTTAAAAGCTACTAGCTTTGAAACTTTTACAGTATCAAAAAAAGGAAAAGCAAATTTTAAATCTATTGCTAAAGCTATAGAAAAAGCACCTGCTGGCTCTTATATCTTAGTAAAACCAGGTGTTTATAAAGAAGATTTACTTATAAATAAACAATTAGAAATAGTAGCAGAAGGAAGTATAGATGAAATTACTATAGAGTGTGATTCACAACCAATTATAATAGATTGCGAATATTCTAGATTAAGGGGTTTTACTATAAAATCAGCACTAAAAAAACCAACCTTTCTATTAAATGATACAGGTGTTTTGATAGAAGATTGTTATATTTTTTCAGAAAAAGATAGTGCTTTTAATATTAATGGTAAAAAAAGCAATCCTCATATAAAGAGATGTAAAATTCAAGATTGTAAAGAAAATGGTTTTATTTTCAAAAAAGAAGCTTCTGCTAAAATAGAAAGTTCTTCAATTAGTAAAAATACACTTTATGGTATTATAATTAACGAAAATTCTAAACCTGTAATAATAAAAAGTGTTATAGAAAATAATAAATCTGGTATTTTTATTTCAGACAATTCTAAAGTAACCATAGAAAATTCAGATATTTTTGACAATAATACTTATGGAATAGAATTAAAAGGAGAAAGTTCTGCTAAAGTTAACAACTCTCGTGTTTTTAGAAATAAAACAGCCAACATGATTTTTGAGCAAAAATCTTATGGAAATGTAGAATATTCAGATATATATAATTCTACTAATAATGGTATAGAAATAAAAACAGAAAGTTACCCTATTATAAAAGAATGTAAAATTCATAATAACCAAAAAAATGGCTTATTAATAAATTCTTCAAACCCTTCCATAGAACATAGCGATATTTATGAAAATAATGCCTTTGGTTTGGAAATAATAAAATCAGATCCTAAAATAACTAATTGTATGATTTATAAAGGTAAAGACTCTGGTTTATTTATTCATGAAGATTCTAAAGGAACTTTAGATGGTTGTGATATTTTTTCTAATGAAAAAACTAACATAGTAATAGGAAAAGAATCTGATACTATTATAAAAAACTCAAAAATACGTGAAGGTAAAAATATGGGTTTAATGATTTTTAAAAGAAGTAATGTTGAAATGGAAAACTGTGATGTTTTTGGAAATACTTTATCTTCTATAGAATTAAAAAATAGTTCTTTAAATGCAAATAAACTAAAAGTAAGAAATGGAAAAAGTATTGGTATAAATATTTCTGAAAAAAGCCAAGTTTCTTTAGATGATTGTGAAATAACTTCTAATAGTTTATCTGGCATAGAAGTAAAAGATAAATCAACCTTAATTCTTTTAAATAGCAAAATTAACTTAAATAAAAAGCTAGGTATTATTTTTGAAGAAGCTTTTGGTAGTATAGATAAATCTGAATTATTTTCAAATAATTTACCTTGTATAGAAGCTTTAGAAAATACAGAGTTAACTATAAAAAGATCAAAAATTTATGATGGTAGTGATGTAGGTATTTCTATAAAAAATTCTTCTGCCAAAATAGATGATTGTGAAATTTTTGATAATTCAAGAACAGGATTATTAATATCTCAAAATTCAAATGCTTTAGTAAAAAGATGTAAAATTTATGATGGTAAACAAAGTGGGGTTTTTGTTCTGAAAAAAGGAACTGGAGTATTATCAGATTGTAATATAACAAACAATCTATTATCTGGAGTAGAAGTAAAAGAAGGTAGTAAGTTTAGTATAAAAAATTCAGAAATATCTAATAATAAAGCTTGTGGAATTTTAACCTCTGATACTTCTTTTGTTAGTGTAGAAGATTCTACTTTAAATGATAATTCATTATCAGGAATAGAAATAAGAGTAAATAGTAGTGTTTCTGCTAAGAACTCTACTTTTAATAATAATGATGATGCAGGAATCTGGATTGATAAAAGTAGTGCTGGTGAAGTAAAAAAATGTACTGTATCTGATAATACTACAGGTAATACAAGATTTGATGAAGGCTCTAGAGTATTAATGATTTAGAGTATACTAAATGAAAAAAATGAAAAATATTATTTTTATCTTGATATTACTACTTTTTTCTTGCACTAATATACAAAATAATATTATTAAAAAAGAAATACCTCAAAGTAATCAGGAAAATAATACCAATGAAAAAGTTAATTGGATAAAACTAGAAGAAGCATTTGATAAAGCTCAAAAAGAAAATAAATATGTTATGCTTAGTTTTTATGTAGATTGGTGTCAATTTTGTAAAAAATTAAATACAGAAGTATATTTTGATGAAAAATTATATAAATACTTAAATGAAAAATTTATATCAGTTAAAATAAATGCTGAATCAGAAGAATTAATTAAATTTAAAAATAAAAATATAACTAAAAAAACATTAGCAAAGCTTTTTGGTGTAGAAGGATACCCAAACATCTTTTTTTTAGATACTGAAGATAAGATTTTAGGTAAAATTCCTTCGTTATTATCAGCTAAAGATTTTTATATTTCAGCTAGTTATATAGGAAATAATGCTTATAAAACTATTAGCTTACAAGAACATAAAGAAAGAATGGAAATTTTAGAATTTTAGTTATTTATTTGCTAAAAAATTTAATTTCGGGTTGTTCTGATAATTTTTTATAAACGGGATCTACTATAACATTATGAGGAATCATAGAACTAGCATAAATTATTGAAAGATATAGTACAAAAAGGCTTATTAATTTAAATTGAATAGTATTTAAAATTTTATCATAAGCTATTATAAGAGTAAAATGTGAAAAAGCTAGGGTATATCTACTTAAATCATCATGATAAATAAAACAAAAAAATAAAAAATTTACTAAAGAATATAAAAATAAAGCAGGATATTGTACTAAAAAACCTAACCCTAAAGCATAAATAACATAAAATAAAAAATAAAGCTCACTATGATGATTATTACCATTACCAGAATAGTTTATATAAACTTGTAAGGGGTTAAGTTTCATTATTCCATTATTACCTTGATTCCAAGTAAAATAAGCAAAAAAATCTCCAAAATTTATGTAATAAAAAGAAAAAGTTAAAAATAAAGGTATAGGAATAATTAATAATAAAAACAACTTATTATATTTTTTTGCTCTTATAAACTCTAAAAAATAAACTGCTAAAATTAAAATACCTGTTATTCTTGTTATACAGCTTAAAGAAGCTAAAATCATTGATAAAGTAATTTTGTTTCTTTTATAAGCAATTAAAGAAATAAAAACTAAAAATAAAAAAATAGGTTCTGTTGCAGAAATACTTTTATATAATAACCATCTTACAGGAATAAATGTAGAAATAATAGCTGAATAAAAAGGTGATTGAACACATTTATATTCTTTTAATAAAAAATAAAAAGCTACCGTAGCTAAAGCAGCAAATATAATCGTAACAAAAATTGCTGAGTTTTCATAACCAACAAAAGAGAAAGTTCTTATTAAAATAGGATATAAAGGTAAATGAGTAGCAAAATATGAAGGGGTAATTTTGTAAGGTTTAAAAGGATGTTTATCTGGAATAAAATATAATGTCTTAGCAACTTCTATATAATTAGGACCATCCCAATGCATAGGAACAAATTTGATTTTTTCTCCCAAGCTTATATAAACCAACAGAGTGGTAATAATTGAAGTAAAAAAAATTAAAATTACTTGTACTTTAGTATTTTTATGATATAAGAAATAAATTTTGCTTAAAAATAAAGCTAATTTTTCTTTATTACTAATATCTTTAGGCATAAAATAATAAAAATCTCCTATTATTTATCTAATCAAATTTAACATTTTTTTTTAGTTTATACAAGATAAAAAATTTTATAATCTTATTTCATACTCTTATCACAGATTAAAAAAAATAAGGTTATATAATATAAATCAAGTAAATGTTTGGTGTGTTTTTAAATGAGTTACGAAAATATAAAAACACTGATTGAAAATAAATTCACTGAAGGGTATTTGGATGAAAATAAAAAAATCAGTGCTTTAAATATTTGGGATAAAATCTTTCCTTTTTATGAATCTCTTTCTTTTGGAAATGAAGATATATATTTAGCTTCTGTAATTTTTTATGCTTTTGATGAATTAGGAGAAACTAAAAATTTCAAACAAATTTCAAATGATTTTTTTGTTGACCCTAAAGCATTAGCTTTAAAAGTAAAAGAAATATCTTCTATACTCCAAAAAGATGGTGATGTTCAACATATTATGAAAAGAGGCATCTCTATTTCTGAAACAGAAAAAAAACAAAAACACAGTGTAAATACAAAAAAAATTAGCGACGAACTTTTTATTGAATCTATTAAAGCTTTCAAAGATTTTGTAAAAACTATTTTTCCAGAAAAAGATTTTTTTGAAATAAAAACTTTTCTAAAACTTTTTATTTTAAATTTATCTATGGCAGGATATGATTTATCAAACTTAGAAGCAGAAAAAAAATTTGGCGAACTATTTATACATTTTTCTTTTGAACCAAAAAAAGGAAGAGAACCTGATAAATTTGTAAATTTAAGAGATAGATTTAATAATTATGAACCTTTTACTTTAATAAAATTAGATAATTAAATTAAATAAGAAATGGGTGTATCAAATTGCAAAGAATAGAAAGTAAAGAATCTAGAGCAATTATAAAGTCTTTAAAATCTGGGCTTGTTCCATCTGATGGAATAGAAAGAATTGCTGTAGGAAGAGAAGAAATAATAAAACAATTAAGATTAGATTTGGATGACATAGCTGATAATTCTTCTGGTTTTAAGTTTTATGGTGGAGATTATGGAAGTGGAAAAACTTTTATGTGTAATCTCATCAAAAATGAAGCTTTTAAAAAAGATTTTATTGTTTCTTTTGTAAATATAGATCCTAGAGAATTACCTATGAATAGAATGGAAAAAATTTATAGTAAAGTAATTAATGGAATAAGAACTAAAGATCATAAAAATATACCAGCTTTTGATTTTATTTTACAAGAATGGCTTTTTAAATTAGAGATAAAAGTACAAAAAGATTATAATTTAGATCCATTAAACAATAAAGATAGAGAAAAAATAAAAGAATATATTTCTAAAGAAATTAATACTGAATTAGAAAAAATTAGACATTTTGATTCTTCTTTGGCAAATGCAATAAGAGGTTATTATGATGCCGTTAGAAAGCAAAATAAAGAAATAGAAACTTCTGCTTTAGGTTGGATAAAAGGAGAAAGCAATATACCAGCAAGACATAAAACTAAATTTAATGTAAAAGGAGCTATAGATAAAGATAATGCATTAAATTTTTTGAAATCTATAACTCAATTAATGGTTAATATTGGTTATAAAGGTTTAGTTATTATTTTTGATGAATTAGAATTAATTAGAAATGTAAGACATGATTTAAGAAATGCTGCTTATGAAAACATTAGATATTTATGTGATATGACCTCTGCAAATGAATTACCTTATACTTATCTGGCTTTTGCTGGTACAGAAGATGTTTATCAAGATGATATGAAAGGAATACCTTCTTATCAAGCTTTATATTCTAGAATAAAAAATGATAATATTAGTAAAACTAAAGCAAAAGACTTAAGAGCTCCTCTTATATATTTAGATAATTTTGATGAAAAAAGATTAAAAGAAGTTAGTCATAAAGTTATAAAAGTACATGAAAAAGCTTATGATTGGAATGCAGAAGCTATAGATGAAGAAGTCATAAACTCTTTAATTGATAGAGTAGCTAATAAATTTGGTAAGGTTTCTTCTGTTCCTAGAGGTTATCTAAAAGCTTTAGTTGATTTATTAGATATTTCCGAACAAAATCCAGATTTTATTTCTAACAATGATTTTGTTTCTCATACAAATTTTTTGGATAAAGTAAAAGAAATAGAAAAAATGGATAGTCTAGAACCTGAGTTAGTGGAGTTTTAAGGCATTAATATAAAATTATAAACCTATGACTTATTTATAAAAAATGTTATACTCTAAAATTATTATTTTGGTTAGTTTATTTTTTAAAGAGAAATGAAAAAGAGTATATTATTATCAGTTGCATCTGTTTTATTATTAAATTTTTCTGCTTTTGCAGAAACAGATTTTGATAAAGCTTTAGATTTAGAAAAAAAAGGCGATTATGATGGAGCTATAAAATTATATCAAAAACATTTAACCAAAAAACCTAAAGATTTTAACGCTTATTATAGTATAGGTAAAATTTATTATAGAAAAGCAGAAATAGATAAAGCCTTAGAATTTTATCAAAAAGCACTAAAGTTTAATCCTAAAGATCCTAGTTTATACTATGATATGGCTACAGTTTATTCAGAGCAAAGAAAATATGATGATGCTGTAATTGCTTTTCAAAGTGCTATAAAAATAAACCCTAAAAATCCTAATTATTATAATGATCTAGGTAATTCTTATTCGGCATTAAAAAAATACGATGATGCAGTTAACGCTTATAAAAAAGCTGTTGCTTTATTAAATACTAATGCAGATTTTTATTATAACTTAGGAAATACTTACTTAGATTTAAAAAAATATGATGATGCAATTAATGCTTATAAAAAATCAGTTGCTCTAAATCCTAAAGATCATGAAGCATTTAGCCAAATGGGAAATGCTCTTTCTTATCAAAAAAAATATAATGAAGCTATTATAGAATATGAGAATGCTTTAAGAATAAACCCTAATTATGATTTAGCTTATTATAATATAGGTGCAACATATTTTGATCTAAAAATATTTGATAAAGCTATTGAAAACTACAAAAAAGCTATTGAAATAAACCCTTATTATGAAGGTGCTTATTATAATATGGGTTGGACTTATGATATGATGGAAAAATATGATGATGCAGTTGAGTCTTATAAAAAAGCCATAAGTATTGTAGATTATTATGCAGATTCACATTTTTATTTAGGGAAAGACTATTTAATTTTAAAAAAATATGAATCTGCTATTTCAGAATTAGAAACTACTTATAAAATAAACCCTAATTTTGCAGATATTCAATTTTATTTAGGTCAAGCTTATCAAGGAGCTAAAAATTATGAAAAAGCTATTGAAAACTATAATATAGCCTTAAAATTAAACTCTGATAATTTAGATATACTTTATTTCTTAGCAAGTACTTATTATGATAAACAAGACTATGAAAAAGCTTATGATTATTATAAAAATCTATCTATGAGAAATTTAGATTTTAAAGATGTTAAAGATAAATTAAAAGATAAAAATTTTGAGAAATTTATTAAATAATGAGAAATTTTATTTTTCCTTTTATAACTATTTTACTTAGTTTGTTTCTTTTTTCTTTTGGTGTTTGGACTTTTATGCAATCTACATACCAAGATAAAATAAGAAAAGATTTTCAAGAAAAACAAGAAATAAGTTTTGAAAAACTAAAAGATGTAAAATTACTCTCAGATAAGATAATCTTAGTAAAAGGTAAAATTTTAGATACTGATACTTTTAATGGAAAACATAATAAAAAAGTAGTTATTGAAAGATATACTGAAGAAAAAAAGAATATTAACTCTAAAAAAGATTTCAAGGTAATAAAAGAAAATAGTTATTTTAAAACCATTCCCTTTAAATTATATTTTGGAGATAAAAACAACTCTATTTTAGTAGATACATATAATATAGAAAAAGCTTTTCTTGGTGAACCAGAATTAAAAGAAGAAAAATTTGATACGGAAATATTAAATAAAAAACTTTGGCAATTTAGACCTAATGAAGAAATTTATGTTATGGGTTTATTAGAAGAAAAAGCAGGTGAATTTGTAATAACAAATCCAAATTTAAATAAATCTTTTTTTGATTTTTCTAAAGAACCATTTATTATAACTAAATACAAGCCTTCTGAGGTGGCTATAAAAGCTCGAGATATAGCTAAATCTATTTTTTATTCTTCTATTGCTTTAATGTCTATAACTATTTTTATTTGTGTTTCAAGCATTATTAATATTGTCAAAAACAAAAAAGCTCAAGAAAATCTTTAATTTGTATTTCATATAAGCTATTTTTTTTATTATATCTACTATCATATTAAATTGTTAGTTTTATAAAGAGGAAATAATATGAAAAATATTTTATTATCATCTTTTTTAGCTGGAAGCTTTATGTTAGCTTTACCAGCTTTTTCAGAAATATCTTTTACCAAAGGTAAATTAGAATTACCTTTTAAGCCTGCTATTAGCATAAAAAAAAGCACATTAAAGGCTAAAGAAAAAACTGAACTTTCAGTTGATTTTAAATTGGAAGAACAAAGTTATATTTATAAAGAATCTCTAAGCATAAATATATCTAATAAAGATATAAAAAATGAAAATCCTATTTACCCATCATCAGAAAAAAAACATGATACTTTTAGTAAAAAAGAAAAAGAAATTTATAGTAAAGATTTTTCTATAAAAATACCTGTATCAGTTTTAGAAAAAAGTAGTGCAAAAAAAACAAATATTAGTGTTACAGTTGGGTTTCAAGGTTGTTCTTTAAAAAGAGGAATTTGCTTTTTACCGCAAAAGAAAACTCTTAGTATTCCAGTTGAAATAAAATAGCTCTATTATGTTTTATGAATTGTGAAAAAATACTCACAATTCATTTAAATTTTTTACTCATTTAAATCAGGAAGTTGTAAAATAGTATAATTTATTTCTTTTTGTCTATTTTTAGTATCATTACCATTCATAGTTTCCCAAAATTTCTTCCACTGATTATCCCATGTTTTAGATTTAGAATCATATATAGAAGGAAAAGTTTGACACCCCATACTAAAAGTATTGTTATTCATTTTAGGGCTATTTTTATAAATATCTAATCCATTATGAAATAAAAAAGTTCCATCTGTAGCAAAATTTGTTTTTACTTTTTTAAACTTATTAGTTTCAGAGTCAAATCTTTCTATATTTAGTTTATTAGTAGGTCTTAGAACATCTCCTAAATCATTCGATTTAGAAAAACTAAAAGTATAAGTTTGTCCTGCTACTATTCTCCCAAAATCACCATTTGGTCTACTTTTTATAAAGAGCCCGTTAGGATCTGTATTAGATTGAAAACTTTCTACTCTTTTATTTCCTTCTTTGTCTTTCCAGAAAACATAAGTAACATCATCATAAACCCCTTTTTTATTATTTTCAGTTGGTAAATTAGGATTTCTAAAAGAAACTATATTTCTATGTTCTGGTTTTTCATCAATTTTAGCATCATTTTGTTTTAAAGTTTCAAATATTAAATCAAATTTTTCTTCTTGTGTTTCTGCATTTTCTATTTTTTCAAAAGCATTTTCTATTTCATCTGGAGTTTGTTTATTTGTAAAAGAAAAATTTTTAACTGTATTAGAGTCTTTAATTTTTATTTCTAAATTTTCATTATTAGAAGTTTTATTATTATTAACTTTATCTAATGATAATTTTTCTTTTATTATTATAGGTTTTATAAGATTATTATCTTGTAATAAAAGATTATTACTTAATTGATTATTTACTTGCATAAAAATACTAAATAAAATATTATTACATTATTATATTTTTATTAGTTAAAAACTTACGTAAAAAAATCTATTTTACTAATTTTACTTCTATAGTATATCCAATAAAAAATATTATAGAACCTAACAAAAGATAGTTAAATTCATACATCATACTTTTTTCTGATTCACCAAAATAAATAGCAAAAGGAAGCGTAGCCATACCAGAAAGCTGTAAGCTTTTAGCGATAATTTGTAACATTATAATTATTCTTCTCTATCTTCGATCATAGAGCTTGGTGACATAGATGATAATAAGCTCATTTTATCTATTGGAATATTACCTTTATTGCTATTTATCATATTCATCATAGTTGACATATTCATTAATCCACCAGCTTTTCCACCATTAGATAAACCTGACATAGAAGATAAAATAGATGTCATATCTGGTTGTTGAGGTATTTTAGGAGCAGAAGGTATTTTAGTTGAAGCTATTTGTTCATTTAAAGTAAATTCTAAAAAGTATTTTTCTACATTAGGTTTCCATTTTTCTGTATAATTTTCGCAATATTTATCTCCTGCAAAATCAAAGAAACTTGTTTTAGAATTTTCAGGCCTACTCATAGCCCAATTATACATAGTATTTACAGCCATATTAAGGCTAGTTGGTAAATCTGTTACTTTGCTAAAACTACCATCAACTCTTATATTAAAAGGATTTGTTTTATTAGCTTTAGGATCTTTTCCAAAAGAAGATTCTGCACCCATTATAGATAAAACTAAAGCTGGGTTTAATTTATGATTTCCTTCTTGAATAGTACCAGCACTTTGACATTCTTTATAAATTAATTCACCTATAGTCATACCATTAAATTTTTGGTTTGCATAAGGAGAACCTTTTTTAGCTAAAATATTATCTATCTCTTTTGCTGATAATGCAGTTGAATTAAAAAAGTCTTTATCTGTTATTAAAACAGCATCTTTGTCAAAAGCTCTATTTTTTAAAGTATTAATTTTTTCTATTAAATTATTTTTATCATTTTCTTCAGCTGAAACTATTTTAGAATTATTATTAGCAGCTTCTCCATTCATTAAAGAATCATAAGCTTTTTTTATAGCCATATCTTTTTCTGTTGAAAATTTATTTTGAGAATTTATATACTCTGATACTTGATTAGAAGATGGTATATTACCACTTGCACCAGCATAAGAAGTATTTTTTGTTGTAGATGGAGAAAAAGAACTAAATTCTGCATCACTCATGGTAGTTAGAATATCATTAAAAACTGAGTCATAAACTCCACTTACATTAGTACCAGAAATTTGAGAAGTTTCTGATATTATGCTTTTGATATTATCTTGAACCATTGCAAGGTTCTGTTGAACATAACTAGGTAACTCGTTTACTGACATACTTTTATCTAAAAAAAATAATAAACTATTATCTATTTTATCATATATAGTTTGTGATCTATCAAAAAAACTTTTAAAAAAATAAATTTTTTAGGAATTTTTTTTAATATTCATAGATATAATAAAATATTATGAAAAAAAGTATAAATAAAACCGACAATAAAAAAGATAAAAAGTACAAAATAACAAACTTATTAAAACCTTATAGTAAGTTAATTTTTTTACTTGTTGTTCTTTCAATAACTAGTAATGCTTTAACACTAAGTATTCCACAATTGATTTCACATACTATAGATAATTTTAACACTCAAAAAGATGTATTAGATTATGCACTAGAAAAGTTTTTATTTTTAACTATTACTATTTTTTTAATAAGTTATGTACAAGGCATTTTACAAGCTTATATTTCAGAAAAAGCAGCAAAAGATTTAAGAGAAAATTTAATTAATAAAATTTCAGAGCAAAGTTATATTTTTGTTCAAGAAATAGGAGCTTCAAAACTACTTACTAGAATAACTTTAGACATTGATAATATAAAATTATTTATTTCGCAGGCAATACCCTCTTTAATATCTTCTATAATTTTAATTTTTGGATCAGCTTTTTTACTTATTAACCTAAATTGGAAATTAGCTATTTGTATTTTAATGATAATACCAGCTATAGCTATTCTTTTTATAAAAACCATGAAAAAAGTACGAGTTTTATTCAAAAAAGCAGGTGAAATAATAGATAAATTAAATAAAGTAATAAATGAAAATATTATTGGTTCTAGTCTTATTAGAATATTAAATTCACAAAATTATGAAAATAATAAATTTTTAGAATTAACAAGAGAAGCTAAAGAAAATGGAATAAAAATATTACTAAATTTTGCTTTTTTAATGCCTTCAGTTATTTTTATAAGTAATTTAGCTACTTTAATTATTTTTAGTTTAGGTGGTTATTTTGTTATAAAAGATCAAATGACTTTAGGAGATTTTTCTGCATTTAATGGCTATTTATCTATGTTATTTTTTAGTATTTTATTAGCTAGTTTTATGTCTAATTTAATAACACAAGCTTCGGCTTCATATTTAAGAATAGGCGAAATTTTAGAGGAGATAAAAGAAAAAGAAACAGGAACTATAGAAAAAAATTTAACAGGTAATATTTTAGTAGAAAATTTAAATATAAAAATAAAAGAAAAAAATATTCTTAAAAATATAAATTTTGAAATAAAACCTTTATCAAAAACAGCTATTATAGGGCCTACAGGTGCAGGTAAAACACAACTTTTATACTTGATTACAGGTTTGATAAAAACAAATGAAGGCAAAATAACTTTTGATAATGTAGAATTAAAAGATTATAAAAAAGACTGCTTATATAATCAAATAGCACTAGTTTTTCAAGATAATATAATGTTTAATTCTAGTATTAAAGAAAATATTTGTTTTGATAAAGAAATTTCGGAAGAAAAAATTACTAAAGCTCTAAAAACTTCAGAATTATATGATTTTGTAGAAAGTTTACCAGAAAAACTAAATACCAATGTAACAGAAAGAGGAACTAGTTTATCTGGTGGACAAAAACAACGAATAATGTTAGCTAGAGCTTTAATTTTAGAGCCTAAAATTCTTTTTTTAGATGATTTTACAGCTAGGGTTGATTTTAGAACTGAACAAAAAATCATTAAAAACTTAAAAAATAACTATCCTAATATAACTTTAGTATCTGTTACTCAAAATATAGATGCTATAAAAGATTATGATGAAATAATTTTACTAATGGAAGGCGAATTAATAGATAAAGGTAAGCATGAAGAGCTGATGAAAAGGTCTGTTGAATACGTACAAATTTATAACTCACAAAAAAGTACAAATACATATGAATTACACACTAACTAAAAAAGAAGAAAATTCTTCAGAAGAAAATTTTATAGAAACATTCAAAAAACTTTTTGAATTGGTAAAAGATGAAAAAAAAGACTTAATAACAGGTATTTTTTTTATTATTTTAAATAATTTATTAAATTTAACTTCACCATTAATTATTGGAATTGTAATAGATAAATATATAAAAAATAAAGATTTTAATAGTGTTCTTTATTATAGTTTTTTATTGCTAATAATTTATTTAATTGTATTAATTACTAGTTATACACAAACTAAAACTATGGGAACTTTAGGACAAAAAACTATTTTTAATTTAAGAAATAAACTATTTTTAAAATTGAATAATTTACCTATAGATTTTTTTAATAAAAATAAAATTGGAGATTTAATTTCAAGAATAAATAACGATACAAGTAAATTAAGTCAATTTTTAGCACAATCTTTAGTTCAATTCATAGGAAATATTTTCTTAATGATAGGTTCTGCTTTATTTTTATTATCAATAAATTTTTACTTAGGTTTATTAGCTATATTACCTTCTTTAGGATTACTCATATTTAATAAAATAGTATCTAGATATCTAAAAGAAAGAAATAAAGAAAGCCTTAGAAGCATGGGAAGTCTTAACTCTGAAATACAAGAAAGTCTTAATAATTTTAAAGTAATAGATTCTTTAAATATTGGAAATTATTTTAAAACTAAATTTGGAAAACAAAATGAAAATAATTTCAAAAAAACACTAAATTCAGAAGTTTTAAATGCTATTTTTGTTCCTACTTATACTTTATCTTTTAATATAGCTCAAATTATTGTTTTATATTTTGGAATTAGTTTAATTATAAAAGGAGATTTTTCTGTAGGATTATTTATAAGCTTATTAACTTATGTAAGTAGATTTTATGAGCCCATAAGACATTTAGCTTCAATTTGGTCTTATTTTCAAATGGCTTTAGCTGGTTGGAGTAGAATATCTGAAATTTTATTACTAAAATCTAACTTAGAAATAAAAAAAGAACATATAGAAACTAGTAATATAAAAGCAAAATTAGAATTTAAAAATGTTAGTTTTAGTTATTCAGAAGAAAAAGTTATTATAAAAAATATCAATTTATCTTTGGAAGAAGGTAAGACTTATGCTTTAGTTGGACCAACAGGTGGAGGTAAAACAACTATAGCAAACTTGATGGCTAGATTATATGATCCTTTGGAAGGAACTGTGTTTTTAGACCAAAAAGATATTAAAAGCTATGAAAATGAAGAAAAAAGTAAAAAAATAGGTTTTATTCTTCAAGAACCCTTTTTATTTACAGGAACATTAAAAGAAAATATTTTATATGGTAATGATGAATACATAAATTATTCTGATGAAGAATTAAAAAATTTGATAAAAAAATTAGATCTGGATGAATTAATAAATAAATTTGAAAATGGTTTAAATACAAATATACTTAGTAATACAGAAGGAATTAGCTTAGGAGAAAAACAAATTATTGCTTTTATTAGAGCTTTATTAAGAAAACCTGAAATTATTATTTTAGATGAAGCTAGTGCCAATATAGATACAATTACAGAAAAAATTTTAGAAGATATCTTAAATAAATTACCCAAGGAAACTATAAAAGTTATTATTGCTCATAGATTAAATACTATACAAAATGCAAATAAAATATTTTTTGTAAATTCTGGTTATATTACATCAGCTAATTCTATAGATGAAGCTATAAAAATGTTTTTAGATTAGAAAAAACTATAAAAAGTAAGGAAAACGTTTTCCTTACTTTTTACGAAAAAAACTGTTTTTTGAAATTCTCTCTTATATGATTAACCCTTATATTCAAAGGTTCTATACTTCTTGCTTTATTGATCATTTTCCAAGCATTTTCTTTATTACCATAATTATATTCCAAATAAGAAAGACCTATGTAAGCTTCAACGCACTCATTATCTAATCTTATTGCCTGAAAATATAAATCTATACTATCTAATAATAAATTTTTATTAGAACCATTAGAGAATCTGTTTATATAGGTTTCAGCTATATAACAGTATAGATTTGCTTTATTTTTTTTATCATTCATATTATAAAAATTAGCCAAATTTTGTGATAAAAATACCAAATTTATTTATATAAGGTTATAAATAAATGATACTTTAAAATTATTCAATGAGTAAATAATATAAAAAAAAATGATTTATTTTAAAACAAATTTAACCATAATTAACACCCAAAAAATTGTGGATAACTTGTGGACAACTTGTGGACAACTCGGCTTAAATTTAGGTCAGTACTAGTGTTTTTTGTGAAAAGTAACACAAACACTGAAATAGACTAAAAACGCCTTAAATGTATGGTAGCACAAGATTTGCAATAGCTTCTTAACAAAAAAAAATAATAAAAAATTGCTAAAATATTTACAAAACTTATTGTGGATAACTTGTGGACAACTCGGCTTTTTTTTGTGGATAACTGCCATTTTTTATGTGGATAACTTGTGGATAAAATGTGGATACTTTACATTTAGTAATAGTATATGTGGATAACTTGTGGACAAGTGGCATTTTTTATGTGGATAGAGTGTGGACAAATTGTGGATAACTTTTTGGTATGTGGATAACTCCCTTAGTTGTCCACAAGTTATCCACAATTAAAAAGTACTTCAAATATAATAAAAATAGGGATCTTTTAAAGTTATCCACAATTTCCACAATACCTATATACTACTATATAGATATATTTATAAATATATCTAGTAATAATAGTGGGACAAGAAAAAATGATTAGAAAAAAGTAATTTGAAAAAAAAAATTAAAATGATATTATTCAGTTATGAATCAATTTTGATTTTTAATGAAATTTTTAAGAATTAATTTTTAGGGAATAGAAAAATGCATTTAGTTTGTACAAAAGAAAATTTATTAAAGGGCTTTCAAACTGTAAATAAGGCTGTAGGTACGAAATCTCTTTTACCCATAATCAACAATGTTTTATTTGATTGCACCGAAGAAGGAAAGTTAAAACTTTCTGCAACTGATTTGGAAATGGGTGTGGAAACATATGTGGCTTGTGAGGTGTTATCTTCTGGTAAAATAACAATTCCAGCAAGAGCTTTGAATGATATTATTTCTAAACTTCCTAACAGCGATGTTGATTTACAAGTGAATGATTCTTTAACCGAAACAACCCTTAAATGTTCTAAATCTAAGTTCAACATAAAAAGCTTAGTGTCAGATGATTTCCCTCAATTACCTCAAGTTTCAGAAGAAAACTGTTTATTCATCAATTCAAGTATTTTAGCTAATTCTATTAAGAAAACTTTATTTGCAGCTTCTAATGATACTACCAAAAGTGTTTTAAATGGGGTTAGATTTTTATTTTCTAGCGGAAATGTAGAAATGGCTGCTACAAACGGCTATAGATTAGCTGTTAGTAAAAATCATATTGAATCTGATAATGACCAAGGTTTTTCTGTTATTGTTCCTTCTAAAGCAATGAATGAGCTTTTAAGACTTTTAAGCTCTTGTAAAGAAGATACCACAGTTGTAGTTTCATATCTTTTGAATCAATTAGTTTTTAAAATTGATGAAAAAATTATGTCAACCAGACTTGTAGAGGGTCAATATCCTGATTATAACAGAATTATTCCTACTAATCTTGATAAAGATGTAATCATAAACAAAGAAGAATTTTTAGCTGCTGTAGATAGAGTTTCAGCTATTTCTTCTATAGATAAAGTTAGTACTGTAAAATTAGAATTAACCTCAGGACAAATAGTTCTTTCTTCTAGTACCCCAGAATTGGGTCAATCAACTGAATCTGTTGATGTTGATTATCAAGGTGATTCTTTAGAAATTAATTTTAATGCAAGATTCTTTTTAGAAGCTTTAAAAAACTTTGAAAGTGAAAAAGTAAAATTATCTCTTGCAGGTTCTTTAAATCCTGGAATAGTTAAATCTTTAGATGATGATAACTATTTTTGTATGATTATGCCTATAAGATCTTAGATAGTAAAAAGTAAGAAGTGAAAAGTAAAAAGACCTAACTTCTTTTATCAATTCACTAATTATCAACTGCATACTGAGCTTGTCGAAGTATCACGATTCACGATACAAAGAACATATAATTAGTTTTACTTAGGTACTTAAAAAATTGGTATAAAACTTTGTTTATAAAAAAATTAAACCTTTTAAATTTCAGAAATTACAAATCTCTTCAATTAGATAATATTTCTAGTGCAAGGGTTGTACTAATAGGTGATAATGCTCAAGGTAAATCTAATTTAATAGAAGCTATTTATTGTTTGGCTTTTGGTGTTCCTTATAGGGCTAAAAAAGAAACTGATTTAATACTTTGGAATGAAAAAGAAGCAGGAGTTTACACCGAATTAGACACAAATCTTTCCACAAAAGAATTATCAGTTATTTTTAGAAAAAATCCACCTAAAGTTTTAAAAGTAGACGGTTTAAATGTAAAAAGATTATCTAAATTTGTAGGTTTTTTAAAAATAGTCCTTTTTTCTGCTGAAGACTTAATGTTACTAAAAGGTTCTCCTTCTGAAAGAAGAAGTTTTATGGATAAATTATTAGTACAAGTTTATCCTCATTATTATCATCAATTACAAGTTTATAATAAGCTTATTCAACAAAGAAATTCTACTTTAAAAGGAATGAGAGAAAATAATTCTGATGATTATTTTTTACTAAGTGTTTGGGATGACCAAATTGTGGAAATCTGTGTGGATATTTACAGGTTAAGAGTAGAGTTTATAAAAGAAATATCAAAAATAGCAGAAAAATATCATGAAAATATATCTAATTCTTATGAAAATATTTCAATAAAATATATTTCTTCTATATCTAGCTTAGATTGTGAAAATTTTGATGAAGAAAATTATAGAAAAATAATTTCGGATCATTTGGCTAATAATTATAAAAAAGAGATTTTAAGAACACAGTCTTTATATGGCCCTCATAGAGATGATATAGAGTTTTTTATAAATAATAAGGAAGTAAAGACTTTTGCTTCTCAGGGGCAACAAAGAACGCTTGTTTTGGCATTAAAATTGTCTGAGATATATTATATAAAAAATAAAACTAATGAAACTCCTATTTTATTGTTAGATGATGTAATGGCTGAACTAGATAAAACAAGACAAAAAAAGTTATTAGAATTAGTTGGAAATGATACTCAAACTTTTTTAACTACTACTCATTTAGAGGATTTTTCTGATAGTTGGTTGAAGGAATCAACTGTTTTAAAGGTGGAGAATGGGGAGATAGTGAATAGTTAAATGTTTTTGTTTTTTTAGAAAATTTTAATTGAGAAAGGATTTTTATAATGACAAGTATTCAACAACGTGCTGAATTGCAACGCCAGATTTGGCAAATTGCAAATGAGGTTCGTGGTTCAGTTGATGGATGGGATTTTAAGCAATATGTATTAGGAACTTTATTTTATCGTTTTATTAGTGAAAATTTTTCTAGTTATATTGAAGGTGGAGATGAAAGTATAAATTATGCTTTACTTAATGATGATGTAATTACTCCAGAAATAAAAGATGATGCGATAAAAACCAAAGGTTATTTTATCTATCCCAGTCAATTATTTATAAATATTACAACAAATGCAAATAAAAATGATAATCTTAATACAGATTTAGCAAATATATTTTCTTCTATAGAAAATTCAGCAAATGGTTATCCTTCTGAAATGGATATTAAAGGTTTATTTGCAGATTTTGATACAACAAGCAATCGTTTGGGTAATACTGTTGCAGAAAAAAATACACGCTTAACAGCAGTGTTAAAAGGTGTTGCAGGACTTAGTTTTGGTAATTTTGAAGAAAATCAGATTGATCTATTTGGAGATGCCTATGAATTTTTAATTTCTAACTATGCTTCTAATGCAGGAAAATCTGGTGGTGAATTTTTTACTCCTCAAAATGTTTCTAAACTTATTGCACAATTAGCAATTCATAAACAAGAAACTGTTAATAAAATTTATGATCCTGCTGCTGGTTCAGGTTCTTTGCTATTACAAGCTAAAAAACAATTTGATGAGCATATTATTGAAGAAGGTTTTTTTGGTCAAGAAATTAATCATACTACATATAATCTTGCACGTATGAATATGTTTTTACATAATATCAATTATGATAAATTTCACATTGCACTTGGTAATACTCTTTTAGACCCAAATTTTAAAGATGAAAAACCATTTGATGCTATTGTTTCTAACCCTCCATATTCTGTAAACTGGATTGGTAATGATGACCCAACCTTAATTAATGATGAGCGTTTTGCTCCTGCTGGTGTTTTAGCTCCCAAATCTAAGGCAGATTTTGCTTTTGTATTACATGTACTAAGTTATTTATCTAGCAAAGGAAGGGCGGCTATTGTTTGTTTTCCAGGTATTTTTTATAGAGGTGGTGCAGAACAGAAAATAAGGAAATATTTAGTAGATAATAATTATGTAGAAACCATTATTTCATTAGCTCCGAACCTATTTTTTGGTACTTCTATTGCTGTTAATATTTTGGTACTTTCTAAACATAAAAACAATAATAAAATTCAGTTTATTGATGCAAGTAGCTTATTTAAAAAAGAAACTAATAATAATATTCTTACAGATAAACATATAGAACAAATTATGGAGGTTTTTGATAATAAAAATGATATTGAGCATTTTACAAAATCTATAGATCATGATGATATAGCTAAAAATGATTACAATCTATCTGTAAGTTCTTATGTAGAAGCTAAGGATACAAGAGAGGTTATTGATATTACTAAGCTAAATGAAGAACTTAAAATTACAGTAGAAAAGATTGATAAATTACGTTCTGAAATTGATACCATTGTTGCAGAGATTGAAGGATGAGTAATTTTAGTTTCACACACTACCCCCATAAGCCCCCTAGCAGGGGGAATTAAAGGGAGTGTAGTGTGAAAAAAATAAGTAAAAAAAAGCTAAACAACTTTTTGATTCTGATGATATTAATAAAATTAATGATCGTATTTTATTTATGAAAGGTATAGATATTAGCTATTATTATGAAGGCTATAGTACTTTTAAAACTGAGGATTTGTAGTTATGAGTAATTTGGATTTTATGGAAAAAATGCTTAAAGGTGTTGAGATTGAGTGGAAGCTTTTAGGGGAAGTTTCTAATTTTACTAATGGTAAGGGGCATGAGAAAGATATATTAGAAAATGGTAAATATATAGTTGTTAATTCTAAATTTATATCTACAAATGGTAAAATTGCTAAATATTCAGAGCATCAGATTTGCCCACTTTTTGCTGATGATATTTTAATTGTAATGAGCGATTTACCAAATGGTAATGCACTTGCAAAGACTTTTTTTGTTGATGAAAATGAAAAATATACATTGAATCAACGCATTGGAGGAATTAGGGTAAAAGATAATAAAATACTTTTTCCAAATTTTTTAAATGTATATTTAAATCGTACTTCACAGTTAATAAAGTATGATGATGGTGTAAACCAAACAAATTTACGAAAAGATCAAATATTAGAAGTTAAAATACCAATACCACCAATAGATGTTCAAAAAAAAATTGTTCAAATTTTGGACTTATATACAAATCATAAATCAGAACTTATAGAAAATCTTACAGCAGAGCTGTCCGCTAGAAAAAAACAATATAACTATTATCGTGAAAAACTTTTAACTTTTGAAGAAGGAAAAGCAGATTTTAAGCCATTAGGAGAAGTTGGAGAATTAATTCGTGGAAATGGATTACAAAAAAAAGATTTTACAGAAACTGGAGTACCTGCAATTCATTATGGGCAAATTTATACAAAATATGGCTTATCAGCAGATAAAACTTTTAGTTATGTATCTAATGATTTTGCAAAAAAATTGAGACCTGCTTATAAAAATGATTTATTGATTGCAACAACTTCTGAAAATGATGAAGATGTATTAAAATCAGTTGCATGGCTTGGTGAAAAAGCAGTTATTTCTGGCGATATGATGTTATTTAGGCATGAACAAAATGTTAAATATTTAGCATATTATTTTAAAACTGAAGCTTTTCAAACTCAAAAAATAAAATATATTAGTGGTACAAAAGTTCGTAGAGTTTCAAAGGATAATTTGGAAAAAATTATAATCCCAATTCCTCCCATTGAAGAACAAAATCGTATTGTTTCTATTCTTGATAAATTTGATGCACTAACAAACTCAATTAGTGAAGGTTTGCCACGTGAAATAAAATTACGTCAACAACAATATGAGTATTATCGTGATTTACTTCTGAGTTTTCCATCTACCCCCCAACCCCCTAACAAGGGGGAATTAAAGGGGGTGTAGTGTGGAAAAAATATTTAACAAACCAGAATACAAAGAACGCCGTCAAAAATTACGAAATAATATGACTGAGCCTGAAAAAAAATTATGGGAAATTTTACGAAACAAACAAATGGGTGTAAAATTTCGCAGACAACATGGTATTGGGCATTATATAGCTGATTTTTACTGTACTGATTTAAAAATGGTTATAGAAGTTGATGGTGAAAGTCATTTTTCAGAAGAAGGGATTGAATATGATAAAATTAGAGATGATTTTATGTCATCTTTAGGTATTATAACTATTAGAGTAAAAAATAATGATATTATGAAAAATATTGAAGGTATTCATCAATATATTCAAAATAAAATTGAGTTAATATCTGAAAGACATAAAATATAATATGGGAAAATCATTAATAGAAATTGCACAACAACTAAAAGATTCTGATAAAAAAGTTCAACTTATTTATGCTTTTAATGGAACAGGTAAAACAAGATTATCAAAAGAATTTAAAAATTTAATCATTCCAAAAAATGATATTGCTGAAAATGAAGATAAAACAGAGTCAGAACTAAGAAAAATTCTTTATTATAATGCTTTTACAGAAGATTTATTTTATTGGGATAATGATTTAGAAAATGATTATATTCCAAAATTAAAAATACAAAAAAATTCTTTCACTAACTGGATTCTTAAAGAACAAGGGCAAGATCAAAATATTGTAAGAAATTTTCAACATTATACAAATGATAAGCTAACACCAAAATTTAGCCCAGATTATTCTGAAGTAAACTTTTCTTTTCAACGTGGTAATGAAGAAGAATCAGGAAATATAAAAATTTCAAAAGGTGAAGAAAGTAATTTTATTTGGAGTGTCTTTTATACATTACTTGCTCAAGTAATTGAAGTATTGAATATTGCCAAATCAAATGAACGAGAAACTAACCAATTTGATCAATTAGAATATATATTTATTGATGATCCAGTTAGTTCATTAGATGAAAATCATTTAATTGAGTTGGCAGTAGATTTAGCTAAACTGATTAGAACTAGTAAATCTGAAAAGCTAAAATTTATTGTTACAACACATAATCCACTATTTTACAATATCTTATATAATGAGATTAAAGCTAAATCTGGAAATATTTTAAGACTATATGAAGATGCTTCATTTGAACTTGAAGAAAAGAAAGGAGATTCAAACAAAAGTTTTTCCTATCACTTACATTTAAAACATACAATTGAGCAAGCAATTTCTGATCCAAATAAAATACAAAAATATCATTTTACACTCTTACGTAATTTATA
This sequence comes from Candidatus Sericytochromatia bacterium, assembly GCA_046328015.1. GTDB lineage: Bacteria > Cyanobacteriota > Sericytochromatia > UBA7694 > JACMQJ01 > JBBTGK01. Next base: position 47,517 of record JAXLXH010000002.1, on the reverse strand, counting down.
TGAAAAAACAGCTAATTTTCTTGGTTATTCTCAATGGAGTGATTTACTTCCAGATAATAGAGAACTTTATTTTCAACGTATTATCAATTTTACTAGTCATTCTACATTATCTAATGAAGTGGTTGCAGAACCAACAGACGCAGAGAAGAAAATAGTTGAGTTTTTGCTTAAGCATTTAATTAATAATTATGGTTTTTCAAAGCATGAGGTAAATAAATAATGGAATATATACCAATTATAGAATCAAATAATTTTATAGTTCTAGAGCAATACACAAAATCATTAAAAGTAAGCGAATCTTATCAAAGCGAATATAATTTAGAAAATGAATTTATAACAGATTTAAAAAATCAAGGTTATGAATACTTACCAGATTTAAACACTACAGAAAAAATGTTATCTAATATTCGTGCTCAATTACAAATATTAAATAATATACAATTTTTAGATAGTGAATGGAAAAGATTTCTTGATGAATATTTAGATAAACCTAGTGATAATATTATTAATAAAACACGTAAAATACATGATGATTATATCTACGATTTTGTTTTTGATGATGGACATATCCAAAATATTTATTTACTTGATAAAAAAAATATTTCACGTAATAAGCTTCAAGTAATTAAACAATTTGAACAAAAGGGTAAACATTCTAACAGATATGATGTAACAATTTTAGTAAATGGTTTACCATTAGTACAAGTAGAACTTAAAAAACGTGGAGTGGCTATTAGAGAAGCTTTTAACCAAGTACATCGTTATAGTAAAGAAAGTTTTAATTCAGATAATTCATTATTTAAGTATTTACAAATTTTTGTAATCTCAAATGGTACAGATAGCCGTTATTTTGCTAATACCACTAAAAGAGATAAAAATAGTTTTGATTTTACAATGAATTGGGCAAGAGCAGATAACACGCTAATAAAAGATTTAAAAGATTTTACAGCAACTTTTTTTCAAAAAAATACTCTATTGAATATTATTATTAATTACTCGGTTTTTGATGTTAGTGATAATTTGTTAGTAATGCGACCATATCAAATAGCAGCTACCGAACGTATTTTATGGAAAATAAACAGTTCTTATCAATCAAAAAATTGGAGTAAAACTGAAAGTGGTGGATATATTTGGCATACTACAGGTTCAGGAAAAACCTTAACTAGTTTTAAAGCAGCAAGATTAGCTACAGAGCTTGATTTTATAGATAAAGTTTTTTTTGTAGTTGATCGTAAAGACCTTGATTATCAAACTATGAAAGAATATCAAAAATTTTCTCCTGATAGTGTAAATGGTTCAGAAAGTACAGCAGGTTTAAAGCTTAATATTGATAAAGATGATAATAAAATTATTGTTACTACTATCCAAAAACTAAATAATTTAATTAAAAGTGAAAAAGATTTACCTATTTATAATAAACAAGTTGTATTTATTTTTGATGAAGCTCATCGTTCTCAATTTGGTGAAGCTCAAATAAATTTAAAGAAAAAATTCAAAAAATTTTATCAATTTGGTTTTACTGGTACACCAATTTTTCCACAAAACGCATTAGGTGCTGAAACTACTGCAAGTGTTTTTGGTCGTGAGTTACATTCTTACGTAATTACAGATGCAATTCGTGATGAAAAAGTATTAAAATTTAAAGTTGATTATAACGATGTACGTCCTCAGTTTAAGTCTATTGAAAGTGAAAAAGATGAAAAAAAATTAACAGCATCAGAAAATAAACAAGCATTATTACACCCAGATCGTATTAAAGAGATTTCTAATTATATTTTAAATAATTTCAAACAAAAAACACATCGCCTATTAGCTAATGGTAAAGGATTTAATGCTATGTTTGCTGTGAGTAATGTTGAAGCTGCAAAATTATATTATGAATCTTTTAAAAAATTACAAAAAAATAGTGATAAACCTCTTAAAATAGCTACTATTTTCTCTTTTTCTGCTAATGAAGAACAAGATGCACTAGGTGATATTATAGATGAAAGTTTTGAAGTAACTGCAATGGATAGTACTTCTAAAGAGTTTCTAAGTGCATCAATTAATGACTATAATACAATTTTTAAAACTAATTATGGAGTTGATAGTAATGCTTTTCAAAATTATTATAGAGACCTTTCAAATCGTGTAAAATCACAAGAAATTGATTTGTTAATTGTAGTAGGTATGTTTTTAACAGGTTTTGATGCACCAACTTTGAATACCTTATTTGTAGATAAAAATTTACGTTATCATGGTTTAATACAAGCTTATTCAAGAACTAATCGTATTTATGACTCTACTAAAACATTTGGAAATATTGTTACTTTTAGGGATTTAGAAAAAGCTACTATTGATGCAATTACTCTATTTGGAGATAGGAATACCAAAAATGTTGTACTTGAAAAAAGTTATAAAGAATATATGGAAGGTTTTACAGATATATCAACAGGTGAAGCAAGGCGAGGTTATTTAGATGTAGTAGCAGAATTACAACAAAAATTCCCTAATCCTGATGAAATTTTTAAAGAGAAAGATAAAAAAGACTTTGCTAAATTATTTGGTGAATATTTACGTGTTGAAAATGTATTGCAAAACTATGATGAATTTGCTGGTTTAAAAGCTTTTCAAAACTTAGATATAACAGATTCTAAAGCAGTAGATGAATTTAAATCTAAACATTATTTGAATGATGATGACTTAGAATCTATGAAAAATATTAATATACCTACAGAGCGTACTATCCAAGATTATCGTTCAACTTATAATGATATTCGTGATTGGATTAGACGTGAAAAAAGTTCTAATGAAAAAGAACAATCAGAAATAGATTGGAATGATGTAGTTTTTGAAGTAGATTTACTTAAATCACAAGAAATTAATTTAGATTATATTTTAGAATTGATTTTTGAACATAATAAAAAAATTAAAGATAAAGCAGTATTAGTTGAAGAAGCTCGTCGTTTGATTCGTTCTAGTATTGGAAACAGGGCAAAAGAAAGTTTGTTAGTTGATTTTATTAATCAAACAAATTTAGATAAAATTATAGATAAACCTAGTATTATAGATTCTTTTTTTACTTTTGCTCAATCTGAACAAAAGCGTGAAGCAGAAGAGTTAATTACTACAGAAAATCTTAATGAAGAAGCAGCTAAAAGATACATTAGTACTTCATTAAAAAGAGAGTATGCAAGTGAAAATGGAACTGAATTAAATGCACTTTTACCCAAAATGAGTCCTCTTAATCCACAATATTTACCTAAAAAACAAAGTATTTTTCAAAAAATAGCTGCTTTTATTGATAAATTTAAGGGAGTTGGTGGAAATATTTAACTAATGAAGAAAAAAAGCTTTCCAAAATTTATAAAAAGATATATTGAAATAATAAAATAAAAGGCTAAAAAATGAACATATTACAAGTTATAAAATTAAATATTGAAAATACTAATATTACTCTTAATAGCCATTATATTGGTAAAATAAAATGAATATTGTTTCTTTTTTTTCAGGTGCAGGTGGGTTAGATATTGGCTTTAAAAAAGCTGGATTTAATGTAATTTGGGCTAATGAATATGATAAAGATATATGGGAAACTTATGAAAAAAATCATACTAATACACATTTAGATAAAAGAAGTATTACAGAAATATCTTCTGAAGAAGTACCTGATTGTATAGGTATAATTGGTGGACCACCATGTCAAAGTTGGAGTGAAGCAGGAGCATTAAGAGGAATTAATGATAAAAGAGGTCAACTGTTTTATGATTTTATACGAATTTTAAAAGATAAAAAACCTTTGTTTTTTTTAGCAGAAAATGTTTCAGGAATGCTTTTACCTGTTCATAAACAAGCTTTGGAAAATATTAAAAATTTATTTAAAGAAAGTGGTTATAATTTATCCTTTAAACTTTTAAATGCCTCTGATTATGAAGTTCCTCAAGATAGAAAAAGAGTTTTTTTTATAGGTTATCGTTCAGATTTGGGCATTAATTTTGAATTTCCAGAAACCAAAACAGAAATAAATAAAATTACTTTAAAAGATGCTATAGAAGATTTAAAAGATACAGCAATTCCAAGTTTAGCTAGTAATAAATCTAATTTAGATAAATGTTTAGTTTCAAACCATGAATATATGACAGGTGGTTTTTCAAGTATTTATATGTCTAGAAATAGAGTTAGATCTTGGAATGAAGTTTCTTTTACAATTCAGGCAGGAGGTCGTCATGCACCAATACATCCACAAGCTCCTAAAATGGAATTTGTAGAACAAGATGTACGTATTTTTGTAAAAGGAAAAGAGAATTTATACCGAAGACTTAGTATTAGAGAATGTGCTAGAATACAAACATTTCCAGATGATTTTGTCTTTTATTACAATAATCTTATATCTGGTTATAAAATGGTAGGTAATGCTGTTCCAATAAACTTAGCTTACAATCTTGCATCTGTTATTTATAAAGATATTTTTAATTTTTTAAATAAAAATAATAATATTTCAAGTAATTATAAAAAAAGTAAGTTGGTTTTAGTAAAATAAAATGAATACATTAACTTTATCATTAATTATTTTTTTAGATTCACTATTAATGATTCACGGTTCACGATACCATGTATAATTTTTCATCATCATTACATAAATATCTAAAAAAGATAAATGTAAAAGATATAAATAAGCAAAAATTTACAGTTGTGGAAATGTGGGTGGATATAGTTGGAGAACTTTTTGCAAAACACTCAAAAGCTGTTTTTTATAAAGATAAAATCTTAAATGTTTATGTTCAAAATTCAACTTATTTAAATGAAATATTATTTTTTAAAGATGATTTTATAGATGAATATAATAAAAAATTTGAAAGAGAAATTTTAGTTGATATTATTTTTAAAATAGGTAATATAAGTAAAACAGATAAAAGTAAAGATAAAAAAGAAAATGATGCTATAAAATCTGAAAAAAAAGAAGAAAAACTTTATTTTACTAAACATATAACTGATTATGAAAAAAATAAAATAAAAAACTTAGTTTCTAATATAAAAGATGATAGATTAAGAGAATCTATGGAGAATTTTTTTATAAAATCCAGAGAAAAAGAATTATCTTTAATTTCTCAAGGTTGGAAGAAATGCCTAGAATGCAAATCTTTACATAATGAAAAAAGTGATTTATGTTTAATATGTAAATCTAGTATTTTATAAATAAGAACTATTTTTTATTTCCAGATAAACCTACAGTTAATTTTAAAGCAAAAGAATTATATACAGCCGAATGGCTTGCATTTGCTCCTCCTACCATAGAATAACTATTATAATTTAAATATGATAATGAATGTGTTGCTTCTATACCTAATCTTCCTGTTTTTGGTCCAAATTGATATCTTAAACCATTTTCTATCATTCCACCATAACCTGCAAATTCAAGAGGTGTAGTATTATTTATGGTTGTTCCATTAGGTTCTTTTAAGGCAGAATGAGTTGCTACTGTAACAAAGCTAGGCCCTGCTTTAGTTATAAGTGAAAATTTATGATTTTTAGGTGCAGGTAATTCTAAATTATAAGTTCCTAATGCAGATATTTGCATATTTCCAAAAGTATTTTCATGTTGTTTTACATAAGTATTTAATGGAGCATCTTTATCTATTTGCTCTCCATTTATAGTTCCTTTAAAATGTACATTTTGGTCATAACCATCCATAATTATTTTATTATGTTTTCCATCTAATTCTACCCCAAAATTATTTTCAAAAGTCATATTAAACCCTACATTAAATTGAGGCTCATCTGGAGCAAATCTTTGACCTTTTTTTAAAGATAAATATTCCCAATTTTTTCTATCAACTTGTTCATAATTAGTTATGGTTACATCTGTATTTGTTCTTTCATTTGTTATTCTTAAGGGGCCTGTGTGAACAACATTATTATCTAAAACATAACCAGCATTAAAATGAACAGTTTTTACTTTCCAAGGATTAGGTTTTTCTGTATCTTTTTTATCATCAAAAATATTTATATTAGTTGTAGCTTTATTACTGTTTTTATTTAAAGTTAAATTATCACCTGTTTTTAAGGGGTTATTGTTACTATTATTTTTTTCAGGTTCTTTATTATCTGTAACTTTTTTTTTGCTATTTTCTAATAAAACATTAGGATCTGTACCAAAATTATTTACTAACATGTTTTTTACCTAAAATAAGAGATAATTTTTACTTTATAGACTAATTATACATTAAATAATAAAAAACTTGTTTAAAAAATTCTTAGTTTTTTATTTTTAAAAATAAAAATCAATTTAATACACTAAAAAACTTATATAAGTTATAATGAGTTTAAAACTTCCTATAAATTTGATAAATTATAGGATTGAATAAGATATTTTATAATAAAATTAACTTTTTAACTAAGGGGTATAATTAATATTTTAATGAAAAAAATTTTACTAATATTATTTATAATTTCGACAAGTATTTTTTTTACTACTAATGTTTTTTCTATAGATAAAGAAAAATATTTAAAAATGGGTGAAAATTACTTAGCTGATGGTAAGATTGAATTAGCTGAAAAAACTTTTCAATATATTTTAAAACTAGAAAATACTACTACTAATTATAATAAAATTGCCTATTTATATAGTGTAAAAAATAATAAAGAAAAAAGCTTATTTTATTATAAAAAATCATTAGAATTAGATAATAGTTCTGATAACTCAGCTAATGAATATATTACTTATGTTATTAATGATTTTATGAGTAAAAAAAACTATAGTAAAGCTATTCTTATTTGTAAAAATAATTTATTTATATCTCCAAATTCTTTTCCTTTAAATTTTAAATTAGCAGAAATTTATTATTTATTAAATGATAAAAAAAACTATAATAAATATCTTGAAAAAGCTTTTTCTATTATTGATTATGATGATTATAGAAAAAAAGCTTTTATAGAAAGTTTTTGTAATAATCTATTAGCAAAGAAAAAATATTATGAGTTAATAAGCCTATATAAAAAATATATAAAAGCAGATCCTTATTCTTTTACAGCTCATATAAAATTAGGTTATATTTATACTGTATTAAAAGATTTTTCTGAGGCAAAAAAATATCTTTTTACTACATTAGAAGATGAAGAAGATGATAATACTCTTTATCATCATTATTTATACGCATATTATTTAGAAATAATAAAAAATATACCTAATAATAAAATAAATCAGGATAAAATAAAAAACTACTTTTATTTGTCACAATATTATCTTTCAGAATCTTGTTACAGTGCTAATTTTTATGAGTATTCTGATGATAACTTAGAAGATCATCCAAATTATAATTCATATTGTTGTTATTCTAAAAAAGATATAGACCCTTTTATAGAAAAGTATAAATACTTAGCTTTTTCTTTAGATAATTATTTTAGTTTAGCTTTAGATTATTATAAAGAAGAAAAATATAATGAAGCTGAAGAATCAATTAAAGAATTTCTTAGATTAAATCCTAAAGTTGTTATAGCCTATAATATTTTAGGAGATATTTATAAAATCACAAAAAAATATGATTTAGCCCTTGAAAATTATGAAATAGCTATTAAACTAGATAATTCTTTTTCCAAAGCTTATAGTAATATAGCTGATATTTATAAAATTAGAAAAAATTATATTAAAGAAAAAGAATATTATATTAAAGCCTTTAATTTAGATAAAACTAACAAAGAATCAAAAGACTATATTATTGGATTAAATTTAAATTATATAAATAATATTTATAAGAATAAAGATATAAATACTTATAAAAAATTAGTTTCTACTTATTCTTACTTAATTTATTTAAAAGCTAATAATATGGATTTTTATTTAAAAAGAGCAGAATATAATTTTAAATTAGCTAATTTTAAAGATTTTGAAAAAGATATAAAAATAGTAAATAGTAAAAACAAATACGATAATCAAATGAAATATAAATTAAATACCTTTTATAATAAAAATTCAGAACTTTTTAATAAAAATAAATTATTAAATAAAGATATAAAAGATATTTTTTATTCTGCTAATAAAATAACTAAAGAAGCTTGTAAATTAAAAAAAATACCTAATTGTAATTAACTTTTTATAGCGGTAAGTTATCCACCCACTTTTCCACCAAACTTGTCCAATCTGTAATAGGTTCTTTAGTTTTTCTTAAACCGAATGCATGACCACCTTTAGCATAAATATGTAATTCAGTTGGTACATCAGCTTTTTTTAGGGCATTATAATAAACTAAAGTATTTTGAACTTCATCTATAGGATCATCTTGTGCATGTAATAAAAAAGTAGGAGGTATTTCTTTGGTAACATGTATTTTTGGGTTTAACTCAAATTCTTTTTTAGTATTTTCTAACATATGTCCTGGATAAATAGATATAGCAAAATTTGGTTTACAGCTCTCTCCATCCGCAAGATCTATTTTTTTATAAGATCTATTTTTAAAATTTGTACTTATATCAGCTACTAAATGACCTCCTGCTGAAAATCCTAGCACTCCAATTTTTTTAGGATTAATATTCCATTCTTTACTATGATATCGTAATAATCCCATAGTTCTTTGTGCATCTTGTAATGCCATTGGTATTTTAGGTATAACTCTTTTATGATTTTTATCATCCCAATATGAACCAGAAAAAGGTACTCTATATTTTAATAAAATACAATTAATTCCCTTTTCTGTTAGCCATTCACAAACTTCACTACCTTCTAAATCTATAGCTAAAACTTTATAACCACCACCTGGAAAAACTACTATAGAAATATCTTTATTTTTATTCTTTGCAGGATATATAGTAAAATTAGCTTCTTCAACTTTTTTTATCAAAGTTATTGGTTTATTAGCTACTATTAAATTTCCTTTAGTATAAATCTCTTTATTACTTCTTTTATATAAATCTTTACCTGTTTTCCATATAGCTACTTCTAAAGGTTTTTTATCCGATATTAAAATATTACTATTAGCACTAAGTAAGGCTAAAGTAAATAAAATAGTAAGTATTTTTTTTAGCATTTTTATTATTTATTAATTTCTTTATTTTTTTATATTTTAAAACATTTTTTGCTAAAATTTATTATAAATTTTATTTCTAAACTATTTTTTCTTTATTATTTTTTTCGTAAAATTAGAACTCCTTTGATAATATTTTGTAATTTGAGTGGAGATTTTTATGGCTCATTCTATTACGCTTATTCCTGGTGATGGAATAGGCCCAGAAGTATCTGATGCAACCAGAAAAATAATTGAAGCAGCAGGTGTTAAAATTGATTGGCATGTACACGAAGCAGGAAATGATGTAATAAATAGATATGGAACTCCTTTACCTCAAGAAACTTTAGATTCTATTATGAGAGATAAAGTTGCTTTGAAAGGTCCAATAGGAACTCCAATAGGAAGTGGTTTTGCTTCTGTAAATGTGCAACTAAGAAAAAGTTTAGATTTATATGCAAATTTTAGACCAGCAAAAATAATAAAAGGTGTTAAATCTCGTTATGATAATGTAGATTTAATTGTAGTAAGAGAAAATACTCAAGGTCTTTATAGTGGTTTAGAACATATTGTTGTACCAGGTGTAGTAGAAAGTATAAGAGTTATTACCGAAAAAGGTTCTGAAAGAATAGTTAAATTTGCTTTTGAAGCTGCAAAAAAATACAATAGAAAAAGAGTAACAGCTGTTCATAAAGCAAATATTCTTAAAAAAAGTGATGGTCTTTTTCTTGAAGTTGCTAGAAGAATAGCAAGAAATTACCCAGAAATTCAATATGATGAAGCTATTGTAGATTCTACTGCAATGAAATTAGTTATGAATCCAGAGCAATTTGATGTTTTAGTTATGGAAAACCTTTTTGGTGATATTATTTCTGATTTAACTAGTGGCTTAGTAGGAGGTTTAGGTTTAGCTCCAAGTGCAAATATTGGTGAAAAATATGCTATTTTTGAAGCTGTACACGGTTCTGCACCAGATATTGCTGGAAAAGGTTTAGCTAATCCAACAGCTTTATTATTAAGCTCGGTTTTAATGCTTAGACATATTGGAGAAACAGAAGCTGCAGATAGAATTGAAAAATCTGTTGAAAAAGTAATCCAAGAAGCAAAAGTGTTAACTAAAGATTTAGGTGGTTCTGCTAATACTAATGAATATACTGAAGAGCTTATTAGGAATTTGTAGAAGATTATAATCGTGATTCGTGAATCGTTAATGGTGAATATATTTTGGGAATCAAAAATCTAACCCAAATATAATTGTATTTTAGGTAATTCACTTAAAATTACATTCATTTTTATTTTCAATTCACGACTTACTACTCACTACTCACTAAAAAAATATGGAAAAAGATATAGGAAGAAAAGATTTTTTAAAAAAAGGTTTTTTTCAAGTTTTTAATTTTTTTCAGGATATTTTTGGAGAAGTAAATTCTTTATCATATTCACCTATAAGACCTCCTGGAGCTATAGAAGAAAAAAAATTTTTAGATACTTGTGTAAAATGTGGAAGCTGTATTTCTGCTTGTGGTCAAAGTAGTATAAAATTTGCAGGAATAGAAGCTTCTTTTCTTATTGGTTATCCAATTATTATCCCTTCAGAAAGACCTTGTTTTGCTTGTGATGATTTATCTTGTATGAAAGCCTGTCCATCTGGTGCATTACAATTAACTGAAAAAAATAATATAAAAATGGGAACTGCTATAGTAAATAAAGAAAAATGTATTACTTATAGTGGAAAAGATTGTGATATTTGTGTAAAATCTTGCCCTTTTCCACAAGAAGCTATTTTTATAAATGAAAATAAAAATCCTATAGTAAATGATAGTTGTATAGGATGTGGTTTATGTGAATATTGGTGTGAATATAAAGCCATAAGTATAAAAAGTAATAGATAAATACTGAATTTTATATCAATATTTTTTTAGTAAATTTTATACTTATAATTCATGAAGTCATCATCATAAAATAATGATACTACGATTCACGACTCACGATTCACGACTCACGTTTTCTACAAATGAGCATCAGCAAAAGCAGCTATTTTACCTCTAACTACTTTAGACATTGTTATTCCACCTACAAGATCACTATTTTTTGCATGTTTTAACATTATAGCTAAAGCGTTATTATATTTAGATAAATGATAATGATCTATTTGGTTTAAATCACCTATAATTACTACTTTACTACCTTCTACAATTCTTGTTAACATCAATTTATTAACAGCTGGAGAACTATTTTGCCATTCATCTAAAATAACAAATCCACTAAGATTAGAACCCCTCATCTGATTAATATTTATTATTTCTATACCATGATTTTCTACAAATTCTTTATTAGAATAAACTGAAATAGGTTTTTTATTTTCCATAGCATCTTTTTGTTGTAATTCCATATAGGCTGTAATAGAATCATATAAAGGATAAGTAAAAACTCCCATTTTTATAGATTCATCACCTTTTAAAAATCCTAATTGTGCTTCATTATCACCTGCTGTAATTGTATTTCTACAATATTTAATTCCAAAATTAACTTTATTACTTACATTTTTAGTAAATTCTAAACCACCTTGTAGGGCTAATAAGTTTTTACCACTTCCTGTAACACCTGCACAAACTACAATAGGAACATCTTTATCTAATAACATATTCAAGAAAAATAATTGTTCTTTACTCTTAGGATTAACTACTAAACTTCTTAATTTTTTCTCATCTAAAATATGGAAACCATCTTGTTTATAAAAGGCTAAAATATTTTCTCCTGTATCTTCACAAACAAATATAACATTAGTAAAACAAGAGAATTTTTTACCAAAATCTTCATCTTTACCAAATTTAATTTTATCTTTATCAGAAGATTGTATATTTATTATTTCTATAAAGTCTATTTTATCTACATTATGAGACATATTCTTTTTTAAAGGTTCTGCTTTTAATTTTAAGGATCTTGCTCTAATTCTCATGGCAATATCATTAGAAACCATAGTCGCTCCTTTAAAATAAGTAGCAACTTCTAGTATTTTTCTATCATTAAAAATATTAGGAGATTCTTTTTGATAACTTACTTTGTATTCTTTTTTTGAAACTAATTCAAATATTCCATTATGGATCATAATCATAATAGAATATAATTTATCACCATTTGTTCCACCTAATTCAAATTCATCAATAGTTTTAGCTTCATCCAAAAGTCTATGAAATTCTCTAGCTTGAAAGTTTATATCTTCAAAACCCTTCTTTTTAGCATCTAATTCATCTAATGTTGTTTCTGGTATTATTACTCTATTTTTTCCTTCTTCCGAAAGTAAAAATATACTATATACATCATCCAAAATAACTGATGTATCTACTATATAGGTTTTATCATAAACTCTTTCTGACATTAACAACCTTTCATAAAATTAATAATATATATATAAATATTACAGCTTTTTTTGTATTTTTTAATGTATTTATAGATACAAAAAAATAAAGGTTCTATTTAGTAAGTAAAAAATTTAGTAAATGATTTTTTTAGACTTTAGTCGCATCATAGATATTTTTGAGTTTGAAGGTTCAAAATTTTTTTTAATCGGGTTATAAAAGTAAAAATCTGTGGAATGAGCCGAGAGGTTAAGAATCCCCTCCGACTCAAACGTCCTATTTTCAAGGATCGTTTTTTTATAGTTATTTTTAACTATATGATATAAATGTTGTTAATTTACATGGTAATATATAGTAAATATGTACAGGGGTCAGAAATCATTTTAGAACTGACTTTTAAATCAAATAACTAAATTAAAATGAAAATTGAATATTTACCTTACTCAAATGAAAATAAAGTCGAATTTTTATCACTTGTACACAGTCTTTATATTGAAGACCCAGAAGGTGAATCAATAACAGATGAAAAAATAGTTTCAACAATTAATTTTCTTACTGAAAATACTAAAAATGGTGAAATATTATTGTTTTCAGGAAACGGAATTATTCTAGGCTATACAATTTTAATCTATTATTGGAGTAACGAATTTGGTGGACAAATCATTTTTATAGATGAATTATATGTAAAAAATGAATATAGAGGTAAAAAAATAGGATCTAAATTCCTTAAATATCTATTCAATAAAAAAAAAGACAATTTTAAAGCAGTTTTTTTAGAAGTTTTTCAATCTAACAATAGAGCTTTCGACTTTTATATAAAAAATGGTTTTGTAAAAAATGAAGGAATTTATCTAAAACATGTTCTTTAAAATGAATAATGAAAAATAATATTAGGATTTTAAATCTTAATGCTTTTAAACAATCAATAATATAGAACTAAAAAAGGTAATTAAAAAATGATATTAAATAATAAGATCAAAAAATTTAATTATATAATAGGTGATATACATGGGTGTTATGAAGAACTAATTGAACTTGAAAAAATAATTAAAGATCATGCTGAAAAAGAAAATGCTTTACCATTTATAATATCTTGTGGTGATTTAATTGATAGAGGACCTTTTTCAAAAGAAGTCCTTGAGCATTTTATAAAAGGTGAAAAGAGTAAAACTCATACAGCAATTATAGGAAATCATGAATTAATGATGATTCAATCCTTAGAATTTTTACAATCAAGAAATCACGAGATTATTTTCCCAAAAAATCTTGAATCATATAAAGAGATGTTTGAAAAAAGTAAAATTTATTATCCTGAAACATATGAAGATTTTACAGATAGAATGAATCAAATTTGGATAGAGGCTGGTGGAAGAGAAACTCTTCAAAGTTTTGGTATAAACTCAATATATCAATTAAACAATTCAGTTAGTTCAGACATAATAAATTATTTATTAAATTTGCCTATTTTTTATGAAGATGAAAATTTTTTTGTAACTCATGGAATTCCTGATAATCAAGATTTAGAAAAAATAAAATTAAATGATAATAAAATTACTACTCAAGAAGTAAATAAAATAAAAAAATTATTCAATAAATTTATTAATAAAGAAAGTAAAAAGGATATTATTAACCTTAAAAAGGTAGTAAATAATATTATCTGGAATAAAAAAGTTCCTAAAGAAAAAATTCATAATAAATTAAATATTTCAGGACATTCTTCTGCCAAATCAGTTAGAGATTTAAAAATTCAAAATGCCTTACAAATTGATACGGGTTGTGTATATGGTAATAGACTTACAGCTTATTGTCCTGAAACAAATTCTTTCTTATTTATTGAGGCTAAAAAAAAATATAAAGAAAAAAAATTAATTTAATAGTAAAATACTTAAATATCACAATAAAATTAAAAAAATTATTATGACAATAAATAAACCATTTCCATTAATGTATAGGCCTGGCCCTCCAAACACACTTGCTCCATTTTATGAAGAAACAGAAACTCCAGAGGCAATTAATAATTTATCATCCTATAATTTATTGAAAAATGATTTAAGACAAATTTTTGAATTTATTGAGCCAGATCCAATAAATGAAACAGCATTTTCTCATAGAACTTTTGAATTATTATTACGTGCTTGTACAGAAGTTGAATCATTATGTAAACAAATATTTGAAAGAAATGGACATTCACTAAATCATGCGAATATTATAAGATATAGTGATTTAGAAGGAGCAATGAAATTATCTGAATACAAGGTAAAATCCTATGGATTTATTTATCCAATTTTTTCACCTTTTGAATCATTTAACGATCCAATAAAAGTAAATAGAAGTCCACAATGGTATAAAGATTATAATTCGGTAAAACATAATAGATTTACAAATTTTTCAAAATGTTCACTAAAAAATGTAATTTATTCTGTTGGCGGAGTTTATGTTTTATTAGTTGCAATGTATGGAATAGGTTTTGATCATAATTTAAAATACTCCTATAATTTAGCTAGAATGGTTGATACTCCAAGCTTTTTTAGAGTATTAGATTACCCACAATGGCCTATTTCAGAACAATATAATTATAATTGGGATAATTTAAAAACAGAACCTATTCCATTTCAAAATCATCCTATACCTGTAATACAATAATCATAAATTATTATGAGTAAAAAAATTCAATATTTAATCATAGATAGCTTAATAAAAGGAATTTTATTTTTTTGTATAAGAATACTTTTAATAACTTTAAATATTTTTGAAATATTAATATTTATATTAATACAAATATTAATTACTATTTTATCTTCAATCATAACTCAAAAAGTTTTAAATTATAATAATAAAAAATTTAAAGAAAATTTTTATTTAATATACATTAGCAATTTAATATCTATAATATTAATGCAATTAATCAATGAATTATATACAAAATTTATTTTTATTCCATTTATTTTGAATAATAATCATAAAAATATGATAATTACTTATACCGAATTTAGAGTAGAAGAAACTAATTATTATAATATAATAGGAATACTTCTAATTAATTTATTAATTTCAATTATTTGTGCTAGTATAATAAGTTTTTATAAAATAATTAAAAATAAAGATAGTAAAAAATAAATTTTTAATTAAAATATTGTAATATCTAATTTATGTAAATTTATTTATATAAAAACATAAAACCTAATATTGATAAAAAGGTAATTAAATAAATGCTAGAAAAATGACCTTAAAGATATAATTGAAAGTATAGGACTAAATAGAGCTTGGGAAGATTTTGAAAATAATTTAAAAAATGCAATAGAATTAGATTATAGCGTTATTAGTGATTCTAAAATAAAAATAAATTCTTCAAAATTAGGTGGAAAACCAGATTTACCAAAAGGAACAGAATGGCCTAGATTTAGAAAATTTCCGCAATCATTTATAGCTCAAATAAATTTTGAAGATTTAGTAGGACATGATTACCTAGATATTTTACCTAAAAGTGGTTTATTATCATTTTTTTTTGACTCAACTCAACTTGATGAATATGGTTTAGGGTATAAAGTTATCTTTACAGAAAATTTTGAAAATATGATAAGATTAGACCCACCTGAGATTCCTGACTTAGATGGAAAAGAAGAAATTAATACTTTAATATTTAATTCTGCAAAAATTAATTTCTTTAATTTCTGTTCTTATCCTTATTATCTTGATTTTATTTTTGATGAATTATCTAAAAAATACAACTTTTCAGAAGAAGAATTTGATAATTATTTAGAAGAATTAAATTTTGATCAAGAACATTACATGCTTGGTTATCCTTATCTAATTCAAAACGATTACATGTCCTCTGAAAGAAAACAAGAGAAATGGCATTTACTTTTACAGGTATTAACTGATAAAAAATTAAATATGTTTTGGGGAGATGGTGGAGCATTGTATTTTTGGATAAAAGAGAGTGATTTGAAATCTAGGAATTTTGATAATGTAGTGCTTGATTTTCAATATTTTTAATTAGAATAAAAAAACAAGAAGTAATTTTTTTTAGCTATAATAAAAAAATATTATGAAATTATAAGTATAACTATGTCTAGTATAAATGTAGAAAATCTTAGTGCAGGTTTATATGCAGATGCTATAAAATATGCCAAAGAAGGAACCATAAATAAAAATCTTGATAAGTTAATAGATCTAGCAGCTAAAAATGGTTTTACTCCTGATGAAAAAGCTTTTTTACAAGGCTTATCTTCTGAAAAAAATATAGAAAAGCTAAAAAACATAACTAGTAGTCTAAGTACTTTAGATTTTATAGAACCAGGTTTTGATTTTACTTCAAAAAATGAAACCAAAGGTATTCCAGCTGTTGCTGTTAATATTTTTAACCAAATAAAAACAGGACTATCTGATAACCTTTCTCAAGGTATGATAGAAACAAAAATATATACAGCAGAAGTTTTAGATAAAGGAATACCTAAAGATATTGTTAAATTATCTAATGAAAATGCAAAAACAGCTTTTACTTCTTTATACCAAAAAGCAGATAAAACTATGAAAGCAGATTTAGAAAATCTATTAAAAAGTAACTCTAATGTTTTAATGTCTAAAGATTCCTCTGGTAAAACTACTATAGAAAATTTAAGTGCCTTAAGTGAAATTACTATAAATAAAAAAACAGGTGAAAAAGTAGATGGTAATAATCTTCTTAAAAATGCAGTAAATATGCTTAAAAGTGATAAAAATGTTACACAAGGCTATCATGGTACATGCGGAGCTGGGTCTTTAGAAAATTATATAAGAGATAAACAACCTTCTGAATTAATTAGAATAGTTAAAGATTTAGCTTCAAATGGAAAAGCAGTTTTGGCTGATGGAAAAGAAAAATTAGCTTTGAAATTACCAAATAATGTTATAAATTACCAAGAACGTGGTAGAAATCAATTTGATAGAATATTCCAATCTGCTGTTATGCAAAATGTAGCTCTTTTTGGAGGAGATGAAAGGGCAGCTTATAGTAAATTATTAGTTACAAGTAAAGAATATAATATAGAAAAAGATGATGGTGGTCCTGATGCAGTAAAAAATGGTGATTCTGCGGCAGATCCAGTTTTATTAACTCATCTTATGAATAGAATGTTTAATGGAACAGAAAAATTTGAATCTAATACTAGTTACCTAATTTTGGGTAATATGACCAATGAAAACGCTGTTTTAAAAGGCAAAAACTTTATAGCTTGTTATCGTGCTGATGGTAATGGAGATATGTTTGGTGGCAGACACTATGTTATGATAACTGGTCAAGGAAAAGACCCTAGTAATCCTAAAGATCCTAAAACATATGTTTTCTTTAAAAATACAGCTGATCCTAATGAAAATAAAATGGAAATAAGTGATTTTTTGAAAAGATTAGAGTTTACTATAAAAGAAAAATCTTAGCTCTATAATATTTCTGAAATAAGACTATTTTAATAATATCAATGTTCTTATTTTTTAGAATCAATTGTTAATTTATTGTTAAATTAATGAATTTTTAAGAAAGTTTCTAAAAATATAAGCTATAATTTTTTAGTCTATTTTAGGAATTAGTTATGTTAATAAAAAAAATTGAAAAAGTAAAAATAGAAGAATTTTCTGATGAAATAATTCAAAATGCTTTTTCAAAGTGTAAAGAAGGCTCTATTTATTTAAATACAGCTTTGCAAGAAAAATCAAACGCTTTTTTATTAAAAGCTATAGAATCTTTTCAGGAAGCTATAGAAATTTACTCTAGAATTATAGAACCATATTTAGCACTTAGTTATATTTCCTTGCATATGGGCAAAAATGATGAAGCTTTAAAATTTATTAGTAAAGCCTTGGAAATATCGCCTAAAAACCAAAAAGCTAAAAAAATATATGAACAAATTTTAAATAATAAAAAAAAAAGATCTATAACAACTTTGGTAAATAACTATTCAGAAAATAAATCGAGTCAAAAAATAAAGTTAAATAGTGGTGTTTTTAGTAAACTAAGTAGTTTTGTAAAATAAAATTTATCCAAAAAGGTTTATTGAGGTATAAAAAATGTGTGTAGTAAAATTAGCTGGATTTTCTAATATAGAAGGTTTTAAACCTACAATTTCGACAGAAAAACCACAAGAGGTTAATAAAAAAACAACAGATGATACTGTTTTAGATTTAAGTAAAGATAGTATAGAAAACGAACTTTTACATCAGGATCTTAGTAAGGTTACTTCTGTACAAGTAGGTGATAAACTACTTACAGGTTTGTCTAAAGAAGATGTTTTAAAACTAGTGGAATCCTTAAAAAAAGAATGTTTAGATGCTAAAGGTGGTTTTAAGCTAAAAACAGATTTTAAAATGGTTAATTTTGCTGAAGATACTGGAATAACTATTTTAAAGTCAGATTTTAATGACAAAACAGAATCAGCTTCTATGGCTACCAGAGCAAAAGAAAGATTAAATATTTCTGATGAAGGAGATATTCAAGATATAGTTAGAGCCGATTTAGCTTTAATTACTAAAAAATTCTCAGACCCTAGTACCAATAAACTACAAGCTGGTAAAATGCTTATGCAAGATCTTTCTTTATTAGAATCAAAAGGTCTTTTATCAAAACCAGATAGAGATACATATTTAACTGTTTTAAGAAATATAACTGAAAGCTACAAAAAAAATAACACTAACATTTCTCAAGAAGATTTAGATAAATTAAAAGATATAGCTAAAAGATATGTAGATATACCTGCTTCTGGTCTTATGTTAAATCAAGATACTCCTAAGTTAGATAAATTAGGTACTCCAGATGCTGGAAATATTGATGATCAATATCAAACTGTAGCACAAAATTCAGATTCTATTCTTGCGGAAAGTGATGCTTCTATTCATGATCTTGCTATGTCTACAAAAGAAGTAGGTGCTTTCAGTAGAAAAGATGTACAAGGTGGTAGAGATATTTATAGTAGAATTCCTGATGCAGTAAAAAGAGTAGAAGGACAATTTGCTCTTATTAACGATAAAGTTTTACCAGCTCTTAGTGCAAAAATAGAAGATTTAAATACTAAAATAACTGCAAAAATTTCTGAAATTACAGGGCTTTCAGATCCAGAAGAAATAAAAATGGCTTTGGCAAAAGATCCTGCTCTTGCTCAAAAAGTAAAAGAAGCTACTAGTGCTATGATTTTAGAACAAAATGATGCTATTTCTAAATATAAACAATTAAGTGAAAAATTACAAGCTTTGGGTAAAGCTAGGGTCGAAGGGGTAACAGAATTAGGCTCTATTAGAACTATAGATGCACAAATGAAAGCTAGAATAGCTACTTTAGAATCAGCAGGAGCTACTTTGGCGAGAGGAGCAACAGATTTAAAAGGTTTAAAAACTAAAATAGATAATGTTATAACTCTTCCAGTTTCTCAACAACAAGCAGAATTAGATAAATATAAGGCAGAAATAGTAAAAATCAGAGATGAAATGAAAGGTAAAATACAATCTCTTATGGATACTTATAAAGGTAATCCAAATGTTACCCCTCTTTTACAAAAAGAATTAGAAACATTAAAAGCTTTAGAAACAAGTGATCCTGCTAAAGCAGTTTTAACCTTAGAACAAAGTAGAAGAGCTATTTTAGATGGTTTAAAAGTTCTTGTACCTAAAAAATTAGATCAAAGAGAACTAGATGCTTTAAATAGATTTGATGGAAAAGTAGTTTCTTATGCAGAACAAGATAAATTGGCTACAAGTGCAGTTAAACTAACTCAAGAAGCTGTAACTATAGCTAAAGAAGAAGAAGAAAAAAAGAAAACTGCTGGTGATGCAGATAAAAAAGCTCAAGAAGAAGGCTTTGATATGATCAAAAAGTTTGAAGAGCATCTTTCTTGGGGAAGTCATTTTGGAGTTAGTTTAGAAATAGGAGCAGGAGTTGGTAAAAAATTCGGTTCTGTTGGAGCTCAAGTTGGTGTAGCCGTAGAAGCTGCTTTAAAAGTAGAATATTGCTTTGGAAAAGGACCTTTTTGGTTAGCACACGTAGATCTTAATGCAAAAATTCAAGGTGAAGTTAGTTTAGGTGAGTTTCTGAAATTAGAGGGCGAATATTCAGCAGGAGTTGCTGCTGGATTAGGATTTGATAACTTAACTCAGGTAAAAGAGTTTGGAGAAAAAATAGCTACTTTGATTATGAAGGCAAAAAATGGAGATAATGTAGATAATGAAAAAGCTGAACTATTAGATATAATACAAAAACATAAATATAAAGCTACACAAGAATCTATTTCAGGTTCTCTAAAAGTAGGCCCTGTTACAGTAGGCTACGCTCAATCTTCTGTTACAGGTCATTATACAACAGTTGATGGAGATCCACTTGATGTAAAAGATACAGAAAAGAAAGGTTCTTTTAAAGTTACAGCAGGTGGTAAAGATTATACCGTTAGAGGAGTAGTTCAAACCTCAGAAAATATTACTCCTGAAGCTGGTAAAACTACTCCTAAAACAGACTCAGCTCCTATTAAAAGAGTATTAGGTACATTTGTTATGCCTGTAAGTGCTTTTGAAGCTGTTTATAAAAGTAGAAGCTTAGCGGAAGTTCCACCAGAAGTTATATCAAGTATGGTAGGTTTTATGACAAAATTAGATCCTTCCTTTGCTGCAATGAGTACAGAAAAAATTTTTGGATTATTAAATAAAGGGTTAAGTTTTGCAATAGATAAAAATCCTAGACTTATGGCTTCTGTATTAAAAGGAGCTCAAGCACAACCTGATAAAGCTGGTACTACCTTATCATCAAATACAGGAGTTGCTTTTAGTATAGAATATGAAAATAACTCTAATCCTCCAAAATGGAACTTTCAAATAGCTTTAGAAGGTGAAGCTCAAATAAAACAAGATGTTCCTTTGGGTGCAGCTGGTTATGCTAGAATTAAGGCTAAAACAGATTATGAAGTAGGATTTAAAGTTAATTTATATCAGGAAGATAAAAAATAATGGAAGTTACAGCAGAAGTATCTTATAAACTAGATGGAAATATAAATTTTGCTTTTAAAGATAGAGTTTATAATGCTAATAAGGCAAAATTTACTCTACTTTTAACAGAAGGTGATATTGTAGTTTCAGTTAAATTAATAGTAGAGTTTTTAGAAGCTAGTGTAAGAAAATTATCTAATTATTTTGATGGATTAAAAGCAAATGAAGAAGGTTTTTATACTTATTCTTTTTTGCTTAATGAGCAAGTTTTGAAAGAAAATACCGATAAATTTAGAGAAGCAATAGAACTAGAAGACTTTTTAAAGGTATCTGATGGTGCTTGCTTAAAACTAGATAATTATGTTTTTCTAGGTTTTGGAAGTTTTTAACTCATTTTTAATGAAATTAAAAACACTAAAAAAAATTATAATTTTATTTTTATTATTTATTATCATGGAAAAATTAACTAATTTTAGTATGAATATAGGAACTGGTAAGTATTCTATAGATCAAACTAAAGCTAAATCTTTTGGATCTAAAGAAGAAGCTATAAAACAAGCTAAAATAGATAATGGCTCTGAAGTTATTTTTGAAAAAGATAATAAATGGAATGTAGCTCCTATCAAAGAAAAAACTTTAACAGGCAGCAAAGATGTTTCAGAGAAAGATTTGGTAAAAGTTAATACTGAAGTTTCAAAAATGGGTTTAAAAAATACTACTATTTCTTTTGTAGAAGATAAATTACCATTAAATAAAGCAGATGTTTTATCTTCTGATGATATTAAAGCTATTTTTAATAAAGGTAATTATGAAGATTTAAAAAAATTAGCAGAAAATCCTAGTACTCCAAAAGAAATACTTAAAGAATTAGCCTCTAAAAGTGAATTAATAAAAGTAAAAGTAGCAGGAAATATTAATGCTCCTGTAGAAATTCTCAAAGACTTATCAAAAGATTCTTCCAAAGCTGTTAGAGGTAAAGTGGCAGAAAATCCTAATACTCCAAAAGAAATTTTAAAACAACTTGCTAATGATCCTACTCCTTTTGTAAGAGATAAAATTAAATAGTTTATGTCTATATCTAATTCTTTAAGTAAACCTATTTTATCCCCAAACACTAAAGATAATATTATTTCTGTTGTTCAAACACCAATATCAGCTACTGTAGATAAACTTAAAGAAGAAAATACTGAAGTAAATATTAAGAATAAATCAAATGCAGAAAAAACAGTTGATACTTATATAGAAAAAATAGATTCTGCTACAAAAGAAATAAATGAAACTCAAGAACAGGTAAATGATACCGCAGCATATATATCAACTTATACAAGTATAAAAAATAATAAAGAGCTTGGTTTGGTTCCTAGTTTTGTCAAAGATAAAGCTCCTGTTCTTGGTAAATTAGAAACTTTTGCAACAGGAAAAGCTAATGAAGTTTTAAATTTTATAGAAGGAAGCCGAGTTGCTCATTATTTGGGGCAAACAAAAGTAGCTTCTATGGCTAACAGCCGTACAGTTGGTTTGGGAGTTGAATTTGTTAAAACTTATGGTTGGTTAGCTAAAGATACTACAGAACTATTTCTTAAAGGAGCAACTGTTGGTGCAGGAGCTTTACAAGCTACAAAAGGTGTAGTTCAAATTTCAAATGGAAAAACTTATGATGGTTCTTGGAATGTGGTTAAAGGTAGTGCTTTTGCTGCTACAGCTGTTGTTTCAGCACCTGCTAGTCTTGCTATTATAGGTACAGTTGAAACGGTTCATTTTGGAGATAAAGCAACAAAAGAATACGGTTTTTTTAAAAATAATAAAGGTAAAAATGAATCTGCTTTAGAGCATGTAGGCACAGTAACAAAAAATACTTACAAAGAAGTAGCAAAAAAAGACGGTGAATTTGCAGCAGGAATTGCTTCTACATTTTCAGCTTCTTCTCAAGCTTTAGTTTCATTAAATACAGATATTGAAACATCCCAGATTAAAGCAGTGGATAAGATAGCTCAATTTGAAAAAAATACTTCAACTAAACTTAAAAGCTCTTCTGAAGAGTTTAAAAAAGATGCCAATGAACATCTAAAAAAAGGTGGTTTTATTAATAAAGCAAAAGCTTTTGGAGAAATAAATCTTTCTAGATTATCAGCATTTTCTGGAAAAATATTAGAAAAAAGTAGCTCTTATAGTTTAAAAGAAAATGAAAAACATAAAAAGAAAGTAGCTAATGATGTAAATATTTCAGAAAATTTAATAAAAACAGCTTCTAACTCTATAGGCTCTTTTTTGGGTAAAATTTCTAAAGGTTTTGGTAAAATTTTCTAATGAAATTTTTTCTATTATTTTTTTTAGTTTTTTCTTGTACTAATTTAAAAAATGATAATAAAGATATTAATTCATCTATAAAAAATACAATAAACTCAAAAGTTAATAATGAAATGAAACCAATAATTAATAATAAAATAATACCTCTAGAAGAAATGTCTTCTAATAATGAAATAGAAAAATTAACGTTTGTAGAAGAAAAATTAACTAATGAAGTAGAGTTAAAAAATACTTTATTAACTTTTAAAAATGAAATTAAAACTATAAACCTAGAAAAAATCTCTAAATGGGCAAAAAAAGAAATAACTAATTATGTATTACCAGATGATTTTTTTAATAGAACTTTTATAAAAAAAATAGCTAATGATAAAGAAAATTTAGTTATTTTATACCAATCAGAACAATTACCTTCTCATTCACCCTTAGTAAAAAGATTTTTATATCTTTATGCTTTTTATAATTCTAAAAGAGAAATAGATAAAATTTATGTTACTATACAAGGGTATGTTGAAGAATAAATATAAATGGTTAATTTAAAAGGTTATCCTTACCCTTTAATAAAGTTATATAATAAAATAGAAGAGCAAGAAACTTTTTTTTCTAGGTTCTTTTGTTTTGTAGATTTTTTTAATGCTACAATTAAATATCTTAATTTTATAATTTCTAACCAATATAATAATTTAGATTTAAACTATTATAAAAATAAAACAACTACAGATTTACTAAAAGAATTAAATTATTTTCATCAAAAAGGGTTAATTAAAGAGATTTTTTCTTTAGAAATAGAAAAAATAAAAAAATTAACTAAATTAAATAATTACCTAAAAAAAGCTATTGATAATAATCATATAGATGAAAAAGAATATAAAATAGTTTTTTTTAAAGCATCTAATTCCTTTATTGAAATAATTAATACCATATCATTACTTAATAAATTTACTCTTTTAATACCATATCAAATAAAAAAGAAGAAAAAAGAAATACAATATATAAATTTAAGTCTAAAAAAACCAAAATTAGTTAAAGAATATTTTAATAATAAAGATTTATATATCAATAATTTTTACCTTAAAATTGATAAAAAAATAGATAATTCATTAGATATATCTATTAAAGCATTTTATAATTATTTTGATACTAAAGATTATGGTTTTAATAAAAAATTTCAAGAAGAAGTAAATAATTTTTTAGAATTTATTACAGGTTCTAAGATCTTTAAGTTATCTTTTTCTTTTAAAGAATTAGACTTACTAGATTTTAAAGTAAAAGAAAATTTATTTGAAAGAATATTAGAAATAGAAGCCATAGAAAAGTTTTTTTCAACAGATACTTCAGGTTTTTTATTTTTAGTTGGACCTTTAGGTATAGGTAAAACATCTTTACTAAATAACTATCAAAAATTAGTTAAACAAAAAGAACATGATTTATCAGATGGTAAAATATCCTTTTTAAGTGATAAATGGACTAATAAATATATAACTACAGAGAAAAATTTTTATACTATAAATATATCTGAAAAAAATGCTAATAATTTTTCTTTTTCTAATATAATTACTTATTTTAATAATAAAGAAAATACTACTTTCTCTAATGATAAAAATGGAGCAACTGCTCTATTAATGTATTTATCTAAAAAAACAAAAAAACAAGTTATAATAATTGAAAATTTAAATTTAATCTCAAGTTTTGAAAATTTAAATCTTTTTTTACCAGAAAAAATACCAGATAATATTTATTTTATTTTTTCTATGTCTTCCAGAGAAATTTTTCCTTTACCAAATCTAAGAAATAAACAAATTCATTATATTTCGCATTTTTCAAAAGCTGAAACAATGAAATTATATCAACTTAAAACTAATAATATTCCTAGAATAAATGAAGATTTGGTTTCTAATATAATCAAAAATTCTTATGGAATACCCTTATATATTAATTATTTTATATATAAAGAATATAAAGAAGAAACCATTCAAGCTAATAATATAAAAAAAG
Source organism: Candidatus Sericytochromatia bacterium (assembly GCA_046328015.1). GTDB lineage: Bacteria > Cyanobacteriota > Sericytochromatia > UBA7694 > JACMQJ01 > JBBTGK01. The sequence continues at coordinate 21,947 of JAXLXH010000002.1, read as the reverse complement.
AATTACTTAGAAAATTTAGAGTTTTTATAGATAATGTTAATAAAATAGTTTTAGAGCATAATAAAAATTTGTTGGATTATAATTTATATATATTTGCTATTATAACTATAAATAATGAAGGTTTTAATAAAAAAGAATTAACGGAGTTATTTTTTGAATTTTCTGATGAGTTAATAGATAAAATTATAGATATATCAGGAGATTTTATTTTAAAAATAAATGGTAGATATAAACTAATAAATAGAATATATGAAGAGTATATTATATCTTTATTAAAAGAAGAAAAACTTATTTTTTTACATAATAAAATTATAGCTTTTTTTGAACCTTGGGAAAAAAAAATATCCTCCCTAAATCTAAAAAATTTACCAGAACATTATTTTTATGCTAAAAGAATTGATGAACTAAAACACCTATTACAAACAAATTTTTTAAGATCTAAATTTAAATTATATCCTAATGAAGTTTTAAAAGATTTAGAGTTATTATTAGGAGAATTAAGAAATAATCCATTTGGTTTATTAGATTTTATTAAATTTATTTTTATTTACCAAAATTTAAAAGAAGAATCTAAAAATGAGCTTTACAAAATACAAGATATTTGTCTTAATAAAAATCCTAATTTTTTAATTGATAAATTTAGTATTATAAATAAACCTGAAAATAAATCTTTACAACTATTTTTAGCCTCTTATCTTTATAGTGAAAAAAAATATAATGCAGAAAATAGAATTATAATAAAAGAAATATTAGAAACTCCAGAAACTTTTATTGATAAAGCTTCATCTCAAGTTATTCTTAGACTTTGTTCTGAAATTTTATTAAATGAAAGTATAGAAATTATAAATTTTCCAAAAACTAAAGAAGAAGGCGTTATTTTAATAAAATACTTAAAAGAAAATTATAATTCTCAAAAACTAATAGATATATTTATAAAATTAACTGAAATTATAACTTCAGAAGAAGATAAGGCTTATATTTCAGAGGCCTTAATTAATAAAGTTTCTTCTTTTAAAAATAATATTACTTTAGAAAACTTTTTTAGTAAAATTCTAGTATTTATAGATAAAAATATTAGTAATAAATATATAGATAGACTATTATATGTATATAGCCAAAATTTTATACAACATAGTTTTTTATATAGTAAGTTTTTTGATAAATTAGTTCTAAAAAAAGATATTATACAAAATCCACTTTATAAATTTATGTTTTATATAAATATTGCAATTATTTTTGTAAATATAAAACAAGATAAAATTGCTATAGATTATATAAATTCTGCTATTAATCAAATAATAGACTTTAATAAATTAGATATGAGTGATAATAATAATGCTCAAATAGTAAATTCTATAAACCATATTATAAAAAACATTAGTTATTTTAATGATTTAATATCTTATAATGAAATTTTAGAAAAAATATTTTTATTAATAGAAAAAAACTGATAAATTAACTAGAATAAAATTATACATAGATAATATAAATTTATTAAAAAATGAAGATCTTAAAATTAAAATAGTAAAATATGGTAAATTTAGTTTTGAACTTGATTTTTCTAATATTAATGATTTAAAGTTATTATAAATCTTATATTACAAATAAAAGATAAAAGAGTTCAGAAACCTCTTATTAATAAATTAATTAAATATTTTGAAAAAACTAATTATGATTATCTAAAAGTAATAGATATGTTTTTATTTTTTAAAAATAAAATAAAAACAATGACATTAAAGTTATAATAAATAAATTAAATTATATTTTATCACCTAATTATTTATATAATAATTCAGAATCTTTTTTATCTGATTTATTAGAAAAAAACTGATAAACTAAAAGAATCTTACTCTTTAAACTTTTAATAGATAATAGAAGAAATAGCTCTTTTTATTAAAAGAACTTTTTATTAATCTTATAAATTTTGATATTTTTTAGTTTAAAAGCTCTCTTAATCTTAGAAAATATAGAGCTTTTAGATAATGATGTTTTGAAAAAGAATTACAAAGAATTTATATCCTATCTAAGCAATATAGATGAAACAGTTGTTTCACTTAATTTAGATAGAATATTTAAACTTTCTTATTCTATAAAGTCTTTTTTTGAACAGATTGAAGTATTAGCTTATTTTACTAGTTTTTTAATTAATAAAAGAAAATTTGAATTAGCGTATCAAACTTTAACAAACTTTTTGAATCTATAAATATAGAAACATACAAATTTTTACCAGAGCTTTTTAATATTTTTTTATTAATAATATAAATAATATTAATGATAATGTAAGTAAAGAGTATTATTTTAATCATTTAATAAATAATATCTTTGTTTTTATTAAAAAAAATAATTCTTCTTTTAAAATAACTATGATTACTATATTATTTTCAAAATTTTTAGAATTAAATATGATTACTAAAGACTTTATATTAAAAGTTTTGGATATACTAAAAAATATACAATGTCGAAGAAAGAAATGAAATAATTTTTTTAATCAGAAAACATTCTTATCTTTCTTAAAGAAAATAGTGATTTGGTAGATATAGTTCAAAAAACTATTGTTTTATCAGAAGAAACTTTTTCTAATATTTGTATTAAATCCAGAAGTTTTTTAGCTATTTCATTATTGAATGAAAATATCTTGAATTGAATATAGCACCTAATAAAAAAAAAAAAAATACTAAGAATTTATCAGAATCTATTAAAAATGTTTTTTTAGAAGTAATTAATTCTAAATATGAACTATATATTATGGATATAATAGAATTTTTACAGATAAAATTAATTACTTTTTACTAATGAAAAAAGGATTATAGATATTTATAAATTAATTATTAACTCAAATAAAAATATAAAATCTCCCTTTATTTTATGTTCTATATACATAGTAATATTATCTAATTTATTAAAAATAAAGTACTTAAGAATAAAGATGATTTAATACAAATTTTATTTGATAAAATAAATATTTTTTCAGATGAATCACTAATAATAAATTATTTTTATAATTTTATAATATTTTTATCCGAACAAAATTATTTTTATAATTTGTTGAATATTTTATAGAAAAGGGATTTGAAATAATTAATAATACTAATAATGAAGAAAATAAACTATATTTATATAAAGCTATTTTTCATATTTTAAATAAAACAGAACATTTTAAAAAGATAAAACTATCTTATCTAAATTATATCAAGAATCTAAAATATAATTGATATATATAATAAAGCTGATTTTATTTTTAATATCTATGTTAGTTAGTAAAAATAAAATATCTGAAATATTAAATAAAAAAGATAGCTATGATAATGAAGTAGGAATTTAGGTGATGCTTCTATTACTTTTGAATGTTTAGAAATTATCAAGAAAAATGGATAATATAGATAAAAACTAGATTTTTTTTAATTTCATTTTATTTAAAACTAATAGCAGTAAAAAAAGAGTTTATTTCTAAGAAAATAAGCCAAGATATTATTAAAAATTTTAATTTAATAAAAGAAGAAGATAGAAAAAATATATTATTTGAAGTTATTTATTGAAAAAATTAATAAAGTAAAAGTAGAATATGATTTTAATGATTTAGAAAAATATATTTTTAAATATTAATCATTTTAAAAATCCTTATTTAAAAGCAAAATTTTATATAGTTATTACAGAATTTTATAAAAAGAAGATTTTTATTTACTCTACAATGATAAATTACAATTAAAAATAAAAAGTATAGTTGAAGAAGGGCAAAAAATAGATATTTTATGTAGTATTATTTCAGAAAAAAATAGGAATATAATGATTCTGAATATATAAATAAAAATTTACCTGATGTTTTAAAAAGGTTCGTTTAGAAGGTTTTCAGAAGAATTTATAATTATTATTTTACATAAAATTTTTGACAATAAGAATTATTTTGAATAACAGATCTATAAATGAAATAAATTATTTTTTAAATAATTTAGATATTTCTAAATATTTAAATAATGAGTTTTCTGAATATATTTCTTTTATATGTGCTTTATGCAAAAAAGTAGCTATATTAATTAATTTAATGCAATATTTATCTAATAATATTATAAAGAAAAAGTTAATTTTATCTATAATAAGAATTTTTTATAATAATCAAGATAAAGAGTCTTTATTAAAAATAGCTCCTCTAACTTTTAGAAATAGTAAGTTAATTGATTATTTAGTAGCACATCTTTTATTAATTATAAAAGATGAAAATGATATTTATACTATAACTAAATTTATTTTAGGTTAAAAATTATTTTTTTTATCTCTTAGATCACTAAAAGCTTCTAAAGATGTTTTATTTTTATAATTTAAAATATTTTCTCTTTTATCTTTATCAAAAACCATTAAAAAAGGATTATAATTAAGTTCTCTATCTAAACTAGTTGGTAATGTTTCAAGTTCTTCTTCTCTTAATATAGATATTTCTTCAAAATAATTTTTAAAATATTCTTGATTAATTGAGGATGAAAACTTTAAATTAGATAAAGTATATTCATGTCCACAATATATTTGAGTCTTTTTTTCTAAATTTTTAAGTAATTTTTCTAAAGAATTATGCATTTGTTCATAACTACCTTCAAAAACCCTACCACAACCAGATGCAAATAAAGTATCTCCTGCAAAAAAGATATCTTTATTAAAATAGGCTATATGTCCTAAAGTATGACCTTGTAGCTCTAAAACTTGTAGTTCTATTTCGCCTATATTTATCAAATTACCTTCGATTAAAAATTTATTTTGACAAGGTATTCTTTTATTATCATAATCATATTTAGAAGCATAAAAATCTATATCAGGATATTTTTCTTTTATAGTTTCATTTCCACCACAATGATCATTATGATGATGCGTATTAAGTATGGCTACAAGATTTAAATCATTTTCTTTAATAAATTCAAAAAAAGTATGTGTATTATATATATCTATGCCAGCACAAATTTTAGTTTTTTCACAAAAAACTATCCAATTATAATTATCATTTAATGCTGAAAATTGAACTACAGTCATTTTTTTAATAAACCATCAAAAAAGTTATTATATTTAGGAGTATATCTTTTATTGCTTAATAATTGAACAGTTAATTTTTTTGTAGCTATTTTTTTTGCTATTTTATATTTATCTTCTTTAGCATTTTCATTAGCTCTTTGGAAAAACTCATCTGCTTTCATATAATCCTTAGTTTTATAATGAATAATAGCAGAGTTAAACCAAGCTTGAGGTTTGTTTGGTTCAATTTCAATCGCACTTTTATAAAATTGTAAGGCTTTAGCATATTTTACAGTAACTTGGAATAAATACCCCATATTTAACCAAGAAAAATAAGAATCAGAATGAATTTCAGCTGATTTTCTAAAAGCTTCTATACCTTTAATATAATCTTTTTGTTGTGTATATATAACACCTATATTAAAAAGAATTTCATAATGATCTTGAGTTATATTCATAGCTTTATCGAAAGATTGAGATGCTTTAGAGTAATCTTTTACAAAATAAGAAACTTTTCCTAAATTATTCCAAAGTTTAAAATCATTAGGATTAACATCAACTGCTTTATCAAGTGCAGATATAGAAATATCATTTTTACCTAATTTATGGGCTATTATACCTAAAAAGTTTAATGCTTCTGAATTTTTAGGCTCTATTTTTACTGCTCTTGCAAAACAATCTACAGCTCTATCATAATCTTTCATTTTTATATAAGAACAACCTAAGTTAAAAATATTTTCTATTTTATCAGGCTCTATTTCAAGACATTTTTTATAATATTCAACTGCTTTTTCATAATCACGTGCTTTAAAAAAAGAAGAGGCCATATTGTACCAAGCTTCATATCTATTAGGATTTAATTCAATACATTTTTCATATATTTCATTAGCTTTATCAAATCTCCAACATTGAACATTAGATACTCCCATATTATATAAAGAATCATAACAATCTTTATTAATTTCTAAAGCTTTTTCAAAACATTCATTAGCTTTATCAAATTCATTTTGTAATTGATATGCTATGCCCAAATTATTCCATATTCTATAATCTTTTGGTTGTTCTCTAGTCATTCTTTTTAAAATATGAGAAGTTTCATAACTTTTACCTTCTAAAGCATCTATAAGAGATAAAGCATGTTTAGCTTGATAGTAATTGGCATTCAAACTAATAGCCTTATTAAAACAAAGTTTGGCTTTTTCATAGTTTCCAGCTTTGGTATATATTCTACCCAATTTAGTCCAGTTTTTATAATCATTAGAAGCATTTTTAAGTGTATTTTCTAATTTAGAAATAAGTAATGAAGGGTCATTTCCAAAATTTAAAATATCATTAATTTTTGTAGAAAATTCTTTATCTCTTTCTGGTAAAAGATCTCTTAATTTTTCATAACAAGAAATAGATTCAGTATATCTTCTTACATATTTATAAGAATCACCTAAATTTGAAAGTATTTCTATATTATTTTCATCCCTTTTTAAAATATCTTCTAATACTTCAATAGAATCATTAAATTTCTTATTTTTTTGATAACATATAGCCAAACTTAAACTAAACTCTATAGAGTTAGGGGCTATTGTACAAGCATTTTTAAAACTTTTTTCTGCTAATTCATAGTCTTCTTCTTTATAATAAGCTCTTGCTAATGTAAACCAAGTTATAGCATCACTAGGGTAAATTTTAATTGCATTTTTAGCTGTTTCTATACATTTTTTATATTCATTACTATTATAATAAATTAAACTCATATTATGATGAGATTTAAATTTATTAGGTTCAATTTCTAAAGCCTTTTGATAAAAATCTAAAGCTTTTTCGTACTCTAATATTTCATGATAACAAACTCCTAATCTGTGCAAAACTTCATCATCAGAGGTATTATATTTATAGTATTTTAAATAAAAATCTAAAGCTTTTTCAAATTGATTTGTTTCTTGATAACAAACTCCCATATTAAAAATAGCTTTTGGTTGTTTAGGATTTATTTTTAAAGATCTTCTAATACAATCCATTGCCTTTTCATATTTTCCCATGTGTATATAACATTCAGAAAGTTCTTTCCAAATATCAGCATTTTGCATATCTAATGAAGCTACTTGACTTAAGTATTCAGAGGCTTTTTCATAATTTTTTTCCTCTTTATGTAACATAGCTAAACCATATACAGTATCTGAATCTTGAGAGTTTTCCATTACATAAATAGATAAGTAATAAGAGGCTTTTTCATAATTACCTATTTTTTCATAAGATTTACCAAGTTTTAGATAACTAGTAACAGAAAATAAATCAGGATTTATAGTTTTAGCATTTAAATAAAATTCTATAGCCTTATAATAATTACCTACATCATAAAAAATATCAGCTAAATAAATTAAGGCTTTACAGTTTGTTCTATCTAAAGAAATAATTTTGTTATAACAATTTCCTGCATTTTGGTACATTTTTTTCTTATTATAAATATCAGCCATTATAAATAGTAAATCTTCTTTTTCTTGATAAAACTCATTATGTTTTAAACAATAATGTAAGGCTTGATCTAAGTTTTCCTTTAATAAATGATATTTTGCTAAATTTATAATATTGTTTGGATTTTTATCATCTTCTTTTTCTATTTTAGTAAAATAATCAAAAGCTAAATCAGCATTTTCAGTATTAAGATAACATTCTGATATTCCTTGTAAAACATCTATATCAGTAGTAAAAAATGGTTCTACTTTTTTATATAGTTCTAAAGCATTTATATACTTGCCTTTTTTTTGGTAACAATCTGCAATTCTTCTTATTACATTTTTATCTTTAGAGTTTTGTTTAAAAGCTAGTTTATAATTTAAAACAGCTATATCGTAATCTTTTTTTAGAAAATAGGTTTCACCTTGTCTAAAAAAATAATTAAAATCTTTTTTCTCTGGTTCTTTTTTCTCTTCTATTTTTTCTTCTATTTTAGGTGGTGGAGTATCTTCTATTTTTAGAGTACTAATAGTAACTAATTCTTTTTGAATTTCATTAGAACTATACATTTCTTTCATTAATGCTAAAGCATCACCATAAGCATCACCTGCATTACTTCCAAAGGCTTGTTTTAATAAAGAATCTACATCTGGAATATTGGCTTTTTCTTCTTCATCTTTTAAAGTTTTTACTTTAACACTATCTTTTGGCAATTCTCCAGAATTATAAAGTTCTTTCATTAAATCCAAAGCATCCCCAAATTCACTATTGGAATTGCTTCCAAAAGCTTGTTTTAATAAAGAATCTACATCAGGTAACCCCTGAGAATTATTTTGCATATTTTCTTGTTTATTATTTTGCGTCATTACTTTCTTTAAAAAAACATTTATTTTTTTAAGTACAAAATAAGTAAATATTATAGAATTATTTTACAATAAAAATTTAAATAGTTCAATGTGGTTTCTTTTAGAAAAATTATTAGAAAAAATTTTAAGATTCAAACGCTAAAATTCAAATTATGGTAGTATTTAGACTAGGAATTTTTTGTTTTGGGAGAATTAATTTTGTTAAGCTCGAACGATATAAGAGAAAAATATATAAACTTCTTTAAAAGTAAAGATCATAAGCATTTGCCTAGTTCTTCGCTTATACCTCATAATGATCCATCTATATTACTTACAACAGCGGGTATGTTACAGTTCAAACCAATTATGTTTGGTTTAGAAGCTCCTACAGAAAAAAGAGCTACTACTTATCAAAAATGTTGTCGTACAACAGACTTAGATAATGTTGGAAGAACCCCAAGACATCATACTTTTTTCGAAATGTTAGGTAATTTTTCTTTTGGTGATTATTATAAAAGAGAAGCAATATCATTTGCATGGGAATTTATTACTACAGAACTAAAACTTCCTTTAGAAAAATTAAATGTAACTGTTCATCATAAAGATCAAGAAGCTTATGATATTTGGAATAAAGAAATGGGTATTCCTGAAGATAGAATAGTTAAATTAGATGATGCAGACAATTTTTGGGCAGCAGGGGAAACAGGACCTTGTGGTTTTTGTTCAGAAATTTATTATGACACAGGAATAGAAAATGGAAATGGAGATCCTAATGAAAAAGCAGGTTCTGAAACTAACAGATTTTTAGAATTTTGGAATTTAGTTTTTATGGAATTTAATCGTAAAGAAGATGGTTCTTTAGAGCAATTACCAGCAAAAAATATAGATACTGGTATGGGTTTAGAAAGGATTACTTCTATACTTCAAGGTGTAAAAACTAATTTTGATATAGATTCTTTTAAAACTTTAATAAAAGAAATAGAAGTTATTTCTGGTAAAAAATATGGTGAAAATGAAAAAAATGATATTTATTTTAAAATAATTGCAGATCATATCAGAGCTACTACTTACTTAATTTCTGATGGAGTAAGACCTGGAAATGCAAGTAGAGAATATGTACTAAGAAGAATAATGAGAAGAGCTATTAGATATGGAAGATTATTAGAAATAAATGATACTTTTTTAAATAAATTAGTTCCTGTTGTAATAGAACAAGGACAAAAATATCATCCAGAACTTAATGAAAGAAAAAATGATATTTTAAAAGCGGTTTCAAATGAAGAAGATGCTTTTAATAGAACTCTAAATAATGGTATGAAAATTTTAAATAAAGAGTTAGAAGCTTTAAAATCAGCTAACAATAAAGTTTTAAATGGAAAATCAGCTTTTGAATTATATGATACTTATGGTTTCCCACTTGAACTTACTATAGAAATTGCAGAAGAAAATGGTATTTCTGTAAATACTGAAGAATATAATTCAGAAATGGAAAAACAAGTAGAAAGAGCTAGACAAGCTCATGATTCTAGTAGTTTAAATGATACTGCTGTTCAGATGAATTTAGACGGTTTACCTGCAACTATATTTACTGGTTATGAAGAATATTCTACCAAAGCAAAGGTTTTAGAAGCTTCTTATAATCAAGATAAAAAAGAATTAGCTTTTATTTTGGATAAAACACCAGCTTATGCTGAAAGTGGTGGACAAGTTAGTGATAAAGGTGAAGTATCTTTTAAAGATAAATCTTTCGCTTTAAAAAATGTTCAAAAAGTAGGTGATTTTTTTGTTCATGTTATAGAAACAGATGAAAATATTTTAAGTAAAAATGATGAAATTTTAGTTTCTGTAAATACTTCAACAAGAGTTAATACTGCAAGACACCATTCTGTTACCCACCTTTTACATCAAGCTCTAAAGGATGTTTTAGGTTCTCATGTAAAACAAGCTGGTTCTTTGGTAAATGAAAGTTTTTCTCGTTTTGATTTTTCTCATCCAACTGCTTTAACTTTAGAAGAAATAGCTAAAATTGAAGTTTTGGTTAATCAAAAAATTCTAGAAAATCTACCTGTAGTAACTGATGTTATGGATATAGATTCAGCTAAGAAATCAGGTGCTGTAGCTATGTTTGGAGAAAAATATGGAGCTTCTGTAAGAGTTCTTTCTATGGGTGATTATAGTAAAGAGTTTTGTGGAGGTACTCACGTAAAAAGAACAGGTGATATTGGTTCTTTTAGAATAATAAGCGAAGAAGCTATTTCTGCTGGAGTAAGGAGAATAACTAGTATTTCTGGTTTGCCAGCATATAACTATGCTAAAGAAGAAGAAAAAATTATTAATAACTTATCTGTAAAATTTAAAGTTCCTTCTAAAGAAATTTTATCAAGAATTGAAAAAATGCAAACTCAAATTTCTGATTTGGAAAAAGAAAATTCTACTCTTAAACAAAAAATAGCTTTATCTCAAGTTAAAGAACTTGTAGAAAAGGTTAATGAAGTTAATGGCACTAAGTTAATTGCAGAAAAAGTTGATATTTCAGATGCTAAATCTTTAAAATTAGCTGCTGAAGATTTATTAAATAGAATTTCTTCTGGAGTAGTTGTTTTAGCTTCTATTATAGATGATAAAGTTAATTTGGTATGTAATGTATCTAAAGATTTAACACCTAAAGTTAATGCAGGAAATATAATAAAAAATATCTCTCCTATTGTTGGTGGAAGAGGTGGTGGAAAACCTGATTCTGCTCAAGCTGGAGGAGGAACAGATGTTTCTAAAATTGCGGATGCATTAAATAAAGTTATTGATTTTATTTAACTTTTAAGCTTTATAGATAAAACTAAAGAAGATTTAAAATGATGAAATTTGGAAATATTTATTATTTACTACTTATATTCTTTATTCCTTTTTTAGTTTTATTTTATTATAGAGCTTTGAAATTAAAAGAAACTAAATTAGTTAAATTTTTAAGCCCTGAAGTTCTAAAAAAAGTACTACCGTATAATTGGAAAAGTTTTTTTATAAAAAAAGCAATTTTTATTAATTTATCAATACTATTTATGATTTTGGCTTTAGCACAACCTAAATATGGTTTTAGAGAAGAAGAAGTTATAAAAAAAGGTTCTGAAATAGTTGTTGCAGTAGATCTTTCTAAAAGTATGAAAGCAACAGATATAAAACCTGATAGATTATCAAGAGCCAAAATGAAATTAAATGATTTTTTGAGAATTTTACAAGGTGATAAAATTGCTTTGGTTGCTTTTTCTGGAACAGCTTTTTTACAATGTCCTTTAACTTTGGATTATGAGGCTTTTCAAGTTTTTCTTGAGTATTTAGATACAGATTTAATACCAGTAGGAGGAACTTCTATAGGAAACGCTTTAGATGTTTCTATAAATGCTTTTTCAAAAAGTTCTAGTAAAAATAAATCTATTATTTTAATTACAGATGGAGAAGATCAAGAAAATATAGTTAATCCTTTTATAAAAACTTTAAAAGAAAAAAATATTAAAGTTTTTTCTATAGGAATAGGAAAAGAAGAAGGTGCTCCTATACCAGATGCTAATGGCTTTAAAACAGATGAAAATGGTAAAATAATTCTAACTAAATTGGATACTAAAGTACTAAAAAAATTATCTGAAGAAACAGGTGGAGTTTTTATTCGTTCTGTATCTGGAGATATTGATGTAAAAAAGATTTATAGTACTATAAAAGATTCTGGTGAAGAACAAGAGTTTTCTTCTGGTAAAAAACAAATTTTAGAAGATCGTTTTCAAATATTTTTATTAATAGCCTTTATCTTTTTATTGTTAGAGTTTTTTTCTTATAATAAAAAACAAGAATTAGTAGTAAAGTAGGATTAAATATAAATGATAATTATAAAAAATAAATCTTTGTTATTAATAACTTTATTATTACTTTTATTTTCTTGTAGCAAAAAACAAGATACTACAGATGAAAAAAATGCTCCTCCTAAAATAGAGAAGCAAAATGATAATAATTTAGAATATGAAGAAGATTATTACGAACCTACTGATTCCTTAAGCCAAGATTCTGATGAAGATTAACATCCATCTCTTCCAGCCTTAAGGTCTTTTATCCCTGCAATTATTGCTTCAGGGCTTGTTTTGATAAAATAACCACTTAGTGGAATATCAGAATACTCTATACCAAATTTAAAATTAGTTGTATCTTGTTTAGATAGATTTTTAAGTTCATTTAAAGGTGTTGTATTACCAACTTTAGCTGTTAACTTGAAAGCCATAGCTTTTAGCTCATCTGCATTAAGCTCTATTCCAAACTTTTTAAGTTCAGCTTGCAATTTATTAATAGAAGTATCATTTGGGTTTCTTGCAAATTCTGTGGCATATTTATCAACTAGATTTAAAAAAGCTGGATTTGCTAAATTATCCATAAATTGTCTTATTTCTTTAGAGTCTCCTTTAGTATCACTATAATTAGGATCTTTATCATAAGAAAATTCTTTTATAGCTTTTTCTTTATCTATTTTACCTGTAGTTTGATTACCATCACCTTGACCTATCACAAAAACAGCGGCTCCAGGGTTATTTTTATTAATAAAAACAGTTCTATTATTATTAGCAGGATCAACTACCCTTAATCTATCTTTTTCAACTCCATCCAAAACAAAAGTATGATTACCAACTACAACCAAAGCTTTTCTTTCTTGTCCTGCTAAAAGTTGGTCTAATTTACCATTTTTATTTTGTTGAGCAATATTTATTCCATCCCATTTTATATTTTTATTTAAGCTATTTAAATAAGCTTCTGTAACTTCGGCAGAATTAAAATCTTTAGGATTTATAGCTAAACCACCTTTTTTAGACATATATCTAACTACTTCACCTACACAATCATCTTTTTCCATAGATTCTTTTGCATATTCAGCTTTGTCACTTAATAATTGTGTTTTAAGTTCATTTTCACCAGCTTCATCATTAGATACCACTCTAATTTGTTCCATAATAGCTTTTTTGGTTTCAGTTGGTATCGCTTTTGCTACTAAATTAGCAAAAATATTTGAATTTTTTAATAGATGTATACTTTCTTTTATTCCAGTATTAATTTCAGATGCTTTTTCTCTTATTTTAGATTTTATATTATGATCTTCTTTATATCTTTCTCCTGCATTATTAGCTTGAGAACGCCCTCTTTCCATTAAATCTTTAATAGAATCATTAATAGGATTAGAATCATGATACAAAATACCTTTTACTTTTTGAGATACAGATTCTAAGTCTTTTATTATAGTATTTAATGATTTTTGATCTAAAGTTGCACCAATCAAATTAAGAACTTTTTTTTCTAAGTTAGAAATATTTTTGTCTTTTGCTATTAAATCTCTAAACTCTCCAATTGCTTTAGGATCATTATTACCACTTTTTATAGAATCAACTAATTTTTTTATTTGTTCTTCTGTTGGAACATTTTTACCATTCTGAGTAGAAGAAAATAGATTTTTATACTCATTAACAAACTGAGGGTTAATACCTACCATATAAAATTCTCCCTTTAAAATTAAAACAACATTCAATATTAAGATAGTTATATTAACTTTTAATAATCTAGTTCATTTAATAATAAAAACTTAACATAATATTAAAATTATTTAATAATTTTTTTTTCAGATAAAAGAAAAGATACAGAATACATTATTAAAAAGATACTAGAAGTTAAGAAAACAGGAAAAAATAAGCCTGAACATATTACTAAACCTACAGGTAATGATAAATTAGCCATATAAAAAATTATATTCCAATTAATCATATATTTATCTAACAACTTTTTAGTATTAAAAAATTCAAAACCCATAATAATAAAAATAGAAGTTAATACCCATCCTGCAAAATTAATTACAGGTGTTCCATAATAAGTTAAGCTATTATGTTCTTCCCATAACCAAAAAGGAGTTAAATTACTCATAGCTGGGTCTAATGTTACATCCCAAGTAGTAAGAAAAACAGATGCAAAAATAATATTAAAAATAGAAGAAAATATTTTATATTTAAAAACTATTTTTTCTTGTAATTTTAGAGAAATACAATAAGAAGATAAACCCATAAAAAACCAACTTATGGGTATTAATAAAGGAACTTTACTAAAAAGTTTTAACCCTAATAAATCTGTGTACTCATATTTTCCAAAAGGTATTCCAAAAGTAGTTCCTAAAAATTCCATTAATAAACTTATAGTAAAAACAAATGCAAATTCTTTTATCCATAACAACTTAGTTTTTTTATATAGTAATAAACATAAACTTAAAAAGGCTATAATTATCTGAGTCCTTGAAAAAAAATAATAAGAATAAGAAAAAATCACATTTATAGTAGGATTTTTGGCTAACAAAGCTGTATTTAGTGAAAAAGTAGCATAACCAATTATAGACATAATATTTATTAAAATTAGAGCTAATAATAATATATTAGGCAATTCTAATAAATAAGAAAAATTTTTCTTATTAGAAATATTTATAGTATTTATTTTTTCTTCTATCATAAAATACATTATACATACAAAATTAAAATCGGAATTTTTATAATTTATAACTTCCACTTATTATCTTAAACCATATATTATCAGATAAAATTTTTCTTAGTTTTAATAACATAGGGGCAGGTTTTCCAACAGGGTATCTTAGTTTCCAACTAGAATCATTTGCTGCTTTAAAAATCTCTTGAGCTACTACTAAAGGATTTTCTCCATTCATACCAGCTTCCATAGATACTTTTTCACACTTTTCTACAAAATTATCATAAGCATTAGTATAATCAGGCTTTATCATTTTTCTACCAGTAGTATAAAAATCTGTCTTAATTGCACCAGGTTCTATTAATTTAACTTTTATATTAAAAGATTTTACTTCATAATGTAAAGATTCGGTAAAACCTTCAATAGCCCATTTGGTAGAATGATAGATACTATATAAAGGAAAGGTTATTCTTCCTCCCATAGAAGAAACTTGTATTATAGTTCCACCTTTTTCTTCTCTCATATATTTAATAAATTCTCTTGTAACTCTTAAAACACCAAAAACATTAGTATTAAATTGATTTTCTATAGTTTTATCATCCATAGCTTCAAAAACTCCATCAACTGCAAAACCAGCATTATTAACAACCACATCTATTTTTCCAAAATCTTTTTTTGCATCTATTATTGCTTGCTGTATACTTTCATTATCTATTACATCTAATCTATAGACTTTAGTATTTTTTAAATTTCTAACTTCATTATCTTTTTCTGGAGTTCTCATAGTTGCAGCAACATTCCAACCTTTTTCAGAAAAATATTTTGCTGTATCTTTTCCTATACCAGAAGATGTCCCTGTAATAAGTATGGTTTTTTTCATTTTTAATCCTATTTTTTTTAATATTATAGAATGCCTCGAAGCTTTGCTTCGGGGTAATGGGGGGATTCGGGGGCACAGCCCCCGTCCCATCCTCCTTCGGGGTTCAATACCCCGAAGGAGGTCTTAATTTTATTATTAATCTATTTACTAATTTAATTGTAAATTCTATAAAATTTTAGTAAGTATATAATTTTGTATATGTTATTTCAATAAAAAATTTATTTTATATATTTTAATTTAAAACTTTTTTTATAAAAAATATTATGATAAAAATTACTATTGATTTAGTTTTGTGAATAACATATAATTTACGCATGCGTATTTTTGACCAAAAATAACTTAAAAACGTGAATAAAAAAACACTTTTTGCAAGCTTAATAATAAGTATCATGATTTTTGCTTGTGATGAAAATGTACAAGAAGTAAAAAAAGATATTAAACCAACAGTAACACCTAGTATACAGGCTACAGATAAAAAAGAAACTCCTAAACCTCTTGAAGCAACTCCAACACCTGTTCCAACTCCTATACCAACACCAAGACCTGATATAAATGAATTGAAAAAATTAGGTAAAACCCCATCTCAAATAAAAGATGCTGGTTATACTGCTATAGAAATGAAAAATGCTGGTTTTAGTATTACAGATTTAAAATCTGCTGGATTTCCACCTGCTTCTTTTAAAGAACTAGGAATCTCTGGTTCACAGATAAAAGATTTAGGCTTTGCTATTTTAGAATTGAAAGCAGTTGGTTTTACGGCAAAAGAATTAAGAGAAGCTGGTTATACTTTAATAGAATTAAAAGAAGCTAAATATACAGCTGTTAATGTAATAGAAGGTGGGTTTCCTGCAAAAGAAGTAATTGAAGCAAGGTTTATTTTAGGTATGAAAGAAGCTAATTTTTTACCAAAACAATTAAAAGAAGCTGGTTATACTTTAAAAGAATTAAAGGAAATAAATTTTCAAATTAGAGTTTTAAGAGAAATAGGTTATACGCTAAAAGAATTTAAAGAAGCTGGTTATACAGCTAAAGATATGAAAGAACAAGGTAGTTTTGCTTTAAAAGATTTAATTTCAGCTGGTTATACTAAACAAGAATTAAAGGCAGCTGGTTTTTCTGATGTGGTTTTAGCTTTGGTAAACTAAAGGAGATGATATGGAATTAGAATTAACTCCAGAATTAGCTATAAAAAATTTAGATAAAGGAAATTCTTTTGACGAGAAGGATTTTATTTCTTATGAATGTAAAAAAGGAGAACAACAAGGTATTTTTGTAATATCTAATTATAGAATAGCTTTTGCCTATGTAAAAAATGGAAATATTATTTACGAAAACATGTTCTTTGATTTTGTAAATAGAATTAAATTTAATATTTCAGAAGATAATGATTATATAGAAATTATTTATGAAGGAGAGAAAAATAAATATACTGTTCCTTATAGAAATACTATGTGGGAACTTAAAAATTTATTATCAAAATATATTCAAAATAAAACTGATGTATTACATATAAAGGCTTCAGTTCAACAAGAAAAAAAAGAAATAAAAAAAGAAAAGTCTTTTTTTGATCTTATTCAAGATGATTTATTATCTGGTTTATTTAAAAAAAATAAAAAACAGCAAAGTAATTCAACAATAAAATCAGGTTTAAATGCTGCTTTGCTAAAATCATCAGTGTTCTTTTTTATTTTGGTTATTTTATCAATTTTTGGAGCTTATTTTTTAGGTGATATAAAAACAGAAAAACTTTTACATCTAAAAAGTCGTTTATTAAATCCTATAGCTATTGCTAGATGCGAACAAGATATGACAGCTATTATATTAAAATTAAATATAGCTGCCAAAAGTAATGGAGAATATCCTAATGATATTTCTCTTTTTCTAAGAAAAAATATAAAAAATGCTAAATCGGATAAAAGAGATCAAGATGTTTGGGGTAGTTCATATATTTTTACACAAGATAGTGAAAAATGTAAACTTATTAGTGCTGGACCAAATAAAATACCAAATGATTATGATGATTTAGTTCAAGAATTTGAAAAAATTAAACCAGAACCTGAAGAAACTTCAGATGAGGTTAATTTATAAAAATGAAAAAAGGGTTTGAATTAAACCCTATTCCACTTTTTTCATTAAGACCTAAAAATGGTTTACAAATGTTTTTTGAGCCAAGAAATTAATTAATCCAAACTATAGCACTATGCCTTCCTGTTACTTGATTATCTCTTCTATAAGAAAAAAAGTATTCTTCATTACAAAAAGTACAAAGATTTTTATTATTATTGGATAATACCTCAGAGCTCTGCTCTGGGGTTTCAGGGTTGAAGGGGGCAGAGCCCCCGCTCCCTTCCTCCTGCGGGGTTGACACCCCGTAGGAGGTTTTAAATTCATTATCATCAATATTTTGTTCAGGAATTCCCATATTAATAAGTTGACTTTTATTTATTTCAACTAGATTTGCAAAAATTTTATTATCCCTTATTTCAAAACAATTATTTGAGTAAGAAACTTTTGATAATTTTTCTTGAGCATCTTTTTGTATTTCAAAGCAACATTTGTTTATTCCAACTCCTATTGCTACATATATATCATCTAGTTTTGATTGATATTCATGCACCATTTTTTCCACAGTCTTTTTAGATATTTCTAAAGCTGTTCCTTTCCAACCTGCATGAACAACTCCAACTGCTAGATTTTTTTTATCTACAATAATCAAAGGTAAACAATCTGCATAAAGTAACATAATAGGTTGATTTTTTTCATTAGTAACCAAAGCATCTGTTTCAGGAATAGCTGTTTTATGATCAAAAAAACCTCTTCCTGAATCTTCATTTATTACTTTATGAACTTTATTATCATGAACTTGTTGTGCTAAAACTGCTTTTTCAATATTTATATTTAGAACTTCACCTAATTTTTTTCTATTTGCTAAAGAGTTATCTTTTTCTTCTTCTTTGGTACTATAGATATTTAATGAATTATAAGGTTTAGGGCTTATTCCACCAATACGAGTAGTAAAAGCATGATTTATTCCTTCTATTGATAAGAGTTTTTCAGACTTAAAAAATTTTAAACCATTTTTTTCTTCTAATAACATTTATTTTTACCTAATTATGATTAATATAATTAATTTATTAAATTACCCCATTTTTTATTTTTATTATAGGATAAAGCTCCATTTTTTACTTCTAAAGGTGAATCTATATTATTTTTATATATTTGTCCTGTTCCTAAACCTTGAGGTAAAATTGTATTAAAAGATGAAGTCCATTGAGCTATGGCATTAAGACCAATATTGGATTCTAAAGAAGAAGTAACCCACCAATCAATATTTTTATCATGAGCTAATTCTATCCATTCTTGAGAAGCTTGTAAGCCACCTAAAAGAGTAGGTTTTAAAATAATATATTTAGGTTTAATTATATCTAATACTAAGCCTTTACCAGATAAAGTTGAAATTCCGATAAGTTCTTCATCTAAAGCTATAGGAATAGGCGAGTTTTTTGCTAGTTTTGCCATATCTCCCCAATTACCTTGTTTTATTGGTTGTTCTATAGAATGTATATTATATTCAGAAAGTTTTTTTAGTTTTTCCAAAGCTTCTTTTGGTGCAAAAGCTCCATTTGCATCCAATCTTATTTCTAAATTTTTAGGGTAGTTTTTCCTTATTTCTTTTAATAAATCTAATTCATCTTCAAAAGAAAGTGAACCTACTTTTATTTTTATACATTTAAAACCATTTTCTATTTTATTTTTAATTTGTTCTTTCATATTTTCTTTGCTATCCATCCAAACTAAACCGTTTATAGAAATACTTTTTTGCTTATTAAAAAAATCAGTATCCACTATTTTTCTAATACCACCATTTTGTAGATCTAAAATAGCTGTTTCTAATGCAAATTCTATTGCTGGATATTTAGCTAATTCTAAATCTTCTGGCATATCCTTAATTTTATTTATTTCTTGGCAAGTAAGGGCTATTTTCTTTTCAAAATCATCAAGATTATCAATACTTAAATCTTTAATAGGGCTAGCTTCTCCAATTCCATAAATATTTGGATTATCTAAACTTTGTAAAAATAAAAAATAGGCATCTTTTTCTAAAAAAGAACCTCTAGAAGTTTTTGCTTCAAAATTAAATTGTAAATTTATTTTTTTATAACTAGCTTTAAACATTAAATTAAATTACCTATACCAAAAGTAAGAACAAAAATAAGGGTACTTATAGCCATTTGTTTTAAAAAAGGATCTATTTCTTCGGGTTTATTACCATTTTTTATACCTAAACCATTTTTTATAATTAAAGGAATTGAAAATAAAAACAAAAATTGAAAAGGAGATTTATAATTAAATATGACATATAAAAATGGGGTTAAAATACCCCCAAATAAAAGAAAATAATGATATTTTTTTGCTTTTTCTATACCTAATCTTACAGGTAATGATTTTTTACCAGAAAGTTCATCAGATTCTATATCTCTAATATTATTTATATTCAAAACTGCTGTAGAGAAAAAACCCAAAGCCATTGCAGGTAAAATTATTTTCCAATCAAAATTATGTGTTTGTAAATAATTAGAACCAATTACACCTACTAAACCAAAAAAAGTAAAAACCGATAAATCTCCTAAACCTATATAACCATAAGGTTTTTTACCTACTGTATAGGTTATAGCACAAACGATTGAAGCTAAACCTAAAGGGATAAATATTCTTAAATCTTCTCCATAAATTAGAGCTAAACCACTTATAGCAGATAAAAGACTAAAAAGTATTATGGCTTTTTTCATAGCTTCAGAAGAAATTTCACCAGTTTGTACAGCTCTACTAGGCCCTTTTCTATTTTTTCCATCTACTCCACTTATAGAATCTCCATAATCATTAGCTAGATTAGATAGTATTTGCAAAAAAATAGTGGTAAGGACACATAAAAAGCTTACTTTCATAGAAAATAAGCCTTGAGAACCAGCTATAAAACTTCCTAGGAAAATACTAGATAAAGCCAAAGGTAAGGTTCTAGGTCTTGAAGCCTGAATCCAGCTTTTTAGAGATGAGTTTTTATTTTCCATTTTATATTATCGACTCACGATTAACTATTTAATAATATAGCTGTTAACATTGATTCTCCTAATTTAATACATTTTTCTGGAGACCAACCTTGTTTTTCATCAGGTGCATTTGCATTATCTTTAAAAGGCATTTCTAAAGTTAAAGATAAAACTCCAAAAGATTCTCCAATATTAGGCGTTGCTATAGTTAAATTAGCTTGAGAGGGTTTATCTTTTTCATAACCATAAGTATTTTGAAAATCAGGGCTTACAGACATAAAAGTTTTAATAAAATCTGCTTCTTTTTTAGCCATTACTTCATTATAACTAGGTATTCCTTCACAACAAGCTACAAAGTTATAAGGTAAACCTTCATCTCCATGAATATCAAAAAACATTTCCATTCCAGTTTCTACCATTTTTTTTCTTACATAAAAAACTTCAGGGCTTTTTTCTATAGAAGGATTTTGCCATTCTCTATTTAAATTTGCTCCAGATGTATTAGTTCTTAAATTACCTCTAAAACTTCCATCTGGATTCATATTTGGTACTAAATAAAATACAAATTTATTTAATAATTCTCTTGATACAGGATCATTAGTATCAAGTAATTTTTTTGCTAAACCTTCCATAAACCATTCTGCCATAGTTTCACCTGGATGTTGTCTAGCTATAATCCAAATATTTTTTTTACTTTCGTTTTCTTTTCCAACTTTTATAAGATCTATATTCCTTCCATCTATAGTTTTTCCTAAAATAATATGCTCTGTTAAACTAGATTCGGTTAAATCTGCAACTAAATCTAAATGTCTTTCATAAGTATATGGTGCAAAATATGCGTAATAAACAGTATTTTTTTCTATCTTATGAGAAAAAGTTAAAGATTCTCCATTAAAAGAGCTTTTAACTCTAAACCAATTTTTTCTATCATAACTAGCACAAACATTATAATTTTCCCATCCCTTGGTATAACTAGTTTTTCCTGCATTAGAGATATTAAAATTATAGGCTTTATTTTTTTCACCTGAAAAAGAAAAATAAAACCACTGTAAAAAATCAAAATTATTATCTTTTCTTATGCTTAAATTAATTTCACTTTCTGAAATTGAGTTTACTTCTATATTACCGCTATCAAAATTAGAATTTACTATCATTTTGCACCTTTTTATTTTCTAAGAACAAAAGATATAGTACCAAAATTAAGAAGTTATGAATAATAAAAATGATAAAATTTTATACTTATTAAAAAGT
>JAXLXH010000001.1:0-3555234 GCA_046328015.1 Candidatus Sericytochromatia bacterium | reverse complement strand
TCTACAAACATAGTAGTAAAAAAATTTTATGTAGAAATAGTTTGTATATGCTACGTTATATAAAAGTATAAAATAAAAAATAATTAGAAATTAAAAAATTTTAGTAACTAATTTTTTTTAGACTTTAGTCGCATCATAGATATTTTTTGAGTTTGAATGTGAAAAACTTTTTTCAATCACTTCAGCAAAATAAAAATCGGGGGAAACGTTTCCCCCGACTCAAACGTCCTATTTTCAAGGGTCGTTTTTTTAGGGGTATTTTTCAAAGGTAAAAAAAAGAGACTTTTTTAGAGTTTTTTATAAAAAAATAATTGAATTAACAGGAAATAACATATATAATCTTTTTATGGGTAAAATATATGCACTTCGCTTTTTATCCTTTTTGAGATGTATATACGCACTTTTTTGTTTTTTATAATTGAGATATATACGAACTAGTGCGTATGTACAAGTGTTATGTGAAACTTTAGAAAATTAAATAAGCGTGGCGAAGTAAGGATAAATAAAAGGCGTGGTGTGGTTTAGGAAAATTTGAAAAGTAAATCTCATCGCGTCAAAATTTATATTTTTATTTGTTAGGAGTGTTTTTTTATGACAGGTTATCTTAGTAATATTTTGGGTGCTATATCAACTGCTAAAACTATATATGATTCGGCAGAAATGGTTAATACAGGTATAAAAAAGGTAGAAAGTGAATATAAAAATCACCAAAAGAACCTTGATAATGAATATAAAAATAATAATCCTATAAAAAGTATTTTTGTTGAAAGACCCAAAAAATGGTATGAGTAACTAGAATATGGCTAATCACTAAGAAAAGATTATACATATTGTATCCTCTCAAAAACTAGTTAATATTTTAAATTATTTTAAGTTATTTATTATGTTTGAGTCATATTTTTTCTAAAAAAAGACATTTTATAATTACTTATTGAGAGTATACTACATATTTATTACTATATCTTGTTTATAATATATTTGCTAGAGGATATCTATTAAACTATTATAAAAGTAATCTTAATTTTTTATATTTGATTTAGTAATGGGTTTATTTATAGGAATTATAAAAGGGTTATTTTTTAATATATTTAAAATTTATTATCAGTAATTAAAATATCATTGATAAAAAGTATTTAAAAAAATAGATATTTATTTATTAAAGTAAATATTCTATAAAATTAGGAATTTTATAGAAAGGAATTAATATGACATCCATATATGCTCTATCTGAAGAAATGTTATCAATTGAAGGTGAAAATCTTTATAACTCTTATTACAGAGATGCTTTAGCTTTCATAAATAATGTTAATAAACATCAAGACATTGTTGGTTTTTTAAATAATATAGATGGCGTAACATTTGATAATTTATTTATTAAATGTATTCTTAATTTAAGCAATGGATTAGAACGTATAATGAATAAAGTTTTTCTATATGCTATAGAAAATTCTAATTTAGAAATTGAAATAAAAAGAAAATATAGAAATATAATTACAAGTGAAGAAATCTTTTCTTTTTGTGATAAGAGTTGTAATAATTTATGGAATGAAGTTCAAAATTGGAATAATAATCATAATAATTTTGTTCATTATCATAATACAAGTTTTGATAATTCTTTTAATGCTGGATATAAAGGAGCTGTTCTTGGTTCATCTATTGGATCCACATTTGGTCCAATCGGTAGCTTTGTTGGTGGGGCATTAGGCACTTTATTTGCTGGTAATTCAATGCAAAACGAATATGATTCTAACTATAGAGTTTTAATAAATCATTATGAGGCATTATTGAGTGAATTTGATAATACTTGGTTATTAATTTGTGATAATTTAATTCCAAATATAATAGGAGAAGTCGATTATAGGTTTCAAAATATAAAATTAGAAAATGATAATTTAATAAAAGAAAAAAATGAAAGATTAAAACTAAGAAAAATAGAATATATATCAGCACCCAATAACACAAAAAATGAAGTAACATCTAGTAAAAATATTGATTATGAAAATAATATATCTATTAGTAAAAATAACCCTATTATATATATATTAGCATCTGCTTTAGTATTTTCTTTAATTTTTATAATTCTAATTTTTCTTAAAGTAATCCATATTTCTTAAAAAAGAAAAAACATTGATTTTTAAGTTATAATTGATTTAGATTATTGTTAGTTTTTAAATTAAATGAAAAAAGATGAAAAATGGAAAAGTTAAATAAGTAAGTTTCTAGAATACTTTTTATCTTTTTTCATGCCAGAATTGTATCAAGAAATAGACTTTCAAAAAGGCTATGAATTTCTTGATGGTGAATTAAATAAGATAAAAATAAAATCTAGTAGCAAAAATAGACGATCAGATAAGCTTGTAAAAGTATATTTAAAAGATGGTTCTGAAAAATATATTTTGATTCATATAGAAGTACAAGGTGTCAATAAAAAGTTCCTTTTGAAAAAAGGAGAAAATGAGAAATCAAAACAAGTTGTTATAAATGGAATAAAAAAAGGGTTTTCAAATGATATTCTATCAGAATTAACAGGGTTAGGTATAAAAGAAATAGAAGAAATATAGCTAATCCCATATTTTTAGCCCACAAGTTTATAATTATCTATACTTAAAATTATTATAAAAACACACTTTGTCCTTCCGTAGTAGTATACGGAATCTAGTATGTTTTTCTTATTTTAAAGCTATAAGCAACTTTTACAATTAATTTTGTACTTCATTTATAAGGGAGTAGCTATAATAAAAAATGCACCACGCCAAGAAAATTAAGAATAAAAATATAATACTCCACGCAATAGAAAAATAGTGAAAATGAAAGATTCACATAACATCGCACAAAACGGACAGGCATACTCATTTATAGGTGAAGAAGTTATGTGTAGTCCGTCGTTTGTGCTTCGCCGTTATTATTAGTTTTTTTTAATAATAGCTATAAAAATTTTATTAACACCATATTTAGATATATCATTTTCAATTGCATCTATATAAAAAGCTACTTCTATTATATTAGAAACCCTATAAGATTAAGTTTATAATAAAAATTATACAAAAAAATAAACTTATTAGTAGAATCTTAATAGATCGGGTTATAATTTTTATCTAAATATTTTATTTTAGTTTTATATGACTTTTAAGAATAAATTTGTACCATATCTATTTTTATTACCAGCTGGAGTAATTTTAGCTCTATTTTTCTTTTATCCTCTTTTAGAAGTTTTTAGGCTTAGTTTTACCAAATATAATATGGTTTCTGAAGCTCAGTATATAGGCTTTGAAAATTTCACTAAAATCTATAGTGATCCTATTTTTTGGAAAACCTTTAAAAACTCAATTATATACTTACTCGGAGTAGTTCCTCCTTTAGTTTTTATACCAATAATTCTAGCTATTTTAGTAAATAATACAATAAGAGGCATTAGTTTTTTCAGAGCCGTTTTTTATCTTCCTGTTGTAATATCTATCGTTGTAATTGGTATTGCTTGGAAATGGTTATATTCAGAAAATGGGCCTTTGAATTATTTATTTGAACTTTTACATCTAACTAATCATAAAATATTATGGCTCTCAGATCCAAACTTTGCTCTTTTTTCTGTTATGGCTGTAACTGTATGGAGAGGTTTAGGCTATTATATGGTAATTTATTTAGCTGGTTTACAAGCGATTCCCAAAGAACTTTATGAAGCTTCTGAAATGGATGGAGCTAATTTTTTACAAAAACATTTATATGTTACTTTACCTATGCTAAGTTCTTCTATTGTATTTGTTTCTGTCGTTTCTTCTATAAATGCCTTAAAAGTATTTGTCGAAATTTTTATTATGACAGGTGGTGGCCCTGCTTATAATAGTGCTACTTTGGTTCAATATCTTTATGAAAAAGCTTTTCAAGAACTAAATTTAGGCTATGCCTGTGCTTTGGGTGTAGTTTTATTTTTATTTACTTTTATTTTTTCTTTAGCAAATATTAGAGTTTTAGAAAAAAGAAATTAAACTACCTGAGTCTCTGCCCACTTTGTAAGTCTTTCAAACCCTTGTTTAGTAGATATTTCTGGTACATAACCCAAATCATTTTTAGCGGCACTAATATCAAACCAGTGAGGTGTAGATAACTGTTTTGCAAGAAAAAGAGTTATTCTGGGTTCTGATTTTATATTAAAAAATTTATAAACCACTTCTAACGAAGTCCCTAAAAAATAAGCTAATTCTTTTGGTAAAGCTTTTTTTACTTCAGGTAATCTAGCTGCTCTTACATGCATATTTATAAACTCACCTATAGGTAAAGGTTCATCTTGTGTTATAAAATAAGCTTTTCCTGCTATTTTACTATTTATAGCTAATTTTTCCATAGCTAAAATATGTGCCTTGGCTGCATTATCTACATAAACACAATCTACTAAAGGGTTATCATGCCCAATTAAAAATAATTTTCCTGCTTTCGCTCTTTTAGTTAATCTAGGAAAAAAATGAGGATCTTCAGGACCCCAAATTAAATGAGGTCTTAAGGCTACAGTTGCTAAATCATTTCCATTTGCTTCTAAAACTTTTTTTTCTGCAATTGCTTTAGTTTTTGGATAATAAGCTTCAAAATGATCTGGATAAGGTAATTGAGCTTCTGTTTTGCCTTCTATCCCAACGCCATTATGAATTACACTAGGAGAGCTTGTATAAACTAATTTTTTTATGCCTTTTTCTTTACAAGCTTCTATTATATTTTCTGTACCTAAAACATTAGTAGAATAAAAATCACTATATTCACCCCAATAACTAGCTTTAGCTGCAACATGAAAAACTACTTCACAATCTTGAATAGCTTCTTTTAGTTTATTTAAATCAGATAAATCTCCTTGACGATGTTCTACGCCCATTCTATCAAGTTCTGGATAATTACTTCTAGAATAACTTATTACTTTATGATTTAGTTCTATAAGCTGTTTTATTAAAACTTTTCCTAAAAAACCAGCCCCACCAGTTACAAATACTTTCATTTATTACTTTTTCTCGTAGAAATAAAAAGGAGGATTAAAAAGAGATTTATCTTTTCTTATAGTATCTATGGCATCTTTCATAGATAAGCCTTCTTTCATTAACATTATTAATTTAGCTTGAGCTGACATAGAATAAGGATAATAAGCTTCTGAAAAACTAACTTTATTTTTTTCTGCATATTGTGCAGCTTCTTTTATTTCATCAACAATTATAGGTAAAACTTTTTCATAATAGCCAGCTACTTTTTTATCTTTTGTTTCAATTTTTGCTTTTAAGTATTGTTCTGGGTTATATTTGGTTATTTCACGTAAATTAGATTTTTGTTTATCTAATATTCTAGTAGGATTATCATCTACAATAATAACATTTTTTAAAGACTCATTTATTATTCTTAAATCTTTCGAAAGTTTTGTAGGTTCTTCTTCTCTAACTAAATAATTTCTAGTAAAAATTCCATTAAGGAAATTTTTTGCCAATTTACCATCTATTTTCATTGTTTCTCCTATTTGTATTGTAGGATCATCTAATTTTGCCGAGAAAAATATTACCCCTTTACATCCAGGAATATTTTTTATTTCTTTTAAAGATTTTTCTAAATTAGGATTAAAAGAAATATATTTAGGGCTTGTAATAGTAGGTCTTAAAATATTATCATCAGTTTCTACTTTTATATCATAATATTTTTCACCTAATTCTCCGCTCTTATACCATTGAACTAAAAGTGTTTCATCTAAATCAAAAACTATATAAAATTCCCAAGGTTTTAATTCTTCAGTTTCTTTTTTAAAACCACTTTCAAAATAATTATTATTTTTTACACTATCAATCGCTTTTTTTAGAGCTTTTAAAACCATAGTATCTTTATTTTTGAAAAGTCTATAAGTTTCTCCTTTTTCTTCCATAGCCATAAATTCAGGATTTGATTCTAAAATATCTTTCATTTGGTTTTGAACTTCTACAGCTTCTAATCTGGTAAAACCATTTTTCATCATTAGTTTTATATCTAATTGACCTTCTGTAAATCTTTCTGAAAACCATTCTGGCATAGGTTCTAAAATAAAATCTGAAATATCTTTTGAAAAAGCATTCAATGTAGCTGAAAAAACAAAAGAAGTAGAGATTAAAAATGTTAAGAAAGATTTTTTTATATTTTTCATAAAAATTCCAAAAATAATAATATTATGGGCAGTACAAGACTCGAACCTGTGACCTCCACGATGTCAACGTGGTGCGCTAACCAACTGTGCCAACTGCCCGATTATGTAAAAAGGCTATCACGAAAAAGTAGCTTATGTCAATTATTTTTAGGGAATTTTAGGGCTTTTTTTACGATTAAATTTTAAAAGTGTTTTTTTTTATACTTATTTCTACTAAAAAACGACTTTTATATTGAAATTTATTTTTGAATTGTAAAAGTTTTTATACATGAATTGAACTTAACAAAAATATAAGTTATAATTAATCAAACATTAAATTATATTTTTCATGGAGAGATAGAAGTATGAAAAAAGTGTTACCTTTGTTATTTTCTGTTGTTATGTTAGCATCTTGCTCTAACCAAGTTTCTCAATTACCTGTAGATGAAAATGCTGGAGTTCAAGCACAAGCTGCTGGTGATAAAACTTTAAAATTTGAACCTAAAAAATTAGCTAATCCTAAAGACCCTAAAGCTGTTAATCCAAAACCAGAAACTTTAGTTGTTAAAGTAAAAAAATTAGTTAAGAAAAATTCTAGTAACCCAAATCAAGATAATGTTTATTATCAATTAGCAAATGCTGTTGAAAATCTTGCAAACTTAGATGTTTCTTATGACAATACTGCTGGTGGTCAAACATATCAAGGTGATAAAGTTTTTGAGTTTGTAAAAAATGCAAATCAAGGTATTTTAAGAGTAACTTCTATAGATCCTTCATTACAATCTGTTGATGATATTATAAAAGCATTAGATGCAGGTAATAGAGTAGAAGGTAATGTTCAATTTAGTGATATTAAAGTATTTAATGCTTTAGTTTATCAAGCTCTTTTAGATAGCTATGATGGTCAACAATTTAATTTAACTGCACAAAGAGCTGTTTCTGTATTCTCTCAATTTCCTCAATTTGCACAACAATTTGATGATTCTGCAAGATATATGAGACAAGCTATTAGATATTATGCTACTAAATATAGTTCTTTAGCAAGCTTCTCAAATGTAGAGCCATTTAATGGAGAAAGCTGGGATAACTATACTAGAAGATTAAGACAAATGCTTCAACAAATATCTAAAATGGGAAAATAATTAAGTAAAAATAATTGGTGATGAGTTTTAATAATTTATTTATACTCATCACTTTTTGTTTGCAAATAAAAAAATGAAAAAAACATTGTTTCTAATAATATTTACACTATTCATAAATACAAACTACATAGCTTACTCTGAAACTTATAATTTAGATAAAAAAGATTCTTTTTTTTATAATAATAATCCTTCTCCTCCAACAAAAGTAATAAATTTTGAAGAACAAGATAATTCTCCTTTAATTTCAGGTTTAATGTCATTTTTTATTCCTGGTGCTGGTCAAGTTTATAATGAAAATTATTTTAGAGGTGCTAGTATTTTTACTACTTTTATTGCTTTAATAGCAGTAGAGTTTTTATATATTCAACCAACTATAAAAACTAATGAAACCGAAAAAAAACAACAAAATGTTTTTTTTGAATTACTTACTTTAGGTGTGAGAATATCTATACCAGCTGTATGGGTTTATTCTTGGAGTAATGCTTATCAAGAAGCTACACCAGAGTTTAAAAAGAAAAATAAGATAAAAGAAAAGAAATTTGAAACTTTAAATTAAAAGTGATCTATATCATTACTTCTTTATAGTATAATTAATTTAAATGTGAAGTTATTAATTCCTAGAAGCTATGCTTTGTGGATATAGCTATAGTTATTGAACCATCCTTCTGACTCTTATTAAGAATATCAGTAGAGCTTAAGTTTATTAACTATAATAAAGTTTATTTTTTGTGTTATATACAATTCTATTTTTTTATATTTATGGAAAATTTTTTAGATACTAATTTTGAGCAACTTGATAATAATATGTTTGATATATTTTATATTCAAGCTTTAAAAGATCTTAATGCTTACCAAGTAAATTTTTTAGATAAAAAGTTTTTAGAAAAAGCCTTAAATAATTTTTTACTCTCTATAGAGCTAAACAAAGAAAAAGCAGAGTCTTATGCTTATATATCTTATTGCATGTTTATTATAAGTGAAGTAGAACTAGCTAAAAAATATTTAGATATAGCTAAACTCTTAAATAAAGATGCTGAAATAGTTATAAGAATGATAGAAACTTTTAAAAATTATAATTCTAATTCTAATAAAATTAATAAATCTAATTTATCTCTAAAACTATATAGTAAACTAAATTCAACCTATAGTAAATTTATAAACAAATATTATTTTAATACAAAAGTTTCTGATAAATTTTTAGATAATTTTAAATAGCTTTTATTTTTACTTTGACAAAACTTTGACAATACAAAAACAGTCTAATTACAGACTCAAACCTTTATATATGGGATAATTGAGCATATTATTTTATTTTAAAGGTAATTATGTTTTTTAAAAGTTTAAAAAAAGAAGAAGTTAATGAATTTGAAAAGTATTATGAAATGTCTGAAAAAACTGGTTGGAGAACAACTGATTTAAATTGGGATAAAATAGATAAAAATAATATTTCAGATATAGATAAACAAGCTATTTTAGCAACAGCTGTTATAGAACATGGTGTTCCTCATTATACAGAAACTTGGTCAATGGTAAAAGGTATAGAAAAAGAGTGGGAATTATGGCAGTTTGTTACACTTTGGGCAGGAGAAGAACATAGGCACAGTTATGCACTAAAAAAACTCGCTGATACTTTAGATATAACAGGCAAAGAAGAATATTATTTAGAACCAGCTAAAGGAAAACATTATTATGAACAAATTTCTAATACCCCCTTTGCTAAATTGCATAAAGAACACTGTAAAACAGATTGTTATTCTTCAATAGCTGGTATGCTAACTTATACTGCTATACAAGAATTAGTTACAGCTAAATATTATCAATCTGTTTGCAAACAAACTAACTCTAAATTTATAAAAGAACTTTTAACTCTTATTGCTAAAGATGAATTAAAACACCATGCTTTTTATGCTAATGCTATAAAGAGATATTATGAAAAATCTGATAATAAAGAAATTTATTTAAAAAATATTTATGATGCTGTAGTATCTTTTGAAATGCCTCATACTATATATGATAAAAATTTTAATTTTTTTGATAAATATAATATGTTAGGTAAATTAGATTTGGTAGATATAAAGTTTAGAGTAGGTAAATTTTTATCTTTTAGCCCACAATTAATAAAAGATTTAGTTTCTAAAAAAGAATTTTATGATCCTGAAGTAGCTTAAATACCTTATCGGGGGGTGTCCAAAAACGGGCAAAGCAGTGCTTTTCCCCTACGAAAATACTGTGCTTTACACCAATATTTTTCGTAAAAAATTGCTTTTTGGCCCCCCCCTTTTATTTTTAGATACTCATAAGAGCTTCTTTAAATTCCTTCATTCTATTTACATTAAAAAAATCTGGATCTTTTTCAGCTAATTGAGCAAAAATTTGTTCATGTTTTACAGCTTTTTTTAAGCAAGATATCCCTTCTCTAAAACTTAAAATTTGAACATAGCAACAAGCTAAATTATAATAAGCTTCTGCGAATTTAGGATTTAATTTAACCGCTTTTAAAAAATCATCTATGCCCTCTTTATATCTTTTTTCTCTTAAATAAAAAGTTCCTCTATTAAAGTAAGCTATGGCATCATTTTCATTAGCTGTTATTCCATCGCTAAAATCTCTTTCTGCATCTTTTTTATTTCCTTCTTTATAGTTTTGTATTCCTTGAAGATAATAAAAAGAAGCGTTCTTTTTTTTGCCAGCAGCAGATTGATTTACTTTTGAAGAATCTAAATTTTGTTTTCTTTTAATTTCCATTTTTATAATACCTTATTTTAGTTAAAAGTTTATTTTACGTGAATCGTGATTCGTGTCCACATCTTTATGGAGATGACTTTTTGAATTGACAGAATAATTTAATTGCTTATATTATCCTTCTAGAATTCATAAGTAGCACTTATTTACAATTTACTTTTCATTTTTACTTTTACCTATCCACTTTTTATAAATTATCTAAAAATAAATACTTGTGTAAGGGATTACCTTTCACCTATATTATATAATGAGGCTTGCTCATTAAAAATCGATTCACGATTCACGGTTCACGAATCCTCTACCATCGACCTCCGCCCAAAGTAATACTTATAAATTGTTTTACTTCATTAAAGCCTTTTTTAAATCCTACATTCCCCATATATAATTCATCTCTTATAGCTTCTATTTTAGTAGGTCTTAAAATATATCGCATTTTACCATTATCTATAAGATAAAATTTACCATCAATTTTACCTTGTCTAGCATTAATAACTTCTTCTAAGGCTTCTTGAGAAGCTAACCTAACCATTTCTTGTAAAGCATAATTTTTTGCTTCATGAACTAAACCAGATTCATCTACAGGATCAAAATCATCACCTATTACAAAATCTTCTATATCCATATTACCTCTTATATCATTTATTTCTGGATATAAAGTCATAAAAGCTGAAATATAATTTTGAATTTGAAATTCGTCAGAAGTTCTAGGGAATTTAGAGAAGAAATAAGGATTTTGAGATCCTAAATAAATTAATATTTCAACTCCAAAAGTCTCATTAAACTCACTAGTTAAACGATAGGTTCTATCCAAAAATTCTTGTAGTCTTTTAAAACCATTTTCAATAATTTCTCTATCTTCAACTAATCTAAATCTTGCAGCACTAAGTTCTGTAAAACCATCATCAACTCCGCAAGCTTGAGAACATTTACCCTTCATGCAAAATGGGGTATAGGTATCTTCTATAACTAATCTACCCATGTATCTAGGACACTCACTTATAGGAGTAAATTTAGTCCACCACTCGGTGTTTGTAAAATGACTAGATTTAATAATAATTTCATCCTTAAAAATTTCTATTTTTTCTATCGGAACAAGATAACCAGATTCTTTTTTATTTACCAAAAAAGTATTGTTTTTCCAATTACCTTTTATATAACCTAAAGAATCTGTAATAAGATTTTTTAATTTATTTTCTTCAGAATCCTCTTTTATCACTTCTTCATGATGCTCAACTGTATTTTTTTTACCTGTAATTATTTCACTTATACTTTTAACTTTTGGTCTATCAAATTTGTATTTATTTTTTAAAGCTTCCAAATCAACTTTTCTTTCTTCTTTTTTAGGTTCTTCTGTTATATTACTAATAATATTAGGTATTAATTCATCTTGATATATTACATTTTTATAAATATTAGTTTTTTTAATTAATTCTGTTTTTACATAAATAACTTTTTCTTCTTGATTATAAGTTGCTGTTATTTTGGTATATTCATCTTCTTCTTGAAATTTTTGCTTTAAAATAGGAGAATAAATTAATAAAGTTTTATCATTTATATGATGCTCTTTTAAAACTTTTTTAGAACTTTCTATTTGAGCTTTCTTTTTATCTTCATCAGAAGGATTATTGATAGAGCTAAGTATTAGTTCTTTTTCATCATTAATTTTTTTATGCAGTACATTATATTCAATAAAATCTTTTCCTTCTGGTACATAGTATAAATTAGGTATAGCTTCTTTAAAATCTTTGGGTGCTTCAGTTGGTAAATTACCTAAAGACATTTGTTCTTTATAACTTTCAGAAGCTGAAAACTTTCCTAAAGAAGTTTTTACACTAAAAACACCTCTATCTATTTTTATTTCTTTTACAAAAGAAGTTAAACTCATAATTATTTTTTATTACTCTCTATATATTTAACAGGTATTTCATCTGATTTTATCAAGCCTAAACTCTCTCTAGCTAATTTTTCTATACCTTCTTTTTTCTTATAAAAAACAATATCTTTTTTTAAATTATGTTGTTTTTCTAAAGCTTGTTCTTTTTCATTAAATACTTTTTCAGATTCAGATTTAGATATAGTAGAGGAGTTATATGTATAAACTATATTTGATACCAAAAAAACAATTGCCCCTGCCGAAATTAAGTTTAGTAAGCCAAATTTTTTTACAAATTTATTATTATTATTTTTTTTAGTAAGGACTTTTATTTTTTCTTTTAGAATTTGATTCTCTTCTTCTTTACTTATTTTATTTATATTTTCTTCCATAATACTTATTTTGGGCTAAAATAATTTATAATTTATATTTTCTAAAATTCAAATACTATAAAGTGTAATTTATCACTTTATATTTATTACAATAAAATTATAGTATATTTTTGTTGCTTATGTTAATATAAATATTGTGTAAAAATAATTTTTTGAGGTTTTTATAGATGACTAATTCTACAGCAGGTGTAAGATTAGGTGGAAGTGGGTATAGCTACGGTGATTATCAACTCCCTGATGCAAAAAAGCCTGCCATTTATGATGATGAAAATAATGCATCGAGATCTAGCCAACAATCTCAAGAAATTGAAAAAAGAGAAAAAGAAATTGAAATATTTCTTTTTACACTAAAAGATCCAGTAAAATCTATTATTTCAAAACTTATGGATGTTATTGCTGTTCATGGTAATAAACCAATAGAAAAAATAGATATTCCTATGGCAGAAACAGGACCTTTGGGTTATACAAGTATGTTCGCTTTTCAACCTGTTCAAACTCCAAGACAACCAGAAGGTTTGTTAAAAACAACTTTTAGATAAAATATTTTTAATCCCTTTAAACTTTAAAAATTACAAATGAAGCAAAGCTTTTGCAACTTTTTTATGTTTGGTGAAACTATTCCAAAAACTAAACTTTTAATTGATTACTCTATTTTTTTACAAATTACTCCTTTGGGTACTTCCATTAGAGGTTTTAGATTATGAAAAAATTAAAAGCTTTGATTTTATGTTCTTTTTTGCTTTTTTCTTGTAATATTCCATTACAAAAAATAGATGTAAAAATTCCTATATCTAGATTAAATTATGATTTTGATTATATAAGCTCTATTTGTACGGATAAAAATGATAATATTTATATTATAGAAAATAATCAAATAAAAAAAATAGATTCAAAAACAAATGAAATTACTTTAATTGCAGGTAAAATAAAACCCGATAATTTTGCATCTGCTGGTGATATTGATGGGGAAATAAGTAAAGCCAAATTTGGAGATATATCTAGTTTATTTTTTTCAGATTCTGAAAATAGTTTATATTTTTTTGATAGAAATATTTATGAAACTAAAAAATCATTAGAGTCTGGAAAAGAAGATGATAAAATTTATTATAGCCAATTAAGAAATATAAATAATAATAAAGTAAAAACTTTTTCTGATATAGGAAACATAAATATAATTTTTTCAAAAAATGGAAAAAGTTATTTTTACTTATTTAATGAATCTATTTTATATCAATTCGATAGAGAGCCTTTTTCTATAACAAAGAAAATAGTAATTCCTGATAAAAGCTTTATTAGAGATACTATTATTGACAATGAAGGTAATATATATTTAACAATTACAGATAAATTATTAGGTAATTATGATGATTTATACGTTTCAAAGAATAATTCATGGTTCAAAATAATAGACTCGGATAATGATGGGATATTAACTTATTTTCTTAATAAATCAGATGATTTATATGTTATAAAAGAACCTGTAAGAATAAATTCTTTCACAAAAGAAAAATTACTAGATTATTATATGCCTTCTTCAATATATAAAATACCAAAAAGAGATATAAAGGATTTAAAAATGCCTATAAAACTTAATAATTTTAAATATCATATAGGTTTTTTAGATTCGGATATTTCTTTTAACGGATACACAGGCGATTTAGTAAAATATTTTGCAGATGACAAAAATTTGTATATTGCAAAAAGTTCTGAGCAAAAAATGAAAAAAAATTACTCATTATATAAAATAAAAATAGGAGATTAAATATGAATAACAAAATAAGTAAAAATATTGTTCTTTTTTCCTTTTTAACAAGTATAAAATTTTATCATTTTTATTCTATAAATTAGTAATATTAATCACTTTCATTTTTATTACCTTAGAATATACTCCTTAAAAAGTTTTTTTATAATATGCTTTTTATAAAATCAGTTAAAAATCTTTAAAACTATAAAAGTATATTAATAATATTTTGGTGTAAATAGGAAAAATTAAATGAAACCTAAAAAAGTTGAAGAAATGTTATCTCTCACTAGACCTACTCTTTTACAAAGAATAAAAGAGTACTCATTAGATGTTCCAAAAACTGTTTCTGGCGAAAATATGTTTAGATGGAAACATGTAATACAATTAAAATTTAAAGAAAAATACGGCTATATTCAAAACTTATCACCTAAAGTAATTTCAATTTGCCAAAATAAAGGTGGTGTAGGTAAAACTACTAGTGTTATTAATTTAGCAACAGCTTTATCTTATATAGGTAAAACCCTAATTGTAGATTTAGATGGTCAATCTAATTTATCTCAAGCTTTTGATATTTATTTAAATGAAGAAGATTATTCTATTTCAGATGTTTTTGAAAATCATGAAAGAGCTTATGATGCAATTAGACAAGCAGGTGAAAATTTATATTTATTACCTAACCATCTAAAATTTGAAAGATGGAAAAAAAATAATAGAGGTAATACTAAAATAGTTTTTGCTCTTAAAAAGATTTTAAAAAATATAAAAAATGATTATCAATTTATTCTTATAGATACTCCTAGTGCTTTAGATTTATCTTTGGAAATGGCTTTGTATGCTTCAAATTATTGTGTAATCCCATTTGAGCCACAACCATTTAGTTTAGAAGGTATTACCAATATTTTAGATGAAATTGAAAGTATTCAAGAAAATGATGAAATTATCAATTTTGATTTAAAAATATTAGGTATTTTTATTAATATGTATGAAAAAAATAATTTGGGTACAGAAATATCTGATGTTGTTATGCAAAGATTTAATACCTTTAATACTAAAATAAGAAAAGCTGTAGCTATACAACAAGCTCAAGCTGTTAAAACTTCTATTTTTGAATTTGAAGAAAGTTCTAATGCGGCCTTAGATTTTTATAACCTCACTTTTGAAATTTTAGAAAAAGTAATAGAGGTTTAATAATGTTAGCCAAAAAAGATTATGGAAGTAGCATAGAAATGCAACTTCTAAAAAAAGAAAAAGCTTCTTTAGAAAGCAAAGTTTTTAAACAACAACAAGAAAGAGAAGTTTTAAAAAGTAAAATTGATATTCTTGAAAAAGAAAAAGCTTCTTTATCAGAGCTGATTAATCAAGCAGAAAAAGGAGAAGTTAGTAAAATATCATATTTAGATGTAAATTTACGTTCAAATATAAGAGATTATTATGAATTTGAAGAAATAGAAAATTTAGCTTTGGATATACTTATTAATGGACAATTACAACCTGTCTTGATAACTAAAGATAATTTTTTAATTTCTGGTCATAGAAGATATTATGCTATCAAAATGATAAATGAAAATTTTGAAGCAATTAATATTTCTAATGAGCTTCTATCTAAAATTAATAAAACTAATTTTATTGTTACTTATAAAATAGAAAAACTAAATAATGATATAGGTGATATAGAATTACAAGAACTTCAATATGCAGAAAATAATGAAAGAAGAAATATAGATAATTTTCAATTAAGTAATCTTTATAATAGTTATTTAGAAAAAGGATTTGATCAAAAATATCTTGTTGAAAAGTATAAAAAAACTAAAGGTAATATTTCTTCTATAGTAGCAATAAAAAAAATTGATTCATTTTTAGTTAGGTATCTAAAAGAATTTCAAATTTTTGCTTGGTCTAAAAAAAGATTTGAAACTGAAAAATTAGCTAACTTTGATGAAAGCAAAGAACAGTTTCATCAAAATAATAAAGGTATAATAGGTTGGAAACCTTTATATACTATTGCTAAACAAAATTCTTTGGAAGAACAAAAAAGAGTTTTTTTAGAATTATATGGCAACAGGTTAGCTAAAGAAGAATTACTTAGTTCTTACTTTTCTACAGTAGTAGAAAATAAAATAGAAAATACTATTGGGGTTTTAGAAATAAAAAATTCTATGTCTAAAAACATTAGAAACATAACCAATTTAGTAGATAAGCTAAAAACATTAAAACCAGAACAAGCTGAAATTTTAGGGAAAAACCTTCTAGAGATAGAAAAAGTTCTTTCTGAAATATAAAAAGCTAAATTATGTGATTAATGGATATTGATTCATAAGCAATTTTAGATTATTATTATATAATGTAATTTAATTTTTT
This sequence comes from Candidatus Sericytochromatia bacterium, assembly GCA_046328015.1. Classification (GTDB taxonomy): domain Bacteria; phylum Cyanobacteriota; class Sericytochromatia; order UBA7694; family JACMQJ01; genus JBBTGK01. Next base: position 3,538,868 of record JAXLXH010000001.1, on the reverse strand, counting down.
TATTAAAAAAGCATTTAAATTATTAAATTGTATTTTAAAATTGTTATTAAAATATTAAAAAAGTATTAACAGCAGGAGGTATTAATGGGTTCTTTTGACCACGGTTTTGCCGGTATGGCTTCTCTAAGAGCTATTAATCAATGGATAGGTGTAATTAATAGTAACTTAGGTGGAGCTAATAGAACTGCTTATAAATCTACAAAAGTTTCTTTTACTGGTCTTGTAAGTAGAGTTGATAGAGACCCTAGATCTGATATAAATGGTTTGCAATTTCCAGATACTTCTCTTGCTATAGGTTTTACTAGAGTTGATTTTGCTCAAGGTACTATTGTTCAAGATGGTGAACTTACACACTTGGCACTTAGTGGTGATGGCTTTTTTGCTATTACAACTGGTGGTCCTGCAACAGTAGCTGGTAATGCACTTACATATAGAAATGATATATTCTTTACTAGAGATGGTGAATTTAGATGGACTGTAATAGGTACTAATACAATTTTAACAACCGCAGGTGGTTTAACCGTACTTGGTAGAGATGGTAATGAAATTAGAAGGATTGGTAATGGAACTACATTCTCTGTTACTACTACTACTGTAACAGGAGCAAATAATTGTGTGGGTATTTTTAGATTTGTAAATAACCAAGCACTTAAGTTTTCTAAATATGGCTCTACTGTATTTGATGCAGCTCAAGCTGGTGTAATTGCTCAAATTACTGATGCTGAAATATTACAAAGTGCGTTAGAAAGTTCTAACTCATCTTTAAGTGATACTTTACCAGAATTATCTTTAGCTCAAAAAATGTTCTCAGCTATATCTAAAATTATAAATGTAAATAATGAAGATTTAGATGTTTGTATTAACTTAATAAGATAATCTTTTTAATAAAAAAGCCCCTTTTTTAAGGGGCTTTTTTATTATGTATTTTTTTTAGAAACATTATTATCAAAATTTTCTTCATCTTTTAATTTTAAATATTTTTCTAAAATTTCTTGTGCTTGTTCATCTTCCTCTAATTCTTTTAAATATAAATAATAACTATTTAATACTTCAAGTAATTCTTTTTTAGATTCAAAGCTATTGGAGCTTAAAAAATAAGCTAATTTATAATAACTAATTGCTTTCTCAAAATTTTCACTTTCAAAATACTCCTTACCCAATTTACTATAATTAGCTATTTCTATTAGTTCTTCTTTACTAGTTGCAAGTTTTAAATTGTTTTTTGCATCAGTTAAAATATCTAAATCACATAACTTATTATTTTTTTCACAACTTTCTATTAAAACTTTTTTAGCTAAGTAATATTTTTTTTCTAATTCAGTTTTTTCTTTTTTATCTCCAACTTCTATTTCACTAAGATACACTAAACCTAATAAATATTTAGCTGCATTATTGTTTTTATCAAGTTCTAAAGCTTTTTTTAAGTCTTTCTCACCATTTTTTAAGTTTTGAGGTGTTTTTAAGTTATCAAAAGGTAGTTGAATATAAGTTCCACCTCTTTCTTTATAATATTCAGATGATTTAGGAACTAGTTGAATTAATTTAGTATAAGTAGTTATTGTATCGATATATTTTTCTTTTTCATATAATCCTTTGGCTTTAGATTCTAATTCTTTTAACAAATTATTTTTATAAATAGGATTGTTTTTATCCAACTCATAAGCTCTTTGTAGATATAACAAAGCTTTCTCAACTTTATTTTGCTTAGAATAAATAAGTCCTATATCATTATATGCTAAGGCTAATTTTGGATTTATTTCTAAGGCTAATTTATAAAATTCTAAGGCTTTTATAGGGTTATTTTTATCATTATAAAGAGAGCCTAATTTTATATAAGCTAAATCAAACTTAGTATTTAATACTAGAGCTTTTTTTAAATCTTTTTCTGCTAAATCATATTTTTTATTATTTAAATTAACACTACCTGATAAAAGATAATCATAATGATTCATCTTTTTGCCTTTAGACTCATTAATTAATTCTGGAATTTTTTCTTCTGAATAAATACAATTATTTTCATATCCTAGGTTACAATTACTATTAAAAAATTCATAAGTATAAAAAATTTTTTCTTTAGCTAAGTCGGGCTTATTTTTATTTTTTAAAAGTTTTTCACTTTCTTCAAAATATAAATTTCCTATTTCTTCTAAAACTTCATAATTTGTAGAATCAATTTCTAGTGCCAAATTATAATTTTTTTTAGCCTCAGGTAATTTATTTAAGGTTTTATAAACATTACCAATATCTACATAAATATTGGCTATAGGTAATTTTTTACTTACTTTATTAAGAAAGCTTAAAGCTTCTGTATAATATTTTTTTTCAATTAAAAGATCTTTTATTGGTGAAATAAACTCACAATAACAATTATTGTCATAATCTATATAGGCTAAAGTGTTATCTGCATATTTTTTATAACTATTAATATTATTATTTTTTATATTATAAATAGCTAAATAATAATTTAATTTACCAGATTTAGGGAATTTACTTATTAAATAATTTTGTAGTTCTAAAGCTTTATCTTTTTTACCTGTATTATATAAATCTTCTGATATTTGATATAAATCTGTAATAATATTGCTATTTTCTATCTGGTATTTATCTATATATTTTTTATAATAGCTTATTGGTATATCATAATTACTTTCTTTTTTATAAGCATCTTTAATTTTAGTATAATTTACTTTTTTATCATCTATCTGAATTGCTTTATCAAAAAATTCTAAAGCTTTTTTTTCGTCTTTATCTTTATATAAAATTCCCAACTCTATATAAGCATTTATATAGTTAGGGTTTATTTTTATAGCTTCTAATAGGTTTTTTTCTGCTTCTATGTAATTTTTTTCAGTTATATTAGAATAAGCTTTATAAAAAAAATCTTCTGCTGTTTCTGCCAAACAAGGTGTTGTTAATAAAAAACAAGAAATTAATAATGTTGCTATAATTTTGTTCATTTAAATCTCTAGTAAATACTTAAATTAAGGATTTTAAAATTATAACAAAAATAATTTAAGATTTATACGTCATTTTTAATTGAAAAAAACTTGAATATATAATTTTTAGTATAAAAAATCAGTAATAAAGAATGAACAAATTTTCGCACTGAAATATGAATAAATAAAGCATATTGAAAAAAAATTTTAGAAGTTTTTTAACACAAAAAAAAATTTGGAGTAAAATATACTCCATAATTTTAACCTAAAAAGTAATATGCCAAAAAAAAGAGAAAAAAGAAAGCCCCTAAAGTCAGAAAAGTTAGAGAAAATTAATTTTGCCAGCAGTTATTTTGCGTCTATAAAAAATTTTTTCCAAATTTCCATACTTGGATAAGTCAATTAAAAGATTTCCGCCAAGAGAAAAAATGCCATTATCAAATACATGAGATTATAAATTTAAGCTTAATACTCTTTAGTTTCACAGGTTCAAGGAGAAACTATAATATTGAGTTAAGCAAAATAGAAGCAAAAGAATTTCTAAATAAAGCTTTTAACTTAAATTTGATAAGTATTCCCAATGGAGATACTTTGGCATATTTTTGGAATAAATTTCAAATATCAGAATTGGAAAAATTAACCTATAAAATGTCAAATAAATTATTAAGAAGTAGACAGTTAGAGAATTACAGGTTAGGAATATATTATCTGATAGCAATAGATGGAACAGAGATTTATCGTTTTACTGAAAAACATTGTGAACATTGTCTTTATGAAACAAGAAATGGTAAAAAACAATATTTTCATAGGGTACTAGAAGCTAAAATAGTAACATCAAATGGATTAGCAATATCAGTTGCAACAGAGTTTATTGAGAATCCAGCAGATAAAGAATTTGATAAACAAGATTGTGAACTTAAAGCATTTTATCGTCTTTCAGAAAAAATAAAGAAATTTTTTCCAAGATTAAAAATTTGTCTGCTTCTTGATGGATTATATCCAAATGCCAGTGTACTAAAAATCTGTAATACCCATAATTGGAAATACATAATTACTTTTAAGGAAGGTAATTTAAAAACAGTATGGGAGGACTTCAATGGGTTCTTTGAAAATAGGGAGACTGCAATAGGAGGAAAGATTGAATTACCAGAGATTAAAGATAAAGAAACAATGTATCGGTGGATGAATAAAATTGAATATTCCGAATTTGAAATAAATATTTTTGCTAAATATTTTAATGAAAAAGTAGTAAGAGCCTTTATTACAAACTTTAAGATAAAATCTGAAAATTTATTAAAAATTGAATCTAATGCTCAGTTGAGATGGAAGATAGAAAATGAAGGTTTTGATACTCAAAAGCATCATGGTTACAATCTTGAACACATTTATACTAAAAAACCTAATGGTATGAAAGTTGTTTATCTGTTAATTCAGATAGCTCACATAATAAACCAGTTATTCTTAAAGGCAGATGTTTTAAAAGTTTTATCAAACAATTTATCAATAAAATATATTTTTTCTAAATTATTAGGTGGAATATTACTTGGCTGGATAAAAGATTTTGAACTAATTTTTGAAAGTTTTGAGAATAAACCTTTTCAACTAAAATTTAATACATCATAACTCTCTAACAAAAAAAAATTAAAAGGAGGTGCTTTATAGAATAATTTATTATTAATTCTTGATATTTGTGGAAATTAATTTTCCATTTCTTTGTTATGCTTAAATTTTATTCTTATTAGCTTTTTCTTTTTTTACTTTAACTTTAATTTTATTTTTCTTCTGAATGTTTTTTTATTACAAAATATTATTCTTAACTACTGATAAAAAATTTTCAACTTTGTTCTTATTATATAATTTTGGTATAATGCTCAATTGTATTTTATATAGAATTTATTATATAGAAGGTATTGTTTATGTCAAAAAATGGTATTTGCCCAATTCTTACAACAGGGAATAATGCAGTTCCTTGTATTCATGATAAATGTGCTTTTTGGGAAGATTTATATCAAAAATGTGGATATATTTGTGATGGTGATAAAGTATCAGATGCTCTTAGCCAAATATTATCAACCTTAAATGATCTAAAAAATAAAATGTAATATATAAATATTTAAATTTGACTAAAATTAATCTTTAGATTAATTAAAAATATTAAAAGTATAGTATTAAAAAGGAGAATTTTATGCTAACCAGTTCTTATGTAGAAATAGAAGATGTTTATGCAAGAGAAATATTAGATTCTAGAGGTAATCCTACAATAGAAGTTGAAGTAACTTTAGAAGATGGAGTAGTAGGAAGAGCTGCTGTTCCTTCTGGAGCATCTACAGGTGCACATGAAGCCGTAGAATTAAGAGATGGCGATAAAGATAGATACTTAGGCAAAGGTGTTTTAAAAGCTGTTGAAAATGTTAACGATGTTATTGCAGATGAAATAATAGGTTTAAATGTTTTCGAACAAGAAGTTATTGATAAATTAATGATAGAACTTGATGGTACAGAAAATAAATCTAAGTTAGGAGCTAATGCTATTTTAGGTGTTTCTTTAGCAGTAGCTAAGGCTGCCGCAATTTCTTTAGGCTTACCTTTATATAAATATTTAGGTGGAGTAATGGCTTCAACTCTTCCAACACCTCTTATGAATGTTATTAATGGTGGTGCTCATGCAGATAATAATTTAGATATTCAAGAATTTATGATTGTTCCTGTTGGTGGAGCTACTTTTGCAGAATCTTTAAGAATGGGTGTTGAAGTTTTTCATAATCTTAAAAAACTTTTGAATAGTAAAAAATTAGCTACTACTGTTGGTGATGAAGGTGGTTTTGCTCCATTTTTAAAATCTAATGAAGAAGCTTTAGAGTTATTAGTAGAAGCTATTTCTGCGTCTGGTTATAAAGCAGGAGAAGATTTAATGCTTGCTTTAGATGTTGCTTCAACAGAGTTTTATAAAGATGGTTTTTATGAGCTTAGTGGAGAAGGTAAAAAATTATCTTCTTCAGAAATGGTAGATTATTTGACTAATCTTTGTAATAAATACCCTATAATATCTATAGAAGATGGAATGGCAGAAGATGATTGGGATGGATGGAAATTATTAACTGAAAAATTAGGTAAAAAAGTCCAATTAGTAGGTGATGATTTATTTGTTACTAACCCATCTAGATTATCAAGAGGAATTGAAGAAAAAATAGCTAATTCTATTCTTATAAAAGTTAATCAAATTGGTACTCTTACCGAAACATTAACTGCTGTAGAAATGGCAAAAAGAGCTGGTTATACTAGTATTATTTCTCATCGTTCTGGTGAAACAGAAGATTCTATTATTGCTGATATTGCTGTTGCTACTGGAGCTGGAATTATAAAAACTGGTTCTGCTTCAAGAAGTGATAGAATAGCAAAATATAATCAATTACTCAGAATAGAAGAAGAATTAGGAGATTATGCTAAGTTTTTAGGTAAAAAATCCTTTTATTCTATAGAGTCATAAATCGTTAGTCGTGAAGCGTGAAGCGTGAATTGTGAATAAATTTTATTAATCAAAATATTAATTAAACCGAAGTACGTATAGAAATACATACTTACTCTGGTTCACGATTCACTACTTACACATCACGGAGTTATTATGTTAAAATCAAAAATATTTTTTATTTCTTTATTTTTTATGAATATGTCTTTTTGTCAGACTAATAATCAGTCGTCTCAATTAATTACTGTTGTTTCTAAAAACTGGAATGATTTTCAAGCAGAATTAAAATTATATGAAAAAAATTCAGTTAATGATGATTGGCACTTAGTATCTCAACCAATGAAAGCTGTTATTGGTAAAAATGGTATGAAATGGGGTAGAGGTCTTCATAAAGATGAAGATATATTAGAAAAAGTTTTTAGACAAGAAGGAGATAAAACAGCTCCTGCTGGTATTTTTTCATTAAGTTCTGTTTTTGGTATAGAAGATGTTAATAAAATAAAAGAAGAAAATTTAGTAAAGCTTCCTTATCTTTATCTAACAGATTCTATGAGGTGTGTAGGCGAACAAAAATCTAAATATTATAACGAAATAGTAGATGCAGAAAAAGTTGAAAAAGATTGGGAAAATGATGAAAATAATGAAAAAATGCGTTATGAAGCTATAAGAGACGAACAAGCCTATAAATGGGGTGTGGTTGTAGATCATAATGTTGGTACTAATAAAGATAAAAAATCAGGTTCTTGTATTTTTATTCATTTATGGAAATCTTATGAGAATGGAACTTCTGGATGTACAGCTTTAGAAGAAAAAGATGTGAAAAAAATTATACATTGGCTTGACCCTAAAAAAAATCCACTTTTAATTCAATTACCACAATCTGAATATGAAAGATTAAAAAATAAATGGAAATTACCTTCTAATTAGGCACAAGGTAAAAAGACTCTACAATTAGTATAACCTCTTAAATTTGTATGTTGCGCTGATATATGATCACTCGCTTCTTTTCCATTTCCTAAAGCTACTGAAATATGACCGTGTGGGCTATCCGCTGTTTTACCCCATACAACAACAGCTCCTGCTGGTAATTTTGGTAAGTCTGATGCTTTTACTTTTACTTCTTTAAATTTAGAGTTTTTAGATAATTGATTTGCAGCCATATAAGCTGATTCACCATAAACTATTCCACCATATACTTTATATAAAGCTGTGGCTACCCCAGAATAGCACCAACCTACAGTGTTTTTAGTTTTAGCTACTCTTTCAGCTGCTTTAGCTAAAATTTTACCAGTTGTTCCTGTATTCCAAAAAGAAGGTTTTTCAGCACTATTTAAAGCTGCTAATGTTGTTTTACCAAGTTGACCTGTTTGTTCTACACAATTATCTTTTTGAAATTTTTTAAGTGCATTTTCCGTTTGTATATCAAATGTATTATTTCTATTAACAGGATATCCAAGTTTACTTAATCTTTCTTGTAGCATACCTACAGTAGTACCATAATCTCCTATTTTCATTACGGATTTTCCTTCACTTATATTTTCCATTGAAGGTGCAGTATTTTTTCCTATAGCTTCTTTATTTATATTTAAAGTAAAAGGTTCACTAAAAAAATTAAAAACATTATCTACAGGAACTGGGCTAAATAAGGTAATTGGAGATATAAGAGCTCCCATATAGCTTCCTACCGCAGAAAAATCATTGTTTTCTAACGTATTAGCTCTGTTAAAAGGGCTTAATGGGCTCATTTTCTCATCTACTTTAAAAGTAGGAGTTATATTTTTAGAATCAAATAATGAATAAATCATATTAGAATCTAATTTTGAACCAATAAATTCTGACATAAGCTAAACTTTTATCACCTAATTTAATATCGTATAAAATAAATATGTCTAAAAAATCTAAAAAGTTGCTTATTTGTAATTAATTTTAAACTAGTTTTAAACTTATATTTAGAAATAAAAAAAGCTATATACTTTTTTATATAGCTTTTTAAACAAACTTTTTTCTAAGATCTTTCTATTATTTAAACTTGATTTCTCAAAAGTTCTTCAAAATTTTCTCTTCTTCTTATTAATCTAGCTTTATCATTATTAACTAACACTTCGGCTGGGAGGGGTCTGTTATTATAATTAGATGCCATAGAATATCCATAAGCACCTGCATTTAATATAGCTAAAATATCCCCTTCAGTTACTTTTGATAATTCTCTATCTCTTGCAAAAATATCTCCACTTTCACAAATATTACCTACTATAGTAACTGTTTCCTTCTCTCCAGTCATATTTGATGTATTTACTATTTCATGATAGCTTCCATACATTGCAGGTCTTACCAAATGATTAAAACCAGTATCAGTTCCAATATATTTATAAACAGGGTTTGAACTAATTGTATTAACTTTAGTCAAGAGATATCCAGATTCACAAACAAAAAATCTACCAGGTTCTACGCAAAACTCTATTTCTTTACCATATTCTTTACAAAAAGCATTGAATTTTTTAGCAACTTCTTTATTTAATTCTTTTAAGTTAAGATGTGTTTGTTCTGGTTTGTAAGGAACTCCAATTCCACCACCAAAATCAATAAAATCTAAGTTAGGTATTTCTTTAGCTACTTTTAGTAAAACATCAACTGCCAAAAGAAATTTTTCTGGTTCTAATATATTAGATCCAATATGTTGATGAATACCTTTTAAATTAATATTATATTTTTTCGTTATTTCTAAAACTTCTTTTACTTGAGTAAAATAAATACCAAATTTACTTTCTGGACCTCCAGTAATAACGTGATCATGGTGTCCACCACCTACATCAGGATTAAATCTTACACAAATATCTTTACCGCTATGTCTTTTACCAAATCTTTCTAAAGCTGATAAATCACCTACATTTAATAAAATTCCATGTTCTACAGCATAATCAATTTCTTCATTGGTTAAGTTATTTCCTGTAAAAATAATATCTTGGCTTTTTACTCCTGCTTTTAAACAAGCATAAGCTTCACCAGCTGAAACAACATCCATTCCAGCACCTTCTTGATTTAAAATTTTTATTACTTCAAGATTAGTATTAGCTTTACATGCGTAATGAATTTTTACTTTTTTTATATCAGATAAACTTTCTTTTAATTCTCTAATTTTACTTCTTATAATGTTTTCATCATAAACATAAAGAGGTGAACCAAATTGTTCAACTAATTTTTCTGCTGTAAAATTACCTATTTTAAATTCTTTTGACATTTTTATTTAAAAACCTTTATTAATCTAATCCAGTTTAATATAAATCATTTTAATAGTTTATAGCATATAATTATCTTATAGAGATATTTTTTTTCTATTTTTAATAAAATGAAATATTACTTTGAAAATTTAGAAGAACCATTAGGAAATTGGTCTAGCTTACTTATAAAAGTAAAAAATAATAAAAAACCTAATTTTAGAGTTGAATGTTATGATTATGGAAAAATAAAATTAATTATAAATAATAAAACTATTTTTTGGGGAACTCCAGAAAATCATAGTTATGAATTTCTTTTATTAAAAGAAAAAGAAGAAAGCTTTTTTAAAGAATTACCAATAAAACCAATAAATTCTTATGAGATAGAAAAAAGAAAAAACTTATTTGATACATTTTACTTTAAAGAATGGAGTATTTTCTTTGCAAAATCCCTTTGTGAAAATAAAAATAATTTTTTATATGATGGTTTATGGCTAATGGTTCCATATATTCCCGAAAAAAGAACTGATTGGAAATATAAAGCATTAACTTATCAAAGACATGATTTAATTAATCATTTATACGATATTGATAAAGCTTTGATAAGAGAGGATTTTTATGATTTAGACTGGTTTTCTCAGGAATTATATTGTGTTTTAGGTATTAAAGACACACCTAAAGAAAATAGTTCTAGGGTAAAATTTTGGAGAAAAAAAATAAAAGAAAATTCATTGCCACCAATTTTTATTTTATATCTTAGTTTTTTAGAAGAATTCATAATAATAGATGGTCATTCAAGATTAATGGCTTCTATTTTAGAAAATGTAAAACCTAAAATAATTGCTATTTATCCAATAAAAGAAAATAATATTTCTATTGATAATTATATTAAATTAAATTCACTGAAAAATATTGAAATTAATTATAATAATTCACAAATTGAAGTTAAAAAAACTAATGATTTATTAATAAATTTATTTAAAGAAAATAAAAAATTTAAAACTTTATTCACTTTTTTTATCCAAAAGAATATTAATAATATTTGGGATAATGAAGTTAAAAATAGATTTAAAGAAATAAATTTAATGAATAAATTTGATTTATTTGTTTCTAGAAAAGGAAACTATAAAAGCTAATTTTTTGTAAAAAATTATCAACAAAGTTTAAAAAATATTTCATTGAAAATTAGATTATATCTAGGATAGCCAAAGTTGATTTTAGACTAAAATACATATAGGAACTTTAATTTATTTGTAATTACTCTCACAATCTTTAGTTACATCTAAAATGAGAAGATAGACTATTCTATCTCAAAGGAAAAATAAGTAACTAAAAGATCTTTGCTTTTAAAAAGCTTTAAATATAGTAGAAAAATCAAAGAAAATTAACAATTTTTATGTATTGCATTATTTTTAATTTTGATCTACTATTTTCAATCGGTTATTTTAAAATAATAACTGAAAAATATATTATTTTGTTTAGGAGAATTTATGAGATGCAAAATGTTTTACAAGGCTTTGGTCCACATCTGACTTTAGATTTAAAAAAATGTAATAGAGACAAATTAAGTGATTTTGACTTAGTTTTTGACGTTTTAAATGAATTACCCGAAAAAGTGGGAATGACAAAAATTACCCAACCTTATGTTTTTAAATATTCTGGATTAGTTCCTGAAGATAAAGGAATTACAGGCTTTATAGTAATAGCAGAAAGCCATATATCAATACACACATTTCAAGAAAAAGATTATGTTTTTATCGACCTTTTTTCATGCAAACCTTTTGATTATACCTATGCAGAAAAATACTTAAAAGAAGTATTTGAAGCCAAAGAATCTGAAACTCATGTAATTAAAAGAGGTTTAGACTTTGAAAGAAGCGTTATTCCAAGTAAGAGTCGAGAATTAGTAGCTTAGTATTAGTTAGAAGTGAAAAGTGAGAAGTAAAAAGAATAATTTAATCTTCTAACTTCTAACTCTTAACTTCTAACTATATTTATGGAGTAAAAACATGAACGAATACAACTTCGGCGGTTTGGATGAAGAATACTGCCAATATGAAAATTCAAAATATGTAGTTCTACCAGTCCCTTATGATAAAACAAGTACTTGGGGGCAAGGTTCTGAAAAAGGCCCAGATGCTATTTTAGAAGCATCTGCTAATATGGAGCTATATGATATAGAAACAAGAACACAACCTTATAAAAAAGGTATTTTTACTGCAGAAAAGATAGAAACAGATAAAGAGCCAGAATATCTTTTTGAAATGGTTTTAGAAAAAGCAAGGAAATTTATTAAGGATGATAAAATATTAGTAACCATTGGTGGAAATCATTGTGTTCCTATTGGTTCTTGTAAAGCTTATGCTGAAAAATACGAAAATCTCTCAGTTTTACAAATAGATGCTCATTCTGATATGAGAGATAGTTATCAAGATAATAAATATAGTCATGCTTGTGCAATGGCAAGAATGAGTGAATATGCCAAACCTGTTATGGTTGGAATAAGAAGTATGGATTCATCTGAACTAGAAAATATTAAAGGCAAAGATATTTTTTATGCCTCTTATATAAGAAAAAATCCAAATTGGATAAAAGAAGCAGTTAATGCTTTAACTGATAATGTTTATTTAACTATAGATTTAGATGGCTTTGATCCTTCTATTATGCCAGCAACAGGAACCCCAGAACCTGGTGGTTTATATTGGTATGAGGTTTTAGACCTTTTTGAAGAAGTTGCTAAAAATAAAAAAATTGTAGGTTTTGATGTAGTTGAATTATGTCCTAGTGAAAATAGTAACCCATCTAATTTTATGGCAGCTAAATTAATTTATAAAATAATGTCGATAATAGAGCATAGTGAAAAGTAAAAAGTTAAAAGAATGAATACAAGTCTTCTAACTTCTAACTCATTTCTTCTAACTATTATTTATGGAGTAAAAATAAAATGGAAAAAAAAGATTTTTTAAAAGATACAATTAAACATATAAATATAAAAGAATTTGATTCTACACCAATTATTAATTATTACGAAAGTATGGCATTTCAAGCTAGAAATTTAGCTAGAGCTTCAAAAATATACGATCAAATGCTTTCTGATAAAGATTGTACTGTTATTTTAACCTTAGCAGGTTCTTTAATTAGTGCTGGTTTAAAACATATAGTAGTTGATATGATAGAAAATAATATGATAGATGCTATTGTTTCTACTGGAGCTAATATTGTAGATCAAGATTTTTTTGAAGCATTAGGTTTTAAACACTATATTGGAAGCCAATTTTCTGATGATAATCAATTAAGAGAATTAGCTATTGATAGAATTTATGATACTTATATAGATGAGGATAATTTAAGAATATGTGATGATACTATAGAGCAAATAGCTAATTCTATTGAGAAAAAAGCTTATTCTTCAAGAGAATTTATCAATGAGATGGCAAAATATCTTATTGAGAATAATAAAGGTAAAAATTCTATTATCAGAACCGCTTATGAAAATGGAGTGCCTATTTTTATTCCAGCTTTTTCAGATTGTAGTGCTGGTTTTGGTTTAGTTTCTCATCAAGTAAAAAATGAAAAAGAACATGTAACTATAGATTCTGTAAGAGATTTTAGAGAATTAACACAAATTAAAATAAAAGCAGGAGAAACTGGTATTTTAATGCTTGGTGGTGGAGTTCCTAAAAACTTTGTTCAAGATGTAGTTGTTTCTGCTGAAATTTTAGGTACTACGGTTCCTATGCATAAATACGCAGTTCAATTTACTGTTGCAGATGAAAGAGATGGAGCTTTATCTGGTTCTACTTTAAAAGAAGCTTGCTCTTGGGGAAAAGTTGATACTACTTATGAACAAATGGTATTTTCTGAATTAACTTTATCTTTCCCTCTTTTAGCTAGTTATGCTTATCATCAAAAAAATTGGGAAAAAAGAACTCCTAAAAATTGGAATAAAATTTAATTTTTTGGTATTAAAATCAGTGTTTTTTATTCTTATTAGAGAATACCTCAGAGCTCTGCTCTGGGGTTTCAGGGTTACGGGGGCAGAGCCCCCGATCCCTTCCACCTACGGGGTATCAACCCAGCAGGAGGTCTTAAATTCATTAATAAAAGCACTGATTTATTCTTTTTTGATTTTTTGTAAGTTCCCATTTTCATGAGAACGACTTGAAGATTTTCAGGATTATTATATTATTTGTAATATAATTAAAAACTTATTTTTTGCTTCATTTCATGGTAAACGCAAGGCTTACCACTACATTTCACAATTATTTCTAACTTTTAACGCTTCACGATTCACGAATGAGCCTGTCGAAGTATCATTCTTAACGCTTCTTATCCTTCTAACTTCTAACTTTTAACTTCTAACTATTAACGCTTCACGCTTCACGCTTCACTAGTTTCTAGTTAGCATCATTTAATGCATCTCTAATTTGTTTATAAGTAGTATCAGACCACATAATAAAAAAATGTCCTACATATTTAACATCTGGCATTAATTTTGAAGTTCTTAATAAAGCACTTTCAGCAGGTACAACTATTTCATCTGTTTTTGTCCAGATAGAAGTATAGCTAATATTATTACTTCCATTATAAGAATTTAACTTAGTTAAAAAATCGCTATTAGGTCTCATTTGTTTAGCTCCATCACCAGGTCCTGCCCAAGCTACATAAGTTCCATAATGAGGAGTTGCAACAGAAACATAATGATTTATGTTATTAGCTCCGTTTAACTCTTGTATATAATATCTACCAATTAAACCACCCATACTATGAGCAACATATTCAACTTTAGAAACTCCTTGCTCTTTTTTAGCTTGTTCAATTTTAGCTCCAACAATTTTAGCTTGTTCTTTTATATCAGCTATATTAGGAAAAAGATTTACTGGGTATATATTTTCCCAACCATTTTTCTTTAAGTTTCTATATATTCCATACATAAAATACCAACTAGGTTCTGCATATCCTTGAACCAAAACAACTGGTAATTTATTTGTTGCAGAAGCTTTTAAAGAAGTGGGCTTTAAACTAGCATTAAAAGAAGTGCTTTTTTGCATTTCTAAAAAAGAATTGTTCATAAAAGTAATAAATTGATTAAGGTTTAAATTACCAGAGCTATTGTTTTTTGCATAGTTATTTTTTAGTGTGTTCCATGTATTTAAAGGTGAAAAACCTTTTAAATTATCATAAGTTGACATTTCATCTAAAGATAAAGAACCATTTTTGTTTGTATCAAAATCAGAAAACATTTTTTCATAAAAAGAATAAACATTTTGTGACATCTTTTTTATATCGTCAGAAGAATATTTAATTTCATCAAAAGTTAATCTGTTGTCATTATTTTTATCTAATTTTTTGAATGAATTAGGTGCCTGTGGTAGTTCTTGAGGTTCAATAAATCCATTTTTATTTTTGTCATAGTCATTAAAAGTATTTCTTAATGAATTGGTAACAAAATTTTCTATATAAACATTATTATTAGAATCACCTGTAGCTTCTATATTAGCTTCTGCAAATGCAGAAATATCATCAGGATTAGTTTCATCTAAAACTCTTGGAGAACAAGAAGTTAATAAAATTGTAGATAGTATTAAACTAGATAAAGTAAAACTTATTTTTTTTAACATTAAAACACCACATATTTTATAAGACACAGTATATATTTTAGAACTTTTTTTAGCTAACTTGCAAAATTTAAATTAAGCTTATATAAAATTTTAACAAAAATTAAGGAAATAATAAAGATAGTATTTTAAAAAATTATATGCTTAAGCAATTACTTTTATTTAATAAAAAAAAATGCTAAACTTCTTTATCACATTAATTATTTAAAAAGAGTATTTTAATTATGGCTCACACATATATATCAGGCGATTTAACAGAAGAATTAAAAAATAAATATTTAAATTCTAAATATATTTGTATTGATACTGAAACTATGGGATTAAATATTCATAGAGATAAATTATGTTTGGTTCAAATATCAAATGAAGATGGTTTATTAACTCTTTTAAGAATAAATTCTAAAAATACTCCCAATTTAAAAGAAGTTTTTGAAAATGAAAATAGCTTAAAATTATTTCATTTTGCAAGATTTGATTTAGCTATTTTAAAAAATTATTTGGGTATTTCTGTAAAAAATGTTTATTGTACTAAAATAGCTAGTAAGATTGCTAGAACTTTTACAGATAAACATAGTTTAAAAAATTTGGTTTCAGAACTTTTAAATGTTGAATTAGATAAAACAGCTCAAACTACAGATTGGGGTGCTTCAGAATTAACTCATAAACAATTAGAATATGCTGCAAGTGATGTAATTTACCTAATAGCTCTTAGAGAAAAATTAGAAATTATGCTAAAAAGAGAAAATAGAGAAAAATTAGCTCATGATGCTATGAAATTTCTTCCTACTTTAATAGATTTAGATATAAATGGTTGGAGTGAAAATATTTTTTCACACTAAGTTTTAAATGCTATAATTTAACAAAGAAGCAATAAAAAAGAAAATTATATTTAAATATTTATTGCATTTAAAATGATAGCTAAAAGTTTCAAAGGGGAAGCAAAATGGCAAGAACACAAGAAGATTATGAAAAATTTCTAGAAAGAGTAAATAATGAAGTTTTATCACACCAAATAATAAAAGAAAATAAATATACTAATTTTTTTAAAAATGATTCTTTAACATTAGAACAAGTTAAATTTTTTACCCAACAATTTTCTGTTTTTTCTAACTTTTTTATGGTAGCTCAATTAAAAAAAGTAATTAATGCTGAAACTTTAGAAGAAATGAGAGCCTCTAAAGAAATATTATGTAATGAATTAGGTACAGTATTTAGAAGAAAAACACTTGAATCTGCTGAATCTTTACAAAAAAGAGAAAATAATAAAGAGATAGAAGGAGATCCTGCTTTAGTTAATACAGAAGGAACTATAGATGGAGGTATTTTTAAGTTTAAAGCAGCTCATTTTGAGTGGTTATTAGATTTTTCAAAACCTTTAGGCTTAGAATTCAAAGATCTAGGAAAAAGAAAACATGGTTCTAAAACTACTTTATTTTTTACAGATGAATTAGAAAGACTTTATGCAAGTGAAGATTTTAGTGTAGGAGCTGGATCTAGTTATGCTATAGAAAATTGGGCAGCAGCAGGTTTTTGGAAAGATCTTATTACAGGCTTACAAAATTTTAAAGAAAAAGAAAAAATAAATATACATTTAGGTTTTTTTACTTGGCATGATAAAGTTGAAAGTCAACATGCGGCTCATACCCAAGAAGAGCTAGAAGAAATATATTTTTTAGATCAATTTGATGAAGAAAAATTTATTAAAGCTGGTCAAGAGATGTTAGAAGGAGTTTCAGTTTTTTGGAATGGTTTATACGATGATAGGCTTAGCGGTATAAAATAATAATGAAATATAGAGTTTTAGGTAGAACAGGTTTAAAAGTTTCTGAAATAGGTTTTGGGGGCTGGGCTATTGGTGGAAATAAATATGGTAATAGTTATGGTTCTACCGATGACAATGAATCTTTAAAAGCTGTATTAAAATCTATTGATTTAGGTTGTAATTTTTTTGATACGGCAGATCTTTATGGAAGAGGAAAAAGCGAAGAAATTTTAGGTCAAGCTATAAATCAAATTAAAAGAGAAGATGTAATTATTGCAGATAAAGTAGGTGCAGATTTTTATGGCGGAATGACTAAAATGAATTTTAAACCAGATTATATAAAATTTGCTTTAGAAAATTCTTTAAAAAGATTAAATACTGATTATTTAGATATTTATCAATTACATAATCCTACATTAGAACAAATAAAAGATGGATCTATTTTTGAAACTATGCAAGAACTAAAAGAAAAAGGATACATAAGAGCAATAGGTTTATGTATTGATGATGCAGAAGAAGGAACAGAAGCCTTAAAATTTAATATAGTAGATACTATTCAAGTTGTTTATAATATTTTTGAACAAGCTCCAGATGATGAATTATTTCCTTTTACCTCTAATTATAATATTGGTATTATAGCAAGAGAACCATTATCAAATGGACTATTAACTGGTTTATATAATGAAAATAGTTTTTTCCCAGCAGGAGATTTTAGACATACTTGGCCTGTAAGCTATATTAGATCTAGAACTCAAGCTGCTGCTAATTTAAAAGTTTTACTTAATGATAAAACAGATACTTTAATAAAATTAGCTCTAAAATTTGTTTTAATGAATAAAAATATAGGCACTGTTATTCCAGGTTGTAAATATGAAAATCATGCTATAGAAAATATGTCAGTTAGTGATTTACCTTTATTATCAGATGAAGAACTAAATAAAATAGATGATTTTTACTTCAAAAGATTTGGAGTTTAATTTTTATACAACTAAAGATTTAGCAACATTTATATCTGTTACAGTATAAATAATATTTCCTCCATCACCTTGTGTTGTTTCAATTAAATCTGGTTCTTTTTCATGAATTTTTCTTAGTAAAGAAGTCATTATTCCTCTAGGTTGAATTTTAGGTAATCCTTTTTCCTCACATAAAATAACTAACATTTCTTCATCTATATCTTCATAATCTAGTAAAATAGAGAAAAACATTTTTTCTTCTGCTGTTAATTTTATATCTACCTTTTTTTCAGGTTCTGTTTTTTTAATTTCAGGTTCTATTTTTGATATTTTATCATTAGATTCAGCTTTTCTTTCATTTTTTATATCTATTGTTTTAACAGAATTTAGAAAGTTATAAGCTGAATCTATGGTGTTTTTTTCTTCTTCATTTAAATTTGTAATAATACTTTTTTCTTCTTTATTACTATTATGGTTAAAAATATCTGATATCTTCCATATTTTTACTTTTTCATGAGATTCGCTGCAAGAAGCTAAGTACTCTTTATTACTACTTATTTCTGATGTGTATATTTCATCAAAGTAACCCATTAAATTTTTAATACATTTTTCTTCATTTATATCCCAAATTTTAATATTTTTATCTACTCCACATGAAATAATATAGTTTTCATTATAAAATCTTACACTATTAATATTACCATGATGCCCCGTAAGCGTTTTAATGCATTTTTCTTCATTTATATCCCAAATCTTAATTGTTTTATCAGAACTACAAGAAACTATAAATTTACCATCCAAACTAAAATCTATAGAATTAACATTACCACCATGTCCATTTAAAGTAAGTTTTAGCTTAGTTGTATCTAGTTGCCAAATTTTTATACTTTTATCAAAGCTAGAAGATGCTAAAGTTTTACCATCAGGAGAAAATTTTATACAACTAATTAATTCTTCATGTGCTTCTATAGATTTATGTTCTTTACCAGAAGTTACATTCCAAATTTTTATGGTGTTATCCATACTTGCAGAAGCTAAAATTTTACCATCATTAGTAGCTGTTAAAGATTTAATCGAAGCTCTATGACCTGATAAAACTTTCATTTCTTTAAAAGATTCTACATTCCAAATTTTTACAGTTTTATCAGAGCTTCCTGAAGCAATATATTTTGTATTTGGTATAACGCAAAGAGCCATTACAGAGCCATCATGTGCATTTATTGTTTTTAGTTCTTTTTTATTTAAAATATTCCAAATTTTTATACTTTTATCAAAACCCCCTGAAATAAAATTTTTAGAATCATAAGAGAAAGTAATGGCACTTATATAACCAGGGTGATGTATATTTGCTATAGCATCTATATTTTCTTTTGTATCTTCAATTATAGGCTCTTTTTTAGTTTCTGTTACTTTTATAAAATCAAAAAGTTCTTTTACTGTTTCTTGTTTATTTTGATTTTCTGCTTGTAATCTTTTTTCTTCTTCTTCTTTCTCTAAGGCTAATTTATCAACTAAAGCTTTACTAACTTTCCATAATTTAATGCTTTTTTCAAATGATGTTGTAGCTAAATATCTACCATTTGGGCTATAAGCAATAGCATGATTTTCTTGAGGTAATCCAGTTATTGTATGAAGTTCTTTTCCTGTTTCAAAATCCCATATCTTTACAGTTCTATCAGAACTAGCTGAAATTATATATAGTCCATCAGGGCTAAAAATAGCATTATTTACCCAATCTGAATGTCCAGAAAGTGTTTTTATTTCTTTAGTATTTTTAAAATCCCATACTTTAATGGTTTTATCAGAACTAGATGAGACTAAATATTTTCCATCTTTACTTATATCTACAGAGTTTACCCAATCTGAATGCCCAGATAAAGATTCAACTTCTTGTCCATAATCAACATCCCAAATTTTAATTGTTTTATCAGAACAAGCTGATACTAAATATTTACCATCAGGTGTATAACAAAGTGAATAAGCCCAGTTTGTACCTGTTTTTAAAATTTTTAATTGAGCCCCTGAGTAAGTTGACCAAATTCTTATAGTTTTATCGTAGCTAGAAGAGGCAATATATTTTCCATCAGGACTATAAGCTACATAGTTAACAGAGTCTATATGTCCTTTTAGAGTTCTTACTTCTTCTTTTGTATCAATATCCCAAATTTTAATAGTTCTATCATAACTAGCAGAAGCTACATAATAACCATCATTAC
Source organism: Candidatus Sericytochromatia bacterium (assembly GCA_046328015.1). Taxonomy (GTDB): domain Bacteria; phylum Cyanobacteriota; class Sericytochromatia; order UBA7694; family JACMQJ01; genus JBBTGK01. The sequence goes on along the minus strand of JAXLXH010000001.1, from coordinate 3,518,699 downwards.
TAAATTTAATACAGTTAATAGAATCATTATGTCCAGAAATAGATTTCATACTTAGATTATTAACATCCCAAATTTTAATACTTTTATCTTCATTAGAAGTAGCTAAAAATCTTCCATCGTGGCTATAAGACATAGAGTTAATATGATAATTATTTTTTATATTTTTAAATTCTTCTACAGCTAATACTTCTATAAACTTATCTGTATCATTTTCCGATTCATTTTCTTGTATTACATCTTCATCATCTAAATATAATTCATCATCATAATCATTACTTTCAGAAAAATCTTGTGAATATATATTCCCATCATCCCCACAATATAATATTTTAGAGTTATCTGTACTAAAAAAAACATTATTAATATTACAGCCAGAGTCTCTTATAGTTAAATGTTCTTCACCTGTTTCTAAATTCCATATCTTAATGGTTTTGTCTTTACTAGTAGAAACAATATATTTATTATCTGAACTAAAACTAGCAAAATTAACTGTTTTTAAATGCCCTGATATTGTATAAATTTCCATTAAAGACTCAGAATTCCATAGTTTAATAGTTTTATCTTTACTACAAGAAAGCATATATTTACCATCATTGCTAAAATTAAGATGAGTTATAGAATCCGAATGAGAAGTTAAAATTTTTAGAGTTTTACCTGTTTCATATCCCCAAAATATTATTAAACCATCATTAGATCCAGAAGCTAATACTTTTTCTGACGGATGAAAACATATACTAGTTACTTGTTTTGTATGACCTATTAAAGTCATTATTTCTTCTTTAGTTGGTATATCCCAAATTTTAATAGTTTTATCAGAACTTCCAGAGGCTAATAATATGTTATTTTTGCTAATTGAAATAGTATTAATATCATCTTGATGAGAATTAAGTGTTTTTATTTCTGATTTACTTAAAAAATCCCATAATTTTATAGTATTATCAGAACTTCCAGAGGCAATAAGTTTTCCATTATTACTAAAAGTAACAGTATTTACTTCTTGATGATGGCCATATAAATAAAAATTTTCTGAAAAATTTTCATAATCAAAAACTTTTATAGAACCATCTAAACTAGCAGATACAAGGTACTTACCATTAGGATTACAAAAAGATGATAATATAGGCGAAGAGTGCAATTTTGTTATTTTTATTTTTTCTTGTTGTAAGTTATTATCTTGTGCTTGATTATTAGTTTCCATATTATTGCCGTTACACCATAGCTTAATACGAGAAATAATAGCATATTTTCTATCAAGTTAAAAGTGAGAAATAATACTTTGCTAAAGCTTCTTAACTCATATTAACTAAAAACAACTTAAACTATTTAAATATTTTTTGTAAAGCTAATTATTTTTATATTAAATAAAAATTAAGCTATGTTTGTTTTTTATTTAAATCCTTGAATCTATTACTATTAAAGGTTTTTGATTTTTTTTTATAAATAAAAAAAATGTGATTTGGGATATTCTCTAACCTATAATAAGATGTATAATAGTAATATATTTAGTATATGAATTTAATATAAAGATTAATTTTATAATTTTTATCATAAGTTCTTGTTTGTAGGTTTTAAAAGTTAATGACTTTTACAAAAAAGATTTTTTATTCTTTGATGTTTTGTTTGTTTTCAACAAACTCATTAACTTCATGTACCCTAATTAATCAAATTGACTTACAAAAAACATCACAAAAAGAAGAAAATCAAATAAAAATCTTTGCAAATGATGGAAATGTAAATATAACATTACCTTTAAAAGTTATATCTAAAGATAAATTTTCAACTAAAAGTAATCGAAATGGAACTTTTTTTGGAGCTTATCAAAGTGTAAAGTTATTTTTAAGTAAAAATAGTTCTGATCCTATTAATAATCCAGCGGCTCCACCATCTATATTAAGCCAAGCTCAAATATCATCTAATAATGGAAATTTATCTTTTTATGGTTTAGCTCCTAATACAACTTACTATATGGCAGCTCAAGCTTTTGATGGTGCTGGTGGTACAGGTACTAATGTAACACTAGGTGAATTTTCTATTTCACCAGAAAGTTTACAAATATCACCTGATGGTTATTCTTATACATTAAATGAAATAGCTCCTAATGGTGTTTGGGATATAGATTTAACAACTAAGTCTTCTACTGGTGCAGCCTTAGATTCTAGAGTTGGTATAAAAACAGGAAGAGATTTTTTTGCCTCTAATAATGAATTTACTCTAAATACTAATTTTACTCAACCTCAAGTTTTCGCTGATATATCAATTAATGATTTAGGTAATGGAATGTCTATTTGGAAGCAAACTAATGCTGGTAATGATGATATTAGACTTAATTTAATAACTGATTACTTGCCAAATGGAATTGATTATGTTCTTAAAAATGCTACTACAGCTATAGGTTTAAGTACTCCTAACGTAACTATAAATAATAAAGGAAATGGATTAGCTGTATGGTTTGAATCTCAAGGTAACAGTGTTCAAGGTGCTTATATTAGGAATTTTACTCCAACTATTACAGGAGTTCCGTTTACAAGTTTAGATACTACAATTATCTCTTCAGCTAATTATGCAGCTTTAACTAGTACAAATTTGAAAGAAGTAAAAGCTAAAATATCTCGTACTTCATCAGTTGGAGTTATTGCTACTAGTGCTAGTTTTACTAGTAATTTAGGGAGTATCCATATAAGAAAATTTTCAAGTACTCCAACCCCAACAGATTTTTCAAGTGGTATAACATTAGATGCTTTTACTGGTTTGGGTCTTACTAACTTAGTAAGACAAGGTAACGCAACTGTTGAATACTTAAATCCTGACATAAGTAATATTGCACCTAATCCTAGTAATGATTTTGTAATAACTTATCAAGCAAGTTCTAATACAAATACATTAAATGAAATTGAGATGAGAAAAATTTCTTTATTACCTTCTGTAAACATGGGAGCAGTTACTTTTGTTAGCCAAAATAAAACTGCTTTTACACAATCGTATAATTTTAACCCTTCAGTTCAGATAAATGATAATGGAAATGGTTTAGTTGTATGGGAAAGAGGTACTGGCTTAGGATCAGATAAAAAAATATATGCTAGAAAATTAGAGAATTTTATTCCTGTAGGGAATGAATTTCAAGTTGAACCAAATGCACCATCATCAACTCAACTTTCTCCACAGGTATCTATAGATAATAATGGAAATGGTTTAATTGCTTGGAAGGATAATAGAGTCGCTTATCCGGCTTCAAATCATATTATTTATGGTGTAAAATTAGTAGATTATTTCCCATCAGGGGATGTTTTCCCTATTCTTAAAAAGAATAATTTAACCTCTAATACAACTGAGGATATAAGAATGGAAAATAATTCGCTTGGTAAAGGTTTGATAATATGTTCTTGCAATTTATCAGGTGATCCCAATACACCAGATATTTATGCCGTCAGATTGAGGGATTTTTATCCTCAATAAACTAACGGTTTTAGTTATCTAAAAATAACTAAAATTATGAGGGTTTACCCTCAAGACTGAAGTAATAAAGCTTCAGATTATCCCGAAAGGGACGGTTTTATATTTATTTTTTATTTTATTAGGAGGAGCAGAAATGCTAGGAATGAAAAAAACTTTAGGTTTAGTTATGGCAACAGCTATGGTAGCAGGTTGTGCAACTAGCCCAATTCAAGTTAATCAAGTAAAAGAAACAACTGCAAAAGTTGATTCTGTAAAAGTTAGTCCATCTGTTTTTGATCTCGGTGAAAAAGATGGTGCTTCATTTAAAATGAGTCTTAAATTAACAGGTAAAACAAATCCATTTGGAATTAAAGCTTTTACACCAGATTCTTTTTCAGCATTAGCAATGAATCCAAATTCTTTTTTAGTTTTAAAATTACATAAGCAAGGTACTTTTGGTACTGCACCTGTTGCATTACCAGGTAGATTTGACGCAACAACAGCACCTGCTACCGTTTTCACAATTGATGGTGGAGTATCAGCACCTGTTCCTCCATCAGGATTCAAAGGGCTAACAACAGGAGTTATAAATACTACATTTAAAGGTTTGAATTTTAATTCAGCTTATTCTATTTCAGCTAGAGCTTATGCACCTGGTGTTGTAGATGGTTCGGCTAACCCTATTCCTATTCCTACCGCAGATCTTTCTTTAGATGTTGGAACACAAACAGCTGGTGTAACAACATTAAATAGAAATACAAGTAGTATTTTACCTAATTTAAATTCTTTAAATTTAAAACCTAATGATTTTATTACAATAGGTGCTAGTGCAGCTTCAACAGGTGCAAGATATAGAGTTATAAGCACAACATCAACTTCTGTTGATGTAAGTGATCCTACTGCTGTTTTATCTGGAACTAATCTACAATTTGGTTTTTGGAGAGATATAGCTGCTGCAAACCAAACAACCGGTGGTCCTGGTGGTGGTACTGCTGGAGCCATAGGTACTCCAACAGAAAACTTTATAAATGTTTCTACAGCTGGTGTAGTAAGCTTTGGTGGAAGTGGTACTCCAACTCAATTAGATATGAATTTTAAATTAATGGATGATTTTACTAATGCATTTTCTAAAGGTTCTGTAACATTAATAGCAGGTACTGGTGTTTCTGGTGGAGAAACAATAACCTCTCCATAGTTTCTTAACTCACCCATACCCCTCTCTAATGGCTTAGAGAGGGGATGGAGTGTTATCTCAAAAAAGTGTTTGAAAGTTTAAATTTATAAAAAATTTTTGAACACTTCTTTGTAGAAATTAATAATTAAAAAAATTAAAAAAATTATGAAAAAAGAATTTTTTAGATATATCAGTTTTTTATTACCTTTTTTGGTTTTATCTTGTTCATATTATCAACCAATAAAAGTTGAGAATTTAAAACAACAAGAAAAAGCAAAAGTAACTCAAGATTTTTTGGGTAAAGTAGTAAAAAAAGGTGATATAAAATTAACTATAAATGTTCAAAGTTTTAAAACAAAAGCTTATACTAATGCTATTTTGCCTAAAAAAACTTCAGATATAAAATCATTTAAGTTTTTTTTAACTAATAACTTTAATGACCCTTTAAACAATATGGTAACTCCTATTATTTGGTTTGATTTTGATCCAGCTAACACTACACTAATTATAAAAGATGTTCCTGATGGAAATAATTATTATGGTGTTATTTCAGCTTATGATGATATTGCTAATAGTACTTCAGCTAATAATATTACAGAACCAGATAATACCATACAAAGTATAGATAAAAAATGGTCAAGAACTACTAATACAGTAAGTTTAATTAATGGTTTTGATATTTATTCAGATAATTCTGGTACATTAAAAATATCAATGCCTATTAAATTTGGAGTCCCAGCTTCTACAGATGTAGGAATACAATTATTACCAGGAAACCCTATAACTCCTGGTGGAGAGCAAATACAATGAGAAAATAATTATGAAAAAAAATTATAAACTTTTTACTCTTTTAACTTTTATAGGTCTAACCTCCTATAATTGCTCTATTGAGTTTGGAAATAATCTTTTCCATTCTGGAACTGTTGTAACATCTGTAAAGTTTCCTGAAAAAAATACAGATAAAACTTTTAATATTAAGACTATTCCTATAGAAACAGAATCTATTGTAGTAAAAGTAGAAGGTCAAGGTATTGCTACAGAAAATCCTGTTTTTTTTCAGTTAACAAGAGCAAATCCAAAGAAAGTATTAGAAAAAATACCTACTGGTAGTAAAAAAATTTTTGCTAAAGCCTATGATAAAGATGGTACTCTTATTGCAAATGGAGATAATATCATAAATGTTTTGGAAAATAGACTTAATAGGGTAGAAGTTAATTTAACTCCTATTGTAAAAGCAAATTTAAAAGTTGATCCTATTGCAGTGCCTATAAAAGTACAAGTACCATGTATTATAAGAATAGAAGAGAAAGATATGCCTATATCAAAAAGTTTAGAAAAATCTATTATAGATTCTGGCTGTACTATTGAATATCCTTCAGTTTCAATTCCAGTTATGGTTTCTTCTCCAACTCCAACTCCAACTGCTACTACTACTAGTACTTCTGGAAATTCAAATGCTCCATTAAGAGGAGCTGCATCTGTTAATACTAATTTAAGTCTTATAGAAGGTCCAGATATTTCAAATGGTCCAATAACATTAGGTCCATAAATAAGGAGATATTATTGTGGAAATAAAAGTTAAAAACTTATTTTCAAAAACTACTTTAGCTTTATTATTTAGCATTTTGCTTTTTAATTGTAATTTAGACAATAATTTAAATAATAATTCCTTAACTAATAAAAACTATCTTTTAAAAAAAACATCAAAAAATTCTTATGATATAGATTTAAGTAATGGAAAATATACTAAAGATATTAATAGTTTTAAAGTAAAAGTTCCTTTAAATAATACTTTTAGTACAAAAGCTCTAACTTCTAGAAATAATGTTTCAGAAGTAAAATCAATTGCCCTATATCTAACTACTAATAAAGATTATACTGCTGTTAATTCAGGAGGATATACTTATAAGTTTATTTTAGATATAGAACCATCTAATACTTCTTCTTATGAGTTTAATTTTAAAAATATTACTACTTCTGGTAATTTTTATGTTGCTGCTCAAGCTTTTGATAATATAAATGGAACAGGTAATAATATAACTAAATTTTTTTCTAATGCCTCTGGTACTATAACAATGAGTGCAGGTAATGTAACAGGAACAGGTGGAACTACATTTTTTACCAAAGAATTAGGTGTTGGTGAAAGAATAATAGTAAAAGGTGAAAGCTTTTTAATTACAAATATAACAAATGATACTACAATGACTGTTGCTTCTAATAAAACTATAGCAAGTCCCACTTCTTTTAGTGTTTCTCCAGCTCCAGCTTCGGGGCAGATAACTATATCTGGAAACAATGTTACTGGTACAGGAACTAAATTTAATACAGAATTAGCCTCATCTAAAAGAATTTTTGTGAATGGTAATCAATATAATATTAATACTATAACTAATGATTTTAATGCTACTATACTAGAATCGACTACTATTTCTACTCCTGTTAATTTTAAAGCAGATTATTCCATTAATACTCCTAGATTCGTTTTATCTGATAATACTATAAATGTAGATTCATCTTTAGTTGTTACAGGAACATCTATAGATATTCCATTAGAATTAACACATAATGAAGGTTTGATAGCTGAATATCCTATACATAATAGTACAAATCTAAATTCTTTAAAAAATTTAGATATTTCTACTGATAATGAAGGGAATGGCTTTCTTTTTTGGCAAAATACGACAGCTGGTAATAATGTATTAGAATATGCAAATTTGAAGGAATATTTACCTTCACCAAGACCAAATTTTCCAAACCCATCAAATGTTGCTCAAAATAGAACTGTTACAAATCCTCTAGATGCACTTTCACTTTCTTATATTCCAGTTAAACAAAAAGGCTTAGTTTCTTTTACTTCTACTGTAGGAGGTCCACCAACAAGAAATATCAGAGCTTTAAAAATAGGTTCATCTACTTTAGGTGTTCCTGATGTTCCTGATTTTGCTCTAACTAATTTATTTGCTAATCAAAATGCGAGAAATCCGCATACTTTTATAAATCTAGATGGAAATGGGATGGTTGTTTTTAGTGCTGATAAATCTAATGTATTAGAGTCTGATGCTGGGGTTAATGGTAATTCTAGTATTTTTGGGGTAAAAATAAATAATTATCATGATTTAGTACCTAGCTCTTTTCAGCCATTATTTTTTAATAATAATAATATAAAAGAAAACCCTAAAATAGCACTTAATTATAATGGAGATGGCTATATTACTTGGCAAGAATTAATAGGTTCTGGTTATGATATTTTTGCTATGCCTATAAGTAAATATGAGCAACCTATATCATCTGGAACGATAGTAGCTGGTACTATATCTATAGATAATTTGGGTAATGTAACTACAGGTGGTACAGCTAAATTTAAACTTGAACTAGAAGTTGGTTCTAGAATTATTGATGGTGCTACTGGTAATGAATATTATGTTTCTAGTATTACTAATAATAATACAGCTACAGTATCTAACCCTCCTGTTTCAACGATTAATATAACTAGTCTTAATTTTAAAATAAAAGGTGGCAGGAAAATATTGCCACAAACAACAAATGCACTATATAACTCAGGAGCTACCTCTTTAACTTTAAACGCTTCTCCTACAGAACTTTCTGCTGGTATGAGAATTAAAGTTTATGATTCTAATGTTCCACCTAATTTTGTAGAGGATTTAATAGTTTCATCTGTTTCAACTAATATAGTTAATTTGTTAAGACCTACTGTATCATCTTGTACCCCACCTTGTACTATAGTTTATAAAAGTGATTTAATGTTAAATACTGATGCTGTCAATAATCCTGGAGATGATAGTATATTACCTAATATAAAGATGGATAATTCTGGTAGAGCTATGGTTGTATGGAAAGAAAGAAATGGTTCAGCACCTCATTTTATTAAAGGAAGAAAAATTAGTTTATTAAATTTAGCTAATGGTTTTACTTTTGCTAATTTATCTTTACCAACTTCAGAAATATTATTTCATAATGATTCAACTGGTTCTATTTTAGGTGCTTTTTCAGATAACTACCCACCTACTTTAACATTAAATAATAATGGTAATGGTTTGGTAGCTTGGTTTATGCAAGGTTCAGGTGGTCCAATACCAAGAAGTGTTCATTATAAACAATTTAATAATTATGGTTCTTCATTAGGTAGTTTATTTATGTTAAATCATAAAAATCCTGCAAAAACTATGCCAGAAAAACAATATTACCCTGTTTTATCTTTAAATAATCAAGGTAATGGAATTTTGGCTTTTATAGATAATCCTAATAGTGGAATTGATAGGATTGTTGCTAGAAATTTTAGAACCGAATTATTTTCTCCACTTACTTATGATGAATATTAGATTCGTGAATCGTGAGTCGTAAATTGTGAATGGAATTAATTATGTTACCTAAATTTTTTCGATTCACGGTTCACAGTTCACGATTTATAAAAATCTTAATCTTAACCTTACTTTTTATTCTTTCTTCTTGCCAAACAAACCGAAATATTTTAAATATAAAAGTACCCGTGAATCAGATAATAGATCTAAAAGAAGTCTCTAATATTAGGTTTAATGGTGAAAGTAAAATAATAGTAATGTTTATTACTTCCCAAAAAGAAGCGGATTTTGCTAGTTTATTTACTGCAAATGAAAATAAAAAAGCTTTAGAAGGTTTTGAAAGTTTAAAAAATAATTTTGATTCGAATACTATTTTTAATTTAGCAGGAGCTTATTATATAGATAAACAATATGATAAAGCACTTGATTTATATAAAAAATTAATAAAAGATAAATCAGATTTTGCTGAAGTGTATAACAATATGGGTGTTATTTATGGAGAGCAAAATAATTTTACAGAAGCAATAAATAATTATAATTTAGCCCTTAAATATAAACCAGATTTATCTATAGTTCATCATAATATTGGTGTTGAAAATAAAATAAATAATTTATATGAAAAAGCAATAAATAATTATAGTAAATCTATAGAATTAAATCCTGATGATGCTAATTCTTATTATAATAGAGCTAATATTTACTATCTAACAGGAAATTTTGATTCAGCTATTACAGATTATTCTAAAGCTATAAAATTAGCTCCAGAAAATGCAAAGTTTTTTAATAATAGAGCTATTACAGAAGCTGAAAAAACAACTATTTATGAATCTTCTATAAAAGACTATACAAAAGCTATAGAGTTAAAACCTAATTATACAGAGGCTTATTATAATAGAGGTATCGCTTATAGTAATATTGCTCTTTTTGATAAGGCAATAGAAGATTTTTCTAAAGCAATAGAGCTAGAACCTGATTTTGCAGGTGCCTATTATTATAGAGGAAATGCTTTTTTTAATATGCAAAAATATGAAAAAGCACTTAATGATTACACTAAATTAATTAAAATAAAACCAGATTTTTATAAAGCTTATTTAAATAGAGGTTCTGCTAATAGCCTTTTAAATAATTATGATGAGGCTATAGAAGATTATAGTAATGCTCTAAAACTTTCTAGTAATGATTCAGATGTTTACTATTATAGAGGAAATGCTTTTTTTTCTACTGGTAGAGCAGAAGGTTTTAAATTAGCTGTTAATGATTATACTAAAGTAATTAATTCAAAACCAACTTTAAAAGCCTATCATAATAGAGGTAGTGCTTATGCTCAATTAGGAGATTATCAAAGAGCTATAGAAGATTATACTAAAGCATTAGCAATATCAAAAAATGAAAGTGAAACTTTTTATCTAAGAGGATTTGCTTATGAAGCTCTAGAAAAAAAAGAACTTGCTAAATTAGATTATGAAAATGCTTGTAAATTACTTTATCAAGATGCTTGCAACGCTTTGAAAGGTGAAAAACAAAAGGAAACTAAAAAAGATGGTGTAGTAGGTATTTCTACTAATTAATCTAACTTGCTATTTACATCTAAAAAAATAAGGTCGTTGAGCTTAGTCGAAATGTACTTATTTTTTCACTTACACTATCTATTTTAATAATTACTAGCAATTTAAGCTAATTATAACTAACAATTTATATTTTTAATAGTTTTATATCTTCAATAGAATAAACTAAATTTCTATTTAATTTTTTCTTATTTTTAAAAATAGTATAAGCTTGTTCTACACTTAATTCTGGGTTATTAATAAATAACTCTTTAAGATATTTATTAGATTCTCTACCATTATTTATATCAAATTCTACTAAATTATTAACATTAGTTTTTTTGTATTCATCTAATGCATCTTTGAGTGTTTTTCCTATACTATTTCTCATGAACTCCATAAACTTAAAATTGAATTTAAAATTTTCACCCAATTCCGAAACAAAAAATCTTCTTACATTTTGAGTATTTTTATAGTTTTTTGTTATAACAGTTTCTGGTGACAATAATTCTTTATGCCAATCAAAGTTGTCATTCATTTTTTAGTTCCTAATTAAAATTAGCTTCTCTTTTTTGTAAAAAAGCAGTTATGCCTTCTCTGAAATTATCAGATTTAGCTACTTCAGATTGATACATAGCTTCTAAACCTAATTGATCTGGTAGATCTGATATTATAGCTTTATTTACCATTCTTTTTATTCTAGATAAAGAAGATGATGGTTTTTTTGCTAATAAAGAACCAAGTTTTCTAGCTTCTTCTAATACATCTTCATCTTTTACTAAACCATTTAATAATCCCATTTGCATAGCCATTTTAGAATCAATTGTATTTCCTAACATCATTAATTCGGTAGCTTTTGCATAGCCAACTAATTTAGTTAGAAAGAATGATGCTCCAGAATCTGGAACTAAGCCAATATTAACAAAAGCACAAGAATATAAAGAGCTATTTCCACCTATTCTAAAATCGCAAGCTAAAGCAAGACTAAAACCAGCTCCAAATGCAAAACCACCTATAGCAGCAATAATAGGTTTTTCTAAGTTTCTCATTTGAATAATAACATTATGTAAGTTTTCTAATAAATCACTAAGTAGTTTAGGGTTAGTATCAAGTTGAGACATCATTTTTATATCTCCACCAGAAGAAAATCCTTTACCATTACCAGATAAAATAACAGCTTTTACTTCATCATTAGCACATAAATCTAAAGCTTTTTTTAATTCTGCTGTTAATGCTGCATTTAATGCATTTAAAGCATTAGGTCTATTTAAAATAATTTCTGCTACAGAATTTTCTACTTTAAATTCAATATTTTCAAATTCTTTATTATTCATTTTTATTATTTATCCATAAATTTGATATTAGAAAATTTTAACATAAAAAAAGGCAGATAGTTTTATCTGCCTTTTTTATTTCAATTTATCTTTGATAAGGATTAAAGGTTTGTTGCCCTTGTTGCCCTTGTTGTTGCATTTGTTGCTGATTTATTTGTTGCATTTGTTGTTGTTGCATTCTTTGCATCTGTTGTTGATCATAGGACATATAATTATTAGGCATTTGAGCTGGTATTGCTCCATTTTGTGGTCTAGGCATTCCATTTGCTTGACCTTCTTCTTTTTTAATTTTTATTACATTCATTATAACACTTAAAAGTAGACCAATAACTCCACCAATAACAGCTCCCATTGGCCCACCTATCATAAAACCAGCAACTGCACCAGTTAAACCAGTCATAACGCTTTGTTTTGTAACATAAGGTTTATTATTTGCAGAACTAAAAATAGAGCCTAAACCATTTTGTTGTTGAGGCTGATACATATCAGGTCTATTATAAGGATTTACATTTGGGTTATAACCAGTTGCTTGAGGTTGTTGCACATTATAATTTTGTTGTGGTCCATAAACTGGTTGTGCTCCATAACTTCCATTAATTTGAGTCATTTTTTTTACCTTATAACTTAAAATAAAGTCTAATATTATATTTATAGCATAAAAGGTAAAGTACTTGCTACTATTTGATAAAGGTTAAACTTAATATAACCTTTTCTTTACTTTGAATAATAAAAATTCTCCATTTAATTCTAATATTGATATAATATTATTTTATGATTTATTGCTAAAAAGAATTATTATATGAAAGTTTTTTTTGATATACCAGAAATAGATGAAGATACTACTATTGCTATAGGTACATTTGATGGAGTACATAAGGGGCATTTAGAAGTTTTAAACAAAGCTAAAAATATAGCTAAAGAAAATAATCAAAAATTTTTAGTTTTTACATTTATAGATCATCCTTCTATTGTTACAGGTAGTAAAAAAGTACCTTTTTTATTAAATACTTCAGAAGAAAAAATTAGTAATTTAAAAAAAATAGGTGTTGATTATTGTGTAATACCTCCTTTTAGTAAAGGTTTATCTATGCTTTATCCAGAGGAATTTATAAAGGAAATTTTAGTAGGAAAATTAAAAGCTAAAAATATTTGTGTGGGCTTTAATTTCTTTTTTGGATATAAAGCAGAAGGTGACGGTAAATTAATAAAAGAATTATCAAGTAAATATAATTACAGTGCGTATATTTTAGATTCTTTAGTTTTAGATAATGAAACAGTAAGTAGCTCTACTATTAGAAATTTGATACTTAATGGTGAAATAGAAAAAGCTAATTTTTTATTAGGTTATGAATATTTTTTAAAAGGAAATGTTATAAAAGGTCAAGGATTGGGAAAAAGTGTTTTAGGAATACCTACCGCAAATTTAGCAGTTAATGGTAGAAAGTTAGTTCCTAAAATATCTGTTTATTCTTGTTCCATAAGAATTAGAAACAAAGAATATAATGGAGTTGTTAATATAGGTAAAAGACCTACTTTTGACAATGGATTAAGAAGTATAGAAGCTCATATTCTTAATTTTGATGATGATATTTATGATGAACAAATAGAAATATCATTAAAAACAAGAATAAGAGATGAAAAAAAATTTGATAGTTTTGAAGAACTTAAAAATCAAATACATAAAGATATAGAAGATAGTAGGAAACTTTTTAAGTAATGGCTTTTAGGAATATTTTTCCTTTTTTTAGAATAGCTCAAGTTACTATAGATATAGTACTAACTCTAGCTGTATATATAGCTGTTTTTATAATAAGATTTGAAGGTAGTATTCCAAATGCACACTTAAACCAATTTTGGTTTTTCTTACCAATATTACCTATTATTAGAATAGTAACTAACACTTTTATGGGTTTGTATTACCACTTATGGAAATATTTTGGTATGCGAGAAATGATGAGTGTTTTTTATTCTACGTGCTTAGGCTCAGGTATTTTTATTTTGACAGCTTATTTGACTAATAACTCTTCTTTTCCACGTTCTATTTTTGTTTTTGAATGGGCTTTAATGTTTATAGCTTTTTTTGCAGTTAGAAGTAGTAGAAGATTTTCTCATGAGGTTATAAAAGTTAGTAAAAAAGATAAAAAAAGAGTTCTTATTATTGGAGCTGGTGATGCAGGTCAACTTTTAGTAAATGAAATGCAAAAAAATAAAGATAATAGTTATATGCCTGTTGGTTTTATAGATGATGATATTAGCAAAATAAAAGCAAAAATAAATGGTATAAAAGTATTTGGTAATAGGAATGTAATACCTAAAGTTGTATCAGATTGGGATATAGATACCATTATTATTTCTATACCTTCAGCAAAATCTAAAGTTATAAAAGATATTTTAGATATTTGTACCAAAACTAAAGCTGAAATAAAAATAGTTCCAACTATTAGAGAAATACTTGATGGTGATGTAAAAGTAAATAGTATCAGAGAAATAAGAATAGAAGATCTTTTAGGTAGAGAGCCTATAAAAATAGATGATTCAGCTTTACAAGTTTTATTTAAAGGGCAAAAGATTTTAATAACAGGAGCAGGTGGTTCTATTGGTTCTGAGTTATGTAAACAATTAGCTAAATTTAAACCATCTATGATGATTTTATTAGGTCATGGTGAAAATAGTATTTTTAAAATAAATAGTGAATTAAATGTTTTATATCCAGATTTAAACGTAGTAAAAATTATTGCGGATATTAAAGATAAAAATTTATTAGATAAAGTTTTTGATACATTCAGACCAAATTTTGTTTTTCATGCCGCAGCACATAAACATGTTCCATTAATGGAAGAAAATATTTGTGAAGCTATGATAAATAATGTTTTTGGTACTAAAAATCTAGTTGAATGTGCTGATAAGTATAAAGTTAAAAAATTTGTTAATATTTCTACTGATAAAGCTGTTAGTCCAACTAGTATAATGGGAACTAGTAAAAGATTAGCTGAGTTAATAGTTAAATATTATAATCAGAATTCAGAAACCGCATTTGTTTCAGTTAGGTTTGGTAATGTTATAGGTAGTAGAGGTTCTGTCATACCTATTTTTCAAGAACAAATAAATAAAGGAGGTCCTGTTACTGTAACTCATCCAGAAATGACTAGGTATTTTATGACTATTCCTGAAGCAGTTCAATTAGTAATGCAATCTTCTTATATAGGTAAAGGCTCTGAAGTTTTTGTGTTAAATATGGGTGAACCAATAAAAATTGTTGATTTGGCAATAAATATGATAAAGCTTTCTGGTTTTACAGAAAAAGATATACCTATTTCTTTTACTGGTATGAGAGAAGGAGAAAAACTTCATGAAAGCTTATTTATGGAAAACGAAGAAATTTCCGAAACACTTCATGATAAAATAAGACTTTCTACTTCAAAAAACTATGATGAAAAAGTAATATATGATATAAATATTCTAATTGAAAAAGCTAAAATATTTGATTATGAAGAAATAAATAAAATATTAGAAAAAATAATACCTAGTTATCAAAAAAGAGAAATTTTCCTTGGTAAAAAAAATATGGTGAATTAAATTTATGGAATTAGATGAAAAATATATCGATTCTTTAGCTCCAGATGCTGCTTCTATAAGTGCAGGAAAAGGTTTAGTTAATATATCAAAATGGGCTAATATAGGTTTTAATGAAATAGCTCTTTGGGGAGAATGTCAAGGAAGTGGCTCAAAGCCTTATAAAACCCAAATAGACATAAGAGAAAATGCTTTTAAATGTTCTTGCCCTAGTAGAAAGTTTCCTTGTAAACATGGCTTGGGATTAATGTACTTATTTACAAAATATAAACAAAACTTTTCTGATACTCCTCCTAATTGGGTTCAAGAATGGTTATCTTCTAGAGATGAGAAAAAACAAAAACAAGAAGAAAAAAAAGATAAAGTTAAAGAAATATCACCAGAACAAAAAGCTAAAACTGAAGGAAAAAGATTTGATTCTATTAATAAAGGTTTAGATGATCTAGAAATTTGGCTAAATGATTTTATTAGAAGAGGTTTTGATTCTATAAAAATGGAATCTTACTCTTTTTTTAATAATATAGCTTCAAGAATGGTTGATTATAAAGCAAGTGGACTATCAAGAAGAATAAATGAATTATCATCTATATCTGCTGTTAATTCTAATAATGACTTAATTTTAAAAAAAATTTCTAAAATACATTTAATTTTAAAGGCTTTTAGAAATATAGAAAAACTACCTAATTTAATTCAAGAAGATCTTAAAACAGAATTAGGTATAACAAAAAATCAGGATGAAATTTTAAATTTGGAATCTATTAATGATAAATGGTTAGTTTTGGGAAATTTAATTGAAGAAGAGGATAAAATAAAAACAAAAAAAATATTTTTATTTGGATTAAAAACAAAAAAAATAGCTTTAGTATTAGATTTTTCTGTTTCTAAAAAGCCTTTTTCTTTTCTAGAATTAACTCCAGAGCGTTTTTTTGAAGGAGATTTAATTTATTATCCATCAAACTTAGAATTAAGAGCTATTTTTAAAAATAAAGAACTAAGTAGTAATGAAGTTTTAAATATATCAGATAATAATATAGAAAGTGTTTATAATTTATATTCTGATAGTTTAGCTAAAAATCCTTTTATAGAAAAAATTCCAACTTTTATATCTGATGTAAATGTTTATTGTAAAGATGAAAATAGTTTTATTATTTTTGATGAAAATAAAAACTTTTTACCTATTAGCAAAAAATTTAAAAATAATTGGGATTTACTTTTAAAAGTAAAAAATAATAAGATTAATATTTTTGGTGAATTTGATGGTGAAAACTTTTTACCTGTTACTATTTTTAATCAAGATTATTTTTATTCTTTTTAATAAAAAAACTCTAAATTTCAAACATTGATAATTGAGATTTAACTTCATTTATTCCATCAGGTGTTTTCTTTAATAAACTGGCCTGTATTTTACTTCTTTTTTCTATATCTAATTGAATTTCTTTAGCTCTTTTTATTACATCTTGTGGTAAGCCCGCTAATCTTGCGACTTCTACACCATAGCTTCTATCAGCTCCACCAGTAACAACTTTATGTAAAAAAATAACTTTATCTGTGGTTTCTTGAACTGAAACTTGGTAATTTTTTACACCTTCTATTTTATCTTCAAGTTTATTTAATTCATGATAATGAGTAGCAAAAATAGTTTTTGCTTTGATTTCTTTTACAATATATTCACTTACAGACCAAGCTATACTTACTCCATCATAAGTACTGGTTCCTCTTCCTACTTCATCTAATAAAATAAAGCTATTTTCTGTAGCATTATTTAAAATATTAGCTGTTTCATTCATTTCTACCATAAAAGTACTTTGACCTGTAGATAAATCATCTACTGCACCAACCCTTGTAAAAATTCGGTCAAAAATTCCAGTAATAACTTTATCCGCAGGAACAAAACACCCCATTTGAGCTAAAAGAATTATTAATGCAGTTTGTCTCATAAAAGTTGATTTGCCAGCCATATTAGGGCCTGTAAGAATCATCATAATAGAATCTTTATTATTTAAATATAAATCATTAGGAACAAACTCACCAGAAGGTAAAATTTGTTCTATTACAGGATGTCTTCCACCTTTTATAATAATCTCATTTTTATCTATTATTTCAGGTCTTACATATTTATTTTTTAAAGCTAATTCTGCAAAATTAGAAAAAATATCTAATTTTGCAATTTCATAAGCTGTTTTTTGTATTATTTCTGTAAAATTAGATACTTCTTCTCTTAATTTGCAAAAAATATTATATTCTATTTCTTTTATTTTTTCTTCAGATTTTAAAATAAAATTCTCTTTTTCTTTTAATTCTGGAGTAATATATCTTTCATTATTAGAAAGTGTCTGTTTTCTTATATATTCTGTAGGTACTAGATGTTTATTTGCATTTGTAATCTCTATAAAATACCCAAAGTTCTTATTAAAAGCTACTTTTAAACTTTTAATTCCAGTTCTTTCTCTTTCCGAAATCTCTAATTGAGTCAGCCATTCTTTAGCTTCTCTTAAAGAATTTTTTAATTCATCTAGTTTTGCATCTATTCCATCTTTTATTAATCCGCCTTCTGTTATTGAATGAGGTGGAGTATCAATTAAAGTATCATCAATTTTTTTGCCAATAACTAAAAGTTCTTCAGGTATATTTTTAAGTATTTTAGAAAAATTAAAATCGTATTTATCTAAAATAAAAGATATTTTAGGTAAAGAATTTATACTTATACTCAAGGCAACTAATTCTTTAGCATTAGACAATCCTATTGAGGCTCTTCCTGCAAGTCTTTCCATATCTTTTATATTTAAAAGAGTTTCTCTTATATCCAAACGCATACTATTTTTATTTGTTAATTCTTCTACCGCATCTAGTCTAAAATTAATTAAATTTTTATCTAATAATGGGTTTAATAACCAATTTCTTAGTAATCTACCACCCATAGGTGTTTTTGTATCATCTATTATAGATAATAATGAACCTTGGTATAAATTATCTCTTGATGTTGCAAATAACTCTAAATTTCTCTTAGTTATTGCATCTATAACTAAATAATCAGTTAATAGATAAGTAGATAAAGTTTTGAATTGATTTAGAGCTTTCATTTGTGTTTCTTCTATATAAGATAGACAAGCTCCTATGGCACTAACAGATAAAGGTAATTCGTGTAAACCAAAGCCTTCTAAAGATTTTATTTTAAAATGAGCTAAAATTTTCTTTTTAGATGCTTTATAATCAAAAAATAATTCTGAATGCCAAGTAACTGTTATGTTATCTGGTATTAAACCTTTCCATTCGGTATTATTAATATCAATTTTTTTTTCTGGATTACTACAAGGTAAAAGGCATTCTGATACAGGTAATCTTTCTAATTCACTATAAAGAATTTTTTCAGCATTAATACCAGAAATTTGTGTTACTTTAAATTCTCCTGTAGAAATATCAGCAAAAGCAATTGAATAAGCTTTATTTGTTTTATATACACAAGCTAAAAAATTATTTTGTTTTTCTGCTAAAAAAGTATTTTCTAATAAAGTTCCAGGGGTTATTACTCTTGTTACTTCTCTTTTTACTAATTTACCAGGAACGGCTTGTTCCATTTGATCACAAAGAGCGACTTTAAAGCCTTTTCTTATTAATCTTGATAGATAGCTTTCTAAAGCATGATGAGGAATTCCAGCCATTGCAACACGTCCTTCATCTTCACTTCCAGCTCTTGCTGTTAATATTACATTTAGAGCTTTTGATAAAATTTCAGCATCTTCAAAAAAACATTCATAAAAATCCCCCATTCTATAAAGTAACAAAACATTGGGATATTTTTTTTTAACACTAATATATTGCTCCATCATAGGAGTTGGTTTTTTATAATCTTCTATTTTTGTAATTAATAATTTTTCGCTCATTTAAAATTGCCCTTCTTATTTAAATAATTTTTATCCATTATACTAAATCAAATATACTTTGCAAAAAAGTAAAAAAAACTTAATTATTAAGAATAACTTTTATACTAAAAAATTAATTTTCAATAGTTGAATTAAAATATATAATACTCTAAATAATATTTTTATATGGAGTTTTGGTATGATTGGGTATACAACTTTAGGAACAAATGATCTTGAAAGAGCAGCTAAGTTTTATGATGAATTATTAGCTATTGTTGGTGCTAAAAGATTTATGGAATTTGGCTCTTTTATTGCTTGGGGTGTTTCTCCAGATAAACCTATGTTCGCTATTACAAAACCTTTTAATAAAAATGATGCAACTGTTGGAAATGGTGTTATGGTAGCTTTAGCTGCAAATAGTAAAGAACAAGTTGATGCTATTTATAAAAAAGCTTTGGAATTAGGCGGAACTGATGAAGGCCCAGCAGGTCCAAGAGGTGAAGCTTTTTATGCAGGTTATTTCAGAGATTTAGATGGAAATAAATTAAATGCTTTTTATACTAATATGAAGTTTTAATTATATTTTTAATTTAGGACTTTTATTAGTTAAAAAAACTAAATTCCTAAATTACTTTTTTTATAAATTTTATATTTAAATCTAAATTACTAAAAAATTAATAAAATATGGAACAACCTACAATAAAAAATAAATTATTAGAAATAAAAAATCAATATAAAGAATCTTTAGATATTTCTTATAAAAATATAGCTAAATTAGAGGATGAAAAAAAATCTCTTAGTGAACTTTTAAATAATAAAGAAAAAATATTAATAGAAAATAGCTCCAAAATAACTTTATTAGAAAGAAGTATTAAAGATAATGATTTAGTAGTTAAAAATCTTGAAAAAGAAGTTGAAACTTTAAAAAATAAATATACTCAAAAAGAAGCTGAAATAGAAGATTTAACTAAAAAAAATAAAATAGAATATAACAAAGTTGTAATTATAGCTAATAAAAGAAAAGAATTAGTAGAAAGTTATCAACAAAAAAATAATACCCTAGATTCAGAAATAAATACTTTAAAAGTAAAAATAGATGAAATTGAAAAAGAGCTAAAAAATTCTAAAGATAAAAATACTACATTAGATAATGAAATTCTTAATTTATCTGAAAGTTTATTAGAATCTAATAAGCAAAAAGATTTAATAATTAATGAAAATGATTCACTAAAAAAAGATTTACAAGATTATAATATTAAATTAACTAATGTTTTAAATGAAAAAGAAATAATTGATAATAAACTAACTGAGTTATCAAATGAAAATATAGATTTAACTGAAAAATATGAAATATTAAATAAACAAAAAGAAAACTTAGAAAAAGATAATAACTTATTAAAAGAAAAATTAAATGAAGTTGATATAAAATTAGGTGAGCTTTTTTCTGAAAATGAACGTTTTTATAATGAAATAAGTACTTTAAAAGAAATAAATGAGCAGTTAACTATTGATAAAAATGATTTAAAAGAAAATTATTCTAAATTAAGTTTAGAAAAGCAAACTATAGAAGAAAAATATAATGATTTATATAATCAAAATAATGTTAATTTAGAAAGTATCAAACAAAACGAAGGATTAATCTCTAATTATATAAAAATAGTTGAAGAAAAAGATAAAATAATTAGTGATAAAGATTTAAATATAAATCACTTAAATATTCAAATTGAGAATAACAATGAAAATATTGCAAATAAAAAACTTAAAATAGATGAATTAGAAAATTTATTACTCGAAAAAGATACTTTGATTTTTTCTACTAAAGAGCAGTTAGATACTTTAAAAAACAACAGTGAATCTTTTGAAGAGACTATTGAAAACCTAAAAAATGAAAACATAGATTTAGATCAAAAAATAATTTCTTTAGAATCTAGTAATAATAATTTATTGAAGGATTTAGATACTACTAAAAAAGAGATGGCTTTTTTACAAGCTAGAGAAAAAGCAAAAGAATCTGATTATAAAAATAAACTAGATGAGTTTACAAATCAACTAAAAGTTTTAAAGATACAAAAAGAAAAAGATGTCTCATTATTTTCTTCTGATAAATATGAATATGAAAGTAAGATAAAACTATTAGAAGATCAAATAGCTTCTTTAAAATCTATAAAAAATAATGATATTGAAAAGTTAAATAATGAAATACTTTCTTTATCTAAAGAAAATGCCACTTTAAAATCTAACTATTTAAATAAAGAAGTTGAAATTGAAGTAGCAAAGCAAGATGTTTCTAGCTTAAAAAATATTGTTGAGAACTTAAGAAGTCAAGTTTATAAAGCTGAAAAAGATGTATTTGAAGTCGAATCAATAAAAAATGAAGTAACTTTAAAATTAAATGAAAGATTAAAGATTAATGAATTACAAGATTTAGAAATAAATGAATTAAAACAAAAAATAGATGAAATTACTAAAACAAAAAATAATGATATTGAAAAACTTTATTTAGAAATAAAATCTTTAAATGATAAGATAATAGAGTACTCTAAGCTAACTCCTGATACTTCTAATGAGTTTTTTGAGAAAATTATTTTAGAAAAAAATTCTGAAGTAGAAAAATTAAAAAATGAAAAAGAAGAATACTATAATAAAATAACAGATTTAACTAAAACTATTAGAAATAATACAGAATCTTCTAATAATATTTTATCTTCCAAGCAAAAAGTAGTAGAAGAATTAAATAAAGAAGTAAAAGAATTATCTTTTAAATTAAATAACTCTGAAAATAAAGTTAATGATAATAATAATAAAATAATTAAATTAGAAAATGAAAATAATGATTTAGTTAAAAAATTATCAGAAAATAATAATAAAATACTTAGTTATGAAAAAGATATTGAAAACTTTAAAGAAGAGATTTTTAATTTAAAGAAAAGTGTTCTTGATAAAAAAGAAATTTATGAAAAAGAAAGTATTTTTGAAACTAAAAATAAAGAAGATATTACTCATCAACTAAAAGATATTGAAGATAAAAAACTAGAAACTAAAAAAGATACTGATATTAAGGAAAATTCTAAAGTTGAATATAAAAAATCTGATTTTGCTTCTATAGATGAAATATATAAAGAAACTATAGCTTCTATGTCTAAAGAGCCTAAAGAACAGGATAAAATAGATGTAGATATAGAAATTAACGATATAAAAAATATAGATGAACTAAAAAAAGAAGAAATAAATCTAAATGAAGAAGAAATTACTTTTGATATAAGTCATATAGAATTTGATGAAGATAAAAAAGAATTTGAAGTAAAAAAATCATTTAAAGAAGAAATAAAACAAGAAACAGTTAACTCTACAGCTAAGCCTACTTTAAAACCTAATACTGTTAAAATTGATAAAACTAGTGAGATTTTACAACAAGCTAAAAAACAAAAGGTTAAGACAACTGAAACTATTTTTATAATGGGTGGTAGTAAAGAATTAGAAGAAAAATGGAAGGAAGATATAGAAAAAACTTTAGATGAATATGGCTATACTAATCAATGGTTATCTTTAGCAGAAAAAGATCTTTTGAGAAGTACATCAGCTAAAGGTGTAATTTTTATAATATCAGCTAATTCTATACAATATCTAGAAAATTTTGATTTAATAACTAGAAATATTTCTATCCCAACAGTAAAACATGTTTTAACTAACGTAACTAAGTTAAAACTTGATATTATTGATAGTTTTATTAGAAAAAAAGTTTATTTATAGGTTTATCATGAAAAATTTAAAACCTATTTTAAATATACCTGATATTTTATATAAAAAAGGCGTTATAAATGTTGTAATTTCTGCTGGCTCTCGTTCTGCTCCTTTAACACTTAGTTTTATTAGATATAAAAAATTTAATATAAATGTTGTTATAGATGAAAGAAGTGCAGCCTTTATTGCTTTAGGTTTATCTCAAAGTTCTAACCTCCCTACTGTTCTGATTTGTACTTCTGGAAGTGCTGTTTTAAATTATGCTCCAGCTATAGCGGAAGCTTATTATCAAAAAATACCTCTACTAGTTTTAACAGCAGATAGACCTCCAGAAACCATAGACCAATTCGATAATCAATGTATTAGACAAAAAAATATTTATTCTAATTATTGTAATAAAAGCTTTGAGCTACCATCTGATTATTCAGCTAAAGAATCGGAAATATTTTTAAACAGAATAATATCAGAAGCTTTTGAATTTTCCTTATATCCATCTAAAGGTCCTGTTCATATAAATATTCCTTTAAGAGAACCAATTTATCCTTCTAATACAGATACTTTTATTTATCCAGATATAAAAACTAGAGATTTTTTTATGCCTAAAATAGAAATAGCTGATAACAATTTTAAGATAATAAAAGAAAAGTTATTTAATTATTCTAAAATAATAGTTTTTATTGGTCAAAATAGAGATGAAAAATTAGCAAAAGTTTTAAAAAAATTAGCAAAAATTTCAAATATTATATTAATAGCTGAAATAACTAGTAATATTTATGATAAGGATATAATAACTTATTCAGATTTAATAGTAAATACTGTTTCTAAAGTAGAATCAACTATCTTTGAA
Organism: Candidatus Sericytochromatia bacterium; assembly: GCA_046328015.1. Lineage (GTDB taxonomy): Bacteria > Cyanobacteriota > Sericytochromatia > UBA7694 > JACMQJ01 > JBBTGK01. The sequence continues at coordinate 3,494,875 of JAXLXH010000001.1, read as the reverse complement.
AAAGATTTAATTAATGAAGAATTTTTTAAAAGAAAAGATTTAATTAATCAAGAAAATTTAGCTCCAGAGCTATTAATTACTTGTGGAGATTCTATTTTATCAAAAACAATTAAAAGATTTTTTAATTTATCTAATATACAAGAACATTGGCATATACAAGAAGATAATTTTTTTGGAGATACTTTAAATTCTATAACTAAAGTAATAACAAGCAAACCAGAATTATTTTTTGAAAAATTAATAAAAACCAGAATTTCATTAAATGATAAAAGTGTATCTTATAAATCAAAATGGTTATATGCTAATAATTTAATTAGATTGAATATTGAAAAAAAATTAGAAAATATATTTTTTAGTGATCTTTATTGTATTTATAAAATACTAAAAAACTTACCTCAAGATAGTATATTACATTTAGGAAATAGTACTCCTGTTAGATATGCTAATTATATTTCTATGGCTAATTCTAAAAAAAATATAAAAGTTTTTTCTAATAGAGGTACTAGTGGAATAGATGGAATAGTTAGTACAGCTGTAGGCACAGCTTTGCAAACAGATAAAATAGTTACTTTATTAGTAGGTGATTTATCCTTTTTTTATGATAGAAATGCTTTATGGAATAATTATGTAAATAACTTAAAAAACTTAAGAATAATAGTTTTAAATAATCATGGTGGTCAAATATTTAGAATGGTAGAAGGATCTAGCAAATTACCAGAATTACCAGATTTTTTTGAAACTAAAAATACATTTAGTATTAAAAATACTATTAAAGATATCAATTTTAAGTATTTTTATCTAAATTCAAAAGAAAGCTTTGATAAAAAAATAAATAGTTTTTTTAAAAAATCAAATTATTCAAAAATAATGGAAATTGAATTAGATTCTGATGTAAGTATGAAAGCTTTTAATAGCTTTTTGGGTAAATAAATGTTTGATTTTTTAGAAGTTGATGATAATTCTCCAAAGGAAAAACATTATCAAGAAGTAAAAAAAGAAATACCAGATAATCAATATCTAGTATATTCAGATCTTTTGACTTTAGAACCAGATAAAAAAGTAGTTAATTTAATTTTACCGTCTATATTAAAAAAATATACTATTATTCCTCTTTTTATTATGGTTGGGAATACAAAACCTACTTTACCAAAACATTTAGAAAATCAGTTTTGGGGACATATCGATGGTGATAAAAACACTCTTACTGTATATATAGCTTGCCCTAATCCATTTGATATTCAAATTCTTAATATGATTAAAAATATAACCAAATACACAGTTATAGCTTTACCTTTAAATAAAATTGATGGTGAAAAATATTTAAATGATAAGCTTTTTCCTAAAAAAGAAGTACCTAAAAAAGAAAATAATTCAATTATTTTCCTAAAAAATAATTATATATACATAATTTTAGTATTTATAATAGTTTTTTCTTTATATGGATTAAAAATACTAATTGAAAAATAAAAAGAACTAAAATACTTAACTGCCTAATAATTGTGAAAATTAGATAAGTCAATTCCTGTAACTTTTATTATTTAATAATTAAGGTATAATAATTTATTATCATTAAAAAAATAACTTAATGATAAAAATAACTAAATAAAATTAAATTATTTTGTAAAAATTATTTAAAATAAAATAAAATGACGATAATAGGTAAAGATATAAAAAAAGCAATTGATTTTTTAAAAAAAGGTGAATTAGTAGCTATACCAACTGAAACAGTTTATGGTTTGGCTGCTAATGCACTTGAAGAAAAATCTGTAAAAAAAATTTTTGAAGCAAAAGAAAGACCTTTTTTTAATCCTTTAATAATTCATACTAATAGTTTAGAAAAAATAAATGAATACGTAGAAGAATTACCAGAAAAAGCTGTAAATCTAATAAAAAATTTTTCACCAGGACCGATAACTTTTGTTTTGAAAAAAACAAAAAAAATTCCTGATATAGTAACAGGTGGTAATGATACTGTTGCAATTAGAATACCTAAGCATGATTTAACTTTGAGTCTTTTATCAGAATTAGATTTTCCTTTAGCAGCACCTAGTGCTAATCCTTTTGGTTTTATTAGCCCAACAAAAGCAATACATGTATTTGAACAATTAAATAAAAAAGTTTCATATATATTAGATGGTGGAGATTGTGAAGTAGGTTTAGAATCTACTATTATTTATTTTGGAGAAAAAACACCTAAAATATTAAGATTTGGAGGTATAGAAGTAGAAAAAATTGAAGCTATTATAGGTAAAGTAAATATTTTAGAAAAAATTGAAAAAAATATTATAGCACCTGGGCAATTAAAAAGCCATTATGCTCCAAAACATAAATTTATTATTACAGATATTGATAAGTTTCTTTTAGAAACTGATATTAATAAAAACAATATTGGGATTTTATCTTTTAATAAAAAATATGATTCTATTCCAATCTCAAATCAAATTATTTTATCCAAAGAATCAAATCTTAATGAAGCTGGGAGTAAACTTTTTGATAGTTTAAGAGAATTAGATAAATTAAATGTAGAAATAATAGTTTCAGAAATTTTCCCTAATATAGGTATAGGAAAAGCAATAAATGATCGCTTGAAAAGAGCTTCTAGCAGTTAAAAAAGTTAATTATTTTATTATTAACCTTGCAGACCTCTGATTTGTTATATATAACCATATCCATTCAAAAAAAACAAGAATTTTAGTTCTGAAACCAACTAATAATAAAACATGAATAAGTATCCACATTACCCATGCTATAAACCCTGTAAAAATCATTTTACCCATTTGAGCTACAGCTTTATTTTTTCCAATAGTTGCCATAGTACCTTTATCAAAATAAGTAAAAGAAACTCTTTTTTTTCCGTGTAAATCATTAATAATAGTATTTGCTACATATTTTCCTTCTTGCATAGCTACTGGAGCAAGAGCAGGCAAATAGTTTCCATTTTTATCTTTAAAAGCACAAGCATCACCAATAACAAAAACGTTTTTATTTTCTTTAATACTAAGATCATTTTCAACAACTACTCTACCACTTTTATCTAATTCAGTATTTAATGTTTTTAGTAAAGATGAAGCGTTATTTCCTGCTGCCCAAATAATATTAGAAGTATAAATTATTTCATCTCCAATCTTAACTAAACTTTCTTTTATATCTTCTACTTTAGTATTCAAAAGGACTTTTACACCCATATCTTCTAAAGTTTTTTTTGTATAGCTAGAAATTTCTTCTGGATAAATACTAAGAAGCCTAGAACTCCCTTCAATTAAAAATATTTTAGTCTCTTTAGGATTAATATTTCTAAAATCATATAAAACAGTTTTTCTAGAAATTTCTGCAATTGCACCTGTCATTTCAACTCCTGTTGGCCCTCCACCAATAATTACAAAAGTCAAATGTTTTTTCCTTTCTTCAATAGAATCAGATAATTCTGCCATTTCAAAAGATTTAAGAATTTTTTTTCTTATATTTAAAGCATCCTCTAAACTTTTTAAACCAGGAGCAAATTTTTCCCACTCATTTTTACCAAAATAAGAATGTCTTGCACCTACAGCTAAAACTAGATAATCAAAAGTATTTATACCTATTTTTTCAAATTCAACTTTATTATTATTAACATCAATAGAAGTAACTTTATCCATTATGACTTTTACATTTCGCTGTTTTCTAAAAATAGCTCTTATTGGATAAGCAATATTATTAGGCGATAGCCCAGCTGTTGCAACTTGATATAATAAAGGCTGAAAAAGATGGTGATTAGTTTTATCTGCAAGTATTATTTCAAAATTATTATTATTATAAAAATTTTTTGCACATTCTAAACCACCAAAGCCAGCTCCTATTATCAAAACTTTTTTTTTCATATAAAACAACTCAAAATTATTATTAATAATAATTTTAGCAGTAAAAATTAAATTTATTTTTAAAAAATTAATTGGTATTTTATCTTTTTACAATTTTATAGCTAATCTCATTTTTTATCCTATATTGTAGAATAATTATGAAAAATTCCTCACGAGTTGTTATACGATTATTTATTTATCGTATAATAGCTGTAATAACTTTATAAGTTGTTTGTATTTATCCAAAATAAGTAACTATTAGTATAATGAATTTAAAACCTCCTGCGGGGTTGATACCCCGTAGGAGGAAGGGATCGGGGGCTCTGCCCCCGTACCCCCTGAAACCCCAGAGCAGAGCTCTGAGGTATTCTCTAATAAGAATAAATTTAACAACACCTAAGTGCTATTGAAAACATAAGGAAAATGAGATATCTTAAAATAACACAGAGGTATAATTTTGAGTAATTCTATAAGACTAAAAAAATGGATAATTTAGAAAAAATAGAGAAAAAGCAAAATTTTGGAATCATTATAATTTCTGGTATTTTATCAATAATTATTTCAAAATTACCTTTTGGTAATTTTGTTTTGTTTCCTTTTGCTATGTTTGTAACTTATCTCCATGAATCAAGTCATGGATTAGCTGCAATCTTAACAGGAGGTAAGTTATTAAGTTTTACTATGCAAATGGATACAAGTGGCTTGGCTTATACACAAGGAGGAATAGGATTTATTATAATTAGTGCGGGTTATTTAGGAAGTGCAATTTGGGGTAATTTATTATTAATAGCTTCAATAAAAAAGTTAAAAGGTAAAATAATATTATCGATTTTAAGTCTTTTTTTTCTATTATTTACACTACTATTTGCTAGAAATTTAGTTGCTTTTTTTGCAGGATTATTCTTTGCAACCTCTATTTTTTTAATAACAAAAATAAAAAATAATAAAATTATATCTTTTTTTCTTTCTTTCCTTGCAGTACAAACTTGTTTTAACTCTATAAATGATATTTATGATTTAATATTTTTATCAAGACTGGACATAAAAACAGATGCACATATTATATCTAGAGAAATGACAGCTGGTATAATTCCTCCAATAGTATTTGCTCTTTTATGGATTATCATATCTGGAATAATTTTTTTCTTTACTTTAAAAATTAGTTTAAAAAGTATAAATACTGATAAATAATTTCATTTTTTTTTAAGTAATTTAGTTAATAATGTATCTAATTGATTAGAAAAATTATAAACATCTTTTTTATCAAAAGGTTTAGGTCCTCCTGTTTCAATGCCATTTTTTCTGAGTTCATCAAAAAAGTTTCTAGTTGAAAGGCTTTCTTTAATATTTTCTTTTGTATATAGTCTGCCTCTTGGATTTAACGCAAAAGCTTCTTTTTCTATAACTCTGTCTGCTAGTGGAATATCTGCTGTTATAACTAAATCATTTTTTTCAACTAATTCAGCTATTTTATCATCAGCAACATTTAAACCATTTTCAACAATAATACTACTAATTAGCTCATCATAAGGAAAACCTAAATTTTTATTTGCTACAAGAATTAAGGGAACTTTTAATCTAAAAGAAGCTTTGTATAAAACTTCTTTTATTTGCTTTGGACAAGCATCTGCATCAATATATATTTTCACTTTTTTTACATATCTTTCTCAATTTTATTTTTATTAGAGAATACCTTAGAGCTATGCTCTGGGGTCTCTACGGTGGCAGAGCCTCCGATTCCTTTCTTCTAGGTGGTATCAACCCCGCAGGAAGTCTTAAATTCATTCTTATAAATAAAAAATAATTTTTTCAAATACTTTTTATATTTTTAATATTTAGTAGAATAATTAGGATTTATTTCATTTAAAAACCATTTTATGGTTTTAGTTTTTTCGTTATCAGGAATTTTATTTAGTAATTTTTCTATTTTTAAGAAAGTTTCTTTTTTTAATTCATAAGATACTATTTTATTATTACCTTTTACCATAACTTCATCTAATAGAATACTTTCATAATTTAAATCTGTAGAAATAACAATATCTTCTTCTAATAATTCATCAATTTCAAAATTAACTTTTTGCAAAACATATTCATAAAGAATAAGTAATAAATCTATATTTTTATCAGTATAGTTTTCTTGTAAAAATATCAAAACAAAATCAGAAAAATCTTTTTCAGAAATTTCTAATTCTTTTATTATACTTTCTACCTTAAAAATAACAGAATCTGTAAAAGAAAACATTATATCTTTAGGTAAAAACATATCTAACATTTTTTAGTACAAGCTTCCTAAATAAAAAATTTTATTTACTTTTTAAGTAATATTTTAACATAATAATTAATTTTTTTGATAAAATGGAATTATATAATTTTTCTTTTACAATGGGGTAATAAGAAAATGAAAATGTTTAGCAACAGACCTTTTATAAATATAATTCTTTTAAATCAGGATTTTAGTGAATCTGAAAAAATAAAAGATGTACTCTATAATAAAAATTCTATTAATAATATTTATACTTTTAGAGATGGGATAGAAGCAATAGATATTACCAAAAATGACTTAGATATTCAAAAGTCTAAAATAACTTATTTAGTTATGATTTATCTTGATACACCATATGCAAATGAGTTTTTATTACATATAAAAAACAATCAAGATTTAAATATTACACCTGTTATCATAATTCATGATAATACTAAAAAAGATGAAATTGATAATGCTATTTTACCTTCAAATCACTATCTAATTTTAGATGATGAATTTGATAAATGCATTGATATAATAGAATCTATAGAGAATTTTACTATAGTAATGAATTCTATGAAAGATAATATATCTCATAAGCACTTATCTTATATGCTATAAAAATTATTGGTATTTTATTTTTTCCATAATAGCCATAAAAAAATCTTTTTGAAATTAAGTTATATAAATTTTTGAAATAAAATTTAATTATTTTTTTATTTTAATTTTATAGTAGATTAAAACAAATTAATTCTTTTAAACTCTTTTAAATAAAAGCTTCTAAGGATGTTAAGTTAAGATAAGTTTTTCTTATATAACTTAAACTTAAAAAAAAATAAGTTTTTTATTAACTAAAATTTAATTTTTTTAGCAAGTTTTTTGTATTACAATACTATAATTACATTAATTGATATTTTATCTTTTTGAGGAAGAAAAAAAATGAAAAAATTTGCTCAAATAACTCTTTCATCACTCTTCGTTGCTTCTATGTTTACAGCTTGTTCTCAACCAGCATCTGTTTCTAATGTTGCAGATGAACAAGTTTCAGCTCAAGCAGCAGGAAACGTTACATTAAAATTTGATAAACAAAATTCTAGTACTGCTAAAAAAACAGCTAATACTATTAAAGGTTTAAAAGATGTTAAAGATTTAAACTTTAACTTTAAAAATTTACAAGCTGGTAGCGGTAAAAAAGATGTAACTGATTTAAAAGTTACTTTCAAACAAAACTTAAAAAATGATATTTACCCTACAAATTTTGCTCCTGGATATTTCCAAGACGAAAGACAATTAGCTCAATATGCTAACTATGCATTAAGCTCTATGAATTCTCAATCAACCTATGAAAATGGTTATAGAGTTGGTATTCAAGCATTAGAATTAATGGCTAATGATGGAGTTTATGTAGGAAGATTATCTTGGGCAGCTGCTAACGCTACAAAAAATTGGTCAAATGGATACAAAGTTTGTGCTGCTGCATTAAGCCACATGGCTCAACAAAGACCAAATTCAGCTTATGAAGCTTGTAACTTAGCTGTAAAAATGATCAATGCTGCTGATACCTATGAAGATGGTTACAGAGCTGGTTATGCTGCTATGCAAGTTGTAAATTCAACTGATAACTATACAATCAGAAGCATCAGCGGAAGTGCTTTACAAAGTGCTAATTCAGTTTCTTCTTACTCAGATGGTTATAGAATATTAGTAAACGCTTTCCAACAAATCGGAAGAATGTAATAATATACTTCAAATAAAAAAAGCTCCTAAAAGGAGCTTTTTTTATTTGTGTTTTCTAGTTATTTATTTTTCTAGTTATTTATTTAAAAAAATACTACTACTTTTTCTCTCAAACTTTCAGGTAAAACCTTTTTAATATAATCTCTAATAAAACTTTCTGTATATCTCATACTAAAATGAGTAAGAATTATATATTTATTTTCAAACTCATCAGCTCTATCTATAATATTTTTAATATGAATATGTTTTCTTTCTTCAGCTTGATCATAATGCTCATCAGTTAAAAAAGTACACTCCATAATTAAATATTTACTCTTTTTTATAAAATCAAATTCATCTAGAGGTTTTATAGTAGAATCACCTAAATAGGTAATAAAAGGTTCATAAATAGTATTAGTAATTTCTACACCTTTATTTTTTAAGGTTATAATTTCTTTTTGGGGTAAATTTATAAACTCATTTTTTAATTTATTCTTTTTAGTATAAAAAATATACCCTAAAGAAGGAACTCTATGATCTGTTTCAAAAGTTTTAACTACATAATCTCTTCCATAATCAAATTCTTGATTTTTAGTCAAACCTATTAATTCATAATATCTATTTGCCATTTCTAAAGAAGCATAAGATTTTATTACATTTTCAGTTTCTTTGACTGCCTCTTCTGGTAAATATATTTTACCAGCTTCCATTTTAGCTAAGTTTCTATGAGAAATATAATAATAGATCCCTATAGCATGATCTCCATGCATATGAGACAAAAATACATTAGGTACAGTAGTTAAATGAAAAGGGCATTTACCTATATCAAAAGATAATTTTAATTCTTTTATATGAAAATAAGTTTCTATAGTGCTTCTAGAAACACCTTCTATAGAAATATTATCAAGTACTAATTCCATGTTTTTTCCTAAAAAATAAAGTAATATCTTATTGTAATCTATACATAATAAAAAAGTTAAAAGTATACGTTAAAAAGATAAAAATCTTATATAATTAAGTTAAAATAATCTGAGTGTAGTTAAGCTAAATAAATTTTAAACTTTTTTTATTATATTAAATAAATAATAGAATGTGTTAAAGCACAAATAATATATTCAAGTAATTTTATAAGCTTAATTAACTTAAGATAAATATTACAATATTAGAAATATACTATATTATTTAAATATTTTTTAAATAAATATAAAAGAATTTTTAACAAATTATAAAATAAATGTTAATTTAAATTGTGTTTAAAATGCTATTATATATTGTGGTAAATTTTTAATTATAAATTGGACTGAATGAAGAATTTTAAAATAATTGCTATAGGACTTATTTTAACAATAGGACTAACATCTTTAGTTGTATATAGAATAAAACAAAAAAACGAAACTCAAGCTTTACTAAAAAAACCTAAAATTAATGTAGTACCTGTAACTACTATAAAACCTAAAAAAGATAAATTTATTTCTACATTAACAGTATCTGGTAGTTTTTTACCCAATGAAGAAGTTCAAATAATACCTAAAGCAACAGGAAAAATTATTTATTTAAATTTAGAAGAAGGAAATCAAGTTAATAAAGGTGATTTAATTGCTGAAATAGATCATAGTGAAATAGATGCACAAATAAATCAAGCTCAAGCTAATGTAAAAGTAGCTGAAGCTAATTTAAAATTAGCTCTTAATGGTCCACTTAACCCTCAAAAAGAACAAGCTAAGTATCAAATAAAACAAAATAAAGCTTATATTACTCAACTAGAATCAAATAAAAAAAATTTAGAAAAAGATTTAAGCAGATATATTATTTTAGAAAAACAAGGTAGTGTAAGTACTCAGCAATTAGATAATGTAAAAACACAAATTAGTGTTTTAGAACAACAAATAAATTCATCAAAACAACAATTAGCATCTTCAGAACAAGGTTTAAAACTATTAGAAGATGGTACAAGACCCGAGCAAATAGAAGTAAATAAAGCTATGTTAGAAAGTGCTAAAGCAAATGTAAAATTATATCAGGCTCAATTAGAAAATTATAAAATAATAGCTCCTTTTGATGGATTGGTTAGCAAAAAATTATTATTTACTGGTAGTTTGGTAACACAAAATACTCCAATTTTAACTCTTAGTAAAAAACATTCTCCTGATTTAGTTATGAGTGTTCCTGAAAAAGAAATTTTTAGGATAAAAAAAGGACAAAAAGTAGAAATAAAAGTACCTCATGAAAAAAATAAAACTTTAAAAGCAACTATAAAAGAAATAAATCCTGCTGTTGATCCAGTAACTCATTTATTTAAAGTAAGAGGTAAAACGGATAATTTAGGGTCTTTTAAATTAGGTATGATCTTAGATTGTTTAATTACTACTAATGAAATAGAAAATGCCTTAATTTTACCTGCTGATGCCGTTATTAGAAGTGATGATAAAAATATTATTTTTACTACAAGAGAAAAAACAAAAGAAGAAAAAGAACAAGAACAAAAAAATAAACTTGATAATAAAAAGCAAAATGAAGATAAAAAAGATAAAAAAGAACCTAAAGAAAAACCTATTATAAAAAAAGCGGTTTTAAAAGAAGTAGAAATAGGTTTACAAAATACCAATGAAATAGAAATTTTATCTGGATTAGATGAAAATGATGAAGTAATAATGAAAGGAAATGTTTTTGTTAATGAAGGTGATGATGTAAGTATTCAAAAAGAGACTAAATAGTTATGTTAACAGAAGAAAATCAAGAACCTAAAGAAAAAAACAATAGTTTTAATATTTCAGAAGTTGCTATAAAAAGACCTGTTTCAACTATTATGTTGATGTTAACTTTAATTATTTTAGGCGTAATTTCTTATGATAAATTAGATGTGGAATATTATCCTAATATGGCTTATCCAACTGTATCTATTTCAACAGATTATACTGGAGCTTCTCCAGAAGAAATAGAGTCTATTATTTCAAAACCTTTAGAAGATGCGGTTAGTGGTATTAGTGGAGTTAATCATATTCGTTCTATATCTACCAAAGGAGTATCTAATGTTAATATTGAATTTAAGTTAGAAAAAGATATCAAAGATGCCGCTAATGAAGTTAGAGAAAAAGTTGCTCTAATTAGAAAAAGATTACCAAGAGAAATAGATGATCCTATTGTAGCTAGAGTAGATCCAGATGCAGCTCCTATTATTAACTATGCTGTTGAAGCACCTATACCTTTAGTTGAATTAACTGACTATGTAAGAAACAAAATTATCATAAAATTACAACAAGTTGATGGTATTGCACAAATAGATATTTTGGGTGGTCAAGAAAGAGAAGTTCAAGTTCAATTAGACTCAGACTTATTAAAAAAATATGGTTTAACTCCTAGCATAATTAGTCAAAAACTTATACAAGAAAATCTTAATTTTCCTAGTGGTTCTATAAAAACTAATACTACTGAAATTTCTTTAAGAACAACTAGTGCTTTTACTACAGCAGAACAAATAGGTAATCTAAAAATAAAATTAAATGGCGGTGAAACAATACTTCTAAATCAATTGGGTAAAGTAGTTGATGGAGTAAAAGAAATAAGAAGTAAATCTACTCTTAATGGTAGAAATGCAGTAGTAATGGCTATTCAGAAACAATCTGGAACTAATGAAGTAAAAATATCTGAAGAGTTAAAAAAAACTATTGCTAAAATGAGTAAAACATTACCAGAAGGAATGAAAATAAGTACTACTTTTGATGCCTCCAAATTTATAGTCGAATCTAAAGATGCTGCTATGGAAGAACTTATAGTGGGTGCTATTTTAGCTGTTTTGGTAATTTTTGCTTTTTTAAAAACTATAAGAGGAACTTTAATATCTGCTATTGCTATACCAACATCTGTTATATCAACTTATGCTTGTATGTATGCTTTTGGATTTTCACTAAATACTATGACCTTACTAGCTTTAGCTTTAGTAGTAGGAATTTTAGTTGATGATGCTGTAGTTGATTTGGAAAATATTGTTAGATATATACAATTAGGAGAAAAACCTTATGATGCTGCTATAAAAGCGAGTGCTGAAATTGGTCTTGCAGTAGTTGCAACTACTTTTTCTATAGTTGCAGTTTTTGTACCTATTGGATTTATGAAGGGAACTACAGGACAATTATTTAAAGAATTTGGAATTACAGTTTCTTGTTCAGTTTTGGTATCTTTATTGGTAGCCAGAACCTTAACGCCAACATTATCAGCCTATTTAATGAAACCAATGAAACATGAAGAAGAAAAAAACTCAGGATTATTTTTTGAAATAGCTAGTTTTTATAAAAATGCTTTAGCTTGGTCTTTAAAACATAGATTAGCTATTGTTTTTCTAACTTTATCAGTTTTTTTTATTAGTTTACCTGTTGCAAATATGCTACCTAAAACTTTTATTCCTAAAAGTGATAGAGATGAATTTAATATTGCTATAAAAATGCCTCCTGCCAGTAAGTTAGATGAAACTGAAAAAATAGCTCAAACTATTTATCAAAGATTAAAAGATGATAAATCTATAAAATACATACTTACAACTTCTGGTACCAATAGAGGTAGAACAGATCAAGGTACGGTTGGAATTATTTTAAAATCTTATGCAGAAGGAAGAAAAGAATCTATTTTTGATATACAAAAAAGATTTAGAAAGATTATTAATACTATTCCAGGATGTGTTTTAAGTTTTAGAGAGGTTAAAGTTATTAATGATAATACTTCTAATTATGATATAAATTTATCTTTACAAGGTGATGATTTAAAACTTTTACAAAAAACAGCTAATACTATTTTAGCTAAATTAAGAAGTATGCCTATAGTATCTGATACTAATACATCTAATGGAACTCCAGAGCCAGAAATAGATATTAAAGTTGATAGAGCCAAGGCAAGTGCTTTAGGAATATCATCAAGTGCTATAGCAGAAGCATTAAGAATAGCTACTTTTGGAGATGTTCCAACAAAAATCAGGTTACCTAATGATGATATTGATATAAGAGTAAGATTATTAGATTCTAATAGATTTGATCTTAATAAAATAGAAAATTTAGGAGTAGGCTCTACTACAGGAGAGGCAATACCTCTTAGTGCTATTGCTAAAATAGAATATGTAACAGGACCTAGTATTATTACTAGGTTTGATAGGCAAAGGCAAATTGTTGTTTTGGCTAATGCTATTCCAGGTGCTTCTATGAGTGATATTTTAGAACCAGTAAAGCAAGAAATCGAAGCTATGAATTTACCAAAAACAATACAAGCTACTTTTAGAGGTGATGCAGAAAAGAAAAATGAAGCTTTTGATGCCCTTCTACCAGCTCTAATTACAGCTATTATTTTTATTTATCTAATTTTAGCTTCTCAATTTGAACATTTTACTCATCCTTTTACAATTATGACTGCATTACCTTTATCTTTTGTAGGTGCATTTTTAAGTTTATTTTTAGCTAATGAAGAATTAGGTATGATGTCTGCAATAGGAATTGTAATGTTAATGGGCTTAGTAACTAAAAATTCTATTCTTTTAGTTGATTATACTATTACTTTAAGAAAAAGTGGTTTAGATAGAAATGAAGCTATTTTAAAAGCAGGCCCTGTTAGGTTAAGACCTATTTTGATGACTACTATTGCTATGATAGCAGGTATGTTACCAGTTGCACTAAGGTTAACACCCGGTTCGGAAGCAAGGGCACCTATGGCAATTGCTGTTATTGGTGGCTTAACTACTTCAACTATTTTAACTTTAGTAGTAATACCTGTTTTTTATACATTAATGGATGATTTTGTTAAATGGTTTTCGAGAAAAAATTAAGAATAATACCTACACAAACTGAAATATTAAGGCTTTCGGTAAAACCATAAGTTTTAATTTTTAAAAATAAATCTGAATTATCAATAATTTCTTTAGATATTCCTGTTTCCTCTGTACCAAAAACTAGTGCTGTTTTTTCTTCTAATTTAAAATCTTCTAATTCTATAGTTTCATTATGAGGAGTAGTAGAAACTATTTTATAACCCTTACTTTTTAATTCTTTTATACATTCTAAACTGTCTTTAAAATAGTATATTTTTAAATATTCCGATAAATTAAAATTTATTTTTGCTAAATCAAATTTATACTCTTTTTCTATTACATAAATTTCTTTTATTCCAAAAGCAATAGAACTTTTTATTATAGATATAGCATTATGTGGATGATATATATCTTCTATTACTATAGTTAATTTATTTTGGCTCATTTTTTATTCAATTTGAGCTAATTTTAATAACTGAGAACTAATAGAATGACCTTCATATTCTAAAGATTTCATATTTATAAAAATCTTGGCTCTGTTATTTTTATTCAAAACAGATAATGAAGCTAAACCTTGTTTTACATATTCAGGATCACTCCCCCAACTTATAGCTGTGGTTTTATTTTTTATTTTATTTTGATTTAAGCCTTTAGTAAAATATAAAATATCATACTTCTTTTTAGTATAATTACTTATATTAACGTGTTCAGTTAGAATTGTTTTATTTTGTTCTTTTTTCAAAAGATTTATTTTTTCTGTTATAACATCTTTATCTCTAACTGATTTTGTACTAGAGGGATCAAAAACAATACCAATTGTTATTTTAGAATCACTAATATTTTTGCAATAAGAAATAGTTTTTAATAAAATATTAACTTGAATATCCAAAGGGACATCATTATCTGAGGCATATATTGGCGTAATAGCTAATGTAGATATTATAAAAGTAAATAAAAGTAGTTTTCTCATATTATTTATATTCCTTATTATTAAATAAAGGCAACTTATATTCTAAGTTAATGGCAAATTCTGTAGATGGTTTTTCTATAGGAGCATGACTTCCATTATAAGGTTGAAGATAGTATATTTTTTGATTTAAAAGATTATAACCAGATAAACTAAGATTTAGACCATCTAAAAAGAAATTTTTATATAAAAGATTTAAATTAAGCATTAAAGAAGTGGGAAATTCTTTAATTATAGCTTCTATTTTATCACCATCTTTTTTTCCTTCTCCATAAGCAAATTGATTTCCATAAACAATAAAAGAAGGATTAAAAGATAAGTTTTCAGAAATATTAATAGAAGAGTTAAAAGTAACTTTATGGTTAGGATTAGCTAATAAAAAGTTTTTATTATTGGGTACTTCATAAATATCGACTTTATTATCATTAGGCATATAAAAAGAATAAGTTAAATTGGTATAACCAAAACCTTTATTTAGATATTTGAGTTCAAATTCTAAACCTTTACTTCCTGTTCTACTAAAATTATCATAAGAATCACCATCTTTTTTTTCTTCATCATAAAAATAAATGATTGGATTTTCTATAGAAGTATCAAAAACATTAGTAGAGAAAGTTAAATTTTCATTTATATCATAACCTAATTCTAATTCTAAATCTGTAGTATTTTCTGTACTTATTTGATTAAATTTACTATATTTGTTATTAAAATAGTTTATATTAATAATACTAGGAGAACGAAAAGCTTTGTTAAATAAAGCTTTAGCATGAAAATCACCTAAAGTGGTTGCAATAGCCGCTCTTGGAACAAAAAACGAACCATATAAACTATGATTTTCATATCTAGAACCTAATGTAAATGTTAATAACTCATTTTTATATAAACCTTGCCCAAAAATAGATAAATTATTATATGAAATTCGATTTTGATCCTTATTTGCTCCAAAATCTGCACTTTCTTTATCTTCCGCTATACCTAAATCATAATAATAATCTGCACCTAATTTAAAATTAAAATTTTCATTTAAATCATAATTAGCAGTTATATTACCTAAATATGTTTCAGAATTTTTATTAAAATAAGCAGCACTATAATCATCTGTTAATCGTAGTTTTTGAGATTTTTCATCATTAGAAACCCAAGGATAATATTTTCTATAATTAAATTTTGGTGTAATAGTGAAATTATCACCTAATTTTAAATCGTATTTTAACTCCCCTAAATATGAATCATGTATCATATTTACACTTCCATAATCTTTGGTAACAACCTTATCAAAAAGATCTATAGTAGTTTTTCTAAAAATATCAGCAATAAATCTAGCAGAAAAATCTTTATAATTAACACCTAAGTTAAGATATAATGGATTTTCTTTTTGATTATTTTTTAAAGTTAAAGAATTACCTTCAAAATCTGTATATACCTTATCGCTCAAATTTCCTAAACCATAAATACCATGCAAGACAAAAGAAAAATCTCCTATTTTTTGTCCATAAGATACACTAATATCTCTTTTTGTATAATTATTTAGGGGATCTTCTAATAAACTACCTAACGAGGTTTTTATATATAACCCATTTAGATCTTCTGCTGTTTTTGTAATGATATTTATAACAGCTAATTCTGCATTTCTTCCATATACTGATGAACCCGGACCTCTTAATACTTCTATTCTTTTTATTTGTCCTACTTGTATATGATTACCAAATATTGGTGTTAACCATAAAGAATCATTTAATTCTTGACCATCTATATTTAGTAAAACTTTTCCTTCATTAGCCCATAATCCTCTTATACTTATTCCTATGACTCCTTGAACATCAATATTAAAATTAAGCCCAGGTATTAATTCCAAAACCTCTTGAAGAGTTCTGGCTCCAGAGTTTCTAATTTCTTCTTCTGTTATTAAAGTTATTATTCCAGGTGATTTTTTTAAGGTTAATTCTTTTTTAGAAGCTACTGTTACTTCTGGTTTTATTGGTTCACTTAAAACTTCTTCTAAATTATCTTCTTCAGCATAAGCATTTATATTTGAAATCAAAAAAAGTGAAAATATGGTTGATAATAATAGTTTTATATTTTTATTCATTATTTTGTAGTTCATAGTTTAAGCATTCTCTATTGTATTATTTTTTTTATATTATAACTTAGCTTTGAAAATAAAATCAGTGTAAAAACTAACTTAATATCTTTATAATTCATTTTTTCTACAAAACAATATATGAGTAATTTTATAGGATAATTTAGCTTGTAAACATTAATATTTACAACTAAGCATAAAAAAAATATATATATAAGTATTAATAAAAATTAATAAACTACTTAAATGTTTTATAAATTAAAAATGACTCTAAAAATAACTATATAGTTTATATTTTTAGAGTCATTAAATATAATGATTTTTTAGAGAACTTTTACAAAATTCTCTTCTTTATCTTTATTTTCAGTTGTTTTTAATAAACTAGCTAAATTATCAAAAGCTTGTTTTTGAGAATCATTACATTTTTGTTCATGGCAACCTCTACCATGACCATGTTTTCTTGTTTTATCAGCGTCATCTCCATTTTCAGCTCTTTCTTGATGATGTGAGTGTTCTGGACGAGATACTTTCTGAGAATTAGAATCATTTTCAGCTCTTTCTTCATGTTTTCTATGATGTCTAACTCTTTCAGTTCCATCACCTAAAGACCCTCTCTCATGATGAGGTCTTTCAGCATGGTTTGCTTTAAAATCTGAGAAATTGAAATTATTGTTTAATTCCATATTTTCCTCCCAAATATAATATAACAATGCTGTTTAATTTATCAAAATAAAAAGGAAATTTAAAGAATAAAAAGAATAATTTAAGTATAAATTATTGAAATTCAAATAGTTTTAACTATTAAGAAATACTATTTACAACGCAGTTACACTATTTATAAATGAGTAACAAATTTAATATATATTTAAAGAATCCCTATTTGAGTAATTTTATCAATAAATTTAATACCATAATTTTCAAGTTCAGCTAAAACTGGTGAATAAATTTCTTTAGTAAGAGGAACTAAAACTCCCTTAGTTTTAATTTCTCCATTTAAAATTAGTTTTGTAGCTATAGCAACTGGTAAACCAACGGTTTTTGCCATAGCAGTATAGGTTTGATTTTCTCCAATAACAACCATAGAAGATTGTAACTGTTTTATATGATTTCCATCTACATAATCAGTTTTATGTAACATAACAACCATATCTTTATCTTCTGGCAATAAATTCCATTTTCTCTCTAAAATATGTTGTAAAATTTGTGCTGGGGTAGCATTTTTTAAGCCTATTTTTATTCTTTTAAATAAATCAAGATATTCTAACATTTCCATAAGATCTGAATCTTGATCTATATTTAAATAATGTTGAACCTTTAATTCTACAGAGTCACTTACATCATAAGCTAGAAAAGAGTTTATAAAATCTCTAAAAGTCATATTTTCGGAATCTTCCATAATATAGCTATCATCTGTCATTCCTAATTGAACAAACATATCCCAAGCTCTACAAAAACCTGGTCTCCTTAGTGTTCCTCTAAAAAAAGTTTTTACATTCTTTAAACCATACATATCTATATATTTTAAGGAATCTCTATTTGCATAACCTTGAAATCTACCATAATTATCAATTTCTAAATATTCAGTTCTTCTAAATAATTTATGATAAGGAATATACTTATATTTACCTTCTTGAATAAATTTAACAGCAGAACCTTGACCTGCTAAAACAACATTTCTAGGGTTCCATGTAAATTTATATTTCCAAGGATTAGCTTTTTCAGAATCTGGAGCAACCAAACCACCTGTAAAAGATTCAAATGCAGTTATTTCCATTCCTTGTTCTTTTAGTTCTTCAATCATTTTCATTGCTGATAAATGATCAATACCAGGATCTAATCCTATTTCATTCATAAAAATAAGATTAGACTCTAATACTTCTGATTCTAATTTTTTTAATTCTTCTGAGACATAAGAAGCTGTTACTAAGTTCTTTTTAAATTGTAAACAATCTTTTGCTACTATTATATGCATAAAAGCAGGTAACATAGAAATTACAATATCAGCCTCAGAAATGAATTTTTGTCTTTCTTGGGTGTCTTTAATATCAATAGAAAAAGTTTTTATACTAGTACTTTTTAATAGTTCTTCAGGTATATTTGGTTTTAAATCTATTACATTAATTTGCCAATTTTCTTTTTCAGCATTATCAACAAAATATTTAAATAAAGAAGATGTTGATTTACCAGAACCAACTACTAATATTTTTCTCATACTATAACACCAGTTTTAAAATTTTAGCCTAAATTTAAACCTTTAATCTCTTCATCTAATTCTTTTAAAAGTTCATCTCTAGTTTTTATACAATTAGCTAAATCACTAACTCTTTCATAAAATCTATTATTAAAAAAAGATATTAATCTGATTGTTTCTACAAAAGCGTCCTTATCCATATTTTTTCTTGCTGTTACAACGGTATGTCTATAAAAAATACCTTCTGCTCCATAACCAAAATATCCTATCGGAACCATTTTATTTAAAAAAGCTAAGAATAAATGAATTTCTGTAACATTAGTGTTTTTTATATTTCCTAAAGCTAAAGGAACAAAAAACTGTAAAACAAAAGTTTCATCAGGATTTTTTATGATACTACCAGAAACTTCTAAAACATCTTCTACAAACATAGCTTGAATAATAGGATAATCTTCTTTATCTAAGTTTAAAGGAATTAATAGTTGATTTATTACATTATTTTCATCTGGTTCGTAAATTTGAGCAGGTATTCCTACTTCTTCTAAAAAAGATGTAAAATCCATAAATTTTTCTCTTGAAATTTCTAATGTGCTCATTATTTTATAATTCCTTTAAAACAATAATCTTTTTTGTATTATAACAGTGAATAACACCCTAAGCAAAGTTTTTTAGTATTGTAAATCATGAATTATAAGTAGCTAACAATTAAATTATTTAAGTATATAAAAAAATATTGATAGAATCTTAATGTATAATATTTTAAAATTTATTTAACGGTATAAAAAATGATTAGGTTAGTTGAAAATAAAGATATTGAACAAATTTGTAATATCTATAATTTTTATGTAAAAAATAGTACTGCAACTTTTGAAGAAGAAGAAGTTTCTTTGAATGAAATGAAAAATAGAGTTGAAGAATTATCGAAAGACTTACCTTATTTTGTATATGAAGAAAATAATGAAATTTTGGGCTATTCTTATGGAAGTAAATGGAAAAAAAGAAGTGCCTATAAATATACTGTAGAAACTTCTGTTTATTTAAAAAATGACTGTATAAGCAAAGGTTTAGGTACTAAACTATACAGCTATTTATTAGAAGAACTTAAAAAAAGAGGTATTCATTCTATAATAGGGGGTATATCTTTACCAAACGAAAAAAGTCAAAAATTACATGAAAAATTAGGCTTTAAAAAAGTAGCTCATTTTAATCAAATGGGCTATAAATTTGATAATTGGATAGATGTAGGATATTGGCAACTTATAATAGAAAAAAATTTATAACTAGATTAAATTTTTATAGAATTTATATGATGCTTATTAATTTTAGATACGATTCACTGCTTACTTACCAATGATAAAAAACAAAATGAAAATTGATATAAAACAGTTTTTATTGATACAAAGCATTTTATACTTTCTTATGTAAATGAATATTTAAAATAGTTTTAGGTATTTATATAAATAATATTTATTTTTAAATATATGGTGAAATTTATGAATAAAAATGAGATAAAAACACATATAAAAGAGCATCTTTTTTTTAAACATTTTAAAGAAAATGAAATTGATATTTTAGAAAAATGTGCTTCTATTAAAAACTTTGAAGAAGATGATTTTTTAACTACTATAAGAGAAGAAGCCAAAGTTTTTTATCTTATTACTAATGGTTCTGTAACTTTACAACTTTTTTCTCATGAAAAAGGTATTATAGAATTAGAAAAACTAGAAAGTGAGGATTTATTAGGTTGGTCTTGGCTTATAGCCCCATATAAATGGCATTTTGATGCTATAGCTGTAGAGAAAACTCAAGCTATTTGTTTTGATGCTGTGGCTATAAAAAAAGAAATGGAAAATAATACAGAGTTTGGTTATAAAATGTATAAAATTTTTACTCCTATAATTATTGAAAGAATACAAGCTGAAAGAAAAAACTTACTTGATATTTATGGAAGTGAAGTTTATGAAATTTATTCAAGAGAAATGGTTACTTTTAGATAATATATAACTAATTCGGTTCTAATAACAAAAAAAGACATACTTTTGTATGTCTTTTTTTGTAAGTAAATCTATAAGCCGAATTCTGTTCATACCTAAATATGTAGTGATTATCTATCTAGGATAATTGTTACCAATTACCTCAAGCAACTATACCAAAAGAATCAGCGAGTAACCTCATTTTCTTTTATTTGTCTTGCTCCAGATGGGGTTTACCTAGCCAAACAGTTACCTGCTTGCTGGTGGTCTCTTACACCACCTTTGCACCCTTACCAAAAAATGGCGGTTCTTTTCTGTGGCACTTTCCTTAGGATCGCTCCTACCGGCCATTAACCGGCATCTTACTCTACGGAGTTCGGACTTTCCTCATGAAACTAGTTCATGCAATCACTCAATTTACTTACAGTTAATATTATAACTAGTTTTAATCATTTGACAAATAAATATCTTTACCATTTTTATCTTTTAAAAGTTTTCCATCTTTATCATTAGCAAAGATTTTATAACTATTTATTTTTCCATTTTTATCTTTTATTGGTTGATAAATAACAACTCCTTTTATATCACAATTACCATCAACTAAAGCAGGAAGTTTTGAATCTTCAAAATTAACTAGATTTTTTTTGTATTTTTTATTTTCAGCTTCTTTTAAAAGTTCAGCTACATCTTTAGGATATATACCTCTGTTATCAACAGAAAAAGTTTCTAACATAGTTTGAAAAATATGCATATTTTCTCTAACAGTTCCTTTAATAGGGAAATCTAAATTATTAGAAGAAAATGAGACTTTTTTAGTTAAATTATTTTTCACATTTAAAAATAAATAATCATTGTTTTCTCTTACAATAAAAACTTTATTAGAAAAGGCTTTTACATCATCATATTTAATATCTAATATAATCTTATCATTAGTATCAACTACCCCTGTCTTACCATTAAGTCTTACAATACTATAATCATAATTAGATATTCCAAAATTATTAAACATGTCAAAATATTCGTATTTTGGCTCTATTACAATTTTACCATTTTTATCTATAGCCCCAAATTTATTACCTAATTTAACACTTGCATAATTACCATAAATAAAATTAATTTCATCAAATTTTGGTTTTAAAACTATATTACCTTTACTATCTATTATTCCAAATTTTTTATTTTCTCTAAAAATAGTTTTATTCTCTTTTCCAAAAATATCTATATATTCATATTTTGGTTCTACAACAACTTTTCCTTTTTCATCAATTAGGCCATATTTTCTATTATTTATAATAGAATAAGTATTATTTAAAGATGTAAAAATAAAATCATATTTTGGTGGTACAACTACTTTACCATTTAAATCCATTAATCCTGATTTTTTATCTTTTTCTATAATAATTAGATCATAATTTGGGTTATATGGATAATTATATTTATTACTAAATAATTTTTTACCATTTAAATCAAAAAAAGCACTTTGGTTATTAGTTTTTTTAGCATAAAACATCTTGTTTTTACTACTAAGAAATAAAAAATACTCTGGTTTAACTAAAATATTTCCGTTTTTATCAGCTAATCCATACCCTTTTTCAGTTGAAAAAATAATTCTATTTTCATAAAAATTAGAAATTTTATATTTAAAATCTTTTACTAAAAAATTTTCTTTTTTGTCAATAATAGAATATTTATTATTATATTTTACAATATATAAATCTTTATTATCTATTAAAGGCTTTATATCTTGATATTTAGGTTTTATAATAATATTATCTTTATAATCTATTACTCCAAAATTTTTATTATCCTTAGAAAAGTAATATAGATTTTTATCAACATTAATTAAACGTTTAAATGTATCTTTAAGTATTAGTTCCCCTTTCTGATTAATTAAATTCAAATTTTTATTATTTTCTACTATAAAATTTTCATCTCCATAAAAATTAGTTATCATATCGTATTTTGGTTCTAAAATATATTCAAAATTATCATCAATTAAAGCAAATTTTCCATCTTGTTTTATTAAAAAGCGATTTTCTAAAAAACGATTTTTAGAAAAAATTTTCCAAATATTTTCTAATTCTATAACTTTTTCCGCTTCTAATTTATTCTCAATTTTAGTATTATCTTTCATTTCTTCTGTTTTATTTTCTGCAAAAGCATAATTATTAAAAAATAAAATACTAAGAGTTGAAAAAAGTATTAATGTTTTTTTCATAAAAAATTTCCTTTTTGTTTTATTAAAAAAAATATGCTTTATAGCTTAACTCAAAAATAGTTAATTTAACAAGTATATATATATAAATTATTAGGATGATTTAAGGGTGATTTAAAAATAATATACTAGAAAAGAAGTAAAAAGTGAAAAGATAAGAAGGTTACAAAAAAATAGTTTCAAGCTTATCTTTTTTGCAAACCATTTTTGTTTGAGTATATATTTTTATAAATAGAGTAATAAAATTTTTATAATTATTAAAAGAGAGCTAAAATACTTAGTATGAAATTAGAAAATAAAGAATTAGTAAATTTATTACAATTAGCTTATTCAGCAGAAAAAGCAGCAGCATTTGCTTATCAGGGTCATGCAGGTTCATTAAAAAATATATCAGAGAAAAAAGATATAAATAAAATAGAAAATGATGAATGGATACATAGAGAAGATGTTTTGTTATTAATGAAAAAATACAATGTTCCAATATCAAAATATTATGAGATAAAATTTTTTATTATTGGTAAAATAATTTCTTTTAGTTGTTATTTTATTGGTTGGTTTATGCCTTTTTATTTTGCTGGTAGATTAGAAAGTGGTAATGTTTGTGAGTATTTCAAAATGAAAGAGCTATTTAATAATATAGGAATAAATGAACATGATTCAATTTTATATCAGATGGGGATAACAGAAAAAGAACATGAAGTTTATTTTTTAGAAAAAATTAAAAATAATAAATTATTACCTGTTTTTGAAAAAATATTTTCTTGGGGTAAGCATAATAGTTTTAATGATATAGAACTTGATAAAAAACCAAAAGTAAACGATAAAAATATTTTTTGTAATACAAATAAACATTAAATTATAGAAAAAATGATATAATAGGTTAAACTTGTTTGTTTTAATTACAAGTTTGGTTAATAATGTTATATATTAAATTGACAGAAGTTTTAGTGAATAAAAAAAATACTTATAAATTAATTAATAAATTAAAATACTTTTTATTTTTTACTATAATTTTATCTTTTAGCCAAAGCTTTGCCCAAACAGGTATAGGTTTAGGAGCTGGTATTATTTCATCTCCTATTGGAAAAGATACTTCAAAAGAAAAGTTCTATTTTACTAATAACTACCAATTAAATGGTTTTACAGAACTACATGAAAATTTTAGAATAAATTATGGACTTGCCTCAACTTTCAGTAAAGAGTATTGGGTTTCTACTCCTATATCCATTTCTTATTCACCTGTAGGTAATTATAGTTCTAATATAAGACCTCAATTTTACTTTGGTTTCGAACCTTTTTATCTTAATAAAAAAGCTAATGAAATAGATAATTATTTTTTTAGTTATTATGCTTTTATAGGATTTGGTATAGATTATAATATCGGAAATAATTATTTTATAAATTCTAATATGAAAATATATATAAATAATTCTTTTTTTCAAAAAGACCCTTTACCTACTGATTTTTCTTCAGGAACTCTTTCTTTATCTATTTATTCGGGATATAGATTTTAATGCAAAAAATTTGGAACTATAAATCATGTGATTATGAAAAGGCTTTATTTTTATCTGAAAGAACAGGTTTAAGTAAATATACTTGTCAACTTTTAATAAATAGAGGCATAAATACCTTAGAAGAAATAAATGAGTTTTTAAAAGTTGTAACAAAATTAGAATTAGAATCTTGGGATAAAGAAACTAGTAATAAAATAGGTTTATTTTTAAAAGAAAAAATTATAAATCAAGAGTTAATAACAGTTCATGGAGATTATGATGTTGATGGAGTAACAGGAGCTGCTGTTTTATCTATTTTTTTAAAAAGTAAAGGTGCTAATTTTAATTATTACTTACCAGATAGATTTGGAGATGGCTATGGTTTATCTGCAAAAACTATAGAAAATTTAGCTAAAAATGGAACTAAAGTAATAATTACAGCAGATTGTGGAATTGCTAATAATAAAGAAATAGAATTAGCTAATAGTTTGGGAATAGACGTTATTGTAACAGATCATCATACCTTACCAGAAGAATTACCTAAAGCAAAATATATTTTTCATCCTGCTCTATCAGAAGATAAAAATTTTCACATATTATCAGGTGTAGGAACTGCTTTTCAACTAATATATGAAATTGATGAAATAATTGAAAGTAAAAAAATAGTAAAACTAGAAGATTATTTAGATTTGGTTGCAATAGGAACCATTGCAGATATAAGCCCATTAAAAGGAATAAATAGAAACTTAGTTAAATATGGACTAACAAAACTAAGAAATACTAATAAAATTGGACTTTTAAAATTAATGGAAATGGCTGGAGTAAATAAAGATAACTTAAATGCTCAAGATGTTTCTTTCAAGATAGTTCCAAGATTGAATGCTACTGGCAGAATGAATAAAGCATTAATTTCTTTAGATTTAATTTTGGCAGAAAAAGAAGAAGAAGCATTTGAAATAGCTCAAAGAATTGAAATAATTAATAAAGAAAGACAAGTTTTATGTGAAAAAACTTATTTAGAAATAGAAGAAATGATAAAAAAAGAAATAGATTTAGAAAAAGAAAAAGCTATTTTTATTTCTGGAGAAAATTTTCATCATGGGGTTATAGGTATAATATGCTCTAAATTATTGGAAAAATATAATAGACCTGTTTTTATTACAGCTATAGAAGGAGAAACATCTAGAGGGTCTGCTAGAAGTAAAAATATTCACTTAGTCGATTGTCTAAAATCTTGCTCTAATTCTTTAATTAAATCTGGTGGTCATGCAGGAGCAGCAGGTTGGTCTTTGGAAACTAATAAAATTAGCGAATTTAAAAATTTAGTTCTTGAATATGCAGAAAATAATCTAAATAATAGTACTTTACAACCTCAAATTACTTTAGAAGTTGAAATACCTATTGATGAAATTAACTATCAATTATTTAGAGAGTTACAAGAATTAGAACCTTTTGGATTAGATAATCCAGAACCATTAATTTATGCTAAAAATGTTAGAGTAAATAAAAACTCTCAATATGTAAGTAAAGATGGAAATCATTTATTTTTTGAATCTAGAGGTAAAAATAAAAAGATAAAAACTGCTTTTTGGAATAAAGCAGAGCTTTTTCCATTAGAAGAAAATATAGATTTAGTTTATTCAATTAATGAATCAAAAATTGAGTTAAAAAATCAATTAAGGCTAAGAGCTATAGAAATAAAACAAGATAATAAAAAAGAAACAACTTCATTTAATATTAATAAAATAAAAGATGAATTAATAGAATTAGATTTTAATATTGAAGAAGTTAAAAATATCTCTGATAATGGCTATATCTATAATTTTTTAGGTAAAAATAAAATTAACTTTTTAAATTTAAATAAAATAGAAGAATTTAACTATAATAATATAGAGTTTATAGATCTTAGAGATTTAGAACTAAATAAAGATAATTTATTAAAAATTCTAAAAGAAGGTAATAATATAGCTTTTAATATTTTTACTAAAAAAGAACTTGATTTTGAGAAAGAATTAAAAAAACTATTATTAGAAGGTGAAAAAAAAGCTCTTATTTTATTCGAGTTACCAGAAGAAAAAGAGCATTTAAATTATATTTTTAATTTATTAGCACCAGAAAAAGTTTATTTATTTCATAATAATAAAGTAAGTAATAAAATTGATTCTATAATAATAAAATCTTTTATTAACTCATTATATTTAAATAGTACTTCACTTAAAAATTTTATTTTTACTTGTTATCAAATAGAAGATTTTAAAACATCTTATTTTAAATATATTACAGATATTTTATTAGAAGCAGGCTTTTTGTTAAAAGATAATGATAAATATTTTATTCGTTTAGAATATAAAAATATAGATATAAATAATTTAGAAACTTATAAAAAATACTTAGAATTTTATGAAAAAGAAAATTATTTTAATGATTTATTAAATAAATCAATGATAAATAAAGTTAAATCATTGTATTATGTTTAATAAAATAAATATAACTTCTAAGATTTTGTAATAATAGCTAATTATTAGCTAATAAAAAAATTATTTATAATAAAGAAAGAAAAGTATGGAAAAAAGAAAATTAGGAAAAAGTGGATTAGAAGTTTCTATTTTAGGACTTGGTTGTATGGGTATGAGTTTTGGATATGGTCCTGCTCATGATAAAAAAGAGATGATAAAATTAATTCATTCTGCCATAGAACAAGGAATCACTTTTTTTGATACAGCAGAAGTATATGGTCCTTATACCAATGAAGAATTAGTTGGTGAGGCTTTAGCTCCATATAGAGACGAAGTAGTTATAGCTACTAAATTTGGAATATATGGAGGTCTTAATAGTTCTCCAGAAAATATAAGAAAAGTTTGTGAAGAATCTTTGAAAAGATTAAATATAGAAGTAATTGATTTGTTTTATCAACACAGAGTAGATCCAAGTATTCCAATAGAAGAAGTAGCAGGAACTGTTAAAGAATTAATTAGAGAAGGAAAAGTAAAATATTTTGGTCTTTCTGAAGCAGGCATAAAAAATATTAGAAAAGCTCATTCTGTTCAACCTGTTGCTGCATTACAAAGTGAATACTCTTTATGGTGGAGAGAGCCAGAAATTGAAATAATTCCAACTTTAGAAGAGCTAGGAATAGGTTTTGTTCCTTTTAGTCCTTTAGGTAGAGGATTTTTAACTGGTAAAATAGATGAAAAAACTCAATTTGATAGTACTGATTTTAGAACTAATTCACCTCGTTTTTCAATCGAAGCTAGAAAAAATAATCAAGCCTTAGTAGATGTTATAAAAGAATTTGCAGAAAATAAAAATGCTACCCCTGCTCAAATTGCTTTAGCTTGGATACTAGCTCAGAAGCCTTGGTTTGTACCAATACCAGGAACTACTAAAATTAACAGATTAAAAGAAAATAATGAATCTGTTAAAATTGAACTTTCAAAAGAAGAAATAAAAAAACTTGAAGAAACATCTTCAAAAATAAAAATACAAGGTGAAAGATATCCTGAGCATTTACAAAAAACTATAGATAGATAAATTATTAATAATAAGAAAATAACTACCTTTTTTATATTTCTTTTATATTTAGCATAGTAAATAAAAAATCAAGTTGAGTAAATACTTGTTGCCAAACAGGAATTGGCTTATAAGTATCTTTAAAATATTTATTAATATGATTAAGAAAAATACTCTTTATTTTTTTTGCATCATTAATTTCTAAATTAATTAGATACTCAAGACCATATCCTGTAATAGAAAGCATTTTAGTATTAAATTCTTCTTTCTCTTCAATAGATTTAATCAATAAATTAGTATGAAAAATAGAACTATCAAGTATATTATTATAATTATCCAATTGAAGTTTTTTATAATCTTTTAAAGCTTTATATAATTCATCATTAGTATCAATAAAAATTTTTGGAGCAATATTATCAACTAATTTATAACCACAAGATTCATTACCAAAAATAAATGTATTTTCATAATTTTTTAAAGCATAATAAATACTAAATTTAGGGTTATTTCCGTAAGAATCTGTTATAACTAACTCCTCAGAAGATATATCCATAAACTGTTTTATTTTATTGAGATGTGTTTTAAGTAATTTTAAATCAATAGGTGTTGAAAACATAAATTTATAGCCATCAGCAGGGAAATGGCTTTCATCGTGCATATTATAAATTAGCATAGGCTTAGCTATATCAATTGCTTTTTCTAATAATTTATGTTCAATACGTTCTTCTGTTTTCCAAAAAATCATCCTAGAATGTAAATCTTCCCAAGAGTTTTCCAAAAAACTTTTTAAATCTCCAACCTGATTAAACCATCCTTTGTTTTTTATATAACCATCTGGATTAATACAACTGATAAAATACCAATTTAAATTAAAATTATGAATAAAAGAATCATTTTTAGAAAGTTCTGAAATAAGCCAAACAATAGTTTGAGAAAAAATAGGTTCTGAAGCATCTTCACCACCAAAAAGTAAAATATTATTTTTTATCTCAGAATTTTTTATATAAGATAATAATTCAATATTATTTTGATCTTCAGAAAATCCAAGTTCCTGAATTGAAAAATTAGGTAATTTAGAAAATTTATGAAAAATATTTCTTATTTCATCAAAAGAAAGAAATACCTTAATATTCTTATCTATTTCGATATTCAATACTTAAAACCTCTAAATTAAATATTTTAAATTATTTTATATTATAACAAAATTTGACTCTAAAAAATTAGGAAAAAAAAGATACCCTTAAGGGGTATCGCTTATTAAATAGTAGTTTTTATATAAATACGATTTAAGATTACTTCTTTTGAGGCATTCCTTTTTTGCCGTATTTATCATGCAATTCTTTCATTTTTTTCATCATTTCTTCTTGAGAAAGATTTTGAGCTTGTAATTTTTCAAGTTCTGCTGCTAACTCTGGATTACTTTGTTTTAATTTATCCATCATTTCTTTCTTTTTAGCTTCCATTTTAGCTTTTACATCAGGATATTTATCTAAAAGAGCTTTCATTTCATCCATTTGTTTTTTTCTTAAAGCATCCATATCTGCTTTTAATTGAGGATTATCTTTAGCTAAATCCATTCCAAAACCTGGACCTCCAAATCCTCCTTTGCCAAAACCACCTTTACCTGGGTGTCCGGCAAAACCACCTTTACCAAAACCACCTTTACCGTGACCTTTCATTGTTGCTAATTCAGGGTATTTTTTCTTAAGTTCATCCATTTTTGTTTTCTTTTGATCTTTTGGTAAATCTTTTAAGGCATCTAACTCTTTTTTAAGATCAGGATATTTAGCTTGTAATTCTGGAGTTAATGATTCAACAGAAAAAGAAGCTACTTCAGTGTCTGTAGATGAATTTACTTGTGTTGTAGGAAGTTGATTAGAACAAGCTCCTAAAGATGCTACTAAAAAGGTAGAAAGGATTAAATTTGTAAATTTCATTTTTTCACCTAAACTTTAAAAATATAAATAAGTAATTTTTAGTATAAAAATACCAAAAGCAAGTAAAATTTTAAAAGTAAAAATATAATGAAATGTAACTCATTTTTTAATAAAATATTAAATATATATTTTTATAATGTTAAATAAAAAGATTTAATCATTACTCATTAATATCTGTGTATTTTATATTTAACCCATTGTTTTTTACTTTTAACTGAAATAAGTATTTTTCTATTCTATTTTTATAAAAAATTGATATAAAGTAAAAAAATAATTAATTTAGTATAAGTTATCTAATTTTAAATAAAAATAATATGATAAAAAAAATAATTTTTATTAAATATCTTAAACATCTTGTAAGTTTTAATTTAAAATGTATTTGATTTAAATTTAAATAAAAGTTAAACAAAAGCGAGGATCAAGAATTAATGAAAAAAAGCTTATTTTTGCTAACATTTTTATGTGTAGCTTCTTTTTCTAACAAAGCAAAAGCTATAGATATAAAGGTGCCTGATTTAAAAACAGAAACATCTACAGATCTAACTTTACCAAAATTAGATGATTTTGAAAAAATAAAGGTTACTGATGTTGCTGTTCGTGGTACAGAAAAAAAAGAATCTGTTTTATTAGTTGTAATGATGAAAGTAGGAGATTCTATTTATCCTTCACAAATAAAAGAAGATTTACAAAGAATATATGGTTTAGGTATTTTTAAAGAAGATTTAACAGCCTCTAAAGAACCTTATTTAGATGGTTTTAGAATTATATTTACTGTTCATGAAAATGATAAGTTAAATAAAGTATCAGTAAAAGGTAATACTGTAGTAAAATCAGATAAAGTTGAAGGTTATTTTCATGAGCAGTTAGGTAAAACACTTAACTATAATGATGCAAGAGAAGCTATAGAAAATATTAGAAAATTATATAATGAACAAGGTTATCAAGCTGTTTCTGTAGTTCCACAACTTAGTCCAGATGGAAGATTAGATTTGGTTATTAACGAAGGTCTTATTGAAAAAATAGAGCTTAAAGGGAATAATTTAACAAAAAGAGAAGTTATTTTAAGAGAAGTTCGTTTAAAAGAAGGAGATATTTTAAATTTTGATATTTTAAAAGATGATTTAAGAAGAATATATAATACTAATTTTTTTGAGACCGTAAACCCAGTATATACTCCAGGTGAAAAAAATAAAAATCATATCGTTTTAACTATAGAAGTAAAAGAAAAAAATACTGGTTCTGTTAATTTAGGAGCGGGTTATAATACTAGAGATGGAATAGTAGGAAATTTTTCATTAGCTTATAGTAATGTTTTTGGAACAGGTCAAAACGTAGGATTAGAATTACAAGCTGGTAATGGTTTCTTAGGAACTAGTGGAGCAAACTATTTAGGCAAAATAGAATGGTATGATCCTTGGTTTTTACCACAATTTTTACCACCAAGAACAGGAGTAGGCTTTAGTATCTATAGAAATAGACAAGGTAGTTATTTCCAAGATTTAGCTAACTTTAATTATAATTTTGATAGAGGTAATGCTGAATACCGTTATTACTTAGTAAATGACAGAACTGGAGCTTCTTTTAATTTTAGTAGAGCTTTATTTGGAGATCCATTAACTTCTCCTTGGAGAGTCGCTTTTTCTATGAGAGCAGAAAGAATTGAACCTGCTATACCTAGAGTAGATGATTTAACTATAAAACTTATAAAAGATGAAAAAGGTAATACTTTATTAGATAAAGATAAAAAACCAACTACAATTATTAAAACTTATAATGATTTAAACACTTCTAAAATAGATTCTGAGAAAAAATTAGCTACTGATATAAAAGGAGGTTTTGATAAATATACCAATGATAAAATAAAATTAGATTTACCAGCTAGTAATAATGGTTTTGATAATCGTTTTGCTGTAGGTTTATCATTTTCTTATGATACTAGAGATTTTATTGCAAATCCTAGAGATGGTTGGAATAACTCTATTTCAATTGAACCCTCTTTTGGAGATTTAAGCTATTGGAAGTTTTTTGGAACTTTTAATAAATATTCTCCAATTCCTTTTACAGAAAAAATCCCTTTCCTAGATAAAGTTACATTCGCATTAGGTGTAAGAGGTGGATATTTATTAGGAACAAGTAATATAATTAATTTTGATTCATCTGGAAAAGAAAAACCACAAATACCATTATATGAAAGATTTTATTCTGGTATTTTTGATACCATAAGAGGTTGGCCAGAAAATGGTTATTTAAGTGGAGAAGCCTCTATAGTTGGTAGTGCAGAATTAAGATTTCCAATTTATAATATAGTATCTGGAGTACTGTTCTTTGATGCTGGAAATTTTTGGGATAAAAATTTTAAGATATCTTCATCTAATATTAAATTAGATCCTAGAGATTGGTCTGAAGATAATTTTGGTAATACAGATCCCAAAAGTTATAATTATTTTCTATTAAATAGTAATATAAGATACGGTTTTGGAGCAGGTTTAAGATTAGAAACACCTTTAGGTTCTTTAAGAGCTGATTATGGTATAAGAGATATTACTCAACCATTTAATTTATCAAAAGGTGCACAATTTCATTTTAGTATAGGTCAAAAATTTTAAGGAGTATTTATGAAAAAAAGTTTTTTAAAAATAGGTTTAAGTTTAATGTTATCTACTATTCCTTTATCAGCATTTGCTAATGGAGTAGGTGTAGTTGATACCAAAAAAATATTTGAAACCAGTAAATTATTTGAAGCATTAGGAAATGCTAAAAAAGATGTAGCAAAAATAGAAGAAGATTTAAAAAAAGAAACTTTGTATAAATCTAAATTACTTGAAGAAGCTAGAGCAAAAAAAGTAAGTGATGAAGAACTTAGAAAAATGCAAGAGAAATTTCAAGATGAATTAGAACAAAAAAGAAAAGAAGGACAAGATCTTTCTGAAAAAAAACAAAAAGAATTAGAAGATATGAGTAATAAATTAAAAACTCAAGTTGAAACTGCTATAAAAGATGTTGCTAAAGATAAAAAATTAGATGTAGTAGTAGATAAACAAGCTGTTCTTTTTGGTGGTAATGATATTACAGAAGATGTAATAAAAAAAATAAAATAGTAAAAAAGTTAGAAGTTAGAAGTTAAAAGAACTAATGTAAGTTTTATAATTTCTAATTTATTAAAAAAAGGAAAAAAATATGAAAAAAATAATAATAACAACTGTATGTACTTTATTTTTAGGTTTAAATATAATTAGTCCTTCTCAAGCAAAAGCTGGAGAATCTATTGGTGTTTTAAATACACAAACTATTATACAAAAAAGTTCTTTATATTCAGCATTAAGAAATGCAGAGCAAGAAGTATCTAAATTAGAAGAAAACTTAAAAAAAGAGCTTATTGATAGACAAAATAAACTTCAACAGGCTATGCAACAAAAAAAATCTAAAGAAGAATTAGAAAAACTTTATAAGCAATTTAAAAGTGAATTAGATAAAAAAGAATCTGATGCAAGAAAAACCTTAGATTCAAAACAAAAAAATCTTTTAAAATTAAGAGATTCATTAAAAGTTAAAGTTGAAGCTGCTGTTAAGGATATAGCAAAACAAAAAGGACTTACTTATGTTGTTGATAAACAAGCTATGTTTTTTGGTGGCCTTGATATAACATCAGATGTTTTAGCTAAAATAAAATAATTAAATAATATAAATTGTTAGTTAAATTATAAATAATTTTTTGATACGAGCAATTTGAATTTGAAAATATAAAAACAAAAAGTAAATATTAATATTAATTATTAAAATTATATACTTTTTGTTTTTTTTTATGCAAAAATTATAATTAAGCAAAAATAAAAACAATATAACCTTTAAAATATTATAAAAATAAAGAGAGTTTAACCAAATTGAGTCGAGAAAAAATAGTGCGTGCTGTATATGCAGGAAGCTTTGATCCTTTAACTGAAGGACATATGTATATGATCAGGGAAGGAGCAAAACTTTTTGATGAATTAATAGTAGCTGTTGGCATAAACCCTGAAAAAAAATACACTTTTAATTTAGAAACAAGAATTTCTTTAATAGAAAAATCAACTAAGGATTTGAAAAATATAAAAATTTGTCATTTTGAAAATCAATTTCTTATAAAATATGCAGATCAAATGAATTGTAAATATATTTTACGAGGAATTAGAAGTGAATCTGACTATGAGTTTGAAAGAAGAATGAGAAATGTAAATGGAGATTTAAATAATCAAATATCAACTATTTTTTTGATGCCTCCTAGAGAAATATCAGAAATTAGTTCTAGTTTTGTAAAAGGTTTAGTTGGACCAGAAGGGTGGGAAAAAATTATATCTAAATTTCTTCCAATTCCTGTTTATAATAAAATTTTAGAGCAATTTTCTAAAAAATAGAGCTAAAATTATTTGATCTATATCATAAAAAAAATAGACATATATAACTGAATTTTTTTTTAATTAGTACTATATAAACAAAAGTTGCAAAAATAGTGATACTAAAATCATTTTTTTTTGATAAAAGGTACAATTTTTTTTAATTAATTGAAAAAATCATCAAAATACGTATTGTCAATTTATCATATATAATATATTATATTTAAGAAGTATATTTTTTATTTTAACGCTAAATAGGGAGAAATTAAAATGAATTTAGTTAATATAGGTTACGGTAATGCTGTATCATCTGATAAAGTAGTTGTAGTTGTTGCTCCTAGCTCTGCTCCAATCAAAAGAATTATCCAAGATGCAAGAGATTCTAATAAATTAGTTGATGCTACTTATGGAAGAAAAACAAGAGCTGTTATCATAACAGAAAGCAATCACGTTGTTCTTTCTGCATTACAAGCTGAAACAATTGCAAGCAGACTTTATTCTAGTTCTGGTAACGAATAATTTAAATAATAAAAAAACTACCTTTATAAAGGTAGTTTTTTTTTGCTTATAATTAACTATTAAATAATAAAATTAACCTATAAAAATATGCAAAATTTAAAATTAAGCGAAATTAATATATATCCAGTCAAATCTTTTGGAGGAATATCTTTAAAAGAAACTGAAGTAACTAAAATAGGATTAAAAAATGATAGATTATTTATTTTAGTTGATGAAAATAATCATTTTATAACACAAAGACAATTTCCAAAATTATCAACTATAAAAACAACTATAGAAACCAAGGGTATAAACTTATTTAATAAAGAAATTGGTGACATATTTATTCCTTTTAATCCAAAAGAAAAAAATTATATAGAAGTAAAAGTTTGGCGTAGTACCTGTAAAGCTTTAGTTGCTGATGAAAGTATTAATAAAAAAATAAGTGCTTTTTTAAGTATAAATTGTAAAATAGCTTTTATGCCAGAAGAAACAAAAAGAAGTGTTAACCCAGATTATGATGTTTTAGGTAATAGTAATGTTAGCTTTGCAGATGGATATCCTTTTTTAATAATATCAGAAGAATCTTTAAATGAATTAAACTCAAAATTAGAAAAAAAAATATTAATGAATAGATTTAGACCAAATATTGTAATTTCAGGTGGTATTCCTTTTCAAGAAGATACTTGGACAAAAATAAAAATAGGTACTTGTGTTTTTCATATAGTAAAACCTTGTGAAAGGTGTGTAGTAACAACCATAGACCAAGAAAGTGGTTTGATTTTAGATAAAGAACCTCTAAAAACATTAGCTTCATTTAGAACTATTAATAATAAAGTTATTTTTGGTCAAAATATGCTTGTAGAAAATACAGGAATAATAAAATTGGGGGATTCTATAGAGATTTTATCTTAGCTTGTTAGAAGTTATTTTACTTGCTTCCATTTTCTAAAACTAGTACTTTCTTTTAATTCTGCAATAAATTGTAAATTTATTTTTTCTATTAATTCTTGAACTGTTTTATCTTGCATAGTTAAAATTACTTCATCTAAAATAGCATCTACTAAGTCATTTAAAAATTTTTCTCCTACAGGTGTATGCAAAGTTTCTTCTAAATTTTCTGTAATATTTTCAGAATGCTCATTTATAACTTTTGATAAATTTTTCTGAGATAAAAACTCTTCTAGCTTATCTTTTATTATCGGTATTTTAGCTATTTTTTTATATTCTGGAGTATCAAAAATAGTTTTTCTTGTAATTAAAGTAGCAAAATCAACAATATTATCTTTATTCTCTTTTACCATTTTAATACCTATTTTTTGAATATTATTAACAACTACAGCTTTAATAATTTCTTTATGAGGAACAATACTTTCTTCTATAATAGTTTTATTTACACCTAATTTAGTTTTTTCTTCTATATCTGTTAGAATTTGAAGTGATACTTGAGCTGAAATTTCTTCTGTTATGATTTGATTATATTTAGAAATAAGTCTTTTTATAGGGTTATCTGTAGGAACAATAATACCTTTTTTTACTAATCTCATATAAACAAAAACAACTCTAATAAGTCTTAAAACTCTAAATTGTTGTAAAGGGATACAACTAACTATATCATACCAATGATAAACAGGGTAAAGTACTTTTTGATCATCTCCAAATCTTTTTATGGCAAATCTCCACATTAATAAAAATTCTATTACAAAAATAGTAACAAAAACTGAATCTATCAAAATATAATAATCAACATAATTTCCAGAACGATCTATTTTTCTCCAATAATTTGTTTTCATTATTGGTTCTATTTCAGAATAGAAAAATACTTTTCTATTCTCAACATCAATTGTTTTCATATTCCAAAAAGTTTGAAAAGCTTTTTTACTTGGTCTCATTGATTTATCAGAATTATCTACTTTAGCAAAACTTTTTACTCTTGATTTTATAACTTCTAGTTCTCCACTTTTTCCAGCAGGTTTAAATGGATCTTCATCTATCATTTTAAAAGATAGATTTATTAATTCTGCACTTAAAACTTCATTTATTTTTGAATTTGACGTGTCAAAAAATATTTTAGCTTTCTCTAAGTAATCTTGAGTAAAATCGTGTGGTTCTATACCTTTTATTTTGTCATAAGATGTAACAAAAGGAATATAATTGTAGTAGAAGTTTCTAAAAGTTAAATAAGTATAATCAAAAGAAAAAATAGCTAAATTTATTAGTGCAATAAGAAGCATTAAAATATCTAATAAGATAATTCTAGAACTAGGTTTTTTTATTGCTTCCCAATTTACATACATTTTTTATTTTTTAATTATTTTATTAAAAGTATTAACTAACTAACTATTTTTAAATTATTATTCAACTTCTTGGCAAATTTGATTATATAAAGAGTTAAGATTTTGCTTATAATGGGCCATTGCTTCTAAAACTAATAAGGTAGCTAAAACACCGTCTTTTTCTAAGATATGATTAAGATTAATGTGATAATCTCCATCTAAAGTACTTCCCATTATACAATCATTAGATCTTATAGCTTCACTAATATTTCTACCATCTTTAACTTTAGAATCTATTACAGGTAAGCTATATCTTGCACATAATTTATCTATTAGTTTTCCTTCTGAAGATGGTTTAACAATACCTTTTTTTATACCTTTATTTTCAAAAAGATGTTTTAGAATAATACAAAAAATAGCTTCATCTGATAAAATACTGCCAGAAATATCAATAGCTTTCATTTTTCCTCCATCACCATCAATGGCAAAACCAGCTTGTAAACTGCTTCTTGGAGAAATGACCGTTTGTTGTAAATTAAATAAATTTTTCTTATTTAAATTAGGTGTAAAACCCATAAAATCATGAGAAGAAACTTTATTATTTAGTTCTCTTACCATACAATCATAATTTATTAATAAATCTCTTACATAGTTAGAAGCTGCACCATTAAAGGTATCTACAGTAATATCAATACCAGCTTTACCTATTTTAGATAAATTAACAGAATTACCTATTTGATGAAAATAATAATGTCTAGGATTAAATTCTGTTATTTCACCAGGTGTTATAGGTAAATCAGGAATACCTTCTTGTTTTATAGTTTCAATATCAGCCTCTATTTCAGCAGTTATTTTATCTCTAAGAATAGAACCTTGAGTATTACAAACTTTCATACCACTATACTCATAAGGTAAATCACCTGCTGTTATCATAATACCACCGGTTAAAGTAAGTGTTTTTACGCTCCAAAAGAGTGCTTGTGTAGTACTAGGTCTATCTGATAAAAAAGCATCAAAACCATTTTTAGTTACTACTTCAGAAACAATATCAGCATATCTACTTCCCATAAATCGGCTATCAAAACCAATTGAAAGTCTTGGCGGAAAATTATCTATATAATTTTGAGTTTTTCTAAAATAATTACAAATAGCTTGAGTTACTATTCTAATATTTTCAAAAGTAAAATTGTCAGAAATTAGAGAATTCCAACCAGACTGAGAAAATTTTATTTCATTCATAAATTTATTCTTTCTTAGAAAAAATATTTGTTTTTTACAAAAAATACTAAGTAATTATAACACTTGGATAAAAAAAGAACTATAAATTAAAATTATTTTTATTAGGAGTAAGCTTAAAAAAGTTTTTTAAGTTTTTATTTAACTAAAATTAATTTTTTCTTAACTAAAAATAAGTAAGATTTTGTAATTAAAATACTATAATATAGATAGGTTTTTATTTTTATTTGAAATAACAAATTATGGTAAACGTAAATAATGTAAGTGTAGGACAAACCTATAATACTGGTGAAGTTACAAATAAACAGTCTCAAAATCAGGGACAAGTTAATGCTGCACAAGAAAATCAACCTCAATTTAAAAAAGATGGTGTTTCCATAAATAATCAAAAAAGTGGACCTGTTCCTGATGTAAAAGTTGGTTTTTTTGATAGAATGATGTTAAAAACCAAAGATGTTTATCAATCTGATGAAAATATACAAAAATATGTTGTGTTCCAAAAATCTATGGAAATGAACCCAGATGGATATTTACAAGCAGGAACTACAGATGTAACAAAAACAACTGATT
This sequence comes from Candidatus Sericytochromatia bacterium, assembly GCA_046328015.1. GTDB lineage: Bacteria > Cyanobacteriota > Sericytochromatia > UBA7694 > JACMQJ01 > JBBTGK01. The sequence continues at coordinate 3,455,977 of JAXLXH010000001.1, read as the reverse complement.
TACAAAAAAAATTAAAATTAATGGGTTATAACATTACTGTTAATGGTAAATTTGGAGATGCAACAGAAAAAGCGGTTGTAGATTTTAAAAGAACAGTAGGTGTTAATGATGGTTTTTTAACTAAAAATGGTCAAATATCTTATAGTTCTATAGTTACACCTGAAACATGGAGAGTTTTAAATTCTAATGTATCTTCTAGACTTAATCCAAATGAAAATATTACCCAAGGAACTTATATACCTGCTGTTACTCAAGATGAAATAAATTGGGCAAAAAATCTAAGTGAAAAAGTATCTAAATTTGGATATCCTCCAACTAAAGATGAGTCTGTTAAATATGAAAGTATTAGAAATAGAATGAATATGGCAAACCAAGTTAGAAGTAATCTTGGTTTAGAGCAACAAGCTGCTAGTAACGCTCCTACTCAAGCTGATTTAGATTGGGCAAAGAACTTTTTATCAGCAGTAAAAAGTGGTCATAAACCAACTCAAGCTGAAAGTGCTAAATATAATGAAATAAGAGCTAAACAACAAGCTGCTAAAAATCAACCTTCATCTGGGCAAATACAACAATTAACCCAACAAGACATTGATTGGGCAAAAAGCTTTGCAGAAATGGTAAAAGCAGGACATAATCCTACAAAAGCTGAAGAAGCTAAATATAACAGAATTCTTCAATTAACTACTCAGATGCAAACTCAACCAAAAGAAGAAAAAATCGAGTTAACTGAAGAAAATATAGCTTGGGCTAAAGATTTAGCTGCTAAAGTATCAAAAGGTTATGAACCTACCCCTGCTGAAGAAGCTAAATATAATAAAATTATAGAATTAGCTAAGCAACAAAAAGCTGAAGAAACTAAAGCCCCAGAAAAAGTTGATAAACCTAGTGTAGCTATAGGTAATGGTCCTGTATCTAAGGAAGAATTTGCTTGGGCATTAGATTTACAAAATAAAATTAGTACTCAAAACTATAAACCAAACAAAGAAGAAGCTATCAGATTTAATAATATTTTTGATAGAGTTCAAATGTTTGGTGAACCTAAATCTGAAAATGTAGAAGAAACTCAAGGGCCTAAAAAACCAGCTCAAGTAGAAAATAAAGATCCTAATCATGGAAATACAGTAGAAGTTTTTGGTAAAGTTGGTTCTGCAATGAATGACTGGAAAAAATCTCATCCTAGTACACCATTCCCAAGAGAACATGTATTTTATGCAGCAGTAGGTGGTAATTTAGTAAGTCAAATGATTGTAAATGATGCTGCTAAAAACAATAAAAATTATGTAGGGGAACTTGGATTAGTAGGTGCAAAAGCTATTTATGCTCCTAATTTAGATCCTGCTCAAGCTGGTAATTATATTTTTGCTAATGGTAAAATTTATAATAAAGAAAGTGTTGATAATACTGTAGATTTAAGAGTTGATAATGCTTCTAAACCAAAACCAGCTCCTAAGAAACAAACACAACCTAAAGCTGAAGAAAATTTAGAAACACAAGCTCCAGTAGAAACAAATAAACCTTCAAAAACAGGGAATATAACACCTCCTACTAGAGAAGAGTTATTATGGGCACAAGATTTAGAAAATAAAGTTAACAATCAGAAATATGAAGCAACTCCAGAAGAATCTGCTAAATACGATGATATTTATAACAGAGCTCAAGCTTTAAGTGGTAACTCTGGAAATACTCAGCAACCTGTAGATGTTCAACAAGTACAACAAAATACTAATAAAACAGATAATTCAGGAAATGTATCTATAAATCCAGATCCTAATAATCAAGAGCTAACATGGGCATTACAACTTCTTGATAAAATACAACAAGGTTACACTCCAAAACCAGAAGAAATAGATGCTTATGAAAAAATAATAGCAAAAAATACACAAGTTCCTTATACTCCTTAAGGAATTAACAAAAAAGCCTTTGTTTTATGAAACAAAGGCTTTTTTTATTGAGCAAAATTAGACAAAATAAAACCTCCTGTTTTAGGAGGCTTAACTTTATTTTTAAATACCTTAATAAGTTTTAAAGCATTTAGGAGATTAAATAAAACAAATTTTATTTTGTACTAACAGCAGTAATAGGACCCCATTTGCCATTTTTACCTTGAGCTCTGATATAAACAGTATTGTTATCAATTTTTTCTGTTATATCTAATTTAAATGATTCTTTATCATCAACATTAACTTGTTTTCCTTTACCAGGAGCTGAAGGTTTAGATGTAAAATATTCAACAGCTTTAACTTCATTATCATATTTTTGATCAAAGTTAACAAAGAAAGAACTTCCAGATTTAGAAACAGATTTTATATCAGGACCAAAACAAGCTTCTGTATTCATAGGATTTTCACCAGCTAATTTTATCAAATATAAAGCATTTGGTAAATTTTCTTTCCAGAATTGTTCAACTTTAGAATATGGAGGATCAAAACCATCACCCCAAGCTCCAATTTCTGTAGTGAATGATAAAAGTTTTAATTTACCATAAGCATAATCATCTGTAATACCTGATGCTATATATAATTCTGAAGCTTGCTCTGGTTTGTAGCCAGAATTAGCACCTAATTTACCACCTATAGTTTCAAACTTTTTAGCATCTGGAGATGGATCATTTGACCAACCCCAAGGCCATAGAATAAGGTTACTAAAACTATGATAAGACATCATAATTTTTAAATTGGTATGAGAATTCATAAAATCTCTGGTAGCTTGTGTTTCTGGTTCAGAAAAAGCTTCTTTACCATGGAAAGTATCAGAAGATGTGCTACCACTAGAACCACCTGTATTCCATTGATATCCGTAGTTTCTATTAAGGTCAACCCCTAATGCAGAACCTGCTCCCATATCTTTATTATCATTTTTATTTTTTCTCCAGTTTTGACCTTTTTCTGCTAAAGTATGTCCATCTGGGTTAACCATAGGAACTATCCATATTTCAGTATTGTCAACCATATTGGTTATATCAGCATTTTTACCATAATTTTCAAGTAAATGATTAATTAATTTTAAAGGAATTTCAACAGTTACCAATTCCCTTGCGTGGTGATTTCCAAAAAATACAATACCAGGTTTTTTAGCTCCATCTCCTTTACCAGTAATTTTCATTGCCCAAAGGTCTCTATTTGCTATACCTTTTTTCTTTTCCCATGTATCTCCAATATCTATCATTTGTGCTAAATTTGGATATTTAGAAGCAAATCCTTTTAAATCGGTTACTGTTTCTTCGTAGGTATGATATTGAGGATCAAAAGTATTTAAAACTGACATGCCCTCTTTAGGGCTTAACATTTCAATTTTTAATTGAGTATTTAATTTTAATCTTCTCATTACTTCTTGATTAGCTTGACCAATAACAAAACCATTTTGAACTGTCCAAACATCAAGTCCTAATTCATTAAGAGTTTGAATTTGTTTTTTATTAGTATAAAATATTTTTAAAATAGTATATCCAGTTTCAGAAAAGTTTCTGTTAGCTATAAAACCTTTTTCATTTGAAGAAGAAATTGAAGAATCTACTTGGTTTGGAAATATTTGTTCTTGTTGAACATTTTGAGAACAAGCGAATGACATTCCTACCAAAATTGTTGACAAAACAAGAGATGAGATTTTACCTATTTTTTTCATGTAGTAACTCCGAAAAGTACGGCTAAAAATGTGTATTAATAGAATTTTAAATGTATCTTAACTAAAAGTCAACTTGTGTTTATAAAATAAACTTAATAATTTAATATTGATTAACAAAAAGTATTTTAGATCACTTTTTTTTAGAATAAGATTTAGCTTTTTTAGTAGAAGAATAAACTTTATAAGATTTATCTTTTTTAGTTTTAACTTCAGTTCTTGGCTTTTTACCTTTAATAGCTCCATAAATAGCTGCACCTGCACCCACAGCATTCATAGTATTATTTATAGTATTTAAAGTACTATTGGTTCTATTAGTATTATTATAGTTATTTTGCTGAGTATAACTAGATGTTGGGGTTATATTATTTTGATTAGTTACTTTAGGAGAAGATTTAGATAACATAGAAAAAACTATTATTATAGCTAAAGTTGCAGCAATAACAGCCGATACTATTTTTGCATAACTATAAGGTCTTTCTCCATGTACTTCACCTGTTTGTGCATTAATAATAAATCTATATAATTTACCATTATATCTATAAGCACTTGTCCATACAGGTAATAAAATATGTTTGAAAGTATAATCTTCATAAGAAGTATTTTGAGTAAAAACTGTTTGTAAATCTCCACCAATATCTTCTTTTATAGATTCTGTAATATCATCATGAATGATTTTTTTTGCATCTTCCAATCCATTTTCTAAAGAAACTTGGTAACTTTCAGCTTTGAAACCACTTAGATAATCATCTTTATAAGGAGATAAACTAGTTAAATCCCAAGGTTCTAGTTTTTCTAAATAATCTTTAGGTAAAGATTTAGTAGCTACAACTAAAATATCATCAAAACCATTTTCAACATTACCCGAGGTAGGAGTCCATCTAGTTTTTGTTACAGTTCTAGTTTTTGTTACGGGTCTATTATTTTCATATTCAGTATAATTTTCTGTTACAGTATAATTATCACCTCTTTGACCTGTATAATCTGTATAAGTATTAAAATCAAATGTCCAAAAAGGCAAATAAATGCCTTGTATTTTACCTTCTACTCTTGAGTACTCCAAAACTTTATTAGGAGCAAACCATAAAGATCCTATCCAAGATTTATAGGCATCTCTAGCTTGCTTTTCTGTAATTTTTATTGGTAACAAAGCTTTAGGCTTAATTATTTTTTGAGATTTTTTATTAGCAATTACTAAACTTGTACCACAAAAAGGACATTCATCAGAAGTTACATTGGGTTTAAGTGTAGTTTCAGCTCCACAAGAAGTACATTTTACAGAAGTAATTTCTTGTAATTCTTTAGGATCTTCTTTAGTTTGATCTAAAGCATCTTCTAAGCTTTCTTCTTCTATAGAATCAAGTTCTTCTTGTGTTACAGGTATATCATTTTTTGTTCCACAATATTCACAAGTTAAAGTTGTTGCACCTGGTTCAAACTTCAAGCCAGCTGCACAGTTTGAACAAGAAAACTTAGATTTTTCTTTAGTTTGGCTCATACTAATAAACTTACCTTTATAAATCTATATTTTCAGAAGCATATTGCTGTATAATTGCAGGTAAACCTGAATTAAAACCATCACCTACACCTTGAAATTTCCATTCACCATTTCTTTTATAAAGTTCAAAAAGAATAATAGCAGTTTCTTTAGTTAAGCCTTGTATTTTATATTTAACTCCAGAGTTATTAAAAATATTTATAGATAAATCTTTTAAATTTTCTGCTGTTTGTCCTAATTTATCACCTTCATCTATAGTTAAAATAAGTAAGATTTTTTGAATATCATCAGAGCATTTAGCTAAATCTAAACTAAAAACTTTTTTATTTGGTACTTTAGTATCTAAAATTTGAACGCTACCATCTTTAGAAGTATTATTATTATAAAAAACAAAATTTTCTTCTACTTCCAATTTACCTCTTTCAGAAAGTAAAAAGGCACTGGTACTTATTTCATAATTAGATGAGTTAGAATTATCCCAATTTATTTCAGCTTTAAAGTTTAAACTACCTACTTCAGAGCTAATAGAAAGCTTTTGTCCTTTTTGTACTTCTTTTAGTAATATATCACTATTTACTGGAGGTGGAGTTACAACTGTTGCAGTTGGCACTGGAGGAGGTGCAGTCTGAACAGGTGGTGGTATTACAGGTGGTGGAGTGATTGGAAAAATAGAACTTAATTCTTCTACATTTTTAGACATTTCCCAATTTGCCATACCATTTTTCCAAACTAAAGTTTCTTTAGTTAATTTTCCATCATTAACTAATTGCTTCAAAGCTTCAAAATCATGAGGACCTGTTTGTTGATTATTAATATTTGCAAAAAACTCTATTTTAGGAGCTGTTTGTATAGGCGGAGGAGCAGTCTGAACAGGTGGTGGAGACATAGGAGGTGGAACTTGAGCAAATAAAGAATTTAATTCAGCTACACTACTAGCTTGTTTCCATTCTGGCATACCATTTTTCCATACAAAAGTATCTTGTTTTAATCTACCATCTCTAACCATAGCTTGTAACGTATTCATATCAAAAGGTCCTTGTTGTTGACCATTAATATTTACATGAAAATTAGCTTGATTAAATGCAGGTGGTTGATTAAAAGATGGTGGTTGTTGTGCTCCAAAATTAGAGTTATTCATATTACCCATCATATTCATCATTTGTCCAGCCATGGCCATTCCCATTCCCATATTCATCATTTCTGATGTAGAACCTCCATTTTGTGCCGAAGTTTCTAAAGCATTTGCAGCTTGGAATTGAGTATAAGCATTCAAATTACCAATAATTCCCATACTAGTTCTTTTATCAAGTGCTTCTTCTACTTCAGGCGGTAAAGAAATATTCTCTATAAGCATAGTTGTTATTTCTATACCATAATTTTCAAATTCTGGAGATATTTGTTTTTTTATAATTTCTCCTAAATCAACATAGTTAGCAGCCATATCTAAGGCTGGGATTTTACTTTTACCAATAGCATCTGTAAATCTTGTAATAATAAGATTTTTAAGTTGTTCTGAAATTCCATCTACAGTAAAAGTTCCATTAGTGCCAGAAACTCCTCTAACTATAGCAGCAGGATCTTTTACTCTTATAGAGTAAGAACCAAAAGCTCTTAATCTTATTGGTCCAAATTCTGGATCTCTAAGCATGATAGGGTTTTTTGTTCCCCATTTGTTATCTGTAAAAGATTTCATATTTACAAAATATACTTCGGCTTTAAAAGGGCTTTCAAAACCATGTCTCCAATTTTGGAGTGTTGTCATAATAGGCATATTTTGAGTTTGTAGAGTATATGTTCCTGGTTGAAAAATATCAGCTAATTTTCCTTCATTAACAAAAACAGCAACTTGAGATTCTCTTACTACTAATTTTGCTCCATATTTTATTTCATTTCCATATCGTTCAAAACGATGAACCATAGTATCTCCAGATTCATCAAGCCATTGAACAATATCAATTATTTCTCCTTTTAGTTTTTCCCAAAGTCCCATTATTTTTTACCTCATTATTAAAAATAACAAGTAGTATTATATCAATTAAAAACTAAAAAAAGTTAGCAATAAAAAAATTCAATTTTATAAAATTTAAAGTTTTTAGTTTTTAGAAATAATAATAATAAAATATCTTAGTTACAATCTAGTTACATTTAAAAAATAATCTAATAATTAACAATACCTTAGACAGGTATTATACATGAATAGCACCTATAGATGTAATACTTTCAATATCATCAGGAATAAAAATATTAGTATTGAATTTCTGTAATAATTTTAAACTCCTATTGAAGTAATAATCAGCTTTTAAAAATGAAAGTAAATCTCTAATTCCAGCTTTATCATTTTTTTGTTTTTCTCTAAATTTTTCTAAAAAAATATTTGATAAATTACACATAAAAAAAGCAAAATTAGAGGCATTATGAACTCTAATTTCTTTAGTATTCATAAAATCAGAAAGCCCCCAAAATTCTTTAGAATCTCTAAAATTAAATTCTATTTGAAATCTTAAAGAATAAAAATCAATTATCTTTTCATAATCTAAAGTTAAATCATTTGAGAAAAAAATTACATGAGCTACTTTTTTATGAATAATTTTTTGAACAATAACAACATTTAATTTATCATCAAAACTTTTACTTAATAATTCCATTTTATAGATTCTTGTTATAGTATTTTCTTTTGTTTCTTCTTTAACTAAATATTCTAATGGAATGTTTGTATAATCAAGCTTTTTACCATAAATTCTTTTTCTTCCTCTACCTTTATATTCATCTTTATACTCAAAAAATAATGCTGAATTATTTTGTAATTTTGAAATCAACAATAAGCCATATTTTTTACATAAACTTAAAACTGTATTATTTGCATATTTTCCATCTCCTAAAAAATACTTTATTTTTATTTTTAAAACATTGATAAGGTTTTCTAATTGTCCTTCTAATAATCTAAATGTTGCTACTAAAGGAGGTTCTACTTTTATTCCATTTTTACTACCTTTGGGACGACCTACTTTATTTTTAGATTTAATTTTGTTTTTCCTTTTTTCTTTTGCTTTTTTTAAAGTTTCTTTTTCTGATTCTGTATAAATTAATTGATTCATTAACAATGGATAACTTTTCCTTTTATCTGATAAAATTAATGATAATCCTGAAAAACACAAGCCCTTTATTGGTTTTTGTAATATGCTACTAAAAAAATTATCTAATCCTGTTGTTTTTTTCCCTGCTTTACCTTCTACTGTTTCATCTGATACGATTAATAAATCTCCATCTAACTTTAAAAAATTTACAAGTAAAAATAAATTCATTAATAACCATGGTATTTTTCTATCGTAAAATCTTTCTATCGTTTTGTAGCAAATACTTTCATCTGTCCATCTTGATATATTTAACATTGTTTTTGAACCATTCATTATTAACATTGCTTTTATTATTGATAAAAAAGTTTCATAATTTCTTGGAAAAAATATTGCTAAACTATTTATTATTTTTATTAAATCTGACATAATTATTTCAAATCCTGTTTTTTAATTCTTTTTTGCAATATTAATTTTATTACAGGATTTTACTTATTGAAAAATTTTATCTAACTGTCGAAGGTATTGTAATTAACTCTATATATTATTATTAGCATTAAAATAATTAATTAAGGTGAAAGATATGTTAAACAAAAATTTTAAATTATTAGCTATAACTATTAGTACACTAGTAGTTTATTCATGTAATCAAACTACAAATCCAGTTAATAATGTACCAGATAATAGTATAATAAGTAGTACTCTACCAGATAGTAATATTACATCTAATCCAACTTCTATACCAACTTTAGAAGCAACTCCTACACCAATACCAACTTCTACAGTGTCATCTAATGTTACTGCAAGTCCTTCACCAGTAGCTACAGCAACTCCAAGTACTACAAATAAAAATGATATAGATAAATTAAGATTATTACCTGTATTAAAAAGCAATTATAGATTAACAGTTGATGGAAATATAATGGACGGTAGTGGAAATTTAATTTATAGTAAATTAACTCAACCAGCTTCTGGAAATTCAGGTAAAATAGAATTAGCTTCTAAAGGTTATGAAACAGTTTCTGATTCTAAAAATGACTATTCTTTTACAATTACCTTTTTACCATCAGATTTATTAATTAATATTCCTTATAATTTTAATCAAAATGATTTTAAAGCTATTTATTTAGAAGTTAGAAAAAATGGTGTTAAATATTATTCAGAATTACCTATTACTAATGGAGCTATTCCTTTAAGTGCATATAATGGAAACTTAGATAAACCATTAGGTGTTTTATATGCAGATGGAACCAGATTTTCTGGTTATGTAAATGGAAGTATTCCTAATGTTGATGGTGGAACTCCTATAAATGTAACTTTAGAATGGGAGTATGCTGTACCTAGATAATAATTTTAAGTCTTATTCCTTGTTTCTCTCCTAACAAAAGGGGATCAAATTTCTCTACTAAGGTTGTTATAAAAAACAACCTTTTATTTTTCTAATAATTTTTTTATATCTTTTTCAAAAGTCCATTTAGTATAAAATCCTGGATAAATATCTTGTATTTTACCTTCCTTGTTAATTAAAATACTTGTAGGAACAGCAACTATATCTCCAAAATCTTTCATTTTTTGATAGTTATACATAATAACCGGATAATTAATTTTTTCACTATTTATAAAACTTTTTACTTTTTCAGCACCTTCTGAATCTACAGATATACCTATTATTTCTAAACCTTGATTATTATAGTTTTTATATAAATCTATAAAACTTGGTATTTCAAATTTGCAGGGTGGACACCAAGTTGCCCAAAAGTTTAATAAAACAACTTTACCTTTTAATTTTTCCAAATCAATAGGTTTATTTGTTAAAATATCATTTGCTATAATATTGGTAGCTATTTTACCTCTATCTTGCCCCATAAAAGCCTTATATTTTTCAAAAATGATTTTAAATTTACCCGTAAATAAAAAAAATATCATTAATCCTATAAAAAATATATTAAAGGAATTTTTTTTTATTAATTTAAAGATTTTCATATTTATTTTATGTCTATTTTTATTTTAAAGTTAAAAATTATTTTTTTTGTTTTTATTTAATTGTATATTAACTAATTTTTCTTCTAATTCATATATTAATTTTTTTACGTGCATATTATGAGGCTCTATTTCTCTTGCTTTATATAAAATACCTAAAGATAAACTATATTTCTTTTTTATATAATACATACAAGAAATCATTAAATAATTATCCAAATTAGTTTCATCTGCTTCATTACTTTCTTTTATCAAAGAAAAAATTTCGTCTAATTTTTTTTTATCTTTAGTTACTATTAAATTACCCAAAGTAGCTTTTGCAAGATTAGATTTATCTTTGGATAATTTTCCTTTACTAACAACATCAGATAGTTTTCTTACAGATTGAACTACTTTTTTTTCGGTCATTAAAATTACCAATCTACATCATATTCAAAATCTGTATTATCTTCTATAAATTCTTCACCATAAAGCTCTTCATCTCTTTTTTTTACTATTTCATCAAGCTTAGTTTTTAAACCCTCTAATTTTTTTACTTTTTCGGTTAAATCAGTTTTTAATTTCTCTTTTTGATCTGTAGTAAGCATAGGATTAGCTTCTATTTTTTTAAGTTTAGTTTCAGCATCATCTAACCTACGACTTACTTCTCTTCTCATTTTTCTAGCACTTCTAGCTTCTTTTCCTGTAACCTCATCATCACTAAGTATTTTAGTCGCTTTTTCGGTATTATTATCTAGTTTAGAGCCAGCATAAAGATTTTCTGCTTTATAGCCTTCAAAATTTACATTAGTAGATTTTATTTGTAAATCTCCACCTGTTACTTTTTGAAAAACAGCTATACCATCTTTACCATTTCTTGCTACAAACTTCATCATTACATCAAGCTGAGCAGCTTTTATTAATTGAGTTCTTTCTTCAGAAGGATTAGGATATTTTTTTACATCAGCTTCTTTTGTTGCTTCTTCTTCAGCTTTTTTAAATCTATGCTCTAATCTTCTAATTCCGTTACCAAATCTAGGTATATTTTTTAAATCAGCGGCAGCTTTTATAAAGGTTTCTTTATCTGTTTTTATGATTTTATCAATAGTAGCTTCATCTGCAACTAATTCTATATCCATAGAAACAGCACTTCTATCATTAAATTTTTTACCTTTAACTTTTTCATAGTCTTCATTAGTTACTGCATCTTTTAATCTATCCATTCTTTTTACTTCACCACGTGTTGTTTTTTCGTCTTTTAACGATATTTTAAACGTAGCTTTTTTAGAACTTTCTAAATCAGTAACTTGAGCATCTAAAGAAGCTAAAAACTTTTCTTTTTCGGTTTGAGGCATTTTGTCAAATTTTACGAGTTCATCTTTTTTAGCTCTTAAATCTGCAATAGGTTTATTTAATGTAGTTATTTCTTCTTCTAATTTTGATTTTTTAGCAGTTAATTCTTCTATTTTAGTTTTATTAGAGCCAGTAACGTCTTTCCCTAGTTCTTCTATTTGAGCAGATAAATCAGTTATTTGTTTGGTTTTATCATCAATTAAAGGTTTATTTTTAGCTTCTAATGTAGCTATTTCTTGATCAAAAGTAGCTAATTTTGATTTTTTATCATTATCACTCAAAGCAGAAAAAGAAGTTAGTTCATCTTTTTTAACTTTTATTTGTGATACTTTATCTTTTTCATCAGCTAGTTCTTTTTCTAAAACAGCTATTTTGCTTTCTATTTCTTTAATTTTAGTAGTTTTTTCTTCTTGTTTTAAAGTTTGGTCTGATTTTATTTTATCTTTAATGCTTTCTAAGGTTTCTATTTGTTTTTCTTTAGATGGAGTAATAGTATAATTACCTTGTGCTATTTTAGTTTCATCAGAAAAAAGTTTACCAATCACAGGTAATTTTTTACTAGATTGACTTATTTCTCTAGAACCAGAACCTTCCATTTCATAAGAAGTTTCTCCATAATTAGTTTGAACTACAGTTTTAGAATCAGTTTCTTTAGATATAGAAACTTTAGTTACACCCGGAATTTCTAAACCTTTTTCTCCTTCTTTATCTCTAGAAGTTTCATCTTTATTAGAAATAATTTTTACTCCATTACCTTCCTGAGGGATAGGTAATTCTTCACAGAATTTAGAAGCTGAATCCATAATTTCTTGATATAATTTTTGCCCTTCTGGAGTTTTTAAATCTATTTCCAACTCATAGCTTTGAGATTTTTGTTTTTTTATTGTTTGTTCTCCACTTAAGATATTATCTTGAGATTCAAATTCAAATTCATTTTCATTATCTAATTTTCTAGATACAGATACCTTAACTTTAGAATCACCTAAGCCTTCTACAGATAAATTAACATCAACATCAGTAGTATGTTTATCAGATACTTTTACCATAGATTTAGGGTTTTCTGCCCATTTAGATGGATCTTTTTTGTAGTCTTTTATAACTCCATCTCTTTTTTCTTTTTTCAAAAAATCAGGAAACTTTTCAGTTAGTGAAACTTCACCACCAAAACTAAGTGTTCTAGATCTTTGTATAGTATATTTATCTCCTTGAGGTATAGTTGCTGCATATTCCCAACCAGCTTTTTTAGATTTTTTACCATCAGGAATAGACATAATATTTTCTGTCATTTCTTGAACATTATTTCCAACTGGTTTTAAAGTTTCTTTTTCAGTTTTAATTAAATCTTCAGTTTCTTTTATTTGTTTATCTAATTCGGCTAGTTTAGAAATTTGTTCTGGTGTTCTATCAATTTTAGGTGTTTCCAAAATCTTCTTTTTAGCTTCTATTAAAGAAGATAACTTTTCTTCTGGATAAACTTTTTCTTTTTCAGTTTTTAGCTCTTGTTTTTTAGCTTCTATTTGTTTATCTAAAGTTTCTAGTTTTGTTTTATCTTCAGGAGTTATAGTTTTAGGAGTACTTTGATCTGTAATTTTTTTCTTTTCCATTTCTAAAGCAGCTAATTCAGTATTTAACTTATCAATAGTTGCGAATTTAGGATCTACATTAGAAGTAGAAAAAGATCTTGAGTCAGATTTACCTTTTTTAGCACTAATACCTATAGTCATAGCATTAAAAACTTTGTGCCTAGCTGTAAGCTCTGTTTGATTATCATCTTTTATTTCTGTAGTAAAAACTCCATTTTTAACTGTTTGAGAAACTACATCATTAGATCTAGAAATATCAATAGAACCTCCACTTCCGTTTACAGTTCCTCCAAATTTTACACCTTTGCTACTAACTTTTACATCAAAACTACCTGCTTTACCAAGATTAGCAGAAACTTGGGTTCCTTGAGCATTACCAGTTCTAACATTAGCACCATAAGTTTGACCATCTATTTTTGCAGTAGCACCAATAACTGTTTGTTGATATTTACCTTTTTGAAATTGAACCCCACCTAATTTATCAGATTGAGCTGAAAGTGTAGTAGCTTTATTTCCACCACCAGAATAACTAAGTGAACCAACTTTATCTTGAGCTAAAGATAACTCTGAATAACCTGTTTTGTCCGAATAAACTTTTGCAGTAGTTTTATCAACCCTAACTTCCTGATAAACTGAGCCTTTTCTCATATTAACATCAAATTTCGAGCCAAAGTCTGTATCAGATATATTTCCTCCAAAAGACATATCATCTATATCTGCATACCCCCCACTGCCAAAACCATCTTTACTGGTGTATTGGGTTGACACTTTAGCTTCTTTTAAATTTATTGAGCTAACTGTTTTGTCTGTAGGTGTATTATTGGGGTCTGCTACTAATTCTCCATTAGCATTGAGTATTTTTTTATCCTGACCTGTTTTAAAAACTAATTCTCCATCTTTAAAAGATATTTGAGTTTTATCTTCAGGTTTTGCATTTTTATTTAAATTTTCATAGTTAGTATTAAGATTTTCTAAGTCATCAGCTGTTTTAGGAAAAATTTTAATAATATTTCCTCTTTGCTTTAAAAGATCTTCTGCTTTTATTCCATTTGCTTCTGCTATAGTAAAAATATTTTTTAATAAATCTTCTTTACTCAAGCCATTAAGTTCAACTTTTTGTTTTTTTATATCTCCAATAAATTTTTGGTATTTAGTATCTTCTAATTTAATCTCATGTTTTTCATATTTAGCTACTTTAACACCACCATCAGTATGAAATCTTAGTTCTCCATTTTTAAAATCTAAATCTATTTTTTCAATTTGAGACTTACCTTTATTTTGCTCATTATATTTTGCTTCTACTTTATCTAAATATTCTCCTACAGATGGTAAAAACTTTTTAATAATATCTTTATTTGCAATAAGTTCTTCAGGTTCAATTCCAGATTTTTCTGCTGAAGCGATTAAACCAGATAAAAGTTCTTTAAAATTTTTCGCTCCAACTTGTTCTTTGGCAATACTTTGAACAAATTTTTGTATTTTCTCTTTTTCAGCAACAGGATCTTTTTGTACAACAGGTTGTTGTTCTTTAGCAATAGGTTGATTCGCTACTTTTTCTTGTTGTGTTCTTAAAGGATCAACTATAACAGGTTGAACAGAATATTGTTTTGGAAAATAAACCATAAAATTATTACCTAAAGAAAATTATAATTTAAAAAGAAAGTTTTATTTTTTTATACCACTAGAAGTTTCTACTTCATCATATTCTCTTAAAAATATTTCATATTCTCCAAGTGCAGAACCTTTTATCATACCGCCAAAATCTCTGGTTGATAAAAATCCATCTTGATCAACATCAAATTTTTTACTAATAAAATTAAATAACTCATCTCTTGTTATTTCTTTATTTTTTATTCCATATTTGTCTGCATCTTTAAAAAGATCTTGTCTTGAAAATTCTTTTACAGTGCTATTTAAAGAATCATCTTCTATTCTATATTTCTCACTTCTTCCATCATTTATGGCTCTACCTCTATCAATTTCTATTTTCCCATTATTGTTTCTATCATATTGATACATAATGGAATCAACAAGTTTATTAACAGATATTTTATCCATAAAAATTCCTTAAAAAAAATTAGTATTACAATAAATTTTAACATAAATAATATCTATTTGTAATTAAAAAAAAGATTAAATAGTTTATTAAAAATAACTATTACGTAGCATACTTATTTTAAATTTCCTCTAAACATATTAAAAGCCGTTATTAACATAATAATTAAAATTCCAGATAAAGAAAAAATAAAAATATAATCTGCTGTTTTTTCAAGTTTTTTTGATAGTTTTTCTTTTTCAATTATTATAGAAAAAAAAGATAATAGGCTTGAAGTTGATAATAAAATAGCTATTAATATAGAAAATTCATCAATAAATGTTTCTTTAGATTTATCTGTTACATGAAGTGCTGTTATTACAAATAAACAAAAGCCCAATAAATTGGTAGATGTATTTAATATATGATGTGATGTTTTATTTGACATATTTTATAATTTTAACTAAAAATAATCTATAAAAAATGATATAATTAATTTAATATTTTGACATCAATTTATAAATATTATGAAGAAGAATTTAATCTTATTTTTTACTATTTTGAATATTAGTTGTAATAATTTAAATTTAGATAAAAAAAATATTATGAGTAATTCCATAGTTAATTCTTTTGTAGTATCATCCTCAGCTAATAGCTCAGCTTCTTTTAATAATGATATAGGTAATTTATAGTTTTTTTATGTTATCATTATCTTTTGCAAATATAATTTTAGTGGAATAACTTTTATGGATAAAAACCAAAAAGCTTTTATGGAACAAGCAATAAAAGTTGCGAGTGATAATGTAAAAAATGGTATTGGAGGCCCATTTGGGGCTGTAATTGTAAGAGGTAATGATATTATAGCAACAGGTTATAATACTGTTACATCTAGTAATGACCCAACAGCACACGCTGAAGTAAATGCCATAAGAAATGCGTGTAAAACACTTAACACATTCCAATTAGATGATTGTGATATCTATTCAAGTTGTGAACCTTGTCCTATGTGCTTATCGGCAATATACTGGGCAAGACTAAAAAATGTATATTTTGCAGGTTCAAGATATGATGCTGAAGATGCAGGTTTTGATGATTCTTTTATTTATAATGAATTAGCAAAAGCGGTTGATGAAAGAACTGTAAAAATCGAACAAATTTTATCAGAAGAAGGAAAAGATCCTTTTAAAGTTTGGGCAGAATACGAACAAAGAATAGAATATTAATTCGTGAAGAGTGAAGAGTGAAGCATAAATATTAGGATAAAAGTTCTAAGATTATAGATTCACAAATCGCAATTAAACGATTCACTAAATAAAAAGAAATGAATAATTTAATACTAAAAGCAGCAAGAAAAGAAAAGTTAGAAAGAATACCTGTTTGGCTTATGAGGCAAGCTGGTAGATATATGAAAGAATATATGGAAGTTAAAAAAAGTTATGATTTCATGACTATGTGTAGGCTTCCAGAAGTTGCATCAGATGTTTCTATGCAACCCATGAATGTTATAAAACCAGATGCAGGAATTATTTTTTCAGATATTTTAGTACCTGTTGAAGCTATGGGTATAAAAGTAACTTTTGAAAAAGATCATGGACCTAAATTACATAATCCAATCAAAAACTTAGATGATGTAAAAGCCCTAAAAGTTACAGATTCTAAAACAGATATGCCTTTTGTTAGTGAATCTATTAAGCTTTTTAGGAAAAAGCTTAATGATGAAAAACCTGTTTTAGGTTTTTGTGGTGCTCCTTGGACTTTAGCAGCTTATATGATAGAAGGTGGCGGAAGTAGAAACTATACAAAAATAAAAAGCTTTATGTATAATCAAAAAGAAGCTTTTGATTTATTAATGGAAAAAACAGTAGAAACTGTATCTAACCACTTTTTAGCTCAAATAGAAGCTGGTGCTAGTATGGTTCAAATGTTTGATACTTGGGCAGGTTGTTTGTCATACGATGATTATGTTAAATATGCTTTCCCATATCAAAAAGAAGTTTTTAGTAGAGTAAAAGCCAAATCTGATGTTCCGTTAACTTTATACATAAATGGATGTGGAAACTTATTAGAAAAAATGACTGAAACAGGGGCAGATGTATTAAGTATAGATTGGATGACAGATTTAGCTGAAGCTAAAAAAAGAGTTGGTCATAAAGTAGCTTTACAAGGTAATTTAGACCCATGTGTTTTATATGGTTCTAAAGAATTTGTAGAAAAAAAAGTAAAAGAAACTATAGATAAATTTGGCAAAGAAACAGGTTATATTTTTAATTTAGGTCATGGTATTTTACCAGATATACCTGTAGAAAATGTAAAAATCTTAGTTAAAACTGTACAAGAATATGGTTTTATAAAATAAGTTAAATATCTAAATGTAGTTATAATTCAATTTCCTATAACTACATTTAACTTAAAAAATAATAGTAATAGTTTTATCAGAAGTTTGTATGTTTTTTAAACTTCCATCTATTATTGCGTCATTACTAAATTTTTCTACTATCATAAGAATATTATTACCAGATAATTCTATTCTTCCATAAGTATCTTTAAATTTGGCAAAATTAGCTAATTCTACCCCTAAAACATCCATTAAAGATTTAACAGGAATGCCAATTATTTTTATACTAGTTGGTTCAAATTTTATAATATTTTTAGGCTGAACTGATAATTTACCTTCTATAGTAAAAGGAATTTTAACAGTATCTGTAACTAATGGCAATTTTTGTACAATTTTACCTGTGGTTTTTATAATATTATTAGGTAAAACTGTAATATTTGTTTCTTGAATTCTTTTTTCATCAGATAATTCTAAAATACTTTTAAATTGTTTATTTAAATCAGCTTCACTTACATCTATTTCAGCTTTTTTTATTTTTAAGGTTACTTTTGGTAAAGATGGACTAGATAAATTTTCTTTTGATGAAATAGTTGTATTTTCAGAAACAACTGGATTAGGTAAATTGTTTGGAGCAGTACAACTCAAAATATTTAGAGATAATAATAATGTTATAGTAAGATATTTTTTCATGTTTTAACCTATTTATCTATTATTTTTTATAATTATAACATAATAAAGTAGTCTATATAGAATAATTCTTTTTATTACTAAGATTTTAAAATATCCAAATATTATTAAGTATTATAGGCGTTTAAACTTAATTTTATTTAATTACAAAACTATTAAATTTGAATTTAAATAAGTGTATAATTAAGCCTAATAATGGAAATATATTTTTAATTTGGTAGTGCTGTGTCAGAGAATTTAAAAGTTTTAGTAGTAGATGATGATAAATCTAATCTACTTATAATCTCAACTCAATTAAAAAAACAGAATTACGAAGTTTTTAAAGCTGAACATGTAATACAAGCTTTAGAAATTATAAAAACTAATAATATAGATGTTGTAATAACAGATATTGAAATGCCTTATGTTAATGGGATTGACTTCATTATGTGGCTTAGTAAATATAAACCTGAAATACAAGTGATAGTTATGACAGGTTATGGTTTTGATGAACTAAAAGAATTTTCAACAGGAACAGGCGTTTTAAAATATTTTGAAAAACCTATAGATATAGAAAAAATAATTTCTGCTATAAAAGAAAGTATTACTAAAAAAGGTATATCTGCAAAAATATCTAAAGTAAAAATATTTGATTTTGTTCAGTTAATAATATTTTCGGGTAAAGATAAAGTAGTTTCAGTTTATGATTCTAAGTCTGAAACAGGTGGAAATATTTATATAAAAAATAGAAAAGTTATTGATGCTGAAATAAGAGATATAAAAGGTATAGATGCTTTTTATGAAATAGTAAAAATAAGAGATGGTTATTTTTCTGAATATGATTTATTTAAAGATAGAGAAATTACTATAACAAAACCTACTACTATGATAATGCTTAAAGCAGCAGAAGTTCTTCAGCAAATTGCATTAGAAGATATAGAATATAAAAAAGATATGAATGTTGTAATAATAGAGGATAATCCTATTGATACTATGATATTACAAAAATATCTAACAGATAGAAATTTTAATGTTTTATCAACAGCTTCTGGTGAAGTAGCCTTAGAACTTATGAAAAAAGAAAAAGGTAATTATCTTGCTATTATAGATATAGAC
Source organism: Candidatus Sericytochromatia bacterium (assembly GCA_046328015.1). Classification (GTDB taxonomy): domain Bacteria; phylum Cyanobacteriota; class Sericytochromatia; order UBA7694; family JACMQJ01; genus JBBTGK01. The sequence goes on along the minus strand of JAXLXH010000001.1, from coordinate 3,436,743 downwards.
TCTGTAGCACTTGATGGTTTTAACTTAATGAAAAAACTAATTGAGGAAAAATTAGCTAAAGAAGTTTTTTTAATAACAGCTTTTTCAAGTGAAGATACCCGAAATAAAGCCTATAACTCTGGAGCAACAGGTTTTTTTACTAAACCTATTGATATAAAAGAATTAGAGCCTGTAATTGCTGTTAATTTTGGTAATAAAGGTGGATTATCTGGAATTGTAAAAGGAATAAGTATTACTGACTTTTTGCAACTAGAACAAGCCTCTAAAAGTAATAAAGTAATAAATGTAATAGATAACTACTCTTCTAAAGAAGGTAAAATGTATATTTCTGCATCAAAAATACTTCATGCAGAATTTGATGGAAACTCTGGTATAAATGCTTTCAGTAAAATTTTACAAGTTAAAAATGGAAGTTTTATACAAAAAGAATGGGAAGATCCAAAAGAAATAAGTATAGATCAAAATATTCAAAATTTATTAATGGATTCTGTAAAAGTAATTGATGAACATAATTCTGAATTAATAAATTTAAGCCCAGATCTTTTAAATAAAATATTTTTAATGAGCTATTCTGAAAGAGAAAATTTTATTTTAAATCATATAATAAAACCTAAAACTTATATCTCTGAAAATTATAAAAAAATGGAAAAAATTATTTTATCAGATTTAATGGATCAATTTGATTTTAAAGGTCTTTTAAGTATTGCTTTAGTAGATATAGAAGAAGAACATGTTATTTCTGTAAAAACTAAAAGTTTTATTAGTGAAGATGAACTCGTAAATCAAGATTTTAAAATAGTACAATGGATAGCAAAAAGATTTAATGATAATCTTGTAAAAGAAATAACTGTAAAATTAGATTCAATGACACAAATAATACATCCTATAAAGGGTAATAAAAACTGCTACTCTATAGTTATTTTTAACAATGATGAAACTAGTGATGATTTGGAAAGCATAAATAAAAATATAACTAAATTGACTAATAGTATAATTTTTAGAACCTAATGAATTTCCCTATAAATTTTTATTTATTTGGATTTGAAATAGAATCTCATTTTATATTTGAAGTTCTAGCTTATACACTAGGATTCAAATATTATTCATATTTAAGAAAAAAAGAAAAAGATCTTATAGCTGATTCTGATAGACTTTGGATTTTTATAGGAGCTGTTTTTGGAGGTTTAATCTTTTCAAGATTATTATCTGCTTTAGAAGATTTTCCAACTTTTATAAATACAAGTACTCCTTTATATTATTATTATTCTAATAAAACTATTTTAGGTGGGTTATTAGGTGGATTATTAGGTGTAGAACTAACAAAAAAGCTTATAAAAGTTAAAACTTCATCTGGAGATCTAATGACTTTTCCATTGATTTTAGGAATAATAATAGGTCGTATAGGTTGTTTTCTTAAAGGATTAGAAGATGGGACATTTGGAACAGAAACTAATTTACCTTGGGCTATAAATTTTGGAGATGGAATATATAGACACCCAACTAACTTATATGAAATAGCTTTTTTAATATTAACTTGGTTTTTTATAAAGAAATTAGACAAAAGTTATCAATTAGAAAATGGTAGTAAATTTAAAGTTTTTATGGTTTTATACTTAATATATAGATTTTCTTCTGAATTTATCAAACCTGTTTATAAATTTTCTTTTGGATTAAGTTCAATACAAATAGCTTGTATATTAGGTCTTATATATTATTATAAAATTTTATTTTCTCCAAAAAATTTATTTATACAATTAAAAAATTAATTAATTTATAAATTCCATTTATTTTTATATCTCTAAACAAACTACTTATTTTATATGATAAAATTACATAGATTTTATTTAAATATTTAGAGGATTTTATGTCATTAAAAGGTAGAGTTGCAATAATTTCAGGTGCAAGTAGAGGAGTTGGAAGAGAAGTTGCTTTAACCTTAGCTAAAGAAGGTTGTAATATAGTAGTAGCAGCAAAATCTGTAGAGGAAACCCCTAAATTACCAGGTAGTATTTTTACTGTTGCTAAAGAGATAGAAGCTTTAGGGGTAGAAGCTTTACCTATTCAATGTGATGTTAGAAGTACAGAAAATATACAAAAAGTAGTAGATGAAACTAAAAATAAATTTGGAAAAATAGATATTTTGGTTAATAATGCTGGTGCATTATGGTGGCAACCCATGATGAATACTCCAGAAAAAAAGTTTGATTTAATGATGGAAGTTAATGCAAAAGCAACTTTTTTCTTTTGCCAAGCTGTTTTACCTTCAATGATAGAAAATAAATGGGGTCATATTGTTAATATGTCTCCACCAGTAGATTTAACAATGTTAAAAAATCATATTGGTTATTTTATTAGTAAATATGGTATGACTATGATTTCTCATGGCTTAGCAGAAGAAATGAAATCAAATAATATAGCTGTAAACTCTTTATGGCCAGAAACTATGGTAGAAAGTTATGCTACTATAAACTGGGGTTTAGGAGATGCTTCTATGTGGAGAAAAGCTAGTATTTTAGCTGATGCTACTTTAGCCATAATAAAACAAGAACCGCCTTCTTTAACAGGTCAAGCTTTAATAGATGAAACTTTTTTAAGAAGTTTAGGTGTTACAGATTTTGAACAATATAATTGTGTAGCAGGAGCTAAACCACCATCATTAAGTAAATTATGGCAAATGTTTCAAAAATAATATTTATAAGCTAAAATAATATTAACACTTTATTTTTAGTCCTTTATAGCAAATACAAAGTATGAGAAATACAAAATGGTAGAAAGAATAGAAAAAGATTTAGGTAGATTTAAAAATATTGTAAAAGGTAAGATTCGTCAAAACCTTAAAAAGTATATGTCTACAGGTGAAATGATTGGAAAAAAGGGTAAAGATCTTGTTAGTATTCCACTGCCTCAAATAGATATTCCTCATTTTAAATTTGATGAAAAAAAATCTAATGGAGTTGGTCAAGGAGAGGGAGATGTAGGAGATCCTGTAAATGGAGATCCTAATCAACCTGGTTCTGGTCAAGCTGGTGAAGGTGAAGGACAACATTCTAGAGAAGTAGAGCTTTCTATAGAAGAACTAGCCGAAATAATGGGTAATGAGTTAGAATTACCAAGAATACAACCAAAAGGAAAAGAAAATGTCACTGTAGAAAAAAATAAATACTCTGGTATTAGTACAGTTGGTCCTAATTCTCTTAGACATTTTAAAAGAACTTTTAAAGAAGCACTAAAAAGACAAATTACTACAGGTACTTATAATGCTAGTAATCCAGTAATAATACCTATAAAACATGATACAAGATATAGAACATTTAAACCTGTAATAAAACCAGAAACAAATGCAGTAGTAATTTTTATGATGGATGTATCTGGTTCTATGGAAGAAGAACAAAAAGAAATAGTCAGAATGGAAACATTTTGGATAGATACATGGTTAAGAGCTCATTATAAAGATCTAAAAACCAGATATATTATTCATGATACAGTTGCCAAAGAAGTAGATAGAGATACTTTTTTCTCTTTAAAGGAAAGTGGAGGAACAATTATTTCATCGGCATATAAACTTTGTGCAGAGATCATAAAAACAGAATATCCGAGTGAAGATTGGAATATTTATCCTTTTCATTTTTCTGATGGTGATAATTGGTCAGATAAAGATAATGGAGAATGTATGAATATCTTAAAAAAAGATGTTTTACCATTTGTTAATATGTTTTGTTATGGTCAAGTTGAAAGTAGATATGGTAGTGGAAAATTTATAAAAGAACTTGAGAAAGTTTTTAAAGACGAAGAAAATGTTGTTTTATCAGAAATAGAAAATAAAGAAGCCATAATGGCTTCCATAAAAACTTTTTTAGGTAAAGGTAAATAAAATGAACTATATTTTTATTCTATTTGGTGCCGATTCAACTTATGAAGCTCAATTAATGTCTAAATTTATAGATGAAATGCCAGAAACAACTAATGTTTTTTGCTTTATTTCTGATATACCAGAAGTTTATATAAAAAAAACTGAAAAGGTTTTTAAAATAATTAACCAAAGCAGAGATCTAAATGAATCTTCTCTAAATACAATACTAACAGAAGGACAAATATCAGCTGTATTTATTTTTGATTTCCATAAAATATTTTTTACATCAGAATATGGAAGTGATTATAAAATTTTAAATTTTGATTTGAGATGGTTAGAAAAAGTAAATGCTCCTATAAATATCATAGATCCTTTGGATTATTTTGAATATACAAATGATAAAAAAGTAAAACTTCGTTTTTCATCAAAATATAATCCAGATAATTATTCTCCTGAAACAGAGATGGATTTATTGATAGATGATAATATTTCTTTGAAAGGAAGACGTTTACAATCGGAAGAAGATACTACAAATAAAAAACTTTTTAGAATGTTTGATAACAAAGATATTATTTCTAGTAGATATGATTTTTATCCTAATATTATAAAAGTTTCTCCACCTGCTGAACCTCCTATTAAAGGAGAACAAGAAGAAGAAATAAAAGATGATTATTTTTATTGGAATTATTCTAATGTTGATTATGAAAACCAAGATACTGATAGAATGAGAGCTCCCTTGGGTATGAACAATAATGCTAAAAATATTTTTCTAATGTTTAGCCCAGCTATGCAAATACAAGGATTAATAAGAGTTAAGCCTGTTCATTATGCAAGAGTTGTTAATACTGTTATAGAATATTTAAAAATGTTGGATACAGAAGTTAATTTATTTATTTCTTCTTTTGATAAAAGCCCTGAAATAGATGCTTGGATTAAAGGTTCTAAAATAAAATATAAAACATTTGTTGCATTGGGTTATGATATGTATAAAACTCTTATTTTATATTGTGATGCACTAATAACAGATACACCGTGGAATCCTGCTTTAATTGATGCTGCTTGTTTACAAAAACCAGCTGGAGTTATAGGTAATAGCTTTCATTTTGATGAAACTGGACAAGCCAAATCAGCTTTTGATTATACGGCACCTAAAATAATGAAAATACTTGAAATAGCTACTCATAATACACCAGATGAATTATTTCCATTTATAGCTTTTCCTATAAAAGAAGAAAATGATATTATTTTTGGTTTTCATGATGAAAAGTATCCTTATTATTTATTAGATATTTATAATACAGAATCTGTTATGGCATTTTTAGATGAGTTTGTAATTAGAAAAGATGAAGTAACTGATAACCTTGTTAAGTTTCAACATTTTTTTGCTAAAAGAGGTGAAAAATCTTTTAATACAGAACAAATTTTAGGTAAATTTGAATAAATTATTATGTTAAAAAAAATAATCTTTATTTTATCGTTTTTTATTATAGCTAGTTCTTGCCAAAATAATGTTAAAACAACTATACCAGATAAATGGAATTCAGATTTTGAAAAAGATTTTTTAACTTCTTGTCAAATTCAAGTAAAAAAAACAGCTTATGATTTAAATTCAGAAAAAATAAATAAATTATGCCAATGTTCTTTAGATAAACTAAAAATAGCAAATCAAGATCCAAGTAAAATAGAAGATAAAGATGCAGAGAAGTTTGGTAGCGATTGTGCAAAAGAATTAAAGTAGTTTTTAAGATATTTTTTTATAAATCTTATAATGAAAATAATTAATTTCTGATATAATTAATTTTGCTCAAAATTTGGGTAACTAATAGAAAAAAATATATAATTTAAAATTGTTTTAGGAGTTAAATATGAAAAATAAATTCCCAGGAGGATTTGGTGGAGGCGGAATGGATTTAGGAAAAATAATGAAAGAAGCTCAAAAAATGCAAGAGTCTCTTTTACAAGTTCAAGATGATTTAGGAAATCATGAAGTTGAAGGAACTTCTGGTGGCGGAGCTGTTAAAGTAAAAGCTAATGGAAAACATTTTATAAAATCTGTAAAAATATCTAAGGATGCAGTTGATGAAGATGATTTAGAAACATTAGAAGATTTAATTGTTGCAGCTGTTAATGATGCTATTAATAAAGCTAATAACTTAGCTCAATCAAAAATGAATAATATAACAGGTGGAATGAATATACCTGGATTAGATAAACTTTTCTAATGAATGATATTTATGCAAAGCCTTTGGCTAGACTTATTGAGGAATTTGAAAAATTACCTGGAATAGGATCTAAAACAGCCCAAAGGCTTGCTTTTCATATAATAAAACAATCTGAAAATAATGTTAAATCTTTTGCTAATGCTCTTTTAGAAGCCAAAAGCTCTGTAGTATTTTGTTCTATTTGCTCAAATTTAACGTCTGAAGATCCTTGTTCTTTTTGTAATGATAATAAAAGAATAAAAACTGATATTTGTGTAGTGGCAGAACCAAAAGATTTGATAGCCCTAGAGAGAACAAAAGAATTTAGAGGTTCTTATCATGTATTACAAGGTCTCATTTCACCTATGGATGGAATTGGTCCAGATAAATTAAGAATAAAAGAACTACTTTCAAGAATACAAAGCTCATCTGAATCTATAAAAGAAATAATCTTAGCTATAAATCCTACAGTAGAAGGAGAAGCTACTACTTTATACATAAGTAAGTTAATTAAACCTTTAGGTATAAAAGTAACAAGAATAGCTTTTGGATTACCAATAGGTGGTGATTTGGAATACGCTGATACACTTACTTTAGCAAAAGCTCTAGAAGGAAGAAGAGAAATTTAAGTTATGTTTTATGATACACCCGTTTCAAGAGAATTTAAAAAAATCCTTTTGATTTGTTTTGGAGGCTTAGGAGATGTAATCCTTTTTTTTCCTGTAATTAAGGTATTAAGAGATATTTATCCAAAATCAGAAATAGTTTTAGTTGTAGAACCTAGATCAAAAATAGTAGCTGAAAAAAATCCTTTTGTTAATAAAGTAATAACTTTTGATCTAAAAAATAAACCTAAGTTTGGAGATTATGTTGAATTTATAAAAAAATTAAAAAATGAAAAGTTAGATTTAGCTATTTCATTGGGTAGTTCTCCACTTGTTCCTATTTTATTATATTTATCAGGAGCTAAATTTAGAGTTGGTTATGATACAAATAAATTAACTTTTTTATATACTAAAAAGGTTACTTTAAATAAAAATCAATATGCAGGTAGGATGTATTTTGAACTTCTAAAAGGAATTGGAATAAATACAGATATGCTTGATGCAAAACCAGAAATAATTATTCCCAAAAATGAATTAGAATGGGGTGAAAATTGGTTTAAAACTAAAAATTTAGATTCAAATGAGTTTAAAAAAGTTATTATACATCCTGGTGCTAGTAATATAAGTAAACAAAAAAATATTATTAAAACTTGGGAAAAAGAAAAGTGGGTAAAATTAGTTAATTTATTAACTAATAAAAATATAAAAGTAGTTTTAGCTGGTGGACCAGATGATAAAGATGATATAGATTATATATCTAAAAATATAGCTACCTCTGAACATTTTATAAATGCTTATGGTGAAACTAAAAATCTAGATCAATTATCAGCTTTGATAAAACAAGCTGATTTATTAGTTTGTGTTGATTCTGCTCCACTTAATCTATGTGTAGGAATTAATAAAGAATGTGTGGCTATTTTTGGTCCAACAAATGAAAATAAGATTTTACCTCCAGATGAAAAATTTACAGCTGTTAGAGAAAGTCTAGATTGTACTCCATGTTTATGGGATAAAAGAATTACTACTTGTGAAGCATTAACTTGTATAAAAAATCTACAAGTAAATAAGGTTTTTGAACAAATTGCCAAAAAATTAAATATAAATTCTGAAATTTTAATTTAGAAGAGAGTATAAAAATGACATCAAACAAACTATTTAAAGAAAAACAAGCTATAAATAAAATATTAGATTCTCTAATAAAAGATAAAGTTTCAAATGATGATTTTGATTCTGCATTGGATGAATTATTAGAATTTGATGAATATCTTTTAAAAGAAGAACTTTTTAATAGATTATTAAGTAATGATGATGATTTTTTGGTAGCTTTTAATATAATATCAGCTATAGGCGATGAAGATTATCATGATAAATTAGTACATATAATTTTTTTAGATAAGTTAACAGATGATAAAAAAGCTATGCTAATAGCCTTATTAGGTGAATTAGAATTTGATCTGAGTAAAATAGACTTTAGATCTGCCTTTAAAGATATAGAATCTCTTTTAAAAAGAGAATTTAATAATTTTGTTATAAAATTAGCTACTGGGAAAGAAAATATAGAAGAAAAATTAGAAATTTTTTTAAATATAGAGCCTGAACATAAAATTGCTATTATAAATAGTGTCTTTGAACATGAAAATGAAAATTTATATCCTTTTTTAGAAGCAATTCTTATGTTAGAAGATAAAAAATTATCTGAAATTATTTTAGATAAACTTTCAAAAAGTAATAATGAAAATATATATTCTATATTAAAAAATACTATAGATTATTTATCTGATAAAGATATAAAAGAAAATATGGAAAGACTTATTAGAAAGATGTCTTTAAAAGGTATTTCAGATAAATCAAAAATTAAAAAATTAGGTGATGTTTATACTGTTTTGGCTTCAAATATTGATGGAGTAGGTAGCCAAAGTTTAATATTAATAAGAAAAGATGGCAAAAAATTTAATTGTTTATTTTTACTAATAAATGAAAAAGAAGGTATAAAAGATTGTTTTTCTAAATTATGCTCAAAAAAGGATCTTGATGAGTTATTAGCCCAATTAACACATAAAGAAGGTACTTCATTTGTTTCAATTTCATATAATAAATATATGAGCTTACTAAAAAATATCTTATTTATTATGAAAGAAAATAATATTAAAGTTTCTCCTATATTTTTAATAAATAGAAAAAAATTTATTGAAGAAAAAGTTTTAGAACCTAAAGAGTATAATATTGATTTATCCAAATTTGATTTAAATAAAATAAAAAATGATAAAAAATTACTTTCTGAAACAAATAAAATTTTAGATATTGAAATATGCTCTTCTTGGTTCTATTTCGAAGAAAAAATGGAAGAATTTATTGATAAAAAAAATAAAGGTAAAGATGATTTTATAAATGATAAAATAAAAAAAGAATTTATTGATTTATTCATAAAAAATGATCTTAAAGATTTAGAAAAAAGATTATTATTAACCGCTGATTTTTTAATAGAACTTAGCCCTAATTCAACTAAAGTAAAAAAACAAGTAAAACTTTTATTATGTGCAGCATTAAATTTAGATGATTATTATAATTCTCCTTTTATAAATGAAATAGCAAAAATAAGCTTAGAAAATTTTCAACAAGAAAAAATGGCTCTAAAATTTATGTCAAATTTTGGAAATTTAAACTTTTTAAACTAGAGTAACTTAAGTTACTGAAGATTTTTTATAAAAATATTATACTCTAAATATACTTGATTACAAGAAATTAGAGGAAAATAAAATGAAAAAATTTTTAACCACATTACTAATAAGTAGCAGTATTTTGGGAACATCATTAACTGCTTCTGCTGAAGAAGTAAAAACTGTAAGTACAGATAAAAAAATAGAAACTACTATTTTTGGTTTACCTGTTAATGAAGGCCCTATAGATAGAAGTATAAGAGCAGTAATAGGTGCAGGTTTATTAGGAACAGGTATTTATGGTTTAACAACTAATAGCATAAAACCAGAAATAAGCTGGACTTTGGTAGGAGTATCAGTTATACCATTAGGAACAGCGGCTTCTGGATATTGTCCACTTTATAGTTTATTTAATGTTAAATATACCTTCTAATAACACCTTATATTTTGGGGTTTTATTAACTTCTGAGGGTATCCAAAAACAGGCACCCCTTTTTAGTTTCCCCTACAAAAATAATGGGTTTAACACCAATATTTTTGTAAAAACTGACTTTTTGGATGCTCTCTCTATGAAAATATAAAAACCTGTTTAATAATAAACTGTTCTATATAAAATAAATAATTTATTAATAAAATCTACCTTTAAAGATTTCTCTATAAAAAATAAAAAATTGGAGTAAAAATAATGTCAGAAGAATTATTATCAATATTAAAAGAAATAAATACAAAAATAGATAAAATAGAAAAAAGAATAGAAAAATTAGAATCTTTTGTTTCTGATGGTGAAAATGTTTTATCTACTGTAATGGATACAATAGACAATAAAATGGATGAAAAATTAAATTTAGAGCGTTTTAATACAGCAATAAATTTACTTGATAATTTAGGTAAAAAAGAAACTTTAGAAATTCTAAACTCTGTTAATAATATGTATCCAGAATTAATTGATAATATTAATAAATTAAAAGAAATACCAAATATTTTAAATATGGTTGTAGATTCAATAGATGAAAGATTTATTCAATTAAATAATAATGACAAGGTAAATAATATAAAAAATATCTTATTAAAATATATGAAATTAGAAGATATAGAAAAAATTACTAAAAATATTGATAAATCAATTAATCAATCTAAAAGACATGGTAATGCAAGCATATTAGAAATATTAAGACTAATGAATGATACGGAAGTAAAAAATAATCTTTTTGCTTCTGTTTTATTACTAAAAAATTTAAAAAAATAGTGTATGGAGAAAAGAAAAATGGAAAATCAAATGCATCATAAAATACTTGTAATTGGTGGTGGTACTGGTGGCATTACTGTTTCTGCTAGATTAAAAAATGAGGATCCTAATTTAGATATAGCAATAATAGAACCCTCTGAAAAGCATTATTATCAGCCTATTTGGACTTTAGTTGGTGGTGGAGTCTTTAATAAAGAAGGTTCAGTTAGAAATGAAGCAGATTATATTCCTGATGGAGTTACTTGGATAAAAGAATTTGCTGATAAGTTTTTACCAGAAGAAAATAAAGTTGTTACTAAAAGTGGTACAGTAATATCTTATGATTATTTAATAGTTTCTCCTGGTATGCAATTAAATTGGGAAAAAGTAGCTGGTTTAAAAGAAACTATGGGTAAAAATGGTGTTTGTAGTAATTATGATTATAATACTGTTGATTTTACTTGGAAATTTGCACAAGAATTTAAAGGTGGTAATGCCATATTTACACAACCTGGAACCCCTATAAAATGCGGTGGTGCTCCTCAAAAAGCTCTTTATTTAATTGAAGATTATTTTAGAAATAAATCACAGGTTAGATCTAACTCTAATGTTATGTTTAGAAGTGGTTTGGCTAGTATTTTTGGTGTACCTAAATACAAAAAAGCTTTAGAAAAAGTGCTATTAAGAAAAGAAATTGATGCTAAATTTAGAGAAGAATTAATTGCAGTTGATGGCAATAAAAAAGAAGCTACTTTTAAACATTTGGATACTAATCAGGAAACTACAATTAAATTTGATTTTTTACATGTAGTTCCTCCTATGAGTGCTCCTGATTTTATAAAACAAAGTCCACTTGTAGATGCAACTGGTTTTATTGATGTTAATAAAAATACACTTCAACATGTTAAATATAAAAATATTTTTGCTTTAGGTGATTCAGCTAATCTTCCTACAGCAAGAACTGGTGCCGCTATAAGAAAACAAGCTCCTGTGTTAGTTGAAAATTTATTAGATGTTATGAATCATAAAGAACCTGTTGCTCAATATAATGGCTACTCTTCTTGTCCATTAGTAACTGGCTATGGAAGCCTAATTTTAGCTGAATTTGATTATAATAGTGTTCCAACTGAAAGTTTTCCATTTGATCAATCAAAAGAAAGATTTAGTATGTATATGTTAAAAGCCTATGCTTTACCTGATATGTATTGGAATGGTATGTTAAAAGGTAGAATGTAATAATTAACTATTAATAATTATACTTTGTATCAGATAATTTTTACTCCTATATAAAAATATAGGGGTTTTTTATTATTTTTAGGAATATTCAGTTTAATTTAAAGTTCATTTTTGTTACATGATATAACTTTTAAAGTAAAATCATTGACAATTATCAATAATTTATATACCATATACCGTATGGTATATTAAAAGGAGTTGAAAATGTCTTATATTCTTGGTTATATTTCAGCAATTCTCATGGGAGGCGTGCTAGGGTTAATAGGAGGCGGTGGATCTATATTAACTGTACCAATATTAGTTTATTTATTTAAAATTCCACCTGTATTAGCTACAGCTTATTCGTTATTTATAGTTGGTTTAACTAGCTTATTTGCAGTTATTGGCTATGTAAAAAAGAACTTAGTTAATTTTAAAGTAGGTATTATTTTTTCAATACCTTCTTTTATAGGCGTTTTTAGTTCTAGAAAATTTATAGTCCCTGCTATTCCAAAAGAATTATTACATATAGGAAATTATACTTTAAATAAAGATACAGGAATACTTTTTCTATTTGCTTTAATGATGGTTGCAGCATCCATTTCAATGATAAAAAAGAAAAAAGAGAATTCAGAACCGCCAAAAGAAATTTCAGAAGCAAAAAAATTAGCATTTGTATCTTTAGAGGGGTTAATTGTTGGAATTCTAACAGGGTTAATAGGTGCTGGTGGTGGATTTTTGGTTATCCCAGTTTTAGTAATGTTCGCTAAAATGGAAATGAAAGAAGCGGTAGCCACTTCTTTATTAGTTATAACAATAAAATCTCTATTTGGATTTTTAGGTGATTTAGGAAATAATAGTATAGATTGGTCATTTTTAGGTGGTTTTTCAGTATTTACAATCGCAGGAGCATTTATTGGAACTTATTTATCAAAATTTGTTCCTAGTGAAAAATTAAAACCTGCTTTTGGATGGTTTGTTTTAGTAATGGGTATTTTTATTCTTTTAAAAGAAGGCTTAGGAAGTCATTAAATATATATTTTAAGAGGGATAATTTAGTTTTATGAGTAATTATATATTTCCACTTTTAGGTGGGTTATTAATAGGTTTAACAGCAGTTATTATGTTATTTTTTAATGGAAAAATAGCAGGAATTAGTGGTATTACAAAAGGGGTATTTAATAAAAATGAAGATATTTCTTGGAGATTACTATTTCTAATAGGCTTAGTAGTTGGTGGTTTTTTTATTAATACCTTATTTCCTAGTTTTTGGGCAAAAGAGACTGAATACAATCTTTTTAATATGATTATTGCAGGTTTTTTAGTAGGTTTTGGTTCTGCTTTAGGAAATGGTTGTACTAGTGGTCATGGAGTATGTGGTTTAGGTAGAAAATCTGTACGCTCTTTGGCATCCGTACTAACTTTTATATCTTTTGGTATGATTACAGTATTTTTAGTAAAACTTTTAGGAGGCTAATATGAATAAAGAAAAATTAGTTGCTTTATTATCAGGAATCATTTTTGGTATTGGTTTATCTATATCAGGAATGACGGATATTAAAAAAGTAAAAGGTTTTTTAGATATTTTTGGTAATTGGGATGGTTCTTTAATGTTTGTTTTAGGCGGAGCGGTTACAGTTACATTCTTTTTATTTCCTTTTATAACAAAAAGAGAAACATCTTTTTTCGGAAATAAATTAGCTTTACCCACAAAAAAAGAACTTGATGTTAAACTAATACTAGGCGCAATTATCTTTGGTATTGGTTGGGGTTTAGGTGGCTTATGCCCTGGACCTGCTATTACTAATCTTTCAACTGGAAATCCGATGATATTTGTTTTTGTTTTTTTTATGATTATAGGTTTTTTAGTTAATGATAAAATTTTAAATAAATGATTTTTTTAGGTTATTTTATAGCAATATTAATTGGTGTTATAAGTTGTGTTTTGGGAGGCGGAGGAGCAATCCTTACAATTCCTACTTTAGTTTATATTTTTAAAATACCACCTGTTTTAGCAACTTCATATTCTCTTTTTATAGTTGGATTAACCAGTATATTTGGAGTTAGTTTTTATAATAAAGAAAAACTAGTTGAATTTAAAACAGGTTTCTTTTTTTCCATACCTTCAATATTAGGATTATTATTATCAAGAAAAATATTATTACCAAGCATACCAGAAAAAATATTGGCGACTAGTTTTTTTAATTTAACTAAAGATAGCTTAGTAATTACCTTTTTTGGAATAATTATGTTGTTAGCTTCTTTTTCTATGATAAAAAAGGAAAAAGTACAAAGTTATGTTAAAAATTCTTCTATAAGTGAAATTATGCTAAAAGGTTTCGGAGTAGGTGGAGTAACTGGTTTTGTAGGTGCTGGTGGCGGTTTTATGATAATACCTGTTTTAGCCTTGTCTTTAAAACTAGAAATGAAAAAAGCTGTTGCTACATCTCTTTTTATTATTGCTATAAATTCTTCATTTGGATTTTTAGGTGATATTATTTCTAATAAAAATATAGATTGGAATTTTTTATTATATTTTTGTTCTTTTACTGTATTTGGAGTAATAATAGGAAATTATATAGCAAAATTTATTTCTAGCGAAAAATTAAAACCTGCCTTTGGATATTTTGTATTAATAATGGGTATTTTTGTTATTTTAAAAGAATTTTTGAAATAAGCTAATATACATAGCAAACACAGGAAATAATGCAATAAGAAAAATTACTCCTGATGGTGTGGTTAGTACTTTTTATAAGGAAGAATAGTTAGAAGTTAAAAGTTAGAAGTTAGAAGTATAGGAAAAGCTAATTGTAAACAGTGATACTTCGACAGGCTCACTAGACAATCGTTAATAGTTAGAATTTAAAATTTAAAAGTAGTTGTGAAATGTAGTGGTAAGCCTTGCGTTTACTACAAAATGAAACAAAAAAACGAGTTTTTATTATATTAAAAATGCTATAATAATCCTGTTAATCTTTTAATACTGATAATCCTGATTCGTACAAAAGGAAAAGAAATGAAAAATATTAAATTTAATCCAAATCGTAATTCATATATAAGCTTTTAGTTATTTTTATCATTTCAGAATGATCTACTATAGGAGAAAAATAATTTAATTTATATTTTATAGGATTATGAATTCTATCATTAGATTCATTTTTTAATTCGGGAATATATTTTTTGATATAAACACAATCAGGATCAAATTTTTCTGATTGAATAAAAGGGCTAAAAATCCTTAATGGTTTTGGATCTGCTCCAACAGAAGAAGACCATTGCCAATTACCTATATTAACGTTTTCATCATAATCAATTAAATATTTAGCAAAATGTTTTTCACCTTCTCTCCAATCTATAATTAGATCTTTTGTTAAAAAAGAAGCTACTATCATTCTAACTCTATTATGCATCCAACCTTCTTCTTTTAATTGTCTCATTCCTGCATCTACAATAGGATAACCAGTTTTACCTTCTTGCCAAGCCTCTAAATGTTTTTCATTATTCAACCAAGCAATGTTTCTTCTTTTTTCTTGAAATTCTATGTTTTCAGTTTCTGGAAAATGATGAATAATATGATACCAAAACTCTCTCCATGCTAACTCACTTACAAAAGTTTCTGAAATTCTAGTTTTTTGATATATTTTTCTAATGGAAACATTTCCAAATCTTATATATGGAGATATTTTAGACGTACCATCTTTATCTGGAAAATTTCTAGTTTCTTTATAATCTTCAAAATTAAAATTATCTAATCTATTATGTATAAAATCAGGTTTCCAGTATTTAGATTCACTATAAGAAATATCTTTAATAATATTTTCAAGTGGTATTATGTCTATCTTAGGAGATTTTATAATTGAAATTTCATTATTATCAAAATCAGTAATTTCTTTTTGCCATAATTTATAAAAAGGTGTAAACACTTTTCTAACAGGAACTTTATTTATAGGAACTAAAATAGAATCTTCATATTCTAAAAAATCAATATTTTTATCTTCGCAAAAAGCTTTTACATTATTATCTAGTTTTATAGTACTCAAACTATAAGATTTATTAGTATAAATACCCGAAATATCATAATCTTGAACTAGTTTTTTTATTACTTCTTCTCTTTTACCTTTTAATACTAATAAATAAGAACCTAATTTTTTTAAATCTTGTTCTAATTTTTTTAGTAATTCTATTAAAAATCCTAATCTTTGATCATTTTTAGGTGATTTATTTAAAATATCCTCATCAAAAATAAAAATTGGTATAATTTCATAACTATTTTTAATAGCATTATATAAACCAATATTATCTTCTACTCTTAAATCTCTTCTAAACCAAAAAATACTTCTTTTCATAACAAGCTCTTTTTAATAAAATAGTTATTTTATACTTATTTATTCTAAAACCTAAAAACAAAGATAATTGTAGCTAAATATATAAATTTTAACTTTAAAGTTTTTGTAAGTTATAAGCAATTATGCTTACTAGAGAAGATCTCAGAGTTAGGCTTTGTTGTTTCAGGGGTTACGGAGGCAAGAGACCCTCGTCTTAAATTCATTAAAAAATAATAGGAAAGTAAAAACTACTTGTAAAAAAAAAATAATAGCATTATAATATTAATATGATATCACTTTAATATCATGGAGGTAAAAAAATGAATATCAGTATTGAGAAAAACGCACTAAAAGTAAATGGATTCCTAGTTTTTATATTTTTTTTAGGATTAGCCGCTTTTTTGGTTTATATGTTTATACAATATGCAAGTAGAAATCAAGCACCACCTATATTTAATATAGTTTTACTTGCAATATTAGGAGTCTTATTAAATGGTTTTTCTATTGTAAAACCAAATCAAGCTTCAGTATTAACTTTTTTTGGTAAATATATAGGAACTATAAAAGATAATGGTTTTTGGTATAAAATGCCTTTTTCGATGGGACAAACAGTATCATTAAAAGCTAGAAATTTCGAAAGCCCAAAATTAAAAGTTAATGATTTACACGGAAACCCTATAGAAATAGGAGGTGTAATAACTTGGAGAGTTTATAGTGCTGCAAAAGCGGTTTTTGATGTAGAGCTTTATGAAGATTACGTTGCTACACAAAGTGAAACAGCTATTAGATTTTTAGCTAGTCATTATCCTTATGATGCAGAAAATCATGAAATATCATTAAGAGGTAGTACAGATCAAGTTTGTGATACACTAAAAAAAGAACTATCTAAAATTTTAAAAGATGCAGGAATAGAAGTAATAGACGCTAAATTAACTCACTTGGCTTATTCCCCAGAAATAGCTCAAGCCATGTTAAGAAGACAACAAGCACAAGCTATTATTGCAGCAAGAAAAACTATTGTTGAAGGTGCAGTATCTATGGTAGATATGGCTTTACAAAAACTATCTGAACACAATATAGTTGATTTGGATAATGAAAGAAAAGCTATCATGGTTAATAA
This sequence comes from Candidatus Sericytochromatia bacterium, assembly GCA_046328015.1. Classification (GTDB taxonomy): domain Bacteria; phylum Cyanobacteriota; class Sericytochromatia; order UBA7694; family JACMQJ01; genus JBBTGK01. The sequence goes on along the minus strand of JAXLXH010000001.1, from coordinate 3,419,545 downwards.
TCTTTTGGTAACATTAGTATCTGAAAATGAAACTAAACCTGTTATTAATACTGGAACAATATATTAAAAATGAGTGAGAAAAAGCAATTTTTACTTAGAATAGATAAAAAGGTATTTGATGCTCTTGAAAAATGGGCTAATGATGAATTTAGAAGCGTTAATGGGCATATAGAATATATACTCAGAGACGCTCTAAAAAAATCAAAAAGAATACCTGAAGAGCAAAAAGAAGAATAATATTATGGATAAAATAATTTTAGAAAGTAATTATCAAAAACAATTTTTAATTTCTTTTCTATTATTAGGAGTAGGTCTTATTCTAATTTTTCTATGTAAAAATTTTAGTTTTTCAGAAATAAATGAGATATTTAGTGGGTTTATTTTAGGAGTTTTAATCAGTATTATCTCATTTTTTTCTTTAATTTTTGTAGGTAAAAGGAAGATTATTATTGATAAAAAAAATAAAAATATTACTTTTATAACCCAAAACCGTTTTAAAGAAGATATTACTAATATAAAATTCAATGATATTTCAGATATGAGTATAATAGAACTAGGTGATAATGAAGGTGGAAGTATTCATTATGATATAGAAATAAAATTAAAAAAAGCTAAATCTATAAATTTATTTTCGGGCTATTTTTTTGATGGTATGTATTCTAAATTAGAAATTGAAGCTTTAAAAGATAGATTAAAAAAAGGATTAATTTAAAAATAGATATGATTAATTTAAAAAAAAGTATTTTATTGAGTTTTATTTTATTAACGTCTTGTACTACAAATGTTATTAATAAAACAATTGAAGACAAAAAAACTCCTACCCCAATAATTTCAAGTTCTCCTAATACTCCAATTAAAATAGATGAAAAAACAACTAATGAAGTAAAAAAAATTGAAGATAATACAAAAGTTGAAGTAAATAATAATATAACTGATAATGAGATAAAAGCATTCAAAACAGATGAGGAAAAAGCTTTTTATTATAAAGATAAAGGGAAATTTGATGATGCTGAAAAAGTATGTTTTGAAGTTTTAAAAAATAACCCGAATAATTCTGATTGTAACTATATTTTAGGTGATATAAATAAAAATAAAGTTAATTATAAAATAGCTTTAAATTATTTTGAAAAAACAACTAACTATGATGCTTATATAAAAAGAACTGAAATAGCTGGTGTTTTAAATGATAAACCTTATTATGATAATATAACTAGAGAAATTTATAACAAAACGGATATAAAAACATCTAATATAATAAAAGGAATAAATAAATATTATAGTACCAATAATTTTGATGAAATTAGAAGTTTATTTAATGAAGTTTTAAAAATAGATGAAAAAGAACCTTTTTCTTTGTATTACTTAGCTCAAGTGGAATTTGATAATAGTAATTTAGATAAAGCCAAAGAATATTTAGAAAAATGTATAAAATTTAATCCTTCTTTTTGGAAAGCTCAGTCTTTATTAGGTTTTATTACTTTTGATAAAGATAATGTAGAAAAAAGTATAAATTATAATAAAAAAGCCTTAGAAATTAATCCTTATGATGTTTTAGCTAGAACTTGTTTTGGTAGTGGTATGAATAATACTACTTATGAAGAAATAGAAAATAAAAATAGTAATTTAAAACCAGAAAAGATATTTTTTGAAACGGGTGAAAAAGCTATAAAATTATATAGAAATGGAGCTTTAAATCAAGCTATAAATGAATTAGAATTATTAAAAACTAAATATCCCAATAATATACATTCTTATATACAAGAAGGCGCTTTTTATTACACAATAGAAAATTATGATAAAGCCGTAGAAAGTTATGTTAAGGCTTTAAAAATAGATAATTTATATGGTTTAGCAAATTTTGGTTTAGCTGAATCTTTATTAATGAAAACAAGAATGCAAAAAGTAAGAATAAAAAAATTAAATTTTAATACTTTAGATACTTCAAAAATAAATCTTGAAGAAGTAAAAAAAATCTTTGTTAATTATGATAATTTAGCTACAGAACATCAAAAAGTAGTTTTATTTTCAGTAGCTCCTTTTAGTAAATATTTAGCTAAAATTTCTAATCAAAAAGCTAAGTTTTATATTTCTCCTATGTATGAAAGGATAACTGATAGTATTTATGGTAATTATTTAAAAAACCAAAGAACTTTTGATGGAAGACTTTGGGATGATACTAGAGGTTTTAGTGGAGAAAATACAGGAATTGGAGTAGAAGCCTTAGTAGGTGCTATTTATCTAAATAAAAATACATTAGCACATGAATTTGGTCATTTATTACATAATAATTTAACCCAAGAAGAAAAAACTAAAATTACTAGCTTATATAATTCAGCTAAAACTAAAAATCAATTTTTAGATTATTATGCGGCTACTAATGAACTAGAATATTTTGCACAAGGAATTGAAGCTTATGTTTCTACTCAAGAAAAAGTTACTTCTAAAGCTACAGGTAAAAATACTCAAGAGTTATTAAAAAAGGTAGATGTAGAACTTTTTAATTTTATTGATGGTTTAAGTAAAATTAGCTTTTAATAATATAGTCTATTTTTCACTTATAACTTCTAAATCAACTATTTCAACTTGATCTTCAGGTCTATTAATTTTTATACCAGTTATTCTAGCAGTCCATGCAATAAAATCATCCATAAAAGTATAAAAAACAGGTATTACTAAAAGCGATAAAATAGTAGATGTAATCAACCCTCCTATTACAGCAACAGCCATAGGAGAACGACCTTCTGAACCAGGAGTTAATCTTAAAGCAATAGGAAACATACCAGCTATCATTGCTACAGTAGTCATCAAAATAGGTCTTAACCTTACTGCTCCAGCAGTTAAAAGAGCTTCTTTTCTTTCCATTCCTTGTTTTCTCATTTGAATAGTATAATCTACTAAAAGAATAGAGTTTTTTACAACTAATCCCATTAACATAACAACCCCTATCATAGACATCATACCTAATTCTTCATTAGCTATAAATAATCCTAAAAAAGCTCCTATAAAAGATAAAGGCATTGCCATCATAATAGTAAAAGGATGTGCAAAGTGTTCAAATTGAGAAGCTAAAATAATATAAATAAAGATAATAGCTACACCCAAAGAAAATAATAAGGCACTAAAAGATTCTGCCATTCTTTCTGCATCACCTGTGAAACTCCAACTAATTGTAGAAGGTAAGTTCATTTTTTTTAGCTCTTGATCTACAGGATCTATAATTTGACTCATAGAATAACCATCAACAGCATTTGCATAAACAATAATTTGTCTTTGTCTATCATATCTTTGAATAACATTTGGTCCAGTTTCATACTTTATACTAGCAACAGATTCTAATGGAACCATATTCCCGGCATTAGTAGGTATCAATAAACCTCTAACTTTATTTATATTTAATCTAGTATCATCATTCATTCTTACCCTTATATCAATATCATTATCATCAATTTTTAGTTTTGATGATAATTCTCCAAAAGTAGAGGCTTTTATAGTACTAGATATTCCAGCCGTAGATACACCCATAGAAGCCGCCTTATTAGGATCTAATTTTATTTGTAGTTCAGTTTGAGGATTGCCAGAAGAAGTATCAGATTCTGAAACAAATTTCATTGTATGCAATTTTTCAACTACTTTATCGGCTACTTTTTGAATTTCATCTAAGTTTTGAGAAGTAATAGATAAATTCATCATATAATTACCAGAACCATCATCAACAGCTCTCATTTCTCTAAAAGAAATTTTTGCCCCAGGAATAGATCTTAATTGTTGCCTCATTTCATCCATAATAGCAAAAGATGTTTTATTTCTACCTTCATTTCTACGTTTTAGTGTAACACCTATACTACCAGTATCAGTTTTCCCTCTTCCAGAACCTGCTGTTACTAAAAGTTCTTTTACATTTTCATTTGTATGTACTCTTTTAGCCATTTCTCTTAATACAGAACCTGTTTGTTCTAAAGAACTACCAGAAGGCATTTTTAATGCTATAGAAAACTCATTTCTATCATTTTTAGGAACAAAACCTTTAGGTATTAAAGGTACAATTAAAATACCTATTACAAAAACTACAACTAAAAGAACCATAGAAAGCCATCTTCTTCTTAAAACCCAAGCAAGTATATCTCTATAAATAAGAGCCATCCCAGTTACTTCTTCATGAGATTTACTTAATGGTTTTAGAAAATAAGCTGATAATGTTGGAGTTAAAGTTCTTGCAACTAATAGAGAAACCATTACTGCAAAAGAAACTGTTAAAGCAAATTGTTTAAAAAATTGACCTATAATACCTGTCATAAATCCTACTGGTACAAATACTGCAACAATAGAAAAAGTTGTAGCAACAACTGCTAATCCTATTTCATTAGTAGCATTTATAGCTGCTATATAAGGATTTTCACCTAATTCCATTCTTCTATAAATATTTTCTAAATCAACAACTGCATCATCAACTAAAATACCAACAACCAATGATAAACCTAATAGAGACATTATGTTTAAAGAAAAATCCATTGCATACATAAGAGTAAAAGTTGAGATTACAGAAGCAGGAATAGCTAAACCTGCTATTATGGTTGCTCCAATGGTTCTTAAAAAGAAATAGATTACAACAATAGCCAAAATAGATCCTACTATTAATTCATCTATAGCAGCATCTTTAGATTCTATAACAAACTGAGAAGTATCAAAAGATTTAGCAATTTTTATTCCTTTAGGTAATGTATTTTTCATTTGCTCTAGTTTTTTATCTACTTTTTTTACAACCTCAATAGTGTTAGTTCCAGATTGCTTTTGAACAGATATAACTAAAGCTGTTTTATCATTTAACCAAGCTTTATTTTTGGGTTCTTTAAATCCATCATTAATATTACCTAAATCTCTAAGTTTTATCATTCCGCCACCCTGTAATCTTATTGGGATATCAGAAACTTGTTGAGCTGTTTTAAAAGCATTTACGGTTCTTATAGACATATCATAATCTTTAGTTTTTATAGAACCACTAGGTAAATTTAGATTTTCTTCTCTAATTCTTTGGTTAACTTGTGCTATGCTTAAGCCATATTTTTTTAATAAAGTTGGATTTAATTCAACTAAAACTTCTCTTTCTCTTCCTCCCAAAATACTTAAGCTACCAACACCATCAACTTGTTCTATTTGAGGTTTTATAGTTAATCTAACAAGATCAGTGATTTTTTCTAGAGGATAATCTCCTCCTACAACATAGCTAACTACAGGGGCCGCATCAGGGTCAACTCTAATAACTATAGGATCTGCTTCCAAATCTTTTGGTAAAATATTTTTTACTAAATCAACTTTTTCTTTTACTTCATTTACTGCATATTTAATATCTTTGCTCATTTTAAATTCTATAATTACTATAGAACTACCGCCTCCAGAACTAGATCTTATATGTTCTATTCCATTTATACTACTTACTGCATCCTCTAAAGGTTTAGAAATTAAGGTTTCTATCTCTTTAGAAGAGGCTCCTTCATAAGAAGTAGAAATAACTACTATAGGAAAACTAACATTGGGGAAGAGTTCTACACTAAGACGTGAAAAAGAAATAAAGCCCAGTACCAACAAAGTAAAAATCATCATAATTGTTGAAACTGGTCTTTTTATTGCTAATTCAGAGATATTAAATGCGTTATGTTCTGCTTTATCTTTTTTCATTATAATTTTAAAAGGAAAATTTTACTAAATAAAAACAAATAATATGATAGCAATAATTTAATTATTATAAGTTTTTATTCTGTAAATCTTAATATTAGTAATTAGGAAAGAGTTATTTTATTCCGCCTAATAAAGCTCCACCAACAAGAGAAGCAAGACTTAAAAGGTTTATTTTATCTTCTTTTCTCCAAGGCACAGGAACTTTACCTACAGGTGTATCTACACTTAAGGTTCCATAAACTGCATAATCTAAATTTGATAAATTAGATGCAATAGTAGGTGCAACAGCTAATAATTTAGATGTTTCTACTTTCATAGGAACTTCTACTTCTACCGTTTTTTTAGCTTGTAAATCTAAACCTTTATCTAAAGTACCGCTAATAAGTTTTGTTTTTGCTAATTCTAAATTATATTCTATATTCGATGTTTTAGCTCCAATATCATTAGGGTTTTCAACTGTAATAGTAACTTTAAAATTTATTTCTTGTAAATTAAAATCACCTAAACTGACAGATTTAATATTTACTTTAGGATTTTGAAAGGTTTGTGCTGTTTGAGCTAAATTACCCAAATTTCCTGTTAAACAAGAAGGTAATAGAGACAGAGAAAAAATAGATACTAAAACTAAAGCTGTTTTTTTTGATAAATTCATAATTTTTCCTTTTATTTTAATTTAATAGTAATAAATAATCATTATTACTAATTAACTATTTTATCCAAATTAGCTACTCTAAAGGTTAGTTTCTTTATTTCATTTAACAATAATAAACGATTATTTTTAATTTCTTGATTATCTACCATAATCATAACATTATCAAAAAAGTTATTTATTGGGGTAACTAGATTTTGTAAAGTAATTAATCCAGAATTATAATCATTTTTATTTATATGATGTTCATAATCAGGGGTTACTAACCTAAAAGCGTTATAAAGATCTTTTTCTTGTTCTTTTTCAAAAAGACTTACTTTTATTTCTCCAGTTCCATTCTCTTTAGAAATTCTTATAACTCTAGATATAGCCATAATAACGTTTTTAGCACTTTCTGTATCAACCCACTTAGATAAAATAGAAACTTTAGATTGAACAGTATATAAATTAGTTAATAATAAATCTGTATCAAGTACAGCATCTATTATATCGTGTCTAAAACCTTTATCAATTAAATCATTTTTAATTCTTTGAGTAAAGAAATCAGTTATTTTAGATAAAACATCATCTTTACTAGCTTTTATTAATTTTTGATTTGATAAAATATCAAATGCTTTTGATAAAGCTTCTTGTAAATTAAATTCTATTTTATATTTATCAGATGTTTTAATAATACCTAAAGATTGTCTTCTTAAACTAAAAGGATCTTTAGAACCAGTAGGTATTTTACCCAAAGAATAACAACTAATAATATTATCTAATTTATCTGCAAAATTAACTATTTGGCTTAAAATAGTAGATGGTAAAGAATCATTGTTTCCAGTTGGTAAATATTGTTCTTTTACTCCTAAAGCTATTTCTTCATTTTCTTTAGAGTTTAAAAGATAATAATAACCTATTTCACCTTGTAGCTCCGTAAATTCTTTAACCATATTAGTTACCAAATCTGTTTTTGATAATCTGGTAGCTTTAGATACATTTTCATTATTAGAATATTTAAAGTATTTTTCTGCTATAAATAGGGCTATTTTTTCTATTCTTTCTGTTTTATCATAAATAGAACCAATTTCTTCAAAATAAGTAACTCTTTTTAATTCTTCTAAATTATTTTCTAAATTATTTTTTACATCTTCTTGATAATAAAACATAGCATCTTCAAATCTTGCTCTTAAAACAGTTTCATTTCCTTTTCTAATATTTTCTTTGTTTAAGTTCATATTTGAAATAGTAATAAAGTTTGGTAAAAGTTTCCCATCTTTATCAAATAAAGGAAAATATCTCTGATGTGATTTCATAACAGTAACATTAACTATATTAGGTATTTGTAGATATTTATTATCAAAATTTCCCATAATAGCAAAAGGTTTTTCTATAAGCTGGCTAACTTCATCCAATAAAGATTCTGTAATTAAAACCCGAGCATTCATAGAGCTTGCTATTTCATTTAATTGATTAATAATATCTTTTTTTCTTTCTTCATTATCAACTATTACATTATTTTCTTTAATTTTAGAAAAATAATCATCTATAGAATTAATTTCTATTTTACCCTCAGATAAAAATCTATGACCACAAGTAAAATTAGAAGCTTTTACCCCTTCCATTTCATAACTTAAATGAGTATTTCCAAATATAGCTAAAATCCATTGAATTGGTCTAGAAAATTTAACTGTATAGTCGGCCCATCTCATACCTCTTGTAACAGATACTGAAGAAATAAGATATTGAATTAGGTTAGGTAATAAATCTTCAGCTTTTTTTCCTTTTTGAGAAATTTTTACGTAAACAAATAAATTACCTTTAAAATCTTTTTTTTCTATTTGTTCTAAAGTAGCATTTTGAGATCTTAAAAAACCTTCTAAAGCTTTAGTTGGTTTATTTTCTGTATCAAAAGCTATATTTAAGGCAGGCCCTTTAGCTTCTTTTTCAATATCTGGTTGAGATTCAGCTAATCCTTTTATTAAAACTAATAATCTTCTTGGTGTAGAAAAAGTTTTTAATTCATTAAAACTTAAATTATTCTCGTTTAACCATTTTTCAGTTAATGAATAAAATTGTTCTTTTGCTTCATTAGCAAAATGTGCAGGAAGTTCTTCAGTTCCTATTTCAAGTAAAAAATCTTTCAAGTGATTAATCTCTCTATTTAAATATTATCTAAAATTACTTATTTTTTTAGTACTATGACAAGTAAAAGTGCAATTATTATAATAGCCATAATAGCTATTACAGCAATATTCATACCACCTTTTTTAGATTCTTGCTCATGAATAACAGGCGAATTTTCAGAGTCTATTTTAGGACTGGTTGGTAATGGACCTGTTTTTGCTGATACCACTTGATTTGAATTTCTATTATTAGCAATTTTTAATTTATCGCCTGTTTTTCTTTCTTTTACTTCTTCAGGAGTAACAGTAACTTGTTTTATTTCAGGTGGAAAAAATTGTTCTGTTGGTTTTATATCCTGAGGTAATTCAGTTACATAATCATCATCAGAAGTCGAAGTTGAAGAAAAGTTATTAGAATTAGCTTCATAAGGACTTTTTTGAGCTTCTAAATAATCATATATTTCTTTACCAGATTGAAATCTATCTTCTGCTTTTTTCTCTAAGCATTTTAAAACAATATCTTCTAACCATTTTGGAATTTCAGGATTTTTTTCAGTTGGAGGTTCTGGTGGTGTATTTATATGCTTCATTGCTACAGCTAAAATACTTTTTGATGTAGAATCTCTTTTAAATGGAACTTCACCTGTTAAAATAAGATAAGCTATTATACCTAAAGAATAAATATCGCTTCTATAATCAGCTTCTTCTCCTTCTGCTTGCTCAGGAGACATATACTCAACATGAGCATTGGATGTACCAGTCATTGTAAGCCAAGCTGTAGCTAAAGCACTGTTAATTCCAAAGCCTGATAATTTTAAAACATTATCACTCGAAACTAAAATATTAGTAGGAGTTATAGATTTATGAACTATTTTATTATCGCTAGTATATTGAACAGCTAAAGCTAGTTGTTTTAATAAGCTAGTAGCTTCTTTTACAGATAAATTTTTATTTGCTTTTAAGAAATCAGCTAAACTTTTACATTTTACGTATTCAAGAATTATAAAACACTTTTCACCTTCTTTTCCAGTATCTTTTACTGATACTATATTGGGATGACTTAAGTTTGAAATTTTATCAATCTCTATTTTTAATTGATTAACAAATTTATCATGTTTACTTAACTCTTGGTTTAGTATTTTTATTGCTACAGGGTTTCCAGTTTTTAACTCTTTTCCGCTATAAACAATTCCAGTAGAACCGTGTCCAACTACTTCTTCTGTTTCGTAAGTATCTTTTATTTTAAATTTATCTAAACTTGATGTATCTTCCATATCTATAACTAAAAAACAATTTCAGATTATAAGTAAAAAATTATATCATTAATATATGCTTTTGAATGGTATTTTAATTACAATTTTATAAGATATTAGTTATTAGTTTATAAATTAACCTAAAGATAACCTAATCTTATTGTTAACTTTATAAATATAGAACAAGATTTAAAAAAAAAATCCTATAAATAAGGTATATAGTTTGATATAAACTAGGAGTATTTGATGGACGGCGTAACAGTAAACAGTAATTTTGGACTTGAGTCTTTAGACGCTTTAAAAGCTAAAAGACCTGTTCAACAACAACCTGTAGAAAATAATTCTGGTGGTGAAGGTCTTCAATCATTAGATTCTTTAAGATCTAATAGAGAAACCACTCCAAAAGGTAGAATACCTGCTAATGAAGATATTTTAGCTCCAATAGATGCTATAAGCCCAGAAATGCCAAACTCACAAAGAGTTGATACAGGAGATAAAAATCCTTTAGACTTTGGTGTTGGTATGGTTAAAGGGTTTGGTAAAGCTGCTGGTGATACAGTTATGGGTGTTGTTACTTTTGGAAAAGTAGTTGGAGGTACAGCTTTGGGTTTACTTACAAAACCAAAACAAACTCTAAAACCTGTAAAAGATGGTATTTCTTTTGCTGTTCATAATCCTGGTAAAGCTTTAAGAGCTGTTTCTATAGATCTTCCAATGGGAATTGTAAAAGGAATAAGTTCTCCTTATGTTGATGCAATTAGCAAAGGAAATTATGGAGAAGCTACTGGTAGAGCTGTGTTTGATGTAGGTTTAATACTTATGACTGCTGGTATGACTAAAGAAAAAGATGCTGGTAAAGTTATTTCTGGTGGTGATAATGTAGCTGATACAGGTAAAACTGTAACAGAAGTTGTTACTGATACAGGTAAAGTTGCTGATACTACCAAAAAAGCAGCTAAAGGTGCTAAATTAGTTGAAGGTGCTGGTTCTGGAAAAGTTCTTGTTAATAGCATTGAAGGCGGAGTAAAAATCGGTAAAGGTGCTTTAAAAGAAATTAAGGATGTAGTAAAAGTTTCAGGAAATGGTAAAATAAACGGACCTGTAATAATAAATATAGGTGGAGTGGTTAATACAGCTGAAACTACAGTTAATGCTGCAACTACAGCAACTAGAGTTGCAAAAACAAGTAAAGGTGCAAAAATTGCTAAAGAAGTTGCACAAAGTTCAGGTGCTATTGAAGCTATATCAGAAACAGCTCAAGCTTCAAAAGGTACTGGTATGATAGCAATAGGTTTTGGAGAAATAAAAGGTGCAATTGGTAGAGGTTTCTCTAAAATTAGTGAAGCGTTTAAACCAATGGGTTCTGGATTAAATAATGGTTTAGAAACTATACTTGGACCAAAAGGTGCTGAAGCTGTTAAAGTTGTAAGTGGTACAGTTGGAAAAGGTATAGGCATAAGTGTTAATGCTGTTAAAAACACTGTACAATTTGTTAAAGCTAATCCTGTTACTAGTACAATCGTTGCAGGTAAAGCAACCGATATACTTACTAAAGGTTTACAAGCTAGTGATTATTATGATCCAGTTCCTGATAATAATGATTCATTACCACCTTTAAGATAAATTTTAAATTAATATAAAATATACCAAGCCAATTATTTTTATAAAAATAATTGGCTTTTTGCTCATGAATAAAATACATGATAGAATAAAGCTCTAAAAAATATCTTTTAAAATGAGGTAAAAAATGGAAAAAAGTACACCATCAGCTGCTTTTGCTGGTTTAGTAGAATTAGCTGGGGAAAAAGTAGGCGGTAAAGCTTTATTAGCAAGTGATGAGTTTTTTGCAGAAAAAGAAAACCTATTAAAATCAGGAAGAGGTATTTTTATACCTGATAAATATACTGAAAATGGAAAATGGATGGATGGTTGGGAATCAAGAAGGAAAAGAGTTCCTGGTTATGATTGGTGTATATTAAAATTAGGTATTACTGGTTTTATAAAAGGTGTTGATATTGATACTAATCATTTTTTAGGTAATCATCCTCCTTATGCTTCCATTGATGCTTGCTATCTTGAAAGTGAACCTAAAACTGATGATTTACAGAATTTGAATTGGGTTGAAATTTTACCAAAATCACCTCTTAACCCTGGTTCTCAAAACCTTTTTGCAACTAATGGAAGTGATAAACCTTATAATTATTTAAGATTAAATATTTTTCCAGATGGTGGTGTCGCAAGATTAAAAGTTTATGGAAATGTTTATAAAGATTGGGATAAATTTAAATCAGATGAAATGATAGATCTTGCTGGATTGGTAAATGGTGGTAGAGTAATTTTAGCAAACGATATGTTTTTTGGTTCTAAAGATAATATGATAAATCCAAATAGAGCTGAAAATATGGGTGATGGTTGGGAAACTAAAAGAAAAAGAATTCAAACTCATCCAGATTGGGCTATTGTTAAGTTGGCAAAAGCTGGTAGTATAAAAAAAGTACTAGTTGATACCAATCATTTCAAAGGTAATTATCCAGATCATTTTTGGTTAGAGGGTTGTTATGAACCAAATTTAGCTGATAGTGAGTTAACAAATTCTAGCATAGAATGGACAGAAATATTACCAAAAACTAAACTGTCTGCTCATACAGAACATTTTTATGATGAATTAAAAACCGATAAAACTTTTACACACGTAAGAATTAATATTTTCCCAGATGGTGGTATAAGCCGTTTAAGATTATTTGGTTTTGTTTCTTAAATATATAATTAAATGAATAATATAGAAGAATTAACTATTAAATTTGATAGATTAATTCCTATATATAATCAAAATTTAGTAAAACCAAATGATTCTAGTATAAAAAAAATAGAAACTCATTTTGGTTTTAAACTGCCTGAATCATTTATTGAGTTTGCAAAAAAATCAAATTCTTTCTCAAGTTTTTTTTCCAGTTTAGGAAATGATTATAAAAATATATCGCATATTATCCGTATAAATAGCTATTGGAGAAATAGAAGAAAAACTAGAGCTATACCCAAAAATCTTATTATTTTTACTCTTGGTTATGATGAAGATTTTTATTGTTTTGATTTAGATAATTTTGATCCTATAAAAAACGAATATCAAATACAATATTGGTCTCCTAATGTAAATGATGGTAAAAAATTCTTAGATTTTATAGAATATCTTGAAAATCAAGTTTATTTTTGGGAAAATAATAAAAAATAGATTTAATCACAACTAGTATTACATTTTATATTTTCAAACTCTAGTGTTGAATGATTAATTTCAAATTCATGTGCTAAAGTATCTTTTATAGATTTTTTAACTTCTTCTATTGCATAACCTTCAGTCAAAACAATATGTGCAGTAAGAATATTTTTTTTATTATCTAAAGACCATATATGTAAATCATGTATATCAGAAACACCGTGTAATTTTTTTATTTTTTCTAAAATATTAGAAATATTTATATTAATAGGTGTTCCTTCCATAAGAATATGAAAAGTTTGCTTTATTATATTAATAGAAGAATGGGTAATTAAAATAGCTATTAAAATACTAACTATAGGATCTGATAAAGTATTTCCTGTCATTTTTATAATTATAGAAGAAACTATAACACCAATAGAACCTAAAAGATCTCCAATTACATGCAGAAAAGCAGATTTTATATTCAAATTTTCTTTAGAACTTTTAAATAAAATACCTGCTACTACAATATTAGCTATTAATCCTAATATAGCTATTAAAAGCATTATTTCAGAGTTTATTTTTTCTGGAGAAAATAATCTATAAATACTTTCTTTTATTATTAAAATAGCTGATATTAATAGTAAAATACCATTAACAAATGCAGCTATAGTTTCAGCTCTTTTATAACCAAAACTTTTAGAAGTATTAGCTTTTTTACTTCCTAAATTAACAGCTATTATAGCTATAAGTAAAGCAAAAGAATCACTAAACATATGCCCCGCATCAGAAATTAAAGATAAACTTTTACTGATTACTCCTCCAATTAACTCAGAAAACATAAAAGAAAAAGTTATAACTAAAGAAAAAGATAAAATTTTGATATTACTACTATCTACTTCATGAGAATGTGAATGATTATGGTTATGTTCATGATGATTATGCTTTTTATGCTCATGACTATGATTATGAGAGTGTTCATGATCATGATGATTCATAAGATTTACCTAGAGTTAACAGCTGTAGGTAATTTTGCTAGCTGATCTGTTGTTAATAAAGCTTTTTTTTGTAAAAAATTTTCTAAAGCTTCCATTCTTAGCTTTGATTCTAAAGCTAACTTATCTTTCATAATTTTTCTAATTTGTTCTGAATTAGAGTGAGGTGAAATAAGTAGTTTTTCTATTTCTATTTGTTTTAAATCTATATCAGCTTTTAATTTAATAGATACTTTTTGAAAATCTATATTCATTAACCTCATTTTTTCTTTTTGTTGAACTGTTAAATTTAGAATTCCCCAGTTTATAGCTAAAGAGTTTGTAGATTCTATTGGAGGTCTTGGCAATTTTCTATCATCAGCAAAAGCATTAAAAGTTAATAAAAATGCTATTAATAAACTAATAAAAGATATTTTTGCTACATTGTTATTCATTAAAGACCTATATCCTCTATTTCTAAATCATCCTTTTGAGTATTTTCTGTAAGAACCTCTATAGAATCTGATTTATAATCCATTCCAGATGAAAATATATAGTTCTCAGAGTGCTCTGTGATAGTAATATTTTCTATTTTATTTTCAGCTATTTTTGTAACAGTTGGTAGTACTCTAGAAAAAGGAACTAACATAATAGCAGTAATAGCTGCTGCAATAGATATTTTTGAGAAAAATTTTCTTGAAAATAAATGAACTATTTTTTCTTCTTTTTTCTCTATTTTATTTAAAACTTTACTAGCAAAATGTAAATCTAGTATAGGCTCAGGTAAAGATTGTGTGGATTTTTTTAATCTTTCTAATTTTAAAATATTTTCATTGCATGCAGAACAAACTTTTATATGCTCTTCTAGTTCTATTTTATTTATAAATTGATATTCTTTATCAACATAAGCAGAAAGATCTTCTGAGTTAATATGTTTTTCTGTAGCTATTTCTTCTATTTTAGACATTAAAGAAGATAAAAATAAATCTTCATCTATTTCATAACTAGGTAATTCTGCTATTTCATTGCTTTCAAAATTAATAGAATTATAAATTTTTTCACATGGATAACATTCTTCCAGATGAGTTCTTATTTCTAAAGATTTTTCAAGATTATTTTCATTATCATAATAAGTTGAAATAGCTTCAAAAGAAGGATGTTTTATTTGGTCTATTTTAGTAAATATTGCATTAATAAAATTATCAGATACATCTATATTATTTATTGTAATGTTTTGAACAGACAAAACCACATTTTTTAGAGCCTTATAATTTAAGGCACATGCTTCACAAGAATCTAAATGTGATTCTACTTTTAATTTTTCACTACTATCTAATAAATTATCTATATACAGACTAAGTAATTCATTACTTATACAATTCATAATTTTTTCGCCTCCTTGAAATACAAGGATAACTCTTTCAATAACATTTCTCTTGCTCTAGATAATCTTGATTTAACTGTACCCAATGAAATACCTAAAATATCTGCTATTTCATCATAAGATAAATTTTGATTATCCTTCATAACTATTAGTAGCCTAAATTGCTCAGGTAAAGATTTTAGTGTTTTATCAACGAATTGTTTCCATTCCTCACTTAGTAATACCTCTTCTGGTATAGGAGAAGTATCAGGAACGTCCATTTCTTTTTGCTCGCCTGTTTCATCATCTACAAACATTTGGCTTAAAGAAACTTCGTTTTTATCACCATCTTTCCTTTTTTTATTATAGTATGTTGTTATAGCTATTCGATTTAGCCATGACTTAAAAGAGCTATGAGACTTTATCTTTCCTATCGATTGGTAAACTTTAACCCACACTTCTTGAGCAAGATCATCTACATTATCCTGATCAGGAATCATTCTATAAAGTAGGTTAAAAACAAACCGCTGATAAGTCCTTACCAATTGAGCAAAAGCTCCTTTATCGCCGTTCTGGCATCTTCGAATAAGCTCTTCATCTACTTCAGTTCGCATTTAAAGCTCATTCAAAATAGTTCCTAAATATAAAGACGTTATTTTTAACCAAAAAGTTCCATTAACTTTTGTTAAGTTTATATCAATTATCACATTCAAAATTATATCAAAAAGTATTTATTCTTTTACCATAAATTTTGGAGCTAAAGCTAAAACTTTATCTACAATGGTTGGCGCGATATCATTAAATTTAGAGCTTACATTTTCTGCAAAACCTAATATATGTTCTCTTTTATTATCTAAAATAGCATCAATAGTTTCATTTGCAACTCTATTAGGACTCATCCAAAAATTAGCAGTATTAGAAAGTTTAAATTTACCTTTATCAAAAGAGTTATTTACAAATTCTGTTTTAGTTCCTGTTGGACAAACAACTAAAACATCAACTCCAAATCTTTTTACTTCAGCTCTTAGAGCATTACTAAAGCCATTCATAGCAAATTTGGTAGAAGAATATACAGACATAGTAGGCATAGCTATTTTACCAACCAAACTAGAAATATTAATTATTTTACCATGCCCATTTTTTATCATAGAAGGTAAAATCGCCTTAGTGCAATAAATCATACCCCAATAATTAACTTCCATCATTTTTCTCATATCTGTAATATCTCCATCATGGAAATAACCATAACTGCCAATACCAGCATTATTTATTAAAATATCTATATGATTAAAATGCTCTAAAGCTTTTGCAGCTAAATCTTTAACCGAATTTTCATCAGATACGTCTGTTTTTACCGTAATAACATCAATGCTATATTTAGTTCTTAATTCTTCAGCTAATTCTTCTAACTTATCCACAGAACGAGCTGCTAAAACTAAATTAGAACCTAATTTTGCAAATGTTTCAGCATAAGTTTTACCAATACCAGAAGAAGCTCCTGTTATAAGGATAACTTTGTTTTTGAACCAAATTCTTTTTTTATTTAGAGAAACTTTTTTATATATTTTATAACCTAAAAAAAGTAAACCTAAAATACTAGCTCCTGCTATAGCTTTTGTTTTTACACAATTTAATTCTTTTTTTATTTGTTCAAACATAACTTACACCTCATAAATTTAATTAATTATACCAAGTTAAAATATTTTTAGTAAAAAATAATAAGCTTTTTAATCAGATATAGACGTTTAATTTTTAGTATGAAATAATAAAATATTTTTATCTATTTAAAAGGTATTAATAATAAAATGATAAAAAAAATAGCAGTTTCTTTAAGTATAATTTTTTCAATATTCTCAAATAATACTTTAGCTATGAATTTAGAAAATTATTCTTTTTTTGATAAAGAACATAAAAAAATTGATTATGATGTTGTATTAGAAACAGCCTTAAAAAATGATGTGATTTTATTTGGAGAACTACATAATAACCCAATAGCTCATTGGTTACAACTAAGATTAACTAAAGATATTTTTAAACAGAAAAAAAATATAGTTTTAGGAGGAGAAATGTTTCAATCTGATGATCAACAAGTAATAGATGATTATCTTAATAACTTAATATCAGAAGAACATTTAAAAGCTGAAACTAGATTATGGAAAAATTACCCAACAGATTATAAACCTATTATGGATTTTGCTTTTAATAATAAAATAAAATATATAGGGACTAATATTCCTATAAGATATGCTAACATGGTTTCAAAAAAAGGTATTTCATCATTAGAGTCTTTACCAGAAAATGTAAAAAATAATTATTTACCTAAATTACCTTTTAAAATAGATAAAGAGTTACCTAACTATAAAAATATGCTTTTATATACTGGCAATCATGGTTCTAATAATAAAATTAATGAGTATATGGTAGAAGCACAAGCATCTAAGGATGCTACTATGGCTTTTTTTATTAATAAAAACCTTAAACCTAATTACACTTTTATACATTATAATGGAACTTATCATTCAAATAATTTTGAAGGTATATATTGGTATCTAAAAAAAGAAAATTCTAATTTAAAAATAATGACCATTTCTTCAGTAGAACAAGAAGAGATAGATAAATTAGAAGAGAAAAATTTAAATTTAGCTGATTTTACTTTATGTATTACAGATGATATGACTAAAACTTATTAAATATGAAAAAAAAATACTTAATTTTTACTTTTATAATTTCTTTATTTTTATTTTATTCAAATTTAGCTTTTTCAGAAGATTTAAATAAAAAAGAAATTAAAACTTCAAATATAAAATTACTTTTATCTAAAAAAAGAATTCTACATATTGGGGATTCTCATACTGTAGGTTTTTATGGCAGAGAAATGGATGAATTATTAAGAAATAGCGGTGCAATTGTTAGAACTTATGGTAGTTCTGGTTCTTCACCTTCTTGGTGGTTTAATGAGAAAGAAACTAAATCGGGTTTTTATTCAAAAGATGAAAATAATAATGTATATGATCCTATAATTTGGAAAACACCACATAAAACACCAAAAATAGAAGCTTTAATAAATGAATTTAAACCAGAAATAATTATAGTTTCTTTAGGAGCTAATTTATTAAATCAAAACGAAATTACTATAAAAAAAGAAGTTAATGATATCTGTAAATTTATTACAGAAAAAAATATTAAATTAATTTGGGTTGGACCTCCTAATGGAAGAAAAGATAAAAAGCCTATAGAAAAACAAAACTTTTTATATGATAATATAAAACCGATAGTTAAAAATTATGGATCTTTTATAGACTCCAGAGATTATACTTATTATCCAGAAACCTTAAAAGGAGATGGGGTGCATTTTGGTGGTAAAGATGGAAAAATAATTGCTCAAAAATGGGCAAAGAAAGTTTTTGAAGAAATAGTAAAAATTACACAAAATGAATGATATACATGATATTTCAGATCCATTAGAAATATATTATAATTTTTATCCGATTATAATAACCAGTTTAATTATTTTATTTATTATTTTATTACTAATATATCTTTTATTTAGAGTTAAAAGAAAAAAAGTAATTAATAAAATTAATATATTATCTCCTGAAGAAAAAGCTCTGAAAATAATAGAACAAATTTTAAAAGATAAAATAATAGAAACCAATCAAACAGATATTTTTTATACTAAGGTAACACTTTTATTAAAAGATTATATTTTAGAAAAATTACATTTAGACATAGATCCTTTAACTACAAAACAAATAAATAAAATTATTAAAGAAAAATATGATATTTCAAAAGATTTTATACATAAAATCTCAGAATATTTAGATAATTTAGAATATATTAAATATTCAAAACCTATTGAATCAAAAAGTAAAATGCTTAATTCTATAGAAAAGCTTAAAATTATTTTAGAACAACAAATTATATAGATTTAGTAACAATATATAAAATACTTTTATTTGATATTCCAAATATTTTTAGAGTTTCTTCTCCAAAAAAATTTTTATCTAATTCTTCTAATTTAAAACCAGTATCTATAATTTTTTTTATAAAATCTTTTTTTGAATATAATCTCACATGATCATCTTGTCCATAATATTTCCATCTTTCTTCAATAGTTCCATTATCAATGCCTTCTAATGTTTTTTCTATACTTAAACATATCGGAACCATTAATATTCCCCAGCCATTATTTTTCAATATTCTATATAACTCAGAAAGAGCTTTTTTATCATCAATAACATGTTCTAAAATGTGTGAACAAATAAAAATATCAAAAGAATTATCTTTATAACTCATATTACAAAGATCTATTTTATCATCTACATTTTTCATGAATAAATCAGCTGTTCTATATTCAAACATATCTACTGATTTTATAAATTTTGATAAAGGAGATGATGGAGCAAAATCAATTAATTTTAGTTTTTCTTTTGAATTTATAATCTGATTTATTCTATTAATTTTAAATTTAAAAAATCTTCTAATAAATTTCAATTTAGAAATTTGAGGTATTATATTTATTCTAGAAAGATCAAAAAAATTATATTTTTCAAATAAATTTTTTTCTGATAAAAAAGTTAATATATACAATGCGTATAAACGATCTCGATCTGAAGAAGAGCATAAATAGCACAAATATTTTTTATCATTTAATGTCTCAAATTCAGCTGATTTAAAATTAAAACCATATTTTTTTGATTTATTTTCATAGTAATCAGGTAATGGTATAAAATCATGCACGTTATTACAACATACAGGGCAAATATGAGTCTTTTTTATTATTTTATTGTTGTTTATTTCATTATTTATAATTATACATTTTCTATATAAATCCTTTATAAATAAACTATCTAATTTAGTTTTTTCTTTAGGATATAAAACCTTTTTAATTAAATTTTTTAATGTAATAATAAGTTTAATATTAAATTTTTTTGTTTTTAATAATTTTATATATGTAAAAAAATCATTCTTAGAAATTATTCTTTCATAAAAATCCGATAAATTATTTAAAGCTAAATTTAGCTCTTTTTTTTCTGATAAATAATCTAATTTTCTTGATAAATTTATAGAGTTAAACCAATGAATACTACATAAATAAGAAAAATAAGGATTTGCTTGTGCTTGTATGGAAGATACTCTAAAATAACTTAAAACTTTATTTATATAAATTAAATCGCCTGTACTTAATAAATTTATAAACATTGTTATATCAACATTTCCTAATAAATAAGTCCCATATATAGAAAATATATTAGGTTTTATATTTTCTATAGTTTTTTTTCTAAACATAAAGGTGGAGGGCTCTCCAATTTCATTTTTTAAATTGGAGAGTATATAATCTATAGTCTGTTTACCATTAATATAAGAATAATTATTTTTTTTATCAACAAAAGCGGGGATTATTATATTATTATTTATTTTAATGCTTTTTTCATCTATAAATTCTCTTATACTTGAAATTAAATTTACTTTGTCACCATATTTCTCAAATAAATTAACCATTTCTTCAACACAATTATTTAAAAGTATATCATCATCATTTAAATACTTTATGTATTCACCTTTAGATAATTCAAAACATTTTATATAATTAGCTTCACCTCCAATATTAATAGGATTTTTATAATATTTAATATCAATATCTTTATACTTTTCTATAATATTTTTAGAAATATATTCTATTTTTTCTTTTGCTGAATCATCACAAATAATTATTTCTATATTTTTATAGGTTTGATTAACAGCACTTAAAAGAGCTTCTTCAAAAAACTCATATTTATAAGCTGGTATTATTATTGATACTAGTTTATTATTAACCATTTTGTTATTATATTGATTTAAGTATTATTTCAGCTATTTTTTTAATATCATTTTTATTTAATTCTGAATATAGAGGAAGACATAAAATTCTTTTTGATATATCTTCAGATATAGGTGTATTTTGTTTTTTTACATAATTTAATTTATTTAATGATGGATAAAAATATCGCCTAGGAAAAATATTATTATTATTAAGATTTTCTTGAGCTTTTAATAAGGATATTTCATTTTCAAAAATTATAGGATAATAACTATAATTATACTCTGTATCATCTCTTAATCTAGGTTTATACAATTTTTTATTTAGCAATAAATGGTCATATAATTCAGTTATTTTTTTTCTTGATTCAATAATTTGGGTTATATATTTTATATTACATAAACCCATAGCCGCATGAAATTCTGAGTTTTTAGCATTAATACCTATTCCAAAAAAATCTTCTTTACCTTTATGTCCGAAATTCATTAAGTAAGATATTTTATGAAAAATATCTTCTGATTTAGTTATTAAAGCTCCACCTTCAACTGTATGAAATAATTTAGTAGCATGGAAACTTAATGTAGAAATATCACCATATTCTAATAAAGCTTTTTTTTTAAATTTTACACCAAATGAATGGGCTCCATCATAAATTACTTTTAGATTATATTTTAAAGCAAGCCTTTCTATTTCATCTATATTGCATGGATTCCCATAGACATGAGTTGCTAATATTGCTTCTGTATTTTTATTTATAAGAGGTTCTATTTTTTTTACATCTATAGTTAGAGTATCTACTTCTATATCAGCAAAAACAGGGGTACAGTTTTCCCAAACAATACTAGATGTTGTAGCAACATAAGAAAATGGAGTGGTTATTATTTCTTTTTTTAAATCAAGTGCTTTTATTGCTATTTGTAAGGCTAAAGTTCCATTATTAACAAAACATAAATGGTTTATATCTAGATAGCTTTTTACTTTTTCTTCAAGCTCTTTAACTAATGGACCATGGTTTGTTAAATGATTAGAATCCCATATTTTTCTTAAAAAATAAATATATTCATCTATTGGTGGAAGATAAGAATTAGTAACATTTATTACTTTGGTTTGTTTTTTATTTAAATTCATTTTCCTAAATAGATATTAAATATTAAAATAAATTTTATATTTATAAAATATACTTTATTAAAGTATAATCTAATTATTTATTCACTGTATAGTTATTTTGTATATTAGTAAAATATTTATAGTAAAATTTTAATAAATGAATTTTGCAAAAGTTTCAATAATTTCTGGCATATCAACTATTATAAAAATATTATTATCTTTTATAATAAATAAATTTACAGCAATTTATTTAGGTCCATCAGGAATGGCCTTATTAGGGCAATTTATTAATTTTATTAATATAATAACTCCTTTTTCTAGTGCTGGAATTTCTTCTGGGTTAATAAAATATATTTCAGAAAATAATGATAATTATAATGAGCAAAAAGAGTTTATCTCATCTGCAATTTTTATAGTTAGTATCTCCTCTATCATAATACCATTAATAATATTTATATTTTCAAGTAAGATAGCATTTTTTTTATTTAATAATTATGATAATACCTATATTATAAACTTAGCTAATTTTTCTATTTTTATAACATCTATTATGACAATTTTAACGTCTATTATGAATGGACTAAAAAAAATAACTAATCTTATTATTAGTAGTATATTATCTAATGTTGTAAATGCTCTTTTATCTGTTTATTTGATTATTTATTTTAATTTTGGAGGAGCCTTATTATCATATTTAATAAGTCCAGTAATATCATTTATATTTACTATATTATATTCTTACAAAATAGATAGAATAAATGATTTAATTTTTAAATTTAGCTATAAAAAAGATAAAATAATAAAATTATTATCATACTCACTAATGACTTTAACAACAGTTATAACAAGTAATTTATCTCAAATTTTTATAAGAAAATATGTTATTAGTTATTTATCAATAATAGATGCTGGTTATTGGCAAGGCATAAATAAAATATCAGATATGTATCTTATGTTTATAACATCAACTTTATCTTTATATTATTTACCAAGATTATCTGAAATAAAAAATAATAGTGAATTATATAATGAGATAAAAAATATGTATATAAGAATATTACCTATTTTAGCTATTACTAATATTTTAATTTACTTTTTTAGAAGTTTAATAATAAAAATTGTTTTTACTGAAGATTTTTTACCTATGCAAAACTTATTTGCTATTCAAATGATAGGAGATTTTTTTAAAATTTCAAGTTGGCTAATTGCATTTGTAATGGTTGCAAAAGCTATGACTAAATCTTTTATATTTTTAGAAATAACATTTTCTATTTATTATATTTTATCTTGTATTTTCTTTTCAAGAATATTTAATTTAGAAGGCTTAGCTTGGGCATATGCACTAAATTATATAACTTATCAAATAGTAATGATGTATTTATTTAGAAGTTTATTATTTATGAAAAATAAAAAATAATTAGATTTTTACTTATTTTCCACAAACAATATAAATACTAGAACATAAATCTGGATAAATCATTCCTAATTTATAACAAGCATCTAAATATTCTTTTGATATTACTCCTAAATCTAAGGCTTTATCTATCTGAAAATTAGCCATAGGTTTAAAGCAAATTCCCCCTCTAGACAAAACTTTTAAACCAGCATCTAAAGCTTCTTTTTCTAGAGTATCTAATGAGTAAGTTTTTCTATGACCATGATCTTTTTCAGCAGGAGTTACAGCTTGATTATGAGATATAAGACCCATTTTTACTGCTATTTGTCTAGATGGAGCATTAGCATTAGGAGTATCTATGAATAAAATACCATTATTATTTAACCAAGTTTTGATTTTATTTAAAACAAATGTAGGATTGTCTAAATGTTCTAATGTATGACTTAAAAAAATATAATCGTATTTACTTTGTAAATCTACTTTTTCAAAAGTTGAATTTATAAAATTAACTTTTTCTCCAACATTTTTTTTTGCATCTTTTATCAATTCATCTGAAGCTTCTACAACTGTTATATTATTAAATTTTTCTGATAATAATTTTGTAAAATTACCTTGATAACAACCTAATTCTAATAATGAAGGTTCTTGTATATTTATAAAGTTTTTATATGTCTGAAACTTATAATTATACATTATATAATCGAAATTATAAGCATATTTTCTTTCATTATCTTGATATTCTTTATTATAATTTCTCATTATTTTTATAAAATCCTTTTTTAGTATTGATTGTTTTTGTAAAATCTTTTTTCAATAGGTTGATAATATTCCTCTAAAGATGATGGAACTCTTGAATTATAGCCTAAAATTTGTTTCAAGTTATCAGATAAATTTTCAACAAAGTTTTCTCCTAATGCTCTACAATAATCTAATTGTTGTTTTATATAAGGTTTTGTAAATGTTAAAGTTAAACATTTTCTAGGTTTATCAGTTGTATTAGGTGCTGTAGAATGCCAAATATTAGAATTCCATACAATTAAACTACCTTTAGGTAAAACTGCTCTATAAGAATTATCAAAAAAATATTTTTCTTCTGGTTTGTTTTTTATTTTATGAGAGCCTTCTAATAAATAAGTAGCCCCATTTTCTAATGTGAAATTGTCTAATGTTACTAATAAATTTAACATAATATTTAAATCTGAAGAAAAAACTTTTACATCCCTATGTATATTTTGAACATAAGCACTAGTATTTTTCTCATTTATAACAGCTCCATATGAATTAAGAATAAAGTTACCATTAAAATACAACTTAAAATAATCATATATATCTATTTTTTCTAATAATTCTAAAAAACTACCTTTATCAACTATAAGATGATGAGATGTTCCTATATTATTTCCTTCTACATTATTATTTTTTAAAATAGTTTGTCTTTTATGATAAGAAATTTCTAATTCTTCATTTATTTTGTCTATAAAGTCAGAACTTATTTTTTGTTCAAAAATAAATATCCCTTTTTTTTCAATAATATCTGTAAATTCTTTACTATAACCAATATCCATTTTCTTTAACCAAATTAAAATAATCTTCTTGTAAAATACCTAACATTAATCTATCCCAATAATTATTTTTTCTAAAGTACCATTTTTTTTGGGTACCTTCTTCTTTCCAACCACATTTATTTTTATATAAATTTAAAGAAGGTTTATTATATTCAATTATTGTTGTATCAAGTCTATTTAGATTAAGCTCTTCAAAGGAATACTTCATTACAGTCATTAAAGTGTCTAAACCATAACCTTTACCTCTAGTATTTTTATCACCTATCATGATCCCATGAAAAGCATTTCTATTTTTCCAATCTATGTCAACTAAATTTGTAGTTCCAATTAGTCCTAATTCTTCTGTTGTAATAGCCCATTTTTGAGATAGTTTATCATTTTTTATATTAGAAAACCAAAATTTTAAAGAATCAAATGATTTTGGAAAACTCCAACCACCTAGTAATTCCCATATTTCAGGATCATTAGACCATTTATGTAGATAAACTAAATCTGATTCTTCAATAGCTCTAAGAGTTACTTTTTTACCTACTATATTCATAAAAATTATGATTTTTAAAAATTAAATAATTTAAAGTATGATAACATATTAAATTATAAAAAGTAAGTAAAATTTTAGGTATTTGTAATTTTGATTGTAGCAATAATGCAACCTTATTTTATGCCATATATAGGTTATTTTCAACTTATTTATGCATCGGATATTTTTGTTATTTATGATGATGTTCAATATATAAAATCTGGTTGGGTAAACAGGAATAGAATACTACTTAATTCTGAACCTAATTACTTTACAATAAGTCTAAAAAAAGATTCAACTTTTCTTAATATAAATGAGAAAATTATTAGTAATAATTTTATTTTAGAAAAAGATAGTATTTTAAGAAAATTTGAACAAGCTTATAAAAAAGCACCTTATTATTTAGAAACAATCGAAATTATAAAAAAAATATTTTATTTTAATGATAATAATTTATCTAATATGATAGTTAATAGCATCAAAGAAATTTGTCTTTATTTAAATATTGAAACAAAAATATTACTATCATCTAACTTAGAAAAAAATAAATTAGAGGATAAAAAAGATAAATTAATTAATATTTGTAATATTTTAAAAGCAAATAAATATATAAATCCTATAGGTGGAACTGAATTATATAATAAAGATGATTTTAAACTTAATGAAATAGATTTATATTTTCTTAAAACTAGAAAAATAACTTATAAACAATTTAATAATACATTTATTCCTAATTTATCTATAATAGACATTCTAATGTTTAATCCTAAAGATAAAATAAAAGAATATTTAATGGAATATGATTTAATATGAAAGAAATAGGGGGGTTTTTTGGGTTAGAAATAAATAAAAAAAATTTTAATTATCATTCTAGGGCTATACCTTTATCTTATGGAAGAAGTTCTCTTAATTTATTAATAAAATTACTAAATATAAAAAAAATTTTTATACCTTTTTATTGTTGTAATAGTGTTATATCTGTATTAGAAGAAAATAACATTGAATATGTTTTCTATTCTATAAATTATAAATTAGAGATAGAAAATGAAATAATATTAAAAGATTATGAGTTTATTTTATATATAAACTATTTTTCTCTTAAAAAAGATTATATAAATCAAATATCTAATTTTTATAGAAATAAATTAATAGTAGATAATACACAAGATTTTTTTTCTAAAGGTTATAAATATTCTTTTTCATTTAATTCTGCTAGAAAATTTTTTGGAGTTCCGGATGGTTCATATTTATATTTTCCAAATAAATTATTAAATGAGCTAAGTTTAATAAAATGCAATAATAAATATAAAGAATTAAATTATATAATTATATCCTATTTAAATTATAAAATTAATATAAATAAAAGAAATTCACCTAAATTAGATTATTTAATAGATAAAATTTCTGATAATAAAAATAAAGCTTATATTAAATATTTAAAAAAAGAAGAAAAAATAAAAAATGATATAAATTTAATTTCTAAAATATCTGAAATTTTACTTGCTAATGTTAATTTAAAAAAAGTAAAGAATGCTCGAATTAATAACTATAATATTTATAATAAATATTTTAAAGATATTAATTTGTTGAAACTATTAAAAAATGAAAATGAAATACCTTTTTTTTATCCTTTATTACTTGATAAAAAAATAGATTTGAAAAAATTTTACTCAAAGAATATTTTTATACCTGTTTTTTGGAAGGATGTTTTAGAAAGAAATTTATATAAAGATAGCTTTAATTTTGAAAAAAACTTATCTGATAAACTTCTTCTATTACCATTAGATCATAGATATAATTTTGATGATATAAATATAGTAGTAAATAATATTTTGGAAGAAATTTTATAATACTTATGAAAAAAAAAGTACAGATAGTTTTAGCCACTTATAATGGTGAAAAATATATAGAAGAACAAATAAACTCTATTTTGTCTCAAACTTATAAAAATTGGGAGCTTTTAATAAGAGATGATGGTTCTAAAGATAATACTTTAAATATAATAGATAGATATATAAAAAATTATCCAGAAAAAATTTTTTTAATTAGTGATAATTTAGGTAAATTAGGTCCTTGTTATAATTTTCTTAATTTATTAAAGTTAACCGATAAAGATTATGTGTTTTTTTGCGATCAAGATGATATTTGGTCTAAAAATAAATTAAAAATATTTGTAGAAAAATTTATTGCTATAGAAAGTAAAAGTAATATACCTATACTTTTACATAGTGATCTTGTCATTATAGACGAAAATAAAAATATAATTTGCGATTCATATATTAAATTATCAAAAATTAACCCTTTAATAAATAAGTCACTAAAAAAAATTTTAGTTAGAAATTTTCCAGGTTGTAGTATGGCTATAAATAAAACTCTAATAGAAAAGCTGTTCCCATTACCTAAAGGAATATTAATGCATGATTTATGGGTTTCAATAATAGCTGTTTTATTAGGTGAAATTCATTATATAGATGAAAAACTAATTTATTATAGAGTTCATAATAATAATACAATAGGATTAGGAAAAAATAGAGGTAAGATATCTTTTGATTTATTTACTTTGATATTAAATTTTAAAAATAAGAAATTACTATTTTGGAAAGATAATTTACCTAGAATAGAACAAGCTAAAATAATTTTAGATAATTATTATTTTATAAAAAAAGAAGATAAAAATACATTAAAAAGCTTTCTTAATTTAAAAAGTTATAATTGGATAATGAAAAGAATTATTTTTATTAGAAATAACTTTTTAGATCAAGATTTAATTAGAAATATAAGGTTCTTTTTATACTTATAAAAAATGAATAAAAATAAAAAAAATTGTATCACTATTTTAATAACAGGAGATTTTGACTCTTTTCATAGAAAACCTATGATTTTATCATTAGCTAAATTTATTTACCCAAATCCTATTATAATAATAAATAGACCATTTAACTTTATACCAAATTTTTTTAGAAAAAATAAAAGAATAAAAAAAGAAAAAATTATCAAAATAGAAAATATATATATACTAAACTCAAGTTTATTTATACACGATAAATTAGCTTTATTTTTACCAAATTCAATTAAAAAAATTAATTTTTTACTATTTAAAAAAGATATTAATATTCTATTAGAAGATTTAAATATAAATAATAATATACTTTATATTATGCATCCAGAGCTTCAAGACTATATTTCTGTAATAAATAATAATAAAGTAATTTATGATTGCTATGATGAATTTATTACAAATAAAGCTTTAAAAGGAATAAAAATAAGAGAAAAAGATTTAATAAAAAAATCTGATTTGATAATTACTTCTTCAAGATATCTAAAAGAAAAAAAAGAAAAATTATATAGTATAAATAATATAATTTTTTCATCTACAGCAATTAGTAAAAATGATTTTCAAGGTAATATAAATATAATTAACAAGCTAAACAATAAGTTATTAGATTCAATAAGCAATAAACTTAAAATAAATAAACCAATAGTAGGTTTTGCTGGTTCTATAAGAGATGATATTAATTTGGAAATTCTTGAGTTTTTAATAAAAAATAGACCAAACTATATATTTATATTTTTAGGTACTATTTACAATATAGAGGTTTTTAATAAATTAAATTTATTTGAAAATGCTATTTTCTTAGGAGGAAAAAATTTTAAAGAATTTATCTCTTATTTAGATTTATTTCATGTATCTATAATGCCACATATATTAAACGACTTTATACTAAGTTCTAGCCCTTATAAATTTTATCAATATTTGGCATCTTCTTCTTATATTGTTAGCTCTCCAATTCCTGAAGTAGTTGATTTTGAAAAAACAGAGTTAGGAAAAAAGAAAGTAGCAGTAGCTTATTCTAAAGAAGAGTTTTTAGAAAAAATAGATAATTTTATAAATAAACCAAAAGAATATTTAACTCAAGATGAATTAAATTCTATATCTTGGGAAGCTCGTTTTGAAAATATAAAAGATTTTTTATATTAAAATACTGTATTATATTTTTAGAAAAAGATTGACTAAAAAAAAATTAGGTAATATAATCTAAAGCAACTTAAATGTAATTTAAGTTTAATTTTTTATGAATTAAGTGTTATTTACTTATTTCATTAGCAGAAGATTTTTTTAGGTATAAAAGTACACCTTATTTTAAAGTACTTTTGTTTGATAAGTTAATTTATAATATTAACTTAAAAGTTTAAAAGTTTAAAAATTTGAATTTTTTATTGGTTTATAAAAACTAATTTAGGCATTAATTTTTCATTTTTCTATAAAATGTCAATTTGTTAGTTTTTTATTTCTTCTTCAAATTAAAAACTTTTTGGGAAAATAGTTTTTAGAAATTTTTACGGGGTTTTGTTTGTTAATTGTTCTAAGTTTTATAATAAACTTATTTTATAATAGTTATATTTCATTATTATTTCAATCTTATCTATTACCTATTTTCATTTTTTCTTTATTTTTCTCTTTTTATCAAAATAATTTAAGAGAAAATATTAATAATATATTATTTTCAAGAGGCTTTTAATAAAGTGACAAAAGACATTATAATCTGTGAAAAAGACAATATTGCAGCTGTTTATGAAAACGGTAAAATAGTAGAGTTCTTCATGAATGAGGGAGAACAATTAGTAGGTGATATTATACTTGGTTCAGTAGAATCTACTATGCCTTCTATAGATGGAGCATTTGTTAATATTGGCAAAAATAAAAATGGTTTTATTCATATTACCGATTTAGCTTTAAATTCTCACCCTAAAAAAAGGAATAATATTAGGGCTGCATTACAAGAAAAACAAAAACTTTTAGTTCAAATTGTAAAAGAAGCTACATCTTCTAAAGGTCCAAGACTAAGTGGGTTATTAACCATACCTGGTAAATATTTAATTTTAACCCCTTACGAAAGAAAAATAGGTATTTCTAGAAAAATAGAAGATCAATTTGAAAGAGATAGATTATTATATTTAGTAAAAAAATTATGTCAATCTGGTTATGGAGTTGTTGTAAGGACTGAAGCTCAATATCAGGATGAATCTTCTTTGAAAGAAGATCTAGATTTTCTTTTGAAAAAATGGTCTGAAATATTAGAAGCATCTCAAAAATCAGCTGCACCTACTATTTTATACAGAGATCAAGATTTACTTTATAAAGTTTTAAGAGATTCTGTTACTCCGGATGTAAAAAGAATAGTTGTTGATAGTCAAGAAGCAAAAGTTAGATCTACAGAACTTTTACAATCTTGGTCTCATGATTCTTTTAAATACCTACAATATAATAAAAACCCTGTTCCTTTAGCTATTCAATTTGATTTATTTAATGAGTTAGAAAAAGCATTACAAACAAAAGTACCTTTAGCTAATGGTGGATATCTAATTATAGAAAAAACAGAAGCTATGACTGTTATAGATGTAAACTCTGGTGGAACAAAAGAAACCAATAGTTTAGCTGATACTATTTTAAGAACTAATAAAGATGCTGCTTTAGAAATAGCTAGACAAATAAGATTAAGAGATATTGGTGGTGTTATTGTAGTTGATTTTATTGATATGTTTGATCCTAGAGATCAACAAATAGTTTGGCAAACTTTAGCTAATGCAACTAAAAATGATAAATCTCAGCCTCAACTAGGTTATTTTTCAGAATTTAGCTTATTAGAAATAACTAGACATAGACAAAAGAAAAGCTTAAGTGAACTTTTAACTACTAAATGTCCTACTTGTGATGGAGCAGGAAGATTAAGAAATAATGTTTATAGAGCTGATATGTTAGATATTTTTGATAGTATCAGAAGAAGAGTTACTGTAAATGATGAGTTACCAAAAAATGAAAGACAAGTAAAAATTAAAACTGAAGAATTAATTTCTAATGTTGACTTTTTTGAAAAAAATCCTATTCCAGCAGAATATGAAAAATACAAAAGAAAACAAAGATCTCAAGAAATAAATTTTTATCATGATCATGATGATAATAGAGCTGATAACTCTTCTTTTGAAGTGGTAAAAGAAGATACTAAACAACATAATAAACATAAAGAAAAACATCATCATAATCATAATCATCCTCACAAAACAGAAACTAAAAAACCTGTAGTAGTTGAAGAAGAAGTTTTAATAAGTCCAGTTGAAGAAAGTTTAATAGAAAATATTGATAATATTGAACTTGATATAATAGAAACCGAAGTTATTTTACCTGAATCTTCTTTAGTTAATGAAAATATGGAAAAGGATGTTAACGAAAAAGATTCATCTGATAAAAAAGCACCACCTTCATTCTTTGAATTATCTCCTGAAGAAAGAAAATATATCCAATCTATAGATAATTTTAGTTCTAGAAGAAAAGATAAATTTAAGAAAGATAAAAGAAACTTCAATGATAAACAAAATCGTTTTGAAAAAAATAGATTTGATGATAGAAACCCAAAAGATAGATTTAATAACTCTAATATTCAAACTGAAAATAGAGAAAAAACATCTATTCAAGAAGTATCTAATATTCAAGAATCTAATTTATCTAATGAAGATATAAATTTAGAACCAATTATTATTCCTGAAATATTAGATGTATCTGCAACAGTTTTAGTAAAATCAGAAACTCCTACTATAGTAGAAGAAAATGTTTTACATATTAGTGATACAGCAGATACTTTAAGTATGAATGATGAAGAAGTAGTTATTTTTGAGAAAAAAGAACTAGTTTCAGAAGTTGATCTAGAAACTGAAGAGCAACCTAAAAAAGAAGTTTTAGAGGTAAAAGAAGATACAACTAAAACTAAAAAAAGAGGTAGAAAAGCTAAAAAATCTGAAGTTGAGATAAAAGAAGTAGCTGTAGAACCTGAAGTTTTAGTAAAAGCTGAAGAAACTCCTTTAGAAGTTTTAAGCTCTGATACTAATGAAGAACCTGAAGTTTCTGATGAAGCTGAAGCTGAGGATGAACTTGCTTTATCTGGAGCAGTTAAGAAAAAAGCTAAATTTAGAAAAATAAGAAGCTTTGCTCCTAAAAAGAAAAAAAGATAAAAAATAAAGGTTATGTCCAAAAATGGGAAAAGCAGTGCTTTCCCTCTACGAAAAAACTGAATTTGATACCAATGTTTTTCGTAAAAAAAAACTACTTTTTGGACAACCTTTTTTTAATTTATTTTTCAGCTAAATTAATAATACAATTTATATACTAGCATATGGATATATAATTGTTTTTTTATTTTTAAAAATAGAGCAATATAAATTTTTATATTGCCTTTTTATATTTTTTATATTTAAAATTTCTCTTGTCAAAACATCACTAAAAAAGTTAAAATTATATTATAAATACTTTTTAATATATTTAAGGTCTGGTAAAAATGAAAGCTAAAAAAATAATATCTTTAAGCATACTTTTAGCAATAGCTTTTTCTTGTACTAAAGAAAATACTATAAACTTAGAAGATAATCAAACTCAAATATCTAGCAATAAATCTACAGGTATAGAAGGGCTTGTAACCAAAGCTAATATTGAACAAAACTTAGGTATACTTTCTAGTAAAAATAAATTACCAGATGGAACTGTAATACCAGAAAGAGGAACAAAAGAAGGTAGAACCAAAACTAAAAAATATATTATGAGCGTTTTAGAAAGCTATGGTTATAAACCAGAAAAACATACTTATAGACAAGATGGAGAAAATATTTTTACTATTTTAAAAGCTGATATTCAAACAGATGAGCATATTTTAGTTGGAGCTCATATGGATTCTGTTAAAAATATGGGAGCAGATGATAATGCAACAGGTAGTTCTGCTGTATTAGAAATGTCTAGAGTTTTAAAAGAATTAAAAGACAGAAAAGTAAATATTATTTTTGCTTGGTTTGATGAAGAAGAATTAGGACTCGTTGGAAGTTATGCTATGGCAAAAGACTTTAAGAAAAAAGGGTTAAAAATTTCTTCAGTTCATACTATGGATATGGTAGGTTATGATTCTGATAAAGATAATAATATGGAAATAGAGCAACCAGATGGGGTTTTATGGGATTATTATAATATGGTAAATAAAAGCCATAATCTTAATTTCCCATTAATAAGAACTAATGGTGGGGATACAGATCACGTAGCTTTTAGAGAAACTGGTTTTCAGGCAGTTGGAATATGTGAAGAATGGTATCATGGAGATACAACTCCGCAATATCATAAAAAAGGTGATGCTTATGAAACTGTAAATTTTGATTTTCTTACTAATGTAACTAAATTAGCCTCAGCTGTTGTTGGTGATTTGGCTATGAAAGTTCCTGCACCTTCAAATATTGAAATAAAACCTCATTCTAAATTCCCATCAAGAAAAAGAGCTCATTTCCATAAGAGTTATGATGAAATAGAATAAAAAATTATTAAATGTACAAAAAAATGAAACCAGAGAGCCTTATGATGTCTTATGGCTTTAAGCCAGAACTATCAGAAGGCTCTATTAAATGTCCAATATTCCAAACTTCAACTTTTGTTTTTAAAAGTGCAGAAGATGGTAAAGCTTTTTTTGAAGTAGCTTATGGGCTCAGAGAAAAAAAACGAGATGAAGAATTAGGCTTAATTTATAGTAGGATAAATAATCCAGATCTTGAGATTTTAGAAAATAGGTTGACACTTTGGGATGAAGCAGAATGTTGTGCTGTATTTGAAAGTGGAATGGCAGCTATTACTACTGTTTTATTAGAATTTCTAAAACCTAATGATTTAATTTTAATTAGTGAACCTTTATATGGAGGAACAGATCATTTTATTAGAAAAATACTTCCTAAATTTGGAGTAAAAGTATTAGAATTTAGAGTAAATCAAACTAAAGAAGAAATTATAAAATTGGTAGAAAATAGTGGTTTTTCTAGTAATCTAGCCTTAATTTATATAGAAACTCCAGCAAACCCAACTAATGACATAATAGATATAAGTTTATCTAAAGAAATAGCTAAACATTTTTCAACAAATGATAAAGAAGTATATTTAGCAGTAGATAATACTTATATGGGACCTCTTTGGCAACATCCTTTAAAACATGGAGCTGATTTAGTTTTATATTCAGCTACTAAATATATTGGAGGGCATAGTGATGTTATTGCAGGAGCTTGTTTGGGTAGCAATGAATTAATAAAAAGAATAAAAGGTATGAGAACTTTTCTTGGTAATATGGCAAGCCCTAATACTGGATGGCTATTATTAAGAAGTTTAGAAACTTTAAAACCTAGAATGGATATTCAAGCATCTAATGCAAATAAAGTAGCTGAATTTTTAAACACTCATCCTTTAGTTGAAAAAGTATATTTTTTGGGAAATTTAACTGAAAAAGATGGAGAAAAATTTCATATAAAAAATAGACAATGTCTTTCTAATGGAGGAATGATTTCTTTTGATATAAAAGGAACTGAAAAAGAAGCTTTTAAATTTTTAAATTCTTTGAAATTAATAAAATTAGCTGTTAGTTTGGGTAGTACCGAAAGTTTGGCAGAACACCCAGCTACTATGACTCATGCGGATGTAGATAGTAATTTAAAGCAAGAACTTTCTATTACGGAAAAAATGATTAGACTTTCTATTGGTGTTGAAAATTATGAAGATATTATATTTGATATAGAACAAGCTCTTAATCAGATATAAGGGAGTTTTTATGGCAAAAACAGTTTTAATAACAGGAAGCTCAACAGGAATTGGTAGAGCAACAGCTTTTTATTTTCAAGAAAAAGGTTGGAATGTTGCAGCAACAATGAGAACCCCTGAAAAAGAAAAAGATTTGAGAATTTTTAAAAATGTTATTTGCCCAAAACTTGATGTAACCAATATAGATACTATAAAAAATGCTATACAAGAAACTCTGGATAAATTTGGAGATATAGATGCAATAGTTAATAATGCAGGTTACGGTTTAGCAGGAGCTTTTGAAGGAGCTACTAAAGAACAAATACAAAAACAATTTGATACTAATGTTTTTGGGTTAATGGATGTCATAAAAGAAATTTTACCTCATTTTAGAAGTAAACAAAAAGGAGTAATTGTTAATGTATCTTCAGTAGGAGGTAAAGTAACCTTTCCTTTATTTAGTTTATACCATGCTTCTAAATGGGCTATAGAAGGTTTTTCTGAATCTTTGCAATATGAATTAGCGCCTTTTAATATAAAAGTTAGAATTATTGAACCTGGTGGAGTAAAAACAGATTTTGCAGGAAGATCTTTAGAAATGTCTAAACCAGAAAATACAACTGATTATGATAAATATGTTGAAAAAATAACTGATGAAATGATGAGAAGTTTAAATTTTGCTTCTGAACCTATAACTGTTGCAAAAACTATTTATACTGCTGTAAATAGTAATTCTTCTAAGTTAAGATACACATCAGGTTTGGATGCAGCGGCTTTAACTAAAATAAGAAAAATTACTTCAGATACAGTTTTTACAAAAATGATAAAAACTACTTTTAAATTATAAGTTTATAATTTATAGCTTTCTATATTTTAATTATTAGATAAGGTTAATAGCATTCCATTTGAATCTCTAATTAATTTACCATTAGCATAACTTCCATAAATATAGTACTTAGTAATATTTTTACCATCTATAACAGGGTCATAATAAACCATTCCAGCAGGATATTTTTTAGGGAAAAAATAGTTATACCAACCTTGCTCATCTAAAATAATATTTTTATCAAAATTATCGTAAGATATTCCTTTACCTGTTTTTCCAGTATAAGGGTTATTAAAGTCTTTCCAATATTTATTTGAAGCTGTTTTAGAAGCTTTATTTAAATTTTCAACATTTTTAGCATATAAACCTGGATAATCAACAGAATAAGTTTCAACAATAGTTTGAAAAGTGTGCATATTACTTTTTACACTTGTTGATTTAGGTCTATCTCCACAACTAATAAAATTAGGTAAAGCTAATCCAACAAAAAATAAACCTAAAAAAATATAAAGTAAAATTTTCATATAAAATACTCCTTTTAGTTATTAGATAATGTTAATGGGTTTCCACCAGTATCTTTTATTAATTTTCCATTTTTTTCACTTCCATAAATATAGTACTTAGTAATATTTTTACCATCTATAACAGGGTCATAATAAACCATTCCAGCAGGATATTTTTTAGGAAAAAAGTAACTATACCAACTATCGTCATTTAAAAGTATAGTTTTATCAAAATTATCATAAGATTGTCCTTTTCCAGTTTTTCCTGTAAAAGGACTTTTAAAGTCTTTCCAATATTTATTTGGAGACTTTTCCGCCGCTTTTTTTAAATCCTCTACATTTTTGGGATATAAACCTTCATAATCAACAGAATAAGTTTCAACAATAGTTTGAAAAGTATGCATATTACTTTTTACACTTGCAACTTTAGCTCTCTGTTGAGTAGCAAAAACACTTTTATTTAGTAAAAAAATACTGAATAATACTATTAAAATTACTTTTTTCATTTTTAACTCCTAATTATTAGATAATGTTAATGAATTACCACCAGCATCTTTAATAAAACTTCCATTTTTATCACAACCATAAAGAAAATATTTAGTTATTGGTTTTGTAATAATAGGATCATAATAAACAGCTCCTGTTATACATTTTCCATAGGCTATATTTGAAATATTGTCAAAAGATTTACCTTGTCCTGTTTGTCCTGTAAATGGATTTATAAAATCTTTCCAATATGGATTTGAAGCAGTTGTAGCAGCTTTATTCAAATCTTCAACATTTTTAGCATATACACCTGAATAATCAACAGAATAAGTTTCAACAATGGTTTGAAAAGTGTGCATATTACTTTTTACACTAGCTATTTTACTCCTTCCACCATCACTAGATGTAAAACTTCTATCTATAAGTAAAAAAAGTATTCCTATATAAGCTAAAATTCCAAAATAAAAAATTATTTTTGATTTAAATAATTTAGCTATAAAAAAAATAGCAAAAAATGGTATTACCAGGAAAGAAAGTAATAATAAAGCTTCCATAAAAAATCCTCACTTAAAAATAATCTTATAATTTCATTATGAATTTTTTAGGTTAAGAGAAATCTATGAAAATGTTTTAGATATGATAATTTTTTAATACTTCTAAATTAAGCAATAAAAATTATTTTTAGTTCTAAAAACTACTTTAACTTTTATTTTTTTATTTTTATAAAAAATATTTTTAAGGTTAATATTATTTAAAATAAAGGATTTTATCGATATAATTAAAATTCAAAAATTATTATTTTAAGTTCAAAAATTATTCTAATATTTTTATAAATAAATTTAAGACCTCCTGCGTGGTTGATACCCCGTAGGAGGAAGGGAGCGGGGGCTCTGCCCCCGTACCCCCTGAAACCCCAGAGCAGAGCTCTGAGGTATTCTCTAATAAAAATAAATAAGCTTAGAAAATAATATATAATTAACTCTTGATAATATATAAGGTAAAAATAAAAATGAATAATATTCAAAACATATATATTCTTTTAGCTGATGAAAATTCAGAACAACATATAACAATAGAAACTATAAAAGATAACAATGAAGTAGATATTCTTATAAATAATAAATTCCTTGATATAAATGGAGCAGAAAAAGTAATTCTTTTTAAATTACTTTTTGCTATGATCGAAAACAATTCGGTTAATTCTGAAGACTTAATAGAAGTTTTTAAAAACACTACTTCTCAAGTTCCATTAAAAAAACAACTACAAAAAGCAATTCATAATATAAGAAATGAAATAGCTCCTTTGCTAGGTTTTTCAGAAGAAAAAAAACAAGAAATTATTTTAACAAAAAGAAAAACGCAATATAATGAAGATTCTGCTTATCGCTTTTATATTCCTGATATAGAAATAAAAAGCTATATAAAAGACACTAAAAAACCTAAAAATATACTTAATTTTATAAAAACACTTATTTCTTATAACAATGAAATTTATTTTAAAGAAATTCTAAAAAATTTTAATAAACTAATAAATGTATTAAAAAAAGAAAAACGATTTTACTATATTTTTATAGAAGAATTAGAAGTATTCTTAAAAAAATATGATAGTTTTTTACTTGTAAAAGAAAAAACTTTATTAGATTTTTCCAAATTAGTTGAAATATTTGAAGAAAAATTTATTAATAGTCATTCTACTTTATTATCAAATCCTATTTATGTAAAATCTAAAGCTTTTTTAGGTTGTTATTATAGTTATAATTTTGCTACTAGTGGAGAAGATAAAATTTCTCAAAGTATTCAAAAAATATATATAAATTCTGATAATGAATTAAAAATAAAAATCTTAAATTCAAATTTTAAATATTATGGAGAAATAAAGATAGATGATAATTTTTTATTTATAAATGCAAATTTAATTAATGAAAAAAGTTTTTTACATCAGGTTTTAAACAAACCTCTTATTTCCGAACAAAATAATAATTTCTTTTTTGGTTCTTTTACTGCTTTTTCTGTAGATAAAACCTTATGTTTTGGTAAAATTTTTTTAATAGAAATAGATAGTTTTTTAGATGAAAATGAATACAAAAATGGTTATATAAAAGAAAGTTCTAAAGAGTATTTATCTAACTTTTTTTCTAATTATTTTGAAACAAATAAAAATAATACTACAAGAATAAAATTACCCGATAGAATAAATATTGATTTAAAAATGATAAAAACTGATAATAATAAAACTATTGATTTTGATTGGTTAAATACCTAATTATTTTTTGATTAAATAAAGTTTAAAAAATAAACAAGTTTTTGCTTCTTTAATGCTATAATATAATAAAATATATATTTTAGGTGTTATTCAAATAATGAAAAATTTATTAAAAGCAACATTATTATCAACATTAGTAGTATTTTCAATAACTTCTTGTAATCGAGGCGAAATAATATCTAACACTGAAGAACAATTAGATACTGAAATACCAGCTTTTTCTCAAAGTGAAATACAAAGTGCTGGAAAAGAATATAATGCTATGGGTGTTTCTAAAAAAAGATTTTCATTGTTTTTTAAATCTAAACTAAACGATTCAACCTTTTTACAAAAGCTTGAAGAAAAATATAAAACCAAATTTAAAAAAGTTATACCTGAAATTGGTGTAGCTGTAGTAGAAAAAAGCGAAACAGATGAAAATAATCAACTAGCAGGAAGCATGAAAGCAGAAAGCACAGTAGATTCTTATGAGCCTATTAATATGGTTGTTTTAGAAAAAATTAGTGCAGATAAAGCAAATGATCCTTTAATAAATAAACAATATCACCTAGATACTCTTAATGCAGATAAAGCATGGGATATTAGTATGGGTGATAAAAATGTAAAAATAGCTATTGTTGATACAGGAATAGATTTAAATCATCCTGATTTAAAAGATAGAATTTTAAAAGGGAAAAATATAGTAAATCCAGAATTAAAACCTTATGATGATAATGGTCATGGCACACATGTAGCAGGTATAGCTGCTGCAACAGCTAATAATGATATAGGTGTTGCTGGAATTGCTCCTAAGTGTTCAATAATACCTGTAAAAGCTTTAAAATACGGTAAAGGATCTGATATAGATATTGCTGAAGGTATTGTATGGGCTGCAAATAATGGTGCTAATGTAATAAATATTAGTATTGGTCTTTATACCAAAAGTACCGCTTTAGAAAAAGCTGTTAAATATGCCTTAAGTAAAGGTGTTACAGTAGTATCTTCTGCTGGAAACGAATCTAAAAGCTCTAAAATGCACATGCCTTCTATGATTAAAGGTGTTATTGAAGTATCTGCTACTACTAAAGATGATAAGTTTGCTCCATTTTCTAACTTTGCTCAACAAGTATCAGTATCTGCACCTGGTGACAAAATATTTTCTACTATGCCAACTTATGAAGTTGAGTTAACTGCAAAAACTGGTAAAAATTATGGTATTTTAAGTGGTACTTCTATGGCTTCTCCTGTTGTTGCTGGTTTAGCTGCTTTAATTAAATCTAATAACCCAAGCTTATCACCTTCAAAAATAAGAGAAAAATTAGAAACAACAGCTGTTAATTTAGCTAAAAAGAAATATGATGATAAATTTGGTTATGGTAGAGTTGATATGTTTAAAGCATTATCAAACTAATTTCTATTTAAAATATTAAAAATAGCTTAGTTAGTGAAATTTATTTAGAAACTAAGCTATTTTTTTGACAAATTTATCTAAGTTTTAATTAACTAATTTTAAATAATTTTTCAGCATTTATAAAAGTTTGTTTTGCTACTTCTTCAACTGTTAAACCTTTTAGTTCTGCAATTTGATTAGCTACTTTTATAACATAAGAAGGATCATTTCTTTTACCTCTATCTGGCATAGGAGTAAGATATGGAGAATCAGTTTCAATTAAAATTTTATCTAAAGGAATATTTTTTGCTACTTCTCTTAAATTATTTGCATTTTTAAAAGTAATATTTCCCGCAAAAGATATATAAAAACCTAATCTAAGGCATCTTTCTGCAAAAGCTAAATCACCAGAAAAACAATGAAAAACCCCACCAACTTTATTTGCTTCATTTTCTTCTAATAATTCTATAGTATCTTCTAAAGAATCTCTAGTATGTATTATTAGGGGTAAATTTAATTCTTTAGCTAATTCTATTTGTATTTTAAAAACTTCATGTTGTTTTTCTTTAGGAGTTGTATCCCAATAATAATCTAATCCTATTTCTCCAATAGCTTTTACAGCATTATTATTTTTTGCATAACTTTTTAAAAAATCTAAACTATTTTCTTCCCATTTGATAGCATCTTGTGGATGATAACCTACAGAAGAAAAAATATTATTAGGGTATTTTTCTGATAAAGCTAAAGAGCTTTCTATAGTTTCTTTATCAACAGCTGGAATTAATATTTTTTCTACACCTAAAGAAAAAATTTTTTCTATTACTTCATTTCTATCATTATCATAATGAGGTAAGTTTATATGAGCATGAGAATCAAAAAATATTGTACTATTTTCCATTTTCTATTCTAATTTCTTGTACTTTATTTTTTTTCAATCTGAATGCATATTCAAGATAAACAAAGTTTTGATCTTTATGATTACTACCTATCATAATATACTTAAGTTCTTTTTCATCTTTATTAATTAACTCAACAGAAGGTCTTCCATAAGCATTCATAATCATTGTAGTATTATAGCCAATTCTGCTACCCATAGAAGTCATAAAATTTTTGATATTTAACTTTTTAGATAATTTTATATCATCTAATTTTTTTACATTAGGTGGAAGTTCAACAAACGCTTTATAATGAGCAACTTCTATTCTACCTTTAAAATCTGTGTCTATAATAAGAGTTCTTTTATTTTTAGTATCAATATAATAAACTTTTTCACCAGAAGATGTTTTGGTTGGAATGCCTTCACCTATATATTCCTCTAATTCTGTCTTAGTTGTAGTTCCAACTTCTATATAACCCAAATATTTTTCAAAATATTGAGCTTCAAGTTCTTTACTAATAATATCATTTGGATCTATAGGATTAGTATTGGCATAAGCAACACTTAAAGGAGCAATAATAGCAAAAACACTGGCAAGTAAAAAGTTTTTTATAGATTTCATATTTCCTCCTCTATTTGATATTTATTGGTATAGATTTTGTTACAGATAAGTAGTTTGAATCTTTGTTAAAAGAATTACCATCAATAGCTGTTATTTTAAGATAATACAATGATGGTTTATTTTTTACTAACATATTTGCCGTATAAATATCATCATTTTTGGTATTATCACCACTTTTATAATTAGGGTTATTTTGTAAATTATCTTGACTTCCGTCATCATATAAGTTTATTTTATCTTTTCCACCAAAAGTTGCAAAAACATTAAGTGCGGCTTCAGGATCTTTCTTATTTATTGCTTTAACCTGCATAGTCACTAAAGATT
Source organism: Candidatus Sericytochromatia bacterium (assembly GCA_046328015.1). Lineage (GTDB taxonomy): Bacteria > Cyanobacteriota > Sericytochromatia > UBA7694 > JACMQJ01 > JBBTGK01. The sequence continues at coordinate 3,377,094 of JAXLXH010000001.1, read as the reverse complement.
CTTTATCTATATTTAAGAAGTTTTTAGTATCTTGTAAATCATGTAAGTTTACATTTATTTCTTTATTACTAAAATTATTATTAGAATCTTTTGTATATATAACTAACTTAACTTCTTGTATTTCTAAAATGTTATCATCTAATAATTTAATATTTTCAGCATCAGAAGAAGTATTTTTAGCCGGCCCTACTTTTTGTATTTTCCATGTTTTTCCTTCTTTTATAAATATAGATTTGGTTACATTTGATTCGGATACTTGTTTTATAGGTGTATTTTCTCCAGCTTTAAATACCTCTCTAGTTATGGTAATCGTTACTATTACCTCTGCAACTGTATTATCTTTATTAAAATTAACTTTAACATCTCTTTTAGGAGTTCCAACTACTTTTCTAATGAGTTTTTCTGGTAAAGGAACTACTTTTTTATTTTTTATTTGATTAACTTTATTTTCAATTTTTTGTTCTATTCTATTTTCTACTCTATTTTTTATATTATCTAAAATAGTATTTTTAGGCTTATCTTCTTTAGAATCTTTATTATCTTCTTTTTCTTCTTTATTATTTATAATATTTTCTTTTATTGAATTGGCTAAAGGAGGTAAAACAGCCTTAGTAGAGAAAGTAGAAGAAGTATCTCCTGTTACAAAAACTACACCACCATTATTTAAAACTGTTGCAAAAACTACACCACCATTATTTAAAACTGTTGCATCATTTATTTCAACATCAGTATCAGTATTTTGTGAGAATAGCTCATTATTACTATTTATAACATCAATAATATTTTTTTCTTCTTCTTTTATAGTTTCTTTATTGGTACTTATGGTATTTTTCAAAACTATATCAGATGAGTTATCTTTAGTAGGTTGTGTAGTATTATTAGTAGTGTTTGAATTACAAGACAAAATAAACGCTATACTTAAAAGCGATAAAATATTCCTATTCCCTTTAAGAGTCTTTTTCAAAATAACCTCCTCAATAGTTAAAAAACTATTGATGATATATAAACATAACTTATAATTCAATAATATTCTGTGATGTTTACATTATAGTTTACACCAAAGTATTATATGCTTTCATATAAAGAAGAATAATCTTCTTCAGCATAACCATTTTCTAAGCCTGTTAAAATTAAACCTATTATACTATTAATTATACCAGTATTAATAGACAAATTATTTGAAGTTTCTTTTATTAACTCAACATCTTTGAGTAAATGTTTTAAAGGGAAATTAGGATTAGAATAATCTTTAGTCAAAATATTTTTAATTTTTTTATCAAAAGTAGGAGCATATAAAGAGCTTTCTCTTAGTATTTCCATAAAAATATCTGTATTTAAGTTAGAATTTTTTACCATTTTTAAGCTAGTAGAAAAAGTAGAAAACATTCCTGCAATCATATTATTTAAAGCTAGTTTTATGGTAGAAGCACTTCCTACTTCACCTATATAATAAACTTTTTTAGCCATATCTTTTAATAGTTTTTCATGTTTTAAAAAGTTATTTGTAGAACCTCCAAAAAATATTAGTAAAGTTCCTGTCCTAGATTCATTTTTACTACCTAAAATTGGTGCTTCCATATAATTACAGTTTATAGCATTAAAATATTTTTCTAGTTCTATATTTTGTTGTGTAGATATAGTTCCCATTTGAATAACATCTTTTTTTGTAGAAAATGAATAATTTGAAAAAACATCTTTTATAGAATTATAATCTGTTAAAGTAAGTAAAATAATATCTGAAAAATCAAAAAGTTCTTCTAAAGAATTTGAAACTTTTATTCCTACTTGCTCTAGTTCAAGAGTTTTTTCTTTGGTTCTATTATAAACACAAACATTGTAACCGCATTCAAATAACCTATTTGCCAAAGGTTTTCCAATTAGTCCAGTACCAATTAAACTTATTTTCAAAATAAACTCTATTTTTTTAAAGTTAAAACTTTTTCTTTTCCATAAAATGCATGTTTTGTAGTATTTTGCATAATAGGATGAATTTGAACACCCATAACATTAGGTGATACTTTTAAATACTTAACTGGTTGATATAAAAATAACCAAGGTGCTTCATCTACAATATTTCTTTCTATTTCCGAGTAAAATTTATATCTAAATTCATCTTCATAAATATTTCTAGCCTTAGCTAACATATTATCAACTTTAGGATTATTAAAAGCAGATAAATTTGTAGTTCCAATATACTTAGAATCAAAAAGAGGTGTTAAAAATTTATCTGGGTCTGCATATTTAGAGTTAGCTTTAAAATGATAAAAATCAGCTTCACCAGAAACAATAGTTGTTAAAAACTTATTAAAATCTGTCATTCTAGTTAGTTTTATATCTAAGCCAGCATTTTTTAAATCACTTGCTACCTGATTTGCAACACTTTCAGATTCTGCATCTTGAAAATATACAAAATTAAATTTAATAGGTTTCTTTTTAAATTCTAAAACTTTATCATCATTAAAATCTGTAAAACCTTCTTGATATAACATTTTTCTAGCTTTATCTAAATTATATTGATAAGGTACTTTTCTATCATTTGATATACCAGGGAAATTTTCTGGTAAAATTCCTGTAGCTTGAATAGCTTTATATTTTAAAGTTTCGGTTACAAGCTTATATTTATCAATAGAATAATTTAAAGCTTGTCTTACATTTTTATTTTTTAGAGGAAATTTTTTAGTTCCTATTCCTATATAAGAAACTATTAATTTTGGTTCTTTTACTATATCAGTAATTCTTTTATCATTTAAACTATTAGTTTCAAAAACATTAATATTAAACTTATTAAATTTTTCTTTTTCAAATAATTCTTTTATTTCTGAATCTGGTAATTCAGTTTGTTCTAATTCATGTTTTTCAAATAAAGCATACTCATCAGATAATTTAGGTACAACTTTATAAATTAGAGTATTAATATTATCAGTGTTTTTTTCAAAATGATTTTTATTTTTTTGTAAAATAATTTGATCATCAGTTTTATTTGCTAAAGAGTAAGGTCCTGCTCCTATAGGTTTTTCTAAGCCAAAATCATCACCCCATTTATCAATTTCTTCTTTAGGAATAATAGAAAAAACAGGTAAAGTTAATTCTTTTAGCATAAGAGTAGAGGGTTTATCTAAAATTATTTGAAAATTATGTTCATCCAAAACTTTTATACCTTCCAAATCAGGTTCTTTAACTTTATTTCTTAAGTCAGATTGGTATTTCATAAGACCTTTTAATGGAATATCTTTAAAAATCCAAGAAAAAGATGGTTTTAATATTTTAGGATTTGCTAATCTTTCAAATGTTAATTTTATATCATAGGCACTTAATTTTCTTCCATTATGAAAAAAAACATTGTTTTTTATTTTAAAATTATAGGTTTTTCTATCTGCAGAAACTGTCCAATTATCAGCAATATATGGAACAATATCTGTATAAGATTGATTATCAGAATCTTTCTTAGTTCTATAAGTAACTAAAGTTGCATGTATATTTTTGATTACTTCTATATTAGCAGGATTGTCTGAATTTATAGGATCAAAGTTAGTAACTTTAGCTGGTATAGCCATTCTATAGGTATTTACTTCCATAACTTGATTAGAAAAAGCTGGAGTAGTAAATAACATTATACCTGCTACAATCAAAGATGATGCTTTCATATAACTAATAACCCAAGAAAAATTATGATATTTTATTTAACATTATATTATAAAAAAAGTGTTAAAAGAAGTATGAAAAAATACTTTTTTTATAATAAGTTAAAAAACTACTTTTAAAATTCTAGCCCAATTTTTCCAAACTGGATTAATTTTTGCTCTGTGATCAAAAATAATAAACTTATCACCAATATTTAAAAGATCTACTAAATAAGCATTCTTAACTTCTGGAACAAAAAAATCTAAGTTAATATCATTTTCAGATGAATTTATAATAACTATAATATATTCATTTTTAGTGATTCTAGAAAAAACAAACTGTTGATTATTAACCAACAATTCTTTATATTCTCCATAACATAGAGCTTCAGAGGATTTTCTTATTTTAGTTAAATTACTAATAGTTCTTATTAAATCCTTATTTTTAGCTTTTTTATATAAATCATCTAAATTCAAAAAAGGTCTTAGTGCAGAATCACTATATTTATTTCTTTTTCCATCTATTCCAAACTCACTACCATAATAAATAGAAGGACTTCCAAACATAGTAAATAATAAAACATGTAAAGGGTATAAATGTTCTTGTTTTTTTAATTTACTAGAAGCTCTATTTACATCATGATTATCTATAAAATTATATAAACTAATATTTTTATATAAACCACTTGAACCAAATTCTCTATTAAAAGAACCTATTAAAGCTTTAAAATCATTATTATTAAAAGCTGAAAATAATTCTTCATAACATTGATAATTAGTTACAGCATCTAAAGCTTTTTCATTTACTTTTTTTCTATAATCGCCATGAACTATCTCACCTAATAATAAAAAATCAGGATTAATTTTTTTACAAAACTTTTTTAGGTCTCTAATAAAAGCTATTTTTAAGCAATCAGCTGCGTCTAATCTTAAACCATCTATACCTAGTTCATTAATCCACATTTCAACAGCTTTAAATAAATGCTCTTTTACATATTTATTTCTTAAATTTAATTTCACTAGACTATAATGTTTTTTCCAAGTTTTATAAATAAAAGGATCACCTAAAGGACTTCTTTTTCCAAATTTTAAATCTTGAAACCAATCACAGTACCAAGAATATTGATTATTTTTTAGTACATCTTTAAAAGCCCAAAAATTTCTACCAACATGGTTAAAAACGCCATCAACAATAACTTTTATTCCAACATTATGAAAAGCTTGTACTAATTTTGCAAAAGATTGTCTATCTCCCAATCTTTTATCTATATGATAATAGTCTGAAGTATCATAACCATGCGAAATAGATTCAAATAACGGCCCTATATATACAACTGTAACACCTAGGTTTTTTATATGAGCAATCCATTTATACAAATAATCTAAACGGTAGGATATACTATTATGATTATAATTTTTACTTGGTGCATTACATAAACCTAATGGGTAAATATGATAAAAAACATGTTGATTAAAATTTTTCATTATTATAACTAGATAGCCATTTTTTCTAATATTTCTAATTGCTCTGTGTTTCCTAAGGCTAATAAAATTTCATTTGCATTTAAAATATATTCTGGAATTGGATTAGAAATAAAAGTACCATCAGTTTTTTTTACAGCAATAATTACTGCCCCAGATTTACTTCTGATATTAGATGTAGAGATTGATACTCCATCTAAAGAAGATTTTGATTTTATCTTTATTTCTTCTATATTTAGATCGTATTCATGATCATGCAATATGGTATCCAAAAAGTCTAATACTAAAGGATGTGTTATTGCAGAAGCAATTCTTTTACCTCCTATAATATAGGGTGCAACAACAATATCTGCACCAGCTCTTTTTAATTTTTCAACAGATTCTTCATGATCTGTTCTAGAAATTATTTTAATATTAGGATTTAAAACTCTAGAACTTAAGGTAATAAAAACATTTAAAGCATCATCTGTTAAAGCACAAATAATAGAATTAGCATTTTTTATACCAACAGCTAAAAGAGTTTCATCTTCGGTAGCATCACCTTCAAATACCAAAAAACCATTTTCTTGAGCTTCTTTTAAGATAGTAGGAGATCTATCTATAATAACAATATTTTCTATTTTCCTAGATCTTAGCTCTAAACATACTTCTCTACCTATTCTTCCATAACCACAAACAATATAATGATTTTCTAATTTATTTATTTTTTTCATTTTTGCTCTCAAAACTAAATAGTTTCTAAAATCGTTTTCTACTAAAAGACTTGATAAATAAATTACCATAGTAGAGAAAAAGCCAACGCCTGTTATTATAACAAACATTGTATGTAAACGTCCCCAAAAAGATAGTTGGTGAGTTTCTCCATATCCTATAGTAGCTAATGTTATTATAGTCATATAAAGAGAATCAAAAAAATCCCAGCCCTCTATTTGCATATAACCATTAATTGAAACAAATAAAATAACTAGAAATAATGATAAAAATATTAAGAGCTTTCTTAAATAATTTTCATTTTTAGGCATTATTTATTTTCAGATTTATATTTAGAAAGTATATTAGGATCTATTCCATTTGCTTCTAATAATTTATTTAGAGATATACCAAAAGTAGTTTTAGTTAATTCTTTTAAGTTTTTTTCTACAGTATTTTTTTCTTCTCCATACTTGAACCATTTTTTTACTTCAGCTTTTTGAGCTTCATCTTTAACTTGATTATTTTCAAAATTATCCAAAACTTTTTCATCAAGCTCTTTTGTAACTTTATTATTATTTGATTTATTAAAAAATAATTGTAACTCTCTACCTATTTCAGAATGTTTAATAGCTGTATAAGGATCTCTTGCAGAAGAAAAAACATTATTTAAAATTTTGGTATTAAAATTAGATTTGCTTTCTATTTTTTCTAATTGAGGGTTTTCCATAATTTCTTTATTATATTTTAAATCACTTTTTAAAGATTGTTCAACTTCTTCTTTTTTATTTATAATGACTTTAGCTTCTTCTTGTATTAAATTATAAATTTTATTTAAACTATTTAATGGTAAAGTATGCTCTTTTATTTTTTTTTCTAATGAATATAAAATGTCTTGTATTGTATTAACTCTTTTTTGAAATAAATTATTTTCTATACATTCATTTATTTTAGATTTTATTAAATTAAATTGACTTTTTATAGAATTAGCAATAGTTATTTTTTTAAATTTATCTCTAATACTTTCAACATTATAATAAGTATTTTTTAGAACATCTAATTCTTGTGTTAGCTCAGGATTTGAATTAAATTTTAAGTTATTTTTATTTTCTTTTTCCTTTATTTTTTGTAATTTAAATAAAATATCTGAAAGACTTTTTATTTTTTTTAAAACATCATCACTATTATGAGAAGCTAAATTATCAAAAAAAGAAACCAAGCCATGAGAAGTATTTCCGCCTACTTTTTTACTTCCATATAAACAGCTAAATAACTCTACCAAATAAGTTCTTTCTTCTTCAGATTTACATAATAAATTTGTTTCTGTAGAAAAATGTTTTTCTAATAAACTTAAACTATCTCTAAACTTTCCTGATACTATAGACTGATTATTTATAGGTAAAAATATAACTTCTGTACTTTCTTTAGTAATATTCAAACCTGTTTCTAATTTTTGGCATAAAGATATTGTGTCATAAAAACAATCTGCAATAGAATTCAAAAATTCTATTTTAGAATCAATTTCTTGTAATTCTTTTTTTAGTTCTTCTGACATTTTTACTCATCTTTCTAAAAAATATTTATTTTCATCTACTTCTATTATAAACCTTGATGGCTTTGTTAAGAAAGAGTCCCATAAAGAAATACTAGCAGGAAGAGTTAAAAATAAATTTTCTTTTGCTCTAGTACAAGCTACATAAAAAAGCCTACGCTCTTCTTCTAACTCTTCTATTTTATTTAATGACATACTAGAAGGTAAAAGACCATCTAAAAGGTGAGTTACAAATACTGTATGCCATTCCAAGCCTTTTGCCGAATGTATAGTAGATAAAACAACTGGTTTATCTTCTGTTTCATCTATTAATGGAGTAGTTTTATCTTGATATTTATTAGAAGGTGGAGTTAGAGCAAAATCTGATAAGAATTTTTCTAATTTTTCATAGCTAGAAGATAAATCATAAATAACATCTATATCCAAAAGTCTTTCTGCATAATCATCTTCTAATTTTTTTAAAATTTCTGCATAATAATCTCGTAAAATTTCTATTTTCTTAGAAATATGAATAAATTCATCTTTAGCAGTTTCTATAATACCCTGAAGCTTTTCTAGTTCTGGATAAAATTTTTTACCTTTAAAATCAGCTATTTCAAATTCTCCATTTTTATCTTGAATATGATTTATAATTTTACTTGCTGTTGCATTGCCTACATTAGGAACTATTTTTAAAATTCTATTCCAAGAGACAGTATCATAAGGATTAAAAATAACTCTAAGATAAGAAATAATATCTTTTACATGTCTTCTTTCAGTAAATTTTATACCACCATATACCACATAAGGAATATTCTTTTTTGTTAATTCGGCTTGAATATAATTACCATGAAAAGAAGATCTATATAAAACAGCTATTTGATTTAAAGGTACATTCTTTTCTCTAAGTCTTAAAATATTATCTACAATAAATTTAGCTTCATCATGTTCACTAAAAAACTTTTTAATTATAGGTTTATGTGGAGCTGTTTTATCAGAAAAAAGTAGTTTTTTATAGCCAAATAAAGAATTATTTATTATTGAATTTGTAAAATCTAAAATATTTTGATTGCTCCTATAATTTTGTTCTATTTTAATTACTTTACAATCTGGATAAGTTTCCGGAAAAAGTAAAATATTTTCTACATTAGCACCTCTAAAACCATAAATACTTTGAGCATCATCGCCAACTACCATAATATTTTTATGTGATTCTGCTAATAGATCTACTATTTCTTTTTGAACTGAATTAGTATCTTGAAACTCATCTACCATAATATATTCAAAGTTTTTTTGAACAGATTTTCTAAAATCTAAATTATTTTTTAAGGAGTCTCTTAAAAATTCCATTAAATCATCATAATCTAAAATATTATTTACTTGTTTATATTCATAAAAAGCTTGATTTAATATTTTTATTTCTTCAGTAAAATCTTTTAAACCCTTATACTCTTTTTCTATTACATTTTCAATATTAGTATCTAAATTTCTAGCTCTTGAAATAATAGTTTGTATTCTAGATTTTTTAGGGAAAGCTTTATCTTTTTTATCAAATTTCATTTCTTGTCTTATAAGATCAATAATATCTTCAGAATCAGTTGTATCTATAATAGTGAAATTAGGCAATATATTTAATAGTTTATGATACTTACGAAGTAAGTAATTTGAAAAAGAGTGAAAAGTTCCACCCATTACATTATTACATTTACCATCTTTTAAAAGCTCACTAGCTCTATCTATCATTTCACCAGACGCTTTTTTGGTAAAAGTAAGTAAAAGTATTTTGTTTGGTTCAATTCCATTTTCTATTAAATAAGATAAACGATAAATAATAGTTCTTGTTTTACCACTTCCTGCACCTGCTATTACAAGAACAGGTCCATTGATACTTTTTACAGCTAAATACTGTGAGTTATTTAAACTTTTTTTATAATTTATTTTATATTTATTATTTTCTTCAACATCTTCTTCTTTAAATAAATTATTTTCTATATTTTTAGCTATTTTAGTTAATTTATCGATTTTTTCTTTTGTTTCTTTACTTATTTTTGGTTGAATATAGCTTGATAAGTTTATCCCAAAAGATGATGAAAAAGAACTAGTATTTTCTGATGGTAAATGATTATGTTTTTTTAAAAATTTAGCCCTAAAATCTATTAATAGGTTATTTCTTTCTTCTTCAGTTAGTTTACCTGACATTTTTTTACACTAAAAACTTTATAATTAAAGGGATTATAACATATTCTAATGGTTTTTTATAGCTAAACTTTATTAGTATTGTCATTAAGCACTTTAAATATTTTATTTATAAGTTCTTCAGTTTCACTTAAATTGCCATTAGAAAGACTAATTAGTGCATTATTTCTAAAATCAGTTACTTTTGCTTTTATTTTATTTTTAGTATTATTATCTAATAAACTTTCTTCTAGATAAGAATCTATATTTAATGGAATATCATCTTGTAGTTGTTTGTATAAATGAGGAATAATAGAAAGATCTTTTTTTATTTTACTAAGTTTTTTCAAAAGGCTCTGAATATTATATCTAAAACTTAAAGGGTCTTCTTTATCAAATGCTATTTTATTACCATAAAAATAAGCTTCTACATCATTTACTCTTTCATCGCAATCATTTAATGTAAATGGAAATAAAATTTTTGTTTCATCTATAATACTTTTGCAATTTTCTATATTAACTCTTATTTCAGAAAGCTTCATTTCAGAATTTTCTTGAATAGATTTAAATTCTTTTCTAAAATTTACTGAATCTAGGTGTAACTTATCAATGGTTGGTAAAATAATATTTCCTTTATCGATTAAATCTTTTAAATCATATATTTCATCATCTTCTAAATTTTCTAATTTTTCAGTAATTTCTTTTATAAATTTTTCACTTTTTTTTATATTATCTTTTATAGTAACTATATGGTCTTCTAATTCTTTTTTAGTTAGACCTAAATATCTTTCCATTTTTTCTAAATCTGAATTTAATTTATTTAAAGCATCAGAAATATTTTGAATAAGAACATCTGCATCAAAGGTATAATTAGTTTTTAATTCTATCTTTCTATTTTCTTGTTTCTTTTTATTTATAAAATAAAAAATAATTCCTATTAAGCTTGCAATTAAAACAAAAATAATTAAGTATTTTTTTAACTTATCAAAATTAATGGATGAATTATTATTAGTATTATAGTTTCTTCCAGATGTCCTATAAGAACTAGAAGCTTCTGAATTAAAAAGCGTTTTATTTTTTTTATTTTCATTTGATTTATTAATAGCTCTTGGTGATAAAAATTTTTGATCTATAGCTCTAGCTAAATTATCATAATCAATCGTTTTATTTTTATCAGAAGAAAGTTCTTTATTACTTTCTGATACATTTTTTTCTTTTAATTTTTTTCTAACTTCTTTTCCTATAGAATAACCAAATTTATTTAGGTAAGGATCTATTACAACTAAAACGCTATTTTCATCCATTTTCCACATTTCAAAAAGTTTTGGGGCATAAAAAGCTAAGTTTATTTTACCTTTTGTATCTAAAAAAAGTATTCTCATTTCATATTCATAAGAAGACGTTTGATTTTCTAAATTGGATAAATAACTTTCATCAAATTTTCCAGAAATATCTATTACTTTTTTACCTATATACTCTGGATATTCTATATCTGCAAAAGAATTTAAAGAAAATACTAAAAAAAATACTATAAGTATATTTTTAAATTTAAAAATATTATATTTATTTTTTTTATGAACCATTTATTATAAATTTGTAATAAAAATAAATCATATAATTAAAATTTTCTAACATATATTAATATTAAGTTTACACTAAATTAGATAGATAATCCTTAATTATATAAATTCAATTAACAAATTTTTATGTCTATTTTTATCTTTTTCATATAAAATATAACTCTAATAAAATTTAAAAAATAATTTTGCGATTAATCGCTGATTAGGAGTATTATGAATAGCGTAGAGAAAGAACTTCAAGAATTTATTGATAAACATGTATCTGATACACAACAACTAAGAAAAGAACTTTATCATGCATCATGGGATTTTGAAGTTACAGGTACTGAAGAATCTAAAAATAGAAGAATGGATAAAGAGCTAGAATTAACAAGAATCTATGCTGATAAAGAAAGATTTGATAAATTAAAAGCTTTGAAAGCTAAAGAAAATGAAATTTTGGATCATGATTTAAAAAGACATTTAGAATTATTTTATAATTCTTTTGAATCTGAGCAAAAAGATGAAGAACTTTTATCTAAAATAATTGAAGTATCTACAGATATTAATGATAAATATAATAATTTTAGAGGTCATGTAGATGGAAAAAAAGTTAGCAATAATGATATTTTAGAAGTTTTAGAAAATTCTACAGATAATGAATTAAGAAAAAAATATTGGGAAGCTAGTAAAGAAATTGGTGAAGAAGTAGCTGGTGAGGTTATTGAAGTTGTAAAGCTTAGAAATCAGGTTGCTCAAAAATTGGGCTATAAAAACCATTATGAAATGTCTTTAAAACAAGAAGAAATAGATTACAACTATTTATTTAATACTCTTGATAAATTAAAAGAATTAACTGATGAACCTTTTAGAAAAGCAAAAAATAAATTGGATAATGTTTTAGCTAAAAGATTTGGAATAACTGTTGAAGAATTAAGACCTTGGCATTATTCAGATCCATTTTTCCAAGAATCTGTTAATGGCGATGGTTTAAATTTAGATCATGTTTTTAGTACCAGAGATGCAGTAGAAATGAATATAAAGTTTTATGATGGTATAGGTTTAGAAACCAGAGATATGTTAGCTAAAAGTGATTTATATGCAAGAGAACATAAATCTCAACATGCTTTTTGCACAGATCTTGATAAAGAAGGTGATGTAAGAATTTTATGTAATATTATTCAAAATGAAAAATGGGTTTCTACTACTTTACACGAATTAGGTCATGCTGTTTATGATAAATACTTACCAAGAGAATTACCATTTTATTTAAGAAGCCCAGCTCATACTATGTCAACAGAAGCAATTGCAATGCTTATGGGTAGATTAACAAAAAATGCGGAATGGCTAAATAAAATAGCAAATTTAGAGCATTCAGAAATAGAAACTCATTTACCAGATATAAAAGAACAATATAGATTAGGTATGCTTATATTTGTTAGATGGGGTTTGGTAATGGTTAATTTTGAAAGAGAATTATATAATAATCCTGATCAAGATTTAAAAACCTTATGGTGGGATTTAGTTGAAAAATTTCAGTTTGTAAAAAGACCTGAAAATAGACATAAATCAGATTGGGCATCTAAATTACATTTGGCTTTAGCTCCTGTTTATTATCAAAACTATATTTTAGGTGAATTAATAGCTTCTCAGTTAGAATATTTTATAAATAATAAAGTTGAAGGAAAAACATTGGTAGAAAATAAATCTGCTGGTGATTATCTTGTAAAAGAATATTTTAGTCATGGAGCAAGATATGATTGGAATGAACTCTTAGAAAAATCTACTGGAGAAAAACTTAACCCAGAATTTTTTATTCATGAGTTTTTAGATAAGTAAAACTATATAAAATAAATTTTACTAAAAAAGCCTATTTAAAAATAAATAGGCTTTTTTTATAACTAATTTTAATTTAGTTCTTTTTGATATTTAAGTTTAAGAATTTCTTCTTTAGTAAATACATATTGATAAAGTTTTTTCTTACCTACTTTATATTCAGATAAAAATTTCTTAACATCTGTTAATTTATAACCATTTCTATTAAGTTCTTTTTCATCAAGTACAATTTCAACACCGCCAACATCAAGAAATACATCTAAACCATTTTGGAGTTTATCAAATTTTTTATTAAGTATATCTTTTAAATCATCATTAAAAACTCTTAAACCGCCTGTTCTTTCTGGCAAAGGAGTAGAACCATGATCTGCGGTTATAGTTAGTATATAGTTATCTTTGCCAACTTTTTTTTCTAAAGCTCTAAGTATTCTAGCTAATTGATTATCTGTTGCTTCTAAAACTTCTCTTGCTTCTTCACTTTCAAATCCAAAAGCATGTGAAGCTAAATCTGTAGATTTAGAGGTAAAATAAATAAGATCTGTAATATCATCTTGACCTATAGGTTCATTTTCTATAACTTTTTCAAACATTTCAGCTTCATAAATAGGAAATATTGGTGTAAGCATAGCTTTATTATCCATTACTTCTCTTTTAGTTATAACTTTTTTAGTTTTTTCTAAATAAGGTATTTTGTGTTCCATCCATATTCCTGTGCCATTAGTTAATTTATCTAATGATGGTTTTACTTTCATATCTTTTATATAATTAGGAAAAGAGAAATATTTATCATTGGTTTTAAATTCATCTTTTTTATCATCATAATAAAAAACCATGTCTTTATCTCCGCCTTTATACATAGCTCCATGACCAGCCATACCCATAGCAGCTCTTTCTGCCCAACAATAGCTTATAATTATAGGTTTGTTTTTCATTTTATAATCATAAACATCAGATAAAGAAGGGCTTTTTAACCAAACAGGACTTTCTTCTTTGTCTATTCCATAAGCATAACTTTCTTTACCCAAACCTTTTAACCAAAAAGAGTTACCTGTAATTCCATGATTATCTGGGTAAGCTCCTGTACCTATTGCGGTATGCCCTACAGCTGTTTCTGATTCTAAATGAGTTACTTTAGCATTGGTAAAAACAGTCCCATTTTTCATTATTCTTTTTATTTCAGGAAAACTATTTGGGTGTGCATTATAATAAGCCATTCCAACTTGATCCAAAACAAAAGTCATAATAACTTTTGGTTTTTTCTTAGTTTTTTTTAAGGCTTCAGTTAAAACACGACCTTCAGAATCAACTGGAGGTTCAGTATTTAAAATACTTGCATAAGTATTTACTAAATCTTGTTGAGTAGCAAAATTACTAGTTTTTTTACCAGAGTTAATAAAACTAGGTCCATACATTATTATTGGTATATGGGTATCATAATCCCAAGGTGTTCCATGACCAGTTCCAAGGTTTTTAACTTTTACTGGTTTACCATCTTTTATAAAATGGCTAAAACCATCCAAAGAATAATCTCCCATTACAATATTATATTTTTCTGGTATAGCAAATATTTGTCCAGCCCTCTCAGAATATGATTTGGCAGAGTTAATTAAAAAATTATCTTTTGATTCTATTCCATTAGTGTTTTTTAAAGTACCTGCTTGTAAAAAAAACAAGGTTGAAGATAATATAGTTACTACAATATTTTTTGCTAATTTGTTCATAAAAATTGCTACTCTATTAAATAAGAAATTTTAAGGTATCTATATTTTGACATATTTTCTTACTAAAAAAAATAGGTTTTAAAAAAATATTCTAATAAAATTAAATAAAATTTTTAATAAAAAAGCACCCTTTAATTTTAAAAATAAAAGAGTGTTTTTAGTTTAAGATATTTTAACCAACTTTATCTTTTTTTGTAGTTTTTTCTGCCATTTTTTCTTTTAAAATTTCAACTGCTTTTAATAATTGAGGATCGTTTTTATCAGCTTTTTCTGGATCTAAAAGAAGTTCAAATTTTTCTTTTGGAATAGTAACCATAATATCAGGATCTATACCTTTTTTATTTATATCAGTTCCTTTGGTAGTAAGATATTTATTAGTAGTAATAGCCATACCACCACCATCATCAAGCTCATGAACAGTTTGAACTAATCCTTTACCAAAAGTTTTTGTTCCAATTAATACAGCCCTTTTATTATCTTTTAAAGCACCAGAAACTATTTCAGAAGCACTTGCACTACCACCATCTACTAATAGAGCCATAGGCATATCCATTGGAATTAATAAATCTCCTGTTGCATTAAGATATTCTTTCTCACCTGATTTACTAACTATTTGAACAATAGGTCCATTAGGTACAAACATACTACTAATATTAACAGCATTAGGTAATAATCCTCCTGGATTATTTCTTAAATCAAATACTAAAGCTTGCATTCCACTTTCTTTTAATTTTTTAATAGCATCTTTCATTTCTCTTACGGCATCATTGCTCATAAAAGTAGTAAGTCTAACAAAGCCTATTTTATTTTCTAGCATTTTATGTTTAACTATTTTTGCAACAATATTATCTCTTACTACAGAGATATCCATAATTTTTTTTGTATTTTCTCTGTATACTTTTAATTTAACTGCTGTTCCTTTTTTACCTTTTATATATGTTGTTGCTTCATCTATACTTATATCTTCTGTTACTTTATCATCTACTTGAAGTATAATATCTCCAGCTTTAATACCAGCTTTCCAAGCAGGAGTATCTTCCATAGGTGCTATAACTGTTAAAACATCTATTTCTCTACCATCTAGCTTATGTTTTCTCATCCCTATTTGTATTCCAATTCCACTAAAAGAACCTTCTCTTTCTTCTCTCATTCCTTTATAAGATTTAGGATCCATATATCTTGTATAAGGGTCACCTGTAGCTTCCATCATACCTCTTATAGCTCCCTGAACTAATTTATCATTATCCAGATCGCCTAAATACTCACTTTTTAAAATATCGTATGCTTTTAATAAAACACCAAACCCAAAACCATTTTCTGCACTAGCAATTAATGGCTGCATAGCCATACCAGCAGTGAAAGAAGACATCATTAGGGCAATTACAACTGTAGATTGTTTTAATTTAGGACTTAACATTTATATACCTTTCAATAATCTTAAGCTAAATAATATTATATCAGATCAAAATACAAACTAAATAAATGTTTTTATTAAAGTTTTATTAGACTTGTCATTAAATAATTTTAAAAAATAAAAAAAGAGTAGTCTTTTTAGAGAACTACCCTTAGCGTAGAGATAGAGATTGTTTAGTCAAAAAATTTTCTATAAATTATAAGAGAGCTTAGCTCTCTCTTTTATTTTATTAGCTTAAGTTTCCAGGACCAAATTTGATTATTTTAGATGAATCTTTTGTTCCAGCTGTTCCTGAATCTGCTACATAAATATTTCCTGCATCATCTAAAGCAATTGCTACAGGAGCTGTTGCAGTAGAAGGGAAAGAAACCATTAATGAACCACTAGAATTAAATCTTTTAATATTTTGTTGTTCTAAGACATATAAATCACCGTTTCTATTATCAACAGCAACGTCAATACCACCTGAAATATCTGTAGTTATTACATCCATAGGTTGTGTATCAGATGGACCTAATTTTTGAACTTTAGAACCATTAACTGCAAAAACATTTCCTGTATTATCAGCACCAATTCCACCACTTGATGTTAAACCAGCTACTGCACTTCTTGTTTTCATAGTAGAATCAGCTTTTTCTACAGACCCATTAGCTACAAAAACATTTCCTCCTGCTACAGCAATATCTTTACTAGGTGCACTTTTAACAGAGGTAACTTTACCACTTGAAGGATCTACTGAATAAATATAAGAACCACTATCAGCTACAAATAATTTTCCACCTCCAAATGCAATACCTTGAACAGTTGAAGCAATAGGATGATAAGTTAAAGTTGTTGCAAAATCTTTATATTTTCCACCTTCAATTTTTAAAACAGTTCCGCTTGTAAAAACAAGTTTAGTTTTACCTACAGCTGAAGCAAATACAACGTTACCAGAAACAGCAACGCCTTTTGCTTGCCATGTACCAAGAGGGGTTGAACCTAATGATGGGTTAGCTACAGCTGTTATTGTAGGGGTTGTAGGAGTTGTATTTTCATTAAATCCACCTCCACCTGTATTATCAAGAAAATTATTACCAGGAGTAGTTGTTTCTTGTTTTGCTTCTACTTGAGGAGCAACTCTACCTTTACAAGAAGTTAAGCTTAATGAAGAAAAAGCTAACGTAAGAACTAAACCCATTTTTAAAGTTTTTGAAAACATTTTACACAACCTCTTAAATTACCAAATATAATTTTTTATTTCTCTATCTTTTATTATTATACTAAACTTAGCATAAAAACTTGCTTAAATTTTGGTTAATTATGGAATAAAATTATATTTATTCTGCATCTAAATTAACTAATTTTAAAGCACCTGATTTTTTATCAATAGCAACTTGACCAGTTACTCCATTAGCTTCAACATTAAAAACATAAGCTTTACCTTGATATGTTGACATTTCAGCTTCTCTATTTCTGTGTAAATCAAGTCTATAGATTACTGAAGATGCTATATCATCCCATTTTTTATCTCCAAAAGCAGTCTTATATTTTTCAGAACCTACAAATGAATTTTTAAAATAGTTAAGAACTTCTTTTCTTGCTATTTCTCCTGCATCAATAGGATCTACTTGAGATTGTGCAAATGGACTAGCACTAACTCCATTAGCTTTTTTTACAGAAGTAGAATCTGAAGAATTAAAAGGGTTAAAAACTTTTTCTTCTGTAGATTTTTGAGAAACAACTTTATCTTGTTGAAGTGACTCAGTTGAAATATTACTTACTTTATTTATTTCCATTTTTCACCTGTAAGAATGACTAAACTTTTAAATATATCTTATTCTAATTTTAACTTTTTTTATAAATTATGTACATACCTAAAGTTTATTTTTTTTAAGTTTTTTTAGCTCTTTAAAAAATTTACCTTTATTTATATTTTTAATTTTACCCTTAATTATAATAGAATTTTCTTCATCACTTTCTATGGAAGTTCCATCTGCCTTGTAATAAAGTAAAATAGACTTGGTATCATCCATATTTTTCCAATTAGAATCACCTCTTAACTTATAAGAACATTTACTAAATTTTGTTGTTATATCCATATTCAAATTAGAACCTTCTGAAAAAAACTCACCTGTCCCTTGAGTAATACCAACATTAATCATTTCATCTTCAGAATCTAAGTATTTTATACCATCTATTTGAATATTAACTGTTCCATCAGAGTTTAAACTCATAGCATACTCATGATCATCATTAGGTAATAAAGCATTTCCTTGAGCTTCTTTATTAGGTAGATATTTTATATTTATTTGAGTTCCATTATCAGACCAAGCTACATAAAAAATAGGTTTTTCTATTTTCTCAGCAGGAGATGTTATATAACCTATTTGAACAAACTTATTTGTTTTATAATCAACAATCATAGGCCAAGCTGTGTACCAACCTAGTTTATTATTATTTTTTGTATGATCATGTGTTTTTATACGACATTTTAAGGCATAAACATTTTCAACATTTATATAAGCACCTGTGTGACCTGCAGCTTGAGAATAATCTTTATCTGTTGAAAAAGCTGGAAGCAAAAATAAATTAAAATATAAAAAACAAATTGTAAAAAGTATGCTAACTTTCTTATTCATAAATATAAACCTATAATTTTTAAACTTTATTTTGAAATATTATCACGATTTTTTCAAGTTAATATAAATATTTTCCATAATTTTTGCATTATTTTTCCAATCATAATTATCTAAAACATGTTGTCTAGAATTTTTAGATAGTTCTGAATAAAAAATATTATCATTATATAATTTTTCAAAAGCTTCACAGGCTTTTTCTGGTGAATTTACATCAACAATAATACCAGTTTTATTATTTATTACAACTTCAGTCAACCCACTAATATTAGATACAACAACAGGTATAGAACAGCTCATAGACTCTACAACAGCAACTCCAAAACTTTCTTGTAATGATAAGGCGACAAAAATATCAAATGAATTTAAAATATTAGGAACTTCTTCATTTTTTACTTTTCCTCTAAAAATAACTTTATTTTGAATATTAAGCTCTTTAACTAAGGTTTCATAGTTACTCCTTTTTGTTCCATCTCCAACTATTTCTAATATAGTATTTTCATATTTATCAGAAAACAACTTAAAAGCTTTTATTAAAGTATCAATACCATATATGGTTTCTAAGGTTTTTACAGTACCTATTCTAAATAAATTATTTTTATTTTTATTTTTAGGGTAAAAAAAAGAGGTATTAACTCCGAAAGGTGTAATAGTGATATTTTTATTAGTATATTTTTTTATTTCATCTGCCATAATTTTACTTGTAGAACAAATAACCTGTGCTTTTTTTAGATTATATTTTAAAATATTTTTAGTTAAAAAATTAATTTTAGGAAATTCAAAAACATCAGACCCCCAAACAGATATTAAAAATTTTTTGTAATTACATAAAGCACCTAAAAAACCATAACTAGAGGCATAATGAGCATGTAAAATATCAGGTTGTTCTTTTTTTATAAAAGACCTTATAAATAAAATTCTTTTTAAGTAAAATATTTTTTGCCATAATTTTTTATAAGGTATATTTATTTCATCTTCTAGAATATTTATATGTTTTGTTCCTTCTATTTTATTTTTAGAAAAAGAAATACATGTAATATCATAGTTTTTAGATAAAAAATAATTAACCCATTTTTGAGAATGAATACTTGATGTATCACATAAATAAAAAATTTTCATTTTTAAAGATAGTAAATTAGTATTAATTATATTATTATAGTAAATAACAATTATTAAAAAAGTTAAATAGAATATTATATAATTTTAATCATTAGTATTTATTTTTAAATTATGAATTTTAAATTATCAGAAGTAATAGCTTTTCTTAAAGAAATTAATCATCTTGATTCAAATTTTTATATTGAAGAAGATCAAGAAATATTTGGGTTTTCAGCACTAAATGAAAATAAAGAAAATACATTATCTTGGATAAAATATCTTAATTATGATTTATCCAAGATAAAATCAAATGTTTTAATATGCTCTAAAAATGGGGATTTTAAAAAAATGAATGCTATAAAATTATTACCAGTTGAAAATCCAAGGTTATCTTTTATAAAAACGATGAATAAATTTTATGAACCTGAAAAACAAATTGGGATTATGGATACTGTAAAAATAGGAAAAAATGTTGAAATAGGAAAAGATGTTTATATAGGACACTATTCTGTAATAGGAGACAATGTAAAAATAGGAAATAACACAATTATTAGAAATAATGTAAGTATTTATAATAATATAGAGATAGGAAATAATTGTATTATAAATAGCGGAGTTGTTTTAGGTGCAGATGGTTTTGGATATGAAAGAGATGAAAATAATAAAATAATAAAAATAATACATATAGGTGGAATATTAATAGGAAATAATGTTGAAATAGGTTCTAATACTTGTATTGATAGAGGTACATTAGGTAATACAATTATAAAAGATAATGTAAAAATTGATAATTTGTGTCATATTGCTCATAATGTAATTATAAATGAAGGTGCTTTTATAATTGCATTATCTATGTTAGCTGGAAGTGTTGTAATAGAAAAAAATGCTTGGGTTGCTCCTGGTTCAATGATAAGAGAAAGTTTGAAAATTGGTGAAAATTCAAAAGTAGGTATGGGAGCAGTTGTTGTTAAAAATGTTGAAAATAACGATATTGTTGCAGGAGTACCTGCTAAATCTTTAAAAAAATGAAAAAAAATGTATTAATCCTTGCTCCACACACAGATGATGGTGAATTTGGTTGTGGAGGTACAATTGCTAAATTATTAGAAAGTAATCATAATGTTTATTATGTAGCTTTTTCAGCTTGTGAACAATCAGTTTTAAAAAACTTTCCTAAAGATATTTTAATTACAGAAGTAAAAGCTGCAACACAAACTTTAGGAATAAAAAAAGAAAATCTTATCCTATATAATTATGAGGTTAGAACTTTTAATTATAGAAGACAAGAAATATTAGAAAATATGATTGAATTAAGGAATGATATAAATCCTGAAATAATTTTTATGCCCTCACAAAATGATATTCATCAAGATCATTCAACTATATCTATAGAAGGATTGAGAGCTTTTAAATTCTCTACTATATTATGTTATGAAGTTCCTTGGAATAATATTACTTTTAATACTTCATCATTTTTTCATTTAGAAGAAAAACATTTAATAAAAAAAATAAACGCATTAAAAGAATATAAATCACAAGCTCATAGGAATTATTCTAATGAGGAATTTATAAGGTCTTTAGCAAGAGTAAGAGGTGTTCAAATTGGAGCTAAGTATGCTGAGGCATTTGATGTTTTAAGGTATATAGTGCACTAAAAAATGTTAAAAAAAAATATATCTATAGTTATACCTTGTAGAAATGAAGAAAAATATATTGAAAAATGTATTGAATCTATTGTAAATTCAAATTATCCACATGAAAATATTCAAATTATAGTTTGTGATGGAAAAAGTACTGATAAAACAATTGATAAACTTAATAATTTATCAAAAAAATATAATTTTATAAATTATATAATAAATGAAAAGCAAACAACTCAATATGCATTAAATTTAGGTGTTAATTTATCAAAAAAAGCTGATTTTATTATGATAATAGGATCTCATAGTGAAATATCTAATAATTACTTAAATAAAAGTATAGAAATATTAGAAAATAATGAAATAGCTTGTGTTGGTGGAGTTGTTGAAAATGTATTTGAAAATAAAATATCAGAAATTATTAGTAAAGCTATGTCATCTTCATTTGGTGTTGGTTTGAATAATTTTAGAGCTCAAAATTATGATTCTTTTGTAGATACAGTTGGTACACCTATTTATAAAAAAGATATATTTGATAAAATAGGTTTATTTGATGAGGAACTAACTAGAAATCAAGATGATGAATTTAATTTTAGAGTTTTAAAAAATGGTTATAAAATATTTTTATCAAAAGATATTCATGCAAAATATTATGTAAGAGCGTCTTTTAGTAAATTATATAAACAATATTATCAATATGGATATTGGAAAGTTTATGTTAATAAAAAACATAAAACTATAACTACATTAAGACAATTAATTCCATTTTTATTTGTAGTTTTTTTAATAGTATTTAGTATTGGTTCTCTACTTTCAAAGATAATACTATATATTTATATAAGTATTTTATTTTTATATTTAATACTAGCTTTTTATAGTGCTAGTAAAAAGACTAAAAATATAAAAGAAGTATTTTTAGTTATTTACACCTTTATAATATTACATGTTAGCTATGGCTACGGTTATTTACAAGGTATAGTAGATTTTTTTATACTAAGAAAAAAAATTTCTAATAAAAATACTTCTCTTAGTAGATAAGTTTAATTTGCTACTTGCTCTGTAAATTGCTGAATTGGAATAATAATCATATTAGAATAAGTCATAGAATCTGTAGCTATAAAAGAAATATATTTTAAATCTTTTTCTAGTGGAACTGTAATATTATCACCTCTTTCTCCCATTATTTTGGTTACATATTTATTTATTTTTGTATCTAGTTTTGTTACAGCCCATACATAAGATAATACTCTTTGATCTGGAGAAGAAACTTTTAAATTAAGTGTTGTAGAATCATTTACTTGAAACTTTTTATTACTATCTATTAAAGCTGTACCTCCAGCTTTTATTTCAACGTGATCTTTTCTAAAAATTATAGGTGGATTTGAAGGAGTTGATATTAATTTATTAGCAAATAAAGATTTTAGCTTTTTATTTATATCTAATTCTACAGATAAAATATCACTTTCAAAATCATTAAAAACTTCGATAGAATCCATAGTTAATTCTTGATTTCTATTACTTTTATCTAGTTCTATTTCTTTGTCTATTTTAGCAATTGGAATCCCATCAGATATAACTATAGCTTTAACAAGAGTTGTTCCTGAGTAAATATCATCAAAGTCTAAAGTATTTGAATTGGCTGTTCTAATAGTTTCTTTTCCACTAGAATCATTTAATTTAAGAACAACTTTGTAATTATTAGAAACAAATCCTTTTAATTTAATAGATAATTTATCTTTAATCATATTTTGTGTATTAGCTGGATTAGGGTTGTTTTCTATACTAACAGGTGGTTGTTCTAATATAGGTGTTTGTGTATTAGTTGGAGAAGGTTTTTCTGATGAAGTACTAGTTGGTTCTGGAGAAACATCTAATGTCGGTTTTTCAGTTATTGGAGTAATAATAACTTCTTCTTTAAGCTCAATTATTACTCTATTTAATTTATCAGAATTTATAGAAATTTTATCATTACCTGAAGCAAGTAATTTTTTTGAAGAATCAAATGCTTCTATTTTTATATTTTTTTCACCTAACGGAACTTCTTTTATTAATAATTTTGCATTACCATCTTTATCTGCATCAGATTTTTTTAATATTTTTTTTATTGGAGTAGAATTACTTATACCTACACCAGAAATTGTAACTTCTATGTATTCTGTATTATCTGGTATTTTTTTTATATTAAAAGTAGATTTATTAGGAAATTTAAAAGAAAGAGATGCCTCACCTGTTTTTTTAGTACTTTGTAAATTATTATTAGGTAATGAACAAGCTAATGGTAAAGTTAATAAAAAAGCTAAAAAAAATTTTTTTTTCATAAAATAACCCAAAAAACACAATCATACATATATACTAGATTAAAATTATACATTAATAGATTATAAATTGCTGTGATTTATAACAAATTAGTATATTTTAATTAGAAAAATTAATAGAGCTATTTATAATTTTATATTTTTTGATTATAAAATAGCTCTAAAAAATCTTATTTTTTATATTTAATCTTTTCTGTTTAAGGACTTTAGTATTTTTTCTAAATCATGTAACTCAGCTCTTGAAAAAAGCTCTCGAATAGCTTTATCATTTAAAACAGCTTCTAATTTTTCTTTAGAAGGTTCAAACTTCCAAATTGTATTTTCTCCTTCTCCCGATGATGTATATAAAGCTCTAAATGCTTTTTCTACTGCCATACCTCTTTTAGAACCACTATTATCATCTATTTTACTTACATAATCTACTCCTCTTAACTCTTTAGGTGGATTCTTTATATAAGATGATAATTTATCTATACTAGGTTTTTCTTCTTCTTGTGCAGATTTATCTCTTAACCCTGCCAAAGATTTACGTTCATCTTCAGTTAAGTTTTTTACTATATTTTCATCTTTTAAAAGAGCATCTATTTTGGTTTTATCTGGTTTAAAAGTCCAAACTGTTTTATCACCTTCTCCCGATGATGTATATAAAGCTCTAAATGCTTTTTCTACAGCCATACCTCTTTTAGAACCACTATTATCATCTATTTTACTTACATAATCTACTCCTCTTAATTCTTTAGGTGGATTTTTTATATGTGATGACAAAGCATCTATACTAGGTTTTTCTATAGTTTCTTTAGCTTTATCTTCCATAGATTCAATTTTATCAATAATAGCTTTTTTTGAAGAATCAGAAAGTTTTGAATCTGAGTTAATTCCTTTTTTTAATTCAGCAACCGCTGTAAGATTAGGAGGATTTTCAGAAAGTAATTTTTTTGTTTGTTCTAACTTATCTTTTGCTGTATTTATTGAATATTGTTTATTTTCTGCATTTCCAGAGTTTTTTATAAAAGACCCACCTGCTTTTGAAAGCTTAGATAAGCTAGGATCATTTTGAGCACCATCATTTATTCTAGCATCTAATGAAGAAATAAGATTTGATAACTTATTAACTGTATCTTTATCACCTCTTGAGATAGCATCTGCATATGCTTTTTTCAAGTAATTCATTGTTTCTGCTCCAAATAAACCATCTTGTTTATTTTTAGGTACTCCAATAAAAGCTTGTAGTTTTTGAATATCTTTAGATGCTTCTTTAGATAGTCTAGGTGTTCCTTTTGTATCATTATCAGGAAGTCCTGCTCCTTGAATTATTTTATCAACAGAGCCACCATCATAAAACTCTGTATTTCCTCTTATAACATTGTTTCCAACTTTATTTGTTTTATCTAGTCCTTTTATTCCACCCAAAAAACCTTGTGCTTCACTAGATTTATAATCATATCTTCCATTATTTGTTCTAACTTCTACTTCATTATTTTCTGATAATGCTACTACAGATTCAGAACCTTCATCTTCTGGTTTTGCATCATCCGCTTTTGTTTTTACAGTAACTGTTCCTGATTCAGTGTCTATATTATCAAAGTTAAAACTAACTTTTAGTGGTTCTGTAGCTGAACTTCTTAATTTATTTACATCTACACCAACAACACTTGATAAACTTTTATAAAAAGCCTCTTCTATTTGAGCATCTGTAGCACCTTTATTTTTATCTTTAAATTCTTTGGTAAAAGTTGCTTTTAAACTAGTTATTTCTTTTGAATCTAAAGTTCCATCATTAGAAATAGATTGTTGTAATTCTTTTCTTGAATCTGCATATTTTGAATCAGAAAATCTATTGGTAAGCATATTAGCAATAATATTTCTATCTGTTACTCCAGACATAAAACCTCCAAGTATAAGAAGATAATTAAATAGTAAATTTATTAATATTTCTTTATAATTATAAAACTTAAAAAAAATAAAATCAATATTTTATTTTGGTATATTTTTTTAAGTGATTTTATAATTTTAACCCGTGATTTTTATAAATGGATTATTCTTACATAATAAACAAATTAGGTGAAAATAGAGAAAATTATTTTAATGCAGTTTCACCTCCAATAATACAAACAAGTAATTTTGCTTTTAATTCTGTGAATGAAATGAAAGTTGCATTATCAAATGAGAAAGAAATTTCTTGTTATACAAGAGGTAAAAACCCTACTGTTGATATTTTAAATCAAAAAATAGCTGCTTTAGAAGGATCTGAATCTGCATTAACAGTTTCTAGTGGAGTATCTGCTATTTCATTATCCATATTATCTAATATAAAAAAAGGTGAACATATAGTTTGTGTAAAAGATCCTTATAGTTGGACTAATAAACTATTAAATAATTTTTTACCTAAATTTGGAGTTGAAACTACAATGATTGATGGTAAAAATATTGGAAATTGGAAAGATTCCATAAAAAAAAATACTAAAATTTTTTATTTAGAAACCCCAAATTCTTTTACTTTTGAATTACAAGATATAAAAGAAATTAGCAAAATAGCTAAAGAAAATAATATTATAACTATTGTTGATAATAGCTATTCAACATTTATAAATCAAAAACCTCTTGAATTAGGTGCCGATATAGTTATATATTCAGCAACTAAATATATAGGAGGTCATAGTGATGTAGTGGCTGGAATTATATGCTCTAACAATGAAATGATAAATAAAATTTTTTATAATGAATTTATGACATTTGGAAATATTATCTCTCCTAATGATGCTTGGTTATTAATAAGAGGATTAAGAACTTTGAAAATAAGATTAGATAAAATAACTGATAATGCTAAAAAAATAATAAAATATTTAAAAACACAAGAAAAAGTATTAGAGATATTATATCCTTTTGATGAAAACTTTAAACAATATGATTTAGCAATAAAGCAAATGAAAGATGCAACAGGTCTATTTACAGTAAGGTTTGATTTTAAAAATAAGACCCAAGCAGAAAAATTTTCTAATAGTATAAAAAACTTTCTATTAGCTGTATCTTGGGGTGGACATGAATCATTAATTTTACCAACTTGTGTTTTTCCTAATGAAAATACACCTTATGATTATGTAAGATTTTATACAGGTTTAGAAGAAGCTGATTTTCTTATAAATGATATTGATAATGCTTTAAAAGCTATATAATAAGTTATCTATCTTAACCAAGGATTATATTTTTCTTTAGTTTCATAAGTAACAGGTTTAGGTGGAGAGTTATCTTGAAAAGTAGATAAAACAGGGGTAGCTATTTCAGCTACAGTACTAACCGCTGCTGCTGGTGGATAAAAGTAAGCTACAATTTTTGAAACAAATCCAATTCCTGAAAAGAAATCTTTTAAACCACTTAATGCTTTTTGACCAGCTGATGGTGGTTGTGTATATCTGGAAGATACAAAAGTTCCAACTCTATTAAAAGAATCATTAGGTAAACCAGGTGTAGAAGTAGAAATGTATGCTTGATGATAATTAGCCATATTTTGAACACCATTTTGAGAATAAAATTGCTCAAAAGCATTCGCTGCATTATAGCTTTGACTACCAGCCATTGGAGGTTGGTTATATACACCTTGTTGTGGATAGTATCCTTGAGGTTCCATCAAATAAACTTCTCAATTACTAAAATACCTATAACTTACTTATACTATAATTCTATCAAAAACTTTCGTATAAATATATAATTTTATCTAAAATTTAACTTTTAAAATTTTTATATAAGTAACTACAATCTATATATTTCTAAGCTAACTATAAAAAAATTTTAATTTATTATTAAATTATAGTAAATTATTTATTTGGAACTTTAAATATTAATATTTATATCCTATAATGAGTATATTAATAAAAATTTTAATTTGGAGAATATTTAATGAGTAGCTTATCAGTTTCTAATCTACTAATTAGTATAGGTGTAGCTTTTGATGCTCAATTAAAAGCTGCTGATAACTTATTCTTTTCAGCTGCAGTAGATTTTTCAGACCCTACAAGACCTATGTTTGGTGGTTCTGTTGGTGATCCTTCTGGTAATGCAGTAGCATTATATACAACAAATGCAGTTGGTTATGCGAGTGTAAATAACCCAGTTTCTGGTGACCCAGTTACTGTAAGACAAATTTCATCTGCTGAAGGTCCTAGATATTTAATAACAGACTCTAATGGTAGAGAAGTAAAAGTTGAAAATACAGCTACCGCTAATGGACAATACAGAAATACCCCTAGATATATTGTAAAGTCTGATGGTATTATATATGATGTATTAGCAGTTCAAAACGCTTCAGGAACAGGTGCATGGGGTATAGTAAACCCAGCTTCATCTCCTCCAACTGGTTTAGGTGCAGACCCTGGTGCTAATGCAGTAACATTACAAAATTATGCAAAACCAGTAGGTAGAATAACCTTTAAAGCAAAAGAAGGTGCTACATTAGCTAGAGCTCAAGATGATTTACAAAGAACAGGAACAATTGTTCAGTTATTAACAAGGTTATTAGAATCTATACAAAGTGAAGCTCAAGGCTTTGCAAGTTTAATAAGATAATTTTTAATATTACAAAAAGAGGAGTGCATAAGCCTCCTCTTTTTTAATTTTTACTAGAGAAATGAATAATACAATTAAATACACATTACTTACTTTTTTTATTTCATTAAATATATATTCATCTGGATGTTTTTCTTGGCAAATATCAACTGCCCCACCCGTTCTTTATACACCACTTGAAAAAGAAAAAACTTCTAATGTTTTATCTTGTATAATAAATAAGCCACAAGATGAGATTACCAATATAAATGATTTGAATAATGCTAAAGAAATGTTTTATAATTTATATAACTTATATAAAAACAACTATTTTAATAATAAAATAGTATATTTTTCTCAAAAAGAAGTTGGAAATTTAACTAATTTATCTACACAATACCCTAATTGTGGTATAAAAGAACTATCTTCTTCAGTAAAATTTTCAACTATTAATAATAATAAATATAATTCTCCATCTTATACCACTTTTATAGCTAATAAATTAGAAATAATAAACTATTTAGATTGTTTAATAGATGATATAAATATTCCTTATCCAGATAGAATAATTTCTTATAATATTAAAAGAGATATATCTTATGAGCAATCAAAAGATAAAGTTAACTTTTTTAGTATAGATTTTATGTACTTATCAGAAACTTACAAAAATTGTAATTTACCTAAAATAGATAAAAATAGTAATGAAACTCCTTATATTAGTAAACCTATAGCACCTCCTGTAAACTTAGAAAACACAAAAAAATATTGCTTAAAATTTGAAAAAGATAATCAAAACACAAATTATTTAATAGTAAATGGAAATGATTTCTTAAAAATAATAAAAGAAATACAAAAAAATATAGATTCTTATAATTATGAATTAGCTTTTGCTCTAGAAAACTCTATACTAAATTCAATAAAAAAATCAACTGATGGGAAAATAAAAGTATTTGAAACTAATCTTAAAGATTTAAATATAACTGAAACTTGTTCTTCTTAGTTAGTTTTAAATATTTTTTTATAAGTAATTATATAAACTTATTTATAAATAGTTATTTCTTAATGTTAAAATACTAATCTAAAATTTATTTATAATAAAATTTGGTTGAAATAAAATTATGGAAAAATCAAGAGAACCTGTTTACTATTCTGATTATTTAAAGTTAGACAAAATATTAGATGCACAGTTTCCTAAAAGCAATGATTATGGGAAACCTGCACATGATGAAATGCTTTTTATAATAATCCATCAAACTTATGAATTATGGTTCAAACAGATTTTACATGAAATGGGCTCAATTATAGAAATTTTTAAACAAGAATATATAAAAGAAAATGATTTAGGAACAGTGGTAATAAGGCTAGAAAGAGTTATAGAAATTCAAAAAGTTTTAATAGAACAAGTAAGAATTTTGGAAACTATGACTCCTTTGGATTTTTTAGACTTTAGAGATTATCTATTACCT
The DNA here is from genome assembly GCA_046328015.1 of Candidatus Sericytochromatia bacterium. Taxonomy (GTDB): domain Bacteria; phylum Cyanobacteriota; class Sericytochromatia; order UBA7694; family JACMQJ01; genus JBBTGK01. Next base: position 3,347,390 of record JAXLXH010000001.1, on the reverse strand, counting down.
GCTTCTGGTTTTCAAAGTTTTCAATTTAGAATTTTAGAAAATAAATTAGGTTTGCCTAGTAATACTAGATTAAAATATAATAAAAATATTTATCATAGTGTTCTTACAGAAGAGCATAAAAAAATGGTAGAAGAAACTGAAAATTCAGAATCTTTATTTTATTTTATAGAAAAATGGTTAGAAAGAACTCCTTTTGTTCAAAATAATAATTTTGTCTTTATAAATGAGTATAAAGAAGCTGTTTATAAAATGTTAGAAAGTGATAAGGATATTATAAATAAATCTATTTTTACTCAACAAGAAAAAGAAGCTCAACTTTTAGAATTAGAAAAAACTAAAGAAAATTTTGAAGCTATTTTTAATGAAGAAAAACATAATGAATTAATAGCAAAAAAACAAAGAAGATTTTCTTATAAAGCTACACAATCAGCACTTTTTATAAATTTATACAGAGATTTTCCTATTTTACACGTTCCTTTTAAAATATTAACTTATTTATTAGAAATGGATGAACTTTTTTCAACATGGCGTTATAGACATGCAGTTATGGTTTATAGAATGATAGGAACAAAAATTGGAACAGGAGGTTCTTCTGGTTATTCTTATTTAAAAGCAACTATTGATGCACATAGAATTTTTCCAGATCTTTTTAATTTATCTACTTTTCTTATTCCAAGATCTACGTTACCAGCATTACCAGAAGAAATAAAAAACAAAATGAGTTTTTCTTAAAAAATATGGGCAAAAATTAAATTTATTCTAAAGTAGCTTATCTAATGATATAATTTTTATTTTATTCTAAATAGTATAATAAGGTAATAATATATGAAGTACGTTGTAGTTGGTGGTGCTGGTGCAATGGGCCGTATCACAGTAAAAGATTTATACGAAACCACTAAAGATACCGATAAAATAGTAATAGCTGATTATGACTTAGCAAAAGCAGAGGAATTAGCTAAAACTTTTTCAAAAAGAGTTTCTGCTGTTAAAGTAGATGTAAATAATCATAATGATGTTGTTGGTATTTTACAAGGTACAGAAGTACTTATTAATTCAGTTCAATATCAAATGAACTTAAAATTAATGGAAATAGCCTTAGATTTAAAATGTCATTATATTGATTTGGGTGGGCTTTTTCACTATACAAATAAACAATTAGAGCTTAACGAAAGATTTAAAAAAATAAATAAATTAGCAATTATTGGTATGGGTGCTGCACCTGGTATAACAAACCTTTTAGCCAAATATTGTTCAGATGAAATGGATAGTGTAAACGAAATTCATATAAGATTAGCCTCAAAAGATAAAACTAAATATGATTCTATTCCTGCTTTAGGGGTTTCTTATTCTCTAAAAACTATTTTAGAAGAATTTTCTTATGAACCAGCTGTTTTTACCAAAGGAAAATTTAAATTTGTAAAACCTATGTCTGGAGCTATAAATCATAAATTCCCTTTACCAATAGGTACTCAAAAACCTATGTTTACTATACATTCTGAAGTTGCTACTTTACCTTTAAGCTATAAAAATAAAGGCGTAAAAGAAGTTAGTTTTAAAATAGCATTTGATCATGATTTTACAGCTAAAGTAAAATTTTTAAGAGATCTTGGAATGGCTTCTCATGACTCTATAAAAATAGGTGAGATTGAAGTTGCTCCTATAGATGTCATAAATAAAATAGCTATGTCTCAACCTATACCTAAAATAAAAGGACATCTAAACCAATATGAAATTGTAAGGGCTATTGTAAAAGGCACTATAAACAATAAAAAAGTTACTTGGGTAGCAGATTGTCATTGTTCAGGAAAAAAAGAATGGCATTTAGGAACTGATATAAATACTGGTTGTCCACCTTCTATTGTAGCTCAAATGCTTATTAACGGTAAAATTAATAAGACAGGTGTTTTACCTCCTGAAGAATGTATAGAAACAAAACCATTTTTTGAAGAATTAGAAAAAAGAGAAATGTTTTTAAAAGTATTAAAAAAAGATGGTTGGAGTTTTTTAACATAATGAAAATATTAGTTACTGGTGCTACAGGTTTTTTAGGTAAAAGAATAGTTCAAAAATTAATAGAAAATAAAAACTATGAGGTTTTAGCTACTGGACGAAATGAAAAAGCAATAAAAGAATTAAATATGCTTAATATAAAAACTTTTCAAGGTAGTTTAGAAGATGAAAACTTTGTTAATAAAATAGGTGAAGGTTTAGATTTAATAGTTCATTCTGCAGCTTTATCTTCTCCATGGGGTAAATATGAAGAATTTTACAATGCAAATGTTTTGTCAACAAAAAATATTATTTATTCTGCCAAAAAAAATAATATAAAAAGAATAGTTAATATTTCAACACCTAGTATTTATTTTGATTATACAGATAGATTTGATATAAAAGAAAATTTTTTACCAAATAAATTTGTAAATTTTTATGCTCAAACAAAGTATGAGGCTGAAAAAATAATGTCTCAGGCTAATAATAATAATTTAGAAACAATTTCTTTAAGACCAAGAGCAATAATAGGTGCTGGTGACACTACTATTATGCCTAGATTGCTAAAAGCCCAACAAGAAGGTAAATTAAAAATAATAGGTTCGGGTGAAAATATAGTAGATGTATCTAGTGCAGCAAATGTTGTTGAAGCCGTAGAACTTTCAATTAAAGCTTCTAAAGATGCAATGGGAGAATCTTATAATATAACTAATGGAACACCTGTAAAACTGTGGTGGCTAATTGAAGAAGTATTGAGTAAATTGGGTTATAAATTAAATAAAAATAAAATTCCTTTTGAAGTGGGTTATACTGTAGCAAAAATTTTAGAAACAAAAGCTAAATTTTCAAGAGACTATAAAGAACCTGTATTAACCTGTTATGGTATAGGTATTTTAGCAAAATCTATGACTATGAATATAGATAAAGCAAAAAATAAATTAGAATATAATCCAATCCAAACTACAGAAGAAACTATAGATGAATTTATTAATTGGTGGAAAAATAAATAATCTAATATAAAAATAATTTGATAATAAATTATTTATCTAATTTAATTGACTTAAATCAATTTTTAATTTTATCAACATTAATTTAAAAAATTAGTTAAAAAATTAATGTAGTTTTTATAAATTAAATGTTATAATTTATTATTCATTTAATATGGATTTAATAAAAAGAGGTTTTAACTTTGACAATAGGGAAAGCATTAGTTATATTCATTGGTGTTTTTGTTGTTACACTTTCAATAAATATTTTTGTTCCTAAATATAAACCACCTATGGAAAAAGAGAACTTAGAATCAGTTCTTAAAAATGTAAAATATAATGAGGAAAAACCAGAACTAAAAGAAATAAATAATATTTTAGATGTAATTCCAACTAGAGCTATTTTATCTTTTAAAAATAATGTTATTTCTAGTAATCTATCTAAAGAAAATGAAGATAAAAGAAGAAGTGAAGGCGAAAAAATTTTAAATCAAATGAATAGAAATGTTGATATAGGAGATTTAAAATTAAGTTTTGAAGATACAAGTAATGAAACTTTTAAGTATTTAAATATGCTATTATTACCCTTTTTAGCTTCTGCTTTATCTGGTGGAATATTTTTTCTTTTAGTTAAAAGAAGTGAAGATAGAAATGATCAAATAGATTCTTTAAAAGGAAATGTAGAAAGATTAGAAACAGTTGTCCAATCTTATCATGCTAAAGAAACTGAATTTTCTAGAAAAATAGAAAAAACTATTCCAACAACCTTAGACGAATGCCAAAAGTTTATAAAAAATCATCTGAAAGAAAAAGAAAATATGTTGAAAAATATTGAAGGGCTCAATACCAACCTAGAAAATTCTGAAAAAGAACTAAAAAAACAAAAAGAACAATTATCTAATTTAGAATCAAAAAATAGAGAAAATACTTCAGAAATAAATAAATTAACTTATCAAATAAATCAAGCTGAAGATATGAAAGCAAAATATGATACTATTGCAAGTGACTTGAAAGAATCCAATAAAAAAATAAAAGAATTTGAAAAAATAAATGTAGAAGAATTAAGAAATGATATTAGTAAGTTAAAAAGTGATTTAAAAGAATCTAATCAAGCAAAAAAATCTTTGGAAGAAAAAGTAGAAGAATTTTCTAAAATAGATGTAGATAAAATTAAAAATGATAATAAAACATTAAAAGAAGAAATAAAAGATTTAAAAGAAAAATTAGAAACTGCTAATGAAACTTTATCAAATGCAACTACTATTAACTATCTTAAAGAAAAAGACGAAACAGAAAGACTTAAAAAAGAATTAGAAGAAACTAGTAAAAAATTAGAGTCTCTTATGGAAGGTGATAATATGTCTGATTCTGCTAAACTTAAAAAAGACTTCTTTGAGTTAGAAGAGAAACATAAAAATTTGATAGCTGAATCTGAAGAAAATCAAAATAAATTACAAGCTTCTTTAAAACTACAAGAAAGTAAAAATGAATCTTTAAGAGATGAATTTAGAAATAAAGCTAAAGAATTGGAACAATTAAGAGTTGAGCTAGAAACTGCTAATAAAAAAATAAAAGAAATGGAAAGTTTAAACTTAGTAGAAAGTATAGAAAAAGAACCTGATAATAGCTAAAATAAAAAATTGAATAAAGACATTTCATTATACATACATATACCTTTTTGCATAAAAAGATGCAGTTATTGCGATTTTATTACTCATACAGATAATTCAAATGAATTAATAGAAAAGTATGTAGATAAAATTTGTAAAGAAATAGAATATTATAAAAATTATAACTTAAATATAAAAACTATTTTTATAGGAGGTGGTACACCCTCTGTTTTAAAAATAGATTTATTAGAAAAAATATTTCAAAGTATTCATAAAAATTTTAAATTAAGTGAAGTTTCAGAAATAACAATTGAAATAAACCCTATAAACTTAAATAGATCTAATTTTAAAAAATACTTAAACTTAGGTATAAATAGGCTTAGTATGGGAGTTCAAACTTTTAATGACAAAGTATTAAAAGAGCTTAATAGAAATCATTCTGTAAAAGATATTTATGATACATATTACTTTGCTAAAGAATCTGGGTTTAATAATTTCAATTTAGATCTAATGTTTGGATTACCAAATCAAACATTAGATTTATGGATTGATACTTTAGAAAAAGCATTAGAATTAAATAGTGAACATATATCTTTGTATTGTTTAGATTTACATGAAGATACCCCTCTTTTTGAATATATCAATCAAGGTATTTATTCATTACCAGCAGAAATATTAACAACTAAAATGTTTGACTATGCAAAAAGCTATTTAAAAAGCAAAAATTATATTCATTATGAAATATCAAATTGGAGTAAAGAAAATTACCAAGCTAAACATAATATTGTTTATTGGAAAAATCTAAACTACATAGGCATAGGCGTTAGTGCAGCTTCTTTTTTTAATGAAAAAAGATATACTAATACTAAAAATTTATATGAATATATCAATCAAGAAAAATTTAACTTATTTGAAAAAACAAAAAAACAATCTATTCAAGAACAAATTGAAGAAACTATTTTTATGAATCTTAGACTTTTAAATGAAGGTCTTGATATAGACCTATTAAACCAAAGATTTAATATTAATTTTTTAGATTATTACAAAGAAGAGATAGAATATTTAAAAAGTCGAAATTTAGTTATTATTAGAAATAATACAATAAAAATCTCAGATAAAAATATTTTTACTTCAAATGAAATATTTGAAAAATTTTTAAAAAATTAAGAGTAATAAGGTGAGTTTCTATAATCTTGCTTCTTTTTAAAATTAGATTTTTGTCTTTTATCATTAGCTTTTTCTTTTTGTCTATCTTTTACATATTTTAAAAAATCTGATGTACTTTGATAAACTACTTTATTTATGTTATCTTCCATGATGCCCTCCATAAGAGTTAATATACTGTTAATTATACCACATAAATTTAAAATAGTACTACTATTTTTTTAAACTTCTGATAAAAATTTATTAAATCTATGTTATTTATTTTGTATTAAAATACTAAATCTTTAAATTCTATATAAAAAATAATACAAAAAACTAAAAATATTAATTTAAGGTATAGATTTAAATTTTTTATCTAAAAAATATTCTAAAAATTAAATACTTATACATTATGAATATCTCTTATAAAACTAATTTTTTAATAAAAAATCTCATTTAATATTTTATCAAAAGTTAGTGTATATTTAAACTAAATTTTAATATAGTTTATAATTAATAGATTTTATATTATAGTTAAAAAAATTTTTTATAAAATTAACTTCTTCTTTTACAAATGGTTCTTCTCTTTCCGTATGCCACATCTGAGCGAAAATCTTTAAATTTTTATGTTCTATAGCCTCTATTTTATTATCTTTGGAAAAAGCTGAAACTATAAAATTATTATCTATATTTTTTATAGAATAGTTATGGTAAGAATTAACTTCTTTTATTTTACTCAAACTTTCATAATATTTAGAGTTTTTATTAATAGTTATTTCATGTTTTAAATTTATATGACTTGTAACTTTTTCAAGTTCTAGACCAAAAAATTCTCCTAATATTTGCATACCTCTACAAATACCTAAAATAGGAATATTATTATTTATGGCATAACGTATTAAATTTTTTTCAAAATTATCTCTGATATTAGAAAGATTATTAGAGTTTATAGAATTAAGATCATTTCCACCGCTAAGAATAATACCATCTATATTTAACTCATAATGATAAGTTTCAAAATCACAATTTGTTGGTAGTATTATTTGAACAAAATTAAGATGCTGAAATAGTCTATTCCAATTAGTATCTAAGCAATCTCTTAATTCATAATAAGAGTTATTTTCAATTAGTCTTTGAGTAATTGCTATTTTCTTCATTTTTTTATAATATCATATTTAAAAAAGTAAAAAACTATTTTTTATTGTTAAGAAAGTTAAACCTTAATATAATTCATACAAATTCTATTAAAAATATAAAATATAAATTTTTTCTAAAAAGGGTGTAATCTAGCTTTTGCTAATAATTCATAAAAATAAAGTTGATTAGTATCAAAAAAACTTTTGACTAAAAAACATGATATTTTTCTAAATAAAACTTAAAATCTTAATGGTTATAAAATTTTAAAAGGAATTTTTTATGATAATAACTAGAAAAAAAGCTCTATCATTATTACCAATAATAATATTATCTTTTGCTTGTAATAATCCAAGTAAACCTAATGATACTATTAATAATAAAACAGAAATCAAAAACCCTGTTATTCAAGGTAAAGTAAATAACGCTGTATTTGACAATAAAAAAATATCTTCTATAAAAGTTAATCTAAACTCTGATCTTATAAGTATCTTAGGTAAGGTATTAGATTCAAAAACTCAAAAAAGTATTAATAAGAAAGTTTCTATTAATATAGATGGTTCAGATAAAGATAAGTTTGAAAAAACTACTTATACTTTTGAAAATGGCGAAATAAAGTTATCTCTAAAAAAAGGAATAAAAGCAACTGCTCAAAACCCTTTAAATTTTACAATAGTAGCTAAATCTGAAGGTTATTTTTCATCTAGTACAGAATTTCAATTAAAAGATGATAAAAATAATTTATTTAGTATAAATTTAGTTGATATAAATAACCCTCCTGTAGGAGTAGCTGCATTAGAAACTAAAAATAATAAAGCTGATGCTAATGGAGCTTTAGTAGAAAAAATAAACTTAAGTATTAATGAACCAAAATCAGGATCTACTTTATCGGTTAATTTACCAGCAAATACTATTTTAAAAGACTCTGAAGGTAAGCCTTTAAGTGGTAATGTTACGGCTAATATAGGTTATTTTAATAATCAATCTGATTCATCTTTTAATGCTTTTCCTGGTGGTTTAAATAATGCAACTGTAGATAAAAATGGGAAAAAAGAAACTGGTTATTTTATGACAGGAGGTTTTACTTCTATAGAATTAACTGATGAAAAAGGTAATAAAGCAGCTACTTTTAGTAATCCTATGGAGATAACTATGCAAATACCTAAAGGTACAATAAACCCTGACACAGGTAAAGAAATAAAAACGGGTGATAAAATAGGTATTTGGAGCTATGATACAACTACTGGTCAATGGAAATACGAAACAGAAGGAGCTGTAGGCGAGTTATCCAATAATAATTTTATTGTAAAATATACCGCACAACATTTATCATATTGGAATTTAGATTGGCATTATGATAATAAATGTAATCCTAAATTAAGATTAATTTGGAATGGAAGCCCAATACCTGTTGCTGTTACAGCTAAATTTGAAGGTCAGTATTGGTCATTTCCAACAACATTAAGAGATGAAGTAAACGATTTATTTAACGTTCCAACAGATAGAAATATTACTTTTACAGCTATGTTTGGTAATAAAGAAGTAGGAAAAACTTCTATAAAATTGGGTGAATCTTGCCCTGAAATAAAGCTAAATATAAGCTCTGAAAGCTTACCTGTAATGAGAGAAATACCAGTTTATGTTTATTTAAGAAGTAAAACTGAATTTACATTTGATGAAATAAAAACTTTAGCTAATAATTTTGGCGTAAGTGAAAGTCAACAAAAAATAATGTTTGATTATTTTAAAAATAATAATATTAAAGAACCAGTAGCTTTAACCGATGATATTGTTTCTAAATTAGACGCACAAGGTGTAAAAAATTTAAAAAACCTAAAAAGTCTTTTGGGTCAAAAAGTATCACCTTCAGCTCCATTGTATGATTCAGTGGAAAACCCATATACTTGGAATCATTTTAATATAATAGATGGTAAAGCTTCTATTCGTGTTATGGATGGAGAAGTTCATAATCTAAGTACTTATTTTTATTATAAAGGTAAAGATTACTACCTAAATCAAAATGTAACTATTACTTCTGATACTAAAGAAGTAATTTTAGAAAAAATTGATACAGATTTAACAATTAGTCTAGTAAAAGACTATTTTAAAGAAGCTGGTATTGATTTTAGTAATATAAAATTTCCTAGTTAAAACCGAACTAATTCTTATTGTAAACTAGCCCCTTTTTATAGGGGCTTTTATTTTAGTTAGCCAAAGATGATAAAAAAGGAAGGTAATTAGTTAGCATATCTTTATCGGCAGAGCTTAAGAAAATACCAAATAATAAAACAGCAATACATAACCAATGAAATTTTATTATTTTTTCTTTTAATACTAAAGCTGCAAAAATTAGTGTTACTAAAGGATATGCTCCTGTTAATGGTGAAATAATAGAAATTGGCCCTGTGCTAGAAGAAATAATAACGCCTATATCTCCTGCTGCCATCATACCCATAGGTAAAAAAGATTTACCTAATTCTTTCAAAGAATTTTTTTGACCTTTAATTCCAAAAAGGACCCCATAAACTCCTAAAGTTAAAGCTCCACCTATAGTATTAAAAACTAGCATATTTGCATCATTAGAATTAGGTAAAGAATAAGCATATTTCATAATTGTTTGAGCTGAACTCCAAAGAAGTAAAGCAAAAAATGCAAAAGGTATCCATTTAGAATTAGTAACTTTTAAATCTTCTTGAGGAATATCTGGATTTTTTGGAGTATAAGATAACCCCAAGCAACAAGCTATTACAATAAAAACGCCCAAATATTGTGCGGTCATTAAACTTTCGCTTAAGAAAAACTTTGCTAATAAAATAGTTAATGCTGGATATGCTGCTGATAAAGTACCTACTATAGTAATAGGACCATGAACTATAGATTGAAAGTAAAGTATCCATCCTGCACCATCTAAAATATAAGCTAAAATTCCTACCATCATGAAAGTTCTAGCATCTGGAGAAAAAGGGTCTGGATGATCATGAGTAAAAAAATAACTTAAGTTTAGAATAGTTTTGGCTACTACAAAAAATAAGCAGAATTTAGCAGGTGGAGCATCTTCAATAAACATTTTTACGAAGCCTTGACCTATTCCATAAAGGACAAGTGTAGCTAAGGCTGGCACAAGCCAAGTAGCTGTAGAAACGGTAGCTTGAGCTTCCATATAAAACCTCTAGTTGTGTATATCTATATCCAGTTTTTTTGAAATTTGGGTTAATTTATCAACTTTTTCATCTTGAATAATATAACCTTCACGAAGTCTTTTTAACTCTTCTTCTTGTTCTCTAACTCTAACTTCTAATTCTGCATATTTTTTAGTTAATTCTATTACATTTTTTTCATTAGAAACACCCAAAAAATACTCTGTAAGTATTTTACCTACAGGTGAAAAAGCAATTACTAAAGTAAATAAAATAATAGCTAGTAAAATATCAACAATAAGCATAAAAATTATATTTTAGGAACTTTAAACATATTATTTTCTTTTTGAGGAGCATTAGATAAAGCTAATTCTCTATCCAAACCATCTTTTTTTATATCCTCTCTAAAAACATTACTAGATATAATGGCACTAGATGAAGGTTCAATACCATTAGTATCAAGTTCATTAAGTTGTTCTACATAACCTAAAATACTATTTAGTTGCTCAGAAAATATATCTATTTCTTCATCTTTTAAAGTTAGTTTAGATAACTTAGCTATTTTTAGAACTTCTTCTTTGGTTATCATATAAGCCTTTATTTAAAATTTTTAATATTCCTATTAATTTTAACAAGTTAATAAAATACTTGTCAAAAAAAATTATTATTTTAATAGTTAATTGTAAAATACTTAATTAGTTTTTTAAAATCAGAAGGTAATTCAGAATCTACAAAAATATTTTTTTTAAGTATTGGATGATAAAAAGTTATATCTTTAGAATGTAAAGCTTGACGACTTAAAATATCAAAAACAAAAGCATCTATATCTTCTAAGAAATCTTTAGGGATAATACTTCCTCCATAAAAATAATCATTAAAGATAGGATGCCCAATATAACTCATATGAACTCTTATTTGATGCATTCTACCTGTTTCTAGGTTACATTTAACAAGACTTAGATATTTACCATATTCTTCAATAATTTCATATTTTGTTATAGCTTCTTTCCCTTGATTTTTATATACTTGAATCAATTTTCTATCTTGTTTACTTCTATCTAAAAAAGTTCTTATAGTTCCCTTTTTATCTTCTTCTTCAAAAACTCCCCAAACTAAAGCATAATAAGTTCTTGTTAAAGTATGATAAATAAACTGTGTCGACAATTCTTTAGCTACTTCTTGAGTTTTGGCTACAACCAAAATACCAGAAGTTTCTTTATCAATTCTATGAACTATAAAAGGTTTTTCTTTTATTCCTTGATGTTCGAAATGAAATAATAAGGCATTAAATAAAGTTCCTTCATAATTATTAAAAGTTGGATGAACAACCATTCCAGCTGCTTTATTAACAACTACTAGATATTCATCTTCATATAAAATATCTAAATCAATGTTTTCTGGATAATGAGTTTTATCTTTTACTTCTTCTGGTAAGTTTATAGTAATAATATCATGTGGCTTAACTCTATAATGAACTTTTACTGGTAAACCATTAACTAAAACATATTCTTTTTCTATACCTTGTTGAACTTTATGTCTAGTTGCATTTTGAATTTTATCTTTTAAATATTTATCTATTCTTATAAGAGATTGTCCTTCTGGTATTATAAATCTAAAATGTTCAAATAAATCATTATTTAATTCAATATTTGAGTTATTAAAACTATTTTTCATTAGTAAGCAACCCAATAAAAGGGTTTTGTATCAAATGAATAACTTAATCCAACATTACTACTAAAACCAATTCCAAAATCTTTATTTCTTAAATCTAAATTACCTCTAAAAAGAAAAGTATTAAGATTTAAAGCTATTCTAAATTTGTCCCATAAAGGTAAAGATAACCTACTATTTATTTCTCCATAAGAAGATAATTGTTGTAATGGTTCATCCTTTGTTGGAAAATAATAGCGATAATTACCTTCTAAATCTAAAGTTATATTATTAAAAATATCATAAGAGGCATTAAAACTAGAAAAGATACCAGGGTTTAACAAAAACTCTTTTGGCTGATTAAAATCATATCTTGTAATAAAAGCAACTCTAAACTCATTAACTATACTAGGATATAAAATTATGCCTGCACTAGTATTTATTTCACTTCTTCTAGGGTTATCCAAGTTAGTTTCTTGATTTTTTGAAGGAAAAAATTCTGTACTATATGTACTATTAAGATAAGGCATTAAGCTTATTTTAGACTCTTTAAAACCTATGGATATAAATTTTAATTGAAAATCTAAAGAACTATTTATATCATCTTTAGTTTTTTTATTTATTGTTTTTAAAATACCATCTTCCTTATTATCAAAAAAAGCTTGTTTTAAATTTCCAAAAACAGATAAGCCAAAAGCTAAGTCTTTGCTATCAATTATTGATGATAATTTACCAGAAAATCCTAAATCATAATTATCTGGGTTACTAATTCTACTATCAGTTATTACGCCATAATCATCATTTTTAGATGTTTGAGCTTTATTATAACCTGTTTCTAAGTTTTTTAAGGAAAAAGTCCATCTGGTAGATACAGAATAATTTTTACTTTCAAATAGTTTTGATATTTCAGATAAATAATCTTCATTTATTTTATTAAAAGAATTAATATCATATTTATTTACTATATTTTCTAAATAATTAAATGTTTCTTCTTTTAAATGAGCATTTTTATTAATATATTCATATTTAGAAAAGATATCATTAAATAAAAGATTTAAATAAATAATATCAGTAGTTATTACATTATAATATTCATTATCATTTATATTTCTACCTCTAATAATATTTTTTTCTATATCTCCACCTATAAAAGTTATTATTCCTCTATTATCTTGAAAATTTAGATCTTTATTTAGTTTATATAAATTTTTTATATCTTTACCCAACATATTTATTTGAATTAAATCATATTCGGTATTACTAAACCATTCTGAAAAAAAGCTTGTAGATATAGAGCCTAAAGTATCTGCATTTGCCATATTTGAAGGTAAAATAACTAATTCTGAAAAATATTTATCAATTAAAATATTACCAGCCAAAGTTGTTTTATCTTTTGGAGAGTAAGTTATATCATCAGTATTTGTAAATAGAGATAGATTTTTTTTAGTTGCATAATTTAAAATATCCCTTTTATCTGGCAAAATAATAGTTTTATCAGAATTAGAGGGGTTAAATTCTTTTACTTTAGAGTATATTTCTCTGTTTACATTTAAAAAATTGTTATTAATTAAAGTGTTACTTTCTATTTTTCTTAGATTTGTCTTCATTTTTGAGACATAATTATTTTTTAAATCTAAGTTAATACTATATATACCCTGAGGTAAAGAAGAACTTATATATAATTGTTCATCATCATAATTACTAATTTTTTCAAAAGATTTAGCTCTATTAATATAGTCCGATTCTTCATTTAGATAAAATAATAAAAGTTGTTTTTGAGGATATTTATTAATACTATAAGATATAGATTTTTTTACCGACTCTAATTTATCACTAGAAGAAGTTACATTAGTAAGGACAATAATTATATCTATATTAGAATCATTAAGGGTTTCTTTTAAAGTTTCATTAAGAGATTTTTCTATATCTTCGAATTGAAGTTTACTTTTTTTATTAACAATTCCTCTTGCTTTAGGATAAAAATCATCTGTTATTCCTAAAATAGCTACATTTTTACCATTTACATTAGTAACAGTATATTTTTGAAAATAATTTTTTTCATCTTTTTTTATGTTAGTTGCAATAATTGGAGATATTTTAGATACTGTTTCTAATTCTTGTTCATTTAGGCTTAAGTCTCTAGAAGAAGGTAAAATAGCATGTGGAGAATTTTCTTTTAGATTATCTTCTTCAACTTTTCTATTTTTTGATTCTTTATTGGTACTAAATAAATTTCCATAGCTTATTTTTAAAGTATTTAAAGGTGAATATTTTTTTATAGTATCTTTTAAAGTTTGTTGGACTTTTATAGAGTTAAAAGGGTCATTAGAAATCATAATAATATCATAATTTTTATCATTAACAGAAGTATTTATATTTATTAGTAATTTTTTTTCCCAATTATCATTATTATCTAGAAATTTTAGTACTTTTTCTGTATCATAAGTTTTATCAAAAATATAATAACCTGTTTTTTTATTATTTAATTCTATTTTATATAATTTTTTTTCTGATATTTTAGATTTAGAAGAAGGGAATCTCATTTTATACTTTTGTTGAGCTACTATTAAAATTTCACTATTGTTTTTTTCTGGTTCAATAATAAAATTATTAATATCACCTTCAAACATGATAATATCTTTTAAAAAGGAAATTTTTGCACTACCTTCTACTTTTTCAGTTTTTTCTGGTAAAAGCATATAAGCATTATTTTGTTGATAAATATCATACTTATTAGATGTAACAGAAATATTTTTTAAAGAATCATCTGAAAAAATAAAAGATTCAAATTCTTTTCCTCCACTAAACCAAGAAGAAAAAAGATTTTCTTTTGACGTATTCAAAATAATATTTATTTTAGTATCATCTGCCAATACTTTAGTTGGTAAAAATATTAAAGTAGAAAGTAATAAAGTTTTTAGTATTTTTTTATTCATAGTTTATTTAATCAAAATATTGTTAAAATTAGCACTAATTATAACTTAAAATCCCCAAACCCACCCTCATTAGTAAATATTATAAATCAACACTGGTAGTAACATTAACAATACTCCATACAAAGGTAACATTACTGAGCTTAATTTGTAAGTTTTTTCAAGCTCCTTTATAGGAATAGATTATAAGTCTATAGCTCAACTATTTACCCCTAATTGAGCAATGGGGTTGTGCTACGCTTTTATTTTATTTACTAACTACCAACTATATTTTAAACTAAATTAAATCATATTTCCAATTTAGCTCTTGAATTTTTGTATCTAATATTCTATGTTTTTTAGATAAATCATCTAATTTTTTTTGTGTATTAGCTATATTTATAGTACTTTTGTATTTTATTTCAGATTGACTATATCTATTTATTACAACTTTTGAAGAATTAAGTAAAGCTTGTATTGCTCTTATTTCTAAAACTAAAATATCTCTTTCAGCTAAAGCATCAGCTAAGGTTTTATTAGTTTCAAATTCTACTATAGAATTAGTTTTATTTATACTTTTAATTAGGTTTTGTAATTCTATTAAGGTAGAATCTAGTTCATTTAATAAATCTTCTGGTTTTTCAGAAGGAGTTTCTCCATCTTGGATTAAAGCATTTTTAGATAATCTGTCATTAATTTGAGCAATTTTTTTTTGACAGTCCGCTCTTAATATTAATGCTTCAGCTAATTTCATAAAAGCCTCCTTATAAAATTTTTTTAATTATTTTCTAAAATTGGTTAAAATATTCCATTCAGATTCAGTTACAGGTTGTACTGATAAACGAGAGTTTTTTAATAAATACATATTTTCTAAGCCATCAATTTCTTTTATTTCTTCAAGTGTTATAGGTTGATTAAATTCACTTTGATATTTTAAATCTACCATAAACCATCTAGGATTATCTTTAGTACTTTTAGGGTCGTAATATTTATTAGTAGTATCAAATTGAGTTTTATCTGGGTAAAATTCTTTTACAACTTTTGTAATGCCTACTATAGCAGTTGGTTTTTGAACACTATGATAAAAAAATACTAGATCATTAAGTTTCATAGTTTTTAAAAAATTTCTAGCTTGATAGTTTCTAACACCTTCCCATGAGGTAGTTTTATTTTTTATTTTTTTTAAATCATCAAATGAAAATGTATCAGGTTCTGATTTTACTAGCCAATAATTCATTATTTTAATCTCTAAATTGTGTAACTAATAAACTATCAAATCTATTTTTGAAATCAGCTACTAACTCTTTTTTACCAGCTAAAGCTCCTGAATCTATTCTTGTGTTTTCCATATTAAAATGGTTATCTTTTTTATCAAATCTAGAATAAATTTGATCTGTTAGTTCTATCATTGCAACACCAGCACAAATATCCCATTCAGATTTTGGAAAAACAGAAAAATATAAATCATCCATTCCAGCCGAAATTCTTAATAATTTATATGCAACACTACCAATAGGTGTAATATTTACTTCTTTTTCAAAATCAGAAAGTCTTTTAGATTTATATTCACTTCTACTAACAATAACAGATACTTTATTTTTATCTTTATCTTTATTAAAGCCCCAAAAATCTGAACTTTCCCAAATGCTACAAATACCACCTTCTTTGGTAATAGGATTCATGATAGCACCTAAAATAGGCTTATTATCTTTTACCAAACCTATGGAAATAGCTAACTCAGGTATTTTTTTTGTAAATTCTTTTGTTCCATCAATAGGATCTACAACCCAAATATATTCAGATTTTAACCTTATTTTGTCATCTTTTTCTTCTTCGGATAACCAAGCAGAATTTGCTATTAATTCTAATAATTTAGGTTTTAAAAAAGTATTTACTTCTTTATCTGCAATGGTTACAGGCGTGTGATCTTCTTTATAAGAAACTTCTAAATCTGCTTTAAAATATTTTTCTACAATTTCAGAAGCTTCAAATAATATTTTTTTTACATTTTGATGTATCAACATTTTAGTCTTCCAAGTAAGTTCTTTTTGGATAAGGACAACCTTTATGTTCAAAGTGTTTTATGAATTCTTCTCTAAATTTTTTAATATAACTTCTTACTGGCATAGCAGCCGCCGCAGAAAAAACGCAAATAGTTTTACCTTCCATATTATTAGCTAAATCTAATAAAATTTGTAAGTCTTTTTCTGAAGCATTAGCATGTTCAACTTCATGTAAGGTTTTATACATCCAATTTACACCTTCTCTACAAGGAGAGCATTGCCCACAAGATTCATGAGAATAAAAATGTTCTAAATTTAATAAAGCATCAACTATGCAAGTATCTTCATCCATTACAATCATTGCTCCAGAACCTAACATAGAACCATGAGCGGCAACTGACTCATAATCAAGATTTAAGGTTTCACAATCTTTTGCATTAAGAATAGGAGTAGAAGAACCTCCAGGTATTAAAGCTTTTAATTTTTTACCGTTTCTTACTCCACCTGCTTTTTCTTCTAAAAATTTCATAAAAGGAGTTCCTAATGGAACTTCATAGATACCAGGTTTATTTACATGACCACTAATTGAAAAAATAAATGTTCCAGCACTTTTTTCTGTACCTATTTTTGCATATTCAGCAGCTCCATTTTCCATAATCCAAGGAACAGAGGCAATTGTTGCTACATTATTAACTATAGTTGGGCATTTAAATACTCCTTCTACAGCTGGGAATGGAGGTTTTATTCTTGGTTGTCCTTTTTTACCTTCCAATGATTCAATCAAAGCAGTTTCTTCTCCACAAATATATGCTCCAGCACCTCTGTGTAAAACAACATCAACATCAAAACCACTTCCAAAAAGATTTTTACCTAAGTATCCATTTTCATAAGCTTCTTTAATAGCTTGTTCTAAAACTTTATAAGGATAATAATATTCACCTCTAATATAAATAAAAGCTTTATTAGATTTTATAGCAAAGCAAGAAATAATAATACCTTCTAAAAGACAATGTGGATCATCTTCCATAATATATCGGTCTTTAAAAGTACCTGGTTCACTTTCATCTGCATTTACACAGAGGTATCTAGGTTTTGGGTTATCTTTTGGTAAAAAACTCCATTTCATACCAGTAGGAAATCCTGCACCACCTCTACCACGTAACCCAGATTTTTTTACTTCTTCAATAACTTGTTCAGGTTGTAATGATGCTAAAACTTTTTTAGCTGTTTCATATCCATTATGACTCAAATAAAACTTTAAAGTATTAGAGTCCTTTTGTCCAAAATATTTTGTTAATATAGCTTCCATAGATCAAAAATTTAATAATATTTTTACTTGCTAAATTATACTATGCTTTTATGTTCTTTGTTATAAGTATTAAAAAAGCGTATTAATTTGCACAACTTATACAACCATCATCAGTTGCTTTAAGAGCAATAGAACGTACGTAATAAACAGTTTTACACTCTTTTCTCCAAGCATTAAAATATAAATCATATATATCTTTTGCTTTTATTCCTAAATTAAGATTTAGATATAGTTCCATACTAATACCTTGATCTGTCCATTTTTGAATTTCAGAAATAGTATTGATAATAATATTTTGATCAATATTTTTATTTTCTTGATAATACCAAAAAGTATCTTTACCCATAAAAGGTGGGCAAACAGGAACACTACCTTTACTTGCTTTATCTATAAAAAATTTATCAAAAACAGGAAGCACACTAGCTGTAGAACCCATAAGTAAACTAGTACTAGTATTTGGTGCAATAGCAAATAAACCACCATTTCTCATTTTATGAGTTTTTAATTTTTTTATAAGTTGACTCCAAATATTAGAACCTAAAGATGTTTTATTTTCTTCAAACCATTTTTCATCTTTACCCATAATAATACCTTTTTGCCATTCACTGCCTTCATATTTCGGATAAGCACCTCTTTTTTCTGCAAGGTTTACTGATTCATCTATTCCTGCATAAGCTATTCTTTCAAAGAGTTCAGAAACTAATTCAGTTCCATTTGCAAATGTTCTTTTATGTTTTACTAACCAATCTGCTAATCCCATAGCTCCAACACCAAGTATTCTATATTCATGATTATGTTTATGAGCTTCCAAAACAGGTGCAGTAGAAATTTCTATAGTATTATCTAATATTCTTACATTTAATCTAGTGTAATAGTCAATTTCATCATAATTTTCCATCAAAGATAGATTTAGGCTTATTAAGTTACAAGTATGTAATTCACCTGCTACAGCTTCTTTAGAAATAAGATTAAGCTTAGAATCTATATTTTTTTCTTTTACTTTAGATGGCTTAAAATTAGAGAAAGATTCTGTACATAAATTAGCATTTCCTATCATTCCACAGTGTTTATTCGGATTATATTTATTCATGGTATCTTTAAAGGTAACATAAGGCATACCAGTTTCAACTACAATTTTCAAGAAATCTTTAAAAAGCTCTTTAGCCTTAACTTTTTTGATGTGCTCTAAATTCTCTGATTCTAAAAATAAATATTTTTCTCTAAAATCATCTCCATATAATTCAGCTAAATTAATTTTATATTTTAAAATAGCTTCATTAGGATCAAATAGAGTCCATTCTTCATTTTTTTCAACTCTTTCCATGAAAAGATCTGGAATTACAATCTGAGGAAAAATATCAAAAGCTTTTTTTCTTAAATCTCCATTTTCAGTTTGACAATGTAAAAAATCTTCTATATCGTGGTGCCAAATATCCAATGCTACGGTTACTGCACCAGCTCTAGCTCCTTGTTGATTCACTGCAACTCCAGTATCATTTATAAGTTTTATCCAAGGCATAACTCCAGAACTAGCTTTTTTTACTTCTCTTATATTAGAACCAGAAGCTCTAATCCTACTGATATTTACACCACAACCACCTGCATTTTTACTAATTTGAGCAATTTGATCTAAAGTATAATAAATACTGTCCAAGCTATCATCCATAGCACCAATAAAACAAGATGATAAATTACCATTAGGTTTTCTTAGGTTTAAAACAATTGGTGTTGCAAGGCTTATTTTTCTGCTAGCAATAGCGTGATAAAATTTTTTAGCCATTTCAACCCTAACTTCTTGTTCTTCTGGTACAGCTAATAATAAACTTACGGTAATGAATAATTCTTGTGGTAATTCAAATACTTTACTATTCTTTTTTATAAGGTATCTTTCAGATAAAAGATTCATGCCTGCATAGTCAAATCCTAAATCGTATTTATAGTTAATTTCACTAGCTACTTCATTTATTTCATCTTTTGTATAAAAATCTAGTATTTTAGGATCATAAAGGTTATATTTTATGGCTTCTTGAAGAAAATCATAATAGTCATTATAAGGAGGTGCTTCATAATTATACGGAATACCTCTAGTGGTCATAGATTCTTTGTATAAATAAAATAGTAATAAATGAGATGCTACCATTCTCCATTCTAAATTTTCAAAATGATCTATATTGGTTAGTTTTAATGCTTTAGTAATTAGTGATTTTAATACTTTAGAAATATCTGAAGATGTTAAAAAACTCTGCTCAAAATCATGAGTAAGGTCTTCTTTTTTTACATGAAGCCCTTCAAATACCTTATCTATAACAAAAAATATATCATTTGGTTTTTGTATTTTTTCTTCCATTTTTTCTATAACTTTCTGCATAATTTTTTACAAATCTATCCTTCCACAATTTTTTTACTGTATTTATTTTTATTATAGAATACCTCAGATCTTTGCTCTGGGGTTTCAGGGGGTACGGGGGCATAGCCCCCGATCCCTTCCTCCTACGGGGTTGATACCCCGTAGGAGGTCTTAAATTCATTTAATTTAGATATAACAGTAACCATATAGAGAAAATAAATCTAATCTCTATAGAGTATTTAATTTACACTTTTAAAAAACTTTTTACTAATTTTGTTTGTACATTAAGATAATAATTGGGTAAATTTTATATTATTGACACAAAAAAAGTAAAAACTATCTTTTAATATTACGATCTAAAAATTTATATTTCATCCCAACCAGAAATAGCATTATATTGGGAATAATTAGTAACCGTTGATTCAAAGAAATTACTTTTTAAATTATCGCCTTTATGATCAGACATTCTTTCAAAATGAACATAAGGGTTGGTTTGAAATTCTGGATATAACGGTAAGAACCCTAAAGAGGCTATTCTATCATTAGCTAAATATTTAGTATAAGCTTCTGTTGTTCTTTCATTCATCCCTGTTACTTCATTACCTATTATATGGTTAGTCCATAAAATTTCTTGCTGAGTAGCATAATCAAATAATTCATGAACCATTTCTTCTTTAATAAAACCTTCATTTTCTTGATTTATGGCATTAATGATATTTCTAAAAAGTAAAATATGAGTTAGTTCATCTCTATTTATATATCTTATTTCATCTGAAGTACCTAGCATAACATTTCTTGAAGCCAAATTATAAAAGAAAACAAATCCATTATAAAAATAAAGACTTTCTAAAATATAATTAGCAATTAAAACTCTAGCAAAGCTTGTATCAGTTGGTTTTTCTATAAAAGATTGGTATATATTTGCTATATATTTATTTCTTTCAAAAAGAATACTATCGCTTCTCCATAATTCATAGACATTTTTTCTTCTATTAGAAGGTATAACGCTTTCAAGGATATAAGCATAACTTTGAGAATGAATTACTTCTTGATATTCTTGAATAGCCAAAAGAGTAGTAACTTCTGGAGCTGTAACATATTCTGCTATTTTAGGTATATTATTAGTTTGAACGCTATCTAAAAAAGTTAAAAAAGATAAAATACCCTCATAAGATTTTATTTCTGATTTTTCTAGGTTTTTATAATCTATCTTATCCTGCGATAAATCTACTTTTTCTGGTATCCAAAAATTTGCCAACATAACTCTGTACAAATTTTTTGCCCAAGTATATCTTGTTTCGTTTAAGTTAAAAAGGTTTGTTGTATTACCTTTTATAATCCTTCTGTTGATAACACTATCATCTCCATCAGGATTAAAAATTTTTTTTCTTTGAATTGTTTGTTCCATTCCTCAGCCCATATAAACCAATAAATTCAATGTTTACGGCTATAAAACCAAATCCCTTTTTTATTAAAGGGTAAAGATAATCTTACTACAAAAATATGAATTTGTGATATTTTTACAAACTAAAAATTGTAAATTTTAAAAATAAAGATTTTACAATTTTTATGTTGACAATTTTAGTGTTCTTAATTTTACTTAATTACAAAGCTTTAATATAAAAAAATAATGAACTTAAAATTTTTACCTAATCCAAAGTTTTATTGAACCTTTTGGCAGATAAAAATAAAGCTGATATTCCAAAAATAACTAACAAAGTTACATCTTTCCATAAGTATTCAAATCCTATACCTTTTAAAATAACACCTCTTAAAATTTGAAGAAAATAGGTTAGGGGAATAAGATATCCAAGATAATAAGTAATACCAGACATAGCCTCTCTTGGGAACATAAAACCTGATAAAATAACACTTGGTAAAATTATGGCAAAAGCAATTTGCATAGCTTGTAATTGATTTCTAGCTATTGTAGAAACAAATAGCCCCATACCCAAAGCTCCAACTAAAAATACTGAAGATAAAACTAACAATTCTGCCAAACTACCAACTATTTTAACTTTAAACCATAAAGTAGCAATTAAAAGTGATAAGGTAACTGCAATAAAAGCAACTAAAATATACGGAATAAGTTTGCCTATAATTAATTCTAAAGGTTTTACTGGAGTAACAATTAATTGTTCTAAAGTACCTTTATCTCGTTCTCTAACCAGAGCAAAAGCTGTAAGCATGACTGTTACATTTTGAAGTATTAGACCTATTAATCCTGGAATATTGAAGTTTATACTTTTCATATCTGGGTTATACCAAACTCTTGCTCTTAAATCTATAGGTAAAGATATTTTAGTAAAAGATCCTTTTGATTTTAATTTTTCTATAAAAATTTCACTTCCATAATTTTGAGCTATAGAGCTTGCTGTAAATAAAGCAGTTCTTGCAATAGAAGGATCTGAGCCATCTAAAATTATTTGAACTTGGGCAGGCACCCCCCTAGAAATATTTTTTGAATAATCTGGTGGAATTATAAACCCTATTTTAGCTTTCCCAGAATCTACTAAATATCTAAGTTCTTGAGTATTTTTAACATAATTACTAATTTTAAAATAAGTTGATTGTTCAAATTTTTCTAGTATTTCTCTACTTTTTTGCTTATTGTCTTGATTCAAAACTACAGTAGGCATTTTATCAACATCTGTAGATGCTGCATATCCAAATAATAAAAGCATTACTACAGGAAACGCAAAAATAATTCCTAAAGTTGGTTTATCTCTTTTTATATGAATAAATTCTTTAAAGACTATAGCAAAAATTCTTTGTAAGCTCATTAGAACTCCTTTTCTTTAGTTAAAGAAACAAAAATATCTTCTAAAGAGGGATAAACTTTTTTACAAGAATCAACTTGAATATTATTTTCTTTTAAAAGTGCCAAAATTTTATCTTGAGTTTGTTCTGCATTATCAACAATAGCGTGTAAGCCATCTCTATGTAATGATACACTTTTTATAAAAGAAGTTTCTTGTAAAATTTTTAAGCTTTTAATTAAAGGGTTGCATTCTATTTCTAAAATATCACCTTGAGATTTTTTTGTAATAATTTCTTGTGGGTTACCTGATGCTATTAGAGTACCTGTATGAATAAAACCTAAGTTATGACATCGTTCTGCTTCATCCATATAATGTGTTGTTACTAAGCAAGTAACATCCATATCAGCAAGCATATATAAAATTTCCCAAAATTGTCTTCTAGAAACAGGATCTACTCCACCTGTTGGTTCATCTAAAAAAAGTAAAGGAGGATTATGTATTAAGGCACAAGCAAGTGCTAACCTTTGCTTCCAACCGCCTGAAAAAGTACCTGAAATAGCATTCCTTCTACTTTCCAAACCCAACATAGTAATAATTTCATCTTTTCTAGATTTTCTTTTTTCTTTATCTAATCCATAAACTCTGCCAAAAAACTCTAGATTTTCTTCTGTTGTCATATCTTCATAAAGGCTAAATCTTTGTGTCATATAGCCTATATTAAGTTTAATTTTTTCAGGTTCTTTAGCTATATCAAATCCTAAGACTTTACCACTACCACTTGTTGGACTTAAAATACCACACAACATTCTCATAGTAGTTGATTTACCCGAGCCATTGGGTCCTAAAAAACCAAAAATTTCACCCTTTTGTACTTTTAAATTTACATTATCTACTACAGTATTTTTTCCAAAAGTTTTAGTTAGATTTTTAGTTTCTATAACATACTCACTCATAATATTTAGCCTAAAGGGTTTTAGTTTGATTCAATTTTATTTCAACATCAGCAGGAACTCCTGCTTTTAATGTTAAATTAGGATTGGGAACTAAAATTTTAACTCCAAAAACTTGATTAACTCTTTCTTCTTTAGTTTGAACATTTTTAGGAGTAAATTCAGCTTTAGAGGATATTTGAATTATTTTACCTTTAAAAACTTTATCTTTAAAAGAATCTGTTTTTATTTCAACATCTTGACCTAATTTAATTAAATTTATTTGATTTTCTGGTATATAAACTCTTAACCATATTTTAGATAAATCGGCTAAAGTAGCAATACTAGAGCCTTGACCTACTAATTCACCTTGTTCTACACTTTTAATTAATAAAATGCCTTCTACTTTACTTTTAATTTTAGTTTTTTCAAGTTGTAATTTGGCTAATTTAACGCCTTCCTCTGCTTGAAAAACGCCTGCATCTAAGGTATCTAAATCTTCTTTTTTGGCAATAGATTTAACTAAATCTAACTTTTTTTTAGAAATTTCAACATTAGATTCTGCTATTTCTTTTTGGACTTCTGCATTATGTAATTGTAATTTTTGCTGTGCCCTATTTTCATAAATAGCTTTCATATTTTTTAAATTTATTTCATAACCTTGCATAAGAGTTTTAGTTTGATGCAAAGTTTGCTCTGCTATTTTTAACTGTGCAGATACTATATCAAATTGATTTTGAGCTGTATCTAATTGTTGTTGGCTTATAGATTGTTTTTGATATAAATCTTTACTTCTATCTAAATTAGTTTTTGAAATTTTAAAAGAAGACTTTAGTTGTTCTAAATTAGCTTTTGAGGTCTCATATTGATTTTTAGAGGTTTTATATTGTGTATCAGCATTATCTAATTGTTGTTTAGTTAAGCTTCTATTTTCATACAACTCTTTAGAATCAATATAAGTTTTATTTGAGCCAGATAAAACTTGTTCAGATTGTTTTTTTAATAAATCAGCTTGTTCTATTTCTTCTTTTTTTGCTCCTACTTTTAAGCTTTTATATCGTGCTTTATTAGCTAAAAGATTAGCTTTAGCTTGATTTAATTGAGCTTTATAAATATCTGAGTTTATAGTAGCTAAGACTTGTTCTTTATTTATTTTATCTCCTTCTTCAAAAGGAAAATTTTCAACTAAACCAACTACTTCAGAACTTATTTGTATTTCTGTTGCTTCCAAAATTCCATTTGCTTCAATTTTATCTAAAATTTTATTAGCTTTAGCTTGATTATAAAAATAGTAAGAGGTAAAAATTATAACCACTAAGCCTATTATAAAAGGTTTGGGAGATAATTTATTTTTTTGATTAGTTTCACTCATAATATATTAAACCTATATAATAAAATCTGGATAAATTATATTTATTTCCTTTTCTTTTTCAGAAACTCCATGTAAATAAATATTTACCATATTAGAAATAAAGTCATTAAACATCGGGCTTTTTTCTTCTTGAGAAACAAAAGGATTTTTTAAAAAAGCTAGTCCTTCTGTCGCATAATTCAAAGAAATAGTACCAAAAACAAGACAAATTAAAGTTCTGGAAATAAAAAAAGTATCTATATTTGCTACTTCACCTTTTTTTTGTTTTTCTTTAAAAATAAGTTCAATTTGATTAATTAGAGGTAAAAATATTTCTTGTAATAAATTTTTTTTTAAATCTTTTTCTATAGAAGTTTCAAACATTATTAATTTTAAAATGGGAAACATTTCTTTAGAGATTTCTATACGAGAGGTAATTAATTTAGTAATTATATTTTCTAAATTATCATGTTCTTCTTTCATGATTTTTTCTGCACTAATAACTACGCTATTAATGATTATAAAAGATAGCAAATCTTTTTTAGTTTTGAAGTATCTAAATAGAGAGCCTTCAGAGACCCCTGCTACTTCTGCAATTTCTTTAGTAGTTGCACCATGAAAGCTTTTTTCGCTAAAAACTTTTTTAGCGGCTTCTACTATTTTATCTTTTGTTTTTTCAGCTTTTGTTTTCATATATAAATAAAAAAGTGAGTACTTACTTTTTTATTATAGAACAAAAAAAATAGTTAGTCAAATTTTTTTAGCCTACAAGTTTATAATTATCTATACTTAAAATTATTATAAAAACACACTTTGTCCTTCCGTAGTAGCATACGGAATCTAGTGTGTTTTTCTTATTTTAAACCTATAAAAAGTTGCTTAGATCCTGAATCAAGTTCAGGATGACTATAAGCAACTTTTACAATTAATTTTTTAATCCCTTTATAATGGAGTAGTTATAAGATTTAATTCTTTGTAGATAATTATTAAAAAAAGATTATTAGTGCTTTCCTCTAATCAAAGCTGAAAACTCAGAGTTATATTCTGATGTATTTAATAAGAATAAAATTATGCTAAAATTTTAGCAATTTTTTCAGAATCATATATTTCTATATTATTTACATTAGAATAATTAACAGCATCCAAAGAAAAAGAACCTTCTGATAAAAACATATATTTTGTTATATTAGATTTAATTGCTTTAAAAAATAATTCTTTTAAAGAATCTTCTTTTATAATATTTTGTTCTTTTGAGTAATTAATTAAAATTTCATTATTAGTTTTATCAATAGCTTTTATTTCTAATAAGTTATTTTCAAGTATTGTTTTATGAATTACATTTAACCCTAACTTATCTAAAAATAAGTCTATTTTATCAACAGAAACATTTTTATTTAATTCTTCTAAATTACTATGAGTTAGCATAATTGAAGCATTTTTAATATCAGATATTTTAATATCATTAATATTAGAAGATGTTGCTAAAAGTTCAGTTGTATTGTTATTAATATTAACTACATTTATTTTTGCAAAAGAACTCTCTAAAGGTTCTATTTCAAATAATTGATATAATTTTTGATCATAATTATATTTAGCTTTAAAAGCATCTAATTTATGTAAAAAATCTAAATTCTTATTTTTTATTGATTTATAATCATCTAAAGTTCCCTCTAAAGAAACTACTGTTATATCTTGATTATCTTCTTGATTAGTTATTTTTATATTAAGATATACTTTAAATATAGTAGGGATATTGGTAAATAACTCTTCTAAAACTTTATAAGCACATATAAAAGCTTTTTCGGAATACTCTTTATTTATTGATAAATAATGTTTATTTTGAGTGTATAACTCACCATTTTTTAGAGTTATTTGTTTTTTAGAATCTACTATATCTTCTTTATCAGTTAAGTTTATATTTACAGATATTTTTGATTTATCATATAAAATATAGCTTTGTTCTTTTATAAAACCAGCTAATTTAGAACTTTTAAAAATTCTATCTATAACTTCTTTTATTACATCAATATTACCTGTTTCTAATTTTTTTAGTTCATCTTCTTTTTTTTGTTTAAGTTGTTGTTCTAATTCTTCTTTTAAAGTAAAGCTTTCTATTTTATTTATATTTTCCAAACTACTTTTATGTTGTTTAAATCTTTTAATCAATAAATAAAAAGATAAAGCAATAAAACCTATAACTATTGCAAAAATAAAAACGCCTATAATATTCATAATCTAAATAATAACCTTTACATAGACATAACAGTTTTAATTCTCTTCAAAAAATTTACTTTTATGCTGATTTTTATGTAAATAATCAGATATTTTACTAAGAAAAAATCTTACATCTTCAGAAATAAGATGATTTTTAATATAACTTACTATTTTATTATTTTCTAATAGAATAGCAACTAATTCACCTTCTTCTTCATTATAAGGAGCTGATATAAGGTAATTTTGACCATATATATCTATTTTACCTATTATATTAAAATCTAAAATATTGTTTCCATCTTTAAGAGTAATTTGAGAATCATCTAAATCATAAAACTCATTTTCAGATAATTCATCCATAATTTCTTCTATCAAATTCTCATCTTCAACTTCTTTTATATATCCATCAGACATCTCAAAAATAGTATAATCATCACTATCAATTGGCTCATCTTTTTTTATAGCTAAAAAATATTTTTTACCTTTAAATTCTATTTCGTCTAAAATTTCATATTCTATTGCTTCGCCTTTATCGGTAATAAAAGTAATAAAATCTACATCATTAGAATTATTATTATTAGTAAGATATTCATTTATTTTTATTTTTTCTTCTTCATCTTCAACCAAATCAAACTCTTCATCTTCATTTTTATAGATAAAAACTATTTTTTCTTCCAGAAGACCGTTATTATATGGTAAAGCAACAATATAAGATTTATTATCAATAGATATTTGATCTATAATTTGAAATTTTTTTATATTTCCTTTTTTATCTATTATTGTTATTATTTTTGCGGTATCATCATTACTATAATCCACTAAGAATCCCCCAAGTTAATTATAATTTCATCATCTAAAGAAGAATCTTTTAATTCTGTAACGCAAGCTAAAATACTTTTTGCGGTATCGTTTATTTTAAAAATATCACCATTTATATTTTCAAATAAATGATTTTGACCTTTTTGTATTTCACAAACACAAGTGTAACAAGTTCCTTCTTCACATTGAGATGGAATATCTATACCTTGTTCTTTGGCAAAATTAAGAATAGAAATACCTTGTTTAAACTTAAAAGATTGTTTATTTGGTAAAAAAGTTATTTTTGTCATTAAAAATTTTGCTCAAAAGCTTTATCAATTTGTTGTTTGGTATTAGCATCTACATTTTCTTTTATATAATTAAATGCATCTTGAACACTACCAACTCTTTTATTTTTATTGCCCAATGAGGTAAAAATAGTTTTAAAACTTATAGCTACAGAGTCTTTTCCATCTAGATTTGTATCATATAGATCCCACATAGCAGAAGAAACTCTCCATTCATTACTAATTTGTTTACAAACATCAGCAGGTACATTTTCTATTCTTATAGGGGCTCTTCTTGGAACTAAAAATTCAAATTTAGCATCAGTATCATTTTTTTCTAAGTTAACTACACCTGATAAAAAAGTAGCAAAACCCTCAGACCAAGCTAAAGCATTTGTATAGCATTCATCAATTTTATGTTGTCCTCCACCCATTTGAGAGTTTGTACCCATAGCAGTAACAGCATGTCCAATTTCATGTCCATTGACATCCCAATGATCTGCATCTGTCAAATTAACTGTACCAAAAGAGTAAAAATTACCACTACCTGGCCAAACAGTATTTACTTTTTTCCACCAAGCATCATAATCAACATTTTCTTGTTTAAACATTTTTAAATATCGATTATAGATATCATGAATAAAAGCTGCTTTAGCATTTTCACTATCCTTTATAGGTGATACAACCCCTGTATCAATATCAGAATTTAAAGATTGTATATCTTGTATTTTCCAAGAATATAATTTATTACTTTCATTTCCAATATTCCAATATTTATTATCAAATTCAAAAAAAATACTTAAATTTTTGTTATTAAAATCTTTCTTAGGTAAAGCGATTAACCATTTACCATTTTCATCGGTAAAGGTACTTTTAATTACTGAGTTACCAGAGTTAATATTTACTTTTATATTAGCTCCTAATTTTAGGTTTCCTTTATCATCATAATAGTTAACTGCACCAAATAAATTGTAGGAATCATTAGCTTTTTTATTAGCTAAAGAAGTTTCTTTTAATTTTTTAGATTTAAAAATAATATTTTTTTCTTGATTATCTAGAATTTCTTTTATTAGTTTAGAAACTTTTTCTTGGTTATTTTTAGAAGGAGAAATATCCATATCATCAATAGAAGAAGTTGATGATATTTCAGTAGTACTTTCATTATTAATACTAATATTATCAGTGTTATTTGTAGTACAAGATAAAATTAATATTGATAAAAGAGAACTTAAAAGTATTTTTTTCATTTTTTTACCTATTTTAAACTATTTATTTCAGCTTCAATTTTTTTCTTTTGTTCTTCATTAGCAAGATAAGGTTTCATAGCTTCCCAAGACTTTTTAGCTTCATCTTTCTTACCTAATTCTTTATAAACAACACCTAAATTATACCTTGCATTTAAATTTTTTTCATCAAATTCCAGAGCTTTTTTTAAATGAACTTCAGCATTTTTTAAATCTTTGGTATAAAAATAAGCTGTACCCAAATCTGATTGTACATTTGAATTTTTTTCGTCAATTTCAATTACTTTTTTATAATGTTCAATAGCTTTAGGATATTGACCGCTATCATAATACATATTAGCCAAACCAGTTAGAGCTTCAGTATCCTTAGGATTTTTAGCTAAAGCATCTTTGTATTTTTGAACCATTTGTTTTATAAAAGGAGGCATTCCACCACCAGCACCACTAGCTCCACTTCCCATATTAGAAGGTGTTTGCATGTTTTTAGCATCTCCTTGAACCATAGGTGGTGGTGAATTTTCATTTATATTATCTGATTTATACATTCCCTTCATAGTTAATAAAGTAACTGAGAAAGCAATACATAAAAACATTATTATAGAGCCATAAATTATATGTAATTTTGCAACAGGATTTAGTTCTTCTTTTTTTATTCTTTCCATAAAATTTCCTTAAAAGCAATAAAAAACCCCTAAATAATAGGGGCGATATTTTAACTTAGAGATATTAAACTTCTTCAGCTAAATCTACTTCTTTTTCTTCCGAACCAGCTATTTCTTGTCCGTCTTCTATAACTTTTATGTTAACTCTTTTATTCATTTTTACGGCTGCTGCTTTAACAACAGTTCTTAAAGCGTTAATAGTTTTTCCTTGACGGCCTATAACTCTTCCTCTATCTAAAGGATTAACTTTAATACTAATTTTTAAGTTGGTATAGGTACCATTATCTAATTCATCAGTAGTAATTTCAACATCTTGAGGATGTTGAACTAAAGATTCTACAATAGTTTTTACTGCTTCCTGTAATGCCATTTTTTTTTAATACTCCATTAAATTTTATTTAGATTCACTATAAACATTTGCTTTTTTGAGCAAACTTTTAGCTGTATCAGTAGGTTGAGCTCCATTTCCTAACCATTTTTTAGCTGCTTCAACATTAACTTTTAAGCCATTTTCTTGCATATGTGGATCATAGAAACCTATTTCGTCAATAGTTCTACCATCTCTTCTATTTTTAGCTTCCATAACAACTATTCTATAAACAGGTGCTTTCTTAGCTCCAAGTCTTTTTAGTCTTATCTTTACCATTTTAATTTAATACCTCTAAATTTTTAATTTTTTAAATTTAAGGAAAAGTTATTTTAAATTAAACTTTTACTTATATAAAGCAAATAATGAATATATCACAATTAAATTTATCAGACAAGTTAAATAAAGTAAAATTAAATTTTTTTTATAAAAATTCTATTTAGTTAATTATCTTGATTAACAATATTTACTTTATTATAATTTACCTTATATTTAAGATAAACTAATATAATATTCATGGTAAATAAAAAAATTTCTATTTATGAAGCAAAAACTATTTTTATACACAAACAATTACTAAATCAATACAATAAATCAGATAAAATTAAAGAATATATTTTATCTACAATAGAGCATTTAGGTTATATTCAAATAGATACTTTAAATATTATAGAAAGAGCTCATCATCATACTTTATGGAGCAGATTAGAAAAATATGAATCAAATTATTTAAATCAATTATTAGAAGAAAAAAAAATATTTGAATATTGGACTCATGCTTTATCATATTTACCTATGAAAGATTTTAGATTTTCATTAATATTAAAAAAAGAATATTTGGAAGGTAAAAGACATTGGTTTAATTCTGATTTAAAAATACAAAAATTTATTTTGGAAAGAATAAAAAATGAAGGGGCTTTACAGGCAAAAGATTTTGAGAATAGTACAAAAACTAAAAAAGGTTGGTTTGAATGGAAAGATAGTAAAAAAGCTTTGGAACAACTTTTTATGCAAGGTAAATTGATGGTAAAAACTAGAAAAAATTTTCAAAAAGTATATGATCTAACAGAAAGAGTTTTACCTGATAATATTGATACAAAAGAACCAACAATTCAAGAGTATGCCAAATATCTTATAGAAACAGGTATTAATTCTCATGGAATAATATCTGAAAAAGAAATAGCTTATTTAAGAAATTCTAAAATAAAAAATGTTATAAATAAAGTACTAAGGGAAATGGAAGCAGATAATGAAATTGAAAAAATTATTGTAGAGAATATAGAGAACGAATGTTTTTTTACGAATAAAGAAAATTTAAATTTATTAGAAACTAAAAAAATAAATGATTATATTCATTTAATATCTCCTTTTGATAACTTTTTAATTCAAAGAAAAAAAATAAAAAACTTATTTAACTTTGATTATATAATTGAATGTTATACTCCAGAAGCTAAAAGAAAATTTGGTTATTTTTCTATTCCTATTTTATACAATAATGAGCTTGTTGGAAGATTTGATCCTAAAGCAGATAGAAAAAATAAAATTTTATATATAAAATCTATACACTTTGAAAATAATTTCATACCAACTGAAAACTTTATAAAATTATTTTTGGAAAAATTAAATGACTTTGCAATATTTAATAATTGTGTAGAAATATCTATCAAAAAAATTGATCTAAATCCTATTAAGTAAGCATTATTATTGTAAAAATATCTATCGTATATAATAAATTAAAATATTTTTAGATTAAAAATTTATGAGTGAAGAAAAACTACCTACTGTTTATGATGAAATTGGTGGAGAAAAAACGGTAAAAGAATTAGTAAAGTATTTTTATGACATAATGGATTCTAATAATGATTTTAAAACAATCAGAGAGCAACACCATGATTTAGAAATTTCTAGAGAAAAACTTTTTATGTTTCTTTCTGGATGGTTAGGGGGACCCTCCTTATATGTTGAAAAATATGGTCATCCAAGATTAAGGGCAAGACATATGCCTTTTCCTATTGGAACTAAAGAAAGAGATCAGTGGGTAAATTGTATGGCTTTAGCATTTGAAAAAATTGATATAAAAAAAGAAATAAAAAGGGAGTTACTTTTAAGTCTTGCTAATGTTGCTGATTTTATGAGAAATAAAAATGATTGATTTTTATTTTATAGTTTTGTGATTTTTATATAAATTATACAAATATTAATATATATTTCATACTAAAGATATAAAAACTAAAAATAAAATACTTTATCAAAATGATATTTTTATGATAGAATTAATTTAGTTTTTATTTTTAATAATTTGATAAGAAATAACTTTTTTGTTTCGTTTCTGTTAAATATATATTAAATAAGAGGTTTTATGAATAGAAAAAAAATTGGGTACTTAGCACCTTTTTTCCTTGTTTTATCTATCTTAGCGGCATGTGGAACTCCTAATGGACAAAATAGTTCTTCAAGTGAAAAATCGTCTAAAAGTTTTGATCTTCCAAGTTTATTTATTGGAAATAATCAAAGTTTAGAAAAAGATGCTAATGGAAATATAGTTGATACAAAAGATGGTAAATTAGTTAATAAAGCATCAAATGCAGATCCGTCAGGAAGTAATAGTAGTCAAATATCACAACCAAATACTCCTAGTAGCTCTGTACCTACAGCTTCGCCAACTCCAACATCTACACCAACTGCTAGCCCTAGTACGGCTTCAGGAGCAGGGCAATTAAATATACAAATTAATCCTGTCCCACCTACACAAAGAAATACTCTTTAATAATAGTTCATCCTTTACACGGAAGGTTAAAAAAAATGGAAAAATCTCTTTCTAAGTTAGCTAATATATCAATTTCTTTTATTATGGCTATTAGTGTTTTTGCTTGTTCTGACACAAAAAACATTAATAATACTTTACCAAACCATAATAACTCTTTAAGTTATGTAAAAAACAACCAAAATACTGGAGTTTTATCAATTAATTTATCAAATATTTTTTCAAATAAGCTAACAACAAAAGGTTCATTTAATGACACAAAAATAAAACAAATAAAAATAGAAGTTTTTGCTGTTGATATTACAGATAAAATTATAAGAAATGTTGATTGGTTAGGAGGTACTCTTAATCAAACAGTTAATATTGACATACCTCAAGGTAAAAATAGAGTGGTTTCTGTTACAGGTGTTGATGCTATAGGACAGCCAATTGCAAGGTTAATGACAGTAACAGATATTTATGCTAATACAACTAGTACTGCAATAATAAACTACGGAACAACAGCTGTTGCTAGAATTTTAAATAACATACTAGATAGTAATAATAGAGCTGTTGCGGGTAAAATAGATATAGAAAGATTAAAAAGATTAGTTTCAAATTTAACTAACTATAGAGAATCAGATAGTACTTTTTTTGGTGTTGACCCAACCAAAATAGATGTTTTTTCAATTTCAGATAGAATAATATCAAATGATGGATATATAGATCCTGATAATACTACTGATCTAAAAAATAATTTAGATTATGGTAATTTAAAAGTTTATGTAAAAGATAAAAGTGGCAACGCTATTATGAGTAATGTAAATTTAGCAATAAATGATATTTCAGGTAAAGCTATTACACCACAAAATAACTATAATAAAATGCAAGTAGATCAAGGTATATGGGAAGTTTCAGCTAAAGTATATATAAACTCTAATGGAACAACTATAAATTTCCCGCTTAATACTACTGATGAAAGGAATTTAATTTTAAATGGTGGTGGTATTTTATATGCTAAGCAAAGAGTTATTGTAAAAGGAACTCAAGAGCAAGAAGTAACCCTTAATCTTAGTAATTTAAAAGTAAAAGAAGTTCAATTTTTCAAAGATGAAAAAAAATTAGATTCATATCAAAATGAAATTAATAATCCACAAGATATTGATGCAAGAGTAATTTATGAAGATGATTCTTACTCAAGAGATCAAGTAATATGGGAATTAGGAGATAATTCTGTTGCTACAGTAACACCTTCAGGTATGTTAACTGGATTGAAAAGATCTTCAACATCTTTAAAAGCAACTTCTATTTTAAATAAAGATAAATCTTTAAGTATTTCTGTTAACTTTACAGATCCTGGATTAGCTCCTATTATAAACTCTTTTACAGGTGGTCCTACAGGAGTTTTAACTATTTATGGTAAAAACTTTGATGACCAAGTTCCTATTAATAATATAGTAAAAATAAACGGCTATAAAGCTGATGTAATAGAAGTTACAACAGATTATATAAAAGTAACTATACCTAATAATGGAGCTGTTGGTATAGGAAGAATAACAGTTGAAAATTTGAATGGTTCAAAAATATCAGATAATATATTTAATGGTAATCCAATACAAACTACAGGTGGAGTTACAATTACACCTCCAAATAATGGATTTATTCAAGGTTCTTTAAATGCAATTCAAATGGGTGCTATAAATGATTTTTTAACAGAGCTTACTAGAGAACAAAGAATTAATCAAATCTTAGCTAACCCTACAGCTGTTTACCCTGGTTTAGCTTCAACAAATGTTGCAGTATCAACTTTAACTTCAGCTCAAATAAAGTTTATATCTGATTATATCTTTCAAACCTCATTTGCAACTGATGTCGCAAATGCAGCAACTGGAACTACATTAGGACAACTTTTAAATAATACTACTAAATATTATAATCAAGAAAATTTAATTAATGCTTTGTGTATAGATAATTCATCTGTATTAATAAAAGATATGAATACAAGATTAGTTAATTATGTTTTAAGTAAACTTCCTACTGTTGATGCAACAACATTTAGAGCAGATGTCGCAGCTGCAAAAGATACTGATTCTTTAAGTACAATATTAGCAAATGTAAAATATGTAGCACAAAAAACAGAAATAGATAATTATTTAAAAGATTTAAAAGGTCAAATAAAAGATGTTCCTAGTTTTTCTGTATTAGTAACAAGCCTGACGGATCTACAAATACAAAGTATTGTTAATTTTACTGGATTAGATTATCAAACTATAAAAAATGATGTTGAAGCAGAAAAACTATTAGATAAAACAAACCTTACACCTAGTAAAAAGAAATTAATAAATTTATTTTCAAGTGATAAATATCATCAACCTAATATTAACTTAACAAATTTATTAAATAATTCAAATACAGTTGATACACCATTAACTTCAACTATGGATGTAAGAAATGTTACTTCACCTCAATTAGACTTTTTAGCTAGTTATTTAAGTTTAAATAAAACATCTTTAGGTAACGATATGACTTTCTCAACTAAAGGAACTAATCTTAATCAATTTTTTTCAGCTTCAAAATACCATGGAGCAGATAATGTAGGATTAAATACAACAACTACAGTTAATGGAATAAATGCAGCAATTAAAACATATATTTCTAATATGACAAAAATCAGTACAGCTGTTTTAGATATAGCTGTGCCAAATCTAACTCAAACTGATACTGTATTTAAATCTTTCCAAGACTTAAAAGATTATGCTACTAATAATAGTGTTATATATGGTCCAAGTGAGGGACCAATGGTTGCAATAAATTTATCTCAATTTAGTATGGATTCAACTGAAGTTAGTAATGCTGATTTTAAAAAATTTATGGATGCAGATGGATATAATAAAAGAGAATATTGGGATGATGCTGGTTGGAACTGGAAAATAGCAAATAATATTAATCAACCTTTGTATTGGAATGATTCTAAATATAATCAAGATAATCAACCTGTAGTTGGTGTAAGTTGGTATGAAGCTTATGCTTACTCTAAATGGGTTGGAAAAAGATTACCAACTGAATCTGAATGGGAGCTTTCTTCTAAAGGTTCTTCAACAACTCAATTTCCTTGGAATAATAAATTATATCCTTGGGGTAATACTAAACCAGATCAAAATACTACTTTAGCTAATGGATTTTTCGGCTCTGATGGAAGTGCTGATGGATTTAAATTTACAGCACCAGTAGTAAGTTTTACAACAAATAACATATCAAATTTATCAGGTAATGTAATGGAGTGGGTTAATGATTGGTATGATTATGGTTATTATGGAAGAACATCAGATTTTACAAATCCTAAAGGTCCTGTAAATGGTACTTTTAAAATAGTAAGAGGTGGTGCTTGGAATCATAGTAAAGATGAATTAAGAGCTTCTTATAGAGAATTATATTTAAAACCTGAAAGCAGAAACTTAAATTTAGGTTTTAGATGTGTTAAATAAGTAAAAAGCTAAAAACCAAAAGATTTGTAATTAAATTCACCTCTTTTAGTTTTAACTTTTAACTATAAATTATGTTAGGTTATCTTTAAAAAATGGATAAGATAAAAATGAAAAAAAAATTTTTTAAAACTACTTTGTCTTTAGTTATTGCACTATCAATGTTTTCTTGCAATTCTGAAGTATCAAAAATAAATACTATTGAAAAAGATACTTTTAGTCAAAAAGAAAAAGGTATTTTAAAAATCAATTTAAAAGAAATATTTAATTCTAAAAGTTTTTCTATTAAAAAATATGATTTTAATGATAGTTTAGTTTTTAAAACTAGAATTGCTGTATATGATGCAGGTTCAAATACTCCAGAAGTTGAAAAAATCATAAAAAAATCTGAAGGTTTATCTGAATATTCTTTATCTGTTTCAACAGGTAATAAGTTTATTATTTTAGAAAACTTAGATGAAAAAGATGTTGTTTTATCAAGACTTATGTCTACTATAACAATTACTGGAGGTTCAACCACTACTTTGAAAATGAATTATGGCACTATACCAGCAGCTAAAGTTTTAAAAAGATTAATAGAAACTAATGTTAATATTGCTAAAGCAATAGATTTATCTAAATTACAAGAATTAATGAATTCTTTAACAGGATATGATGCACTTACTAATACTTATGGTGGTGTTAACCCATCATATGTAGATGTTGAAGCTGTTGTAGCTGCAATTACTAATAATTTTACTAATAATATTCAACCATTAGTTCCTCTATATACTAGAGGAAAATTTGACACAGAAGTAAAAGGAAAGCTTAAAATTAGAGTTGCTGTTAGTAGAACTACAGTAGCTACTCAAACGTTAGCTGGTGGAACTTCTATAAAATTAAATAGTATTGATAATATTAGTAGTGGTCAGTCATTACTAATTAATAATCAAATAATTAAGATAAATACAATAGATGGAACAAATAAAACTATAACATTTACACCAGCCTTAACAGCTAATGCTAATGTAGGAAACAATGTTGATTTATTACTTACAGGTGCCAGATTAACAATAAATGATTTAACTGCAACAAACGTATCATCAACATCTGATCCAACAACTATAATTGAAAATGTTAGCCAAGGAACTAGTTTATTAAGAGCCACAGCAAGTGATCTTGGTAAAAATATTTATATAGAACAAAATGTAACAATAGCTTCTAATAATTTAGAACAAATTATTACCTTAATGCCTACTGCAATAGTTCCTCAAAGTGTTGTTTTAGAACAAATAGAAAATAATGATAATTTATTAATACCTCAAAATGGTGTTACTTTTACATTATTAGAAGGACAAAGTGCAAACTTAAAAGCTAAGGTAATAATGACTGATAAAACATATAATCAAAATTATACTGTTACTTCTGGTGATACTAATATAGCATCTTCAAGTGGTAACTCAATTTCTGGTATAAAAGCTGGTACAACTTCTATAAAAATAGCAGCAACAGATGATTTAACAAAATTCATTACAATAAATGTAAAAGTAGTAGCTAGTAATCCTAATAATAATACAGGTAGTTTACCTACTATAAGTGATTTTTCTCCAAATTCAACTAGTACAGGAACCGTTTTAATAATAAATGGATATAATTTTGATGAAGCAAGTAATAATGTAAATACTGTAACTTTTAATGGGATAAATGGAACTACAGTTACAACAAATCCTTATGAAGTAACAAAAACACAATTAAAAGTTATAGTTCCTAATAATGCAACAACAGGTAGAATATCAGTTACAACTCCAGTTGGAACTGTAATATCAACAAATTATCTTATTGTTAGTTCTCCGGCTAATACAACAGGAATGGTTTATATAAAAGGAGATGAATTTTATATGGGTATGAATAGTTCTGATACAGATGATTTTCATCCTAGACATAAAATTCTTCTAAGTGATTTTTATATTGATAAAACTGAAGTAACAAATTTACAATTTAAAGATTTTATAATAGCGGGTGGTTATACAGCTGCTGGAGATGCATTTTGGTCTGCTGAAGGATTAAGTTGGAGAAATAGTAATAATATAACAAAACCATCTTATTGGGATGATACAAGGTTTAACCAAGATGAACAACCTGTAGTTGGTATAAGTTATTATGAAGCCGAAGCTTATGCTAATTTTAAAAATAGAAGATTACCAACCGAAGCCGAATGGGAATTTGCTGCAAGAGGAAAAGATGAAAGATATTTCCCATGGGGTGGAGATTCTCCTAGTGGTGGAAATAAAAAAGCTAATGGATATTTTGGCGATTTTGGAAAAGAAGATGGTTTTCAATATACAGCTAAAGTTGGAAGCTTTAATTCTGATGAAAGTGCTTATGGCTTAAAAGATATGTCTGGAAATGCAGCTGAATGGACAAAAGATTGGTATGATGCTAGATATTATACTAATTCTGAAACAAGTAACCCTAAAGGACCTTCAATTGGAGGTACTAAAGTTATTAGAGGTGGTTCTTGGTATAATCATCCTTTCTATAAAAATGATTATAATAAATTACTTGATTCATTAAAAACATACACTAGATTTTATAGTTCCCCTACTAATAGAAGTAACTATATAGGATTTAGAACAGCTAAATAAAGTACTTAAATATTATCTAATTTTATTAACTTATAATTAGATAATATTAAAAATGAGTAAAAATAAAAGTGAATGATATAGAAAAACTTGAAAGATTAACACAAAGGGAAAGATTAGGGGAATTAGTACTAAGATTTTCTTATGTAAAACTAAAAGATTTATATGTACTAATGCAAGAACATAAAGAATCTGGCATACCTTTCGGAGAGTTTCTAATTAATAAAAATATTATTACTCATTCAGAATTAAGAAAAATGTTAGATTTCCAAAAAAATCAAGATATAATTATTGATAAATGTTTAGAAAATCTTGGCTTAATGACTAATGATAAAAAATGGGAAATTCTAACTAGAATAGAAAAATTAGGCGAAATTTTAATAAAAAATAAGATTTTGTCTTTAGGTAATCTTTACACAGCTATTCAAGAACAAGAAACTACAAAATCAGAGCAACTTTTAGGTGATATTTTAGTCGAAAATAACTACATATCAAAAGATGATTTAAAAAATGCTTTGGATATACAAAAGAATCAAGCTTTAAAAGTTATGAATATTGTAGATGAATTAACAAAAGTTACTCAATTACCTATAAAATCAAGAATAAAACACTTAAATTTAATGGGAGTTTTTTAAGATTAGTAAAAAATAAATTGACTTTAGTTTATTTATAATATATGCTAATTGTATCTTATGATAAATATTTTTAAATTCTTAGTTTATTGGTCTAAAAAATATTTTATGTTTTCTATAATTTCCCCAAAGTACTATGATTTACAAGTTTTTAGGGCTAACTAAACAGGGTTTTATGAAAATTTTTCCAAAATATAATAATTTATAAGTTTATCAAAATAGTTAAAAATATTTATTTTTATTATTAAAACAGAAAGGTGTGTGATTTTTTTGTCAGAAAATCTAACTTATGCTAATGTAGCTTCAAAAACAATTCTAGAACTTTATGAAATAGCAAAAGAATTAAATGTTCCTAGCTATAGAAAATTAAAAAAAGAAGATTTAATTTATGCAATTATAAATATGTCTCAAGGAAAAGGAATTGAAGAAACAAAAGTAGAACCATCTCCAGTTATTACACAACCAACTCAACAAGCAGTTATACAACCTCAAACAACACATAAAGAACATCATCATGTTGAGAAAAAACACCATAGAGAACAAGAAAATTCTAACCAAAAAAATAAACAAATTATACAAGAAGAAAATAACTCAGAACCTGAAATTGAAAACAAAGAAAACACTGGTTTCACTAATTATACACCTAGTGATAAACAAAGTTTAGTTTATGTTCAAGGTATTATAGAAGTTTTACCTGAAGGTTATGGTTTTTTAAGAATAAAAGGTTATTTACCTAGTACAGAAGATATATATGTTTCTCAAGCACAAGTAAGAAAATTTAGACTAATGACAGGGCACGTATTAACTGGAATATCTAGAGCCCCAAAAGAAACTGAAAAATATTATAGCATAGTAAAAATAGAACTTATAAATGGTCATTTACCAGAAATATATTATAGAGATTTTGATGATTTAATTCCTATTTATCCACAAGAAGCAATTAAACTCGAAACTACGACTAATACTGAAAATATTTCTATGAGAGTTATGGATATTTTTTCTCCTATAGGTAAAGGACAAAGAGGTATTATAGTATCTCCTCCTAAAGCAGGTAAAACAACATTATTAAAAGCTATAGCTAACAGTATTTCAGCTAATAATCCTGAAGTTTATTTAATAGCCTTATTAATAGATGAAAGACCTGAAGAAGTTACTGATTTTAAACGTTCTATAAAAGGGGAAGTTGTAGCTTCTACTTTTGATGAATTACCAGAAAACCACGTTAGAATTACAGAATTAGTATTAGAAAAATCAAAAAAATTAGTTCAACATGGTTATGATGTAGTTATTTTATTAGATAGTATTACTCGTATGAGTAGGGCATATAATTTAATTATTCCTCCTAGTGGTAGAACATTATCTGGTGGATTAGATCCAAATGCTATGCACAGACCAAAAAGATTTTTTGGAGCAGCAAGAAATATAGAAAAAGGTGGTAGTTTAACTGTATTAGCAACTGCTTTAGTAGAAACTGGTAGTAGAATGGACGATGTAATCTTTGAAGAGTTTAAAGGTACAGGTAATATGGAGTTAAAATTAGATAGAAAACTAGCTGATAAGAGAATATTCCCTGCTATGGATATAAAACAATCTGGAACTAGAAAAGAAGAGTTATTATTAGCTAAAGAAGAGCTAAGAAAACAACTTATTTTAAGAAGAACATTAGATGCAGTTGAAACTCATGAAATAGCTGAGTTTATAATAGATAGACTAAAGAAAAGTAAAAATAATAAAGAATTTTTAGAATCTATTGTAGATAACGGACAATAAAAATATGTTTGGTTTGTCTAAACTAGTAAATAAAATAACAGCTCCAGCTCCTTTAAAAGTAATAGCATCTAATAATTTTGTCTCTGCATTAGATAGTATTAATAAAGTAAAAAATGAAACTTTAAAAGAACAAGAAGATAAAAGATTATCAGAATCTAAAGTTTACTTTGAAAAAGCTCGAGCTCTTTTTGAACTATGTAAAACTAGCAATAATTATTTAAAAGAAGACTTAAAAAAAATAGCTGATTATTTATTAAAAAGTATAGATAATAATAAAAATAATCCTGATGCTTATTTAAATCTAGCTTATATTTTTTACCTTATGAATAAAACAAAC
This sequence comes from Candidatus Sericytochromatia bacterium, assembly GCA_046328015.1. Classification (GTDB taxonomy): domain Bacteria; phylum Cyanobacteriota; class Sericytochromatia; order UBA7694; family JACMQJ01; genus JBBTGK01. The sequence goes on along the minus strand of JAXLXH010000001.1, from coordinate 3,304,971 downwards.
TTATCCGTTAAATATATGAGAATAGCTCAAGAAATGAACCCTAAATTAGACGGAATAGAATTATTAAAATCAGCTATTAGCAATCAAAAGATAGTTAATGAAACTAAACCTAAATATCAACCAGAGGAAAAAATACAAGAGCAAAAAGTGGTTTTAAATAAATTAACTGCTTTAGCTTCTAGTAGAGTAAAAAATGCCTATGGAGCTTCAATTAAAAGGTTCTAAATGAATAATTTCCCTTGCTATGGTAATCAGAATTATATAACTTTAAGAGGCCTAAATTTTAGTTATCAAAAATATGAAAATCCATCTAAACCAGTAATTATAATGTTACATGGCTTTATGGACTTTTCTCATTCTTTTGATTTATTAGCTAAAAATTTAAAAGATCATTATGAGATATATGCTTGGGATGCAAGAGGCTTTGGAAATACTGAGTGGGTTCATAAAAGTGGTTATTATTATTTTTCTGAATATATTTATGATTTAAGTTTATTTTTAGATTTTATTGGAAAAGAACAATATATTTTACTAGGTCATTCTATGGGTGGAATTATTGCTTCTTTATATGCTGGTACATATCCAGAAAAAGTAACTAAATTAATTAATTTAGAAGGTTGGTTTTTTAGAAACCCCAATCCAGAAGAAGCTCCTGAAAAAATGAGAACTTGGATAGAACAATTAAAAAGTTTAAATGAAAATTCTAATATGAAAAACTTAGAAGATGCGGCAAAAAGACTAATGAAAAATGATCCTTTATTAGTAAAAGAAATAGCTTATCATCTTGCTTATCATGGAACAAAAGAAATAGATGGTTATTATTATTGGAAACATGATCCAACTCATAAAACGATATCTCCAACTTTAACTAATTTAGATCAAATAAAAGCTTTTATAAAAAATATAGTTTGTCCAATACTTTTATTAAAAGGAAGTGAAAAACATAACTTTTTAGGAAGCTCTAATTTTATAAATGGGGAAAGTTTCTTTGAAAAAGCTAAAATTTATGAAATAGAAAACTCGGGGCATAATTTACATTTACATCAACCTGAAAAAATAGCACAAATTATAACTGAATTTTTGAAATAGAATCATATTAATTGTTCTAAAAAAATTTCTTTTAAATCGTTTAAATATATATTGGGATAATTATTCATTATAATATTTATCTTTTCTAAATTATTTAATAAAAACTCTTGATGTTTTTTAGAAGAAATATTATAAGGTTTGTGTTTAGAGGCTGTATATATTTTTTTTATTTCTTTAGCTAAATCTTTAGTTTTATTATTAAAAAAAGTATCTAAAATTTTTTCACAAATATAATCAACGGCTATTTCATTAGGATGAATCATATCTTTATTATAAAATCTATAATCTCTTAAATCATCATTTATTATCTCATAAGAAGGGAAATAATATATAAAATTATATTTATTGGTTAAAAAATTTGCCAATAAAATAAGAATAGATTTACTAATAGTATTTTTTTCAAAGCCGTATTTTAAATATCTTATAGGGCTAACTGTTAAAATAATTTTTAGGTTAGGATTAAATTCTATAAGTTTAGAGATAAAATTAGAGTAATAATTAGTTAAACTATTAAAATCTAGTAAATATTGATTAAATTCTTTTTCTGGTATTTTATGGCAATTAGAAACTATTTCTTTATTAGTTTTATTTTCATATACATAAGCTGATCCAAAAGTAATAAATAAAAAATCAATTTCTTTAAGAAAATAATAATAATCTTCTATATTTTTATTTATATTTGCTAAACAAACTTGTTTATCATTATTAGAAAAGCTACTATGATGAAAAAAACTATTCCATAAATCATTATAAAAAAATAATTCATCTTCTTTCATAATATCTTTATTAATAAGCCTAGATAGACCATTTTTAATAGAAATTGGATTGTATAAAACTCCAAAAGGATTTATTTTTACATTAAAATAATTATTTTTAAAATATTTACCTATATTTTCTGCAAAACAAGAGCCTATAAATAAAATTTTATGATTGTAATCTATTTGAAAAGGATATTTATTTAATTTTATTTCAGTTCTAAATTCCATTTTTTAATAGTTCAAAAAATAATATAGAATTTTTTTCTATGCTTTGTAAATTAGGAGTTATTTCAATACTAGCTTCCCAATAACCACTATGAGTATATTCTATTATTAAGTTAATTATTTCATTTTTATTTTGTAAATTAGTAAAAAAATCTTGTTCTAATAATTTTATAGCATTAGTTATAGCTATAACAGCATCTTCTGGTTTATACTTTATTTTAAAAACTCCTAATGTTATTTCATAACCTAAAGTATAGCTTAAAATTTTTAAGGCATTAAAATCATTTTCAAATAAACATAATATAAAATATACAAATAAAAGTTTTATACTATCTTGAGGGTTAATTCCTTTCTTTTTTAAAATATCTATGGAAGTAAAAGTAATTTCTCTTATTAAATAAGCATTTTCATAATTTATCTTAATATCTTTTACTAGTTCACTAATTACATATTGAATATTTTCTTCTGCTGACAAAAAAGTTTTACTAAAATAATTTACTATTTTATCAGATATATCTGTATTTTTAAAAACTAAAAGTTGTTGAGTAATTGGTTTAGGAGTAATAGTTTTAATTTTAAAATATTCAGTAGCTTTTTTTATAATTAATTCTTCTTTTATTTCAGGTATATCTTGAATTTCTTTATTTTCTTCTATTTCTTTAAGAATTTTAAAAATATTATGATATGGGTAATTTTTATCTGATAATAAAATCAGAAGATCCATATTATAATTAACTTTTTCTAATAAATTATAGCCTTCTTGTATTAAAAACTCTTGCGATTTTCTCATTCTTATAATACTTTTCTGAATATCAGACATTAATAAATAAGCTTCTAAATTTCTATGGTTTTTATTAAATAATTTCCAGATAGTTTTTTTGATAGGAATTAATTTTTTATCTAAGCTATAAAGATATAATAAAAAAGGAATTAAAATAATTTGTGTTCTTTGATCATAAATTCTTTTAAAATTCTGAAAAGTATTTTCAAAATCACTAATATTACCAAATTCTATATTCCCATTAATTGTTTCTATAGCTAAAATTTCTATACCTTTAGATAAATACTTATTATTTGGTAAATAAGAAAGTTTTTTTAATATAGAGTTTATATTATTATTAGAAAAATATTCTAAGATATAAAAAAAAGCATCTTCATTCCAATTATTAAATAATTCAAATAGAAAATTTATTTCTGAAAAATCTTTTGACAAAAAACCAGAATAAGTTTCAAAATTTACTGGTGCATAAGATTGTTCTACAATTAGTTTAGAAGGAATTTTTATTTGATTATATAAAAAAGATTTTTCATTTTCATCTAAATTAGATAATCTTTTAGTTTTGTAATTATATTCTAAAACTTCTTCAGTTTCTGAGTTTTCATCAGTAGTTTCTGTAGCTTCTCTAGAAAAAAATTCAGGTATTTTTTGATAATCTTCTTCTAAATTATTCATTATAGTTTGCCAAATTTTTATAATTAATTATAAATAATAAAATATAGTTAAATGTTAACATATTTTTTGATAATTAAATATTTTAAAAATATAAAGTTAAATTACTATTTAAAAAAAGAAATTTTACATATATAATATTTAAAAACTATATTTTTAGGAAGTAAAAGAATGAAAAAATTAGCTTTATATATGTTATTATCCTCATTTATGCTCATATCTTGTATGAATTTAGCTCAAAATCAGTCTATAAAAAAAGATGAAAAAATTTCTAATACAGATAAAAAGACAACTAATGAAGAATTTACTATAAAAACAGAAAATGACGTAATTTATTATAATGATAATAAAAATGTAAAAGGTTTTTTAGCTTATCCAGAAAAAACTGGAAAATATCCTGCTTTAGTTCTTATTCATGAATGGTGGGGATTAAATGATAATATAAAAGAAAATGTAAAAAAGTTCGCTAAATTAGGTTATGTTGTATTAGCTTCTGATTTATATGGAAATTCTGCTACTACAGAACAAAATAAAGCAAGAGAAATGGCTGGCAAGGTAAGAGAAAATACAGAAGAAGCTATGAAAAACTTAAAAAATGCTGTAGATTTTCTGAAAGCTAGAAATGATGTAGAAGCTGATAGGTTAGCTTCTGTAGGATGGTGCTTTGGAGGTGGATGGTCTTATCAATTAGCAAAAAATAATGTTGGTGTAAAAGCTTCTGTTATGTATTATGGTAATTTTAATACAGAAGATGATTTACAAATGATGAAAGCTCATATTATAGGGCATTTTGGAGAAAAAGATACATCTATAAAAGTTGATGATGTAAAACAATTTCAAGCTTCCTTAAAAACTCTTTCTGGAAAACATGAAATATATATTTATCCAAATGCAGGTCATGGTTTTGCAAATGAAACTAATTCTAATGCTTATGTAAAAGAGTCTGCAGACAGTGCATGGGAAAGAACAATTGAATTTTTGAAAAAAAATCTTTAGAGAGGTAAAAATATGATAAAAGGTGTTCACACAATGTTTTATAGTTCTCAAGCAAAAGAACTAAGAGAATTTTTAAGAGATAAAATAGGATTTAAAGCTACTGATGTTGGTGGAGGTTGGTTAATATTTGATTTACCAGAAGCTGATATGGGTTGCCATCCTTCTGATGAAACAGGAGAAAAAGGAGCCCCATCTGGAACTCATGAAATTTCTTTTTATTGTGATAATATAGAAAAAACTGTAGCTGAATTAAAAGAAAAAGGAGTCGAATTTAAAGGTGAAATAACTGATAGAGGTTTTGGTTTTGTAACTTTTATAAAAGCACCAGGAGATTTTGAAATAATGTTATATCAAGCTAAATATACTAAATAAATTATTTTTTATTTTTGTATTTTAACATATCAGAAGCTACTGATGTAACAACGCTTAAGCCCGTTGCAGCCCATGCTATAGGAGTTCCAACTCCTGTAGCGGTACAAACCATAGAAACAGCATCTAAACCTACAGTTCCCCAAGCTAAAGCTTTACTAACAAAAGTAGCATTTTTATCTTTTGATAATTCATAAGCATACTTTGCATCATACAAAGTAAATCCAGCTTCAATAACTGCTCCAACAAAAGGAACTGCCCCAGCTATTTTTTTAGAAGCTTCTTGACTTCCTTTTTTAGCTGCATTGGCTGCAACTTTTTCCATAGCTTTAAGCGTAACTTCTTCACCTACGCTCATAACAACTGTTTGAGACCCGTTTACCCATAAGCTTTTTAACAGAGCCTTTTCTATTCCAGCAGCAGCTGTTTTTGTTGCTATTTTTCCAACTGCTTCTGTAGCAACTTTAGTTTCTACTTTTGCAATAGTTTTAGTTGCAACTTCAGTTGATATTTTGCCTATAGCATGTACAGCTCCTTTGGCAACAGTACCTTCTAATCTTTGTTTTGTAAGAGTTTTATCTTGATTTTCGTTTATAAAATTGTATGGAGTAGATTTTACAGGCTTAACTGACTTACTATCAATAGCCTTATCATCTTTTTTAATTGGAATATTAGGTTCTTTTTCAGTAGTTTCAATAGATTTAGTTTCAGTATTTTTTTTTACTTCCTTAGTTTCAGGTATTTTTAAATTATTTGAATATAATTTTGTTTCCATTTAAATTTATCTCAGTAAAAATATTTTTTTTAACTTAATAACTAAGAAAGTAAAATTATTTATTTTTTAATCTTACATAATTCCTAGAAGCTCTGCTTCAGGGTAATGGAAGGAGCGGGGGCTTAGTTCCGCGTCCCCAGACTTTTTGGAGTATTAAACCCCGAAAGAAGTCTTAATTTTATTTATCGAGTATAATCTGAGGCTATAGATGTTCCTATACCTAAAACAGTTGCAGCCCAACCAATAGGCTTACCTTTTCCTGTTGCTGCTGTAACTGTAGAAACAACATCTAAACCTACAGTTCCCCAAGCTAAAACTTTACTAGTAGTGCTAGCTTTACTATCTCTTGTTTTTTCCATAGCATCTTTAGCATCCCAAATCGTAATACCTGCACCAACAGCAGCATGAACATATGGCATAGCTTTAGCTGCTCTTACAGCAAATTTGGTTCCACCTTTTACAGCTACTTCAGCAGTGGCTTTTTCAACAGCAGCTACAGTTTGCTTTTCTAAAGTTTTTGCAGCTACTTTACCTGTAACTTCAGAACCAGCTTTGGTAAGTACTGTTTCTACAGCTTTAGCTGTTCCTTCTTTCATACCAATTGAAAGAGCTTTTTCTCCAGATCCTATACCAGTTTTGATTAAAGCACTACCAGCATTTTTAGGTAAACTTTTAATTCCACCTTTTAATAAAATTTCAGATGATGCATAAGCACTCTCTTCTAGAGCTTTAACTAAATTACCTGATTGCCTTGCTGCTTCTCTAACTCCTATAGGCATAACACCTTTTCCTGTAAGAGCTGTAACTGTTTTTAGAGCACCTTCTGTAGCTCCTGCAGTAATTTTTTCACCTACAGTAGTTCCAACTTTTGCAGCTATTTTTTTTGTTCCTATAGTTGCTATTACCTGAGTTAACTCTTGCTCTACGGCTTTCTCAGTAGCTTTTCTTATAAAACCTGTTGCTACATTGGTAATTACTTTTTGACCGCCATAAGACTCTAAATGAACTAACATTTTTCCATAAGAATGATCTTTACTAGATTTAGGTTTATAATCATTTTCTTGTGGTAATTCAGCTTGAGCTTCAACTTGTCCTAGTGGTGGTAAATCATCTGATGATGAATTTGTATTTTCAACATAAACAGGATTAGATTCTACGTTATTAGTAGGAACTATATTCTCTGGTATAGCTAAATCTTCTAAAGTAGGTAAATCATCTGATTGAGGTAAATTTTGCTGAGCTTGAGTTGGTTCTTGTCCAAAAGAAATTCCTGAAGATGGAACTCTACCTTTTACACCTGTAGTATTAAGTTCTGATTGATCTTGAAGTATAACATCAATAGAAGGCAAATCATCTGTTGCCTGATTAGGTTGATTATTTCTTATTGTAGATGGATCGTATGAGTTGACTTGATAGCCACCACCTACTCTTAAATCATTTCCCATTTTTTTACCTCTAAAATTAAAAGCCTTATATATTATATAGTAAAAAAAAGAATACTCTTTCTTGTTTTAAACTTAAGATAAACAAAATTTTACTTTTATATAAATTGATGAAATAAATTTAAATTTTTAATTAGTTTTAAATATATATAATCATTAATCATGTAATTTATTTTTTACAAAATACTCAAGAAAAATCTTTTAAATGTTATAATAAAAAATCGGTTAAAAAAACTATCAAAATAGATAATTTTTTAAATTTTTATTGGTTTTAGATATGAAAGAAAAAATATTAGAATTAAAAGAATCAGCTTTATTAAAAATAAAAGAATCTTCATCTCAAGATGAATTAAATAACTTAAGAATACAATATCTTGGTAAAAAAGGAGAATTAACCTCTGTTTTAAAACAGTTAGGTTCTTTACAACCTGAAGAAAGAGCAGAAATGGGTAAATTTTCTAACATAGCAAAACAAGAATTAGAAAAAGCTATAGAAGAAAAACAAGTTTTATTAGAAAATGCTATTTATGATTCTATAAAAGAAACTGAATGGATTGATATAACAGCTCCTAGCAAAAAATTAAAATCAGGTAGATTTCATCCCATTACACAAATTCAATATGAATTGGAAAATATTTTTAGATCTATGGGCTTTGGCGTTTTTGAAGGACCAGAAAAAGAAGATGATTATCATAACTTTGAAGCTTTAAATATCCCTAAAGATCATCCTGCAAGAGATATGCAAGATACTTTTTGGTTGGACGATGGAAATCTTTTAAGAACTCATACCTCTTCTGTTCAAATTAGAACTATGGAAAAAATACAACCTCCATTACAAGGTATTTCACCTGGTAGAGTTTTTAGATATGAAGCAACAGATGCTTCTCATGAAAATACTTTTTATCAAGTAGAAGGTTTAATGGTTGGTAAAGATATATCTGTAGCTAACCTTATTTATGTAATGAAAACTTTATTAAAAGAAATTTTTAAAAAAGATGTAAAAATAAGATTAAGACCGGGGTTTTTCCCATTCGTTGAACCTGGTTTTGAATTAGATATAAACTGTTTAATTTGTAATGGTAAAGGATGTAGCGTTTGTAAACACAGTGGTTGGGTAGAGTTATTACCATGTGGCTTAGTTCATCCTAATGTATTAAAAATGCAAGGTGTAGATACAGAAAAATATTCTGGGTTTGCCTTTGGTTTAGGATTAAATAGATTAGTAATGATGAGATATGGGATAGATGATATAAGACATTTTATGGGTAGTGATTTAAGATTTTTAGAACAATTTTAAGGAATATATATTAAATGGAACAAGCAAATAGCTCCAATAAAAAATGGCTTATAGCAATAATAGTTTTTGCTATGTATGTAAGTTTTGGAATGAGTTGGATGAGTGTAATCCCAATTCGTAAAGAAATTTTAGAAGCTTTAGCTATAGATGCACCAAAGTATGCTGTTATAATTTCAAGTATATCTTTAGCTAAAAGTGTTTTCCCAATTATAGCAGGTATTTTAGCTACTAAAATTGGTATTTCTAATACTTTAAGACTTAGTTCTTTATTAATAAGTTTAGGAATAATAACACCTTGGTTACCAGATTATTATGAATGGATAGTATCAAGATTTTTATTTGGAGTTGGTGGTGCTATGTGGGTTACACTTATGGGTGCTGTAACTATGCAAATTTTTGAACCCGAAAAAAGACCTGTTATAAACTCTATTAATGGTATAGCAGTTAACTTGGGAGTAGTAATTGCTCTTTGGTACACAAATGTTTTATCAGCTAGTTTTGGTTGGAAAACGACTATGAGTATGTATAGCATAGTAAGTATTGTATTAGCGGTACTATTTTGGGCTATGGGACAAATAGGACCAGTTCCTCAAAAAAATACCAATAATGAAAATAAAGAAGTAAAAACAGAAGATGAATTCACATATTTTAGCACTTTAAAACTACCTGTAACTTGGTTAATATCCGTTGCTTTTACAGGACCTTTAGCTTTATATTTAGTTTTTAACACTTGGTTACCAATTTATTATGAAGAAACTCTTCAAATTAGTAAATTAACCACTTTAAATTATATTATAATGATGAATGTATGGGGAATTCCTTCTGCTGTAATAACAGGGTTACTAATTCAAAAAATTAAAAAATGTAAGCCTTTTTTAATTTTAGCTTCTATTCTTTTACCTATAGTTTCATTTTATTCTGTAAAAACTTCTGATGCTTCAATATTACCTTTTACTTTAGCACTAACAGGTGTTGGTATGTTTTTGAGCGTATCACCTTTAACCACTCTTTTACAAAATCAACCTAAAATGAATCCTAAAATTATAGGCATGATCTTAGGTACTATGTTTAGTGTTACTTATATAATATCTTCTGCTGTGCCTAGTATAGTAGGTTATTTTTACGCATTAAAATATGATTTAGGCAGTATTTTAGCTTTTTGTTCATTAATAGCACTTTCTCCTGCTGTTGCTTTAAAATTATCAGAAAATAAATAATAAAATAAAATAAAAAAGACTGTTTTGAATTCAAAACAGTCTTTTTTATTTTCAAATTTTAAAATGGTTCATCTTCAAAATAACCTAGTGGGTTATTTCCAGGAGCTCCACCAACAGGACCAGTACCTTTAGAGCCACCTGCTCCAACTCCACCAACACCAGCGCCACTAATACCAGCAGGAGCTCCACCCTTAACTTTAGGAGGGGCAGGTTTGGTAACTTGTTTTAATTTAGATGTTGGTTGTATAGATACTGTGCTTTTAGCTTGTGGTTTTGCAGTACCTTTTCCAAGATTTTTCTTATCACCTCTAATTTTAATTGGAGCTTTTTTACCATCACCACCTTCAGATGAATCTCCTCCTAAACCAAAAAAACCACCTCTTTTTCCACCACCAAAACTAGGTAAAGAAAAATTTAAATCGCTAAGGCTTAATTGACCACTAAACATACCAGAAGTTGATGAATAAATAGAAGCAAAAAATCTTCCTATTATCATAAAGAAATAAACTAAACCATTAAAACCTGCACCTAAAACTCCACCTAGTAAAGACATAACTTTACCAATTGCATCTAAAACAGCAACTGTAATAGGAGATCTAGCTACAGCTAACAATACTTTATTTACTCCCCAGATAGTTCTTACAACCCATTTTGTTAAAAACCTTAAACCACTTACCATCATTCTCATTGGTAAACTGTTCATAAACATTAAAACAATAGCAGCAAGAACTCTTACACCTCTAGCTAAATATTTATCAAAATAACGCATAAAATCTACTGCATGGTTTCTTGCAGAAGAAACACTCTTTTTAACCGAGTGAACCATAATAGAATCATTAAAAGTAGCAGAAACTTGTTTCATTGCTTCATTTACTTCTTCTGCTATTTTATAGTTTGGTTCAGGCATTATTACATCTTCTTCTTCTTGCTGAGTATAATCATATATATCAGCTTTTTCACCTTCAGGAAGACCAGCTTCTAATGTTCTTAAAACTTCATCGACAATAGCTACCGGTGCTTTACCAACAGAAGTTTGTATATATAGGTAAAAAGCATCTCTTCCATCTGTTCTTGGAACAATATATTCATGAATAAAACCAACAAAGGCAGATTGAGGTGATGGTAAATAAAATACTGATAATTGTTTTAATCTATCTTTTTTACCTCTTTCTTTAGTCATTTCTTTTTTAAATGCAGCAGGCATTAATTGCCCCAAAACTTTTTGTAATTTAGGATTAACAGGTCTAATAACAATACCAGTTTTTTTCAAAGAATCAGGTCTTTCTTCTGTAGGAGGCGGTAATGGAATTGGATGCATAGCATGTCCTAAAGGTGTTTTACTAAAATCTTGAGAATAACCAGCTTTCCATTGAATTCCTTTTACTTTAAAAGAAATAGTTTGTCCAGATCTAGAGTCGGCATTTTGTAAGGCTAAAGTATCATTTCCAGAAGCAGATTCAGCAACATTAGTATAAACTTTTTGTTCTTTTAATTCTAAAGAAGATTTATAGGTTTTATTAATTAATTGTTTTTCTGGAGCAATAATGGTTTCGTCATCTATATCATCTGCTTCATAAGGTTCATCCTGAACATAATCAGCTGTAACAACTCTTTGAGGAGTTCTTCTCTCTTTTAAGCCACTATTAGGTGTTTTTTTACCATAAGCTGCTCTAGCTCTATTAATTGCTAAAGAGTCTTGAGTCGCAGCAGTTAAAGAGCCATCCGTGCTAAAATCCTCTTCTTGAATCTGAGGAAGCGGTGCCGTTACTTTTTTTTCTTCTGTTTCTTGATTTAATTCATCAGCCATAGGAAGATACCATTACTTTTCATTTAATAATATTATTATAACACTATTACCTTATTATTTATTGTGATAAAATTTTTAAAAAGAACTAATTTAAAGTAAATATAACAAAGTTTTTTTGAAAAACTAACATTTTAATTAATTGTTAATAGTTAATATTAAATAAATGTTTAGTAAAAGCTATTAATTATTTTAATTAGAAATATTATATTGAGTTTAATATTAATAAAAATAAGTTATATAGAGGTATTTATGAAACAAAAATCAAATCCAGATTATGAAATAATTGATATTATAAAACAACATTGGAGTCCAAGAGCTTTTAGTGAAAAGAAAGTAGAAAAAGCTTCTTTACAAAAAATATTTGAAGCTGCTAGATGGTCTTCTTCTTGCTTTAATGAGCAACCTTGGAGGTTTTTAGTAGGAATAAAAGATGAAGGAGTTGCTTATAATAAACTTTTTTCTTGCTTAGTTGAAGGTAATCAAAAATGGTTAGGCGAAACTCCTGTTTTAGTTTTAGCTTGTGCTAAAAAAACTTTTACTCTTAATGGCAATCAAAATAATTGGTCAGAATATGATTTAGGACAAGCTGTAGGTTTTTTAACTTTACAGGCACATAACGAAGGTCTTTATACTCATCAAATGGCAGGTTTTGATAAAGATAAAGTAAAAGCTGAATTTAATTTAGATTCAGATTTTGAACCTGTTTGTGTAATATGTATTGGTTATCTAGGAGATCCTGAAAATTTAGATGAAAAATTAAAACAAGCTGAATTATCAGATAGTAAAAGAAAAAAACAAACTGAATTTACTTTTAATGAAAATTGGGGTTCTGGTTTATAGTATTTTTTTATATAAACTTATAGATACTCTCATAGTTTTAGAATACAAGTTTGTAATTAGCTATACTTAAAATTATTATAAAAATACACTTTGTCCTTCCATAATATCCTGAGTCTAGTTCAGGATGACTAGGGAATCAAGTGTGTTTTTATTATTTTAAACCTATAAAAAGTTACTTATTCTGAAATAAATTCAGAATGACTTCCTGAATCAATCCTGAATCAAATTCAGCATGACTTGAGGATGACTATAAATAACTTTTACAATTAATTTTGTACTTCATTTATAAGGGAGTATCTACAAAACTTTGTTTAGATCAAAATAATCAAAAATTTAGTATATCAATAAATCAGAACTAATATTTGTATTAGCTCTTTTTATACAAAGTCTTTCTTCTACTTCACGTTTTTTATTAATAGAAATAAATCTTCCTATCTGACTTAGTAGTTTTGGTGGTTCATCTTTTTCTAATAGTACTAGGACTTGATTATCAGGTTCTTGATCATAAAATTTACTAGGTTTAACTTTAGTATGGTAAGCACCATCAGCGAATCCTTTACTAATAGCATTTGCTTTAGGATCTTTATCTAATTCCCATCTTCTATTAAATAAAAAATCCATAGCTAAATCTTTTACATTACCTGTGAAATCTTGTTCTGTATAAATAGTTTTTAAGGCTTCCCACATTTTATAATCATCTAGAGTTTTATATTCTTCTAAATTATCAAAATCAGAGCCTTTCATCCACATAAGATTATGTTTTTTTATAATTTCATCATCATAGTTTTTTAGTTCTTTTATTATAGCTTGAAGCATTATTTCAAAAATTCTAGCTGTTTTATGTTCATAAACATTTCTATACATATAAAATCTAGCTGTTAAATATTGTTCAACAGAATCTATAGCTTTTTTTTCAACTACTAATCTGTATCTACCATTAAATTCAGCAATAGTCATATGTTCTAAAATCCACTTTGGATCATAGCTACCATATTTAACACCTGTCATATGAGCATCTCTTAAAATATAGTCCATTCTATCAACATCAAGTTGGCTAGAAACAACTTCATGTAAAAAGTATTTATTATTAGCTAAATTCTCCCCTTTAAGAATATCTATAATTAATTTTTTAAAATCACTAGTACTAGGATAAGTTTTTAAAGCTTTATCTAATTCTATATCTTTTAATACTAGTTTATAAGTTTGATCTTCGTGTCTAAAATCCCACATACCTTCAGAAGCATGAGAAAACATACAATGACCAACATCATGCAAAAGAGCTGCTAAACATGTAGCATCTTGTTCTGCTTGAGATATATCAGATAATTTACCTTTTTCTTTTAAAATACTCATAACTTTTTGAGCTAGATGAAAAGCACCTAAACTATGAGCAAATCTAGTATGTTCGGCACAAGGATATACTAACTTAGCCATACCTAATTGACTTAATCTTCTTAATCTTTGATATGTAGATGTCTGAACTACTTGTAATGCTGTAACTCCTAGAGGAGATTGAGGAAATTCTATAAAATCATGAATTACATCTCTAAATTTAAATGGTAAATTAAACATTTATATATCCTTAAAAATTAAAATCTACAGGTTCTTTTCTAACCTGATTATTTTTACTATGTCTAAATTTTGAAATTGCAGTATAAACTTGTTTTCTAACTCTATTCAAACTACCTAATGGTTTATGCTCTGGTAATGAGTGCCATGGAGTATAAGACATATTTTCACAGAAACTCATTTGCTCAGGGCTTTCAAAATCTTGCTTAGGAATAGTTATTCTTGCAATTGTAATATAAGGTGAATTTGATGTGCTCCAATCTACTGTAGAATCTTCAATAGGCATATCATTAAAAGTCCCTTTTCTTTCTTGAATTTGAAAATCAAAACATGCGTCTTTTTGTTTAAGTGATTTTGATAATTCTTTTCTTAGAAAATCAGATGAATTATCAGGCTTAGCTGTTGAAGTAGAACAAGGTTTAACTTTAAATTTTATAGCTGTATTTCCTAATTTATATGGAGTAGTACTAAAATAATCAGAATTAAGAGGTGAATCAACTTTTTTACTTGTTGCTTGTAATATTTTATAAGCAATTACAGGGTGTTTTAATGCAAATTGAGCAATAGAACCTCCAGAAGTTGCTTTAACTAAATCTATGTATGCATTAAGATCATTTATAAACATAGCTGAATTATTTATCATCAAAAAATCTTGAGTTTTTTCATTTGATTCTTCATTTAAAAGTTTTGCTCCTTCAACTCCCATAAGTTTTATAGCAAAACCTCTAACATCTTTTTCTGTATCATTATTTTTACTACCATTAGAAAATCTTATCCAAGCTTTATATTCTTTATTATTTTCTGAAAAAACTCCTACTTTAAATTTATCATTAACAGCTGAGTTATTTATTTTAAAAGAAGCTTTTACACATCCATGATGTTTTGCATGAGCATCTCTTTTAACTATTCCTGATGGATATTCTTTTTTTAAGCTTTCAATTATAGTATTTTCTATTATATTAGTTAAATTAGCTTCATTATCAGCTAATTTTTCACCTAAATTAGTATCTAGTATTATATTATCGTTTTTATTTGTGAATGTAGTTAAATTATTTGAAATATTATCTGCATTTTCTTTTTCAGAAGAACAAGAAAGTATTAAAACAGATAAAGAAAAAAGTAAAACTTTTTTTAACATTTTATAAAATACCAAACAAAAATTAAATATAAATTAAACTCATATAAAAAATAATATAATATTTTTAAGCTTTTTACAAATTAATTATTCTAAAAATACTTTATTTTAGACTTTTTAAAAGTTAACTAAAAAAGAAAAAAGTATTTTAAATTTGTATTATTAAAATAAAAGCATTAATATTGAGCGATTCTTAATTTCTATTAATAATTATCATAAGTACTATCAATAGAACATAATTTGTTATATAATTTCTTGTTAATATATTGATAAGATGAACCTAGTCTAGGTTTATTTCATCAGAATATTTTAAATATTAATTTTCTTATGTTAGTTTTGGGAATAGATCCAGGTACAGCAACTGTAGGATATGGGTTATTAGAGATAGAAGGAAATGATATAAAATCCATTTTAAATTATGGAATAATTCAAACTCCTTCTAAAATTCCTATGCAAAAAAGGCTAAAAATGATTTTTGATGATATGAATGAACTAATAGAAACTTTTAAGCCTGATATTATGGCTATAGAAGAACTATTTTTCTTTAAAAACTCAAAAACAGTTATAACTGTAAGCCAAGCAAGAGGTGTTATTTTACTTTCTGCTACTATTAACAATTTAGAAATATATGAATATACTCCTCTACAAGTAAAAATAGCCCTTACTGGTTATGGAAGAGCTGATAAAAATGAAGTTCAAAATAGTGTAAAAGATATTTTAAATTTAGAAAAAATACCAAAACCAGATGATGCAGCAGATGCTTTAGCAATAGCTATATGCCATCAGCAACATATTATGTCTTTGAATTAAGAAAGAGAAAAGAAAATGAGTTTAGATAATTATGAAATTGTAAAAGAGCTAGGTAGAGGCGGTATGGGTGCTGTTTTTTTAGCTAATGATAAAAGGCTAAAAAGACAAGTTGCAATAAAAGTATTAAAACTACCTCCAACTTTGGATTTTATTACAAAAACAGATAATATAAATAACTTTAAGAGAGAAGCAGTTGCTATTGCTAACTTGGCTCATAATAATATTGTATGTGTATATGATATCGGAAATAAAGAAGATGTTCATTATATTGTAATGGAATTAATAGAAGGCTCTCCACTATCAAAAATATTAAAAATGCAAGGACAACCTTTTCATATAGATACAGTAATGAAAATAGCAGATGAAATGTGTGATGCTTTAGCTTATATTCATAAGAATAAGGTAATACATAGAGATATAAAACCTGAAAATATCATTTATACCGCCAAAGGAATCTCTAAACTTACAGATTTTGGAATATCTAAATTCGTTGGTGATGAAAATATGAAAGTTGGTGCTCCTGGTGATGTAAAAGGAACTATTTTATATATTTCTCCAGAACAATTACAAGCTCCAGATGCTGTTGATGGTAGAGCTGATATGTATTCTTTTGGAGTAAGTTTATATGAACTTTTGACAGGAAAATTACCTTTTGAGGGAGAATCTCCTAGGGAAGTAATTATGAAAATATTAACTCAAGCTCCAATTGCTCCGAGTAAAGTTATACCAGACCTTTTACCTCATATAGATCATATAATTTTAAAAACTTTAGAAAAAGATCCAGATAAAAGATACAAAGATATAGATGCTTTTAAAGATGATTTAAATAACCTAAAAGATTTTATGTCTAGATCTTCCTTCCAAGGTGGAATAAAAGGAATGAAAAAAGGAGATGAGAAGGTTTATAATGACATTTTCATAGATTCTTTTGATGATATTATAAAATATGCTAATAGACTTCCAGAAACAGGACAACAAAGATTGATGTATGAAATGGAAATGCTTATTAGTAAATATTTTGAAGAATATTCAGATCAAATTGATGGAGCTAATAAAGGCCTTACTTCAGAAAAATCATTTGAAAATGATGATGATGATGATAATGATAATTTTGATAATTATTCAAAGCCATCTACTCCAGCTCCTCCCACACAAAAACAACCGCCTTTTTATGATAGTATGAAATATGTTTTACCTCAAATAACACCTGAAGGACAACAAATAATTAATCAAGCAAAAACAGGTAATACTCTTTCATTAGATCTAACTATATTTTTATCAAAAATAGATGGCATGAGACCTTTAAATATTATAACGTCTGATTTACAGGGTGATAAATTATATAATTTTTTAAACAATCTTATGGCTGCACAACAAAAAAATATTGTTATTCTCAATATTGCACAAAAATATAAAGAACCTATTCTTATAGGAGATTTATTATTGGCATTTGGTTTTGCTAATAAGTATCAAATAGACTCTTGTTTATCCAGAAAAAGTAACACCCCTAATAGTAAAATGTTAGGAGAAATGTTAGTTGATTCTGGTGTTTTAACTAGAGATAAACTTTTAAATACACTAAAAATTCAACATTGGTATAAGAAGCTTTTTAATTAAATGTATAATTTTATAAAAGGTAAAGTAGACGAAATTTTTATTGATACAGTATCAATAGAAAATAATGGAATAGGTTATTTGATACATATTCCTAAAAGGTTTTGCATAGAATTAAAACATGATGATGAAGTAAAAATTTTTACTACTCTTATTCATAGAGAAGATACTATGAAATTAGTTGGTTTTAAAACCAAAGAAGAAAGAGAAGTATTTAATTTATTAAATTCTGTTTCTGGTGTTGGAACAAAAACAGCTTTGGGTGTTTTATCTGAATTCACTTCTTTAGATATAATAACAGCTATCTATTCTAATGATGCCAAAAAATTAGCAAAAGCACCTGGTATAGGATTAAAAACAGCTCAAAGAATTATTTTGGAGCTCAAAGAAAAAATTTCAACGTTTAAAAATATTAGTTCAGAAGAAATAAAAACAGAAATAAAAGTATCATCGGATAAACTAGAACAATTAGAAGAAACTGAATCTGTATTAATAGCTTTAGGTTATTCTAATAATGAAATTAAAAATGCAATTGATTGGTTATTAAAAACATTCCCTAATCTATCTAAATCTGATGATATGATTAGAGAATGTTTGAGTTTTTTATCTAATTAATCAGCTAAAGTTAAAATTTCATAACCATTATCTGTTACTAAAATAGTATGTTCAAATTGAGCTGATAAAGAACCATCTACAGTAACTGCAGTCCAATCATCTTTTAATATTTTCATATTATATTTTCCCATATTAATCATAGGTTCTATAGTAAAAGTCATCCCTTTTTTTAAGGTTATACCTGTTCCTTTTGTGCCATAATGTAAAACAGTAGGTTCTTCATGAAACTTTCTACCTATTCCATGACCTGTAAAATCTCTTACTACAGAATATTTATGAGCTTCTGCATGTTCTTGAATTGCTGCTCCAATATCACCTATTTTAGAACCATGTCTTACAGTTTCAATTCCTTTCATCATGCACTCATATGTTACTTCCACTAATTTTTTAGCTTCAGGTGAAACTTTGCCAACAAAATAGGTTCTATTGGTATCACCATGGTATCCTTCAAAAAAATTAGGAAAATAACCTTTTGGGTTCTTTTTTAAAAATTCTTCTATATCTTTTCTTGTAAATTTACCTTTATAGGCAGTTACATCTATGTTTATAATATCACCTTGTTTTAATTTATGCTTTGCAGAAGGAATACCATGACAAATTACATCATTTACAGAAGAGCAAATACTTTTAGGAAAACCTTTATAATTATAAGGTGATGGGTAACAATCTCTTTCTATCATAAAATCATGACATAATTTATTTAATTCTATAGTAGTTATGCCTGGTTCTATATATTTTTCAATCATATTAAGTGCTTCAGCTGCAATTTTACAAGACTCTCTCATTGTAGCTAAATCATTATCTGTTTTTAATGTTATCATTATTATCCTCTATTAAAATCTAATTCCTAAAGTTTATTCTGAAAAAATTAAAGTATTTTTTTTAGACAAACCCTATTATTTAACTTAAAAAGTGTTTTAAGATTAATTTATTGAGTAATTATAGCATATTAATTTATAATTTATTAAAATTTAGATTTTTTCAAAAAAAGCATCTATTTCATTAGAAGGATCTATATAAGAATGTTCTTGAATAAGTTTTTTAGCTTCATTTATAGAATAAGTACCACTTCTTAATTCTCTTTCTATATAACCAGTATCTGGTTTTGTATTTATTTTTCTTTGTCTTGCAAATTCTACAAAACTTGGTATTAAGCAGTTAGAAGTATATCCTTTTAATTTAGGATTTTCCCATGATAATGAATTTAAAATTTCTTGCTGTATTTGAGTATTAATATCCATAGCAAAAAGTAAATTTATTTTTAGAATTTCGACTATTTGCTCATTTTTATTGATATAAACTTTTTTAGTACAAGATACTTTAGGTTCTAATTCTATATAAATTTTATTACCAAAAATGGCTTTTTCTATATTATATTCTCTAGCAACATCAAAAACAGCTTCATAAATATATTTAGAACATATTTGACAAAAATCTATACCAGTAATAGCTTGATAAATATTGTCTTGATCTTTTTTATATTCTTGTTTAAATTCATTATAAAGAGTTCTTTTTTTTACTATATAAGGCACTTCCAATAAATCACAAATACGCTTTGATTGTTCTATTACTTTATTAGGTATAAAACCATTATCATAAGTTACTGCTATTACTTTTAATTTTAAAATAACAACAGCTATATATAAAGCTGTTATACTGTCTTTACCGCCAGAAAGTGCTACTATAGAATGATATTCTGATTTTTTTGAATTAAAACAAAAAATACTCAATTCATTTTTTATATGAGCTTTATCATAATTTTTATTAAACGTTATGCAATAATTACATAGTCCATCTTTGTTTATTACTATTTTGGTTATTTTTTTATCTGTATCTAAATAAGCTTCTTTAGATACAGCAAAAAAGTCCCATAATAAAACAGTACCTTCTTTTATTAAACATTGTTTACATTCAGTCATTTTATAGCATCTTTAAAACGGGTTTTATACATCTTTTACCCATTTCAGCTCCAGATATATACCCACCTCTACAACTAGTAAAATATTCGCATTTCAAACAATCATCTGGAAGTTCAGGTTCTCTGTAATATTTAAAGCCTTCTTTCCATATTTTTTCTATATCATCAATTAAAATATTACCTTCTTTTGGAAGATATATTTCATCAAACCCTTTTATATCACCATTAGGTAAAATAATCATAGAATCCCAACCTGTAGAAGAAAAATAAGGCTCTAAATAAATATAACTATCTAATTTGCCTAAATAACCTATATCAGCTCCTATACTAATATCATAATTATTTTCAACATTATTTTTTATATAAAATAATAAATCTCTTAATTGTTCATTAGTTAAATAATAATCATTTATATCTGAAGCTCTTCCAGAAGGAGAAATTGGCCTTAAAATCCATTTATCTGCACCCAAATTAAAAATAATCTTTTTGAGTTCTTCCAAATCATTTAAATTATATGGGTAAATACAAGTACTTACTGCTACTATTGGAACTTCAAATTGTTTTAAAATAGTAATAGCTTCTATAGCTTTTTTAAAATTAGTTTTATTTTTTCTTATTTTTGTATGATTTTTTTCTAATCCATCTATACTAATAGTTATTGTATCTGGAATTGCTAATATATCTAATTTTTTAAAATTCTTTTTTATTTTAGAACCATTACTAACAATTCCAAGTTTAAAACCTTCTTTTTTAATTAGTGTTATTATTTCTACAATATCTTTTCTTAAAAAGGGTTCTCCACCAGATAGTGTAATATATTCAACTCCTATTGTTTTTAATTTAGGTAAAATTATTTTTTCAAAATTTTCTAATGTTAATTCTGAAAATTGTCTCTCATTAGCTGAAACACCACAATGTAAACAAGCTAGATCACATCTATTTGTAACAAAAATCGTAACTTGTTTACATTTTAATTGGTTATTTTTTAATAGATTTGTATAATTATGAAATTTAAGTATTCCATAATTATAAGGGACATCAGAGACATACCAATAATCATTATCTTTTTTAGTTTTTATCCATGTAGAAAAATCTAGATTATTGGTAAGCTCAGACATTTTTATATTTTAGTTTTTCTTGTTGAGAAAGAACATGAATATTTTTCAACCATTCCTCCTCCACCCCAATCATGCGATGGATGAATTTCATTCCATATAATTCTTGAACTACCTCTTGAATCTAATTCTTTATTAACAGATTTTAAAAGTTCACCTAATAACTCATCATCTTTATTATTAGGATCTGCCATTGATTTTACAAGATAATCTCTCATATCTTTTAAATCTTCTTTGGTCATTTTATCAATAGTATTTTGGAAAGAAATTAAAGCTCCTACTTGGTCTTTACCTTTTGAATTTCTTATCTTCTCAACAACTTTTTCTGGGCTAGGAGCTATTTGTTGAAATATTTCATCAAAATGACCTTTTATGTTATCAGGAACTGGTTTAATTCCTTCTTTAAGTGCATTTTTTATTGATTTTGAAACACCATCTTTTGGCTCTGTTGTTGCTTGATTACATAATTGTGGATCTTTAGGAGTTTCAGGGTTTTTAACTTCAGCTTTTTGTTGTGTATTCTGAGTGTTTGAAGTATCAGGAAGAGTTTTAACTGTATTAAAATTTACACACATTTGTTTTAATCCTCTAAATAAAAATAGATTTCAAATAGTTATATAGTTTTTTAATGAATAAAAACTAGATAATAAAATTATAGTATAAAAAGGAAAATACTTACTATTACAAAGGTTAAAACAAGGTTAATTTTAATTTTTAAGCTAAAATAAAAAAAGCTTTTACATTTTGTAAAAGCTTTTTTATTAAAGTTTGATTATTAGTTTTTAAACTTCAACTGGTTTTTTATCCAAATCAAGTGAGTTTTTCTTATCTAACTTTATTTTAGTTCCTTCAGCAAGATTAACTACAATAGGTTCATTTTTAGGTACGTTACCTACTAATAGATCTTCAGCTAATGGATCTTCTATTAATTTAGAAATAGATCTTCTCATATTTCTAGCTCCCATAGTAGGATTAAATCCATCTTTAACAAGCATTTTCTTAACTTCATCGCTAAATTCGACTGTTATTTCTTGTTCTTTTAATCTATTTGTAACTTCTTTTAGCATTATATCTACTATTTGAGTTATTTCAGCTTCAATAAGTTGTCTAAATACAATTACTTCATCAAGTCTGTTAATAAATTCTGGTCTGAAATTTTCTTTCATTTCACTCATTACAACATCTTTCATTTTTTTGTATTTATCATCAACACCACCCATAGAGAATCCCATAGAAGCACCTTTTTCTAAAGCTCTTGCTCCTATGTTAGAAGTCATAATAACAATAGTGTTTTTAAAACTTACTACTCTACCTTTAGAATCTGTTAATCTTCCATCTTCTAATATTTGCAATAAAACATTAAAAGTATCTGGATGGGCTTTTTCTATTTCATCAAAAAGAACTACAGAATAAGGTTTACGTCTTACTAATTCTGTTATCTGACCACCTTCTTGATAACCAACATAACCAGGAGGTGAACCAATTAATTTAGAAATAGCATGTTTTTCCATAAATTCTGACATATCAACTCTAATCATAGAATCTTCTGTTCCAAAGAAAAATGATGCTAAAGCTTTAGCTAATTCAGTTTTACCAACTCCACTAGGGCCTGAGAATATAAACGCTCCAATAGGTCTATTAGGGTTTTTAAGACCAACTCTAGCTCTTCTTATAGAGCGAGAAATTGCTGATATTGCGTCTTCCTGACCAATAACTCTTTTATGTAAAATATCTTCCATTTGAAGAAGTCTTTTTGTTTCATCTTCAGAGAGTTTTGTTACAGGAATATTAGTCCAACTTGCAACTACTTCAGTAATATCTTCTTCACCAACTACAGGAGTAGTTTCTTTGGTATCTTTTCTAGATTTCCATTCTTGAGACATTTCTCTTATTTTTGTTTTAAGACTTTCTTCTTTATCTCTTAATTTAGAAGCTTTTTCAAACTCTTGAGTTTTTATTGCATCTTCTTTTTCTTTATTTACTATTTTTAATTCTTTTTCAAGTTCTTTTGCTTCAGGTGGTAAAGAGGAGTGTCTTAATCTAACTCTAGAAGAAGCTTCATCCATAAGATCTATAGCTTTATCTGGTAAAAATCTATCTGCAATATATCTTTGACCTAATTTAGCAGATGCTTCTAAGGCTTCATCAGAAATTTTTAATTTATGATGGTTTTCATATCTTTCTCTTAAACCTTTAAGAATCTCTATAGTTTCTTCTACAGAAGGCTCATCTACCATAACTTGCTGAAATCTTCTTTCTAAAGCAGCATCTCTTTCTATATGTTTTCTAAATTCATCTATAGTAGTTGCTCCTATACATTGTAATTCACCTCTTGCTAAAGCAGGTTTTAGTATATTAGCAGCATCTACTGCACCTTCTGCAGCACCAGCACCAATAAGGGTATGTAATTCATCTATAACTAAAATTACATTATTAGCACCTTTTATTTCTTCCATTATTTTTTTGAGTCTTTCTTCGAACTCACCTCTATATTTAGTTCCTGCAACTAAAGAACCTATATCTAAAGTTACCACTTTTTTATCCGCTAAAATATCAGGAATATCTTCATTAGCTATTCTTAAAGCTAAACCTTCTGCTATAGCTGTTTTACCTACACCAGGTTCTCCAATAAGAACAGGATTATTTTTAGTTCTTCTTCCTAAAATTTGAATAACTCTTTCAATTTCTTTTTCTCTTCCTATTACAGGGTCAAGTCTATTTTCTTCTGCAAGTTGTGTCAAATTTGTTCCAAACTCATCTAAAGTAGGTGTTTTACTTCTTTGTTGACTACTTGTAGGTGTAGAAGTTTCTCCTAACATTCTTATAACGCTTGATCTAACTCTTGATAATTCAACTCCTAGATTTTCTAAAACTCTTACAGCAACTCCTTCACCTTCTCTTATCAAACCCAATAAAAGATGTTCTGGTCCAATATAATTATGACCTAGTTGTCTTGCTTCATCCCAAGATAATTCTAAAACTCTTTTTGCTCTTGGTGTAAAAGGTATTTCTACTGCTACAAAACCAGAGCCTCTTCCAATAATTTTTTCTACTTCAACTCTAGCGTCTTTCAAACTAACACCTAAACTTTTTAAAACTTTAGCTGCAATTCCTGTTCCTTCACCAATAAGACCAAGAAGTATTTGTTCAGTTCCTACAAAGTTATGTCCAAGTCTTCTAGCTTCCTCTTGAGCGAGCATTATTACTTTTATTGCTTTTTCCGTAAAACGTTCGAACATATATTTCTCCCGACTAAAAAAATTCCAAAACTGCTTTTTTAGCAATTTTGTTCTAAATTATATCAGACTAATTAAAAACGAGTATATGCTTAAAATTACATTATATGTATTTTTTAAAAATTTATATACAATTAAACAGGCTATTATAAATATATAAAAATATAATTTAGTAAAAAATACCTTTATTTAATAAATTTACTTAAACGAGTATTATTTAAAATATTTATGTTATTTAAATTTATATATTTAAATTTATATATTTTATTATATATTCTTATAATTTTGATTATATTCTTAAAAATCTATCAAATATTGTTTATAAAAACTTTAAATTATAGGTTGATATATTTTACCTAAATAAAATAATTTTTTAGTATATTCCTTAGATAATAGTATTAAGAGGTGTTTTATAAATTTTGTAATAAAACAATTGATTTTTTTATCTTATAATTATATACTATATAGGGTATAGTATATTATAGGGTGGATTTTAAATGGTAAATGAAATATCAACTTCAGAATTAAAAAAAATTTCAGAAAGCAATCAAGATAACTATATAATAGTAGATGTTAGAAGTACATTCGAATATTCGAGTGAAAATATACCTAACAGTAAAAATATTCCCTTAAATAAAATTAGAGCTTCTATTGATGAATTAAAAAAATATGAAAAAGTTTACTTATTTTGTAGAAGTGGTAATAGAAGTTATTTAGCAAGCAATATTTTATTAGAATTAGGCGTAGTTAATCCAATAAATGTAAAAGGAGGTATAGTAGCTTGGAAAACAAATGGTTTTGATATAATAAAAAATCCTAGTTCTATGTCTATTTTAAGATTAATACAAATAATTATGGGATTATTATTATTAACTGATGTTTTATTATCAAAAAACTATGATGCTAATTTAATTTTACCTACTTTTATGGGTGCTTTTATACTTTATTCTGGTATTACTAATAAATGTTTATTAAATTCTTGCTCAATAAAAAATTAATTAAGAAACTATTTTTTACCTGTTTGAGCTATTTTATAACCTTTAGCTATATTAGCAGTTCTTTGTTCTACACCTGATAATTGCTTTTTAATATCATTTAATTCTTTTGTTTTTACAATAGCATTATCAATAGTTTGATTATTGCTTGCTTCAATAATTTTATTATAAGTATTTTGCGTATGACCTTTTAAAGCTTCTTCATCAGAATCAACATTATATTTTTCTACATTATCACCTAGAACTTTTAATTCACTAGAAGCTTGTTTATGTTTATTATCAATAGAACGACCAATCAAAGCAGAAGCTGCACCAATTACAGCTAACCCTGCTCCTGCTCCTATAGCAGCAGATTTAGCATTTTTTCCTAATAAATATCCAGTTACACCACCTGCTACAAGTCCAATTCCTGCTCCAACTTCACCATAATTTTTAGCTCTACCTTTTACTTGACCAGATTCCATATCTGCTAAAGTATATAATTTCTTTTTTACTTCTTTTGGAGAATCTTTTGAAGATTTTATTTCATTAATACTTGAAAAAGCATTAGAAATTGAGTTGTCAACTCCTTTAACGCTTTGTTTTACATCTGGTAAATTTGTCGTTTGTTCATTTATTGTTCCCATTGCACTTTTTAAAAGATTATAGGTTGTTTTTAATTGTTCTCTTCTATTTTCTAATGGAGTAGTATCTATATAAAGCTCTAATGGAGTATTTTTATTAAAAGGATCATCATTTATATTATTAGAGCCATTGCTAAAAGGGTCTTTTTTTATAGAAATATCACTTACATTTGGTTTTTGATCAACAAGATCATTTATTAAATTCATGAATTCAAGATTTCTAGTTGTTTTTAAGGCATTATCTGAAGTTGAATTTACAGCTCTAGTAATACTATTATTATTTTGTCTACTAATATTATAAATAGAAGTAAGCCCTCTATCCATTTCTTTTATTGCATGTGCATATTGTCTATTATTATCTATAATAGCATCTAATCTAGCAGTTCCTTTTAAATCTGAAATATCTTTATCTTTTACAGAATAAACAAAACCAGTTGAAATAGTATTAATATTTTTTAAATCATTCAATGCTCCTGTATCTACTTTTATTGGAGAACCCTCAATTATTTGAGAATTAACGATTTGAACTGAATCTTTTTTTAAAGCAGAAGCTAATTCAGTAGTACTAACTTTTCCATCTTTATTAGAATCTATTTTATTTTTTAAGTTATCACTAATTTGAAGTTCATTAACAAAGCCATCTTTATTTTTATCATAAGATTGTGCAAGAAGACTGTGATTATTAAATCCTACGCCTGACATATAATTATTACCTAAAAAAATACTGAATATATTATAATATTACAATATTAATTAAT
Organism: Candidatus Sericytochromatia bacterium; assembly: GCA_046328015.1. GTDB lineage: Bacteria > Cyanobacteriota > Sericytochromatia > UBA7694 > JACMQJ01 > JBBTGK01. The sequence continues at coordinate 3,278,318 of JAXLXH010000001.1, read as the reverse complement.
TTTTTAATTGTATTTTTAATAAATATTATTTCTATTTTTTATGAGGATTTTAAATGAAAAAAATTATTTTATTAATACTAATAATTAATTTATTTAGTATTAAAGAAGGAAAAACAGAAACTATAAATTTAAATGATAAAATAAAGAAAAAACAAAAAAACAACTATAATAATTCTATTAAAAATAATACTTTTGCAATAGAATTAATTTTTAATAAATTGCCAAAGATAAATATAAAAAACTTAGAAAATAATATTTCTAAAATAGAGCCTTTAAAATCTAAATTTAAAGTAACTAATAAAGTAGATTCTAATGATAATGTTGGATTTTTATATGAAATAGAATTCGATAATCATAAAATAAAATTAGTTGGTCTTAATGCACCTGTACCTAAAGAAGTAATGGATAAAACAATAGATACTTCTTTTTGGAAACCTGAACAAAAAGAAATAGCAAGAAATCATAAATCACAAGTTATTTGTTATTATGAGGGTAATAGTAAAAATATTATGGAAAAATATATTTCTTTATATAAAATTGCTTTAGCCTTAAATAGTGATGATTTCATTGGAATATTAGATGAAAAATCATGGAATTATACTAATAAAATTATTTTAAAAGATTTATTAGAACCTAAAATGTTAAAAAGTATGAGAAAAGATATTCCTTTAGTATTTTTCACTAATTTAATAAAAATACCTACAGATGATGGTGTTTGGTTTGTAAGCAAAGGAAATAATACTTTCGGAATTAAAGAGTTTGCTTATTTTGGTAAAAGTTTAGTTGAAACTGAAAAAGTAACTAAGTTGTTTGAAAGCATTTTTTATTATATGTATAGAAACAATATAAAAATAAATGTGGGTGAAACAATGGAAATGAATCAAATTTATTATAGATTTGCTAAAGTTACAGAATATACAGAATATTTGGAAAGTAACCTAGGTACATTAGTTTTAATACCTGAAAAATAACAGTAATTTATTAAAAATAAATTTTATGAATCTAATGCTCTTAGTTCTGAATTAGTTAATCTTAATCTACCAGCTAAAACACTTGCAAGACCTTCTAAAAAGTAAATTCCAGAAGATCTATGTTCTTCTGCAAAAGTTTCAAAGTTTTCACGGGATAAAATAAATAATTCTATATCTGTATCTGCAAACGCTGAAGCAGAACGATTTACTCCATCTAAAAAAGACATTTCCCCAAAAAAATTACCTTTACCAAAAGTACTTAAATGATAACTTTCACTTTCTGATATAGGTAAAACAATACTAACCGTCCCTTTTCTAATAAAATATAGTTCATCTCCTCTATCACCACAAGAAAATATTTTTTCTCCAGCTTTATAAGAACAAATTTTTATTTTAGCTTCTAAATCTGCTACAGTAGTTGCTTTTCTTCCTTTAAATAATTCAAAATCATTTAATTCTAATAATTTTTCATCAATTTCTTCTGTAATATTATTTTTAATAATATCATTTTCAACCCATTCTATAGCATCATCAATATCATTAAAAATTTTAACTTTACTTTCTTCTTTTACTAAACCAACTTCCCCTAAATAATTTTGAACATCTTGACCAGTAGGAAGAGTTTTAGGCACTCTAGAAAAAATAAGAAAAGCTTTTTTTTGAGTCAAAACTTCTTCTATTTGTTCCAAAATATGAGCAGCTGTTAAATCTACAGATTGAACTCTTTTCATATCTAAAATAATATATTTTTTTTCATTTAAATCTTTTTCTAAATTAGAATATAGTTGATTAGCCGTACCAAAAAATAAGCTTCCTTGTAATTCATAAATAGCTAAAGCATTACCATATTTTTTTAATAATTCTACTTCTTTTGCAACTCTTACGTGCTTTGAAGATACTTGATTACCATAGGATTTTTTATGTATTATAGAAGTACTAATTTGTTCTCTAATAAAAAGTAATACAGCTAATAAAACTCCCACAGCAGAAGCCATTATCAGACTAACTGTTAGAGATGTCAAAATTACAGCAATTATTACTAAAAAATCTAATTTTGTTGAACTATTTCTAAAAAAATTTAAACTATTTTTATCTATCATTTTTGCCCCGATAACACATAAAATTCCTGCTAATGAGGCAATAGGAACCCAAGATATAAGGCTACCCAAAAATAAAAAAGCTAAAGTAGCAAAAATACCTTCTATTAAAGATGACAATCGGCTAGAAGCACCTGATGATATATTAACTAAAGTAGCTCCCATAGTCCCAGCACCATTTACTCCCCCAATAAATGCTGAAGCTATATTACCCAAACCTTGACCTATTAGTTCTTTATTAGATTTATGTCTAGAATGAGTAAGAGCATCAATAACTATACAAGTTTTTAGAGTGTCAATAGATAAAAGAACTGCTAAAGTTAAAGAAGGTAATAATAAATCATATATATCAGATAATTCAACATTTTTTATGCAAGCTAATTTTTTTATTAATTCTTGAAAAAAATTACCTGTATTATTAGAAGAAATTGCTCCAACAATAAAAGGGTTATTTTCTTGAATTAATAAACTTTTATCTATAAAGGTTAAAATTAGATAGCAAAAAAGACCTGATAGCAAAGATATAATAACAGGGGGTACTTTTTTTGTTATTTTTGGTGCTATAATCATAGAAAAAATAGTAAAAATTCCTAAAACAATACTTTGCCATTTCCATAAATCCGAATTTAAAATTGATTCCCAAAAATGAGCATTTTTTGGTGCTCCTAAAAACTTTGGTGTTTGAGATGCAATGATATATAAACCAACACCACTAAGATAGCCACTAACAACTGGGTAAGGCATAAATTTTATTAGAGTACCTAAACCTAAAAAACCAAAACTTACTTGAAAAATACCAGATAAAAAACCCATTAACATTATTAAAATTAAAATATTATCTGCATTTCCTCCTATAGACATTTTTTCTATAACAAAACCAGAAATAACAGCCGCAGCAGGTGCACAAGGAGCCGAAACTAATAAATTTGTACCCCCAAAAATTGGAGTAATAATACCTAATGCTATTACCCCCAATATACCTGATAAAGCTCCTGTAGCAATATACTGAGAGCCTAAAACTGAATAAATACTTACCCCAAAAGCAATTGCAGAGGGTAAAGCAACTAACATAGATGCTAAACCACCCCAAAAATCACTTATTATATTGTCCGATTTAAATATTTTCAATTTTGTGCAACCATTTTATAAAGAATGAATTTAAGACGGGGGTGTCCAAAAACGGGCACCCCTTTTTAATTTCCCCTACGAAAATACTGGGTTTTCTACTAATATTTTTCGTAAAAACGGATTTTTGGACACCCTCGCTCTGCCACCATACCCCCCTGAAATCTCAGAGCAGAACTCTGAGGTATTCTCTAGTAAGAATAAAATCTATCAAATTTTTAATTTTACAGAATTACTTAAAGCAGAGCATATTATAACTCTTATTAACACTTTACAAAAATATCCTATATTAATTATTTATCCAAATTAAAAAAATTTTATTAATAAATACTAATTGTTTTGGTAGAATTTATTTGTATATAGTAAATTAAGGTCAAATGATTAAATGTGTAAAAAGTTAAAGTACGCTGCTTTTTTGGGTTTATTAGGAATAGCAGGATTTGAATTACTTTATAGAACAAGAGATAAAAGAGGAATAGAAGTATTTAAAGAGCATAAAATAACTTGGTCAGAATCAGAAATAGATAATAATGAACAAGTTTTTTCTGCAAATGTTTTTTTTAGAAATTATAATCCTAAATATCAAGCTACATTTGTAAAAATAGAGCCTTTTACACAAGTTTTATTTAAAGATAAATATTTGCATGATTTAAAAGTAGATGTTGAAGTTATTCCTAAATTAGGAAAAGAATATGTAAGAAATGATGGTTATTTATATTCATTTTTAGTTAATCCTTTAGAAAATGTTGAATTTGAAGTTAAAGTTAAATTTTATGGTAATTTAGATCTTTTAAAAGAAGTTCATGCTGTAGATGTAAAATTAAAATTTGAAACTTATGAAAGAACAGGTATCCATTATAAAGAAAAGGATTTAATACTAGTTCCTTATCAAAAAGAAATACAACAAAGTTTTAAAGAATTAGAAGAATCTGGTGCTAAAATATACCCAGTAAAAACGCATTTACTTACTGAAAGTGATGATTTGGCTGAGGTCTTAAAAAAATATGCTGGTGATTTTCTAAAAGAAGGGGATATTGTAGTTATTGCAGAAAGTCCTGTTGCAATAACACAAGGAAGATTTAATCAACCTCAAAGTATGAAATTAAGTTATGTTTCACCTAGAATATGTTATTTTGTTCATTCAGATGGTAGTTTGGCTAGCCCATATGGTATGGAAAGTGCAGTAAAACAAATAGGTAGTGCTAAAATTTTATATGCTATGTTTGCTGGTGCTGTTATGAAATTATTAAAAAAACCAGGCTGGTTTTATACTTTAGCTGGGTTACAATCTGAATTAATAGATGATCTTACAGGAACTATAGCTCCTTATGATAAATTTATTGTTTTAGGCCCAGCTAACCCACAAGAAGTAGTAGATGATTTAAAAAGTAAATTAAATGTAGATTTTGCTATAGCAGATGCTAATGATCTTAAAAAAGCTCGTATTTTAGCCTCTACTTTAGAAGATTCTGAGCAAATAAAAAAATGGATTTTAAATAATCCAGCAGGAAATTCTGATCAACAAACTCCAATTTTAGTTATTAGACCTGAGTAAATTCGTGAGTAGTGAATCGTGAGTAGTGAGTTGAATTTAAGAATAAATTCTTTTTTACACCTACAAAGGGTGTTTTCGATTCATGATTCACGACTAGCAATTCACGGCTAAAGGATTTATAAATGAATAATTGTATAAGACCAGCAAAGTATACTGATTTTAAAGCAATAAAAGAAATTCTTTCTACTGTTTTTGATCAAGAATATAAATTAAGGGGTTTTGATATAATTGATGAAGTTGATAAATGGCAAAAATTATATCCTGTTATAAAAGTTTTAGCTGCTTTTCAAAACCCGTATAAACATTTATTTGATATTCATGTATATGAAGACTCCGATAAAAAAATTATAGGTCTTATACAAACTAGTTCTAGAAGTAAAGATCAATCTAGATGGCATATAGAAAATCTTGCTGTAGTTCCAGATAAAAGAGGAAAAGGAATTGCAAAAGAATTATTAGAATGTATTTTTGATAAATATATGAATAAAAATGTTAATAGATTCACTATTGATGTTGATGTCAGAAATCTTACCGCTATAAAACTTTTTGAAACCTTAGGTTTTAGAAAATATACGACTATTCATTATTTTAAAGTATCTGCAAAAAAAATTAATAGTTTTAAAAAAGATACTATTACTGTTCCAGAAGGTTTTAGACCTTTTAAAACTTCAGATGCTAAAGGTTTATTTGATCTTTATGTATCTTCAACACCTTCTTATATAAGAATTGTAGAGCAAAAAGAAATTTCTGATTTTCAAGTTAGTGCCATACAGCAAGTATCACAATATATAAAAGAATATACTAAAAAAATAACTAATTTACATTATGTTATAGAAAAAGATAATAATATAGTAGCTTCTTTAGAAATAATACCTTCATCAAAGGATTTACCGCATATTATAAGATTATTAGTTCATTCTGGTTATGAAGATTATAATGAACAATTATTAATATATTCTTTTAATAAAATAAGTGAATTTTCCTCTGGTGATGCTGTTTTAGCTGCATCAGAACATCAAAAAAGTAAAATAGAAACTTTCAAAAAAATGAAACTTCCAATTATTTTTTCCGATCATATGATGCTAAAAGATACTTTTCAGATAGTAAATTTTAAAGAAAAACAAACAGACATAAAAATATTAGATATTAATCCTTTAAAACCTGTTTTCACTTCTGATTCAAATACCAATAATTAATAACTTTTTGATACTACTATTTATAAACATTGCATAAAACAATAAAATATATTATAAATAAGCAATCTAATTTAAATAAAGAGCAAGCTTTACATGAATGAAGAAAATGAGATACAAAAAAACAATGATACAAATTTAGTTGAAAGTTTAGAAAATAATCATTATAAAAATAAAATAGAAGATAAGTTTTTTTATTTATTTGCTATATTTTTTATCTATTTAGGTTGGTTAATTTTTCAACCTTTTTGGCAAATAATTGTATTTTCAATTTTTATAGTTACTGTTTTATATCCACTACATAAAAAAATTAAAGATAAAGTAAAAAGTGATACTAATGCCTCTTTTTTATCTACGTTCATAGTTTTTTTATTTTTACTTATACCAGGGTTTATTTTTATGTTTGTGATTATTTCTCAAATGATAGAAATATTTCCAACTGTAACAGATTTTTTCTCTAAAAATCATGATTATAATTATTATAGCTCTCAAATACCTCCTTTTTTAGTAGAATGGTATGATAAAGCTAAAATATATGCAGAAGCAGCAGGAATTAATACTAATATAAATTTTGTAGAACTGATAAAAAATTATATTGGAAATATAACTAAATTTACTTTACAACAATCTCAAAGTATTTTAGGAAATATAGGATCTGTTTTGGTAAATATAGCATTTATCTTATTATCTTTATTCTTTTTATTTAGAGATAGTGATGTTTATTTAGATTTAATAAAAAAATTAGTCCCGATGAAAGATGAAGATAAAAATTTTTTATTAGAAAATTCAGCTAAAGGGATTAGAGCCATATTTTTAGGAACAATATTAACTGCCTTAACTCAGGGCTTTTTAGGTTTTGTAGCTTATTTTGTAGCTGATATTAAATTTAGTCTTTTTTGGGGTTTTTCTACTTTTATTTGTTCTTTCTTTCCATTAGGTGGTTCTGCTATTATTTGGTTCCCTATAACTTTATATTTACTTTTTACTAGTAGTTGGCTTTCTGCATTATTAATGTTTTTATGGGGTGCAATTGTAATAACTATGTCCGATAATATAGTTAGACCTATAATTGTAGGAGGACAAACTAATGTAGGAACTTTGGCTTTAGTTTTTTCTATGTTAGGTGGAGTTCAATTATTTGGTTTTATCGGTTTATTTTTAGCTCCTGTTATAGTAATAACTATAATAAATATTTTAGAATTATATGAAAAAAAATTATCTAATTAAAAATGAATGATAAATTAACTAATAGAATAACTAACTACTATCAAATAAGTAATAAACTAGCTCATTTTGATAATGAAAAATTAAATACTATTTTAAAAAAAGATAGTATAAAAAAATCTTGGGGAAAAATAAATATAATAAATTTGGATGAATTTAAAATATTTATAAAAAGGATTCCTTTAACTGAATTAGAATATAAAAATCTTTTTTCTACTAAAAATTTATATAATTTACCAACTTTTTATAATTACGGTGTAGGATCTGCCGGGTTTGGAGCTTTTAGAGAATTAGTTACCCATATAAAAACTACTAATTGGGTATTATCTAAAGAATGTGAAAATTTCCCTTTGATGTACCATTATAGAATTATCGAAAATGATCAAAATAATATTGAAATTGATTATGATAAACATAATAATTATATAAAAAAATGGAATAATGACCAAAATATAAGTAATTATATAATTTGTAGAAAAAAAGCAAAATATGAAATAGTTTTATTTTTAGAGTATATACCCTTTGTTATTTCTAATTGGTTAAATAAAAATACCCATAAAGTAAAAGAACTAGTAACTCAAATAACTAATACAATAGATTTTTTGATAAAAAAGGAAATTATACATTTTGATATTCATAATGGTAATGTATTAACAGATGGAGATACTTTTTATCTAACTGATTATGGTTTAACTTTAGATAGAAATTTTCAATTAACTAAAAAAGAAAAAGAGTTTTTTGATAATAATTCTTATTATGATTATGCAGAATTTTTTGGTTCTTTAGGTGCTAAGTTCTTTTCAAAATATGAAAAACAATTAAATAAAAATAACACACTTAAAAAAATCCCCGAATCTTTAGAAAAATTTAGCTATTTTTTAAATAACTTTGAAAAATTTAATAGTGAATATCTTAAAAAAGATTTAAATTATTTTGATATTTTTTATAAAAATAAAGACTTAATTATTTCATTTAATAATTTTTATCTAAAAATGATTAAAAATGATAAGAAAAATACTAAGTTTAATAATGAAGAAGTAAAATTATTTTTTAGCTAACTATATAAAAATATTATATTTTTTTTAAACTTGCTTTTAAAGTGATATAATAATTTTATGGAATTAATTTTATAATTTAAAATTTTAAGGATAAATTTAAATATGGAAGATTTTTCAAAATACTTTCAGTCTATGATAGAAAGTTTACTTAAATCTGGTTCGGGAGAAATTAGTTTTGATATCAAAGCTTTTGATTCTAAGAATGTTCCGGATTTTCTAAAGGAACTATTTGAAAAAAAATTTGATAAAAGAGAAAAATTAGCAGTAAGAAAATTAACAGAAGAAGAATTAGAACAATATAAAAGTTTGGTAGAACAAGAAGCTAAAATTCAATCTCAATTAAAGAGATTAGCTGCATATCAAAAAAAGCTAGATATAGACTATGATTTATTTTGGCAAGATGTTCAAGAAAACTCTGATAGAAAATTAAATCCTAGAAAATTATCAGTTGATTTAGAAACTGGTTTTCTTTTTGAAACAGTAAAAATCAATGAGAAAAAAGATGAAGAAATAGAATAATAAAAATGCATACTTTTGAAAGTTTTGCTCATAACTTAGAGCAAATTATTGATAGAAGTAGAAACTACAAAGAGGTAGTAACTGCTGGAGCTTCTGAATTAAAAAAACTTTTATATAATAAAAATTTACTCACAGAACAATATATAGATGATGTTTTATATGGAAGAATAGATAATACTGTTTTTTTTAGTGAAAAACATGGTTTTGTAGTTCAAGTTTTTACTTGGGACGGACACTCAGAAACTCCAGTCCATGATCATGGTACTTGGGGGCTTATGGGCGTTTATCATAATAACTTGCATGTTACAGAATATGCTATGACTAAAATAGATGAAAATTCTTATGATGTTAGTCCATATCAAGAATTTCCAGCAAAAGAAAATGATGTATGTTACCTTTTACCTCCAGATGAAGAGATTCATTTAATCAAAAACCCTACAGATTCTTTATCAATAAGTTTTCATATATACGGAAAAAGAATTTTAGAATATAATACCTATGATCTTGAAAATGGTCAGATAATTCATAATATAGTTTAAAAAATAATAGTTTAGAAATAAAAAATGGATCCTAAGTTAATAAAAGTATTACCTAATCCTTTTATAAAGTTTTTTGCAAAACCTTATATAGGAGGAGATTCTGAAGATAAAGTTATAAAAAAATCAGAAGAAATATATTTAGAAAAAAAGTATTTATCAACTCTTGATGCTTTGGGTGAAGATGTAAAATCTAGCAAAGATATTAATGTTTTTGTTAATTTATACTTAGAAATTGCAAGAAAAATATCTAAGTTATCAGCTTTTCCTGATAGTTATACACAACCATCAATCTCTTTAAAACCATCTTGTTTTATTGTTGTTGAAAAAAATCCTGATGGAACTTTAAATAACAAAAAAATGGATTGGGAAGGTTGTTATGAAAATATTCATAAAATTTGTTCTTATGCAAAAGAGCATAATGTAAGAGTTACGGTAGAAATGGAAGATCATCAATGGACTGATTTTACTATGAATACTTATCTAAAACTACTTGATGCTGGATTAGATAATGTAGGTACTGTTTTGCAAACTAGACTTTTTAGAAGTAGAAATGATTTAGATAAATTTGATAGCAGAGCTAGAGTTAGATTAGTAATAGGAATATATAATGAGCCATCATCTTTAGCACTTACTGATAAAAAACAAATGAAAGATTTAATGTTAGAATATGCAAAAAAACTTTTTGATAAGGGTGCTTTTGTAGAGTTTGCTTCTCATGATGAGCATTATATAAAAAGATTTATTGAAGAAGTTATTATTCCTAATAACATAGAACCAACTAGATATGAGATACAAATGCTTTTAGGTGTTCCTAAAGAAAAATTACAAGAAGATTTAATGTCTGGTGAATATTTAAAAAGATTATTAAATGGTAAAAGTACTAATATTTCTAATGCTAAAATAAATTTTAGGCTTTATTTACCTTTTGCTCTTAGTTGGGATAATGCTTTGGCTTATTGTAGAAGACGATTAATAGAAAATCCTAATATTGCCGTATATGGATTAAAACATATGATTTTTAAATAATTTTATTCTTATTGAATACTTCGGACTTAAGTCCTAGTGTAGAAGGGGGTTCGGGGGCAACGCCCCGTCCCCACTTCGTGCGGGGTTTAATACCCCGTACGAAGAATCTATTTTATTTCTCTCTTAGTGAAAAAAGAACTTCCAAAAGTTCTTTTCCTATATCCCCAGCAGAGTTTGATAAAACTATATAAGTAAAAATTAAAAAAAGTAATATTATTATAAAAAATACTACTAAATAAAGAAACATAGAATGAAAAATAGTTTTACTTGTATTATTAAAATAAATACCTAAAAAACAAATTAGATAAGCTATAATAGAAAATGTTAGCAATTCTGTTTTCCAATAAACTAAAGAAAAAACAACTATAGGAAAAATAAGAAGATAAAATAACATTTGATATTTTTTTAAAGCTTTCATTTCTTTAGAATCAAAAAAGCTAGGTTTAACTTCTTTTTTTTCGTTTAAGTTTTCTTTATCCATATAAGTTTTTAAAATAATAAAATAGAAGGAAGTCTTAAATTTATTTTGTATATTTATAGGTATTCCCGTATAAATAAAATACAAATTAGTACTGAACTATTCATAACTCATCCCCTACCAAATTCTTCGTCTGCAATAGTTCGCCTACCGGCTCAGACTCACTCTTTGCTAAAAGAGAAGGGGTAAATAGGTATTAGCTCCCTCTCTAAGTCATTAGCTTACCATTACCCATAAGTATAATTATTAAAAGATTCAAGTATTTCAGTAGCTTCTAGGATAGTTTTAAATTTAATAAAGCCCCTCCAAAGAACTTTTACACCTGGAAAAACCATCACCCTTTCTTGCTAAAAACCTCCAAGTCGTGCAATCCAGACAATAACCTCTTTTAATTTTGGTATTTCTTTAGGTAGGTTAGGTGTTTTATTTACTAATATATATATTAAATTCCATTCTTTTTTTGAAAAAGGTTTGCCAACTTAGCTGGGTTCTTTTCAACAATATAAGTCATGTTTAATAACTTACAAGAAACCACAGAATACATAGCTAATACTTTTTGTATCTTATCTGATGAATCTAATTGAAGCTCTTCTATGTGGCAAAACTACTCTTTTAATACATAATGATATCTCTCTATTAACCATCTATAACTGTACCATCTAACATATTTTATAGCATCTTTCTAAGTGAGTTTATGTCTAGTGTTGTCAAAAGAACCCATCTTATAGGCTCTTTGCCTTCCCGATTTTTCTTCTACCAATATTACATTTAAAGATACACTATGTATATTTTTTATGATTTTTAGGTTCTTTTATCTCACCAATATATTTAATGTTTAATTTAGCTTTCCTTGAAGACACTCCTTTCTTCCTAGATATATCAACTTCTAAATTTCCTTTAACCTCAAGATTATCTAACCCTTTAAATAATTTCTTATCTTCATGATTTATAAGTCTATCTTGTGCTGCTCTTACAAGTAAATGACTATTCCTCTTCCTATCAACTAAAAACAAATCATAAATATCTGATTCACGGTCTCCTATCGTAACTATAACCTGTTCTTCATTAAAAACTTTGTCTATTGATATTAATGATTCTATCCACCTATAACTTTCCTTTATTCTATATTCTTTACTGCGTTCTGATACTAACTCTTTACTTTTTGTCCATATTTTCTGCTCTAATATTCCTACTGAACTCCTTCGCTTGTCAATGATAGTGTTGTATGAACCATTAAACCTGTGCAATTAGAATTTCCTATTCTACCCATTTCCTTCTTTGATTTATGTTGTAAAATTTAATCTCTGTTGTATCTTGAACATTTAATACTACTTTCTCATTTAAAAGACTGTTTATTGTCTTTTCATAATGGCTATTCATTAATTTCTCTTGTAAAATTTTTATTATCATAAAATCTATAACAAGCTTTGTCCCTGACCAATCTTCAAAACTATTAGGTATGCTTTACCAATATTGTTTTAAAAAAAGAATTGAATATTATTCTACATCTATTATTCAATCTCTTATCTCCAAAATTTATATTATCAAATTCGTTCATTATTTTATAGCTCTTTTTAATATTTTTAACTCTAACACATATTCTAAGTTATTTTCAACCCCCTTTATAGATGTGGGTACGGTAGAAGTCATTAGAGAGGGTTGGGGTGAGTTTTACAAAAATATTTATTTTACAATCCTTTATTTTATAGTGTCACTTAATTAAAAACAAGCTTTGCTAATTATAAGCTTTATCAAAAATATGATTTTATTTATTAAAATTTTAAGTTATTCTATAGCTATTACAAAAAAAATTAAATACAAAGGTATCTATAAAAGAATATAAATTGTTATAAAAAGGTTTATTATTTTTATGAAAAATTTAATTATTGAAGGCTTAAGTGGTGCAGGTAAATCTATAATAATAAAATTATTAGAAAAAAAATTGCAAGAAAAAAATATAGATTATATTTTATATGATGAAAATGAAACTTTTGGTGATTTAACAGAAGAAATAAAAGATATTAATAATTCTGATATAGATAAATGTTTTAGATTATATAATATATTAAAAAAATTAAATATTAATTCAGAATTAAAGATATTAGAAAGATTCCATTTATCTTATTATGCTCTTATACAAGATTGGAATTTGTACAAAGAAATAGATGAAGAGTTATTTAAAGATAACTTTTTAATAGTTTTTTTAGATTATGCTGATAATTTAATTTTTGATAGAGCTATTAATCATGCAGATCTTAAGCATGATGGTTTAGCTTTAGCTATAGATTTTTTTGGTTCTAAAGAAAAAGCTTTTGAAGCTTATTTAAATTCTAAAAATAATAGAAAAAAAGCTCTTAATTTAACTAAGTTAAAATTTATAGAAATAGATACATCTGAAATGTTATGGGAAAAATATACATCTGAAATTTTAACTAAATTACTTTAATTTAATTTTGTAGTTGTTATTTTTAATCTTATAGAATTATAGCTGCACTCATTTTTTAGCTTACAAGTTTATAATTAGCTATACTTAAAATTATTATAAAAAGACATTTTGTCCTTCCTTAGTAGCATACTGAATCTAGTGTGTTTTTCTTATTTTAAAACTATATTTTATTTATAAAAAATAAAAAAATAATATAAAAAGTATTTGCGTAAAGTTTAAAATTAGGTTAAAATTAGAATAAGATAAAAATAATAAATTAAAATTTATAGGAGTAAAGATATGGTAGAAAGTTTATTAAAAAAAGCACTTTTATTTCAAGCTGAAGTAGTAGCTATGGCATCAGAAAAAGTACAAGAAGTTGCTAATTCTTATGTAGAAAAAGGAACATTACATGATGCTGATGCAAAAAAATTCGTTTCTGAAGTTAGAGAAAAATTAATGAATACTGAAAAAGATTTAGAAGAAAAAATGGGTAAAGTTTCTAAAATGTTTCAAGATATGACTTCTGCAATAAAAACCCAAGTTGGACCTACAAAAACAGAAGAATCAGGAGATCTTGATTCTGAAATAGATAATCTTGAAAGAAAATTAGAAGAATTAAAAATAAAAAAAGAAATGTCTAATAAATAGTGAAAAGTAAAAAGTGAAAAGAAATTAGTAAAAAGATGAAAAAATCTTTTAACTTTTCACTTCTAATTTAACTGGAGTAAAAAATGGAATTTAAAAGAGCAAGCGGAATATTAATGCACCCAACTTCTTTACCAAGTGAATTTGGTATAGGAGATTTAGGATCTTCGGCATATAATTTTGTTGATTTTCTAGAAAAAGCTGGTCAAAAACTATGGCAAATTTTACCATTAGGACCAACTGGATATGGAAATTCTCCTTATGCTTGTTATTCTGCTTTTGCTGGTAATACCAATTTAATCAGCCCAGAAATGCTCTATAAACAAGGTTATCTTGACAAAGAAGATTTATCTAATTTACCAGAGTTTTCTAAAGAAAAAGTTGATTATCAAAAAATGGAAGAACTAAAAAATCCTTTGTATAAAAAATCTTTTGAAAATTTTAAAACTAAACTTTCTGAAGAAGAAAAACATAGATTTTTTTATTTTTGTGACGAAAACCATTATTGGTTACAAGATTTTTCTGTTTTTATGGCTTTAAAAGAACATTTTTTTGAAAAAGCTAAAATGGAAAATAGAGAAAATGATTGTAAAACATGGGTAGATTGGCCAATTGAAATAGTACAAAGACAGCCTGCTGTTTTGAGCGAAATTGATTATCAATTTGGAGAAGAAATTTTTTATCATAAATATCTTCAATACCAATTTTTCAAACAATGGTTATCTTTAAAAGATTATGCTAATAAAAAAGGTATACAAATTATTGGTGATATTCCTATTTTTGTTGCTCATGATAGTGCTGATGTATGGGCAAATCAGGAGCTTTTTTTATTAGATGAAAAAGGGACTCCTATAGAAGTTGCTGGTGTTCCTCCAGATTATTTTAGCGAAACTGGGCAATTATGGGGTAATCCTTTATATAACTGGCAAGAAATGTATAGAACAGGCTTTTCTTGGTGGGTAGAAAGAATAAGAATGACTTTAAAATTAGTTGATATTGTAAGAATAGATCATTTTAGAGGTTTTGAATCTTATTGGTCTATACCTTATGGTTCTCCTAATGCTATTACAGGTCAATGGAAAAAAGCCCCAGGAAAAGAATTATTCACAGCTATTAACCATCATTTAGGCGATTTACCTATTATTGCAGAAGATTTAGGCATAATAACTCCTGAAGTAGAACAATTAAGAGATTATTTTGAATTTCCTGGTATGAAAATATTGCAATTTGCTTTCACTAATACAGGAAAAGATCCATTTTTACCTCATAACTATAAAACTAACTGCGTAGTATATCCAGGTACTCATGATAATGATACTTGCTTAGGTTGGTTTAATACAGCACCAGAGAAAGAAAAAGAATACTTTTTACGCTATTCAAATTCTTCTGGAGAAAATATTCATTGGGATTTTATAAAACTAGGAATGAATTCTGTTTCTAATATGTTTATTTTTGCTTTACAAGATGCTTTAGGTTTAGGCACTGAATCTAGAATGAATATGCCTTCAAAGCCAGATGGAAATTGGGAATGGGTTTTAAAACAAGAAGATTTAACTAAAGAATTAGCTGATAAAATAAAAACTTTAACAGAAGATGCTTATAGATAATATTTAAAAACTATATGGCTAACCCTAATAAAAGCTTATTTACTAATGTAGAAGGAAACTTTTTTGTAGATTCTACTTGTATAGACTGTGATACTTGTAGGCAAATAGCTCCAGAGACTTTTATAGAAAATGGAGATTATTCTTCTGTATATCATCAACCTACAAGTATTATAGAAACCAAAAAAGCCTTACAAGCTTTAGTTTGTTGTCCTACTGGTTCTATTGGTGTAAAAGATAAAAATGATTTACAAGAAGCTTTAGCTACTTTCCCTCTAAATTTAACAGAAAATATTTATTATTGTGGTTTTAATTCACCAAAATCTTTTGGAGCTAATAGCTTTTTTATAAAAGAAGAAAACGGTAATTGGTTAATAGATTCACCAAAATTTTTAAGTCATATAGTAAAAAAAATAGAAGATTTAGGTGGTTTAAAATATATCTTTCTTACACATAGAGATGATATAGCTGACGCAGAAAAATTTGCAGAAAAATTTAAAGCAAAAACAATTATACACGAAGACGAACTAAATGCTTATCCCAAGGCAGATATTATTTTAAAAGGTTATGAAGAACAAACTCTAATAGAAGATTTTTTATTTATTCCTGTTTCTGGACATACCAAAGGAAGTACTGTTCTTTTATATAAAAATAAATATCTTTTTACAGGGGATCATTTATGTTGGAACCCTAAAAAACAGCTTTTACATGCTTTTAGAAATGCTTGTTGGTATTCTTGGGATATTCAAAAAGAATCTATGAAAAAACTTCAAAACTATAATTTTGAGTGGGTTTTAGCTGGTCATGGTAATAAAGTAAATTTACCTATAAATGTTATGCAAGAAAAATTAGCTGATTTAATAAATAGAATGTAATCAAATAAATATTTTATAGTTTGCACTTTTTCATATATAGACTCACTGACTGAAAAAATGTAAACCAATTCTTTTTGAGTATAATCAAATAAATATTTTCTATATTGATAAATTTTAAAGTAAGATTTAAAATTAAATTGTATAATAAAATTAAGACTTTCTTCGAGATTTAATACTACTTGAAGCAGAGCTTTGCGGAATTATATAATATTAAAAAAGCTTTAACTATGAAAACAAAAAAAATACTAATCAAGACTTTAATTTTTAGTTTATTATCTTTATCGCTATCTTTTAATGTATATGCGAATGAACTAAAAACTGAAACTGAAAAAAATGAAAAAATAAAAGAATATGAGGCAAAATGGGCTACTGTTTTGCAACTACAAAGAATGTTAGAAAACGGTTTTTTGAAAGAAAGTGTTTATTATTTTTCCAATGCTTATAAAGAAAAAATAGCTAAATTAGCTGAGAAAGAACCCGATTTTTATATTAGAGCTTGGAAATTAGAAGAAGCCAGAGCAAAATGGTATAAAAATAAAATTTTCAATGGTGGAGGTTTATTTATCTTTGAAGATGGAGAATGGAAGATAAATGAATACTAAAATTATTTAGAAAGATGTAGTTTTTTAGAAACAAAGTTAGAAGTTATTTTTCTATACTCAGCATCTGAAAAAGCAGAAGCAATACCCCCAGCCAAACTAGCTGCAATAGAAACAGTCATAGCTGTTTTTGCTTTTGCTGGGTTTCTAACAGCTACTATAAGTGCTGTAGTTGAGATAGCTGATAGTGTGAAAGAAGTTGCTTTTAAAGAAGTATTAACTTTTAACTTACTAATATCATCTTTTACTTTTTGTTTGGCAGAATCAATATCTTTTTGAGCAACTCCGCCCTTTTTATCAATATGTTCTAGTTTTGTTAATAAATCTTTTCTATCTGATATTTTTTTACCTTCTTTAAAAGTATCTACTCCAGAAATTACGGTTCCTATTACAGCAAAAGGTAAAGCAACTTTGTTAGCCACTGCTTTAAAATCTTTTAATTTAGTGCCAATTACAGCTCCTTTGCTTACGGATAATAATTTATATTTAGCTGCTGCTTCTGCTGTTACTTCTAGTGCTGTAGATACGCTTACAGCTGTACCCCAAGAGTTTTTAACAGAATTAACAGAATTAGTTGTTACATCTAAATAATTACCTTCATTAACACTTTTTACCAAATCTTCTGCTGTATTTCCTGTGGAAATAGTATTTAAAACAGCTTTAACTGGTGCTACAATAGGAGCATTAACAGGGCTTAAAACTGTACTAGTAAGAGAAACCAAACCTCTTTCGGTTTTTTCAAATTGTTCATCAGCAGAGCAACCAGTAGTACATGTTTCATCAACTAATTTTATTAATTCTTTTGCGGATAGATCAGATTTAGGCGGTTCAACAACATTATTTTTATCTTTAGCAATATTTATAGTGGGATTATTAATTTTAATAATCGAAACTTTATTGTTTACTCTTGTAGCATCAGCAGGAGTTTGCTTTATTCCGCTATTTGTATTTACTGACCCTAATGAAACTGCCATAAAAACCAAAAATAAAAATATCTATATTATTATTATATAGCTAAGAGCTAAAAACTTTCTTGTTTTTAAAGAATTTATAAGTAAAATTTATATTAACTTAATAACCCTTAAAAGCTTATATAGATTAATATAGCTACACCCTTATAAATGAAGTACAAAATTAATTGTAAAAGTTGCTTAGATCCTGAATCAATACTGAATCAAGTTCAGCATGACTTGAGGATGACTATAAGCAACTTTTTATAGTTTTAAAATAAGAAAAACACACTTTGTCGTTCCGTAGTAGCATACGGAATCTAGTGTGTTTTTATAATAATTTTAAGTATATCTAATTATAAATTTGTAGGCTAAAAATATGAGAATAGATAAAACAGTGTGTTACAACACACTGTTTGAAACACACTGTTTTCTGTAATTATTTTTTATATTAAAAAAAAAGAGCTATCTTTTCAGATAACTCTTTTTATAACTATTTATTAAATTCCAATATTTTTCTTGGTTTGATTAATTTTTTGTTGAGCGTTGTTAGCATTATCAGCTATTTTTGAATTAATGCTATTTTTATCTGTAGTATAATCTTTGTTTATTTGATCAACTACACCTTGAGCTGTTGTTTTCTCTTTTGTTAGAGGTGCATTTTCACCAACTGTAGCTTCTTTATGTTTTACAGTTTTATCAAGATCTGATTTTGCTGTTTTAACAGAAGGGTTACTATCTGGTTGAGCTGGTCTTCCATTTATTCTTTGTAATTCAGCTGTATATTGAGTAACTGCACTTTGAGCTCCTGCTAAATTTCCAGAAGCTTGAGATTGAGCTACTGTAGCATCTTGAAGTTGTTTATTAGCATTTCCAATATTATTGTTATATTCATTCATATTGTTTCTAATAGCATTATTATTTCTAGCCATTCTATCTTTGTTTTGATCATAAGGAACTACAAATTCATTTCTTATAACAGCTCTGTCACTTGAAGGATCGCTGAAATAATCTCTATCTTTTCCATTAAATACATAATCATAACTATTGTATTTACCAGCATCTAAAGAGCTAACTGCATTTCTAAAAGCAGATGATTCCATACCATAGTTTTTAGCATAGCCTATTGCTTGGTTAAGACCTTTTACTCTCATATCTAAAGTAGTAATATCACTTTTTACTTCTTGAGCTTTTCTTCTGTATTCTTGTAAAAGACCATCATTTCTATAATTTCCAGCAGGTTGAGAACCACCACCGTTATTGAATGGATCTGAATTTATATTATTTCCAGTTGGCTTATTTCCACCACCATTACTAAATGGATCTGAATTTACATTTCCTGTAGGTTTACCACCACCATTACTGAATGGGTCTGCGTTTACTCCACCTGTAGGTTTACCTGTAGGTTTACTACCATTACTAAATGGATCTGAATTTACATTTCCTGTAGGTTTACCACCACCATTACTGAATGGGTCTGAATTTACTCCACCTGTTGTAGGTTTATTTCCACCACCATTGCTAAATGGATCATTTGTTACAGCACCAGCTGGAGCAGGCTGTTTTCTTGATTCTTGAGCTGCAAGATCGTCAAAATATTGAGCTTTACTATTTAATGTATTCATAAAAGAAGATAATTGTTCTTTTCTGCTATACATATATGTAACCATATTGCCTTCTATTTGTCTGTTATCTCTTTCTAAATCTCTATTTTCAACTCTAAGATTTTCAGAGTTTTCTTTTAAATTTTCTAATCTATTTACATTGTTTTGAGCTTTAGATACATTCTGAACGGCATTTTCTAAGTAAGCTTTTCCATCTGTAACCATATTTTTAGCATTTTGTAACGCATTTTCAGCATCATGAACTCCTGGGTATTGAGCTTCTCTTACAGCTTCTGAAGCTTGTTCAACTTTAGCTGTTTCATTATCATTAGCTTTTGCCCAAGCTGAATTAGCATTATTTAATCTATCTTGAGGTTTTGCTATATCTGTATTATATTTATTTGTTCTATCTTTTAATTGTCCTTCAAGTTGTGATGTACTAGCACTTAAGGTGTTTAATTCTGAAATAAGAGAATTCATTGCAGTTTTTACTTGACCATCTTTTAATAAATTAATAGAAGTTCCTGCTTCACCTAAATTTCTATAATTTGCAGTTAAAGAGCTAGTAACATTTTTTGCCATTTGTTTATTAACAAAATTATCATCTCCTGCTACTACATAAGCTGCATTAACCTTTTTATCAGTAGGTGCTGTTAAATAATCTGCTGCAACTTTTTGTCTATCTTGACCAACAACAGCTGTTTTATCTTTTTCATCAGAAAAAATAGCAACTTTACCACCAAAAGCAGCAGCTATGTTTGCATCAATAGCTAAAGGTTTTGTTTTATCTACATTTGCTCCAGAAGCAAGGTTATCTACAGCTAATAAACCAGCCGCAGTTGCTTTTGGTTTTGTAAAAACCCCCTCTTTTATAGACATTTTATGAACTTGAGAATTTCCTTGACTGTCTATAACAACAACTTCAGCTCCAAAAGTTGATTTTGCAGATGCCATAGCATCGCTAGCTTTTTGTTGGTTTCCTGCTACAGCCGCTTTATCAACTTTAACATCAAAGCTACCTAAACCGCTTCCTAAGTATTTTCCACCATCTATTGAACCAGACATTTTTAATACCTCAAAAAATAATTTTTATATATAATAAATAGTTAAGTATATTTTAGTCAAAACTTAACTTTTCTTGCTAAAAAAATAAAAGTTTTTTATTAATGATAACATTTTTTTTAGAAACGTACTTGACTATATTTTATTTTAATTCTATAATTAGAATTATTCTAAATTTATTTTTAATATAAAAGAGGTTTATTATGAAAGTAGAAATTGGTTTATCACATGAAAGTTTAAAATCTGGTAGCGATTTATTAAATAGAATTTTATCAGATGAATTTGTTTTATATACAAAATTAAAAAATTATCATTGGAATGTAAAAGGAATAAATTTTAATGAATTGCATAAACTTTTTGATGAGCAAGCTGAACAAATAAGTGGTTTAATTGATGAAGTCGCAGAAAGAGTAAGACAATTAGGGTATAGAGCAAGTGGTAGTTTTTTTGAATATTTAAATAAAACTAGATTGCAAGAAGAAACAAAAGAAAACTTAACATCAAAACAAATGTTAGCTAATATTTTGGCTGATCATGAAGCTTTAGCAAGAAATTTAAGAAAAGATATAGAGTTATTTAATAATGAATATGCTGATGTAGGAACAGGTGATTTTGTAACTGGATTATTGCAAGAACATGAAAAATTAGCTTGGTTTGTTAGAAGCCATCTTGATGAGTAATGAATAAAAAGTTAAAAGAATAAATAAAAACTTTTAACTTTTTATCAGATGTTGTAAAATACAACCATTTAGCGATTAAAAATTAATTAGGTAAAAGTTTATAAAATGGTTTCAAGAAGTCCTTATTTAAATTTTTTACCTTATAATCCTAAAAAATTATTTGGAAATTGGAATTACCAATTTTATAAAAATTATGACTTTGATATTTCTTCTCTTGATAGTGCCGACAATTTTCCTACTCAGTTTTTTGTTACTAAGCAAAAAATAAAAGAGACTTTTGAACGGCAAGAAAAAAAAATACATTTAGTTATAACAGCTGTAGGTACAGGCTCTATAGTTGATTTAATAGAACAACATTTAGATGAATTAGAAAATTATATTCAAACTATTACACTAACAGATTTAAAAGATATAAATTTAAATAGATGGAATAAAATAAATAATTCTCAAATAGTACTAAAAAAGCAAATTGGTGATATTACAAATATAGCTTTTATTCAAAGTTTATCAGGTGATATGTTTTATGGAAATGAACTTTTTGGTGATATTCCAAATAGATTCATTTATAAAAATAATGATAAATATTATGATATTTGGATTAGAGCGTATTCTCCTAATAATATGCCAAAAATAATTGAAAAACAAATGAGAAATATACTTAAAGGTATATATTATAAAAATAAATTTCCAGATGTTTTTACACCTGAAATAGGTAAAATTTTATCTTTTGATATTGCTTTAAAAAGAAGAATTTTTAGTTATGAAATAAATAATTTTTATCAAGATTATCCCAACGACTGCATTATAGCAGTTCCAGATGTAGCTTATCGGTTACTTTTTGAAATATATCAAACCTTAAATAAAAGAGGTACTATATTATTTCATGATTATGGTTTTTTTAGCCAAGAAAACTTACATTTAATAAATAACTTTTTAAATAGAGCTAATACAGAAAACCCTTTTGTTAGAAATTATTATGGAGAATTTACCACAGATCCTGCTTTTGATTTTATATATCATAAATTAAAAGTGGGTGTAAAAAATATTTCCATAAAAAAAACTGCTGAATTGGTATCAAATATAACTAATACACCACTACCTTTAGTTAATCTAGATGGTTCTGAAAGAACTAAAGATTTTTTTTTAGAATTAATAAAAGAAAGATTTGAAGTTTGGAATATAAAGTTTGAAATAAAATCTTTAGAACTAATTATAGAAGAGTTTATAAATTCTTTAAAAAATAATACATGCGACTTTGATTTTTTTACTAAAAAACTTAATCAAGTTGTAAACAATATTTTGAATGAATCTCATATAATAACCATAAAAAAAATATTATTAGGGTATTTTAATGATGATGACCATAGATTTATTACTATAGAGATAAATAAGTAATGAATTTGTTTTATAAATATCTAAAAAGTTAAAATTATAAAGAACAAAGGTTGAATAAATGAATGAAAATGAAAATAAAAAGGATTTAGTTATTTTTGGTAATACTATAACACCTGAATTTGCTAATAAAACACAACTGGTTTTTTCTATTTTATTTGCGATTGAGTATAGTATAAAGTATTTAAATAAAAATACTTTATCAAACTTATGTTATGTTATTTTTTGGTCTATTTTTATATACATTAGTTATACTAGAATTATAAATAAAGAAAATAGAAAAATAAATAGAATTTTAACTATTTTAGCTTTGATATTATTAATACCTATGTTTATAGATATTTTTTAATAAATTAATCTAAGTTGCTAGTACACTGTAAATTAAGTCTTACATAACTCATCCCCCTTCCAAAGTCTTCGCCTACAATAGTTCGCCTACCGGCTCAGGCTCACTCTTTGCTAAAAGAGAAGGGGAGAAAACTAAGAGCCCCCTCTCTAATGATTTAGAGTGAGCTGGTAGGCGAAGAATTTGTTGGGGTGAGTTAAGATAAAAAGAATTTTTTTGATACTAGAAACTTAGATAAATTAACTATTTTAGTTATATTAACTTAATATCTATATTTATTGTTAATAAAAAAATAAAATACCTAGCAACTTAGCTTAGTTATAGTTTATAATTAAATTTATTATAAAAAATTTCTAAGTTTTATTATACTTTTACAATAGGATATGTTATAATTATCCCCTGTTTAAGTATGATTTAAGAAGGTACATATACGATGACTTTAAGAAAATATGAAGCTGTTCACGTTTTACATCCTCAATTAGCTGAGGAAGATTTAGCAGCTACAATTGCAAAATTTGAAGAAACTGTAAAAAATCTTGGTGGTTCTGTAGAAAAAACAGAAAGACAAGGTAAAAAAAGAATAATGTTTCCAGTAAAAAAATGTAATGATGGACATTTCACTTTAGTTCATTTTTCATTACCAGCTGAAAAAGTTAAAGATTTAAGACAATATTGTAAAATAGCTGAATCAACAATCAGATATTTTATGGTGAAAGTTGCTTAAGATTTGAGTATAAACTACATAGTACTGCAAGGAGAAGTTTTAAACTCTCCAGAAAAAAAATATACACAAGATGGAGTACCAGTAGTTAGTTTTAATATCTCCGTTTCTCATTCTAACGATCATGATGAAGTTGAATGGGAGGGAGATATTAAAGTTTCAGCCTCTAAAAAATTAGCCAATAAATTTGATAAT
The DNA here is from genome assembly GCA_046328015.1 of Candidatus Sericytochromatia bacterium. Classification (GTDB taxonomy): domain Bacteria; phylum Cyanobacteriota; class Sericytochromatia; order UBA7694; family JACMQJ01; genus JBBTGK01. The sequence goes on along the minus strand of JAXLXH010000001.1, from coordinate 3,254,432 downwards.
CTTCAAGTAGGGACAATGATTGCAGTAGAAGGAAGATTATACACCAGAGTAATTGAAAATAGAGACGGTTCTAAGCATAAAATACCTTATATAAATGCTAGTAATATACAAGTATTAAAAGAATCTTTAAGGGAATATACTTTACCTTTTTTTCAAAATAATACAGAAGAATCTTCTAATAGAGAAGATGATATACCTTTATAGGTATTTAAATAAGAATAAATTTTTATATAAATAAATAACTATCACTAATCCCATATTTTTAAATTACATTATTGTTTTCTCAAAAAAGAGGGCCCCCTTTTTATTTCCTCTACGAAAATACTGCTTTTGATACCAATATTTTTCGTAAAAAACGATTTTTTGGACACCCTCTTACTATGATTACATTAAATTATTAACTATTTCTAAAATTTCATCTTCGGCTTTTTTGGTTAAATTAAAAATTTCATCAGCTTTTTGTAAAATATTTTCTACAAAAATTTTATCATCAAAACTTTTGCAATTTATTTTTACATTTAAATAAGCTCCCAAAACACCAGTTCTAGCGCATAAAGCACCAACTCCTGCATCTGTTACCGAATTAGGGTTTCCTTTCTCTGCCATAGTTTTTATTAATTCCATAGATTCATAACATAATTCCATTACTTGAAAAGGAACTAAAATAGCATTTTTAGTAGCACTTTGTATACTTTCAGTTCTTAATTTTTTTTCAGTATCATTATTTTTTGGTAAAGCGAAAGCTTCCATAATTTTATTAAAAGCTTGAGTATCTTCATCTACTTTATTTAAAAGTTTATCTTTTAGTATTTGTGCTTTTTCTGCATATTCAGACATAAAAGGGATTTTATCTTCCCAACCTTTTTTATTAGCTGATACATTTGCTACCATAGATGCCAAAGCTACACCTAAAGAACCAACATAAGCAGAAATAGAACCTCCACCAGGAGCAGGTGATTCTGATGCAGTTTCATCAGCAAAAGCAATTAAATCCATATTAATTAAAGGTTGCTGAGTTTTATCTCTTAAAGCATATTCTATAATTTTCTTTTCTGGTTCAAATTTATATAATTCATTTAAACCTAAAGATTTTATGGCAATATCAACTAGTTCTTTTTCGGAAACTCCAGCAGAACGACCTTGTTGTTTTAAATAAAATTTTCCTGTTTCTATCATAACTTCCAATGGAAGCATACCCACTAATTCAGAACCTGTTACTCTTAAGCCTCTTTCAGTTGCTTTTTTTACTGTTTCTTCAAACAATACATGTAAAGGAGTAACTTTATAATTAGTAAGATTTATAGATATTTGTGCAATATCATATTCTTTTATAAACCAACCAATAGCTTTTACATTTTTTAGGCTACCTGCTACTCTTATTGCATTTCCTTGTTCATCTCTTACAATTTGACCATTTATAGGATCTCCAATTCTTTTTACTCTACCTTGTTCTCTTATATCAAATGCAACTGAATTTGCTTTTTTAACTGATTTAGTATTCAAATTTACATTATAAGCAATTAAAAAATCTCTTACTCCTATTACAGTACCACCAGCTTTTGCATTAAATTTACCGCTACCATAATCTGGTTTCCAATTGGGATCTTGTAATTTTTTTTCTAAACCTTCATACTCACCAGCTCTAATTGTAGCCAAATTTCTTCTATCTTCTTTAGTAGCAGAGTATTCATATAAAAAAACAGGTATATCAAGCTCTTCTCCTACTTTTTTTGCTAATTTTTTAGAATATTCTATAGCTTCTTCTATACTTACATTAGCCACAGGAATAAAAGGGCAAACATCTGTAGCACCCATTCTTGGATGTTCTCCAGAATGTACAGACATATCTATAAGTTCTGAGGCTTTTTTTATAGCTCTAAAAGCAGCTTCTACTACTTGTTCTGGTTCTCCTACAAAAGTTACTACTGTTCTATTAGTTGCATTACCTGCATCTACATCAAGTAACTTAGTACCTTCTACCGATTCTATTTGATCAGTTATTTGTTTTATTATATTTAAATCTCTTCCTTCACTAAAATTAGGAACGCATTCTATTAATTTTTTTGACATAAATTATACCTTTTAGCTTTTATAAACTCAGTAAAAGCTTATATTACACATCTATATAAATATATCATAATAATTTAAATCGTAAATTATGCTTTTATTTTAGTAATGATAATTTTGTTTATATGTTATATAAAAAATAATTTATATTTAAGCCTATATTTTTAACATATAATACCAAATATACAAAAGTTTTTTAGATAGTTTTAATTTTATATTTAATAATATGATAATGTCTAAAATAAAAGTTTATTTATTTCAAAACATTAAGAGTATTTATAGTATGAATAATTACATAAAAAATACATTAAGAGGCGTTATGAGCATTTTTTTATATGCTAAGATTATAATTAAGTTTTGAATTTTATAGTAGTTTTTATAGTAAATATGAAGAAAAAAATATTAGTTTTTTCTACGCTATCTTTTTTTGTTTTTAATAATGCCTCTGATATAAAAACAGAGGAAATTTGCACTGATAGAAAATCAGTATGTGTAGAAACAATCAAAGAGCACAATGGTTCTAACTTTGTTATAAAAAATAAACTAAATGTAACTAAAACTGTAACTTTAAAATTTAATAAATTAAAAAATTTAAAAGCTAATGCAGAATTACCTTATACTGTTACTTTAAAAAGTAAAGAAGAAGATACTAATCTTAGATTAGCTGTAATAGATTCAGATAAAAAATTTAAATTTTCTTATGAATTTAAAACTGTTAGTGGAGATCCAACAGCAGTTCATAATGATAGTTATATATATACTTTACCTTACCAAAAAGGATTAAAATCTAAAGTATTACAAGGTTTTAATGAGAAATTTACACATACAGGTGAACAAAAATACTCTATAGATTTTGCTATGCCAGAAGGAACACCAGTTTTAGCAGCTAGAGATGGAATTGTTGCAGATATAAGAGTCGATAATGATAAAGGAGGAAAAAATAAATCTTTTACTAAATTTGTAAATTTTATAATAGTAGAACATAATGATAAAACTTTAGGCGGATATTATCATCTAAAAAAAGATGGTTGTAAAGTTACTATAGGTCAAAAAGTAAAAGCAGGAGAAGAAATAGGTTATTCTGGTAATACTGGTTTTTCTACTCAACCTCACTTACATTTTTGGGTATTTAAAGCTCTTAGTGGTGATAAAAGAGAATCTTTTCCTATAAAATTTTATGTTGAAAAAGAAAAAATAGATATTCCTCAAAAAGGTCAAATTTACGAATCTTTTTAAAAAATTACTTTTAATCCTTCTTTTATTTTATTATCAGGATCTAAAACAACTAAATCATTTTCTTTTAAACCATTAATGATTTCAACATTATCTTCGTTTTTTAAACCTATTTTTATAGCTTTTAAAACTAATTTATTTTCATTATCAACTAAAAAAACAAACCATTTGTTTTTATCTTTAAAAATAGCTCTTTCTGGAATACTTAAAACTTTTTGATGTTCTTGTGTAATAACTTTTATATCTACAGTAGTTTCTGGTCTTAAATTAAGGTTTTTATTATCAAAACTAATAATAACTTTTATTCTTTGTTGTTCTACACCCAAAGCAGAAATTTTGGTAAAACCTATAGGAAAAATACGTGAAACTTTACCCATTATTTTTTTATTATCCAAAGCTTTACCATTTATTTCTACTGGCATACCTATTTTTATTTGTGGAACTTCTTCAGATAAAATATCAGACTGAATTACTACAGTACTTAAATCTCCTACTTTTAATAATTTACTTCCAGCAGGAAGTGTAGTTTTATCTTTTAAATAAACTTCTAAAACAGGCCCAGAAAAATTAGCTTTTATACTAGTTTTATTAATATCTTGTTCTAAAATATTTTTTTCATTTCTAATTTGTTCTATTTGAGCATTATAAACTCTTTTTTGATACTCTGTATCATTTGAACTTTTTATTAATTTATTTAAATTTAATTCTGCTATTTTTAAATTATCTATTTCTGTTAATTCTTTATTTTTCATATTTTGATAACTTATTTTTAAAGAATTATAAGCTTTTTCTATTTTTTCAAAATCACTTTTATTTATAGCTTGTTGCTCAAAAAGTTTTTTATTTCTTAAATATTCTAGTTTTATTTGATTTAAATCTAATTCTAAAATACTTTTTTGTTTTTCTAAATCTTCTATACTTAATTTTACTTGTTTTATCTTTATTTTTGCAGTATCTAGCTCTTCTTTTTTTATTTTTAATGAATCAACTCCTTCTATCATAGAATTTAATTCTAATTCCTTTGATTTTAAAGAGTTTAATTTTTCAGAACGATTATAATTATCAAATTTTGCAACTATTTCTCCTTTTTTTATAAAATCACCTTCTTTAAATTCATTAGGAATAACAATTCCATCAACAGGTGTAGTAATTAAATAATCTCTTTCTAAAATCGTTTTAGCATCTTCAGAAATATAATTAGCAATATTATTTCTAGTTACTTTTACAGTTTCTACAAAAACACCTTTATTTTTAGATAAATAGCTTATATATGATATTATCACTACTAAAATAACAATTATAATTATTTTTTTATTCATAAATTTATTCCCTTGTTTTTAAAACATCTATAATGTTAATTTGATAGATTCTTCTTTTTAAAAAAGCATTAGTTGCTAAAACAAAAAATGTTATTATAGACATACAAACAATATAAGTCGAAGAGCTTATATAAAAAGGTATTCTCAAAAAATCTGTATCATAAGCCTTAGTCATTGCCAAGCATAAATAATAACCTAGAGGTAGACCTAATAACATTCCTATCATAGATAACCAAATATTTTCAGTGAAAATAATTTTACCAACTTCATCTTCATTAAAACCTAAAACTTGTAAAGAGGCTATTTCTTTTTCTCTTTCTGTAAGATTTATAACTGTAGAATTATATATAACAGCAATAGCTATAACTCCTGCAAACATAGTAAGTAAAAAATTTACTTTTATCATAGAATCAGCTGTATTTTTATTAAAATTATCCAAAGAATCCTTTTTTAGTTCTACAGATGAAATTAAAGGTATATCTTTTAAAAAATTATTTAATTCTGGTAAATTTTTACTATCTTCTATTTTAAATAAAATTGTATTAACTGTTTTACTTGTGCCTAATAGCCTACTTAAATCATTAATATTCATATATATTCCAGAACCCAAATATTGCTGAACTACCCCTGAAATAATAATTTCTTGTTCTTTTTTTACTTTACCCATTAAAGGTTTTAAAATTAACTTACTACCTACTTTTAAATCTAATTCTTTTGCTAAAGAATCTGATATAAAAACATTATTTTTAGCTATTTTTATTTTGTTTCCTAAAATATCAATTAAATTAAATAATTCTGCATTTTCTTTTAAGCCATAAATAGCAAGTTGTTTTTTATGCCATGAGTTTTTAGTTTCAAAAGGATAAACTAACATTTCTTCAGCTTTTTTTATATAAGGAAACCTACTAGCTTCATAAGAAGCTCTTTTATCTCTTTCTATATAAAAAGAAATTTTTAAATCTTCTCTTTGTACTTTATTAAATTGAAAATCCATCATAAATTGGATAGAATCACTAGAAAATCTGCCTAAAAATAAAATAGCTGTGGATAACATCACTCCAAATGCTGTAAAAAGAGCTCTTAATGGATATCTCCAAATATTTCTGATAATAACTTTATTAATAAAACTAATTCTATTCCAAAAAAAACTAATTTTTTCAAAAGGAGTAGAAACTACAACTAATGAAGTATTTTCTTTCATAGCCTCAGCAGGATTAATTTTTATAACCGAGGAAATAGCAAAAAGAGAGCTAATTAAACAAGTTGAAATACTTATTAACAATCCGATAAAAGATAAACTAGGATGAAATTTATATTTAAGTTCTGGAAAAGAATAAAATTGACTATAAACACTCATTATTCCATAACTTAGCCATTGACCTAAAACTATTCCAATTAAACCACCTATTAATCCTATAATAATAGCAAATTTTATATAATTTAAGGATATTTCCCAATTAGTATATCCATAAGCTTTTAATAAACCAATATAAGTTCGTTCTTTTTTTACCATTCTAGCAATAACAATAAGTAATATTACAGCAGCAACAGATAAAAAAATACTAGGTGTTACTTTAGAAGAAACTTCTAATTGATCTATTTTACTAGTTAAAATCCAATTAGATAATTGATCTTTTCTTTTTATTTTAGTATAAACTCCATAACTATCTAAAATTTTTTCTGAATTGCTTATTATTTCATCAATTTTATTAGGTTCATTTATTTCTACAACTAAATCATTATAAAAACCTTTTAGGTTAAAAGCACTTTCTGCCCAATCTTTATTTACCCAAATAATAGCAAATTTAGCAGGATTAGGTATTAATTCACTAATATTTCTCATTACATAAACAAATTCTGGAGACATTGCAGTTCCAACTATTTTTAATTTTTGTTTTTTACCATTTGTAGTAACAGTAATTAGATCATTTAATTTTAATTTATTAGCTTCCAAAAATTTAGTATCAACTAAACATTCGTTTATCTCATTAGTATAAGGTTTTCTTCCGGATGCTATATAAATATTATCTATAAAAGAATTTAATTGTTTTGGTAAACTAACTATTTTAGCTGTTTTTAAGTCTTTTTGATCATTTATAGTCAAAGGAACTTCTTTTATAATTCTTCCTGAAGCCGATTTTATTCCATCAATATTTTGAATTTTAAAAATAGAATTTAAAGGAGCTTTTTCTAGGCTAATACTAAAATCATGAAAGCGATATTCATTGTAATAAGTATTTTTACTAAGATTTAAATTTAAAAAAGCTGAAAAAAAAGAAATATATACAGAAATACCACAAGCAATAACAGAACTTACTGCAAAAACTTGACCTTTTATTTTCCAAAGCTCTTTAAAAAGCTTTTTATCTAAGGTGCTTACCATGATACTTCTTCCGCAGAAACAGGATTTTCATTTATAAGTATTTCTTTTATTTCTCCATCTCTCATTTTTATTACCCTATCTGCAATATCTGCAATACCACTATTATGAGTAATTACAATAAGAGTTGTTTTTGTTTCTTTATTTATTTTTTGCAAGAAGTGTAACACTTTTTTACCTGTGTTATAGTCCAAGGCTCCTGTTGGCTCATCGCACAATAAAACTTCAGGTCTTTTAGCTGCTGCTCTAGCTATAGCTACTCTTTGTTGTTCTCCTCCAGACATTTGGCTAGGAAAATTATTTTCTTTTCCTTCCAAACCTACCATTTTCAACATTTCCAAAGAATTTGCAGGGTTTTTGGATATTTCTGTTGCCATGTCAACATTTTCTTTAGCAGTAAGAGTTGGAATTAGGTTATAAAATTGAAAAACAAAGCCTATATGTTCTCTACGATAATAAGTTAGTTGTTTTTGTGTATATTTAGATAATTCTTGTTCTTTAAATAAAATTTTACCTGTACTTGGTATATCCATACCACCAATTACATTTAATAAGGTACTTTTACCAGAGCCACTTGTTCCTAAAATTACTAAAAACTCACCTTCATATACTTCAATATTTACATTATTTAAAGCAGTTACAATAACTTCACCCATAATATATTTTTTTGAAATATCAGAAAGTTTAAAAATAACTTTTTTATTCATTTTTTTACCTATAAAGGAAAAATGCTCGGTAATAAAACTTCAGGCTCTTTATAATCCATTTGTTCTGTCATTCCATAAAGCATAAATTTCATTAGTTCTTCTATTCTTTTATGTGCATCAGGAATTAGTAGTTTAAAAGTTTCATCATTAAATAAATCTATGATTTTATTCTGAAAAACTTTAATAAGCTCAATATTAAGTTCTGATCTAATAAAACCTTCTTTTTTACCTAAATTTATAAAATTATCCATAGCAACAGACTCTTCATTTAATTTAGTCATAAAAATTAAGAGGTCTTTATTTTTTTCATCTAATAAATCTTGTATAAATTCATTACTATATTCTTCAGATTTTTTTAATTTTAATAAAATAATGTCTTTTATTTTTTCAGAAAAAGGTATTTCTTTATTTATAATATAATTAAATTCATCCAAACTTTCTTCAAAAACAGTTTTTAGAAGAGATTTAACCAATTCATTTTTATTTTCAAAATGTTTATAAAAAGTCATTTTACTAACATTAGCTTTTGTACAAATTTCTTCTATAGTTACTTTTTTTATGCCGTATTTATAAAATAATTCTTTTGCTGTTTCTATAATTTTTAAATATTTTTTATTCTTATTAGAGAATACCTCAGAGCTCTGCTCTGGGGTTTCAGGGGGTACGGGGGCATAGCCCCCTATCCCTTCCTCCTGCGGGGTTGATACCCAGTAGGAGGTCTTAAATTTATTTTTCATAAAATTCATAATATACAATAAAGCAAAAAGTTTACGTTTTTAATCTATTATAACATAAAAAGTATAAAATATTTATTTTGTTAATATAAAAAATAACAGCTATTTACTTTTTTATCTAAATGTTTTAGAATAAAAATTTAAAAGATAATAAATTTATAAGGGCTAAACAATGAAACAAGATTATCCATATTGTGTCGCATTTAATAAAATACAAGGTCTTGGACCTATAAAAATATATGCTATTTTTCAATATTTTTCCTCCTTTGAAAATGCTTGGAAAGCAAATATAAATGATTTTAGAGATATTAAAAATATTTCTGAAAACAACCTAAAAGATATTTTAAAAGCTAAAAAAGAAATAGATCCAGATAAAGAATATACTTTAATAGAAAAAAATAATGTAAAAATTGTTACTCTACATGATGAAGAATATCCGAGCTTATTAAAAAAAATACATGATCCTCCTTTTATTATTTTTTATAAAGGAATTTGGGACAAAAATATTTTTGATAAATGTGTAGGAGTTGTTGGTACTAGAACACCTAGTTTTTATGGAAAAAAAACAGCTCTAAAATTAGGCTATGAACTATCTATGTATAATGTAACCGTTGTTAGTGGAATGGCTTTAGGTATTGATACCGAAGTTCATAAAGGAGCTTTACAATGTAATAAAGGTAAAACTATTGCTGTTTTAGGTTGTAGCCCAGATCTTATTTATCCATATTCTAATAAAAAACTCTATGAAGAAATTTGTGAGAAAGGCTTAGTTATATCCGAATACCCACCAGAAACACAGCCAGATATTTGGAGGTTTCCTGCTAGAAATAGAATTATTAGTGGTTTATCAAAGGGTGTTTTATTGATAGAAGCAGGTAATAAGAGTGGTGCTTTAATAACAACAGATTTCGCTTTAGAACAAGGAAGAGAAGTTATGGCAATTCCTGGAGATATTTTTAATAAAATGAGTATTGGTGCGAATAACCTTATAAAGCAAGGAGCTGAAATTATTACTTCTGTAGATGATATTATTAATCATTTAGGTTGGAATATTGAATATATAGAAAAAAAATCAGAACCTCTAAAAACTGCTACTAAACCAAAAAACAAAAAAGAAGAATATAATAAAGGAATTGAAATAAATAATTTAGATCTGAATAATTATGAAAAAGAATTATATCTAATATTAGAAGATACACAACCAATTCATTTGGATGATATTGTAAAAAAAACAGAATTAAATTTGGCCGATATTTCTAGTAATTTAATTATGCTAGAATTAAAAGGCTTAATAAAACAAATGTCTGGAAAGCTTTTTGTTAGAACTTAAGTAATATTTTTCCTTAAAACAAAAAAATAAGTTAAAATATAGAAAAATATCTAAAAACAATTATAGTTGTATTATCATAATGAGTACTTATAGCTTAGAAGCAAAAGAAACTATTTTCTCTTCGGAGAATATGAAAAGGATAAAAAAAGAATGTTGTCTTAAAAATATTTTTAATTACATTATAGATTTTAAACATTCAAGACCTAGCAAAATAAAATCTGCTAAAGAATTATTAGATAATTTTGAGCAAGTAGAATATAAAAATACCGATTTAAGTAATTATTATAATGATTTACCTTATTTTAACTCTAATGTTTTAACTGAAAATGACAACTCTACCATAGAAATTAGGTTTGAAGAAAGCGTTTTGGCTTCTTTATTTGAATATGTTTTAAAAAACTTAGATATTTATTATGAAAAAGGTAAAATAACTAATGATAAAAAAAATATTATCTTTTTTTCTTTAGAGCTACCTACTTTTGAAGAAGACGTAGAAGAACATATTGATACTGAAAATAAAAATCCTTTTTTAAAAGATAAATGTTGTAACAATAGTATTTTAAAAACAGCTTTTATTTGTGGTGGTTATCTTAATAATCCAGAAAAAAGTTATCATTTAGAAATACTTTCTTATTCTATAGAAAATATAGAAGAAGTTAAATATATTTTAGAACAAGAAAATTTAGCACCTAAATATTATCTAAAAACCCAAGATTCTGGTAGAGTTATTCATGTTTTATATATAAAAAAAAGTGACGAAATAACTCATTTTCTTGGTTTGATAGGAGCTAGTAAACAAGTTTTAGATTTTGAAAATATGAAAATAGAAAAAGATTTTAAAAATAAAATAACTAGACAAGTAAATTATGAAACGGCTAATATACAAAAAACAGCAACTTCATCTTTAAAATATATAAATGCTATAAATTGGGCAATAAAAACAGGTTTTTTTGAAAAGTTGAATGATGAACTAAAAGAAGTAGCTATACTTAGATTAAACTATCCAGATGCCAATTTTAGAGAACTTTGTGATATTTATAATAAAAAAAACAGCTCAGAAGTAGAAAGCTTTGAAAGTGAATACCACAAACTTTATGAGCCTGAAAATAAATTATTAACAAAATCAGGAATAAATCACCGTTTACGTAAGCTTTATGTTATCATTGATGAGGAAAGAATTCGTGAGTCGTGAATCGTGAGTCGTGAATATCATGATAACTTTAAAATAAATTCGATTCATACTCAACAATTCATAGATAATATTATTATTAAAGAGGTTTTATTATGGTAAAAGTTGGTATCAATGGGTTTGGAAGAATAGGCCGTCAAGTTTTAAGACAAGCTATGAAAAGAGATAATATTGAAGTTGTAGCAGTTAATGATCTTACAGATCCAAAAACCCTAGCACACTTATTAAAATATGATTCTATTCATGGTAAATTTGATGGAACTGTAGAAGTTTCAGATGGATCTTTTGTTGTTAATGGTAAAACTATTAAAATATTTGCAGAAAAAGATCCTTCAAAATTACCTTGGGGTGATTTAGGAGTTGATATTGTGGTAGAATCTACAGGTTTATTTACTGATGCTAATAAGGCTAAAGCTCATAAAGATGCAGGTGCAAAAAAAGTTATTATTTCTGCTCCAGCAAAAAATGAAGATCTTACTTTAGTTTTGGGTGTAAATGATTCATCTTATGATAATTCTAAACATCATATTATTTCTAATGCATCTTGTACAACAAACTGTTTAGCTCCATTAGTAAAAGTTTTACACGATAAATTTAATGTAGTTAATGGTTTAATGACAACAGTTCATTCTTATACAAATGACCAAAAAATATTAGATCTTCCACATGAAGATTTAAGAAGAGCAAGAGCTGCTGCTATGTCTATTATCCCTACAAAAACAGGTGCTGCACAAGCTGTTTCTTTAGTAATGCCAGAAATGAAAGGAAAATTAACTGGTTTTGCTTTAAGAGTTCCTACTCCAGATGTTTCTGTAGTTGATTTTGTTGCAAACTTATCAACAGATGTAACTGTTGAAGATATTAATAATGCTCTTAAAGAAGCTGCTTCAGGTGCTATGAAAGGTATATTAGATGTAAGCGATGAGCCATTAGTTTCTACAGATTATATTGGAAATCCATTTTCTTCTATTGTAGATTCAGCTCTTACTACTGTTCTTGAAAAAAGATTAGTAAAAGTTGTTTCTTGGTATGATAATGAATGGGGTTATTCTACAAGAGTTGTAGATTTAATTGAATTTATGTCTGCTAAAATGTAATTATTATAAATTACTAAAATTTTAAGATAAAAACACACTTTTTTTTCTTTTTTATAAAAACATAAAGTGTGTTTTTTTATTTAGAAGCTATATACAAAATTTACATAAGGAAGAGGAAAAAATGTATTAGAACTATTTGCTAAAACTAATGCTAAATCTGTACTCAAATTTTCTCCAAAAAATCTAACTCCAAATGATGGTAAAAATTTAATATCACGAATTGTAGTAAAATAATTTTCAGAAACTAAAGCTAAATTATTATTTAACCTATATAACCCTCCAATCATAATAGCAGTATCACTACTTCCAATTCTGTTTCCTACACCCAAAGTAATATTAATATCAGAACTTCCATAAGTACCTAATAAATAACCTATGGAATTATGTGAATTTCCAATTGGAACATATGTTTGTAATAAACCTAATGCAACACTAATATCTTTGGTTATGTCTATACCCATTTTAGGTGTTATACCGTAAATTTGGTATTGGGCACTTATAAAAGGAATTATAGTGCCTAGACCACCTATTGAAATATTATCTGTTATACCAAAGTTACCTGATAATAAAATAACTTCAGAATCTTGAATATAGCCTTTTCCTTGTTTTAACATTTTTGCTGTTGGTGCAAATAATAACCTTGTTTCAGTAGGGTTTTTAAAGAACTCTTTTTTATCATTTTCTTTAGGAATATTTTTTTCTTCAGAATTAACTATTTTTTTATTTTCATCTTTTTTTAAAAAATTAAAATTTTCAAAAAAATTATTATTAGATTTACTTTTAAATTTTATTTCTTTTATTTTTTCTAATTTTATGTTTATCTTTCCAAAATTAGCAGTTTCAATTATCATAAAATCATCTTTTTTTTCTACCATTTTTCCATAAATAGAAGTTCCATCTTGTAAAATAAATAAGCTATCTTCTAGTTCTTCTGCAAATGAATTTATTATTAATAAATTCATTATAATTATATTTAAAACTAGAATAATAAGACCTTTTTTCATAATACTTTTTACTTTTACCTTTCAAATAAAATATTTTATAAATAAAACCTCAGAGCTAAAAACCATTAAGAGATCTAAAAATTATTATCTCATAGTAAAAATATTTAGTTTTATTTTTAGTTTTATTTTGTGCAATCTAATAATTTATATTGAGAGATTTTTTTAACTTAAATTGATAATCATTGTTAAAGTTGAGAATTCTAAATATATTCTAGTTAGCTTGTTTTTAGATATAAATAGTAGAAATACATTCTATTTGCAATATTATGCGTTTTTAATTAATGTAAAAAAAATTATTTTCTAAGTTAACTTTAAATACTTTATTTTTTTTATCTAATTCCCATCCATTTTCATTAGCAAATATAATTGTTTTCCTTATTAAATCAGGTGTAACTATTTGAATTTCATTTTTCATAAACTCTTCTAAATTATCTACTAACCATAGATCAACATATTTTGCTGATAATATTATTTTTTTATTTGGATTAACTATTTTACCAATAATTACTTCTAGCTTTTTATTCTGATAATTAGAAGTAAATTTCCAATAATAATCTATATTATCAACTTTAATTTTTCGTAACCCTTTTTTAGGTATAGTCATTTTTATTTAAAAATAGTTTTATAATAACAATTAATTTGTAATCATTACAGTTTTTTTAAGATAATCATCTAAAAATAATTGATTTACAATAAATTGAGCTACATCATATTTACTTATTTTAAAAATTGAAGTTTTATTAGGTTTATTTATTGTATAAGTCCCTATTTCAATATCTTCAATAATTTCAGTTGGTCTAACAATTGTCCAACTTAAATCTGATTTTTTTACAAACTCTTCTTGAATTGAATGATCTTTAAAAGCTGAATTTAAAATATCATCAGCTAAAACCATTTTTTTAAAGTCTTCAGGCATATAATCCCAACTATCTCCTGAGCCTTGTGAACTTAAACAAATAAGTCTATCAGCTTTTTTAGCTTTCATAGCTTTAATTATATTTTCTGTACCTTTAGACATTGTATCTAAACTTGAATTATTAAAACCCAAAGCAATTATTACCTTATCTCCTTTATTTATTAATTTTTGAACTGTATCTAAATTAAGTACATTTCCAACTATATAATTTAAATTTTCTTTATTTTCTTTTTCAGTTCTGGTTAAAATAGTAACATTTTCACCTTTTGTAAGAAGTTTTTGAACAATAATTTGTCCAACATTTCCAGTGCCACCAAATACAATTATTTTATTTTTCATTTATGTTATAATTTATTTTTTACTATTAATAGATTTTAAAAATCATTTAACTCCATTAACATTATTTTAGCATTATATTCCCATTCCATAAAAGCATAAAAGAGCTTATTTTTATCCAAAACTAAATTTTTTATTATAGGATTTTTATCAGAATAAACTAAAGTATTTCTTTCTTTATCTAATTTTAGTGGAAAATTGTAATTAGTTAACTGTTTTATTTCTAAATTCTTTAAATCTAATAAATAAATTTGATTATCTACTAAAAAAGCAATTTTATTATTATAATAGTTAGAAAAAATATCATTTACTTTTTTATCTAGTTTTTTTAATAGAGGAGAATTTTTTAGTTTTAAAATGGTTATTTTATCTTCTATTTTTAATATTTTTAAATAACCTTCTTTATCAAAGAAAAGTAATGTTTTATTATCCAACCATTTATAAGTATTCTCTGAAAATAATGTACTTTTAAAAACTTGCTTTTTAGTATCATTTGTAAAAATACTAAAATTAAAATTACTCTTATTAAGATATAAATAATACTTATAATCTGGTGATAAATTATTTTCATTAAAATTATTAATAAAATATGGATTAATCTCTTTTTTTTGTATATTTTCTTTAGAAAGATCTATTATAAAATATTGTTTTTTTTCGTTTATAAAAAAAACTTTGTTTGGCGTGATCCAATTTAAACTTAAAACTTGATCAATATTTGTATCTAATAAAATACTATATTCAAATATTACTTTTAAATCAGATGTTCTTATGATTTTTGCATTATATTCAGTTTTATTACCTATTTTTTTTGAGTAAATTGCTTTTGAAAAAGTATAATCATAATTCAAAATATCGTTATCATAAAAATTGATTTTATAGTTTTTTTCAAATAAGTTTTCTAAATCATATTTTCCAGCTAATTTTTTTAAAGAAGTGATACTTTTTATATTATTATTATGTAGATCTAAAATTATTTTATACTTTTCTTCTTCACTGGTATTATTTATTAAATTTCCAAAAAATAATTCTAAAAAATTTCCTTTAAATTCTTGATTTATAAGATATAAAGAAAAATCTTTTTTATATTTTTCTTTTAAAATTTTACTAAATTTTTCATTAGAAAAAGTATGTATTTTTACTTTATTCTTATTAGAGAATACCTCAGAGCTACGCTCTGTAGTTTCAGAGGGGACGGGGACCCCGTAGGAGGTCTTAAATTCATTATCAATAGAAGCTATTTTAGAATCTAAATCAAAAAAACTATCATAAAAAAGTATATATTTATTATCAGGTGATTTATAATAATTTGCATAATCTCCACCTATAACTTGAACACAAGCTAAATGCCAAATTTTAGGGTCTTTAATATCTATTAGATAAATATTTTCCATGCTACCAGAACCACCAGAAGGATACCAATTTTTATAAACTAAATATTTATTATCTATTAGGTCTATATTCATAGGCATTCCTATTAAAGATTCAATAGGATCTTTTAGCGAGTTGTACATTATTTTTTTAGGATAAGTAATTTTTTTATCTTTATTTTCATCTACATAAAAAACCAACTTTGATTTTAAATTTATTTTATTGAATTTATTATCAATATTTTTATCAAAATTAAAATCAGTTTTTGTAATTAAAAATGTTAAAAATGTACTTATTACTATTATTAAAAAATTTCTAATATTAAATTCCTCTTTTATTTTTATTAGAGCATACCTCAGAGCTTACTGGGTATAACCCCACATGAGGTCTTAAATTCATTATTTTTAACAGGGAATAAATATATTATTTGATTTTATTTTTGCCTAAAAGAGAAATAATATCTACAGCTGTTTCTTCTATAGCTTTTTTAGAAACATCTATAACTCTACAATTTACTCTTTTCATAATAGATTCTGCATATTCTAATTCATCTATTATTTTTCCATAATCTGCATAATCAGAACCAACTGGTAAACCTAAACTTTCTAACCTAGAAGTTCTTATTCCTAAAAGATTTTCAGGTGATATGGTTAAACCAATAATTTTTTCAGTTGGAATATTAAAAAGTTCTTTAGGTGGAACCATATTTTGAACAATAGGAATATTACCTGCTTTTATTCCTTTTTGCTGAGCTAAATACATACAAGTTGGAGTTTTAGAAGTTCTAGATACACCTATTAAAATTACATCTGCCTCTATAATACCTTTTGGATCTTTTCCATCATCAAATTTTATAGCAAATTCCATAGCTTCTATTTTTTTAAAATATTTGTCATCTAAAAGTTGGTTTAAGCCAGATTCTAATCTAGGTTTTTTACCTAACATTTGAGAGATTCTATCTATTATTGGATTAATGAGATCTACCGTATAAATATCATATTTTTTTGCTTCTTGTTCTATTTTTTCTCTAAATTCAGGCACTACAACTGTATAAACTACAATGCAGGGTTGATAAACAGTCATAGCACTCATTATTTGAGCTATTTGTTGTTTATTTACTATCCTTGGTAAACATTCTTGAACTATTTTCATTTCAGCAGGTAAAAATTGTCTAATAGCAGCTAAAGCAACTCCTTCAGCTGTTTGTCCTGTACCGTCTGACATGGTAAATACTGTTAATTCGTTTCTTTTACTCATATTTTTTTATTATATCTAAAATTAATTATTTTTTAAACTTTTAAACCAATCATTATCATAATCTGTAACTACTTTTTTTAGATAAGTAAAAATAGTTTTATCTGTTCCATCTAAACCTCTTCTTAGCCAAAAAAGTATGACTCTATCTTCTAATCCATCTTCATCTCTTTCAAATCTATCATAAACTGCTCCTGCATAAAAATTATAACCAGTTTCAGGATTTTTTTTCATATAATCCTTAAATTCTAAAACTGTTTTTTCATAATTATTGTTTTTTTGCATACCAAGATATACTTTTACATAGATTCTAATATCTTTTTTTAGTAAAGCTTTATAATAGTTATTAGTATTTTCTCCAAACAAAATATTATTTGGTTTTATATAAAAATTATTAAAAAACCATACAACCATATCTTGATTATAATAATTTATTCCTTCATTTTTATCATAAGGTTTTGTTAGGACTTTTAATCCAGAAAGTTCTTCTAAAGATGAATAAGTTAAATTTGATTCTTTTTTATTTAATACAGCTTTTACTAATTCTTCTATAAAATCTAAATTAATAAACATGCCACATATTTTAGTATTATTGAATTTTACAGAGTATTCATCTTCAAAATTACATTTTAAATTTTCGTTTGAAAATAATTTAGTATAAAAATCATTTTTATCTTTATTACTAACTATTTTACTATTTAAAGCAAAAGCATACATTTGAAATGTAACTAAAATAATACATATTAAACTAAATCTTTTTTTTATCATTTTTACCTATAAAAAATTAAAAGCTATAATTACTTATTAAAAAGAAGTTTTCAATAAATTTGTACTTTTATTATTTATTTTCTTTTAATTTTATAAAAATAGATGGTAAATTATAAAACAAATTTTCTTATGAATCAATCAAATTAAATTAAGTTGATATAAAATAATCTAAAGTTTAATTCCTTTAATAAATTGCTTATAAAGTTATTTTTTATAATTTTAGATTAAATACATTAAATAACAAAATAAATTGCTTAGAGCTAAAATATAAAGGTCTATTTTTTTATTAGAAATTAGCTTATTTAAAATACAACATAAGGTTACTTATGTTGCATTATGTCTGAAACCCTGTTATAATAGCGTCAGTTTATTTAGAAAAAAAGAGTATTTTTATGTCAGAAAAAATCTTAAATGATTTCAAAATTTTTTTACTTTCAGATGATAAATCAAAAAATACTATAAAAAGTTATTTGTATAATATCAATATTTTTTTTAGATGGTATCAAAAAACTTATCAAGAAAATTTTAATGAATTAAAAAAAGAGCATGTAACTAATTTTAAATCATATTTAGCTAATGATTTAAATAGAAATGCTAAAACAATAAATCATTATCTTATTACTTTAAAATATTTTAATTCTTTTTTATTAGAGCAAAACTACCAACCTAATTTTGTTATTACTAATAAAATGAACATTAAAATTCAAACTCAATTTGCTTCTCCTACAAATATTCATAAAGAAGATATTGATCTTTTTGAAGAAAAAATTATAAATTCTGGAAATCTTAGAAATGTTTTACTTATAAATATTTTAAAATATACAGGTTTAAGGATTTCTGAAGCTCTTAATATTAGATATACCGATTTTAATTTAGATACAAGAGAATGTGTTATTCGTTCTGGAAAAGGAGGAAAACAAAGAACAGTTTTTTTTAATGAAAAAGTACTAAATATTTTAGAAAAATATCTTAAAACTAATAAAAAAAATTCTATTTATCTTTTTTCTTCTAATAAATCAGATAAACTAAATAGAACAGTTGTTAATAGAATTTTTCAGAAATATTCTAATAATACTATTACTCCTCATGATTTAAGGCACTTTTTTTGCACTAATGCATTAGAAAAAGGATTTGGAATTCATGAAGTGGCTAATATTGCAGGACATTCTAATATACAAACTACTTTACTTTATACCAATCCTACTAAAAAGAAAATTCAGAATAAAATGGAATTATTATAAAAATTACTTTTATCTAAATAATTTTGGGTTTATAAAGTACTTATAATTTTTACAATATCAAATGATATAAAATATGATGTTGTTTATATAGAAAAAAGTCTGAACTTTGATTTACGTATGATTTAGGTGATTAACTATGATTTGGAAATAAAAATTTTATTTATTGGAAAAAAGATAATGTTTGATATAAAAATAAAAAATAAATTTGAAACGTTTATAAATGCTCCATTTAATGATGCTACTGACAAATTTGAGAGCATAAGAAGGTCTCTTAATGGTAATAGTAAAAATTATTTTGATAAAAACATTACAGTTTCTTCAAATAAAACTATACATCTTTATCATAAGAGTAACATAGGTCAAAAAACTAAAGAAAATGCTACTTCTCTTTATAAAGATTTAGGTGAAAGTTTAAAGGACGGTAAATATGAACTTCAAAAATAGAAACCAGATAATAAAACAAAAATTATCAACTTCAGAATTTGCTTTTCCAATAATATTTAAAAATGATTGTTTTATATCTATTAATAAAGAAAATAGAGCTATAAGAATAAAAGATAATGAGTATTTAAAATTTAATTATGAGGTTGATTATAATGATACTTGGGATAATTTAGAGCCATTTCTTATAGATGAAGAAAATAATAGCATTGGTATTTTTACCTATAATAATTGTAATCCTAAATTTTTCAAAATAACAGATATTATTATAGATATTTCTTTTCAATTTAGAGTAGTTCAGAAAACAGATAAATGTTTTATTTTTTTATCTTATAAAGAAAATCTTAAAACAAATATATTAAAAAAAACTATATTAATTTATGATATAGAAACTGAAAGATTATTAGATAAATTTTTTATAGATTATAATTTTATAAATGCAAGTTCAAATGGAGAATTTGGTATTTTTTCTCTAAATAATAAAGAAGCTTTTTTGTATAGTTTTAAAGAAAAAAAACGATTAATTGATTTTAATTATGGGCAAGAATATTTAGATGTAGCTAAATTTTCACCAAATGGAAGATATATTTTTTTTGTTTATGGATATGATCTAAATTGTAAAGGTTTAGGAATAGTTTATGATTTAGAAAAAAATGCTTTTATATATGTTATAGATTACCATTGGTATACAGATGATAATTTTAAAATGTCATTTACAAAAGATAGTAAATATATAATTTTAAGTTGTACTGGTTTATTTGTTTCGATTTTTGAAACAGAAACAGGTAATATATTATCAGATAATGAAAATATAGATACTTTTCTATATGACGAGAAAAACAATAAAATAGCTTATTTTTTGAAAGATAGTGATAATAGAAGAAATTATGAAATATATCTAACAGATTATGAAATATATATAGAAGATTTTGATAATTTTTTAGAAAGAGAAATTAAACGATTTAATTCATTATAATATTATTAATAATAGGAATAATAGTCTGAACTATGATTTACGTATGATTTAGGTGATTAACTATGATTTGGAAATAAAATTTTTAATTTTTTTATTAATAAGGATAATATGAAATATAAATTAATAGATTCTTTTGATTTAGATAATAAATTTGATAATATTTGCAAATTAGATTCAAAGATAAATATTATTGAAGATAATATAATTATTTTTTATTTAAATTGGATAATTTTTTTAGAAATAAATCAAAATAGAATTGGTAATTTTTATAAACAAATTTATGATAATGATGGTCCTTTTTCTGATTTTATTATAAATAATAACGAATTTATTTATATTTATAATTCGATTCTGTTAATTCAAAAAAGCCTTCATTATTACAAGGAAAATCAATAACTTCAATTATAGAATCAATGTTAATAGTTCCATATATATGCGGAAAAGATTTACCTTCATTATATAAATCTTCATACAATACTTTATTAATTAGTAGATTTTCATTTATAACAATCATAAGCATATCTTTTTTATTTTTATAATGAAGATTAGAAACACCTACTATTTGGTCTACTTTTGAACAATGAATAAAGCCTTCTATTTCCAATGATTTAGGGTTATAAATATTTTCTTTTTTTGCATATTCCCAATCTTTTTTTTCTAAAATATGAACAATCATTAAAATTAACCTTTTATTTTATAATTTAATTACTTACTATGATATTAAAAAAAATCGTAAAAAGTAATAGATAAAATTTTTAATGTTTTTACAATAAATGAAAAAAATTCTGTATTATGATTTAAGTTCTGAAATAAATTACCATTTGGCAGCTCTAAAAGGTTGCGTAAAATAATAACCTAAATCTTTTGCATATGATGGTGGGAAAACATCAACGTTTCTTAAAGCATCAGGCATTAAACCAGAAGAAAATGATGATG
This sequence comes from Candidatus Sericytochromatia bacterium, assembly GCA_046328015.1. GTDB lineage: Bacteria > Cyanobacteriota > Sericytochromatia > UBA7694 > JACMQJ01 > JBBTGK01. The sequence continues at coordinate 3,233,136 of JAXLXH010000001.1, read as the reverse complement.
TAGCAATAGATGGGCTTCCTAAAGAAGTTGATGATAAAGCTACAGATGGTGCACCTAAAGAACTAGAAGAAGCATTTAAATATGCACTAGCTTGGCATTTTGTTTTTGCTCCCATTGCACTAGCCCCACGTACTGGAGAAGTAGCTCTTTCATGACTTGTATCTATAGAACGTCCTACAGAGGTTAAATAATTAGCTGAAAATCTTCTAACAAAAGCTTGTTCATCTGGATTTAAAGTAGAAAAAACAGCATTAACTCTTTGTTTTGCAATATTTCTATTATCTTCCCAAGAAGCAAATGAACTTCCATCTCTTGGTTTATTAGCTCCTGTTATACTAAGTAAATCATTTGGATGTTTTACAAATTCATTTTCAATACTTTCTCCTGGTGCCATTGAAGATACAGAAATTGCACCAATAACACAAGCTACAGAATTTGGAGTTAAACCTTTTTCAGTTGAAGGATCTAATTTAGCTATATCAACTAACGGAGCTCTAAGTAAATCGTGTGCTCTTTCTTGATTAAAATGATAATGAGGATCATCTGCCGAATAAACATGAAGAGCCACTTCACCATTTTGATCTGACATAATAGTTCTAGCTGTATCTGTTCTAAATGAACTAGAAACTGATAAAATTATGCCTAATGAATCTTTATTATATGAAGGGCTACTGGATGAAGAGCTACTGGATAAAGAAGTATATTTTTCATGGAAATCTTCAATAATATTTGTAGGAACAACTTCATGAAAACCACTTTTTATCTTTTCACCATTTACTATAAGTGGATTAAAACTTCCTGTTGAATTTATACCACCAATATTGTATGTACCTTCTCTATAATCAGATGGTTTACCAAAATGCTCTCTAGTAATTACAGCTGTTGGTAATGTTCTATCATTTCTCATTGTATATATTGGAATCTGAGTCATTGAGGCATTTGAAGCTAATAAAGAAGGTGAACAGCTAAAATTCTTAAATGCACTACTTTGTTCATTAGAAACTACTTGAAATTTAGGTACATCAACTTTATGTTTTTTCTTTGGTGGTTCTGGGGCTTGAAAAGCTTCTACATTTTGTTGATCCGTAGCAACAATAGATGGCTGAGCTGAAGCTGATTTAATAAAACCTGCATTTAATGTACCATTATGCATACGGGTGTATATGGTTTGATTTGTTATAGTTCCTGACATAATTTATACTCCATTTAATAAATCACGTAATTGTTGTATTTGAGGTAATGAGCTATCAAGTTCTTCTGCTATTTTCATATATTTTACAGATAATGTTTTATTATCAATAATAAAATATATATAAGCTAAAAGCAAATAAGGTTTAGGTTTTGAGGGTCTTAATTCTATGGAGGAGACTAAACATTTTGAAGCATTTTCTAGAGCTTTAACATTAAAACTAGAGTTAGCATAAAATTCATCTATATATAAAAACGCTTTGTCATATAAAACATAAAATTCATCTTCTTTAGGAGAAGAATCAGTTTGTTTTTCTTTTGAATCTCTAATACTATTAAAATCAAAAGAATTATTCCTAACAGAAATAGTACTTTTTTTTGTATTAGAAAAAATATTTTTTAACATTTAAATTTTTTATTCATAAATATTAAGTAAATTATACATAAAAAATAATAGTATTACAAATTAATAAAATAAATTTTTATATAAAGATACAAATTCTTAATTAACAAGTTATTTAAAATTGAAATTTCTTTAGAAAAATAATTCATATAATAATTTAGAAATTAACTTTTTTATTAAATCTTTTGGAATTCCATATAAGTATATATTGAATAAAAAACAGTTGGATATATAGTTAGATTAAAAATTGTAAGATATTTATTTTAGAAGTTTTTTAAGTTATAATAAAACATGAGACATTAAAATTGATTAAGTAAGTAAAATGAAAAAAATAATAACAACAATAATAATAGCTATTTTTATTAATATTTTAAATCTGAATTTATCTTATTCAAAGGAGAATACCATGATTGATATAATAGAAAAAGAATACAAATTTTTAGATTATAAAGTAAAAATTGTAAAAGAGAAAAATGAATTATATATAAATTTCCCTCTAATATCTAAAGAATTAGAAGAATTAAATATAATGATTAAAGAAATAGTTCCTGAGAAAGTTATTAGTAAAGAATATACGGCTTTCCCACTTAAAGGATTAAATAAATTAGTAAAAATAACCGATAATATTTATATAATTAAAAATTCAGGTGGTTTTACTATAGAAACACCAAAAGATAGTAATAATTTAATAATAAGAGATCCAAATTTTGATATTTTTTCTAAAGAAGATCTAAAAAACAAACTTTTAATTTATAGTAATTATTTAGAAGATCTAAAATATGCTCAATATGAAGTTAACCTTAAAGAAAAACTAAGTTGGTTAAAATCAAATGCTCATTCTTTTTCAACTATAATAGAAACATATTCTGTAGATTTTAATGGTAAATATGCAGAAAATACTAAAGAATTAGAAAAAGCAGCAAAAGGATTAAATTCTTATTGGAAAGAAATAGTTAATCCTTTCAATGAAAAAATTAAATATCCAGTAGTAGATTATAATGTTTATATTAAAACAAAAGATAAAAAAATATATAGTGGTTATTTAGTATATCAACCTATTTTTATTAAAACCAAAAAATATACAGGTTTTTACAAATATAAATTGTATGCCTTAGATGAAAAAGGAATTTTTTTAAAAGAGCGTAATGGAAAAGATTTTTTCTTATCTAATGATTAGGTTAAAAAGAATAAAAAATGTAAAAAGTCTGAATTTTTATTTACGTATGATTTAGGTGATTAACTATGATTTGAAAATAAAATCTTTTATTTTTTTATTAATAAGGATAATATGAAATATAAATTAATAGATTCTTTTGATTTAGATAATAAATTTGATAATATTTGCAAATTAGATTCAAAGATAAATATTATTGAAGATAATATAATTATTTTTTATTCAAATTGGATAATTTTTTTAGAAATAAATCAAAATAGAATTGGTAATTTTTATAAACAAATTTATGATAATGATGGTCCTTTTTCTGATTTTATTATAAATAATAACGAATTTATTTATATTTATAATTCAAATGAATTAAATACTTATTCTATAGATTTTTTTAAGAAAAAAAATAGTGAAAATTTTTTAGAAGAAAAAAAAATAATCTTAGGTAGTCATATTCATCCAAAATATGTAAATTTTATTCCTAATAAAAATAAAATTATTGTTATAAATTATGAAAATATCATAATATACGATAAAAATAGTATAATTGAATTAATAAAATTAAATATTAGCAATATTCATATACGTAAATATTATTTAGATAAACTTATAAAGCTTACTTATGATGGTAATAAAATAATCATATGGCATGAATATATAGATATATTTAATCTTAATACTGGTAATTTAGAAATTAAATTACCTTATGAAAATAGAACTTCTGAAAAAATATTTGATGTTTCTAATAAAAATATACTAGTATTTCCGAATTTAAAAAACAATTTAAAAGATTTAGAAATAATTTTTTATAACTTAGATAAAAAAGATATAATAAAAAAAATAGAGTATAAATCTTTAAAAAATAGTGAAAGATTTAAAATTAGAAATATTACTATTAGTAATAATGGAAAATATATTGCTTTTTTAATAAATAATATAGAATTAGGGAATTTAAAATATTTTATAGATATTTATAATATGGAAACTTTTGAATTACTTTTAAGAATTGAAGATCAAGAAATAGTTAATTTAACAAATTCCCTAGCTTTTAGTAAAAATAGTGATTTTTTAATTATACATACTATTTTACCATTTAAAATAAAACTACTTAAATTATCACAAGAGGATATCAATTAATGCAGTATAAAATAGCAAATGAATTTAATTTAAATAATTTAGAAACTGAGGAAAATATTACAAATATTAAGCTTTCTAACATGAATTATAATAATATAATGATTGAAACTGAGTATTATAACTTCATTTTTAAAGTTAAAGATAACAAATTTGAGTTACTTGATTATAATGATACATATATTCAAATTTATAAAGGAACTTCTCTAATAGACAATGATGAAGTATCTGTTTATATAGAAAGAGGTTTTTTCGATTATCATTTTAGAGAAAATAATTTTGAAAATATATATATACTAAACGTATCTAATTTTAGTATAAAAAAATTAGAATTACCTTTTAAAATTCATACTAGAACATTAATTCCAAATAAAAATGAAATACTAGCTGTTCAAGATAATAAATTTATACTTATTGACAAAAATAATTTTTCTAAATATCGCTATTTAGATTTTACATTTAATCCAGAAGATGATGATTATTCATTTAATTTAACTAATTATTCAGGTTCAATTCCTCTAAGTAACTACATAATTAATTTTATAGATAATTACGATAAAATTGTTATTATTGGTAATTATATAAGAATTATAGATTATAATACTGGTAAACTAGAAAGAAAAATTAAAAACCCCTCTTTTTTATTTTATAATTATAATTTATCTAAAAATAATATTTTGACTTATGATATATTTGAAGATAGTCCTCCTTATGAAATAAAACTTAAACTTATTTTTTATTCTATAATAGAAGATAAAATAAAAGGCTCTTATTATTGGGATTTTGATTTTAGCAGAGAAAGAAAAAAAGTAATCCACTCTATTGTCTCTAGTAATGATTCAAAATACCTTGCAGTAGCTATTTCTTTTGAATACTATGGTTCGGATTTTGAGATATTAATTTTTAGTCTTGAGACCTTTGAATTAATTCTAAAAATTGAAGATGAAGCAATTAATAACTCATTATCATTATATCTTAAATATAATGACATAAGTTATAATGGATATTATTCTGATATCTACTTGTTATTTACAGATGATAGTAAATCTCTTATCTTATTAACAAAAAAACCTTTTAAATTATGGTTAATAAATTTATTTGATTAAATATAACCTATCAACATTAAGGAAATATATTTTGATTATAAAAGAAATCAAATCATTTGAAATAAGCAACTTACTATTAAGTAATGCTATATACTTTCCATCTTTAAAAATATTGTCTATAGAAAAACTTGAAATATGTTATTTATATGAAGAGTCATTTTTGTTTGAAATAATAAATTTGAAAACAGTTAAAAAAATATTTTCAGAGGATTTATCTAAATATTTTAAATTTAAGGAAAAACCTTCAATATACAATAAAATAAATGTTTTTATAAAAGAAAATAAAATATATTTTGTCTATTTTAAAGAAATAATATCTTTAGATACTACTAGTAATACAATTATAAAAAATATTGATTTTTATAATAAAAATGTTTGTTTCATAGATAATCCATTTTTTAATGATTTTTTACTAGTATATAATTATGAAAAACATTCTATATTAACATTTAATATAAATAAAAATGATTTTATAAAAGAAACAACACTTTTACAAAACAATAGCTACACAAGAGATGAAATGAATCCTAATTTTTTTATAAAAGTTAATAACAATAAAAGATATTTATTAATTGATAATTATACTTCTATGCTAATTTATGACCTAGATAAAGGAAATATATTAAAAGAAATAAAATTTTTTGATTCAGATATATATTCCTTCTTTATAGAGCCTAAATTTACATTAGATAATAATTTTTTGATAATACCTATTAATATTAGTAGTAAATCACATATAGCATATATATTTAATTTAAAAACTCTTGAATTTGAATATACGATAGGTGAAAAATTTTTAAATTCTAACTATAAATATAACTCTTTTAATTTATCACCTATGTTTGAGATTTTAGACCCTGACTGTGAAACAGATTATGAAGTTGAATTTGTAGAAATTTCTAATAATAATCAATACTGTTTTTACCATACAAAAACAAGAGGTACAATCATTTTTGAAATAAGCACTGGAAGTATAATTGATTTAGACATAAATTATAGATACATATTTTTTAGTAATACAAATAAATTCTTGAAAATTTATAAAAAATTTATAGAAAATGATTCTAATAATAAAAAATTAGTTTTAAAAAACTGTATTTTGTGTGAATTAGTGAAATAATAAAAAAATGAACTTAAAATTAGAATTAAAAAAAGAAGTTAATAATTTAGATAATTATTTAAAGCATAATTTTTATTGGAAAAACATGTTTTTTTCAGAAAATAATATGTATTTTATAAATTCAAATTATAAAGAAATAAGTGTATTAAGTAAAAAAAATTTAGATGTAATATTTAATGAAAAAATTTTAAATACTAATGAAGTACATATTGTTAAATCTGAAATATTTTTAATTGATAATAAATCTTATCTTTTTTATGTAAAATTTTTAAAATTACAGAATATACAAATAATGGGTGAATTATCATATACATTAATTTTAGTTAACTTAGAAACATTAGAAAAAAAAGAATATAAAACATCTGAAATTAGTAATGATAAATTTGTATTTGATAAAAAAAGAAAAAATATAATATATGCTTTAGAACAAATAGATGAAAATGATTATGCACATATGAATTTAATTATTTTTAACGTAGAAAAATGGTGTGAAATAAAAAGAAAAAAAATTTATTATAAAGAAGAAAATAATGAAAAGTTAATTAATTTTGAAGATACTTCCATTCATTTAGAAGATATTTGTATTTCTAATAATGGGGATACTTTAGTATTAACAACTTTTGATGAAGTAACAATAATTATAAATTTAGATAATTTAGAAATAATAAAATATTTATTTGATAGTGGTCTTAAAATAACATTTTCAAATGATGATAAATATATTATATTTGGAACAAAAAGAGATAATTTGGCTTTATTTTATGATACAACAAATTGGGAATTATTTTATAAAATAACAATACCTGTAGATGAAGATGATTATCTTGATTATTATTTTCAATATGAATATAGAATAAATAATAAAGGATTGAATGTAACATATAACAACAAATATTTAGTTATAGAAACTTGGAACCCTAATTGTATATTATTTTATGATATTAAAAAGAAAAAACTAAGAAAAAAAATAACTAACTCTAATAACTTTTATCATTTTAATTTGTATGTTAGTAAAACAGAAAATATTTTAGCTTATCAAGATTATGAATCTAATTCATTAAAAATTTATGAATTAACTGAATAAAAATATTGATAAAAATCAAAGTATTTTTGTAGGATTATAGCTAATTCGATATTTTAGCTTACAAATTTATAATTATCTATATTTAAAAACACACTTTGTTGTTCCGTAGTAGCATACGAAATCTAGTGTGTTTTTATTATTTTAAACTTTTACAATTAATTTTGTAATACATTTATAAGGTAGTATCTATAAATTAGTCTTTTTACAATACATTTTGATATAAATAATGTAAAATAAAAAATTGTTTTGTATTAAAAAAGGAAAGCTCATGAAAAAAAAATTTATTACTATATTTTTATGCACTTTATTTTTTTCACCTAATGCTTATACAGAAGAAAAAAAAGTACTTGATTCTAACAAAATGGGAATTAAAGTAGAATCATTTAATAAACAAGAACGTTTGGATTGGAAAAAATTTTTTGATAAATTTCAAGCTGTAGGAACAATTGTTATTGATGATGAACGTAAAAAAGTACCTAATATATTGGTTTTTAATAATGAAAGAGCTATAAAACGTTTTTCACCTGCATCTACATATAAAATCCCACATACTCTTTTTGCTCTAGATTCTGGAGCTGTTAAAGATGAGTTTCAAGTTTTTAAATGGGATGGGGTTAAAAGAAGTTTTTCTGGACATAACCAAGATCAAACTCTTCGTTTGGCTATGCGTAATTCTACTATATGGGTTTATGAAATATTTGCTAAAAAAATTGGTGAAAAAAAAGCTAAAGAGTATTTAAAAAAAATAAACTATGGTAATCAAGATCCTTCAACTACTAAAGGTAATTATTGGGTAGATGGTAATCTAGCAATTTCGGCTTATGAACAAATAGCTTTTCTTAAAAAATTATATAAAAATGAATTACCTTTTAGTGTAGAGCATCAATGCTTATTAAAAGATATTATGATTAATGAAGCGGGTCGTAATTGGATACTCAGAGCAAAAACAGGCTGGGAAGGTCGCTTTGGATGGTGGGTTGGATGGGTTGAATGGCAAGAAGGAGCTGTTTTTTTCGCTTTAAATATTGATACTCCAAATAGAATGGAGGATCTTTTCAAAAGAGAAGCTATTACAAGAGAAATATTAGAATCTATTGAAGCTTTACCAAGTAAATCATAAAAATAAAATTTATTTTATTAAAAACTCCACTCTTCTATTAATTGCTTTCGCTTCAGGAGTATTTTTTTTATCTATAGGATTACTTTCTCCAAAGCCTTTAGTTTTTAATCTAGATTCATTTATTCCCATAGAAACTAATTGATTTTTTACTGCATCAGCTCTTTGTTGTGATAGTTTTAAATTAAAATCATCTGAACCATCGCTATCTGTATGTCCATCTATTTCTAGTTTTATATTTGAATTTTGAACAAGATATTTATAAATTTCTTTTATAACTGTTATACTTTCAGGTTTTAACACAGCTTTATTTACATCAAATTTAATACCTCTAGTAATAAACTTACCTTTTTCAAAAAGTATCTTTGATGGGAAACCAGTAGCTATTCTAAAATTCTTTAATAAAATCTTCATATTTTGAGAGTTATTCCCTGTAACTAAAATATCGGTAGGATTAAGCCTACTATCAGGAATATCTATCATTTTATATTGATCTAAATATACTTTTAAATGTTTTTTACTAAAAGCAATAGAAATATGAACCCATCTATCATAAAATTTATTTTCACCAAAATATTCTGGAGGATTTTCTTTTAAAGCCTTACCATCATTAGGAAAAGAAACGGATAAATCATGTTTATTTGGAGTAATTATTATTTCACTATCTCCTTTGGCTAAATGTATTTCAACTCCTGGATTACCATCATAACCATGATCTAACCAAGTATCATATTCTATAGAAAAAGTATCAGGAAGCTTTTTACCTAAAAAAAGTATAGGTTTTAATTTGGTATAATATTCATCTATACTAAGGCATTTTTCATCATTATAATTAATTATTTTAGCTTTACCACCTTGTAATGCCCAATTAGTTAGTTTTTTTTCAGTAAAATTATCTTCAAAAAGAGTTTTTTCTCCAGCTACAAAGTCATATTGTTCATAAGCTTTATCAATATTTTGTGCAAATGAAAGTTTAGAGATAGTTCCTATAAAACAGATATTTAATAAAAGAATTAAGGTTATTTTTTTCATATTAGTTTTTTTATTATAATATAGAATAATTTTAGCAAAAAAAAAATTATTTTTATCAATATTTTTATTAAATAAAAAATTTTTAACTGAATTTTTATTTTTTGCTTAATTAAATTTAAATGTTATAATTATAAAAATATACAATATTATGGAAATATAATATGTTCGGAAAACTTTTTAAATCTATTTCTTCTAAAAGCTCGAAATCAGATGATTTTATGCAAAATATTTCTAGTACAAAAAAAGAAACTAATCATCTTAAAGAGCTAATAAATGAAAAAAAGAAAGAACTCAATATAAAAACCTGTGTTTCTAATGATTTTATCAATATGATTAATGAGGCTAAAAAAGATTCAGATATTAAACATAATTTATCTAAAGATGAAAAATTTGATGACGTTTTTAACCAAGGATTACAAGCTATTAGTGAGTTTTCTGAAAACCCTAATGATAAAGATAAGTTAACTAATGCTTTGGATTTATTTTCTGAAGCTATATCTATAAAAAGAAATAGAGCAGAGCCTTATTACTTTTTTGCTTATATCTGTTATTTATTAAATGATATAAATTTAGCTGAAAAATATTTTAAAATATCATCTTATTTAAATCCAGAACAAAAATATTTAATGTCTTTAGGTCGTAAAATTACAAATAAAAAAATGCTTAAGAGAGGTTAATGATATGCGTATTGGTGTTTCACAAGGTGTAGTTTCTTTTACTAGCCCAAACAAAACAAATCCTACTACAGTTTCTACATCATCATTTGAAAAAGCAGTTCAAACCCAAAAAGGTTACGAACTTTTTAAATCTAGAGGTTTTACTCAAAATTCTATAATTGATACTCTAAAAAAAATTAATCCTCAAACTGATGTTGAGGGATTAAGAAGAAAATTAAATTCTTTTGAAACTTCTCAATGTAATCCAGAAGATGTAGCTGAAATAGGTTCAGTTGCAAATACAATGAGAGGTAGTTCTAAAAAAACTACACAATCAGCACCTACACCTAGTACACCTAGAGAAAATAGTACTCCATCACCTTCAACTAATAATGTTGTGGTTTCTAATAATTCTTCTGAAGTGCCAAATGAAGAAAAAAAAATGGATCCTATATTAAAAAAAGAACTTACTAAAATGGCTACAAATCTTAGAGTTCCAGAAAGTGTTATAAATAAAATATATAATAATATTGATCAAAAATTAGATCCAAGTAGTGGCGTAATGAGTCTTAGACCTTTTTCTACTATGCAAAAGAAAAAAGCAGAAGAGTTTTTAAAAAACATATCAGATGATATTAAAATAACCATTAAAGATTTACATGAGTGTAAAGAATCAATTATTCAAGGGGAATTAGGTATTTCACCAGATCAGTATAAATTAGAAGGATTAGAGCATTGTCTTAAAGTTAAAAATTGTCATCATTATGCACTTGGGCAAGATACTAAGCCAAGTAGTTTAGATGATCTTATTAGAAGAGCAGGAAATAAGACTATTGCAATATGTTTTAAAGGTGGTGAAGTTGCTCATACAGCAGTTTTTAATACTCAAGGTGGTAACTCTGAAATGCCTTGGATTCAAGCCTTACCGAATAATATAGGAGGAAGTTCTGTTCCAATTTTTAGAGTTTCAAAAGACGGTTTAAATCAAGCTTATAACAATCAAGTTCTTGTTTATAACCCTTCTAAATGTAAAACTAGAGAAGAAAAAGCTGAATTACAAAGATTATGGAATTCTTTTACCGGAAATCAATAATATAAATATTTTTTTAATATTTCATAAATTTTTTATCTTATAGCTATTAGCATATAAATTAATTTAAGACGGGTGTGTCCAAAAAGGCTTTTTTTAGGTCTTTTTTTTACGAAAGACTAGGGTTAAAGCCAGTGTTTTCGTATGGGCGTTATAATTAACGCACACTTTTTAGACACCCCCGTATCCTCTTAAAACCCAGAGCAAAGCTCTGAGGTATTCTCTAATAAAAATATAATCTTAAATGTAAGCTAAAAATTTGAATTAGCTATATAAGCTTGTTATTTTTTTTATTATATAATATACTATATACCGTATAGTATATAAAGAGGTTTTTATGACTTATTATTTTAATAAAAAAATATCAGATTCTTTTGAGAATGCTATTTTAAAAGTAACTGAAGAACTAAAAAAAGAAGGTTTTGGAATTTTAACTGAAATAGATGTTAAAGAAACTATGAAAAAAAAGCTTGATGTAGATTTACCTAAATATAAAATTTTAGGTGCTTGTAATCCTCCCTTTGCTTATAAAGCTATTCAAGCTGAAGATAAAATAGGCTTATTACTTCCTTGCAACTTAATTGTACAAGAAAAAGAAGAAGGATTTATTGAAGTTTCAGCTGTAGATCCTTTTGTTACTATGCAATCTGTAAATAACGAAATTTTATTACCAGTTGCAGAAGAAGTTAGAAATAAACTAAAAAAAGTAATTGAAAGCTTATAAATTATCTAAGTTTATTAACTTTTTCCATAAAAGAAGCTACTTTATCATAATCTAAATCATTAGCCCAATAGCTATTTTTTTTAAAATAAGAACCCACAATCATAGCATCACTTATATTAAAATAGCTTTCTAAGTTATTTAGATTAACACCAGAGCCAACAATTACAGGTAACTTTACAGCGTTTTTTACAGATTCTATTTCATTGGTACTAGCTTCATGACCAGTTGAAGTTCCTGTAATTATTAAACCATCACTAAGAAAAAACTCAGCAGCTTTAGCTGTTTCACAAATATCAACATCGGATGTTATAGCATGAGAACTATGTTTTTTCTTAATATCTGTAAAAACTAAAATATTATCTGCATCAATAGATTTTCTGTATCTTAATAATTCTCCAGCACAAGATTCCATAATACCTTCATCTGCCACATGAGAAAAAACAAATCCTTCAGCTCTTACAAAATCTAAATTTGAAGCTTTAGCTACCGCAAAAGCTTCTTTATTGGCACCTGCTAAAATTTGAATACCACATACCAAATTAGAAGTTTTTTTTACTTGATAACCTATAACAGTCATAGCAGAAGTAATTTCTGGTCCAATATTAGTTTTCATATAAGGAATATCATGCATATTTTCTATAGCCAAAGCATCTATTCCTGCTTTTTTATAAATTTCAGCTTCTTTAAGGGCTTTTTCTATTATTTCAGAAAAATTATTTTTATATCTTGGAGTTGCAGGTAAAGCATCTACATGAATCATTCCTATTACTGGGCTTTTTACTTTAAAAATTTCTTTAAAACGTTCCATTATTTTTACCTAAAAATATCTTTAATGCTTTCAGTTTTATGTTTTTTAAATAATATAATAAAAAACTATTAATTAATAGCTAAATGAAAAAATTATTTAAGCTTGACAACTTTTAAATTATGTAGTTAAATACCTACATATTATTTGTAGTTAAGTGTCTACATATGGATTTAAGAAGAGATGTTTTTCAAGCAATAGCAGATCCCACAAGAAGGGCTATACTTATATTATTAGCTTCTCAGACTATGACAGCAGGTGCTATTGCTGCAAATTTTGAAACTGCAAGACCAACTGTTTCAAAACATTTGCATATACTTACAGAATGTGAATTAATAAAACAAGAAAAAAATGGTAGAGAAATATATTATGAATTAAATCCTAATAAAATGAAAGAAATTGCAGATTTTATAGAACCATTTCGTAAAATGTGGGATGAAAGATTTAATAACTTAGAAAATATAATGAAATTATACAAATAAAGAATAAAATATTATGGAACAAAAAACAAAAATTAAAGCAGAAGAAAATAAGCAAGAGTTATTTATTATCCGAGAATTTGATTTACCATTAGATTTACTTTTTAAGGCTTATATAGAGCCTCAAATTGTTGAACAATGGATGGGGACTAAAGTAATAAAATTAGAAAATAAAAAACATGGTTACTATCATTTTGAAACAACTGATCCTATGGGAAACAAACATAATTTTAGTGGTACAATACATAATTTTATACCAAATAAAAAAATTATTAGAACCTTCGAAATGGAAAATACTTCCTTTGAAGCTCAATTAGAATTTTTAGAATTTGAATCTATTTCTAATGATAAAAGTAAATTAACTATGCATGTAATTTATAAATCTGTTGATATTAGAAATCAGATTTTAAAACTCCCCTTTGCTCATGGTTTAAATATGGCACACAATAAATTGCAAGATATTATGAATATGTTTAGGTAATAGTTTATGAAAAAAACACTTTCTATAGAAGAAAAACAAGAATTAATTTATACATTAAAAGATAGATTTGAAAAAAATAAAAAAAGACATAAAAAACTTGAATGGTCTAAAATAGAAGAAAAATTAAATAATAATGATGAAAAATTATGGTCTCTCTATGAAATGGAAAAAACAGGTGGAGAACCTGATATTGTTGATTATGACTCAAAAAAAGATGAATATATTTTTTATGATTGCTCACCAGAAACTCCTACTGGAAGAAGAGCTCTTTGTTATGATCAAGAAGCTTTAAATTCTAGAAAAGAACATAAACCTAAAAGTAATGTAATTAATATGGCAGAAGAAATGGATGTTAATTTATTAACAGAAGAAGAGTATAAATTTTTACAAACACTAGGCGAGTTTGATACCAAAACCTCTAGTTGGATAAAAACACCTGATAAAATTAGAAAATTAGGTGGAGCAATTTTTGCTGATAGAAGATTTGATACTGTTTTTGTTTATCATAATGGAGCATCTTCTTACTACAGTGGTAGAGGTTTTAGAGCTTCCATAAGATTTTAGTTTTTACTAGAGAATACCTCATAGCTCTGCTCTGGTGTTTTAGAGTGTGCTCACTTCTTCCTGCTGGGTTGATACCCCGTAGGAGGTTTTAAATTTATTATATAAATAAAAAAGCTACCTTCAAGGTAGCTTTTTAGTGTTAATCTTAAATACTATTTTGTAGATCTTTCTTTTAATCTGGTTGCTTTTTCTGTAAGTCCTCTTAAATAGTAAAGTTTAGATCTTCTTACTATACTTTGTTTAACTATTTTAACAGAATCAAGCATTGGAGAATGTAAAGGGAATATTCTTTCTACTCCTACACCTTTAAATACTTTTCTTACTGTCATAGATTCAGATATTCCACTGCCTCTTTTTGCAATAACAACACCTTCGTAGTTTTGAATTCTTTCTTTACCGCCTTCTACGATTTTAACGGCAACTTTAACTGTATCACCTACATTAATTGCTGGCAAATCTTTTTTTAATTGTGCCCCAGTAAGTTCTCTTAATAATTGTTGGCTCACTATATCTACCTCTATTATAAACTAAATTTAACCTAGATTTTTTCACGTCTTTAACTATAACTGTAATCCCTTTATTTGTCAATATAAAGGAAATAAAATTAGGATTTTATTATTAAAGATTAACAATTCTAATTTATTTTTTCTCCTGCTTTAAATTTTCCAGTATAAGTATTTCCATTATTCCAAGTATAAGTTCCTTCACCATCAAATTTACCATTCTTCCATTCACCTATATATCTACTCCCATCAGAAAAAAACATAGTTCCTTGTCCATGATAAAGATCTTCCTTAAAATCACCTACATATTTACTTCCATCATAATAAATAATAGTTCCTTTACCATTTTTTTTACCATCAACCCAATTACAAATATATTGCGTTCCATTATTTAAAGTTAAAATTCCTTCTCCATGGTAAAGATCATTTTTAAAACTACCAACATATTTACTTCCATCTGGGTAAGTTATAGTTCCTTTACCATTTTTTTTACCACTTATCCAATCACCTATATATTTCATACCATTATGAAAAGTAAAAGTTCCTTGCCCATGATACTGCTCATTTTTAAATTCACCTATATATCTACTCCCATCAAAATAGGTTATAGTTCCTTGTCCATTATTACAATCTCCTTTTAAACAAGATTTTGAATAAGCACGATCAATTTGAAAACAAAAAAAAGATAATATTATTAAAGATCCTAAAAATATTTTTTTCATTCTTGCACCTCTTATTAACCTATCTAATTAATATTTTACAATAAATTTTAATTTTATAACTAATTAGATGCTAGTAATAGTTATAAATAATAGTTTAAAGTTAAATTAAAGTAATTACTATTATTAAATAAAATATCATTCACATTATTTTTAAACTCAAAAAATTTCAATAAAAAAACCCTCTTTAATATCTACCCATTACCCACATCTATAAAGGGGGTTGAAAATAACTTAGAATATGTGTTAGAGTTAAAAATATTAAAAAGAGCTATAAAATAATGAACGAATTTGATAATATAAATTTTGGAGATAAGAGATTGAATAATAGATGTAGAATAATATTCAATTCTTTTTTAAAATAATGTTGGTAAAAGCATACCTAATAGTTTTGAAGATTGGTCAGGAACAAAAGCTTGTTATAGATTTTATGATAATAAAAAAGTTACAAGAGAGAAATTAATGAATAGCCATTATGAAAAGACAATAAACAGTCTTTTAAATGAGAAAGTAGTATTAAATGTTCAAGATACAACAGAATTAAATTTTACAACGCATAAATCAAAGAAGGAAATGGGTAGAATAGGAAATTCTAATTGCACAGGTTTAATGGTTCATACAACACTATCATTGACAAGCGAAGGAGTTCCAGTAGGAATATTAGAGCAGAAAATATGGACAAGAAGTAAAGAGTTAGTATCAGAACGCAGTAAAAAGAATATAGAAGATAAGGAAAGTTATAGGTGGATAGAATCATTAATATCAATAGACAAGAAGTTTTTTAATGAAGAACAGGTTATAGTTACGATAGGAGACCGTGAATCAGATATTTATGATTTGTTTTTAGTTGATAGGAAGAGGAATAGTCATTTACTTGTAAGAGCAGCACAAGATAGACTTATAAATCATGAAGATAAGAAATTATTTAAAGGGTTAGATAATCTTGAGGTTAAAGGAAATTTAGAAGTTGATATATCTAGGAAGAAAGGAGTGTCTTCAAGGAAAGCTAAATTAAACATTAAATATGATAAATTTGAGATAAAAGAACCTAAAAATCATAAAAAAAATATACATAGTGTATCTTTAAATGTAATATTGGTAGAAGAAGAAAAATCGGGAGAGAGCAAAGAGCCTATAAGATGGGTTCTTTTGACAACACTAGACATAAACTCACTTGAAGATGCTATAAAATATGTTAGATGGTACAGTTATAGATGGTTAATAGAGAGATATCATTATGTATTAAAAAGTGGTTGCCACATAGAAGAGCTTCAATTAGATTCATCAGATAAGATACAAAAAGTATTAGCTATGTATTCTGTGGTTTCTTGTAAGTTATTAAACATGACTTATATTGTTAGAAAAGAACCCGAGCTAAGTTGTGAAGCCTTTTTTTCAAAAAAAGAATGGAATTTAATATATATATTAGTAAATAAAACACCTAACCTACCTAAAGAAATACCAAAATTAAAAGAGGTTATTGTCTGGATTGCACGACTTGGAGGTTTTTTAGCAAGAAAGGGTGATGGTTTTCCAGGTGTAAAAGTTCTTTGGAGGGGCTTTATTAAATTTAAAACTATCCTAGAAGCTACTGAAATACTTGAATCTTTTAATAATTATACTTATGGGTAATGGTAAGCTTTAATATAAAGAGGGTTTTTTATTTTTATAAGATTATTCTTTTGTAAATTTATCCCATAATGCTTTTTCTGTTTCAACTACAGCTGAATTTTTAGCTGGAGCAGGTTGAGAACCTTTTGAATCATGTTTACTACAAGCAGGATGATCATATGGAGGAATATTTTTGTTATTTAAAGCAGCATATTTAATTCTTGAATATTCGCTATTATAAATCTTAGCAAGAGTTGGTGATTTAATAAATAAACAGTTTTCATTATTACCTTCATCAGCACTTTTTGAGAAGTTGAAAGAACCTGTAATTACTGTTTCATCATCAATAATCATAACTTTATGATGCATTAAAGCTTGGTTTCCATCACCTCTTGTAAATATATTAGCTTTTTTGAGTGCAAAATAGATAGAATATTGAGGTATTAAACACTCATCAAATATACCTTCTACATTTAAACCAGCTTGTTTTTTCTCTGTCATAACAGCAAGAATATCTTTATGTGTCATAGAGAAAGCCATAAATTTTATAGATTTTTTAGCTTTTTTAAGTTCTTCTACTATAGCTAAATTTGTTCCACCACCAGGAGAGAAAAATGTTCTTATTGAAGAACCAGCTACATTAACTACTTGGTTAGGAATAGTATGTGGGTTGGTTCCATAAAGGTTTTGATCCCAAAATCTGCTAAATTCAGCATTAAAATTTTGAGCAAGCTCAGGAGATTTTATTCTGATAGAATTGTTATTATGGTGATACATAGAAGATGTAGTTAAATTCATAGAACCTGTCCAAACATAGGTATTATCAACTACCATAAACTTATTGTGCATAAGTTTTTCTCTTTTATCATCTTTTACTTCAATTCCAGCTTTTTTCAAATCAATAATAGATTGTCTATCTTTAGTAGGATCTTGTTTATCTTTTAAATTTTCATCATCTGTTACTAATCTTACTTTTACACCTCTTTTGTGTGCATTAATAAAAGCTTGTGTAACATCTGGATCTTGAATATCATAAAAAGCTCCATCTAAGGTCTTTTTAGCAGAATTAATTAATTTTACAAAATATTTATCAGAGTTTCTTGGATCTTTTCTTGAAATAGGATCATTTTCTGCTACAGTAGTTTTGTAAGCATTGTTGAAGCTTGCAAAAATAGGTAAGCTTTCATCATCAGCAGAAGATGCTGATAATTGATTATCTACAGCTTGAACATCTAAGGCAGTATCATCTAACTTATTTGAGCAACCTACAACAAAAGCTGCAACTAAAAGAGATGAAGAAATTGTTTTCAATTTTTTCAAGTTCACCATTTTATTAACTCCCTACGCTTTATATAAAAACTAAGCATTATTAACTATTTTAATATTATACAATAATTAATAATTAGTTATAGTTAAAAAAAGATTATACTTGCGTAAAAATTTGGTAAATTTTTTGTTATATTATTAAAGTTATAATTTAAGACAATTAAAAAAATGAATTTAAGACCTCCAATTCCGTATGAGGAAGGTAGTGGAGGCTCTGCCCCCGTATCCCCTGAAACCTCAGAGTATAGTTCTTAGGTATTCTCTAATAAGAATAAACTATAGTTAATATTTTATAGTTTTCATTTTTTCAAAATCATATTACCCTGAAACATTGGGTTGCAACCCAATGTTTCATATATAGACTCACTGACTGAAAAAATGTAAAACAATTTTTTTGAGTATATTTGAGGTATTTTTATAAATATATATTTATAGTATTTAAGGTATTTTATCTAAATAATAAAAATGATAAAATATTTATATAAAATTTTTGTAGAGAAAAAATCATGTTAAAAAAAATATCCTCTATTATTTTATCTAGTCTTTTTATAACTGTTTTATCATGTAATAAGCAAAACGAAACTGATATTTCTGTTAATAATACTACCAACATACAATCTAATAAAAGTATAAAAAATTTTAACATATCACAAAGAAAAAAATTCTTAGCAAAAAATACTAATAAACCTCCAAAATTAAGCGTAAAAGATTTACCAGCTAATTTTATGTTTTTACCTTTAGCGAGACAATCTACAGACTATACTTGTGGAGTAGGCTCTTTGCAATCTATTATGATGTATTATGGTGATGAATACATGGAAGGTGAATTAGCTAAATCTTTAAAATCAGATCCAAATGAAGGCACAGCTTATGCAAATATAAAAAAATTCTCAGAAGAAAATGGTTATAGTGTTAAAATCTATAAAGATATGAAAATAGAAGACCTAAAAAAACTAATTGATAACAAAAAACCTGTATTAGTTTTATTGCAAGCTTGGTCAGAAAAGCCTACAGATTATTCTAAAGATTGGGAAGATGGACATTATTCTATAGCTATTGGTTATGATGATAAAAGATTTTATTTTATGGATCCATCTAGCTTAGGCTACTATACTTATATCCCAACTAAAGACTTTTTAGATAGATGGCATGATACTGATACCAATGAGAAATTAAATCATTTTGGAATGGTTATAGAAAAAGGTACTCCTAAATATAATCATAATAATTTAATTATGATGGAGTAATTTTATTTTATATTTTAATTTTACCTTTTGAGGCTAATAAATGAATAAAAGCTTATTTTTATCTTTTTGTTTTATTTTGACATCTTTACCTTCTTATGCAGAACAACAAATAGCTATTTTTAAAAACAACCTTAGTTTTAATGCTAAAACTGTTAATATTGAGAATAAAAATAATGCTATTATTACGGATCCTCCAAATGCAATTTTAGGTGCTTTATGGTTTCAATCGGATAAAAAAATAAAAAGTTTAACTAGTGAAAGTATAAATTTAGATGAAAAAGTCAAAGTTGAAAATTTAAAAGATCTTTTGGATGCAAATATTGGAAAAGATTTAAAAGTAACTTTAAATACAAATGAAAAATTTAAAGTAGTTATAGAAAAAATACAAGGGAGTTTAATTTTTTGTAAAAACTTTTTTGATGGAAAAAATGAACCTAAAAATATGGTATTAGAACTAAATAATATAAAATTTGTAGAATTTGATGATAAATACCAAACTGAATTTAAAAAGAAAGTAAATAAAAGAATTATTAAAGCAGAATTTGAAGGTGATGCGAACAATTTAGAAATGTTTTATATGCAAAGAGGCTTAGGATGGTTACCTTCTTATAATTTAGAGTTATTAGATCAAGAAAAAGCTAAACTAACTTTAAATTCTATTATTGTAAATAATGCAGAAGACTTTGAAAACGCTAATATTTCTTTAGTTATAGGTTATCCTAATTTTATTTATGAATCTTATAATTCTCCACTAACTTCTGATCAAGAATTTGGAGATTTTATAAGGCAATTTGATTTTAAACCTAAATATAATAATTATAATGCTCCTGTTCAAAGTTTAAGTAATATAGCTTATCAATCAGCAGGATCTTATAACAATGACTATTCTTTACCAAGTAATATAGAAGGTGATTTGGGTAGCCAAGAAGATCTTTATTTTTATAAAATACCTAAAAAAATAAGCTTAAAAAAATCATCTAGAATGATGACTGAACTTTTTTCTAATGAAGTTAAATATGAAAGTATTTATGAAACAGAATTAGAAAGTAATTCTGATAAAAATTATTATTATTATCAAAAAAAAGGTGGAGATAATAATAGTATTAACAATAATATTAATACTGTAACTCATTATCTAAAATTTAAAAATACTTCTAAATATCCCTTAACTACAGGAATTGTGATGGTTACTAAAAATGAAAGTAATAATTTAAATCCAATAAGTCAAGAAAAAATAAATTATACTCCTATGGGAGCTACAGCTAAAGTAAAATTAACTTTATCACCTGATATTTATGTAAATGAAACAGAAAAAGAAACTTCTAGAAAAGAAAATATAAAAATGTTAGATGGAACTTATTATGATTTAATAAATATTGAATCAAAAATTTATATCAGAAATAGTAAAAATAAAGATATAAAATTAAGTATAAATAAAGTTATAGAAGGTGAATTAGAAAAATCTAGTTATAAATGGGATTTTTATAATTTAAATAAATACAAAGTTCAAAATAAAACAAATAAAGTAGAATGGAAT
This sequence comes from Candidatus Sericytochromatia bacterium, assembly GCA_046328015.1. Classification (GTDB taxonomy): domain Bacteria; phylum Cyanobacteriota; class Sericytochromatia; order UBA7694; family JACMQJ01; genus JBBTGK01. The sequence continues at coordinate 3,212,045 of JAXLXH010000001.1, read as the reverse complement.
CTTGATTTAAAATCAAGCGAAACTAGAGAAATAAAATATAATTATTCTTTATACGTAAGAAGATAATTAAGCTTATAGTGCTTTAATTTAATTCTCTTAAAATATCGTTTAATAAATTTATTCCAAATTCTATATTTTTTATTTTTATTCTCTCATTATTACCATGAGCTGTAGAAGATATTTCTGTATCTATTTTATAACTTTCAAAGCCATAAACATTAATACCTAAAGCTCTAAATAAAGAGCTATCAGTTGAACTAGTAAAAATAGTAGGAAAAACTTGTGTATTTGGAGCTCTTTTTTTCATTAGTTTTTTTAGTATCTCAATATATTCAGTATTAGCGGAAGAATATTTAGCACTATAATACTCTTCTATTTTTATTTTTACACTGTCATCATTAATTACTTTTTTTAGTTCAGCTAAAAAAGTTTCTTTTTCTATATTAGGTAATAATCTACAATCTAGAGAAATTTGAGCTTCATTGGGAATAATATTTATTTTATCACTACCTTTTAAGCCTGTAATAGAAATAGTATTTCTTATCAAAGCGTTAATATCAGGATCTTTTGCTATTTCTTCTAAAAACTCTATATTTTTAATAGATTCTTTCATGTTATTACTATAACTTTTTAGTTTAGTAATATTACCTTTATATCTTACTTTTATACTTTCCTCTATACCAGGGATAATATGAAAAGGTATTTTTTTTGAATATTCAAATATTCTATTAGCAGCTATTAAAGCTTTATTTACAGAAGAATTTTCATTTGGAATAGATCCATGACCAGGTTCTCCTTTGAAAGTTAGTGTTAGCCATAAAGGAGATTTTTCACCTATGCCTACATTAGTATAAATAATATTTCCATTTTTATCTTCTGTAACAGAATCTCCTTCATCAAAAAGATACTCTGCATTTTTTATAAGGTTTGGTTTATTTTTTATCATCCATTTAGCACCTATAGAAGAAACTTCTTCATCCGCTACAGCTAAAAAAATTAGGTCTCTTTTTAAAGGTGTTTTATTCCTTTTTATATTTATCATAGTCATTAAATCAACTATTCCTTTACCTTTTATATCAATTGCTCCTCTTCCATATAACTCTCCATTTATTATTTTTCCAGAAAAAGGTGGTATTTTCCAATATTTAGGATCAGCAGGTACTACATCCATATGATGAAGTAAAATAATTGGTTTTTTAGAGCCATTACCTTTTAAAATAGCATATAAATTAGCTCTATTATTTCCTAAATCAAAAATTTTATTTTCTATTCCTTCTTTATCTAATAATTTTTTTAAAAATTTAGCAGAATTCATTTCATTTCCAGGAGGATTAGTTGTGTTTATTTTTAAATAATTTTGTAAATTATTAATAGCTTCAGAAAAAATATTTTTTTCTTTTGCTTGAACTGGAATTAAAGAGTTAATTATTATTAAAGCGATAAAAGAACTAAAGAAATACTTTTTTAAAAGCATATTTTTTACCATTAAAAATTTAATTTTATTAATGGTAATTTATTTTTTTATTTTTTGCAATTTTTTTTAATTGTCTTAGAATACATTAATTCTATGTAGTATTATTTATAAAATTTTAAAAGAACGATGTGCTTATTGGATAAAATCTGATATTTATATAAAAAATAAATATAATTAAATAAGTTAATTTTTCTTTAAGAATAGCATTTATTAAAATATATGCACTATAAAGATAGATAAAGTATTTTTTTAGAGGTTTATTATGGAATTAAATGGAAATCCACCTTCAGGTTATATAGCAGGAGCTTTACCAGATAAAGTAAAAAATGCTATAAAAGAAGGTGTTGAAAATGTAAAAAAACATCCTGAAGTATTAGGTACGGGTAATCCAGAAGTTCTTAAACCAGTAGCAGAAAAAATAGAAGGCTTTATTGAACATGCTGCACATGAAGTAAAGGATTTCTTTAAAGAAACCTTTGATTTTGTAAAAAAACATCCAGAAACACTTGCTGCCAAAACAGAAATTAAAATTTTTAAAGATTAAATATATTAATAACACAAAGAATTTTCTAATTTTAGAGAATTAAAAACAAAAAGATGTTTAGCTAATATTTTACACTTACAAATTAATCTATAAAAAAGCACTATTTATGATTTTTAGCTATAATACTTTATGCATTTTATAAATTTATTTCAAAAAAATTAGATACTTATGAAAGAAAAATACAAACAAGCAAGAGAAATAGGTGGATATTTTTATCTAAATAATTTTAGTCTTATAAAAATATCAGGAGCAGATGCCGCTACTTATATCAATTCTCAGACTTCCAATCAAGTTATTGAAATTTCAAATTATTCAGGAGTTTATAATTCATTATTAGATAGAAAAGCTCATTTAAAAGCAACTTTTTCTATGCATAAATTAAATGATAACTATATTATTTTAGTTGAAAATAATCAAAAAGAAAGCTTATTAGAACATTTAGAAAATTTTCATTTTACAGAAGATTTTGAACAAGAAGATATTTCAGATAATTATACTTTTTTGTCTATACAAGGAGAAAAATCAACTGAAATAATTAAAAAAAATTTTGATTTAGAAAATTTTAAAGAAGAAGAAAACAATATTATTTATAACAATAATTTAGATACTTTAGTAATTGTAAAAGATTTATTTTTTGACAATGGTTTTTTTATAATAACTAAAGATAAAGAATTAATTATTTCTTTAGAAGAAAATCTAAAAACTAACAATTTTATAGAACTTTCAGAAGATTTATTAGAAGTCTTAAGAATAGAAGTAGGAACTCCTAAGTATGATATTGATATGAATGAAGAAAATCTTATTCCAGAAACAGGATTAGAAAAAACACATGTTAGTTATAATAAAGGTTGTTATTTGGGTCAAGAAGTTGTAGCAAGAATAAAAACTTATGGTACAGCACCTAAAGCTTTAATAGGTCTTATTTTTGAAAATAAGACACCTAATTTTAATTCTGATATTATTTTAGATGATGGAAAAAATATAGGTAAAATAAAAAGTTCTACTTACTCTTATTTATTAGATAAATATATTGCTTTAGCTTATCTAAATAAAGATTTTAGAAATCCAGATACTATAATTAAATTTGAAGAATATGTTGTAAAAGTTTCTTTATTACCTTTTTATAAAAAGTTATCTAAAGAAGAAAAATCTAAAAACCTTTATGAAAAAGCTTTGAGTATTTTTGCTGAAAATAAAGAAGAAGAAGCAATAGAATTATTAAAAAAATCAATAGAATTACAACCTAATTTTCCAGATGCTTATGAAGCTTTAGGAGTTATTTTATCTAGATTAGAAAAATATGATGAAGCTATAGATATCATGAATAAATTAACTGAAATAGCTCCAGATGAACCTATGGCTAGGACAAACTTATCTATTTTTTATATGAAAAAAGGTGATAAAGAAGAAGCTGAAAAACAAATGGCTATGGCGACTACTTTAAAATTTAAGAAAACAGCTTCTGAAGCAAAACAAAAAAAAGCTGAAGAAGAACTAAAAAAACAACAATTACAAGCTATTTATGAAAGAATGGAAATGTTTAAAGAGGTTTTAGAAACAGAAGATCCAGATGATTTGATAGCTAATTATGGTATGGGGAAAGCTTATTTTGATTTAAATAATTATAAAGAGGCTATTCCTTATCTAAAAAAATCAATTGAAATAAAAAGAGATTATTCTACAGCCTATCTATATTTGGGTAAATCTTTAGAATTTATTGATAATGATCAGGAAGCCTTACAAATATATAAAATTGGAATAGCAGAAGCTTCTAAAAAAGGGGATTTGATGCCACTTAAAGAGATGGAAAAAAGAAAGGATATTTTAGAATTGACCAAAACCTAATCATATAATATAATACGTAGTGCTTACTATATATAAGCTTATTATATTTTAATGAGTTTTTATTAAGTAAGAGTTTTTAATGTAGTATTTATTCAATAGGTATTTTATATATAACCATGAAATTAGGTAAAAAACTTGGTATTGTTGCATTTTCTTTATTAAGCTTGTCAATACTTGGAGCTGGAGGATTAGGCTCAAACCATAAATTAAAAGAAAAATTTGTTCCAAGAGAAAACATAGTAGATTCAAACCTTAATGGTAAAATGAATGAACTAAAACATAAAATGAAAGAGCAAAAAGCTGGTATAAACGAAGCTACAGAGCTATTTAAAAAAGTTTTCCCTGCAACCTTAGAAGGAACTGCTAAAGTTGAAACTTTAAATTTTGAAGAAGGTTCAACAGCTATTGTTATCTTAGATAATCCTATTCCGATAAAAATTCTTTTTAAAGGTCAATTTTTATTAGATAATAAAACTTTAGCTGAAAAAATTGGAAAAGAAATAAAGTTTAAACTTTCTGATGTTCAATTAGTTGAAGAACCAGTTTTAGAAACCCTAAGAATTCCTTTTACAGATTCTAAATTTTGGATCTATGCTAATTTTTCTAATTATGGAAAAATTAAAGATGGTGATTTTGTTGATACAATAAAATCTGGAACTATTCCTTATTAATTAGAAAGATACTATTAATATGATAAATTCTGTTTTTGTTGCTGGTGCGGGGCTAATGGGCTCTGGTATAGCCCATGCGGTTATTACTTCAGCTAAAGTTCCAGTTTTTTTATATGATATATCAGAGCAAGCTTTGGAAAAAGGTTTAAATAGAATAAAATCTGTTTATGCTAAATCTTTAGAGAAAAATCTTATTACTCAAGAAGAAGTAGATGCTTGTTTATCAAGAATAAAAACAGTGACTAGTTTAGATTTTGCCAAAGATGTAGATCTTGTAATAGAAGCAGTTTCTGAAAATATTAGTTTAAAGCAAGAGCTTTTTTCTAAATTGGATGCTATTTGTAAAAATGAAACTATTTTTGCTTCTAATACATCTTCTTTACCTATAACAAAACTTGCTTCCTCAACTAAAAGAGCTGATAGGTTTATAGGAATGCATTTTTTCTCTCCTGTTCATAGAATGAAACTAATTGAATTAATTAGTGGTTATGACACTTCAAAAGAGACTTTTGATAATATAAAAGAATTTTCTAAAATTTTAGAAAAAGAAGTTTCAGCTTCTCAAGATTTTCCTGGATTTATTACAACTAGATTAGGCTTAGTCTTGATGAATGAAGCCGCTTTTTGCTTATTTGAAGGAGTAGGGTCTCCAGAAGATATAGATAAAGGAATGAAATTAGGGTATAATCATCCTATAGGACCATTAGCACTAGCTGATGAAATAGGTATTGATATATGTCTTTCAATTCTTGATATAATGTATAATGAATATAAAGATTCAAAATATCGAGCTTGTCCTCTTCTTAGAAAACTTGTAAATGCCGGACATCTTGGTAAAAAAACAGGAAAAGGGTTTTATAATTACAATAAAAAATAAATAGTTTTATAGTTTTGGTGGTGGTGATAGTTTTATGCCTAAAATAATGAAACCTGTAACATTTGGTTGTGAAAATGGATTTCAGGAAGTTTTTTTTGATAGTGATAATCCTTCTGAAGAACAAGGTGGGAATGTTTATTGCTATTTAAGTAGATTATCAGAAGAAGACAAAAAAGATTCTTCTTGTGTTTCAAAGTGTGCTGGAATGAAAGCTTCTGAGTGTTGGAAAGCTTAATATGTCAAGATTACCACAAGATTATATAGATTTTATTGCTAAAGGAATAGCTCTTAATTTAAAGGCTGAAGGCGTAGAAGTAAAAGAAAATTATACTGAAGAAGATTTAATGAATATTTTTCAGTGTGATTCTTTAGATGCTCTTTATAAAAAAATAGAACAAATCGAAATTAGTTCTATACAAGCATTAGGGCTTCCTATAAAAGACTCTTACTCCTTTCAAGAAATAGAAGATCAACTTAATTTACCTAAGGGAATGATTGCTTCTATGGATAAGTCTTTAGATGAATTTCCTAGCATAAATGAAAATAACTCTTGAACAAACATTAAGAGATACTATTCAGTTATGTTTTCTTTTGTTAATATATATATGTTGGGCGTGTGGCGGAACTGGTAGACGCACTAGAATTAGGATCTAGCGCCGAAAGGCTTATGAGTTCAAGTCTCTTCACGCCCATTAAAAAAAATGAAAAATAAAAAAATTCCCCTTATTGTAATAGCCGGTCCTACTGGTATAGGTAAAAGCTATTTAGGTTTTCAAGTTGCTCAAGAATTAAATACCCCTATAATTTCAGCAGATTCTAGACAAATTTACATAGATTTCAATATTGGTACAGCAAAACCAACTATAGAAGAACAAAAACTTATATCTCATTATATGATTGATGTATGTACTCCAGAAAAAACTTATACTGTAGCAGATTATGTATCTGAAGTTAGAAAAATAATAGAAAAGATTTATTCAGAAAATAAAATTCCTCTTTTAGTAGGTGGTACTGGTTTATATATAAAATCTTTGTTACAAAATTATTCTATGCCAGCTTTGGAACCTTTATTAGATTTTAGAGAAAAAATGAAAGCTTTAGCAGAAGAAAAAGGTAGTTTATTTTTATATGAAAAAGCTTTAGCCATAGACCCTATTGCTATGGAAAAAATACATCAAAATGATTTGGTTCGAATGATAAGAGTTTTGGAAGTATTTGAAGCTACAGGAAAAAAAATTAGCGATTTACAAAAAAAAGATACAGAACCTTTTTATGATATAACTTATATTGCTTTGGATATAGATAGAGAAAAACTTTATGAACGTATTCATACAAGAATAGATAAAATGTTTGAAGAAGGGCTTTTAGATGAAATAAAACATATTATGAATAAATATGGCAATGATTTACCTTTATTAAAAACAATAAATTATGGTGAGCCAAAAGAGTTTTTATTAGGTAATTGTTCTTTTGAAGAAGCAAAAGAAAATATGAGAAAAAACACTAGAAACTTTGCTAAAAGACAATTAACTTGGTTTAGAAATGATCCTTTTGTTACTTGGAAATCAGCAGAAAATTTAAAGGATTTTGATATTATAAAAGAAGAAATTATTTCAATTTTTAAATAAAACTTTATAATGAATATCTTTTAATTCAAAAATTTTTTCTTTTTCTTCTAGCTCATATTCAGAAATAGTATTACAATTATCTTTAAAATTTTTAGTAACTAATATATCATAAGCTTTAGCTGTATCTTCACCTAATTTGCTAGCAAAATTTACTTCTTCTCCAAAAACATCTTTATCGCCTATTTTTAAAATTCTACCAAAGCCTAATCCAACACATAATAAAACTTTTTCTTCTTCAATTTTATGTTTATTATATTCTATTAAAGATAATTGCATTTCTATAGAGGCTTTTAAAGCTTTTTCTGGTTTCCTAAAAATAACTAACATACTATCACCTTCTGTTTTTAATAAAAAACCATCATTTTTATCTATAATAGGTTCGCAAATTATTTTAGATTCATAAATAGTTTGTAAAAAATGTATTATGCCAAATTTAGCAGAGTTTCTAGAAAATCCTGATAAATCTGTAAACATAATAGCCCAATCTTCTCCAAATAACTCCCATATTTTTTCATCTATAAGTTTTTTATCTGAAGGATTATTTATTCTTTCTTGAACTAATTTAAAAAGCTTTTCTTCACTACTCATTTTTATGACCTTTTTTATCTACATTCTTGAGGTAATATAAGAGGAGGTGGAATTCTATTTTTTAATTGTGCACATTCCAAAAGTGTTAATATTGGTCTTGGTGTGTTTGAAACTGTAGGAGATGGATTAGGTGTGCTTGAAATTATAGGGCTTGATACTACAGGAGAAGGAGAACTATTAATAGCAGCAGTAGAGCTACTGACTGTTGGAGAAGGGCTAGGGCTTTGTAAAATATTTGGTCTACATTCTACTGGTATTACTGAAGGTCTTGGAATTTGAGTTAATAACTGTTTACATTCAGCAGATAATAAAGGTAATACTGAAGCAATAGTTTGATTAGGAGTTATAGGAAGATTCGATCCTACAGGTTGATTAGAAGGTTGTAAAATATTTGGTTTACACTCTACTGGTATTACTGAGGGTTTTGGATTTTGATTTAATAATTGCTGACAATTAGAAGATAAAGGATTATTTTGAGGAGGTTTTAAACTACCAATTGCACTAGGTTTTATAGGTTCACAAGGAGTAGGATTATTTACTTTTTTATCTATTGTTGTGGTTATAGTTGTAGAAATTAGTTTATTATTTAATTCAACTGTTTTAGTTTTTTCTTTTTGATTTGGATCTTCTGGAGGACAAGGTTGAAGCTTTTTATTATCTTTAATCGCCTCTTTAGCATTTTTATCTAAAATCTTATCGTCTTTTAGTTCTGGTAAATCACCTTCTTTTAATTCAGCCACAACTCTAACCACTTGAGAAGGTCTTACAATGGTTTTTTCTCTAGCTGAAGCCAAAACTTTTTCTTTCTTTTCATTTTCATAAGCTCTTATTTCCACATATTTTTCACCTATAGGAATTTTTTTAGCTTCAGCTTTAGCTTGTTTTGGCTCACCTTGAATATCTGGTTTTTTTATTTCTATTATTTTTGCTTCTTTTAAAGGTAATCTTTCACCAAAAATTTTTACTTCTATAAAACCAGTATTTTGAGGAACTGCTTTTATATTAAAATTAGCTTTAGAAGTAGGAAATTCAAATACTATTTTAACTTCACCATCTGTTTCTGTAGTATTTTGCAAATAATTTTGACAAGAAAATATTGTTGTTAAAGATAAAAACAAAAAAATAATTTTTTTCATAATAATAAAAAAATAAAAATATTAATACTTGTTAAGTATAAACCATTTTATATAAAAACACTGTGAACTAGCTATCAATAGATAAATATGTTAATATATTTTATTGTTATATATCAAAATATATAAGGTAAAAAATTCATGAAATCAAAAAGTTTAGTAGTTTTTTCTATATTATCAGTCACCTTATTTGCTTCTTGTGAAGATAAATACGCTCCTCCTAAAAATGGCCCTGTAACAAGTTCTTCAGCTTCAGCCCCTGTAGCTCAAGTATCACTTAATCCTTCTACAACTCCAAGTTCTACAGCTCCAAGTACAGTAGCTAATCCTACAGCTAGTAAAACTCCAACTGCTAGTGTAGCTCCAAGTGCTAGTACATCTCCTAAACCATCAACTAGTGCTACTCCAAGTGCTACAGCATCTAAATAAAAAAAGTGTTGATAGAATATTTTAAACTACATATTACACACATTAAACGGATTATCTACAAATTATTAATAAATAAATCTGTGTATATCTGTTGCATCTGTTTAATCTGTAGTTTAATAGATGTTAGCTTTTTTAATTTTCCAACGGAAATTTTACACTAGGAAATAATTTTAGATAAAATGATAAAATCTTTTGCTCTTGATTATCAATTAGAAAAAAGAAAATTATTAGAAAAAAGTATTATAAATATTATTCTTAATTTTTTTTATGAGATTAAGCTAGAAAGATTTTATCAAATAGGAAATTTAAATGCTCTTTTTAATAATGAGCTATATAGATTTTCTATAGAAAAGGGCTTATTTTATTCTAAATTAACAGATGACATAAATTTTACTAATAAAGATCTTTTATTTTGTTTTGAAACTTTTTCTAGTTTTAATTTGGAAAAAGTTAATTTATCAAAATTAAATTATTTAATAACAAAAAAACAACTAATTGATTTAGAAAAAGTTAGTTTTTTCCCCTTCAAATTTGAATTTGGTAATTTTATTTTTTTAAGTAAAGATAATTCAGATTTTTTTAAAGAAAAAGTAGAATTATTCCAAGATTTAATATTATATGCTTTTGAATTAAAAGATAATTTTATAGATAAAGAATTTTACAAAAATAATGAAACTAATTTATTAGAAAAAATAAGTATTGAATCTAATAAAACTAGACGAGAAAAAGATTTATTTTTTTTAAACAAATTAGCCTCTAATTCAACAGAAAAAGATAATTTATTTCTTAGTTATTATAAAAAATTATATTCTAAATAGCTTGTTATATCTTAAGTAACTTATTCAATCAAAATTAAATATCTAAATGGAAAACGTTTAAGTATAGTAATTTTGGTATTAAAATTTTTAAATATCTCTTTCCAATCATTATCTATAAAACCTTTGGCTACAGATAATTTGGCATCATTTTTTACTAATTCTGATTTAGATAATATGCTAGTAATAATACTTATACTATGATATGCCAAAGGATGTCTTTCCAAATCATTAATTACTAATTTAATCTTATTATCAATACATTTTTGTATAAAATTTATTATTTTATTTTCCTCTAAATGATGTAAAAAAAGAGAGACATGAACTATATCAGGTTTATTTTTAGCATAAAAAATTTCATCAAAATCTTTTTGAATTAAGGATATGTTATTATTATTAGTACAAATTTTTTTTGCATAACTGATACATTCTGGTTTTAAATCATAACCTAAAAAATCTATATTAAAATTTTTCTTATAAAAATAATCAGATGCATACTTTAAAAAATCTCCACCTCCACACCCAAGATCTGCAACTAAATATTTTTTAGAATTATCATTAATAAAATAATTTAGCCCTTCTATAGATATTTTAAAACCACCTAAATAAGTATTAATTACTTCTAATTCTTTTAAATTTTGGAAAATATAATGAGAATGAATATTATCTAAATCAAGTATTTCTAATTTTTTACTTCTTTTTTTCATTTTTAGGATAACTAAATTTGTCACCAGGATTAAAATTAGCAATTATTTCATCATAATTACTAACTCCATCTTCATCACTATCTAAATTATTTAGTTCTAAAAATGTTTTGGTAATATCTTTTTGTATTTTTATAGTATTTTTAAAATCTTTGCCATAACTATTTAAATTTTTTCCTATATGACAAGTTTCACATTTTAAAGAATTAAGATGGTAAATCTCTTTTGCTTGATCTAAATAAGGCGAATAAGACATAACAGGGAAAGTTATTATTAAAGTAAATAATAAAGCCGAAAATATTATTTTTATATAATTTAAAAGTCTATTTTTAATTCTCATTGATTAATTCTCACTTGTTTATTTACCAAACAAAGTTTTCAAACTTTTCACTTAGAGTATAAACTAAACTTTCTCCAATAGATGGTAATTCTGTGTTTTTAATTTTATGCCATTTGTCTTGTAGTAGTTCCAAAGCTTTTTGATAATACTCTACAGCTTTTTCAGTATTACCTGTTTTTTCATAATAAGTTCCTAGATAATACAAAGCATCTGGATAATCTGGTTTTATATCCAAAACTTTATCAACAAAAGCTTTAGTTGCATCAAAATTATTAGTTTTTTCAGATAAAAACTTAACAATAGCCATTAATATATATAAATAAAAATCATCTTTTTTATCTGGAAATTTTTGTTTATATAGTCCTAGTGCTTTATAATGATCTTCTAGGGCTTTTTTAGTTTCTCCATGAATACTATAATTTATAGCTGAAAAATGATAATAATAGTAATTATCAGCTGTATCTTGATTATGTAAAATAGCCTGATCTAGCATTTTCCTATAGTTCATTTCAGATTCAAAAAACTCTTCTTCAGATTTTTGTTTTGTCTGATTTTTCATCTCTAAAGAATAACAATAGATTTTTTTTAGTTCTTTTTCAGGATGAAAAACTTCCTCATGAACAGATCTTCTAAAATGTATACCTTGATTATTTCTAAACAAAAATGGTTTATAATAAAATATTAATTGATTACCCATTTTTTCTACATCTATTTTATTTATATAATAAACAGAATTTGGATCTTCAGTTTCTTGATCATGTAAATACATTAATAAATCTTCTTCAGTTTCTTTTGTCAAAAAATCATTTGAATTTGCAAATAATAACCAATCTGATTTGGATTTTTTTATCATAGCATTTTTTACTTCAGAATAATCATTTTTAAACTCAAAACTATTTACTGAAGCATATTCAGCTGCTATAGATTTAGTTTCATCTGTAGAACCTAAATCAAATACTATAATTTCAAAAGAAACTTTTTGAAAACTTTCTAAAGTTTGTCTAATAGTTTTTTCATCATTTTTAGTAATAATACAAGTAGAAATTTTTGGGTGTTTTAGAGATGAATCTATTTCTACAATTTTGTTATTAAATAATTGTTTATCTTCTTCATTAACTAAATCTAAAGCTAGTACATTTTTTAATATCTTTATAAAAGTAGAGCCATATTTGTAACTATTTCTTTTTTCTTCTGAATACAATAAAATTTTGGCTTTTTCTTCTTCAGAAGTAATATTTGCAACTTTAATATATAAATTAGCTGATTTTTTTAAATTATTTTGTAATAAATAACTTTTTAGAACAGAGTAAGTTATTTTAGAATCATCTGGAAACATAGCGTAAGCATGTTTTATATAATAAGAAGCTTTTTCGTAATTTTTTATTTTTTCAAAACAGAAACTTAAATTATAGATAATATCTTTTATAATATCCTTATTTGATAACTGCTCTTTATACTCCTCATTATCAGCTTCTTTATAAATGAACGTATAAGCATTTTCATAAACTTGTGCAGCAGAATAAAAATCTCCCTTTTCTTGGAGTTCTTTTCCATAATGATTTAAGGATTCAAGACTAACAGGCAAAGTTTATTCCTAAATAAAAACTACTAACAATTTTTAAAGTAATGATTTATTATATTATAATTATTCTTTTTGGTCAATCTCTCAAATAACCTAACAGTAGTTAAGAATAATATTTTGTAATAAAAAAACATTCAGAAGAAAAATAAAATTAAAGTTAAAGTAAAAAAAGAAAAAGCTAATAAGAATAAAATTTAAGCATAACAAAGAAATGGAAAATTAATTTCACAAATATCAAGAATTAATAATAAATTATTCTATAAAGCACCTCCTTTTAATTTTTTTTTGTTAGAGAGTTATGATGTATTAAATTTTAGTTGAAAAGGTTTATTCTCAAAACTTTCAAAAATTAGTTCAAAATCTTTTATCCAGCCAAGTAATATTCCACCTAATAATTTAGAAAAATATATTTTATTGATAAATTGTTTGATAAAACTTTTAAAACATCTGCCTTTAAGAATAACTGGTTTATTATGTGAGCTATCTGAATTAACAGATAAACAACTTTCATACCATTAGGTTTTTTAGTATAAATGTGTTCAAGATTGTAACCATGATGCTTTTGAGTATCAAAACCTTCATTTTTCATCTTCCATCTCAACTGAGCATTAGATTCAATTTTTAATAAATTTTCAGATTTTATCTTAAAGTTTGTAATAAAGGCTCTTACTACTTTTTCATTAAAATATTTAGCAAAAATATTTATTTCAAATTCGGAATATTCAATTTTATTCATCCTCGATACATTGTTTCTTTATCTTTAATCTCTGGTAATTCAATCTTTCCTCCTATTGCAGTCTCCCTATTTTCAAAGAACCCATTGAAGTCCTCCCATACTGTTTTTAAATTACCTTCCTTAAAAGTAATTATGTATTTCCAATTATGGGTATTACAGATTTTTAGTACACTGGCATTTGGATATAATCCATCAAGAAGCAGACAAATTTTTAATCTTGGAAAAAATTTCTTTATTTTTTCTGAAAGACGATAAAATGCTTTAAGTTCACAATCTTGTTTATCAAATTCTTTATCTGCTGGATTCTCAATAAACTCTGTTGCAACTGATATTGCTAATCCATTTGATGTTACTATTTTAGCTTCTAGTATCCCTATGAAAATATTGTTTTTTACCATTTCTTGTTTCATAAAGACAATGTTCACAATGTTTTTCAGTAAAACGATAAATCTCTGTTCCATCTATTGCTATCAGATAATATATTCCTAACCTGTAATTTCTAACTGTCTACTTCTTAATAATTTATTTGACATTTTATAGGTTAATTTTTCCAATTCTGATATTTGAAATTTATTCCAAAATATGCCAAAGTATCTCCATTGGGAATACTTATCAAATTTAAGTTAAAAGCTTTATTTAGAAATTCTTTTGCTTCTATTTTGCTTAACTCAATATTATAGTTTCTCCTTGAACCTGTGAAACTAAAGAGTATTAAGCTTAAATTTATAATCTCATGTATTTGATAATGGCATTTTTCTCTTGGCGGAAATCTTTTAATTGACTTATCCAAGTATGGAAATTTGGAAAAAAATTTTTTATAGACGCAAAATAACTGCTGGCAAAATTAATTTTCTCTAACTTTTCTGACTTTGGGGGCTTTCTTTTTTCTCTTTTTTTGGTATATTACTTTTTAGGTTAAAATTATATATTTTACCTCCAAATTTTTTTTTTATTAAAAAACTTCTAAAATTTTTTCATGCTTTCAATATGCATTCATATTTCAGTGCGAAAATTTGTTCATTCTTTATTACTGATAACCTAATAATATTGAAAAAAGCTGTTTTTGGTATCATATTTTTATATTCTAAGTAAGTAACCAAATAAACAAAAATGGCGTATGAAAAATAACATTTAGTTTTTTGTCTAGCCACAGATTTCACAGAAAACACGGATAAAAAATATAAAAAAATAGTTTTTTAAAAGAGCTATTATTAGTGTAATTAGTGTAATCCGTGGCTAAAATATTATAAGTTAACTTTCAAAAAATATTTCTATTAATATAATGTAGAATTTCATACACCCAAACAAAAATAAAAATTTTTAACACAACCTTTATTGTAGTATAATCTATAAGATAAATATAATAGTTTCAGTAAGAATTAAAAAATATATGAAAAAAATTTTAGCTTCATTAACATCTATATTACTAGTTGTATCTTGCAATAAAATAAATCCTGAAACAACTTTAGAACCAGAACAAAAATCTGAGATAAATAGGGAAATTGTTTCTAAATTTTTAGGGGATTCTCCTAATTTTGCACAAACAGCTAATGGTAATTTAAGTGCAGTTGTTTCTAGAAGTTATGGAAGAGGAGCTAAAGCAGGTGCTTTAGTAGAACTTTTTTATCCTAATTATACTAAAGATCATTTATGGGATGCTTATAATGGTATTTTTTATGATGGAAAGTTAAATTGGTTTCATGATACGGATTTAGTAAAACAAGAAGTAATAGAAGATTCTGGGATAATTACTAGTGAATTTAAAACCAAAGATAATAAGCTTTCTATGAAAACATCAGATTTGGTAATAAAAGATAATGATACTTTAGTACGACATTTAGAAATAAAAAATAATTCTTCCGAAACAATTAAAGATTTAAAAACTTTCTTTTATGAATTTATAACTGTAAATTATGTTGGTTCTGGTGATACCCTAGAATATGATAAAGAAAATGGTTATTTGGTTCATAAGGGCTCTGGCACAGTTTTTATTATTGCTTCAGAAAAAACACCAGAACAATGGCAGTGTGGTGGAGCTGAAAATTTAGTTCCTTTAGCAAAAAGTTATGATGCTAGAAAAGATGCAGAAGATGGAAATTTAAAAAATAATGAGTCATCTAAAGCAGGTATAGGATTAGGTGTTAATGGAAGCTTGGGACATAATGTTAAGGAGCTAAAAGCTGGTGAAACTTTTGAAATGACTTATTATATAAGTGCAGGAAAAGATTTTTACTCTGCTCAAAGTAATTTTAATAAAGCTAAAAATACCTCTTGGAATGATATTAAAAAGAATGATTTAACTTATTGGAAAAATTGGTTAGCTAAAGCTAAAAAACCTAATGTATCTAAAGATATAAACAAAGTTTATAGAAGAGCTTTAATCACAATGAAACAAAATACAGCTAATAGCGGTGCTATTATTGCAGCTCCAGTTTTATTAACCCCAGTTTATGCTTTTACTTGGCCAAGAGATGGTTGTATTTCAGCTCAAGCTTATATGGAAGCTGGTTATACTCAAGAAGCTAAAAACTTTTTAGATTTTATAATAAAACAACAAAAACCTAATGGTGGGTGGGCAGTAAACTTTTTTATGGATGGTAGTAAGCCACTTTGGGATTTTGGAGATCTTAAAAATGAGCATGATCAAGTAGGTACAGTTATTTGGGCAATTAATGATTATTATAAAAAAACTAAAGATATAAATTGGCTAAGAGATAAATGGGATGCCGTAAAAAGAGCTAGTGAATTTTTGATTCGTTATACTACAGATAAAAATTTAATGACTTCTTGTAGAGATTTATGGGAATTACATACAGATAAATCTTGGACTTTTACTAATGCTGCAGTAGTAGCTGGGTTGCGTTCTGCAAGTGAAATAGCCTCTGTTTTGGGTAATAATGATTTAAAACTAAAATATTCAACTCATTCAGAAAAAATAAAACAAGCTATTTATGATAATTTATGGGATGAAAACGGTAAATATTATATTAGAGGTATGAATACTGAAAATAATGAAAAAGATTTATCTGTAGAAGCTGCAAATTTAGGTTTAAGTTATCCATTTAATGTTTTTCCTGCAAACGATCCAAGAATTGTTTCGACAGCAGATAAAATTTATAAAGATTTAAAATCTGGTCAAAATGGAATAAAAAGATATACAGGAGATCAATATTATGATGGTCAACCTTGGCCTGCAACAACGGATTGGTTAGCAATATATTTGGCTAAATCAGGTAGAAAATCTCAAGCCGAACAATTACATCAATCTATTACTAATTATGCTTATACTACAGGTTCTTTGATGTTAGGTGAACAATTTGATGAAAATAAAAAAATCTGGGTTAGTTCTTTACCTCTAACTTGGAGTGAAGCTAAATATGTTTTGGCTACATTGGAGATTTATAAATAATATAAAAAAGAGAAAAAATGATTACACAACTTATAAGTACTACATTTCATCAATTAGATAACCTTTTTCATGAAATAAATAATTCTACTTTTAGTAAATTTTTGACTAAAGAAGTTACGGATAAAATAGATGCTATTGAAATACCAGAAAATGATCCTTTTGGAATAAGAAAAGAATATATAAAATTAGCAGCTCTTTGTTCTAACTTTTTTTATAACTATTGGAATAGAGTAGAAGTTTATGGAATTGATAATGTACCTAATAAAGGAGCCGCCTTACTAATTGCAAATCATGGTGGAGTAATTGCTATGGATGCAGCTCATATAGTAACCGCTATAATGTTAAAAAAACAAAAACCCAGATTAGTAAGAACATTAGTAGAACGATTTTTCCCTAAATTTCCTTATGTTTATACTTTCTTAACTAGAGTAGGTCAAGTAATCGGTACTTATGAAAATGCAGAAATAATTTTAGATTCAGGTGAGTTATTACAAATATTTCCAGAAGGAGCAAAAGGAGCAGCAAAACCTTGTTATAAATACTACGAATTAGAAGATTTCAATGTTGGTTTTATGGAATTAGCTATAAGAAAAAAAGTTCCTATTATTCCAATTGGTGTAACTGGTAGTGTAGAACAAGCTATGGTTTTATTTGATTTTAAACCTTTAGCAAAATTATTAAAAATACCTAGTTTCCCAGTAACGCCTTTTTGGCCTCTTTTTGGTCCTTTAGGTGCTTTCCCACTTCCTTCTAAATATAGAATTGTTTTTGGTTCACCTATTAATGTAAGCCATTATGATGAAGAAACTATAAATGACCCAGAAAAAATAAAAGAATTAGTTACTAATGTAAAAGATGATATAAAAAAACTTATTGATATAGGTTTAGATATGAGACCTTTTCCATTTTTATAGTTTAAATATATTTATTTTTATTCAATGCTATAAATATTAACTTTTTCTTCTTTACCTTTTAAAGAAAATAATCCTTGATCTTGTATTATATACTGATTTTGAAGATTATTTTTACACTCAGTAGAAATAAATATTTCACTTTTTCTTGCAGAAGAACATAGTCTTTCTGCTGTATTAACAGTATCACCTAGAATAGTTACTTCTGGTCTATCCATAGAAGCTATATTACCATATACAAATTTACCTGTATTTATACCAATACCTATTTTTATTTCTATACCAAAATCTCTTACTATAGTTTTATTCAAGATTTCTAATTCTTTTTTCATTTCTATAGCAGTTTTTACAGCTCTATCAGCATGATCGTCTTGATATAAAGGTATTCCAAATATACAAAAAATAGCATCCCCAATAAATTTATCTATAAAACCGTCATATCTAAAGATAATTTCGGTCATTTTACTAAAATATAAAGTTAAGATTTCAATTATTTGTTTAGGTTCTAATTTTTCTGATAATGAAGTAAAACCTCTTATATCAGAAAATAGAACTGTTCCAAATCTTTCTTCGCCTTTTTGATCTAAATTAATTTTATTATCAATAAGATGTGTAACCATTTTAGGGCCTAAATATCTTTCTAAAGAGCTTTTTACTTTTTCTTGTCTATTCATTTCTTCAATAAGCATTTTATTTTTAATATTAACTGCTATTTGATTACTAATACCAGATAACATAGTTAAATCTTCTTGATTAAAAGCACTTATTTTTTTAGTTGAATCTAATTGTAATAAACCAAAAATTTCATTATCTACAATAAAAGGAACTATCATGGTACATTGTAAATTTAGAGCTAAAATAGATTTACTAGTATCTATATCTTGTCCACTTTTTAAATCTGAGGCAATAAAACCATGTTTCTCTTCTATTGCCATTTCAACTATAGATTTAGAGTATTTAGATTCTTCAATTGGGGTATCTATACCATTCTTAAGAAAAAAAGTTGGTTTATAATCTGTTCCATAAACATCAAAAATCAAAGCTCTATCAGCTTCTGGGAATAGGGTTGAAACTTCTTTTATTACAAAAGCAAATAAATCTTTTAGCTCTATAATCTTACCTATTTTTTGTCCAAAAGAATATAAAAAAGTTAATCTTTTACTAGCTTTTTGCATTTCTGTTTCTGTTTTTGATTCATTAATCAAGTTCATAAATTCTTTAGGATCGAATTTAGCCATAACAGTAACATCTTTTCTTATTGATTGATTAATCATAGGAGGAGGAACTACTGGTTTAGAAGAAGTTGAAACATCATTATTAGCTTTATAAGATATAGTATATCTTCCTAAGGTTATATTATCACCATTTTTTACTTTTTGAGGAATAAAAGGATTAAGTTTAGTTCCATTAATAAAAGTACCATTACTACTATTTAAATCTAAAATTTCTATATAATCAGAAAAATTAGATATAAGTAAATGTTTAGATGAAACAGAAGCTTCAGATATAGAAATAGCATTATCTGAACTTCTTCCAAGTACTGAACTACCTTGTCTTATCTCTTTTTCAACCGAATCAATTAAAAAAACATGTTTCATATATTATCTTATCACTCTCAATAAATCATATAATATTTTACCAGTTGCACCCCAAATTGTATGCCCCTCATAAGAATAAAAATAAACTTTTTTTATATTTCCAAAAACTTCTCTATTTTCTATCCAGAAAATAGATTCATCAAAAAAATGTTCTAAAGGAGCTTCAATTAAAGTATCAATTTCATCGGTACTTATTTTAAAATTGTATGGATAATTAAAATAACCAACAAAAGGTGTTACATAAAAATTAGATATAGTAATAATAGAAGGCATTTTACCTATTATTTCTATATCTTCTGGTTTTACGCCTATTTCTTCATAAGTTTCTCTTAGAGAAGTTTCTTGTAAATTTTTATCATTAGTTTCAAATTTACCACCTGGAAAAGATATTTGTCCTTTATGATGTTTTACTTTATTACTTCTTTTTGTAAATAAGATGTAAGTTTTATCATTTTTCTTATACAAAGGAATTAGCACAGAAGCTAAAGTAAAATCTTCTTTTGCAATATCTTCTTTAAATAAATTATTACCTAATTTATTTTTAATAAGCTCTAACATATTTTATTTTGGTTGATCTGATGCTTGAGTATTAGGAGCTGGAATAGATTGAACTTGTGGCATAGACATAGGTATTTGTTGAGTTAAGGCTATAGTATCTTCATGATTAAAATGACTAACATTTGAATATTTATCTCTTACAGCAATAGAAACTTTTATTTGCCCAGAAGAAGTTTGTTGGCTATTAACTTCAACTCTATAATTTCCTTCTTCAAAAATAGTATTTGGTAATGGTCTTTGAGCTTGATATGCAGCTACAATAGCTTTTTTATATCCAATTGCTATTCCTTCTGCTTTTGTTTTAAAGAGAACATATTGAAAATATAAAATTAAGCCAACTAAAACCAATACCAAAAAAACAACCAGCCCTAATAATAATTTTATTTTTAAACCAACTGATTTTTTTTTGTTTAATTGTTCCGATGATTGTGCCATTAATAAATAACCTAATATATATAATACATATTTAGAATTTTATCATAAAATAAAAAAGATATTCACTTTTAATATTATTAAAAAAATATTTTATAAGCTTAATTTTTTTAGAATTTATAATACTTATATTAGTAATAATAAAAATTATTAAATTATTTAATAGTTAACAATTAGTTAATTTTTTGTTAAAAATAGCTAGAAAAAAAATGAAAAAAATTATATAATTTAATTAAATACATATAATACGATTTTAAGGTAAAAAAAATGAAAAAAATTGCTACTATATTATCTGCTTCAATTTTAGCACTTAGTTTATTTTCTTGTTCTAACCAAATTAATAATAACTTACAAGAAGAACAAGTAAATGCATTAGCTGCTCCTAAAAAAAATGATTATACTCCTCCAAAATCGGTTCCTGTAAATGCAAAATCTATGTCAAAAGACTTTGCTTTAAAAATAGCAAATGCTTTAGATCTAAATAAAGATGGTCAAGTAGATGCTAAAGAAGTTCCACTTGTAATAGGTGGTATGGGAGAAGGTTTCTTTTATAACTATGATGATAAATCTTGGGGATATACTCCAGCAAAAGCTTTTACACCATCAGAAATAGTAAACTTATTAATGGCTGATGATGCTACTTTAAGTATAAAAGGAAGTAAAATATCTGCTGCTAATAGAGAAAAAGTTTTTGCTAATGTTGCTAAAGTTTTAGTTACAGATTCAATAGCAGAAGGTAAACCTTATGCTTATAGTTCTGATATAGGATATTTTACTGGTAATAAAACTGTAAAAATAGCTAAAATGGATGAAAGCTTATTAATAAAAAATATGAAAGCTCAAACTGAAATTGTTAATGGAACAGGTAATGGAAGACCTTATGAAACTTCTAATGGAAGCCTTGTAATATCAAGAGATTATAAACTTATTGATAAACAATATAAAACCAGATTATATATTTCTGATTATAGAGATTATACAGCTGGGTTAACAGGACTTTTTACTTCTCATACTTTAAAAAATCCTACCATAGAATAAAGTATATTCTTCATTTTTAGAGTTAAACCCTAAATGAAGTTAAAAATAAAAATATGTACAAAAAAACAAGTTTATCTTATATATTAAAAGTAGTCTGTTAATATCTAGATAAAAAAACTAAAAAGAGTTATGAGGTTATAAAAAATAACCTCTCTTTTTGGTTGTATAAAAAACAATTAAATATCTTCAATAAAATAAAAAATACTCTCATACTTTTCTTTATTTTATTTAAAATAAAAAATTCTATTTATTTTAATTAATACTAAAAAAACTAATATTAATTAATTTAAGAGGATAAAATAATGAAAATAAAAAATAGTTACTCAAATATATATAAATTAAATCTATATGCCTTTTTTCACTCATTTATTTTTTACTATATTATAGAAAGATTATTTGAAGCAGAAAGGGGCTTATCTATTCAAGAAATGGTTTATTTAGAAATAGTTTATGCTACTTCTATTATTATTTTTGAAATTCCTACTGGTATTTTAGCAGATATTTGGAGTAGAAAAAGAGTTATGATTTTAAGCTCTTTTTGTTTTATATTATACTTTTATGGGTTATCAATTTCTTTTTCTTTTATAGGCTTTGCTTTATCAGTTGTTTGTGCAGCCTTTTCTGGTGCTTTATCTAGTGGAACTTTAAATGCTATTTATTATGATTCACTAAAAGAAAATAATAAAGAACTTGAATTTGAAAAAGTTTTAGCTACTTCAGAATTATATGCATCTATTTCAGCTTCCATAGGAGCTTTAGTAGGTTCTTGGGTTGCGACTAGGTATAATTATACTTATACTAGCTACTTATCAATAATAACTGTTTTTATAGCTTTTTTAATAACTTTTACATTGATAGAACCAAAAAGATCTTATGCTCAAGATGAAGATAATGAAATTGAAAATAATTCTAATATAAAAACAAGTTATAAAGAAATTTTAGATTTTTTTAAAAATGATAAGATTTTATATCATATAATTCTAGTTTCTATACTAATGGTTGCAACTATAGGATATATAGATGAGTATTGGCAAATTTACTTTGAAAAAGTTAATTTCCCTATTATTTTATTTGGTATTTATTCTATTTTTAGAGAATTTTTTTCAGCTATTTCAAGATTTTTAGCTTATAAAATAAAAGAAAAAATTTCTATAACTAATATTTTTAGCATAAGCTTATTTTTTTCAGCCCTATTTATTATTATAACTGGATTTATGGCTAATAAAATAGGTATTATATTTATGACTCTAGTTTTTATCTTTAGTGGGATGATAGATATTCTAAGCTTAGGTTATATACATCATAAAGTTGAATCTAAATATAGAGCTACAATAGAATCTGTTTTTAATTTTATAGAAAGGTTTTTTGTCATAATAATTGGGCTAATTTTTTCTTATGTGTCAACTAATTTTTCTATTTTTTCTGGTTTTATCTTTTTAGGAATATTTATGTTGCTTTCATTTGTAATTTTAAAGTTTGGTAAAATATTTATTCGTTGATAGTATAGATAATCCCATATAAATAAAATATAAATATAACTATGAAAATATGTTCAAAAAGCTGTTTTTTACAAAAAATATTGGTGCCAAACCCATTGTTTTGGTAGGGGCAAAGCACTGCTTTGTCCTCTTTTTCGAGAGCACGATAATAGAAATTATTATAAAAACACACTTCGTCCTTCCGTAGTAGAATACGGAATCTAGTGTGTTTTTCTCATTTTAAACTTTTAGAATTAACTTTGTATTTAATTTTTTTTAGAATAGCTATAAATTTAAATACGATCACTTTTTTTTAAATTACATTTTCTACATAATAATTGAATATTATTAGTTGAATTAGAACCACCTTTTGAAAATGGAATAACATGATCATATTCTAAATATTCTGTAGCTAAACATTCAACACATTGTCCTTGATCTCTTAACCAAACTTCTTGCCTTACTGTTTGAGGAATAGTTCTTGTTTTTTTATTTGAATTAGAAAAATCTAATTTTCTATGGAATTTATTTAAAGCTTGTTCTATATAAGCTAGTAATTTTTCACCTTCATATAATTTAAATTGACAAGTAGACTTATTCGTATTACCAGTTATATATAAATCCAAACCACTATATTCTAAATCAATAATATTTTTTAAGGATATTTCTAATGGATAATCTTGAGATTTAAATAATAATCTATCACTAGTAACAAATAAATCACCTTTATAATGTATTAAGTCTTTCTTTGTTATTTTTAATATTTTTATATTATATTCTATATACCAAACTAACTCACTTAATTTAGTTATTATTTTAGGGTTATCTATTGGATAAACTTCTCCTTTTCTTATTTTAGAGAGTTCTTTAACTCTATATATTGTCGATTCAATTTCTTCAATTATTTGAATTGATGGTTTCAAAAAAGAACAAACACTCTTTATTGTATTTTCTTCTTCTTGAGTTACAATAAAATCAGATACAATATTAGCTAAAAGTAATCTCAAAAAAGATTCAACTTCATACTTAGATGAATATAAGCATTCATCAATATTAATATTATTTTCAATACAAAATACTTCTAGATTATTCATTTCTGTATTTGTTAAAACTCCATCTGATAAATAATCTATAAGAATTTGTTTAAATTTAAGTTTTTTTTGAATTATAGATTCTTCTAAATTTTGTCTTTCTTGTAATTCTTTTTTTTCATCTATTTTTTTTTCAACATATTTAAAAGGAGTTAATAAAATATTTTTGAAAAATTCTCCTAAATTTTTTTTAGGTAAAGGAGGCTCTTCTTCTACGATACTGTTTAAATTTATTATTTCTATATTACTAGTTATTTCTTGTTCTTCTTCTATACCAAAGTATTCTAGTAAAGAACTTAATCCACCATTAAAACCAAAACCTTTTGCATAAAATTTCCATTCATCTTTAAAATAAATCTCTCCTAGCATTAATGATTTTTCGTTTTTAAAATCATTACCTGTAAATTTATATGTAAATTTATTTTCAAAATTTTCTATTAAAGATATGCTACCTTCTTTTAAATCAGACATTACTCCAATGCCATCAACAGTTGCAGTAAAAGATATTTTTTGTATTTTTTCAGGTAATTTATTAATATTTATTTCAAAACTTAATTCATTATCAAAATATTCTTCTTTAATAATTATACTGTTACATGGAGTTTTTTTCTGATTATAAAATACCATATATTTATCATCTGAACACTTTTCTTCTGAATCTAAACCAAAACAGCTTATATCATATTCTTCTTTATTATTTCCTTGAAGTTTTATTTTTATAATAAAGTTAGTAGATTTTGTATAATCTACTAACTTTATTCTTTGACCTCTAGTTAAATACATTTTTATTAACCTTTAACTTAATTTTTTAAAGATTTTGTCTTTTAATTAAAATTAGAAAAAATTATATCATATAAGATTATTTAAAGTAATAAATATTATTTTTATCATTTAATTAACCAAACATTCTCTGTTGTTGGACATTTTCCTTTTAAACCACCTTCAACTTCATTTTTTGATAAACAATTTATAGTATAAATACCTTCATAATGTTTTTTTACTTCTTCATCTGTTATAGAAAAAGGTGGTCCATCTAATTTTTCTTGATCATACTCATAAACAACAAGTAATTTAGGTGCTTTTTCAGTAATATCTATAAGATGTTTAGTATATTTAATTCTTAAATCATAAGGCAAAGCAACTAATGCAGCTCTATCATAAATAGCATCTATTTTCCCTAAATGCTCTTTAGTTAGTTCAAAAACATCTCCAACAAAAATATCTAAATTTTCATAGCTATAATGTTTTATAGTGCCTAATTCTGTTATTTTGGGTATTAAGTTTAATTCTTCAAATAATTCTTTTATAGCTGTTTCAACCAATTCGCAACCTATAATTTTATGTCCTTTGGCAAGTAACCAGGCAATATCTAAGGTTTTTCCACAAAGTGGCACAAAAATTGTACTTTCCTCTTTTAAACCCAATTTTTCAAAATTATTTATTAATAAAGGGTTAGCTTCATTACCATGAAATGCTATTTCTCTTTGTTCCCATCTAGTTAACCAAAAATCTTTATCCATTATTTATTCCTGTTTTAGAATGTATTTATAAATACTATAGCAGATAAAATAAACTATATTTTTTAACTAGCTTATAAATTATAATTGTATAATCTATGTAGGTTGAAAATTATACTAAAATTTAAAAAAGTAGATTCTAAAAATGGATTTTAATAAAAAATTTGAGTTTTTTACTAAAGATGGTATTCCATATCAAATAAAAAAAATTACTCATGCCGATAAAATAACTATAGAAAATGGTTTTTTCCAGTTAAGTGAAAAATCTATTATGTTTAGATTTTTAGAATTAAAAAAAAATTTATCAGAAAAGGAATTAGAATACTTATCTTCTCCAGATTGGGTTAAACACGTAGCTTTTGGAGCTGGAATAGATGAAGATGGGAAAAGACTAGGCATAGGTGTAGCAAGATATATAAAAATAGATGATTTTAGTGCAGAAGTAGCAGTAACAGTTATAGATAGATTTCAAAGCCAAGGCGTAGGAAAAAATCTAATAAAAATTTTAATCGACTATGCTAAAGAAAGTAAAATAAAATTTCTAGTAGGTACTGTTAATTGTTATAACTATCCTATGCTAAATATTTTGAAAAAATACCCTGAAATAGAATTAAAAGTAGATTCCTCTAATTACGAAGTTAAATTTAATCTAGATAAATTTAATTAAAATCCTATTTTATAAGTAATAATTGGCTATCTTCAGTTGCTTTAACCCAATGTTTTACCATAGGTTCTATTATTATATAATCTCCTATTTTTAAAGATTTTTTATTGCCTTTTTCATCTTCATAAAGAGCTTCACCAGAAATACAAATTAAAAGAGCTTCTATTTTAGTTATATGTTCTTTTAAAAGAGCATCTTTTTTTAATTGAAGTGAACGAGTAATACCTTCTTTACCCTTAAATAATTGTTTAACAGAAAGATTTTCATTATTATTGTGTAAATTTTTAATATTATCAATTTTTTCATCTTTTTTTAATTCT
Organism: Candidatus Sericytochromatia bacterium; assembly: GCA_046328015.1. Taxonomy (GTDB): domain Bacteria; phylum Cyanobacteriota; class Sericytochromatia; order UBA7694; family JACMQJ01; genus JBBTGK01. The sequence goes on along the minus strand of JAXLXH010000001.1, from coordinate 3,185,663 downwards.
TGGGCATTAGCAACTAAAATAGAAAAAATTAATATACTTAATCCTATAAAAAAACTTCTTTTAAAGTTATTCATGATTATATGACTCCTTTTTTATTAATGAATAAGAAAATAATATAGCTATTAGAGTAAAAGTTATTCTAAATAACAAAGCAAAAATAGTATCATATTTATAAATACCTCCTAAATTTATATAGAAAAAGAAAGCTATAAAGCCTAAAATTAATATAAATAAATTTATAATCAAAATCCTTTTTGTCCATTGTTTTAACTTTATAAAACCATAAGTTGCTAATACATAATTAAAACCAGTAAAAAAATTAATCCAAACTACAAAAGGAACAAAATTTCCTACTCTTGCTCTTACATTAAATAAATCTAAAATAATTGATGAAGTAAGAAAAATATTTAAAACTCCAAATAAACATAAAAAAGTAATAAAAAAATAATTTAGTTTTCTTTTCATTTGTTAGAAATCACTTTGATTAAATTCTCAATTATTTTATTTCCATTTTTAATAATATCAAAATTAAATTTATTGATTCTCCACTTATACATCTGTAATCTAACTGATCCCATAATTATATGAATAATTTCATCTGAATTTAAATCTTTAGTAAAAATACCTTCATTTTGACCTTGCAAAATAACAGGTTCAAGAGTTTGTTTTCTTGTTTTCATTAAATTAAAAATTTTTTCATTTATTTCTTTACTTTCTTCTAATAAACTATCTGAAAAAATAACTATAACTAAATGTGGATTTTTATTAAAGAAAATAAATTGTTCTTCAAAAATAATTTTAAGCTTTTCAATAGCTGTGTAATTTTCATTTATTTTTGCCATAGATAATGAGGTTATGTTTTCTATTACAAAATTTAGTAGAGTTAAAATAATTTCTTCTTTATTTGAGAAATGTCTATAAATAGCAGCTTCAGAAAAATTCATTTTTTTAGCTATGTTTTTTATAGTAAGTCCATTTATACCATAAGATGTTAAAATCTTAGCAGATGCTTCAATTATTTCTAGTTGACGATTTGTTATTTTTTCCATAATTTTTAACTTTACTTATGTTAGTAAATACTCACTAACATAATGGTATATAAAATTTTAAAATAAGTCAATAAAATAAATTAAAAATATTATTAATTAAATGTCTTTATTATATTTTATGTCAATAATATCAAGCTTTAACCAAGTCCAATCAGTATTTTCTAATTTCCAAGTAGCTTTCATCTTAGAAGGAATTTTTATGCCATTAAAAGTTTTATATTCATCAACTAATAAAACCCACTCATAACGTTTATCTTCAGGCTTATTACCTTTATAGCGTAAAGTTGTATATTTTATAAAATCACCTTCATTATTAAAATAAAAAGTCCCATCACATTTTGTCCCTTTATATTCCATAATAGCAATTGCAGTATTTTTATTTATTTCTTTCCAAGTAATATAAGGACTTAAAGCTAATGAAGGAAACCAAACCATTTCTCCTAAGTATCTTTGTATAGTTCCTTCATCTAATTTAGTTCCTTTCTCATTAACAATATTGATTATAGAATTTAATTTAATCAACATATTACCTTTTCCATCTTCGAATTTATCTCTACCTTTAAAGTTAATAAAATTGTTCATTTTTACAGAAACACTCCAAATAAATGAAGGATTATCTATAGTAGAATATTGTATAGCTGTAGCTTTTAGCCAATCTGTTTGTTCTGGTTTAAGTTTCATTTCAGCTTTTTGAAAAACTTTTCCTATGTTTATATAAGGTTTTCCGATAATCCCAGAAGAATTAAGCCATTTTTTTACTGCATAAGGTAATTTATTTAAATCATTTTCAGAAACTAATTTTTCTTTTGGAAGTTTGTTTTTATCTAATATTATATTAGTTTCTAGTTGTACCATTTTTTCAAAACTATAATTACCATAAGAGATTATTGAAGCAATTAATATAATAAAATTAGGTAATGTTCCAAATTTAGCATCTTTCCAGAATAAAATAATTAGAAATTGAGATAATAAAACAGCTATAAAACCTATAAACCAAGAGTATTTATGATTAAAAAAAATAGCAGAAGTGTAAAGTAAAAATAATAAGCTAGAAATTAACCATAATATTCCCATTTCTTTTGAAATAGGGGAGGATAATTCTTTTATTTCTTTAAATTCAAATCCTTTTACAAATCCTAAGCTATGAATTAAGCCATGAATTAAGCTTATTATGATTAATTCTATTCTCATTTAATTTTATAGTATTAGTAAATTATTGGTTTAAAAAATAAAGCTATTAAAAAATTCTAAATTTTAAATTTTAAAAATTTACTTATTATTACTATTTTTTTTAAAACTTCTTTCATAAGCTAAAAGAGTTGTTTTTTTGTAAGATTCTGTAGAAATATAATTTAAAATAACTAATAATTTATCAGGTGGTAAATATCCTTTTACTTGTCCACTAACTTGTTTACCTTTATAATCCAAAAAAGCCATAGTAGGATAAACTTCTATTTCGTATTTTTTTAAAAGTTCTTTTTCTACCATATTTTTATTAGATTCAATTCTATAATTAGACGTACCATCAACATTAATAGTTACAAATTTTTCTTTCAAAAGAGCTTTTACTTCTGGATCTTCATAAGATTTTAATAATTTTTGAGAGAATTTATCATCTTTATTATAAAAATTAACCAAAACATATTTTTTGCTTTGCTCTGCAACAAAAAGACCTCTTTTATAATCATACCAATCATGGCTTACAGGTTCTTTTTGAGCTTTTATAGTTCTTGATTCTAAATACTCAGTAGGATCAAGTGCTTTTGCAGTGTTAGAAAAAGCTACTGTAAAAACTAGAGCAGATAATAAAACAGATACTTTTGATACTATTTTTTTCATAACTAATCCTTCCTAAGCTACAACCCAAGAATAACGAGCAGGGTATAAGCAAATTTCTAATATAGTACTTAACACTTTTGCATACTCACCTATCTGAGATAATTTAGCAGCAAAAGATAATTGATCTTTTAATTCTTCTTTTTTATTTAGATGCTTTTGTATTATAGCATCATAATTTTTGATACTATTTTTAAAAAAGGTTTTTTGTAATAAAAACCATAAGCCTTTTTTTTGATTTTGTAATTTTTCATTTTTTAAAGATAAAATAACTTTATCTACTTCTACAATTTCTTTTTCTATTATGTTAATCCAATTTGCTAAAGTTACATATTTTCTTTTGTAATCTTCTCCACCTGCTTCATGAAATTTTTTACTTAATCCAAATAGCATAGTTTTTACTAAGTGCAGAGATGGTTCATTGTCTCTTTCTGTATCAAGTGCAATAATAAGGTTATGAATAGCTCCTTCACTATCTTTTTTACTAAGATCTCTTAAGGCATTATTATAATAAGTTCTAGCAGGTAAAGATGTTTTACCAGCATTTCTTAAATATCTTTTTGCCTGACTTCTATCTAAGATAGATTCCAAACATTTCTGCAATGATACAGGAGTACTCATTAAAAATTAAAATTGCTCTTGCAATAAAAAAATAATTTAGAATTATATTTTATCAAAATAATAAACAAAAAATAAGATGCTAGCTAATAAATAAAAAATAAGATTTACTTTTTTACAACCTATTTTTGTTTATGTATAATTAAAAAACAATTATTTAGGTATTTTATATGCAAGAAAATAATTTTATAAATTCTCAATTAGGTAATAATAATAATTTAGAACTTAAAGAGAGAAAAATAAGTATTTCTACTGGTACATTTTTAGTTATTTCAACTATGATTGGCACTGGTATTTTTACTACGACAGGTTTTATGATTAAACCAATAGATTCTCCTTTAATGATAATGTTTTCTTGGCTTTTAGGAGGTCTTTTTGCTTTATGTGGAGCTTTATCTTATGCAGAACTTGTAACTATTTTTCCTAAAAATGGAGGAGAATATAATATTATTACACAAGTATATAATAAAGCTTTAGGTTTTTGTTGTGCTTGGATTTCTTTAATGGTAGGCTTTGCTGCTGCTATAGCTTCATCAGCTATGGCTTTTGGAAGTTATCTTAGTACAGTTTTTGATATAAATAAAACAGTAGCAGGTTTATTTTTAATAATTATTACTTCTTTTATACATACTTTAAAAGCAGAAGATGGAGCTAAATTTCAAGATTTATTTACAATAGGAAAAATTATTCTAATTATGACTTTTATTATAGCCGGAATATTTAGTGGTAGTTTTAATAGTTATCCAATTAGTGGTAATGAATTAAATTATGCTTTTTCGCCAGCTTTTGCTGTAGCACTTATTTATGTTTCTTATGCTTATAGTGGGTGGGAGGCTGTAGGTTATATTGCAGGTGAAATGAAAGAACCAAATAAATCTATTCCTATTTCACTTTTTTTAGGCACAGCTATAGTAACACTTTTATATATGGGACTTAATTTTGTTTATTTATATATGCTTCCATATAAAACTTTAGATGGAGTAGAAGAAATTGCCGCAGTAGCAGGTAAAACACTTTTTGGAGAAATAGGATCTAATTTTATTTCTTTATTAATAGCTTTTGGCTTAATTTCAGCAGTTGGAGCTATGGTTATTTCAGGCTCTAGAATGTATGAAGCCGTTGGGCAAGATTTTAAAAAACTTAGCTTTTTTACTAAAAAAAATAAAAATGGAATCCCTATCAACGCTATTTATTTTCAAATGGTAATATCTATTATAATGTTTTTTTCTTCTGCTTTTGATACCCTTCTAAAATATATTGGCTTTACTATTTCTATTTTTGCAGGACTTGGTATTTTTGGTGTTATCTTGATGAGAATAAAAGCACCTCAATTAGAAAGAACTTATAAAACTTTTGGTTATCCCTTAACACCTATTATTTTTGTAGTATTATCTTTATGGATGATTTTTTATTCAATTTTCGAAGAACCTAAAGTAGCACTAACTGGATTTGGAACTATTTTAATTGGTTTTATTTTATATTATTTTTTAAAAACAGATGAGTAATTTATAATTATTCTTCTTTATTTTCATAACTCATCTACTAGGGAGTGTCTCAAAACAGACCTCCTTTTTATAGCTTTAAAATAAGAAAAACACACTAGATTCCGTATACTACTACGGAAGGACAAAGTGTGTTTTTATAATAATTTTAAGTATAGCTAATTATAAATTTGTATTCTAAAAATATGAGATTAGCTATAAAAGACCCCTTAGTACTTATTAGAAAGCCCCTCTCTAAAGTTTAGAGAGGGGTTGGGGTGAGTTTGACAAAAAATTTTATTTTATAATGGGTATTAGAATTAAAAAACTTTTTTTATAAAATTAAATAATGTTTCTAAATCCATTTCGCAAGAAGGTAAAGCTTTTTCTTTTTTTATAGAAAAAATACTTTGATCATAGTTATTATGATTTCTCCATCTTACTTCTACTTTTTTATTTTCTTCCCAAGATTTACCAACTACTACTTGTAAAGGAATACCTAATAATTCAGCATTAATAAATTTTTCACCCATTCTAGTATCAGAATCATCTAAAAGAACTTCAAATCCTTGTTCTTTTAAATTATTATAAATATTTTCAGCATCATTTAAATGAACTTTTACATTGGCAGGTAAAACTGTAATTTGATAAGGAGTAGTAGATAAAGGCCAAATAATTCCATTATTATCATAAAATTGTTCAGCTATTGTTTGTAAAATTCTAGAAACACCTATACCATAACACCCCATATAAAAGAACTCTTCTTTTCCTTCTTTATTAATAAAAGTTGCTTTCATTGGTTTAGAATAAACTTGTCCTAATTGGAAAATATGACCAACTTCAACACCTTGTAATTGTTTTAAAGTTCCATTTTTACAAGATGAACATTTCTGACCAGCAACCGCTTTAGAAAGATCATGATAACTATCAGGTTTTGGTAAATCTCTTTCAAAATTAACATTAATCCCATGTATATCTTCTTTATTACAGCCACATAAAAAGTTTTGTAATCCTTCTGCTGATTTATCAAAAAAGTATTTATAAGTAGTATTTTTATATAAATTAATTGGTCCTGCAAAGCCTACTGGAGCATTAGTAACCTTAAAAACTGTTTCAGGAGAAGCATTTTTTATATTTTTAGCCCCTAATAAATTTGCTAGTTTTATTTCACTAATTTCTAAATCTCCTCTTATAGATACTATTACAGGTTCTCCATCTACTTCTAAAATAACTGTTTTTAACATTTTATGATTAGGTATATTAGTAAAAGCAACTAATTCTTCAACGGTTCTAATATTAGGAGTAGGGAGTTCTATAAAATCATTTAAAGTTTCTGGTTCATAATTAAATAAAGCAGTAGCTTTTTCTTGATTACCTCCATAGTTACATTCTGGACAAAAAAGAAGTGTGTCTTCACCTATATCTGTTAATGCCATAAATTCAGCACTATTACTACCACCAATAGAACCACTATCAGCTTCTACTTTTATAAAATTAAGACCACATCTACTAAAAATTTTGTTATAAGTATTGTTCATTTTTTCATAGATTTCAGCCATACCTTGTTCTGTTTCATCAAATGAGTAAGCATCTTTCATAACAAACTCACGACCTCTTATTAATCCTTGTCTTGGTCGAATTTCATCTCTAAATTTTTGATTCATTTGCCAAATATTAACTGGTAAATTTTTATAAGATTTTAAATGTTTTTTGGCAAAATTAGTTACTACTTCTTCTGCTGTTGGAGCCAAAAAATACTCCAAATTTTTTCTATCTTTTAATCTAAAAGCTATTTCCGCCTCTATATATTTATCCCATCTTCCACTTTCTTCCCAAAGTTCTTTGGGTTGTAAAATAGGAAACTCGAATTCTACTGCTCCAGATTTATTCATTTCATCTCTAACAATAGCCTCGATTTTTCTTTTTACAGCAATACCTAAAGTTGAAAGAATCCAAATTCCACTACTAACTTGCTCTATAAAACCACCTCTAATAAGAAACTTTGTTCCATTAGAAACAACTGTTTTTGGATCTTCTTTTCTTGTTTTTGGATATATTTTTGAATATTTCATATTTTCCTTAGAATTAATAATAAATTAAAATAAAAGCTAAAGGAGCTATCATACCAGCCAAGGCTATTACGCCACCTTTACCCCATACTCCTTCTGGGCCTTTTTTCATAAACATACCAGAAATAGCTATCAGAAGTAAAGCTATACAAAAGAAATCTGCATAATAAGTCCAAGCTTTTTTTATTTTATTTCGATGTAAAAAATTTAAGGCATTAAATATAGGTCTTCTTGAGGTATATTCATAATTAGCTGTATTTTTTTTAGTATCAATTATAATTTTTTTATCTTTACCTAATACAACCTGAATAGTATCTTCTGAAGGATAAAAAACATTTTTTGAATTAAAATTTTTATCATAAATATCTAGTTTATAAAAAATTTTATAACCTTCTGCTTCCGATAATTCTTCTTTATTTTTTATTGGCTCAATTTCTATTTTTTTATTATTTAAAACATAATTAGGATTCCAATCATCCAGATGATTTAAGGTAAATCCTGAAACAGAATAAACAATAGTAAGCCCAAAAAAGAAATAGCCTACATATCTATGAAATAATATATTTAATTTTCTTACATTCATTTTTTTTATTGTGGGTCTTGAATAGTGAATTATGAATCGTATTTTGTAGTTTAATCAAATAACTTGATTTTAATAACTTTAAAATTACGATTCACGTCTCACGAAATTATTTTTCTGTAATACTAACAGAAATTGGTTTGAAAGCATAAACTTTTTTACCATCTATATTTTGGAAAACAACTGTTCCTTCAGCCTTAACCATTTTACCCAAAGCATCGGTTGGAAATATCATATCTCCATCTTCCACTTTTAATTTAATACTTTCTTTTTTCTTATCACTAGATACTTTCATCCAGCAACCTCTTTTTGGGCAAACATCTAAAACAGTTCCTTCTATTAATAAAGTTTTACCAACAAAACTTTTAGGGTTCTCTAATATTTTAGAAACAGAAGTTTTATCTTTTAGTGTAATATCTTTACCAAATTTTATTTCTTTTGCGTAAGCATTAAATGCTATTAATGAAAAAGCAATTGCTGAAACTAATAATTTATTAATTTTCATTTTTTCACTCCCATATATAAATCTTTTACAACCTTTTAATTATATATCTTTTTTAAAAAAATTAGTTATTAAGTAAAATATAAATTCCTTAAGTTTTATAAGTAGTTTTTTTAACTAATTAACTTAAGTTGCTAGTACACTGTAAAGTAAGTTTTACATAACTCATCCCCCTTCCCCTTCTCTTTGCTAAAAGAGAAGGGGAGAAAGCTAAGATACCCCTCTCTAATGATTTAGAGAGGGGTTGGGGTGAGTTAAGATAAAAAGAATTTTTTTTGAACTAGAAACTTAGACTAATTAGTCTAAGTTTCTAGTTCAAAATTAATAAATTAATTTCAACTTCATTACAATAGTATAAGTATTATCTTATTTGATAAAAATCAATCTAATAGTATAATACTAATTTACCTGTTCTTAACTTGATAAAAGTAGTTTGAAAATTAATACTAAGTTTTACTTAGTAAAGGTTTAGGATTATAAAATTATTTAATCCTAAGATACTATAAACTATTGTTTATAGTGTTTTTCTTAAAAAATAAAATTGTAATAAATAAAATATTAATGAGTAATAGCAAATTAGATTTTTTTGAAAAGTATAAAATAGATAAATTTGAAAAAATAGATCATAGTAATATAAATAATAATATCTATTTTCAACTAAATTTCGATTTAGATAAAAGAGCTTATATAAAGGTTGTTGATATAGATGACAATGAAATAGATATTAGAGCTCTTGAAAGAAAAAAAGATTCTGAATTAGTAAAAGAAATCTTGAAAATAACCGAGAAAAAATATCTTACTTTTAATTGGTTAAATAAAGATTATAATAAAATTTACTTAGATGAAAATGAATCTCTTTTAGAAAAATTAGAATCGGCTAATTACTTTGTTGATACTAATTTTAGAAAAATTACATTTGATACAGAAAAATCTAAAATAAGATTAACTATAGAAGGCGAAAGTATTTTAGCTACGACTTTATCTTTATATAACGGTTTAGAAACTTTAATTCATTTTATCCCATTATCAGAAAAATATTTTTATGCAAATGCAAGAATTTATAAAACAGAATCTATAGGTAAAAACTTTTCGAATATAAAAGATTTAGAAATAAATTTAAAAAGCAATCAATTAGAAAAATATCTTTCTATTTTATATTCTAATTTTGAACAATTACATATTTTTTATAAAGATTATGATGTTGTAATAGGAGAAGATAAAACTGTATCTCCTGTATTATCTATAGAAAAAATAGACAAAGATAAAAACTTAAACATAAAAATTTTAAAATCCATTTCTAATACAGATTATAAACTATTCCAAGATTATGATATTTCTAAATATGCTTTTGTTAATGATGAATTAAAAACTATTTTTGTAAGTAAAATTTTAGAAAAAAATAAAGAATTTTATATAGAAGATTTTGAAAGATTACTTTCTAAGTATAAAAAACAATACACTATAAAAAATAATGTTTTTTATATAGATGATACGTTTATTATAGAAGAAAATGTAGCTAAAGATATTATATATAAAGAACTTCCGGTTTTAGGATCTAAATATAATGTTATAGGAACCGAAAATCTTTCTGAAATGAAAGTAAAAACAATAAAACCTAAATTACATTTATCTTTAAGCCATGGAATAGATTTTCTTGAAGGTAGTGGTGAAGTTGAATTAGAAGGCGAATTTTTTAGTATTCATGATTTTATAGATAATTATAATAAAAATACTAATATTATTTTAAAAGATGGTACAAATGCTATCATAAATAAATCTTATATGGATAAATTAAAAAGATTATTCAAAAAAGAAAAAAATAAAATTAAAGTATCATTTTTTGATTTACCAATAATAGAAGAGCTTATTGATGAAAATTTAAGCCCAGAAATTTTCAAAAAATCTAGAGAAATTTTAGATGGTTTTAATAATATAAATGAAATACCATTTGAAAAAGATTCTGTAAAAACAGATTTAAGAAACTACCAAGAACAAGGATTTAAATGGTTAAAATACCTAGAGAAAAACCAATTAGGTGGTTGCTTGGCAGATGATATGGGTTTGGGTAAAACAGTTCAAACTTTAGCTTTATTATCTTCTATTTATCCAGAAAAACAAGATATTCCTTCTTTAATAGTAATGCCAAAAAGTTTATTATTTAACTGGGAAAATGAAATAAGAAAATTCACTCCTAATATTACATATTATAGCTTTTATGGTCAAAATAGGGATATAAAAGAAGCTAAAACCAAAAATTTAATTTTAACTACTTATTCTATGTTAAGAAATGAAAGTGATAAATTTAGAGAAGAAGATTTTTATTATGTAGTTCTTGATGAATCTCAAAATATAAAAACTTCAACTTCTCAGATTTCAAGAGCTGTTATGCATTTAAAAGCTAAATATAAATTAGCTTTAAGTGGTACTCCTTTTGAAAATAATTTAGGTGAATTATTCTCATTATTTAGATTTTTAAACTCTTCTATGTTTGGAACTATAGATGATTTTAATAAAAATTATGCTTATCCAATACAAAAAGAAAATAATAAAGAAGTAACTCAAGAATTAAAAAGAAAAATTTATCCTTTTATTTTAAGAAGATTAAAAAAAGACGTTCTAAAAGAATTACCAGAAAAAATAGAACAAACTATTTTTGTAGAAATGAGTCCAGAACAAAAAGAATTTTATGAACAAAGAAGAAATTTCTATTATAAATCAATAAGAGAACAAATATCTAGTTCTGGGATTTCAAAATCTCAGTTCTATATTCTTCAAGCTCTTAATGAATTAAGGCAAATAGCCTCTATTCCTGAATCAAAAACTGATGATACTATTATATCTCCAAAAAGAGAAATTTTAATAGAAAATATTTTAGAAGTTATTTCTAATAAACATAAAGTATTAGTATTTGGAAACTTTTTAAATGTAGTTGATAAAATATCTAAAGATTTAGAAAAAGAAGGAATAAAACATCTTACTATGACAGGATCTACTACAAATAGAGCTGAAATAGTAGAAAAATTCCAAAATGACCCTGAATATAAAGTTTTTGTAATGACTTTAAAAACCGGCGGATTAGGTCTTAATCTTACAGCAGCAGATTATATTTTTATCTTTGATCCTTGGTGGAATAAAGCCGCAGAAAATCAAGCAATTGATAGGGCTCACAGAATAGGTCAAGATAAAACTGTTTTTAGTTACAAATTAATTACTAAAGATACTATAGAAGAAAAAATATTACAATTACAAGAGAAAAAAATAGAACTATTTGATACTATTATTTCTTCTGACGATGCATCAATAAAATCGTTAACTGAAGACGATTTTGAATATATACTAGGTAAATAAATGGAAAATAGAGATAAAATAGAAAATTCTATAGAGAGTTTTTATTCTTTAGATTCTCTCTTGAGATTATATAAGGATTATTTTAAACAATTTGAACCTAATCCAAATGTAAAATTAGAGCATAAAGGTACTACAAATTCGGATCAAAAGCTTCAAAAAAAAGAATTAGCTAGAATTTTTACTAATATAATTTCAAGTGATGTTTCTTTTAATGAATTGATGTCAAATTTACCTAATGATGTAAAAAAAGTTTTTGAAAAAATAACTTGGTCTGGAATAAAATATACACCAGAAGAATTGGATAAAGATTTAGAGGTAAAAATACTCATAAAAGAACCAAAAATAAATTTAAATCCTCTTTTTAGTATTATTTGCTCTGAAAAAATTTCTGGTATTACACCAGGCTCTTTTGAATATAAGTTATTTTTACCAGATGAACTAAGAAAAGCTACTAAAAAATATCTTTCTCATCCAGAATTTTATAATATTATTCCTGTAGGAAGAGTAGAAGAATTAACTGAATTTACTTTTATTAGTAATGGAACTTTAATAAAAGATATTTCTATTTATAATAACTATGTAACTAAAGATAATATAACTTTTTCAAAACAAGATAAACCTTCTCCAACTTCTATAAGAAATATGAAGGATTTTTGTGAAATATCTGAATTTTATGAAGCTACACAAGATAAAAACTTAGAAAATTTAAGAACTGAATTAATAATTTCTTTTTTCAAAAATTTTCATGATAAAAATGATGATAATAATTTAATGATTTTAAGAAAAGCATTATACGCTTTAGTAGAAGGAGATCATTTTTTATTAGACTCATTAATAAACCATATAAAAGGTAAATCTGAATTAAAAAACTCTAAAGACTATGAAAGTAGAAATATTACTAATAAAAAAGAACTCTTAACACTAATAAAAAATATGCCTGAAGGTGAATGGGTTTCCTTGGAAAATATTGCTTCTTATTGCTCTTATAGAGATTTAAATATTCATGTTTTTGATTTGGATGTAAGTAATTATTTATATTTTGAGGAAACAAAAAGTGGAGCTTCTAAATATTCTTTTACTCAGAAAACTAATATAAAACAAGAAAATATTAATGATGTAGTTTTTATGCCAATGTTAAAAGGTTTTTTCTTTTTATTATCAGCAGTTGGTTTATTTGATATGGCTTATGATTCAGCTTATAACCATATTTATAAACAAAAAAATATAGATTATCTCTCTCCTTATGATGGTTTAAAATATGTAAGATTAAATGATTTTGGTGCTTATGTTTTAGGTAAAAAAGAAGCTTTATCTGAAGATTTAACCGCTACAGATGAAGATGCTGAAGAAGGTTTAAAAATTGAATTAAATAATGACTTTTTATTAATGAAAGTAGAAGGAAAAGATAAGTTCAAAACAGCTTTAATTGATAAAATATCTAAAAAATTATCAGAAAATATTTATCAAGTAACTGAAGAAACCTTTTTATCCTCTTGTAATAATATTGATGAAATTAAAGATAAAATAGAAAAACTTAAAAATCAAATAGAGGATGTTTTTCCAAAAGTTTGGTCTGATTTTTTTAGAAAATTGTTAGATAAAGCTAGTTCAGTAGAAACTCATGAAAATATAAAAATATTTAGTTCTAAAGATAATGATTTTAATAAACTTCTCTTACATCAAAAAGAGCTTTATAACTTAGTATTAAAAGTAGAAGAAGGTTTTTTTGCTATAAAAGAAGAAAATATTCCAGAACTAAAAAGTATTCTTAAAAAATATGGATATTTACTTTTTTAATTTTATTTTTATTGGAGAATAACTCAAAACTCTGCTCTGGGGTTTCAGGTGGATCAACCCTGTAGTAATTCTTAAATTAATTATTATAAGCTAAAAAATTCTTTTATTTTATTTAAAATATCCTTTTTTGCTGTTTCTATATGTTTTAAACGTTCATCTTTAGTTATTTCTTTTGAAATAAGTAAATTCCTAGATGTCCTATTTGCCAAAACTTCTGCTATATAAATTGCAACTGCTTCTCTTTCTTCTAAAATTTCTCTAAAAGGTTCTTTTTCTAATTTATAACATTCTACTTCTGATAAAGCCTGAATAGTAGCTGTTCTCTTGGCTCCTGTTAATAAAGACATTTCTCCAAAAAAATCACCTTCTTTTAGTTCACCAACTTTTTTATTAACACCATCATAATTTATATTTACCGAAACATGTCCTCTTTTTACTATATATAACCAATGGTCTTCATCACCTTGTTTAGTAATAATTTCCTCTTTTTTAAAAAAAACAGGTATTAATTCCTCAGCCAAACAACCAATATCTAAACTAGATAAACCTTTAAATAATTCTATATTACTAATAAAATCAATTCTTTTATTTAGCTCTTCATTATATTTTTTTATTCTTCGTTGTTGTTGTTCTTCTGATGGTAAAATAAAATTATCAGGAACTTTAATATAAATATCAGCTCTTTTTAGAGCATAATAAACTAAAGACCTTACCTCAGATTCAGTTTCTAAATCTGAACCAAAGTCTTTTATCCAATACCTTACAGCGTATTGACAAAAATCTTCTTGAAAATCATCTAAGGTGCATTGTATTTCTGGAGTATCATATATATTTTTTAATTTTTCTTTTCTTAAGACTTTTAAAACAGATTCTATAACTAAAGCAGGAGAATATCTATAATCTACATTAAAAAATACTACACTTCTCCATTTATTATCATAATGATCTTTTTTACCTAAAACAGTTACTGTACTTTTAGTAATTATAGTATTAGGAATCAAAACAGTTTCCCAATTTCTGGTTTGAAGTGCTGTATAACGCCATCTTATTTGAACTACTTTACCAGCCACTTTACCAGATAATCTAGTATCCATTTTTATCCAATCTCCTTCTTTTATAGAGTTATCCAATTGAAGAGATAAACCAGCCATCAAATTGGTTAAGGTATCTTGTAAAGCCAAACCTATAATAGCTGTAAAAATAGCTGAAGTTGCTATCAAACCTGAAATATTATATCCATTTTGAGAGGCTAAAGTAAAAAAGGTTACTACTGCTGATCCAACTACTAATAGTTCTTGTAAAATTAAAGGTGGTTTTATTGATATTTTAGGTAAAAATAAACTAAAAAATATTACAGAGAATGTATTTATTAGGGCTAAAAGACCTAAAAAATGAGAAATCATTTTTACATCGCTATAAAATTGATAACCATAAGCTTGAAGAATTAATGATGCGATGTTTAGTAAAAAATGCCCAATAACCAGCATCCCATAAACTAATAAATTTTTCTTTTTCTCATAATTAGAAGAAGAAATTATAAAAAATGAAATTAAGTACAAAACAACTATTATAGAGGTTTCATTTTTTAGTAAGGTATCAAAAAAAGCTTCCATATTACTAATTTTTAATTTAAAAATAAATTATTATATCATTTTTTAGAAAATTAGTTATAAATTAATACAATCAAATTAATATTTTTGGATATACTTTAAAAGTTATTTAAATAAAAAATTTATGAAAGAAAAAAATAAAAGAAAAAAAGGTCTTGAAGGGGAAAAAGTAGCAATAAATTTTTTACTAGAAAATAATTATGAAATTTTAGAAAATAATTTTTATTGTAGATATGGCGAAATAGATATAGTAGCAAAAAAAGAGAATATTATTATTTTTATAGAAGTAAAATATAGAAAAAATGCTAATTTTGGAGAACCAGAAGAAGCCGTTTCTTTAAAAAAAATCAAAGCTATTTGTAAAACAGCTCTTTATTATATTACAAGCAAAGAACTTCAAGATAATATAAATTTTAGATTTGATGTTATATCCATAAAAGATAAAGAATTAAAACATATAATTTCTGCTTTTGATTTTATTAGTTAAAAAAGAGTTCTACTATTAGAAATAAAAAAGAGTTGGTTCACTTAGTTTTTAACTTCGTGCTACCAACTCATCCCCTTAATTATATAGACGCTATTTTTAGTAAAAAAGTTCCAAGTTTTTTCAAAAATAATTTGTTAAGTTTTTTTAATTGAGTTGATTGTAAGCTAAAAGTCTTTTAAATAAATAAACTCAAAATTACTTAATTATTTAAATTAATATTTTTTAATTAAATAATAATAAGAATAAACTTGTAGATAATCAAATATTTTGGTTGTGTAAAAAAAGTGTTGATAAAATATTTTAAACTACAGATTGAACATATTAAACAGAGTGTAATCTGTGGCTAGTAAAAAAAATACTTAATTAGCATAAAATGTAAATTAACTATTGGTTTTTTATATTAAAATATATTTATTGTTATTTTTAGGAGAGCTAAATGCCACACGCTTTTGTAATAGATTTTTTATCAAAAAAAACTTTATATCAAAATGATTTTTTTGGTAAAGCTACACATGGCTTAATATTTAATATTATGAAAAATATGGATATCAAACTTTCTACTGAAATTCATGAGCAAATTAAAAAATGTATAACTATTAGAACTTTAAAATTTGATAAAAATACTTTTTCTTTGCGAGTAACTCTTTTAGATGATGAGCTTTTTAATAATTTCTCAAAAGTTTTAATTTTTGGCTCTGTAGCAGAATTTAATTTAAATGGTAATCCTATTTTTATAACAGCTGTAAAAGGAGTTAATAGTAAAGAAAATCCATTATCTGGTTATAGTTCTTATCAAGATTTTATTGATAATGTAACAACTAAAAATAAATTTTACTTTAAAATAGATACACCTATTTTTTTTAAAAAAGGTGAAAATTTTAGTATTTTACCAACTCCTATAGATTTTTTTGGTAGCTTATTAAGATCTTGGAATACTTTTTCTACTTATAAAATAGATATAGATATTTTAAATTTAATAGAAAAAAATGTTTTTGTAACATCTGTTGACTTACAAACTAAAGATTTTACTATTGGAAAGGATATTTCTTTTATAGGAACGTTTGGTGTTATTGAGTTTAAAACCAATAATAAAGATGAAGATTTTTTGAAAAAATTAAATATTCTTTCTGATTTTGCTTTTTTTTCTGGAGTAGGAGCAAAGACTACTATGGGAATGGGTCAGGTTTTTAGAAAATGAAACTTTTATTTAAACTACAAATTAAATACATTAAACATATTATCTACAGATATAAGGCTTTTAAAATATGTTAATTAAGCTTAGAAAAAATATACGACTAAAAAATTTTGATTATTCAGCAACTGGGTATTATTTTATAACTATTTGTACTAAAGATAAAAAGTGTTTTTTTGAAGAGTATTCTATTTTAAAAGCTATTATTGAAAAAGAATGGTTTTTGTTAAAAGATAGATTTAAAAATATACAACTTGATGAGTTTATAATTATGCCTAATCATATTCATGGAATTATTTTTATTGCTGAAAACTCGAACTCTACCTCCATGGCAAACGCAAGGCTTGCCACTACGGTTTCGTTTAATAATTTTCATTATGAGAATAAAATTGATTCAAATACAGAAAATGATTTTTCACCTCTCCATGGAAAACGCAAGGAATTTATTGATGATTTTTTACCTCTCCATGGCAAACGCAAGGCTTGCCACTACGAGGAAAAAAATAAAATAAAATTGGGTGATATTGTTTGTTCTTTTAAATCAAAATGTGTTTTTGAATGGCTTAAATATATAAAAGAAAATAATTTGGATATTATGGCAAAATTTTGGCAAAGAAATTATTACGAATCTATTATAAAAAATGAAGAACATTTGAATAATGTTCGGCAATATATAAAAGATAATCCAAAAAGATGGGTTGAAAAATATGGTAAATAAAAAATTTTATTTCGCCTGTTGGGTATACGCAA
The DNA here is from genome assembly GCA_046328015.1 of Candidatus Sericytochromatia bacterium. Lineage (GTDB taxonomy): Bacteria > Cyanobacteriota > Sericytochromatia > UBA7694 > JACMQJ01 > JBBTGK01. Next base: position 3,168,344 of record JAXLXH010000001.1, on the reverse strand, counting down.
GGCATACCCGTACGGCTTCATATTAAATTTTTTATTTGTTTTTATAAAATGTAATCGTAGGGGCATGGCTTCACGTCTGCCACGAAGATGGAATGGTAAAAAATGATTGACTTTTTAAATAAAAAAATAGTAAAATTTCAGTAAGAGTAAAATAACATTAATAAATCAACATAAACCCTAATAGGGTTAAAAGTTAGCAAGAGTACAATTTTTCAATCTCTAAAAGAGTTTTATGTAGGTTATTATAGCAGAAAAAGGGTAATAAAGATAATGAGTGAAGTTGAAAAAATATTAGGTTTTAGCCTTAATGTAAAATCTAATGTAAGAATTATAGATGATTATATAGAAAAAATAGCTAATAAACAACTTAATTTATATCAATCAATAATTCAATATGGCTCTAAAGAAGGAGAATCATTAGCTATTCATATATTAAACTGTGTTTTTCTTGCTTCTAAACTATCAGAAACATTAAAGCTCTCTTTGGAAGAAGAAAAACTTTTATATATAGCTTTAACTTTACATGATATTAATAAAACAGATGATTCAAAACAATTATCATATAAACATATTGCAACAATAGAAAATATTGAAAAAGAAATAATTAAATTAGGAATACCTGATTTTATGATTGATTGGGAGGATTACTTAGAAGATATAAAAATATTACTTCATGTGCATTCAGGGCATAATAACCTTCAAGGTGATTTATTATATCTTGCAGAAGATAATACAAAACTAGGAAAAGAAAAATTAGAAGCTTTAAAATACCTTGTAAGAGCTTGTGATGTTGCAGATTTATCAACTTCTTTTGAAGAAAAAAAGAAAAAAGATGAATTTTTATTTAATGTTAATAATTATGCTAAAAATAAAAATCTTCAATACAAACTTATTTATCATAAAATTTTGGAGCAAAGAGGAATTTTAACTAATTTGCAACATAAAAATGTTATGGAAATATTACAAAAAAAATATAATGCTATTCCAATATTCTTATACCCAGAAGGAAATTATTATCTTTTAGATATAAGAACTAAAATAGATTTATCAAACAATTTAAAATTAGAAATTTCTACCAAAATTAAGAATAACTTAGATATTTTAAAAAAATCAAAATTTGGAGATTATATAGGTAAAGATCAAAAACAAGGTATAAAAGTAGATCCTGAAATTTTAGGTTTGGCTACAATAGAAGATATTTTTTCCATTGTAGATTATAAAATTCAAAAGAAAAAATATAATATTTATCAAATGGAAGAAAAAGATAGAAATAAACTTATAGATAAATTAAAAACTTCTAATAATGATGACAAAAATAAAATTGAATTATTATTATCAGAAGAGAAGTTTTATCCTGAGAATCAAGATTTAATGAAACTAGGTGAGCTTATAAGAACTTTTTATATATTTTTAAAAGCTCACTGCGACAAAAAATTAATAAAAATAGATAAATACTATAAAGATCCTTGGATATATATTTATGAAGTTTTAGAATTTCCAAAAGAAAAAATAGATTTTTATTCTCCATCTGATGGTTTATACCAAAGGTCTTATATGATAGTAAAGCATATAAATAAAACTTATGATGAAATATTAGAATTGATAAAAAATAAGTTAAATGAATTTTTTGAAAACAATACTAATGATATAAAAAAAGAAGAAGATTCAGAAATAATTAATTATTCAATAGATAATATAATATTTAGTTTTGAAGATTTAAAAGAAATAGATTTCACTAAAAAACTTTTTAATTATGTAAAAAATAATCATAAACAATGTTCTTGTTGTAATTCTTGCTTTGAAGCAAAAGAAATGATGTCAGGTGATGTTCCAGAAGGGATAAAGGTTCAACAATTTTCAAATAGATTAACTGGTGGTATCCCTAAAGATCCAAAAAGAAATATATGTCCTATATGTAAAGAACAATTTGCACTTGAAAAACTAAATTTTTCTTATGCTAGTAAAGAAAAACCTTTATTTTTACATCTAATGCCACATAGCTTTCTTTCTCAAGAATTTTTAGTATCTTTTAAAAATACTTTTGAAGAATTTATAGATAAAGAAATAAGCTCTTTTTACATAAATATAAAAGAAACCTTAAAGACTTTATCAAAAGATGGCTTTTTATCAATTAAGGTAGAGCAAGGTTCTGCTTTTGGAATAGGAGTTCCTAAATACCCAAATGAGGTTATTGGTAATAGCATAATTTTACCTTTGAACTCTCTAAAATTAAATAATACAGAAAGGTATTTAAGAGCTATAGATTATGCTTTATTTTTAAATAAATATTTTAATTTTAAAGTAGTCATTACAGAGTCTTCTATTCCTATTTTTAATAAAAATGAGTTTGATGAAATATTTTTTGATGGCATTCCTTCAGCTTTAAAAGGTTTTGTTACAAATCAAAACTTAAATAGAAAGGAATTATTTGATCTATGGGAAAGATATGTTGCTACAAGAAATATAGCCGAAAAGCTTTATAGTGATGATTCATATTTAAAAATAGTTAAAAGCTTAATTAAAGGAGAACAAAACATATTTTTTACTATAGATAGATTAATTGAAGAAAAACTAAGAAATTCAAAAGGTGATAAATCATCTGGTTTAGCTCAATATTTATCAAAAGAAATATATGATTCTGTAGAAAAAATTATTAATTCCTAAAAGGAGGAAAAAATGGAAATAAAACAAAAAACATCTGAATTAATAAAAAAGATGGCTGAAATTGCTTGGGAAAATCATATAAAAGGTTCATCTCTTGAGAGGAACTCTTTATTAGAAGCTATTAATAAAATTTTCGAGCAATTACGGAAATCAAATCAAATTTCAGATATTGAATTAATTAGAGTTTCTACTATACAAAAGATATTTGATTATTTAGATAGAATTAATGATTCAAAATATGATATAGGTAAAACTAAAATACTTAAGATAACAGAGTTAGTAGATATTTTTTTTAAAGATATTTTAGAGAAAAATTATAATAGCAAAATTCAGCTTATTTTGTCAGATGAAAAAAATTTAAAAGCAGCGTATTTATTTTATATAAGAAATTGTATTCCAAATAAGGAAAAAGGTGAATAAAATGACAGTATTAAACAATTACAAAGATTTTTTTGTTGATAATTATACAAATTTTCCAAAGGGGAAATATATTAATATAGTTATAGTTAGAAAAACAGAATCTGAAACTATTTTTAGAACAGAAGGAAGTGGAGAACCTCTAAATAGAGAATATATTTCGGCAGGAAAGGAAAATAAAGACATTATTGCAAGATCCATAATTAGTAAAAGGAAACAAACAGCTGTAGAAAGAAGAACAGGAAGAGAAATTTTAAGAAACTATGATTTATTAAAGTTTAAGGATAAAAAAGGAGTAGAATCTGAATGTACTTTAAATACAAATTCCCCTTGTGAAAAATGTCCTGATTGCATGATTTATGGTTTTGCAGTTGGTGGAGGCGGTGCTCAGAAAGCTAGAGTTATAACAGAAGATGCTTTTTCAATCTTACCTATTAATCTTATAACTGATACAAAAACTTTTAATGCTACTTATGATAATGGAACTATGAGATCAAAAGATGAAAAAGGTAAAGAAATAATTTCTAGTAGTTTAGGTTCTAGTGAATATATAAAACCAGAAACTCATTTTATAGATATTGAGGTTTTGAAAGATGTTACACAAAATGATCTATTATATGTTTTAGGAAATATATTAAGATCAACAAGATATGGAGCTATGACAAGTAGAATAGGTAAAGTTCACAATGAAATTATAAATATAATTTTTAGTGATACGGAAATATTTAGTACATTAGAATTAACTCAAGCTGTTTATGATGATTTAACAAAAGAAAAAAAAGATTTAGATTTTCCACTTCAAGATAACATAGTTTTTAAATCTGTTTCTCAGGAATCAACTAAATTAGCTGAAAATGAAGTTTTTGGTAAATTTAAAGTAATGTCTTCAGATGACTTAAATACTTTAAATAATGAATTGAAAACATTATATTCTAATCCTCAAGAATTTTTAAAATCATTATCTAACTCTTACAAAGGAGAGTAAATATGATTATTTATGAGTGTTTTCTTACTTTACACGAAAATACTTTTTTTAGTAGCAGAGAAATAAATAATTTTTATCAAACTGAGCCTTTAATTGGTAACTATGCTCTTGCTTATGCTTTAGGTTTTGCAAAATCTGAATATAATAATAAAGGAGAAATTACTTATTATAGAGATTTATCAGAACTAAATGATAAAAATATTTATATTACTCCAGCTAAATTTATAGAAAAAGTAAAATTTACACTTACACAGTTTAATTCTATTTCTGATAGTTATTGGTATAAAATGGTAAATAATGCAGTTTCAACAAATAAAGAAAAAGATTCAAGACCAATCAACTATCCTCAAATAGGTTGGATAAAAATGTTATCTATAGGTAACAAAGCAAGATTTTATATAATTTCTAAAAATCAAATAGAAATAAAAAAATATATAAGATTAGGTAAATTTATGAGTAAAGCTAAAATTGAGTATAAAGAATATAAAATGGATAATTATATTGCTAGTAGTGAAAATACTACTATAAATCAGATACTTAACCCACTTGATATTTCTAAAAACTATAAATTAAAAAACTTTGATATTTATTCTATTAATCCAGTCTCTTTAATTGATAATGTAAATATTGAAGGTGAGTTTTTTACTTTGAAAGATACAAAACTTCCAATAGGTATGAAATTTAATGTTGATTTTTTGAAAGGAGTAAAATAAATATGGACTCTTTAACTCTATTTTTAGAACCAAATTATGAAAAATTTGAAGACAATATACCTGAAAGGGTTAAAGAGTTTTTTAATAAAAAAGATGCTTTTTTTATGAAACATCAAATAGATACATATAATGCAAATAAAGAATATGATATTGTTTTTAATACTTATCCAACAGGAACAGGTAAAACAAGAGCTTCTTTACTTCATATTTTAGATAAACCTAATGATAATGTTCTTTTTATAGCACCTACTAATGAGTTAATTAGGCAACATTCAGAGGATATTAAAAGCTTTATCAGAAATGTTGGTTTTAAACATAATATAATAGAACTTAATGCCCTAATAATAAAAACTATTTCAGAAGATAGTGATATTAATAGAAAAGGAGAGTTACTATATAGACTTTTATCTAACCCATTAAGTGAAGAATTTATAGACAAATTGAATATTGATAATGAAAATATAGATTATTCAGCCCCTTTTATTTTAGTAACTAATCCAGATATTTTTTATTATGCAATTACTTTTGGATATAACCATAATGATAAAAGAAATATTTTTCATTTATTTTTTACTAATTTTAATTATATAGTAATCGATGAATTTCATTATTATAATCCTAAGCAATTATGTTGTTTTTTATTCTTTTTTACATTATATTTAGAATTTGGTTATTTTGATAAAGGTAACAGAAAAATAACACTTTTAACTGCAACTCCATTACCACAAGTTTTATCTTATTTTGAGCGTCTTAAAGATAAAGGTTTAAAATATTTAGTTTTATCCCCTGAAAAAATATCTCCAGATGATAAAAATTCAATAAGAACTCTTTCCAAGGTAAAACTTACTTTTCAAATAAATGAAGAATTTTTTTCAAAAAATATTCAAAAAAATATTAACTTTATAAAAGAAAAAACTTCTAATAAATTTGATGGAGTAATAATAAGTAATTCTTTAGTAAATATAAATGATTGTAAATTTGTACTTAAAGAGAATAATATAAATAAATTTGGAGAAATTACAGGTGTTACGGATAAAAATGAAAGAAAAAAAGGTGCAAAAGAAAATTTAATTTTAGCAACCCCAACTGTAGATATTGGTTATAATTTTGATAGAGATAAAACAAGACAAAATATTGATTATTTAATTTTTGATTTTAGATATGAAGACCAATTTTGGCAAAGATTAGGAAGAGCAGGACGTATATTAGGAAAATCTGAAAAAGATTTTTTATCAGAAGTTATAGTTTTTGTTTCAAGCGATATATTATCAAAAATAAAAAATGTCTTTAGTTCTAATCAATTAATATTTAGAAATGATTTAATGTATTTTACAAAAAAAGAATTTTCACCAAGAGAAGATTTTTTTAATTATATTAATTTTTATGGAATAACTGAAATGGCAAGACCTATTAATAATTTAAGAGCTATTTTTCCTAAAGATAAAGAAAATATTATAAAAGAAAATCTTTTTGATACAGTATCAGAGGTTTTTTGTGGGAAAAAGAAAAATTATTTTCATAGTATTCAAAAATTTGTGAAAAGGCTTGATAGTCTTGAAAAATCTGATAAAAATATAAGAGCTGTTGAAAATGGTAAATCAGACGAAATTAAAGATATTGATATTGAATTAGCAAATGAATTTAGTAGTAAATTTAGTAATTTCCAACATATTAAAAATTTAGACAGTCTTAAAAATTTTATAAGAGAAGAGTTATTTTTCATAAAAGGGCTATATAACTTTAGAGAATCTTTTCAAGGAATAACAGGACTTATTTATGATCCTAATAAATTAATGGGTGCTAGTGAAAATAGAGTTTTTTCTTATGATTTATTTCATCTTTTAAAATATTATGAATTAGAGTTTTATTCTTCTAAAAATGATTTTATAAAAGAAAATAATTTAAAAATAAAAGATTTAGATAAGGAAAATATTTTTTGTAAAATAAATAAAAGATTGGATGACAATCTAAATATTATATATTCACATAAATCTAATTTAGAAAAAGAAGTATTTGAAGAATTATATTTAAACAAAGTTACAGCAAAAAATAATATTGATTTTAAGTTAAGAAGAGGAAATGATAAAATATCTTCAGATTTAAGATTGAACAAAGCAGAAAAAATATTAAACGAACAATACATACCTTGTATGATAATTAATCATAAGTTTATGGCGGAATGTATTAAAAACAATATTTATCCTATTAAATTTGAAGTTACATTTAAAAATGGCTTTAAACAAGATTATTATATAATTTTAGGAACTAATATTTATTTTTTATCATCAAAACCAAAATTTTTATATTTATCGGAGTTTTTGGAGAAAAAGATTGAATTTTATATATGCTAATTACATCACCTACAGGGAACACGTAAAGCGTTCCCCTACGGTTTTGTGCTTCAATAGGCTTTATACGTTATTTTTTTCTTATGATTTTATTGAGCAAATTATTTAACGTGTATTTTTGTTCAGAAAAAAAATTTTAAATTATTAAAAGATTAAAACCCAACCTTTTTGGAGGTTTATTTGTCATGTCTGAAATACAAATTTCTATGTTAAATCATTATGAATATTGCCCTAAAAGAGCTTATATTTGTTATGTAACAAATGAATTTATAGATAATGAATATACTATAGAAGGAAAATCTATTCACAGCAAAGTAGATAGTGGATTAATAACAAAAAGAAAGGAATTATTACAAATTCGTTCTGTTTGGTTAAAATCAGACAAATATGGGGTATTTGGAAAATCTGATTTGGTAGAAGAAAAAAAGGCTGAAATATACCCTGTAGAATATAAAAGAGGTCGTTCTAATGATTGGAAAAATGACAAAATTCAATTAACTGCCCAAGCTTTTTGTTTAGAAGAAATGCTAAATTTAGAACCAATAAAAAAAGCTTATATTTATTATCATTTATCAAATGAAAGAGAAGAAGTTATTATTGATGAAAAATTAAGAGAAGAAACAATATTATCAATAGAAAACTGTAAAAAACTTTTTTATGAAAAACCTCCTGATATTTTATTTAATAAAAAATGTCCAAATTGCAGTATTTATAATATTTGTTTGCCAAAAGAAACAGAAAGTATAAAAAAAATTATAAAAGAAAAGAAAATTGACGAATGAACCGTAGTGGCACGCCTTGCGTGTGCCATGTAGGTGAATTACGTGTGCCATGTAGGGAAAAGAGGTAAAAAATGTCGGTATTTTATATAAATGAAAATGATTGTATTTTAAAAAAAGTTGATGAAAGAGTTAAATTAATAAAAGATAAAATAACTCTTGCAGATATTCCACTTATAAAAATAACTGAAATTGTTATTTTTGGAAGAGTTACAGTTACACATGAAGTTTTTGAAGAACTTAGTAGAAGAAAAATATCTCTTTGTTATTTAAGTGAATATGGTAAATATAAAACAAGATTAGAAACTAATTTTTCTAAAAATATTATTTTAAGAGTAAATCAATATAAAAACAACTTTGATAATGATAAAAAATGTAAAATATCAGCTGGTTTTGTAAAAGGTAAACTATCTAATTATAGAATGGCTATTTTATCTTTACAAAGAGAAAAAAAAGAAATAGATTTTTCTAGTAGTATAAACTTATTAAAAGAATTAATTAAAAAATTAGATAATTGTAATGATTTAGATAAAATTAGGGGCTATGAAGGATGTGGAAGTGCAGAATACTTTAAAAATTTTAAGTATTTTATAAAAAACCCTGAATTTATTTTTAAAAAAAGAGAAAAACACCCTCCACCAGATCCAATAAACGCTTTATTAAGCTTAGGATATAGTTTGTTAAGAAACGACATAGATTCTGCAATAAATATTGTAGGTTTTGATCCATATTTAGGATATTTACACTCAGAGCATTATGGAAGAGCTAGTTTATCTTTCGATTTAATGGAAGAATTTAGACCTCTTTTAGTGGATTCTGTAGTTATTTCTATGATAAATAGAAACCAAATAACTCAAGATGATTTTAGAGAAGAACTTCCTAATTCTTTTTTATTAAAAGATGAAGCAAGAAAGACTTTTTTTAAAGCTTATGAACAAAGAAAGCTTACAGAATTTAAACACCCTTATTTTAATTATAAAGTTAATTATTTAAGATGTTTTGAATTACAATGTAGAATTTTAGCAAAGTTTTTAAATGAAGAAATAGATGAATATGTTCCTTTAATTATGAGATAGAATAGATTTTTAGCCACGGATTACACGAATAGCACGGATAAATTGAAGTATTAAAAATTAAAATCTGTAAAATCTGTGAAATCTGTGGCTAAATAAAAAAAGAGGTAAATATGGAAAAAGAAAAGCTTTTATATAAGAATTTAACTTATAAAATAATAGGTTTAGCTATGGAAATATATAATCAACTTGGTTATGGTTTTCTTGAAAAAGTTTATGAAAATGCATTTGTTATTCAATTAGAAGAAAGTAATTTATTATATACTCAACAAAAAAAATTTAATGTTTTGTTTAAAAATAAGATAGTAGGTGAATTTTGCCCAGATATTATTGTTGAAAATAAAGTAATAATAGAAATAAAAACTTGTGAAACTATTATTGATGCTCATAGAAGTCAAATTTTAAATTATCTAAAAACAACAAGTCTTAGAGTTGGATTAATAATAAATTTTTCAAAAACTAAACTTGAATATGAAAGGTTAATTCTATAAAGTAAAAATATCTGTGAAATCTGTGAAATCTGTGGCTAAAATATATTATGGATAAAAATTTTATTATAATCAGTTATGATATTTCTGATGATAAAAGAAGAACTAAGATACATAAAGCTTTAAAAGCTTATGGTGAATGGGTTCAATATTCTATTTTTGAATGTAATTTAACTAAAACAGATTATGCAAAATTAAGAGCAAGATTAGACCCTTTAATAGATTATAAAAATGATAGCGTAAGATTTTATTTTGTTTGTAGTGCTTGTAAGTTAAAAGTAGAAAGAATTGGTGGTAAAATACCTAATGAAGAGAATTTTTTTATGGTATAGATTTATGGAGAATTTAAATAAAGAAAAAATTTTTGAGCTACTTTATAAAAATAAAGATTATATTTTAAATTGTGGAACTAAAAAATTAGGTTTGTTTGGTTCTTATGTAAGAAATGAACAACATAAAAAAAGTGATATTGATCTATTGATAGAGTTTGAACCAAATAAAAAAAATTATGATAATTTCATAAATTTAGCTTATTATATTGAAGATTTATTTAATACTAAAGTAGAATTAGTAACAACTGAATCTTTAAACCCTAATATAAAAAAATATATTGATAAAGAGGTAGAATATGTCAATTTCTTTAACTGAAATATTAAGACATATATTTGATGAAATCAATTTTATTATTACAGAAACTAAGAATTTAACTTTTGAATCTTTTATACAAAGTTCTGTATTAACTAGAGCCTTTATAAGAAGTTTAGAAATAATTGGTGAAGCTGTAAAAAAAATTTCTATTGAATTAAGAGAAAAATATAAGGATATTCAATGGAAACAAATAGCTGGGCTTAGAGATAAGTTAATACATGATTATTTTGGTGTTGATTATGATTTAGTTTGGAATGTATTAATAGAAAAAATTCCTGAATTAAAAATTAAACTTGAATTACTTATAAAAAATGAAAATATAATTTTTTAAAATGTATAAACCTTTGATAGCAAAAATATTTTTTTGTTTTTATTTGTTGTATTTTATAATACAAGGAGTTTTTACTGAGTTTTATTCTAAAATAGATATTTACAATAGCTATAATAGTCTATTTTATTGTTTTTTAAGCCTAATAAATATATTGTTTTTTGGTTTTTTATATGATAAAATTTATTTTATAGTAAGGTTCTTACAAAATAAGTATTTTTTGTTTATAAATAGGAACTTTTACCAAACGGTGTTAGAAATAACTCGAAACCCTTTTAGGGATTGAAACTCTCGTATTCAAATCAGATACGATAAGCAAAAATGTTAGAAATAACTCGAAACCCTTTTAGGGATTGAAACATAAAAAAACAAATAATGGATAAAATTTTTGAACCGTTAGAAATAACTCGAAACCCTTTTAGGGATTGAAACCCATCATATCAAAGAGCATTAAATGCGATGGCAACGTTAGAAATAACTCGAAACCCTTTTAGGGATTGAAACATGAGTAACTTAAATTTAAATTTAAAAAACAAATTAGGTTAGAAATAACTCGAAACCCTTTTAGGGATTGAAACTTTGGAATAACATTATCTGATAAAGTAAAAAAAGAGTTAGAAATAACTCGAAACCCTTTTAGGGATTGAAACGGAATTTATAATGTAAAAGAATGGCAAAAAAATGGGTTAGAAATAACTCGAAACCCTTTTAGGGATTGAAACATTAAAAGAAGTTCTTTTATAATCATTCATTGGTGAGTTAGAAATAACTCGAAACCCTTTTAGGGATTGAAACTACCTAATGCAATTTGGTTAAAAAATATTTAATCTTTGTTAGAAATAACTCGAAACCCTTTTAGGGATTGAAACTAAATAATAAATTAGCTTTATTAGAAATGGATAAAAGTTAGAAATAACTCGAAACCCTTTTAGGGATTGAAACTTTGCTTCCAAATAATGCTCTTTTTCTACTATCTCGTTAGAAATAACTCGAAACCCTTTTAGGGATTGAAACTGGATAATAAAACTCTTTGTATAACCAATCTTGAGGTTAGAAATAACTCGAAACCCTTTTAGGGATTGAAACTAAGTAATAATGGTAATGATAGCCAAGAGACTAAACGTTAGAAATAACTCGAAACCCTTTTAGGGATTGAAACTCTTCTTTTGTATTTAATGATTCTATTATTTTTAGTTAGAAATAACTCGAAACCCTTTTAGGGATTGAAACAATCAAAAAAGTATAATAATAACTTCTCTTAGCATGTTCGTTAGAAATAACTCGAAACCCTTTTAGGGATTGAAACTTTTCAGCAGAGAAGTTGCTCGTATCTAATCAAGAAGTTAGAAATAACTCGAAACCCTTTTAGGGATTGAAACTTTTGTAGCTTCAAATATCAATAATAATTCAGGTAGTTAGAAATAACTCGAAACCCTTTTAGGGATTGAAACACTGGTGAAGATGTAGAAGGTGTGAAATTTACTTTGTTAGAAATAACTCGAAACCCTTTTAGGGATTGAAACTGATTATCAGATATTTTATTGTTTATATTTTCCATAGTTAGAAATAACTCGAAACCCTTTTAGGGATTGAAACAACAATAAAGCATTACCCAAAATTAACAGAATAAAGTTAGAAATAACTCGAAACCCTTTTAGGGATTGAAACATTTTCTTCTTGAATAAAAACCTTGTTAATAATTTGTTAGAAATAACTCGAAACCCTTTTAGGGATTGAAACTAAAGTATTTACAGTGTTATTAGCATCTAATGAGAGTTGTTAGAAATAACTCGAAACCCTTTTAGGGATTGAAACTTTAATACTTCTATTGCTGGTGGAGGTGCTTCTGCAACGTTAGAAATAACTCGAAACCCTTTTAGGGATTGAAACATATTAAATTTGATTCTTTTGCTAGAGAATATAAGTTAGAAATAACTCGAAACCCTTTTAGGGATTGAAACTTTAGTGTCTAAATTAAATTTGTGAATATCTTTTATAGGTTAGAAATAACTCGAAACCCTTTTAGGGATTGAAACATTAAACTTTTTTGAGTATATTTTATATTATCTAAGTTAGAAATAACTCGAAACCCTTTTAGGGATTGAAACATAAGTTTTTCGCCTTTATCTCGTATTTTAGAATAATGTTAGAAATAACTCGAAACCCTTTTAGGGATTGAAACTGTTCTTTAATAGCTTTATATAAAGATTTTTCTAGTTAGAAATAACTCGAAACCCTTTTAGGGATTGAAACGATAAAGCAATATTTTCATTTATTGGAGTTCCTAGTTAGAAATAACTCGAAACCCTTTTAGGGATTGAAACGACGCTTTAGCTTTAGGAGTTTGGGGCGATAATACAGTTAGAAATAACTCGAAACCCTTTTAGGGATTGAAACAAAAGTTTAGGTGAAGCCTTAGAAACATTTGATTTAGTTAGAAATAACTCGAAACCCTTTTAGGGATTGAAACTTTACCGAAACAACTCAATTTAGGGATTGAAACATGCCGATGATATGACAAGGGCTTGGATTGATATTAGTTAGAAATAACTTGAAACCCTTTTAGGGATTGAAACAGCTGATTTTTATTACTCAGAAAGAGAGCTTTTAGTTAGAAATAACTTGAAACCCTTTTAGGGATTGAAACAGCTGATTTTTATTACTCAGAAAGAGAGCTTTTAAGTTAGAAATAACTTGAAACCCTTTTAGGGATTGAAACAATAATTTCTTTGAATCACGATAATTTTAATTTTATTAGTTAGAAATAACTTGAAACCCTTTTAGGGATTGAAACATGGTTTACCAACAATAAAAGAATGGGCTTATGGATGTTAGAAATAACTTGAAACCCTTTTAGGGATTGAAACTTAATAATAAAATTATGATAAAATATAAAAATATTTGTTAGAAATAACTTGAAACCCTTTTAGGGATTGAAACTGTTTTTTTTCTAATCAAAATTATTATGATGATCATATTAGAAATAACTTGAAACCCTTTTAGGGATTGAAACTATTCTACTGAAAATGACCAAGAAGCAAATAATTTGTTAGAAATAACTTGAAACCCTTTTAGGGATTGAAACTGTTCTTTAATAGCTTTATATAAAGATTTTTCTAGTTAGAAATAACTTGAAACCCTTTTAGGGATTGAAACATAATACGAAAATTCAAAAAAACTCAGTTTATTTTGTTAGAAATAACTTGAAACCCTTTTAGGGATTGAAACCTAAATTAAATTTTATACTATTTAAATTACTTAAAAGTTAGAAATAACTTGAAACCCTTTTAGGGATTGAAACTTCTTTTTCGATTTTATCAAAGCAAAAATTATAAAGTTAGAAATAACTTGAAACCCTTTTAGGGATTGAAACTGAATAGCGGCGAAGGTTGTAGTATAGCCAAACTGTTAGAAATAACTCGAAACCCTTTTAGGGATTGAAACCTAAAATATAATGACTTGCACCAATATTGTCAATGAAGTTAGAAATAACTTGAAACCCTTTTAGGGATTGAAACGAAGCAACAAATCGTGGTATGGAATCCAAAATGGATGTTAGAAATAACTTGAAACCCTTTTAGGGATTGAAACAACATCTTTTAAAAGTTCATCTAAAAAAGATACTATTGTTAGAAATAACTTGAAACCCTTTTAGGGATTGAAACAATAAAATAAATAATTAATAAATAACAATACCTTAGACATATAATATTTTTATATAAAAATAGATTAAAAATTTAAATTTATTGGGATTATAAAAACAATTTTTCGTAGGGACATGCCTTGCGTGTGTCCCGTAGTAAAATTAGTTTTTGCATTATTTCTTACATAAATATCTGAAGTAAAAATAGATGTTTTATTTTAATCTATTAAATTATATATAAATACATAAACAACTATAAAAAAGTAAGCTATTAATTTTATTTATAATCACAGTTTATTAAGAAATAACAACCTACTAAAAAATAAATTTGACAAAAAATACATTGGTATCTAAAATATTTAGAAATAGAATAGTTTGATATTCTAAATATTGATAATAGTGAAATTTTTATGAAAGAAATAAAATTAAGTAAAGCGTTTATTTTTGCGATAACAATCTTATCTTTATCCATGGGATATTCGTGTGATTCTTCTTTATCATTTGGAACTACCAGAAATGAATCAAAGCCTCTAGAAATACTTGCTAATATAAATTCAGGTGTATCTGGATCTTCTGTAAGAATCTCAAATCTAAAAAATATTCCTAGTGATATAAAAAATGCTAATAGCATAAAAGTAGTAATGGATAGTAGTAAAGTTACATTTCCAGTTACTAGAAATTCAGATGGTTCATTATCTTTTAATGTGCCCAGCTCAGTTAAAATAAATAGTAATGGTGATTTTAATGCCGTATTTATTTTAGACGATCAAAAAAGTTATCTAGTTACCCTTAAAACTGGTTCTCAAGTTAAATTAGAATCACCTGGTGTAGTTTTAAGTAATCCTACTGGAGCTATAATAAAAGGTGAAAAAATTAAGTTAACAGCTAATATTTCAAAAGAGTTTAAAGGTAATTTAAATTATAATTGGTATTACACCACTAACCCTGCAAGTGGACAATTTTTTTCTATTAGTGGAAACAATCAAACTGTAGAATGGACTCCAAATGCTTCAGGTGGTTATTTTATAAAAGTTGATATGATTGATAAAGAAACAGGTGCAATCTCAACTTATACTACCCCAGCATCTACTATTTTTGTAACTGACGCTAAAGATATTTTCTCAATATCTCCTAGCTCTGGTACTGTTTTAAGAGGTAAAGATGTAAATTTATCTTTAAATCTACCAAATTTAGATCCATCAAAATATGATTTTGCTTGGTCTGTAGGAGCTTCAGCACAAGGCCCATTTACCTCAGTTTCAGGTTCTGGACAAAATGTAGATTGGAGTACTTCTAATTCTGGTAATTTTTATGTAAAAGTTGATGTTTTAAATAAAGAAACAAATCAAAATTCTTCTTATACTTCTTCAGAACCAATTATCTTTGTAACAGAAAA
Source organism: Candidatus Sericytochromatia bacterium (assembly GCA_046328015.1). Classification (GTDB taxonomy): domain Bacteria; phylum Cyanobacteriota; class Sericytochromatia; order UBA7694; family JACMQJ01; genus JBBTGK01. The sequence goes on along the minus strand of JAXLXH010000001.1, from coordinate 3,152,862 downwards.
TGAGAATATTATTGCTACAGAACCTTCACAAGGAAATGTAGCTAGAGGTGGTTCTATAAAATTAACTTCTAATGCACCAGTTTCAGAATCTAGTTCTTTTAGCTGGTTTTATGCAGCTAGTCCACAAGGCCCTTGGCAATCTATAGCTGGTGGATCTAAATCAGTTGATTGGACCCCACCTTTAGCTGGTTCTTTTTATGTAAAAACAGATGTAGTAGATTCTAATACAAAAAATGTATCAACTTTTACATCTCCAAAAGCAATAGTTTTTGTTTCTGAAGCTAGTAATGTATTTAAAACATTACCTATAGTAGCAAATGTCAGAAGAGGAAGCTATGTAACAGTAAGTGCAGATATACCTGGAGCAGTTGGTAAAAATTATCAGTATAATTGGTCTATTTCAACTTCTGCTCAAGGTCCATTCCAAGCTATATTTAATGCTTCAGGAGATTCAAAAACTAATAATATTAGATGGAGACCAGCTAATGAAGGTAGCTATTTTGTAAAAGTTGATGCTGTAAATATAGATAATCAACAGGTAGTTTCTTTTACCTCACCAAACCCAATTGTATTTGTAAATGAATTAACACCTTTATTTAAAACATCACCTGAAATTGCAAGAATAACTAAAGATCAAACAGTTGAAATATCTGTTGATGTAGAAAGTCCAATAAATACTGTTTTTGCGTGGTCTTATGGCCCTAGCACATTAGGCCCTTGGACAGCAATAGGTGGCAGTACTTCTCCTAAAATAGTTTGGGATAAAAAAGGTAAAACCTCTGGAACTTATTATATAAAAGTAGATATAAAAGATTCTGTAGATAATACAATTAGTAACTTTATTTCAAGAAGCCCTATAGTGTTTGTAGATCAAGATCAACAAACAAGTTCTAGTGCTACTTTTGGTAGTTTCTAAGTTAAAAAGGATAAATAAATATGAAAAAATATACTAAATTTTTATTTTTAGCTACATGCTCATTTTTAGTTATAAACAATAATAGTTTTAGTAATGCTTATGCTAAAGAAGCTACAAAAACTGAAAAAAATGTTGTAATTAAAAATTTTATAATTGATGCAAAAACTGGTAAAGCATTAAAAGATGCTTATATAAAACAAGTAGGTACTCTTAACACTACTATATCTGATGATAAAGGTAATTTTGATCTTGAAATCATAAATGAAGGAGAAAAAAAAGTAGTTATTTCTAAAGAAGGTTATGAAACTATAACTTTAGAAGTTAATTCTTTAAATTCTAATACTAAAATAAGTTTATATCCTGCTATTTCTTTTAAAAATGATGATTTGCCAAAAGCACATTCAGATTCAGCAGATTTATTTAATTATTCTAGTAAACCTATTTCTAGCAATTTTACAGCATTATACCAAATGGAAGGAAAATTAGGTAAATTACCTTCTTTTAATGGAGGAGGTATTTTTACTAGAGGTTTCGCTCTTAATGAATTAGTTTTAAATGCTCAAATTCGTTTTGATGAATATGCTGGACAAGTAAAATTACATAGAGGTAGATTTCCAGTAGATTTAGATAATTTTGAATATAAACCTGTTTATAATTTAGATAATCTAAACTTACAAATAGCAGGTGGTAAAGTTATTTCTTCTACAGAAAAAACAGAATTATATGCTGGCTTAACTTATATGTTCCATTTTATTACTCCAGATAGTAGATCTAATGGTGATAATAAACCAATACCTTTTACTAATAGTTATCAAGATTTTCCTCAAACCAGACAAGGTCCTGGAGTAACAGGAATATGGGGTTATAAATTTAATAATGATGCTTTTTTCACTGCAAATGGTTCATTATATCCCTTTATAATTACTACCTTTGATGGTTTAAGTAAAAATGATATTGGTTATCATGGAATGTTAGAATTAGGAGCAAATCTTAAACAAGAACTAATAGCAGGGATTTATGTAACTGGTGGTATTTCTAATCAGTTATACTTTGGTTTTAATAATTTATTAGATAATTCTACCTTTATAAATTTTGGTTTATCTCTTGATCCTTTTAAAATGGCAAGTTTAACTAATGGTAGTTTTAAATAAGGTTGTAAAAATATGAAAAAAATTATTCTATCAGTTTTAATTGCTTTTAGTTTTAATTTATCAGCTTTTTCTGCTGAAAATGATAAAAAAGAAACTAAAGTAGAAAATAATAATTTATTAACTTTATTCCAAGCTATTGATATAGGAGTGCAGAATAGTTATTCTTTAAAACAATCTAATGAAAGAGTTAGTACAGCAAAATTTCAGGTAACAGAATCTTTTGCAGTGCTTTTACCTCAAGTTAGTGTTTCAACTTCATATGGAAGACAAGATCCTATTAGTTCCCCTAATGCTTCTAATCAAAGAGCTAATACTTTTACTAATCAGGTAGGAGTTAATCAGCTACTTTTTTCTGGTTTTAAAGTTCTTGATACTATAAAATTAGCCAATGTAAATGTAGATCTTAGCCAAGAAGCTTATAGACAATCTAGACAAGATGTAGTTAATAATATTTCTATAGCATATTTTAATACCTTAAAAGCCTTACAGTTTGTAAGAATAACTAAAGAGAGCTTAAAAAATTCAGAAGAGCATTTAGAACATGCCAAAAAACTTGAAAAAGCAGGAGTAGGGATTAAGTTTGATGTTATTAGAGCTAACAATCAATTAGTTAATATACAAATGCAACTTAGTCAAGCTTTAAATGCTTATGAAAAATCTAAAAAAGCTTTGAATTTATCAATGGGAAGAAGTATTGATTTTCCTTTTGAATTAAATTCTGAAGCTAAAATTCCAGATTTAAATGTAGAAGATACTAAAGCCTTAAAAGATGCCTTGGAAAATAGAAGTGAGTTAAAACAACTAAAAATAAAACAAAGTATGGACGAATTAACAACTACTATAACTAGCCAAGGAAATTGGCCAACTATTACTTTAAATGGAGGTTATAATATTTCTGATACTGCAGTAGTAAATACCAATGCTATTAATAATCAGAATTTTAGATATGGTATAAATATGAATTGGCCTCTTTTTGATGGATTATCAACTTATGCCAAAGTTCAAAAAGCTCAAAGCCAAGTTATACAAGATCAAGTTCAAATAGATCAATTACAACAAAGTATTATTTTAGAAGTAAAACAAATACTTTTGGATCTAAAAGAAAATAAAGAAAGAATTATTTTAGCAAAATCTGGAGTTAGCCTAGCAGAGGAAGCCTTAAGATTAGCTCAGATTAGATATCAAAACGGTGTTGGTATAAATTTAGATGTACTTGATGCTCAAAATTCTTTAAATCAAGCAAAATCTAATTTAGTAAATGCTGAATTTGATTTAAATATAAGTAAGATGAAGTTATACAGAGCTTTGGGTGTAGATATATAATGACTAAGAACTATATTGCTGAATTTGAAAGACTTGAAAAAAATATTAGTAATTTCATGAAAGAAATGAGAATACGACATATAAAAGGAGCTGAAGAATTTGGTTTATCAGTTCCACAATTTGTTTGTATTTGGACTATATCTAAAATAGGTAAAGTAAAAATGAGTGATATAGCTGATGTATTGGCTTTATCTTCTGCTTCTGCTACGAGCTTGGTTAATAAACTATGTGATTTAGATTTTTTAACTAGATATGATGAACCTTCTGATAGACGTGTAGTTTATGTAGAACTAACAGAAAAAGGTAGAAATCTTACTAATACAATTAGAAATAGGGGTATAGAAAATTTTAATAATTGGTACTCTAAATCCACAACTAAAGAAAAAGAACATTTGGAAAATGGTTTAAATTGTATTTTGAAAGCTCTTATTCCAGAAGAAAATTAATCCGATAAATTGAATAGACTGCTTTTAAGGCAGTCTTTTTTTTAGTTAACTACAGTGAACTATTATTTTTGAAAAAAATTATTTTGTGAGAATTCTTTGTTAGTAGTAAAATACCTTTGTGAAATTTTTAATAAAAGGAAATTGGTATGTATAAACTAGTTTTAATTAGACATGGTGAAAGTACATGGAATAAAGAAAATAGATTTACAGGTTGGACAGATGTAGATTTATCTGAAAAAGGAATAGAGGAAGCAAAAAAAGCTGGTAAATTATTAAAACAAGAAGGATATACTTTTGATATAGCTTTTACTTCTGTTTTGAGAAGAGCAATAAAAACTTTTTTTTATGTTCAAGATGAACTTGATCTTTTATGGATTCCAGTAAAAAGATCTTGGAGATTAAATGAAAGACATTATGGTGCATTACAAGGTTTAAATAAAGCTGAAACTGCTAAAAAATATGGTGATGAGCAAGTACATATATGGAGAAGAAGCTATGATATAACACCTCCTTTATTAGAAAAAACAGATGAAAGATATGCTGGTAATGAAGCTAAATACCAAAACTTATCTGAAGCTGATATTCCTTTAACAGAAAGCTTAAAAACTACAGTAGATAGATTTTTACCTTATTGGTTTGATGAAATTGTTCCTGAAATAAAAGCTGGTAAAAAAGTAGTTATTGCAGCTCATGGTAATAGCCTTAGAGCCTTAATAAAACATCTTGATAATGTTTCTGAAAATGATATAACCGAATTAAATATTCCAACAGGAACCCCTTTGGTATATGAATTAGATGAAGATTTAAAACCAATAAAACATTATTATTTAGGAAATGATGAAGAAATTAAAAAAGCTCAGGAAGCTGTAGCAAAACAAGGTCAAGCTAAATAGAAATATTTTTATAACTAATTAAAAACCCCTCTCTAAATTTTAGAGAGGGGTTTTAGTATTGAATTTTTTACTTAGATGAGAATATCTATAACTACTCTTTTACTACCTTTATGGTTTTTAAGTTAGGATCTTCTGCTCCATTTATTACAGCACCATATTTTTGTACGATTCTTAAATAATAAATAGTTTCATCAGTAATAATTTCACCTGGAATTAAAATAGGAATACCTGGTGGATAAGGAGAGATTACTTCTGCCGAAATACGACCAGCTGATTCTGAAAAATTAACTTCTTCTAAATCTGCATAAAAAGCTTCCCTTGGAGATATTGCCATTTTAGGTATTGCTGGAATTTCTGGTAATAAATAATCTGTTTCATAATCTTTAGTGTATTCGTTATTAGTTGCTACATCTCTTACGGATTCTATTAATCTATCTAGATCTCTTCTATCATTTCCTATGGTTACTAAGCATAAAACATTATATAAAGTAGCCATTTCTGGTTGAATATTATGATTTTGATTCATTAAATCTAAGGCTTTAAAACCAGAAATTCCTGCATTAGTAAAATCTATTACTAATTTAGTAACATCATAATCATAAATTCCAAATTGACCTATAACTTCTTTACCAAAACATCTTACATTAGGTATTTTATTTATTTCTGCTCTAGCATATTCAGCTAGTTCTATAGTTCTATCTAAAAGCTCTTGTCCTTCTACTGCCATTTGTTTTCTTGCTACATCCAAAGAAGTTAGGAAAATATAAGATGGGCTGGTTGATTGCATTATTTGTAAGAATTTTTTTACTCTTTTTACATCAACTCTAGGGCCATTTACATGTATCCAAGAAGTTTGAGATAAAGATGCTATAATTTTATGTGGTGATTGTATTACCATATCTGCTCCAGCTTCTACAGCTGACATAGGTAAGTTTGTGTTAAATTTAAAATGTGCTCCGTGTGCTTCATCTACTAAAATAAGTCTATTATATCTGTGTACTAAATTTACTACTTCTTTTATATTTACTGTTGTTCCAAAATAAGTTGGATTAACTATCATTACAGCTTTGGCATCTGGATTTTCTATTAAGGTTTTTTCTAAAATTGCTAAATTTATACCATGAGACATACCTAATTCTTCTTCATAAAGAGAAGGTACATATAAAGGAATAGCACCGCTTAAAACTACAGCACTAATTACTGATTTGTGTATATTTCTAGGTAAAATTATTTTATCATTTGGTTTACAAACACTCATAATCATTACTTGATTACCAGAGGTTGAACCGTTAATGAGAAAAAATGAATGATCTGCTCCGTAAGCTTTAGCTAAAAGTTCTTGTGATTCTTTTATTACAGTGGTTGCAGTGTAAAAGTTATCTATATTAGGGATTTCTGTTAAATCCATTTTGAATATGTCTCTACCAACTAAGTCAAGAAGCTCTTGACTTACGCCTTTACCTTGTTTATGACCGGGAGTATGATAATCAGACATATCTTTTTGCATATATTCCCGAACAGATTCAAATAAGGGCATTTTTTCTTGTTCATTTGAAAGGAAATCTTCCTTTTCAAATTTTAAAGTCTCTTTAATGGGTTCTAAAAGAGCTATTGTTCTTTGTTCTTTCAAAAAAGTGTGAGTTGCTTCAATTTCCATATGATCCTTTACAATAAAATAATTAGGTTTATTATAGTATCAAAAAAGAGATGGATTTTAATAATGTCTTTTTATTTTTTAATATTATGTTTTATTTTTTCACATTATGTTTTTTCTATGTAGGGTGGAAGTTGCTGTAGGTAAAAGGCTTGAATATCTAAATGTAGGTAACAGCTTGAATGTTACCTACAATAATTTTTTTATTTTTAAGGTCTTGGGTATTTAGCCAATAATTCTTCTGTAACACCATCTTCAGAGATAATTTTTTTATAAACATCTACAGCAGGTGTAGGTATTCTTTTTAAATCTGGATCTGTTTTTGAGTTTACAGTATATAAACCAAATCTGGCAGTATAAGAACCCCATTCATAGTTATCTGTAATAGACCAATGGAAATAGCCTAAAACATTAGCTCCATCTTTCATAGCTCTTTTTACTTGTTTTATATGTTGAACCATAGCAGCTTCTCTTGTCCATTTATCTTTTCTAGGATTTCCATCCTCAAAAGAGATTCCATTTTCTGCTATAAGAATAGGTTTTTTATATCTTTTGTTATAATCCATAAGAGCATCATATAAACCTTCTGGATAAATTTCTAAAAGCCAAGATCTACTTAGGTTTGCAACTTGAGAAAGATTTCTAAATCTGTAATAATAATCAAAAGCTACATAATCAAACTTTTTAAGCCATTTTACTTGAGAATCCATAGAAGCGTTAACTTGATTTGGATCTTTAGTTTCATCTTGAAGGGTATTTGTTTTTATATTTCTGTTTTTAAGTTCATTTCTGATTTCTTTATCAAGATTTTGAGCAATATTACTTAAATTAGTATTTTTAGTACTTTCATCTGTTTCTAAAACTTTTTTATCAACTGTTGTTTTACCATTATCTAAAGATTCAAAAAACCAATCGGATTCTAACATATTTTGCTCATCTAATTTTTGAGAATTAGAACTTATAGTAGATTCATTATTAGGATCTGAAGGTTTACCAAAGGGTTTTGGTAAAATATAAAACATATTAGATGAAACCATTGCATCTGGTTGTATTCCATGAATTAAATCATAGGCAATAGAGTGAGCTTTTAATAAATTCCAACCTGCTTTTACCATAGAAATAGGATTTCTTTTACCTGGTGGAAAAGTTGCTGCTAAATAAGCTCCTGGAATCCATATATTAGGTTCATTAAAAGTAAGCCAATATTTAACATCAGATTTGTATTCTTTTACTACTACAGCAACATATTTAAGAAAATAATCTATAAATTTAGAATCTGCCAAACCATTATTTTTTGTTTCATTTGCTACCCATTGAGGATAATTAAAATGTATAAGAGTAACTAAAGGTGTCATACCTCTATCTTTTATGGCTTTAATTACATTTTTATAATATTGAATTCCAGCAGGATCTATAACTCCCTTTTGAGGTTCTATTCTGCTCCACTCTATACTTAATCTAAAAGCATTACAACCCATATCTTTTGCTAATTGTATATCTTCTTCATATCTATGAAAAAAATCTACTGCTCTAGGGTTTTTATCTGGTGTTTTTCCTGAGTTTACCCAAGTATTCCACATACTTGCTGTGTCATAACCTTCTGATTGGTATCCTGCGGTTGATACTCCCCACATAAAATTAGATTTATCTTCGCTTTGTATTTTTATTAAATCTTCTTCTATAGAAGTACTTTTTATAGAATTACATGAGCTAATAAGCGTTACTAAAGAGAGAGAAGTAAGAATAAATTTATTTATTTTTTTCATAAGCTATCAGGTTAAACACTTTTTTACTATTTCTACCATTTAATTATAGAATTGTAACATAAAATCTTTCTTTTAAAAACAATAAATAACTCAAAAAGAATTATTTTACATTTTTTTATTCAGTTAGTCTATATATGAAACAGTGGGTTGTATAGCTATTCTCTTATAAATGAAGTACAAAATTAATTTTAAAAGTTGCTTATAGTCATCCTGAACTTGATTCAGGATCTAAGTAACTTTTTATAGGTTTAAAATAAGAAAAACACACTAGATTCCGTATGCTACTACGGAAGGACAAAGTGTGTTTTTATAATAATTTTAAGTATAGATAACTATAAACTTGTATGCTAAAAAAATGGGAATAGCTATAACTCACTGTTTCAGGGGAATATGATTTTGAAAAAATGCAAACTATAAAATATTAACTATATACGTAAGAAAAAAATAAAATTTTTCAATAAGGGGCTTTAGTGATTTGTTAATCAATCAAATCTAAAATCCAATTAACCCAACTTGAAATGGTAGAGGCTCTCCTATTAAAAGTTTCTTCCGATTCTATATGATATAAATTGGAATTTTTCATTATATTTATAATTTCATTTTTATTAGGTAATTCTTTTTTATCAAAAAATAATTTTAAAACTCTATTAAAAACCAAATGAGAGAGTATTATTTTTACAAAAGCTATTTGCCTATGTGCAATTGATAAATAAAATAGTTGTTTTCCTTTATCAGTAAGTGTAAAACTAATTTTATCAACTTCTTTTTCTTTTCTAATCAAGTTTAAATAAATACCAGCATTAGTATAATAATCTGTTTGTCTTTTATCAAAACCATAATTAATTGTAATTTCTTCTTTGGTAAGATTATTTTTTTCATAAATAATTTCGCAAAGATTTATTATTCTATTAAAGGCATCTGCTTGAGGAAAAGGAATTTTAGGTTCTTCTATAATACTTACCTCATTTAAAATTTTTATTATTAAATCCTTATCTATTATTAACTCTTCTTTGATTTGATATTTTTTTTCTTTTTTTAATCTAATAGAATTATAATTATTGGGATCATTAAAAAAATATTCTCTAAAATGAAAAATACCATTGGTATAAGTCAAAAATATAGGCTTTATTTCTTTAGAAAGTTTTTTATTTAGCCATAATCTATAAGGATAATAAAGTTGACGAATAATAAAATCTTTGGAAATATAATTTTTTGCTTCTATCAAACTTAAAGTATTTAAACTTTCATAACCTGCATCTATTTCAATTTGTGCATTATCAACAGCTATAGTTAAAAAATTATTTAATTTATCCAGCTTTATTTTAAATTCAAATGAAGAAGAACTCATCCTACCACTAACTGTTAGAAAAACATCTTCATCTTCCATAAAATTTTTTATCATACCAGAAACGTAGGCACAATTTAGAGCTATAGCTTCACTAGAAATATTATTATAATTTATGCTTTCTAGGTAACTAGGAAAAGAAATTTTTTCAATTTCAATATTGTTTTCTTCAAAAGGTTCAAAGATTTTAAAATTAGCAATAATATAATTACCTCTTGAAATAGGTAAGAGAGCTAAATTATTTTTTGCAAAAATCTCAGGTAATTGTGTGCTACAATCAAATTTTGTCATTAATCTAGCTTCTCTAAATTTATTTATTTCCGAAGAGCTAATAATAAAATGTCCATCTTTTTCAATTTTAGCTAAAATTTGATATTGATTAAATATTTTTTCCCAATGATGATTATTTTTTAATTCACTCATAATTTTTTATTAGGACTTCATCAATAGCCCCTCTTTTTTTAGCATTAGAATTTATATGTCTATTAGCTTTTACATAAGAAATTTTATAATTTTTATAAAGGTCTTCTATAAAAGGGGTCGCAGAATTAGATAATAAAAATTTTATACCTTTTTTATCTAAACTATCACAAAGTTCTTTTAATCTAATTTGATCTTTAGTATTAAAACCAGCTTGAGAATAACCTGTAAAATTTGCACTTTTTGATACAGGATCATAAGGCGGATCAAAATAAACAAAATCACTTTTTTTTATATTTACCAAAACTTTTTCAAAATCACCATTATAGATTTTAACTTCATTATTATTAAGGTATTTATTAACAGCTCTTAGTGTTATTTCATTAACAATATTAGGATTTTTGTATTTACCAAAAGGAGAATTAAATTCTCCAGAACTATTAACTCTATATAAACCGTTATAACAAGTTTTATTTAAATAAATAATTCTAGAGGCTCTTTGAACTTCAGATAGATTTTTATAGGCTTCATTTCTATCTAACGCTCTTATTTCATAAAAATAATCAGGTTCATTTTTATGTTTTTTTAAATCAGAAATTAATGCTTCAAGGTTATCTCTTATTACTTTATAAACATTTATTAGTTCTTCGTTATGATCATTAATAAAAGCTTTTTTGGGTTGTAAAGAAAATAATACTGCTCCACCACCTATAAAAGGTTCATAATAATTAGTAAATTTTTGGGGTAAAACTAAATTTATATCTTCAAGTAATTGTCTTTTACCACCAACCCATTTTAAAAAAGGTGATAGTAATTTATCTTTAGCCATATTTTTAATAATTTTTCCCTAATAAAATAGATTCTTTGTATTTAGTATTAACTAATACAAAGTGTGGACAGCCCACTTTTACACTAAGACTTAAGTCTAAGGTATTTAATAAAATCGATAAAGTAAAGCCCTATATGTTATCATTCAGAAAATATAAGTTTATTATTAATATCGAATTCATGCTAATTATTATATTATTTTTTTTTATACTTACAAATAATTGGGTAGAAAAAATTAAAATATTTATAAATAAACTTACCCTTTTATAGTAAACAAAGGTTCTAATCTAGCTATAGGTTTTGCCATATTATTATCTACATGAGTTTGAATAACAGGAGTAATATTTTTGTAGGCAAAAGGGGCTTCTTTTTTTAGATCTTCTTTCCATTTATTTAAAATATCACTTCTATTTTTTATCATTTGGTCTTTAGGATCTAAAGGCGTGATTATTTTAAATTTATTTATAAAAGCTTCAAATTCTTCATCAGAACATTTTAAAGCTTCTCCTCTTGATAGTAATCTTCCTGCTCCATGACTAGCACTGTATAAACTAGCTCTATTTCCTAAACCTGCCATAATATAACTAGATGCTCCCATAGAGCCTGGAATAATTACTGGTTCTCCATAATATTCAAATTTAGTTCCTTTCATTTCTTCTATACCTCTTGCTGGACAAGCTCCTTTTCTATGTAAAAAATTTTTTTGATTATCTATATTTTGTTCCCATACAAGATTATGAGAGGCATCATATAATAAATTTAATTCGGTTTCTCCAAATTCTTCTATTAAAGCTTTTTTTAGCATTAATCCCAAAAATAATCTATTAGCAAAAGCAAAATTAGCCGAGTTTGATAAAGAAACCCAAAATAAATCCCATGCTTCTTTATATTTTTCAGAATCTGGTATTAGATAAATTCCATTTTCTGGATGTTGTAAAAAATTAGGATAAATTTTTTTCATTAATTCTTTAAAATAAGAGCCTGTAAGATGTCCAATAGAAACAGAACCAGTATGTAACATAATTACGATTTGTTCTTTTTTTAAACCAAAAGCATAACTTGTTTGAGAATCAAAAATTTCAGAAACCTTTTGAACTTCTACAAAATGATTACCTCCACCTATAGATCCTATTTGATTATCATAACTAAAATTATCATTCCCAATAAAATCTTCTAAACCAAAAATTTTATCAGTTTTTATACTCCCTAAACTATTAACATTATAAAGTTCTTTTTCTTGAATATTTTTATCATAATACTTCCAAATACCTTTATTATTACTTTGTTTAGAGGTTTCTTGTAACCCAATTAAACCTTCTCTAAAAATAGCTTCTCTTTGTGATTTACACATAGGAATATCTCTACCACCTTCGAAAAAAATGTGTCTAAGTCTTTTTTCTAATTTAGTAAAATTGTTTATTATTTTATCTTCTGTTAAATTGGTAGTATAAAATCTCATGCCACAATTAACATCATTCCCTACTGCTTGAGGTACAATAAAGCCTTTGGTTAATAGGACTGTACCAATAGGTATACCAGATCCTTTATGAAAATCAGGGGTTAAAACTACTTCTGAAATAGAAGCGTTTTCATCATCAAAAAAACTATCTTTTTTAACTTTAATTTTTTCAATAGTTTCAGATAATTTTAATAAATTATCTAGTTCATCAAAAGCATTTTTATCAACGATTACATCTTCATTTTTAAAAATACTTATTTTAAAATCATATTTTGATTTATCGTAAAATTTATAATTAATTTTGCTCATAAGTGCTAAAAATCCTTAAAAAATAATATGGGGTTAAGTTTTGTTTTTTAATCTGTTTTATAAGAATAAAATTGAGTTTTTTATAAAAAATAAGATATTTTAGTATATTTATATTTATACTATAGTTTTAACTCAAAAAAGAGTCTTATAAAAGATTTTCAGCAGCTATTAATAGCATAGATTATTTTTTTTGAAATGTCAAAAGTTTTTTTAGCTGTTTTTTTATAAAATATTAATGATATAATTTTTGGGTGATATCTAGATATAAAAACTTTGCTCTTTATCTGTTTTTTAAACTATTGTTTATGTATAAGTCTTATCTCAAACTATGAAAAGGTAAATTAAATTTTGGGTTTTTATGAAAAAATATAAATATAAATTAAATTGTACTTTTAATGTCAATCCTGAAACATTTGTTGAACTCTCCAATAAGTTGGAAATAGCTTTACCATGTGTTAATTGTCAAAGAATGATTAGGACAATAGTTTTTAATGGTACAAATCAAAAAGGAATATGTACACCAAAAGAAAATTGCACAGGTTTTTTAGGAGAATTATTAATTCATGAAGTTATAATACATCCAAATTATATTGAAGGAAACTATATAATTAATTTAGATTATGAGCCATTTATTGATAAAAAATATAAATTTATTTCTACTCTTGATACAGGTTGGGCAAGAGTATCTTTTACATTAAATTGTTCTAGATGTAAAAATAATAATATTATAATTACACAGGGAAATTTATCAAGACCTTTTAAAATTAAATGTGGTTGTAGTAATGTTATTTATCAAGAAGAACAAGAACCTTTTAAATATATCTTTAATGAAATAAATAGTTAAAAAAATGTGATAAGGTTGCCTATAATTTACTTAAAATTATTATTTTATTTATTTAAAGTTGGCATGAAAATAAGCCAAATCAAAATGAAATATTTTCTTAAAGACATAAAATATGGGAAAATATTTTTGGTAGATTCAAAAAAAGGTAAAAATATGAAAAAAATAATTTCTTTTATGCACATATCATTAGATGGTTTTGTAGCAGGTCTTAATGGAGAAATGGATTGGATTAAAGTTGATGAAGAAATTTTTGATTATGTTGGAAAAAGAATAAGTCAAGGTGATACAGCTTTATATGGAAAAAATACTTATCAAATGATGCAAAGTTATTGGCCAACAGCAGGAGATAAACCAACTGCTACTAAGCATGATATTGAACATTCAAAATGGTATAAAAAAGTTCAAAAAATTGTTTTATCAAAATCATTAAAAGATTTAGACTTATCTAATACAATTATTATCAATGATAATCTTTCAGATAAAATTAATGAAATAAAACAACAAGAAGGCGAAGATATCTTAATTTTTGGAAGCCCTACTGCTACTCATTCTCTTATGAAGGAAAATTTAATTGATGGCTATTGGTTATTTGTTAATCCCATTATTCTTGGAAAAGGAATCCCATTATTTTCTGATATTAAAGATAAAATAAAACTAAAACTTTTAAATACTAAAACTTTTAATTCTGGTGTAACCGAACTAAATTATATAGTTGATAAAACTTAGTTTACTTTAAAACTTTTTATCTAAACCAATACCAATAAATTGCTATTTCATTACTAAGATTAGGTGTGTTTTTATATAAATATTTATCAAAGCCACCTATTTCAAAACCACATTTTTCATAAAATTTACAAGCTTCTGTATTATTATTTTGCGTTTCCAAACTCAAACCAAGATAATTTTTATCAATAGCCCACTCTTTTGCTTTATTTATAAGTAATTTTCCTATACCCATTTTTCTAAAATTATTATTTACTCGTATATCTTCTATATAACCATAATTATTCCAACTTTTACTAAAAACAATCTGACCAACAATTTCATTATGATAAAAAGCAAAATAAACTATTTTATCTTCAGAATCTATATATTTATCTATTTTAAGTTCTTCTTCTGGATATTTTTTTATTTTAGGCTCTGTTTTGATAATATTATACTTAATTATTTTATTTTCAATATATAAATCACAAAATCCATCAATGATAAAATTACTTTCAAATTTATTAAAATATTTTTTATTTTCATTTGTTATAGGTATTATTTTTATTTCAAGCATCTTTTAAGTATCCATTAGCTAATGAAGTTTAATTTATATAATTTTAAGTTATATTAGCATCTTTTAATAAAAATTTTTTAAATCCTTTTTTAATTGTTATAATAACTAAAAAATATAACCTTGAGGTTTTGCTAAAATGTCTCTAATAATTGATAGAAGCGAATACAAAACAGCTACACAAATTGAATCAGTTAATCCTGCTACTTTAGAAAAATTAGGTGTAGTACCTGTTTTTAATGAAGAGCAAGTAAAAGAAGCCGTAGCTAAAGCAAAAAATGCTTTTTTAACCTGGAGTAATTCTTCTTGGGAAGAAAGAGCAAAATATCTTATAAAAGCAAAAGATTATATTTTAAAAAATTTAGATAGTATTGCAGAAGTTATTACTAAAGAAAATGGTAAACCATTAGTTGAAGCAATAACAGCAGAAATTTTACCTGTTTTAGAACTTATTTCTCATTATGCAAAAAATAAAGATGAAATTATTACCAAAGAAGAGATAAATTTGGGTAAATGGGCATTAATGCAAAAATCTAGCTATCTTGAATATAAACCACTAGGTGTAATAGGTATAATTTCACCTTGGAATTACCCTTTTTCTATTCCAGCAGGACAAATTTTTACAGCTCTAATTACAGGTAATACTATTGTTCTAAAACCATCTGAACACACCTCTTTAATAGGTTTAGAAATAGAAAAAATTTTAAAAGCTATTAATTTACCAGAAGGCGTTTTTAATATAGTAACAGGTTTTGGAGAAACAGGTGGTTTTTTAGTAAAATCAGGAGTAAATAAAATAGTTTTTACAGGAAGTGTAGCTACTGGTAAAAGAATAATGGCTGCTGCATCTGAAAATCTAACCCCTGTGGTTTTAGAATTAGGAGGAAAAGATCCTATGATTGTTTTTGATGATATTAATATGGATATAGTTTCATCAGGAGCTGTTTGGGGAGCTTTTACTAATTCTGGACAAGTTTGTGCTTCTGTAGAAAGATTATATGTTCATGAAAATATTGCAGATGAATTTATTTATGAAGTTGCCAAAAAAACTAAAGCTTTAAAACAAGGTAATGGTTTGGACAAAAATAATGATCTAGGCCCTATGATCAGTTTAGAGCAAATGGGTATAGTAGAAAATCATATACAAGATGCTATTTCTAAAGGAGCTAAAATTATTACAGGAGGAAATAGACAAGAAGGTTCTGAAGGTTTCTTTTTTAAACCTACTATTTTAACTAATGTAGATCATTCTTTTAAAATTGTTTCAGATGAAACTTTTGGTCCTATTTTACCTATTATGACATTTAAAAAAGAAGAAGAAGTTATAAAACTAGCAAATGATAGTAAATATGCTTTAACTGCAAGTGTTTGGAGTAATAATATTTCCAAAGCAAAAAATCTTGCAACCAAAATAGAAGCAGGAACTGTAAGTGTAAATGATTGTATTAGTTCTTTTGCTTTATGCCAAACCCCTTGGGGAGGACCAAAAGAAAGCGGTATCGGTAGAACTCATAGTAAATTAGGCGTCTTAGAATTTTTAGAACCAAAACATATTCATATAGATAAAAATAATATTATCAAAAAATTCTGGTGGTTTGGTTATGATGAAAATCGTTTTGAAATGATGAAAAAATCTTTACATGTTTTATACAACACCAAAGATTCTATAAAACAAGTGCCCGATTTAGTTAAAGATTTTATGAAAAATAAGGTTTTATAAAAAAAGTTAAACCTATTTAAAAAAAAATACTTTCTATAAAAAAATAATTTCACAAGTTTTTTTAGGTATTTTCTATACTTTTATTAAGGTATTGTTTTAGGTATTTTTGATGAAAGTAAATATAAATAATCTTGATAGTGGCGTTTATGCTGAATTTCAAAAAAGAGCTGCTGATGGTATAGACTCCAAAGATATTGCTGCAATTACAGAAAAAGCTAGTAAAAATGGTTTGAATAAAGATGAATCTAATTTTATAACTGCAATTGCAGATAAAAAAAATGTAGATAAATTATTAAAAAATCCAAAAGCACTAACTAAAATAGATTTAGATGTTGAAAATTCTAATTCTAATGCTTTTGTAAGTTCTTTTAATAAATTAAATGATTCTGAAAAAAATGATTTTTTAAATCTAATGAATTCTACTAGAGAAATAGTTACCAATCCACCAAAGGACTTAATACCTAAATTTGAACAAAAACAAAAAATTGATGGAACTTATGTAAAACCACCAATGCTTTTAGAACCTAAAAATAAAATAGAACCACCAAAAGAAAAGCTTAAAACAGAAAAACAAGATACTTTAAGCCCAAAAGAAAAAGCTATTTTTGAATCTCTTTTAGCTAATGGAACTTTAAATAAAAAAGATTCTGATGGTAAAACTATGCTACAAAATTTAAAAGAAATATATAATTCTAAAAAAATAGATGGACCTAAAGTTATGAAAGAATTAGTAGCTATGCTAAATCCATCTGATATAAAAGAAAATTTAAAATTATCTGAAAAAACAGAATTTGCTTCAGATCATGGAGAAAAAGATTCTAATCGTTCTATTGATAAAAAGAATGGAGTTTTTCAAAAAGGAGTTAGTCCTACTGGTGGGCTAAAAGAAATAACACAATGTACAGCTCATTATACTTGTGGTGCAGCTAGTATGGAAGCATTTTTAAAAACAGAAGCTCCAGAACAGCTTATAAAAATGGTAAAAGATTTAGTTACTTCAGGTGAATCTAAATTTGGTGATAGAAAAATAACTAATCCACCTAAAGCACTTAATTTTCATGCTGGAATGTCTGTAGGTGGGACTAAAGAAGATAGAACAGATGCAGATATTATTATACAATCCGCTATTATGAATAAAATAGCACTCACTTCTGCTACTTATAATGTAGAAAAAGATTTTTCTTATAGTTCTACTGTAGATGACATACTAAATAAAGTAAAAGGTAATGGTGGAGGTAGCCCAAAACCAATAGCCCATATGTTGGAAGATATGACAGGTAAAAAATTTGATTATGAACATAGCTTAGATTTTGGAGCTTTAGATGTTGGTGGTGTAGTAGCAAGGGCGTATGGAATTGGAGCTCCTAAAAGTAATGAAGACCTTTATAAAATTTTAGACACTCATATTAATAAAGGTGAAAAAACAATTATTGCTTATAACACCAATCCTAATGATAAATTAGGCTTACACTTTGTAACAGTACTTGGTAAAAATGATAAAGGTGAATTTGTCTTTTTAGATACAGATCAAGAAAAAGAAGTAGGTTCTAAGCTCTTTACTATGAAAGAAGCAGAAATGAAAAATAAAATTAGATCCGTTATTTTCCAAAAGTAAAAATTTAATGATTTTTTAATCAAAAGTTATCTTAAAGATAACCTATAAATTGCATATTTTGTCTTACTATATATATTTGTAAATTTTAAAGCGTAGGTAATACTAATGACCCTAAAAAAACCGTTTTTATCAACTCTGTTAGCATCTATTACTTTAATGTCAGTAATAGCATGTCAACCTCAAGTTAGTACAGATTTATCAGCTGTTTCTGATACTAATGTTTCAAATTCATCTGATGATGTAAATGCTTTATCTGTATCTCAAATTAAAGCAAAATATAAATTAAACTATAAAATTAACAGCTCAAAAAATAAACTTACAAAACTTGGTAACCCTACAAATGCTTTATCTAGAAAAGTAGTAGATTTAAGACCAGAATTTCAACAAGTTTATGATCAAGGAAATTTAGGTTCTTGTACAGCATTTTCTATGACAAAAGGTTTAAGAGAGTTTTTACTTAAAAAATCTGGTAAATGGGTTAAATTAAGTGCACTTGAATTTTATTATAAAGAAAGAGAAATAGATGGCACTGTTTCTGAAGATGCAGGTTCTTTAATGGATACAGGTATGAATGTATTAAAAAATCATGGTGTAGCATTAGATGCAGATTGGCCTTATAACATAGCAAAATTCGCTGTAGAACCACCTGCAGCAGTTCAAGCTAAAGCAGCTCAATACAAAGTAGGTTGTATTGGACAATTAGATACTTTAGAAAAAGTAAAAAATGTTTTAGATGCAGGTTATCCAGTAGCATTCGGAACAAAAGTTCCTTCTTCTTTCATGAGTCCAGTTAATGGTATGATTGCAAAACCAAATCCAGATACTGATACCATAGAAGGTGGACATGCTGTATTAGCTGTTGGTTATGATGATACTAAAAAAGCTATCATTATGAGAAATAGTTGGGGTAATTTCTGGGGTAAAGCTGGTTATGCTTATTTACCTTATGAATACTGGTCAACAGGTTATGTAATGGATTCTTGGAGTGCTGCTGAAGCTGGTTCATCTTGGGAAGGTTGTAGCACTGCTAAAAAATAGTTTTTAAAAAAATTAAACTAACCAAAAATAAAAAAAACAATCTTATTAAAAAATAAGATTGTTTTTTTTTAATATATAAGTAAAATGATTATTTAATTTAATATAAAAAAATTTATTTTTTTATTTATAATTTAAAAGAGACATATAAGGATAAAAAGGAGATAAAAAATGGAATTAATAGATATTGGTATAAATTTAATGCATAATAGATACCATTCTGATAGAGACAAAGTTATAGCTAATGCAATTGAGTCTAATGTAAAAAAAATGATTATTACAGGTACTACTTTATGGAATAGTAAATCTGCTTTGATTAGAGCTAAAAAACACCCTAATATTTTATACTCAACTTTAGGAGTTCATCCTCATAATGCTAGAGATTTTTCAGATGAAACTATAAAAGAGTTTAGAACTTTAGGAAAAGAAAAAGAAGTAGTAGCTATAGGTGAATGTGGACTAGATTTTGATAGAGATTTTTCTCCAAGAGAAGCTCAAAAAATTTGTTTTGAAGAACATTTAAAATTAGCTTGTGAGTTAGAACTTCCTGTTTTTTTACACGAAAGAGAATCTTTTAAAGATTTTATAATTATTTTAGAAAAATATAAAAATAAATTAAAAAATTCTGTAGTTCATTGTTTTACAGGAAATAAAGAAGAATTAGAAAAATATATAGAGCTAGATTTATATATAGGTATTACAGGGGCAGTATTAGACGAAAGAAGAAGTCATCTAAAAGAAATAATAAAATTAATCCCCTCTAATCGTTTAATGATAGAAACTGATGGACCTTTTTTATTACCAAAAAGCCTAAAAAAATTATCTTCTACTAGAAGGAATGAACCTGCTTTTTTAGTTCCTATAGCTAAAGAAATAGCTTTTTATTTAGATAAAACTTATGATGAATTAGTTAATATTACTACTAAAAATGCAAAAGATTTTTTTAATATTTAAATATAAAAAAGAGAGGCTTAAACCTCTCTTTAATTAATTGATAATTTTATTTTTGTAAGAATAACTAAAAGTTTATCTTTGAGTTTTCAAATTTATGATGCTGAAGCTGTTGTTGTTGTAGATGTAGTTGCAGATGCACTAGCTGTTGTTGTTGTACTTGTAGCATCACTAGCAGGAGCAGCAGTTTCACTAGCTTCAACTTTAGCTTCAACACTTGCTACAGTTTCAGTTTTTGAAGCTTCACCATCAACTGCTGTTGTTACCATTGCAGAACCATCTGTTTTTTCTTCAACAGTTACAGTTGCTTTAGTAGCAGGATCTTGAACCATAGTTTTTACTCCACCTGTTGTGGTTATATTAGAAGTAAAATCACGTTTGGTAACTTTTCCATCTTTTGCAGTTATAGTAATTGTACCAACTGCACTTCCATTTCCAGATGCATCTAAAGTGGTTTCTCTATGAACTTCTCTTTTTCTTCCATCTTTCCAAGTTACTACAGAATCAAATACTATTTTTTTAGAACCATCATCATTAGCTGTTACGGTTCTTGTTACTTTTCTATCAAAGTTTTTGTGGGTAGCTGTTAATTCATGTGTTGCATTATCAAGTTTACCGTCAGCACCTACTGTTCTTACATTAACAATGTCTCTTTTTACCCCAGTTCTTTTGTTTTCAAAATCAACAGTTGCTGTTTTGGTGTTAGAACCATCATCATTTTTTTGTTCTTTTACATCAGAAGTTCTTACTACATTATTTTTTCTTTTTAATTTTTCTACTTCTTGTTTAGCTACTTCTTTAACTGCTTTAAAATTTTCTTTTAATTTTGCTTTATCTATTGTAAGAGTACCATTTTCATTTCTTGTTACAGCTCCATTTCCTAATATAGCTTTTTTAATTTCAGCTCTTGGTCTTGCAGCTTTAGCATCTGCTTTAACAGCTTTAGCTTCAGCCTTAGCTTCAGCTTTAATATCTTTAGCTTCAGACTTAGCTTCTCTAGCTTCTGCTTTAGCTTCAACTTTAGTAGCAAGTGCAGTAGCTAAAGGTAATCTTTCTGTTCCAGCTGGTGCATTTGGTAATAAAGATTTTACAGCAAATGATTTGTCTGAATTAGCTAAAGAAGTATCTGAATCTTCTAAATATTTTTCATCTTCAGAATCCATTAAAAGAGCATCTTGAACTTCAGCAGAAAAGTTTTGAGCTGTTTGAGGGGCATTTGGTATAGTATAAACAGGAGCACTAACATTATTTGAATTAGAGTTAACATTTGAATTGACATTAGAATTTGTAGCTACTGGTTTATTAACCATAGGTTGCTGACAACCAGAAATTCCACCTACACCAATTAATAATGCTAAGCTTAATCCTAAAAATTTACTTGTATTCATTTTCTTTTTTCCTTTCAGAAACAAAATTTATTTTCTATATTAATATCATAAAATATTACTGTTTACATAATTGATTACAAAAAAATAAAAAAAATACTGTAAACATGTTTACAGTATTTTTAATCTTATAGAATTACTCGAAGTAAGTATAAATTTTATTTATAAAATTTATACTAAATAACTTAATATTATTTGAGTTATAACTATTTTTGCAATCATAGCAAAAGGATAAACATTAGTATAACCTCTATTTGGTAAAAGATTATTAGTTTGTTCATTTGCAAAAGCTAAAACAGCTGGCTGTGTTTGTAAACCAGATAAAATACCAATTAAAATACCCATAGGTATTTTTAAAAACTTATAACCTATAAATAAAGTTAAAATAGCTGAAGTAAATGTTATAACTACACCTGCTAAAAAAATAAGCAATCCATTACCTTGAGAAATAGTACTAACAAAACTATAACCAGAAAAAACACCTATACCTGCTAAAAATAAAATAGTTCCTATTTGTCTCAAAGTAAGATTTGCATTATATGGAATTTGCCATAAAAAAGGGCCTGTTTTACCTAATTTTCCTAAAATTAAACCACTTATAAGTACTCCACCAGCAAAACCAAGTTTAAAAGTAAAACCTTCATATATAGTTATTGGAATACTACCTAAAAGTAATCCTGCTGTAATACCCATTCCAAAACTAATAACATCTATTTCACTTAGCTCTTTATAAGAATCTCCTAAAAAATGTGTTATTTCATCCAACTTGGTTCTAGGTGCAACAACTCTTACTCTATCACCAGCTTCTAAAACAGTTTGAGGTTCTGCTAAAAAATCTATATCACCTCTACGAACTCTAGTTATAATAGCACCATATTTATTTAAATTTAAATCTTTTATATGTTTTCCTATTACTTCATTACTAGAAACAAATATACGTCTAAAATCAAAAGCATGTCTATCAAATTCTAATTTTTCATTACAAATTTCTCCTAAAAATTTAGCAGCTTCATCAATATCTTTTTCATAACCTATAATACTAACCAAATCTCCAACTTCAAATTCTATACCTTTAGAAACTACATTTAAATGATTATTCCTTTTTATTCTTCCAAAAACAATATGCATATCTTTATCAAAAATTTGCTCATGTGGTTTATTTATTACATTTTTATTAGTAATTTTTACTGTCATAGATAAAATAGGGTCATTACTCATTCCTAAATCTGGTAGAGCTTCAACTTCTTTTTTATAATCTATCTTCCAGAAACGTTGAAAAAAATAAATAGTTAAAATCATACCTATTACACCAGCAGGATAAGTAACCGAATATCCAACAACAGGCTCTGATAAAATACTATGTAAATTAGGATTATTAATATTAGTTTCTTTTATATAATCCAAAGCTCCTGCTAAAGCTGGAGTACTAGTCAAACTACCACAAAAAATACCTGAGGCTATAGTTGATTTTAAATTAAACATATACCAAAAAAGAGAGGTAATAATTCCAGCTATAGAAATAATTATAAGAATAAAAATATTATCTCTTAAACCTTTAGTTTTGAAAGCTGAAAAGAAACTAGGTCCACTACTTAAGCCTACTGTATAAACAAATAAAACCAAGCCAAACCGATAAATTATTTCTGGTATTTTAAATTCTGGGCTCAAAGAGCCAATAGCTAAGCCTGTAAATAAAACAGCTGCAACACCTAAATTAAAGCCTAAGATTTTTATTTTACCTAAGGCATATCCAAAAGAAATTACTACAAATAATAAAAGCAATGGATTTTCTATTAATAAATTTTTTATTATCTCTAAAATCATTATAAAAAAAATAAATTATATTCAACTCAAAACATGTTACAGGAATCGAACAATAAATAAAATGATTTTTTTTAATAAAAAAGTTAATTTACATCATATTTAAAAATTATTATAATTATATTTAAATTAGAAAATAATTAATTATGTTAGACAAAAAGACAATTTATAATCAATTAGAAAAATTTGAAGGTACTTATGAAATACATATATCTATTTTAGATACTTTTGATAATAATAAATTCTATGAAATATGTAAATTATTAAAAGTAAAACCGATTATCATTGATTTTAATAATGATAAAACAAAAAATCAGCCTATGATTTCTAAAAAAATAAAAGATTCACCAAAAAATACTTTAGAATTAATAGAAAAAATGTATAAAATAATGTTAGATAATTTTTCTATAACTAGATTAAAAATAGAAGCCGATATTAATAATAAAAATATTCCATTATTAGATGAACAACATGACAAAAATTGTTATTTTGAAAATCATTTAAGATTAATTTGGGATAAAAATATCTTAGAAAAAAAACTAGCTCAAGAGTTAAGGGTTTATAACGGACATTTATCTAAAAATAGCTTGTCTAATAATAAAAATAGATTTGTTACACAAAGGTTTTATAAATATGGTTACCATAAGGCAAAGGAAGAATTGGAAAAATTATGTAATTTTATTGATTCAAAAAATATAAAGTATGATAAAAAAATTTATGAATATACGATTTATGATAGTAACTTAGAACTAGATTCTAGTTGGACAAATAATGGAAAAGAATATTAATATTTTAGCTATAGATACTATTATAGAATCCTTAAATTTACTTAAACTTGATAATATTTTAATTACTAGAGGAAGTTATATTTCTAGATTTTATTTAGGAAATTATCCAAGAAAATGCCAAGATTTAGATTTTTTATGCCTAAAAAAATTAGATTTAAACACTATAAAACAATATATTTTTGATATTTTAGATAATATAAAAAAAGGAACTATTTATTTTGATAAAAATGATATTATTTTTGAAGATATTTGGGTTGGTTCTTTAAGCCCTGGAGTAAGAGTTATAATAAATTTTTTTTATGAAAATAAAAAATATCCCTTACAAATTGATATTGCTTCAGGAGACCCTTTAGTACAAAAAACAATAAAAGTTTTAGTAAATAAAGAAAAAAATTTATATTCAAATTCTGTTCCTTTAGAAACTTTAGCAGCTTGGAAATTACATGGTTTGTTTGAATTAATTACTGGGATATGGTACCCCAAAACATTATGGGATTTTTATTTAATGTGTAAGCATAATAAATTTAATATAGATATTTTTAAAGAGGCGGTTAAAATAGCTTTTGAAAGTAGATTTGACCCTATTGAAATTTTAAAAAGATTTTTATATGGAGATTTTGGGAAAAGTTATACAACAAAAAAACATTGGTTAGATGAAATAAATAAGTTAAGTTATGGTAATTCTGTAGAATTAGATATTGTACTAAAAGAATTAAAAGAGTTTTTAATACCTATTTTAGACATAAAAGATGATAAAACTTTATTAAATAAAGATGAGGTTTTTGAATATAGAATAAAAAAATTAGAAGAATTAAAAATAAATAAAAATTTGTTTAATAGTAAAATATTTCATGAAAAAGATAGTATAAATTTTAAAATAGTTTCTTTAAATAAAAAAAATGCTATTTTAAATGGTAAATTAAGTTATATTATTTACAGTTTAAATGATTCCTCAGGTAATAATATAAGAAAAATAGATTACAATAAAAAAGATCTTTTATTAGATAATAAAAGAAATAAAGATGATATTGTTATAGTTTATGAAAATATTTCAGATATACTAACTTATATATACAAAAAAGAAAATAAACTGTATATTTTAGATGAAAAGTTAAACTTAATAGATGAAAATTCAGATAAAAATCTACAGTTATATTTAAATTGGGTAAAAAATAATAAAGAATCTTTTTTTTCTATTTTAGAAAATGAAGAAAAAGTTTTAGGTTTCTGGAGTTATTTGACAAATAACTCGAATTTTAATATAAATGAACTTTGTTTTACACCAACAGAACTTTTTAATGATAAAAATAAAGCCTTAAGTTTTAGCATTTTAGAAAAAAAATTAAAAAATACTATATTTAAATTACCCAAAATTATTCATAAAGGTTTACCGTGTAGCATAGAAAAAGCTAAAAATATTTTAGAAGAATTAGAAAATGAATTAAAAAACGATTATAATAAAATTTTAACGAAAAATAAAAAGCTTATGTGGAGATTAGATAGAAATGATTATAGCTTATTTAGAGCTGAATATAATTTAGGATAAAATATGAAATCTTTTTCAGAATTAATTAAATTAAATAAAAAAATTAGAGTTTTAGGAATAGATGACGCTCCTTTTGATAAAGAAATTTCAGATAGCTCTTTGGATGTAAATATAATAGCTACTATTTGTTCTAATACCAGAATAGAAGGTTTATTGTATTCAGCTATTACTAAAGATAGTTTAGATTCAACAGAAATAATTATTGATATGATAAAAAAAAGTAAGTTTTTTTCACAATTACACCTTATTATTACAGATGGTATTGCAGTAGGTGGCTTTAATATAATAGATATAAATAAAGTTTATACCGAGTTAAATATTCCCTGTATTGCTGTTATGAGAAAGTTACCAAACTTATCTAAATTTGACAAAGCACTTAAAAATCTTCCTAATTATGAAAAAAGAAAGGAACTTATTATTTCGGCAGGAGAAATTTTTGAAAAGAACGGTTTTATTTTTCAAGTAGCAGGAGAAAATGAAAATGATACAGCCGTAATTTTAGAAAGAATTACAGATCAAGGTAAAGTACCTGAAGCCCTTAGATTATCTCATCTTATTGGTTCTGCAATAAAAACAGGAGAAAGTAGTAAAAGAGCTTAGAATTTTTTTTATTTTTTTAATTTAAATATATTAAAGCAAAAATTAGATATTTATGCTATAATACATTTATGTAGTTTTTATTTTTAAATTTTTTTTTATTCTAACTATTAAAAGTATTTATACTTTAAAATATCTAGAGCAAAATTCAATAAAGTAGATTTATATTTTCTACAATTTTAATTATTTATTACCATTAATTTTTTTAGTTTTTTAACCAATTTTTTTAAGTGATATTTAATAAATTTCAAGCCTTTTTTAAGGTTTTATAGAGAAAAATTATTTATAAATAATTCTCTATAAGGAATAAAAAATACAAGATTATAATTTTTTTTTGAAAGGATATTCACTATGAATATTTACGTTGGTTATTTACCTGAAACAATGAATGAAGAGAACTTAAAATTAGCTTTTACTAAATACGGAAAAGTTTCATCTGCAAAAATTATTAGAGATAGAGAAACAAATCGTTCTAGAGGTTTTGCTTTTGTTGAAATGAGAGATAATTATGAAGCTCAATTAGCTCTTGATGGTTTAAGAGTTTGGGAAGTTGATGGTAAAAAAATACAAGTTACCGTAGCAAGAGAAAGAGAAGAAAGAAATAATAGATTTGCTCGTAATTGGTAATTTTTTAGTTTTAAAAATTTAATAAAAAGAGGGCTATGTAATATTTACAAGCTCTCTTTTATTTTTTATAAAAAATTCCAGTAAAAGTTTCTCTAATTTATATATATAGAGAAAATAAAAAGTTCATTTTAAAACTAAAATAATATTTCAAAAATAAGGAAATATATCTTGAAAGAAAAAGCTAAATCACTTGAAACCAGAATTAAAGAAGTTAAACAAATAGTAAGTTCTGCAAGTAATTTTACTTCAAATAGATTAAAAATAGTTTATAGTAATACTCAGTATCGTCTTGAAGAAATTAAAGTAGCTAATAAATATTTAGATGAATTAGAAGTTTTTACTGTAGAATGCTTAGAAATAATTAATAAAACCTCTGCAAAAGAATCATTTAATACTTATAACTTAAAATTAAATCTTTTATTAGATAAAATAATAAGTGATTCCTTAGAACAAAAAACTTATAACTAAGACCATATTTTTAGCTTATAAATTTATAAGAATAGCTATATAGCATAAAAAAATATTTATATCTAAAAAATAAGGTCATTGAGCTTGTCGAAATGCAATTATTTTTTTGACAATGAACTTGGTTATACTTACATAAAAATAAGCTAATTAAAATATTAAGAACTCTCAACTTTAATAATAACTAGAAACTTAAGTTATTAGTACTAATATTTTTCTTTTATAGCTACTCCAGAAAAAATTAAATACATAATTAATATAACTTAAGTTGCTATTATCAAAAAAATTCTTTTTATCTTAACTCACCCCAACCCCTCTCTAAGTCATTAGAGCTACCCATTACCCACATCTATAAAGGGGGTTGAAAATAACTTAGAATATGTGTTAGAGTTAAAAATATTAAAAAGAGCTATAAAATAATGAACGAATTTGATAATATAAATTTTGGAGATAAGAGATTGAATAATAGATGTAGAATAATATTCAATTCTTTTTTAAAATAATGTTGGTAAAAGCATACCTAATAGTTTTGAAGATTGGTCAGGAACAAAAGCTTGTTATAGATTTTATGATAATAAAAAAGTTACAAGAGAGAAATTAATGAATAGCCATTATGAAAAGACAATAAACAGTCTTTTAAATGAGAAAGTAGTATTAAATGTTCAAGATACAACAGAATTAAATTTTACAACGCATAAATCAAAGAAGGAAATGGGTAGAATAGGAAATTCTAATTGCACAGGTTTAATGGTTCATACAACACTATCATTGACAAGCGAAGGAGTTCCAGTAGGAATATTAGAGCAGAAAATATGGACAAGAAGTAAAGAGTTAGTATCAGAACGCAGTAAAAAGAATATAGAAGATAAGGAAAGTTATAGGTGGATAGAATCATTAATATCAATAGACAAGAAGTTTTTTAATGAAGAACAGGTTATAGTTACGATAGGAGACCGTGAATCAGATATTTATGATTTGTTTTTAGTTGATAGGAAGAGGAATAGTCATTTACTTGTAAGAGCAGCACAAGATAGACTTATAAATCATGAAGATAAGAAATTATTTAAAGGGTTAGATAATCTTGAGGTTAAAGGAAATTTAGAAGTTGATATATCTAGGAAGAAAGGAGTGTCTTCAAGGAAAGCTAAATTAAACATTAAATATGATAAATTTGAGATAAAAGAACCTAAAAATCATAAAAAAAATATACATAGTGTATCTTTAAATGTAATATTGGTAGAAGAAGAAAAATCGGGAGAGAGCAAAGAGCCTATAAGATGGGTTCTTTTGACAACACTAGACATAAACTCACTTGAAGATGCTATAAAATATGTTAGATGGTACAGTTATAGATGGTTAATAGAGAGATATCATTATGTATTAAAAAGTGGTTGCCACATAGAAGAGCTTCAATTAGATTCATCAGATAAGATACAAAAAGTATTAGCTATGTATTCTGTGGTTTCTTGTAAGTTATTAAACATGACTTATATTGTTAGAAAAGAACCCGAGCTAAGTTGTGAAGCCTTTTTTTCAAAAAAAGAATGGAATTTAATATATATATTAGTAAATAAAACACCTAACCTACCTAAAGAAATACCAAAATTAAAAGAGGTTATTGTCTGGATTGCACGACTTGGAGGTTTTTTAGCAAGAAAGGGTGATGGTTTTCCAGGTGTAAAAGTTCTTTGGAGGGGCTTTATTAAATTTAAAACTATCCTAGAAGCTACTGAAATACTTGAATCTTTTAATAATTATACTTATGGGTAATGGTAAGGTCATTAGAGAGGGGAATCTTGACTTTCTCCACTTCTCTTTTAGCAAAGAGTGAGCCTGAGCCGGTAGGCGAACTATTGTAGGCGAAGAATTTGGAAGGGGGATGAGTTATGTAAAACTTACTTTACAGTGTACTAGCAACTTAAGTTAATATAGTAAAAGTTACTTAATGTCATACATTTGTATAGATACTCCCTTATAAATAAAACGCAAAATTAATTGTAAAAGTTTCTTATAGTTATCCTTAAGTCAGGTTGAAGTCATGCTGAACTTGATTCAGTATTGATTCAGTATCTAGCAATTTTTTCACAATTTTAAAATTAATAAAAAACATTTAAAACCCAATTTGTTAATGTAGAACCCCACTACTATTGATTCTTTTTCTTTGTCTTTACTGGCTTTAAAACCCAATTTGTTAATGTAGAACGACCCACCTCATATTTTTTTACATTTTCTATTGTTACCTTTAAAACCCAATTTGTTAATGTAGAACGCTATGAAGTATTACTTCTGTAAGTTCTTTATTTGTTACTTTAAAACCCAATTTGTTAATGTAGAACTTTTAATTTTTCTAGCATATTTTTTAAGTATTCCATATTTAAAACCCAATTTGTTAATGTAGAACTGTAACTGGTGAGTGCTATCTTGAAGAAAGGAATATCCACATTTAAAACCCAATTTGTTAATGTAGAACTCTTTCCAGCCATTTTCTTTTATTTCATTTAATTTAAATTTAAAACCCAATTTGTTAATGTAGAACTAATAATCCTAATTCTTGAATATATTTTAACATATCTCATTTAAAACCCAATTTGTTAATGTAGAACTTCCTTTACAATACTTACATGTTTCTATTCTTATATTATTTAAAACCCAATTTGTTAATGTAGAACTTAAAGATAGTAGATAGAAGTTTTCAATCTTTCTTATTTAAAACCCAATTTGTTAATGTAGAACAGATAATGAAGCTATTAAACATCATGATAATTACAAATTTAAAACCCAATTTGTTAATGTAGAACTATGAGGAAAAAATATGACATTACTTTATAATAGAAATATTTAAAACCCAATTTGTTAATGTAGAACTAGATGGTAACTCTTTAAAAGTTTATCATGAGTACTTTATTTAAAACCCAATTTGTTAATGTAGAACTCAATTCTATATCACATTTACTAGAGCTATTGCCTCCATTTAAAACCCAATTTGTTAATGTAGAACTAAGCTATGCAAAAGTAGTATCTGAAAAAGTATTACTTGATTTAAAACCCAATTTGTTAATGTAGAACTCAATTAAAAGAGAGCTTTAAAATATTATCAGAATCTATTTAAAACCCAATTTGTTAATGTAGAACTCAGAAATAAAAACACATTTTCTTTTTAGATTAAAAGATTTAAAACCCAATTTGTTAATGTAGAACCAAAGCATTAAACATTGCTCCCACTCTTTCTTTCATTTCATTTAAAACCCAATTTGTTAATGTAGAACAAAAATTAGAAACTTTTTCTTTTAATTTTTCTTTTTTATTTAAAACCCAATTTGTTAATGTAGAACTTAGCTTATATAAGCTTTACCCTTTATTGATAAATATTTAAAACCCAATTTGTTAATGTAGAACATGGTTGGATGCAGGTTGCCAAGTTCTTAACTACGAATTTAAAACCCAATTTGTTAATGTAGAACCTGTTTTATCGAAAATTACTAAATAAATGCCTTTTTCATTTAAAACCCAATTTGTTAATGTAGAACAATAGTTACTACCAAAATTCATAAGCATATACATAATATTTAAAACCCAATTTGTTAATGTAGAACTAAGTCTTTGTTTACTATAGTATTTAGTTTTTCAATTAATTTAAAACCCAATTTGTTAATGTAGAACATTTATATAAATGATGTTTTAGATAGTTCTGAAATTATATTTAAAACCCAATTTGTTAATGTAGAACAATCAAATTCAGATAATTCTCAAAAACCTGCTTCAACATTTAAAACCCAATTTGTTAATGTAGAACTGCTTAAGTTTCTTTAAATAACTTGGTACAGCTGTATTTAAAACCCAATTTGTTAATGTAGAACTAGCATATTTAATATAATTTTCAGGCGATACAAGCTCTATTTAAAACCCAATTTGTTAATGTAGAACGAAAATTTTAATAATAATTTATTTGAAATTTCTGTTAAATTTAAAACCCAATTTGTTAATGTAGAACTGATATAATAAATGCTTTTAAAGCTTTATATAAAACAGAATTTAAAACCCAATTTGTTAATGTAGAACACTATTACACCAATTCAAGTATTTAATGAAGTAGCTAGATTTAAAACCCAATTTGTTAATGTAGAACCTATCTAATACACCGACTGAGTTTAAAAGCATTCTGTTATTTAAAACCCAATTTGTTAATGTAGAACTCATTACATTAAAAAAATTTTTGTTTTTATGATTTTTATTTAAAACCCAATTTGTTAATGTAGAACTCTGCAAATTTTCATCAAATACCTGTTGACCTAAAAGGAATTTAAAACCCAATTTGTTAATGTAGAACAGGTAAAACAGGAGGCGGAATTACATTCGGTGAAGGCGGATTTAAAACCCAATTTGTTAATGTAGAACCAAAATAATTAAAAAATTCTTTTATTAAAAAATAAAAATTTAAAACCCAATTTGTTAATGTAGAACTTACAACAGATCATGCAAATACATTAAATTTAGTTGCATTTAAAACCCAATTTGTTAATGTAGAACTACTGGAGATACAAATAATAATGATTTTTATTCAGAAAATTTAAAACCCAATTTGTTAATGTAGAACAATTGCAATAAATAAAGATTGTTCAATACAAACAATAGAATTTAAAACCCAATTTGTTAATGTAGAACTTGGTAACAGGAACTTGGGTTGCTACTTTAATTGCTGAATTTAAAACCCAATTTGTTAATGTAGAACTTTTTACTATCTTTTAAAATTATGTCTGACCTTCTTAAATTTAAAACCCAATTTGTTAATGTAGAACAGCTATGAAAACAGAAATTAACTCTTATAGCTTAATTTAAAACCCAATTTGTTAATGTAGAACAAATGGTTTTATAATACTGCTGTAGCTACTTTTACTGATTTAAAACCCAATTTGTTAATGTAGAACGAAGACATTATTAAAATATAAACCTTCATTAAAAGTATTTAAAACCCAATTTGTTAATGTAGAACTTTGCTTAAATATCAATTATTTACCTTTTTTTCTTATATTTAAAACCCAATTTGTTAATGTAGAACAATTCATACCATTTATTTAAAGCTTCTGTTTTGTCTGATTTAAAACCCAATTTGTTAATGTAGAACAGTATTTTTCTATAATGATCCTGATCCTGATATAGAATTTAAAACCCAATTTGTTAATGTAGAACAATCTTTGCTGATGTTTTATTTTTCCAATCATAACTATTTAAAACCCAATTTGTTAATGTAGAACTTACGCTTAGATTCAAACAATTTACGTTTAGATTCATTTGATTTAAAACCCAATTTGTTAATGTAGAACAGGGGTTCTCCCTCCACTATTTTTATTATTTTTATTTGATTTAAAACCCAATTTGTTAATGTAGAACTCAACAGATTCTATTTTTAAAATAATAAAAGAATTATTTAAAACCCAATTTGTTAATGTAGAACATGAATAATAAATTTAAAGAATTATATGTAAAAGATATATTTAAAACCCAATTTGTTAATGTAGAACTAGCAATATATTTTTCCCATGTTCCTGCACCTGTAAGATTTAAAACCCAATTTGTTAATGTAGAACTAAAAGTCAAGCTAGTAAAGATTTAAAAACATTGTATAATTTAAAACCCAATTTGTTAATGTAGAACTAAATGTAACTAGAGATATGAATATAACAGTTGAATTTAAAACCCAATTTGTTAATGTAGAACAGTAGTAGATTTAAAAAAAGAAGTTTTTAGTAATTAATTTAAAACCCAATTTGTTAATGTAGAACGCAAAAACTAAAAATACTAAATAATATTTATTTAAAGCAATTTAAAACCCAATTTGTTAATGTAGAACTATTAGGTTCTGATTTAAAAATATGAATCATAGATTTATTTAAAACCCAATTTGTTAATGTAGAACCCCTTATTTAAGGTTCATTAAAATCATAGCACTAAAAAATAATGAAGTAAATACATTCAGCCTATTGTTTTCTACAAAAGAAACATGGCTGAAATTATAGTATTTTGCATTGGATCTACAATTACCTTTTTTTAACTTTTTTGAAAAAAGAGCTTGAAATATCATAAAATCTAAATTACAATCAAATTATATTTTTGAATTATAAAATGCAACTTTTTTATGCAAGAAGCTACAGAATCAAGGATAAACTTTGATGATTTAAAAGTCAATGGTATAAAAATAAATTACTATCTAATTTGCAAAAGAAAACTTTGGTTTTATGATAAAAAAATTACTATGGAACATAATTCTGAAAAAGTAAAATTGGGTAAACTTCTTCATGAAAATTCTTACAAAGAAAAAAAGAAAGAAGTTTTATTAGATGACATGATTTGTATTGATATTTTAGATAAAAATACAATTAATGAAGTAAAATCTTCTGATAAAATGGAAGAAGTAGATGTAACACAAATTTTGTATTATTTATATTATTTAAAACAAAACGGAATTATAAAAAAAGGAATTATAAACTATCCAAAACAAAGAAAAAGAGATTTTATTGAATTAACATTAGAAAAAGAACTTGAAATTGAAAAAATTTTGTTAGATATAAATAATATTTTAAAAATAAAAAAGCCTCCAGAATTAGAAAAAAAGAGTTATTGTACTAAATGTGCTTATTATGAATTATGCTTTGCTTAATGAAAATACAAAATAATAAAAACACACTAGATTCTGAATCGAGTTCATAATGACAATGTGTGTTTTTTCTGAGCTTTTCTTATAAAAGCTTTGAATGTAAGTATATTAGCTTCAGACTGTTTTAGGATTTTAAATGAATTTAAGACCGCCTACGGGGTATCAACCACGCAGGAGGAAGGGATCGAAGGCTCTGCCCCCGTACCCCCTGAAACCCCAGAGCAGAGCTCTGAGGTATTCTCTAATAAAAATAAAAATTTTAGGTAATAAATAAAAAATGAGAAGATTTTATATAAATTCTAATGGAAGAATAAAAAGAAAAGAAAATTCTATAACATTTGAATTTGAAGAAGGTTCTGAAACAAAAAGAAGGGATATTCCTATAAATGATATAGATTCAATTTTTATTTTTGGGGAAGTAGATATAAATACAAAAGCTTTAAACCTTATTTCTCAGTATGATATATCTATTCATATTTATAATTATTATAATTTTTATTCTGGTAGTTATGTTCCAAGAAAAAAGAATATTTCAGGAGTTTTATTAATAGATCAAGTAAAATACAATATAGACCCAGAATTAAGACAATATTTAGCTGTTTCTTTTATAGAAGGAGCTATTTTTCATATATTAAGAAATTTAAGAAAAAATAAAATTGATAAAGAATATATTGAAGATATAGAAAATAACCTTTTACCTAAAATTTTTACTACCAAAACACCTCAAGAATTAATGGGAATAGAAGGAAATGTTAGACAAAAATATTATAAACTTTTTAATGATATTATAAAAAACAAAGATTTCTTTTTTGAAAAAAGAGAAAAAAATCCACCTACAAACCCAATTAATGCAATGATTTCTTTTGGAAATTCTATAATGTATAACTCAGTTTTATCTGAAATATATAAAACCCAATTAGATCCTGCTATAAGCTATTTACATGAGCCTCAAGAAAAAAGATTTTCTTTGTGTTTAGATTTAGCCGAAATATTTAAACCTTTAATTATAGATCCCCTTATTTTTTCTCTTATAAATAAAAAAACAATAACTAAAAAAGATTTTGATGCAGATTTGAATTTTGCTTATTTAAATGAAGAAGGAAAAAAGAAGTTTTTACAAGCCTATGAAGAAAAAATGGAAGAAACAATAAAACATAGAAAATTAAATAGAAATGTTTCTTATAGATACCTAATAAGATTAGAATGTTATAAAATAATAAAACACCTTATTACAGATGAAGTATATAAACCTTTTAAGGCATGGTGGTAATATGGCATATACAAATTTTACGCTTGATGATTTAAAAGAAAAATTTGATATAAATAATAAAATAATATCTTTGTTTAAAGATATAAAAGAGATAGCACCAAGTGATCTTTTAAAACAATTATTAGATATAAATAAAGTTTTACCAATAAAAACAGAAAAAGCAAAATCTGAATATATAATATCACCTATTCTAACTGAAATTGTTAGAAAAAATATAGATATAATTACTATTTATTCTGGTGAAGTTTTAGATGCAAATAAAAAACAAGGTTTATATGGAGAATGTGATTTTATTTTATCCAAAAATAATAAAACTTTTAATGTTAGTTTCCCAATGATTTGCGTAGTAGAAGCTAAAAAAGGAGATTTAGAATTAGGTGTGGCTCAATGTTCTGCTCAAATGGTAGGAATAAAGTTTTTTAATGAAAAACATAAAACTGTTTTAAATACTATATATGGATGTGTTACAAATGCAAATGAATGGAAATTTCTTAAATTAGAAAATAATACTGTTTTTATTGATCAAGAATCTTTTTATATAAAAGAGTTAAATAAAATATTGGGTGTTTTTCAATATATTATTGATGACTATAAGAAAAAAAGTATTATTTAGTGACAATATATTGTACAATATATAATATAAAAATGAGAGGTATTATTATGAAAGCAACAAATTACTCTTATGCAAGAAATAATCTAAAAACTCTAATTAATCATGTATGTGATGATTATGAACCTTTAATAATAACTAATAAAGATAATAAAAATGTTGTTCTTATTTCTCTTGAAGAATTTAATTCTTTAAATGAAAGAGCTTTTATTTTATCACACAAAAAAGATTTTGAAGAAATAGAAGAAAGATTTGAAGATATTAAAAAAAATAAATTCAAAAAAAGAGATTTATTGTAATGATTATTTCTTTTCATGATAAAGCATGGGAAGAATATCTTTATTGGCAATTAACAGATAAAAATATTCTAAAAAAAATAAATACCCTAATAAAAGATATAATAAGAAATCCTAATGATAATAATGGACTAGGAAAACCTGAACTTTTAAAAGGTAACTTTCAAGGTTTAATATCAAGAAGGATAAATGATGAACATAGATTAGTGTATCTAATAAAAGAAAATAATCTAATAATAATTAAGTGTAAATTTCATTATAATAAATAAATTAAAAATATGCCTTTTGTAATAATAACTTATGATATAGAAGAAACTAGAGTTAATAAAATAAGAAAAATTCTAAAAAAATATCTTTATTGGTCTCAAAATTCTGTTTTTGAAGGAGAAATAACAGATAGTTTATTGGAAAAATGTAAAATAGAATTAAAAAAAACTATGAAATCGGATTATGATAGTATTTATTTTTATGAAATAGCTAATCCTAATAACATAAAAAAAAATGTTTTTGGACAAGAAAAAAATTTTGATAGTAATTTTATTTAAAAAAAGTTGCTAGATTCTGAATCAAGTTCAGAATCTAGCAACTTTTTTATAAAATTTCAAACTTAGAAAATCATACTATAACGTAAAAATAAAGTTAATTTTTTCTATAAATTAATAGCTAAATCTTCCCAATTTGGATTTAAATTATTTACAAGAGAATTTTTCCACTCTCTTTTAAAATTTTTTAATTGATTTTCCCTTTCTATAGCTTCATTTATATAATAAAAAGTTTCTATATAAACTAATTTATAACATTTATATTTTGAAGTAAAACCTTTGTTAATACTATTTTTATGTTCATATACTCTTCTTTGTATATTATTAGTAACTCCAATATAAAGAGATTTATTTAGTTTATTTGTCATAAAATAAACATAGTATTGTTTTCTCATATTTTTAGCCCTTAAATTATTATGATAACTTTTATTCTAATAAAAAAAATTTAAAAATGTCAATAATAAAGTTAAATTAAAAACACACTCATGTCATTCTGTTGTAGAACAGAATCTAGTGTGTTTTCTCATGATTTTAATTTAGAAAAAGTTGCTTCTTGTCATTCTGAAGTCATGCTGAACTTGATTCATTATTGATTCAGAATCTAGCAACTTTTTTTATTTTAATTTATCAAAAAATGTTCTTAATTATTCAGTAAAAAATAATTTTAGGTTTATATAATCTAAGAATTAATCCAAAAACACACTTATGTCATTCTGTTGTAGAACAGAATCTAGTGTGTTTTTCCATAATTTTATTTTTAAATATTAATTTCATAAAAAAAATATGAATAAAAATATTGACAAGTTACTACAAAATTTGTAACATTAAACTATTATTTTTGTAGGGCTACAAAAAAATGAGAATAAAAATAAAATTAAAGACAAATAAATTGCCACAGCTTTATAATAATAGGATTCAATCTTTAATAAAAGAAGCTATTAAACTTGGCGATCCAAAATATAAAGATGATTTATATGCAAAAAAAAATCCTAGACCATTTTGTTATTCTGTTTCTTTTCCACCACAAAAAGAAATTAAAGAGGGAATTTTACAAATAGATTCTAAATTTACGAATATACCAACAAAAGTTTTTTACTTTGATAATATGTACCCTTTACTTAATATAAGCTCTTCTGATTTTGCCTTTTTAATGAATTTACATAATGGACTATTAAAACTAAAAAAATTTAATTTTAGCTCAGATGAAGATATGTTAGTAGATGGAGAAAAAATAGAACTAATACTTGAAAGTAGTATTGCAATAAATAAACCAGAAATAAAAAATGATGAAATAGTATTTAAAACACTTTCTCCTATTCTTATTCAAGATGTAAATGATAAACAACTATTGCCAAATAATGATGATTTTATAAATCAATTAAATCAAATACAAAATAGAATTTTTTTGAATAAAAATATTAAATCTGAACCATTATATCAACCTTTAGAATTTACTTCTGTAAAAATTAATAAAAAAATAGTAAAACATACATTAAAAGAATTTAGAGAAAAAACAGGTAAACCTTTTATGTTTTTAACTTGTTTTGATGGTATTTTTAAATTAAAAGGACACCCAAAAGATTTGGAGCTTATTTATAATATGGGTTTGGGAAATAGAACTTCACAAGGTTTTGGTATGCTTGAGGTTTTAGGGTAATGGCTAAAAAGAAAGATTTAGTTTTAGAAGAACATAAAATAATAAAAACTATTGAAAGAGTTTATTTAGGTGATTGGCTTTTTAATGCTGGAATAGTAGGATTTTTAAACATTATTTCTGAAGGTAAAAATATAGATGAAATAAAAGATATAACTATAGGTGAAAATTATATAGAATTTGATAGAAAAATATTAACTGGTTTTTCTCAAAAATACTTTGAAACAGCTTTTAATCAATATGGTAGATATAAAAGATTAAAAACATTATTTAATCAATTAATAAATAAAATTGATAAATTAGAAGTACAAAATAAAGAATCAGAAGAATTATTAAAAGATTATCATAAAAAATCTAAAGATAACACTGTTTTTAGCTTGATGAAATCTAAATTAGAAGAACATAAAATATCTATTCCATCAATTAATGAGGTAAAAAAAGATAAGAATTTACTTATAGATTTTCTTAAAAAATTGTTAGAAATAATGACTAATAATTATCAAGATTTTTTTGAAAGTGATGTGCAAATATATCTTAGAAATATCTATGGTCAAAAAAGTTTTTTAAACTTATCTGTTAATAAAGATAGATTTAATAAATTCAAAACAGAATTTGAAGACCCATTATTAAATAATAGCAATAAAGAAGCTAAAAAAACTATTTGTATTTGTTGCTCAGAAAGACAATCTAAATCTAATGTAAATTTTGATACTGGATTATCTCCTTTTTATGGTGTAAATTCAGACGCAAAAAATTTCTTTTGGAATTTTGATACAAGATTACCATTATGTGAAATATGCGAACTAATTTATTTCTGCTATTTTGCTTCTTTTACAGATATAGGGGGGAAAAAATTTTATTTTGTTAATAATGATTCTTCTATAGAGGAAATTTATAAAAATAATCAACTTTTGAAACAAGAATTAGACAAAAACTTAAAAGAAAAAATACTTATAAATTTTTTCAGTCAGCTCATTTTAGAAAGAGAAGAGCAAAAAGCTGAGTTTTCACTTGAAAATATTTCTTTTATAGAAATGGATTTTTCACTTGAGATTTTGCCTAAAGTTTTTTCTTTCAATGTATCAAAAATAAAAGCTAAATTTTTTACTGATAATAGAAACTTATTTGAAAAATTAGAAAAAGCTAATTATCAAGGAAAAGATTTGTACAAAAATATTTTAATTGAATCTATAGATTTAATATTAGAAAATAAATTAACTTATAATTATCTTTATAGATTATCAAAAATACTTACAAACCCAAAAGAATTAAAACCTTATTTTAATTCTTATCATTTACAAGAACTAAATATTTTAATTTTTAATTTTATTCAAAAAGTCGTTTTAGGGAGGAATGAAATGTCCATAGAAAATAATGAATTATGGGTTGCATATAACAAAGGATTAGATTTTGCTGAAAATCTTAGGATGTTAGAGTCAGAAAATAAATTAGCATCTATATCTTATAAATTATTAAACTCTTTAAGAATAGGTGATGTAAATTCTTATCTTGATGTTATTATGAGATTTCATATAGCATATTCAAAAGAAGTCTCATCTATTTTTACAAAAGCATTATCAAATAAAGATAATTTTTATCCTATTGGATATAGTTTTGTTAATGGTTTATTAGGTAAAAAATATACTAAAGAAGGAAAAGGAAGTGAAAATAATGGCTAAAGGTTTAACAATTACAATAGTTTTTGAAGCAATGAGTTTAAACTATGGTGAAGGTTTAGGGAATATATCAGAACTAAAAAAATTATCAAAAGATGGAGATATTTTTTCTTATTTATCACGCCAAGCTTTAAGATATGATGTTTATAGAATGTTAGAAGATAATTTTTCTTTAGATTCAGAAAAAGTAAAAGAAAAAAATCCCTTAACATCTAAAAATGATGTAATTCAATTTGAAGAATCATCTAATATTAAAGATTATGCAGAATTAGATTTATTTGGTTATATGAAAACTATTAAAGGGAAGGGATCTGTTATTAGGTCTGCTGTCGTTAGGTTTAGTCCTGCAATATCATTATCATCTTTTATGAATGATCTAGAATTTGGAAGTAATAAAAACTTTGCAGATAGAACTGATTCAAATCCTAACCCATTTCAATTTGAGCATCATAAATCATTATATTCTTATACTATGACAATAGATTTAGATAAAATAGGAATTGATAATAACGATAATATTAATATAGAAAACTTAGAAAAGTATAATAGAGTTTCAAAAGTTTTAGATGTAATAAAAGTTTTAAATAGAGAAATAAAAGGAAGAATAGAAAATTTAAACCCTCTTTTTCTTATTGGTGGTGTTTATGATATAAAAAACCCATTTTTCTCAAATAAAATAAAAGTAGATTATCATAAAGAAACAAAAGAGTATTCTATAAAAACAGAAATATTAAAATCAGCTTGTGATATGTCTTTTAATGATAAAAAAGTACAAGATAACACCTCAATAGGTTTTGTTTCTGGCTTTTGGAAAAATCAAGATTCTTTTAAAGAAATTTCCGAATCGCTCAGTATAGAAGAATTTTTTGCTAAACTAAAATTAGAAGTAAAAAAATTTTATGGAGTAGAATAGATTTATTTATGAGAGCAATAGAAACATCTGTTAAAAGTGATAATAATGGAATAGTGAAAATAAACATTCCTATTAACCAAAAAGAAGCTAATGTTAGAATAATCCTTTTAGTATCTGAAAATAATACTAACAATTTAAATAATGATATAGATGATAACTCTTTATGGCTTAAATCTATGTCTAAAAATCCTTCATTTGAATTTCTTAATGATCCAGAAGAGGACATTTATACTTTGGAAAATGGAGAACCATTTAATGATTAAAAATCAAATTTTTTTGGTTCCATTTCCTTTTGATGATTTTTCTTCTACTAAAGTACGACCTGTTATTTGTTTAACAAATGAGCTTGGATTTTATAATCATATTATTGTTGCTTTTATAACTAGTAAAACAAATAATTTAGATTTGAATTTGAGTATTTTAATAGAAAAAAATGATTCTGATTTTAATAAAACAGGTCTTTTATGTGATTCAGCAATAAAAATAGACAAAATTGTAACTATACCAAAATCTTTAATCATAAGAAAATTAGGATTTTTACCTGATAAATTTCATAATGCATTGAATAATAAAATAAAAAATATTTTTGAAATGGAATAATTATTATGAAAGTTTTAAAAATAAAATTAAATCAAGTTTTTGCAAATTATAGAAAACCAATGTCTTATAATTATATTGATACCTTTCCTTTACCCCCTTTTTCAACCATAAAAGGTTGGTTTCATAATATTATAGAGGCAAAAGAATATTATCCTATTAGTATGTCTATACAAGGCAGTCATTCATCTGTAGTTCAAGATATGCAAAGTATGATTAAGTTTGATAGAAAAAGAGGTGAAGGTAAAACTTTATTAAAAGATTTTAATTCTGAATTATCTCAGTCTCCTGTATATGTAGCTAACTTATTTAATGTAGAACTTACTATTTACATAAAAGCTGAAGCAAAACTATTAGAAAAATTTAAACAAAGAGTTTTTGAAAAAGATTTCCCAAGTTTAGGTAGATATGAAGATTTAGCTAGAATTGATTTTGTTGATTTTATAGAATTAGAAGAACGAGAGTTTTCACATTTTGATGAAGAAAAGCAATTTATTTTAGATTATGGAATATATTTAACTAAAGAAAAAGCAAATAGTTGTTATATTAAAGGGATAAATTATAGAATGCCTTTTAAATATGAAGCTACAAAAAATACAGATGGTTTAAGAGTTTTCAAAGATAAAATAGATACTGTTTTTGTAGATAATGGATTAATTGATACAGGTAGTTTTTTATTTGATTCAAAAGATAATAGAATAGTTGAACTTATAGGTGATTTTAAGTAAATATTTTTATAGGTAAGATAAATTTGACTAAAATATATGCAAAAAGTTCTAAAAAACAAAATAATATAATTACAGAAACACTACAAGAACATACAGAAGAACTTTTAGAAAACCTACAAATTTTAAAAAAATTTTATTACAATGAAATAGATAGTCTAAATATAAATTATATATGGAGATTATTAGAATTAGCTTGTGTATATCATGATCTTGGAAAAGTATCAGATCATTTTCAAAATAAAATATTAAAATCTATAAAACAACCAGAAATTAAAATAAAAAAAGATTTACCTAAAGATGAAATCCCACATAATTTTTTATCTCCAGCATTTTTTAGTTTTATAAAAGATGAAATAATTATAAAAAATATAGATATTTACTATTTTTTATTTTATACTGTTGCTTTTCATCATAATAGAGTTCAAAATTTTTCAGATAAAGATTTAATATCTATTATTAATAATGATTTAGAAAAGAAAGTATCTCTTTTAGATTGGATAAAAAAATTTAATTTAGACACAACACAAAAATTAAAAAGTAAATATTTAGCACTTTTAAGTTACTCTAGTAGTCAATATAAAAATATAAAAAATAAAAAAGAGTATATTTTATTAAAAGGTCTTTTACATAGATTAGATCATTCATCATCGGCTCATTTAGACGTTGAAAGTAAAAGAATAGAAGAGCCTGAACTTGATTTATTAAATTATTTAACAGAGGAAAGTAAAAAGAAAAATTTCGCTTTTAAAGGATTAAAACCCTTCCAAGAAAATGCAAAAAATTATAGAGATAAAAGCATAATGCAAATAGCATCTACAGGAATGGGTAAAAGTGAATTTGCAATGAATTGGATAGGAAATGATAAAGCTTTTTATATTCTTCCATTAAGAGTTTCTGTAAATGCTATGTATGAGCGTTTTTGTAATACTTTTGGTAAAGAATATATAGGGTTATTACATAGTAATAGTTTTGTTTATGGCATAAATGATTTAGAAAAAGAAGGAATTGAAGAATTAGAAGAAGAAAAACTAATGATAGAAGAACATATATCAAGAATGGATTTATCAAAACAATTTGCAATGCCTATAACTATTACTACAGCAGATCAAATTTTTACGTCTGTTTTTAAATGGAAAGGTTATGAAAAAATATATGCTACTCTTATGTATTCAAAATTAGTTATAGACGAACCTCAAGCATATTCACCAGAAATTTTAGCTATGATTATTTGTGCATTACAAGAACTATCTAAATTAGGTTGTAAATTTTGTTTTATGAGTGCAACTATTCACCCTTTTATAAAAGAAGAGTTAGAAAATTGTTGTGAACTTTTAGAGCCAGAATATAATACACAAAAAAAGCATAAAATTAGTCTTGATAATTCAGAAAATGGAATTATAGATTTGGTAGAAAAAATAATTTATTCTTATAAAGAAGGTAAAAAAGTTCTTATAATAGTAAATACAATAAAAAAAGCCAAAGAATTATTCGATATTCTAAAAAATTTTGATGAATCTACTATTAATTTAAAAATGATTCATTCTTATTTTATTCAAAAGGATAGAAATGAAAAAGAACAAGAAATTTTATCTGATTATAAAAAAGATGTACCTGTAATATGGATAAGTACACAAATTGTAGAAGCATCTGTAGATATTGACTATGACATACTTTTTACAGAATTATCTTCTATTGATTCATTAATACAAAGAATGGGAAGAATTTTTAGAGGTTCAGATAGAGAAATTAATGAGGCTTTTGAAGCTAATATTATTATTGCAACAGAAAAACCTTCAGGAGTTTCTGAAAATACTAAAAGTGTTTATGATAAGTGGATTGTAGATAATACAAAAATAGCTATACAAAATTATAATAATAGAATAATTTCAGAAGAAGAAAAACAAGACCTTATGAATATTATTTTTAAAAATATAAAAACAGAAAAAAATAATTTTTATGAAAAATACGACTCTTATAAGCTGTTACTAAAAAATGGTTTTGAAGCAAGGTCTAAAGATAATGCTCAAAAACTTTTTAGAGATATTACAAATATAACTATTATTCCTAAATCTATTTATCAAGACA
The DNA here is from genome assembly GCA_046328015.1 of Candidatus Sericytochromatia bacterium. Classification (GTDB taxonomy): domain Bacteria; phylum Cyanobacteriota; class Sericytochromatia; order UBA7694; family JACMQJ01; genus JBBTGK01. Next base: position 3,108,659 of record JAXLXH010000001.1, on the reverse strand, counting down.
ATAAAAATATTATTGATGATTCTATTTTAAAATTAAAAAATAAAAATATTGAAAGGCAAGAAAGAGTAAAAAACATAAAAATTTTAAATGATTTTACAGTTAGTTTACCTTTTTATTTTATTAATTCAAGCCTAGAAAAACTTGATTCAAAATTAGGTTTTTGTACTATGGAAATACCTTATACTAAAGAACTAGGAATAGATAAACATAAAAAATCAAATGATAATGATTTTAGTTATGAATTTTTGTAAAAACTATTTTAGCTTTTAACAGAACCTGAGGTAATACCTGCAATAAAATATTTTTGACCTACCAAAAATACTCCAATAGCAGGAACAACAGAAATTAGAGTGCCTGCCATTAACAAACTCCAATTGGTAACTTCTCTAAAACTACTTTTAAAAGCAGCTAAACCTACTGGCAAGGTTCTTAAAGTTTCTGAATTTGTTACCAAAAGAGGCCATAAAAAACTATTCCAAGTACTAATAAAAGAAAAAATACCCAAAGCAGCTAAAGAAGGAACAGAAAGAGGAAAAAATATTTTCCAAAAAATTCCCCATTGAGTACAACCATCTATTTTTCCAGAATCTTCTAATTCTTTTGGTAATGTTAAAAAATATTGTCTCATTAAGAAAATACCAAAAGCACTAAATAAACCTGGGACTACAAGAGCGAAATAAGTATTAACCCAACCTAATTTTTGCATTAAAGAAAAAAGTGGTACTAAATTAACTTGAGTAGGGATCATCATAGTTGCAAGAAAAATTAAAAATAAAGGATTTTTAAATTTAAAATCTAATCTTGCAAAAGCATATCCTGCCATAGAACAAGTAATCATTTGACCTGCTGTTGTAATAGCAGAAACAACTATACTATTTATAAAATATTTAAAAAAACTACCAGCAGAAATAACATCTTGAAAGTTTTTAAGTGTTGGATCTGTTGGTACTAATAAGGGTGGATAAGTCATTACCTTATCCATAGGACTTAAAGCTAAGGTTACCATTAACATGAATGGTAAAACCATTGCCAAAGCTCCAACAGTTAATATTAAATATGTAAATAAATTTAATCTTCGTATATCACCCATTTTTTTCTAAAGTACCATTGAACCATTGTAATAGATAAAATTATTAAAAATAACACATAGGCAATAGCAGAAGCTTTACCCATATTATAAAACTCAAATGCGTTTTTATATAACCAATAAACCATAATGTTAGTAGTATTCTGAGGACCACCAGCTGTTAAAATATAAACAGAATCAAAAGTTTGAAAAGCATTTATAAAAGACATAATAGTAACTAAAAAGATTGTAGGGCTTAATAGCGGAATTACTATTTTATAAAAAGTTTGTAATTTATTTGCACCATCTACATTTGAAGCTTCTAAACAATCTTGAGGTAAAGTTTGTAAACCTGATAAAAATAAAACTGTACTATAACCCAAATTTTTCCAGACAGAAACCATAATCATAGAAGGTAATGCCCAAGTAGGATCAGAAAGCCAAAAAATAGGTTTTATTCCTACAAAACTTAAAAGGTAATTAAGAAAACCATAAGCTGGATCAAAAATCCAATTCCATAAAATTGCTACTGCAACCATAGAACTTACTACAGGTAAAAAATAAATAGTTCTATATAAAGATTTTAAATTAATAATGCTATTTAAAGCTACGGCTATTAATAAAGAAGTAATTATTTCTAAAATAACTGTACCAAAAACAAAATAAAGGGTTTGAAAAAGAACTTTAAAAAATAATGGGTCTTCAAATAAACCTGTATAGTTTGCCAAGCCAATAAATTTAGGTGAACCTAATAAATTCCACTTGGTAAAACTCAAATAAAAAGAAGTTATAGTTGGTATAAAATTAAAAATCATTATACCTAAAATACTAGGCATTAAAAATACTAATGCCCAGAAACCATCTTTTTGAGTTAATTTATTCATATTAATAATTTATATCTATAATGTTCAAAATATCATTAAATTTTTCATATCTAAAAGTATCATTGTTTTGTTGATATACTAATAAAATATTTCTAATCATTCTTTTGAAAATTTCTTTATTAGAAGTTACTTCTAAAAACCTTTCGTTAAATCCATAGCCAGAAAAAACTAAAAAATTAACACAATCGGTCTTAGATAGAATTTTACCACCATGAAAAGGATCTATAAATAGCTCCAAATCATTTTCCATATATTTTATAATAAAATGACCTGGCATACCAACTCCATAAAATGGTAAATTTAACCTTTTAGTTACAAATAAATAAATAGCTGATATTGTTATAGGAATTCCTGTTTTAGTTTCTATTACTGTAGGTATATATGAATTATTAATATTAAAATAATCTTCTCTATTACCTTTAAACCCTTCTGCTAAAAAAAGATATTGATTTATTTTTTTTATTAGCATTATAGGATCATTCATATTTTTTACTTTATCTTTTAAATTTTCAGCCATTTCATCTAAAGATTTAAGATAAACTTCTTTTTCTAAATTTGGATTAGCAAAACTAGCTAAAGTAAAACAAGCCTCTTCTAAATCTATGTCTTCATTTTCTAATAAAGTAATTTTTCTAAATTCATCTAAAGATCCGTTCAAAACTAATTTTTCTATAATTATTTCCAAACGTGTTTTTAAGATCAAATCAGAACTATTTTTTAATTCTTCTTTAAAATAAGCTAAATACTCAAAGCCTTCTGATAAAATCTTTGGTTCTAACATTTCAAAAATTTTTTTATCAGGATCTTTGAGCAAATTAACTATATTTTTTATATCTTCTAAGGTTAATTTTTTCATTAATTATTTTTTATAAAAATGTATTGAGCTATTTTAACATTTAAAATAAGATTTTAACTATAAAAAAAATATTTTTTTAAGTTTATAATTAATTATTTAGTATTCTTAGCTTTTTCTTTTGCCCAAGAATCCTTTAAACCAACAACTCTATTAAAAACTAAACTTCCTTCTTTAGAATCTCTAGAATCTACACAAAAATATCCATTTCTTACAAATTGGAATCTATCCTCTAATTTAGCATTAACTAAACTAGGTTCTAATTTACAATTTTTAAGTACAATTAAAGATTCTGGATTAAGAACAGATCTATAACCTTCTTCTACATTATTTGGGTTAGGAACAGTAAAAAGATGATTATATAATCTTATTTCAGCACTAACAGCTTGCTCTGCTGAAACCCAATGAATAGTCCCTTTTACTTTTCTTAAGTTTTGATTACCAGAACCACTTTTGGTTTCTGGATCATAAGTACAATGAACTTCGGTTATTTCACCTTGTTCATTTTTTTCAAAACCTGTACATTTTACATAATAAGCACTTTTTAAACGCACTTCATTACCTACAAATAATCTATGATATCCTTTTGGTGGATTTTCTTCAAAATCATCTTTTTCTATATATAAAACTTTAGAAAAAGGAACTTTTCTTTTACCAGAATTTTCATCTTCAGGATTATTTTCTGTTTCTAGTTCTTCTACCAAATCATCAGGATAATTAGTTATAACTAGTTTAATTGGATTTAAAACAGCCATTACTCTAGTTGCTTTTTTATTTAGATCTTCTCTAATACAAAATTCTAATTGTCCAAAATCAACAGTATTATTACTTTTTGCTACTCCAACCATTTCACAAAAATTTCTAATTGATTCTGGAGTATAACCTTTTCTTCTAAAAGCAGAAATAGTAGGCATTCTTGGATCATCCCATCCAGAAACTACCCCAGTTTCTACCATTTCACGTAAATATCTTTTACCCATAACAGTATAGTTTAAACCTAATTTAGCAAATTCTATTTGTTGTGGATGATATTCAGTTTTTAACTCATCTAAACACCAATCATATAAAGGTCTATGATCTTCAAATTCTAAAGTACAAATAGAATGAGTAATTCCTTCTATTGCATCAGATATACAATGAGCAAAATCATACATAGGATAAATACACCATTTATCACCCGTTTTATGATGATGAGCTTTTTTTATACGATATAAAGCAGGGTCTCTCATGTTTATATTAGGAGAAGACATATCTATTTTAGCTCTTAAAACACAAGCACCTTCTTCAAACTCCCCATTTCTCATTTTTTCAAAAAGAGTTAAGTTTTCTTCTACACTTCTGTCTCTATACGGGCTATTTTTACCTGCTTCTGTTAATGTTCCTCTATATTGTTTTATTTCTTCAGCAGTAAGGCTATCTACATAAGCTTTACCATCTTTTATTAGTTGTACTGCATAATTATAAATTTGTTCGAAATAATCTGAAGCATAAAATAAATTAGTCCATTCAAAACCAAGCCATTTTATATCATCTTTTATAGAATCCACATATTCTACTTCTTCTTTTGCAGGGTTAGTATCATCAAATCTTAAGTTGCAAATACCATTATAATCTTTTGCTAAAGTAAAATTTAAGCAAATAGATTTAGCGTGTCCTATATGTAAATAACCATTTGGTTCTGGAGGAAATCTTGTTGCAACTCTACCTTGATTTTTACCGTCCTTTAAATCTTTATTTATTATTGTTCTTATAAAGTTATTAGTAACATTCAAATTTTCTTCGGAGCTCATTTTTTCCTCGTATAAAACAAATTATCTCTTTCATCTTATTTTAAACTAAAAATACTAATATTGCTAGTTTTGTGTATATTAACTTAATTTGTTTTTTATCTACTTTTAATAATGAATAATATGGTTTTTAAAGTAAATATATTTAAATAGCTCTATAGTTAAGTTAAATATTTATATTTTACAATTAATTTTGTACTTCATTTGTAAGGGAGTAGCTATAAATTAATGTTTTTATTTACTTTATTAAAATTATATAATAATTAGAATTCGTATTATTAAAAGTATAGGAATTATTATAAATGAACAATAATATAAAAATTATACTAATATTTTCTCTTATATTTTTATCAAATTATAGTTGTTATTTTAAAGATAATACAATTTTAACTAAAAAAGAAAAAAATAAACCCCAAAAGGATTTATATAAAGAACCTAGTAATACTTATACAGATTTTAAACTATCAAATTTAGAGTTACCAGAATTTATATTTTTAGATAAAGGTAATTATATTGATATACTTGATAAAAAGTCTAATAATGTAGAAATAATATTAACTAAAAATATTATATGGTATAAAATAGTAAAAGAAAAAAATATTTTTATTTACTGCGAAGAAAATAAAATAGTTATTTTTAATTATGTAACTAAAGAAAAACTATTTATTTATTTCGAAAAGAGTGAAAATTTTAAAGATATTTTTATAACAGAAAAAATAATTATTACCACTAATAACAGAACATTTTATTTAGATACTTTAAATTATAAAATAATAGAACTATTTAATTTTGAAATTTTTCAGCCAATTTTTTATGATAGTTATAAAAATATGCTTTTTATCATGAAAAAAAATAACGAAACTATTCTTTGTCTATCAGATTTTAAAAATAATATTATTGAACTATCTAAAATAGATTTAAAAACTCAAGCTTCATACTCTATTTCTAGAAAAAATGATAAAATTGCATTTTTATATGATCAAAATATGTACTACTTTGATATAGAAAGTAAAACTAAAATAAAAATACTTGAAAAAAGTGAAAAAATAGATATTTATTCACCTCCTCTTATTAGTCCTGATAACAAATATATTTTATTTTATATTTCAGATAATATGTTTAGAAAAGAAACTCATTTAATAAATTTATATAATCCTAATACAAATATAAATAGTACATCAAATAGTTTTGTTGGTTATGGAACAACAAATGATATTGGATGGCTTGATAATTATACTTTTGTTTTTAATAGTTTTGATAAATTTGAAGATGAAATAGGTCATAAAAATCTCCCCCAAAAAGTTAAATTTGACTATAAAGAAGATAAATTTACTTTTGTTAAAGAAAATTTATTAGATAACTCATCTGTTTTAAAAGAAGATAATACTTATCTTAATAACTTAAAAAGTAATTTTATTACTTTAGATGACTATAAAGATTATATATTTACTAATTCAGAAGTTTCTAGTAACAAAGAAAACTTAGCTATTACTTTTTCAAATATAATAGATGATAAAGCTTGTAAAGATACATATATTAGAATTAATAGCGAATTTTGTAATAATAAAACAAAAAAATATGGTTTTATTTTATATATTTATAATTTTTATCTAAAAAATAGCATTGAAATATTAAAAGATAGTAATTATAGTTTTACATATTTACCTAAATTTAAATGGAGTAAAAATAATAAGTTTTTATATAGTTTCTAACATTAGAAATTTCAAAATCTATAATTGTTGTTAATAAAGAATTTGGACAAAAAAGCAAAAAAAAATATACTAAAATAAATTTATATATTTTTTAAAAAAATGATAAAAGTAAGAATAACATTAACAAAAGAAACACGTCAAGTGATAATTAGTAAAATGAATCAATATAATTATTTAGGAAATAAAAAACAGGTTGATATATTTAAAGGAATATTATTATACTCAGAAGGTGTAAAAATATCAACTATAGCAGAAATAAGTTTAAAAACAGAAAGATGTATTTATCAATGGATAGTAAAATTTTTATCTAATGGAGTAAATGGAATAATTTACAAGGAAAAATATAAAAAAGAAAGTAAATTAAGTGATAATGATAAAAAAAGTTAAAAGATATAATTTTAAAATATTCAGATGAAAATAAAATGTTAAAAAGTTCAATAGTACAAAAAATAATAAAAGAAAAGTTTGATATAGAATATTCAATAGGTTATATACCAAGATTATTAAATAGTCTAGGTTTAAGCCATAAAAAAATAGAAACTAAAAGTCATAAAGTAGATGAAAAAAAACAAAAAGAATGGGAAAATGAAATATTTTTAAAATTATCAAAAAAATCTATAATAAATAAAGGAACAGTATTATTTCAAGATGAATCTAGTTTTCTAATGTGGTCTCAAAAGTGCTATTCATGGGGAGAAATTGGGAAAAAGTTAGAAATGAAAGTAAATATGAATAGTGAGTGTCGTAAAGTATTTGGAGCAATAGATATAGAGAATGGTAATTTTTATTATAAAATAAGTAAAAAGGTAATAAAGATGTTTTTATAGAATATTTAGAGCTTTTAATAAAAAAATTTAATGGTAAGAAAATTTATTTAGTCCTAGATAATGGTAGAGTACATAGAAATAAGAGTGTAATAGAATTTGAATTAAAAAATAAAGATAAAATAGAATTATGTTTTTTACCACCTTATAGCCCAAAATTAAATGCTATAGAAATATTATGGAGGGAAATAAAAAATAATTATATGCATGGAAAATTTTTAAAAATACTAAAGATTTTATAGAAAGTTTAGAAAAATCATTAAAAAATATGAGTTTGATGAAAGAAAAAATATTAAGTATAATGTCAAAATGGGTAGAAATTTATAATAAAATTGAAAAAAAAATTGTAAGATGGAATGAGCAAAAAGAGTTATTTTATAACTATTCTGCTTAATTGAAATTTGAAATGTAATTAACTATATATTATTTTTAAAAATGAGTTTTTAATTTATAGTTTAGAAAAGGATGAAATATTTAGTACATATTATGATTCATATTTTATAACTAAAATATTATAAAAAAATTCTTTCAAATATAAAATTTACTATATTATGATTTCACTTTTTTATTTAATCTGATAAAATTCTTTAGTTCTTTAATAAAAAGTGGAGAATTAAATGGCTATAGAAGTTAAATTAGGAAAAGCTACCAGAGATGCTTATGGTGAAGCATTAGCTCAATTAGGTAATGATAATAAAAATATAGTAGTACTTGATGCTGATTTATCAAAATCAACTAAAAGTGGAGAGTTTGCAAAAAAACATCCTGATAAATTTATAAACTGCGGGATCGGTGAAGCTAATATGGTTGGAGTAGCAGCAGGTCTTGCTGGTACAGGTTTAGTTCCCTTTGCTAGTAGCTTTGCTTCATTTTTAATTTGTAAAAGTTTTGATCAAATAAGAATGTCTATTGCAAATCCACAATTAAATGTAAAATTAGTTGGTTCTCATGGTGGTATTAGTTTAGGAGAAGATGGAGCCTCTCAACAAAGTATTGAAGATATAGCTTTAGCTTGTGCCTTACCTAAATTTACAGTTTTGTTACCAGCAGATGGTTCTTGTACAAAATTTTTAACAAAAAAAATGGCAGAAGTTAATGGGCCTATATATATGAGAACAGGAAGACCTAAAGCTCCTGTTATTTATTCAGATGATGAAGTATTTGAAATAGGTAAAGCTAAAACTGTTAGAGATGGAAAAGATGTTACTGTTATTGCTAATGGTTTATTAGTTATGGAAGCTTTATTAGCAGCAGATGAATTAGAAAAAGAAAATATTTCTGTAAGAGTTGTTGATATGTTTACCATAAAACCAATTGATGAAGAAGCAGTAGCTAAATGTGCTAAAGAAACTGGAGCAATAGTTACAGCAGAAGAACATTTAATTGGTGGAGCATTAAGTTCTTATGTAGCTCAAGCTGTAGTAAAAAGTACCCCTGTTCCTATGGATTTTGTAGGAGTAGATGATACTTATTCAGAATCTGGAAAACCAGATGAGTTACTTGATAAATACGGTTTAAGAGCTAAAAATATAGTTAAAGCCATTAGAAATGTTTTAGCTAAAAAATAAAAGCTTACTTAAAACATTAAAAAATAAATTTAAGGCCTCCTACGAGGGTATCAACCCCGCATGAGGAAGGGAGCGGGGGCTTATCCTGAAACAACAGAGCAGAGCTCTGAGGTATTCTCTAATAAAAATAAATAATATGATGTTTTTTTAGGTAAAAAAATGAAAAAAAAATTAATTTTAGCTATGTTTTTATCTTTATTTTCATTAAATGCTTTGGCTGATGAAAATGAAAAAAATCAGGCATTGGAAGATCAAATAGATATTAATACTTCTAATATTGAAAAGCTTTCTGATAAAATTGATAAAATTGATAATAACTTAAATTTTAAACTTTTTGGTTCTGTTGCTTTTAGAAATTGCTCTATGTCGTCTAATATTTTGTCAGAACCTCAGAACATCATAAAAAATGCTTTAGGTAGTGTTTTTCAAACTAGAATTTCATTAGGTCTAAAAGGTAATATAACAGAAAATACCGATTATCAATTTCGTTTTTTAACTAATCCTGGTAATTCTTATAATCTTTCTTGGTCTCAGGTAGGAACAGAATTAGTAAAATTACCTTTTACTTTAGATCGTGTTTTTGTTTCACATAATTTTAAAGATGGCTTTAATAATAATATTAATTTTACTTTAGGTAAAGCTAATAACTTTTTTGCAGAAACAGAATTGTTTTTTGATGAAGATGTTAGTTTTTCTGGATTATCTCAATCTTATAAAATAAATGATTTAAATAGTGTAGTAAAAAATGTTTCACTTTCTTTAGCAGAAAATTTTGTAGGTATAGATGGACCTTTTAATAATGTTTTTATGTTAGGTGGTAAAGCTTCTTCTAATTTAGAATTTACCAAAGATTTAAATTTAGACTTAGGCGGAAGCTATATTTCTTTTGTTGGCGGAAAAAAATTTGCTAATGAGAGTTATAAAAAAATGTTTACTTGGGTAATAGAAAAGACTAATAGAGTAGGTAGTGATAAATTATTAGAATCTGATTATAATTTATTAGATTTATATGCAAAGTTAAATTTTAATCTTTTTGATATAAAACATACTTTATTTGTTGATTTTGTTAATAATTTAGGTGCTAAAGATAAAAACAAAGGTTTTTCTGTTGGTTTTGATATAGGAGAGCAAAAAAAACAGGGTGATTTAATGTTTAGTTATAACTATAAAATGTTAGAGCAAGATTATAATTATTCTTCTTTAATTCAAGAGCAAATGTTAGGAACAGATACAGTTGGTCATAATTTTGAACTTAGTTATAAATTTTTACCAAAAACTAATGTAGTTTTTACTTTACAAAATGCTACTAGTTTAAGTGAAGCCAATAAACCACATTTTTATATTTTATATACCTCTATAAGACAAGATTTATAGTTATAGAATAGAAAAAATTAATTTTAAAATTAAATTATTGGTCTAAAAAATACTAGATATATTTTCATAACAAAATTTAGTTTGTTTAAGATTTAGTTATCTTTTTACTTTTTACTTATGTACTGATATAATTTTAATTGTTATATATTAAAGTTTAAAAAGTGAAAACCAATTTAAAACCATTACCTCTAAGTAGGCAAACATTTAAAACAATAATAGAAAAAAACAAACTTTATGTTGATAAAACAGAAGAAATTTATAAACTTTTAGAAAATGAATCAGTATTTTATTTTTTATCTCGTCCAAGAAGATTTGGAAAATCATTACTTGTAAGTACTTTAGAATCTATCTTTAAAGGAGAAAAAGAGCTTTTTAAAGATTTGTGGATATATGATAAAATAGATTTTAAAAAATACCCTGTAATAAAATTATCATTAAATGATTTAAACTATGCAGAAGGAATAAAAGAATTTAAAGAATCTTTGTTTTATCATTTAAGTAGAATTTATAATGAATATAATATTGAAATAAAAACAAATGATTATGTTTTAGCTTTTAAAAATCTTATACAAGAATTATCTAAAATAGAAAAAGTTGTTTTACTTATAGATGAATATGATAAACCTATAATAGAATACCTTGGTACTAACTTTGAACGAGCAAAGGAAATGAGAAGTATTTTAAAAAACTTTTATGAAACAATAAAAGCAAATGACCAATATCTTCATTTTGTATTTCTTACTGGAGTTTCTAAATTTTCTAAAACTTCGATTTTTTCTACACTAAATAATTTAATTGATATTACAACAAATAAAAAATATGCAAATATAGTTGGAATAAATGAAAAACAATTATATAGTTATTTTGACGAATATATAAAAATTTTGGCAAAAGAAAAAAAATTATCTATTGAAGAGTTAAAAATACGTTTAAAAAAATGGTACAATGGATATTCTTGGGATGGAAAAAGCTTTTTATATAATCCATATTCATTATTAAATGTGTTTGATTCTGGAGAAATAAAAAATTATTGGTTCAGTACAGGTTCACCTACTTTTTTACTAAAAACAATAAAAGAATATAATATTGATATTCGTAAATTTGAAAAAATGCGTTTAAGTGAAAAAGATTTTGATAGCTTTGATGTTGATAATATGAATGTAAATGCACTTTTATTTCAAACAGGATATTTAACTATAAAGCAAATAGAAGAAATTGATGAAGAATTAGAATATACATTAAGTTACCCAAACGAAGAAGTAAGAAAATCTATGCTAGATTATTTATTGGATTATTATGCCTATCAACAAATATCTAATGATATATCTGTGAATGAGATGGTAAAAAAATTAAAAATAAATGATATGGATGGATTGAGAGATATTTTTAAAACTATTTTTGGAACTATTGCAGTAAAAATGCAACCAAATACCTCTAATACAGTTGTTGAAAGAGAATTTTATTATCATACAATATTTTATCTTATTTTTATATTAATAGGCTCTAAAATACAAGTTGAAATAGCAACAAGCCATGGATTTGCAGATGCTGTTATTGAAACGAATAAATATGTTTATATTTTTGAATTTAAAATGACAACAGCAACAGCAGGATTAAAACAAATAGAAAGAAAAAAATACTATGAAAGTTATTTAGCAAAAAATAAAGATATATTTTTTGTAGGAGTTAGTTTTGATTCTGAAAACAAAAATATAAAAGAATGGAAATCTAAACAATTAGTTATAAATAAAAACTAATAATTAGCTATGGTAAAATATTTAACAAAAAATACTTTATCTTCAGATATATTTTAAAATAAATATTTAAAATAAAATATTTCAATGATAAAAAAATCTAATATTTTAATTTTCAATAAACTAGTAAGTTTGGAAAATCTAAATTATTTACTTTTAATCTGTTAAGTTAATATGAATTATTTTATAACTGTTTTATAATATAAGTAAAAAATATGTGAATATATATAATGTGTAATAAGTAAGGTAATATTTTTAAAGATGAATTTTACTAATGAAGAATTAGAACAAATTAAAGAAAATGATTCTACAGTAGAAACTGTAATTAATCAAATAGAAGCTTTTAAAAAAGGTTTTCCTTTTACCAATTTAGCAAAGCCTTGTTCTTTAGGAAAAGAAATAAAAAAACTAGAAGAAAAAGATTTTTCAGAAATTATTTCTTATCATGATAAAGCCCAATCTGAAGGAAGAATAACCAAATTTGTACCAGCTTCTGGTGCTGCTAGTAGAATGTTTAAATCATTATTATTCTTTTTTAATAACTACGATCAATTTTCTCATATGAATTTAGATGATTTGGCTATTGGAAATGATGATATCAAAGAAACTTTATTATTTTTTAATAAAATAAAATCTTTTGCTTTTTTTAATTCTCTAAATGAAATGGTAACTAAATATGGATTAGATATAGAAGATTTAATAGCAAAAAAAGATATAAAAACTTTAGTTGATTATGTGCTAAATGAAAAAGCACTTAATTACTCTAATTTACCCAAAAGTTTAATAGAATTTCATAAGTACAATGATACTTCAAGAACTTCTTTTGAAGAACATCTAGTAGAAAGTGAATTATATGTAAAAGATAATAATAGTAATGCCAAAATACACTTTACTGTTTCTGAAGAACATTTGGATTTGGTAAAAGAACTATTTGAAAAAATAAAAACTAATTATAGTACTAATTTTGAAATAAGTTTTTCTTTACAAAAAAAATCTACTGATACTATAGCCGTAAATATAGATAATACTCCTTTTAAAGATAAAAATGGAAACTTAGTTTTTAGACCCGCAGGTCATGGAGCCTTAATAGAAAATTTAAATGATCTTTTAGCTGATGTTATTTTTATAAAAAATATAGATAATGTAGTTCCTGATAGATTAAAAGAAACCACTGTTACTTATAAAAAACTAATTTCTGGTTATTTATTAAAAACTCAAGCTAAAATATTTTCTTATTTGGAACAATTAGAAAATAATCAAGCAAACTTAGATGAAATAATTAATTTTATGTCTGATGAATTAATGTTAGAAATAGAAACTAATTTAGATAAGGAAACTAAAGTTAAAAAAATCTTTTCTTTATTAAATAGACCTATAAGAGTTTGTGGAATGGTTAAAAATCAAGGTGAACCTGGTGGTGGACCTTTTGTAGTAAAAGATACTAATAATCATTTATCTTTACAAATAGTAGAAACCTCTCAAATAAATCTTAAAGATGAAAATCAGAAAGACATATTAGCAAAATCATCTCATTTTAATCCTGTTGATTTAGTTTGTGCAGTAAAAAATTATAAAGGTAATAATTTTAATCTGAAAGATTATATAGATTATAATACTGGTTTTATTTCTAATAAATCTAAAGATGGAAAAGCTTTAAAAGCTATGGAGTTACCAGGTTTATGGAATGGTGCTATGGCTCATTGGAATACTATTTTTGTAGAAGTACCTTTAATAACTTTTAACCCTGTTAAAACAGTAAATGATTTATTGAGAGCTGAACATTCTAATTAATGAGATAAACAGTCTTTATGTAAAACGCTATAAATTTTTATATTTATAATATGAGAAAAAGCTACTATAAAAGCTCCAATAGGAGTAATTATAGATTCTAAAGACTCACCTACTACAAAATGTCCCATAAATATAAAAATAAAACCTAAAAATAAAGAGGCTAAAGGAATTAAATTTTTATGCTCTTTATAGCTAGGTAATAATGATGTAATACCTATAAAAACTGATATTAAAATCATTGTTATTTCAAAAAAAGGATTTGATAAAAAAGATAATTTTGAAGTAGAAATACTAGTCAATAAAATAGGTAAAAAAGCACAATGTAAAGCACATATAAATGATGCAGAAAATCCGATTGAATCTAATTTGTTATTAATAAAATTTTTCATTTCTATTCTTGTTAATAAAATCCATTTAAAACATAATTTCATTTTAACACATTTATTTTTAATTGCAACTTAATTGCATTTAAAATTTTATTTTTATTAGAGAATACCTCAGAGCTCTGCTCTGGGGTTTCAGGGGGGACGGGGGCAGAGCCCCCGAGCCCTTCCTCCTGCGGGGTTGATACCCCGTAGGAGGTCTTAAATTCATTCTAAAAATGAAAAAATAAATTTTTCTGAAAAAGCAATTAATACTTGATTATCATTATCATCTTTTAATTCTGTCATATCTGGAAAGTTAAATTTTAAAAATAATTGTTCCTGAATTATTTTAATTAAAGATATAGCTATGGTTTTAGGTAATTTATAATTGCTATCTAATTCATTAATTACTTTTGAAACTTTGTTACACAAGCTATCAAATGCTGAAAAGATATTTTTATCCTTATTAATAAAAAGTCCTTGATAAGACCTAATTGCAATAAGACCTAATTTTTCTTCGTTTATATGTGTAAACTTAGCATCATATGTTAAAGAATTTGATATAATTTTTATAATTATTTTTATACGTTCTCTGGGGTCTTTTATATTCCTAGTATTATTATCTATATTAAATTCAATCCAAGTCCAATACCAAGAAAGTAAATAAATTAATAACTGTTGTTTATTTTCAAAATATCTATATATAGAAGGTTCATTTGAATTTATATGATTAGCTAATTTTTTTAATGTAAATTTTTCAAAACCTAATTCATAAATTAGCTCTATACTTTTAGATACTATCTCTTTACCTAAAATAGTTTCTTCTGGATCTTTTATATATAAAGCTTTATCTAATTTTAGCCTGAACTCAACTTTCAAAATAAATACCTATAAAACCTTAAATGTAAAAATTATTATAATACCTTATAAAAATATAAGTATCAATAATACTAAAGCAATAATAATAATTGACAATATTAGTTTTATTAATTAAAATATTAGTAATACTAATATTTATTATAGCGGGTATAAAAAATGATTGCTAACTTTTTTTCACTATTTATGGGGAATACCTCAAAATGGTATAAATATTTAATAATAAGTTTTTTAGTAATTAATCCTATTTTATTAACTATGTTTGGAAAATTTACTACTGGTTGGGTAATTTTATTAGAATTTATTATAGCTTTAGCTTTATCTTTAAAATGTTATCCTTTACTAACTGGTGGAATAATAGCAATACAAGCTATTTTTATAAAAATGGTTTCTGTCGATACTGTTTATAAAGAAATTCAACATAATTTGGGTGTAATACTTTTACTTATGTTTATGGTAGCTGGTATTTATTTTATGAAAGATTTTCTAACTTGGATTTTTAGGAAAATATTATTTTCAACCAATTCAAAAATTACCCTTTCATTAATGTTTTGTTTTATGGGAGCTTTTTTATCTGCATGGTTAGATGCACTTACAGTTATGGCTGTAATGATTTCAGTTTGTACAGCTTTTTATGAAATTTATAATGAAGTTTCTTATGAAGAAAGAGTTCCTGAAATAGAAATAGATAAAAATATTTCAAAAGAAAAATTAGATGATTATATAGAAGAAAAAAGACATGAAATTGGTAAAAAAGATTTGGATAATTTCAAAGGTTTTTTGAGAAATCTATTAATGCATGGTGCAATAGGAACAGCTTTAGGCGGAACTATGACTATGGTTGGAGAACCTCAAAATTTACTTATAGCACAAATAATGCAATGGGGGTTCAAAGACTTTTTTATGGCAATGTTACATGTTTCTTTACCAGTTTTAATTTTTGGATTAATTACAGTTGTTATTTTAGAAAAATTCAAATTATTTGGATATGGTTATAAATTACCTGAAAGAGTTTTAAATGTTTTAGAAAAAAATAATGAAATAGAAAATAAAAATAGAAGTAAATCTGAACGTTTAAGTATTTATTTACAAGGTATAGGAGCAATTTGGTTAATAATAGCATTAGCTTTTCATTTTGCAGAAGTAGGCTTAATAGGATTATCTGTAATTATTTTTTTAGCAATATTTACAGGAAAAAATAATGAACATACTATAGGTAAAGCATTTGAAGAAGCTATGCCTTTTACTTCTTTACTAATAGTTTTTTTTGCTATAGTTGGAGTTATTCAAGAAAATAATTTATTTGAACCTATTATAAAAACAGCTTTCTCTTTTGAAGGTAATCAACAAATATATGCTTTCTTTTTTGCTTCTGGTATTTTATCTGCTATAAGTGATAATGTTTTTGTAGCTACTATTTATATCCAAGAAGTATTTAAAGCATTTCAAAATAACCTAATTAATAAAGAGCAATTAGATTCTTTGGCAATAGCAATAAATATTGGGACTAATATACCTTCTATTGCTACACCAAATGGACAAGCTGCTTTTTTATTTTTACTTACTAGTGGTATAGCAACAAAATTAAGATTATCTTATATGACTATGCTAAAAATGAGCTTACCTTATGCAATTGTTTTAATAATCGTGTCATCTATTTTTATAAATTTAAATTGGATTAGTTATGAATTACCAGAAATAAAAACTAATGTTGAATCTCAAGAAAAACATTAGAAAGGAGCTATAAATGAAAGATTCTAGCTTTAAAAATATTTATGAGTACTTTTTTTATCTTTTTGATATAAAACATGATAAAGATGAACAAGGTGCTATAGATAATATAAAAAAATCTATAGAATTTAGAGGCGAAAATTTATGGACTTTAATATGTGCTATTTTTATAGCATCCATTGGTCTTAATACTAATTCTACAGCTGTGATAATTGGAGCTATGCTTATTTCCCCTCTAATGGGACCAATCGTAGGTACAGGTTTAGCTATTGGGATAAATGATTTTCAACTATTAAAAACATCTTTGAAAAATTTATCTATTTCTGTTATAGCAAGTCTTATTACTTCAACAGTATATTTTTCTTTAACTCCATTAACAGAAGTTCAATCTGAATTATTAGCAAGGACTAATCCTACTATATTTGATGTTCTTATTGCTTTATTAGGAGGAGTTGCTGGTATAGTTGCTAATACCAGAAAAGAAAAAAGTAATGTAATACCAGGAGTTGCTATTGCTACAGCTTTGATGCCACCTTTATGTACGGCTGGTTATGGTTTGGCTACTAATAACTACTTGTTCTTTTTAGGTGCCTTTTATTTATTTTTTATAAATTCAGTTTTTATTTGTATTGCTACTATTTTTGTTATTCAATTTTTAGGTTTTAACGAAGTAGAATATATAGATATAAAAAAACAAAGTAAAATAAAAAAATATATATTTTTATTCGCTTTTTTAACTATTTTACCTAGTATCTATACAGCTTGGAATGTAGTAAATGAATCTATATTTAAATCTAGAGCGATTCATTTTATAAATGAAAAAACAAAATTTAAGAATACAAAACTAATAAATAGTAAATTTAATTATAATAAAAATGGTATATCAACTATAGATTTAACTTTTATTGGCGAAAATATTCCTAATAATAATATCTCTGAATTAAAAAATAGTCTTAGTAATTATAATTTAAGAAATACAGAATTATTTATTAATCAATCTAACACTAGTTCTATTAATATAGAAGAAGAATTTAATAAGATGAATCAAACCTTAAAAGTAGAATTAACAGAAGAATTATATAAAAATAATCTTGAAAGTTTAAGAAAAAGTGAAGAAAAAATAGCAATACTTGAAAAATCACTTGAAAATAACAAAAATAAAGTTAAAGAATTACTTTCAATAAATGAAAAAGTTGATTTGGATAAAATAATGAAAGAAATAAAAACTTTTTATCCTAATATAAAAGAAATAAGTTTTAGTAAAGCAACTAAAAAGGATACAAAATCTAATAAATTAATAGAATACCCTCTTTTTATTATAAAATGGAATAAAAATAGCGATATTTATGATAAAAATAAGATTTTAAATTTCTTGAAAATTAGAACAGCAAAAAATAACTTAGAGCTTTTAAATATTTAAATTTTAGATTTACATGTAATTAATTATAAAAACAGGAGAGCTAAAATGAACAATAATATTTGGTATAAAGAAGCTATTATATATCAGCTTCATGTAAAATCTTTTTTTGATAGTAATAATAATGGTTTTGGAGATTTTAGAGGGCTATCTGAAAAATTGGATTATCTAAAGTCATTGGGAATTAATACAATTTGGTTACTTCCTTTTTATCCATCTCCATTAAAAGATGATGGGTATGATATTTCAAATTATCTGGAAATTAATGAAGATTATGGAAATCTAACTGATTTCAGATTTTTTCTTAAAGAAGCACATAATAGAAATATAAAAATAATAATAGAATTAGTTATTAATCATACTTCTGATCAACATAGTTGGTTTCAAAGAGCTAGAAAAGCTAAAAAAGGCTCTAAAGAAAGAAATTATTATATGTGGAGTGAAACAAATGACAAATTTAGTCAAGCCAGAATAATATTTAAAGATTTTGAGCAATCTAATTGGCAATGGGATCCTATTGCTAAAGAATACTATTGGCATAGGTTTTTTTCTCATCAACCAGATCTAAATTTTGATAATCCTGAAGTTCATAAAGAAATTTTTAAAATAGTAGATTTTTGGTTTAAATTAGGTGTTGATGGTATGAGATTAGATGCAATACCTTATCTTTATGCAAGAGAAGGTACTAATTGTGAAAATTTACCTGAAACACATCAATTCTTAAAAAAATTAAGAAACCATATTGATAATAAATTTAAAGATAAAGTAATTTTAGCTGAAGCTAATCAATGGCCAGAAGATATTATAAATTACTTTGGAGAAGGTGATGAATGTAATATGGCTTTTCATTTTCCTATTATGCCAAGGCTTTTTATGGCACTAAAAATGGAAGATCGTTTTCCAATTATTGATATTTTAGAACAAACTCCTAAAATACCAGATAATTGCCAATGGGTTATTTTTTTAAGAAATCATGATGAGTTAACATTAGAGATGGTTACAGATGAAGAAAGAGATTATATGTATAGAACTTATGCATCAGAACCAAAATCTAGAATAAATCTTGGTATAAGAAAAAGATTAGCTCCTTTACTTAATAATGATAAAAATCAAATTAAATTGCTAAATTCTTTATTATTTTCTCTTAATGGAACCCCTGTTATTTATTATGGAGATGAGTTAGGCATGGGCGATAATTATTATTTAGGCGATAGAAATGGAGTAAGAACTCCTATGCAATGGGATTCAAGTAAAAATGCTGGTTTTTCTAATATTGATCAAAGAGAGTTGTTTTTACCTGTTATAACTAATCCAGAGTATCATTATGAATCTATTAATGTTGAAAATAGTGAAAAAAACTCAGATTCTTTATTATGGTTTATGAAAAAATTAATTTCAGCTAGAAAAACTCTTATTTCATTAACAAAAGGGAATTTTCAAATAATACATTCAAATAATAATAAAGTTATTTCTTTTATAAGAAAATATAAAGATGAAGTAGTACTAGTTATTGCTAATTTTTCAAAAAACCCTCAATCTTTAAAACTATATTTATCTGAATATAATACTTATGTACCAGAAGAAGTTTTTGGTAAAAGTATTTTTCCAACTATTACTAAAGATCCTTATAATTTAAGTATTTCAGAGTTATCTTTTTATTGGTTACAATTAACTAAAAGAACTGAAAAATCAACTTATAATGTTTCTATAATCTATGATTCAAAAGACAATAAAAGTAAAGAAGTATTTGAAAAAAAATTATTAAAAAATTATCTCAAAAAAAATGAGCTTTTAGATAAAAAATTAAGTGTAAAAGATATAGAAATATTAGAGTTAATAGAAATGGAAAATATTTTATCATTTATATATGTGTTTAAAGTCTATTATAACGAAGATTCCCCTTTTATATACATAGCATGTATTTCAAAAAAACAAATTTTTGATTTTAATTATCTAGATAATATACCTAATGAAACTATTTTGATAAAAATAAATGAAAAAAATGAAAAAGAAGTTTTTTTTGATGCTTTTGAAGATATCAATTTTAGAAAGACTTTTTTTGAAAATAGTGCCCTAGAAAAAAATATAAAAATAAATAATAGTAATAAAATAATTAAAAACACTTCTAATTCATGGTTAATTGAGTCATCTAGTAAAAATTATTTGGTAAATTATGATAATTCAAAAGTACTAAAAATATATAAAAGTTTTGAATTTGTATCTAGGTCTGAAATAGAGTTAATAATATTTTTAAATAAAAAAGGATTTAAATATATCCCTAAAATATCTAATATTATTAATTATTATAATGAAGGTAAAAAAGCTGAAATAGGAGTAATTCAAGATTTTATAATTAATGAAGGTAATTTTTGGGACTATTCTTCAAAAGAAATTAGTTTGTTTTTTGAAAAAATACTTTTTAAAAATATTAACCTTGATTCTAATTTAGATAAAAAAAATATAAGTAGCCATATTAATCATTTTTACATAAATCTAATAGAAAAATTAGCTAATAGAGTTTCTGAAATGCATATATTACTTGCCTCTGATCATGAAGACATAAATTTTGCTCCTGAAAAATTTACCTTTATGTATCAAAGATCAATTTACCAATCAGTTAAAAGTGAACTTAAAAAAGTAATAGAAAATATAGAAAATAGTCATTATTTAACTAATCCTACAATAAAAGGTTTTATTAAAAATAAAAGTAAATTAATAGAAATATTTAAACAAGTTTTATCTAAAAATATTGATGGTTTAAGAATAAGAAATCATGGAGATTTTAATTTAAAACAAATTCTTTTTACTGGTAAAGATTTTGTTTTTGTAGATTTTGATGGGATTTCAATAAAAGCTTTTAGTGAAAGAAAAATTAAACGTTCTTGTCTAAGAGAAATAGCTTCTTTACTTAGATCTTTTCATTATTTAGCTTATACTTCAATAGAAAAAGAATGTAAAAAAAGATTTATTGATCCTAATAAATTCAATTCTATAGCTGAAATTTTGTGTAACGAAATATTTAAAAAATTTTTAGATGTTTATTTACTTAATTTAGAAAAAAGTAATTTAATTCCAAAATCAAAAGATGAAACTAAAATGCTCTTAAATATTTTATTAATAAATAAATTTTTATCTTCAGTTAATTATGAAATAGATAAACAATCTGAATCTGTCATTATACCTATAATGGGAATAAATAATATTTTAAAAGGAGAAATAATATGACTTTAATTATTGTTAGTAACAGATTACCTTTTTCCATAGATGAAAATGGAAAAATAAAACAAAGTTCAGGTGGATTAGTTTCTGCTATATCTGGTATAAAAGAAGATATTCAAAAAAAATGGGTTGGAATAGCACCAGATAAAGTCAGTCAAAAAAAATGGAAAAAATTAGATATTGATAAAAAAATCTATAAACCTGTTTTCCTTGAAGATCCTAAATTATATAAAAAATATTATAATGGGATAAGTAATGATGTTTTATGGCCAATATTTCATTATGAATTATCTTTAAACTTTAATTGGGATAATTGGGAAGCTTATAAAAAAGTTAATTATTTAATAGCTGAAAAAATTAATGAAGTTGCAAAAGAAAATGATCTTATCTGGATTCATGATTTTCACTTGTTTTTAGTACCACAGTATCTCAGAAAATTAGGTTGTAAAAATAAAATAGGATTTTTTTTACATATTCCATTTCCTAGTTCTGAGTTATTTAGACAAATTCCTGCAAGAAAAGAAATACTTGAAGGAGTATTAGAATCGGATTTAATAGGTTTCCATGATTATTCTTATCTAAAACATTTTTGTAATTCAGCTAGAGCTATTTTAGGCTTAGAATCAAACTTGACTAATATCTTTTATAATAATAAAAATATAAATTTAGGTGTATTTCCTGTAAGTATTGATACAAATAAATTTATAGAGGCTTCTGAATCTAAAGAAGTAAATGAAATTTTAAATGAAATAACAAAAACTAAAAACTATGAGTATTTAATTTTGGGTATTGATCGATTAGATTATATAAAAGGATTTTTACTAAAACTACAAGCATTTAGAGAGTTATTAAAATGTTATCCAGAATTAGTGGGAAAAGTTTCCTTATTGCAAATTGCTATTCCTTCTAGAGAAGATGTACCAAAGTATAACGAATTAAAAAAAAATGTAGAAAGATTAATATCAGAAATTAATGGAGAGTTTAGTTCACCTAATTATACACCTATACAGTATATATACTCATCTATAAGCTTTAATAAAATGATAGCATTATATAAACTTTCAGATATTTTATTTATTTCTAGTAGAAGAGATGGTATGAATCTTGTTTCTTTTGAATACATTGCTTCAAAAAAAGAGGGTAAATCTGGATGTGTTGTTTTAAGTGAATTTACTGGAGCAGCGTCTATTTTAAGTAATGCAATATTAATAAATCCTTGGGATCTAAAAGAAACAGCAAATAAATTATTTTATGCTTTAAATATATCTAATAAAGATAAAAAAATAAGAAATCAGCAAATGATAGATTATTTAATTAATTATACTTCTACAGAATGGGCACTATCTTTTATTAATGAACTAGAAAAACCAGCTTATTCTAGTTTTTATAATAAATCTATAGACTTAGATCTTGAAAACTTACCACTAGTATTTAATAAAGAAAAAAAGAAAGTTTTATTTATTGATTATGATGGAACATTAGTTCCAATAGAAAATAATCCAAATAAAGCTATATTAACATCTGATAAAATAAATTTAATTAATAAACTAACAAATAACAAAAATATAGAAGTAGTTGTCATAAGTGGAAGACAAGGTAAATTTTTAGAGAATCAATTTAAAGATATTAATAATATTTCCTTAGTTGCAGAACATGGTGCTAAATTTTTTGATAGTAATTTAAAAAAGTGGAATTCATTTCAAATAATTAATAAAGAAGGATGGTTTAATAATTCAAAAAAGATAATGGAAGATTATTCAAAAAGAGTTCCTGAAAGCTTCCTAGAATTAAAAGAATTTTCTATAGCATGGCATTATAGGCTTTCACCAAAAGAATTTTCAGAATATCAAGCTAAAAAATTAAAAGAAGAACTTGAAATAGGTTTAGCAAACTTACCTGTAAATATAATTTTAGGAAATAAAGTGGTAGAAGCACGTGCTAACCAAGCTAATAAAGGATATTTTATCAATTGGTTTTTAAAAAATAAAACTACTTTAGATAATTATACAATAATAGCTATAGGCGATGATACTACAGATGAAGATATGTTTTTAGCTATTAAAGAAAAAGGAATATCAATAAAAATAGGTTTAAATTCTTCTATTGCTCAGTACAGGATAAAAGATCAAGCAAATATTGATAAATTTTTTAATTTACTTTTAAATTAGTAAATAATCTAAGTTGCTAATATTATAGCTAAGACCGTATTTTTAGAATACAATTTTTAAATAAAGATAATTTTGTATTCCATTTATAAGAGCTTAGCTATGTTTGTTAATAAAAATGAAAAACTTGTATAAAATTAAAATTAATATAAAAAATAATAATATTCAATTTAAAAAGTTTTGTTATAATATTTTATTTCATATATATCTTTTCGTCGATCTTTTAAATTTCTAACACTACCAAACTGGTTTAACTCTCTTAATAAAGATATATCTACATCTGAGATTAATATCATTTCAGTATTGGCTGTCGCTTCTGATTTTATTCCACTTGTTGGAAATGCAAAATCACAGGGTGTAAATACTACTGATTGAGCATATTGTATATCCATATTATGAACTTTTGGTAAATTTCCAACGCTTCCAGCAATTGCTACAAAACATTCATTTTCAATAGCTCTAGCTTGGGCACAATTTCTTACACGTGAATATGCATTCTGAGTATCAGTTAAAAAGGGAACAAATAAAATATTTATACCATCTTCTGCTAATATTCTACTTAACTCTGGAAATTCTACATCATAACAAATTAAAATACCAATTTTTCCGCAATCAGTATCAAAAGACTTAATATAATTACCTCCTTGCAAACCCCATACTTTAGATTCATCTGGGGTAACATGTAATTTTTCATATCTATCTATACCACCATCTCTTTTACATAAATATCCAACATTATAAAGACTTTCTCCAACCATTTCTGGCATACTACCCGTAATAATATTAATGTTATATTTTATTGAGAGTTCAGCAAATCTTTTTGTTATTTCAGATGTGTATTCTCCCAATTTACGTATAGCTGCCGCTTCACTTAAATCATTATAGTTTGACATTAATGGAGCATTAAAAAATTCAGGAAAAAGTGCAAAATCAGAGCGATATCCAGAAACAGCATCAATAAAAAATTCTGCTTGTTGCATTAATTCATCGAGATCTTTATATAATCTCATTTGCCACTGAATTAACCCAAGTCTAACCGTTGTTTTATTAATATTAGCGGTTTCCTTCTTTTCCTCATAATATACATTATCCCATTCTAAAAGAACCGCATATTCTTGAGATTCTTTATCTCCTTGAAGATAACCTCGTAATACTCTTACAGGATGAAAATCATTTGACATTTGAAAATCTAATACAGGGTCATGAATTTCTTTCTTTTTAACTTTCTCAATGTATTCTTTTGGAGAAATATTATTTGCATATTGATGGTATTTTGGTATACGACCACCAAAAGCAATTCCTTCTAAATTAAGTTTTTCACATAATTCTTTTCTATAATCATATAATCTTCTACCAAGCCTTAAACCTCTATATTTTGGTCTGATAAAAACATCAATACCATATAGTTTATTTCCATTTTTATTATGAGTTTTAAAGCTAAAATCACCTGTTATTTCATTGTAGGTATGTTTTTCTTTATATTTATCATAATCAACTATTATTGAGAATGAAAAACCAGCAAACTCATTATCTATTTTAATTCCTACTTGCCCTTCAGGAAATTTATCAACTAATAATTTAATATGATGTTCTTTCCAGTATGATTCTGGCATGTTTGGATAAGCTTCAATCATTGCATTTAGTATATGTTCATAATTTTCTGGTTTTATAAAAACTAATTCAATGTTTTCAATTGAATGAATGTTTTTAACTTTATTCATATAAGACTCCTTTTTATTGTATATATAATAATAACTGAATTTATTTTTAAACTGACGATTTAATATTAATATCTCTTTGAGGGAAGGGTATTTCAATATTATTTTCTTTTAAAATATTAAAAATGGCAAAGTTTAATTTACTCTTTATTAATCTATGTTTTATAGGTTTAATAATCCAAACAAGTAGTTCAAAGTTTAAAGAACTATCTCCAAATTCATTAAAATAAACCAATGGTTCAGGTGATTTTACTACAAAATCTTCTTTGTTTGCTACGCTTAGCAATAATTTTTCTACTAATTCAATGTTAGAATTGTATGAAACACCTATTTTAATAGATATTCTTGATTTACTTTCATTATGTGTCCAATTTATCACTTTTTCTGTTATAAATTTTGAATTTGGCATTATTATGGTTATATTATCAAGAGTTGTTATAGTAGTGCTTCTTATAGATATTTCATTTATTACACCAAGAACACCATCAACTTCTACAAAATCATTTTTTTTAATAGGTTGTTCAAATAAAATCAAAATTCCTGAAATAAAATTACTTACAAGGTTTTGAACCCCAAAACCTATTCCAACTGCAAGTATTGCCCCTCCTGCTATTAATGCAGATAGATTTATACCAAGTGTTTGTAAAGCTATAATAATACCAATAATATATATTGTATAAGTAATTATTTTAGCAATAGAATCTTTTCTTCCAACTTCAAATTGTTCTTTATTTAAAAGCTTAAAAATAACTAATTCACTTGTTTTTTTAGCTATAAACCTACTTATTAAAATAATAAATGAGAATATAAACATAGCCCAAATAGAAACTTCAACTGTTTTTGTTCTAAGTATAGGATATCTTAGATATTCATTAATTTGATATAAAATATCTTTTATTATATATATATTTTCTATAAAACTAATATTCAAAATTTCTCCTTATATTTACTTTTAATATTTTTTTATAAATAAAATTTTTTAACTTCATTTTAGACGAACTCTTGTTACAGAATCATTTTTATTAGTAAATAATATTATATTATCCCAAACAAATGTATTTTCACTTTTATATTGCGGATTGCCATAAATACTATAAGCTTTTTCTATTTTATCACCAATTTTTAAACCTTTTTCAGTTTCAGATTTTATTTTATCTCCAATAAAAATACTTTCAATTTTATTAGATGAATCTAATTCAAAGGTTAAAGATAGAGATTTATAAATTAATTTATTCGGTTTTATTTCGGGTAGTACATTGAATTTATTTCTAATTTTATCAATAATATCGTTTTTAGAACTAGATTTTAAAATAAGGTCTAAAAATTTACCATATTCATAAATAATATTTTTTGGTTGAAGTACTTCATTAGTTTTAAATATTTTATTTGGGTTACTTTTTACTAACTTAGTCTTTTTTATATTATTAACTTTATCTTTAAAGTAAGATTTTAATTCAATAGATGTAATATAAAGACCCGCTATACTATAAAAGCCTATATTATCATAAACAACAGCTTTTTTTGTTGAAACTATTGGTTTTCCATAATATTTAATACATTCTTTGAAATTATCATTAATACCAAGACCTCTTTTTGTTTTTCCTATAAAATTTCTACCAAAAATAATTTTTTCAAGAACATTATTTTTATTAAAAGATACTATAATATCAATATCTGCTATTATTATAGTATTTGACTCAAAATTATTATTTTCGATTAAATTTGAGTATTTACTTATAATTGTTATAAATTTATTTTTTGAAGTTTCACCAATAATACATTCTAAAAAAATACCTTCATTTTCAAAAATAGTAAGTTTTTTAACTAAATCTTTTTCATTGGAAATATTTTCAATTATTTTTTCTTGATTAATAAATTTTTCAACTTTATTTAATCTTTTAATAGATAGATTATTAAATAATTTCATTGGAATATTATCTGTATTATTATGTGTTTTTGTAATAGAATACTTAAAAATTAAATTTTTTAAATCTTCTTTTATTGAAATTACTCCAGGTTCAATATATTTTTTATCTGAAAAAATAATATTTTTAATATTTAATATTTTTAAAAAAGCATCTTCACCTTGAGATTTATCATAATAAACATGTATTAATTTGCCATTTTTAATAAAAATAAGTCCTTTTTTATTGTTTTCACTATTTATTATATTGATAATAATATTTTTATTAGATATACTAATTATTTTTAAATAATTAATTAATGATATATCTAAAAGTTGACCTGAAAAATTATTTATAAAAAAAGAGTTTTTTATAAATTTTACAAGTTTTTTTATATTAAAAGGTTTTCTAATATATACAAAGTTTTCATTGAAAAAATTTTCAAGATTAATTTCATTAAAAAAATTAATCTTGTTTCCCATTAAAATTATTTTTGTTTCAGGACTTACTTGTTTTATACAAAATAATAGGTCGAATCCTTTTAGAGATGGCATATCAATATCTGAAATAACTATATCAAATGTATCTGCTTTTAGTAAATTTATACCTTTTAACAAAGTATCTGCAAATTCTACAAGAAAAGAGTTTTCTTCAAGAATTTTTTTTAAGGATAGTATTGAAATAATATTTTTATCAATAATGAGTATTTTTGAAGAAAAAAGTTTGTTTTTATGTTTTAAAGTATGACTATTACTAAAATTAATTGAATCTCTTAATAAAATAGCTTGTTTTAATAAATCAAATAAATTACTTTTAATAGTAAATTTAACTGGTTCAAAATATTTTATCTCATAAAAAATACCTCCTTTTATTTTAAATAATTCTAAAAATGCATTTTTACCAAATAAATTTTTAAATTCACAATGAATTAAATTTCCTTTCTTAAAAAAAATTTTCCCTTCTTCATTGTTTATAGAATCAAAAATAGTAATAATAGTTGTTTTATTAGATAAGTTTATAATTTGAATTATTTCAAAAATATCTACGTTATAAATATTACTTAATGAGCCTTTTAAGTATTTTTTATCCAAGATATTAATGATTTTTTCTTCTTCTATTGGTAATATTATACTTTCAAAATCTAAATTAAAAAAATAATCAAAATTATTTTCAATTTTATTCATTAGAACTATCTTAGTCTTTTGACTATTTTTTTTTATCCATTCAGAAATATCAATTACATCAACTTCTAAATTAGAATTTTCTATAAAAAAAATATCTGTACTATTATTTTTTATAAAATTTAGAGCTTGATATACTTTATTATGTATATTAGTTATATAGTTATTTCTAATTAAGATTAGATTTAGTTTGCTTATTATATTATTATCATTTGATAAAATTAAAGCTTGATTTTTTAACATGCTAAATTATCCTAATATTATTCTAAAATATTATTTATTTTTATTTAATTTTTTTAAATTAAATGCCAATTAGAAATACGTTATGTGAAACTAGTTAATACTTATTTATTGACAAGTTTAATACCAAATATAAAAATATATTTTATTTTTGTTTTCAGAGTAAGTTAATATTCTCTTTTTCTATTATAGTAAAGACTAAATTTTCAACAAAATTAAAAACTTCTGAAGTATCCTCATCAGATGTTTTTAACTCCGTTAGGTTTGTAAAATATTTTGAAAAAAATATTTGCTCTCTAGTAAGCCTTATAATTGAAGTAGCTAAAGCTTTAGGGGTCTTATAATTAGGGATACATTCTTTTATTATTACAGAAATTTTAAATACTAAACTATCAAAAGAAGATAAAATATTTTCTATTTCTTTATCATTTACTTCATCTGTAATATAAGATATAGGTGCAGTTTTAGTAACAATATGAGCTAAAATAGCTTCATCAATATGATCAAAATTAGGATCTCTTTTTACAGAATCTGATAAGATTTTAAGTACTATTTTTAACTTTTCATTGGGTTCATTAATATAAGCTGTTTTTATTTCTAATTGGTATTCTAACCAAGCCCAATACCAAGCTACTAAATACTTTAGTAGTTGATGCTTATTTTCAAAATATCTATAAATAGATTGTTCATTAGAATCTATTTCTTCAGCTAATTTTTTGAAAGTAAATTTTTCAAATCCTAATTTATGAATTAGAATAATACTACTTTCTAATATTTTTTTTCCCAATTTAGTATCTTCGGGATCTCTTAAAAATAGAGCTTCATTCAGAGTAATTTTTATTTGAATTTTCATCATTAAACCTTAAATTTAAATTTAACTAAAATTATAATAGTATAAGTTAATAAAAACTAGCTAATTCAATTTTTGATTAAAATTATTAATATTTTATGTTTTAGCTTAGTTTAAAATATTATTTTTATTAAGTATATAGATCTTAAATTATTAAAATTTTACTCGTATACTTCCTTCCAAACCATGTTGCATATTAGGAGTACCTAAGCTTGGTAAGCTATATACAGTCCCATTATATCCAAATTCAAATGAAGCTAAGCCATAAGCAGGTAAATTAAAACCTATAAATAAATCATTTTTCCAACCAGATTCACCTATTAACATAAAACTTAAATTATCTCTAAGATTTAAAGCAACCCAAGAATTTATAGGAGCTTGAAGGTCTATTGTTACCACAGGACCAAAAGAATTAACAGCTTTATCTTTTCCAAACCAATTATTATAACCAAATCCTAAACCTGCAAATAAAGAAACATCTTCATCGCTTTCACTTCCTAATAATCTGTAATTTACAGTTCCACCTAAACCTAATTTTGAAGTTTCTTTTATTAATGCTTTATCGTCAGCTAATAAATAATCACCTGATAAAGTTAACCCAAATTTTTCCCACCATCCTGTAAAAGAAGCTTTAACTCCAGGATCAAATCTATTAAAAGCAGTATTTGGAGAAGGATTAAATAAACTATATAAACCTCCACCTACTTTAACATCCATTTTAGAAGATGGTAATTTTGGAGTTGGAGTAGGAGTTGGTGTAGGTTCTGGTGTTGGTATAGCTGTAGGAACCGGAGTAGGTGTCGGAGTAGGTTCTGGTGTTGGTGTTGCTTTTGGAACAGATAAAATCTTTTTATCTACATACTCTACAAATCTTCTTATAAGAGCTGCTACTTCATATCTGGTAAGTTTTTGATCTCCTCCAAAAACTTTTTGAGGATATCCATCCATTATTCTATATTTATCAATAATATTTTTTACTGCTGGGTATGCCCAATGTGAATTAGCTAAATCTGTTAATTCAGAAGATCTTTCTCTTGGTTCTACAGCTAAAGAACCTAATTTTGTTTCTAATAAGCTTAAATAATTATTCATATCATAAGCTAATTCATAACGAGTCATTTCTCTATTTCCCATAAATTTACTATCAGGAAAAAGTTGCATAATCCCATACTCATTTACCATATTATTTACGATATTTTTATTAGATTCATTAACATCAGTAAGATCTGATAGTGCATTAGATTCTTTTATTTTTAGATTTTTTTCTGAAATTTTTTCTAAACCTTTTACTGCATTATAAAAAGTTTTAGCTAATTCATATCTAATAGCAAGTTTATCTCCTAAAAACCTTGTATTAGTTTTAGGTTCCATTACCCCTAAATCTTCTACGACATATTTCAAAGCAGAATAACACCAATGCTTATTTTTTATATCAACTAACTCTTCTAAATGATAGGTTCTAATCTCTTTAGAGTAAGATTGAAAACTAATTCCTAAACTAATAAAACTTGATATTAAAAATAAGCTTATTTTACTTTTTTTATTTTTCATAAAGCCTCTTTTTTAAAATATTAATATATATGATAGTAATACTCATTTTTATATAAGTAAATATAATATTAATTAAAGTTAATAATTTCTAAATATTATCTAAAAAATAAAATTGATAATTATTATTTGTTTTCTATAAGAATAAAAATTTTTGGTTATTTTATAATAATTACTATTAAAAAACATTTTTTATTTTGAAAATTTATCTTTTATATCTTTAGCTTTATTAATAAAAGAGTTTTCTTTATATTTTAGACTATTGTTTATTAATTCTATTTCAGAATCAAATTCTACATTTAATGAAGAAGATTTTGTAAATGATAATTGTTGAGATGGATAAACACTCCTGTGACCAACCATCATAAAACTTATTATACAAGCCATTGCTGAGTAAGTTGTAATATCCGATCCAAACATTTCCATAGACATTATACAAGCTGCAATTGGAGTATTAGCAGAAGCAGACAAAAGAGCTACTAGCCCTATAGCTGAAAACATAGACATATCTAATGAAAAAATATTAGCAAAAAAACTACCTGATGTTGCTCCTATAAAAAATATAGGTGTAAGAATACCTCCACTACCACCAAAATTAAGAGTAATACAAGTAGTAACAATTTTTATTATAAATGAATACCAAGTATTTTCATTACCTTTTATTGAATTTAAAATTACATCCATTCCTAAACCTAAATATTTATTTGAAAAAATTAAAGTAATAAAAACTAGTAATCCGCCACCTAATATACCTTTTAAGGGTGGATAAATATTTATTTTTTCTGAAAGTTTTTTAAAAAAATTATTTATTTCTATAAGAGATAAAGAAACTAAACCAAAAAAAATACCAGAAAATATTGTTTTTACGAATAAAGCTAAAGTAAATTTACTGCTAAAAGAAATATTAGAGTGAAAATGTTCTATACCCAAATAATTAGAAAACTCAAAGGCTACAGTTGCTGAAATAATAGAAGGTAAAATAACATTATAAAATATTTTTCCAATTGATAAAACTTCTATAGCAAAAATAGCACCTGCTATAGGAGTTCCAAATACAGCCGCAAAACCAGCACTAATACCACAAATAACTATTTTCTTTTTATCTATATTATTAAATTTAAATTTTTCAGAAAAATATGAAGCTAAAGTAGCTCCTATTTGAGCTGAAGGCCCTTCTTTACCTGCTGAACCACCACTAATAATAGTTATAATAGTTGCTAATAATTTTACAGGAACTACTTTAATATTTATTCTACCATTATGTTTATGAATAGATTCTATAACTTTTTCAGTTCCATGTCCTTCTGCATCTGGAGCTAATTTATTAACCAAAAAAGAACTTATAAAAAAAGCTATAGGCATAAATAGATAATATGAATTATAACTAGTTGTTATTTTTATTCCAAAATCAAGTGTTTTTAAAAATATAAAAGTAGATGTTGCAACTATTATCCCTATTAAAGATGATATAGAGACCCATTTTATAATACTAGAAAAAATAATTATAATTTCAAGAACTTTTATATTTACATTAAAATTAAAAATTTTCATTTTTACAATAATTAAGATATTAATATATAGATTTATTATTTTAATAAAAAAGTGTTTTTTTTAATAAAATAAGTGATTAAATTTAAATAAAATTTAAATAAATTAAAAATAAAATTAGTATTACTAATAAAAAAATGTGTTAAGCTAATAAATAACTACTATCATATTAATATACAAGGTTGAAAAATATGGCTAAAAAAATTTATTATAAAAGCTATTCTTTATATAACTACAAAGAAATACCTCAAATCGATAGATTATCAAAAGAAGATAGAAATGCATTAGAAGTTGTTGCTCAAATATTACCTTTTAAAACAAATAACTATGTTTTAGATAATTTAATAAATTGGGACAATATACCAAATGATCCTATATTTACTTTAAATTTTCCAAGAAAAGAAATGCTAAATGAACAAAGTTTTAAAATGGTAGAAGAATTATTAGGTGTAAATATTGATAAAGATAAATTAAAATTAGTTATTGAAAATATAAGAAACACACTTAATCCACATCCATCTAATCAAAAAAATAATATTCCAAAATTAAATGAAATTGAATTAAAAGGAGTTCAACATAAATATAAAGAAACAGTTTTATTTTTTCCTAGCCAAGGTCAAACTTGCCATGCTTATTGTACTTTTTGTTTCAGATGGCCTCAATTTGTTGGTATGAACGATATAAAATTTTCTATGAATGAAATAGAATTACTAATTAATTATATAAAAGAAAATCCATCTATAACAGATATTTTATTCACAGGTGGAGATCCATTAATAATGAAATCTAGTATATTAAAAAATTATATAGATGCATTATTAGATGCTAAACTAGAAAATATACAAACAATAAGAATAGGGACAAAGTCTTTATCTTATTGGCCTTATAGATTTATTAGTGAACCTGATTCAGATGAGTTATTATTTTTATTTGAAAAAATAGTAAAAAGTGGAAAAAATTTAGCTATTATGGCTCATTTTAATCATCCTGTAGAATTATCAACAAATGAAGTAAAAGAAGCTATTATAAAAATAAGAAGTACTGGAGCTCAGATAAGAACACAATCACCTGTTTTAAAAAATATAAATGATAATCCAGATTTATGGTCTGAAATGTGGAGAAAGCAAGTTAATCTTAATTGTATTCCGTACTATATGTTTATAGAAAGAGATACAGGTTCTAAAAGTTTTTTTGAAATTCCATTAGAAAAAGCTTGGGAGATTTTTAGAGCGGCATATCAGAATGTTAGTGGAGTTTGCCGAACCGTTAGAGGCCCTGTAATGAGTTCATCTCCTGGTAAAATTCAAATATTAGGAGTTACTACTATAAAAAATGAAAAAGTATTTGTATTAAGATTTTTACAAGGAAGAGAATCAGATTGGGTTGCCAGACCTTTTTTTGCTAAATATGATGAAAAAGCTACTTGGTTAAACCATTTAGAACCAGCTTTTAATGAAAGTAACTTTTTTTTCGAATAATTATAAAAAATATTAATACTTTTAAAAAAAGAATTTATCTAAAAATTACTTTATTGTAGATTTTTAGATAAATCTAAAAGTTATTTAATATGATTTGTATATAGCATTTATTTCTGATTCTGATAGTTTTTTGTTGTAAATCCTTACCTCATCAATTGCTCCTATTAAAGGTTGATTATAAGAAGGATTTGAACCTATTCTAAAAAACTTATGAATAGATTCTCCTATAGAACAATTTGTTTTAGAAAATTTTTTATCATTTATATACAAATCAACTATTTTATTATCTTGATCATAAGAAACAGCTATAAATTCCCATTTGTTTAGATTTGGTAATGTTGCTCCAAAAACCTCACAGTTGCCAGCAAAAGCAGACCACCCTTTGTTTTCTCCCCTATAATCTAAAACTAATGTTCTATCAAAATCTCCATCATCATTGGATATAATCGTTTTTATATCAGATTCAGGATTAAAATCAGAAACTTTAACCCAAGCCATCATTGTTAGTTGATTAAACTTATTAGGATTTATATCTTGTTCAACTTGAATAAAATTATTATTACTTGTAAGCTCATAAGCACTATTTTCCTTTCCATTTTTATCTTTGGTAAATTTAGGAGTTCCTTCAACTAAAATTTTTATATTATTTAAAGCTTCATTCTCAACTTTAGAATTATTAAATGATAAATATGTAGTTAAATTGTCTGAAAATGATGTGTTTGTTTTAATATTACTATTTTGATTAGGGCAAGCTATTAAAAATAATAAACCAAAAAGCATAAAATTTTTTTTTAACATTAAAAAACCTCATATATAATTTAAAATAAATAATAAATCAATTTTAATATAAAATGAAATTAGAAAAAAGCTTTTATACTAGAGATACAATAACTGTAGCAAAGGACTTATTAGGTAAAAATCTTTGTAGAAAAACACCTTTTGGAATTATAGAAGCTAAAATTGTTGAAACAGAGGCTTATTTATCAGAAAATGATCCTGCTTGTCATGCAAATAGAGGAATGACACCAAGAAACGAACCTATGTTTGAAGAAGGTGGAATATCTTATGTATATTTTATCTATGGAAATTATTTTTGTTTTAATGTTGTAAGTGATAAAAAAGGATTTGGAACAGCTGTTTTAATAAGAGCTGTAGAACCCTTAAACCATGAAATCATAAAAAATTATAGAAATACAAAAAAAATAAAAGATTTAACTAATGGACCTTCTAAATTATGTATGGCAATGAATATAACCAAAGAGCAAAATAAATTAGATTTAATAACTAGTTCAGAAATTTTTATTACTGATAATGAAAGCATAAAAAAGAATGATATTATAGAAACCACTAGAATAGGAATAACTCAAGCCCAAGACTTAAAATTAAGATTTTATATAAAAGATAATATTTTTGTTTCAAAAATATAGAAATTAATAGACAATCTTAATCGGATTTGGTAAATTACCTTTATGTTAATTTTATAAGATTCAGAGGAATAAAATGTCCATATTTTTAGATGAAAAAACAAAGATAATAGTACAAGGGATAACAGGAAGAGACGGTTCTTTTCATACAAAACAAATGATTGATTATGGAAGTAACGTAGTTGGTGGTGTTACCCCAGGTAAAGGTGGAACTGAAATTCATGGAGTTCCTGTTTTTAATACTGTAGAAGAAGCTGTAAAAGCTACAGGTGCTGATTGTTCAGTTATATTTGTTCCTGCAAAAATGGCAGCAGATGCTATTTTAGAAGCTGCATCTAATAAAGTATCTTTAATTGTTTGTATAAGTGAAGGTGTACCTGTAAGAGATATGCTTTCTGTTTATCAATTTGTAAAAAAACAAGGCGTAAGATTAATTGGACCAAATTGTCCTGGTTTAATTACTCCTGGAAAAGCAAAAGCAGGTATTATTCCTGGGCATATTCATACACCTGGTAGAATAGGTGTTGTTTCAAGAAGTGGAACATTAACTTATGAAGTTGATTATAGCCTTACAAAAGCAGGTTTAGGACAATCAACATGTGTAGGGATAGGCGGAGATCCTATAATTGGAACAAACTTTATTGATGTTCTTGATGCTTTCGAAAAAGACTCTAATACAGATGGAGTAATTCTTATGGGTGAAATTGGTGGAAATGATGAAGAAAAAGCCGCTGAATTTATTTCTACAATGACAAAACCAGTAGTAGCATTTATTTCTGGTAGAACTGCACCTCCTGGAAAAAGAATGGGACACGCAGGTGCTATTATTTCTGGTGGAAGTGGAACCGCAGAAAGTAAAGTAGCTGCATTTAATGCAGTAGGTGTAGAAGTAGCAGATACTCCTAGCCAAGTAGTTGATTTATTACAAAAAGCAATGGCAAAAAAATAAATTGCTATTTTAAAATAGATTGAATTTTAAATATTAAGGCTCCTTTATAAGGAGCTTTATTAGTTGGCTTTTAGATATTTTGGGGGTTGTCCAAAAAGACATTTTTTAGGAAAAACATTGTTATCAAATCCAGTATTTTCGTAGGGGGTTGTCCAAAAAGGCTGTTTCTATGTCTTTTTTTACGAAAGACTAGGGTGAAAGCCCGTGTTTTCGTATGGGCGTTATAATTAACGCACACTTTTTAGACACCCCCGTTTTTAGACAGCCCCTTAGGGGATGAGTTATGATTTTAAATATAATTTAATGTTATTAAAAATGAAAAAAATTATAATAAGTATATTACCTTTAATTACTTTTTTACTTATAAGCTCTAAGGCTTACTCAGAAAATAATACAATAACTGTAGCAACCTCTGCTAATGTTCAATATGTCATGAACGAATTAAAAGAAGAATTTAAAAAAGAAAGCGGTATAGAAGTAAAACCTATTATAAATTCTTCCGGAAAACTAGTAACACAAATAAAAAATAATGCTCCTTTTGATATTTTTATGTCGGCTGATATGGATTATCCTAATAATTTATATAAATCAGGTTTTTCTGAAAAAAAACCTGAAATTTATGCTTATGGTAAATTAGTTTTATGGACTATGAAAGAATTTAATTTATCTTCTGGAATAAAAATTTTAACAGATAATAAAGTAGAAAAAATAGCTTTAGCAAACCCCATAACAGCACCTTATGGAAAAGAAGCTATTAATAGTTTGAATTTTTATAGAATAAAAGAAAATTTAAAAAACAAAATTATTTTTGCAGAAAGTATAGCTCAAGTAAATAATTATATTTTTGCAAAAGCTGTAGATATTGGTTTTACTTCAAAATCAACTGTAATTTCTCCAGAAATGAAAAATAAAGGTAAATGGGTAGAAATAGATCCTAAAACTTATAGTCCTATAGCCCAAAGTATTATTATTTTAAATTATGGCAAAAAAAATAATAATCAAAAATCTCAAAAGTTTTATAATTTTATTTTTTCTAAAAAAGGGCAGAAAATTTTTGAAAAATATGGTTACGCTCAAAAGTGAATAAATTAGAAGGTATTATAAAAAACATATTAGTACAAGATGAATTATCACTTATAGAAGTGCAAGTAAACAATGATTTATTTACTGCTATTTTAATTAATTCAAAGGAAGATAATTTATTAATTAATCAAAAAGTTAGTTTAGTTTTTAAAGAAACAGAAGTATCTTTAGCAAAAAATTTAATCGGTTCTATTAGCATAAGAAATCGAATAAAAGTAAAAATTTTATCCATAACTAAAGGTAAACTTTTATCTAAAATTCTTTTATCTTATAATGATACTAAGCTTATTTCTATAATAACTACAAAAGCAACTAATGAATTAGAACTAAAAATAAATGATGAAATAGAAGCTTTAATAAAAACAAATGAAATAACTATTATGAAAATATGAATTTAGAACCATTATTACTTACTTTAAAACTAGCTTCTATTACCACAATAATACTTTTTTTTATTAGTATTCCTATTTCTTATTGGCTAGCATTTAGTAAGTTTAAATATAAATATTTTTTAGAAGCTATTATAAATACACCTTTAATTTTACCTCCATCTGTTTTAGGTTTTTATTTATTATTAGCTTTTAGTTCTGATGGTTTTATTGGAAAATTTTTAAAAAATACTTTTGATATTAATTTATTATTTGATTTTAAAGGATTAATAATTGGTTCTCTAATTTTTAGTTTACCTTTTATGGTTCAAAATATACAAGCTGGTTTTAAAAACTTACCTAGCTCATTAAGAGAAGCTTCTTATAGCTTGGGAAAATCAGAGTTTGAAACTTTGATAAAAGTATTATTACCAAATATAAAACCTTCTATTTTATCAGGCATTGTTTTAACTTTTGCTCACACTATTGGTGAATTTGGAGTAGTTTTAATGATAGGCGGTAATATAGAAGGAAAAACTAAGGTTATTTCTATTGCAATATATAATGAAGTAGAAACTTTAAATTATACTAATGCACATTATTACTCAATTATACTTTTAATTTTTTCTATTTCAGTTTTATCTTTAGTTTATTTTTTAAATAATAAAAAAGAATACTAAATTTCTTTTTTTATAGTATTTTGAACTCCTTTTTTTATTTTAGCTCTTTCTTTTTCTTTAGAATATTTATTAACACTATAACCTAATATTTTATCTATTTTATAAATTAAATTTCTATCATTAATAAATTCTTCTATTTCAGTTTTTTCTTTATGTAAATCTGATTTTATAACTTTTATATGTGTAAGATAATGCGGTGATATTTTAGGAATAAACATCCAATCATAAATAAAGAAAAATTTAAGTTCTCTTTTTATCAATTTGCTTTTAAATAACTCTTTTTCTTTTTCTTCTAGTTTAACAAAATCTCTATGAGATAAAGCTTGTAATTCATGAAGTATAGGTTTCTTTTTTTTGGTATGGTAGTCTTTTTTTAAAAAAGTTTTTTCTTTGCAATAAACAAAATCATTTATTTTTTCTAAAATTTTTTCAAAAAAATTAGCATCTTTTCTATTTTTTATATCATCTCTCAAAATAAAATATTTTTTATAACCCCATTTTATTGGTTTATCTAACTCTATATATTCTTGTTCATCTTCACGCCAAATTTTTCTCCTTAATTCACTTAAACGTTTATTTTTTTTTAAAAGATTTTTTTCTTTATATTTTTTTATTTCACGTATTTTTCTTCTTTTAGAAATATCTTTCATAAAGTCTCTATTTTTATTTTTTATAAATTTGATTTTTATAATAACATATTTATTTATTAGTTTAAACCTATAAAAAGTTGCTTATAGTCATCCTCAAGTCATGCTGAATTTGATTCAGTATTGATTCAGGCTCTAAGCAATTTTTAAAATATAATCTTGTATTGTATTTCTTATGTAATAGATATAATATTTATTATTATGATAAAAATAGCTTTAGAAAAAGAACTTAATAAGGATAAGGAAACAAAAATAAACCTTGATATTTCATTAGAAATAAATAATCAAGAATTTGTAGTTATTTTTGGTAAATCTGGGGCTGGTAAAACCAGTTTTATAAAAATGTTAGCTGGTTTATTAAATCCTAATAAGGGTTTTATTAATATAAATAATGATATTTGGTTTGATAGTGCTAAAAAAATTAATTTACCTATACAAAAAAGAAAAATTGGCTATGTTTTTCAAGATTATGCTTTATTTCCTAATATGAATGTTAGAGAAAATTTAGAATTTGCTTTAGAAAATAAAAAAGAAAAAAAAATAGTTTCAGAGCTTTTAGAAATAATTAATCTTGGATCTTTTTCTGAAAGAATGATAAATACTTTATCAGGAGGGCAAAAGCAAAGAGTTGCTTTAGCAAGAGCTTTAGTAAGAAAGCCTGATATTTTATTGTTAGATGAACCTTTATCTGCTTTAGATTTAGAAATGAGATTAAACCTTCAAAAAGAGCTTAATAAAATACATAAAGAACTTAATTTAACTACTATTATGATTACTCATGATATATCAGAAACTTTTAGATTAGCTAATAAAGTTTTTATTTTTGAAAATGGTAAAGTAATAAAAAAAGGTACTCCTACAGAAGTTTTTATTAATAATAAAATAAGTGGTAAATTT
The DNA here is from genome assembly GCA_046328015.1 of Candidatus Sericytochromatia bacterium. Lineage (GTDB taxonomy): Bacteria > Cyanobacteriota > Sericytochromatia > UBA7694 > JACMQJ01 > JBBTGK01. The sequence continues at coordinate 3,068,758 of JAXLXH010000001.1, read as the reverse complement.
CAATTTATTGGAGAAATTATAGAAATAAAAAAAAGCGATATAGTAAATATTTTAACTGTAATTAATGAAAATAATCTTATTAAAGTAATAGCAACTGATGAAGAAATTTTGAATTTAAGTATTGGAGAAAAAATTCTAGTCTCATCTAAAGCTTTTAATCCTATTATAATAAAAATCTAGATTTACAATAATTTATTTTTAGACTAAAAAAGGTTAGCTATTTTTTAGTTTATAAAAATAGTAAAAAAAATACAATAAAGTCTATAAAAAAGCTTATTTTTCAAAAATAACTTTGGTTTTAACATTACCTTCTACATTTATTTTTTCTGTGTCTGGTTCAAAAATAATTTTGTTACCTGTAATTTCAGAATTATCTTTTTTTAATAATACTTTTCCTATTAAAGTAATTTTTTTTACTTTTTTACTTTTATTATCCAAATTTATAATAGCTTTTTGACATTTAGCTTTAAAATCTTTACTATCTATATTTACATTTCCAGTAAAAATCATTAAATCATTTTTAGTTTGTAATTCAAAATTATCTGAATCTATATTAATGCTGTTTAAATTATTTTTTTCAGCAAAAGAAGTGTTTATACTTAAAAAAGTAAATAATATTATTATTTTTAAAATTAATAAAGTTTTTTTTATCATATTTTATTATTAAACATATAAAATTAAATCTTAGTATTTTGTAGCAAAATCAAAATTATTTTAACATATTGTACAACTGTTTTTATAGCTATTCTCTAAAAAAATAAGATTAGCTATAAATAAATTATTTTTTACCAAATTAGTTTTAATTTTATTTGAGTAGCAATGCAAAATAAAATATCTATTTTTTAGACAAGGATAACACTAATAATACAAATGAAAATATCAGTAAAATCGGTACAATCTGTGGCTGAATTTATATAATTAATTAGGCTTATGCACTTATAAAACTTATATCAGGATTTTGAGAAAAATATTACTTTAAAACAAGTTATTATTAAGTAAAATAAATAGAATATTTCCAATTAATTTATATAAAATTACAAAAAGTTACAATTTAACTGAATCTTATACTTTCTATAACCTATACTTATGTATTAAAATATATATTAATTTAATATAATTGAATTTGGTGTAGATTTTGGGCTTAGGAAGTTTAGTATTAGGTACTATCTGAACTTCTAGTTTTTTTTAGGATGTGATTTAGTACATACTTTTAGTGTGTGTCAAATCACTGAGAAAAAGACCTCAAAAGAGCGATATTGTATATAGTCGTATTAAGATGTACCAGAAAGATTTAATAGAATGGCAGAAAAACTTATAATCCAAGGTGGAACCCCTCTAAAAGGTGAGGTAGATGTTTCAGGAGCAAAGAACTCAGCTCTAGTTCTTATTGCAGCAGCAATTTTATCAGAAGAAGATGTTCAACTCGATAATGTTCCAAAACTTACAGATGTAGTTACTATTTGTGAGTTACTCAAATTTTTAGGAGCAAAAGTATCTATATCAGGCAATACAGTTCACATTAACGCAAAAGATTTAAATAAAAATGTAGCACCTTATGATTTAGTAAGTAAAATGAGAGCATCATTTTTTACATTAGGACCTTTACTTGCAAGATTTAAAGAAGCTCAAGTTCCATTACCAGGTGGTTGTGCAATAGGTTCTAGACCTGTAGATATTCATTTAAAAGGTTTAAAAGCTTTAGGTGCTGATGTTTCTATAGAACATGGTATGGCTGTAGTAAGAGCTAATAAATTAACTGGTAGTAAAATATATCTTGATTTTCCAAGTGTGGGTGCGACTGAAAATATTATTATGGCAGCTTCATTAGCTGAAGGTACAACTATTATAGAAAATGCAGCTAGAGAACCTGAAGTAATAGATTTAGCTGATTTCTTAAATTCTATGGGTGCAAGAATTCATGGTGCTGGTTCTCCAACAATAATTATTCACGGAGTTCCAAAACTTAATGGTACAAGACATAGCGTAATTCCTGATAGAATAGAAGCTGGAACTTTTATGTTAGCAGCAGCTGCTACTAGAGGAAGTGTTATAGTAAATCATGCTCAAGAAAAAAGATTAGAATCTCTTATTAGCAAAATGTTAGAATCTGGAGTAAAAATAGATATTTTATCTCAAAACAGATTAAAAGTTGATGCAACACAAGGTATTATTAGAGCTGTAGATGTAAGAACTATGCCTTATCCAGGATTTTTTACTGATCTTCAATCTCCTATGGTATCTTTTTTATGTACAGCAAAAGGCACTAGCGTAATGTATGAAACTGTTTTTGAAAATAGATTTATGTATGTTGATGAATTAAACCGTATGGGTGCAATTATAAAAACTGAATCTAATTTAGCTGTTATAAAAGGTGTTCCTGCATTATCAGGTGCTCCTGTAAGTTCTACTGACTTAAGAGCAGCAGCAGCTTTAGCTATAGCAGGTTTTGCAGCTGAAGGAGAAACAGTAATTTCAGAACTTCAATACTTAGATAGAGGTTATGAAGCATTCGAACAAAAATGTATGGCAATAGGAGCTAGAATAACTAGAGCTGATGTGCCTAATGTTGTAAAAAAATAAAATATCAATTAAGAGTCCTAAAGTAAATTATTTTAGGATTTTAACTAATATGACTTTTAAGCTAGAATAATTAATTATTCTAGCTTTTGTTTTTATTTTAGAATACTTAAGTCCGAGGTATTCCATAAGAATAAATAGTTTATAATTATCTATACTTAAAATTATTATTATAAACACACTTTGTCCTTCCGTAGTAGCATACGGAATCTAGTGTGTTTTTCTTATTTTAGTTATAAAAAGTTGCTTAGATCCTGAATCGTTCAGGATGACTATAAGCAACTTTTACAATTAATTTTGTACTTCATTTTATAGGGAGTAGCTATATATGGGAATAATCATAATTAACTATAATTAAAATTATTATAAAAAGTTGCTTATAACTAAGTAAGTTTAAATCTATGAAAAAAATTATATATTATAAAACTGATAAAAATACTTAAAATAAAAGTAACTATAATAGAAATTATTTTTTTAGGAAAAACAGGTTTATCACTTGCATAAGCTTTATCTAAAACTTTAAATGGCTCCATTTCTTTAGCTTCTTCTAATTTAGCAATTTCATATTGCTGTGTAAAAAGTAAATATAAAGTATTTTTTACTTTTACTTCTCTTTCTAACCTAGCAAGAATTAGGGCTTTAGCTGGTAATGAATTTAAAAGCATTAAATATTTATTTTTAGCTTCTTCCAAAATTATTTTTTTAGTTTTTAGACCAGCTTGAGAAATTTTTAAATCTTTTATAATAGTCTGCAACTGCTCATCAAAATCAGACACATTTTTCTGAGAAATTTTTATTCTTTCTGAAATATCATTTAGTTCCATTTTGGATTTTAACTCTTGAGCGTCTATTTCTGATATATATTTTATATACTGATTTACTTCTTCTGGTAAAGAAACTGTTTTATTTTCAACTTTAAAATTCATTAAAGCATTTTCTTCTTTTTTTAAATTTTTACTTATTTCTAATAATTGTTTTTCAATAAATTTTCTATTTTTAGTTGCACTAAGATAATTATTATTTTCAATAAACTTTTTTAATTCCTCAAAATGTAAATCTGCTATTTTAATAGATAAGTCTTTACTTTGAGTTCTTACTTTAATTCTAATGGCATTATCTTTAGTACTAGGTGCTAAAACCTTTACTTTTTCTCTAAAATTTTCAACTACAGTTTGAAGTGTATTATTTTCTTTGTCTAAAAATTCTTCATTTTTGTCTAAATTAAGTTTTTCAATAATCTTTTTTGCAACTAATCGACTTTTTAAAATAGTAATAAAATCTGAAGTAGTATTATAGCTTTTGTTATTTAAATTTATAGGTAAATTAGGCATATCATTGATATTAATACCTAAATTATTTAACATATTAGAAAAATTATTCTCTTTTTGCGGTATTAAAATAGATGCTTCAGCTTCGTATATAGGTTTAATCAAAAAAAAACTGTATAGGAAACAACAGAGGTTGTAAAAATAGTAAATAAAGTAATAAACATAAGAGCCTTTTTATTAATAAAAGTATTAACTCCTATTGTATTATTTTTATATTCTATATTCTTCTCTATATCTTTATCCATTATTTTTTTATAAAACTCAAAACCAAACTAACAATGCCTAAAGTACTTAAAACTACACTAGTTATATCATTAAAATTCTTAAAATTAAAAAATTTCTCTGGTATGTAAATTATATCATCAGGCTCTAATATTATATCTTTTTCTTTATTGCCATTAAATAAAATTTCATTTAAATCTACAATTATATTTTGATTTAGACCATTTTTATTTCTAATAATTTTTACCTTTTCTAATTCTGCAACAGAAGATAAACCACCAGAAAGTTTTATATAATCACTTATTCTCATACCTTCTTTAAAAGATATAGTTCCTTGTTTATTAACTTGCCCATAAAGATAAATAAAAAAATTATCTGTGTATTGTTTTGAAGCGGGCACAAAAATAATATCTTCATTTTGAATAATATTTTTATTTTCTATCTCTTTTAAGGTAGTAATAATATTATTATTTTTGGTATCATAAAAACCATTTTTTAAAATAATGATTTTTTCTGGAGTTGGAATTAAATCATAAAGACCAGCTATTTTTAAACTATCTAACAAACTTTCTTTATTTAAGTCATTACAATCAAAATTATTACTACAATTTAATTTATTACTTTTTAACTCATAAAGTCCAGATTTTAAAACATTTCCAGTAATTATTATTTTAGTTTTTATAGGTAATATTATAATTTTATCGCCAGCTTTTAATATAGGATTTTCACTTTGTTTATTTTTATAAATAAAATCATATAAATCATAGTATTTTTCTTTATTATCATTAGATATAATTTGAATTTTTCTATAAGAACCATTTTCTGAAATACCTTCAATTAACTTCAAAAAATCTATTAATCTTGTAAATTGCGGTATAGTATAGTTTCCAGCTTTATTTATATAACCTAAAGCAGTAACTTTTATAGTTTTTATTTTATTTATTAAAATAGATAATTCATATTCTTTTAATTTTTTACCTATTTTACTTATAATTTTATTTTTTAATTCATCAGTAGTAAGATTATAGGCTAAAAACTCACCTATTTTAGGAATAAATATTTTTCCTTCAGGATTAATTACCAAATCTAAAGTTAAATTTATTTCTTTACTTATTAAGTTTATTTGTATATTATCACCTACACCTAACTTATAATCAGTTAATAACTCTCCATTCTCAGGAATAAAATCATTAGATATAGTATTAAAATTACTTCTTTGTATTATATTAATAGGCTGTTTATTAGCCAGATTTTTTTGTATTAAAGTTTTATAATCTAATTCATTTTCTGAATAAGCGTTTAAGTTAAAAGTTAGTATAATAGACAAAGATAAAAATATTTTTGTTATTATATTTGAATTTTTAACTTTTAATTTCATTATTAACTTATTTTGAAATGTTTTTTTGAAATTTTTGATCTAACCTTTGTTTTCTTCTATGTTGAGCTTCACCGTTTCTTCTTTGTTGCTCAACAGTTTCTAATAATAACTCAGGAACTTCAATTGGTTTTCCATTCTCATCCAAGGCTACCATTGTAAAATATAATGTATTAGCATGAATTTTGGTACCTTTTATAATATTTTCTGCTACTACTTTTACCCCAACTTCCATAGAAGATCTACCAACTAAATTTACTGAAGCATAAAAAGTTACCAAATCACCTATATTTATAGGATGATAAAAATCTACTCTATCTACTGATGCTGTAACACAAGGTTTACCTGAATGTTTACAACCACAAACATAAGCTACTTCATCAGCTAGTTTTAGAATATTACCACCATGAACATTTCCAAAAATATTAGCTTCGGTAGGGTTCATTAGCCTACTCATAATAGTAACTGATTCTGAAACTGGTTTTATTTGTCTTGCCATTTTTTTCTAATAAAAATAAATATACTAAAGATCATTTTTATTGGAAAATTGATTTTTGTCAATGTAAATTTAGAAAAAATAAAAACTGCCTAAAAATATTATTTTAATAATTTAGATAATTAAAATTTTTTAGACAGTACTTAATAGAAAATATTTATAATATTAAGATTCACTTGTAATTATTAAGCCTAATCCTTTATGGTAAGCTTCAATTTCTTCTGGAGTATCTGGTGAAATCGTATCTTTTACATTACGAGAAGAACTTATGATTTCATCCTCAATATTAGCAGAATTAATTAATTCTCTTGCTTCTATAGAAGCAAGACTTTCATATCTTTTAGATTGTATATCTTTTTTGTTATCAATAACAGCAACAAGCTCTCTTACTTTAGCTTTAGTAACTTTTATAGTCAAAGTTGAATTATCTTCAATTTTTAATTCAACATCTGCACTTTCATCAATTTCAAATATTTGAGTAAGTTTCTTAGGTAATCTTATACCCAAATCACCACGCCCATTCATTTTTATTAGATTTATTTTCATATTAGTAAAACCTAATTAATATATAAACAAAAAATTAACAACCTATAACCCTATCATACCAAAAAAAAAGACTCTTGTCTATTATTTATTTATTTTTATAATCTTTTCTAGTTTTTTCTAATTTAACTAATAACTTAGATTAATCAATAAAAATTGATATAATTTATTTACTAATTTTTATAGGAAAATTAAATGAAAAAAATTTTATTAACCTTAATACTTTTATTTGGAGTATATTCAACCCCATCTTTTGCTGAAAACTCAAAAGAATTACTAGAAAAAGGATTAGTTAATATTACAGAAAAAAAATATGATCTGGCAGAAAAAGATTTATTAGAATATTTAAAATTAGATGATAAAAATTATCAAGCTTTTGTTGGTTTGGGAGAAATATATTTAGAAAAAAATGATAAAACAAAATCAAAAGAGTTTTTTGATAGAGCTATAGGAACAGCTCCTGAAAACTTATATATATACAACCTAATAAAATCTACTTATTCAAAAAAAAATGAATATTTAATTCCACTAGATTATTATAAAAAATATTTAGAAAAAACTATAAAAATAGATGATTCTGTTATTTATTCTTTTAATGAAATAGCTGATTATTTTTATAAAAATAATCAAAAACAAAAAGCTTTAGAAATATATAATTATTTGTTGGCTAAATTACCTAATAATACAGAAGTAAAATCTTACTTAGCTATTTTTTATTTAAAAGAAAATAATATAAAAAAATTTAATGAGTATAAAGATATCACCTTAAAATTATATAACGAAAATAATAAAAATAAAATTAGCCTTTTTTTAATATCTTCAGAACTAACAAAAAATAATAAACCTAAAGAAGCTTTAGAATTTTTACAAAAAATAAATAAAAAATACCCTGATAGCAATATTTTTTTCGAAATAGCAGTTATTTACAAAAAAATAAATAATATTAAAGCAGCTGAAAATAATTTAATAAAAGCTTTGGAATTAGATCAAGTAAATAATCAGGCAAAGCAAGAATTAGGTTTAATTTATTTTGAACAAGCTGAAAACTTAGCTAAAAATACTAAAACCTTAGAACAGGCAAAAATAAAAATTTTTAAAGCTTATGAACTTTTAAAAAGTGCTTGCACAGATGATACTGAAAAAGCTTGTGAATATCAGGAAGAAAAAATACCTAATTTTATAAAAAAATATGGCTTTAAAAAATAAATTTCTGTGATTTAAATATATATTTTTTATTAAGTAAAAATATTAAATGTTAAATTAGTTTTAATTTACTGTTCAAATTAGTATTTTACAATTTACAATACCTTAACATTTTTGATGATTTTTTGTTAATGAGCGTTTTTCATTTAATCGTAGCTTTATTAAGCAATATACTATTTTATGTTTTAGTTTATACAGCTCTTATTTTTAATAAAATAGGGTTAATTTTTGCTCTATTTATAATTCTAAATTTTAATATTTTATTTTTGTTTTTAATGCAACAAAATATTTTCAAAAAAATAAATACTATATTTGATGATTTACAACATGATATTCTTGATGAAAATAAAATAAATGATTTTACAGGTAATATAAAAAAATTAATTAGTAAATTTTCAGCTTATAAAAAAGAACTAAAGGAAAATACATTATTATTAGCAGAAAAAGAATTTAATTTAAAAAAATCATTAGACTCGGTTCTAAATTCAACTGTTGATGGAATAATTTTAGTTGATAATGAAAGTAGAGAAATAAATATTGCAAATGAAGCCTTTTTTAAATTATGTGGTTACAGAGCTTATGAAATAAGTGGTAAAGACAAAACTTCAGCTGTATCTCCAGAAAACTTATTATCTAAAAGTTTACTTAGATTTATAAAATATAGTTTTGATATTTTTACAGATTCTAAAAATAAAGTTGGAACAGGAACTATAGAAATAACTCATATAAAACCAAATAAAATTTTAAAAGCAACTTCTTTACCACTAAGAAATGAAAAAGGAGATTTAGATAGTATCGTAATAAATTTAAAAGATATAACAAAAGAAATTCAAGTTGAAGAAACTCAAAAAAAATTCTTTTCTAGTATTTCTCATGAATTTAGAACTCCTATTTTTTCTATAATAGGTTATTCAGAATTAATGTCTTCTGAAGATATGTCTATTGAAGATATAAAAAACTATTCTTCTATAATTAATCAAGAATCAGTTAGATTAGCCTCTATTATAGATAATTTATTAAATGCTTTACTAGCTGATAAAGAAGAATTTAAAGTAAAATTAGAAAAGATAAATGTGTATCAATTTTTAAACCAAATAATTGAAGAAAAAGCAAAAATAACTAAGTCTAAAGGCATTATAGTTAATATAATAGATAATACTAAAATAATTGATATAATAAATTCTACAGAAAGTTTATCGATTCTTTTTTCTAATTTAATTAGTAATATGATTAAATTTTCATATAAAAATAGTAATGCCACCATAGAAATAAATAAAGATAATGATAATATCATAATAAGTTTTACTAACTTAGGTGAAGGTATTTCTAATGAATTTAAAGATAAAATATTTGAGAAATTTTTTAGGGTAGAATCTAAAATACATACTATAGAAGGAGCTGGTTTAGGTTTATTTATTGCTAAAAAAATATCTAAAATTCATGGTGGAGATATTTATTTTGAAAGTACTATTAATGAAAAAACTACTTTTTATCTAAAATTACCAATAAAATCTAAATTTGATTCTAGTAATTTTACATCAGATGATGTATATATTTAAATATAGGTTAATTTTAGGCAAGTAAACTAAAAAATATACTATAATTTTTTTAAGAATTTTTTGGGGGTATATTAACAATGACTGTTATAAATACAGATGAAAATGATGAAGTAAAAAGAAAAAGTAACTTTGATATAGCAAGAGAAGCTATGAGAAGAAATGCTGAAGCTAGAAAAGCTAGAGAAAGTAATAGCATGGAAGTTGATAGTGGAAGTACAGGTTCTGGAGCTTCTCAAAATCATGCTTACTCTCAAAATCAGACACAAAAAGACCAAGAAACTTTTCATGAAAGTTATGATAATTCTGGTTCAATAAGTGGTGGCTATAATGCAGGAAGTACCATAAACTCATCTCAAGGTTCTCAAAGTGATCAAGACGGAGGCGGTACTGGTAATGGAAGCTCTCAAAGAAAAGGGGACTCTACTTTATTTGAAAGTAAAGGTATGAAACAAAGTCCTTTAAAAAATGCAACTATAAAATTTGTTTAGTAACAATATTTTTAATATAAGTAAACTCTAAACAGTTGGTTGCAACCAACTGTTTAGCAACCAACTGTTTCCCTGCAATCAACTGTTTAATTAAAAGAAACTAAATGATAGTTTTTCTTACCTTTTTGTATTAAGATAAACTTATTTTGTAAAAGAAACTCAGAATTAACATCTTTATCTATACCATCAAACTTATCTTTATTTATTTTTAAGCCACCTTGTTGAATTAATCTCTTAGCTTCTCCTTTTGAAGCAAAAGCATTTGAATTAACCAATAAATCAAGAATATTAATTCCAGAGTCTAAACTATTTCTTGATAACTCACTAAAAGGTACGCCTTCAAAAACATCTAAAATTTCATTTTCAGTTAAAGATTTTAATTCATTAGCAGTAGAATCACTAAATAATATTTTACTAGCAGACTTAGCTTTTTCTAGAGCTTCTTTACTATGAACTCTAATAGTTATATCATCAGCTAAAGCATTTTGTAATGGTCTTAAATGAGGATTAGTTTCTTGTTCTCTTTCTAATGCTTCTACTTCTTCTTTAGTTTTTAATGTGAATATTCTAATATAATTTTTTACATCATCATCAGAGCTATTTAGCCAAAATTGATAAAATTTATAAGGTGATGTTCTTTTTGGATCAAGCCAAATATTTCCACCTTCAGTTTTACCAAATTTTGTACCGTCAGCCTTTTTTATTAAAGGTGTAGTAAGTGCAAAAGCATCAGAGCCATCTTTTCTTCTAATTAATTCTGTTCCAGTAACAATATTACCCCATTGATCAGAACCACCCATTTGCAATTTAACACCATGATGTTTAAAAAGATAATAAAAATCATAACCTTGAACTAATTGATAACTAAATTCTGTAAAAGACATCCCATTTTCTAATCTATTTTTAACAGAATCTTTTGCCATCATATAATTCACAGTAATATGTTTACCAACATCTCTAATAAAATCTAAGAAATTAAAATTTTTAAACCAATCATAATTATTAACTATTTCAGCTGAGTTTTCACCGCAATCAAAATCTAAAAATTTTCTTAATTGAGCTAATTGGCATTCTTGATTATATCTTAAAGCCTCTTCTGATAATAGATTTCTTTCTGCACTTTTACCAGAGGGATCTCCTACCATACCTGTAGCACCACCTACCAAGGCAATAGGTTTATGTCCTGCTTTTTGAAAATGTAACAAAGTCATTACTTGAACTAAATTCCCTACGCCTAAAGAATCTGCAGTAGGGTCAAAACCAATATAACCTTTGGTCATTTCTTTATCTAATTGTTTATCAGTTTCTGGTACCATATCATGGAGCATTCTTCTCCATTTTAATTCTTCAATAAAACTCATTCTATTTCCCTAAGCCTGCTTTCATATCTGCTAAAATTTGAGTTATTTCAGCTTGTCTACATCTTATGCAAACTATTTCAAAATCTACATATACATAATATTTTGCATGAAACATATTTTTACATCTAGTACACTTACCACCATTTGGGGTTTTAAATTTAACACCAGATTCTGTACAAGTAAACCAAGGTTTTTCTTCAACTATATTTTGTTCAGTCATTAGAACACCTACTAAATTCCTGTAAAAATAACATTAAAATCTGGATTTAAATTAACTTCAGATACAAAGTCATTATCTTTTATATGAGAATAAACCCAAATAGGTAAAATAGTAGATACTTTATTTGTTGAAGTATTTAATTCGCCAACTCTGAATTCATAGTTATTTGAAAAAGGTAAAAAAGTTTTTCTACTACCTTGTTTATCCAAAAATTCAATCATTTTAGAAACTTCAGGAGCACAGCTTTGAAATTGAACAGTTTCTGCATATTTAACAACAGAAGCGCCTTGAGTTCTACATTTTACTGGTCTTCCATCGTAAGCAGTACAAGACCCTTTATCTAATAAGACACAAGAAGTTCCTTGAAATGCTGTTAAATTAGTATATAACTCATTTAATTTATTTTTCTCATCAGTTAAAGATAAAGAATTATGTATTGCTTTTAATTCTTTACCATATTTTTCAAAAAGTTTTTTTGTATTAGAAATAACTTTTGCTTTAGTTTTTTCATTTAATTTTTTCAAACTTTCAAAAGTAGCTTGCCATTCTAATTGTGTAACACTTGGTATATTAGAATGTTGGCAACATAAAAAGCACTTATCTTTACAACCAATATGAGGATAAAAATGATTTAAAGTTTGATTGGTTTTTTCAAGTAACTCATATAATTCTTCTAATGAGTTAGTTTGATCTATTAATTCTCCATTTTTTTTAAGAAAATCTATTTTTTCTAAAAGTTCTGCTTCATTCATTATAACACTACCTCTGGGCTATGATTAAGTTCTTTTATTATCTGATTACCTCTTATGTGGGTTAATAACCATACAGGTATGGTTGCTACAAGAGAACCTGGTGGATTAAGTAAACTAATTACTTTTTCATACACATTCCAAAGAGGCATTGTTAATTTTCTATCAGTTCCATTATTATCTTTTATATATTCTTCCCATTCACTAACTTGAGGAAGACAAGTTTGCAATCTAATGTTTTCTCCAATTTGAACTAAATATTGTCCATGAGATCTACATCTTGCTGGTCTTACAGGATAAACACCACATCTATCTACAACTAAAAAAGGACAAGTTGCATCAGATAAAGCTTTTGATAAAGTTTTATAAGCTTTTTCGGTTTCTTGTTGAGTCTGAATTTTACCTGAAATTAAATCTTGTTGTAAAAGTAGAGCATCTTTATATTGCTGAGAATACCATCTTGCTCTTCTAATAATTTCATCTTGAATTGGTTTTGGTAAATCATTTACATAATATAAAATATATTCCCATTCTGCTGCTGTTATAAAAGGAGGATGAATTCCTTTACAACAATCAGAACAGCCAGTTTTACAAACAATATGATCATAAGAGTTTTTTACTTCATCTGTTACATATTCCATAATGTCATAAACATCTTCAACGCAGTTTACTTCACGCAAAGCTTGATATGCTTCTGCAACAGTTACCGAAAGTCCTTGTAAATCAGATCCCATAAATTTTTGCCACTAAAAATATTACACAAACGGTTATTGTATCATATTTTTACTTTTATAAAATAGCTTTTTTATCAAAACTAAAAAAATTACGCTCTAATAATATCTTTTAAAGTCCATTCTATTTTTTCAGAAAAAGCTTCTTCTCTTTTTTCACAATCATTTTTTATACAATTTTTACAATGAAAAGTTTTACAATTATCTGTATGTATAAACATTTCTACGGTATTACCAAACTTATCTTTTATTTTGTTTTCCAAATCTTTTATCTCATGATGAGCTTGTCTTACTGTAAAATACCAAGGAACAGTAGTATGTAAATCTAGATGTAGTGTTGTACCATATTTTATTATTCTAAGCTCATGAATATCAATTTGATTTTCTGTTCTTTCATTATTTAAAAAATCTACAAATTCTTTTAGTAATTCTTCATCTGCTTCATCCATTATGCCTGCAATAGATTCTCTAATTATTTTTCCCCCTGTTATCATAATAATAATAGCAAAGATAATAGCTGTTATATTATCTATTAAAGGTATTTTGGTAAAATAAATTAAAAATAAGCCAATAATTATTCCTAATGTAGAATAAGTATCAGATTGTAGATGTTTACCACTAGAAATTAAAGCTAAAGAATTTGTTTTTTCACCTTTTTTTATGGCTACATAGCCTAAAAAATAGTTAATCATAGCTGTAACTAATATTAAAATTATTCCATAATCTATTTTTTCTAAAGTATGTCCATTTCTAAAACTACTTACTGATTCATAACAAATCATAATTCCAGCAAAAAAGATTAAGCTACCTTCTATAGAAGAAGAAATATACTCTACCTTACCATGACCATAAGGATGATTAGCATCTTTGGGTTGAGCTGATAAGTAAATGCTATATAAACCTATAAAACCACTAACAATATTAACTATACTTTCTAAAGCATCTGTTAAAATTGAAACTGAGTTTGTAATATACCATGCAAAAATTTTAATTATAAATAATAGAATACCAACTACTAAAATAATTTTTTGAGTTTGAATATTACTATTTTCTGATATATTTTGAGATTTCATATAATAAAATACTAGTTGCAATCGAAACATTCAAAGATTCTACTTTACCAAACATAGGTATTTTTACACTATTGAATCTTGATAATAATTCTTTGCTTACTCCTTTACTTTCATTACCTACAAATAATGCTGTTTTTTTGTCAAATTTTATAGAAAAATAATTTTCTTTAGCATATGATGAGGTAATTATAATATCAAAATTATTTTTAATCAAATCTTTTATAGTATTTTCAAGATTTTTTGTATATAAAAAATTTTGTCTGAAAGCTGAACCCATAGACCCTCTGATTACTTTGGGGTTAAAAAAATCTACTGTATTTTCAGAGCAAATTAATAAGTCAACTCCTGTTGCTTCAGAAGTTCTAATAATAGTACCTAAATTACCTGGATCTTGTATATCATCTAGTAATAAAACAAAATTACAATCTTTAAGCTCTTTTTTTCTTTCAAAAATTTCAGCGATAGCTAAAACTGGAGGTGGATTTTCTGTTGTAGAAATATAAGACATTATATTTTCTGGAACTAAGTAAACTAAATCATAAGAAAGACTTCCAAAATCAAATTCATCGCCTTCTTTTATAAAAAGAGTTTTAATTTTAATTTTAGAATCTATAGCCTCCTTAACTAATTTTTTACCCTCTATAATAAAGGAGTTTTGTTCTTTTCTATATTTTTTTTGTTCTAATTTCTTTATTTCTTTTATTAGTTTATTATCTTTGGAAGATATTTTTTTTAAATGATTTATTAATTCATTTTTTTTATTCATTATTAAATTACCGTTTTATAGTTAGAAGTTAGAATTAAAAAGTTAAAAGATTTTTTATTTACTTTTTACCAAATAAACCTCTTACTCTACCCAAAATTTCTTTTAAATTAGCTGTAGTATCTTTTAATTTAGAAACATCATCTTTTACTACTTCAATATCACTACGATCATTATTTTTAATATGTCTGCTAGGAGTAGTAGGAGGAGTATAATATTTTTTAGCTATTTCATCATTTGGATCATAATGAAGAGCTACTTTAAATTCAGCTTGAGCATATCCACCCCAACCTTTTCCATCTAAAGCTAAACCTAACTGACTATGGTATTTAGCTTCGTTTGGAAAACTTTCTGTAAGATTTCTAAGTAATTCTACAGCTTGATCATATTTTTTTTCACTTATTAATTTTTTAGCTTCTTCAAATTTAGAAGTAGCTTTTTCTTTTTCATGCTTTTCTTTTTCCTCTTTTGCTTTTTCCATATCCACAAATTTCATTTTTTTGAAAGTAAAAGATATAGAACCATCTGGATTAATACCTTCTCTATTTTTTGAGGCATCTTTTTCTTTTGCCTCTTCCATATCTCTTTTTAAATTTTCAGCACGAATATTTTTTATTTTTAATTCAGAATCGTATCTAGAACGTTCTTCATTATCTTTAAGAGTATTAAAAGATGCTGTTATTTTTTGGAATATCTTAGCCGCTTGAGAATGTTCTTCTGGAGATAAATCTTGATTTAAATCTGGGTGTAATTCTTTTGCTATAGATTTATAAGCTTTAGATATAGTTTCTAAGTTAGAATCTTCTGCTACTCCCAATATTTTATATAAATTAGTTTCATTTAACACATAAAGTTTTGTTTTATAAGCTTTAGACATTTTATTTAACTCAGTTTAGTATCAAGTTTTATATTTAAGAATACTGTAATATTTAATATTATTCCCACAACTTAAAGAAGTTAAACTTTAAATAGAGGTTAATAATAATATAATAACACTTTATATTTTAAATTAAAAGATATTTTTTTATATAACTAATAAAAAATATCTGTGTATATTATAAATCAAACCTTTAAGGCAATGCTTTACCCCTACAATAAAACATTGTATAATCGAATTTGTAAAATTTTTATAAGGAAATTTTTATTATGGCAGAAGCTAAAACAAAAGATGTAAAACCTAATGTTAGTGTATGTATCTTAACTAAAAATGATGAAAACACTATACAAGAATGTTTAGAGAGTGTAAAAAATTTTGCAAAAGAAATAATTGTTTTAGATATTGGTTCTACCGATAATACCGTAAATATAGTAAGAACTTATACAAATAGAATCTGGGGAATAAAATGGAATTTAGATTATTCAGAAGTTTTTAATGGGTTTTTCAAATATGCTACAGGAGAATGGATTTTATTTTTATATGGTTATGAAAAAGTTTCTATAGATACTAGACATTTATTAAATAATAAACTTTTAGACAAAAAAAATATAGCCTACCTGTTTAAAATAATTCAAATTTATCATGAAAAAGAATATGCTACTTATGATATAAAACTATTTAGAAGAATGACAGAAATTAGGTTTAAACATGTCATAAATCCTACTGTAAATGATGATGTTCAAAAAAATTCAAAAAGAAAAGGTTTATTTATTATGCCTTCAGATATTTCTATAGAAAAATTATATTACAGAAAATATAATGATGACTCTGCCTATCACTCTGAAGTAATAAATTTAACTTCTAATGCCTTATCTAACATGGATAAACGACCAGAATATTATGTTGAATTATTATATAAATTGCTAAAAGGTTTATCTTTGGCTGCATTAGGAGAAGAAGACTTAGCAGAAGAAATGGTAAGTTCTATTTTAGAAGAAGTAAAACATATGGATAGAAAAGCTGTATATAATGCACCTATTTTTATTCAAGCTTATTTATTTTTCTGCTTTAATTATTCAAAAAATAAAGATTATGAAAATGCTTTTAAAATTATCGCAGAAGCTTTAGATATATACCATAATTCTTTAACTGTTTTAGTAAGATATGCTGAACAACAATATATGTTACAAGATTATAAAGGCTGTTATAACTCAATTATGTTATTAAAACGTTTATTAGATGATGATGATTTTTATTATTTAGAATCTATTGATTTTGATCTAATTGAAAGATTAAGTTTAAAACTTTTTCATTTATCAAAAAACAAATTAGGTATGGATTAGAAAGTTATAGTTATTGTATTATAGCAATTCTAACATAATAAGAACTTGTTTTTTTGTTTCATTTTGTGGTAAACGCAAGGCTTACCACTACATTTCACAATTACTTCTAACTTTTAAATATTCACGGATGTTTACTGAGCAGTCGAAGTATCACTATACACAGTTCACGACCGCCTAATTAGGCTGTCAAATTAGCAAGCTTCCTATTCTTCTAACTTCTAACTTTTAACTTTTAACTATTTCCTATTCCTAACGATAAAAAGTACTAACCATATATCATAAAATTTTAGCTTTTTCACAATTAGAGTTTTTTACAAAATCTTTTTCTTCTTGATGCTTTTCAAAATTATCTTCTTCAATTTGTTCTTTAGTTTTTTCATATTTATTTTTATAATATTTTTCATTTACTTTTTCTTGATCATCTTTTTCTTGTTGATATTTTTTTAGCTCTTTTTCTTGTAGTTCTTTTTTAGTATCAATCAGTTCTTTTTTTTCTTCATTTTTAGGAGTTTCTAATTTATTATTATTTTTAGCATCAACTATTCTTACAGAATCATCAGAAATTTCTTCATCACTATAGTAACCATAATCAATATAAAATTCATCATCAGAACAATTTCTAGTTAATTCAGTTTTATTTACTAAATTTCTAACTTTTTCTAAATCACAATTTTCTTCTTTAAAATCTTCTTCAAAATCATCTTCACATTCTTCTTCATAAACTTCATTTTCACCTAAAACTCTTACTTTTCTTTTAGCTGTATCAGTTGCAGGATAATCTCCACCTATTTTTACATAAATATCATATTCACCAACATCTAATTTAGATAAATCTAGATAATTAGTTCCATCATCCAAAGCACCTGTTTGAACGGAACTCCAATAGAGTAATTCAGGTGATAAAGTACCTCCAGAACTACTAACTGCTTCTGCATGTAAAGCAACACTTTCACCTCTTCTAATAACTAAAGTTTGTTTTATATCCATACCTTCTATTTTTTTGAAGTTAGATGGAACAACAGGTTCTATTTTTCTAAAACCATATTTTTCTGCTAAAAGGTTTAAAAATAAAATAGTATTTCCAGATTCTTCACAAGCATTTATAACTTGAGTAGTATCATAACCAGCATTTTTTAGAGCAAAAAGAAAGGCATTTATTTGAGTAATATTGTCTCTACCTTCTTCATGTTTTAACTTCATATTTTCAAGTATATTTATAGATTTTTCTAAATCTGTATTATAGGCAAAAAGAGTTTGTATTCCAAATAAAGCACATTCAATATTATCTTTATATTTAGTAGCTAATTTATCTGTAAATCTAAATAAATTAGTTAAATCATAATTTTTATTTGAAGATTCTGCAACTACATCGATAAATCTTCTTAAATCATCATAATCACCATTTTTTATTATTTTAGAAACTACTGAAACATAATTATCTATATCTTCACCTTTATTAGCTAAATCTTCAACTTGATCTATAAAATTTTTAAGATCTCCACCAATAAACTTCATATTATTTTCTAGTGTTAAATAAAAATCACTAGAGTTTGTTCTGGTATAAACTAAATCATCATCTTTAGTATCTACCAATGAAACTAATAAATCAGTAATACTTTTTTCTGATACTCCAGAAGAAATTAGACTATTTATAATTTCAGTTAATTTATCAGGGCTATTATTTTCTAAATTATCATTCAATAATGAAAATAAACCATCTAAAGCAGAGTTTGTTGTTGAAGCTTTTTGTGTTGAATTATTATTAGATACAGTTGGATTACTTTTTTTATTTAAATTGTTATTTAGTTGAACTTGATTAATTTGTTGACTTACTAAACTTTCAAAATATTGTCTAAAAGTATCTATATTCTTATTCATTTTTTTACCTTTAAAAGTGATATTTATAAAATTGTAACATAAAATACTTTATTTTTTATAGGAAATAGTTTTAAAAAATTGACATAACTATAATATATTTGAGATAATATAAGCATGAAAAAGAAAGCTATTTTTAAATACTCACACAAAGATAGGCTAAGTTTTCCACTAAAACAAAAAATAATAATTTCTATTTTTATTCTATTAATTATAATTTTAAAATTTATAAATACTCCACTTAGTATTTTTATGCTAATTTTTACTTTTATTTATTATTTAATTATTTACCCCAAAAGATATCTTTTTTTAGCTAATAGGTATTTTATTTGTGGTAATTCTATTATTTATTATAGTAATATAAATAAAATTGTTCTTAATAAAAGTACTGGATTACTACTACTTTATAATGAAAATAACTTACTTTTTAAATTGGAAAAAGACTTATTTCCTACAAATGCAAGAAAAATGCATAAAATAGAAAACAATAAGTCTAATAAATTTAAAAAAATATCTGAGAAAATTATAAGTAAAATTAAAGAATTTTCTCCTAATGTAAAAATGGAAGGAGTTTGAATTTATTGACAAAAAAAAATATTCATCTTTTATATACACCAACTTTAGCTTGTAATCTTAGCTGTCAATATTGTTATTTAGGTGAGCAAACAAATGTTTTAAACTTAAAAAAAGATACAGAAAAAGCTATTTCAACTTTAAAGTTTACGTTAGATAAATTAGAAAAAGAAAATATTTTACCTTTTAACGTTTCTCTACATGGCGGAGAAGTAACTATTCTACCCAATGAAATTTTAGAAGAACTTTTTATTATAATAAAAAATCATTATATAAAAAACTTTGATGAAATAAATGCACTGGGGCATAAAAAATCTAACCCTCATATAAAAACTAATTTATTTAAGTTTGGAAATCAATATGATTTATTTGATAAACATAAAGTATCTATTAGTGCTAGTATAGATTTACCTCTTTCTTTACATGGTAAATATAGAACTACTAAAGGAGGTAAAAATTGGTTAGATTTAACTATAGAAAATATAAAACTTTTAGCTAAATATCCACATAACAAAAAAATATCAGCGACTATAGCCAAAGAACATTTAGAAAATATCGAAGAATTTATTTCAGATATTTGGTTTATACATAATGAACTTTATTTTGATATGAATAATTTTAATATTATGTTTGCTTTTGAATCTCAATTAAATAATGAAGATAAAAAAAATACCGTTTTGACACCTACTACAAAAGAGGAACAAATATTTTTATATGAAAAATTAAAAAAAGAATTTATTGGTACGGATTTAGAAGAAGGTTTTAAAAGAAATTGGTTTGACGAATTTAAGCCTTCTTATTGTACTAATTCTTTTAATTGTGGTGAAAAATTTTATTTATTACAAAATGATGGAAGTATTTATTCTTGTGTAAGAGGACAAGGCATAAAAGAGTTTTATTATGGTAATATTTTTGAACAATCTTTTAAAGAGATTATGGAAAATGCTTCTTATAAAATAAGCCAAATACATCAAAAATATAGTTTTTCTGAAGACTGTAAATCTTGCAATACATTATCTATATGTAATACAGGTTGTCCTGTTGTTAAATTTCAAAAAGAAACGCCTAAATCTTATACCTGCGAATTACAAAAAAATATTTATGAAGATAATCCTTATTCATATCCTAAAGATAATAAAGAAAGACAAAATGCATATAAAAACTATTATATAAAAAATATGCATCCAAAATTGTTTTTTGAAGAGAAAGAAACTCAATTGCATACTTCATCTTTATTATTATCTAGCGATTTATATGATTCAAAAAATATTTTAGTTAATCTTATTAAAGATGATAAAAATCTAGGGTATTTATATAGTAATGAAGTATTTATCTTATCATTAAATGATGAGCTTATTAAGCTAGAATCTCAAATATTAAAAAATACTAATACTTATTACACTATTTCGTCTGAAGACAATTTAAATTTACATTTTTCTAAAGAATTAATGACTATTAATTGTGATGAATTAATAAAAAATACTTTATATTTACAAATGCTAAACAATGAGGTTGTAATTTATGGTGATGAAAAAAGAACTAAGCAAGCTCATATTTTTACTTATCAACTATATCCACAAAACTTTTTGGATAGTAATATTTTAGGAGAAAAATTTTATATGGTTAGTTTAAATAATATAATTAATATTCATAGAGATTTTTATAAAAAAGATATTTTGAATAATTTATTTTTTACTACAAATGCTTTAAGAGAATATCATTATCAAAAGCAAAAAAATAATGCTTTTTATCATATTCAAGCTATAAATTTACCTTTTCAAAATATAGAATTTTATTACATTTAGGATGAAAATAAAAAAATATGAGTAATAAAAAACTAGAAAAAATTGCTTTTACAATTGAAAAATTTTTTAATATTTTAAATGAAAAAGATGATGAATTAAGAGTAAATAATGAAAAATGGATAGTTAATTGGTTATTTAGTGAAAATAATAATAAAAATTATATTATCTATAATAGGCAAAAAGTTTTTTGCTATTCTGATAAAGAGATAGTAAAAACTTTTACTTTAGCCAATTTGGATGAAACTAAAACTCTTTGGAGTAATGGAGTTAAAATTTCATTTATAGATTCAAGTAATTTTTTTAATAATGGAGCTATAACTTTATTAGGACTTAATTCTGTTAATAATATTAATGGTAATAATAACAATAATAGCTTTTTTTCTTTTAGTTTTAGTAATAACAACAATAACAACAATAACAACAACAACAATAATAATAATAATAACAATAATAATAATGGTTAAATAAAATAGGGGTATTACCCCCGAATCCCCCCGTTATCTCGAAGCATAGATTCGAGGAATTATAGCTATTCCCTTATAAATGAAGTATAAAATTAATTGTAAAAGTTGCTTATAGTCATCCTGAACTTGATTCAGGATCTAAGCAACTTTTTATAGCTTTAAAATAAGAAAAACACACTAGATTCCGTATGCTACTACGGAAGGACAAAGTGCGTTTTTATAATAATTTTAAGTATAGATAGCTATAAAATAGCTTTTTATTTAGCTTTTTTTAATTTTCATACAAAAGTTCTAATTTTAAATTTAAGCTATCAGCTAATTTAGTAACTAAATTTTTTATTTTTTCACCAGTATCACTCCAAAAATTATCAAAAAAAACTTTATCATAGCCAAAAATAAAAATAGAATTTAATACTTGTCTAGTTTCTTCAGTATAAGAACTAGTAAAACTAGATAATAATCTTTTTGACTCAGAGGCATCGTCTTTATTAATAAACTTAGTAAGGAATATTTTTTCTTTATGTTTATCTATTAAATAGACTTCCCAAGTAGTTAAAGTATATTCTCTATTATATTTACCAGCTTTAACTAATTTAACTTTTTTACTAACCATTATTTTATCTAATTCAGTAATTTTTATATATTTAATAGTTTTTATATTATTAAAAACAACAAACTCATTATTTTTTTTATTTATGATAAAGTTTCTAATAAAAGCCAGTTTAAATATTATAATTAAATGAGGTATTATAAATAAAATAATTGTATAAAGATCATAAAAAGGTATTTTAGAAATACTACAGGCTATATAAATAAAAGAAGTAGCTAAATATACTAAAAAAACTAATGAAATTTCACCTAATAAAATATTAAAAAGATTATCTAATAACAACTCATTTATAGGTTTTAACTTTATAGATATTATATTTCCATCATCATGAATTTTTTGAGTATTAGAAAACTCTAAATTATTTAGGAGCATTGTAAATTCTAATAAAAATTATTGTTTTATTCTTATTATATAATACCTCAGAGCTCTGCTCTGGGGTTTCAGGAGGTACGGGGGCAGAGCCCCCGCTCCCTTCCTCCTACGGGGTATCAACCCCGCAGGAGGTCTTAAATTCATTAGAATAAAGATTTACCAAATAAAACCTTATATTCTTGGTTTACTTTATTTTCATAAGTACTAACATTAGGATCTCCATAACGTTCTAAAGATCTTTTAATATTACCATTATTTCTATCTTTTATTTCATAAGACATATAAGCAGTTGATGTCCAAATATTTTTTGAAATATCATGTCTTTGACTAAGTTTAGTTTGACTTTTAATAAAGTTTTCTTTATAGTCTGTATAAGGGAGTCTGCCTTCTTGTCCTTTTACCATACCAGCCATATAATGAACTTGACGAATAGCAATACTAGTTAATTGACCTAATCCACCAGCTCCAGTATGACTAGTAGCATTAGGATTAAATCCATTACTTTCATGTGCAAAAACAGCTAACATAATTTTAGGATCTACACCAAAAGCCTTACTAGCTTTATCAAGCTCTACAGAAATTTGTTTCATTTGACTATCAGTAGTTCTTGTTCTAGCAACATTTCCTAAATTAGTATAATGGCTTTGATATCTTTTTAGAGCATCATAAATATTTTTAGCTCCAGCTGTAAATTCACTATTATCTATTACATTATTAGAAACTGGTTCAACTACTGGTTCACTTGGTTTATGTGGATTTTCAACTACAGGTATTTTTAATTTCATACCTATCTTTAAAGAGTCTGTTGTTTTTAATTGATCTCTATTAGCATTAAAAATTTCCATGTATCTTTCTGCATTTCCTAAATGTTCCAAAGCTAAAATACTTAAAGATTCACCTCTTTTTACTGTAACTTCTTTAAACTCAGTTGTTTTAGGTGTAGCACTAATATCTGTTTTATTAGGGGTATTGTTAGGTGGTTCTATTTTATTATCTTGTTTATTATCTTGAGTTATTCTTTTAAAATCATCTGCTGATACAGGTATTTTTATTGTCATACCAATTACTAGTTCATTTGGATTTAATAATTTATCTTTATTAGCTTTAAAAATATCCATATAATGATCTGGTTTTCCAAAATATTTTTTAGAGATATCGCTTAAAGATTCACCTCTTTTAATTTTATGCTCTATAACTGGATTTTCTTCACTAAAACTTAAAGATGGAACAGAAGCTTCAGGCATTTTATTTATAGATACATTGTCTTTAGATGTAGCTTTCATATCATTTATAGTTTCAGCATCAAGTCTTAACGGAACTTGTACTTCTTTTTTTGCTGTTACATTTTGGCTAAAAATAAAACTACTAAAGTTTATCCCACCAAAACTAAGACCATCAGCCATAAATAATACCTTAAAAATCGAATAGATATGTCTTGTAATTATAGTATTAAAAATATAAAACTTGCTTATAAAAATAATTTTCATTATTAACAGCCTTTAATATACTATTTACTTATGAATAAAAGAAATGAAATTTTAACTTATGTTGTTAATTGCAAAGAAAGTATAAGAGAATATTTTTAACTCTTGACTAAAGCTTATTTTGTGTTAAACTTAGTTTATATCTGATGGGGGCATAGCTCAGCCGGTTAGAGCACCTGACTCATAATCAGGGGGTCATAGGTTCAAGTCCTATTGCCCCCACCATCATAAAAACAAATTTATTTCCAAAAAATCCAAAAAATGATAAAAAACATAGATAATTTAGAATATGAATCCCATTTATGGCAAAAAGGTATTTCTTTTATAGCAGGAGTTGATGAAGTAGGTCGTGGTTGCTTGGCAGGTGATGTAGTAACCTGTTCTGTTATTTTAGATAATAATCCTCAAAAAATAAAAAATTTATTAGGTGTAACTGACTCTAAAAAATTAAATGAAAAAAAAAGAGAGTATTTTTTTGAAATCATAAAAGAAAATGTTTTGGATTATCAATTAGGAATTATATCTGAAAAAATAATAGATGAAATAAATATTTTACAAGCTACATTTTTAGCTATGAGAGAAAGTATAAATAAATTAAAAGTTTTACCTGAACATATTTTAGTTGATGGTAATAAAAAAATACCTAAAATAGAAATAGAGCAAACCACTATTATAAAAGGTGATTTTCATAGTTTATCAATTTCGTGTGCTTCTATTTTAGCTAAAGTTACCAGAGATAGAATTATATCTGAAAAAATAAAAGAGTATCCACAATATGGTTTTGAAAAACATAAAGGATATGCAACAAAAGAACATATAGATGCAATAAAAAAATATGGTCTTTCTGATATTCACAGAAAGACCTTTTGTAAAAACTTTTTTGTAGAACAGATGAGCTTGTTTTAAACTTTATCAAAAGCTTGTGTTAAATCAGCTATTAGATCTTTTTCATCTTCAATTCCTACAGAGATTCTAATTAGACCATCTTTTAAGCCAACTTTTTCTCTTTCTTCTTTCGGAATAGCAGCATGTGTCATTGTTGCAGGGTGTCCTATTAAAGATTCTACACCACCTAAGCTTTCTGCCAAAGAAAATAATTTAGTATTAGTTGCTACTATTTTACCAGCATCTAAGCCACCTTTTACTTCAAAGGAAATCATTCCTCCAAATCCTGTCATTTGTCTTTTTGCTAATTCGTATTGAGGATGAGATTCTAAACCAGGATAATTAACTTTTTCTATTTTAGGATGTTCAGAAAGAAATTTAGCAATTGCTTTAGCATTTTTTTCATGTTCTCTCATTCTTAAAGCTAAAGTTTTCATTCCTCTTAAGGTTAACCAACAATCAAATGGACCAGGTATTGCACCCATAGAATTTTGATTAAATTTTAATTTGGTATAAATATCTTCATTAGAAGTAATAATTGCTCCACCAACTACGTCACTATGTCCACCAATATATTTAGTAGTACTATGAACAACAATATCTGCACCTAAATTAAGAGGTTTTTGGAAATATGGGCTCATAAAAGTATTATCAACAACTGTTATAATATTTTTTTCTTTAGCTATTTTAGAAATAAGTTCAATATCACAAAGTTTTAATAAAGGGTTTGTAGGAGTTTCTACCCAAAATAATTTGGTGTTATCTTTTATAGCTTCTCTTATATTATTTTCATCATTCATATTTACAAAAGAAAAACTTATACCAAAATTAGCCAAAACTTTTTGGAATAATCTATAAGTTCCTCCATATAAATCATCACAAGCTACTACATGATCTCCTGCTTTTAAAAGACTAATTACATTTGTTGTAGCAGCACAGCCAGAAGCATAAGCCAAACCATATTTACCATCTTCTAAAGAAGCAATACAAGATTCTAAAGCAGTTCTAGTTGGATTATGAGTTCTTGAGTATTCATAACCTTTATGCATACCACCTATTCCATCTTGTGTATAAGTGGAGGTTTGATAAATAGGTACAATAGTTGCACCAGTAGCAGGGTCTGGATCTTGACCTACATGTATTGCTTTTGTTTGAAATTCCATTATTATTTACCTCCTAAAAAGGTGATTAAGTCCATTTTAGTAATAAGATCAACAGGCTTTATATTATTTTCTAATACAATAATAGCAGGGCTACCATCATGTAATTTTTTATAAATATCTTCAACTCTATCTTCCAAATTTACTGTAGGGAAAACAGCTGCCATAAAATCTTTTACTGATTTTTGAGAATTTTCCATATTTTCTAAAACTTTATTTAAGATAACACTTTCTTCTACACTTCCTACTATTTTATCTCCTTCAAAAACGGGTAGTTGAGAAACATCATTCTTTTTCATTATTTCTATGGCTTCAATAACTTTTTTATCAGATTCAATAGAAATTATTCCTCTTCCATTACCTTTATAATTTACTAAATCTATTACATGAGAGTTAAGTGAGTTCTCATTCATAAAACCATTTTCTTTCATCCAATCATCTGAAAATATTTTACTAAGATAATTTCTTCCAGAATCTGGTAAAAGAACTACTACTACTTTATCTTCACCCAAATCATATTTTTGAATGTATTTTATAGTACCCATAACAGCAGAGCCACAAGAACCACCAACTAATAAACCTTCTTCTCTTGCTAATCTTCTAGTCATTACAAAAGATTCTTTATCATAAACTGTTACTTTTTCATCTATAATATCAAGATTCATTGTTTCAGGGAAAAAATCTTCTCCTATTCCTTCTACTTTATATGGTTTTGCAACATCTCCAGAATATAATGAACCATAAGGATCTGCACCAACTATTTGTATTTTAGGATTTTTTTCTTTTAAATATTTAGCAACACCAGAAATAGTTCCTCCTGTACCCATACCTGCAACAAAAATATCTATTTTCCCTTCTGTTTGCTCCCATATTTCAGGACCAGTTGTATTATAATGAGCTTCTGGGTTATTCATATTAGCGTATTGATTTGGTTTAAAACCATTTGGTATTTCTTTTGCTAATCTAGTAGAAACACTATAATAACTTTCTGGATCTTCTGGTTCTACATTAGTTGGAGTTACAACAACTTCAGCACCGTAAGCTCTTAATAATCTAATTTTTTCTTGACTCATTTTGTCTGGCATAACAAAAACACATTTATATCCTTTTAGTGCTGCTGCCATAGCTAAACCTACACCTGTATTACCAGAAGTTGGTTCTACAATAGTACCACCTGGTTTTAATAAACCAGCTTTTTCAGCTGCTTCTACCATAGTAATACCAATACGATCTTTTACACTTCCACCAGGGTTCATGTATTCTACTTTTGCCAAAACTAAAGGCTTTAATCCTTTGGTAACACTATTAAGTTTTACAAGCGGTGTATTTCCTATAAGTTCTAAAACATTATTTGCATATTTCATAATTTACTAAATATTCAGAATCGACTTTGATTCTAAATCCTCCAAATAAAAAATAATTTTATATATTATAGCTATTTATTCTTTTATCTCAAAATAGGCTTATTAAAAATAACCGTTAATTTTTTGTCTAGCCACAGATTTTACAGAAAACACGGATAAAAAATATAAAAAAATAGTTTTTTAAAGAGTTATTATCAGTGTAATTAGTGTAATCTGTGGCTAAAACATATAAATTAAATTTCAAAAAACATTTTTATTAATATAATGTAGAATTTCATATACCAATTTATAATTACCTTATAAATTAGGGGCTAAATTTAGATTTAATTCTTGTTCCAAAGAATAGCTTACTTGGTATAAAGTTTCTTCATTTAATGCTTTTGCCATAAATTGTATTCCTATTGGTAAATTATTAGAATCTAAGCCACAAGGAACAGAGATAGCAGGTATCCCAGCCAAATTTACTATTACAGTTAGAATATCCATAAGATAAACACTTAATGGATCTTTTAGCTCTCCTTTTTTCCAAGCAGTAGTTGGTGCAGTAGGAGAAACAATAACATCATAATTAGCAAAAATATTATTTAATTCTTTAATTAATAAAGTTCTATATTGTAAAGCTTTTTTGTAATAAGCATCATAATAACCAGAACTTAAAACATAAGTACCTGTCATAATTCTTCTTTTTACTTCGTCTCCAAAAGCTTGACTTCTAGATTGAAGATATAATTCTTCCAAAGTTTTTATATTACCTTCTGCTCTAAAACCATATTTAACTCCATCATATCTAGAAAGGTTAGAACTAGCCTCTGCTGTAGCTATAATATAATATGCAGCTAAGCCATATTTAACTAAAGGTAAAGATACTTCTTCTACAATAGCACCCATACTTTCTAATTTTTTTATAGAATTCATAACAGAATTTTTTACTTCTTCTGATAAGCCTTGCTCAAACATTTCTTTAGGCATAGCAACTTTTAAGCCTTTTATATCTCTATTTAAAGATTTAGTATAATCTGGAGCAGAAAAATTTAAAGAAGTAGAATCTTTAGGATCATTACCAGCTAAAATATTTAGCAATAAAGCATTATCTTTTACTGTTTTTGAAACAGGCCCTATTTGATCTAAAGATGATGCATATGCCACCAAACCATATCTTGAAACCAATCCATAAGTAGGTTTTAATCCTACTACTCCACAAAAAGAAGCTGGTAATCTGATACTACCACCAGTATCCGAACCTAATGATAAAGGAGCTTGACTTGAAGCTACAGAAGAAATACTGCCTCCACTACTACCTCCAGCTACTCTGGTTGTGTCCCAAGGATTATTAGTTACTCTAAAAGCAGAGTTTTCTGTAGAAGACCCCATAGCAAATTCATCAAGGTTTACTTTACCAATATTTAATAAGTATTGAGAATTTAATTTTTCTATAACTGTAGCATCATAAGGTGGAATAAAATTTTCTAATATTTTTGAAGAACAAGTTGTAGGAATATTTTTAGTACAGATATTATCTTTTATAGCTATTGGTACACCTGCTAAAAAAGGGAGTTCTGCTCCTGATAACCTTAATTTATCTATTTCTTTAGCTTTTTCTATAATATCTTTATTTACATAATTAAAAGAATTTATTTTATCATCTGTAATTGAAATTCTAGATAAAAAACTATTAGCTACTTCTTCAGAACTTATTTCTTTACTAGCAAGTTTATTAGCTAATTCTTCTGCACTAAGTTTAAAAATTTCCAAGTTTAGACCTCGTTTTAAAATAAAAAGATTTTATTTTACTATTTAAATCTCATTAATTTTATCAAGATTATAATAGATTGAAAAGTGAAGTCTGTTCTATATTTAAAAAGAGTAACCTATTTTAGTGCTTATTCCTAATATACCTTTAAGTGAGTTAATCGAATCATTTTCATATTTTTCTTTTGCAGAACCAGAAGTAGTTTTATAAATAGAAAAATAAGGTAAGTTTAGATTTATATCCCAGACAAAACCTTCTTTAGTTCTAAATTCATAACCTAAAACTGGATTTATAAATAAATCTGTTCTATCATAAGATTTTGGATCATAAGCAAATCTATTTCCACCTAAATTTAATTGAGCATAAAAACTATTCATTTCATTTATATCAATAAAGTATTTAGCATTTATGTTTACTTCATTTGCCAAAAAATAAGTGCTTTTTAAACCTAAACCTAAAGAGAAATTTTTGCTAATATTACGACTATAATCTAAGCCCAAAATAGGTAAAGGAGTTAAATTAGTTATTGAGTTAAAAACAGCTCCTCCTTCTAATGAAATAGTATTTAATCTAACTTCTCTTATAGCTTTATTATCTTGTTCATTTGCATAAGCAAAAGAGTTAAAACTAAAAATAGCTACTAATGATAAAAATATTTTTTGTCTTAAATTTGATACTTTATTTTTCATTTATTTACCTTTTATTAAATTATTTTATTTTAAAAATTTACATTTAAGTAAATAATAACAATTTATTTTTTTTATGTCAATAATTTATTTGAATTAAAACTATTAAATATAAATATTTATTTTACTCATTACTTTTAAATACTTACTATTCACTGTTTTTTTAATATAGTATAATATCAGCACCTTAACATTATTAATTTTTAGGTTTTTTATGAATTACAAAGAACTTGTTAATATAGCAGTAAAAGAAGTTATGTCAGAATTATCTGGTTCAAAAGAAAATTCTTTTTTACCAAATGGAACAGAAATTAATGTTTCTGGAAAAACCGTTGTCTTTTTAGCTCCAAATTTAGATATTAATTTAGCTGATTTTACAAGCCTTTTATTAGAATTCAAAAAGAAAAATACCGTTAAAGCTTTTTTCCCTAAATGGGGTAGAACTATGCAAAATGATGGTGGTATAAAAGAAATCGGAATAGATATTAGTTATATTGATTTTGCTAATAATGATAATGCAAAACTTATTTCTGGTAATATTTTTATTGTACCTGTAAATAATGATAATTATTTAAGAAAAGTATCAAAATTAGATCGTTCAAATGCCTCTACAACTTCTGTAGTAACAGCTTTGGCTATGAATTCAAAAGTATTTTTTGTTCCATCAGGTGATTATAATCCTAGCCAAAACTTAAAAAATGAGGTTGCAAAAACTAAAGCTTTTGTTTGTAATATTTTAGAAATTCAAAAAAGTTATGTTTCTGCAATTACAAGACCAGTAGTTAATAATAATCTTTATGAAACAGCTAAAGCACAAGTTTCGGCTACTCATTCATCAAATCCTCATTGTGGGCCTAATGATGAATCAAACTGTTTTACTTGTACTACACATGATTGTATTTCAAGATGTTTATCTAAAGTTGATGTAATAATGAAAGCAGGAGCTAATAGAGTTTCTGGTAGCATAGATTTAAAAGAAATACCAATAAATATTGCCTCTTATATAGATCATACTTTATTAAAGCCAGAATCAACTGAAGATCAAGTAAGAAAACTTTGTGAAGAAGCTAGAAAATATACCTTTGCTTCTGTTTGTATAAACCCTCACTTTGTTCCTCTTGCAGCTAGAATGTTACAAGGATCTCCTGTAAAAGTATGTACAGTTATAGGTTTTCCTTTGGGAGCAACTACAACAGAAACTAAAGTTTATGAGACTAAAAAAGCTATTGCTGATGGAGCTCATGAAATAGATATGGTTATTAATGTAGGGGCATTAAAAAGTAAAGATTATTCTAAAGTAGAAGATGATATAAGACAAGTTGTAAGAGCTTGTGAAGGTAAAATTTTAAAAGTTATTTTGGAAACAGCATTATTAACAAAAGAAGAAAAAATAAAAGCTTGTGAGTTATCTGTAAAAGCAGGTGCTGATTTTGTTAAAACATCTACAGGATTTGGTCCTGGTGGAGCAACAGAAGAAGATATAGCTCTTATGAGAGCTGTAGTTGGACCTAATTTAGGGGTAAAAGCTTCTGGAGGAGTAAGGGATACAGCTGGTGCATTATCTATGCTAAAAGCAGGTGCAACTAGAATAGGTGCAAGTTCTAGTATAGCTATTGTAAAAAATGAAGCTGTTGATAAAAACTCTAAATATTAAATATTAATTTTTTAATTAAGAAAAGCACCTTTTAAAAGGTGCTTTTTATTTTTTAATCTGCTCTAAATTTTAGTCTTATAGAATTACTCTAAGATTTACTTATGGGTAATGAGGGGTTCTGTTGCACAGCCTGTACCTATTCTCCTTCGTGGATCAATACCTCGAAGAAAGGTTTAATTTTATTTATATTTTAGAAAAATCTATAGTCTTAAAATGTTTGTATGATTCAGATTTATTTTCTTTTATAGAGCACCAATCTATTTTGTTAGCATCATCTCTGGTTATAACAACTTTACTAATATATTTATGCTCCATTTTATTAGTCTTTTTATTTTTATATTTTATGTAAGTTGCAAAATGAAATTCTTTAGAAGAAGAATATTTTTTAAATGCCTCTGGAATAACATCAGAATATAAATCTAATAATTCGTCAGTTCTAGAATCTAAAGTTTTCCAATTATCAACAAAAGCTAATAAATGAGTTACATCTAATTCAGATTTTATTGTACCTTGCTTTACAGGTTTAGTTTGAGTTAAAGCTTGTTTTGAAATATTTTCTAGGTTTATTTTTAAGGGTTCTTTTGCATAAGAATTCATACAAATAAAAGTTGTAAAAAGAACAGATAAAATAGTTTTTTTCATAAACTAATACCAATATAAAAATATTAAAGTTATATCATTCTATCAAAAAAAATAAAAAGTGAAAAGTTATAACGAATAAAGGATTTTTTTTAATTTTGGGTATATAGACTTAATATAGATATTTATATATAAATAAAAGTACTTAGATTTATATTTCTTTTATGTTAAAATTAATGATATTTAGGAGGGTTATTATAATGTTTATAGTTAATGAAGTAGCTAAAAAAAAAGAAATAATAAATAAAATATTCAAACCTTTAGAAAATTTTAGTGTAAATGAAATTACTAGAGATTTAAAAGATAGTGATCTAAAAAAAGTATCCGATAATCTAATAAAAAAACACTATAGAATTTTAGTTAGAATAAATGCTAGTTTTGAAACCCTTCTTAGTAGTGATTCTGAAAAAGATATTTTAAAAGAATATGAATTAGAAAACTTAGTTGTTATTGGAAAACATATTGAAGAATTAATTTTTAATCTTGATTCTAATTCAGAAGACTTTGAAAGAAAGTTAGAAATTATAAATTTTCAAATAAAAGATTATCTAAATGTTATTAATAGAATTTTATTAATAAAAAATTTTGTAGAAGATATTTTACCTAATGATATAAAAATAGAAAAAAGCTATGAAAAGCATGAGTTTATTTTCGAGTTAAATAAAAACAATGATAGTTTTAATAGTTTTTATTTGAGGTTATCTTGTATAAAAAACCTATACGATACCCTTTTAAAAATAAATAATATACAAGAATTAGAAGAAAATTCTTTAAAAATATCTTATATAGAAAAAGGTAAACATGATTTATATCAATTATATGGTTTAAAAGATATTTTTTCTCAAACAATTAGTATTATTTTAGATTATATATATATTTTTAATTCTAAAGACATAAAGTTTGATCCTATAGAAAATAAAATAAAAGAAACTGCTGATAAAAATAAAATAAATCCTGATAATTTAAAAAAATTTACTGATTCTATAAAAAGAGCTTTAAGGAATATAGAATTTGAGTATTGTTCAAAAATAAGTATAGATAAGCTAGTTTTTGAAATAAAATATCAAGAAAAATCATCTGAAAAAAGAAAAAAATTGACTGAGACTATGAATAGCAATAAAAGTCAAGAAGAAGCCATTGAAGCACTTAAAGAATATATGGAAAAAACAACTAGTCCAAACTCTAAATTTAATGTAGAAAATCATACTAAAAAAGAACAAAAAGAATTAGAAGTTATAAAAGCTCAACTTTTAGCTAAATCTAGAAATATAAATACAGAAGATATCAAAAACTCACAATCAGAACTTTCAAGAGGTATTACGCTTATGGCATTAAGGAGATATACTGAAGCTTTAGACAATTTTAATAGAGCTACTTCTTTAAATCCAACTTATGCAGAAGCTTATAATAATAAATCTTTAAGTTATATACAACTAGGTAACTATATGGAAGCTATAAAAGAAGCCAATAATGCTTTAGCTATAAAAGAAAATTATACTGAAGCTTATCTAAATAAAGGAATGGCTTTATTCTCTATGGGTAGGCATGCTGAAGCCGTAAGTCAATATAAAAAAGCAATTGAAAGTGATAGAAAATGTTTTGATGCTTACTATAATATTGGTAATTGTTTAATGCTATTAAATAGAAAAGGTGAGGCTATTAAATCTTTTACCAAATCTTTAGAAATAAATTCAGATTATGCGCCAGCTTATTATAATAGAGCTTGTGCTTATTTATCTGAAAAAGATACTGAAAAATGTTTAGATGATTTAGAAACAGCGGTTAAATTTGATATTAGTTTTAAAGAAATGATTAAAAATGATTCAGATTTTAGAGAACTAAAAGCATTAGAAAGATTTAAAGATATAGTTGCTTAAAATACTTTAATTATAAGGATTAAATTTATATAATGAAAAAAAACTACTTTATTCTATTTTTAATTTTTATTATAATAACATCTCTTTCATTAAATTCTAATGCAAAAGAAATTAATTTAACTCTTGAAGTGGCAAATAAAATTGCAAATAAAGCTTTTGAGTGTGCCAAAACAAAAGGAATAAAAATATCTGTAGCTATTGTAAATAATGAAGGTAATTTAATCCTATTTAATAGAGGTGAAAATTCTTATGTAGGTAGTATTGAAGCTGCTATAAATAAAGCTAAAGCATCAAATGCTTTTAAAAGACCCACAAGTGCATTTACTCAAGCAATAAAAAATGGAAGAATTGAACTTTTATCCATAAAAGAAATAATAGCTGTAGAAGGTGGCGTTCCAATCATTATAGATAATAATCATTTTGGAGCTATCGGAATAAGCGGTGGAAAATCAGTTGAAGATGAAGAGTGTGCCCTAAAATCTTTGGAAGTTCTTTATTAAAACTAGAATAAATAATCTTATAAAATATTTTTTTATACAAGTTTTTAGAATAATTTTAAACTTATAAAAAATTGCTTATTCTGAGATAAGTATAAGTAAATTTATATTTAAGAAGTACATAAAATTAAAAAATTAATTTTCACTTAATTTTACATAAGTATTTA
This sequence comes from Candidatus Sericytochromatia bacterium, assembly GCA_046328015.1. Classification (GTDB taxonomy): domain Bacteria; phylum Cyanobacteriota; class Sericytochromatia; order UBA7694; family JACMQJ01; genus JBBTGK01. The sequence goes on along the minus strand of JAXLXH010000001.1, from coordinate 3,033,988 downwards.
ATAATAGTATTTTCAATACTTCTAGCTTTTTATAAAAAAATTAAATTATTAAAATACCCTTAAAGTACTAGCCAAAAAAGGTATATTGTGTTAATATACATATATGTTCGTTGGGGCGTATAGCTCAGTTGGTAGAGCTCCTGCCTTACAAGCAGGCGGTCACAGGTTCGAGTCCTGTTGCGCCCACTCCGATGAAACCCTAAAAATTAGGGCGTATAGCTCAGTTGGTAGAGCTCCTGCCTTACAAGCAGGCGGTCACAGGTTCGAGTCCTGTTGCGCCCACTCTAATAAAATTCAAGCAAAACAAGTATAAATTTTTAATCTTATAAATAATAGTTAACTTAAATTCAAAAATTATGTTAATACAATTAAAAGTGCTATAATAAACTAGTATTGTATTTCTTAGTTTAATATAAAAAAGTTAATGACTAATATTATTGATAATCGAGCAAAAGATAATGAATCTATAAGAAAATTCAGCGATTTAGTTGATAAACTAGCCGATTGGTTATACAAAGCTGAAAGTGAAGAAATACAAAGAAGTAGTTTGTCAGAACTTACTTATAGTGAGCTTCACACTTTAAAAATAATAGGTTCAACTAATAACATTAAACTTTTCGAAATAGCAGATAAAGTAGGTGTAACCAGACCATCTATGTCAGCTACAATTGATAAATTGGAAAAAAAAGGCTTTGTTTTTAGAGATAAAGATTTAAATGATAGAAGAGCTCTAATCGTAAGATTAACAGAAAAAGGCTCTAATGCTAACAAAGAGCATGAAAAATTTCATCATAATATGGCTGAAGCTATTTTAGGTAGTTTAACACCTAATCAACAAGATGTAATGGTAGAAGCTTTTGAAAGTTTTTTAAATAAATAAAAACTATAAGTAAGTTATGGGGTGTAAATATGTTAAATAAATATGTAAAGTATGCTCTTTTATTACACGCAGAAGTTATTTCAACATCTGCAAAAATGGTAAAAGAAGCATCAGAAGAATTTATCAAAAAAAATGTAGATTCTGAATATGAAAAATCACTTTCAGATGCTTTTGATGGAATACAAAAAAAAGTAAAAGATTTATCTCCACATTTAGATAAAATAAAAGACTTAAAAAATAATGTAGTTGATTTTAAATCAAGGTTCAATGCAAAATAGATTCAAATATGAAGAAATAACTCCTTCAACTTTAAAAAGTTTTAATAAATCTAAAACTATTTTTTTTGTTACTATTTCTCCTTTAGAAAACCATGGCAAACATTTACCTTATGGTACTGATATTTTTGAAGGTGAAGGGATTATAAATAATATCACTGAAAAATTTGAAAAAGATTATCCAGATTGGAATATAGTACTTTGTCCACCTATAACTTTAGGTCATGGTGCTATGCCTGGTTTTGGTAGTATAGAAATTAGGCAACATGTAGTTAGAGATTTTTTAACTGATTATTTATCTAGTATTACAAAATTAGGGTTTAAACATATTTTTATTTCTGGTTTTCATGGAAATCCAAGACACCTTACAGCTATAGATGAAGCTATTATTTTTGTAAATAAAAAGTACAACTCAAATATTATTTCACCTTTTGGATATGCTTTTATGAAAATTTTTACTGGTAAAGAAAAAATACCTAATAAAGAAATAGAAGCTATTTTTAATAAAAATAAGTATGATATTCATGGTGGTATTTTTGAAACCTCTTTATTATTACATTTAAAGCCAGATTTAGTTAAAGAACATACTTCTATGGAAGAAATAAATTTATCAGTAAAAAATCCTATAAAAAAATTAAAAGCAGTAAAAAAAGCTTTTACTAATGGTTATTTTGGTAATCCAGCAGGTGCAAACCAAGAAATTGGTGAAAATATGCTTAATATGATTGTAGAAATTTTTTATGAGCTTTTAGTTCAAAGTATAGAAGATCCAACAATAGTAAAAAAAGTAAAAAATAATTTTCATAAGCATCCTTATATGAGAACACATTTTATAAAAAAACTCTTCTTATCTATAACTTTTATACTAATACCTTTTTTATGGCTATTAAAAAAAAAATGAATTTAAGACCTCCTACGGGGTATCAACCCCGCAGGAGGAAGGGAGCGGGGGCTTTGCCCCCGTACCCCATGAAACCCCAGAGCAGAGCTCTGAGGTATTCTCTAATAAGAATAAAATAAAATGAATAAAATGTTAGTTGAAATATATTCAAAAGAAAATTGTAGTTTATGTGATAAAGCAAAAGAAATAATAAAAAAAGTTTCTTTGGATACAGATTTTGATTTTGTAGAAATAGATATAACTAAAAATCCAGAAATATTTGAAAAATATAAATATGATATACCAGTTATTCATATAAATAAAATAATAGCTTTTAAACATAGAATAGAAGAAGCCGCATTCAGAAAAAAATTAGAAACTAGAAAAATTTAGAAATTTTTAATGAGATAATTTTTATGAAACCAAAATGCCTTGTTTTTATTGCAACAAGTTTTGATGGTTATATCGCAAAAATTGATGGCGATATAGAATGGTTAAATAATCCAGAATATGCTAAAAGTGAATTAAATGGAATAAAATACGAAGATTTTATCTCTACTATAGATTTAATTGTAATGGGAAGAAATACCTATGAAAAAGTACTTACTTTTGGTTTTTGGCCCTATGAAAATACACCTGTTTTAGTACTAACTAGTAAGACTTTAAATATTCCTGATAATCTTATTGGAAAAATAGAAATTTTAAATAACTCACCAGAAGAAATAATGCTTAAATTACAAGAAAGAAAGTTAAAAAAAGTTTATATAGACGGTGGAAAAACTATTCAAAATTTTTTAAAGTCTAAATTAATAGATGAACTTATCATTACCCAAATTCCTATTTTGTTAGGAAATGGAATCCCTCTTTTTGAAAAAAATGATAATGAATATAAATTAGAATTATTAGATAGTCAAAAATCAGAAAATGGTTTTGTTCAGTCTAGATATAAAATAATATAATAAAATTAAGACCTCCTTCGGGGTATTGAACCCCGAAGGAGGCTGGGGACGGGGGCTGTGCCCCCGAATCCCCCCATTACCCCGAAGCAGAGCTTCGAAGAATTCTATAAGATTAAATTAAGAAAAATATTATTATTTATACTGTAGCTACATGTATTGCAGTAGCTCCACCTGCAAAATCATAACATCTTACTTCTTTTAGACCTTCTTTTTTCATTATTTCAATAATTCCTTTTTGAGCAGGATACTCATCCAAAGAGTTTGGTAAATAACTATAAGCCTCTTTTTTTCCTTGAAAAAAACTAGTAATAGAAGGCATTATTTTATAAAAGTAAAAATAATAAAAATCTTTATATACAGGTATAGTTGGTTTTCCCAAATCTAAAGAAATAATTCTACCACCTTCTTTTGTAACTCTTTTCATTTCTCTAATTACAGTTGGTATATCTTTTACATTTCTAAGACCATAACCTATAGTTACAGCATTAAAAGTATTATCTTCAAAAGGTAAACTCATAGCATCTCCTTGTTGAAAAACCATATTTTCTTTTTTAGTTTGAGAAACTTTTTGGTTAGCTAAATCTACCATTTTTTGAACAAAATCTAACCCATAAATTTTACCATTTGCTTTAACTTTTTTTTCTAATTCAAATGCTATATCTCCAGTACCACAACATAAGTCTAAGGCGGTATCACCTTCTTTTAACATAGCCTTTTCAGCTACAAACTTTTTCCAATGTCTATGCATTCCTAAACTAATTACATCATTAAAAAAATCGTATTTAGGAGCAATATCATCAAACATATCATGAACATAAGATGATTTTTCTTTTGTTTCTAAATTAGTTTTTACTTCTTCTTTGGTTACTTCTATTTTCATTTAAATTTTTTTATTATAAAAAAGCCTAAAAATTTTACAAATAAAATTATACCTAGATTTTTTTAGCTTAAATATAAATTTTTATGGCAATATAATTTTACTAAACTAAATTCCCTCTTAATTCTTGTTCTTTCTCTATAGACTCAAACAAAGCTTGAAAATTACCATGCCCAAAACCTTCTGTTTTTTCTCTTCTTTGTATAATTTCAAAAAAGAAAGTTGGTCTATCACTTATAGGTTTAGTAAAAAGTTGTAATAAGTAACCTTCTCCCTCAAAATCTAATAAAATACCATGTTTTTGCAAATCGTCTATACTTTCTTTTATAGGTAAATTTTTCTCTCTTAAAGCATCATAATAATTATCTGGCACACTTAAAAATTCAACTCCATTGTTTCTTAAAGAACTAATAGTTTCTATAATATTATCGGTAGAAATAGCTATGTGTTGAACTCCTGTCCCATTATATTCTTCTATGTATTCTTGTATTTGAGATTTCCTTAAACCTTTGTAGGGCTCATTTATAGGCATTTTTATTACACTATCTTTACTTCTTACCACACTAGAAAGTAAAGATGAATACTGAGTAGAAATATCACCAGGACCGAAGTAAATATATCTTTCAAAATCAAAAATTTTATTATAATAATCCACCCATAAGTTCATTTCATTTATACGAACATTTCCAACTATATGATCTATTTCTTTTAAGCCTGTTTCTTTTTTGTAAGATAAATCATTTTTACTTCTTGGTTTTGAATAGTTAGGTTGAAAAACACCTTTATAATGATCATAATTAATAAAAACTATTTCAGAATCATCATATACTTTTATAGAAGCAGTTTCTATATGTCCAAATTCATCTTCTATTTGTCTTGGTTTACTAGAAGGAACAGCTCCATTTTCACAAGCGTAGTTATATGCTTTTAAAACATCGTCTACTTCAAAAGCCCATCTTTTAACTCCATCTCCATGTATATTAACAAAATTCATAACTTCATGATTACTAGGTTTTAAAAAAGAGGTAACTACAAATTTTAAGTTATTTTTAGATAAAAAATAGGAAATAGTATCTTTTATACCTGTTTCTGGACCTTTATATGCAGTTATATCCATTCCTAATGCTTTGGAAAACCAATAAGCTGTATGTTTTGCAGAACCCACATAAAATTCTACAAAATCAAATTTTCTTATTCCTAAAGTATTTGTCATGCTTAAAACACCAAAATTATATAGCTATTATTTTTATACATTTTATCATCAATTAAGTTTTTAGCCCATATTTTAAAGATTACTAAATAATTCCTAAATATTACAATCACAGATAAAATAAATTTTTGTGGTAAAATAAAAACATTTTATTATGATTATGAGGTCTTTTAATGTTAAAAAAACTCTTTTCTGGGGTTATATTATCATCTTTAATTTGCTTATCTGCAAATGCAAAAAATTATTATATGAAATTTAATGAAAAAAGTAGTAATATCAAGTTTTTAGTTAGTACAACTTTACATGATGTAAATGCAGAGGTTCAAAAGTTTAAAGGCTCTATTTCAATAACTGCTGATGATAATAATAATGTTCAAAAAGCTGAAGGAACATTAGAATTAACAGTAGATAGCTTTTTTTCTAATGATAAAAAAAGAGATGCTAGAATGAAAAATGAAATTTTGAGTGTAGCTAAGTATCCTTTAATAAAATTCAAAATAAATAGTGTTAAAGTAACAGAAAAATTAAAAGATGATGGTTCTATGAAAATGAATCTTATTGGTCCTTTAACAATACTTGGTACATCTAAAAATGTAGAAATACCTGTAAAAGTAAAATTAGATAAAAATAAAACAAATGCTGTTGTTGAAGGAAGCTATAAATTAAATTTTAAAGATTATAATGTACCAGATCCTTCTATTCCTTTATTAAATAAAGTTAATGAAAATATCAATATTACATTTAATTTAAAAGCAAATTAAAATCGTGAGTGGTGAATCGTAAATCGATTTTTTGAGGGTGTCCAAAAAGACATTTTTTACGAAAAACATTGGTATCAGACCCAGTATTTTCGTAGGGGAAAATAAAAGGGGGTGACCGTTTTTGGACAGCCTCTTTCTTGTAAAGGATTATTACTGTAAATACAGTTATAGATAGTAATAATCAAATTCATTTCATTTCCATTCACGACTCACTATTAACGACTTACGATCGAAAGATATAAAAAAATGAAAAAAATAGAAATACAAGGTAAAAAAGTTTTTATAGATGGTATAGAATCTATACTTTATGGAGGTGAATTCCAATATTTTAGGATTCCTTTTCCATTATGGGAAAATTCTATAAAAAAATTAAGTGAAGCTGGGCTTAATTTTATTAGTTTTTATATACCTTGGATTTGGCATGAATATGAAGAAGGTAAATTTGATTTTGAAGGAACTACACTTCCAGAAAGAAACTTAAAAAAACTTTTAGAAATTATAAAATCTTATAATATAAATATAATTGTCAGACCAGGTCCTTATATTTATGCAGAATATCAGGGGTTTGGAGTTCCTAACTGGCTTAGAGAAAAACATAGTGAAACTCTAATTATTTATGAAAATGGAACTAAATCTAATGAATTTTCTGTAATGTCAGAAGTTTTTCTTAATTATACTGAAAAATGGTATCAAAATATTTTTAATTTTTTAAAACCCTATTTTGAAGAAGATTTAATTTTTGCTTGTCAAATTGATAATGAAACTGGATTACCTCAGTTTGGAAACGCTCCATTTATGTCTGACATGAACCCTTATACTATAGAAAAATATAGATCTTATCTCAAAAATAAATTTAATACTATAGAAGGCTATAATGAATATACTAAAACTTTTTTCCCAGGTTTTTCTGATATTTTACCTCCAGTTAAAAATAGATCTAATAAATTAGAATTTAGAGCTTATGCAGAATTTATAGAAGAATATTTTTATGAATATTTAACTATTTTAAAAGCAATGATTGAAAAAATTGGTATAAAAACATTCTTTTATCTTAATGATCCTTATCTTTGCCAATGGCCTCAAAACAGTATAAAAAAATCCTCTATAGCTCCTGTTGGCTATGATGTTTATCCTAAATTTACAACATCTCCTGATACACATGATTTACCTTTTGTAATTTCATACATTTCAGAGTATTTTGATTCTATTATGAAAAATATGCCTACTATAGGTGCAGAAGTTGGTGTTGGTTGGTTTGATCCTAGAGTAAAAACTCCTGCTGAAGCTACTATGCAGCTAGCTATGAATATTTTAGCAAGAAATACAAGAATTTTAGCTTATTATATTTTACAAGATTGTACTGAAGCAGATGGAGTAAATTGGGTTTTTGAAGCTCCTATAGATATAGCAGGTAATACTAATGCAAGATACGATTATATAAAAAAAGTAGGTGAATTTTTAAATAAAAATTCTAATTTGATAGTTAGTTCAAAAGAAATTTATAGTTCTGTAGGAATAGCTATTTATACTTTTCCAAGTTTGGATATGGTAAAAGCTAATGTTAATTTTAGAAATGTATCTGAAGAAGCTAATAAAGGGATGATAAGATTTAATGGAGGCTCTTCTTTAATGGGAGCTTTGGTTGAAGCAGCCTATAACCCAAAAGTTTTAAACTTAGATACAACACCATTAGAAGAATTAAAAAAATTAAAAGTATTATTTGTTTTTTCTTTAGGTTATTTTGATAAGGACACTTATAAAAAAATAAGTGATTATGTTTATTCTGGTGGAACTTTAGTAACTATAGGTTATCCTGTTAAAGAATATGAAAATGGAACTACTATAGAAAATAATGTTTTATATCCAGCAGAGCCACATTTAACTAATAATGTTTATGAATTTGGTAATACTAGTGTGGTTTCTAATATTACTTATGATATGGCTAATTATCAAATTTATAGAAAACAAATAAAACATACTCATTCTTTAAACACAATAGATATGATACAACCTATGGCAGAATCAACAAGATATGTAAGTAAATATGGTACTTGGCTAGATGATGAAAAAGGTAAAAAAGTTTGGGCTAGTCGCTTTGTTAGTACATGGAAAACTAGAAATGGAGTCTATCCACTTTTAAGATATAATAAAGATTCTGCTAGTGCTTATTATATAAGGCATGGACATGGTAAAAGTATTTTTATTGGTACAATGTTAGGTATATTTTTAGATAGTCCTTGTTATTATACAGAAGAAAGAAGTAAAAAAGATTCTATTTCAGACTTTTTAACTAATATTTTAAAAGAAGCAGGTGTAAAACCACTTTATGATAAAATTCAAGATGTTGAAATAATTATTAGAGAAGATAAAAATTCAGCTTTAGTTTTTATAGTAAATAGAGGAATTAAAAAAGATATTATGCTAAACTATGATTTTCATTTATATGATACTTTTGATATTTTATTTACAGGTAAAGAATCTTCTTTTAATAAAAAGTTTTTTGATAAAAATAAAACTTTAAAAGGCTCTATTGATAAAGATGATGTAGTTGTTATCAGATTTTATTAAAAAATATTAATCTATAATAAAATCATCTATAGCTATAATACTAGGAGCATCATCATAAGAACTTTCTGTAGCTTTTTGTTCTTCGGCTTGTTGTTGATTAAAACTAATAGTCATATTTCTCATAAGTTCAAATATAGTAGTTTCATATGGGTTATAAGTATTATTTTTGGTAAATTCTTTTAATTTTTCTAAAGTTTCATCAAATTCTTCTTTTTTATCCAAAAATTTTAAACAGTTAAGTTTAGCCATTAGAGCATTAAAGGAATTAGGATACATTTTTAAGGCATATTCTACCATTAATAAAGCTCTTTGATAATTTCCTAAAAGAATTAAACTTTCAACTATTTCCATATTTAAATCTTTAATAGGATCATCAAAATTAAAAATAAGTGGATCTTTTATTTTAGCAGCAATTTGAAAACCTTCTTGTAAATATTTAGGTATATCATTATGATTTTCTTCTAATAATTTTAAATATTCAATTTTCTTTAATAAATGTCTTAATTTATCCAATGGATTTGTTTCTAGCTCAAAAGCTTTATTAGTTAATTCTAATTTTTCTTTTATTTTAGTTTTGTAATCTTCTTCCTGATTAGAATAATCAGTTACATATACAGGAAATATCCTATATTCTCTTTTTTTATTTAGATATAAATCTTTTACATCTTCATAAACATTTTCATTAACTATTCCCTTAAATTTTATATTTTTTTTATTTCTAAATACTCTTAATTCTGGTGTTTGTAAAGTTTGACCATTAAGAATATGTGTTATAAAAATAAAATTAGCAATTCCTTTTTCATATTGAATCGCATCATATAATAAATTTTTAGTTACTTCTTCTAAAATTTCATCTGGATTCATAATAAAAATCCAATCACAGGTAGCTTGTTCTAATGCAAAATTTCTAGCGTCTGCATAACTACCATTCCATTCATATTGAAATATTTTAGAACCATAAGGTTTTACTATTTCTATAGTTTTATCTGTAGAACCTAAATCAACTATAATTAGTTCATCTATGATACCTTGTAAACTATCTAATGCTCTTTTTACATTTTTTTCGTTATTTTTTACGAGCATACATAATGATATAGTATTATTTTCTTCTATTTCTAATTTTTCCATTATAAATCATCTCTTGATAAAATTCCGCCACCAGTCTCCATATATTTGGTTATTTCAGGTAAATATCCATTATCAAAACCTCTTGTATTAGGGTGAAAAAGGGATACCCTATTACAATAAAATTTAGATCCTTTATTTTGACTTATAAATTTATCACATTCTTCTTTTCTTTTTTCTATAACTAAATCTTCAGGAGCAAAAACAGCACCATCAACTTGACATTTATTTTGAGCAATTCCCCATAAATATGATTCTTTTGAAAAAATAGGATTTTTTTCAAATTTATGAGAAACAGGTACAAATCTGACCATTCCTCTTCCAGGTATTTCTTTTTTAGCCATTACAGTTTCAACAGCTCTATTTATAACCATATTAGATTGATTAGTCCAAATAGTACTTCTTTCTACAGAATATTTTTTTATTAAATCTGAAATAGGCATAGTTAATTTTGAAACAACACCAGAAACTAATAAAGAGTAAGGATCTCCTAAGGTTGGTTCTACAGCAAAATAAGTTAGCATACCAATAAGACCTTTAGCACCCAAATCAAAAGAAAAATCTTTTCCTACAGCTGGATCATTAACACTAATTGGAGCATCACAATAAATATTTGTATCTTTAGTTAATAAAGGGAAATAACCCATAGCCATTATTTGAGCATTAGGTAATTTTCTTCTAGCTTCTTCTAAAAAATTAGCAAAATTAGTATTAGAATTACATAAACTAAAATCATTTTTTGCTTCGTTATAACAATATACTTTATTTATTTCATCTCTTATTCTTTTATTACCAACATCAGCTGTTTTTAATAAAGTAAATACTTTTTCTGCAATATCTTTAATATTTTTATTATCTAAATTTATAGTCCCACTATTATTAACTAATTCTTTTTTTTCTCTATCTATATTTAATTTTCTAATATCTAAGCCTAATAAAATATAACTAGATCCTAAATTATTTATACCTGCATCCATAACTAATAAATCTATTCTTTGAGGTGAAATAGCTTGTTCTAATTTTTCATCCCCCTCTTTAGGTTTATAATCTTCTATTAATCTTTTTAATTGAGCATTAATACTTGGGCTAGCACTAGGTATTTCTCCGTATAAATCTATATCTTTATTATCATTAGGATCACCCATTCTTGCTCCAGAACGAGCATAATTAACTAATCTGATAATCTGATTTTTATCACCAGCTAATTTTTTAGATATTTTAGTCATTAAATGTTCTTCTTCAGACATTCCTTGACCCCACATAACAGAGTCTCCGATAGTAGCTATATGTATAGGACTTTTTACTAACTCTATCCAATCATCATAAGTTTTGCTAGATTTTAATTTAAAATGTAATTTAGTTCTATCTCTTAGTTCTCTAGGAGAAGGAATAATTTTAGCTTGTATTAAAAAGCTATAAGAAATTTCTCCTGTTGGTAATGCTTTTTCTTCCCAAAAAACAGCTCCATTATTAGCTAAAATTTCTTTGGTTTCATCAGAAAAAACAGCTGGAGTATTTTCCATACCAGTATTTTTTAAAGAATCTACTTTCATTTTGATAATATCTTCTTCTTTAGGCGTATCAACTTTTTTAATTTCTTTATCATCTAAGAAAAAAGTAACATCAGAAGTTTTTTGAATTTTTACTCCTACTCTAAATGAATAATAAGAAATATTTGCATTATCTTTTTTAAAAATAAGTGTATTATCTAATTCTACTACTCTGTTTTTACCTGTATTATCTGTAATTCTAGATAACGTACCTAAACTTTTATAAGCATTTGGAGCTATAGAAGTTATACCTACAGCTTTAGAAGGATCTATTGAGCTATCTGGAACACCTGTATTAACGATATTAGAACCATCTTTATTACAAGATAAAGACGTTATAAAAATTGTTGATAGTAATAAAAAACTAATTACCTTTTTCATTAAAAAAAACTTAAATTTAATTTATTATTTTATTATATCATATATATAAAAATACACTAATTTAACTAAAAAAATTTACTTAATCTTATAGAATTACTCGAAGCTCTGCTTCGGGGTAATAGTGGGATTGTACCAAGCATACTTTGGTGGTTAGGAGGTCTTAATTTTAAGCATAATTAATTGTATAAATTAAAGTTTTTTTTATTTTGCCACTGATAACACTGATAAAAATATCAGTAAAATCTGTGGCTAAAAATAGATGTTTTATTTTGCTTTACTACTTATAATGTTTAATTATATTTATCATTCTGAGTAAAATTTCTTAAATAAGATGAGCTAAATAATTTATGCTCTTTATCCCACTCAATAATTCTTTCAAATGCTTCCAAAAAAAAGTTATACCATTCTTCCATATCAGAATTTGTTAAATTAATTTGTTCAGACCATTCTTCAAAGCTAATGCTCCAATTTTTTAGCTCTATCTTTAATTCTTTACTAAAAACTTTAAAATCTTGTTTTATAAAGTCTTCTAAATTATTATGATTAGTAGATAACTCATTAAAATTATCTTCTAATTCTTTTTTCCAGCTTTTAGAAATATTAATATATCGTTCTATATCAATACCTAATTCATGTATAGAATTTTTCCAAAATAAAAGATTATTTAATTTAAAACCTAATTTTTTTTTAATTTCTTTATCAGAAGTATCTAATTTAAATTTGGCTAAAGCTTCTTTCCAAATACTTAAAGAATATGACCAATCTTCATTTTTTTTATCCCAAACATCAATAATAAACATATACTGATTTAATAATTTAAAAAAGTCCTCATTACAAATTTCCCAAGAATTTTTATAATAATCTAATTTTTGTTCTTTTTGATTAGTTAATTTTATTTTTAGTTCTGGGAAATTATGTAATATTTTTTGCAATAAAATTTTAGCTGAATTTAAAGAAGCTAAATTACTACTAGAAAAAGTATAAGGAATGTTTTTTTCTTCTAAATAACGAATAATTTCATTACTATTTCCAAAAGTTTGATGAGAACGATTAACAGTTATAATAGCTCCAACTGTATTTTTAGTTAGTGTTTGTTTTTTTAAACTAGCACTTTTTCTAGCATCATAATGAATAATTTCTATATTATAGGGTTTAAAAATATTAGCTATTTCTTGATCAAAACTAGCTCCACCTATTATTGAAACAATAGACATCTAACTAAAAAGATAAGGTTCAACGGCTTTAAAAAAGTTCATTTTTACTTTTAATTTAAATAAAATCATTCCTATACCAAAAACAGTTCTATCTAGATAAATAAAATCTTTTGGAGTTCTGAAACCAACTTTATCAGCCATTTTTTTGAATCTTATTTGACCTTCTTTTAATTTATCAATATTTTCACTAAGGTCAAATTCATCTTTATTTATATAAGGTAAAGCCAAAAAATTAGAGAATTCTTCTAAAGCATCTAATTTTTCTGTTTCATCTTCATTAACAAAACCCATTTCTACAAAACCAGCTCTGATATTAGGAGGATCTTGGGTTATAATAGCTCTTATTAATTTTTTATAACCAGATACAAAACTATCATCAAAAGTTTTTATACAACCAAAATCTAACCAACCTATTTTATTACGATCAACTAATAAAAAATTACCAGGATGCGGGTCTGCATGGATTTTTTTTATTTCAAAAAGTTGTTTCATAAAACTACGCATAAGAATATGCCCAATATTATTTTTTTCTTCTCTGGTAAGATTATCTTCTTTTATAGCTTTTTCTAATGGTCTTCCTTCTATAAATTTAAGAGTTAAAACTCTTTTAGTAGTGTATTCTGGATAATATTCAGGAATTATAATATCAGGGTCATCTGATAAATGTTTTCTAAAAAGTTCTGTATGATAAGCTTCTTGAGTATAATCAAGCTCATTCATTAATACAGTTTCAACTTCTTCTATAATAGGATCCATTTTTTTGAAGAACATCTTAAAAGGTAAAAGAGTTAATTTTAAAGTGGTTAAATCACTTTTTATAATTTTTTCCATATCTGGATATTGAACTTTTACGGCTACTTTATCACCATTTTTTAAAAAAGCTTCATGAACTTGTCCAATTGAAGCAGAACCAATAGGTTTTCTAGAAAAATCTTTGTAGATTAATTCTGGTGATTTACCAAGTTCTTTTTCTATTTGCATTTTAGTAAAATAAAAACTCATACTAGGTGATTCATATTGAAGTTTACTAAAAGCTTCAAACATCTCATCATTAGCATTTACATTATCATTTAAGCTAATATATTGACCTATTTTCATCCAAGGACCTTTTAGCTCACCTAATACTTTTACTATTTTTTCAGAGACTTGCTTATAGGCATTTTTATTTTCATCCTCTTGAGGTCCTGAAATTTTTTCTTTTACTTTATTTGCAATAACATTAGCAGAAACACTAGTAGTAAGAGAACCTATTTTCCAGATTCTACCTGCTAGGTTAGAGCTAAATGGTTTTTGTTTTTCTTCTTCTAATTCATCCATATTATAAAAGTGCTGACACTACCATAAAATTTTTAACGCCGTTTTCGATAAATGATAGCGTATTTTTTTTACCTTCGGATTTATCTGCTTCCCAATATTTAATAACTGTAACATTAAAAACCAAAAAACTTCTTACTATTAAAGGAATGGTAAGTGTTCTTATTAAATTCTTACCTTTAAAATTATTCTCTAATAACTCTGTTAAAAAGTTAATATACTTATTTTTTAATTTATTAACAAAATTAGAAAATTCTGAAAAAGGGTTTACTAAAGATAAGGTTAATTCATTTATTAAATCTGCATGTGGACCTAAAAACTCTAATTGTAAACTAAGTGCTATTTTTAACTTATCCCCCAAAGGAGTATCTTTTTCGCTTTCTTCATCAAAAGTGATAAAAATTTCATTTATAATATTTTCAATTAAGGCTATTGCTACATCTGTTTTTCCATTAAATAAAGAATAAATTTTACCTATATGAATATCAGATTTATCAGCTATTTCTTGTAATGAAATATTAGATAGACTTTTTTTTTCTTTATATAGGTCTTTAAAAGTGAAAATTATATTTTCAAAGGTTTCTTTATCTTCTATAAAACTCATTTGTATTACTCCAAATTTTACAGTACAAATAATTTTAACACTTTTTTTCAATTAAGTAAAAAATAAATATTTTATATTAATCTTAGTTTATTCCTAAAAGGGTTTACAATTAAGTTTTTTATTCATTCTTATTGAATACATCGGACTTAAGTCCGAGTGTATAAGGGGGTTCGGGGGCATCGCCACCGTCCCCACTTCGTGCGGGGTTTAATACCGCGTACGAAGTATCTATTTTATTACAATATTATAATTTTAATATTTACAAAAAAGTAAATAAATGATATTATAAAAATATAATGATATTAATTTAAGGAGTGTTTTTATGAAAAGTAAGAAAAAACTTTTAGCATTATTACTTATTAATCTAATTTTAGCTACAAATTACTCTTGTGCTAATGGTAATAATACCCCCTTATCTGGAGATATAAAATATTTATTTTCACCAAGAAAAAGCTTTAATGTAACAACAATAGATATAAAAAAAATAAATGATAGCAAATTAGTAGAAGCTAATAATAGTTTTGGAACAAAATTATTTTTAAATATAGCTAAAGAAGATATGAAAAAAAACGTTTTTATGTCACCAGCTAGTGCAACTATGGCATTACAAATGGCTTATAATGGTTCAGATAACAAAACTAAAGAAGAAATGGCAAAAGCCTTAGAAATAGATAAATTTTCTTTGGAAGAATTAAATAGCTTAAATAAAATTTTGAGTTCTAAATTATCTAACCCAGCAGCAGATATTACTTTAAATGTAGCTAATTCTTTATGGGTAGATAGTTCAAGAGTTGAATTATCTGAAAAATTTAAAAAAGATTTAGAAACTTTTTATGATGCTACAGCTCAAAATTTAGATTTTAGTACCCCCAAATCAGCAGATATTATTAATAAATGGTGTGAAGATAAAACTTTTGGGAAAATAAAAGAAGTTGTAGATCCTAAAGATTTTAAACCCATATCCGAATCTGGAAGTAAAGTTGATATAGCTTATTTAATAAATGCCTTATATTTTAAGGCAAACTGGAAAGAAAAATTTAAAAAAGAAAATACTCAACAAAGAGATTTTACTTTGTTAGATGGAAGTAAAGTTAAAAAAGATTTTATGTCTAATTTTACTAATTTTAGTTATTTTAATGCTTCAGAAAGATATGAAAATGGAAAAATAATAAAAGAAGAAAATCCTTTTGAAGTAGCAAAATTAGATTATGGTAAAGATAATAGAGTAAGTTTATATATTTTCTTACCTGCTTCAACATCATCTTTAGAAAAATTTTATGATGGTTTAACTAGCGAAAAAATAGAACAAAGTATAAATAAAGTATATTATGGGGAAGGACAAATTTCTTTTCCTAAATTCAAATTTAGTGAAAAATATGATTTAATAGAAAATTTAAAAAAACAAGGGATGACTTTACCTTTTAATAGATCTTCTGCTGATTTTACTAAATTTGGAAAAAGTAAAGTTTTTAGCGATAAAGATACTATTTTTATTTCTAAAGTAAATCAAGATGTTTTTATAGATGTTAATGAAGAAGGCTCTGAAGCTGCTGCTGTAACTTCTATTGGAATGGCAGTTCCTACTAGTGCAAGTCCACAAGAATCTTTAAGATTTGTAGCAGATAGACCATTCTTTTATATAATAAGAGATAACGATATTAAAGCAAATCTTTTTATGGGTAGTATGGTAAATCCAGAATATAAATAATAGTTTAACTCAGCCCAATACTTCTCTAGTTTTAAAGAGTATTCAGGGGTGAGTTAATATAAAAATATGTATTTTCCATATTTTAGAACAAAATGTAATAATGTAGGGTTGGTGTCTAAGTTTAAAGTATTTCTTTTTACTTAATAAAAAACTAGGTTGGTAATAATATTTCTTTTACTATATATTTTTATAAATATCGCCTCTACTATCAACATACTCAATAAAAATCTCAGATTCAGTCATACGAAAAATAACTCTATAATCACCTACACGTAAACGATACAACGGTGGGGTATATTTTCCTTGAAGCCTCTTAACTTGACCATCAGGGAGTCTGTCTATAGCTTTAGATATTCTTTCTTGTAATTTTTTATCATACTTTTTAAATTGCTTTTTAAATTCATCAGATACACTTATTTTCATAATCAAACACTAATTAATTATATATAAATTACTTTAGGATTTTGATTAAACAAGACCTTGTTCTTCTTTAAAATTATTCCAATCAGAATACTTATTTTTTTCAATTATGTTCATAATACGATTTTCATCATCTTCCTCAAGAACAAGTTCTAGTTTCTCATGAATTTGCTTATTAGATTCAATCAAAGGCTTTAATCCTTCTCTTATTACTTGTGCATAAGATTTTTTCTGTGCAAAAGCTAGTGTTTTAATCACTCCATATTCTTTTTCATCAAGTTGTATATTTACACGTACCATAGCCATAAGAAGTTACCTTTTTAAAATACTATATATATGATGTAATTACATCATATATATAGTATAGCAATATATCAATAAAAAGTTTAAATAATCCAAATACAAACATAATTCATAGCATTAAGATCTAAGGTTATTATTCAAAGCTATTTCTATAAAAGTATTTCCGAATGAATAGAGTTTAATATTATTTTCAGGAAATAATTATTAGGTTATGCTGGTTACAATTATATTAATCTGAGTACTAAAAAAAGCTTTAATATCTATTTTTTTAGTTATGAATAGGTTGCTAGTAAATGCTTAATAGAAATAAGTTATTTTTTTAGCTTATTTCAAAAAACTAGAAAAACTTTTACTAAAAAATAAAAATATATAATATAATTATTTTAGTTTTAGTTAATAAAAATTTTAGGCGTAGGATATATATAATGCTAACAGGTAAAAAAAATATTAATATCATTACAGCAGCTATTATTTCTGCTTTTTCTTTAGCTTCTTGTGGTGGTAATTTACCAACCTCAGATTTTGAAGCAAGCTCACCTTATTATCAACCAGCTGTAGTTCAACAAGTTCAGAATTTAACTACTACACAAAATCAAAACTGTTGTAATTGTACTTGCCAAAATCCTAGTAATAGCACAGCTACAACAGATACTAGTGATGTAACTAAAAAAAAGAAAAAAACTAAAACTAAAACTACAACACCGACAACAACAACTGCTAATAATACACCTACAACACCAGCAGCAACAGCAACTCCTGCCCCTGCTCAGGATAATACAGACAAAGGAAGAAAAGCACTAGATAAAGTTTTAGCTTATTTATCAGCACCAAATGCTTTTGAAGCTACTGTAGAAAAATATGAAAAAGCACTATCAGGAACTAAAGAGCAAACTCAAAAATTAAAAGTTCTAGGTAAAAAACCTGGTAAAGTAAAATTTGATATATTAGAACATACAAATCCTAATAGTGTAGGAGCTAAATTAACCTATGTAAGGGGTTCAGGAAAAGCAACTGTAAGACCAGGTGGAGCTTTGAAATTCATAACTAAAGAATTAGATATGAATGATTCTAATATTACAAGCCCTAATGAATACACTCCAGAACAAATGGATTTCTTTGGATTAGTTGATAGATTATCTAACTCTGCTTATAAAGCTGAATTAAATGGAAAAACAACTATTGACGGTAAAGAATTATTTTTATTAAAAATTACTTCATCTAACAATTCTTTAGATTCAAAAATAACTTATGAAATTATTGGTTTTGATGGTTCAACTTTCCAACCTTTATTATGGGAAGTTTATGCAGGCAGTGATACTCCTTATGTAAAAATGACTATTAAATCTTATAGCCAAATGTCGGATATACCAGATAGTCAATTTAAAGTTTAAGCATTTTTATACTAGTGAGAAATTACTTTTAGTAAACTTTTATAGATTATTCTGTGTCATTTTTCACTAGTTAATTTTAATTTTGCTGATACTTACTTATTAACATTACAACTTCATGCTTTAGTATTTTATCATTAATTTTTATTAAAATTGAAATTTATTAGGCTTTATCTACTTCACAGTGTTTTTTTAAGTTGATAGAATGTCATTATGTCTGAATACTAAATAGTATCTAACTATTTTATTTCTTGCTAAAAACTAAAAAAGTAAACTTTTATTTTATATGTTTTTTCAAAAAATTTTTAGGCAAATAAGTATTAAAGAGGATATTTTTGTAATGGCGATAACTAAAAAACAAGAAGCATCAGCTTCTGAACTCACAGATGTAGATTATGAATCTACATTTACCAATCTTGAACAAGGAAAAATCATAAAAGGTATTGTAGTAAGAGTAGATCACAATGAAGCTCTTATAGATGTTGGTGGAAAATCAGAAGGTGTTTTACCTATAAGAGAATTAGCAAATACACAAACAGCATCAGTTAGAGAAACACTCAAAGTTGGAGAAGAAATAGAATTATATATTCTCCGTGAAGCTAATGAAAATGGTCAAGTAACACTTTCTAAGAAAAGAGTTGATCAAGCTAGAGGCTGGACATTTGCTCAAGAAGATGCTGAAGTTAATAAAATTATTAAAGCTAAAGTTATTGATGTTGTTAAAGGTGGTTTATTAGTTGAACTTCATAGAATTAGAGGTTTTGTTCCATCTTCTCAATTAAGAACAACAACTGAAACTTTAGAAGAACTCAAAGGTATTGAACTTCCATTAAAAATTATTGAAATCAATCAAAAGAAAAATAAACTTATTCTTTCTCACAGAAAAGCTCTTGAAGATGAAAGAAGTCCATTAAGAGCTGAAGTTATTGGAAACCTTGAAGAAGGTTCTGTAATTACAGGAAGAATCGTAAGATTAGTAGACTTTGGTGCTTTCGTTGATGTAGGTGGAATTGATGGTTTATTACCTATTTCTGAAATTTCTTGGAAGAGAATTGCACATCCTAGCGAAGTTTTAAAAGCTGGTGATCAAATAACTGTTAAAGTTTTCAAAATTGATAGAGACTTAAACAGAGTTTCTCTTAGCTTAAAGAGAATGCAAAATGATCCTTGGGAAGCAATAAAAGAATCTTTCAAAGAAGGCGAAAAAATTAGAGGTGTTGTTACAAAATTAGCTCCATTTGGTGCATTTATTGAAGTAGCAGAAGGAGTTGAAGCTCTTTTACCTAGTACAGAAATCTCTGATGAACCTATTTCTGTAGAAGAAGTTCTTCCTATTGGTAAAGAAGTAGAAGCTACTATTAAAAAATTCAAACCAGCTGAAAGAAAAATTTCTTTAACATTTAAAGAATATGTTCCTGGTCAAGATGCTGAAGAAACTGAAGAAACCTCTGAAGGTGAAGCAGTTGCTGAAGGCGAAGAAAAAAAATCTAAAAAGAAAAAAGAAGAAGTTGCTGAGCAAGCTCCAGCAGAAGCTTCTGTTTAAATAGAATAATAAAAAGCGGGTTAATAACCCGCTTTTTTTATTGGTAAATAATAGAAAAAATAAAACTGTTTTTTTATCTTATAGAATTAAGAGTATCCAAAAAGACGGTTTTTACAAAAATAACGAAACTGTTTATAAATATTATAGCTACTCCATTATAAATAAAATACAAAATTAATTGTAAAAATTGCTTACTGTCATACCTTTGAAAAAAGGTCTGTCATTCTGAACTAGATTCAGAATAAGCAACTTTTTATATTTAAAAAATAAAAAAAAGCCTAAGTTTAATTACTTAGGCTTTAGTATGAATTTAATAGTTTTTAGATTTTTATTTTTTAGGTGGTAAAGCTTGTCCTTGTGGTGGTGGTGGGCAAGATCCACTTACTTGAGGTTTTGGCATATTTCCTACTTGACTTTGTGAAGCTTGACCTTGCGAAGGAGGAGGAGGAGGACATTTAGGCATATTATTTCCAACTTGAGGAGGTTGTTGAGATTGAGAGCCTTGTTGTCCTTGGGGAGCTTGTCCTTGGGGAGCTTGTCCTTGAGGAGCTTGTTGTCCTTGTTGTCCTTGTGGTGGTGGTGGGCAAGAACCTTGAGGTTTTGGAGGAGGAGCTTTAAAATATTGTGGATATTGTTTAGCTAATTCAGTCATTTTTGTAAAAAATTCATCTGGAGTTAAACTTTTTAATGCTTCAACTTGGGTTAATAATGTTGGATTTTCAGCTTTTATTTTAGCTAATACCTCTTGAGGGATTGGAGGCGGTGGTGGTGGTGGTGGGCAAGAACCGCTAACTTGAGGTTTAGGCATATTTCCCATTTGAGGAGGTTGTTGTCCTTGAGGAGCTTGTTGACCACCTTGAATAGGAAGAGCACTTGCCTTAATAGAAAAAGTTGTTTCTTCTTTTAGTTCGTTTTGAGATACATTACTAGTTGTTAAATTACTTGAACAACTAAAACATAAACCTAATGAAATTGCCAAACTTAAGTTTTTTAGTAATTGCATAATAAAATTCCTCTTTACTTTTAATTTTTCTTCAGTTTTTCAACTGGATTAATTTTATTATAATTCTTTAGCAACTAGTTGTCAATATGTAAATTTTATTTTTTTAATTTTTTTCTAAAATTATTTTATTAGGATAAATATAAACAGTTTATTTATAACTATTCTCATATTTTTAATTTACATTATTGTGGTCTCGAAAAAGAGGTCAAAGCAGTGCTTTACCACTACAGAAGTACTGGATTTAGAACTAATATTTTTTGTAAAAAATAACTTTTTAGATATACTTTCAGGTCTTATATTTGTATTTTATTTATATGAGAATATATATAGTTTATACATTTAGGGGTTGATATATATAGCTACACCCTTATAAAGGGATTACAAAATTAATTGTAAAAGTTGCTTAGATCCTGAATCAATACTGAATCAAGTTCAGCATGACTTGAGGATGAATATAAGCAACTTTTTATAGCTTTAAAGTTATAAATTTGTTTATATAATTAGAAGGTTAACCTTAATAAAAAAGAAACTAGTTGCTAAAAACTTTTTTTTGAGCTATTATTATATATAGTTATTTTTATATCATTATACTAAAATGTCCTTTTTTGGAAAAGAACTAGAACAAATAAGAAAAAGAGTAGGTTATACTCAATATCAACTTGCAAAAGAAACTAATATTTCTAGATCTCACATGAATAGAGTTGAAAGTGGAGAAAGAAACCCTACTCAAGAAATGATAGAAAAAATAGTAGAAGTACTTAAATTAGATTCATATAATACTAATAAACTTTTAATCCTAGCTGATTTACCCATTAATATAGAAAAAAATTCATCAGGATTTAAATTATGTTTTCGTTTAGCTCTAGAATTTAAAAATAAAAGCATGTTTTCTTATGCTCAAAAAGTATTAGATTTAGGAATGAAAACTTTTGAAGGTATGATTGAATTACATGCTATTTTAGCTAATACTAATTTAATAAAAAAACAATATGATGAAGCAATTAAAGCAAATGAAGAAACACTAAAACTTTTTGATAAATTAAATAAAAGTGAAAAGAAAAAAATAGGTATTTCACAAGCAGAAATTATTCATAATTTAGGTTATGTTTATTTTGAAAGAGCCTTAGAAAATATATCTAAATATGAAATTCATATAACATCTAAAGAAAAAAATCTAGAGTTAATAAATAATTTAAAAAAGTTGATTTTATCAGATTTGAATTCAGCTCAAATAAAAATAGAAGAAGCTTTTAATATGGAAAAAGATAATTTCCATATTCTAGATCAATTAGCTAGATTATATTATAGAAAAGCAGAATTTTTAGAAAAAGAAGAAAAAATTACTTATTTTAATAAAGCAATAAATTATTATGAGCAATTAATTAGTACAGAAAACAATTTTGATTTACCCAAAAAACAAGAAGCAACTATTTTTATGTCATTAGCTTTAGCTAAAATAGGTAAATTAGATGAAGCAATTAGATTAATAAATACTATAATTTTATTTACGAATTTATACTTTTTAGGTTATTATGCAAAAAGTTGTATTTATGCTATAAGTTCAAATAATAATATTGAATTTTTAGATCTATCTTTTAATTCTTTAAAAGAAGGATTAAAATTAAATAGTCAGTTAAAAGATGCTATAAAATTTGAACCAGATTTATACAATCTTATAAATAGCGAAAAGTTTGCTGAAAAATTTAGTATTTTTTTTGAAAATGATGGAGAGTTATAAGTGAAAAATAAAATTAACTATTTACTATTAGTTTTTCTATTTTTTAATTTTTCTTGTTCTAATCAAGATTTGTCTAAAACCTTACAAACTAAAGAAATTAGTAAAAATAATTTAGGCCCTACTGGTGGTGGAGTCATAGATCCTAAAATAACCTCTGGATTAACTATAATAGATGCTAAAAGAGGAACTAGTAATTTAATTTTCAATATAAATTTAACTCAAAAAAGTTTTGCTACTAAATATGTTGTTAAAGCTGAAGATATAAAAATTGATAATAATAAATCAACCACCTCAACATCAACAACACCAAGTACAACAAGCACAACAACAAACACTCAAGAAAGCTTAGATAAAGTAATGTCTGAAATTACTATTAATGGTGTAACTACTAAATTTGAAATACCTAATTCAAAATTTTCTAGTACTACTCATAAAGTTAACATAAGTAACTTAAGTAAAGATGATACTGTTAGCATTCAAACTAAAGCATATGATAAAAGTGGTAATATAGTTGGATTTGAAGAAGTTAAGGATAAAAAAGTAACAAAAGATCTTGAAGAAGTAGATGTTAATTTAAGTATAAATATAAATATAAATATAACTAATACTCAATCGGTTAATGTTACTCAAACTCAAACTTTTTCACCTAACATTACTATAAATTTACCTCAACCTCAACAACCTTCTGCACCACCACAACCCTCACAAATTCCACCAAAAGTAAATAGTCCTTTTAATACTTCATCATGTCTAACCCCTTTACCAGATGGAACTGTAACTTTAAGTGATAATTCTAAGGTAAAAATTTGTGGACCTGATAAGTTAAATACTGGAAATACAAGTGATTGTTATGCACCTGATAATAATTCTAAAATAACACTAAAAGATGGTAAAACTATTTTAGTTTGCCGACCGCCTATGTAATTTATAAAAATAAGATAATTTAGTATGTTGGTGTACTTAATAGCGATAAGTAGCTTTTTACATATTTTATCTTTTTATAAAAATAAAAGCAAAAGTGTTATTGTTTTTAAAATTTTAAGTACTACATTATTATTTATTTTATCAATATATATTAATCAAGATTTTAATTTTTATCATAAAACAATAGCTATAGGCTTATTTTTTTCTTGGTTTGGAGATGTTTTTTTATTATTTCCAGAAAAATTTTTTATACAAGGACTAGTAAGTTTTTTATTAGCACATATAGCCTATATAATAGCTTTTAAAAGTAATTTAGCTATAGTTTCATATTTTTATTTAATACCTTTTATAATCTATGGTTTTTTAATGTTTAGTTTGCTAAAAAAAAATTTAGGCGAATTAAAAGTACCTGTAATAATCTATATATCTTTTATTATGCTAATGGTATTCCTAGCTTTGAATAAATGGCTTTTAATAAAAGATATTAATAGCTTATATGGGTTAACAGGTGCTTTTTTATTCATGATTTCAGACTCTATTTTAGCTATAGATAAATTTTTTAAAAAGTTTTTCTTAGCAGAGTTTTTACTTTTAACTACTTATTATATAGCTCAGGTATTGATTATTTTTTCTATAAAATAATTTTACTTTTTATACAAAAAACCATCTTTTTCTTCTAATAATTTAAAATCATCATTTTTTATCAAAAGACAACCATCTAAATCTAAATAATCAACTCCATAAGATAAATTATAGGCAGAATAAATTCCTAAAGAAGTTTCTATCATGCACCCTATCATAGTTTTTAAATTATTTTCTCTAGCAGAATTTAAAATTTTTAATCCATTAATATATCCACCTGCTTTCATAAGCTTCATATTAACACCGTGAAATTGGGTACTTAAAAGTTTATAATCAGCTTTATCTTCAATTGATTCATCTGCAATAATATCAAAAGGGCAATTCTTTTTTAAAAATTGATATTCTTCTACAAATTTACTAGGCATAGGTTGTTCTATAAATTCTATATTTAAGTCTTTTACTTCATTAACAAATTTAATTAATTCATTTATATCTGTCCAACCTTCATTACCATCAACTCTAAGCTTTTGTTTGGTATATTTTGAAACTTCTCTAATCATTTCTAAAGCAGTTTCTTGATTAACTTTTATTTTTAAAGAATTAAATCTAGTCAGAGGCTCTAAAAATTCCTTTATTTCATGAGTTGGAATAATCGGCATAGAAAAAGATGTATCTACTTTTTCTGGAAATGTTAAGTTAAAAAAATCAGAAGGTTTTATATTTTTTTGATCACATAAATAATGTATATAAGCAGCTTCCAAACCAAATCTTAAAGCATGTTTTAAATTTAAAGAATCTAAAAAATTAGAAAAAGCTTCTAAACTATCAAAATTATCTGGTTTTTTATTTAAAAAAGTATTAAATTCAGAAATAATAATTTCTGGTGTTTCATTATATCTAACATTGGGAGCTATCTCACCCAAACCATAATTATTTTTATCAGATACTTTTACAAAAAAGTTTCTTTTTTGATCTGAAGCATTCCTAGAAATTTTCCAAGTAAACTTTAAATCTAAAACTCTTTCTTCTATTTCCCAATTTAGCATATACATTCACCTTAAATAATTGCAATTAATTCTAATACATAAGCCTGATCACAGCGAGAGTGTAAATTATAGTTTTCTAGTTTTTTAAAACCACATTTTTCATATAAACTAATCGCTTCTTTTAAAACTTGATTAGTTTCTAAAACTATTTTTTTATAACCATTTTCTATAGCTTTAGTAACCAAAAATTTTATAACTTTTTTACCCCAACCTTTACCTCTCAAACTTGGTAAAAAATACATTTTTCTTATTTCACAAACATCATTATCTACTTTATATAAAGCAAAAGTACCTAAGATTTTATTATTATTATTATTTTTTATAATTCCAAAAAAACCGTTGTTATTAAGATAATTAGTTTCTATATCATCTAAGTCATCATCAATTCCTTCCTGATTAGGTTTTAATCCATATTCTTCTAACACAGAAAAAACAATATTTTTAACTTCAATTATATCTTTATTAGAAGCAGGATAAATTTTATAGTTATTAATCATCTTTATTAAAACTCAATATTTTTATAATGGTTTTATTGTAGTTAAAAAAAGATTACTCGACAATAATATAAGATAAAAAATAATAAAATTTACCACTTAATTAAGTTGTTAGTATATAATTAAAAAGGAATTGTTTACTATTTTATAGCAGAACATTACTAAAAACTGTTTACTAAAAAAAAGCAAAATATTATAATATATTAAAAATATTAAATAAGAGAAGTTTATTATGTTGAAAAAAGCGGTTATTTTATCTCTTTTATCTTTATTAACAATTACAACAGCTACAACAGCTTTTGCAAATAAAGGTGGAATAATAAATATTTATAGCCAAGAAGAACCTGAAAATTTAAATCCTATTTTTCAAAATTCTAACTCTGCTAAATCAATTTATAATTTAGTTTATTCTGGGTTAATTAAAGTTGATGAGAACTATGATTATTATCCAGATCTTGCTGTATCTATTCCAACACCTGAAAATAAAGGCGTTGTTTTTAATGATGAAGGAATGATTGTTACTTATAAAATAAAAGAGTTAGCCTTTTGGCATGATGGACTCCCTGTAACAGCTGAAGATATAAAATTTACTTGGAAGTGCTTTACAAACCCAGAAATACAACAATTAAAAGACGCTGAACCTTATAAAAATATTTATAAAATAGAAGCTACAGATGAAAAAACTGTAAAAATTTATTTTAAAGAAAATTATCCAAGATACAAAGATCTTTTTAAATATATTTTACCTAAACATGGATTTACCCCTGCAACTATTTTAAAAATTGATAAAAACCATCCTTTTAATCTTTCACCAATAGGTTCTGGACCATTTAAAATAGTTGATTGGAAAAAGGGTAAAAATTTAGTTTTAGATTCTTATGATAAATACTATAATTCTAAACCTACAGCAGATCAAGTTAATTATACTTTTGGTCAATTAAATAAAAATATATCAAAAGATATTCAAAACGATAAAATTCATATAATAGAAACTAAAGATGATGAGTATTTTAATGCAAAAATAAAACCTTTACTTGTAAGTACACAAAAATATACTTTGCCTATGGCAATGATGGAAGAAATGGCATTTAATACCGAAGGTGTTTTTAAAAATTTAAATCTTAGAAAAGCTATTGCCTTTGCTATAGATAGAGATAAAGTAACTAATAAATTTATTGATTTAGAAAGTGCTTGGTCTGATGCTCAAATTAATTCTTCTATCTATAATTCAGACTTAAAAAATGAATATTTTTATGATTTAAAAATGTCAAACTATTATCTTGATAATGAAGGTTGGGTAGTTGATGATAAAGATGGTTTTAGAAAAAAAGATGGTCAAATTTTAACTATAAATCTTTTGGCAGGTAAAAATAAAGCACAAGAAGAATTTTCTAAATATATGTCAGATGTTTGTAAATACTTAGGTATAAAATTAAATTTAAAACAAACATATCAATTAGAAGATGAAATGAAAAATAAAGATTCTTATGATATAGTTCTTTATACCAAAAAACCAAATGTATCAGGCTTTGATAGAGTTTCTTGGTTTGGAAGTAAAAATGTTCTTCCAAATGGTAAAAATTATTCTAGATATAGAAATTTTTCATTTGATGATGTTTTATACTCAAATTTAACAGTTAATCTTTTAAAGGAGCAAAGAGATTTAAGTAAAATGTTAGTAAGAGATATTCCTGTGTTGCCTTTATTTACATACACTAAAAATGTAGCTATTTCTTCAAAATTAAGAAATTTCAAACCTAATGCTGAAGATGGTAATACTTGGAATAGTTTAGAGTGGTACGCCTTCTAAATAATATTTTACCCATTAGTTCTTGTATCATAGCTAAAAATGAAGAGAAAAATTTACCTTTATTATTAGAAAGCATTAAAAGTTTTTCTAAAGAAATTATAGTTACTGATACAGGCTCAACAGATAAAACTTTAGAAATATGTAAAGAATATCAGGTAAAAACTTATTTTTTACCTTGGAATAATAATTTTTCAGAGGCTCGAAATTATTGTATAGCTAAAGCAACTCAAGAATGGATTTTATTTTTTGATGCCGATTTTATTTTTTTAGAAGACTCTTATAATAATCTAGAAAAAGCAATAGCTAATACTGAAATAGATTTATATTATATAAAATGCTTAGAAAAAAATGGTTTAGAACACTTTTTACCTTTTTTATTCAAAAATAATAAAAAACTAAAGTTTTATGGAGCTATTCATGAAAATATTTTTTCTGAAGACAATAGATTAAAAACTCAATTAAGTGATATAAAAGTATTACATACTGGTTTTTCTGATGAAAAAATAATAAAAGAAAAATTATCTAGAAATAAATTTATTATTGAAAATACAAAAATAGAAAATTTATCAGAATTAGAAAAAATAAAATTAGAAATATATCATTTATATTATTTGATTAATGAAATATCAAATCAAGAGCTAGAAAAAAAGATAATTGATTTAGAAAAAAAAATCTATAGTTTATCTAAAAAAGAGCTTAAATCAAAAAAACAAATTATTGAATCATTTTATTGTTTTTGCTTTAGTAAAATAGTTAAACTTGAAATAAAAAATAATTTTATAACAAGGGCGTTAGAATTATTTCCAGATTCTATTAATATACTTTATGCTTTTTATGAAAAATTGTTAGAAGAAAAAAATTATTATAAAGCTCATAAAATTTTATATTTAATTTTATATTTTATTGATAGTAATTATGAATCATTATTTACTTATTCTATTAACCCCAAATTAAAAGATAGAGCTTTTATTTTTAATAAGATAATAGAAATGACTAATTTTTTTAATAAAATGAATCTAGAAGATTTAGAGCTTTTATTCAAAGATACTTCTATATATTATTTAAAATATGCTAAAGAACTAAAAAAAGAAAATGAATTTAAAACCTCCTACGGGGTATCAACCCCGCAGGAGGAAGGGATCGGGGGCCCTGCCCCCGTACCTCCTGAAACCCCAGAGCAGAGATCTGAGGTATTCTCTAATAAAAATAAAAAAGAAGCAGTTTTATATTATTTAGAAAAAGCGATTCTTTTTGAAGAAGCTTTTTATATAGATGAATTGGGGATTTTAGTAAATACTTTTTTTAAAAATGCTAATAAAAAAAGTTTTGAATATCAAGAAATAGTTCAGGAAACCTTTAACGCACTCGGAGGGATTTGAACCCCCGACCAACTGATTCGTAGTCAGTTGCTCTATCCCCTGAGCTACGAGTGCAATTTGAATTATAACGGAGAGAGTGGGATTTGAACCCACGATCCAGGTTTTAGCCCAGATGCCTTCTTAGCAGGAAGGTGCTTTCGGCCACTCAGCCATCTCTCCAATCAGAAAAATCTTTTTTGGATATTTCAGTAAGTTAGTTTACATGATTATTACTCTATTGTCAATTGCTTTTTATCTAATAAATACAAGTAATTAGAATTTTTTAATAATTACAATCCTTTATTAACAAGTCTTTTAGGTTTTATAAGTAATAATGCATTATAGCTAACCAATATTTTTAGCGTACATTCTGGAACTGTTATGAACAGTTCCTTACGTTTGTATTTTATTTATATGTGAATAGCTATATTGCTATATTATTCAAAGTACTGACCTTAAACATAAGTATTAAATACATAAGAATAATTAATTTAACTTAAGTTGCTAATATAAAAAATACAAAAAATAAATTTTTAGTACAAAATGTTATACTGTAGGGACAAAGCAGTGCTTTGCCCCTACATTTGGATAACCTTAAAATTAATATAAAAAATAATTACTAGCAACTTAAGTTAATTATATAAATTTAGAGTTTTTATTCAACAACAGATTTTACTAATTTTACCAATATTTTCATCTGTGTTATCAGTGTTATCCGTGACTAAAAATAGATATTTTATTTTGCTTTACTACTTATTAAGTGTAGTTGTAAAATCTTTGATTACTTTTTTTCCTATTTCATAACCATGTTTTATATAAGATTCCATTAAATATCTTCTTTCTTTTTTATAAAAACCAGCAAAAGGATCACCTTCTAATGGATGATCTGGCTCTATAAAAATAACTTCCACACATCTTTTAGAGAGAAAATCTTTAACACTTTTAAATCCAGCTAATTTACATAAATCATGATTTTTTTCATTATCCAAAATATTTCCTTCTTCATCTCTTTCTATAATCTTTTTTAAAAGATTTATTTTTTGATTTATTTGAGTAACTTTTCTATAGTCATTAACAATATCTTTGGTAATAATAATTTCATAGACTTGACCAGAAACACTAGGAAAATCTTTTATTTCATTAATAACTGGTTTGGTAATAGGAGATGTTGAAATAAGAAAAATATATTCTATCTCAGGATCAAGTTTAATGGCTCTACCGAAAGGGGCATTTTTTGTAATTCCACCATCTACATATAATCTTTTTTGACCATTTCCTTTTATATCCATTTCTGTTGGTTGAAACATACCAGGAAAACATGAAGAACCTGAAATTGCATTACGAAAAAATTTAAATTTTTCTTCTAAATTACTTTCACCTTTTTTAAAATTAAAAATAAAAAAATCAGAGTAGTTATTCAAAAGTTTATTATTTATTGTTTCAGAATGACCAAATAAATCTGTTAATGATACTGCACAAATAGCATCTTCTTTTATTTCAGAAGGGGTTTTTAAATTTCTATTTAGATATTGAACCAAAACTTCTCTATTAAAAACTGAAACAAAAGACATAGATAAAAGTTGTCTTAATCTCATCCAAACATCTGTTTGTAAATTAGCTAATCTTTTTATAAGTAAAAATGGATTTGCATTTATATCGGATAAAATATTTCTTACAGAATCTTTTTTATTTAATTCTGCTTTTCCCCATAAATTAGAAAAAGTCATTTCATGAATCCAAGGATTTATAAGATTTTCATCTATTTTAGAAGGAGTAAAATTTCCAGAAGTTAGTAAACTAGTAAGAAACCCTGCGTTTATAGCTCCAGCAGAAGTCCCAACAATTACAGATGGTTTCAAACCTGCTTCAGCAAAAGCTTTTAATGAACCAGCTTGAAAAGCCCCTTTACAAACTCCACCTGTCATAACAATAGCAAACTTCATTGTCTGTTCTACCTTAATTAAAAAATGTTTTAAATATTATTTTAATCAACAATTTTAATTTATAAGGTAAAATTTTGTATGTGAGAGTTTATACTTTAACATTTAGATAATATTTTTAAAATTTTGAGACAAATATACTTTTAATTTTTGAAACAGTATCATATAATATAAAGTATTCATAAAAATTTTCAGGTATTTTACGAGGACTTTTAATGAGTGAATTAGATGATGAATTAGAAGATTTAGAGCCTTCTTCTGCAATTGCAACCGATGATGGGTTCGATGATCCTAAACAAACAACTGCGGCTTTAACAACAGAAATTAATAAGCTTCGTCAAAAAAACGAATTGCTTAGACAATTTAATGTTAGGCAAAAAGATAAATATAAACATGAAGTTCGTTCTTTTTTAAGTCCTGTTCTTGAAAAATATAAAGATATACAATCGGAAAATGACTTTTTAAGAAATCAAATAAAAGAGTTAAGCCAAAAAATTATAGCTTCTCCTTTATTAGTTACTCCAGATAATCTGCCAGAAGGGCAAGATTTAAGTGGAATGCAAATACTTCAAAATGCTTATAACGAAAAGGAAAAAGAAGTTGCCGTTCTTAATAAAATGGTTAAGAACATGGAAGAAGATGTTCATAACGCTAAGAAAAATGTAGCTGAAATTCCTGCCTTAAGAGAATTAATTAAGCAAAAAGAAGAAGCTATAAGAAAATTAGAGCAAGAAAAATTTGATCTTAATAGCAAAGTAGAAGCTAAAGATAAAATGGTTGAAAAATATTTAAAACAAATCAACGAGTTAGAAACTAATGTTTATGTTTTAAATAAAAAAGTAACCGAAATGGGTGCTGGAGGAGCTTTAGCTGGTGCAGCCGTTGGTGCAGTAGCAGTTGGTGCTTTAGATAGTGCTAAAATAAATGAATATGAACAAAAACTAAAATCAGCTAATGAAAAAGCTGCTTCTTTAGAAAACAGAGTAAAAGAACTTGAAAATCAAATTTCTGAATATCAAGAAACTATGGATTCTTTAGAGCAAGAATTACAAGAAGATGCTTTTATGAATGGTAATAGTCATGATGAAAGTCATGAAGAATATCATGCAGAAGAACTTCCTGTTGAAAACTTTGCAGATGAAGTTGATTTTGCAGAAGAATTACCTTCTGATGAAGATCTTTTAGCTGATGATATTGAATTAGATGAACTACCACTTGATGATGAGTTAATGGAAGAATTACCAGTAGATGATCTTGATGTAGAAGAAGTTGAAGCTTCAGCTCCTGCTATAAATTTTGAAAAATCAGAAACTGAAGTTGTTGATGAAGTAGCTACAGAAGATGATGATATTTTAGGTGATTTTGACTTATCTATGGATTCTCTTGATGAAGATAGAGATACAAAAGGTAAGAAGTAAAATACGTAAATCGTAAATCGTGATACTTCGACAGTCTCAGTAGGCAGTCGTAAATAGATATTTAATTCTTATCACTTTTTACTTTTTACTATTCTTGAGGATAAAAAAATGTTTTCGTTTCTATTATTATGGCTTATTGCTATGATAATAGTTTTTTCTTTTGAAGTAGTTTTAGGCTTATACTTTTATAAATTCACACTTTCTCAAATAAATAATAAAGAAGTAGAAAATTTTGTTATCAAAAAAAGAGACGATTTTGTAGATTTATCCTCTTCTTGGCTACTAATTTTTTGGTTTTTAAATGGCTTAATGACAGGATGGGTAATTGAATCACGATTAAAAAATTTATCTAAACTAAATAAAAAATGGCAAGAAACACAACCTGATTTTTATAAAAAAACACCTTGGGAATTTAGAATATTACTACCTTGGCTAGTGGTAGAATCTCCTTTATTTATAATAATAATTGCTAATTTATTTTTAATTTTTATAGAAAAAGAAACTTCAGAAATTATCTTAAGGATAATGATTTTTAGTTTTGGATTTGTTATAGGACAACTAATTGAACCCGTAAAACATTATAAAAATACTGTTGAAATGGACAAACCAGAAAAAGCTCCTGAATCTATTTTGCAAAAAGTAGCCCCTAATTTTGATCAAAGTAATTCATTATTTTTAGGACAGTTATATTGTAAAATATTTTTACCCTTTTTCTTTTTTAATTTATTTTTTCTGATTCCTAGTTTTTATATTCTTATACCATATAATACAGATCTTATTAAATTAGAAACGCTTTTAGCTATTATTTTAGGTATGATAATAAGATGGTTTTATTATCCTAAAGATACTTTTTATTTTTCAAAAATAACAATTTTTAATGTTTTATTTATTACTTTAAAAAATAGTTTATCAATATTAGCTATATTTCTTATTATTATTTTAACAGGTGGACATTTAATATCTATAGCTATAATTAGTTTTTTAGTTGGTTTTATACTTCCTTGGCATCCAGATAAATTAAGGTAATGAATAGAGTGAATAGTGAAGAGTTAAAAGTTAGAAGTGAGAAGTGAGAAGAAGCGTGAATCGTGAGTCGTGAGTCGTGAAGAGTGAGAAGTTAGAAGTGAAAAGTTAGAAGTTAGAAGAATAGAAACGTGAAGCGTGATACTTCGATAGACTCAGTAGGCAGTCGTGAATAGTTAAGAGTTAGAAGTGAAAAGTAATTGTGTAATGTAGTGGTAAGCCTTGCGTTTACCACGAAATGAAACAAAACAGTATTATAGCTACTCCTATATAAATAAAATACAAATATAAGACATAAAAGTATTTCTAAAAAGTTATTTTTCAAGAAAAAAATTAGTTCCAAATCCAGTATTTCTGTAGGGGAAATAAAAAAGGGTGCCCTTTTTTGAGAGCAAAATAATGTAAATTAAAAAATCGGATTAGCCATAAGACAAAAAAAATGAAAAAGTTACGCAAAACGTTTTGCGTAACTTTTCAGAAAATTTTTGGTCTGACAAAATATTTTTTATGCTAAAATAAAAATTATTATCCTTAAAACAATAGAATTTATACTATTTTGAATATTAATTTAATAGTTGAAAGAGGAAAAATTTGGGATATTTCAGATTTACCTCATAAATCAATAGCATTAGACGGTTCTGTAAGAGGTCCTTTTATAGATAATGAAAAAAAAATTTACTCTTTTGATCATCATGATAATTGTATAAGGCATGTTTCGTCTGCTACTTGTGTTCAAGTTTTAGATGCTTTATTACTAGATTTTGCTCCATCAGGATATAATGTTTATGTAAATGATGTAGATGGAGATACTGTTATTTCTGTTGCTTTACTTTTAAAACCAGAATTAGTTAAAAATGCTTATGCTAAAAAAATTACAAGAATAATAGGGTTAATAGATGCTCATGGTCCATCTTATCCATTAGAAATAGAAGAAAAAGAAATTTTTAATATTTTTATGAATAATGTAGTAAATAAAATATACGACTTAAAAAATAAAAAAGAATATGGTAATTATAATTTAAAAGAACTACTTTTGGAATGTATAAATAATTTTTATTTGATGATTGAAAATAAATTTGAATATAAAAAACAAAATAATGAAGTAATTTATAAAATTTATCCTGATACAAACTCAGATTGGATAATGGTAAATAGTGATTCTTATTTGGTTATGGGTAGATTATATTTAGAAGGTTATAATAAATTTATAACATGGAATGAACAAAAAGATGGTAGTTTTGCATATAGTATTGCAAAAAAGTCAGAATTTGTTGATTTTCCTGTAAAATATATTTTAGAGCACTTAAATACTATAGAAAATGGTTGGGGTGGTGGCTCAACTATTGGAGGAGCACCTAGAAATCTTGATGGCTCAAGAAGTAAAATAAAACCTGAAGATTTAGTTAAAATTATTAGTAAATTTTTACAAAATTAATCTTATAGAATTCCTCGAAGCTCTGCGTCGGAGTAATGGGGGGATTCGGGGGCACAGCCCCCGTCCCCAGCCTCCTTCGGGGTTCAATACCTCGAAGGAGGTCTTAATTTTATTTTTAGAAATTATGGTAAGAAAAACAAAGTATTTTAAAGAGTAAAATCTAATTTAAAATATAGATTAGAAAAAATTAAGAAATATTTATTTCGGGTATATTCGGGTATAGATACGGGTATTTTTTGATAAAATATATGTATTATGAAAATACCTTTAATTAATATAACAAATGAAATTTTAAATTTAATAGCTGAAATTGATGAATTTAAAGGACAATGGAAAACTAAAAGTACGTTTAAGAGAACTTGTTTCAGATAATATTATTTCAAAAAATGGTTCTGGCAAAAGCACTTTTTATACATTAAATACTGCAACAAAAATTTTTTAAAACAAATTCAAGTATCTGGTAAAAGGGACTATGATTCTTGTGATTTTACTGATTTTTGATGATTTTATATCATAGTTAATCGTATAAATCATTTGATAATCATAGTTCTGACAATGGGGTAAAAGGTACTCTTTTTCATCGTAAACAGTGAAGCGTGATACTTCGACAAGCTAAGTAAGCAGTCGTGATTAGCTCTTATAGCTATTCCCATTTTTTTAGCATACAAGTTTATAATTATCTATACTTAAAATTATTATAAAAACACACTTTGTCCTTCCGTAGTAGCATACGGAATCTAGTGTGTTTTTCTTATTTTAAACCTATAAAAAGTTACTTAGATCCTGAATCAATACTGAATCAAGTTCAGCATGACTTGAGGATGACTATAAGCAACTTTTACAATTAATTTTGTACTTCATTTATAAGAGAATAGCTATAATCTACTAATCTTTTCACTTCTAACTTTTTACTTTTCACTTATTCATCCCTGTCGGGTAAAAGGTACTCTTAAAAGTTTTTAATAACTGCAATTTAACTAAAACCTGCTTTTGTTTCAATCCCTGTCGGGTAAAAGGTACTCTTAAAAGAAACTACTCCCTTGGTACTGCCCCGCTTTGACTAATGTTTCAATCCCTGTCGGGTAAAAGGTACTCTTAAAAGTCTCATTATAAAACCGAACTACAAGGAGCAGGTAAAGTTTCAATCCCTGTCGGGTAAAAGGTACTCTTAAAAGAATCCATTAAATGAAGAAATCGAGAGAGTTAGAGATGTTTCAATCCCTGTCGGGTAAAAGGTACTCTTAAAAGATAGTAAAGAAAAAAGTACAATTCCTAGAGTGTGAAGTTTCAATCCCTGTCGGGTAAAAGGTACTCTTAAAAGAGTTCATTTATTAATTTAGAAAAATATTCAACTCAAGTTTCAATCCCTGTCGGGTAAAAGGTACTCTTAAAAGTAAAGATACTTTTCCACAAATTAAATATTATATCGAATTAAGTTTCAATCCCTGTCGGGTAAAAGGTACTCTTAAAAGAGACTTACGAAAGGAGTAAAAGAGTTAAGAGATTACTTGTTTCAATCCCTGTCGGGTAAAAGGTACTCTTAAAAGTATGATTATTATTATAAAGTAAAAGGAATTAAAGTTTCAATCCCTGTCGGGTAAAAGGTACTTTTTTTAGCGTAAACAGTGAAGCGTGAGTCGTGATCCGATTTTAATATACTACAAATAAAAAAACTGGTGATTTTTCCTAATTTTTCTTATCCATTCACGATTCACCATTCACCATTCACCAATTCATCCCTGTCGGGTAAAAGGTACTCTTAAAAGTTCAACAAAGGTATTTCAAAAATTGCTTTTTATAACCAGTTTCAATCCCTGTCGGGTAAAAGGTACTATTAAAAGATAAACCAAGATATTTAATAAATGTTTCTTCCTTAGTTTCAATCCCTGTCGGGTAAAAGGTACTCTTAAAAGAAGATGTATAATGGACCTAGATTTATCAAAGGTAAAGTTTCAATCCCTGTCGGGTAAAAGGTACTATTAAAAGTGGTTTTATAAAAATTTAATGCACCTTTATTTTTAGTTTCAATCCCTGTCGGGTAAAAGGTACTATTAAAAGTAAACAGTGAAATTTACAATGCTTGTAAGCTTTTTAGGTTTCAATCCCTGTCGGGTAAAAGGTACTCTTAAAAGAGCCACCTCTTAGAACACTGTCTTGGTAATAGTTTCATTATTAAGCAATGTAACAAAATTACCGTTTTAACCTCTTCTTAAACAAAAATTGTTAAATCTTTGTTAAAGCATTGATACACCTTGCTTTCAAAAAAGCCTTAAAAGTACCTACTTAAACTATATTTAATTATAGCATAAGATTTTTTTTTAATTACTAAAAATATTAAATTGTAAAAGTTCTTAGCCATAAAAAATTATAATATAAAAAACTAAAAAATCATACCTTTATATTCAAAATTTTCTTCATTCAAAAGCTTTAGATATTGTTTTACTTGTAAATCTATTAACCTTTTTATATTAACATTAAAACCAGTAGCATTATGAAAATATTTTTTATCAAAATTTTCTTCTAATAACTCTATAAATTTCTTTTTTGCTTCATAAGAAAGATAACACGCTTTTTCTTCTTCTATTACAAAATCATCTTTAGAAAAAAGATTATTATTTATTGCATAAAAAACTACTTTATCTACCGCCATTGCTCTAAATTCTTCCATAATATCTGATGCTAAAGCAGAATGACCTGATGAAAAAGTATGAAAAAAACCTATATATGGGCTTAAATTATTTAGTGTAATTATGGAACTTATAAAACTATATAAAATAGTATATCCAAAGCTTAAAAGAGTATTTATAGGATCTGTTAGAGGTCTTTTTACTCTTTTAAAAAATCCCCAATCTTCAAACTCATTTTTTAAAATTTTAAAATATATAGAACTTGAATAACCTTCAAAACCTCTTAATTCATCTAAATTATTACAATTTTTTGCTTTTTCAATACATTCTAAAATTTTTGATATTTTTGTTCTTTTAGAGTTTTTTTCTATATCATACACAATAACAATAAGCATAAAACCTCCATTATTATTTTTTATTTTTATTAAAATTTCCCTTATCTACAACTATTCTGGTAGTTTTGTTATACTATTTTTAACAAATTTTTTCTTTTTTAGAACGGGTTACCCCTAAATGTTATGGGGATGTCCAAAAAAGCCTTTTATAGGTCTTTTTTTTACGAAAGACTAGGGTGAAAGCCAGTGTTTTCGTATGGGCGTTATAATTAACGCACACTTTTTGGACACCCCCTGTGGAGTTAGGTTTCCGTTCTATTATAGGCTCAAGTACTTGCTACAAAGAACGTTAATTATAACGCCCTTAA
This sequence comes from Candidatus Sericytochromatia bacterium, assembly GCA_046328015.1. Lineage (GTDB taxonomy): Bacteria > Cyanobacteriota > Sericytochromatia > UBA7694 > JACMQJ01 > JBBTGK01. The sequence goes on along the minus strand of JAXLXH010000001.1, from coordinate 2,995,927 downwards.
TTTTAGAGTATGTGTCTATAGGATACTTGCCTATTTATAGTGCTTGTTTTTTCGGGAATAGCTATAATAGCTTAGAAAGAGGGCTATATTGGCTGGGGTGAGCTAAGATTATTCAATTCTAATTTTTTAGCATCTAATTTTTCATATAAAATATTTTTAGCCTTTTTAAGTTCTTTTCTCTCATTAAAAGTTAAATTTTCATTTTTTAATTCTTTTTTTAATCTTCCAATATCTTTTCCAATATTTTTTATTTCCAAATGCAATTGTTTTTTTTCAAAATCATCATTTTTATTAAGTACTACTTCCAATACCTGCCTTAGAATTTCAGGAGCAACGTCTTCACTTGAATTGGTTAACTCGAAGGAGTTTTTAGATTCATTAAAAATTTGATTAGAATTATTAAACCAAGAAGATAGGCTATTTTTTTCAGAATTAGAAATAATAGTTTTTCTTTTTATTACTTCTTGTAAACGAATAGCTTCTAATTCTAATTCATCAATACGAGGTATTAAAACATTTTCTTGATACTTTATTTCAGACTCAGTTGAAGCATAAAAATATCCGATAATACCACCTAAAATAGCAGAACCTAATCCAACCAAAGCAACTACAGGATCTATAGAAGGCACCTCATAAGAGGTATTTTTATGATTTTTAGAAGAATAATAAGTATTATAATTAGAATTATATTTTTTTGCTTTATTATAATAGTTTGTCATATTTTTACCTCTTTTTTAATCTTACATAATTACTCGACAACACCACTGAAGGTACTAAACCACGAAGGAGAGCTTAATTTTATTGATAAATCAAGATAAAAACTTAGCTAGTTCTAATTGTATTTCACTATGTAATTTCAAAAAATTCTGATCTTTAGATTCTAGATATAAGTCAAAATATTTATCAGATTGTGCTTGTAATTTTTTAGCAATATCTAATTTACCAAGAGTAATAGCATTTTCAGTGTTTTTTGATTCTATTTGCATTATACAAGCTTCTTTTTGTGCTTTTATTAATTCAAGTTCTTTTTGAAAATCAAATTCTTTCTGTTTTGTAACTTCTTTTTGATATAAAAAACTATATTCAGATTGCTTTGTAAGTTCTTTTTTATCATATAATGAAACAATATTAGAACCTAAAGAAACTAAATTTCCTATAACTTCTAATCCTCCTCCAATTAAACCCATAGTTTTATTATTTTCAAAATCTAGTTTTTTTAATTCAATATCTATTTTACCTTTTTGATGTGTATTAACAATATCTCCAATAGAAGAAGCTACTCCACTAAAAGAAGTTACACCTTGTATAATTGCTGGTAAATTGGTCATAATAAAATCCTCCTAATAAATATTCACATTATCAATTAACATTTTTCTATAAATACACTCTAAAGTCTTTAATTCCTCAGAATTAGGGTTAATTTTTTTTAATTCTGAAATCTTTTTTGAAATGCTATTTAATTTATTTTCCTTAGAAACAAAAAACTCTTTTTTCAGCTTAAATTTTTCTTCTTTTACAAAATAATCGGTTTTAATAGCATTAATTAGCTCTTTTTTTATTTCTAATTTAGCTAAATACTTTTCTTCAAGTAATTTTAGCTCTAAAGTTTTTTGTTTTATATCTTCTAATAAAAATTTATATCTATTTTCTAACTGTATAGTAGTTTCAACTACTTTTTTATAATCTACATAACTATTACAAGCAGATATAGAAAGATTTATAATAGAAAAGGCTAATCCAGAAGTTGATTGAGCTACTAAATTTACTGACATATTTTAAACCTCCAAAATTTTAATCCTATTACAAATACTCTATTAACTAAAAAACAAGATTAAAAGTATTAATAAATAAATTATTTCCACTAATTTCATAAATAAACACCTCATTAAAAAATATATTCTTTATATTGGGTATTAACCCGTTTATTATTATTATTGCATTTTCAAAGTGAGAAAAAATTTTTATTCTCAACTATTCTCATTTAAAAAAAATACTTATAATAATTTGATTTCACACTCTTCTATAGAACTAGGTAGATTTAGAGAGTTTTCACCTTTTGCAATAAGATACTTATTAAAAACTCTTGAAAGGGCTAAAACATCTTCTGCACAATACTTTGCTATTTCATGATATTTTTCTTCTGCATAATAATCTCTAACTTTAGAACCATCCATTTCTGTTTTTGCTTCTATACCAAATAATTCACAAATAGCTTTTAAGTTAGAATTAAAAATTTTATACGTATCTATATTAAATTTAGAATACTTATTTGTATAATTAGCTCGGCTTTTTTCCCATGTATCACTATCATTAAGATATTCTTTTAAACCTTCTTTTGCTCCTTCAGGTAATTTTTCATGATTATTCATAGCCCTTAAAGTTAAAATAGGTAAATCAAAATTATGCCCATTATGAGAAACTAAAATAGGGTGAATATCTTTAAAATTTTTACCTTTTTTATCTTTTTCATAATATTTTTTATTACAATCCATTATAAGATTTAAATTTTCAAAAAATTTACTCTCTAAAATACCTAAATTTGAAATATTAGGATTAGAATAAGATACAAATCTAGGTTTTTTATCACTTCCAGCATATAAGCAAGATAAAGCTACTGGAACATGATATATACTAGGCATAAAAAAATCATTTTCAGTTTCTTTTTTTTCTTTTTGCTTTTCAGAAGCTGTTTTATAAAAAAAATCTTCATTTACTACTGTTTCAATATCAAAAAATAAATATGTTGTCATAATAAAATCCTCATTAATAAAATATTGTTCATACTCTAATTATTGAATTTTTTTTGTTTTTAAAATTATTTTTTCACAGATAATCTCATTTTTATTGGAATTTTTTTTATTAAAATTTACTCATAAATATTATAAAAAGGGCAAATTAGACCTTAAAAAAATAAGAAGAAAATTTTTTTATGAGAATGAATGAGAATAAAAATATTATTTATTTTTTATAACATAACTATAAATATTTTTCTTTTTGGTACTAAAACCAACTCCTACTAAAAAGATTTTTTTAATTCCACCTAAATATTTTTCATAGTATTTTTTTTCTTCTATCTGTTCCATTGCTTTATTTGCTGAACCTATTTTAAATTCAAAAATAAAAATACTTGTATCTGTTTCTATTACAGCATCTATTCTTCCTTGTTGAGACGCATTGCGATGCGTCTTTACTTCCATTTCTGCTGTTATTTTTGTACCCATTAAACTTACAATCAAATATAAAACAGTACTATAGTACTTTTCCTGATCATTTATAAAAATATCATAAGGAATATCTGCATAAATTGTTTTTATTACCTCTATAAATTCTTTTATATCATCTTTTTTTAATACTTCTATTAAGTTAGATATTTTTATTGACTTAAAATCATTTTTATTAATTGAAAATTCTTTTAAAACTAGATTTAGAAAAGATTCTTTTACTTCCATATTTGGGTAACTCAAAACATATTTTTTTTCATAGCCTTTATACATTACCTCTTTTATTGTTAAATATCCTGTTTGAAAAAGTAGTGCATATATATTCATATTATTGATATCGTAAGATTCAAAGTTAATTTCATCTAAAACTATATTTTCTAATTCTTTTAGATTTATTTCTCTGTCTTTTATTATTTTTATCAAAAAATCTGGTGTTCCTGTGTTAGACCAATAATTTTTTATTTCATTGTTTTCAAAAAGTAAAAGTAATGAATATGGATTGTATAAAAAATCTTTTCCATTCCAAGAATAGCCGTTATACCACTTTTTTAAACCTGATTTTATTTCTTCTTCATTTTCATTATATTTTTTTCCTAAAATTTTTATTTCTTCCTTAAAATATCCATGTACATCCTCTTCTTCTATTCCTAATATTTTTGCATATTTTTCATTTGTTGTCATATCTGTAAGGTTATTTAAAGTAGAAAAAACTGATGTTTTAGAAAACTTAGAAACGCCCGTTAAAAAAACAAAGTGTAAGTATTTATCGTTTGCTTTTATTGTTTCATAAAATTCTCTTAATATTTCTTTTATTTCTTTTGCTATTTCAAGTTTATTTGATTCTATATAATTTATTATTGGTTTATCATATTCATCTATAAGTAAAACCACCTTTTCTATTTTTGCAAGTTCATGAATAAGATTTTTAAATGCTATTTTATGATTAGTACTTTCTAGTCTTATATTATAAATTTTATATATATCATTAATTTGATCTAAAAGGGAGTTTTTAAATCCTTTTACACCTTCTGAATAAATTAAATCATTCATGGTTAGTTTTATAACAGGATATTTTTTGAAGTCTATTTTATTGTATATCCATAAATTTTTGAATAGTTCTTTTTCTCCATTAAAAATAGATTCTAATGTACTAACTAAAAGTGATTTTCCAAACATTCTTGGACGTGAGAGAAAATAATATTTTTCACCATTTTCAAATAATTTATAAATCTCTTCTGTTTTATCAATATAGAGATTATTTTTTTTTATTATTTCGCTAAATATTTGCTTACCTAGTGGTAATAGCTTTAATTTTTTTTCTTCCATTTTTATTAAAAAAAATACATTAGATTTAATTATAACTTAAAAACTTAGTGAAAAGTGAAAAGTAGTTTTTACTTTGATAACAATGTAAATGTTATATAAAAATAAAAAAATTCTTGAAATATTTATTAGGTATAAAATTATTTTTTCACAGATAATCTCATTTTTATTGGAATTTTTTTTATTAAAATTTACTCATAACTATTACAAAAAGAGCAAATTAGACCTCAAAAAAATAAGAAGAAAATTTTTTTATGAGAATGAATGAGAATAAAAATATTATTTGTTTTTTTAAGATTTACAATAAAATATAGAATTTTAATTTAGAGGTAAAAATTATGGGAAACGTTCCATTTTGGGTTTATAAACTTGTTGCAGTAATTATTAAAAAAGGTGGATATACGTTATTAACAGTTGTTTCTGCTCTTGTTATACAAGGTGTTTTAAAAAGTAGTAATGATGTTATGAGTTTTATTAATAAAAAGGAGGAAATTTAAAATGATTCAATTAGGACAAATTGTTGTTGGTGCTATTTTGGGAATTATTGCAAATACTTATAAAGAAGAAATAGGAGGTTTTTTATATAAAAAATTAGAAAAAATTTCCGAATCTGTTAGCAATTATGCTAGTGATATTAATGAGAATAAAAATTAACTAAATATTAACATTGTTTTTTAATGGTTATGAGTATAATATGTATTTATGAAAATGTTTTGGAGAATAAAATGGGAAATAAAAATATAACAGATTTAATTTTACTTATAGGTACAAATCCTTTACCTAACTTAGTTGTAGCTAAATTTTTTATAAAAGAAAACTATAATTTAAAAAATATATGGCTTGTTTATTCAGAAGGTACTGAGAAATATAAAAATAATTTAACAACATGTATAAAAGAGTACTTAAAATCAATAAATAAAGAATTAAGTTTTGAAGATATAGAAATATCTAATGAAAGAGCTAGTAAAGAAATAAAAATTGATATACAAGAAAAAATAATAGATAAAATTAAGGAAGATAAAAAAAATAATAGAATAATTCATCTGAATTATACAGGCGGAACAAAATCCATGGTTGTTCATTCTTACAGAACACTAGAAAATGAATTTTTAAAAAAAATATCTTTTTCTTATCTTAATGCAGAAAATTTCAAAATATATGATGATTTAGAAGAAGATTACATAAGTAATGATTTGAGAAAAGAAATAAAAATAACTTTTGATGATTTAACTAAGCTTCATAATTATACAGAAAGTGGTAGTGAAAATATAGGAAAAATAAATTTAGATACTTCATTAGAAATAATAGAAAAAATCTTTTCTGATAAAGAAAATTTTGAAAGTTTTTTTAAATCTGAAAATGGCTATAAAAGAGAAATGTTTTCAGATAATAATGGGGAATTACTAGAAAAAGCTAAAGATATTGATAAAAGTAAATTTGAAAATTTTCAACCTAATGCTATTTTTAAAGAATTACTTGACTCTTTACCAAATGAATATAGTATTTTTGATAAAAATTTTAATTTAAAAGAAATAATTTCCAATAAACAAACAGATTTCACTTCAGGTTTTTTAGATGGTAAATTATTAGAATATTATGTTTTTAATTCAATAAAAGAAATTTTAGATATTAGTGATAAGCAAAATGAATTATTAATTAGTTCCAAAATTTGTAAAGATCCTAAAAAAACTGATATGGAGATTGATATTACATATATAAAAGGTTATCAACTTTTTGCTATTTCATGTTCTACAACTGATGATAAATATATGGCTAAATCTAAGGCTTTTGAAGTTTTAAAAAGAGCAAAACAATTAGGTGGAGATGAAGCAAAAAGTATTTTAATAACTTGTTTAGATTATGAAAAAAATGAAAAGTTACAAAATAGTTTAAATACAAATGATGAAAAAAGTTTTATTTGTTTAAGTTTTGAAGATTTAAAAAAAGATATTTTACAAGAAAAAATTTTAGAATTTATTGAGGGTTAAATATGAATAATAATGTATTTGCAGTATTACTGGATATTACTTCAATTCAAAAATATATTTTTGAAAGTAATAAACTAAAAGATAATTTAGGAGCTTCTTACCTTATTCAAGAAATTTATAACTCCTTTTTAAAAGATAGTTATAAGAAAACTATGGATATAGATATTAATATAGATGATTGGAAAACAGAAAATTTGGTTTTACCTAAAACCCCCATAGGTTATATTGGAGGAGGAAATGCCCTAGTTTTTTTTGAAAAAGAATCAAACGCAATAGATTTTATAAAAGAATGGACAAAAGAATTATTGGTAAAAGCTCCAGATTGTAAACCTATATCAGCTATTAATAATTTTGATCTTAATAGTTTTGAAAAATCTAAAAAAGAGCTTTTTCAAAAATTAAGAGAAAACAAAGCAAAATATAGTTATTCTACTACAATCCCAAGACATGGTTTTAATTTAGAATGTCCTAGAACAGGTTTATCAGCAGAAGAATTTTATATTGAGGAAGAAGAAGCAAAAAATAAAACATCAAAAAAACTAGATGCAAGTATAGAGGCATATGTTTCTATGGTTTCTATGGCAAAAATAAAAGCTTCTAAAGAATCAAATAAAAGTTATAAAAATTATCTTTCAAAGTATCCAAATATAGAATTTCCAGATAAACTTGAAAATTTGGGGCAAAAAGAAAATGAAAAAAATCATATTGCTATAGTTCATATAGATGGAAATGATATTGGAGAAAAGTTTAGAAAAACTAAAAGTTTAGATGAAATAAGAGAACTTTCAAAAGAAATCTCTTCTATTACAGAAAAAGCTTTTCAGGCTTTAATAAATTGGGTTGTAGAAAATATACCTAATATAAAATCTTCAGAATTTGATATAAAAGAAAATTTTTTACCAATACGTCCAATAATAATAGGTGGTGATGATATAACTTTTGTATGTGCTGGAAAATTAGGAATACCTTTTGCTAAAGTTTTTTTAGAAAAATTTGAAAAAAATAGTGGTGATTTAAAATTAACTGCTTGTGCAGGAGTTTCTATAATAAAATCTAAATATCCTTTTTTTAAAGGATATCAAATAGCAGAAGAACTATGTGCAAATGCCAAGAATTTTAGAAAAAAAGAAAAAATAAATTCATCTATGATAGATTTTAATATATCTTCTGGTGGAATTTTTGGATCTCTTGAAGAAATAAGAAATAATCATTTTAGTACTCCTAATGGAAGCCTTATTTTTAGACCTTATTTAATTTCAAAAGAAAAAAATATACGAAATTTTGATAATTTTATAAAAAATTCTATAGAATTAAAAAATAATTTCCCTTCATCAAAAATAAAAGAGCTTAGAGAAATTATTACATTAGGAGATGATTCTATAAAAACTTTTATTGAAGCTCTTGGATATAGAAATAAAATACTACCAAAAATTGAAGGTAAACACTATGAAAAAGATTTATTTCAAGATAGTGTTACACCTTATCTTGATATGGTGGAACTTATAGAATTTTATCCACAATTTTTACTAAAAGAGGGTTAAATAATGCAATTAAAACTAATTATTTCATTAGAATCTGATGCACTAATTGCTTCTGGCGAAGGTTATGGAGCTGTAATAGATTCTGACATAATTTTTGATGATTTAGGAATACCTTATATACCTGCAAAAAGAATAAAAGGCTGTTTAAAAGATTCACTTAAAGAAATTTCTGAAATATTTTTTAATTCTAATATAGGAAAAACTTTACCTTTAGATTTAGTATTTGGAAATAATTATGAAAATATTCAATCTGAAGTTAATTTTTCAAATTTAACTATAGAAGAATACAATAATAATTATGAATGGCTGAAATATTTTACTACTGAAAAAGATATATCAAAGTTTATTTCTCAAAACCTTATAACATCATTTTTTACGGATATAAGGCAACAAACTTGTATAGATGAAAAAGATGGTGTTTCTAAAGATCATTCATTAAGAACATCAAGAGTATTAAAAAAAGGACTTAAATTTGAAGGTTTTTTGGATATAAATAATGAGCGTGAACTTATTTTAGATTTTATTATTTTGGCTTGTATAAACTTAAGAAGAATAGGAAGTAATAGAACAAGAGGTTTTGGTGAAATTTCTTGTGAAATTTATGATGATAAAAATAACTTGTTAAATAATACTTTATTAAAAAAATTGGAGGCTTTATGCAAATAAAATATAAAATTACTACATTAGCCCCAGTTTTGATAGCATCAGACTCTGGTGAAATAAACACAGTTAATACACATAAATATATAAATGGAAATACTATTTTAGGTGTTTTTGCTTCAAAATATATAAAAAAAGAAAAATTAAAAGAAGCTCATCAAAATGATATTTTTAAAAAATGGTTTTTAGATGGAAATTTAAAATTTTCAAATGCTTATATATTAAGTAATAGTGAGAGCCCTGTAATAAATTACCCAATACCATTTTCTGTACAGCAAGAAAAAGGAGGAGAAAATATATTTGATTTATTATTAGATGATGGAAGTTTTGAAGACGAAGAAAAACAGACAAAAAGTATTTCGAAATTTGGAAATATAAAAAATAAAGATATTTCTTTTGAACCTATAAAACAAAATATAAATTTTCATCACGCTATTGAAGAAAAACAAATTTTTCATTATGAATCAATCTCAGAAAAACAAGTTTTTCAAGGTGAAATTTTAGGTGATAAAAAAGATTTAGATGATTTTTTTAAGTTTTTTGAAAAGAAATTTTGTGCTTTTATTGGAAGATCAAAAACTGCACAATACGGTAAAGTAAATATAGAATTAGAAACTAAAGATTCATCTGAGTTAAAACTAGGTAATGAAATAAATTTAACCTTAATTTCAGATGCTATTATCTATAATAAAAATGCTTATTCATCAACAAATATAGATGATTTACAAAATTATCTTGGTAATGATATAAAAATAATTAGAGCTTTTATTAAAACATCTATTACAGAAAATTTTGTTTCCATTTGGAAAATGAAAAAACCTTCTGAAAACATATTTTTAGCTGGTTCTTGTTTTACTTTAGATATTTTAAATAATAATGGAAAAAAACAAATAGAATCCTTATATAACATTGGTTTAGGAGAAAGAACAAATGAAGGGTTTGGTAGATTCTTAGTTGATTATCAAAATGAATTTGAATTATTAGAAATAAAGAAAAAAATAAATGATATTAAAAAGCCAAAAAATCAAATACCAAAAATTTCCAAAGATATAATGATATATGCTATTCAAAAAATAATATTAGAAAAATTATCGGTTTACGCTATATTTGATATGAAAGATTTTTTAAAAACGCCTAACAAATCATTATTGGGAAGATTAAAGCTAATGGTAAATACTTCTTATGATGAAAGTATTTTTAAAGATAAAATTAAAAATTTAAGAAAAACAGCAAAAGACCAATTACAAAGATGTAATAATAAAAATAAAACTTTAGAAGAGTTTTTTAGTACTATTTCTATAGAATCTAAATTTAAAAAAATTATAGCAGAACTATCAAAGTTAGAACCTTTACTTAAAGATATAAAATATAATCCTTCAGAAGATACTAATTTAATACAAAAAGCTTTTAAAACATACTTCAATTCATTTTTTACATCTATGATAAAAAATAAAAAGGACGATAAAAATGATGAATAATAAAAAAAATATTAAAGGTAAAATTATTTTAAATGGAAAAATAAAATTAATTTCTCCTGCAAGAGTTGGTAGTGGTAAAAATGAAAATACTGATACAGATATTTTAAGAGATACAAATGGAAACCCTTATATTCCTGCTACTTCTTTTATAGGTGTTTTAAAACATACAATAAAAGTTGATAATATAGATTTAAAAAATATTTGGGGATTTACAGAAAAAAATACTGGAGAAAAAAGTAGTATTTATTGTTCAGATCTTATTTTATCTAAAAATATTAATAATAGTATTGAAATCAGAGATGGTATAAAAATAGAAAATAAAACTGGTATTGTAGAAGATAAAGCTAAATATGATTTTGAAGTTGTAAAAAAAGATTTAGAATTTAATTTAAAATTAGAATTAGATATTTTTGAAGAAAATTATGATTTAGAATGGAAACTACTTAGTACAATAGTTAATTTATTAGAAAATAGTAAAATATCTATAGGTTCAAAAACTAATAGTGGTTTTGGAAAAATTAAACTAATAGAAAAAAGTATTTGTTATTTAGATTTTTCTAATAAGTTAGATGTTTTAAAATGGTTAAGAAAAGATTTTTCTAATAATACAAATAAAAAATTAGAACCATTTGATTTAATAGATAATACTTTTTATATAAATGCTTCTTTTTCATTAAAAAATTCTATCATTATTCGTTCTTATAATGAAAACAATAATTATTCTGATGCTGTTCATCTAAAATCTGGTGATGATGATATTATAAGTGGAACTTCTTTAAAAGGAGCTTTTAGAAGTAGGGCTGAAAAAATTTCAAAAACATTAGAAAAAAAACCTGAGTTAATACTAAAGCTTTTTGGTAATGTTGATAATAAATATAAAAAGGATAGAGCTGTAAAAAGTAAAGTAAAAATTGATGAAGTTGTTCTTCCAAAATTTATTGCTGAAATGCAAACTAGAATAAAAATAGATAGGTTTACAGGTGGAACAATAGAAGGAGCTTTATTTGACACTATGCCACTTTTTAAAGATGTTGGTAATTCAAAAATAAAAAATGTTTCTATTACTATAAACAAATTTAAACCTCATGAAGTTGGTTTATTACTTTTAGTTTTAAAAGATTTATGGACAGGAGATTTAGCAGTTGGAGGAGAGAAAAATATCGGAAGTGGTGTTTTTCAAGGAGAAGAGGCTACTATTTCTTGGAATAATGAAAAAATAATACTAAATAAAGATTTTAAAATTTCTGAGGAAGATAAACAAAAAATAGAAAATTTTGTTACTTCTTTTGTAAATTATAAGGAGTAAATTATGGAAAAATTAAGCTATGAAGTAAAAAAAGATATAAAATCTGTTTATAATTATTTTGATTTAGATTCTGATATTTTAAATTTTTTGGATAATCAACTAAATAGTACTAAATATATAACAGTAGTTTACCTAGATAACGAAGTTAAAATAGGTTACTTAAAAAAGAATACTAATAATTATTCATTTTTATTTCATGATAATAGTAATATTGAAGACAAATTTATTCAAAAAATTAGAGTTTTTAATGAAAATGAAGAAATTTTAATTTGGAAAACTAATAATAAATTTAAAGCTAGACACATAAAAGATGAGCAAGGTTCTGAAACCGAATATGTAGATGTTAATCAAGTTTTATTTGGTACAAAAAGTGAAAAATTAGAAAATCAAGCTTTTACTAAGCTTTTAGAAGAAAAAAGAGGAATAGAATTAATTATTGGTGGTAATTTTGAAACCTCAACTAGTAAAAAAAGAGTTGCTATACAAACCAGAAATTATGTTGAATATAATTCTATTTACCAAGCTATTTATTCAGATTGCCGTTTTATAAAATTTGTACAGTTAGGAGTTTAATTATGGGAAGACAAGATAGAAAAAAAGAATCTACTTTTTCTGGTGGTGGACTTGCAGATTTATTGTCAAAAGCAGGTTTAATATCCACTGAAGATGCTAAAAAAGCTATTAGTGAAATAGAACAAGAAAAAAGCCTTCCAAAACAAGCAACTTTAAATCTAACACAGACTAAAGTTTCTAATAATAGAAAAGCAAAAGCTCCCTATAACTTTGTTCCTTTACATGAAAAAGTAATAGAGTATAAAAATGCTCCTGATAACGATTTCTTTCATACAAAAGATGAATACTCAAATACTGGTTATATAGAATTAGAAATAGAAACTAAAACCCCCCTATATATAAGAGATTTATTAAATAAGAATGAGTTGGAGAAAAAAGAAGAATTAGAAAAGAAAGATAAAAATGCCAAATTTATTAACTCAGATTTTTATTCTCCTACAGGTAAATATGCTATTCCTGCTAGTTCTTTGAGAGGAATGACTAGAAATTTAGTAGAAATTCTTAGTTTTAGTAAAATAGACTTTATAGGAGATAAATATTTGTATTTTAGATCAATGGCTGATATGTGCCATTCTGTTAAAAAAAATTATATGGATAAAATGCACCCTGAGGAAATTGGAGAGAGTGGTAAAAAAACAGGTAAATATATTATGTCTTCAGGTATTTTATATAAAAAAGGGCTAAATTATTATATTACACATTGTTCAGATAAACCTGAAGAAATAGATAAATCAGAAGTTAAAAAAATCCTAAATGATAAATATAAAACCTATAAATATTTTGATCTTAATGATAGATTTATAGTAATTCCTGGAGATGCCCCACCTAAAAAAAATAAAGAAGGAAAACTTATTTATAAAGAAGTTGATTGGATAGTAAATAAAAAACCTAAAAATGATAAAGATATTTTAATTCCTAAAGAAGATGTAATAAGTTATCTTGATGATACATTAAGAGATTCTAAAATCCCAAATCTAATTAAAGATGCTAAAGAAAAATCTAATGGAGTTCCATGTTTTTATGTAAAATGGAAAGATACTAAAAACAATACTAGAATATCTTTTGGCTATAATCCTATGTTCAGATTATCCTATGAAAAATCTATTTATGACCATATTCCAGAAGATCATAAAAATAAAGACATAATAGATATAACAGATTCTATTTTTGGAGTTGAAAGTAAATTTGCAACTAGAGTATTTTTTGAAGATGCAATAGTAACACCTGATCAGAAAGATGTACTTATGCAAGAAAAAACACCAAAACTTTTACTTGGACCAAAACCTACAACTTTTCAACATTATCTAACACAATCTACAGATAATCTTAAAAATTTAAGTCATTATAATACAGGTGATTCTTCTATAAGAGGAAATAAGTTTTATTTTCATAAGTCTGGACAAAATTGGGAAGAAAAAGATACTTTAAAAAATGAAAAAGTTTCCACAAAAATAAAAGCTATAAAACCTAATGTAAAATTCAAAGGAAAAATTAGATTTGAAAACTTATCTGATATTGAATTAGGTGCTTTATTACAAGCAATAAAATTACCTCAAGAATGTTATCATAAAATAGGTATGGGAAAACCTTTAGGATTAGGTTCTATAAAAATAACTCCAAAATTATACTTGTCAAATAGAGTAGAAAGATATAAAAGCTTTTTTTCTGAGTTAGAACAAAAAGAATCTAACAATATTGATGATAAAATAAAAATTTTTCAAGATTTTGTAAAAAAAGAATTAAATCATGAATCTGATTTTTGGAAAATATACAGAATAAAAGAATTAAAAATACTTTTAAACTATAATAAAGGATTAGAATTAGAAAAAAAAGGTGAAACAAGATACATGACTATAACAGGTACATCAAATAATGAATTTAAGCAAAGACCTGTGTTACCATTACCATCTGATATGTAATTTAAAATAAAAAGGATTAATTAAATGTCATACAGAGATTTTACCTTAACGAGCATATCAGAAAAGTTTAATATTACTTATGAATCAAAAAAACTATTTGATAAAATAACTCTTATTAAACCAAGTTCTTGGCTTTTAGAAACATTAGAAAATAATATTATAACCATAGATTCTGAAATCTATTATTTAGATAATTTTAAATAAAAATAATAAAAACTAAAATGAAAACTTATAACATATACATAGATGAAACAGGTTCTTTTTATAAATCAAAAGATAAAAATACTAACTTTGTTGGTGGTTGGGTTTCATCTAATTTTAACAAAAATAATTTTTTTAAAAAAATAGCTCCCAAAATAGATGAGATAAATCAAATTATTTGTAATGATTATAATGATGATAAACTTTTTAATATAAAAAAAGATTTACATTATGTACCTTTACATTTTGAAGATAGACGAATAGAAAATGATTCTCATATAAAAGTACCTACAGAAAAAGTTCCTGAAATAATACAATTTATAACTGATTCTGTTTTTGAAAATGTAGATTTTATATTCAATTCAACTGGTTTTCCTTCTTATTTTATAAACGAACAATCTAGTTATTTTGAAATTTTACATTCTACTATTTTTCAAATTTTAGATGAACCTATTTTTGAAAATAAAGATATAGAAGAAATAAATCTGTTTATTGCATCAAGAAGAACCAAAAAAGTTTTAGGTGATAAAATATATAATAATCTTCAAGAATATGAGACTAATATTTGCAATAAAATATCTGAGGAAATAAAAAATATTTTTAAATATAAAGGATTTTCAAATAAAATAAAAATTAAAATAATACCAGCTGATCAAATATTTGAATTACAACTAGCAGATATTTTTATTGGTTGTATAAGAGATAAAAAGTATATTGAAAAATATGCAAATGATAAAATAAAACAATATAATATACATAATGCTTTTAAATATCAGCCTAAAAGATATACACAAGAAATAGAAAATATATTTGAATATGACAAAATTTCAGCTTTATTATTAGCATTTGAGTATATTTCATCTGATAATAAAAAAAATAAAAATGAATTAGAGCAATTGATTATAAAACTTTTTTCAAAAATATCCGAAAAAGAAGAAGTAGATTTTTATCAAGAGTTAAAAAATTATTTAGAAAGTAAAATAATTAGAGATAGCCTTAAATATGAAAACTTAGATTTTATAGAAAATTTTATATTTAATATAAAAAACAAAATTAACCTAATAAAAAATAACCAAATAAAAGCAAAAATAACTTTTATATTAGAGAAAAATTATATAAAAATACATTCACATAATGGGAAAATTTCTATAAATGAAATAGATAATTATTTTAAATTAATAGAAGAAAATCAAGAGCTTATTTTTAATAATATATATGAGTTATTTCAAGAAAGAATAGAAACTAAGTTAAAAAGTATTCCTATATTTTTTAATAGATTAGAATTTAATAGTTGGGAAAATAAACTACAAGAAGAATTTGATTTGTATAAAAAAATTACAGATTTAACAAAACAAGAAGTTAAAAAAGATTCTAATTTAGCAAAAATCTCTGGAACTTTAGGTCAAGCTTATGCTTTTTTATATAATTTTAATAAAGATAAAGATTATTTTGATTTAGCCGAACAATATATTAAGGAAGATATTGAATATTGTAATAAAAACACTTCTGAATATTACAAAGCTCTAGGATACTTAGTTAGCCTCTATTTTAAAAAAGATGATCTTGAGAAAGCTGAAGATTATTTTTTATTAGAAACAAATTCTCAAGATAAAAATAAAGATTTAATTTATAATTTATCAAAAATAGATAATTTTAATTTTAATGATCCATTTTGTTTATTACATAGAATTTATTTATGTGCTTTAGCTCAAAAATTGGAAAAAAAAGAAATTCTAGGATTAAGTAGTTTTGCAGATAATTTTATTAAAAATAAAAATGTTTCAAAATACCCTAATTTTTTAACAGGAAAATGGTTAGGTGTTTTATTATTAAATAATAATGAAAATGAAAAGGCAAACATAATTTTTGATTCTATATTAGAAAAATATGAAAATGATGAATATATAATAAAATTAATCAAATTACCTATATTTTTACTTAATTTTTATACAAAAAAACTTTTAGAAACTAAAATAAATACCAATTTTGAAAAAGAAGTTATTTTACCTCTAGAAAAAGAATTGCCTAACACAATTCAAAAACTAAAAGAATTAGGTTTTTATGATTTATTAGATAAGGAAAATCTATTACAAGAAGACTTATATAAAATATCTTCTATAATGCCATTTTATTATTCATAATAGGTTAAAAATGCAAAAATATAAAATAGTACTAGAAACAAAAGAAAAAATAGAAAATATACACCTTCTTTCAAAAGGGCTTAATAAACAAGTAGTATCTTGGTTTGCTAAAAATAATGAAAAAATCGCTGAAATTATAAAACCAGAAAATGGTTTAAAACCTGTTTCTATTGATTTTTTAAAACAAAAAAAAGAAAATATCTTTGAATTTGAAATAAAAATAGCTCAAGATAATAACCTTTTGGATAAAGAGCTTAAAAAAAACTTAGATGAGTTTGAAGATTTAATAGATCTAAACTATAAAAAATTTATTTTAGTGGGCTATAAAAAAGAAGATTCTATTTCAATAAAAGAACTATTTGAAAAAACACCTGATTTTTATTCAGATATAGAATTTAATTTTCTAACAGAAACATCTTTTGTAAGAAGAGGAATAAATAATGAAGAAAGTTTAGGAGAATACCCCTTTCCAGATCCTGCAAAGATTTTTGAATCTATTATAAATAAATATAATACTTTTTCTGAAATAAAAATGGATAAAAATGAAGCTTTAGATTATGTTAATAAATACTTTTTTATAAAAGAAGCTAACATAAAAGTAAATACTTTTTCTTTGGGCTATTCTAATAAAAAAAATACTACTGTAACAGGGTTTACTGGAAATTTAATATTAGGAAAAAAAACTAAAGATATTAACATTTCAAAAATGATTGCTTTTTTGGCAAAATATGGAGAATGGGCTGGAGTAGGAAAAAAAACTTTTTTTGGAATGGGTTCAAATGAGGTTAATTTTATATAAAAGCTATTTTATCTTCCATTTTCCTTTTTTATCAGAACCAACTCTTTCAAGTTTGTTTTCTTTTTGAAGTTTCTGAATGTTTCTTTCTATAGACCTTTCAGTTATTCCTATTTTTTCAGACAACTCTAAAATAGTTATTTCAGGGTTTTTATCTATAAAAAATAAAATTTTCTCCGACGTTTTCTCCGACGTTTTCTCCGACGTATTTTTTATTTTTTTGTCGGTGTAAAATTCTACAGAAAAAGTTGAATTATCATATTTATATATAGGTTCTGGTAATTTATAATTCAAACATTCATTAATTATTTTAATTGTACCACTACCCCAAGATTCTATATATCCAGCTCTAAATAATACATTAGCTATATTAGGGTTAAATGGTTTTGAAGAATGGACTTTTTTAAATTATCTACTGTCCAACTTTTTGGGAATACTCAAGAATTAATCATCTGATTTTAGTAATTCAGGTAATTGTATATCTAAAAATTTTTTTAAATGATTTGTATTACCAAATCTAAGCCAGCCATTTTCATTTTTAATAAAAATTATATTATATTTAATATTTTTGGTAATTGAATTAGTTTCTAATTTTTTAGAATATTTTGAAAATTCAATTAAGTATTTTTGAATATTTTTATCAAAATCCCATTTTTTTATAATTTTAGCTTTTATATATTCATTTTTAATAACACTTTCACCTAATTCAACTTTTATTATTAGTTTTTCTCCTATACCATCAGAAGAAAGTTCTAATAAAATTATTTTTTCTAATTCTTTTTTTAACAAAATAAAATTATCTTTTGACAAATTTTTTATCGATGAATTAAAATCACTTTGAATCTCAAAAGACAGTTCATCATTATATTTGCTTTTTTCTACAAAAATATTTTTTGTTATTCGCATAAAAATATATCCTCTATTTCCTGTATTTCAATCCCTATCGGGTAAAAGGGACTCTTAAAAGATAAAATCAATTCTATGCAGTCTAAAGAGGTTATTTGTTTCAATCCCTATCGGGTAAAAGGTACTTTTTTTTAGCGTAAACAGTGAAGCGTGAGTCGTGATCCGATTCTAATCTACTCCAAATAAAAAAACTTATAATTTTTTCTAATTTTTCTTATCCATTCACGATTCACCATTCACGATTCACCAATTCATTCCTATCGGGTAAAAGGGACTCTTAAAAGTTAAAATATACTCAAAAAACTGCAAGTGATTTAATGTTTCAATCCCTATCGGGTAAAAGGTACTCTTAAAAGCAAAAGAGGATCAAATCATGGAAAATTCAAACGTATCAGTTTCAATCCCTATCGGGTAAAAGGTACTCTTAAAAGCTTTTCCTAAAATAAAAGAGATTTTTTCAAGATGTTTCAATCCCTATCGGGTAAAAGGTACTCTTAAAAGGCACAATATTCTCTTTGGTGCTATTTAGTTGCTCATTGTTTCAATCCCTATCGGGTAAAAGGTACTCTTAAAAGGTCTTATGCTTTCTGATTATTTAAATAAAATAGGAATAAGTTTCAATCCCTATCGGGTAAAAGGTACTCTTAAAAGAACAGACTTAACACTTTCACCAAGAAGAACTATTAGTTTCAATCCCTGTCGGGTAAAAGGTACTCTTAAAAGATGAATGGAGGATATGATTTTACTCATCATGGTAAAGTTTCAATCCCTGTCGGGTAAAAGGTACTCTTAAAAGAGCCACCCCTTAGAACACTGTCTTGGCAATAGTTTCATTATTAAGCAATGTAACAAAATTACCATTTTAACCTCTTCTTAAACAAAAATTGTTAAATCTTTGTTAAAGCTTTACTATACCTTGCTTTCAAAAAAGCCTTAAAAGTACCTACTTAAACTATATTTAATTATAGTATAAGATTTTTTTAATTACTAAAAATATTTAATTGTAAAAGTTCTTAGCCATAAAAAAATTATATCATAAATTAAGGTTTTAAATTCACTACTATATTAAAAATAAATCTATTAAATAATTTTTATCCATGTTATCATCAAAAATATTTTTCAAGCAAAAATTTTCTTTTTTTTCATCATAAAAACTCTTTATTAGTTTTAAAGATTCAAAAGAAATATTTTTTATTTTATTATAATTATCTATACTTTGTTTTTTATAATTTTCATCTTTTTTTATAAAATATAAATAGGCATAACAAATATAAAGTTCAGCAATATAATTAAAATCTTCTAAGATTTTTTTAGAAATTAAAAAGTTTTTTTCTGCTTTTTCATAATCATTTTTATAATAATAATATTTCCCTAAATTTAAGTAATACCCACCTTCGGCAGAAGAATCCTTTTTATTAAGTTCCTCAAAATCTGCTAATTTAGCTAAAATTTCTTCTTTTATATTTTCTTCTATATTAGTATTTAAAAAATAACTTAAATTTCTATAAATAAAAGATTTTTTATTACTATAATCTAAATTTGTCTTTTTTTCTAATTCTTCATAACTATTTTTTATTTCTTCAAAAAGTTTTATAGCCTCACTATAATTTTCTTTTGAAACAATATTTTTATTCAAAAAAGCATAACTTAAAATCAAATCTGATTTATTTCTTAATTCTTCTTCTTTTAAATCAATTTCTAAGTCTAATTTTAAATATAGTTTATTTTTTTCACTAAAAGTATTAAAAGCTTCATTATATTCACCCTTTTTTAAAAGAATCCTAGCTTTATTTCCCAAAAGATTAGCTTTTTGTTTTTCTGTAATTTTTTCCAAACTAAAAGCTTTTTCAAATATATTTAAACCAACTTCTGGTAAAAATAAATCTACACAACATGAAAGGAAATGATTAAAAATATCAGAAATACTTTCAGAATTAAAATTAATATCTATTTCATAAGCTTTAATCGCATATTTTAAAGAATTAATATAATCTCCTTCTTTATTATAATAATTTTTAGCTTGATGAAAATAAATATCTCTAAGTTTTTCTGGTTCTACTTTTTTAGGATTAATTAAATCTAATATTTTTATATGCTCATCAAAATATCTTAAACTTAGTAAAGTATCTAATAAAGGGCTAATTATGCTTTCATATTGATATAATTTTTCAAAATTAGTTTTATTTATTCTATAAGCATAATAACTTAAAAAATATTTCCATTTATTAGTTTTTAAAATTTCTTTTTCTAATATAAAATTTATATCTTCTATATCTGAAAGTTCTGATAACAAATATTCTACAGCTAAAATATCTCTAAATCTTTCATGAACAAAATAAATTTTTTCTGGAATATTTGATACAAAGGTTATTTTGTTGTTTTTCAAAAAATTATTTAAACTAGAGTTTTGACTAAGATTTTCTTCAAAACTAACTTCTCCTAAAAGACTATTAAAAGCTAGTTTTTTTAAAAAATTACTTAATTCTAAATAAGTTAAATCATAATCTTCACAATAATTTTTTATTAAATCTTTTAAATACTCCGAATAAATTTCATAATTAGAGTTTAATTTATTTTTATATTTCTCATATATTTCTCTATCCAAAACAGTTTTAACCCATTCTTTTTCATGCTCTAAAGGTTTTATTTCTAATTTATTTAAAGGTTTATTTTTAAAATATTTTTCTATTTCAGAATAATTTTCAGAGTTTTTTGATACAGTATAAAGAAAATAATCACTAGATTTAAATTTTTCATTATCATAAATATCTTTTCTTGTTTTTTTATCTAATTTATCAAAATTATCAAAAATAATTAATTTATTATTATTATCATTAATAATTTCTTCAATTTCATTAATTAAATTAGATTTTTTACAATTTAAAAAATAAACATGATAATTTTCTTTTAAAAATAATTTAGCTATTATTAATGATATAAATGTTTTACCACTACCAGACTCTCCTTTTAAATAAAACCTTTTTTTATCCATAAAATTATCTAAATTAAAAGTTATATTTCCTTTCTCTAATACTTTTATATTATTATTATTATTATCAATTAACTCTATATCTCCAGCTTTTTTTTCTAAAAATTCTAAAAAATCAATTCCACTTTCTAAAAGTTTTATATCTGAATTTTCTACTATATCAGAAAAATTTAATTCATTTTTATTTAAAAGTTCTTTGAAATTATTTTTAATAAAATCTTCTTTTAAAGTTTTAAATATTACCTCTATTTCTTCCAAAAAAATTGCTATTCTATTAAATGTTTCATCATAATCTTCTTCTTCTTTAGTTTTATCATTATTATTCAATCTAAAATTTAGTTTATCAATTATAGAATTAAATAAAAAACTCCAAGTAAAATCTCTTTCTAAAATATCTCTTAATAATATTTTCTTAGATTGATCAATACTTATCTCTTTTTTTAAATCATCAATATTTTTTATTTTAGAATACCAATCATCTAAAATTTCAATATCTAAGGTATATTCTAAATTTTTATTTTTATCTAAATAAGTTCTATCAAAACAATAATTTTTATATTCTTGAGATTTATTATTCTTACCTGTAATTAAAATATTCCAAAACTTTGATATTTCAGTATTGGTAATTTTATTTTTTGGTAAAAATTTATTTGCAAAATATTTAGCAAAGACAGAACAAAGTTTTTTTTCGCTCAAATCTGAATTATTTTTTTCTCTAAAAGTTCTTATTATACTTGTTGTCATAAAAAATACCTCTGAAATATTATACTATTAAAATTTAATTTATCATTTTTTATTTTTAAATAATTTTTTATTCTCAGTTATTCTCAGTTTTATTTATCTTAACTCACCCCTTACCCCCTATAAGTCATTAGAGAGGGAGATATAATGAAATATAAATTTTAAAACTAAGTTTTTATGAGAAAATGTGAGAATTAAAGTTTTTATTTTTTTTATTTTTTTTATCATTAAAACATATTTATATTTGGAAAAGGAAAAAATATGAACGAACTAAATAAAAAATTTGAATTTTTTGTTGAAAGCTACGCTAAAAAACATAACTGGATTATAAAAGAAAATCAACAAAATCAAGAGCCTTACATATCTATAAAATTAGAAAGTGGTAAAGTTTTTGCATATATTGATTATGAAAGAAGTATTATTCATATTCCACAAGTAATTGCACCAGATTTATTAAAAAATATGGATTATGTAAATTTTTCAAAAAGTACTTTAACAAGATTATGGGGATATTCTCAAATAGAAGTAAATATTACAAGTGAGAGTTTATTTGAAAATTACATGAAATTATTAGATAGAGCTTGTAGAAAGATAAATTAATTTTTTTAGGAGGTATCTATGAGTTCGCTTAAAGCTAAATGTCCCAAATGTTCTTGTACATCTATAACTTATACAAGAAAAGGTCAAGCTATTGGTAATAAGGTTATTAAAAATGGTAATAAAGGGCTATATTACTCTTTTTTAGAATTATTTATGATAGGTTTAGGTTTAGGTGGAATCATAGATTTATTAGGTTGGAATAAAAATAATAAATTAATCATTACTTGTTTAAATTGCGGTTTTTCTTGGAGATTGAATAATAATTAAAATATTTTTGAGGTAAAAAATTTATGAAAATTACTACTAATCATTGCAAAGAAAGAATGTCTAAAAGAAATATATCTTCTAATTCAATAGATATATGTTTAAAATATGGAAAAAAAGTATATAAATCAGGAGTTATTTTTTATATTTTACTAGAAAAAATTATAAAAAAGCATTTTTTATCAGAAAAACTATCTGGTTTATGTGTTTTAGTTGATAAAAATGATAATATAATAATTACTACTTAACGTGAGTTCGATGAGCAAAAAGGTATTGCAGTAAGCATCCAAATTGGTTAAATTTAATCTACTAAACAAAATAATAACTAAAAAGGATGCTTACAATAAATATGTTAACAAAAATATTTTATGAAATAGATAATTTCTGTAAAGGATTTGAGAAAAACTGGGAAAAAAATTTAATAGGAAAAAGCAGTAAAAGTGAAATGAGCTTAAGTGAAATAATGACAATAACAGTATATTTTCATTATTCAGGATGTAGGACATTTAAGGATTATTACAAAAAATACGTAAAAGAAATTTTAAAAGAAGAGTTTCCAAAATTATTATCATACAATAGATTTGTAGAACTAATGAAAATAGCAATAATTCCATTAATTTATTACTTAAAAGTATTTAGAAGAGGAGAATGTACAGGAATATCATTTATAGATTCAACTAAACTAGTTGTATCGCATAATAGAAGAATTAATCAGCATAAAACATTCAAAGGAATAGCAAATAGAGGAAAAGATTCTGTTGGTTGGTTTTATGGATTCAAATTACACTTAGTAATAAATGAAAAAGGAGAAATAATAAACTTTGCATTAACATCAGGAAATGTAGATGATAGAAACAGGAAAGTTTTTAGTGATTTAGTAAAAGATATTATAGGTAGTTTATTTGGAGATAAAGGCTATATTTCAGCTGAGTTAGAAGAGGAACTTTTTTCTAATAATAATATTAAACTTATAACTAAACAAAAAAAGAATATGAAAGAAAAAATAATACCTATTATTGATAAAATTTTACTAAGAAAAAGGGCTATTATAGAATCAGTTAATGATGAGCTTAAAAATAGCTGTTACATAGAACACTCAAGACATAGAAGCCCTTGTAATTTTCTAGTTAATCTTTTATCTGGATTGATTGCTTATTCATTTAAACCCTCTAAGCCTTCAATTAATTTTTCTCAACGTGATTTAGAACTTTTATCTAATTTACCAACTTTAATTTTTTAAATTTTTTATCGAACTCACGTTACTTATAAAAATAAAAAAACTTTTTCTAAAATAAAAAAATTTTAAAGTATATTATGAAAATAATTCTTTAAAAAGTATATTAGGTTCTTTTATTTCTTTATTTTCTTCTGATGAAAAAATATTTTTATAATATAAGTTATTTTTATCAAAAGAATCTAAAATATAAATAGAATTACCTTTTTTTATTATTAATTCTTTGTGTAATTTTAATTTAAAGTTATTTTTACTATTATATATATAGAGACTTTTTGTATCTAAAGGATTTTCTATTTTTACTTTTTCTTTCGGAAAGTTTTGTGGTATTCCTTGCAATAAA
This sequence comes from Candidatus Sericytochromatia bacterium, assembly GCA_046328015.1. Classification (GTDB taxonomy): domain Bacteria; phylum Cyanobacteriota; class Sericytochromatia; order UBA7694; family JACMQJ01; genus JBBTGK01. The sequence continues at coordinate 2,971,703 of JAXLXH010000001.1, read as the reverse complement.
TCTACTTCAATTTCAAAAATATTATTTTCTTTTTCCATATTTATAGTATAAATTAATTTAAAATCAATTAATTGATAGATTATTTTATAAAAATCTTTAAAATGATTAATTATTTTATCATATTCTTCAGTTTTTTTGTTATGTTTAAAGGCATTTCTATTCTTGGATAATGTATCAAATATATCTTCATTTTTTTTATCAGACAAAACTTGATAAACTAAATTATTTTGATCTTTTATAAAATCACTAGTTTTCTCTAATATCTTTACCCAATCTCCAAAAGAAAAATGGTATTTTCTTCTTTTTGAGTCAAAAAACTCTTTTATAAAAGTTTTTAAATCATCTTTATTTAAAAATGATAATAAAATAATGGATCTAAAGGTAGAAACTATTTCTGAAAAATCTGTTAAATATTGATATTTTTTTTCTTCGTCATAAGTTGATTTAAAAACTTTATTATATGAAATAGCATAAGGATACATAAAATTATTAATAATTTCATTATCATTTAAAATTATATCTTTTTCTATTATATTTTTCTCTTTAAATATAGAATTATTTTTATTATTATTTTGCTTGGAATAAATTTTTTTTCTTGGATAACTTTTTTTGTCATGTATTGATTGAAAAAGGTTAAAATAATCATTTTCACTGATTGAATTATTCAAAGGAATATCTATAACATTATATCCCCAATTTCTATCGGGTATTTTAACAGATTTATAAAATAAATCTTTGTAATCCTGAATATAATCTTTATCATAAGAAACATTAGCCCTAATTATATAATTTTCATTTTTCATTATATCAAAATATATAAAATTCTTATTTATACCTTTTATTCTATATCCCGTGCTAATTTTTTTAAAATTCCAGTCTTTTCTTTCTAATTCAATCAGATTTTTTATTTTTAAAATTAATTTTTTAGTAGAATCGTATATACTTTCTTTTATGTTAAAAGAAGCTTCATTTTTTTTATTTATAGATTGTATATATTCATTATGTTTTTCTAAAACTTCTATAGGTTGATTATATAATTCTAAAAAAACTTTTTCAACTTCTTCCATAACAAGAGATACATCATTTATTAAATTTAATAATCTTTCAACATAACTTTTATTATCATCAGTTTCCATAGAATAACAACCTATTGTTAAGGTTGCATTACTTCTTATTTTTAAAACAGTTACTCTACTATCAGTTATTTGTACTTTTTTTATTAAAGGAATTAGTCTTAGTTTTGCTTTATCAATAAAAGCTCTAACACTAGTATCAAGTTTTTTATATGGAACATAAGGATAAACTTCAAAATGTAATTTAACACTAGATAAATCACCTTCAAAGTGTATGCTATATTCTTTTCCGTTATTTTTATAAAACCAAGAATCTTTCCATATTTTAAAAAAGTTATTCCCAGAATTATTTGATTTACCTAATTCAATCTTTAAATCAGAATTGATTTCATTTAAAGATTTCTTTACATAATTACATAATATTTGGTTTTTAGTTTTTTCCATATATTTTAATTAAAAGATAAAATAAACTAATACATAATATATATTTTATTATTTTATGTCAAAATTAAAAAATACTTTACAAGATAATATAAACCTATATATATTTTTTTATAATTTATAGTTTTAAAATTATTATAAATTTGTACGCTAAAAAAATGGGAGTAGCTATAATAAATACTATTTTTTATTTAATATTTTTGTTATATAAAAATAAATTTTGTACGAAAAATATGGTACAATATTTATATAAATATTTGTTTTTTAATAATGGGTTTTAAAGAAGTAAAAAGAAAATTAATAGATTGCTTAAAAAGTGGTAACTATGATCATGAAACTATTAGAAAAGATTTAGATATAAAAAATGTGTTTCTTACAGGTATTTTATCAGAAAATGAGCTAATTGAAATAATTAAATATTAAACTGGGAATCAATATGAATTAAGTAAACATCATGCTGATAGCTCTATAGAAATTCATATAATAAAAACAAAAAAAGATGAAAAAAAATGGTATATAAAATTTTATTTTGTAGAACCAAATACAATTTTTATAAGTGTTCATCAAAGTGAGTGAGGTATAAAAATGAGATTTGTAAAAGAAAATGACAAAGGAAAAGCTGTTTGTAGTTCTTGTGGGCTTACAACAATAACATATCTTTTAAAAGATGTGCCTTTTAGTAATAAAAGTGGAACAGTAAAAAATATTTTAGCTGGTGTTTGCGATAAATGTAATGAAGTTATAACTATTCCTGCTCAGTCAACTGCTGCAATAAAATCAGAATATAATAAAACTAGAAAACCTTTAGAAATAAGAGTTCCTGCTCATTATATAGATATTTTAAATTTAGCTTGTCAAAAGATAGATAAAGATTTAGATGAAAGTTTTTTTAAACCTTTACTTACCTTCTATGTACATGGTTTAAAAAAAGAAAACTGTATAAAATTAGATGCTAAAATTCTACTAAATAGTGATTTAGCAAAAGCAAAATCTTCCAAAAGATTATCTTTTAAACTCTCAAATAAAACTGAAAAAGAGTTAATGGAACTAGTGGATTATCTTAAAATAAAAAATAAATCAGAATTAATAAAAGCTATTATATTAAAAATAAATGAGGATATAGTTCAATCCAAAAAACCAAAAAATTTTACAGAGTTAAAAAATCTAGCATATGCTTTTTGTTAAGTAAATAATTTTTATGCTACACTTTTTATAATATTATCATTAACACTATTTATGAACTTTTACCAGCAAGAACTTTTTAGAATCAGGAGAGAATTCTTTCCTGATGATGATTTAATTAATCAAATTATTCAAGCTAAAGATTTTATTGAAAATAACTATTCTAAAAATATTAATTTGAATGATATTGCTAAAGAAGCCTTTTTTTCTAAATATCATTTTATCAGACTTTTTAAATCTATTTATGGACAAACTCCTTATCAATATCTAACCTTAGTTAGAATAAAAAATGCAAAACTACTTTTAAAATCAGGACAAACTATTACTAATACTTGTTTTCAAGTTGGCTTTGATAGTCTAAGTTCTTTTACAGGTCTTTTTAAAAAAATTACAGGTTCAACTCCTTCTAAATTTAAAAAAGATAAAGCAATTTGTATTAATAATAAAAAAACTTAAAAAAAATAGCAATTTTCAAGAAGTCATAATTTAGATGTTTTGATATGATTAAAAAAAATGAATTTAAGACCTCCTACGGGGTATCAACCCCGCAGGAGGAAGGGAGCGGGGGCTCTGCCCCCATGCCCCCTGAAACCCCAGAGCAGAGCTCTGAGGTATTCTCTAATAAAAATAAAGTATAAGGAAATAAGCTCTATGAAAATTAAAATAGTAAGTATATTTGTAGATAATCAGGATAAAGCTCTTAAATTTTATACAGAGATTCTCGGATTTATAAAAAAAGTAGAAGTTCCTTTAGGTAAGCATAAATGGTTAACTGTTGTTTCTCCTGAAGAACAAGATGGAACAGAATTACTTCTTGAGCCTATGGCTTTTCAACCTGCTCAGGTATATCAAAAGGCTTTATTTGAAGCTGGAATACCAGCAACTTCTTTTAATGTTGAAGATATACAAAAAGAATATCAAAGGCTTGAAAGTTTGGGAGTTAACTTTAGTATGAAACCTACAAAAATGGGACCTGTAACCGTAGCAGTTTTTAATGATACATGCGGTAATAATATTCAAATAGCAGAAGTATAATGAACCCATAATAGTTGGGATAAGTCTATTGATGAGCTCTTTAATACCATATTAATTATTCTAAAAGAATCTCTAAAGGGATTTTTAACTTATCATGAAGCTTTTTTATTATATTTAAAGATAATTTTCTTTTATTATTTAAAATTTCAGAAATTCTATTTGCTCCTATAATTTTTGCTAACTCTGTTTGAGTTATTCCCATTTCTTCCATTTTGAATTTTATTGCATCTACAGGGCTAGGAGGTAAAATAGGATAATGTTTTTCCTCATATTTTTGAACTAAAGTTGTTAAAATATCTAATTCATCAAATTCTGGTGTATTAATTTCAGAATCAAAAATTTCTTCTATTCTTATAAGTGCATTTTCATAATCTTCTTCTGTTTTTATTGGGCTAATTAAAATTTTAGTACTCATTTTTATACCTCACTTGCGTTAATATTATCATAATCCTTATGAGTTCCAATAAACCTAATATATATAATTTTTGCAGAATAATTTACTTTTACTATTAATCTATATTTATTACCATGTATATCTTAGCTTAAAAAAAAAGATTTTAAGTAGTAAAGACAAGAGGTTAATCTGTGCTATACTACTCAAATGTAATAATAACAAGATTAGGATATCACAATGGAATCAAAATTACTACTAAGCTTTTTAAAAAAACAAAAAATAAATTAACAAAAAGTGAAATAAAAAAAGATTCAGGTTTAAAAGAAAAAGAATATGAAAAAGCAATAAAATGTTTTGGATTAAATTTTGAATCAATAAAAAAAATAGTAAATAAAGGAAAAGGAAATCTAATAGCAGATTTTATGTTAATACCAGCACATGGAAACGATTTTGTATATCCATATAATCCAATATATGATTATACAAAAAATATTTATCATAATTGTTTAGTAATAATGTTTTTATGCTTTGAAATAGAAGATAAAATATATCCAATACTATTTGATTATTGGATAAGTAAGGTATATAAAGATGAAAATGAAAATTACCTAAGTAAAGATGATATTTTTATAAAAAGTATAGAATATTTATTAGATAAAGGATTAAAGATAGAAAATATACTTTTCGATTCAGCTTTTTTTCATAAGAAAATTCTAGAGAAACTGTCTAAATTTAAAGTTAATTTAGTAACCAGATGTCCTAAAAGTAGAGTTTTAGAGTCAGAATCAGGTAAAGAAAAAGCGGAGGATATTTTTACTAGAAGTTATAATGGTGCTTTTTATTACTATCATAAATATAGAAGTTTTTTAAATATAAAAGAAGTAAAAGTATTTAATTTAGATGGAAAAATTGTAGGTATAGCAAATAATAAAGAATGTTTATTAGAGAAGAAACTATATTTTTTATTTACAACAAATTTAGAATTAAGTAGTGCCAAAATATTACATTTATATAAAAAAAGATGGAAAATAGAATCTTTCTTCAAGATATTAAAAAGTTATTTAAGTTTATCTGTTTTTTATAGAAATGATTATGATTATGTTAATGAGAGAATTAATTTAGCTTTATCTGGATTTATAATAATTCAAGATATAGCAAAAAAACTTAAGCGTTCTTTCTATCAAGCTTTAAAGATTTTTCAAGATAGTAAGGATAATAATTTATTTTTTGATTCATTCAATGAAAATTCAAAGCTTTTTATTATTACGTTTGAGGCTACTTAATACCCAAAAAACTTACTATAACTTAATTTTAAAAATTTTTACAAGCTAAGGTATATTAAAAACAATTCTGTTATTTGCTAAAAAACTAGCATTTTTATACTTATTTTTTATATCACTAGGAGAATTCCATAATTCATTTTTTACATTAGAATACCAATATCTTAAAGGTGCTTCTGCATCTTTATAATCTTTTTGCTCCCAAAAATCTTTTAATGTTTTTATTTTTATTATTCTCATAAAAATATTATATCAATTTTTTCCATTTTTGGGAAAATTTTAGAAAAAAGTGAAAAAGTTACGCAAAACGTTTTGCGTAACTTTTCAAGAAATTTTTATAGTAATAAATAAAAACTTTAAAATAAAAAATAATCCATTCTGTAATAAGCGACTTCACAGCAGAATAATTTGATGTAAAATTCTATGAATGGGTTCTTAAAAAAGAGTCTAATAAATTAGGTATAGTTCAAAGTAAATTAAAAAAAAATTAGATGAAAATAATAAATATGTTAATTAGAGGTAGATAATTTGTGGAAATATTTACTTTAAAATCAGATAAAATTGATGAAGATTGGCTTAATTATATTTCTATAGATATCACAAAAAATAAAGATTATTTTACTTCAAGAATGCACTTATGTGTTACAACAGAGGATTTTGAATATAAAAATAAAAAATTTAAACTTTTATTACAAAATTATTTTATTTTAAATTCTATGGAATGGAAAAAAATAAATTCTCATTATAAAACAGAAAATACTAGAGCTTATTATGGTGAACAAGATGAATTCCATATTCCAGTTTATTCTTACACGGATAATGAAGAAATGGGATTTGATAAAATGGGAGCAATATATGATTGTGAAATAAAACTTAAATATGTAAAAGATAATTTATTTTTAGCGTATTTGAATGGAAAAATAAATTTACAAGATTCTTTTATTTATACAAATTATTCAACTATTGAATTAAAAGAATATGAAGTTTCTATAATATTTGAAGATTATGTTGTTTTTGAAGGACTTTATTTGTATTTAGATGAAGATATTTCTATAGAAAAAATAAAAGAAATAGCATCTAATTTTATAGATTTAAGTTATTTTTGTGAACCAATAAAAAAAGAATTTAATCCTAAAGATTTTTTAATTACATTTGAACCTAAAATATAGAATAAAAAATACTAAAAATTATAAATTATTTTTTATTTTTACTAATACTAGATTAGGTAGTATTAATTTTACTTATAATAATAAAATAACATATTTAGATTTTAAAATAAAAAATACTCCCTTCTGTAATAAGCTACTTCACAGCAAAATAATTTGATGTAAAATTCTATGAAAATAATTTTTAAAAAAGTATCCAATAAATTAGGTATAGTCCAATATATGAAAATATTAAAAGTAAAAAATTAAATTTAGAAAGAAAAGGTATTTGGTAACTAAAATATGAAATTAGCTCTTAATACATTTACTGTAATGCTATTAAAAAATGATTTTATTATTTATTTTAATTGTGATACTTTTGAAGTTTTTAAAGCTAAAAATAATAGAGTTTTTAAAATTGCAAAAAATTGCACTGAAGATTTTGAAAAAATAGAACCTTTTTTTATAGATGCAGAAAATAATAAGCTAGGTATTATTAGTGGTAATAATTGTGATATTAAATTTTTTGAAATTAAAAATTTTACTTTAAAGAATTTACATTTATGGTATTCAAGAATAATAAAAACTGATAAAAAATACTTTGTTAGTTTAAAATATAAAGAAAAGACTCTTTATGATGAAATATATAAAAATTTTGTTCAAATTTATGATATAAAAACAGAAGAATTGTTAGAAGAAATTTTTTTAAATTATCAACTTATTAGTGTTAGTCCTAATGAAAAGTTTGGTATTTTTACGCTATACAATAAAGATACTTTTTTATATAGTTTTAAAGAAAAAAAACGATTAATTGATTTTAATTATGGTCAAAAATATTTAGATATAGCTAAATTTTCACCTAATGGAAGATATATTTTTTTTGTTTATGGATATGACCTAAATGGTAAGGGATTAGGAATAGTTTATGATTTTGAAAAAAATGATTTTATATATAATATAAACTACCATTTGTTTACAAACGATTTTTTTAAAATCTCATTTACAAAAGATAGTAAATATATAATTTTAAGTTGTACTGATTTATTTGTTTCTATTTTTGAAACAGAAACAGGTAATATATTATCAAATAATGAAAATATACATACTTTTCTATATGACGAGGAAAATAATAAAATAGCTTATTTTTTAAAAGATACTGATAATAGAATGGATTATGAAATATATATAGAAGATTTTGATAATTTTTTAGAAAGAGAAATTAAACTTTTTAATTAATTATAATTTAGGTTATTTTTATCTAAAATAAAAAATAATCCATTCTGTAATAATCTACTTCACAGCAAAATAATTTGATGTAAAATTCTATGAAAGTAGTTCTTAAAAAAATGTCAAATAAATTAGGTATAGTATAAGTTTTGATGTAGATAATTATAAAGAATGTATTTCTTCTTTAGATGATATTATTTTATGTGAGTTAGAAGAGTAAAAATGAAACTAATAAAAAAATATAGTATGTTTTTTCAAAGTGATGATCTAATTTTTATAACTAATTTTAATGAGAAAGAATTAATTATAATTGAAGATTGTGCTGGTGGAAGTAACTATGGTGGAAGCCCTATAACCCTTTTTTATTTGAATTCTGAATATTGTGTTGCAAATAGAAGAGAGTTTGCTTATGAATTAATCTCTGCATTATCTATTAATAAAACTATAATATTAGATTATTCTGAGATAATAACTATAACAAGCTTACCTAATAATGATATTCCTGAAACAATTTTTGAAAGAATACAACCTAAACTTAATTATAATATTGAAACATTTTCATTAGAAGGATTTCTTGCAAATAGAATTTATCCAACAGATAATAATAATATTTTTATTTTAGAAGATTATGAGCGTAATGAAATATGTGTTTTTGATTTAGAAGAAAAAAAAATATTGAGTAGAATTAATAGATTAAAAATTACTGATTATTACTCATGTTTTAAAAAATATAGTCAAGGGCTAAATATATATACAATTTATATTGAAAGTAATCCCAAAAATGTAGATGAAAGTCTTTGTGGAATATATTTTAGAGATCAAGAAAAAATAATAGATAAATATGATTATCCTCCTGTTCTGCATCAAAAAATTAATGTTCATACATCTGATATTTATTTTAGTAATAATTATCTTGTTGCATTAACAGGTCATGTAGATAATATGTATATGAAACATGATAATGTATTTCCAACAATAATAGTATGGGATAAAAAAACAAAAGAAATAACCTGTAAAATATATGAATCTGATAAAAATATAAGAAACCCTGGTGATGGTTCTTGGAAAATGGAAATAATACTATCAAAAGATGAAAAATATATATTTTGTTTATTAGATGATTCAATTTCAGCATATAAAAGAAAAACAGGCGAAAGAGTTTTGCTTATAAGAGAAATACAAGCTCCATGTTACAACAAAGAATTACATCAACTTGGTTATTACGATGTAAAAAATAGCCAATATATAATTTTTGATATTATTGATTAAATAAGTCAGAACTATGATTTACAGATGATTTAGGTGATTAACTATGATTTGTAGATAAAATTTTAATTTATTGAAAAAAAAATTACTATAATCTTAATTTTTATATTGCCTCGATTTTACCTATACACTCACGCTTGCCTAATGAGCTTATCGAAGTATCACGCTTAACTGTTGAATATGAAAAAGTTAATTTTTCTGCTACTATTAGTAATTTTAAACCTAAGCTTTTAAATGATGAGTAAGAAAGAGATTTGCTCGAGAACTTAATAAGTAGTACTTTTGAAGATGATACTAAAGATATTTTTGATAATATTTCTCTTAAAATATTAACAGAATATGAACGTCAAGAAGACTCTATTTTTGATTTGGTTAAATTAAAGCAATATAATAAATTAGAAATTAGAAATTAAATATGAAATTAATATTAAAACAAGAAATAATAATAGATAGAAATTCTCAAGATATGTTGTTAACAAAATCAAAATTTGATAGTAATAAGATTTTATTTTGTTATGAAAATTTTGATTCTTTTTTGGAAATTATAATACATGATTTTAATTTAAATAAAACTTTTTATAAACTTTATGAAAAGGTTTACATTCAACATTTTTATATACTAAGTGATTTTTCTATATTTATTCATCGAGAGCTAGATGATGATGATAAAGCTTTGTTAATTAGTTATACTATTAATCCAAATAATTTTGAAGAGAAACATCTAATGGGGCATCTTTCAAAAGATTTTATTATTAATCTATATAAAATAACAGATTATGAAGATTACTTTTTTATGTATAGTTATGAAAAAACTTCACAAAAAAGTTTATATTATATTTTTGATGCAAAAAACAATATAATATTAGAATATCTAAAAGAAGAAGAATTACCTTATGAAAGAGGAACAGATATAATATCATTTTATACAAAAAATCAAGAAAAATTTTATTGTAATTATTATCAATACAAAAATTATATTTATTTAATTGATAAAGATAATAATAAAAGTGAATATTCATTTGAGAATTATTATTTATATCCTTTTGCAATAACAACAACAAATTCACTTGTTATTGCTGCTGGAGAACCTACAACTGATTATTCAGATTATGTTGAGAAAAATAATCTAATTAATATTATTATTTGGAATAAAAAATCAAAAGAAATTATTTACACATATAAAGGAATCTTATTTGATAATATTTCTGGTGGACCAGAAAAAATTTATTATTTCGAGAAATTTAATTGTTTATTAATGGTATCAGGTATTGATTATGGTAAAATATCTTTAAGAGATTTAACAAAAGACGAAGAAATTTTTACTGATTATTTTAGTAGTTTATATGTAGATGAAAAAAATAATAAATTTGGTTTTTATGGAGAAAATACATATAAAATCTATGAATTATTGGAATAATAGTTTTAAATATGATATTAAAAGTAAATTAGATAATAAAAAATTGGATAATTTATAATATGAAAATGATATTTAATAAAAAATATACTTTAAAACTAGATGAAGAATATAAAGATTTTATTAATATAATAAAAATTTCGGATGATTTAAAATATATCGCTATTTCGGATGGTTCTACATTATACATTACAGATGTAATAAATAATAAAATAATAAAAAAAATAGAAGAAATTATTCTTCCTGATTCTTTTGATTTTTTGGGAAATAATTTAATTTATATAAATCAAGAGAATAACGCTTTTAATGAATTAATTATATTTAATTTGGAATATCTTCAAGAAAAGAAGATAGTTTATAAAAAAAATTTAATAAGATTAGTTAAATGTAATTCTAGGAATAATTTATATATTTTAAGATCTGAACGTTATTATTCTGATTATCCTGAAAAAATATTTTTTGAGATAATGGATATAAATTTAAAAATAATTAAATCAAATGGAACTTGCTTTGACTTTAATACAATATCAAATACTGGTAAAACTTTTGTGTTAGTAGAAGATAGCGGTATTAAAATATATAATTTAGATAATAAAAAAATGATAGGTTTAGGAGATTTGTATAACGAAAATGATAAAAATATTGTTGGATGTAATTTTTGTTTAATTAAAGATAAATATATTTTATATACAGAATTTATTATTGGACGTCCAGAAATATATCGTGAATCAAGATTAGTTTTATTAGATTTAAAAAAAGAATTAAGAAGAATATTAATAAAACGCATATTTATTGAATTTACAAAACCCTCAGCTTTACCTTACTCTAATATTAAACTAATAAATAAAAATAAAAATTTATTTGTATATTCAGAACATAGCTATGATTGTAACATACCTGAACCCATAATATTTGATCTTCAAACTTTTAAAAAAGTAAAAATAGATTTTACTCTTAATAATGAGGTTATTTTAGATAATGATATATATTACTCAATAAAAAACAATAATGATATTTATGAGTTGGAATTAGGTACAATATCTTATGAAGAATAAAATATTTAAACTGTGATTAAATATAAATAAATTAGAAATGGTAAATTAATGATAATATCTTTAAATAAAAAAAATAAATTTAAAATAAATAAAAATGTTATAAATTTAACAGAAAATAATTTAAATTTAATTAAAATATCTGATAATTTAGAAAAAATAGCTATAGGAGCATCAAACATTAGTATAATTGATGTAAAAAGTAGTTCAGTAATTTATGAAATAAAGATATAATCCATCCAAAACCCATTTGATTCTTTTGCATTATTTAGTATATTATAAAGAAACAAGAAGATAATATATTAAATATTGTAGATTTATATGATATTAAATGCATAATTATTCTTTAATAAAAATATATTTCATATAGTTCAAAATTATTTAAAAACTGAATTATACATAACAAAATATGATCCTATAACTTTAAAAAATTATTTTGATATTATTGATAAAAATATTAATATAATATCTGATATAGATATACCTTTTACTTTTGATAAAGTATCTAATAATGGAAGGTATTTTTTTAAAAATACTGATATTTTATTGAATGAAAATGAATTTGAGTTTGAGGTATATGATAGTTATAAAAAAAAATTAATAAAGATTGCAGAAAATGAGGTAGGTAGAAATTTTTGCTGTTTGAAAAATAAATATGTAGTTTATACAAAAAATATATTTGGTTATGATATTCTTCCACCTTCAGATGTATATATTTTTGATCTAGAAACTGAGAATAATAAAATAATTTTAAAAGATATTGATATTAGAAGCTATAATATGTGGAATTGTTATTATGATAATAATATTTTACCAATTTTTAATGAAAAATATTTATTAATTTATTATAAAGAATATTATGATAATCATAAATGTGATCACCCTTTTATATTTAATACAGATGATTTTAGCTTAGTCGAAACAGAATTTGACTTTGATGTTAATAGTATAAGCATATTAGAAAATGATTTATATTATTCATTAAAAGAACTTGAAAATGCTTATGAATTAGAAATAGGAAGTTTGTTTTTTGAAGAATAAAATATTTAAACTACAGATTACTCAGATTAAACGGAGTCGTCGTTCCTGTAAAGATAGGAATACAGAAAAAAGTTTTTTTTACTTGATATATTTTATGATAAAATGCTTTTCATAATTTTATTTTAAAAAGGATGTTGTAAAAATAAAAACAGATACAGCATGGAAATATATTTTAAAAGCTCTTTTTCCTGATTTTGTTGAGTTTTTTATGCCTGACCTTTTCCCTCTTGTTAATTTTTCTGTTCCTCCAAATTTTCTTGATCAAGAATTTGAACAACTTTTTCCTGAAACAAAAACAGAAGATAGAAAAGTAGATAAACTTGTAGAATTAAAACTAAAAGATGGAGAGAATGCTTTAGTACTTGTTCATGCCGAAATTCAAAGTTATTACGATAATGAATTCGAAAAAAGAATGTTTGATTATTATGTAAGAATATTTGACCATTATCAAAAAAATATTTATGCTATTGCTGTTTTTACATATTATGGAGAGGCTCATAAAAGTAATATTTATAAAAGAGAGTTTTTAGAAACAAAATTAACTTATCAATACAGAACATCAGATGTATCTAAAATGAATGAAGAAGAGCTTTTAAAATCATCAAACCCATTTGCTTTGGTATCTTATGTTATAAAAAAATCATTAAAACATGAAGCAAATGATATAAATAACTATAATTTTAAAATAGAATTAACAAGAATTTTATTAAAAAAAGGCTATAATAAAGATAGAATAGTAGGAATATTTAAGTTTCTTAATTTTATTTTTGGTATAGAAGATGAAATTTTAAGAAAAGAATTTAAAAAAGAGGTAAGAAAAATGTCATCAGTACAAGAGATAGAAATACTTACTGATTATGAAGAAGATTTGATAAAAGAAGGTAAACTTAAAGGAAAAATTGAAGGAAAAATTGAAGGGAAAATTGAAGGAAAAATTGAAACCTTAAAAACAAAGTTATTAAAACTACTAAATAAAAAATTAGGTGTAATACCAAAAGAAATTGAAGAAAAAATATTAAATTGTAATGAAATAGAAAAGTTAGATAACCTAATAGACAATATTTTTGATATTTCTGATTTTGGACAAGTATTATCTGAATTGTAAAGCGGGATACTTCAACAGGCTAGTAGGCAGTCGTGATACTTCGACAAGCTCAGTAGACAAGCGTGAATAGTTAAAAGTTAAAAGTAATTGTGTAATGTAGTAGTAAGCCTTGAGTTTACCACGAAATGAAACAAAACAGTATTATAGCTACTCCTGTATAAATAAAATACAAATATAAAATATAAAAGTATTTCTAAAAAGTTATTTTTCAAGAAAAATATTAGTTCCAAATCCAGTATTTCTGTAGGGGAAATAAAAAGGGGTGCCCTTTTTTGAGACCAAAATAATGTAAATAAAAAAATCGGATTAGCCATAAGACAAAAAAAATGAAAAAGTTACGCAAAACGTTTTGCGTAACTTTTCAAGAAATTTTTATAGTAATAAATAAAAAATAAGACATTCTATAATAGGATACTTTACAACAGAATAATTTAAAGTATAACCTTCAAATCATCGCTACTAATAAAAATATGGCTAATCCTATTCCAGACAATTACTGTTTTTACTTGATACTTATAAAAAATATTAATGTAAAAGTACCGAAAATCTAAGATATGGTAAAATTTACTTTTGTAAGTTGTAATAGGAGTTAGTTAGTTGAATAGTTTAGAATCATTACAAGAGACTTTAAAAATAATAGACAAAAAAGAGTTTCCAAAAGAAATTCCTCTTTTACCTTTAAAAGATTTAGTAATGTATCCAGGAATGATAATGCCTCTTTCTGTAGGAAGAGACAAATCTATAAAACTTGTAAATTCAGCTTTTGAAGGAAATAAATTAGTAGTTTTAGTAGCACAAAAAGACGTAGAAAAAGATGATGTAGAAGAAAAAGATTTATATAAATATGGAACTATTTCTATAATACATAAAATTATAAAAGCACCTGATGAAAGTATAAAAGTAGTTGTACAAGGGTTAGAAAGAGTAAAAATAAAAAAAGTTATTAATAACGATCTTTTTTTAATTGCTAATATTCAACAAATAAAAGCTAAAAAAGAAGAAAACTCAGAAGAAATTGAAGCTTTATTAAAAAATCTTATTTCACTTTTTCAAAAAGTAGTAACTTTATCTGGATATTTACCGCAAGATTTATTAATAGCCGCTATGAATATAGATGATCCAGAAAAAATATCTTACCTTATTGGCTCTAATGTTCAATTTAAAATCCCAGAACAACAAAGTATTTTAGAACAAGACTCAAATAAAAAAAGGTTAGAAAATCTAACTAAACACCTCAGTAAAGAACTATATTTATTAGAATTAGGTAAAAAAATTCAAACTGCGGTTCAAGGAACTTTGGGTAAAAATCAAAAAGAATATTTTTTAAGAGAACAACTAAATGCTATCAAAAAAGAACTAGGTGAAGATGACGAAAAAACCAAAGAAATTTCTGAAATGAAAATAAAATTATCTAAATTAAAAATTTCTGAAGAAGCTAAAAAAGAAGCTGAAAGAGAACTTGGACGTTTAGAAAAAGTTTCTACTATGTCATCAGAATACTCTATTATCAGAACTTATTTAGATTGGTTCTTCAAAATGCCTTGGAATACTTATACTAAAGAAACTTTAGATATAGCCAAAGCTGATGAGATTTTAAATAAAGATCATTTTGGACAAGAAAAATTAAAAGAAAGAATTATAGAATATCTTTCTGTATATAAATTAAAAAGAGAAAAAGCTAAAAAAGGTGAGACTCCTAAAAGTCCTATTTTATGCTTTGTAGGGCCTCCTGGTGTTGGTAAAACTTCTTTTGGTAAATCTATTGCAAACGCTCTTAATAGAAAATTTGTAAGAATTTCTTTGGGTGGAGTAAGAGACGAATCTGAAATAAGAGGTCATAGAAGAACTTATATAGGAGCTTTACCTGGTAGAATAGTTCAAGGAATTGCCAGAGGAGCTTCTAATAATGCTTTAGTTATGTTAGATGAAATAGACAAAATGACTGTAAGCTATAATGGAGATCCTTCAGCTGCTTTATTAGAAGTATTAGATCCAGAACAAAATAATACTTTTACAGATCATTATTTAGATGTACCTTATGATCTTAGTAAAACTATGTTTATAACTACTGCTAATACTTTAGATACTATTTCTACACCTCTAAGAGATAGAATGGAAATTATAGAATTAGGTAGCTATACTGTAGAAGAAAAAATGGAAATAGCAAAAAGACATCTAATAACTAAACAATTAAAAGAACATTGTTTAGATGAAAAAGCAGTTATTTTTAAAGATGAAGCTTTATTAGAAATAATTAGTAAATATACCAGAGAAGCTGGAGTTAGAAATTTAGAAAGAACTATTGCTACTTTATGTAGAAAAGCCTTAACTAAAATGCAAAAAGAAAATTTAAAACAAGTAAAAATAGATAATAAAACAGTTTTAGAATTTTTAAAAAGACCTAGATATTTTCCAGAATCAGAAGTTAAAGAAAGAACTGGAGTTCCAGGTGTAGCTATAGGTTTATCTTGGACACCAGTAGGAGGAGATATTCTTTTTATTGAAGCAAATAAAACTAAAGCAAAAAGAAATTTAAGATTAACAGGGCAATTGGGAGATGTAATGAAAGAATCGGCTCAAACTGCTTTATCTTATGTTTTTTCTAATGCAACTAAAATTGGCTTTGAGGAAAGTATTATAGAAAATACCGAAATACATTTACATGTTCCAGCAGGAGCAATACCAAAAGATGGGCCATCGGCAGGTATTACAATGGCTACAGCTATTTCTTCTTTACTTTTAAATAAACCTATGAAGCCTAATATTGGTATGACAGGAGAAATAACTTTAAATGGAGTAGTTTTACCTATAGGTGGAGTAAAAGAAAAAGTTTTAGCTGCACATAGGGCTGGTGTTAATGAAATTATTTTACCAAAAAGAAATAAAGCTGAATTAGAAGAAGATGTACCTGAAAATATCAGAAAAAAAATGAAATTTCATTTTGTCTCTACTTTTGATGAGGTTTTTAAAATAGTTTTCTAATTTTTTATAAAGAGTTTAATTTTATAAAATTCATCGAAGCTCTGCTTCGGGGTAATTGGGGTGGATTCTAGGTACAGCCTCCCTTGTAATTAATACTCCGAAGGAAGTCTTAATTTTAATAACATATTTCTCTTTATTAAAGAATAAAAAGTAAAAATTTCAATTATCTATAATTCACGATATAATAATAAGAAGAAGTTAATAAACTTCTGAAGGGGGTTTTATAAAATATGGACGAAAAAGAAGTAAAAAATAATATTCCTTGCATAATAGAGACTGGCATTTTATATAATCATAAAGATATACAAAAAGTTTTAAGAGATCTCTCTTATGTTATTTATCAACATATAGTAGAAGATCAAATAAAAAGTTCAGGTGAAGCTTATATAGCTAGTGTTGTAGCTAATAATTCTAGTGCAAATATTATTGCTAATAAAAGAATTTATCTTAATGTTAATGGGTTTGAATATATGTCTTTAAAACAAGAAAATGATCAAACTATTATAGATTTGGTAGATCAATTTAGGACTATAAGACTTATACCACTAAATACTTCAGATGATGATAATGCAGAAGGCTCCGCTTCTAGTAGTCTAGATGATGATGATTTTGCAGAAGAATACGCAGAAATCTCTGAAGATGAACTAGATGAAGAATAAAATTTAAATAGGTTGTAGAGATTTTTCTCTGGTAGCAAAAATATCTATAGCCTTTTTATAATAAGTAATAGCTTCTTTATAATTATCAGTATTAACATAAACATCTGCTAAATTATTATATAAATGTGGGTTATCTGGGTTTATACTAATAGATTTTTTGAAACTTTGTATAGATTTTTCTTTTTTACCCATTTCATTATAAATAAAACCTAAGTTTTTATAAACTTCTTCATTTTTAGGGTTAATTTTAACTACTTTTTTATAACAATCAATAGCTTCCTTAAACTCTTTTTTCTTTTGATATATTTCTGCCAAATTAAAATAACACTCTTCATTTTTATCATTCAATAAAATAAATTTATTATAAAAATTTATAGCACTTTTATAATCTTCTTTTTCTTTAAATAAATTACCTAAGTTTAGGTAAGGAAATTCGTAGTTAGGGTTTAGTTTTACAGCTTTTTTATAATATTCTATAGCTTTATTAGAATTTTTCATGTGTTTATAAAAAATAGTACCCAAACCATTATATGGATATTCAAAATTAGGATTAATCTCTATCGATTTATTATAATATTGAATTGCATTTTCATAATCACCTAATTGATTATAGATATTACCTAAACCATTATATGGATATTCATCTTTAGGGTTTAAAATAATCATTTTTCTATAACATTCAACAGATTTTTCATATTCACTTATTTCAAAATAAATTATTCCTAAAGCATTATATGTATAATCATCTCTTGGATTTAATCTTAGAGCCATAATACAATATTCAATAGCTAAATCATAGTTTCTTAAAGAGTAATAAACCATAGCCAAACGGTAATAAGCAGTATGATAATTTCTGTTTACATGAATAGCTTTTTCATAATATTCTATAGCTTTTTGATAAGATCCTGATTCATCATAAAAATCTCCATAGTTTTTCCAAAAAATATCAAATCTATTTTGAGATTGAGCTATTTTTTCAGATAATTTAAAAGCTTCATCTTGCTTTTCTTTATCTCCCAATTTACCCATAGATTCATATAAACCAGCCAAAGATTTATAAGTATAAGAATTTGTTTCTATAGCCTTTTTGAAAGACTTAGCAGCTTTATCATATTTTTCTTGCTTATAATAACTAATTGCTGATTCGTAATATCCCATTTTTTTACCTTATAATTACCTAGGATTTTATAAATATTAGACTAAAAGCCTAATTATTCAAGTTTTGATTATAGCATATTTATAATAGATTCTAAAATAAAATTATATCTCTGGGGGTATGAAATTTTACATTATATTAATAGAAATATTTTTTTAAGTTAATTTATATATTTTAGCCACAGATTACACTAATTACACTGATAATAACCCTTTTAAAAAACTATTTTTTATATTTTTTATTCGTGTTTTCTGTTAAATCTGTGGCTAGACAAAAAATTAAATGTTATTTTTTATACGCTCTATACCTCTAATTAAACATAATAATTTTATATATAAATAAATTTTTAGTATTTTTTGATATAATAAAAAATTATTATTTTTGAAAACTTAGAGTAACTTATAAAAATAAAAATAGCTTATAATTCAAAAATAGCTCATAAAAAACCTATAGAAATAAAAAATGGAAAATAAAGAAAATATTTACGAAAAAGTATCTGGAATAATAGAAAGAATCACTTTTTATAGTGAAGAAACTGGTTATTCTATTTTAAAAGTTACTCCTTTTGATAGGGCTAAAGAAATAACCGTAACAGTTCATCAGGCTCAAGTAGTTGCAGGTGAAACAATGGATTTTTATGGAAACTGGACAACTCATCCAAAATTTGGAAGTCAATTTAAAGCAGAAAAATGTATTTCCAAAAAACCAGCTACTACTGCCGCTTTAGAAAAATACTTAGGTTCAGGTTTAATTTTTGGAGTAGGACCCAAAACAGCACATAAAATAGTTAAACATTTTGGAAATGAAACCTTAGAAGTTTTTGATGAAAAAATAGAACGCTTACTTGAAGTTCCTAGTATTGGAAAAAATAAACTAGAACAAATTAAAAATGCCTGGGAAGAACACAAAGCTATAAAAGATGTAATGATTTTTTTACAATCTTATGGGATAAGTACCTTGTATTCTGTAAAAATATATAAACACTATGGAAATGATGCTATTGTTACAGTTAGCAAAAATCCTTACCTTTTAGCAAAAGATATTTATGGGATTGGATTTTTTACAGCGGATAAAATAGCTAAAAATATGGGCTTTGCTCCAAATAGTTTTGAAAGAATTTCAGCTGGAATAAAACATGTTTTGGATGCTTCAAGAGAAAATGGGCATTGCTATCTTACGAAAGAGCAAATTCATAAAGAAGTTAAAACTCTTTTAGAGTTAGATGAAGATGATTTTTTGGAAGAAGCTATAAAAAAACTAGTTGAAGAAAAAACTATTAGTATTAGAGAAATGGAAGAAGAAGGAACTTTTTATTATCCTAATAGCTTATATTGGGATGAAATTCATGTTGCAAGAAGAATAAAAGAAATAACTAAAACATCTCATAATATTGATGAAAATAGAGTTAGAGATTGGGTAAAAGCTTATTGTGAAAAAATCAAGATGTCCCTTTCTGATGAACAATTTGAAACAGTTATTAATGTTACTAAAGAGCCTTTTTCTATTGTTACTGGTGGTCCTGGTTGTGGTAAAACAACAACTACTAAAGTAATAGTAAAACTTTTTGAAGTTATGGGTAAAAGTATTCAACTTGCTGCACCTACAGGAAGAGCGTCTCAAAGAATGAGTGAAGTAATAGGAAAACAAGCCCTAACTATTCATAGATTATTAGTTTGGAATCCTAAAGATGGTAAATTTGAAAAAAATGAAGAAAACAAACTTACTTCTAAACCAAAAACTAGAAATAGTAATTCTAAATCTAATGAACCAGAAAGAGCCTTAGATGTAATTATAGTAGATGAAACTTCTATGCTAGATATTTCTCTTACAGCTTCTTTATTAAAAGCTGTTCCTGATGAATGTCAAGTAATTTTTATTGGAGATGCAGATCAATTACCTTCCGTAGGAGCAGGAAATGTTTTAGCCGATTTACTTAATTGTGAGTTAATAAAACATTTTAAATTAACTAAGATTTTTAGACAAGCTCAAGCATCTTATATTATTACTCATGCACATGAAATAAACTCTGGTATTACCCCATTAATTCAAACTCCTATTAAAAATAAAGATCTTTTTGGTAGTAAAGTTGATTGCTTATTTATAGATTCTGATGAAGCAACTCAAGAACAATTAAAATTTATCAAAAAAGCCAAATTAGCAGTAAAAGAAGTTGAAGAAACAGGAATTGCTAAAGTTTTTATCAAAGATAAAGCTAAAACTGTTATTCATAAAGTTGCAGAAGAAATAGAAACTTATCAAACACAAGAAGATTTTACAGAAGAATTAGATTCTTTGACAATTCCACCCAAAATATATAATACAGATTTAAATATGCTAATAAAAAGTAAAAATGGAGCAGAAGAACTTTTGAGTGTAATGAATAAAATACCCAAATATTCTACGCTTTTACATGGTATGACAGCATCAGAAGCTATTATTAGATTAATAACCGATACTTTACCAAAATATTACCCAACTATGGAAATACAAGTATTAGCACCTATGATAAGAGGGAGTGTAGGAACTCAAAATTTAAATAAAGAAATTCAAGATAAATTAAATCCTTATATACAAGGACAAGGACAAATTGTTATAGGAGAAAGATTTTTAAGAAAAAATGATAGAGTTATACAAAGTGTTAATAATTATGATTTAAAAGTATATGCTGATATTTACACACTAAAACATGATTTAGAATTAAAAACTTATAAAAACTTTTCTGAAATTGGTGTTTTTAATGGTGAAATAGGTAAAATAGAAGAAATAAATATGAATGATTTTTCTTGTATTATAAACTTTGGAAATGATAAAAGCCCTCGTTATGTAAATTATTTAAAAACAGACTTAACTGAAATATCTTTAGCTTATGCTATTACTATACATAAATCTCAGGGAAGTGAGTTTCCTATTGTAATAATACCTATTTTAACTCAACATTTTACTATGATGTATAGAAACCTCATTTATACAGGCTTAACCAGAGCAAGAAAATTAGCTATTTTTATAGGTTCCAGAAAAGCTTTAGGAATGGCTGTAAGAAGATTGGATACCAAAGAACGACAAACAACATTAAGTTATATATTAAGCGAAAAATAACTTGTTATTTAAAAAATATACTGTATATTTAAACTTTGAACTAGTAAAAAATATAAGGAAATAAAATATGTTATCAAAAATAATTTCAAGAGTTTTTATCTTAGCTTTAATTATTTTATCAACTAATAGTATAAATAATTTTTCTTATGCAGAAGTAAATGATAATAAAATAGAAAAATCTAATGATATAAAATGGTTTCCTTATGATTATGGAATAAAAGAAGCAAAAAGAAAAAATAAAAAGGCACTTGTTGTTTTTTATACCGATTGGTGTAGTTATTGTAAAAAATTAGATGGTTCTTTTGAGAACAGTGAAATTCAACAAACTGTAAATAAAAATTTTATTGGTATAAAAGTTAACTGTGAATCTAATAATTTAATTGAATATGAAGGTAAAAAAATAACTGAATCAGATTTTTCAAAAAGATTACAAGTTTATGGTTATCCAACTACTATAATTTTTGATTCGGAAAATAAATTTATTGAAAGAATAAATGGATATCTTAATGTAAAAGAGTTAAAAACTTTATTTACTTTTTTGGAAAAAGGTGATTATAAAAATAAAAGTTTTTATGAGTTCGCATCTCAAAATAAGTAGTTTTAAAAGAAATAATTATAGCTCATTTACCTATAGATCAAAAAGGCTCTTGCCCTTGTTATAAATTAATTTTTTCTATTAATGGTTATATAGTAAAGATTTAAAGATTTATATAAAAATATTGTAAAATAAAATGTAAAAAAATATACTTAAAATATGTATTATATTTTTTAGGTGTAAAAATGAAAGCCGATATCAATAAATTATCAAGTGATATTATGAATCTTTATGATCACAATAAAAGTGGTGCTATTGAATATAAAAACACTAATGAATATAAAACAGTTGAAGTTCAGACAAAAAATGAAAAAGAAGATGATAATGATTCATTTGGAACAGATTATTATAGAATAGTAACTACAGATTCAAGTAAATTTTTTAAAGCAGCTGATACCAATAATGATGGAAAAGTTGATAAACAAGAAGTTTTTAGACAAATAAAAAAATATGATTTAAATAATGATAATAAGTTAGATTATTCTACTTTTGGACAATTATGGGGTTCAAAAAAAGAAGGTAATTTGATGGCAAAAGATTTTCCTATAGAATCAAAAGAAACTAATTGGAGTTTTATTAAACCATCTAAAAAAGAAATAGATGAAAAATTAAAATAAGTTATTATTGAAATTACTTTTTTATGTTCATTATTTTTTATACTTTGATACCAAGCATAGAATTTTTACTGTATAGTATTATTTAAAATTTTAGCTATAAAAATAATGGAAAAAGAAGAAGATAGTAAAATAGTTGCGTATTTTAAATTAGCCTTTTGGTGCTATTTAGCATATTTTACTTATATAGTAATTACCAAAAAATTAGAAACAATAGATGCCTTTATTCATAATATTGATTTACCAATACATGAATTTGGACATGTTTTTTTTAATATGCTTTTTATGGGTAATCCTACTATGATGTCTATGGGAGGAAATGCTTTTCAATTTATTTTTCCATGTGTTTTAGCAGGGGCTTTTTATTTTAGAAAAGATTTATTTGGAGGTGGTTTTTGTACCCTTTGGGCAGGAGAAACCTTGATAGATGCCTCTTATTATATTTCTGATGCAAGAACTAGAGATTTACCACTTATTACAGGAGATCCAGATACTCATGATTGGTTTAATGTTTTAAGTGATTTAAACATTATCCAATATGATACTTTATTAGGTAAAATAGTTTTCTTTTTTGGAGCAGTTTTAATGATTATAGGTCTAATCATTGCTTTTTATCAAGTAAATAAAGAAGGTAAATTTATTGAAGTGAAGTTATGAAAAAGGATTCTAATAAAAAAATAACTACTATCATATATGAAATACAAGAAAATATTGGAAACAGACCAACTGCTACAAGTGATGAAAAAATAGCTCATAGATATATAAAAAATATTTTTGAAGAATATACCGATAATATTATTTTTGAACCTTTTAAATGTAATCCTAGATCAGAGCAACATGAAATATTATTATTTTGTGTTATTTATTGCTTGGCTCTATTAGGCTACATTTTTTATCCCTTATTTGCTCCTTTTATTCTTATTATATATTTTATAAATTTTGGAATTATAAAATTTTTTGATATTAGATTTACTGATATTTTTGCTAAAAAATCAACTTCTCATAATTTAATTGCAAAGTTTATGAGTAAAAATGAATTACCCCCTGAAACCCCAGAGCAAAGCTCTGAGGTATTCTCTAATAAGAATAAAAATCTAATTTTTACTGCTAATATAGATTCTCCTTATATTTCTAAAATCTATGGTAATAATTTAAGAAAATATTATCTAAAAATAAAAGAATATTTTCATATTTCATTTTATATTTTTTTTATTATTAGTCTTATAAAAGTTTTGAATATTATTCCTTTTTTTGATGATTATATATATTTACTACCTTTTTTATTAATAGGTTTTATTGCTTTTTTTTATGAAATAAATATTTCTTATGAAAAATCTTTTGGTGCTAATAATAATATGTCAGGTACAGCTATATTAGTAGCATTAGCAGAAGAACTAAAAAAAATAGAATTAAAAAATATTAATGTGTATCTTTGCTTATTTGGAGCTAAAAATGCTAACTCAGCAGGCTCTAAATTTTTTGTAAATAAATACTTCAAAGATTTAACTAATTCTGAAGTAATAAACTTAACATCTTTATCAGGTGATAATTTATTTTTGATAACAAGAGAAAATGATTATAAAATAAATAATAATTTAAATTTAGTTAATAAAATACAAAAAATAGCTGAAAATATTAATATAAAGCTATATAGAAGTCATATAAATATTAATACAGACTCAGCTCCTTTTTCTTATGAAAAAATTCCTTCTACTACAATCACATCACTTGATCAAGATTTAATTCCTTTGCGATATAATATAAAAGATGATTTACCTCAATATATAAAAGAAGAGCAACTCATTAAAGTATTTGATATTTGTAGAGAACTAATAAGAGTAAAAAATGTTTAATAGAAAAGATAATAATAAAGATAATTCTAAAAAAAGAAGTACCACCAAAAAAGAGGGCTTTAAATCTAAAGATAGTTTTAAGCCTAAAGATAGTAAAAAATCATTTAAATCGGATTTTGCAGATAAAAAAAGAACTGGTAAACCTTCAAAAGAAGAGTTTTCGGATAAAAAAAGAGCTGGTAAACCTTCAAAAGAAGAATTTTCGGATAGAAAAAGAAGTCCTAAAACCCTAAAAGATGCTCCTAAAAGAGGTAGAAAAGAGGATTTTAAAACTAAAAAATTTGAAACTAAAGGTAAATTTAGCAAAGAAGAGTTTTTAGAAGATAGTAATCAGGCTAGAGAATTTGTTTATGGAAGACATCCTATATCTGAAATTTTAGAATCTAATACTCAAATAAATAAAGTTTGGATTGATGAAAATTTTAAAGATACTATAGGTCTTTTTGATAAAATAAAACAAACTAATATTCCTTATCAAGTTGTTGCTAAAGCAAAATTAAGTAATTTAGTAGGAGAAGTTAATCATCAAGGTGTTGTAGCTTCTATTTCAGAAAAAGAATACACAGAATTTTATGATTTATTAGAATTAGCAAAAACTAAAGAAGTATTTTTTGTTATTTTAGATAAAGTTGAAGATCCTCATAATTTAGGTGCAATAATCAGAACTGCTGATGCAACAGGAGTTGATGCTATTATTATACCTAAACATGGTGCTGTTGGAATTACAGGTGTAGTATCTAAAACCTCCGCAGGTTCTTTATCAAGAATGAATATTTGCAGAGTAACCAATTTAGCTCAAACTATAGATAAATTAAAAGAGCATAATATTTGGGTTGCTGGTGTAGATATGAATGGTAAAGATGTTTATACTCAATGTAATTTTAAAGGAAACGTTGCTGTAGTTTTGGGTGGAGAAGGTAAAGGTATTAGCTCTAGCATTTTAAAAAGCTGTGATTTTTCAGTAAAAATACCAATGAAAGAACATTCTAACTCTTTAAATGTTTCTGTTGCTACTGCTGTAGTTTGTTATGAAGTTTTTAAGCAAAAAGATTTTAAATAAATTATAAATATCATGAAAAAATACAATTTAGTAAAAATAATATTTATATTTAGCCTAATTTTTATTTTTTCATGTACTTCTAACAAAAATATAAAAGAACAAATAAGATTATCAGATACTAAAGGGCCTTATTATTTAGAAAAATATCCTGTTATTAAAAATAGTGAGTCTCTTTATATTATTACTTATCACTTAACTGAAAATAAACCTATAAAAGAAAATAAATTAAAATTAAATGATGATTATACGTTAGACTACGAAAAAGGGGTAATTAATTTTACAAAAACGCCTGTAGCTTATGATAAAGCAGGAAATCCTAATTATATTTCTATTTTTTATGATAAAAAAGAATTATTTAGTTTTTAATTAAGTTAATAATCTAACTTCAGAACCATGAATAGTTTTAAAAACTTCTATTCTAGTTGGAAAAGCTTCTTTTAACTCATTCATATGTGTTATTATTAAAATCTTTTCAAAATCATTAGAAACAGAATTTATTGCTTCTATTAGCCTAGATAAACCTTTAGAATCCTGAGTTCCAAAACCTTCATCTATTACTAACGTTTTTAATTTAGTTCCTGATCTTTTTGCTAAAACTTTAGATAAAGCTAATCTTATAGCAAAGTTTACTCTGAAAGCTTCACCACCACTATACATTTCATAGTTTCTAGTTCCTAATTCGTCACTTATAAAAATATCTAAAGTTTCTGATACTTTATCATTAGATTTATTTTCTTTTCTGGTATTAAAATTAACTGTCATTCTACCTTCAGTCATTTTATTTAAAAGTTTATTAGCTATATTTTCTATTTCAGGTATTATATTTTCTATAATTACTGCTTGTATACCATTTTTACCAAAAGCAGTTACTAATTCTTTGTACAAACGTATTTCATAATCTATTAACTTAATTTTGTCTAAATTTTCACTTATATTTTGCCTTAAGGTTTCATAATGTTCTAATTTATGATTTATTTTCACTATTTCTATTTTTAAATTTTCTACCAACTGTTTTTTATCATTAATAAAATAGTCTTTTTCTGATATTTTTTGATTTATTATTTCTATTTTTGATTTTACCAAAGGTATTTCTTGTATCTTTTTATTATTAATAGTTATTTTATCATTTAATACGGTTTTAAATTCATTTAATCTACTTATTTCACTATTTAAATTTTCTATTTTTAAAATAGCTTGTTGTAATTTATGAAATTTATTTTCGTATTCTTCCAAATTAAAGATTTTAGTTTTTAATTCTTTATGTGCAACCTCACTATAACCTATAGTTTTTATTTTTTCTCTCATTTCTATAATAGTTTGTTCTTTTTCTTTTACATATTTACCAGAATCTATATCATTTTGTATATTATCTCTTTTTTCTTGTAAGTTAGGTTTTACTAATATTAATTCATTATATCTATTTTCTGCATTTTGCAAAGCAATAAATTTAGCTTCACTCCATTTCCAATCGTTTATTTTAGCAGTTATAGTAGCCATTTCTTCTTCACTAAAATTTATTTCTTTTATTTTTTTATTAATAAGTTCCAAATCTTCTGTTAAATTTTGAGGAACTTCTCTATTGATAATTTTTTGTGTAATAGTATTTAATTCTATTTTTAATTCATCAATATCTTTAATATATTCTTCAGCTTTAGCTATACGTTGTTCATACTCTATAAGTTTTTTATTTAAAGGTTCTTTTTCTTTTAAAGCTTCTTTTAAATCATCAACTTCAGCTCTTTTACTATTAATATTTTTAATAATTTTAATATTTTTTATTTTTAAATCTTCTTTTTCATGCTCCAAACTATCTAGATCTTTTACATAATTATCTATTAATATTTTTTTATCTTTTTCATCCAAAAAAGTGTTACACATTGGGCAATTAGCAGATTCTACATGATTCCATTGTTCTAATTTTTCATTAATAATAGCTATTTCTTTTTCTTTTAATTCAATAATTTTTTTATTAGAATCTATTTCACCAATTAATTTATTTCCATCTTCTTTTAAATTTTCAAGATGTTGTTCTTTTTTTAATAGCTCACTATACTTTTCAGTTATTTTAATTAAATTTTCTTTTAATTCTGATACATTTCTAGTATATTTTTCTTTTTCGAAAATTTTAGTTTTTAATTCTGCTTCTTTTAATTTTAGTTTTTGTAATTCTTTTTCTATATTTTTTTCAATTTCATATTTTTGAGTATTTAATTTATTATTTTCAACATATTTTTTTTGATAATTTAGTTCCTCTTCTTTATAAAGTTTGTATTTATCATTAGCATCTATTATTTTTTGTTTATCTTTTAAAATATCATCAAGTTTTAATAGTTCACTATTTATATTTTCTAATTTATCATTTAATTTTTGTAATTCTAATTCTTGTTTATGTTTTATTTCATCAATTTCACTTTTTAAAGCCAAACCAGCTGTTTTTAATTCCGAATAAGCAACAAATTTATTGGATAAAAGTTCATTTTCTTTCTTTAAAATATTTAACTCGTTATATTTTTCTTCTATAGCTTCTTTATCTTTTATTATTTTATTATTTTCAGTTAATTGATAATTTAGTTTTTCAATATCATTTTCAATAACAGCTAATTCTTTTTTATTTTCCAAAAAAGATTTATAAATTTCATTTAAAACAGACAATTCATTATTATAAGTTTCTTTTTCTAAAGAAAATTGCTTTAATTCATCTAAAGCAGATGTTATTACAATCTCATTTTCAGTTAAAACTAATTTTTTTTCTTCTAAAGATTTTTTTAAATTTTCTTCATCTAAAAAAGTATCTTTAGCTCTACCTATCATATCTTCTAAAAGTTCTTTTTCTTTTTGATATTCCCTTAACTTATTTCTAGATTTTTCTTGTAAATCATCATATTTTTTTAAATCTAAAATACTAGCTAAAACTTCTTTTCTTTCAGTTGGTTTTTTGGTAGTAAAATAATCTGCTTTACCTTGTATTACAAATGCAGAATTGATAAAAACCTCATAACTCATTTTTACAGCATCAACAATCTTTTTTTCAGTTTCTGTAATAGATTTTCCTGTGATAGCTTTAAAGCCATTTTCAGCTTCAATTTGAAATTCTAAGGTAGCTTGAGACGTTTTTTTGGTTTTTTTAGAAGAGCGTAAAATTCTATATTTAGTATCATCAACTTTAAAAATGAGCTCTGCACTCATTTCATTTTCACCTAATCTTATAAGATCTTCTCTTTTTGCTCTTGCTTCTTCCCAAATACACCAAGTAATAGCATCTAAAATACTAGATTTACCTGCTCCATTATCTCCTGATAAACAAGCAACATGGATTTCAGAAAAATCTAATTCTAGAGTTCTATAACTCATAAAATTTTTTAATGAAAGCGAAATAGGAATCATTTTTGCTCCTTTTGATAGTTAAAAGTAAAAAGAAATTAGTTAAAAGTTAGAGCTTTTTATTTTTGCTTTTAACTTTTAACTTTTAACTTTTAACTTAAAGTTTATAACTGACTAAATGCAAAATCAAAACATTCTGTTAGTTTTTTAAGGTCATCATAAGAAACAAATGGGAAAATACCAATTCTTATTTGATTTCTATTTAGTTTTCTGTAACTATTAATATCAAAAATACCGTTTTTTCTAAAAGCACTTACCAAATCATCTGCTGATACTTCGTCAACTATATCTATGGTAGCAACACTTAAGGATCTTAATTTTTCATCTTTTACATAAGGTGATAAAAATTTAGATGACTCTGCAAAAGAATATATCAAATCTGCTTTTCTACGAGCTTCTTTTTCTATTTCATGTATTCCACCTCTAGAAATAAATTCATCTAAAGCACATTCTAAGAAAAATAAACTAGTAATAGATGGTGTATTTAAAGTTTGATTTTTTAAACTATTTGATACTATATCATCAAAACTAAGCATACTAGGAATATATCTTCCAGATTTTTTTACATCTTCTACTCTTTTCATAAATTTAGGAGAAGCTACTGCAAAGAATAAACCACCTTCACTACCAAAAGCTTTTTGTAATGAAAAATAATACAAATCTGTTTTTTCAAAATTCCAATTAACTACTCCAGCAATAGAAGTTGCATCAACAGCAACTAAAGCATCAGAATTAAAACTAGGGCAAGATGGAATCATAACTCCTGTAGAAGTTTCATTATGGGTCATTGCTATTAGATCGGCATCTCCTGTATAAGCTAATTCTGGTAAAAGACCATAATCAGCATCAAATTTTTCTGTTTTTAACCAGCTAGTTGCTTTAGTTAAAGAATGCCATTTTGAAGAAAACTCTCCACAAGTAAAATGAGCTGATTTTTCTTTTACTACTGAAAAAGCTAAACTTTCCCAAACAATACTAGCTCCACCATTACCTAATAAAATTTCATAACCATCTGGAATATTAAAATAATTTTTTAATTTAGTTCTACATCTTTTTACTAAATCTAAAACTATAGGGTTTCTATGGCTATTACCTAAAAGCTCTTTACCTGTTTTATATAATTTTTCTAAAAACTCTACTGGTACTTTGGTTGGTCCAGAACCAAATCTTCCATCTTTTGGTAATAATTCTTGAGGTATTACTAAATTTTCAAACATTAATAGATCCCATAATTTCTAAATAAAAACATTAATAAATTTTAATTTATTATTTTGATTAACGTATAAAAAATTATTGATTTTTAAAATATGAGTAATTAAGTTTATTCTTCTATACTCCAAGGATCCATAACTAATTCTGGTTTGAAATATTCATATGGTAAATAAAAATATCCCTTATCACCCCATTCTGTACCCCAACTATTTTTCATAATTAGAACTTTTTTACAACTAAAACTATAGGATTACCAATACTCTAAAGGAAGAGCTGTTTTTTAGTATTTTTAGTAATTCCTTGACTTCATGATTTTTTAGTTCTATTATTCTATTCATCTAGGTTATAGGTTTTTATGTTTTTTTCAATATCAATATAACGTAATATTTACATAAGCTTTAAATGAATTTAAAACCTACTGCGTGGTTGATACCCCACAGGAGGTAGGGTTCGAGGGCTTTGCCCCCGTACCCCCTGAAACCCCAGAGCAAAGCTCTGAGGTATTCTTTAATAAAAATAAAACTTTTTTGGAAGCATTTAATCAGTATTTTTTAGGGTATAACTTACTTAACCTATTTTTTACTTATTAAGTAGAAGTTTTAAGAGAGAAGAATATTTTTGAGAATAAAACTAAAAACTTATAAAAAATCTAAACGTTTATATTTTAGATGGGGAATATTATAGTGCAAAATAAAAAATATAGTCTAAATGAAATTTATGAAAAAATTTTAACTTCTAGTTTAGAAAAACTAGATATATTTTGTGAAGATAAATATGTAAAAGAAGCTGTTTCCTTAGCTTTAGATAAAACTTTAAATAAAATTAAAGAAGGAAAACTTTCCCCTGCCATTTTTCCTGTACTTTTAGAACAAGATTTAAACCTAAATAAAACTGATTTAGCTATAAATCTATCAGTTATTTGTGCTTATTTTCATACTTCAGCAGATCTTGCCGACGATATAGAAGATGATTCAAAAAATAATGCCGTAATAAATAAATATGGTAAAGCTCAGGCAATAAATATTGTTAATAAATTAATGTTTTTATTTCAAAAAAATATAAATGCTTTAGATATAGAAGATAAAAATAAAATTTCACTTAGTAACTTTTTTTCTAAATGTGGCAATACTATGAGTAATGGTCAATTTTATGACTTAGCTATGAGTAATAGAGTTTCTTTTCCTTTTGGTGAAAAACAAATGGAAATAAATGATATTATTTCTATTTCAAAAAGAAAATCTGGTATAGAGTTAGGTTGTTTTACTGCTTGTTTATTAGTTTCTTTGGGTAAAAATCATGAGCTATATTATAATTTGGGCTCACTATACGGAACTATGGCACAAGTTTTTAGTGATTATGTAGATATTTGGAGTGGTATTAAAAGTGATGATATTTTAGAACTTAAAAATAGTTTGCCAATTTTTGCTTCTTATCATGATGATGTTTTAAGTAAAAAAATGAGGGTTCTTTTAGCTGGTAAAAATGATATTCCTAGTAAACAATTTATAATAAGAAGATTTTTATCTAAAACCAGAGCTGTTGAAGAATTAAAAATTTATTATGAAGATTCTAAATCTTCTATAGAGGAGCTTTTTAAATTATTACCTAATTTAAATAATTTTTCAGAACTTACAAATGATTTGTTAAGTAACTATTCTGAATTGTTAGAAACACTTTTGGAGTTAAGAGCTGTTATAGATTCTGATTATTTTTCTGATCATCATGACTTAGATAGTTCTATAAATATAGGATTTGAATATTTAACTTCTGATAAAACATTTAAAGACACATGGGAAATTCAAAGATGGGGCTTTTTGGAGGAACCTATTTTAATTGGCAATCTTTTTACACCAGCTCTTGTTTTGGAAACATTATTAGAATTTGATTTTGATATAAAATCATACATAGAGGATTTTATGAAATTAAAAGGTGAATATGGTTGGTGTTATTACTCAAATACTCAAAAATTACCAACTGATTCTGATCTTTTGGGGCAACTTTTAAATGTAACCGTTAGATCTGGTGAGATGAATAAATATGAAATACTTTTTAATGAACCTCTAAAAATCTTACAAAAAAATATAGAGCCTTCTGGTAAATGCCCAACTTGGTTGAGTGATGATATAAATCATACTAAAGATAAAATCGAAAATACTTGGTTTGGTAATGAGTGTTTAGGTGTTATGGCAAACCTTTATTATGGTTTATATTTATTTGATAAAAATAAATATGAAAAAATCATCAAAAATGGAGTTGATTATATAGAAAAAAGTTTTCCTTTAGATAAAAATTTATACTCAAAAGATTCATACTATAACTATTATTATATGTTTTATAGTGTTTCTAGATTGATAAATGCTCTTAATTTTAATATTCCTTCTCTTAATAAAATAAAAGATAATTTATTAAAAGAACAATTATTAAATGGTAGTTGGAATAATTCTTCTCAAGATACAGCTTTGGTTTTATTAGGTTTACTTTCATTTAATGACACAGAAAAAATTGTTATGAAAACTGCAAGTAAATATTTAACTGAAACTCAAAAATATGATGGTAGTTGGGAAGGAGAGGATCTTTTTGTATGCCCAGGAAAAGATGGTAGAACTGATTTTTATAAAAATGCTAAAGTAACCTCTGCATTCTGTTTAAGAGCTTTAAATTATTCAAAAAAGTTTTTAAATAAATAATCTATAATTGATTTTTGAGCTTTAGGCATTCAAGTTGATATTTTCGTAAACCTTTATGTAAAAGCTTAATAAACTCATTTATATTTTTATAACTAAGGAAGTATAAAATAAAAAAACAGTAAGAGTACAAGACTTTACTGTTTTTTAATTAAGTAAATTTTATTATGGACTTTATTATGGACCAAGTAGCTTAATAACGTTTTCTTTTGATTCTTCTACTTTTATAGCTTTTTTTTCATATTTAGTTAATGACATAGATAAGATTAAATTTCTAAGATCTTTCATGAGATTTTTCCTTTTTAACAAAAAATAGTCATAAATCTAATCTAGCACTTATTTAAGTTAATGTCAATAAAAAATGAAAAAAGACAGTAGTTAAGAATAATATTTTGTAATAAAAAAACATTCAGAAGAAAAATAAAATTAAAGTTAAAGTAAAAAAGAAAAAGCTAATAAGAATAAAATTTAAGCATAACAAAGAAATGGAAAATTAATTTCCACAAATATCAAGAATTAATAATAAATTATTCTATAAAGCACTCCTTTTAATTTTTTTTTGTTAGAGAGTTATGATGTATTAAATTTTAGTTGAAAAGGTTTATTCTCAAAACTTTCAAAAATTAGTTCAAAATCTTTTATCCAGCCAAGTAATATTCCACCTAATAATTTAGAAAAAATATATTTTATTGATAAATTGTTTGATAAAACTTTTAAAACATCTGCCTTTAAGAATAACTGGTTTATTATGTGAGCTATCTGAATTAACAGATAAACAACTTTCATACCATTAGGTTTTTTAGTATAAATGTGTTCAAGATTGTAACCATGATGCTTTTGAGTATCAAAACCTTCATTTTCTATCTTCCATCTCAACTGAGCATTAGATTCAATTTTTAATAAATTTTCAGATTTTATCTTAAAGTTTGTAATAAAGGCTCTTACTACTTTTTCATTAAAATATTTAGCAAAATATTTATTTCAAATTCGGAATATTCAATTTTATTCATCCACCGATACATTGTTTCTTTATCTTTAATCTCTGGTAATTCAATCTTTCCTCCTATTGCAGTCTCCCTATTTTCAAAGAACCCATTGAAGTCCTCCCATACTGTTTTTAAATTACCTTCCTTAAAAGTAATTATGTATTTCCAATTATGGGTATTACAGATTTTTAGTACACTGGCATTTGGATATAATCCATCAAGAAACAGACAAATTTTTAATCTTGAAAAAATTTCTTTATTTTTTCTGAAAGACGATAAAATGCTTTAAGTTCACAATCTTGTTTATCAAATTCTTTATCTGCTGGATTCTCAATAAACTCTGTTGCAACTGATATTGCTAATCCATTTGATGTTACTATTTTAGCTTCTAGTACCCTATGAAAATATTGTTTTTTACCATTTCTTGTTTCATAAAGACAATGTTCACAATGTTTTTCAGTAAAACGATAAATCTCTGTTCCATCTATTGCTATCAGATAATATATTCCTAACCTGTAATTCTCTAACTGTCTACTTCTTAATAATTTATTTGACATTTTATAGGTTAATTTTTCCAATTCTGATATTTGAAATTTATTCCAAAAATATGCCAAAGTATCTCCATTGGGAATACTTATCAAATTTAAGTTAAAAGCTTTATTTAGAAATTCTTTTGCTTCTATTTTGCTTAACTCAATATTATAGTTTCTCCTTGAACCTGTGAAACTAAAGAGTATTAAGCTTAAATTTATAATCTCATGTATTTGATAATGGCATTTTTTCTCTTGGCGGAAATCTTTAATTGACTTATCCAAGTATGGAAATTTGGAAAAAATTTTTTATAGACGCAAAATAACTGCTGGCAAAATTAATTTTCTCTAACTTTTCTGACTTTAGGGGCTTTCTTTTTCTCTTTTTTTTGGCATATTACTTTTTAGGTTAAAATTATGGAGTATATTTTACTCCAAATTTTTTTTTGTGTTAAAAAACTTCTAAAATTTTTTTTCAATATGCTTTATTTATTCATATTTCAGTGCGAAAATTTGTTCATTCTTTATTACTGGAAAAAAGAGCGAATTTTAAAAAACTAACTATAAAAAATTTAGTTTAAATCATAGTATTTAAGCATTTTTAGTAAATTTTATCTTTATATAACTAAGTATAACTTTGTACCCTAAAAATATGAGATTAGCTTTAGTTCAATAAGAGTTTAAAATTATTGTAGATATTCAATACTAATATAAAATAAAAAAACAGTAAGAGTACAAGACCTTACTGTTTTTTAATTAAGTAAATTTTATTATGGAGTAAATAAATTAATAACGTTTTCTTTTGATTCTTCTACTTTTATAGCTTTTTTTCATCTTTAGTTAATGACATAGATAAGATTAAATTTTTAAGATCTTTCATGAGATTTTTCCTTTTTAACAAAAAATAGTCATAATTCTAATCTATCACTTATTTAAATTAATGTCAACAAAAAATAAAAAAGAGCAGTAGTTAAGAATAATATTTTGTAATAAAAAAACATTCAGAAGAAAAATAAAATTAAAGTTAAAGTAAAAAAAGAAAAAGCTAATAAGAATAAAATTTAAGCATAACAAAGAAATGGAAAATTAATTTCCACAAATATCAAGAATTAATAATAAATTATTCTATAAAGCACCTCCTTTTAATTTTTTTTTGTTAGAGAGTTATGATGTATTAAATTTTAGTTGAAAAGGTTTATTCTCAAAACTTTCAAAAATTAGTTCAAAATCTTTTATCCAGCCAAGTAATATTCCACCTAATAATTTAGAAAAAATATATTTTATTGATAAATTGTTTGATAAAACTTTTAAAACATCTGCCTTTAAGAATAACTGGTTTATTATGTGAGCTATCTGAATTAACAGATAAACAACTTTCATACCATTAGGTTTTTTAGTATAAATGTGTTCAAGATTGTAACCATGATGCTTTTGAGTATCAAAACCTTCATTTTCTATCTTCCATCTCAACTGAGCATTAGATTCAATTTTTAATAAATTTTCAGATTTTATCTTAAAGTTTGTAATAAAGGCTCTTACTACTTTTTCATTAAAATATTTAGCAAAAATATTTATTTCAAATTCGGAATATTCAATTTTATTCATCCACCGATACATTGTTTCTTTATCTTTAATCTCTGGTAATTCAATCTTTCCTCCTATTGCAGTCTCCCTATTTTCAAAGAACCCATTGAAGTCCTCCCATACTGTTTTTAAATTACCTTCCTTAAAAGTAATTATGTATTTCCAATTATGGGTATTACAGATTTTTAGTACACTGGCATTTGGATATAATCCATCAAGAAGCAGACAAATTTTAATCTTGGAAAAAATTTCTTTATTTTTTCTGAAAGACGATAAAATGCTTTAAGTTCACAATCTTGTTTATCAAATTCTTTATCTGCTGGATTCTCAATAAACTCTGTTGCAACTGATATTGCTAATCCATTTGATGTTACTATTTTAGCTTCTAGTACCCTATGAAAATATTGTTTTTTACCATTTCTTGTTTCATAAAGACAATGTTCACAATGTTTTTCAGTAAAACGATAAATCTCTGTTCCATCTATTGCTATCAGATAATATATTCCTAACCTGTAATTCTCTAACTGTCTACTTCTTAATAATTTATTTGACATTTTATAGGTTAATTTTTCCAATTCTGATATTTGAAATTTATTCCAAAAATATGCCAAAGTATCTCCATTGGGAATACTTATCAAATTTAAGTTAAAAGCTTTATTTAGAAATTCTTTTGCTTCTATTTTGCTTAACTCAATATTATAGTTTCTCCTTGAACCTGTGAAACTAAAGAGTATTAAGCTTAAATTTATAATCTCATGTATTTGATAATGGCATTTTTCTCTTGGCGGAAATCTTTTAATTGACTTATCCAAGTATGGAAATTTGGAAAAAATTTTTTATAGACGCAAAATAACTGCTGGCAAAATTAATTTTCTCTAACTTTTCTGACTTTAGGGGCTTTCTTTTTTTCTCTTTTTTTTTGGCATATTACTTTTTAGGTTAAAATTATGGAGTATATTTTACTCCAAATTTTTTTTTGTGTTAAAAAACTTCTAAAATTTTTTCAATATGCTTTATTTATTCATATTTCAGTGCGAAAATTTGTTCATTCTTTATTACTGAAAAAAGAGCGAATTTAAAAAAACTAACTATAAAAAATTTAGTTTAAATCATAGTATTTAAGTATTTTTAGTAAATTTTCTATTTTTATAGCTAATTATAAACTTGTGGGCTAAAAATATGTTATTAGCTGTAGTTAAATAAGATTTTAAAATTATTACAAAAATTCAAGACTAATATAAAATAAAAAAACAGTAAGGATAATAGACCTTACTGTTTTTTAATTAAGTAAATTTTATTATAAATTTTTTTATCCACCAAATAACTTAATAACATTTTCTTTTGTTTCTTCTAATTTTATAGCCTTTTTTTCGTCTTTAGTTAATGACATAGATAAGATTAAATTTCTAAGATCTTTCATGATTTTTTCCTTTTTAACAAAAAATAGTTATAAATCTAATCTATCACTTATTTAAGTTAATGTCAATAAAAAATGAAAAAAGAGAATTTAAAAAAACTAACTATAAAAAATTTAGTTTAAATCATAAGATTTAAGTATTTTTAGTAAATTTTCTATTTCTAATTAGAGATGATATTTTAAAATTGAGTACTTTTCAATTTATACTTTTATCCATTTTTGTATTTTTATTGATAATAAGTTCTGAACAATGAATCTTAACTATTTAAATATGATATAATAAAATAAAATATTATGAATTTTTATATTTTATAATGTGTTCAAAAAAATCTAAAAACTCTAAATCAAGTGAATATAATACATCATTAAATAATGTACAGGGTCAATCTTTTTTAAAAATAGAAAAAGCTGATAGATTGGATGAAGCAAAAAATCTTAATGATGATTTAGAAAATAACTATGATACTAATGATGGTTATAAATCTGAAAGTTCTGTAAAAACAGAAAAATCTAGTAGTAAAAATACAGGCTCTCTAAATAAAAAAAATACAGGTTCTTTAAAAAATAACAATGATTATAAAATAGAAGATCATTCAAAAGACATTTTTGA
Organism: Candidatus Sericytochromatia bacterium; assembly: GCA_046328015.1. Taxonomy (GTDB): domain Bacteria; phylum Cyanobacteriota; class Sericytochromatia; order UBA7694; family JACMQJ01; genus JBBTGK01. The sequence goes on along the minus strand of JAXLXH010000001.1, from coordinate 2,933,629 downwards.
TGATGATGGAAATGAATATGAAGAAGAAGAAAAAGCTATAACAAAAAAAATTAGAGAATTGCAAGAAAAAATAGATGTTATTATAGATGCTATAACAGATAAATTAGCTTTTATTATTAATAAAATTAAAAGTATAGTATTTGGTGTTTTAGATAAAGTAATTTCACCTTTTACTAATATTTTTGATAAAATTGTAGATCCTATTTTATCTCGTTTTAGAACTAAAGAAAAAGAAGAAGAAACAGAAGTTCAGGTAGAAGAAGAAAAGAAACCAAAAACAGCAGAAGAAACCTTCGAAATGTCAACATTTGCAAAAGTATCAGAAATGAATATTATTTTTACAAATAATCATGATGTTCCTATGTATAAACCTAAAAAAGATTCTTTTGCTGGTTTTACCAAATCAGAAGAAAATATTATTATGGATATTGCTTTAGAAGCTATTAAAGAATGTGCCCCTTTTATGGAAGCACAACCTGAAATAGAAGCTGGATTTTATGGTGGCAAAAAACCTTTTGATGTTATGATTAATGTTACAACTCAAGATATTTTACTTTTTCTTGGATATGTTGTTGCAGTTCCTGAAATGTACACATCTCAAAAATGGAAAATATCAGAAACTTTTGCTACATGGATTGTTTCTGGAGCTCCTATGGTTGAAAAACCTTAGAATCTAAACTAAATTTTTGAAAATATTTATATTAACAAAACTTTCATCTTGAATAATTTTATCTTCTCCAATATAAGTATTTAAAAAGTTTTTAGCTGTATCATAAACATGTTTAATTTTTTTATCTATATTTATACTTACATTTTTATTTTGTAAAAGCTCAAAACCAGTTTCTGTTACCAAATCAGTTATAGTTTTCTTGGTAAATAAATGGTTATTAAGTGGATTATTTACTCCCCAAAAACTAAATATATTAGAATGAACCGTTTCTTTCATACCATTTACTACATCTTCAGTAGCACTTTTAGCCAAAACATTACTTAAAGCAGTACCAATATTTTCTCTATCTTTTTCATTCCAACTATTATATATACTAGATGTAGTTAACATTTTAAAAGTAAGTAGTGGGTTTAAAGAATTATAAGTAAAAACTACTAATTTACCATTAGGATTAAGGGCTTTTTTTATATTTTCCAACTCTTGTTTAGGATTAAAAGATTGTTCTAAAGCATGAATTAAAATTATAGTATCAAATTTAGTATCTGGTATTAAGGTAACTTTACCATCTATTACTTTGGTAGATACATCTGATATTTTTCCTGCGAAATCATTTATAGAAAAATTTTCAGATGTTATTTCTAATGTTAATCCTTTATTAGCTAAAAACTCATTTGATTTTAAAAACTTAGATATATTAATAAAATACTTTAATTTTTCAACTTTTTCTCCAGAACTAATAACAAAAGGTCTGGTTTGTTCTCTTAAACCAATAAAATCTTTCATAATTTTATCATACTCAAATTTATCATATTCATCTGGATTAAGATAAACAGATAATTCTGTATCAAAAAAGAAGTCAAGATTTTGCCAAGAAGCATAATCCTTTTTTACAATACCTTTTTCTATAGCATAATCCCATAAATGTGTTCCAGGTAAAGGACAAGCAGGAAAAACTCTAAAGTCTGTTAAATCGTCTATATTTCTTCTAATAAACCAATAAGTATCAGCTGCTTCTGCTCTAGTTTCAGTTGGGAAACCAACGATAAAATTAGGTACAGCTGTTATATTGTATTTTTTACAAAGATCTAAAGCTCTTTGATTTTGTTTTGCTGTAGTTGCACCTTTCATATAAGCCAAAATTCTATCATTAGCTGATTCCATACCAAAAACTACATTTTTTATATTCATATCAACAAACATTTGAGCAATTTCTTCATCAAAAACACTAGCTCTACCATTACAGTTAAATTGAACTCTTTTATGAATACCTTCAGATCTTACAGCATCAACCAATGTTTTTAATCTTTTTTTATTTATACCAAAAAGATCATCATAAATAACTATACTACTAACATTTTCTGGTTTTGCTAAAATTAGGTTTAACTCTTGAATTACTCTATCTACCGAATGATAACGCATACTTTCCCAAAACTCACTAATAGCACAATATTTGCATCTAAATGGACAACCTCTAGAAGTAAAAATAGCATCTTGCCAATAACCAGTAATATTAGGAACTATAGTTCTATAAGGAACTGGTAAATCATCTATGTTTTTAATTAATTCTCTAGATTTAGTTTTTTCAAATTTACCATCTGAATTTCTAAAGATAATACCTGCGATATTAGCTAGAGTATTTTCTGATAAAGTATTTTCATAATAAGCTTTTACTATTTCTAATAAAGTTACTTCACCCTCACCTATAACACCTATATCCATATTTTTATCCAAATCTTCTGGTAAGGCAGAAATATGATGACCTCCTACTATAGTTAAAACATGAGGCATTTCTTTTTTTATTATTCTAGAAATTTCTATAGCATCACTATAAGTTCTAGTAAAAGATGAAATACCTATAATATCAGGTTTTTGAGCTAAAACTCTTTTATAATCATATTCTACAAAAGCATTGGATTGTGGAAAATGATGGTTAAGATAAGATGCTAAATAATCACAACCATTAGGAACAGAGATTGTAACATCATAAGTTTCATATTTTGGTCTTAAATTTAATAGAGCAACTTTCATTTATTCTAATTCCCTTAAATAACTAAGCACTTGAGTAAAATTAATTTAATTCTCCTATCTATTATAATAGAGTTTTTTAGAATGGAGTAAAAAAAAATATTCTTTTAATAAAAAACTAAAAATTAACTATAATTGGTTTAATTTTAAAAAGTATTTTCACTTTCAAGTCTTTTTTTTATAATATTTATAGCACTTACCCAATAAAATTTAAGGTGTTTAAATATTTCTTCTGTCAGAAAATTAGTTAATTTTAAACAGTTGGTTTCAACCAACTGTTAGTAACCAACTGTTAGCAACCAACTGTTTATCGACCCACTTTTTCATAAAAATATTTTCTACCAAGGTATTTTTTTAAACATCAATAAATATAATTTTTAAAGTTTTATTTGAACAAAAAACTATTTTAATTTATAATTTTAATACATTAATATAAAAATATTTGGTACTTAAAATGAGTTTTACTAAAAGTTTTGTGTTTTTTTCTACTTTTTTATTATTAACAAACTGTTCTTATCAAGAAAGTAATTTAAATTTGCTTGAAGAAACAAAAACCTCTATTTCATCTACAACAAGTAAAAACAGTTTAGGTAAAAATGCTTTTATTTATCTTTTAACTTCTAATCCTAGAGCTGGTAGTGCTATAAATGAAGCTTTAGGAAGTACCAGATTATACGAACTTTCTAAGGATTCTGCTCCTCAAGTTCGTGCAGCGGTAGCTATGAACCCCAATATAGGAAGTACCAGATTATATGAATTATCTAAAGATTCAGCTCCTGAAGTTAGAGCTGGTGCGGCTATGAATCCTAATTTAGGAAGTACCAGATTATATGAATTATCTAAAGATTCAGCTCCTGAAGTAAGAACTGGTGCTGCTACAAATCCTAATTTGGGAAGTACTAGATTATATGAATTATCTAAAGATTCAGCTCCTGAAGTTAGAGCTGGTGCGGCTATGAATCCCAATATAGGAAGTACTAGATTATATGAATTATCTAAAGACTCGGCTCCTGAAGTTAGAGCTGGTGCGGCTATGAATCCTAATATAGGAAGTACTAGATTATATGAATTATCTAAAGACTCGGCTCCTGAAGTTAGAGCTGGTGCGGCTATGAATCCTAATATAGGAAGTACTAGATTATATGAACTTTCTAAAGACTCTGCACCTAAAGTTAGAGCAAAAGCAGCTATGAACCCCAATATAGGAAGTACCAGATTATATGAACTTTCTAAAGACTCTGCACCTAAAGTTAGAGCTGGTGCGGCTATGAATCCCAATTTGGGAAGTACCAGATTATACGAATTATCTAAAGAATAATTTAATCTTTTAAATAAAGCTCTATATAATCTATTTCTAAAATATTATCTTTTATTATAGGATAAGGATAATCTTTACCTATTATACAATTTAGTTTATTTTGTAAACTAATAGGCATTTTATATGGTTCATAAATAAAAAAATCTGGAACATTTTCTAAGATAGGAATAAATTTTTTTATATAAGAAATATTAGATAAATCTTTTTTCTGAAAATTAATAAAATCAAAATCTTTTATACTTTTTAATTTAAAATTATCAAAACCATTTTTATAAATGTAAGAATCTCCATCAACTGTTTTACAAACTAAATATCTTTTTAACCAATCTATATTCATTTGAAGATTATACATAAAAAAGTTTATTAGTATTTCTTTCATAGAATCTTTTATAACAAATTCAGATTCTATTTGATAAAAAATAGCATCAATTATAGGAATTCCAGATTTAGAATTACAAATACTTATAAAGGTATTATATTCATCCCAATCATTATTTTTATCTTCGAATATTTCAAAATCTTCTTCAAAAAAATTTAATTGAGAGTAATAATCATTTTTTATAAGATACTCTAAAATATATTTTTCATTATTTTTTAACTCTTTTATATTTTTTATATAAGATAAAATCTTTTTTATAGAAATTAATCCAAATCTTAAATATAATCCCAATATTATTGAATAATCAATAGATGTATTATCATTATTTTCTTGGAACAATTTTTTTATTTGAAGTTTCGCTTCATTTTCAATAGCTTCAAATTTACATTTATTTTCAGAAAAACCAAAGTTTTTAGCATTTATTTTGTTTAAAGAATAAATCTCAAAATTTTTATTTATAAATTTAGAAAAAAGTTTTTTATTATTTTTTTTTAGAGCATAATTTTCTTTAGATAATTTATTTAACCATTTAGCTTTAAATTTATCAAAAGTTAGTAAACCTCTAGAATTATTAATAGAAATATCTTTTTCATCAAAAATAACAGAATCTTTAAATGTTTTTACTCTATAACCAGATTTTGCAAAATAACCTATTATATTTTTTTCTGAAGCTATTTCATTTTTATCATAAACCTTATTAAAATAAATACCTTTAGAGTTAGTTTCTCTTGCTAAATTTATTAATTCTTTTTCTGGTTTACCAACTCTAATTATAAGTTTAGAATTATGTTTAGATAAACTTTCATTTAGATTATTTAAAGCATCAAATAAAAAATTAACTCTTGCGGCACTTATTTCAGGAGAATTAATAAAACTGTCTGATATTATATAAATTGGAATAACTTCAGAACTATCTTCTAAAGCACTAACAAGAGCTTCGTTATTTTCTAGTCTTAAATCATTTCTAAACCAAAAAATATTTCTCAATTGCAAATACCTTTATTTTTAGCTTGTTTTAACCAATCTGGGAATTCATTCATCATATGATTTTGAAACTCTGAATGATCTAATTTTTTTAAACTATCTATATAAGAGAAATCTGCATTATCAATAACTCTTCCTGACATATTATCTAAATTTGCTAAAAAGGTAAAAGAAGATTTTTTATCACCTACTGCCATAAATTGCCAAAAAATTCCTTTTGAGCTAAGTTCTTTTATTTTAGCTTCAGCTTTAGGTTTATCATTACAATCTCCATCTGTTAAAAACACTACTAAAACAGGCTCTGATGTTTTACCTGCACCGCTATATTTATTAGCTATTTTTTGCATTACAGGTTCATAATGACATTCACCTAAAAAATATTTAGAAACAATTTCTTTACTTACAAATTTATTTATATTATTAGCATTTATTTTATTTGGATGATTAAATCCTTCATCATGAAAAGGGAATAAATCAATTTCCGAACAATTATTTCGTTTAGAAAAATCAAGCAATTTTTCTATAAAAGTTTGAACTGTACCATCTCTTAACATCATAGTCATAGAGAAAGAAATATCTAAAGCTAAAACTATTTTAAAGTTATTACCAGAATAAGATGAGGTAGCTGTATTACTCGGAGTAGAATAGGTTTGTGTAGAAGGTACATTTGTTGGAGTTGGAGCAGAATTAGCAGGCTCTTGTACTTGTATCGCATCAGAACCATATTGAGCTAAAATTTTATCTAAACCAGCATTAAAACCATTGCCAGTAGCTTGATATTTCCAATCTCCATTATGATTATAAACTTCAACTGCTATAATAGCTGTTTCTTTAGTTAAACCTTCAATTTTGTATTCCAAAACGACATTTTTATTTTGATCTAACAAGTGAGCTTTTATATTTTTTACATTTTCAAATCTTTGATTATTAGTATCTCCATTATCTATAGTTATTAAAAACATAAATCTAGCAATATTACTACTGATTTTATTAAGGGTTACTTCACTAACTTTTTTATAAATACCAAAAGGTGAATTATGTATTTTTATAGAGTTATTTGGAGTATTAGGGTTATTATAAAAGATAAAATCATCTTCTTTTTCTAATTTACCTCTTTCAGATAAAAGCATAATACTTAAATCAATATCATACCCAGAAGGAGCTTCCCAAGAAAAACAAAGAAAAAAATTATCAGAATTTATTTCTTTATTTAATTGTATTTTTTGTCCTTTTCCTATCTCTTTCATTATAATATCCTCTTAAAATCATCTTCTATTCTTACAATATCGTCTTCTCCCAAATAGTCACCTACTTGAACTTCAATTAAAACCAATGGTATTTTACCAACATTTTCTAATCTATGTATATCACCTTTACCAACATAAAAAGATTCATTTACTCCTATTATTTTTTCTTCATCACCACGTCTTACTTTACCTGTGCCTTGTACTATAATCCAATGTTCACTTCTATGATAATGTTTTTGTAATGATAATCTTTTACCAGGTTTTACTACAATTCTTTTTATTTTATAGTTACTATTTTCTTCTAAAATAGTGTAAGTGCCCCAAGGTCTATGAGCTGTTAAGTGTATATTATGCAAAGAAGAGTCTTCCATTTTTAATTTTTCTACAACTTCACGAACTCTTTGAGAGCTTCCTTTTTTGGTAACTAAAAGTGCATCAGGAGTATCAACTATTATTACATTTTCAACATCTATAGCAACAATTGTTCTGTTGGTAGAAAAAATAAGATTATTTTTAGCATCAACGCTAATATTATTTCTTTCATTTCCTATATTAGTTGTAGATAAAGAATGAAAACCTTCTATAATAGTTGTATTATTTTCATCTTTAGGAAGCATTTCATATAAAGCATCAAAACTACCTAAATCAAGTCTTTCTATATTACCAAAAACAACTTTTAGTTTTTTACTTTTTTCTATCAAAGCAAAATCGATACTTTTTTCTGGTATATTTAAAAGATATTTTTCTGGTATTTTTATAGCATTTATAGGTTCATCTTTAATATTATTATCAAAAGCTTCTTTACTTAAATTATATATATCTGGAGAATGTAATTTTAATTCATCTAATAAAACACCTGCTTTTGCGATATATATACCACTGTTCCAGTAAAAATTCTTATTTTCTATATATTTTTGAGCTATTTCTAAAGAAGGTTTTTCATGAAATTTAATTACATCATCCTCTTTATATTCTATATAGCCATAACCTGTTTCTGGATAAAGTGCTGTAATACCAATACAAACAATATAATTTTGTTTAGCTAAAATTTCAGCTTCTCTTACAACTTTTATATACTCATCATGATTTTTTATCATATGGTCAGATGGAGTTATTATAACAATATCATCATATTTAAGACTAAAACAAGCAATTGCTATAGCTGTAGCTGTATTTTTACTTATAGCTTCTACTATATAAGTACTATCTTTAATACCAACTTCTTCTAATTGGTCTTGAGCTAAAAATAGATTTTCATTATTCATTACTACTATTTGCTTATCAGTAACTTTTTTATTTCTTAAAGCTGTATCTTGAAATAATGATTTATTATTAACTAAACGATAAAATTGTTTTGGCTCTAATTTTCTACTTAGTGGCCATAATCTAGTTCCAGAACCACCAGATAAAATAATATTAATCATATATCCCTTTTTCAAAAAAATTTTATAGTAAATAATATCATATATTACTCAATAAAACTCTAGGTATTAGGTTGTTCCTAAAATAAAACTTTGTTAAAATTAGCAAAAGAGCTATTAAAATTATTAAAGATTTAAAAATAAGGCTTTATTATAAAAATGATGGACTTAAAAAAACTAGAAGATTTTTGGTTTGTAATCTGTGAATCTAAAGAAATAAAAAATATACCTAAAAAATATCAATTATTAGGTAAAGATATTGTAGTTTATAGAAATACAGATAATAATGTTTTAGCTTTTCTAGATAGATGCCCGCATAGAAGTGTTCCTATGTCAGATGGAAAAGTATGTGGAAATAATATTATTTGTAATTTTCATGGTTGGGAATTTGATCAAGAAGGGAACTGTATTAATATTCCTGGAATGGTTCAAAAAGAAGGAAAACCTACAAATTCTCGTTTAAAAAAATATCAAACTTATGAACAGCATGGTTTAGTTTGGGTTAGATTAAATACTAGAATGGGAGAAGATTATAAACCATATATTCCAGCTCATTTAAGTGATCCCAATATGAGATCAGGAGGGCATAGTACACACTTGGGTTGTAGTAGTTTAAATATTGCAGAAAATTTTTTAGATCCTTTTCATACACCATTTGTTCATCCTGGTATTATCAGAGTAGCAGCCAAAAGATATAGAAATCAAATTTTCCCTAAACATACAGATGATGGTTTAGAAGTTCTTTATATAAAAGATAAGCCTCAAGCTGGTTTTATTTCTCTTTTTGGCAGAGAAGTAAAAAAGGATTTAGGTAGATTTAGAATGCCTGGTATTATAGAGCTAGAATATTATTCAGCTGAAGGTTTGGAATTTGTAAATACTATGTATATAACACCAAGAACAGCAGAATCTTCTAGTATTTATTTTAGAGCATCTTTAAGACCTTATATATTACCTATCCCACTTGTATTTGCGGTTGCTGGTAGAGCTATAAAATTTGCTTTAGGTCAAGATAAATGGATTTTAGAAAAACAAACTGATATTGCTAGAAAAGAAGGTGGAGAATTTTATGTTAGTACAGAACTTGATATAGTTAGAAATCAATTAATAAACTTGTATTCAAGGAATAATGAATTTGTTGAATTTAAACCTCTAGAAGCAATGCTATAAATTATATAAAACAATAAACTATTTTTAGCGTGAAAATTTATAATTAGTTATCCTTAAAATTATTATAAAAAGTTGCTTATAGTCATCCTCAAGTCATAACAAACTTGATTCAGTATTGATTAAAACTATAAGCAACTTTTACTATTAAATTTTACATTTAGTTTTTTTTGGAATCGCTATATTACAGTGGTAGAGACTTTAGATCTTCAGTAAGAGTTTAATCATATTATTCTATATATGGAATAATTAATTCTATTTATACTATATAATTATATTAAATAATTAAACTATCATAATAACTATAAGTAAAATTTATTTTATAAGGAGTTAGCATGAGTTTAAAAAATACAAATGTTGTTAATCATAAAAAACAAAAAAGAATTGCAATAGTAATTTCTAATCCTGCTATATCTACAACTACAGGATGGCCCGTAGGATTTTGGTGGAGTGAATTAACTCATCCATATTATGAATTTAAAGAAAAAGGCTATGATATAGAAATATTTAGCCCAAATGGAGGAAAATGTGAACCTGACGGAATGAGTGATCCAAGAGATAGTAGTGGTTATTCTGCTAGTGATCTTATAACTATGGGTTTTATAAATACCCCTTCTTTAATTTCTTTAGTAGAAAATACTAAGAAGGTTTCTGAAATAGATATAAACAAATTTGATGCTATTTTAATTGCAGGTGGACAAGCACCTATGTTTACTTTTGAAAATGAATTAGATTTACACCAAAAATTTACAGAGTTTTATGAAGCAGGAAAAGTTGTAGTTGCTCTTTGTCATGGTTCAGCTATTTTAAAATATACAAAGTTATCCAATGGAGATTATTTAGCAAAAGGAAAAACAGTTACAGGTTTTGCTAATGTTGAAGAAGATTTTGCTGACAATGCCGTATGGGATTATGGAATGCTTTCAAGGGATAAACATGTAATGCCTTGGAGAATAGAAGATGAATTAAAAAATATAGGTGCTAATTATGTACAAGCAGGTTTATGGAAAGGTTTTGCAATAAGAGATGGAAACTTAATTACAGGGCAACAAAATTTTTCAGGAAGTGAAACTGCAAGACTAGTAATACAAGCTTTAGGAGAATAAAAAATGAAAATTTCAATAATTGGAGCAGGTAATGTAGGTAAAGCTTTAGCAACAGGATTATCTAAAGCAGAACATGAGATATTTTTAGGTATTAGAGATACTGATAATAATAAATTAGAAGATTTTTTAGAATCTAATAAAAAGATTTCAGTTTTATCTATCGATAAAGCTATAGAAATAGCAGAGGTTATAATTATTTCAACACCTCCAGATGCAGTATTAGAATTAGCAAATAAGCTAAAAAATGTAAAAGATAAAATTATTATTGATAGTACAAATTCAGTTTTCAAAAAACCAGAACCATATAAAAATGCGTTTGAGATATTAAAAACTCTTACAGATTGTGAGCATATAGTTAAATGTTTTAATACTACTGGTGCCGAAAATATGGAAAATCCTAATTATGGTAATTTTCAAATAGATATGTTTGTCGCAGGAAACTCTGTTAAAGGTAAAAATATAGCTATAGAACTATCAAAAGATATAGGATTTGATAACTGTTATGATGTAGGAGGAGATGATAAAGTAGAATTAATGGAAAGTTTTGCAATGTTTTGGATAAATTTAGCTATATTACAAAAACAAGGAAGAAATATAGCTTTTAAATTATTAAAAAGATAATTCGTTTCTTTTTAATTTTATAAAATCCAAAAAACTTTTTATATTAATTGATGGCTCTCTAGAAGAATAAATACCCCAAATTTCTCTTTTTTGAGCTGTCAATTCTGGTAATAATACTTTTATTTCTTCTTTTTCAATATTTTTTTTTAAAATAATATCAGGTAAATAAGCTATACCTTTATTAGCTAATAAAAAATCTTTTGCTATATTTAAATTATTAGTTATAAAATTACCTTTTGGTTCAAAGCTCTTTAAATTATCATTAGAATAAAAATCCCATTTAACTTTATTTTGTTTACCTTTTACAATAATACAGTTATGAAATGAAAGATCTTCAACTTTTTTGGGTTCTCTAAAATTTATTAGATATTTTTTTGAACAACATAAAATATAATTTATTTCAGCTATTTTAATAGCTTTTAAATTTGAGTCATCAGGAGGATCTACTCTAAAAGCAAAATCTAAGCCTTCTAAAAAAAAATCATGATAATTATTATCCAAAATTAGTTCAAGTTCTATTTTAGGATATTTATTAATAAATTCTATAAACCATTTATTTAAAATTTCACTTCCAACAACTAATGAAGCAGATATTTTTAATTTACCTTCAGGAACTAATTTTTTTTGTTTTATCAAATTATTAGCTGTTTTTATGATATTAAAACCCTGACTACATTCTTTGTAATAAATTTCTCCAAATTCGGTTAATTTTATTTTTCTTGTAGTTCTTTCTAGAAGAGTTACACCTAATCTTTTTTCTAATTCAGAAACTTTTCTACTAACAGTGGATGGAGGAATATTTAATACTTCCGAAGCTTTTATAAAACTATTTTTTTCTACTACACTTAAAAAAATTTGAATTTCATTTAAATCCATTCAATTATTCCATATATAAAATTATATACTTTAATTATACTATGTAATAGTTATTAAAAAATGAAACACTATATTTTTAAGAGTTATCATAATTACCTTCCTTAATCCAAGATAAAGCTTTTTCTCTAAAATTTTCTTCATTTATAGAAAAATACTTTTCCTTACTATATAAACCAACTTTCATATTAAAAGTAATTTAGATGTAATTTTAGACGAATATCCTGTTGATATGCAAGCTTTTTTATTTGCTGTTTATTCTAGTAAACGCTATTTATCACCAAAAGTAAGAACTTTTATTGATTTTATGGTAGAATGGTTTGAAAATTTTCAAAAATAGTGTTTTTATGAAAAGAAAAATAGGTTATACCAATAAAGAAGCTTTTATACTTAGTTGGGGTCCAAAATCCTTATCTATGGGAAATAGACCCTCTGAAAAAGAAGCCATAAATATAATACATAACGCTTTTGATTTAGGTATAAATTTTTTAGATACAGCTAATGTTTATTGCTCTGGTTTAAATGAAATTGGTCATAATGAAATTTTAATTGGTAAAGCTATAAAAACTTATGATAATAAAAAGGAAATTTTAGTAACAACAAAAGGTGGTTCTAGACCAGAAGTAAAAGGAGGTCTTGATTGTAGCCCTAATTTTTTAAAAGCATCTTGCGAAAAAAGTTTAAAAGCTTTGGGGTTAGATAGTATTTTTATTTATCAACTTCATGCAATAGATCCTAAAATACCTTTTGAAGAATCTCTTCAGGCTTTAATAGAATTAAAAAAAGAAGGTAAAATCCAACATATAGGTTTGGATAATATAAATATAAAAGAATTAGAAATAGCTTTAAAATTAACCAAAATAGCTATTGTTCAAAATAAATGTAATCTTTTTTATAAAGAAGATATATCAAATGGCTTAATAAGCTTTTGTAAAGAAAATGATATAAGTTATTTACCTCATAGTCCTTTTGGTGGTTATAAATTTCATAAAGAAACTGTAGCTAATGAAATTTTAAATACAATAGCTAATAATTATAATACAACTCCTTATGTAATTATGCTTAGTTGGTTATTACAACTAGAAACTAATGTTATTCCTATTTTTGGTGCTAGTAAAATAACTAGTTTTAAAGAGAATTTAAAAGCAATAGATATTTTATTAAATAAAGATGATTTAGTTAAGTTAAATTAAGTTTAAGAAAAAATTAAAAAAAGTATTGACAAGTTAATTTAATAGAGTTATTATTAATTACATGAAACGTTGCAAGAGCGAAACGAAAAGATTAAAAAGGTAAAAAGCTTGAGAACACTAGCTGAAGTAAAGAAAAAAGCCTAAATAATCGAAGCGAGGTAGAAAAACTTTGGAAACAAAGAAAAGCTTCAACAAAGCACGTAAGCTAGATAAGATAAAAATACTGAAAAGTATAAAATCTGAAAACCAAGGTGAAAGCCAAGGGATAGTGCAACTCTGAATAGAGTATAAAAAAGGCTCAATGCTAAGAGCCAAGCGAAAAGCTAAATCTTCTAAAGAAGGAATAGCACGACCTAAAAGTACAACTTAAGGTCTAGCTCTGGAGAAGAGTTATCAGTATGGAAACGTCTGGACAGCATAAAGCAAAAGCTTCTATGAAAAACTCGGGAAAAATACATCCCTAGACGAAAGGTCTAAAAAAGTAACGAACGTTAACGAACAGAGCTGCTTACGCAGTATCTGTTGTGGTTAATGGGGAGACAAAAAAACTAATTAATTCCCTTTTATGTTAAAATTTAGATACTATTTAATTTAATATTTAATTATTTTTTACAGGTAATCCAAATGTTTTTCTTTGGTGAAAAAAAACGTTCTAATATTTTTACAGGCGAAAACCATAACGGAAACTATGTTTATTCTGCTGCTATGAATTTAGCTTGGAATGAATTAAGTGAAAATATTATAAAAGAGAAAATTAAATTAAAAACCACTAAAAAAAAATCCTTAAAACTAATTGAAAAATTTAATAATAGTTCTTTTAGTAAAAATGATTTAGATGAAAATAGTTATTATATAAAAAGTGGTTTTGGAGAAAAAACGTTAAATGAAATAAATCATACACTTGAAAATAGATTTTTTAAATCTAAAAAAGAGTTATTTAATTTTAAAGTAAATGATAAGTGTATGATGTCTTTTGCTTACTTTATAAAAAAAGTAGAGTATTTAAATGAATTTAAAGAAGAAAAAGTTTTTTTTAAAAATAAAAGTGTAAAAGGATTTATGGCTTCAAATGAAAAACATAAAGAGAATATTAAAGTTTTAAATTATAAAAGTAATGATAGCTTTATAATAAAAATTCAACTAAAAAATGATGAAGATGAACTTTTTTTAGCAAAAGGGTATAAAATGGAGTATCCAGAAGAATTAGTTAAAATAATTACAGAAAATGATTCTGAGCTTACTTCTTTAAATGATAATGATGTTTTTTCTATGCCAAAATTAGCTTTTAATTTTACTAGAGAATATAAAGAGTTAATTAAATTACAATTTGATAATAAAAATTTTCAAGAATATTTTATTAGTAAAATGTTTGAAACTATAAAATTTGAAATGAATTATAAAGGAGCTATTATAGAAAATAAAGCCTTTATAGATGGAGTTTATGCAAGTATTCCACCCAAAATAGATTATAGAAAATTTTTATTAAATAGCCCTTTTTGGGTTATCATGAAAAGAAAAAATTCTAAAAATCCTTTTTTTATATTAGGTATTAATAATGTAAATATTATGGAAGTAGTTTAGTTTTGTTAAAATAATTAACTTATATTAATTATGTATTTTTATATATTCAGGATTCTAGATAAAAATGGATACTAGTTTAGAAAAATTTTATGAATTAAAAGAAAAAGTAAATTTTATAAAAAAATATGGTTATAAATTTAATGATTGTTTATCTGAGAAAAAAATACAACAATTTGAAAAAAAATTTAAAGTAAAACTACCAGAAGATTACAGAAATTATTTAAAAATTATAGGAAATGGAGGAGATGGACCCAATGAATTTGATTCTAGTTTCTTTAATCATGCACAATGTATTAGACCTTTAAAAGATACAGATCCTTTTTCTGAATCTAGCTATTATTATGATAAAAGAACTTCGTTTAGAAAAATTAGTAAAAAATTTTTATTTACAGAAGATAATGAAAAGAATTTTCTAATACTTAATGATAAGGATATTTTTAAAAATTCTAAAAATCATTTTTATCAAGGTTGTTTAATTTTAAATCATTTAGGTTGTGGAACATATCATCTATTAGAAATTACAGGTGATAATAAAGGAAAAGTTTATTTCGATGAGTTTGCTAGAGGTATAGGTTTAACAGTAATTGGAGAATCTTTTTATGATTGGTTTAATAATTGGGTTGATGAAATTATAGAAGTAAATAATATATAGTTAATTACATTTCAAATTTCAATTAAGCAGAATAGTTATAAAATAACTCTTTTTGCTCATTCCATCTTACAATTTTTTTCAATTTTATTATAAATTTCTACCCATTTTGACATTATACTTAATATTTTTTCTTTCATCAAACTCATATTTTTTAATGATTTTTCTAAACTTTCTATAAAATCTTTAGTATTTTTAAAAAATTTTCCATGCATATCATTATTTTTTATTTCCTCCATAATATTTCTATAGCATTTAATTTTGGGCTATAAGGTGGTAAAAAACATAATTCTATTTTATCTTTATTTTTTAATTCAAATTCTATTACACTCTTATTTCTATGTACTCTACCATTATCTAGAACTAAATAAATTTTCTTACCATTAAATTTTTTTATTAAAAGTTCTAAATATTCTATAAAAACATCTTTATTGCCTTTTTTACTTATTTTATAATAAAAATTACCATTCTCTATATCTATTGCTCCAAATACTTTGCGACACTCACTATTCATATTTACTTTCATTTCTAACTTTCTCCCAATTTCTCCCCATGAATAGCACTTTTGAGACCACATTTAGAAAACTAGATTCATCTTGAAATAATACTGTCTCTTTATTTATTATAGATTTTTTTGATAATTTTAAAAATATTTCATTTTCCCATTCTTTTTTGTTTTTTTTCATTTACTTTATGACTTTTAGTTTCTATTTTTTTATGGCTTAAACCTAGGCTATTTAATAATCTTGGTATATAACCTATTGAATATTCTATATCAAACTTTTCTTTTATTATTTTTTGTACTATTGAACTTTTTAACATTTTATTTTCATCTGAATATTTTAAAATTATATCTTTTAACTTTTTTTTATCATTATCACTTAATTTACTTTCTTTTTTTATATTTTTCCTTGTAAATTATTCCATTTACTCCATTAGATAAAAATTTTACTATCCATTGATAAATACATCTTTCTGTTTTTAAACTTATTTCTGCTATAGTTGATATTTTTACACCTTCTGAGTATAATAATATTCCTTTAAATATATCAACCTGTTTTTTATTTCCTAAATAATTATATTGATTCATTTTACTAATTATCACTTGACGTGTTTCTTTTGTTAATGTTATTCTTACTTTTATCATTTTTTTAAAAAATATATAAATTTATTTTAGTATATTTTTTTTGCTTTTTTGTCCAAATTCTTTATTAACAACAATTATAGATTTTGAAATTTCTAATGTTAGAAACTATACTTAATGATAATGATAATTTAAATATAGATTTTAAATCAGCATTTTCATATTATAGGTTTGCTAAGGCTTATGCTTCTAAAAATGATATAGAAAAAGCTATTTTTATGTATAAAAAAGCTATTTTTATTAATTCTGATAATGATTATTTTTTTAAAGGCTTGATAAGTTGTTATAATCAATTAAATATACAGGATGTTAATGAAATAATAGATGATTTGTCTTTTAATTTTAAAAACTCTAAAATTTTTTATAAATTAGGTAATAATTTTAATACCAAAGATTCTATTATTTTATATGAAAAAGCAGTTTCTATTGCTCCAAATGAAGCTGTTTATTATTCATCTATAGGTGAAAGCTATATAAAAAATATTTATTTTGATATTAATAATAAAGATTATTATTCTTATAACTTTAAATCTAATTTTTTTCTGAAGAAAATAAAAAATTAAAAGAGAAAATAGAAAATTTTTTCTTGGAAAAAAAAGCCAAAATACTAAATAAATTAAGTTTAAAATATTTTATAAATGAATTAAATTATAATTTGTATAGTTTTATTGAAAATAATGCTTATTTAAAATCTATTCAAGATGAATATGAATTATTAAAAAACATTGAAGATAAATTTAATGAAATTTTTTTAGAAATAAGTAAAAAAAATGATATATATAAAGAATATATTAATAAATCTATAGAACTTTATAAAAAAGCTATTTTATTAGGAATAAACAATAAAAATACTTATATAAAATTAACTGATTCTTATTATCTTTTAGATATGTATGATGAAATTTTGGAAATTTCAGAAAAAGGAATAGATTTATTTAAAGATAACTTTCAATTTTATAATATTATAGCCAATGTACACTTTGAAAATAATAATATAGAAGAAGCTATAAAATATTATAAATTAGCTATTTCTAAAAATGACTATAGTAAACCAGCATATTTAAATTTAGGCTTTGCTTATTATAAAAATGATAAAATAACTTTATCCTTAGATATATATAGAAAATGTAGTAGTTTTTATGATTTTGGTACTGTTTGTACAATATTTGATGCTAAATTTTATGAAAAATCAATAGAGTTATATGAAAATAATATTAAATCATGTGATGAATATATACTTTCTAAAATTAAAAATTTTGACCCCTATAATTATTAAGATTAAAATATCAAAAAAAGAGGATCTTATAGCTACTCCATTATAAATAAAATACAAATATAAACGTAAGAGGGTGTCCAAAAAGTGGGTGTTAAGTATAACACCCATACGAAAACAGTTGCTTTCACCTTAGTTTTTCGTGCAAAAAAGACCTAGAAAAGTCCTTTTTGGACACCCCCATTATGTAAGCTAAAAATATTGGAATAGCTATAATTGTAAAAGTTGCTTATAGTCATCCTGAACTTGATTCAGGATCTAAGCAACTTTTTATGGTTTTAAAATAAGAAAAACACACTAGATTCCGTATGCTACTACGGAAAGACAAAGTGTGTTTTTATAATAACTTTAAATATAGATAATTATAAACTTGTACGCTAAAAATATGTATCATAATCTCTCATTAAAAATTATTTTTATAATTTTAATACTTGAAAATATAATTCAAATTTATTCAAATCATCTTAAACTAATCAACCTTATAAACATTATAATCTATTTCTGGGAAAATATTATCCACATACTCTATTTTAGTTAGCCAATCTTCATCTATTTGAGCTTCTTTTATCATATCAAAAATTTTATTAAATCTATGAATATGAGTTCTAGTTCTTTTGGCTGCATATTCTGGCATAGTTCCTGTTTGTAAAATAAATGCCCAATCACTACTTTGTGCCAATAAAAGTTCTCTTGCCATTTGATTCAAGGCTCTTTTTTCTAAAGGATAAGGATTTTGATGCATATAAGCACAAGAAATCATTTTTTCTGAAATATTATGTAAATGACGATAAATAAAATCATTATTCGGATTTAGCCAAAAACTATTATAACCTTGAGCTCCCCAACTAGATGGAGACGGTAAAGCTAATTGATTAACTGGATTATTATATAAATAATCACTAGGAGTGGTAAGCTTATAAATATTTTGTTTTGCTACATATCTAATTAAAAAATTTAAAAATTTAGGCCCTTCAAACCACCAATGACCATATAGCTCTGCATCATAAGGAGAAAGAACTATAGGGCTTCTTCCCATATTATTATAAAGGTTTATTATTTGTTTTTGTCTTTTCAAAAGAAAATCTTTTGCATGCATACTAGCTGTAGCAGTTGCAAAATTTACATCATAAGGTTCTTTTTCTTCTGCACCTGTTACTCTGTAATATTTTATACCTGTATTTTTTCTGGCACCATCTGGTTGAACATAATCTTTTATATATTCTTGTGGTAAATCATAGCCTATATCTCTATAATATTCTCTATAATAAGGATGCCCAGGATAACCTATAATAGAACTCCAAACTTGCTCAGAAGATTCTTTATCTCTACAAAAAGCAGCAACTCCAGAATCGGGGCAAATAATAGGAGCATAAGAACCATATCTAGGTCTTGGAGTAGAATTTAAAATACCATGTGTATCTGTAAAAAAGAAATTAATACCTGCATTTCTTAGATATTTATCTACCCCATGATAATAACCACATTCTGGTAACCAGATACCTCTTGGTTGTCTGCCAAAATGTAATTTATAGTTATTAACAGCTACATCTATTTGTGCCTTTACAGCCTGTGGTATATTTTGCATAAGAGGGAAAAAACCATGTGTAGCTCCACAGGTTACTATTTCTAAAACTCCATAATCTTGAAACTGTTTAAAAGCTTGAACTAAATTTCTTTTATATCTATTTTCAAAAACATCATAAGTAGCAGAAAATCTATCATAATAATATTTTGCTAATTTATTAAATTCAGGATCATTTTTAGTTCTTACTAATTCTTTTTCAGATAACTCTATCAATTTACCTATATAAGTCAGATATTTTTTTTGTAAAAGCTCATCAGTTAACATAGCTATTAATGGAGGAGTCATAGACATGGTTATTTTAAAATCAACTCCATCATTGATTAAACCTTCATACATAAGTATCAAAGGGATATATGTCTCTGTAATAGCTTCAAAAAGCCAATGTTCTTCTAAAAAGAAGTCATATTCGGGATGCCTTACAAAAGGTAAGTGAGCGTGAAGTACTATTGCCGAATAACCAATAGGCATAAAAAATTCCCCAAAGAAATAACAATACTAAATTTTAGTCTAAATTTTAATTATAATAAATGCCCTATTTACAATTTTTTTTTAATTTTTTTAGAAACTTTTTCTTTACCAAAAATAATTTCGGTTAACTCTTTATTTTCTACTACTTCTTTTTTTATCAATAATAAAGCAATTTGTTCTATTTTTGACCAATATTGATCAACTAGTTCAAAAGTCTTTTTTTCAGATTCTTTTATCCAAAAAATAAGTCTTTCTCCTATTTTATCTTTTAGGATGCCTTGAGCAAATTCATCTAAAATACTAAGACTAACAAAACCAAGCTCTTCATCCATTCCTAATTGAGCAATTGCAAAATAAGCTTTTGCTGTAGCTTGTTCCAAATCATTAACTGCACCACTTTCCATACCTTTTTCACCAAATTGTTTTATAGTACTTATTCTTCCAGCCATAGAAACATACATACTATTAATAATTTGCTCTTTGGTCATATTTAATAAATTATTATCTAAATTATAAGAAACAAAGCCCAAAGAATCACTCCTTGGAGCTATAGTAACTTGTTCTATAATAACTTCTGGTTGTAAAATCATAGATAAAACAGCATGACCAGCTTCATGATAAGCGGTTCTTTTCATATCTTCTTCAAAGTTTTTTATTTTAGTAGTTTCTAATTTATTACCATATTTAATGATATTTATTTGTTCTATCAAAATATCTTCAGTAATAAAATCTTGATTATTTCTGATAGCAGCCAAAGCTACATTTTTTTCTAACCTTGCTAAATCTAATAAACTCATTCCACTAACATAATGAGCTACTCTTTCTATATCAATTTTACCATCATTAGGTTTTTTTAAAATTTTATTTAAATAGGCTTTCCTAGCTTCTTTATCCAATTCTTGAACTTCTACTACTAATTCTATTCTACCTGATTCAAATAATCTCATATCTAATTCTTCTTTATTAGATGCAGTTGCTATGGTAAAAACATTATGTTTTTTATTGTTTTCAAATTCATTAAAAAACCAATCTGAAGGAACATTACTAACTACTCCATCCATAATACCTTTTATATCTAAGCCCTCTATAATAACTACACAAGGAGCAAATTCTCTAGCTTTTTCATATGCTTTATGTATATATAATTTATTAAAAAGGTCCGAACCTGAAAGTCTTATAAAATGTGTATCTATTTGCTTTGCAAAAGCCATAGCTAAAAATCTTTTACCAATTCCTTCTGGGCCATATAAAAGTAATCCTTTAGGCATATCTATTTCAAATAGTTTTACTTTTTCTGGTTTATTTAATAGAGTAATAATTTCTTCTAAATGTTTTTTTACTTTAACTTGCCCTGGAATATCTTCAAAAGAAATATCGGAATACTCTAATACAGGTATTTTTTCTAAATTAGCGGTCTCATAATTTTCTACTTTTTCAAAATCAGCATTTTTTATTTTTAAAAAAGCATTCTTATTTTTTAATTCATATTCCCATTCTAATTTTAAATAAAGATTTTTTCTGATAATTATTTTTAGGTTATCTTCATTTAAAAAAGGTTTTATTTTTTCTTTTACTTCATCTGAAGCAAAAAAAGTTATTTTGGTAGGATAATCATTTTGATTTTTTAAAAAATCTAATAACTTATTAAAAAAAAGTTTTGGTAATTTATCTTTTATAATTTTAGTATCTAAGTTTGGCAAAAAGAATAATGAAGCTATTTGGGTTAATAATTCAGCTTCTTCTAAAATTATTTTAGTTTTAGTATTTTCCGTAAATGCTTTTATAGTTTTTTCTAAAGAATTAAGTGCAATTTTTGCTATTGCAGTAAGAGATGTTTTTTTGAATAAAACAATATTACTTTGAGTAATAATAGATAAAACTCTATTAGAAAAAATAGGATGAAAAATGCCTTCTATAAGTATTTTTTCAGACTCTAAAGACTTTACAATATAAGAATCATAGCGATTTTTATCCTTATTATAATTATTATAAATTTCATTATTAAGATAAAAACTTTTACCTGCCGAAATACCCAAAATAATGATAGCTTCTTTAAATAATTCATTTTCAAAAATAGAGGCTATTAGTAAATCTTGTAGCTCTGGTTCGAGTTTATCCAAATTATCAAAATGAACAATGGTATTAGGTTTTTCTCTTAAAAATTTTAGTAAAGGAGATTCTTCTAGGTTTTCCTCTATACTAGGAGAAACTAAATAAGCTAAGCCTTCTGGTGATGATTGAACTAAATTAAAATATTTAAAGTTGGGATAAACTTTGGAAAAAGAAGCAAAGTTTTTAGCTAAAAAAGCTCTTCCAGAATGTTCTGCTCCAATAAAAGTAAAAAATCTTCTTTGCTCTTCACTTTTAGGTTTTAACATTTCTTGAACAAACAGATCTACAAAACTATTAAGACTTTCTTCTTGTCCATAAACTACGGTAGTTAATTTTTGCTTTATTTGTTCTGCTTCTTGAAAAATATCTTTTAATTTTAACATTTATAGTATTTTTACCTTATAAATTACAATTTATTAGCTATAGTTTTTAATAAGTTATGACCATGTAAAGTATTTTGTACAGCTGCTATTACATCTCTATAGTCTATTTTTGCATATTCAAAATATTTTTTTAGTTTTTCTATTTCACCTTCAGATATAACTAAACAATATCGTTTAATTTTTTCTTTTTCATTAATCCATTTTATATTGTCAATTTCATCAATTATACTATGTATGCTTTGAGGTGTACTATCTGGAAAAGTTATTTTTATAAGGGTTTCTAAATCAGCATTTTCAACTCTTAAACGTTCTTCTAAAGTAAGGGTGCTTTTATTATCCATTAAAATTTTTAATAAAAAAATAATATAATTCTATTTTACAATTTATTTTTTATTTTTTATATAGTATTTAATCATTAAGAAAATTTCTTTTAATTTCTAAAAAGCATGATTATAAACAAAATGATTTATATTTAACTCAAGATAATAATATAATAAAAATTATTTTTCTTATAGCTAATACAATATTTTGAGCATATAAATTTATAATTAGTTCTACTTGAAATAATATTTTTAAGGTTAAGTTTGTTTTAAAAAAGGTAATTTATAAAAAAAAATTCCTATAATATAAATATATATTTTGTTTTTATTATAAAAATGGATTTTACATCTGTATCAACTCTGTTGACGCAATTAAATATAAATGTAAATGAGGTTGCACCATCTCAAACTAATAACAATGCAACAGAAATTGAACATGGAACTATTTCTAACTTAATAGACACATTCAAAAAAGATTTTTTTCAATTAACCCAAAGTATTGGAAATATAGGGGATAATATAAAAAACATAGATCTTTTTGGCTCTCATGGGAAATTACCTCCAGTAGAACAATTAAATTATTTAGGCAAAAAATATAATGTACCTTTTAAAGGAAATTTAGATACTTTTCAATCTGAAATCGCAAAAAAAATACTTACAGTAAAAGCTCAAGAATATGGTATTCCTCTTGAAGTTGCATTAGGAGTGGCTAAAAATGAAAGTGGTTTAAAAATGTGGGATAGTCGTGGAATAGCACAAGGTAAAACAGTTGCAGGAAGAAATGAAACTTCTACAGATTGGGGCGTAATGCAAATAAATGATAAAGCACATGCTAAAGCTTTTCCAAGAGCTAAATATGATATGGAATATAATATAGATTATGGTCTAAAATTTTTGGCTAATCAAAGAAAAAATATAAAAGGAAATCTAGGCTTAGGTTTAGGAGATTGGGATAGAACTATAGCATCATATAATTTAGGACACGATCCTAATAGTTCTAGAAGTTACCAAATAGCTAGTAAATATGTTTCTAATGTAGCTAGAAATTCCTCTTATTTTGCTTAAAAAATTCTATTTAAAAGAAGGTTTATAAAAGCTCAAATAATGCCCTTCTGGATCTTTAGTATAAAATACTTTTCCAAAAGGTTTTTCTTCTATCTCTGTAATAACTAAATCCATATTTTTAAGTTTAGACCAAAATTCTTCTATATTTTTAACTTCAAAACCCAACTCATTACTACCTGTTTTAAAAGTTTCTAAATTAATTGCTGGATTAGTTTTTATATCTTGTATCCCAATTAACATATCATCTTCTAATTTTAGAGTTAAAAAAGTATCATTAGACATAGGTGGAATAAAATTAATACCTAATTTATTTACATAAAAATCTTTTGCTTTTGATACATCTTTTACAAATAAAATTGAAATTCCTAATTTCATATAAATTCTCCATTTAAAAAATATTTTATATACGTCTGATTAAAATAATATTTTTTGTAAAAAATGTCTTTTTGGACACCATCACTAAATTTGGATAAAATTAAAATTAATGTAAAAAATACTAAATATCAACTTAAGTTAATTAGTTTTACTATTTTAAACAAATTATTTAATCAGTGCATATTAATATAATAAAGGCTTAAAATGACAATATTATGTCAGTATTGTTCTAAAGTTTTTTTTAGAGCTAAAATAACTTTATCTTTTAAAGCTAAAGGCTCTAAAACCTTAATATTATTATGCCAAGATAAAATCCAAGGTATAATTTCTTCTTCGTTCCTATATTTTAAAATTAGTTCTAAAAAATCTTTATGTCTTATTATTTTCTCTATATAATAAAAATTATCTTCTTTTAACCATCTTTCTAGTTCAATTTTAAAACTTAAACGACATGTTTTATCTCTAGTATCTTTATAGCCTTGAAATTCATTAAAAATACTATCTGAAAAAACTTCATCTAAGGCTACTAAATTATCTATTCTTTCTATTCTAAAGTTTCTTATATCATTTCTTTTATGACAAAAAGCAGTTAAATACCAAGTATTATTTAAATGAGCTAATTTATGAGGACTAACTTTTCTATTGGTAAAATCAGTTTTAGAAAAATAATCAAAAACTAAATTTTTATTTTCTAAAATAGCGGTTCTAATAATTTGCAAAAATGATTTTTGCTTATTATCTTCTAATAAATTAAATAAATTAAATTTATCTTTTAATTTTAAAACTTTTTCCTCTAGATCTTTTGATAAATTGATTTTTATTTTATTTTCAACATTTTCAGATATTTTTTGATAATCAGCATCAAAAGAATTTTTTACAAAATTAACACCTAATAATAAAATATTAGCCTCATGCAAACTAAAAGAAATAGGTGGCAAAAAATAACCTTTTACTAAGGAATAACCTTCACCTTGTTTAGATATTATAGGAACCCCAGATTGGCAAAGAGAATCTATATCTCTATAAATAGTTCTTTTACTTACTTCAAATTTTTTAGCTAATTGTTCGGCAGTTTGGAGTTTTTTTACTTCAAGCTCCAAAACTATAGCTAATAGGCGATCTGTTTTATTCATTATGAAAATAAATTTTTATCTTTTAATTTTTACTAATTAACTTTACTTGGTATAATAAGCAAAGTATTTTTATTTTATATATTTTAACTAATAAAATGTCAAAGAAAAAAGATTACAGCTACTTACTTGATATCATAAAACAAGCTCAGCATACCAAAGATGTAAAAGAGGAAGATAAGTTAAGAATAAAGTTTGAAGGAGATTTTTCTGATGACTCTATTTGTTCTAAAATAAATGTAAACTTATCCAGCCTAATAATAAAAGATAATGCTTATATAACTTCAGTTTCTTCAAATCAAAGTATTAGTACTTTAGGCTTCAAAAATAAAATAGTAAATGATAATATTGGTAAAACGCTTGATAAAATTGATTTTTTTATTAGCCATTTAGAAAAACTATCTTTAGTTTTACCACCAAAAAATGCAAAAAAAATAGTTTTTCAAAACTGGGATTTTGGTTCTTTACCTATAGATTGGAAACTTTATTTAACTAATTATGTTGATCAAGTTTGGGTTTCTAGTAATTATAACAAAGATTGTATGGTTAATAGTGGATTACCAGAACAAAAAATAAAAGTTGTAAATAGTGCTATAGACCCTGTTTTTTATAACCATAATGTAGAAGCGGAGAGTTTAAAAGTAGATAAAAGAGTTAAATTTTTATTTAAAGGTAATTTAGATTGGAAATCTGGCATAGAAACCCTATTAAAAGCTTATACAGAAGAATTTTCTGCAAGCGATGATGTAGCATTAATAATTTCAACTAATAAAGAAAAATTAGTTGGTAAAATATCAGAATATTTAAAAGAAATCATAAAAAATCCAGAAAGTCCTTATATACATGTTATAGATTTACCATTTGATGAAAAAACCTCTGCTAAATTATATAAATCTTCTAGTTTTTATCTTTCTTTGGATAAAGCAAATTCTTATTGTTTAGATATTTTAGAATCTATGGGTTGTGCTGTACCTGTTATAGCAACTGGTAAAGGTTCTGTTTTGGATTATTGTACCAAAGAAGATACTATTTTATTAGATTCTACTTTAGTTTATAACACTCAAAAAGAAATAGATGGAATAAAAACAGAAACTTATCCTTCTTGGTTTGAAACTGATGCAGAAGATCTAAAACTAAAACTTAGATATGCTTATGAATTAAATTCAGAAAAATACGAGAAATTAGCTGTAAATGCCTCTAAAAAAGTTTTGAATAATTTTACTTGGAGTAAACAAAAAGAGTTAATAGATACTTATTTACAAGAAATAAAAAACAATGAACCTCAAGGTGAATTACAAGTAAAAATAAATCAAGGGATTATAAAAGCCTTAAATGAACTAAAAGATAAAAACTATGATAAATCCTTAGAAATTTTAAAAGAAGTTTTGGAAAAAGCACCAGAAAACCCAGATGTAAATTTTTATGTTGCAAACTTATATTTTAATAAAAAAGCTTATTCTGAATCTTTAGACTATTTGACTAAGAGTTTAATAAAAAATCCATATCATGAAGATTATAATAATTTAACAGGAGTAGTACTTTTTAAATTAAAAGAATATACTTTATCAAAAAAATTCTTTGATTTTACTTTAAAAATAATGCCTAATCATGAAGGAGCTATTCAAAGTTTAAATGTTTTAAAAGATTTAGATACAACAGAAAGTAATTTAAGGCAAGAACAAATGACTGTTTTAAATCAAGTTATTTCTTATCTAAAAAAAGCTTTTTTACCTTCTGTAAGTGTTTGTATTTTAGCTAAAAATGAAGAAAAACATTTAGAAAGAGCTTTAAGAAGTGCAAAAAAAGTTGCTAATGAGATAATAGTTTTAGATACAGGCTCTACAGATAGAACTATAGAAATAGCTGAAAAATTAGCAGATAAAGTAATAAAAACCGAATGGAAAAACGATTTTGCATTTGCACGTAATCAGGTAATGGAATATGCTAGTTCAGACTGGATAATAATGTTAGATGCAGATGAAGCTTTCTCAGAAAGAACTTTTGATAAAATAAAACCTACTTTGATGACTTTAGATGATAATAAAACTGGTACTTTGAAAATAGTTAATTTTTTGGATAAAAATGGTATTTTAGAAAAATTTGAACATTATGTAACTAGAATAATACCTAATAATAAAAAATATAAATATATAAGAGCAATACATGAAATACCAGTAGATAATAATAATAATATACCCGAAACTGAAGTTTTAAAAGAAATAGAAGTGTTACATTATGGCTACTCATCTGAAACTGTTTTAGAAAAAAATAAAATAGAAAGAAATAGAAAAATAATATTAGATTCTATAGAAAAAGAACCTGATAGTTTTCTAAATTACTTTTATTTAGCAGAAAATTATAAAGATGAACAAAATTACCAAGAAATTATTAAATATTCTGAAAAAGCTTTAGAAATTATAGAAACTAATGAAGCTGTAGAATATAAAAATACTATAGAACTTTGTAAAATAAATATTTTAGAAGCTTTAATTAATAATTTTAACCTTGATAATAAATTAAATACTGAAGAAGCTGTAAAATCTATAAAAGATAAATTTGAGTTATTTGAAGATAGTTTAAAACTAAGACCTGATTATTGGTTTATTAGAGGAAATTATGAGTTAAATTTAAAAAATTATGATCAATCTATAGTTTTTTATAATGAATGTTTGAATTTAAGAACTCAAAATATTACTTCTTCTATAGATATAGGTACTATAACATGGAAATCTTTATTTAATTTGGCTTTAGCTTATAATAAAAAAGAAGATAAAGAAAAAACTTTAACTTATATAAATAGAACTATTAAAAATTCTGGTAATAATACTTTAGTTTTATATCAAAAGTTACTATTTTTATTAGAATATCAAGAATTAGATAAAATTTATGACTTATTTTTACAAATAGAAAAAAATATTTCTACTAATATTTTATTAGAAACCTTAGAAAAAATTAAAACTGTTTATACAGAAAATAATTTATTGAATAAATTTTATTCATTTTTAGAAGAAGTAAGAAAAAATTGTAAAAAAGAAAATAATGAGCTAATAAACAAATTAATTGAATATTATGATTTATTATTAGCTAATTTTCCAGAAAATCAACCTATTATATATAGTTTAGCTTATTGTTATAATTTAATTGGAAATACTGAAAAATCAAAAACTTTATTTGAAAGTATTTTAGAAAATAATAAATTCGAAGTAGATTCTTTGCATAATATAGGTAGTATTTATCTAAATGAGTCTAATTTAGAAAAAGCTGAAGAAATTTATCAACAAGCTTTAAAAGTAGATCCATTCCACTTTGAAACTTATATAAGTTTAGTAAAATTAGAAATATTAAAAAAAGATTTAGAAAAAGCACAAAGCTATTTAGATAAATTAATGGAAATAGATCCTGATAATAATATGATAAGCCTTTTAAGTTTTGAAATTTCTAACCAGAAAAATGATAAAAAATTGGCTAGTGATATGTATTCTTCTTTGATTTTTTCTAAACCTAATTTTTAAACCACTAATGATTAGATATGTTATACTTTTGAGATAAAAGTTTATTATTAAGGAGTAAAAAATGAAACATTGGAAAGGCATAATAAATGAATATAAAGATTTTATGCCTGTTACAGAAAAAACAGAAGTTATAACCTTAAATGAAGGTAATACACCTCTTATTCATGCTAAAAAAGTTAGTGAATATGTAGGATTTGACGTTTATTTAAAATATGAAGGTCTTAACCCTACTGGTTCTTTTAAAGATAGAGGCATGACTATGGCTATTACTAATGCTGTTGAAAACGGAGCTAAATCTGTAATTTGTGCTTCTACTGGTAATACTTCAGCTGCTATGGCTGCTTATTCTGCAAGATGTGGTATAAAATCATTTTTACTTATTCCAGATGGTTATGTAGCATTAGGTAAAATAGCACAAGCAATGATTCATGGTTCTAAAGTAATAAAAATAAAAGGAAACTTTGATAAAGCTTTAGAAATGGTTATAGAAATATCGCAAAAATATCCTGTTGCCTTAGTTAATTCTGTAAATCCTTATAGAATAGAAGGTCAAAAATCTGCTAGTTTTGAAATATCAGAACAATTAGGTAAAGCTCCTGATTTTTTATGTATTCCTGTTGGTAATGCTGGTAATATTACAGCTTATTGGAAAGGGTTTAAAGAATTTAAAGAAAAAAATAGAATAGAAAACTTACCTGCTATGTGTGGTTTTCAAGCAGAAGGTTCTGCACCTATTGTAAAAGGGTATAAAATAGATAATCCAGAAACTATTGCAACTGCTATTAGAATAGGAAACCCAGCTAGTTGGAAATTTGCAACAGAAGCCTTAGAAGAATCTAATGGTTATATAAATTCTGTTACTGATGAAGAAATACTTAAGGCTTATAATTTTTTAGCAAAAAATGAAGGTGTTTTTTGTGAGCCTGCATCTGCTACTTCTGTTGCTGGTTTAATGAAATACCATAAAAAATTGAACTATAATAAAGATTCTGTTGCTGTTTGTGTTCTTACTGGTCATGGGTTAAAAGATCCTAATACTGCTATTAGTCAAACAGAAAATATTGGAGAAGCTATAGAACCAAATCTAGACTTGATTTCAGAGATTATTTTAAGTAGTTAACTGCAGTGAACTTTTATAAAAGATAATAAAAAAGAGGCTTTTTATAGCCTCTTTTTAAATAAGTATTTATTAGTTTATAGTTTAAATTCTATCCCACCAGAAACAGATAAAACTTCCGCAGGAACAACTCCATAACCACCATATAAAGCATATTTATTATTGGTTAAGTTATTAGCATTAACAAAAATCCTTAAATCATTCCAATCATAATAAGTATAAAGATCAAGTTGATAAGCATTTTGAAGTAAATCTTTATTAGCTCCTTTTTGTTCTTCTGTAAAATTTGGGTTACTTCTATAAGAAATTCTTGGAGAAATATACCAATTATCTACAAAACTAAAGGTTGCACCTAATCTAGTATTAAAATTAGATATTCTATCTAAACCACTAGTTTTACCTAAAATATCAAATTTACCATCTACATAAGATAAAGATAAAAAGATATTATTTTTATTATTTATACGATATTTTATATAAGTGTCTCCACCATACATAACACTTTTTCCACTATTAGTATTTTTTGTTAGTTTTAGAGGTTTATCAGAATCTTTTACCCATATTTCTTCTTTTACCAAAGATGGTGCAGGAGCTCCATCTCCAAGCATAAATAAATTAGATTGAGTATTATAAAAAGCACTTGCTCTGAACATAAAATTTTCAAAAGCATATACTAAATTCAATTCTGTAGAATTAGCTTCTTCTGGTTTTATTTCAGAATTAGGTTGATTTATCTGTAAAGTATTTTGAAATACAGCATTAGTAAAATAAGGTGGAGGGAAAACAAAGGCTTGACCATAAATCAATTTTATACCTAAATTATTAATAGGATTCCAGATTAATGATGCTCTTGGAGTAATTGGAGTATTAGAAAATCTAGAATCTTTATCTATCCTAGCTCCAAAATTTGCACTTAGAGTATTAAAAATACCCCAATCAGCTTGTAAATAGCCAGCATAATTTTGATAAGATAAAGCTGTTATAGGTGAAATAATTTTAGGATTTTTATTATTATCTCTATCTTCTTTAGTATCATAATAAGTAAAATCACTACCTTGTGATACTAAATTTTCATTAGCTTTATAACCACCTGCTATGGTTGCTTTTGGAACAGATTCATAATCTCCAAAGTTAAAACCACCAATAAAAGATAATTTATTTGAAAAACCACCTAAATTATTAAAGTCTTTTAATACATCATAATTAAGTTTTTCTTCAAATTCAAAACCTCTACCTCTACCATATTTATTATCATTATAATTATATTTATCATTTAGAAGCCATACATAAGCAGATGTAGGATCTATTTCATATTTATTATAAGTTAGGGATGTATTAGCACTTAAATCTTTTAATAAATTTATAGTGTTTTCTGCTCTAAATATAGTTGAACTATCAGACCAAATAGCTTTTTCTGAAAAAGGGAATGCAGAAATCATACCTTGAGCTGTAGAGCGAGAAGAACTTCTATGATAGTATTGAATATTACTATTATCTATTTTTATATCAAAAAATCCGTTTAGACCTTTATCCCATCTATTATAAAAATTTTCTGATGGTTTTGATTTATCAAAAACATCTTTATAATCTTTAAATAAGTTTGGATAATTAGTAGGATAATCTGTTCCATTAGAAGTAAAATACTGTAAATATCCACTAATACCTTTATTTTCACCTAAAGGAATACCTAAACCAGCAGAACCTTCTATAGTATTATTCATTCCACCTTTTACCGAAGCAGATACTGTTTTATTTTCATTTTTATAATCTTCAGAATTTTTATTAACTATATTTATTATCATACTTACAGCATCAGAACCATATAAGGCAGAACCTGGTCCATAAATAACTTCTACTCTTTTGGCATATTTTATACTTTCATCGTTTCTAAACATCATATTTTCTCTGGCAGGAGGATTTATTTTCATTCCATTTACAAGAACAATTATTTTATTATTTCCAGAAACTCCTCTTACAGGCACTAAAGTTCCAACTTCACTAAAATGATAATCTATAGTTTCAATACCAGGTAAATCGGCTAATAAATCTCGTAAATTAGAATAACCTTTTTGTTTTATTTCTTCTTCTCCAATAACCAAAGTATTCATTGGAGATTCTACTGATTTTTGTTCTTTTTTAGAAGCAGAATAAACTATTTCTGTGTTTAACAGCTCTTCTAAAGTCATATCACTTAGTTTTTTATCTCCATCTTCAGCAAAAGCTTTAAATTGGAAAGAAGTAGCAATAATTAGGGACAATAACAGATTTTTTTTCATACTTTTTAAGTCCTTTATTTAATTGAAATATATTTAGAATAATAATATTTAAGCATATAATAATTATTTTGTCTATAAATAACTTTACAATTAATTTTTTAGGCTGTTTTTTATTAAATTTAACACGAATTATAAAAAATATAATAATTTAAAGCTATTCTTTTTTAAAAACTTTTTTTATTAATCTCTCTATTTTATTATAATCACAAGTATTTTTATAAACAAAAGAAAATAAATCATATATTTCTAAATCATTATTTTTTAAGTAAATAAAACTTTTTTTAGAACCCTTAAATCTTATACCTCTAACCATAAAATAATATTCTAAAAGATCTTTTAATAACCAAAATTTTCTATATAATCCTTCTTCATCTTCTAATTGAATTCTTTTTAACATTTTTAGAGACCAAGTAAATTCATGTTCTAATTTTTTAAGGTCTATTTCTACAGTATCAGATATTTCTTTTATTTTAGCTAAAAAAAGCTTACCAAATCCTTTTTCATCTAATAAAAGTTTACTATCTTTCAAATGATACCAATCTTCTATATTTTCTAAATCTTTTTCTGTATAAATCCAACCATCAAGAAAAATGTTATCTATTAATCTTGCATCTGTATAACTTTCACCCTTATCTATTACACAAATAATATCAATATCACTGTTTTTATTATAAGAATTATCGAAATAAGAACCATATAAAATTATGGTATGGCAATTATGTTTTTCTTTTAATTCTTTTACTAATAGATCTAAATTCATTTATTTCAACTTAAATTATAATATTTTATACTAATATTAGTTTTAACAAACTTTAACCTTTAATTCAAGTAAGTTTTTTTATTAAAATCATATAATTAATCAAGATATTTTTTTGAGTCTAATTATGGAAGTTTTAAAAACAACAACTAATTTAAATACAATTACTGAAATAAAAGCACCTGTACAAAAACCTACTATAAAAGAAGAAAATAATTTTAATATTGATAATAATGATAATATAAAAGATGATTCTAAAATAACTTCTAAAAATACTCCTAATACTGTAAAAACAAGTTTAAGCATTATAAATACTAATGAAGCTTATCAAAAAACTATAAACCCTACTACAGAAAAAAAAGATTCTTCTAACGAGGATATTTATTATATAAATGGTATTTTAACAAAATCAGCTTCAGCAGAAAAACAAACTCAAGAAGTAGCTAATTTATTAGGAAAACCAGTTACCTTACTTTATAACCCAACTGAAGGCTTTGCAAAAGATGTTTTAGAAGCAGCTTTGCAAGTAATGAATATAGAAAATGATAAATCTACTGTGAATGATACTGCAGATAGATTTTATGACACTTTAAAATCTGGTAAAGAATTAAAAATAGTGGCTCATAGCCAAGGAGCGGCTATAACAGCACAAGCTTTAGCAAAAGTAGAGAAAAAACTTTTATTTGAAAATGAGGATCCATCTAAAGTTAGTGAACTTCTCAAAAAAGTTACTGTTACTACAATAGGAGGAGCTTCTTCTAAAGAAGATTATCCTAAAGGAGTTTCTTTTTTTGAAATAAAACATAAAGACGATATAGTACCAAAATTTGCTAATAAAACAGGTGTAGAAAGACCTGAAAATTTATTATATAAAATTAAAGAAACTAAAGATAAAAATCAGGAAAAACTTTTATGGTCTGAATATGAAGAACGCTCTAATCAAAGAGCTTTGGGGAAAGTAAAAGTAGCTCTTTCAAGTTCAGTTGCTTGTTCTGTTAGTGTTGTATGTGAGTATTTTTCTTTAAAAACTGGTTTAAATAAATCACCTAATATATCCTTAGATAATAATAATTTAAAAATACTTGATGTTATAAATAAAAATCATGATGCCTTACCAAATACAGAATTTAAAACAGGTTATTTGGTAAATAAAGAAGATAGAGATTTAATTTCTAAAAATATTGGTTAATTAGGTTTTAAAATAATCTTTATACCATTCTATTTCGATAAAATCTAAAGCATTTTTAGCTTGTATAAAACTATTATCTAATAAAAATAATAAATAATTTAGAGTTTTTTCATCTCTCTGAGCTATAAGTTCTATACCATTTCTTTTTAATAATGCAGCAGTTACACCCAAGCCTTTTATATAGTTCTTTTTTGTAGGATCTCCACTATAAATAACATCAGGGCTACAAGTAGGGCTTATTTCTGTCATAATAGCTATAACAACTTTATTTTCTTTGAATATTCTTAAGGTTTCATAAGCTGATTTTATTGAACCGTCAGTCCAATCTTTACCATCAACTGTTAAAACTTTTGCATTTCCGTCTAAAACATCATCACCAGTACCTCCATGAATAGAAGAAAATTCTCTAGGAGTACCATAAATAAAATTTTCTGGGCAAAAATGAACTGGTTTTATTTTTTTTGAGTTATAAACATTTTCAGCTAAATTTGCAGTATATTCATTTCCATCCCAACCGCACTTTGTTCCAATCAGGCATGAACTAAAACCAATAGGTATAATTTTATTTTCTTTAGTATAATAAAAAACTATTTCTTCTAGTTTTTCTTTTTTTATCATAATAAATTTAATTATACTTTTTTTTATATTTTTCGTATAAGGTTTTATGCTTATTATTTAAATCTATGTTTTTACCTTGAATAAAAGCTAATTCTGTATTAGTTGGTATTTCTAAAGGATTTCCATTAGTAACTATCAAAGTAGCATCCTTACCAACTTCCAAAGAACCAACACTATTATCTACTCCTAAAATTTGAGCTGGATATAAGGTTATAGCTTTTATTCCTTCATCCATAGGCAAACCAAAAGAAACAGCCATAGCAGAATTATATGGTAAATTTCTAGCATTAGATGTTCCAAAAGCACTAGCAGAAGTACCTATACAATATTTTACTCCAGCTTCATACAATTTTTTTGCTAATGTAAAAGGTTCATCATAGGCTTCCCATTCTCTTGCTGGTGTTTTTAAAGTAGAACTAATAATAACAGGTATGTTTTTTTCTACTAAAAGTTTTGAAACTCTCCAGCTATCATAACCTCCAACTAAAACCATTTTTAAATCTAATTTATCAGCCCAAGATATAGCTGTTTGAATTTGTTGTATATCATCTGCATAAATAAAAACAGGTGTTTTCTTTTCTAATACAGGTATTACAGCCTCATATTTTAAATTAGTAAAAGAAGGTTTTTCATTATTATTTTTAGAGTTTTTAGCTTTATAATAAATTTTAGCTTTTTCAAAAAAATCAGTTAATTTATCAATTCTTTTACTAATTTCTTCTTTTTGCTCTTCAACTGCTTTTTCCGCTGAGTAATTAACTCTCATAGAAGGAAAATTAATATGTATTCCTACACCAGATTTTAAAGTCATATCTTCTTTTGTCCAACCATCTAACATCATTAAAGAAGAGGTTCCACTTATCAAACCACCAGATGGAATACTTAGAGCTAATAAAACTCCATTTGCTCTAGTTACAGGAATAACTTCACTATCAGGATTAAAAGCAATTTCAGCTTTTACATTTGGATTAATTTCTCCAACTTCTGTATCATCATTAGTAGCTCTTACAGCATCTATTTCACTTAGTCCCATAGAAGATAAAGACGCTAACATAGATGGATAAATATGTTTGCCTGTTACATCAATAACTTTTGTTTGTTTATCTATTTCATTTATTTTACCAATAAAAGTTATTTTACCATTTTCAAAAATTATAGTAGCTCCTTCAATATCACCTTTAGTAATAGTATGAATAGTAGCACCTGTAAGAGCGATACGTTCTTTTTGCTTTTCAGCTGGTATAATTGGGTGAGCATGAACTTTTAAAGCAAAAAAAGTTGAAATTATCAATAAGATATTCATCAACTTAAAAATTTTGAAAAGGTTGATTTTTGAAATCATTTACACAGCCTCTTTTTTAGCTTTTCTTACAGAATCTATATAAACCATTAAAACTGAAATATCCGCAGGTGTTACACCACCAACTCTAGAAGCTTGTCCTATTGATTGAGGTTTTATTTTTGATAATTTATCCATACTTTCTCTAGAAAGAGCTTTTATAGAATGGAAATTTATATCAGCAGGTATAGGCATATCTTCTAATTTTTTGAACTTATTTATTAAGTTATTCTGACTTTCTATATAACCTTCATATTTTACTTGAATTTCTATTTGTTCTGCTGCTTCTCTTGAAATTTGGTATTCAGCAGGAAACATATCTATAAGCATTTGATAAGTAACTTCAGGACGACGTAAAAACTCTAAAGCTGAAATATTTTTATTAAGTTCTTGTCCTGTAACTTCTCTAATTTTTGTTTTAGTTTCTTCTGTAGGTGTTAATCTTAAAGAAGCTAATCTTGCTGTTTCTAATTCTATTTGTCTTACTTTTTCATCAAATTTATTACTTCTAGATTCATCTACCAAACCTATTTCTTTTCCTTTAGGAGTTAATCTTAAATCTGCATTATCTTGTCTTAAAAGTAGTCTGTATTCAGATCTAGAAGTTAACATTCTATAAGGTTCATTAATATCTTTAGTTACCAAATCATCTATTAATGTACCTAAATATGAGTTTGATCGTTCCATTGTAACCATAGTTTTTTGGCTAACAAATCTAGAAGCATTTATTCCTGCCAAAATACCTTGTGCAGCTGCTTCTTCATAACCACTAGTACCATTTATTTGACCAGCAGTAAATAAACCTTTTACATATTTAGTTTCTAACCAAGGATATAATTGAGAAGCTGGGATATAATCATATTCAACGGCATAAGCAGGTCTGAGCATTTCTACATCTTTCATTCCTGGAATGGTTCTTAGCATAGCTAATTGAACATCTTCTGGTAAACTAGAAGACATACCTTGAACATATAATTCATTAGTAAAAATACTTTCTGGTTCTATAAAAATAGGATGAGTATCTTTATCTGGAAATCTAACTACTTTATCTTCAATAGATGGGCAATATCTTGGACCAACTCCTTGAATAACTCCACTATACATAGGAGATCTATCTAAGTTTGCCATAATAACTTTATGTGTTTCTGTGGTTGTATGTGTTAACCAACAAGGTTTTTGTTCTTTTTGTATCCCTGGGCTATCATAAGAAAAAAATCTTACTGGATCATCACCTTCTTGTAAAGACATTTTAGAAAAATCAACTGTTCTACTATCTACTCTAGCAGGAGTTCCTGTTTTTAATCTACCTAATTTAAAACCATGTTGTAATAAGCTATCTGATAATTTTTCAGCAGAAGCTTCACCTGATCTTCCTGCGACATAAGAACGTAAACCAACGTGACATCTACCTTTTAAAAAAGTTCCTGTAGCAATTACAATAGAATCGCATCTATATTCCATACCTAAATTGCTTACAATACCAGCTATTTTTCCATCTTCAACTAAAATTTCATCTACCATTATTTGTTTTAAATCTAAGTTAGGAGTGGATTCTAATACTTGTCTCATAAGCATACTATACATTTTTTTATCACATTGTGCTCTGAGTGCTTGAACAGCAGGACCTTTAGAATAATTTAATAATCTTATTTGTAAATAAGTTCTATCAGTAATTTTACCCATTTCTCCACCAAGAGCATCAAGTTCTCTTACCAAATTACCTTTAGCCGGGCCTCCAATAGATGGATTACAAGGCATCCATGCAACAGTATCTAAGTTTATGGTAGCAACTAATGTTTTAGCACCTAATCTAGCACTAGCTAAAGCTGCTTCACAACCAGCATGACCTGCTCCAATAACGATTACATCATATTTTTTAGGATATAACATTCTATAAGACGAAGACATTTAACTTACTCAACCAAAAATTTATTCTATATATCTAGTGTATTTTATCACTTTTAGGCACAAAAGAATAATAATATTTATATGTTTTAAAATATTTACATTTTTTGTGGAAGTTCTATTAAATAATATAAATACAGGCTATCTTTTTTTTGTTTTTTTAAGAATAAAAAAATAAATTTCCTATTTATAATTTATAAAAATTTTCAAGTTTTTTTAATAAGCAATATAAGTCATTTTCTAACATAGCTTATACACACAACGGGTACACGTAATTTTTACCCATAAAAAGGTACACTTTAAGGTGTTAGTGGAAGATTTCTTATTCTTCTCGTGGCATAGATTTTATTATTTCTTCTACTTCTTCAATACTTAACTTTGTAGCTTGTGATATTTTTTCTTTCTCAATACCTAATTTATGAAGATTCACTGCTATTTCTTTTAATTTCATTTCCAGAGCAACTTCTTCAAAATCAGTTAACTCTAATCTATAATCTTTTACTGCTGACATTTGCATTACCTCCTGATAAAATTTATTTCTTAACTCTTTGTTTTTTATCTCCATTATGAAATTTATAAACTTAAATAATTTTTTAACTTCATATTCTGAATATCCTGAATTTAATAATAATCTTGTTAATTCTATTTTAAAATTATAGTTATTTATATCATTTGATATGTTAATTTTATTTATAAAAACTCATATCAATTCAAGACTACCTACTGCTCCTCTCGAAGTATCATAATTTCTCTACTTCTCACTACTTTTTACTTTTCACGATTCACGATTCACGACTCACGATACTTATCTTCTCACTTTTTACTTCTAACTTCTCACTATTATCAATTATTATTTTTTACAACTACTTTACACATTTATAATTTGAGTTAAAATTTTAGGATGAATAGAAATTTATAATAAGAATATAAAAGCAGAAATGAAAAAAGAAATAACAGTACCAAATTTAGGCGATAACATTACTTCAGCAGAAATTGTTAAAATTTTTGTTAAAGTTGGAGATAAAATAGAAAAAGATCAAGTTATTGTAGAAATTGGCTCTGATAAAGCTAATATAGAAATACCCTCTGATTTTTCTGGAATAGTTGAAGCTATACAAGTAAAAGAAGGTGATACTGTTAATACAGATGCTCCTATTTTAACTATTAATACTAATGAAGGAAATAATGAACCTATAAAAGAAACTAAAAAAGAAGAGCCTATTAAAACTGTTGAAAAAGTTGTTGAAGAAAAAAAAGAAGTAATAGTTGAAAAACAAATTTTAAGCTCTGGTATAAATTCTCAAAAAATACCAAATTTAGGTGATAATATAGCTTCAGCAGAAGTTGTTAAAGTTTTTGTTAAAGTTGGAGATAAAATAGAAAAAGATGCTCCAGTTATAGAATTAGGCTCTGATAAAGCTAATATAGAAATAACCTCTGAATTTGAAGGCGTAGTAAAAGAAATTTTAGTTTCTGAAGGACAAAATGTTAATGCAGGAGTAGATTTTATAAAAATAGAAGGTGCAACTGTAGTTGAAAAAGTTACAGAAACCAAAGTGGTTGAGAAAAAAGAAGTGGTAGCTGAAAATAAACCTGAACAAAAAATAACAGAAAAAACTGATAGAACTATTGTTGACACTACAAGTACTTTAAATAAAATAAAAGGGAATGTAGCACCTGCTGCACCATCTGTAAGAAGATTTGCTAGGGAAATAGGTATAGATATTAACCTTGTAAAAGGAACAGGCGAACATGGTAGAATTTCTATTGAAGATGTAAAAGCTTTTTCTAAAGAATTAAATACTAAAAAAGCTCAAGAATCTATTTCTACAACAAGTAGAAGTTCTAGTGGATATTTTGAACCATTGCCAGATTTTTCTAAATGGGGAGAAATAAACAAAGAAAATATGAATAATGTTAGATATAAAACAGCTCAACATCTAACTTTTGCATGGAATATGATACCTCATGTAACTCATTTTGAAAAAGTTGATATAACAGAATTAGAAAAATTAAGAAAACAATATGCCAAAAAAGCAGAAGCTTTTGGTACAAAATTAACTATAACAGGTATTTTGGCTAAAATAATTAGCCATGCTTTAAAAATATTTCCTAAATTTAATTCTAGTATTGATGTTGATAAAAAAGAAATTATTTATAAAAAATATTATAATATTGGGATAGCTGTAGATACAGATAGAGGTTTATTAGTTCCTGTTATTAGAGATACAGATAAGAAAAATATTTTACAAATATCAGCAGATTTGGGACAAATAGCAGAAAAAGCTAGAAATAAAAAACTTACTGTAGAAGATATGCAAGGTGCTACTTTTACTATTTCAAATTTGGGTGGTATTGGAGGAGTAGGTTTTACTCCTGTGGTTAATTATCCAGAAGTTGCTATTATTGGAGTATCTCAAAGCTCTTATGAACCTGTTTTTATCAATGAAAAATTTGAACCTAGATTGATGATGCCTTTATCTATTTCTTATGATCATAGAATTATTGATGGAGCAGATGCTGCAAGGTTTATGAAATGGATAAAAGACGCTTTAGAAAATCCTTTTTTAGTGCTTTTAGAAAGTTAATTTTTTGAGTTTGTAAAAAACTATTTTTTATACTTATAATAAATCTATAGACAGCTATAGCAAAATTTGTAATAATTACTATAAAAGCTACTTACTTGTAGCTTACAAAGTATATGTAAAAAAGGTTATGTTTAATAATATGAAAAAAATTATTATCAGCTTAATTTCAACAGTAATTTCTTTTAATTTATTATCACCTGTTTATGCAGAAGATATTGTAAAAACAGATGCAAATAATATAGTAAAAACAGAAAAAGTTGCTCTCAATAAAGGGGTTGCTGTTTTAGATTTTGAAAATAATACTGGTGTAGCTTCTTATGATAATTTAAAAAAAGCTATGTCTGATGCACTTACAAATGGTTTAGCTAAATATCAAAATTTAAACATAGTAGAAAGAACTAGATTAAAAGATGCTGTTGAAGAATTAAAATTAGGGCAATCTGGTTTTATTTCTCAAGAATCTGCTATAAAAATAGGTAAAACAACAGGTTCTCAATATGTAGTTTTAGGCTCTTTATCAAAAATATCAGATACCTTTGAATTATCTACAAGAGTAGTTGATATAGAATCATCAAAGATAGTTTCAGCTAAATCTATTAGATGTTATGAAGAAGAAATGTTTTTAAAAGCAATAGATTATTTAGCTATGGAAACAGCAGATTCTTTAGGTGAAAAAATTAGTAAAAATGAAGTACTCTCTAGATTAAGAAATGATATAGAAAATTATAGAAAAGGCAGTCTTAATTGGCTTTATTGGGTTGGAGGAGCAGCTTTATTAGCAGGTGCAGGTGTTGCAACTTATGTTGTAATAAAAAATAATCAAAAAAATCAAACAGTAACACCAAAGCCTTGTTTACCACCAAACTGTACTATTAATAACCCTATTATTAATAATCCTATAATAAAGAAAAACTTTGTTGATTTGGATTTAAATGGATTAAATTTTAATTTTACTTTTTAGCTATTAATCAAAGCTATTAAAAAATCATGTAGCTATACTTAAAATTATTATAAAAAATACATTTCATAATTCCATAGTAGCATAAGGAATTTAGTGTTTTTTTAGTATATCTAGTTTTATAAATTTGTATATTTATTATTGTAGTATTGTTATACTATTTTTAAAAAGTTTCTATTGAATTTTTTAAACGTTCACTAAGTTGTATAGGTTTAATATTAGAAAAAATTTCCCCTTGTTGAAAGGTAATATTAAATTTTTCCTCAATTTGAGGTATAGTAAAACTACTATAGGGCATATTAAAACCTCTATTACCTATTTTATATTAGTAATTATTATAAAGCATATAAAAATATTTTTGTAGAATTTTTTATAGATTTTTAATTTTATAGTCATTTTTTAAATGCTTCTTATTGTACTATACCTATTTATTGGACACTTCTCATTTTAAAAATATTCCTTAAAAACAGTACAGGAATCATAATCAAACTCTATTTCTTTTACAGGAATATTTCCTGATTGAATAATGTTATTATTATTATCTATAAAAAATACACTTAATTTTATTTTTTTATTTTTTTTTTCAATGTCATATGCTAAATATATTTTATTACTTATATTTAAAGATTTTATTACTGATTTTGAATTCAAAGTTTTTTTATTTATTTTTTTAAATCCTAAATAGTCTTTAAGTAAAAGAGAAGAAGTAGAAGATTTTATTCCATATCCAAATTCATAATAAATATTTTTATAATAATAAGGTTTATTTTTGTATTCAAAATTTGATATATTTATATTTTCTAGTAAATCCTTTATATCATAAGGTTCTCTTTTATTTTTACTAAAAAAATGAGCAATTATTATAGACATATTGTTTCTAAGTTCCATAGAATAACCTTCTAAAAGAAAACTATTATTTTTTACAGGTTTTAGAAAAAAACAAGCAATTACTCCAATAAAGGCAATAAATATTAAGTCAATTATGTATTTTTTTATAATTTTAATCATTTAATATCCACAATTTATTATATTATCTTCTTTTGAATTAAGAATAAATTTTCCATTAGTATCTGTAAAAAAAATATATATTTGTGGAAAATTTTCTTTAAATGTAGCCTCTTTAATATAAAAACATAAATTTATTTTATGGGGTAAAGTTGGAGTCGTAATTATAAAATTTTTATTTGGTTTTTTATCAATAAAAATAAAATCAAAACTTATGCCTTCAATAAATTTATTGTTACTTTTACCAGCCAACATTTTTTTTATAATAGACTCTAATTCTTTTAAATAATCTTCATTTATTTTATATTTTTTATTATTTTTTATATTATAAATAAAGTGTTTTAAATCTATTGATTTATTTTTTTCCATAAATTTAGAAGTATATTTTAAAATATCATTACAAGTAAATATTTCTAAATTATTTTTTATAATTTTATTTATATTCTAAAATTCTTTTATTTCTTTGTTTAGAGTCAATTATTATATATATAATAATATATGTATATATATATATCTATAAAAGATATAAACTATGATATTTATTAAATATTTTTATACATATATTTTGTAACTTAGAAATTTTCACTCATATGTCGATTAAAAGGTTTGCAACCCACCCACCCACATACAAATGCTCAGCC
This sequence comes from Candidatus Sericytochromatia bacterium, assembly GCA_046328015.1. Lineage (GTDB taxonomy): Bacteria > Cyanobacteriota > Sericytochromatia > UBA7694 > JACMQJ01 > JBBTGK01. The sequence continues at coordinate 2,890,635 of JAXLXH010000001.1, read as the reverse complement.
TGACAGTAGTCTCCATTTTGAAGTTGTATGGCACTGGTATGAAATTTTGCCTGCTATTCTTTTCTAACCTTTTTTTCTTCGTAATACATTGCCATATAATGCCACACCGGCCTTGGTGCCTTGCTACCTACCTTTGTGCTCAGCCATCTGCCACCAACACCTTGCAGGCATTGTTTAATAAAATTAATATTTGAAATCTATTTAAAACACAAATTTTTATTTTCTTTAGTTTTAAATAATAGGTTCTATTAAACCCAAATGTAACTATTGAAATAGTTGAACTAAAATTTTGTTTTAACACATTTCTATATAATCTAAAAAATGATATTTATATACTAGGTTTTATTAGGGGACTATAACATAGTTCATTTAGAATGCTATGATAATATTTATCTTTGTTTTCTTTATCAAATTTAACAGTTTTTTTCTGATAAGAAAAAGAAGGATTAAAAGTTTTTTATTTTCTTTTACATAACTATATAATAACAAATATATTGAACCTTTAATTGATCTTAAATACTTATACCTTTGATGATTATATTGACTTGAAAAATTGGAAAATAAATTTAACAAAGGTATATTAAATAAATATATTAATAATATAATTATAAGAAGTAAAATTGTTTTTTTATTAAATTTACGCATAATTAAGCTCCTAAGGGTAAGAAAAACTAAAGTGTGTCAAAGAGTGAAAATCTCACTTAAAATATATAGATTAGAAAAAATAAATATTATAGTTTAAGGAGAAATCCACAATGAGTATTTTAACAGAAAAAGAGTTAAAAAAAGTTTAAAGAAGAAGCAATAAAAAGGTTTAAAAGAAGGAAAACCTTTAAGTGGTAAAAGAAGGAATACTAACCCCATTAATAAAAGGATTTACTGGAAGAAGTTTTAAATTCAGAGATGGAAGTACATTTAGACAACAGAAAAGTAAACAGAAGGAATGGATATAATAGTAAAACAATGAAGTCAGAATATGGAAATTTTGAATTAAATACGCAAGAGATAGGAATTCAACATTTGAGCCACAAATGATAAAAAAACGCCAAGTATTTTTAGGAGAAGAAATAGAAAATAAAATAATATCATTATATGGGTTAGGAATGAGTTATAGTGATATAATACCCATATAAGTGATCTTTATCGGTTTCGTGTATCCAGATGGAATGATAAACGAAATAACAGATAAAATAATACCACGTTTAAAAAATTGGCAATCAAGGGTATTGTCATCTATTTTTATCCATTTATATGGTTAGATGCAGTATTTTTTAAAGTAAAAGAAGATGGAAAAGTTGTAGATAAAGCAATATATAATGTTATAGAGTTTGAATGTGGAAGGTAAAAGAATTATTAGGAATGTATATATCAGATGAAAGGTGTAATTTTTTGGCTAGTAACAACTAACTGATTTCAAACCAGAGAGTAGAAGATATTTTAATAGCTAGTGATAATCTATCTGGCTTTAAAGAAGCTATTAAATCTATTTTTCCAAAAAACAGAAGTTCAGTTATGTATAGTGCATCAAGTAAGGAACTCCTTAAGATACGTAACCAGTAGCGACTCTAAAGAATTTCTTAAGGATTTAAAAAAAGTATATCAGCTAATTCAAAAGATACTGGTGAATACCAATTATTACAGCTTGAGGAAAAATGGGGTAAAAAATACCCTATAGTAATAAAATCTTGGAAAAATAATTGGAATTCTTTATCAACTTTTTTTGATTATTCTAAAGATATTAGAAAAATAATTTACACTATAACCCTGAAAGCTTTCATAGCAAATTAGAAAAGTTACTAAATCCTAAGTCTATATTTGGTTTCTGAAACTGGGTTACTTAAACTTTTATTTCTAGTAACCCAGAATCTTTCAAAATAAAGTTCCCAACCTGTTCATAATTGGGCGTTGACATTATCTCAATTACATATTAAATTTAGTGATAGATTAAAATTAAATTTTTAAATTCAGTGCCACTTGACACTTTATGAACAGACTCCTCTATAATTTTAAAATAATTATATATACCATTTCTTTTTCATTTTAATTTTCAAGTATATGAAAATATATATTCTTTCCATCTTTGGTTTTTGTATAAAAAAACTCCTTTTATGTATAAGATATATTTCTGTGAAAAATTTTACTATCTTTATCTATAAAATAAACTAAAGATAAACCTTGATTTTTTTTTATTTCTTAAGAATTTATTATGTTTTTTAGGTAAAGGATAATTTATTTGTTTTAGCTTAGAGATTCTACAAATGTTGTAACAGAGCTTTATTTTTATTTTAAAATAATTTTCAATCTCTAGAAGTTATAGCACACTATTAGAAGAAGGATTATTAGAATAATATAATATATCTTTAGGTGTTTCTGGAAATTTATGCTTAATGACATTGATAATCGTTTATTAATACTTCTGGATTCATTTTTAGCATTTTCAATTTTTAAAAAAGGTATATAATAGGGCTTTTATATATGAGTATTTAAATAATTTTGAGGCATTGAATAAACCTACAAAAACAATGGAATAAATATAATGATTATTAGTTCTGTTCTTTTTCATTTTTTATAATCTCAAATTCATCAGCCCACAAGTAACTAACTCATTAGTTTTTTCATCAAGTATAAATTTGTCATCTATATATTTAAAAATAATGAATAATATAAACTTATTATTTTCTTTATATTTTACATAAATAGATACTTTATCCTGAATAATTATTTGTAGATTTGTAAGTATTTCTTCTTATATGACTTTTTTTCTAAAGCCTTCAATATGTTGGATATAATGTTGAAATGTTTTATTAGAATCTTTTAAATTCTTCATACTTCCCGATTTTGTAACATCTTTATCAAAATTTATTTCATTATTTTTATATTATAAATACTTTTTTCATTTCAATATTAGATATATTATTTATATCCATAATTATCATTGTTTCTATAAACTTCTTAAAATTTTTAAATTTATTTTAAAATTTTTAGATTTTTATTATTATAAATAAAATAATAATATGTAACAAGATAAAAAATATCACAATTACTTTTAAACGATTTATATTTACACATAATAACGTTCACTATATTCTTTTTTTGCAGTTAGTATTTATTATCGTTAAAAGAATAATTAATAATCATGTAATTTTTTTTCTAATGATTATTTTCTTTTTTTTTAAATTAATCATATTTATAAATTGCTCCATCATCATAATAAGCAGAAATTTGTAATTAAGATAATTTTTTTATTACTAGATGTAGCTGATATTTTTTAAATATCAAAATATCACAATTTTTTTTCACTTATTTTATAACCATAATTTTTAATAATCCACCAAAAATTCTTTAAGATCTAAAATACTAAAAAAACTCATAATTTACTTCAAAGTACTTATTTAAGGTTCTACATCTGTTGCATTTCCATCTTTCATAGAAAAACCATTTCCTTTTTCTATAATTATTTTATATTTTCCCTTATAAGTAGTTTTTATAACAGTTTTTTCATATCCTAAAATAGAAAAATTTATCTCTTGATTTACTTTTACATCTTTTATTTTAAAACTAAAAATGGTATTTTAAAATTTTTATTATAGCTATTCCTTTATAAATTAAGTACAAAATTAATTGTAAAAGTTGCTTATAGTCATCCTCGAGTCATGCTGAACTTGATTCAGTATTGATTCAGGATCTTACGGAAGGATAAAGTGTGTTTTTATAATAATTTTAAGTATAGATAATTATAAAATTGTAGGCTAAAAAAATGGGAATAGCTATATATTCTACTTTTCCTGTTATTTCTTTTTGTTTTGTATTTATATTAGTAAATATATAGCTATATGATATATTTACTAAGCTTATTAGGCTAATTTTTTCATTTTATAGCTTCTTTCGAAACAACAAATTCTTTACTCATGGTAACTCTTCCAGCTTGTTTTTTTTCAAAGTAATTCATGCAAAACATATCTTTAGGTTTATAATAACGCTTAAAATGGCATAATTTTTCTTCAAAAGGTGTTAAATTTGTGTAATTTGGATTCATATAATATAAATAAACATAAAATGAGCCATCTTTTTTTTCTATATAGTATGCAAATGTTGGGGTATTAAAAAATGAAGCTTTTTTTGAATCTAATTTAGATTTTAATTTAATTATATTAAATTTTTTAGTATCAGGATCAATTAATTTATAGCTATTTTTTTCATAGTTTATATAATAATCAGATTCCTTTTTAAAATAATCAGTATGAGCTTTATTATTAGATATATATTTTTTCCCATTTAAATATGCATTTAAATCTTCTAATGATAATTCTTTATTATTCTCTGGTATATATATATACATATAATTTTCAAATTTATTAAACATAGCATTTACAGCATGTTTTTGCATAGTTTTAAAGCTTTGACCCCAAAAAGTAAAAATATAGTCTAGATGGTTTAAAAAAGGAATTGCTATAAAAATAATAATAAATAACCATAAAATAATTTTTTTCATAAATTACCCATCACAATTATCTTTTTTATTTATATATATTGGAGTGTTGTCAATAAAATATTTGAAACCTAATTCTTTTAGTTGTTCTACAAAAAAATCATAAAAATCTTGAGTTATACTAATCCCATAAAAATAAAAGTCTTCTGATACAAAAAAATCATCTTCATATAATTTGTTAGAATCCATAGTATAAATTCCATCTTTCATAGAAAAACCATTTCCTTTTTCTATAATTATTTTATATTTTCCCTTATTAGGAGTTTTTATAACAGTTTTTTCACTCCTAAAACAGAAAAATTTATTTCTTGATTTACTTTTACATCTTTTATTTTAAAACCTAAAGAGGTTATAGCTATTCCTTTATAAATTAAGTACAAAATTAATTGTAAAAGTTGCTTATAGTCATCCTTGAGTCATGCTGAACTTGATTCAGGAAGTCATTCTGAATTTATTTCAGAATAAGTAACTTTTTATAGGTTAAAAAAAAAATGGGAATAGCTATATATTCTACTTTTCCTATTATTTCTTTTTGTTTTGTATTTATATTAGTAAATATATTACTACATGATATATTTACTAGGCTTATTAGGGTTATTATTATTTCTTTTTTCATTTTTTTATTTTAAAATAATTCATGATTATCAAAACCAAATAACTTTTTATATTTTTCTGAAAATAAAAATCTATTATTTGAATCTTTAAAACGAATAGTTATATAAACTTGATCTTTATATTTACTATTATTAATGTAGTAAACTAATGTTAAAGGTTTTGAAAAATTATATACATTACAAATATTTTTTATATCTATAGGTATATAATAAGAAACTTGTTCTATATATATTTCTGTATTTTTTCTTTTAAAAATAGCTTTATTTTTTCTAATACTTAATTGCATATGTTCTAAAGAATTACTTATAAGTTCTAAAGAATTTTTAGGTAATTTATTTTTATTAAAATAAAATTTTCTTATTGAAGTAGAAACAGCACTTTCAGAAGCGTGAGTTATATCCCAAAAGTTATCATCTATATCTTCATTATAGTTAAATCTAATAGATAAAAAATATATTATAACAACTGTTATAAATGGAATAAGAAATAAAAACATGTAAAATTTCTTTTTATTTTTGATTTTTTTATCATTTTAATTTACTATTTTTAAAATACAATTTTATATCTGGACTATACCTAACTTATTGGACAATTTTTTAAGAACTAATTTTATAGAATTTAAAATAAAACTCTTCTGCTGTAAAGTAGCCTATTACAGAATGGCTTATTTTAAAACCTAAAGATGTTATTCTAAAGTTTTTATTATATTCTACTTTTCCTGTTATTTCTTTTGTTTTTATGTCAATATTAGTAAATATATTGCTATATGATATATTTACTAGGCTTATTAGGGTTATTATTATTTCTTTTTTCATTTTTTTATTTTATTTAATAATAATATTATCAAGACCACAAGTAACTAATTCACCTTTATTACGAGAATCAATTATAAATTCATTTTTTATATTTTTAAAATAAATTTTTGAAGATAAAAGATTATTTCCATATTTTATGTAAATAATTAAAATTAAAGCTCCTTCTGTAGAATAACCCTTTAATATATTTTTTATATTTATTTCTTTATCTATTACTTTAGTTTCCATTGCTCCTGAAAATTTTTTTATATAAAAATTTGAGTAGTTTCTAGTATCTTTATAAAGTAAAGATCTAAAAAATTCTATAGAATCGCTTCTAAAAAATTCTTCAGGTTTTTCTGAATTAACATTTTTATTTTTTATCATCCAATTATAAATATTTTCTTTTTTATAAATATTTTTTATATTATTTATATTTTCAAAATTTTTTGTTTCAATAAATATTTTAAAATCATTTATAGTTTTATTTTTATTATATATAAAATAATTTATAATAAATCTATTAAAAATTTCACATGAATGATTTATGCTATTTATTTTTTCAAAATCTATATGATCTTGTTTTTTTCTTGTATAAAAAAATATAAAATATATATAAGAATAAAAAATATTATTATTAAATAAATAAAAAATTTTTTATTTATTTTAAATATCATTATTTGTAATTAGAGCCTTTTTCGAAATAAAATGAAATATTATAGTTCACTAATTTACTGCTATTGCTATTTGATAATATAATTGTCCCTTTTTTATTTTTTATTGACACTTATTTTACACTCACCATCTGTTGCATTTCCATATTTTATAGAAAATTCACTTCCTTTTTCTATAATTATTTTATATTTTCCCTTCTAAGTAGTTTTTATAACAGTTTTTTCATCTCCTAAAACAGAAAAATTTATTGATTAATTTAATTTTGAATATTTTATTTATAACTAATCCCATATTTTTAGCATAAAAGTTATAATTATCTATGCTTAAAATTATTTAGTAGTTACTATTTTACCATTAGTAGAAAAACGGTAGCCTACACCAGATTCAGTTAAAATTAAGGAATTATTATCAGAATCAACTTTTTTACGTAATTGGGCTATATAAACACGTAAGTATTGTGTTTCTTCTGAAAAACCACCACCCCATACTTTTTCTAAAATATATCTGTGAGTAAGTACTTTATCTCTATTTTGTATTAAAAGAGCTAATAAAGAATATTCTGTTGAAGTTAATTTAATTTCTTCATTTTCTTTTTTTACAATTCTTGCAGAAAAATCTACTGAGAGCTCATTAATTTGAAAAAAAGTAAGTTGTTTTTCTTCTTTATTATGTCTAAAAGCATTTCTTAATCTAGCTAATAATTCCCCCATATTAAAAGGTTTAGTTAAATAATCATCTGCTCCAAGGTCTAAAGCTTCTATAATATCTTTTTCTGAATTTCTAACTGATAAAATAATTATAGGGCTGTTATACCATTCTCTTATATTTTTTAAAACCTTCATTCCATCCTGATCTGGTAAACCCAAATCTAAAAAAATAGCATTTGGTTTATGCATAGCTGTTTTGGTTATACCATCATTCCCATTTTCAGCTTCAATAACATTGTAATTATTAGCTTCTAAAGTTATTCTTAAAACTTTTCTTATCTGAATTTCATCATCTATAATCAGAATAGTTTGATTACTCATAAAAATTTTCCTAACCTCTTATAAAGGTAATTTTATCATAAATCTTAAGCCTCCAGTTTCTCTATTTTCAGCTATAATAGTGCCTTTATGTGCAGTAATAAAGCCTTTTGCAATAGATAAACCTAAACCAGTACCACCTGTTTTTGAATTATTTACACGATAAAATTTATCAAAGATTTTATTCAAATCAGAATCAGGAATACCTTTACCATTATCTGCAATAGTTATAATAATAAAATTATTATCATAAGTTGTTTTTATAAAAATTTCACTACCTATAGGAGTATAATTTATAGCATTATTAATAATATTTATAAAAGATTGCTCTAATAAAATAAAATCTATTTTTATTAGAGATAAATTTTCATATAATTCTAATTTTACTTTATGATTATTAAGTTTATTCTTAAAATCTTTTATTATCTTACTAATTAAATCATTAATATCTTGCCAATCTAAATTTAATTTAATAGTTCCAGATTCTAAACGAGACATGTCTAATAAATTCCCCACTAAAATATTTAATCTTTCAGAAGCAGTATAAATTTCTTTTCCTAATTCTATTTTATAATTTTCAGGTATGTTATTTTCTTCTTCTATTAATAAACTAGAAGCACCCATAATAGTAGTAATAGGAGTTCTTAATTCATGAGAAATAGAATTAAATAATGTTTTATATAATCTTTCAGATTCAGATAAAATTAAAAACTCTTTAGCTTTTTCGTTTAAAAGTTCTCTTTCCATAGCAGATGCAATTTGATAAATAAAAGCTTCTAATAAAATTTCTTGTTCATTATTAAAAGGTAAATCATCTTTATTTTTTACACCTAATACACCTATATCCATTCTATTAGTAAAAATAGGGTAATATTGAGCAGATGATGATGGCAAAGTTGTTGTGTATTTACCAGCTTTTTGTTTATTTTTTAAAACCCAATTAGCTACACTATATTCTTTATCATCTATAGTTATAAAATTATTACTAATACTATTTTTACTTAAATTCCCATTATTTTCTAAAGGAAAAATAATACAATCTATATCAAAAAAAGCTTTTAAATTTTTTACAGATATTTCCATAATTTCTTTTAAATTTGTTGTTTTAGTTAAATCTTTAGTTAATTTATACAGTGCTTGAGTTTTTAGTTCTCTTTGTATCACAAATTTTTCTTGTTTTCTTATTTTACTTGTTAAAAAACCTGTAATAATAGAAATACTAAAAAACATAATAAACATAAGTAAATCTTCTATTTTACCTATATAAAATGTATATTTTGGAGGAATAAATAAAAAATCCCATAATAAAGCACTTAAAGTAGCAGCTAATAAAACAGGTCCGAAATTAAAAAATAATGGCAAAAAGCAAATTACTAATAATAATATAAAAGATATAACTTGATAACCAACAAATCCTTCAATAAATGAGCCTAATATAGCAGTAAAAAAAACAATTAGAGTCACTTTTAAATATTTTTCTAAATTTGATTCATTTTTTATTTCAAAAAAATTCTTTTTCTTAATATTTTTGTTATATTCTCCTCCCACAACATAAATATCTATATCTCCACTTTCTGCAATAAGTCTATTAATAATATTTTTACTCCCCATAGTAGTTCCAGATTTTCCTAAAACAATTTGAGTAATATTTTCCTGATTTGCAACATTTAAAAGAGTTTCAACTAATTCATTGCCACTAGTAATAATAATTTCAGCACCTAATTTTTGAGCTAATTTAATATTTTTAGTTAATTGTAATTGATTTTTTTCGGATAAATTTTTTCCTGTATCTACATAAACAGCAATCCATTTAGCTTCTAAGGTATAAGAAATTCTCCTAGCTCCTCTAATAAGTTGTGCCGAATAAGGGCTAGAGCTAATAGCTACCATTAATCTATTTCCAGATTTCCATGTTCCAGCTATTTTTTTTATTTGTTTATAATCTCTTAAATCTTGATCCACTCTTTCAGCTGTTAATCTTAAAGCCATTTCTCTTAGAGCTGTTAAATTACCTTTTCTAAAAAAATTTTGAATAGCACTTTCTGATTTTTCTAGTTTATAAATTTTTCCTTCTGATAATCTTTTTAATAAATCTTCTGGTGATAAATCTATAATTTCTATTTCATCTGCTCTATCCAAAACTGAGTCTGGAACAGTTTCATGTATAATAATTCCTGTTATTTTACTTACAGTATCGGTTCTACTTTCTAAGTGTTGTACATTTAATGTAGTAAAAACATTTATTCCATTATCTAATAATTCAAAAACATCTTGATATCTTTTATTATGTCTGCTTCCATTAGCATTTGAATGAGCTAATTCATCAACTAATACAATTTGAGGTTTTCTATTTAAAATAGCATCAATATCCATTTCTTCTATAAAAACACCTTTGTATTCGATTTTTTTTCTAGGAATTAATTCTAAATCTGTAATTAACGCCTGAGTTTCTTTTCTTCCATGTGTTTCTATATAACCAATAATAATATCGGCTCCTTTTTTTTGTAAATCATGTGCCATTTTTAGCATTGCATAGGTTTTACCTACACCAGCACACATCCCAAAAAAGATTTTTAATTTTCCTTTTTTGGAGTTTTCATCATTATTTTTAATTTCCTGAAGTATTAAATCAGGATTTGGTCTTTCTTCGTCAAAATTCATTTTTTTATTCAAAATTCATAAATTAAACTTATATTATTTATTTTTATATCAATGCTTTATTTCATGGTAAACGCAAGGCTTACCACTACATTTCACATTTACTTCTAACTATTTTCTATTAACGCTTCACGATTCACGATTCACGATTCACGACTGCCTACTGAGCCTGTCGAAGTATCACTTCTCACTAAAAAAACCATCCAATCTTTTATTTAATAGTAATACATTTATCCTATTTTCACCTAATAAACCAAAAGTAGGTTTTTCTGTTAAAATTTCAATTTCTTGTAAAAGCTTTTCCTCTTGATTTTTATTAAAATTCCTTGCTTTTATTACACGTTTAAATTGAAGTTTTATACTTTCAGGAGAAACATGAGGATCTAAACCACTAGCAGAAGCAAAGAGCATTTCTGATGGAATAATAGTATTTTCTGACAATTCATTTTCTTTAATAAATATTTTTTTTCTTTCTTCAAATGCTATTTTTAAAGCTTTATTTGTAACAGCCATATTACTAGCACCAGAAGGAATAGAAGCATAATCACTAGCAGAAGGTCTTCCCCAGAAATATTTTTTATCCTTAAAATTTTGCCCAATTAAAGCAGAACCAATATTTTTACCCTTATCTTTTATCAAACTACCCATTGCTTGATGTGGGAAAAAACTTTGCGCTAAAATAGTTATTAATAAAGGATACATAATACCCGTAATAAAACTCATAACTAATAAAAACTTTAATGAAATAATACATTCTTTTATCATAATTCTCACCTAATTTTATACCAAACCTAAAAAAGTTACCAAAATATCAATAATTTTTATACCTATAAAAGGAATAATCAAACCACCTAAACCATAAATAAGAATATTATTTTTTAAAACTTGTTCTGCTCCCAAAGCTCTATATTTTATACCTTTTAAAGCTATAGGGACTAATAAAATTATAATAATCGCATTAAAAATAACGGCACTCAAAACAGCACTTTCTGGTGTTTTTAAGGACATTATATTTAAACTAGCTAAAGGACCTTCGGTCATACCTTTTTGTAAGTACAAAGTAGTAGAAATTGCAGGAATAATTGCAAAATATTTAGCGACATCATTGGCAATACTAAAAGTAGTTAAGGCTCCTCTTGTCATTAATAATTGTTTTCCTATTTCTACTATATCTATTAATTTTGTAGGATTACTATCCAAATCAACCATATTACCAGCTTCTCTAGCAGCTTGAGTTCCTGTATTCATTGCCACACCAACATCTGCTTGAGCTAAAGCTGGGGCATCATTAGTTCCATCACCTATCATTCCAACTAAATGACCTTTTTTTTGTTCATCTCTAATTCTTTGTAGTTTATCTTCTGGTTTAGCTTCTGCCATAAAATCATCTACTCCAGCTTCTGCTGCTATTGCAGCCGCAGTTAATGGGTTATCGCCAGTAACCATAATGGTTTTTATTCCCATAGCTCTCATTTGAGCAAAACGTTCTTTTATTCCACCTTTTACAATATCTTTTAATTCTATAACACCCAAAACTTGATTATTTTCAACAACCACTAAAGGAGTAGCTCCTTTTCTTGAAACATTTTCAACTATTTCTATAACTTCATTAGGAAAAATATGATCATTTTTATCTAAAAATTTTTTTATTGCATCATAAGCACCTTTTCTAATAATTTTTTTAACTCCATTTTCAACTAAATTAACACCACTCATTCTAGTTTGAGCAGAAAAAGGGATAAATTCAGCTTCTAATTCATTAATATCTCTTCCTCTAATACCATATTTTTCTTTTGCTAAAATAACAATAGAACGACCTTCTGGGGTTTCATCTGTAAGAGAGGAAATCTGAGCAATATTTGCCAAACGTTCTTCTGAAACACCTTTAGCTACATGAAAATTACTAGCCATTCTATTTCCCAAAGTTATCGTACCTGTTTTATCTAAAATAAGAGTATCAATATCTCCAGAAGCTTCTACTGCTCTACCACTAGTAGCTATAACATTTTTTCTTACTAATCTATCCATACCACTAATACCAATAGCACTTAATAAGCCACCTATAGTAGTTGGGATAAGACAAACTAAAAGAGAAACTAAAATAGGTATAGTTAAAGGATCAGTTTGATTAGCTTGAATACTATAATTCATAAAAGCTTTTAAAGTTACTACAGCTAATAAAAATACAATAGATAAACCAGATAATAAAATAGAAAGAGCTATTTCATTAGGTGTTTTTTTTCTTTTTGCTCCTTCAACTAAAGCAATCATTTTATCTATAAAACTATCACCAGGGTTTGTAGTTACTTTTATAACTATTCTATCGCTAAGAACTGTAGTTCCACCTGTTACAGCACTTCTATCGCCTCCACTTTCTCTAATAACTGGTGCAGATTCACCAGTAATAGCAGATTCATCTACACTTGCTACACCTTCTATTACTTCACCATCAGCAGGAATTTGATCTCCTGAAATACAAACTACTAAATCACCTATTCTTAATTCTGTAGAAGCTATTTTAACCTCTGTACCATTTACTAACTTTTTAGCTAAAATATTAGCTTTTGCTTTTTTTAAACTTTCTGCCTGAGCTTTACCTCTACCTTCTGCAATAGCTTCTGCAAAATTTGAAAATATTACAGTAAACCATAACCATAAAGCGATTTGAATATTAAAAGAAAAATGACTATTTTCGCTAGAACTAAAAATATTAATAGTTGATAATAAAGCTCCTATTTCTACTATAAAAATAACAGGGTTTTTTATTAAAACCATTGGATTAAGTTTTACAAAACTATCTAAAATTGCTTTTTTAATTATTTTAGAATCAAAAATTTTATCTGACATATAAAAACCTCTTAAAAACTAATATTGGATAACATCAAAAAATGTTCGACTATAGGAGCTAAAGCCAAAGCTGGGAAAAAAGTTAGAGCACCTATAATTAAAATAACGGAAATAAGTAAAAAAATAAAAAGAGCCGATTCTGTACTTAGTGTCCCTTCAGATTTGGGAGTAATATTTTTACCTACTAAACTTCCTGCTATAGCCATAACAGGAATAATTACACCAAAACGTCCTATTAACATTCCCAAAGCTATCATTAAATTATAAAAAATAGTGTTAGTATTTAATCCAGCAAAAGCACTTCCATTATTTCCAGCAGCAGAAGAAAAATTATAAATAATCTCAGAAAGACCATGTGGGCCTTTATTTCCCAAACTACTTAAGCCAATTTCTGTGGTACAAGCAATAGCAGAAAAAACTAAGATTACAAAACTAGGTAATAAAACAGCTATCATAGCCATTTTTATCTCAAAAGCTTCTATTTTTTTACCCAAATATTCTGGAGTTCTTCCAACCATTAGCCCTGCAATAAAAACAGTAAGTAAAATAAAAATAAAGATGCCATAAATACCTGCACCTACACCACCAAAAACTATTTCACCTATCATAATATTTAACATCCCAATCATTCCAGAAATTGGTGATAAACTATCATGCATAGCATTTACAGAGCCATTAGAAGCTGCTGTAGTAACAACAGACCACAAAACACTATTAGTTACACCAAATCTAGTTTCTTTTCCTTCCATCATAAAAGCAGTATTAAAAATAGGATTATTTGAATATTCATAAAATAAAGAAATACCTAACCCCATAGTTAATAAAATAAACATAGTTAAAAATAAAGTTTTACCTTGTTTTATAGAGCCAGAAATTACCCCATAAGTATAAGTTAAACTTGCAGGTAAAAGTAAAATTGCCAACATTTCAAAAAAATTAGTTATAGGGGTAGGGTTTTCTAAAGGATGAGCACTATTAACTCCAAAAAAACCACCACCATTAGTTCCAATCTGTTTTATAGCAATTTGAGATGCAGCAGGTCCTTGTGGTACAACTTGTTCGACTCCTTCTAAGGTAACTATTTTTTGATAAGAAGAAAAATTTTGTACTACACCTTCAGAAACTAAAAATACTGAAAAAATTATAGAAAGTGGCATTAATATATATAATATGGTTTTAGTTATATCTACCCAAAAATTACCTAATTTTTTTTCAGATTTTTTACTTAAACTTCTAGCTAAAACAACCATCACAACCATACCTGTAGCCGCACTCAAAAAGTTTTGTACTACCAAACCAACCATTTGAGTAAAATAACTCATTACAGCTTCACCAGAATAAGATTGCCAATTTGTATTAGTAACAAAACTAATAGCTGTATTTAGAGATAAATCCCAAGGAACATTTTTAATATTTTCAGGATTTAAGGGTAAGTTTTGTTGAAAAATCTGTATAAAAAAAAGTACAACAAAACCTAAAAAGTTAAATAATAATAAAGAAAAAGTATATTCTTTCCAATTATGTTCTTCGTTTTTATTAATACTACATAACTTATAAATAAAATTTTCAACTGGTTCTAAAAAAATATTAAAAACAGTTTTTTCACCCATATAAACCTTAGCCATAAAAAGTCCCAAAGGTTTTATAGTTAAAGTAAGTATGATGAAATATAAAATTAGTTGTAAAAAGTCTCTAAAAATCATATTTAAAATTTCTCCGCATAAACTAAAGTATAAAAAAGATAAATCAGTATAAAGATCCTTATAACTAAAGAAACACTTAGTTCTAAACTCATAAAAGTACTCCTTGATAATAAATTTATGAGTCTTATGGTATAAAATTTAAAATAAAGAATTGATCAAAAGTATTAGGATAAATATAAAAAAAATATAAAAATTTTAATTTTTAACAATAAATGATAAATGAAAAATGTTAAAGTAAAATTAAATTTTCTAATTTTTCTGAAATATTTCTTTGTTACTTTTTAGAACCATTTTTTTAGATAAAAACTATATTGTTTTTTATTCAAATAATTTTTATACTAGTATTAGGAGAAGGTTTTAGGATATGAAAAAAAAGATTTTAATTTTTACTATAATAATTTTATCTTCTTGTAGTTATAATTCAGAGTTTTTTGTAGGTAGTAAGGATAGAGATTCACATTTAAAAGATGGGAAAGGTGAAAATACTTCATTTTTAGGTGTTCCTTCTGCTCCAAAAAATATTAGTAACTTAACTGGAGATATTGATAAGGATGGGAATCTATATATAAATGATTATGATAGATATATTAGAAAAATAACACCTCAATCTAATTTAATTACTCTTAATAAGGAATGTGGTTATTCAGATAAATGTATTTATTTAGATAAAGATAATAAAGAAGGGAAAGTATATTATATTCAAGATATATTTGTAGATAAAGAAAATACTATTCTTTTTAACTCATATTCTAGACTAATAAAAATAAATAAAGATAACAAATTTGAACTATACAGAAATACAAAAAATAGTCCGGATAATCTTTGTGGAATTGATAATGAGGATAATATTTATTATCTTTCTAAACACGGAAATATAGAATTAATAAAAGAAGATAAAAATAATAATACTATTAATCTTTTAGAAAAATATAAAGATAAGGAATTTCTAGATATTTTTTTCGACTCTAGCTACAAACCTTCAGAATACAGAATACATTATTGTCGATTAGATAAAAACTCTAATAATATAATACTTTATTCTTTAGGGGAAGAAGAATATTTTGATATAAACGAGTTTCTTCCTAATATTGTAGGGGGGTATAAATCATATTTAGTCTCACAAAAAACATTCATTATAGATCAAAAAAATAATAAATTAACAAAATTTCCCTACCCTACTTATCCAATATTTGATAGTAATAAAAATGCTTATTTTTTGATAAGAAACTATCCATATTATTTAAAATCTGAAAGACCAGGGTTAATAGTTTATTATGCTTTATTTAAAGCTGAAGAGAAAAATAATTATAAAAATCCAAAAGAAATTGCGAATATTCAATATTATGGAGATCCTGCACAAGTTAGAGGTTTTACTCCTCCATTAGTTTTAGATGAAAAAAGAAAAACTATTTATGTTTTACCATTAGAAACACCACAAATATATAAAGTAAAAATTAATCAATAAAATATTTATCATAAAAAAAATTAATGTTATTTTTATAAAATATGCTTTATTATAGTATCTTAATGAATTTAAAGGATTTGTTGATATTACTTATAGAAATATTTTATTTAATTATTTATATAATAGGCTATTGAAAATATTAAAATTAATTCTATAATTAAAAATTACCATATACAGATTATTTTTATAATTTTTTAGGATTTTAATTAATGAGTACATCACTTGTAATAGTGGAATCACCAGCTAAAGCTAAAACTATCGAAGGCTATCTAGGAAAAGATTTTAAGGTAGTTTCAAGCTACGGTCATGTCAGAGATTTACCTAAAGATGGGCTTGGTATAGATATTTCCAAAAATTTCCAACCTACTTATGAAGTTACTCCAGATAAAAAAGATGTTATAAAAGAACTAAAAAAATTATCAAAAGATCATTCTACTATATATCTAGCAAGCGACGATGATAGAGAGGGGGAAGCTATTTCTTGGCATCTAAAAGAAGCCTTAAAGCTAGAAGATGCAAAAATAAAAAGAATTGTTTTTAGAGAAATTACCAAAAAAGCGATTCTTAATGCTATTCAAAATCCTAGAAAAATAGATGAAGACTTGGTTAATGCTCAACAAGCTAGAAGAATTTTAGATAGAATTGTTGGTTTTGAACTTTCTCCTGTTTTATGGAAAAAAATTAAAACTGGTTTATCAGCTGGTCGTGTTCAATCTGTTGCGGTTAGAATGGTTGTAGAAAGAGAAAGAGAAATAGAAAAATTCTCTTCTAAATCTGTTTTTAAAGTTACTGGTATTTTTGAAGTTGAAAAAGGTAAAACTTTTAAAGCAGAACTTTCTGAAAAATTTGCTACCTATCAAGAAGCAAAAGATTTTTTGGAAAAAGCAAAACAAGCTGAATTTAAAATCTCTAACTTAGAAAAAAAACCTGTAAAAAAATCTCCTGCCCCTCCTTTTACTACTTCAACTTTACAACAAGAAGCTAGTTTAAAATTAGGGTTTTCTGTTTCTCAAACTATGATGGTAGCTCAAAAACTTTATGAATCTGGAAAAATATCTTATATGAGAACCGATTCAGTTAACTTATCAGATGAAGCAATATCAAAAGCTAAAACAGAAATAGAAAAAAGTTATGGTAAAAATTTTGTAGAAACTAGAAAATATAAAACCAAATCAGACTCAGCTCAAGAAGCCCATGAAGCTATCAGACCAACAGATTTTGCTGTTCAAAAATTAACTGGTGATAAAAATGAACAAAGATTATATGAATTAATTTGGAAAAGAGCTATTGCCTCTCAAATGTCTGATGCTAAATTAGAAAAAACTATTGTAACTATAGATATATCAAATAATACTTACAAATTTATTGCATCTGGTGAAATTATTTTATTTGAAGGCTTTTTAAAAGTTTATATCGCAGAAAATACTGATGATGATGCAGATGAAGAAAGTAAAGATCTTTTACCTCCTTTAGCTATAGGACAAAAAGTAAAAAATCAAGAAATTTTGGCTAAAGAAACTTTTTCTAGACCCTCAGCAAGATACACAGAAGCTAGTTTGGTAAAAAAATTAGAAGAAATGGGTATAGGAAGACCTTCAACTTATGCACCTACTATTTCTACTATCCAAAAAAGAGATTATGTAATTAAAGAAAGTAGAGATGGAAAAGAAAGAGAATACAAAGAATTAAAATTAAAAAATGGAAAAATAGAAAGTAAAGTTAATAAAGAAACCTATGGAACTGAAAAAAATAAACTTTTTCCTACCAATATGGGTATGATAGTTAATGATTTTCTTACAGAACATTTTGATGATATTGTAAACTATTCTTTTACTGCTACCGTAGAAAAACAATTTGATGAAATAGCTGATGGTAAAAAGAAATGGGATAAAATGCTTAATGATTTTTATACTGGTTTTCATCCTAAAGTAGAAAAAACAACTGAAATAAATAGAGCTGAAATTCAGACAGCAAGAGAATTAGGAATTGACCCTAAAACTGATAAAAAAGTTTTTGTAAGAATGGGAAGATTTGGAGCTGTAGCTCAGATCGGAGAACAAACTGAAACAGAAAAACCACAATATGCTAGTTTGAGAAAAAATCAATTTATTGAAACTATTTCTTTAGAAGAAGCTTTAGAATTATTTAAATTACCAAGAGAAACAGGTGTTTTTGAAGATAAAACAATGACTGTAGCTTTAGGTAGATTTGGTCCTTATATAAAACATGATAATAAGTTTTATTCTTTAGGTAAAGAAGATGAACCTATATCTGTTTCAAGCGAAAGATGTATAGAAATTATTTTGGCAAAAAGAAAAGCTGAAGCTGAGAAATTAATAAAATCTTTTCCAGATAACCCAGATGTTCAAGTTTTAAATGGAAGATATGGCCCATATATAAAATTTGAAGATAAAAATGTAAAAATACCAAAAGGTAAAGATCCTAAATCTCTAACTTTTGATGAATGTAAAGAATTAGCAGATAAAACAGAAGCCCCTGCTAAAAAGAAAGCTCCTGCTAAAAAAGTAGCTGAGCCTGAAAAGGAAACAGCTAAAAAAACTACTGCTAAAAAAGCAACTACTAAAAAAACTACAACTAAAAAAGCTTCTAGTAAAACTACTAAAGAAAAAGAAGAAAAAAAGTCCTCAAAGTCAACTAAAAGTACTAAAGGTAAAAAGTAGTTTTTATATTAAAATTAATAAGAGTTTTTCTAAAACATAAATTTCAGAAAAACTCTTATAGCTAATACGATATTATTAGCTTATAAATTTATAAGATTAACTATAAAAAAGTTTTATCATATAATTCAAAACTTTCTATCATAATATTTTTAGCTGTTTCATGATCTAAAAACTCTTCTACTTTTACAGATTTTTTTTCTAATTTTTTATAATCCTCAAAAAAGTTTCTCAATTCTGAAATAAAATGTTTTGGTAATTCTGAAATATCTTTAATATGATTTACACTAGGATCTCCAGAGCTTACAGCTATTATTTTGTCATCAGCTTGTCCATTATCAAGCATTCTCATAACTCCTATAACTGTTGCAGGAACTATACACATAGGAACAACTTCAATTTGAGTTAAAACTAAAATATCCAAAGGATCATTATCTTCGCAATAGCTTTGAGGAATAAAACCATAATTAGCAGGATAATACATAGATGAATAAATAACTCTATCCAAACGTAATAAACCACTTTCTTTGTCTAACTCATATTTAGCTCTTGTTGCTTTAGGAATTTCAATAATACCATTTACAGAGCAATCATTGTTATTTCCTCTACTTACATGATGCCAAGGATTAAATTTATTTTGTGCCATATTAAAAACCTAATATTATATATATTTATAAGATTAGTATAGAACAATAGTATCAGAGCTTTCAAACTAAATTAAAAAGTGTTTAATTAATTTTTCTTTTGAATTATGTTTTTATATTAGTAATATTTTTTATACTTTCATTATTTTTCTAAAAGCATCAAAAGTATTTTTCATTAACATTGCAATAGTCATAGGACCTACACCACCGGGTACTGGAGTTATAAGAGAAGCTACTTCATAAACATTTTTATAATCAATATCTCCTACCAATTTTCCTTCTTTATTTCTATTTGTTCCTACATCTATAACAATAGCACCTTCTTTTACCATATCTGCTGTAACCATATTTTCTTTACCTACAGCAGAAATAAGAATATCTGCTTGTTTTGCTATTTCTGAAATATTTTTTGTTTTAGAATGACAAATAGTTACAGTTGCGTTTTCATGTAAAAGCATTAAAGAAAGAGGTTTACCTACTATATTACTTCTACCAATAATAACAGCATGTTTTCCTGCTATTTCAACTTCGTACCTTTTTAAAAGTTCTAAAACTCCAGCAGGAGTGCATGGTTTAGGAGCATTTTTATCTCCTAATAAAACTTTTGCTTGGTTAATAGGATGAAATACATCTACATCTTTATCTGGATTTATAGCATTAATTATTTTATTTTCGTCTATATGTTTTGGTAATGGTAATTGAACTAAAATACCATGAATAGAAGGTTCTTCATTAAGATCTTTTATTAATGCTAATAATTCAGACTCTTTGGTATCTTCTGCCAAATCATAAGCTTCAGAATAAAAACCTAGTTTTTCACAAGTTTCTCGCTTTTTTTTCACATAAATTTGAGAAGCAGGATCACTTCCAACTAATACTACCGCCAAACCAGCTTTATATTCTGTTTTTTCTCTTACTTTTTCTGCTTCTACTTTTAGCTCATAAAGAATTTTTTTAGATATTTCTTTACCATCTATTATTTTATTTTTTTCCATATAAAACCTATAGTAAATTAGTTACCTTACTTCCAAACATATAGCAAATCTTCCAAATTGATTAATAAGAGGAATCATAGCTACTTGGTTTCCATTTGCAACTAAAATATCTTCATTCATTTTAACTTCTTTTTCCATTAGTATTTTTGCCATTTCAGCTGCATTAAAAAGACCTTTTTGAGTTAGTTTAGATAAGCTATTACTAATAATAACACTGCTAACTGTTCCTACATAACTTTCATCCAATTCACCAGTTTCAGCTCCTATAGAATTCATCATAGTTCTAGCTAAACTATTCATGAAATTTCTATCTGAAATATAATAAATCCATCCATTTAATTTACCAGTAATTGGATATTTTATATAAACAATATCTTTTATTGGAGTAGTAAATGATATTCTTTGGAAACCACCAATATCAACTTTACATCTAAATGATTCCATTAAAACATTTTTAATAACGTCAACAAAAGCAGTTTCAAAACAAACATCTGATAAAACTTTGTTTAACCAATGTTGTATTTTTAAACATTCTTGTAAAGTTGGTTCATCTATAATATTTAATTGAACAAAAGCATCACCTATATAAGTATTATGTTCTTCTTTATAATCAATTGCTTGTTGTAGTTGCTCTTCATCACATAATCCTAATGTAATCAATAACTCACCAAATCTAGCCCAAATTGGTTTTTCATCTACTGTAACATTATCTTTATAATTAAATATTTCTTGAGAATCTAATTTTGCAACAAACTTCATAAAAGCAAATTTATTTTTTTTGAAATTATCTTTATTATAAACATAATTTTGGAATAAAGTTTTATTTTCTCTGACTATACTAATTCTTTTTGCTAGCTCTTGATGCTCTGGGCTAGATATAATTTCTTGACCTTTTTCATTAAAAGAAGAAATTATAAATTCCATAATATTATAAGGATCAGTATCAACTTCTACTACTTCCTCTACTACAGGAATTATAGCTTGAGGTAAAAATACCCCATCTTGTTTAGGTAAATTTTCTACTACTTTTGATTGTATTGGTTCTGGAGCTTTTGGTTTTATTTCTAATTCTTCTCTAGAATAAGGTGATTTTTCAAAAACTCTACCTAACCATTTTTGAATTTTTACACAATTTCCTAAACTTTCTTCTGTTAGTAATCGCATACCAATTAAAGTTTTGGCAATAAAAACACCACCAGTAGTTTTCATTACTTCAGTAGCTTTTGACATATTTTCTTCTGAAATTATTTTTCCTTCAGAAAAAAATTCTTCTATTCTAATTAAACCTGAATCTTTAGAAACATTATCTACTGTTCTTACGAAAGATAAGCATTTTCTTTGATCTAATTGATACAAGCTTTCAGAAAACTCTACAAAAGAGCCTCCATTTTGCTTATAATATTTTTCAAAAAGTTTAAATAGATTACTTTTATCATCTATAATTTTTATAATCATATATAAATTTATAGGGAAAGATAAATCACCCATTATTTTTTTTCTATCTTCTGTTAATTTTGGCACTATTCCTGAAGTAACGAACTCAAAAGTTGATTTTTTTTCTTTTGCTTGATTTTGTTGTACAGTGTTAGGTGGAGGAATAGGAGCTCCAGAGGGACTATTAGGTGGTGTAGGAGGTGTTTTTAAGTAATTAACAAAACCTTGCTTATTATTTAAGGTTTGAGAAAGCATATTAGGTCTTGGTGGTGGTGGAGCCATACCAAGATTAGGCTTTGGAGGTGGAACCAATTTAGCTGGAGCTTCATCATGATGTTCTTCTAATTCATCTGGTTCTCTTGGGACAAATATATCCCTAGTTGTTTTTTCTTGAACCAAAGTAGGTTTAGCTTCAGGCTCAACTGGTTTAGGTTTATCTTCTATAACCTTATATTCAGAAATAAACTTTCTGACACTTTCTAAGTCCTCTTTATATTTATCTTTGAACTCATCTGGCAATAATTCAGAATAAGTTGATAAAGACGCTAATTTTTGTATTAAAAAAAATTTTTCGTTTTTATTCATAGATTAGTTACACAATCAAAACATTAATAAAATAATTATACTCCTAAAAGAAACAAGTGCTATTATATTATAAATATTTTTTAACCGCTATGACGTAGCTCAATTTTAAAAAAATAATTAACCTAACCTGTATTTCTCATAAAATAAAATAATAATTCTCTTAATTAATTGTTAAAGCTGTGTTCCATTATTCCGTAGTATTACGGAATCTACGAAACTTTTTATAGGTTTAAAATAAGGTCATTGAGCTTGTCGAAATGCACTTATTTTATATTAAATTAGAATTTAAAGATAAATAGTATGTAGAGCTATATTTATATATTATTTATTGTGTAAAAATAGTAATTATTATAGCTATAATTTATATTTATAAGCTAAAAACTATTTTAATAAATTATTAACTGCTTTTTTCCAACCAGTATAATAGTTTTCAAATATAGGTCTATTTTTATCAGGATAAAAAAGTTTATCTACCTCTCTATTCTTTTTTATTTCTTCTTTACTATTCCAAAAACCAGTTGCTAAACCAGCTAAATAACCTGCTCCCAAAGCTGTAGTTTCAACTACTTTGGGTCTTTCAACTTCTGTATTTAAAATATCAGCTTGAAATTGCATTAAAAAATTATTAGTACAAGCTCCACCATCTACTTTTAATGATTTTAGAGAAGAAAGATTTGCGTCTTTTAACATACAATCAGTTACATCTTTTGTTTGATAAGCTATGGATTCTAAGGCAGATCTAACAATAGCATTTTTACCAGAACCTCTAGTAAGCCCACTAATATTACCTCTTACTTCCATATTCCAATATGGTGTACCCAAACCAATAAAAGCTGGAACAAAATAAACTCCTTGATTATCATTAAGTTTCTGAGCTATTTCTTCTGTCTCAGCAGCTGTTTTTATTATTTCTAATTCATCTCTAAGCCATTGAACAACTGCACCACCAATAAAAACACTACCTTCTAAAATATATTCTGTTTTATTCCCTATTTTCCAAGCAATACTAGTTAAAAGTCCTGAATTTGATAAATGAATTTTTTCACCAGTATTCATTAACATAAAACAACCTGTTCCATAAGTATTTTTTACTTCACCTATATCAAAACAAGTTTGACCAAATAAAGCGGCTTGTTGATCTCCAGCTATACCTGCTATAGGTATTTCTAAACCTAAAATATCTTTATCCAAATAACCATATACTTCACTAGAAGATTTTACTTCTGGTAAAAGTTTTTCTGAAATACCAAAATGTTTTAGAATATCTTGATCCCAATTTAAAGTATTAATATTAAAAAGCATAGTTCTTGAAGCATTAGAAACATCTGTGATATGTAATTTACCTTTAGTTAGATTATAAACTAACCAAGAATCAATGGTTCCAAATAAAACTTCTCCATTTTCAGCTTTATTTTTTAATTCTTCATTATTTTCTAATAACCACTTTAATTTTGTTCCAGAAAAATAAGCATCCGTAACTAAACCAGTTTTTTGTTTTATTTCCTTATCAAATCCTTCTGCTACTAACTTATTACAAATATCTTTACTTCTTCTACATTGCCAAACAATTGCATTATATAAAGGTTTACCAGTATTTTTATCCCAAATAACAGTAGTTTCTCTTTGATTAGTAATACCTATAGATACTATTTCTTCAGGCTTTACACCAGTTTGCTTTAAAACTTGATGTAAAGTAAAAAGTTGACTTTCCCATATTTCCAAAGGGTCATGTTCAACCCAGCTAGGTTGAGGATAAATTTGAGTAAATTCTTTATTACATTGACCTACAATTTTTCCATAAAAGTCAAATAAAATACTTCTAGAACTAGTAGTTCCTTGATCTAAAACTAAAACATATTTATTCATTTAAAAAAAGCTACTCCAACCTAAATTTTTAAGTTTATTTATAACAATTTTTATTCCTTTTGTAATATCACTACTAGCTTCATTTTTTAATTCAATTAATTTATTAGCTAAAGCTTTTTTATCATAAGGATGTATATCATGTTGCCCTACTACAGATATTAGATAATCACTAACTCTTCTTGATAAAATACCACTAAAACCAGGTCTAACTCCTGCTACAAAAGATGTCATAGAAGTTTGTATGGTATCTTGCACTTGAGACTCTCTAAAATCAGGCTTTTTCACAGCTTCATTCATAATTTTTACTGGTTCAAAGGCTCTTCCTGCAAAACCTTTAGGGCTTAAGTTAAAAGCAGCACTAGCTAAAGCATTTACTTGATTTTGGTTTAAGTTTTTTAAAAATACTTCTGGAATATACTCAAACCTAGTTTTTATATGTTCTGCTGTTTGATAAAGTAAAATTTGTGTAGCACTTTTTTCATCTTTTATATAAGGAAAAAGACTTTGATTTGTACATCCATAGCCTTTGGTTAAAGCCCCATCCCCTAAATCTAATACATCAGTAAGTTTTTCTTTTCCACCTTTGGTAAATTCCACATTTTTAATATTTTTTACCATATCTTCGGTTACATTAATTTTTACACCTTTTACATCAACACAAAAAGGTATTTTTACTTTACCTTCTACCATTAATTTTAAAAGGTTATTGTCTATTTTATTTACTGTAAAAATAGATGGTTCTTTAGTAGATGAAGCTTTATCAAATGAAACTCCCTGATTTGGAGTAAAATCAGCTACTTTTACAGTATTAGTTTTACTTTTATCATTAGTATTAATAGTTGGATTGCTAGGAATAATAGAGTTACTAGCTTGTTTATTATTATTAGGTGTTACCTTTAAAGCATCACTAATACTTGTATTGACTAAAACTTTATTATTAGTAGTTTTTATACACATTAAAATTAACCTTCATCTTTTTCATCTTCATCTTCATTTATTTGATCATGAACTTTTATCGAATCCTCAGCAGATTTTCTACCAGCATTAAAAGCCTCTGTAATTCTTTCTACAGTAGTTTTTAAAACTTGTTTAGATTGAGAAAAACGATCTTCTAAATTGTATTTTGTTTCATCTAAAATTTTTTTTGTTTTATTTTGAACATCCCCAACTCCTTCACTAAGATCGTATCTCATTTCTGCTCCAGATTTTGGAGATAATAAAAAGCCTAGAAATGTACCTATAGCTCCACCTAAAATAAAACCTAATAAGAAAGGGGAAAAAGAACTTTTTTGATTATTAGAATTACTCATTAAAAACACCAAATTACATATAAAAACTAATATACTAAACACTATAGCATAAAAGTAATGGGTAAGATAAGTACAATAAAACTAGTTATTTATTAAAAACTTACTCATTATTACTAGAATATAAAAATTCAGCTAAAGCTTTATTAACAAGTTCAGGTTCATCTTTATGAACCCAATGACTAGCATCAGGAAAAAACTTTATCTGAATATCTAAAACATATTCAGCTATTCCTTTTATAGAATTTTTAGTTAAAAACTTGTCTTTTTCTCCCCATATTAATAAGGTGGGAGTAGTTATTTTTTTAGACATATTTTTAGAAGGATATTTAAAAATAGCTCTGTAATAATTAATCATGCAAGTAAGGGCATTTTTTTCTTTATGACCATGATAAAGATAATATAGATCTTCTTTATTAAAAGCTTTATCTGGATAAGTTGCTGTTTTTCTTAAAGAATCTAAGCTATTATCAAAATCATTATAACTAAATCCCCATTCTGGAAGCCAAGGGATTTGGAAAAAGAACATATACCAGCTATGAAAAATTTGATTACTACTACTAATAGATTTCATGAAAGTCATAGGATGAGGTGAGTTTAAAATAACTAATTTTTCTAACATTTCTGAATAATTAGCCGCAAAAGCCCATGCAACAGCTCCTCCCCAATCATGAGCTACTAAAGTAGCTTTATCATAATTAAAAGCTTTAATAACTTCTTTAATATCTTCGGTTAAAATATCTAGCTTATAATCTTCTACTTTTAAGGGTTTATCAGATAAATTATAACCTCGCATATCTAAGGCTACTACTTTATATTTTTCTGCCAAAAAATTTATTTGTTCTCTCCAAGTACTCCAATTTTCAGGAAATCCATGTAAAAGTATTAATAAAGGGCCTTCTCCTGCGGTAACATAATGAAAGTTTATTCCATTTGCCTTTATATATTCATGTTTCCAAATATCTTCTATTGTTATTTTATCTAAATCTAAAACTTTTTCTTTTGAGGTTTTTGCTAAAACCTTAGTACTAAAAATTAAAAGTAAAACTATACTAAATAAAAAATATAGCTTTTTTCTTTTTTTCATAATATATCCAAAAATAAAAAATAATATGCTCTATTTTATAATAAGGTCTTTAAAAAAAAGAAAAAATTTAGTAAAATAAATTTATTAAGTAACTATAAAATAAATTCATAAAAAATTTATATTTTAAAAAATAAATGGTTTATTAAAATGTTTTCTTAATTAGTAACTATTTTATAAGGGGATTTAAATGAAAAATAGCATAATATCATCTATTTTATTATTTTTTATTTTAATTTACTCAAATATAGCTTTTTCTAAAGACCAAATTATAAATTTATTAGCTCATGAAGCTGCAAAAAAAAAATTAATTACACTTAATGTAGTTTCTAATAAAGGAATTTTAAATCCTGAAATATCTGTTGAGAATAAAACAACCAATACATTAAAATTAGATTTTAGTAGAACTGCTTTTGTACCTGAAAATTATAATGGACAAAGAATTGGGCTTACTCAAAAAAATAAAATAGAAATAGTTTTACCACCTAAAGCTAAACAAATATTTAATACTGATTCTAGATGTTTAGATCAAAATAGAATGACAGAGCCAATAAGACTAAAATATAATTACATAGACACTCCCATTCCCAAAGTAATATCTGACTTATTAGTAAAAAATGCGTCTCAAGAAAATGTTTGGAAGGAAACAGATCATGGTTCAATTTCTAAAGCATGGAAAAGTTTAGATCCTAGAAATAAATTAGATAAAAAAGATTTAGAAAAAAATAAAAAATATATAGTTACTAATAATAATAAATCTTCTATTTATGACAAATTATTAGAATCATTAGCGAAAAATAATAGTATCAAGAATATTTTTTTATCTAATAATGGAGGTATTATAATTAATGATTTTGATTATATAGATACAATAAATATAAAACAAGATATGCAGGAAGTTCTTAATAAAATTACTGAACAAGGAAAAAAAATAAATTCTATTAATTTTACTAAAGATAATGGTTGGGTTATTTTATATGATAACAATAAATTTGAAAGTAAAAATATCCCTTTAGAATTAAAAAATAACTTAATTAATATTATTGATAGAAATATTGATATAAAAAATATAGTTTTTTCTCCGAATGGTGGCTGGCTTTTAACTTATGGAAAGAATGGTATACTATTTTCAAATTTTCCTGAAGAAATAACTAATTTAATTGAGGATCTAAATTATTATCAGATAAAAATAAATTCTATTAATTTTACTAAAGATTATGGATGGATAATTATTTTTAGAGAGGACAAAATTACTTATAAAAATATCCCTATTAAAATAGCAAATAAAATAGAAGAATTAAAAAAGAAAAATACTTTTATAAAAAATATAGCTTTTTCTCCGAATGGAGATTGGATAATGACTGAAAAATAAATATTGTAGGTGGGGTATCCAAAAACGGGCAAAGCACTGCTTTGCCCCTACGAAAATACTGGGTTTGATACAAATGTTTTTTACGAAAAACATTTTGCTAAAAATTAATGTAAAAAATAATAACTAGAAACTTTTAATTATTTTCAATTTATAACATTCTAATAGCAGAAAAAACAGGTAAATCACCAAAGGAGTCAGTTGTACCTGTATTTCTTAATAAAGAATCTGTTTTGGTAGAAATAATAGATAAATTTTTACCTGATGCTCCTGTAACATAAATAATAGTTCCATCATTACTAATACTCAAAGCTGTTGGTAAATTATTATCATTTCTAGAATTAGATGATAAATTTATTTCTTTTGAAACTTGATTAGTTAAAATATCTACAACACTAATAGATGCAGCACCTTCATTAACTACATAAATTTTATTGGTATTTTTATTTATAACCATTTTTGTAGAAATTAAATCTATATTAGAAGCTTCTTTTTTTAAAGAAATTCTATTTGATACATTATTTGCTTTTAAATCAAAAACTATTATTTGATTATTATAACTATCTGAAATATATAATTTATCTTGATTATAGATAATATTTTCTAATTTAGCTTTTAATAAAGTATCTAAATTAAATATTTCTTTTTGTACAAAGTCACCATTTTCTTTTTTAAATATTGCCAAGTTAGCAGAAGTTCTATCTATTGCAAATAAGGTATTATCATCATCTGAAATAGCTAAATTATAAGGTTTAAAATCTTGATTATCATCTTTTACTCTTAAAACTTTTTTTACACTAGGTTTTTCTCTTTCTAAAATTTTTAAAACATTAATTCTACTAGAATCATTATAAGCAACAAAAGCTTCTGTTCCTGAATTATTAAAGATTACACTAGTTGGGTTATCTCCACTACCAATAACACCAAGATAAGATATTTTTGCTCCACTTTCTCTAAAGTAAGAAGAAACTGTACCATCTAAAGAATTAGTAACTAAGATTCTTCTTTTATCTGGGCTAACAGAAATATCAGATGGTTTATTACCTGTTTTAAAACTAGAATCTATTCTATTAACCATCATATCTAATACTTGCATTTTATTTTCATTAGGTATTAATACTAAAGCATAAGTAGAATTAAAGTTTTTAAGTTTATCATATTGTATTCTAGAGTTTGTATTTTGAGATGGTTTAAAATCTTGACTACCGATTGGTGTCATTCTACAAGAAGAAAAAACTAAAGCCATTGAAACTAATATTATTGCCCTCATAATTACCTCCTAGTTCTTATTATTATTCAAAACTTTTAAGCTATTATAGCTTATTTTAAATTAGGTTATAAAGCTATTAATAAAATAATATTACTTTGTTAGTATAAATTTTATTTTCTTTAATAGTTTTTTTATTTTTTATTAAAAAATTATTAAAATATTTTTTATAGCTATTCCTAAAAAAATTTAAATATAAAAATATTCCTTGTGTAAAATTTCTGTTGAAAATAAAAAAAATTAACTTCCATTAAACTACGGATTAAACAAATTTTTTATCTGTGTTATTTGTGCAATCCGTTGCTAAATATAATATTCTAATAATTTTTTAAAGCCTTTAAAAATAGCTCTTTCATTTGTTCTCTTAAATAAAAAGGTTCTAAAATTTCAACATTAGCACCATATTTTAAAACTTTTTGTATTAACCTAAAATCTGAAATGTATCTAGTTTGTATTATATAATAATTTTGATTTTTTTCGATAATTTTTTCACCTTTATCTAAATGATAAGTGATATTTACAGGATAAAAAATTTTAAATTTAGCAATATAAGGAAAAAAATCTGTAGTCATTTTTTCATTTACAAAAATTTTAGGTAATGGAGGCTCTATTCTTTCTATATTAAATTCTAAATATTTTTTATTTTCTTCATTATACAAAATAAATCTATCAACTTTTTTATTATCTATATTTATATCGTATAGAAATCCACTATGATTTCTAATTTCTTTTGTTGAAGGATTAAAATAATTAAAAGAAACTTTTTTATTATCTTTTTTGGCATTAAAAAATATTTTTCTTGAATCTGCATAAAACTTTTTTTCATATTTTAAATTACTAATTCTATTATCAAATTCTTCTAGGTTTAAGTTTATATTTAAAATTTTCTCTAATTTATCAAAAAAATCTTTGTATTTAGGATTATAAATCTCTAATAAAATATCTTTTTCATATTCACTAATATTATATTTAATAGGGGTGTCTAATATCTTATATTTAACGCCTTCTTTCCAACCTTTTTTTGTATTATGAATATTAAAACCCATATCCTGTAGTTTTTTTATATCTTTTTTTATATCTCTATGATAAAACTCTTTTTCAAAAATAATATATAATTTATCTTGTAACTCTTTAATAGAAAAGTAATCTTCAATAAGTAGATTTATTATTATTATTAGACGTTTAGAAATAAAATTATCTCCCATAAAAATTAGTTATAATTCTCTATCAAAAATTAATTCATTTTCACCTTGTTTAAAGAACATTTTATTACCTTCAAATTTCATAAAAATATCAGCATCTTTAAATACAAATTCATTTTTACTAGTAGCTGTTATAGGAAAATCTGATTGTCCAGTAGCTTGAGCGAATAATTTTTTATTTTTTATTTTTATAGTTATTTTTAGCGGAAAATCTTTTGAAGAATAAGTTCCTTCATAACTTTTTAAAGTAGTTTCATCTACTTCTATTTCTGGTTTTTCTTTAAAGTCTGGTAAAGGAAAATCTTTATCATAATAATAACTTAGTGCACCTAAAATAAGATTATTCATAGAATAGTTTATATAATTAGAATTAATAGCTATAGCTACTTTATCATCTCGAAAATAACCTAAAATTGATAAAAAACCATCAATTGATCCATTATGTCCCAAAGCCATTTTATTATAAAAAGGAATCATAAAAATTCCTTTTCCATATTCGCCATCAATTTTTTTTAATTCATCTAAGGTATTTTTATTAACTAATTTACCTTCAAAAAGTGATGTAATAAAATAGGTTAAATCTTCTGGGTTAGATATTATCCCTCCAGCACCATAAGGAACACTCATATTAGTTTCTGTATCTTGAATAAATTCTTTATTTTTTAAATGGTAAGAATAAGATTCTTCAAAATTAATATCTGTTTTACTTCCATAATAAGTATTTTTTAAACCTAATTTATCAATTATTTTTTCTTTCAGAACCTCTTTGTATTCTTTTTTAGTAATTTTTTCTATAATAAAACTAAGTAAAACAAAATTAGAATTACTATATTCAAATTTGCTATTTGGTTCAAAATTACTACCACCTTCTTTTATAAAATTTAAAATATCTTCTTTTGTATTATCTTTAGTATAATAAGTTAAATATTTATCTGAACTAGTAAAACTATGAATTCCACTTTTATGAGTTAGAAGCATATCTATAGTAATTTTTTCAGCATTTTTTATTTCAGGAAAAAAAACAGAAAGTTTTGTATCCAAAGTTAGTTTTTTTTCTTCTATAAGTTGAAGAATTAAAACAGAAGTAAAAGTTTTTGAAATAGAACCAATTCTATATTTTGTATTAGTAGTAGCTTTTTTGGTATTTTTTTCTGATATATAAGCATTTCCAAAAGCTTTACTATACAATATTTTATTATCTTTTCTTATTGTCAAAGAACCCATAAATTTATTAGCATCGGTTGCTTTTTCAAAAAGATTAGTTATTTTATTAAATTTATCATTTTCATTAATTGAAGTATTGGTTTCTTTAATTTCTTTAGCATAAACAATAGTATTTAAATTTGAAAATAATATTATATTACCTAATAAAAAAAGAGTAATTTTTTTCATTATCTAATCCTCATTGATTGTTTTAAAAATAATTAGTTTTTTAATTATTTTATTTTAACATAACAAGTTAATTTTACAATACTTTCAATTTTTAGGTAAAGAAGTATTTAAAGAATAAAGATTAATAATAGATTATATTTTACAATTATGAAAATTACTTTTTTGTTTCTTTTTTTTGAAGGTGTTGTTATGAATACAACAAATATTTATGATTGTGCAATTATAGGTGGAGGTCTAGCAGGTCTTACTTTGTCTATTCAGCTAGCTAAAATAGGTTATAAAGTAGTAATTTTTGAACGTCATAAATATCCTTTTCATAAAGTTTGTGGAGAATATATTTCTAATGAAAGTTATGATTTTTTAGAAAGAATTGGTTTAAATTTAAAAGCTCTAAATCTACCTGATATAAATGAAGTTAGAATTACTTCACCTAGAGGATTTTTTTTACAAGAAAAATTAGATTTAGGTGGTTTTGGTATAAGTAGATATAAATTAGATTCTGAATTAGCTAATATTGCTAAAAATTTAAATGTAGAAGTTTTGGATGGAGTAAAAGTAAATGATATTACAAAAGAAAATTTATATACTATAGTTACAAATCAATCTGAATCTGAAAATAAATTTAGGGCTAAAATAGTTTGTGGTGCTTTTGGTAAATATACCCCTGCCTTTATTGATGTAAAAAATGAAGGTAAATTTATTGGAGTAAAATATCATTTAAAAGCTAATTTTCCTGATAATTTAATAGAATTAAATAATTTTGAGGATGGCTATTGTGGTATTTCAAAAATAGAAGATGATAAATATTGTATGTGTTATTTAACTACTACAGATAACTTAAAAAATAATAATAATGATATAAAAAAAATGGAACAAAAGATTTTATATAAAAATAAAAATCTAAAAAAATATTTTAATGAATCAACTTTTTTATATGAAAAACCTGTTACTATTTCTCAAATTTATTTTGGTATCAGAAAAGTTAATGATTATAATATTTTGCTTTTAGGTGATGCTTTGGGTTGTATAGCTCCTCTTTTTGGAAACGGAATGAGTATAGCAATGAGAACTTCTTTTGAATTATCGAAAATTTTAGATAAATATTTTAAAAATAATATAACAATTGAAGATTTATATAATGAATATCAAACTATTTATGATAAATATTTTACTAATAGGATAAAAAGAAGTATTTTTTTACAAAATATGTTTGGTAATGGATTAATAACTGATTTTACTATAGGTTTATTAAGTAAAACTAAATTTATAACTAAAAAATTAATTGAAAATTCTCATGGGGATATTTTTTAAAAGGGGTTTTTGAATTGAAAATAACTAATTTTAATTTAGAAAAATGGTATGTTGAATATGAATTTTCTAGTAAATATAACTTTTCTGCTAGTGGTATAAAACAAAATACTTTAAATGATTTAAATATAGACATAAATAAAAATTTAATACTTACTTATTCACAAGCTTATGGAAATCAAGAATTAAGAGAAAAAATAGCTAAAAACTATAATATTTCATCTGAAGAAGTTTTAATTACTAATGGAGCTATAGAAGCTTTATTTTTAATTCAAATCATTTTATCGGATACAAATAAAAAAATAATAACTATAAACCCTACTTATCCAGCTTTATACCAAATTTTTAAAGATACTAATTGCGATGTTTATAATTGGAATTTAAATTTTGAAGAAAAATTTAGACCTAATTTTGAAGAATTAGAAAAATTGATATTATTGACAAAAGCGGAAATTTTAATTATAAATTTTCCAAATAATCCTACAGGAATAAATTTAACTAAAAATGAATTAGAAAAATTATTAAAAATAGCAGAAAAATATAATCTTTTTATTATTTCTGATGAAGTTTATTCTGATTTAGCTTTAGAAAAAAATACTATTTATAAATATTATAAAAATAGTGTTAGTATAAATTCTTTTTCTAAGGCTTATGGCTTAGCTGGTATAAGAATTGGTTATATGCTTTCGAATAAAGAAATTATCGAAAAATGTACAAATTTAAGACATTATACTACTCTTTGTAATAATTTATTAGGAGAATCTATCGCTTTAGATGTTTTAAATAATAAAAAAGCTATTTTTAAGAATAACTTTGATTTAATAAATAAAAATAAAAGTATTATTTTAGAACAATTAAATACTCTAAAAGAAAAAGGAATTATAGATTATGTAGAACCAGATTGTGGGGTAATGCTTTTTTGTAAATTAAATAATTCTGAAAGTGAAGCTTTTTGTAGAGAGTTTGAAAAAAATGAAAGTATTTTACTTTTACCAGCAAATAAATATCATAATGATTTCAAACATTTTATTAGAATTGGTTTTGGAATAGAAACAGATAAGTTATTATATTGTTTAGAAAGATTTATTAGTTTTTTACACAAGTAATTTTTTAGTTGATATAATTTAGTAGTATTTTAAAAAAAATAATTTGGTATTTTTTTAATTAGTAAAATGTATTTAGAAAAAAATGAATGGTTCAAATTAGTTAAAGATTATAAAGATCCTAATATTTATGATACTGTTTTTAATTCTATTACTTCTTTTATTCCAGCTATTTTAACTTGGTGTTTAGCCTATCTTTTTTTAGAAAAATCTCTTTTAATAACATTTATTTTTATGGTTCTTTGTGTATTATTTAGAGCCAGAGTTTTTAGTATTTTACATGATTGTGTTCATTCAACTTTTTATAAATCTAATGTATCTAGAGATTTTTTTGGTTTTATTGCAGGAATAATAACATTAACTCCTTATAAATGTTGGAAAAAAATACACTTAACTCATCATGCTTCTTCTAGTAATTTAGCTAAAAGAGATGTGGGGGATTTTTTGATGGTTACTGTTGATGAATATAAAAAAATGTCTGAAAAAGAAAAAAAAATGTATAGAATTAATAGACATCCAATTATTGTTTTGTTAATTGCTCCAATAATTTATTTTTTTATTTTAAATAGAATGGTTGCCAATAATCCTGTTTTTAATATGAGTAAAGAAGAAAAAAATAGTGTTTATTTATCAAATCTTGCTATTATTCTAACTTGGGGAGCTATTAGTTTTTTTATTGGCTTTAAAGCTTTTTTAATGATAGAACTTCCTATAGCCCTTATGATGGCATCTTTAGGTTTTTGGGCTTTTTATATACAACATCAATTTGAAAATACTTATTGGGCTGAAAATGAAAAATATGATTACTATTTAGCAGCAATGAAAGGCAGTTCTTTTTTAAATGTTCCTCAATTATTACATTGGTTTTTAGGTTATACAGGGTATCATCATATACATCATTTATGTCCTCAAATTCCCAATTATAATTTAAAAAAATGTCATGATAAAAATAAAGAATTTCAAGATGCACCTGCAATAACTTTTTGGAAAAGTTTTGATGTTTTTAAATATAACTTGTGGGATTCTGAAAAAAATAAAATGGTCAAATATTCCGATATATAAATATACTAGAAAAGAAGTAAAAATCAAAAAGTGAAAAGATAAGAAGTTTACAACAAAATAGTTTCAAGCTTATCTTTTTTACAAATCATTTTTGTTTGAGTATAAAATATATAAATCCCCTAAAAGCTATAGCTTTTAGAGGATATTTGTAAAATATAAATTTATCTGAAACTATTGACCAACAATGTCTTTTTTCATTCCTGCAAGTGGAGTTAATAATTCATTTTTTTCTTTCTCAGGAACTTTAAATTTATCTAATGTTTTTACTAATACTTTTTACAATAAATATATACATAAATTAAATACTTAAAATCTAATTATAGTTTAATTTTAATATGAATATATAAAATCAATTCAGTATAAGTCTTCAACTAAAGCTGTAAAATCTGCCTCAGTTAATTTCATACCTTTGTGAGCTTCCATCATATTTTTTCCTGTGTATTTACAAGGACCACCTGTAGCTTCACATACTTGATCAACTAAAAGAGCTTTAAACTTTTTTAATCTTTCAGGATCTTTTGCTGTATCTGCAAAAAATTTATTAATTCTTGCATCACCTGCAACATTACCAACAAAATCATCTACTACTGCAACTAAAGCATCTTTTCCACCTAATCTTTCAAAAAGTGTTTTTTGAGCTGGAGCCGAAGGAGATGCGGAAGCTGAAGCTGATGGGGTTGATGTATCTTTTTTCATTTCAGACTGACATGATATTAAAAAAGATGAACAAAAAATTAAAGATAAAACGGTTTTTTTTAACATTCTATAACCTCTAAAATATATTATAAAAAATCCGCTTCCTTTATAAGTACTTTTATTTAAGTGTTATTCAAGAAAATTACTTATAAAATAAGCTTTTTTATTCTAACATTATAATTTTTATTTGACTATACTTATTTTAAAATGATTTTTAACTAATTTAGTATATTAAAGGTTTGCTTTGTTTTCTTTTATATACATCGTAATAACTCTATTTTTTCTTAGTACCTTGTATTATAAGCAATACTTAATATATCTCAATAGTAAAGACTTATATATCTAACCTCATATTTTTAGCGTACACTATGGGGCTGTCCAAAAAGACATTTTTTACGAAAAACATTGAGACCAAACCCAGTATTTTCGTATGGGAAAAGCACTGCTTTGCCCGTTTTTGGACACCCCCTTACGTTTATATTTGTATTTTATTTATATGGAAATAGCTATAATAAAAAAATACAAACTCTATTCAGTCCAATTTCAGAATAAAGTCTGTATTTTTACAGTATAGTTATTATTATAATTTTTAATTAACCAGATACTACATCAAGAAATTTTATAGTAGTTTCAAATTGTTGATTTAAAGAATTCGCATTATCTATTGAATTTAAAGTATCTTGAGCTAATTTTTTATAATCTGAAAATGAATCTTCTTGAGAGTAAGAATATACAGCTTGAGAACCTATATAAAAAGCATTTCTTTTTTTAAGAGAATCATTATATGTACTATCATTGTTAATATTTACCATTACATTATAAGAATATAATGCTAAATATTTAGATTCTAATGAATTACCTGCTTTTAATAAAAATTCAAAAGCATAATGAAGTGCTAAATATTCATGAAAAACAGAAGAGTTATCATACTCAGTTGGTTGTTGAGATTGTACTCTTTCAAGTGTAAGAGAATCAAATAAAGTATGTATAAAAATATAATTAGAATCATTATTATTGATTAAATCATTCATTACAGAATGAGCAGTATTTCTTCCTATTTCAACTCCATCTGCATAATCACTTGTTTTATCCATTGCTAAAATAGCATTTCTTAAACTATCCATATGTATTTGTGATACTTTTAAGTTGTTTTTAGTATTAGTTAAATTAACTTTTTTAGTTTCTACAAATTTGAAGTTATTTTTTAGTTTAGGGGCGTTTAAATTAACTTTTAAAGCTTGGCTTTTAGTTTTTTTAGCTAATATTTTAGAAATACTTACAGTATTTTTTACAGAACTTGCTTGAATCTCATTATCAAGGTTTGGTATTATTGTTGTAGTGTTATTAGAACAACTAAACATAACTAAGCTAGATAAAAATATTGATGCTAATTTTTTCATAATTTTTTCCTTTGTTTATAATTATTTTTTTATATTTTTATTGAAATCAACTAATTCTAAATTAAATTTAGATAATAAGTTATTTTTTGAATCAGTTTTAACTTCCATTTTTAATAAACCAACTTCTTTAGAAACAGAAATTTTAGCATCGCTAAAAGGATCGTCACCTTCAAAATGATCTGGTAAACCTGTAACTGGATCAAATGGACCAACTGCTGTTATTTTACTTGATATATATAAATTTGAAGCATTAAATGTTCCTATAGGAGTTTTTATAGGAAAAGCATACCCACAATTTAATTCAGGTGGTTCTCCATCACAACCTACAGAATATTTAGGATTATGTCTAAAAGTTTTATTAGCTATTTTTATAATTGAATCAAAAATATCAAAATCAAAATTAGTTTTGGTTAGATTTAATTTTGAAGAATTGTTTTCATTAGTTAATGTTACTTGAACAGTATCATTTTCTACATTAGTTATTTGTATTTCTACAGTTGATTTTTTTAAGTTTTTATTAGGAGTATCTAATTCAAATGAATATATCCATTTCATTCCTTTTTCAGGGGTAACTCCATAAATTTTTTTTGTCTTTGTAATATCAAATTCTTTTTTATTTTTATTATCATTAGAACTTATTTTTGCATTATCTGAATTTAAAAGATTCTGGTTTTCAGAATACAAATTGTCAACCTTATTGTTGGAACAACTAAAAATAGCTAAAGTAGATAATAAGCTTATTAATAATTTCCTCATATATAAATTCCTTTTAAATATTTTTTATACTTAACATAATAACATTTTAATATTTTTTTTACAATTCTATTTAAGGGTGATATTAGGGTGATATTAAATAAATTAAACTTTTATAAGTATCTTTTTTATAAAAATCCAAAAAAAGTGCTACAATACATCTTGGTTAGCAACCTTAATATTCAAAGCGTGAATCGTGAACCGTGAATCGCGAATTAAAATAGCTTAAATATAATTTTGGAAACTATAATTAAAGGAAAAGTTAATTATGTCAACTGCAGTACAAGTGAAAAATGACTACAAAGTTAAAGATATTTCTTTAGCTGAGTGGGGAAGAAAAGAAATTAAATTAGCAGAAGCTGAAATGCCTGGTTTAATGGCATTAAGAGAGCAATACGGTAAATCTAAACCGTTAGCTGGAGCAAGAATAGCAGGTTGTTTACACATGACTATTCAAACAGCTGTTTTAATTGAAACATTATTAGAATTAGGTGCAGAAGTTAGATGGTCTTCTTGTAATATATTTTCTACACAAGATCATGCAGCAGCAGCTATAG
Source organism: Candidatus Sericytochromatia bacterium (assembly GCA_046328015.1). GTDB lineage: Bacteria > Cyanobacteriota > Sericytochromatia > UBA7694 > JACMQJ01 > JBBTGK01. Next base: position 2,851,662 of record JAXLXH010000001.1, on the reverse strand, counting down.
CAGCTGAAGGAAAAGCCGCAGTTTTTGCTTGGAAAGGTATGAACAATGAAGAATTTGATTGGTGTATAGAACAAACATTATTTTTTGATAATGATAAAAAAGAAAGACCTTTAAATATGATTCTTGATGATGGTGGAGATTTAACCAATATGGTTTTTGATAAATACCCTCATCTTGCAGCTGGTATTAAAGGCTTATCAGAAGAAACTACTACTGGTGTTCATAGATTACACGATAGAGAAAAAAATGGAACATTATTAGTTCCTGCTATCAATATTAATGATTCTGTAACTAAATCTAAATTTGATAATAAATATGGTTGTAGAGAATCTTTAGTAGATGCTGTTAGAAGAGCAACCGATTTAATGTTAGCTGGTAAAGTAGCTGTAGTAGCTGGTTTTGGTGATGTTGGTAAAGGTTCTGCTGAATCTTTAAAAAATGCTAATGTTAGAGTAATTGTTACAGAAATAGACCCAATTTGTGCTTTACAAGCAGCTATGGAAGGCTATCAAGTAATGAAAATGGATGATGCAGTAAAACAAGCTGATATCGTTGTTACTACAACAGGAAATACAACAATAGTTAGAGATAGACATTTTAAAACAATGAAAGACAAAGCTGTTGTTTGTAATATAGGACATTTTGATACTGAAATTGATATGGCTTGGTTAAATGCAAACTATGGTCATACTAAAGTTGAAATAAAACCTCAAGTTGATAAATATACTGTAGATGGAAGAGAAATTTTAGTTTTAGCAGAAGGTAGATTAGTTAATTTAGGTTGTGCAACTGGACACCCTTCTTTTGTTATGTCATCTTCTTTTACAAACCAAGTTTTAGCTCAATTAGAACTCTGGAATCATAGTGAAAACTATCAAAAGAAAGTTTATACTTTACCTAAAAAATTAGATGAGCAAGTTGCAAGATTACACTTAGCAAAATTAGGTGTAGAACTTGATGTTCTTACAGAACAACAATGTGCTTATTTAGGTTTAAATGTTGATGGTCCATACAAAACAGATAGTTATAGATACTAATTTTAGTTAGAAGTGAGAAGTAAGAAGTTAAAAGAAGTAAATATAATCTTCTAACTTCTAACTTTTATCTTCTAACTATATTTATGGAGTAAAAAAAATGAAAATAAGACTAATGTACCCTGGAAGTAACTCAATGTTACAATTTCACCTTGAAAAAGGAGAAGCTATAAAAGCTGAATCTGGAGCCATGGTAGGTATGTCTAGTAATGTAGAACTAGAAACTAGAATGGAAGGTGGTATTTTAGGTGGTTTGGGGAGAATGTTTCTTTCTGGAGAAAATTTCTTTTTTCAAACTCTAAGAGCCTCAAGAGGTGATGGTACAGTCTTATTAGCTCCTGCATCTGTAGGAGACGTTTTTGTATTAGAATTAGATGGTTCTGTTGAATATAATGTTCAAAAAGGAGGCTATTTAGCCTCAGAAGAAGCTGTAAATATTAGTACTACAGCTCAAAATTTAGCACAAGGTATTTTTAGTGGAGAAGGTTTTTTTATCCTAAAGGTTTGGGGTAGAGGAAAGGTTGCACTTAGTTCTTTTGGAGCTATCCACGAAGTTTTATTATCCCCAGGTGAAGAGTATATAGTAGATAATGGTCACTTAGTAGCTTGGCCAACTAATATAAGTTATAGCATAGAAAAGGCTTCTCAAGGTTGGATTTCTAGTTTCACTTCAGGAGAAGGTTTAGTTTGCCGTTTTAGAGGACCAGGGAAAGTTTATATACAAACTAGAAATCCTGCTGCTTTTGGTAGTTTTGTAAAAAGTTTAGTTCCTGTTACAAAACCTCAATCTAGTGGTAATAGTGCTGTTTCTGTTATCGGAAATATTTTGGATATATAGGTAAAAAATAAATGAAATCAAGAATAATTTATTCAGGAACTAATGCTGCACTAGAATTTTATCTTAATAAAGGTGAATCTATAAAAGCAGAATCTGATGCCATGCTTTCTATGTCTGCTACTATGGATGTAGATGGTAAAATGGAAGGCGGTATTTTAGGTGGTTTGGGTAGAATGATGTCTGGTGAGAAATTCTTTTTTCAAACACTAAGAGCTTCAAGAGGTGATGGACACGTTTTAGTAGCTCCATCTAAACCTGGTGATATTGCTCTTATTGAATTAGATGGTTCTACAGAATACCAATTACAAAAAGATGGTTTTTTGGCTGGTTCAGAAGGTGTACAGGTTTCAGCTAAAGTTCAAAATTTAATGAAAGGTTTATTTAGTGGGGAAGGATTTTTTATTTTAAAAGCTAGTGGTCGTGGTACTTTAGCTGTAAGTTCTTTTGGTGCTATTCATGAAATAAATTTGGGTCCAGCAGAAGAAATAATAATAGATAATGACCATTTAGTAGCTTGGCCTTCTACTACTTCTTATAATATAGAAAAAGCTTCTTCTGGTTGGATCTCTAGTTTTACTTCAGGAGAAGGTTTTGTTTGCCGTTTTAGAGGCCCTGGTAAGGTTTTAATACAAAGTAGAAATATAAACTCTTTTGCTAGTTGGATAAAAGGGTATGTTCAGAGAATAAGATAAGTTAAAAGTAGGAAGTTAAAAGTTAAAAGAAAGAAATATAATCTTCTAACTTCTAACTCTTATCTTCTAACTATTTTACGGAGTAAAAAAAATGAAATTAGAAATTTTATATCCTGGAAGTAATTCAATGGTTCGTTTTGATTTAGAGCAAGGCGAATCTATAAAAGCAGAATCAGATGCTATGATTGCTATGTCTCCTACTATTTCTTTAGAAGGTAAAATGGAAGGTGGCTTTTTGGCTGCTTTAGGTAGAAGTATGCTCGCTGGTGAAAAATTCTTTTTTCAAAAATTAGTAGCTCGTACTGGTAAAGGTTATGCTCTTTTAGGTCCTACTACCCCAGGTGATGTTTATATTTTAGATTTAGATGGTTCTGTAGAATATAATATTCATAAAGATGGTTTTTTGGCAGCAGAAGAATCTGTAAATATAAATACTCAAATGCAAAATTTAGCTCAAGGTTTACTTAGTGGAGAAGGTTTTTTTATTTTAAAAGCTAAAGGTAGAGGAAAAGTTATTTTAAGTTCTTTTGGTGCTATTCATGAGTTAAATTTGGGTGTAGGAGAAGATTTTACTATAGATAATGGACATTTAGTAGCTTGGTCTAATACTACTCAATATTCTATAGATAAAGCAACTCATGGTTGGATTTCTAGTTTTACTTCAGGAGAAGGCTTAGTTTGCCGTTTTAGAGGTCCTGGTAAGGTTTTAATACAAAGTAGAAATGCAGATAATTTTGGTTCTTGGTTAAGAAGCTTAATAATAAAATAAATGGATAAAAAATATTTCTATAAAATTAGTAATAATGATTTAGAAATAGTTATTTTATCTTTTAATAAGAACAATTACACAATTAAAAAATATTCTTTAGGGCAAAATTTTATAAAAAATATATATAATTTTTCTTCAGAAGAAGAATGTAAAATTAGTTTTTTAGAAAAATTAAATAATTTTAATAAAGAATATTTATCTTTAGAATCTAAAATAGCTCGAAATTTTATAAAAACTGTAAATATTTTAGCTAATTTAGAAAAATTAGGTTATGGTAAAAAAACATGGATTCCTTTTGTTGAAAATAAGAAAGGGACTATATTAGATTCTAAATTTGGAGGAATTCCTTATTTAAAAGAAAATGAAACTTGGCCTATTTGTGGAAACTGTAAAGAACCTATGACTTTTTTCTTACAAATTAATTTTGATACCATAAATAAAGATATAAAAGATGAATTTAAATTAAAATCAGGATTGTTTCAACTATTCCATTGTACAAATTGGAATTTACAATGTGAACTTTCAGGTGTTTATAATTTAGGAAAAAGAAATAATTTTAATATAATAAGAATACTTGATTTACCAAAAGATAATAGCTATAAAAAAGTAAAATTACCAAATAAAAATAATTATAAAACATTTGAAAAAGAAATAATTTATGAAAGATTATTCCCAGAAAAAATTATTTCCAAATGGTTATATAGAGGTTATGAATACCCTTTTTGGAAAAAAGAGAGAAAAACTATAGATTTATCCAATTTTAAAAATAAATCTTTATCTACAAAAAATATACCTATTTTTTTAATAGATTATTTGAAAATAAAAAATGATTTAGTTTATGAAAATATTTTATTTGATCTAATTTATCAGGATGAAAAAATTGGAGGAGAACCTTATTGGATACATAAGGAAGAAAAAGGCTTTTGTGCTGAATGTGGAAAAGATTTAGAATTATTACTTCAAATTGGTTACTCTGAATTAAATATCCCTTATATGTTTGATGATGCAGGTATTGGATATATTTTATTTTGTAAGGAACATCAAGAAAATATTTATTTTTATTGCCAATCTTAGAAATTAAAAATCTAAAAAATACTATGAAAAATATTTAACAAGTGATAAAAAATCCTTTTAGTTATTGTAAGCTTTGATATTAGTGATAGAAATCTAAAAAATAGATATAAGACTTTAAAAGAGGTATAAACTTGATTTTATGAGTATAGGATTTTCTGAATATGGTTTTTATTATTCTTCTTTGGAAAAAAATTTTAAATCTTGTATTGCAGATAAAAATGGAAATCAATTAACAGATTTTATTTATGATGATGTAAGTTGTTTTGAAAATGGTTTTGCTACTGTAAGAAAAGAAGGAAAATCTGGTTTAGTTAATGAAAAAGGTGAAGAAGTTATACCTTGTATTTATTATTTTGATTTTGATATAAATGTAAAAGATCAAGATTTTATTCCTGTTAGAAAAAATAACAAATATGGTTTTGTAGATATAAATGGAAATATAAAAATTCCTCTTGTGTGGTCTGATGCAAATAATTTTTCTAGTGATTTAGCTAGAGTTAGTAAAAATTGTAAATATGGTTTTATAAATAAAAAAGGTGGAGAAGTTATACCTTGTATTTATAATGATGCAAGAGATTTTGTAAATGAATTTGCTTGTGTATTTAAAAAAGATAAAATGTTTGTTATAAATAAAAAAAATGAAATAATTTTTTCTTGTAATGAAGAAAATAATTTTTATGAAAGTACTATTTATCCATCTGGAATACTAAAAGCTAAAAAAAATGAAAAACACTCATTTTTACTTAATATAATTAGTAAAGAAGTAATATATGATGATTTAGAAAAAGTAGATTTATATGAATATTTAGATTTATATAGATATTTAGATATAAATTCGAAAGATGAAACACTCGAATTTGATGAGTTTAATTTTTTTATTAAAAATGATGATTTAATAATAATTGATAAAAATGGAATGTTTATAAAAACCGAAGATATTGAAAGTAATAGTAAATTGAAAAAATATTTACAAGCTGAAGTATTTGTAGTTCCAATAAAAATTGATGATAAAGAAAAATATTTTTTATTTGATAAAAAATTAAAAAAAATATCTAACACTTTATACGATTTTTTAGATGTTAATTATGATTTTATAACTTTTGTAAGCAAAAAAAACTATGTAAAAAATTATAGAAAAAAAGGTGTGTTAGATAAAAATGGAAAAGAAATTTTAAAAGAAGAATATACTATATTAAAAGTATATAAAAACAAAATTATTGCTAAGAATGGTAGATATGGTGTTTTTGATATTAATGGAAAAATAATTTTAAAACTTAAATATAAAGAAATTATATACATAGCTGATAATGAATATTTTTTAAATTATAAAGATACATGGTTTTTATTAAGTAATGGGTTAAGTAAAGTTTTAAAAATAGATTCTATTGAAGATTTAAGTGATTATGATGGTATAACAAATATTTTTATTGCTAAAAAAAATAATAAATATTTTTTTATAGATGGAGATGGAAAATTAATTATTAATGAAACATTTGAAGAAATAAAAATGAAAGTAAATAGGGATGATTATTTTCATAGTAATAAAAATGGTTTGATAGAGTTTTTTATAGTTAAAAAAAATGATAAATATTATGTTTTAGATATATATTTAAAATACACTTCTAAAAGTTATTATGATGAAATTCATTATGATTGTTTTTGTAGTAGAGGAGGTTTTTATAAAACAAAAAAAGATAATAAGTATGGTTTTATTAATAAAAACGGAGAGGAAATTGCACCTTGTATTTATGATTTAGTAAAAGATTTTATATATGGTATTTCAATAGTTACAAAAAATGGTGAATTTTCTTTTATAAATGAAAAAGGTAAAGAATGTCTAAAATTTGGAGAGTATCAAAGTCTTTCAGTTTTTGAGCATAATAGTTTTGTTTTAGCTAAAAAAAATGATAAATATGGTCTTTTAAATAAATTTGGTGAAACAATTATTCCATTTGTGTATGATCAAATCTATCCTTCTTATGATGATAATTATAAAATAAAAGTAAGAATAGAAAATAAATATGGTTTTGTAGATGAAAACCCAGAAAAAAATATTCCTATTATATATGATAATGTTTATAATTTTTCACAAGGTTTATCTGCTGTAAAAACCGTTAGTAAATGGGGCTTTATTAATACAAAAAATCAAATTGTAATACCATCTTTTTATGATGATGTAAATCCCTTTCACTGGGATTTAGCAAGTGTAAAAATAGGCGATAAATGGGGAGTTATAGATTTAGAAGGGAATACAATAATTCCTTTTGAATATGATGATATAACAGATATGATAGATAATGATACATTTTATGTAAATAAAAACAATGAGTGGTTTTATATAAATCTATGCAATGAAAGGGTATAATATAATAATCATGAATGAAGAAAAATTAAAATTATTACCAGAAGGAACGCAAACATTTAGAGATATAATAAATTCTGGTTGTTTATATGTAGACAAAACAGATGAAATTTTAAAATTATTAGAAACTAAAAAGAAGTACTTTTTTTATAAATAAAAAAGAGTTTTGGTAATTATAAATATTTATTAGAATACCCTAACATAGAAGTAAAAAACTCACTTTTGAAAATGATATTAGGGTATTTTGCTTATTTTAATCATAATAATAGTATAATAATAGAAGATTTAATAGATTCTATACAAGAAAATGCTCTAAAAAATTCTTTTTATTTTTTCAAAAAGTTTTTTCAGAAATACCTTCTGTTATTTTTATATCAGATAAAGAGGCTTATTATCACGGTATCTTTTTTATTGTTTTAACTTTAATATGAGTAAGAGTTAATTGTGAAGTTTGGAAAAATCATGGAAGAATTGATGCTGTAATAGAAAATGATGATACTATTTATATTTTTGAATTTAAACTTAGTTCTTCAACTGTAGAATTAACAAATCCCCCTAAATTCCCCTTTAGTAAAGGGGGTAGGGGGGATTGTAAAAAATATTTAACAAGTCATAAAAAAATTGTTTTAGTTGGTGTAAGCTTTGATATTGATGATAGAAATGTTAAAAAAATGGAACTATCGAACTTTAAAAAAATAATAGGGAAAAACATGAATTTAGATATTAATAAAAAAATTGCACAACTTATATGTGTAGAAATAAGAATAAATGAAATATATAATGATCCTAAAAAATTAGAAGATTTAAAAGAAAGTTTTAGAAAAAATCAATGGGGTAGCGTTATTTTATTTGATGGAGATATAGAAACAGCTTCAAAAATAATAGACGATTTACAAAAAAATGCAGAAATTCCACTTTTTGTTTGTGCAGATTTGGAAAGAGGTGCAGGACAACATTTTAAAGGTGCAACACATATAACATCTAATATGGCAATAACTGCTACTAATAATATAGATAATGCTTATAAAGCTGGTAAAATAACAGCACAAGAAGCTAAAGATATTGGTTTAAATATTATTTTTGGACCTTCTGTTGATGTAAATAGTAATCCTAAAAATCCTATTATTAATATACGTTCTTTTGGTGAAGATCCTGTTAAAGTAGCAGATATGGCACAGGCTTTTATAAAAGGTTGTGAATATGAAAAAGTTTTAACAACAGCAAAACATTTCCCAGGACATGGTGATACATCTACAGATTCTCATGTAGAAGTTCCTTTAGTTAAAAAATCTTTAAAAGCATTAGAAAAATTAGAGCTATATCCTTTTAAACAAGTAATAGAAGATGAAGCTCCTGCTATTATGAGTTCTCATATAGCATTACCAAAACTTGATGATTCTATGTTACCTGCTACTTTTTCTTATAAAATTATGACCGAATTACTAAGAGAAAAAATGAATTTTAATGGTTTAGTTTTTACAGATGCTCTTAATATGGATGGAGCTAAATTAGCTTTAGAACATAGTGTTTATGTAAGTGCTTTATTAGCTGGGTGTGATATTTTGTTAATGCCTCCAGAACCAGAAAAAGCTTTAGAAAATATTAGGGAAGCTTTAGAAAAAAATATTATTTCACATGAAAGATTAGATGAATCTTATTCTAGAATTTTGAAATACAAAGAAAGATATTGTGATTTATCTTATAAAAAAAGTTTAAAAAGAATTAATTCTGAAAAAAATAAGCTTTTTTCTCAACAAGTAGCTGATGAGGCTTTGACTAAAATAAAAGGTAACTTAAAATTTCCTATTAAATTAGAAGAAAAAAAAGTTGTTAATATTTTAATAGATCAAGATGATAATTCAGATGTTTGGAACTTATTATCCTGTAAACTTTCAAAAGAATATGGGATTAAAACATTAGTTATTAATACCAAATCTGAAAAAAATACTTTATTAGAATTAGAAGATAAAATAAATGATAAAGATTTGATAGTTATTTCATTTTTTTCTCAAATGAAAGCTTGGAAAAAACATATGCATCCCAAAAAAGAAGTTTTAACTTGGATAGAAAAAAATATTATAAAAAATAAAGAACATATTGTTTTTGCTTTTTCAGATCCTTATTTTATAAATAAAATTCCTGAAGTAAAAAATTATTATTGTACTTATTCTGCTTCTCAAGAAAGTCAGTTAGCTGTAATTAAATTTCTATTTGAAGGATTAGAAGCCAAAGGTATTAGCCCTATTCAGGTAAAATTTTAACTAAAAATCTAAATTTTATGATAAACTAAAATTATTAAATTATTATAGTTATAGATAAAAATATGAAAAAAAACTTACTAAAAACTTTAAGCGTATTAGCTTTTTTAATATCGTTTGAAACCGTAGCAAATGCTGTAGAAATAACATTTTCTGATAAATCTAAAAATTCTTCTCCTGTTTTAAAATTTAATGTAGCTTCACCATTACCAATGAACTTTGGTTTTAATGGAAAAATAGAATTTAGTCCATCTTATTCTAATTTAGTAGGTCCATTAAAATTTGGAAAAGATGAAAGATGGGGTTTTATGGGAAATGCCGAAGCTAATTTATCATATAATTGGACTCTTTTAAATGCTAAAACTATTTTAGGTGATTTTAATCCAACTATATCTCCTTATGTAGGATATAAGCAATATGCTTCTCAATATGGTTATGGTGGCTTATCACTTGAAAATGGAGTTGATTTAAAAAATATTGTTCCTGTTACAGGCTTATCTACTATTGGTGGAATTAATTATGGTTTAAGATTTTCTACTAGTTTACCTTTAGGTTTTTTTGCTTTTGCAGAAGGTGGCATGACTACTTTATTAGGTAATGGTTTATGGTGGGAAAAAGGACCAGATAGAGATGGTAAATTTACTGGAAATAGTATGACTTTACCAAGATTTGAAGTAGGAGCCAATTTTAATTTATTAAATCTATTTATTCTAAGAGCTGGATATCATTATTATTTCTTACCAGATGTAAGAACAAATGAATCTTTTATTTCAGCAGACTCTAAAGCTAATATTCAAGCTATAGATTTAGGTGCTACTTTCTTATTTTTCTCAATTTAGTAATTAAAAAATATTAATAAAAAAAGCCTTTAGATACTAAAGGCTTTTTTATTTTGCTCTTATAAAATAATTTTATTTATGATCTTTCTTTTAATAATACATATAAGCACCAACTACACTAGCTAAAACATAATGATCTCCTACTAGAGTTCCTTTTGCTGTTTTTTCTTTAGCAAAATCAACTCCTTTTTCTAGCATTGTCTTTTTTTCGACATTTGCAGGTTTTTCAGCAGTATAGTTCACTGCAACATTTATATTTATAGCATCCATAAACAAGTACCCTCAAAAAAATATTCTAAAAATAAAATTAAACTATAATTAAGTTATAGTAAAAAAACTTAAAGCAAGTCTTTAAGTAAAATAATTAACCTTTTTTATTTATGTTATATATATTATAATAATTATTAAGTATTGTAAAATTACAATTCTGATAAGATTTTTACAGCATCTGAAGCAGAAAAAATACCAACTACATGCATTTTCTCTGTAACAATAACTCTTTTTACTTTATGCTCATTCATTAATTTACAGGCTTCTTTTATTGGAGTATCCATAGCAACTTGTATTACATTACTATTCATATAATCACCAACTTTTTTTTCTAAAATAGCTAAGCTATCTTGCATAAAAATTAAGCCCTGATTATGAAAAGACGAAAGATTTTTATCTTGCAAAATATGAGACATAATATCAGAAACAGTAAAAATACCGATTAAATGTCGAGTTATTGGATTTATAACAGGAACACTAGTAATTTTATAACGATTAAAAACTCTTATGACATCATCTATTTTAGTTGTTTCTATAACAGAAATAACTGGTTTTCTCATTACATCTACTACTTTTAATACTCCATCTTCAGAACTATGCTTTATATTTTGGCTTATTTCTATAACAGTATTATTTACAGGCAATTGAGCTTCATGTATTTTTTGAGCTAAAATATTTTTCCAAGAGTTTGATTCTTTTTGGCTAATTTTTAAACTATCATGTTCATATTCTTTTTGAAAATTTTTATCCTGATTATTATAAGCTTGTACCATTTTTTTAAAATTAGCTTTTTCTTCTTGTTCAGCAGTTTTAGCTAATCTTCTTTGCTTATAAACTTCACTCATATAACGCCAAACATCAATGGCATCTACAGAGCCTGTACCAGCAACACCACTTATAGGGGCAACAGATGAAACTCCAGAAATACTAACTACAGGAGCAATTGCAGGAGATGGGCTATCCATAATATCAGATTTAAAAACAGGGAATTGATCGTCTTTTTTTTCAACTCCAACTATATTTTTTTCAACCATAATTACCCCTTATTATTTATTTTCTTCTTTTTTCTCTTCTTTTTTCTCAACTTTATCTTGATGTACATTAGTTCCGTTTATAACAGTAACTGTATGTGTACTCTTAGGTGCTTCAGCTTGAGGTTTTGGTTTCTCTGCTTTTGGTTTTGGTGGGTTATATTTAGGAGCAGGTGGATTATAAGCTGGAGGTACATAAGCTGGAGCAGGTGGGTTATATACTTGTGGTGGAGGTTCTACAAAAACAGGTTTTGGTTTTGGTGCTTCTACTTTTAATTTTTCAACTTTTATATTATCAATTTTATTTGCAGTATCGGCAAACATTAGCTCTAATTTTTCTATAGAAACTTGTTCTGATAAAGGAGTAGTATCACCTTCATTTTTTAAGATAACTTTAAAATTACCACCTCTTTCTTGTAAAAGAGAAAATAAATGAACCAATTTATTTGGTACAGCAACCATTACACTATCACCTGGTGTAGTTTCATTATTAGATACTTTAAATTTACCATCTACTGCCAAAACACTAGCATTTTGTAAAACAGGAGTATTAATAATTTTTCTTTTATCTATAGGATGAGGTACAGATATTAATAAATCAACTTTTTCACCTGGTTTTATATAAGACATATTTTTAGTAGGAATATCAAAAGCTCTGTGGTTTGCAGGAATAAAAGGTGATTTCCAAGGTGCATTAGATTCTGTTACTACTCTTTTTTCAGTTAATTGTTCACCTTGACCAACATCTATAACTACAGCTCTTCCTACATATTTTTTTATATCTTCAGGAGCTGTAATTTTTATAGCATAAGGAGACATATATCTTTCAGGAATTTCAGCTACTCTGATATTATCCATAGATAAAATACCACGTTCTTTTATTTCTTTAGTTGATACTAAAACATTTATAATATTTGAACCATAAATTTTAGATTTAGTTAGACTATTTAAATAATTCAGAACTAAAATAGCTGCTACTGCCGATGTTCCTAATGCTATATAAAGCATTCTTTTATTAACATTAAGTTTATCTAATAAATTCTTAGGCCCAGCTGGTAAAGCATCTAATTTTTTGTTAAAAAGTTTTTTAGTTCCTTTTAAAAGACCTGTAAAACCTTTAGACGGTTCTTCTTCTACCTCTTTAAATAAACCTGAACCTCTTTTTCTAAAATTTTTCTTTTCTTCTTGTTGTTGCTCATATCTAGGTTGTTGATAATTTTGTTGAGGAGGCATATATTGTGGCTCTGCTTGAGGAGCTCTTTGTTCAAAACTAGGTTGAGCTTGATAATAATTTTCTGTTTGAGGAGGTTGTTGCATAGGAGGTCTAACAGGATTTGCTTGCATATTATTATAAACAGGTTGTTCAACTGGTGCAGGTTGCTGTGTTGCAAAAGCAGGTTGTCTTAGAGTTTGATCCTGATTAAAATTAGGTGTTGGCTGATTAATTGGATTATTATTTCCAAACTGATTATTTGCAGGTTGAGATTGAGGCTGATTATCATCAGCATTATCTCTAATTCTATTTCTTAAATTTATTTTCCCCATTTTAAAAACCTCTTACTTTTATTGTAGCACAGCATCAGTTAGGTATATCGTAATTATTGTTACTTGATTTAGTAATCTTGCGTCTTTAGTAACCCCTATCATTAAATTACAGTTAACTTTGGTTTTATTTTTATTTAAATTTATAGTTATTACAGGAGGTTTACTTCTATCACTATCCAAAGCTTCATTCCAAATTCTTAGTTCTTCATCATTTGGAAAAACAATATTCCAACCTTTTTTTTTCATTTCTTCTGTATAAAAATTTACTACTTTTTGAAAATTGGTATCTTCTGTAGTATGAACTCTTATTCTCATACCAAATTTTTCTGTTAAATCATAAATTTTAGCATTATGATAAATAGGTATTTCTTTTATAAAAGTTTCATATTCTTTTTTCGTTAATCCTTTGTAATTTTTATCTTTTGCTTTTTTTAAAACTTTATTAGTTAAATTATCAGATTTTTTTTTTATTTCTTTAAAAGATGAGTTCTCTGAACTTTTACTTATTTTATATTCAGTATTAGTTTTATAATTTAAAAGATTAAAATTATTTATAAAAATAAAAAAAACTACTATTAAAAATTTGTCCACATTAAAATTAAAATTACTATAAGATTATTTATTATTGTATAGTAATCATAATAAAATAGCTCAATAATTTATTTATTTTTTATACTTTTATAGTTGATATTTTATAATTTGCATTTTTTCAAAATCATATTCCCCTGAAACAGAGGGTTGCAACCCTGTTCCATCTATAGACTCACTGACTGAAAAAATGTAAACCAATTATTTTTGAATATAGAAAAAAATGGGTCTGTCTAAAAAGAGTGAAAACACAGCTTTTCTCCTACGAAAACACTAGTCTTTTAACCAAGTTTTTCGTAAAAAATTACTTTTTAGACCACACCCACTATAAATAAAAAATGTATAAATTGTGTTTTTAATTAACCCCTTAAAATGGTTCAAAAACAATTAAAGAAAATAATATAATTAAAAATATTTCTGGAGTATTTATTCCAAACATAATTTAAAAACCTCTTTTCAATAATATATTTCGTAATTAAATTATAAAATTAAATTGTAAATAAATTATTTATAAAAATGAGCAAATTTATTTTTTTAATTAAAGAAATATTAAATAATTTTTAAACCTAATATAACCAATTATTTTAGGGAAATATTTTTTATCAAGCGTTTTTTTAATATAGTTAATACCCTATTTTTAATATACAAATTTATAATAGATATACTTAAAATATAAGATTAGCTATAATATTTTATCTATATTAATTTAAGTTGCTATTTATATTACTAAAAGAATTTAAATAGTATTTAAGTTTAAATAAATTAGTAGTTAAAGTATATGAATCTAACAGATTGGGTTGGTTTTATTGGAGTAAGTATTTTATTAGTTGCTTATTTCCTTAATTTAAGAGATATAATAAAAAAAGATAGCTTTTCTTATCTAATTCTAAATTCATTAGGAGCAGGAATAGCTTGCTTTGCTTCTATTTTATTAAAATATATCCCTTTTATTATCTTAGAAGGATGTTGGACAATAGTTTCTCTTTTTGGTTTGTTTAACTATTTAAAAAATAAATAAAATCTTGGTTTTAGTTAGGAATATTAAAAATTATATTCCTAACTAGAAATTGTAAGTACTACTTTTGTTTTTTTATTAGAAGGGTTCGAAAATAATTAGAGAAAATAATATAATTAAAAATATTTCTGGAGCGTTTATTCCAAACATAATTTAACCACCTCTTTTCAATAAATATAACTTATACTTTAATTTTAGCTAACTATTTTTATAATCGTATTAATTAAATTAAAATAAATTTTATTTTTTTGATTAAAAAAATATTAATTTTTTTACTTTTACTAATATTAAAATATTACTATTTGGGTATATATAAAAATAATCCATAAAAATAAAAAAAATTTTATCAAGAAAGAGTTTTATTTTGAATAAGTTAATATATACACTTTTTATAGTTTCAGGCTTTTCAGGTCTTTTATATGAAGTAGTTTGGGCAAGATATTTAAAAATATTTTTAGGACATTCTTCTTATGGACAAATTTTAACTTTAATTATTTATATGGGTGGTATTAGCATAGGTTCTTTTTTAGGTGCTAAATATGCAAAAAATTCTAAAAATCCACTTTTATTATATTCATTAACAGAATTCTTAATAGGTGTAACTGGCTTACTTTACCATAAAATTTTTACATTATCTTCAGAGAGTTTCTTTAATTTTATCTTAAATAATAACTATCCATCTGTTTTAATAAACTCAACAAAAATATTAATAAGTATGTTAATAACAGTTCCTTCTGCTATTTTATTAGGAGCAACATTTCCTTTTGTAGCTACAGCACTAATTAGAGCTTCAGAAGACAAAGGAAAAAAGTCTATTTCTTTTTTATACTTTTTTAATTCATTAGGAGCATCAATAAGTGTTCTTTTGGGATCTTATTTATTAATTCCTAATCTAGGAACAGAAGCTACTATATCTTTAGCTGGGTTGTTTAATATTATAATTTCTGTTTTATTTTATTTCATTTCCAAAAAAGATTTTTATCAAGAAAATAATATAAATAATGAAAATAATAATATAAATAAAAATACTTTAGTTTTAATTGATAAAAAAACAATATATATTCTTTTGTTTATATCTACTATTACAGGTTTATCTTCTTTTATTTATGAAGTATCTTGGATTAGATTAATAAGTTTAATATTAGGTTCATCTACACACTCTTTTGATATAATGATTTCAACTTTTATTTTAGGTTTAGCCTTTGGTGGTTTATTTTCTCAATTTTTACTAAATAATATTAGTAAATTAATAAAAAATCTATCTAATATTCAAATATTAATGGGAATTTTCTCTTTAAGTACAATATATTTTTATGAGTATTTTTTTTATTTATCAAATATAGCTAATATGACTTTTATGAGAAATAACTATGGTTATATAGCTTATTCTGTTTTTAAATATTTATTATGTGTATTAATTATGTTCCCCACAACTTTTTTGGCAGGAATGACTTTACCAATAATTACATATTATCTTTTTTATTTTACTAAAAATGAAAAATATACAGGTAACGTTTATGGTTGGAATACAATAGGTGCAATTTTAGGGGCAATTTCTACAGGATTATTTTTAATTCCAATTTTTCAGCTAAAAAATACTTTACTAATAGGTGGTATTATAGATATAGTATTAGGTTTAATTTTATTATTTTATTTTTCGACTAAAAATATAAATAAATATGTAACTACCATAATATCTTTAATATTAATAATCCCTGCATTTTATATAAATTTTAATTCTAGTGTAATAACATCAGGTGTTTTTAGAAATGGAAGTATTGATTATAAATCTAAAGGCGAAATTATTGTTAGAGATGGAAAAACAGCTACTATTTCTGTATCAAAGGATAATGGATTTATTACAATAAAAACAAATGGAAAACCAGATGCTACAATTTTAGAAGATCCTAAAAAATTAAATCCTACAGATGAAATAACAATGTCTTCTTTGGCTTTTTACCCGATGAATCTTATAAATAAAGAATATAATGCAGCAATAATTGGCTTTGGTAGCGGTATGACAGCCCACACTTTATTATTAGATCCTTTTTTAAAAAAACTTGATTTAATAGAGATAGAAGAAGAAATTTATAACTTATCAAAAAACTTTATACCTCATAATAAAAGAGCTTATGAAGATAAAAGAATTAATATGATTTTTGATGATGCAAAAACATTTTTTTATTCTAATAAAGAAAAATATGACATTATAATATCAGAACCATCTAATCCTTGGGTGAGTGGAGTTTCAAGTTTATTTACCGATGAATTTTATAAAAATAGTAAAAATTTTATAAAAAAAGATGGTTATCTTGTGCAATGGATTCATATATATGAATTTAGCCCAGAATTATTACTTACTATATTTAATTCTATGGATAAAAATTTCGATAATTTTAAAGTTTATAATCCTAAAAGAGGTGGAGATTTAATTATAATTGCTTCAGATTCTGAAATAACACTAGAAAATTATAATAGATTACTAAATAATAAAGATGTAAATAATGAAATTAATGAGATTAATGACTTAATTAATTTAGAAAAAAATATAAAATTTTTTAGTGATTATCACTATTTATTTTCGAATAAAACTATAAAACCTTTATTAAATAATTATAATTCAAATTCAGATTTTTATCCTGTAGTTGATAGTCGTGCAGAAAAAGACTTCTTTTTAAAAGTAACAGCTAATTCTTTTATGGAAATGTTTTATAGCTCTTTTTCTAATTATCAAACGTTATTTGAAGAAGATTTTTCTAATAAATCTAATTACATGTATGAATATGAAAATTATATGCTAAATAAAAATATGGATTTAAATTTAAATAGCCTATATGAAATGTTAAAGACTCCTATAAATAATAATAATATAAATGATTTTAACCTTAATTTTTATAAGTACCTTTATAAAACAAATTTATATCAAAAGGATAAATGGATACATAATTCTAATTTGATAAATAGTTTTAAACAAAAATTTTCAGCATTTCCAAAAGAAAGAATAATATTTGATTTATTTGATTATCAAATGACAAATAATTCTAATAAAATAAAAGAAATAATACCTATAATTGCAGCTAATTTTAATAAAAATGATTTAGATTTAGTCCAAGCTAGAATTTTAATTATTAATAGTTTAAAGTATTTTAATTATGATTTTTGTAAAAATGTTATGGAAAAATTTATTCTTGAAAATACTTCAATAGAAAAAATAGAGAAAGAATATATTATATCTATTGTTGAATTAAAAAAGAATAAATAGTTATATTATCTGCGATACAAGCAAAGTTTTTTAGACTTCACTTATATTGTAAATATTTTTACCTAATAAAAAATTAGATTTATTTTAATTATAATCACCCATTTTAGTAAAAATAACTTCATCTTTTTTGTATTCCATAACATCTTCTAGCGTTTTAAATAGATTTACACCTACAGAAAACTCTATATCATTTCCTGTAAATTGTGAAGGATGCTCGTACCCTGCGGTATGAGCCAAACTAAGCATTTCTTTTCTTAAACCTTTTACATACCTAGCAAATCTATCTTTTTTATCTTCAATATCAACTCCACCCTGAAACCATTTATTTTGAGTTGCTATTCCTGCTGGACAATGATCTGTGTGACATTTCTGAGCTTGAATACAACCTATAGAAATCATAGATTCTCTAGCTATATTAATTAAATCGCATCCCATAGCCAAAGCTATTACAGCTCTATCTGGAAATCCCAATTTACCACTACCAATCCAAACTATATCTTTACTAATACCTTCTTTCTGAAAAATATTATAAACTCTTTTAAAGGCTATTTTAAAAGGTAAAGAAACATGATCAGAAAAGGTTAAAGGAGCGGCACCAGTACCACCTTCTCCACCATCTATGGTAATAAAATCAGGGCCTTGGTTTCTTTCTTTCATTTTTATAGCTAATTCTTCCCAAAAATCGGTTTTACCAACAGCTGCTTTTATACCTACAGGTAAACCTGTTCTTTCAGCTATTTTTTCTACAAAATTTATTAATTCATCAGGAGTAGAAAATTCTTTATGTGCATTGGGTGAGATACAATCTTTTCCTATAGGTATTCCTCTTATTTCAGATACTTCTTTAGTTACTTTTTTTGCTGGTAAAATTCCACCTTTACCTGGTTTGGCACCTTGAGATAATTTTATTTCAATAGCTTTTATAAAAGGATATCTTTCTACTTTTTCGGCTAAAATATCCAAAGAAAAATTACCTTTTTCATCTCTTGCACCAAAATAACCTGTTCCAATTTGCCATACAATATCTGCTCCATGACAGTGATAAGTACTTAAACCACCTTCTCCAGTATTATGGTAACAATTTGCTAATTTAGCACCTTTATTTAAAGAACTTATTGCTTTATAACCTAAAGAACCAAAAGACATAGCAGAAATATTTATAATAGATTTAGGTCTATAAGGTTTTTTTCTTTTATGGGTTTCTCCTATTATTTTTAAACAAGGTATTGCTGTAGAATCATTATTTAAATAAACTGCTTTATCATCAGGAAAGGGAATTGCAGCATTTTTTATAATAGGGTATCCAATACTAGAGATTTCTTCTGAAGTTCCAAAACCAAAATTATTATTTGATCCTTTTGCTGTAGCATAAATCCAACTTCTTTCACTTCTATTAAATGGAGACTCTTCTTTATCATTAGCAACCCAGTATTGTCTAAGTTCTGGTCCAATCATCTCTAAAAAATATCTTAAGTGTCCTACAATAGGAAAGTTATGTAAAATAATATGTTTTTTTTGGGTTATATCATAAATAGCAACTATTATTAAAAAGCTAATTGCTAATAAAAAAGTGTCTAATAAAGGATGATTAAGAACAAAATAGTAGAAATCCATAGACCCTCCATTTTTTAATTAAAGATATAAAATGATTGTAAATATATTTTTTTACATATTATGTGTTGATTATCTTATTTTTTATCATTAATTTCTAATTCTTCTAAAAGTTTTGGCATAAATTTGATAAGATTTTCTCCAGGGCAATTAGTTTTAGCATAAAAATTATGAGTTTTTATATCAGCTAAAGGTATATTATATTTTTTATGTAGATAAAAACATAATTCTTCTAAAGATTTTATTTGTTGTTTGGTTGGTTCTTCCAAATCAAAATTACCTAATACATCTATTAAAATATGGTTTTTAGGATTGTATTCTGTGTTAGTATCTCCAGAATATTTTATTTCTCTACCTTCTGCAATTTCTCCAGTTGTTGAGATAATATAATGATAAGGAACATCTCCCCATATTTCTTTAATTTTACCTGTATCCATTTTTTCAGCAGATTGTGAATATTTTTGCAAAGCTTTCATTTTTTCTATAAGATTACTTTTATAATTATTTTTGATACCAGAATGATGTATGGTTATTTTAGTAGGATTATGTAAAATCATTTCTTTTATAGGGTCTTTTGCACCCCATTCTTTTCTAGAAATTATTTTTAAATCTTTTTCAAGAACTGTAAAAGAATTAGTTAGCAATAAACAAAAGATTAGTAAGTATTTTATTA
The DNA here is from genome assembly GCA_046328015.1 of Candidatus Sericytochromatia bacterium. Classification (GTDB taxonomy): domain Bacteria; phylum Cyanobacteriota; class Sericytochromatia; order UBA7694; family JACMQJ01; genus JBBTGK01. The sequence continues at coordinate 2,831,801 of JAXLXH010000001.1, read as the reverse complement.
TTTTCATTTTTTTATTTAAAAATTAATTTTTATTTTTACTATTATATCCGAATAATATAGTAAATACCTATAATTGAAGATATTTTTTATTTAGTTAACTGTAGTGAACTTTTATCATTTTTAACTAGTAATTATCAAAATTCTTTTTTTAAGTACTATTGACAAAAAAAATAATACCGTCTAAAATGAATTTTATCGTATTATTTTGATAAGAGGTGCCGTGAAATGAGAATAGAAATATCTTCAAATACATTGAGCATCTGTTCAAGATAAGTCAACTAATTACATAAAATATAATTCAAAAAACTTTTTTTTACATTTTGCTCAATTTAAGATAGCGGTATTTTCTTGTCACCAATTATTTTTAGGAGCAAAAAAAATGTTAGAAGGTTTAATTATTAATTCTCAAAAAAACAAATTTAAAGTAAAAACTTCAGAAGGAGTTTTATTATGTGATGTAAAAGGTTCTTTATTACAAAAAAATAGAGAGAAAAAAAACTTTTTAGTTACAGGGGATCATGTTTTAGTAGAAAAAGTGGAAAATGAAAAAGGAGTTATTAATGAAGTAAAAGAAAGAAAATCAGAATTTTGTAGAAAAGCTATTGGTAAAGATGAGTTTAATGAAACTGCTCATCATAAAAAACAAGTTATTGCTAGTAATGTAGATCAAGCAGTAATGATTTTTTCAGTTAAAAATCCTAAATATAAGCCTAATCTTATAGATAGATATTTATTAACTTTAAAAAAAGAAAAAATTGAACCTATTTTATGTTTTAATAAAATTGATTTGGAAAATTATGAAGAAATTCAAAAAGATATTATTAACTATGAAAAAAAAGGTGTTAAAGTTTTTGTTACTAGTGCTTATACACAAAAAGGGATAGATGAATTAAGAGCTTTATTATCAAATAAAGTAAGTATTTTTTGTGGTATGTCTGGTGTTGGTAAATCTTCCGTTATAAATGCTATTTTAGGTGAAAATATAGCAAAAACATCCGAAATAAGTTCTTATGTTGATAAAGGTAAACATACTACAACTGGAGCTACTATTTATGAACTGGATTCTGGAGGCTTATTAATAGATACAGCAGGAATAAAAGAGTTAGGTATTTTTTCTGATGGAGATGAAGATTCTTTAGAGCAAACTTTTTCTGATATTGCAGAATTTACGTCTAATTGTAAATTTAAAAATTGCAAACATGAAAATGATTTTGGTTGTGCAGTAGTAAAAGCTTTAGAAGAAGGTTTAATTTCAGAACAAAGTTATAGAAGTTATTTGAAATTAAAAAAGGTTTATGATTATAAAGTAGAACAAACTAAAATTTCTGATTTAAAAAGAAAAAGTGTTAAAAATTTAAAAAATCAGAAGAAGGAAAAAGTTTATGACTAATCTTATAGAAAAAATAGAAACTGATTTTTATTCTATAGAAAGTGATAAAACGGTTTTAGAATTAAAATTAATAGACCCTATTTTTAATGTGTATAAATTAACTAAATTCAAATTTATTGAGTATTCAGAAGTTGAATCTATTATTATAACTAAATTAAAAGATTTTATTTTAACTAATAATGCGTGTTTATTATCTGATGATAGAGAACCTCATTTAAAAATAAATCTTTTTTTGGAAAAAATTGGTTTTAAAATAACCAAAAAAAAGATTCTTTATGATAAATTTTTGGAAAAACATAATTTTAATTATGAAGATATTTTTGAATATAAAACTATAAGTGAAATAGGCGAAGATAAATTTATTGAAATTTTTGATGAGGTTACAAAAGATGATATAGAAAGAGAAGGTATAAGTGCAAGTATTTATTATCAAGGTATAAAAGACGATGCTAATAAAACGTTTAATCCTAATAGATGGAAAATAGTTATTTATAATAAAGATATTATTGGAGTAATTATGCCACAAGTATTTTGGGATTTACCTGAAGAAGGCTCAATTTTTTATATAGGTCTAATACCTAAATATAGAAAAAAAGGTTATGGCAAAATACTTCATGCTAAAGGATTAGAGTTATTAAAAGATGAAGGAGTAAAAAGATATATTGGCTCTACATTAGATAATAATTTAGGCATGAATAAAATTTTTGAATTAAATAATTGCAATAAAGTAATGACAAGATTTTTTTATAAATTAGATAAAAATAAATTATAATCCTCAAAAGGAGGTAAAAAATATGATTGAAACTCATAAATCAGCTGAGAGAGCTTTTATTGTTGGAGTAAAATTACAAGAAAATTCTATGGAAGAAATAGATGACTCTCTAAAAGAATTAGCATCTTTAGTAGATACTGCTGGTGCTGTAGTTGTAGAATCTTTTGTTCAATCTAGACATAATATAGATTCAGCTTTTTATATAGGCATAGGAAAAGTTCATGAATTAAAAGGTTATGCTGAAAATGAAAATATTGATACTATTATTTTTGATACCGAATTATCACCTAGTCAAATTAAAAACCTAGAGAAAGAAATTGGTAAAAAAATATTAGATCGTAGTTGGGTAATACTTGATATTTTTGCTAATAGAGCTAAAACTAAAGAAGCAAAAACACAAGTAGAGTTAGCTCAATTAAAATATTTTATGCCTAGATTAACAAGACAATGGACTCACTTATCAAGACAAGTAGGTGGAGGAGTAGGAACTAAAGGACCTGGGGAAACTCAACTTGAAACAGATAAAAGGCTTATTAGAGGAAGAATTCAAAAACTTGAAGATGAGCTAAAAGATATCGAAAAACAAAGAGAGTTTAGAAGAAGAAGCAGAAAAGATGAGTTTAAAGTAAGTTTGGTTGGTTATACCAATGCAGGAAAATCTACTTTAATGAATCGTCTTTCTAATGCAGGTGTTTTGGCAGAAGATAGGCTTTTTGCTACTTTAGATTCTACAACTAGAGTTATTGAACTTGAAAATAAAAAGAAATTTTTATTAAGTGATACTGTTGGTTTTATCAAAAAACTTCCACATAATTTGGTTGCTTCTTTTAGAAGTACTTTGGAAGAAGTAAATGATGCAGATTTACTTTTACATGTAATAGATATTAGTCATAAAAATTTTCAAGAGCAAATGAATACCGTAGAAAAAGTTCTTAGAGATTTGGGTGCCGAAAGTCGAAAAACTTTATATGTATTTAATAAATCTGATAATGTAGATCAAGAAGAACTAGAAATAAGAACAGAAGGAAAATACAAAAAAAATGGTATTTTTATTTCTGCTCAAACTGGTTTTAATGTAGATAACCTTTTGACTAAAATATTAGAAATAATGGAAAATGATTATCAAATAGAAGTTTTTGAACTTAATTTGAAACAATCTAAAATAGTTTCTGTTATTCATTCTTCTACCGAAGTTTTGGAAGAAGAATATTTAGAAGATAAAGTAGTTATTAAGGCTAAAGCTAAAAAAAGTAGTATTGATTATATTAAGTCTTTATTTTAAAACTAATCTTATATAAATAAAGTACAAATATATAGCTACTCCTTTATAAATGAAGTACAAAATTAATTGTAAAAGTTGCTTATAGTCATCCTGAACTTGATTCAGGATCTAAGCAACTTTTTATAATAATTTTAAGTATAGTTAATTATTACTAGTTAATTCATTTTTCACAGTATCTACAATAAGAGAATCCAAATTATTTTCTTTAAAAGCACCTACCTGATGAGTAGTACTTCCAGAATTTTGAGCATCTCCACCATAAGTTATAAATAAAAATTTAGCAGAAGTATATTGAGATAATTGTCTAAAAATGTATTCTCCTCTAGAATCTAAACCGCTTGCAGCTAAAGAATATATTTTTATTCCTTTTTTTACAGCATCAGACATAGAAATATTATATTTAGTATCATCAGAATAATCTAAATGTGGGGGAGCATCACCAACCAAAAATACTAATCTTATAGCATTTGTATTATTATCAGACCAGTTTACTTCATTTATTGCTACTTTTAAGCCTTCATTTACAGATTCTGGATAATCTCCTCCACCTCCTGCTTTTAATTCATTTAAGCTATCTTGGAAAAAACTTAATGTACTAGTAAAATCATATCTTTTTGTTCTGTATTCATCTCCTCTATCTCTAAAAGAAACTAAGGAATATCTTATTTTTTCTGGTTTTGGAGTTAATTGTTGTATTCTATCAGAGACATCTTTTATTGTTTTTTGAATACTCGCAATTTCATCACCCATACTTCCTGTTGCATCTATCAAAAAGGTTAAATCTAAGGTTATACCTTGTTGTTGATTTCTACTATTTTCTGTTTTTATACTCCAATTTGTGGTTGTATTATCAAAATCCTTTACTGTTTTTATTCCATCTTTCATTACTGTTATGCGATAGTTTTTTAAATTATTGGGATATTTATTACTACAATCCATTTGTTGACAATCTCTTTCTACAGCTCTTAATGCTTTAGGAAAAAATAATACTTTTCCATTAGAATATGATTTTGCTTTAAATAATTCTAAACTATCTGATGAAACAGTTATATCTGCATTATTTAATGGTTTCCCATCTTTATCTGTCAAAGAAATAATATATCTTTCTGAGGTATCAGCTTTTACAACATCTCTTCCATCAGAAAAACTAGGACTCATTTTTCTTACATAGTCTATATATTCTAAAAATTTATCATTATCATCTGTACTACCTCCTGATAATTGTTTTACTGGTTGAGGTGGTATATAAGGTGCTAAAACACTATTAGAAATTGGAGCAGAAGAAACGGATTTTTCTTCTTTATAGGCTAAATCTGCCGTTGCACCACTAGTAGCTGGAGCTGCTGAAGCGGCAACAGATGGTGCTGTTGAGGCAACTGGAGCCGAAGGAGCTGAAACTTCTGATTTTTTACTATCTGATACATTACTATCGAAAATAGCAGGTTGTCTTCCTTCCATAGGACTACTTTGAGTGACTGATTTACCTTTACAAGAAGATAAAAAAATTACTGTTGCTAAAGCAAACATTAAACTTTTATTTTTTAACATAAGTTGCTCCTTTCGTTTTAGGATAATAAAAATATTATAGTTATTTTTAATGAAAAAATCAATTATTTTTTTACAAAAAAGTAAAATAAAAAATAGTTTTTATTCTTACTAGAGAATACCTCAAAACTCTACTCTGTGGTTTCAGTTAATTATTATTAGTTAATTCATTTTTCACAGTATCTACAATAAGAGAATCCAAATTATTTTCTTTAAAAGCACCTACCTGATGAGTAGTACTTCCAGAATTTTGAACATCTCCACCATAAGTTATAAATAAAAATTTAGCAGAAGTATATTGAGATAATTGTCTAAAAATATATTCTCCTCTAGAATCTAAGCCACTTGCAGCTAAAGAATATATTTTTATTCCTTTTTTTACAGCATCAGACATAGAAATATTATATTTGGTATCATCAGAATAATCTAAATGTGGGGGAGCATCACCAACCAAAAATACTAATCTTATAGCATTTGTATTATTATCAGACCAGCTTACTTCATTTATTGCTACTTTTAAGCCTTCATTTACAGATTCTGGATAATCTCCTCCACCTCCTGCTTTTAATTCATTTAAGCTATCTTGGAAAAAACTTAATGTACTAGTAAAATCATATCTTTTTGTTCTGTATTCATCTCCTCTATCTCTAAAAGAAACTAAGGAATATCTTATTTTTTCTGGTTTTGGAGTTAATTGTTGTATTCTATCAGAGACATCTTTTATTGTTTTTTGAATACTCGCAATTTCATCACCCATACTTCCTGTTGCATCTATCAAAAAGGTTAAATCTAAGGTTATACCTTGTTGTTGATTTCTACTATTTTCTGTTTTTATACTCCAATTTGTGGTTGTATTATCAAAATCCTTTACTGTTTTTATTCCATCTTTCATTACTGTTATGCGATAGTTTTTTAAATTATTGGGATATTTATTACTACAATCCATTTGTTGACAATCTCTTTCTACAGCTCTTAATGCTTTAGGAAAAAATAATACTTTTCCATTAGAATATGATTTTGCTTTAAATAATTCTAAACTATCTGATGAAACAGTTACATCTGCATTATTTAATGGTTTCCCATCTTTATCTGTCAAAGAAATAATATATCTTTCTGAAGTATCAGCTTTTACAACATCTTTTCCATCAGAAAAACTAGAACTCATTTTTCTTACATAATCTATATATTCTAAAAATTTATCATTATCATCTGTACTACCTCCTGATAATTGTTTTACTGGCTGAGGTGGTATATATGGTTTCGAAATACTATCATAAACTGGGGCCCCTGCATTTTTATCTTTTGATTCAGCTTCTAAAGCTGAGCCACCACTAGTAGCTGGACCTGATGATGCTGCAACCGAAGGTGCTGTTGAAGGATAACTTGATGATGCATCTAATGGTTTTGGTTGATAACTATCAACAACAGCACTAGGTCTTGTTGAGTCTGTAGATGGACTCATAGTAGCAGGACAAGCATAAAAAAACATCATAGAAAGCATGCTAAATATTAAGCTTTTATTTTTTAACATAAGTTACTCCTTTTGTTTTTACATAATAAAAATATTATAATTATTTTCAATGAAAAAGTCAATTATTTTTTTACAAAAAAGTAAATATTTAAAATGAAAATAAAAATATAAACACAAGTTTTACAAAAAAGTAAAAAGTAGGTATAATTTTATATATTATTATTTTAATTAGGTTTTTATGAAAAAAGGTATTTTATTAGTATTATTTTTATATTCTTGTGCTGCTCCTGCTACAACTTCATCTCAAAGTGCATATCCTTCTGACTATCCTATGCCTTCAGCATCAGATGCGACCAAAACTACTGATATAGCACCAGTTGCAGGAGCTTATCCAAATTATTCTGCTGTTCCTTCAGCAGCAGCAACAACAGCAGCTTCTTCTGCTCCTAGTGTTGCCCCAACAACTGCACCATCTAACCTTGTTAATATGATTCCTTTGCCTTCTGCTTCTCCATCAATGCCAAATTTAACTAATCCACCTATAATAGAATTAACTCCTCCTAATATTGAAGATAAAAAAACAAAAAACAATCTATTTACCGATTATAAACCTAATAATTTTGTTGAAACTAGTGTAGATAATAAATCAACTTTTTCTATAGATACAGATACCGCCTCTTATACATGGTTTAGAAAAAGTGTAGAAAACAACCTTTTTGTATCTCCAGAATCTGTAAGAACAGAAGAATATATAAACTATTTTGATTATAATTACGAAAAACCTATTAATACTGCTTTTTCTATAAATACAGAATTGGTAAATTCTAAATTTGATAGTAATAAAATATTAAAAGTAGGCATTCAAGGTAAAAAAGTTGATGATAGTAACAGAAAAAATGCTAATTTATTTCTTTTAATAGATGTATCTGGATCTATGAATCAAGATAATCGTTTGGAATTAGTTAAACAAAGTTTACTTATTTCAGCTAAAAACTTACAAAAAGGAGATAAAGTAAGTATTATAACTTTTGGAAATAGTTCCAAAGTTTTAGTAGAAAATCTATCTGCTGAAAATTTAACTACTATTATAAATCAAATTAATAATTTAAAGCCAGAAGGATCTACTAATACAGAAGATGGATTAAATTTAGCTTTTGAATTAGCAAATAAGTATTATTCTCCAGATTCTAATAATAGAATAATTTTATGCTCTGATGGAGTTGCAAATACAGGCGAAACAGATATAAATAAATTAATAGACAAAGTTATTTCTTATCAAAAGAAAAATATCTTTTTATCTACTATTGGATTTGGGATGGGTAACTATAATGATTTATTATTAGAAAAATTAGCTTATAGTGGTGGAGGTTATTATGCTTATGTAGATTCTTTAAAAGAAGCTAATAGAATTTTTAATCAAAATCTTACAGGAACATTACAAAATATAGCTAAAGATACTAAAATACAAGTGGAATTTAATCCTAATTTGGTAGAAAGCTATAGATTATTAGGTTATGAAAAAAGAGATATTCCTGATACCGATTTTAGAGATGATGGAAAAGATGCAGCAGAAGTAGGTTCTAACCAATCTGCAACTGCTATATACGAAATAAAATTAAGAAATAATACTTCTAATCAAAATAGTTTAGCTAATATTTATGTAAGATATAAAGATATTGATAATAATGTAAAAGTAAATGAAATAGCTAAAGGTATTAGTATAAATGAACTAAAAGATTTTAACTTAGCTAATAATGATACTAAATTAGCTATTACTGTAGCTGAATTAGCAGAATTATTAAAAAATGGAAATTGGTCTAGAAATACTAGTTTTTCTAATATTTTAAAAAGTTTAGATAGTTTAGATAAAAATAATGAAAAAATAAATGAGCTACGTTTTTTAGTTGATAAATATGCTAAAAAATTTAATTAGAAGTTAAAACCTCAAACATAACATAAATATAATAAATTATGATAAAATATACTTAATATGTCTTTTATGTTTTGGTAATAATTATTTTTTATATTAAATAATTTTTATTTTAATAACATATAACATATTTTTTATCTTTTCTTTAATAAAAATAATTTAGTTAAAGGATTTATTTTCCGTGAATTCACCTACATATAATGAACTTTTAGAAGAAAATCTCAAATTAAAAAAAGTCTTACAAGAAAATAAAAATGATTATAAAGAAATCTTTGAAGAAGCTTCAGATGCTATTTTTATAGCAAACCCAAGTGGTTATTGTATTGATGTAAATGAAAATGGATGTAAAATAATTGGATATACTAAAGAGGAGATTTTAGGTAAAAACATAGAAGATTTATTAGCAAAAGAAGAATCTAAAAATATTCAACTAGACTACGAACAATTAAATAATAACTATACCATAATGTCAGAGTATAAAATGATACATAAAGATGGTAAGACTATATATGGTGAAATTAGCAGTAAAAAGCTTAAAAATGGTAATTTAATTGGTATAGTAAGGGATATAACAGATAAAAAGCTTTTAGAAATAAAAATAAAAGAAAATGAACTTAAGTTTTCAAAAATATTTAAATTAACACCTAATGCTGTTTCTATAACTTCAAATAAAACTGGTGAAATAATGGCTATTAATGATCATTGTTTATATTTAACTGGTTATACTAAAGAAGAACTAATAGGTAATACCACATTATTAGCTAATTTATGGGCTAGTCCTTCAGAAAGAGATAGATTAATTTCAAAATTAAAAAAAGATGGTTTTTTGGAAAATGAAGAAGTTTTAGTAAAATCAAAAGATAATAATTTTTATACATGTTTATTATCAGCAGAATTTATTGAACTTGATAATGAATTATATACTTTAAATCTTTTACAAAATATTACAGAACAAAAAAAAATACAAGATATCTTAAATAGAGAAAAAAAGCAATTAAAAACACTTATTGAAACAATTCCAGATTTAGTTTGGTTTAAAGATATAAAGGGTGTTTATTTAGGTTGTAACCACAGATTTGAAACACTTTTGGGAGTTAAAGAAATTGAAATAATAGGAAAAACTGATTATGATTTTTTTACTAAAGAATTAGCTGATTTTTTTAGAGAAAGTGATAAAAAAGCAATTGAAACAAATAAACCTATAAACAATTTAGAATGGGTTTCATTTGCAGAAGATAATCATACAGAATTAGTTCAGACAATAATAACTCCTTTATATGATCATTCCAATAATTTAATTGGAATTTTAGGAATTGCTCATGATATGACTAAATTATACAAATATCAAGAAGAAATAAAAAAAAGAGAAGAGCTTTATTCGGCCATTTTTAATTATGCAAATGATTCTATAGCTTTAGTAGATGCAGAAACTGGAGCTTTTATAGAGTTTAATGAAGCTTGCTATAAAAAACTTGGTTATACAAAGGAAGAATTTTCTAAAATAACTGTAATGGATATATCTGCAGTAAATACAAAGGAAGAAGTTTTCAAAAAAATTAATTTTTTTAAGGATTCTAATAGTACTTTTGAAGCTAAACATATATCTAAAAATAAAAAAATAATGGATGTAAGAATTAGTGTTAAAGGAATAGAGTTACAAAATAAAAAATATTTAATTTCTTTATGGTCAGATATTACTGAAAATAAATTAAAAGAAGCAAAATTACTAGAATTAACTAATAATTTAAATACCGCTCAAGCATTAGCTAAAATTGGGAGTTGGAGTCTAGATTTAAAAACTAATAAATTAATTTGCTCTGATGAAATGTTTAATATTTTTGAAATAGAAAAAAATACATTTAATTATAATTTAGATTCATATTTAGCTTTAATTCCTCCAGAAGAAATTAATAATTTATCAGAAACTTATAAAGAGTCTATTTTAAATAAAAAACCTTATGATATTATACACAGATTAATAACAAAAAGTGGTAATGTAAAATATATAAATGAAAAATGTTTTACTGAATATGATGAGAATGGTAAAGCATATCGTTCTTTTGGAACTAGCCAAGATGTTACAGAAAAAATTATAATTGAGAGTAAATTGCAAGAAAGTGAAAAAAAATTGAAAACAGCCTTAAAAACAGCTAAATTAGGTTATTGGGAAATGAATTTAAAAGAACAAACTGCTTCATGGAGTGATGAAACCTATGAGATTTTTGAAGAAAAAAAAGGTGACTATGAGATAACTTTTGAAAAAGTAATTTCTTTTGTTCCTGATGAAGAAAAAGAATTTCTTTATAAGGCTTATTTTGATTCTATTAAAAATAATACTCCTTATAATATAATTCATAAAATAATAACAAAAGGGGGTAATATCAAGTATATTAATGAAAGATGTAATACAGAATATGATAAAGATAATAATCCAATCCGTTCCATAGGAACATCCCAAGATATTACTGAAAGAGTAAAAATGGAACTTGAAATAAAATTATTAAATCAAGAGCTAGAAAAAAAAGTTAAAGAAAGAACTATTCAATTGGAAAGTGCTAATAAAGACCTAGAAGCTTTTGCTTATTCTGTTTCTCACGATTTAAGAGCTCCTTTAAGGCATATTGATGGTTTTACGAACTTATTAAAAATGCGTTTACCTGTTCATAATGAAGAAAGTGATAAATATATAAATAAAATAATTGATTCTTCAAAAAGACTATCTTTAATGATTGAAGAATTACTACAATTTTCTAGATTAGGAAGAAAAGATTTTGAAAGAAAAAATGTTAACTTAAATGAATTGGTTCATCAAATTATTGAACAATATAAACTGGATTTTATAAATAGAAAAATTAAATTTGAAATTGGAGAACTGCCTAACGTCTTAGGAGATCAAATTTTACTTCATTCAGTTTTTGAAAATTTGATATCTAATGCTATAAAATTTACCTCTAAAAAAGATGAGTCTATTATAAGTATAGGTCTTTTAAAAGAAAATGAAGATCTTTTATTATTAAGCAATAAAACAAATATAAGTTCTAGTTCTATTGATAAAAATAATCAAGTAATTTATATTAAAGATAATGGAGTTGGGTTTAATATAGAATACATAGATAAACTTTTTGGAGTATTCCAAAGATTACATAATAATGATGAGTTTGAAGGAATTGGCATAGGTTTAGCTAATGTAAAAAAAATAATTAAAAAACATGGTTGGGATATTTATGCCGAAGGTGAACTAAATAAAGGTGCTACTTTTTATATTATTATGTGATATAAATTTATATTAGGAAAATTTTTGCTCAAATATAAATTTATAGTAAAATATTTAGTATATTTTGGATTAAATAAGGTTTTATAAATAAGGTTTTATGCGTAATTTAAAAATAAAAATAAGTGCTTTATTATTTTTAATTATTTATTTTAATAACCAATCTGCTTACGCTATTTCTTTTAATCAGGATATAGTTAATGGACAAAAAAATTATAGAAAAAATCAATACGAAACTTCTTATAAAGATTTTCAAAAAGCACAAGTTAATGAACCTCAAAATACCAAATTAAAATATAATTTAGCAAATTCTGCCTATAAATCTGGTAAATATACAGATGCAGAAAATATTTTTAAAAGTCTTTCTCAAGAAAATGTTTCTAACGCTTTAAAAGAAAAATCATTATATAACTTAGGTAATACTTTTTATAAACAAGCTAAGTTAGAAGAAGCTGTAAAAGCTTATGAAGATGCTTTAAAAATTGATCCTAATGATATTCAGGCAAAAAAAAATCTTGAAAAAGTAAAAGAAGAATTAAAAAAGAAAAATAAAGAAGAAGACGATAGAAAAAAACAACAAAAGCAAGATAATAAAAAAAATAATAGCAACAAAGATAAAGATAAAGAAGAAAAAAATAAAAAAGGTAATGATAAAAATAAAAATAATAACAATAATAAAGACGATAATAAAAAAGATAAAGAGAATAAGAACAATAACAACAAAAAAGATGAGAATAAAAATAATAATAACCAGCAACAAGATAAAAAACAAGATAATAAGCAAGATAATAAAAACAGTAAATCTCAGAAACAAAGTGGTAGCAATATGAGTAAAGAAGAAGCTGAAAAATGGTTAAATACTATAAATGATAATAATAAAAAAATGGTTTCTGATATGATACAAAAAAAATTAGTTCAACCTTATAGATCTAATAAAGATTGGTAATAAAATGAAATTATATTGTACAAAATGCCAAAAAGAGCTAGAACCAAGAGAAATAAACGTAGAAAAAGATTTTGCTTTATGTAGTGTATGCAATCAGGTTTTTGCTATTTCAAATTTAATTAAATTTTCTTCTATAGAAGGATTAAAAATAGATTTAAAAAATCCACCTAAAGGAACTTGGTTTAAAGAGTTTAATGATGGTTTTGAAGTAGGGGTTAATATTAGATCTTTTGTAGCTATTTTTTTAATCCCTTTTACTTTAGTTTGGGGTGGTTTATCTTTAGGTGGAATTTATGGTACTCAAATAATAAAAGGGCATTTTAGTTTATTTGAATCTTTATTTGGTATTCCTTTTTTATTAGGAACAATAGCTTTAACAGCCGTTTGTTTGATGTCTTTATTTGGTAAAGTTCTTATAACAGTAAAAGATAATCAAGGTATTATTTTTACTGGAATAGGTAGTTCTTTAGGTTATATTAGAAAGTTTAATTGGAGTGATGTAGAAGATATTTTAGAAGCCTCTCCAACTCTGAATAATAGAAATGAAACACAAACTATTTTAAAATTAAAATTAAAAAATAATAGCCTTGATTTTGCAAGTAATTTATCAACAGAAAAACGTTATTTTATTATGAAGGTTATTCTTGAAATGATAAAAAAAAGAACTGTTTAAATTCTTATATTAACCCATTTATTTATATTTATTTGACCATAGCTATTATCTCCAATTCCTAGGAGAGTACCATCTGCTCTAAGTGCTAAAGTATGAATACAACCAGCTGATATTGCTACAATATCTTTTAATCCACTAACATTACATTGACCATAACTATTATCTCCAGTAGCAATAACACTTCCATCTGCTTTTAAGCCCACAGTATGATAACTACCTGAAGATATTGAAACTATGTTACTCCAATTATTTACATTAGATTGAGAATACTGATTAGAACCTGTAGCTACAACTTTACCATCTGATTTTAAGCCAATACTATGAAGATAGCCTGCACTAATAGCTATAATATTTTTCCAAGAATTAATATTACATTGTCCTCTAGAGTTGTTTCCAGTAGCAATAACACTTCCATCTGATTTTATTCCTAATGTGTGCCAATCTCCAGCAGCTATAGAAATTATTTCTGACCAAGAATTAATATTACACTGACCCTCAATATTTCTTCCTATGCCTAAAACACTTCCGTCTGATTTTAAGCCAATTGTAAATCTCCATCCTGCTGCAATAGATATTATGTTTGACCATTTTTCTACATTACATTGACCATAATTATTCCAACCAACAGCAACAACAGAACCATCCTGTTTTAGACCTACAGAATGAGATTTTCTTGTGTTTCTAGCATTATGAACGTTGCTTGCAGTTACTTCAATTATATTATTCCAATTACCTGTATCGCATTGTTTAGAATAATTATCACCTGTAGATAATACTTTACCCTTGGAATTTAAAGCTAAAGAATGAAAATTTCCTGCTGATATAGTACGATTTTTTTTGCTCATATTTTTTATGTTTTAGTACAAAGTTTTGTACACATAATATATATAAAATATAATATACATGGCGTAGTGTATAGTGTTATCTGAAGTTTAATTTTGTAATTCATAATTATTAATTTTTCTTACAACAAATCTTTGATTTATAATATTTTCTTTATTATTAATATTAAAAAAATTTACATCATCTTTTGTATCTATTATAACTAAACCATTACCACTTTCATTTATTGAATAATTATTATAAACTGAGTAAAAATTAGATAATTTTGTCTCATTATTAATTAATTTAAAGTTTTTTATCTGTTTAAAAAAAGGATACCCTATATTACTAAAATTTTTAGATGATTCTTTTAGCATTAGAATAATTCCATTACCACTTTTATTTACAAAAAAATTCTCAATTCTATTATATTTATCTTCTTCATTAAATAACTTTATTTTATTTTTAATTGCAAAATTTTCTATATCGTATTTATATATATTTTTTATACCGTTCTCATCATATCCAAGTATTATGAAACCATTTCCATTTTTATCTAGATTATTTATAAAGTTTATTAATAAATTTTTTGATTCCATAAGTTCATTAAAAAAAGATTCTGATTTTTTAAAGTGCTCTAACTTATTATATAAAATACCTGTAGAAAATGAAATACATTTCCATCCATTACCATATTTGTCTATGTTTAAATCAATTTTTGAAGATGAGTAAGAAAAATTTTCTAAGATTTTATATGATTTAATAGAAGCATTATCTAAGATTTTAATATTAAAATTACCATAAATATCATTATAGAAAATACATTTATTATCATTTTCTAAATTTAGAAAATTAAAGTGCCTGACTTCTGTTTCAAAAAAAGATTCTTCTGTTTCAAATATACTTTTATTATTATTTTTTATTTTTGCTATTTTGAATTCATATTTTCTATTTGGTAAAATTGGGACTGTTTTTAATTCACTTATATTAGAAGCCTCTTCATTTTTATAAATATAAATCCCATTGCCTTTTTCATCAACAATATAATTATTATAATTAATAATTTCATTTGTTAAATTTAATTGACTAATTTTTTTATTCTTAATAGGAGATAAAAAAGCGCTTTTTTCTTCATAAGATAAAACTCCATTATTAACCGAATCAATAAAGATATTTGTAGGAACTTCTTTAATGTATTCGATGTTTTTTAATTTATATTGATCATAAAAGTTACAATTATAAAGAAAAAACAAAACAAATAAAATTTTTTTCATTATTTTACCTCAAAAATAAAAAATAAAAGATTTTACTCTTATGTATTTTAATGACATATAATAATTCAACTATACAATTTGCTACATAAAATTCTTACAGCTATTCCTGTAGCATATTTTCGTGTTAGCATGTGTTATGTGTAGCTTTTTATCTTTCAGTTTCATAGTTTTTTATTTTCACTAATTTAAAATTTTTAGAACTATTACTAATAAAAATAGCTAAGCCATTACCTATATTATTTATTGAAAAATCGTATAATTCATTTATTTCAGATTCTTTATTATTTAAAATTAATTTTTCAGAATTATTTTCTATTTTAAAGTTAACTATTTTTATTATTTTTGTATTTAATATTATTTTTGATTGAAAATTTAGTTCATTATATAAAATATACCCATTACCCATTTCATCTATTTTAATATCTAAAAGTTTTTTATTTTGTAAAGAAAACAAATCATAATAATCTATCTTCTTAAATTTTTCAAATTTATCAAAATAAATAGTTACATCATTATTATTTATGTCTATTTTTTTGTATAAAATATAACCATTACCTTTATAATCTAAAGATGTATATATATTTTTATTATAAAAAATACTATTATCAATTATTTCTTTGTGTAACTCATCTTTTTTAGTATAATTTTCTAGCTTAAAAATATAAAAATTATTCCTATCATAAAATGAAAAGAAACCGTTTCCATTTTCATCAGTTTTAATTTTAAAATCTTGATATTTTTCTAAAAATTTTATTGAAGAACTTTTTATTGATTGGTTTTTATCTAAATAATTTTTTGTTATAAAACTATTTTGATTATACAAGTTAATAAATAAGTTAAAATTATAAGAAGTTAAGCTTTCTGTTGATAGAAAAGCATATTTATTATCATTTATTTTAAATATATTTGAAGTATTACTATCTTTATTCATAATATTTTTAATTTCAAAAATATTAGAGCTATTTTTAGGTATTTTTATTAAGTAGTAAGGATAGTCTTCTCTTCTAAAATTTTCTGAGAAATTTAAAATTTTACCTTCATCTATATTTCTCGAATAAATTAAACTATAAAAATCAATATCTTCATCATAAAGAACTAGGTTTAAACTAAAATTTTTATTATTATCATTAAAAGGTATAAAATCTTTTGTGATAGTTAGCTCTTTTATTTTATATAAGCCAGTATTGTACAACAAAAAACCAGTATTATTATTATTAATAAAAACTTTCTTTGGCAATTCTTTTGAAACTTCTTTTATTTCTATATTACTATAATATGCTGTACAACTAGAAATAAAAAGAAAAAACAAAATAAATAAAATTTTTTTCATTATTTTACCTCAAAAATAAAAAGTAAAAGATTTTATTCTTACTAATTTTCAATTTCATAATTTCTTATTTTTTTAAAAATAAAATTCTCTTCATCAGTTAAAATTATTATCCCATTACCATTTTTATTTATATAGTAATCATGGTACTTGTACTTATTTGAATCAATTAATTTTATTTCTTTATTTTCTACAATAAAATTATTTATTTTTTTGATATAGGGATATTTAAAGTTATTGTTTATATCTTTATTTTTATAAAAAAATAGTACTCCATTACCATTTTCATTTACCATAAAATTAGCATTTATAACTAAATCATTTGAACTAAAAATTAGATTAACATCAGAAGCAAGTGTAAAATTATTTATTCTTTGTAAATATATATTTGTATTTATACGTTCATATTTGATTATAAATATAAAACCATTTCCATTTTTATCTAAGTAGGGTATAAATTTATCTATACTATTATAGTTATTATTTGTATTAATTAAAATAGGTTCTTTTTTTATAAAATTATCAGTTTTATTTATTTTATATAAATAATCTCTTAAATTAAAATAAAATAACCAACCTAAACCTTCTTTATCAATATTTAAACTAATTAATTCTTCTGGTGAATTTTTTTCAATTAATAAATCTATTGCCATATCTTTTAAAATTTTTTTTATTTTAATGTCACTTGAGGATGAATAAGATAAATTATTATCATAAATATTACGATAATAAATAATAAAATTATTTGAATCTTGATTAAATAACTTTATAGTAGAATTTGCTCCAACGTTATCTTCAAATATTTTTTTTGTTTCCTCTAAATAAAATTTATTGTTTTCTATATTAACCAAATAGAAATTATTGTTAACTTTAGGTTTTCTATCAATAACAAATTTTTCTTTATATTTACTTCTTGAATAAATTAAAATACCATTACCATATTCATTTATTGAATAAATAGTATTTATAATATCAAAATCTTTTTCAGGATCATTTAACTCTAATTTTTCATTTGTAATATTTAAATTTTTTATTTTATATATATTTTTAGGGTAAACTATAATTCCATTATCATTAGTATCTATATATATATTTAAAGGTGTATTATTATAAAGTATATCTTTTTTTTCATATTCTAAGTCTATAGTCGATTTACAGGAAAAAATAAATAACATAAAAAAAACAATAAATAAAGCTAGTAGTATTTTTTTCATTCTTTTACCTCAAAAATAAAAAGTAAAAGATTTTACTCTTATGTATTTTAATGACATATAATAATTCAACTATACAATTTGCTACATAAAATTCTTACCGATATTCCAGTAGCATATTTTCCTGAAACGTGTTTTTTGTGGTGGGCTATTTATTTTATTACTTTTTACAACACTAGAATAACTTTTCTAATTATAACTATTTTTTATTTATTCTGTACCATAAAAGACCAAAAAATGTTTTTTTTATTTTACAAAAAAACTTTTGCTAAAATTCAACTGCAAAAAAAACAAATCAAAAATACCTTTCGTCTTTAGTTCTTTTTGTATCTTTAATTGTAATTTTTATGTTGTATGTTTTAAATATGATATTTGGGGTATAATTATTTCATTACTTATCATATATCCTTTTAATGCTAAATTGTTTAAGGTTTTAGAAATAAGAAAAATAAATCAAGAATTTGAAAATTTCTATTCTAAAGTATTTATTTTTAAGCAAAGATTTAATAAAAAAGTCTATAAATGGATTTTAGAAAACACTAAAAATTAAATTTAAGATTCTAATTTACTCTATATGCTGTTAGCACAACGTATCTACATCACACGACCGCTACACTAAATTTTTAAAGATGTGTTAGTAGTTGTTCATGTGATGGGTGTTAGTGGTATCTTTCTTTTATTCTTGTGTCATGGATTTTATTACTTCTTCTACTTCTTCAATACTTAAATCAGTTGAGTTTGATATTTTATCTTTATCAATACCAAGTTTGAATAATTTTTGAGCTATTATTTTTTTCTCTTCTTTTTTTATTTTCTGCGTTATTTTTTCAAGAGCAACTTCTTCAAAATCGGTTAACTCCAATCTATAATCTTTTACTGCTGACATTTCCATTACCTCACTATAAAATTTTGACCTTAATTCTCTGTTTTTTATCTCCATTATAAAATTTATAAACTTAAAAACTTTTTTAACTTCATATTCTGAATAATCCGAATCCAACAATAATTTTGTTAGTTCTTTTTTAAAATTAAAATTCCTATTATCACTTTCCTTATAATCAAACGCTTTTATTAAAGTTTGAACTATAACTCCCACTAGTGGGCCCCTGTTATGGAGAATACCATAATAAAAGAAAAGGGATTTTTAATTTTCTCAAGCTCTTCTAGCTTTTGTTCTGCTATATCATAAGTTCTAAACTCATAAGACAATTTTGTTTCTAAAAACTTACTTTCATATTTTTTGTATTTATGTCTATCTGATTTGTAAGTATAAATAACTATTGCATCTATTTCTTTATCAAATTTATCAAAAATTCTTGCATAATGTTGATACATCCTTTTTGCAAAATCTGAATCTTCGTAAGATTGTATCTCTATATTTAAAAGTATCCATTTTTTATTTCCATTTTTTAAATATACTTCAAAAAGCTTATCTACTCTTCTATCTTCTGATTTTGACTCTGGAAATAAACTTGCAAATTCATTATCTAATGCTTTTGGTTTTATTGAAAAATCAACAAAATCATATAAATCAGGCATAAAAAACTCTATAAACTGTGGTAAAAGTTCATCTATAATGAACTTCCAAGCTATGTCTGTTTTCAATAGTTTTACCTTTTAAAACTAAAATAATACATATCTATATTTTAGCTTATTTTTATTTTTTTAGTCCAATTTGAAAAAAAGGTTTCTTAATTTTATTTATGGTACTTAATTTAATGCAATAACTTCTTATAAAAAAACTCTAAAAAAAGATACTTTTTTACCTTTGAAAAATACCCCTAAAAAAACAACCCTTGAAAATAGGACATTTGAGTCGGGGGAAAAAATTCTTCGCCTACCTGCTCATTCCCCCGATTTTTACTTTTCTAACCTGATTGAAAAAAAAGTTTTTCAACTTCAAACTCGAAAAATATCTATGATGCGACTAAAGTCTAAAAAAATTATTTACTCTTTTTACTTTTACTTTTATTTTTTTCGTAGCGTGGATTTTGTGTATTTAATATTTCTTCTATTTCTTTTATACTTAAACCTGATAAATCAGATAAAATTTCATTAGAGTACCCTTTTTTATTTCCATTTATAATAATTTCAATTTCACGTTTTTTTAACCCTTTTTCTAGACCAATGCTTTCACCTTCAATTTTGCCTTTTTCTTCAGCTTGTTCTAATTTAAATTTTTGAGTATCTGCTAAACTTGCTCTTAAACTTAAATCTGCTAAATAATAATCATATCCTCTTTTTTCTTTCTCATTCATTTTTAAAACATCTAATTGTGTAAAAGCTTCTTTTAATCCTTTACCTTTAAAATCTTCTTTTACTTTATCTGTTTTCAAAAAATAAATCCACTCATCTAAACCATCTTTTGTATTTTCGTCAAATTTATCTACCATCAAAATATAATACTCAGGAAAAATTTCAGACAATTCTTCTTTTTTAAATAATGCTTTTTGCTCTAATGTCAATTCTAATTTATCTTTTTTATGAAGTCCAACAAAATTTGTTGTACCATGATATATATAATCACTTCCTAGACCTAATTCAAAATAAACTATACTTACAGATATTACTTTTTTTACAGACTTATATTTTTTACCTTCTTCTAAATTTTCTGATATTGATTTTGATACTCCATATAAAATACGCTGAAAGTAATCATATTCGTCTTCATTTTGAATTTCTATTATTACAATCTCGTTTTTATTTAGTTTTACAAGTAAATCAACCCTATTTAATTTCTCAACTTTTCTTTCTTTGTTACTCTCACTTTCAAGTAATTCTATTATTTTTACATCTTGTTTTAATAACTCTGATAAAAAACCCTCAAGAATTACAAAATTAGCCTTATCTCTGAGGATATTTTTTATCGCCCAGTCAAACCTTACTAATTTTTTTTCTATTCCTTTACTTTTTACCATATAATAAAACCATAAAAATAACTCATATATAATTATACAGCTATTTTTATTCTTGTTAGGTATATTCAAAGATAAAAAATACTACTATGATTTCTATATTTTATTTTTATAAGTTTTACATAATATAGAAAAATTAGCTGAATTTCAAATTATTATAATTTACTTTTCATTTCAAATTGCAGATACTTGATTTTTATAAGATTGTTTATTTTTAAATTTTATTTTAAAAAATATTTTTATAACTTTATCAACAGTCATTTGATAATCATTAATTAGATTAATTATTTCTTTATCTTTGTTTTTGATTAATATATAGTTAATTACATTTCAAATTTCAATTAAGCAGAATAGTTATAAAATAACTCTTTTTGCTCATTCCATCTTACAATTTTTTTTTCAATTTTATTATAAATTTCTACCCATTTTGACATTATACTTAATATTTTTTCTTTCATCAAACTCATATTTTTTAATGATTTTTCTAAACTTTCTATAAAATCTTTAGTATTTTTAAAAAATTTTCCATGCATATAATTATTTTTTATTTCCCTCCATAATATTTCTATAGCATTTAATTTTGGGCTATAAGGTGGTAAAAAACATAATTCTATTTTATCTTTATTTTTTAATTCAAATTCTATTACACTCTTATTTCTATGTACTCTACCATTATCTAGGACTAAATAAATTTTCTTACCATTAAATTTTTTTATTAAAAGCTCTAAATATTCTATAAAAACATCTTTATTACCTTTTTTACTTATTTTATAATAAAAATTACCATTCTCTATATCTATTGCTCCAAATACTTTACGACACTCACTATTCATATTTACTTTCATTTCTAACTTTTTCCCAATTTCTCCCCATGAATAGCACTTTTGAGACCACATTAGAAAACTAGATTCATCTTGAAATAATACTGTTCCTTTATTTATTATAGATTTTTTTGATAATTTTAAAAATATTTCATTTTCCCATTCTTTTTGTTTTTTTTCATCTACTTTATGACTTTTAGTTTCTATTTTTTTATGGCTTAAACCTAGACTATTTAATAATCTTGGTATATAACCTATTGAATATTCTATATCAAACTTTTCTTTTATTATTTTTTGTACTATTGAACTTTTTAACATTTTATTTTCATCTGAATATTTTAAAATTATATCTTTTAACTTTTTTTTATCATTATCACTTAATTTACTTTCTTTTTTATATTTTTCCTTGTAAATTATTCCATTTACTCCATTAGATAAAAATTTTACTATCCATTGATAAATACATCTTTCTGTTTTTAAACTTATTTCTGCTATAGTTGATATTTTTACACCTTCTGAGTATAATAATATTCCTTTAAATATATCAACCTGTTTTTTATTTCCTAAATAATTATATTGATTCATTTTACTAATTATCACTTGACGTGTTTCTTTTGTTAATGTTATTCTTACTTTTATCATTTTTTTAAAAAATATATAAATTTATTTTAGTATATTTTTTTTTGCTTTTTTGTCCAAATTCTTTATTAACAACAATTATAGATTTTGAAATTTCTAATGTTAGAAACTATATATACTTTTATTTATTTTTGAATTCGTATTATCTTTTTACCATCCATATCACTTTCAATTAAAACTTTTATATTTTTAATAAATTCAATAGTAAGTCTATTATAATATTTTGATTCTAAAAAAACTTCTTCAATAATTATCGAATTAATTTCTAAATTATTTAATTCATACTTTTGGCAAACATCAAAAAATGGATAATCTTCTTCATTATTAAAATCATCTTCATTTAATTTTTCATAAATATCCCATGCACACATAATTTCATCAACAAAGAATCTATGCCAATGCTTTTGTTCATAAGTTTTTAACCAAAATAAGCATGGAGATAAAATTCCTGTTTGATCATCCTTAGTTTGTACACAAAAAAACTTTTCAACTTTTTTATTATTTAGTTCAATTATTTCTCCTTTATAGTCTTGTAAAATTCTTTTTAACATTTTTTATACTCAAACCTGTTATTTTAGATAAAAACTAATTTTAAGCACCTTATTTATTTACATTTATAATTATTTCAAGATCTCTTTCATTTTTTCTTTATTTTTTCATTTGAGCCTAATTATAAAATTCTACAAATAGATTATAGCTTAAATAATTACTCAATTAATAGTTACTTAATTATAAACTAGATTAATGTATAATTATCTCTATACTTATTTATAAATTTTAATTTAAAATAATGGAAAAAATCACTATAGAAGGCATAGAGTTAAAATTATCTCATAATGATAACTTTGAAATAAATTGGGTTGGGAAAGAAGAAGTTGTACGACAATTAAAAGCTTGTTGGTCTATAATTTCAGAAAATGATTTACCAATGAACCCAAGAATAATCGGAAAACCTGGTGTTGGGAAAACATCTTTGGCTTATCATGTAGCCAAAAGTTTTTCTGATAAAGTTTATATTTTCCAATGTACCGCAGATACAAGACCAGAAGATTTAATTGTAACCCCTGTAATATCTGAAGAACAAAAAATTTCTTATCATGCTAGTGCTGTAGTTACAGCTATGATAAAAGGAGGAATTTGTATTTTGGATGAAGGAAATAGAATGAGTGAAAAAAGTTGGGCTTCTTTAGCTCCTTTACTTGATAGTAGAAGATATGTAGAAAGTATTTCAGCAGGAATAAAAATAAAAGCTCATAAAGATTTTAGAATTTGTACTACTATGAATGATGATGCTAGTACCTTTGATATACCTGATTATATACAATCTAGATTGCAACCCAGAATAGAATTAGAACATCCTACAGCAGAAGAAGAATTAAATATTTTAAAATCTAATTTACCAGACACAGAAGAGCTTGTTTTAAAAACTATAGTTAAATTCCTTCAAGCTGGGCATAAAAACAAAGAGATTTTTACTATCAGAGATGGTATTAATATAGGTAGATATGCAGTTAAAACTTTGTTTTTTGATAAAGAAATATCTAAAAATAAAGCTATAAAAAAAGCTGTTGAACAAATTTTAGGTGAAAATGCTTTAAAATATCTTTAAAGAGAAAAAAATATGAAAATTAAATTACCCTCTGTTTCTTATCTAAGAGAAAGAACTTTAGATACTTTTAATCGTTTTCCAACAGTAGTAACTATAGCTGTTATAGGAACTTTAACTTCTATTTTTTTAGTTCATAATGAAAAATATGATTTTATTTATTTATATAGATTAATAAATTTTGTTTTATGCCTAATTATGGCTGTATTTTCTACTTTATCGCTCTTTATCTTTTCAGAAAGAAATAATCTTAGTAAAAAAAGTAAGTATTTATTACATATACCTGTTTTTATCTTACTCACCATGTATTATTTTACATTACCAACTACTAAAGAAGAATATAGTTATTTTATAGCCGAATTTATGAATTATGCTCAATATAATGTTTCTTTGGTAATGATTGTAACTTTTATTGCTTTTGTTAATAGAAAAAAATCTTTGGGTATTTGGAATTTTAATTTTAAACTTTTGGAAAGATTGGCATTTACTTGGGTTTATTCTGTTACATTATTTGCAGGTTTATCAACTTCTTTTTTTGCTATTGATAAATTATTAGAAATAAAAGTACCTAATGAAATTTATCCAGATCTATGGATTTTAGTAGTAGGAATGTTTAGTAGTACTTTCTTTTTAGCAGGTATTCCCAAAGATTATGATAAATTAGAAGAAGAAAACTTTTCAACTATTTATCTAAAATTTTTCTCTCAATTTATTCTTTTACCCATATCTCTAATATATATGGCTATTTTATATATGTATGCTTTAAAAATTATTTTGGCTTGGGATTTACCAAATGGAGGTGTTTCAGCTTTAATATTAGGTTGTGCAGGTTCTGGAATAATTTCATTTTTAGCCTTATATCCTTTACAAGAAAAAAGTGAAAATGAATGGATAAAAATTTTCTCTAAGTATTTTTATATTTTATTTTTACCTCTTATTGGAATGCTTTTTATTGCTGTAAATAGAAGAGTCTCTGAATATGGAATTACAGAACCAAGATACTTTTTATCTCTAATAGCTTTTTGGCTTTTGGGTATTTCTTTATATTTTATTTTTAGTAAAATAAAGGATATAAAATATATTCCTATTTCTATTGCTTTACTTTCATTTTTAACCTCTTTTGGTCCTTGGAGTGCTTATAATGTATCTCTTAATAGTCAATTATCAAGATTAGAAAAATTATTAGTAAAAAATAATGTTTTATTTGAAGGTAAAGTAAAAAATAAAGATAAAAAAGAAGTAGGACAAGAAGAATTAAATGATATATCTTCTATAATTCATTATTTAAATGATTATGGAAAAATTAAAGAATTAGATAGATATTTTAATGATCCTGTAAAAGCAGATGCTTATAAATATAATAATCCTCAAAAATATATGGAAGCTATGGGTATAAAATATATATATCCACAAAGATTTTATTCAGCAGCTCAAAATGCTAAAAGCCAATATTTATACTATTCTATAAAATATAATTCTTATAATTATACTAATATTTCTGATTATGATTATTTATTAAAAACTAATCTTTATAGGTCTTTCAAAGAACAAGAAATTAAGATAAATTCTGAAAGTTATAAAATCACTTTTGATGAAGGACTAAATTTAAAAATAAATAAAAATAATATTCTTTTAATAGAAATTCCTTGTAGTGCTTTCTTTAAAGGGTTAGCTAAAAAATATCCTTATACAGATTATAATATTGAAAAAGAAGATCTTACCCTAAATATTGAAAATGAAAAAGTAAAAGCAAAAGTAATTTTTTCTACTTTATCTTTTAATAAAGAAAAAGATAAAATAGACGTTACTAATGCTGCAACTGAAATATTTATAGGTTTTAAATAATATTATGCTAAAAAAATTTTTATTTTTGATTTCAAGTTATTTTTTTATAAATATAGCTTTTTTATCTAATGCAGAAGCCAAAAAAATTATTGCTGTGTTACCTTTTGAAGTTTTATCTGATAATACAGAATATAAACAATTTGGCTTAGGAACAACAGATAGTTTATCTGTAGCCTTAACTACGATACCCGATTTTATTATGGTAGAAAGAGGAAAAATATCTTCTATTATAAAAGAACAAGGATTTCAAAATTCTGGTTTTACAGACGATAAAAATTCTGTCAAATTGGGCAAAATATTAGGTGCGCAAGTTTTGGTAGTAGGAACTATACAAGTTTTTGAGAAACAATTTAGAATCGTTTCTAGTTTTATAGAAGTTGAAACAGGTAGGATTTTAAAAGCCATAAAAGTAACAGGTTCTAATATTTTTGATTTACAAGATAAATTAGCTGAAAATCTGATAGAAAATCAAAATATTATGTTATCTAATGATAAAAAAAATGAAATTACAAAAGTAACCAAAGCAACTCAAAATTTAGAGGCCTATAACTATTTTACTAGTGGAAAAACTTTTTATTATAACTATATAGAACATGGTTTTATAAGAAAAACAGCTTATAGTTTGGATACCAAACAAAAAATGTCTAATAATGATATTATAGATAATCTGACTAAATCTATTGAATATTTTAATAAAGCTTTAGCTATTGATAATAATTACTCTTTAGCTTATTCTGCAAAAGCAGAATCAGAACTAGCTTTAGCCTCTTTTTATTATTTTAAACTTATGGATAAAAATAAAAAAGATGAAATAACTAATTTATTTGAAAGTGCTAAAAAAGATGCTTATAAGTCTTTAGAATTAAATCCTCTTTTACCTCAGACTTATAGAGCTATAGGAACAATAAAATATTATGAAAAAAAAATAGATGAAGCTATTTCTTATAATCTTAGAGCTTTAGAACTAAACCCTAATGATGGTGAAACTTTATTATGGCTTTCTAGTAGTTATTTTTCTAAAGCTATTTCAGAAAAAGATATAGATAAAAAAATAGAAAGCCTTCAAAATGCTATAAAATACAATAAAAACTATTTAACAGCCTATAAATTATTAGCTACTTATCTTAATAAAAAAGAAAAAATAGATGAATCTGAAACTATTTTAGAACAAGCTTTAGAAATAGATCCTAAGGATAAAGATACTATTGAAGATTTGAAAAAAATCTATTATAAAAAAGCTTCTCTGAATTTTCAAAATAAAAATTATCTTAATACTATAAATTATTATAAAAAAATACTTAATTTTGATAATAAAAATGCAGAATTATATAGTAATTTAGGTATTAACTATTTTATTACCAAAGATTATAAAAATACAGAAGAAATGTATAAAAAAGCAATAGAATTAGATCCAAAAAATAATACTTATTATTATAATTTAGCTGTTTTATATGATGTAATAAAAGAAAAAGATAAAGCCGAGGAGTTTTATAAAAAAGCTTGTGATTTAGGTTTTAAAACTGTTTGTAAATAATTTTTTTATAAAAAAAGTAGGCTAATTTTAAATATATTTAAAATAATTTTAATTTTTCATTTAGTTCTCATTAATATTTTTATTAAAAAGATAGTTTATAATAGATTAGTTAAAATAGTTATTGAAAAATTTTATGAAGAAATTAATATACAGTTTAGTCTTAGCAGGAATTGTTGGAACGGGATTTTGGTACTATAAAAGTAAAAATACTGAAAAGAAAAATCCTGAAATAGAAAAGTTAAATGTAGTTGAAGTAAAAAAAGATAATTTAAAAAAGAGTGTTTCTAGTACAGGTAAAATTGTCCCTAATTTAGAAGTTGAAATAAAATGTAAAGCTAGTGGTGAAATAGTTTCTTTACCTTTTGATATTAGCGATGAAGTAAAAAAAGGGGATTTATTATTAAAATTAGATCCTAAAGATGAAAATAGAAATGTACTAAAAGCAGCAGCTGTAGTTAATCAAACAGAAGCTAATATAAGAAAAGTTCAAGAGGATTACGAAGTTTCTTTAAAAGCATTAGAAACTGATAAAAAAAATAATCAAATAAGTTTGAAAAATGTTACAGCCAAACTAAATGACGTTAAATTAAAATACACTTCTAACGAAAAATTATTTAAAGAAGGTGGTATTTCTAAAAATGAATATGAAAATTCTAAATCATCTGTAATTCAAGCAGAAACAGAGGTTCAAAAAGCTAAAACTTTAATAGGTGATATTACAAATAAAACAAATCAAATAAAATTAAAATTACGTGATTTAGATATTCAAAAAGCTAAACTAGATTCTGATAAACTAAACTTAAGTGATTCAAAACAAAAATTAACTGATACAGAAGTTTTTTCCCCTATAAAAGGAATTATATCTGAAAGAAATGTACAAATTGGTCAAATTATTGCTTCTGGTATAAATAGTGTTAATGGAGGTACTACAGTTTTAAAAATAGCTGATTTATCTCGTATTTTTGTTAATGCGTCTGTTGATGAAAGTGATATTGGAGAGATAGAAGAAGGACAAAGAGTTAGAGTAACATTAGATGCTTTTCCTAAAATGTTTTTTAAAGGAAAAGTAGTTCAAATCGCTACCAAAGGGGCTACTGTTTCAAATGTGGTTACTTTTTCTGTAAAAATAGAAATTGATGATGAAAAAAAATCTATGCTAAAACCAGAAATGACTGCAAATGTAGAAATAGTACAAAAAATGAAAAGGGATATATTAACTGTACCTAATGATGCGGTAATAAGAAAAAGAGGTAAAAAAATAGTTAAAGTTTTACTACCTGATGAAAAAGTAGTTGAAAAAGAAGTTGAAGTTGGAATGAGTGATAGTAATAATACAGAAATAATTTCTGGCTTAAAAGAAAAAGATAAAGTAGTTGCAGGGCAAAAAGAAGGAAAAGGTAAATGGAAAAACCAAGGTGGAATTAATTTTGGTATGCCTCCAGGTGGCGGTGGTAGTGGAGGTAGAAATAGGATAATGTAATTAAGTTAGAAGTTAAAAGTTAAAAGATAAAATAATACTAAAATTTCATTTTTTAACTTAAAATAAAAATAAAAATTATTTTTTACTTAAAATTTTCTTCTAACTTCTAACTCTTAACTAAAAATTATGATAAAAGTAGAAAATCTAATAAAAACTTACGATTTTGGAGAAAATAAAATAAATGCTCTGGATGATGTAAGTTTTGAAATAAAAGAAAAAGAAATGGTTGCAATAGTTGGTACTTCTGGAAGTGGTAAATCAACTATTATGAATATAATAGGCTGTTTGGATAAACAAACTTCTGGAAAGTATATTTTACAAGGTAATGATGTATCAACTTTTTCACAAGATAAACTTTCTAGTATTAGAAATAAATTTATTGGATTTGTTTTTCAAAGTTTTAACTTATTACCTCGTGCAACTGCTTTAGAAAATGTAGAACTACCACTTTTATATGCAGGTAAAAAAAATACCAAACAAGAAGCTAAAAAAGCCTTAGAATCTGTAGGTTTAGGGGATAGAACTCATCATCTTCCAAACCAATTATCAGGTGGTCAAAAACAAAGAGTAGCTATAGCAAGAGCCATCGTTACCAACCCTTTTGTTATTTTGGGTGATGAACCAACAGGTGCCTTAGATTCAAAAACAGGAGAGGAAATAATGGGTATTTTTAAAAAATTAAATGAAGAAGGAAGAACTATTATTTTGGTTACACACGACTTAGAAATAGCTGCCAAATGTAAAAGGCAGATACATATGAAAGATGGTAAAATTATAAAAGATATACTAACAGAAGAATAATTATGCTTTTTTTTACAGTTATTAAAATAGCTTTTAGAAGCCTTGTTGCAAATAAATTAAGGTCTTTTTTAGCTATGCTTGGAATAATTATAGGTGTATCTGCTGTTATTGCAATGCTTTCTGTAGGTCAAGGAGCTAAAGAACAAGTTTTGGGAAAAGTTTCTTCTATAGGAACTAATTTATTAACAGTAAGACCTTCTTTTAGAGGAATGGGTGGAGTTAATACAGGAACTAGTCAGAATCTAAAATTAAAAGATGCTATGGATATAGCTCAACTTAAAGGAGTAGATTCTGTAGCACCAGTAGTAAATGGAAGTTATCAAGTAAAATATTATAATAAAAATAATAGAACTAGTATTACAGGAGCTTCGGCAACTTATTTTGATATAAGAAATTATGAAATAGCTAAAGGTAGATTTTTTACTGAAGATGAAGGTGAAAGAAATGAAAAAATAGCTGTTATTGGTAATGATACAGCCGAAAATCTTTTTGGTGAAAATGAGCCAATAGGAGAAAGTATAAAAATAAATAATATAAATTTTCAAGTAATTGGGGTTTTAAAGAAAAAAGGAGATTCTGATGATATAGTAATAACTCCTTATAAAACTGTAATGAAGCAATTAGCTGGTATTGATTATCTAAGAGAAATAAATATAAAAGTAAAAGATGCTAAAGATATTAGCTCTGTTCAAGAAAAAATAACCCCTTTATTAAGAAAAAACCATAGATTAGATGAAGAGCAAGAAGATGATTTTATGGTAAGAAGTCAAGCCGAAATTTTAGAAACCCTTTCTACCATAACTACTACTTTAACTTTACTTTTAGGAAGTATTGCTGGAATTTCTTTATTAGTTGGTGGTATAGGTATTATGAATATTATGCTTGTTACTGTTACAGAAAGAACTAAAGAAATAGGGATTAGAAAAGCTATAGGAGCTAAACAAAGAGATATTTTAACTCAATTTTTGATAGAATCTGTTTTTATGAGTTTTACAGGAGGAGCTATAGGCGTTTTATTTGGAGTTGGAATAGCGATGTTAATAACCAAATATAGCCCACTAAAAGCTGTTATTACAACTGAGAGTATAGTATTATCTACTACTTTCTCTGTAGGAGTAGGAGTATTTTTTGGTTTTTATCCTGCTAGAAGAGCCTCAAAGTTAGATCCTATAGATGCTTTAAGGTATGAATAAAAATAATTATACTAAATCAGCTAAAGCTTTTTTTATAATATTAATATTGTAACTATTATAATATTTATGATTAGGCATCCATCCAGATAAAAAACGATAAAAATCTGCCCAACATAAAGGATATAAATTTCTCCATTCACTTTCTAATTCATCAAAATCAATATTTTTATTTTTATTAGATAATACCTCAGAGCTCCCGATCCATTCTTCCTGCGGGCTTGATAAGCCGTAGGAGGTCTTAAATTCATTAAATAAATTAATAGCTTTTTTTAATTCTTGAAAATAATAATCAATAAGCTTTTTTTCCCAATTTTTACATTGTTCTTCTGATAAAGCACTATCAAAAAAATAGGCTATATCTTTCATACCACAACCTCCACCGACGTATTGAAAATCTACCATAGAAACATTATTTATATCATTAGAAAAACAAAAATTTGCTAATTTAGAATCTCCATGAACAAAGGTTTTATATTTACAAGCATTTAGTTTAGTATCTATTATTTTTGAAAATTTTTTTAACTCCATGTCATTCATAATTAATAGTTCATCTGGACGTGTATCAAGATGCCAATATGTACCTATTTCCCACAGATATTTAGGTTCTATAAATAAAAAATTAGCATGAAAATTTGCTAACCAACTTAAACAAAGTTTAGCTTCATTAATAGTTAAATTTCTTTTTCGTAATGGATATCCTGAATTATCTAAATCTTCTAATATAATTACAAAGATATTTTCTTCTTGCATTACTCCAAGACACTTTGGAATTCTACATAAATCATTAGTAAAATTTGCCCAGTACATATACCAATTTATTTCAATTTGATAGGATTTAACTTTTCTTTGATGAGATATGGAGTTATTATGCTTAGGTAAAACTATATATTTTATTATAGCTGTTCTAATCTCTTCATTATTAAGTGTTACTTTAAGTAATTCTCCATATCCACCCCATAATAATTGAATTAATTCTTTTTTTAATATTAAAGTTGAATTAGTTTTATTAAGTATAAAATCAGATATATTTTGGTGCATATTTTTTATGTATTAAATTAAATTAATATTATTATAATCAATTTTTACAATTAATTTTATATTTAATTTTTTAAATCATTAAAATTAGACATTAATTTTTTAAATTTTAGCTCTTTTAATTTTAATATTTCTGAATTATCTAATATTAAGTTAAAATCAGATAAATTTTTTATATTATCAAAATTTTCATCATTAATTATATACTCAATAAAAACAGGTTTTATTTTTAAACAATCTTTTAAGCTTTTTATTGTAAGTTCATAATTATTTTTTATATTATATGCTAAAGCTAATTTATAAAAACTCATGTAATCTAAAGGTGAGATTTCTATAGCATTTTTTATTAATTCTATTCCTTGATCAATTTGACCTAAATTTACCTTATATAAACCTAGTTCTGAAATAAAAGTAGCATTATTTTTATTATTTTTTATTAAAATATCTAATTTTTCTATTTCATTATAATTATTTTTTATTTTTTCAGAAATATTTTCTTGTTCTAATTTATCGTATAAAATTTCAAATAATTCATCATCTATAAACTTAAAAAATAATTCATCTAATAAATCTTTTGTAGATATTTTTTTATTAAATAAATTATTTTTATTAGAATTAATCTTTTTATTAATAGTAGTAATTATTTTATCTAGTTTATTAGTAATATTTTTATCTTTGGAAAAATTTTTCTTATAATTATTTAAAGTTTTTATATAAAATTTACCTATTTTATTATTATTACCACTAATTTTAAATGTATTTTCTAATATATTTATAGAATAATTTAAATCTTCTAATGAAGAGGTATTTTTAATTATTTCCTCTAATATATCTAATAATTGATTTATTCTTTTGTCTTTTCTATTAAATTTTATTTTATCTATTTCACTTAAAATATCAAATTTATTTTTTAAAAATAGAATTAGATAAGAATAATTACAAAAAGCTTCTTTTTCTATTTTACAAGCTTCTAATAAGTTGTATTCTATAATATCTAGTTTATTTTTTATTTCAAATTTATTGTAATTTTTATTTTCTATCTTTATCAGATAATTTACATACAAATCAGCTAAAGAATATTTTGGGTCACTTTTATTAGGATTTATTTTTAATTCTTCTTTAAGTTTCTTTTCTAATTTAGTATCTATTTTTATAATATCTTTAGAAAAAGATGCTGATGCTAAAAGAAAAGAAATACAAATAAACGCAAAAAAGCTTATATTTATTTGTAAAATTTTAATTTTTAAATACTCTTTCATAAAATAAATTTTTTAATTTTGTTGTAGCTTTATTATCAATTGTTTTTGTTAGATAATATTATTCAATAAATTATAGTATATTTTAGTAAAAATTATCTATGATTTTTATTTAAAAAGAGTATAAATAAAATACATTAATCTATTTAATGTGTAAAAAATATAATTTTAATTTTACTAACTAGGTATAAAAAATGAAGTGGCAAGAAGCAGAAAAGCAAAATTGGTTTAATCAACAAAAAATTCAACGTTCATATCTTGATGAGGTTGTCGTAAAAGTTCAAGAATTGAAAGATAACTTTGATGTTGAGAAATATGGGGAACTTTCAATAAACCCAGAATTATACCCTCTTTTTATTGTTAAATCTAAAAACTATGATGCTACTAAAAAAACTATTTTAGTTACTGGTGGAGTTCATGGCTACGAGACAAGTGGCGTTCATGGGGCAATTTCTTTTCTTAAAAAAGCTGCCTTATCATATCTTGATAAGTTCAATATTGTTTGTGTTCCATGTATAAGCCCTTGGGGTTATGAAACTATTAATCGTTGGAATAATAAAGCTATTGATCCTAATCGCTCATTTATTAAAGATAGCCCAGCAGAAGAGTGTAGATTATTTTTACAGGCTATGGATACTCATAATGTAAAACCATTTGTACATATTGATTTGCATGAAACTACTGATACAGATAATACTATATTTCGTCCAGCACTTGCTGCAAGAGATGGAGTTGAAGAAGAATTTTCAGAAATTCCAGATGGATTTTATGTAGTTGGTGATACCGAAAACTATCAACCAGAATTTTTAAAAGCAATTATTGATTCAGTAAGAAAAGTTACTCATATTGCACCTCCAGATGAAAATGGAAAAATTATTGGTAAAACTGTTGAACAAGAAGGGATTATTAATTATCCGCTAAAAAAACTTAACCTTTGTGCTGGTTTTTCTGATGCAGAATATAAAGCTACAACTGAAGTTTATCCTGATAGCCCTAATGCAACTCCAGAAATTTGTATTGATGCTCAAGTTGCAGCAATTGAGGGTGGATTACGTTTTTTAATTTAGAATATCCCTTCTAATTAAAAAGTAGTAAAAAATACTTGAATCCAAATTACTAATTTCTTTTTTAGGATTATTTTCTACAATAATTTCAATTTTTCCATTATAAACAGGTTTATTCTTTATTTTATTATAGGTAAAATTTTTCAATAAAAGTTTAAAATTATTACAAATGTTGAAAATAGTTAAGGTAAAAAATAAAAGTTTAGAGTTTTTTTATAATAAATTATATTTATAATATAATTTAAGTTATAATATAGATTAGTATATGTTTTTATAAAGGATAAATTTTATGCCTGTATTAAAAAAATTAGTAAAAGTAGGTTCAAGTTATTCTTTAATAATTGATAAACCAATAATGGATTTACTAAATTTATCTTCTACTACCGAATTTGAAATGAATACTGATGGAACATCTCTCATTTTTAAACCAATAAAAAAAGAAATTGAATCTGAAAAAGAAAAAAGAGAAAAAAGAATAAATGAAGCTGTTAAATTATCTTTAGAAAGATTTGATGGTTTATATGAAAAATTGGCTAAATAAGTTATGAATGATATATTTTTTCTTGAGCTTGAAGAAGTTCTAAAAATTCATGCTCAATTGATAGAAGCTCATGGTGGTAGTCATGGAGTAAGAGATACAGGTGCTTTAATTTCATCATTAGAAACTCCAAAATCAGGTTTTGGTGATGAATATTTTCATAAAAGTATTTTTGATAAAGCTAGTGCTTATTTATTTCATATAGCAAAAAACCATCCATTTATTGATGGAAATAAAAGAATAGCTTTTGCTTGTGCAGATGTTTTTTTATTATTAAATGGATATAGATTAAAAGGGGATAAATTTTTAGAAAATAATTATTATGATTTTGTTATTGAGGTGGCATCTTCTCATGATATAACAAAAGAAAAAATAGCTTCATTTTTAGAATCAAATTCTGAAAAATTATAAATATAATTACTACATAACCTTTCTAATTACTTAAAGTAACTTTAAGTGCTTTTTTTGATGAATATGATATTAATTCTGATGTTACTGATCCTCAATATTAAAAAATTGGCTTTGAATAAGTTTATAATATTTTAAAAGTATTGCTTTGTAAATAAAAAAACGATTTTTTACAATTGAATAAATTTTATTTGTAGTACTTTTATACTGTAATCTTTAATATAAAAGGATGATAAATGTATTTTTTTATCATTTTTAGAATATTTAGGATTAACATAAATAAATTATTAATTTAAAAATGAGGAGTAAAGAATGTTTACAGCAGAACAACTTAAAAATGCTTATAATAGAGTTTTTTCTATAATATTTTCATACTCTTTTTTGCTATAAAAAATAGAAAATATTATAAAATTAACTTTAAAAATTTAAGTTCTTCGAAGTCCATTGGTTTCAATAAGAATCATTCTCTCACGATATAAAGAACCAACAGCCTGTTTAAAATTTTTTTTACTTACTTCAAACACTTCATATATTTCCTCTGGTGAGCTTTTATCAGTAATTGTAAGAAAACCATTATTAGAATCAATTTCATCAAGGATTCTTTGTCCTAAATCATTTATATGATTACGGTTAAAGCCTATGGGAACTAAACTTAAATCAATTTTATCATCTTCACGAATATTTTTTATATAAGCTTTTACAACTTGTCCAATACTAATTTTTTTGAAGGTTTCATTATGAAAAATTATTCCCCAATGAGTATCATTAATAATTGCTTTCCAACCCATTTCAGTATCTCGGACAATTATAGCCTTAACTTCTTGTTTCAAACGGAAAGTTTCATCATTATATTCTTCAATATCATCACTGAAACAACTTGAGCCTATTATACGCCCATGATTATCTAATAAAATACGAACAAAATAATATTCTCCAAGTTCCATAGGGCTATATTGTTCAGATTCAGGTACAAAAAGATCTTTGGTTAAGCCCCATTCTAAATAGGCGCCAAACCTATTTTTATCAACAACTTTTAAAAATGCAATTTCTCCCATTTTGGCAACAGGAAATTTAACAGTTGCAGTTAAACGTTCTTCCGAATCATGGAAAACAAATACATCAACACTATCACCAATAGCTAATTCATAGTTAGGTTTATGACGGTTTGGCATTAATATATCTCCATCTTCACCACCATCAAAAAAATAACCAAAACTACTGTCTTTAATAACAGTTAAAAGATTACTTTGACCTACTTTTACTCGCATTATTTTATTTTTCTCAAAATTTAAATGTAACTAATAATTAGATTAACATTTTTCAATTATTTTTATAAGCTTATTTTCTCTATTCTTAACATGTATTAGAAATTTAATAGCTTTATTTGTAAAAATTATAAAATTGTATACAATATTTTAAATTCCTATTTTATTGTTTAAATATAAGTATCTATAATAATTGGGGAGCAATATATCATTTTTTTTTTTAATATAACATTAAATTTTTGATATTAGTATTTCTATTATTATTTAGAAGATGTGTAATAAAATTAAAAAAAATAATATAATATATTTATTAATCTAAATTCTATTGAAAAAATTTAAATGAAAAGTAATTTTGATTTTTTAAATCCTGAATGGAGTACTTTAGCAAGTATTGGTGATTTTGCCGAAAAAAATCTATATACAGATACAAATACTACTCTAATAAAACTTAGAATATTATCCGAAAATATATCTAAATTAATACTTAAAGAAGAAAATTTATCTGAACCAGAAAGCGGAAGCCAAGTAGATAGAATAAAAATTTTAAAAAGAGAAGATTTAATAGAATTTGAAATTGAACAGTTATTCCATTCTTTAAGAAAAATAGGAAATAAAGCTACTCATGAAGGTTATTCCCCTTCTTTTGATGATACCAATATATATTTATCTATGTCTGTTAAATTATCTGCTTGGTTTAAAGAAGTATATGGAAGTGATTTAACTTTTAAATCTGAAGAAGTAGTATATAAAAAACCTGAAAAATTTGAGTTTGTTTCTGGTTATGACCAGTTAAAAGCTGAAAATGAAAAACTAATAAAAGATTTTAAAGAATTAAAAGAAGCTAATATTTCAGCCAGACCAAAAGAAAATAAAAAAATAATCTCCATAGAAGCCGCTAGAAAAATAGTTTTAGATGAAAAAGAAACAAGAAAATTAATTGATGAACAACTAAGAAGTGTTGGTTGGGAAGCTGATAGCGAAAGTATAAGATATTCAAAAGGAACTAGACCACAAAAAGGGAAAAATATAGCCATTTCAGAATGGCCTATAGGTTCAAAATCTGTTGATTATGCCTTATTTTTTGGATTAGAATTTGTTGGTTTAATAGAAGCTAAGAAAAAATCTTTAGATGTAATTTCTGTTTTAGAAGAAGCTAAAATGTATTCTGAAAAAGCTATTATTATTGGAGAAGAAAAATTTGTAGAAAAATCTCCTTTTGGTAATTACAAAATACCTTTCATGTTTTCTACTAATGGTAGAGAATATAATCAAATAATTAAAGAAAAATCTGGTATTTGGTTTTTTGATGGTAGAAAAAATAGTAATATTCCAAAACCTCTAAGGAATTGGTATTCACCACAAGACTTAAAAGACCTTTTAGCCCAAATAGACAAATCTCAAGCTAATAATAATTTAGAAAAAGAACCTTTTAGTTATCTCGAAGCAAAAGATGGTTTATCTCTTAAATATTATCAAGTAGAAGCTATTAAAGCAGTAGAAGAAGCTTTGATAAAAAATCAAAAAAATATTTTACTTACTATGGCTACAGGAACAGGTAAAACCAGAACCGCTATTGGTTTAGTTTATAGACTTATAAAATCAGGTATGTTTAAAAGAATCCTTTTTGTTGTAGATCGTTCTAGTTTAGGAAAACAAGCTAATGATAGTTTTGATGAAACAAAAATAATGGATGGTCAATATGGTGATAAAACATTAACTCAAATCTATGATGTAAAAAAAATAGATGATAAAAATCCTGAAGATAAAACAATATTACACTTTTCTACAATTCAAGGTTTAGTTAGAAGAATTATTTATAACAATGATAATGAGCTAAAACCAAGTGTAGGTCAATATGATTGTATTATTGTAGATGAAGCTCACAGAGGATATATTCTTGATAAAGAAATGGATTCAGAAGATATAAACTTCAAAAATCAAGATGATTACTTAAGCAAATACAAAAAAGTTTTAGATTATTTTGATGCTGTAAAAATAGGTTTAACTGCTACCCCCGCCTTACATACTGTTAATATTTTTGGTAATCCTGTTTATGAATATAGTTATAGAAAAGCAGTAGTAGATGGAAACTTAGTTGATTATGATCCTCCAATAATTTTTCAAACAAATTTAAATACCAAAGGAATGAGCTGGAATGTAGGAGAAGAAGTAGCCGTATATAACAGAGAAAATAATTTAGTCGAAAAACAGATTTTAGAAGATGAATTAAAAATAGAAGTTGAAAGTTTTAATAAAAAAGTTATAACAGATGATGATAATGGAAATACTTTTAATAGAAATATAGTAAAACAATTAGTACAATATTTAGACCCTACTTTAGAAGAAAAAACCTTGATTTTTACTGTTACAGATGAACATGCAGACAAAATAGTAAGGCTTTTAAAAGAAGAGTATAAAGAGCTAGGTTATGAGTTAGATGATAATACTATAAAAAAAATAACAGGTTATTTAAAAAAAGAACAAGGTGAAGCAATCAAAAGGTTTAAAAATGAAAAATTACCAAATATAGTAGTAACTGTTGACCTTTTAACCACTGGAATTGATATTCCTAAAATATGCAATCTTGTATTTATTAGAAGGGTAAAATCAAGAATACTTTATGAACAAATGATAGGTAGAGCAACTAGGCTATGTGAAGAAATTAATAAAACCCATTTCAAAATTTATGATTGTGTTGGTTTGTATGATTCTTTAAAAGATTTTACTGATATGAAACCAGTAGTACAAAATCCTAAGCAAACTTTTAGCGATTTAGTAAGTAATCTTAAATATATTGAAAATTCTTCAAAAATGGAAGAAGAAAGAGATGAAATCATAGCAAAAATACAAAGAAAAAAAAGTATATTAAAAACTCAAAATCAAGAAGATTATTTTAAAATAAAATCAGGAAATCTAACTCCAGAAGAATATATTGAAGCCTTAAGAAGTTTACCTGTGAAAGATTCTATAGATAAAATGTTAAATGATATTGAACTTTTTGTATATTTAGATTCTGTTCAAGGATTACCCAAAAAACAATATATTTCAAACCATCAAGATACTTTAATTGATATAGTAAGAGGTTATGGTAAAGAAAATAAAAGACCTGAAGATTATTTAGAATCTTTTAAAGCTTTTATTAATGAAAATCAAGAAAAAATCTTAGCTCTTACTATTTTAAAAACATCTCCTTCAAAAATAACTAGAAATCAATTAAAAGAATTAGAGTTAAAATTAAGTGAAAATGATTTTTCTAAAACCTTTTTAAATTCTGCTATAGGTGAATTAAGAAATGAAAATATTATGGCTGATATTATTACTTTTATAAAAAATGCTGTAAATAATGAACCTGTTATAAATCATGAAGATAAAGTAAAACTAGCTATAAATAAAATAAGGCACACCAGAACTTTAACTCCGCTTCAAAAAACATGGTTAGATAAAATAGAAAATCATTTATTAAAAGAAGATATTATTCAAAAAGAAGATTTTGAAAAAGGAGCATGGAAAACTAATGGTGGTTTTTCTAGATTCAATAAAATATTTGATGAAAAATTAGAAGATATTTTAGATGAAATAAATACTACTTTATGTAGTTTAAGTGCTTAATATATTTTTAAACACAAAATTATAAAGTAAAGAAAAAAACTTATCTATTTTTGATAAGTTTTTGATATAATAAATATTATGGATATAAAAATTAAAGATACACATAATGATAAATTAATTGATGCTGAAATATCAAAAGCTAGTTTCGTTGATATGCCATTAAAAACTAATGGTTGGAACTTTAATTGGAGAAAATTATTCAAAGAAAAAGGTATATTTTATAAACTAACAGTAAAAGAAAGACACAATTTTATAGAAGGAATAATAAAACTTGAAATTTTAAATAATGAAATGCTTTATATGAATAATTTAGAGATTGCTCCACATAATTATGGTAGCAGTGGTAAATATGATTATGTTGCAGGTTGTTTAATATCTTATGCTTGCTATCTTAGCTTTATTGAAGGTAAAAATCATTATAAAGGATTTCTAGTTTTTGATAGTAAAACTAAATTAATTGACTTATATAAAATTAAATACCAAGCAGAAATATTATTTGGACAAAGAATGTTTATTGATGCTAATAACTCTAAAAAGCTTATTGAGAAATATTTGAAAGTTATTATATAAAGGGGGAAAATATGATAAATGAAGAAGGAATAATAGGTTCTCAAAATTCATTCATTGATATATCAAGTAATGAATATAAAAAAATGCAAGAATTACTTAGTCAAGAATATAACAAGCAAACAAAAAAACAAATTTTAGATAATAATATTTTTTCATTAAAAATGAAAATAAATCATTATTTAAATGATAAAAATATAATTAAAATAGTTTTTTTAGGTGAGTTTCTTAAAGAATTAATTGATATCTATGATATAAAGCATAAAGATTTTGCTAATTATGTAGATTTAACAGAATCAAATCTTAGTTCTATTTTATCTGGAAAAAGAAAAATAAGTAATGATTTAGCTTTTAAATTAGATAGTATATTTAAAATAGATGCCAATATTTGGATTAATATCCAAAATAAAAATGAATTACTTTTAATTAAAAATAAAAATGTTAATAAATATAAAAAATATACAATTAAAGATTTAGTTAAAATCTAAAAAATAAACACCTTATATTAATTTAGGAGAATTATGGCAACAGTAGATATAGTACAAAAATTATGGAATTTATGTAATGTTTTAAGAGATGATGGTATAACTTATCATCAATATGTTACAGAGCTTACTTATATTCTTTTTTTAAAAATGATGAAAGAAACAGGTCAAGAAGAAAGTACCCGAAATAATGGAGAAATAGAAATAAAAATCCCTCAAGATTGTCGTTGGGATACTCTAATTCAAAAATCAGGAATTGAATTAATGAAACATTATAAACATATACTCTCTTATCTTGGTGAGTATGGAACAGGGAATATAAAATACATTTACAATAAAGCCAGTACAAATATAGAAGAACCAAAAAACCTTGAAAAAATTATCAAAGAAATAGATAAACTAGATTGGTATAATGCCAAAGAAGAAGGTTTAGGAAATTTGTATGAAGGTTTATTAGAAAAAAATGCAGAAGAAAAAAAATCTGGAGCAGGTCAATATTTTACTCCTAGAGTTTTAATTGATGTAATGGTATCTTTGATAAAACCTGAAATTGGAGAAAGATGTAATGACCCATCAGCAGGAACTTTTGGTTTTATGATTTCTGCTGATAAATATTTAAAAGATAAAACTAATAATTATTTAGACTTATCAGAAAAAGAACAAGATTTTCAAATAAACCAAGCTTTTTCAGGTTGTGAATTAGTTTCTGATACTCACCGTTTAGCTCTTATGAATGCAATGCTTCATGATATTAATGGAGAACTTATTT
This sequence comes from Candidatus Sericytochromatia bacterium, assembly GCA_046328015.1. Lineage (GTDB taxonomy): Bacteria > Cyanobacteriota > Sericytochromatia > UBA7694 > JACMQJ01 > JBBTGK01. The sequence continues at coordinate 2,790,057 of JAXLXH010000001.1, read as the reverse complement.
GTGGTGATACTCTTTCAAGTTTAGGTGAAAAAATGAAAGGTTTTGATGTTATTTTAGCAAATCCTCCTTTTGGAACAAAAAAAGGAGGAGAAAGACCAACTAGAGCAGATTTTTTTATTGAAACCTCAAACAAACAATTAAATTTTTTACAACATATATACAGAGCTTTAAAAGCAAATGGAAAATCAAGGGGAGCAGTAGTTTTACCTGATAATGTATTGTTTCAAGATGGTGATGGTCAAAAAGTAAGAATAGACTTGATGAATAAATGTAATTTACATACTATTTTACGTTTACCTACAGGTATTTTTTATGCTCAAGGAGTAAAAACTAATGTATTATTTTTTACCAGAGGAAATGACGATACCAATAATACTAAAGAAGTTTGGTTTTATGATATGAGAACTAATATGCCTAATTTTGGTGTTAGAACTCAATTAACAAAAGAGCATTTTTCTGATTTTATAAAAGCATATACAGCAGAAGATAGAAAAAGTATTCAAGATGAAAGATGGTCTTGTTTTAGCAGAGAAGAAATAACTAAAAAAAATGATAATCTTGATTTAGGCTTAATAGCTGATGATTCGCTTTTATCTCATGATGATTTACCAGATCCTATGGAATCAACTGAAGGAGCTATTGCAAAGCTTGAAGAGGCTACTGATTTGCTTAATCAGGTTTTACGTGAGTTAAAACAGTGTTTAAAATAATATGCTAAAAAAAGAACGAAAATTACAAAGATTACAAGGATATGATTATTCTCAAGATAATTTTTATTTTGTCACTATTTGCACTCATAAAAGAGAGCATTTTTTTGGTGAGATAAAAAATGGAGAAATGATTTTAAATATTTTAGGTGAAATTGTTAAATTTGGTTTATTAGATTTACCAAATCATTATTTTAATTGTTTTTTAGATAAATTTGTTATTATGCCTAATCATATTCATTGCATTATTTTTATTGATAATAATATAAAAGATATTCAGGGCGAGGATTTTAGGAGGAACGGTTATGAACCGTTCCGTACGATTGCTCCCGTAGGGAATGGTTCTCAACCATTCCCTATTTCAGAGTCATTCAATATAAAAAAAATTGTGGAAAATAAAAATAATGAAATAAAAATTCATGGTTTATCTGAAATGATTCGTTCATTTAAAACATTTTCATCAAAAAGAATAAATGTTTTATTAAAAAATATAAATATCACAAAGAATATTTCCAAAACGTTTTTATATAAACCACAATCATTTGAATTATCCCAATTATTATCATTTTTTAAAGATGAACAATATTCTGAATTAAAAAAATATTTTGAAAAATTAGAACAAAATTTTGAATTGTCAAATCAAATACAAAAATTTCAATGGCATAAATCTTTTCATGATAGGATAATAAGAAGTGAAAAAGAATTAAATAATGTTAGAAATTATATAAAAAATAATCCATTAAAATGGGCTATTGATATAGAAAATTCTAAAAAAGAAATAAATGATAAAAAAAATAATGATTATTATGATAAAATTTTAAAAGAATGATGAAAATTTCGCTAAAAATAAAATTATATCCTAATCTCTCTATCCGTCCGTACGGAACAGTTCATAACTGTTCCATAAAATAATGATTGAGCAAAAAAATTATGGCAAAAAATAATAAAAAAGAAAATAAAAGCATAGAGGAATTATTAAAGGAAGCTTTAGTTCCTGAAGAAGAACAACCTTATAAAATACCTGATAATTGGGTTTGGGTGAAATTTGGTATTATTGGTAAATTATATAATGGATATGCATTTAAAAGTACTGACTATAATGATATTGGAATACCTTTAATAAGAATATCAGAAATAGATTCTGGTGATATTGACTTATCTAAGTCAGTTAAAATACCAATGAACTTAGTAAAAAATGACTTTTTAGTGCAAAGAGATGATTTACTTATTGCTATGTCTGGTGCAACAACTGGTAAAATGGGAATTTATAAGAATAATGGAAAAGCTCTTCAAAACCAACGAGTTGGAAATATTAAAATAAAATATGAAAATTTACTTATTAAAAAATTAAGAAATTATTTTTTTTCTAAGTCAAAAGAAGATATACTAAAAAGTGCTTATGGTGCAGCACAGCCAAATATAAGCGGAAGTATGATAGAAAACTTAGCTTTCCCTCTCCCTCCAATCCAAGAACAAAAAAGAATAGTAGAAAAATTAGAATCAATGCTTGGAAAAATAAAACAAGCAAAAGACCTTATAGAAGAAGCCAAAGACACTTTTAAAAATCGTAGAGCTTCGATTTTAGCTAAAGCTTTTAGTGGTGAACTCACAAAAAATTGGAGAGAAGAAAACCCTAATATTGAAAGTGCTGAGATTTTATTAGAAAAAATAAAATCTAATAGATTTTCTAACTCAAAAAAAATATTAGATTTAGAAGATATTTATTCTTATAAGGAAAAAGAGAATTTCGGTGTACTTCCTAATACTTGGTGTTTAGTAACATTAGAAAAAGTTTGTGAGAGCTTTAAATATGGTACTTCTGCAAAATCTAATAATGAAGGTCTTGTTCCAGTTATTAGAATGGGTAATTTACAGAATGGAAAAATTGATTGGAGTGATTTAGTTTACTCATCAGATGAGTCTGAAGTAAAAAAATATTCTTTAAATAAAAATGATGTTCTTTTTAATAGAACTAATAGTCCTGAGTTGGTCGGAAAAACATCTATATATAAGGGTGAAATGCCTGCAATTTATGCAGGTTATTTAATTAAAATAATTAATTATAAAGAATTAGATTCTGATTTTTTAAACTTTTTTCTTAATTCACATATAGCTAAAGAATATTGTTGGAAAGCAAAAACTGATGGAGTTAGTCAATCAAATATAAATGCTCAAAAACTTGCAAAATTTGAAATTCCTTTGCCACCTACTGAAGAACAAAAAGAAATAGTACGAATAGTTGAAAATCTATTAAAAATAGAAGATGAAGCCCTAGAAAAAATAGAAAGTATGGAAGAACATTTGGAGTTATTAGAAAAGTCTATTCTTTCCAAAGCTTTTAGAGGTGAATTAGGTACAAATGACCCAGAAGAAGAAAGCTCTATAACTTTGTTAAAAGAGATTTTATCAAACCCAGAACCTAAAAAAGAGCAGATTTCTTTATTTAATTAGCGAATATTTTAAAAAACTAAATACCTCTTAGTTCTTTTAAAAAATCATACGCTTTATTTATTTTTTTAATCTCTTTTTCTGCTAATTCAACCAAAGCTGGAGGAATATCTTTCCCTTGAATTTTATCTGGATGATATAATTTCATCAAATCCTTATAAATTTTCTTTAATTCTTCATTAGAAACATTTTTAGAGCAATTTAAAATCTCATAACACTCTTTTTCTGAAATATCAGGCTTATTTTGATTAAAATCATTATTAGAGTTATTATAATAACCTTTTTTATAAAAAGCATCTAAAACATATACATCAAAAATAATACTCACAAAATACATTACATTTGTTCTTTGTGCATTACTTTTTATAAGAGTATAAACAGATGCCCCTAATGTAAGTAAAATCTTTAATGGAGGTGGTAAAAAGAAACTTAGTACTCCTCCTGCCAAACCTGTTTTTAACATATCCCAAAAAGCAGTACCTTGAACTTCATTAGTTAAAATTGTTTTTAAATTATCATAATTATTAAAAACCACTAAATCTTTATCATTTTTATTATTTTTATTAGATAATAAGAATAAAATTTCAATTAAAATATCAGCATTTAAATTTTCTTTATCTAATCTTTTATTTAATTGCTCTAAGTTACTAATAGAAATAGAATTTTTTTTACTTAAAGATAATAATATTAATTTTAAAATTGAATTAAAAGCTTCAAAAATATTATCATCAAAATCAAAATTTTCTAATGAACAAACTTCTACTTGTTTAGTATTAAACTCATCTATAAGGTCTAAAAAATCTTTTTTTGATTCAAAATAGGTATTATTATATTTCTTTTTTATTTCATCTAATTTATCAGAATATTTATAAAAAAGACTTTCTATATTTGAATTTATCTTGTTTTTTTTATTTAAGAATACTTCTTTTATTTTTTTATCATTAGCTATGTCAGAAGCCATTTGACATAAAAAAGCATATACTTTATTACTTCTAGAATAATTATAAATACCTGTATGTAAGGCTTTATAAGAAAAAGTAGTAGGTGTATATGAATCTATTTCTTTTAAAATATCTATAGGTATAGAATCTAATTTTTCTAATATATTCAATCTTTAACTCCAAGTATTATTTTATTCTTATTAGAGAATACCTCAGAGATATGCTCTGGGGTTTGCTCCCTTCCTCCTGCGAGGTTGATACTAACTTAAATTCATTATATCTTTTTTTAATAAAAATAGGCAAAAAATTAGATTAAATATAAGTTTGTTTTTTATAGTATAATTTATATAGTTTCTAACCTTAGAAATTTCAAAATCTATAATTATTGCTAATAAATAATTTGGACAAAAAAGCAAAAAAAAAATATACTAAAATAATTATAATTAATATATTTTTAAAACATGATAAAAGTAAGAATAACATTAACAAAAGAAACACGTCAAGGTATAATTATGAAAATTAAGCAATATGAATATTTAGGAAATAAAAAACAGGTAGATATATTTAGAGCAATATTATTGTACTCAGAAGGAGTAAAAATAAGTATAATATCAGAAATAGTTTTAAAAACAGAAAGATGTATTTATCAATGGATAGTAAAATTTTTACATAATGGAGTAAATGGAATAATTTACAAGGAAAAATATAAAAAAGAAAGTAAATTAAGTGATAATGATAAAAAAAAGTTAAAAAATATAATTTTAAAATTTTCAGATAAAAATAAAATAGTAAAGAGTTCAATAGTACAAAAAATAATAAAAGAAAAGTTTGATATAGAATATTCGATAGGTTATATACCAAGATTATTAAATAGTCTAGGTTTAAGCCATAAAAAAATAGAAACTAAAAGTCATAAGATAGACGAAAAAAAACAAAAAGAATGGGAAAGTGAAATATTTTTAAAATTATCTAAAAAAGCTATAATAAATAAAGGAACAGTATTATTTCAAGATGAATCTAATTTTCTAATGTGGTCTCAAAAGTGCTATTCATGGGGAGAAATTGGTAAAAAGTTAGAAATGAAAGTAAATATGAATAGTGAGTGTCGTAAAGTATTTGGAGCGATAGATATAGAGAATGGTAATTTTTATTATAAAATAAGTAAAAAAGGCAATAAGGATGTTTTTATAGAATATTTAGAGCTTCTAATAAAAAAATTTAGTGGTAAAAAAATTTATTTAGTTCTAGATAATGGAAGAGTACATAGAAATAAGAGTGTAAGAGAATTTGAATTAAAAAATAAAGATAAAATAGAATTATGTTTTTTACCACCTTATAGCCCAAAATTAAATGCTATAGAAATATTATGGAGGGAAATAAAAAATAATGATATGCATGGAAAATTTTTTAAAAATACTAAAGATTTTATAGAAAGTTTAGAAAAATCATTAAAAAATATGAGTTTGATGAAAGAAAAAATATTAAGTATAATGTCAAAATGGGTAGAAATTTATAATAAAATTGAAAAAAAAATTGTAAGATGGAATGAGCAAAAAGAGTTGTTTTATAACTATTCTGCTTAATTGAAAATTGAAATGTAATTAACTATATGTTTATTAGAAAATAAAAGTAAAAGGTCTAGTTATTGAAAAATGAATATATAGGAAAAAACTATCTAAAAAATAGAAATAATAAATTCAAATCATTTTTTAGTAAAAATATAGATGAAAATGAATGGTCTTTAATAAAAAAAATAATATTTAGATTTTTATTTTGTTATTTTGCTATTTATATATTAATACCTAATTTTTTATATAATTTAGAGTTTATAAATTATATAGGAAAAAATATTTTTTCAATAGAAGAAACTATTACTTTAAAGTTTAATGGTAGTGGAGATACAACGTTTGATTATATCCAATTATTTATTATTTTTGCATCTTCATTTTTAATATCTACAATTTGGTCTATATTTGATAATAAAAATACTAATTATGTGAGATTAAATTATTTTGTTTCAGTAATAATAAGATTTTATCTTTTAAGACAATTAGTTGATTATGGAATAATTAAAGTAAATCATACACAAATGGAACTCCCAGATCTATTTACAATGGATACAAAATTGGGGGATATTTCTCCTTTAAAACTAGTTTGGGTTTTTATGGGCTATTCAGCAGGATATAGCTTTTTTACTGGTTTAGGAGAAATAATAGGTGGAGTATTATTAATTTCAAGAAGGTTAGTTACTTTAGGATCAATAATTAATATTGCTATACTAAGTAATGTTTTTCTTTTAAATATGTTATATGGAATACCTGTAAAAATATTTTCTTTTCATTTACTCTTTATGTCAATATTTTTAATAATGAATGATTTTGAAAGATGTTTTAAATTTTTTATTTTAAACCAAGATGTTAGTAAAAAATATTTAATGAAATTTTTTAAAAAGGATAAATATAATTTTTATATTTCGATATTTAAGGGTATTTTGCTTTTATTTATTATAATTATATTATTTATACCTAAAAATGAAGAAAAAATTAAAATTGATCTTAAAGCAATTTACTATCCCAAAGATATAAAAAAATCAAATTTAGAAAAAATAATATTTGATAAAGATAAAGCATTAATAAAATTTTTTAATAATGAAACTGATTTTTATTATAATATTTTAAACCATGATTCTAAAAAAGGAATTATATTATTAGAAAAAATATTATTTACTAATAAAAAAGAAGAAAAAATTCAAAAAATTACTATTTTTTATAAAAAATTAAATAATAATTTTATTTCTATTAAGGGAGTAATCGAAAAAGAAAAAATAGATATTATCATGTATAAAAAAGATTTAGATAATTTAAAAATTAATGAAAAATTTAGATGGATAATTGAATAAAAATTTTTCCTCAAATAAAGTTAAAAAAACTCAATTAAAATATAAAAATTAAATAAAATAATATAATTAAGATAAATTTTGAATATAAAAAACATAATAATGAAGTAATTTATAAAATTTATACTTATTTATAAATACTTTTTAGCAGTTTCTGGTAATTCAAAAAATCCTTCATTATTACAAGGAAAATCAATAACTTCAACTATAGAATCAATATTAATAGTTCCATATACATGCGGAAAAGATTTACCTTCATTATATAAATCTTCATACAATACTTTGTTAATTAGTAAATTTTCATTTATAACAATCATAACCATATTTTTTTTATTTTTATAATGAAGATTAGAAACACTAACTATTTGTTCTACTTTTGAGCAATGAATAAAACTTTCTATTTCTAATGATTTGGGGTTATAAATATTTTCTTTTTTTGCTTTTTCCCAATCATTTTTTTCTAAGATATGAACAATCATTCCAATTAACCTTTTTATTTTATAATTTAATTAACTTAAGTTACTAGTCATTATTTTTACATTAATTTTAATTTTATCCAAATATATAAAACTATCTTTTATTGGAAAAAAATAAAATTACTACTGCTTTATATCTAAAATATTTATTCTCTTTATTTTTATATTAGCAACTTAGATTACTTATTATAATATTAAAAAAAATTTTTTATCTTTATGTATAAAAAATATTGGTATAAAATACTATTTTAATAATTTTTATTTTTAGAGGATAAAATGGAAAAATATATAAAACAAGATAACCCTTTTATTATTCCAACTACAGATGGAAAACTTATTGAAGAACACTTTGGAATGGCAAGTACTAAAGATAATGCATTTAGTATCGCTCGTATGGTTGCCCCAGCAAATTGGACAGAACCTCATCAAACACCAGATTTTGATGAAATTACTATTATGATAAAAGGTAAAAAAGTTTTAGAAGTAAACGGTGAAAAAATAACTGTAAAAGCTGGTGAATCTATACTAATAAAAAAAGGTAGTAGAGTAAGATATTCAAATCCTTTTGATGAAGATGCCGAATATTGGTCTGTTTGTATTCCAGCTTTTTCTATAGATTTAGTTAATAGAGAAGCAGATTAGTTTTAATTTTGCTTTTTAAAATAGATATGAAATAATAGTATAAAAAATAACTCTTATAATAGAGAGCTATTGGTATGTTAAATTAAATAAGCTAATAATGGTTGAAGTAAAAAATAATATAACTAAAGAACTAAAAAGTATCCTAAAATCTAAAGTAATAAATGATAATCCTGCTATTACAGCGTATGCTATAGATGCTAGTATTTATAAAATAGAACCACAATCTATTGTTTTATTAGAAAATGAAGAAGATTTAATTAAATTAGTTCAATATGCTAATGAAAATAAAATACCTTTAACTGGTAGAAGTGGTGGAACTAATTTAACTGGTAATGCTGTTGGAGAAGGTATTATCGTAGATTTTACTAAAATGAATAAGGTTTTAGAAATAAACCCTGAAGAAAAAACTTCTATTGTTCAAACTGGAATTGCTTTACATGAGTACCAAAGAGATTTAGAAAAATATGGTTTGATGTATGGTCCTGATCCATCTAGTGGTGATATGTGTAAATTAGGAGGGATGTTTGGAAATAATTCAGCTGGCCCTCATACTTTAAAATATGGAGCAGTAAAAGAAAATGTTTTAGAATTAGAGATCATACTTCATAATGGAAAAAAAATAATAGCTAAAGATTATGATATAGAAAAATCTGATTATTTTTTTCTTATAAATGAACATCCTTGGGTAGAAGAATTAGTAAAATTAATAAAAGATAATAAAGAAATTATTACTAAAAAAAGATTAGGCGTTAGTAAAAACTCTAGTGGATATAATTTATTAGCTTTATCAGAAGGCTTAGATAAAAATATTTTACCTTTACATCAGCTTTTTATAGGAAGTGAAGGCACTTTAGGCTTAATAACTAAATCTAAATTACCTCTTTTTAATAAACCTACAAAAACTGCTACTATGCTTATTTATTTTAAGGATATTTCTGAGATAGGTGATGGAGTAAAAGATATTTTAAAAACAAAGCCTTCTGCTTTAGAAATAATGGATAATAATACTTTAAACTTAGTTGGTAGAAAAAAATTTAATATTCCTGAAGATGCTTTTGCAATGTTATTAGTAGAATTTGATGAAGAACCTATTAATGAAAAAATAGAAGAAGTAAAAAAACTTGCTGAAAAATACAAAATTTGTGAAGAGTTAGCTGTAGCTCATTCAAAAGAAGAACAAGATAATTTATGGAAAGCTAGAAAAGCTATTTATCCAACATTATATAAATATGGAGATAATAAAAAACCCATAAATTTTTGTGATGATGTAGTAGTCTCAGCGGATAAATTACCTCAATTAATAGCTTATTTAGATGATATTTTTAAAGAATATAATGTTCCTGTAGCTATTTATGGTCATATAGGAGATGGAAATGCTCATATTAATCCACTTTTAAATATAAATGATCCTGTAGAATTTCAAAAAATGATTGAGCTTTCAGAAAAAATTCATAAAGAAGTAATAGCTAAATTTGATGGTTCTATTTGTGGTGAACATGGTGATGGAAGAGTAAGAGCTGAGTTTTTAAGAGATATGTATGGAGATGATATGTATTTTCTTTTTAAAAGAGTTAAAAAACTTTTAGATCCAGATAATTTATTAAATCCTAATATAAAGCTTACCGATATAAAATTTACTGAACATATAGACTTAGAAAGATTTGAAAAACAATGTGCTACATGTGGTAAATGTAATTCTGTTTGTCCTATTTATGATATTACAGGGGACGAAAGTAACAGTGCTAGAGGTTGGTTCCATATTTTAACTGATAAAAATTATTCTTATGAAGAATCTCAAAGAGCTGTAAATGCTTGTATAAATTGTAAAAATTGTGCTAATGTTTGCCCTGCTGGTGTAGATGTAGCAGAACTAGTGTTAGAAAAAAGAGCAGAGCATCCAAATGAGCTTACTAAAATGTTTTTTAAATTTCAACAAAATGAACAATATTTTTCCATAATTTCAACTTTTATGGGAAATACTCAACCTTTATGGGATAATAAGCTTTTTAGACCAATTATAGAAAAATTAACTAAACCTATAATGAAAGCAATTGCTCCTACTGCAAGACTTCCAAAAGAAATGGTTTTACCTAAATTTGCTAAGGCTACTTTAAGAGAAAGATATGGAAATTTAACAGAAGAATATGGTAAAAAAGGAAAAGTAGCTTATTTTCATGGTTGTGCAGGTAATTATCTTGATAATGGTATCGGAGATGCAGTTATAAATGTACTTACTAAAAATGGTATAGAGCCTGTGTTACCAAAACAAAGATGTTCTGGTACTCCTATTATAACTTATGGAAATAAAGATGTAATGTTAGAAAATGCTGAGTTTAATTTAGATTCTTTGGCTAAATATGAAAAAGTTATAACATCTTGTGCTTCATGTAATTTGATGTTAAAAGAATATGAAAAATATGTTTCTGAAGAATACAAAGAAAAAGCCGAAAAATTAAAAGAAAAAGTTTCTGATATTTCAGAATTTGTTTTTAATGAATTGAATATAACTCCACCTAAAGGTTTTAAAGAGAATAAAAAGGTTACTTATCATTCTTCTTGTCATCTTAGAGCAGCAGGAGTTACTAAAGAGCCTAAAAATGTATTAAAAAATATTCCTAATGTTGAATATGTAGAAATGCGTGATTCTGAAAGATGTGCAGGTGGTGCAGGTAGTTTTATTGTAAAAAACTATGAGCAATCAAAACAAATTTTTTGGAGAAAAGAAAGAGGGATAAAAGAAAGTAAAGCTGAAATTGTAGCAACTTCTTGTCCTGCATGTGAAGTTCAATTAAAAGATAGTTTGAAAAATGAAAATATTGAAGTTAAACATGTTATAAAAGTTTTAAGTGATGCTTATGATGGTTAAAATTAAGTCTTCTTTCGGGGTTTAATACTCTGAAAGATTAACACTATTTACTTTTTATTTTATTAAATTCATGATTAATATTTTTTAAATTAGTTTCAAAATTTTGAACTTGAGTTTCTATTTTATTAAGAGTTAAATTAATATTTTCAGCTAAATTAGAAATATTTTCTTTAAAATCTTTACTAAGATTATTATTATTACTAAAATCTATGGTTTCATTAAGTTTAGACATTACTTCTTTACTTCTATCTGTAATATCATTAATATTCATATTTCCACTTACTTGTAAGGATATAGAACTTTGTATCTGACCCATCATATTTTTTATATGAGTAAGAGCATCAACAATATGTTTAACGCCTATAGATTGTTCTTTTATTGCTTGGCTTACTTGTAAAGCCTGACTATTCATGCTTGTAATAGATTCTGAAACTATATCAGAAACACCAGATTGATCTATAGAGCTTAAAGCTATTTTTTCTACAAAATGTGTAGTTTCTTCTACACCATCCAAAACTTGGTTAATTTTTTCTCCTGCTTGTTGTGCTAAGTTTGTAACATTTTCAGCACTCTGAGCTCCATTTTTAACAGCTTCTACAGCAGAAAAAGTTTCATTTTGTATATTTTTTATCAAAGCTGAAATTTGTTTAGTTGATTGTCTAGATCTTTCTGCTAATTTTCTTACTTCATCTGCAACTACAGCAAAACCTCTACCATGTTCACCAGCTCGGGCTGCTTCTATAGCTGCATTAAGAGCTAAAAGATTGGTTTGTTCTGCTATATCTCTAATTACTTTAACAATATCACCTATTTTTTTAGCACTATTACCTAAATTATCAATAGTATCAACTGCATTTAAAACAGTTTTTCTAAGTTCTTTTATACCTTCAACAGATTCTTGTACAGATTTATTTCCATCTTGAGCGGCTAATTTCATTTTTTGTGCAACTTGAGCAGTTTCTTGAGCATTAGATACAGATTGTTTTGCATTAGAAGATAATTCTATCATTGCAGCAGCAGTTTCTTCTGTAGAAGATAAAAGGTTTTCTGCATTATTAGTTACAACCTGAATAGATTGAGAGGTTTCTTCTACTATAGCAGATACTTCATCTATAGAAGAATAAAGAGAATCAATTGATTGTGCAATCTCTTCTGAAGAAGATAAAACTTCTTGATTTAAAGTAAGAGAGTCATCTATTATTAACTGTAAATCTTTTGTGTCAAAATCATATTTAGATAGATTTATAGAAGAGCTTAATTTAATAACAGAATCTTCTATTTCTTTTTTAGCTTCATTTATAGTTAGATTTATATCATCAGTTTTTAGATGTAAATTACTTTTTAACTTAGACATTTTATCTGAAATAGCTTTTGATAATTCATTTAGTTTTAAAATCTCATAATACTCTTCATCCGATGATCTATATGTAAAATCCATATTTTTTAATGAGTTTATCATAGTATCAAAATCTGGAGCTATTTTTGCTTTCTGATTTTTCATTTTTTTTATTAAAATAAAAAGTCTTAGTACAATACAAAGTGAAATAACAGCAAAAGGTAAAAATAAAAATCCTTTGAACTGAGCAAAGAATAACACAGAAAAAGGTAATAAAACTAAAATTATTAACTCAGTAATAATTTCTTTTTCTGAAAAAATGCTATCTTTTTTTTCCATTAGAAGTTTTAAGTAAAAATATATAACTTTATTAAAATATTTATAAAATATAACATAATATTTTACTACAGTAAAATTAAATTTTTATAGTTATTTATTTTGATTATTTTATAACTATTTTAAAGATTTGATAAATCTAATCTACTATATAACCCAACTTTTTAAGATTTTTTTTGTTTTCTCTCCAATTTTCAAGTAATTTAACTTGTAATTCTAGAAAAACTTTATTGCCTGTTAATTCTTCTATTTCAAGCCTAGCATTAGTACCTATTTCCTTCAATTTAGCTCCACCTTTACCAATTACTATTCCTTTTTGAGATTTTCTTTCTACAAAAATAGTGGCTGCAATTCTTGATAAGTTTTTATCTGCTACATCTTCAAAAGATTCTATATAAACAGCAGAGCAATGAGGTACTTCTTCACCTAATAATCTAAAAAGTTGCTCTCTGATTAGCTCACCAGCAATATCTCTAATTTTTGAATCTGTAATATCTTCTGGATCATATAATAATTGACCTTCAGGAACATAATTAAAAAGTTTATCAATCATTTCTTTTAAATTATCTCCATGTTTAGCAGAAATTACAAAAGTTTCTGAAAAATTATATAAAGCTTTATAATATTCTAAATATTTTTCTTTGTCTTTTTTGGTAACTTTATCTACTTTATTAACTACCAAAAAAACAGGTTTATCTACTTTACTCAAAAAGTTTTCTACTATATATCTATCTCCACCACCTACAGTTTCAGTTCCATCTACCAAAAATAAAATAGCATCAGTTCCTTCTAAAGAATCTAAAGCAAATTTTATAAGATTTTCTCCTAATAAATGATGTGGTTTATGTAAACCAGGAGTATCTATAAAAACTAATTGACCTCTTTCATCAGTAAAGATTCCTTTTAAATTAGTTCTAGTTGTTTGTGGTTTGTTAGAAATAATTGAAATTTTTTGACCAATAAAATGATTTAATAAGGTCGATTTCCCAACATTTGGACGACCTATAATAGAAACAAAACCACTTTTCATTTAATACCTCTAGTTTTACTTTTTACTTTTTACTTAGTATAATGTAGTAAGCAGGTTTTAATAAAGTAGTTTTTAATAGAAAATAATATTTAGTAATTGATGCTAAAAAGTTAGTAAAAAGTTTAAATCCCGTATTCAAAGGGTTATAGCACTACTTTTATCTAAGTATAAAAACTATAAACTACATTTTGGTTATTATAAAAATAGAGATAGTTATTAAATGAATAAAAAAATATTAAAAGTACTTTTATCTTTAAGTTTTCCTTTTGTTGTAGCATCTTGCCCTAATTATAATCAAAATTGTCCAGAACCACCTTGCTATTACAACCCAGATAACCCAACAGGTGAAGGTCCTTCAGACCTTTCAAAAAAAGCATACAATGGTGTTTTACCTTATGTTGTTATGAAAAATGTTAGATACAGAATACATCCAGAAGTTGCTGCATTAGTTGAAGATTTATTTGGACACATGATTCCTAATAATATTACAGATCCTGTAAATTTTGATGATCCTAGCTCTTTTACTGTAAGAGTTCATCAAGCTAAACTTATTATGGAAGGGACTCAAATGAATAATTTGCTTAAAAATTTTACATTGAATTATGCTGATGCTCCTTTAAAAGATGTAGTTCATACAATTACAGCTGGTAATAGAATTTCTTTAGCTGGTAAAATAAAACAAGCTGGTATTTTTGTTAGTTTTGAGATGAGAGGAGCTGTAAATGCTACTCCTGATGGTTTGGTTAAAATAGAACCTGATTATATAAAAACTGCTGGAGTTCCTGTAAAAAGCCTTTTAGACCTTTTTGGTTTGAATACAGGTAAATTAATTACTTTAGATGAAAAAAGAGGACTAAGATTAGAAGGTAATTCTATTATTATTATCCCAGCTAATTTATTCCCACCTCCAGTTATGAATGGGAGAGTATCTAGAGTTGAAACAGAAAATGATAAATTAATTTTACATTTTGATGATGGTACAAAATTTGAAAGACCTGCATTACCAACTGATGATCCTTCTATAAAAAATTATCAACATATATACGGAGGAGCTGTAAGAATTGCAGGTAATGAAACTCATGAAAATACTAATTTACTAATTGCAGATATAGATCAAAGTAACCCTTTTGATTTTATGTTTATACAATATCAAAACCAACTTATGGCTGGTTATGTAAGGGTTTTAAATAAAGCTGGTACATTACTTACTTATATGCCAGATTATGCTGATATAGCAAAAAGAAAAGATAAAAAGAGTTCTTTTAGTAGAGTTGATGAAGGTTTGGCTAATGAAGTTTTAAAATTAAATCCTAATTCTAATCCAAAATCTACTATGGCAAGAGATTTAGCTACAATACCTAGTAGCTTAAAACCTAATAATGGAAATGGTGGTTGGCCATTTAAACCTAATAATTAAAATAATAAGATTATTTTAACTGATAAACAGGATCTAAAATAGCTTTACGAACAAAATTAGGCGTATCTAATTCTTTTGATATTTTATTTATAGGTTTTGTCGAGAAAAGATAATTTTCTAAAATATTGCTACTATTCATTTCAAAAAAGATATTTTGTGTATTTTTTGTAGGTAGAAGGTTTAAATGCTTTTCTTGATATTCTTTACTAAAAATTTCCATTCCTCTAGTTATTCTTTGTAAGGCTTGTTTTCTATTAACAAAAGAATCGGAATTTATCCATAATTTACCGCCCTCCCAACCTTTTACGTTAGGTGGATCAAAAATATCTTGACCCAATCTTGCAGAATATTTTACTAATTGCTCTATATTTTTATCATTTTCTTCAATAGGAATATTTAATAATCTAAAAGTCCCAGCTAACAATTCTACAGGAGATTTAATCATACTTCCATAATTATCTTTTTTATTAAAAAATGGTGACATAAGAATTTCTTTTAAAAGTACTTTTATTTCATAATTATTTTTTCTAAAAACCTCTGCAATTCTTTCGACTTCTTTTTTATCAGGATTTATTGAAATAAACTCTTTCCAAAATTTTTTGGTAATATATATTGAAGTCTGAGGTTGTTCTAAAATAATATCTAAAATATCATCTCCATTAAAATTCCCTTTTTTACCCAAAAAAGTTTTTTCTTTATTATCAAAAGTTTTTTTATTAAAAAAATATTCTCCCGTTTGATTATTAATTTTCCAACCTGTAAAAGCTCTTGCAGCTTCTTTAATATCTTTTTCTGAATAATTACCTTCTCCTAAAGTGAATAGCTCTAATACTTCTCTTGCAAAATTTTCATTAGGTTTATTTTTTCTATTTTGATTAGTATCTAAATAAATTAACATAGCTGGATTTTTGGATATTTCATGTAATAAAGTTTTAAAATTCCCTAAAGCATTTTTTCTAAAAATTTGATTTTGTTCAAACATCATTTTAGGATGTCTTACTTTTTTTTCTCCTGAAGTAAAATGATTATGCCAAAAAAGAGTCATATGTTCTGTTATAGGAGAATCTGTAGTAATCATTTCTTTATACCACCAAGTTTTTAATTCTTTTATTTGACTATTTCTTTTTTTTTGATACTCTTTTTTTTGTTCTGCATTAAATTCTTTTTTATCATGATAAATAGCTTCATTAACCCAATTAGGTGGATTATTTTCTAAATTAGAGTTATTTTCTGATAATAATTTATCAACTGCTTTTTCAAAATTTAAATCTTTAAAATCATCAATTTCTTTTATACTCATCCCAATTCCAGTTTTTGAAATTAAGTTTTTAGTTTCTTCTAATTCCATAGCAAAAACATTATTAGTAATTAATAAAAAAGTAAAAGCTAAAATAAGTTTTTTTATCATAAATACAATTCATAGCAAAAAATTTTATATATTAAATTTTATAATATATTTTTTATTATTCAAAAATTATTGTTCAATAAATTTTTATACTTTGTGAGATAAGTTAAAAACTTAAAATTTCATTTATGGTAAAATACAAAAAAAAACTTAGAGGTTTAAAATGAATTTTAGTTTAAAAGATTACGAAATAACTAACCTAATTGGTAAAGGGGGAATGGGTGAAGTTTATTTAGCTAAAGACCTTAAATTAGGTAGAAAAGTTGCTATAAAAGTTTTAAAATTAAGCGATTCTTTGACAGAAGAGCAAAAAAAAGAAATTATTTCCAGATTCAAAAGAGAAGCTAAATCTATTGCTCAATTAAAACATAATAATATTGTAAGTATGTACGAATTGGGAGAAGAAAATAATGAGCATTATATGGTTATGGAATTTCTAGAAGGTAAATCTATAGGAACTATAATAGAAGAAGAAGGGTTAATACCTATAGATAAATGTATAGATATATCTATACAAGTTTGTAAAGCTATGACTTATGTACATTCACAGTCAATTATACATAGAGATATAAAACCAGATAATATTATTTTAGTTGATGAAAAAATAGTAAAATTAACAGATTTTGGTATAGCAAAAAGTGAAGTAGATGAGCTTAAATTAACCCAAGATAACTCTATTTTGGGTAGTGTTATGTATATTTCTCCAGAACAGCTAAGATCTTCTAAAAATGTTGATAATAAAGCTGATATTTATTCTTTTGGAGTTAGTTTTTATCAAATGGTAACAGGTAAATTACCTTATGATGGAGAAACTGTAGGTGAGGTAGTAAGTAAAATTTTAGGTTCTGAAAACCCTCCTATGCCTAGAGTTATAAATAAAAATATACCTTTCGAATTGGAAGCTGTTATTTTAAAAGCAATGAATAAAAATAAAGAAAAAAGATATCAAGGTTTTGAAGATATGGAAAGAGATTTATTAAGTATTCAAGCGGGTCATTCTTTTAGAAAAACTACTATTTCTAATGATAAAAGTATGCTTGGAGATTTAAAAAATACTACTGTAAATCAAATTCCTAAAGAAACTAAAATAGAGTATAATTCGGCAAAAATAATAGAAACAGCTTCTTTAGCTGATAAATTAATAACAAATGTTTTCAGACTAGTTTTTTTAACAGCTACAACTTATTTATTATTTAATACTTTTTATAGTTTTTTTGTTTCAACAAGTGTTTTGGAATTATCAGAAAAACTAAATTATACCAATATACAAGGGCCTTCTTCTAAATATATGCTTCATTTAATTACATTTAAAAGAACACTTATTTTTTCAATATTTTTTAATCTAGTATTAACTACAATAATAGGATTTTTATTTCCTATGGATTCTAAAGGAATAACTAGAAAATATAAATTTTCTTCTGAAATAATAGCTATAATTATTTTACCTATTATTTTAGCTGGATTCACTTTTATTACTTTTAAAAATAAAGATACTATGAATGATTATCTTTTAGCTTATAAAGAAACTCAAAATACAGAGATAAAATCTATTAATGAAATTACAGATAAAAAAGGTAAATTATTTTTATCTAAATTAATGGATTATAAAAGAGAATTTGCCCCTATGTATGGAAAATTGAAATTTGATGATTCTGTTATGCAGCTAAAAAATATGTCTATAACAACAGATTATATTCATTTATCTCCAAATAGAAAAAATGTTGATATAAATGATCCTATTTTATTAGAAACTAAAGATTTATTAGAAAATGTTTTTAATTTTCCTAGCCCAGAAAAAGAACTTTATTATAATAAATTAATCGGAATTATAACTAAAATAACTAATAATAATATAGTTATTCCAGATAACCTTAATATAACTACTACAAAAAATGAAGGTAAAACTGATAGTACAATGCTTTCTTGGGAAAATAATAGTATATTATTAAACAAGGATAAAATAACTATAAAATATAATAATGAAGAAATAGTTTATCCTAAAAATGTTGAAAATAATAAAAATATCGAATATAAAATTCAAAATGATACAGATCAAATAGCTTATGTTTTTATATATGAAAAAAATGAATATAAATCAAGTTTAACATTAAAACCTAGATCATCTGAAAAAATTGTTGCAAATATAATAGAAACAGAGTTATTAGTATTAACTCAGAAAAATACTTTTTTACCTTATTATGCTAAATTTTATCCTAAACAAGGTGATATTTTATTAATTAATAAGCTTTATTCTGAAACAGAAAAATATTATAAATTACAAGTTAAAGATTTTACTAATAACTCCACAGAAGAAATATCAAAATTAGAATTAAATGAAAAAGGAATTTTAAATACATCTGATGCAGATATAAGTAAGCTTAAATTAGTTGATTTTACTAAATAAATTAATAAATTTACTTATATTTACAAATAAAAACATATAAACATCATAAACCCTTATATTATCTAAATTAAATTTATGATAGTCTAAAAAACTACAAATATTAAATTTTAAAGGAGTTTTTTATGAATATTGAAAAAATTATTGATTTTATTATGAATGAAGGTATGTCTTTTTCATTAAAAGTATTAGCAGCATTAGCTGCTTGGATAATTGGTAGATGGTTAATATCTGTATTTATGAATCTTATAGGGTCATTTGTTTCAAAAACTGGTAAAATTGATCCTACTTTATCAAAATACTTAAATTCAATAATAACTGGAATACTTAATATAGTTTTAGTTTTATCAATTTTAGATATTTTTGGTGTGAAAACTACTTCTTTTTCTGTTTTATTAGCTGGAGCAGGTTTGGCTATTGGTACTGCATGGGGAGGTTTATTAACTCATTTTGCAGCTGGAGTATTTATGCAAATATTAAGACCATATAAGGTAGGTGATTTTATTTCAGCTGGTGGTACTCTTGGAACAGTAAAAGAACTAGGTTTGTTTGGAACAACTATTATTACCCCTGATAATGTAATTACAATTATAGGAAATAATAAGATTTTTTCTGATAATATTCAAAATTTTAGTGCTTTACCTGTTAGAAGAGTAGATTGTGTAGCAAAAATTGCTAATACTGTTAATGTAGAAGAAGCTATTTCTCTATTAAAAAAAGAAATTCCACTTATTGCTAATGTAGCAGAAAGTCCTGCTCCTGATATAGAAATATTAAATTTTACAGCTGAAGGTCCTGTACTTTGTGTAAGACCTTATACTCATACAGATAATTATTGGCAAGTATATTTTGATACTAATAAAAAAATTGTTTCAACATTTGGTAAAGCTGGTTATCCAACTCCTGAAACGCCTCAAGTTCATAGAAATATTTAGAATTATTAAAAATAATGTTATAATAATTATGGAAAGTCTGAGCTTATTAAGTAGTTTTTATAGTTATATAGATATATTGAGGCCTCCCCTTTGGTATATTTTATAATTTTTTTTAGGCTTTGCCTTTCCATTAAAAATCACCTATTTTTAATTTAAATTTTTTAGAGACTTTTACTGACAATATTATTATTAATATGAATATTTATTTTATAATAATTTCATAATTACATACCAAATTTAAAAATAATGATATAATACTATTTAAGTAATTAATAGAATAATTTATTAATATGTCAAGAAATAATATATATGAACAATTTGCAAGAATTGGAAAAGCTATTTCAAGCCCTAAAAGATTAGAATTGTTAGATATTCTAGCTCAAGGTGAAAGAACGGTAGAAGTTTTAGCTAAAGAAACTAATATGACTATGGGTAATACATCTCAACATCTTCAAGTTTTAAAAGAATCTAATTTTATAGAATCAGAAAAAAGGGGTATGTATGTTTTTTATAAATTATCTGATGAATCTGTAAGTAATTTTATTAATTCAGTATATAACTTAGCAGAAAATCAATTATCAGAAATTGAAAAGATAAAAAATAAATTTAATAATTCAAATAATTATGAAGAAATAAAAGCTGAAGAATTATTTAAACGTATTTCTGAAAATTCAATTTTACTTATTGATGTAAGACCAAAAGAAGAATATGAAAATGCACATATTAAAGGTGCTATTTCAATCCCATTATCAGAAATTGAAAATAAAATAAAAAATATACCTAATAATAAGGATATAGTCGCCTATTGTCGAGGTAAACATTGTATTTTATCAATTAAAGCTTTAGAAATTTTAAATAAAAATGGCTTCAAATCATTTAGGTTACAAGATAGTATTAATGATTGGGCTAAAAAAAATTTCCCTGTAGTTTTTTCAAATTTATGAATTATATAAAATGAATACTAAAAAAACTCCTGTATTAGGATTGAAAGAAAATTTAGCTCAATTTTTTATTCTTGTAATAGTAAATGCTATTGTTGGTGCTTTGATAGGCTTAGAAAGAAGTATTTTACCTGCTATTGCTGAAAATGAATTCAATATAATTGCTAAATCAGCAATTCTTTCTTTTATAATTATATTTGGATTTACAAAAGCTTTTACAAATTATTTTGCAGGAAGATTTTCTGAAAAATATGGAAGAAAAATTGTATTAGTTATAGGTTGGTTATTTTCAATTCCATTCCCTTTTATACTTATGTGGGCATCATCATGGAGTTGGATTCTTTTTGCAAATATTTTATTAGGAATCAGTCAAGGTTTAACTTGGTCAACTACAGTAATTATGAAAATTGATTTGGTTGGCTCATCTAAAAGAGGTTTAGCAATGGGTTTTAACGAGTTTGCAGGATATTTTGCTGTTGCTATATCAGCATTAATAACAGGTTATATAGCAGAAGAATATAGTTTACGCCCACAACCTTTTTATCTTGGAATTTTATATGTTATTTTGGGGCTTTTTATTAGTATTTTTATTGTAAAGGAAACTAAGGAATATGCAGAATATGAAGCTAAAAATAATCAGAAAATAGAATATTTAGAAATTACTCAAAAAGAACTATTTATAAAAACATCATTTAAGGATAAAAATCTTTCTTCTGTAACACAAGCAGGATTTGTAAATAATTTGAATGATGGTATGGCATGGGGACTTTTTCCTCTATTTTTTGCAAATCAAGGTTTAGATATAAAAACTATTGGAACTTTATCGGCTATTTATCCTATGACTTGGGGTATATCTCAACTTTGGACAGGTCATTTGTCAGATAAAATTGGTAGAAAATGGCTAATTGTTTGGGGAATGTGGATTCAAGTTATTGGTATTATTACTACTGTTATATCAATATCTTTTATAGGCTTTGCTATTGGTGGATTATTGCTTGGAATTGGCACAGCAATGGTTTATCCTACATTACTAGCATCTATTGGAGATGTAGCTCATCCTTCATGGAGAGCCTCATCTGTTGGTATATATCGTTTATGGAGAGATTCAGGATATGCAATAGGAGCAATTATTTCTGGTATAACATCAGACTTTTTTGGTTTAAATGTAGCAATTTGGTTAGTTGCATTTATTACTTTTTTATCTGGTGGGTTAGTTGCAATTCGTATGAAAGAAACATTAGGAAAAAATTTTAATTATCTTTATGAAAAACTTTAATAGAAAAGAGCATTGGGAAAATATTTATCAAGAAAAACAATTAAATGAAGTTAGCTGGTATCAAGAAATACCAGAAACTTCAATAAATATAATCAGAAAATTAGACCTTACTAAAAATGATAATATAATTGATGTAGGTGGTGGAGATAGTTTATTAGCAGAAAATTTGTTAAACTTAAATTATAAAAATATTACAGTTCTTGATATTTCTGAACAAGTAATTTTTAGAGCAAAAAAAAGATTAGGAAAAGAATCTGAAAAAATTGAATGGTTAGTTTCTGATATAACAGAATTTAAGCCTCAAAAGTTATATGGTTTATGGCATGATCGAGCTACATTTCATTTCCTAACTAGTGATATAGATATTATGAAATATGTAAAAATAGTTTATCAAACCCTAAAAAACTCAGGAATACTTATAATTGGCTCTTTTTCTAAACAAGGACCTAAAAAATGTAGTGGTATAGATATTAAACAATATTCAGAAGATGAAATGATTTTAATTTTTAAAGATTACTTTAAAAAAATTGATTCTTTTAAAATTGATCATATAACACCAACAGGTCAAAAGCAAAATTTTATTTTTTGTATTTTTGAAAAAATTTAAATAATAAAAATAATGTTATATAAAGATAATTTTATACTCCATTTATACAATTATGGCTATAAAATAAAAATCGTATTAAATTAGTTTTTATTTCTATACATTTTATTAAAATAATTAAGGTTTTAATTTTGAATTTAGAAAAAAATTTAACAACTAAAATAAAAGAGTATGCCTATGATTTGGGTTTTTCTTTAATTGGTATAACTAATTCTGAAGAAATTGGAAATATTGATTTTTACAACCAATGGATTGAAAATGGTTATGCTGGAGAAATGGAATATCTAAAAAGAAATATTGAAAAAAGACATAACCCAAAAGAATTACTTCCAGAAACCAAATCTATTGTATGCTTGGCTTATAATTATTATACTAATTATGAACCAAAAAAATTTAAAATAGCTAAATATGCACTAAATAATGATTACCATGATTTTTTTAAAGAAAAAATAAACTTACTTTTTGAATATATAAAAACTTTAGATCCAAGTATTACAGGTCGTACTTATGTTGATACAGCACCTATTTTAGAACGAGAATTAGCTGTTAGAGCTGGTTTGGGGTGGATAGGTAAAAATACTCTTTTGGTAAATAATAAAAAAGGCTCTTATTTTCTTTTAGGAGAAATATTTTTAAATATAGATTTAAATTATGATAACCCTTTTAATAAGAATCATTGTGGTTCTTGTAATAGATGTATGATAGCTTGTCCAACAAATGCTATTATAAAAGAAGGTGTTTTGGATGCTTCAAAGTGTATTTCTTATTTAACTATAGAATCAAAAAATAATATACCCGAAGAACATATTAATAATTTAAATGGATATATTTTGGGTTGTGATATTTGCCAAGATGTTTGTCCTTGGAATAAAACTTTTGCTAGTATTACACATGAAGAAAACTTTCAAAAAAGACCTTGGATAGATAATTTAGATATAGAAGATTTGCTAAAATTAGATCAAGAAACTTTTTCTAAAACTTTTAAAAATAGTCCTATTAAAAGAGCTAAACTAAAAGGTTTTTTAAGAAACATTATTGCTATGATTTCTAAAAGTAAAGATAAAAAATATTTATCTATTTTAGATGAATTAGCTAAAAACGAAGAAGAAATAATAAAAAATCAAGCTATTTTAGCTATAAAAAAAATAAATGAACAGTAAAATTATTTTTTTTATAAATTTTAACTGTTCACTAATTATTAGTTAATTATTTACTTTCCAATCTATTTAAATGAGCTTTTATAGAAGTATTATATGGATCATACTGTAAAGCTTTTTTGTACATTTCAATAGCAAATTTAAATTCTTTTTTAGCTTCATAAGCTAATCCTAAATTATCATAAGCTAAAGCGTATTCTGGAAAAACTTCAATAGCTTTTTGATAAGATTCTATAGCTTTATCATATTCTTTTTTATCATAATAAAGTAATCCGATATTATTGTGAGAAATATAATAATAAGGATCTATCTTTATTGCAGCTTCATAATAAGGTAAGGCTTTATCATAATCTTTCTTTTTATAATAAGCCAACCCTAAATTATTATTAACATCAGCATAGTTAGGAGCTAAATTAATAGACATTTTAAAACTTTCTATAGCTTTATCATAATCATTAGAGTGGTTATAAGTATTACCTAAATTATAATAAGAATCAGCATTAGAAGGATCTATAGCTATTGATTTTTTATAAGCTTCCACTGCATTTTTATAGTCTTTTTGAGCATCATAAGCATTACCCAAATTATTATAGGCATCTACATATTTAGAGTTGATTTCTACAGCTTTTTTATAAGCTTCTATAGCAGATAAATAATCTCTTTTACTATAATTAAGGTTTCCAATATTATAATAAGAAATAGCTGCCTTTGGGTTTATTTTTATAGCAGTTTTATAAGATTCTAAAGCTTTATCAAATAACATTTGTTTTTCATAAACAAAACCTAAATCATTATAAGCAGTATAAGAATTAGGATTTAACTCTAATGTTTTTTTATAAGCATTTTCTGCTTTATCATACTGAAAATTACCACTATAAGAATAAGCTAAATGTTCCCAAGTAATAGCATCAGCAGGCTCTAGTTCTATTGACTTTAGGTATTCAGTAATAGCACTTTGGAAATCATATTTATTTTTGTAAGCATCTCCCAAGTTACTATATGTAATAGGATCTTTAGAATTTAATAAAATAGATTTTTTACAACTTTCTATGGCTAAATCTGATTTTTTTTGCATATTATATGCATTACATAAATTACTGTATGCTAATGCATTAGCTGGATTTACATCGCTAGCTTTTTTATAAACTTCTATAGCTTTATCATAATCATAGTTATCAAAATAAACATTTCCTAAATTATTATAAGAATATGAATAATTAGGATCTACTTCTAAAGCTTTTTTGTACATTCCAATAGCTTTTTCAGTTTCTTTGTTATTATAATAAATTAGACCTAAATTATTATAAGATTTAGCATCTTTAGGTGAAAGTTCAATAGCTTTTTTATAACTAGAAACTGCTTTGTCATAATCTTTCTTTTTATTATAAACAATGCCTAAATTATAATAAGCTAATGAGTATTTAGGATTTATCTCTAAAGCTTTATTAAAGCATTCTATAGCTTTATCATAATCATATTTATCATAATAATCTAATCCTGTATCATTCCAATACACCTCATTATTGTTATTATTAGCACCTATTTTAGTTTCAGTACTATGTGTATTTAATTCTCTTGCAAATACATTATTAGTAAATACAGTTGAAAATAATATTGATGCAATAAGTGTATATTTAACTTTGTTCATTTTATTCCAAAGCTCCTAAAAATTAATAGTTATTATTAATATAGCATTTTATTTTTATTAATGTATCTAAAAATTATCTAAATTTTTAGATTTTATTTTCATTAGATAACACCTCAGAGCCACCGCTCCCTTAATCCTATGGACTATCAACCCAGCAGGAGGTATTAAATTCATTTTATATTATAAAAATAATAAAAAGTTTTTTTACTTTTATTTTAATATAATACTCTGTATGGTATATAATATTTTATGTATTATATTATGGAATAATATACTATGAAGAAAAAAGATGTTGTTATTGATGATAACATAGAAACAGAAAATAAAGAGCTAATACACAGATTAAATAGAATAATCGGTCAATTGGAAGCTATTAAAAGAACTCTTCAAACAGAAGAAAATAAAGATTGTGTACAAACTATCAGACTCTTAAAAGCAGCTAATAATGCTATAAAAAAGTTTGGTGAAGCTTATGTAAATGATCATCTAAGTAAATGTATTGTAAATAATAAACCACCTAAAGAAATAGAACAAGGTTTAAAAGAAGTTATAGGCTCAGTTTTTAATATGTAAATTAGCTTTCTTCTTCTAATAATAGTAGCTTTTTTTTCTTTTTATTTCTAAAATATAAAATAATAAAAACAAATAAGGCTACTAAACCTACTGTAAAGTCAATAAAATTTGTAATATGAGTACTTAAATAATAATCCCAAGTATAAGTACTTTTTTTATTTACATTTCTCCAATCATCTTCAAGAGTATAAAATTCTAAACCATAAATATTTTTAAAAGCAGAATTTAAATCATTATATTCAGGTAATTTTTTTATTAAAAGCCATAACTTTTCTTCACCATATTTTTTTACCATAAAATCTATAATACTTAGACTTTGAGCATAAGCTAAAATAAAACTATTTTTATCTGTAGAAAATGTATTAGTAATTTGAGAAAAATGAATTAAATTATTAGTTAAAAAAGCCGCTTGTAAACTATTTTGATAATCAGTTGAAAATAATTCACTAATTCCAGAA
Source organism: Candidatus Sericytochromatia bacterium (assembly GCA_046328015.1). Taxonomy (GTDB): domain Bacteria; phylum Cyanobacteriota; class Sericytochromatia; order UBA7694; family JACMQJ01; genus JBBTGK01. The sequence goes on along the minus strand of JAXLXH010000001.1, from coordinate 2,763,564 downwards.
GAATACCATTGTGCTACTCCTTCATTAAACCATCTAGGTAGTTTTTCATTATTTTGATGTGAAATATAATTACCTAAAAAAATATGAATGATTTCATGATCTATTAAATTCTTAATATCATTCTTAGATGTTTTAAAAATATTTTCAGCTTTTAAAACAATTAAATTATTATCAGAATAGGCAACTCCTTGAATAAGAGATTCTTTTTCGCCATACATTTTTTTAAAATCTGTGTTATCCAATAAACGAATATTAAGTGGTAGTTTTTCTTTTAGGGGTATTTTTTTACTTATTTCCTGATAAGAAGTTGAAGCTAAATCTTTTATGGTATTTGCTAAAACTTTTTGTTCTGGTTTATAAGAGACAAAAATATTATCTTGATTAAGAATATCTTCTGCTAGTACTTTACTAGTAAAAGTTAGTATAAAAAATAAAATAAAAAATAATCTTTTCATAATATATAATCATAGCGTAATTTTTTATTATAGTTATTTTCATAATTTTATTATGTAATTAGTAAGTCTTAATAATTACTGAGTAAATTTTTTAAACAGCGGGTTACAAGCAAAACAGTTACTTTAAACAGCGGGTTGCAACCCGCTGTTAAAGAAAATATTTTTTAGGCTTTATTAAAAATTACTTTTATTTTCTTAATAAAAATATTGTTTTATCTTAATATTCTATTAAAAAAAATATATTACAATGTTATAATACATATATTAAATTTAATATTTTTAATCCAATGTTTTGGGGTTTACAAAGTGAATAAACTTAAGTCTATTATATTAGTGTCATTAACTTTACTTTTTTCATGCCAAACTTATACAGGCACAAATTTACAAGAAAATACACAAACACAAATACTAAGCGAAGATATAAATACTCAAGGTTCTTCAGGATTTACAGTTGTAAAAACTTTAGATAATCCTAAATTTTGGAACAAAATTGAGTTAATTAGAGCTACTAATGAGTCTATAGATCCAGAGTTAATGTTACAAAGAGGAAGACATAGAGATCAAGATATCATAAATACTTTTGGAACAGATTTACCTCCTGCAACAGATTTTTGTTTACATGATATGGGAGAGCCAAAAGAATTAAAAAATAAAACCCCTATTTTATTAATACATGGTGCAAATACTACAGCTACTAGATCTTGGGCAGATCCTGAAGGTGATGGAAAAAAACAAGGCTTAGCACAATATTTAAAAAGTAAAGGATTCAGAGTTTTTGCTATTACTTTCTCAAATAAACATGGAGATAGTTTTGTATGGAGTTCTCATGTAGGAAGAGCCATAGAAAGAATAAAACAAATTACTAAAGCAGAAAAAGTAGATGCTTTGGGTCATAGTAAAGGTGGTTTTACTTTAAGATTACACACTTCTAATGTTTTTGATAAAATTAATCCTTTTAAGAAAAATATCAGAAAAGCTATGTTTATAGGTGCTCCGCATAGAGGTATTGATTTTTCTTTTAGACACCCTGTAATAAATTGGGGCTTAATTGAAGATGATGGAAACGCTGTAAAATATGCTCCTTTATCTTGGAAAAAAATGCTTTGGAAAGGTCAATGGATAGAAACAAAAGAAATGTATATAGATAGCGGTTATTTTAAAGGTCAATTACAAATGCTTGCTAGATTGGACAAAGTATATCCATTACCTATGGTAGAACAAGATTGGTACACTTCATATAATGGAGGACAAGGTTTTACTAGTTATACAGATGGAATAGATGTTTTAATTAAAAAAGGTGGAAATATAGTTGATAAACTTATGAAATCACCTGTAGATCCTAGTGTTAAAGTATATAATTTAGCAGGGGATAAAAATAATGTACCTGGAATTTTAAATGAATATACAGGTAAAAGTGATGGAGTTTTATTTACATATAGTGCAAGTGCAACTAAAGATTTAACAGGTAATGGAGCTGTTTTAGCAGATAGCAAAGTAATGAATTTAAACCATCTAGATTTAGTTTCTGCTCCTGAAGCTATGGATTGGATTTCAAAAAGCTTTGCCGATTAAAATATATATAGTTAATATTTTATAGTTTGCATTTTTTCAAAATCATATTCTCCTGAAATAGTGGATATTCTCCTGAAACAGTTGGTTGAAACCAACTGTTTGCAACCAACTGTTTCATCTATAGATTCACTGACTGAAAAAATGTAAAACAATTCTTTTTGAGTATAATAAAATTAGATAATAGTTCTTTTATTTTTATTTAATCTTACTTCTAAATATATGGTAAAATACCAAAGTATTTTATAAATTCTAAGGAGTATATAATGGAAATAGGAACCCACTTAACATTAGATTTGCTTGTAGAAGCAAAAAAGCATGGAGATAAAACTAGATTCTTTATTCCAAATGGTAATGGGTATGACTCTATAAGTTGGAATACTTATGCCGAAAAAGTAACTCAAATAACCGCTTTTTTATCAAAATCAGGCTTTGAAGTTCAAGAAAAAGCCTCTATTTTAGGACAAAATAGTTTTAATTGGTGTGTAACTCAATTGGGCATACAAGGTGCCAGATTAATAACTGTTCCTATTTACCCAGCATCTCAACCAGATTTATTAGAATACTTTTTTGATCATTCAGATTCAAGAATATTATTTTGTGATAGTGCTTTTTTATCTACTATAGCTAAAGTAAAAAAAGGAAAAATAGAAAAAATAGTTGTTTTAGATAATAAAAAAGGTGATTTAGATTTAGGCTTAGAAGTATTAAATTTTGATGAAGCCCTAGAAATAGGTAAAAATAACATAGAACAATCTAAAGAAAGATTCAATTCTATTTCTAATAAAGATATTGCTACAATTATTTATACTTCAGGTACTACAGGTTTACCAAAAGGAGTTATGTTAACTCATGCCAATTTGCAATCTAGTTCGACTGATTGGATTAATTTAAATGCTAAATATATTCCAGAAAATGCAGTTGATTTACATTGGTTACCTCTTTCTCATACTTTTGGAAGTGGTTCTATTATGTTAGGAAACAGATTGGGTTGGCAAAGTTATTTTGCAAATCATAAAGAGTTAATTGAAAAATTAAAAGAAGTAAAACCTCATGTATTTTTATCTGTTCCTGCTTATTGGGAAAAAATTTATAATCTTATGCAAACTACAGATAAAAATGATTTGAAAAAAGCTTTTGATATAGTTACAGGAGGAAGATTAACTTTTGGTCTTTCTGGTGGAGCGGGTTTGAAAAAAGAAATCAAAGAAGGTTTTTATTCAACTGGATTTTTAATTATAGAAGGTTATGGTTTAACAGAATGTTCTCCTACACTTACTATGAATAGAAAAGATAAATTTAATTTTGATTCCGTTGGAGTTCCTTATCCAAGTGTTCAAGTAAAATTAGCAGAAGATGGAGAGATTCTTGCTAAAGGCCCTAATATTTTCTTAGGCTATTATAAAGATGAAACTGCTACTAAAAATACTTTTGATGATGATGGTTGGTTCAAAACAGGTGATGTTGGTCTTTGGACAGAAGAAGGCTTTTTGAAAATTATAGATCGTAAAAAAGAAATTTTAGTTACTGCAGGTGGTAAAAATGTTCCACCTCAAAATATAGAGAGAATGTTCCAAGATAATATTTATATAAATCATTTAGTAGTTTATGGAGATGGTAAAAAATTCCTTACTTGTTTGGTAACTCTTAACGAACAACATGTAAGAGAAAATTTGAATGACACTACTACTGCTTGGTCTGAATTATTAAAAACAGAAGGACTTAATAAATTAGTTACAGAACAAATTGAAACTGTAAATAAAAATTTACCTTCTTACGAAACACTCAAAAAATTCTATATTAGCCCCAATCAACTTACTGTCGAAGAAAACTTATTAACTTCATCTCTAAAAGTAAGAAGAAAAGCTGTATATGAAAAATTTAAAAATGAATTAGAAGCTTTATACTAAAATAAATTTAAGACCTTCTACAGGGTATTAACCCGCAGGAGGAAGGGAGCGGGGGTGTCCAAAAACGGGCAAAGCAGTGCTTTACCCCTACGAAAATACTTGGTTTTACACCAATATTTTTCGTAAAAAATTGCTTTTTGGACAACCCCGTACCCCTGAAACCCCAGAGCAGAGCTCTGAGGTATTCTCTAATAAAAATAAAAATAAAAAACACCCTCTCTAAATTATTAGAGAGGGTGAAAAAATTTGTGTGAGTTAAGATTTACTTAGCATCACCTCTAGCAAAAATACTCGCCACATAATTTAATACATCTGTAGCAGAAGCATCTGTATAACCATGATTTTTGATAAGTCTTTCTTTAACAATATCAATTTGTTTTTGAGTTTTCTCATCTATAGCATTAGAAACCAAACTAGTTAATTTGATACTATCTTTTTTATCTTCAAAAAGTTTTAATTCTAAAGCTTTTTGTAATCTAGCATTAGTAGAATAAGTAAATGTTTTACCATCAACAGCTAAAGCTCCGATATAGTTCATTATTTCTCTTCTGAAATCATCTTTACGATTTTCTGGTATTTCTACTTTTTCTTCTATAGATCTCATTAATCTTTCATCTGGTTCTTCATCTCTGCCAGTATATTTATTTCTGATTTTTTCTTTTAAAGTATAAGCTTTTATATTATCAATATAATTTGCACAAAGTTGAGCAATACCTTCTTCATCAGCAGAAATAGCTCTTTGAACTTCACTTTTAATTATGTTTTCATATTCTTCTCTTACTACTGCCAAAAGCTCTTTATATCTAGCTTTGTCTTCTTCACTGCTAATTAAAGAATGATGTTTTAAACCACTTTCAAGTTCTGTCATTACCATAAAAGGATTAATATAATCTTCTTCTAACTCGCTTACCAAAGCATTAGAAATTTTATCTTGTATATATCTAGCAGAAATACCTTGTAAACCTTCTCTTACAGCTTCTTTTCTTAATTCTTTTACATTGTCTTCTGTATAACCAGTAACACTTTGTCCATTATAAAGTTTTAATTTTTGAAGCATAGTCAAATTAGCTTTTTTAGGTTGTTCTAATCTGGTTAAAACAGCCCACATAGCTGCAACTTCTATGGTATGAGGAGCTATATGTTTTTTTATTTTTTTAGTACTAAAATCTCTTTCATAAATTCTTATTTCATCTTTAAGTTTGGTGATATAAGGAATATCTATTTTTATAGTTCTATCTCTTAAAGCTTCCATAAATTCATTATTTTGTAATTTTTTATACTCTGGTTCATTAGTATGACCAATAATAACTTCATCTATATCAGTTTGAGCAAATTTCTTAGGTTTTATTTTTCTTTCTTGTGAAGCACCTAATAAATCATATAAGAAAGCTACATCTAATTTTAAAATCTCTATAAATTCGATTAGACCTCTATTAGCTATATTAAATTCACCATCAAAATTAAATGCTCTTGGATCTGAATCAGAACCATATTCTGCGATTTTTCTATAATTAATATCACCAGTAAGCTCTGTAGAATCTTGATTTTTCTCATCTTTAGGTTGGAATGTACCAATACCTACTCTATCTTCTTCAGAAAAAACTATTCTTTTTACTTTTATATGTTTTATAACTTTAGACCAATCTCCATCATATTTTTTCATTAATTCGTTATAAATATATCTAGAAGCTGGACAAAGCTCTGCATGAACTTTTACTTTATATTTCATATCTTCTGGTAAATTAGAGTTTATTTCTTCAAAAATTTGTTCTCTCATTTCCATAGGAATTAAGCAAAGTGGATCTTCATTCATAGGAGAATGAAAAACTTCTTCTTTTCCTTCAGCGTTTTCTAAAGTCCAATAAAAAGAGTAAACAGCACCTTCATTACTTTTGGTGTAGTTTATAATACCTTTTTTTAACATTCTTGCTACAGTACTTTTAGCACTACCTACAGGACCATGTAAAAGTATAATTCTTTTCTCAGTTCCATAACCTAATGCAGCAGATTTAAAAACTCTTACAAGTTTCATTAAATGAATATCAATACCAAAAACAGAATCTTTTCCATTTTCTATAGGATCATCAAAAAATTTATATCTGGTGATTTTCTTTTTATATTCATTATATTCATGTTGCCCATAAGAAACTATCATATCATATAGTCTTTGATAAGCATTTCTAGTAACTTTGGGATTATTAACAACTAAATCCAAGTATTCTTCAAAGGTACCTTCCCAGTTAAGTTCTTGGTACTTTCTTTTATCCTGCAACTCATTTATTTTAGCTACAAGTTGGCTACCACTTTTCATCAAAGCTTCTCCTAAAATATTACATTTCTAATTTTTATATCTTTAATTTTACCGTTAATTAATAAAAAATGTAATAAGCTTTATCACTTTATTTTTAATAATGAGGGTTTAAGTATAGTTAGTCTTATAAATATCTATAAAAAGTGTAATCTAAGAAATTAAAAAAATTAAAATTATTTTTTTTATTAAGTAAAAGTAAAAAATTAACTTAGAACAATTTTTGTTTTAGCTATTGCTTGTTTGGGCGAAAATTTTACGCCCTGACATTTTGTAAAAGTTATTTTCGGTATAATTTATCTTTTTTTAATTACTAAATTACATAACACATACTTTTATTAGTTTATTAATAAGCTAAAGTTGATATTTTACAATAACTATTATATATTTTAATGTTTGTATTATTATGCTTAGAATAAAATCTTAGGGAAATATATGCCAGAAGAATTGGAAATAATAGAAGAACATACAGATGAAGATTGCCAAGAATTAAGTAAAAAAATAGTATCATTTAATGAAAGAAATATTCCAAATTTAAATTTTCAAAGAATTTGCTTATTAATAAAAAATGCTGAGGGTGAAATAAAAGCTGGCTTAATTGCTGTAGCTTATTGGGATTGTGTTTTTTTAGATATTTTATGGGTTAGTGATGAATTAAGGCATCTTGGATATGGATCTAAATTAATGAAAAGATTTGAAGAAATTGTTAAAAATCATAATTTTAACTTAATACATTTAGATACCTTTGATTTTCAGGCTCAAAAATTTTATAAAAAACTAGGTTATCAAGTTTTTGGGGTCTTAGAAGATTGTCCTAAAGGACATAAAAGATATTATATGAAAAAAACTATTTATAAATAATGATTGATTGTCCATCTATTTTAGAAAAAATAAAAGAAACCGAACCAACAGCTTACCATATTTTAGCTAGTTCTTATATTAGAAATAATATTGCTCATGCCTATATTTTTTCTGGTAAAAATACAGAAAAAGTAGATGAAATTGTTAAGATTTTTTCTAAAATTTTGTTATGTAAAAGTGAAACTGGTGAAGATAATTGTATAAATTGTAAAATGATGGATAATAATCAGCATCCAGATTATAAAATTTATAAAAATCAAGATGAAAAAAGTAAAGTTATAAAAATAGATCAAATTAGAGAATTAATAAGTGATACTCTAACTTCACCTATTACAGCTAAAAAGAAAATCTTATTTTTACAAAATGCTCAACAAATGCAAGAAGCTTCTAGTAACGCTGTATTAAAAACCTTAGAAGAACCTACTCCTTTTAGTATTATTATTTTATCAGTAGATTCTACTGAAAATCTTTTAGCTACAATTATTTCAAGATGTCAAACTATACCTATAAAATCAGATGGAGTTCAAGAAAAAAATATTTTAGAAGTAAAAAAATATTTACCAAAAAATTATTTACATGTAACAGAGTTGGCTGAAGAATTAAATGCTCTAGAAAAAGAAGAAATAAAAAACTTTCTTATTTCATTTCAAAGGTCTTTTTGGGAAAAATTTAAAAACTCTGAATTATCAGAAAATAAAATAAAAAAGATCTCTGTTTTGTTAGAAAAAATTGATAAATATATTGATTGTATTGATAGTTATGTAAATACAAAAAATATAACAGAAAACTTTTTTATCGATTTATTAGAATTTGCAAATAAAAGATAGTATTATTACATTTGCTCTGGAGCTGTAATACCAAATAAATTTAAAGCATTTGATAAAACAATTTTACATGCTTTAGCAATAGCTAATCTAGGTTTTTGCTCTTCTGTATTCATATCTTTTATTTTATTATCAGCTTTACTATAAAAACTATTAAAAGAACTAGCCAAATTATATAAATACTCTGCAATAAAAGACGTATTATAAGTTTCAGCCGATTTTGAAATAACTTGAGGTAATTGTTCTAAAAGTTTTAATAATTCAAAATCTTCTTTATTTTTTAAGTAACTATAATCAACAGCTTCTAAATTTAATTCTCCAATAGTTTTTATTAGGCTAGAAATACGAGCGTGTGTATATTGTATATAGGGCCCTGTTTTCCCATTAAAATCTATTGAGGCATTAGGATCAAAAACAAAATCAGTTTTTGCACTATATTGTAAAATATAATATTTTAAAGCTCCCAAACCAACTATATTGGATATAGTTTTTAATTCTTTTTCAGAAAAAGGTCTATTTCTTTTTATTATTTCTTCTTGAGCTTTTTCTTTCATTTCCAAAACTAAATCATCTGCATCTACTACTTTACCTTCACGTGATTTCATTTTTCCTTCTGGTAAATAAATCATGCCATAACTTAAATGATAACAAGATTCACTATTAGTTAAACCGAGTAACTCCATTATTTTAAACAAAACTTGAAAATGATATTCTTGTTCTGAGCCAACAACCCAAACAGCTTTATCTAAATTAAAATCTTTGAATTTTAAAAAAGTAGTTCCTATATCCTGAGTCATATATACGGAAGTGCCATCTTTTCTTAATAAAAGCTTATCGTTTCCAAATTTTTTCTCAGGTAATTTTACCCAAACAGAACCATCTTCCTTTTGATAACAAACTTCTTTTTCTATTCCTTGCAAAGCATATTCTTTACCTAATTTATAAGTTTCACTTTCAAAATAGTATTTATCAAATTTTATACCTAAATCTTCATAACTTTGTTTAAAACCAGTTATAACCCAACTATTCATTAATTTCCAATTTTTTATAGTTTCTTCATCAGAATTTTCCCATTTTACAAGCATTTCTCTAGCTTGTTTCATTAATTCAGAATTAGGGTAAAACTCTTCTTCCATAAATTTATCTTTTTCTCTTTCTTCTAATTCTGATAAATTTACATTTTTTTCTTTAACAAAATTATCAAGTTCTTCTTTTAATTTTTTTTCAAAAATAACATAATACTTACCAACAAAATGATCCCCTTTTAAATTTGAACTTTCAGGGGTTTCTCCATTTCCAAATTTTAGCCAAGCAACAATAGATTTACATATATGAATGCCTCTATCATTTAATAAGTTAGATCTAATTACTTTATAACCAGAAAAAGCTAATATATTACTAATAGCATCACCTAAAATATTATTTCTTATATGTCCCAAGTGTAAAGGTTTATTAGTATTAGGAGAAGAAAACTCTACCATTATTTTTTTGTTTTCATTTAAAGTGCTTTTTCCATAATTTTCATTACTAGCTAAAATATCATTAATTACTTTATTAAAATAGCTAGATTTTTTTAATTTAAAATTTAAATAAGGTCCAATAGGAGTAATTTCATCTATAAAATCAATATTTTTTTCTAAAATAAATTGTCTTATTTCTTCTGCAATTATATTAGGAGCTTTTTTGAATAATTTTGAAAAAGTAAAACATGGTAAAGCAAAGTCTCCATGCTCTTGTTTTGCAGGAACATCTAATTTTATATCAAAATCTTGTTCAAATTTTTCTTTTAATATATTTTTTATATTTTCTTCTAGTTTTTTTCTCATGATATTTTTATAAATTCTATGGTTATCTATTTTTTATATAATAACATGTATGGAGCTTTTATATATTAATATTGATTAAAAAATAGTGAATCGATAACTATTCACAGATTTTTAATTTAAATTATTGTGGTCTCAAAAAATAGGGTAAAGCACTGCTTTGCCACTACAGAAATAATGGATTTGGAACTAATATTTTTCGTAAAAAATAATGTCAATAAAAACATAAAAAAAGAGGTTAATTTTTCAACCTCTTTTTTAATTTAAATTATTTTTATAATTTTTTTAATGAAGCTTGTGTAGAACTAGATAATAATTTTGCAAAAAATGGATAATCTTTAGGAACAAAACCAAATTTAGACATATCATCTAAAGCTTGTTTACTAGTAATCCCCATGTTTCTTATTTTATATAATTCTGCCATAGTTCCAGTTCTATCTCTTCCATGAAAACAGTGTATATAAGCTGGTTGATTAGCTTTATTTTCTAATGTTTTAAAATAAGTAGATAACATAGCACTTGGAATTTCTGCATTAGTAGGAACAGGAATATTTACAAATTTCATACCTAATTTCTCTACTACTTTTTTCTCTTCTTTAACTTGAAGATCTTCTTTGTATTCTACAGGAGCATCTCCTCTGAAACTAATAATAGTTTTTACGCCATATTTATTTTTTAATGTAGCAAAATCATTTTCATCAGGTTGACTTCCTCTAAAAAGTTTAGGTGCAAATTCTTGGAATCTAATTAAATTTCCTACAGTTTGACCACCAGAATTACTTAATTTATCTGGTTGTGCTGTTGATAAAGCTGATACTTCTCCGCTTCCAGATTTATTTTCCCAACTTCCAGCAGACATTAACAAAGATTTTGTATTTTCACTTTGTTCTGGTAATAGGGTTGTTTGTGTTTTATCAGAGCATGAAGCTAAAACACTTAATAAAGTAAAAGAGGTTAAAAGTAGATTTTTTAAATTCATTATTTGACCTAACTATAAATATGATAAAATTTAATATATATCTTAATATTTTAGCTAAAAAAATTTAAAACTTGTTTAAAAAAAGAATAATAAAATATTAAGTTTGGTTAATTTTAAATTAAGTATAATATTTTTATCGATTTAAGTGTAATCCTAGCTTACCTAAAAATATCAATATATTTTAAGTTTATTTCTAATTAATCTAAGTTGCTAGTATCAAAAAAAATTCTTTTTATCTTAACTCACCCCAACCCCTCTCTAAATCATTAGAGAGGGGGATCTTAGCTTTCGCCCCTTCTCTTTTAGCAAAGAGAAGGGGAAGGGGGATGAGTTATGTAAAACTTACTTTACAGTGAACTAGCAACTTAAGTTAATTAAATATCGCTAACTTTTTTTTCTAAAATAAATATCTTAGTAGCTATACCTTCTAACTCTTGAGTTTTTTCCTTTATTATTTTAAAACCAACTTTTTCCCAAAAATTAAGACCCTTTTTATTTTGTTCTACAACAGCTAATCTAATTATTTTAGCTCCCAAATCAACTGCATATTCTTCAGTATCATCAAAAACTCTTTTCCCTATACCATTATTTCTAAAATCTGGTGAAAAAAGCATTAAACCCAAAAACCAAGTATTTTTTTCTGGATAATCTCTTATTAAATCTATTACCCCTTTTAACTCATTTTCTAAATTAAATATACCTATAACAAATTTATCTTCATAACTTTTATTTTCTGGAATAGAAACAAAAGTTTCATTAGCTTCTGTTTCTTTACAATTTCTTTTAAAAATAAGTTCAAAATAATCATTGCATTGTAAAAGCATTTGCTGTAAAGCTTGTTCATCTGTGTTATCTAATATTCTTGAATAATACATTTTAAGCCCTTTTTACTTTAGATTCTAAAGATCTTAATTTTAAAATCTGATCTCTAATTTCAGCTGCTTTTTCAAACTCTAGATTTTTTGAGTAATCTTTCATTTCATTTTCTAATCTTTTTACAATTAAAGGAATATCTGTAATATCAAACGTAGGTTCATCTATGTTATATTCGGTATGGTCTTCTGCTACTTTTAGTTTTTCTAAAATAGGATTGTAATTCGATTTTACAATAGCTTTAGGAGTTATATTATGTTTTTTATTATATTCTTGTTGTAATTCTCTTCTTCTATTTGTTTCTCTAATAGCTCTAGACATAGATTCTGTCATTTTATCAGCATACATAAAAACTTGACCTTCAATATTTCTTGCCGCCCTTCCAATAGTTTGTACTAAAGATGTTTCAGAACGTAAAAAACCTTCTTTATCTGCATCCATTATTGCTACCAAAGAAACTTCTGGTAAATCTAAACCTTCTCTTAATAAATTAACTCCTACTAAAACATCAAATTCACCTGCTCTTAAGGCTGTTAAAATTTCAATTCTTTCTATAGGTTTTATATCAGAATGTAAATATTTTACTTTTATATTTAAATCTTTTAGATAAAGCGATAAATCTTCTGCCATTTTTTTTGTTAAAGTAGTTACCAAAATCCTTTGATTTTTTGCAACCCTAATTTTTATTTCGCTTATAAGATCATCTACTTGGTTAGTAGTTTCTTTTACAATTACTTCAGGATCTATCAAACCTGTAGGTCTAATAACTTGTTGGGCTATTTGTTTACTAATATCCAATTCAAAATCTGAAGGAGTTGCAGAAACAAAAATTACTTTATCTGCTTTTTTCCAAAACTCTTCACTTTTTAGTGGTCTATTATCCAAAGCACTTGGTAATCTAAAACCAAAATCCACTAAATTCATTTTTCTAGATCTATCACCAGCATACATAGCTCTTATTTGAGGTAAAGTAACATGAGATTCATCTATTATTATCAAAAAATCATCAGGGAAATAATCTAATAAAGTTTCTGGAGCTTCACCTTCTTTTCTACCAGCTAATTGTCTAGAATAATTTTCTATACCTTGGCAAAAACCAACTTCTTTTATCATTTCCAAATCATATTTTGTTCTTTGTTCTAGCCTTTGAGCTTCTAATAATTTATTTTGGCTTTTTAATTCTTCCAATCTCTCTGCTAATTCTTTTTCAATTCTTTCTAAAGCAGCTTCTAAACCATCACCTGACATAATAAAGTGTTTTGCTGGATAAACCACTACTTCATTTATTTTCTCTATTAAACTCATAGTTATAGGGTTATATTTTGCTATTTTTTCTATTTCATCTCCAAAAAGTTCTACTCTTATAAAAAATTCTTCATAAGAAGGATAAATTTCAATAATATCACCTTTTACTCTAAATTTACCCCTTTCCAAAACTACATCATTTCTTTCATATTGAATATTAACTAAATGTGCAATAATATCATTTCTTTCTATTTCTTGTTCTAAAGTTAATCTTAAAGAAGCTTTTAAATATTCGTCTGGCAAACCTAAGCCATATATACAAGAAACACTAGAAACTACAATAGTATCATTCCTCTCAAAAAGAGAACGAGTTGCTGAGTGTCTTAAACGATCTATTTCATCATTAATAACGGCTGATTTTTCTACATAAGTATCACTTTTAGCAATATAGGCTTCAGGACGATAATAATCATAATAGCTAATAAAATATTCAACAGCATTTTCAGGAAAAAATTCTTTTAACTCATTACAAAGTTGAGCTGCAAGTGTTTTATTATGGGCTATTACTAGAGTAGGTTTATTATATTCTTTTATTACGTTTGCCATAGTAAAAGTTTTACCTGTACCTGTTGCTCCTAATAAAGTTTGAGTTTTAAAACCTTTTTTTAATCCTTCAGATAATTTTTCAACTGCTTCAGGTTGATCCCCAGATAATTGATAATTAGATACTAATTTAAAATTTGATTTAGCCATTTTATTTTTATATTTTTTGTAATTTAAACATTTTATATTTTAGCAATACTTTAGAAATTATTAAGTATATTTTTTTATAAAAATAAAAATATTATTTTAGATAATATTTCATTTTTAAGTTTTTATATATCACAATAATTCTATTTTCTAAAATATCTAATACCTACAAATCGATTTTTATTATAGCTATATAATAATTTAAATTTTTATAATAAGGAATTTTTATACCATTCATTATTAGATATTTTTTCTAATTCGATTAAATCTGGAAATACTTTATTATCAATAAATTTTTTGGTCATAAAATGTTTTTTACCTATACAAATATCTAAAGCTTTTCTTTCATTATTTAATTCATAATTACCTCTATGAATCATTTGAGCTTCAAAAATTAAAACATCATTTCTAGTTAAATTTATTAAAGTTGAATTAGGTAAAAAATCACTATTTTTATTATTATCTAGATCAAATCTAACCTTTTTTTCTAATTCTGTATCCCATCTTTTATGAGAACCACTAATAAGTTCAATTCCTATTTCATTTAAAAAAGGAATCCTAATATGTAAACTTATCATATTTAGTTGTTCTTTTTCTTGTAAAGAATCTTCTATATCACTAAACTGCAAATCTCTATGCCAATAAGGTTTTTTATTTCTATTATAAGGATTAAAAAATAATTGGGTGTTATGAAAATATAATTTTTCATTAAAGATATCATTTACCAAATTAATAAGTTTTTTAGGTGTTAAAATATTAAAAAAATCAACTCTTTCAAATTCATTATCTAAAAAATATTTTTTATCAGTTAAAGAACTCATATTAACCAAAGAATTATTTTCATAAGCTTTTTGGTTTTCTTTAAGCCATATTTTATAGATTTTATTAATAAAATTTTCCAATAATTCTAATTCATTATCTATAAAAAAGTTTTTAATTATTAAATAACCATTTTTATTAAAAAAATCTTGATATAATTGCAAATTGTTTTTATAATTCATAATAAAAAAATAATAAAATTATACAATAAAAAATGAATATAGATAAAATAAATAGAGACAAATTAATAGAGTTAGAAGAATTATTCTCAATTTCTTATGGAGAAAAAATAGATATAAAGGATGAGTTAGATTATTTTGATGAAACTAATCCTAATAATTGGTTTTATGCTACAGATATAAATAATAATCTAATAGGATTTATTAGAAGTTTCCCTTTTGGGGATAATAATTCATTTCAAGTTGAATTTTATGGAAAAAATTTAGAAATAGAAAAATTTTTAATAGAATATTTTGATAATTTTGAAACTTTAAACTCAAAAAATAAGGAAATTCGTTTTTGTTTAAAAAAATCTCAAAATGAGTTATTAAAAGAATTAAATAAGTTAAAATATATAGATAAAGTAGAAGAATTTATAGCTTATGAATATAATAATTTAATAAAAAGTTCAAAAAATGAAAATATAGCTAATTTTGTTAGATTAGCTAAAAATGAAATTAATGAAATAAATCAAATTAGAGAGGTTTTTTTAGAATTTCAAGATTTTTCTATAGAAAAAATAAGAAAATTTATAGATAATAAAGAAATTTTTGTTTATGAAGATAATAGCTTTATTAAAGTGGTTTCATTAAATAGTATTTATGAGAAATATGTTGAAATTATAGAAATAACAGTAAAAGATATTTTTAGAAAAAAAGGTTATGCTGAAAAACTTTTAAATGGAATTATTAGTTATTATTCTGATAAAATTATTTCTTTAAAAGTAAAAAGTACAAATATTCCAGCTATAAAACTATATGAAAAAACTGGTTTTAAAATAAATCTAAATAAAACTGAAGTATGGATAACAAAATTTTTTAAATAAAAGTTTCTAGCTCTATTTTTATAGTTTTTATTAAAATATCCCAAGTTTTTCTAAATTTATTAGTATCTTTATACATAAAAGAATGTGCCATTATTCCTTCAGTAGTAAAAACTAATAAAGAAGCTACACTATTAAGAATATCTTCTGGAATGCTTTTAGAATAAAAAAACTTAATATTATTTTTATGATAATCTAGTAAGTCATTAGTTAAACAGTTCTTATTTATTCTATATTCTTCATTAAAAAGACTTTTTTGACTATAATAAAGTGATACAGCTAAAACATCTGTTTTTTTAGAATTTTCTATAAAATAATTGTAATAATGATCTAAATAATCTTCTAAAGAAAAAAATAGGTCTAATTTTACTATAGGAACATATAACTTTGATTTTCTTAGTTGTTTTATAGCTTCTACTGGAATATCATCAATACTTTTAAAATGATGATATAAAGCACCTTTACTAATACCTGCTTTATTAATAATATTCTGAGCTGTAAAAGATTCATAGCCACCTTCTGAAAGCAGTTGCAAGGTAGAAAAAATTATTTTTTTCTTAGTTTCATGTAATTTATCAGAAATTAATTCTGGATATTTTTCAGAAAATTCTTTTTCCATAAATATATTTACTAGTTTATAGCTATTTTTGACTAAACCTTATTTTTGAAATAGTCATTGTTAAAACTTATTAGATATTTTAGCAAAAAAAAAATATACGTACTAGTTTGTTTTGTGCTAAGATTTATTTTAAACCGAATGGTCTGTTTTTTTATAAAATATATCAGAGTTATAAAAAACTCCTAAAGGAGTAATGAATTTAAGACCTCCTACGTGGTATCAACCCTGTAGGAGGAAAAGGGAGCGGGGGCTCTGCCCCCGTACCCCCTGAAACCCCAGAGCAGAGCTCTGAGGTATTCTCTAATAAGAATAAAAAAGCTTGAATTTAAGTTTTAAGCAGGAGTTTATTTATGCTAAAAAATATGTGGTATGCAGTTTTAAATGCTAAAGAGGTGAAAAATAATAAACCTCTAAAAGCAAAGAGATTTGGCAAAGATTTAGTTTTTTGGAGAAATACTAAAGGTGAAATCATTTGCTTAGATGATATTTGCCCTCATAGAGGCGTATCATTAAGTTTAGGAAAAATAAATAATAATTGCATAGCTTGTCCTTTTCATGGTTTTGAGTTTAATGAAGAAGGTAAATGTACTTTTATTCCAGCTAATGGTAAAGATTTTCCTATATCTAGTAAATATGCTACTAAATCTTATGAATTAAAAGAAGAATATGGTTTTATTTGGTTTTGGTATGGAGAAGAACAAGAAAACTATCCAAAAATAGAGTTTTTTGATTTTTTGGATGAAAAATTTTCTTATAGTACAACTTATCAAGATACTTTTAATACTCATTTTACTAGATGTGTTGAGAATCAGTTAGATGTTTCACATTTAGCTTTTGTTCATTCAAAAACCATAGGTAAAGGAGGTAGATCTTTAGTTAATGGTCCTTTAGTAGAATTTGAAAATAATACTATAAAAATTTGGGTAGATAATAAAAAACAAGGTGAAAAAAGAATTACTTTAGACAAGGATCTACAGTTTTTAAAAACTAATAAAGCAAGCTTAGAATTTAGATTCCCTAATATTTGGTCATTAAGAATAAGTGATTCTTTTTATGGTTTTTTAGCTTTTGCTCCACAAGATGAAGAAAATACAGTTTTATATATGAGATTTTATCAAAAAATAGTAACCGTTCCTTTATTAAAAGAAATATTTAATCTTGTAAATGGTATTTTTAGTAAAAAAATTTTAAATGAAGATAAAAATATTATTTTAACTCATTTCCCTAAGAATTCTCTTTTAGCAAAAGAAGAAAAATTAACTCGCTCTGATTTACCTATAACAATTTTTAGAAAAATAATGAGAAATGAATCTTTAGAAATAAAATAGATTCTTCGTACGGGGTATTAAACCCCGCACGAAGTGGGGACGGGGGCGTTGCCACCGAACCCCATTCTACACTCGGACTTAAGTACGAGGTATTCAAGGAGAATAAAATCTTAAGAAAATAATTCTGAAATTATAGCTTCTATATCATTTATTTTATAGGGTTTAGTTAAAAAACCTATCATACCTGCATTATAACATTCGTTTTGTTGTTCTTCTAAAACATTAGCAGTAAGTGCTACTATTTTTGGTGCTTTATTATGTATAGTAGCATTTATAATTTTTGAGGCTTCAATACCATCTACTTCGGGCATTTGTAAATCCATAAAAATTAAATCAAAGTTTTTTTCAATACATTTCTGAATAGCTTCATTACCATTATTTACTATATCTGGAATATAGCCCAACTTTTCTAAAACTTTTTTTATTAGTTTTTGGTTTACCAAATTATCTTCTGCTACTAATATTTTTATAGGATATTTACTCGCTAAATTTTCTATTTCTTTTACTTCATAATTTATAGTTTCAAGTAAAGTGGTATTTTTATGATTATTAAGGGCTTGTTTTAAAACATTATAAAAGTAATTTGTTTTTAAAGGTTTTGGTAGATATTTAGCTTTTTTATTTATATATATAGGTTCGCCCCAAATTATTAAAGGTTCATATTCATATAATCTAGATTCTTTTTTATTTTGATCTAATAAATATAAATCATAATTATTATCTAAAGGATAATCTTTAGAATTAAAAATTTTAATATTGCAATTATGGGCATATTTAATAATAGTTTCTATAAAATCTGTATTTTCAGAATCTAGATATAATTTTTTATCTTTTAAATAGGCTAAAAACTTATTATTAACTATTTTATTTATATAATTAACTTTTATATTAAATTTAAAGGTTGTACCTAAATAATCTTTATTATTTTCAAATCCAATATCCCCATTCATTAATTCAACAATATTTTTTGAAATAATTAGACCTAAACCAGTACCACCAAATTTATTAGTTATAGAAGCATCTGTTTGAGAAAAGGGTTTAAATAATCTTTCTTTTTTATCTTCAGGAATTCCTATTCCAGAATCTTTTACTAAAAATAAAAGTTCTACATATTCATTATCTTTATTAGTCAACAAAACATCTATTTTTATAGACCCTTTTTCGGTAAATTTTATAGCATTACTTATAAGGTTAATTAAAACTCTTTTTAGTTTTATAGCATCCGTAATTATTTTTTCAGGTATAGTTTCATCTACATAATAAAAAATATCTAGATTTTTTTCTTCTATTTTTGAAGTTAAAATATCAATTATTTCTTCTATTGTTTTTCTTAAATCAAATTCTGAATTACTTAATTCCATTTTACCAGCTTCAAATTTTGATATATCTAAAATGTCATTAACCAAGTTTAATAATATTTCACTACTATAATTAATTGTATTTACTAAATCTTTTTGCTCTTCATTTAATTTAGTATGACTTAATAAATCAGTGATACCGATAACCCCATTAATAGGTGTTCTTATATCATGACTCATAGCAGATAAAAAATCAGACTTTATTTTTGCCATATTTTCAGCATAATTTTTTGCTTCTATTAATTCAGACGTTTTATTATTAACTAAAGTTTCTAAATTTTGTTTGTAATTTCTAAGCTCATTATTTGCTATCTCTAATTCTTCATAATATTTTTCTTTTTCTATTTTATAAATTTTAAATTTTTCTGTAAGAGCAATAGAAATTATTATACTAGCAATAGCAGAAGTTAATAATCCTAAATTATCAGTTAAAAAATTCTTTTCTATTAATCCACTTCTATTAAGATTAAATATGATTGAACCTATAGAAAAAATTATCCAACTAAAATATAACATAGTTATATGAGCTTTTTTATCTCTAAAAATTTTAAAAGTTAAGAGTAAAACTAAAAATAATGTTTCAGAAAATATTATTATACTAGAAAGATATAATTCATCTAAATTATAGAAAGTTAAAAATATACTTATTAAATTAAGGTAAACTAAAGATATTAATAAATAATAAAGTTTATTTTCTTTTTTTATCTCTAAAAATTTTATAATAAAAATCATAAAACTTAAATATAATAAATATGCTAAGGCTCTAATAGAAGTAAATTCAAAATTACTATTTTTCCATAAATAAAAATAACCATATCCATATAAAGATAATTGAAGTAAAAGTAAAATAGAGTTAAAAAAAGTGTAATATAAATAAGTAATTTCTTTAAAAAATATTAAAATAGAAATATTATATATAATCATTCCAAAAATTATACCCATAAAAGAAAGATAAAAAGCTTCTTCTATTAATAAATTAGAATAAAAATTATTTTTATTATAGATATTAATAGGCACTTGTAAAGCACTATTAGGAGAATAAATTCTTATAAATATAGTTTTACTTTTATCTTTGGGTATAAATAAATTAAAGGCTATTTTTCTACTTTTTATTTCTCTTGAATCAGGTAAAAATTTAGTTCCATTTTCTTTATAAATAAAATTATTTTTTTCATCTTTATAAAAAATAGATACATCATATAATTTGACAAAATCAATTTCTAAAATCCAATCTGAATTTCCATTTAAATTTTCTAAATCCAATTTAAACCAATAAGTTGATTTGGAGTAAGGTATATTAGATTTATTTAAATCTTTATAATCAAAAGTTTTTTTTTCTATTTCATTTATAGTTAAGTTATTAGTCTTATCTTCAAAGAAATTTACTTCTTTTAAATTATAAATTTTATTTTCATTTTCTAATTTAATAGCATAAGCGTTATTAATATTAAATAAAAAATATACTACTAAAGTGTATAAAAATATTCTCATTTTTTTATTCAAAACAATAAAAGACTTTTATTTTATAATAACATAAATGTAAGAAGTAATATACTTTTCGTTTATATAAGAATATATTTATTTTGACTATATTTAATCATTTTATATATTTTAAACTAATATAGCCAAAATCTAAGAATATAATTATTTAAAAATTTTATCTATTTGAGCAGAGTATTTACTATAGTTTTCTGCACTTTTTAATAATTTATAAGCTTCATCTTTAGTTAAAGAACAACCACCAAAGTAAGAATTTTCTACAGAAAGACCTGCATCCCCTTTTTTATAGTATTGAGTATTTTCTTTTCTTAAAAACATTATTATTTTAAAATGGCTATTAGGTGTTAAATCACCTTTTGAAAAACGAACAATTAGAGTATTTTTATCACGATTTATAGTATCTTCTTCAACAGTAATAGTATTTTTGGTTAATTGTTTTAATGTAGCATCTTTTTTTAAGGAAAAATTTTCACCAATTAAATTTCCCCAATTTGATGAAGCAGATGATATAGCGGTATTTTCTTCTGGAGCTATTGATATATTTTGTGCTGTTTGGTTTGAACAACTAAATAATAAAGATGAAAACAAAGTAGAAATAAGTATTTTTTTCATATTTAACCTTTTATATATATTTTATATAGATTTTTATCTATTATAGAAATTGTAAAATATTTCTTGCTTATAATTATTATTTTCAATTATCTAAAAAATATTCTTTATACCAAGCATTATAACCTTCTTTTTTTGGATAATAAGGGTCTTGCTCTATAGGAGTTTTTTCTGATTTTATATAGCTTAATGGTTCTAATTTTTGATATTCATTTAAGTTAGAAAAATCATACTCATAAATCCCATCATCTGAAATAATTATACCTAAATTATTTTCATTTAAAATTATATCTTTTGGGGTATTTATATTAATTACTTTTAATTCTTTTAAATTTTCAGCTTCTTTAGCATCAAATATTTTTAAACCATCTTCATAATCACATACATATAACATACTATCTTTTATTGCTAATCCCCAAGGTTTTCTTAATGGATAACTTTTTACAATTTTAGGAAGTTTTAAATCTTTTATATCAACTACATCAAGTTGATTACTTCCACCTCTACAACTGACTCCACTTCTTAATGTAATATAAGCTGTATCATTTTCTACTACTATTGGGTCACAACTTCTTATATGTTCTATTTTTGATATAAATTCTGGTTTTTGTGGATTTTTATTATCATAAATATATGCCCCAGTAGAAGAACCCATAAAAAGTTTATCTTTATAAGCATAAATTGTTTCTATATCTCTTCTATTGATATCTACTTCAACTTTACCAATTTTTTCAGGGTTTTTTTCATCTTTTAAACTAAAAACATTTATATCAGAATTTGTAACTGTGTATAAATAATCATTTACTATAGAAAATCTTGCTAAAGAACCTCCTTTTCCTGTTGATGAAGATGACGATGTTAACCTATTGTCTATAGAAGTAGGAGTTGGGACAAATACTTTTGGTGTAATAACTCTAGCTCTATAATCTACAGAGTTTTTATATCCAATTACTAATCCTTTCTCAGGATCTATGCTAAATCTTCCTATACTATATGGAAGATCAAATTTTATTTTTTTTAAGATACTTATTTTTTCCAAATTTGATATATCAATAGAAACAATTTGATTCATAGAATCTGCATATAAAACATCATTTTTTATAGATATATCTTGATTTAATGGTATTTGTAAAAAGCCTTTATTAATAGGATTTTTAGGGTTTGAATTATCAATTATATGAATGCCCATATTTTCTGAACTTATAAAAAGATAATTTTTATATGTATAAATTTTTTCGACATTTCTTATCTTTCTAGGTTTAGTTAATTTAATATTATTTTCAACATCATTTAAACTCATATAAATAGGTTCATAAAAATGAACATAATAAACCCCAGATATACAGGAAGAATTAAATAATAAAAAAAATAAAGAGATAAATACAACTTTTATTTTCATAATAAAATTACTTTTTACTAAATGCCTTCTATTTAGTATATAATAAATTTATAACTTTTTAGACTTATTAAGGTAATATAAATGAAAAAAATAATAAATAATTTTATTGGATTTTTTTTAATTTTTTTAGTTATTTTTAATCCTACATCTAGTTCTTATGCTTCAGAAAAAAATATTTCAAATAAAATTGAATTTAAATTAGAAAAACAAAATAATTTTTTTGAAAATATTCCAGAAAATAATAGTATAAATACATTAAAAAATACAGAGAATTTTAATCTTATTCCAAATGTTTTAGTTAACTACTTTTTTACAGTTATTTTTGAAATACCAATGTATTTTATTATTTTTTTTATTGAAGGTTATTTATATAATTTTTTAAATTCAAATGAAAGCGATGATTCTTTGAGCTTAGTGATAACATTTACTATTATTACAATAACAACTTACACTTTATTAAATGCTTCCTTAATATTAAATTCTTTAAAAAATAAAAAAAATTACTCATTTAGCTACGCTTTTTATGGTTCTTTATTAGGTTCTTTAGTTTATGAAATAGTTTTAATTTTTAGTTTATTTATAGATTCTTATAAAAATCAAGGTAGTGAGGCTGAAATACTAAATAGATATCAAGAATTAGGTACTTTATTTATTTTACCTCTTTTTTCAACTATGGGAGGTGTTATAGCTTGTGATATGAGTTATGAAGAAAAAGAAGAAGAAAAAAAACTAACAAAAGAAATAGAAGAATTAAATAAAAATCTTTTAGCTTTTACTAAAAATATAAAAATAACTAAAAATAAGGTATCTTATACGATTCTTAGTTTTTAATATTTATTTTAAATGTCAAATTTAAAACTATTACTACTAGGTAATTCAACATTTGAAAAAATAATAAAAGAAGCTTGTTTTTATATAGATAAAATAAAAAAGATACAAAAACTTATAGGTGATAATAAACAAAGTAAATACTATTTTTTAGCTAGACCAAAAAGATTTGGTAAATCATTTCTTAAATGAAGTACAAAATTAATTGTAAAAGTTGCTTATAGTCATCCTGAACTTGATTCAGGATCTAAGTAACTTTTTATAATAATTTTAAGTATAGATAATTATAAACTTGTATGCTAAAAATATGGGATTAGCTATAATAAGTACTTTAGAAGCTATTTTAAAAGGTTCAAAAAATTTTCAAAGATTTATGAATAATATTATTTCTTTATCTGATTTAAAATACTAGTATCTTTTATTTTATTATCTTCAGCTAACATAAATGCTTTACTAAGAATTAGTGATAAAACCTTATCATCATCAAAAGGTAAATAAATATCTTCTTTTTTTCCTTTTATATCAGGAACTATACATAAATATTGATCATTTGGTTCCATTAAAATATTACTACTACCTAAATGTATTTTGTAGCTTCGTATATTACCAATTATTTTTAAAAACCTACCTTCAATGCTGGCTTTATTTGCAATTTTTAGTTTTGGAATTAAATTTAGTAACAAAGATTTTCTAGTATTTGCTGTTTCAGATAATTCTCCAAAAGAATATCCTTGCCAATAATTATTATATCTACCTTCATTTGACCAATTTGGATCGTTACCTATACTTGTAACACCTACAAATAAATCAACTTCTCTCATTATTTCAGAAAAAACAATTTTAGGTATGTTTTCTAAATCTAATTTTAAATTATTTTTAGTAAATCTAACTTGGTCTGTTGAAATATAGTTCCAAATACCAGAGTCTGACATACTATCTTCCGCATAAACTTCATTTATCCAAAACTCTGCATTTATATTCCATTTTACTAATTTTTTATAAGCTACTTCATTACTTCTTCCATCATCATAAGCTCCTAATAGACTATAATTCCAATCTTTTAATTTAGCTAAAGCTGAAAATTGATGCTGTTTCAAAATATGAGCAGAAAAACGATTAGAATAATCTTTAGTTTTCAACTCTGCGTCTGTTATTAGGTAAACTTCTCTAAAAGCTTGTTTAAAAGGTTGTTTTATTTCATTATTAGATATAAAATTTCTCCATAATAAGATTTCATTAATTTCTGAATTTAAAGGATGCCATAATCTAACTTCAATAGGATTAAAATCTATTTTATTATTATTATTATCTACAAAAATATTGTCTTTTATAAAAATATTTTTTATTTCTTTGTCAGAAATTTTAAATTCCCAAATTAAATTATTTATTATTGGCTTTAAGGTTTCATTTTCTAAAAATAACTCTCTCCATTTATCAAAAGAAAATACTCTATCTTTTAAGTAAAAAGTTTCTATTCTATCTTTTTGAGTAGTAAATGTTTTTTCAATTTCTTTTATAAGATTTTTAATTTCTTTTAGTTTATCTTTTGCTTCATTTTTAATTTTATTTGGAGGATTTTTTAAAATTTTATTATTTTCATCTAAATAAGTTAATTCAATATTATTAAAACTTTTAACTTCTAAAATTATTTTATTTTCTTCTATTTCAAAAGTTATTTTACCATCTTTTAATGAAAAATCTTGAACTGAAATATCTTCTATATCATCTACACTAATATTTCTTTTTTTTGCTTCTTCTTCTAATGCTTTTGTAATAAACTTTTTTGCTTTAGAGTTATCAGTTGCATATTTAAGTTTTGATAAAAGTGCTAGAGATAAATTATTTTTATTATTTTTTAATGATGTTACACAAGCATTCGCTAATTTTTCATTAACAGTAAGACCATTAACTTTTTTAAAAAATTTTGTAGCTATTTTATATAATTCTTTTAATAAAAGGGTATTTTCAGATAATGGAATTAAAAATAAAATACCTCTAAAAAATAATTCATTTGTTTCATCTCCTATATTATCTTGCTCTAATGCTGAACTTAATGATATTTTAAATAAATTTTCTATAATATCTTTTGGTATTTTATCTAATTTTGCCTTTAATTTATTTATTTTATTTGTATTTATATTACTATCTTTTCCTAAATTATAAATATCAAGAAAAATATCGTGAAATTCAGAGTTATATTGTTTATGTTTTTCTAAAAAGACTTCAATACTTTTTCCTAGTTCATCTTGATATAAAATGATACCTACTACTTTATAAAAAGAATTTTTAAAACTTTCATTATCTGATTTTAAGATAACTTCTTTTATTTCTTTTAATATATCTTTATCAAACATATTTTGATTTTTTAGATTAGCTATTGATTTAGTAATATTTCCTATTAACTTTGTATTATCATACCTAATTATCTTCTTTAAAAGTTTAAAAACATCTAAAAAGTCTTTTTTTGATATTATTTTAATCTCATAGTTACTTATAATTTCTCTATATTTATTATTATAAGCTATAGAAAAATAAAAATAAAAATATTCTAAGATAAAAATATACCTTCTAATAAATGATTTAAAGTATTCATTAGTTTTATCATTTTTTAGTAAATTAAGTAGTAAATCTTTATCATCTATTGTTTTTGCAATAACAAATTTAGTTTCTTTATAAATATTTTCTTCATAAATTATTTCAATATTTTTTATCTTATCAGATATTAAAAGTTGAATTTCTTTATGGGGATCATTTTCAAAAATAGGATATAAATCTTTAGCTCTCAATATCATTTTATAATTTTTATCATACCAACTAATTATTTTTTTTAAATCTTTAATATAAAAATAACCATAAAAAAAATTATTTAAAGCTTTTATAATATCATCATTATCTTCGTTTCCTCTTAAAATTTCTTCTAATCTATCTTGAAATAAATTTTTATGGTTTCTATAGTCATAAATTTTATAATAAGCTTCATGTAGAATTAAAGATAAATCTTGGAATTGTTCTTTTGAAAAATTATTACTATTATCTAAAATATCTATAATCAATATTTTTAATAAATAGTAACTTCTAAAGGGTAAGTTTTTATTTTTATTAGCATATTCATAACTTAAAGAATAAAGAAACCACAATAAACAGGCTTTTAATAATATATAAATATTACTTTTATAGTCTTTTTTTATTTTTGAAATAAATTTTGCTTTATCAATTTTAATTTGATAATCTTCTCGTATCTCTCTTTTTGTATTTGTTAAAAGGTATTTATTCGAGTTTAACGCTTCATATAGCTTTTTTTCTAAAAATAAAAACTCTTCTTTTAAATTATCCTTATCATAAATTTCAAAATGGTCAAAACAGGTTTTTATTAGGTTTCCTTCTTTGTATGATGAATGTATTTTTTTTAAGTCATCCAAATTAGATATAAAAAACCTCATAATTTTAACCCCCTACTAAATGAACTAATTTTATAAAAGAAATATTAGACTCTTTATCTAAAAAAATAGCTTCATCTAGATTTTCTAATTGTCTATTATTAGCAATAATAAAAAATCCATTACTTTCAAAAGATTCTAATGCTTTTTCTATTTGTTTATTCAAATTAATTTCTTTTTTATGTCTCATCTTATAACCATTTAAACTTTTTTCAGATTCAGTAGGTTGAACTAAACCATTAAAAAACTCCTCTTTTTGTGAATTGTACTTTTCTACTTCATAAGTAACTCTTTTTGTTATTAATTCTTTTACTGTAATTATTTCAGCATCTATAATTAACTCAAACTCATAATTGATTTTTCCTGTAGCAGTCTCATCACGTAATTTTAAAATATTCATATTTATTGCCCTTTTAATATTTTATTCATATATTCTAATATTAATTTTTTTAAAGTACAATAGATAATAAAAAAATAATTTATAATTTAATAATAGAGTACAATTAGATATTATGACCGATTCAGCCTAAAATTCTTACTTAAAATCTTGTTATACTAAAATCCTGAAAATATGTTTATTTTAAACAAAAAAGTTACGCAAAACGTTTTGCGTAACTTTTTAACTTTTTTTAGCTATTAACTAAAAAGGATATTTACCAAGCTCAATTACTTGATTAGCAATATTTCTTCTCATACAAATAGTATCAGCAGGAGTATTTTTCACAAATCTTCTTAAAGCTGCTAATTGCATTCTTAAGTTATCACCATCAGAACAACAAGCTAAAACATTTTTACAGTTTGCAGATATTCTTTCTATTGCATCATTAACAAAAACTTTTGTACATTCTGTTTGTAAAGCAACAGATGCTTCTCCGTTTCTTTCTGCCATTTTTAAGGTTCTTAAAACTGAACTTTCCATAGCATAAATATCTGTTAAAACATCACTTAAATAAGCCATAATTTCTTGTTCATCATTAATTTTAGCCATATATTTTTGTGCTGCTACACCAGAAGCTAAAAAGAAAGCTTTTTTAGCATTAGCTACTAATTTTGTCTCATTTGATAAAAGTGTTTCTTCTTCTTCTTCAAATGATGGGAAGCTCATAATTTCTTCCATTATTTTCATTCCAGCTTTCATTAAAGGTAATTCACCTTTCATAGCTCTTTTTAAAAGCATACCAGTCATTAACATTCTATTTATTTCATTTGTACCTTCAAATATTCTGTTAATTCTTGCATCTCTATAATATCTTTCAGCAGGATATTCTTGGCTATAACCATATCCACCAAATATTTGTAAATTTTCATCTACAACATAAGAAAGTGCTTCAGAACCAGCTACTTTTAATCCAGAACACTCGATAGCATACTCTTCGAGAGCTTTCATAATATCATCAGGATTGTTTTTATCTAAAGTAGCAATATATTGATCTAACATACCTGAAGTTCTATAAAGCATACTTTCTATAGCATAAGTTTTTACCACCATTTCAGCTATTTTATGCTTAATTAAACCAAATTCTGTTAATGATTTATTAAATTGTTTTCTATCTTGTGCATATTTTATAGCTAAAGGAATAACGTGTTTAGAAGCACCAACAGAACCACCTGCTAATTTGAATCTTCCAAAGTTTAAAATATTAAATGCTATTTTATGACCTTTACCAATTTCTCCTAAAACGTTTTCTACAGGAACTACAGCATCTTCTAAAATAACTGTAGTGGTAGAAGAACCTTTCAGACCTAATTTTTTCTCATCTGCACCAGTAGAAACTCCTTTAAAAGCTCTTTCTACGATAAAAGCTGTGAATTTTTCGCCATCAATTTTAGCAAAAACTACAAATAAATCTGCGAATCCACCATTAGAAATCCACATTTTACTTCCGTTAAGAATATAATTTTTCCCATCTTCACTCAAAACGGCTTTTGTTCTAGCTCCTAAAGCATCAGAACCTGCATTTGGCTCTGTAAGAGCATAAGCTGCAAGCATTTCTCCTGTTACGATTTTAGGTAAATATTTTTTCTTTTGTTCATCATTTCCAAAAAATACTATAGGTAAACTTCCTATACTGGTATGAGCTCCTATAGAAATTGCAAATGAAGGTTGCATAGAAATCTTTTCAGATACAATTAAGGATGTGGTTTTATCTAAACCCATTCCATCATATTCTTCAGGAACATCAAAAGATAAAAGACCTAATTCACCTGCTTTTTTTAATAAGCCTATGGTTACATCCCAATTTTGACTTTCAATTTCTTCAACTTTTGGCATTACTTCATTTTCCATAAATTTTTGAAGCATATCAGCCATTTGTTTTTGCTCATCAGAAAAATCTTCTGGGCT
The DNA here is from genome assembly GCA_046328015.1 of Candidatus Sericytochromatia bacterium. Lineage (GTDB taxonomy): Bacteria > Cyanobacteriota > Sericytochromatia > UBA7694 > JACMQJ01 > JBBTGK01. The sequence goes on along the minus strand of JAXLXH010000001.1, from coordinate 2,734,684 downwards.
AAAAACATCTTGAGGCTTTGTTTCTGTTAATAAAAAGCTACCACCTTTTATGTATGACATATTTTTTTTACTCCTAATAATATAATTATAATTTTATCTTGACTCACCCCTAACCCCTCTCTAAGTCATTAGAGAGGGGAATAATTATTTTATTTATAAAATTTTTCTCTCTTATTCCCCCTCTCTTTAAATAAAGAGTGAGTCGATAGACGAAGAATTTGGTTAGGGGGTGAGTTTCTTAACTCAAATTCTCAAATATACCAGCAGCACCTTGACCACTACCAATACACATAGAAACGATACCGTATTTAGAACCTCTTCTTTTCATTTCATAAAGAAGACTTGCAGTTAATTTAGAACCAGTACATCCTAATGGGTGACCTAAAGCTATAGCTCCACCATTAACATTTACTTTATTAATATCTATTTCTAAATTTTTAACAACAGCTAAAGCTTGTGCAGCAAAAGCTTCATTTAATTCAAAAAGATCAATATCAGAAAGTTTTAAACCAGCAAATTTTAAAGCTTTTGGAATAGCTTTTACAGGGCCGATACCCATTTCTTCAGGAGCAACACCATGAGTTGCAAAAGAAACGAATCTTGCCATTGGTTTTAAACCTAATTCATTGGCTTTATCTCTAGACATAACTAAAACAGAAGAAGCACCATCACTCATTTGTGAAGAATTTCCTGCTGTAATGGTTCCATTTACTTTAAAAGCAGCTTTTAATTTACTTAAACCTTCTGCCGATGTATCTGCTCTTACACCTTCATCTGTATCAAATACAAATGTTTTAGTACTTCTTTTACCTTTAGCATCATAACTATCTGTTTCTACTGTTAGAGGACAAATTTCTTCTTTGAAATTTCCTGATTTTATTGCATTTGCTGCATTATGATGGCTTCTTGCAGAAAACTCATCTTGTTCTTGTCTGCTTACACCATATTTTTCAGCTACAATTTCTGCTGTTAAACCCATTGGGAGATAAAATTTAGGATAAACTTCCATTAATTTAGCATTAGGAGCTATTTTATTTCCCATCATAGGAACCATTGTCATACTTTCTGTACCACCAGCTATTATTACATCAGCAAAGCCACACATAATTTTTTCTGCAGCTAAAGCTATAGATTGTAAACCAGAAGAACAGAATCTATTTATAGTCATAGCAGGAACATCTACTGGTAACCCAGCTAAAACACCTATAATTCTTGCTATATTCATACCTTGTTCACCTTCAGGCATAGCACAGCCATAGATTAAATCATCTATCATTTCTGGTGCTAACTGAGGAACTCTTTTTAAAAGGTCTTTTATAGTTTCAGCTGCCATATCATCTGGTCTGAAATCTTTTAGAGAACCTTTTTTTGCTTTCCCAACCGCAGTTCTATTTGCGGCAACTATTACAACTTCTTTCATATTTTTACTCCTTATCTCTTAATTTCTTAAAGGTTTACCTGTTTTAAGCATATGTTGGATTCTTTCTTGGGTTTTTCTGGTTCCACATAAACTTAAAAAGGCTTCTCTTTCGAGATCAAGTAAATATTGTTCTGAAACTCTTCTAGTAGAAATAGAATCTCCACCAGACATTACATGAGCTATTTTTCCACCAATTAATTCATCATGCTCACTTATAAAACCTGCCATTTTCATATTATATAAAGCAAGTTTTAAGGCTGCTAAAGCTCTTCTTCCATAAACAAAAACATCATTTCTTGGTTGAGGTGCTGTATATCCTTCTGCTACTAAAGCTAAAACAGCTTTTTTAGCTTCTGCTATTTGCATATCTTTATTCATTACAATAATGTCATTTTCTTTTAAAATTCCACCTTTTTTAGCTAAAAAGGCACTTTCAAAAACTTTACCCATACCTACTGTTTCAAAAGCTGGTTGTAAGTAAGGAACAGGATCTAATTCATAATTAACCATTTTATCCATAGCTCTTAGTGTCATTTCTTTGGTTCCACCACCACCTGGTAATAAACCAACACCTACTTCAACCAAACCAATATAGGTTTCAGCTGCCGCTACTGCTCTTGGAGATGCCATGGTAAATTCACAACCACCACCAAGTGTTAATCCAAATGGAGCTACAACTACAGGTTTTTTGGCATATTTTACGCTCATGGTAGCTTTTTGGAAAGCTCTTACCATCATGTCTATATCTTCCCATTCACCTTCCATAGCTGATAAAAGAACCATCATGATGTTTGCTCCAGCAGAGAAATTAGAACCTTGATTTCCTATTACCAAACCTTCATAATTTTCTTCTACTTCTTTTATAGACTTATTAAGCATATCTATAGTATCGCCACCAATAGAGTTCATTTTTGAATGGAATTCTAAACAAGCTACTCCATCTCCTAAATCTATTAAAGAGGCTCCAGAGTTTTTCTTAATAACTTTGCCTTTATCTTTCAAAGATGAAAGTATAGTAAATCCTTTTGGTTGGTTAACTGCTTTATAATCTTTTGAAACAAAATCATAGTAGTATAAATCGCCTTCTCTTTTTTCATAAAAAGATTTTTTACCACTAGCAAGCATATCTAAAACAGGTTGTGGAACTGTTCTTCCTTCAGCTTTCATTTTTTCTACTGATTTTGCTACGCCTAAGGCATCCCATGTTTCAAACGGCCCTAATTCCCAGCCAAATCCCCATTTCATTGCATTATCAACATTTACAATATCATCAGCAATTTCTGGAATTCTAGTCATAGAATAAACTAAAGTATCTATTGTTGATGCCCAGAAAAATTTACCTGCTTTATCATCAGAATAAGCAATAGATGCTAATCTTGAAGGTAATTTATCAATTTGTTTTGCAGCTTCTAAAGATGCAAATTTTACTTTAGGTGATTCTTTATAATCTAAAGTTTTATGATCTAAAAAGTGTATATCTTTACCTACTTTTTTATAAAAACCTTGTTTTGTTTTTTGTCCTAACCATTTGTTAGAAATCATTGAACTAACAAAATCAGGCATTACAAAAATATTTCTACATTCATCATTTTCTACGGTATCATAAAGGTTTTTACTAACATGAACCATAGTGTCCAAACCAACTACATCACAAGTTCTGAATAAAGCACTTTTTGGTTTTCCTGTAGCAGGTCCCATAATTTTATCAACTTCAACAATGTTTAAATCATGCTCTAACATTAATTTCATAGAATTCATAATTCCATGAACACCTATTCTGTTTGCAATAAAATTAGGTGTATCTTTACAATCTACAATACCTTTGCCTAAAACTTTTTGTCCAAAATCTGACATAAAAGATATTACTTCAGGAGATGTATTAGAGGTAGGTATTATTTCTAATAATTTTAAATATCTTGGTGGGTTAAAAAAGTGTGTACCCAAAAAATGTTTTTTGAAATCTTCTGAAAGATATTCTGACATTGCTTTTATAGAAATACCAGAGGTATTAGAACTAACAATACTACCTTTTTTTCTTAAAGCATCAACTTTTGAAAGTAATTGTTGTTTTGGTTCTAATCTTTCTACAATTACTTCTATAATCCAATCAACTTCTGATATCCAATTAAGGTTATCGTCAAAATTACCTACAGTAATCATATCAGCTAATTTTGGATCAACAAAAGCTGCTGGTTTTACTGTTTTTGCAAAATTAAAACCATTATTTACAAATCTATTTCTTACTTGAGGGCTTTGTAAGGTTAACCCTTTTGCTTTTTCTTCTTCAGTTAATTCACCTGGTACCATATCAAGCAAATAACTTTTTATCCCTGCGTTTGCCAAATGAGCTGCAATCTGAGACCCCATTACCCCAGAACCCAAAACGGCAACTTTTTCAATTTTATATTTCAAAGCTCCATTGCTCCATTAACACAATAACAACCAGTAAAAAGTTAAGAGTTAAAAGTTAAAAGATTTTATTCTTCTCACTTTTCACTTTTTACTTCTTACTTAATTAATATATTAGCAAAATTAGTACGAGTTGGCTAGATTTTTTTTAAGTAGTAAAAGTTAAGAATAGACTAAGTTTTAAGTTTTAATGCAGTGCTTTAACGCAGAGAATAATATTAAGTTATTTTAAGTTATTTTTCAATAGAATTTATAGAAGCTAAATTTATTTTTTATATTTTAAAATATTGATTTTAATCAATATTGTAATAATAAATGTAACATTATATAATTTGCTTGTATTTTATAGTCTTGGGTATAAAAATTATGAAAAAATTGTTTCCAATCATTTTGACAACTTCAACTGTTCTTTTTAGTACTATTTCATTTGCTGCAGGAAATGAAATAAAAATTACTCATAAAGGTAAAGTAGTTAAATCTATTCCTGTTGATAAATTAGGTGAATTAGAATTTAGTGTAAGTTCTTCAACTCCTTTTAAACAATTTTATTCTGGACAATGGGGAACTTTAGATAATGCTTTAATAGTAGTTAGTTCTTTTTTTAAAAAAGGTTCAGCTGTTCCTAATCTAAAAGAAACTTATTCTAATAGTGTAACTGAATTAGCTAATACTTATTCTGATTCTGCATGGGGAAGTAAAAAAAGTTTTTCTAAATCCTTTTATAATATAGCAAAAAATAATGGCTTTTATAGTGCTGATACAGATTATAATATTGCAATTGGAGTAAGATTTTCTAGAAAAGAATATACTGGTAAAACTGTTTGGAAAAATGGTGGTTGGGTTCAAGAAACAAGATGGGTTGATCTTGGTCCAGTATTTGCAACTACTGTTTTATCTTTAGAAAATCCGACTTTTGCAAAAGAAGTTAATATTAATTCTTTATTAGAAGATGCTCAAAATACTATAAATAGTAATAATTCAGATCCTAATACATTTAATAATGCAGTAGCTTTTTCAAAAGATATCTATAATGGAAATAATAGTGATTCTTATGAAGGGTCTAAAGTTTTATCAGTTACTAAGCAAGGAGAACCTAAATATAGCTGGAATTATTATAATGAGGATCAAATGGTTTATATTAAGATGCCTGTTGAAATGAATATAAAAGCTATAAAAAAGAGTGGTGCTTTTATAGGAACAGAACAAGAGTTTAAATGTACAAAAGTTTTCCTTTCTGGCTCAAAAAATTTAACCAAAAATGCTTTTGATAAAAGTATATTAGAAATAGGGGCAGATTTTAGAGATTATTGCACTACTAAAGAAGGAAAAAAAGGGAAAGATTTTGGTAATGTTTTACCAACTAATACAGATGGTAAACAAACAACTCCTGAAGATTTAATAAAAGGTTTTTTAAAAGAACTTAAATAATTAACCTAATTTTTTACTTATTATTTTTTATAATTAATTTTAAAACTATAAAAAGTTGCTTATAATGATTCTCAAGTCAATTCAGAAAGTTATGCTGAATTTATTTTAGAATAAGCAACTTTTACTATTTAATTGTGTATATAATTTTTTCAATCCTAATTTTTTGTATAAAATAACTTTTTAGACATACTTTAAAGATTATTTTTCTACAAAGATACTTTTCATAGAAAAAATACTGGCTATAAAAAATATAACACCTAAAAAGTATGCTGTTCCTCTTCTTGTTACTTCTTCAGAAAAAAATACATTTTATATTAAATTCATTAGTAAATCATTACTTTTATTAGAAAAAAACATATTATTTTCTTTTTCTTTTATTTTAGAAACTTTTTCTATAATATCAGCTATTTTTAAAATAACTTCCTCATAATTAAGTTCTGTAGTATCTACAATAATTGCATCATCTGCTGGTCTTAAAGGAGCTACTTCTCTTTCAGAATCTTTTTTATCTCTATTTTTTATATCTTTTATAAGAGAATCCATATCAACATTAATTCCAGTGCTTTCTAATTCCATAGCACGTCTTTTAGCTCTTTCTATAACACTAGCAGTAAGAAAAATTTTAACATCAGCTTCAGGAAATACAACAGTACCAATATCTCTTCCATCCATAATTACTTTTTTTCTTATTTCTGCAATATATCTTTGCTTATAAACCATTATTTCTCTTACTTTTTTATGTGTAGCAATTTCAGAAACTGCTTGGCTAATTTCTGGAGTTCTTATTTTATCTGTAATATCATTTTTATCAAGAATAATATTTAAAATATTTTTTTCAAAATTTGGAACTAATTCTATTTCAGATTCGTTTAATAATTTTTCTAATTTATTTCCATCAGAGATATCTATATTATTTTCTAAAGCTTTATAAGTTAATGCTCTATACATAGCACCTGTATCTATATAAGTAAGCCCTAATTTTTTACCAACTTCTTTGGCGACCGAACTTTTACCTGCACCCGCAGGTCCATCAATTGCAACTATCATTTTACTCACCGTTAAATTCCTTCCCCAATAATAATTTTACCTCACCAACGGTAAGAGTGGATCTTATACTTGATGAAAAGTTATTTTTTAATATTTTTATTCCATCTTCATAAATCTGAGCTTCTTGTTTAATTTCTTCTAAAATATCTAAATCATTATTTTCTAAAGCTTTTTCTTTTTTGCTTCTTAATCCTCTAAGATTTTTTTCTAGTTCTCTTATTTTACCTTGAGCTAAAATAATATTTAATTTTTTCTTAGACATTGCTAAATCTAATAAATCTAGAGCTGATTTTGGTAAAAAAGTATCATTTATATTTTTAGAATGTTCTATTATTTTTTCAATACTAGAATCATCAACATCTATATTATAATGATGAGATAATTTTTCTTTATGTTGTAATAAAATCATTTTACTTTCTTCTTTAGAGGTTGGTTGAATAATAATAGGTTGAAAATACTTAGCTAAAATGGAATTATTAACTTTATTAAAATAAATATCATGTTCGCAAATAAATAAAGCCTTAAAATCTTTATCCAAAAGACTTTTTAATAAAATATTTTCTATAAAATCTTTTTTTAATTCTGGAAAAAAGAGATTTTCAAAATTATCGAAAACAAAAATAATATCTTTTGCTAATTTTGCTTCTGAAAAAATATTTTTAAAAGTTTCATTTAAGTTATTAAAAGCTTCAAAGTTTATAGTATAAAAATCTAATTCTAATAATTTGATATTTTGAAGATTATTATAAATTTTACCATCTAAGATATATTGTCCTATTCCTGTTACTAAGGCACTTTTACCTACACCTTTTTTACCAATAATTATAGGATATTTTTTATGATATAAATTAAAGTAAGGGATAATATTTTCTATTAAATCATTTTTATTAATAATAGGCTCAGTTTCACCAAGTTCTATTTTTTTTATAATATCTATTGTAAATTTAGTTAAATTAGGATATAAGTTTTCATAATCTTGAACATGAGCTTTAGTTCTTAATAATTGCCATTTTATTTTTCTTATATCAATGCCTATTTCTTTTAGAAGATTTATAGATAACCCTTCTCCTAAATTTATAATTCCCAAAAGCAAATGTTCTGGTTCTATAAGTTCTAAGCTTAATTTTTCTATTTCATTATTAGCTATTTCTACAGCTTGTTTTACTAATGGAGAAAAAGGAGTTTCAAATCTATTAGAGGAAATTCTTATTTTTGAATTTGCTTGAACTTTTTCATAAAAAATATCATAATTAACTGATTTTTCTGAAAAAATTTTTTCAATGGATGTATTCTCAGATTTTAAGAGAGCTAAAATTATGTGTTCTGGTTCTACAAAAGCACTTCTTAATTTTTTAGCTTCTTCCTGAGAAAGCATTACTATTTTTATAGAGTTTTGTGATAACGATTCAAACATAAATACATTATAACAAGGTTTAGTTTTTTAGTCTGCTAGGTATCCAAAATCTCCATTATTAAAATCATAAATAGCCTGATTTATTTCTTCATAAGTATTCATTAAAAAGGGTCCATAAGGTGCAATTGGTTCGTTAATAGGTTCTCCACTTAAAAGTAGAATTTTACAATCTTCTAAAGCTTCTAATAAAATTTCTGTTCCATTATTTTGAAACAAAGCAAAATGGTTTAATTTTACCGTATCTAAATTATTAACTTTAACTGAGCCATCTATAATTAATATACCTGTATTATAGTTTTTAGGTATAGATAATTTTACTTTAGCTTTATCTTTTAATCTTATATCAAATAAATTAATAGGGCTAAAAGTATAAGCAGGGCCTTTTACTCCGTTATATTCACCAGCAATAATATTAATAACGCCTTCATCATTTGGTAAAAGATATTTTCCCATTTCATTATGAAGTAAAGGTTGGTATTTTGGCGGACTCATTTTATCTTTGGCAGGTAAATTAACCCAAAGTTGAACCATTTGAAAATCTCCACCTTTTTGATTAAATTCTTTTTCTAAATACTCTTTATGTAAAATTCCTTTAGACGCAGTCATCCATTGAACATCTCCTTCTCCGATAATACCATGATTACCTTTACTATCATGATGCTCAACTTTTCCATGATATGCTATAGTAACAGTCTCAAAACCTCTATGAGGATGAACTCCAACACCTCGCTCTATTTTACTAGGAGGTAGATTTAATTTAGAATTATAATCCATTAGAAAAAAAGGACTCATTCTATCCATTTTTATGTTAGTGCCACTAGGAAAAAAGTTATGAACTCTAAATCCATTCCCTACCATGTGAGGAGTAGGTGGATAATATATAGCTTGTAATTCTTTTGTTACTAAATTATTTTCTGTTTCTTCTAAAATTTTACTCATAAATACCTTTTTAATCTTATAGAATTACTCGGATCTCTTCTTCGGGGTAATGGGTTGATTTGCTGGCACGGCTTCCATATCCATACTACTTAGGAGTTTAATAACCCGAAGGAGTTCTTAAATTCATTTTATAATATTAATTATAGCTTAAGTTATTAGTAGTGAAATTATTTAATAAAATAGACTATTCATATGTGGTATTAAAACCCGCACGAACCCCCTTTTAGAGGATGTCCAAAAAGCCATTTTTACGAAAAACATTAGTGTCAAAGTAAGTATTTTCGTAGTGTTAAAGTACTGCTTTGACCGTTTTGGGATACCCCCATTCAATGATAATAAAATGGGTTCAAAAAATAATATTTCATTTTTTTTAGACTTGATTTATAATTGCATGTACAAGCATTTATAAAAAGAGGATTAAAAAATGAAAATAGGTATTTTAGGTTCAGGAAATGTAGCAAAAACATTAGGAACAGGATTTTTAAAAAATAATCATGAAGTAATGTTAGGCAGCAGAAATATAGAAAAACTAAAAGAATGGGTCGCTTCAAATGGAGAAAGAGCTCTTTCTGGTAATTTTTCTGAAGTGGCTAAATTTGGAGAAATTATTTTAATTTGTACTTTAGGAGAAGGAGCTCTTGAAGCTATAAATATAGCAGGGATTAAAAATTTTAAAAATAAAGTAGTTATTGATGTAACTAACCCATTAGATTTTTCTAAAGGATTTCCACCAAAATTAGCTTCAAATCAAGGTAATTCTTTAGCCGAACAAATACAAAACACCATTTCTGATGCAAAAGTGGTAAAATGTTTTAATACTATATCTGCTAATATAATGGTAAATCCTAATTTAGAAGAAGGACTTGCAACCCAGTTTATAGCAGGTGATAACCAAGAAGCTAAAAATATAGTAAAAAAATTAGCTGAAGAGTTTGGTTGGCATATAGAAGATCTAGGTAATCTAGATTTGGCTTATTTATTAGAAGCCCAAGCTATGATATGGATTACTTATGGTTTTAAAAATAATTATTGGAAACATGCTTTTAAATTATTAAAAAAATAGGTTTATGGAAGAAGAAAAAAAGAATTTTTGTAGGTGCTTATATTATTCTGTTAATGGCTTATCTAGATTAATAACAAAAATTGCTGATGATTGTTTTGCTCCTACAAAATTAACCTCTTCATACGCTTTTTTATTAATGATAGTTAATAACAGAAATGGAATCTCTCCCAAAGAAATATCCCTAATTATGCAATTATCACCATCAACCGTAACTAGATTAGTTGATAAAATGGTTATAAAAGGCTTATTAGATAGAACTTTTAATAAAAAAAATAGTTTAATTTTTTCTACAGAAAAATCTAAAGAATTAGATCCCCTTATAAGACAGTGTTGGCGAAATTTATATATAGCTTATTCTGAAGTTTTAGGTGAAGAAGTTAGTAAAAAATTAACAGAAGATATATATGCTTCTTACAATATATTAGAAGAAAAATTTAATCTTATATAATTCATCGAATCTCTGCTTCGGGGTAATGGGCCTGATTGCCCCCGCTCACTTCCTCCTACGGGGTATCAACCCCGCAGGAGGTCTTAAATTCATTTTAATTTTAAAAATTTAAGCAATTTTTTATAAAAAATTACTATAATTTATTTGTATAATTCTGCTTTTTTTAAAATTTTTTAGGAATAATTATGAGTGGTATAGATAAAAGCTTTAGCGTAGGTAAATATGATGCAGGTATTTTGGATCTTTCTGACAATGTAAATGCAAAGAAAATAAAAACTGCAAATTCAAAAGAAGAAGCGTTAAATATAGCTAAAAATACTCCAGGTAGTGAAATAGTAGTTCAGAGAAAAGATGAAAAAACAGGACTATCTCAATTTGATGTCTATTCTTTAAAAGTAGATGACAAATCTCAAAAAATAGGTTCTATAAAAGATGTTGATAAAATAAGTTTTTTCAAAAATCCAGTTAATACTATAGAAGAAAAAACTGCTACTAAAGGAAATTTACAAGGTTTTATTGTTGCTGAAAATAATGAAGTAAGCAAACCTATTTACAAACAAAACTTTGATACTACCAGATATGAAAAAGTAAGAGGAGCTGTTAGTAGTATAAGAGAAACTTTAGGTTTTGAAAAAAATGCACCTTGGTTTTGGGTAGTTGATACTGCTATGGGAGGTTCTGGACCTAAAGATAATTTGGCTCCAATTGATAAAAAAGAAATTCAAAATATGAAATCTCATCTAAAAAAAGGTGATATGTTATTAAATGGTAATGATGGCTCTTTTGTTCATGGAATCATGTACGTAGGAAAAGATCCACAATTACAAAAAGAACTAGAAAAAAAATGGGGTTTGCCTGAAGGAGCTTTAAAAGACGAAGGATTAATAATCCATTCATTACTTACAGATGAAGATGTAGAAGCTGATTATGATGGTAAAAAACAAAGCATCAAAGCTTCTGGTGCAGGAGTTCATGTTGATACCATAGAAAGATATACTGTTAGACACCCTAGAGATGTTATGGTTGCAGTTTCTGTAAAAGATGCATCTGATGAAGATAGAAATAAAGCTATAGAAAATGCTAAATCTTATGTAGGAAAAAGTTATGATAGATATTTTAATACTGGTGATGATAAAGAAATGTATTGTACAGAAGTAATTATGAAATCTTGGATGAATACATCAAGACCACCAGATTTAAAAACCCAACTTAATGCTTTAGCTCCTTATCCTCAAGGTCTTTTGGATAAATTACCAGAAAATTTAGCTAAAAGTATGAAAGATGGTGGCAGACTTCATAATGAAATGATGATGACAGATGGAATTGCTACTAGTAAATCTGTTGATATTGTATGGGCTAATCAAAATGCAGATAAAAGCGAGTTTGTAAAAAAACATCAAAGATGGTCTGATGGTTTAGAAGGTAAAATGGGAGAAGGATATCAAGAAATGGTAAAAAAAGATATTCCAGAACAAGCTATTGCTTCTAAAGATATGATCAATAAAATTAAAGCTTTAGCTGAAAAAACTAGAAGTGAAATGAAATAAGGTAATATAAATGGCAGACGTAAAATTAGGTAACAATTATGCTCCCTTAGATTTAGGGAGTTTGGCTAAAGCAGACAAAAAAACATTTGCTCCAGTTATTCCTAATCAAAAAGGTACTCCAACTGTAACTAATCATGTTCATGTAAAAAAAGAAGAAGCTAAAATTACCTCTAAAGAAGGTCAAGCTAATAAAAACCTTACTTTTGTCGATGGAGCTAAACAAGCAGCTGCAACTAAAGAAATAAAAATAGATGGCATAAAATTAGCAGAAAACTCACATGGTACTACTTATTATCCTGTTGATGGTGATATGGAAGGTGGCCCAAAAGCAAAATATAAAAGTATTGAGCTAGAACCACATACTTTAGATAATTACTTAGCAAATCCTAAAGCTAAAGATGCTTATGTAGCAATAGCAGTTGATGAACATTTAATCCATGAAGGTAAATTAAATTGGGGTGATAAAATAAGAATTCCAGAAATGGAGAAAAAATTAGGTGTTTCTCCAATTATTTTTAAAGCCATAGATACAGGAGCAGCTTTTACAGGTGGGTATTATGACTCTAAAAATAAATTTCATCCTTCAAAAAAATATACTCAAAAAGGTTTAAGTGCTATAGATATTTGTGCTAAAAATGATGGTAAATTCCATAATAAAAGCTTTGGATCTTTAACACTAATAAAAGTTAATTAAGCATTTACTACAATAGTTTTAGTCAGAGTATAACCATCTTTTATATTACCAGATATTTTTGCCATATTTCCAGACAAACTATCAGAAAAAACATTATCAGATAAATTAGGGGTATCAGCTTGTCCATGTCCCACATAAAGAGGTGAGTTATAGACTTCTTTAGAAATTTCTTCTGGAAAAGCAGCTTGAGTTACTAATAAAGATTTACTAGAGCTATTTAGAATTTCTATATGAATATGAGGTGCTCTGCTTGAATACCATCCAGGATAAATAGAAATAAAAGAAACCTCTCCAAGTTCATTAGTTTTTTGTCTTCCTCTTAGAAAATGAACATTAGTTAAATCTTCTTTTTGCATTCCAGAACCGCCATATTCAGAATACAAACCATCCTTATCACAATGCCAAATATCTACAAAAACATCTTTTAATGGTTTGCAATTTTTATCTTGTATAGTTAGTTTTACTAATAATGCTACTCCTGTTCTATCCATAACTATATTAGATTTTACAAGTTCTGAAGGTGTTTTTATTGGAAATGGGCCAGCTGTTTCACTAGGTGATACAGCACAACTATTATTAGCAGTAGTACTTGAGCTATTATTTGTAGTACAAGATGCTAGTAAGCTTTGACCAATCATTAGAGAACCAAAGCTAAATAAACCTTTTTTTATAAATTCTTTTCTTTCCATTTTTTATCCTTTTTTTTAAACTATAATTTTGGGAAGCTTTACTTCTTAGTTATAAAACTATGAAATACTTCTTCATTTAACCCTAGTTAAACTTATTAATTACTATTTACTATTCTTTGTTATTAAAATACAAATAAATTCCTTAATTTATCATATAAAAATATCCAAAAAGGTTATTTATAATTAATAAACATTATAAAAAAATCCTTTCTGGATACCTTTTAATTATTAAAAATAGAGGTTAAGGTACCTACTATTTCTCATCTTTTTCTTTTTATTATTTATTATAAATTAAAACTATAATTACATTTTAATTTAGATCTTTTATAAAAATATAAACTGTATTTATTTATTTTATTAAAAAATGGTTAATTTTTTAAATTAGCTTAGTTATTTGTTCTAAATCTTTTACATCTAATTCAAAAGTAAAGATCTGTAAATCTTCTAACATATGTTTTTCTGTACAAGTACCAGTTAACGGAGCTACATTATTTTGAGTTAAATATCTAAAAAGAATTTGAGCTGAAGTTTTATTATATTTTTTTGCTAAAGTTTTTATTTCATTACTATCTAATAATTGTGGGTTGGCAGTAAGAGTCCAAAAACTTTGATATATTATATTATTTTTTAGGCAAAAAGCTCTAATTTCTTTATCAAAATTAGTTTCTTTATAAAATCTATTTTGAATTACTGAAGGCTTTATTTTTGAGTTTTTATATAAATATTCTAACACTTCCAAATCATAACAGTTACTAATACCTAGTTGTTTTATTCCTTTTTCTTCATAAATTTTTTCGAATACAGACCAAACTTTTTGGGTTAATAAATTTGAATCCATGGGTGAATGTAAAACTAACGAATCTATATAATTTGTTTGTAAATTCTTTTTTGATACTTGAAAAGATTGATAAACTTGTTCTTCTAAAGAAGCTTTTTTATCATAAGGAGTATTATTAGGATCTTGTCCTCTTATAGGTGTAAATTTAGTTTGTAAAAATAAGTTTTCTCTTTCTATACCTTGTTTTTTTAATTCTATTAGAGCGTCTCCGACTAATTTTTCATTATAATGTTTTGGTTGACAAGCTGTATCTATTCCTTTAAAACCTAGCTTAATAGCATTTATAACAAATTTAGTAGTATTTTCTTTTTTCCAAGCTGTGCCATAAATTAGTTTAGGCATTTTTATATTTTGATTAGTTAAAAAGTACTCTATATCTATCATTAAAATTTACCTTATAAAATCTAAAATTTTTAATCCTATTTTATTAATATTTTACAGCTATTACCATATAAATAAAATACAAATATAAAATATGAAAGTATTTCTAAAAAGTTATTTTTCGCAAAAAATATTGGTGTAAAACTCAGTATTTTCGTAGGGGAAATTAAAAAGGGGTGCCCGTTTTTAGCCCCCTGTTTTTTTATGATCTAAGTTTATTAATAATTTGAGAATAAAAATATTCGGCAGCCTTATCTTTAGGGTTTTTAGCCAGAATATCTGAAAAAATTATTTTTGCTTCTTCATAGTTTTCTTCAGAAAAATATTTAACCCCTTTTTCAAAATCATTTTTTAGTAAATTTTTTAAATTAATAATATCTTCATCATCGCAATCAAATACCTCATAAACTGAAACAGGAACATTTTTTCCTTTAACAGTAGTTTTTTCTAAAAATCTAAAATGATAATTTTCGGGATTATCTATTAACTTAAGAACATTTTCGCTGATAATAATTGAAGAGCCATATCTTGAAGTAAGACCTTCTAATCTTGAAGCCAAATTTACAGCATCAGAAATAACTGTTCCATCCATTCTCTTTTTTTCTCCAATTGTTCCAAGCATTAAGTTTCCAAAATGTATTCCTGTTCCTGTATTAATTGGAATTAAGCCATTAGCTACTCTTTCTTTATTATATTCTACAAGTTCTTTTCTCATTTTTATAGACGCTTCAAGAGCATCTTGAGGTTTTAAAGGAAAAAGAGCCATAATAGCATCACCTATATATTTATCAATAAAACCGTTTCTTTCTCTTATAATAGGTCCAATTCTTTCTAGTAAAGTATTAATAAAATCAAAATTTTCTTTTGGAGTCATACTTTCAGATATTTTGGTAAAAGATCTTATATCGGTAAAAAGTATAGTCATTTCTTTTTGTATCTGATCGCCCAGTTTTACATCAATAATACTTTCTTTCTGAAGGAATTTTAAAAATTCACCAGGAACAAAACGTCCATAAGCTTCTGTTATTTTTGAAAGATGTAAATGAGTTTTTATTCTTGCTAATAATTCATTTTTAGAAAAAGGTTTTGGAATATAATCATTTGCACCAGATTCAAGTCCTTCAATAAGATCATAGGTTTGGTCTTTGGCTGTAAGTAAAATAACAGGTAATTGGCTTGCATTCCATTTTTCTCTTATTTTTCGGCAAACTTCAAAACCGCTCATTTTGGGCATCATAACATCAAGAACTATCAAATCAGGAATTAAGCCATTATCAATTAGTTTTAATGTTTCAATCCCATTTTGAGCTTGAATAATTTCATAATCATGTAAACCAAGAATATTTTTTAAAACCTGAAGATTTACTGGTTCATCATCAACAATTAAAATTTTACCTCCATCACCTTTTTTTACCATGATTTTTTCATGTCTAGATTTTCTTCTTTCAGGTCCATTATAAACTTCTTTTTCTTCGTTTTTTCTTTGTTCAAATTTGTCTATTTTTTCTTCGAGATAATTATTTTCTTCTAATTCTGAGTTATTTACTATTTCATTTGAAAGAGGTAGTGTAAAAATAAATTTTGAACCAGTTCCTAATTCTGATTCTACTTTTATATTTCCTTTATGTAATTCTACTAGATGCTTTGTAATAGATAAACCAAGACCAGTTCCTCCGTATTCTCTTTCTATTGAAGCATCACCTTGAACAAAAGATTCAAAAATAAGAGCAAATTTTTCTTGAGCTATTCCTATACCTGTATCAGAAACTGTTACTTGTGCTATACGACTTCCTTTTTCTCCTACTATTTCTGCTGAAACTGAAATTCTTCCAGATTCGGTAAATTTTATAGCATTATCAATTAGATTTTGTAGTATTTGTTGTAGTTTATCTTCATCTGCATAAACTTCAGGGAAATTTTTATCAACATTATTAACTAATACCAAATTTTTATCTTTTATTAAAGTACGATAAAAATTAAGTGTAAGATTAGATGATTGGTGTAAATCAACTGCTTTTTGATTTATTACAATTTTTTGGTTTTTTAGTTTTGAAAAATCTAAGATAGCCATAACAAGATTAGAGAGTCTTTTACCACTACCAATAATCATTTTAAGATTTTCAGTTTGTGTATAAGTTAATTCTCCAGTAGCACCATCAACCATAGATTCGGCTATACCTATTATTCCATTAAGAGGGGTTCTTAATTCATGAGAAGTATTAGCCAAAAATTCATCTTTCATAACATCTAGCTTTTTTAGAGCTTCATTTTTTTCTTTTAATTCTAAAGAAAGTTTTTCCGATTTATTAAAAGTGATAATAATATTTCTTGAAAGTACAATAGCTTGGAAGTTTATAAATAAAAATAAGCCTATTGGAAATAGTTGTGGGGTATTAATAATATAATTAAGATTTAGAATATCATTAATAACAGAAATAAATAGAATTCCCCATCCTATAAGAAATAAAATAGAACCTTTTTCTTTTTGATAAAATCCTTTTGCCATTAGTAAAATACAAATTACTCCTGAAATAAAAGTGTATATTTGATAATAGGTTAGATAACCAGTAAATATTTTTGAGGGTAAAAAGGTAGTAGCAGAAAATAATAACCCTGTTATAACTAGTATATTACTGATATTTTTAGGAAAACTTTTTTTGAAAATTGAACTAATAAATAAAATCCAAAAAGGTATGGAAAGATAAAAACTTAGATATTCTAACCTTATATAAATATCCCAAGGTAAATTGGGGAAATATTGAGCCATAACTCTTTCACCTGTAGTTAAGATACGAAGAGTTATTAATAAGCAAAATACACCAAAAAATAGCTGTGGTTTATCTTTTTTTCTTAAAAGATACATACTCATATGGTAAAAGCTTATTACTAAGATACTTCCAATTAAAAATAGTTCAAAAAGTAAATTATTTTCTCTTTTTCTTTGTATTTGACTATAATTACCTAACCAAATTGAATTTATCATGCCTCCATTTTTATGTTTAAAACTTGACATTTGAAGAGTAAGAGAAATTTCTTTACTACTATTTTCAAAAAAAGTAACAGAGGGAAGATATTGAGGGACAAAACTATTTGGACTTTGGCTAACATGACCGTTAGATTGTACCAGTACGTTTTGAATATACATATTATAAGCAGATTCTTGATCTGGAAGGTATAAGCCTAATTGTTCTGGTCTATCATCTAATAAAACTTTTATATGATAAGTTGCAAAGCCAGAGCCACTATATTTTTGCCCTTTTTCATAATAATTCCAAGGGCTAGGCGCATCTATATAATCAGGAGCTTTTGTTCTCAAAAGAAGATTTGAGGGGGTTACTAATTCATTCCAATAAAATTCCCAACTTCCTTTTAAATTTATAGGTCCATTAGCTTTAAAATCCCAATTTCTTAAATCAATTACGCCGTTATTTATTTCAGGTTGTTTTTTTTCAGATTTACAGCTTATTAAAAATAAGGAGAGAAATAATAGAAAAATAAAATTTTTTTTTAAATACATTTATATTGTTTGTTTTCAATAATTCAATATTACAAAAATTTCTTTCCGTTAAATACCTTTTAAGTATAAAACAATTTTATTATTTTGTATAACACAAAATTTTAAAGATTTTATGAGAATAATTTTAAGTTAATTATTTTTTATTTACATATATAACTTACAATGCTTTATTAGAGTTTATAGCATATACAGATATATTGTATTATGTATAATTATAATAATTTTTTTAACTCATTTTCTATATTACCTTTCCAATATTTATTTCCATTTAATTTTTTAATTACTTGTAATTTAATACTTTCAGAAATTTTATCAATATTATATTTAATAGCCTTAACAATAAAATGATATAAGTAATCTGTATAGGAATAATTCATCAATAGTATTAATAGCTCATTTCGTATAACTTCATTAAATTTATAAAAATCTAATCTTAATTTCGAAGCAATAATATTGATTGATTTTTGATTTAAAAATATTTTATAATGTAAATAAATTAAGCTATCATTAAATTTATTTTCTGTTTGTAATCCATTAATAGCTTCTATTTGATGCTTTATTGAAAAAATTGCACCTAAAAAAGTTGTATTTAATAATTCTATATTATAAGAAAATTTTGGTGAATTATCAAAACTGAAAACCCATTCTATACCATTTGTAGATAAAGAACAATTAAGAGTAGCTTTAAAATCTTTTATATTGATACTATCTAATGAAAAATCTTGAACAATTATTTTGAATAATACTTCCAATGGAATTTTTTCAAAAGGTTCTTTATATCTTTTTTCAATATCAATAATATATTTTTTCTCCCATTTATTCTTATTAGAGAAGACCTCAGAGCTCTGCTCTGGGGTTTCAGGGGGTACGGGGGCAGAGCCACCGAGCCCTTCCTCCTGCGGGGTTGATACCCCGTAGGAGGTCTTAAATTCATTAGTAATATCTCTTTCTAAATCCTGAATTGTTAAGATATTTTGCTCATTAAGTAAAATATCTTTTAATATTTTCTGCTTAATTTTTTGGGGAATTTTTTTAATTTCCTGAATCATTAAATTATTTTCTTTAACTGGTAAAAGAATTAATGAGTTTATTTCATCAGATAATTTGTTTGAATTCTCAATAATAATTAGAGTTGCTACTTTTCTAGAATAGTAATTTTCAAATAATATTTTTACCAAATCATTTTTAATTTCGTCAGGGATACTTCTAAACTTGGTTTTAATTTTTTTTGCAATAGTTTCAATTTTATTTTTTATAGAATAATTTATTGGAAAAGAGTCTAAAATTGCTGAAAAATTATTTAAAAATTCTTTTTTTAAGCTAACTGAGATATTAGTATTCTCAATTACTAATTCTATTAATAATAAACAGGTTTCGCTAGAAATAAAAATTTTTCTTAGTAGTTTTATTCTAATAGTTTCATTTAATTTATCAAAATTTTTATTTAAAACCTTAGCAAAGGGTATTAAACAAACAGGATTTTCAGAAATCCTAAAAAGTATTTCTTCCTTATAATCAATCTGAATCTCTGAATCTATAAGAGAGAGTAGAAAAGCTTCAATAGTAAATGGATCTTGGCTAATTATAAAATTATTTAATAATTCAGTTCTTAATTCTTCATCAATATTTTTAAAAAACTGAATAAAATACCAAACAACATATCTTGAGTTTCTATATTCTTTTGATAAAAGAAATAAATAGTTCAGACTTTTCTCAGGTAAACTACTTATTTCTTGAAAAAGTTTCTTTGATAATTTTTTAAGAAAATTTCTGCTTAATTTTGTTTTTGAAAGACTATTTATTATTTCGTCAGGATTTTTAAATATTTTTTCTTCTATTAATGAAAAATATATATCAGTATTTTTAGTACATTTAATTATCTTATTAAGGATTTTATCTCTTGAATCAATAGAAATTCTTTCATAAAAATCCTTTAAAATTTTTGAAAGATAATAATTTACTTTTTTATCTTCTGAATTTACTAATTCTTTAATTATGATATTTAAATCTTCTTTGCTAAATAAATCAAATTTTTCAAAAATAATTCTTGCTACATGTCTTTTAGTAGATTCACCTTTTAATAGAATTTGAAGTATTTCATCCCTAACTTCTTCTGAAAAACTACTATAATTTGAAATAAAAGAACCAAATAAATAACTGGGGATATTTTGAGATTTAAGTTTTCTAATAAATATATTTAAACCTTCTTCTGAAAGAAGATTTATATTTCTATTTAAAGCCATATATGCAATTTTTTTTGTTTTTGGATTATTAATAAATTTTCGTTTAACATCATCATTAAAATTATTAAACTCACTTATAAACTCATTTTTATAAATTTTAATAAAATTTTCATCAATAGCCAATAATAAACTCTATCGACAATCTGCTAATTCAGAGTAAAGTAATTAAGTTTTTAATGCAATATAAAAGATAGAACCTTTCTCTTTCATTTTATAAATTATCCCAGAAGCTCAAAGCGATTTTCTTGGTTAAACTTTAAAAATTTTTTTGAAAAAAAGTATCAATTAATGAATTCACTTCTATTTTTATATTTAATAGATACTTAATAGATTCATTAAAATTTTTTCTACGATAGTTTTGAAAAAATTGATAATATTGTAGCCTCTTGTAAAGTTAGTAATTATGCTATTTTTATATTTAATTGTATTAATAAGCATTTTGTTTATAAGAACTTCTGGTATTTTATCTATAAAAAATAAAAAGTTTTCCTTAAAAATTATCCTTTTATGTTTGTTAAGACAAATTTATAATAGCTCAATAAAATTTTCATATGGAATATTTTTATATAAATGTTGGAAATTATAATATAAATCATTACCATCTCCAGCTAGATTTTCTTTGTTTGCAACTTCATAAAGTTTGTTAAGGAAAATCTGTTTTTTATCTTCTGGAAATTCCGAATAATTTATTGAAATAAAGGTTATTAAATAATCTGGTGTTAAAAAAAGTTTATTATTTTGAATTAGAATATCAAAAATTTTTTCTTTAATTTCTTTATTCAACTCTTTATATAGACTACTTAAAAGAACACATGATTTTTTTACAGATTTTAAAAGAATAAAATCCCTTATTTTGGGTGAAAATTTGTAGTAAATATTATTTTTATCTGACAAATCCCATTTAATTTTCTCTATTAAATAATAAAAACACTTTTTATTATTGTAAATTTCTTCAATTAATTTTTCTTTTAAATTTTCTGGAAATTTATCATAATTATTAATAATTACTTTAACTACTATAGAATACTCATCACGATAATCAAAACTACTAATTTTTGATAAATCGTAAATTAGACTTTGTCCTAATAGTTTTATAATTTCATCAAAAAAATTATAAATAATACAAAAAAGAATATATAAGGCTCCATTATACCTAGTTTGTAGTAATTCACTAAAAAAACTTTTTACAAAATTTGGATTGGTTTCAATATATCTTGAAATTGTACTCGAAAGCTTAAAGGTATCATCTTCAGATAAAAATCTAAGAATTCTTGATTTTTCGGCTTCACTTAATTCATCAAAAATTTTTCTATTTATTTTTGTTATATCCATTTTTTATTTCTCAGACTGTAGTGTCAATAAAAATTGCCTTATCAAAGTATTCTTTATTATTATATTTCTCTAAATATTCGTTTTTTTCATCCTGTGAAATTTGTTGATTAATTTCTTCAGCCTCATATGACAAAATATTTAAATTATTTGTCCAAAAATAATTAATTTCTTTATCTTCATTAATATATTGCCAGATAAATTCTTTGTCATTTTTAAAAGTAGTAAAAGTTCCTATTTTTTCAAACTTATCTAAATCATAAAAATCATATTCGTAAAAATTATTAGTTATTACTAATGTTTTTTCATCATTACTAACAACAAAATTAGGCACAGATTGTGAAAAGCTTAATGGTTTTAATAATTCTTTTGAGTTTTGATCCAAAAATGAAAAAATATATTTTGAGTTATCTATATTCCCCCATCCCAGTGATATTTTTAATATTAAGATTTTCTTTTTATCTAACCATTTATATTCACTTATAAAATTTTCATGCCCAAAAATAAATGTCTTTACTTTTTCACCAGTATAAATATTCCAAAATGTAATTATATCATTAGTTTCATAATCAGAATCAATACAATTTTCTATATTATTTCTTTCTAATGTTGAAAATGTTTCTTTATTTATTATTTTTATTTTTTCCTGTGGGGCATCTATTAAAAAATCAAAGTTAGAAAACTCCCTAATTATTTTTTTTGAATTTAAATCAAATAGGTAAAACACTACTTTTTCTCTATGAAATGTCGTATCATTCATATTATTAAATTCATTAACTTTAAGTAATAAATATTCATCATTATTGCCCATAAATTCCATATCTGTAATATTTTTATCTAACTCTATTTCATTGATTAATGCTTGAGTTTCAATATCATAAATATTTATTTTACGAATATTGTATTTATATGATGATATGTTTAAAAATAAAGCAGCATTTTTGGTTGAAAATGTAGGTTTGAATCCTGGATTACCAAGAAATTCTAAAACATCATTATTTTGAGTGATTGTAAAATTAGCTATTTTATTGAACGTACTTAAATCTGCTAATTGAAAGGTATTTTTTTCTAAATGATAAATGATTTTATTATTTTTAACTTTATAATCAATTATATGGAGATTTAATTTCCCTTCATTTTGACCTGTTTGAGTGTTAGTAGCAATAATAGCCATATTATAATTGATTAAGTTTTCTCGATTATTAGAAACAAAAATTGGAGTCCATAAATTTTGAGTATTTTCTTTAAATGAATTTATTAATTCTTTTTTTTCTGTATCATAAATATCAACACTTTCTCGGTCAAATGAAATCATAAGTTTTTTATTATCATTACTTAAATCAAAGCTATATATACCATGATAACCATTAATATAATCCTGAATTGAAATTTTTTTATTTAATTTTAATTCAAAATTTATTGATAAACTATTAATATCCCATACTCTTAAAATGTAGTTACCATCTAGGATTTTTTCAACGTTTATTTCTAAATTATTAAAGTTTGGAATATTTTCAGCCTCATAACTAATGGTTATTATTTTTTTATTATTTAAAGATATTTTTAAATGTGTGATATTGTTATTATGCTTTATTTTAGATGGTTTTATTTCATTCTTTTTAAGATTCCATATTTGAACAAAATTTGAAGTTCTTCCTGAAATAAATAACTCATCCTCATTTAAGGGATTAAAAAAATAATTAATAATGGTGTCAATACCATAATATTCTAAAGATTTAAATTCTGGGTAAACTTCTTTATTAAATGAAATTCCTCCTGTTTGTTTGCCTATCACTTCTATAGAACCTAAGTAGTCTTGTGCTACTTCATACTGTTTATTTGTTTGATAATTTTCTATTTGCTTAAACTCCTTATCAAGATAAGCGAATACTTTTGATTCTTCATCTAAAACCTCAATAACTTCGTTAGGATATTTTTGAGCCAATTCACCACCCTGAATTATTTTAATCAAATTTCCAGTTTTTGGATCATATATTTTATTAGTGAACTGTTTATCTTTATAGTAATTACTTTTTTCAGTAACGACAATTAACCCATTTATTAATCTCAATTTATAGATTTTTTCTTTATTTTTTATTGATTTGGTACATTCACCTGAATGTATATTTAAAATTTTAATAACATCCTTGTTATCTGAAGTAATTATATTTTCATTATCAAGAAAAAAAATAGAATCAACTTGTATTGGTGAAGATTTATGAATACTATGTTTTATTTTTTTCATTTTTATATTTTATATTTTTTTAGGTATTATACACAACGGACACACGTACATATTACATACCTGAATATTTGTAATTTATGTTCATATGTACGATGTTACATGACATTTTTTATCATCTAGATTAAATAATTCAGCAGGGTTAATTTTAAACTGAAGCATATTTGCTGTGTTCTTTCCAGCATCGCCACCTTTTCTTTGCATGGTTATTTTTCCAATTCTGAAATTTCCTTGCTTTGTAATAATTATTGCATCATTTCCAAAATAATTTAAAACTATATTCATAGGTTTTAGTGTCCAACGAGCATTTTGATTTACTTTTTGCACTACTAACATCCATTCTGCTGAAAATTTTCCTCTACCTTTTAAAATATCATTAACAATCAATGATTTATTATCATTTAACCAATTTAGAATTAAATTTTGTTCTTCAGTAGTAAATTCATTCGCAAACATCCTCCTATTATCTTTGGGATTTGAAATAGTTGGTTTTAATTCACCTGTGTATTTTTTTAATAAAAAAGATATGTTTTCTGGAATATTCCAAAGTTCAGTATATTTGTGTAACCATCTTTTATCTATCTGATTGAATCCTTTATCATTACTGACTAATTTAACTTGTAAATTCTCAACATCTATTGCTTCTTTAAGTTTTATTGTTACTTGTACTTGAACATCCGTTTTATAACCAGATATTTTTATAGCCTTAACAAATTCAATCTCATTAATATTATATTCCATAATTTCAAGCCAAATTCTTGCTTCATTGTCAAAATTCCAATTATTGAATTTTTCAACAATATCATCTTCATTTTTGAAACCATTTTTAGCTGTATTTGAGCCTTGCTGAATTAATTTGTTTTTCTTTTCTTCCATTTAAAGTACTTATTATTTCCATAATTATGTATTGTAAAACATTAACACTAACACTATTGCCAAACTGTTTATATGCTTGAGTATTTGATTTTTCTATCTTAAATAAATCAGGAAAACCTTGTAATCTAGCACATTCTCGTGGTGCTAATTTTCTTAATTTATTATTTATTATGTAAAGACCTGTTTTAGCCCCTATTCCACCACCATAAGCGGAAAGAGTTATTGCATGACCAAACTCATGATAAATTCTTTCCCCTTGACCACCTTTATTAACTTGTCCAATTCTAATTGGTTCTAAAGGATAATTACCAAACATATCTGATTCAATTAATTTATTTTTTAACTCAATATCATCTCTATTAATAATAAATTCTTGTATTTCTGAATCATCCAAAAGTATATTTTTTAATTTTATTGGTATCATTGGAGGGTTTGGAAACTTAAATTCTTCTAATAAAATATCTTTCCTAAATCCCAAAATATATATTCTTTCTCTATTTTGAGGTATTCCAAAATGACTTGAATTAAGAACTTTATAATAAACTTTATAGTTTAATGATTCTAAAATTTTAATTACTCTTTTTAATGTATTTTGTTCGTCATGTTTTTCAAAATTAGATACATTTTCTAAAAATAGTATTTTAGGTTTATGATATTTTGTAATTCTTGCAATTTCAAAAAAAAGAGTTCCTCTTGAATCTTCAAAACCTAATTGTTTACCTGATATACTGAAAGCTTGGCAAGGAAACCCAGCACATAAAATATCATGTTGTGGTATTTCATCTTCATTTATTTTTGTTATATCTCCTTTAGGTAATATTCCAAAGTTTTCAAAATAATTTTTTTGTGCATATTTATCTATTTCACTTGCAAATACACATTTAGCTCCAAAAGAAGACAAAGCTAAATGGAATCCTCCTATCCCAGAAAAAAGATCAATAAACTTATATTTTTCTAAACTGTTTAAATATTCTGCTTTAATTTCAATCATTACATATAAAATTACTTCAATAAAACCTTAATTATATTATATATGACTTTTTTATTCATTAATTTTTTTTATCTTCAAGTTAATGTCATTTAACGATTCAGCTACACGATGTGCTACATAAAAATTCTTACCGCTATTCTTTAGCATATTTTCGTGTTAGCGTGTGTTGTGCGGTCGGCTATTTCTTTTACTTGTGCCATTTCACTTTTTAACTTCACTTTTTTTACTTTTATGCTAAAAATAACACTTCAATTATAGCATTTTATTTACGCATTTTTTACCTAAAAAGACCAAAGAAACTCTTTTTTATTTTTATATAGTAAAACATTACTACAACTCAACCTTAACTAATACAAAA
The DNA here is from genome assembly GCA_046328015.1 of Candidatus Sericytochromatia bacterium. Classification (GTDB taxonomy): domain Bacteria; phylum Cyanobacteriota; class Sericytochromatia; order UBA7694; family JACMQJ01; genus JBBTGK01. Next base: position 2,708,811 of record JAXLXH010000001.1, on the reverse strand, counting down.
AAACACCTAAAACTTAACTATATCTATTTTACACAGAAAAAGCTCAATCACAGTAAACATTTAATTTGTGCCAAAAGCAAATAGCTTGTTCCAATAAAAACAGAACATTTTAAAAATAAATCTATCACTACATTTGAGTTAATGATTTAATTCAGAAATTAATTTACAACTATCACATTTAAAATCAAATTTTTTATGCAAGGTATTATTTAGAATCCATTCTTTATTACATGAGGGACAAGTCCTTTTTTTATCTTTTTTAAAGCTTATTTTTTTGTAACTCATTAAAAAATAATAGACAGGCTTATTTGTTACCTTTTCTATATTTCTACAAACTTTCAACCCTTGTTTTGTTAAATTACTATCAAAATTACTTAATTGTTTTAAATGATATTGCTCTCCAATTTCACCTGAAAACCATAAATTATAACAGGAATCATAATTTTTTTCCCAAGAAAATATGTCAAAATATTCTTTACTGTATTCATAAGTTGGAGGAATAAAATAAAAAGGAATGGGCTCAAAACAATCTCCACATCTTATAGAAGAATATAATGAATCAGAATACAATATTAAAAATGATTGTATTCCACAACATTTTGTATATTCAAGATATTCTTTACCTAGGTATTTTATTTCAATTTTATTTTCTGAAAGATCTTCAAGCTCTTCCCAATATTGATTTACATAATATTTTCTATTTTTAGATTCTAATGAATCAAACTCTGCACATTCGACTATAGCCTTAAATTCATTGTATTCTTTTATTATTGGTAAGTCTCTATAAAGTATCTGCTTAGTTTTAAATAATTGATCAATTAAAAAATCCTTTAATTTTTCAATTATTTTTTCTTCCAAATCTTTATTTGGTATTTTTACTTTTAATTCAAATACAAACATTTTTTTACTTTCTATAATTTAAAGAAATACTAAATCTTAAACTTATGTAATTTTAAAATCACACTAAAAATAAGCAACAACTTTTAATTGTTAATTTTAAACCTAATAATTATTCTTTTTATTTAAAACCTAAAAAACTAATTTAACTATTTGTTTTTCGGACAACACCTTTACACACACTATTTCGTATATATCCAAATTATAAAAACAAAAAAGTTCGTATATTTTACCCATAAAAAGATTATATATATTAATATCTATTAAGGCAATAACTTCTTATAAAAAAACTTTAAAAAATAAAAAAATAGAACTAATTCATAATGGAATTTTTTTATTGAATACAATTAATTAGACTTATTTAATAGTATAAAAAAATTTTACTTGACTTTATTAACCTAATTAGCTAAACTAATAATGTTAGTTAAACTATTTAAGTTAGTTAAAAGAGGTTTTTATGGTAATAGAAAAGTTAAAATCAGAAATAAAAAAATTAGAACTAAATGAAGGAAATATTATTTATGAAGATTTTGGAGGTAATGGAGAAACTATATTATGTTTGCCCTCTTTAGGTGATATTAGACAAGAATATCGTTTTTTAGTAACAATATTAAAAGAAAAAGGTTATAGAGTTATAACAATGGATTTAAGAGGTCATGGGGACTCTGATACCTCATTTTCTTCATATAGTGCAGACAATATAGCAGATGATATTATAGCCCTTTTAGAAAAATTAGCTATAAAAAAAGTAAATCTTATAGGTTGTTCTATTTCTGGAGGTGCTATAGCCTCTGTTTCAGCTAGAAGAAGTGATTTAGTTAATAAAATTATTATGATTAACCCTTTTGCTAGAGAAATGCCAAATAGTAATTTTATTATAACTATTGGAAAAATATTACTTACTAGACCTTGGGGTGTTTTTGTTTGGGGGCTATATTATAAAAGCTTATATCCAACTTTTAAACCTAATGATTTTAGTAATTATTTAACATATCTAAAAAATACTTTAGCAAAAAAAGAAAGATTAGAAGCTACTATAAAAATGTTTTCCGCTTCAAAAAAGAATATTGAAAGCTTACTAAATAAAGTAACTCAAGATAATATGATAATTATGGGGGAAAAAGATATAGATTTTTCTAATCCCCTTGCAGAAGCTGAATTACTTAGTAGTATGTTAGGGAAAAAAGCTATAATTAAGGTTTTGGATAAATTAGGGCATTACCCTCATGCAGAAAATCCTGAAATAACTGGAAAATTAATATTAGATTTTTTAGAAGGTAAAAATAATGTTTAATAGAAAAGCTCAATCTTTAACTAGAGATGATGTAATAAATGCGGCTATTTATTGTTTAGAAATAGAAGGCGAAAATGCTCTAGGAATTAATAGAGTTGCAAAAGAGCTAAATATAAAACCTCCATCTCTTTATAATCATATAAAAAGTAATGATGATTTATATAAAGCTGTAGTTATACAAGGTTGGAAAAAACTCTTGAATGAATGTAAAAATAATAAATCAAAAATAAATAATTTAGAACATACTATAGAATATTTATTTAATACTTTTAGGAATTTTGCAAAAAATAATAAGGCTTTATATTTAGTTATGTCAAAAATATCAATAAAAATAGATGATGAAGACTTTGTGCCTATACTAAATGATTTTATACAGTTTTTTTCTGAAGTATTAGCTCCATTACAAATGGATAGGGACTCTCAAATTCATACTATAAGGTTTTTACGATCTACTATTCATGGTTTTATTATATTAGAACTTCAGGGGCAATTTGAAATGAATTTATCAATAGAAAAAAGTTATGATTTTATAAAAAAATCCTTAATAAAAATACTAAGTACTTTTTAAAGTTGAATTAAAAATGTAAATAAAAAATCATTTACTAAATTTTTTACTTTATAATTATTTGTAGTAAAAGTAGATATTTTATTTTGATTTAATACTTAATTATTATTTTAACCTTTTTTTAACTTTATAATATTTAAAATAAGACTATAATTAATATTTAGGATCAAATTTTTATTAACTTACTTTAATATGAAAAAAAAAAATATATATTTCTCTTTTATTCTAAGTCTTTTAATTTCTAGTTGTAATACAACTCAATTACCTGTAAAAACAGATAATATTAAAGCAAATATCAATAACAAATAAGTTAGCTCAACAAATACTACCCCTAAAGTTGAATTTGAGAAAAAAATATTAACTCTTACATATAAACAAGATGGTGTTGAGAATCCATTAGTTCCTGAAATAATTGATTATATTGAAATATTTGATAAAGAAAGAATTTTTATAAAACCAAGTGATATAGGTTTATTGAATAAAGATTTTAGTATTAAAGCAGAAAAAATAAATACCAAAGATAAAGTAACTTTTGATGGAAAGGGGCAATTTTCTTTCAAAAATATCAGCGATAAGGCGGTTGTAAATTTTAAAATAAAAGGTGTTAAAGAAGTTGCAAAAGTCCCTGTTATTAATCAAAACTTAAGGGTTCTTATTGAAGAAGATAAAAATTATAAATTAACTGTTTCCGGAGGAGTACCTAAAAGTGATGGTCTTCTTGATAGTACTAAAGAAGTTTTTAGCGTAAGTAAAGATAATTTAGGAAAATCTATTTTTCAAATAAGAAAAAGTGGTATAAAAAATACTTTTAAGGTTGATGACCTTCAAAAAAATTCAAAAACTGAAGATGAAAATAAACCTGATATATCTGAAAAAGATGATGAAAATGAAAGAAAAAAGATAGAAGAAAATATTGTAAAAGTTACACCTGTAGCTGGTTTTATTGGTGATTGGGATTTTTCTTTATTTAATCAATCAGGAACACTAAGTTTAAGAGAACTTGGACAAGGTACAAATAATATTTCTGGGCAACTAAACCTTGAAACAAAAACATACACAGGTAAAGCAACCTACAAAGCAAATGAAGAAAATACAATAATTTCTTTTGTTACTACTGCTGTTGAACCAGCTACTGGTTATACATCAGTAATTGGGCTTAAATTATAAGTAAAAGGGAGTAATAAACTTGATGTAAAATTAGAAAAAATAAGTGAACCATTACAATCCTTGAATGGAATTTTATTACATTTAACTAGAAAAATACCTATTCCAGAAACAACTAACCCACAGCCAACACCAACTCCTTCTTCAACTACAACAATTGATAAAACTAAAATTGATCTTTTACCTAATGATAAAATATCAACCGATTACTTTAAAAGAGTTTATAATATTACACCAATGTATTATTATCCTATTGAAGGTAGTTTAAATACTCCAACAGGAATAGTTGTAGATAGTATGGGAAATATTTTTGTTGCAGATACATTTAACTTTTCGATAAAAAAAATAACCTCTGATGGTACTATTTCTACTTTTGCTGGTTCAAGTAGAACTTATCCTCTTTATAATGGTAATGGGGCTTATATAGATTATACATCTAAGGATTATGGTTTGTCTGAAGGTAAAGGTACTAATGCTAGATTTAGTACTATAACAGGAATGGTATTAGATAATTCTGGAAATCTTTTTGTTACTGATTATGATAATCATAGAATAAGAAAAATAACTCCAGACGGAACAGTTTCTACTTTTGCTGGAAGTTCACAAGGTTATGTTGAAGGAAAAGTTAATGGGAAGTTATCTAATCCTAATGGAATAACAATAGATAAAAATGGGAACTTTTTTGTTATTGATCAAGGAAATAATTGTATAAGAAAAATAACCCCTGATGGGACTATTTCAACTGTAGTAGGTAGTTCAGGTGATTTTTATAAAGATGAGCCTAATAATGATCATTATTCAAGAGGAATAGCTGTAGATAAAAACGGAAATCTTTTTATTACTGATTTAGGAAATGGTAAAATAAAAAAAATAACCCCTGATGGTAATATATCTGATTTTTATTCTACTAATAATCTTTCTTCCGCTATAGCAATAGATCCAAGCTCAGGAAACCTTTTTATTACTGAATATGGTAAAATAAAAAAAATAACTCCAAGTGGTGTTATAAGCTCATTTACAGGTAATGGTGGTGCTAGTCTTTCAGGATATTATTCTGAACGTAGTAATAGTTTAATTGATGCTACTTGGCGGGCTCTTGAAGGTATGTTTATAGATAATTCAGGAACTATTTTTATATCTGAAACTCCTAATAATAGAATAAGAAAAATAAAATAAATACTAGAAAATTGAAAAATATTTTCAAATTTTGATAATCCTTTAATCCTTAAAATACTGATTATTACTATTATTTTAACTTTAAATAGTTGCTATAACAATTATTAGTTTTGATAATTTTCTCTTAAAAATTATCTTCAAATTCAAAATAACTATCTTTTTCTAAATGATAGCAATATTTATTCGCTAAATTATTTAAATCATTTGAATTTTCTAAATTTATCCAACCATAATTTGAACCATGATAACAAAACCTTTGAACACAAAATGCTCTTTCTAATTTATTAATTAATTCAAATCTCATTTTAGGTATAAATCTTTGCATTGCATTTAATAATTCTTGCAATTTATTTTCTGAATCTATAATATTGTTAAATTTTCTCTCAATATCTATTTTACTTTGATTTGCTATGTAAATTGTTAAAATATTAGCTTCAATCCCTATCATAAAATCTTTAACATCTTTGTTTTTTAACACAGCTTTATTTACTACTTCTAACTCATTTTGGAAAATTAAAGGAGTTATTATTTTTCTTATTACTACTTTTGCTTCTTCTGGATGCTCATAAATTTCAAATCCTTCTGGTAAAGTATTTATACAATCTTCCATTATTTTTTTAGTTACATAATAACGAGAATTATCTTTTTTAGTCTTTGAAACTTTAAAGTAAAAAACTTCTTTATTTCTATTTGTATAACTTAATGGCATTATAGCTACCAATATAAATCTTTTTGGTCTTGTAACATTTCTTGCTGACCATAATAATCTGTTGAATTTTTTATCATCATATTTATTCTTTTTTCAAACCTTTCAATTAAACTTTCATAATATGCTTCGCTTTTATGCTCAAATTCTATATTAAAATCAGATAGATATTATTCATATGTAATAAATATATCAGCTAATATTTTAGGATTTGTTATTAATTCCTTTGCATCTTCAAGAACTTGCTTTGCTACATCAATTCTTCCAATTTATGTATCTTTTTTAGTATTAAATTCATCAATTAAACGGCTTTTATATTTCTTTGCTAATTTATTTTCATCAATCATATTCTTCGTCTTCATACTCATCACTGTGTTCATCTTCAAAGCTATTTCCTGATTTGACCCAATAATGCCAATCTTCTACAGCTTCTTTTGTTTTTTTATCATCTGATTTTATTTTAAATATTTCTTTGAGTGGTTCAAATAATTCGTCTCCTTCGTACTCAATATTTACAAGCATATCAAGAGCATCTTCACAGTAATCAAAATCTCCCATACCAATTATGTTTACTTTTTCACCTTTTCCATTTTTGCTTGTTTTCCAGATTCCTTCAAATGGAAATTTTAATGTATCTTCTAAATAACTATACCAACCTGAAAATTGTTCATATGAGTCATAACAATCAACAACTATTTCCATTGTTATTCGTTCTTCTCGTTCTTTATCTTCTTTCATAAATTTCATTTTAAACAAATATATATTTCAATAACTATTTTGCCATAACTTTGAGTTTTTTAAATTAATATTTTTTATTTTATCGTATAGCAGACAACGTATCTACAGCACACGACGGCTACACATAATATTTTACAGCTGTGTTAGTAGATGTTCGTGTGATGTGTGTTATATGCCGTTTTATTCTTGCTAATTTTCAACTTCATAATTTCTTATCTTTTTTAAAATAAAATGTTCTCCATCAGTTAAAATTATTATACCATTACCATTTTTATTTATAGAGTAATCATGATATTTATATTTATTTGAATCAATTAATTTTATATCTTTATCTTCTACAATAAAATTATTTATTTTTTTTATATACGGATACTTAAAATTATTATTTATATCAATATCTTTATAACAAAATAATAATCCTTTATTATCTTTATTAATATACAATGATTTTTTTTCTAATTTTTCTGCTATATCATTATTAGAAAAAAAAGTCTCTTTTTCAGATATTTTAGTAAAATTTTTAAATTTTTGTACATAAAATTTTTTATCTGTATAAAAGATAATTTCACCATTTCCTTCATAGGATAAATTATATATGTATGGAAAAAAAACAATGTTATTTTCTATTAGAATATTTTCAATATATTTTATTATATTTATATTATATTTATTTAATAAAGTTATTTTTATATTTTTACCTAGGCGATTAATAAAAAAACTACTTTTTTCATTATTAATATTTAATTTAAAAAAATCACCTAATTCTGATTTTAAATTAATACTTTTGTCTTCTAACTTATCATTCAATATATTTTTTATAACTATATATTTATTAAAATTTTCTGTTTCTTTTATATTTTCATAAAATAATAAATAATTATTTTTATCAACATAATTAATATTTAATTCTTTGCTATAAGAAAAAAATCAGAAAATATTTTTTTACAGAAAATATTTTAAAATCGTTATTTTCAATTTCCATAGAATAAAAATTATATTTAAAATCATATTCATCTGGAAAAACTTGCTCATTTTTATAAGAATCTTTAGAATAAACTAATACTCCATTACCTTTATTATTTACATAATATATTGAATTATTTATGTTAAAAAGTTCTTCATCTAACAAAGTAATTTTATCATTTGTTAGATTTAAATTTTTAATTTTATAAATAGCATTTCTATAAGTGATAATACCATTATTATTATCATCTATATAAATATTTATTGGTATTTGCTCTCTTTTTTCATATTCCAATTCTATTTCTGATTTACAAGAAAAATAAGTAAACTTATAAAAAATAAAACTAATAAAATTTTTTTCATTATTTTACCTCAAAAATAAAAAAGTAGAATTAATTTTATTTTAATTCTTCTTTTTAAAATCATGATTACAAGCCCATTTGCTTATGTAATTCTTTTATTTGTTCATCATTTAAAGCTTGTTTTATTATTGCAAATCCATAGAGAACTCCTTTTAAGTTTAAATCATTTTTATTTAGACCTGTATCACTACCCCATAGTAATCCATTATAGCTTTCTGCTACATAGTTATCTAAAAACATTCTACCTCTTCCATCTGTTACACTAATTAAATTTGTTGATGGATATGCTGAATCTACAAATGATGTACTTAATATACTTTGGTTTTTTACCACTGTTTTTATATTAGTTATTGTATTTAAACTTTCTGATATTGCAAATGGGACTCCTGTTTCTGTTACTTGCTCATTACTTTTAAATACATAATATATATCACCTGTATTGGGATCTTTTCCTTGATTTGTATTTATTATATATAATTGCTTATCTGTAAAATTATTAAGTTTAGAATGATCATAATAACTACCTGACCACCATTTTGATAAATAAAACCCTGTATTTGCTCCTATATCAACAGAATCATCTTTTACTAATTTTACTAAAGCAATAGTAGTATATTTATCTAAAAACTCATAATTACCATCAGGCACTTCCAATGCTGAAAAAGGTGAATTAGAAAAATCAAGACCCCATTTTCCATTATCATTAACCCATGTAGCTGAATTATCTACCAATGTTCTATTTATTAATTTGATTCCATTTAGATTATTAAAAGAATAATCAGTTAAATCACCTTGAGATTGAGGATTAAAAATATAACCATAATCAAGATTAGTAGTAACTCCATTTACTGTTATTGATGTTGGGAATTTTTTTGTTTGATTAGTATTATTTTGAATATCTATTGCATTTGGTAATGTTACTGTGCCACCATCTGTTGTTACTGTTACATCTTTTACTCCATTTGTTAAATTATTTGAAACTTTGAAACTTGTTGCAATGGAATTGGAGCCTGTTATTTCTTGATTTGTTCCATCTATAGAAAAAACAGCATTATTTGTATCACCAGAAATAGCTACAATAACTTGACTACCTGATGTAGTTTTTAATTTTTGGATATCATTTGCTAATGTATTTGATTGAACAGATGTTATACCATTTATTTTAAGCCCATATAGCGATGAAGCTTTAGAACTAACAGATAATGTATTACACTTCTGAAAATTAGGGTAGATTGTTGCCAAAGTTCCGTTTAAAGCATAGGTATTTAATCTATTCTGATTATTATTATCAGCTCCGAACCAACCAAAAACTCCATCTATCATCTCAGAAAATATTAAACCTGTATCAGAAGATAAACCATATTTTTTACCATAAAATAAAGAATAACCATAAGAATAACCAGAATTATAATTATAAGTTCTAAAATTTATATCAAATTTTTTATTATTTGGGAAATTTAATCCAACTATATCATCACTCCCATACCCAGATGCAATTATATAGTTGTTCCAATCATTATTTATAGTTGAAATAGACATATCATCAGAATTATATTGCCTCATTATTACACCATAATTAGCTAAGTTTTTTGCTATTATCAGTGCATTGTATAAATTTAATTGTCGTATATTTGCTATTTTATTTGGGTTAGTATTTATATTTTGAAGATCAAAGCCTAAATATCTTTTTGGAGAATAAAAATTATCATATCCAAGAGTTGCAGAATATGTTAAAATATATTTAGATTGATAAGGATTAAGATTAATACCATTTTGCAAAGCAATTTTTTTGACCATTCCAATTGCAGCACTTACTTGAGGTGCTGAATAGCTTGTTCCACTGACTATTTCAAATGGAACAATACCTGTTGCTGAATTATAAACAGAAGGATCATATCTTGGTAAAGTTAAATGTTCAGCTGGTGCTGATATGTCAACTGTATTTCCATAATTACTTCCAGACCATATAAAAATGTTGTCTCTTCCGCCCTCTTGTGATTCTTTTCTAGCTAAATCTATCGGATCTAAATTAGTTGTTCCACCAACAGTAATTATTCCTGATATAGAATCATTTTGAATTAAAGTTCCACTGTTTCCTGCTGATTGTACTATAACTTTATTTTCTTTTATAGCATTTATCATTGCTACTTTTATCAAGTTATTTTCGGATAATCTATTAGATGTTCCTTTAATACCCTGGCTTATATTTATTACATCAACTTTATTATTTTCAGGTAAATTCTTATCATTTTTAACTATTATATCAATAGCTTTTGCTAAAATTATTGACGTAAGTTCTTCTTCTTTTACAGGTAAAATACTTGCTCCATAAGCAACACCAGCTAATCCTTCATTATTTCTTGGTGCTGATGCTATATATGAAACTTTATGCCCATGTGAGATTCCACTTTTTTGATTTGTATTATTATCTCCTCTTTTTATATCTTCCCATTTATATCCCAAAAAATTACCAGCATTTATTGAAAAACCGATTTCATAATTTGGTTTGTCTATAAGATTAGGTATAGTTCCAAAGCCACCATCAATAACTGCTATTCGTGGCATTGGAGTATTACCATAAACCTGCCAACCTCTAAAAGCTCTAACTTGATTAAACCAATACCAATCTAAAGTTTCGAAAGAATTTCCTATATTATTTACAATATCGTTGTAAAAACCACTATCATTTAGTGTTATAAATTCATTTGAATTATAAAAATCCCTTCTAGGAACTGGGTTTGGAATGGTTGATGATGATGCACCTAAAATATTTTCTGTTATACCGCATGATAATGAATTAGAATCTTCTTGTAATTCAGAATCTAACTCTGCACCTCTAACAAAAGATAATTTTTTAATTTGTTCAATAAAGTTTTTAGCGTCTTGATTAGTTGTAAAATTATATATATGAATAGATAATTTATCAGGAAACTCACCTTCAAAATATGGAGCTATTTCTTGTTGTTCTTTTAATAATTCTTGATTAGTAACGTATGAATCAATATAATTTATACTATCACAACCTTTATCATTTTTATTTTCTTGACCATGATCATGGTGTTCGTCATTATTATGATCATTATCATCTAAATGTTTTACTTTAAATTTTTTATCATCATCATCATTTTTTTTATTATTTTCTTTTTCCTTATGTTTTTTATCTAAACATATTACCTTTTTATCATCTTCAGGGTCGTAATATCCAAATGTATTAACAGATTTTACATTGTATTTATCTAATAAAGAATTTATTTGATTAGAATAAATTGCATTTATAGACTTAACTGTTGCTGATGTTCTAATTCTAAATTTATCATTATTATGATAAAAAACAATAGCTTTTGTTGATTTTGTATTCAGGGAGTAATCAAGAGTTTTTGTAAAATCAATAGATTCTTTTTTTATAATATTAGTATTATTTATTTTAAAATCTTTTTTATTTATTATATTTTCATTAACATTAAAAGGAGGTTCTGTTTCTAGAAATGGAGCTGTGGATTGCCCTGGAGATGGAGTTGTATTATAAATTTTAAAAGAATTTTTATTACTAAAATTACTTATCTGACAAGATAAAAGTAATGATGCTGAAACCAAACCTACAGTAAAAATTTTGTTTTTCACAATAAACACCTTATTATAACAATATTAACATTTTTGATTTAAAAAGCAATTTAAATTTTTGACTAAATTTTATAAATCACTTTTTTATGTATGTATTACTTACCACTTGGATATTTTAAATGGCATATAACGTTCGTGTACACACGCCGTGTATAAAATCATTATTACAACTAAAATAAATGACGTGTGTACGGTGTTGTGCGATTGACACTTCTTTCACTTTTACCAACTTATTTTTCAACTTAAAACCATTACTTTTATACAAAATAACTTTCTAAATTATACCACTCTAATTTATATTTTTTACCAAAAAACACCAAAAAACTCTTTTTTATTTTAACACAGAAAAACTTTGCTAAAATTCAACTCTAACTCGTACCAAAAGACAATTCGCTTGTTCCAAAACAAAAAGTTAATAAAACTTTGCCCACAATAATTCAAAAACTACAGCTAAAACTCAATTTTTACCGATATTCTAAAAGCTGTATATTTTATTTTATACCAAAAATTACTCTTTAACCAACTATTTCAAACTTACACAAAAAAGCTTTGACATTATTTTTAACTCATACCAAAAAGCAAATCTCTTGTTCCCAAAGACAATGCAAGTAAAACTTTAATTTAAAAATATTAAAAACTACAGCTATAATTAACTTTTTACCTTTTTTCTGTATCTGTAAGTTTTTACTTTGCACAAAAAAACAATTCGCTTGTTCCCATAAAAATAGCCAATTTAACCTTAATTTATAACAAGATAACTTAAAGAATATTACTATTATTAGCTTTAAGTTACTTTAAACCTTTACTCTAACTTTTACTTTTTTGACTAACTCAAATTTTAAAAATCAATTCTCAACTCAAAAAACTTTTTTTATATAAAAACTAATTTTTTCTTAATTCAAAAATTAAAACTTTTTTATGTTGTCGCACAACATCTGTACATACGCACTAGTTCGTATATATTCCAATTATAAAAACAAAAAGGTTCTTATATACAACCAAAAACGGATAAAAAGCGAAGTACGTATATCTATCCACAAAATTATAACATAATATATTTTTACGTAAATGTATTTTCTATAAAACACCATTTTTTTATACTATAAAATAAATCATTATAACTATTTCAAAAAAAATTAAATACAAAATTAATTGTAAAAGTTGCTTATAGTCATCCTGAACTTGATTCAGGATCTAAGCAACTTTTTATTTTCAAGGGTATAACAGTAAGCAACTTTTTATAGTTTTAAAATAAGAAAAACACACTAAATTTGTTATGCTACTATGGAAGGAATAATTATGTTTTTATAATAATCTTAAGAATAGCTACTTATAAATTTAACAATCAAATTCTTCAAAAACACCAATTTTTTTAATATAAGCTAAAATATTATATTAGGTTATTTTTATTATAATTTCTGAGTTATTCTTTTAATAAAATATGTCAGATTTAAGAATTAACAGGCTTCAACCTGTAAAAACTACCGAAGTAAAAAAACATCAACAAGATGTTCCTCTTAAGGACACTGTTTATAGTGATGTTTTTAGAAGTGAAGGAGACCCAGAAGAAACCATAGAAGCTATTTTACATTTCGCCAAAAAACAAGTTGGAGATAAAGAAGAAAAAGGTAATAAAAAGAAAAAACAAGAACAAAATAAAAAAACTAAAAAAGCCGAAAAACAATTTGATGAAGATAAAACTTATGTAATATCAAGCCCCTTATCTGAAACTATGGTTCAACCTAGAAAAAATGGTTGTGCTCCAACTTGTTTGGCTATGTTATTAAGAAAATATGGTTTAGTAAAAACTGTTCAAGAAGGTTATGCCAAAGTTGAAACTTTAAGAGGTAAAGACGCCAAACATTTAAATGATGTTGGTATGAGCTTAGAAGATATTTCTTTTCATGCTAGATCTTTAGGTTTAAAATCTAGAGTACAAACTGGAGAAAATTTTATTTTTCAATTAGAAGGGTTATTAAGAGCTTTAAATAGAGGTTGCACACCTATTGCCTCTATTCAATTACCAGGAATGGGAACCATGAGGCATGCAGTTTTAGTAATAGGTGTTTCTAATAAAAAAGTAACTATTATTGATCCTGCAAAAATAGAAGTTCAAGATTTAACTATTCCAGAATTTCAAAAAGCTTGGGGAAAACAAGGTGTAGCTAGTTATGGTGTAGGTTTAGCTTATGTAGAAGTTTGGGGGCCAAAACCTCAAGGAGAAATAAAAGAACAACTAGATTGGATGTCGGTTTTCGAAGAATTTACCAAAGATAAAATTATGTTCTCAGAAGTCCATTACAAAAAATCTGATGTTGTTCCTATTATTACACTTTTCCCTGATTTTTAAATTTTTACCCAATATTTAGAACAATCATTTGTTCTATCCATAAAACCATATTCTATTAAATATCTTCTTAAAGTTACAAAATCATGATAAGCTGTTTTTAAAATTTCATTTACTTCTTTTTCAGTATAATTTTTACCTGTTTCGAATCTTTTTATTAATTGTCTTAAAATAATAATTTTTCTTTTTTCCTTGGTAGGAAAATCAGAAATACTACCATCTAAACCATCTTTAAAATAAAAATCTAAATACTTTTTATTTTCTTTTTCGGTTATATTATACCTATCATCTACCATAGTAGCTGTTTTATGAATTTCTATCACACTACTATCATTTTTTTGTTTACCTTCTATTAAGTTCATAATAGCTAAAAATACCTTTGCTTGTTTTTCATGTTCTTTTAAATTAAATCTATGATTTCTAATAGTAGAAATACTATTAGTATTAGTTAATTTAGCAGTTTCTTGATCTGATAGACCTTTATAAAAACATTTCAAAAGATTTTTTTGTACATCACTTAAACCATTATGCTTTTTATCTATAGAAATTAGATAATCAAAAACTGAAACATGTTCTTTGCTTATATGCAATTTTACAAATTTTTCAGCTTCATAAAAGATTTTATTTTCTTGATAAATAATACCTTTTTCAAATCTTTTACCACAAATCAAACAATAAAAACAATCCCTTTCTTTTTCAAATTTATAACCACTAATGATTTCCTCTAAGGAAGCATCCCAAATCATTTCATTATTATTCATAATAAACTCCTTTTAATTTAATCTATATATTTATAGATATTTTATAATAAAATCTATTTTTATGTAAGTTTTTATAAATAAAATCTATTTTATTTTTTTAGATAGAACTTTTTGCTTAATAAAAAAATGCTATAATATACCGTGAATTAGAAGTATATAGGTTATTTATAAGGAATTAGAAAAGCTCATGATAGAGGTAGAAAACCTAATAAAAAGTTACAATGATATTCAGGTTTTGCAAAATGTAACTTTTGATGTAAAAAAAGGAGAAATTTTAGGTTTTTTGGGTGCAAATGGTGCAGGTAAAAGTACTACTATGAAAATTATTACCTGTTTTATGCCACAAACTTCTGGAAATGTTAGAGTTATGGGTCTTGATGTACAAAAAGATTCAATGAAAATAAGAGAAAAATTAGGTTATCTACCAGAAAATTGCCCTTTATATCTAGACATGACTGTTAGTGAGTATCTTAGATTTGTAGCTGAAGCTAAAAAAGTTAATCCTAGAGAAATTACTAATAAAATTTCCAAAGCTATGAGTTCTACAGGCATAGAAAATGTTTCTCATAAATTAATTGCTAAATTATCTAAAGGTTATAGACAAAGAGTAGGTTTAGCTCAGGCTATTGTTAATGATCCAGAAGTTTTAGTTTTAGATGAACCAACAGTAGGCTTAGATCCAAAACAAATAATTGAAATAAGACAATTAATAAAAAATATGGCTGGTGAAAGAACTGTTATTCTTAGTACTCATATACTTCCAGAAGTTAGTGTTACTTGCCAAAGAGTAGTAATAATTAATAAAGGAAAAGTAGTAGCAGAAGATACTCCAGATAATTTGACTCATAAAATGCGTAAATCTTTAGAATTACATTTAAAAATTGAAGGTGAAGAAGAAAAAGTAGTTTCTTTATTAAAAACTTTACCAAGTATTTTGAAAGTAAAAGCTACTGGAGAAGAAAGAATAAAAGATTATATTTTGGAAATAAAACAAGGTGAAGAAGTAAGAAAAGAAATATCTTCTTTGATTGTAAAAAATGATTTTGGTTTGTATGAAATGCACCAAAAAGATTTTAGTTTAGAAGATATTTTCTTACAATTAGTTACCGAAGAAAAAAGCGAATAATTTATTTAATTAACTTAAGTTGCTAGTACACTGTAAAGTAAGTTTTACATAACTCATCCCCCTTCCAAAGTCTTCGCCTACCGGCTCACTCTTTGCTAAAAGAGAAGGGGGAGAAAGCTAAGATCCCCCTCTCTAATGATTTAGAGAGGGGTTGGGGTGAGTTAAGATAAAAAGAATTTTTTTGATACTAGCAACTTAGAATAATTAGTAATCCATTAATCTGCTAGAACCATTTCCTTTTAAATAAGGATCATTTGCTAAGGTATCCCAATCTCTTGCTTTTGCTTTGAAGATATCTATAGATTTTTGATCATTAAGATCTATATTTATCATATTAGATCCAGAATTACTTTCCCCTTTTACAGCTGCTACAGTTATTTGAGCATAACCTTTATCTTTAGCTTCTTTTATTAATTTATCTATTAAAGCAGGGTTTTGCTCATTTGCATCACTTACTATCATTAATCCTGCTGGTTTTTGTTCTTCTTTTAAGGCAGGTTTGTCTTTTATCATATTATAAAGCTGAGTTACGCCAGATTCGCTCATGGCTCCACTTTTATATTTAAAATTAGCTTGATTATTCATTATTTTAGAGGCAGCTTCAGAATTAGCTTCATTAGATAAAACAGTTACTTTTTCATTTAAATCTTGAGATTTTCCTATGGTGTATTTGGCATCTTTATGAAAAACTTCTTCATTTTTAAATAATTTTCCATAAGTAGCAAGCTTAGGAGCCATACTACTACTGCTATCACAACCAATTACCCAATTAACAATATTTTTTGTTGGAGGTGGTTGATCTTTCACTTCTACTTCACCAGAAGCATTAATATCTTTAGTTGTATTTTCTATTTTGGGTTCAGCTTTTTCCATTACAGAAGATAAGTATCTTACTCCTTCCATAGTAGCGAAGCCATAAGCACCATCTATCCCTTTACCATTACCAAGATCTTTTCCATTTTTTTCAAATCTTTCTTTTAGATCTGGACCAACATTTTTTAAAGATTGTTGTAATTTAATAACATCATCTTTATTTTTACAACCTTCATTTGCATATTTTAAAATATTTTTAGCATCATCTAAGGTAGCAGTTTGGAACTTAGGATTTTGTTTAAGTGCATTTAAAAATTTATCAGCATCATTTCCAAAAGTATCTTTTAAGCCTTTTAGATCTTCTTTGCTAGCATTATTTAACTCTGTTTTATCTTTAATAGAATTATTTTTATCTGAGGCTAAATTATCGTATCTCTGAATGATTTTTTTCCCATTAGGATCATTAGCTAATTTACCTCTTTCTTCTTTATTAAAATCTACTCCATTGGCTACCAATTTAGGATCTTGAGGTATTTCACTTTTTGTTTCTACTTTACCTGTAATATTAAAAGTAAATTTACTTGCTTGAGTTAGGTTTTTACTACCATCTGATAATTTTACATCTAATCTTACATTAGTATTTTTAAATTCAGATTGAAGGTATTTTTGAGCTTCATTAGCATAAGCATTTGCGTCAGATTCATTTAATCCAGCCATCTCCTCTTTTACTTTATTAAGTATATTTTGAGATTCAGTTTCATTAACAACATTCTGAGCTTCATTCGCAGTAGCTTTTTTAGCTTCAGCAACATAGTTTTTTAGAGCTTGAGATGGACCTACAATCGTCATATTTAAAACACCTTCTTAATTGTATAAAATCATTAATATTATTATAACAAAATTATAATTTGTTTTAAAATTGTTAAAATTAAATACTCTTATTCATAATTAATAATTATTATTTTATTTAAGTGAATTACAAGGGTAAAGCCTTAAGATTAATTTTTACAGAATTATAAAAGTAAATGATAAGGAATAGAAGAAAATGAGTTTTATGCCTATATTAAAGAAAGAACTAAAGTCTTTCTTTTATTCACCTATTGCTTATGTTGTAATAACAATGTTTTCTATAATTAATGGTTATTTTTTCTTTGCTCTTATGATGAATTTTGCAGATTGGAGTAGGCAAGTTCTAATGAACAATCCAAATGCAGTTATAAATATAAATGAAGTTGTTCTTAGGCAGCTTTTTGGTAATATGAATTTTATTACTTTATTAATGTTACCTATTTTGACAATGAAATTATTTTCTGAAGAAAAAAAGACAGGAACTTTTGAATTAATTACTACTTATCCAATAAAAGATATAGATCTAGTTTTGGGTAAAATCTTATCAGCGGTAACAGTTTTTTCTATAATGCTTTTATTGACACTTTTGTATCCAACTTTTATTTATATGTATAGTAATCTTGATTTTGGTATGAGTATAGCAGCTTATTTAGGTACTTTTTTATTAGGAGTTTCTTTTATTTCTTTAGGAACTTTTATTTCTGCTCTCACAGAAAATCAAATAGTGTCGGCTATAGTTAGTTTTGGAGTTTTATTATTATTTTGGGTTTTAAATTTGATGGGTAAACTATCTTTTTCAGAAGGTTTATTATCAGAAGTTTTTAAGCAATTATCACTTACTACGCATTATGAGAATTTTTCTAAAGGAATTATAGATATTTCTGATATTACTTATTATTTAAGTTTTATAGCATTAAGTATTTTTTTAACTCTTAGAGCCTTAGAATCTAAAAAATGGAGGGGTTAAAATGAAAAATATTTTTATTGGTATAATAGCGTTATGTTTTCTTTTAGTTTCTTTTTCTATGTATTTAGTTCAAGGAAAAACGGATACTATTTCAATAATTTTATTAATTTTAGGTTTAATAATTAGTGCTATTTATTTAGTTACAAATAAATCTTTTTCTTTATTTTTGAAAAGTAAAGGTTTTAAGTATGGTACTAATTCTTTAATAATGACTATTATTTTTATTACTATCTTAGTTTTTGTTCAGATTATTGCTATTGAAAAAAAAATAACTTTTGATCTAACTCAAAGTAAGTCTTTTACTTTATCAGAGCAAACTAAAAAAGTTTTGGATAATTTGAAAAAACCTATAAAAATATTAGTTTTTTCTAATCAAAACACATCTAAATTTATAACAGATTTATTAGAACAATATAAAAATGAATCTAAAAATATTTCATTTGAAGTTGTAGATCCTAGCTTAGAGCCAGTAAGAGCTAAAGATTATAATATTACTTTGAATAACACTATTATTTTTGAAACAAAAGATAGAAAAGAAACTATATTTGATGTTTCTGAAGAAAAATTTACTAATGCTTTAGTAAAAATAACTAGAGAAGGTAAAAAGAAAATTTATTTTGTAGAAGGACATGGTGAAAAACTAATTTCCAAATCAGATAAAGAAGGTTTATCGGTTATAAAAACTGAGCTCGAAAAACAAAGCTATATTGTAGAATCTTTAATAATTTTACAAAAAAAAGCAATTCCTGAAGATGCAAACTTAGTAGTTATTACTGGGGCTCAAAAAAATATGTTAGAAGAAGAAATTACTTCATTAAAAAAATATATAGACAAAGGTGGTAAAGTTCTGGTTTTAATAGATCCTGATGATTCTCAACAAATAAAGGATTTTGTAGCTAATTATAATATACAAGTAAGGAATGATATTATTGTAGATAAATTAAGTAGAGTAATGGGTGGTGGTTATTTAATGCCTATGATTAATACTTATCCAGAACATCCTATCACTAATTCTTTAAGAATAGCCTCTATTTTCCCTTTTGCTTGCTCTTTAGATATAAATGCTACAGGGAAAAATTCTATTTTGGTAGAACCTTTAGCTAGTACTAATAAAGATAGTTGGGGAGAAACTAATAAAGAACTATTAAAGAAAAATAAAACTATTTTAGATGATAAAGATAATAAAGGACCCTTGGTTCTTGCTGCTGTTGCTACTATTCCAGTGAAAAATTCTGAAGCTAAAAACTCTTCTAATACTAAAGTTAATAAAACTTCAGAGCAAAATTCTGAAGCTAGTACTAATAAAAAAGAAATAACTTCAAAATTAATAGTTTTTGGAAATTCTACTTTTATGGCAAATGGAAATATTGGTATTGCAGGTAACATAGATTTAGCTCTTAATACTTTAAATTGGTTAACAGAAGAGAATGATCTTATTGCTATTAAGCCAAAAGATAAACAAAACTCTTTACTTAATATAGAAATGGATGAAGCTTATATAATACTTTTAAGTAGCTTATTATTTTTACCAATTTTTATTATTTTAACTGGTATTTTATTTATAACAAGAAGGAGAATAAAAACATCATGAATTTTAGAACAACCCTTGTTTTAATTTTTGTGTTGCTAGCTTTAATAGGTAGTTATTTTTATTTGGATAATGTAAAAAAGAATAATGAAAGGTTAGAAAATAAAACAAAAAAACTACTTAATATTCCATTAGATAAAATAAAAAGTTATTCTTATAAAAATAATTTAGAAAAATTTAATGTAAAGTTAGTAAATAGAACTGATAATTGGTTTGTAGAAGAACCTATTATTTCTAAAGCTAATTTTGATGCTATTTTTAATCAATTAGATCCTTTAATTAATGCAAAATATTTAAATAAAATAGAAAAATATAAAAATTTAAGTGATTTTGGTTTAGATAAACCAAGTATGGTTTTTGAATTTAAAACAGAAGATGGCGATACTACTGTAAGTTTTGGAAGTAAAAGCCCTACTGGACAAGAAGTTTATGTTATGAAAAATAAAGAACCAGTAGTTTATTTATTTGATGCAAACTTGTTTTTTTCTAGTATGAGAAAATATTATGAATTAAGAAATAAAAATTTATTGGATTTTCAAAGAGAAGATGTAACAGAAATTAGTATTAAAAATAAAAATGGCTTATTTGTAATTAGAAAAGATGAAAATAAGTGGAATCTAGTTCATCCTAAAAAAGCACAACTTAAAGAAAAAATAGCAATTGAGTTTTTAGATAAAATTCAATTGGAAATGGCTACAGATTTTGTAGAAGATCATCCAAAAGATTTAAAAAAATATGGTTTAGAAGATCCTCAAGTTATTTGTACTATTGTTACGAATAAAACTAATATATCGGAATTTTATTTTGGTAATGAAATAGGAGATTATACTTATGGTAAGAATAATAAACTAGATTCTGTTATGAAAGTAAGTAAATATATTTCTGAAAAATATAATTTTAATTTGAAAGATTTAGAATGAATTTAAGACCTCCTACTGGGTATTAACACAGCAGGAGGAAGTGATCGAGGGCTCTGCCCTCATACACACTGAAACCCCAGAGCAGAGCTTTGAGGTATTCTCTAATAAGAATAAAAATTAATGTATAAATTTTACATTACTTAGTTAAAACTTGAAGCCTTTTAGTTTTAGCGGTAAAATTAATCTTTAAAATTTGGTTGTATTATTTTTGTATTTAAAAGAAGATTTCTTCAAAGGAGGGTATTATCAATCCTAATAATAATTTAGAACCAAAATTTCATACTAATAAAAAAAAGAAAAAAGATCTTTTTTGGCCTATTATGATAGTTCTTTCTATTTTTTCTTTTGCTGTTTCTTATGTAGTTTTTGTTCAAATGACAAGTAAAGTAGAAACTAAAAATATTTCTACCTCAAAACTACCTACAGAGAGTACAGATCCAAATTCTCAAACTATTCTTATTGGTAATGGTCAAGGCAGCCCTAAAAATAGCCCTAATGCTGTAATAACACCTGAAGTATCAACTTCTTCAACTCCAATTATGTCTCCCTCAGGTAGTATATCTCCCTCAGGTAGTCCTTCTCCATCTCCTAGTGTTTCAGTTAGTGCTACAACAACACCAATACCTAGTATGACACCAGTTCCAACTCCAACACCTTCTAAGTTGGTTAGTATTTCAACGCCAACACCTGAAGCTAAAAAGAAAAATTCTATTTTTAAAGTTAGAGTAGGTGCCTTTGATTCTAGAACTGAAGCTGAAAAAAAAGCAAAAGATTTGGAAGCTTTGGGTTATGAGGCTATGATAATAGACGAACCAGAAGGTTCTTATGTTCAAGTAGGGGCATTTAAAGAAAATGATAAAGCTGTTAGTTTAGCTGAAGAAGTTTCACAAAAAGGGTTTTCTGTTAGTATAAGAAATACGGAAGAATAAAAATGTCTAATAAAAAAACTAGTTTACCAAAATTAAAGCCTGATCCTAAGGGAAAGCCTGAAGTAAAAGCAAAAGTAGAATCTAATAATAGTATGCCTTCTTTTGGTGGAGAGGCTAACTCTGAATATCTAAAGATGTTTTATCCTAGACCTGAAGTAGATATGAAGTGGTTATATGAAATGAACCTTAATGTACAAGGTTTATCTATGAAAGCTGAATTAGTTATGGAAGTTATTGAAATTGCTAATAAACAAGTTAAAATAAGGACTCTAATTGGTGAGCAGAGTGTTGAAAGCGAAGTTTCTATTGATGCTTTTTCACCAGTTCCAACTCCTACTGGAAATAATGATAAAACAGGTTATATTTTTGAAGGTAATGAAGATATTTCTGTTCCAGCTGGAGATTTTAGAGGTTGTGTAAAATTAAGTACTTCTGGAGAAGGCGGTAAAATCTATCTTTGGTTATATAAAGGAACTGGTCCAGTAAAATTTAGTATATCTGCAAATGGTGTACCAGCAGATTTATTGTTAAAAGAATTTAAAAATTAAACAAAACTTAATGTTAAGTTTAACAAGTTTTAATTTTAATATCCTATAATAAGTAATGTAAGGAAATTAATCCTGTAAATAAAATTTAAAATTTTGGTTAGGAGTATTTTAAATGTTAAAGAAAAGTCTTTTAAGTGTTACAGCACTCATGATATTGGGTTCTTTTGCTTCTTGTAAATCAGGAATGGATTCTATGGATTTAGAACAACCAGCTCAAGAA
This sequence comes from Candidatus Sericytochromatia bacterium, assembly GCA_046328015.1. Classification (GTDB taxonomy): domain Bacteria; phylum Cyanobacteriota; class Sericytochromatia; order UBA7694; family JACMQJ01; genus JBBTGK01. Next base: position 2,686,257 of record JAXLXH010000001.1, on the reverse strand, counting down.
GCAGTTCAACAAAGTGATGAAGTACAAGTTTCTTCTATAAGTGGAATTTGGAAAGAAATTAAAACAGCTAATAAATCTGGTTTTGCTGAATTAGATAAAGATGCTAATAAAACTATTGAGCCTTCTGAATATGGCGTAGGAACATCAGATGAAGCTAAATCTTTCTATGCATTAGATTCTAATCATGATGGTAAATTAACAGAAAAAGAATTTTCTGAAAACTTCTTTAAAAGAGCTGGTTTAACATTAAGATTAAGAGCAGCAGCTAGAGATTTATTTAAAGTTTTAGATAAAAACAAAAACGGTAGAATAACAAAAGATGAATTAGTTTCTCCAGTTGTTTCTGCTGAATTTGCAGCTGACTTTGATAAATATGACAAAGAAAGCGGTATGTGGTTCTGGAAAAATAATAAAGGTGAATTAAATAAAACAGAATTTGAAAACCTTTTTGCAGAAGTAGCTATGAAAAAATTAGCTCCTCCAGCTCCTCCAGCTCCAGCTCCAGCTCCATCAGCAGCTCCAGCTAAAAAATAATTAGAAAAATTCTAAAATAAAAAAGCGATTCTGAAAAGAGTCGCTTTTTTATTTTTATTTCTGATTTTGGTTTTCAAGGGCTACGAGGTAGGCTGTCGAAAATCGTCAATTTCATAACTCATCCCCCTACCCCCTTCTCTAAGCTATTAGAGAAGGGGGAATAAGTTTTAGCTCCCTCTCTTTAGACAAAGAGAGGGCTGGGGTGAGTTTTGATTTTTACTTCAAAACCTGCGTAACTATTATGAATAAAAGCTTACACTTTTCGACAGCCTAGGTACGGGGGCAGAGCTCCCGCTCCCTTCCTAAGGGTGTCCAAAAACTGGGGTGTCCAAAAACGGGCAAAGCACTGCTTTGCCCCTACGAAAATACTGGATTTGATAACAATATTTTTCGTAAAAAATTGCTTTTTGGAACCCCCCAGGTCTTAAATTCATTTATATGAGAATAGCTATAAGCTATTTTCTGTTAAAAATACTAACAGTATTATCTTTTATATTACTAATATAAACCTTATTATTAACAAAAGCTAATTTATGATGTCCTTTTCCTACTTGAAGTGTACTTTTGACTTCTAATTTTTCACTATCTATAATAGAAATCGAATCTCCATCATCATTTGCAACAAAAATTTCTGGTATTTCACCCTCATGTTTTACATGAAAATCTTCTTTATGTGGTGCAATATATATATGTACAGGTCTTTTACCAACAGGTATTTTTTTTACTAATTTTTCAGTAGTATAATCTATTACACTAACTTCATTGGAGCCTGCCATAGTAACAAAAACTTTTTTTAATTCATCTAATACAACAGAATCAGTTGGAGATAGACCTATATCAGATAAAGTAGTTTTTTTATCAGAAGCTAAATCAAAAATAGTTATAGTATTTGAAGCTTTATTTCCTACAATAGCTTTTTTATCTGTTAATGCAACAGTATTAGGATTATTTCCATCTTGTAGTTTTTTAGCAGTATTTTTACTTAAATCATATAGAGTTAAATCATTATCAGTATAATTAGTAGTCAAAACTAAATTATTTTTATAATCAATAGATCTATTTTCAGCATCTTTATTGGCTTTACCAGTATCAAAATATTTAATTTCAATTTTTTTATTCTTATACTTTTTTGATATAATATATACATAAAATAAAGGTAAAAGAGAAGAAGAAATTATGTCAAGAGGAAGAAAAATAAAAATAGAAATAAAAGAAAGCTTAGAAGAAATAAAAAAATTATATAGAAAAGAATCAGATGGTGAAACAAAAATAAGGTTATTAGCAATAATACATTTAAAAGAAGGTAAAAATGGTTCAGAAATATCAAAATTACTAAAAATAAAACAAAGAACACTATATAACTGGATAAAATTCTATAAAGAAGAAGGTATTGGAAGGTTAAAGACTCAAAAAGCATCTGGAAGACCAGCAAAACTAAGTGAAGAAAAAAAGGAAGAAATACAAAATTTAGTAAGAGCTAAAAAATTTTCATCATTAGAAGAATTTAATAATGAAATAACAAATAAATACAAAGTAAATTATAGTATAAGTGGTTTATGGAGAAGAACAAAAAAATTAGAACTAGCATGGAAAAATGGTAGAAAACATCATTATAAAGCTAATATAGAGGCTCAAGAAACATTTAAAAAAAAGGATTAATAGAAGAATTTAATAAATTAAATTTAGAAACAGATAAACCATTAAAATTTTTCTGTATGGATCAAACAATAGTAGGTTTAATGGTTCATTATAGAAGATTTTGGTGTGTAAAAGGAGAAGAAGTAAAAGTAGCATATCAAAAAGATCGTAAATTTGACTATTTATGGTTGATAGGAGAAGTAAAAACAGGTGAATTAGAAGCATATTGGACACCATGTGTAAATAAAGGAGTATCACAAAATATAATAAATGATATATCAAAAAAATATGAGAATAATCATTTAATAATATTAATGGATAGAGCAGGTTGGCATAATATTGAAAATAAACCTTCAAATATATCATTTATAAATTTTCCACCATGTTCACCCGAATTAAACTCTATAGAAAGATTAAATCAAGAGGTAAAAAAGCCTGTAGCTAACAAATCATATTTAAAATTAGAGGATAAGACTGCTATTATTGATTGTGAACTTGAAAAATTTTTTAATTTTCCAGAAAAAGTTAAAAGTACAATTTCATATCCATGGCTCATTTCACAAATTGACAAAATTTATGAATTTATTTATTCAAAATAGTATTAGATAATATATCAGGGGGAATGGGGGCAACGCCCCCGAGGTCTTTCTCCTGCGGGGTTGATACCCCGTAGGAGTTCTTAAATTCATTTAAATCATCTTGAAATTTTACTAAGGCAAATTTATCATCGTTAGGTAAAGAAATTACAGCTGATTTTTCATCTTCAGAAAAAACTATTTTATCTGGTGTACCTAATAAGTCAGAACTTTGTATAATCTTATGATCTTGCATTGGATCAATAATGTGTAATTTTTTTTGTTTAGTATCAAAAGCTACTAGATATTTATGTTTAAAAAAACTTTTTACATATCCTGGAACTCCATTTTCAAAAGTAATTTTTTTTACTAATTCATCATTTTTAGCATCAATTACTGAAATAGTATTTTCTCCTGTATCTGAATTATAAACAAAAGTTTCTGTTGCTGTGATACCATGAGGTATTTTACCAACATTAATTGTTTTATCTACTTTTAAAAGATTATTAATTGTAGAAGTATCTTTTTTTGTATCAATTATATTAGTTTGATTAGTACAACCTATCGTACTAATTAGAACTGAAGTTATTAAAATAAAACTAATTTTTTTCATAATTTACCTTTTTATTTTCCTCCTACAAGGTATAAAACCTGCAGGAGTTCTTAAATTTATTATATAAAATTAAAGTAACCCAAGTTTATAGAAGTATCTGTTAAAGAATTTTTTCCAAAAAAGGAAGGCGCATAAATAAAAGATAGTTTAAATCCTTTTTCATTATCTAAGTTATATTGAATAGATGGAGATACTTTTAAGTTAAAAACTGGATTTTTATTATCATTACCCCAAAAACCACTAGTAAAATAAATACCAAAAGAGGCTTTTAGATTATAAAAAATATCGTAATTCATCGCACTTTGAATAAAAAAAGAATTATTTAAAGAATAAGTTAGATTAGTATTTTTTTTATAAATAGGTATTTGATAACTTATATTATTTATAAATTCAAACTTATCAAATTTACTTAAAACTAAAAAACCCAATGAAGTTGAATAAGTACCATTTCCTGAAATATATTCTGATTTACCTTCTGCATTACCTGTAGGAAAAGTTAAGTTTAGCCAAGGATTAAAAGAAAAATTGCCTAACTCACCTAGTTTATAAGTAGTCTGAATACTAAAATCTCCCAGAGCAGTTCCTAATAATAAATTTTCATCTGTTGGAGAAATACTACCAAAATCTCCCCAACTAGCTTTTTCTAAAAAATTACTAACTATAGAGGTTTGAACAGAAAATGTCCAAGTATAATTAGGAAAATAAGTTAATTTTAGATTATTTGATAAAGACTGTATTCTACTATTAGAAGGTTTTTCAAACCAAGTACCACGTTCATTAAAAGAACCATTAATATCTCTGAAAGATGTTCCAAATTGGAATAAAAAATCATTTCCTCTTGAAAAAGTGCCTACATTGTTGCTAATAGAATCCATATCTGAAATTGAAGAAGACCCTGTACAACCACAACTTAAACAAGAAAAAGCATTTTCAATAGTAAAACCTAGAAATATTATATTTGTAAGTAAAAAAATTATTCTTTTATTCATTTTTAAAAGGATCCGAAAAATTTTTATTATTTATGAAAGTATAATCTGTAAGACTTTTTAGAAACTCTATAAGATCCTCTTTTTCTTCTTTACTTAAACTAAAACCTTTTACAAATCCGCTTTTATAAGGGTTTTTAGAACCTTCTCCAGCAAATTCACCTGTTTTTATAGTTCTACCTCCTTGAGCATAATGTTCTATGACTTCTTCTAAAGACGCTATACTTCCATCATGCATATAAGGTGACGTAAGTGCTATATTACGTAAAGTTGGAGCTCTAAATTTCCCCATATCTTTTTCATTTCTACTTATTTCATAAAAACCTTGTCCGTTTTTAGGATAGAGTCCTTTACCATCAAGATTATATAAACCTGTATTATGTAAATTAAATTCTTCAAAAGCTGTTTTTTCATGCTTAGTTGAATCTGAAAAATTAAAACCACCATGACAATGAAAACATTCTAAACGTTCACTATAAAACATTCTTTGTCCTCTTTTAGCAGATTCTGAAATAGCATTTATTTCATTTTTATATAAAAATTTATCATAAGCAGAATCAAATGAAACTAAAACTCTTTGAAAAGAAGCTATAGCTTTAGTTATATTTTCTATAGTTATGGCATTTTCTGAATTAAAAGCTTTTTTAAATTTTTCTTGATATAAAGGAGTATTTTTTAATCTATTAATTAATTCTTCTTCTTTTCCAGACATTGCTAATTCTGGAGGGCTTTCTCCAAACATAGGTAATAACATTTGTATTTCTAATTTTGATAAATTAGAATTGCCCCAAGTAAGTATGCTGTTATAAGCTACATTAGTTAGAGTCATACTATTTTTACTATGAGAATGCCCCAAAGTACCTTCTGCTACTTTTTTACCATCTGTAAAAGCTTTATTTTGTTCATGACAAGAAGCACAAGAGAATTTATTATTAATAGATAGTTTTTTTTCATAAAAAAGATATCTACCCAAATCTATTTTTTCTTTAGTTAAAGTATTATCTTCTGGAATATAAGGTTTAGGTATATCAGAAGGTAAATTAAAAAAATCAGGTGTTAAATTAAAATTATTTGTAGCTATTTTTTTTTCAATAATTTTTTCACTTTGACAAGAAAAAAGGAAAAAGCAAAATAGGTAGATATACTTTTTCATTATTTTTCTACCTTAAATAACTTTTGACCACTAGTTTTTGAATCTCCAAAATCTAAACCTAAGTTATTAAAAATAGTTTTGCAATCTTGATCATCTGGTGTTGACATACAACCACTAGGTGATTTATCTTGATTGGTATCTACATTACTATTTGAAAATAAAGCATCCAAATCTAAAGTTATACTATCTTTTTCATAATTAAAATCTGTTAAAGATATTTCAGGTCTATTAGGATTTTTACACATAGATGGAGGTACATTAGCATTAGCAGACATAGAGGTTGCTGCATGGTCTTCTCCTTCATGTTTTATTGACATGGTTTTAGCTGTATCTACCATACAACCCGTACTTCCTAAATGTAAAAAATAACCTTGTGGTAAACCTGTAGTTTTTAAATCTAAACGCATAAATTTATATCCAGAATTCCAAACCCAAAACATAGAAGTAAGATTTAAAGGTGAATTTGCTTTAGTTACATCTTGATGATTTTTATCAAAAGGAACACCTACAGTAAATTTAATTCCTTTATAAAGACCTTTTGCTATAGAACCTGATATTTCTTTATTAATTTCTGTAGTTCCTGAAGAACAATCTCCAGATTTATTTTCAAAATCTAATAAGGCAACATTACCATCTTGCCATTTTTTATCTTGAGTTAAATCTAATTTGGTTTCTTTACCTTTTTCATCTACTAATTTAACATCATGAATGTAAAATCTAAAATCAGTTATATTTACTTTAGATTTGGTTGTACCTATATTTTCGTAGGTTTTTCCACACTCAACATCTTGACCATTTGCTTTTGCTTTAAATTTTATTTTTAAATCAATTTTTTCAGAGTTATTATTTGAATTATTAGGAGTATTACAACCTAACATAAAAGCTGCTAAGCTAAAAATAGCTATTTTTTTTATCATTTTTATTCCTTGATTACTGTAATAATACAGCTTAATTATAAATTTAAAAGAGGTAAAAAAAATGATATAGATCAATTTTTAAAGTTAAAAAAAATTAAGTTATAATTTACTATTTAAAAGCTATCCTCTAAATGGAATGATTTTAAAAAAAATATAAGGTTCTAGTAGCTATAATATTACAGTTAAATTTATAAGTACTCTCCTATAAGATTTACTAGTTCATTTTTACCCAAGCCTTTTTCTGCTGAAGTTACTACTTTAGGAATTTCTAATTCTATTTTAGAATAATAAGCAATTTGTTTTTGCAATTCATTACTTTTTAATTTATCGGCTTTAGTTAAAGCAATTACACAAGGTAATTGATAATATTTTATAAACTCTATCATATCAGCATCATTATCTTTTAGTTCATGTCTGATATCTACTAATAAAACAAGTAGTTTTATATTTTTACTAGTAGTAATATATTCACTTAAAAATTTTTGCCATTCTTCTTGCTCTTTTTTAGAAACTTTAGCATAACCATAACCAGGTAAATCTACAATATAAAAATTATCATTAATTAAAAAGTAATTTAAACTTTTAGTTTTTCCAGGAGTAGAAGAGGTTTTAGCTATTTTTCTACCTAAAAGGTAATTTATTAAAGATGATTTACCTACATTAGATCTTCCTACAATAGCTATTTCATTAAGAACTCTTTTAGGATATTGGTTTTTGTTAAAAACACTAGTTACAAATTCTGAGTTTAATATTTTCATTTTTATTTTTACTTAAATAATTTATTTTTATACAGTTATTAAATCTTATATTTATCAAATTTATTTGGCAATTTATTTTTAGAAAAATAAATATATCTTTTATGAAGCTTTTAGTATAATATATAAGAAATATTTATTTATTATTAAAAATGGCAAAAAAACTAGTATTTATAATATTTTTATTATCAAATTTATTTTATATTCAACAAGTAAAAGCTGAATCATCAATAGGAATAGAATTTGGTTTCTCTCCTAAAGAGTTTTCTAAATCTTATAATGTTTTACCTAGCATAGTTATTTATTATAGACCTTTGGATAAATTAGGTATAAATATTTATAGATTAACTAATTTATCTTATGAATTAAAATATTCTACTTATAACTTAGTAAATAGTGAAATTTCAAATAAAATAGTATATTCATTAGGTTTTGGGGTAAAAAGTTATACAGATGATCCTTTAATTTATCAAAAAAAGTATTTTATTGGAATAGGATTTAATATTTTTAATTACGAATCTACTAATTATGATAATAATATAGATTTTGGTTTAGATATTAATGCAGGAATAGGTGCTGAAAGTACTTTTATTGGAACATCTAATTTAAATGGTAATTTTAATGCCTCTATAGGTTATACAACAACAGGAGCTATAACTTTTAGACCAGAGGCTATAATAGGTGTTGGATTATGATAAAAGTTTATTCAAAATATCTTTTACTACTTTTTTTTATAATTCTAAACATAGGAAATTCAAGTTGCTTATTTTTTAATAGTAATTATTTTTCTAAAAATAAAACTCCTTTAAAGTTTGGTCTAAAAGATAATTTAACTATATCAAAAGTTAAGTTTGAAAGTATTATTAATAAAATAATAAAAGATGAGAACGATTTAAATAATTTATCTAATTTAAATAAATTAAAATATAAATACCTTAAAGATACTCTACCAACATCAATTTCTATAAAAATGAAAAAAGAAGATTTTTTGGAATTAGAAAAAAAATATAAACATTTAGGTTTTAATCAGACTCTATTAAGTAATTAAACTTAAGTTATATTACAAGATAATAAATTCTATAAGATTAAATTTTTGCCTGTATTAATTATTTCATCTTTATTAGTTTTTATAAATTTAGAATTATTTAAAATAAGTTCTAATTTTTCATCAGAATTTTCTGTTTCTCCCATCAAAGAAAAAATATTTTCAGTATTATCTTCATTTTTTTCTATTTTTAGGCAAGCCTGATTATAAATTTTTAAAACCGATATTTTTGCTTCATTCACTAAATAATTAAAAGTTAGTTCTTCTATATGAGTTTCTGAATGAGGTAAAACATGAATATCTACAAAATTAAGCATATTAGGTACTGATATTAGATAATCATCTTTTTGAAGAAAAAAAGTTTCATAGCCTAAATAAATAGCTCCTGCACTAGTTCCAGCTTTTATAGGAACTTTCTTAAATTTTTCTTTATATTTATAAAGTCTACTATGTTTATATGGGCTACCTCCTAAAAAATAAATAATATCCGCTTTTTCTAAATCAGATGAAAAATCTATATCAACATTATCAATTATTTTAAAATTACAAGAATACTTAGAAAAAATATTAGTTATATTTTTGACATAATCATTATGCCAATTTAAACCATCTGAGGCTGTAGCAAAAAGTAAAATAAAAGGTTTTTCTTTTTTTGTTTCCTTAATCATATCAAGGTGTATTTTATGGGTATCTCTAGATGGATCTATATTTCCAGAGATTAAGTAATATAGTTCTTTCATTTTTGTAAATTCTTTAATGGTACTAATTTATCATATCCTAATATTTTTAAATTTTTTAGTAAAGCTGTTTCTTTAACTTTAAAAACAAAAGTAGCGGTATTTCTTGAATCTTTTTTTGACATTTGATAATAATCAGCTATTTGTATAGATTCTATTTTTTTTGATACATTATTACCTTTATATAAAAACTTATATGTACTCATAGCATATAAATTATAAGAATGATTTTCTGAATCTATTAAAGTTATTTGAGGAGAATGATTTTTTATAATAATATCTTTTCCATATAACATTTTTGCATTTAGTAAAATAAAAATATAATCTTTTTCGGCTACTTGTTCTATTTCATTTAAATCTATAGAGGTATTAGAAATAACTTTTATTTTTTTTGTTTTTTTATAATTAAGTACTTCAAAATATTTCCAGCCTTTATAAGTAGGAACTAAAGAAGGCATAGGAGTTGGAGTTGGTTTAATTTCAGGTTTTTTAGTAGGCTTTGGTGTAGAAGATGGAATTAATATTGGAGGTAAAGTAAATATTGGTGTAGGCTTTGGTGTAGGTGTTTCTTTGGGAGGCTCAGAAATTTTTTTATTTTTTAACTCTTCATAAATTTTATAGGCTTCTATAGATTTTTCTACATCAAATAAGGCTTCATAAGCTCTACCTCTCCATTTGTAAAGCTCTATATTAGTATTACCATTTTGTATTTCTTTATCAATAAGTTTAAGAACGGCTTTATAATCTTCGTTTTTATAAAAATTTTCTATATCTTCTATATTTCCTGCGAATGAGTAAGTAGTATTTAAAAACAAAAAACTAATTATAGAAAATTTAGCTAGCCTTATTAATTTTTTGTTCACTTATTTTTACTCACCTTTATTAGTAAGATAGTGAATAATAATTTTATATTATTCACTATAACTAAAAATTAAATAATTTCTACCTAGTACTAGCGTAATAAGGATCTTTAGTTATATTCATAGGATTATAACCATCTGGCTCCATTACCCAAACATCTCTTATTCCATCTCTATCCGAAGAAAAGGCTATTTTACCACTTCTTAGGGCTACTGGTTCTGAATCATAACCAGGCATTTGAGTTAAATTTCTCAAATCAGTTCCATCTATATTAATTCTAAAAATTTCTACATCTCCATTTTTATCTCTAGCAGAAAAAATAGCTTTTGGCATAAAAGTAACCAAACCTTGTTCTCTTCTAACAGCAAAACTATCATCTGGAGTTGGAATCATTCTCATATAATCTTTAAAATAACCCGGAATAGTTGTTAATGATAAAGGTTTACTTGGAATAGAGGTTATTTTTCTTTTATTAGAACCATCTGCATTCATTTTCCATATTTCCCATTTACTTTTTTCATTAGAAAGGTATAAAATACTTCCATCATCTAGAGGAGAAGGAAAATCATAATAATTATCATCTTCTGTTAATTTTATTAAGTTTTCTCCATTGGGTTCCATTACGAATATTTTAGGTTTTACTTCTCTATCAGAAACAAAAATTACATTTCCATCTATAGTTACAGATGGTCTGTAGTTATTAAAACCTTTATCAAAAGTTAGTTGCTTTAAATCAGTTCCATCTGGGTTTACTACATATAATTGCCAAGTTCCTGTTCTTTTAGAAGTAAAAAGTACTTTCCCACCTGGTGTAACAACTGGATCTGCTTTTTCAAAAGCATCATTAGTTAATTTAGTTTTATAACTTCCATTTATATCAGTCAAATATAAATCAAAATTTTTACCATCCTTTTTTATAAAAGGAACCATGTTTTTTACTACTTCTTTAAAATCTTGTTTTTTTACATTTTTTGCAGCACAAGAAAAAGTAGTTATTGACAAAGATAAAGCAATTGAAAAACTTGAAATTAATTTTAAGCTTTTTAAAGATATTTTCATAAAATAGAAACCTTATTAAATATAGTTAAAAGTATAGTATCGCTTTTATATACAGTCAATATTTTATTACTAAAAAGATTAAGTATAGTTAAATTTTTAACTAACTAGACTTATTAGATCTAAAATATAGAACTTATATATTTTTATATAGAAAGTGTTTCAAATTTTTTTATGAGCGAGTCTAACTCGAGTAAAAATGATAAGATTGAGTCTAAAAGTAGTACAAAAAATCTTTCAAATATCAATAATAAGCAAGTTTCAGAACATCAAAGGCATGATCATTCTCAAAGCAACATTTGGTTATTAGCATTAGGAGCTTTAGGTGTTGTTTATGGAGATATTGGAACTAGCCCATTATATGCTTTAAAAGAATGTTTTAGTAAAACACATGGAGTTCCATTAACTGAAGCTAATATCTTAGGTGTTTTATCTTTAGCTTTTTGGTCTTTAGTTATGGTTGTAACTGTAAAATATATCTCTTTTGTAATGAAAGCTGATAATCATGGTGAAGGTGGAATTTTTTCTTTATTAGCCTTAGTTCCAAGTTCTGCAAAAGATAGAAATAATATGTTTCAATCTTTAAAAGAAGGAAATCCTATAGAAGAAAAATTTATATCAACCAAATTAAGAGCTTTTGTAGTTTTTTCTGCGTTACTAGGAGCATCTTTATTATATGGGGATGGAGTAATTACACCGGCAATATCTGTTTTATCTGCAATAGAAGGTTTAGAACTAGCAACAGAAGCTGCTAAACCTTTTACTGTTCCTATTACTTGTGTCATATTATTTTTACTTTTTAGCTTTCAAAAATATGGAACAGCAAAAATTGGTGTGGTATTTGGACCTATTATGATAGTTTGGTTTTCTTTATTAGCTTTTTTAGGTTTTACAAATTTGATATCAAATCCATCTATATTATGGGCTATTAATCCTTTTTATGCCTATCAATTTTTTATCTTAAACCAATTCCATGCTTTTATAGTTTTAGGTTCAGTAGTTCTTTGTATTACAGGTGGAGAAGCTCTTTATGCAGATATGGGGCACTTTGGTAGAAAACCAATACAATTATCTTGGCTTTTATTTGTATTTCCTGCTCTAATTTTAAATTATTTTGGTCAAGGTGCTTTATTATTAAAAATGCCTGAAGCTGTAGAAAATCCTTTTTTCTCTTTAGTTCCTAAATTATTAGTTATTCCTATGGTTATTTTATCTACATGTGCAACTATAATTGCATCTCAAGCACTTATTTCAGGAGCTTTTTCTCTTACTAGACAAGCTATTCAATTAGGATTTATGCCAAGATTAAATATTGTTCATACTTCAGAATCATCTGAGGGGCAAATTTATATACCTTTTATTAATAAATTATTAATGATTTTGTGTATTCTTTTAGTATTAGTTTTTAAATCTTCAGAAAATCTAGCAGCAGCGTATGGTTTAGCTGTAACAGCAAATATGATTTTAACATCTTTTGTATTTTATATAGTAACAACAAAAACTTGGAATTGGTCTGTTTCTAAAGCTCTGCCTTTAATATTATTTTTCTTAGCATTTGATTCATTATATTTTCTATCCAATTTAATAAAATTCTTAGATGGTGGTTGGTTACCTTGTGCAATGGCTTTATTTGTTTTAAATATTATGCTTATTTGGAAAGATGGAAGAGCACTTTTAGGTCAAAAAATAAAAGAAGATAAAAGAATGGCAGCTCAAAATTTATCAGCTTTATCTGTAGAAGGAACTGCTCAATTATTAGAATCTTATAATCAAGGTGATGAAAGTGTTCCTATAGATGTATTAATAAAAGAATCTTTTTCTGTACCACCACAAAGAGTTAGTGGTACAGCTGTATTTATGGCTGTAAAATTAAAAGGATTTCCACCTGTATTTTTACAACATATAAAACACAATCAAGTTTTACATGAAAAAGTTATATTTTTATCTATAAAATCTTTAGATGTTCCTGTAGTAAGAAATAATAAAGTTGATGTAAAAGAAGTTGGTTTTGGTTTTTATAATGTAAGAGCCTTTTATGGTTTTATGGAAACACCAAATGTTCTTGATATTATGAGAAGAGTAAAAGAAGATTTTAATATTAATATAGAAATAGAAACTACCACTTTCTATTTAGGTAGAGAAACACTTATTTCTTCTGATAAGAAAAAAGGTAAAATGCCAAAATGGAGAAAAAATATTTTTGCTTTCTTATCAAGAAACTCTTTAAATGCTACAGCATATTTTAATATTCCTCCTCATAGAGTAGTTGAAATGGGTTTACAGATTGAGTTATAAAAAAAAATATGGGTATAAAAAGAGCTGATCCAACTTTATTTTTATTATTTATACCTGCAATTATTTCAGCTGGTTTAAATAGTAATTTAATAATTTCAGCTATTATACCTATCATTATTATAATATTTTCTTATTTTAATAAATTTCAATTTAAAGAAAACTCTATTGGAACTACTATATATACATTATTATTTTTTGGCATTGTTTTAGTATTTCATAGTTTTGTTATAAAAGATTTACCTGCTGGAAATGGTCCTCATGTTATGGGATTATCTATGATGTATTTAATTTCAATTTTATGGTATTATAAGCAAAATGTTTTTATTTCTATAATAATAGCCGCTATATCTCTTATAAGTTTATTATTTACAGGAAATAATGCTCAATTTTTAGGAAATAATACATATTACTTTATAGTTTATTCTTCAATTCCTTTGTTATTAACTTTCCTTTACTTATTTAAAAATAAAGCTTATCAATTTTATGAACAAGAAAATCCTTCTACAATTAAAAAAGAAGAAATAAAAAATAAAATTTCAGCTTTTGTAATTTTTAATATAATAGGTGCTATTTTTTTTGTTTCTATATTAACTTTTTCTTTTAATAAAGGGCTTTTTTGGGTTGATAAAGTCTTAAATCAGCAATTAATGGATTATATTACTAAAGATGTGGAACCAGATTCTGGTATTGGTTTAGCTGCTGATTTTGAACTAAAATCTCAATCTAGTTTAAAAATGAATAATGAAATTGTTTTAACAGTAAAATCAAAAACAAAAATAGATTATTTAAAAGCACAAGTATTTAATTATTATGAAAAAAATAAATGGTTAAATACAATTAATAAAAAATTAGATCCTATTATAATGGAAAAACCTTTGGATAATTATGTAACATTTAATAATATTACAGAAAAAGATTTTAAAAATGAAAATATTTTAAATGAAGGTGTTTTAACTTTTATAAGTAAAAAAGATACTTTTACTCCTTTACCTTATTATGCAAAAGTTTTTAAAAAAAATGAAAGTATTCATTTTAATAATTTAAATATAGTTGAAAAAAAAAATAACTTAGATTTTTTAACTTTTTATGGAAATTCGAATGATTTATTAAAATACAATAAAAATATAATAGAAAATTCAAAATTAATAGATCCTTTTTTGAAAAAAGCTTTATATGAAAAAACTTTAGAAATAACAAAAGAGGGTCGTAATAATACAGAAAAAGCTAAATTATTACAAAAATATTTTAATGATAATTTTACTTATTCTTTAGATGTAAATTTTAATGCTAATAAAAATTTAATTTTAGATTTTATTTTTGATAAAAAAACAGGATTTTGTAGTCATTTTTCAACCGCTACAGTGCTTATGTTAAGAAGCATAGATATTCCTGCAAATATTGTTAGTGGCTATCTTACAGATGAGTATGATACTTATTTAAATGAATATATAGTAAGAGAAAAAGATGCTCATGCTTGGGTAGAATTTTATGATAATAAATCAAATTTTTGGGTAAAAATAGATCCTACACCTATAAAACAAATGTTTGAAAAAACAAATAATAAGAATAATTCTTTTGATAAGTTAAGTTTGTATTATAAATCTTTAATCTCTAAAATAAAAAATAAATTATCATTTGATTTTTTTATTAAAATAATAATGTTTTTAGTTAGTGTACTTTCTATTATTATTTTAGTTTTATTTTTATATAATAGAAGTAAAAAAAATAAAAAAATAATAACTTATGAAAATAAAGATATAGAAATAAAAAAGATCTCTGACAAATTAAATAATTTATTAATCAAAAATAATATTATTATTGATGAAACAAAAACTTATGGAGAGATAAAAGCTATTTTAAAGGAAATGGATGAATTACCTAATAAGGATTCTTTGATAGAAATAATAACCTTTTATGAGAAAATAAGATATAACTTAGAAAAGGAAAATATTGATAAACTTAATAATTTAATCATAGAATTAAATAAAAAAAATTTAAATAAATTTAGCTCTGAATCTTTTGATAATAAAAGGTAATAATGAATTTTAATTTATCAAAAAAAATACTTTATTTTATCCCTTCTATAATTGTAATGATAATTATTTTTATAATGTCAGCTGATCCAGTATCTGGAGAAAAAAGTAGTAATATTGTAAAAATAATTTTTAATTTATTAAATAGTCTTTTTTCTATAAATTTTAAACCAGAAGACGAATATACAGCTTCTTTTATTGTAAGAAAAATAGCACATATATCAGAGTATATGATTTTAACTTTTAGTTATTATTATGGTTTTAGTAAATATAAACAAAATTTTAAAAAAAATTATAGTTATGCAATATTTTTAGCATTTTTATATGCAATAAGCGATGAATATCATCAAACTTTTGTAGCAGGAAGAGTAGGTACTTATGAAGATGTTTTAATTGATTCTGTGGGTATGTTAACAGGTTATTTTATTCTAAAATATTACTTTTTACTAACTAATAAAATAATTAAATCTTTTAAGTAACTTATATTTTTATTTAATATTTCAAAATCTTTAAAACTATAAGCTTTTTCTTTATTCTGTTCTAAAAATAAAATAGCTTCTTTATTATAAATAACTTTAAATTCATCTAATATTTTTTGAAACCCTTCTATAAAACTAATATTTTTATTTTTATTAGAGAATACCTCAGAGCTCTGCTCTGGGGTTTCAGGGGTTACGATTGCAGAGCCCCCGATCCCTTCCTCCTGCGGGATTGATACCCCGTAGGAGGTCTTAAATTCATTATAATAATTAGATAAAAATTTCTCTATCATAAAAATAAATTCTGAAAAAGATTTTTTAGTTAAAAACTTATTTAATTCTGTAAAATCATTTATTAAATCAATTAAGTTATTTTTTGTTTTTGGTTCTAAAAACTCTAAATTATTTATATTTTCTAAGATAAACGAAGTTAATATAGAAGAATAATTTATTTTTAATAAGTTAACAGGTTCGGAACAATCGGTATATTTTTTTTGTATTATTTTAGTAAAAGCTAATTCATTTTCATAAAACCCGTCTATTTTTAAATAAGGTCTATAAGAACCGTAGGCTATAGAAATTAATAAAATTAAATCATTTGCCAATTCTTCAACTAACTCATAATTTAAAACAGCTAAATCATTTTTAGTTATTATTAATTTAGATGTAAAATTTGTTTGAGCTTTAATTGAATCATAATCATTGTTATAATCACTAACTCCTTCTAAGGTAATTTTAAAATCATTATTTTTATAATTTATATTTATTTCTGAGTAATTTATTATTTCATTTTCTATTTTCATCTCATCATAACCAATAATTAAATTAGGTATATAAAAAACTATTTTATTTAAATTATTATTTAAACCTAAAGTAATAATTTCAGCATTAAAAATCATTTCATAAGAATATAAAAAAACTTCTTTCCATGATTTTAAAGTCATATTTTTTACTTCTATTGGTAAACTAGTTTTATTCTTATTTAATACTTCGGGCTTAAGTCCGAGTGTAGAAGGAGGTTTGAGGTTTAATACTTCGTATGAATAATCTATTTTATTATCTAAACCTTTAATAGAATAATTTTCAAAAGGTATATTATAAGGATTTTCTATAGTATTTCCTGGGAACTTGGTTTTTACTTTTATTATTCGACCTCTATTAATCTCTTCTAGAGAACAAAAAATATTAAATTCACAATCACTATCTAAATTAATTTGCTCTTGTAAAATTTTAGCAGAACCAGTTAATTCCAAATTCATAATAAATATATTTCACTTTTTTTATTTTTATATAGATTATATAATAATATGCAGTGCTTTAGAAAATAGTTTAAAGGATAATTTTTTGGAAAAAAAATTAAAAAATATAATAAAATATAATTTTGTAATAACTATAGTTTATTACTTAATTACCTTTTTTTTGACTCATAACACACCTTTATCTCAATATAGAGTTTTGGCTATAGGAGCATACTTAGCAATTTTTATAGGAATTCATTCTATTTTTCTTATATCTTTAATAATTATAAATTTTATACTAAAAAAGAATGAAGATGCAAAAGCTTTTATATTTTCTCAACTACTTATTTTATTAATAGGTGTACCTTCTTGCTTTGGTTATATGGCAATTCAAAATTAAGATATTTTTAATCTTTAGGTATAAGTTTTGGAAAAAAAATCTATCAATATAATAAAGTATAATTTTATCTTTTTTGTATTTTATTATTTAGTTACCTTATTTTACTCAAATAGTTTTACTGATAAAAAAAGTCAACTTATGAATTTAGCCTTTTATTTAGCTGCAACTATTATAATTCACTCAGTTTTTATATTTATTTGTATAGTAATAACATTTATTTTAAAAAAAAGAGAAGAATCAAAGGCTTTTTTATTAAGCTTTTTATTGATATTATTAGTAGGCATATCAAGTTGCTTTGGAACAATGTCTCTAAAATAGTAATAGCAGACTAAAGAATCCTGTATTAAGTTTTATTAAAAACATATCTTTTTAGTTCAGTTTTTACACAAAATTAACTATAATTTAAGTTAATGTTTATTATTATTTAAGGAATATAGTAGAAGATGAAGAAACAGATTTCGTTCTTACTAACTTTGGTGTCAGCGGCAACAATAATATCATGCCAACAAACACAAAACATTTTACCAGATAATGGTATAAATACACAAACAGAGATACAAGCTTCTAAAAAACTTAGAGCTCCAAACCCAAATTGGTATGATAGCTTAAGCTCAGACTTAAAATCATATTATGCACCTGCAAAAGGAAAAGTTGGTTCTGATTTATTCAAAGCCTTACATGAAATTATAAAAAGTCCTAAAGTAAAAGATTATGGAACAGCAAAATCTTTTATGTATTCAACCTTAGATAATACAGGTAAAGGCGTTTTTGATAGATATTCTTATCAATTCATCAATGGTTCTGGTGGAAATGGTAACTCTTATACCGAAAAAGGCGACCAAAATGGAGATGGAAAACCTAGCGATTTCATAAACTGTGAGCATACATGGCCACAATCTATGTTTGAAAAAAATCCTCCTATGGTTTCTGATTTACACCACATGTTCCCAACAGCAAGCGTTCCTAACGAAATGAGAGGTCATTTTCCTTTTGGCGTTGCTAAAGGTATTGTTGGATACACAACTAATGGTGGTTCTAAATTAGGTTTAGTTGATAAAACTGGAAAAAACAGACAATTAGATGAAATTAAAAAAATCTTAGAATTACCTCATGATCAAAAAGCAACTATTCTTGAAAACGAATTTGAAGTTACATTTGAGCCTTTAGATAAACAAAAAGGAGATACTTCAAGAGCTATGCTTTATATGTATTTAGCTCACTATGATAAAGGAATTAATAGAGGTTCATTCCATCAAGATTATTTTTGGGATTCTAAAGTTTCAACATTTATAGATTGGTCTGAAAATAAGGATCCTGTTGATCAAGAAGAACTAAAAAGAAATACAGATATTCAAAAATATCAAGGAAATAGAAACCCATTTGTTGATATTCCAAACTTAGCTTCAACAATTGGAGAAGATGTACTTAAAACAAATCTAGGAACTTTATCTGGTAAAAATGGTATATATCAACCAAAACCAAATAATATTCCAGATTTTGGATACTAATTTAGTTAAAAGTTAAGAGTTAAAAGTTAAAAGAATAAACACAAATCTTCTAACTTCTAACTTTTTACTTCTAACTTAAAAATATATTTTTAAGAAAAGAGTTTAACATGAAAAAATTTTTAAGTGCAATTTTAATTACAAGTGTTTTGGTAGGTTGTTCGACAAATTCTACAAGTAATTTTTCTCAAATTGATTCTACAGAAATAGCTTCAAAATTAAAAGATAGTTCTGATTGGTATTCAAAATTAAGCCCAGAATTACAATCTTATTATGCTGAGGCAAAAGGTAAAACTGGTTCTGATTTATTTGATGCTTTACATAAAATAATCTCTGCAAAAACAGATGTTACTAGCTATCAAGATGCTAAATCTTTTATGTATGCTACAGCAGATAATCAAACTATCAACGGTAAAACAGGTATTTTTGATGCTTATTCTTATGTATTTGTAAATGGTTCTGGTGGTAATGGAGATCTTTATAAAGAAGTTGCTGATGATAATAAAGATGGCGTAGCTCATGATTTTATTAATTGTGAACATACATGGCCTCAATCATTTTTTAATAAACAATTACCTATGGTAGGCGATTTACATCATTTACAATCAACTTTATCTATTCCTAATAATAGAAGATCTCACTTCCCATTCGGAGAAGTAAAAGGTGATGTAGTTTATTCTACTTCTGGTGGTTCTAAACTTACTTTAGGTAAAGGTAATAAAGAAAGCTTTATGAAAGCTTTAAATACTATTACTCAGAAAGAAAGTAATGCTAGATTAACAAATTCTCTTAGTACTACAAATTTAAAAGAAGAATTATCTAAATTTGCAGCAGCTAATTCTATGAGTGCTACATTTGAACCAGGTGATCAACAAAAAGGTAATACAGCAAGAGCTATGTTATACTTTTTTACCAGATACTATGATAAAAACGTAAAAGGTGGAGAATATAGCAGAGAAGAATTTTGGAATTCTAAAGTTTCTACTTTCATAAATTGGTCTGAAGTAAAAGATAGACCAGATGAACAAGAAATAAAAAGAAATTCACTTATTCAGAAAAAACAAGGAAATAGAAATCCTTTTATAGATGTTCCTGAATTTGCTTCTTTAATTGGAGAATCAGTTTTTAAATCTAAATAATAATAGATATAAAAAAACACCTCATTGAGGTGTTTTTTTTTGCCTTAAAAAGCAAAAGGAGGAAAAAAATAAAACAATTATGTTCCTTGTAAAATTTGCTTTTGAACTTCTTCTTTTTGAACTTCTTTTTTTATAATTTCTTCTTTAGGTATAATAACCTTTTTAATATATTCATTACATTCTTTACGAACTTTTTCTGAATGTTTTAACATATCATCAAAAGCTTTTATAGCCGCATTCCAAGTATCATCTTTTACTTTAGATATAATATCTAAAACTTTTAAATCATCTTTACTTAAATTATCTTTTGAATAAAGTGGAGAAGTTTCTGAGTTTTTTGAGATATTTTCACTAAAATCAAATGTAGTTACAGGAGCTGACCCTTTTTTATATTCACCAACATTTTTTTCATCAGAAATTTCAAAATTGCAAACATTATTTTCAGCTTGTTTTATATTTTCATTATTATTTTCTAATAATTGATTATTATTAACTTTACTTTTTTCTGACAATTTTTCATTAGGAACGGATACTTGTCCATTAACATTTGGATTAATACCACCAGACATATAAAACCTCAAATTACAAAAATGCAAATCCTATATGTTATATATAGCACAAATTATAAAAAACTTGTTAATTAATTTTTAATTTTGAAATTTATTTTTATTAGAGAATACCTCAGAGCTCTGCTCTGGGGTTTCAGGAGGTACGGGGGCAGAGCCCCCGAGCCCTTCCTCCTGCGGGGTTGATACCCCGTAGGAGGTCTTAAATTCATTTTATAGATTTTACTAAATTTAAACCATCTGTATTTTGACCATTAAGGTAAACACCCCAATGTAAATGAGGGCCAGTAGAACGACCTGTACTACCTACCAATCCAATAACTTGACCCTTTTCTACAATATCGCCTTCTTTTACTAAAATTTTGCTAAGATGTAAATATGCAGAACCAATACCCAAGCCATGATCTATATAAACTATATTTCCATTAGAATTATATTTAGAAAAGTATTTTGCTAAAATTATTTTTCCAGAATTAATGGCTTTTACTTTTTGTCCCATATCAGACGCAAAATCAACCCCAGTATGATAATTATTATATTTACCATTTAAATATCTTTTTATTCCATAAATAGCACTAACATAATCATTAACTGGTAACATAAAAGGTTTTTCCCAATATTGTTTTTCCGAACGAGTATTTTTTGCATTCTCAACTAATTTTTCTTCTTCTTGTATTTTATTTTCTTCTTCTTTAGATAATTTAGGTTTATAGTAAGAAATATATTGTTTCCCTGTATATTTTGGTTCAACTTCTATTTGATTTTCATAAAATAGTTTATCATTTTCTTTTATTCTTAGTTTATAACCACCTGTTTTTAGGTCTGCTGGAATTCCTATAAAACAAATATATTTACCTTTATTATTTTTATACATTTTTACTGTTTTATTATTAAAAGAAGCAAAAAACTCTTTATCCTGAGCCGAATCTTCCTTTATTTCTATAGTTAAATAAGAACCTTGTAAAACTCTATCTTTAGGGTTAACTATAGTAGTTTCAGCTAAAACGGTAGTAGTAAAAAATAGGCTCGTTAATACACTAAAAATAAACTTTTTCATTATTATCTGCTTTCAATAATATTTCTAAATAATCTTTGGATTGCTAAAGAAAAATTTAACTGATCTTGATTAATAATATTTAGTTCTACAAGAGTATCACCTAATAATTTTTTTCTGATAGGCATTTTATTATCATTATTATCAACTGAAGCCATAGTTTTTGCTAGCCAAGCAGGAGCTTGGTTACTTGCATTTTGTGTTTCTGGATTTTTTTGAGCTTGTAGTGCTCTTTGTAAATCGCTATCTGTAATAAAACCTAAGGCTATTAAAACATCACCTAATTTCATTTGTAACTCAAAATCAGTTGGAAGAGATTGTTTTTTCTTTATGTTAACATTTCTTTCTTTGAAGTTCGATTGTATTTTCTCAAGAAAAGTACCAAGTTTAATATTTTGATATTCAGCTAAATAAATTTCTTTTAAAGAAGAAGTTCCATCTAATTGTTTGTATAATTTAAAAACATCCATAGGTAAACTAGGATTTTTTAACTGATCTGTTCCCATATCTGTTAAATAAGGTACTAAATAGCCTAATGCATCATAAAAAGATAATGGGGTTTTTTTATTTAATTTATTCGGTTGTAAAGTAAAACCACCTTTATTTAGGCTGTTAGCACCTAAATTTATAGGTAAAGAGCTAGGTAAAGAACTAGGTAAAGAAGTAGGTGGTTTAGATAAAGTAGGTGGTGGTGCTGGTGGAGTAAATGTTTTTGGTGCAAAACTTGATAAACTAGGTGGTGGAGGTGGTGTTATAGTACTAGCATTAGCTTGTTGTAAACTAGGTTGAACTGGAGAAGTACTTCTAGCTTGTTCTTCCATATATTTAGCTACAAGAGAGTTAATATCAGCTAATAATTTTTGTTGATAATCATAATTTAAAAAAGATACAAATCGTTGTAATTCAGAAAAATCTTTTATAAGTTGCATTTAATTAACCAGACCCTAAAACTTATTGTATAGTGTTTTTTCGTAATCAGTAAAATACTATATTACACTACTTTATTATTTATATAGATTTCATTATAACATGGCACTTTTAAGTTTGTTAATATAAATATTAGAATATTCTACATAGTTTTCCCAAGTCATCTTAATTAGTTCTAAATTTTTATCAGAAACTGTTCCTTTTACTTTTGCTGGAATCCCTAAAACTAAAGAGTTGTCTGGAATTATAGTCCCTTCTGTTACTACGGCTCCTGCCCCTATAATACAATTGTCACCTATAATAGCTCCTGTTAGTACTGTAGCTCTCATTCCTATCAAAACATTATCTCCGATAGTGCAACCATGTAAAATGGCACCATGACCTACGCTAACATTTGCTCCAACAATAACAGGAAAATCATAAACACAATGTAAAATACAAGCATCTTGAATATTAGAATTTTCTCCTATTATTATTTCATCTGTATCACCTCTTAGTACAGATTGATACCAAATACTAGCGTGTTCTCCTATAGTAACTTTACCTACAATACTTGTATTAGGTGCTATAAAAGCATTTTCTGCTATATTAAATTCATCTTTTATAAATTTTAATGTCATAAAAAACCTTCAAAAATAATTTGCCAAAAGAAATTTCATAGATTATACTTACTAAGTAACGCTGATGTGGCGAAATGGTAGACGCAGTTGACTCAAAATCAACCGGAATTCACTTCCATGTCGGTTCAAGTCCGACCATCAGCATTTACTCAAGCATACTTTCCATATATTTATAACCTTGTTTCAAAAATCCATTTTCTGTAATAGTAGCTCTTTCTATTATTTTATCAGGATCATTATTAAAAAAGTTAGGTAAAACATTTTTTATAAACTGATTTGAAAAATCTTCAGAAGAATCTCTTGGTAACTCACAAGGTAAATTATCTATTGCCATTATTGCTATAGCATTTGGATCTTCAAAATTAGTTTCTATCAAATTATTTTTATCAAAACCATAAATAGGATCACTAATAGTTGAAGGTCTTATAGTCGTTGGAACGGCACCATTTATATCACAGCTAATATCAGCAATAACTTTTATATTAAAATCATTTTCTTTGATATCCGTTAAATTAAATAATCTATCTGATTTGGGATTCCAAAAATGGCAAGCTATATATAAATCAGCTATTTTGGTATATTTTTTAAATAAAGAGGTATATTCTGTAGGGTTATTATAAAAATGTTCTGTGTTCCATTCCATATTATTTTTATGACCATACATATCCTTAGATTTTAATTGAGTATAAACGGGTTCTGTAAAAGTATTTTCTAGAAACTCTTTAGGTGAAACTTTTTTTATTTTGAGGGTTTCTAAAATTTCCAAACAACCACTAGCAACTCTTCCATCTCCTGTAGTTACTATTTTAAAGTTTTCTGGTAATTGAACTTTTACTAATTCTTTTTTTAGTTCTTTCATATCAAAACATTGATGAGCTGGTTTTATTGCAAAACTTTTTAGTTTTTTTCCTGTTGTTAAAAAAGCATTATAAGAACCTACAATTCCAGCATATTTACCAAAAGCTATTAATCTTCTATTACTTTTATCTGTAATTACTTCATAATCAATCATGGTAATTTTTTTATTTATAATCTCTTTTAATAATTTTTTATTGTGTGCTTGTAATTTTATAGTATGAGAAAAAAACATATATTTTTTATTAGGTATTAGTTTATCTATAGGAACTTCTTTTACGCCTAATAATAAATCACAATCTGATAAATCTTCTTTTAATGTAATATTATTTTTTTTATATTCTTCATCAGAAAAGTTTCTTATATTAGAAGGTTGAACAAAAATATCTATATTTTCATAATTTTCTAAAATATATTTACATTTTTCAGGTGTTATAGCCACTCTTTTATCAGGAGGATTTTTTTCTTCTCTTATAATCCCTATTTTAAATTTATTCATTTCTTTTTTCCAAAATAAACACAATAAAGAACTTGTATTATAATATTTTCAGATACTTACAGTCAATTATAGTTTTGTGAATGGTATTAATTATGAATAGCAAATAAAAATCCTGTAACTTTTAACTATTACTAAATAATGTGATGATAATTTCTATTCTAGTATTTTTTATTGTAAAATTCTATTTTTTATAGAGAGTACTTAATAATTGATATATTCTCTATAAAAAATAAATAGAAAGTAAAATGTATTTTTAAATATGTTAAGAATAAGTAGTTTAGTAAAAGAATTTCCTGATAAAGTTATTTTAGATGAAATAGATTTATTTATTAGTCCCAAAGATAAAGTGGGGCTAGTTGGTGCTAATGGTGCAGGAAAATCAACTTTAATGAAGATTTTAATGCAAGAAGAGACTTATGATTCTGGTAGCATTTCATTAGCTCCTAATACCGTTATTACTTATTTAAAACAAGAACTTCCAGAATTTAAAGAAAAAACTATTATACAAGAAATAAAAACTTCTTTTCCTGAAATAGTTAGGCTACAAAATGAATTTAATGATATAGAAAATAAAATAGCAAATGAAACTAATGAAAAAGTTTTAGAAGAGCTTTTAAATACTTATTCTAAAGTTCAAGAAGAATTAACTAATTTGAATGTTAGTGGTTTGGAAGTAGAAATGTATAAAGTTCTAAAAGGTTTAGGTTTTAAAGAAGAAGATTTTGAAAAACCTATTGGTGAATTTAGTGGTGGTTGGCAAATGAGATTATCATTAGCTAAATTACTTTTACAAAAACCTGATTTACTTTTATTAGATGAACCTACCAATCATTTAGATATTACAGCTATAGAATGGTTAGAAAACTATTTAAAAGATTATGAAAATGCTATTGTTCTTATTTCTCATGATAGAAGGTTTTTAGATAAAACTGTAAAAAAGATAGTTGAGTTGGAACATAATAAACTTTATGAATATCCTGGTAACTATTCTAGTTTTGAAGTTTTAAAAAAGAAAAGAATAGAATCTTTAATTTCTTCTAAAGAGCGTCAAGAAAAAGAAGTAAAAAGAATTCAAGATTTTATAGATAGATTCAGAGCTAAAGCAACTAAAGCAACTCAGGTAAAAAGTAGAGAAAAAATGTTAGCTAGAGTAGAAGAAATAGAAATCCCTAAAGAACTAGATAGTATAAACTTTAAATTTCCTGTACCAAAGCAAACAGGACGTGTAGTATTAAAGTTTTCTAATTTAAAAAAAGCTTTTTCTGGTATAGAAATAATAAATTCTAAAAAAGACTTATGGTTAGAAAGAGGTTATAAAACAGCTATATTAGGTCCAAATGGAGTTGGTAAATCAACTTTAATAAAAATGATTATCGGAGAAGAAGAGCCTAATAGTGGTAGTATTGAATTTGGTCATAATGTAGAATTTAGTTATTTTTCTCAAAATCAGGCTGAAAAACTAGATGTAAATAATCAGGTTATAGACGAAATTTATGATGTCGTTCCAGATTGGACTTTAACTAAAGTAAGAACTTTATTAGGGTGGTTTTTATTTAAAAATGAAAAAGCTTTCCAAGAAATAAAAACTCTTAGTGGAGGAGAAAAAAGTAGATTAGCTATTGCAAAAATGCTTTTAAGTCCTAAAAATTTACTTATAATGGATGAACCTACCAATCATTTAGATATTTATTCTAAAGAAGTTCTTATAAAAGCATTACAAGATTTTACAGAAAGTATTATAGTAATTTCTCATGATAGAGATTTTATTTCTAGAGTATGTAATAGAATTATAGAGATTTCTGATAAAGAACTAAAATTATATGAAGGTAGTTATGATTATTATTTAGAAGAAAAAAACAAAGAACTATTAAAAAAAGAAAATATTATAGCTCAAAATGTTAGTGCTGAACCTGCTAAAGTTCAAGAAGCAAAAGAATATAGAATGGAGCAGAAAGAAAAGCAAAAAAACTTAGCAAGTTTGGAGAAAAAAATCATAAAAATAGAAGAAAGGATAAAAGAGTTAGAACACAAACTTTCTGATCCTGATATATATAATGATTCTTCTAAACTTTTAAAAGTTAATACAGAATATGGTTCTTTAAAAAAAGAACTTAATGATAAGTACCAAGAATGGGAGGAATTGGGGATATAATGAAAGAATTTAATCCAGATTCATTATCAGATTTACTTCAAGCTAAATATTTGGAGTTAAAAGATAGTCCTATTGGGAAATACTTTTTTTTATATTTCTTACACTTATTAGGTTCTCTAACTTATCATGAAAAAGCTAATTTAGCTATTTATACTAGCGGTAATAATACTTTTGAAGTTCCTTTACCTATTATAGATTCACAAGAAAAATTTGTAGAATTAGAAAGAGTTCATAAAAACTTAGAAAGATTTTTTAATTCTTTAAAAAAGAAATTTGGTGAACTTAATGATAGAAAACTTGAGTTGATTACAGATTTATTTTAGTTATAGACTAACATCTAATTTAGATATAAAAAAAAGAGGTTTAATTTATTTAAACCTCTTTTAATTTAGTTTTTATTCTATTTTTTATTTTTTTCTAATTTTTTGTTCTTCTATTAAATTAGCAAATTCATTTTTAGATAATAAACCATCTTGATTTACATCATTTCTTCTGAAAGAATCTTGAGGACCACTATTATTTACTAAGCCTCTAGCCATAGCTTCATTGTAGTTAACAAAACCATCACCACTAGTATCAGTCATTTTCATTTCAGCATCTACAATGTCTTTAACCACTGTTTTAAATTCACCTAAACTTATTTGTCCATTATTATTTCTATCAACTGTTTGGAATGATTTTTGTATCATTTGACCAACAGCTGTAAATTCTTGAGCATTAAGACTATTATTTTTATCTAAATCATTTTGAATAAATTGATTTTTAGCTATTCTTGAATATGTTCCCATACCAACTAAGTCTGCAACTTTACCAAACATATTACCTAAACCACTAAAAAATTTTTTTGCAAAACCAGCTTGTAAGTTTGGATCACTAGGGCCTCCAGAGCTTCCATTAGATTGCATAGTGCTAGTTGCTACACTAGACCAAGAAGTATTGTCATTTTTTATACTTCCAGAATTTGAAGTTGTAGTTGGTAATCCTGTTGGTGGTAAACTAGTAGTTGGTAATCCTGTTGGTTGTTGTGTATAAGAGGTGTTTGAAACATTAACATTATTAAACATAAAAACTAACCTATTTTTTAATATCTATAAAATAATTATATCAAATTTAAAATATTTATTTTTAAAATATAGTTAAACATAAGTATAAGAGTAGGTTAAAAGTGCTAAATATAGCTTTTAAAAGTTTAAAAATTGTAGTAAAATACTATTAATACCAGCATTAAAAAAAGGTTAACAAAAAATGTGTGTAAATTTTAATTCATCAGTTCCATCAACTACTACAGTTAGTAAAAAAGAACTTAATGAAAAAGTAGTAAAGAACTTAAATGAACCTTTAAATTTAAATTTACCAGATTTACCTAATCCTTATGCTAATGGTGATACTGTAAATTTCAAACCAAAACCAAATGTTCCTCCAGTTCCTGTTTATGGACATGATAATGATTTTATCAGATTAACAGAATATAGCCCAACTTCTGCTAAAATAGAGTTAGGTACACCTAATGAAAAAGCATTATTAACTATTAAAGCTAGAAATGAAATTACTTATCAACCTAATGGTATTCCACAAGAAGATTCTAAAGTATCTTTTAACTCTCCATATTTAAGAGATAAAGCAAGAGATTATGCTAGAGATGCTGTTATGGATACTGTTGTTACACCTATGAGAGGAGCTCTAGGTAAAACAGTTGCAGATACTACTTTGGGTGCTGCCGTTGTTGCTACTGCTATAGTTTCAGCAAAACACTTACCAGATGGACATGCTAAAGTTGATATTCCTATAAGAAAATTAACTGGTAATGATGACTTAAGAACCAAACTAATTTTAGGATATGGAGATGGAAGTAACTTAAAAGCTACTGGTGTGGAGATAAGTAATAAATACTCTTTGGGTAACTATAAACAGATGGATGTAAAAGTTTCTTATAGAAAAGATGCCGAAATAAATGGTTTTAGAGGTGCTGAAGAAACTAAATTAGAAACAGTTATTGGTGATTCTAGAAGAAGATGGGATGATGGGGTTTTATCTGCTAGTATAGGTCATAATAGCGTTACTGGAACAACTGCTAGTTTGTTTTACTCTAAACAATTTTAAGGTATTGTGAAAAACACTATAAAATACGAAACTAATATTTTATCTCAAAGATACTTAGAAATAGTTTTGTCTGATCTAACATCTATATTTTCTATTTTTTTTCAACCTATTGCAGTAGCTTTTTGTATTGGTTTAATTTGGAAAGACACACAAAATACTCCTACCTTACATTTTGTTATACTATTTTCAGCTATTTTTTTTGGTTGTATAAATTCTTGTAGAGAAATTGTAAAAGAAAAAAGTATTTTTGAAAGAGAAAGAATTTCTGGCTTAAAAATTACATCTTACATATTATCAAAACTCTATATTTTATGTATTTTAGGTTTTATTCAATTATTAATCTTTTATTTTTTTATTAGATTTAATATAGTTTTGGATGGAAATCAAGTTTTATTATTTTTATCCCTTTATTTATCTTCAATAGCAGGAACTTCATTAGGTATAGCTATTTCTGCTTTTGTTACTACAGATGTAATGGCATTATCTTTAGTACCTGTTTTTCTTATTCCTCAATTACTTTTTTCTAAACTAATTATGCCTAATAAAAGTTTATCTAATATAACTGAAATAATAGAAAAAAGTACTATAGTTAAATGGGGTTATGATTTTTTAGAACAAAGTGTAGCGAAAGATCATGATTATAAAATAATTTTCACTTCATTTTTTGTTCTTTTTTTTATAATTATTATATTGAATTTTCTTAGTGGTTTAATTTTAAAGATAAAAGAATTAAAATAGTAAAATGTTTTATTTTTACTATTTTAATTATATAAAAGGATAAAGTAATTCTTTATCACTAAAATATTTAATCTAAAATACCTTTTATTGTATTACCAAAATACATATTAGTTTTCCAAGCATTAGGATCAAATTTTTGATCTTGATCTGTAATTAATTTTACAGGTATTGGAATCCAATATTCACTTTGTGAAGTCCATTCACCATAGTTATTAACTATTCTACCAGGCTCTTCTACTTTAAATTTAGCTACACGAGCTAATTTACCATTTCTAAGTATTTTTATTTCATATTCACCTGGTTTTTTAGAAAGATTATGAAAATCTTCATAATCACTATTTTGACCCATTCCATATAAAATAGCATAAGTAAAAGAAAATTTCATTAAATGCCATTGAGGTTCTTTTTCTCCTCCTGGGGTATAAATAGATCTAGTTGCATAAGAAGATCCACCACTAAAACCTTTATATTTACCAGCAGGTGCATCTTTTGTATTAGCTACTAATTTACCATTATAATAAAGGTATCCACCATGACCATTACTAGATTCATCATTTCCTTTGAACCAGGTTGCAAAACTAAATAAACCCCTTTCATCTCCATCTCTTTTTAAAATTAGATATCCTATAGGCATGTGCCAATCTTGATCAATTACAAATTCAAATTGGTTTTTAAAATCAGGTAAATTATTACCCACATGAAATTTAGTTACTTTATAAGTTCCTGAATATAAGGTTTTATTTGTACCTTCTAATTCATTTTTAATTTTTATATTAAATTTGAAGTTTCCAGTATCTTTAATAGATTCTTTTTCATCAAAATCAGCAGTACTAAAATTTCTAGTATAATCTGGTTGAAGTTCTTGTGTATCACAATCTAAAACTTTCCAAACACTACCATTAGGTTTTAAAAATTCTACATAAACTTGACTACCAGCTGAAATAGGACCTCTAATATCAAATTTTATTCTTGGGTACCATGTCCAAGTATTATATTGAGGATCTTTATCCTTTTTATTTTTCCAAAAAACTAAGTTTTTACCACCAGATAAAACTATACTAGTTTTTTGAACTTTAGGTTCACTAGCCGCTTTATATTCTGGGAACATAGGAGGCATTGTTAGGTTTTTATTAGGATCTACTTTAATATTTGAATTATTACCACCAGTAACATTATTAAGCAAATCTTCAAATCCTTCTGAAAAAGCTGGTTTTGGTATAATAGATGTTGATATAACAAAAGAGCTCATTAAGAATAATTTTGTAAGTTTTTTTATTTCCATAAATTAATCCTTTAAAAAGATAAAATAAACGAATTAATTTTAACATAACAATAATAAAAATAAAAAAGCACCTATAAAAAATAATTTTATAGATGCTTTAGAAAAAAATTAAACGAATTACTTAGTAGCTAATTTACTATTTTTAAAACCATAAAAGAAATAAACAATTAAACCTAGTACCAACCAAATAATAAATCTTTCCCAATTTAGATAACCTAAACCTGTCATTAGATAAAAACAGCTAAGTAACCCTAAAACAGGTATTAGAGAAAGATTTTTTAGGAAAGATGTTACTCCAATAAAAACTGAAGTAATAATAAATAAATAAAATGGTATTTTTTCTTTTACTACATCCCAAGTTCCTAATTCTGGTTTACTAGGATCTGTAGTAGAAAATAACCAAGTAATATTTTCTGGGCTATACATATAAAGAGCTAGGGTACCTAAAATTAACATAGCAGGAACAATAAATTTCCCATTTACATAAGGAACTCTGAAAGAGCCTTCTACAGTTTGTTTTTTTACATCTAAAATTAAAACTCCACCACAAACTAAGACAAAGGCAAAAAGTGTTCCAATACTAGTCAAATCTGTTACTTCTGTTAAATTTAAAAATAAACTTGGTATAGCAACTAATAAACCTGTTATCATAGTAGCAACTGAAGGGGTTTTATATTTAGGATGAACTTTAGAAAAAACTTTTGGTAATAACCCATCTCTACTCATACTCATCCAAATACGTGGTTGTCCCATTTGAAATACCAAAAGAACAGTTGCCATTGCAACTACAGCACTTGCTGCTATTACAAAACTAAGCCAATTTGCTCCAACTTTACCAAAAACAAAAGCCAGAGGATCTCCTACTGCTAATTCTGAGTACTTAACCATACCTGTTAGTACTAAAGAAATAATTACATATAAAACAGTACAAATAGCTAAAGAATAAAACATACCTCTAGGTAAATCTTTTTGTGGGTTTTTACATTCTTCTGCTGTTGTAGAAATAGCATCAAAACCTATATAAGCAAAAAATACTGCTGAAACACCTTTCATTACACCAGAAAAACCATTAGGAGCAAAAGGAGTCCAATTATTAAAATCTATATAAAAAGCACCCATTACAATAATTAAAAGCAATACAGCTAATTTTATTAAAACCATAATATTACTAGCAGTTCTGGATTCTTTTATTCCGATATAAACAAGGTAAGTAATAATAAAAACTATACCTAAAGCTGGTAAATCGGCAATAAGTTTTATTCCACCAATACTAGGAGCATTTTGCCAAGCATTATACATACCCAAAAGGTTTTCAGGTAATTTATCAACAGCTATACCTTTTTGAATTTCAGCCATAGCCAAATTATATCCTCTACTAGCACTTAGATAGTCCATGGTCATATAATCTGGTAGAGCAAAACCTATTCTAGATAAAAGTTGTGTAAAATAGTCTGACCAAGAAATAGCAACTGCAATATTTCCAATTGCATATTCTAATAATAAATCCCAACCTATAATCCAAGCTATTAATTCACCAAAAGTTGCATAAGCATAGGTATAAGCACTACCTGCAACTGGTATCATAGAAGCAAATTGTGCGTAACATAATCCAGAAAAACCACAAGCTATTGCGGTAAAAATAAATAAAAATATTACAGCAGGGCCACCATTTGAAGCGGCTGTTCCTATGGTACTAAAAATACCTGCCCCTATAATAGCGGCTATTCCAAAAGCTGTAAGATCGATTACTGTTAATTCTTTATTTAGACTATGTTCTTCTTCAGGCATTTCTTCCGACTGTTTCAGAATCATTTCTATGGGCTTTTTCCTAAAAAGTTCGTTACTCAAAGTGTTTTTACCTTATGGATGCGTGATAGACTATAATGAAAAGTAATTAGATAATTCATGAAATAAAAAAGCATAAAAAATAGCTAATATTCTTATTTATTAAATAAAATAGTTATTTTTATATGATATTTTATTCACGATTCACGATTCACGATTCACGATTTACTATTCACAAATTATTAAACTATCATTTTAAAACTTAATTTTTATATTTACAATACACCTAAAATTTTTTTTTCTATTTATAAATATATTTTAAACATATTTCAGTCTAATTTATTAATAAATATTAAGAAAGGCTTTTAGAAAAAAAAAACTATTATTACAATAACTATTGCTTTATAAATAATGAAATTTTAACTTTAATATGAGTCAAAAAAATAAAACAGAATTACTAACCAATGAGTATGTAGATGATAAATTAGAATATGATTATTTTTTTATAATTGAAAAAATAGGTCGAAAGATAAGCCAATTTGGTCAAAAACTTTTGACAGATAAAGGTTTTGATTTAACTATAGATCAGTGGATGGTATTAAAAAAGGTTAGTGAAAATACTCCTATTACACAAATTGAAATTTGTAAAAGTATTTTTAAAGATGCACCTACAGTAACTAAAATACTTGATTTATTAGCTAAAAAAAATCTAATTGAAAGAGTTATGAATAAATCTGATAGAAGAAAATTTGATATTTTCATTACTAATGAGGGCATAAAATTAGTAGATAGTTTTTCTCCTACTATTATTGAAGCTAGAAAACAAGTTCTTTATAATATTCCTATAGAGGATCTTTATGTTATGGCAGGAACTTTAAATCAGATGTCAGAAAATATGGATAAAACTATAAATTCTTTATAATTAAGTATTAAAGAAAGAGTTTAATCTTTCTTTAGTATAATCATTGCTCAAGCACTGTGTTAATTTATCTATTTCTTCTTGATAAGTATTAGAAGTAAATAAAGAGTTCAATATATTTTTAGAAAAGGTTATAGAGTAACTTTTATTTTTACAAATAGTTTGAGCGAATTTTTTTGCTTCTTCTAATAATTCAGAATGTTTAAATACTTTATTAGCTACTCCTAACTTTAATGCTTCAGAGGCATTAAAGTTAATAGCTGAAAAAATAATTTCTTTAGCTTTTGCTAAACCAACTACTTTTGGTAATCTTCTTAAACCACCAAAAGGAGGAATTAATCCATGCTTAACAGCAGGTTGTCCCATTTTTGCATTTTCAGATAAAAATCGAATATCACAAGCCAAAGCTAATTCAAATCCTGCACCAAAAGCATAACCGTTTACACAGGCTATAACTGGGCAAGGAAAATTTTCTATTTTATCATAAGTAATTGTTCCTTCTTCAACATATTTTTTTAATAGATCTTCAGAAAGATTAGCTAATTCTTTTATATCGGCACCAGCACAAAAAGCTTTATTTCCATCTCCAGTTAAAATAAGAACTCTGATATTTTTATCTTTTTCTAGTACTACCAAAGTATCATATAATTCTTTTATAGTTTCATAATGCAATAGATTTAGGTCTGTATTGCCTAATATGGTTATTACAGTTATTTCACCTTGTTCAACTTTTAATTTTGAAAAACTTTTTTCTGAAGATTCCATTTTCTTTTTACCATTATAATTTAGTTAGAAGAATTTAGTCAGAAGTTAGAAGACTTTAATTCAAGTTAGAAGTTATGAGTTAGAAGTTAGAAGATTTTTAGTCTTTCTTTTAACTTTTAACTTTTAACTTTTAACCCATTTCTTTTAACTTCTCACTTCTCACTTTTAACTTTTTACTATTATTAGCTTCTAAAATTTATGAATTGAAGATCTAAATCTATATTTGATTCTTTTAAAAGTTTAATTATTTCTTGTAAATCGTCTATATTTTTACCAGATACTCTTAATTGATCATCTTGAATCTGGCTATTAACTTTTAATTTTGTATTTTTAATTATGGTATTAATTTTTTTTGCATTATCTTTATCAATACCTTGTTTTATAGTTATTTGTTGTTTTACCGCTCCACCAAGTGCATGTTCTACTTTTCCTTCTTCAAGTGATTTTATAGAAATGCCTCTTTTAATTAATTTTTCTTGTAAAATAGTGAAAACATTTTTTAGTTTCATATCATCAGGAGCGGTAAGATTAACAAGGGCTTCTCCATCCCATTCTATTTTGCATCCAGTACCTTTTAAATCAAATCTTTGTACCAACTCTTTTTCTACTTGATTAACTGCATTTTTTACTTCTTGCAAATCAACTTTTGATACAACATCCATTGAAGCGTCTTTTGCCATTTTTTTTCCTTTCCTAAATAAAATAAGTTAAAAGTTAAGAGTTAAAAGTTAGAAGAGTTGTATTTATTCTTATAACTTCTCACTTCTCACTTTTAACTTTTTACTATATTAATATTCGTGAGCTAATTCCCATTTTTCAGGAGAACGCCATAAACTAGAAAGTATTAATTCTCTCATCCAGATAAATTCTTTTGGTAATTTATCATAGAGTTTCATAAATAATTCTTCATGAGATAAAACTTCTAATTTCCAAGCTTCTCTATCTACAGACATGATATCATTAAATTTCTCATGAGAAAAATCTAAACCAGACCAATCTATATCATCATATCTTGGAACCCATCCTAAAGGACTTTCAATAGCAGTAGATTTACCATTAACTCTTGATACAATCCATTTTAAAACTCTGGTATTTTCTCCAAAACCTGGCCATACAAATTTACCATTAGCATCTTTTCTGAACCA
The DNA here is from genome assembly GCA_046328015.1 of Candidatus Sericytochromatia bacterium. Lineage (GTDB taxonomy): Bacteria > Cyanobacteriota > Sericytochromatia > UBA7694 > JACMQJ01 > JBBTGK01. The sequence goes on along the minus strand of JAXLXH010000001.1, from coordinate 2,650,891 downwards.
GTTAACACCAAATATTCTTGGTGGGTTAGAAAGAGTTCTACCAAAACTTAACCAGTGTGAGAAATAATCTCCTGCGTGATAACCCATAAATGGCAACATAGCAAAAGGATCTCTTCTTACTTGACCAATTGCACCAGCTGCCGCAGCAGTAGTTTCAGAACCCATTGTAGCAGCCATATAAACTCCAAAGTTCCAGTTAAAGGCTTGATAAACTAAAGGAACCATAGAACTTCTTCTTCCTCCGAAGATTAAAGCACTTATAGGCACTCCTTTTGGATTTTCCCATTCTGGATCTATACAAGGGCATTGACTAGCTGGGGCTGTAAATCTAGCGTTTGGATGTGCAGCAGGTTTTCCAGAGCTTTTATCATATTTATTTCCTTGCCAATCTATTAAATTATCAGGAACTTCATCAGTAAGACCTTCCCACCATACATCACCATCTTCAGTAAGTGCTACATTTGTAAAAATAGTATTTTTACTTAAAGAAATCATAGCATTTGGATTTGTTTTCATATTGGTTCCAGGAGCTACTCCGAAATAACCTGCTTCTGGGTTAATAGCGTATAATTTACCATCTTCACCAGGTTTTAACCAAGCAATATCATCACCTACAGTAGTAATTTTCCATCCATCTAAATCTTTTGGAGGAATCATCATTGCAAAATTAGTTTTACCACAAGCACTTGGGAAAGCAGCAGAAACATAATTTTTCTCACCAGTTGGAGATTCTACACCCAAAATAAGCATATGTTCTGCTAACCAACCTTCATCTCTTGCCATAGTAGATGCTATTCTTAAGGCAAAACATTTTTTACCTAAAAGAGCGTTTCCACCATAACCACTACCAAAAGAGACTATTTCTCTATCTTCTGGGAAATGAACTATATATTTATTTTCTTTATTACAAGGCCAAGATACATCATTTTTACCTTCACCTAAAGGCATACCTACAGAATGTAAAGCTTTTACAAAATTATTATCACCCAAAACATCTAAAACTTTTTTACCCATTCTAGTCATAATTTTCATATTTACAGCAACATAAGCTGAATCTGATATTTCTACTCCGATATGAGCTATTTTAGATCCTAATGGTCCCATACTAAAAGGAATAACATACATTGTTCTTCCTTTCATACAACCATCAAAAAGTCCATTTAATTTTTCTCTCATTTCAGATGGTGCTAACCAATTATTTGTAGGGCCTGCATCTTCTTTTCTTTTACTACAAATAAAAGTTCTATCTTCAACTCTTGCTACATCGGTAGGATCAGAAAAAGCTAAAAAACTGTTAGGTTTTTTTTCTGGGTTTAATTTTTTAAAAGTTCCTGATGATACCAATTGTTCACAAAGCGAATTATATTCTTCTTCAGAACCATCACACCAATATATATTATCTGGTTTACATAATTCAGCTGTATCTTTTACCCACTGAATTAGTTTTTTATTTTTTACATAATCAGGTATATTCATAAACCAATCTCCCTTGAAAAGTTAATAAAATAATACGTATTAAGTTTACATCAGAATCGCTCTCATGTCCAAAAGATATAATAAAAAATAAAGTAAATTTTTTATTAGCTTTATAGTTATAATCAGAGATATCTAAGCTTTTTTAGCAATAAAAAAACGATTTATAGATTTTTTATAATTTTTTATATTTATAGATTTATATTTTTACTAAAAATAATTGATCTAGATCAATTATTTAATAATAAAAACGATTTAATTTTTATTTGTAATAAATCAAAGTTAAAATTAAAAAAAACTAACTTTATTAAAAAGAATTTTAATATTAATTTTATAAAAACAAAAAAAGGAAGTTTAATTAATTAAACTTCCTTTTTATTTTTATTAGAGAATACTTCAGAGCTCTGCTCTGGGGTTTCAGGGGGAGAGCCCCTGATGCGGGGTTGATACCCCGTAGGAGGTCTTAAATTCATTAAAAATAAGAATAAAATTATTTTATTGTTTTCTTACTCTTTCTCTAATTTCATCTAAAGTATATTCTTTTAAAAGCTTACCATCTTTAAAAACTACTTGTAATAAACCAGCTTGTTCTTCTTCTAAAGAGCATTGATCCATGGTTGAATAATTGCCACTTTCATCTATTATTAATGATAATAAACCTTTATGAGATTTTTTCTTTCTATCTGTAACAGGATCTTTTTCTATTTCTCTTTTTTCACCATTAACTTCTACATAAGTAGCTTTAATAGCAAAACCTAAAGTATCTCTACTATGATTTCTCAAAATACCTCCTACTCCTATTACTAAGTTAGAAGAAGCATAACCCATTTGTTTCATTCTTTCTAAGGTTCTTTCGTATCTTTCCCAATACATACCATCTCCATAAATAAGACCTACTTTAGGATTAAGAACTTTATAACCTTTATCATTTATACTAGAACCAAATTTTTCATCTAATAATCTTATGGCACCTTTCCATTCATTACTACCTTCTGGAGCATTAGGATCTCCACAAATAATATATTCTGGATTTCCACTATCTGGTCTGAAAACTACTTTTCCATCACGAGCTAAAATTTCTGGTTTTAAAATTTCTGCAAATTCTGTTAGAACTTTATAAACATCAAAAGTATCAGAAACTATACTTACAATACCAGATTTATAAAGTTTTAGCATATTCTTAAAAGCACCTAATTCATCTTCTCTTCCAAAAGAACACATTACACTATGTTCACTTGCAGGAACAGAAAGCATTATAGGTTTGTTTTCATCTGCATGATAATATTTTATTGTAAAAGGTAAAGCTGGAACTGTATCACTACCTAAAAAAGATATTAAATGAGCTGCACCACTTATGGCAGAACCTTCTTCACTAGCATCTCCTCTATAACCAAAATCATGAACAGTAAAATCTTTTAAAAACATTAAATCTTCAGAAACTGTTTCAGAATAGTATTTATCAACTAAAACTCTGTATTTATGGCAACAAGAAGCAACAGTAATGCTATACCATAATTTTAGAATTAAACTTTCTGTAAAACCAACTACCCAATAGAAATCTGGATGAGTATTAGTAACTGTCATTAAGACATTTTTTACAGGCATTACAGTTCCTTCTTCAACAGCTTTTATTTCTAGAGGAAAATAACCTAATTTACACAAAGCTCTAATTTTACTTTCAACTTCTTCAGAGTTAGCACCTAAAATCATTTTTCTGTATTTTAAAAACTCTTCACCCATTTCTGGAGTTAATTTTATAGAAAAATATTCTTTTAGGTAATATTGCAAACCAAAAAACATTGTTTTATCAAATGTTTTATCGCTTCTTGCTGTTAAATATGAATAAACTTTATTACATCCTGGTGCATACTGTTCCATATGACCCATTTTATAAACATCAGTTGCTAATAAAGGATTTTCTTTTGATATGGTCATAATTTTTACCTCACTAAAATTTTAAAATAAATTGTTTTATATAATCACTTTGAATATCTTTAAAACTATTAGTTGTATAAATACAATCTACATAAGGTTTTAGAGCTTCTTCACCGTGAGAAAAAATACCATGAGAAACAATTAAGTTTACTTTTCCACAATTTCTTTTTTTGAGTTCTTGTGCTAATAAAATAAAAGTTCCTCCTCCATCACATATATCATCTACTATATAAATGTCTTTGCCTTCAAAATTATCTTTATTTGCGGTAACACTTTTTATCTTACCGTTTTCTACATTTCTTATTTTATTGCAAGTAATAATTTCTTCTTGATAATTTAGGTGCTGACATAATTTAAAGATTTTTTTATAAGCACCAGCATCTGGTGAAGCTATAAAATAATCTTTTTTATCTTTCAAAACATCTGCTACAAAATCATAATTAGTAATTGCTTCAGCATTATTTATTAGAGCTAAACAAACTTCTGAATGAGGGTCATAAATTTCTACTTTAGAATAATTTTGCATATTAATAAAATCTGACAAAACTTTTATTGATAAAGGTTCTCCTTTTACCATAACTCTATCTTGCCTAGCATAAGGCAAATACGGAATCAAAACCTCTATATCTTTTATACCACTTCTTCTTAAAGCATCTGAAGCTAAAAATAAAAGGAATAAGCTATCCGACGAAGAAATTCTAGTAGTTATTTTTATTTTTTCTGTTTTTATTTCTGGTAATTTTACGTGTACTTCGCAATTACTAGGAAAATTGAATTGTTTAAAATCTACACCTTCTCCGTAAGGTTTGAAGCTTTGATCAAGATTTAGGATTTCCATAAAACCTCTTTTTTTTATAATGCATCTACTATTTTATACCTAGTAGCTTAATAAATTTGATTATAAATATAAGTTACTCTATGTTAACTTTTTATAATCAACATAGCTTTATTATAACATAAGTAACTAAATTTTAAAATATATAACATAAAAAAGAGGTTTTAATAAATAAATATGCTTTAAATTATTTATTAATAGATATTATAGAGATTTAGAATTTAATTTTTACTTAATATAAATATATTTTACTTTACAATTTGAAATAAATAAAATTAAACTAAATTTATTGCTGTTAAAGACTTATAAACAAAAGGTTTTATCTTTTTTATTAAATTTAATTTTTATTTTTAAACTAACTTTTTTTTGCAAAAAAGACTAAAAATTTGAAATTTACCATAATTTTTTTTATTTAGCCACGGATAACACTAATAACACAGATAAAAATATCAGTGAAATAAGTGAAGTTTGTGGCTAAAAATAGATGTTTTATTTTGCCTTACTACTTATAAGATAAGAAGCTACTTAACAAATATGTAGTAAGCATTCACTAAGATTAGTATTTTTTTTTTATAAATAATAAAGTAAACTATAAAATCTACTCTTTAGATGGTAAATAAAAAATGAAAGAATTAGAAAAATTAAAAGAACTAAGAAAAGAAGCTGAAAAAGGTGGTGGAGATACCGCCATAAAAAAACAACATGAAAAAGGAAAACTTACCGCAAGAGAAAGAATTAATCTTTTATTAGATGAAGGATCTTTTGTAGAGTTTGATAAATTTGCTGTTCATAGATGTTCTAACTTTAATATGGAAGAAAAAAAATATTGGGGTGATGGTGTTGTTACTGGTTGGGGAAAAATAGATGGAAGGCAAGTTTATGTTTTTGCTCAAGATTTTACCGTTTTTGGAGGTTCTTTAGGAGAAGTTTTTGCAGAAAAAATTTGTAAAATAATGGATTTAGCTTTAAAAAATGGCAAGCCAGTTATTGGATTAAATGATTCTGGTGGAGCTAGAATTCAAGAAGGAGTAGTATCTTTGGCGGGTTATGCAGAAATTTTTTATAGAAATGTTCAATCATCTGGTGTAATCCCTCAAATATCTGCAATTCTTGGACCTTGTGCAGGTGGTGCTGTTTATTCACCTGCTATAACAGATTTTATTTTTATGGTAGATAAAACCAGTCATATGTTTATTACTGGCCCAGATGTTGTAAAAGCTGTTACAGGTGAAGAAATTTCATTTGATGAATTAGGTGGTTCTGATACACATTCTAAAATAAGCGGAGTAACACATTTTAAATACCAAAGTGAAGAAGAGTGTATAGAAGCCATAAGATATTTATTAAGCTTTTTACCTTCTAATAATTTAGATGACGCACCTGTAATAGAAAATGATGATCCTATAGATAAAGATTTATCTGTACTAAATTCTATTATTCCAGATAACCCTAATAGACCTTATGATATGTTAGAAGTTATTACTAATATTGCAGATAATGGAGAGTTTTTTGAAATACATGAAAACTATGCTGGTAATATCATTGTAGGTTTTTCTAGAATAAATGGAAAATCTGTAGGTATTGTTGCAAATCAGCCTAAAGTTTTGGCAGGAACCCTAGATATTAATGCATCTATAAAAGCAGCTAGATTTGTACGTTTTTGTGATGCTTTTAATATACCAATTATTACTTTTGTAGATGTACCAGGCTTTTTACCAGGAAAAAATCAAGAACATGGTGGGATTATTACTCATGGAGCAAAACTTTTATATGCTTATGCAGAAGCTACTGTTCCTAAAATAACTATTATTACCAGAAAAGCTTATGGTGGAGCTTATGATGTTATGTGTAGTAAACATATCAGAGCTGATATAAATTATGCTTGGCCAAGTTCTGAAATAGCTGTAATGGGTAGTGCTGGTGCTGTAAGTATAATATTTAGAAAAGAATTAAATCAAGATATTAATCAAAAAGATCGTTTGGTGGAAGAGTATAAAGAAAAGTTCTCTAACCCTTATATTGCAGCAGAAAGAGGTTATATAGATGATATCATAGAACCAGCAGAAACTAGAATTAGAATTGCACAAGCTCTAGAGTTAACTGAAGATAAAAGAGTAGAAAAACCAAAAAGGAAACACGGTAATATACCATTATAAGTAAATTAAGATTTGAATAAACTTTGTTTTTAGGGCTTGATTTTTGTAATACTTAATTTTATCATATATCAGAAAAATAAAAACTTCTGACTATTTTGGAGGTAAAAATGGGAATAAGTTTAGTTAAGGGTCAAAAAATTTCTCTTGAAAAAGAAGCTCCTGGTTTAAAAAAAGTTAAAGTTGGATTAGGTTGGGACGTAAAAGCTTCTGATACAGGTGAAGATTTTGATTTGGATGCTTCGGTTTTTTTATTAGGTGAAAATGAAAAAATACCTACTAACAATCACTTCGTTTTTTATAATAATTTAAAAAGCCCAGATTCTTCTGTTACTCATACAGGTGATAATAGAACAGGTGCAGGAGATGGAGATGATGAAGTTATTCTTATAGATTTGACAAAAGTATCTAATGATGTAAAAAAATTAGTTTTTGTTGTTACTATACATCAAGCTGATGAAAGAAAACAAAATTTTGGTCAGATATCTAATTCTTTTGTAAGAATTGTTAATGAAGATAACAATAAAGAAATAGCTAGATATGATTTAGGTGAAGATTATAGTGTAGAAACCTCTATGATTATGTGTGAACTTTATAAACATAATTCCGAATGGAAAATGAATGCTGTTGGTAGTGGTTATAAAGGTGGCTTACAAGCATTAGTAGATAGATACGCTAATTAGAAAATAGGAAAAATAGTGGGTTTATTAGATTTTTTATTCAAAAAAAAAACTGTTCAAGTTATTGATTATGATAAGAGCATAGAAAAAAGTTGGGATCTTTTTAGAAAAGGATTCCAACATCCTAACCCTGCTATTAGAAGAGCTTCAGAAGATTCGGTTTGGTATGTTGATACTCCTGATGGTAAAAGATTTTTTTCTGTAGGTATGCAAGATCCAGATTTGGACAACAAACTTTTTTGTCTAAAAAAAATTTATGAAAGAGGCGGTTGGAGACTTTCTGAAACTGTTTTAAAAATAGCCTATAATTTAGAAGAAGATTTAACGGAAGAACAAAGAATTGATCTAATAAGTTTTTTTGGAGATTTTAGCGATCCTACAGCAGCAGATTTTATGGAAGTAGGTTTAGAAAATGCTTCTTATAAAATAAGATTAGCTACTATTTTTTCTATCTGTGGAACTAAATCTACAGAAAAAATGAAACCTATTTTAAATCATTATGAAAAAGTTTCAGATGATTTTGAAAAATACGCCTGTTTATTAGCTTTATGGCAATTTAACCATGCTGATAAAAAAAGCTTATTAGATAATATTATAGAAAGTAATATTACTAATGAAAATTATATAGAAAAACTAAAGTATTTAGAATTAGGTAAAGCTAAACAATATTTAGAAAAAATATCTGCTAATGGTAATAAAAAAGTTAAATTACTTGCTATAGATATGATAAATGATAATAGAGGTTTGGATATACTTAAGAATTTAATTAAAGATGATGATATAAATGTAGCTCAAAAAGCCATTGAAAAAATAACTGAAATAGGTTCAAGATCTGCTCTGGATAATATAAAAGAGCAAGAAAAAAATAAAGATCTTTCAGAAACTGTAGAATTAGCTTTAGCTATTTTTGGAGATAAAGATTTTATAAAAAAGTATGAAGATAAAGCTAAAAATATTTCTTTATCAGAAGAATTAATTATTTTAATAAATAAAATAGCACTTTTCCCAGAACAAAATGTATCTGAAATAATAAATACTCATCTAGTAAAATATGAAAAACTTGATGAGTTAAATGAAGAAATTTTATTAAAAATAAATCAGCTAATAAAAATACTTATAAAATATGGAAAAATAAGTTCTATAGATGTTTTAGAAAAATATTTATCTTTAGATTCTTTGGAAAAAGAAGAAGTTTTAAAATGGCAAATAGCTAATAATGCAGCTTCAGCTATATTGTGCATTTTAGAAAGAAATACTACTTATTACACTCTTAGAATGAAAGAAAAAGATAATCTTAAATAAAAATAAATAATAAAATATAATTATTTGAGGATATTAACTTTAAAGTGGATAAACCTAAGACATTATCATTAAAAAATATATTACATTTAATAAAAGAAAAAAAACAGAGTTTTATTAATTTAAGTACTTTACCATTAGATAATTTTAAAGGTATGTATGAAGAATATTCTATTATATATAATTATGATAAAAATACTTATTTTTTAAGATATAGTTTAATTTGTTATGTTTTAGATTTTTTTGGAGAATACTCTCAAGATATAGATTATAAATTTTTAAGTATAGAAGAAATAGTAAAATATGTTGAATATAAGCTAAATAAAAAACTTGAAAATATGACTAGATTAGATAGGTCTAAAATACCAACTGTTTTTGATATTACAGAAGAAGAAAAAAAAGAATTTCAAGAAATTTGGTTGAAGTGTAGGAAAAAGTTTGATAAAGGTCATTTTTTAGATAAAACATTAAATTAAATCTAAATTTTTTTAGTAAAATTAAAAATTAAAATGCTATACTTTTAATAATTATTTTTTTAATAATCTTGTAAATTTATTTATGAAACAAGCTCAAACAATATTTCTTCAAACTATTATAATTATTATTGCTATTATAACCATGTCTATAATGATTAAGTTTCCTTTGACTGAAGGTAGGGCTCAAAATTTAGACTTATTTAGTATTTATTTTAACCCATTCATTTTATACGGATACCTATCATCAATAGCATTTTTTGTAGCTCTATTAAAAACTTTTAATTTACTTAGATATATTAGAGAAAATAAAGTCTTTTCAATAGATTCAATTAAAGCTTTAAAAAGTATAAAATATTGCACAATTTTACTAAGTATTCTAATTATGATGGCTGGAATATATATAAGCATATTTCATGATAAAAAGGATGATCCTGCAGGTTTTATTGCAATTTGTACGCTAACTACTTTTATTTTTATTATAGTCACTATTACCACTTCAATATTTGAAAAAATATGTCAAAGTGGATTAAATATTAAATTAGAAACCAATAAAATTTAAGAATTAGTAGCTAAATAATTTGATTTTATTTCTGTAATATTATAATGTTGCATTTCCTCTATATTTGGAATATATGGTTTTATATACGGAAGAAATTCTTTAAATTGAGTACTTTGTCTAAATTTTTTTAAATGATCTTCTGTAGAAGTCCATTTTATTCTTAAAATAAATTTTTCAATTTCTTCTTCACAGTGAGTTAATTCATAACCACAACAATATTCTGAAGAATCTAATGATTTTGAAGCTAATTTATAATCATTTAAAAATAGCTCTTGTTGCTCTACTGGAATTTTATAGCGAATATATTCTATTACCATAATTTTTAACCATTATAAATATATTAATTAAGGATTATAAGGACCTTTTACTTCTCCCCATCCCCATGAAGGCATAGTTGCTTCAGGATCTACTGATGCATTTGGTTGAGAATTAATTACTGCTAATCTAGTACCCCATTCTAAGTAACTAATTAAAGCAGATCTAAATTCGGGATCATCTGGAAGCTTTAGCTCATCAGCAGTATCTAAAAATAAAGCTAACCAAGCTTTTCTTTGTTCATTTGTTAAATTTTTGTTTAAATGGTGGCGAACCATTTCAGGATGTCCACCATGTTTATTAGAATAATCTTTAGGGCCACCAAAAACTTCCGCAAGAAATTTAGCAACATGCTCAGGATGTTCTGGAGACATATCTTTAAAGATAGGGTTAAGTATTTCGTTAGAAGGAACTTTTTCATAAAATCTTTTAGTAAGAGCTTTTAATGCATCTATACCACCTACCCATTCATAGAGACTTGGAATGCTCATTTTTAATTTACCCCTATTTTTTATTAACTAATAAATGTTTTTTATTATAACATAATAAAAATTACCCTCTTAAATAAGTTTAAAATTAGTATCTAGGTATCAAAAATAATGTAAAATAAAATAATGGAATATATAGAAGATAAAGAATTTAATAAAATAAATTTTCAAGAAAAGCCTATTAAAAAAGGTGAATATGAAAATTGTGTTTTTATTAAATGTAATTTTTTTAATACTAATCTATCAGATATAAAGTTTATAGACTGTGAATTTATTAATTGTAATTTGAGTTTGGTTAAACTATTAAAAACCACATTTATAGACATAAAATTTAAAGAATGTAAAATGTTAGGCTTACATTTTGAAACTTGCAATAATTTTGATCTTTCTGTTTCTTTTGATACTTGCCAATTAGATAATTCATCATTTTATAAAACAAAACTAAAAAAAACTATTTTTAAAAATTCAAAATTACAAGAAATCGATTTTACAGAATGTGATTTAAGTAATTCAATTTTTGATAATTGTGATTTATATAGAGCAGTTTTTAATCATACTAATATAGAAAAAGTTGATTTTAAAACCTCTTATAATTATTCTATTGATCCTGAAATAAATCGTATTAAAAAAGCTAAGTTTTCTATGTCTGGTATTTTAGGTTTATTAGATAAATATGATATTGAGGTAGATTAAAGACTAAGTTTAATGTTAGACTTGTTGTTTCGTTAAATAATTGTTTAAAAATCTATGTAGCTTATATATACTCAAAAAGAATTAGTTTACATTTTTTCAGTCAGGGAGTCTATAGATGAAACAGTGGGTTGCAAACAACAAGTCTATTATATAACATAATGACATATATTTATTTTTATCGTAAAATATAGCTAAATATTTTTACAATAAGGATAAATATGAAACTTTTTATCGCTACTATTCTTTCATTAGCTTTTACTTTACAATCCTACTCAAATTTTGCTATGGCTGAAAGTATTGAGAATAAAGTTGAATCTGATTTATTAATTAAAAGTAAATCAATAGTTTTGGTTCATGGTATGTTTATGAATCCCAAAAGTTGGGAAAATTGGAAAAAATATTTTGAAGATAAAGGTTATACTGTTTATACTCCAGCTTGGCCTTATCATGAAGGAGAACCAGCTACTCTTAGAGAAAATATTAATCCAGAACTTAATAAGCTAACTTTTGGACAAGTTTATAAAAGTTTAGCAAATTTCATTGATAGTTTACCAGAAAAACCTATAATAATTGGTCACTCTATGGGTGGATTATTATCCCAAAAACTTTTGGTAAATGGTAAAGGCGTAGCAGGTATTTTTATTGATTCGGCACCTCCAAATGGTTTAACTAGTACAAAATTTAGTTTTATTAAAAGTAATTTACCAGTTATTAATCATTTTGCTGGTGATAATGCTTTTATTATGGATGAAGATGCTTTTAATTATACTTTTACAAATACTATGACTAAGGAAGAATCAAATAAAGTTAGAGAAAAATATGTTGTTCCAGAAAGTAGAAATGTTGCAAGGTCTATTACAGGTGAAGATGGGAAAGTAGATGTTAATATTCCACATAAACCTATGTTATTTATAGCAGGTGAAAAAGATAATATTTTACCAGAATCTTTAAATAAGCAAAATTCAGAACTTTATACTGATAAAACTAGTGTTGTTAGCTTTAAAACATTTAAAAATAGAACTCACTACATAGTTGGGCAAGATGGTTGGGAAGAAGTAGCAAAATATGTAGAAAATTGGTTTAAGGATCTTCCAAAAGGAAAACCTTTTAAAGAAAATAAAATTAATAATACCTCTCCTACCTCATGGAATGTTTATACAGAAGAAATAATTAATGCTCCAGTAGAAAAAGTTTGGGCTGAATTAACAAATTTTCAAGATATGCCTTCTTGGAGTAAATCACTTCAAAGTGTTAATGGAGAAATGAAAAAAGATGCTAATGTAACAGTTAAATTTATAGATAATACAGGTGCAGTTAATACTTATTATAATAAACTAATTAATTATGAAAAAGGTAAAAGTTTTGGTTGGTCAGATCCATTTTTACCTAGTTTAACAGATCATCATATTTATAGAGTAGAAGCACTTGAAGACAATAAGACAAAGTTAATTCAAGTTGATGAAGTTAATGGTATTTCTGCTCTATTTTTAGGAAATATTGCTGCTAATTTTATGTTAAGAACTTATACCGAATTTAATAGAACTCTTAAACAACGTGTAGAAAATAATAAATAGTTTTATAAATTATGAAAAATAGAATAAGAGCTGCTGCTATATTAGTAGAGCAAAATAAGATATTACTCGTAAAACATGTTAACCCTGTTACTAAAGAAGAATTTTGGATTCCACCAGGCGGTGGAATTGAAGATATTGATAAAAATATTTTTGAATGTGCCAAAAGAGAAACTTATGAAGAAACGGGTTTAATAATTGAAATTGATAAAATAATATATCTCAGAGAATTTATAGATATTGATAATGATTGTAGGCATTTTGAAACATTTTTTTTGGCTCATAAAATTACAGGAGAATTAACTATAAATAATATTTATGGTAACGGTATAGATGAAGATTGGATAAAAGATGTAAAATGGCTTAGTAAAGATGAACTTAAAAATATTACAGTATACCCTGATCTATTAAAAGCTGAGTTTTGGGAAGATAAAGAGAATAATTTTAACCAATTTAAATATATTGACTAAATGAATTTAAGACCTCCTACGGGGTATCAACCCCGCAGGAGGAAGGGAGCGTGGGCTTAGCCCCCGTACCCCTGAAACCCCAGAGCAGAAATCTGAGGTAGTCTCTAATAAGAATAAAAAAAAATAAACTTTTATTTGGGGATCTATAAGTGGAATCAAAAAAAATAATAGAAATTGAATATGGTGGTTTGGATCTAAATAAATTATTAGCTAAACTAAAAAGCTCTAATATTTTATTAAATGAATATGCTAAAACAATTTTTTCTAACAATTTATTTAAAGTATCTGATAAAAATACAAAAATTTCTTTATTAATAACTACAATAAAAGAAATAGGTTTTCCTAATGGAGCTACAATTCCTCAAATTGAAAGTAGTTTAAAAAATTATAATTTATCACAATGTCCCTTAGAAGTTGCTCCATATCTACGTTTATTTTTAAATGATCAAGAAGAAATTAATGAAAAAACTCTAAATCAAGCTCCTCCAGAATCTTTAACTGTTTTTTCAAAACCTCTTATAGATGATGATTTATTTCCTAAAGGTTTTTATTTAAGAAAAATGTATGGTGAATTATGGTTAAGAGGTTATACATGTTCTTTAGATTATTTATGGAGCCCTAAGGATAAATTTGTTTTTAAGTTGTTATAGTTTTTTAAATCTAAAAAATAGTAATATAAAATATAGTAATAAGTTAGTTTTTACCAAAATTTAATTTTATATTAAATAAATGTTAATTAAAACAAGGTTTTTATTAATTAGAATAATAATAATAAATAAATATATTATTATTATTAAGATATGACGAATACAAAAAAAATTTTTTTAAGCTTAATTACTTTAACTTTAATTACCTCATGCTCTAAATTAAGAGAATATTCTCAGCAAGAAGAAAATGATTTTAAACATGTTCGAATTTTAAATAATGATTCTGGACTTAATATGAATAATTGTTCTTTTATAAAAACTTTGGAAATAGATAATCGTGGTGGTGATAATATGTTTAATTATGTAGAAGGCGATTATACTCATGCTATAAAAGAATTACAATTTAAAAGTAATAAAGAAGGAGCTAATGTTGCTGTAATAGATAAAATACAAGAGCCTTATGTTGATGCTTATTTGAACTATCATGTTTCATATAGTATAAGAGCTAGAATATTTAAATGTAATTAAATCATAATTATTTATAAAAATGGGGTTTATAATGAAATTATTAAAAAGTAAGGTAATTTTATCTTTAATAACAATTTTTACTACAGCTTGCTCAAATATAGATACAAGTACTGATTTAAATAATTTTACTAATATTGAAAGCGTTTCAAAAAGTAAATTTAAAAAAAATGGAGTTATAAAATCTAAGAACTCTATTCCACTTGAAAAAATTGATGATTCAACACAAGCTCAAATAGAACTATTTAAAAAAGTTGTTGATCTTAGAAAATATTCTAGTAAACCAACTAACCAAGGAGAATTAAGTTCTTGTACTGGTTTTGCTATAGTAAGAGGGGCTAGAGAGTTTTTATTATTAAAAAATAAAAAACAACCTTATGTTCAATTAAGTCCTTTATTTTTATATTATAACGAAAGAAAAAAAGAAGGTACGTTAGATAGAGATAATGGTGCTTTAATAGAAACTGGCGTTAAATTATTAAAAGAACAAGGCGTTGTAGAAGAAAGTAATTGGCCATATATTGAATCTAAATTTAAAGATATTCCTCCTGAGTTTTTATACCCTAGAGCTAAAAAATATAAGGTCTCTAAAGTAACCCAGTTAAAAAATTTAAATCAAATAAAAAAATCTTTAGATGCTCAAAATCCAGTTGTTTTGGGTGTTTTAATTTTTGATAATTTTTTTAAAGTTAAAAAAGACGGTTTAGTAAAAATGCCTACTCCAGAACAATTAGAAAATCCTGATAAGTTAGATAGTAATGGTGAAACAATATCTGGATGGCATGCTATAACTTGTATAGGATATAACGATATAAAGAAAGTTTTAATTATGAAAAATAGTTGGGGCACAGATTGGGGAGATAACGGATATTTTTACTTACCTTATACTTATATAAGACCTGATTTAACCATGGATGCTTGGAGTATAGAAGAATGAATTTAAGACCTCCTGCGGGGGGTTGATAACCCGTAGGAGGAAGCCCCCCTGAAACCCCAGAAATGATTATAATCATACTGATTTATACAATCACAGATATAATTTTATAAACCTTAAGAAACTTTTATTCTATGTTTATATTTATGATTAATGCATTATGTTATACTTTGAATCTATTAATAAAAATAATTTTGAGTATTTAAGATGGATTTTACAGAAGATTTTATTGAAAAATTAGAGCTAAATAAAAATTTAATTATAGAAAAAATAACCAAAGCTTTAGACATAAAAAAAGATTCAGTTGTTGCAACCATAGAACTTTTGGATGAGGGGAATACAATACCATTTATTTCTAGATATAGAAAAGAAAAAATAGGTTATCTTAATGAAATTCAAGTAAAAGACATAGAACAAAAACTATTGTCTCTAACAAATTTAGAAACAAGAAAAATTGAAGTTATAAAAGCTATTTTTTCTCAAAATTTACTTAATAAAGATATTTATGACAATATTAATAAATGCGAAACTATAACTTCTATAGAAGAATTATATTTACCTTATAAAAAGAAAAAGAAAACTAGGGCCATGATTGCCATAGAAAAAGGGTTAGAAAAATTAGCTAATATGCTTTATTTATTAAATGATGCAGAATTAAAAAAACGAGCTACAGATTTTATTAACTTAGAAAAAGAGGTAAAAACAGAAGAAGAAGCACTTAATGGAGCGATGGATATTATTGCAGAAAAATTAGCCCAAGATGTAGATAATAGAGCTGAAGTTAAAAATTTAGTTTGGAATTATGGTAAATATATTTCAGAAGGTTTGAAAGATGAAAAAGTAAGTACTTATAAAATCTATTATAATTATCAGGAAATAATAAAAAATATAAAACCACACCAAATTTTAGCTCTAAATAGAGGTGAAAAAGAAGAAGAGTTAAAAATAAAAATAGACTATAATTTTGATGATTTAATCCAAAAAATAGAAAAAAGATATGTTATAAAAAACAACTGTTTTAAATTAGCTATTAAAGATTCTTTGGATAGATTATTATTACCTTCTGTATTAAGAGAAATAAAAACAGAATTAGTTGAAAAAGCAGAAAAACATAGTATAAGTATTTTTTCCGAAAATCTAAAAAATCTTTTAATGCAACAACCAATAAAAAGAACTAGAATTTTATCTATAGACCCTGGTATAAGAACAGGTTCTAAATGTGCAGTTATAGATGAAAATGGTAAGTATTTAGATTCTTTTGTTATAAATCAATTTAATAAAGAAAAATCTGAATATGAAATAATTAATTTTATAAAAAAATATAATCTAGAGCTTATTACTATAGGAAATGGTACTGGTTCTCAGGAAATACAAGAATTAGTTACTGATATTATAAAAGAAAAAAAAGCTAATGTTTCTTATACAGTTGTTCCAGAAGATGGAGCTTCTGTTTATTCTGCTTCTGAAATTGCTATAGAAGAATTTCCATCTTTAGATTTGACAATAAGAGGTGCTATTTCTATAGGAAGAAGAATTCAAGACCCTTTAGCAGAATTAGTAAAAATTGACCCTAAATCTATAGGTGTGGGCTTATATCAACATGATATTAATCAGAAAGATCTTTCAGAATCTTTGGATTACACTGTTTTATCTGTAGTTAATCAAGTTGGAGTAAATGTTAATACTGCTTCTGCTGCACTTTTAAAAAATATTTCTGGTATTAATTCTACAGTTGCAAAAAATATTGTTAAGTACAGAGAAGAAAATGGGATTTTTAAAACTAGAAATGAATTAAAAAAAGTAAAAGGCTTAGGAGCTAAAGCTTTTGAACAAGCATCAGGATTTTTAATGATACCAGAAAGTTCTAACCCTCTTGATAATACTTGGGTTCATCCTGAAAATTATAAAGTAGGTGAAAAAATACTAAATTTAATTCAAAAAAAATTAGAGTTAGATTATAAACAAAAAACTGATTTAAAAACTACTTTTGAAGTAACAGATTCTACTATTAATGATATTTTGGAAAACCTTAATAAAAAAAGAATAGATCCAAGAGAAGATTTCCCTAAACCTATTTTACAAAAAGGGGTTGTAAACTTTGATGACCTAAAAAAAGGTATGATGGTTGAAGGAAAAGTAAAAAATGTGGTTGATTTTGGAGCTTTTATTGATATTGGAATAAAAGAAACAGCTTTATTACATATTTCTGAAATGGGAAATAAATTTGTAAAAAATCCTATGGAAGTTGTAAAAGTTGGAGATACTTTGAAACTAAGAATTTTAGATATAGATATTGTAAGAAAAAGAATATCATTATCACTTAAAAATTAGTTTTTAATTTACTATTTACTTTTGAAGTAATATGAGCTATAAAATATTGTTATATTTAAAAAGTAAGCTGGTTTTTAAAATGAATAAAAATAAAGTTTTAAAAAAAATTTTTCTGCTTTTAACTACTCTATTTATTTTCAATGTAAATTTTTTATCTAATGCCAAAACAGAAGAAAATATAACAAAAGAAAATAGTAGTAAATTTATACAAAAAATAGAAAATGGAGAAATAGACTGGGGAAATAGAATTATAAAAGTAAAAGGTAAAGGAGTAGCCCCGAATACTGGTTCTTTAACAAATAGAAGATTAAAAGCTAGAATTGCAGCAAGAAGTGATGCTTATAGAAATATAGCTAAAATTACTGGTACTGTTCAAGTTACTTCTCAAAAGTCTATTTCTAATGTAGCAGATGGAGAATGTTCAAAAGACGAAAATTGCGAAAATAAAAAAGCTTCTCAGGCAATAATAAAAACTAGAATAGAAGGAGTTATCAGAGGAGCAAGACAAATAGGTGAAGAAAAAATAATAGATGATAATACTGTAGAAGTAGAATTATATGTTCCAATATTTGGAAATGGAAGCTTAGCTTACGCTTTAGATTTAGGTAAAAATATTAATAAATATAATACAGAAATTCAAAATGAACTAGATGAATCTCAAAATAAAAAATCTATGTTATATGATTCTAAAATTTATTTAGCTTCATTAGGTGATTTTTTTAATCCTAAAATAGCTAATAATGATGAAATAACAGGTTTAATTATTGATGCAACAGGTTTGGGTGTAGAACCAGCTATGGCACCTTTTTTAATCGCAGGAGCTAAAATTATTTATACAGGAGCAAAAGTTACACCAGATCCAGAAAATATAGTTAAATATGGTATTACTGAATATACTGAAAGTATTGATAAAGCAAAAGAAAATATATCAAGAGTTGGTAAAAATCCTTTGATAGCAGAAGCTAGAGCCGCTTTGGGTAAACCAAATAGAACTAATTTATTATTAGATGATTTATCTATAAAAAAGATTATGGAAGCCAATGAAAAATATAATTTTTTAACTAAATTAGCGGTGGTTATTGTTATTTAGGGAATAGTTAGAAGTTAAAAGTAAGAAGTGAGAAGATAAGTATTATTAAGAGTGAAGCGTGAATCGTTAACCGTGAAGCGTAAGTAGTATGTATATGTCCAAAAATCCGTTTTTGCAAAAAATATGGTTGTTAAATCCGGTATTTTCGTAGGGGAAAAGCACTGCTTTGCCCTATTTTTTGAGACCACAATAATGTAAATTAAAATATGGTATTAGTTATATTTTGAAATAAAAGAAATTAATATAAATAATGCTTCAGATAAATCTTAGCTTAAAAAAAAAGATTTTAAGTAGTAAAGACAAGAGGTTAATCTGTGCTATACTACTCAAATGTAATAATAACAAGATTAGGATATCACAATGGAATCAAAATTACTACTAAGCTTTTTAAAAAAACAAAAAATAAATTAACAAAAAGTGAAATAAAAAAAGATTCAGGTTTAAAAGAAAAAGAATATGAAAAAGCAATAAAATGTTTTGGATTAAATTTTGAATCAATAAAAAAAATAGTAAATAAAGGAAAAGGAAATCTAATAGCAGATTTTATGTTAATACCAGCACATGGAAACGATTTTGTATATCCATATAATCCAATATATGATTATACAAAAAATATTTATCATAATTGTTTAGTAATAATGTTTTTATGCTTTGAAATAGAAGATAAAATATATCCAATACTATTTGATTATTGGATAAGTAAGGTATATAAAGATGAAAATGAAAATTACCTAAGTAAAGATGATATTTTTATAAAAAGTATAGAATATTTATTAGATAAAGGATTAAAGATAGAAAATATACTTTTCGATTCAGCTTTTTTTCATAAGAAAATTCTAGAGAAACTGTCTAAATTTAAAGTTAATTTAGTAACCAGATGTCCTAAAAGTAGAGTTTTAGAGTCAGAATCAGGTAAAGAAAAAGCGGAGGATATTTTTACTAGAAGTTATAATGGTGCTTTTTATTACTATCATAAATATAGAAGTTTTTTAAATATAAAAGAAGTAAAAGTATTTAATTTAGATGGAAAAATTGTAGGTATAGCAAATAATAAAGAATGTTTATTAGAGAAGAAACTATATTTTTTATTTACAACAAATTTAGAATTAAGTAGTGCCAAAATATTACATTTATATAAAAAAAGATGGAAAATAGAATCTTTCTTCAAGATATTAAAAAGTTATTTAAGTTTATCTGTTTTTTATAGAAATGATTATGATTATGTTAATGAGAGAATTAATTTAGCTTTATCTGGATTTATAATAATTCAAGATATAGCAAAAAAACTTAAGCGTTCTTTCTATCAAGCTTTAAAGATTTTTCAAGATAGTAAGGATAATAATTTATTTTTTGATTCATTCAATGAAAATTCAAAGCTTTTTATTATTACGTTTGAGGCTACTTAATACCCAAAAAACTTACTATAACTTAATTTTAAAAATTTTTACAAGCTAAGATAAATAATAATATTTCAGATAAAAAAATATTTTGTTAACATTGATTATAAATTTTAATGATTAAATATAAATCTATCTTATAATATATTGATTAAGAGTGAAAAGTAAAAAGTGAAAGTAAAAAGTAAGTCTTTTAACTTTTAACTTCTAACTAAAAGCTCTAAAAACTCGATTTATTTAATGTTTTAGTAATTATGGGAACAAAAAAAGTAAAAATAGAAACCTTTGGTTGTCAGATGAATAAATCTGATTCTGAAAAAATGTTTGGTTTACTTGGTACAATTGGATATGAACCGACTGAGTTAACAGAAGATGCCGATCTAATTTTAGTAAATACTTGTAGTATTAGAGAAAATGCAGTTAATAGATTAGTAGGACATTTAGGAAGTTTTAAAAAATTAAAACAATATAACCCAGAGCTTATTATAGGTGTGGGAGGCTGTGTACCTCAACATGAAAAAGAAAATATCAGAAAAAAAGCTAGACATGTTGATATTGTTTTTGGCTCTCAAAATTTTAATAAAATCCATGAAATGGTACAAAGATTTGAAAATAAAAGAAAACCTATTGTAGAAATAGTTAAACAAGCTGATGTTTATGAAGATGATATGCCTGTTTATAGAGAAAATAAATATAGTGCTTGGATTACTATCATGAATGGTTGTTCGAGATTTTGTACTTTTTGTATAGTTCCTTATGTAAGAGGTAATGAAACTAGCCGTAGTGTAGAATCTATAATGACAGAAGTAGAAAATGCCGCAGCAGAAGGATACAAAGAAATAGTCTTATTAGGTCAAATTATAGATTTATACGGAAGAGATTTAAGACCAAGAACTACTTTAGATGAGCTTTTATACAAAGTAAGTGAAGTAAAAGGTATAGAAAGAATAAGATTTTTAACTTCTCATCCTAAATACATGACAAGAGAAATGATTGACGCTGTAGCTAATATCCCAAAAGTATGTGAGTTTGTACATTTACCACTACAATCTGGAAATGACAGAATTTTAAAAGAAATGAACAGAAGAAATACTATGGCAGAGTATGATGAAATAGCATCTTATATAAAAGCTAAAATTCCTAATGTAGTATTTACTTCAGATTTTATAGTAGGTTTTCCTGGTGAAACAGAAGAAGAGTTTTTAGATACTGTAAATACTTGCATAAAATATGAATTTGATTCTATTATGAGTTCTGCTTATTCACCTCGTCCTGGTACACCTGCCGCAGATATGCCAAATCAATTACCAGAAGAAGAAAAAAATAGAAGATTAAATCATCTTAACAGAGTAATGAATGATATTTCTAAAAAAAGAAATTTAGAACATATTGGAAGAACAGAATCTGTATTAGTTGAAGGTTTTAATCCTAAAAAAGGTAATTACTATGGTAGAACTAGAGGAAATAAAAATATTCACTTTTTAGGAGATGACTCTCTTTTAGGACAAATTATAGATGTAAAAGTTACAGATGCAACTTCATCTTCTCTTAGAGGTGAAATACTAAAACCAGCTAATTCTTTGGTATAAAAAATGAAAAAAAAAGCATTTCTTAATGGTGGTCAGGCTGTAGCAGAAGGCTCTGTTTATTCGGGTTGTAGATATTACTATAGTGTACCCAAACCATACAATAACCAAATTATTGAATATATGTCTTACAGAATGCCAGAAGTAAATGGTGTTTTTATTCAGGCAGAAAATGAAAGAACTGCTATAGGAATGGTTATTGGTTCTTCTGTTGCAGGAGAAAGAGTTATGACCTCTTCCATAACAGAAAGTGTCTCTTCTATGTTAGAAGGTATTAATTATATGTCTGCTATGGAACTACCTTGCGTTATTGTAAGTATTATGTATGGTAGAGATGGTATTATTAACTATGAGCATGGACAATATGGTTATTCAGATTTTGTAAAAAGTTCTTCTCATATTAATAACAAACACATAGTTTTAGCTCCTAATTCTGCTCAATCTGTTTATGATTTAACTATAAAAGCTTATGAGTTAGCTGATAAATATAGAAATCCTGTTATTGTTTTATTAGATTCTTATTTAACGATAAGAAGTGAAAGTATAGATGTTTTTAATGAACTTTTAAGCCCAGATAAAATAGAAGAAAAAAATTGGAAACTTGATGGTGCAAAAAATAGAGAGCCTAGAGTGTTAAAAAATTTTCAAGGTGATAACTTTGATAGATACAAAAAAATCATGAAAAAAATTAGTTCTATGGAACATGAATATTTTCATGAAGAGTATTTTACTGAAGATGCAGAAGAAATAATTATCGCTTTTGGTTCTTTTTCTAAAAATATTTTGGGTTACGTTCATGAATTAAGAAAAAAAGGTAAAAAAATAGGTATTTTTATTCCATTATCTTTATCGCCTTTTCCTCAAAATAGACTTATAGAGTTGGCTAAAAAAGCAAAAAAAATTACTGTAACAGAAGTAAATACAGGCTTTTTGTACTCAGATATCTTAAATATTTTAAGAGAAAATATTACTATTGATTTTGTTGGGGAAACAGATGAAATAATAGGTTTTAGAGAAGTACTTAAAGAGTTTAAAAAAAGGTATGATTTAAATGACTAATAATACAACTTTTAAAGATATTGATACTGTTTATTGTGCTGGTTGTTCTTATGGATTAATAAATAAATTAATAGCTGAAACTATTGATGTTTTAGGTTTAAGAGAAAAAACTATTATTGTTAATTCTCAAGGTTGTACTTCTTTTGGAAGTGATTATTTAAATGTAGATTTTATAGAAGCTCCTGCTGGTATGGCAACCTCTGTAGCTACAGGCTTAAAAAAAGTATATCCAGAAAAAATAATTATTACTTATCAAGGTGATGGAGATTTATTATTTTCTGGTATGGATAGTCTGATTCATACTGCTTCTAGAGGTGAAAAAATAACTACTTTTTTAATTAACAATTTGAATATGGCTAATATTGGTGGATATATGTCGCCTACTTCTATTGTAGGTCAAGTAACTAAAACAACTCCTTATAGTCGTTCTATTGATAAAAATGGTAAACAAATAAAAATCTCTGAAATTATTTCTAGGTTACAAGGTTCTGCTTTTGTAGCTAGAGTTAGTACAGATAATAATGAAAGAATGGCTATAGCTAGAAAAACTATCGAAGAAGCTCTTTTATTCCAAATTGAAGGAAAAGGTTTTACTTTCATAGAGTTTTTGGCAATGTGTCCTACTTATTGGAATAAATCCCCTGTTGATTCTAGAAAATGGGTGCAAGAAACTCTTATACATCAATTTCCTGTTTCTACTATAAAAAGGACTTTATCTAAATGATAGAAATTTTACCTATGGTTCATGATCATATAGATGAAGTTTTGGAGATAGAAAAGACTTGTTTTGGTGCAGGATGGACTTCTACACCATTTAAAAAAGAATTAGAAAGAAAAGATTGTTCTTATTTTATTGCCAAAGAAAATGAAAAAATATTAGGTTATTGTGGGGCTTGGTTAATAGTAGAAGAGTTACATATTATTATTATTTCTGTTTTACCACAATTTAGACAAAAAAAAATAGGTCAGCAATTACTTATAAAACTTTTAGAAGATGGTTTGAAAAATGGTGCTAAATGGTCAACTTTAGAAGTTAAAGCCTCTAATATACCTGCACAAAGAATGTATGAAAAATTTGGTTTTTCTGTCAAAGGAGTAAGAAAAAAATACTATCAACAAGATGGTGAAGATGCTTTAATAATGTGGACAGAAGAAATAGATACCAAAGAATATGCTGATTTTTTAATAGAACAAAATAAATACTAAAAATAAATTTTAGGAGAAAAAATGAAAAAAATAATTTTAACTTTTATAGGTCTTACTATTATGGTTTCTTGTACAAATGAAACTGCTAAAACTAATACTACTAATCAAAATCAAACTACACAAAAAAAAGATTTTAATTTGGATTTAGAAATTAATAAATCGCAATTAGATTTAAAAAAAGATTTAAGTATTATAATTTTTGAAAATGATATTAAAATAGAAGAAATTATTATAGAAAAAGCTAAAATAGATAATAAAATAAATTTGAAAACAAGTAAATTAGAAAAAGGTAAAAAATATAAAGTAAATCTTTCTGGTGGTGCTAATGATGATTGTAATATAGCTTCTTCTAGTGTAGAAATAACTGCTGATGAAAGTATTTCTGCCAAAGTTCCTGATTTTAGTTTTACAGAAAAATTTTGCCCTAAACCTTCAGCTACACCAAGTGTAGTAGTTTCAGCAACTCCAGTAGCAACCCCAACCCCATCTCCAACTGTAGATCCTAATGTAAAACAATTTACGGTAAAAGATGTAAAACCTATTATGGAATCTAGATGTACTAGTTGTCATAGTACTTCTAGAAGAACTAGTGGTATAGCATTAGATACAGATGCAGATATAATAAAAAATGCTAGTAGAATAAATAGAGAAGCTGTTTTAAGAAATAATATGCCTCCAAATGGTAGTTTAGATCAGGCTGATAAAGATATTATAAAAAAATGGATTGAACAAGGTAGTAAATAATTTTATTTATTTATCATGGAAATAATAAAAACTGAATTTGAAAATTTATTAATACTAAAAGCACCCAAATTTATAGATGAAAGAGGTGCTTTTAGTAAAATTTTTAATTCTGAAATTTTAAAAGAGTTAAATTTTGAAGTAAAAGAATTTTTATTTACTTCAGATATAGATTCAATATCTAAATATAAATTATTTTCAAGTTCTTCATTTATCTAGCATCCTTCTAAAAGTAAAAAGTAATTAATAATATTTTAAATCTAAAATTATAACACTATGATAGAATAAAGCAATTTATTAAAAATAAAACAA
The DNA here is from genome assembly GCA_046328015.1 of Candidatus Sericytochromatia bacterium. Classification (GTDB taxonomy): domain Bacteria; phylum Cyanobacteriota; class Sericytochromatia; order UBA7694; family JACMQJ01; genus JBBTGK01. The sequence goes on along the minus strand of JAXLXH010000001.1, from coordinate 2,626,116 downwards.
AAATAATTATTATGGCTAAAATACTTTTAACTACCTTTGGATCTCATGGCGATCTTCACCCGTATTTAGGAATGGCTAAAATACTATTAAAACACGGACATAAAGTATATATTGCAACTCATTTTTCTTATAAACAAAATATAGAAAATGTTGGAGCAGAATTTGTTAAACTAGTTCCAGATATGCAAGACTTAGGTGCAGAAGAGACTTGGGCACATAAAGTAAATGATCCTGCTAATGGTGCTGAATTTATTTTTAGAAAATTAGTTATGCCTTATATAAGAACTAATTTTGAAAATATTTCTAAAATTGCTGTAGAATGCGATTTAATTATTTCTCATTTTTTAACTCCATTTGTAGATTTAATTGCCCAAAAATATAATATTCCTTATTTATCTTGTATTTTACAACCATCAACTTTTTTATCTTCTTATAATGTCCCACTTCTTAGTGCTGTACCTTTTACCAGAAAATTAAATTTTTTAGGGCCTAATTTTTTTAATTTATTTTATAAAATAATTACTAAAGTATCAGAAAGTTGGTTTTATGAATTAAATGAATTTAAACAAGAACTTAACTTAGATACTTCAATAAAAAACCCTGTAATAAGAAGTTTTTCTAAAGATGGAACTTTAGCCCTTTTTGATAAAAACTTTGTTTTTCCTCAGCCAGATTGGCCTTTACAAACTTTTCAAGTAGGTTTTCCCTTTTTTGATCAAGATTTAGATAGTGAATTAACAGAAGGAACTAAGAACTTTTTAGATAAAGGTAGTGAACCAATTGTATTTACTTTAGGCACAGCTATTATTTTGATGAATTTACCTTTTTTTGAAATAGCTTATGAAGCTGTAAAAAAATCTAATAATAGGGCTATATTTTTAGTTGGTAAAAAAGATAAGCCTATAGCTGATTATATTTTAAAAGATGAAAATATACATGTTACAGCCTATGAACCTTTCTCTAAATTATTTCCTAAAGCTAAAATAATATCTCATCAGTGTGGTATAGGTACAACAGCTCAAGCCTTATTATCTGGTAAACCACAATTAATGGTTCCTTTTGCATTTGATCAACCAGATAATGCTAGAGTTTCAATGGAAAATGGAGTAGGGTTAGCTTTAAATTCAAAAAAAATAACCTCTAATAATATTTATAACTTAATAAAAGAATTAGAAAATAATAGTAATTTTACCGAAAATGCCTTAAAATTTAGCCAAAAAATGAAAGAAACTATTTTTGAAGATGAACTTATTAAGGCAATAAATTTATATGTTTAAACTAAAGAGTATCTAAAATATTACTAATAATATTAATCTAAATATCAATACCTTAGACATTTAAGTAAACTTAGTTTTTTAGGTTTCTTTTTTCTTAATGAATGGAGCTGTCCAAAAAGACAATTTTCACGAAAAATATTGGTATCAAACCCAGTGTTTTCGTCTTACCATTACCCATAAGTATAATTATTAAAAGATTCAAGTATTTCAGTAGCTTCTAGGATAGTTTTAAATTTAATAAAGCCCCTCCAAAGAACTTTTACACCTGGAAAACCATCACCCTTTCTTGCTAAAAAACCTCCAAGTCGTGCAATCCAGACAATAACCTCTTTTAATTTTGGTATTTCTTTAGGTAGGTTAGGTGTTTTATTTACTAATATATATATTAAATTCCATTCTTTTTTTGAAAAAAAGGCTTCACAACTTAGCTCGGGTTCTTTTCTAACAATATAAGTCATGTTTAATAACTTACAAGAAACCACAGAATACATAGCTAATACTTTTTGTATCTTATCTGATGAATCTAATTGAAGCTCTTCTATGTGGCAACCACTTTTTAATACATAATGATATCTCTCTATTAACCATCTATAACTGTACCATCTAACATATTTTATAGCATCTTCAAGTGAGTTTATGTCTAGTGTTGTCAAAAGAACCCATCTTATAGGCTCTTTGCTCTCTCCCGATTTTTCTTCTTCTACCAATATTACATTTAAAGATACACTATGTATATTTTTTTTATGATTTTTAGGTTCTTTTATCTCAAATTTATCATATTTAATGTTTAATTTAGCTTTCCTTGAAGACACTCCTTTCTTCCTAGATATATCAACTTCTAAATTTCCTTTAACCTCAAGATTATCTAACCCTTTAAATAATTTCTTATCTTCATGATTTATAAGTCTATCTTGTGCTGCTCTTACAAGTAAATGACTATTCCTCTTCCTATCAACTAAAAACAAATCATAAATATCTGATTCACGGTCTCCTATCGTAACTATAACCTGTTCTTCATTAAAAAACTTCTTGTCTATTGATATTAATGATTCTATCCACCTATAACTTTCCTTATCTTCTATATTCTTTTTACTGCGTTCTGATACTAACTCTTTACTTCTTGTCCATATTTTCTGCTCTAATATTCCTACTGGAACTCCTTCGCTTGTCAATGATAGTGTTGTATGAACCATTAAACCTGTGCAATTAGAATTTCCTATTCTACCCATTTCCTTCTTTGATTTATGCGTTGTAAAATTTAATTCTGTTGTATCTTGAACATTTAATACTACTTTCTCATTTAAAAGACTGTTTATTGTCTTTTCATAATGGCTATTCATTAATTTCTCTCTTGTAACTTTTTTATTATCATAAAATCTATAACAAGCTTTTGTTCCTGACCAATCTTCAAAACTATTAGGTATGCTTTTACCAACATTATTTTAAAAAAGAATTGAATATTATTCTACATCTATTATTCAATCTCTTATCTCCAAAATTTATATTATCAAATTCGTTCATTATTTTATAGCTCTTTTTAATATTTTTAACTCTAACACATATTCTAAGTTATTTTCAACCCCCTTTATAGATGTGGGTAATGGGTAGGTGTTTTCGTAGGGGGGGAAGCACTGCTTTACCCCTTTTTGGACACCCCCAAAAACTAGTGTTTTGAGACTCTTTTTCTTAGCCTTACAGACAAATGTCTAAGGTATTAAAATATAATTAATTTACTCATTTAATAGTAAAAAAAATGATTCATTATTTTTTACTTGCAATTATTTTTTATTATTAAATTTTCAATTATTATTAGGAGTTATTGACTTAAACTTTCGTCTTAAGTTTATTAATCTTTAGCTATAATTATTTTTGCTTATGGTAAACTTTATTTTTATAGGGTTTTGCTTATTAGTTAGATTTTAATAGGTATTTTTATAATTTTTAAATTCAGATAATGCTTATTAAATAACTTATATAAAAATTTAAACCCTAAATCTTAGTTATAAAATATTAATGATTAAAGAAAGAAAAATATGCAAAGTAAATTTAATTGGGAAAATATAAAAGAATATAAAGAAATTTTATTTCAATACTATGAAGGTATTGCAAAAATTAGTATAAACCGTCCTGAAGTTCATAATGCTTTTACCCCGCTTACTGTAAAAGAATTGTCTGAAGCTATGGAATTAGCAAGACAAGATGAAAGAGTTGGTGTAATAATTCTTACTGGAGAAGGTGGAAAAGCTTTTTGTAGTGGAGGAGATCAAAGAGTTAGAGGACATGGTGGTTATGTAGGTTCTGATGGAGTGCCTAGATTAAATGTTTTAGATTTACAAAAACAAATTAGATCTTGTCCAAAACCAGTGGTAGCTATGGTTGCAGGTTGGGCTATTGGTGGTGGTCATGTTTTACATGTAGTTTGTGATTTATCTATAGCGGCAGAAAATGCAATGTTTGGACAAACAGGACCTAAAGTTGGTAGTTTTGATGGTGGCTTTGGAGCATCTTATTTGGCTAGAGTTGTAGGACAAAAAAAAGCTAGAGAAATTTGGTATTTATGCGAACAATATAATGCTCAAGAAGCTTTGGATATGGGATTAGTTAATAAAGTTGTACCATTAGATAAATTAGAAGAAACCACTGTAGAATGGTGTAAAAAAATGCTCAAAAAGAGTCATACTGCTCTCAGATTATTAAAATCATCTTTTAATGCAGAATTAGATGGTCAAGCTGGTATTCAAGAATTAGCTGGTAATGCAACTTTACTTTATTATTTATCTGAAGAAGCAAAAGAAGGTAAAAATGCTTTTATAGAAAAAAGAGAGCCTAGATTTGATGATTACCCTAGATTTCCTTAGAATATAATTTAATATAAAAAGTTGCTTAGATCCTGAATCAAGTTCAGGATGACAGTAAGCAACTTTTTATAGTTTTCTTTTATAAACAGACTCTATAAGTACTAACTAAAAATTAATAAGTTTATTTTTAGTTAGTAAATCTATCTTTAACTCTAAAAATTCTTTTTCATTATTTATACCTATTCCTTTATCTTTATTATGAGTAAAAAGAGTAATATGAGGAAACGGTTTTAATAAATTTAGTTCATTATATTTTTTATTAAGTTCTTCAAATAAATCTATTATTTCTTTAGCTTCTATTTTTTGAATAATAGAAAAAACATTAGCTTCATTTTTAGCTTTTATTACATAAAATTCATTATAAAAAGTAATATTCCAAATAAATTTTTCTAATTTGCTCTCTATAAAATTTCTTAAATCTGGGTAGGTATTTTCTAATTCTTTAAATTTACTACCAATTTGATGTCCAAAAATAGTTATATGAAATTCATTCTTAATTTTAAAAATCATATCATTAACAAGTATCTTTTCTTTTAAGTTAAAAAATACTTTTTTATCTATATTATGTACACAATAAAAATTTTTATCTAACATTTTTACTTTTAAATTATTAAAATATTATTATTCTATACCCTTTATTTTATAACCTTTTTAGGTTATACTCGATCTAAGTATAAAAAGTTTAAGTATAGTATGTTTAGTGGAAGTTATCTAGATACTGATGTTGAATTTTTACTAGAAAAAGTAGAAGTTCAAGAGTTATCTTTAGAAGAAAAAGAATATTTAATACAATCTGGTAAAAAACATTATAGTGAGATAATTTCAACTGAATATGAGCCTTCAAAAGAATATTTAGCTATTTTTTATCAAGCTGTAGAAAATAACTCATTAAAGTTTGCTAAGGATATTTTTACTTTAGCTAAAAAAATTAGCTTAGAAAAAGATTTTGTTCTAGTCTCTTTAGCAAGAGCAGGAATACCTGTTGGTGTTTTATTAAAAAGAGTTTTAGAGATATTTTTTAATATTAATACAAAGCATTATGGAGTTTCAATAATTAGAGATAAAGGTTTGGATACTACAGCTATTAAATATATTTTAGAAAGTAATCCAAATAAAAAATTAATTTTTATAGATGGTTGGACAGGTAAAGGCATCATATCTAAAGAATTAGCAAAAAGTATTAATGATTTTAATAAAAAATATAAAACTAATATAAGTTCAGATTTATATGTAGTTTCAGATATTTCTGGTAAAGCTTATTTCTCAGCCTCATATGAAGATTATCTTATTCCTTCAGCTGTTTTAAACTCTACTATTTCTGGTCTTATTAGTAGAACTATTTTAAATACAGAAAAAAATTCTTTTCATGCTTGTAAATATTATGAACATTTAAAAGAAAAAGATTTATCTTTGTGGTTTATAGATAAAATAATTAATGAAATAAAAAAATATGTTTTATCTGAAAATATAGATATTATGTCTGATTTGCAAATTATTCAAAAAAATATAAAAAAAGAAGATTTAGTTAAAATATCAGAAACTTTTATAGCTAAAATAATGCAGGATTTAAAAATAAGCAATATTAATTATATAAAACCTGGTATAGGTGAAACTACTAGGGTTTTATTAAGACGAATTCCAGAAGTCATTTTTATAAAAGATGTTAATTCTTTAGAAACTAAACATTTAGTACTTTTATCTAAAGAAAAATCAGTTAAGATTATAGAAGAAAAAGAAATGCCTTATAAGGCTGTGGGAATAATATATAGGTTGAAAGAGAATTAATGCAATATTTAAAATTGGGTGCATCTTTGTATGTACCTGCTAATAATGATAATTTAGAAGAAGTTTTACTAAATAAAAAGTTCCCTTCTCTAAAATCTCTAATTATAGATTTAGAAGATTCAGTTCATGACAATGATTTGGAAAAAGCTTATAATAATATTCAAATTTTACTTAATAAAATAAATAAATTAGAGCTTTTAGTTTTTATTAGAGCAAGAAGTACCGAATCATTACAAAAATTATATACTTTTGAAAGTATAGAGAAAATTACTGGTTTTGTTTTACCAAAATTTAGTACGGAAAATATGGAAGCTTATTTTAAAAATCTAAATAAAAATATGCTATATATGCCTATTTTAGAAAAAAATATTTTTAAAGTATCTGAGCTAGAAAAAATATGCGATTTTGTTTTACCCTTTAAAAAAAATATTTTGTCTATTAGAATAGGTGCTACCGATATTTTAAGTACTTTTTCTTGTAGAAGAAGCCATAAAAAGACTATTTATGAAATTGCTATTATGAGGCAAATAATTTCTAATATTATTATTACTTTTAAACCTTATGATTTTAATATAACAGGTTGTGTATTTGAAAGTTTTGATAAAAATGATTTTAATATTTTAGAACAAGAAGTAGAAGAAGATTTATTAAATGGTTTATTTGGTAAAACTATTATTCATCCATCTCAAATTGATATTGTACAAAATATTTATAAAGTAAAAAGTTTAGATTATAAGTTGGCAAAAAGTATTTTGGATGAAACAAAACCTTTTATTTTCAAAGAAGAAAATATTATGAATGAAAAAGCTACTCATATTAATTGGGCAAAAAAAATTATAGCCATGTCTGAAATATATGGAATAAGAGACTAATTAATTTGACAAATTCAATTTTATTTTTAGATCTTGATGATACTATTTTTCAAACTAAATTTCGTAATAAAAATGGTGTTTATCCTGCTACAGAAACAGAAAAAAAACAAAATATTTCTTATATGACAGAATATCAAAAAATATTATTTGATATGTTTCTATCTATTGAAAATTTAAAAATTATCCCTTTAACTGCAAGAATTTTAGAGCAATATAAAAGAACTTTTTTATATAATCAAAATATTTTAAAAGCAAATTCTAACTTAGATATAGATACTTATTCTTTATATTTTGGAGGGAAAATTTTTATTAATAATGAATTAGATTTATTTTGGGAAGAAAAAATAACTAATTATTATAAAAATATGAATATAAATTTATTAGCTATGTATGACCAAATATCTAAAATTATGATAAAAAGTTTATCAGAATAAATATTTTAGATAATTACTATATATCTATAAAAAATAAAGATAAAAAGGATAATATAGCACAACTTCTTACTATATCAAGAAATAATTAAAATAGTTAATAAAGAATACTTTGTTCATTATAATAATAATAATATAGCTTTAGTACCTAATTTTATTAGTAAAAAAGAAAGTGCTTTATATTTTATAGAAAAATATAAGCCTAAAATGACAATAGGTATGGGAGATAGTCTTTCCGATTTGTCATTTATGAGTATTTGCGATTTTAAACTATTTCCATCTCATTCTCAAATAGAAAAAGAATTTTTAAAATAAATTTTTCCAACCCTTTTCTTTTAATCTTTTTTTCATTAATCTATAACCATCACCATAAACTTTATCAGAATCTTCATCTAATGCTTTTAAAAGAACTTCTGAAAATAAACTTTTGTCATTTTCATAAACTAAAGCTGTTCCCAAATTACAAAAACCTTCTTCCTCTTCATGAGATAGTTTTATTTTATTTTCATTTATCCAAACATGTAATAATTCATGAGCTAAAACTCCTTCAAAAAGTAATTTTGGCATCCCATATAACATCCAAATTTCATGAACCCTAGAGGCTATTTTTCCATTTACCAAATTGGTAGTAGTTTTAGTGTATCCATGCGTATTAGAAGTAATACTTGTACCTAACATTTTATTGATATTTATTTTATTATCCAGAGTTACTTTTATCATTTGAGGAATATAATTAAAACCTACTGTTTTTAAAAGCTCCACTACTTTTATTTTGGGCTCTACAGTTTGATGTACTTCTATAATTTCAGTTTCTTGGCAAAAGCCACAAATTATTCTTGAATCTTGGTATTTTATAAAATTTTTTGAAGTATTTTGAGATATTATTCTATAACAACAAGAACAAAAAACAACTTCTTTATTATCATGCTTTAAATGAGATTTATTTCCCCAAGAATCATAGATATATTTACCTTCTATAATTTGGGTACAAACATTACATTTAATAGCTTTTTTATCTTTATAACATTGAACATGATAATTTCCTTCATCATCATGATTATATTCGCCATCTATAGGGTTATTACAAATTTTACACTTTAATTGAATAAATTTTTTGTAGCAACTTTCATGGTATTTTCTACTTCCACTAGAAACCCATGTTTTATCAAGTTCTTTTTTACAAACAGTACAAAACAGGTTTAATTTTTTTTTGTAACATTCAGGATGAAAAAAATCATTTACAGAAATATTAAATTCTCCATTAATCTTTTTTTTACATTCACTACAAACAAAGCACTCAGGATGAAAATTTTTACCATTTGCTGTAATAAACTTTTGATTTAGTATTTTTTTACATTTATAGCAGTTTTTTAAATTAAACACTTTATTATTAAATAATTATCAATATATTAACTATAGTGTAACTTAATTTTTTTAAATTAAATAATATATTTGATGATTAATTAACTTAAGTTGCTAGTTCACTGTAAAGTAAGTTTTACATAACTCATCCCCTTTCCAAAGTCTTCGCCTACAATAGTTTGCCTACCGGCTCAGGCTCACTCTTTGCTAAAAGAGAAGGTGGAGAAAGCTAAGATTCCCCTCTCTAATGATTTAGAGAGGGGTTGGGGTGAGTTAAGATAAAAAGAATTTTTTTTGATACTAGCAACTTAGATTAATTAAATATTACCTATAAGAAAAAAAGTTCCAAAAAATAAAATCATAATAGAACCTAAAATTTTCATAGAGTATTCTAATCTATCTTTAGAAATTTTATTATTAAAAGAAAATAATTCTAAAGTTCCTTTTCTGGTTAAAATAGTAAACGCTCCTAATAAAGAAACAGTAAGCCCCATACCTAAAGCAATACAAAAAGCTAAAAGAATTCCTATTTGTAGTACATCTAATGAAATAGAAAATAATAAAATACTTATAGCACCAGGGCAAGGAACTAGACCTATAGAAGCTGCTACTAACAAAATATTTTTATTTTTTTCTGTAGGTTCATGTTTATCTATATGATGCTCATGGTTACAAATATGTCCTTCTTCATGATTATGCTTACAAATTTCTTTTGGAGTCTTTATTAAAGAGTTAATATTTTTACCTAATAAAGATAAACCTATTATTATAATTAAACTATAAGAAAAAATAGCTATAGATTTAGAAACATCTTCTAATAAAATTAAACTTTGACTTTTAAAAATAAAATAAATAATTGATACTAAAGTAAGTGCTGAAAGAGCATGTATTATAGCTACTAAATTTCCTAATAAAATACCTTTTTTTATATCGTTTTTTTCTGAAATAAAATAAGAACAAACAAAACATTTACCATGTCCTGGACCTATAGAATGAAAAGCTCCATATAAAAAAGAAATTGCCATTAAAATTATTAAAGCTTTAGGTGAATTATTTTCTTTTATCTCTCTAGTTAAACTGGCTATTTCTTTATTTAGTTTATGTTGTGTTTTTAGGGTACTAGCATAAAAATTTTTAAAATAATTATTTTCTTCTTTTTCCTGATTTATTTCTTTTTTATTTGATAAAAAAGGGTTTTCAGAGGCATAACTATAATTAGGTATAATAGTTGTTGCTGTTAATATAGTAAATAAAATAATTAAAGTTTTTTTCATTTTTTCTCACTAAATTTAAATAAAATTATTTGTTCATAGTCAGAGTTGTTTTCTATATTTTTTAAAGTAATTTTAGGAGAACTTTCATAAATTACTTTTTTATCAATGGGATTAAAAGCAACATAATTGCTTTTATCATTTATTTTTATTTCAATTTTATTTTCCTTTTTAGTGCCTTTAATATTACAATCTAACAAAAAGGAATATTTTATTAAATTACTTTCATAAAATACTTTAAAATCATTTATTCTAATAGGTAAATTTTCCTTATCATTTACTTTTATATTAATAAAATAATTATCTTTTTTTAAATTATTCAAAGTAGTATTTTTTATATTATTTAATTCTTTTGAATCTAATATTTTATCTTTGTTTAAGTCAAATTCATCAAAAAAATTACTACTAGTTATATCATCCATATTCCAATTCATTTTTATTTTTTTTAGCCCATTATTATCAAAAATAACTGTTGCCTTATAATCTATAAAAATATGTGGATGTGCTTCCACTTTTGTATTAATAATAATTAAAAATAATAATATAATTAACATCTTAACTTTTATCATAATTTAACCAATTAATCATTATTACAACTACATTGAATAAAATACTTGTTTTTTTGCCAATTTATTATGTGTGAAAAAGCTATAATAAATGCACCTATAGGTGTAAAAATATACTCATAATTTTCATTAACTAGAAAATGACCTGTAAAAATTAAGAAAAACCCCATAAAAACACTTATTATAGGTAATAAACTTTTATGATTTTTATAGCTAGGAATTAGAGATAATAATGCTATAAAAATAGAAAAAATAATCATGAAAAATTCAATTCTAGGATTTGATAAAAAACTAAGACTAGAAGCTGATAGTGTTGTTAAAAAAATAGGAACAAAAATACAATGAATAGCACATAAAAATGAAGCAGAAAAACCTATAGAATCTAGGTTATATTTCTGACTTACATTTTTATCATAATTCATAAAACTAATAGAAACCAATCTTAATTAAATACTTATATAAATATCATAATTTAAAAAGATTATAAATACAATATTATTGCATTAAAATATATTAAGTTAATATAGCAATATTATTGCATTAATGTTTTTGATTAAATATAATTTTTAAAATATTTATTTTTTAATTAAGGATAGATTATGAAAAATAAAAAATTACCAGTAACTGTATTATCAGGTTTTTTAGGTGCAGGTAAAACCACTTTACTTAACCATATTTTAAATAATAGAGAAAATAAAAAAGTTGCTGTAATTGTTAATGATATGTCAGAAGTTAATATAGATGCATCTTTGGTAAAAAATGGTGGTGCAGAATTAAGTAGAACCGATGAAAAATTAGTCGAAATGAGTAATGGTTGTATTTGTTGTACCTTAAGAGAAGACTTATTAATTGAAGTAAATCGTTTGGCTAAAGAAAAAAAATTTGATTATTTATTAATAGAATCTACTGGAATTAGCGAACCTTTACCTGTAGCAGAAACGTTTACTTTTGAAGATGAAACAGGTCAAAGCCTTTCTAAAATTTCAAGATTAGACACAATGGTAACAGTTGTAGATGCTTTTAATTTTATGAATGATTATAATTCAGAAGATGATTTAATTAATAGAGGAGAATCATTAGGAGAAGAAGATGATAGATCTGTAGTTGATTTATTAATTGATCAAATAGAATTTGCTAATGTTATAGTATTAAATAAAATAGATTTAATAAAAAAAGATGAATTAGATAAATTAAAAAGTATTATAAAAAAATTTAATCCTGATGCAAAAATTGTAGAATCTTCTTTTGGTAAAGTTCCTTTAAATGAAGTTTTAGATACTAAGTTATTTGATTTTGATAAAGCTTCTTTATCCGCTGGTTGGCTAAAAGAATTGAGAGGTGAGCATACTCCAGAAACAGAAGAGTATGGTATAAGTAGTTTTGTTTATAGAGCTAGAAAACCATTTCATCCAGAGAGATTTTGGGATTTAATTCATTCAGAAGAAGGATGGGAAAATATCGTTAGATCTAAAGGATTTTTTTGGTTAGCTACTAGACCAGAATTTACAGGAATGTGGTCTCAAGCAGGCTTATCTTGTAGATATGAAGTTATTGGTTTATGGTGGGTAATGGCAGATGAATCTGAATGGCCTGAAGATGAAAATTTTATAGCTGAAATAAAGAAAAATTTTGAAGGTGAATATGGAGATAGACGTCAAGAAATAGTTATCATAGGTATAGATCTAAATAAAGATGAAATAATTAAAAAATTTGATGATTGTCTTGTATCTGATAAAGAAATGGAAAAAGGTCAAGAATATTGGAATACCTTAAAAGATCCATTTCCTAAATGGGAATTAGTTCAAGATACACAAGAATAAAATTTTTTGTTAACCTATATTAAATTGTTAGTTCTATTGTAATTATAATCTTGAGTAAAATAAAAAAATAGTAGAAAATGTATTAATTATAATAATAAAAAGTTAGAATTAAATTATTAATAATTACTTTTTAAACTTTGAAATTTTAATATTTAAGGAAAATATAATGGCACTTTCAATTGGAATAGTTGGTTTACCAAACGTAGGAAAATCTACCTTATTTAATGCAATAACAAAATCATCGGTAGATGCAAATAATTACCCTTTTTGTACTATAGATCCAAATGTTGGAGTAGTAGAAATACCAGATCATAGAATTGCGGCCTTGGCAAAAATTAGTAATACAGATAAATTAATTTATGCTACTACAGAATTTGTTGATATTGCAGGATTAGTAAAAGGAGCTTCTCAAGGTGAAGGTTTAGGAAATCAATTTTTATCTCATATCAGAGAAGTATCTGCAATAGCTCACGTAGTAAGAGCTTTTGATGATCCAAATGTAGTTCATGTTAATGGAAATGTTGATCCTATAAGAGATATAGATATTATTAATACAGAACTTTTATTATCTGATTTGGGAATGGCAGAAAAAATAGTTGCAAACCAAATAAAAAAAGCTAAAGGTGATAAAGCTGAAGCTGAAAAATTAGTAGTTTATGAAAAAATAAAAGCTCATTTAGAAAAAGGAGAACCTTTAAGAACTTTACATTTAGAAGAAGAAGAAAAACTTTTAAGAAGAGGGTTAGCTTTTTTAACAGATAAACAAGTTATTTATGTTGCTAATATTAGCGAAGATTTAATCGGTCAAGATGATAATGAGCACGTAAAAAAAGTAAAAGAATTTGCAAAAGCTAATAATGATGAAGTTGTAGTTATTTCTGCAAAAATAGAATCTGAATTATCTGAATTAGACGAAGAAGGTAAAAAAGAATTAATGGATGCTTTAGGTTTAAAAGAAACTGGCTTAGATCAATTAATTAAAAAATCTTTTTCTTTATTAGGTTTACAAACTTACTTAACTACAGGTAAAAAAGAAACTAGAGCTTGGACAATAAAAAAAGGTATGACAGCACCTCAAGCAGCTGGTGTAATCCACTCTGATTTAGAAAAAGGCTTTATCAGAGCTAATATTGTATCTTTTGATGATTTTGTTGCCTGTGGTTCTTTAACAAAAGCTAAAGAAAACGGTAAACTCAGACAAGAAGGTAAAGAATATGTTATGCATGATGGTGATGTAGTAGAGTTTTTATCAGGTATTTAAAGTAAATTAAACTTTTAGGGATAATTCTTGTGAATAAAATAAATTATAAATTAGGCTATAATTTAGCTTTTATAATTAAATCTTTAGCTAATTTAAGAAAAATAATATTTTCATTTATTTTTTTTACTATTTTAATAGCTAATTTACCAGTTTACTCTAAAGATGAAAAAGGCTTTGATTCAAAATCTGATATCAGAGCTGGTTTTTCTTTAAAATATGGTGGTGATTTTTTTAATAAAAAATATCAATATTTATTTCCTTTTTCTTTTATAGGAGTTGATTTTCAAGCTGAAAGTGCTTCACACGGAACTTCAACTTTATCAGTTACTTGGTTTAATAATAAAAGAATTTTTGATCTAAATTCTTATAATGTAGATGAATACCCTTTTTTAGATAATGCTAAAACTTTGACTAAAGGATTATTTGAGGTAAATTTTTCTTCAGCTCTTTTTTATAAACAAGAAAATCCTTATGAATGGGGTTGGATAGGTGGTTTTTATAATCAAAATATTAATTCAGATATACCCATTTCTGGAACTTCAGAAAATAATACAGGTTTAGTTTTTGGTTCTTATCTAAAATTTTCTAATTTATATCCTTTTGTCCCTACTGCAAATATAAAATTATTATTAGGAAGTTTTTATGATAATTATCTTATGAAACAAACAAAAGGAAATTTATCTCAATCTCAAGGAATAAAAATTTGTTATGATTCTAATTTAAATTTTGATTGGTATCTTAATAGAAATTTTGTTTTTTCTTTTGGATATAATATTAATAATTTTGATTTTATAAATTTTGGTGGAAGTAAATTTAAACAAAATAAAGCATCTTCTTTTCTAAATTTTATTGAAAATAAAGAAATCTATTTAGAAAACTCACCAATACGTTTTACTGATCATGTAAATAACTTATATATAAAAACTATTTTCTTTTTCTAAATTTTTTGCAAAAAAAAACTGCCTTTAATGGCAGTCTTTTTACTTTTATAAACTATGTGTTAGCAATATAGTTTTGGAACATATAACCTGTTCCTCTTGCAGTAAGAATTAATTCTGGATCGCTAGGATCATTTTCTAATTTACTTCTTAATCTGCTTACATGAACATCAACTACTCTTGTATCACTATATTGATTAATTCTATAACCCCAAACTTGGTGTAAAATTTCACTTCTAGAATAAGCTCTACCTGGGTTTGAAGCTAAGAGTTCTAATAAATTAAATTCCATTTCGGTTAATTTTATTTTGATATCTCCTCTTAAAACTTGTCTTTTACCAGTATCAATTACTAAAGAATCAACTTTTATAGTAGATTGTTTTGTATTATCATTAACTATTCTTCTTAAAACTGCTTTTATTCTTGCTTCTAATTCTCTTGGGCTGAATGGTTTTACTACATAATCATCAGCTCCGAGTTCTAAAGCTTGTATTCTATCTATTACATCACCTTTTGCAGTTAGCATGATTATAGGAGTAGTCATATTTTTTCTAACTTCTCTACAAACTTGTAAACCATCAATTTTTGGCATCATTATATCAAGTACAATAAGGCTAGGTTGTTCTGTTTTAACTAATTCTAAAGTTTCTGCACCATCAGACGCTGTAACTACTTCATAACCAGCCATTTTTAATCTAGCTTCTACTATTTGTCTGATACTAACTTCATCGTCAGCAACGAGTATTTTTCCTTTACTCATTTTTTAATACCTCTATTTTCAAAATAAATATTAATAACTTTAAACTTATATAAAATTTAATAGTCAAAATTAAACTTCATGCAGGTTATTATAGCATATAAATTTAAGTTGGTTAATATTAGTTTATAATTTAATCAAATCTTTAGCTAAAATATTTACAACTTTTAATAATTGAATGTCTATAAATTCATTTTCTGTATATTTTCTATATAATTTGCCATCAAAATCATATTGTAAGTTAAATAAAGTTATTATATTGTTACTTCCTATTCTTGGTTTTGTAAAATCTAACCATTTATGAAAGTCATATTTAGAAAACTTTCTTTTCCATATTAAATCATTGTTATCTTGACTTCTAACAAATATTTCCAATTCTATTTTTACCTGATGTTCAAAAATACTATTATCTGTAAACTCAGAAATTGTAATATTTTTTATCTCTGAATAAAATAGCTTAACATTACCATATATATATACTTTATTCTTTTTAAATAAAGGGTTATAGGTATTATAAATATTTTCATTGGATTCTATATTTTCCTCTTTGTTAAGATATTCTTCATTTTTAGTACTATTTCTTAATAAAAAAGTATCCAATCTTTTAGAACTATTATGAAATCCTAACTTTAAATAAGTTGCTTCTTTAGTAATAGATATATTATTTTTATTTTTTTGTAATTCGTTTATAAAAAATTCTGTAACTTTATCGCTTATTTTTTTATCTTTATAATTAAAAGGTAAAACTAGTACTTCTGTAACTTTTTGATCTTTTAATAAATATCTTTTTGCTTCATCTGCATTTGCATTAGATGAGAAAAAGAATAAAAATATAATAATTATTAGTATGTTTTTCACTTTTTATTTTTTAAATTAAAATATTAAATTATCTTATATTTTAACAATATAGTAACTTTAATGCTAGAAAAAATAAGCTAAATATACTAATTTAGCTATTCATAACAATTAATTTTTTTGTTACAATGTAGGAAATTTTATTCTTATTAGAGAATATCTAAGAGCTATGCTCTAGGTTTTCAGGGTGGTATATAGGCAGAGCCAAAGCTGCCCTCCTCCTACAGGGTGTCCCCCCTGCATGAGGTCTTAAATTGATTATAGAAAGAGGTATAAATGTCTATAAAAGAGGGGCTAGTAATAGAATTTAGAGATAAAAAGAAAGTTACTAGTGTTGTTTGTTTAAAAGTTGAATCAAAAACTTTAAGGGTAGTAAATGAATCTAATAAAGAGTTTAATTTGCCTATAAATAAGATAGGACATATTACTAATAAAGTCTTAAATACTAACAGAGCAAGATTTGAACTAATAGAAAGCTTACGAGAATATACAGATAAAGCTGAAGAATTTGTTGAAGAAATAAATTTAGTAGATTTATGGGAATTATTAAAAGATGAAGAAACTGAAAAATATGATGTAGCTCAATTAACAGATTTATATTTTTCTGAAGCTGATGATACCTATAAAAAAGCTTCTATGTTTAGAGCCTTAATAGAAGATGGTATTTATTTCGAACAAAAAGCTGAAGGTTTTTTTACCCCTAAAGAAGAAAAAGTTGTAAATCAAATTATTCAACAAAAAAAACTTGAAGAAGAAAGAGAACAACAAAAAAAGCTTACTATAGAATGGTTGAAAGGTATTATTTCTGGAAATAATAATATAGAAAAACCACAAGGAGCAGATAAAACTTTAGATATGTTAATTAGTTCGGCTGTCTTAGATTCTAGAGATGAAAAATACCCTGAAGTTGCAGCTTTAATGACAGAAATTAATCATAATATTCCTAATATGCAAGATTTTTTAATAGATTTATTAGTAAAAGCTAATATTTTTGATCCTGATGAAAACTTATTATTAAGAGAATACAAAATACCAACTACTTTTTCTAAAACTGTTTTAGATTATATTGAAACTATAAAATTTGATTTAGTTGGAGATACACAATACAGAAAAGATTTAAGAAGTTTATATACCATAACTATAGATGATGAGGAAACAAAAGATATAGATGATGCTATTTCTATAGAAGAAACAGAAAATGGTTATGACGTTTATATTCATATAGCTGATGCAGCTAGTTTTATAGAAAAAGATTCTTTAGTAGATAAAGAAGCTTTTTCAAGAGCTACTACTATTTATTTACCAGATAGAAAAATAGAAATGTTACCACAAAATCTTTCTGAAATTGTTTGTAGCTTAGTTGAATCAGAAGATAGACCAGCTTTAACTCTTTTAGTTAATTTTGATCATGATAATAATATTATAGGTTCAACTGTTTTTGAATCTCTTATAAATGTAGATAAAAAACTATCTTATAATTATGCAGATGAAATTTGTTTTGAAGATAAAAGATTATCTAAATTATTTCAAATATCGGAATTTTTAAAAGAAAAAAGAATTAATAATGGAGCTGTAATTTTAAATTTTGTAGAGTTAAAATTAAAAGTTGATGAGAATAAAAATATTTTTATTGGTAAATATAAAAATAATAGCCCAACACAAGGTTTAGTATCAGAATTAATGATTCTTACAAATTATCTGGTAGCAGAATTTTTATATAAAAATAAGATCCCTGCTATTTTTAGATCTCAAGAAGAACCTTCAGAAGTTTTAGAGTTTGCTCCAAATGTTAGTGAAATTGTAAAACTTTATCAACAAAGAAGACTGATGAAAAAATCAGAAGTATCTACAGTTCCAGATAAACATAATGGTTTAGGCATAGATTATTATTGTCAAATGACCTCACCAATTAGAAGATATAGTGATTTGGTTATTCATAGACAAATAAAATCTTTTCTCAGAGAAGGAAAACCTTTTTATAATGAAGCTGAGATAAAAGAAATAATTAATTTTACAGAACATTCTCTAAATGTATGTAATATTATTCAAAGAAGTACTATTAGATATTGGTTATGTAAATATTTAAAGGAATTTTTAGGTTATAAAACTACTGCTATTGTGGTAGATTCTAGTGATGATAAATATATAGTACATTTACCAGAAATTCTTATTGAGTTACCTTTAATGAAAGATTGGGTAGGTCGCTTAGAAGTTAATCAACAAATAGAGGTTGTCTTTAAAGATATTTATCTTAGAAAAGGAATTATAATTATAAAACACCTAAAAAATGATAGAGAAGATGTAAAAAGATTTTCTATAGTTAATATTTTATAGGTTGCATTTTTTCAAAATCATATTCCCCTGAAACAGTTGGTTGCAACCAACTGTTTCATCTATAGACTCACTGATTGAAAAAATGCAAACCAATTCTTTTTTAGTATATTTAAATCAATAGCTATAAGTTTATAATTAGCTATACTTAAAATTATTATAAAAATATACTTTGTTATTCTGTAAGATCCTGAATCTAGTTCAGAATAACTTTAGGATAACTATAAGAGATTAGCTATATCAGTTATCTTTCTTAGTATTTTGAGCTTATATTGGAATAAATATGTTAAAAATAACTCCAGAAGGATAGTTTTGTTCAAAAGTTATAAATCCATCATTTTTACTTATATTTATCATAGCTTTTGTTAAACCAATTCCTTTTTTACATTTAGTTGAAAAGTATGGCTCAAATATTTTATTCAAGTTTTTTTCTTCTATTCCTATACCTTCGTCTTTTATAGAAAATTTTAAAAAACTTTGATTATTAATAATAATTTTGTTTGTAAATAAACTTATTTTTGAGTCATATTCTGATGCTTCTAAAGCATTTAGAATTATTTGATATATTGCTTCTGAAATACTTTCTATATCACAATACACAATATCTTTATTAGAAATATCTATCTCAAAATTATCATATTTAATTTTTTTTAAAACTTTTTCTAAAATATTTAATAAAGGTACAGTTTCTTTTATAATAAAAGTTTTTTGAGAAAATTCAAAAAGATTACTAATATTTTTTTCTAATTTAATACCATATTCTTTCATAAAATTAATATTATTAATTATTAGTTCATTATTATTATTTTTTTCTATTACACTAAAATTAAATTTTAATCCAGTTAAAGTATTAAAAATACCATCTGCATGATTGTTGCATATATCTAAAAGTAAGTTTATGCTTTTTTCTATATATTTTAAGCTGAACAATGTATTATTTTCTTTTAGTTCATCTAATATAATATTTATTCCTATCATTAAGTCATTATCATCATTATCATAATTAATTTTTAATGATAGTAATTTATTATCACCAGATCTAGTTATTAAAATAACTTCTTTATCATTATAAGCACCATCTAAATTTAGAGATATAAAAAGTTCTTTTAAACTTTTATTATATAGTTCTTTTTCAGTATATTCAGAAATTTCTAAAAATTTTTTATTAGCAAAAATAATATTTAAATCTTTATTTAATCTAATAATAGCAGAATCTAAAGAATTTAAGATGCTTTTGCTAATAACTTCTTTCTCTTTAGTTTTTTTATCTATTTTGTGCTTATATAAAGCTAGTTCTATTACTCTATTTAACTCTTTTTCTTCAAATGGTTTTATTAAATAACCTAATGGTTCTGTTTTTTTTGCTCTTTCAATAGTAGCAGAATCAGTGTAAGCAGTTAAGTATATTATAGGTATATCAAATCTTTTTTTTATTTCTTGTGCAGCATTAATACCATCCATATCTCCTTTTAAGGTAATATCCATTAAAATTATATCTGGTAAAGTCTCTTGAGTTTTTTTTATAGCTCCAGCTCCAGAAAAAGCTATACCTGTAACATTATATTTTAAAGATCTTAAAGAATTTTCTAGATCTAATGCAACAATATTTTGATCTTCAACTATAAGGACTTTTGGATGTTCTTTAATCATACTATCCTCACTCTTGATTTATAGGAAATGTTATTTTGTAACAAGTTCCATTATTACAATCTATTTCTAAACTTCCACCTATTTGAGAAGTTAGACTTTCTATAAGAGATAATCCTAAAGATTTAGTTTTTAGTTCTTCAATATTAGATGGTAAACCAATTCCATTATCTTTAATTATAATAATAAAATCTAAATTTTGCGAATAAAAATTTATAGTTATTTTATTATCTTCTTTATTTTTATTTATAAAAGCATATTTTAATGAGTTAGATATAGTTTCATTTAATATTAAAGCAATTGGGATAATATTTTCAATATCTATATTAATATCATTTACTGAAACATCAAATTTAACATCTATATTGTCTAAACGATAAGACTTATATAAAGAATAAGTTAAGTTTTTTATATAAGATTCTAAGTTTATAGAGATAAGTTTTTTATTTTGATAAAGTTCTTCATGTACAATTGACATAGCTTTAATTCTATTTTGACTTTCTCTAAAAATATCTGTAATTCTTTTATCTTTTATTTTATTAGCCTGTAAATTTATTAGGCTTGAAATTATCTGAAGATTATTTTTTACTCTATGATGAATTTCTTTTAATAAGGTTTCTTTTTCATGTAAAGATTCTATTATGGCTTCTTCTATTTTTTTCTTTTCTGTTATATCTTCAAATAAGCAATAAATTCCTACTACTTGATTACTTTCATCTGTTAATGGGTTCATAATATATTTAATTACAACATCTTTGCCCCAAACTGTTTTATAAGGATATTCATTTGTAATAGCTGTTTTAAACTTAATACAATTTAGTAAGTCATCAGAAAATCCTACTTCAACTAATTTTTGTAAAGTAAGTAAATTTAATTTTTTTGTAGCTTCTTTAGAAGGTGAACCTAACATTTTTATCATACATTCATTAACTTCTAGAATATTACCTTTTATATCTGCTAATAAAATACCTATAGGATTGTTCTCTAATAGAGAAATATATTTTTTTCTTTTTTCTTCTAAAGCTTTTTTTGTTGTGCTTAGTTCATCAATTAAATTTAAATAATTTGTTATATTTACTATCAGAAACTCAAAATATTTTTCTTCTTTATCTAAAAAAATAAATAATTTTTTATCTATGCTTGCAAGATTACTAATAAAATTATTATTATATGTCTTAATAATAAAAATAAAAAAATTATTTTTTATATGATTAATATATTCAAATAATTTTTCATTATCATTTAATTCTATGATAGCTATTTGATTATTTTTTGTATTTAATTCTTCAAAATTAGATTCTTGTTCTTTTTTTAGCTTAATTTTATTCTTATTAGAGAATACCTCAGCTGCCTCCAGCTTTGTTGATAAACCATAGGAGTTCTTAAATTCATTATTAAAGTCTAAAAAAAGTAATTTTTTATCAAAACTAATTTTTTCAAAATAATCAGATATTTTTAATTTTAAATCATTGCTTCCTATAAAAAAAACTTTTTTTTCTTCCATACTCTAATTTTTTATTATATTTAAAAACAAATTTATTTAGTTATTTATTTTTATTTGTATTATTTGAATAAAATTTAATCTTATAGAATTCCTCAAAGCTCTGCTTCGTGGTATTGAACCCTGAAGTAGGTTTTAATTTTATTGATACTAATATTTACAAAATAAATAATTTATTATTTTATTTTTATAGCTAAGTATTATACAAATTATTTATATTATAACCTTTTATAATAATTTATAAAAGTGATATTATTAATTAATCTAAGTTACTAATATAAAAATAGAATAGTTCTTATCAAGTTAAGAATTTATTCTAAAAGTATTTTTATAATTATCTTTTAAAACTATTTACAGATAACTTTACTATCTTTAGGTAAAGAATATAATTTTTTTAATGAGGCTAAATCTCTATCAGATATATCTCTTTTAAATAAACTAAATACAGGTGCCATAATATCTAAATTATCATCAGATTTATAGCTATGAACTAAACCTAATGTATGTCCAAACTCATGAACAACCAATTTATTAAATTCATCATCCCCAAAGTTTGTTGCGTCACTAGAAAATAAAGCACTACCTGGTTTTGCTTTGGTAGCTAATAATATTCTAGAAAATCTTTTTCCTTTTGATGGATCAAATTCTGGTAAATGTGCTTTACCCCAAGCTTCATCTTTAAAATATTCTAACCACTCGACGACTACATTAGCTGAAGAGGCACTACTTACAAAGGATAATTTTACAATATTAGGAGCTCTGTTAGCCCATTGTCTCATACTAGATTTTGCTACTTCAGCATAATTAACTTTAGAATCACCTTGATATTTTTCTGGTACTTTAGGAATATATATTTTTAAAGGGAAATCACTTTCATCCCATCTTACAAAATTTCCTTCTTTTAAAATAGTTCTTTGATTTATATCAGGATTACACAAATAATGATTATCATTATCAGATAATTCTACAAAATTATCTTCGCTTGAATTACTTTGAACACTTATTAAACTTTTTTTATTATTTTTTTTAGGAAAATTTCCAGATTTTATTATAGCTAAATAATTTTTAGCATCTGATAAATATTTACTATTACTAGAAGATTCATTTAAATAATTAAAATAGGTTTCTGAATCTTTATAATTTTCTACTTCATATAGAGATATAGCTAACTTATATATATATTCTTCATTAGAATTATCTTTTTTTACCAAATCTCTATAGTATTTTACAGCATCATTAAATTCTTTATTTTTAAAAGCCTTTTCAGCATTTTCTTTTAGAGATTTATCTTGAATTTTTTTTATAGATTTAGAATTTATAGTTATTTCTTTAGAATCTACAATACTAGTACTTAATACTATAACTGAGCAAATTAATAAAGAAAAAATGTTTTGTTTTTTCATGACTCTCCTTTACATTAAATTTATAAAGTTTTATAAGTTTATATTTTATAATAAAAACTAAATAATTTCAAATTTATTTTACTTTTTCAAAAGAGGTTAGGCTACTTACACCACTTGAAGTTTTTGTAGCTCTATTCATCCTGTCTTGTAACTGTTCAGGAGTCCAAACATCTAAATCAGAACCAGGGGATTTTTTATAAGGGTCAGATACTAATAAATTACCATTTTTATCTATACCAACTATTGCTATATAATGTCTAGATGGGACAGGTTTCTTTTCAGTTGGTTTACCAAAACCTGTACATAGCATAAGTAAATTACCTTTACTTAGTTCTTTTTTAATATCATTTATTAAATTATTTTTTTCATTACTTTTATAATTTGTATCAATAACTTTTCCTTTAACTTTTCCATTAGTTGCTATTTTGACTCCATTTATAATTTCTTGTTCAGTTAAAGCATGTTCTTTAGGTCCATCAATATCTCTAATTTTTAAAATAAAATTAGGATTTCCTTTTGATATTCCTGGTATAAACATTTCAGCTATATTAGCTCCACAAGTTGGACCACAATTAGATTCCCAACTTCTTAAAACAGGTGATTTTTGTGAAAAGAAATTTTTTATATCGCCTGATAAAGGTGTTATAAAATTTTCAAATTTATTAATAGCTTCTTTTAAATCTTTTTTTACTTCTTTAACTATTTCATCTCCTTTATTTTCTATATATTGAACAACTTCGTTTCCTTTTTTTAAGGTCTTTTCGCCTTTATCTGTTAAATATTTTGCTATTCCTATTCCAACTTCTTGAGCATTAACAGTTTTGCTTTCTAATTTATTAATAAATGTTGTGTTAGGGTTTATTATTATTTCTTCTTTCCCATTTTTTTCTAAAGAAAATTCTACAACTGAAGGCCCAAAATTTGCATCTGCTTTACTTTCAATATTATTAGTTTCTTTTATTGTTAGTTTTTGTACACTATATGATCCATCATTATTTTTTATTATGGCTTCATTTCCTGAGTTTTTTCTAGCTAATTCTCTTGCGTCATGTAAAGAATTTGTTTTCCCTATAATATCTATCCCAGACATAAATTTACTTCCTATATAAAAAATAAAATATGCTAATTAGATAGTAAAAAAATAGAAAAACATTCTTAACAGTAAATTTAATTTAATAAAACTTAAAAATTTTCATTATTATTAGAATTACCTTCTATAACTTCCCAATCTGTATAAGTATAACTAGAGGCGTTTAATAATAAACCTATACAAAATAAATTTACAATCATAGATGTTCCTCCTGAACTTATAAAAGGTAGCGTTATTCCTGTTGTTGGCAAAATACCAGTTACAACCCCTATGTTCATAAATGTTTGACCTGTGATTAGTATAGTTATACCAGTACATAACAATTTTATAAAACTATCTTTATTTTTTACAGCTATATTAAGTCCTCTTGTTAGTACTACAAAGAAGAAAAATATCATAGTTAAAGTTCCTATAAGACCAGTTTCTTCTGCAAAAACAGCAAAAATGAAATCGTTATGACTTTCAGGCAAATAAAATAATTTTTGAATACTTTGTCCCAAACCTCTACCTGTAATACCACCAGAACCAACTGCTAATAAAGATTGTATTAGTTGAAATCCTTTTCCTTGTGGGTCTTGCCAAGGATTTAAAAAAAATAAAACTCTATCTAATTGATAAGGGTTTGAAGCAATTATGGCTGTAACTAAAACGCCTACAAAGCTCATTACAGATAAAATTAATTTTTTACTTAATCCAGCAGAAAAATAAACTGATAACACAGCCATAGTAATAATAGAGGTATTTCCCATATCTGGTTGAAAAACCACTATTCCTAATAATCCAGCAATAGGTATTGTAGTTAGAATTCTAGTAAATATATCTAAATTTTTATAATTAGGGTAAGCTAGTATATTAGCTACATATATTAAGGCTACAATTTTTGCTATTTCAGATGGTTGAAATCCTTGATTTATAACAGGTATTATTATCCAACCATTAGCTCCATTAACTACAGTTCCACCTAAAAAAGAAAAATAGGTACACATTAATAAAAAAGCATTACCTATAATCATAACTTTGGAATATTTTCTTAGATGATAAAAATCCAATTTCATCGCAACAAACATTCCTATTAAACCAACGATTGTGTAAATAACTTGTCTTATTAAAAAATAGGCACTGTTATTATATTTAAATTGAGCTACATAAGCACTAGAACTAAAAACAGCAAAAATACCTACAACAACAAGAGCTAAAACCATTACTAATAGAACATAGTCTATTTTATTTCCATTTTGTGTTATTTGATATTTTAACATTTAAACCTCTATTAATTAAAAGCTAAGAGTTAATGAGTTAATAGATATTATTTTCTTCTAACTTATAACTCAAAATCTTTTAACTCAATTTAGCTAATTCCTCATACAAATAAATAGCTGAATCAATAGCTTTATAAAAATCACTTAATGATAAGCTTTCATTTTCAGAATGTGCATGACAAATAGGATCTTCTAATCCTAATAATAAGCAAGGGACCCCACCTAAATTATCAGAAAATGGTTTTACAAAAGGAATAGTTCCTCCACAACCTATAAAAACAGGTTTTTTATTATATCCTTTTTCTAAGGCATTACAAGCTAAGTCAAAAGCTTTATGATTATAGTCAGTAAACCACCAAGTAGAAGATTTAGTAGGAGTAATTTCTAACAAAACTCCTTCGGGTTTATTTTTTTCTAAATGTTTTATTAAAATATCTCTTATTTCTTTAGGATTTTGATTAGGAACAATTCTTAATCCAAGTCTAGCTTTGGCACTTTCACTAATTTGATTTGCTGATTCTTTTAAAGTACAACTTTCTAAAGCTGTTACAGTTAAAGCTGGTTTGTGCCATAATTGTTCATAAACAGATATTCCTTCATATTCATGCATTTTAGCTCCATCTAATAACCCTGCATCATCTTCAAATACTTTTTTATCAAATGGGAGTGCATTTAATCTATCTCTTTCTTCTTTTGTTAAAATTTTTACACCATTGTTTATACCATCTATA
Source organism: Candidatus Sericytochromatia bacterium (assembly GCA_046328015.1). Classification (GTDB taxonomy): domain Bacteria; phylum Cyanobacteriota; class Sericytochromatia; order UBA7694; family JACMQJ01; genus JBBTGK01. The sequence continues at coordinate 2,600,101 of JAXLXH010000001.1, read as the reverse complement.
GTTAAATTACCTTGATCATCTTTTAAGGTTGCTAATAATTGACATAAAGCCATTGCAGAATCTGGTAATGGACCGCCTAAAATTCCACTATGAACTTGTTGTTTAAGTGCTTTTACTTCTATATCAACTCCAACTTGTCCTCTAAGTAAATAAGTAATAGATGGTAAACCTTCATATAAATTAGCAGTATCGGTTAATACAATACAATCAGCATTTAATTTATCTTTGTATTTTTCAATAAATTGAGATAAATGTGTAGATCCTATTTCTTCTTCTCCTTCAACAATCATTTTTATATTAATAGGTAATTTGTTTTCTGTTTGTATATAAGATCTAATAGCTGCTAAATGTATCATAGCACCTGCTTTATCATCAACAACACCTCTACCATATAATCTTCCATCAATTTCTTTAGGTTCCCAAGGGCTTCCTGTTATCCATTTATCAAGTTTTCCAGGAGGTTGAACATCATGATGTGCATATAATAAAATAGTAGGAGCTTTATCATCAAAAATATATTCTCCATAAGCATATGGGTGTGCATTTGGAAAAGTAATTACTTCAACATTAGTTAAACCAGCGAATTTCATTTGATTAGCAACTTCTTCAGCCGATTTTGCAACTTCTTCAGGTGGGTATCCATCAGCACTAACACTAGGTATTTTTGCCATTTTTATCAAATTATTTTTAAATTCTTCTTTGTTAGTTTTAGCAAAAGAGATTACTTTTTCTATATCCATATCTTTAATCACCAAAATTTTTTTATATAAAAAACGATTATAATTATCTCATAGTTTTTTATATTGATAAAAATAATTTTATAAATTTTATGTTTTATTCTTATAAATTTTTGCTTTAACTTTGTTTTTACCTCTGTATTAGTTACTATTTAATATATGATAAAATGTACATAAATTAAAAAAGTAGAATTGTAATTGATATATGAAAAAACAACTAAAACTTTATAATACACTAAGTAGAACAAAAGAGCTTTTTGTTCCTATAAATGAAGATATAGTAACTATGTATACTTGTGGTCCAACTGTATATAATTATGCACATATAGGAAATTTACGTTCTTATATTTTTCCAGATATTTTAAAAAAAGTCTTAAAATTAGCTGGATATAATGTTAAACAAATAATGAATTTTACAGATGTTGGTCATAATACTACAGATGAAGATTTTGGTGAGGATAAAGTAGAAAAAGCAGCCGCAGAAAAAGGTACTAATGCTTGGGAATTATCAAAATATTATGCAGAAGCTTTTAAAAGAGATATATCACTTTTAAATATAACTTTCCCTTCAAAGTTTACTTATGCGACAGAATATATAAAAGAGCAAATAAATATGGTAAAAACTTTAGAAGAAAAAGGCTTTACTTATCTAACTTCAGATGGTGTTTATTTTGATACTGCTAAATTCAATGATTATGGAAAAATGGCAAAACTTGATATAGAAGGATTAAATGAAGGGCAAAGAGTTGATTTTAAAGAAAAAAGAAATAAAACAGATTTTGCTTTGTGGAAACTTAGTCCAACAGATAAAAAAAGACAAATGGAGTGGGATAGCCCTTGGGGAGTTGGTTTTCCTGGGTGGCATATTGAATGTAGTGCTATGGTTTTTGCTGAATTAGGTGAACATATTGATATACATTCAGGAGGAACAGATCATATACAAATTCATCATACTAATGAAATAGCTCAATCTGAATGTTGTTCAGGAAAAAAATTTGTAAATTATTGGTTGCATGGTGCTTTTTTAGTTTTAGAAACTATAAAAATGGCTAAGTCAGGAAGGAATTTTATAACACTTCAAACTATAATAGATGCAGGTTTTAACCCTTTAGCTTATAGATACTTAGCCTTAACATCTCATTATAGAAATTTCTTAACTTTTTCTAATGATATTTTAAAATCAGCTCAAAATGCTTATTTTAATTTAAAAAAAGCTGTAAGAAATATTTCTACAAAAGAAGATGAATTTGGAAATGATATTCAATTAGCTTTTGACAAAGAAATATTAGATTCTTTATTAGATGATCTGAATGTACCTAAAGCAATTGGATTTTTTTGGGAAATGATTGGTTCAGATAAATTAGGTAATAAAAATAAAATTGAATTAATAAAAAAATATGATGATATTTTTAGCTTAAATTTATTTGATTTTTCTGATTTAGATGAAAAAATAGAAGTTCCTGAGGAAATTTTACTTTTAGCTGAAGAAAGATGGACTGCAAGAAAAAATAAAGATTGGAAAGAATCAGATAGAATAAGAGCTTTGATACATGAAAAAGGTTTTGATGTAAAAGATTCTAAAGATAGCTATGAAATAATAAAGCGTTAATCGTGAAAAGTTATCCGTGAGTTGTAACTAAATTAAAAATCTATTCACGACTCACGCTTCACGCTTCACTATATACAGGTAAAATAAATGCAAATAGATATTAGAAAAACAAATAATAGTATTTTAAAAACAGTAGATTTTGATAATTTAGGCTTTGGGCATATTTTTTCAGATCATATGGTTTCAATGGATTATGAAAATAACGTTTGGGGTAATCCTTCCATAATACCTTTTGAAAAAATAAGTTTTTATCCATCTTTAGCTACTTTACATTATGGACAAGCTGTTTTTGAAGGAATGAAAGCTTTTACAGGTGTTGATGGTAAACATAGACTTTTCAGACCTGAAAAACATCATAAAAGATTAAATACTTCTCATAAAAGAATTTGCATTCCAGAAGTATCTTATGATGTATTTATAAAATCATTAGAAACTTTATTAGAAGTTGATTTGGAATGGATACCTAAAAAAAGAGGTAATTCTTTATATATAAGACCTTTTACTTTTGCAACTGAAGAGTTTTTGGGTCTAAAAGTTTCTGATACTTTTAAATATATGGTAATAACTTGCCCTGTAGGTGCATACTATAAAGGAGGTTTAAACCCTATTAGTTTAATTACTTCAGGTGATTATGTAAGAGCAGTAAAAGGTGGTTTAGGCGAGGCTAAAACTCCTGCTAATTATGCAGCAAGTTTATATCCTTCTATGTTAGCAAAAGAACAAGGTTATACTCAAGTTATTTGGTTAGATGGAATAGAAAGGAAATACATAGATGAAATAGGAACTTCTAATATTTTCTTTTTTATAGATGATGAATTAATTACGCCTCCATTAGATGGCACTATATTAGATGGTGTAACTAGAGATTCTGTTATAAATTTAGCAAAAAACATGGGTATAAAAGTTAATGAAAGAAGAATATCTATAGATGAAGTTTTAGAAGCTTCAGCTAAAGGTAAATTAAAAGATGCTTTTGGTTCTGGTACAGCAGCTATAATTTCTCCTATTGGAAAAATAAGACACCAAGATAAAGAAATAATTATAAATAATAATGAAAATGGTGAATTAGCAAAAAAAATCTATAAAGAGATTACTGATATTCAATATGGAGAAAAAGAGGATATTTTTAATTGGTGTCATGTTTTATAGTTTTTTAGTATCTAATTTTTTTTATTTAATGTATAATAAAATACTTTAAAATATTTATATTATAGATTTTATAAAATGTCTGAAGATAATAGAATTCCACTAAAAGTTTTAACTCTTTCTCAAAGTTTAGAAGATTTATTAAGAAATAAAATTATTAGAGATGATAATGGAACTAGAATAGAGATAAGTGGAGTTGAAAGCGTAAATTTATATAAAAGTATAGATGAAAAAGAAGAAATATTATTATCTGTTGGTTTAAAAGGTGTTCCTATTATTTGTAAACCAGATATAAGATTATATTTTAGAAGATTAATAGAAAGAAAATATCCAAGAATTCAAGTTATATCTTATATGGAAGTTCCTCCTAACTATAAGTTAGAAGTTTTGGGAGAAATAAATATTTAAAAAAAAGATGCTGTATAAGCATCTTTTTTTTTTACATTTCTTCAGCTTCTTTTATAGTTTCAACTAATTTTTCAGCCATTTGTTTAGCTAATTCAAATTGAATAGCAATTCTTGTATGAACGTTAACAACATCTTTTGTTAATCTATCAATTTCGTTTTGAATAATAGGAGGTAAATAACCAAAATCGATAACAACATTATCTTTGTCTATTCTAAATCTGAATAAATTAGCAGGTTTAGCTAAAGTATTAAAGTCTCTAGCAAGTAAATCATCTGGTGTTAAACCTTGTGAATTACCACCGCCTCCTGCTGGCTGAGCTTGAGGTTTAGCTTGAGGTGGTTGAGCTGGTTGTGGTCTTTGTGGTACGTTTGCCATAAATACTCCTTATAAAAACTCTATGTTTACACAATTATAAGATGATAAAAGATAAAAAACAATAGCCTATAATTAAGTTTTTAGTAAAACCTTGTCTTCACCAAGTTCTTCTTTTAATTTGTTTAATATTTCAACAGTAGGTTTAATCCAAAAATCTTTACTAGTAATAATTTCTATATTATGAGAAGGGTAATTAATAATAACAGGAATATCTCCATTACTTTCTTGAAGTACTGCTCTCATAGATACTAATTTCATAGGAGTAATTAATTCATCTAACATTATTTCTAAATATTGTATTTTATTCAAACTATTTGTAGAAGATAAAAATATTTTTAATTCATCTTCTTTCGAAGATAATTTACCTGTTATCATTATTTTTTCATCATTAGCCAAAAACTGATTAAATTTATTCCAAGTATCAGGATAAACAACAACTTCTATAGAACCAGTAAGATCTTCTAAAGTAAAAACAGCCATAGTATCCATTTTTTTAGTAAGTATGGTTCTATAACCATTTATCATTCCACCTATAGTAACATTAGCTCCATCTGCTAATTCAGCTAAATCTGATACTTTTTGAGTACAAAATTTTTCTATTTGTCCTCTACATTTATCCAAAGGATGTCCAGAAACAAATAAACCTAATACTTCTTTTTCTATTTTTAATTTTTCTTCTTCATGATAGGGTTCTACATTAGGTAATTCTGGAGCTTCATCAAAATTAGTTCCATCTTCTTGAGTCATTCCAAATAAAGAGGTTTGTCCTGAAGCTTCTTCTTTTTGCTTTTTTACAGCTGTTTCATAAGTAAGGCTTAAACCTTCTAATAATTGTTTTCTATTTTTATTAATAGAATCAAAAGCACCACCTTTTATAAGAGATTCCAAACCTCTTTTATTTATGCCACCTTTAACATTTTTACAAAAATCATATAAAGACTTATAATTACCATTTTTCTTTCGAACTTCTATAATAGATTCAATAACATTTTCACCTACTCCTTTTATAGCTTTCAAACCAAATCTTATAGAATTTTTTGATACCTTAAAACCTAAATCACTAGAATTTACATCTGGTGGTAAAATTTCAATTCCCATTCTTCTTGCTTCAGAAGTATAAAGAGGTACTTTATCTGGGTTGTTCATAACACTAGATATTAAAGCAGCCATATATTCAACAGGATAATTAGCTTTTAAATAAGCTGTTCTGTAAGTAACAACAGCATAAGCAGCACTATGAGATTTATTAAAACCATATTCAGCAAATTTTTCCATAGTGTCAAAAAGACTATTTGCTAATTCTGTAGCTATGCCATTTTTAGAAGAACCGGATAAAAATGTTTCTCTTTGCTTCATCATTTCATCAAGTTGCTTTTTACCCATAGCTTTTCTTAAAATATCAGCTTGCCCTAATGTATAACCAGCAATTATTTGAGATATTTGCATTATCTGTTCTTGATAGATTATAAGACCATAAGTATCTTTTAAAACATTTTCTATACTAGGATGAGGATATTTTATTTCTTGTCTGCCATGTTTTCTTTCAACAAAATCCTCAACCATTCCACTGCCCAAAGGACCAGGACGATAAAGTGCTATAAGAGCGATAATTTCTTCAAAAAGGTTTGGTTGTAATTGAGATACAAGCTTTTGCATACCTTGTGATTCCAATTGGAATACCCCAATAGTTTGACCAGATTCTAATAAATCGTAAGTTTTTTTATCATCAAAGGGAACATTATTTATATCTAAATCAAATCCTCTAGTTTCTTTTATGATTTCCAAAGAGCTTGCAATCATAGTTAAATTTCTTAGACCTAAAAAGTCCATTTTTAAAAGACCTAATTTATCTAAATCGCTCATCTGAAATTGGGCAACTAAACCTCCTTCTTTTCCTTTTTCTAAAGGAACTATCGTATCTAAAGGATCTTTAGAAATAACAACCCCAGCAGCATGAATACTTGAATGTCTAGAAAGACCTTCTAATTTTAAAGCTAAATCTACTATTTCTTTTGTTTTAGGGTTATTATCAACTTCTTTTTTTAATTCTTGACCATCTTCTAAAGCATCTTTTAATTTAACATTTAACCCTTTAGGTAACATTTTTGATAATCTTTCAGAATCTGAAACAGCATAACCCATAACTTTAGAAACATCTCGTATTACTTGTTTAGCCCCTAAAGTTCCTAATGTAACAATTTGACTTACTTGTTTAGCTCCATATTTTTCAGTAACATACTGAATAACTTCACCTCTACGATCAATACAAAAATCGGTATCAACATCGGGCATTGATATTCTTTCAGGGTTAAGAAATCTTTCAAAAAGTAAATTGTATGGTAAAGGATCTAAGTCTGTAATTCCCAAAGCAAAAGCTACTATAGAACCAGCAGCTGATCCTCTACCTGGTCCAACTTGAATGTTTTTTGTTCTAGCATAATTAATATAATCCCAAACTATTAAAAAATATGCAGCAAAACCCATTTTATTAATTATTTCTATTTCATAAAAAAACCTTTTATTTATTTCAGGTGTTATTTCTTTATATCTTCTTTTTAAACCTTCTAATGAAGTTTGTTGTAAATAACTTTCAGCTGTATGGTTAGGAGGTAGAGGGAAATGAGGTAAAATAGATTTTCCCATAGGTATTATTACATGACATTTTTCAGCTATTTCTAAACTAGTTTTTAAAACTTCAGGTATTTCATGAAAAACACCAAACATTTCTTGAGGCGTTTTTATATAATGTTCTTCACCTTCTAAAGGATTCTTATTATCATCTAGTTTTACACCATTTTTTATACAAGTTAAAACTTCCCAAGCTAGAGCATCATCTTTTTTTGTATAATGACAATCATTAGTAGCTACAACTTTTATACCAAGTTCTTTACCAAGTTTTAAAATCATGGGGTTTACTTTTTTTTGAGATTGCATTCCATGATCTTCTATTTCTAAATAATAGTTATCTCCAAAAATATCTTTATAATTAGAAGCTATATTTAACGCTTTTTCATAATTACCTCTTAATAAAGATGAAAAAATTTCTCCATTAGAACAAGCTGATAAAGCAATAACATCTTTATGATGTTTGGATAAAAGTTCCATATCAATTCTAGGTACATAATAAAATCCATCAGTATAACTAGCTGATAATATTTGAGTTAAATTTTGGTAACCTTCGTAGCTTTTAGCTAATAAAACTAAATTATAATATTCTTTTGTGGTTTTATCAGACATGCCTTTAGGTGCTAAATAAGCTTCATAACCTATAATAGGTTTTATTTGAGCTTCTTTAGCAGCTTTATAAAATTCTATAGCTCCATACATAACATTATGATCTGTTATGGCGATAGCACTCATACCAGCATTTTTAGCGGTTTTTACTATATCTTTAACTTTACTTGAAGCTGATAAAAGTGAGTACTCTGAATGTAAGTTACAATGGACAAAATCGTAGTTCATATAGCCTTATTGTTTATAGATTTTTGGACTTTTAATGCTTGATCTAATTGTTCTGGACTAATAAACCCATGTTGAACAAGTAATTCTCCAATTAATATAGGTTTACCACTAACAGAATGTTGTTGAGATAAAACAGCAGCTAGTTGAGCTTCATTAATAAATCCTAATTTTTTTAATATTTCACCAATTGCGTTACCTGTTTTTTCTGGTTGTTCTTTTAAAGCATCATCTAATTGAGTTTTACTTAGAAAACCCATTTCTATCATAACTTCACCAATGGGTTTATAATTAGTTGGATTTAAAGAAGATTGATATTGTAACGCATTACTTAATTGGTATCTAGTAATAATTCCTTTTTCTATTAAAATTTCTCCAATAGGTTTTCTAATAACTTGGTTATTTGTAGCATTTTGCATAGCTACAGGAGGGGGTGGTGGAACTGTTTTATTTGGTGTAGCATATTTTTTAACTTCTTCTTGAATATTTTTAGTATCATTTTGTTGTGAATTACCTAATGTAATTCGACCTAAATTTTGATTAGGTTGTATATTTGTATTAGGTAAAATTGGTTTAACTAATTGATTTTGTTGAGGATTAACTAAGTTTACTTTGTTTACAGTAGGTGGAGTTTGTACTGGTAAATTTGGTTTATTAGTTTGAGGTAAATTATTTATAGCACTTTTTATTTCATTTGCATTTTTATTTGACAAATTAGTGGTTCTAAAATCATTAGAAGTTTTTTGAATTTTATTTAAAGCATTTTTTATTTCAGCATCTTGTTCCTTAGAATTAATAGTTCCTCTAAAATTATTATTAGGATTTGAACTACTTTCATTTTCTTTATTAAATTCATTTTTAGCATGGTTTAATTTTTCTTCTGTAATGTAGTTATATCTAAGTAAAATATCGCCAATAGGAATCCAATTTCTTCTGTCTAAATTAGTTTGAAAATCAATGCATTTCATTAATTTATCAGTTGTTAGATACCCTTTTTTTATTAGAAACTTACTAAATAAAGCATCAGTTTCTTTTGTTTCTTTCACTTTAATTACCTAAAAAAACATATTTTCACTTATTATTATACAATATAAGTATATTAATAAGTTATAAAATTTTTTTTTGACTCAATAAAATGGTTTTAATAAATTTAATAAATTCAACTAAAATAATAATTATTGTATTAAAAATAATATTTAAATCATAAAAAAGGCTTATTTTATTTATATAATCTAAATCATATTTAGTTCTTTCTTTTATTGAAGTTTTACCCCTTAATCCTTTTATTTGAGATAATCCAGTTATACCTGTTTTAACTGAATGTCTATTGTTATAATTAGGTATATCTTTACTAAAAATATCTATATAATAAGGTCTTTCTGGTCTTGGACCAACTAAACTCATATCTCCTTTTAAAACATTAAAAAATTGCGGTATTTCATCTAAACTTAATTTTCTTAAAATTAAACCTATTTTTGTACATCTTTTATCATTATTATCAGCAAATATGGGACCTGTATCTAATTCTGCATTTTCAATCATAGATCTAAATTTATACATATAAAATTTTTTGTTATTTTGAGTTACCCTTTCTTGTTTAAAAAAAATATTACCTTTTGATGATAATTTTATACATATTGGAATTAAAATAAAAAAAGGTAAAAATAAAGTAATTAAACTAATAGATAATATAATATCAAAAAATCTTTTAAAAAATAATAAATAAAAGCTATTAACATTGTAATAACTTTTATTTTCTTTTATATTTTCCATTTATTATAAAGATATTGTTTTTAGAAAATCTTTTACCTTATTAATAGGAATAGCAAATCCTATACCCACACTTCCACCATTAGGAGAAAATATAGCTGTGTTTATTCCAATTATTTCACCTTTTGAATTAATTAAAGGTCCACCTGAATTACCAGGATTAATAGCTGCATCAGTTTGGATAATTCCTTCTAGTTCAGTACCATCTTCAGTAGGTAATTTTCTATTAATGGAACTTATAATTCCTGTGGTTAAAGTTCCTAACAACCCATAAGGACTACCAATAGCTAGAACTTTTTGTCCAACTGAAATATTTGAAGAATCACCTAAATTAGCTGAATTTAATTCACTTTCAGAAGCTTCTATTTTTATAACAGCCACATCAGTAATTTCATTTCCACCTATAACTTTAGCAGAATAGGCTTTTTTATTAGATAAAACTACTTGTAATTTGGTAGTATTATTAACTACATGGTAATTTGTTAAAATATGTCCCTTTTTACTTATAATAAAACCAGAACCAGAACCTTTTACCACATTTTGTCTAAAAAAACCTTTTTCTACACTTGTTGTATTAATACCAACAACAGAAGCAACAACAGAATTATATACTGTTATATTTATATCTTCATCAGATATTTTCCCATTTTTTTCTAAAATATCTTTTAATTTATTTAAAACTTCGTTATTTTTATTAGAATCTGTAGTGTTTACTTTTAATAATGAGGCTTTATCAGTCTGAAGTAAATTTAATTGATTAGGATTTGAACAAGAAAAAATAAACAGAAATAAACTAATACTTAAAATTAATTTTTTATTACTCATAAAATAATATTCTCCAGTGTTTTATACACTATAAATATTTAAATACTAAATATAATCATTTATATTTTATATATAGGATTATATCATAATAAAGCTTAAAAAATTATTAGTAGATAATTAGTAGTTTTTTAGCGAAAATTTAAGATTATTTTAAAAACTAATCTAATTTATAAAGGGAAATTAAAAACTTTTTTATCTGGAATATCAATTAAATATTTATTTTTAAATGCTTTTAATACCTTTATTATTTCAATTCTAGTTTTTTTAGGATCAATAATATCATCTATATATGATGATGATACAGCAAAAACAGGATGATCTAATCTTAATCCTTTTTCATGTAATAGATCCATTTTTTGTTTTATTTTTGAATTTTCACCTAATATAGTAGCCATAGCTCTTTCACTCATTATTCCAACTGAAGCATTAGGATAAGCATAAATAATATCACCACCTGAAATTTTAGGGTTAATCATACTATATGTTCCACCAAAACATTTTCTTACAAGAATACTTAATTTTAATTCTTTATGATGTCCCAAAGCTTGTAAATAAGCAGCTCCTAAATTTAAAATACCTTTTTTATGTTCTTCAGATGTTGGTACTGCACCAGGTACATCTACAAAACTAATCATAGGTAAATTATAATTTGATAATATATTTATAAATTTAGTTACTTTTTTAAAAGCTTTACTATCTAAAGCCCCACCCATATAAGCTGGTTGATTAGCTATTATTCCAACAGGAATACCTGAAAATCTGGCAAAACCTATTATTATATTTTTAGCAAAATCTTTTTGTATTTCTAAAAATTCATTATTATCTGTAAATAATTTAACTAATTTTTTTATGTCAAATGGTTTCATTTCATCTTCTGGTAAAATATTAAAAATACTTTCTTCTTCTCTATTTTCAGAATCTTCTGTTATTTTTATAAAACTTTTTTCTTTGTTATTTTGAGGTAACCAACTTAGTATTTCTCTTACTTTTTTAATACTATTTTCTTCTCCAAGTTCAACAAAATGAGCTGCTCCAGAATGTTTAGTATGAATATCAGTTCCACCTATTTCTTCTTGAGTAAGATCTTCTCCTGTAGCTTGTTTATTTATATTAGCTCCGGCTATTGATATATTAGAATTTTTTTCCATAACTATAAAATCATTTAATAAGGCTAAAAAAGCTGTAGCTCCTATGCAATGACCAAATGTACAAGCTATTTGTGGTATATAACCTGAAGCAAAAACAGCATCTTTTAAAATACCTGCATAAGATTCCATAATATGAATAGATTCAGTTAGTTTTGCCCCACCAGATTCTAGTAAACCAACTATAGGTATTCCATGATTTTTTGCTAATCTATAAATTTCTGATATTTGTTTAGCTTGATGAATTCCAATACTGCCACCTTCAAAAGAAAAATCTGTAGCATAAGCCATAATAGGTTTATTATTTACATTACCAAAAGCACAAACTACTCCATCGTTAAAATTTTCAGCAAAATTAGATAAACTTGAATATTTGAATATTTCTTTAAATTCTCCATTATCAAATAAAATAGCTAATCTTTCATGAGAATTTAATTTATTATCTTTTGTTTTATGTTTTTCTTTATTTAAAATATCATTGAATTGATTGTAAGTTTCAAAATCTTTTTTCATTTTCACTAAAAAACTATAATTTTACTAATTAATTATCACATATTTTTATCTAAATAAGAAATTTAATATTGACTTAATTGCTTCAAAGAAATAATATTAATTTATCTTTATATTTATCAAAGAGGATTTTACCTTGAACTTTTTTAAATCAAAAAAAATTTCTAAGTATTTAGTAGCTTTAATTTCTCCTTTTATTATTATGACTTCAGTTGCAAATGCTGGACCAAGAACAGATACTGCTTGGGAAGATGTTAATTGGACTCAATATAATTTAAAATTTTCTTTACCATCAGATTTGAAAGAAACAGAAAATACTACAACTAAATATATAGCAGAAAATAAAAGTTTAACTTTTGAAATTTATCCTTGGAAAGATAATACTGTAAATGAACATGATGTAGCTCAAGCTGCATTTGAAGATTTAGGTTTAGATAAAAAAGGTCTTAAAATAACATCTGATAAAAAAAGAAATTTAAATGGTTTTAGCGGTTATGAAATTTTAGGAGAAGGATTTTTAAATGGAAAAGGAGTAAATTTTGCTGTATTAGGTTTTATTGATCCAAATAGTTCTAATAATTTCGCTGCTTATATTTTATATTGGCAAGATGGCGATGAAACTAAAAATATAGAAGTAGAAAGAGATATTATAGAAAGTATAATGCCTTTAAAAAAATAGTAAAAAGGGGGAATTCCCCTTTTTACTATAAAACTTAATATCTAAATAATATTAAATTAAGCTATTTTTGTTAAGATAAATATGTGTATTATTATAGGAATAGTTTATGAAAAAAATATCATTATTTATTTTAACATTATTTTTAATTAGTTGTTCTAATCAAGAGAGTTTACAAATTTTACCTGAGCAAAATTTAGAGCAGAATCAAACTTTAGCTCAGACTATTATTCAGGCAAAAAAAGGAAATCCTCAAAGTATAATAGAACATGGTATTTATTTTGGTACAGTTACTGAAAAATTACCAGATGATAATGATGGACTAAAACATGAGCTTTTTAAAATTAAGTTTACTCAAGGAAAATATGCTGGAAAAATAATAAAAGTTGCTCATGATACAACTTATGCACCTTATGTTCCATTAGAAGTAAATGATAATGTAGAAATAAAAGGTGATTTAATTATAAATGCTCAACCAGAAATGGTTTTACATTGGACACATAAGTCAGATAATCCAAAACATCCTAGTGGATATATAAAAGTAAAAGGTAAAACTTACGAGTAAAATTTGATCTAGAAGATACAAGTTTCCGCGCGGAAACTTATGTATTCTAAAAGTTGACTTTTATAATTTAGAAATACTTTTATAATTTTATTCTTCCTTATAAAACTAATAAAAATAAAATAAAATATTTTATTCTTTAAAATATAGCTTTTTGTGATTTAAATACTTTTATTAGGTTTTGTTATTAATAATAATTGAGTTGCATTTTGAAAACCATAAAATAAATAATTTTCTATTATATATTTTGATTTAGTTGTAAACTCTTCTTTTTTTTCTTGCGGAACTTTTTTTAATAAATTATCTATAAGTTCTGAAATTTGATTTCCTGCGATACTTTCTTTAAAATAAAATTCAAATTTGTTTTCAATAATAAAATTATTTGTTTTTATAATATTTTTAATTTCATCTTTTTTATAGGTTTCTCTATGATAAATATTTTCTAATTTATTTATTTCTGCTGAAAAATGATGTAATAGAACATGAGTTTGCTGTGGAGAACTTTGGTTGTCAGAAAACATCTCATTTATTATAAAAAAACCATCTTCTTTTAAATATTTTTTTACTGAAGAAAATATTATTTCTAAATTTTCTATATGATGCAAAGAATTTGATATGGTTATTATATCAAAGTAATTTTGAGGAAAATTTAAATTATAAATATCCATTTTTCTATAAATAAAATTTTCTTTTTCAATATTTCTATTATGAATATCTACTCCAATAATTTCAGAAAAGTTTTTTAATTCATCTTTTATAAAATCTATAAAATCTCCATTTCCTGTACATAAATCTAATATTTTTCCTTTTGAAAAATTTTTTGTTATATTTTTAATTTCACATTTAATTTTTTTTATATTCATAATATTTTTATTAAAATAAAATCTAATTCTTTTTTTACTAAAATATGCTCTTTATATAAAATATAAAAAGGTGAGAGTATCATATAAAAAATAAGTATATATATTATTATTATAAAATCATTTATTATTTTTGAATAAAAAGGTAAATTAATATACCTAAAAAAATTAATATTGTTTTTTGAAAAAACTTACTGCAAAATTTATAGATAGATTATTATTATTTTTATAATTTATTTTTCAGAAAGTTCTAATTTATCATTAATAAATACATTTATATTATAAATAAAATTTTTCTTTTCATCATGAATATCAAAAACATAAGTATTATTTTTATATTTTTAGAGTAAATTTGTATTTATTTTTACCTTTATATTTTAAAGCTTTTAAAATCATATTGATTAGGAATTAGTTTTTTCCTTGAAGAAAAAAATCAATATTTTTACTAATAGGCAAAAAATATATTAGTAAATCTATATCAATAGAATTAAATATGAAAATATTTCCATTTAATTCTATATTATTTAAATTATTTTTTTAGGTAAATTTCCACTCAATTTTATTATTTAAATTAGAATAATTTTATTATAACTCTTTTTTAGGTAAAAGTTAATCATGAAAACCTAATATAGTTAGTTTACTAATTAATTTAAATTAATTATAAGAAAGTAATTTAATTTCTGAATATATTCTTATTAAATAAGAAAAAAGTATTTTAAAAATCAAAAATAAATTATATTGTTATTTAAATCACTATTTTTCTTTTGTTTAATTTTATTTTATCAAATAGATTTTGTTTTAAAAATAAAAAATTTTTCTTGAGAAAACTAAAATAAAAGGCTGTTATAATTATATATTTGAACGATATTTCTATTATTGATAATATGAATTATCAATAATGGAAAGTTTAATACATTGATTATATAAACTTATAGCTATTATTGATAATTTATTTTTTTGTATATAAAAAAATTCATTTTATTCCAAAAAAACTTATACCTAGTATTTTTATTATAAAATAAACAAAAGTTTTTCTTCGTGAAAATTTTACTTTATATATTTTTCCTCTATAAAAAACATTTTATAATTTAATCCTGAAAAATTAAATAAAACTATAATCATAGTTATTCTAATTAGTTTTATAATTATCAACATTTTTTTATTTACATTATTGTCTCTCAAAAAAACTACAAAGAAAGGCGTTCTCACTTTATAAAAATACTTTATTTGTCTAAAATTTTTTTTGTAAAAAAAATTTTAGACAAACTTTTATATCTTATATTTCTAGTTTATTTATATTCTAAGACTCTATATATTAAATAAAAAAACTTTCCTTATTATTTTAAAATAAATTTTCCTTAAAAAACAAAAGTAACTTTTATTATAAGGATTATAAATTTTAAACTATACATATTTAATTAGCATACTAATTAATTTAAATTAAGTTTCAGAATAAAAATATCTTTATCAATACATTTTTATTTAAACTAATATATTCACTAATAAAAACCTATTTTTTAATTTTAGTTATAATGATCACTAAAGTTTTTTCATTGAAAAATCTTTTCAGATTTTATAAAAAAATTTTGTTATAATTAAAAAATAATAGAAATCAGGTTAAAAATATTAGAGATAGAAGCTTAGAAACACTTTTTTATGGATTAATATTATCTCCTTTTATATCAACTTATATAATTATTTTAATAAATAAAGTAAAAAGAGAATTATTAATAAATGTTTTTGAAGCAAAAGAAAATTTAGATAAACTGTTTAAATTTTCTTTTAGTTTAACAGTAATAAATTTATTCTATTATTTTTTTATATTTTTATTATTGTACATAATAAATTATTTTTTTCTATAAGAAAAAGAAGAAATAATAGATATTAATACTTTTTTTATTAAAAAATATAGTTTTTTTAATATGTTAGATGAAACTATATTTTTTTCATTATTTTTTACTTTATATATGTTCTCTCTTTTTTTACAATTCAATATATTTTCAATAAAATTTTTTATAATAAGTTTGATATTTTTATTATTATATTTTTTTCATTTCCTTTATTTCCTATAAATATTATCATTTTTTTTGGATTAATAATAGAAATATTAAGTAGATTTTTTTAATTTTTAGCAAATAAATATAGTTTTAAGTTTCCAGCGCGGAAACAAGTTTCTTCTCTAAAAAAGTAATTCTTATTTAATTATACAACATTTTGATATTTTTTTGATTATATTTTTAGTCTTAAAAGTTTTTGCAATTTTTTGAATTTTTTTTGAATCATTACGCCGTTGTAATGAAATTTTTCTAGTTTATTAATTTTCCTCTTTTTCTACTGAGACTAAACTAGACATTCCAGTAAACATTTGTATTATGGTTGTCCATCCCATTTTAAATCACCTCCCTTCAAATATATATTATACCAGTAAAAATTATAATAATCCTTTTAGGTTAAGGTTTCTTTAAGAAACATATTATTACTTAAAATATGATATATCGTACTAAAAAATTATAAACATTTTTTCCAAAAAAAATAATTAAAAACTATACTATGATAAAATTCTAGAATGTAGATATAAAATGTTTTTTATGGTTTTTATTATGGCAAAATTTTTAAGAATAGATGAAACTACTAGATATAATTTAGATTACATTTATAAAACAGAAATATTAGAAGCTAAAGTTGGTGATAAAGCTTTTAGTTTTGGAAATAGCGGAAAAAAAGTTTTTTATGTTAAATTTTTTCTTCTATATCTGATAAAGAATCTTGGAATCTGAATACTTTAATTCATTAGAAGAAGCTGATTTATGGTTAAATGATTTTTTAGATAAATTTGAAACATAAAAAATTTGAGGTTAATATGGGTAAAATAAGAGTTGGTATTTTATTTGGCGGAAAATCTGTAGAACATGAAGTTTCTACAATCTGCTAAAAATATAATAGATGCAATAAATAAAGATAAATATGAAATTGTTTTAATTGGTGTAGATAAACAAGGAAAATGGCATTTAAATAATTCTTCAAAATATCTTTTAAATGAAAATAGTCCTAAATTAATAAAATTAAATGAATCTAATGAAAATATAGGATTAATTCGAGGTTAAGAAAATAATTTAGTAAAAACTTCAAATTTAAATTCAATAGGGAATATTGATGTTGTTTTTCCTATTATTCATGGTTCAACTGGTGAAGATGGTATTTTACAAGGATTTTTAGATTAGCAGAAATTCCATTTGTTGGACCAGATGTTTTAAGTTCTGCTGTTTGTATGGATAAAGATTTTACAAAAAGACTTTTAAGAGATGCTAATATTCCAATTTCTAATTTTATTACTTTAACTAAAAATAATAGAAATAATTTAAGTTTTTTGATGCAACTAATAAATTGGGAAATATTTTATTTGTTAAACCAGCTAATTCAGGTTCTTCTGTTGGTATAAATAAAGTTAGAAATGAAGAAGAATTTAACAAAGCCTTAGATGAAGCTTTTTATTTGATACAAAAATTTTAATAGAAGAGTTTATCAAAGGAAAAGAATTAGAATGTTCTGTTATGGGAAATGAAGAACCTATACCTTCTGTTGTTGGAGAAATTGTTCCTTCTCATGATTTTTATTCTTATGATGCTAAATATATAGATGAAAAAGGAGCTTCTACAAAAATACCAGCTGATATCAGCACTGAAATTTCTAATAAAGTTAGAAGTTTATCTATAGATGTTTATAAAACACTTGGTTGTGAAGGTATGGCAAGAATTGATTTCTTTTTATCTGATGAAAATCAATTATATGTAAATGAAGTTAATACTATACAGGGTTTTACAAAAATAAGTATGTATCCTAAAATGTGGGAACACTCTGGTATTTCTTATTCAGATCTAATTGATAAACTTATACAATATGCTCTAAATAAACATAAAATAAGAAAAGTTTAAAATCTATAATATAAAAAATTTTTTTTATACTAGCAACTTAGATTAAATATATAAACTAAATAGATTGAATTTTTATTCAATCTATTTTATTACTTTTAAAAATATTAAAATTAAAGTACAATTTTATATTATCTTTTTTTGGTTTTATTATGAATAAAAAATTTATTTTAACTTTAAGTTCTATTTTATTTTGTTTTTTTAATTATTCTAATATTAGCTACTCAAAATCTAATAATATAAATATTCAAAATAAAACAGAAAATAATTATAAAAGGTATAGAATTATTTGAAAAAGAAGAATATTATACTTCTATAGAATATTTAGAAAAAACTCTAAATGAAAATAAAAATAATAAAGATATTTATGAAAAATTAGCAAACAACTTATTCTGAAAATAGTAGATATAATAAAGCTTTATATTATTCTGAAAAAGCTATTAATAATAATATAAAATTAGAATATCCAATTAATTACTATAATTCATTAAATATGATGGGTTATTACAAAAAAACTATTGATTTAATAGAAAATAAAAAAGAAACTCTTAATTCTATAGAACTATTTATTTTAGCTAATGCCTATAAAAACTTAAATGAAAAAAATAAATGTTTATTCTATTTAGAAAAAAGTTTAGAAAAAAATATTTTCCCTTTAAAATTTGGACTTATAGAAAAAAATTCAAATAAAAAAGAAGAATTTATAAATGAATTTTATTATTATACAAATTTAGAAATAGGTAGAATATATTTAGAAAAAAATGAATACGATAAAGCTTTAAAATTTATAGATAAATGTATCAGTTTAAATAAAAAAAATAAAGAAGCTTATTTAATTAAATCTCAAATTTTTTTATTAGACAAAAAATATAATGAAGTAATTAATAATATAAAATCTTTAAAAGAAGTAGAAAATCAATTATATTCAAATGATTTATTTATAAAAACAGCTGAAAATTTTTTAAATAAATCAAATAATACCAAAGATTTAGAAGAATTAATTTCATTTTTTTTAGAAGAAAGTAATTTAAAAAATAAAAATTATATATTTTTCTGCAAAAAAATGTCTGAAGAATTACTTTTAAATAATCCTGATAACCAGAATGCTTTACTTTTTTTAGCTTATTCAGAACAATTGGATAATAATAATAATCAAGCCATTCAATATTATGAAAAACTAATAAAAATAAATAAAAAATCGTTTGAAGCTTTTTATAACATATCATTTATATATTTAGAAGAAAACAATATAAATAAAGCTATAAATCATATGAAAGAATTTGTTAATATTTTTCCCAAAAGTCCTTATGGATATTTTTGTCTAGCTTCTTTTTATTATTTAATTAATGATAAAGAAAATAGTAAAAAATATTATGATATAACTAATAAACTAAGTAAAAATACTTCATTAATAAAAAAAGGGCTTGAGCTAATAAAATTTGATAATAATAAAGAACTTTTAAAATTATATCTATTTTCTATTTTAAATAATGATCAAATATTTAACAAAATAACTAAAAATTTATTATCCAAAGAAAAAACAAATAAAATAAATTATGAATTAGCTTATTTTTATAACGTAACAAATAACCTTGATAAAGCTGAATTTTTTTATGAAAAATATCTTTTAAATGAAAAAGAATTATCTAATAAGAATAAAAATACTTCAATTTATTTAGAAATAGCTGATTTATATAAAAGATTTTCTCAATTTAGAGATAGTGAAACCTATTTAATAAAAGCTTTAAAACTTGATTCAAAAAATTATAATATTACCTCTTTAATAGGAGATAATTATATAAATCAAAATAAATATAAAGAATCAATTCCTTATTATTTAAAAAGTATAGAATTAGGTTCTAAAAATGAATCAGATTTTATTAATTTAGGTTTTGCTTATTTAGAAAATAAAGATGCTTTAAATTGTATAAAATTTTCAGAAAAGGCTCTAAATATTAAAAAAAATGCAACTGCTTATAATAATATAGGTTTTTGTTATGAAATGAATAAAAATGATAAAAGAGCAGAAAAGTTTTATAATGAAGCTTTAAAATTAGATCCAAATTTTAGTAAAGCCTATAGTAACCTAATTAACTTATATATGAGAACTGGGCAAACTGAAAAATTAATTAAAGATAAAAAATAAAATTAAACTTAAATAATGTCTTAAATTGATTGTATATAAAAATTTACATTTTAAATAAGTAAAAAAATATCTTATATTATTAATAAATTAAGCTTATTTTTTTATCTTTAAGATTAACAGCTAAATTTTTAATATAAATAAATATATTATTATTTATATTAGTAAAAAACAAATAAAAAACTATTTAAATTTTTTTTTAAAGTGATATAATAATTATAAGTTGTTCAACATAGTAACAACTAAGTATAGGTAAAAAAATGAAAGCTATTATTAGCTACAAAAAGATTAAGGGCTCTAAAAAAAATTATATACCTAATGTAGGTATAATAAAAAATCTTTTTATGAAATTACACTTAAAATCAATATTAGTCCTGAGTTAATTTAAAACAAAATCATGCATTAATAATAAAGATCCTAAAGTAGTTTAAACTTTTTAGAATCTTCAAATCAAGTTATATGTAATCATTTCGAATAAAAATAAATATAGTTATAAATATAGTTTTTATTAACTAATTTATTTGTTTTGTCTAAAAATCATCTATATTGTTTATGAGGTAGAAAATTTATGAATTTTTTAGTTTTTTTAATTACTTTTATAGGTATAAGTTTTATTGTTTTAAAAATTATGGGACTTAGAATTATACCTAACAATAAAATAGGAATTGTAGAAAAATGGTGGTCACCAAAAGGCTCTTTAAGTGATAAAATTATAGCTTTAGATGGAGAAGCTGGTATTCAAGCAGAAGTTTTAAGAGGAGGTATCCATTTTAGATCTCCTATTATGTATAAAATACATATTTTACCACTTGTTACTATTCCACAAGGACAAATAGGATATGTATTTGCAAGAGATGGAAAACCTTTAGATCCAACACAAACTTTAGCTAAAGTTGTAAGTAAAGGAAATAACTTTCAAGATGTTAGAGGTTTTTTATATAATGGTGGACAAAAAGGACAACAAAGAGAAATCGTAAGAGAAGGAACTTATGCTTTTAATCTTGCTCAATTTATAATATTTACATCGAATAGAGTTTATTATTTTCCTCTAGAAAATACAACAGAAAAAGATGCTGTAGATAACATGCATAAAGTATTATTAGCTAGAGATGCTTTTTATCCTATAGTAATAAGAGGAAATGAAGATAAAATTGGAATATTAACTACTCATGATGGTAAATCTTTACCAAATGGACAAATTATAGCTCCTATTGTTGGAGATAATCCTAATAACCAAGCTACTTATCATAATAATTTTCAAGATATAGAAAAATTTTTATTAGCTGGAGGTTTTAGAGGAAGACAACATCACGTTTTAGTAGATGGAACTTATTATATTAATAGACTTTTTGCTACTGTTGAACTAATAAATAAAACTATAATTGATGTTGGTTATGTAGGAGTAGTTGTATCTTATACCGGAGAAAAAGGAACAGATCAATCAGGGGATGCTTACACTCATGGAGAATTAGTAGAAAAAGGTTATAGTGGTGTTTGGAGTGAACCTTTAATGCCTGGTAAATATGCTTTTAACACTTATTCTGGTAAAATAATTCCAGTTCCAACTACCAATATTATTTTAAAATGGATTAGTACTCAATTTGGAACACATAAATACGATGAAAACTTAAAAGAAGTTTCTCTTATAACCAAAGATGCTTTTGAACCTTTACTACCTCTTAGTATAGTAATACATATAGATTATAAAAAAGCTCCCTTAGTTATACAAAGATTTGGAGATATTACAAAATTAGTTGAACAATCTTTAGATCCTATGATAAGTTCTTATTTCAAAAATATTGGTCAAACTAAAACTTTAATTGAGTTAATTCATAATAGAAGAGAATTACAAGATATAGCTCATACAGAAATGGCTGAAAAATTTGATAGATATAATTTAGAATTAGAAGAAGTTTTAATAGGTACTCCTAGCAGTTCTCCTAATGATACTAAAATAGAAACTATACTTACTCAACTAAGAGAAAGACAAATTGCAGAAGAAAAAGTAAAAACCTATGAAGTTCAACAAAGAGCTGCTACTAAAGAAAGGGAATTAAGAGAATCTGAAGCCAAAGCTGAACAACAAAAAAATCTTACAGCTTCATCTATAGATATAGAAGTAGAAGAAAATAAAGGTAAAGCTGAATATAAAAAAGCAACACAAGAAGCTGAAAAAATAAAAATATTAGCTTCTGCCGAAGCAGAGAAAATAAGAACCCTTGCAAATGGTGAGGCTGAAAAAATAAGAATTTTAGCTGATGGAGAATCAGAAAAAATTAAAAAAATAG
The DNA here is from genome assembly GCA_046328015.1 of Candidatus Sericytochromatia bacterium. Taxonomy (GTDB): domain Bacteria; phylum Cyanobacteriota; class Sericytochromatia; order UBA7694; family JACMQJ01; genus JBBTGK01. Next base: position 2,577,658 of record JAXLXH010000001.1, on the reverse strand, counting down.
CTGAAGCTGAAGCTGAAAAAGAAGCTCAAGTAGGTATAGGCAAAGCTATAGCAATGGAAGAACAAGTTAATGCTTATGGTGGAGCTAAATATCAAATTATGCAAGATATAATGGTTCGTTTTACTGATGCTATCAAACAAGGTAATATAGATATTGTTCCTAAAACTATTATTAGTATGGGAGGAAATGCTGAAAATAATAGTAGTTTTAATGCCTTTGAAGCTCTTATCTCTTTAATCTTAAGTGAAAAATTGGGAGTAGATTTAACCAATAAAAAAGATGATAATGAAAAAATTAAAAAAATGAAAGATAAAATTATGAATTCTATTTCAGAATAAGTATTTTTATTTAATTAATCTAAGTTGCTAGTATCAAAAAATTCTTTTTATCTTAACTCACCCCAACCCCTCTCTAAGTCATTAGAGAGGGGTATCTTAACTTTCTCCCCTTCTCTTTTAACAAAGAGAAGGGGTAGGGGGATGAGTTATGTAAGACTTACTTTACAGTGTACTAGCAACTTTTTTTAATATTTAAATTTACTTTTATATAAATACTATTTTTTATTTTTAAGACTTTCTTCTAACCATATTTTACAATCTAATGTATTTAAAACAGCTAATTCTTCTTCGAAAGGCATAGCATGGAATCTGGCTAAAATAGCTGAATTTTCTTGTAATATATAATTCTTATCAAAAAAATAATTTAAAAATAAATCTTTTTTTGAACTTACTATTTTAGTATAAAAATCATTATATAAAAGAATCCCCTCTTTTATTTTATTAATTACTTTATAAGTAGAACTTTCTTTTACTTCAGCCAATTCTTGATTCACTCCTAAAAAATTATCATTATAATTGACAGCCGTTCCAACTAAAGAAGATAATATTGTTTCAAAAACACCTAAATGGGTTGAATAAGAATTAATCAAACTACTAGAAAAAAATACAGATGATAAATAAGACTTATAAAAACTTTTTTCTTTTAAAGGCTTATCTAATATACCCTTATTAGTAAATAGATATAATCCATATAAGGTATAATTTATTTTTTTATGTTTAAAAATTCTTTGTAAAAAACTTTGAACACTTCCTCCATAACCCAAATCAATAATACCTATATTTTCATTAGAGTTATTTTCTGTTATTAAAGATAAAGTGTACTCTAAAAAATTTGACGTTCTTTCTTTTATTAAATATTCTAATTGTTCTTTTAAATCTGTAGATAATATTTTTTTAAAAAAATTACCAAGATTTTCATTATCAAGCTCAACAATTTTAGGTAATTTATGTTCATAAAAAAAACTATCAGAAAAAGTTAAACTTAATTTACTTAAAATAGTTTTGGTTTCTGCAAATTTATTTTCTGTATTAAGTAAAAACCTAGTAGAAATAATTAAGTTATCTATAGAAAGATCTTCATAAAGTGCTGGTAAAATAGATGATAATCTGGAACTATAAAAATACGCTATATTTAAATCATAGTCTAAAGATAAAGATACTTTTTTAAGCATTTCTGCAAAAATATCACCATCTCTCATTACTACTAAAATATTTTTTATATTCTTTCTTTTTGCTTCAAATAATACCCAATAAATATAAGAGGTTAGAATTGGTGCTAAAGTAGTTGTACCTAATTTAAAAAGAATATTTTCTTTCACATCTTCACTTATAAACATATTAGAAAAAATTTTTCTAAAAGCTATATTAGAATAATCATTTAATTTATGATTAATTAAGTAACCTTCACCTTGTCTTGAATTTAATAAATACTGATGATCTATGTAAAGATAAGATTTTATTCCTAATTCAACTGCATTATTATAATCGGAACCAATATTATCGCCTATATGAATTAATTCATTTGATTTTATATTAAAATAATTAAAAATTTTATAATAAAGTGTTTTATCATATTTAGAAGCATTATATTCTGATGATACAAAAAAATAATCTATCAAAGATACATCAAAATTATTATTAGCTAAAATATTTTTTAAATCAGTTTGAGCTAAGTACATATCAGAAGTAATAATTATAGTTATACCTTTAGCTTTAGCATATTTTATTAATGACTCTAAAAAGGGATTAACAAAACAAAATTCTATTTCTAAATTTTTTTCTATATCTATTGCTTTAGGAATATCACTAATTAAATTAATTAATTTAGCATATATTTGCTCTATTGTTATTTCTACTACACCATTTTTTATTAATTCTTGTCTTGCTGATACTTCTGCTACTTGTCTTATAACCATAAATTCTTCTTTATTATAAATATCTTCAATAAGACCTTCTTTTAAAAGTTTTTTATATAAAGTAAGAAATAATCCATTTGGCATAGAACATAATCTAAAAACTAAAGTATCAAAAAAATCTATAGATAAGACTTTATATTTTCCAGAATTTATATCGTTATATAAATTAGCTATTCTTATATCAGATCTAAATAAATCTATTTTTTCAGAATTTAAATTTATATAATTATGATAATCAGTTTCTGTTTTAGTAGTATTTATAAAATTTGAAAAATAAGTTATTTTAGTTATAAAATCAATAAGTACTTGATTTTTAGTTTTATAAATAATAGAAATATCAGGATTTATATTTAAAATATTTATGTCATTTCTTTTTAAAGTATTTTTAATTCCAAAAGATAATTCTATATTACTTAGATTAATCAGAAAAAGATCTTTTTCTATATTTAAATTTTTTATTATAGTATATATAGGAATATTTTTTAAAAACCCAATAAAAACTTCTTCATTTTTAGTTTCTTCGATGACTTTGCTTAAAGCAATTTTTTTTAAAGGTAAATCAATAATTAAATCATCTTCATTAAAAGAATAAATATTAGTTATATTTAGTTTTTTACTAATTTTATTTATTATATTCAAAATAAAATCAAATGATGATGACATAAATTATAAAAACCAATAAAAATAAGATGTCTAAGTTTATCATATTTAAGTATAATATTTAATAATTAGTATTTTTAGATATTTTTTAGATATTTTTAATGAACCAAGAAAAATGCCCTTGTTGCTCAGAATTATTATATATTGAATGTTGTGAACCCTTTCATAAAAAAGTAAAATTACCAGAAACTGCTGAAAAATTAATGAGATCAAGATATTCAGCTTATGCAAAAACAGAAATTAATTACTTAATAGATACAACACATGAAACAAAAAAAAGTTTATATACTTATAAAAGTATGGAAGAATGGTCTATTAATTCTAAATGGTTAAAATTAGAAATAGTTAAAACTAAAGATGGGCTTATTAATGACAATATAGGTTATGTAGAATTTATTGCTAGTTATAATTATAAAGGAGAGAATGATTTTTTACATGAATTATCCTTTTTTAAAAAAGAAGCAGGTAAATGGTTTTATGTAGATGGTATTAATCCTAAAAATAAAATAAATACTAAAATAGGAAGAAATGATCCCTGTTATTGTGGCAGTGGTAAAAAATATAAAAAATGTTGTGGGGATTAATATTAAGTAATGTAAAATAAACTTACTTGTAAAGTTTTTTAATATTTTTACTCGTAGCATAAAATTTTCTGATAAAATCTAATATATAAATTATTTTTAGTTTAAAAAAAATTTAAAATGAGTTTTAAAAGCAACTATTATTACTATTATTATTCGATTGAAAAATCGTGGTAGTTTTTGTTGCCAAGAAAAAGATATAGCAAAAAGCCTCGATTTAAACCGAGGCTTTTTTGTTTGAATATATCAGAACTCACCCCAACCCTCTCTTCATCTAAAGAGAGGGAGTTATTGTTAGTTCCCTCTTCTCTTTTAACAAAGAGAAGGGGGGAGGGGGATGAGTTATGAATCTGGAGTTAAGATAATGAATAAAAAAATAGCAATACAAGGATTTAGAGCTTCTTTCCATGAAATAGCTGCAAATAAGTTTTTTGGAAAAGAAATAGCAGTAGTTATGTGCGAAACTTTCAAAGAAGTTTTTAATTCTTTGGAAAGACAAGAAGTTAATTTTGGAGTTGTAGCCATAGAAAATACTGTAGCTGGTTCGATTTTACCTAATTATGCTTTATTAAGAGATTACAATGTAAATATTATAGGAGAAGTCTATTTAAGGATTCAACAAAATCTTATGGCTTTACCAAATCAAAAAATAGAAGAATTAACAGAAGTTAGATCTCATCAAATGGCTTTATTGCAATGCCAAGATTTTTTTGAAACTTATTACCCAAATATAAAATTAGCTGAAAGTACAGATACAGCTTTAAGTGCAAAAGAAATAAGAGAAAAAAACTTAAAAGGAATTGGAGCTATTGCAAGTTTGGAAGCAGCAGAAGCTTTTGATTTAGAAGTTTTAGCTGAAAGCATTGAAACAAATAAAAGAAACTATACTAGATTTTTAATAATAAAAGAAAATGAAGATATAAACGAAAATAACTGCTCTAAAATTTTAAATGATAAAGCAAATAAAGCCTCTATATGTTTTAACTTAAGCCATAAAAGTGGTAGTTTGGCAAATATTTTAATATCATTTGCTAGTTTGGATATTAATTTAACTAAGATTCAATCTTTACCTGTCTTAGGAAGAGAATGGGAATACTTTTTTCATTTAGATTTAGAATTTAATGATTATTTTATTTATAAAAAAGCCTTAGAAATAGTAAATAAAACTGTAAATGAACTAACTGTTTTGGGTGAATATTTAGTAGGAGAAAAATATTTATGATAATTGAACAAGCCAAAAGATTAGATAATGTAAGCGAATATTATTTTGTTTCTAAACTTGCACAAATAAAAAAAATGCAAGATGAAGGCCTAGATGTTATAAATTTAGGTATTGGAAGCCCTGATATGCCTCCATCTGAAGAAACAGTTAATGCCTTAATAAATTCAGCAAAAAATCCTAAAAATCATAGTTATCAAGCTTATAAAGGTATTCCTGATTTTAGAAAAGCTATTGCAGAATGGACTAAAAAAACTTATCAAGTTGAACTTAATCCTGAAACAGAACTTTTACCCTTAATTGGTTCTAAAGAAGGTATTTTGCATATTTCTATGGCTTTTTTAAATAATGGCGATGAAGTATTAATTGCAGATCCTTCTTATCCAACATATTCTTCTGTAACTAATTTAGCTGGTGGAATTATAAAAAAATACAATTTAACCGAAAATAATAATTGGCAACCAAATATTGAAGAATTAAAAGCTATGGATTTATCCAAAGTAAAAATTATGTGGTTGAACTATCCTAATATGCCTACAGGAGCAAAAGCTGATAAAAAAGTTTTTGAAGAATTAATTAATTTAGCCTTAGAAAAAAAGTTTTTATTATGTCATGATAATCCTTATAGTTTAGTTTTAAATACTGACAAACCTACTAGTATTTTATCTTTACCTAATGCAAAAGAAGTTTGCTTAGAATTAAATTCTCTTAGTAAATCTCATAATATGGCTGGTTGGAGAATTGGATGGATTTCTGGAAAAAAAGAATATATTGATACTATTTTAAAATTCAAAAGTAATATAGATTCTGGAATGTTTTTACCTGTTCAGCATGCAGCAATAGAAGCCTTAAAAAACTCTGAAGAATGGCATGACAAAAGAAATGAAGAATATAATAAAAGAAAATTTTATGCAAAAGAGATACTAAATGCTTTAAATTGCAAATATAGTGAAAATCAAGAAGGTATGTTTTTTTGGGCTAAAATTCCAGATGCTTTAAACAGTGGAGAAGAATTAATAGAAGATATTTTAGCTAAAAAGCATGTTTTTATTACCCCTGGTTTTATTTTTGGAAATAATGGAAAAAGATATATAAGAATTTCTTTATGTGCTAGTGTTGATAGATTAAAAGATGCTTCTGAAAGGATAATTGTCTGAATCAGGATTTTCAGGATTAAAAGATTTACAGGATTGGGTTAATCTAATGCAAAATAATCCTGCTAATCCTAAAATCCAGTGAATCCTGATTCAGACAAAGGAAAATAAAATGGAATTAGAAGAAATAACATATAAAATTATTGGTGGAGCAATGAAAATACATAATACTTTGGGTAACGGCTTTCAAGAAGTTATTTATCAAAGATGTTTAAGTATTGAGTTTGAACGTGCTGGATTATCTTTTGAAAAAGAAAAAGAGCAACCTATTTTTTATGATGGTATAAATGTAGGAACAAGAAGAGCAGATTTTATCGTAGAAAATTGTGTTGTAGTTGAATTAAAAGCTTTAATAAATTTGGAAGATATACACTTAGCACAAGCAAAAAATTATGTTGTGGCTTATGATTTTCCAATAGGATTATTAATAAATTTTGGTTCTAGTAGTTTACAATATAAAAAAATTTTTAAAGGTAAAAAATAATTTCTGAATCAAGATTTTTAGGATTGGGTTGTTCTAATAAAAAATAATCCTGTTAATCCTAAAATCTTGTGAATCCTGATTCTGACAAGGAAAAATAAAAATATGAATAAAGAAAATATAATAGGTTTAAAAAAAGGTGAAATAAAATTATTTCCTCATAATGAACTATGGATAAAAGAATTTGAAAATGAAAAAAATAAAATTCTAAGAGAAATCGCTCCTTATATAAAAACCATAGATCATGTTGGAAGTACCTCTATAAAAAATATTTCCGCAAAGCCAATTATAGATATATGTATAGGAATAACTAAATTTGATGATGGTTTTAACTGTATAGAAGGATTAAAAAAAATTGGTTATGAATTCATGGGAGAATTTGGTATAGAAAAAAGACACTATTTTAGAACTATAGGTGAAATAGTTAAATTTCATATACATATGTTTGAATTAAACTCTGAAGATTATAATAAAACTATTTTTTTTAGAGATTATATGAATAATAATCCAAATAAAGCTGAAGAATATGAAAAATTAAAATTAGATTTAGAAAGTAAAGGCTTAATAAGAGAAGAATATACAAATGCAAAAGCTCCTTTTATCAATAGTATTTTAGAAAACATGCCTAGAAAAGAAAAATTAAAAACTATTACAGTTATTGGTCTTGGTTTAATAGGTGGTTCTATAGCTTTAGATCTAAAAAAAGTTAATTATATAGATAAAATAATAGGTGTAGATAATAATAAAGAAAATTGTAAATTAGCTTTGGAATTAAATATTGTAGATGAAATAAAAGAACTAGATGAGGCTGTAAAAAGCTCTGATTTAGTACTAGTTTCTATACCTGTTAATGCAACAGAAAAAGTTTTACAAAATGTTTTAGATAAAATAAATGAAACTACTATAGTTACTGATGTAGGCTCGACAAAAGAAAATATTTGTCTTGCTGTTGAAAATCATAAAAATAGAAAAAACTTTGTAGCAGGACATCCTATTGCTGGTACAGAACATTCTGGACCTAAAGCCGCTTTTTCTGGTTTATTTTCAAAAAAAACAGGTATTATCTGTGATCAAGAAAAAAGCTATGATTTTGCAGTGAAAGAAGTTGAAAAAATATATCAAGTTTTAGGTATGAAAATTTTATATATGGATTCTAAAGCTCATGATTTACATATAGCATATGTTTCTCATTTATCTCATATAAGCTCTTTTGCTTTGGGTGCAACAGTTTTAGAAAAAGAAAAAGATGAAACTACTATTTTTAATTTAGCTGGTAGCGGTTTTGAATCTACAGTTAGATTAGCAAAAAGTTCTCCTGCTATGTGGACACCTATTTTTGAACAAAATATGGAAAATGTTTCTACAGCTTTAGATGAATATATAAAAAATCTTTTAGTTTTTAAACAGTATCTTGATAATAAAGAATATAATAAAATTTTTGATTATATGAAAGATACTAATGAAATTAGAAGGGTTTTAGATGGTATTTTGAAAAAATAAAGTATTTTCGTAGGGTAAAAGCACAGCTTTGTCCTTTTTAAGAAAAATTATAAAAAAAGTTTATTATATTAAAAAGAGGAATAAAAAAATGAAATTGGAATTAGAACAACCTTTTAAAAGTGATTTAAAAAGACCTATAATCATATCAGGTCCTTGTAGTGCCGAATCTCCAGAACAAGTTATGGAAACTTGTGTAAATTTGGCAAAACATAATGTAAATATTTTACGTGCAGGAGTTTGGAAACCAAGAACAAGACCAAATACCTTTGAAGGAGTTGGAACTGAAGCTCTAAAATGGATAAAAGATGCAGGAAAAGAAACAGGTTTACCTGTAACTATAGAAGTTGCTACTGCAAAACACGTAGAAGAATCTTTGGAAGCTGGAATTGATATTTTATGGATTGGAGCAAGAACAACTGTTAACCCTTTTGCAGTTCAAGAAATAGCAGATGCCTTAAAAGGAGTTGATATTCCAGTAATGGTAAAAAACCCTGTTAACCCTGATTTAGAATTATGGTTAGGAGCTTTTGAAAGATTAAATAATTCTGGTATAAAAAAACTTGCTGCTATACATAGAGGTTTTTCTAGCTATGAAAAAGGAAAATACAGAAATCAACCTCATTGGGAATTGCCTATAGAATTAAAAAGAAGATTTCCGGAAATGCCTTTAATATGCGATCCTAGCCATATTACAGGGGATAGAAAATTTTTACAAGAAGTTTCTCAAGAAGCTATAGATTTAAATTATGATGGTTTAATGATAGAATCTCATAGAGATCCTTCAGTTGCCTTAAGTGATGCAAAACAACAAGTTAAACCAGACGAATTAGCTGAAATATTAAGTAAATTAGTTTTAAGAAAAGTAAGTTCTGATAATAGTAATTTTAATAATAAATTGGATGAATTAAGAAGTCAAATTAATAAAATAGATACTCAATTAATTGATATGCTTAGTTCTAGAATGCAAGTAGTAAGTGAAATTGGTAAATATAAAAAAGAAAATAATATTACTATTTTACAACCTTCTAGATGGGATGAAATTTTACATAAAATGCAAGAATTAGCAAAAGGTAAACATTTATCAGATAGATTTATTATGGAGATTTTTCAAAGTATTCATACAGAGTCAATTGAAATTCAAAATAAAATAATGAATAGTTAATATTTTTTATCTTTACTCACACCTACGGGGGTGTCCAAAAACGGGCAAAGCAGTGCTTTTCCCCTACTAAAATACTGGGTTTTCTCCCAATGTTTTTCGTAAAAATTGTCTTTTTGGACAACCCCAAAATCTTAAAAATATCGGTAGAAAAGATAAAAAACATCACCTAACTTTTAACTAAGTTATACTTGTGTTTTTATAAATCATCTGCTTAAATTATCTAAAAAAGTTTAATTTATATAAGATATTAGTTTAGTTAATTTTGAATAATTGTTTTCATTGTAATACACCTATAAAAGGAAATTTTATAGAAAAAAAGTTTAAAGAAACTGATTTTAAATTTTGTTGTTTAGGTTGCTCTATAGCTTATGAGTTAGTTAACTCTGAAGAAGTAAAAGACAAAGAATCTTTTTTAGAAGATCTCATAAAAAATGAAATTGATATTAAAGAAAAAAAAAATTTAAACTTTGATAAAACAGATAGTTTTTATTTAAAAGGAATAACTTGTACTTCATGTTCACCTATAATAGAAAAAGTACTCACCTTACAAGAAGGAGTATCAGAAGCTAAGGTTAATTTGGTTTCTGAAAAAGTAAAAATATCTTTTGATTCTAAAAATTTTAATCTGAATAAAACAAAAAAAGAATTAAAAAAATTTGGTTATACTCTAATTGAAAAAAACTCTTTAGAAGATATTGAAAATATTACAGATATGTATTTATTAAGATTAGCTTCTGTATGGTTTTTATCCATGAATATTATGTCATTTAGTATGGGTATATATTATGGACAATTGGATAACTATAAAGAAGTTATACCAGCTATTATATACATACAGGCATTTTTATGTACTATTGTTGTTTTTGTTTTAGGCTATCCTTTAATAAAAAGTGCGATCATGAAACTAACTCAAAAAAAGTTAAGTATGGAAACTCTAGTTGTTTTTGGAACTCTAACTTCTTATTTTTATAGCTTATATGAAACTTTTTATGGAAAATTTAATGTTTATTATGATACCGCATCAATGATAATTGCTTTTGTTTTATTAGGTAAATTTTTAGAAAATTCCGCTAAAAATAAAGCAGGTAAAACTATAAAAAAACTTATGACTCTTAATGCTAAATCAGCTAAAGTAATAGAAAATAACTTAGAAATCGAAAAAAATATTGATGAAATAAAAATAGATGATATTGTAATTGTCAAAGCAGGAGAAAAAATCCCTCTAGATGGCATAATAATTGAAGGCGAATCTCATATAGATGAATCTATGATAACTGGAGAATATAAGCCTGTTAGTAAAAAAGTAGGTAACAGAGTTTTTTCTGCTACTATAAATCAAGATAACTATTTCATATTTAAAGTTACAGAAACATCTGAAAATACAACTCTTGCAAAAATAATTGATTTAGTGGAAAAAGCTCAAAATGAAAAAACTGAATTTGAAAAAGTTGCAGATAAAATTTCAGCTTATTTTATACCAATAGTATTTTTATTAGCTATTCTAACTTGGGTTTTATGGGTATTTTTTACTCAAAACAACTCAATAGCTCTTATGAATGCTATTGCAGTATTAGTAGTTGCTTGTCCTTGTGCTTTAGGTTTAGCGGTACCTATGGCTACTCATACAGCTTTAGATAAATCAGCTGAAAAAGGTATTATCATAAAAAACTCTAATTTAATAGAAGAATTAAATAAAATTACTACTATTATTACAGATAAAACAGGAACTCTTACTGAAGGTAAAATGAAAGTTGTCAAAGTTGAATTTTCTAATCATGATTATTCAGAAGATTTAGTATTAAAATTAATTGGAAGTATTGAAAAATATTCAGAACACCCTATAGCTAAATCTATTGTTAATTATGTAAAAGAAAAAGAAATAAATTTAGATAATATAACAAATTTTCAAATAACTAAAGGTTTAGGAGTAGAAGGAAATTTTAAAAACTTTCATATAAAAATAGGTAATAAAAATTTTATTGAAAAAGACAGCAATAATATTATTACTACTAATGATAATAAAAACTCAATTTCAACTATGGTTTTTTGTAGTATTAATAATAAACTAGTAGCTTCTTTATTTATAGAAGATAATATAAAAGAAAAAGTAAAAGAAACCTTAGATAATATAAGAGCAAAAAACTTAAAAGTTATAATGCTAACAGGTGATAATAAAAACTCAGCAGAATATATTGCTAAAAATTTAGGTATTTCAGAATTTTATTATGAACAATTACCTGCTGATAAATTAAATTTTATTAGTAATTTACAAAAAAAGGGAGAAAAAATTTTAATGATTGGTGATGGTATAAATGACGCTCCTTCTTTGGTAAAAGCAGATATAGGAGTTTCTGTATCAAATGCTGGTGATATTTCTATAGAAGCATCTGATATTACTTTTATGAAAAATGATTTTGATAACTTACTAAAGATATTTTATATTAGTGAATTATCATTAAAATACCTTAAGATAAATATTATTTGGGCTTTTTCTTACAATTTTGTATCTATACCATTAGCTATGCTTGGTTTTTTACAACCAATATTTGCGGCAGCTTTTATGGCAATAAGTAGCCTTTTAATTATAAGAAACTCTCTAGTTTTAAAAAAAGATTTAGAAACTAAATTTTCGTAATTATTTTTTATTAAAATATTGCATTAAAAAATATTAGTTATAAAATTAAGTATTCATTATTTTATAAGGAGCAAAAAATGAAAAAATTTATTATAGCCTTATCAACCTTATTAATCGTAACAGCTTGTAATGGAACTCCAGCTACAAATTCTAGTTCTTCTCCTACACCAAATTCTAGTGTAGCTCCAAGTGCTTCAGCTGCACCTACAGGAACTTTGAATAAAGTTACTTTATTAGCCTTTTTTAAATGTATTGTAGATAAAGTGCCTGATAGTAAACCTGAAAAAAAATCTATTATGAATGATTATATGACTTTTCAAGCTTACCCTGCTAATGTTTCAGCTGAAGATTTAGCTAGATACGAAAAATTAGCTAAAGACTTTTTAGCTTTAACTCCTGAGATTGATGAAGCAAAAAAATGTAAATTATAAGAATTTAAATGTCAGTAAAAAAATTTACTCATTATGGTAGTTGTTATTGTAAAAATATAACTTTTACTTTTGCTACCAATTTAGAGCAATCAGAGATTAACCCTAGAGTTTGTGATTGCTCTTTTTGTCAAAAACATGGTGCTAAATATATTTCTGATCCCTTAGGAGAATTAGTAATAGAAGCTAAAGAGCAAAGTATTCATGAATATCAACAAGGTTCTAATAATGCTTCTTTTATTTTATGTAAAAACTGTGGTGTTTTTGTAGCTGTAATTTTTAAAGATAATTCTGGTATTTATGGAAATATCAATTTAAGTTGTTTAGAGCAAAAACTAAATTTTGGAGACAATTTAAATGTATCCCCAAAAATTTTAAGTGCCGAAGAAAAAATCTCTCGTTGGATAAAATTATGGATTCCTAATGTAATAATTAAACTTAAATAGTTTTTTTCTAAAATCAGGTTGGGTTATAATCTTTTTTATTTTAAAATTAAACTATAAAAAATTAGAGGGTTAATTTTATGCAAAAAGAAAATTATTATAAAATGGAAGAAATCATAAAATATATTTATGATAATAAAAATAATAATCCTAAAATAGAAGAGATTGCTACAAAATTTGGATTTAAAGCAGATAATTTTCAAAAAGAATTTATAAACTGGGTTGGAATTAGTCCCAAAAAATTTTTGGGTTATCTTACTATAGAATACATTAAAAATAAAATTTATGATATTAGTAATGTTTGTGAAATTTCAGACTATGCTGGTTTATCTGCTCAATCTAGAGTTTATGATTTATTTGTTAATATTGAAGCAATGACACCTAATGAATATAAAACCAAAGGTAAAGGATTAAATATTGAATATGGATTTCATGATACTCCTTTTGGAGAATGTATCGTAGCAATTACAAAAAGAGGGCTTTGTGGTTTAGGTTTTGTTATAAACAATGATTATGATAAAGCTCTAAATGAAATAAAAGAAAAATGGGAATTAAGTAATTTTATTGAAAATAAAGAAAACACCAAAGATATTGTAAACAAGATTTTTTATGGTGAATTAAAAAAAGGGAAATTAAATCTATTATTAAAAGGTACTAATTTTCAAATAAAAGTTTGGGAAGCTTTATTAAAAATACCAGAAGGAATTTTAGTAAGTTATCAAACTATTGCGAATCATATAGAAAACCCTAAAGCAATTAGAGCTGTTGGAACTGCAATTGGTTCTAACCCAATTAGTTATTTAATTCCTTGTCATAGAGTTATAAGAAAAGAATGTAAGATAGGAAATTACTATTGGGGTAGTGGTAAGAAAAAAATGATGATAGGTTATGAGCTACATAATTTTTCTTAAATATCACTTAAATCCACAACTAAAATTCTACCATCCCAAAGTACCAAATCTAAACTACTATTAGTAGTATCAACAAATTTATCCGATATTTTGGGGTGTTTTACAAAATAAGTTTTAATTTTGGGATTTTTTTCTGTTAAAGTTTTTCTAACGTATTCTCGCTCTTTATCTGTATCAGGATCTATTTTATGCGTTAAAGGATTTTTTCTATCAGGATCTTTATTATTCTTTTCTTCTTGTCTTAAATCTTTATTTTTAAACTTAACTTCAACATCTTCAGTAGCTGCTGCCACCCACATTTCTTTATCATTTTCTTTAGTAGCAGAATTCCAAAATCTTATATGATGTCTTCTTTTATAAAAAGTAAAAATATTACTAGTTTCTCTGGCATAACCTAAATCTTGTCCTCTACCATAAACTTGTAATTCAGAAAAAGGTATATTATTAAAACCAAATTTTGGTTTAACCCATTTAGAATCATCAAAAGCTTTTTCTATTTGCTCTTGATTTTTTGCAATAAAAATTATATTTATAGGATCACCTTGTCTTCCTGTAGATTTTTCTGCATAAGTAGGTAGATTGGCATCTGTTTTAAACTTAAAATCAATATTATCTATTTTTAAATCATCATATAATCTTACCAAAGTATTTTCATAAAAATTTTCTAAATCTGGATCATTAAAATAATAAATTACCCCTTTTTCAAAAAGTTGCTTAGCCACAGTATCTTTTAATTTATCTTGATGAATAAATTCTTGTTCAGCTACAGGGTAGCCTAGAATTTCTATCCCTCCAGCTTGTTTAAAAGATTTATAAATATCTGCATGAACCCAATAAGCAGAATTAGAACCTTTTTTATTAATCATTAAACCTTCTTCATCTTTATTTTTGTAGTATAGGTAATAACCATTATTATCAAAGGTACTTTTTAAATCTTCTTTTACATATTTTTCTAACTTATGTTTAACTTCTGATGTTAAAAAAATAGTATCTAAAGTATTTTTAGGTGTTTCTGGAGTTTTTTTAGGTTCAGTTTTAGGTTTAGTGGTAGTTTTAGTTTCTTCTTCTTCTTTAGGACTAACAGAAGGTTTTGGTGTAGCAGAAGGTTCTGGGAAATCATATTTAGGTAACTCTACATAACCATATTCTGGTTGACAAGAAATATTTATTGAAAAAGCTAAAATTATAAAACCTATAAATAATTTTTTTGTATGCCAAACCTTCACTATTTATTACTCACCTAACTATTTTATATTATGAAATATATCTAACTTTTCAGCTAACCATGCTAAAGGCATTAGAAGCATTAAACCTGCCATAGTAAATGCCTTTTTAACACCATCTAATATACCATTTTTATCAACAGTATCACCCATTTTATCAAAAAGTTTAGAAAATTCTTTTAAATCTAATTGTCTATCTTTATTTTTATCTAATTGAACAAAAACTTTAACAGCATCTCCAGCAGTAACATCTGGAGGGTTAGTTAAAAATTTTACAAAAGCTTTTTCATTAATATAATCTTCAGAACCTCTAATCATATCAAAAGTTTTTTTCACATATTGAGGGTCAACTTTATTTGGTTTAGATTCTAAAGAGTTTTTAGCTATCTTTCCAGATAATTTATCTAGTTCGGTAGAAAACGAAGCAAATTCTTTTTTATCCAAAGTTTGACTTTTATCTAGATCTGTATTTTGAAAAGCTTTTTCTACTAATTTAAATTTTTCTTTATACGCATTATTATCAGAAGTTAATATACTAAAAACTTTGCTTAATTCTGTTATAGATATTTTAGAGTTTTTATCTGTATCTATATAATTAAAAACTTTGTCTATATCTTCTTTATCATTAGACGAAAAACTAGCTATTTCAACATTATTTAATTCTGTTAAATTTAGATTCTCTGTTTGGTTAGTACAAGAAGTTAGCGAGTATGAAAGAATAGATGTCATAAGAATAGAAGAAATTATCTTTTTCATTTTTACCTCAATATTTAAACAAGTTTTTACTAAAATAAAATTATATTACAAAATATGTCTTTTGTGTATATTTTTCTATACTATAAATAAAAATTAAACATAAAAGGATATTATTATGAAAAAAACTATTTTATTTATAGGTATTTTACAATTATTATTTACAAATAACTCCTTCTCAGAAGAAACAGCAGGTGCTTATTACAGATATTTTTCTGGAAAATTGGACAAATATCCTATTCAATTAACACTTATAAAAAATAATAATGAAAAAGATCCTCATCTTACAGGATTTTATTCTTATGATTCTGAGGGTATAAAATATTTAACTTTAGATGGAGGATATGATGGAGATTTTTATAAAAATCTTACTAATATTTTTGTAGCTGAATCTACTGATAAAGAAAAAGTTACAGGCTCTTTGGAAGGTAAAATTTTAGATAATAATTTTACTGGAACTTGGCTACCAAAAGGAGAAGGTAAAGAACTTAAATTTAATCTAAAAGCACCTGATTATACTAAAACCATAATAAAAGACAGTAAAGCTAAAAAAAGCTTATTAAAAAACACTAAAATATCTTTACAATGGATAAGTTTTAATGATTATGAAAAGATCAAGGTTTTTGAAAAAGATAATAAAGTTTTTATGAAAGGTAGATATAATTCAAAAAAAGTAAAAGGTGATTTTTTAGAAATAGATGGTTTTTTTACTAGTATTGATAAATACCAACTAAATTTTAATGGAAAAATTACTATGCAAATAAACCATATTTTTTCTGGTATGCCTTGTCAAAGATTAGGAGATTTTACTTTTAAAAAATATAATGGTAGAAATTATTGGAGAATGCAAGAAATGAAAAATCCTTGTGATGTTCATACAGATTATATAGATATAGCTAATTAATTATGAATAATATTTCTAATCTTGCTTATGGTAGCTTTATTTTATCAAAAAAGCTTCAAGAAGATACTCTAAAAAGTAAAGAGCTTATAAAACACGTTTTAGATTCGGATATAAATATTATAGATACCGCATATTATTATGGTAAAAATTATGATGATATTGGTGGTAATGAAAGATTTTTAGAAAGCTTATTAGGTGAAAAATTAAAAGAATTATTTATTGCTACTAAAGGCGGTTATTATATAAAAAACAATCAATCTGTTATAGATAATAGACCTGAATTTTTGAATTATTGTTGCAATAAAAGCTTAGAAAATTTGAATTTAAAAAAGCTTTTTCTTTATCAATTACATGTTTATGATAAAAAAGTAGCTAAAAATATAATTTTAAATACTATTAAAGAATTAAAAGAAAAAGGTAAAATTTTAAATTTTGGCTTATCAAATATAGATTTAATAGATTTATATGAATTTCAAAATTTAGATAAAATTAGTGGTATTTACTCTATACAAAATAAACTTAATCCTTTTTTTCAGAAAGACTTAAAAACAGGTTTATTAGATTATTGTAAGGACAACAATATTTTATATTTTGCTTATGGAATTTATCATAAAGGAAATAATACTTTATTAGATAATTTATTACAATCATTGGCAAAAAAATATAATACAAGCTCTGAAATTATTACTCTTTTATGGATAAAAAGTAAAGGTTCAAATATTATACCTATTATTAGTTCCACTAAAAAAGAAAATATAAACTTAGCTATTTCTTCTTATAAATCTATTAATCTGGAAAAAGAAGATATAGAAAAAATTGACTCTTTTTAAAATTAAGACCTTGGGGGTCTCGGAGAGGACAAAACAGTGCTTTTCCTCTACGAAAATACTGGGTTTTACACCAATATTTTTCGTAAAAAATGATGTTTTTTTGAAACCATCAGGAATTATATAAAATTTAATTGTTAAAAAACCTTTAAATGAAGAAATATTTTTTTAATTTTTACTATTATTAATAAGGAATTTTATTTTATATCTTTGAGGGTTTTTTATGTCTGGTGGAACTCTTTCTTTTTCTCAAACTCCAGTTGGAAGTACTTTTGGTGGAAATGTAAAAACAGCATCTCAAAAAGCATTAAAATCTGCTGATAAAACACAAGAAGTATTTGATGTAAGTTCTCAAGGAGTAAAAACAGCTAAAAGCGTTGTTAGTAATGGTAATACAGCTATAGAAACAACTTCTAAAGTAAAAAAGATTGCTCAAGGAACTTTTGAACCAGCAGAAGCATCTGGAAAAATAGATAAAATAAAAAATGCTGTAATGGAAAGTAAAACAGTAAAAAATGTTGCCACTTTTCTTACTGAAAATAAAGTTGTTCAATTTGTTGAAAAAAGTTCTATTGGAAGATTAGTTATAGCTAATCATGATAAATTAGCCTCTGGATTATCAAAAGGTTTAACTGTTTTAGGCGTAGCTGGCGGTTCACTACAAATAGGTAAAGGAATTTATCAAATAGCAAAAGGAGATACTTATGATGGTGGTTGGAATGTAGTAAAAGGTGGTGCTTTAGTTACTTCAGCTGTGGTTAGTGGCCCTATTGGTATAGCTGTTTATGCTGGGGCTGAGATAGCTCATTATGGAGATAAAGCAACTAAGGAATTTGGTTGGTTTAAAGATGCAAAAGGTGAAAATGAAAGTGCCGTACAACATGTAGGCACAAAAGTAAAACAAACTTATGAGAATGTTTCTAAAAAAGATGGAAAAGTAGCTGGAGTAATGGCTTCATCTGTAGCAGCTCAAGGACAAACTATTATTGCCGCAACATCTATAGTGGCAGGAGCTGCGATAAAAGGAGTGAAAACTTTAGGCGAAGGAGCTGAAAAAGCTGGTAAAAAAGCTCAAGATTATGGAAATAAAATGGAAGCTAAAGCTGATGAGAACTTCAAAAAAGGTGGTGTAGTAAATACCGTAAAAGCTACAGGACAAGTAGTGGTAGCAAAAGTTTCTAAAACAGTTGGAGTTGCCTTAGAAAAAACAGGTAAAGCTTTAACTTATGTAGCCGATAAAGCTAAAGAAGGAGTTGGTAAGGCTGTTGCTTTTGCAGAAAAACAAGTAGATCGTTTAGCTAATGCAGTTGGAAATACTGTAGGTAAAATATCAAATGGTATTTCATCAGCTTGGAATTCTTTTAAATCGTGGTTTTAAATAATTCTTTAATAATGAATTTAAGACCTCCTACGGGGGTGATCCCCCGTAGGAGGAAGGGATCGGGGGCTATGCCCCCGTACCCCCTGAAACCCCAGAGCGGAGCTCTGAGGTCTTCTCTAGTAATCATAAAATATTTTTTATTTGGTTTTACTAGTTTAATTATTTTAAATTTTCAAAAAGCTTATGCTTTACCAGAAAATATTGAAATAACTTATGATACTAAGGTTTATCCCCAATTAAAAGAAAATATTACTGAAACTAATTTACTTGAAATATTAAAAGACCATGGTTTTTATGGACAAAAAGAAGTTTATAGCACTATAAAAAATAAAATAAAAATAACAACTTTAGGTAATGATAATACTAGAAATTATATTATTATTGATAAAGATAAAAATATTTTTTATTCTTTTAACGGTTTTTTAGATAAATATAATGATTTTGGTATGGAATATAAAAATTTAACTAAGGATACCAAAGTTTTTGATTTTGCTATAGAAAATATTTATGATTATGAAATGTTTGAAAATAACAAAAAGCTTTATAATTTTTTAAAAAATATAAAACATAAAAAAATTTATACTGAAAAATTTAAAGGTTATGATTGCGAAGTTTTTAACATAGAACGCATAAAAATATACCCCAAAACAGAATATTTTAGCGAAAGTAAATATATTGATAAAATAAATATTTGGTTTTCTAAAAAATTAAATTTTCCACTAAAAATAGAAAATATTCGTTATGAATATGATGATAATGTTTTTAAAGAATCTCTTGTAAGAATAAAAGAAATGATTAAAATAGATTTTAATAAAAAATTTGCTAAAAATTATTTTGATATTAAGGCAAAAGATTTAGAAAAACTTGATGCTCAAGAATATGAAAAAGAGCTTAATTCTCAGTTTTTAGAGAAGAAAGTAATATTTGTAACCGAATAAAAATATGGATTTGATATTATCTGATAATACTTTAGAAAAAGTAAATAATAATAACTCATTAGAAGGTATGGTTTTTATTAATGATAAAAACTATGATTGCCATATAAAGCAATTTAATAATTACCTAAAAGATAATAATTTACCCCTAACCAGAGAAAATTTAGCTATTTTTTGGCAGTGGTTATTAAAACAAGATTATAGTCCTCAAACTTTAAATGTAAAAAAACAAGCTTTAAAATTGGGCATAAAAAAAACTTTACCCAAAGAATCTGATAGTTATATGTTTATTAGCATGTTAAATGAGTTTTTTAAAGAAGAATTAAAGGGGTTTAAAATAGATAAAGCTATTTATGAAGGTGATACTTTAAATAAAGAAGAGATTGATATTTTGATAGAAAAAACACCTAAAAAAATCTCCTTAATAATTGAAACTTTAGCTATTAGTGGCTTGAGAGTTAGTGAGTTATTAAGCTTAAGATTAAAAAATTCTAAATTATCTCAAGGTTTCCATTATTTTAAAGTTGTTGGTAAAGGTAGAAAAGAAAGAACCATATATTTAACAGATGAATTATTAAAAAGAATAAAAAATGCTTATAAATCAAAAGATTATTTATTTATAAATAAAAATGGAGAACCTTTTTCTAGAAGATATGTTCATGCTGAAATACATAAATATGGACAAGAAATACTGCTAAAAGATGTTCATCCTCATACTTTAAGACATTCTTTTGCTACCATAAAACATCAAGAAGGGAAAAGTATTAAAGGTATATCTAAATATTTAGGTCATGCTTCTACTAGTATTACTTTGGATATGTATGTAGATACGCCACTTAAACCATCTGATGTTTTTGATTAATATATCCGTTTTAGTAAAAATATTTTTATAAAAAACATTGACAATTTATATTTTATACTCTAATATTTCTATAGTTATAAAAATATGAAAGTATAGAAATGAGTAATGAATTAGAAATAAAAGAAATGGCTGTTTTACTAAAAGCGTTAGGAGAACCGTCAAGATTAAAAATATTTGAATATCTTGCTTCTTGTTGTGATTCTTTCGCTTTAGATGACGAAAATAATATTAGAAATGTTTGTGGTATTACAGTAGGTGATATATGTTGCACAATAACTGGTGAAAATAATATTACATCCACTATGTCACATCATCTAAAAGAGTTACGTTATGCAGGGCTTATAAATGTCGAACGTAAAGGTAAAAATATGCTTTATTCTATTAATAAAGAAAAAGTTTCTCAACTTTCAAAATTTCTATCAAAAATTATTAGTCCTTGTTGTGGAGGTATAAAAAAATGACAAGTACAATTGCAAAAACACATGTTTCTCTTAATGTATCTAACATAGAGAATGCTATTAAATTTTATGAGGCTTTTTTTGGTGAAAAAGTACATAAAACTCGTAAAGGATATGCCAATTTTGATTTGCAAAATCCACCTTTAAAACTAGCCTTAAATGAAGCTAATATAGAACAAGGTAAAGGAACTTTGAGTCATTTAGGCATACAAGTTTCTAGTAAAGAAGAGGTAGAGAAAGGAGTTTTAAGATTAAAACAAGCAGGTTTATTAACTTTAGAAGAAAAAAATACTACTTGCTGTTATGCACTTCAAGATAAAGTTTGGGCAATGGATCCTGATGGAAATAAATGGGAAGTTTATGTTTTATTAGATGATATGTTAGAAACTAGTAAACCAGAAGATGTTTCTGCTTGTTGCCCTACAAATGAAAAAGAAAGTTTAACCAAAAAAGTTAAATGTTGTTCTTAAAATAATAAAATACTTTGTTAGAGGGTTTTACCCAACTAACATAAGTTTAAATGATTCAATTAAAATTATACTAAATATGGATTAGTTTGCAAATAAATTGTAAACTAGTTCATAAAGTATAAATGAATTTAAGACTTCCTACGGGTTATCAACCCCGCAGGAGGAAGGGATGGGTGGCTCTGCTCCCGTACCCCTGAAACGGGTGTGTCCAAAAAGGCTTTTTCTAGGTCTTTTTTTTACGAAAGACTAGGGTGAAAGCCAGTGTTTTAGTATGGGCGTTATAATTAACGCACACTTTTTAGACACCCCCGTATTATCTAATAAAAATAAAGACTAAAGGAGAATAAAATGAATATTCTATTTTTATGTGTAGCAAATTCTGCACGTAGTCAGATGGCAGAAGGATTAGCTAAAAATATTTTGGGAAATAATTATCATATTCAAAGTGCAGGATCTAAGCCATCATTTGTTAATCCCTATGCAATAAAAGCTTTAGCTGAATTAGATATTGATATCAGTAAACAAGAATCAAAATCTGTTGAAAGTATTAAACCTAATAGTATTGATTTAGTTATAACTTTATGTGCCGAAGAAGTTTGCCCTACTTTTTTAGGAAAAACGAAAAAATTAAATTGGGCTTTAACTGATCCTGCAAACCCTTCTTTATCTGATGAAGAGCAAATGAATTTATTTAGGGAAATAAGAAATCAAATAAAAAACCGTTTGGATATACTAAAGAGAGCCTTAGAAAATAATAGTGAACTTGAATAGGTATTAATTATGTCTGAGTTAACAAAAAAACTTTCTTTTTTAGATAGATATTTAACTGTTTGGATTTTTTCAGCAATGTTTTTGGGAGTAATATTAGGCTATTTTTTACCTTCTTTAGCTTCTTTTTGGAATAAGTTTCAATCTGGAACCACAAATATCCCTATTGCTATTGGGCTTATTATTATGATGTATCCACCATTAGCAAAAGTTAATTATACTGAAATTACTAAAGTATTTAAAAATATAAAAGTTATAAGTTTATTATTTTTTCTAGTTTGGATCTTAGCTCCACTTTTAATGTTTAGTTTAGCTATTTTATTTTTACCAGATAAACCTGAATATATGACTGGTATGATGTTAATGGGAATTGCTCCTTGTATTGCTATGGTTGTAGTTTGGATTGATTTAGCTAAAGGAGATAATACTTTAGCAGCTTCATTTGTTGCTTTTAATAGTATTTTCCAAGTTTTATTTTATTCTGTATATGCTTGGTTTTTTCTAACTATTTTACCTCCATTTTTTGGAATAAAAGGATTTGAAGTAGCTATAACAATGAAACAAGTAGCCGAATCTGTTTTTATCTATTTAGGAATTCCTTTTTTAATGGGATTTACATCTAGATATTTTCTAATTAGAACTAAAGGTGAAAAATGGTTTAAAGAAAAATATGTCCCTATTATTAGCCCCTTTACATTAATTGCACTTTTATTTACCATTTTTGTAATGTTTAGTTTAAAAGGCAATCTAATTCTAACTATTCCTTTTGATGTTATTCGTATAGCCATACCTTTAAGTATATATTTTGCTATTATGTTTTTCCTAACTTTTTATTTAACTATAAAAATGGGAACTAATTATAAAAAAGCTGTTGCTATGGCTTTTACAGCAGCAGGTAATAACTTTGAGCTTGGTTTGGCTGTATCAATTGCCGTTTTTGGAATTAATTCTGGTTCGGCTTTTGCAAGTGTTATTGGACCTTTAGTAGAAGTACCAGTTTTATTATTTTTAGTAAAAATAGCATTATTATTTGAAGAGAAATATTCTTAGTTATTTTTACCCCAACTATATAAAGCATAAGCTAATAAAGCTATTGGAGCAGTAACTCCTACACCTGTACCTATTGCTGTACCTAAGCTAGCTCTGCCAAAAGCAGAACCAACAGCGTATCCAATTCCACCACCAACAGCACCTGCACCTAACATCATACCACCAATACGAACTTCGGGTCTATCAAAAAAAGAAGGTTTATAAGGAACTGGCTCTTGATAAGGAGGATCTGTAGGAATAGGTTTTGTAATATTAGTATTTAAAGTAAAAGCATCTGATTTATAAGAAGTTGATACAGCAGTATAATTATTATTAGAAATAGGTTTTGATTTTAAATTATCAATAAAATTACTTATTGGATTTGAATTAGGAATTGCATTTATCATAATATTTTTATTTACTTACTATTTATATAATTTAAATTATAATCTAATAACTAATGCTTTTAAGGTATTTTTTATAAAAATATAATTTAGAACTTATAAAAGTTGCTTATAGTCATCCTCAAGTCATGCTGAACTTGATTCAGTATTGATTCAGGATCTAAGTAACTTTTTATAGGTTTAAAATAAGAAAAACACACTAGATTCCCTAGTCATCCTGAACTTGATTCAGGATCTTACGGAACGACAAAGTGTGTGTTTATAATAATTTTAAGTATAGATAATTATAAACTTGTATGCTAAAAAAATGGGAATAGATATAAAATAGGATAATCTATTAATTTTTAATAAACAAAGATATTATTTATAAATTTAATATCATATTATTATTGATATTTTTTATTGTATTTATTGGAAAATTTATGTATTTAAAAAAATTACATTTAATATTTTTTTCTTTTTTATTAATTAGTTTCAACCAAGCTTTTGCAAATATTGATAATTCAAAATCAAAAGATACTTTTATATCTAATAATATTGAATATGTTGAAAAAGAATTAGAAATAAATATAAAAGATGGCAAAATATTAGGTACTTTAAATTTACCAAATAATTTTACTAATGGAACTATAGCTTTAATAGTACCTGGCTCTGGTTCAATTAATAGAGATGGAAATGATTTAAAAATAAACTTAAATACTAATTCATATAAATATATATCTCAAGAACTAGCCAAAGATAAAATAGCCTCTTTTAGATTTGATAAAAGGTATCTTCACCCTGAAAAAATAAATAATTTTAATTTATCAAATATAACTTTAGAAGACGGAATTAATGATCTTATTTCAATTATAAAATTTTTTAAAAATGATAAAAGATTTAATAAAATAATTTTATTAGGTCATAGTGAAGGTTCTTTAATAAGTATAATTAGTGCAGAAAAAGAAAAAGTAAATGGGTTTGTATCTATAGCAGGTTTGGGAAAAGAAGCTGGTGAAGTATTATTAGAACAATTAAAAAAACCTAATATTGATCAAGAAGAATTAAATTATATAATAAAAAATCTTAAAGAAGGTAAACTTGTTAATGATATAAAAGATCCTACATTAAAATTTGTATTTGCGACAAAAAGTCAAAATTATTTAATTTCATGGCTAAAATATTCTCCTGCAAAAGAGATAAAAAATCTTAATTGTGATATTCAAATTATTCAAGGCACAACAGATTTACAAGTAAGTGTTGCTAATGCAATAGAACTAAATTCATCAAATAAAAATTCAAAAATAGAAATAATAGAAAATATGAATCATATATTGAAAGATGCACCAATTGATGTATCAGAAAATCTAAAAACCTATATTAATCCTAACTTGCCTCTAAATAAAAAAATTATGCCTCTTATAATAAAATTTATAAACAATATAAAATAATTATCTGTAAATAAAAAATGCTCTTAATTTTTTCTCCAACTATATAAAGCATAAGCTATTAAAGTTATTGAAAAGGTGAAACATTAACATCATTCAACCAATATGAACTTCAGGTCTATCAAAAAAAGATAGTTTATAAGGAACTGGCTCTTGATTTTAAATTATCAATAAAATTAGTCGTTTGGGTAAGAAAAATAAAGTAAATATAAAAGCAAGTAAAAATTTTAACTCAATCTTGATATTACTAAATATCATAATTTTTCCAAAACCCATTTTTTTATATTTTTTGTTTTAGAATCAAAGCTTACACCTACCAAAAAGATTTGTTTATTTTTAGCTAAATATGGCTCATAATAAGCTTTATCTTTAATTTGCCTAATTGCTGATTTTGTACTACCCATTTTAAATTCAAAAATATAAATATATTTATCTGTTTCTACTACTGCATCTATAAAACCTTTATTTGTAGAAACTTCAGCTTTTATTTTAGAACCTATAAGCACAAAAATTAAATAAAAAATAGTATGATAATATAATTCTTTATCTTGAATAGTTGTATTAGAATTAGGTTGCATTTTTACTGCTATTGTTCCAAAAATAGAAATAAAAATATTTTTTAGACCATCCATATCATTATTTTTTAATTTACGAACCATTTCATTAACTGATATATCATCATCTACTATTTTTCCTACATAGTCATTTAATAAATGTTCTAACATTGAAATTCTTACTTCTTTATTTGGATAAGATAAAACATATTCTCTTTCTAAGCCATTTTTTATTATTTCTTTTACAGTTAAATAACCAGTTTGAAAAAGTAACGCATATACATTCATATTATCAATATCAAAAGAAGAAAAACTATTTAAAGATAAAACTAATTTTTCTAATTTACGAACATCAATATTGTATTCTTTTATAGTTTTTATTAAAAAAGTTGGAGTTCCTGTTTCAAACCAATAATTATCGACATTTTTTTTACTAAAAACACTTAATAGAGAATAAGGGTTATATAAAAAGTTTTTACCGTCCCAAGAATACCCATTGTACCAAAATTTTAATTCTTTTTTTATATTTTCTATACTATACTGATTTTCTGTTGCCAAAATTTTTATATATTCATCAAAATAATCATATAATTGTTCTTCATTTATCCCTACTATTTTTGAAAATTCATTATCTAATGTTATATCAGTTATATTATTCAAACTAGAAAAAATTGAAGTTTTAGAAAATTTAGAAACTCCTGTTAAAAAAACAAAATGAAGATATTGATCATTCGCTTTTATTGTTTCATAAAAATTTTTCAAAATTTTTCTCATTTCTGTTGCACGTTCAATATTATCACCCAAATATTCAATAATTGGTTTGTCATATTCATCTATTAGTAAAACAACTTTTTCTTGTTCTGATTTTTTTGATAATTCTTGTATAAGCCTTTTAAATGATAAAATATAATCATTTTCTTTTAGTTCTATATTATATGTTTCATAAATATTTTTTATTTGAAATAAAAGTGAATTTTCAAAGTCTTTTATTCCTTGAGCATAATTTAAGTCATTCATTGTTAATTTTATTACTGGGTATTTTTTAAAATCTATTTTATCATAAATATATAACCCTTTAAAAAGCTCTTTGTTTCCCTTAAAAATTTCTTCTAATGTGCTTATAAGTAATGATTTACCAAATCTTCTTGGGCGAGATAAAAAATAATATCTACTTTGTTTATTATCTCCAATTAATTTATGTATTTCTTCTGTTTTATCTACATAAATACAACCTTCTTCTATTACTTTTTTGAATGTTGCATTACCTAGTGGTAACGGTTTTAAATCATTTTTCACTTTTTAATTTTATTATTAAATTTTTATCATTTTATTTTCATTTATAGATTATAAATTAAGTACACTCATACCCACAATATAATGCCACACTCTGTTAATACATAATTTTAAAAAATTATCTTTTTATATTATTTTTTAGCTGAGTATTAATATTTCTCATTTGACCCAAAGCATTATTTTTTTGAGCATTAACTGTATTTACAGTATTATTAACATTAGT
Organism: Candidatus Sericytochromatia bacterium; assembly: GCA_046328015.1. Classification (GTDB taxonomy): domain Bacteria; phylum Cyanobacteriota; class Sericytochromatia; order UBA7694; family JACMQJ01; genus JBBTGK01. The sequence continues at coordinate 2,550,719 of JAXLXH010000001.1, read as the reverse complement.
ATTTATATCCTTAGCAACTTTATCTACTTGTTCTGTAACATTTAGTGTTTGATTAAGTATTTCAGGAACTTGCTCTATAATATCAGTAACACTTTTAGCTTCTTTTACATCTTTAGGAATATCAACTTTACCTGGACCCATATTTTTTACCGTAACAGAAAAACCTAATTTAAAATGATCTGCATCTTTATCACCTGATAATACATTTTTAGATGGTTCTATTTTAAAATCTGCATTTCCACCCGTTTGAGTTTTTAAATATTGTTCCAAATCAAAAATAATAGTTCTTCCATCTAATAATTGCACCGCACCTGTATGTTTTTGATAATTATCAAAAGAATCTAAATTATTTTCTTTTAGAGCTTTTTCTAATTTTCTATTTTTTTCTTTTTCTCTAGTATCTTTAGGAAGTTCGGCTAAAAACTTATTTTCAAAAGTAGTTTTAGCTTCTTTATAATCTTTTTCGGTATTTTTATCAAAATTATCTAATGTTTCTATAAAATCTAAATAAGGAGTTCTATTTCCTTCTATTTGTTTATTTAGATTAACTTTTATCAAACCACCTAAAGTTTTACCTTTTCCATCTAGATCAACAGTCATCAAACCTGCTAAGCTACTTTTATCTAAATGTATTTTTATAACATTTTTAGGTTCTTTAGCATCTTTAGGAGCTATATTTTCAACTGTTACTTTAGATTTCATTTTATAATTAAAATTGATACCCGCTAATTTAGTTCCAGTTTTTAATCCTATTTGACTATCTTCTCCAATACCTGTTTTATTAGTATCTATATTAACAGTTTTTCCACCCATATTAAAAGATATTTTATGTTTTTCTTTATCTGTTACATAATCTTTTGGTATAGCTCCAGATTTTGCTAAAGCACCTAAAATCATATCTTCTATATTATCTGTAGTACCTGACATTACACCATTAGTAATAGTTAAATTATTAGATTCGGTATCTGCTTTTAATTTTCCTGTAATATCTACATTTCTAAAATTGATATCTGTTTTATTATTCGGATCAACTATAACCTTAGTACCAATTTGACCATTTAGATCTGAATCTAAAACCATATTTTTATTTTTAGGATCATAAATAATACTAAAATTATCTAAATCAGCTCTCATATTAAGCGTTGAGAATGTAGCTAATTGTTGTTTAATATTTTTTATATCATTAGGAAGATTAGAGGAGGCATTAACAGAATTAAGTTTATTTAAATCATCTAACATTGATATTATATCATCTTTACTACTACCTATCTTTAAACTACCATTTTTGGTAGTAGGTTTTAAGCTTAATCTGCCATCTTCTAATTCTTTAACTTTTATGGTATCACCTAAATAAACACCATCAACACTATTACCTAGTTTTATATCTAAAGAACCATCTTTTTCGGTATTAGCCGCAATAATATTATTTACAGAAACACCATTTACTTTTCCTTTTACTTCTGTTTTTAAATCATGGAATTTTAATTTATTATCTTCTAATGAAACAGAACCTTGTAACGCTAAGTTTGAAATTTCAGAAACATATTTTTGTTCTTTTCCTTCCAAATCTTTATAAGTTTTTGTTAATTTACCAGATAATTCTAAATTAGGATTTTTCTCATCTAGACCTGAGAAATTTAGAGTTTTTACATCTTTAGCTTTTTGATAATTTAATTTACCATTTATTTTGGTGTCTTCTATTAAATAATCATCAATTAAACCTTTTTTAAGTTCTACATTTTGCATTGAAATATTTAAGCCATCATTTTTATCAGTTTTAATAGTTAAATTTCCTTTTGCTTCAAAATCTAAATTGGTTTCTTTATTAGTATGTTTGTTAATTTGAGTACCTTTAAATTTAAGGTATTCATTAGTGTTACCATTTAAAGAAATATTTTGACCATCAAAACCTACTTTACCATCAAAAACGGCATTTTTAAGTTTAAAATCACCTATTTCAAAATTTTCAAATTCATTTTTAGTAGAAACTGAATAATCCATTTTTCCAGTAGTTTTATTTGGAGTAGCTTCAAAATTAATACTACCTTTACCTTTTATATCTACATGAGTAGTATTATTTTTACCGCTTATAAAATCACCTTTAAAATTCAAATTTTGATTTTCTAAAGAATCTATACTAACTTTATTTTTACCATTAGATGGATCTACAGAAATTTTAGCCCCATTTAATTCTGCATCTTTTAAATCAAAATCACCTACTTTTAGATGTTCTACTTTAGCATTTGGAGTAAGAGTAAATTTACCTGTAGCTTTATCAACTTGTAGAGTTACTTCTGCATCACCTTTAAAAATAAATTCTTGCCCCTGAATTTTACCTTTTAAATCTAAGTTTTTACCTGTTTCAGCTTTTAAAGTTACAGAATTTGTAACAGGATCAAAAGTTACTTTAGCATTTATATTTTTAAAATCTTCAAGATCTATATTTCCTGTTTTTAACCTGTCTATATCACCTTTAAGAGAAAAAGTTGTTTTTTCTCCATTTTTATCTATTTTTACTTTACCATGTGCTTTTAAGTCTGATTCTAAAATAAAATCTTCACCTTTTATTTTTCCAGCTACTCTAAATTCATTTTTACCAGAAGCACCTGCTTTTATATCAGCACTTTTAATGTTACCAGATTGATCAACATCTATTTTTCCATAACCTGAAACATTCTTTATATTTAGATTTATACCTTCTTTTTCGTTAGTAATATTTCCAGAAAGTTTTATAGCGGCTTCTGTAGTAGCTCCAAAGGTTACACCTGTTTTTTCTGTATAAGCTACCAAACCATCAGCCTTTAAATTTTTAACAGAAAAATCATCATATTTACCACTACTAACATCTAAATGTCCTTGAACTAAAACTTTAGTTTTCTGAGATTTTTTATCTTCAGATTGTACATGCTCATAAGATAACTTTCCAGAAAAAGCTGCACTACCTACAGCTACTAATCTTTCATTACCTTTATAAACATTAAATCCTGATAAAGATACTTTTGTATCAGCTTTTAAAACAGTATTTTTACCTTCCTGAACTACTTTTAAATCACCATCAGCTTTAGCTTTTCTTAAACTTATTTTGGTATTTGTAGTTGGGTCAAAAACACTAACATCATTAGCTTTTACATTAACAGTTGCATCCAAATTAACTTTACTTAAATCTGTACTATTTAGTTCTGAATGTAATTTGGTATCAATTGTTAAATCACCAGAAATTTCAGCTTTATTTGGGTTCATACCCATATCAGTAAGTTTTTTAGAAAAATCTTTTCTTTCTTTATCATCAATATTTACTTGTAATCTTGCTTTAGCATCTACAGAAGCAGTAGTATTATTTAAATTAGCTGAAACATCTATAGATAAACCATCTGGTCTCCCTTCTTGAGTTGCTACTGTAGTAGATTTACCATCAGAACTAGCAACTAATTTAGAATTATCAAAAACTACATTTAATTTTTGTCCATCACCAGTAAATTTTATATTAGGATCAAATTGATTAATATTCGCGTTAGGAAATCCTTTTAAATTCATTTGTTTAGAAATATCGTATTCTAACTTTATTTTTCCATTTACAAAATCATTAATAACTTGTTTATCTTTTACTTCTTGAGATTTATAAGATTCTGTACCCCAATTTTTTAAATTATTTTTTACATTTTTTATACTTTGAGGAACAATAAACCCACCTTTTTCCATACTTTCAGCAACACTTATAATTGATCCTGCAATAGCTTTATGAGCATCTGTTTCCCAAGAACCTGTTTTATCTTCAACAAATTGAGGTATTAATTTACCATCAACTTTTAAATCTGGAAAGATATTAGCATTACCTTTAGTTAGATTAGGATTAAAATCAAATTTATTAGTAGTGGTATTTCTTTGCATATTAGGATTTACATTAGCACCTACTTTTATATTTGGTAAAGTTAAAGGTGTTTTTATTTCAACTTCTGCACCAGCTTTTGCATCAATTTTATCCATATCTTTCATAGAAACAGAACCATCAGCAGCTACTGAAGCTACAAAGGGAACATTTACTTTACCTTTTACAGCTAAACCATCTGTTAAATTTAAATTGGCATTAACTAAATTACCCATAGATCTTATAGATAAGCTACCATCTGCTTCTGGTTTTATCCTTAAAGCAGTAAGTTCTCCAAATCTTTCACTTATCATTTCATAATTTAATTTAACATCAAACTCTTTAGCTTTTTCATCATAAACAACATTTACTCTAGTTCCTTTTGGTAAATCTAATTTGTTAAGAGTTTCTTCTAATTTTGATTTTACATCTATTGAAATAGAACCATTTAAAGTACCTTGCCAATCTTGTAAGCCATCTTTTTGTATTCCATTTACATCAATCATTCTTAATTGTAAATCTGCATCTACAACATTATAATCTGCTTTGGAAACTTGAATACCTGCCTGCCCTGCAACTTCTAAAGTTTTATTGTCATCTGTAACCATAAAACCTTTATTAGAAGAAACGCTATTTAAAAATCCTTTATTAAATCTTGAGTGATTATCTGTAAAATCTGCTGCTCTTATTTTTCCATCACCATCTGATGATTTATATTCTTTGGTATTTTCTTTTCTTTTTACATCATAAACAACATAAAGATTTTCATTATTTTTTAAAATAAGTTCAGTTCCAGTTCTATTTTTAGAAAAATTTTCTGCATCTGTTACAGAAGAAAAAACATTTAAAGGTTGTCCAACTACAATATCATTTACTCTATCAGAATCATCTGTAAAAACATTTAAAAAAGTATTATCCAAAGGGTTTAGGGTATAACCATCTGTATCATGTTCTCCAAAAGTTTTATCATTAAAAGTATTTATTCTAACTTCTTTAAAAAAAACATCTCCAGAATCTTTACCATTTAATTTTAAATCACCTTTAAATTTACCACCTGATTCTATAGAACTTTTTAGGTTTTTCATTATTTTTAAGGCTTCTTGTGGGTTTGCAGATAAATCTATATATTGATCAGCTACTTTTATATTCCAATTTTTTATTTCTACAGAATTTTTTTCTACACTAGATATAAAATTATTAATTGATTTAAGGTCTTCTTCTTTACTTAATAAGGTAAGATCAATTGTTTTTTCAGGTTTTGCCTCATTAGTAGTTTTAGCTACTTTAAAAGTATTATTATTTAAAGATATTCCATTTGGTCTTACAATACACACAAAAAATATAAACCTTTCTATTTAAACTTCTTATTATAATAGTATAGATAGTTTTTTAAATTTTTTGCTAATAATTTTGTAAATTATAATTAGTAAGTATTTAATAATAAAAATCATTTCAATTTAATTTGTATATTTTTGGTAAAATTTGATATAACATATTTATTAAAAGGTAAAATTAATTGTAATAAATATGAATGCAGAAAATATACTAGATTTAACAAAAGCTATTCAACTTGCTTTAGCCCCTGTTTTTTTATTAACAGGAATTGCTGGTATTTTAAATGTAATGGCAAGTAGATTATCAAGAATTATAGATAGGGGGAGATCTTTAACCGAAGATCCTAAAGGTATTTTGTTATCAGAAAAAGATTTTATTATAAAAGAGATTAAAAATTTAGAAAAAAGAAGACATTTAGCTAGTATGGCTATAACATGTTGTACTATTTCAGCTTTGCTAATATGTATGGTAATCCCTGTATTATTTATAGGAGTACTTTTAAGTATTCACTTAAGTTTGCTAATAGGTATTTTATTTACAGCTTCAACTTTAGTTTTGGTAATTGGTTTAGCTTTTTTTCTTAGAGAAGTTCACTTAGCAACAAAAACCATTCGTATACCAATACCAAAAATTGAATAAAAGCTTAAAAAAATATTAATTAATTTAATTAATACTTCTATGCTAATATTTATATGTTATTTTTTTAGTAAATTAAAAATGAAAAAATTATTACTAACAACAGGATTATTTTTTTTATTAACTTTTCCTGCTTTTGCAGAAAAAAGAATGGCTGTTTTACCTTTTGATGTACCAAATGATAAAACTGAATTAAAACAATTTGGAACAGGGACTTCTGATACTATTACTATGGCTTTAAGTTCTATTAAAGATTTTATTATGATAGATAGAAGTAGAACTGAAAGTATTTTAAAAGAACAAGCTTTTCAAAATAGTGGTTTTGTAGATCAAGAAAATGCTGTTAAATTGGGTAAATTAGTAGGAGCTGAGATTTTAGTAGTAGGTTCTATACAATATATAGATGGTATTTATAGGATTACTTCTAGGCTTACAGAAGTTGAAACTAGTAAAGTAATAAAATCTGTACAAGTTACTGGAAATAATATTTTTGAATTACAAGATAAAATAGCTTTAGAAATAATAAAAGCCAATAATATTGCTTTACCTAATGATAATAAAAATGAAAATGGAGCTAACTCTGTTGGTTTTGAAATAGCAAAAACACCTTCTTCTCCGAGTATTTATGAAAGAATAAAAAGTATTTTTAAATCTACTTCTAGCACTGTAGCCTATAACTATTATAATTTAGCTAAAAATTCTTTTTTAAATGGTAAGGAAAAAGATCTAAAAAATGCTATTTATTACTATAATAAAGCTTTAGATGAAGATCCTAAATACGCTTTAGCTCTAGCTGGAAAAGCTCAAGCTTTAGCTTATATAGCTTCAGATTATGAAATAAGTGGCAAATCTTATAAAGAATTTTTAGATAAAGCTTTAGAAAATGCTAACAAAGCTATAGAGCTTAATTTACAAACACCTGAGCCTTATAAGGTTTTAAGCTTAATAAATAAAATGCAAGGTAAATTTGATGAAGGAAGAAACTATGCTCAAAAAGCTTTAGAATTAAGCCCTAATGATGCAGAAGCTTATTACCTTTTATGGGCAAATGAACCAAATCCTAGATATGATGATCAAGCTATAAAAAAAGCTGTAGATATAAATCCTTTTATTATAAAAAGAACTACTAGTATAGCTTATACTTATTTTAAACAAAGTAAATTTACAGAAGCCATAAATATTTATAATCAGGCTATAAATTTATATCCTACTTATAATTTTTCTTATATTGGCTTAGGTTTTACTTATTATTATGTAAATGATTTTAAAAATGCTGAAAATAGTTTCAAAAAATCTTTAGAAATAAAAGAAGATGGTGCTGCTTATTCTGGTTTAGGATTAATTGCGTTTAAACTTGGAGATATACAAAAAGCTGAAATTTTAATAAAAAAAGGTATAAAATTATCCCCTGAAAACTCTATTAATTATACTTCTTTGGGATTTTTATACTACTATACTGGTAAAAAAGATGAAGCCGTAAAATATTTTAGTAAAGCGTTAGAATTAAATTCAGAAGATTTTTATGCCAGAGATGCTATTGGATTATATTATTTTGAAAAAGGTGATATAAATAAAGCTTTAGAACATTACAATGCTTCTTTATCCATAAATCCTTTAGGAGTAGCCGCTAATTATAACATAGGTAATGTTTATCGTTATTGGGGTAAAAATGATGAAGCTATAGCTAAATTTAATGAATGTTTAAAAATATTTCCTTATTTTACACCAGCTCTAGAAAAATTAGCTGAAATTTATGATATAAAAAGAGAATATAACTATTCAGCTGTTTATTACCAAAAATTATCTGAATTTAGCCCTAGTAATGAGTATTTTAATAAAACAGCTTTTGCTTTTCATCAACTAAATAAATATGATGAAGCTGAAAAATACTACAAAAAATCCTTAGAAATTAATCCTAATGATTTATTTACTTTAAATAATTTAGGTATAATCTATTATTCTAAAAATAATTTAGATATGGCTATAGAACAATATAATAAAGTTTTAGAACTTAATCCTAATGATATTAATGCTACAGAAAATATAGCTTTAACTTTTAATAAAAAAGGTGATAAAAATAAAGCAAATTTTTATTATAAAAAAGCTTGTATTTTAGGAAGTAATGCTTCTTGTGAAATTTTAGAAACCAAACTACATAATTAATTCTTTATAAAAAGTTTTAAAATCATCTGAAATATTATCATTTAAAATTTTTTTTAAGTTATTTTCAAATATATTATATTGTTTTATTACATCTTGCTTTTTATTTAAAGCCATTAAGCTTTTCATCTTTATTTTACAAGCATCTTCAAAACAATTATCAATTTCAAAAAATTTATTACTTAAATTCAAAACCAAATCATATTCTTTCATTTTTAAATAGTAATCAGATGTTTCTTTAAAAATATCATAAGCTAATTTTTTGTAATATTCTTGGGTTGAATAAACCCAACTTTCTAACTCAAAATCTTGTAAAAAATGGTTTTTATATAGTTCTAAAGCTTTTAAATAATTAGAATATTTTTCTTCTTTTTTTTCTGAGTTTTTATATTTATTCAAAAGATATTCAAAATTTGAAGCATCCCAATCATAATCTATAGAAAAATTAAAACTATACAAATCATCATTAAATTCTATTACTTTTTCTTTTTCTTGAATACTTTCAAAAGCTTTCCTTAATCTATTAATCATAACGTGTAAAGCAGATTTTGTTTTATCTCCTTCAGGAAAAAGATTTTGAAAAATAAGTTCTTTAGAAGAGCCTTTTTTATTTATAAGTAAAAATACTAATAAAAGTTTAGTTTTCTTACCATACCAATCTTTTTTTTCTATTTCTTTATCAAATTTACTTACATTTATATTACCAAAAGTAGTTATTTTTAGAGAGTTATTATTATTTTCTTTTATTTCTATAAAAGTAGTTTTATCTTCTAAATATTCTTCTAATAAAATTTTTAATAAATTATAATTATTTTTATTTATTAGCTCATCTGCTAAAAGCTTATATTCATTAGAAGCTTTACTTTTATTTTCTTTTTTAAAACAAATAGCTTTAAAAACATAAGCTCTTGCTAAGTGGTATATATGGTTTTCTAATTTTATTTTATTTTCAATTTCATTTATATTGTCAATAACTTCTTTATATAAACCTTGAGCAAAATATATGGCAATTAGTTCTAATTTATATTCTAAAAAAGCTGAATCTCCATCACTTAATTTTCGAATATTAATAGCTTTTATAATTAATTCTTTAGCTAAACTAAAATCTTTATTATCAGTAGCTATTCTTGCTTTTAATCTTAAAAATAAGGCATCTAAAATAGGGTTAGGATATTTACCTAATAAATCTTCTAAAGCATCTATACAATCTTTTATTTTATAATCATTTTTTAAATTTCGATATGTTTCAGCTAAAGTTAATAAAATATTGATTTTTTCTATTATACTATTAGTTTTGGTTACTATATTTAAGCCATTTATACATTTTTGGTAAGATTTATCTAATAATCCTTTAAAAGTATAAACTATAGCTAAATTATTATAAGTCATAGCTAAAGGTAAGAGTTTAAATTGTTTTGCAATATAAATAGATTGTTCGTAGGCTTCTATAGCTTTATCAAAATCACCCATCCAAGTATAAGTTAAACCTAAATTATGATAGATTTTCATAAAATCATTTTCAAACATTTCTTGTTTTAGATTAATAGCTTTATTAAAAAATTCTATAGCTTTATTTAGATTATGATTTTGCATATAAGATACGCCTAAGCAATTTATTAAGGTTAAATAGTTATTGATAGAAAAATTTTTATAGCTATTATGTAAAGAGGTTAGTTTTTCTATACTTATATTTAAGTATCCTAAAGAGGCATAAGAAATACCTTCTTCTAATAATATTTCATTATAATAATTTTTATTTTTTAAATAACCTTGTTTTTTTATAAAATCTAATGCCTTTTGACTAGTACCTCTTACCCTTAATAATCTAATTTTAAGATAATTAATAAAATTAATTTCTTCTTCTTTAATTTCCTCTTTTAAAAGTAAATCCAAAATTATTTCTAAAGAATCATATAAATAATTTTTAAAATAATATTCATAGTTTAATTTTAAATAATCTATTACATAATTAAATAACTTGGCTTCTATAAGTAAATTTAAAAGCATTTGAGAATTTTCTATGGTAATTAAATTTATTATTTTATCAATATAATTTTTTTTGGTTTCGAAAGGTAAAATTAAAAACTTTTCTTTTATAATATAAATAAAGGTTTTATTATAAAAATATTCATTATCTTTATTATTAAAGGTTAAAACACCTGTTTCCATTAAAGTATTTACTATATCTGAGGTATTAATATTATAAATAGTATTTATAGTATCTAGGCTTAGTTTTGGTATAAAAAAAGTTTTATTAATAAATTCCTTGATTTTATCTGTAAAATTATTATATATTTGATTGGTTATATTATTTAAAACATTTTTTAGTATATTATCTTCATAATAATTTTTTATTTCCTGATTTTCATAATAATTTTGTATTAATAACACTAATAAAGAAATACATTTTTGAGAAAGACCTAAAAGTTCTTTTATATCAGGAATATTTTTATTTAATAATTTTGATAGTTCTATTGCCTCATCTAAAGTAACAAAAAAATTTTTTAATTTAATCTCAATTAATTCTTGTTTTAAGAGATATGGATGAAAATTAGAAGTTAATTTCTCTTGTGAAATAAATATTATTTTTAATTTTTCTGGGCAATACTTTAATAATAAATCAATAATATTAGAAATTAAATCTTCTTTTTGTATTTCATTAAAATTATCTAGTACTAAAAAGGTATCTTTTTTTAATGTAGATTCTAATTCATCACAAAAAATAGTAATAAATTTTTTAATTTGGTTTTCATTATTAATAGGTTGAGATAAAAACTCTTCCAAATCTGAAGATAAAAGATTATCTTTATTTTTATTAGAGAATACCTCAGAGCTCTGCTCTGGGGTTTCAGGGGGTACGGGGGCTCTGCCCCCGCTCACTTCCTCCTGCGGGGTTGATACCCCGTAGGAGGTCTTAAATTCATTAAAAAGATTATATAAATAGGCTAAAAAAACTCTGGGTTCTTTATCCAAATCATCTATAGAGTACCATAAAGTATTTTTTGAGCTAAAAAAGTTGTTTATTACTACAGATTTACCAAAACCAGAAATAGCTGAAACATAGATAAATTTTTTATTATCATATATATATTGATTGAGGATTTTATTTATTTCTTTTCTATCAATAAATATATTCGGAATAGAAGGTGGTTTTAATTTTCTATTAAAAATTTTTATGGTCATAATTTAATTTTATTGGCACGCCCCACAAGTACCATAAAACTCTAAAGCATGATTTTCTATTTTAAAAGCAGATGTAGAAGTAATAACTTGTTCTATTAAACTCATTCCTTGACAATTTATTTCTTCTATCTTCCCACATTTTTGACAAACTAAATTATGATGACAATGTGTAGAATGATCATGATGAGCCATATCAGATGATAAATGACATTTTCTATATTTACCAGAAGATAAAACTCTATGAACTATACCATTTTCTTCAAAAGCTTGTAGAATTCTATAAACGCTTACAACATCAGCTTTTTCACCTTTATTTTTTACATAATCAACTATATCATAAGGCGACAAAGAAATTTCTGATTCATCTAAGACATTTAAAACCATTTCTCTAGGCTTAGTTTGTCTAAAACCTTTTTTCTTGAGTAACTCTAAAGCTAATTTTGGATAATCTGACATTTTTTATACCTAAAAAATTCTATTATTTTAACTATTATAATTGATAGTAGCATTTTCTTTACATTTTTCGCATGGACAAATATCTCTTAAATAATCAAAAGCATAAATACCATGTTTATGGAAATCGCTAAAATCAAAGTTTAAGGCATATCGTCCAACCCTAGTATAACCTGTAACTGTAATAGGTGGTTTTATATGACTTGTATTATCACCTACTTTACCACCATGACCACCTCTACATTCTGCACAAGGGCATAAAACTCTTAATCTAAAAGTATCGTATAAGCTTTCATGGTCATCTTTCCAAATAAGCTTTATTTTATTTTCATCTATTATTTCTAATTTTTTTGGATCTGTACTATAAGGCATACTTTTCAACCTAAAATATTAATTTGACCAATTAGAGTAATTTTAGCAAGTTTGTGTTAGCTTAAGGAATGAATTTTTGTAAAAAATGGCTTTTTATATAGCTCCAACCACCAAAAAGAATTATATAAAATTAAAGAACATATTTTACTCAAACAAAAATGGTTTGCAAAAAAGATAAGCTTGAAAGTATTTTGTTATAAACTTCTTATCTTTTTACTTTTTAATTCTTTTCTAGTATACCTATTGAGTTAATTATTATAAAATAGTTTCAAAAAATTTATTTTTATATAAAATATTATGTTAGAAATATATATTTAGAATATATGACCATAGGTTAAAAATATGTCTGAAAGAGAATATGAAGATGAGTATTATGATTTTTGGGCTCATCAAGATGAGTATGAAGAGGATTCAGACTCTGATATTTTAGACTTACATATAAATAAAGGCACAATAAAAAGGCACATTTTTACTTCAAAAACTTTAAGTAATAAACGTTATATTTATGTTTATTTACCACCAAATTATTTTTCTAGAGAATATAAGTCTTATCCTGTTTTATATATGCACGATGGAAATAATTTATTTGATCCTAACCTTTCTTTTGGAGGGGTTACTTGGAAAGTTAGTGAAACTATAGAAGAATTAGTTTATAACAATTTTATAGAAGAGTTAATAGTAGTAGGAATAAGTAATACAGGAGATAGAGATTTTGAATATACTTGGACTCCTATGTATTATGGAAATTATAGAGAAGGTGGTGGCGGTAGAAAATATGCCAAAATGATAGTTAATGAGCTAAAACCTTTTATTGATAAAAGATATAGAACCTTGCCTTATAGAGAAACTACAGGAGTAATGGGTTCTTCTTTGGGTGGGGTGATTTCTTTTTATTTGGGTTTATATTATCCACATGTTTTTTCTAAAATAGGTATTATGTCTCCTTCTTTATGGTGGGGTAATGGTATTTTATTTAAGCATGTAAAAGAAATAGCACCAAATTTGGATATTTGGTTAGATATGGGAACTCATGAATTTGACGAAGAAGATGAAGATCCAGAAGAAAATATAAAAAACGTTAGAAAGTTTAGAGATAGATTAATAAAACTAGGTTATGTAGAAGGTGATAACCTAGGTTATTTTGAACATTTGGGGGCAGGACATAATGAATGGTACTGGGGAGAAAGATTACATTTACCCTTAACTTTCTTTTTTGGGCAATAGCTCTATTAATAAAAATTTGATAGAGTTATATAACTGTAACATTTGAAAGATCTGCATCCATACCTTTGAGTCCTGCATAAGTTAACTTATCCATCATAGCACCATCAAAGCATATCTTTTTGACTATACGAAAATAATATTTCTTAGAAAAAATACTTGAAGATACAAATGAAACATTTCTTAGTGTTGCTCCCTTAAATGAAGCTTCATTCAAAGCAGATTTTTCAAATTTAACATTGATAAAGGTTTGACCATCAAAAGATACACCTTGAAGATCAGAATACTTAAAGATAACACCATCAAAAATACAGTTTTCAAAGCTTGTTTTTTTTAGTTCAGTGGTTGTTATATTTACATCAATTAGTTTTGCATTTTTAAACTTTACTCCTGTTAAATCTGAAGCAACAATATCATTACGAATAAGGGTAGTTTTATTGAAACTGGAATCAGTAAGATCACTAGCATAAAAATTACATTCATTAAGGTTGGCTCTATCAAAATTAGTTTCACGAACATCACTGGCTTTAAAAGAATTATTATTTAGTTCAGTACCTGAAAAATCTGAACCTCGCAAAATACTAGCATTAAATTTTTCTTTATGGAATTTAACACCTCCAAAATCAGTTTTTGGAAGATTACTAGCACTAAAATTTATCAATACTTTTCGTTCCAATGAACGAGATAAGTTTGCAACTTCTTGAACAGTTTGCTCAATATCACCAATACTATCAACCGTCATTTCAAAAGCTGTTTCATCATCTTTACCACTATTTTTTAATTCAAAAAAACGCTCTTGTAAATCAGAAAGCAAATCTTCTTTTAATTCAGTTACACTTTTTATTCCATCATAGGGTGCAAAAACACCATTTAAATAGTTTGTTAATTTTTCATTCATAATATCAACTCCTTTAAAATAAATTATCAAGAACACGCTTTGCATACTCCCAGTTACTTTTGTTTCGTTTATAAGTATCCTTACCTTTTTCGGTAATTCTAAAATACTTACGCCTTCCACCCTGAGATTCATCACCCCAATACCATTCAATATCTTTTTCAGCTTCAAGTCTTCGGACACTAGAGTACATCGTTGCTTCCTTTAATTCATACTCGCCACCAGAGTTTTCTGATATTAATTTGACAATTTCATAACCATAATAATCTTTTTCAGATAAAAGCCTTAAAATCATTGTATCGGTATGTCCACGCAAGAGGTCTGATGTGATTTTATTCTCGTTCAAATAAGCACCTCCATATTTACTATATTAGACATAGTATAATAATATAACATAGTACTATGTCTGTCAAGGTACTATTTTAAACATAGTTATATTATGTTAAAGTTAGTTGGTAAAAAATAAGAAGTCAATTATATGTTCTTTTTTAAAAGACAATACAAAAATAGTTATTGAAAATGAGTATACTATTGATAAAAATATTTATATTAAAATCTAATAAAATAAATATTCCTCTAACTTTCCCCTCTATTTGGTAAAGAGAGGGGTCGCACCAGCGGGGGTGAGTTCTAACTGTATTTCTTGCTCAGAAGAGATTTTTTCTTTGAAGGTGTTACAAATAGTCATGAGTTCATCTACTTTTGATTCTATAATCTTCAAATTATCTGAAAAGTAGTATGAGTTTTACCTGTGACTGTTTCTATAACTAAAAGCAATCTTTTTTTTAACATTTTTTACTGATACTATATTTTATATTTTTTTTTCTTTTTTAGCCCTATTTTTAATTTCTTTTTAAAACACCCTTATCAATAGAATATTTAACTTCTTCAGAAGTTCCTTTTTGAAGCTTCCAAGTATTAAAATTAAAAGAATTAGTACCACTTTTAGAACCTTTTACTTTTACAGATTTTATAGCATAATTTTTATCTTTAGGCTCCCAATTAAAAGGTGTAAATGAGCTAGGTTTAGTACCTAAACTAAAAAACTCTGCGTAGTTAGAACCAAAAACTTTACCAATTCCATCTTTATTTAAAACAACAACTGTTTTTTCATCTACTCCAACTGCTTTTATTTTATTAAAAGGGGCTAATTTATTTAATAAAATATTATTCATAAAAGTAATTAAACGCCCTTGTCTTTCTCTTTGAGAAAAGTGTGTATCAGTAATAATATTATCTAATAAAGGAACGGATAAAAAATTATTTCTTATGATTATTTTTTCATCAAAAGGATTTTTAAGAGCCTCTTCTGAAGTGATAGTATCTTTTTCGGCAGTAAAAACAAATTTACCCAAAATAGCTAAACCAGCACTTGTTCCTCCTATAGGAACATATTTTTTATTTATAAGATAATTTAAGGCACTTTCAACTTTGCTATTATGCCAATAATTATAATAATCTGCTTGATCTCCTCCTGCTATAAAAACAGCTTCTGCATTTCTAATTTTTTGTTCTACTTCATTACAATTAGCTTTTTCTTTTGAGTCTATTAATAAAGTTTCTACAGAATCAACTCTACCTGCACCTATATCATGATAAACATAAGAGTTGTAGCCATCTTCTCCAGAAGAACGTAAAATTACAAAATCACCACCACCAGAACTTTTAACCATTTCATTAAAAGCTTGATCAACATCATCTCCACCACCCATAAGAACAAATAAAGGCTCTGTTTTTGTAGTTACATCTTTTGAGTTTCCAATAAGATAACTTTTATATTCGCATTTATTATTTAAAATATTCTTTTTCAAATTAGAATTTGCTGATAAAAAAGTACCTAATAAGGCTAAAAGAAAAACTTTTTTCATAAATTTAATCTCTTTCTATAAAATAATTTTTTTCTGAATCTTTAAGTATAGTACCATTTTCACCTATTACATACAAACTAAAAGTACTTAGATCTTTTTTATTGGGAAAATAAATAATAGAACCTTTTTCATAATTATGTGTATTTTCTTTTTCTAATAAGCTTAAATCTTTTTCAGAATAAATAGTATATATTTTGGTTTCTCTATGGGTTATAGGATTTATGTTTTCTTGCCAATAATTATTTTTTTTAGCGTCAAGTTCTAAGTTACTAATATCAAGAGGGTATTTATTATTATTAGCTTTTTTATATTCTTTTAAAACGTCTGCCAATTTAGAAGTATTATTTTTTAATACAATTTTTTTACTAGGGATATATCCTGGTAAAGATATAGCTAGAATAGAACAAATAAAAAGTATAAAAACAACTAATTCTGAATAAAAAAGCTTATTTTTATCTTCATATTTTCTTATAACAGAAGTTTTTGATAAAAGATCAAATAAAGTTTTTTGTTTTGCAAAATAAAAAACAAGGTAATTTATAAATAATAAAATAAAAATATAGCTATCGAAAACTAAAGCTGATAATAATAATATTTTTGGTAAGTTTCTTATTACAGAAGCTAATATTTTATAAGTATAATCTTTTTTATTAAAATCTATTTTTAAAGTTAGCAGATATTTACCTATAGTAGTATCAAAAAAAGTTTCTGAGATTAGATAGTAGGCACAAAAAGCAATAAAAAAACTGTATAAATCTATATCGGTAGTAATTATAAGTTCTAAGCTTGGAATATGTACTTTATTTATTAAAAATAAGCCTAAAAGTATAATACTTAAATCTAAAATAAAAGCTGAAAATCTTTCTCTTAAATGTATATGTGTATTTTTATATTTTTTTATTTTATCTTCTTGTTCAGAATATTTTTGTCCTAAATAAGTACCTGCCAAATAATCATAAATAGCTTGAGAATTTCTTTTAAAAGGAGAAAAAAGATAGCAAAGATTTAAAAAGATAAAATTATAGGTTAATACAACTAAAAACTCATTTTCATTATAAGTATTAGTACTATAAAAATAAAAAAATAAAGGAACTATTGCTTTAAAAGAATTTCTATATAAAGCTTTAGAAAAACTTAATTTATTACCTCCCTTATCTTTTATAATAATATTAGCTAGTTTTTTACCAATAGTAGTTTGAAATTTACTAGATTCTAGAATAGAAAAATATAATAAAAAAGCTAGAGACATAGATATATAGGTTGGAATAGTTAAAAAAGTGTATAAGATAAATAAAATTGATAAAACAAAAGGTAAATCTATTATAAAGGCAAAAAATCTATAAATAAAATATACTTTTTTAGTTTCACTCATTTTATATTTAACTCTAAAAAATCCCTTGAAATAATAAATTTAAGATCTCCTACGGGGTTAGGAGGAATAAGAACTAATTTATTTTATTAACTAATTCATCCCAAAGATTATCTTTAGCAAAAGACATTTCTTGATATTCTTTATTTTTCATATATTTAGAAAAGATATTTATAGAAATACCTTCAGCCCAAGGCTCTGTTTTATGAATATCAGATCTTATAGCTATTTCTCTAAGGTTTTCTCTTACTTTAGTTACATAGTTATTAATTTCATTATCTTTTTTTATAAGTCGGTCTTCTTCTGCATGTCTTATTTCAACTTCTAATCTACCAAAAACTTCATAAGCATCTCTTTGACCAATATCATCACTTTCTTCTATACCATTAATAGTGAATTTATGACTTTTATCAAAGGCTTTTTTTATTACAGGTTTATAAATATCTATTTTATTTAAAAACATTCTAGATAATTGGTTAAGATTATAAGCTAATTTATCCATACTTTTAGTTCTTATGGCAGAAATGGTAAATACTTTAGGCATTTCTAAACCATCTTTAGCGGTTCCGTTTTCAACTGATTGATAAGTTACTCCTATAGTTTCACTTTTTGATAAAATATTTTCAGCCATCTTTTCTAAATTATCACCAGATTTATTAATTATTTCTGGGAAATGTTTAATATATCCCATTCCAGTTTCTAAGGTATTATCTTCTGAGGCTATAATAATATCTGATAAACTTTTAAACTCATAAGCTACTTCTATAGAGCTCATAAGGCAGGCATCAAAATTTATCATATTTACTTTTCCTACAGAGTTTTTTATAGCTTTAGCTAAATTAGGCATAGTAATTTTAGTTTTAGAAGTTATATCAGGAGCTATACCTAAATAAGCTTCACCATGAGAATTAATATCTAATATTTTTATTTTAGAGGGATAATCTGTAAAACCTTTTTTTATAAAATTTTGTAGTGTTAAATAGTTACCAGAATCTAGGTTGCTTGATTCTAGGACATAAGAGGATTTTATATTTTCATTACTTTTATCATTTTCTATTAAATAGGTTCTTGATGGCATATTATGAGCACCATCTGCAAAAACCAATTGATTAAGTTTAGCATTAGTACCAGCCAATTCATGCATATTTAAAACAGGAAACATTTCCCATCTACCAAAGTCTTTACTATTATCAAAAGCAAGATAAGAAAGTAGTGTTACATTTTTGGTATTTTTAAATTTTGGTAGGGAAGTTACTTTTTTACCCCATTTAGGCTCTAAAGTATCAGTTGAGAAGTTTTTTAATTCTTGTACATCATTAAAATCATTTGTAGCTAAATTTTCTTTATCACATGAAAATAAAGATAAACTAAGTAAAATAAAGAAGATACTTTTTTTCATAAAAATTTTTATATAGAAAAGATAACTTTATCTAAGTATAGCTAAATTATAGTTTTATGTCTATATTTTATATTATTTAGAAATATCGCTTTCAAGTAATTCTATTATTTTTACATCTTGTTTTAATAACTCTGATAAAAAACCCTCAAGAATTACAAAATTAGCTTTATCTCTGAGGATATTTTTTATCGCCTAGTCAAACCTTACTAATTTTTTTTCTATTACTTTACTTTTTACCATATAATAAAACCATAAAAATAATATATATTAAATTATACAGCTATTTTTATGGTTGTTAGTTATATTCAAAGATAAAAATCATTTACTAATTTTTATTTTAAAACTAAAACCACTAATACTCTAGCAATAACTTTTATGTAAATCTATGTAATTTTTACTTATTATTTCCTTTACATTATGCTTTCTTTCTAATTAGACGAATGTTGTTATTTTATTAGTTCCGTAAAATCTAAATTTTCTCTTAAATTATTAAAACTATCATCAGTAGTCGCCATAACTTTAAAGTTATTTTTTATTTCAATAGCTTTTTTTAAATATTCCAATGCTTTAGGAGTATTTTCATGTTCTGAATAAGTACAAGCAATATTATAGTAAATATCACTTTTATCCCCTTTTTCTAGTTCTAAGGCTTTATAATAATTTTTAAGAGCTTCTTCAAAATTCCTTTGTTTTACATAATAATAAGCTAAATTAGAATAATTCCATGAAGAGTATTTATTAATTTTTAATGAAAAATCAATTGTTTCTTTTGCCTTATCATACTCACCTAAATTTATTAATATAGTAGATTTAAGAGAATAACCATGCTTTTTAGAATCAATTTCTGGCATAAACAAAGGCATTCCAACAATAAATTTATCTATATCTTTCAATGCTTGTGTATATTCTTTTAATTGATTATTTATCATTGCTCTTAGAAAATATAAAGAGCTTTTTATTTCATAATAAGCAAATGCTGTATTAATTGTTTCCAGTGATTTTGGTAAATCATCTTTTAGTAAATAAGTTAATGCTAATTTGTAATAAGAGATATTATTTTTTTGAGATAAATCAATAGATTTTTTATAATCTGCAATTGCAGAATCATAGTTTTTAAGATTATAGTAACATTCTCCCCTTTCATAATAGATTGTATTGTTTTCAAAGATTTTTATAGCTTCAGAATATTCCAAAACAGCATTATCAAATTTTTTTAGTTGAAAATAATATGAGCCAATTTGTTTATAAATCGAATAAGAATCTGAATAATTTATTTTTTTTAGTTTCTCAATTTTTTTATTTTTATTAGAGAATACCTCAGAGCTCTGCTCTGGGGTTTCAGGGACTACGGGGGCAGAGCCCCAGATCCCTTCCTCATGGGGGGTGATACCCCGTAGGAGGTCTTAAATTTATTTAAAGGTATATAGGATAAAATTATTAAAATAAATTTAACTGATAAGCTATATCTTAATAAGAAGTTATTTATACTAATAGATTTATTTTTCCAGTATCTTTGGTCAAAAATTTCATTTATTATTAAAAAAGTTATAAAAACCAGAAAAATAATTATTATTGAAGCAATTAAAATACTTTCACTTTCACTAAAATTATTAAAGCTTATTATAGAAGTTGAACCTATTAATACAAATAAAATTATCATTGAAAAAAGAATAGTATATACTATTTTAAGAGTATAATTATTTGAATTATCATATAATTTACTTATTTTTGATTTAAAAAATATTTGAATAGTAAAAAATATTGATAGTAATAAAATTATCCAATAATTATTTATAAATTCCAAAGAAAAAAAATTCTCTTTTATTGAAATGTAAATCCCAAGTAAAAAGAAAATTATATAAATAATATTTATTATGTAAAACATTTTTTATTTTTTAATTAGCCTAACGTATCTACAGCAACACGACGGCTACACGCAATAACTCTACCATTAGTAGTTAGTAGCTGTTCGTGTGATGGGTGTTAGTGGTTGCTTTTTTCTCTTTTCTTGTGGCATGATTCTAAAAATCAAAAATTCCTTTGAAAATTTAAAAATTAGCATACCTATTTTTCCTATTCTTGTGGCATGGATTTTATTATTTCTGATACTTCTTCCGTACTCAAACCTGTTACTTCTAATATTTCTTCTTGTGGCATCTTTTTTAAAAATAATTTTTTTGCTATCTCAATATCACGTTGCTTTAATTTTTTCTCAAGAGCAACCTCTTCAAAATCAGTTAACTCTAATCTATAATCTTTCACTGTTGACATTTCCATTACCTCACTATAACTCCCAGAGTACTGGGACCCTGTTTTTGAGTACAAAAATAAAATTTTGACCTTAATTCTTTGTTTTCTATTTCCATTATAAAATTTATAAACTTAAAAACTTTTTTAACTTCATATTCTAAATATCCCGAATTTAATAATGATTTTGTTAATTCTTTTTTAAAATTAAAATTGTTTTTATCACTTTCTTTATATCCAAATGCTTTTATCAATGTTTGTACTATAACTCCCACTAGTGGGCCCCTGTTATGGAGAATACCATAATAAAAGAAAAAGGATTTTTTATTTTCTCAAGTTCTTCTATCTTTTGTTCTGCTATATCATAACTTCTAAATTCATACGACAATTTTGTTTCTAAAAACTCTGACTCATACTTTTTATACTTATGTCTATCTGATTTGTAGGTATAAATTACTATAGCATCTATTTCTTTATCAAATTTATCAAAAATCCTTGCATAATGCTGGTACATTCTTTTTGCAAAATTTGAATCTTCATAAGATTGTATTTCTATGTTTAAAAGAATCCATTTTGATTTTCCATTTTTTAAATGAACCTCAAAAAGCTTATCAACTCTTCTATCTTCTGATTTTGATTCTGGAAAAAGACTAGAAAACTCATTATCTAATGACCTTGGCTTTATTGAAAAATCAACCAAATCATATAAATCAGGCATAAAAAAATGTATAAACTGTGGTAAAAGTTCATCTATAATAAACTTCCAAGCTATATCTGTTTTCAATAGTTTTACCTTTTAAAACTAAAATAATACATATCTATATTTTAGCCTATTTTTATTTTTTTAGTTTAATTTCAAAAATAAGGTTTTTGATTTTATTTATGATGCTTCTTTAATGCAATAACTTCTTATAAAAAAACTCTAAAAAACCCTCTTTTTTTAACCTTCTAAAAAAAAACTAAAAAAACGACTCTTGAAAATAGGACGTTTGAGTCGGGGGAAAAAATTCTTCGCCTACCGGCTCATTCCCCAGATTTTTATTATTGTACTCAATAACAGGGGTCCACAAAGTGGGAGTTATTTTGCTGGAGTGCTTGAAAAAATCTTATCAACTTTCAACTCAAAAAATATCTATGATGCGACTAAAGTCTAAAAAAATCATTTACTAATTTTTTTAATTTCTAATTATTTTTATTTTAAAACTAAAATCACTAACGGAGGGCAGCTATACGCTGTAGTCCCTTAAGGACTATTGCGTATAACTGCATGTTATGTCCAGTGCATTTATTTTCATTTTTATATTTTCTCTTCCTGTGCCTGTCCATCCTTTTTCCAAAACCTCAGACACGATGTCTGAGGTTAATTAGTTTATGTTATTTTTTTTAACTTTATTGGCAAATCATACAATTTACTTATATTTGATTCTAATAAATTATTATTCTTTCTAGAATTTTTAATTTTATTTAATTGTTTATTAAGAATAATTGAAGGTTTATCAATATTTTTTGATTCATGCTGAATTGCTAATTGAATTTGAGTTGGTAAATTACTTCCTATTTTGCTAATAATAAAATCAAACGGATTTTCAATTTCCAGTTCAAGAGACGTAACCGCAATAAAAAAAAGTGCATAACTTCGAGCTTCTTCATCAAGACTTTTTTCTTCTTCTATATATAAAGAGGCATATTCAAAAGCTTTTTTAAAAAATATATATGAATAACTATCTCTAATTAAACCTCTAAAAAGAGCTAATAAGCTCATTTCAGGAAATATGGAAAAAGGAGAATTAATATTCTTGTTTTTTATTGAGATATATAGTTTTGATGCTTCTATCATTAATTTTGGAATATAGTTACTGATAGCATCATAAGGTGATGCAAAAGCTGCTAAGTAATAATTTGGCATATTAATCATTCTTAACCAAGATTGTGCTTCATTAAGTGGTGGTGTATTATTTATTTTATCCAATAAATCAGGACAATCCTTAAAAAGACCGATATAAAAGAAGTAAGTATTCATCCAATATAAATCATATAACCTTTCGTCAATATTTAATGTTGAACGTTCTTTTTTTGATAAAGCGTAAAAAAACTCAGCAAAAGATTTATGTTTAAACATAATATATTTTTCATCTAAAAGTGTTAAAATATCATTTTTATGAGTTAATATTTCAAATACTTGTTCTGATGTTATTTCATCAATATTTCTTTTACTTATGTAGGTTTGTATTTTTGCCTTAAAATATTCTGTATCAATAGAAGGAAATTGATTTTCAATTATTTCTTCTGCTAATATCATAATGATATTTTTGGAAATTTCATATTCCTTTTGAGATTGTAAACCTTTTTCAACATCCCATCTACCAAGCATTATTTCAAGATATTTTGAGTATAATTCAGTCATATTTGAAGGTAAATCTTTCTCATTCTCATTAATAATTTTTGCTAATAATATTGCTGCTATTGGACTTCTTGGTAATTGATGAAAAAGTTGGGATTTTTTTATGTCCTCAATAAGTCTTTTGGAAATATTTGTTTCAATACAGATTTTCTTTACTAAATCAATAACTTTTCCTACAGATAATGGAGTAATTTCAAATACTTTAACTTTTTTATTTAATGCTAATTCTTGTCGAAACTTACTGAAATTACGAATAGTTAAAATAAATTTATATCTCTTATCAGATAAAAATTCGTTTATATCATTAAATAACTTGTTTTTATCCTCATCTTTAATTCTTTTTTCATCAAGTCCGTCAATTAAAACAAGAATGGTTATTTCTTCACCTAAAATACTTTTAATACTACTAAGCTCATCTTCAATAAAAGATTTAAGGTTATTCTTATAAGAATCAATTAATAATTGAAAGTGACAATAAATCGTAAGAACTTTTTCATTCAAAAATATATTAACATCAGAATATCTTTCAATTACTTTTCTTATGAGTTTGGATTTTCCAAATCCCATTCCTCCTTCAATAATAATAACCTTTTCAGACATTATTTTATCAAAAATATTTATTCGAGTTCTCTTAAAAAAATTTGGTTTATTTATGTATTCAAGCTCTTTTGATTCAAAAATATCAGGCTCTATATAAAAATCTTTATCTTTAAGATTAACTAGACTTAAGCTTTTGTCAATTTCATAATTTTTAATTCTTACTTTATTTAAATACTCACCCAAAGGTATTGGTATCTCATACCAATAATGTTCCATATATTTATCAATTAGAGAAACAACTTTTTCAAGGCTAATAAAAGTAATATTTCTGTTTTTAAATTTTTCATGTATTTTAAGTTTTGCATTTTCTGAAACCGTATCATTTACAACAACCCAAGTTTCATTCAAGAAAACTTTTTTCTTACCGTTTAAAATATATCTTTCCAAACCACATTCGTCTATTTGTCTTTCAATTTCTGAAAAGTTTTGAGCGACTTTCCCACATTTAACAACTACTCCGATGTATGAATAGTCATCTAATATCTCATCATGTTTCGTTAATACAAAATCTGCTCCTAACTCATTAGTGCCTTGTTTATATTCAACATCTTTTATATTAGGTATTTTTTTAAATAAATTATTTAAAACAGGATGAAAATCTTTTACTTCATCCTTAAGATTCTTTACTTTTTGCTTTTTCTGATTTATATCCATGAATAATTATAACTCTCCTTTAAAAGCACTGTTCAAAATTGATGATTTAAGAGCTTTTATGTTTTCTAGTTTTTGCTTCTGGTCTTTAATTGATTTTTGGGATTTTTCAAAAATCTGGTCAAGATAAGTAACTATACGTTGTTGTTCTGATAATGAAGGAAGAGGTATATTGCAATTATATAAATCATTATCAGAAATAGCAGGATATTGAGCACCTCTTATAAACGGTGTAATTAAGTCTTGAAGTTTTTCAGAAATCAAGAAGTAAAAGACAAACTTATTTATGCTTTTAGATTTATTTACTCTTAATACAGCCAAACCAGTAGAACAAATAGGATTATCGTAATTTTCTGAAATTACTCCGATATTTTTTAAATTTGGACGGGTTGTTGCGAATAAAACATCTCCAGTTTGAACTTTTTTTCTTGCCCTGCTGGGTGCATCCTTCCCAAGTAAATATTTATCAGGATTAATTTTAAAAGTGTTTCTATCAATTGAAGAAATATCAATATATGTAAAATAACTATCTGGTTCTTTTTCAGGGTTATATGTTTGATTTTTCTCAATAATACTTTTAATTTCTGATAAATCGTGATTAGTTTCTAATTCTTCAAAAACATCATTAAGCACTGAAGCCATGAGTTTATTGGTATATTCTATATTCTCCTCCAGAAGTTTTATGGATTTGTCTATTTTTTCAAATAAAATGTCAAGTTTTGCTACTATTCGTTTTTGTTCGGGAAGTGTGGGGAGGGGAATTAATAAGTTTTTAACATAATCCTGACTAATATTAGGTTGTGCTCCTCCAAAACTATCTTTTATTATCTGTTTTCTTTTGCTCAAAAGGTAATAAAATAAAAAGAAGTTATCAAATAATTTATATTCATTCTTAATAGCACAAATAGCTTGATTTGTAGTTGCGTCAAAATCCAGTATTCCAAGTTTTCCAGCAGTGGCTCCATATAATGCAAGCAAAAGGGTGTCTTTTGTAAAAAGTTTAGCTGACGAATTTTTTAAAGCTTCTTCTGTAATAAATTCTTCTGATTTAAAAACAAAGCCATCTGTTAATTCTCCAGACTTAAGCCACGGTATATTACCATTTTCCCAAAATGCTCTATTGCCTCTACTTGGAGTACCACCACTTGTAGTTTTAGCAATTTCACCTAATTTTTTCCATTCCCACCCGTCAGGTAATTTAATTTCTTCTACTATTTCTGGTTCAGATATTTCTATAACTTCTTTTTCCAACAAATCCTGCTTCATTATTTTAATGGTTTCCTTAATTCTGACTCATAAATTCTTCAAGTGGTATTATGTTTTTAAAACCTTTATTCCTCAGACCATTAGTGAGTTTTTTATCATTAGTAACAAGAGGAATATTAAACTCAATACTCAAAGCAATATAAATACTGTCTTTTTCGTCAATATCCTTACATAATTCATAAGCTGTTTTTATTGATTCGGGAGAAATAAGAAATTCCGGTATTACAGTAATATTTGAAAGTAAGTTAATAACAAACTCCCTCAAAAGCTCAGGTTTAAGCTTGTTTTTCTTTAGAATAATTTCTTTGTATTTGTTAATTTCCAATAATGCAAAATCTGGAAGAAATACTTTATTCTTTATAAATAATTTTGGGTAAATTTCCTTACCGCTTATAAAAGCACCAAAAAGGACATTTACATCAATAACATAATTGTTCATGCTTATTGAATTTTTCCTAAATACTTATCTTTGTTTTCATTCCAAACTTCTTGTCTGGCTTTTTCCATTTCTTCTTCGAGATTCATACCTGATTCACTAATTGATTTACCTATTTCATCAGATAAGTATTCAAGTTTTAACAAAGAAATCTGCTTTTCAATATAAGCTTTAATTGAACTAAGACCAATTGCTTTGGCAATATCATCATCAACTTCAAAAGAAATAACACTCATATTTTTATCCTCCTATTAATAATTTTAATAGCCATTTACCAAAATCAGTTCAATTTCATCAATTAAATTAGTGATAGCTTCATCATTGGTTTTTATTTTTTCTACAATTTCTAAAGGTGGCATATGTTCTATATCTTCAACCTTATTGGGATTCTTTGCAGATATATCAAAGTCCTTTATATCTTTTACATTAACTGTCCATGAGTTCTGACTATTTTCTTTTTTATCAGAAAGTTTCAAGAACTCTTCAAAATGTTCAAATAATATTGGTTTGTTTTTGGTCAGTTTGTAAGGTGGATTCACCTCATAATACCAAATATCTGAAGTTGAACCAGTCCGTTCAAAAAAGATAATATTGGTTTTTACACCGCTGTAAGGAAGGAAGACCCCAGAAGGAAGACTTACAATTGTATGAACATTAAAATTTTCCAGTAATTCCTGTTTTACTTGTTTAAAAGCATTATTGGTCTGGAATAAAACGCCTTCAGGAATTATTATTCCGGCTTTACCACCTTGTTTTAAGGATTTCATAAAATGCTGTAAAAATAATAATTCTGTTGCATTACTCTGAACCGGAAAATTTTGTTGTATCTGTGATTTTTCTTTACCACCAAAAGGAGGATTTGCCAGAATTACATCATACCTATCTTTTTCCTGAATATCTCTGATATTAATAGTTAAACTGTTCTGCTTATAAATGTTAGGGCTTTCAATTCCGTGAAGGATTAAATTCATAACACCCATTACATAGGCAAGAGGAGTTTTCTCATTACCAAATAAAGAGTCATTTTGTAATTTTTCCCATTCGGCAGTAGAAATATTTTCCTGTTTTTTCATATACTCGTAAGATTCAACCAAAAAACCACCACTACCAACCGCACCATCATAAACAGTTTGTCCTATTTTTGGATTTATTACCTGAACCATAGCCTTAATAACTGCTCTTGGTGTATAAAATTCGCCACTGTTTCCGCCATCACTACCCATTCCCTGAAGTAGTTTTTCATAAATCATTGACATTTCAAACAAATCGTTTTGACTTTGAAAATTCAATTCATCTATTATGTCGAGTATTTCTCTGAGAGTATGACCACTGGCAATACGGTTATCCAAAAACTCAAAAATACCGCCTATTTTGTATTTGACACTTTTTACATCCTGAACAAAATCTTTAAAACTTTTTAGATAGGGAAAAAGCTCATTGTTAATATAATTTCTTAAATCATCTCCGGTTTTGGCAGTTTTCAGATCAATTTTCCCATCTTCGGTTTTCGGACAAGCCCAATTATTCCAACGGTGTTTTTCATCAAGAATATAAGTATAATTTTTACCTTCTAGATAGGCTTCGTCTTTTTTATTTTCTTCAAAATCACTCAGGAATTTTAAAAACAAAATCCAGCTTATTTGCTCGGTATAGTGCATAGCTCCGCTGATACCGTCATCTCTACGGAGTATATCGGTTATTCTGTCAATTTTATTCTGTAATGTCATAGTGCTTTATATATTTTTTCCTGTAATTTATAATACGCTTCTTTCAGCTTATCCACTCCACCAAAGAGATTACCAACATCTTTAGGAGTTCCCATATTTTTAAGCTGTATAAGATTCCTCAGACTATCAGATTTTAATTCTTCTATACCATCTTTTTCATACCTTTCCAATATAAAAATTAAAAAATCTCTGGCTTTAAGATTGCTGTAAACTTCAAAAAACTGATTATCATTTCTTACTGTCTCAACTCTTTGTTTTCTGGTATAAATATTTTTACTGAAGGCTATATGAGCCATTACATCAAAAATATCAGAATCTTTTGCTTGAAATATTTCTTTTAATGTTTCAAGATGCTCTTTGTATAATCCTATTTCTGCTAGGTCTTTAAGAAGATTTTCTCTGGTTTCAGGTTTTGACCAAATTTCTCTTAGTTCTTGTTCTGTATGAAATAATTCTGGGATAAAACCAATTATTTTTTGTAAAAACTGTTTTGCTGTAAGAGGCTTCCCATCTTCATCAAGATAACTTGTTTCAATATTTGTAATTTCAATAGTTCTGCCTTTTCCAAGTTTAACCTCAACTTTAATTTTACCAGGTTTGGTTTCATAAGGTTCTTGAGTCGTTGAAACTTTGTTTTTTGGAACATCATGTATATATTTTTCTTCTTTATCACCAACTGTTTTTTCTTCTTCAGAATCGGGTAAACCGTCCCAGTCCTTATCATAAAAAAGTTTGGTTGCTCCTGTAAAATCCAAAATTGTAAAGAAGTCCTTTCCTTCAAATACTCTTGTTCCCCTTCCTACAATTTGTTTAAATTCAACCATTGATTTGATACTTCTTGCTAGAACAATATTTCTTACATTTCTGGCATCTACTCCTGTGGTAAGCATTTGAGAAGAGGTTAAAATAACAGGAATATCTTTATCATTATCCTGAAATCTTTCCAGTAATTGTCTGCCAATTTCTTTTTCATCACTGGTTACACGCACACAATAATTTGAATCATTAATGGTTTTATGTTTGTTTATCATATCTCTCATAAGTAAAGCGTGTTCCTGATCTACACAAAAAACTATTGTTTTATCAAAGGTATTGATATTTTCCAGTATCGTTTTTGCTATCAACTCAGTTCTTTCAGGAATAATTATATTTTTATCAAAATCAGGTATTCCATATACTTCTTTTTCAAGTTCTCCTTTTATTACTTTATCACCTGACTTATATACATATTCATCCATTGAGGTAGTAAATCTTTTTACTTTGTAAGGAGTAAGAAAACCGTCATTAATTCCTTCTTTCAGAGAATATTCATATATTGGTTTTCCAAAATAATTATATGTATCAACATTATCCTGTCTTTTGGGAGTTGCAGTTAAACCCAGATGAACAGCAGAATCAAAATGCTCTAATATTTTTCTCCACAAACCTTCTTCATTTGCACTTCCCCTATGACATTCATCAATTATTATCAGGTCAAAAAAATCTTTTGGATATTCTTTATAATAACCTCCAATATTTTCTTTTTCACTTATAGCCTGATAAATAGCAAAGAAGATATAAGCATTAGTAGGAACTTTACCATTTCGTCTTTTTATTTCTTCACCATTAATTTTTACCAAATCTCTTTCAAAAGGATTAAAAGTATTTATAGCTTGATCAGCCAATATATTTCTATCTGCTAAAAATAATATTTTTGGTTTTCTTGGCGAGTTTTCCAGATTCCAGTTATTTTTTAATACTTTATTGACAATTTGAAAAGCAATAAAAGTTTTTCCTGTTCCTGTTGCCAGTGTTAATAAAATTCTGTTTTTTCCTTCAGAAATAGCTTCCATTACTGATTGAACAGCAATTTCCTGATAATATCTTGGTTTGAAATTTCCTGAAAGATAAAATGGTTCTTTTAAAAGGTTTTCCTTTAGATTAGTTTGATTTTCAATACATCTATTATAAAGTTCTTCAGGAGTTGGAAATTTATCTTTAAAATCACCTTTTCCTGTAATTAAGCTATGTTCATATATTTTTTCGCCATTTGTGGCATATATAAATTTTACTTTTAATTTTTCAGCATAATTTATTGCTTGTTGTAAACCTTCTGTTGGTTGTTTCCCCAGCTTTTTTGCTTCAATTATTGCCAGATTTATATTTTTATATCTTAATAAGTAATCAGCAAAAAGTCTTTTAGTTCTTTGATTTCCAAGTAACTTTCTTCCATCTGTAAAGTAGTATTCCCGAATAATAAAGTTTTCATCCCATAAACTCTCTTTGAGTTTAGGATCAATTAATTTTGCTCTTGTATCAGCTTCACTAAAATTCATTCAAATTAATTACTATTTTTAATGTTAATACTCATTATACTTGATTATTACGTGATTTTAAAGATTTTTAATTCTGCCTGCCACGGACGGCAGGCATTTTTTAGGACAGGCTCATCTTCAATATTTTTATTTCAAAGTTGAGGCTTGAGCCGAAACCTATTTTTTAAATTCTTTTCTTCTACTTCTCTACATTTTTTATTTCATTCTTCGCATTGGACATAACATCTGTACATACGCACTAGTTCGTATATATCCCAATTATAAAAACAAAAAGGTTCGTATATACATCTCAAAATGGATAAAAAGCGAAGTGCGTATATATTATCCACAAAAACATTATATCATTAATATATGTAAAGTAAATATTTTTATAAAAAAATTCTTTCTAAAAACAAAAAAACGATTTTCTAAAATCACTTATAAATAAAAAAAAACTATGCTAAACTATTAAAAAGTAAAAAATTAAGAATAGAGTTTTTTTTACTTTTAACTAATAAAAAAGAGGTATAAGTATTTTTTAAATGAAAATTAATATAAAAATGTTATTTATAACAAATTTATTAATTTTACTTGTACTTTTTACAAATAAAAAAACAGCTTTAGCAGATAAAATTTCTCTTTTAGATTCTGATCTAACCATCTATTCAGAAAAACTATCCGAAAAAGATAATATTTCTAACTTCGAAAAAAATGTTTTATTAATTTTTGGAGATTTTACCTTAGAAGCAGATCTTCTAACTATAGATAAAAAAAGAGGCTTTTTAAAAGCAAAAGGAAACATCAGAGCTATAAACAATGAAATGCAAGTATTAGCCACTGAATTAGAAGTTGATATGATTTTAGAATCTGTAAAAATAAAAAACCCTAAAGTATCCTTATCAGATGAACTAGAATTTTCTGCCAAAGAAATTTTTGCCTTAAAAAAATATCTAACCATAGATGGTTTTAAATTCAAAAACGATGATTTTAGAATACCTATAGATTATTCCATTTTAGTAGAAAAAATGAAAGTTTTCCCTATTTTTAATAATCAATATTTTTATACTCAAATAAGAGATACCAATTCTGGGGTATTTAACTTTGATAATTTATCACCTATTGCTTTTCCATATTATGCTTTTTATCTAAGAAACCCTCTAATTCCTAAAAATTATAACTATCAAAGAAGGATAAGAGGTTTTTATAATAATGGAGAACTTTTTTATAGAGCTGGTTTTGATGGATATAGTGGTCTTTGGGGCAGTTTTACTGTAGCTTATCTAAGTAATAAAAATAGTAATGGCTTTTTTACTGCCAAATATGGAACTTTTTCTGATTTAGAATTAAGTATTTATCAAGATCTTACAGATAATGCTGATAATCTTATACAATTAAGTGCCTTATATTATAATAATGATCGTACCTTAAAAAGACGACTTTTTTCTGGTTCTATAAATTTTATTCATGATTGGAAAGAAGATATCTTAAACTTACGTTTTACAATGAATCAAAGAGCTGGAGAAATTTTAATAGATAGACTTCCAGAAGTAGCTCTTAATTCTTTATATAGAATAGAACCCAATACAGGATTACAATATAAATATGGTTTAGAGGCAGCTAGAATATTAGTTCAAGAAAAAGAAAAAAGCATGGATGTAGGTAAATTAGAAGCTAATTTTAATATGAATACCCCTAAATATCCTGTAGATTTTTTAGAAAAAAAATTTTATGTTCAAGGTCTTACAGAAACTAATTTATTATATTACTTTGATAAAGGTAATCAAAATGCTTTTTCTTGGCAATTAGAAGCAGAAAGTAATTTATTTGATAAATTCAACTATATTTTGAGATATAGACAAAGAGCTTCTTTTGGAAAAAATCCTTTATCTTTTGAAAATCTGAGTAATTATAATTTGGTAGGTTTACAGTTTCATTATTATCTAAATGATTTTATAAATATTGGTGTTTCCAATGAATTTAGTTTAAATGATAGAAGATTTAATAATATTTTTTCTTTTATAAATTATGAAAGTAAATATTACGATTTTTATTTATTACTAGAAATTTCACCTTATAATATCTTAAATAGTTATGTTACAGCTAATGCTAGAATTAATAATTTTTAAAAAGCCTAAACAAAAAAGTAATAAACTAAATTATAGGTTATAAAAGCTCCTGCATAAGCCATTAAACCCATATAAGCAAACATAAAAACAGGATATTTTAAACTATTTGTTTCTTTTTTTACAATACTAAGAGTACTTAAACATTGACAAGCAAACGCAAAAAATATCAATAAAGACCAAGCTACAGCTAAGTTAAAAACAGGTTTATTAGTTATTGGGTCAACTTCTTTTTGTAATCTTTCTTTTAAAGAATCTGATTCTTCATCTACATCTCCCAAAGCATAAATAGTTCCCATTGCAGAAACAAAAAGTTCTCTTGCTCCAAAAGCCATAGTAATACCTACACCCATTTTCCAATCATAACCTAACGGTTTTATTATAGGTTCTATAGTTTTACCAAAACGACCAATAGCAGAATTTTCTAATTTTATAGAAGCAACTTGTTCTGGGGTTTTATTTTCTAATAATTTTTCATCTGGATTTGGGAATACCGATAAAAACCAAATAATTAGGGATAAATAAAAAATAGTAGTACCTGCTTTTTTCAAAAAAACTTTAGCTTGTCTAAACATTTGCTTAGAAGCTACTTTTAATTTAGGTTTTTGATAAACAGGCATTTCCATAAAAAACGATTTTGATTTACTTTTAAAAAAAGATAACCTAAATATTTTTGCCATAACCAAAGCAAAAAAAGTACCAAAAAAGTACATAAAAAATAAGGCTAAAGCTTGACTATCAAAAATACCCCAAAATTTAAAAGAAGGAATAAAAGTACCTATTAGTAAAATATATACAGGCAACCTAGCACTACAAGTTATTAGTGGTAAAACCATAAGAGTAGTAAGCCTTTCTCCTTTATCAGCTATAGTTCTAGTTGACATAATAGCAGGAACTGCACAGGCAAAACTTGAAAGAAAAGGTAAAAAAGCTTTTCCATTTAGCCCAAATAAAGCCATTAATCTATCAGTTAAAAAAGCAGCTCTGGCAATATAACCAGATTGTTCCATGATACTAAGTAAGAAAAATAAAATCATTATTTGAGGTAAAAATACTATTACACCTCCTACTCCTGCAAAAACACCATCAACAACCAAACTTCTAATAAAACCATCTGGTAAAAAAGAGCCTATATATTCTCCAATAAAACCAACCCCTTTATCTAATAAATCCATAATAGGAGCTGAAACTGTATATAAAGCATTAAATAAAAAGAAGAAAATCGCAAAAAAGATTATAATTCCCCAAAAAGGGTGTAATAAGATTTTATCTATTCTATAAGTAGTTTGAGCCATAGTTATTTTTTGCTCATCTATTACAGAGCTTAAAATATCTCTAGATTTTAGTTGTAATTGTTTAATTTTTTCTAAAATAATTTCTTCATTATCAATTATATTGATATTAGATACATTTTTTTTATCAAAAGGAATATAATTTAAAGATTTATCAGTTAATAAAATATTATTGATAGGTTTAATTTTTTCTATGGTATTTTCTTTAAGAGAATTTCTTATAAAAGTATCTAATAATTCTTCTGTTTCTTTTTCTTCACTAAAAGCAGAACAAGCTAATACTTTCAAACCAGAAAGTTTTTCTAGCTTTTCCCATAAAATAGGTTTATTTTTATAAAATAAATCACTTTTATTAACTATAACTGATACTTTACCAACTATATCTTTTAAAGCTAAAGCTAAAGAAAAACTAGCTTCTATTTTTGCAGAATCTATTACAACAACTATATTATGAAACTCTTTAACCTGATTATTCATATTTAAAATAGTTCCAACGGTTATAGCCTCATCAATACTAGTAGGTAAAAGATTATATATTCCAGGTAAATCTACTATTTGAATTTTTTCATCTTCAGAATATTTTATATTACTTTTTAGTTCTGCAACTCCAGTATCAACACTTACTCCTGAATAATTAGAAACTTTTCTGGCTTTTCCTGATAATAAATTAAAAATAGTTGATTTTCCCGAATTAGGAAAACCAACTAATAACATCGTTTTCATAAACTACTCCACTTCTATTAAAGAAGCCTCATTTTTTCTTAATGCAAAAAAGTTACTTTCTCCATGTTTAAAATAAATAGAGCTTCCAAAAAGGGATTTATTTAAAATTTCTAATTCATCACCAGTTAAAATACCCATACCAATTAGAATACTTTTAGTTTCTAAATCATCATGAAATGAAACTATTTTAACTTTTTCATCAATTTTTGCTTCAGAAAGAAATTTTTTATTTTTTGTTACTTTTTTTTCTTTATGTTTAGTTTTCATAGCTATTAACCTTTAAGATAAGAATCTCCTATTTGCATTTTCATAAAATTTTTATAACTAGAAAATTCAGACATATTCAAGGTATTTTTATCTTTATAATTATTTTTCATAAAATCAAAAAATTTATTTCTAGTTTCATCACTTATTAAATGCTCCATAAGACAAGAATCTCTATGTGCTGTTTCTTCTGTAACTCCTATAAAATCTTTTAGAAAATAATATAATAAAGTTCTGGAAGTAAGTATAGAATGAACTTGTTTATGACCTTTTTCAGAAAGACTAAAAAATTTATTATCCCCTTCTAAAATTAGTTTTTTCTTTTTTAAGTTATTAAGAGCAATAGAAACACTTCCCTTGGTAAGATTCATTTCTTTAGCAATATCAGTTACTCTGGCATATCCATTATTATCTTTTAGCTTATGAATAGCTAATAAATAATGTGCCATAGAGTGTGTTAACTCATTATCAGAAATATGAGTAGTTTTTTTATTAGGTTCAGTACTTAAATCTGAAGAATTTAAAATCTCTCCTTTTTCTAAGGAATCTTCTTCATAAATTTCTTCAGAGCTAAGCTCTGATTTTTTTTCTTTTACTTTCATATCATATAATTAGTTACACTAACTAATAGTTAGTATAACATAACTTTTGTTTGGTATATCAAATTATGAAGAAAACTTCACAATATCTAACTTTGAAACTATTGATCTTGATCAATTTTTTTATATTTATAGATATTCTCCTATAAATGAATTTAAGACCTCCTACGGGGTTGATACCCCGTAGGAGGAAGGGATCTGGGGCTCTGCCCTTGTACCCCCTGAAACCCCAGAGCAAAGCTCTGAGGTATTCTCTAATAAAAATAAAATACAAATATAACTTTAATGAAAGTAAAGTAAACTTAGCATAATTACAAAAAACTAATATTCTCTAATATAAATATTATCACCCATTTCTTTATAAAGTCTCATTCTGGTAGCATATAATCTTTCTGCCATTATTTTTATAAAAATCTTTTGTACTTTATAACCAAACTTAGCATTAGTTTCCATTTCTTTTCTTATAGCGTCTGCATTAAAAGCTAATATAGTTGAAGGTTTATCTATCATACAAGAAAATTTCCAAATAAACGGTTCATTTAGCCAAGACCAACCTATTATTTCATTCTTTCTAATATTTTCTATAGTTATCAAGCCTCTTTCTTGAGAAAGAATTTTTAAACTAGCTTCTCCATCTAAAAGTATATAAAAATTATCGGCTTTATCATGTTCAAAAAAAATAAATTCATCTTTTTCAAAAGATAATAAAGCAGCATTCTCTTCTAAAAATTTTAATTCTTTTTTATCAAATTCTTGAAATATTTTACTTTCTGACAAATATTTTTTTATCAATGTATATACCTTCCTAAGGATAAATTTAGCTATAACTATATTATATAAAAATTATAAGTTAGCTTCTAGTTTTTTAGCTCTTAAATTATATTTTTTTATTTCCTCTTTCACTAAATCTAAAAATAAATTTTCTTGCTTGGATAATTTTATATTTTTTCTTATAATAATAAAAAAATCTTCATATTCTTCTATTAAGTTATTGGTATGAATAATATTTAGTTTTTTTTCTCTTAATTCTTTTTCTACAGATAATAAAGGGACATACATAGCTCCTAATCCTCTCTTACATAATTCTATAGCCGGATTTAATGAAGCTACATCTGCAAAAGTTTCTAAATTATACTCATCTTCTAATAAGTTTTTATTTTTAGTTTTTCTTATAGGATGATAATTTGCGGATAAATAATTTAGTTCTTTCCAATCATCTATAATCTTAGAAACTATGACCAAAGGAATTTTAATTAATAATTTATTTTCAAAGTTTTTATTTACTATTTTTTTAGTACTTAAGGCTATATTTATATTATTTTTTAGCATTTCTTCTTCTAAATCGTTACTAAAAACTGAAAAAATTTTTATTTTGGTATTAGGTAAATTATTATAAAAATTATTAATAATCGAGGCTATTAAATAATCAAAATTACAACAATTAGTTTGTAAAATAATAATTTCTTCTTTTATTTCAATTTTTTTTATATTATTAAGTTCATTCTCATAATTTTCTAATAAAAAAGATATCTTTTCAAAAAACAATTTACCTTCATTTGTTAAAGAGTTATTATTTTTATTTCTTTTTAAAAGTCTTATTTTTAAATGTTTTTCCAAACTTTTTATATGATAACTAATAGCCTGAGGTGTAATATATAAATCATTAGATGCTTTTATAAAATTTTCTGTTTTAGCAACTGCTATAAATGAATATAACCATTCTATATTAATAGATAAACTCATTGAAGCTCCAAAAAAGTTTTAATAAAAGATTTTTTTAATTTAGTTATATTTAATTCTTTATTCCAAATAAGACAAGGAGTAATAAGCTTATTTGTTTCTTTTAAAATAGTTAAATTTTCTTTATAAGACAAGTTTTTATAAATAATAAATGGTATTTCTGCTATAAAATTATTCTTTTCTAATAAATATATTAAAGTTGATAAATTTGCCACTTCTATATTTTTATCACTATCTTTTTTTATATTACTTATAGTTAAACTTACAGAAGTTATAGAATCTGAGTTATTGTATTTACTATCTGAATAAATCATTTTATTTTTAACTTTTATAAAATTACTTTTTTTACCTAATAAAAAAGCTAAATTTTCATATGCTTCTAAATTATCTGTTTCATTTTTACTTATTAAAGCAAAGTCTAATTTTTTCTCCTTAACTAAAGCTATAGCTTCATTTGTCGAAAAACCATAAATTTTGGGGTAAATATTAGAATATTTTTTACTAATTTTTTCAATTATATCTGGTAAAATATAGCTTCCCCAAAAATTACTCCAGCCAATTTTTAATTCATCTTTTTCTAAAGCTAGATTTTTTAATTCTACTTCTAAATTAGAAAGATTATTAATAAAATTCATAGATTTTTCTAAAAAAATTACACCCTCTTTAGTAAGGGTATTATTCTTTTTACCTCTGGTTATTAATTTTATTTTCAAAGTATTTTCTAAATTATTTATTATTTGAACTAATGCAGAGACTGAAATATCTAATTTTTTTGAAGCTATAGAAAAATTAGCACTTTCTGAAAGTACTATAAAGTATCTAATCCATTCTGTTTTTAAATTTAGCATACAAATTAATTAATAAGTATATAAGCATAATTAATTATATAAATTTAGAGGTTTTTATTCAGCCACAGATTTCACAGATTTCACCGATATTTTCATCTGTGTTATCAGTGTTATCTGTGGCTAAAAATAAATATTTTATTTTTCATTACTACTTAAATAATCACAAAGTATTTCTATAATATAAAATAGTTTTTGTCAAACAAAATAAAATTAAAAAAGACTTAAGTTTTTTTTTAGTAAGTTTTTAATAATATACCCTATAATTTTATTACTTATAACGTTTTAGAGGTTTTTATTATATGAATTTAAAAGTAAATAATTCTAATGTATCACCTATAAATTATGATATTAAAGCTAATTTAGCCCAAACTGTAAAAGAATCCTTTCAAGGTAACTCTTTAAAAGATGATAAAAAATTATTTAATAAAATAGACTCATTACCTATTTCAACTCAGGATAAAAATAAATTAAAAGAATTAGTTTCAGAAATAAAAAAAGATTCTAATTCTGGTTTTTTTAAATCTGTTACGGTAGGTTCTTCAGAATTAGCTAAAATTCAAGCTATTGCTAATAGTAATCCTATGGCAAAAGAATTATTAAGTATAATAGAACCTAATTTAAAAATTTCATCTAGTGCAAATAAACAACATTCATCTGAAGCAAATAAACTTTCTTTTGGAAATAAGCATAATGCAGAGTTAAAAAATTTACCTGGATATACAAATACACCTCCTCAATATTCAGCTCCACATAATGATTCTAGGGGAAGATCTATTTCTAGCTATTATAATGCGGCATATTTAGATAAAAATGCAGTTATTAGTAATAAATTATCAACAATTCAAAATTGGTATGATAGTCAAAATGATGATAGTAGAAATAGTGGCTCTAATTGTGGACCTTGTTGTGCTTCAATGATTTTAAAAGCAAATGGTATAAACATACCTTCAAAAGAACCATCTAATTATTTAAGAGACAAATATATGGGTGGTGGTAATGATGCCAGAGGAATAGGTCAAGTTATTAATGCTATAAATAACGGCTCTAATGGTACATTAAAAGCTCAAAATAATTCTTATGATAAAACAGAAGCAGGATATCAAAAATTTCTTAGTGATGCCCGTGCTAAATTAGCAGAAGGAAAAGATTTAATAGTATGTTTTAAAAACCCTGCTTATGATGGGAAGCATGGTGGACATTATTTGGTAGTACAAGGTGTTAATCCAGATGGCTCTATGATTTTTGCAGATCCTCAAATGCATAATAATGGAACTACATATTCACCAGAAAGAATAAAAGAAGCTTTTTTAGCTGGTGCGGCGGAAGGCTCAAATTTAATAGAAATTGCTAAAAAATAATTTTTGTCAAAAAAATAAAATAAACAAATAATTAAGTTTTTAAGTAAGTTTTTAATCATTAGTTCTATAAATAATAAATATAAAAAATTTTAGAAGTTTATTTAATATTTTTAAGATTTTTTAATGAGGAGTAACATTATGACAGTTAAATTTAATACTAATTCTACACAATCTATTTTAGATTTAGCAAAAAAATCTTTTGAAAATGATGGAAGATTAGATAAAAAAGAATTTTTAGCACTAAAAAAAGTACTAGAAGAATCAGACTTACCACTTAATACTAAAAAAGGAGTATTAAAGTTTTTAGAAAAAACTCAAGAAGCTTCAAATGGTGTATTTGGTAAATTTGGAGAAACTATCCCAAATAAAGAATTAGCTTCATTAAAAAAATTAGTTTCTTCTTTAGGTGATAATAAACTAGCTAATAACTTATTAGAATCAGTAAAAAGTTCTATTAATAATGATAAAAAAGAAACTATAGAAACTAATAATTATAAAAACCATGAAACTGAGCCCAAAAATGAAGATATTTCTAAATTATTTTCCTCAAATAAAAACTCTAAAAATCTTAAATTAGAATCAAATTTTTATGTAAGCCAAGGAAATGGATTACCATCTCATGGTTCTGATTGTGGTCCTTCTTGTGCAACTATGGTTTTAAAAAGATTTGGTATTTTTGATAAAAGTACTACTGGAGCTCAAGGTACAACAAAAATAAGAAATTATTTAAATCAATCTGATCATGCTATTAGTGAAGATCAAATAAAAAGCTCTATAGAGCATTTTAGTAAAGGTAAAGTAAAAGAAGTTTCTAGAAACAGTTTTACTTCTGCTAATAGCCTAATAAGTGCAGCAAAAGACAGCCTTGCTAAAGGTAATATGCCTATTTTATTAACAGGCTCTCCTTACCATGATAAAGATCCTAAGTGGAAAGGACGACATTACATGATAATAACAGGGATAGCACCTAATGGTAATATTCAATTAGCGGATCCAGGTGGTAAATATAAAGAAATAACACCAGAAAGATTACAACAACTTATGAATAAAACAGCTAAGAATGCTAGTAATCCAACTGTTCTTCAATCTTTTAATGTTTAAAAAAATAAAATTAAACTGTTGGGCGACTAATATTATTTAATTTAAATTCATTATTAACCTTTTCTAGTATTTCATGAAAAACTGTGTAATAATCTTCTGTTTTTACCCAGACTCTTAAAACAAGTGTTATTCGTACTCCTAATTCTGAAATCGCCAGAAAAGGTTTTTTACTTTCTTCTTTTATAACTTTTTCATGATTATTTACTATATTTAAAATTATTTCTTTTACCTTATCAAGATCATCAGTAAAACCAGCTGTAAAAGTAAAATCTACCCTTCTTGTACTATTAGCAGTGTAATTTATAATTTTATTAGTAGTTATACTAGAATTTGGAATAATAATTTTTTTATTATCACCTGTTATTACAGTAGTTGCAAAAATTCCAACTTCTTCTATTACTCCTATAGAACCACTAAGATCAACAAAATCGCCAACTTTAAACGGTCTTAATAAAATAAGTAAAGTTCCAGCAGCCAAACTTGATAAAGAGCCTTGTAAAGCCAAACCGATAGCTAAACCAGCTGAACCTAATATTGCTATAAATGAAGTAGTTTGAACACCTATATTTCCCAAACAAGAAATAATTACCATTGTCATTAGAGAAATATAAATTATGGAGCTTAAAAACTTTATTAATGTTTCATCAAGCTTAGATTTTAATAGAACATTTCTAGTTATTTCTGTTATTGTCTTTGCTATAAATCTTCCTATAAAAAAGATTAGTATAGAAAAAAATAGGTTTATTCCATAAGAGGCTAAATAAGCAGTTATTTTATCTGTTATATTGTTTATATTTATTATTTCATTCATAATTAAAAATTAAATACGAGTCTAATTATAAAAATTAGACTCGTATTTATAATATCTATTGTGCTACAGAAACTTTTTGAGAATCATTTATAGAGATATTAGAAGAAGTACTTGAATTACTAGAAGATAATCTTTTTCCTGAAGGATCTGTTATTTGATAAAAATTAGAACCTATACCAGTAACAGATAAATCATTAAGATTAATAGTATTAATTGCATCTGTAAATGAACCTGTTATATTACTTGAACCAGAAACAATTACTCTATCATCTTTATCAAAAGCATTAGGGCTAAATTCTAAAGTAACTATATTACCATTTATACTAGCACCTACTAATGGAGCTTTAGAACCTCCAAATCTAGTTGGGGTATTTGTAAAGCCTCCACCTAAGCCTTTTAAAAATAATCCTGTTGCAGATTTATTAATTATAGCAGTTTGAATATCCAGTGATTTTAATCTTCCAATAACATAAGAGTAGTTAAAGGTTAATCCATTATTATTAAAACCTAATATAGTTGCATCATTTGATGTATTATTAGCAGTATTAAAAGCAAATAAAGAGTTGATAGCAGTATTTGGATTTAGAGGATCCGCTAAAATAGCTTGAGGTACATTTTGATTTATTACATTAAAAGGTTCACTAAAAGTTATTTCTATCTTATCATTAGATGTTCCACCATCTATAGCTTTAACAGATGTTATAGTAGGATCTTGATTATCACTAGTTACAGAAAAAACATGAAAATCATTCTTTTTACTAGAACCAAAATTAAAACATTTTCCTGCTAATGATGGTTTACCTGAAATATCTCTAAAAGGACTAGAAAACTCTAATAAATATCTTGCTTCATCTGATGAGTAATTAGCTAATAAAGGTTTTAAAAATTTTACGGTTAATACAGTACCCTCTGAATTCCAAGTAGTACTTATATCAGAGTTTGAACTAGAATCTAAAACTACATTGAAAGAAGATTTTCTATTATTAAATTTTGAAGTTGAAACTAATCTTAAATATTGTCTTATATCGTCTTTATTTACTGGTTCACTAAAAGTTAATTCTAAAGTTAAATCTTTAGGATTTATATTAACTAAGCCTGCACCTGATACTGAATCAGGATTTCTAGGAGATAAATTAGCAGTACTTGCTGTATCAGATACAGTAGCTAAAGAACCATTTATTTTTAAACTGGTTACTTCTGGTTCATCTTGTAAAGCATAAGTTGGAGCATTTGTACCTCCAAAATCATAAATATTAGCATTAGGATCTCCATTTAAATTAGATTTTAAAACTTCAGTTCTACTTTTTGAAGTATATCCATTTCTAGTAACAGTTATTTCTATACGAACATTTATAGGTGCATCTCTAAAAATATATGCACCTCCAGCTGCTGTTTGAGGTGAACCAACCCAATCTGATAAAGTAGGTTCTAGAGATTTAGCAGACACAATAGCATCATTTACAGGATTACCTCCAACATCATAAATTTTACCATTAAAGGTAGCAAAAGTACTTATCTTACTAGCAGTTGGTATTGGAGTTGGTGAAGTACTAGTATTAGAAGGAGTAGATGTAGGACTAATAGTAGCGTTTTTAGAAACAGTTACTGTAATTTTTGCAGTAATATTTTTATCTTTATTAGAAGTTGCTATAACATCTACAGTTCCTTCTTTTATTCCCTTTAAAATACCATTTAATTCTCCAATAGTAGCAATTTCTGCATTAGATACTTTCCAAGATAAATCTCTATCTTTTAGATCATTTTCATATTTTACTTCTGCATATAAGTTTACAAGTTCATTTTCTTTAATTATTATATTTGAATTAGAAATACTAATTGAAAGAGGTTTTTTATTTGGATCATTTATAGAAGCTGGAATATCATTATTTAATGAATTAGGTGTTGCACTTGAGTTACTATTAGAAGTTTTACCTGACAAAAAATCTTCTAAAGTTTTAGGTGCTGGGCTATCTGTTGTTTTAATAGGTGTTTGTTGATTACAAGCAAAAATAAACATTAATAAGGACAAAGAAAAGGCACTAAATTTTTTTGATTTACTTATCATAAAGCATATCCCACATAAAATTTTTACATTTTTATTTTAATATAAAATTATTTTTTTGTCATTATATTAAAAACTTTTGTATCCATATTTTTAAGAATAATATTGATAAGGAATTCTTAAGCTAGGGTCTAAATATTTAGCCGATTTAAAATAAGTTCTTGCTCTTTGATGATCTCCATATCTCATAGCTTGATAACCTAAATCATATAATCTTTTAGCACCTTCTTTTTTATATTTTTTTGCTTTTTCTTCTTTACTTAAAAAATCTTCTTCATCACTATTTTGTTTTGAATTATATTCAGCAGAAAAAGTAAAAGTATCTTGTGGTTTTATTACATTACCTTCCATTTTAGATTTCAAAATTTCTTTAAAAGATTTTTTTTCTTCCTTAGGTTCTTCTTTGTTATTTTGAATATTAAAAGAATTAGCCATATAAGAAATATATAGCTGTTGTTCTTCCATTAATTTCATATCATATTCATGACGTTTTTGTTTATCTAAGAGTATTTCTTTTATTACTTGTAATTGTTTAAATTGAGCTTCGGCTAAAAGATAATCTGGAGAACCAACTTCAAATTTATCAGGATGAACTTCTTTAGCTTTGGTTCTATAAGCTTTATTTATTTCTTCTTCAGAAGCAAACTGAGTAACACCAAGTATTTGGTAATAATCATTTTTTATAAAATCATTCAGATTCATGTATTTCTTCTTCTAAATCTTTTTCATCTTCAATTTCTTTATCCTCTTCTATAAAATTGATTAGATTAGTAAAATCAAAATTAATTAGATTATTAGGTATATGCCCTTCTTCTTTCCATTTTAACCATTTTTTTTCAAAATCATAAATAAATTCTATTTTTGTAGTATGAATATTAGAAGCTATATTAAATTTTTGAGCTTCAGCTAAAGCCCAATCAGCTCTATGACCTTCAGTTATTCTAAAAGCGGCAGAAACTATTCCTGTTCTATCTGAACCTCTATGACAATGAACAAAAACTGGTTTAGTTTCATCATTATAACAAATAGTTAAAAACTCTAATACTTGTAATAATGTAGGTGCAGCTATATTAGGCATAGGAATATAATGTAATTGAATATCTTTTTTAGCTAAATTAGTTTGTTCATTTACATATTCTACAGCACTATCTTCTACTTTTAAATTAACAACTGTTTTTATACCTAATTCTGCAATTCTATCATAATGAGATTCACCAACAGGTGTACCACCTCTATATAATTGATTTTCTTTAACAATCCCAAAATTATTAAGTGAATCTGTATCTTTTAGTGGTGCGTATAAATCTAGCATAGGCTCAAAAACATATTTTTCCATAGCTGGATACTTGGTACTTAGTTTAGATAAAGATGAACCTATTATTTTACCTACAGTAGAACCAGTGGACATACTAATTTTATCTATTTCTTCAAAAGATTCTACTAAATATAAAATAGTTTTTTTATTAGTTAGAGCAATAATATCTTCTCTACTAAATTTTTGTTTATGAAATTGTGGAATCCAAATAT
The DNA here is from genome assembly GCA_046328015.1 of Candidatus Sericytochromatia bacterium. Classification (GTDB taxonomy): domain Bacteria; phylum Cyanobacteriota; class Sericytochromatia; order UBA7694; family JACMQJ01; genus JBBTGK01. The sequence goes on along the minus strand of JAXLXH010000001.1, from coordinate 2,505,893 downwards.
CTCCAACTGGTTCATCTGTTCTTAAGGTTTCTAGATTTTTTAACATAGCTTCTCTAGAAGATCTACCTTTAGTTTTTATTTCTACAAATAATAATCTATTATTATCTATAGTACTAAGTATTTTATTCAAAGTTCTGGATATTTTACTTTTATTTCTTCTAAAGGTAAACCTTATTTTTTTTGGTTCTTCAGTTGTTTTAATAGTGAGTGTTTCTGTTGGATTAACTTCATTTTTTTTGTATAAATAAATACCTAAACCTACTACACCTAAAGAAGAAAGAAGTAAATATTTTTTGTTCAATTTATATAACCTCAATAAATTTTAATTTTAACTCATTATTTTTGAGTTATAAATAATTTTTTAATTATTTAATGAAATAGATTTAGGTAATTTACTATTTAAAGGTTTATTTAAAACTTTTTGCATAAAATTAGTACATTCTAATAGTTTTTCTAAATTTACACCAGTTTCTATTTTCATTTTGTGAAGCATATTAACTAAATCTTCTGTTGCGACATTACCTGTAGCTCCTGGAGCATAAGGACAACCTCCCATCCCTCCTATAGAACTATCAAAAGTAGTTATTCCACACTCTAAAGATATTACTGAATTGGCTAAAGCCATACCCATCGTATCATGAAAATGGACTGCTAATTGTTGTTTACTTTCAACTATTTCAAAAAGACTTTCTAAAATTTCTTTTACTTGTTTAGGATTTGCTACACCTATAGTATCACCTAAAGATATTTGATAAATACCATAAGATAAAAGTTTTTTTACTATTTCTTTAACTCTATTAATATCAGATTTTCCTTCATAAGGACAGCCAAAAACAGTAGATAAATAGCCTCTTATTCTTAAATTATTTTGTTTTGCATATTTTACTGTTTCTTCTAAAATATCTAAAGATTCACTAATAGTTCTATTTAAATTTTTTTTATTATGACTTTCTGTAGAAGACATAAAAACAGCTATTTCTTCTAAATTTGAAGCCACAGCTTTTTCTGCACCTTTTAAATTAGGAACTAAAGCTAAATAATTTATACCAGCTAATTTATTAATAGAAGTTGCTACCTCAAAAGAATCAGCTAGTTGTGGTGTCCATTTAGGATGAACAAAAGAGGTTATTTCTATATTTTTCAAACCAGATTCAGCTAACTTCTCAACTAGAGTTATTTTATCTTTGGTAGAAATAATTTCTTTTTCATTTTGTAATCCATCTCTTGGACCAACTTCTACTATATTAATTTCTTTGGGTAAATTAGAAAACATTTTTTTTACTCAAGAACTATTAAAAGGTCACCTTCATTAACAAAGTCACCTACATCTACTTTTATTTCACTTACTTTTCCAGCAGATTCTGCGGATATAAACATTTGCATTTTCATAGATTCTAAACAAACAAGATCTTGTCCTTCTTCAACTTCATCACCAATATTAACAAGAACTTCTAATATAGTACCAGCCATATTACTTAAAACTTCCATTTTTTACTCCTAAAAAATTATAAAATTCTATTTGAGGTTGTCTTTATTATAATAGTGAAAGATTAATTATGACAAGTAGTTGTAGTAAATAGTCTGGAAGTAATGAATAGTCATAACTATTCACTAAAAAATAAAATAAAATTTATAAAAAAATATTCCCAATTTTAAATTAATTGCTAAAATCTATAAAAAATAAAATAAAAAACTTATTAATAGGGTTAACACCCTTTTTAAAAATGTACGATTATATAATTATAGGAGCTGGCTATGGAGGTTTATCTGTAGCCAGTTTATTGTCAAAATTAAATTTAAAAATCCTTATTATAGAAGGGCATAAGCAAATAGGCGGATGTGCTTCTTATTTTAGAAGGAAAAATTTTACCTTTGATGTAGGTGCAACTACTTTAAGTGGAATTAATTCTAATCAACCTATGGGAAAAGTTTTTGATCTTTTAGAGTTAAAACCTAATGTAAAAAAATTAGATATAGGTAGTGTTATTTATTTAAAAGATAAAAAAATACTCAGATATGCTAATAAAGATAAATGGTTAGAAGAAATAGAAAATAATTTTACTAAGGGAAAACATAAAGAATTTTGGAGTTTTTTAGATAAAACTAGTGAACTATTATGGGAGCTATTAGATAAAAATAAAACACTTCAACCAGATTTTTATAATAATATTGTACCCTTAATAAAACTAGAAAATTTAAAGTTTTTACCACTCTTAAGTGGTTTGTTTTTACCCTTGAACCATATTTTAAAAAAATATCAATTAGATAAAGATTTGCTATTAAAAAGTTTTATAGATGAACAATTACTAATAAGTACTCAAAATACTTCAGACAAAGCCCCTTTTGTTACTTCTGCAATAGGTTTAACTTACCCATCAGAAATTTATTACCCTTATGGTGGTATTTATAAACCTTTAGAACTAATTTTAGATTTTTATAAAAAAACAAATAATGAGATTTTATTAGGTGAAATAGTTAATGAAATTAATTATGATAATAATTTCTATAAGGTACGTACTTCAAAAAATAAAATCTTTGAAACTAAAGGGATTATTTCTAATGCAACTATTTGGAATATGGCTAAAATAACTGAAGGAAATATACAAAAATATTTTTTAAAAAAATCAGAGTCTTTTACAGAGATACAAGGTGCGTTTACAATTTATTTTGCTCTAAAAACTAATAAAAATTTAGAATCAGCTTTTTATCAAATTCATTTTAGAAATAAGATCCCCTTTGTTAATTCTAACTCTATTTATGTATCATTTTCATTAGAAGATGATCTTGAAAAAGCCCCTGAAGGCTATAAAGTCATAACTATTTCAACTCATACAAACCCAAATGATTGGATTAATTTATCAAAAGAAACTTATGAAGAACAAAAAAAATTAGTAGAAAAAGCGCTTCTAAAAGAATTTGATGAAAATTTTGAAGATTTAAGAGAGTTAGAAAAAATTTATTTATTATCAGGTACGCCTAAAACTTTTGAAAGATTTACTTATAGGCATAATGGATTTGTTGGAGGTATTCCACACTCTATAAAAAATAATTTTTTAAATATTCCTTCTAATCATACACCATTTAAAAATTTTTATTTGGTTGGTGATACATCATTTGCCGGTCAAGGTATTCCTGCTGTTTTAACAGGGGCTTTAAGTATTTATTATAAAAAACTTAGAGAATTAAATTAAGCTTCTATTTTATGGTAATATATAGTTAACCATTAATAATTTCATGGACACTATATGGTTTAATTATGCTTATTTTTAATAAATATAAAATAGAAAATAAAATTGCCCAAGGTGGTATGAGTATTGTTTATAAAGCTTATGATACCTTCATTGGTAGAACTGTTGCTATAAAAGAATTAAACTTAGATAGTGTTAGAAACCCAGAAGATAAAGCTAATTTAATAGAAAGGTTTAAAAGAGAAGCTGAAACTGCTTCTTTATTAAATAGCCCTAATGTAGTACGAATTTATGATTTTGGAGAGTTCGAAAATAAATATTATATCGTAATGGAATTTCTTTCTGGAAAAGATTTAAAAGAATATATTATTAATAATCATGATTTTACTACAGAACAATTAATACATATTTTTATACAAATTTGCGAAGGTTTGGGACATGCTCATGAAAAAGGGGTAGTTCATAGAGATATAAAACCAGCTAATATACAAATAATAAATGATAAAAAAGTAAAAATAACTGATTTTGGTATTTCTAAAGATACTAATGCTAAGTCAGATTTAACTCAAGATGGAGATATGTTTGGAACTATAGGTTATATGCCTCCAGAACAATTAAAAAATACCAAAAGTGTAGATCATAGAGCAGATTTATTTTCTTTGGGTGCCTTAATGTATGAATCCTTAACTAATAAATTACCTTTTGAAGCTGATAGTATAGCTAATACTATTTTTAAAATACTAATGGAAAACCCTGAAAAAATAACCACTCTTAATCCTAAAATAAATAATAAATTGGAAAATATTGTTTTTAAACTTTTGGAAAAAGAACCAAACTCACGTTATCAAAAATCAGAAGAAATTGTAAAAGATTTAAAAGAATGTTTATTAGATAATTCTGAAAAAATAGATTTATCTTCTACGCTTATTTTAAATAGAAATGATTTTGTAACTAAATTAGATATAGCTAATGAAAATATTCATCATTTAGTAAAAGGAGAAAAGATTTTTTTAAAATCAAACCATCTTTGCATTGGTTTTAATTATAATAAAACTGAGAAGATAGAAGCAGAAGTTTGTGCTTTAATGTTAAATAAAGATGAGAAGATACAAAGAGATGAAGATTTTGTTTTTTTTAATAATTTGTCTAGTCATAATAATGCTTTAAAATTAGATTTTTCTGAAAATAGACTTTTTGATAGTGTTTTAGAAGTAGATTTAGAAAAAGTAGAAGAACGTATTAATAAAATTATCATTATCATATCTACTTTAGACAATAACACCCTTGAAAAAGTTAATCCTTTAAAATTAAAATTAATTGATTATAATGATAAAAATATTCCTTACTCTTTATTTGAACCAGATAAAACAACTACAGAGAAAACTTTAGTTTTGGCAGAAATTTATAAACATAATAATAGCTGGAAATTAAATGTTTCTAATTATGGCTTTAATAAAAACTTAGAAGAGTTTTTAAAAGACTATATTGCTGATAATATTAAATTAGAAAACTAAGTGTTATTTTTAGCTAAGAAATAAGATGGAAAAAGATTTTAATAATTTTATAATACCAAAATTTAAAAATTTTTGTGATGATATTGTAGAAATATTTTTAGATGTAAAAAAAAATACAGAAGGAAAAGTAGCAGATTATATTCCTCAATTAGCAAGAGTTAACCCAGAACAATTTTCATTATCTATTTGCACTATAGATGGACAAAGATTTTCTTATGGAGATTCTGAAACTAGTTTTTGTTTTCAATCTATTTGTAAACCAATTAATTATTGTATAGTTCATGAAAATTTGGGTGAAGAAAAAGTTCATACTCATGTAGGAAGAGAACCTAGTGGTCTTTTTTTTAATGAAATATCTTTCAATAAAAAAGGTTTACCACATAATCCTTTAATAAACTCTGGTGCTATTATGACCTGTTCTTTAATTAAACAAGAAATGGATATTTCCGATAGATTTGATTATGTAAATAAAGTTTGGACTGAATTAACAGGTGGAATAAAACCCAATTTTAATAATGCTGTTTATTTATCTGAAAAACAAACAGCAGATCGAAATTTTGCTTTAGCTTATCTTATGAGAGAAAATAAAGCCTTTCCTAAAGATACTAATATTTTAGAAACACTAGACTTTTATTTTCAATGTTGTTCTATGGAATTAACAACAAAAGAATTATCTGTAGTTGCAGCATCTTTAGCTAATGCAGGAATCTGTCCTATTACCAATAAAAAAGTATTTAATACTAAAACTATTCAAAATTGCCTTTCTCTTATGTATTCTTGTGGTATGTATGATTTTTCTGGTGAATTTGCATTTAAAATAGGGTTACCAGCAAAAAGTGGTGTTTCAGGAGCTTTATTAGTAGTAGTACCTCAAGTTATGGGGATTTGTATTTGGTCGCCTAGATTAGATAGACATGGAAATAGTATAAGAGGTGTAGAATTTTGTAAAAAATTAGTTGATAACTATAATTTTCACCATTTTGATATGTTAGTAGCAGATTCGACTAAAAAAGATCCTAGAAAAATATAAAACTTTATATGATAAATTAGCCAAAACCTTAGTAATAAAATTAGATTAAAATATTTTGTTAAATCTTAGCTTATTTGTATTTTTAGAAATTTTGTTTTAAGTTAAAATTTTTTAATGCTAAAAAAACTATTATTAAAATTAAATTGTTTTGATTTAATTGATAGATATATTTTTTATGAATTTATCAATTATTTTATTTTTTCTATAGGTCTTTTTTTAGCTATAAATTTATCTGTTTTTGTTCTTTTTGGGCTTATAGATTTAATGGTTAAATATGGAATAAGCTTTTCTCTTTTTTTTCAGTTAATTATATATAGTTTACCAGAAATGATTTTTTATAGTATTCCTATGTCAGTTTTATTAGCATCCATTATTAGTATAGGTAGATTATACAAAGACAATGAAATAACTATTATTCAAAATTCTGGTAGAAGTATAAAAAGATTATTTGTTTTAATTTTTCTGTTCATTTGTTTTATATCTATTGGTTCTATTTTTTTTAATAATTTTATTGTAAGTAAAGCTAATAATAATTTTGCTAAAAATATTTTTTATGCTCAATATAAGAATAATTTACCTATATCAAAAAATCATATTATTTATAAAGAAATAGAAAATAATTATTTAAAAAGATTATTTTATGCTAAAAAATTTGATGGTAAAACTATGTATAGACCTATAGTAGAAGAATTTAATAATGATAATGAGCTAATTAATTTGATAATAGCAGAAAAAGCTGATTTTAATTTATCTCAATGGGATTTTTATAATGGTACTATTTATAATGTATCAGAAAAAAAATATAATTCGGTTCTTAATTTTGAAAAATATAATTTTCCTTTTTTATTAGAGTTAAAAGAAATAGCTAGTGAAATGAAAGAACCTAAAGAAATGAGTTTTTTTGAATTAAAGAATTATATTGAAAAGTTAAAAAAATCAGGTCAAAAAACAGGTTTTATGGAAACTCAGTTATACCAAAAAATTACTATTCCCTTAATGAGTATTATCTTTTTTTTGTTATCAATTCCTATTTCTTTATCAAAAAAAAATAAAAATTCAGGTTTTGCTTTTACTATGAGTTTATTATTTATATTTAGTTATTATCTTTTAATGTTTTTATTTACAGCTATTGGAAGCTTAGATATTTTATCTCCTATTATTTGTGCTTTTATGCCTAATATAATATTTTTATTTTTAGCAAAAATTTTTAATTATAAATAGATAAAAAGTTTTTAATTATATTACATTTTTTTTATAAGCATTTTATAATACTAAGCAATATTTATAGTTAAAAATAAAATCTATGAATCATTAAAAAATAGAAGAATTAGAACAAGGTCTTGATTTTATTAAAGCTTCTCCTAAAAATCAAGGTATATTAGAACTAATAGTAAGAAGACCTGAAGTAAATAAAAGAGAAGAATTAGAAGAAGTTTTACTTGATACAGAAAAAGGATTATTAGGTGATACTTGGCTAACAAGAAAAAACCCTAAAGCTTTAGATGGTTTACCAAATCCAGATAAACAACTTAATATAATGAATTCTAGATCCGTTAATCTTATTGCTGTAACAAAGGATAGATGGTCTTTAGCTGGAGATCAATTATATATTGATTTAGATCTAAGTTTGGAAAACTTACCTCCAAAAACTAAGCTAAAAATAGGAAATGAAGTTATTATTGAAGTTACAGCAGAACCTCATACTGGTTGTAAAAAATTTGTAGAAAGATATGGTCTTGATGCTATGAAATTTGTAAATTCACCTATAGGTAGAGAATTAAATTTAAGAGGAATAAATGCAAAAATTATAAAATCAGGGATTATAAAAACAGGTGATTTGGTAATAAAGATTTAATTATTAATTCTTATATCTAATTCAATATTTTTATTGTTATATCAACTTTATTATTCGATGAAACTTTATTTATTTCTATATAATTTTGTTCAGAATCCATTTTTAAAATTGTCTCTTTTTCATTTTTTATTGACAATATAAGAGTAAAATTTAAAAATATACAACCAAAAAAAATTATATTTTAGGTACTATAAACTTAATATTATTCATTATTACAACCTTCAATAGGTATTCGATCTCCAAAATAAAAGCCCAATAATCCAACTAATAATGAACTTGTTATAATGATAATAAAGCCAAAAGTTGCAACCATTAAAGCATAAAGAATATTACCACCCAATCTAGAGCCTCTAAAACCTTCTTCTTTTTTATTTAATTCTTGATATGATAATATTAATAAAGGAAAAATAAAAAAACTAATTAATCCAGTTACTGTTCTATTCTTTAAAATCATTTTTTCACAATATATATTTTTTTCAATTTCTTTAAGTTTAATTCCATTTAAACCAAATTCAAAACTAATAACATCTATAGATAAAATATTATTGCTGGAATTATTATAATTTTCTATTAGGTTAATATTTTTATTAATATTTACTTCTTCTGCATCTATTTCTTTTATACTTATTAAATTAAAAAAAATTATTAAAATTAAAGTGTATGTAAATTTTATTTTGTTATTCATTTAAAATATCTCACAAATTTTAATTATATCTATTATTAAATAATTTAACTAAATTTATACACAATTATTAAATAAAGCTTTTATATTCTTAATTATAAGTTTATTTCATGCTGTATCACAACTTATCTTATGCATACACCAAAATATACCTTTTTACTACTACTTTTATGGCGTATGAAAAGTGTTGTAAGATGTTTTTTATATTCCAATTAATTTCTTATCTTTCAAATCTTGTAAACATTGTCTATAAACTACTTGCTTTATATATGTTTGGTATGGAACTCCCATTTCATTAGCTGTTCTTTTTACTAAATTTAATTGCTCTTTTCCCCATCTAAAATTTATTCGTGCTTCTTCAAGTTCTTTTTCAGCTTCTTCTATAAAACTATTTGCTAAGTTAGCTTCCTCATCACTTAATTCTACTGTTCCTAAAATTTCATAATTTCTTCTTTTTGACATTTTTCTAACCTCTCTTATAATTTAAAACAAGTTATTACTATTACTTTCTTATCTTTTTCATTTAACCAAAACCAATATATTCCATGAGTTTCTGAATAACTTTCATATCTTTTTCTTTTTTCATTAAAAACAGGTTCTGTTGAAAAATATACATCTAAAGCATCATCAATAGTTGTCAAATGCCTAGAATATATATGTAAAATATCAGGTGCATCTTCTTCATATTTGAATAAAAATGTTATTCCGTTTTCTTTAACAGATTCAAATTTTTTCAAATACTCACTACCTTAAAACTATAATACTATTTTTAGTATAGCAAATTAATTTAGTTTTTGTATTGACTTTTGACTTAAATACTAATATTTTCTATAATAGGTTTATTAATTCTCTTTGAATTACAATGCAAACAGCAAGTAACTAAATTCTCATATGTCAATAAAAAAACATAAAATTATTTATAATCTAATTTTATTTTATTAAAATAATTCATAACCTGTTTTTCAGTTTTTTCTCTTAATTCAATATCATTTTTAAATAATTCTCTTCTTAAATCTCTATAAATATCCACCAATTTTTCTAAACTATTTATTATAGAAGCTTTGTCATAAATTGGAATAGTTTCTTTTAAAAGCTCCAAATCATTTTTATTTAATAATTTTTCAACTTTTCTCAAACCTCTAGGCAAATTATTATTTTTTATATGTAACAATGAAGAAATTACACTACTTCTTAAAAATGAAGTTAAATCAAATGCTTCAAATAATTCTCCTCTTCCTATTTTTACACAACCATAATGAACCCAAGTCCAAAACCTATCTTCTATCCATTGATAATTTGGATAAGGAAACTCAAATTTTGTAACATTCAAAATATTTGTTAATATATAATCTCTTTCCCAAACAATAACAGGGTTTTCAACTCTTTCAAAAAATTCATCAGTAGTTAAAAATTTAATATCTACATGTAATAATGGAGAATCAAATAAACATATCAAAAGTCTTTTTTCTCCAACATGTTCACCAGTAAAAGCATTTAATAAATTTCCAAAATCTTTGGCATAAGAAACCATTTTATCAAAATTTGGAGCTATTTTCTGGCTAGTTACCAAAACTAAATCTAGATCTGAATATTCATCTATTTCTTTTGTAATCCAAGAACCTGCAACAGCAAGACCAATTACTAAATTATCTTGCTTAATTTTTTCAATTACATTATCTAAAAACTCTTGTTGAAACATATTTATAGCCTAACTTCTTATATAAACAACAGAAATACCTTCTCCGCCTTCAAAATAATCACCTGCTCTGAAATTTTCTACATAATGTAATTCAGATAATAAGCCTCTTATAGCTTCTCTCAAAGCTCCAGAACCTTTACCATGAATAACATAAACAGGGCTAATATGATCTAAAAAACAATGATCCAAAAATTTCTCTGTTTTTACCAGAGCTTCTTCTACAAATAACCCTCTTAAATCACATTCATTAAAAGAACTTCTAAAAGCATTTTCACTTTTTTCTTTTTTAACAGGAGCTTCTACTGTTACTTTGGTTGTATTACCTCTATTTTTAAGGTTTTTAACCATTTGTTTTTCTTCTTTACCTTCAGTTTTTCTAAGTTCTTCTACTCCTACAGTTATTTTCATAGCACCAGCTTGAACTTCGTATCGTCCTTCTTTTACTTCTTTCATAATTTGTACAACTTGTCGAACTTTTTCCAAATAAAAAAACTCACCTATTTCAATACTTAATTTAGGTTTTTTAGGTTTATTAGCTTCCAAATCCCTTTTAAAATCAACATTAACTTTACCAGCTAATTCTTCTACTTTTTTACGAGCTTTTTCTGCATTCTGAGAAGTTTTTCCTGTTTGCAATTCTCTTACTACATCTCTTATGACATCTAAGGCAGTTTTAACTTCTTTATCAAATTCTTCATAAACCTGTTCTTTTATTCTTTTTCTTCTATGTTCTATTTCTTCCAACTCTTTAGTAAGTTTTTCTTCTTTTTCTTTTAGAGCTAAAGTAATATTTTCAAATTTATTTCTTTCTTCAGATAAATTTCTATATTCTTCTTCTAATTTTTCAATAGAAAAACTAATATCTTCTTTTTTATCACCAGTTATCAACTCATTAGCTCTAGTTACAATATTTTCATCTAAACCTAATTTTCTAGCAATATGAATAGCATTACTTTTTCCTGGTACCCCAATCATTAATCTATACGTAGGTGAAAGAGATTCAGAATCAAATTCTACAGAAGCATTAGAAATTTTAGCATTTTGATACGCCATAGTTTTTAATTCACCGTAGTGTGTAGTAACTAAAACTTTTGCTCCTTTTTTCCTTAAATCTTCTATAACAGCATGAGCCAAAGCCGCACCTTCTGTTGGATCTGTACCTGTTCCAATTTCATCTAATAAAACTAAAGTTTTATCATTGGTATTATCCAAAATTCTTTTTATATTTACCAAATGAGAAGAAAAAGTTGAAAGATTTTGTTCTATACTTTGTTCATCTCCAATATCTGCTAAAATATTTTCGAAAAAAGCTATATCGGATTCTGTTTTGGTTGGTATATACAAACCACATTTAGACATTAAAGCACACAAACCTAAAGTTTTTATTGTAACCGTTTTACCACCAGTATTAGAACCAGTAATAATCATAGTATCAAAAGTTTTACCTAAAATAATATCAACAGGCATAACATTATCATATCCCTTTTGAGATATTAAAATAGGGTGTCTTACTTTGTGTAAATCTGTAAAACCATCTTTATTTATAAAAGGTTTTTTAGCATTAATAGAGATACAATACATAGCTTTGGCTACAATACTGTCAAATTCTGTCATTTTATCTACAATCTCATAAAAATCTTTTATATTAGGAAGTAATCTTAAACCTAATTCATATAAAATTTTCTGAATTTCTGCAGTTTCTTCTAAAGTTTTTTTAGTTAGTTTATTGTTTTCTTCAACTATTTGCATAGGTTCTATATAAACAGTTAACCCACTTTGAGATTGATCTTGAATAATACCTTTTACAGTACTTTGAGATTCTGTTCTGATAGGAATTACATATCTTCCATTTCTTTGTGTAATAATTTGATCTTGAATAGCACCTTTATATTTAGTTTCTTGCATCATTCTCAAAAGTCTTTCTTTGATATTTTGCTGAGTTTGTCTGATACTATTTCTAATTCTCATTAATTCTACACTTGCAGAATCTTGAACACTTCCATCGGAAGCAAAAGATTTTTCTATTTCAACTTCCAAATCATGATTGGTATATAAAGAAAAAATTAGTGTATATAATTCATGTTCTGCTTTTAGTTTAGTTTCTATGAACTTTTTAAGATTTCTCACAGCTCTTAATGTAGAGGAAATATCTAAAAAATCTGTACCTAATAAAATACCACCTTTTTCTAAAGAAAATAAAGCTTTGGTAATATTTTTAAAACCACCAATTTCTATTTTACCTTCTTCATTAATAAGATTAATGGCTTCAGTTACCTGATTTTGTAATTTATTTGCAGTTTCTAAATCTTCTGCAAAGGGTAAATTTTTACAATAATTTTTACCTAGCTCAGAAGAGGCTTTTTTTGATATTTCAGAAAGAACTAAATCCCATTCTAACTGCTCTGTACTATTTAAGAACGTCATAATATTTATTTTAAGGTTATACTATATCTCCAAAAAAGTAAGCAAAAAAAACTTACCTATTGGTTTTAAATTGTATAGAAATTATACTTATAAATCAATAGGTATTTTGAGATATTTAAATATTTTTATTTTAAAGCTGTAGCAATTTTATCTACTGCCCAATCTATTTCTTCTTTAGTTATAACTAAAGGAGGGGTTAATCTTATTATAGTTCCATGAGTATCTTTACAAAGCATTCCTAATTCTTTTAATTTTTCACAAATAGGTCTAGCTTTTACATTTAGTTCTATTCCAATAAGTAAGCCTTTACCTCTGATTTCTTTTATTTTATCATTTTGAATAGCTTTTAATTTAGAAATAATGTATTCACCCATTTCATAAGAGTTTTTACAAAGATCTTCTTCAATTATAACTTGTAAAGCTGTTTGAGCAACAGCACAACCTAAAGGATTACCACCAAATGTACTACCATGATCTCCTGGGTTAAAAACACCTAATACTTCTTTATTAGAAAGTACAGCAGATACAGGATAAAAACCTCCTGATAAAGCTTTACCAACTACTATCATATCTGGTTCTATATTTTCATAATAATGAGCAAACATTTTACCAGTTCTACCTAAACCTGTTTGAATTTCATCTGCAATAAAAAGAACATTATTCTTTTTGCAAAGCTCAAAAGCTTCTTTTAGATAACCATCAGGAGGCATATAAATACCAGCTTCAGCTTGTATAGGTTCAATTAAAAATCCTGCTGTGTTTGCTGTAATAGCATTTTTTAAAGCCTCTATATCACCAAAAGGAATTATTTTAAAACCTGGTGTAAAAGGACCAAAGCCATCTTTATATTGTTCATCACTAGAAAAAGAAACAATTGTAGTAGTTCTTCCATGAAAGTTATTTTCACAAACTATTATTTCCGCTTGATTTTCAGGTATTCCTTTTACTTTATAACCCCATTTTCTTGCAGCTTTTATAGCAGTTTCTATTGCTTCAGCACCAGAATTCATCATTAAAAACATATCTTTTTTACTTATTTCATTTAATTTTTTATATAAAAGAGGTAATTGATTATTTCTGAAAGCTCTTGAAGTAAGAGTTACCATTTCTGCTTGTTCTTTTAAAGTTTGCACTAATTTAGGATGACAATGACCTTGGTTTACAGCAGAATAAGATGATAAACAATCCATATATTTATTACCATCAACATCATAAACCCAAATACCTTTAGCTTTTTCAATTACAACATCTAACGGATGATAATTTTTTGCTCCTAAATCATTTTCAATATCTATAAAAAACTGTGTTTTGCTTCCTGCTTCCACATTCATAACGGTTTTACCTCAAAAACAAATTAAAAATTAAATGATGTATTAAATTTTAGCATTTACTCTAATAGTTAGTAACCCCCTGTTTTAAAAAGTTATTTTTTTAACTATTTTTACATAAATAATTTTTATAATCCTAATCATAAAGATTTTAATAAAAAAAATTGATTATTTATAAAATAAAATCAGTAGAAAGAAATTTAGATTTTCTTTTTTGTAAAATATCACTCACTATTTCTTTATTAGATTCTGTTCCTTTAGTTGCTACCATTGTTCTAATAGAAAAAGCTCTTAAGGCATCAGAAACAGAAAGAGTTGTTTCGGCTGAATCTTTTCTTCCTGCAAATGGATAAACATCTGGACCTCTTTGACATTGGCTATTTATATTTACCCTACAAACTTGATGAATTAGAGGATCTACTATTTTTGCAATAGCATCTGGATTATTACTAAAAATACTAACTTGTTGACCAAAATTAGATTCTTCTACATAACTTATAGGTACTTCGATATCTGTAAATGGTACAACAGGAACAACAGGACCAAATTGTTCTTCACTATATAATTTCATTTTTTCATTAACAGGATAAACTAAAGAAGGAAATACAAAACTATTATTGATTTTTCCTCCATGTTCATTAATTATTTTAGCTCCAAGTTGTTTTGCGTCATCAAGTACTTCTTTTAAATATTTTGGTTTATCTGGTTCTGGTAAAGGAGTTATATTAACATTATCATCCCAAGGCATACCTATTTTTAAAGATTCTATAGCCAAAGACATTTTATCTAAAAACTTATCTACAATAGTTTCATGAACAAATAAAATCTTAAGTGCTGTACATCTTTGTCCATTATATGAAAGAGCACCTAAAATACATTCTTTTACAGTTTGCTCTAAATCTGCATCGGGCAAAATAATAGCTGGATTTTTGGCATCCAATCCTAAAACACATCTTAAACGATTTAATTTTGGATGCTGTTTTTTTAATGAATTTGCTACTCTGCTAGAACCAATAAAAGCTAAAACATCAATTTTACCAGAAGTCATCATTGGTGGAATAATAGCATGACCAGCTCCATATACAGTATTTACAACTCCTTTAGGGAAACATTCTTGAAATAATTTTAATAAAGGGTAATGCAATAAAACACCATGTTTAGGTGGTTTAAAAACAATAGTATTACCCATAATAAGTGCTGGAATTAGTGTAGTAAAAGTTTCATTTAGGGGATAATTAAATGGCCCCATACACAAAACTGTTCCCATAGGAACTCTCCTAATTTGTGCAATTATACCTTCTTCAGATAAAAATTTAGAAGAATTATGATCAAGTTCTTTTAAAGCTTTGATAGTATCATTTATATAATCAACCGTTCTGTCAAATTCTTTTTGTGAATCTTGATAAGATTTACCTATTTCCCACATTAATAAATTAACAATTTCAGTTCTTTTAGTTTTCATTTGTAAAACAAAATTTTCAACGTGTTTTATTCTTTGTTGTGTAGACATATTAGGCCATTCTCCACGACCTTTATCAAAAGCTTGAGAAGCTGAATTTAAAGCATTCATAGCTTCTTTTTCACCTAGTAAAGGGTATTGACCTATTAACTTTTTTTCCAGACCTTTATCGGTTTTAATATAAATAGGAGAAAAAACATTTTGCATTTCTCCATCCCAAATATTTAAAACCCCATTGATTAAATATTCTTTTTGAACTAATAAAAAAGAATCTTCGTACGGGGTATTAAACCCCGCACGAAGTGGGGGCGGGGGCGTTGCCCCCGAACCGCCTTCTACATTCGGACTTAAGTCCGAGGTATTCAATGAGAATAAAGAAAATTTAAATTGTTCAGGGATATTTTTTTCTTCTGGAAAAATATTTTCTATTTTTTCACTTATATTCATAGTTATTAGATCCTATTTTAGCTAAAAATTTTCTAAGCATAAAAAAAGCACCTATAAAGGTGCTTTTTTTTATTTCATAATCTTATTTTACGAATGTTTGTAAAAACTCATCCCATTTTTGTTCTGCATAGTCAAGTTTTGCATATCTTGCATTAACAGCTTGACCTTTGTTAGGGAAGTACATAACAAGACCATTAGATTTTAATCTTGGAGAATGAAATTCTTCTACTACAGTAGATTTCATAGCTGATAATACATTTTTAGCACTATCTTTTACTTCATTAGATAATCTTGCATCTTCAGAAACTAATTTTGCAAAATGTCCGATATCTTTACAATCTGCATTTTCATAGTTTTCGGTTTTAGATCTAAGATCAACTAAAGCTGCTTTATCAGCAGAAGCTAAAACTCCACCAAAGTTATTTAATGCAGGT
Source organism: Candidatus Sericytochromatia bacterium (assembly GCA_046328015.1). Classification (GTDB taxonomy): domain Bacteria; phylum Cyanobacteriota; class Sericytochromatia; order UBA7694; family JACMQJ01; genus JBBTGK01. The sequence continues at coordinate 2,489,833 of JAXLXH010000001.1, read as the reverse complement.
ACTAAATCAGAAACTAATTTTGCGGTGCTAGTAGCAGAAAGTGTTACAGTACTACTTCCTTGAGAACCACCACTATAAGATTTACCATATTCTTTTACCATCATAGATGCAAAATCTTGTCCACCCATTGAAGGATTTTTAGCAAAAGCTCCAAAGAAATCATGGTAAGGGTTTCCTGCACCTGGTTCTGTTTTTTCTGAAGCAACTAAAAAGTCAACTGAATTTCTAATTTGATAAGCAACTTCAGTATGAGCCATTAAACAAGCATCAAAATCAAGTATATCTATTTTTCTACCTAATTTTTTAGCAACTGGATCAAGAATTCCATTAAGATCAACTGTACTCATATGGCTTCCGTTATCATCCCAAGCAAATTCTTTTGTTATAATTTCACCAGCTGTAGTGTAAGGTTTTGCATTTTTAATAGGTTTTATAATTTGACCATTTTTAGCTTTACCTTCTCTTTGCCAACCAGCTCCGTGATTCCAAATTATGTATGCATAGTGATCTGCTGGATATTTATCAGCAGCCCAGCTTACAAATTTAGCTGCAACTGTTTTATCACCAGAATCTATTTCGCTTCCTGCTGGAGCAACTGGATTATCAACTTTAGGCGAAATAATATCTTTATTCATACCAGCTGGATCTGCTTTTATTTCATATACCGCAGAATCACCTTTTACTTCTCCATCAAAAAGAACTACAACGTTTATATCATCTTTATTTACGCCTTTTAAACCAGCTTCCATTTCGTTAATATCTTCTAAACCAAATGGATAAAGGTTATTATCAGCAGCTAAATGAACCATAACAGTCCATTTTTTTTGTCCATCTCTTTTTGTTTTTGCTAATGCTGTTACATCATCATTTAAATTATCTACACTATTATTATTTCCACCTTGACAAGATGCTAAAGAAAAAGCTAACGCAGATACTAATGTTAAAGAAGATGCTTTTTTAAGCCAATTGAACTTACTCATTTTTTCTCTACCTCTAAAAAATAAGATTATTATTATATTAATGTTAACAAAAATTAAAAGATTAGTAAAGTTTTTATTTGTTTAAATTTAGGTAAAATTATTTATTATACAGCTAAAACTAATTCTTCTTTATTTACTTGTGAAGAATTACTTTCTTTTATAACAGTATGACACCCTCTACATCTTGGTTCATAAGATTCAGAAGCTCCTACTAAAATTATAGGTTCATCATGTCTTGCTGGGCTACCATTAACTAATCTTTGTGTTCTGGTAGCAGGTGAGGTACATTTTACACAAATAGCATGAAGTTTATCTACATATTCAGCTATACAAAGAATTTGAGGCATTATCCCAAAGGAATCACCTTTAAAATCTAACTCCAAACCAGCTAATATAATTCTTTTTCCTTGATCTGCTAAAAGCTCTAAATCTGGTATTATGCTTGGTGAGAAAAATTGGATTTCATCAATAGCAATAACATCTGTATCATCATCTATAAGATCAATAATATTTGCTGTTTGTGAAATACAAATAGCATTATATTTAACTCCATTATGTGCATTTATAAATAAAGGATCATATCTGTTATCTATACTAGGTTTAAAAACTTGTACTTTTTGTTTTGCAATCTGAGCTCTTTTTATTCTTCTTATTAATTCCTCAGATTTACCACTAAACATTACACCACAAATAACTTCTATCCAACCTGCTCTATGCTCTGTTTCTCTTATTCTGACCATTTTCACCGCAACTTTAAATGTGATTACATTCACACAATTATATATATAAGTATTTTTTTTGACAAGATTAGTTTTTCTAAGTTTTTACTTTACTTATTTTTGTGAATTTGTTATAATTATTTTATTAAACAAAAAAAGTAGTTTTAATTTTAAAAGAGTGTGTTTATGTCAACAAAAAATAAAAATAGGTTATTAATCTTTTTAACTATTAGTGCGTTTCTAACTTCTTGTAATATAACTTTACAAAGCGAGGATGTTCAAAAATTAGCTAATAATATAAATAATAATATAGCTAAATCTGTAACTCCTACTGCAACTCCATCAGTAGCTCCAAAAGTTAATAATTTAATTTTAGCTACAAGTAAAACAGAATTAAACCCTGGTGATTATTTAACTTTAGATGCCAAAGTTTTATATAATAACGAAACTATGGATAAAAATATTACATGGCAATCTTCTAGAAATGATATTATTTTAGTCCATTCAGATGGTTCAATTAGAGCTATACAATCTGGAAAAGCTACTATAACAGCTATTTCTAAAATAGATAATACTTTTAAAAAATCAGTTGAGATTACAGTAAAAAATGTACCTTTTTTTATAAAAGTTTATGCAGAAGATGGAACACTTATCTCTAGTAATGATCCTAAAGATAATAGAATAATCAGAGCTTATAATTTTGAAGTAGGACAAAGACCTAAGTTTATTGTAAAAACTACTTCAGCTACAGGTGATTTAAAAATAAATAAAAATATAAATGTTTTAGTTACTTTAGGCGATGAAACTATTATTAGAGCTTTGAATAAAGATAGTAATAATGAAGATGAAAAAGTTTTTTTTGTTGAAGGTATAAACTTTGGAGAAGCAAGAATTAGAATAGAATTGAAAGATTTTAAAGAAAATTTTATTCAATTTCCTATTGGTTTTAGAAAAAGTTTGAAAGAAGTTGTAACAGAAAAAAATCCCTGTGAAGATTATAAAACATACACAAGAGAACTTTATCCTCAATATTTTGTAGTTTATCAAGATTCTTCTTCTTATACCTATCCTTATTCTGGTGATGCTTTAGCTCCAGCTATTTATACTGGAGCAACAGGGGTAACGTCGGATATTAGAGAATTGGCAACATTTAATGGTAGAGTATATGATACATCAGGAGTACCAGTTGATGGTGCAACAGTAACAGCTAAATCTGTTGATCCTAGTGTTATTTGGAGTGATAACCCTTGCTATCCTAATATAAATTGGGTAGGTGAGGCTCAACAAACACAATCTGGGGCATATGTTTTCAGAAACGCTCCAGTTGGTGTTAGATTAGAAATAACTGTTAAAAAAGATGGTTGGACAACCAGAACTAGAACAGAAGTTTTAAAATCTAATTTACAAGGTGATCCAAATGTAAACGTATTTGAATTTGGTGTAAAGTACCAGCTAATACAGATGCAAAAGGTTTATATGCAATACAAGATGAGCCAGAAGTAACCAGCTTAAAAATCAATGGAAAAATGGCTACAGATTCAGATACTGGAAGTTCAACCTTAACAGCAGGAAACAGATTACCAGATTCAGTTCACGGAGCTAACTTAACAGGTATTTCTTCAGATTCTTTAACAATCGAAATGACTTTTAGTGAACCAGTAAGAAGAGATGATGTTCAAAATTATTTCAGAGCATTATCAACCAGTAAATTTGATACAAGAAAAACCAATTTTACAATAGATGCAAACTTATCAGCAGTAAGCTTTGTATGGGCAGCAGATGATACAGCAGTAACTGTAAAAACATCAAAAGGAGTTTTATCAAATAAAGGTGGAGATGAAGCTAAATATTTAGTAGATTTTACCCAAGCATTTAGAGATAAAACAGATAAACCATCTAAAGAAAAAAGAACCTTTAGATTTAGTGCAAGTAAAATTAATGATTTTCATGTTTTTTCTGTAAAAAATCAAGACCAAGTTCCTTATATTACAAATATACAAGCAATTGACGGAGGTTCTGGAAATGACCTAATAAAAATAACTTTTAGCAAACCTATGGATGTAATAAACCAAACTGTTCCTCAAGCATTATTAGCAGCACCAAACTTCCCTAATGATGGAAAAAGCCAATTATTTGCATACAACACAAATAATGTAGCAGCACCAGCACACAATGCAACAGTATTAGGATTTATGGATGGAGCAAATAGGACAGGTAACTTCAAATACTCATATGTAGTAGGAAGAATAAAATCAGCAGATTTAAGAACTAATAATTTATTATTAAATCCTTTAGGTGGATTTACAACAGGAGCTCCAATACAATATGGTGCTAATGCTGGTCAAAATCCATTAAAATCAGCTAAAGTTGAAGGAAATGTAATTACTTTAGAATTCAACCCACAAGCATTTGATAAAGATGATAGAGTTATATTAGCATCTGCATCAAACATTGCTGGTTCTTATAATGATAAAGTAAATAATATTCAATCAGCTAGTGGTACTTTAAGACCAACATCATTAAATTTACCTACTAATGGAGATTTCTTAGCTTTAACAGATCCATCTGGTAGAACTTTAGATAGCGGTAATTCTTCTACATCAGCTAACATTGATATTACTAATGCTCAAAAAGTAGCAACAGCTAATTAGTCAGAATCAGGATTATCAGGATTAAAAGATTAACAGGATTAGGTTAAATGAAAAATTAAAAATCTTGCTAATCCTAAAATCTTGTGAATCCTGATTCAGACAAAAAAAGGAGTAAAAAAATGAAAAAAAATGCAATTTTAACAACTTTAAGTATATTTCTTTTATCTTGTAATATGCAAATAAATGGAACTAATAAAACAAGTGATGATAAAAAACCTGTAATAACAGAAAATACAAACACAATTATTACAGAGAACAAAAATACTAATTCTACAATAGCAAAAAATGGAATAGTAGAAGAAAAAAAAGAAATACCTAGTATAAAAATAAAGAATGATGATTTTTTTTACATGGGAAGCGTAAACAGATTAATAGCTGATTTAAAAGATGAAAAAGGAAATAAAAATAATGATGTAATATGGCAATCATCTGATGAAAGTATAGCAAAAATTCAGAATGGTAATTTTTTATATGCTTTGAAAGCAGGAAAAGTAACCATAACTGCAACATCTTCTAAAAACCCTTCTTTAAAAGAAAGTATAAGTATATTAATAAAAGAAAAAGAAATAAATAGTATTGCCGTAAAATCAATAAAAGATGGTTATATAATAGCTCAAACAGGAATGGAAAAAAAAGTTTTTAATTTTGATACTAACCCAAATTCTTGGGATTCTTTTGTTGCAGAAGTTGAATATAAAAATGGAGATAAAACAGAACAAGTAATTTGGGAAACAAATGAAAACGATTTTATAGAGGTTTTTAATGGAGTAATAAAAGGTAAAAAATATGGTTCTGTTGATATAAATATACGTACTGTTGATAATGTATCTCAAAATGTTATTTTTACAGCTAATTTTTTAAAAAACTTAGATACAGGTATCTTAGATTCTTGCTATAATTCAAGTATTTTACCTAAATACTTAAACTATGATTATAAGTTACGTTGTGTTTACGACAAAATTATCAGAGACCCTGATAATGGTATTTATCCAACTACATTTAATGGAAAAGTTTATGATACAGCAGGAGTACCAGTTGATGGTGCTACCGTAACGGCAAAATCTGTTGATCCTACTATTAAATGGGTTGGAGAAGCTCAACAAACACAATCTGGCTCTTACATTTTTAGAAATGCTCCAGTTACTACCATAGAAATATCAGTTAAAAAAGATGGTTGGACAACAAGAACTAGAATTGTAAACACAAGATCAAGTTTACCTAATTATCTAAATACTAACGTTTTTGAATTTGGAAACGGACCAGCAGGTACAGACCCTAACAACTTATATGCTATCCAAGATGAGCCAGAAGTAACAAGCTTAAAAATCAATGGAAAAATAGCTACAGATTCTGATACAGGAAGTACCAGTGTACCAAATCCAAGAATACCAGAAACAGTTCCTGGTGCCAACTTAACAGGTATTTCTTCAGATTCTTTAACAATAGAAATGACTTTTAGTGAACCAGTAAGAAGAGATGATGTAGAAAACTATTTCAAAGTTTTATCTACAAAAACATTTGATACTAGAAAATCAAGTTTTACAATAGATAGAAACTTATCAGCAGTAAGCTTTGTATGGTCAGCAGATGATACAGCAGTAACAGTAAAAACTTCTAAACCTATTTTAGCGAATAAAAATGGGGAAGAAGCTAGATACATGGTTGATTTTACTCAAGCATTTAGAGATAAAACAGATAAACCATCTAAAGAAAAAAGAACCTTTAGATTTAGTGCAAGTAAAATTAATGATTTCCATGTTTTTTCTGTAAAAAATCAAGATCAAGACCCTTATATAACAAATATACAAGCAGTTAATGGAATAGAAAGTGATTTTATAAAAGTTACTTTTAGTAAACCTATGGATGTTATTAACCAAACAGTTCCACAAGCATTATTAGCAGATCCTACTAATATTTTTACATCAAATGATGTTGCTAGACAACTTTTTGCTTTTAATACCAATAATGGAGAAAAAGCTAATAATTCAACAGTTTTAGGATTTAGAATGCCAAATAGTATTAATACATCAACATCAGGTAATTCATTAAATTTTAGACCAGTCTATGTAATTGGAAGATTAAAAAAATCAGATTTGGATTATGCTCTACTTAATAAAACAGGTTCTAATTTATATTTAAATGGTTTAGGTGGAGATTTTATTTTGGGAAGTGAAAATAATGAACAATATGGAGGAAGTAAAAAACCTTTAAAATCAAGTAAAGTTGAAGGAAATACCATAACCTTAGAATTTAGCCCAAATGCTTTTGATAAAGATGATAGGGTTATTTTATCTGCTAATTCTAATATATCAATGGCTTATAATGACAAAGTTAACTCAGTTGTTGTAGGCTCTTTACAACCAACATTAGGCTCAGGAATTGGTGATTTTATAAAAGTAACTGATCCATCAGGAAGACCTCTTGATGGTGGAACTAATAGTTGTTGTAGTGGTATTATGGATATAAATAATGCTCAAAAAGTAGCAATAGCTAATTAGTCAGAATCAGGATTATCAGGATTAAAAAATTAACAGGATTAGGTTAAATGAAAAAATAAAAATCTTGCTAATCCTAAAATCTTGTAAACCCTGATTCTGACAAAAAAAGGTAAAAAATGAAAAAAAATATAATCTTAGCAATATTTTTAGTATCTTGTTCGCCATCTATAAAAAAATTAGAAGAAAAAACAGTTAATAAAATCATTTCAAATTCACCATCAACAATACAAACTGTTTTTATTGATAAAAAAATTAAAGATTTATCTTTAGAAATTGAAAAAAAAGATTTTGAAATAGGTGATTATATTCCAATAGATGCTAAAATTATTTTTTCTGATAACAATTTTGATAGGATGATAAAAATAACCTCATCTGATAATAATATTATTAATGTAAATGCTAATGGAATAGCAAGAGCATTAAAAGGAGGAAAGGCTACAATAACAGCTACTTCTTTAGATAATCCTAAACTAAAAAAATCAGTTGAAGTTAATGTAAAACCTTTATCCTTTTTTATAAATGTTTTTACTGAAAATAATATTTTAGTTGCAAGTAATGATCCTGAAAATAATAGAGAAATAAGAGAATATAAGATTGAAAAAGGAGCTAAAATAAAATTTATTGTTAAATTAAAAGAAATTAACGATAATATAAAAATAAAAAATGATATAAGTATTCTCTTAGAAAATGATATCTCAAATATTATAAGTACAAAATTAGAAAATACAAATAATATAAATGAAAAAGTTATATTTGTTGAAGGAGTTAATTTTGGTAAAACTAATTTAAAAATACAATTAAATGAAGAAAAAAATAATTTTGTTAAATTTCCAATTTTATTTAGGGAAAATATAAAGAATCTTATTGATAAAAATCCTGAGTGCCTAAATATAATTAAAAGCATTACTGGAAGGGAGCAAATGTCTTATCCTAGCAATACTAATCTTATTTCTTATGATTATATTGATTTTAATAAAGTATTTTTTTATCCTTCTGACAATAAACCAGTATTAATTACAGCTGGAAGTGAAATAAAAGAATCTACATCATCAATTGTAAAAATATATGATAGTAATCGTAATTTAATCAAAGGAAAAGTAACCGCAAGGTACATAGAAAATGACATAATTAAAAACTTTGAAATACTTGACTCTAAAGATGGACTATATATTTTAAGATTTGCTCCTATTGGTAAAAATATAGAATTCATTGTTGAAAAAGGAGTCTGTTCATAAAAGTGTGTCAAGTGAAAATCAAACTTAAAAATTAAATTTTAATCTATCTCCAAATTTAATATGTAATTGAGATAATGTCAACGCCCAATTATGAACAGGCTGGTTCCATTTTTTAGAAATATTCTGGGTTACTAGAAATAAAAGTTTAAGTAACCCAGTTTCAGAACCAAATATAGACTTAGATTTAGTAACTTTTCTAATTTGTCTATGAAAGCTTTCTATAGGGTTAGTAGTGTAAATTATTTTTCTAATATCTTTAGAATAATCAAAAAAAGTTGATAAAGAATTCCAATTATTTTTCCAAGATTTTATTACTATAGGGTATTTTTTACCCCATTTTTCCTCAAGCTGTAATAATTGATATTCCCCTGTATCTTTTGAGTTAGCTTGATATACTTTTTTTAAATCCTTAAGAAATTCTTTAGAGTCGCTACTGGTTACGTATCTTAAGGAGTTCCTTACTTGATGAACTATACATAACTGAACTTCTGTTTTTGGGAAAATAGATTTAATAGCTTCTTTAAAGCCAGATAGATTATCAATACTAGCTATTAAAATATCTTCTACTCCTCTGGTTTGTAAATCAGTTAATACATTTAGCCAAAAATTAGCACTTTCTGTATCTGATATATACATTCCTAATAATTCTTTTTTACCTTCCACATTCAAACCTATAACATTATATATTGCTTTATCTACAACTTTTCCATCTTCTTTTACTTTAAAAAATATTGCATCTAACCATATAAATGGATATACAGATGACAATACCCTTGATTGCCAATTTTTTAAATGTGGTATTATTTTATCTGTTATTTCGTTTATCATTCCATCTGATACATTTGTTCCATAAAGATCACTTATATGGGTATTTATATCACTATAACTCATTCCTAACCCATATAATGATATTATTTTATTTTCTATTTCTTCTCCTAAAAATACTTGGCGTTTTTTTACTATTTGTGGCTCAAATGTTGAATTCCTATCTCTTGGTGTATTTAATTCAAAATTTCCATATTCTGATTTCATTATTTTACTATTATATCCATTCCTTCTGTTTACTTCTTCTTTGTTGTCTAAATGTACTTCCATCTCTGAATTTAAAACTTCTTCCAGTAAACTTTTTATTAATGGCGTTAGTATTCCTTCTTTACCACTTAAAGGTTTTCCTTCTTTTAAACCTTTTATTGCTTCTTCTTTAAACTTTTTTAACTCTTTTTCTGTTAAAATACTCATTGTGGATTTCTCCTTAAAACTATAATATTTATTTTTTCTAATCTATATTTTAAGTGAGATTTTCACTCTTTGACACACTTTATTTTTCTTACCCTTGAAAAAGATAATCTTAATATTCAAAGAAAAATAGTAGTTTTAGATTCAATTTTTGCTGATAATCCTTGTTCAAACATATTTGAATTTATTTTTTATTAAGAACTATTTAAGATATTAAAAAACTAATTTATTTAGAATATACTTCTGGTTTTAATTCCCCAATAAAAGGTAATTGTCTATATTTTTGTAAGTAATCCATTCCATAACCTACAATAAATACATCAGGAATGATAAAACCTCTATAATCTAAAGTTACATCAACTACCCTTCTATCTGGTTTATCTAATAAAGAAAATGTTTTTAAACTTTTTGGATTTTTATTCTTAAAATGTTCTACTAAAAATGAAAAAGTTCTTCCTGTATCTAAAATATCTTCTACAATTAAAACATCATAATTATCTATTTCTATTTGAATATCTCTAAATAAAGATACTTTTCCACTAGAAGTAGTTCCACCATGATAACTACCAACCACTATATAATCTATTTCAGCTGGCACTGTTAAATATTTAACTAAATCTACAGTTAAAAAAACTGAACCATTCATGACACAAATTAATAATAAATTTTTATCTTTATAATCATTAGATATTTGATCAGCTAACTCTTTTAGCCTATTTTGCAAATCTTTTTCTGTAATTATTTCTCTTAAAATATCAGGAAATTCTAAACTCATTTTTTATACTAAACCAAATTTTCTAACCAAATGCTTATTCATTGAATTATATGTAATATATTAGTAAAAGTAGTTAAAAGGTTAAAATTAAAAATAAAAAATTAATATTAGTTTACTTTTATACTTATAAAATTCTTTGAAGGATTCCTCTATAGTCAAGCTTACTAAAGTTTTAGTAAAAAAATTTAATTATCTAAAATAAAATAAAACTACTATTTGAGAATCTATTTGCCTAGGCTTCACAAATAGGGCGTATGAAAAATAACATTTAATTTTTTGTCTAGCCACAGATTTCACAGAAAACACGGATAAAAAATATAAAAAAATAGTTTTTCAAAAGAGTTATCATCAGTGTAATTAGTGTAATCCGTGGCTAAAACATTATAAGTTAACTTTCAAAAAATATTTCTATTAATATAATGTAGCATTTCATACACACTCACAAATAAAAAAAATGGTAAAAGCTTATTTTTTTTGTTATTATATATGTCTTATTATTCTCATTACTTTTAAATATAAGGTATAAAATATGAGCAGAAAATTTATTTCTTTAAAAACATCTATTCCTGGTCCAAAAAGTTTAGAATTAACTGAAAAAAGAAAAAAATATGTTTCAGCTGGTGTTAGTATGGGTAAAGTACCTGTTTTTGCAGATCATGCAGAAGGAGCTTTATTAACTGATATAGATGGTAATACCTTTATAGATTTTAGTGGTGGTATAGGTTGTATGAACTCAGGTCATTCCGATCCAAATACTTTAAAAAAAGCAGAAGAACAAGCTAAAAAACTACAACATACTTGTTTTCAAGTTATTATGTATGAATCTTATATAAATCTTGCAGAAAAATTAGCTAATATAACACCGAATAAAGTTGATAAAAAAGTAGCTTTATTTAATAGTGGAGCAGAAGCTGTTGAAAATGCTATAAAAATAGCTAGAAAACATACCAAAAGACAAGGTATTGTTTGTTTTGAAAATGCTTTTCATGGAAGAACTATGTTAGCTCTTTCTCTAACTAGTAAAGTAAAACCTTATAAAGATGGTTTTGCTCCTTTTTCTCCAGAAATTTATCAAGCTCAATTTCCATATATGTACAAAAAACCTGATAGCATGACAGAAGATGAGTATATAGATGAATGTATTGCTAATTTCCATAATTTTTTAAATAGGACTATAACTCCTAATAATATTGCAGCTATTATTATTGAACCAGTTTTGGGAGAAGGTGGTTTTTTAGTTCCACCTAAAAAGTTTTTAAAAATGCTAGAAAAATTATGTAAAGATAACAGTATTGTTTTTATTGCAGATGAAATCCAAGCTGGTTTTGCCAGAACTGGTAAAATGTTTGCTTCAGAACATTTTGATTTAGAGCCAGATTTAATTACTTTAGCCAAATCTATGTCTAATGGATTTCCTGTTAGTGCCGTTGTTGGTAGAGCTGATATTATGGATTCTGTTCAAGCTGGTGGTTTGGGTGGTACTTTTGCTGGGAACCCAATATCTTGTGCTGCTGCTTTGGGAGCTATAGAAACTATAGAAAAAGAAAATTTATGTGAAAAAGCAGAAAAAATAGGTTTAATTGTTAAAGAAAGATTTAATAATTTAGCTAAAAAAGTTCCTTTTATTGGAGAAGTAAGAGGTTTGGGTGCTATGATTGGGGTTGAAATAGTAAAAGATAAAAAACAACCAGACAAAGAAAAAGCAGAAAAATTAGTTTATGAATGTGGTCAAAAAGGTTTAATTATGCTTAGTGCAGGAGTTGATGGTAATATTATTAGAACTCTTATGCCTTTAGTAATAACAGAAGAACAATTAAATGAAGCATTAGATGTAATAGAAGAAGTAGCTTTGGCATTATAAAATGAAAAAAAATTTAGAAGGGGTTTCTTTTAGTATATTATTTGCTTTTTTAGCTATTTATATAGCTGAAATCCCTTTTTTTAAAAATAGTTTACATTTAAACCCTTTTATAATTGCTATTTTTTCAGGCTTTATTGTTGCAAATACCATAAAAATCCCAGAGCGTTTTAATTCAGGTATAACTTTTACTTCAAAAAAATTACTTCGCTTTGCTATTATTTTATTAGGTTTCAAAATAACTCTTAATGAGATTTTTGTTTTAGGTTTAAATAGTTTATTGGTAATTGCTGTAGCCGTTATTTCTTGTTTTCTTTTTTCAGTATGGTTTGGGCAAAAAATAGGCTTAGATAAAAAACACTCTATTTTATTAGCTTCGGGTACATCTATTTGTGGTGCATCTGCTATTATAGCTACCAATGAGATTATTAAATCAGATGATAAAGATGCCGCTATAAGTGTAGCTATCATAAGTGTAGTTGGTACTTTTTTGATGCTTCTATATCCTATTTTATTTTATGCTTTAAAATTAAATGAAAATTTTTATTCAGTTTGGGTAGGTTCTTCAATTCAGGAAGTTGGGCAAGTTGTAGGTGCAGGTTTTGCTATCAATGAAACAGTAGGAAAGCTTTCTAGTATGATAAAAATGAGTAGAGTAACTTTTATTGTTCCTATAACTTTTATTTTACTATTTTTAGAGTTAAAAAATAATTCTAATTCTGAATCTAAAAAACTTTCTGATATAAAAGTAAAAGATTTAAATATTCCTTGGTTTGTTTTAGCTTTTATTGGTGTAATATTTTTTAATTCTTTAAAACTATTACCAGAAAATATTACTAAGAACATTGTTTTTTTTGATAATTTATTACTAACTGCTGCTATGTTTTGTTTAGGAATGGGAATAACTATTTCTAAAATAAAAGCGGCTGGAATAAAACCTATTTATTTAGGTTTTGCTTCTGCAATACAAATTTCTATTACTACTTTTTTAGTAGGTTATTTTCTTTTTTAAATTTTTTTATTGAATATAAATTAATAAGTAAAATTTTAATTATCCAATTATAAAATTTAGGTTAAGAATGTTTACATTTTACACAGTGTGTTAAATACCTGTTTTATAATATTAATGTGTCTTTAACTAAAGTAAGATTAGTATTAACTATAAACTTTTAATTGAGCTAAAGATCACTGTTTTTTTATTTAGTTATTTGAAAAAATTTTAAATAGTTTTTTTAGGAGAGAATTTATGAACATTGTCGTTTGTATGAAACAAACTCCTGATACCGAAGCTAAGATAGTAGTTCAAGCTGACGGAAAGGATGTTGAAAAAGATAAGTTTAAATATATCATAAGCACTTATGATGAGCTTGCTGTTGAAGAAGCAATAAGACTTAAAGAAAAATTTGGTGGAACTGTTACTCTTGTTACTGTAGGAAATGAGAAAACTCATGAAACCTTAAGAACAGCTTTAGCAATGGGTGCTGATAGTGCATTACAAGTATGGGATGCAGCTTTAGAAGGTGCTGATAGTTTTGCAATAGCAAAAGTTTTATCAGCTGCAATAAAACCATTAAACGCAGATATGGTTATAGCTGGTCAGAAAGCAATTGACAGTGGCTCTTCACTTGTTGGTTCTATGGTAGCTGAAATGTTAGGAGTAGCTCAAGTTTCTTTAGTAACAAAATTAGAAGCAATTGATGAAAAAACATATAATGCAACTCGTCAAATAGAAGGTGGAGAAGAAATTGTAGAATTTAAAACACCTGCTTTAATTACAGCTCAAAGAGGTCTTAACGAACCTAGATACCCTAAATTACCTGATATTATGAAAGCTAAGAAAAAAGAATTAAAAACATTAGGACTTGGTGATATCGGTTTAAGTGCAAGTGATGTTGCACCTAAAGTTCAATTAGTTTCTATGAGTATGCCTCCTGCAAAACAAGCTGGTAAAATACTTACTAATGGTGCTGATTCAGTTCCTGAATTAGTTAAATTATTAAAAGATGAAGCTAAAGTTATCTAATAAGGGAGAAATATTAATATGTCAAAAGATATTTGGGTTTTTGCTGAAACAAAAGGCGGAAAAGTAAGAAAAGTAGCTTATGAGCTTCTTAGTAAAGGTTTAGAATTATCAGAAAAATCTGGTGGAACCTTAGTAGCTGTATTATTAGGAAACAATGTAGCTGGTTTAGCTCAAGAGTTAGCTCATTATGGAGCAAAAAAAGTTTTAGTAGCTGAACATGCTTTATTAGAAAATTATTCAACCGATGCTTATACAAAAGTTTTAGGTGATTTATTAAAAGAACATAACCCTGCAACCTTATTAACAGGAACAACTATTATTGGAAAAGATTTAAGTCCAAGATTAGCTGCAAGATGGGGAGCTGGTGTAGTAAGTGATGTAACTTCATTTGATTGTGATGCTGATGGTAAAATAACCATTAATAGACCAGTTTTTGCTGGAAAAGCTTTTGCTCAAATGGCATTTACCTCTTTCCCTCAATTAGTTGAAGTAAGAAGCAATGCTATGTCTGTTAAAACTCCTGATTCTTCTAGAACAGCTGAAGTAGTAAATGCATCAGTTAATCTTTCTGCTGATGATATCAGAACAACAGTAAAAGAAGTAAAAGTAAGTGCAGGCGACAAAATAGAATTAACAGAAGCAGAAGTTATTGTTTCTGGTGGTAGAGGTTTAAAAGGACCTGAACACTTAAATTTAGTTTCTGATTTAGCTAAAGCTTTTGGTGCAGCTCAAGGTGCTTCAAGAGCTATTGTTGATGCTGGATGGATTGATTATGATTACCAAGTTGGTCAAACTGGTAAAGTAGTTTCTCCTAATCTTTATGTAGCTTGTGGTATATCAGGAGCTATTCAACACTTAGCAGGTATGTCATCATCTAAAGTAATAGTAGCTATTAACAAAGATGCTGATGCTCCTATATTCAAAGTAGCTGATTATGGTATTGTTGGAGATGTTTTCCAAGTATTACCAGCTTTAACCGAAGCAGTAAATAAAGAGAAAGCTAATTAATTAGATTTTTATGTACAGAGTGCAAACTCTGTTCCTCCTAATTAAAAAGAGTTGTTAGAAATAACAACTCTTTTTTTGCTTATTATAGTAAATTTTAAATTCTATAATAATTATTTTACATTTTCTACTAATTTAGCAAATGAACTAGGTTCTAAACTAGCTCCTCCTACTAAACCACCATCTATATTTCCAGCAGAAACTAATTCTTTTATATTTTCTGGTTTGGCACTACCACCATATAAAATTCTTACTCCATTTGCTACCTCCGAACCATAACTTTTAGCTAATATTCCTCTTATCATAGCTATCACTCTTTCTGCTTCTTTGGTATCACAAGTTTTACCAGTACCTATTGCCCAAACTGGTTCATAAGCAATAACTAATTTTTCTGAATTTCCTTGATTTAGTTTTATTCCATTTAAAGCCAATTCTACTTGAGAAGAAACTACTGCATCAGTTTGATTATTTTCTCTTTCTCCTAATGTTTCACCTACACAAACAATAGGAACTAAATCTAATTCTAAAGCTTTTTTAGTTTTAACATTTACACTTATATCATTTTCACCAAAAAATTGTCTTCTTTCAGAATGTCCTATTATTACATATTTGCATCCTAAATCTTTTAACATTTTTCCAGAAACTTCACCAGTAAAAGCTCCATTATTTTCCCAATACATATTTTGAGCAGAAATGCCAATATTAGTTCCTTGAGATGCTTCAACTAACTTTTCTAAACATAAAAAAGTCCCTGCAACTACCATTTCTACTTTTTTTTCATTTTTTATATGTTCAGGTAAATTTTCAATAAAAGCTAAAGCCTCATTAGGGCTTTTATTCATTTTCCAATTTCCAGCAATTATAATTTTTCTCATTTTAAACGTCCTTTTTTTCTTCTGTAGGAGGTAATTTAAAAGCTACTCTAATTTGAGATACAACATTAAGAACTAAATCATTACTTGCACAACCAGCTATTGCTCTAAACATAAAATCTGGTTCAAGATTTACTTCTTTTGCTACATTAGCTCCATATTCACCAAAGTTGATAGCTGCTTTAGGATTTGATTTATATACATCTCTAACTTTCATAGTCATATCATATACTTTTTCATTTTTAGCTACAGCTTCCATTTGAGATTTAAAAGTTTCATAACTTATACCTAAATTTCTTGCATGATTTTCTAATAATGCAAAATTGTTATAAAAACATTTTTCTAATAAATCCATTTTACTCTCCTATTTTTTATAATTTTAAACCATATCCACCAATAACATTTGTTTCAATTCTTTGCCCAAAATTAGAAATTAAATTTTTAGCAATAGTAATTGCTTCTTTAACTTGTGGTAAAGCTAATGAAGCAGAGTGTTTTTCTTTAGATTCCCATACTTCGGTAATCCAAATAGAATTATCTTTTTTAATATCTTTTGCTATTATATAACTAAGGCAACCATCCATATTTTTAGTGGCAGCTAATAAAAGATTTATTAATTCATCTCTTTTATTTTCTAGTGCTATTAATTCACCGACTAATCCATACATTAAATAATTACCTTAGTTTTTTAAATTAAGAAAATCTGATATTATTTTCTTCCATTCTTTGTAATGCTAGTTTTATTCTTTCTTCAGGAGCTGTAAGTGCCATTCTGATATAACCTTCACCATATTCACCATAGCCAACTCCAGGAGGAACTATAATACCCGCTTTTTCTAACATTAAAGCTGAAAATTCTGCTGAAGAATAACCTTTTGGAATAGGAATCCACATATAAAAAGTAGCTTTAACTGGTTTTAAATTCCAACCTAACTTATTTAAACCATTAGTTATTAAATCTCTTCTAGATTTATAAATTTCATTCATTTTATCAATATGACTTTGATCTCCCAAAAGAGCTTCTATTCCAGCAGATTGAATTGCTTTAAATACTCCAGAATCTATATTGTTTTTTAATCTTCCTAAAGCTTGTACAGCGTATTCGTTTCCTACAGCCATACCCAATCTCCATCCTGTCATATTATAGGTTTTACTTAAAGAATTAAATTCTATACAAACTTCTTTAGAACCTTTTACTTCCAAAAAGCTAGGAGCTTTATAACCATCATAAGCCATTTCTGAGTAAGCTAAATCATGGCAAATTAAAATATCATGTTTTTTTGCAAAATGAACCGCTTCTTCAAAAAATTCTAAAGTAGCAGTAGCTCCAGTAGGGTTATTTGGGTAATTTAAAAATAATAATTTTGCTTTATCTGCAATATCTGTAGGTATTTTTTTTAAATCAGGTAAAAAACCATTTTCCTCTAGTAAAGGCATACTATAAGGGATACCACCAGAAAAATAAGTAGTAACTTTATAAACTGGATAAGCAGGATCAGGAACTAAACTATAATCACCAGGATCTGTAAAAGCTAAATGAATATGAGCCAAACCTTCTTTAGAACCTATTAAAGATAAAACTTCTTTATCAGGATCCAAATCAACGTTAAATCTTGTTTTGTAAAATTTAGCTACAGCCTCTCTAAAATTTTGAGTACCATCATAAGGTGGGTAATTATGTGTTTCAGGATTTTGTGTTTGTTTATTCATAACATCAATAATATGTTGAGGGGTAGGCATATCAGGATCTCCAATACCTAAATTTATAACATCAACACCTTTAGCAATAGCCGCAGCTTTTTTCTTATCTAATTCAGCAAATAAATAAGGTGGGATCAAATCCATTCTTTTTGCTGTTTTCATATTAAAAACTCTCCAAAAATAAATCAACTTATGAATTATATATTATTTAACTTAGACTGAATAGAATAAAAACCTTTGACAAGCACTTAACAAGTAATAAGATTTTTCAATTTTTTAATATATATCAGCAATATTTTATTTATATACTTAACCTTATTAAATATGCTAAAATGTATAACTTAAGTTAAAATAATAGCTTATAAAAGTTAATTTTAAATTATATTAGGATAACAAATAATGGATAATAAAGATAAAAATTCTAAAGAGACAAAAAACGTTGATTTAGAGGTTTTAAAAAAGAAAATAATTTTATCTTTAGGCGAATGGAGAGAATTGGTAAAAGCCTATCCTAATTTAATAAGAAATGCTCCAGAATATATTTTAGATGCCTTAGAATATTTTGGTTATGAAAAATTTACCAAATTTGGTAAGCCAATGATAAAGTTTAATGCTTTTTCTTTATCACATAAATCTGATGAAAGACTTATCGGACATGAGCATATACAATCTAGACTTTATCAAATTTTAAAAACACTTTGTAGAAATAATTCTAAAATGATTCTTTTAGTTGGGCCGAATGGATCTGCAAAAAGTACTCTTTGGAACTCTTTAGCGTTCGCCTTAGAAAAATACTCAAAAACTTTTGAAGGAACTAGATATAAAATAGAATGGATTTTCCCTTATTCACAAACTTTTAGTAGAAAAATGGGTTTTTCTGATAAAGACAAACCTATTAATAATCTTTTGGAAGAAGAAACTTTTGCTTTTATGGATGATGAAAAAATAGAAAGAATTTCTTGTGATTCTAATTGTAGCCCATCTTTGTTATATACCCATGAAGCAAAACAAAAATATTTTGGTTCTTCTGGTTCTAAATTGATAGAAGATGAAGAGTTATGCCCTAAATGCTATGTAATCATTAAAGAGCTTTTAGAAATATACAAAACAAAAAATAAAATTTTAACAACAGATGACCCTGAAGATATTTTATCTCTAATTTCTAGACATATAAGAATAAAAAAAGTTGAAATGTCTAAAATTTATCAAGAAGGCATTTCTTTTATAGATCCTAGTACAGATCCTAGGGCTTTTGGAGCTAAAGAAAGAATCCCTTATTATATGAAAAAACCTGGCCCTGAAATTTTAAAAAATATTAATGAAAAAATACCAGAATTTGATGGTCCACTTTCTAAATCGGCGAATGGTTTACTTATAATGGAAGATTCTTTAGAAAGTATTTTAGCTTTTATCAATCAATTTTTAAATGATAAAAGAAAAATAAATATTGTTGGTGAAAGATTTAAACTTGATATGATGTTAGCAGGAAGTATTAATCCTGAAAAACTTAATATGATAAAAGAAAATCCAGAATTTAACAGATTTATTTCCAGATTAGAAATTATCTATGTTCCTTATTTATTAGAATATTCTAAAGAAGCTGAAGTATATAGAATAAAAATTAATGATTTAAGAAAAACTTATCATATTGCACCTTATACAGAAGAAATATTTGCTCTTTTTAGTGTTATGACAAAATTAAAACCTATTATGGGTAATAAAGTTTATGAAAAAGAATATGAAGAAAATAAAAAAATCTCTAAAATTAAAAATAAACTAAAAAATCTTACCCCTTTACAAAAAGCTAAATTATATGATTCTTTGGAAATACCAAAAAAATCTTTGGATGATGATTTTTCTGATGAAGAACAAGAAATTATTAAAGAAGATTTAGACTTAATTTATAATGAATGGTTTCATGAAGAAGGTAGAGGTTATGGAATATCCTATAGAGAAGTTGATGCTATTATAGATAGAGCTTTAATGAACTCTCCAAAAGGATTTTTATCTCCTATTTCTCTAATGAATGAACTTAAATATATTTTAAAAACTGAAGGACAAGATTATCCATTTTTACATGCTAAAAATAATCCTGAAAATAATAATTATATTAAATTAATAGATTACTTAGATCAAGAATATTTTAGTATTTTAAATAAAGAAATGAGAGATGTTTTAGAGCTTGATTTTAAAGGTCAAATATTATCTAGTTTAGAATCTTATATTTTTGAAGGTTTAAAAGTAGTATTAGGCGAATCAGGTATTATAAAAAATAAAGGTGGTTCTGATATTACCAAATCATTCTTAGAAACAAGAGAAAATTTTGTTTTTGGTAGTATTCTTGATCCTAAAAAGAGAGAAGAATATTGGTTTAAATTTGCAGCAGAAAATGATCCTAAAAAAGCTAGGTTAGAAAATATAGAAAATATTTTTTCTAATAATATAAAAACTGCTCAAAATAGAATATATTCAGAAAAGAAAGAAGAGTTACAACAAAATTTAGAAGACATTTTATTTTATTTAGAAAAGGATAAAGTAGAAAGTATTAATTCTGAGCATATAGAAAAAATAATAAAAAGTGTCAATAAGTTATATGAAAAAGGCTATAATAAAGATTCTGCTATGGAATTAGTTGGTTATTTAAAAAGTAATTTAGATCGGTTAGTTAATAAAAAAACATAAAACCTGTTTGGAATGAATAAAAATAAACTTTTTAAATCACTTAATAATATAAAAATAAGAACTAAGTTCATAATATTTTTTAGTATTGTTATGATATCCATAATAATAACTATTGTATTTCTTCTATCAAAAACTAGAAGTTTAATTATTGAATCTTTAAATATTTCTAATATTGAATATCCTAATATTAATAAAATAATAAGAACTGAATTTAAGATTGCAGAATCTAATAATATTTTCCAAGAAATTATTTCAAGTTATAGGATAGCAGATGAAAGTAAAATAAAATTATTATGGAATGAACCATTAAGAGATCTTGATGATTTGATGTATGAATATAGTACTAATGAAAAAATATTATTACTTTTAAAAGATAGTCGTAAGCATCTGATTTTACAAATTAAATTGGCAGAAGAAATTTATAAAATAAAAGATAAAAAAGAAGAAACTTTTTTTGAAATGATTAATTTTTCATTTGAATATGAAACTGTTACCAAAAACTTAAAACAAGCTGAAAAATTAATAAGGGATGAAATAAACAAAGAAATTGAACTTATGGGCTCAAAATATAATTTTTATATTAATTTAACTATTCTATCTTTTATTTTAATGTTTATTTACTTTTATATATTATTTTTTATTATAAAAAAAACTATTTCAGAAAGAATAGATATCTTAACAAAAGCCACCATAAATTTTTCTAATGGTTTTAATCATGTTTATTTAGAAACTGGTGCAAGAGATGAAATAGGAGTTTTATCAGAAAATTTTAATCTTATGATAGATAATGTAATTGAAACCAATGAAGAATTAAAAAAAGAAAAAGATAGTATAGAAAGAAAAGTCAAAGAAGCTGTTAAGTACTCAGAATTAGCCAGAGTAGAATTAGAAGCAAATATGGATGAATTATTAGTACTAAATGAAAAATTAGAAGAAGCAAAATTAACAGCAGATTTAGCTAATTCTGCTAAATCTGAATTTTTAGCTAATATGAGTCATGAAATAAGAACTCCTATGAATGGAGTTATAGGAATGACAGCTTTATTATCTCAAACTTATTTAACAGAAGAACAAAGTGATTATGTAAAAACTATTAAAGTTAGTGGAGAAGCTCTTTTAAATATTATTAATGATATTCTTGATTTTTCTAAAATAGAATCAGGTAAATTTGAAATAGAATACCAAGAATTTGATTTAATTGATTGTATAGAAGATGTAATAGATCTTTTAAGTACCAAAGCTAATGAAAAAAATATAGAGCTTTTATATTTAATCGAGTCGAATATTCCAAATTTTATTATGGGAGATGTTACAAGATTAAGGCAAATTTTAGTTAATTTAATAAATAATGCAATAAAATTTACTAGTAAAGGAGAAGTTTATTTATATGTTTCTATTAATTATAAAGAATTTGATGTACTAAACTTAAATTTTTCAGTAAAAGATACAGGTATAGGTATGTCTGAAAATACTGTAAATAGATTATTTACTCCTTTTACACAAGCTGATTCTTCAACAGCTAGAAGATACGGAGGAACAGGTTTAGGTTTAGCAATATCAAAAAAATTAGTAGAATTGATGGACGGAAGTATAAATGTAACTAGTCAAGAAGGAAAAGGTTCAGAATTTTATTTTAATATAAAAACCAAATCGGTTGATAAAGAAAAAATTTCTTATAATTTAGATAAAATAAAAGGTAAAACAGCTTTAATAATAGATGATAATGAAACAAATATAAAAATATTAAAAAAACAACTATATTTATGGAATATGAATTCATTATGTACTTATTCTCCTTTAGAAGCTTTAGAAATAATAAAAAATAATAAAAATATAGATATAGTTCTTACTGATATGGATATGCCAGATTTAACAGGTTTAGAATTATCTAGAGAAATAAGAAAAATTTATACCATTAACGAATTACCTATAGTTATAATTTCTTCTGTTCAAACTAATATAAAAGAGTATAAAGATCTTATTAATATTTATATTATGAAACCCTTAAAGCATACTCATTTACAAAGAACTCTATTAAATATTTTCTCTGAAAATTTTAAATATAAAAGAACTACTTTAACAAATAGTTTAGAAGTATTAGCAGGTTTGTATCCTCTAAAAATATTAGTAGCAGAAGATAACGTAATTAATCAAAAATTTATTCTGAAACTAATGCAAAAATTTGGTTATAAAATAGATCTAGCTAATAATGGACAAGAAGCTTATGATATGACATTAAAAAATAATTATGATGTTGTTTTTATGGATGTTCAAATGCCAGAAGTAGATGGTTTGGAAGCAACAAAAATGATTTTAAATAATAATAATATTTTAACAAAACCAGAAATAATAGCTATGACTGCAAATGTAATGAAAGAAGATATCGAAAAATGTTTAGAAGTAGGTATGAGTTCTCATATTGCTAAACCTGTTGTACTAGATGTTTTAAAAGAAAAAATTATAGATTTGGGTAAAAGAAAGATAGAGTTAAATGTTTAAAAGAAATGTTGAAGAGTTTTTTAGAAATCTTCAAAGTGATATTTGTAAAAAACTTGAAAAAGCCGATGGCTTAGGAAAATTTTCTACAGATACTTGGAAAAGAGAAGAAGGTGGAGGCGGAATAAGTTGTGTTATAAAAGATGGTAATATAATTGAAAAAGGTGGAGTAATGTTCTCTGCTGTAGAAGGAAAATTGCCAGAAAAAATACAAAAAGGTTTAAATTTACCAGAAACAGATTTTTTTGCTACTGGGGTTAGTATTATTATGCACCCTAAAAATCCTCATGTTCCTATTATTCATATGAATACAAGATATTTTGAAACTTCCGCAGGTATAAATTGGTTTGGAGGCGGAATAGATCTAACACCTCATTATGTTGAAGAAGATGATGCTAAATATTTTCATACCAAAATTAAAGAAACTTGTGATAAGCATGATAAAAATTATTACGCTGAATTTAAAAAGTGGGCTGACAATTATTTTTATATAAAACATAGAAATGAAACTAGAGGTATAGGAGGTATTTTTTTTGATCGATTATCAGAAAATAATGATTTTACTATTGAAGATAGATTCAATTTTGTTCAAGATATAGGAAAACTATTTGTACCTATTTATACTCATTTTATGGAAAATAATTATAAAAAAACTTTTTCTGAAAAAGAAAAAAATTGGCAACTTTTAAGAAGAGGTAGATATGTAGAATTTAATCTTATTTATGATGCTGGAACTAAATTTGGATTAGAAACAAATGGTAGAATAGAATCTATTTTAGTTAGTATGCCTCCGTTTTCATCTTGGGAATATAATTTTTTACCAGAAAAAAATAGTAAAGAAGAAAAAACTCTAAATTTATTAAAAAAAGATATTAATTGGGCATAACTTAAATTAAGTTTTATATTACCTATAACTTAGTTTGTACTAGATATAACATATAAATTTACAAATTTCAGTGTATAATGTTATAAGAATTATTTTTGGTAAAAATTTAAGATGCCTAGGAATCAAAGTTTCGATAAGTTAAGAAATCCTAATAAGGATAATACTAATGAAACTGTTATAAAAAATAATATTAGTGGAAAACTTGTAAGTAAAAGATTAAAAAAGACAAGAAAAAATACTGCAAGTACAAGATTTTTTAAATTTGTTTTTAGAGCTTTTTTAATATTAGCTTTTTTAGGTTTTTCTTTACTAGCAGGTGCTAGTATTGCCTTATGGTCTTTTGCTTCAAAACTCCCTGATGTAAAAAAAATAGCCCATTATACACCTAGTGAAGCTAGTGAAATTTATTCTCCTGATGGTAAATTATTAGCAAGATTACATGATGAAGAAAATAGAACTGTTGTTACATTAAAAGAAATACCACTAATAATGCAAGAAGCAGTTTTAGCTATGGAAGATGAAAGATTTTATCAGCATTATGGAGTAGATCCTAAAGGCGTTGCTAGAATGGTAGCTGCTTTTTTTGATAAATCTTTGGTAAAAGGTGGTGCTAGTACTATTACACAACAGCTAGCAAGAAATTTATTTTTAACTCAAGATGTAAAAGTTACCAGAAAAATAGCTGAATGGATTTTAGCTTTCAAAATAGAACAAAACTTTAGCAAAAAACAAATTTTAGAATTGTATTTAAACCAAGTTTATTGGGGTCATAACGCTTATGGTATAGAAGCTGCATCTAAAACATTTTTTGGAAAATCAGCTAAACAGCTAAATTTAGCTGAAGCTGCTATGTTAGGGGGATTATTGAGTAGCCCTGAAGTTTATTCTCCTCATGCTGATTTCAAATTAGCTAAATGGAGACAATCTCTAACTTTACAAAATATGCTAAGATTAGGTTTTATTAATAAAAAGCAAGTTGAAGAAGCAAAAAATTATAAAATAAAACTAAGTAGCCTTAAAAAGAATTATAAAATAGATCATCCTTATTTTACTACTTATGTAATATCAGTTTTAGAAGAAAAATATGGAGATAATATTTTAAGAAAAGGTGGCTTAAAAATCTATACTACGATGGATCCTAATGCTCAAAATTATGCTGAAGAGCTTATTTCTAAAGATATACCAAAATATACCATTACTAATAATGTAGGTCAAAGTGCTTTAATTTCTATAGAACCTACAACTGGTTTTATAAAAGCTATTGTTGGTGGTACTAGTTGGGAAAAAAGCCAATTTAATAGAGCTACACAAGCTAAAAGACAACCAGGTTCTTCTTTTAAACCATTTGTATATTTAACCGCTTTTAAAGAAGGAATTATAACTCCTGATTCTGGTGAATATGATGGACCTATATGTTATCCTGATATGTCAGGTACTTGGTGTCCTAAAAATTATGATGGTTCTTACAGAGGCCCTACTACAATAAGAGGAGCTGTTAAAAATTCAGTTAATACTGTTGCAGTAAAAACTATTGATAGAGTAGGTGTTGATAAAGTAATAGATATGGCTAAAACTTTGGGTATAGAAAGCTATATTGGACCTAATTTATCTGTAGCTTTAGGTTCAGCTGAAATGACTCCGTTAGAAATGGCAAGTGCTTATTCTGTTTTTGCTACTGGAGGTAAAAAACCAAAAGTTATTACTCCTATTTTAAGAATAGAAGATAGAAATGGAAATATAATAGCAGATTATTCTTATCAAGAAACAACTCAAATAGTTCCTCATAGAGCCGTTGATATGATAAATGATTGTTTAACTGCTGTAGTTGATTCTGGTACAGGAATGGGAGCTTCTATATCTGGAAGACATGTAGCTGGTAAAACAGGTACTACTAGTGAACATAGAGATTCTTGGTTTATTGGTTATACCCCTCAATTAGTTACAGCTGTATGGATTGGTAATGATAATAATAGTAAAATGTGGAATACTACAGGAGGTCAATTCTGTGCTCCATTATGGAGGAAATATATGGAAGTCGCCTTAAAGGGTGTAAAAGATACTCCTTTTCCTAAAGCAAGTGATAAAGATCCACAAATTGTAAAAGGAAAAGAAAGAGGTGTTTCTGGTAAACAATCTTATGTAGAAATAAAAACTACTCCTACACCTAAACCTACTGAAGAAGCTAAGGATGAAAATAATATAGAAAATAATACAGAAAATAATAATAATACAGAAAATAATAATAAAACAGAACCTTCTACAAAACCTCAAGAAGTTTTAGATTTAACAGTAAGAGATAGATCTAATGGTAATACAAGAAATACTAATACTAATAATATTGTAAAACCAGATACCATTAGTAAACCTATAGAAACTAATGTTAATAAAACACATGAAAAACCTGTAGCCCCTAAATTACCTGAAAAACCGGCTAGTATTTCAACTCCTGTGCCTCCAGCACCTAAAAAGAAAAAAGTTGATGAAGAAGTTAATAAAGCTGTAGAAGATTTAAATAGTGTAAAAGAATTGTATAATCAAAGATAAAAATAAATTGTGCTATACGATATAGAAGAAGAGTTTGATTATAAAAAGTTATATTTAACTCTTATAAAAGAAAAAGTTAAAAAAAATAAAAATGACTGAAACCTATTTTCCTTTGTTTGAGTTTTATCCAGAATTAAAAAAAATTCCTAAATTAAACTTAGGCGTTTTTCCTACACCTATAAAAAGATTAGCTAATTTAGAAAAAGAACTAAATATTTCATCAAAAATATATATAAAAAGAGATGATCTTTCTAATCAAAATATTTATGGTGGAAATAAAGTAAGAAAATTAGAATTTACTTTAGCAAAAGTTCTAAATAAAAAATCTAAAAGAATAATAACAGGTGGTGGAATTGGTTCTAATATGACTATAGCTGTTTCAGCTTTTGCTAGAGAATATAATATAAAAGTTAATTCTGTTTTTTTTCCTCAGCCAAAAAATGATTATGTAAATAAAAATTTTGATAAAAATATAAAATTAGGTTCAGAAATTTATTGCTCTAAAGGTTATTTAGGACTATGTTTTAAAATTTTAAGTACTATGTTTTTTTATACTTTAAAAGAGCAAAAAATCCCTTATTTGGTTATACCCGGAGATTCTAATCCTTTAAGTAATTTAGGCTATGTTAATTGTATTTTTGAATTAAAAAAACAAATTGAAGAAAATATTTTAGAAGAACCTGATTATATTTTTGTTAGTTCTGGTTCTTGTGGAACTACAGCAGGATTATTAGCAGGTATTAAATTAGCTAATTTAAAAAGTAAAATAATAGCTGTAAGAGTTGCAGAGCCTATTGTAGCCAATAAAAAAAATATTATTAAAATGGCTTACAAAACTATTAATTTTATAGAAAAGAATATTAATGAATTTAAGACCTCCTACGGGGTATCAACCCCGCAGGAGGAAGGGAGCGGGGGCTCTGCCCCCGTACCCCCTGAAACCCCAGAGCAGAGCTCTGAGGTATTCTCTAATAAGAATAAAAAATTACAGCTAAAAATTGCAGAAAATGATATTGAAGTCTTAGAAAGCTATTTAGGGAAAGGTTATGGACACGAAATCCCTGATTTATATGAAACTATAGAACTTTTAAGTAAAACTGAAGAAATAAAACTAGATCCTACTTATACAGCTAAAGGTTTTTTGGGATTATTAGATTTTGTAAAAAAATTAGAGTCTAAAACTGTTCTTTTTATTCATACTTATAGTTATATTTAAGATTTTATAGATAATAATATGCTATAATTTTGAAAAATATTTTAATATCTAAATAAAAAAATGAGTAAAAAACTATTAATTTTAAGTTCTATTTTTATTTTTTCTTGTTCGGTTAATTCTAATGAAACTTTTTCTAATGAAACTATTTTAGCACAAAATAGTAAAAATAATTCGGTAAGTTATGTTCAAGATGAGTTTATAATAAAACTAAATAAAGGTATAAAACCAGAAGAGTATGCAAAAACTAATAATCTAAAATTAGTTAGTAATATTGGTTTAGATATGTATGTTTTTAAAGGTAATTCAGATTTAGAACTTTTAAAAAGAGATAATAAAGTTAAATGGGTAGAAAAAAATAAAATAATTAATTTACCAAAATTAAAATCAGAGCCTTTTATTGACAATATAAAAAATCATAAAAGAGGGGTTACTAATGATCCTTATTTAGATATTCAATATGGAATTTCTATTACTGGTACAGATAAAGCTTGGAGTGTACAAAAAGGTAATCCTAAAGTTGTTGTAGCTATAATAGATTCTGGAATAGATGCAACTCATCCAGAATTTCAAGGTCAATTAGTAAAAGGAATGGATTTTACAGTAAAACCACCTAAAGAAGGCGGAGATTATGATAAATATGGTCATGGAACACACGTAGCAGGTGTAGTAGCAGCAAAAGCTGATAATGGTATTGGTATTTCTGGAGTAGCTCCAAATTGTAAATTAATGCCAGTTAAAATTTTTAATGATTGGGGACAAAGTACCGAAGGTGCTTCAACTCAAGCAGTTATTTGGGCTGTAGATAATGGAGCAAAAGTTATTAATGCTAGTTGGGGTAGTCCTTTACCAGGTGAAGCTTTTCATGAAGCTGTTAAATATGCTTTAGAAAAAGATGTGGTTTTTGTTGCTGCTGTAGGAAATTCTGGTAATAATGACCCAGATACCAAACCTTATCCAGGAGCAAGTGAAGGTGTTATAGGGGTTTCGGCAACTACTGATATTGATGGCTGGGCTTCTTTTTCTACTTATGGAGATCAAGTTGACTTGGGTGCCCCGGGTAAAGCGATACTTTCAACTTATCCTTTAGCTTTAGGAAATGGGTATAGAATTATGGAAGGAACTTCTATGGCGGCTCCTTTGGTTTCTGGTGCAGCGGCACTAGTCAGAAGCCAATTTCCTAATTTTACTCAAGCTCAAGTAAAAGAAAGATTAGAAAATACTGCTAAAGATACAGTTATGACTGGAAAAGATCAGTATGTAGGATTTGGTAGAGTTGATGTAGCAAAAGCTATAATTAGCCAATAAACTTGAATTATAAATAGTTAAAAATATTATGAAAGCCATACCTATAAATAAAGCTGGAGAAGCAAATAGTTTAAAAATAGCTAATTGGCCTGCTCCCAAAATTCAAGCTGATGAAATACTAATAAAAGTAAAAGCTTTTGGTATTAACTATGCAGATATTATGGCAAGAAAAGGTATTTATGGAGATGCACCTCCGATGCCTTTTATACCAGGTTATGAAGCTTCTGGTATTATAGAAAAAATAGGTAGTAAAGTTTCAAATTTTAAAGTTGGTCAAAAAGTCTTTGCCTTATTAGATTTTGGGGGTTATGCAGAATATGTAAAAGCCAAAGAATTAATGTGTTTTCCTATGCCAGAAAATTTATCTTTTACAGAATGTGCTTCTATTCCAGTTAATTTTGTAACAGCTTATCATGCTTTATATAATACAGGTCTTTTTTTAGAAGGCTCTAAAGTACTTATTCATGCAGCAGCAGGTGGTGTAGGGCTTTCTGCTATTCAATTAGCAAAACTAAATAATTGTGAGATTTTTGGTACAGCTGGTTCTGATAAAAAAATAGAATTACTCAAAGAATGGGGTGTTCAATATCCTATAAATTATTCAAATACAGATTTTGAAACAGAAATAAAAAAAATAACCCAAAATAAAGGAGTTGATATAATACTTGATTCTATTGGTGGAAATTATATAAAAAAAGGTCTTAATATTTTAGCTCCACATGGAAGAGTAGTTGCTTTTGGAGCTAGTTCTTTATCAGAAAGAGCTAATCCTCTAAAAATGATAAAACTTTTACCAGAAGTTTTAAGTATGTTTGCCATTAATTCTATCCCTATGCTTATGGGAAGCAAAGGGTTATATGGTGTTAATATGAAAGCTTTAGGAGAAAAACCTGAAATAATAAAATTATCCATGGATAAAATAATGGAACTTTTTAAAGAAGAAAAATTAAAAACTGTTATTAGTAAAGTTTATCCATGGGAAGAAATAGCTCAAGCTCATAAAGATTTAGAATCTAGAATTAGTACTGGTAAACTTGTTTTAGAGATTTTATAATAATTTTAAGTATAGATAATTATAAACTTGTGGGCTAAAAATATGGGATTAGCTATAATAGCTATTTTAAATTTACTTTTATGTATTTCTGAATAAGAAGTAAAATAAAATTTTTAACAATTAGCTAAAGCATTTTTATCTTGAATTACATAATTTTTCTACATCTAAAGTATTAAGTTGTATATTTTTAGCAAGAATAGATTGCTCACATATTTTTATTTCTTTAAGTCTTAAATTATTTATATTAGGCGGTAATTCTTTTATTTTATTATCACTTATATTTAATGAAATTAAATTTATTAATTTTTCTATATCATTAGATAAGCTATCTATATTATTTCTATATAAATCTAAAGATTCCAATCTTAATAAATTATATAATTCATTTGGAATATTTTTAATCTGATTTGAACTTAAATTAATTAGATTTAGGTTTGTCATGTTACCAATTTCACTTGGAAGTTCTTTTATAGCATTTCTTGATAAATTTAATCTCCTTAAATTATCTAAATAAGTTAAACCTAAAGGAAATTTTTCTATTAAATTATTACTAAAATCAATATCAGTCAAATTTTGCATTTTCATAATCTGGTCTGGTATAAACTTTAATTTTGAATCTGTAACTAAAATATTTTGTAATTTTTTTAAATTTCCAATAGATTTAGGAAGTTCTTTTAATGAAGCATTATTTTTTAAAGTTAATTTTGTCAAAGATTCTAAATCTCCAATTTCATCAGGTAAAATTTCAATAGACGAGTTAAATATGTCAAGTGTTTTTAACTTTTTTAGATTTCCAATAGTATTAGGGATTTTAGTAAATAAACTTGTAGTAGAATTAGTGCTATTTATAATAAATGTTTCTAATGAGCTTAAACCACCAAATTCATCAGGAAGTTCTTTTATATCTAAGTTATCAAAGTTAATGGATTTTAATTTCTTTAAATTTCCAATAGATTTAGGAAGTTCAGTTATATTATTTTTTGATATTATAAGGGATTCTAAATTTTCTAATTCCCCAAATTCATCAGGTAGTTTTTTTATATCTAAGTTATTAAAGATAATAAGCTTTAATTTCTTCAAATTTCCAATAGATTTAGGAAGTTCTTTTATAGTTAAATTTTTTAAATCTAATATTTCTAATGAGCTTAAATCACCAAATTCATCAGGAAGTTCTTTTATATCTAAGCTATCAAAGTTAATGGATTTTAATTTCTTTAAATTTCCAATAGATTTAGGAAGTTCAGTTATATTATTTCTTGATATTGTAAGTGATTCTAAATTTTCTAATTCCCCAAATTCATCAGGTAGTTTTTTTATAGATGTATCTGAAATAGTTAATTGAGTTAAATTTTTAAAATTTTTAATTTCTTTTGGTATTTCTAAAATACCTTTACCAATTAAAAATAAAGAATTATTTTTAACTAAAGTCTTTAATATATTAGATATATCTTTAATTTTAGATTCATCTCTTAATATATTACTTAAATTATCTAAGTTTTTAATTTCTTTTGGTATTTCAGATATATTAGTACCATAAATATTTAAAGATTGTAACTTTTTCAAATTTTCTATTTCCTTTGGTAAAATATCTAAAGATTTATTATCTGAAATATCTAATTCTGTTAGATTACTAAGTTGTCCAATATTATTAGGTAATTCTTTAATATTAGAATAAGAAAATTTTAATTTATCTAAGTTTTTTAAATTTAAAATCCCTTTTGGAAAAATATCTAAAGTATTTTTATTTAATTCCAATTCTTTTAAAGCATCTAAATTTCCTATCTCATCAGGTATTTTAATTAATTTTTCTGTTGAAACGATGCTTAATTTAACTAATGATTTTAACTCGGATATTTCTTTTGGTAATTCTGTAATGTAATTATTTGATTCTATGGATAATTCAATTAAATTTGAAAAATTTTTAATTTCAGGTTGAATATAACTAAAATTTGAATCATTTATTGAAAAAAATTCCAAATTTTTTATTTTTAATAAGTAATCAGGTATTTTATCATTTTTTAATATATTAATAATTAATTTATTTAATTTATTTAATTCTATTTTTCCTTCATAATATTCTTCTAAATCTAAGTTATATAATGATAATTCAGTAATTTTATCAAGTTTATTTATTGAATTTATTATTTTATCTTTTTTTAATCGTTTTTGATTATTAGTAAGTAAATTAGTTCCTAAATTTAATTTTTCTATTTTTGTTAATTTTTCTATTCTTTTATCTAAAATTAAATTTTCATCAGTAGTTATTTTAAATTCAGTTATACTATTTAAGTCAAAAATTGAATTTGGTATTTTATCAAATGAACTAACTTTTATTGATAAAGATGTTAAGGTATATAATTTATACCAAAAATCTTTGTATCTTATTAAATCCTTTTCTTCTATCTCTAAAATATTTACTTTATCAAAACCATTACTAGTAAAAGTATTATTAGTAAAAGTACTTTGAAGTCTTATTTTAGATTCAAGATATTGAATAAATTCTTCTTCTGTAGGTTCTTTTGAATAATCAATTATTGCATTAGTTATAGTACTCTTTACTCCATCATCACAAGAAAATAAAAAAGAAAAACTTGCCAAAAAAAGAGAAAACACAAGTTTTTTTCTAAAATAAATCATAATGCTAAAACCTAAATTGCTTTTATGTTATATTTACCATTGTGAAGCTATAATTAGTCTCTGTCAAGTTTAAAAATAAATTTAATGGACATATTTACTCAATACAAAATATTAAATATAGACTTATTTTATTTTTAATTGTAACTTATTTTTTCATTATTGTTATTTCACAACATTCTGCACCTTTATGCATACAGCTTTTTTCCCAAATAAATAGTTTTTCATTATAATGATTTCCAGCCCCTCTAATAACGCCTTTTGCTAATACACACAATTTTCTTTCGGAAGCATAATATACTACTAATTCATCTTTACTAACTCTTTTATATTTTAAAACAGGTGGTCTAGAACCTCTAACTAATTTACGAATAATTACATGAACTTGTTCTTCTGCATTCTGAATAAAATCCAAAACCTTCCATTCTGGTTTTAATAATTGCTTATAACTTTCAATAAATTTATGACTAACAAATTCACCAAAATCCTCTAATAAAAAATCTACACTTTTACCTAATAATTTGGATGCTGTAACAATTAAATTAACTATTTCTTCATCTGGATAATCTTTTATAGGTAAATAAACCCTAGTAAATAAGCCTGCTTCTTTTATCAAATCACTCCAAGCTGGGGTTCCGTATTTAAGATCAGCATAATTTTTTAACTCATTAAAAATAATTCCGTGCATATTATTTATATTCCTTAAATTTAACTATTATTATTTTTATAATAACGCTCTCATTTATCCCAAAAATTAATTACAATATTAGTATAAATTAAAGTTTTATTTAAAATAAAAACGATTTATTGTTTTAAACAACAAATCGTTGTGTTTTTTTATGTATAGTTTCTAACATTAGAAATTTCAAAATCTATAATTGTTGTTAATAAAGAATTTGGACAAAAGCAAAAAAAATATACTAAAATAAATTTATATATTTTTTAAAAAAATGATAAAAGTAAGAATAACATTAACAAAAGAAACACGTCAAGTGATAATTAGTAAAATGAATCAATATAATTATTTAGGAAATAAAAAACAGTTGATATATTTAAAGGAATATTATTATACTCAGAAGGTGTAAAAATATCAACTATAGCAGAAATAAGTTTAAAAACAGAAAGATGTATTTATCAATGGATAGTAAAATTTTTATCTAATGGAGTAAATGGAATAATTTACAAGGAAAATATAAAAAAGAAAGTAAATTAAGTGATAATGATAAAAAAGTTAAAAGATATAATTTTAAAATATTCAGATGAAAATAAAATGTTAAAAAGTTCAATAGTACAAAAAATAATAAAAGAAAAGTTTGATATAGAATATTCAATAGGTTATATACCAAGATTATTAAATAGTCTAGGTTTAAGCCATAAAAAAATAGAAACTAAAAGTCATAAAGTAGATGAAAAAAAACAAAAAGAATGGGAAAATGAAATATTTTTAAAATTATCAAAAAAATCTATAATAAATAAAGAGACAGTATTATTTCAAGATGAATCTAGTTTTCTAATGGTCTCAAAGTGCTATTCATGGGGAGAAATTGGGGAAAAAGCGAAATGAAAGTAAATATGAATAGTGAGTGTCGTAAAGTATTTGGAGCAATAGATATAGAGAATGGTAATTTTATTATAAAATAAGTAAAAAAGGTAATAAAGATGTTTTTATAGAATATTTAGAGCTTTTAATAAAAAAATTTAATGGTAAGAAAATTTATTTAGTCCTAGATAATGGTAGAGTACATAGAAATAAGAGTGTAATAGAATTTGAATTAAAAAATAAAGATAAAATAAAAGTTATGTTTTTTACCACCTTAGCCCAAAATTAAATGCTATAGAAATATTATGGAGGAAATAAAATAATTATATGCATGGAAAATTTTTTAAAAATAATAAAGATTTTATAGAAAGTTTAGAAAAATCATTAAAAAATATGAGTTTGATGAAAGAAAAAATATTAAGTATAATGTCAAAATGGGTAGAAATTTATAATAAAATTGAAAAAAAAATTGTAAGATGGAATGAGCAAAAAGAGTTATTTTATAACTATTCTGCTTAATTGAAATTTGAAATGTAATTAACTATATGAATAGTGAGTGTCGTAAAGTATTTGGAGCGATAGATATAGAGAATGGTAATTTTTATTATAAAATAAGTAAAAAAGGCAATAAGGATGTTTTTATAGAATATTTAGAGCTTCTAATAAAAAAATTTAGTGGTAAAAAAAATTTATTTAGTTCTAGATAATGGAAGAGTACATAGAAATAAGAGTGTAAGAGAATTTGAATTAAAAAATAAAGATAAAAATAGAATTATGTTTTTTACCACCTTATAGCCCAAAATTAAATGCTATAGAAATATTATGGAGGGAAATAAAAAATAATGATATGCATGGAAAATTTTTTAAAAATACTAAAGATTTTATAGAAAGTTTAGAAAAATCATTAAAAAATATGAGTTTGATGAAAGAAAAAATATTAAGTATAATGTCAAAATGGGTAGAAATTTATAATAAAATTGAAAAAAAAATTGTAAGATGGAATGAGCAAAAAAAAGAGTTGTTTTGTAACTATTCTGCTTAATTGAAAATTGAAATGTAATTAACTATATAAAGGTTTCTAAAAAAGAAAAAATATCCATTTTTTGTAATTGCAAATAAGTTAAAATACAAGAATTTATTTCTTTGAGTATATTAAATTTTTTATAATCATCTAATTCAGCTAATATATCTTTAATTTCATAAAAGTTATTTATTTTCATATATTTTAATCTCCTACTTTTTTATATTATGATTAAAATTGTAGTGTTATTTTTCTTTTTTAAAGAAAACAATTTGTTGTTTTAAACAAGATTTTGTTTTATAAATAAAATTTATAATTATGATAAAATAAGAAATAGATTAATTTGTAAGTTAAAAGTATATATTTCTTTCTTTTTTACTTAAAAAATTTCAAATATCATTTTAATATTATATAAATAGTAAAAAAAAATTAATTTTATGGTAGATAATCTTAAATATAAAATTGCAGTGTTTGGTCTTGGATCAGATAATTTAACAGAACAAAATAAAATAGATGCCTTTGAATTAGGAAAACAAATTGCTAAATCAAAAAATATATTAGTTACTGGGCTTGCAAAAGGAGTTACTGAATATGCTTTAAAAGGAAATAAAAGTGAAGGTGGAATTTCTATTGGAATAAATCCTTATGACAATAATGAAAAAACTTACGAAGATTTATACATAAATGATAATGACATAATAATAAATACGGGTTTTCAAGATAGAGGTAGAAATATAATTAGTGTAAGAACTTGTGATGGTATGATTGTAATAAATGGAAATTTTGGGGTTTTAAATGAGATAACCAATGGAGTTGGTGAAAATAAACCTATTGTTGTATTAAAAAACTCGGGAGGAGTTACAGAAATAATAGAGTTAATATTTAAAACACTAAAGCCAGATTATAAGTATTTTAAAATGTGTGAAACAATAACAGAATGTTATTCTAGTCTTATTGAATTAATTAAAATTATTAAAATGAAATAAGCATAAAAAAATAGCTATAATAGCTATTTTTGAAAAAATTAAATACAAAATTAATTTTAAAAGTTGCTTATAGTCATCCTCAAGTCATGCTGAACTTGATTCAGTATTGATTCAGGATCTAAGCAACTTTTTTAAGTTTAAAATAACAAATAAAGTTTGTTTTTTTCAAACTACATTAATCTTTTTAAGTCCTCAGAAATATTAGAAATACTATCTTCATCTCTGTTAATAACAGCAGAAATTAAGTTTTCTATTTTAGTTTTTACTTCTGGGTTATTTAAAGTAGGGTTATTAAATAAACTATGTTGAAGTACAGATGTCAAATTTGGTCGTTCATCTTTATTATCACTAATCATTGATGATATTACTTCATTTTCCAAACTACCTTCATATTTATCTCCATTCAATAGACCCATTCTTATATCTCTAGGATCTTTTCCTTCAAAAACCTGAATCATACTAATTCCTATTGCAAAAACATCATTCTTTTCTGAAAAAACTTTATTATTAGTTAGAGATTCTGGTGGCATATAAGCTTCACTTCCACCATCTACATCTTTATCATGACCAATTTGAGCTTTTCCAAAATCAGCTAGTTTTACTTTACCATCTTCTGTTATAAAAAAGTTGCTAGGTTTTATATCATAATGTGCCATATTCATATCTGTATGCATAAACTGTAGACCTTGTATGCCTTCTTTCATTATATGAATTTTAACAAGTTTCTTTATATCATCAGGAATAGAATTATTTTCATTTAAAGAATCAATTACGTCTGTCATTTCTCCACCTTTAGCAAACTCAGTGACAGAAAATAACTCATTACCGTTTTTTATAACTCCTTTTAATTCTAAAATATTATCATTCAACCCCTTATGTTGAGCATATAAATGAGGTTCTAATTCTTTTTTGAAAGATTCATTTGTTTCTTCAATAGCTTTATCAGTCTTAATAGAAGCTTGGTCACCTTCTCTTATTTGAGATTTTACTACAATTTTTTCTCCATCATTAGATCTCATTGAAAATGCTATACCATCTCCACCACCACCTAATAATTTATCATAAGTATACACTTTACCTTTAAAATTTATAGTTGAAGGAATAGTAATATCTGCATCATAAAGCATTTTTGACTTGTGAGTTTGCTCCAAATATTTTTTTAATCTTATTTGATCTGATTCAGGAAGAGTATTTTCAGATAAATTTTTATTTCCATCTAACTTAATAATCATAGAATTTGTTGCTTTATTAGGAAAGTCAGCTGATTTAATTCCATTTATAACACCATCAATTAGCTTTTGCTTATTTTCTGGTAAAGATGAAAATAATGTAGGTTTAGGGTTATATTTTTCAGCTAATTTATCCATTAAAGGTAAATAATTTTTTTTCTCTGGATCTTTTCTTAATTCCATTATTTCTTTATAAGAATCAGGGAAATCTTTTTTAAGTTGAGTCAAAAATGTTTTTTCTACAAGTTTTTTTTCTTCTCCGTCTGTCTTATAATATTTTGCTCTTAAAACTTTTAGACTATCTATTTTTAAATTGTTATCTTCATACTTTTTGTTTGCTTTTTCAAAAGAAACAGGGTATTTATCTTTTAGATCAAAAACAGTATTAACAAGCTTTTCTCTTAACTCTTCTTTAGAAGAAAGAGCTATTGTATTTAAAATATCACTTTTAGGATCAAGGTTTTCCATAAAATTTTTACCTAAATCTTCTGCTTTAGAATAAATTTTATCTTTTTTTAATAATGTATTATCCAAAGATTTGACTAATTTTTTTACATCATC
The DNA here is from genome assembly GCA_046328015.1 of Candidatus Sericytochromatia bacterium. Lineage (GTDB taxonomy): Bacteria > Cyanobacteriota > Sericytochromatia > UBA7694 > JACMQJ01 > JBBTGK01. Next base: position 2,452,126 of record JAXLXH010000001.1, on the reverse strand, counting down.
TCCCAAAATATCTCTTATTACTTTTCCATTGTCATATAGTTCTTGAAGTTTTGCATCATCATTAGTAGTTCTTAAATATTGAGAATCTGTATTTTTTAATTCTTCACTTCTTGTATCTGTAGGTCTATTTTCTACATTTTCATTTAATTCTGGATGAAATAAAGCTGTTCCTCTGGCATTTACTTCATTTTGTGGGATATCATTATCATTAAAAGTAGCTTGAATTTCATCTCTTGTTTCAGAAACAGAGGTTCTATTAGTAGTTCTAGTTTCTTCTCTAGGTGTTATGGGTGTATTTTGAGAAACATGTATTTCTTCTTGTGGGTTATTCTGAATAGTATTTGTTTTATCTACAGGTTTTACAGCATTTTTCCATTCAGTATTACTTATACCAGTATTTAAATTTAAACTCATTTTATTAAACTCTCTTTTTTTAAGCTATTAAGTAATAAATTATCAAAATAAAACTCTCATATTATACTTTTAGTTATGAAAAGACAAAAATATAGATAATTATAATCATAATAATAACAAAAATATGAATAATAATGCAAGAATTATTAATAAAAGAAGTAAATAATTTATCAAGATAAAAAGATTTTGTAAAAATAAAATAATTCCTATAAAGTTTAAAAATTATTTCTAGTTATAATTTATTTAAATTTCTATTTTAGTTTTTTATTTTTTCCTTCGAATGAACAATTTGTTGTTTAAAACAACAAATTGTTACTAATAATTTAAATAAAATAGATATAATTTTTTATAATTAAAAAATTTAAAATATGGAAAAAATGATTTATATTTATAAAAAAATAGAGCTATTAACTAACCTAAAAATAACTTTAATACTGCTATTTATTACTTTTAGTATGATGTTTTTTGTAAATTTTATAGATTCTCCTGTAGGAGTTACTAGAATAAATAGCATTGCTCCTAATGTAGGAATTTTAGACTTTTTAACTTATTATAATTCAAATACAGCCTATAGTTTATTAGAAAATTTAACCCAAGAAGGAAGAAAAACATATCTAAATCTACTTATTTTTTTTGATTTTATTTTCCCTATGGTTTATTCAATAAGTTTTTCTAGTTTGATATTATTAATTTTAAAAAATACTCTAAAAAAAGAAAATAAATTAAATATTTTAGCTATTACTCCAATATTTATAGGTTTTTTTGATATTTTAGAAAATTTATCTATAATTAATATGATTCTAAATTTTCCAGAAAGAATATTTATTGCTAACTTTGCAGGTTATTTTACATTAGGAAAACAAATTTTTTCTGTTTTATCTGTAGGTTTAATATTTTTTTCTTTAATTTTTTTAGTTATTTCTAAAAAAGATTAAAACTTGAATATTAGAATTTAAGATATTGTGAATTAAATCTTAGATTTTTGTGGCTATTTTTTATTGTATAATTTAATAGTAAAAAAATTATAGATAAAAAGGAAAAAGCGAAAATTAGGAAGTGAAAAAAACTTTAAAAGGATTACCTCTAAGTAGGCAAACATTTAAAATAATAATAGAGGAAAATAAACTCTATGTTGATAAAACAGAAGAGATTTATAAACTTTTAGAAAATGGCGGTGGAGCTTATTTTTTATCACGACCAAGAAGGTTTGGAAAATCACTTTTAGTTAGTACTTTAGAATCTATTTTTAAAGGAGAAAAGGAGCTTTTTAAAGACTTATATATTTATGATAAAATTGATTTTAAAAAGTACCCTGTTATAAAATTAAGTTTAAATGATTTAAAATATTCAGAAGGAACAAAAGAATTTAAAGATTCACTTTTAGACCAGTTAAATGATATATATAAATCATACAATATAAAAAGAGAAACAGATGATTATAAGCTAGCATTTAAAAATCTTATACAAGAACTTTCAAAAATAGAAAAGGTAGTCTTATTAATAGATGAATACGATAAACCTATAATAGAATATTTGGGAAAAGATATCGAAAGAGCTAAAGAAATGATAGATATTTTAAAAAATTTCTATGAAACCATAAAAGCAAATGATCAATATCTCCATTTTGTTTTTTTGACAGGAGTTTCTAAATTTTCTAAGACTTCAATTTTTTCCACGCTAAATAATTTAGTTGATATGACAATAAATAAAAAATATGCAAATATAGTTGGGATAAGTGAAAAAGATTTATATAGCTATTTTGATGAACATATAAACGTTTTAGCAAAAGAAAATGAGCTTACTATAGATGAAATGAAAATAAGATTAAAAAACTGGTATAACGGTTATTCTTGGGATGGAAAAAACTTTTTATATAACCCTTATTCATTATTAAATGTATTTGATTCAGGGGAAATAAAAAATTATTGGTTTGAATCTGGAACACCTACTTTTTTACTAAAAACAATAAAAGACTATAATATTGATATTAGAAAATTAGAAAAAATGATTTTGTCTTTAGAAAGTTTTTCTAGTTTTGATGTTGATAATATGAATGTTAATGCACTTTTATTTCAAACAGGCTATTTGACTATAAAAGCAATAGAAGAAATAGATGAAGAAAAAGAATATACATTAAGCTACCCTAATAAAGAGGTTCGTATCTCAATGTTAAGGTATTTATTAGATTATTATTCTTATCAACAAATTTCTAATGATATATCAGTTAATGAGATGGTTAAAAAACTAAAAGTAAATGATACAAATGGATTAAGAGATATTTTTAAAACAATTTTTGGAACAATAGCAGTAAAAATGCAACCTACAAGTTCTAATACAATCATTGAAAGAGAATTTTACTATCACACTATATTTTACCTTATTTTTGTACTTATTGGCTCTAAAATACAGGCAGAAGTTTCAACAAGTCAAGGATTTATTGATGCTGTTGTTGAAACAGATAAATATGTTTATATTTTTGAATTTAAAATGACAACAGCAACAGCAGGTATAACGCAAATCAAAAGAAAAAATTATTATGAATCTTATTTATCAAAATCAAAAGAAATTATTTTAGTTGGAGTAAGTTTTGATTCTGAAAATAAAAATATTAAAGAATGGAAAGCAGAACAATTATTGATAAGTGATAAATGAATTTAAGACCTCCTACGGGGTATCAACCCCGCAGGAGGAAGGATCGGGGTGTCCAAAAAGACATTTTTCACGAAAAATATTGGTGTAAAACCCAGTATTTTCGTAGGGGAAAAGCACTGCTTTGCCCGTTTTTGGACACCCCGTAACCCCTGAAACACCAGAGCATAGCGCTGAGGTATTTTCTAATAAAAATAAAAATACAAGAAAGGAGAATTATGAAAGCGATTATAGGAAGCACTGTAACTAAATTTAAAGTTGGAGATCAGGTATTTACAGGAACAAGTAATAATTTTGGAGGCTATGCTGAATATGTAAAATTAAATGAATCTAGCTTAGTATTATTAAAACCAGTTATTGATTCTATTTATCCTATGGATAAAATAATTGAAGCTCATAAATATGTTGATATGGGGCATAAAAAAGGTAATGTAGTAGTTTTAATCAAATAAGAAAATAAAAATTTAAACATATTTCAAAAAATTACCATCAATAATCAATAATCTTACTTTTTTTTCTGTAATAGAACGATGTGAACTAAGTTCATCTTAGCTTAAAAAAAAAGATTTTAAGTAGTAAAGACAAGAGGTTAATCTGTGCTATACTACTCAAATGTAATAATAACAAGATTAGGATATCACAATGGAATCAAAATTACTACTAAGCTTTTTAAAAAAACAAAAAATAAATTAACAAAAAGTGAAATAAAAAAAGATTCAGGTTTAAAAGAAAAAAGAATATGAAAAAGCAATAAAATGTTTTGGATTAAATTTTGAATCAATAAAAAAAATAGTAAATAAAGGCAAAGGAAATCTAATAGCAGATTTTATGTTAATACCTGCACATGGAAACGATTTTGTATATCCATATAATCCAATATATGATTATACAAAAAATATTTATCATAATTGTTTAGTAATAATGTTTTTATGCTTTGAAATAGAAGATAAAATATATCCAATACTATTTGATTATTGGATAAGTAAGGTATATAAAGATGAAAATGAAAATTACCTAAGTAAAGATGATATTTTTATAAAAAGTATAGAATATTTATTAGATAAAGGATTAAAGATAGAAAATATACTTTTCGATTCAGCTTTTTTTCATAAGAAAATTCTAGAGAAACTGTCTAAATTTAAAGTTAATTTAGTAACCAGATGTCCTAAAAGTAGAGTTTTAGAGTCAGAATCAGGTAAAGAAAAAGCGGAGGATATTTTTACTAGAAGTTATAATGGTGCTTTTTATTACTATCATAAATATAGAAGTTTTTTAAATATAAAAGAAGTAAAAGTATTTAATTTAGATGGAAAAATTGTAGGTATAGCAAATAATAAAGAATGTTTATTAGAGAAGAAACTATATTTTTTATTTACAACAAATTTAGAATTAAGTAGTGCCAAAATATTACATTTATATAAAAAAAGATGGAAAATAGAATCTTTCTTCAAGATATTAAAAAGTTATTTAAGTTTATCTGTTTTTTATAGAAATGATTATGATTATGTTAATGAGAGAATTAATTTAGCTTTATCTGGATTTATAATAATTCAAGATATAGCAAAAAAACTTAAGCGTTCTTTCTATCAAGCTTTAAAGATTTTTCAAGATAGTAAGGATAATAATTTATTTTTTGATTCATTCAATGAAAATTCAAAGCTTTTTATTATTACGTTTGAGGCTACTTAATACCCAAAAACTTACTATAACTTAATTTTAAAAATTTTTACAAGCTAAGGTTCATCAGAAACTATATAGGTTTCACCTTGTTTCAAACTAATTTTTTCACCTGTTTTTAGTTCACTAATAAATTCCCCTTCTAGACAATGGACAATATGCCCCTTTTTACACCAATGGTCTGCCAAATATCCATTTGAATATTCAACTAATCTTATTCTTAGACCTTCAAACTCAATAGTTTGCCAATAGGCTATACCTGTTTCACCTTTGTATTCTACTTTTTCTATTAAACTCCAATCAATTTTTTGAAAAGGGATATTACTCATTTTTTATACTTTCTACTAAATATTTTTTATAACCATTTTCTAACATTTTTTTTATATGTTAAATAATTTTCACCAAACTTATCAATTAATTTTAACTCTTCAAATTTTATATACCAGTTATCAGTAATAATAAAAAATAAAAATACTATAAATACTGGAGTTAATGTTCCTAAAATAATAAAAAAGCCTATAAGAAAAATAAGAAAACCTAAATACATTGGATTTCTAGTAAATTTATAAAGACCATCAATAACTAGTTTTTCTGGGTTATCAAAAGTCATTATAGTTGTTCCAACTTTTAAATTTTCTAGAACCACTTATTGAAATTAACAGACCTAAAACTAAAAATAAAATTCCTAATAAATTAAAAGGAAATAATATTAAACTAGTAATTGGAATAAAAAAATGCAAAAATAACATTAATTTTATGCTAATAATAAATAAAATAGGCGGTAATAATTTTTTCATAAGGGCTTTTTTATTTTAAGTAAAATTATAAATATTAAAAAAGACTTATATAGTTAATTACATTTCAATTTTCAATTAAGCAGAATAGTTATAAAACAACTCTTTTTGCTCATTCCATCTTACAATTTTTTTTTCAATTTTATTATAAATTTCTACCCATTTTGACATTATACTTAATATTTTTTCTTTCATCAAACTCATATTTTTTAATGATTTTTCTAAACTTTCTATAAAATCTTTAGTATTTTTAAAAATTTTCCATGCATATCATTATTTTTTATTTCCCTCCATAATATTTCTATAGCATTTAATTTTGGGCTATAAGGTGGTAAAAAACATAATTCTATTTTATCTTTATTTTTTAATTCAAATTCTCTTACACTCTTATTTCTATGTACTCTTCCATTATCTAGAACTAAATAAATTTTTTTACCACTAAATTTTTTTATTAGAAGCTCTAAATATTCTATAAAAACATCCTTATTGCCTTTTTACTTATTTTATAATAAAAATTACCATTCTCTATATCTATCGCTCCAAATACTTTACGACACTCACTATTCATATTTACTTTCATTTCTAACTTTTTACCAATTTCTCCCCATGAATAGCACTTTTGAGACCACATTAGAAAATTAGATTCATCTTGAAATAATACTGTTCCTTTATTTATTATAGCTTTTTTAGATAATTTTAAAAATATTTCACTTTCCCATTCTTTTTGTTTTTTTTCGTCTATCTTATGACTTTTAGTTTCTATTTTTTTATGGCTTAAACCTAGACTATTTAATAATCTTGGTATATAACCTATCGAATATTCTATATCAAACTTTTCTTTTATTATTTTTTGTACTATTGAACTCTTTACTATTTTATTTTTATCTGAAAATTTTAAAATTATATTTTTTAACTTTTTTATCATTATCACTTAATTTACTTTCTTTTTATATTTTTCCTTGTAAATTATTCCATTTACTCCATTATGTAAAAATTTTACTATCCATTGATAAATACATCTTTCTGTTTTTAAAACTATTTCTGATATTATACTTATTTTTACTCCTTCTGAGTACAATAATATTGCTCTAAATATATCTACCTGTTTTTTATTTCCTAAATATTCATATTGCTTAATTTTCATAATTATACCTTGACGTGTTTCTTTTGTTAATGTTATTCTTACTTTTATCATGTTTTAAAAATATATTAATTATAATTATTTTAGTATATTTTTTTTTGCTTTTTTGTCCAAATTATTTATTAGCAATAATTATAGATTTTGAAATTTCTAAGGTTAGAAACTATATATTTATTATCCAAACCATCTAATCTATAAGAATCTTTATCTCCATCTGTTTTTACTTGATTACTTAAATTAATTAATACGCCAGAGTTTCTAAGATGTTTTACGAGAGCTTTTTTTAAGGAATTAGAAGAGATATTTTCTATAACAAGTTTGGTAGAAAACATACCATATTTTGTAGTTCCAACTGGTATTTTACCACTTACAAAAGCAGTATCTTTTAAAACTGCATTACTTAAAGATGTTGAGAATTTTTCTAAATCGTTATCAGAAATACTATTTCCTACTGTATTAATACCAAAAGAAAAATAAGCTGGTTCTGTAGTAGCAGTTAAGGCTTTTACAATTAAATTAGTATCAACAGGAGATAACTCTTTTTTATTAATAGAATCCCAATTTTTATATTCATTTCCTGATGTAGAGCCATTTTTTATATATACACTTACAAAAAACTCATTAGCAGATATTTTACCATCTTTATTTTTATCAAATAATTGTGCAATTTCTTTTGCTAAATTAGAACTCATTGGAGATATAGCTGTAGATCTTTTTGTTTCTGAACTTATATTAGATTTAACTGTTTCAGCTTCTAAATTATCATTGATAGGAGTATTACAACCTGTTATAAAAGTACCTAATAAAAAACTTATTGCTATTAACTTTTTCATTTTTTGAACCTCAAATTTAAAATATTTACATTATTATTTTAGTTTTTGATTTTTTGTTCTGAATTAACAATTTGTTGTTTAAAACAACAAATCGTTTAGTAAGGTATTTTTTTTATAACATATAGTATAAATAAGAAATAAAAATAGGAAAACACTTTTTATTTTAAAATTATAATTACATTTTTTAAAGGATTAATAAAAATGACATTTAAAAATTATTTTTTTGTATCATCAGCATTAGCTGTTGTATTATTTAGTTCTGGGAATGCTTTAGCTTGTCATAAAGGAGAAACTTGTTCTAATGGGAAACCAGTTCCTACTATAGGAGGAAAAACACCTAGCCAAATATTAGATGAATTAAACAAAAATAAAACTGAAAAAACTGAAAAAGTTAAAACAGAATCTAATGAAGTTAAAGCTTCTAATAAAACTTCTAACAAAACTGAAAAAGTTAAAACAGAATCGAGCGATTTTAAAGCACCTCATAAAGGTTCTAAAAGAAAATAAAATATACACCTCCCCTAAAGCTTTCTTATGGGTTTTACACCCAATTATATACAAATTAAACCTTCAAATTTATTTTTTGAAGGTATTTTTTTACTTTATTATTGTTAAATGAAATATACTATTTCCATATTAGCTAAAGAGAGGGAGCTAAGAGTTATACACAGTATATTTATATGTTATTTATATGAAAATAGGTATTTTAAATAAACTGTTGTCCTAAACAACAAATTATTTCTTTTTATCTCTTTTTAAATGTATATAATATATTCAGATAAATAATAATAGACATTTTATCTATCTAAAAAATTTTAGATTAATTACTTTACATAGTTAGAATTAATAATATTTTTAATAATTCTAACTTTTTTTTATTAGAGAATACCTCAGGGGGGTACGGGGGCAGAGCCCCAGCACCATTCCTCCTACGGCGTATCAACCCCATAGGAGGTCTTAAATTCTCATTTATCTAATAGTACATATTTTTAAAAAATTTGAGCTAAAATCTCTTTTTTCTTTTTTTAAAGAATCTAAATTAACTATTATTTTAGGTTTATCTGAAATATTTTTTATTACAATAGATATATCCTCTTCTATATATTCTGGAATTATAGAAAAAGTTAATATTCCTAATTTTTTTGCTATTTTATTTACTTCTTTTAACTTATTTTTATTTCCTGCTGTAATAAGTAAAACATCTATTTTTTTAGCATTAAAACTATTTAAATTATCAATATTTAAAGCAGAAAAACTATAATGAGTAATTTTTTTTAAGGAAATATTGTTTATTGAATCTGTTATATTATAATTATCTTTACCACTTAAAACACCTATTTTTATATTATTTTTTATTGTTCTATCATAAGCTAAAGATTTTAAAAATATTGGTATTTGTATATTTAATGGAATTTCCATAGTTTCAGCATAGCTTTTAAAAGTAAATAAAAAAACTGTAATTATTGAATAAAAGAAAATAAGATATTTTTTTAACATTGATTAACCTTTTATACTTAAAAATTATAAATCTTATAAAGATTACAACTTAAAAAATCAGTATTATCTAAACGATTTATTGTGTTAAACAATAAATCGTTTAGATAGTTGAAAAAAATTAAATCTATAACAACTATAACTGTAACATTTTGATAGTGAAATTAAATTATTATCTAATATCTTTAATAGTTTTTAGGTTTAATTACTCACTATCATATTTTTTAATTGTAGAGGTAAAAACAATGAAAAAAAGTTTATTTATTCTTTCTAGTTTAATGTTGTTTTCGTGTTCAACAAATAATTTAGAAAGTCCTATAATTCAAGAAAATACTGAAATATTAGAAGCAAAACCAACAGAAGAATCTTTAATAAAAAAACTAGTAACTAAAAGATTTGATTTTGCGGATAAAAACAAAGATAAAATCCTAGTTTTTAGTGAATTTAAAGGTTTAGAGTCTGAAAATGAAGATACTATGATGAAACTTTTTAAAGAATATGATAAAAATAAAGATTCTAAATTAACTTATGAGGAATTTTTTAGTACAGATTCTGAAGGGATAAAAAGTACATTATCATCTATGTTTAATATGTTAGATAGTAATAAAAATTCTTTTATAGATGGAAATAATGATGAACTAGATATGCTTATAGAATTAGCTTTTAGTTCTTTAACAGATTCAGGTGTAAAAACAGATCTTTTAAGTGTTAAAAAGTACTTTTTATCTTATGATGATAATAAAGATGGAAGTTTAAATCAAAAAGAGTATTTAATTCCAGAATTACATTATATTTTAATAGCAGATGTTAATCCATATAAAAATTCTGTTAAATCTTTAAACAAACCGCTTTCTTTAAAATCATTTTTAGAAAAAATAAAAAATAATATCAAAAAAGTATAAAAATAAACAGTATTTACATTTTACTAAACGATTTGTTGTTTAAAACAACAAATCGTTTTTAATAAATAAATAAATAAAATATATAATTTATAAAATTCTATAATTAAAAAATCCTAAAATGATTGATGAAAATATAATATCAAAAATATTTGAAAAATATGGTGAAACATTAGAAGCAGAAAGACTTTGTACTTTTTATAGATTATTAATTAAAAATGGTTTTTATAAAACCAAAAAAGATTTTCCTAACTATGAAAATTTTAGATTTTTAATAGATAATCTAATGGAATTAGGTCTAGAATTAGATAATAATGATTTAGAAGAAAAAGAAGCTGTTTTAACCAAAACTTTTAATTTTGATTGGTTAAGATATTTCTTAGCATTTGCAGAAAGTAATAATACCAGTAAAGCTGCTAAAAATCTTTCTGTTACACCACAAGCTATAGTAAAAGGTATTTCTAATATAGAAAATTTTTATAAAATAAAGCTACTTAATAGAAATAAGCATTTTACAGAATTAACTACTGAAGGTAAAATTTTTAAGGAAAAAGCTGAAAAAATTTTAAATACTTTTACAGATCTAGAATCACTTTTTAAAGAAGATTCTTCCAATAATGAAGAATTTACTATAGTATATAATAATGATTGGGAACTAAATTTTATAAATAAAGTAATAGATTATTTAAGTGTTAGCTCCAATTTAAAAGTTAATTTATTTAAAATAGATGATCATGAAAATATTTTTAATTATGATATAATCCCCGATTTAATATTCTCATATGAAAAACTTTCTTTTCTTTCTAAAAATTATGAATATTTTAATTTTAAAAAGAGTAAAAGTATTATTGTTTTTAATAAAGAGCTATTAAGAAAAAAAATGTATAATAAGTTTCTTTTTGGAACAACTTTGAAGAAGAATAAAAGCTACATTGAAAATGTTGAAAAATTATATGTACCTGAAAAATATTTAAAAAATGCTATGTATATAAATGATTTTAATTCAATTATAAGATTATGTGAAAATGGTTATGGTTATGCTTTTTTACCAACTATTACTATAACAGAGCAATTAAAAAATAAAACTTTAGAAATAGCAGAAGAAATGCCTATATCTTATAATATCTTTTATTATTTAATTATAAAAAAAGATATTAATAAAAATATTAGAAAAAATATTTTAAGTATTTTTGACGCTTTTAATAATGAAATATATTAATTTACTTAAACTACTTATTTTTTTGTTGATTTATGACAATTTAAATTTTTAATCATAATATCAAAGAATTCCTTGCTAATAGGTTTAAAATGTTCTTTAAAAACAAATTGTAATTTATTATCTTTATTATAAAAATCTTTCTTAGCAATAATTTCATTATTTATTATTTTATCTTCACCTTTTATATAACCCATATTTTGAGATAATGTGGTTTCATAATTCCATCCAGACCAATTCCACTCATCTCCTATAAGGTTACCCATACCGTTAAAAGTTTTTTCTTCATCTGATATGTCAAATTTATTTTTTTCAATACTAAAGGTTGTTAAAAACTCAGAGCATTCTCGTCTTAAATCAAAGTTAAAAACATCCTCTTGTATTTGTTTTTTTTCTTTTTCAATAGTTCTTTTTATTAATGAAACAGATGAAGCATAAAAAACCCCTTCAGGTGAATACATTTTAGATTCTCCCATATAATAAGATATATTTTCATTTTCTTTAGAAAATACATTTATTGAGTTAACGGTGATAAAGGCAATAGATAGTATTAAAGTGGTTAAATTTTTTTTCATATTTTTATTCCAAATTATATTTTTATTATTTTAACATTTATATTTATAAAATAAAAAAACAATTTGTTGTTTTAATAAATAAATTGTTTTTTATAAAAAATATTTACCTTGTTATAATTAAATAAAGACATACGCTAGATTATGTGAAATTTTTATCTAAGGTTATTTTTTAAATTTTAATATGAATCCAAAAGTAAGAAAAGCCCAATTTGATGATATAAAATGGGTAAATGAAATGTATGATCAGGTTCAATTTCCTCATTCAAATTTTGAAAATGAATTTATTGCAATAGCAGAAATAAATCAAGAAAAAATAGGTCTTGGTAGAATAATTAATATAAACGATAAAAATGCAGAAATGGGTGGAATGTATGTTCTTGAACCTTTTAGAAGCTTTGGAGCAAGTACAAAAATTATTGAATTTCTTTTAGAAAACAACAAAAACTATGAAAATATTTTTTGTTTACCATTTGAAAAACTTAAAGATTACTATGGAAAATTTGGATTTGAATTATTAGCTGAAAATGAGTATAGTAAAGTACCAGAAAAAATTTTAAAGAAACACAAATGGTGTAATGAAACTTTTGAAGATAAAGTATTATTATTAAAGCTAAATACAATAATTTAATTTTTTATACCAATTTTTAAATAAAAATATTATCTGTCTAATGTATTGTAAATAACATAAATTATTTATAGCTACTACATTGTAATTTAAGTTCTATAAAATTAAATTTCTTTATCTTAACTCACCACTAACCTAGTCTGTCTAAAATCACTATTTTCATAACTCATCCCCCTGCCCCCCTTCTCTTTTAGCAAAGAGAAGGGGGTAACACCTCTGAAAGCCCTCTCTTTAGATAAAGAGAGGGTTGGGGTGAGTTTTGATTTTTTACTTCAAAACCTGCGTAACCTTTATGAGTAAAAGATTACACTTTTCGATATCCTACCCCTAACACCTCTCTATAACACACCCATATTTTTAGCATACAAATTTATTATTTGTTTTTTTTATCTTATCCTATGAATTAGAAATATTCAAAAATCTTCAACAAAATTAAAGGGAATAGCAAACATATACCAAACAGATTTGGGTTTCATTTTTCTGCTTTCTGGTTTTATTAATGTCAAACACCTTTGAAGAGTTTGACAATAAAATGCAACCATTATAAAAAAAGCACTTATTATTACTATACTATTGAAAAGCCCTATTCTAAATATTTCCCCTAAAATACTTTCATTTGATGATGAACTTATATAAGGAAAAAAAGCCCAAATAACTAATATCAAACTTAAAATAAATTTAATTATCAGATTAATAGCTTTTTCCATCTAATATTATTTTTTATTTGGGATACAAGGTAATGCCTTTAATGAGCTGTTTTTTCCTTCAGGACAAGGAGGTAACGGAGTTGGTTTAGGGCTACCACAAGGAGTTGGTTTAGAAGGTAACTCATCAGGTGGTATAAATCCTTTTGTCTCCATACAAGGTTTAGGAGGTAACTCATCAGGTGGTATAAAAGCGTTAGCAGTTACATTTTCACTACTATTTGTAAAATCAATAGTTTTTTGACAACTAAATAAAAAAACTAAGGAAAAAAATAACATAAATTTTTTCATATTTTTAACTCCAAATTATATCTTTTTTATTTTAACACTTATATTTATACAATAATAGAAACAATTTGTTTACTAACACAACAAATTGTTTTATAAAGAAATATTTAACTTGTTATAATTATTTATAGATATATAAGGTATATATTTAACTTATAGCTTTTATTTCTTAAGTTTTAGTATTGCTTTAGGAAATTGTACAAATTAGGTTAAAAGTAAATTTGTACAATTTCCTTTTTATTTTAAAATTAGGTTTATTAAGTGGTAAAAATAGAATACGCTCATACAAATATAATTTCAAAAGATTGGAAAAAATTAGCTGATTTTTATATAAGGGTTTTTGATTGTTTACCTTTACATCCAAAAAGAGATCAAAAGGGAGAATGGTTAGATAAAGGTACTGGATTAAAAGAAGCACATATAAAAGGCATGCATTTAAGACTACCAGGTTATAATGATAATGCTCCTACTTTAGAAATATACCAATATGAAAATTTTATCGAAGATGATAATAATAGTCCAAATAAATTAGGATTTAGACATATAGCTTTTAGAGTTAGTAATGTAAAAGAAATTTTAGAAAAAGCACTAAATAATGGAGCTAAAAAATTAGGAGAAATATCTGAATTTTATGTAGAAAATGTTGGCTTATTAACTTTTATTTATATTTCAGACCCTGATGGTAATATAATAGAGTTACAAAATTGGAGTTAATTTAATATTTTTTATGAAAAAAAAGAAACAAATCTTAGCTATTGTAGGAAGTGCTAGTTCAAACTCATCAAACCTAAAACTTATAAAAAAATTAGCCCATTTAATAGAAAATGAAAGTTCTATAATTATTTATGAAGAGTTAAAAAATTTGCCTCATTTTGATCCAGATGTATCTTTAATTAATACCCCTCAAATTATTTTAGATTTTAGAAAACTTATAGAAACATCTGATGGAGTAATTATTTGTACCCCAGAATATATTTTTAGTATTCCAAGTGGTCTTAAAAATGCAATAGAATGGTGCGTTTCAACAATAGTTTTTCTAGATAAACCTCTTGGTATTATAACAGCTTCAGCCAATGGAATAAAAGCTCATGAAGAATTACAATTAATAATGAAAACAGTTTCGGCTAAATTTACAAATGAAACAACTTTACTAATTCAAGGTATAAAATCAAAATTTGATAATCGAGATAATATAATTGATAGTAAAATGAATAAAAAATTAGATGATTTTATACATAATTTTATGAACTTAATTTAATATGATTTTATATAGTGCAAAAGGTTCAAATAGTTCTGAACGAGTAGAATGGGTTTTAAATTTTAAAAATATTCCTTATACTAAAATTGAAGTAGAAGGAGAAGAAATAGTTAGTAAATATCTAACTATGAATCCTTATGGATATGTTCCTTCCTTAGAAATTGAAGGTAATTTTATCTCAGAATCTATGGCAATAATAGAATTATTAGAAGAACTTTATAAATATCCATCTATATTCCCTAATAATCCTATAGAAAAAGCTATGGTTAGAGAAGTTTGTGAATTTGTTAATTCTACTATTCATGCTGGTCAGAATAGAACTTTATTAAAATATTTAAGAGACAACTTAACAGAATCAGAAAAAAAAGAGTTAAGAAAAAATTGGATTAAACTAAACCTTATCAAATTAGAAAAAAAACTTTGGTTAAAATCTAATTTTGCTATAGGATATGACTTTTCTTTAGCTGATATTTTTATAGCTAGTATATATAAAAAATCTCTTGAACATGGATTAGAAAATATTATAAACTTTCAAAAACACTTAAATTTTTTAAGAAAAAATAGTAAAATAAGTAAATCAGAACCTTAAATAAATTAGTCGTGTAAAAAAAGTGTTGATGAAATATTTTAAATTACAGATTGAAGTTAATTTTTTTAATTTTCAACATAAATTTTATACAAGGAATAAAATAGATTCTTCGTACGGGGTATTAAACCAAGCACGAAGTGGGGACAGGGGCTTTGCCCCCGAACCCCCTTCTACACTCGGACTTAAGTCCGAGGTATTCAATGAGAATAAACTTTATAGGAAAAACTTTTATGGAAATAGATCAAAATATAATTGATAAAATATTTAAAAAATATGGTGAAACTATAGAAGGTGAAAGACTTTGTACTTTTTATAGATTATTAGTTAAAAATGGTTTTTATAAAACTAAAAGAGATTATCCTAGTATTTCAAGCTTTTATCTTTTGGTGGATAGTTTAATAGAATTTGGTTTTAAATTAGATAAAATTGAAGATGAAAATGATCCTTTTTTAACCAAAACATTTAATTTTGATTGGTTAAAATATTTTTTAGCTTTTGCTGAACATAATAATACAGCTAAAGCAGCCTATCAACTTTCTGTAACTCAACAAGCTATTGTAAAAGGGATTTCTAACATAGAAAATTTTTATAAAATAAAATTAATTAATAGAAATAAGCATTTTACAGAATTAACGCCTGAAGGTAAAATTTTTAAGGAAAAAGCTGAAAAAATTTTAAATACTTTTACCGAAATTGAAAATATTTTTGAAGAAGAAGTTCCTGAAAATGACTCTTTTACTATTTTATATCAAGATGATTGGCAATTTTATTTTATTAGTAAGATCATTGATTATTTAAATAATCATACAAAATTTAGAATAAACCTAGTAAAAATAACAAACCCTGAAGAAACTTATAATTTTAATGTAACTCCGGATCTAATTATAGCTGCTCAGGATATTTCATATACTTCAAAAGAATATGATTCATTTAATTTTAAAAAAAGTAGAAGTGTTATAGCTGGTAATAAAAAATTAATGCGAGAAAAAGGAAACTTTAAATTTATTACAGAAATTAATAAATCCTTATCAGAAACTAAATCATCACAAAGTAAAAACTATAAAGAAGCCGTAGAAAAACTATATGTACCAGAAAAATATTTAAAAAAAACTATATACTCTAACTATTTTGATGCACATATAAAATTATGTGAAAATGGTTATGGTTATGCTTTTTTACCTATAATTACAATAGCAGAGCAACTAAAAAATAAAACCTTAGAAATTATGGAAGAAATACCAGAATCTTATAATTTATTTTTTTATTTTATTATAAAAAAAGATATTGAACCAAATATTAGAAAAAATATTTTAAAAATTTTTGAAGATTTTAATAATGAATTATATTGACCTTGATTAATTTTATAAAACTAACCAAGGTTTTGTTTATATTTTATGGAAAAAAAAGCCCCATAAAATTTTATTTATCTAAAATACCTTCTAATTTAGCTTTGTATTCAGAATAATTTGTAGAGCTTTTTAAAAGTTTTGATGTTTCTTCTTTGTCTAAAAAGGTTGGATCATTTTGGTAGTAGTTACGAGAAAGTTGTAAAATTGATGAACCATTTTTTCTAACAGATAAAACAAGGGTTCCTATTACTCCATTTGGATGCTCACCTTTTGAAAAGGTTATATTATAAAGTATATTAGCATTATCGGTAGAATTAGGTGTTAATTGTATAGAATTACTTGTAAGTAATTTTAAAGCAGGTGCTTTATAAACAATAGTACGGTATCCTGAAACTTCTGCAACAACAGCATCTTTATTTTTACTAGCTATTTCAGTATTTTGTTGTTCCAAATTTAAATCTTGAGAAATATTATTTTGTGTAGAACAAGATGCACCTAAACATAAAATAAAAAATAAAGGTAATACTTTTTTCATTGCTAATTCCTTAAAATAAAATTATCCTTACATTAATATTATATTATATGTATTATAATTTGTAAAATATAACTAATTATTTTAATACAATAATTAAGTTAAATGTAAAAAAATGAATTTAAGACCTCCTGCGGGGTTGATACCCCGTAGGAGGAAGGGATCGGGGGCTCTGCCCCCGTACCCTCTGAAACCCCAGAGCAGAGCTCTGAGGTATTCTATAATAAAAATAAAGTTTATGCGTCTAATATAAAAAAATACGGCATAATTAAAAATAAGCTTATAATTTGGAACTATAAAAAATTGAATACATCAGAAAAACTTACATCATATCAAATCATTGTAATTATTATTTTAGCTATGGTTCAGGCAACTATAATTTTAGACTTTGCCATAATTTCACCCTTGGGAGAAATTTTAGTAAAAACCTTAAATATGAATTCTCATGAATTTAGTTTAGTTGTATCAGCTTATGCACTAAGTGCAGGAATTTCATCTATTATATCAGCAGGCTTTACTGATAGATATGACAGAAAAAAGTTCTTAATTTTTATGTATATGGGATTTATTATAGGAACATTATTTTGTGCTTTAGCTACAAATTATTGGCAATTACTAATAGCAAGAATAGTTACAGGTATTTTTGGAGGAGTAATGGGTTCTATAGTTCAAACTATTGTTGCAGATGTTTTTGAAAATAAATTTAGAGGCCGAGTAATGGGTCTTATACAAATGTCTTTTGCTGTAAGCCAGATATTAGGTATTCCATTAGGATTATTTTTAGCCTATAAATTAAATTGGAATAGTACTTTTCTTTTTATTGTTGTACTTGGTTTAGTTAATATTTTACTTGCGGTTTTTAAATTAAAACCTATTAATGAACATGTTTCAGCTCAAGAAAAAATAAACCCTTTTTCAAAAACATTACAAACCATAAAAAATCCTAAATATCTTTTAGCCTTAAGCTCAGTAGCTTTAGTTCCTATGGGTGGTTTTATGCTTATGCCATTTAATTCTTTATATGCTGTAAATAACTTAGGTGTTCCAAGAGAAAAATTACCTTTAGTTTTTTTATTTATAGGTTTAGCAAATTTAGTTGTAATGCCTATAATTGGAAGGTTAAGTGATAAATACCCTAGATATAATATTTTTCTAATAGGAACAATTGCTTCTATTATTTTTCTTAATATATACACTCATTTATTACCTATGATATTTTGGTTATTTATAATTTTTAATATGTTCTTTTTTAGCTCTATATTTATGCGTATTACACCTTTTATGGCTATGAATACAACTATTCCAGAATTAAAAGATAGAGGAACTTATATGAGTTTATCATCTGCATTACAACAAGCTGGTGGAGGTTTAGGGGCTATAGCTAGTGGTTATATAATTTCTCAAAAATCTCAAACTTCTCCTTTACAAAATATGGGTATATTAGGATATGTAATTACTTTTATATTTTTATTATGCTTATTTTTAGTTTATAAATTAAATGAACAAGTAAAAGTAAAAAATAGTAATTTAGCTTAATTTTAAAATAACAATTTTTCACTTAATAGATATAAACATACTACTATTAATATAAAGCCAAATTTCTTCAGTTATAGAAAAATTTGCTTTATTTAGAAAATTAATTTGTTCTTTTATAGAGTAAATATTTCTATGCTCTGAATGTTTTTTATTGATAAACTAAAGTTATTCTTTATCAAAATTATTAAATAAGTCTTCTATAGCTTTCATTGGTAGATAAAGTCTCCTTCTACCACTTGGTAATATATCCAAATCTTGAAAACCATATTTTTTATAAAACTTTTCAGCTTTGTTATTTAAACAATCAACAGTAACCGCTACAGCTTCCATATATTTTCTTGTTTCAAGTAAATGTTCTAGAGCTTTAATCAATGTAACTTCTCCTATACCATTTCCTTGCTGAGTTTTATCTACAGCTAATTGAGCAATTAAAAATACAGGAATAGGGTAATGTGGGTAATTTTGTTTATGAAATAATTCTCTTGAAATAGTTTGAGATGTAATAGTATAGAATGCTAGTATAGATTTTTTACCTTTATAATTTTCATCATCAATTAAAACAAAAGTTTTGCTAATACCTTGTTCCATATGTTTAGAAGCTTTTGTTTTTATAAAGTTATTAAGTTCTTCTTCTTTACAATCAAAACTATTTCTATCATGAATTGATTTATTTAGTTCTACAAAATACATTAGAATCCTTTTTTTCTTGTATTTTTTAAAGCTTTTATTAATGCTTTATTTGGTCTTGGTGGTGTAGAACAAGCTTCCATAAAACGATCAAAAATATCATTTTCTAAAACAGTGTTTTGATGATTAGATATAACTATTGTTGAATCTCTATCAATTAAATCTGTTAAATAATCTGTTAAATTTTTATCAAGTAAGATAGATGCTTTTTTAGCTTTTTCTTTAATAGATGAATTAACTCTAAACTCAAACCTTTCATCTTTTTCCCTAGTTTTAGCAATAACCTCTTTTGAAGTTTTCTCTTTAGAGTTACTAACTTTAACTTTGGTTGCCATAACAAACACCTTTATAAAAATGCCGTACATTTGTAGTACATATATTTATATTATATAATAAAATTTTTGAGACTGTTATTTTATTTTTTTATAAGTTATAAATAAATATACTTAAAATTATTGATTTTAATCTTATATAACTATATTTATTATACTTTAGAATTTATTTTTAACCCTAAAATTAAAGTATTTAAAACTTCTAGAAGTAATGGAATACGCTCTTGATTTATATTATCTAAAACTAATTTAGGGTGATGAAAAGACATTGTACCTTCAAATAAAATCTTTACTACTAAAGCTACATCTTTAATTTTAAATTCTTTTAATTTTATTCCATCTTGAATTATATTGCTCATATAATCAGACATATTTTTTAAATGTTCTGCTATTGGAGGGGTTATTTTTTTACTAGAATTTGCAAAAGCATTATATAATTCTGGATCTGAAAGGACTTTTTCTTTTTTTAGAAGATGTAAGGTGCAATAAAACTCTATGATTCTATCTTCAGCTTTTTTAGAAGAAATTGAAATTTCATAAAGCTTTTTATCTATAATTTCTAACCAATTTTTAGAAATAATATCTAATAAGTCTTCTTTATTAGAAAAATGTTTGTATAAAGCAGCATGAGAAATATTCATTTTTTTTGCAATATCTGTTATTTTTAGTCTTTCAACTCCATTTTTTCTTATTTCATCTATTGCATTATTAACTGCTTTTTCTTTTAGTTCATTAGGAGTCAAACCTGTTTTGGGCATAGCTTATATTTTTTATAATATTTTTGTTACTAACCAAGTATAGCTTTTTATATAAAGCTTATCTATTTAATAGCAACAAAAATATATAAATTTATCTTAAAACCATTTGCATTTGATGGGAATCATATCTATCACCTTTGAAAGTACCTTCTGGAAATGCATCAGATATACTTTTTAATTCTTCCTCAGTTAATTTTATAGCTAAAGCTTTAAGATTATCTTCTAATCTAATTTTCTTAGTAGTTGCGATAAGTGGTAAAATATCATTTCCTTGGTGTAAAACCCAAGCTATTGCTAATTGAGGGATAGTACAATTTTTTTCTTTTGCAATTTCTTCTAATAATTTTATAGCTTTTTTATTAGATTCAAAATTTTCTCCTGTAAATCTTGGTAAATATGCTCTATAATCACCTTGTTTAAAATTAAAATCTAAATTATCACTTAATAAACCTCTAGATAAAACTCCATAAGCTACAACACTTACGCCTAATTCACGTGCTGTTTTTAATAAATCTTTTTCAATAACTCTTGTAGCCAAAGCATATTCAATTTCTACAGCTGTAACTGGATGTACTTTATGAGCTCTTCTTAATTGTTCTGAATTTACCTCTGATAAACCTAAATATTTTACTTTACCTTCTTTTATTAATTCTGAAACAGCTCCTACGGTTTCTTCTATAGGCACATTAGGATCTACTCTTGCAGGCTGATAAAGATCAATAGCTTCTACATTTAATCTTCCTAATGAATAGGCTGCAAAATTTTTTACAGCATTTGGTCTAGCATCAAAACCTAAAAAAGCACCATTAGGATCTCTTAAAGCTCCAAATTTTACACTAATAAATGGTTTTTCTTTTCTATCTTTTATAGCTTCAGCTACAAGTAATTCATTATGCCCCATTCCATAAAAATCACCTGTATTCAAAAAATTAATACCAGAATCTAAAGCAAATTTTATTGTTTCAATACTTTCTTTATCATTTCTATTTTCTTTTGAACCGTAAAAGTCTGACATACCCATACATCCAAAACCTACAGAAGATACTAATGGTCCATTTTTTCCTAGTTGTTTCATTTTTTTAATTCCCTTAGTTACAATATACAAAAATTGTAACTTGTAATTAAAATAATGTCAATTATATTTTTTATAAAAATAATACTGATATGTTTTAATTAATATATTGTAAAATGTTATACATATTTATAATTTGTGGAGCTATTTATGACTATTGAAACCGAAAATGATTTAATACAATTAAAAAGAATAGGTGAAATTGTAGCCAAAACTATAAAAGTAATGCAAGGTTCAGTTGAAATAGGTATGACCACTAAAGAATTAGATGATATAGGTAGAGCTTTTTTAGATAAACATGGGGCAAGATCTGCCCCAGAATTAGTTTATAATTTCCCTGGTGCTACTTGTATAAGTGTAAACTCAGTTGTTGCACATGGTATTCCTAATTCAAATTTAGTTTTAAAAGAAGGGGATATGGTTAATATAGATGTATCAGCAGAATTAAATGGTTATTTTGCAGATAGTGGTTCTTCTATGATAATACCCCCATCAAATGAGTTACAAAAAAATCTTTTAAGAGCTACAAAACAAGCTTTAAATAAATCTATAGAAGAAGTAACAGCAGGTGTACCTATAAATATAATTGGAAAAACAATAGAAAAACATGCCAGAAAAACAGGATTTTCTATAATAAGAGATTTGGGTAGTCACGGAGTTGGTAGAAATATTCATGAAGAACCAAAATTTATAGCACCATATTATAATAAAAATGATAAAAGAATCCTAAAAGAAGGTATGGTTATTACCATAGAACCATTTTTATCAACAGGTGCTGAATTTACTAAACAAGATAAAGATGGTTGGTCTTTAATAACCGATAAAAAATATTTTACAGCTCAATTTGAACATACTATGGTTATAACAAAGAAAAAACCTATATTAATAACTATTTGTGCTTAAATATCCTTAGCTCACTCCACAAAAAAATTATTGAAAGCCTTATTACATAAGGAAAAGATTGAAAAATACTTATCATATTCTTTGGGTTCATAAAGCGTATAAGTTATTGCAAGAATAAGTCTTTTAAATACTATATTGAATATACTTTTAAAACGATAACCTAAATATTTTCTGACCTTTGAATCCTTCTTGTAGTATATCTTTCCTAATATTATTGCCCCTATATAAATCAATCTTAAAATTGTAAATAGTTTTTCTAACTTTTTAGAATCTTCTAATTTTGTTGACTAGGAAACTTAAGATTTTAGTAATGGTCTTTTTTAGCTATTAAAAAATATCCTTTATACCTACTTCAAAATCTTTTATAACATAAGATTTTACAATATCCCCTTCATCCGAAGAAACAGATTTTAACTCGTATCTTCCATCTACTAATAAAAAAACTTCTACAGATTTATTTTCTGGATCAAGTATCCAATATTCTTCTACTCCATATTTTTCATACAACTTAAATTTTTCAAATTTATCTATTTTAACTGAAGATTTTGATAAAATTTCAACTATTAGATTAGGAGTTCCAAAGACACCTCTTTTTTGTAAAATATTTTCATTTTCTTTTTTTACAAATAAAATATCTGGTTGTACAACAACATTTTTATCTAAAATTACATCGCAAGGTGCATCAAAAATTTCTCCTAAATCTAACTTTTCACAATGAATAACCATTTTTACTTCTAATTTCCTAGAATATTTTTGATGCCATAAATCTGGTGCAGGAACCATAATTAATTCT
Organism: Candidatus Sericytochromatia bacterium; assembly: GCA_046328015.1. GTDB lineage: Bacteria > Cyanobacteriota > Sericytochromatia > UBA7694 > JACMQJ01 > JBBTGK01. Next base: position 2,429,008 of record JAXLXH010000001.1, on the reverse strand, counting down.
CCATTAATAACTTCATATCTATTACCATCTTCTATAAGATAGTATTCTTCATAAGTAAAAGATTTTTGTTTTGTTATCATAAAAAACCTCGCTATATAAATAATAACAAAAAAAATATAAATAGATAGTTATAAAAATTATTTTGAGTCTAATTTTTTATTAGTTATAGCCTTTAGTTGTATATAAAGTAAAATTATTGGCAAGTTTTCATATCAAATAATATCCTTAGTTATAATTTTATTCCAAGTAAAATAAGAAACAGACATAATTATTAAAATGATAAAAGGAGCTGGAGCATTTACAGCATCTCCAGCTAAAATATGTGATAACATAGCTCCTATAAAAAGAAAGGTAAAACCTGCATAAGCCCATTCTTTTAATTTTACTTTTTTATCATAAAAAATAGCTATTGCTCCTAATATTTTTGCTAAACCTAATATTTTTGTGATATATAGAGGATAACTTAATTTAATTAAGCTATTTACTACTTGCTCTGGTGCAGAAAAAAATAATTCTGGTATTCCTGAGCCTGCAGTTGGTAATAAAAATAGTAAAGTTGTTATCCAATAAATTATTTTAGTTTTTTTTTTATTCATAAAATTTTCCTTTATCCAAATTACTTAATACTATATAATTAATAATTAATATTAGAAGTCTTGTGTAATTAAGTAAAGACAGCACTTTCAAGTTAGTTAGTTACCTTAAAGTAACTTTTAGAAATTTAGGAATTTAGAGCATATAAAAATGAGTAAAGAAAAAAATGTTGAACCTCTTTTATTTTGTGTTAGTGATGAAGGAAAAGCAATAAGAGAACTTCTTGATCGTGTTAGTGATAAATGGAGTATTTTATTAATAGTTATTCTTTCTAGATCTAATAACCATAAAGCTCGTTTTTCTGAACTAAAAAAAAGTATTCCTGATATATCTCAAAAAATGTTAACTAGTACACTTAGAAATTTGGAAAGAGATGGTTATATAACTAGGGAGGTTTTCCCTGAAGTTCCGCCAAGAGTTGAATATGAACTAACAAAGTTAGGTGAAAGTTTGCTTATTCCTATGAGAGGTTTTGTAGATTGGCTTGAAATAAATTATCAAAAAATTAAAGATGCTAGAAATAAATATGATTCATAATAATTTATAAATTAGACAAAATAATATCAATAATAACTTCTAAATCTTCTTTTTTAGTATTATTTTTTGAAATAACTTGTAAACCAGAAAAACTAGTATATAAATACATTGCTAAAGAATTTGGAGTATTTTTATTAGAAATTTGTTTTAAATCTTGACCTTTTTTTATAGCCATTTCAAATAATTTTTCAACTTCTTTTTTATTATTAGAAAGTATTTCTAAAATTTCAGGATCTTCTTTTGAAAACTCAACTGTACTATTTACAATAAAGCAACCTTTGTTATGTTCACTATCTAAAATAAGTTTAAAAATCTCTCTAATGGTTTCTTTTATGTTTTCTGAGTTTTCAATCATATTAGTAGTTAATGAAATATTTTTATCTGTATAAGCTTTTAAGGCTAATAAAAATAAATTTTTTTTATCTTTAAATGTATCATAGATACTTGATCTACTTAGTCCCAAACCATCTACTATATCTTGCATAGAACAAGTATTATAACCTTTTTCCCAAAAAAGATTAATTGCTTTATCTACTATTTCGTCCTTATCGAACTCTTTATTTCTAGGCATAATATAAAAAAATTAAGGATAATCATTAAGTGAAAAGTAAAAAGTGAGAAGCGATAAGATAGTTATTTTAAACAATAGATTATCTTATTCTATTTTCACAATAAAATTTTACCTAACTATTAAAATTTTATCCTTAATATCCTATTATGGCAAATTTATTGAATTATAAGTGGGTTAATATTAACACCACCATCAATATTTATTTCAGAGCCTGTAATGAATAAGGATTCATCTGATGCTAAAAATGAAACTAATTTTGCAATTTCTTCTGGTTTACCAGTTCTTTTTAATGGAATACGATTTTGTATAGTTTTAGCAAACTCTAATAAGGTTTCTTGTGGTAAACCAAATTTTTCAAATATAGGTGTTTCAACTGGACCAGGATTTACTGCATTAACACGAATTTTTCTTGGAGCTAAATCAAATGCTGCACTTCTTGTAAAAGAATTTAATGCTGCTTTACTAGCTGAATAAATAGACATACCAGGCATATTAGAATAAGCTGAAACAGAAGATATATTTATAACAGACGCTCCTTCTGATAATAAAGGTAAAAATTTTTCTAAAGTAAAAACTGCACCTTTAAAATTTATGTCCATTATTTCATCAAAAGTACTTTCTGAAGTTTGACCTGTAGGTGTCATTTTTGATACCCCTGCATTTATAACTAGTGTATCTATTTTCCCAAAAGATTCTCTTGCAAAATTAACTAAATAATCTATTTGATCTAAATTAGAGGTATCTGCTAAAAAACCTTTTGCATTATTACCTAACTGTTTTACTGCTGTATCTAAATTGTTAGAATTTCTACCTGTAATTATTACTTTAGCTCCTTCATCTAATAGATCTTTTGCTATAGCAAAGCCTATACCACTACTTCCTCCTGTTACTAATGCTAATTTTTGATTAAGTTTTGACATTTTAATAATCCTTTTTAAGATAAAATATTTTGGAATAATCATTCCGTAATAAATAATATTATCTAAGGATTTTATTTTGGAACAATTATTCCAAAATTCTTAATTAAACTTAATATATAAAGCACTTAATTTATTTTTTTATAAATTTAAGAGCTAATATTTTTATTACCAATTAACAATACCTTAGACAGTTGTCTGTAAGACTAAAAAAAGATCCAAAGCACTATTTTCTTGGGAGTGTTCAAAAAGCCATTTTTCACGAAAAATATTGGTGTAAAACCCAGTATTTTCCTAGGGGCAAAGCACTGCTTTGCCCGCTCCCTCATTCATTAAGAAAAAAGAAACATAAAAACTTAGTTTACTATAGCTAAAACTCTTATTATAAGGGTGTTTTAATAAAAGTTCTTAACCACCACGAAGCACTAACAGAAACTTAGTTTTTTATACTTATATGTCTAAGGTATTGAATTAAAATAGAATTTTAATTTGCACATCTTTAATTTGATAAAAAAAACTACTTTATATTTGTTTATATAGTATAATTTAATAACTACTTTTATAAAAAAGAAAATTAAAACGTGTTAGCATTTTGAGGTTTTATTATATGAAAAATTTATTAAAAAAGCTTGTATCAGCATCATTAGCAGGAACTCTTTTATTAACAAGCTGTACTTCAAACTCTGCTGTGCAACCAATAGAAAATCAAAATGAATCCACTCAAATAAGTTCTTTAGCTTCAGATTTTATTGTACAAAAAGCTGTTTCAGTTACAATTCAAAATCCCTCTTTATATGGAGATAAAGTAAAAGTATCTTCTTCATTCGGAGAATTTACAGCAAGAACTAAAGATTTAGAAAAAGATAATTCTGAAAGTATAAAAATAAATACTTTATCAACTCAATTAATTACTCTTGCTAGTGATAATGATGTATCAAAAACTCCTTTGGCTCTATCAATTGTGCCTAATCCTCAGAAAATAAAAAATATTGTTTTAAGCCCTCAAACTACAGCAGAAGCTTTAGTTTTTATGCATCCAGCATTAGCAACCCCAGAACCAAATTTAGCAGAAAAAGTAGTTGCAATAATAAAATCCTTACCAGAAACAACTGCTTTGGCAAAAGTAATAGAATCTAGAAATAAAGAAAAAGATTTTTTGTCTGTTGATAGTACTCAACAAACAGAAGCTTTATCAAAAGCTGTTAATTCGGCTGTAAATAGAATAGCTACCGAATTTGATAAAATATCTTCAAAAGCAGAACCTGCAAATAGTGTTCAAGGTGTAGAAATAAATGCCAAAGCTTTACAAAATGATTCTGCTAATTTTGAAATGAAAAACTACAGAAAAAGAATGGTTTCTTTAAATTTTATGGTTCAAGATAAAAATGTGTATTCTGAAGAATTAATAGCAGCTTATGATCTTATAGATCTTACTAATATTTCTTTTGGTTTTAAACCCTCTGTTAAAGTAGCTCAACATAATACTAATGATAAAGTAGATAAAGTTGAAGTTATGGGTGTTGGCTTAAAAGATTTTGATGTATTTAAACAAAAATGGGATCAAAGTGATACTCAAACTAAAATTAAATATGCCATACCATTAGGAAAAGGTTTAATAAGTGATTTTGTTTCTCCTATAATATCAATTATAACTGGTTTTAATATCAATAAAATATATCATGCTGGTATTCTAAAAGTTATAACCGCTTTACCTGTACTTGAAATAGTTCAAAGTTTTAGAAATAAAGAATATTCTAAAGCATTTAGATCAATTCTTTCAGGAACTGTAAAAGCATTATTAGCTAATAATGGAGCATTATTAAGAGAAATTCTATTAAAAGCTGGTGTTCAATTAACAGAAGATATGATTAAAAGATTAAATATGGTAACAGGAATCTTTAATTTATCTATGCATATAGTAGAAGCAACTAGAACTTTATATGCTTATGTAAACTCTAAAATATTTGATTATTTTAAAGTTGAAGTAGTTAATGGAATTATTACATTTAAAAAAATGGATGATAATTAAGAGAAAATTTTATGGCAAAAAAACTTCTTTCAGGTGATGGCTGGAAAGTAACTTATGCAAATGAAGAACCACAGCCAATAGAAATAATTTCTAAACCACCAGAAAAACAAAAAGCTAAAATTTCTGTAGAAAAAAGAAATAAAGGTAAAATAGTTACTTGTATTAGTGGATTAGTTTTAAATGAAAAAGATATGACTGATTTAGCAAAACTAATAAAGGTGGCTTGTGGTACTGGTGGTAGTGTAAATAAAAATACTATAGAAATTCAAGGCGAGCATGTAGAAAAGATAAAAAATTGGCTAGTTGCTAATAAGTATGGAATAAAATAAAATTAAGACCTCCTTCGGGGTATTGAACCCCGAAGGAGGCTGGGGACGGGGGCTGTGCCCCCGAATCCCCCCATTACCCCGAAGCAGAGCTTCGAGGAATTCTATAAGATTAAAAATCTTCTTCAAAATCAGAAATACTAGTAGTTTTTTGAATTTTTTGAATTTCTTGCTTTGCTACTCTTCTACTACTTTCTTTTGCCTGAGTACCTAATTTTACAACCCTAATATTTTTACCATCAGCTCTGGTAGAAACTTTTACTTGGGCTTCCTTTTTTAAAGATCGTTTTTTTTCTATTTTTTCTAAATTTATAATATCACTTAGAATATTAAGATAATTCAGATATCTAGCACTTTCTGTATCTATATTATTTTTTAAATTACAATTAGGTTCAAAACAATGTAAACAACCACTTAAGGGACAAGAAGAAATAAAAGGTTTAAATTCTTTATAATACCATGCCAATTCTTTAGAATAGATTTTATCAAAGGAAATAAAACTAAAACCTGGAGTATCTGCAACAAAACCAAAATTATGCTCATCAAAAAAAACTTTTTGCAAAGATACATGTCTAGTAGTATGTCTTCCTGTACCTAAATTTTTTGAAACTTCTTTGGTCTCTAAGTTTAGATCTGGTATTAATTCATTAATTAAAGATGATTTACCTACACCAGACACACCTGTAAAAACAGTTGTTTTATCTAATAAAACTTTTTTTAGTTCATCTAAACCATTTTTTTCTTTAGCAGAAGTATAAATTATTTTATAGCCTGTTTTAGAATATATTTCTTCTATAAATTCTTTTAGTTCATCATCTAATTGATCGGCTTTATTTATACAAATAATAGGCTCTATATTATTAGATTCTGCCAAAACAATAAACTTATCTGTTTGTAAAGGATTAAAATCTGGAGCATAAGTAGAAGTTACAATAACTATTTGGTCTATGTTTGCTATATTAGGTTTTTCTATTTCATTTTTTCTTTCAAAAACACTAGCTATAGCTGCGGTATTATTTTCTGTATTTAAAGATTCTATTAATACTTTATCTCCTACTTTTGGATCTACACCTTCTTTTTTTATTTTATTTCTTAGCATACATTCCCAAGTTATGTTATCAAAATAAACATAGTAATAATTAGAATGTATTTTGGTTATTAGTCCTTCCTCTTGGGGTGTTGATACCCCATATGAGGGCTTAAATTCATTTTCTTTTAATTCTTCCATCTTAAGCTAATTGCTATTATTATAAACCTGTTTATTAACCTAAATTAAAAAAAGTTTATTAAACAAGGGGTAATTTTGGTCAAAAAAATTAGAAGGGTTAAACCCTTCCAAAGAAAGGAGACATTAGGTATTTTATCATAAAAATTTTAAATGACAATATTTAATGAAATGTTTTTTTAATTATGTATAAAAAATGTTATTATATTATTTGCTATAAATGCTTTTTTGGTAAAAAAGTGAGTAATTATTATTATAAAAATGTCGGATAAAAATAATATTAAATTAGTAAAAAAAAATAATTTTTATTGTATAAATGTGGAAGGGTCTCCTTATGATATAGGATTTCAAAAAGGGACATTACTAAAACCATATTTTAATGATAGTGTATATGATTTTTTTTCTAACTACATAATAAATACTTTAAAAAAATCTTCTAAAATAAGACCTTCTGTATTAGCTGTAATTATAGATAAAGTTTTAAAAACTAAAGTTTCTAAATTTACTAATAGAGTTCCTGAAGATATAAAAAATGAGATAAAAGGGTTCTGTGAAGCTCTAAATATAGATTATCATAAATACTTAGATACATTTGTATTACCAGAAACTATTGGTTATCTTATTTATCATTTTACTAATGAAAATTATGCTTTAAAAACACATCTCAGTGGAGCTGAATTATTGGGTTGTACTAGTATTGTAGCCAAAAGTAGAGCTACAGAAAATGCTGAAATTTATCATGCCAGAAATTTAGATACTTTTGGATTAGGAAAATGGGAAAAATTTCCACTAATATCTTATATAAAACCTAATAATGCTTTTAAATATGTTTCTATTTCTACTATTGGTTTTAATACGGGTGTCATAACAGGAGTAAATGAAAAAAAAATTACTTATGCCTTACATAAAAATTATACTAGTGATTATATAGAAGATAATCTACCTATTTTAGCTTTAGGTGAGTTAATTATGAAATATGCAGACAGTATAGAAAAAGCTATTGATATTATCAAATCTAGTAAAGCAAATGGAGGTTGGAGTGTTGTATTAAGTGATGGTAAAACAAGAGATAGCTGTGTAGTTGAAATTTCTGGTGACGAAGTAGAAATAAGAAGAAACCATGATGATATTTTAATTTGCACTAATTCTTATTTATCTCCTAATTTACATGAGTTAGAAACTATTGTTAACCCTATTTTTAATATTAGTTCTAATATTAGGTATCAAAGAGCTGAACAATTAACAGAAAAATATTTTATGCAATTAAATGCAGAAAAATTATCTATTATTTTATCAGATAGATATGATACTACAGCTGAAGAAGAAAAAATTTATGGTTATACTATTTCACAAAATAATACGGTTAGTAGTGTTATTTTTAGACCAGAAAAAAATTCTTTTTGGATAGCTAATGGAAAAGTTCCTGTTTGTAATTCTGATTATGAGTATTTTAGTACAGACTTTAAAGATATAGAAAAAAATTATGATAGATATAAAATAAAAGGAGCTCTTTTTTCTACTAAAGGATATGATAAAGCATGGAATTTTATTTATGAAGCTCATTTGGAATATGAAAAAAATAATTATAAAGAGTCAGCTAAATTAATTAGTAAAGCTATTGAGATTTGTGGTATAAATGAAACCCCACTTTATTTTATTTATGGTATTTTAAAATTAAAAATTTATGATTATGCTACAGCTAAAGAATTTTTCCAAAAAGCTTATGATAATGAAGCGGATGTATATAAATCTGGGGTATTAAAAATTTGGTTAGGTAGAATTTTTGACCTATTGGGTGATAGAGAAAAAGCTTTAAAACAATATAGATATGTAGGACAAATGAATAAAAAAGTTTATGGAGATCTTATTAGTTTATCGATAAAAGGGCAAAAAAAGCCTTATAAAAAATCTCTAATAAAATATATAAATTTAGATATATCTTTTGGAGAAGAAATTATTTCACAATGAGTTTAAAATTATTTTTAAAAGATAAATTAGAAAAAGTATTAAATTTATATGATAATGAGCTTTATTTGGTAGGTGGTTGTATAAGAGACCTATTATTAAATAAAGATTGTTATGATTATGATTTTGTCATGAAAGATAATGCTATTGAAACAGCAAGAAATTTAGCAAATATTACAAAAGGTGCATTTGTTTTATTAGATGAAGAAAGAGATATTGGAAGAGTTGTTTGGAATAAAAAAAGAAATGACATTGATTTAGTTTTTGATTTTTCTAAAATAGTTAATTTAGAACTAGAAAATGATTTATCTCTAAGAGATTTAACTATAAATTCTTTATCAATAAAATTAACTAATGATTTTATTCATATAATAACTGCTAATAATATTTCTATCGAAAAAAAATTTATTATCGATTTTACTAATGGATATGAAGATTTAAATAATAAAATAGTAAGAACTTATAAAGAAGCTAATTTAATTAATGATCCTTTAAGAATGTTAAGAGTTTTTAGATTTTCTAATAAGTATAATTTTAAAATAGAAGAAAAAACTCTGAGTTATATAAAAAATAATTACCAATTGATAGAAAATATTTCTAAAGAGAGAGTTTTGAAAGAATTATATGATATTTTTAAAAATAATTCTTCTAAAACAATAAAACAAATGATAGATACAAACCTTTTTATTTTTCTATTTGAAGAATTTAGCTCTTATCAAGAAGATTTTGATAGTTTTTTTGAAAAAGTTTTTTTATTTGAAAATTTTAAGTTTTCTGAAGAATTTAAATATAAAAAAGAGATTTTAAGCTATTTAGAAGAAAAAATTATTTTGGATAGAACTAATTTTGCCTTACTTAAATTTACTTTATTATTTTTTTATATAAGAAATCAAAAATTAGAAACTTATTTACCAAATCTAACTAATTTTATGAAAAAATTTACTTTTGGTTCTGAAGAAATAAAATCTGTAATAAAAAATTTAGAATATTTGGAAGAAAATAAAAATATTTTTAAACAAGAATTAACTAGAGAAAATTTATATTATTATTTTAAAGGCTTAAAAGAAAACATAATTTTAAATTTACTACTATACTTAGTTATAGATGAATTAAAATGTTTAGATAAATTTGAAGCAATTTTAACTTTTTATTTTGAAGATAAAGTTCTTTCAGAACAGCCTAAAATTATAGATGGTAATGATATTACTAAAGAATTTAATATATCAGGTAAAAAAATAGGATTAATTTTGGAAGAAATAAAAAAAGCTCAAGCTGAAAAAATTATTTATAATTATAGTGATGCAATTAATTTTATAAAAAAGATGGTATAGAAATATTCTAATTAAATGAATGAAAAAATGATAAAAAAAATATATATTTTAGTTCCTAATGGTATTTATAAACCTATATATATAAAAGAATATGATATAGCTCATGTAAAACCTGATGGTATAAATAGTTTAAAAGATAAATGGGGAGATTTTAGAAATATTTATTCTCCACAAAAAGCAGGTAGAGAAGTAAAAGACTATACCGCTTTAAAAAATTATGATCCCATATTTAGTGATAAAGCCACTGATGTTTTAAAAGATTTTTTTACTTGTGGTGAACTTTTACCAATAAAAAATGAGTTTTCTAATGATTTTTATCTGTACAATATTTTTCCAAAAGTTGATTACATTAATTGGGAATATACCAATCTTTTAGCTAATAAAGATAGTGGTATTTCAATAAATATAAATGAAAAAATATATTTCGAATTTATACCAGAAAAAATACAACACCATATTTTTAAAAATGAAAAGCAGTATCAAGTTTTTGTAACGGATATATTTGTACAAAAAGTACTAGATAACAAATTAAGAGGTTTTTGTTTTGTTCCTATTTGGGATATAGAAATAGGTGGTATAGAACATCTTCTTTATAAAGATAAAATAAATAAAATAAATACCTAATCTTTAAAGCTATCTATAGCACCTTCAATGCCACTAATTGTAGAACCTAAAGTAGGTTTTGAAATAGAATCTTTTTTACCATCTGTAGCTAACCATTCTTCTTTACCTACAGCAAAAAGAGCCGCCTTAGCTACATCATAACCAGCAGCTAAAACTCCCATAGTTACAGCTTCAACTTTAGATTCTTTACCTCTTGCTTTTGCATAGAGATAATGTTCTGCTGCTGCCCAATTTACATCTTTAGGTACTTTATTTCTTTTATCTAATGCCCATCCCCAAGCTGCATCAGCTGCTGCAACAGGATTTTTAGGGAAAAGATCTTTTCCATATTTTTCAGCAGCTTTAATAACTTTTCTAGTTTCTTCTTTACTATATTCTGTAGCTCCAGTTGGAGATATTTCAGTAGATTTTTGAGGTGCAGCCTGATTGGTTAAATTTTTATTAGCTAAACCTGTTTGAATCAAATTTCCTATATTAGGTGAAACTGTATTAGTAATTTTTGGAGCGGTTGTAGGAAGTTTAGTTTTTATTTCAGCGGTATCTTTTTTTGGTTCTTCAGGTACTTTTGTTTCAGTTACTTTAGATACATCTGGAGTAACTACAGTTGGTGTTTTTACAGTATTTTCAGTTTTATAAGCTGTAGCATCTTTTACAGGGGTATAAGTACCTAATTTTGGAAAACACATAAAAACCTCTTTTTATATATAAATTTTTTATTTATCTTTATTATATAATAACAAAAATTTTCATTTTTTATTAGTATTTTTTTTATTTTGTCAGTTCTCATTTTCCTGAGAATGATTTGATGATTTTTAAGATTAAAAGATTAACAGGATTATTATAGCACTTTTAACATCATAAAAACTCGTTTTTTTGTTTCATTTCATGGTAAACGCAAGGCTTACCACTACATTTCACAATTACTTCTAACTTTTGGCTATTCACGCTTCACGCTTCACGATTGCCTACTGAGCCTATCGAAGTATCACTGTTTACAATTAGCTTTTCCTATACTTCTAACTTCTAACTTTTAACTTCTAACTATTCTTCCTTATAAAAAGTACTAACCACACCATCAGGAGTTATTTTTCTTATTGCATTGTTTCCTGTATCTGCTACATATAGATTATTATCTTTATCAAAACTAGCACCTGAAATATAAGTAAACATAGCTTCTTCACCCTTTCCATCTTTATATCCTAATTCTTTACTTCCAATAATACCAATTATTTCTTTTGTTTTTTGATCTATTTTTATTAATTTTCGATTGTAATAATTTATATAAATTTGCCCTGTTTTATCAATAATTATCTTAGTAAAATCATGATAATAATCATCATCTTTTTTTATTTCAAAAAATTCTTTTTTTATTTTTTCATTAAAATAATAGTTCTGATTATCTTTTTTTAAATCTAAATATTCAGAACCACCTATATAGATAAAATTATTATAAATATTAAAATAAATATTATAAGAATAAATATTTTTGGGGTATGTATATAAATCTTCATTTGAAATAGAATTACGACCATCAGTAAAAATATTTTTAATTTGATTTTCTTTATTATCATTTAAATTAAGCATAAATATGTCTGTATTGGCAGAATCTTGATTTTTATTAAACCTTGAAAAATAAAGATAATTATTATTAATAATAAAATTTATTGGCCCTTGATAAACATCTCTAAAAGAATTATAACTGGGGCTTTTAAAAATATTTTTTACTAAATCTATTTTTAATAAAATCTTTTCATTTTCTATTTTATAAATAGAATGTTCTAAAGAATCAGCTATATATAAATTATTTTTATCATCTATTGTTATTTCTTCACCTAAATGGCAACTTAAAGGAGCTCCCCCATTTATCTTTAAAATTTCAACTTTTTTATCTTTTGTTATTTTATAAATAAAATTTCTTTTAATAATTGGATTGTTATTATTTGAACAAGATGTGTAAAATGTATTAGAAAAAGTATGTTTATCACATATAGAGTTCAAAACATAAGCTATTTCTCCATCATTTGATATTGCAATATTAATAGGATTTTTTATATGTGGCTTTAAATCAGAATTACTAAAATCTTCGCAATATTTTTTTATTATTGTTTCTTTTTCAAAAGGATTATAATATTGTTCTAATTTACTTATATCATCTATTTTAACTTGTTTTTTAGTATATGTATTTATTTTACAAGAAAAAATAGTTAAAACTAAAATAAGTGATAAAAATTTAATATTTTTCATTCTTTTTCCCTTTTGTCCGAATCAGGATTTTCAAGATTAAAAGATTAACAGGATTATTATAGCACTTTTAAAATCATAAAAACTCGTTTTTTTGTTTCATTTTGTGGTAAACGCAAGGCTTACCACTACATTACACAAATTATTCCTATTCACGCTTGTTTACTGAGCTTGTCGAAGTATCACGGTTCACGGTTCACGATTAACTTTTCCTATAGAAATGTTAATAATTTTTTAGGATAATACGCTACTTAAAAAAAATATTTTTGGTACTATATAATCTAAATTAATTATATTAAAAATAGAGGTTTTTCTTTGGATACTGTAGCAGCTAAAAAATATATAGATTCCATTACTCAAAATATAGAAACTGTTTTTACAGGTAAAAGTGAAATAGTTAAATTAGTAGTAACAGCCTTAGTAGCTCATGGACATGTACTTTTAGAAGATGTACCAGGTGTAGGAAAAACTTTATTAGCCAAAAGTATTGCTAAATCTATTTTAGGAACTTTTAAAAGAATCCAATTTACTTCTGATTTATTACCTACAGATATAACTGGGGTATCTATTTATAATCAAAAAAAATTAGAATTTGAATATATGGAAGGTCCTGTATTTACTAATATTTTATTAGCTGATGAAGTAAACAGAGGTACTCCAAGAACACAATCTAGTTTATTAGAAGCAATGGAAGAAAAACAAGTATCTGTTGATGGTGTTACTAGAAAATTACCAGAACCTTTTTTTGTTATTGCTACTCAAAACCCTATAGAATCTCAGGGTACTTTCCCTTTACCAGATTCTCAATTAGATCGTTTTATAATTTCTCTTTCTATTGGATACCCTTCTTTGGAAGCAGAAATAGAAATGCTAAAAATGCATAATAAAAAACAAGATTTATCTGATAATTTATCTCATGTTATAGATATTCAAGAATTGATTAAAATACAAAATTTAGTAGAAAAAGTACAAATAAGTAATGAAATTTACCAATATATTATAAAAGTAGTATCAGCTACTAGAAATAATAATGAAATATTATTAGGTGGTAGCCCAAGATGTTCTGTTGCTTTATTAACTTTAGCTAAAGCCTATGCTTTGGTAAATGGAAGAGATTTTGTAATACCAGATGATATAAAATATTTATCCCCTTATGTTTTAGTTCATAGAATTATGCCCTATAGAAATCAAAGTAGAGAACAATTATTTGATTTGGTGAAAGATATTATTAATAAAGTAAGTGTATCTTAGGGTTCGAGTAAATCACTCATCCAATTTAGAACAAAAACTCCATTGGTATTAGAAACTTCATCATTTGTTTTGATAGTAGCGGCTTTGGTTATCAAGCTTTCTTGATCTTCTTTGGTCATTCTTCTTCCTTGCCAATCTAAACCAGAAGAACTAAAAAATCTATCAACATCTTGTTTTTCGGGTTCTAAAATTTCTTTTAAAGCACCTTCTTTACCTTTTAGTTGTTCTTGTATCTGAGCTTTTAATTCTGCTACATCTTCATCTAAAAATTCTTTTTTTTCTTCTTTTTTAGTAGTAGTTTTTTTATTTGCACCAGAAAGATCATCTAAAATATTTTTCATTGTAGATTCATGGACATATTTTTTATCCACTAAAAACTGTGAAAAACTAATTTTAGCACCAGATTTTTTATTATAAGTAGTTAAAGCCTGATTCATAGTACTTTTATCTAAAATATTTTTAGAAATAATGTACTGGCTTAGTGTTTCTGAAGATATTTCTTTATTGTCTAATGACATTTCAGTTACCGATTTTTAAATCTAAGTTTTCCTAATTTATAACTACTTGATTGTATAATATAATTTTACTTAAAACAATACTTATGAAGTAATATTAAAATTTTTACTCATGATAATTTTACTAGAATAAAAACTTATTAAAGTTTTCTTTAAAAAATAAAAGTTATATTTTCATATGTTAGAATATTGAAAATTTATTATATAAAAAAATTAAAGGATTAAACATAAATGGGTTTTATTCAAGAATTTAAAGATTTTGCTGTAAAAGGTAATGTTGTAGATTTAGCTGTTGGTGTTATTATAGGTGGAGCTTTTGGTAAAATAACAACATCAGCTGTAGAAGATTTAATTATGCCTCCTATTGGTATGGTATTAGGTGGTCTTGATTTTAAAGATTTAAAGGTAGTTTTTAAAGCTGGTGTAAAAGCAGTTGCTGAAGTAAAAGATGCGGCTACTGGTGCTATAACCACTCCTGCTGTCGCAGAAGTTCCAGAAGTTGCTTTGAGATATGGAAAATTTATTTCAACTGTAATAGATTTTACTATTTTAGCTTTTTGTGTATTTATTATGGTAAAAGCAATAAACTCTTTAAAGAAAGCCCCTGCACCTGCACCTGCTACTCCTCCTGCTCCAACAAAAGAAGAAGTTTTATTAACAGAAATAAGAGATGCTATTAGAGCTAGTAAATAGTTTTTTGTGAATCTTTATGCGTGATTCGTGAACCGTGAACCGTGATGAGTGAAGAGAAAAAACTGTGTTTTTTATTAAAACTCTTGAATAAAATATAAAAAGGGGTGTCCAAAAACGGGTAAAGTAATGCTTTGCCACTAAGAAAATACTGGTTTTGATGTCAATATTTTCCTAAAATTACAACTTGTATTTCTTATATTTATATCTTTTTTTATAAATAGCTTAGAACAGTAAAACATGTTCTATTCTCACTTTTAACTTTTAATTTCTAACTATTTACAGTTCACGACTCACGATTCACGATTGCCTACTGAGCCTCTCGAAGTATCAAGATTCCTATATTTTTAATTACTAAAATATATTATTCCCTCCAAACTATAAAAAATATTTTGCCCTCTTCTGTATTTTTACGGAAAAGGGTAAAATATTTTTTATATATTTAAAAAGAGGTTTACTAAAGTTAAAACCTTTAAGGATTTTTATATGCATAATTTAAAACCTAGACGATTAAGAAATAATCCTATAATAAGAGATATGGTAAGAGAGACTCATATTTCTAAAAATGATTTAATTTATCCTATTTTTATAGAAGAAGGAAATAATATAAAAACTGAAATTTCTTCTATGCCTAATATTTATAGATTATCTATAGAACATGCTTTAGAAGAAATAAATGAAGCTAAAAATTTGGGTATAAAATCTTTTTTACTTTTTGGCATACCAAAACATAAAGATGAATGTGCTTCAGGAGCTTATGATGATGAAGGAATTATTCAAACTTCTATTAGAGAAATAAAAAAACAAATAAAAGATATTTTAGTTGTAACAGATATTTGTAATTGTGAATATACAGATCATGGACATTGTGGCATTATAGAAGATGGAAATGTTTTAAATAAACCATCTGTAGAATTATTAGTAAAAACAGCTATTTCTCATGCTAAAGCAGGTGCTGATATGGTAGCACCTTCAGATATGATGGATGGAAGAATTGGAGCTATTAGAGAGGCTTTAGATTCTAATGGTTTTTCTGATTTACCTATTATGTCTTATGCTGTTAAATATGCCTCAGCATTTTATGGCCCTTTTAGAGAAGCGGCAGATTCTGCACCTAAATTTGGAGATAGAAAAAGTTATCAAATGGATTATTCAAACTCTAGAGAAGCTCTTTTGGAAGCTGAATTAGATATTATGGAAAATGCTGATATTATTATGGTAAAACCAGCTATGGCTTATATGGATATTATTACTAAAGTAAAAGAATTATGTAATTTACCTATAGCTGCTTATAATGTTTCAGGTGAATATTCTATGGTAAAATCTGCTGCTGCTAAAGGTTGGATAGATGAAAAAAGAATAGTTCATGAGATTTTAACTGGAATAAAAAGAGCTGGAGCTGACATTATTATTACCTATCACGCTAAAGATTTGGCTAAAAGTTTATAATTATCTTTTGAAAGGTTAAATTAAGGTAAAAAAATATTTAAAAAAGATATTGACATCTTAAACTTTTAATGATAATATATTAAACATGGTTGAGGAACAAAAATAAAAACCAAAAAGTAAAAAGCTTGAAGTTACTAGCTTGTATTCAAGTAAAAAGCTTAAGGTTAAAAATAAGGAACTCAGTAAAACTGAAAAGCCAAATACCATACGCACAAAAGCTAGTAGGTGTTAAGGTTTATGTATTAACAAAGTAAGAATGATAAACCAATATATTACAACCGAAATTGAGTAAAAACTCAAGATGTGTGAAGCTCAAAAACTTTTTAATATAAAAGTATAAAAAAGAAAAAGAGCGGGGTCGAACCAGAAACGACCTAACAAATAACTTATTAAATAAGTAAAAAGTTAAAGTTTTGAAAAGCGAGTGTTGAAGGAAACGCAGTGAAGTAAAAATGATAATAGGTAGGTAAAATCAAAACCTAGTTTTAAGTGAAAACAAAAAACAAAAGTAGATACCTTACACATAGATAATATCTATAAAAGGAAAAGACAAAAAAGTCTTAAAAATTAAAACTAATAAATAATTAGTTCTAAAAAGTAGGATTAATATAATCCGAACTAAAAATAACAAAAAAAAGAACCTTTTTAGGTTCTTTTTTTATTATGTATTTTATTAAAACGGAATCTAGTGTGTTTTTCTTATTTTAAACCTATAAAAAGTTTCATTTAGTCAATTAAGACAATGTAGCCTATATTTTATTTATACTCAAAAAAATTGGTTTACATTTTTTCAATCAGTAAGTCTATAGATGAAACAGTGTGTTGCAACCCACTGTTTCAGGGGAATATGATTTTGAAAAAATGCAAACTATAAAATATTAACTATAACTATAAAAATTTAATGTAACCTTTAATATAAGCAATTTTTACTATTTATTCTTTAATTGTTATAATATAATTTTATTGGCTTAAATTATGATTTTTAGGAATATATAATGATTTTAAAAAATTTATTATCAAATATAGATTGTCTTACTAAAGGAAACTTAGACATAGAAATTACAGAAATAATAACAGATTCTAGAAAAGTATCTGAAAACTCTCTATATATAGCTTTAGGTGGAACTAAAACAGATGGACAAAATTTTATCCCAGATGTTATAGAAAAAGGTTGTAAAGCTATTTTTTGTGAAAAAATATGGTTAGAAAGTAATGAATTAAACCCTAAAGTTACATATATCGGAGTAAATAATAGACAAAAAGATTTTTCTAAAATAAGTGCTAATTTTTATTCAAACCCAACTGAAAATTTAACTATGATAGGAGTTACAGGTACTAATGGAAAAACAACTACAACTCATTTAATAGAAAATATTTTAAAAGAAGCAGGTAATGAAACAGGTATTATAGGAACTTTATATTCTCGTTATGCTGGTAAAACTATAACAGCTAAATATACAACACCAATGGCGGATGAATTACAAAAAACCTTTTATGAAATGAAAGAACATAAAGTGGATTCTGTAATTATGGAAGTTTCTTCTCATGCTTTAAAACAATACAGAGTAGGTTCTTGTAATTATAAAGTAGCTGTTTTTACAAATTTAACTCAAGATCATTTAGATTATCATCCCACATTTGATGATTATAGAGAATCTAAAGGTATTTTATTTTCAGAATTATCAGATGAAAATAGCTTTTCTGTAATAAATGTAGATAATCCATCAGCTGGATATTATTCAGAAATAAGTCAAGGTAAAGTCTTAACTTATGGAATTAATAATAAAGCTGATATTTTTGCAACAAATATAGATTTAAAAATGGATAGTACTTCTTTTACTTTAAATACACCAAAAGGAAGTTTAGAATTAAATTTAAGATTAGTTGGTAAGTTTAATGTATATAACTGTTTATCTGCTATAGCTACAGCTTATGCTTTAGGTATATCTTTAGAAAAATGTAAAATAGCTTTAGAAAAAACTTCTGGAATAGCAGGAAGAATTGAAATAGTTACACCTAAGGGTCATCCTTTTACTGTAGTAGTAGATTATGCACATACTCCAGATAGTTTGGAAAATATATTAAAATCTTCTAGAGAATTTACCAAAAATAACCTAATTTGTGTTTTCGGTTGTGGTGGAGATAGAGATAGAACCAAAAGACCTATAATGGGTGGTATTGCAAATCGTTTAAGTGATATTCCTGTAGTTACCTCAGATAATCCAAGAACAGAAGATCCAGATTTTATTATTTCTCAGATTTTAGAAGGTATGCCTAATAAAGAAAATATTATTGTAGAAGTAGATAGAAAAAATGCTATAAAAAAAGCTATAGAATCAGCAAAAGAAGGTGATACAGTAGTTATTGCTGGTAAAGGACACGAAGATTATCAAATTTTTAAAGATAAAACTATACATTTTGATGATAGAGAAGTAGCAAGAGAATTTATAATAAATTAATTATCATCGGCAGGATCATTTAAAAATCTTTGATCTTCCATTAAAACATAAATAAGTCGTTCAAATTCATCTACAAAAATAGCATGGTACTTTTTTACATAACGACTTAATTTTTTTTTCCTAGATTTATACAAAGCCAATCTAAAATATTTTATTATTCTTCTAAAAGTTTTTTCATCTAATTCTGTTAAAGAAATATAAGCATTTTTATTTCTAGTCCCTTCATGAATAAACTCTGATAAATCAAATTTCAAATCATTTTCCATTTCTTGAATAGTTTTATTTAAAATAGCATCATAAATCCAAGGATTGAAAAATAAAACATTTTCTTCATTTACATCTATATAACTATCTTCTAATAAATTATTATCTTCTTCATTATCTTCTGCAATAAAATCTTCATAAGCAGATAAAACCTCATCATCATCTATTTTTTTTAATTCATTTGGTCTTGAGTAATTAGGAAATAAAAAAGAATTTGCAGGTAATGGATTTGAAATTTCACCAAAAAAGTCACCAAAATCTATTTCAGCATGGTTATCTTTTAATTTTGATTCTGGGTTATCGTTTTCTTCTAAATCTTCTGTATCAAATAAATCATCTAAAATATCCTCTTCTAATTCTTCATTAGTATTAAAAAGATGTGGATTTTTAGAAATATTTTCATTACTTTCCATTTTATTGTATTTCTTCTATCTCATTATCTTTATTAGAATCTTGATTAGGATTTTTACTTGGTAAAATGGGCTCTGGTATTTTATTTATACTTGGAGGTAAAGGATACAAACCATCTGATACTAATTGTGGTTTTGGTATTTCAATCGTTTTAGTTTGAGGTAAATTAATATCTACAGCTTGCTTAACATCACTAGGAACTATTCCTACAGGTAATTTTTCGTCTGGAATAATAGTAGAAGTATTAAAATCAAAATCTATTTTTTTTCTAGTATTATCTTTATAAATAATAAAAAACTCTTTATCATTTAATTCAAATTTTTCTCTATTATTATCTATAGACCCATTTCTATCAAAATCATAGCCATATTCTACTTTTATTACTTTACCTGTTTTTTCATCAATATTTACTCTTAAAAGCAAATAAATCTTTTCAACTTGAGCATTAGGTATTATTAATGGAACTGAAAAATTAGCATTTTGAAAATACAAACTAACTTCTAATTTATGCTTTCCTGAAGAAACACTAGGAACATCTATTTTAAATTCGCTATTTACTAACTTGTTAGAAGGATAATCAACATCATCTATTATAACATTTTTAACTGCTTTAGAACCTATAGATATTAGTTCTCCATTATTCTTTTTTTGTTCTATTAGAATTTCTAAAGTAGGTAATTTATCTATTGCTTGAATAGTTGTAGGATCTGTTTTGTTTATAGTTGAACTTAGATTTTGATAAATACAACCATTCAATAAAAATAAAGCTGACAAAGTAAAAAGCAAATAATTTGCTTTATTTATTTGTTTAAAAAATAATTTATTTTTAGCCATTATTATTCCTAAATTTCACTAATGAACCTAAGTTAATAGTATCAAAAAATTTACTTTTATTATACATTATATTAATAACTAAGTAAAAACTTAGGTTAATCAAGTATAATACAAGCCATTTTCAAAATACTAAAAACAAAAATATAAACCTTCTTTAGATTACTATTTTATTAATAGTATTTTTCACTTGAATTTTTATATTATAAGTAATTATATTTAATATGAACAATTTTGTTTATTTGCAGCTATTTAATAGAAAATGATATCTAAATCACACTATATGTATGACTTAGATATCATTGTTAATTTATTATTAAAAAACACAATTACAATATATAATACTCTATAATTTTAGAATGTTTTTAATAAAATATTTAAAGAGAGTTTTATGGTTTTAGGATTTAATAAAAATACAATTTTTTTTAATATGGGCTTAGAGTGTATAAAAAACTTTAATCTTAATCACAATTTTAATAAAAACACCATTTATCAAGCTGGAAAATATTTTTCAAAATCAATTGAATTAAATCAAAATATAGGTGAATCTTATTTTTATTTGTCTTATATTTTTTTTATAATAGATAAAGAATCTCTATCTATTAAATATTTAGAATTAGCAAAAAAAACTTTTACTAATAAAGAAAATTTACTAAAATTAGAAAATTTAATTTATAAGTTTAAAAATAATAAAAATAGTGTACCTGAAAAAGTAAAATTGAACACATTACAAGTAAAAGATAAATTTCATCTTAGTAATGAGAGTAAAGAGATAAAAAGTACATTTCTTGATCTTAATTTTGCAATTCAAGAAATTAAAAATACTAATTTAGAAAAAACAGATTCCACTCCAAAATATTCTGCTCTAAAAGTTACGACAACATTAGGAGAAAAATTAAATGAATATATTGAAAGTAAACCAAAAGCAGAAGAAATTAAAACAAATTTAGAAAACGAATCATTAGAAAATAATAATAAAATAGTTAACACTAATTTTGAATTTAATAATGAAATAAAAAGCAAAACATCACTAGGTTCAAAAATAATGAGAGTAGAAAGAATTAAATTATAAATTTTAGAGAGAGTAAAAATATGACAAGAATTAATAATCAAGGAATAAATATAATACCTCAAGGAATTAGAAAGGATATAAAAAAAACTGATATTGAAAAAATTCCTCAAGATACTAAAATAGTTGAAGTTCAAAAAAAACCTGAGGTAAAAGATGAAATAAAAAAAGTTTCACCAACTGAAGATATAGATAATGCTTTTGCTGATACTCCTAATGTAAATCTAGATAAAGCAAATGAAGCAATAAATACAGGTATAGTATCTGATGCTTATGAAAAAGAAGTTAAATTTTCAATGGATATTCCTAATAAATCTCCTGAAGAAGCTATTAAAAACCTTTCAAAAATATATGATTTTTCTAATAATAGTACAGAAAATAAAGTAATATCTCAAGAAATGAATTACCTTATAAAAGGTTCTGGCGTAGGAAAAACTTTAAAAGATTTGAATATCTCTAATGAAGATATTGCTTTATTTGTAAATAATCCTATGGCTGAGCCTCCAGCTTCTATAAAAGCACTACAACAAAAGCTTGATTCTGAAGGAAGTTGGACAGCTCAAGCAACACTTACAAGATTAACTAAAATAAGAGTTGAATTTTCTAAAAATGAATTAAAAAATATTGATGAAAGATTAATTGTACTTAAAGTAAAAGCATCTCTAAGCCCTGAAGAACAAAAAGAATTAAAATTTTTGTTAAAAAATAAAAGTAGTCTTGAAAACTCTATAAAAAAAGATTCTGACACACTATCTTTTATTTCTGATAAAGCTTCAAAGGTAAAAATGTCAAAAAGTATTGTAGCTATAAATGCTTTAAAAAGCAAAATGGATTCTATTTCTGATAAAAGTAGTAAAGAGTATATTGCCTTAAAAAGTAGCTTAGATAAAGTTTATACAAGTTCTGAGAAGGAAGTTAAGCAAATCAATGATTATGCAATAAAAACATCTAATGGAAAACCCAATACAGTAGCTTCAGACATTAATGCTTCTATGGTAAGAATAGGTTTAACTTATGCAGAAGTAGAATCATCTAATAAAATAAATAAAAAAGAACGCAATATTTTACTTACAAATCAAAAACCAGATGATAATAAAAGCATAAAAGGAGGTGTTGGATATTATGTAGAAAAAGCAATAGAATTTGGTAAAAAAGATGATGTTTCACTAAAAGAATTAAGAATTTCATATACAGAAGCTAGAAATAAAGATGCAAAAGAAATTTTAGATAACGATGGAATAAAAATATCTAATAATGGATTTGAATTACAAGATAAAAAACCTTTAACTGATTCTCAAGCAAAATTAATGGGAGAATTTATAACTGATACAAAAGATATAAATAAAGATTTAACTGAAGTTATAACAAATTTAGATAAAAAAATAGAAGATAAAATTAATAAAAAAGCTCCTGCTATAGAAATATCTCAAATGTATGAAAAATCTGAAAGCCTTTTTGCTAAAAAGAGAGATTCAGAAATAGTACTAGGAGGAATTTATAAACAGAATGATCAATTTAGAGGTAAAATTGAAAAAGTTTTAAAGTATAAACAAGGTTTAGAAGAAGAAGCAAAGCAACTTCATGATAATGAAACACTCGAAGGAAGCCCAACAGAACATGGAAAATATGAGAAAGATTACCAAGCTGTTTTAAAAGATATAAGAGAAACAAAAGAAGAATTAGAAAAACTAAAAAGAAATCCTGTTCAAACAAGAAAAGTAGATGGGGCTTTGGAAACCATAGATAATAGAGGTGCAATATCAGAACTTGAAGCAAAACTTAGTGAAAAAGAAAAAGTTAAAGGCTTTATTATAACTGTTTTAAATAGTCATGATAAAAGATACGAACAATTAAAAGATGAAACAGGAAATAATCCAGAATCAATAAAAGGAGCTGATAATGAACTAAAAAAAGTGGTTAGTGATAGAAATAATCTAAGAAAAATTTCAGTTTTAGCTAATGCAGAACCAAATGAAGTAAAACAATATTCTAATGCTTTTAGAAATACTGTTAAGTGGGAAACAGAAATGTTTAAAAAAGTTCCTGATTATGTTAAAAATACTACTCATTTTAAACAGGTTTCAGCTTCTACAAATCTTAAATTAGCTTCTGATTCTAATAGAGCTACAGATTTAATTGCTTATTCTTATGCAAAAGATAAAAAACAAGAAGTAATGACTGATAAAGATGCAATTGCTAGAGCAAAAGAAAATGCTAAGAAAACAATTGAAGAACAATACAAACTACAAGGAAGAAGTGTGCCTGAAACCCCTGAGATAAAAGAGCAATTAGAAAAACTAGAAGACCAAAATTTAAAATCCGAAGCTGAAAATGTTTTTAATGATTCTTTTAGAGAAAGAAAAACAGAAGTTGCTTCTTCTGCATTTATGTCATTTAAAAAAGCATCTGATGTAAGAAAAGAAATAAATCCGTCTTTACCAAAAAATGAGGCTGAAAAAATGGCTATAGAAGAAGTTATTACAGGAAATTCTTTAGCATTAGGTATTTCAGATAAAAATCCTAATGATACTAGAAGTATTTTAGAAAGTAATATAAAAACTATAAATAATGATATAACAGAAGACAAATTAAAAAGAACTTTAAAAATAGAAACCGCAGAAACTACGATAGATAGTGCTTTTAGAAGTAGAAAAGTCATTCCACCTCAATTAAACGGTGCTTCTTCTGCTTTAATAAGAATTGCAGGTGAATTACATGATGAAATTAAGAGCTTTAAAGAATTTAAAGGCGATAAGAAAGAAACTTTTGAAAAAAACTATCAATCTCTAACCAAAATACATGAAGAAGAAATTTCTTCAATGAAAAACTATTTAACTGATTTAAAAATAGAATCTGAAAATGTTAATGCTTTTTTAAAATTTAAAATGGAGAAATTTGATGATAAGGTATTTGATCATTTTGTAGCAGCTGGTTGGATGTATATAAGGAGTGAACTTGTTTCCAAAGGAGAAATTTCAGTTGATGCTTTTATTAGCAAATTAGATGAGTTTAAAGCTTCTCTTGATGTTAAATATAAATATGAAGACAGAATAAAAAATCTAGAAAATTTTATAAAAGACTATGAACAAGCTCCAAATAAAGAAGTTTTTATTGAAAGAAGTAGATATGATCTTTTTAATGCAGATGCTAAAGAAAAAGGTATAACTGATAGAAATTTATCAGAATTTATTTCAAATGGCTTAGATAAAGAACCTTCTTTCAAAAAAATTGCAGATGATAATTTATTAAAAACAGGAAGTACACAAAATCTCCAAGGTAATATTTTACATAACCTAGATGTTAAAAGCAATAATTTAGATTCTTTTAAAATGACCGATATTTTAGGTATAGATACAAATGAGTTTAAAACAGGTAGTGAAGTACTTGATAAAACATTAGCTATGCTTAATAGAACAGAAACAACTCAAATGTTAGCTGAAATTGTAGTAACAGAAGTAGCAACAGCTGGTCTTGCTTCTGGTATTGAAGCAATGAGAGTTGGTAATTTTTTAAGAAATTTAGTAACTAAATACCCAGAAATGGAAAAAGCTATAGCTTTGGCAAAAACTTTATATAACTTAGCTCCTAATGTTGCTAAAGAAGCAAGTGCTTTAAAATTAAAAGGTATTTTAGGTGAATTTAAAAATATAGTATCAGCTGTTACTAATGCAGAAAAAGCTGCACAATTAGCAGGATTAAGAAATATTGGTAAAATAGCCGTAGAAGCAGAAAAAATTAGTAAAATACAAACTTTTGTAAAAACTTCGGTTCACATGACTCAAGTAATTCTTACTCAAGAATTAATGACAAAAGCTGCAAAATCTCATTTTGGAGAAGATTCTGTTTTTGCCAAAGCAGTTGAAAAATGTGGGCAATTTTTATTTATAAGTAGTGCTGATAAATTTGCGGGTGTAAAAAGTTTAGCATCAAGAGTTGGAATGAATTGGGGAATTACTTTAGGACAACAATTTTCTGGAATTATTGTAGAACAAGTTTATAAAGACCTTATTTATGGACCAAATCATGTAATGTCTTCGGAAGAGCGTAAAGAAGTTCAAAAAATGGTTGCTCATGTTTCAATGGCTGTAGGTGTTTTAATCCCATCTATTATGTCTGTAAAACATGCTCATTCAGAAGAAGTTCATCAAAAAACAAATGAGCAGTTATCTGTATTAATGAAAGATGTAAATAATCTAAAAGGCTTTGAATCTAATATTTATAATATAGAAAAATCTTTAGGTGAATATAACCTAAGTAAAACTGACCCTAAATATACAAATGTGGATTCTATGGCAAAATTAAAAGATTTTAAGCAAAATATAGATTCTTTACTTTCTGAAAAAAATCTACCAGAAAATATAAAAGAAACCTTACAAAAAAATACAGAAAAATTATTACAACAAGAAACTATTGATATAGCTTTAAGAGAAATGCCTTCAATTGATAGTAAAAATCCTATTGAATATGGTGAAGCTGTAAAAAAACATCTTGAAAGTTTTAATGCAAAAGAAAAAGGCTTATCAGAACTAAGTAAAGAAAATATAGAAAAAACAGTATTAGAAAAAACTATAGAAAAATCTTTAAAAGGAGTAGAAGTTTTAATTCCAGATAACTTAAAAAATCCTAAAGAGTTACAAGAGATTTTAAAAACTCAGAAGAAAGAATTAAATTCAAAACTTCAGGAAATATTAAAAACTAAAGAAGAATATAAAGATCCTGTAGAACGTGAAAAAGCCATTAAAGAAATGGTAGAAATATCTCAAAAAATATCATTAGAACAATTATTATCAAAATCTAATATAACAAATCCAAAAGAACTAGCTAATATTTTAAAATCTTATGAAGAAGGAACAGGAAATAAAGAAGGGTTGGATATAGATTTAAAAATTGGTGATAAACAATTAACAACAAGAATAAAACTTACACAAGAAAATGAGTTTGAATTTAAAGTTAATGGTTCTGATAAATCTGAAAAAATAAAATTAGATTCTGTGCTTTTAAAACGAGTTGGAGAGGCTTTTGAATTTAGTTCTGCAAAAATTAATGCAGAAAAAGGAAATGAAGAAGTAAAAAATGACTCCAAATTACCTGATATTAAATCTCCAAAAGAAGTTAATGAATTTTTAAAAGCTAATATAGATAATCCTAAAAAAATTATTGAACTTTATAACACTGTAGGTTGGGATAATATTAAAGGTTTGGAAGGCAAAATAGATAAAAACTTATTTGAAGTTATACACACAGCAAGAGATAACTTTTTAAAAGAGACCTGGGATACAGTTTATAATCAAGCAAAAGCAGACGGAGTAGAATTAGAATTTCCTTATGTTGGAACACCTCCAACAAATCCTGAATATAAAAAAGTATATAGTGATTTAGATTTTTCTATAAAAATAAAAACTGAAAACGGTAAAGAACCTTCTACTGCAAAAAGATTAGAACTAGAAATTAAATATATGCGATTATTTAGAGCAGAGATTGATAAAACCTCTAAATATGCTGGATTTGCTATGGATTCTAATGTTTACCCTACCCTAAAGCCTGTAGCAATAGCTAAAAACCCTAAAGATATTTCACCAGAAATACTTAAAAAAGACCAAAATTTACAGTTAGATATGGATTTTTATCAAATAAGATTTGGTTGTGGAGATACAAAATCAGGAATTAAGGCATGGAATGAAATAAAAGAAGCTGTTTTAGAAAAAGCAAAAAGAACAGCCTCAAAA
This sequence comes from Candidatus Sericytochromatia bacterium, assembly GCA_046328015.1. Lineage (GTDB taxonomy): Bacteria > Cyanobacteriota > Sericytochromatia > UBA7694 > JACMQJ01 > JBBTGK01. Next base: position 2,401,983 of record JAXLXH010000001.1, on the reverse strand, counting down.
AATTCAGATAGTTCTATTATTAATGAAGTTGCAAAACGCTTTGAAATAGCAGAATCAAAATTTAATAATCATAAAAAAGAAATAGAGGATTTTTCTGAAACAATTAAAAAAGAAAACCCTAATATTCCAACTAAAGCTATAGAAGAATTAGCTTTGAATAAAATAAGAGAAAAAAGAGAAAATGACTTACTAGAATTCTTAAAAAAAGATGGAGAATTACTTGATAAAGATAGTATAGAAGGGCAAAAAGCAAGAGCCGAATTATCTAAATTGCAAATCGAAGCAAGAGAAGTTTTACCAGAGGCTTATTTTAGCCATGCTGCGGCTGAATGGGGTTCTGCTGGAGATAAAGATGCTATGAAATCAGCTCTTACCAATATGTCAGATTCTAATAAATTAAGAGGTAGAATTAGTCAATTACAATATGTGTTCCATTGGACAGCAGAAGTAAGCGGAAGTAAGGACTTGGCAACACAAATTTGGAAATTAGGTAAATATGATTTAAGAAATATGGATTTTCTAGGAGCAAGGCTTGGTGGAATTGATATGAAAGATTCTTCTAATATGCTAGATACGGCTATAAGTGAAGTAAAAAGCAAAGCAAAAACCAAAGAAGAAGCTCTAAATATTTGGATTGAAAAATTTGGTTCTCCTGAAAAAGCTGAACAAGTTATGAAAGAATATTTAAGTGTTATTCAAATGACTTCTATAGACTTTTTGTCAAATTATTATACACATGAAAGCGAACCTTTTATTAATAAAAAATAAAAATTTATTTTTAGATTTATCTAATTTAATTTAATAAAAAATAAACTTGCGAGTAGCTTTAAGTTTTATATCTATTAGAAAAAAATTAAAAATAGGAATCCATTATTGTATTTACCCAAGAAGCTTCTTTTATTTCTCCTTTTGGATAATCAAAAGCTAAAAAATAAGGTTTTATATCTAAAACTGGGGTATTATCTATAGCATCCAAACCTTGAACTATTAAAATATCATTTTTTATTTCTAATAATTTTACAGTTGTAATACCTATAGGATTAGGTCTATGTTTTGCTCTTTGAGAAAAAATACCTATTTTAGGCAATTCTTCTATACCCTGAGGTTTTCTTTGTAAGTGTTCTTCTAAAGAAAAACTAGCTTTATGCATATAAAAAATGACTATGATATGAGAAAAATCATCTAAACCTTTTATAGCATCTTTATATTCTGGCAATAAATGAATTTCAGAAATAATATTTCCCCAATTATGATCAATTCCTTCTTTTATTTCAGAATGAATAGAACCTATTTTTGTTAATTCCATAAAAATATCTTTTAAACTAAAATTTATTTCTAAATTTTCCCCTAATTAAAAATTTAAATCAAGTTTTAAAATTAAATATTTTAAGAAATTATTTTTATACGTTATAATTTAAGCCTCATATAATAAAAAACTAAATTACTAAAATTATGTCTTTTTTAGCAGAAGATATTCTAAGTTATATTCCCAAATGGGTTTTAAAAAGCTTTGCTGAAAAAAAATTTATTTTAGATGAACCTCAAGTTTATGATTTCAAAGCTAGTGTAATGTTTTTAGATATTTCTGGGTTTACTTCACTAGCAGAAGAATTAGCAAAAAAAGGCGTTCAGGGAGCTGAAGAATTATCCAAAATTTTAAATTCTTTTTTTGATGAAATTATTAAAATAATTAATAAAAATAAAGGAGATATACTAAAATTTGCAGGTGATGCTATTTTAGCTGTATGGAGTAGTTATTTATTAGAAGAAGAATTAAAAAATCTAACTGTTTTAGCCTTAAATTGTGCCTATGAAATACAAGAAAAAGTTGAATACTTTCAATTGGAAAATGAAACTAAACTTTTTATAAAAATAGGTGTAGATGTTGGAAATATTTCTATTTTTTATTTAGGTGGCATAAATAATCATTGGGAAATGTTAGTTAATGGAGAACCTATTATTAATGCAGGCTTAGCCCAACAGAAAGCTAATACTGGTGAAATTATTACTACACATAATGTTTTATCTATAATAGAAAAGTTTTCTAATTATATCTTATATGAAAAAATAGCAGAAACTTATTATAAAATACTAAAAATAGAAAAAGAGCTTAGTAAAAATATAACACCATTAGAAAATATTAATTTTAATAGTGAAATTTTTAAATTAAAAGGTCTTTTACCTAATTCTATTTTATATAAAATAGAAGCTAATTTTAATAGTTGGTTAGCAGAATTAAGACAAGTATCTGTAATATTTTTGGGAATAAAAAAACTTGTTAGTAAAAATAGTTTAGAATTTTCTGATAATTTGATAAAAGAATTTCAAAAAATAGTTTTTTATAATGAAGGGGTTATAAACAAGATAAACATTGATGAAAAAGGCATAGCTATAATTTTTGCATTTGGGCTACCCTATTTTTCACATAGAGATGATTCTGTTAGAGCAATAAAAACAGCATTACAAATACAAAATAAATTAAACGAGTTTGATATAGATTATTCTATTGGAATTACTACAGGAAAAGTTTTTTGCGGTGAAATAGGAACTACTTTTAGAAAAGAATATACCATAATAGGAGATAAAGTAAATTTATCTGCTAGATTAATGCAAAGATCTTTTAATAATATAATATGTGATGGAGAGACTTGCACATCAGCTTTAAGAAAAATACTTTTTAATTACCTAGGTGAAATCGAAGTAAAAGGTAAAGATGAAAAAATAAAAATTTATGAGCCTATAAAAACTTTAGATTATTATTATTCTGAAGAAAAAATAATTGGTTTTGATAATGAGATAGAAAATTTAAAAGATAGATTAAACCATAATTATGACTTAATAATTATTGAGGGTGATTTAGGTAGTGGAAAAACATTAATTATAGAAAATATAAAAAAAGAATATGAAAACAATAATTATCAAGTAATAAAAAGTGAATGTAACTTAATAGAAAAAAATTCTCCCTACTATATTTGGTCTAATATTTTATCAGAATTTCTTTTAAAAAAAGAAATTTACTCTGAAGATGAACTATCATTAGAAAAATCTTTAGTATCTGAAGATAAAAATAAATTACTTTATTATAATATTGAAGAGAAAGATTTACCTATTTTAAATCAGATTCTAGGATTTAAACTAGAAAATGAAGATAATAATATAGTTAAAGAAGAAAATTTTTATAAAATACCTGAGATAATAGCAAAAATTATATTTAAAGAAGCTGAAAATAAAAAAGTTATTATTATTTTAGAGAATATTCATTATATAGATTCAGACTCTTTACAAATTATTTTATATTTATTAAATAAAAAAGGCACTAAAAACATTAGTATAATTTTAACAACAAGAATAAAATCTCGTATTGCAAAGTTAGTTAATAAAAGAATAGTTTATAATGATATTTTTTTAGATTATTTAGAATTAATTAATTATAAAAATACTTTTTTTATACAATTAGAAAATTTAAGTAAAGAAAATATAAAAAAGTTACTTTGTATTAAATTAAACACAATAGATATAGAAACTAATTTTTTAAATCTAATTTATGATAAAACCAATGGGAATCCTTTATTTACTGAAGAAATAATAACAAGCTTAAATACATTTAAAGATATTGATATTTTAGATAATAAAGCTTATATAAAAAATGATAATTTAAGTTCATTTAAAATAACAACAAGTATAGAAGGAAGTATAACTAGTAGATTTGATTTATTATCAGAAGAGCAACAGCTAGTCTTAAAATTAGCTAGTATAATAGGTTTTACATTTGATACTGATATTTTATTTAATATTTATCCTTTGGAAAATGAAAAAACAAATTTAACCGCTTATATTAAGTATTTAGAAAAAATAGAATTAATAACCAAAACAGATAAAAAAAATATCTCAAAACACTATAGTTTTAGCAACGATATTATTTATCAAGTTGTTTATAATTTAATTCTTTTTGAACAAAAAAAGTTACTACATCAAAAAATAGCTGAATATTATGAAAAAAATCATACAAAAGATATTTATTTTTATTATAACTCTTTATTTTATCATTGGTTAAAAGCAGAAAATTATGAAAAAACTATATTTTATTATAAAAAATCTGCTGAAAAATCATTACAAAGTGGTAGTTATAAAGAAGCTATTTCATTATATAACTTGGCCTTAGATATTATTAATGATAATAAAGTAGAATTAAATAGCTATGAAAAAGCTGATATAAATTATCAATTAGGAGAAGTTTATTTTGATATAGGAGAGTTTAATTTAGCACAAAAATATTTAGAAATAGTTTTAGTTTTACTTGATCATCCTACTCCTGATAAAAAAGAAATACATAAAAACTTATTAAAACAAATTATAATACAATTGTTTCATATAATTTTTAAACCCCAAAGTAATAAAGAAGATCCAAATATTTTAAAAATAATAAACACCTATGAAAGACTTGGACAAATTCATTATTTAAATGGAAATAACATTTATCAACTATACAATGGAATTTTTATGCTTAATTTAGCAGAAAAAATTATATTATCTGCAGAGTTGGCTAAATCTTATGCTATTTGTTGCCTTATAACTGGATCTATAGGATTCAAAAAACTAGCTGAGCTTTATAAAAATAAAGCTTTAACTGTTTCAAAAAAAATAGCACAAAACCATTCTAAAGCTTGGGTTTTACAACTTATAAGTATTTATGAAATGTCGAATTGTAATTGGAATAATATAAATAAAAACTTAAATGAAGCTATAAATATTTATAATAATATTGGTAATGCTAGACATAAAAATGAATGTATTGGTATTTTATCATTTGCTAAATATTCTCAAGGAGAAATACAAGAATCTATTAGATTATCTACTGAATCGGTAAAAATAGCTAATCAAAGGGCTGATATTACTTTAGAAATGAGAGGTACTATTTCTTTAGTAAAAAACTATCTTTTAACTAAAGATTTAGATAGCTCTACAAAATTCGCTAATAAAGCTTTAGAACTAGCAAATAAAAATGTAGAAATAATTAGTAAAATATACATCTACTCGGTTTATGCTTTTATTTTAATAAAAAAAGGCGATTTAACTAATGCTTTAATTTTTACTAATAAATCCTATGAATTAATTATTAATAATAAAATAAATAAAACTTTTTTTGAAAATGATATATATTTTTTTATAATAGAATGTTGCTTTTATTTAAAAGAAAAAGAAAAATTATTAATATTAATAAAAAACCTAAATATTTTTGCTAAAACCTTTGATTTAGCTAAACCAAAAACAATATTATATGAAAATTTATACCAAATTATATATGAAAATAAAAAACCTAATCTATACAATTTAGAAAAAGGCTTAAATTTATCAAAAAAACTAGGTTTAAAAATAGACGAATCAATTTATAACTATTATTTAAATAAATTTTTTCATAATAAATATAAAAATAATTTTGTTAATAACTTAGATATAAGTGCTTTTATAATTATGGAACATTAACATTAATATTAATTTCACTAATAGTTAAATCATCTCTAGACATATCATTGGGAATACCAAATTGAGGTCTTGAAGGAATTTGTTTTAAAGCAGGAGGAATAAATTTCTTTTCATTATAATTATTAGTTTTTTCTAAATTTATACTAAATGGATCATTATTTTTCCAATAATCATAAACTTGACCAAAATTATTAATATTATTTTCTAAAGAACTTCCAATAGCTATATTACAATTTATATTAATAAGTTTAGCTACATCTTTAGAATGTAATCTAGAAAGCTCAAATTCTATTTTATAACCTTTATTATCAGAGGTAAATTTAGTATTAGTATTTTGATATTCTTGTTGCTCTAAAAATATCTGATCTAATTCAGAACTGTTATCTTTTTTATATCCTTGTCTTACCCAAAAACTATTAGATGGAGATTTGGTAATATAAAAAAAGTCTGTCCATTTGGATTCATAATTATCATTAGGATATTTACCTAAAAAAGGAGCTTTATATTCATAAGAAGTTGTAGGTGCATTAGCTACAGGCCCGTTAACTCTAGGTGCATCTTGTAATGGTATAGAATTTGTAGTTGAAGAGGGAGCATTTATTAATAAATAATAACCTATATCATCTCTTATTTTTAAGCTACCTTGTACTTTAAACTCTACACTTACAGTAGTTTTAGTTTCTTTAGGAGTAACAGTTCTAGCACATGATGTATAAGCTAAAAAAGTAGTAAATATTAAAAATATAATTTTTTTATTCATTATTCAATTATTTCTTTTACAGGAATTCCATCAATTTCTTTTTGTTCTATACCTAATAACCATAAAGCAGTAGCTGTTGTATCATAAGTATTTATGGTTCTCTCTATTTTTTTATTTTTATTAATATTTTTACCAACAGCAAACCAAGGTATTGTAGTATCTATAGGATCATTTGTTCCATGCATTAAAAAATGACCTCCATGATCCGATGTAAAAATAATAACTGAATCATCAATTTCTTTATTTATTTTTTCCATAAAATTAGTTAAAGGTTTATCCATTTTTTCCAACATACCTTGTTGAATCCAGCTATTCCAACCAAAAACATGTCCATGTGAATCTATTTCAGCTAAATGAACAAAGGTTATATTAGGCTTTTTTTCTAATAAATATTTTTCTGCGGTATCTAAAACATTTTGAAATGAAAACATTGTTAAAGCATTATCAGGACAATAAAATTTATCAAATTCATTATTTTTTCTATCTAATTGCTTAAATTTATTTTTTGCAACAAAAAGAGCAGTTGTCATATTATTTTCTTTTGCATATTCAAAAATAGTTTTTACTTCTAATTTTTTATTTGGGTTATAATCATTCCAAGAAATTTTATGCTTTTCAAATTTTGCTCCTGTGAGCATAGAAGTATGAGAAGGTAAGGTTAAACTTGGTACAATAGTTTGAGCTGTAAAAGAATAAGTACCTTTTTTCCATTCATTGTTTAGATTTGGAGTTTTAGTATTTAATAAAACATCTGGACGTAAACCATCTACACTAATTATTACTACATGTTTAGTAAAATCTTTAGCAAAAACAGTAGAAGAGCTTAAAATCACCAATAAACTTAATAATAAAAATTTTTTCAACATAAATATCCTGTAAAAACTATTTAGGATAAATAGTATAATAGAAAAATTTACTAAAAAAAAGGTAAATATTTATAAAATAAGCTTTTAGTTTTTTATCTTTATTCTTATTGAATACCTCGGACTTAAGTCCGAGTGTAGAAGGGTGTTCGGGGGCGTTTTCCACGTCAACACTTCGTGCGTGGTTTAATACCCCGTACTAAAAATCTATTTTATTAGAGCATAACTAAAAGCTATGCCCTTGAGTTTCATAAGGTGATTAGGCATAAGCTAATACCTCATAAAAAGGATTAGATTTATTTGGCTAAAGGATAATTTTTCTTTGTCCAGCTTAGCATACCACCTTGAAAATTAGTTAAATTTTTAAAACCAGCATTTTTTAATAATTTAGCTGCTTTCATACTTCTATTACCACTTCTGCAAACTAAAACATAATTTTTAGTTTTATCTAATTTTTCAATTTCTTTTGGTAAAGAACCTAAGGATATTTTTAATATATTTGGCATAGTACCTTCTTGCCATTCAAAAGGTTCTCTTACGTCTATAAAAACAGTATTTTTATCTTTTTTATCAAAGATAGCTTTTATTTGATCCACATCTTTATTTTCTATCTTTATATCTTTAGCTTCTGTCTCTTTTTTTGTATCTTTAGCAAAAGAAACATTTGTATTAGAAAAAAAAGTTAATGTTGAAATAAGTACTGTTAATACTAATTTTATTTTTTTCATTTTTATACCTTTATTAATATACTATATACTGTATAGTATAATATATTTTTTCTAAATAGCAACTATAAAACTTTTAATAAAATAAAACTAAATGAAAATTAGTAGCTATGATATAATTCAATAAATTAAATTGTTATCTTAAGTGTAATTAATGGGTCTTTATGGAAAAAATATTAATTCTTGATGGTGTAGATAAAACAGCAATCGATATTTTAAAAAATGATTTTGAAACAGATGTAAGAAATACAATAGCAGAAGATGAATTAAAAGAAATAATAAAAAATTACTCAGCTCTTATTGTAAGAAGTCAAACTAAAGTTACTAAAGAAATTATTGAATTAAGTAATTTAAAAATAATTGGTAGAGCTGGGGTAGGGGTAGATAATATAGATGTTGATTCTGCAACAAGAAAAGGTATTATTGTAGTAAATTCACCTGATGGAAATACTATAGCAGCAGCAGAACAAACCTTAGCTTTATTAATGTCTGTAGCAAGACATATACCACAAGCAAATCAAAGCTTAAAAAATAATGAGTGGAAAAGAAAAGAATATACAGGTGTAGAATTATACAATAAAACTATAGGAATTATAGGATTAGGAAGAATTGGCTCCCATGTAGCTAAAGTATGTAAAGCTTTAGGAATGAATTTAATAGGCTTTGATCCTTTTATAAGTAAAGCAAGAGCAGAAGAATTAGGTTTGGAAATATGCGAATTAGAAAAAATCTATCAACAAGCCGATTTTATAACTATACATGTACCTCTTAATCATGAAACAAAAAATCTTATTAATATAGATACTATGAAAAGAATGAAAAGCTCTGTAAGAATAATAAATTGTTCTAGAGGTGGCATAATTAATGAAAATGATTTAGCTTATGCCTTAGAAAATAATATTATAGCAGGTGCAGCTATAGATGTTTTTGAAAAAGAACCTTTAAAAGATAGTCCTTTACAAAAAATACAAGATAAATTAATTATTACTCCACATTTAGGAGCATCTACTCAGGAAGCTCAGATAAACGTAGCGATAGACGTTGCTGAACAAATAAAATCTTATTTAAAAGGAGAAGGAGTAAAAAATGCTGTTAACTATCCTTCTAGTAGTGGTTTAAAAAAAGAATTAAAACCTTTTGTTGATTTAGCTGGTAAAATAGCTACTTTCTTAGGACAATTAAGTTCCTCAAGTTTAAAAAGCTTAGAAATTCAATATCAAGGACAATTAACTAATGAAAATACTAAGCCAATATCATTAGTTATTATAAAAAATGTTTTATATCAAATGTTAGGAGATACAGTTAATTATGTAAATGCTCCATTAGTAGCTAAAGATAGAAATATTAGTATAAAAGAAATAAATTCTACAGAAGAATGTAATTACAAATCTAAATTAACCATAAAAGCTATTTTTGAAGATACAGAAAGAGCTATTTCAGGAACTATTTTTAATGATGATGAAGAAAAAATTATTCAAGTGGATAATTATAAAATTAACTTTAACCCTGAAGGAAAATATTTAGTAACCATAAATACCGATAAACCTGGAATGGTAGGTAAAATTGGAACTATTTTAGGTCAAAATAACATAAATATCGCAAATATGTTTTTAAGCAGAAAAGAAAAAAGTGCTATGATGCTTTTAAATATAGATGATGAAGTATCAGATAATGTTTTATCTGATTTAAAAGCTATGGAAGGTATAATAGATATAAAATATGTAAGTTTTTAAGCTAGTAAAAGTTTTAAATCATTAGAAAAATTAATAATATCTTCTTCTTTGGTATTAAAAGAGGACATTAATCTTATTTCATTAATAGCTTCGTTCCAATAATAAAAATTATATTTTTCTAAAAGTTTTTCTATAATAGGCTTAGGTAAAATTAAAAACAAAGCATTAACTTCAACTTTCTGAGTTATAGTCACACCTTTTAAGCCTTTTATTTTACTTTCTAATAATTTAGCCATATTATTAGCTTTAGTTGCATTTTCCTTCCATAAATCATTTTCTAAAAAAGCTAAAAATTGAGCTGAGATAAACCTCATTTTTGATGATAATTGAGTTGCTTGTTTTCTTATGAATTTAAAATCTTCAGCTAATTTTTTATTGGTAAAAATAACAGCTTCTCCAAACATCATACCATTTTTAGTTCCTCCAAAAGAAAGAGCATCTACTCCACAATTTAAGATTAATTCTTTAAAACTAGTATTTAAAGAAACACAAGCATTAGAAATTCTTGCTCCATCTATATGAAAAAACATATTATACTTTTTAGCTAAATTAGATAAAGTTTTTAATTCTTCTAAAGAATAAAGCGTGCCATACTCTGTAGATTGAGTTATAGATAAAACTTTATGTTGTGTATGGTGTTGATCTCCAAAACCAAATAAAACTTTTTCTATATCTTCTGGCAAAAGTTTACCATTTTTATTAGGAATAGTAGTTAATTTACAACCTGTAAACTTTTCTGGAGCTCCACATTCATCAAAATTTATATGTGAAGAATCTGCACAAATTATAGAGTTATAACTATTAGTTAAAGCTTTTAGAATAGTAACATTTGCTCCTGTACCATTATAAACAAAATAAATATCACAATCATTTGAAAAAAGCTCTTTGAATTTTTCTATTGCTTGTTCGGTATAAGAATCATTTCCATAAGCAAAATAATTACCTGTATTAGCTTTTATTAATGAATCCATTATTTTAGGATGAACACCCGAAGCATTATCACTAGAAAAGTCTATTTTATTATTCATAATTTACCTTAAAAAGTTTTAGTCTAAAAGTTTAAGTAGTAAGATTTTCTAAATATACATTTATCTGATCTCTCATAACTTGCCATCTACTATTTTTTTCTGGAAGTAGATTATTAAATTCTTTATATGCCATATTAACCAATCTATATAATTGTTTAATACTAACATCTCCTGCGGTAGATAAACCTAATTTAGATTTTTTTTCAGAAACAAATTTAAGAGCAATTGTTTTATCTGTATATTTTGAAATAAGATTAACAACATGTAAAAGATGATGATAAGGAACCATTCTATCTATATTTACAAAAGTAGCAATTGATCCTCCTTCTATTAAATTATGAATTACTTCGCAAGATTCTATTTCTGAATTATGAATATTAGAAATTAATTCATATAAAGGAGCTATTTGATTTTGGATAATTTTTTCACCAATTTTTTTAGTTATTTTAGTACCAGTATTCATTTGATCATATATTTCATCAATAATTACAGTAACTTGTTTGTTAGAATCTTTCATTTTATCTTGTAAATAAGATTTAAAAGAACAACAATCCATTCTTTCATTTATACTTTTTAAGAGTTGTTGCAAACTAACATTATTAAGCGATTTATAGAAAAGTTTTTCACCTTTATAGCTTTTATTAAATTCAAACTCACCCATAGCATATTTCCAGCAAAACATATGAGTAATAGCATCCATCCCACTAAGTTTTCCTAATTCAGCATGAGTAATATTTCCTTCATACATATAAATATGACCAACTGAATGTTTATTTATTTTAAAGGAGAGTTGACCACTACTATTATTAAGACATAAAAATTGAATAATAGTTGATAAAAATAGGTTTTCTTCACTTCCACCAGAAAAACTATTTGATTGAGCTATATTAGTAGTTTGAGGCTGGTGATTATTTTTTACTTCTCTAGATTCTATAACCTTTAGAAGATCAATTTCCATTTCAGAGACATTTTGATATCTTTCATCTGGATCTTTTTTTATAGATTTAGATATTATCTGATCTAATTCTGGCGGTATTTCTTGAATAATAGAACTTGGAGGAGGAGGTTCAGTTTCCAAAACTTTTCTTATAATTACAGCAATAGTTTCATCCATAAAAGGAGAAGCACCAGTTAATAATTCATATAAAGTAATACCTAAAGAATAAATATCGGATCTAACATCCATATTTTTATTTCCTAAAGCTTGTTCTGGTGGAATATACATTAAGCTTCCAAACAAAGAACCTGTTTGAGTTAAAGAAACACTATTATTTATTTTTGCCAATCCAAAATCAGTTAGTTTTGCTTCACCTTTTTCAGAAAGCATTATATTACCTGGTTTTATGTCTCTGTGTAAAATACCTTTTTCATGGATATATGATAAAGCATTAGCAATTTGTACACCTATAGATAAAACAAGGTCTACACTAAAATGGGATTTAATTTGAAGTAATCTAGCTAAAGATTTACCTTCTATAAATTCCATTATCATATAATATTGTTCGTTATCTTCACCTATATCATAAATACCTACAATTTCTGGGTGAGATAATTGAGCTAAAGAACGGCCTTCTTTATAAAAACGATTAACTACTTTTTCTTTTTCATCTTGATCTAAATTAGGGTCTAGTTGTAAAACTTTTATGGCTACTTTTCTATCCAAACGTTTATCATTACCTAGATAAACGATACCCATACCGCCTCTGCCAATTTCTTTTATGATTTCGTAATTTTTAGAAAGAGCTTGCACTTTTTAATAATTCAAAAAATATCTTAAAATATAATTCTATCATATATTTTAAATAAAAAATAGTTAATAAAACGTAAAAAAGGTAATATATTATAATTAAAAAGTATAACCAGTACCTATACTAAATCCTAATGAGTTTGAAGAAAACTTATCTCCAAAAGTATTTTTACCAATAAAAGCTAAATTAATTACTGCACCTAAAATATCATATCTAAAACCAATAGAATATCCCAAGCTATTTAAGTTAGTTGGAAATTCTTTATAATCTGTTTTTACAGAATTAAAAGGGGAGTAACTTAAGTTAGCTGTGAATACATAAGGTTTATATTTAAATGGTCTATAAAAAGTATTTACACCTAAAGACAAAATAGTTCTATCCTGATCAAAATCTATATAATCTAAATCTCTTTCTGTTTCTACTTTTTCTAAATTTTTAGTTTTAATATTATTAAAAGAAAATTTTAAATTAGGTAAAATAGCCAGTTGATCTCTTTCAAATTCAACTAAATAACCTAAATAAGTTTCTATATTATTATTAGTATAAAGTTGTTTTTCTGTAGGAATACTTTCACTTAATTTTGGTCTATTAATATTTAAAGAATTATTTTCATAATTAGCACCTAATAATACATTAAATAAAGATGCCTCTAAAGAAAAATTAAAAGAATCATTAAAATTACCGTTTATATCTATATTTTGATATTTTTCAGAAAAACTTTTATTAAGATAATTCCCTGTAATAGAAATCATAGGAAGTAGAGGAACATATTTAAAAGGTAATCTTTTTAATTTTATTTTACCCTTTAAGTTAGAAATTTTTTCTTTAAAATCTTCATAGCCATCTTTTTTTATAGATAAAAAATCATCTTCTTTAACTTGTATAAAGAAAGTACCATCTTTATTACTTTTAGTTGAAGTTATAGAAGTTATTATATTGGCATCAGAAACAATATTATCATTTTCAGAATCTACAATTTTACCTAAAATATAGTCTCCAAGTTCTTTAGTCTCTAAAACTTTTTCTGGAACATCTTCATCAGCTAAACAAAAAGTATTAATATTGACCAATAAAGTTATTGCTGAAAAGATACTAAAAAAATATTTTTTCTTTTTCATAAAAAAACCTTTTAAAATTTAATTATGATTTTATCATAAAATTTAGTTTTAAGGTAGAATATCTTAAGTATTTAGTAAAAAATGATAAATTCTTTTAAGTATTCATCTAAAAACATTTCTATAGTAAAAAAAAGCTGACTAAAAATCTTTTAATATTTAATCAGCTTTTTTATTTTTATTTAATTTCTATTTTTATTTCAATTTAGAATGGAGGTAAATCATCATCTAATTCAAAATCATCTACTGGAGGAGCTTTTGCAGCAGGCTTACTTGCAGGAGCAGGAGCCGCTTTTCTTGCTACTGGCTCTGGAGCATGATGAGAATGATGTTCATGGTCAGAACTTCCTTCATTTTTAGAAGAATGAATTTGGAAAGTATCACCTAAGATAAAATATCTAGTTTTCTTTTCTCCATTGGTTTCCCATTTATCTATTCTTACAGAACCACTAACAGTAATAAGTGAGCCTTTTTTTACCATTTCACCTAATAAATCGCCTTGTTTTCCCCAAAACTCACAGGTGAACCAGTCTGTAATATAATTTCCATCTTGATCTTTGGTTGGTCTGTTAACAGCTACTGTAACAGAAGCTACCATTCTTGAATCTCCAACTGTTCTTACTTCTGGATCTCTACCAGCTCTTCCAGTAATAACAATAACGTTGTTTGCTTGTGCCATACGAACACACACCCTTTCTGTACTAAAATTATTCTTCGTTGTCTTTTGATGCTCTAAATTTGCTTATACTAGCTATTTTAGATTCTTTTGTTTTCTTAACTTCAGTAGTTTGCGGTTTAGTAATTTGAGCTAAGTTTTTTGCTGATTCATCAATCATTTTTGCAAAATGAAAAAATTCTTCAATTTCAAAGTATAAAGCTACTTTTCCAACATTAACTACAACTTTATTTTCACTTGAAACCATCCAAGTGAAGCCTAATTCGCATTCTCCTATTGTCTGGAAATCATTTACATCCATTTTTTAGAGCCTTTGCCAAAAAATTCAACACTCTATATATTACCTTTAAAAAAGTTCTAAGTAAAGTGTTTTTTTGCTTTTATTAAAAGTATTACTATAATTACTATATATTATAGTAATAAGAAAATATTAATTTTTATGAACGAATTAAACCTTTTAATTAATGAAGTTTTAAAAGTAGCAAAATATAATTTAGATATATTAGAAAACATAAATAAAAACATCGAAAAGCTATTATTAGAGCATATTTTTGAAATTACTAAAATATTTGTTTTCAGAAATAAAAAAACAAGTGGAGATGATTTTAATTTAGCTAAATTTCAGGAAAATGATCCTTATGGTTACATACAAAAAATAATGAAGGGTTTTGCTAATGCACTTTTTGAAATAGGCGAAAAAGAACTTTTGGAAGAAGAAAGAAATAAAATATTTGGTATTTTAGATAAAGTTGTTAGCTAAGTAATTAAAAAAAGATAAATTATACCGAAAATAACTTTTACAAAATGTCAGGGCGTAAAATTTTACGCCCAAACAAGCAATAGCTAAAACAAAAATTGTTCTAAGTTAATTTTTTACTTTTACTAAGTTAATTAAATTTTTTATCTTTTAAGCAAAAAATTAAAAATAAATTCTATAAGAAATAAAATTGATATAAAAAAGAGCTTAGCAGTAATCAAGTAAACTCTTTACTTTTTATCAAATAATATTTAATATTTATCTAATATCAAATTACTTAAAAGGTAAGAGCTAATAATATTATGAGTAAAATAATAAAAATTTATTTATCAGCAAGCATAAGTAATGCCTTAAATAATCAATATATATGCGATCAATTTGATCAAAATAAATTTTTCTTTCATTTACCTCAAAAAATTACTCCTAAAGATTTAAATCATGAAAATTTTCCTTTAGATGTATATCAACAATGTATAGATATGATGGAAGATTCTGATGCAGGATTATTATTATTAGATTCTTATGGTAGAGATTGTGCGTGGGAAGCAGGTTGGTATTCTTGTAGAAAAGATAAAAAATTAATTGCTTTTGTAGAATCAAGTTCTCATTTTATGAGAGATTGGATGATAAAAGGTGGTATTGATGTTTTTGTTACAAATAATCCAAGAATACATAGTTATGCTATAAATGATCCTATTTTAAAACATAAAACAAATATTTTCATAAATGATTTTTCTGAGATAACAGATAAAATTTATTCATTATTTTAAACTTTACAGGAAAAAATGACTTTAATAGACTTATTTTTTGAAAAAACACAAAATTTAGCTAATGATATTGCTTATTATTATTTAGTTGATGGTGAAAATAATGTACAAAAAATTACTTTTAATGAATTAAAAGAAAAAGCAGAGCTTTTTGCTAGTTTTTTATTAGAAAAATACCCTTTACAATCTAGAATTGTACTTTTATTTGATACTGGTTTAGATTTTGTTGTTTCTTTTTGGGGAACTATCTTGGCAGGTATGGTAGCAGTACCAGTACAACCTCCCTATAATTTTCAGATGTTAGAAAGGTTAATACATATAGGTAAAAATGCAGAATCGTCAGTTTTAATTACCAATAATGATTTTCTAAAACAAATTGAAAATTTTAAAGCTTATTTACAAGAATTACCAGAAATGGAAAAAATTTCTGTAGAAGATATTTTAAGTAAAACTAATAATTATAAAAAACCTAATATTGATAAAAATGATAATGCCTTAATTCAATATACTTCTGGCTCTGTTGGAGTTTCTAAAGGAGTACTTTTAAGCCATCATAATATTCTTAGTGATTTAAAAATGCCTGTAGCCGTTTTGACAAAAACTAAGCCAGAAAGAACAGAAAAAGACTCTTGTTTATGTTGGTTACCTTTATATCATGATATGGGTTTAGCATCTGGAATTGTTTTATCTTTTTTATTAAATAGTTACTCTGTAATTATGTCTCCATTAATATTTTTACAAAAACCTTTTAGATGGATAAAAGCTTTATCTGATTATAAAACCACTGTTAGTGCTGCACCAAATTTTGCTTTTGATGTTTGTAGTAAAAAAATAAAAGAAGAACAATTAGAAGGCTTAGATTTAAGCAATTGGTCTATAACCCTAAATGGAGCAGAACCTATTAGATATGAAACTATAACTAATTTTTCTAAAAAATTTGCTAAAGCTGGTTTTAGAGAAAAACAATTTTATCCTGCTTATGGTTTGGCAGAATCATTTGTATTTGTTACAGGAAAGGGAAGAAATGAAGAAGTAAGATTTTTACAAGTAGATAAAGAAAATTTAGAAAAAAATATTATTATTTTATCCGAGCAAGAAGAAAAAAGTGTAAAAATAGTTTCTTTAGGTTATTCTTGGGGAGAACAAGATTTATTAATAATAAATCCAGAAACTTTAGAAATATTACCAGAAAATCAGGTAGGAGAAGTAGTTATTTCTAGCCCAAGTATTGCTAAAGGCTATTGGAATATGAAAGAAGAAACTGAAAGAGTTTTTAATATTAAACTAAATACTAATGATGAAAGATACAAAGATAAAAGCTTTTTAAGAACAGAAGATTTGGGGTTTTTAAATGAAGGTTATTTATATTTAACTGGAAGAATAAAAGATTTGATTATAATAAGAGGCAATAATTATTATCCTCAGCATATAGAACAAACAGTAGAAAAATCTCATAGTAGTTTTAGATTAGGTAACTGTTCAGCTTTTTCAATTCAAGAAAAAGGAGAAGAAAAACTAATAGTAGTTCAAGAAATAAAAAAAGGTATTGATAATCTAAATATTTCAGAATTAAATGATGTAGTTAATAAAAATGTAACTGAAAAACATGGTATTTCTCCTTATAAAATTATTTTTGTAAAAGCAGAATCATTACCAAAAACATCAAGTGGTAAATTGCAAAGAAGAGCCTCTAAAAAAATGTTTTTAGAAGGAAGTTTTAAACCTTTTTAAAAAATGGAAGAAATAATAATAAAAAAAGTAACTTTAATAAAAGATTTAGAAATTATATCTTATTTAGGTAAAAAAACATTTAAAGATACTTTTGAACATGAAACTACAAAAGAAGAAATGGATTCATATTTAAATGAAGCTTTTAGCTTAGATAAACTACAAAAAGAATTTGAAAACCATAATTCTATTTTTTTTATTTCTTATTTTAACGATATACCAGTAGGTTATGCAAAAATAAATTTAAAAAAGAAGCCCAATATAATAAAAGAAGCAACAGAAGACTTATCAGCTTTAGATTTAGAAAAATTTGTCGAATTACAAAGAATTTATATTTTAAAAGATTATCAAGGGAAAAAAATAGCCCATATTTTTATGGATTATCTGATTAATTTAGTAAAAAATTCTAACTTTAAATATTTTTGGTTAGGGGTTTCTGATAGGAATATAAGAGCAGTTAAATTCTACTCTAAATATGATTTTTATACTATAGGAAAACATATTTTTAAAATAGCTGATAAAGAAGATATAGATTTAATTATGATAAAAAACTTTTTATAGCTATTCCCTAAAAAATATAATAAAAGATATTTTATTTAAATAAAAAAGGTATATATGATAATAGAAAAAGTTGTTGTTGGTGCATTTCAATGTAACTGTACTATAATAGGCTGTGAAGAAACAAAAGAAGCTTTAATAATAGATCCTGGTGATGAACCTGAAAAAATAAAAGCTGTATTAAAAAAACATGATTTAAAACCAAAATACTTATTACATACACATGCTCATTTGGATCATATAATGGGAACTAGAAATATAAAAGAAAATAATCTTAACTCTGAAATACTTTTACATAAAGCAGATCTAAATATTTATAATAGATTAAAAATGCAAGCTAGTATTTTTGGATTTAAAGTTGAGGATCCTTTAACACCAGATAGATTTTTAGAAGATGAAGAAACTTTAGCTTTAGGTAAAGAAATTAAGCTAAAAGTAATTCATACCCCAGGTCATTCTCCAGGTAGCATTTGTTTTCATTTTGATAAGTTAGCAAAACCGATGGTTTTTTCTGGTGATACTCTTTTTTCTGGAAGTGTAGGAAGAACAGATCTATGGGAAGCATCTCATAGCCAAATGATAAGTTCTATAAAAAACAGACTTTTTTCATTAGAAGATGAAACTATTGTTTGTCCTGGTCATGGTGATAGTACTACTGTTTGGAAAGAGAAAAAAACTAATCCTTTTTTTGTTTAGTAAAAAATTGTAAAAAGATATTTTTTATTAATAGTTTTTTGAATATAATTAGTTAGACTAACTATTAGTTAGATTAATTAAAAATACTTATGTAAAAAAATAAGGAAGATATATGATAAAAAAATTACTACTTTCAACCCTTTTGCTATCAACTTTTTCAAGTTTTGCTTATGCAGAAGAAAAAACAGAAAAAAATACCAAACCTTCATTTTCAGGTGTTAATGCTTATACTAGAAAATTAAGTCTTAATAATAGCACTGTATCTTTGGGTGGTTATTTTGATACAGAATATGTTTTTCCTTTTGGAAAAAATTCTTTTTTTGATCAACATAGATTAGTTTTACAAGCATCATCATTATATAATGATAGATTATTTTTTAATACAGAAATAGAAATAGAACATGGTGGTATTTCTGATGAAAATAAAGGTGAGGTAGCTATAGAACAAGCTTTTTTAGATTATAAATTAATAAATGGTTTAAATTTAAGAACAGGTATTGTTTTAATCACTTTAGGAAGACTTAATGTGTATCATGATTCAGATTTAAGACAAACTACTTCAAGACCTTTATTCAATAGATATATAGTTCCTACTACATGGTCAGAACCTGCGGCTGGTCTTTATGGCTCTATTTCTCCAGATGATAGTTGGGAATTATCTTATGATCTTTATGTTTCTCAAGGTTTAATAGATAAAATTAGTGAAGAAGATGGGATAAAAGAAGCAAAACCTTCTTTATTTTCTGATAACAATAATGATAAAGCTTTATCAGGAAGAATTGGTTTTAGCCCATTTTTAGGTTTAGAAGCTGGTTTAGGAGGTTATGTAGGTAAAGTTGATAAAGCTGATAGTAAATATTTAGGCATGGGAGTTGCTGATTTTAAATACTCATTAGGTGCTTTTGAATTATTAGGTGAAGGAGGAATGGTTTTTATGAATCCTTTAGAAATAAAAGTAGAAGCAGAAAATAAAGATCAAAAAGAAACAGTTAAAACTATAAAAAACCCTATGTATGGTTATTATGGAGAAGCTAGATATAAACTAGCTCCAGATTTTTTAAAAATGAGTTTTTTAGGCGAAGGCTTTGATAATCCTACTATTACTCTTTTTGGAAGAGTAGATCAAATTGATACAGACATGACAATTTTGAATGGAAATGATAAAATGCAGTTTACATTAGGTTTTAATTATAGACCTATTACAAATGTAGTATTTAAGTTTGAGTATCAGATGAATAAAAATTTAGAAGCTTTGCTAAAAAATGATCCTAGCAAACAAACTCTAAAAGATCAATTTTTAATCTCTGCTGCTGCTGGTTTTTAAGATATGAAAAAATTACTTGCTCTTTTTATTTGTTTTTTTACTTTTATAGGTTCAAATCCTTCTTTTGGAGAAGAAAAGCCAGAATACTTAGAGCAGGTATATCTTACAGAAAAACAAGCAGTAGATTTAGTTTTTAAAGATTTAAAAGTAGAAAAAAAACAATTTTCTATTACTCCAGAACAAAAAAATAATGTTCAGAAAAGATTAAAAAGAAAAATTAAAGAGACTAACTTTTCTTATTATGTTGGTAAGAAGGGTAATGAAAATGAGCGTTATGCTTGGGTTTTAGATGAACAAGGAAAACATTTTCCTATGACTTTTATAGTAAGTATTAATAAAAACTTGGTTGTAGAACAAGTTGCTATTATGGTTTATAGGGAGAAAAAAGGAGACGAAGTTAAAAGGAAAAGATTTTTAAATCAATTTATAAAAAAATCAGTTTCTGATCCTATAGAAGTAGATAATGATATTATACATATAACAGGTGCTACTATATCATCTTGGTCAATTTCAGCAGGTGTAAAAAAAGCATTGGTACTTACTGACGAACTTTTAAAAAATAAATAAAAAATTACAATGAAAAGGTTTAAACGTTTATTACATAAATGGCTTGGAGTTTCTTCTTTCCTATTTATAATTATTGTTTCTTTAACTGCAATAGGATTAAATCATCCTGAAATTATTTTTTACCTAAAAGGTAAGCAAAATATAAATATAGAAACTCAAATTAATTTAAAAAAAACAAAGTTTTTTGCTATAGCTCCTAATAATGATAAGGAAATAATAGCAAGTGATTTAAGAGGTTTATTTAAATCTTTGGATGCAGGTAAAACTTGGAAAGAATTAAAATTATTTGTGCCCTCAGAGAAAATAGATTTAATTACTATTTCACCTAAAAATGATGATTTAATAGCTGTAGGAATGAAAGATAAAGGGATTTTTATTTCAGATGATGGAGGTGAGGTATGGGAAGAAATTTTATTACCTTTTTCTCCTCCAGCAGAAAATATACAAAATATTTCTTTTAATGCTAAAAAACTTTTGGTTAAAACAGAAAATGGTTTTTATAAATATAATTATTTAGAAGATCAAAAATGGGAAAATTTAAAATTTTCAGAAAATTATCAAGAAACGTTAAATATAAAAGAATTAGTTTATAATTTACATACAGGAAAATTTTTTGGTTCTTATGGTATTTTTCTTTATGATTTATTATCTATAAGTATGATTTTGCTGTCAATTTCTGGATTAATGATTTCTTTTAAGTTTAGGCTTAATAGGGGTAAATAGTTAGAAGAAGAAAATCGTGAAGCGTGATCCGTAAATAGTGAGAAGTTAAAAGTTAAAAGTGAGAAGTATAGAGAAAAGAATGATACTTAGACAAGCTCAGTAAGCAATCGTGAAGCGTGATCCGTAAATAGTGAGAAGTTAAAAGTTAAAAGTGAGAAGAAAACAGGTTTGACTGTTCTAGGATATTTATAAACAAAATAGAAATATAAGAAATACAAGTTGTAATTTTAGGAAAATATTGGTGTTAAACCCATTGTTTTTATAGGGGCAAAGCAGTGCTTCGCCCTATTTTTTATTGATTAGGATTATCTATAACACCTGTTAAATAAGGTGATTCTTTTAACCTATTAAAAGTTTCTTGTATATAAACATCTTCAGGTGAAATTTCTAAAGCTTTTTTACAAAAATCTAACGCTTTATCAGGTTTACCATCCATTTCATATAATATTGCCAACATTTCTAATGTTTCTGGATTTTTATCATTTATTTCACATGCTTTTTCAAAAATAGGTAAAGCTAATTCACCTTCTTCTATTTCTACATAAATTAAACCTAAACAAACTAAAGCTTTTTCATTTTCTGGTTCAACCACTAAAACTCTTTCTAATTGTTCTATAGCCAAATTATATTTACCTTGTCTTCTGTATATTTCAGCTAAAGCATATCTTGCATTAGTATCATCTGGCTTTTTCAAAATTACATGTTGTAAATTTGCAATAGCTGCATAATAATCTTCTGCTTTAAAATAAACAGAACTTAATAAATAAAATGATTGAGTATGATTAGGATCTAATTGACAAGCTTTTTCTAATATTTTTTTAGCTTCATCTAGTTTATTTTGTTCTAAATAAACTACACCCAAGTTATAATAACTTTCAACATTTTCTGGGTTTATATGTATGGCTCTTAAATATTGCTCTTCTGCTTTATCACTTTCACCTTTTGCTTGATAAACAGAGGCAGAGTTAGAATAAGCACTAAACATACGTGGATCTCTTTCTGCTGCTTTTCTGAAAGCTTCTAATGCACCATCCATAAAGCCTTGAATAAGTTTTATTATTCCATAATTGTTATAAGCCGCTGCCATTCTTTCATCAAGTTCTATGGCTTTTAAAAATAGCTCTTCAGCTTCATCATCTTTATTTTGTTTAAGAAGTTCTATTCCCTTATTAACAAGCTCTACAGCTTGAGGATTATTGCTCATTACTAAAATACTCCAAAAAGAAATATAGTAAAAATTTACATATAGAAGTTTAGCAAATTTTATTGTTTTTTTAAAGTCAAAAAATTAAAAAGAATTAGTTATAATAACAATTTATTATATGGTTAATAAAAAATCTTTTATATAATACATATTTAACAATTTTATTTGGTTTAATCAAATGGAAAATTTAAAATTAGAATACCCTAATATAAAATACAAAGATTCTTATTTGGAATCTTTAAAAAACTTTCATAAAGAAAATAGAAATTTAGATGAAAATATAATAGATTTAAATAGTAATTTTACTAATTTTGTTAATTATTTAATGGAAAGTAAATTAGAAAAAGCTAGAGAAAGATTTGATGGTTGTGTTCCTGAAACTTTTTTTTGGCTAATAAAAGATGATACCGATTATATAGGCAGAGTATCTATAAGACATGATTTAACGGAATTACTTTTAAAAGAAGGAGGACATATAGGTTATGATATTTGCCCTACTAAAAGAAATAAAGGTTATGGTTATAAAATTTTAGAACTGGGCTTAATAGAAGGTAAAAAAATGGGACTAAATAAAGTTTTACTTACTTGTAATAGTGATAATATAGGCTCTAAAAAAATAATAGAAAAAAATAAGGGTATTTTTGAAAATGAAATTGAATCTAAAAGTGGTAAAAAATTAAGGTATTGGATATATTTATGATAAAAAAATTTTTTTATAAAGAAGAAAATTATACTATATTTCTTTGGAATATTAGCATTAATAACAATTTAGTAGAAATTGAATCAGGATTTTTAGGTCAAAAATTAAAATTAGAAGTAAAAGAATTTAGTACTTATAAAGAAAGTTTTAATTTTTTTGAAAATGAAATAACAGATAAAAATAATTTTATTGAAATACACAAAGATAAATTTGATATTTCTCAACAACTTGTAAATATAATGGGAAATTTAGACGATTTAGGTTATGCAAAAATATTTTATATTCCTATTACAAAAATTGGTAAAGGTAATTCAATAGATTCAAAATTTGGTGGAAATCCATATTTAATGGAAAATGAGCTATATCCATTATGTAAATATTGTAATAAACCATTTACATTTTTCTTTCAAATAAATTTTGAAAAATTAAATAAAGATTTAAAAGCTTCTATTGGTTTAGAAGAAGGGATGATACAGTTGTTTTATTGTACTGATGAATGTTTTGATAATGATAATTATTTGACGTCTCAATTAGCAAGATATATAGATAAAAAAGATATTTTTAATAATGATAATATTAATATTCCATTAGGAACTAATATATTTACAGAAAAAGTTATTTGTGAGTGGGAAAATTCAGGGTATGAATATCCTTATGAATGGGAAGGTTTGGGAGATATATCAGACAGAAGTAGTTTTAAATTGAATGATAAATTAAAATATACAAATAAAATACCAAAAATATTTAATTATTATATTAATGATAATCCATCTTATCAAGAAGATTTTAAATATATATATGAACACAAAGAGATAATGATGTGTTTTTTTCTATGTGATAAAGATAAGTTAGGTGGAAATCCTTTTTGGGTTCAATCTCCAGATGAATGTTATTGTTCAGAATGTAATAAAAAAATGATTCCAATTTTTCAATTATCATCAGAGGATAATATTCCATATATGTTTGGAGATGGAGGAGTAGGACACTTTTTTATTTGTTTAGAACATAAAAAAGCTCATTTTTTTTGGACTTGTAGTTAATTTTTTATAAAATAAATGAATAATATTATTAAATGCGAAGAGTGTAAAAGTTTATTTTACGAAAAAGCTTCAAAAATTAGTTCTTTATGTCCAGAATGTGCTTATTATATTTATAATTATGAAAATTGTAATCATATTTTTGAGAAGTTATCAGACAATCAATTTAAGACCTCCTACGGGGTATCAACCCCGCAGGAGGAAGTGAGCGGGGGCAGAGCCCCCGTACCCCCTGAAACCCCAGAGCAGAACTCTGAGGTATTCTCTAATAAGAATAAAATTAGATGTAAAAAATGCTATTGGGATAAAAGTACTTCAAATTATATTAATTCATTAAAATAAAAAAGTTCTGTTTTTAATTAATTATGCTAAAATTACATCTTGCTTTGAATAAAATTAAGACCTCTTTCGTTGTTCAATACCACGAAGGAGGCTGGGGACGGGGGCTGTGCCCCCAAATCCCCCTCCATTACTCCGAAGCTGAGCTTCGAGGAATTTTATAAGATTAAAAATTATATAAAAATGAACTTTATAACAACATTACAAAATACAGAAAAGTATAAAAGTTTTTTATCAAACTTATCAATAAAAACACCGTATAAAATAACAGGTATGAATTTAGGAGTAAAATCTTCTTGGTTTGCTTCTTTTCCATTTGATAGTTATGATAGCACTATTATAGTTACAAATTCTAAGGAAGAAGAAGACTTTTTAAGTTCTTTTTTTGAAAATTTAAATATTAGTTTTGAAATTTTTCCTTCTTTAGAATTATCGCCTTATGAAGAAATTCTAACCGATGTAAATATTGTAGATAAACAATTTCAGATAATAGAAAAATTACTTACAAAAAAAATAAAAGTAGTTTTAACCAAAACTAAGGGTCTAACTCAAAAACTTTTATCTGAAAAAGATTTAAAAGAAAATATTATAACCGTTCGAAAAGGTCAAGTTATTTCACCTTCAAAATTTGTAGAAGAGTTAGTAAGGTTAGGTTATAATCCTACAGAAACTTTAGAAAGAAAAGGTGATTTTTCTAGAAGAGGAGGAATAATAAATTTTATTCCTTTAGGCTATTCAACACCTGTTAAAATTGAATGGTTTGATGATGAAATAGAACTTATTAGAGAATATGATCTTTTAACTAAAAAAGCTCAAAATGATATAGATTTATTAACCATTTATCCAACTTCTAAAATAATGCTACCTAAAATTATTCCAAATAATTTTAAAGAAGGCATTTTAAAAACTATGATGGAACAAATAGTAAAAGTATATAATTTAGGTTTTACAAAAAATGCAGAAGATTTAAGAAAAAAAATAGAAAAAGATTTAAATGATATAAAAAATTTAACTTATACTTCAGCTTTATATGGTTACTTTAATTTTTTATATAAAGATTCAGCTTCATTATTAGATTTTTTACCAAAAAATTCTGTAGTAGTTTGGAGTGATTTTACAGCTCAAAATAGTTTTTTAAAAAAATTAGAAGAAACTTTAGAAGAAACTTTAAAAAATAAGTTAGAAAAAGGTTTTTTATTAGAAAATACAGGTAAACTTTTTATTTCTTTGGATGAATTATTAAAAAAATCTAGAAATTTTATTCAAATTAGATTATCTAATTTTAATGATATGCCAAATGTAAACTTACAATATTCTGGTACCTCTTTGCCTCCATTTAATAATAAATTTGAAGATCTAATTTTGTATATAAAAAAATTAGCCAAAGAAGAAGAAAAAAATACCCTAATTATCACAGCTCAACCTCAAAGAGCTTTAACTCTTTTAAGAGAAAAAGATTGTGAAGCTTTTTATGGTCATGATTATGATTTATCTACTGTAAAAGGTAAAATTTTTATAGAAAAAGGTAGTGTACAAAAAGGGTTTATTCTAAATGATATAAATACTATTGTTGTAACAGATGCAGAACTATTTGGTTGGTCTCAACGTCCTGTTACTAAAAAAAGTAAAGATAAAAAAGATAATGGTATAAAAATAACCAAAGTACAAGACATAAAAATAGGCGATTATGTAGTTCATCATGCTCATGGAATTGGTCAATACAAAGGTTTAAGGACAGTTGAAATACAAGGGCGAAAAAGAGAGTATTTTGAAATAATTTATAGTAAAGAAGATAAATTATTAGTACCAATAGAGCAAATAAATCTTTTATCTTTATATAGAGGTTCTTCTGATGTACCACCTAGATTAAGTAAAATGGGTGGAGTAGAATGGGAAAATCTAAAATCTCGTATAAGAGATTCTGTAAGAAATATTGCAGGAGAATTAATCGCCTTATATGCTAAAAGAGCTACCGCAAAAGGTAATTCTTTTATGCCTGATACAGAGTGGCAAGGTCAAATGGAAGACGCTTTTCCTTATGATGAAACACCGGATCAATTAACAGCCATATTAGATACTAAAGCTGATATGGAAAAAGATAAACCAATGGATAGACTAATTTGTGGAGATGTTGGTTTCGGGAAAACAGAAGTAGCTATAAGAGCTGTTTTTAAAGCCATAATGTCTGGTAAACAAGTTGCTGTAGTAGCACCAACAACTGTTTTATCTCAACAACTTTATGATGTTATGCATCAAAGATTTTCTCCTTATCCTATAAAAATGGCTATTGTTAATAGATTTAGAAGTTCTAAAGAAAGTAAAACTATTTATGAAGAGCTTAAAAAAGGTAACTTAGATTTAATCGTA
The DNA here is from genome assembly GCA_046328015.1 of Candidatus Sericytochromatia bacterium. Taxonomy (GTDB): domain Bacteria; phylum Cyanobacteriota; class Sericytochromatia; order UBA7694; family JACMQJ01; genus JBBTGK01. Next base: position 2,375,084 of record JAXLXH010000001.1, on the reverse strand, counting down.
TCTACTCATAAAATTTTAATGAGTGTTCCTGATTTTTTTGATTTGGGTCTTTTAGTTATAGATGAAGAACATAAATTTGGTGTAGCCCATAAAGAAAAATTAAAACAATTTAAAGCTAGTATAGATGTTTTGACTATGAGTGCGACACCTATTCCAAGAACTTTATATATGGCTCTTAGTGGGGCAAGAGATATAAGTGTTATAGAAACACCACCTAAAAATAGATTTCCTGTAATTACTAAAATTTCTCAATATTCGGCAGAAGTAGTAAAAAATGCCATTTTACATGAAATGGAAAGAGGTGGTCAGGTTTATTTTTTACATAATAGAGTAGAATCTTTAGACAGAGTTCATAAAGATTTAAAAGAAATGTTACCAGATGTTAGAATAGGTGTAGCTCATGGTCAATTACCAGAACATGAATTAGAAAATGCTATGTTAGATTTTAATAATAGAGAATTTGATGTTTTATTATGTACTACTATTATAGAATCTGGTTTGGATATACCAACTGCAAATACCATAATAATAGATCAGGTTCAAATTTTAGGTTTAGCTCAAATTTATCAATTACGTGGAAGAGTTGGAAGAAGTGATATTCAAGCTTATTGTTATATGTTATATCCAAATGAATCTGTTTTGACAGATGAAGCAAAACAAAGATTACAAGTTATAAGTGATATTTCTAATGTAGGAACTGGTTATCAAGTTGCACTTAGAGATATGGAAATAAGAGGAGTAGGAGATCTTTTGGGTGCAGAACAGCATGGAAATATGATAAATGTTGGTTATGATACCTATTGCGAGATTTTGGAAGAAGCTATTAATGAACTAAAACCAGAAGAAGAAAGAACTAATCATTTTGCTCAGAATGTTGTAATAGATATAAATTTACCTTGTTATATCCCAGATACTTGGATAGAAGATTATAAATATAAAATGCAAGTTTATAGAAGATTAGCAGTTATGAATGATTTAGATTTATTAGAAGATTTAAGAAGTGAACTAAGAGAAAATTATAAAGATATACCTACTTATGCTGATAATTTATTAAAAATAGTTAAAATAAGGATAATGTCATCTAAATTAGGTATAAAAAATATAAAATCTATAGATAAGCAAATAAGAGTTTCTCATAAAATAGAAGAAAAGAAATGGAGAGATTTTATTAATAAAAACTCTGATCTTATGAGATGGCAATGGTCTTTAACAGAGCTTATCACTAAAGCAGGAGCATCCCCTGAAGTAGATCTAAGTATTATAGAAAAACTTATTTCTTGTTTTTATAAACTTTAATATATACTCAAAAAATTGGTTTACATTTTTTCAGTCAGTGAGTCTATATATGAAAAAGTGTGTTGAAACCTACTTTTTCAGGGGAATATGATTTTGAAAAAATGCAAACTATAAAATATTAACTATATTTATACTTACTTAATAACTATGTTTTTTACAAATTTAATTTTGTATTTTATTATTTTCTATTAAAAAAATTATATGTTATATCTTCAACAAATTTTTTATCTAAATAACCTGTTCTTGCTCCATGTTCTTCTAATACTTTGCCACCATTTCTTAAAGAATTAATTATGGTTGGAACAATTGAATTATTAGTATTAATTGCTGATATAGCAAATCTTCCAACTGATTTAGTAGCCTTAGTAAGCTCTATTGAAGCATTTATTGTATTTTTTAGAAAAACTTTTTCTAAAGTACTTCTATTAGGATCTTGAGCTATTAAAGTTGTTACAACTCTTTTCTCATAATCTAATTGCTCATTACCCATACCAAGTATTCCTGTATTAGCATTAGATATATGAGAAACAGGATCTCTCCCTTCTTTATTACTTAATAAATTTTCTATTTTTATCAAGCTAACTTCATCTGGAAAATCAGCTCTATTTGCAAATCCACCTATTGTAAGAACAGATATATTTGCCATAGATTTTTCTGTTTCAGCTAAATTATTATTTTCAGTTAAAAGTCTTTCTCTTAGTATGTTTAGAGCTTCAGATGTAATAGCTGCCCCTTGACTATGAGCCATTAATCTAGGTTCATAACCCATTTTTGTAAGTGAATATAAAATAGCAGCTACTTTTTCACTTTCACTTGCATTTTCAATTTTTTCACCTGATTTTGAAAAAAACTTTTCTATATTTGATTGTATTTCAGCTTTATTTTCATTTGATTTAGGTAAAAGATTATTTCCTTTTTTTGCAACTTCACCTAATATATCACTATTAAGTAATTCAGATACTGCTTCAACCATATCAGATAACCCGTGTGTTTTATTATGATATAATTCCAAATTTTGACCAGAAATTTCTTCTATTTTATTTCTTGTTTCATCAGCATCTTTCCAAGAATTAAATATGCCATTTATATCAATATTAATAGGTTTTAAATCTTTTGGAGGAGTATAATTTGTAACAGATGAAGCATAATATTCAGCTTTAGTTCCTTCTGAAAACTCTGTTTTAAATGGTTTATCTGTTTTTTGATAACCTAATTCTTTATTTCCAGTTAATGAAATAAATTTAGTTGCAAGTGGAGATTTTGATTTAGGCATATTAGCACTATCTAAAGATAAATTATCACTTTTAGCTTTTAGCTCATTATTTGAGTTATCTTGAATAATTACTCTACTTGATTTAATCTCAGCTCTAGTGGGATTATTTATAGTTTCAGTAGTAGAGATAGAAGCTCTAACATCCTTAAAATTAGGTAATTCCAACTTTATAAATCCTCATTTTAATAAATAATTATGATTATTTATAGAAAAAATCAACTTTTACTTTCTTAAGTAAAGGTTAAGGAACTTCTAATTTTTTATTAATTATTGTTATACTTATGATTAGTTTTTTAAAATATATTGATTATAAACATATTCTAATACTGAATTGATTTTATATATTCATATTAAAATTAAACTATAATTAGATTTCAACTATTTAATTTATGTATAATATTTATTGTAAAAAGTATAAAATGGAATTGAACGTCAATAAAAAATGAAAAAGGGATAATTTTAAACATACAAATAAGTGAAAATTAAAAATTAGAAAGAGTTGATTTTATCTTAGCTTAAAAAAAAATATTTTAAGTAGTAAAGACAAGATGTTAATCTGTACTATACTACTCAAATGTAATAATAACAAGATTAGGATATCACAATGGAATCAAAATTACTACTAAGCTTTTTAAAAAAACAAAAAATAAATTAACAAAAAGTGAAATAAAAAAAGATTCAGGTTTAAAAGAAAAAGAATATGAAAAAGCAATAAAATGTTTTGGATTAAATTTTGAATCAATAAAAAAAATAGTAAATAAAGGAAAAGGAAATCTAATAGCAGATTTTATGTTAATACCAGCACATGGAAACGATTTTGTATATCCATATAATCCAATATATGATTATACAAAAAATATTTATCATAATTGTTTAGTAATAATGTTTTTATGCTTTGAAATAGAAGATAAAATATATCCAATACTATTTGATTATTGGATAAGTAAGGTATATAAAGATGAAAATGAAAATTACCTAAGTAAAGATGATATTTTTATAAAAAGTATAGAATATTTATTAGATAAAGGATTAAAGATAGAAAATATACTTTTCGATTCAGCTTTTTTTCATAAGAAAATTCTAGAGAAACTGTCTAAATTTAAAGTTAATTTAGTAACCAGATGTCCTAAAAGTAGAGTTTTAGAGTCAGAATCAGGTAAAGAAAAAGCGGAGGATATTTTTACTAGAAGTTATAATGGTGCTTTTTATTACTATCATAAATATAGAAGTTTTTTAAATATAAAAGAAGTAAAAGTATTTAATTTAGATGGAAAAATTGTAGGTATAGCAAATAATAAAGAATGTTTATTAGAGAAGAAACTATATTTTTTATTTACAACAAATTTAGAATTAAGTAGTGCCAAAATATTACATTTATATAAAAAAAGATGGAAAATAGAATCTTTCTTCAAGATATTAAAAAGTTATTTAAGTTTATCTGTTTTTTATAGAAATGATTATGATTATGTTAATGAGAGAATTAATTTAGCTTTATCTGGATTTATAATAATTCAAGATATAGCAAAAAAACTTAAGCGTTCTTTCTATCAAGCTTTAAAGATTTTTCAAGATAGTAAGGATAATAATTTATTTTTTGATTCATTCAATGAAAATTCAAAGCTTTTTATTATTACGTTTGAGGCTACTTAATACCCAAAAAACTTACTATAACTTAATTTTAAAAATTTTTACAAGCTAAGATATAGTGGAAATAAAATTAAAAAAGTTAATGCAAAAGATGGTATTTTATCTACTATAGCAGGTACAGGTGTTCCAGCTTATTTTGGAGATGGAGGATTAGCATTTAATGCAGGTTTAAATGTTCCAGCAGGGTTAGCTTTTGATAATTTAGGAAATCTAGTTTTTGTAGATGCTTTTAATAATAGAATTAGAAAAATAACTTTTTAAAACTATTTATATATAATTAATATATTTTAGTTTTTTAATAAATAATTAAATAAAATATTTTAATATATCATATTATAAGGTAAAAAATACCTAAATTTCAAAAACTATAGGATCATGTTTTATTTTATATCTCTCATTTAAAGAACAAGCATTTATAAAAGTAATTCCTTTATCTTTAAAAATACCATATCCTTCATGAATATGACCAAAAATAGAAAATTTAGGTTTTATTTCTTGTATTTTAGATAGTAAATCTTAACAACCTACATTTTCTGAACTTACTGTTTTATCTAAAATACCATACGGTGGTCCATGAGTTATAAGTACATCTATATTTTTTGGGATTTTAGCCCAATGCTTGTTTATATCCTCGCCTCTATCTCTATTAAAAGCCCAATCATAAAAACGTGGTGATACAGGAGAACCCCAAAATTTTATTTCTTCTATTTCTACTCCAGAATCTTCAAGATAAATAGCATTTGTTATTAAACTTTTTGATAAATTATAATCATTCTCAAAAATAAAATCATGATTTCCTGCTATTATTATTTTATGCTTGTAATTAAGTGTTCCCAGCCAAGAATTAAATTCTATTATTTCATTTAATTTTCCAACTCTTGAAATATCTCCAGCATGAATTAAAATATCTCCTTCTGGAAGATTTAAACTTCTATGTTGAACATGTGTGTCTGAAATACAAACTATTTTTTTCATATAGTTTCTAACATTAGAAATTTCAAAATCTATAATTGTTGTTAATAAAGAATTTGGACAAAAAAGCAAAAAAAAAATATACTAAAATAAATTTATATATTTTTTAAAAAAATGATAAAAGTAAGAATAACATTAACAAAAGAAACACGTCAAGTGATAATTAGTAAAATGAATCAATATAATTATTTAGGAAATAAAAAACAGGTTGATATATTTAAAGGAATATTATTATACTCAGAAGGTGTAAAAATATCAACTATAGCAGAAATAAGTTTAAAAACAGAAAGATGTATTTATCAATGGATAGTAAAATTTTTATCTAATGGAGTAAATGGAATAATTTACAAGGAAAAATATAAAAAAGAAAGTAAATTAAGTGATAATGATAAAAAAAAGTTAAAAGATATAATTTTAAAATATTCAGATGAAAATAAAATGTTAAAAAGTTCAATAGTACAAAAAATAATAAAAGAAAAGTTTGATATAGAATATTCAATAGGTTATATACCAAGATTATTAAATAGTCTAGGTTTAAGCCATAAAAAAATAGAAACTAAAAGTCATAAAGTAGATGAAAAAAAACAAAAAGAATGGGAAAATGAAATATTTTTAAAATTATCAAAAAAATCTATAATAAATAAAGGAACAGTATTATTTCAAGATGAATCTAGTTTTCTAATGTGGTCTCAAAAGTGCTATTCATGGGGAGAAATTGGGAAAAAGTTAGAAATGAAAGTAAATATGAATAGTGAGTGTCGTAAAGTATTTGGAGCAATAGATATAGAGAATGGTAATTTTTATTATAAAATAAGTAAAAAAGGTAATAAAGATGTTTTTATAGAATATTTAGAGCTTTTAATAAAAAAATTTAATGGTAAGAAAATTTATTTAGTCCTAGATAATGGTAGAGTACATAGAAATAAGAGTGTAATAGAATTTGAATTAAAAAATAAAGATAAAATAGAATTATGTTTTTTACCACCTTATAGCCCAAAATTAAATGCTATAGAAATATTATGGAGGGAAATAAAAAATAATTATATGCATGGAAAATTTTTTAAAAATACTAAAGATTTTATAGAAAGTTTAGAAAAATCATTAAAAAATATGAGTTTGATGAAAGAAAAAATATTAAGTATAATGTCAAAATGGGTAGAAATTTATAATAAAATTGAAAAAAAAATTGTAAGATGGAATGAGCAAAAAGAGTTATTTTATAACTATTCTGCTTAATTGAAATTTGAAATGTAATTAACTATATAATAAAAGTATGTTTATTTTAACTCTTTGAAGCATCTTATATATGAATTTTTATTTTATAGCTGATAACCCAGCCAACCTTCCTGTAACCCAAGCCCAATAAAAATTGAAACCACCTATTCTTCCAAAAACATCCAAAATTTCTCCACACAAAAAAAGTTTTTTATGAATTTTACTTTCTAAAGAAGATGAATCTATTTCTTCTAAGGGAATGCCTCCTCCTGTTACTTCAGCTTTTAAATAGCCTTCATGTCCGTTATATAAAAGTTTATAATTAGTAAGATTTTCTATTAATTTATTTCTTTTTTCTTTTTTTAATTCATTTAGTTTAGTATTTTCTATTTCCAATTCATTACATAAAGCTATAGCCAACCTTGTAGGTAAATAATTTTTTAATTTAGTAAGTACTAAAATATTTTCATTAGTTAAAATTTCTTTCCATTTTTCTTGATTATAACCTAACCAATTTATATTTATTTCTGGTAAAAATTTTTTTTCTTCTAAAGCTAGTACAGAATAATGAGAAATATCCAAAATAGATGGACCACTAAAACCTTTATGAGTAAATAAAAAACCATTTCTATTTGATTGCTTCTTTTTATTCTTTTTTGTCTCTTCACTTGGTAATTTTATATTCATTTCAACATCCAAAGAAATTCCTGCTAACATTTCATTATTAGGATGAATACCTTTTAGTGGTGTTAGTGCTGGGTATAATCTATTTATTTTATGACCTATTTCTTTTAAAAACCTTTGTCCGTCTCCTGTAGTACCTAATTTGGGTATAGATAAGCCACCTGTAGCAACAATTATAGCATCAGCTTTAAAACTATTATTTTTAGTTTTACAAAACCAATAATTATTTTCAAAATAAATTTTTTCTACATGAGAATCATAAAAAACTTTTACTCCTAAAGTATGTGCTTTTTTTAACAAAACATCTCTTACTTCTTTAGAAGAATTACTTTTAGGAAAAACTTTACCTGTTTCTTTTTCTACATATGTATCTAAACCTAATTCTTCATTAAACCATTTTTTGCATTCTTCTAAAGACCATGATTTAAAAATATTTTTCATAATATTTTTGGAAGAAGATGTAAAATAATCATCATAATTAACATTTTCTGGTAAAACATTACATCTACTACCACCAGAGACTAATATTTTTTTACCTGTCATTTCAGTTTTTTCCAAAATAGTTACTTTTGCATTTTTACTAGCAAAAATACTAGCTGTTAATCCAGCAGCCCCTGCACCAATTACAATAATATGCTTCATTTTTTTATTTTTATAATAATTTTTTAGGTATTATAAAACATAACTAAAGCTTTACCACATAGCTTAAATTAAAAACATAATGCAAAAGTTAATAAAATGTGATAAAATTATAATAAAAAATTTATTTTTATATATTTAGTTTTAAGGTAATATAAAATTTTAGAACCTGACAGTAGTAATTTTTTAATTACATTCTTTTTGTTAGCCTCGCTAATAATATCTTTCATAACCTCTGTTTCTGAATCGGCATTTAGATCTTTAAGTATAAAAAAGTTAGAAGATTTAGAATCTTCTGAAAAAAAAATTCAAGGAATAATAAAGCTATTAGATGAAAAAACAAAATTATTTTCAACAATTATAACTATAAAAAGTATATCTATGGGATTTCTTTTTACTTTTATAACTTATGATGTTTTAAGATTCAATTTTTTTGAACCTTTTATAAACCTTAGTATTTCATTTATTATAAACTTTACCCTTACACTTTTATTTATAAATTTAATACCTAAATACTATGCTTATAGTTCACCAGAAAAGTCTGCTATTGCTATGTACAATCCTATAAAAATTTTATATCTTTTATTTAAACCTATAATATCTTTGGTTACTTTTGTTTTAAACCCTATGCTTACCAAAGCTAGTGATAATTTAGCAAATTCTTTGAGTAATATAACTGTAGATGAAATAAAAGACTTAGTCGAAAGTAGCCATAAAACAGGGCTTTTAGAGCATTATGAAACTAAAATTATAAAATCTGCTCTTACAATAGATGATTTACCAGTTAGCTCTATTATTACTCCAAGAGTAGATATAGAATCTGTTTCATTAGATACTACCGTAAAAGAAACTCTTGATCTTATGATACAAGAAGAATATTCTAGATTACCTGTATATGAAGAAAATGTTGATAATATTGTGGGAGTAGTTAATATAAAAGATCTTTTAAAAGTAGTAAAAACAGATCCTAATAATGAATTAAAAAGTGTTAAAAGCTTTATGAGAAAAGTATTTCATATACCTGAAAGTAAAAAAGTAACTGACTTATTAAGAGAAATGCAAGCAAAAAGAATTCAACTTGCTATAGTAAGTGATGAATATGGTGGGACTTCTGGATTAATAACAATGGAAGATATTTTAGAAGAGATTGTTGGAGAAATTAGGGATGAGCATGATTATGACGAAACTCCTGATATTGTAGAAATAAATAAAGGTGTTTTTGTAGTAGATGCAATGACTAGTGTTGAAGAAATAAACAGAGCTTTAAATGTAGAATTACCAAATAATCAAACTTTAGGTAAATTATTTTTTGATTCTATAGATGAATTACCTAAAATAGGTCAGATAAAAGATATTGAAGATGTTAGAATAAAAGTACATGAAGTAGATGGTATAAGAGTACAAAAGTTTTTAATAAAAAAAGTAATTAAACCTGAATTTGAAAATATTTCTAATAATAAAATTAATCAATATAATAACTAAAGTGGGTTAAAAAGTTACTTATAGTCATCTTCAAATCATGCTGAACTTGATTCAATATTAATTCAGACTCTAAGCAACTTTTACTATTTAATTTTGTATTTAATTTTTTAGTGAATAGCTATAAATTCATTCTAATAAAAGAGCTAAATTACTTAAAGCACAAATAACAGCTGTTTCAGCTCGTAATATATTATCGTTTATACTAACTAGAGGTATATTATTAATTCTAAAAAAATCTATTTCAGCTTCAGAAAAACCACCTTCAGGACCAATAAAAATATTTATTTCATTTTTTAGACTATCTAAATTTATTTTTTTTAAATTTAAAGTTGCATTTTCATAAAAAACTAAATTATTTTTAGTATTAGCTAAACAATCTTTTAGAATAGCCATATTATTTAATTTTGGTAAAAAAGGTCTTCTACTTTGTTCTGAAGCTGATTTTAGTATTTTATAAAAACGATCTATTTTTTTTTGATATAGCTCTTTAGATACATTAGAAAAATCTGTTAAAACAGGAGTTATCTCATTTATACCTAATTGAGTACTTTTATCTAAAATTTCTTCAAAAGTTTCTATTTTTGTAATTCCTTGAAATAAATTTATTTTATAATTTTGTTTTTTTGCTTCAAAACTATTTTTTATCTCAAAATTTAAAGTCTTTTTTTGTATATTTAAAATAATACCATTATAAATAGTCCCTTCATTATCTGAAATAATAAAAGGACTATTTTCTTTTAATCTTAAAACATTGATAAAATGATGAAAAGTATCATCTTTTATATTTTTTTCTTCTAATACTTCTTTATTTAAAAAAATAAATGGTATATGCTTCATTAAATTCTTAAAGTTGCATCAATAGCTAAATTTTGTTCTTCTGGATTTTGTTCAAAAACATGGTTATCACTACTAATTACTTTTAAAGTTAATTGTTCTTTTGGTAAAAGAGTTGATAAATAGATACTTTTTTCTGAATTAGCTAAAGGATCTCTATCTGCATGTACAATAGATATTTTACCTTTTGGTTTTTCTCCATTTTTTATCATATCCAAAATGCTTTCTATATCTTTGTTAGAAGAAAGCATTGTTGCTGCTTGTGCTCTGGTATCTTCTAATAAAGATATTTGCATTCCTTTTTGAGCTGCAACTTTATTATGAGTTAAAATAGGAATACCTATATTGTATAAAGCAATATTTTTTGCAAAAGGAACTTGAGCAAAAAATGATAAACCCTTATTTATAACACTTTCTGTACTTCCTAAAAATGGAGCTTGTAATATAATATTAACGCCTTTTGGCATTTCTGAACCATCTAATTTTATTTTGTTATTATCATTCAAGGTTATTGCACCTAATGCCCCTGGACCAGCACCCATACTATTACCAATAATTAAAACTTCTTTTTTAGAATAATTAGAATATTCTTTTTGTAATAAATCATTAGCAAAAGCTGTCATAGCTGCTGTATCTCTTGCAACACCATAACCTCTATCAGCTAAACCTGGTTTACCACCTTTGGTATAACCAGCCCATTGATGATCCATAATTAAAACATCATAGCCTTTTTTATTTAAAATAGTTGCTTGTTCATAAAAATTTCTACCTGATTCTAAAAAGCCTGGTGAAATTACGGCTATTTTACCATTTGGAGAGCTTATAGGTTTAAATCTTTGATAAAATACTTCTCTATTATCAATTCTTTGTCCATTAACTGTTCCAGAAGCAGATACAAATCCATCTGTTATTTGGTCTGGAGTTCTATTTAATCTGGTTAGATAAAGTGATTTTTGAACAGCAAATAATTGTCCATGTTTTATATTTTTTAAATCTAAATTAGTTACTGATTTACCCCATTTTTTTTCTTGTTCTAATCTAAAATTTCCTAAAGCTTTTACCAAATTAACAGGTGATAATTCTCCTTGTAATAATTTAGCTCCTTTTTCAAATAATGGTTTTAATGGAACTGAAGCTCCAATAGTGGTTACAGTACCAGCAGGAGATTTTTCATTATCCCAGATACCATCTTTATTACCTTTTATATCATTTAATTCTTCATAGGTAGCAGCTATTTGAGAATGACTTCCCCAATCTGCTTCTGAGGTAAAAATAGGAATATAGTTTTTATTAGCACTAATTTCTGAAGTATCTTCTAAATTTTGAATATTTCCGTTAGAACAACTAGCTAATAAAAAAGTAGTTAATAATCCTGCAAACAATTTTTTACTATTCATGCTTTAACCTTTTTTGAGTAAATAATTTAAATTTAATTTAATTTTAGCATAAAAATATATTATTAGCTATAAATAAAAAATATTACTATACTTATAGCTACAGTGTAAAAAGTCATAGAAAAAAGCCCTAAAATAGTACAAATAAGTATTATAGTAGATTTTTCTTTTGCATAATCTCCCATACTATCTGATAAAAACTTTAGAGAAACTTTTTTAGTCAATAAAGTTTTTAAGATATGAAAAAAACAAATAGAACCTAATGCGAAAGAAAGGCAAAAAGCTATTATGGTAAAGGAACTAAGTTTTGCTAGCATTTAATCTCTTTTTGATGAATAAACCAATAAGTACTAGAGCAACTAAAACAACTATAATATCTCCAAATTTGGTGTAATGGTGTATTTTTTCCCAATTATCTTTCATAATATATCCAACCCATGCTAAAAAAACATTCCAACCACAAGCACCTAATGCTGTATAAATTAAAAACTTAGTCATGCTCATTCTACCTACACCCGCAGGAATAGAAATAAAATGTCTAACAACAGGTATAAATCTACTTACAAAAACAGTTAGTTCTCCATATTTACCAAAAAATTTTTCTGTTAAATCTAAATGTTCTTCATTTAATAAAAGATATTTTCCAAATTTTTGAACTAGAGGTTTTCCTCCATAAACACCTAAATAATAGGAAATTATAGAACCTACCATACTACCTAATGTGCTAGAAATTGCTACTCCTGCCCAGCTCATTTTACCTTCATGGATCAAAAACCCTGCAAAAGGCATAACAGCTTCACTAGGTAAGGGAGCTATCATACTTTCTAAAATCATTAAAATGAAAACACCCGTATATCCGATGCTTTCTATTATTTTTGTTGAATATTCTATAATTAAATTAGTAAGACCCAAAATTCATTCCTTTTCTTATTCTTTACAACATAAATTTAAGAGTATTTATAGTATAGTTTAGTTAGTATTAAAACAAATAAATTTAATATTTTATTTCATAAAAAGAAACTTTTTGAAATACTCTTATTAGTAATTATTTTTATTTAAAATCTTTTAATTCTAAGGTAGCTGTACCTGTAGCTGATTCTTGAACTGATTTTATCATTCCGATATTAGCCGAGTACCAATTAGTAGTTTTTATAGTTCCTTTAGAAGAAGTTGCTGTTGAAACTAATTTTACCGCATCTAATTCTTTATAAGGTACTTTTACTTTTTCGGTTTTATCAAAAGCTTCAACTTTTCTAGTTGGTTCTACTTTATCGCCGCCAACTTCTGTAACTGGAACTATAGAAGGAGAACCATCTCCATTCATAGCAACAGGAACACTTACAGTACTTAAAGCACTTGTATTAGCTAAAATACTCTTTTTTAATATATAACCAGTAGCTGATACTTCTGATATTTCCCATAAAACATCACTTTTAATTTCATTAGTTCCTTCTTTTACAGTAAAACTGTAAGTATATTTTTTACCTTTTACAATAGGGTTATAAGTTTTCCAATTTATACCTGTTTGTAAGGTTTTAGTATCTGTGCTAGTAGCATCTTTATCTATTTTATTTAAAGTATCTGAATCTTCATCTTTTTCTCCAGTTAATAATGCTGGAGGAGTTGTAGTCGCAGTTGGAGTTGGTGCTACAGTTGGTTTAGCCGAAGGTGTAGTTGAAGCAACACTAGGAGCAACACTAGGTAAAACTGATTGTTGAACAGGAGTTTGATTATCTTGATTTTCTGTTTGACAAGAAAAAATAAATAATGCTGATATTGCTAATAATGAAAGTTTTTTCAATTTTACCACCTTATTAAATAATTCATAAAACAATTAAAATTATATCAAATAAATAGCTTATGTCTATTTAAAAGGTTTATAGTAAGTAAAAGTTTTTTATTTATAAATACTTTTATCAGAAATAAAAACCCCTCTTCTATCTGTACCTAAATAAATATAACCAGCTTCATCTAATTCAAATGAGGTTATTTCTGCATTATCTATTTTATCTAAAGAAAAAAATCTATCTTGTTTTTCATTGGATATAAAAACAGAATTTAATGCCATAAAAATAAGTCTATTATCTTTAGTTATTTTTAAATTTGAAATATTTACACCATAAAATCCAATGTTATTCCAAGATCTTCCACCATCTTCACTTTTATATAAACCATTAGAATTTGTAGAATAAAATATCTCATCATTTAGTTTTGTAATTCCTAAGATACTACCATTTACTCCTTTTAAATTTCCCCAATTTTTTGCTAAATCTGATGAGTATATGTAAAATTCATTTCCTTGTTTTAATAATATTCCATTATTTTTACTTATTATAAAAGATTTTACCTTTTCTTCTCCATAAATATTTATCCAAGTTTTACCATTATCTGTAGATCTTTGAAATAAATTATTATATATTCTAAATAAGTGTCCAAGAGAATTTTTTTGTACATCGGAGTTTATTATTTTTTCTCCATGTTCATCTAGATTATAGATTTCATCTGAATTTACGTTTTCTTTAGCTATTTTAGACCATTTTTTTAGTTTTGAGTCATATAAAAAACAATTATTTTTAAATTCTCCTTGTTCAGAGCAAGTTATTACTTGTTTATTTTTTATTTCTATATCTGAAATTCTTATATTTATACCTTCATTTAATAATGTAAATTTATTGTTTATAGCTTTTTTATTATATAAAACTATTCCTTTATCAGAATTAAATAATATATTTCCATTCGATAAAATCTCTATATTGTTATTTTCTAAAGAGAAATTTTTAGTAAATTCTAATTCTAAATCTAATCCATTTTTTTTATTTAAAGAATATAATTTTTTAATATAATTTTCATTTGTATCTAAAAAATAGGTTTTATCATTTATAGAAATAATTTCTAAATTTTGAGAAAAATTATTTTTTATTTTTTCTAATTTTTTTGAGTTGTTTCCCAAAATAGATATATTATTTAATTGAGATATAATAAGATCGTTATTATTAGAAGTAATATTTAATCTTTCTTGATTTTTTATATTTTTTAGGACTATCTTTTCCCATTTTTTACTTTTATTATAATAATAAAGTGTTTTTGAGCTATAATCAAAAATATAAATTTTATCTTTAGTTATAATTATATTTTTTGTCTCATCTTCTTTATTATCATATCCATATGTATCTAAACTTATTTTATTTGGTAACTTTATAATCTCATTTTTGTTAGAATTTAAATTAATTTTCTCTAAAAAATTTAATTTTTCAGTTGTTTTATATGTATAAATATCATCAGAATTTAAACTTTTATAAATATTATTTATATTATTTATTTTTTTCCATGTTTTAGCATTATCTTTTGAGTAAGAAATAATGGAATTATCTGGAGAATGATTACAAATTAAATCCCCATTTGATAAAGAAAAAAGTATTTTTATATTTTTATTTTTATATATATCCCAGCTTTTTCCATCATTATTTGAGTAATATAAAATATTGGAATTATTATAATTATTTTTATTTAAAAATAAAATTTTATTTTTATTATTTTGAACTATTGAATTAAAATAACCTTTATAAGTACCTTTTGTTATAATAAAATTTATATTTTTTTCTAGTTCTTTAGTAAAAATAGTTTTTATATTATTTTTATCATTAACTTTATATAATCCAGAATAATTTGCTATAAAATATTCATTATTTATATTTTTATAATTATTTATATTAGAATCATTATTTTTCGAATAAAAATTTAGTATATTTTTTTTGTTAAAGCTAAAAAATGGAGTTCCACCTACAGCAAAAAAATCACTTAATTCAAAATTACCTTTAGTAGAATTGTTATAATATTTATTATCTGGTTTAGCTTTAAATTTTTTAAAATTATTTGGTGTGTCTTCTAAATATTTATTTCCAGATGTGGTCAAAGCATATAGTTTTTTATTTTCTTCACCAATTTCTTTTATTTCATCATTCTCTAAACCTGAATTTGAGAAAATAAATTTACCATTTTCTTCTATATTTATTCCATCTGTTGTTGCTAAAAAAAGTTTATTATCAATATTTTTAATATCTAAAATAGTACTTTCATTATTAAAATTTAATTTTTTCCAAGTTTTACCATTATCTTCTGAATATTCTTTTGAGGTTTCCGAAGAAAAAAATAATTTGTTATCAACTACAAAAATTTTTTTATAATAATCTTCCCCTTCAATTTTTTTTAATTTTTTCCAAGTTTTTCCTAAATCAAATGATCCATAAATATATGACTCCTTACAAAAATACATATTATTATCGTTATCAATAGTTAAGCTAAAATTACCATATTCATCTTCATTTTGTTCAGGAATAGATATGTTTTTCCAAGTTTTACCTTTGTCATCTGAATATGTTATGGTATCTGTCAAAATAGAACTATTATTTTCTTCTGATTTGTTATTTAAAATAAAAATTTTATCTTTAGAAAAGATTATTTTTTCTATTGTATCCTTACTTATTTCAACATTTTGAATTTCATTTGTATCTTTTTTAAATATTAATAAGTAGCTATTTATTAAACCATCTGTATTATGATTATTAATACAAAATAAATTATCATCTTTATCAAATTCTATATCTGTAAAAGATTCTCCATAATAGCTACCATTACTACTTTCATAAATATTTCGTTCAAATTCTTTAAAACTATTATTTTTTTCATCAAATTCTATTAAATTATTTTCTTGAGCTAAAATTATTTTACCCTTTGAATCAATTGCGATTTTGTAAAAAGAATCATTAGACAATTTTTCCCAATTTTTCCCATTATTTTTTGAAATAAAAAAACCTTTTTCTCCTAACGCAAACAAACTACCACTAGGCGATTTTTTTACTGTTCTAATTATTCCACCTTCAAAAGAAGCTACTTTTTTAAATATTTCTTCAGCATTTACATGTAAAGAAAAAAAGCATAAAGAGATACTAAATAAAATAGATGATAATAATTTTTTTTTCATTTCTTACCCCAGATAAAAAGATGGATATAATAATAACATATTTCTCTGTCATAATCAGCTTTAACAGGATTAAAGGATTAGCAAAGTTTTAATTTAATATTTTACTTAATAAAGGCTAACTATTTATATTCTTTTATTAATATAAAGAAAATATATATATTAAATTAACATACTAAATCTATTTTAAAACCCTGTAAATCTTGATTTCAACAAAATTACCTCTTGTATAATCATAAAATCAATATTAAAATAAGTAAAGTATATTTATAAAAAAACTTAAAATGACAATAAAAAAAATATTTATTAATACTGTATTTTTTATTCTTTTATCTTTTTATACTTCTAAAGAAGTTTATGCAAAAAATACATTTATTTTAGTACCACCCTTAGAATCAAAAATAGAAAAATTTGATGCAGGATTTGCTATATCAGATACACTTTCATTATCTTTGGGAAATACAAAAGGGAAAGTATTTATTGATAATGCCTCAATTAATATCATTAAAAAAAAATATCCTCAAGAAACTTTATCAAATGAAAGATTAGCAAATTTATTAGATTCAGATTTTTATGTTAATGGAAAAATAGATTTTATTAATAATAACTATGTTTTAACTTTAGATATTTTTTCTTCTAATAATAAAAATACTTTAAAAACTATTTCTTTACAAGATTCAGATTATTTTAATTTACAAGAAAAAGCAGTTACAGAATTAGGAAAGTTTTTTCAGATAAATATAAAAAAAGATGATAAAAGAATAAAAATATTAACAAAGCCTACAAAAGATATAAATGCTTACTCTGATTATGTAAGAGGTAGAAAAAATTATTTTTTACTAAATTCTTATTCTCTTCAAGATTCTCTGAAAGATTTTGATGAAGCTCTAAAAAACGATCCAAAATTTGATTTAGCTTATTTAATGAAAATGAAATCAGATTCTATATTGACAATGTTTTCTGAAAACTATTTTGATGCAAAAAAAATTAGTTGGAATCATAAATTTTATATTCAAGGCTCTAATTATTATGAGTACCTAACAGAAACATCTGGTTCTGGTGGTTCTGGTTATAATTGGAATTTATCGGAAGATGATAAAAATTACATTAATAAAATAAAATCTTATCAAAAAATAGCTAATAACTATAACTATTTAGAAATTGGTTATCAATCTTTGGCTACTTTTTGTTCACAAAGTTATTTAGTTTATCCAGTTTCTTCTAATACTCCATTAGAATATATAAGAAAAAGTCTTATTGAACAAGCTATAAAAATAAATCCTAATGACTCTTTATCTTTTGCTATAAAATCTGAACTTAAACAAAAAAATATGGATAGTTCTTATAACGAAAAAGAGTATAAAGATGAAAGTTATGATGAATATTCAATATTAGATTATTATAATGAGTATAACAAAAATGATTATTATATTTCAAAGGAGTTAGAACCACTTAATTTTTATAATTATGAGCTTTTATCAACAATTAATCATATGAATAATAGAAGAAAAAAAATTAAGTATGAATCTCTTCTTTCTTTAGCAATTAATAATGAATATTTACCTCCCTTATTTCATTTATCTAAAATTTATAATTTTGAATTGAATGCTAAAAAATTTTATGATTTAGAAAATAAAATATCAGAAGATTCAAAATATTTTCATATAAATTTGGAAGGTAAAAAATATGAAGAGCCTAAAAATAAAAAATTCAACTTAGATTATCAATTAAAAAATTTAGAGGTTGAAGATAAAGATAAATTAGAAAAAATAGATTTATCTACACATAAATTTGTATTTGAAAATAAATTAATTAATAATTTTAGGTGTATAGAATGCCTTCATAATATTGATTCAGAAAATGAGGAATTAATAAAAGAAGTAGAAAAACTAGATTTTAAAATAAATCTACTTATAAAAATTTATGATTCAAAAGAATATACAAAAATAAATGATTTAAGCTCTAATATATTAGATGATATAGATAATATTTCTAAAAAATATTCTAATTCTATACAAATAAATAAATTTATTATTTTTTATATGTTATCAATAATAGAAGCTAAAAATAATAATTTAAAAAATGCTTTAATAGATATAGGTAAAGCTTTAAATATTTTAAATAGAAATAATGATATAAATGAAGAAAATAATATAGGTAAAGTAAAAGAAATTTTATTGCAAGATGCCAAAAAAATAGCAAATTCATATAAAGAAGATACTAATAATAAATATGAAAACGATGATTATCTTTATATAGGTAATATTTTTTATTTCATAAAAAACTATAAAAAAGCTTTAGATAATTATGAAAAAATAGCTATATCTGAGCCAAATAATGCTATTATAAAAAAAATAATTGGTAAATGTTTTTTAGAACTAAAAGATTATAAAAAATCTGAAAAATACTTAGAAGAATCTTATAATTTAGAGCCATTTGATTTTGAAACTCAAAGATTACTAACTATAGTTTTTTATAGAATGAACAATATGAATAAATTAAAAAAAATAGTATTTTCAAAATTTAATAAAAATATATCTCAAGAAAATGATATATCAGAATATTCAGAAGAAAAAAAATACCTTGATGAAATAAATAAAATAAGAGCTTTTTTAGGTATAAAAAATGAAAACTATGACTATCAAAATCAAGATATAGATCAAAATGAAAAAATTTATACTATAAATAAAATAGATTTAAAACAGTATTTTATTGAATATCAAGAGAAAAAAATAAAAAAATATACAAATACAATAAATAGAAGACTTTTTACACCTAGTATAAACAATATTTTAAGTGTTAATTCTATAAAAGGGCTAAATAATTATTTTGATAATAATTTAACTGAAGCAAAAAGTAATTTTGAAAAAGCAATTAAATTAAACAATTTAGACTATGATTCTTATAATAATCTAGCTATTATAAATATTTTTGAAAATAATTTAGATTTAGCTATGGAAAATTTACAAAAAAGCCTAGAAATAAAATCAGATAATGATGTTGTTATGATGAATTTAGGCATTTTATATGACATAAAAGGAAATAAAGAAAAAGCAAAAAGTTTTTATTCTAAAATATGCGAACAAAAAGTAATGGAAGGTTGTGTTTTGAATGAAGCTATGAAATAAGAAAAATAAAGTGCATTTTTCTTATTTTAAACCTATAAAAAAATAGCCTAGCTATTAACCAGACTATTTTTTATGCGTATAGAAAACTAAATTAAGGGCATTAATCTCTTTGTTCTAACCAATTTTTTATAAAATCAGATAATTGAGGGAAGAGTTTAGGGCTAGAAATAATTCCAACGTGTCCACCATCAAAATATTTTATAGTTTTATCAGAACTACCTGCAAGTTCATGAATTGGTTCTGCACATTCTATAGGAACTATATGATCTTCTTTAGCTACTATAGATAATAAGTTACATTTTAAATTTTTCAAACTAGCTTTATATTTACCAATTTGAAGGGTATCTTTAAATAATCTGTTTTCTTGATAAAGCCAAGTAATATATTCTTGCCAAATACCACCAGGGAATGGAACATTATCATTAACCCAATTTTCTAAGGTTAAAAAGTTATCCATAAATTTATTATCATCTTGTCTTTTCCAAGCTGTTTCCCATTTTCTATAAACTTTAGCTGGTTTTAAAGACATAAAACCATTTTGAACAAATTCTGGTGTTAAATTTCCGATAGCATCAACTAAACTTTTAGGATTTAAGTATTCTTTTCTTGTCCAAACACTCATTACTCCTGCTTTAGAAAAATCAATTGGAGCTGTAAGAACTATAAGATTTTTTATATCATCTGTAAAACAAGAAGAATAAATTAATGACATAGTTCCACCCATACAATAACCTAAAACAGATGGTTTGGTTCCAGCATCTCTGGTAACTTTAGTTATAACTCTTTTTAATTTTCCTGTAAAAACATCTGTAAAAGTATCCCATCTATCTTCTTCACTAGCTTGACCCCAATCAATCATATAAACAGTGAAACCTTGTTCGCTTAAGCTTTTTGCAAGGCTATTATTTACGCTTAAATCTAAAACGTAATATCTGTTGATCATAGCAGGGATCATCAAAAGAGGAGTTTTATATACTTTATTTTCAGGTTCTATTTTTAAAACTCTTAATTTATTTTCAGAATAAATAACAGTACTTTTAGAAACATCTTCTCTTTTATAACTGGTTATTTTTTCTACTAAGGGTGTTTTTAACATTTTTTATTCCTTATTACTTGTTATTCTTTTTGCCATTTTTATCTTCATTAGTTGTAGGAGCATTATTTTTTTCTAAAGAAGATTTTAAAAGTTCCATATCAGATTCTATTTTATCTAATCTTAATTTTAATTCTTCTTGCTCAAATCTCCACTCTGTTAAAAGAGTATTTACATTATGAAGAGTTTTTTGTTGTAATTTTTGATTTGGTAATTCAAAAAAAGCTAACATAGTTTCCATATTTTTATTCCAAGCTTTTTTTGCTTCAAAAGCCATATCTAAATTTTTAGAAACTAAATCAAGATATGCTGAATTTGTCCAAAGATTATCGAAAAACTTAGTAACAAATTTATCCATTAAATCTTCTCTTTTTTCAGTTTTTACTTTTTCTGCTGTTTTTTCCATATTATCACCTAAATTTTAATCTAATATTTTTAATTCTTTTAATACATTTTTGGTAATAGTTTTTCTGCAACTACCAAAATCTTTATTAATTGTAACTCTCTTTTTTACTTCTTCTATAATATTCCCCCTCTTTAATGACTTGGGGTAGTGGGTAGGCTGTCGAAAATCTTCAATATCATAACTCATCCCCCTCCCCCCTTCTCTAAGCTATTAGAGAAGGGGGAATAAGTCTTAGCTCCCTCTCTTTAGACAAAGAGAGGGCTGGGGTGAGTTCAGACATTAGAATCCACAAGTAAGACCACCATCAACAAAAAGCACTTGACCAGTAATAAAACTAGCTTCATCACTTGCTAAAAAGCAATAAGCATTAGCTATTTCTTCTGGAGTTGCAAATCTTCTTAAAGGAATTTTTTCAACTATTTTTTCTTTTACTTTATCAGGTACAGTTTGAACCATAGGTGTTTCTGTAAAACCAGGTCCTATAACATTAGCTCTTACATTATATCTTGCAAATTCTAACGCCCAAGTTTTGGTTAAACCAATTAATCCTGCTTTACTTGCAGCATAATTAGATTGACCTACATTACCTAAAGAACTTACAGAAGAAGCATTTAAAATTACACCTGATTTTTGTTCTTTCATTACAGGAAATACTTCTTTCACCATTACAAAAGGAGCTTTTAAGTTTATATTCATAACAGCATCCCAATCTGCTTCAGAAGTTTTAACAACTAAATTATCTCTAGTGATACCTGCATTATTTACAACAATATCTATTTTTTTATTTTTTTCAACTAATTTAGCTACTAAGCCTTTTACTTGTTCTGCATTAGTAACATCTAAAGTAAAAGGTAAAACTTTTTCACCATCTTTATTTAACTCATTAGCAAGGTTAACTAAATTTTTTTCATTTACATCAACCATAGCAACAAAAGCACCTTCAGCAACAAATTTTCTGGTTATTGCTTCCCCAATTCCTTGCCCTGCACCAGTTACGATAGCAACTTTATCTTTTAATCTCATTTTTATTTTCCTTTTAATAAATACTTTTGAGTATCGTAAATCGTGAATTGTGAGTCGTGAATCAAAATATAAATTTTTTTTAGAAAATAAAATCTGAATTCATATAACTCAAAAAACACTTTTTCTAAACGACTAATTTTTTAAATTATTTTTTTTATCATATTTACTCTGAAATCTTCAAAACCTAAACTTTTATATAAAAAATAAGCATCATTATTTAATAAAACATTTAGATCTATTTCTTGGCAATTATTATCTTTAGCTATTTTTATTAATTCATTTATAATAATTTTACCAATTCCTTTTTTCCTATAATCTTTTTCTACAAAAACAGCACTTATATGTAATTGTTTTGTTTTTTCAAAAATAGGATTTGATTCCAAAATTTTGGCTTCACTATATCCAATAACTTTAGAAGTTGAATTATCTTCAGCCAAAAGATAAATATAATCTTTATTACTAAAATTACATTTAATTTTTTCTTCTATATCTATCCAAGCTTTTTCTGATGATGAAACAGTGTAACCACCATATTCATTCATATCTAAAAGCATTTTTTTTAGATATTTTGTTATTAAATCAGAATTATTAATATTTGCTTTTTTAATAATAATATTTTCCATTTACGATTCACTTTTCACGAATTATTTCCAAGCTTTAGAAACATTGTCATAACATTTATCAACGTTTTGAAACATTTTTTCCATAGCTTCTGTTTGCATTCCCCATAATTTGCTTTCACCAGCAAAAGTTTTGCTAAAAAGTTCCATACCGCTTTTTACAAAATCTCTTTGTAATTTTTCTAAATTTCTCATATATTCAACTGACATTTCAGTTGTTTTTTTCATGTTTTCCATGCTCATTTCAACTAATTTCATGTTGAAGTTTACTACTGGGTTTTCTTTTATTGCGTCCATTTTATTTTTTCCTCGTTTAAATTAAATCTTATATTTATTATGGTATTAGATACTACTTACAAAAAACTTACAAAATTACAAAGCTTACTTACAAATTTTTTTTATTGTTTTATTTGATTAAAAAATATATAATAATAAAGTAGTTATATGAATTTTTTGAGTAAAATTAAATATGGATTTTAATACAAATTCTTTATCTTTTGTAAAAGAGACTCCGCTTATTTATTCTCCTAAGATTTCAGAACCTGTAAAAATAAATCCTAATGTAAAAAATAATGAATCTGAAAAGGTATCAAATGTTCCCACAGATTCTAGTACTTTAAATTCAAATCAAGGTAAAGCTATAACTAATTTTAGTTTTGCAGAAGAAACAAACCAAAATGGAATTGCTGAAAAAATAACTAATAAATTAGATTCCTTAAATAAAAAAATAGATTATTTAAAATCACAAGTTGATTTTAGAAATAAAAATATAGAAGATTTATCTAAAGAAAATCCTACTTATAATGGAGAACCAATAGATAAAGGAACAGCTCAAAGAATTTTAAATAATGAAAAATTAAACTTAGAAAATGCAAAATCTAATTTAGAAAAAGTAGGTAAAGATATTAATAGTTTGAAGATAACTGAAAAAAATATAACTGGTTTAAGTAAAAGAATTTCAACAATGGAAGAAACAATATCTAACATAACAAACAAAAACAATCCGACTTATGATAATAAGTCTATTAAGGATTTTGATAAATCTTCTATTGAAAAAATATATAATATGGAAAAAGCTAACTTAGATAGAGCTAAAGAATTATTAGAAAATGAACTAAAAAAATTAGATAAATAATGAAATATTTACATACAATGATAAGAGTTTTTGATTTGGAAAAAGCTTTGGACTTTTTTATCAATAAACTTGGTTTAATAGAAATAAGAAGAAAAGATAGTGAAAAAGGAAGATTTACGCTTATTTTTTTAGCGACAGCAGAAAATGAGCCTACTATAGAATTAACTTATAATTGGGATCAAAAAGAACCTTATACTACAGGTAGAAGTTTTGGGCATTTAGCCTATCAAGTAGATAATATTTATGATACTTGTAAAAAATTACAAGAAAATGGAGTAATAATTAATAGACCACCAAGAGATGGTTATATGGCTTTTATTAAATCTCCTGATAATATTTCTATTGAATTATTGCAAAAAGGAGAGCCCTTAGCTCCTTCGGAGCCTTGGGCTTCAATGCCAAATACAGGTGATTGGTAACTAATCTTAAAATAATTTTCCTAATCCCATTTGTATAGCTTCTTGGTTTACAAGTTTTGCATAAGAAGCTACATTTGGATCTCCATAAGCTTTTAAAGTTTTTTGAACATTTCCATCATTTCTATTAAGCATTTCCTTAAAATAAGCAACTGCTGTAGTTACATGGTTTTCTATATTAGTTCTATCTTTTTTAGTAGCCTGAAATACAGCTTTATTTTCTGCATAACCAGGTTTTCCTAAATCAGCTAATCTGATATTTTCTTTTATAGCAACTCCTGTTAATTGTCCTAAACCTCTTGCTCCTGTATGACTTTTAGCATTAGGATCAAATTTACTTTCATGTGCAAATACGGCTAACATTAATTTAGGATCTACTCCAAATTCTTTACTAGCTTTGTCTAAAGAAATAGCTATTCTTTTCATTTGTTCTGGAGTAGCTTTATTTTCAGAGTATTTACTCATAGCATTATAAAGCATTTGAGCTGTAGGTGACATATCACTTTTAGGAGTTTGACTTTGAGGAGCTTGAGTTCTTTGAACAGGTGCAGGAGAGCATTCTTGTTTTCTATTAAAAAGTCTTTCAACTGATTCTAATGGATGTTTAAAATCAAAACTCTTAAAAGCTGTTGTTAAAGATTCATCTTTACAAACTTGAGCTTGAGGTTTTGGAGCTGGGTTATTAGTTACAGGGGTTTGACTTTGAGCTGGCTGATTTCTTACTGTAGATACATTATTAGTATTATTATTTTGTGGTATAGGATTATTACCGCCAACTCTTGTCATTTTTTACCTCTTAATAAATAAAATATATTATCTTTTAATTTATAGTTAATTTAAAAAAAATCTTGCTAAAAGTTTATTTATAATCTTTTTTAACTCCATCTCTCCTATTAATATATTTATCTGCACTTAATGCAGCAATACAACCTTGACTAGCAGCAACTACAGCTTGTTGTACTTTATTACATAAAATATCACCACAAGCAAAAACACCTTTTAAGCTGGTTTCCATATCAGAGTTAACCATAATACAACCTTCACCACTCATATTAATATCAGTTAAATAATCTACTATGGGTTTATTTCCTTGTGTAAAAATAAATAAACCATCTATAGCCAAATCTTTAGAGCCATCTGCATTTCTAATTTGAACTCCTGTAACTTTATTTTCTCCTAAAACTTTAGAAATATTGGTTCTAGATAAAACTTCTATTTTTTCATTTTCTTTTAATTCATGTTCCATTTCTTCAGGAATATCTAAGTTAGCTTTTGGAGAAATAAGATTTACTTTTTTTGCAAATCTTGTTAAAAATAAAGCTTCATGTACAGTTTCTTCAGAACTACCCAAAACAGCAACTTCTCTATTTCTGAAAAAAGCAGCATCACATGTAGCACAATAAGAAACACCTTTACCTATCAATTCTTGTTCTCCATCTATCATTTTAGATTTACCCATAGAACCTGTAGCCAAAATAACTGCTTTTGCAGAAACCATATTTCCATCTGCCAAAAATATTTGTTTTTCTTCACCAGTCAAAAAAGTACCTGTAACTTTTGTTGTTATATATTCAGCACCATAATGTTTAGAATGCTCTTGGATTTTTTCTACTAAATCTTCACCAACTATTTCAATAATTCCTGGCCAATTAGCTATTTTTGAAGTTATGCCCAAAGCACCTGCTTTTCTATTTTTATCAATAACTAAAGTTTTTAAATCAGCTCTTGATGTATATAAAGCTGCTGTAGCACCTGCCGGGCCACCACCTATAATAACCACATCATAATTTGTATCTAACATAATTTTTTTCCTCCATAATAATATTGTGAATCGTGAGTAGTGAGTCGTGAATCGAAAAAACTTAAATCTTTTAAATTTTGACCTATAATTTTCACAATTCACGTTTCACGAAATTAATCTACCTGGGTAGATTAATTTATAAAATCCTTTGAAACTAAATCAATACCTTGTTTTATAGTTCTTTTCATATGCTTTTGTTTAAGTGGAGCGTTTAAAAATCTATTCAAACTAGCACTTAAATATTTTTTTAATTCTAAATCATTAGTATTTTCTATTTCCTCAAAAACCGCAATAGAAGTTTTTAATAAATGTGCTGGGAAAATAGGTGTAGGAATACCATGATCTAAAATCCTTTCAAAAAAACTATTTTTAAAACTTTCATAATTTTCTACCAAAAAAGTTTCTTCACTTTCTAGATCTAAGTAATTATGATTTCTACCAGAAAAACAAGCTAATTGTAATAAGCCTTTTTTCCATAAATCAGGATATTTATTACATTGTGTTTTTACTGCATTAGAAAAAGTTAAAGCATGCGTAAAATCTAACCACCCTATATTATCAGAAACTTTATTGTTTGTATTATTCTGATATGAAATATCAAAATGCAACATATTTTTAGCATTAGATAATAATAAGGCATCATATAAAATTTTAATATTTTGCTCATCAAAATTTTCAGAAACCAAATTCATAGAATCATTAACATTTTTTCTCCAAAAATCTAAATTTCCTACATTATTCTTAATAGAGGTATTTAAAAATTCAGAGTATTTTTTAAATTCTGGCAAGAGATCTTCTCTAGTAGCATTTATAATAGAACGAACCAAAGCTAAGGTTAAAAACTTTTCTACTTCTATACCTAAATGTTTAACTAAAAAAGCAGTTTTTTGAACATAAATCAGAGAATGTCCAAAATCATTATAATGTTCTAAAGCTATAGATGATAAAACTTTTTCTAAATCTTCAAAATGTAACCCTGAAGAAAAAGCTCCATTTATTAATGATGTTGCTAATTCATGATTTTCATTTTCTACAGCTTCTAAAAAATCTTTTTCATTCCAAGTTTTTATTTCTTTAGAAAAAGAATACTCTTTATGCCTTAAAGCATTTAAGGAAATATAATCTATGGCTTCAGTTAAATAAGTAATTCTTTTTTCTAAATCACTTTCATTCAAATAAAGTTGTAACCAATCTGCACTTACAGCATATTCATGATCACTTCCATATTCAAATTTATCATAAGACCATTCAATTGCTTTTTTTAAAGCTATAATAGGATCTATTTTATTAAAATGTAACCTAGCTAATTCTCTAGCAATTCTTCCATATTGTCTATCTTCAAAACCAACCTTAAAACCTTTTAAGATTTCTTTTTCTATATCATCTTTACTAGGTTCAGTTAATTCTAAAAAAATTTCACCATCTTTTATAATAATAGGATAAGTTCTAACATTATCACCACCTGTAAGGCATTCACCTGTTTTCATATCAAATTTCCAATTATGCCAATTACAAGTTAAAATACAATTTCCATCATGTTTTCCTTGTAATAAAGGGTAACCTTCATGTGGGCATCTATTATCAATAGCAAAAATATCTGTATCTGTTTTGAACACAGCAACTTGTTTATTTCCTTTTTTGAAAATAGTTGAATTTTTTCCGTTTAAATCTATTTTTTCTAGCATAATTTTTACCTCTTTATATAGTTAAAAGTTAAAAGTTAAAAGTTAGAAGTTTAATCTATTAATCTTTTATACTTTTAATATATTTAATAAGCCCTAATAACATTTTTATTATTTCTTCTAGTTTATCAAAATCAAATTCTTTTATATAACCAATTTCTACTGAAATTATTAACTGAGTTTCTAATTCAGATAAAGAACCTAAAGATATATATAGAAAGTGAGTAAACTCTTTATTAGAATTTCTAGCAGAACCTTCTGCTATATTACTAGCAATAGAAACTACAGCTCTTCTAATTTGACTTGTTATCCCATAAATTTCTTCTTTTGGAAAATTTTTAGTAATTAAATAAATATCTTTAGATAATTCTATTGATTTTTTCCATACATTAAGCTCTTTATGATTCATTTTATTTTTATTTTATAACTAAAATACTATAAATTAAAATTATATAATATTTAATGAAAGTTAGAAAAATTACTTATTTCTTCTAACTTCTAACTTCTAACTTTTAACTTTACTAAGATACTCAGCAACACCTTTCGCAGTAGCTTCTAAACCATCTTTACCTTCTTGCCAATTTGCTGGACAAACTTGACCATGTTTTTCTGTAAATTGTAATGCAGATAAAAGTCTTAAAGCTTCATCTACACTTCTACCCAAACCATCATCATTTATAAGTAAATGTCTTACTATACCTTCTTTATCTATTAAAAATAAGCCTCTAAGAGCTAAAGATTCTTCTTCAAGAAAAACCCCATAAGATCTAGATATTTTTCCACCTAAATCTGACACTAGAGGATATTGTATATTTCCAATACCACCTTGATTTACTGGAGTATTTTTCCAAGCTAAATGAGTAAATTCAGAATCTACAGAAACGCCTATTACTTCAGCACCTTTTGCTCTAAATTGCTCTAATTTTTCATTAAAAGCTATGATTTCTGTAGGGCAAACAAATGTAAAATCTAATGGGTAAAAGAATAAAACCACGTATTTACCTTTATAATTTGAAAGTTTTAAATCTTCAAATGTGTTATTTCCCATAACAGCTTTTGCTGTAAAATCTGGAGCTTGTTTTTTTACTAATAATGACATATTTTATAACCTCTTAAAAATTAAAATAATAATATTTTTAGAATAATTCTAATTAAAGGATAAAAAAATTTTATTTTTTATATAAACTATTAGGAAAGATTTATACTATCCACTAAAAATCTTTTAACTTCTAACTTTTAACTTCTGAATTAAAGTTACCAGTTAACAAAACACTAAAACCTTTTACTTCATAATCTTTTGGTAAGTTATTTTTTACTTCTACATCAGATATAGAAATATCATATAATTTTCCAGTTTTTTCATCTAAAAAATGATGATGTTTTTCTGTATTATTATCATAAATTACTTTTTCAGAATGAGGTAATTTTAGTGCATCAATAAGTTTAGCTTCAACTAAAATATTCATAGTATTATATACAGTAGCCAAACTTATTTTGGGGAAATTAAGATCTGCCCATTCCTTAACTTGGTCAACAGTTACGTGCTCTGCTTCACATAAAACGTATTTACAAACTGCTATTCTTTGAGCAGTTGCCTGTATCCCTCTGTTTTTGAGGACATTTTCAATTTCTTTTGTAGTTAAGCAACTTTTTTTCATATATTTTTCCATCCATAATAATTATTATAAAACTAAATTTAGATTAAGTCAAGTATTAAAATAAAAATAATTTTAGAATTATTCTAAATATCTAAAAATACTTAAGGAGGTATCACCATATTTGTAGTTTTTTATAAAAGTATATTTTAATTCTGGCAACATATATTTAGTTGAATGTTCTATTAATACCAAACCATTTGGGTTTAAAAGCTCTTTTTTATTTAATATTCCCATAGTTTTTATATATAAATCACTAGCATAAGGTGGATCTATAAATATAATATCAAATTTATAATCTAATTTATTTAAAAAAGTAATTGAATCTGTTTTAAAAATTTTAAGTACTTCTTTTAAAGCTAAATTTTCTACATTATTTTTTAAACAAGTAAAAGCTTGTTTATCTTGTTCAATAGCATAAACTTCCTTAGCACCTCTACTTATAGCTTCAAAGCTAATAGAACCTGAACCTGCAAATAAATCTAGCCAAACAGAGTCTAAAACATCTGCATTTAAAATATTAAAAATAGCTTCTCGTACTTTAGCAGAAGTTGGTCTAGTATTCATTCCATTAGGAGGTTTAAAACTTCTACCTTTTAATTTTCCACCAGTTATTTTTATCATATTTATAAACTCAATACTATTAGTGTTTTAATATAACTTAATATTAACAAATTAATCAAACCTCATTAAAAATTTATATTATAGCTAAATATATTAGAACTACTAGTACTATTTTTTTGTTTTAATTTATTTTTTAAGTATTTTTTATATTTTTTAGATAATTCAGAATAAGTAGAATTAGTAACAAATAAGTTTATTATATAAATTATTAAGTAAGAAGGAATAAAAATAATTAAAAATACCCATCCTTTTCCATTTCCCATATCACTATTACTTGAGGGACTACTAAGCTCTAAAAAGAATGCTGTAAATATTGAAGCCAGAGATAGTATAAATAAAAGTGTACCTCCTATAAACTCTCCAACAACAAGATTTCCTAGACCTGGTAATAAAAGATTTAGAGTTACCCAATTTGGATGTATAGGTTCTTCTAACTCATCAATATCATTATTATCATGTATTAAAGTATAATTTGTTAACTGTAATTGTTTTCCATCATTAATCAAAAATTGATTCGATTCTTTAAAATCTAATTTTATTACATCTTTTTGTGTATCTGTATAATTTACAGCATAAGCATTTTTATTTAGACAAAATGAAAAAATTATCGTTATTGTAAGTGTAAATCTTATTATATTTTTCATCTGATGTTTTAACCTTTAAAAATTAATATCTTTTATTGTATCAATCAAAATAAATATCAGATATTCTCAATTAACAAAATAATGCAATATAAAAAACTACATTGCTTAGTTCAATACTATAGTATTTTAAATAGCGAATTACTTTAATTCTATAATCAATCCTGTAGTACCATGAATTTTATCTATTTTTATGAAGCTATTATTTTTTACTATAGATCTATACCAATCTTCAGATGTTTTTTTTGTTTTTAATTGTGTTTCATCATAATTTTTAGTTCTAATCGGATTTTTTGTAGGTATATTAGCACTTTCTCTATATTTATTTTCTATATGAACTAAACTTTCATAAAAAAGTTCTGGATCATAATAATAAAAATCTTTATGTGGTTCATCATCTTTAGCCCATTGAATATCTTTAAACATAAAATCTGTTAAAGGGATATATTTTTCTTCTTCCTTATTTTTAGCTACTTCTAATGCTCTAGTTCCAGGTATTTCAGTACTCATTTTACCCATATATTTAAGAGGTATTTTTACACTTCTCACCCATCCATCCGCGATACTTAATGCTAAATTAGAACTTTTAAAAGAAGCATTTGCAAAGCTAGTACAACCAGCACCTTCTAATTTTAAAGGTTCTACAGGGAAACCATAATTTTTGGCAGCTCCACTTTTATTATAAGCTTCTACAAATTTACTAAGTGCAAAACAATTTTCTGGTTTAGTTTTTATTGCTACCCAAGCTAAGTTATTATGCCTATCTGCTATTTCTAATCTTTCTATTACTTCAGCTTCAGTTTCTAAATAACCATCAAGGAAAACAGTATCCAAAACACTTAAGCCCCAACCAGCATTTACTATCTGAAATCCTTCATTCCCATTCTGACCAGTTTGACCAGTAGCACCTTGAGATATAATTCCTTTTTTATCATTACAATACCAAGCAATCTGTGCATGTCCAATAGAACTAGCATCTTTTTTTAATCTTTTATTTATCTGACTACTTAGAGTTGTAACAGCTAACGAACTTGGTTTAGACCAATCTAAGTATTTACTAGATCTTTCTGCAAAAAGGAATAAATAACTACTATCTGGGTCTTTAGCTATGATATCTTTAAAGGATTGCCTTTTTTCTTTTGCATAAGAATTTGAAGATAAACTTAAAATAGCTATTGAAATTAAAAAAGTTTTTATTTTATTCATATGTACCTTTCTATTTACCACTAGGATTTCTACATCCTCTAGGTCCTGTAAGATCTAGAACTGTATTTTTATCTATAATATAATATTTAGCAATTCTACAACCAGTTATAAGATCAAAAACTTCTATTTTATTAGATCCGCCTTTAACTTGCATTTTTACTGGAGTATCAAGTAAAGGGCCATCATTAACAATAGCTCTACCCAAAATACCATCAAATTTTATTTCTAAATCAAAAGTATATTCTCCTAAATTTATTTTTTGTACTTTTATAGGATCGATATTTATATTATCACTTGCAGATAAAACAGGGATTTTTGGTTTATTACTATTCTCAATAGCTGTATTTGGAGGAGGTGTTGGGTTAACTCTTGTTATAGTAGCATTATTGTTACAAGAAAACAAAAAACAAGCAGTAATAAATAAAAAACAATTTAGTTTAAATTTTTTAAAAATATTTTTATTTTTAGATAACTTCATACACTTAAAATCATAACATTTACTTATAAAATCTAATTTTAGCATATTAAATTAAATTTTGTGATTTATAATTATTTTATATTATTATAATGTTTTTTAGGGGTATATCAGAGTACTGAATAACCCCATTATAACCTTAAACTAATTCTAAATCTCTCGCATTGAGTATTTTTACTTCTTTTTTAAATAATCTCATTATTTTTTGAGCTTTTGATAAGTTATATTCTATATCAGTTGAAAGATTAACTAAAACAGGATAATTAATAGGGGTTTTATCTTTATTTCTAACTTTAGCAAAAATTTTACCATCATAGCCATCCAAATCATCAATATTTGGCATATGTTTAAAACCTAAGTTTTCAGCTAATTTTTTACCTAAATTAATTAAAACAGTATCTTTAGAACTTCCACCCATAACTATAAGATCAACATTACCTGCTTTTTTTATACCTCTAGCTAAAACTTTTATTAATCCATCTAAATCAACTTTTTCAAATTGAGGATCATCTAATAAATAAGCATCATCTGCACCCAAAGCAAAACATTCTCTAATTACTTGAGATGATTCTACAGGAGCTATACAAATAGCACTTACAGTGGTTGGAACCATAAAAGATTTTTCTTTTATTTCAACAGCAGTTTCAACTGCTACTCTGTCATAAAAATCAATAGCATTAGTTCTATCTTGGCTTTGTGCCGGATCTGTTCTTTTTACAATTACTACAATATTCATTAAATAAATATTACCTTTTTACAATATAATTAAAAATTAAGCATTTTGGGGTACTTTATAACTAGGTACTGTTTGCCAGTCTTCTAAAAATCTTTTTATTCCTGAATCTGTTAAAGGGTGTTGAAACATTTGTTTTAAAACTTTATATGGAATAGTTGAAATATCAGACCCAATTTTTGCTACTTCGGTAACGTGTTGAGGAGTTCTTATACTTGCAGAAATTATTTGAGTGTCATAAACAAAATGATCAAAAACAGATTTTATTTCTTTTACAAGAGCTACTCCATTACCACCAGCATCATCTACTCTACCAATAAAAGCACTAATAAAAGTAGCTCCTGCAATAGCCGCTAACATAGCTTGGTTTGCTGAAAAAACAAGGGTAATATTAGTTTTTATTCCATCACTGCTCAATATTTTAGTTGCTTTTATAGCTTGTTCTGTCATAGGTAATTTTACTACAACATTAGGATTCCAAGAAGCATATTCTCTACCTTCTTTTATCATATCTTCTGTTCTTAAGCCTATAGCTTCAACACTTACAGGGCCATCAATAATTCGGCAAATTTGAGATACAACTGTTTTTAAATCTTTCCCTTCTTTTGCAATAAGAGAAGGATTTGTTGTAACGCCTGATATTACACCCCACCCAGCAACTTCTTTTATTTCATCAATATTTGCAGAGTCAATAAAAAGTTTCATTTTTATTCTCCTTAAAAACATTACCTCTAGTATTTTATCAGAGTTTTTAATAAGATCAAATATTTAAATAAAGCTATGATTTAGAAAAAATATTTAAGTAATTTTTATAATTAATCTAAAATGACAAACCTTTTTACAAAGGTATGGCAGTAAGCAACTTTTACAATTAATTTTGTACTTCATTTATAAGGTATTAGCTATAATTATTAAAATTGATAGAATCAGTGAACCAAAAAAATAATTGCATTTCGACTAAGCTCAACGACCTTATTTTTTTAGGTATAAATAGCAACTTAGACTAATTATTTATTTTATCGTTTATTTTAGGGGTTACTAATTTTTCTATTCAAAATAAGTCTAAAACAAGATAAATTTGATACTTTAAAAATAAATTACTTTTATTCCTAATTTTTCTGCAAAGTTAATATCAGATTGCCCTTCAATATTTTTAATACCAAATTTCTCCATAGTTGAATTTGAAGGAACAAAAAAATCCAATTCAAATTTAAGATTATTTTCAAGACATTTTACTTCTTCTTGAGGCATATCAAAAAATTTCTGAGAGATACCAATTTCATTATTAAAATTGGTTTCTAATTTTTCAGTTTCAAAAGCTTTATTTTTCATCTGGTTAAAATCTTCATCTGTTATTTTATATTTAGATTGAAGTTCTTTTTTTAAATTATCAAAATCTGTTTTTCTATTTGATGATTGAGTATTACCATGAAAACCAACAGCACCCATTTTAATTATTTTTTTTTGACCCGCTAAAAATATATAATTGGCAGCACTTGACATTGCAACACCTTCAACTATAACTGTTAGTTTCCTTTTAAATATATCCAAACCTATTTTTACTCCATTAGTTGTATCACCACCACCTGAATTTACAATTAATGTTTTAATATCATTATTAATTACTTTTAAATAATCATTATAACTATTTTCTTTAATATAACCTTCCATTCTCATTGTATCTTTATTTACTAAGGAGAAAATAGCTTTTTTATTCTCTTTTTTCATTATTTTTATTTTATTAATTAAATCTTGTTCAGCATCAATAAGGTTTTCTGCTTTTATTTCCTTGCTATTTATAGAAAAAAAAGAAATTGATAACAATATAATAATTAATTTCTTCATCAAATTAGACCTTTCATATTTTGATTTTTCAATTTTATTTCAATATTGTGAATATATTTAAGCAGATATAGTATCCAAATTCAATAGTTCTAGGTACTAATTTTGATTTATTGCAAAATCATGGTTAAGGTCAAATTTGCATAAAAATAATTTAAGTAGCTTTTAGTTATGGTATCTACGTTTATTTTTTACAAAAATACAGTCAGGAACTATTATTGACTCTTCTATTTTTACTTCTTATAACGCTTTTTCGTTTATTTTAGTAAAATTTATTTCTGTTTTTTTAAAATTATTTGATAAGTTTTTTTCATGATAATTTCAATATCTACTCATATTTATAAAATTAACCTTACCATCTCTTGAAAATATTGTATCTATTAAATTTGATAAAAACTTATTTTATTTTTTTGTATAATTTTCATTATAGAATATTTTTTTAGATTTAGTAAATTAATTTTAAATGTTCTATTATAATTTTAGCATTAAGCTATATTAAAATAATCATAGTATTGTATTTATTATTTTATAAAATATTTTTCAACAAAGCATAGAAAATTTATGATAATATTTTAGTTAGTTGCTTTTATATATAATAAGTAGTAATTACAGAGTAGAATGAGCTAATTAGTAGTTCATCATAACTCATAATATATCTATTTTAAAATATAAATTATAATTTTTGCTGTTTTGGTTTTTTATCATGAATGAAAAAAATAACGAAATAAAAAGCTCCTTATTAGATGAGTTAAATGATATAGACTCTTTATTAAACTCTGCTATTTCTAAAGCAAAAAAATTAGAAAAAACCCCTATGTTAACTAATTATAATAGTCAAGTAGATGTTCAAGCAGAGCAGATAGAAGAAGATAAAGTTTCTAGACCTAAAAATTGGGATAGTATGAAATCTTCTGCTTTAGATGCTTCTATAAGTACTTTCGAAGAGCAAGAAGAAAAAGTTAAAGATACCACCAAAGTAAGAACTGTTGGTAAAAAAGTGACTAAAAAATTAGATGATAATTGGGATGATGATCCTTTCTAACAAGAATTACCCTATTTTATTAACTATATTTATATAAAGAAAAAAATGAAATTGTTTTACAGCAAAATTTATAGTAATTTTATGAAAAAAAAACTCTTTTTAAGCCTAGTTTTATCTAGTACTTTATTTTTTACTATTTATAATAATAGTAAATCAGAAGCTTATAATAAAGTATTAAGTGAATCTAAAAACTCATCCTCAAATGAAAAGAATAAAAATGAATTAATAGCTAATGCTAATATTAATGATAAAAAAAAGAGTTCTAAAAATACTTTAATTACAGAAAAAGAAAAAAAAGAAGCAAAAGCTAAATTAATTTATATAGAAAAAAAATTTGAAAATACTAAAAAAGCTTTTAAAGATGTTGATTATATAAATGCTAAAAATTATATAAATTTAGCAACTAAAGAAGCTAAAAACTTAAAAGATAAAAACTCTCTAAATATTTTTAATAATAATATAAAACTTGCTGATTTATCTTTGATGTATTCTAGAAACATAGAAACTAGAGGTTTATACCTTGATACAGATACTATTCCTACAACAAAAAAAGAAATAGAAGAATTAATAATAAAAATAAAAAAAGCTAATTTTAATGTTATTTATCCAGAGGTTTTTAGAAGAGGTTATAGTATTTACCCTAATAATATTTCAGATACAGATGATAGATTTAAAGCAAGTGATTTTGATGTTTTAGAATATATCATTGAAGTAGCTCATAAAAATAATTTGGAAGTTTATCCTTGGTTTTGGTGTTTCAGAGTAAAATCGCCTTTATGGGGAGATTCTTTTTTAAAAAAATATCCAGATTTGGTGGCAAGAAGAGAAAAATATAATTTTGAAGATAGAGAACCTTTATTTTTAAGTCCTTCAGAACCAAAAGCAAGAGAGTTAGTTACTAAAATAGTTTCTAATGTAGTAAAAAATTATTCTGTAGATGGTGTTTTATTAGACTATATCAGATTTGATGAAACATTACCTGATGATATCTTAACCAAAAAATATTTTAGAGATTATTATTTTAGTAAATATAAAAAAGAGCCCCCAAAAAAAATAATTCAAGGTGATAATGATTTCTTAGAATTTCAACTTTGGAGAGAAAATCAGGTTACAGAATCAGTGAAAAGTATTAGGAAAGAAATACTAGCCCATAAACCAAAAATAAAATTAGGTGTAGCTGTTTTTAGAAATGAAAAAGAAACTCGTTTATTAAAAATGCAAGATTGGAGATATTGGTATAATACAGCTCTGATTGATTTCGTATGCCCTATGTTATATACAGATTTACCTAAAGATCTAAATACTTGGGTGGATACTGAATCTGATGATGATACCAGAAAAGACTTTTTATATCCAAGCTTAGGAGCTTTAAGATTTAATAAAAATAGCGATTTATATCCTTTAGTAGATTTATTACATGAAAGAAAAGTTACTGGTTTTAATATTTTTTCTTTAATACATTTTGGGACTGAAACATTTGAAGATTTAAGTAAAGGTGTATTTAGAAAACCAGCAATTCATCCAGATAAAAGTATAAATGAATCTTTAGATCTATTAAATAATAATATTTTATCTTGGTTGGGTAAAATAAATTATAATAATAGTATTTTATCTACCAAAGTTAAAAACTTAAAGCATAAGTATGATAAAAAAAGTTTTGAAACTACTATTACAGAAGTAAAAAAATTAAATTTACCTCCTTTATTATTAAAAGAACTTTTGAATGAATTAGAGTTTGGATTAAAAATTATAGAAATTTATGATTTTAGAAAAAATAGTATAGGAAAAACATTTAAACAAACTGTACCTCCATTTTTACAATCTTTAGAAGAAGCTAGATATACTCCACCTGCTAAATTTTTTAAAACCACTCAAAAAGCTATAATAGATGGTAATTTAGAGCTAAATTTTTGGGATAGAATAGAACCTATTTCAAATTTTTATTCTTTTAATGGAACTACTATGACAAGTGTAGAAACACTAACAAAATTAGCTTATAATAAGGATAATATTTATATTTCTTTTGAAAATTTAGAACCTGAAATGGTTAATGCTCAAAAAGATTCAGTTGAAGTATATTTAAATGATACGGATAAAAAAATTATTCATCATCTTACTTTTGATATTCATAATAATAAAAAATATGAAAAAAATAATAAAGTTTTTAGTCATAAATTTATTAAATCGGTTGTAAAACAATTAAATAATAAATGGATAGTAGAAATACAAATACCTATAAAAAACCTTGAAATTAGTGATTTAAAAAATATTACCGCGAACTTTGTAAGAACCAGAGATACAGAAATTATAAAGAAAAATGTTTGGTATCCAGATTATAATACCAAAGATACTAATATGAGTTTTGGTAAAACTATTTTTGTTAAATAGGTATATGTATGAATAATTTTTTCCCAATAGGTTCTGAAACTTATAATGCTATAGAAATGTGGTTAGAAATTTTAAAAGAGTACGACCAATCATACATAAGAGATAAAATAGTTTTTTATAAAAGTAGAAGAATTCAAGAAAAAGCTTTTAATAAAAAACCAGTAGATAATTCAAATTTAACATCTTCGAACTTTTCTTTGAGTCCATCTATAACTGAAAAAGAATTTTTTAAACCAGAATTAGATGAAAGACATTCTATAGAAATAATAGCTAAAACTTCTTTTGATAGAAAATTAACTCTTCATGAGAGTTTAGAAGACTTAGCTGAAACTATAGAATATATAGAAGATGACGAAGATGATAATATTTTTGATTTAACCTTATAGAATTCCTCGAAGCTCTGCTTCGGGGTAATGGGGGGATTTGGGGGCACAGCCCCCGTCCCCAACCTCCTTCGGGGTATTCAACCCGAAGGAGGTTTTAATTTTATCTATCTAAGATACAACTTTTTGGATCTTTTTAGCATCATCAATCCATCTATTAACTAATTTTTCTTCCGGAATAATTATTACTTGTTTAGAAAATAAAACACTTTTCTTTTCTTTTATTAAATTTAAAATATCTTTCGAAGTACGTCTTTCTAAATGTTTTACAGTACTCATACCAATTAATTCTAATAAATAAGCATTAAGTGGTTCTACTCCATCTAATCTTAATAAATCACATTGATTAACTAATCTATATAAAAGTACTTCATTTAAATTAGTTTTTAATGTTAAAGTTTTTCTTTTAGTTGGGCTATAAGCTTTATCTAATAATTTTAGTGTAGTATCTATACCTTCTTTTTTTAGTATTTCTAATTGTTCTTTGGTAATACCTCTTACATCAGTTAGTTTATAATCCATAACTTTTTGTTCACCAGCTGAAATAGTCAGCATTTTTCCACATTCTACACAAAAAAGAGCTACTGAAGCATTTGGAGCTTGACAATTTGGACAAACATCAAAAACATTATTTTTTTCAGCTAATTTTTTTATGGCATCTTCTTTAAAAGCTCCTGATGCAGATATCATAGACATATCCATAAAATCACTTTTTTCTTCTTGTTTTTGTTGTGGTTGCTCTTTAAAAAAGATACTACCTTCTTCTTCCTGATTAGCAGAAGCTGATTTTGCTCCTGTGGTAGAAGTTGAAGTATTTGCTGATTTTTTTTCAGGCTCAGCAGCTTTATTTTTTTTAGCTGCACACATTTTACAAATATCTCCGTGATGTGCAGGGTAAGAACGACCACATTCAGGGCATTTAGAAAGCATTGAAAAAACTCCATAATATTTTTAAATACATAAATAATTTAACATATTTTTATAAAAGAGAGAAGAGTAATAGATGAATTTATGAGTAATCCAGAAGAATTTAAATATTATAATTTTAAACCAAAATATTTCTCTAAGTTTTCTTTAGCTTCATCAGAGCCCATTTTTTGAGCTATTATCCAATCTTCTCTAGCATTATCATTATCTTGATAAACATAGAAACAATCTCCTCTTCTTAAATAAGACTCCATATGATCTGGATTTATAGTTAAAGCTTTATTAAAATCTTCCATAGCTTTATAATATTCTTCTAGCTCTAAATAAACTACACCTCTTAAGTAATAACAGTAGTGATTTCTAGGATCTAATTTTACAGCTTTATTAAAATCTTTATGAGCATTATATACTTCTCCTAAATCGTAATAAGCTAATCCTCTATTTATATAAGTATTAGTATATTTAGGATCAATCTTTTCTACATAATCAAAATCATAAATAGCTAAATCATAATTACCTGTTTCTAGATAGGCTATAGCTCTTGAATAATAATTAAGAGGGTTTTCTTGTTCTATATTTATAGCTTTTTCAAAGTCTAAAATAGCATCTTCATGTTTATTTTGTTCTAATAAAGCCAAACCTCTATTATAATAATTTACAGCCAAATCAGGTTTTAATTCTATGGCTTTATTAAAATCATTCATAGCATCAGTATATTTAAAAACTTTTGCATAAGAATTTGCCCTTCCTACATAATAAGAACAATCATTAGGATTTATTAAAATAGCATCATTAAAACTTTTTATAGAAGCTAATGGACGCTCTAAATAATAATAAGCCAAAGCTTTTTTATAATAAGCTTTATCATTTTTGGGTTGCTTATTTATTACAAAAGAAAATTCTTGAGTTGCACCTTCATAAAAACCATTATTTAAATAATTAGAGCCTTTAGTGAATCTATAAAAACAATCAATTTGAGTATATTTTGCTACTGTTACAGACAGTGCAATAAAAGATATTGACCATAAAATCCAATAAAACATATATAACCTCAGATTAAATTATAATAAAAGTTTTATTTTATGAAAATAAGTTTTTTTAGTTTTTATATTTTTATGATACAATTTTGTAAGTAATTTTGTTTTGAAAAAGTAGGAATATGTCCACAATACTGTTGGAAGGTGATATTTCACATATAAGTTTATTTAATTTGCTTCAATTGATTAAGCTAGAGCAAAAAACTTGTCTTATGAAAATAATTATAAAAGAACTTCAGCAGGAAGCTCATGTTTATTTTCAGTTAGGCGTTATTAAACATGCTGAATTAAATAAGTTATATGGTGTAGATGCTATTCAAAGAGTTATTTGTTGGTGGGATAAAGGTAAATTTAGTATAGAAGAAATAAATGATTATGATATTCCACAGCAAACCATACAAGTTCCTTTAGAAAGTATCTTAATGAATAGTGCTACTAAAATGGATGAAATGGCAGATTTAAAAGCTGTCATAACTAACCTTGAAAGTAAATTAAGTTTTACTCAGTTAGCGATATATGAAATACAAAATGATATGAATGTAGAAATCCCAGAATGGATTCCTTCTTTTATGACAGAACTACCAATAACTTTTAGTTTGGCAAAATATTTTGATGTTTGTCCTTTTTTCAATGATGATGCTAATAATATGTTGAAATATTTAATTTCAACAGGAGTGTTAGTTTCTAATCAAATTGACCTTAATGTACAAACAAGTTCTTCAATAGACTCCTTAGGTTCTATTATTATGGAATATATGGGTTTTGCTCAAAGTCAACAATTAATAGTTGAAGCTTGTGAAGCTTTACAAATAAGTCCTGATATAAATCCAGGATTCTCATTACTTTTAGCTTTTTCTGATTATATAATAGAAAGAATTGCAGAAGTTGTAGATGAAGAAACTAGAAGCGAAATAGAGTGGAGATTAAGAGCTAGAGTAACTTCTTTAAGTTAATTAACTTTATTTTCCTCTTTTTTATTTTTAAAAGCTTCTTTAAAAAATTTAATGCCTTCTTCTTTAAGATAATCTACAGTATTAACTAAAATATTATCAGAAAAACCTGCATAAACTTTTATATAAAAGCCATTACTATTAATTTCTGGTAAATCAGGAAATTTTTCTTGAGGAGGCTCATTATCAGAAGGTCCACCACCTTTTTTACCTCCACCTCCTCTTCCAAGTCCTATATCTATTAAAGGATTTTTTAATAAACCACTAATAAAATTACCATTACCATCCATAGAAAATAAATCTACTACATACCCTGTTTTTATTCCTAATATAAATGAAATTGGAATTCTATTTTGAATATTATTTAAAAGGTGGTTTTCTTTGTTTTCAGGAAATTTAAAAAGATATTCTGCTCTTAAGCCAAAATCTGCCATAAAAGTATTTTTTGAAACAGAAGAAGAAAAATTAGAGGGGTCTTTTAAAACTTCTTCAAAAGTAGTTTTTTTGGTTTTATCTTCTTTAGAAATATCTATAGATAATCTTTGATACCCCAAACCAATACTAGGGAAAATATGAAGTCCATTTTTAGCATAAAAAATATAGCCTAAATTAAAATTAGCATTTATATTGCTATTTAAGTTTACAATTACACCATTTTGAGCAACGGTATTTTTATTTCCTACTAAAAAAGTTACTTCGCTACCTTGTAAAATACGACCAAATGTAGTTCTTCTACCACTACCTAAAACTAAGTATTGAGATTCTACTGTATTATAATTTCTTTCTGATAAAAAACTATTTAGTTTAGAAAAATCTGAGAAAATTAACCCACCAGCATCACCATAAACATAATTTGACTCTTTAAGATTTTCTGTATTATTACTTTTACCTTTGGGTTTTTTTATTAAAATATTGGCAACATCTTCGATATTAATATCTTTTTTTATGAGAGGTTCTTTGTCTTCCCAAAAAAAACCTTCTATATTTTTTTTATCTTTTTCTATAGG
Source organism: Candidatus Sericytochromatia bacterium (assembly GCA_046328015.1). Lineage (GTDB taxonomy): Bacteria > Cyanobacteriota > Sericytochromatia > UBA7694 > JACMQJ01 > JBBTGK01. The sequence continues at coordinate 2,332,456 of JAXLXH010000001.1, read as the reverse complement.
TTTGATTTCTTCTTTTTTATTTTTACCAGAAACTACCTCAGAACTTTGTTTTAATGTTTCATTTATGAGAGCAACGCTCTCTTTATTCTCTTCTGTATCTTTCTTTAAAATAATTTCATTATTAGCTTCATCATTTTTTATTTCTTTTTCTTTTTTAGTATTTTCTAGCTCATTAGCTATAGCTATATTTGAAACATTTAAAATAATTAGTATAAATAATAAAACCTCTTTTTTTAAATACAAAATAAAGCACCATAATTTTAATAATAAACAAACTAATTAATCTAAATTGCTAGTATCAAAAAATTAGTTTTATCTTAACTCACCCCAACCCATCTCTAATGACTTAGAGAGGGGAATCTTAACTTTCTCCCCTTCTCTTTTAGCAAAGAGAAGGGGAAGGGGGATGAGTTATGTAAAACTTACTTTAAAGTACACTAGCAACTTAAGTTAATTAGATAAAAAGCTTATAAAATATATAATAAATATTAGTTTTTACTTCTAACTTTTCACTAAATACATATCTTTCATAATAAAGTATAGTATAGCAATTTTTTTTATTTTTTAGGAGTTCAAAATATAAGTACTCAAATCAGTTAAATTATTTTTATCTTTTAAAATAATAGGGTTAAGTATAATTTTATATTTATCTTCTAAAATATTAGCTAATTCTATTGCCATCAAAGAATCAAACCCATAAATAACTAAATTTTTATCTGATTCTAGTTTTGATTGAGGTATTTTAAGAATTTTAGCAATTTCTATTTTTAAAAGTTTTTCTAGCTCTTCTGCTTTAAATTTGTGGTTTTGATTTTTTGTAGAGGTTTCATCTTTTTTAGTATTATTTATTTTTAGATTATTAATATTGTTTTCAGAAGTAAAAAAATTAAGATCTTTTTTTCTTAAAATACGCTTATTAGTAGTAGTAAAAGTTTCTAATTCTACTTTTTGTGTTTTTATAATGTATTCAAAAATAGGTATATTTAGTGCCATAGGATAATATTTAAAAAATTTTTTTAGGTCTAAGAAAAAAGCTCCAATATTAGCAATATCATTTTTGATAATAATATCAAATAAATCTAAGCCTATAGTTGGATTAATAGTATAAATACCTTGTTTTGATAAAATTCCAGTTTCATTATATTGTTCTGCCAAACCAATTTCACTCCAAGTAGTCCAATTAATACTTAAGCAAGGTAAGTTTTTACTTCTTCTGAAATATGAAAATAAATCCAAAAACATATTAGCTATAGCATAATTAGGGTGTCCTTGTAATCCTAATTGAGATTTAAAGGAAGAAAAATTTATAAAAAAATCTAAATTATAATCTATTGTTTTATTATGTAAATTTATTAAAGAGTAAGCTTTAGGATGCATTATTTTATTAAATTGTTCTATATTTTGCTCTTTAATAATACCTTCATCCAAAATACCAGCAGAATGTATTATGCCTTTTAATTCACCTAATTTTGAGATTTCATTAAATAGTTCTTTTATATCTTTTTCTTTTGAAATATCTGCTTTTATAATTTTAATATCAGCTTTTTTAGCTAATTCATTAATAATATTCTGAGTATTAGCATCTTTTATTCCTGTTCTACCAGTAAGAACTATTTTTTTTGCTCCTTTATTTATTAAATATCTAGTAAAAAGTAACCCTAAAGCACCTAAACCTCCTGTAATAAGATAAATAGCCTTAGAATCTATTTTAAAAAAAGTAGGTTTATAAGTATTTTTAATATTATTTTCTGATTTAAATAAATTACTAATCTTTTTTATAAAAGAATTATCTTGTTTAGGTATTTTAGTTATATATTTTTCAGTTTCAAATATACTTTTTCTAAATCTAGCCACATATCTAATTTCATTTCTAAAAGCTATGTCTTTTTCATTAGAATTATTTTTTATTTCTTGAAAAAGTGAAATTAATTCTTCAATATTAGGTTTATAGCTTAAATCTATAGTTGTAGAATTTAAATTAATATATTCATAATTTATCACTTTATTTAAACCATGAATTATAGAGTGTAAAAAATTTATATTTATATCATAATCAGTAACTTTTTTAGCTCCATTAGTTATAAAATATAATTTATGGTTAAAATTATCTAATTCATTAACTTTTTTTAAAATTTCAAGTAATTTAAGGTATTTATTTTCGCAATAACTTTTTATTTCTTGCAAATCCAAATTATTTTCAATAGTATTTATATGATTAAAATATAATATTTTATCAAAATTTGAAAAATTTATTTTATCTAAATCCTTAGAACTAAAAATATCATATTTTATTTTATTATCATCTAACAAAAAACAAAAGTCATTTAAATAATTGCAATTATCTTGTATTATTAGAATTTTTTTTAATTTAACAGGAGTATTATCTAATTTTTTTTCTATATAACTAAAATCATATAACCAATTATTTAAATCTTCTGATTGTATTCTAAGTTCTTCTGTATCAGAATCTAGTTTTATATCCAATACTTCCAGTAGAATTTCATTTTTATCAGAAAAAAAAGTCGTATTTAATAATGAAGTTTCTTCTTCTTGTTTTATTTCAAAAAAAGTTAAATTTTTTAAGTCTAGATAATTAGCTTTATATTGTATTTTCCCTATAGTTTTTATATTAAAATTAAAAATCTCTTTTATTTTATCAAAAAGGAATTTAAAAATAATTTCATTATAGTTATCTTGAGTTAATTCATCTAAAATATTTTTAGGTATTTCATATTTAACTTTTTCTTTTAAAAGCAAAATATTACCTCCAAATAAAATTTTAGCTTAGTATTTATTTTATGTGCTATTTTAATATAATTCTAACAACTTTTCAACAATAGGAATATCAGCTCCTGCCCAATCAAGTTGAAATAACTCTTCTTTTTTTAGCCATTTAAAATCAATATGTTCTTTAAGTACTAATTGGGTATTTTCTGATTTGCATATAAAGCTGTGCATTATTATTTTAAAATCTGGATATTCATGATGAACAGTAAAAAATTCTTTTTCAATATTAATATCCATTTCTAATTCTTCTTTAATTTCTCTAATTAAAGCTTCTTCTTTTGTTTCTCCAATATCAATTTTACCACCAGGAAATTCATATTTTTCAGATGTATAGCTATATTTACTTAAACCTCTTTGGGTACATAAAATTTTATTTTCATTAATAATTATTGCTGCTACAACTTCGTATTGTTTCATATATTTTTTATTTTTAACTTTATTTTTAACTATGTATAAATTTAATATCTGAAATAAGATTTTAATATGATTAAAAATATTAAACAAGATTTTAGTTGTTTTTTGATTATTGTATTTCAAAAAATAATGAATTTAATATGCACCCGTACGCCCTAAAACCCCAGATCAGCTCTCTGAGATATTATCTAATAAGAATAAAAATATTTATTTTTACTGTAACCTTTTTTATTTTTATTCGTTGTAATATATAAAGGTATTTTTATAAAAGGTTTTATATGAAAAAAAAATTGCTTTTGTCTTTTTTGCTAAATATTTTTTTATGTTTTAATAATATAGGAATGGCGGATCCACTTTCTAAAGAAGTAAGTGATAATTTTTCCTTTTCAAAAATAAGTAGAGAACAAATTACTTTTGGAAGTTGTAAAGTTTCTAATGATACTAAAGAAATATTTAATGGAAAAGCTTCTACTTTAATAGAAGTTGAAAAAAACCTTGAAAAAAAAGAACTTGGTATTTATTTTGATGTGCCAAATAACTACGAAGGTAAAAATATTACTTTAAGTTTTTCTGTTAAATCAGATGTAATAGGAAAAAGTTTAGCTGTTTTGGTTTTATCTGGAAATAATGATAATAAAGTAAAAGAAGAAAATTTAGATGGAAAAAATGATTGGAAAAATTTGAAAATAAGTTTACCTTTAGATAAAAAATTTAAAAATATAGGTATTGGTTTTGCTATTAATGGTACTGGTAAATTATGGGTAAATAATGCTCAATTAGAAATAGATAATAAAAATATTATGTCTATAGAACCTAAACAGTTTTTAGCAAAATTAGATAAAGAATTTGATAAAGGTTCTAATATAAAACTTAAAAATTTATCAGAAAATGAGATTAAAAATATAGCTCTAACAGGAAAAATTTGGGGTTTTATAAAAGCATATCATCCTAAAGTAAGAGAAGGATCTATAAATATAGATTATGAATTATTTAGGCTTTTACCTAAAGTATTAGAAACAAAAAATAAAAACGAATTAAATAAAGTACTTTATAATTGGATTACTAAATTAGGGGAACTACCTAAAGAAAAACGATTTTTAGATAAAAATAAAACTTATAAACTTTTAGTAGATCTTAGTTTTTTTGATAATGAATTGATTGATAAAGAATTAAAAGCTAAATTAAAAGAAATTGAAGAAATAAAAAGAAATGAAGATAATTATTATATTCAAATAGGTGGTGCAGATAATGCAGAATTTATTAATGAAAATAGTTATAGTGAAATGAAACACCCAGATGATGGATTCAAAATACTTTCTTTATTTAGATATTGGAATGATATTAATTATTATTTTCCTTATAAGAATCTAATTGGTGAAGATTGGAATAAAGTTTTAGAAGAATTTATACCAAAGTTTTTGGAAACAAAATCTGAATTAGCTTATTCTCAAGTTTTAGAAGAATTAATTTGTAGAATAAATGATAGTCATGCAGGTTTAAATAGTAAATCTGTTTATGAAGTTGATAAAGGCTTAAAAACTATACCTATAAAAGCTAGTTTTATTGAAAATAAATTAGTAGTTACAGAATCTTTAGAGCCTAGTATAAAAAAAGGAGATATAGTTGAATCTATAAATGGAAATAAAATTAATGATATTATAAAAAGTAAAAATAAGTATTTATGTGCTTCAAATGAAGCTGGTAAATTACATATTTTAACTTATGATATTTTTAGAACTAATAATGATAAAAGTACTATAGAAGTTAATAATGGAACAGATATTAAAAATATTACTATAGATACCTTACTACTTAGAGATTTTTATAAAAAACTATATAAAGATAAAATTGAATTACCTTATTTTAGGTTTTTAACTAAAGATATAGGTTATGTTAGTTTAGGCGAAATTGAATTTAAAGATTTAGAGAAAATAAAAACTGATTTTAAAAATACTAAAGGTTTAATTATAGATATTAGGAATTATCCTAATAGTTTTGTAGTAAACAAATTTGCTGATTATTTATATCCAGAAGCAAAAGAGTTTGTTATTTTTTCTGCTGTAGATCCCCAAAATCCTGGTAATTTTATCTTAATGCCTAAATTTAAAACTGGTAAAAAAAATCCTGATTATTATAAAGGTAAGGTAATTATTTTGGTAAATAATACTAGTATTAGTCAAGCTGAATATACGGCTATGGCATTAAAACAAGCTCCTAAGGCTTTAATTGTAGGGAACCAAACTATGGGAGCAGATGGAAATGTATCTAGTATAAATTTAGTTGGTTCAGGGCTTTCTACAGGTATTTCTGGAATAGGAGTTTATAATCCAGATGGTTCTGACACACAAAGAGTTGGAATAAAAATTGATGTTGAAGTAAAACCAACTATCAAAGGAATAAAAGAAGGTAAAGATGAACTTTTAGAAAAAGCTATTGCATTGATAAACGAATAGCACTTCTTGAAACAGGAATAAAATTTTCTATTAGAATTTTTTCATAAGTATTATCTTCATAAAAAAGTATATAAGCATTATTTTTTGCATTAAGTTTTTTAGCTATAAGAGGATATAAGAGTTCTAACTCAAAACTATATCCTGAAGGGATTAGAAGATTGTTTTTTAAGCAATATTCTTTTCCTTTTATAGCTGGTAATGGTTCACCTATTACAATACTTTGAATATTATTAGAAGCAAAAATTAGATGTTTGAATCTTATATTTGAAGAAGTTTCTACATAGTTTTTTAAATCTTTTAGATCTACAAGTAAAGCAGAGCCTTTTTGATAAGCGGAAGAGACTATTAATTCCACTTTATAGTTAGGTTCTATTTTTTCTATTTTTGTATCTGTTAAGCTAAAAGATATATCCAAAAAATCATAAATACTTTCCCAATTTAATTTTTTTAATACCTCTATAGGAGTTATTTTATCAAACTCAAATAATCTATTTTTTTCATCAAAATAATATTTATGTTCTAAAGGAATTTTTTTTATAATTAAATCTAATTCTTCTGTTAATTCTGGAATTTTAACCCAAATTAGATTATTATCTTCAGCTACTTCTATTTCATCATAAAAACTAATTTCCCCTAAATACTCTTTAAAATCTTTATTTAGGGTTAAAATTATATTTTTTTTTATCATTAGAAATATCTAAGTTAATCCAATAGCTTCTTTTACTTCTTTTATAGTTTCATTAGCTACTTTCTGAGCTTTTTCTTTTCCAAAATCAATAACTTCTTGTATATATTTATCATTATCTTTTATTTCATGATATTTTTCTCTTATAGGAGTTAAATGTTTATCCATATTTTTATGGAGCATTTTTTTACAATCAATACAGCCAATAGTCGCTTTTGTACAACCTTCTTGAACTTCTTTAAGAGTTTCTTCATCAGAAAAATATTTATGATAGCTAGTATAAATATTACATTTTTCAGGAGTCCCAGCATCTGTTTTTCTAATTCTTGCAGGGTCTGTAACAGCAGGTCTAAGTTTCTGAAAAATATCTTCACTGCTAGAAGTAACAGCTATATAGTTATTCAAACTTTTACCCATTTTTGCGTTAGCATCAAGACCCATAATTCTTTTTGATTCTGTTATAAGTTCTTTTGGCTCAATTAAAACATCTTTATAAGAATAATTAAACTTTCTTATAACATCTCTAGCAAATTCAATATGTTGTAATTGATCTTCACCTATAGGAACTTTTTTAGCTTTATATAAAGCTACATCAGCCGCTTGTAAAGTTGGGTAATTAAATAAAGCTGCTGTAACATGCTCAGGATGTTGATCTGATTTTTCTTTAAATTGAATCATACCTGATAACCAATTAAAATTAGTAACAGAGCCTAAAATCCAAGCTAGTTCGGCATGTTCTTTTATATGAGATTGAACAAAAAGAGTAGCTTTATTAGGGTCAACTCCGCAAGCTAAAACTTCAATAAACATATCTTTTATTTTAGATGGTAATTCTTTTGGTTCAAAAGGAGTTGTTATTGCATGTAAATCAACTACACAAAGAAAAGAATCGTATTTTTCTTGTAAATCTACCCAATTTTTTACTGCACCCAAATAATTTCCTATATGTAGAGAACCTGTAGGTCTTATTCCACTAAAAAGTCTTTCTTGCATATTTTTTCCTTTTTACTAAATCATGAATAGTGATATTTATATTTAGAGTAATAAAAACTGTAAATTATAAATTTACTTTTTAAGTATCACTAATTTCTTAATCCCTTTATTATTTCCAAACCACCTGATTTTATAATTTTATCAGAAATTTCATTCCCTATTTCTTTTATAAGAATCTCAAGTTTTTCTTTATCCATAGCCAAAACTTCTGTCAAAGTTAAATTTTTAGCTAACTCTTCCTTTATTACTTTATTCCCATTTATATCAGAAACTAACGCTTTTATAATTAAATTATTTTTATCAAAAAAAGTCTGACAAGCAATAGGAATTTGACAACCTCCTTCTAACTTATTCATAAAAACTCTTTCTATGCTTACACAAAAGAAAGTTTCTAAATCATTTATTTTATGTATAGCCTTTTGAGTAAAATCATCATTTACTCTAATCTCTATTCCAATAGCACCTTGCCCTACAGCAGGTAAAGAAATTTCAAAAGGTATTTTTTGAGTTATTCTATTATTTAAACCTAATCTATAAACACCAGCATAAGCTAAAATTATGGCATCATATTCATTATTATCTAATTTTTGAAGCCTAGTATCAACATTACCTCTTATATCTATAAAATCAAGGTCTTTTCTAAAATTAGCTAATTGAGCTTTTCTTCTTAGGCTACTAGTTCCAATAGTTGATTTTTCAGGCATTTCTTCAATAGTTTTATATTTATTAGAAATAAAAATATCATTACTAACTTCTCTTTTGGTAATAGTAGAAATATATAATCTTTCATCTAAATTAGTAGGAACGTCTTTCATACTATGAACAGCTAAATCTATTTCGTTATTTAAAAGTGCATTTTCTAATTCTTTTGTAAAAAGTCCTTTATCCCCTATTTTAGAAAGAGCTGTATCTAATATTTTATCACCAGAAGTTTTTATAATAACTAGTTCAAAAGAAATATCTTTATTATGATCTTCCAATAAGTTTTTTATATGATTTGCTTGCCAAAGAGCTAATTTACTACCTCTTGTACCTATTCTTATTTTTTTCATTTTATCTAAAATATAATAAATAATTATTTGAAGGTATCATAATCCGAAAATAAATTTTTATCAAGTAAAATACTTAACTTTTAACAGTCGCAGGCACAACCATCACATGCACAACCATCACAAGGGCAAGTATCACAGGCACAAGTATCACAAGAACTTAAAGCTTCGCAACAATCACAAGAGTCACAACAACAATCACAAAACCTACCATTTCTTCTTGAAATAAAACAATTTGGTAAACAAGACTTTTTATTACTATTATTTGAGTTATTATTTGAATTTTTTTTATCATTAGGTTTAGATAAATCTATAGAGAAATTATTTTTAGATTTTATACCACAAGTTTTTGATAAAGTAGAATCATAACACCAATTAAGTTTTTTTGATAAATTATTAGTTAATATATTAGTAAAATAAAATTTTTTGTCTTTATTAATATCTAGTTCATTTATATAATAAATAACTTCTTTTTTTAGGTTTTTAAATATAATATCTAATTCTTCTTTTATATCTAAAGGTATTTCTCCTTTAAGTTTAAAAGCTTTATTTATAGCATTAAAATTATTTTTTTTATAATCTTTTTCTACATCTTCAAAAGCATCTAGCAAATAAATTAATTTTCCAAAATTATAGCCTAATAAATACATAGTATCGCCATAATGTTCTTTTTCTATTACTTTAACACTATTTTTAAAAGATAAAGCTGTAATAATTGATGTAGGTTCAGAACAGAAATCTAGATATTCTTTTGAAGTATCAAAAAATACATCTTTTTCTTCTCTTTCTTTTTGAATAGCTATTTGCTGAATAATTTCATCTATATTTATATTCCAACTTTTTAACTGTTTTTTAGCTTTTTTAAATTCATTTTCAAAAGAAAAATCTAATATTTTCCATAAATACTTTTTACTATTTTTAGTATCTTCTACATTATCCTTTATTTTTAATTTGGCAAGAATAATATTTAAAGTAGAAGCAAACTTTAAGGAGTTAGGTATATTTTCTTTTTTATAAGGAAGTTTGAAACAATTTTTTGCATGTAAATTTTTATTCCATAAAGTAAAATCTTTTATCTCATTTGATAAATAAGATAATATTTCACTTAGAAAAACAATATCATTATTAAGGGTTAATCTAGATTTTTGGCTGTAAAAGGTACCCATAACTTTACAAGTTCCGCAGTAATGAAGTCTATATTCATTTTTTATATTTTGTTCAGCTCCGCAAAGAGCTGGTTTCATTAATCCAAACAAGTAAATAATCCTAAAATATAATTGTCTATATTATATCATTATAATAATAAAATATATGCTTTATAAACAGTATTAATCAGGCATTATCAACTACAAAAAGCATTTTCTCTCTTACTAAATTCATTAAAGGTTCAACATCTTTTTCTGTCATATCTTTAGTAGAAATAGGTGGTAAAACTTGTATTTTAAGAGTACCTCCTAAAAACTTTTTATTTTTACTATCAATTACTTTTTTTACAGGACTACAAACTACAGGAACTACAGGCACTTTTGCAGCTATAGCCATATGAAAAGAACCTTTTTTGAAAGGTAATAAACCTTTTCCTGTTTTATTTCTTGTACCTTCTGGAAAAACCCAAACAGATACTTTTCTATTTTTTATTTCTGAAACTACTTGATCCAGAGAATCTATAGCTTTAGTTTTATTTTTTCTATCAATCATTATGTTTCCAGAAGCTTTATAAAAAAGTCCAAAAAAAGGAAACCAAATAAGTTCTTTTTTACCTATTATTACAGTATTTTCTGGATAAACAGCTCCGAAGGTAGCCATATCAAAATTACTTTGATGATTTAAAGTATATATACAAGGTTGATTTTTTAGATTTTCTAAACCTTCTAACTCTAATTTTATATTCATAATTTTTAAAGCTTTTTCAGAAAAAGATCTGGCATATTCTGTCCCTAATTTGGTATCGCCCCATCTTGTAATTGATTTTAACAAACCAATTATACAAAAAAATACTAACCAAAAGCCTATTAGTAAAATTTTTAAATAGTACATAGTTATTTTTATTTTTTAGTTATAATTTTTAATTATATTATAGCCTTCTTTTAGAATAAAATTAAGACCTCCTTCTAGTTATTAAACCCGAAGTAGGCTGGGGAATCCCTACATTACCCCGAAGCAGAGCTTCGAGAAATTTTATAAAATTAAATCTGCAAAAACAGCATTAATTAATTCTTTTAAATCATTAGGAGAAATTTTTATTTGAGTTCCTCTAACACCTGCACTAATATATATTTCATCAAATAAATTACACGTTTCATCTATATAAGTAGGATATTCTTTTTTCATACCAATAGGAGAACAACCACCTCTTATATAACCTGTTAAATCAGTAATTTCTTTTACCTTAATCATTTCTACTTTTTTATTACCACTTATAGAAGCTGATTTTTTTAGGTCTAATTCCATATTACCGGGAATACAAAAAACATTAATTCCATTTTTATCACCTCTTGCAACCAAAGTTTTAAAAACAGATTCTGGCTCTGCATTTATTTTATTTGCAACTGTTACAGCATCAAGATTTTCTTCATCTACTTCATAAGTATGAAGAGAATAGTTTATTTTTTTTGCATCAAGTATTCTTACAGCATTTGTTTTAGACATTTTTTTACCTCTTAATAGATTATATTATTTTTGGTTAAAAGTATGAAGAGAATAGTTAAAAGTTAAAAGTTAGAAGTGAGAAGAGTAGGAGCATGAATCGTGAATCGTGAACAGTAGAGAACAGGCTTGAATGTTCTATGCTATTTATAAATAAAATAAAAATATAAGTTATAATTTTACAAAAAATATTGGTATCAAACCCAGTATTTTGTAGGGGCAAAGCAGTGCTTTGCCCTCTTTTTCAAACCCACATTTTTTTATAGGTTTAGAATAAAAAGTATTTTTTATTTATAAGTAATATAAATTTGAATCATAAAATCTTTATGTTATAATTATTGCGTTTTGAATTTTTTTATGTTTTTAAATTATATGGAATAGAGGTTTCCTTTGAAATTTAGATTTTTAAAAGCTTGTCATGGTGATTGTATTTTAATTAGCTTTGAGGACAAAGAAAAAGTTAAAAGAAATATTTTAATAGATGGTGGAACTAGTAAAACTTATAGATTTAAAAATAATAAAGGTAAATTTGAAGATGGCGTATTAAAAAACTTAATAGATGAGCTAAATCAAAAAAATGAAAAAATAGATATTTTAATACTTACTCATGACGATTCTGATCATATAGGAGGCTTAATAAGTTGGTTTGAAAATAAGAATTTTGATCCAAATTTAATAGGTGAGTTATGGTTTAATTCTAGCAAAAATGTTGCTGAGTTTTTCAGTGAATCAGAAAATATAGATAATATTAAAGAATTAAATTTAGAAACAGATTCAACAAATACAAGCACAAAACAAAGAATAAAATTTGAATATTTTATTGAGAATAAAAATATATCCAATAGAAAGATTGTAAAATCATGTGATAAATTTAATGATTTTGAATTTGGAGTAGAATTTAAAATTTTATCACCTAAAGAAAATAAATTACAGAAAATGCTTGATAAATATGAAAAGGAAAAAACTAACACAAATACTAGTTCAAAACCTAATGATTACAACTCAACATTAAAAGAGCATATAGACAAAGATGAAGATAATATAGACAAAGTAAAAAGTAAGTTTAAAGAAGATGCAACTGTTCCTAATGGAAGTTCTATTAGTTTTATTTTAACTTTTAACGAAAAAAATTACTTGTTTTTAGCTGACTCTCACCCAAGTGATATTATTGAATCACTTATAAATTTTGGATATTCTGAAACGAGTCCTTTAAAAGCTGATTTTGTAAAAGTTTCTCATCATGGAAGTTCTTTTAATACTAATTATGAATTATTAAAGTTAATTGATTCTAATAATTTTGTAATATTGACAAATGGAGATATACACCAATTACCTGATAAAAAATGTTTAGCAAGAATTATAAATTTTAATCAAATAAAAAATCGTAATACTAATTTGTTTTTTAATTATATTGAAAGAAGTAAAAGGATTTTTAAAGAAAATGATAAAAATGATTTTAGCTTTTCTATTTTAGATTCTGATACCATAAATAACTAATATGTCTGTAGATAAAATAAAAGAATTTTCTGTAATGATAGATGAGGGTAGTGGTTGTTTAGTTAGACCTGATTCTGATGATTATGATTATATTTTTACTTGTAGGCATGTTATAGAAATATCAAAAGAAGATAAAAATTTAAAAAATAAAGATTCTATAGAAATTAAACTTTATAGTAATGAAAAAATAGATAAAGACGATATTATTGATATTTATTCTGAAGAAGAATATGATACAGCAATAATAAAAATAAAAAAAAGAAGTTCAATAAAAAATATATTAATAGCTCATAATCAATATGATGAAAATAATCTATATAGACTTATTGGTTTCCCTAAATGTAGAAAAAATGATATTAAAGAATTTAGGTCACATAAGCTTAATTATTCAGATGGAGACGAAAAAGATATATATTTTGAATGTGAGTTAACTAAAATAGCAACATACGATGAAATTAATGGTCTTTCTGGTGGTGGCATAATTTTACATCACAATGAAAAGAGTTATATTTTAGGCATACAAGCTAAAGTACCAGAAAATGAATCTATAGCAAGAGTTTTCTTTATTCCTATAAAAAAATATTTAGAACTAATTAAAAAAAATAATTTATGTTCTATAAAAACAGTTGATAATATTATTTCTAATGTTTCTCTAGATGTTTGTGATTTTGATTTAGTAAAGTCTGTTGAAAGTTTTGAAGAAGAATTTTATGACAAAAAATTTACATGTAGATTTTTTTATATTTGTATAAAAGATAATAATATAAAAGATAATTTTTTTAAAAGAATTGAGTCTATACTAGTAAGTAGTAACTTTAAAAAAACAAAAGAAATTAGTGTAGATATAAATACAGATAATGAGTCTTTTTTAGAAGATTTAAATTTAATATTAGAAGAAAATGATTCTGATAATAATTTAGTAGTTCCTATAATAATAAAACATATTGATTTTGATAAATCAATATTAAATATAGAGAAAAAAAATGATAATAAAAACATTATATTTATAATAATATCATCAAATAATAGTGAAGATCTTAACTTTGATTTTAATTTTATAACTATAGATCCTCCTATTTTTAAGGAATTTCATTTAAATAAATGGATTCAAGATATATTTAAGTTTAAAAGTTGGAATTTTGATGACTCAAGAAATAATACGTTAAAAACGTTATCTAAATTGCAATATGATAATAATAAAGTTATTTTGAATATAAAAGTATTATATACTTTTTTAAATAAAACAATTAATACATTAAAAAAGTCTGTAAAAGATTTTGATGATTTTATTTCTATATTAGAAGGAAAAAAAGATAATGTTAAAATTTGATATAAATGCAGAACCTATAAAAAATCAATTTATAGAAAAAATAACAAATGAATGCGAAAAACAGAGAATTGAAAATTATTGTATTATAAAAGAAAAACCAAAATATTTTGCAAAAGATGAATTAATTGATGCTGTTAACTTAGCAATAGCATTAGAAAAACCTTTGTTAATACAAGGTGAACCTGGTTGTGGTAAAACAACCTTAGCAGATTTAGTAGCTTATCACTTAGGACTACCTTTAGAAAAATTTTATGTAAAATCTATAAGTAAAGGAAAAGATCTATTATATTCTTACGATGCTATTAATCGCCTTTATGATGCTGAGTTAAGGGAATTAAAAGATATTAGTAATTATATAACTTATAACGCTCTTGGTAGAGCTATAAAAAATAGTAAAGATTATAATATTCAATCTGTTGTACTTATTGATGAAATAGATAAAGCTGATTTTGATTTTCCAAATGATTTACTTTTAGAATTAGAAAAATATGAATTTATTGTTACTGAAAATAAAAATGAACATATAAAATTAGAAGAAACTAATCCTAAACCTATAATAATTATAACTGATAATGAAGAAAAACCCTTGCCACCAGCTTTTTTAAGAAGATGTATTTTTTATTATTTAGATTTCCCAGATAAGGATAAAATAAAAGAAATTTTAGAACTACATGAAAAAGAAAATAAAAATATAGCTACTGATGAGGGAAAATATAAGATTTTTAATCAAAAACTAGCTGATATAATATTAGAAATAAGAGAAATTAAAGATTTATCGAGGAAACCTAGTTTAAGTGAGTTAATAGATTGGGCTGGATATTTAAAATATTTTGAAGCTCAAGAAGAAGATTTAGATAAACTAAGTTACTTGGGAGCTTTAATAAAAAATAAATATGATCAACAAAGAGTAAAAGATAAATTTATACAAAATGAACAAAACTCCTGATAAATTACTTGAGCTTTTTATTTATTTAAAAAACTCAGGTTTAAAACTATCTATTGAAAGCTTGAATGATTTAAAAAGTTCATTATCTTTAGGCTTTGGGTTAAAATCAAGTGAAGAATTTAAAAATTTATGTTGTTTATTATGGGCTAAATCAAAAGAAGATATAGAACTTATTTATGAAACTTTTGAATATTTTGATTTTACAAGTTGGAGTATAAAAGAGGAATATGAAACTAGAATAGATTCAAATAAACCTAATAATATTAAACCTATAATAAATAATGAATATATTGAAAATAAACCTAAAACTGAATTAACTACAGAAAATATCCCTGAAAATAAATTAGTTCAAAAAATTGATGAAACTAAAGAAAAAAATTCTTATGAATTACCCAAAATATTTATAGAAGAAAATGACTTAAAAGAAGAAGAATTAATAAAAATCTTTAATACTAAGTTTATATTTAATCAAAAATATCAAATAGATAAATACTCTATACAAAATTATTTTAAAACTATAAAAAAAATAGCTAATACAAATTTTAATTCTATTGAAATAGATGTAGAAAAAACAATACAAAAAAGATGTGATATAGGAGTTATAACGCCAGCTTTATATACTAACAAAAAAAATGAACCTATTAAAATAATGTTTCTCATAGATAGAAGAGGTTCTATGATACATTTTCATAACTTTACAGATTATTTAGTAAAAGAAACAAAAAAAGTTTTAGGGAAACTAAATGTTTATGATTATTATTTTTACAATTTACCAATATTTAATGTTAATAAAAGTCCTTTATTGAAATTAAAAGAAGGTGAGTTATTCCCATCATTAAAAAGTATTTATAATGATATAAAAGAAGCAAAAAATACTAAAGTTTATTTAGATTCCAACTTAAAAAGTATAGTAAATATTGAAAATATATTGAAACAAGAAAATAAAAACTTAGTTATTTTTATTATAAGTGATGCTGGAGCGAGTAATTCAAATTATAATATTTTAAGAATACTATCTTCTATTTCATATTTTAAATTTTTGAAAAAATATAGTGATAATGTATTATGGCTGAATCCCATACCAAAAGAAGATTGGGAATATTCAACTGCTTCATATTTATCAGAAAGTGTACCAATGATAACTTTAGATTCGGATAGCTTATTTTCTTCTATAAAGAAATTGAGGTTATAAAAAATGGAATATGATAAAGAAGAAGCTGAATTTCTTATAGAAAATTTTAAGGAAGAATATGGGAATAATTTATTAGATTTAGTATATTATCTTTCAATATCTGTTGCATTTACATCTGAATTAGTCCATTTTGTTAGATTAAATTTTTTTCTACCAAAAGGAAAATTATTATCTTATTCTAATGAAAGTAAGTTTCTATTTTCTAAATTATGTATAAGAATATCTGACAATCTTTATGAAGTAGAAAAAAATGTTAAATTATATCTTATAAAAGATTTTGATAATAAATTTGGAAAAAATGAAAGATTAAAATTAGCTTCCTTATTATGGCAATATAACAAAAGATTTTTACCTTGGGAAAAAAGACAATTATTAGAAAAAGCTCAAGAATTAACAGTTTTAAACTTTTTTCTACCTGAAAAAGCTCAAGAAGTAATTAAAGAAATACAAAATACTAATGATAATAAAAAAAATTATATAAAAAACTGGGCTGTAGCAATAGAAAAAGAAATAAAAAATACAAATGAAATAATTTATGAAGCTAATATAAAAAAAACTATAATTAATATATATAAAGATGTTAATTTTAATATAAATTTAAAAGAAATTATAGATAAATTAAATAAAATTTGTAAATATCTAAAATTTAGAGAAGGCTCTCTAAAAATAATTTTAAATGATGAAAAAATTGTTTTTGATTCAAGTCATAAAAAAGTACAAGAACAATTAAGATTTGAACAAGACAATAAAAGTATTTTATTTACTATTTATTTTACAGAAAAAAAATATACTAATAACTATTTTTACGAAATTTATAATGATATAAGTATATTTTCTTTTAATAATTGGAACAAGTTAACAGATTCTTCTATAGTTAACTTTGCTATTTATTTGATAGCAATGAAAATCTCAAGTAAGATAGATGATTTTAGACATAAGGACTCAAATAATTGTATATTTGATTTTTTAAATAATAAAACTCAAATTGATAATAATATAAAATCAGCTTATTTTTGTGATAAATGTTTAGAGAGATTGAATAAAAACATAAATGAAAAAAACAAGCCATTAATTGAAGATTTAAAGAGTATTTTATTAATACAAAAATCTATATATGAAGCTACTAATAAAAATTTAAAACAAATACCTGATGAAATTTTTAGTATGTTAAATTTAGAAAAATTAGACTTATCTATTAATAAGATTAATAAAATAGATGAAAAAGTATTTAAACTAGAAAAATTAAAAGAAATTTATTTTCAATATAATATTTTAGAAAATTTTCCAATAAGTAATTTTGAATTACCTGTTATTAAGAATATAGAAGTTTTAGATATAGGGGGAAATAAAATAAAATCTATTCCAAAAGAAATTGAAAACTTAGTAAATTTAAAGAGTTTAAAAATTGGAAGAAATGAATTAAAAGAAATTCCAGATGAATTGTATAATTTAAAAAATTTAGAAATCCTTTATTTAGGTGAAAATGATTTAGGTTTTATATCTCCAAAAATTAATCAATTAACTAAATTAAAAGAGTTATACCTAAATACTACAAATTTAAAAGAAATTCCTATTGAACTTTTTGACCTTGAGAATTTAGAAATTTTGTTACTTAACTCTAATAATTTAGAAAATATACCCAAAGAGATAGAAAAATTAAAAAATTTAAAAGAGTTGCATTTAGCAAATAATATTAAACTGGAAATACCTTTTGATATTATTAATGACTATAAAAATCCTAAAAGAATAATTAATTTTATTATAAAAAATGATGATATTTCAGATTCAGTTGAGTATATTAGAAATAATGAAAATCTAACCTCTTTTCCAGAAGAAGTTTTTAACATTATAAATTTACAAAAACTAGATTTATCAAAAAATAAAATATCAAAATTACCAAGTAGTATTTCAAAACTGAAAAATTTAAAGTCTATTAATTTAAGTGAAAACGAACTTATGGACTTACCAAATGAACTTACAGAACTTACAAATCTTGAAGAAATTTATTTAAATAAAAATAGAATTTATCAATTACCTAATGGAATGAATAAGCTAAAAAATTTAAAAAAGATTTTTTTATTCAATAATCATTTAAACGAAATACCTAATGAAATATTCAAAATAGAAAGTCTAGAGGTTTTATACTTAAATTTAAATTATTTAAATAAAATACCTAATAAAATATCAAAATTAAAAAATATTAGAATAATAAATTTATCTAATAATCAATTAACAGAAATTCCTGATGAATTGTATAATTTAAAAAATTTAGAAATCCTTTATTTAGGTAAAAATGATTTAGGTTTTATATCTCCCAAAATTAATCAATTAACTAAATTAAAAAAGTTAGACATAAATGCTACAAATTTAAAAGAAATTCCTCTTGAACTTTTTGAACTTAAGAATTTGGAAATTTTGTTGCTTAACTATAATAATTTAGAAAATATACCCAAAGAGATAGAAAAATTAAAAAATTTAAAAGAAATTTATTTATATAAAAATCAAATAAAAGAAATCCCTACTGAAATAGCATCTCTTTCTAATTTAACTACTCTTTATTCACATAATAACCGAATAAAAGAAATCCCTACTGAAATAGCATCTCTTTCTAATTTAACTACTCTTTATTCACATAAAAATCAAATAAAAGAAATCCCTACTGAAATATCATCTCTTCTTAATTTAAAATTTATTAATTTATCGAATAACCAAATAAAAGAAATCCCTACTGAAATATCATCTCTTCTTAACTTAGAATTTATTAATTTATCGAATAACCAAATAAAAGAAATCCCTACTGAAATATCATCTCTTCTTAATTTAAAATTTATTAATTTATCGAATAATCAAATAAAAGAGATCCCTCCTGAAATATCATCTCTTCTTAACTTAGAACTTCTTGATTTATCGAATAACCAAATAAAAGAAATCCCTACTGAAATATCATCTCTTCTTAATTTAAAATTTATTAATTTATCGAATAATCAAATAGATTATATTCCTAAACATATTTTAGAAACAAATAATCCTCAAAAAATATTTAAATTTTTTGAGGATATAGGATTAGATATTTCTATAAAATATATAACTCCAGCCATTATAAAATCTGGCTGGAAAGATAAATTTAAACAAGAAACTTTTCTTGCAAAAACACGTAGAAAAGCAGATTATGTTCTTTATTATAACGAAAATTTACCAATATCAGTAATAGAAGTTAAATCAAAAAAATCAAAAATAAATAATGGAATTAAACAAGCCTTAGAGTATGCAGAAATACTTGATATTCCATTTGCTTTTGCTACTAGTGGGGATAATTTTTTATTTCATGATAAAACTATAAAGGATATAAATTTAAGAGAAAAAATAATTTCTTTAAGTGAATTTCCTACTCCAAATGAATTATGGGAAAAATACCAAAATTGGAAAAATAGTTATAAAGATAATATTTTTAATTTAGAAAATGATTTAAAAAAAAGTTATTCTGAAATTTTAAATGAAGAAGATGTTTCTTATGGAAATATTATAAGAAAA
Organism: Candidatus Sericytochromatia bacterium; assembly: GCA_046328015.1. Lineage (GTDB taxonomy): Bacteria > Cyanobacteriota > Sericytochromatia > UBA7694 > JACMQJ01 > JBBTGK01. Next base: position 2,312,933 of record JAXLXH010000001.1, on the reverse strand, counting down.
AAATTTTATATTAAATTACCAGAAGGATTAAGTAAATTAGAAGTAGAAAATAATATAAAATTTGCTATTAATGAATATTTAAAAGATAAAAAAAATATCAATGCTTTAGCTATTTTTGTATGTAAAGAAACAGATAGTGAATTAGATATTTATACTATCGCAAGAGCTTTTTTTGCTCCTTATGGAAATTGGGATAGATCAAATGAGTTTAAATCATATTTAGATAATAAATTAACTATTGATTATGAAGAAAGTTATTTAAAAAACAATCAAAAAATAAATTATTTTATAGAATTAAATAAAAACATAAAAGATTCTAGCTTATATTTAAAAATAAAAACTAATTTTCCAGATAAAACTAAACTTTTAATAACAGTTAGTAGAAGTTATTTTATAGGAAATAATAAGAAGAAATATTTAAATAAATTTATTGATAAAGATTATACAATAAAAAATGGAGAAATTTATTTAAATATAGATATTGATGATAATTTATGGTATAAAAAATTATTAAAAAAAATTGATGAAAACCCTTCTGTTTTATCCAAACCTGAAAAGATAAATGATTATATTGATATTAATATTTTATTTTCTACTTTGAGACACCAAGAAAATAGTGTCTTAAATATTCTTGGTTTTAATGGTGAATTTATAAGTGGAAAAGGGGCTAAAATAATTTATGGTAAAACAGTATTTGAAAAAAATAAAACTGTAAAAATACCTTTTAATATAACTGATAAGATGGAAGATGAAATTTTAGATAATCCTGATGTTCAGAATTACATTAAGCCTTATTTTGAAATACAAGAACAGTTTTATGAAAGACTCATATTTATTTCTACTTCTATAAAAAAATATTTTGAAGATAATAAAGAATTTATTTTTGAAGATAATTACAAAATTAAAAATCAGAAAAATGGAACTTTATTATTAATTAAAAATATAAAATCAGAAAAAACAGTTAAAATTTATTTTGAACAAGAAATAAATAATAGTCCAAATTCTTATAGTAATTTATACATTAAATTATTTGTTGATAATAATGAACAAGAAATAAAAATTATAAAGTTTAAAAATGGGAGTATAAATACAAATAATAATTCTTATATAGAAGTCGAAAATGAACCTGTTTTTATTTCAGATATTGGCAATTTAAAAAGTAAATTAATAAAATTAATAAAAAATACTTTTAAAAATTTAGAAAAAGATTTAATTTATAATTATAAAAAAATCTTAAAAGATAATTTTAAAGCTTTAGCAGTAGTTACAGATGGTAGAAACTTAGAAATAAATGAAAATGGATTATCACAAACTGGGATATGGAAAATTTCAGAAGATAGAATATTTGATAAAGTAATAGTTTTTCATAAAGATAATGGGCAAAATAAAATTTATATAGGAGATTACTCTCATAGAGAAATAGTAGAAGATAGATATAATATATTTTTTACAAATACAAAATTTGTAGGGTTATCTGCTGTTAATTGGACTGATTTTTGTGAAAAAGAGGGTTCTGGTTTTTCAATATGTTATTTACCATAATTATAAATAACTTACTCCGAACTTTATTTTTAAAATTTTTACAAGATAAGATATATTAAAAAAATTAAACCAAAAACCCTTACATATCTATAAAATGCTTTACTTGTTATAAAATAATTTTTTAGTTTATACTTACTAAGGATAAATAATGAATTTTATAACGTATTTAGAATAAAGGAAAAAAATGTTTTTTGAAAAAGTAAAAAAAGCTGAATCAGAACTACAAGAGATATTTAGAGGTTTAGAAGAGATTGAATTTGAAAATCAAAAAAAAGTTCTTGAAGCTTTTAAAAGTAATGAAGTAGGTGAACACCACCTAAAAGGTACAACAGGTTATGGACATAACGATATCGGAAGAGAAGCTTTAGAAAGAGTTTATGCTAAAATTTTTAATACTGAAAGTGCCTTAGTAAGACCTCATTTTGCCTCTGGCACTCACGCTTTAGCTACAGGTCTTTTTGGTTGTTTATCAACAGGAGATGAGATGTTAGCTGTAGTAGGTAAACCTTATGATACTTTAGAAGAAGTAATAGGTTTAAGAGGTAATAATCAAGGTTCTTTAATGGATTGGGGAGTTACTTATAAACAATTAGAATTAAATGAAGAAAAAAAAGTTGATTTAGAAAATCTATCTAAAGCTATTAATGAAAAAACCAAAGTAGCATGGATTCAAAGATCAAGAGGTTATGATTGGAGAAATTCAGTTACAATGGAAGAATTAAGAGTAATTTGTAAAAAAATCAGAGAAATAAAAGAAAATATTATTATTATAACTGATAATTGTTATGGTGAATTTACTGAAACTTTAGAACCAACTGATGTTGGAGCTGATTTGGTAATAGGCTCTTTAATAAAAAACCCTGGTGGTGGAATTGTTCCTTGCGGTGGTTATATAGCAGGTAGAGCCGATTTAGTTGAAAGATCTGCTTGTCGTTTATATGCTCCAGGTATTGGTAGAGAAGGTGGAGCAACTTTAGACTTTTTAAGATTAGCTTTTCAAGGTGTTTTTATAGCTCCTCATATTGTAATGCAAGCTGTAAAAGGTGCTATTTTAGCTTCTAAAGTTTTTGAGGATTTGGGTTTTGAAGTTTCGCCTAAATATGATCAAAAAAGAACAGATATTATTCAATCTATAAAATTTAAAAAACCTAAGGTTTTAGAAGCTTTTTGTAAGGCAGTTCAAGAAAATTCTCCTGTAGATTCTTATGTTAGCCCTATACCTGATATTGTTCCAGGTTATGAAGATAATGTTATTATGGCAGCAGGTAATTTTATTGAAGGTTCTACTATAGAACTTAGTGCAGATGGGCCTTTAAGAGATCCTTATACTGCATATTTACAAGGTGGATTAACTTATAATCATTGTAAATTAGCCATTATTTCATCTTTAGAAAAAATGTCTAAACATATTTAATTAACTTAAAATAAGTAATAACTCAAAATAAAACATCTATTTTTATAGTTAATCCTATATTTTAAACCTATAAAAAGTTACTTATTCTGAAATAAATTCAGAATGACTTCAGCATGACTTGAGGATGAGTATAAGCAACTTTTACAATTAATTTTGTACTTCATTTATAAGAGAGTAGATATTATACTCAAAATCACCATGTAGAAGATATGCTAGATAAATTGGCTAATAATGATTTTTAAACGTATATATTGCTCTTTTATTATTTCTTATTTTTTTATTTTATTTTATTTTACTATTTTTTTCTACATGTACTTTTATAAATATATATTTTTAGGCATAGGATAATTCAAGCTTTTTAACATCAAATTTAGGTTCTTTATATTCTGAATTATTAGGCTCTTTTTCTAACTTTTCATAAATAACCCTTAAATCTTCTTCTTTACTTAATTTATCAAAAATAAAAAGCCTAATATCTTTTTCAGTTATCCAATTCATATTTGTTGAATTATCTTTTTCTTTTTCCCAATTAATAACACAAGGATGAGTTACATAAAACCTTTCGGAAAATTCTTTTAAAGTCATTTCAAATGTAAGTCTTATAAATTTTATTTCATTACCTGTAAGCCTTGTTGGTTTTATAACAAGGTTTTTAAGAACTGTACTTGTTAGTTTTTTATAATCAATATTTGGTGTCCATATATCTCTAATTAAAATCATTGGAACATTTAAAAGAATAATAGGAAAACCAAAACCATTATCGATAAAAATTTTTTCTGTTTTTGTTTTTTTCATTTTAACTCCAAATCAATAACTGTTATTACTAATAATCCATTTTCCTCAAAAGATACAATAACTCTTAATTCTTTTTCATCAAGAGTTTTTCCTCTTATAGCATAATTCCAATTATTATATTCTTCTTTAAATTCATCTTTCTTTTTTTCATGCCTACCATTTTTTAATACATATAGGTATTCTGCTCTAGTTATGGCTCGTTCTATACTTCTTTCTAATGCATGAGTAACATCTCTATAATTACCAGAGTTTATAGCTTCTTTTATTTTTAATAATAAATTAGGCTCTTTTTCTGGACGTTTTAATTTCTTTTTAATTACCATAATATATAATATTGTAACTCATTTACATTCTTTTAGCATAAAAAATAAAAAAATAACTAATATAATATATATTAAAAAAAATTTAATTTGTATTTATATCCACAGTTTTTTTTATAAATAAACTTTAAACTTCTAAAAGAGTTGTTTTATATGGTAAAAATTATTACTATATGCCAAAATAAAGGTAGAGTATGAAAAACAACAACTGCCTTTAATTTAGCTCATTTAATATCAAAAGATAAAAAAGTATTAGCAATAGATTTAGATAGTCAAAGTAATTTATCTCAATGCTTTGATATTTATAAATTAGCTTCTGATTTTACATTAAAAAATGCTTTAGATGATATGTCAAAAGAAAGAATTATATAGCTAAGTAGTATTTTTAGAATACAATTTAAACAATAAAAAACCTTTTAAATAAAAATACTTTTGTATTACATTTATAAGAGCATAGCTATATAAGACTAACTATACTTAAAATAATCATCTTATTAATTTCTTATTAAGGAAACAAAAAAAACTTGAAAAATATTTTTTATTGTATTATTATATTATTGTACTAGTTAAATAGTACAAATATACAATATTAAAAAAAAGGTATTTTAAAATGAGCCAAAAAATTAACTTTTTTAAAAAAGTTTTACTTGCGAGTGTTTTTTTATTTAGCATAGCAAATACATCTTATTCTAAAGATTTAGAAATAAAAGAGAATAATATTTCTGAAAAAGAAATAATTAGCAAAATAAAAGGTAATATGCATACTTTTCAGACAATGCTTGAAACATACGCTATTGAGCATAATGGTATTTATCCTAAAAGTGCTACAGAATTACTACAAGAAGCAAAAAAGCTTAAATATTATAAAAATATTTCAAATCCATTTGGTAAAGATTTAGGTTTTGTAAGTGATACAAAAAAAGCAATAACAAAAGGTATTTTAATATATATACCTATAAGAGATTCAAATTGTAAAATAGCTTCATATGAAATATTTGCAAATTTAGAAGAAAAAAAACATATAAAAGATAAAAACGGTGAAGACTTTTATTTATCTAACGATTAATTTATTAAATTTTGGAGTTTATTAATGTATTTAAAAATAAACCCTACTAGTGGGATACCAGTTTATTTACAAATCGTAGAGCAAATAAAACATGCTATTTCGATTGGAGTATTTGAAGTAGGAAAAAGTATTCCAACTATAAGAGATATAGCCTTAGAACTTTGTGTTAATCCTAATACTGTAGCAAAAGCTATTAGAGAACTTGAAAGAGAAGGCGTTTTAAAAACTTATGTTGGAAAAGGCTCTTTTGTTACAGAAAAATCTATAGATATAACCAAAAAAGATAAGGAATTTAAAATCATGCAATTAATAGAAAAATGTGTTAAAGATGCTAAATGGATTGGTTTAGATAAAGATAGCTTTATAAACTATATAAATGAAAATTGGGAAAAAGTAATTTTAGGAGGTGATGAAAATGAGCAATTTAATAGTTAAAGCTACTAATTTAACAAAAAAATATGATAATAGTTCTTTAGCTCTAAATAACTTAAATATAAATGTACCTGAAGGTTCTGTATATGGATTATTAGGTCAGAATGGAGCAGGTAAATCAACTCTTATTAGAATTATTATGTCTTTACTAAAACCAAATACTGGTGAAATAAAAGTTTTAGGTTGTAATCCCTTAGAAATGAATAAAAAATTAAAAGAGCAAATTGGTTATTCATCAGATTCTATGCAGTTAATACCTTGGTTAAAAGTTTCTGAAATGCTTAATTATAATGGTAGTTTTTATGATAATTGGGATCTTAATTATGTTGAACAATGGGTAAAAAAATTAGAATTACCACTTAATAAAAGAGTTTTTTCTTTATCAAGAGGAACTAGACAAAAATTAGCTCTTATTATGGCTATTGGGCATAGACCAAAATTGTTAGTTTTAGATGAACCCGCTGGAGGCTTAGACCCTTTAGCTAGAAAAGATTTTTTGGAAAGTATGATTGAATTAATTAATGAATCTGGAACTAGTGTTATAATATCCTCCCATTTATTAACTGATTTAGAAAAAATAGCTGATAATATAGGCATAATTGTAAAAGGAGAAATGAAAATAGAAACTGATTTAGAAACTTTAAAAAATACAACTAAAAAAGTTAGAATTGCTACCAAAAAAGATTTGGTTGATATAAAAATAAAAGATGCTCTAAAAATTTCTACTTCAAATAATACTTTAAATATTACTTTTAAAAATTGGAATAATGATAAAATAACAGAATTGAAGCAAATGTTTCCAGAATCACTTATAGACATAACTCATTTAAGTTTAGAAGATATTTTTCTAGCTTATACCTAAAAATTTCAGAAAATATAAATTTATATATTTTATTTTTTATAATAAAGGAATAAAAACATGCAAAAAAAAGCATATTTATTTAATAATAGCTTTAAAAATTCAATTATTTTTACTTTTTTACTAACTTTAGGGTTTGAAGTTTTAATAATAATCCTTTCAAGTTTTTTTAATAAATTAAACTATAATGTTTTTGATAATAAAAACACATACTTTTTTATATATTACTTAATTATAAAAGTATTATTGGAATCAGCTACATTATCTTTATTTTCAATTATTTTACCCTGTTTAAAAGTGTCATTTTTTAATGAGTTTTTTTACACTAGAAGTTTAAAAAGAAAAGAATTATTAGAAAACCTTTTCAAAAATTATTTTAAATACTTTTTTTCTTTGAATATTTTTATAATAATCTTAAAAATATTAAGTAATGAAGTTTTTATTAACTCTTTTAATAAAGACAATTATTATTTTTTAGAAGGTTTATTTGTTTCTAGTTTAACTTTTTTTCTTTGTTTAATTTCCTTGAGTAATTTAAAAATAATTTTTAAATTATTACAATATGGAGTACCTTTATTTATTTACTTTGCTACCATTGCTAATCACTATGCAATAGCTCAAGAAATAGGATTTATACTTTGGTTTATTTATCTTTTTTATAGCTATAAATTTATACTAAATTATAATGGTGATAATGAAATAGTTAATATTGGAAAGGATGAAGATGAGTTATTATCCATAAAAAAATCAAGAATTTTTTCTGTAGAATTTTTTGATAAAAAAATGGAATTAAAAGAATATAAAAGCTTAATTAGTAAAAAATGGCATAATTTTAAATTTATAAATAAACCTCTTCAAGCTTTTTATACGCAATATTTTTTTATTGGCTTATTAATAGTTTTATATTTTTCAATAAAAGGAGCTTTTACTTATTTTAACTTTTATAATGATATAAATCCAAATACTGAAAGGCTTTTTAATAATACAACTCCTCTTATACTTATGTTTATTTTTTATGCAATTTTAATTTTAATAAGTCCTAAATTTATTATGCTATCAAAAGAAGAATTATTATTTACAAGAGCTATAAGTAAAAAAGAAATTTATTTACAGAATTTTTTATATCAAGGAATAATATTATTTTTAGTTTCAATGTTTACTTTTTTATTAACTAATTTTGTTCAAATAGGAAACATAAATACTTTATTCTTTATTTCAATAGCTATTTGGTTATATATTTCTGGTGAAATCAGTATAATATTTCTAACTTTATTAGCATCTATAGATTTAATTTCAAGCATTATTAATAGTTTTTCTATGATTGATAATTCTTCTAGTTTAACAAGTTCATTTTTTATTAACTTACTAAATCAAGGATATTTTTCTTCTGCATTATGGTTATTAGCTTTTATTATAAGATTTTTAGATTACAAATGGTATTCTAATAAAGAAATTGGTTTATTTAAAGGATTTTTAGGCAGTATAAAAAATTTATCACAGCTTTATATACCATCTCTATTAATAAGTTTTGTTTTTATAAGTACCATTTTTTCTTTTAACCCTCTAATAAAATACTTAAATCAACCTTCTATTGATTATAATGATTTTTCTAATAAAATTAGATTAAGAGAAAGCTTTTTTTATAATCAAGTAGATAATAAAGAAAAAATTGTATTTATTTATAAGTTTTTTCCTATAGAGATTGATACTTTTAATAATTTAATAAAAAATCCGTATGATGAAAAAGAATATTTAAATATAGCTACTACTTACTTAGAAAATCTCTTTTTTGATAAATTAAATCCTTATCCTGAAATTAAAAATGAGAGTGTACTTAAAGCTTATTTAGATAGAATTGATTTTTTAGATACTAATATAAATAGTTTAAAAAATTCACCAGAATATTTATACAATAAAGGGCTATACTACTTTTTAAAAGGAAATAATAATTTAGCAATAGAAACGTTAGAAAACCTTAGACCTATTAATAAAAAATACTATTATTTTATTTTAGGTTATATTTATGAAAACGAATTAAAAACTACTAAAGCTTTAGATTATTATAAATTAGCCTTAAAAGAATCTTCTATTAGTAATACAAGATTACCAAGATATATTTTATTAAATAAAATAGGTAATATCTATTGGGATAAAAAAGAATATACTGAAGCATTAAAATATCTAGTTTATGAAGAACCTTCTGGTTTAAATTATTTTATAAAAAAAGACTATTATGCTAAAAATTTACTCCCTTATTTAGAAAAAATACAAAATAATGTACAAACTAGTGATTTAAAAAATAAGCTAAAATCTTACTTAAATGAGTTTAAAGATATAAATAAAGGTCTAAATATAGAAACTTCAGATTTAACATATTTAGAAAAAGCTGAGGCTATTTTAAAAAATAATTACGAATGCTTAGATGATTTAGTATTAGTAAAAATAGCTTTAGGTAAAAAAGAAGAGGCAAAAAGAATTTTAGAATCAAGATATATTATAAAAAATAATAGTGATTATTTAAATAGAGCAAAAAATAATAAAATTTTATTAGCTTTAGTAAAATTAAATATAAATAAAGTAAAATCTGCTAAAAAATATCTACTAACTTCTGATAATACAAATGAAGCAATTAAGACTTTAACTAAAGAATTTAGTAATAATACAACTTTAATCGAAGAGATAAAACTTTTTAAAGCTAATTATGATTATTTATATAATTATTTTTCTTCAAAAGATAGAGATGGTTTAAATGGTTTAAATAGTATAGATAAAGCTACCTATTTAATAAAATTAGCTAATGAAGATAAAAATATTGATAAAAATAAAATTATTGATATAAACAAAATTTTATTAAAAAAATAAGCTTTAAAAATATTTTTTGTTAAAATTAAATGGGATAAAGATAATTATTTATATTTGAAAGTAGAAAAATGGAAAAACTATTAATACCTTGTACAGAATATTTTTCTTTATCAAATTCCGGTGATTTAGGTAAAAATATTTATAATTTAGTAAAAGAGTTAAAAGAAAAAGTTGAAATAGCTTTAGTTTTACCCTTATACAAAAATATAAAAGAAAAAAACTTACCTATCAAAGAAATTTATGTAACTACTATAAATGATTTATTAGTAAGATTTTATTCTTATAAAGAGGATAATCTTACTATTTATTTTATTTATGAAGATTATTTCTTTAGAAATAGAGAACTTATTTATGATCATGATAATAATTTAAGATTTACTTTTTTTTCTATTTGTACTTTAGAATTAATAAAAATTTTAACTATAGATTATAAAATAATGATAAACGATTGGCATTTATGCCTTTTACCTTTTTTATTAAAACAACAAAATATAAATAAGCATCTTATTTTAAATATTTATAGTTTAGAGCATCAAGGTATTGCTGAAGTAGAATTATTAAAATTTGCTAGAATAAGCTATAAGTATTTTTATTCTGGAGAATTAGAGTTTTATGGGAAAATAAACTTTTTAAAAATAGGTTTAGATTTTGCAGATACTATAATAATAAAATCAAAAGATGTTTTTGAAGAAATAGCCCTAAAAAACTCTAGTGTTAGTTATTTGGAAGGTATTTTACTTAAAAATATACATAAAGTTAAGTATATTGCAAAAAGTATTTCTAAAATAACAGGTTTAGATGAAAATAGTTTTTCTGAAAATTATAAAATAGAAGCTAAATTAAAGTTACAAAATGATTTAAATTTTCAAAATCATACTGAAATACCTATGATAGTAATACCTGCAATAGAAATGAGTAAGTATGAAATGATACTACTTAATTCAATAGTACAATATATTTTAGTTATGGAAATACAAATAGTTATTTTAGGCTATGATTTATCTGATTTTGAAAAAAATATAAAAAAATACTCTTTTACTTCAAATTGTATGGTAGTTTCTTTAGAAGCTTCAGAAGAAAATATAAATAAAGTACTCTCTGCGTCTGATATGATTTTAGATATTTCTTTTAATTTTAATAATAAAGCCATGCTAAAAAAAGCTCTTAAACATGGAGTATTACCTATTTTATTTAGAGAAAGTAAAGAGCTAGAAACAGAAAATATTCATTTTAAAATATTTGATTTTACTAAAGATAATTTGATAAATACTTTAAAATATGCTGTTAATAAGTATTATTATTTAGAAAAATGGCTAGAAAGAATAAAAAAAGCTATAAAATTAGATTTTAGTTTTGAAAAAGAAGCTAATGAATATTTAGAAACTATTAATGCTATTTAAAATAAATTTAAGCCCTATTGAAATTACTAAAAATAAAAAACTAATTTCGAATTCTTATCTTAGTATTATTTATAACCCCTTCATCACTAAGCATTTTAGAAAGCTCTGGATTTTTTAGTACATCCTCAACTTTTACTTTTTTACCATCCAAAATCATAGTTTGATTTACTAATCTTACTCCATGACTATAATCCGCATAAGTATCTTCATGTATAGTACTTAGTGGTTGAATAGCTTTTCCGTTATTTTGATGCCATCCATAAATAGCTACTTTTTTAGGATTAGAATCCAATAAGTTTGTAATAACTAAATCTTTTTTATGACCTGAAGTTAAATCTCCTAAATTATAGCCTTTAGAAGTTCTTTGATTTTCTACCATACTTTGATGTTTTTGATAATATTCACTAGACATCATAGTAGCTCCTGCTGGTAAAGGTTGTGGGGATAATTTTGCAGAAGCTTGTTTATAAATATCATTTACCATTTTTCTGGTTGGTAACATAGTACCTGTTTTATTTGCTATTTTCTGAGCTGTCATAGGATCCATAGGGACTCTAATAAAATCATTGTTAGAACCTATAGCAACATAATCTGGTAAAACTTGAACTTTTCCAGTGTGTTTTTGCCCTGTAGAATCTGTAGTTGAAAGGGTTATTTCTTTAAAATTTCTCGCAAAATCTGGTACATTTCCATTTAAAACTTCATTTAAAATCATTTTTTCTCTTACATCTCTTGGTAATCCTTTTGTGCTTTCAATGAATTGAGATCCTGAAACAGCATTATTTTTTCTTGGTGGAAGATTTAATGAAGAGGTATTATTTATTTTTAAACCAAAATCACCTAATTTTATTTGATCTACTTTTATTCCTTTTAAACCTTGGAGTTTTTCACCTAACCCAAATAAAGAAATATTAGCTATTTTAGGTGTATTAGCTTTTTTATTGGTTAAATTTTCAGTAAAATTATCATTAGAAAAACTAGGCTTTTTTGTTGTAACAATTTCAGGTTGAGCTATTTTGGGAGAGTTTTTTTGTTTACTAAATAATTCATCTGGAGGAACAAGATTAAAATTATTTATAGCATTGCTCATAATAAAAACCAAATTAAAATAAGATACTTTGTTATAGCTTTTTATTTTTGAAAATTACCTAAAATTTTGGTTAAGAGTTATAATTTAAATATTTTTTTAGTTTTATCAAAACCTTTAACTTCAAATTCACCTAAATATTCAAAAGTATTTTTATCAAGATTTTTAACAAAATCTTCAGACATTAAAGTAATTTCTTTTAATTTAGAGCATAAGCTTTCTATTCTAGAAGCAAGATTTACAGTAGCACCCATAACTGTAAAATCAAGTCGATTTGAAGCTCCTATATTACCATATTCAACTAAACCAAAATGTAAACCAATTCCATGATTTAATTTTGGTAAGTTTTTGGTTTCTCTTTTTTCATTAAGTAAAATCAATTCATTATTAGCTTTTTGCATTGCTTTTAAAGCACTTTTACAAACATAAGAAGCATTTTTTTCTTGTTCTACTGGAAAAATAGCCAAAACAGCATCACCTATAAATTTTAAAATTTCCCCACCATTTTCTAAAATAGCCTTACTAATTAAATCAAAATACTCATTAACCCAATCAATTATTTGATTAGTTTCAAATTGATTTGATAACACACTAAAATCTCTAATATCTGAAAACCAAATAGCAGATTCTATTTTTTGAATATCACCTCTTTTAATTTGTCCACTCAGAACTTTTTCTCCTGTGGTTTTACCAAGATAAGTAGATAAGAGGACATTTGTTAATTGTTTTTCTAAATAAGTTCTTAAATAAGCAGAAAGTATTACAGATAATTTTTCTAGAGTAAAAAACATTTCATCTGTAAAACCAGCTTCTTTATTAGTTACCCAAGTTATTACACCATAATTATTATAAAAATTATAATCTAATGGTAAAACTAAATAATCTGTTACTCCCATTTCTTCAAAATCTTTTAATATAGAATAAGTAAAATTTTTTTCTTCTTTATCAAATTTATACCGATAGGTATTTTTTGTTTCAAAAACATAATACAAAGGACTATTTTGAAATATACGATAATCTTTTGCAATATGATAAAAACCTACTTTTTCAACTATTGCATCACCATATTCATATACTTTTTTATTATGTATTTCAGTTTTTATACCTACATCCATATAAAAATCTTTTTTAAACCACCTAAATATTTCAAAACCAATTTGTGGGTGTAAAGTATTTAGAAAAATATGCGAACGTATTATAGAATAACCTGATTCATTTAAAAGACTAATAACTTTATTTTGCAAATTATTAGGTGCTACTTCATTAAAACCTTCAGAAAAAATCAATTCTGTTATTTTAGCTATTAAATTTTTATTGTAATTATTTTCCATTAAATACAAAAGATATTTTTATAATAATTAAATAAGTATAGCAATAAAATTTTAATTATTCACTAAAGTAATAAAAACTTGCTCTAACTCTTTTATACTATTTTCAGCATTAAATAATAAATAGTTCTTATTTTTTATACATTCAGAAATATTATTTCTTCTATTTTTATCTTTTACTGTATCTAAAGCTAAATTTATATATTCTTCTATAGAGTTTGCAATACAATCTTGAATATCTAATATTTTATATAAAGCATAAGTAAATCTTCCTCTTTGCATCTCAGCAGGTAAAGTTATTATTGGTGTCCCAATAGAAAAAGCTTCTATAGAAGTATTACCTCCTCCTGTGTAAAGAGTATCTAAAATAATATCGGAGTATTTAATTAAATTTAAGTATTCTTGATAAGATAATCTTTCTAAAAATAATATTCTTTCATAAAATTCTGGTATAGTAATTCTAAAACGATTTTTTAAAGTTAAGGTATTTAACTCATTAAAATCTTCTACAAAAATAATAAGTGCTTTTTCATCTTTTTCTAAAATATTTTTTAAAATAAAATCAAAATCAGGATGTATTTTTTTGATATTTTGTAAACAAGTATAATAATTATAATTATTTGGTAAGCCTAATTGTTCAGGAGTAAAATTTTCTTTTATAGTTATTTTTTTATAAATAAGAGGTAAATTATTCATTTTTATTAATTTTTCAGTATAATGGCTATCGGAACCAGCTTTTTCCATAAAAGTATTAGAAATAAAATAATCCATTTGTTTTATTCCAGAAGTTTCTGGCCAACCCAAGCTGGTACATTGTATTTTTGCTGTTTTAAAAAAAGGTACAAAATAATTTATAAACGTAGTTCCTACTTCCCAATGATATAAAATATCTAAATCCAAAATTTTTAAGCCCTTTATTATTTCAATAAAACTAGAATTATATTCAATAAAAAATATTTTATCTTTACTAAAAAAATGAGTTAAAATTTCTTTACCACTTGAGCTTATACAAATTACAAAAATATCAAAAATGTTTTTATCAAAATTATTAATAAAATCACCCATTAAGTTAGAAAAAGAGCTTTCTTGACCAATACTAAGAAAAAAGCCTAATTTTATTTTTTTAGATTTTATTTCAGAATTAAATGTTGTTACAGAATCTTTAAAGTCATTATTAACAAAGTTTTCAAATATACTTGCATAAGTTTCTTTTATTTCTTTATTTATTTTACCTTGATAAATAAAAGGAGGTATATTAGGTAAAAAATTATCTAAATCAGCTAAATTAATTTTATTTATATAATTTGGTATTTTATTTAATACTTTTTCTCTATAAATAGCTATTTCTTTATTAGATAAAAATATAGGTTGGCACATAAAATCTAAATGCAATTTTACCCCTATAGTTTTTTCTAAATTATAATATTTTTGATAATATTTTTTAGCTTTTTCTAATCTTCCTGTTTCTTCATAAGAAATAGCTATTCTTTTACAGGCATCTTTATATAAAGAGTTATTTTCTTCAACTTTAAGATAATATTTTAAACTATCATCATATTTTCTAAGTTTTTCATATATATATCCAATAGTATAATAAATATTATTTAATTTGGGATTTAATTCTATAGTTTTTAAATAGTATTTTAGAGCATTATTATAATCAACTAATTGATAAAAACAATTTGCTAGATTAAAAAAAGGTTTATAATCATCATTTTTATCTTTTATAGCCAATAAATAATACTCTATAGCTTTTTCTAAATTACCAATATTTTTATAAATATTTGCTAAATTGTATTTAGCTGGATAATAATTTTTATCTATATTTAAAGCTTTTTCTAAATTATTAATAGCTAAATCATATTTTTGTTTTTTAGATAGAATATCAGCTAAATTTGAATAATAACTAGCTTTAGGTTCTTTTAAATTATTAATAGCTAAAATAAAGTAATTTTCTGATTTATCTAAATTATTTAACTGATTTTCTATAATTCCTAATAATTGATATAGTTCTGAAGATATATAATTATTTTTTATTGCATCTTCAAGCATTAATTTAGCTTGTAAAATATTACCTATTTTAAATAAGCTTAAAGCTGATGAATAAATATTTTTGATTTTATCTTCTAAAAACATTTTATAATTTTTAGGTGTTCTAAATTATTTATTAACAATATCACCGTTTTTATTTATAGTAAAATTTTTAATATTAGGATATTTACCTTGGCTAACTTGAGCAAATCCTCCTGAAAAGTCAGAAGCAGAATCAAAAGCCATAGGAATAACTATTTTTCCTGATGTATTTATAAAACCATATTTTGCAGCATCTTTATTAGTAGGGGTTATTTTTCCTACTTTAGCCAAATCTTCAGAAAAGTTACTAACAGAATCAAAAGTAGCAGGAATAACTATTTTCCCGTTTTTATCTTTGAACCCACATTTTGAAGTTTTAGTATCACAGAATTTTTTATAACCCAAATCACTTGCAAAAGCCACTTGTGAAAAAGTAAAAAATGTACTTAAAATTAAAGCTGAAATTGTAACTTTGGTTTTTCTAAAATTAAAAAACATAAAATAACTCCATAAAAATATAGGTTTAAATTTTATAAGTTTTTTTTCTAAAGTACAATGTTTTTTTTTATTTTAAACCTTAATCTAATTAAAAATATTTTTCCTTAATAAAAAAATATAAGTTATAATTATATAAATTATAGATAGATGATTGGTATTAATTTTTATGCTAAAAAAAGTATTAGTTTCTCTTTTATTAACTTCTGCATTACTTAATTTTTCTTGTGCAACTAATGAAAAACATACTGATGTTGATACCTTAGAAATATACAAAAGTAAAAATACACGTTTAGCCGATGAAAATTTAACTTCAGAGCAAAAAAATGTTGTTTATAAATATGCTCCTATTATATTTCAAGAAACTAATGTAAAAGAAAATGTAGAAAAAAGAACCAATTGGGATTTTGTAACCGCAGCAGATTTTGATAATGATCTTATTGGTAATAATAATGAAGAAAGCTTAAGAAGTGGAAAATTTAAATTACCTGCAAATGTATATTTTGCCTTAGTAGAAACTAAAACACATTATTTTATTACTTACTCTTTATTTCATCCTTTAGATTGGTCAACTTCTTCTCCTGCTATTCCTTATAATTGGCATGAAAATGATATGGAAAATTTACAAGTAGTAGTAAAAAAAGCTACAGCAAAAGATTATGAAAAAGTTATTTTATTATCTACACAAGCTCATTTAAATACGGAGGTTTATCCTACAGGAGATTCTGGTGTAACAGGTGGAGAAAAACAACTAGATATGCCTTTTGTAAAACTTTTAGGTGATAATGCTGATGGTGGTGGAACTCATGCTGGAGTTTATGTTGAATGGGGTGGACATGGTATTTATAACATGGATAAAAAAAGAGATAAATTTACTAATGCCAAAAAATTAAAATTAAAAGAAGGTTTTACTTTTATGCCTTCAAGAAGTAATACTCCTGATTATTATCAAGATGGTAAATCTGAATATATGTATCAATTAAAACCTATTCATGATACTTTTTGGAAATACTATGTAGAAAAAACTAATATGGGTGATGGTAAATTATTAGATGGAACTTTTGATTATGCAGATGAATTAGTAAACTATAAAAATTTACCAAGACATTTTGATTCTAATAGAGTAAGTGGACCAGGTAAAACAGATGCAGGTATTTTATCTTTTGCTATTAGTTATTCCTTATCTGCAAAAGATTTAGGAGTATTATTTTTTAACCCAGCTAAAAAATATGCTAATACACTTAAAATATCTGGTGATTTTTCTAAAGAATATGTTTATAATCCATATATTTTAAAAAACTAATTATAAATATAATAATTAATCTAAGTTGCTATTTATAAAATAAATTGAAAACTTTTTAATTTAAAAATGACTAGCAACTTGTAACTATTCCAAAAAAATTACATAAAAAATTAATAGCTACTATTTTCAAATCTTACTTTTATTATTTCTATTTTATATTAATAAAATAGTATGTGTAAAAAAGCTAAGAGCATTTATTATCAAAGAATTTGTATCTAATTTATCTAAAAAACTATTTTAATATTTGACATATTATTAAATACATTAGGTTAATAAGATAAAAAAGAATGAGTAAGAGTAATCGATCTTAAAAAAAAAATTACATAAAAATTAAATTAACAACTTGTTAAATTATTTAAGTTAAAGTAAAATTTAAGATAATTTAAGTTGTTTTTTGGTGTATTTAATTTAAGTAAGGATATTAATCTTATGGCTGTTATATCTAATAATAAAAAGCTAGACCTAGAATCTAAAGTTGTTTTTTTAAAAAAAGTGCCTATTTTTAGTGGAGTTGATGATGAAAGCTTAACTAAAATTGCACAAGCTACCTCAGAAAAAAATTATTCTAAAAAAAATATAGTTTTTCATGAAGGTGATTATGGAGATGCACTTTATATCATAAAAAATGGAAGAATAAAAATTTCTAAAGTTGCCATAGATGGTAGAGAAAAAACTTTAACTATTTTAAAAGCAGGTGATTTTTTTGGAGAAATGGCTATTTTTGATAATATGCCAAGATCAGCAACTTCAGAAGCTATGGACAACGATGTAAAATTACTTTCTATAAGTAAAACAGACTTCGAAAGAGTTATTTTTGAAAACCCTTCTATTGCTATTGCAATAATGAAAGATTTAACTAGAAGAATTAGACAAATTAATGAACAAGTTCAAGATTTAGCTTTTAAAGATGTTCATGGTAGAGTTGCAAGTACTATTTATAACTTATTAAAAGCTGAAAGAGATGCAGCTAAAGAAGAAAATAAAGAAAAAATTAGAGCCTTAAGAATGACTCACCAAGATTTAGCTAATATGGTTGGTTCGTCTAGAGAAACAGTTACTAGAGCTTTAAATAGATTACAAGATGAAGGTATTATTTCTATTAGTCACCAACAAATTTCTATTAATGATATAGATAGATTGCAGGATGCTCAAGGGTAAAATTAGTTAGAAGTTAAGAGTTAGAAGTTAGAAGATTTAACTTATTCTTTTTCTTTTAACTTTTAACTTTTAACTTAAAAAAGAGGTTAATATGTTTTATAACGCAGAACTACCATATCCTTATACAAAAGAATCACTTCAAAAACAACTTAATTTGGAAGGTATAAAAAAGACCGTAAAAGAAATATTGGGTTATGTTGTTCTTGCTATGAATAAATATAATACTGATTGGACTATATATGTTATAAAAACTGAAGAAGATGGTGATACGATAGTTTATGTAGAAGATGAAGATGAACTATTAGTTTCAACGGATTATAATGATCTTTTTGATCATTATTATCATCAAGAAGGAGCTGATGTTTATAGAGAAAGATTTAAAGATTTTATGGTTTATTACGGTATAATTAATGAAGAATAAATAGTTGATTATTAGTTACTTTGTTTTATAAGAAAAATTTAATGTATTTTTTAGGCAAGGTTAACCCAAAAATAACTATAATAAATTAGATAGCTATAATTATGTGTTTGTAAAATTTTAAGGAAAAGATATGAAAGATATATCAAAAAAATTTGTAAGCCTTTTAGCAGTTTCTGTTATTACTTTGTCGTGCTCAAGAGCTGATAATTCAATGCTTTTAGCTCCAGAACAAGAAAGTGCTCCTGTAGTTTCAAAAGATGAAGTTAATACTTTTGCAGCTGAAACAGCAAGTAAAATTTTCAGTGAAACTGATAAAAGTAACCCAGAGTTTTTAACTCAAGAGCAAGCAAAGCTTGATAAAAATGAGATGAAAGTTCTTGATAAAGATAATGATGGAAAAATAACCAAATCTGAAGTTGCAGATAATGTAAAACAAGAATTTGACAAAGCAGCTAAGATAGCACAACAAGTTCAAACACCTAATTTATTAGCAGCACAATATGAAGGAGAAATTCCAAATAAACCAGCTCCTTCTACTTTTAAAACAAATAAAGTTCAACTTTTTATAGATAGAGAAGAAATTCTTCCTATGATGATGGATGTTATTAAAAAAGCTCAAAAAAGTATTCAAATGGATTTATTTTTATTAGGTGGTAATATTGGTTTAGAAATAGCTGAAGAACTTAATAAAAAGAAAAAAGAAGGTGTTGATATAAAATTAACCTTTGATCCAAACTTAGGGTTTAGTGGTACTACCAGAAACGAAGTAATGAAAGTGGTAGAGTACTTAAGAAAAAATAATATGGATTTTAGAGTTTATCCTTTACATCTTATGCCAATAGTTGATGATGGTTTATTAAAAAATAAATTTCAAATAGATCATAATAAAATAACTGTTATAGATCAAAAAACTTTTATTATAGGTGGTTTTAACCTTTTTGATATTGGAGTTGTAAACAGAGATTTAATGCTAAAAATAGAAGGTGATACTGCTAAAGAAGCATCTGACTTACTTACTTATGAGTGGATTTTATCAGATAAATATGTACCAGAAAAAGTTCCTTCTAAATATGTTTATGTAGTAAAAGCTTTGAAAGACGATCCTGGAGCTGACGCTCAAGTTAAAATAGTTAAAACAGCTCCTAACGAAAGTAGTACAAAAGAAGCTTTAATTTCTATGATTGATAGTGCTAAAACCAGCGTTTATTTAGCTGTTTTAGAATTTAGTGATATGGATGTTACCAATGCTTTAATTAGAGCTCATAAAAGAGGTGTAGAAGTTAAAGTATTAATGGATAGAAAAAATACTAATGATAAATATGCTGGTGGAATACCAGTTCCTAGCTATTATCCTAATATGATGCCTGCTGTAGAGTTGGTAAAAAATAATGTTCCTGTAAGATGGTATGATCCAAGATTTGCAGGTCAAGAATTACATATGAAAATGTGTGTAACTGATAGTAATAAATTATTAGCAGGTTCTACTAATTTTACTAGACAAGCTTTTACTACTTTTAGAGAAACTAGTGTTGTAGTAGATGGAGGAACAGCACCTAATAAAATGGTAAGAACTTTTATCGAAGATTGGACAAGTCATGCAACTGCTATAAAAAAAGTATCTCTTAAAGATAAAATATCTGCAAAAGTAATAGGGTTTTTAGATAAAAAATATTATGCTTGGTGGTAATTTTTAGTTAAAAGTGAGAAGTTAAAAGTTAAAAGAACTCATTAAATCTTCTAACTTTTTACTTTTTACTTTTTACTTTTTAGTAGTTATTGCAATAAAACCAGTTTAGGCATAAAATGTATAAAGGTTAAAAATTTCTTAAGTGATTTATAAATTTTTTTAATCTAAAATATTGAAATTAAAGTGTTTTAATGTAACACTATATAAGAGAATTCTTTATTAGGATTCTTAATTGTTTTTTTGATTTTGATTTTAAGGTGTAAAAATATATATGGCAGAAAAAAGATCCTTGGCTGAAGGAGCCGTAATAAAAGTAATCGGTGTCGGTGGTGGTGGTGGTAACGCTATCAACAGAATGATTGGCAGTGGATTTGAAGGTGTCGAATTTATTTCAATAAATACAGATTCTCAAGCTCTTTTAAGTTCTAAAGCAGATAAAAAATTACAAATAGGTGAAAAACTTACAAAAGGATTAGGTGCTGGTGGAAATCCAGTGGTAGGACAAAAAGCAGCAGAAGAAAGTAGAAACGAAATAGCTTCAGCTTTGGAAGGTGCAGATATGGTTTTTATTACTGCTGGTATGGGCGGTGGTAGTGGAACTGGTGCGGCTCCAATTGTTGCTGAAGTTGCTAGAGAAATAGGAGCTTTAACAGTAGGCGTAGTTACAAAACCATTCTCTTTTGAAGGTGGTAAAAGAGCTAAACAAGCTGAAGAAGGTATTTCTAGCATAAAAGAAAAAGTAGATTCTTTAATTATGATCCCTAATGATAGACTTCTTACTATGGTTAGTAGAGATACTTCAGTTCAATCTGCTTTTAAAGTAGTTGATGATGTTTTAAGACAAGGTGTTCAAGGTATTTCTGATATTATTAATATACCTGGTTTGATAAATGTTGACTTTGCAGACGTTAAAACTGTTATGGCAAATTCAGGTTCTGCAATAATGGGTATTGGTAGAGCTTCTGGCGATAAGAGAGCTTTAGAAGCTGCTAAAATGGCAATTGAAAGTCCATTATTAGAAAACACTATAGAAGGTGCTACTGGTCTTATTATTAATGTAACAGGTGGAACTGATTTAAGTCTTATAGAAGTTAATGAAGCTGCAACTGTAATTAGAGAAAACTTAAATAATGATGATGAAAATACAATTTTCGGAGCTGTTATTGATGAAAGTTTAGAAGGTGAAGTAATTGTAACTGTTATTGCTACAGGATTTCAATTAGGTGGTTCTTTTAAAAAAATAACCTCTAATATTGGAAAAAGAGTTTCAAATGAAACAGCTATGAGAACAGCTACTCCTTCTTATGCTCAACAACCAGTTGTTCAACAACCAGTTCAACAACAAGCATATGTACAACCTCAACCTGTAATGCAAGTTGCACAAGCTCAACCAGCTATGCAAGTAGCTCAACCTCAGCCTGTAATGCAAGTTGCACAGCAACCACAACCTGTAGCGGTTCAACCTCAACCAGTTGTTGATACTGCACCATCTTTACTAGATACATTAATGCAAGATCCAAGCTCATCTCCTAATATTTTCCAACCAGTAAAACCTAAGTTGGAAGAAGGTGATATTAATATCCCTCATTTTTTAAGAGATAGAGATAAATATCCTAGAAAATAAATATAAGTAAAAAATAATGAGCAGAAAATAATAAAATTATTTTTTGCTCATTACTTATAAATAAATAATGCCAAAAATAAAAATAACTACAACAGTAAATACTAACTACAAAAAAGTATTTCAAGAATTTAAATTAGATTTACTAAAAAACTTAACCCCACCTTTTATACCTTTTAATATTCTAAGATTTGATGGTTCTTATAAAAATGATCAAGTTCATATAGAACTTAGTTTTATTTTATTCAAGCAACTATGGATAAGTTTAATAACAGAATATTTTGAAGATAATGAAGAAATTTATTTTATAGATGAAGGAACTACTCTACCTTTTTTCTTAAAAAAATGGAAACACAAACATATAATAACTAAAAAAAATGATAATACTACTAAAATAACAGATAATGTTTACTTTGAAACCCCCTTTTTTATAACAGATATACTTTTTTATCCTGTTATGTATCTTATGTTTTATTATAGAAAACCTATTTATAAAAAATATTTTAATTAAACTAGTTTAAAATATTCGAAGCAATTTCAGCTAAATATATTACTAAAGAAGTTAATCTTTGGATAAGTTAAAAAATACTACATTTTCTTGTAGTTATTTAAATTTTTTATATTTTTTTTTAAATAAGATTTTATTTTATAATACACTGTCTCTCTAAGATTATATTTTGTAATATATAGTGGTAAATATAAAATATTTATCCTTTTTTCTAAAAATAAATCTTCAAATTTTTATAACTTGATAAATTATCTAAAAAAATAATTTTCATTTAAATTTTTATAAGCAAAAAGAATAAATAACGCTAAAATATTTTATACTCAATTAGATTATTTACTTAAATATTAATGATGCAAAATATAATAGAAATACAAAACGAAATTTTGGAAGAGTTTGAAGATTTTTCAGATTGGGAAGAAAAATACTCTTATATAATAGAATTAGGCTCTGATTTACCTGAGATGGCTGACAGCTTAAAAATAAGTGAAAATATAGTAAAAGGATGTCAATCTCAAGTATGGTTAGTACCTGAATATAACAAAGAAACTAATTTATTAAAATTTATCGCAGATAGTGATGCTTTTATTGTAAAAGGATTAGTATCTATACTTCTAAGAATTTTTTCTAATCAAACACCTCAAGAAATTTTATCTAATGAATTATTTATTTTCGAAAAATTAGGTCTAAAAGGACATCTTTCTCCATCAAGAGCTAATGGATTATCTTCTATGCTTAGATATATAAAAAACTATGCCGAGCAATATATAAAAAATTAATTCTTTTTTACGGGCTTAGTAATTATAGGCTTTTTAGCTAATTTACTTTTAGATGCTACATTAGGATCATCATCTTGTTTTATTTTTAGCTCTAAATATTTAGCTGTAGATAAAAAGCCTATATCTTCAAAAAAATCTATTATTTGATTATTTATAATCTTAAAATTTAATTTAGCTAAATTTATTTCATAATGTACTTCATCTGGTTTATCTGGATAAACATAAGCTTGAAAAAATTCCATTAATAAAATAAATGCAGATTCAAATAAAGGATCTTTATAAGCACTCCAACTTCTTATTAACGATTCAAATTCATAACCCCATTTAGTTCCTACATCATTTTTTTCTTTTTCATCTTTTATTTCCCAAATTTCAGGTATTTTTTTATCAAAACCATAAAACCAACTTCTATATAATTTTATTTTCTCCTGATCATTTAATTTTTTAGAAACAGGGTTAATAGTATTTACCACCACTCTAGTATTATTTATTAATAATGTAATTTTGGTATTAGGTGCTAAATTAAGCGAATCTATTAATCCTATACCATCTTTAATACAATCGGCATCAAAAATATAATCACCTTCTTTAGCCAATTTTTTTATTGGTGATTCTGGATAAATATATAAAATCATGGGAAAAAAAGTTTTTTCTGTAGCCATATAAGAAGGTGCAATTATAATACCTAAGCTTTGAATAGGAACTGCTGTTCTACCTATTTTTAATGAAAGAGCAGGTATATTACTTAAATTAGCTTTAGCTTGAATATATTCTTCATTATTAGGAGCTAATTTAATTGCTTTATCTATTTCAGCTTCTGCTAAATTAGATTGAAATTTAGCTTCATATAACATAGCCAAAGCATAATGGTATTGTGCATTATTAGGAGTTATTTTTAAAGCTTTTTTATATTCCATCATAGAAAAACCATAATTTTTTAGTTGACTATAAACAAAACCTAAATTAGCATGAATATAAGCTTTACCTTGCTCATCCTTAGTTATTTCTAAAGCTTCAGTTAATTCTTTTACAGCTTCTTCAAACTTATTAACCATAATATATGATTGAGCTAAATTGGGTTTTATCAAAACTTTTATAGATTCACTATTATCTTCAGCTAAAGATTTATTAAAAGAAATAATGGCATTTTCATAATTTTTTTGTTCCATTGAAGTTAAAGCTAGATTATAAAAAGAAACAGCTTTGCTATTTTTATTATTTAAATTATATAAATCATTTAATAATCTGCTCATTTTTAACCTTCTTTTTGCTTATGATAAAAATAATCATAAGTTTTTAATATTACATAATTCCTCGAAGCTCTGTGGTGTATCCAAAAACAGGTACCCCTTTTTATTTTCCACTACGAAAATACTGGATTTGATACCAATATTTTTCGTAAAAAATGGCTTTTGGGATAACCTCGAACTCTTAATTATATTTTATTACAATAACTTTAATTATAGTATTATAGTATTAAAAAAGGTAGGTACTAAAATTTTTTAATCATAGCTTCCATTAGATCTAACCCTTTTTCTAATTTATCTAATTCTGGTCCAAAGCTTATTCTACAATAATTCTGATAACGTGCTTTAGAAGAACCTCTTCTTTTACCTGGGTTAACATCAAAAAATACTCCAGGAACTGTAATAAAATTATTTTTTAAACCTTCTTCAAAAAATTTAAACCCATCATTCAGAGGTGGTGGTAATTTTGATAAATTTGCCCAAAAATAAAAAGTTCCTTCTGGTTCTGTTTCAACTATGATATTCATTTTTTTTAATCTATCAAGCATGTAATTTCTTTTATATAAAAAATGTTCTTGAATCGCTTTGGTTTCTTGAATAATATTATCTATATCAAGTAAATCAATGGTTTTTCTTTGAAAAGGATTATTTGCACCCCCATCTAAAAAAGAAGCTGAGCTTGAAATAGATTCTATAACTGATTTAGGGCCTAAAATCCAACTTATTCTCCAACCAGGATAACGCCAATTTTTTGTTAACCCATCAATAATAATGACAGGATCTGAATTAACATTATCTATAAATTCGGCAGAAGAAACCATTTTCCCAATTTCATTTGCATTTTTAGCATAAATATAGTGAGAATAAAATTCATCTAAAATAAGAGTACAATTAGTTTTTCTGGCTACTTTTATCCAATCTTCTAGTTCTGAACCTTGAACTACATGACCAGTTGGGTTACAAGGGTTACTTGCTAATACAGCACTTAAGCCCAAACCACTTATTTTTTCACTTAAACTTTTAGCACTTATTTTATAATTTTTTTCTGCTTTTAATAAAATAGGAATAGTATTAAACCCTCTAAAAATAGATAATAGTTCTTCATAGGCTGTATAATCAGGAATAAAGTGTCCTACATTTACATTATCCAAAGCAGAAGCTATTCTAGTTAAAGCTAATCTACCTCCACCAGCAATACAAACATTTTCATAAGTATATTTTGATTTTTTATTTTTTCTATAGATTTGATTATAAAAATCAGCTACTTTTTCTCTTAGTTCTTTATTTCCTGCTACAGGTGAATATTCATGATTATTGGTCATTATATCTATATTAGAAATTCTTTTTGGAGCACCATTTATTTCACCTGTTTCTGGAGCTCCTTGACCCAAATTTGCCCAATCTGGATTATCAAAAGAAAAACCTAATTCAGTTGCTTTTTGCATAACATAAATTACACCTGTTTTAGGTACTAGTCTAAACCCTGGAATAGATTTTTGTTTCATTTTTTATTTTGCTATTATCAAATATACATAAAAATATTTAATCATGATTTAGGTCTTTTTTATGAAAATATTTATTATTGTATAAATTAGTTAGAGTTTTTTATAGATGATTATATATCTAATACCATATTTTTATCATACAAATTTATAATTAGATATACTTAAAATTATATTGCTAAAATAAATAAAATATCTTATAATTTGAACACATAAAATAAAATTATAGGGCTAAAAAATATGGAAAAAATATTTTTATACAAACAAGAAAACAATAAAATCTATGTTTATAATATTTCTTTAAATTCAAATACTGTAGAAGTTGAATCTGGTATTTTAGGTAAAAATATCTCTAAAAAAGTTAAAGAATTTGCTAGTTATAAATCAGCTAAAACCTTTTTTGATAATTTATATGATAAAAAAACAGACGATGACTATGAAAAAACAGAAGAAATTCGCTATGAAGCACTTAAAAAATATTATAATTTAATGGCGGATCTTGATAAAAAAGGTTTTGCTAAAAAAGTTTATTTACCTAAAATAAGAAGAGATTTATCTGGAATAGATTCATCAAAGTTTGGAGGTATCCCTTTTATAAAAATTAATGAAGAATATCCTTTATGTCCTTGTTGTGAAAAACCTTTAACTTTATTAGTTCAACTTAATTTGGATACAATAAATCCAGATGTAAAAAAAACTATTGGTATAAAAAATGGAATGATACAATTATTTTATTGTGTTGATGAAGATGAAGGATGTGGAGAAGATGATGATAATGAAGCTTATTTTCTTAGATATTTAAAATCAAGTGAAATAGTTTTACATGAAAATAATAAAATACCTGAAAATACTATTATTTTTCCTGAAAAAGTTATTTTTGATTGGTTAGATATGGGATATGAATATCCTAGTGAATGGGATGAAAATCAAGAATTTAAAGCATCTAGTTCTATAAATATTATTGAAAGTAACTATACAAATAAAATACCTGAAGATTTTTTAGAGCAGCTTATGGATGAAGATCTTGATCTGGATGATATTAACTATTTAATGAATAATTTAATTTCTTCTGGTGATAAGATAGGTGGTAATCCATATTGGATACAATGGCCTAGACATCATTATTGTAATATATGTAATCAAGAGTTATCTATAGTTATGCAAATTGCTTCAGAAGATAATATTCCCTATATGTTTAGTGATGGAGGAATTGGTCATATTTATATTTGCAAAAAACACAAAAATGAAATTTACTTTTATTGGGATTGCCATTAATTTTAGAAATTATTAAAATAAAAATAATTATTTATTAAAAAAAACAGGAGAATATTATGAATATTACAGTTGAAACAAATGTTAACGCTTCAATAGAAAAAGTTTGGAGTGCTTATACAACACCAGAAGATATTATGCAATGGAATGCTGCATCTGATGATTGGCATACAACCAAAGCTAGTGTTGATCTTAGAGTTGGAGGTGAATTTTCTTCACGTATGGAAGCAAAAGATGGAAGTTTTGGTTTTGATTTTGCAGGTATTTATACAAATATAGTTACCAATAATCTAATTGAATATTCTTTTGGTGAAAGAAAAGCTAAAATTGAATTTATACAAAATAATGAATCTGTTACAGTAAAAGTTTCATTTGATGCAGAAGAAACCCATTCAATAGAGCAACAACAAAGCGGTTGGCAAGCTATTTTAAATAATTTTAAACGCCATGTTGAAAAATAAAAAATATATAAGATTATAGTAGTGTCTGAAACAGTTGGTTGTAACCAACTGTTTAAAAACTATAATCTAGGATCAACTTCTTCACTTTCCAAAGCTAAAACTCCAAAAACACATTCATGAACTTTAGTAAGAGATTCTTTTCTAACAAACCTTTCTAAAGCTTCTAAACCCAAAGCAAATTCTTTTTTGGCTAAATTTCTTTTTTTACCCAAACCTCTTTCTTTTAATCTAGTTAAATTTTGCTCTAAAGTATAATCAGCTCCATAAATAATTCTTAAATACTCTTTACCTCTACATTTTATAGCTGGTTGTATAAAATCACTATTTTCTACAAAACTAAGAAAATCAAAAGGTTTTACTACAAAACCTTCTCCACCCGTAGAAGTTAATTCTTCCCACCATTTACAAGCTTTTTCTATATCATCTTCATTATTAGTATTTACTTCCAAGAATTTAGTTTTTAATAAAATATTTTGCTCATACTCACAAAAATCAGCTATATTTTCCATATGCCATAAATTGCTTTTATTTTTATAAACATTTTTTTCAGTAGCTAAAATATGAAACGGAGCAACTTTTATATCATTAATACTATCAACTTCTTGGCAATAGTTTTTATAAGAAGCTATAAATTTAGAAATATTTTCTTTTTTAGGTAAAAATATTTTTTCTAGCTCAGAAACATCTAAATTTCTTTGTTTTAAATGCTCAATTTCTTTACTAATAGAATCTAAAGCTATTTTACCTGCAATACCTACTGAAGCATATTGATTTTTTACCAGATCAAGAGCTTTAAAAGACCAAGGCATAATTTCACAATCCAAACAAACCCAAGTGGTATTAAATTTATCCCAAAAATCAGCTTTAGTTAAAGCTTTATTTATTTTTTCTAATAACTCATTTTCAATATTTTTATTATTAAAAAATTTTCTACCTGTTCTGGTATAACAAACTCCTAAGGTTTCTTCATTTATTCCAAAAACTTTATTAGTGCTTTCAAAATCTTTTGTAACAATAATTACAGCTCTAGAACCCATATGTTTTTCTTCACAAACTACTTTTTCTACTTTATTTTTTTTATAATAATTAAAAACTTCGATAGGATATTCCAAATAATCTTTTTTATTACTAGTTTCTACTGGTGACATAGTAGGTGGTAAATAAATTAACCATTTTGGATTAACAGCAAATCTACTCATTACTTCTAAAGCTTTTATAGAGTTTTCTTCTCTTATAAGAATACTTCTCATCAAAAAAGTATCTATAATTTTTTTACCCAAAACATCATTTATATTTAAAATATTTTGATCTTTATTAATAGGTTTTTCTGTAATTAAAGGTCTTATTGGTTCATAATAAACAGTTTTAGCTTTTACTTCAACTATTTCTCTTTCTGGATATCTTAAAGCACTTAAAGCCCCTCCAAAAACACAACCTGTATCTAAATCTATAGTATTATTAAAAAATTCTGCTGTAGGAACAGGTGTATGACCATAAGCAACTAAAGGCTTACCTTTATAATCTATTGCCCAGTTTAACCTTACAGGTAAACCAAATTCATCAGTTTCACCTGTTGTATCTCCATACATACAAAAAGCTTTTATACTTCCAGAATGTCTTCCTTGCATTTCTTCTCTGATACCAGCATGAGAAACTACTAACTTACCATTATCAAAAATATGATGGCTTTTTAGTGTACTCATAAAAGTTTTTACTCTTTCCATAAAAGTTTCATCTTCTAAGGCTAATTGAGCAACAGTTTGTTGCAAACCATGAGTTAATTTGACATTAGACCCTGTTAATTTTCTAATAAATTTTGCTTCATGATTTCCTATTACACAAAAAGCTAAGTTAGTTTCTACGCAATCCATAACAAAACGTAAAACATCAGGAGAATTAGGCCCTCTATCAATTAAATCTCCTACAAAAATTAATCTTCTATTTTCTGGATGAGAAACTATAAATTTTTTTGTAATATATTCTTTAAATTCATTATTAACTTCATCTTGAACAATTTTAGTTTCTTTAATTATTTCAACGTTATAACCTAATTTTAAAACTAATTCATATAATTCATCAAAACAACCATGTATATCTCCAATAATATCAAATGGCGGATTTTCTTCTTTTTTATCCATATACATTTTGTTTCTTATTATTTGAGTGCTTTCTATATCTTCTAGCTTTAATTTATAAACCCCTTTAAAATTTTTATGTCCTACTTCACTTAAAGAATTTCTAAAATCTCTTAATTGTCTATCGATTACTCTAATATCAAAATCTCTATCAGTTCTATTAGCATGTCTTTCTTTCAAAATATTTTCTGGAACATCCAAAAAAAGTGCTACAGATTGACAATAATATTTTTTTGCTATTTCTTGTAAACTTTTTCTAGCTGAAGCATGTAGGTTTGTAGCATCTATAACAGTTAATTTTCTATTTTTTAATCTTTTTTCAGTAATAAAATGCAATATTTCAAAAGCATCACCTGTTACAGATTGATCTTTTTCATCATCTGCTACATAAGCTCTACAAAAATCAGAAGAAATAATTTCTGTATTTAAAAAATGTTTTTTGGCAAAAGAAGATTTACCAGAGCTACTAACTCCTATTAAGAGTATTAAACAAAATTCTGGAATATTTATAATCATAATTTACACCCTTT
Organism: Candidatus Sericytochromatia bacterium; assembly: GCA_046328015.1. GTDB lineage: Bacteria > Cyanobacteriota > Sericytochromatia > UBA7694 > JACMQJ01 > JBBTGK01. Next base: position 2,282,639 of record JAXLXH010000001.1, on the reverse strand, counting down.
TAAAAATAACTGCTTGTGTTGGTGTACCAAGTTTTTCATGTACATCTCCAATATCAAAAAATTCTGCTGAATAAGAAAATTTTTCACAAATTTTATTTACCCATTGCCTAAATTGATCTCGATTCCATTCAAATCTATGATCATCATGTCTAAAATTAGTAGGGTTTTCAGGCATATAAACAGCATTATATTCTGCATTAGGAGTAGAAATAATTGCATATTTAGGATTTAGATATCCAAAAAGTATTTCTTCCAAAGAATCTAAACGATCCTCTTCTATATGTTCTATTACCTCTATCAAACAAACAGTTTCATACTCTTTTAGTCTTTCATCTTTATATAAAATAGAACTTTGAAATAGTTTTATTCTATCAGCTCTGTGTGTTGTAGTTTCTTCTAGATCTAACTTATCTTTAGCTATAAGTAAATTTTGATACATAACATCTGTACCACAAATTTTTTCAAATCTTTTTTTACTTTTTAAAAGTTTTAATAACATTCCTTCTCCGCATCCTATATCAACTACAGAGGTTGTATATAAGTTTTCTAATTTTTCTAAAACCGTATTTAATCTTATTTTTTGCAAAGATTCTTTTTTCTCTTTTATTTCTTTAGGTATTTCCATTTCTTGATAAGTATTTTCTAAAGAATCATTTAAACGATTTAAAACTAAATTACTATATTTACCTAAGTTTTTAAAATATCTTCTAACTATAGCTCCTTTTTCTGGGTGAATTTGAAGCCATTTATCACCTTTTTTCAAAAAACTCTCAACTTCAGTAGTTCCTATATAAAAATGTTTATCCATATCAAAAACAGGAATTAGAACATATAAATGAGATAAAAGCTCTTTAATAGTAATATTATTTTTTAATTTTATTTTATAATATCTACTTTTTCCCCAATTTTTAAAATCCTCATCCAAATTAAAACTTTCAACTTCAATTTGATATCCTAAAGGTTCAAATAGCCTTTTTATTAAAGCTTCTCCTCCTAGTACTTTTAAAACTGAAATTTCAACTTCTAAAGGTAAAATTAAATCAACAATTTCTGGTTTTTCTTTACAAATACCATTTAAAGCAGAAGAAAAAACGTTTGCAATAGCAGAGCTCATAAAAGATGAAGCTGTATAAGGTTTATCATTTACATAATGCTGTAAAGCATAAGATGCAACAGGTAATCTTAATTTTCTTACTAAGTTTATTGTATCTATATCCAAAGCTAGACAAACTTTAACTTTATTATCTGAATATTCTGGGTAAAAAACATAAGCATTCCCTGAAATAATAGGGAAAGATTGTATTTTATCAGGTCTTTTATGCAATATCCAAGATAATTCTTGACAATTTTTATCTTCACATGTAATTGATAATAACATTATATAAATCTCTAATTATAATTCTATTCTATTAACCATTCTTTAGCTAATTCTTCACTATCAAAAGGTTTTAAGTTTTCTCCTGTAAAAAAAACATAAGCTTTTAACAATACCTTTTTTACTCCTTCTATACCCAAAATAGCACTTTTAATAGTTTTAGGAGCAAAAACTTCTTTCCCTAGTTTTTTAGATATTTCCATAAATTCATTAGAACCATAAGCCCCTCTGAAATCGGATAAAACTAAGACTTTATCTCCATCTTTTAATTTAAGAAAAAAATCTCTTTCTTCATATAGAGTTTTTATTGCCTCTTCACCTTTTTGGTTTCTATAATCAGAATAAACAATTTTTTTATTTTTATATTCGATCCAACTTATGGGCATTTTACACCTCTGAAAAAAAAATCTCAACTTTATATTACAATATATAAAGTTAAAATTCAAATTACTTTTGCTTATTTTTTTATTATCAGATTTAGAAACTATTTCTATTTAAAATATTCTTTATACCAACTATAATAATCTTCTTTTTCTGGATATAAATTTTCATTTTCATTTATTTTTTCAGATTTTATATAGCTTAATGGCTCAATTTTAGTATCTGTTTTTATATTTGCTAAATCGTATTGATAAATACCATCATCAGATACAATTATACTTAAATTATTTTCATTTAAAATTATATCTTTTGGTGTTTTTATCTGAATATTTTTTAATTCTTTTAAATCACTACTCTCTTTAGCATCAAAAATTTTTAAACCCTCATTATAATCACAAACATATAAAATGCTGTCTTTTATTGCTAATCCCCAAGGATTTGTTATGGGATAACTTTTTATTATTTTAGGTAGTTTTAAATCTTTTATATCTACTACATCAAGTTGATTATTACCATTTCTACAATTAGCTCCATTTCTTAATGTAATATAAGCTGTATCATTTTCTACTACTATAGGATCACAACTTCTTATATGTTCTATTTTTGAAATAAATTCTGGCTTTTGTGGATTTTTATTATCATAAATATATGCTCCAGTAGCAGAACCCATAAAAAGTTTATCTTTATAAGCATAAATTGTTTCTACATCAGCTCTATTTTTATCTATTTCTACTTTACCAATTTTTTCAGGATTTTTTTCATTTTTTAAACTAAAAACATTTATATCAGAATTTGTAACAGTGTATAAATAATCATTTACTATAGAAAATCTTGCTAAAGAGCCTCCTTTTCCTGTAGATAATGGACTATTAGTTGGTTGTGTTTCAATCGCTGGTAGTAATGAAAAATATTTAGGATTAATTAATCTTACTTGATAAGAAGTAATTTTTTTCTTTCCTATTTCAAGCCCTTTTTCTTTATCTATAGAAAATTTGCCTATTTTATAAGAATAATCAAAAGGAATATCTTTTAAAATACTAGGTTTATCTATATTAGAAATATCAATAGCTAAAATTTTATTTATAGAATCTGCATATAAAACATCATTTTTTATAGATATATCTTGATTTAGTGGTATTTGTAAAAAGCCTTTATTAATAGGATTTTTAGGGTCTGAGTTATCAATTATATGAATACCCATATTTTCTGAACTTATAAAAAGATAGTTTTTATAGGTATAAATTTTTTCTATATTTTTTAATTGTCTAGGTTTAATTAATTTTATATTATTACTTATTTTATCTAATGATAAATAAATATTTTCATAAATAAAATTTACTCCTATTCCTGATATACAGGAAGAATTAAAAAATAAAAAAAATAATGATATAAATAAAAGTTTTATTTTCATAATAAAATTTCTTTTTACTAAATGCGTTTTAATTAGTATATAATAAATTTATACTTTTTTAGACTAATTAGGATAATATAAATGAAAAAACTAATATATAATTTTATTTCAATTACTTTAATTTTTTTAGTTGTTTTTAACCCTACATCTATTTCTTATGCTTCAGAAAAAAATATTTCAAATAAAATTGAATTTAAATTAGAAAAACAAAATAATTTTTTTGAAAATAATGATGATTTTATAATACTAAATAGAAAAAATGATATTGATGTTTTCAAAAATATTGTCCCAGAAATAATGATAAGTTATTATTCACTTATAACGTTACAAATCCCAATATACGGAGTAGAATTTATTTTATATAATAGTTTAACTAAAAGTGAAGAGCCTTTTATACTTTTAATGGTAATTATTACTATATCTAATGCTTTATTTCTTCCATTACTAAATACCCTTATTATATACAACTTGAAAAGAGATAAAAAAAATTATTCATTTGAAAAAATTTTTTTAGTTTCTTTAATTAGTTTATTTATATATGCTGTTTCTTCAGTTTTTATTGTATTTATAGAACTTTTTTTTAATAATAGTAATAATTTTTCAACTTATTTCCAAGAACTTGGAATAATATTTATATTACCTTTAGTTTTAACTATAAGCGGAGTTATAGCAAGTGATTTAAGTTATAAAGAAAAAGAAGAAAAAGAAAAACTAACAAAAGAAATAGAAGAATTAGATAAAAACATGATGGCTTTTTCTAAAAATATAAAAATAGATAAAAATAATATATCTTATACAATTTTTAGTTTTTAATCATGAAAATAGATTGGTTTAAATACTTTGTTGTTTTATCAGAAACAATGAATTTTCATAAAGCAGCAGAAATTCTTAATATTACACCTCAAGCTTTGAGTAAATCTATTAATTCTTTAGAAAAACATTTCAAACAAAAACTTTTTGATCGAACTAATCATATAAACTCTATAACTCCATTTGGAAAAGCTTTATTATTAAAATCCAAAGATATTTTAGATAAAGTAGAAGAACTTGAATTTTTAAAAGAAGAATTAGAAAAAAAAGAACCGGAAGGAGAAATAAAAATAGCTTGTTCTAGTATGTGGCAAAATTACGTTTTACCTCAAGTTTTTTCTATTTTATTAGAAAAATATCCCAAAATAAAACCTCAAGTTTATACTATGACAGATGATGAAATAGAAAAAAATATTTTAGAAAGAAATATTGATATAGGATTAGTTTCTTATAATTCTAATAATGATAAACTTAATTTTTTAAATTGTTATGAAATTAATAATGTTATTATTAGCACTAAAAAATATTTAGAAAAAATAGGTCAAAAACAATTAAATATAAAAGCTCTAGACTTTATTATTCCAAAATTATTTAATAAAAATATAAATACTTTAGATGGTTGGGATAATAATAATTACCCAAGAAAAATAAAAATAGAAGTTGATTTATTAGAAGGTGCTATAAATATGACTTTAGCTGGTTTAGGAGTTTCTTTTGTTCCAGAAATTGCTGTCAAAGATCGTATAAAAAAAGGTGATTTGATAATTATAGAAAATGATTTTTATAAGGAAAAAGAAGCTGTATTTATTATTTCAAAAAAATCAAAGTTAAAAACTAAAATAGTAGAAGAAACTATTAATATAATTAATAATTTCTTTAGTTCTATCTAAGCAACTTAATTTACTAGTTATTATTAAAGTATATAATTTTCAATGTTTTAAACCTACAATAAGCAACTTTTATAATTAATTTTGTATTAGTAAATAACTATAATTAACTGGTTTTTTAGATATAAATACTAATTTAGCTTAATTATTAAAAAAATTCTGTTCTTTTAAATAATTTAATACCGTGTTTGAATATTCTATATGAGATTCTTTAGTATATTTTATTGTAGTATAAATTTGAGCTAAATTATTTACTTTATTTTCTTCTACTAATTTTTTTAATTCAGGAATACTCATATATCTATCCCAACCTTTTTCTTCCCTTTCTTTATATATTTCAGAAATTTCTTCTTTAGAATGATTATTATATTTTTCAAAATGAACTAAACCTTCCAAAGGTAATCTATCTCTATTTGAAGGTTCTTCATCAGGATAACCTAAAACAAAACCAACCACAGGAACTACATTTTGAGGTAAATTTAATAATTTACCTATTTTTTTACAATTTGCCAATGTAGTTCCCATATAACAAATACCTAATCCTTCACTCTCAGCTAATAAAGCAAAAGTTTGTGAAACTAAAGTTGCATCTATAGAACCTATCATAAAACTCATAAAATTATCAAAATTTTCTTTTGCTTCATTTATTTCTAACCATTTTCTCATACGACTAAAATCACTACAAAAAGTAACCAAAACAGGAGCTTCTAAAACCATTTCTTGATTAAAATGTAAAGGATATAATTCTTTTTTTAATTCTTCATCTTTAGTTATAATAATAGAAAAAGTTTGCATATTACCAGATGAAGAAGTTCCTTTTATAGAGTTTTCAGCTATTTTTTTTAATAAATCATTGCTAACATCTGATTTTTTAAATTTTCTTATAGACTTATGAGAATTAGCTACATCATAAATATTCATAATTATTTTATCCTTTCTGATACAAAAGCACCAACAAGTTCATCATTTTCAAGCATACTAAGAAAACCTACAAAGATATCTTTTTGGGAATTAAAAAAACATTCATATTTTACCTTACTATAAGGAGGTTTTCCTTCTTTTACCTCTATTTCAAAAGTAAAAGAGTTATCTTTTAACTTAAAATTTTCAATTTTAGAAGAAAATACATTAGTAACACTTAAAGTGCCTGATATTGAGTTATTATTTTCTAGTATTTCTAGATTATCTTTAAAAACTTTTTTACCTATATATGTATTAAGTACCCATTTACCTTTTAATTTCTCTAAGTTAGCAGAATTAGTAGTTATTTTATTATTATTATTTATATTATTTTCATTATTTTCTTTAGCATTACTGGTATTTACTAAAAAATTTAATAATAATATTGAGCCTAAAAAACTTTTTAATAATTTTTTCATAATTTAAACCTTCTTATTTGTTATACCTAATTATTAGTTTAAGTTAGTTTTTTATAAAATAAAAGTGAATGTTTTTTTATATAATATAAAATTTTAGTTTATAATATAGCAGTGTATTTCCAAAAAGAGCTTTTTAAAACCTCTTTTTTTAATCTTATAGAATTCCTCGAAGCTCTGTTTTGGGGTATTGAACCTCTAAGGAGGTCTTAAGTTTATTCTTTTAAAAGATTTTTAATAATTTCTAATCTTTTTTTTAATATTTACCTAGTTAAGTACTAAAAAAAAATGATAAAATATTATCTATGGTTAAAATTATATGTTTTTATTTATTTTTATTAGGGACGAGTGTAATACTTACATTAAATGTTTTTGCCTTAGAAAATGAAACTAAAACTACTAATTCTTCTAAAACAAAAGAAACTAAAAAAATAAAAAAAGCTTTAATAATAAAATTAAAAAAAGAGCTTGAAGATAAAAATTTAAAAGAATTAGAAAAAAAATATAAAACTAAACTTTTTTTATTAAGTAAAGAGTTGAAATTATACAGATTAGATTTTGACCAAAATGCAAATTTAACTGAAACTATGAAAGAACTTAAAAAAGAAACTTTTATAGATTATGTAGAAGAAGACAAGCCTATGAAAATATGGGGAAAAAAATGAAAAAAAAACTTACATCAATACTTATAACCTCTTTATTATTATTTTCTTGTGATAATAGAGTTTTTAATAATAATGTAAATACAGCTCAAAATGAAATTCAAAATAAAACTAATGAAACTCTTTTATTAAAAATAAAGGAAAATATTTCTAATGATAAAATAACTGAAATTAATAAAAAACTTGGTATTACAGATTTTAAAATATTATCCTCTGAGTTAAATTTAGCTGAAATAAAAACCTCAAATAATGAAGTTAGTAAAATAAAAACTGAATATTTAAAAAATAACTTAGTAGAATATATTGAAAAAGATGCTAAATTAAATATTTTTTCTTATGAAGCTCAAACTGCACCTTATGATAAAAAAGCATTTGAATTAAAAGCTGGTAAAGCAAAACCTAATGATACTTTTTATCCTTTACAATGGAATATGACTTCTATAGATGCAGATAAAGCTTGGACAGTAACGACAGGTAATAGTAATGTTATAGTAGCTGTTATAGATTCTGGAGTTGATCCTGATCATCCAGATTTACAAGATAATCTTTTACCTCTAATTGATGTTTTAGGTGAAACAGGAGAAAGAGATGTTTATGGTTTTGGGACTTCTGATGTAGACTATAGCGGAAAAGATGGTAACGGACATGGAACACATGTATCTGGTATTATTGGTGCAATGATAAATAATCAAAAAGGAGTAGCTGGTTTAGCTGGTAATGTAAAAATTTTACCTATTAAAGCAGCCAATTATGATGGTGGGACTTCAGCTTCAATTATTACTAGATCTATTATGAAAGCTATAGAAAATAAAGTAAAAGTAATAAATCTAAGTATTGGTGGTCCGAAATCTGAAGGAACTCAAGCTCTAAAAGATGCTGTAGATTTAGCTATTTCAAAAGGAATTGTTTTTGTTTCTGCAACTGGTAATGAAAGTAGTAGATCTAAAGGTGTTATTGAAGATGTAACAGTTCCAGCTGCATATACAGGTGTAATATCTGTTGCTGCTATTACAGATAAAGATAAGGTAGCTAATTATTCCAATGGAGGTGCAGAAGTAGAAATTGTAGCCCCAGGTGGTGGTGGTTTACAAAGTGAAGGAGCTAAAATTTATTCAACTTGGCCTACTTATAAAACCTTTGAGGGTTATAGAAGTGGAGTAAATGGACCTTATGCTTATTTATCAGGAACTTCTATGGCTTGCCCGCATATTTCTGCTGTAGCTGCACTTTTATTTGCCAAATTTCCTAATATTACTGGTCAACAAGTTAGAGTTAGAATTTTAGCTAATGCTAAAGAAATAGGACAAAAAGGGTTCAATTTTGATGTTGGTTATGGTAAATTAAATGCTTATGACTCTTTAATGAATGGATCTCATGATAGAAAAGAGTTAACTAACTAATGGAATGGACTGATAATTTTTTTGGGAAATATTATCTAAAAACTCATTTTCCTGTTTTAACTGAAGATAAAAATAAACAACAAGTAGATTTTATTACTAATGTTTTAGCTTTACCTGAAAAAGCAAATATTTTAGATGCTCCCTGTGGACATGGGAGACATTCTATTTTGTTAGCAAAACAAGGCTTTGAAGTAACAGGAATAGATTTTAAAGAAGAATTTATAGACATAGCCAAAGAAAATTCTAAAGAATTAAATAATACAAATTTTATTCTTCAAGATATTCGAAAAATAAATTTTGAAGAAAAATTTGATGCCATAATAAATATGTTTACAAGTTTTGGTTATTTTTCAGACAAAGAGAATTTAGAATTATTACAATCATATATTAAAGCCTTAAAAAAAGGTGGTAAATTATTAATAGATGTAATAAATCGAGAGTGGGCAGTAAAAAATATTGGTAAAATATCTAGATCTTGGTTAGTTTATCCAGAAGATAATATTACCTTTTTAGCTAGTAATAGTTTTGACATTTTTACTGGTAGAATGAGATCTGAACAAATAATTATGGAGAATTTTGTAAAATTTGAACAATTTCAAGATATAAGGTTATATTCTTATACAGAATTAAAAACTTTATTAGGTCTTTGTGGTGCAATTATTACAGAATCTTATGGTAATTTTGAATACGAAAGTTATAATATGAATTCTGATAATATGATTATAATTGCTGAAAAATTATAATTATTTATTTTTTGAGACTTGGTTTAAGTAAAATAGAATGAATTTAAGACCTCCTACGGGGTTGATACCCCGTAGGAGGAAGGGATCGGGGACTCTGTCCCCGTACCCCCTGAAACCCCAGAGCAGAGCTCTGAGGTATTCTCTAATAAAAATAAAATAGATTAGTTTTATTTTTTATATAATTTAATAGTTAAAATAGGAGAATTAATTAAAAATGATTGAAAATTGTGCACTTTATTTATCAGAAAGTAAATTAAATTTAAAAGGTTTATTACCAGACCTAACTACTGATGGAGGCTTTTTTAAAAAACCATCTTATTATAAATACAAAATAGATGATTGTGTTATTACTTTAAATATCATGCCAAAAAATGAAATTAATAATCATTTAGAAGGTTTTAAAAATTATATTTCTAAATTACCAAATGAAAAAAAAGACAAAGATTTAGCTGTTAAATTAGTATCACAAACTAATATTGTATTAGGTGTTACTTTTTCAGAACCTATAGGTTTAGAATCAAACACGTTTGCATCTTTGATATATTTAATTACTAATTTTAATGGATTTATATTTTTATTTGATAGTATTTTATTATCAGATGGTAATTTTTTAGTTGGTCCATTATCTATGGAAGAAGAAAAATATACACCTAAAAAAATTGAAATAAATCCAAATGATTTTAAACATGAAAGAACAACAGAAGGTATTCCAAATGAACTAGTAAAAATGAGAGAAAAAAATTATTGTTATTTAGCTGAATATAGTTTTAGATGTGCTCGTTGGTTGCCTATAGAAAGAGAACAAAAACTTAGACCTGCTATAGAAATAGCTTCTAGATTATATGCTTTAAATGCTTTAGTAGCATGGGTTGTTATTCCTAATGAAGTTGCTCCCACAGAAAATATTTTAAAAATGATTGAAAAAAATGAGCTAAGAAAATGGCTTACAGAAGAAGAATTAGAAATTTTAGATACTCCAAGAGAAGAAGCTCAGAGTTTATATATGGATAAAATTGGATGGCGTTTTGAAAATATGTGGCCATTAGCTTGGGTGTTAGGTTTTGATATAAAACCATTGTTTTATATGGGACAAATTCAAGAAGATATTTCATCTCCTATGCTATTAAAATTTTTGCCTGAAAATATAAATGCTAAAACTTTAGTAGAAAAAAATATGATTCGCTCTAAAGAAGAAATAATTGAACTAGAAGATCTTTTTTATTGTGCTCATAATGCAGTTAGAAGTGCTCAAATGGGTAGTTCTAGTGTTCCTTATGGATTTCATCCTATTTCAGATGGTGGTGCAATACATGAACGTAGACATTCTCTAACATGGTGCTTATCTTCTGATACTAGTTGGGAAGAAACAGATTTATCTACATAAAAAAATATTAATAGGTAATACTAAAGTTTATAGATAATCTATGATTTTTGATTTATATTGTTATGGTAATCAAAAAAAGGGTAAAATATTACATTTACCCTAATAACACTTACGTTAATACTTATATTTTTTGTAAAAAATAACTTAAAAAAACTATTTACAGCATATATTTTATTTTATTTATAGACTCTTAGTAATACATATACTTGAGAATATACTAGCAAGAAAAAATTAAAAAATGCTAAAATTATATTAGTATTTTTTATAAAAACTTTTTTGAAAACAATGTGTAATATAAGACTTATAAGCAACAATGAATTAACAGGACTTGCAAAAGCTGGTAACGGTTTTTCTAAACTAGAACATGCAGAAGCTGTAGCTAAAAATATACAAGGTTCTGAAGCCATTGTAAAAAAAGATAATTTATATTACTTATATGATTCTAACTTAATAAAAAACCCTAAAGAACTAACTAAAAATCCTAATATGCAGGTAATAGAATTTGTAGATAAAAATAACCAAGTTTTTAATATACAAAACTCAGAGGGAATTAAAGGTGTAGGAGATAAAGTTAGTAATAATGATTTAAAAGGAAAAGCATCTGCTGGAAATGTTTTTTCTAAATATTCTGATGCTGAATCTGTAGCAAAAAATTTGAATTTTGATACTGCTATTGTAACCAAAGATAATAAATATTTTTTATATAAAATGACTAATGAAGGTACACAAAAAATACTTAATGGTGATAACTCTTTGATAGATGGTAAAGTTAGCTCTGTAATAAAAAGTGGTAAAACTTTATATAATTGGTCTTATGAATCACCTGCTAAAACTCCTAATAATCAATCGATTGCTTACTCTCAAAATGGTAAGATTATGGTTAATGATAAAGAATTTAAAATGTCTGGAATTAATGTTTATGATTTAGCAGCAGTAGCTAATGATCAAAAAGAGTTGGAAAAAACTTTAAAACTTATTTCAGATTCTGGTGCTAATACCGTTAGGTTTATGGCTCTTAGTAGTTATCCTAAAGAAAATTATGCCAAAATTTTAGATACTTCTAAAAATATGGGTTTAGATTTAAAATTTGTAGTTACTTTTGGAAACCATTGGCAACATTGTGAAAAACCAGAGGAAGCTAAAGTAAAAGATGATAATTGGTATAAAAATGATTATAAAAAGAATTATTTACCACATGTAAAAGAATCTGTACAATCTTTGATGACTAAAGATAATTTATTAATGTTAGAATTAATGAATGAACCTGATGCTCAACATGATAATCTAAAAACTTTTGCTGATGATGTATCTTCTCAGATAAGAGAACTTTATAATGATTATGATAAACAACATAATAGTAATATACCAAGACATCTAATTAGTTTAGGTACAGATGCTATGGCTATAGGTGTTGCAGGTTATGAAAAATCTTATGCAAAAGGATTACAGGGTCATGATTATAAAGATATTTATGGTTTACCAAATATAGACGTAGTAACAGCTCATGATTATACTTATGATAAATCTTATGTAACAACTCCTACAGATTTATCTAATACTTTTAAACAACATATAAAACATGCAAAGGAATTAAATAAACCTTTCTTTTTGGGAGAAATTGGAATAAAAACCAATAAAGACAGAGCCCCTGATGGAGCTATGAATATTATGAAAGAAAGATTAGAACTCTATAAAAAAGAAAATATTTCAGGAGCTCTATTATGGGGACCACAACCTAATGGTCATGCTGTAGATGGTGATGGTTTTGGTTTTAACTTTAGCTCGCCAGAAAAATTAAAAGATGTTTTTGATAAATTAAAATAAAAACATCTGGATATTTTTAATACATCGCTACCAAAGAATGACAGATTGTGTTTTTAAAATATTTTAAAATCCTATCATAAATATGGGCTAGAATAAGTATCTTTTAAGTTCTTTAGTTTTTTCTTTAGCAATTTTTCTTAAATCTTTAAAATTATTTGTTGTCGCTTTTTCTATAAAAGTATCAAAACTTTCTAATGCTTTTTTATAATCTTTTTTCTCTTCATATAAAAATCCTAAGCTATAATAGGGTACAGCTTGTTCTGGAAAAAGTACACATAATTCTTGCCAGGTATTTATAGCCAAATCAACTGCACCTACTTTTACATAAGCAGTTGCTAAATTATTTCTTGCTTGCAAATGATTTTTATTTAATTCTATAGTTTTTTTCCAATTTTCTATGGCAGATAACCATTTTTCTTGGCTAAAATAAACTATGCCTAAGTTAAAATAAGCATCAGGAAAATCATTTTTAAATCTTATAGCAGAATTATATTCTTCTATTGCCAAATCTATTTTGCCTTTCATTTCATAGGCTATACCTAAGTTATTATGAACTTCAGGAAAGTCTGCTTTTATTCTTACAGCAGATTTATAAGCTTCTATAGCTAAATCTAAATCATTTTTTTTCATATAAGCTGTACCCAAACAGTTATAAGCATTAAAATAATTTGGTTTTATATCTAAAACTTCTTTAAAAACAACAATAGCATCATCAATTTTATTTTCTTTTAATAAAAAATTACCTTGTTTTATTAAATCTTTTACTTTTTGAATAGATTCTGTATCAAAAAAATTACTCATTTACGCTTTTATCCATTAATAAATAAAGTATTATAATCAGATTATATTATACGCTATCTCCCCAACTCAGTTTTTTAATTTCTTTATAATTATTATTTTTAGCCGAATAAGTTTCTTCTTTTACTCCATTTTCAGAACAAGTTTTTAAACTAATATGACCTTTCATAATTTTAGGATGTCTAATAATTCTACTTCTTTTTTCTCTTTCTAAAAGATTATTTTTAGCTAAAATAAGATAAGAAAATTTTTCATCTTCATAAGATTCAGTGGCATTTTTTAGATATTTTTGTTCTTTAGTTCTTTCTATTCTTTTATAAAAATGACACCAATCATTTTCTTCTAAAGGGCAAATTAAGTTATGAGTACAAGGAGCTAAAACAGATTCTTTATATAAGTTTTTTATTTTTCTAATACTTTCAAAACCTCTAGGGGTACCAGGTTCTATAATTATTAAAAAATTAGTTTTTTCCCAAATATCATTTATAAGTTTTAATTTAGTATTATCTTCCAATTCATTAAGTACATAAGAAATAATAGCTATATCATAATTTTTTTCAAAATTAATATTTTTAATATTATCTTTTATAATATTTGCTTTTAAAGAAGGAAAATTATCTATTAAGGTATTTTTGGCAAATTCAATAAAAAAATTATTTCTTTCAATTAGGGTTAATTCTTCAATACTTTCAAATAAATCTAAGCAAGCATAGGTTGAAGTTGCTGGTCCTGCTCCTATATCTATAATAGATTTTATTTCATTAGAAACGTTTTTAAATTGCTCAAATTCATTTAATTTTTCTAATACATTATAAGAAACAGCATAGGTGGATGGTAAGCGAGATAAAAGATAACTAACCAAATCATTTTCTGTTTTTATAGGATCTGAATTATTTTTTAGTTCTTTATAATCTTTAGTTATTTGTTCTCTATTTTTAAAAATATTTTTTAGCTTTTTATTTTCAGAGTAAGCTTTTACTTTTTCGTTTAAATATTCTGGTATTCTCATTTAATTATTTACTATTTATATTCTGGGGTTTTATAAAATCTTCAATTTTATAAATCATCAAACCTACTAGGTTATGAGAGTATACCACATATTACTTAGTAATATTATAAGTTTATCATTCAAAATATTTTTAAAAATACAATAAAAAATTAATAGCTTTATACACTACTTTTAGTATAAAATAGTCAATATAAATTGCTATTTATGTCTGGTAAAAAAAATGCTTGGTATAAAATTTGTAAAATTTGACTCTATGACTTATGTTATTCAATATAAAAATGGAAAAGTTAAAAGAGAAGGACGTGGTTTAGCTTTTTATTATTATGCCCCAACTTCATCAATTACAGCCATCCCTTTGGGAAGTAAAGATATTCAATTTATTTTTACAGAAATTACATCAGATTTTCAAACTATAACCATTCAAGGACAAATAACTTATAAAATAGAAAATCCTAAACAATTAGCTGAATTATTAGATTTTACTTTGACTAATACACATACATATAAAAGCGATAATTTTGAAAAATTAAATCTAAGATTAAACAATGAAGCTCAAACTTCTACATCAGTTTTTATAAAATCATTAACTTTAAAAGAAGCTATTCGAGCAGCTAAAGAAATTAGTAATAAAATCGGTGAAGGTTTGAAAAATTCTAATTCGGTAAAAATTTTGGGAGTAGAAATTTTAAGTGTAGATGTTTTAGCAGTTAGACCTATGCCAGATATGGCAAGAGCTTTGGAAACTGAAACTAGAGAATCTTTGCAAAAAGATGCCGATTTGGCTATTTATGAAAGACGTAATTTTGCAGTAGAACAAGAAAGAAAAATAAAAGAAAGTGAACTAAATACAGAAATAGCCGTTCAAGAAAAAAGAAAACAAATTAATGAAAAACAAGCTGAAATAAAAGTTGGTGAAGCTGAAAATGAAAGAAAATTAAGAGAAATGAAAATTTTAGCTGATATTTCTGTAGAAGAAAAGAAAACCAATTTAATTGATATGCAAGTGGATAATGATAAAAAACTAGCTGATGCTAAAGGTTATACTCTAAATAAAATATTAGATCCTTATAAAACTTTAGATTGGAAAACTTTAATGGCATTAGGAGGGGATTTATCTGCTATAGATAATATAGCTTTAGCTTTTAGAGAATTAGCAGAAAATTCTGATAAAATAGGTACTTTAAATATTACACCAGACCTTTTAGATACTATTATTAAAAATAATAAATAATAAACTAGGTATTTAAATGTCTATTGAAAATGCAATTATTGTTATTAATAAAACCAGATTAGAACAGTTAATAGAAAGATTTAATACTAAGGCTCAAGCAAAATTTTATATAGAGCATTCAGGAGGAGATTTTTCTGACTATGAGCTAGAAGATTATAATTTTAAAGTAGCTTTGGATAAAGTACAAAAAATTATTGCTAATAAATTAAAACATAAAATAGTAGAAAGAAAATATTTACCCAATTTTATTTTTTCTTCAAATGATTTAGCTGTAGTTTTGGGACAAGATGGCTTAGTAGCTAATACTGCAAAATATGTAAAAGGCTTACCAATTTTAGCTATAAACCCAGATACAAATAGATTTGATGGAGTTTTATTACCTTTTAATATAAATAATTTTGAAAAAGGGCTTTTTAGTATTACAGAAAATAAGGCTGTTTTAAAAAAAGTTACTATGGCAGAAGCATCCATGAATGATGGACAAAAGCTTTTAGCTTTTAATGATTTTTTTATTGGACCTTCATCTCATATTTCTTCTAGATATAAAATTACTTTTAATAATAAATCTGAAAATCATTCATCAAGTGGAATAATAGTATCTACAGGAGCAGGTTCTACAGGTTGGTTAAGTTCTATTTTGAATATGTCAAAAGGTATTTTATCTATTTTTTCTAATCAAGCCAGTAATATAAATTTAAACCTTAATTGGGAAGAAGATAAACTAGTTTTTGTAGTAAGAGAGCCTTTTCAAAGTAAATATTCACAGGCTTCTATTATAGCAGGATTAATAGCCGATAATAATAAATTAATTATAGAATCTTTTATGCCTTCTAGCGGTGTAATTTTTAGTGATGGAATAGAAGCAGATTATTTAAATTTTAATTCGGGTTCTATAGTTGAAATAGGAATAGCAAATCAAAAAGCTGTAATTATTTCTAGCTAAAAAAGAGTCTATTCATAAAAGTGTGTCAAGTTAAAATTAAACTTAAAAAGTAAATTTTAATCTAATTACAAATTTAATATTTATATATTTTAAGTAAGATTTTCACTCTTTGATATATTTTGTTTTTCTTAACACCAGATTAAGTTATTTTTTAGAAATAAAATTATCTATATAAAAAACAAGATCTTCTATAGATCTTATTTTATCTGCACTTTCTTCTGTTATTTTTAATGAATGTGTTTTAAATCTATCTTCTAGCATCATAGTTAATTCTATTTTACCTAAAGAATCTACATTTAAATCATTTATAAGATCAGCTTTTAAAGAAACTGATTCTTTACTAACACCTAATTCAGATAAAACATCTGTAACTTCTTCTAATATTGATTCAAAATTTACTTCGCTCATAAATTTTTATCCCCAAAAACATTACAATATCATTCTAACATCTTTAAGCATATTAGAGAATACCTTATTTTAAACCTATAAATACAAAATAAATTTAAGCTAACTCTGTAAGAGGATTAAAAGGGTTACACTCATAACACATAAGCAAATCTTTGATTAATTATATAAAATTAAAAAATTTTAATTTCATTTTCATTTTCATTTTATTTCAATAGCTTAAGATAAAAATATAGAAATTATTTTTACTTTTAGGAGTTTTTATGAAAAAGTTTTTTTTATCAAGTATATTAGTTTCTTTTTTAGCTTGTCAAAATCAAGTTAACAGTATAGGTTCTAAGAATAATTTAGCAACTGAAATAAAGCAAGAAAATACTTTTAATTCCAAACCCGAGAATGAAAATATTATAAAACCTATTAATGATTTTAAATTATTAGCTTCTGATTTTACAGATGGTGGTTTATACCCTAAAAACTATACTTGTGATGGTACTAGTTCTTCTCCTTCATTATCTTGGGTAAATCCACCGTCAGGAACTGTAGCTTATGCTATAACTATGCACCATATACCCGGTCCTGGAGATGAACATGTTTATATGGTAGTTTATGATATTCCTTCAAATATTAATACTTTTTCAAGTAATGAAAAAAATCTGGGAATTTGGGGTATAAACACAGTAAATAGAAAAAATGAATATGCTCCGCCTTGTTCTAAAGGGCCTGGACCTAAAGTTTATACGCTTACTTTATATGCTTTATCGAGTAAAACTACATTAAAAAATACTTCTAATATTACTAAAAATGAACTAATTCAAGATATAAAAGATAAAACTTTAGCTACATCTTCAATAAATATTACTTATTCTCGTTCATAAAAGAGGTGTTATTATGAAAAAATTAAAAATTTTATTACCAATTTCAATTTATTTAGCTTTAGGTTTAGCTAATAATGCATTTGCTCATAGCGGTCATGAGCATTCAAAAAATAATATTCATACTTGGAAAAATGTTATAAAAAATAAAGAAATAAAAGGCTCTTTTTTATCATATATAAATAATAAAGTTTATTTTGAAGATCTTAATGGTAATGTTTCTTTTATCCCAATAGAAGAACTATCAAAAGAAGATTATAATTTAGTAAAAAATAAATTAGCTCAAATTAAAAAAATAAATGAAGTTAAAAGCTCATACGAGCTATCAAATCGAGATAATGATTATAACTCCAAGGTATTAGCTTTAGATAATAAAAATAAATCTTTAATTTTAAATCCTTTTATCTTAAGTTTGATAACAGGTTCAATTTTAAGTATTTTTTTACTAATAATTTATTATAAAAAAACAAATTATCGTTCTTTTTTAGTTCTATTAGTTACTCCTTCTACTATTTTTGTAGCTTGTAATAATACACAAGGAAATATAAACCAACAAAATATTGAAAAAAAAGATTTAAATCAAAATTTATCCTCAAATAAACCTTCTACAAGTAGTACTCCTATAAATAATCTACAAAATAATATTTCTACTACTGATAATTTAAGTTTATTAGCAAGTTCTTTTGAGCCTTTTAAAGATAGTGTAAAAACTAGACAAGATAACAAATATTTTTATGTTGAATCGAATGGGATTCCAAATCATCAGTTAATGGTTGGTATAACCAGTTGGCAACAACAAGTTCCTTTACCTCAAGATTATTATGGTGAAAATGCTTGGAGCATTCCTTTACATCCTGTTTTATCAGAAAACCCTATTTCTACCAAAAATAATTTTTATAAAGGTGCTATAGCTGTAGCAGTAAATGGTATTCCTATTTTTAATGCTTTAAATAATAGAGGTGATGATGCTTTATTAGCAGGAGAATTAGATAAATGGGGTGGACATTGTGGTAGAGCTGACGATTATCATTACCATATAGCTCCGACTCATTTGGAGAATATTGTTGGTAAAAATAAACCTTTAGCTTATGCTCTAGATGGGTTTCCTATTTATGGTTCACTTGAACCAGATAATACAGAAATGAAAAAACTAGATGAAAATAATGGACATTTTGATTCTAATAATTCTTATCATTATCATGCTACTAGTACTTATCCTTACACTGTAGGCAAAATGAGAGGGGTAGTTCAATCTGATGGAGAACAAATTATACCACAACCAAGAACTATACCAGTTAGACAGTTTTTGCAACCATTAAAAGGGGCTGTTATAACTGATTTTAAAAATACAGGCAAAAATGCTTCTTCATTAGAATATACTATAAACAATTCTAAATATTATGTAAATTTTCAATGGAATGAACAAGAAGTAAACTTTGAATTTATTGATTCTAATGGAAATAAAAGTAATAGTGTTTTTACAAAAAGAAAAGGTAACCCTAGATAAAGGTTATAAAATTAAGACTTCCTTTGAGGTTTAATACAACAAAGGAAGCTGAGGATGAATCTCAAGATTACCCAGAAGCAGAGCTTCGAATAATTCTATAAGATAAAAAAAAGAGGTTTATATGAAAAAAAAATTAGGTTTGGCTTTTAGTACTACACTTACAGTTTTAATTTTTTCTTGTATAGAAAATGCCCCAAAAGCTATTAATAAAAATGAAAGTTCTCAAAAGGCTATTTTACCAAGTGTTTTACCAAGTTATTCAAATACTAATGTAATATCTGATAATTCTATTAATAATACGAATTTAAATAAATATATTACTAAAGGACTAGCCAAAACAGATATTGAAAATCTTTTACCCTGCCAAGGTTCTAGAGTAAGTGCAGTTGGTAGTATTACTTCAAACGACAATAAAACATGGGTAGTTCCTGCCATAAATAATTATTATAAAAATACCAAAGCTTATGATCTCTATAATGATTGTAATAATTTTAGACCTAAAAATATAAATGAAATAAATTTAGCTTCTCTTAATACAATAGAAATAGATAAAGATGGAGAAGTTATAACAGGTTTTATTTTTGCAGATAATTACTTTGAATTATATATAAATGGAAAATTATTAGCTGTAGATCCTGTTCCTTTTACTCCTTTTAATTCTTCAATAGTTAAATTTAAAGCTAAAAAACCTATAACTTATGCAATTAAATTAATAGATTGGGAAGAAAATTTAGGTTTGGGAACTGAAGATAATCATGGAAATAAATATCATTCAGGTGATGGTGGTTTTATAGCAAAGTTTAGTGATGGTACTGTAACGAACTCAAAATGGAAAGCTCAGAGTTTTTATATTTCACCTTTAGAAGATACTAATTGTGTAAAAGATTCTTTAGAAGGTAAACATGATTCAAGTTCTTGTAAAACTGAAGTAAATTGTACTAATAACTGCCAAGCTATTCATTATACTCTTCCTGATAATTGGTTTAAAGCTAACTTTGATGACTCTAAATGGGAAGATGCCAAAAATTATACAGAAAATGAAATAGGTGTTGATAATAAACCAGCTTATATGAATTTTAAACAAGAGTTTTCAGGAGCTAATTTTATTTGGTCTAATAATTTAATTTTGGATAACGAAGTAATAATAAGATATACAAATAAATAGGAGATATATTATGAATAAAAAAATTGTAGTTTCTGTTTTTCTGATTATTTTAATAGTAATAGGGGGCTTTATTTTTATAAAAAAAAGAAGACCTCCTTTGGAAAAAGAATTTAATGTAAGTAATACAGGTTTCATAACTTCTTTTAAATCTAATATTAGAGATGATATAGATGGTTTAGTTTTAAAAACCGAAAAAGGTAATATAGATTTAGGTTTTTTCCCTCATGAAGCAAGTAGAGTAAAAAATGTTGCTGATATTGGTGATAAAGTTTCTGTTATTTATAATACTAAAGCACAACATAAAAATGATAAAGATAATAAATTAGATTATAAATTATTAATGATTTCTAACTTAAAAACTAATAAAACAGAAGATTTATATGGAGTAAGACCACCTCATCCACCTTTTGAACATGGTATTGATGTAAAAATGGAAATTAAAGAATATAAATTTCAAAATAACGCAAATGGTCAAAAAAATGGTATTATCTCAGAGAACTATTTTATTGATATAGAACCTAATATGTTAGAAGAAATAGAACCTAATTTAAAAAATGCCAAAAATATTATTATTAGAGGTAAAAAAAGAAGTGAAAATAGTGGTTTCAAAAATCAATATGATTATTTATTAATAAATGCTCATTCTATAGAAATAGATGGTAAAACTTTTTTATTAAGATAAAATGAAAATACTAATAATAGAAGATGAAATAAAATTAGCTAAATTTTTAAAAAAAGGTTTAGAACAAGCTGGATATATATCAGAAGTTGCTAATAATGGAAGTGTTGGCTTAGAAATGGCTTATATAAATAATTATGATTTAATTATTTTAGATCTTATGCTTCCTGGTCAAAATGGCTTTGAAATACTAAAAAATCTTAATGATTTTAAAATTACTACTCCAACTATTATTTTAAGTGCTATAGGTGATACGGCTACTGTTATTAAAGGTCTTGATAGTGGTGCTTTTGACTATATAAAAAAGCCTTTTGAATTGGATGAATTATTAGCCAGAATAAGATTAATACAAAGAAAAACTTTAACTACTGCTAGTAATATTTTAAAAATAAATGATCTAGAATTAAATTTACATACCAGAGAAGTAAAAAGAGCTAATAAAAATATAGTTTTAAGTAATAGAGAATTTGCTTTATTAGAATTATTTATGACAAATATTAATAAAATAATAACTAAAACTCAGATTTCAGAAAAAATTTGGGAATCAGATTTTGATATGAGTAGTAATGTTATAGAAGTTACTATGCACCAATTAAGAAAAAAAATGGATAAAGGTTTTACCTTACAACTTATTCATACTATAGTGAATGTAGGATATATTTTAAAATTTGAGACTGATTAATTTTGTTGTATAAAAGTATTCGTTTTAAAATAATATTATCTTTTTCACTTATTTTTAGTTGTATTTTTTTATTTTCGGGTATATTTATTTATCAAAAAATAAAAGAAAATATAATAAATTCAGATAATCAAGAGCTACTTTCTAGATGTCAGTTATTGGCTTCTAAAACTAAAATATCACCATTAGTTATACCTTTACCAAATAAAAATGAATTAATAAAAATAGATTATATAGAAGAAACCTTAATAAGAAATCTTTTTACCTCAAAAAACTTTTTTGAAATAGAAAATATTATTAATATAGAAAAACCTTTAAATGATAAAGAAAATGCAAAATTTTTTTCTATTAATAATAAAAGAATTGCTATGGTTGAAATGTATTTAAGTAACAATGGAAAAGAGAAACTTAGAGTTTTTATAGCTAAAGATGATTTTTACTTAAATAACGAAATTAATAAGCTTTTTTATATCTTATTTTTTAGTAATCTTATTAGTCTTATAATTTCATCTTTAGTATCTTATTTCTTAGTAAATTTTTTATTAAAACCCATTAATAATATTATTGATACTACTAGAAAAATAAATGCTGCTCAAAAAATGTCTTTTATTAAAGTTCCTCAAACAGGTGATGAAATTCAAAAGCTTTCTGAAACTATAAATGAAATGCTTATAAGAATAGAAAACTCTTTAAATGAACAAAATAATTTTTTTGCTTCAGCTTCTCATGAACTAAAAACACCTTTAACTATTTTAAAAACAGAAATAGAAGTAAATTTAAAAAATACTGAAATAAGCCCAGAATTAAGAATTTTTTTATTAAGTCAATTAGAAGAAGTGTCTCGTTTAAATAGATTAGTAGAAGATTTTCTTTTAATAACTCAATTAAATAATCAAACCTTAAATTTAAGATTTAAAAACTTTGATTTGGATGAGTTATTATTTAATATTGTAAGTAAGCTTAATAATTTACTAAAATTATCAAATTTAAATTTAAATATAATTTTGGATGAAAATATAGATGATTTTAATATAACAGGAGATTATGATAAATTATTTAATGTATTTATAAATTTAATAGAAAATGCTATAAAATATGCTTCAAGTAAAACATTAATAGAAATTTCTCTAAAAAAAGAAAGCGAAAATAATTTTTTAGTTGAAGTAAAAAATAAGATAGATAAAAAAATAGATAATATTGATAAAATTACAGAAGAATTTTATAGAGCAGATGTTTTGAAAGATGGTCATGGTTTAGGTTTATGGATTAGTAATAAAATTATTGTTTTACATAAAGGAAAAATAACATTTATTCAAGAAGAGAAGGATTTTATAGTAAAAGTGATTTTACCGAATTAAATATTATTTTTAAAAGAATCTATTATTAATTATCTGTAGAAAGGGCTTATGCGATACCTCCCCACAAATATTATTATTCAAATAATCTATTTCAAAAAAAATTTTATTAGAACAGAAAAAATCTATTATTAATTACTGTCGAAAGGGCGTATGCGATACGCCCCCACAAATATTATTATTCAAATAATCTATTTCAAAAAAATTTTTATTAGAACAGATAAGAATCTATCATTAAATACTGTCGAAAGGGCGTATGCGATACGCCCCCACAAATATTATTATAAAAAGAAAAAATTTCAAGAAAAAATTTTATTAGAACAGAAAAATCTATTATTAATTACTGTCGGGGCGTATCGCATACGCCCAAATTCATAAAAAAAAATATTTCATTTATATTATTTTCCCTTAAATTAGTGAAAATAATTTCATTTGTTAATATCCAAAAACTAATATATAATTGAGTTTGTATTAATTTTTTAATGTTTTGTAAGAGGTTCTAATGGCACCACAATATGTATATACCATGCAAGGGCTTGTAAAAGTAATTGATGGAGAAAAAATTTTAGATGGGATATACCTTTCCTTTTTTCCAGGAGCAAAAATAGGTATAGTAGGTGATAACGGTTCTGGTAAATCAACCTTAATGAGAATTATGGCAGGAGTAGACCAAGATTTCCAAGGTCATTCTGAACCAGCAAAAGGTATCAGAGTAGGTTATGTTTCTCAAAATCCTAAATTAGATGAAGAAAAAACAGTTTATGAAAATGTTGAAATGGCTTTTCCTGAAATAAAAAAACTATTAGCTGATTATGATGCTATTGCAAACTCTGAAGATATGATGGATCCAGATAAAATGGAAAAAGCTTTAGAAAAAATGGGTGAACTTCAAGACAAAATAGAACAAGTTGATGGATGGAATTTAGAACATAAAATACAAGTAGCTTCTGATGCATTACTCTTACCAAATAAAGATAGTGGAGTTAAAAATTTATCAGGTGGTGAAAGAAGAAGAGTTGCCTTATGTAAAGCCCTTTTAGAACAACCAGATATTTTATTATTGGATGAACCTACTAACCATCTTGATGCTGAAACTGTTCAATGGTTAGAGAAACAATTACAAGATTATCCTGGTACTGTTATAGTAATTACCCACGATAGATATTTCCTTGATAATATTACCAAATGGATTTTAGAATTGGATGCAGGAAAAGGAATTCCTTATGAAGGAAATTATACTAGTTGGTTAGGACAAAAAATTGACAGATTAGAAAAAGCTGATAAAAAAGAGAATTTTAAATTAAATGTACTCAAAAAAGAATTAGAATGGATAAAACAATCTCAAAAAGAAAGAAAAATGCAAAGAGATTTACATATTCAAGAATATGCAAAAAGAGTTGAAACTCAGAAAGATAAAGAATTCAGAACTAATGAGTTACCAATTGCTCCTGGTCCAAGATTAGGAGACCTTGTTTTAGAAATGAAAGGTGTAAGCAAAAAATTTGGTGATTATGAGTTATTAAATGATTTTGATTTAAGTTTAAAAGCTGGAAGTATTGTCGGAGTAATTGGTCCAAACGGTATTGGTAAAACTACTTTATTTAATATGATTTCTGGTGCAGATAAACCAGATGGTGGCTCTTTAGATTTAGGTCCTACTGTTAGTCTTGCTTATGTAGATCAACATAGAGATGAAATTGATACAGATAAAACTGTTTTGTTAGCTGTTTGTGGTGAAGCTGATACTGTAAAAATAGGTGACAGAGAATTAA
The DNA here is from genome assembly GCA_046328015.1 of Candidatus Sericytochromatia bacterium. Lineage (GTDB taxonomy): Bacteria > Cyanobacteriota > Sericytochromatia > UBA7694 > JACMQJ01 > JBBTGK01. The sequence goes on along the minus strand of JAXLXH010000001.1, from coordinate 2,257,971 downwards.
ACTCTAGAGAATATTTAGGTAGATTTGGTTTTAAAGGAAAAGATCAACAAAAGAAAGTAGGCGTTTTATCAGGTGGTGAAAAAAATAGAGCTTACTTGGCAAAATTACTTAAAAAAGGTGGTAACTTGGTATTACTTGATGAACCATCTAATGATCTTGATATTTCTACACTTAGAATGTTAGAAAATGGAATTATTGATTTTAATGGCTGTGTGATGGTAATAAGCCACGATAGATTCTTTTTAGATAGAATTTGTACACATATTTTAGCTTTTGAAGGTGAAGGAAAAGCAAGATATTTTGAAGGTAACTTCAAAGATTATGAAGCTTTCAGAAAGAAAGAATTAGGTGCTGATTATGAAAAATTAAGAAGTACTAGATATAAAAAATTACAATTAAAAAAATAATAGGCTAGTTTTTACTAATTCTATTGTTATTAAAAAGTGTTGTTTAGTTATTTTGTAAAAATAATAACTGCAACACTTATTTATTTATTTAGTTTAAGGTCAAGGAATAAAAAATATGTTTAAAAAAGTTCTTATCGCTAATAGAGGTGAAATTGCTAATAGGGTTATAAAAACCTGTAAAAAATTAGGAATTAAAACTGTAGCGATTTATTCGGAAGCAGATAAAGAAGCTTCTCATGTAAAAAATGCTGATGAAGCATATTGTGTAGGTGAAGCACCTGTAAATAAAAGCTATTTAAATATAGATAAAATTATAGAAGTAGCCAAAGAATCTGGATCTGAAGCAATACACCCTGGATATGGTCTTTTATCTGAAAACTCTAATTTTAGTAATAAAGCCAAAGAAAACAAGATTGTTTTTATTGGTCCATCTAATGAAGCTATGGAAAAAATGGCTTTAAAAGTTGAATCTAGAGAACTAGCTAAATCTTTAGGTTTACCTTTGGTTTTAGGTTCTAATGCTATTCAATCTATAGAGGAATTAAAACAAAAAGCTAATGAAATTGGTTATCCTGTAATGCTAAAAGCTTCTGCTGGTGGTGGTGGTATTGGTATGGAAGTGGTTTTTGATGAAGGAGCTTTAGAAAAATCTTATAAACTTTCTCAAGGTAGAGCTAAAGCTTATTTTGGAAACCCAACTATGTATATAGAAAAATTTATTGAAGAACCTAGGCATATAGAAGTTCAAGTATTTGCAGATAAATTTGGAAATACAGTTCATATAGGCGAAAGAGAATGTTCTATACAAAGAAGACACCAAAAAGTAATAGAAGAATGTCCTTCTATATTTTTAACAGCAGAAAAAAGAAATGAAATGACCTCTTGTGCAGTAAAATTAGCAAAAGCAGTTAATTATGAAAATGCAGGAACTGTTGAATTTATTGTTGATAATAAAACAGGTGCTTTTTATTTTTTAGAAATGAATACTAGATTACAAGTAGAACATCCTGTAACAGAAGAAGTTACAGGCTTAGATTTAGTTCATGAACAATTAAAAGTTGCTAATGAAGAAAAACTTAGTTTTACACAAGAAGAAATTAATTTTTCTGGTCATTCTATAGAATGTAGAATTTATGCCGAAGATCCTGTTACTTTTATGCCTTCACCAGGAAAAATAACTAAAGCTTTTTTCCCAGAAATGGAAAATTTCAGAGTAGATACTTGTATTTTTGATGATTATACTGTTACACCTTTTTATGATCCACTTTTAGCAAAAATTATTAGTAAAGGAGCTACAAGAGATGAAGCTATAAATACTATGTTAAAAGCGTTGGAAGAAATTAAAATTGAAGGCATAAAAACTAATATAGAATTACATAAAAAAATTCTAAATAATGAAAACTTCAAAGCTGGTAAAACTACTACTAATTTTATAAAAGAAATGATTTAAGAGGTTTTCTGGGGATATCCCCAGAAAACCTCTTACTTTTATTATAAATATCTAGTTTATTTTTTATTAACAGTAATATCTTTTTCAGTACTAAAAGTAGCTATTATAGGTAAATGATTAGAAGCTTTTAAAAATACTTTAGATTTACTATCTTTTATAATTTGAACGGTATTCTTTTTGTATTCTTGAAACATACCACCAGAAGGCATTAAGTAATCTATTCTCTTTTTTACATTGTCTTTATTATAAGAATAAACATCTTTATCACTTCCAATATCTTCTGTAACTACATCATGGAAGGTTAAACCACTTGCTCTAGGGTCTAAAATACCTTGCATTTCTGGAGCATCAGGCTCACCTGCTAAATCTCCTGCCCATAAATAATTAGACATTCTATCTGCTTTTTCATAAGCTTTAAAAAATTGTCTTATTTTTTCAACTTTATCTTGATCTGCTGGTTGATTATTTCTTGAAGCTAAAGTAGGTATTTTACCTGCAAACATATTAAATTTATAATTATCACTAGCTTTTAGTTCTACTTGTAATAGATATTTACTAATATCTGTAGGAATTTCTGTTTTTGTACCAGTTACTGGTAACTTAGTTAAAATTGCTAATTTACCTTCTTCTTTAGCTACAATATCATATTTCATTGAGCTTAAATATTTGTCTACAAAGGTTTTTAAGTTTGTTTTAGATGATACTTCTTGTAAAGATAAAACATCTGGATTTAGAGCTTTTATAGCATCTGCTAAAGTTGCCAAGTCATTTTTTTTGGTTGCTAAGTCTAAAGCACCTTGTGTATTATAAGTTGCCACTTTTATTTCACTAAAAGATGCTGAACGAGATAAAGCTTGTAAGGAAGTGTCTTCTACTGGGAGATTATTAATTTCCTGATTTGAACATGAAAAAAAGAAAAGGCTAGAAAGCGCTAAAAAAGATATTTTTTTTAAATTCATTTATATTCCCCAAAACAATCTACGCTAGATATAAAGAATATTATCGCACAATAAAGTTAACTTATGGTTATATTAATGTTAAAAAATAATTAAAAATGATTTTTAGATCATGTAAAAGTTATTAAGAATCTAGATCAAAGACTCTTGAAAAACTTTATGATCAAAACTTTTATCATTTAAAGTAGCTTTTAAAGAAACTATAGCGACTTCTAATTGTGCATCATCAGGTTCTTTGGTTGTAACTTTTTGCATTAATAAACCAGGTAAACTTAATATATAAGCTAATCTTACAATAGGATTTTTTGGTTTTAGTTTTATTTGTCCTGCAATTCTGATAAGCTCATAAGATAAAGACGCTACAAAAGGTAAAAGAGCTAATTTAGAAGCTACTCTTATAGCAATACTATCTGTTTTACCTAAAAAAGAAAAAAGTATAATACTTGTTAATGCTGTTAAAAATAAAAAATTAGTTCCACATCTTGGATGTAAAGTGGTATATTTCCTTGCATTTTCTACAGTTAATTCTTCTCTAGCTTCATAAACATGTATTGTTTTATGCTCTGCACCATGATATTGAAAAAGTCTTTTTACATCTTTCATCATAGAAATAGCTAGTATATATATAACAAAAATAGATAATCTAATACCACCTTCAATAAAATTTAGTACTAAAACATTATCAACTTTATCTTTTAAAAAATTAAATATAGATGCTGGTAAAACCATGAATAATCCTACGGTTAAAGCTAAAGAAAGAGCTATAGAACCAAAACCCATTAGGCTTTCTGCAAAAGAAGATTTTTTTTCTTCTACAACAACATTATTTTCTGGTAAACTTTTATCTACTACAAAAACTTTACTTGGTTGTTCCAATTTAAAATCTGTATCTACTTTTAAACCAGCTTTTTCAGCTTCTTCTGCATCTTTTATAACAATATCAGCCGATAAATTTAAAGCCCACATACCTGTTTTTAAAGAATCAACTAAAGCATAAACACCTCTTAAAAAAGGTAATTTTGACAAGTTAGATGCTTTTTCATTTTTTTCTAATTTCTTTGTTTCTAGTACTATTTCTTTATTACTAGGTTTTCTGACAGCTACAGCGAGTAAATCTGGGCTTCTCATTAAAACGCCTTCCATAACTGCTTGTCCACCTAAAGGAGCATATTTATCGTCCATACTTTCCTCAAAATAAAATATTTTTTTAACCTTAGCTTAAATTATATCTTATATTTTTTTAATTTAATAGAATTTTTGAATTAAAAATAATTATATAAAAATAAATTTTTTGAAACTATTTTATAATAATTAACTCAAGTTATAATATAAAAAATTATATTAAAAAAATTTATAGTTATGAATGAGAAAAAATTACTAGAAGAAACATTTAAAAATCTCTTTTTTATGTCAAGAAAAAAATTTTTAGTTTTTTGTCAAAATTTAACTATAGAAGAAAGAAAATATTTAAATGAAAATATAAAAAAAGACTTATTAACTCTAAAATCAGCTTGTAAATTTGATACTGAATTAAGTAAACCGCCTAAATCTTCTATCACATTTAATACAGAAACTTTAATAAATTCTATAAATAATATTTTTAGTAATATAGAAACTAAAGTTGAAAAAATACCCGATATAGATACTTTTTATGAAGGAATTTATAATAATATTGATAATCTAGAAAGTTATTTAAAAAACAACAAAATAAACTTTTATTTTCATCCTAACTCAGGAAATCTTTTTTTTAAAATACAAATGCTGAATACTTCTATTTTAGAAGTTAAATCTTTATATCCTCTTTTTAAATTAAAACAAAATGATTTTTTACCTAGTTATAATAATGAAACACCTTATTATGAATATATTTTAAAAGTATTATTAGTAAGAACAGAAACAAAAATAGATGAAATAATAATAAAATTTTTTACAGAAATAGAAAAATTATACAGTTTATGGCAAGTTGAACACTTTAAAGGATTAGCTAAATTAATTTTATATGTTATAGAAAAAAAGCCTCATTTGGAAAAAAATTTAGAAATTTACTTAGGTAAATGTTTAGTTTTAGACACTCAAGAAAAAGATTTAGCTAAATACCCTAAAAAAATGATTTATGAAGCTTTAAAATATGATTCTACTAATGATGATATTCCTAATATAATATCAAATCATTATTTTACTAGAAAAAAGGAAGTTTTAGAACTTTTAAATAAGGGGCTTTTAGATAGAAATTTGATTATAGAATTAATTTTATCAAAATTATCAAAACCTTATAAAAAATCTGTTATAAGTGAATGGAATAAATTTTATGATGATTTAAATATAAGCAAAGAAGAAAAATTAAACTATCAAGATTATTATTTTAATTTAATAGCCTCTATTAATAGTACTAGTATTCAATTAGGGATAAAAGAAGTAAAAAATTTTATTAAAGATAAGGTTTTTAATGGTAATTATGAAGAGCTAATTCAAAATCTTAGCCACAATTTAAATAATATAGTAAAAAAAATAGCAGAAGATAGTTTTAAATTATTAAAAAGTATTTTTAATGATAAAAAAGAGTATAAAGAACTTATTTTGGATAATATGGTTAAAAATATTTATGTTTTGGATAAAAATTTTAGGCTTAATTTAATAGAGTTTATTACTAGTAATAATTTAACTGAAGATAATAAAAAAAGTTTACTTGATTTTTATAACTCAGAATCTTTAAATAATGTTGAAAAAAGTCTAATTGAAAATGTAATTGAAAATTTTGAGCCTATTGAGAAAAAAGAAGTTAAAATTTTAGAAAAAATATCAAATAAAACCACTTTAGATACTTCTATCAATAATACTAGAAATATTCTTCCTGTTTATAAAAAAAATTATCTACAATTACAAGAAGTTTTAAAAAATAATAATTATGATTTAATAAAAACTATAGATATTGATTCCCCTTTTTGTTTTGGAGAAAAAATAGCTTTTTCTGAAGATGAATCAACTATAGCTATAAAAATGAAAGATATGCTAAGACGATGGGATATTTATAATGATTATGAAATTATTTTTTATGAAATATTAAAAAATAGAACTATAAAAAATAAAGATAAGTTATTAAAGCAATTAGCACCTATTTTTGATTTTCATGATAAAAGTGAAGAAAACAAGCAATTTTATAATACATTCCACCATAAAAATATTATTTTATGTATGTTAAGTTATTATTGGATAAAAGATGAAAGTTTAAAAAAATATTCTTATGAAAATTTAAAAGAATTAATAGAACCTTCAAGTTCTATAAATAGAAGTACTTTAAGATTATTTTTTGTAGTTAAAAAGATTTTAGAAAATAAGCTAGATTTAGAATTACTTTCTACTCCTGTATATAAAAGTGGTTGGATTGATTTAAATACTTTTTCTGAAAGATTTGAAAAAATGCCAGAAGCTTTTATAGAATTAGATGATTTAATTTTAGCTTTATTAAGAGTAGAAAACCATTTAAAAGATGATAATAAACTAAAAGAAAAAATTTTATTAAAAGCTAATACCTTAAAAAATGAATACTTAAAAAAAGCTTTGATTATAAAATTTGCTGATAATGATTTGGTAAATAAAGAAATAGAATTTTTTACTGACTATTTTATAAAAAATCCTCCTGATGATATTATTTTAGTAAAAAATTATTATAATAATTTTTCTGATAATAACCCTAGTCAAAAGAATCAACTTTTTAGATTATTTAATACTGCTCTAATAAGTCGCTTTGGATTAATAGATTTAACCGAAAAATTTCCAAATTTAGAAAAAATAGATTTAGGTAATTTAATAATACATAATGGAATAGAATACCCTATTTTTAATCCTCAAAACATAATAGATAATATGGAACAATCTATTGGTTTAAATATTCAAAAACCAATAGATTATAATATTACTAATATAAATAATTTTAAAGATGAAGCAAAAGCAAAATTTTTAAAAAATTTCTTTTGGGGTAAAGAAAAAGATTATTCTTTTTCTTGTGATATATCAAATTATGCAGAAAATAAAGAAATTTATTTAAAAAAATACTACCCTTATTATGATATTAATAGTAAATATCTAGATAAACTTTTATTAGACAGTTTTAATTTTTATGATAAAAAATATGTTATTTATTATCCACAAATTTTACTTTATATGTGCTTTAGTTTTGAAGTATCAAATTTAAGTCCTAAAGAAATTATATATTTGGATAGTTGGAGGTTTCCTCAATTACCTCAATATATATTTGATTTTAATTGTGAAAAAATTAAAAAAATGGATTTTAATACAATAGGTAAAAGTGATTTTACTCCTAAAAACTTAGCATCTGGTGAATTTTTACAAGTAAATTTATCTAAAAATTTAGAAACTTTATGCCTTTTATTAACATCAAAACATTCAGAAATAAAAGAAATATCTTTAAATATAATAAATGAAGCTTTTAAAATAGGTAGAATAACCTATAAAAATTTTATAGATATTATGGTAAGACTTTTAATTAATACATCTACAGGTTTTAAATATCTAAAAGAAAGTTTAGAGGCTATTTCTTTATTTTCTTCGACTCATGAAAAAATAATTATTTTAATATTAGAAAAATATATTGAGATAATTAATAATGAAAATAATAATAAAAACTTATCTATTATTTTAGATGTTTATAATGACCTTTTAGTTAGAAGTAATAGATCTATAGAAAGTAACTTAGTATTTGAAAAATTAAAAATATTATCTGAAAGTAAGAAAAAAACACCTATAAAAGATAAGTCAAAAATTATTTTATCCATAAGCAATAATAATATAGAATCCCTTGATAAAGGAATAATAAATGGTATTTTAAATGAAATTGAAACAACAATTGAAATTTGATAATAGAAAAAGGGAGGGCGTATGCAATACGCCCCCACAAATACAACTACCCCACAAATACAACTACCCCACAAATACAACTACCCTACAATATAACTAACTAATAAATATATTTATAAAATAATCTATTTTGCAAAAAAATTATTATAAAAATATTATTAGTAAATGAAAAATCTATTATAAAAGCTATATCTGAGCATATTGCATAATTATTGATTTTATTTTAATTGTCAGATAGTGAAAAACTGTCGGGGGCGTATCTCATAATTATTGATTTTATTTTAATTATCAGATAGTAAAAAACTGTCGGGGGCGTATCTCATAATTATTGATTTTATTTTAATTGTCAGATAGTGAAAAACTGTCGGGGCGTATCGAATACGCCCCAATAAATAAATAATTTTGAAATAAAAAAATATCAACAATTACTTTTAAAATTTATATATGATATAATAAAACGAACATTATAATATTTTCTTGAAAACTAGTAACTATGAAAAAAAATATAATAACAATAGCTATAACAGTATTATCTTTATTATCTTTTAGCACTTCTTCTTATGCTTCTAATATAAAACCTGATGAAAATATTTATAAGTTAACTGAAAAAAGCATTTTAGACTATGAACCGTCTAATACTCCTATGATGCAAAATTATAAAAAAGATTTATATGACAAAAAAGTTGATTTAGGCAGAGCTATGGGTTTATCAGCAATATATTTTGGTTTGGGGCAAATGTATAGTGGAGAAACCGAAAGAGGAGCTTGGATCATGGGTGGTGGAACAGCTCTTTTAGGTGGAGTTTTCTTATTTGCTTTACCAAGATTTTCAAATAGACAAGAAAGTGTAACTTCTACAGCTAATGCCATTTCTTTTGTAGTTTTAGCTGGTGCTTATTTATGGAATATAAGAGATGCTTATGCAACAGCAGAAAGAGTAAATAAAGAGATTGATCAAAAATTACTTTTATCTGATAGCTTAGATAAATTTTCTTTTTCAACAGGTTTTGAAAATAATGGTTTATCTTTAGGCTATAACATTAAATTCTAAAAAAATTTATTTAAGCTCCTAATTTATAACTTAGATATTAATTGATTAAGATCAGAAATATAAAATATATTGCCTATTAGGTTATCTATTTTTTATTAATTAGAACTTGTAAAAATAAAAAGAAAAAATATTTCAACTCTAAACAAGCATTATTTTTTAGTTACTAAAATAATAATTTTTCATATTCTTTTTGCTCTAATAGAAAAATAATAAGCTATAATTAAATCCTAATTTTATTTGATTAAATAAATGGGAAAATTTTTTTTATATTTAACCTTATCCCTAGCTATACACTTAACAGCAGTAGCTTGTTTTGGTGCTATGCAATTTTTTAATGTTCAAAAAGAAGTAAAAAAGAAAAAAATTTTATATGTAAAAAACATAAAAAAATCTAATATAAAAAAATCTAGTAGTGAAAATAATGCTAAAAATGAACAAAAAAAACCTAATATTGAGAAAAAATCACCTCCTAAGAGTGAAAATAAATCTAAAGTAGATAAACCTAAAATAGATAAATCTGTTATAAAAAAAGATATAAATAAAAACAACAATAAAAAGCCAAAACCTCAACCAACTAAAACCCCTGTTCCTGTAAAAACTTCACCTCCGCCTAAAAAGAAAACAGAAGAAGAAATTAAAATAGAAACTTTAAAAAAGATACCTGCTTTTAAAAATTGGTCTGAAGAAAGATTAAAAAATATAGAACTACCACCAGGTTTAAAAAGTTGGAGTGATGTACAAGCTGTAGAAAAAGAATTAAACAAATTAAATCTCTTACCTGCTGGTTCTGAATTAGGTAATACTGCAAAACCAGAAAGTACTCCAATGCCAGAAAACACACCTTTACCTTCAAATATTCATTATATGAACTGGAAAGAGTACAAATTTGAGAATAATAAAGAAGTCTATGAAATTAAATTTTATAATCAAGAGATAGGATATATTTTAACTATAGATAAAAAAGAAATGAAGATTTTTGTTAAATACTTTGATTTTAAACCAGATGAGAGTAAAAAAGATAAAGATAATTCTATAGAAGTTTTTATTCCAGAAAATATACCTGAAGAAGAAATTAAAACATTTGAATTACCTCTTACTACAGAAGATTTAGAATTAGAAAAAAATCCTGATGAAGACAAAAGAAATAAAGATCGTATGATTAGAGATGTAATAAGACAAAAAGAAATGATAGAACAATAAATCTATTTTACTATAAAATAACTCTAATATATAATTACGATAAAGGTATATGTTTTTAGCCTCAAAGCTTTGCTAAATCTAAAACTTACCTTAAAAAATTTATAATTATTAAATAGGTTTTATATAAAATTATGAAAAAAAGTTTATTTTATCTTAGTTTAATTACATTATTAATAGGAAGTGAAAGTTTAAAAGCTTTTGCTGCTCCTATTGGAACAACTTCTGATACGCGTCCAGCTTCACCACAACAAAGAAAACAATGGAAAAACCAAGGTTTAACTTTACAAGTCGGTGGTAATTTATTGGGTGGTAATGTAGATTTTCAAAGTTTTAACACCTCCCTATCTTACAATCTTAATATTAATAAAAATCAGTTTTTTATTGATGCAGGAAATGTTTTTACAAAAGCGGGTCCTAATATTATTGCAAACCGTATAAATGCTTCAGGTTTATATGCTTACAATCTTTTGGATAATTTTAATGTTTATGCTTATACTACGCATACTAGCGATTCTTCTATAAAATTAGATTATCGTATTAGTAATGGTTTAGGTGTTTGTTTACATAAAATTGCCTCCCCATTTTTTAAATTATTCTTAGTAAGTTTGGGTGGAGCTTATGAAAATGAATGGTATCAAAGCAATATACAAGAAAATGCTTTTAGAAGCGTATTAAGATTAAATGCTATTTTACCTGTATCAGATTATGCAGAGCTTGGAGTTGATTCTTTTTATACACCAGTAATAACTAATTTTAATAATTATAGACTCTATAATGAAGCTTTTTTACAATTTAAAATAGTTCCTGATACTTTATCTTTTAAATTATCTTTTGCAGATGAATTTTACTCTGCTCCAAAAACAGGAGTTAAAAATAATGATTATGGTGTTTTTGCTAATTTATCCTTAGATATTGGAAACTAATTTTAAGACTAATTTTTTTATAAGAGGTTAATTAATAAAACCTCTTTTTTTATATTTAAAAATCTTTTATAGCTATATTTTAATCTAAAATTCTAATTTTCTAAAAAAAAAATTTAATTAGTAAAAATAAAATTTTAACCAAAAAAGCTAAATTTAACTAAAAATAAATATTTTTTTAAAAATTTTAGTGTTGACAAGAATAAAAATTTATTATAATATATTCTGTATAGGAGATTTTAGAAAGATAAATTCTATAAAAAATACTGTTTTTTAGAGAATTCAAAATACAAAGTCTTTTTTTAATCCTAGGAGATTATTATTTCAGGTAAAGAAAATGAAAGTGCAAATTAAGAATATAGGAGCAGAAGTTAATAAAATTTCAACCATTATAGGTTTTAATTTATTATATTCTTATTTGTTATTATTATCTTTAGTCTATTGTTGCTTATAATGAATTTAAGACATCCTACGGGGTTGATACCCCGTAGGAGGAAGGGAGCGGGGGCTCTGCCCCCGTAACCTCTGAAACCCCAGAGCAGAGCTCTGAGGTATTCTCTAATAAAAATAAAGCTTTAATTTACTAAAAAAAGATAATTATTTTAGTTTTTTTCTTAGAAATAAAAGAAACAAAAAATTCTTTTAAATCAATAAAACATAATATTATATTAGTGAAGTGCGATTGTCCATAAATACCACTTTTACTAAAAACATTTTTCTTAGATTAATTGTTTTAGTAGTGGTAAAGTACTGTTTTAAGTGCTTTTAGACTCACATTTAAGTTTATATTTGTATTTTTTTTAATACAATGTTTATAAAATAAGCATATTGAACTTTTTGAAATGTACTTATTTTACTTATCACTAATAAATATTAAAAATATATTTATTCAAAGTCAAAAATTAAAGAATAATAGAGTTTTTTAAAGATAACATCATTTTATTATTTTAATTTTATTTTTTAAAAATATAGTAAATTAAAGATATTATTAGATAATAGTAGAAAATTTAAGATAATGTAATTTTATCTAAGTAACCCAATTGGTAGAGGTAACAGTTTTAAAAACTGTAAAGTGTGGGTTCGAATCCCATCTTAGATACTTATGCATCAGTAGCCAAGCGGTTAAGGTAGTGGTCTGCAAAACCAATAACAAGAGTTCGAATCTCTTCTGATGCTTTAAGGGAGTGTAATTTTGTAATGGTAGCAAAGCGGTCTGTAAAATCGTCGTCGAAAGATTCTGTAGGTTCGAGTCCTATCACTCCCACTAAATATAAATTAAATTTATGACCTAATACAAAGTATTAACACTGATAAAAGTAGAAAGTATTGACCATGAAGTCTCAGAGAAGATTTCTAAGTTATTCTCTAATAAAAATAAAAAAAATAATCTTTTATAAATATACTATAAATTATTAATATATAATAAATAGTAATGTAGATCAAAATAATTATTTTTACTTAAATATTTACAGGTTAAATCAAAAGCATAAATATAAAAAATATCTGTAAAAATACTAGTAATATAAATAGTTTATGATTTAAATTAAAAATTTTATTTATTACTTGATTTTAAATATATGGTAAAAAAATGGAAAGAAAGTTTTTTTTAGGTTATTTACTTTTAATATTATTATCATGTTCTTTAGAAACAGAAAAAAAACAACCATTAAAATTAAATAAAGATACAAGTGAAAAAATAGAAACTACTATACAAAAAAAAGCTAATAAAAGTATAGATAATGAAGATTATACAATTAATAATAGACAAGCTGATCGTATTTTTTATATAGATAGTGTTACTGAATTAATACCTGATTTAATAGATGAGAATGGAAATAAAATAACTGATGTTACTTGGGAATCATCCAATGAAGATATAGCTAAAATTGAAACCTATAGTTTTTTATACGCAGCAAATCCAGGTTTTTCAACTATTTTAGAAAAATCTAAAAAAAATCCTAAAAGATATAAATATTTTTTAGCTGAAATAAAAGACAGACCTATAAAAAATATAGTTGTAAAATCTAAAAAAGATGATTATATCATTGCAAAAACAGGTTATATTAAAAGAGAATTTAATTTTGATGATAATATAGAAAATCAAGATAGTTTTTATGCAGAAGTTGAATTTGAAGATGGTACAAAAAGTAATAAATTACTTTGGGAAAGTAATGGAAGTAATATTATTTCAATAGAAAATGGAGTTATAAAAGGTAAAAATTATGGTTCTGTTGATATAATTGTTAGAGCAATACATAATAAAAATCAACCTGCTATTTTTAGAGCTAATTTTTTAAAAGATATAAATATTTTAAAGAAAAATTGTAATGATTACGAAATTAATTACATGTTTAAGTATTTTGATTATGCTAATTGTTTAGAATATAAAAATTATTTTGAAACGGCTTTTTATGGTAAAGTTTATGATAATAAAGGTAAAGCGGTTAAAGATTCAAAAATATTAATTAAAGTGAATAATGTTATTCAGCAAAAAGCTATAGAATCTAAAGATGGTAATTATATTTTTAGAAATTTACCTCATGATTCAAATATACAAATAATTGCATCAAAAGAAGGTTTATCTACCAGAAAAATAAATACTTACCTAAAAAATTCATCTTCTCCAAGTGAACTTTTTAATTTTGGAAGCCCTTTTCCAAATTCTCCTTATTCATTACAAGATGAACCTGAAATAATTAATTTAAAAATAAATGGTAAAGAAGTAATTTATTCTAAGGAAAATAATATTATTTTAAATGATAGATTAGATTTACAAAGTAAAATTAAACAAGCTAATTTAAATGGTATTGAGCCTGATCAAATTAATATAGAAGTAGAATTTAGTGAAAGTATAATAAAAGAAGATATTGAAAATAACTTAAGAATATACTCTATTGATAAAAATAATACTAAAGTTTTAGATAAAAGTTCTAATAGCTTTGTTTTTAATTGGATTGATGAAAAAAATCTAAATATTATACTAAACAACCCTTTGAACTCAATAAAAAATGATATTTATATAATAGATTTTGTAGAACCATTTAGAGATTTAACAAAAACAAGTGCTATAAAAAATAAGTATTTTAATTTTAATGAGATAAAAAATGATTATGTAACATTTTCTATAAAATAAATTTAAATTTTTTCTTTAGTAATCCATTTATCAAGTAAGGGTGGCTCATAGTTTTCCATTTTATTAAGTAAATCACTAATATCATTACTTACAAGTAGCATTTTTTGATTTATTTCTTTCAAAAAACCATTATCGACCATATTTTGTATAAAATTACTTAAAGATGTATAAAAATTATTAATATCTAAAATAGCAATAGGTTTTTGATGAAGACCTAATTGAGCCCAAGTAAGCATTTCAAAAAGTTCTTCAAGTGTACCAAAACCACCAGGTAAAGCTATTATTCCATCTGATAACTCATTCATTTTTGCTTTTCTTTCATGCATACTATCAACTAATATTAATTCTGTTAAATGGTTATGAGCAATTTCTTTTGCTTCTAAAAATTTAGGTAATACACCTATTACTTTTCCACCTTGCTCTAAAACTCCATTAGCAACAGCACCCATAAGCCCTACACTTGCACCACCATAAACTAAGTCTATGTTTCTTTTTGCTAATTCTTGACCTAGTAAAATAGCTTGGTCTTCATAAATTTTATTTGTCCCAGAACTTGAACCGCAAAAAACTACTACTTTTTTCATATTTAATTTCCTTTGATTGAAAAACGGATGGACTTGAACCAACTACATTCGCCTGAAGGGCCATGCTCTACCATTTGAGCTACATTTTCAGAATATAATTTTATCATAAAAATATTAATAAGTTTATATAAAATTACCAATCAACTTCTTTATAGTTTTTAATAAGTTTACCATAAAAAATATTACCCAAAATACCTTGAATTATAGGATCATAAATCCTTGCAGCTGCATCTATCAAATCTAATGGGTGAACAAAACCATCATCTTCTAACCTTTGTTTTTTTTCAAATGGATTACCAGAAGAAACCCAACCTACATCTATACTATTTATAAAAATATTATTTTCGGCATAATCATTTGCAGAGGTTCTAGTTAGCATATTTAAACTAGCTTTGCTCATATTATTATGTGGGTGGTAAGTACTTTTATTAGGATAGCTAAATTGCCCCTCTGAAGAAGATACATTAATAATAAACTTATCTTTAAATTCTGATTTTTCCATTAGTTTTTTTAATTTACTAGCAAAAATAAAAGGTACAATAGAATTAATAATATGAACTTCTATTAATTCAAAAGTGTCTATCTCTTCTAATTTTAAAGTCCATGTGTTTTCAGGTCTTAAATCTAAAGGTTCTTTAAACTCATCATATTTATTATCAGGAAAAAAAGATTTTTCTGAATAAATTACTGGATAATTACTTTCTTTTTCTAATAAATCTAAGTTTTTATCATTAGAAAAGTAGTTTATTATTTTTTCTTCACCTTCTTTTAAATACAAATTAGAATTATTTTCTATTTCAATATCTGAAATTTTTATTGCTCTTTTAGATAAATTATGTGTTACTAGAGTTTTTATAAGATTTTAAAAAAATTTCGAATCTTTATTGGCTAATGATAATAAGCCTTATTTTGCTAAATCTTCTAGCCATATTTCTAAAAACAAAAGTCCTTCTTCAACTTTGTTTATTCTTTTTTTACTTTATAAAATATTGTTTTCTCTCATAATATAAAAATTATAAATGATTTATTTTTTTATTTAAATAATAAATTTAATACTTCCTACGGGGTATCACCCCCCTAGGAGGAAGGGCGGCAGGGGCTCTGCCCCCGTACCCCCTGAAACCCCAGAGCAGAGCTCTGAGGTATTCTCTAATAAAAATAACTATAATAATTTACACTATACGTTCTTTTTTTAGATCAATTTTTTGATTAATAAAAGAAGAAACAAATCTAGTTATATTATTATTTATCTTATTAATATCAGAAGAAGCATCTATTTTATTATAAAAAGAATTAACAGTTTGGTTAATTTTTTTAGTACCTATAAAATCTAAATATGATAATAGCTCATTTTTAAATTCGTTTAGAACTTGTAAATGATAAATTCTATTATCTAAATCTTCTCTTTTAATAAATGAAGCTAAACTAGGTTTATTTAATATTATTTCATTTTTTGTATATACTTCAAGACCTTCTATAAGACATAAAGTTTGTCCTAGCTGAAAAGCAATAGCTTTAAGAGTTTCTTTTGTTAAAATTTCTTCTGGTATTTCAGTAAAATTTATTTTAGAAAGCACTTCAGATCTATATGCAAAATCATGCATATTAAGAGCTTTTTTTATTTCTGATCTGTATATACTTTTTGATAATAATGACAAACAAATTCTTATACATCTACTTACTTTTAGAGCAATATTTCTTTCTAAAAGTCTATCAATAGGATTAACTTTATTTTTATTTGCTTCATGTTTTTCAAATGTTATATACAAAGTATTATTCATTTCATCTGGACTACCTTTATGGCAATTAATTATAATACCATCATTAACAACACATAAATTAAGATTTAATGGTTTATCGTTTACTTTGATATTGTCTTTATAATATTTAGACATAACTTTACATTCTTCTATTGAAGGTAAAGTATTTACTAAAATAACAATATCCATATCAAGGCTATCTGAACTACCAAATTGATAATATTCTTTGCTTAGATAGCTGTTAATTAATTTTTCTGTTAATTCAAGTGTCATAAAATAATCCTCATAATATTTATAATTAATGTCTCAAACCATAAGGAATAAATAAAATCTAACAAATCCTTGTCGTTAAACTTATTATCATTATAACAGTAAAATTTTAATACTCAAACTTTTTTATGCACTAGAATAAAATAGTATATTATTATTTTTAATTTTATTTTACTTAAAAACTACTATTTTATTAATAATAAAATAACTACTTAAACTAACAAATCCACCTAAAAAAGTTCCCCATAAAATATCAATAATTGTAATAAAAGTAGACCAGTTTTTTAATGTAGCTAAATTAGTTAAATCATAAGTAGAATAACAGATTAAACCAAAAAACATTCCTGATATTAATACCTCTTTCAAACTTTGTTTTTCTAAAGCGGGGTTAATCACAAAAAATAGTAAACCTAGTACATACAAAGCATAAAAAATAAAAGCTGGAAATAAATTAGGATTTTCTAATAAAAGATGTCCAATATGTTTTTTATAAATATTAGTAGCAATAAAACCTATCCAAATTAAATCTATAACAAAAAATATTATAAAAGTAACTAAATACATTTTAATATAGTTAATTATCATATAAAAACCTCATTAATTGCTTAAAATAATATTTTTAATATTATAAAAATAATACACTTATATTTAATTCTAGCTTATTATTTTAAACTTATAAAAAGTCGCTTATAGTCATCCTCAAGTCATGCTGAACTTGATTCAGTATTGATTCAGGATCTAAGCTACTTTTACAATTAATTCTGTTTGAAATTTATTTATTTAGATGTTAAAATTATTTTTTTGAATTATTTTTATCTAAAACAATGAAAGACTTATTTTTAAAATTAATTACCCTTTCGTATGGAATTACAGGCATTATAGGACTAATTGCTTATTTACCTACCTTAAAAGATTTATACTTACATAAAAAACAAAGTGCTAATATTTCTTCTTATATTTTATGGACAGCCACAGGTGGAATTAGCTTTTTATATGGTATTTTTATTCTAAAAGATTTTCTTTTTATTGCGGTATCTGGGCTAAATTTTCTAGCTTGTTTAGTTGTTTTAATTCTAAGCATAAAATTAAAGTAGGTTATCATTAGTAAAAACTTATTTTTAAGACTAAATTTTTTTTATATACAATAACTTAGCATTAGAATATAATAGTAATTTTTGAATTAAATCTATCTATAATATTTTGAGTAAAATTAAAAATGAATAATAAACTATTAAAAGAAATAATTAGTAAAAATATTGCTAAAAACAAAGATTTTTTAGTTTTAGATATAATAGATGATGATTTATTAGTTAAAACTTTAGATTATTTAAATTCTGAAGAAGCTTTAACTAGTTTAGAAATAGATCCTTATTGGCCAAAATGGTTTAGCCCTTGGTGGGTTATGCTTGCTTTAGATGAAATAGGTAAAAATGATAAAATTCCACCTAAAATTTTAGCTAAATTAGTAGAAAAAATTAATACCCATTATATTCATATTTTTCCTGTAGTAGAAAGTGAATTACCACCTAATATAAATCCCATTAGAAATATCATTTGCCATTGTGCGTTAGGTAGTATGTATAAACTTTTAAGTAAAAGTAATATTGATATTAATAAAAAACTACCTTGGTTTGATGAATGGTTTGAAAAATACCAGTTACCTGATGGTGGTTTTAATTGTGATGAAGCTGTTTATACTAAAGAAAAACCTAATAGCTCTATTATTTCGAGTTTACCAATTTTAGAAGCAATTTTATATTATAAATCAGATTTAAATAAAAAAGATTTGGAAATTTTACAAAAAGGAGTGAATTATCTTTTAAATAAAAAACTATTTAAAAAAGAAAGTAATAATGAAATTATAAATAATAATTGGATAAAGCCTTTTTTTCCTAGATTTTATGAATATGATATTTTACGAGGGCTAAAGTTTGTAACTGATTGGGCTTTAAAAACAAAAAACACTCTACCTTTGGAAAAAATTTTAGATGCTATTATAATTTTAGATTCACAAATAAATAATGATATCTTTTTAGATAACTCTAATAATCCAGATATAACAGCTATAAATTCTTTTATTATTGATAAAAATGTAAATTTAAAAAGAGATAAACTAACTTTTTTTCCTTTATTAGAAGATTTAATTTATAGAAACAAAGGTTCTATTTATCTTACTAAAGAGTGGTATGATTTAATAAATAACCTTAATTTACTATTTAATGATAAATAAAATTTATCATCTTTATAAAAAATAAGTATTTTTATTTATTATTAAAAACTCCTATTATTAATATATAAAATATATTATTTAAAAAGGAATAAAAATTATGAAAAAATTTTTTATTGCAATAACAACTTTAACAGTTTTAGCATCTTTATCAAATATTAGTTTTGCTCAAAAGACTGATAATACCGCAAAACTACATGAAAAAATAAAATCATTAGAAACTGAATTAAAAAAATATAAAAATGATAAAGCTTTAGCTGAAAAAAGATTAAAAATTTTTGATGAACTTGATTATGATATTTATAGTAATCAAAAATGGGATAAGTTTAATTTAAGCCATGATGATAATATTAAAGTTTTTTATCCTGATGGAAGTACAACTTTAGGTTTAGACCCTCAACACTTGGATGCTTTAAAACCTATGTTTACTTTTGCTCCCGATACAAAAATAACTAAACACCCTATTAGATTTGGAACTGGAGACTGGACAGCTGTTATTGGTGAAATGGAAGGAACTTTTTCTAAACCCATGCCTATAGGAAATGGAAAAACAATACCTCCTACTGGTAAAAAGTTTAAACTTACTATGACAACTATAGGTCATTGGAAAGGAGAAAGAATGGTAGAAGAGTATTTATTTTGGGATAATCAAGCTTTTATGAAACAAATAGGTTTAGCTCAATAAAAGATTATATTATAGCTATTAGAATATAAATAAAATGCAAATATAAGCTATAAAAGAATTATTTTTTAGAAAAAATATTGATTATAAACAGATTTTTCAATAGTTGCAAAGCAGTACTTTACAATAATGAGATTAAATATAAAAAGTTGATTATAGTCATCCTGAACTTGATTTAGGATCTAATCAACTTTTTATTATTATAATTATAGTTAGCTTTAAAGTTACATAAGAAAGTTTTTTTAATTATAATTATATAAAAATTATTTTTTACTTATCAAATGAATATTGAAAATATTAAATTTATAGATAGTATAGTTAAAGAAGGTAGTATCAGAAAAGCATCTGAAAAACTTTTTATTAGTCAACCTGCTATTAGTACTGCTATAAAAAAACTTGAACAAGAGTTAAATATAGAAATTTTTGATAAAAATAGCTACAGAGCTGTTTTGACAGAAGAAGGTAGAGCTTTTTATGAAAAAGCTAAAAATATTTTAAATGAATTTAATTTATTAGAAGAATATGCTAAAAGCTTAAAAAATGGAATAGAACCAGAATTTAAAATAGCCATAGATCCAGTATTTGATATTAGTAAAATTTTAAATATAATAAATGATACTATGCTAGAATTTCCTTTTACCAAATTAACTATTTCTATTGATTATATGGAAAAAGTATCTGATTATTTAGAAAATAAAAATTATGATTTGATTATAGGACCCGAATATTTTGTTAAAAATACTAATATGAATCTAGAAAAAGCTTTTTTGAATGAAGTTATGGTTTATCATGTTATTGCGTCTAATTGTGAATTATTAAAAAAGAAAAAAATTACTGAAGAAGATTTAAAATTATTACCACAAGTTGTTATTAGTAATGGAACAGAAAAAAGTATGGGAATTTTTGAAGAAACAAGAAAATGGTATGTAAATGATTTTTTTCTAAAAAAAATCATTATATTACAAGGTAAAGCATGGGGAATGATTCCAGAATATTATATTACCCAAGAATTAAAAGAAAAAAAACTTATACCCCTAAAAAATATTAGTAATTTTGAACCTATTAAATTACATCTTTTTGCAATAAGGAACAAAAATATAAAACATAAAATTGTAGCTAAAACTATATGGGAAGCTTTAATTAAAAATTCTAAGGAATTATTATAAAAAATGAAAAGTAAATTAGAAATAATAAAAACAGATATAACTACTTTAAAAGTAGATGCAATAGTAAATGCAGCTAATAATTCTTTATTAGGTGGTGGTGGAGTAGATGGAGCTATTCATAAAGTATCAGGAAAAGAATTATTAGAAGAGTGTAAAACTCTAAAAGGTTGTGAAACTGGACAAGCTAAAATAACCAAAGGTTATAAGTTACCTGCTAAGTATGTAATTCATACAGTTGGTCCTGTTTGGAGAGGAGGTTTTAGCCAAGAAGAAGAAATATTAGCTAATTGTTATAAAAACTCTTTAAAATTAGCTTTGGAATATAATATAAAAACTATAGCTTTTCCATCTATAAGTACCGGAATTTATGGTTTTCCGATAGAAAAAGCTTCCAAAATAGCTATTAAGGAAATGATTGAATTTTTACAAAATAATCCTGATTTTAATAAAATAATAGCTGTTTGTTTTAGCCAAAAAGATTATGATATATATAAGTCATCTTTTTATAGCTAATCTAATATAAATAAAATATACAATCAAATAATAAAAGTTGCTTAGATCCTGAATCAAGTTCAGGATGACTATAAGCAACTTTTTATAGTTTTAAAATATAGGATTAGCTAACTAAGCCTTGAACTTCTTTACTTAATGATGCTAATCTACTTTCATCTTTATTAATAATAGATTCTAATAACTGACCTAAAGCTGGGTTATCTAATTTTGGATCTGTAAAAATACTATGTTGAGCTACAGCAGAAATATTTGGTCTTTGTGCTGGATCTGGGTGCATCATAGAATTTATTAATTTATCCATTTCTGTAAGCACAGGTTTATCTTCTGTTGGGATTCTCATTCTATTATTTGGATCATTTCCAAACTCACGAATTTTTTGCTCTGATAAATATCCAAATTTAGCCTCAAAAATATCTTTTCCACCTGTAGTTAAATGCAACATCATTCCTAAAGACCATGTATCAGATTTTTCTGTCACAGGCTTAATATTTTCCTCATTTTTTTCACCTTGAGAAGATAACTCAGGTGATTTGTACATTAGAGTTGTTGCAAAATCACTATTTTTCCATTCTTCATGATTAGTTTTAGTTAATCCTGTATCACCAATTTTAGGTGTCCCATTTGAAGATATAAAAATATTTTCTGGTTTTAAATCAAGATGTACTGAATTTTTATCTTTCTGAAAAAATGCCATTCCATCTACAACACCTTTATATAGTTTAATTGTTAATAAATCTGCAACGTCTTTTGATATTTTTCCATCATTTACTAAATCATTTATTTTTTTGCCTGTTTTTTCAAGGTCTCCACCACCACAAAATTCTAAAACCATTAAAGGTTTGTCTTCTTTAGTATTTACAAAACCTTTTAAATCTGCAATATTTTTATGCCCACTAACGTGTCTATGAGCAACTGCTTCAGAAACCATTTCTTCTCTTGCTTTTTGTCCATCTTCTTTTAATTCTTTAACTGCTACAACATCTTTAGGGTTATCTTTATTCGTATATTTATAAACATTTCCTAATCCACCTTGCCCTAAAAATTTTGAAAATTCATAAGTTTTACCATTTAAAGTAAATGATTTAACAGGATTTAACGTAACATTTTTTCCATATGCATCAATTCCAGGAACTTCAAGTCTTTCATTACTTGCTTTATTTGTAGAGTTTTTATTAATAGAAGTTTTTATTCCATCATGTATAGAATCAACTATTTTTTTCTGATTCGGTGAAAGTTCATTTATAAAATTATCTATAGGTCTTTTTTCACCCCATTTATTTATAGGTTTATCCAAAGCTTCTTGTGTAACAATACCTAATCCTTTCATGATATCTATTTTTATTTCATCAGAAGATTTTAGCACGGTTCCAAAGGCAAAATCTTTTGCTAAATTATCATTCATAAATTTATCAGAAATAAAAGCTTCTGATTTTTTAGAAAGATGGCTTAATTGATTATTTAAGGCTGTAGGTAACCCTTTTTGAATACCAACATAAATAGCATCCACTAATTCTCTTTTATTTTTTGGTAAATCTTCGTAATTTTTACCTTCATGTTTATCTTTTACTAAGCCTATACCTCTAGCTATTTCATTTTTTGCTTCAATTTCAGATTTGGTAGCAAATTTAAAAGTGAGTTCAGTATTAGGTATTATAGACATCATAAGCTTTGTGGCTTTTTGAGATACTTCATCATTTAATTTTTTTTGATTTGTAGTTAAATTACCAGATTTTAATATTTCATCAGCAAAATTATGATTAATAAAATTACCAATATCGGCTTTTTTTAGATTAGAGATTAATGACGGAGTAAATTCTTCTATTTTCATATCATATTTTGTTACATCACCTTTAACTCCATTATCAATAACATCTTGTAAGAGATTTGTATTTTTTTCTATTTTTCTTTCAGTAGATTTTTGATTTATTTCTTGAATTTTACCTTGTATTTGCTCTTGAAGTGATGAAGTATTTTGTATAGTTGGTGTATTTTTAATTGCTTTTTGTTCTGGTAATTTTGGAGCATCTGGAATTTTATTTACAGAATCATTTTCACCAGATAAAATTTCATTTAAAACTTTACCATTATCTTGTAATTGGCTTAATTTTTTATCAACTTTAGTGTCACTTATAGTTTCAGAAGTATTTGAATCTCCAAATAAAGTATTTGCTCTTTCATTAATGCCCTCATGAGATTCATTTGATTCAAAAGTATTATCAATATCATCTTTTATTTGTGCACTTGATACTCTATTTGTTTTTGGTGAATCTTCAGTTGTTTCTGTGTTAGTTTTATTAATATTAGGAGTTTCAGTAGTTTCAGTTTTATTTTGAATTGGATCTACTTTTTCTGTAGGTTTTACACCTTTTACCCAATTAGTACTACTGCTATTAACATTTAAACTCATTAAAATACCCTCTTAGTTTTAATAACTTTTAGTATTATATAGCAAATTAAGAAAATATCGTTTTGATTTGAATCACAAAAATAAAATAATCTTTTTTAGTGTATAAAAATATAGTTTTATCTTTTAATATCTATAATAATTACAAAATAAAACCTTCATAAGCATCAAACTTATTTTTATCAGTAGTAAAATCTTCTGTTAATTCAAAATCATCATCAAAATCAGAAATTACTTCTCCTGATATAGTACTAGCTATATCAAAATCATCATCAGACATATTATCTTTGAAGAAAAAGTATAATGATACTTCAGCTTGTTCCAAATTATATTTTATAATAGGTTCAATAGAAAAATCATTACCTTTTTTAGCTCTTATTAATGAGGCTTTTAAATAATTTATATCAAACATCTTATTATTCTCTTGCAGGTACAACATGTACGCCATTTTTACTATAATGAATAGTTCCTTTGGTTGTAGGTGTTTTTACTCCTGTAACAGGATCAACATGATAGCCTATTACTTTTCCAAAATCTACTACTTCTTTAGAACCAGGTTGACCTAATGGTGTTTTACCCTTTAAAGTACCTTTTCCTGCATATTTATTCACCAAAGATTGTAACTCAGAAACAGAAATAGTTATTTCACTTTTTCCTGCTTCAAAATTATTTTTTCCTGGTATATGTTTTTCTTGTTTACCAATTTCTATTTTAGTATTTAGAGTAGGTTTAGGAACTGGAGTTTCAACTGGTTTAGTTTCAGTTGGTTTAACTTCTGTAGGTTTAGCTTCAACTGGTTTAGGTTGTGTTCTAACTGGAGGGGTAGTTTCAACAGGTCTAGGCTGTGTTGTTGGTCTAGTCCTAACTGTAGGAGGTTTTTCTCCAATAGGAGCAGGTGTTCTACCCCTAGTAGCTCTAGCTCCAGCTGCAACCATAGCACCATCTATTAAAGCAGTTGAAAGACCATCAGCTAAGTGTTTTGCGGCTTTTTCTAAATCAGCAGGAGTTTTAGCATTAGCGGCTACAGAAGCAAAATTATAAAAATCTTTTCCTACTTTTATGGCATCATTACCTAAAAAAGCTAAACCTACTCCTAATAAAACAGCATCAGCAGCTTCACCTACTCCAAAAGCATGAGAAGCAGCATAAGCAGCTAAAGTAGCTGATAAAATAGCTAGATTTTTAGGTGTAAGCATTTCTTGAAATTTAGATCTTAATTCTTCTGGTAAATATTTAGGCATCAATTTTAAGGCTTCCATAATTTTTTCAGAAGTTCTATAAGTAGCAGGAGATGCTACTCCTAACATAGTACCAGCAACTTTTAAAGCCTGAGAAGGTGGTGTATTTGGAGGCATCATAGCTAGTTTAGCTTTAATTTGATCTATATTACCAAATTTTTCTAAATTAGCTGTATTATTAAATTGGCTAATAACATTATTATTATCATCTGTAAAAGCAACAAATTTAGAGAAATTTACACTAGGATAAGCTCTAACAGAAACTTCACTTTTACCTTCATTAGTATAATGAGAACCTCTTACTTCATTAAGATAAAATTTACCAGTTTTTTCTGTTATTACTTCTGCTCCAGCAGCTGCTTTTGCAACATCTAAAGCTTCATTTAATGTATTATAGCCTTCTTTTTTACCTACTGTTTTACCAGCTTTTATTTCACTAGTTCCCCAAAGATAACCATCGTAATTTCCTATATTACGTCCTTCTACGCCACTCATTTTTTTACCTTTTGAATGAATTTTTATAGTTAAATATAATTCTATTCTATTTAATCGTCAATAAAAAAATAGTAAATTTTATAATAGAGTTGTTGTTTGCTACGAACGTACTATTTATGTTAGTTAATATTTTATAGTTTGCATTTTTTCAAAATCATATTCTCTTGAAACAGCGGGTTGCAACATGCTGTTTCATCTATAGACTCACTGACTAAAAAAATGTAAACCAATTCTTTTTGAGTATATATAAGCTACATAGATTTTTAAATAATTATTTAACGAAACAACAAGTCTAATTATATTTTATATAAAAATAACTATTTCATTCCCAACTCATTCATAAGAAAACGCCAAAGATAATTTTGGTCTTCTACTACTTTTTCTGTAGATTTTCCAGAGCCATGACCACTTTCAAAATCTACATATAACATCATAGGAGAAACTTGACCTATATTATTCTGAAGTGCGGCTACAAATTTCTTAGGATGTAAAGAGGCTACTCTAGTATCATTTTCACCTGCTTGAAAAAGTGTTATTGGTAAATTAATACCTTGTCTTATTTTATGATAAGGTGAGTAAGTTAATATATTTCTAAAATCAGCTTCTTTTTCTGGGTTTCCATATTCTGGGATCCAATAACGAGCAATTAAAAACTTATGAAAATGAACCATATCTAATAAAGGGACACTACAAACTGCGGCTCTAAATAAATCAGGTCTTTGAGTTAAAACAGCTCCTATTAATAATCCACCATTACTACCACCCATAATAGCTAATTTTTTAGAGCTAGTATATTTCTTTTTTTGTAAATATTCTGCAACTGAAATAAAATCATCAAAAGTATTTTGTTTTTTGAATAACATACCATCTTGATGCCATTTTTCTCCATATTCATCACCACCTCTTATTCCTGCATTTACAAAAATTCCCCCTCTATTTATAAAACTAGCATAATAACCTACATAACTTGGAGAAATACCTGCATTAAAACCACCATAACCATATAATAAGGTAGGATTATTTCCATCTAACTTTAAGCCTTTTTTATGAATAATAAAAGCAGGTACTTTAGTTCCATCTTTAGAAGGTATAAATTCTATTTTAGCTGTTATATCTTTAGTATCTACAGGTTCTTTAACTTGATAATAAAGATTCCATTTATCAAAGTTTTTAGTGTCTAAGGTGTATAATTTATAAGTACTAGTAAAACTACTTAAGCCTACAAAAAGTTTTTTATTTTCTCTATCATAATTTAAATTAGAAATACTACCTATTTCTGGTAATTTTACTTCTTTTAATAATTTTCCATCTAAAGTATAAATAAATAATCTACTAATTAAATCTTTTTTATCCACAACTAATAAATTATTTTCAGTTACTTCAAAATTTTCTAAAACAGTATTTTTTTCTGAATATAAAGTTTTCCAGTTTTTAAAATCTGGATTTTTAGCATCTGCTAACATAATTTTATAATTAGGTGCTTTATGATTAGTTTGTATATAAATTTTATTACCTATAGCATAAGGATGAGCTGAAAAACCTTGATTAGTATAAATAAGTTTATCTTGCTTAGAACCAATTTTCTTTATTTTTATAGAATTTGAATAAAAATCACCTTCTGTTATAAAGGTAAAATCACTATCTTTTGAATCATAAATACTAGCAAAATTTTTAGCATCTTTAGGTGCCATTAAAAATGTATCAGGCACATTTTTGGTTGTATCATGTAAATAAGTTTTTAAAGGAATTTGCTTTTCTAACATTTCCTTAGAGCCCACAGTTATGTAAGCATTTTTTTCATCTTTAGTCCAATTAAAACCTCTCAAATTTTGTATAGGTTTTGAAATTTCTTTTCCTGTAGTGGTATCTAAAATATAATAGGTATTTATTTCATCACCTTTTAATTGAACTCCTATAGCAACCTTGTTTCCAGAAAAAGTATATTCAATATCAGTTATAGCTGTTTTACCAGAAGGATCTAATTTGGTAGGATCAAAGAGCAAAAATTCTTTGTTATTTATAATAGTATATAACTTATATTGAGGTTCACCTTTTTTCTTTTTAGTAATAAATTTATGCTTTCCTACCAATTTTAGAGGGCTTTCTCTATCTCTATCAATTAAATTTCTTATTTCATCTTTTAAACCTTTTATTTCAGGTTCTTTTTCATTTAGATAATTTATGGTACTTTCATGTTGTTTTTTAGTCCATTCTTTTACTTCAGGATTTTCTTTGTCTTCAAGCCATTTATAACTATCTGTTAAAGTTACTCCATGCAAATTTTCTACTACTGGTTTTTGAGGTGATGAAGGTGGAGTAAAATCATTTGCATAAGAACTAAAAGTTATTGCTAAACTTGCTAAAATAGATAAAGAGAAATTCTTTTTATTTATCATATAATACCTAATACTTTATAATATTAACTAAGTATTATAGGTTATTTTTGCTTTTTGTCTATAATTTTCTAATTTAAGTATTTTAATTACTTTTCATATAAAGTTTTTCTATTTTATATAAATGAATTTGATTTAAAACAGTTTTTATATTAAATTTTTCTTTAGTATTCTCATAACCATTATCATATTCAGCTTTTATATCTTCTAAAAATTTTTTAAAATTTACTTTTACATCAAAAGATTGATCTAAAATCTCTACTTCTTCGCAAATAAAACCATTTTTATTAAAATAAATTTTACCATTTACATCTATAACCTTTTTATCATCTAAATCCTTTAAGCATTCTAATGTTAGATTTATTAAATTTTCATCTGAGTTATGTAAAAATTCACCAAGAAAACGTATATTTTTATTTTTTATAGGCTGTTTATTAGCTCTTTTTCTTATCATATATAAAGTTAAAAAAGTAGATGTTATTAATGTTAATATAAAAATAAATATTCCAAAACATACTATTAAAGTATTAAAAAATAAACTCATTTTTATTCTACTCTCATCCCTTTAATTTTTAAACTTTGCTAATTAATATTTATATTACATTTTAGCTTAAAAGTAAAATATTAACCATAAGATAGGCGTATGAAAAATAACATTTAATTTTTTGTCTAGCCACAGATTTCACAGAAAACACGGATAAAAAATATAAAAAAATAGTTTTTTAAAAGAGTTATTATCAGTGTAATTCGTGTAATTCGTGGCTAAAATACTATAAGTTAACTTTCAAAAAATATTTCTATTAATATAATGTAGAATTTTATACACCCCTATAAGATTTTACTTTTTATAGATTAACAGTAAATAAGTTTTTTTAGCTTTAAAACTAGGTTTAGAGAAAGAATAAAAAAATCTTTTTAAATATTATTTTATAAATGTATTGGGATTTTTTATTTTATAAAGTATAATTAATTATTAATTAACATTTTTTTGTTTAAGTAGTTAATTTTTATAATAAACATAAGTAGAAAAAAATGTCTAAAAATACAAAAAACAATGATGATGTCTTAACAGCTGTAGGCTACTTTTGGGCAAGCCCTAATAATAAAAACTACGAAGAAGATTATTCAAAAGCCAAAGCTAAAATAGAAGAGTATTGCCAAAACCATAATTTTACTCTAAGAAAAATTTTTAAAGATATTGGTAGTACTGGTAATGCCAATAGAAGAGTTCAAGTTTTGGATATGATTAAATACATGGAAAAATATAAGGTGGATTACCTTGTTTTAGATACTATGTCAAATTTAGGTAGAAGATTTCATGATTCTATTATTATTTTAAGTGAATTTAACAGTAGAAATATGGGGTTAATTAGTGTAGATGAAGAACTTAACACTAAAGAACCTTCTGGAAAAGTAGTTATAGAGTCATTATTTAAAATACCTCAAATAAAACAATGGACAGAGCAAAATGATAGTACTAAAAAGAAAATAAGATTACAAGAACTTACTTATTCTGGTGGAGCTTGCCCTTATGGATATAGTATAGATAGTAAAACTAACCAATACAAAATTGTTGAAGAAGAAGGTATGGTAGTTAGAAGAATATTCAGAGAAAGAATTTCTGGACGTTCTTTAAGACAAATTTGTAATGATCTTATAAAAGATGGAATTGCTACCAAAAGAGGTGGTAAATGGCAAGCCAATACTATTAAAACTATCATAGAAAATCCTTTTTATATGGGAGTTCATGAACAAGAAGGTACTGTTTTTAAAGATTGTCATGATGCTATAGTAACAGAATATATATTTAAAAAAGTTAATGAGATGAAATAAAATGGCTTCTATTTTTACAAAAATAATAAATGGTGAAATTCCTTGTTATAAAGTTTATGAAGATGAACATACTTTTGCTTTTTTAGATATTAATCCAATAAATTTAGGTCATACGTTAGTTATTCCTAAAATAGAAATAGATTATTTTTTAGATGTTCCAGAGCCATATTATTCAGCTGTTTTTAAAAATTCAAAAATGATTGCTCAAGCTATTCATAAGGCTACAGACTGTAAAAGAGTTGGTTCTATAATTGCAGGTTGGGATGTACCACATTTTCATTATCATTTAGTTCCTATGTTTGAATATGGGGATTTAGATTTTAAAAAAGGTAAAAGCCGTTCTCAGGAAGAAATGAAAGAAATTCATGCAAAAATAATTAATAATTTAAGTTTTTAGATAAAATTACTTTGATGTTTTTATTATAGTGAATCGTAAATCGTGATACTTCGACAGGCTCAGTAGGCAGTCGTGAATAGGAAATAGTGATAAGTTAGAAGTTAGAAGTATAGATGTGTAATGCTTCGACAGGCTCAGTAGGCAGTCTTGAGTTGTGAGTCACTAAAAAGGTTTATTGTTTTTTATAAATTAATTTAAGACCTCCTACGGGGTATCAACCCCGCAGGAGGAAGGGCTCGGGGGCTCTGCCCCCGTACCCCCTGAAACCCCAGAGCAGAGCTCTGAGGTATTCTCTAATAAAAACAAAGTTGTTAACATAATAATAAATATATTTATTCCCCTATTTTTAGCTTATATTACAGAACACTAAAATTAAATTTATTGATATTATAAAAACAATTTTTCGTAGGGATATGCCTTGCGTGTGTCCTGTAGGAAAATTTGTTTTTTATTCTTATTGAATACATAGGACTTAAGTACGAGTGTAGAAGTAGGGTTTGAACGAAAAATCTATTTTATTTTATGTGTCGAAGGTATTAATATAATATATAATATATTTTTATAAAATTAAAATTAAGAAGAAAAATCGGAAGAAAAAAATTTTATGGATATAATAAAAAACTATATTTATAAAATTTTAGAAAATAAAGGGAATATTTAAAATGACTGCAATAATAGCTATAATATTATCTATTTTTATGGTAGTAGGTGGTATTTTACCTCAATACTCTAATAAAACTATAGAAGATGGAATAAAAACTTCTTTTAATACTAACTCTAAAGTAGTTGTAAAAACCTTTAAAACACCTAGTTATGCTATTTTATCAGGTGATTTTGATAGAATAGAAATAAGTTCTGATAGTTTAAAAGTTATGGATATAGAATTTGATAAAATAAAAATCGTAGGAGAGCAAATAAAATTAGATTATAGTAAATTAACTCCTGAAACTACTAATTTAGATTTTATAAAAAAAGGTAAAGCAGATGTTCAATTATTAATTTCTTCTGAAACTATTGCAAAAATGATAGATATTCCGTCTTTAACTATAAAAATGAATAATATGTTATCAAATTTTAAATTACCTATACCTTTTATTTCTGGAGAAGTTTCTTTGGATAATATAAAAATAGTTTTTGAAAATAATAGACCTACAGTTACAGGTAATTTAATATCTTTAGGTGGCTTAATTACTATTCCGTTTTCTATAGCATTTGATCTTATTGTTACTGCAAAAAATACTATAGAAATATATAAACCACAAGTTACTGTAATGAATGAACCTCTTATAATAGAAGAAATACAAGATTTAGTAAAATATGTAAATCCTATTATTGATATAAAAACTTTAAATAAAACAGGTAAAGAAATAGTTCTAAAAAATCTTTACTTTAAAGACAATAAAATTAAAATATTAGGAACTATAGGAAGTTAATCTTTAAATTTAAAATCGGCAAATTTCCATACTTTAACAACTGATTCTCTACCTACTACAGAGATTAGAGAGCCATTATAATTAAAAGCAACTTTATTTAAGGAACCTATTTGAGTATCTATACTAGCAATATTTTTAAAAGTTTTTAGATCCCATATTTTTAATACTTTATCTCCACCAACACTAGCTAAATATTTACCACTAGGATTATAAGCTACAGAGCTTACAGCTAAATAATGGCTAGATAATTCTTGCACTTGTTTTAAGGATTCTATATCCCAAATTCTTACAGTTTTATCCGTTCCTGCTGTAGCAAATGTTTTACCATCTGGACTAACCGAAATATCATTTATTGTACTAGCATTTTTATCCATTTTTTTGGTATCAATTTCTTTTATTAATTTGCCTTCATTTGTATCCCAAATTTTTATTTTTCCAGAAGTATCAGCAGATAAAATTTTATTTCCATCAGGTAAAAAAGCCATTGCTTTAGTTCTTACTTTTACAGTTTCTTGATCTTTTATATCTTCAAAAAACTTACCTGTTTTTAAATCCCAAAACTTAATAGTTCTATCAGAACTGGCTGTAATAGCAAATTTATTATTAGGAGCAAATAAAACTTTATTTAAACCAATTCTATGACCTTTCAACTCTAATAATTCAGAACCTGTTTTTAATTCCCATATTTTACCAAAACCATCAAAGCTACCACTTATTAATAAATCACCAGGTGGATTAAAAGCAATAGAATTAACAGTTCCTGTATGACCTTTTAGAGTTTTAAATAATTCACCTTTTTCTAAATCCCAAATTTTTATTTTTTTATCAGCACTAGAACTAGCTATATATTTACCATCTGGAGAAAAGGCAACATCCCAAATATCTGTAGTATGTCCTTTAAATAGTCTATATTCTTTTATTACATCTTTTTGTGTTTTTGAACAATTAAAAACAAAAACTAATAAAAAAACAAATAATAATTTTTTTGTTAGATTGAAATATTTTATTTTATACATTTTATTTTATTATCTTTAAAAAATTAATAATATCGAAATTAAAAGATAGAATTTACAACAATTCTACTGATACTGGTCTAGATAAATTTTTTATTTCATTAACTATTTTTTTATCTTTAGAAACTTCTATTATCCTATTATTTCCTGTATCTGCAATTAAAACATTTCCATTATAAAGTTTTATAGCACTTCTTGGAAAAAGTAAATTAGGATTTTCTTCTGGTTCTTGATCTTTGTCTAAAATTTCGTATTGATCTTTAGAAAAAATGCTTTTTAATTTAGAATCTTTTAAACTAGCTGCTTTTGCAGAAGAGTCTTTATCTGCATTTTTAGGTTTATTGGTATCACCTTTAGGGCCTGCATACCACCAAACTACTTTATTTTCATAATTAACTTCAAGAACTCTACTAAAACCTGAATCTGTAATTAATGTATTACCATTAGTAAGCCTTAAAGCATGAGTAGGTTTATCTAAGTCTTTATTAAAAGTCCAGACAATTTTTCCATCTCTAGAAACTTCAACTATTCTTTTATTTCCTGTATCTGCAATTAAAATATTACCATTATTTAGATAACTAGAGCTTCTAGGTCTGGAAATTCCATTAGAAAAAGACCAAACAGGGCTATTATGTTGAAATTCGATTATTTTATCTGCTAAGCCATCTGTAACTAGAAAAGATGTACCATCTAGGCTATCAATCCAAACAGGAAATTTTAGCCCACTAAAAAAAAAAGAATTAGTGGTTATTCCACCTTGAACTACTTTAGAAGAAGAGCCATCTGATACTAAGGTTTCTCCTGTAGCTGTTCTAGTAGCACTTTCTATACTTCCTGTAGTAGAAAAAGACCACACCGTTTCACCTGTACTTTTTATTTCCGATACTTTTTTAGAGCCATTTAAGGATACTAAATAATTACCTACCGAAGCGGCTGAAGTACCAGCTTTTTTCAAAAATTGAGTTTCTATTGTTAAAGCTTGTGCATCTTGTAAATTATAGCCTTTTTGATATGGTTCATAACCAGCTTTTCTTGCTACTATAGTATATTTACCAGCTAATAAGCCTTCTGCTCTAAAAACACCTCTTTCATCAGTAGAAATAGTTTTATTATATTTAGGATTAACACAAGTAATATTTACACTCATTCCTTGAATGCCTACTTTTGTCTCTCTATCTTTAAAAGAACCTGCAATTAAGCCAGAACCTTCTCCATTCCCTATTTTATCCAAAAGAATCGCATTATCTGGGTTACCCGGGACAACCATTTCTTGAGAAGC
This sequence comes from Candidatus Sericytochromatia bacterium, assembly GCA_046328015.1. Taxonomy (GTDB): domain Bacteria; phylum Cyanobacteriota; class Sericytochromatia; order UBA7694; family JACMQJ01; genus JBBTGK01. The sequence goes on along the minus strand of JAXLXH010000001.1, from coordinate 2,224,292 downwards.
AGTAGATTTATAACCTTTTGCATTAGTAATTAGAGCTTGATAACCATCTCCATCTGGAACATCTTTAAAAATAATTTTCCCAGAAGAATCTGATTTTTGAATACCTTTTACAGTATTACCATTTTGAAGTAATGATGCACCTATATCGGCAAGTGGTTGTTGAGATTTATTATCAACAATAGTAATTACAAGATCATTTTTTGATACTTCATCTGGGGCACATTTTTTATCCCCATCTTTACATTTTGGTTTACAACCTTCTGTAACAGACATAGAAAATAAACAAATAGAAATTAAAGAAATTATCTTTAATTTTTTCATTCTCAACAACCTCTCTTCTAGTTAAATCAAAAGGTAAAAATTAAAAGTAATAAAATAATCACTTTTAACTTCTAACTTTTTACTACTTACTATTTCTTAATTAAACCAACTACACTACTAGCACCTTTTTTAATTTTACACCACCAATTACAATCTTCTTGAGAAGAATTGGTAGTATTAGTAGGGTTTGTTCCATTAGGATTTGTAGGGGCTAAATCTCCTCCACCTACAGTAAATATCTTAGAATCACTCCAAGATTTAGAGATTGCTTTTGCTGTTCTCATATCATTAGTATCAGTTTTTACTGAAGTAACACTTGCAGAATATCTACCATTCATTTTTAAAGGGAATGTAATATCAAATGGGAATGTTCCAGGGTAAGAAGTTGCATTATCAGATTGAGAACCATATCTTGCTATTCTTGTTGCAGCACTTCTAAAAGTTGACCAATAGGCATAACCAAAAGTACCTTGTTGATCTGCGGCTTGTTTACCAAATAAAATAGGAGGATGAACTGAAACATAATAACCATCTGGTTCTAAACCATCACTTTTATCCCATTTAAACGAAGGAGTTGTAGTTAATTTATTCATACTATCATAAGAAGATATATCAAAGTTTAAATTTACAGGAGCTGCGATAGGAGGTAATGGAACTGTTGTTGCTGCATCAGATTCACCTATAACGGCTTCATCTTCATTTACAGCAAAAACTTTATATTTATATTCTTGTCCTGGTTTTAAGGTTATACCACTAAAACCTCTTTTTACAGATTCCCAAATATTTCCTTTAGCTAAGCTAGGTGGAACTGCACCATCTAAGAAGTATGCACCTAAATAACCTTGAGCACTTACTACTTTATAAGCTGTTGGTTTCATAGCATTTTCTTTGGTAGGAAGAGCTGTTTTATAGATCCAGTATTCTTTTGCTCCGATAACTGGTTGCCATGTTAATTCTATTGTTACATAGTTACCTTTTATACCTCCTAATGAAGCTGGAGCTACAAAAGAAGTTGTTTTAGCTACTGCTTTTATTGCCATAGGAACACCTGCATCTGCTGCCATAGGGGTTTTAGTTGCTGGTGCTGGTTCAGGTGTATCGGTAGGTTCTGTAGGCATTTCAGTTTGTTCAGAACCTGGGATTTCTTTGTCATATTTTGGTTCATCTGGAGCAGGAGTAGCAGGGGCTTGACTAGGAGTACTAGCAGCATCAGTACCTTTACCTCCTCTACAAGCAGATAAAGACATACCTAATACTAAAAAAGATACTACAAACAATTTTACTGTTCTAGATGAATCTACTATTTTCATTTACCAAAAAACCTCTATAAAAAATCCCTACGAGTATGGCTTACATTATATATTATAATACAAAAATCACAAAAACTTGCTTATTTTATGTAAAAAAAAGATAAATAAAGTTTAAGGAATTGTTAAATAATCTAAGTTGCTAATATAAAAATATCAGCTATAAATTTATTAGTTATAAATAATTAGAGAATTAAAAATATAAATTAATTAATTTTTAGTGTAAAATTAATTAATCTCTAAAAATTATAATTTTTAATAAAAAATGTTTTTATTACAGTTTTTTTCAGATTATACCATCTTATTATGGATATCATTAGCTACTCTAGCTTTTATTGCTGGTTTTTTAGATGCTGTTGTTGGTGGTGGTGGTTTAATTCAAATTCCAGCATTATTAATTAACTTTCCTAATTTACCTTTAGCTACTATATTTGGAACTAATAAAATAGCTTCTTTTTCTGGTACTTCAATTTCTGCGTATCAATATGCAAAAAAAATAAAATTTGATTATAAACTTTTAGCTATTATTTCTTTTTTTGCTTTTATATCCTCTTTTAGTGGAGCAAAAATTGTAAGTTTTTTAGATGTAAATAAATTAAAACCAATTATATTAATAATTTTAATAATTATTGCTTTTTACACCTATAACAAAAAAAATTTGGGTGCAATTCAAACTAAAGAATTAACAAAAAAAAAGCAAATAATTTATGGTTCATTAATAGGTTTTATTATTGGTTTTTATGATGGTTTTTTTGGACCTGGAACAGGTAGTTTTTTTGTTTTAGCCTTTGTAACTATTTTAGGTTTAGAATTTGTAACTGCTTCAGCTTATTCAAAAATAATCAATTGTATTACAAATCTATCAGCTTTAATTGTTTTTATAAACCAAAAAACTTATTTAATAAATATAGCAATTATTATGGCAATATTTAATATGATAGGTAATTTTTTAGGTAGTAAAATAGCATTAAAAAAAGGTAATAACTTTGTTAGACGTATTTTTTTAGTAGTAGTTAGCTTAATGATTTTAAGATATGGGTATGATATTTTTACCCATTATTTTTAACTAATTTAAAAACTTGAATTCTACTATTTTCAGAATCTACAATAAAAATCTTAAAATTATTTGTTATTATAATTCCACTAGGTGAGTTAAAATCTAAATTGGCGTTTCCTTTTTTACCAAAAGAAGCTAAAAATTTTCCATTTTGGTCAAAAACTTGAACTCTATGAGTTAATTTTTCTGTAATATATATATTACTTAGTTTATCTGTTGCAATACTCCTAGGTATAGTAAATTCTCCTTTTCCTAAACCTTTTTTACCAAAGTTATTAATATTTCTTCCTTCTTTGCTAGTTATTTGAACTTTTGGAGTAGCACTATCTAAAATAATTAACTTATCATTAATTGTAGTAATAGCAATAGGTGAAGTTATATTATTACTAATAGTTTTTAAGTATTTACCTTTTGTATCATAGACTTTAATTAAATTTTCTTGATGAGATGTTACATAAATTCTATTTTCACTTAGAAATAATATAGATGAAGCTGAATTTAGATTTTCTTCTTTTTCACCTTTTCCTCCAAATTCAAAAATAAAATTATTGTTTTTATCAAAAACTCTTATTTTACAATCTTCTGAATCAAGAATATAAGTATTATAATCATTATCTTGTGTTATAGAACAAGGTGATTTCATATTTTCATAAGAGATTTTTCCAATGAAAGATCCATCTGTATCAAATATTTGAACCCTATTATTTTTACCATCTGTAATCCACAAAAGTTCATTTCTTGATAAATAAATATTTTTAGGTGATATAAATTGACCATCTAAAGTGCCTAAAGAACCAAAAGATTTTTCAAATACAAAGTTAATATTTTGGTTATAAAAATCGTCTAATTCTATTTCATTATAAAAACCAGAGAGTTCATTTTTTAATTTATTTATTAAAGTATTAGAAATAAAATCTTTATTTGTAATATTTACTAATTCATACATATTAGTATTACTTATTTTAGAATTATTTTTTATTTCATCAAGATTTAAAACCATTTCATTTAATTTTGAATTTATAATTAAAAGTTTTATTATATTTAAATCATTTAAAATATCCTTAAATTTTTGATATCTTTTGCTTACACTTTTTTCTAAGCATTTTAAAATAAGATCATCTAATTCTTTAATTATATAAGGTATTGTTTTTTTTATGGGTTCTGCTTCTTTTTCCATAGTATTTAGTATGTATTCTTTTACATTTTTACCTTCAAAAGGTAATTTTTTAGTTAAAACTTCATAAAACATAGCACCATAAGAAAAAATATCAGTTCTTAAATCAATATTTTTAGGATTATACAATTGTTCTGGAGAAATATAACCTATAGTACCTAATAAAGCGCCTGCTTCTGTTAATCTTTTAGATTTATTTTTTATTCCAGCTATTCCAAAATCCATAATTTTTATATTATTTTCTGGTGTTATCTGAATATTATCTGGTTTTATATCCCTATGAATTATTCCTTTACTATGTGCATGCTCTAAACCAAGTGCAACTTGAATCATAAAATCTATGATATCTATCAGTTTAAAAGAATTATTAGTTAAATTAAAATTTTTTAAAGAAATACCTTCTAAATATTCCATTACAATAAAATTTGACTCGTCTGTTGAAATAATATCAAAAATATTTATTATATTTGAATGACTAAGACTTGCTGCCGATAAACCCTCTCTTTTAAATCGTTCTATAAGCTCTTTATTTTCAGTTTCAGTATTTAATTGATTTGGAACTAATTCTTTTATGGCTACAAATCTATCTAAATTATGGTCTTTTGCTAGGTAAATAATACCCATACCACCACGACCCAATTCTTTTATAAATTCATACTTTTTATTAAGTATTCTAGTTTGAGTACTCATACATATACATATCCTAATAATAAAATAAATAACAACTTATTTTTGACTCTCTTAAATTTTAAATAAAATTAATTATTTAAAAACACTTATAAAGATTATAGATTAAATTTTATTTTTATTTCTATGATAAGGTCATTATTTTTTATATTTTTAAAGAAACTTAATTGTTTCCATACTACTTATTTGTTCTATATCAATTTTTTTATAAATCACTATTTATCTAATATTTATTATTCTTTTTATTAAAATACTATTGTTTTTAAGTAACTTTTATTTGATAAAAATCAATTATTTTGAATTATTTTTTTCTTTAAAAGAGAAATTTCCACCTAATTCTGCTCCATATTCCCAGCTAAAAATCTCATTAAAACCAGCTTTTAAAGCTACATTTCTTTTAAATTCAATATTTCCAAAGCCTAAAATAGGAATAGATATATTATTATCATTTTCAGAGCTAATATTGTATTTACCATATAAATTATATTGTAATAGATTAGAAGATTTTATAGTACCTTGATAAGATAAAGAAAAACCCCCATAAATTGGTTTTGAAACAGAAACTGTTACCCCAGGGTTTGTAAGATAATCATTTGCAAAACCTACGTTAAATTCTGATAATTGAAATAAATCAGCAAATTTTGAAGTTAAATTACCTAATAAAGCTCTTGTTAAATAAGGAGTTGCAAATTTTGCTAATACTTGACCTGATGAATTAACACCACCACTGATTAACTCTTGAGCAAAACTTATACCTGCAAGTTGATACCAAAGTTCAGAATCAGTAAAACCATTAGTTTTTGTCCAAGAAATATTTAAATTATTTTTTGCAATATCTTCCAAATCTGCTGTTATTTTAGCTTCTACTTCATCACTTTTAGTTTTAGGATTATAGATTCTAGTTGTAGCCAAAATACTTAATTCTGGGTTTAGTGGGAATAATTTTTTTTCATAAACCTTTCCTACATCAAAATTAGCAATAGCTTCTTTTATATTAAATTCGTTATTTATAACTGTTAAACTACCTTTATCTATTTTTATTTTACCTGTAATAGTAGGATCATATAAAGTTCCTTCTTTTAAGTTTATTTTACCTGTTGGATGTAAATCAAAAAAAGGAGATCTAACCCAAAAATCGGTATCTTCTGGTATTTCTATTTTTAAATTACCATAAACAGTATCAGAGGTAGGTTTTATTTTATCTTTAGTTTTAGGTACTGGAGCATTAGAAGATTTAGACCTTCCTGTTAACATATTATATTCACCTTTTTTTAGTACTACCAAACCACCTATCATTGGTTCACTAGTTGTACCACGTACTGTTACAGCTAATTTACTAGTAAAATTCATATTTTCTTGTGTCCATTTAAAATTATCAGCTGAAATTTTTAAAGCTAATAAAGAAGGACGGAATTTTTTTAAATTAACTAAACCATAAACACTAGCTTTACTTCCATCCAAAACAGCACTAGCATTTTCTATACTAACGGCATTATTAGATAAATCTAAAGCTATATTTACATTTTCCATATACTTATTTAATGAAGGTAAATAAACAGAAGCCTCTTGTAGATTAACTTTACCAGATAAAATAGGATCATCTATATTTCCTATTAGAGTTGTAAATACACTACCATCTCCTTTCAACCATTCTATTTTTTTAGTAAAAAGGTTAACTAACCCCAAACTTTCTCCTTCTAAGTAAACACTAAAAAGCATATCACCTAAAGTTTTATCAGTTGGAATACTTCCAGAACCATGAACTTCTTTTATTCCAGATTTGATTTGAAAATTAAGTACTTCTGCTATGCTATTTTTATAATCTGTTAATAAAGCAATTTTATCTAAGTAAATATCATTAAAAACACCTCCTTTAGGAGAATCTAAAGATATTGTAACAAAAGGATTATTTTTAGTACCTTGTACAATGGCATTAATTAAAATTTCACCTTCTGTTTCTCCAGATAAATAATCTTTTAAAGGTAATTTTAAAATAGATACATCTAATTTACCATCTGTTTCTAAGTCAATTTTACAATCTCTATCAATTTTACCTTTTAGAGATAAAAAACTACCATTATTTTCTACAATATGTAATTTAGGAATATCAATATTATCATCTAAATAAGAGGTATTTATAAAAATCTCACTTAACTTTCTACCATAAATATTGGCATTAGAAACCAAAACTTTAGCATCAGCATTTATTTTTTTTAATTCACCTTTTAATTTTGAGTTTAAAGTTAAATCTCCATCTATTTCTTCCCAAAAGTGTCGTTTTTTTATTTCAGGTTTTTCTTCAGGCTCTGCTGTTATTTTATCTAAATCCCATCTTTGTAATAAAGAATCTAAGCTGATATAACCATTATCTAAATAAACAGGAGTAATATCATTTCTTTTATCAGATGTTTTTGGCATTTTATAAATTATATTAGCTTTATTTTTTAATAAGTCTCTATTAATTTCTTCATATTTTCTTTTACTACCATTTTCAATATTATCTAAAATATTTAAAGGTATTACAGAAAAAATATTTTTTATAGGAAATTTTCTAGAAGATAAATCTAAATCAAAAATAGGATTTGTATAATCATTTAAATTTGTTTTACCTGAAATATATAAGTAATTAGATTCTTTTTTGGCATAAATATTTTTTATATCTAGAATTTTATTTTCAAGATTTGTATTTATATGTATTTTTTCTATTCCAGAAGAAGATTCTTCTGCTTTTATATCTAAAAGATCTCCATTTAAATATATTTTTATTTTATTTAAATCATTAAATAAATCTATTTTACTAGTTAAATTTTCAATTTTTCCAGATTTAATATTTAAAAGTTTTTTACTTATACTTAAATTATCATATTCAAAATCAGTTATTTTTAAATTAATTTTTCCTATTTGCTCATTACTTGAGTTTATAAAGTTACTTATATTTATTTTTTGATTAGAAAATATTTCTGCTTTTTTATTTTTAATTTTTAAATCAGAATCTAATAAATTATTTTTATATTTTAAGTTTAATGTTATTTTATCTATTTCATCATTAAATTTATCATTTTTATATAAGTAATCTAAATTAGTTTTATTTAAGGTTATATTAGTTTTTAGATCAAAATTAAGTAAATCTTCATAAATATTTTGAGTATTAGCCACTAAGTTTAAATTTAAATCTAAGTTTCCTTTATTTAAATTAAATAATTTATCTTTATAATAATTATGCAGTTTTGAAATATCATTAGCTTTTAGTTTTAAATCAGCTTTTAAAATTTTATCTAATTCATAATTAATTTTTAGGTTTAAGTTATCTTTTTTATTAAAATAAATATTAGAGTTAGTATTTAGGGTGTTATTTTTAAAATTAAAATCGGTATTAAAAGTATCAAAATTTAAATTATAGGTTTTAAAATTATTATTTTCTTTTTTTATTGAATTAACAGTATCTAAAGCTATTTTTGTACTAGGATTTAAAATAGTTTTGAAAGAGCTAATAGGTCTAAAGTTATTTTTTCTTTTATCATAATTTATTCTAACTATTTTTGATTCATCTTTAAATTCTTGTTTATATTCTTTTTTAGGTTCTTTTTGATAGTATTTAGCGTCTAAAGAAGTTATTTTTAAATTGCCAGAAGCTATAGTTTTATTTATATGATTAAAATTACCTTTAGCTTTTGCAGATAAATTTATAAAACCTGTTTTTATTTCTAATTCAGGCAAAACATTAAACTTAGCTAAATTTATTTGTTTAGTATTTAAATTACCAGAAAAATCACCTGTTTTTTCTGAATCTAGTTTACCTTTTATTTCTCCTGTCTCTAATGAGTTTAAATAAAAATCAGAGTTTATTATACCTCTTGATAGTTTAAAACTCATATTACTTTTTAATTTATCTATTTTTAGTTTAGAACTCTTATTTAAAGAGTAATTAATGCTAGTATCTGACAAAGATATTTTAGAATCTATCTGAGAATAATTAATAATACTTGGTAAAATATTTTTATAATTTAATTTATTTATATCTATATCAGTATTAGCTGTTATATTTAAAAAACCCCCATTATAATCTAAGTTTTTAATTTTTTTAGGTAAAGAAGAAACAGGAAGATTTTTTATTTGAAAATTTGTTTTTAAATTATTTAGATCATAATAAAAATATCCTGATGTTTCACCATATTGATTACTTTTTAACGAATTTATTTTAGCTTTTAAAAGACCATTTTCATTTTCTAATTTTATTTTTCCTGAAGTATTAATAGATTTAAAAAGTTTTTGATAAATAATATCATTATTTTCTATTGATAAATTAGTATTTAATTTTATTTTTTTTAAATAATCTTGTGTATTTTTAGCATTTTTAAGTTCATTTAAAGATAAATTAGTTTCAATATCTCCATTTATAGTTCCATCATTAAATTTTATATCCATAAAATTTGAAATATATTTAGGTTTAAATTTATTTAATTTAGTTTGAATAAATATTTTATCGTTATTTTCTAATTTAAAATCAATAGTATTTATACCTATGTTATTATCATTAGTATTAACTTTTGCTTTTATAATATTCTTATCATAATTAAAATCTACTTTTAAATTTCTAATATTCATATTTTTATTTTTATTAAAATTAATTTGGTCGGTAAAAATAGATCCATTAGCTTGAGGTTCTTTTATTTTGCCTTTAACAAATACATCTCCTTGTATTTTTCCATAAGAATCATATTTTTCAGGTATCTTTATTTTAAAATCTTTTAAAATAGCTGCATAATTTAAATTTTTAGTACTTATTTTACCATCTAACTCAGCTTTATCTAGAGAAACTTTTTTGATAGAATTGTTAAAGAGATTTTTAATTTCTATATTACCCTTTGTATTACTAGAATAAAAATCAGAGTAAAAATCCTTTATATAAAGATCGTTATTAGCTATTTTTACTTTTGTTTTTAAAATATCAAAATTAGAACCTAAAAAGCCACCTTTAGTTATTTTTATATCACTATTAGCATCCAAAATATCAAAATTAGTTGGGTAAGTAAGTATATTAGTTTTTAAATCATTCAGAGCTATTTTTATATTATTTTTAGTAGTTAAATTTCCTTTAAAATCATAGTTTTTAATATTTTTAGGAATAAATTTATTTTTTAGTATATTTGTAATAGCTAAGTTTTCAGTATTCAAAATTAATGTTACATTAGGATTATTACCATTATAAGTACCCAATAATTGAGATTCTATTTTATTATCATTACTTTTTATAATTAGTTTAGATAAATCTATATTTTGCTCAGTTATTTTTAATTTTAAGGTATCTAAATTTATTTTTTCATTATAATAAGTTGTTTTAGCAATTAAATTACTTAAATTAGTATCAAAGTTAAATTTTAAATTAGTTATTTTATAATCATCCCAAGATGCTTGTCCAGTTAATAAAAGATTACCTAATTTTAAAATATTTTGACCTTTGGTAACATCATAAAAAACATTAACTAATTTTGAAATATTTTCATATTTTAATTTAGAATTTAGGTTTCCTTTTCCAGTTTTTATATCAAAAAAACCTGCTAAATAAATACTATTATCATTAGAATTAGTTTTTATTTCATAATTTAAATCTTTTGAATTTTTTAATTTTAAGTTTAAATAATCTATATTTTCTTTAATATTTAATTCATTAATAAAAGATTCGTCTTTATAAGATATTTTACCTTTTTCTATGCTAGCATTAATTTCTGGTAATTTAATATTATCATTAGAATTAGTATTTTTATTATCTTTATTAGGAGCTAATAAAGGTGAATTTATTAGTAATTTACCATTTTTATCTCTTCTTAAATTAATTTCAGGTTCTATTATATTTATTTTTAAGTTAGATAATTCTGGATTAGAAAAAATATATTTATAAGCATTAAAATAAACTTCTAATTTTTTTGAAGTTAATAATTTTTCATTTTTATTACTAGTTCCATTAAAAATTTCAATTCCTTCGATAACAATAGCTTGCTCTAAAATTCCTAATTTAAACTTAGATATTTTATCTAAATTTACTAATAAACCTGTTGTTGAAGTTATTTGAGTTTTTGCTTGATTTTTTATTAAATCTTTTATATATTCAGGTGGGTTATTAGCTACATATAAAAGAAACCCTAAAGAAGAAAAAGCTATTAAACTTCCTATTGAAGCATATTTTAGCAATTTTCTTTTTTTATTCATATAAAAGTCTAATCTAGTATTAAAAACAATCTAAATTTTAAAATATTATATCATATAGAAAAATCTATAAAGTGAATTATTTATAAGGGTTATAATAATTAATTTATTAATCTTATTCAATACTTTCGACATATAAAATAAAAAACAAATTTTCCTACAGGACACACGCAAGGCATGTCCCTACGAAAAATTGTTTTTATGCTGTCTGTAAGAATATGCTTTACGTCTATCTATTTAAGGCAATAAAAACATCTTTTATAATCTCAATAAATTTAAATTTTTAATCTATTTTTATATAAAAATACTATATGTCTAAGGTATTGCTTATTACATTAATTTATAAATCAAGAACTCATCTATTAATTCATCTAATTTTTTATAATTATCTTTTTGTATAACAGATTGAACCCAATAATTTCTTATTATAGTATCTTTCCAGTAAGTAAAATTATTAATATCTAAAACTTTTATACCATCTTTTTTATAAGCATTTATTATTTCTTCATCCCCAGTTAGTTTGGTATTGTAGCCTAAAACTTGATCAAAATGAGTCAAAGATTCTAAAGCTTTTAGCTCTTTTTCATTCGGTAAAGCATGAAATCTACTAATTATATGAATATTATCATGATAAAAAGAGTTATTTGTTTTATTAACTATAGAATTATAAAGTTCATGATAAAAAAGAATACCTTCTTTTATTTTATTAGTTATTTTATGTTGTTCTAATTCTATTTCAGGTATTTCTGACAATATTTGATTTGTTCCTAAAAAATTACTTTCATAATCAGTAGTTGTACCTATCACAGCAGAGATCATTTTTTCTAAAATTTCTAAATGATTAAAATAAGACATCATTAAATTACTAGAAAAAACTGTTTCAGAAAAATAAGATTTATAAAAAGACCCTTTTTTTAGTGGTCTTCGCATAGAACCAATATTATTTAATAAATAAAAACCATAAAGATTAAGTTCTCTATTTTTACTATCTAAAATCTTTTTTATAAAATTCTGAATACTTCCACTATAGCCTAAATCAACTAAAGCTATATTTTTTATATTATCCTCAGCGAAATTATTAAAATAACTATAAAAACCATCTATTTTGTTTTTTATTATATTTTTTAGCTTATTTTTTATTTCTATATTTTCAAAAAAGATATTTAAAAAATTATTTAAATCTTTTAATTCTAATTTATCAGGTATTTGGTATTTTTGTAGTATTTCTTGGCTATTTTCAAAACCTAATTTATCAAAAATAGAAATTGTTTCTTCAAAATATCCATTTTTATATAATAAAACTCTAATAAGATAACTCAAATCTTCTTTATTATAATTTTCACTAAGTGCTGGTAAAATAGTTGATAAACGAGAAACATAAAAAGTTTTTATTTCAAACTCATAATTAAGTTTTTTAGCTGTTGTTTTCAACATTTCTGAAAATAACTCACCTTCTCTCATTAATACTAAAAGTGTATTTATATTATTTTTTTTAGCTTGTGCTAAAACCCAATAAATATAAGATGACAAAAATGGTGCTATAGTACAACTGCCAATATTAAAAAGTAAATTTTCATTTTCATTTTCATTAATAATAATATTAGAGCAAATTTTTCTTAGAGAAAAATTAGAATAATTTTGTAATTTATTATGATTAAAAAATAACTCTCTTTTTTTTATTTGATTTAAATATTCACTATCAATATAAGGATAAGCTTTAATACCTAAAGAAATTGCATTTTCATAATCAGAAGAAATATTATCTCCTATATGAATTAATTCATTTGATTTTATATTAAAATAATTAAGTATTTTATGATAAATTTTTTTATCTCTCTTTGAAGCATTATGTTCTGAAGATACAAAAATATAATCTATAAGCTCTAAATTAAAATTATTTTTTTCTAAAATTTCTTTTAAATCAGATTGAAATAAATACATGTCAGAAGTTATTATTACTTTTATACTTTTAGTTTTAGCAAATTTTATAAGTGATTCTAAAAAAGGATTTATAAAGCTATATTCTATTTCAGTTTTTATTTCAATATTTTTTGCTTTTTGAATATCAGTTATTATATTAGTTAGTTTTTGGTATATATCATTAATATTTACTTCAAAAATATTTTGTTTTATTTTTTCTTTTAGAGCCTCACTTTCTGCCATACCTCTAATAACCATAAATTCTTCTTTATTATAAAAATCATTTATTAATTTTTCTTTTAAAAGTTTTTCATATAAACTAAAAAATATAGCTTTAGGCTCACTTACTAACCTAAAAACTAAAGTGTCAAAAAAATCTATTGATAAGACTTTATATTTACCAGAATTAAGTTCATGGTATAAATTATTAATTCTTAAATCATATTGAAATAATTCTTGTTTAGGATTAGATATTTTTAAATAGTTATTATAATCTACTTCACTTTTAATTGTTTGAGAAAAAGTACTAAAAACATCTATTTTATTAATAAAATCTAGTAAAATTGAGTTTTTTATTTTATATAAAATAGAAATATATGGATTAATTTGTAATGTTATTATATTATTTTTTTTTAATAAATTTTTTATTCCTACGGAAATGTCATTATTATTAAAATTAATAATTAAAAAATCTTTTTCTAAATCTAAATTTTGTATTAGGGTATAAATAGGGATATTTTTTATTATAACAATAAAAGTATTTAAATTTTCTTTTTTTAAATCTGTTAAGTTTATTTTTTTACTTTTTATATCAAAATCAATAGAATCTTCTATAAAAGATAAAATACCAGTTTTTTCTAGTTTTAAAGCAATTTTTTTTATTGTATCTAGAATAAAGCTTATAGAATGGTTCATTTAATTTTTTATTAGAATTATTTTTTAATTATTATAACATAATTTTAGTACTAATCTAAATTGCTATTTATAGCTAAGCTCATTTTTTTGATTAAACTAAGAGCAGTTCTGAACAATTCCTCAAGAGTATATTTTTATTTTATTTATTGGTAGCTCTATATCTAAAAAATAAGGACATTGAGCTTGTCGAAATGCACTTATTTTATAAAATTATAAGCTCAATATCCTTTTTTTAATCTTATGTAATACCTCGAAGCAGAACTTCGAAGTATTAGACCCCAAAGGAGGTATTAATTTTATTTTCTTATTATAGATAATAAATCATCTCTTAATTTTTCCATACCCTCTTTAGTTTTTGCTTCACAATTTAATCTTAAAAGAGGTTCTGTATTACTTTTTCTAATATTTAACCACCAATCATCAGCAACTATAGATAAACCATCTATATCTATTATTTTACCTAAAGGTGAGTATTTATCTTCTATTTCTTGAATTATTCCATCAGGATTTTCTACAGTAGAATTTATTTCACCGCTTATAAAATAATTATTTTTTTCTACCATTAATTCAGATAATGTTTTATTATGTTTTGATAGCATTTCAGCTAATATAAAAACAGGTAAATAAGAATTATCTGCATGATAATCATCAAATAAGAAATAAAAATGACCACTAACTTCACCACCAAAAATAGCTTTTAATTCTTTCATTTTAGGTTTAGAAAGAGCGTGTCCTACTTTCCACATAAAAGGTTTTCCACCTGATTTTTCTATCATGTCTTTAGTATATCTACTGCATCTAACATCATAAAAAACTGTACCACCAGGATGTTTTTCTAACATATTGGTAGATAAAATACCTGTTAAGAAATCTCCATCTATAAACTGACCATTTTCATCTACTACAAAGCATCTATCGCTATCACCATCAAAACCTACTCCAAAATCTGCTTTAGTTTCAATTACTTTTTTTATCAAATCTTGTCTATTTTCTTCTAATAAAGGGTTAGCTTCATGATTTGGAAAATTACCATCTAATTCAAAAAACAAAGGTATTGTTTCGATAGGAGTATTAGCAAACATTTTAGGTGCTACAAAACCAGCCATACCATTACCAGCATCCATTACTACTCTTAAAGGTTTTATAGCTTTCATATCAACTTTAGCATGAATAAATTTTACAAAATCATCTACTACATTTTCTACATGAGATACTGTTCCTTTTTTTTCTGGTTCCGAAAAGTTATTTTCATGAAAAATTCTTTCTATTTCTTCTATACCAGAACCTGCACCAATTGGAGCAGCTTTTTCTCTAATTAATTTAAAACCATTATATTTTCCTGGATTATGTGAAGCGGTTACCATTATTCCAGATTCATAACCAAAATGATTTTCTGCAAAATAGAACATATCTGTAGTTGATAAACCTATATCCAAAACATCTGCACCTTGATCAGTAATCCCTTTTATTAAAGATTCTGATAATGAAGGAGTAGAAAGTCTTGTATCTTTTCCAACTAAAACTCTTTTACAACCTAAATAAGTAACAAAAGCTCTACCTATTTTATATGCCATTTCTTCATTAAGGTCTTTTCCATAAACACCTCTAATGTCGTAAGCTTTAAAAACACCTGCCATAAAATTCCTCTTTTATAAACAAATTTTTAACTTATAAATTATACACTAACTTAATTTTTTATAGAATTTTCTATAAGACCTAAAAATAAAGGATGTGGTCTATTGGGTCTAGTTTTAAATTCTGGATGAAACTGGCAAGCAGTAAACCACTTATGCTCTTTTAATTCAACAATTTCTACTAATTCATCATTTGGAGAAGTCCCTGAAAAAATTAATCCTTTTTCACTTAATAAAGGTCTATATTTATTATTTACTTCATATCTATGTCTATGTCTTTCATTTATTAAATCAGATTTATAATATTGATAAACTTTAGAGTCTTTATTAATTTTGCAAGGATAATTACCTAATCTCATAGTTCCACCAATATTAGTAATATCTTTTTGTTCTTCCATTAATGCAATTACTGGATTATTAGTTTTTTTATTAAATTCTGTACTATTTGCATTTTCTAAATTACAAACATTTCTAGCAAATTCTATTACAGCACATTGCAAGCCTAAACAAAGACCTAAAAATGGAATATTATTTTCTCTAGCATATTTTATTGCTAAAATTTTACCTTCAATGCCTCTTTCACCAAATCCACCTGGAACTAGTATTCCATCTACATCTGATAGATATTTTTCAGCTCCAAATTTTTCTATATCTTCATCTGCTGAAACAATTTTTAGTTCTACTTTATGTTTAAAATAAGCTGCTGCATGCTTTAAAGATTCATAAACACTAATATAAGCATCATTTAAAGAGATATATTTACCTACTACACCTATTTTTACTATTTTATCTTTTGTTTTTAGGTTTTGACAAACATCTAACCAATTTCCCCAATCACTCTCTTTTGCTTGAAGATTTAATCTTTGGAGTATTTGCTCTGTAATACCAGCTTCATCTAAAGAAACAGGAACATCATAAATAGATTCTACATCTAAGCCTTCTATAACAGCTTCTTTATCCAAATCACAAAATAAAGCTAATTTTTCTTTTGCAGAAGTAGTTAAATTATTTGCTGTTCTACAAACTAAAATATCTGGTTTTATACCATAACCTCTTAATTCTTTTACACTATGTTGAGTTGGTTTAGTTTTTTGCTCACCATTAATAGTTGGAACTAGGGTTACATGTATATAAATTACATTTTCTTTACCAGCATCTTTTTTAAATTGTCTGATAGCTTCAATAAAAGGCTGGCTTTCTATATCTCCAACTGTTCCACCTATTTCTACTATTACAACTTCAAATTCTTTTTTTTCATTAGAATTTGTTTGCAATGGAGTTATTTCTCTTATTCTTTCTTTTATTTCATCTGTTATATGAGGAATAACTTGAACAGTACCACTTAGATAATCACCACGTCTTTCTTTATTAATAACACTTTGGTAAATAGCACCTGTAGTAACATTATTTTCTTTGGTTAATTCTACATCTATAAATCTTTCATAGTGACCTAAATCTAAATCAGTTTCAGCTCCATCTATGGTTACAAAAACTTCACCATGTTGATATGGACTCATTGTTCCTGCATCTAAATTTATATAAGGATCAAATTTTAATATAGAAACAGATAAACCTTTATTTTTTAAAAGTTTTCCTACCGATGCTGCTACAATACCTTTACCTATTGAAGATACAACGCCACCAGTAACAAAAATGTATTTTGTAGCCATAAAAAACCCTATCTATTATTTTTAATCGTAGAAAGTAAAATTTTATAAATTAATAGAGAATTTTTTCTTAATTTTAATTTAAAGAATTTATTCACTTTTTACCAATTCAGTATACTTTATGTGTTTATTTATGACTGGAAATTTTAAAACAAGTTATTTTTTCAAAATTTTACTTAATAAAATATGAGTATTTAAAATCAATAGAGAATTTAGAATTGAAAATTTGGATAATAAAATTCCCATGATTTATTTTATAGTTGCAAAAAAGAATTGAAATTTTATATAAAACACATATACGTAAAATATTTAATGCTATAATTTTGTGGATAGATATAAGTACTTCTATTTTTATCCGTTTTTGATTGTATATAGGAACCTTTTTATTTTTATAATTGGAATATATACAAACTGATTCGTATGTACAAGTGCTATGTGTCATTAAAAAATTATGAACCTAAGAACAAAAGAAGAATTTGATAAACTATTGGGAAAGCTTGAAAATACCCCCAATGATTTAGATTTAATTAATAAAGTCGCAATTGGTTACTTTGAGAATCCCGAAAAATATACTAACCATCAAGATTATAAATATTTTAAGAAAGCATATGAACTAAACTAAAATACTATTTCAAATTAAATTACATAAGTTCTAAAAACTCAGAGAAAATAATTTCTACATTTTTCTCTGGGTTTACTTTAAATTTTTCAGTATTTTCATAAATATTACTACAAAAACTAATTAGGAAGTCTAAAGATAAACCTGCATAAATATCTTCGTTTGTAAAATCTTTAATTTCTTCAAACATTTTTTTAGCTGTATTAGCATGGGTTTTAGCTCCACTAAAATGTTGTAAACGTAATTTTACAGATGCTGCTGATATTTTTATTAATGCTTTCAAAAAATCAGCTGTAGTTCCTTCTTTATTATGAGCATTCCATAATCCTTCCCACTCTTCATGAGATTCCCAGTAATATCCATGATTAAATAAATCTATACCAAAAAGATAATTTTCAGAATCTAATGGGTTATAAGGATTCATAGGATAAACTTTTTTTTCTATTTTATTATAAGAATGACCTTTAGGATCTGCTTTAGGATGTGGGTTATAAGCTGGTAAAAAAGCATAAGGAGGGAAATTTTTATCTACTAAATAACGTTTCATTCAAAATCCTTTAAAATAAAATCACAAGCATTTTTTACACCATTATTTTTAACTAATTTTTCTTTTATTTTTAGAGCATTTTTCTTAAAATAAGGATTTCTTAGAATTTTTTTGATATTTTGAATTAAAACTTCTGTATTTAATTTATTTCTAGGTATGGGTTTTACTCCAATACTTAATTTTTTTATTTTATCTCCCCAATAATATTGATCCATAAGATGAGGAACTATTATTTGTGGGACACCAGCATAAGCACAAGTATTTGTTGTTCCGGCCCCTCCATGATGTATTACAAGTGCCATTTTAGGAAAAAGTTCATGATGAGAAACAGAGCCAATAACTTTTATATTTTCATTATTTTCTAATTTTTCACCCAAACCAGCCCAACCTTTTGAAATTATTAATTTAACTCCTGTTTTTTTTACTACCTCTAAAAGCATTTTACTTGTTTTTTCTGGGTTAGTATCTGTCATACTTCCAAAACCTATATAAATAACAGGTTTATTTCCTTCTATAAAATTTTCTATGTCTTCAGGTAGTTTACCTTGATTAAATAAATGAAAAGCTCCAGATTGAAAAAGAATATTTTCTTGATCTTTAGGTAATTTTGCTATAACTTCTTCTGAAGCTACAATTAACTTAGCTTTTCCTGTAAAATTTAGTACATCTGAAACTTGAGGTAAATTTAATTGTTTTCTATATTTATTAATTTGTTTTTTTAAGGGTAAATTAAGTAATTTATTATGTAAAAACCATAGTATTTTATTTATGTAATGATTTTCGGATAAAATAGGTGTAGTAATAGGAGCATGATAATTAGATGGAAATAAATTAGGGCAAAAACCTACATAATAAAAAGGAGTTTTATAATATTCAAACATATATGAGGCTGCTAATTGTATAGAGGCACCTATTGCTAAATCTTTATCTTTCATATATTCAAATAATTGTTTATGTTGAAGATCTAGTTCTTCTTTTAATAAGCCCAAAAAAGTAGTAAAAACTTTTATTGGTTTATCCATAATAGCTTGTGCATGTTCCTGAGCTATTTTTTGAATATCATGCCCAAAAGAATAAAAATTTAAATCAAAGCTTTTAATCCAATCTTCAAAATTGGGTGGACAACAAAAATAAATTTCATGACCCAAACTTTTTAGATATAATGAAAGTGCTACAAAAGGTTGAACATCTCCTCTAGACCCACTAGCTAGAATTAGAATTTTCAAACTTTTCATTAGCTAGTTATAAACATAATAAGGTAATAAAAACCTCATTACTTTTTGAGTTACAGTATCAATTAATCTATCTTTTATAGATGAATATATTTTAGCATCACTTTTATCTGCTAAAACTAAACTTTCTTGGTAATTTTCTTCAAATTGTAATGCTTGATAATCATCTAATTTTGTTGACCAAATTACTTTCCCTTCATTATTAACAAAATTAATAGTACCTAATAAAGACACTTGATATTTTACTAATAATTTAGAAGCTAATTGAGAGTTTCTGTATAAAATAGAATTATCTGAATATAAAGGTTGATTTGAAGAAGAATCTATAAATTTTGCTTCAGAAAAGCCTTTTATTGTAGCAACAGCTACTAAAGAGGCATTATTTTTTTCTAAAATATCTTTTATGTTTTCTTTGGTTATTTTCTCTTTTTCTTGATATCTTTCAAATTTAACATTATTAATATTACTAAATTCTTTATAGAGTGAATTTTCTACAGCTTCTTTAAAAGAATCTGGTAATTTAACATCTTTATCTACATCAAAAGCAGTAAATAAAACTTTTTTTGTTTTATAATTTTTAAAATTAAATTCTGGATCTACAGATACCATTTCTTTTGGTACACAAGATGTAATTAATAAAGGTAAAAGTATGGCTAAAATTTTTAATTTCATTATTTTCTACTATATTTAAAAGATAAATTTTTATAATTATTTTCGATTTTTATTTTTAGATTTAGCTCTAAATTTTTAGTTTCTTTATCTATTATATTAAATGGTATATAAGCTGTATATTCTGAATCTGGCAATATAGTTTTATCTCTAAAAATAGTTCTAATAACTTCACCTAAAGCAGTAGATTGATCTATTAGCATTTCTTGATTTTTTACTGCAAAAGTTGGCCAAGCCAAATTAAAAAACTCTATACCTAATGGTTTTAATTCAGAACTATTAGAAAGATCTTTTAAAGTTATATTTTCAGAATCTAAAAAAATATTTTTATTAGTTTTATTTTCAATTTTTATTTTAAATAGAGATGTTTTTCTGGTATAGGGAATAACAAAACGACTAATACTACCTGTCATATTTTTAGCTGTTTCCATTGGATAAGCATTTCCAATCCATTCTAAGCTAAGATTTATATTTTCCTCTAGTTTTTCATTAATTATTTTTACAGACTCTTTTTTTTCATTAGTAGTAAAAAACTCTTGTGAGTATGGGTATTTAGGCTCTAATTTATAAGTTCCTAATAGTGTGCATGAAGTAAAAAAAATAAATGAAGCTAATGTAATAGGTAATTTTACATATTTTCTAAAAAATCTTTTCACTGGTTGCTTTTCACTTTTTAATTAACTATTGTATTCTTTTTTGTATCTCTTTTTTATCCAAAAGAACTATTTTACTTTTATCTATTTCGATTAGACCTTCATCTTGAAAATCCATAATAACTCTTGTAAAAGTTTCTCTTGAAGTTCCTGCTATATTTGCAAAATCTTGTCTGGTCATATTATGGTTAATTATGATTTTATTTCCTTCTACTTGTCCGAGCTCATCTGCCAAGTTACTTAGGGTTCTTGCCACTCTTCCTGTAGCTGTCAAAAAGGCTAAACTTTCTACATGTTTATCTGCTTGTCTTAATCTTTTGCATAAAACATACATGATTTTTATAACCATTTCTGGATTAGCTTTTAAAATTCTATGAAAATCGTCTCTGTTAATGGTAACAGTTTTTACATCAGATAAAGCAATTGCTGTTGCAGATCTAGGTTGACCATCTAGCATAGAAACTTCGCCAAAAAAATCTTTTTGTTTTAAAACTCCTAGTGTATGTTCTCTACCATCATTAGACATCATAACAATTTTTACTTGCCCAGAAAGAATAAGATAAAAACTAGTTCCTTGATCTTGCTCATAGAAAATAGTTTTGCCTTTTTCAAAGCTTCTCTCTACACATATTTTAGTGATTTGTTCTATCTCACTTTTATCCATATTAGAAAAAAGTGATACTTCTTTAAAAAAATCAGGTAAATTAAAATTGCTCATTAATATTCTTTTTGGTGTTATTTATAATAATAATAATTAACAAAATTGATACACTTTATAAATTTACTTTATAAGATGTAAACCTTATAAAAACTAGTAACATCTAATGATATAACCAATTTCAAATATAGTATAACAAATTTTTTGTTAAAAGCATATCATTTTATTACTTAGAAAAAAATTGTAAAAAAGAACTTTATAAAATCTAACAAGATAAAAAATAGTTGATATAATTTTAGGAACAGTTAGAAGTTAAAAGTTAGAAGTTAGAAGATTTTATTTTTCTTTTCACTTTTCACTTTTTACTTTTTACTAAAAAATTGTATAAAGGGGCTTAACCAATGCAAGAAAACATAATAATAAAGGGTGCAAAACAACATAATTTAAAAAATATAGATTTAACTTTACCAAGAAATCAATTAATAGTTTTTACTGGTGTTAGTGGTTCTGGAAAATCAAGTTTAGCTTTTGATACTATTTTTGCCGAAGGACAAAGAAGATATGTAGAATCTTTATCATCTTATGCAAGACAATTTTTGGGACAAATGGATAAACCAGATGTTGAATATATAGAAGGGTTATCGCCTGCTATTTCTATAGATCAAAAATCAACAAGTCATAATCCACGTTCTACTGTAGGTACAGTTACAGAAATATATGATTATTTAAGATTACTTTTTGCTAGAATAGGTGTTCCTCATTGCCATTCTTGCGGTAAAGTTATTAATCCTCAAACTATAGATCAAATAATAGATCATGTTTTAGAAAATCCTGAAGGAACCAAATTTCAAATTCTTTCTCCTGTTATTAGAGGTAGAAAAGGTGAGTATAAACAACTTTTAGAAAATATTAAAAAAGAAGGTTTTGTTCGTGTAAGAGTAGATGGTAAAGTTTATGATTTAGAAGATGAAATAACTATGGAAAAAAATAAAAAGCATGATATAGCCATAGTTATAGATAGATTGTCTATAAAAAAAGATATACGTTCTCGTTTGGCAGAATCTATAGAATTAGCTCTAAAAAAAGCAGATGGACTAGTAATAATAGAAACCTTAGATAAAAACAATAATAAAGATCATATTTTTAGTCAAAACTATTCTTGTTCAGATTGTGGCGTTACTATAGAAGAAGTATCCCCTCGTTCTTTTTCTTTTAATAGCCCTTATGGAGCTTGTCCAACTTGTCATGGTTTGGGTTTTAAATCTGAAATTGATATTGATAAAATGATTCCTGAAACAGAGCTTTCTATTGCAGATGGAGCCTTAGTTCCTTGGAGTAAAAGTGGAACTCCTGCACCTTTTGTAAATCAAATACTTAGTAGCTTATGTAAAGATCATGGTTTTAGTCTAAATACCCCTTTTAGAGATTTAACAGATAAACAAAAAGAAATAATTTTATATGGTACAGGCGAACAAAAATATAAAGTAGTGGGTGATACTTATAATTTTATGGCAAGGTATGAAGGCTTGGTTAATAATATTAAAAGACGTTATTCTGAAACAGATTCTGAATATTCTAGAAATGATTTAGAACGTTTTATGACTCAAATGCCTTGTGATTCTTGTGATGGTAAAAGATTAAAACCAGAAGTTTTGGCTGTAAAAGTTAATGATAAATCTATTTCAACCGTTTGTGATATGTCTATAGATGATTTTTTTACTTGGGCATCTTCCTTAAAATTAACCAAAAGAGAAGAGTTAATAGCTTATCAGGTAATTAAAGAAATTAGAGCTAGAAGTGAGTTTTTATTAAATGTAGGTCTTAATTATCTAACTCTAAGTAGAACAGCGAATACTTTATCTGGTGGGGAAGCACAAAGAATAAGATTGGCAACTCAGATAGGTTCTGGATTAACAGGAGTTTTATATATTTTAGATGAACCTAGTATAGGTTTACACCAAAGAGATAATACAAGACTTTTAACAACTTTAAAAAGATTACGAGATTTGGGGAATACGCTTATAGTAGTGGAACATGATGAAGAAACTATTACAGAATCTGATTATATAGTTGATATTGGACCAAAAGCAGGAAGACATGGTGGAAATATTGTAGCTCAAGGTACTTTGGCTGAAATTTCAAAAAATACTGATTCTGTAACAGCTCAATTTGTAACAGGAAAAAGAAAAATAGAAGTTCCTAAAAAAAGAAGAGAAGGTAATGGTAAGTTTTTAAAAATAAAAAAAGCTGAACTAAATAATTTGAAAAATATTAGTGTTGATATTCCTTTAGGTAAATTTGTTTCTATAACAGGAGTTAGTGGTTCTGGAAAATCTACTCTTATTAATGAGATTTTATACCCATATTTAAGACATAAAATTTATAAAACTACTACAAAACCACATGGTGTAAAAACTATAGAAGGTATGGAGAATTTGGATAAAATTATAAATATAGATCAATCTCCAATAGGTAGAACTCCAAGATCTAACCCTGCTACTTATACAGGTATTTTTGATATTATTAGAGAAACTTTTGCTACTACTCAAGAAGCTAAATTAAGAGGTTATAAATCTGGGCGTTTTAGTTTTAATGTAAAAGGTGGTAGATGCGAAAATTGTTCTGGTGAAGGAGTTATAAAAATAGAAATGAATTTTTTACCTGATGTTTATGTTCCTTGTGAAGTATGTAATGGTAAAAGATACAATAGAGAAACATTAGAAGTAAAATATAAAGATAAAAATATTTCCGATGTTTTAAATATGAATGTTGAAGAAGCTTTGACTTATTTTGAAAATATTCCAAGAATTGCAAATAAATTAAAAACTCTTTATGATGTTGGTTTAGATTATATTCATTTAGGGCAACCTGCTACTACTCTTTCAGGTGGAGAAGCTCAACGTGTTAAATTAGCTTCTGAATTAAATAAAAGAAGTACAGGAAAAACAATTTATTTATTAGATGAACCCACTACAGGTTTACATTTTTCTGATGTTGAAAAACTTTTAGAAGTTCTTAATAGATTAGTTGATTCTGGAAATACTGTTTTGGTAATAGAACATAATCTTGACGTTATAAAAGTTTCAGACCATTTGATTGATCTTGGTCCTGAAGGTGGCAATCAGGGAGGAACTATTATTGCAGAAGGAACTCCAGAAGAAGTGGCTAAAAATAGTAAATCTTATACGGGTAAGTACTTAAAACCTTTATTAAAATAGTTTGAAAATTATCATTAGGTAAAATAGTTTGAAACAAATATTTTTTGTGAAAACCAACTTTTTGGACACCCTTCAGAGCTTCGAGGAATTATATAAGATTAAATATTAAGCAAATGGAAAATAATTTTACTAAAGAATATTTTATGAAAAAAGTTTTGGAATTAGCTGAAAAAGCATTATCTTTAGGCGAACTTCCAATTGCTTCAATAATTGTTTTGGATAATAAAATTATTTCTGAAGCTTATACTTCTGAGGTTAAGGAAAAAAGATTTCTTGTTCATGCAGAATTATTAGCACTTGATAAAGCTGATAAAATTTATCCTTTTCCAGGAAAAAGAAAAGATGTAAAACTCTTTACAAATTTAGAGCCCTGTCCAATGTGCTTGGGGGCATGTATGTCATTTTTTATAGGAGAAGTTTATTATGCTTTAGAATCTCCTAGTGATGGAGCTGTAAATTTAATAAAAAATTGGAAAAAAGATGATGATAAATTTCTAGCTTACAAAATCCCATATATAGAAGGTGGTATATTAGAATATGAAAGCTCAAATCTTTTTAAAAAGTACACTGAAATACATAAAGAAGGATCTATGCATAATTTTGCAAAATCATTAATTAAAACCTCTTATATTTAGATTTTTTATTGATAGTCTAAAATCTTTTGAATACATTTTTATATACTATTTTAATATAGTATTATATAGCCCTTCATACTATTTGCCATTAAATTCTAATTTAACATAAAATAAAGTGCATTTCGACAAGCTCAATGAACTTTATTTTTTAGATATAAATACCTTTTTATTATATATAAGCTAGCCTTATAAAGTTGTATGCTAAAAATATGGTATTAGCTAATAACTAAGCTTTATAAGGAATTTTGTCAATAAAAAAGAGCTAATTCTTTTTTATAAGAATTAACTCTTTAGAAAATTTTTTAAAGTATTAATTTAGAAAGATACAAATTTATTTAAATAAATTTGCAACTACATCTAATAAAATTTCACCATTTTCAACATTAAGACCTTTTGCTAAGTCTTTATTATCTTCCATAGCTTTTTTATAACCTTTATTAGCAACTTGTAAAATATAAGGAAGAGTTGCATTAGTTAAACCTAAGGTAGATGATCTCGGAACAGCACCAGGAATATTAGCTACTCCGTAGTGAATAACTCCATCAACAGTATAAATTGGATCACTGTGTGTAGTAGGATGTATAGTTTCTACACAACCACCTTGGTCAACTGATATATCAACTATAACAGAACCTTTTTTCATTTTCTTAACCATATCTTTGTTAACAATAACTGGAGCTTTTGCACCAGGTATAAGAACTGCACCAATTAATAAATCTGCATAAGCAGCAGCTCTTTCTACAGCTTCATAATTAGAAGCTAAAGTAACAAATCTTCCTTCTAAAATATCGCTTAAATATCTTAATCTATCTAAATTATTATCTAAAATAGTTACATTTGCACCCATTCCCAAAGCAACTTTAGCAGCTTGTGTACCAGTTACACCACCACCAATAATAACAACTTCAGCAGGAGCAACTCCAGGTATTCCACCTAATAAAACTCCTCTTCCTCCATTATTTTTTTCTAAATATTGAGCTCCAACTTGAACAGCCATTCTTCCTGCAATTTCACTCATTGGAGTAAGTAAAGGTAATGAACCGTTAGGTAATTGAATAGTTTCGTAAGCAATACCAACTAAACCAATATTTACTAAAGCTTCTGTTAATTCTTTAGATGCAGCTAAGTGTAAATAAGTAAAAAGTATATGATCTTTTCTTAATAATTCAAATTCAGCTTTTAAAGGCTCTTTTACTTTTACTATCATTTCTGATTTATCAAAAACATCTTTTGCTGTAGGAAGAATTTCTGCTCCCATATCTAAATATTCTTGATCAGAAAAACTACTACCAGAACCTGCTCCAGCTTGTATATAAACTGTATGCCCTGCACTTACTAAAGCTCTTGCTCCACCTGGTGTTAAAGAAACTCTGTATTCGTTATCTTTTATCTCTTTTGGTACTCCAATACGCATTATTTTTTTACCTCTATTTTAGAATCTAATTTCCAGTTACTTAATTGTGACATAAAATCGTAATTTGTTAAGTCGTAATGTATAGGTGTTATCGAAATAAATTTACTTTTTACAGCTTCGGTATCAGTATCATGATCATCGTTATGTTCTACTGGAGAACCACCTAACCAATAATAAACTTTACCTCTTAAATCTTCTCTTCTTTCAATTACATCCATATACTTATGTATGCCAAGTTTAGTTATTTTAAAACCTTTTACCTCTTCATTTGGGATAGATGGTACATTAACATTTAAAAGAGTTTTTGGTGGTAATGAAGCTGTTTTGAAATTCTCTATAAAATCTAAAATAAAATCTGCTGCTGTTTGATAATGTTTATCATCAAAACTAGCTAAAGATACCGCTATAGATTGTATTCCTAAAATATTTCCTTCCATTGCAGCAGAAACAGTTCCTGAGTATATAACATCAGTTCCCATGTTTTGTCCTCTATTGATTCCAGAGATAACTAAATCTGGTTCGAAATCTAATAAAGACCCTAAAGCAATTTTTACACAATCTGCTGGGGTTCCATTTATATGCCAAGAAGCTTTTACATCTTTAAAAATAGTAATTTCTTCTGCTCTTAATGGTTTATTTAGTGTTAAAGCATGACTATTTGCACTTCTTTCTCTGTCTGGAGCTGCTACATAAACTTCATGTCTTTTTGCTAAAGTTTCTGATAAAGCTTTTATCCCTGGTGCAAAAATACCGTCATCATTGGAAACAAGTATCTTCATTAAACTACTTAAATTACTCCTGATTTTAAAATATTAACCTGTTCATAACCTAATTTTAACATGAGTATAAATTTGTGTCTATAGTTTTTTAACTTAACATTAGTAGACTAAATTAAAAGTTATTTTTTTACTTCTTTTCTTTGTATTCCTTTAGGCAAATGTTTTAATTTTTCTACTTCTTCTAAATTTATAGGATCTTTTCCTATTATATAATTTTCTAAAAAATCAAAGCGATCATTTCCCCAAAATAACTCCTCATTTATTAGCATAGAAGGAACTCCAAAAATTCCATTATTTATAGCAAAAGTAGTTTTTTCTTTTAAAATATTTTTAATTTCATCATTATTACAAAATTCAATACCATTATTAATATTATATTTTTTTAGAAAACTATCAATTAATTCTATATTTGAAATATCTTTACCCTCTTTCCAACAAGCATCAAATATATCTGTTATAAAGTTATTATAATTAGTAGTTTTTTCCATAATACAAGTTGCTCTTAATGCTAATAGAGGGTTAAATGGGTGTGCTGGTGGAAATTTTAATAAAATATTATCTTTATTAGCACTTCTAAGTACATCTTTATATAAAAATATTCTTTTAGGTTCAACTTCAGCAGGGCCTTTGTTTTCTAATTGGGTTAAAATTGCTCCAAATACTATTGGTTCTGGTTTTAATTCCAGATTATATTTTTCACAAAGAATATCAATTTTATGCCAAGCTAAATATGAATAAGGTGAAATATAATCAAAATAAAAAGTTAGTTTTTGTTTGTTCATTTTTATAACTCATTTCCAGATAATATTTTTTTAATTAAATTTTTGTCCATTTCATTTATTGGAAAAACTTTATTTTCTCTATTCATATATTTTTTTAATTCAAATATATCATTTGCTACAAATATAAAATGCCCTTTTTTTTGAGTAATATTTTTTATTTTTTCTTCATTCAAGTCTATACCCAAAGTTATTAAAAACATAGCATCAACATCTAATTTATCAATATCTTCATGATTTTGCTTATATCTTTCTCTTAGTGTTCTTTTTACGCTAACACCAACTTTTTTATTTGCAACAGAAAGTTTAAAATCATATTCAACTGCTTTTATTTTAGAATCATGTAATTTAGAGTTATATTTAATTCCTTTAGAAATAATAAATTCTTCAAATCTTGATTCGTATGTACTACCAGATGTTGATCTAATAGATTGACTAGAGCTTTCAGCATAAA
This sequence comes from Candidatus Sericytochromatia bacterium, assembly GCA_046328015.1. Taxonomy (GTDB): domain Bacteria; phylum Cyanobacteriota; class Sericytochromatia; order UBA7694; family JACMQJ01; genus JBBTGK01. Next base: position 2,195,749 of record JAXLXH010000001.1, on the reverse strand, counting down.
TAATTTGCAAAATTATATCTGGATCTAAATCTTTTATTTTTAGTAATTCATTATTTATTATTTTATAAAACGAATTATCAGCTTTTTCTATATTTTCAAATAATATTTTTATTAATAAAGCACCTGCTATTCTTAATGAATATGGTAAAGAAAGCATATTATAATCATACTTAAAATCCATAATATGAATATCGTGGGAAACTCTAAAATTTTCGGATATAATTTTACTTTTTTCTAGTATAAAGTTTTTAAATCTTACTAAATTTAGAGCTGTATTTAAAATATCAAAACTATTATCATCTAAAATTATATTCTCTAATAGCTCCGAAATTTTATCTTTTTTAGTAGAGCTAAATTTTGTATTATTAATAGAATTAAAAATATTATCGTATTTTTCTTTAAAACTGGATTTATCTTCAATTATTAATTTAACTTTCTCAATTAAACTTATTATTTCATTACTTGTAAATTTTATTTTAATAATATCTTTTATTGATTTATAAAGTATTAAATTAAAATTTAATCGTGAGTTGTCTAGGTTTATGTTTATTTCGTCTTGATTCATCTTTTAATAAATTTAAACTATATAATATTTCTGTTGCTAATTCTCTAATAACAGGAACAGAGACAGAGTTACCAAATTGTTTATAAGCCTGCATATCACTTACAGGTATAATAAAATTTTCTGGAAAACCTTGAAGTCTAGCAGCTTCTCTTGGTGTTAATTTTCTAGGATTTTTATTTTCTTGTGAAATTAGTATTTCAGAGCCATCTTTATAATACCTAGCTGATATAGTACTTGTATATTCAGAGTTTTTATCAAATAAACTATATCCAAATCCCCATCCTTTTTCTTTATTTCTTTTTTTTCTTTCTTGATGACTAGCCCATAACCTATCAGATATAGTGTATTTTTCTGGAACATCTTTTTCTAAAATATCGCCTAATTTAGTTTTTATATCTAAATTATCTGGAAAGTAAAATTCTAAATCTTCTTTAAAGCCTATAATATATATTCTTTCTCTATTTTGTGGTATTCCAAAGTTTTTTGCATTTAAAATTTGGTAGTGTATTTTATAACCAAGTTCATTAAGGGTATTTTTTATAACTTCAAAAGTTTCTCCTTTTTTATGATTTAAAAGACCTTTTACATTTTCTAATAAAAACGCTTTAGGCTTATGATACTTTATTATTCTAGCAACATCAAAAAATAATGTTCCTCTTGTATCTTCAAATCCCATTCTTTTACCAGCTATAGAAAAAGCTTGGCAAGGAAAACCACCTAATAAAATATCAAAATTAGGTATATCTTTTTCATCTATTTTTGTTATATCTCCATTAGGTTTATGGTTAAAATTAGCCTGATATGTTTCTTGAGAATATTTATCCCATTCAGATGAAAATACACAGTTTCCACCAAGTTCTTCAAAGGGTATTCTTATACCACCTATTCCTGCAAAAAGATCAATAAAATTAAAACTCATTTAATTAAAAATAAATAAAATATACTTTTAAAGTATAATTGAATATTTGATTTTTTGTAAAATAAAAAATACTTTTTTTTATATTAATATATCTACTCTTATACAAATATAATATTAAATAACTCTTGATAAAGGTTTCTCAATTTGAAATAAAATATTGGATTAGATATAAAATTTAACTAATATTATCAACTATACTCTTTGAAAAATTATAAATATTATTTGCTATTTCGTTTATATCAGTGCCTACTTCTATCATTTTTACAATAGCACTACCAACTATAACACCTTCGCCATAATTAGAAACTTCTTTTGCTTGTTCTGGAGTAGAAATTCCAAAACCAACTGCAATAGGCTTTTTTATTATTTCTTTTACTTCTTTTATTTCATCTTTTAAAGTTGAAGAAATATTTTGTTGTGCACCTGTTACACCTGTTCTAGATACATAATAAACAAAACCTGAGGAGCTTTTATCAATTAGTTCTAATCTTTCTTTTGCGGTTGTTGGGGAAGCTAAAAATATAGTTTCTAAATTATATTTATCCAAAATACTTTTATACTCTTCTGCCGATTCTGGAGGTAAATCTACTACTAAAACACCATTAACTCCTTTTTCAGAAGCTTTTTTGGCAAAATTTTCTAATCCCATTCTTAATAAAGGATTATAATAAGTAAAAACAACAAAAGGAATAGTAATATTTTTTTCTCTTAAATTACCAATAAAATCTAATATATCATTCAAAGAGATATTATTTTTCAAAGCTCTTTCTGCTGCTTTTTGATTAGTTACACCATCTGCGATAGGGTCTGAAAATGGTACTCCTAATTCTATGATACTAGCTCCTGCTTTTATAAGACCTTTGATAAAAAGTTCTGTCCCTTCAAGATTAGGATCTCCTGCGGTAATATATGGAATAAATGCTTTTTTATTTTCTGTTGCTAATTGTTCAAAAACTTTATTGATACTCATTTATTTATTCTCCAAATTTCTTATATATTCAATGTCTTTATCACCTCTACCAGAAAGATTGACTATTATAATATCTTCTTTTTTTAATTCTTTAGCTTTTTTTATAGCATAAGCCAAAGCATGAGAACTTTCTAAAGCAGGAATAATACCTTCTGTTTCTGCAATAAGATGGAAAGCTTCTAAAGCTTCTTTATCTGTAGCATAAGTATAAGTAGCTCTTTTTTCTGTAAATAATTTTGCATGTTCTGGACCTACCGCAGGATAGTCTAACCCAGCAGAAACACTGTGTGTATCTCTTATCTGACCATTTTCATCTTGTATTATATAGGTCATAGAACCATGTAAAACACCTATAGATGAATCTGTAAATCTTATAGCATGTTTACCACTAGCTAAACCTTCTCCACCTGCTTCTACACCTGTAATTTTTACTGTTTCATCATTTATAAAAGCATAAAATAGACCTATAGCATTACTACCTCCTCCAACGCAAGCAATAAGTTGTTCTGGTAATTTATTTTCAGCTAATAAAATTTGTTTTTTTGCTTCTTCTCCGATTATTTTTTGAAAATTTCTAACCATTAATGGATAAGGATGAGGGCCTAAAGCTGATCCTAAAAGGTAATAAGTATCTTTTATATTAGTTACCCAATCTCTCATAGCTTCATTAATAGCATCTTTCAAAGTTTTAGTTCCAGAATCTACTGCTTTTACTTCTGCTCCTAATAATCTCATTCTATAAACATTAGGAGATTGTCTTTCCATATCTTTTGAACCCATATAAACAACACATTTTAAGCCTAATAAAGCACAAGCACTTGCTGTTGCTACACCATGTTGACCAGCTCCAGTTTCTGCAATAATTCTATTTTTACCCATAAATTTAGCTAAAAGAGCTTGACCTACAGTATTATTTATTTTATGTGCTCCTGTATGAGCTAAATCTTCTCTTTTTAAATATATTTTAGCTCCACCCAATTTTTCAGTTAAATTTTTAGCAAAAGTTAGAGGAGTTGGTCTTCCTACAAAATTAGTTAATAATTCTTGTAATTTTGAATTAAAATTTGGGTCATCTTTATATTTTAAATAAGCATTTTCAAGTTCTTTTAATGGTTCTACCAAAGTTTCGGGTACAAAACTTCCTCCAAAATCTCCAAAATAACCATTAGTTTCTGTTTTTATCATTTTTTAATTCCTCAAAAAAATCTTTCGTTTTTTTATGATCTTTAATTCCATATTCACTTTCTATAGAGCTAGATAAATCTATAGCATAAGGGTTTACACTTAAAATAGCAGAATTTATATTTTTTTCATTAATACCACCAGCCAAAATAAGGTTTCCATAATTTTTTACTTCTTTTGCTATATCCCAATCAGCTCTATGACCTGTACCACCATAAGCCTCTTTACTAAAAGCATCTACCAAAAAAGCTATGATATTTTTATTATTTTTATACTCTTCTATAATTTCTAGTTCTTCTTTAGTTTTAAATCTAAAGGCTTTTATTACTTCTTTTGATAATTTTTCACAATAATCATTATTTTCTTCACCATGAAGCTGATAAGTAGAAATATTAGTTGTTTTTCCAATCTCTTCTACCTTTTCAAGATTTTCATTTACAAAAACACCTACTGTTTTTATATTTTTAGGTATTTTTTCTATAATTTCTTTTGCTTTTTCAGGTTCTATATATCTAGGACTTTTGGGATAAAAAATAAATCCCAAAGCCCAAGCACCAAGTTCTATTGCTAATAAAGCATCTTCTATTTTAGTTATTCCACAAATTTTTATTTTCATAAGTACCTATTAATGAGTATCTTCAAACTCAGCTTTACTAAACCAATTTTTTCCTAAGGATTCAAATAAATATATTCCTAATACAAAAAATAATCCAAAAACGAACCAAATTGTTGAGTAAAAAATAAAATCTAAATTACTATTTTGCTGTAAAAATAATATTGAAAATAACCCAAAAACCATTAAACTAAAAATTTGAGTTCTCCAAATTAATCTTATTTTACTATCAGAAGAAGGTTCAAACTCTTCTGTTGCTCTATAACAAAGTCCTCCTAAAATTTGAATAATAGAGGCTAAAAATAATATAAAACTAAAATAAATACTAATTTTTTTATATAAAAAAGCTTCAATTAAAATTAAGCTTAAAGCTAAAATTGCTAATCCTAAATTAAAAGCAAATCCTGCTGTAAATTTTGCATCAATTTTTTCAGGTTCAGGAAAACTTAAAAACCATGTTTGTAATGGAAAAGGTAATAAGTTACTTATTCTACAAAATTCTTTAGCAAAATAAATTAAATTAGCCCTAGAAGTTACAATTAATAATTCTTTTTTTATTATTTCATCCATTTTAGATTGGTAGTTTTTTAAAATATCTTTATTATTAAAAATAAAATCAATATGATTATTAGCAAGTTCAAAAGCAGAAATTCCTAAACAAGCCATACCTCTAAAAAAAGGTAAAGAAACAGCTGCATCACCAACTAGAAAGGCTTTTATATCAATATCTTGTAAATTAAAACTTACTTTTTTTATATATTGATGTTCTAGTTTAAATGTACTATATAATAAAATTTCTGAGTTCTCATGAGAAATATTTTTATTAAATTGATATATAAATCTTGAAAAAATAGGGGTTTTTAATTTTTTTATAATATCATTAGTTATTTTAACAGGATTTTTAGGAGAAGCTTCTATTTTTTGTAATTCTTCATGTTCAGAAGCGTCTAAAAATAAATCTATTTCTGCAAAACCATTAGAATTTAATCTATAATCAATTAAAGAGGTTAATACTTTGGACAATTTATATTGTTTTACCAAACTTAATTTTTCTGGCAAATCTTGTGCAAAAATTTTTAATCTTACTACAGTTTGGTGTGTATATGTTATAGGTTTTAGCTCTCCTTGTATTAGCTCTCTTATTGTACTATGAACAGAATCAGAACCTATTATTGATATTACTTTAACATTATTTTCAAGTTCTATTTTTTTTACTAAATCAATTAAATTTTGTTTAGTTTCTATATAAAATATTTCTTTTTTTATTCCCAGTTTATTAGCCAAATCTAAAAGAAAATCCTCTAAAATATTTACTTCTGGTTTAAAATGATGTTTTTCTAAAAAATTTATAAAATTATCAAAATTAGGATCATTTAGTTTTTTTTGAATATTAATATAGTTTTCTTTAGCAATTCTAAGTCTATGATTTCTTATATAAGAATCTCTTTTATCAAATAGGAAAATAGACCAATTTTTTTTATTCTTAAATTCTTGTTTTTCATATAAAATTTTAGAAATTACGCAAAAAAGTAGCCCTGCTGGTCCAGCTCCTATAACTAGTGTTGATATATTAGTATTTTCCATTTTTTATTCAATTTCATAAGTCATACCTAATGATTCGACAAACTCTTTTTCGGCTTTAATTATTAACTCTTTTCTTATTTTCAAAATTTCTAGTTTTTTACCTTGAGAAAAAAGTTCAACCATTTCTTGATTTAAAAAATATAACTCATAATCAGTTTTATATGAATCTTTTTTTAAATGTTTAGATAAATCATATTTTTTAAAGAAACTTTTATTATTTTGAATTGCAATAAAAGGCATGACGCTTTCAGTATAAAAATTACCTTTATCATCTCTATTACCAAATAAATAACCTAAGCCTAAACCATCTATATCATATCTTTTTAAATCAGTTTTTGAATTAGAATATTTTAAAAGAAATAAAATTAATGCTTTTGCTCTTACACTTCCAAAAAATATTTTATTAGGAAAATCTGTTACAGAAAAAGGAATTTCAGGCTTATCATTATATAAAGGGTTATCAATTTCACCTTTTATAAATTTTTGGAATACATTATAAGCTTCTCTTTGTTTGCTTAAAGAATAAATTGTAAAATAATTTGAATAGGTAGTTATCCAAAACCATTTTTTTAACACTTCTATTTGCTTATCAGTTGGATTTTGCACAGAATTAAAAAAATCGGTAATAAAGATTAGTTGGTTTCTATATGGTAAAAGTTTATATTCAACAACTAAAAGATATTCATATAAAAACTCAACAGCTCTCTTTATACTTTCCACAACTTCTTTTGTTTTTTCTATAAAATCGCTTCTTTTAGCTAATTCTTCTATTTTACCAGATTGATCAAAATAAGCTTTTCCAAAGGAATTTATTATACATTGTAAAATTAAATCTCTTTTTATATCTTGAAAATTAAATTTACTCAAATCTTCAATTAAATCATCTATAATTGTTCCTAATCTAAATTCTTTATCTTGATTATAAGTTAAAGCTGATAACATCCAATCTGAAGATATAGTACTCCCTTTTGAGTTAATTCTTGAAAATATTTCAACAGCTTCTTCAAGTTCACCTCCAACTATTTCAATAGATGGTAAAATAAAATCAACTATTTTTGTTGCTAAAGTAGTTGCTCTATCTACTAATAATCTAAAATTACTATATTTAGCTAATTTTTCAGAAAATTTAAAAAATTCAAATGTGTCTAATAAAATATATAAAGGAACTTGAAAATTTTCTGTAGCTGAAATATTTCTTGGTATAAAAAACTCTTCCTTTTCTAAATCATAATAAATTAGAAAATTATTTTTTAAATCATTTTCATCATATTTTAATTTTGTTTTATTTGGGTTTATTAAGCACCCTAAAATAGTTGATAATCTTTGAAAACCATCTAAAATATAAAAAAAACCTTCTTTCTGTTCAGGTGAATAATAAGGACCTATTTTTTCCATATTTCCAAAATCTCTTTTTTCAGGTTTCCAAAAAAGTATAGTTCCAATAGGATAACCTCTTTTTAAACTATCAAATAAGTCTAATTTATCTTTTTTATCCCATATAAAATCTCTTTGAAAAGAAGGTATTTGAATGTATCCATTTTCTAGATCTTCTATATAATAAATAAGTCTTTTTAATTTGGGTTCTATTTTTAATTTTTTACTCATAATAGTGCTTCTATTTTTTTCAAAATATCAATTAATTCATTTGGATTCTTTTGATGTTTAGTTCTATTCAAAAGTGTTTCTTTAGTAACTTTTTCATGAGAAAACAATTTTGGAAATTCAGATTTAAAACTTTTGTCATGTATTTTTTGTAAATCTTTTTTTCTAAAAATTCTTTTATCTTCATCAGAAATTTTATTAAAAAAATCTCTAAATCCATCTGGTTTTAAGTCATTAAAATTTTTATCTGGAAATCCCTTTTGAATATCAAAAAAATCTTTTTGTTCTGAAGATAATCTAAGATATGCTTCTATATAATCACTATTTTCATTATTTTTTATTTCTTCAAAAACCTCATCAGGTAAATAATTTTCCATTTCTCTTTTTTCTAAAAAATGGTATTTTATTTCATTTTTATCAAGGAACTCTTTTAATTTTACTTTATCATCTTTTAAATCCATATCTGGATATAATTTATCACTATCAGTTATTACAAAGCATCTTAAATATTTATGTTTTTCTTTGTTAAAATTGCTAATATTATAAGATTTTATTTTTGTTTTTATTATATCTTCAGCAGAACCCCCAGCCATTGAATATTCAAGCCATAAATTATCTTTAAACTTTAATATTTTTCTAATTTGTTTAGGAAAATTTTTTAATAAAGCATCAAAAAATAAAGAATCATTATTACTATTTTCAAATATTATGCTAAATGATTGGTCTAAATATATTATTGCTTCTTCTAATGAAAAATATTTTTCATTTTTGCATGAAATTGTTATAGTATTTTTACTACTAGGAGCTTCAAATATACTTTTATTAATAAGTCCCTCTAGTATGTCTTGATTAGTTTTTATTTTTTTTACTTCTTCATTATACCAAGTAGAGTTTTCTAAAATATTTGGGTTTATATCTAAATAATATCTATCATCCAATATATAAATAAGTTTGGTTAAAAGTTTATTATTATTTTGATAAAAAACATCATCTAATATTTTAACTATCATAAAAACCTTTACCTTTTTGTGCTTTTCTAATTGCTAAGGCTTCTTTTAATGTTTCACTAAAAATATCTTCTGGCCAATAATCAACATCTCCAGAATCTGTTATATTTATTCTTTTTAAATCGCTTTTAGATTCTTCTTCATCAAAATCAACAAAATAAATAATTAAATTATCTTTACTAATTTTTCCTTCTGCAACTAATCTCCTTAATCTTAAAACAAAATTTTGAGAATGAGTTTCTATTAAATATTTTTTATTAGTATCATTTAAAGAATCTACAAATAATTCTGCCAAATTTCCATGAACAGCTGGATGTAGATGTAATTCTGGTTCTTCAATTATTATAAGGGTTTCTTCTTTTGTAGGCATTAAAGCTATTGTAACTAAAGGTAAAACTTGAGTCATTCCTTGACCTACATCTTTTATATTTATATTTAAATCATCTTTTGTTAGTTCAAATTGATAAAATGGTTTTAATTCTTCATTAACTCGTAATCCCCAACCATCAAAATTATTTTTATACCAATCACTAATTTTATTTAAAAGAGTTGATTTTTCATCTATAAAATCTTTTAGCAAAATATTATATGTATTTTCACCTGTAATTCCAATTTTTTTTATTTCTATACTAGTAGGAATCTCATATCCTCTTTCAGGTGTAACTCTAATTGAATCAATAAATTCTGTTTTTAAGATTAAACTTTCTATTGGATTATCTAATGTAGGTATAAATCCTTTAAAAACATGATCAGCATATCTAAGATAAACTTGATTATTTTTACTAAGAGACCATCTAGCAATTTTAGGAAAATCTTTAGTTCCTATTCCTGATGCAATATTTATGTTTAATTCCTCTTTTTCATCTTTTATAGATATATACAAAGTTCCAGTTGATTTTCTAGCATATAACAAATCTCTAAATAAAGTTCCTAATTTAATACCATTATTATTTAAAATTAAGGGTTCACTAAAAGTTCCAGAGAGCGAATTTTCTATTAAAGTAGGCAATCTTGCAACAGCACTTTTACCAGAGCTATTTTTACCTATTAAAACTGTTATTTTTCTTAATTCTAACTCTTGTAGATCCTTAAATACTTTATAATTTTCAAATGAGATTTTATCTATCATTTATTATAACCAAATACCTATTTTTACTAATAATTATATTCTATACTTTTTACTAACTCAAAATTTTTATTAGTTTTTCCCAAGGTTTTTCTGTTTTCATAAAAGAAGTGCCTACTAAAAATCCTTTATAATCATATTTTTTTAAAATTTCAATATCAGAACTAGTTTTTATTCCACTTTCACTAATTAAAATAGTATTTTTTGGAGGTAAAGAAGCTAAATTTATAGATGTATCTAAACTAATAGACATATCTTTTAGATTTCTATTATTAACTCCTATAAAATCCGCCTCTAATTCTATAGCTATTTCCATTTCTTCTTTATTATGAACTTCGACCAAAGCTGTTAAATTTAATTTTTTTGCCAAATTTAAAAATTCTTTTATTTTATCTTTACCCAAAAGAGCTACTATTAGTAAAACTGCATTAGCACCTATAAATCTAGCTTGATAAAATTGGTATTCATCAACAAAAAAATCTTTCATTAAAATTTTTGCCTTAGGAAATTTTTCTCTTATTTTTATAATATAATCAGTACTCCCATTAAAATAATAAGGTTCTGTTAGAACTGATAAAGCAGTTGCTCCATTTTCCAAATAACCTTTAGCTACATCAATTGGGTTTAAATCCGATATTTTACCTTCTGAGGGACTAGCTAATTTTATTTCTGCAATAATATTAGTTTTTGGTTCTAAAAAAGCTTCTTTAAAACTATCAGGTATTTTATTATAATCAATTTTATTTTTTAACTCTTCCAAAGATAGTATTTCTTTTTCTTTATTTATTCTTTCTTGAGTTTTTAAACCAATTTTTTCTAAAATATTCATTTTATACTCCTTAATTGCTCTAATTTTTTATAAGCTTTTCCAGATTCTATAACTTCTTTTACTTTTTTTGAAGCTGTTTTTAAGTTTTTTGCTACTCCAGAAACAACCAAAGCTAAAGCACTATTTATAATTACTACATCAGCTTTTGCACTTTTTTCACCTTTTAAAATACTTTCTATAATTTCAGCATTTTCTTGAGGTGTTCCTCCTTCTAAGTTTTCATTAGAAAAATTAAATCCAAAATCTTGTGGAGAAATAGTATAAGAATATATTTTACCTTCTTTTAGATGTTCTATTGAAGTTTTTTCTGCAAGTGAAACTTCATCTAAACCGTCATCTGAACACAAAACAATAACTTCTTCCGAACCTAATTCTTTTAAAGCTTTTGCTAAAATATATAATAATTTTTGGTCATAAACTCCTATTATTTGTCTTTTTAAACCTGTAGGGTTACACAAAGGCCCTAATAGATTAAAAACGGTTTTTACTCCTAAAGCTTGTCTTATTGGGGCTACAGTTTTCATAGCTGGATGAAATAAAGGGGCTGCTAAAAAAGCTAATCCTGTTTCATTTATAATATCTTTTATTTTTTCAGGAGAAAAATCTGTTTTTACTCCTAAAGCAGTTAAAACATCAGTACTTCCACATTTACTAGAAATAGCTCTATTTCCATGCTTTGCAACTTTAGCTCCAGCCGCAGATAAAACAAAGGCTGATGCTGTAGAAATATTAAAAGTATTTCTGCCATCACCTCCAGTTCCACAAATATCTATTAAATTAGGGGCTTCTAATTCAACTTTTAAAGCTTTTTTTCTCATAGCTTTTACAAAACCAACTATTTCTTCAACTTTTTCTCCTCTAGCTCTTAAAGCTCCCAAAAAAGCTGCTATTTGTTCATTTGAATATTTTCCTTCTATAATATTAGTCATTACTAGTTCAGATTGCTCTGAATTAAGACTTTCTCCGTTAAATAAAATGTTTAAATATTCTTTCATAATTTTTACCTTTTTTTAAATATAATCGTGAATCGTGAGTCGTGAATCGTGAACCGAAAATCTTCAATTTCATAACTCATCCCCCTCCCAAAGTCTTCGCCTACAATAGTTCGCCTACCAGCTCAGGCTCACTCTTTGCTAAAAGAGAAGGGGAATAATTCTTATCTCCCTCTCTTTAGCTAAAGCTTACCATTACCCATAAGTATAATTATTAAAAGATTCAAGTATTTCAGTAGCTTCTAGGATAGTTTTAAATTTAATAAAGCCCCTCCAAAGAACTTTTACACCTGGAAAACCATCACCCTTTCTTGCTAAAAAACCTCCAAGTCGTGCAATCCAGACAATAACCTCTTTTAATTTTGGTATTTCTTTAGGTAGGTTAGGTGTTTTATTTACTAATATATATATTAAATTCCATTCTTTTTTTGAAAAAAAGGCTTCACAACTTAGCTCGGGTTCTTTTCTAACAATATAAGTCATGTTTAATAACTTACAAGAAACCACAGAATACATAGCTAATACTTTTTGTATCTTATCTGATGAATCTAATTGAAGCTCTTCTATGTGGCAACCACTTTTTAATACATAATGATATCTCTCTATTAACCATCTATAACTGTACCATCTAACATATTTTATAGCATCTTCAAGTGAGTTTATGTCTAGTGTTGTCAAAAGAACCCATCTTATAGGCTCTTTGCTCTCTCCCGATTTTTCTTCTTCTACCAATATTACATTTAAAGATACACTATGTATATTTTTTTTATGATTTTTAGGTTCTTTTATCTCAAATTTATCATATTTAATGTTTAATTTAGCTTTCCTTGAAGACACTCCTTTCTTCCTAGATATATCAACTTCTAAATTTCCTTTAACCTCAAGATTATCTAACCCTTTAAATAATTTCTTATCTTCATGATTTATAAGTCTATCTTGTGCTGCTCTTACAAGTAAATGACTATTCCTCTTCCTATCAACTAAAAACAAATCATAAATATCTGATTCACGGTCTCCTATCGTAACTATAACCTGTTCTTCATTAAAAAACTTCTTGTCTATTGATATTAATGATTCTATCCACCTATAACTTTCCTTATCTTCTATATTCTTTTTACTGCGTTCTGATACTAACTCTTTACTTCTTGTCCATATTTTCTGCTCTAATATTCCTACTGGAACTCCTTCGCTTGTCAATGATAGTGTTGTATGAACCATTAAACCTGTGCAATTAGAATTTCCTATTCTACCCATTTCCTTCTTTGATTTATGCGTTGTAAAATTTAATTCTGTTGTATCTTGAACATTTAATACTACTTTCTCATTTAAAAGACTGTTTATTGTCTTTTCATAATGGCTATTCATTAATTTCTCTCTTGTAACTTTTTTATTATCATAAAATCTATAACAAGCTTTTGTTCCTGACCAATCTTCAAAACTATTAGGTATGCTTTTACCAACATTATTTTAAAAAAGAATTGAATATTATTCTACATCTATTATTCAATCTCTTATCTCCAAAATTTATATTATCAAATTCGTTCATTATTTTATAGCTCTTTTTAATATTTTTAACTCTAACACATATTCTAAGTTATTTTCAACCCCCTTTATAGATGTGGGTAATGGGTAGTTAGCTAAAGAGAGGGCTGGGGTGAGTTTTGATTTTTTACTTCAAAACCTGCTTAACCCTTATGAATAAAAGTTTACACTTTTCGACAGACTACCTCTCACGGCTCACGCTTCACGCTTCACGCTTCAAAACCCCATCACAAAAATTCTTCAACATTTGCTTACCTTGTTCTGTCATAACAGATTCAGGATGAAACTGAATTCCTTCTACAGGATATTTTTTATGTTTCAAACCCATAATAATACCATCTTGAGTTTCAGATGTAATTTCTAAACAATCTGGTAAAGATTCTTTTTCTACTATTAAAGAATGATATCTAACTACATTAAGTGGGCTAGTCATTCCTTTATAAACTCCTTTTTGCTCATGAAAAATCTTTGAAGTTTTTCCATGAATAGCTTTTTTAGCTCTTATTACTTTACCACCAAAAACTTGACCTATTATCTGATGCCCCAAACAAACACCTAAAATAGGTATTTTATTATAAAAAGCTTCTACTACTTTTATTGATATACCAGATGAATCTGGATTTCCAGGTCCAGGTGAGATTACAATAGCTTTAGGAGCTAATTTTTCTATTTCCTCTAAAGTAATTTCATCATTTCTTATTACTTGACAATTTTCACCCATTTCTTCTAAATATTGATAAATATTATAGGTAAAAGAATCGTAATTATCTATTATTAATATCATTTTTATTTTCTCTTTTTTATATTAAGCTAATTTTATATACATTTAAATTTATTACTAAAATAATCAAGGAATAATCAATTATCTTCTAACTTTTAACTATTCACTTATAACTTATAATAAGGCAATAAAACCCCTTTTCTTTCAGGATCTTTTTCTGCTATTTTTTGAGCTATACTTACAGCTTTTAATACTGCTTTAGATTTATTTAAAATTTCTTGGTATTCAGCTTCTGCTTTAGAATCTGCTACTATCCCTGCACCAGCTTGAATATATCCTGTTTTATAATTATTTTTATCTCTAATAACATATAAACTCCTTATAGTTATACAAGAATCTAAATAACCAGAAAAACCATGACAAAAAATTGCTCCACCATAAGCCCCTCTTCTAACTGGCTCTAATTCTGAAATTATTTGCATAGCTCTTACTTTTGGAGCACCTGATAAGGTACCAGCAGGAAAACAAGCTTTAAATGCTTCAAAACTTGTTTTTTCATCTTTTATTTCTCCTTCTACCAAAGAAACTAAATGCATAACTGCTGAAAATTTTTCTACTTGCATAAATTTTTCTACTTTTACAGTTCCTGCTTTAGAAACTTTACCTACATCATTTCTTCCCAAATCTACTAACATCAGATGTTCTGCTTTTTCTTTTACACTTCTAAGTAAAGATGTTCTATATTTTTTATCTTCTTCTTCTGTTTTACCTCTAGGTCTTGTACCAGCTATAGGACAAAGATGTACTTTTTTATCAGCAACTTTTACTAACATTTCAGGAGAAGAACCTAAAATAGTTTCTGTTTCTGTTTCTATAAAAAATAAATAAGGTGAAGGATTAATTAAACTAAGAATATGGTAAATAAGTAAATTTTCTGCTTTTATTTCCATAGAAAATTTTTCTGCTAAAACACATTGAAAAATATCTCCGTTTTTTATATAATTTTTTACTTTTTTAACAGCTTTATAAAAATTCTCTTTACCAAAAGACATATTAGGTGAAATAAAATCTTTTTCAGTAAAATTAAGATCTGGTTTTTCTAATAATTTTACTTTTCTTAATTCTTCATTCATTAACTCTATTTTTTTTATACAATTATCCAAATCTTCTTTTACTTTTCCATCTATAAAAAAATTAGAAATTAAATATAATTCATTGTTTTCATGATCTATTGCAATTACATCATGAAAAAGCATTAAACAAGTTTCATATTCTTGAAAACTATTATTAGTTGGCAAAGCTATTTTTTCTAAATGTTGATTAAAATCATAACCTATATATCCAATTACTCCACCAACAAAAGGAGGTAAAGTATCTATTTTTTCTGCTTGATACCTAGTAAGATATTCAGATAAAACATTGTTTACATCCCCTTCTAGATATTCTAATTTTCCTTTTTTTTCTAAAGAAATAATTCCATCTCGTATTTTTAAAACTTCCCTAGGATTTATACCTAAAAAACTATAAGCTCTTTTTCCTTTTTCATTATTTTCAAATAAAAAACATTTTCCTTCTACTAACTTTTTTATATGATTAAAAATTGAAATGGAATTTAAACTTTCAAGAGGAATTTTTTTAGAAAAAGTTCCTATATTTCCATTATTGGGTAAAAATAACTCATAAATATTATTTTTTATATTATTAAAATAATTATAATATTTTTCTTTTATTTCTTTTGCTATCAAAGCTTTTTGCATAAATATCCTTTTCTAATTAAAATACATTTAGGCTATTTTTTTAGGGAAAACTTCCAAAAGTAAAAACCACTATTTTATTAGTAGTAAAAATGTCTATTGATTATATAATTGAGGTTAAATTGGAATAAAATAATAGGACAAAACACCACCAGCGTATTAGTTACGCCAGCTCCAAATTGTGTTTATTCTATTAAAATACATAATTAAATTTTTCTAAAATAAAAAATCTTATAAATCAATACTACTTTAAATAAGTAATTTATGTCAAGTAATTTTTTTATGTATAAAATATTTACATTTCAAAATATTAACTATATAATTTTTTTATGTATAAAATATAAATTTATTTGAGTCTAAGGTAAAAAAATGTTAAGAAAAACAGTCGGAGTTATTACAGCACTAAGTTTGGCAATGTCTTGTAATATTGTAAATCAAACTACAAATGAAAAAGATATTATGGGTTCATTTAAGAAATTTGGAATAAAAAGCACTACTTCTCCAAATGAAGTAAAAAAAAACTTTTTACCTATAACTAGAATAAGTAAACAAAAAGGAAAAGAAAGAGAAAAAGATGATGATAAAAAAAGAGTTTTTACTTTTAGTGCTTCTGAAGATGATTTAAAAAGAAATTTTATTTTAAATATTACCAATGGAGCTGGTGGCGGAGAAAAAGTTGGTAATTTAGAAGTTTTTATTAATGGAACTCAGGTTATTTTTAATCATGATGAAGATATAGATAATATAGATGATATTAATAAAATCAAGAAAAAATTATGTAAAGATGATAATGACGATAAAGATGGAAAAGATTCTGGTAAAAAAGATGATGATAAAAAATTTAAAGTAAACCATGACGAGCATAATAAAAATAAACCAAGTTGTGAGCTATTGATTAGTAATTTTTTTAATAGAAAAACAGATAATTTAAGCGTTAATTTACCTGATATAAAAGAAGGTTTAAATACCTTAGAAGTAAAAGTAAAAGATGAAAGAAATAACTATGCTATTGATATTAGCATTGATGGTTTTTTAAAAGCTATTGATATTCCTAATTCTGTTCATAGTATGATTCCTGATAATCCTGAAATTAGGAATCTTGAATATAGAAAAGGTAAAATTAATATAAAATTTTTAGAAGGTATGAGAGTTAGATTAATAACAAATGCTGATGGAAGTAAGAAATTAATCGATCTAAATGGTACGTCGTTATCTTCAGTAGAAAAAATATTAAACTCTTCAAATTTAAGTGATATAGAAAGAGGAATTAATCTACCTTATGAAGATTTAGATGCAGAAGAAACAGAAGCTGAAACTTTTTTTGAATATGATGTAGCAAATCAAGGTTTATTTTATTCATTTATAATGAAAGATACTAATGCAGATGTATGGGCTATAATTGATAAATTAAAAAAATTACCTTTTGTTGAGGAAGCGTACCCTGAATTTATAGGAAACTCATCCGATTCTACATTAGAATTAACAGATGAGTTAGCAAATCAATTAATAAATGAAAGAGATAAAAAAAATTCAAATATATTTTCTATTCAAAGTAATAAAGATAAAAAAAGTTTTTCAATTAAATCTTCTAATGACCCATCTAAACCAGATGATACATGGATAAATTATAAGATTGGAACTTATGATGGTGGAGCATGGTTAAAAAATACACATATAATGAAAAATACTCAAGATAATGGTATATGGTCAAAATCAACTGGAGATGCTAATATAACTTTAGCTGTAATAGATACAGGTGGTTTAACAACACATGAAGATTTAAAATCTTTTAATTATGATTATATTGATAATACAGATAGCGGAATAATTCAAAATTCTATAAATAAAGCAAATATTGGTTATACTTTAAAAGCTAGTGAACTTATTGAGCATGGAGTAAATTCTTCATCAGTTCTAGGGGCTGCTCAGACTAATAATGGAAAAGGAACTGCTGGTGTAGGAGGTATATCTAAAATTATAAATATAAAAGGTTATCATCAGCTAATTGAGCCTAAAATAGATCCAATTACTAAAAGTGAGGTATATAATGAGGTTTTACATCAAGAATCTTGTACATGTAAAGGTACTGGTGCTGGAATTGGAAAATGTAATGCTGTTTCTGATTCGATAATTATAGCAAGAAAAAATAATGCTAAAGTAATAGTTTTAGAAAAAGAATTTTCACCACGTGATAAAAATGGTGCTATTATACAAGGTGCAGGTTTAACATTAGAGCAAGGAGATCCATCAGTAAGAAGTTTAATAGCATCTTCTATTGCTAAAGGACATATAATAGTAGTTCCAGCAGGAAATGCTTCAAATACAGATATTTCAAAAATAGAAATAAATAAAATTCAAAGAAATATGCCTGATACAGGTTCTATAATAGTAGGTGGATTAAATATTAATGGAGATTCAAGATTTAATATAAAAGGTCATACTACTGGATTTAATTATGGGAAATCTCAAATGGGAGGAACAAATAATCTTTATACAATAAATGGTCATGGAGTTGATGTTTCTGGACCAGCAGAAAGAGTTTTTACTCTTAGTTCAAAACAAGATTCATCTGGTTTAGGTCCAAGTGGGACTAACTTGGGATACTACGATCCTAATTTTGGCGGTACTTCAGCGGCTTCTCCTTTGATAGGAGGGATAATTGGAGTAATTTTAGCTCAAAGAGCAAATATAAAACCACTTGAAATAAGAAGAGCTTTAAGAAAAAATCAGCAATATATTGATCCCTCGCAAAAAACAGCTGGTATGGTTAATGCTTTTGATACATTAAATGATGTTATAAATACTTTCCCTAAAAATATTACCTATAATCAATCTCTTATAGGTAAATTTTATAGAAGTTCAGTTTATTTAAGACCTGAAGTTTTAATAGATGGTAATCAAAACATTCCTCATGCCGTAAAATATGTTCCTGATTCTTTTTCTAATGGTATAAATTATACAGGTTTAAATCCTAATACACCAGCTATACAATCAGAACCTTTCGGAACTTATCAAGATCCTTTTAGAGTTGGGTTAAAAGATTTTTTTGTTACTGATTTTGATGGTTATATTGATATTACTTCAAGTGGAAATTATACATTTTTTATTGGTCATGATGATGGTGCTATTTTAGAAATAGATGATAATGTAATAATTGATGCAAATTTTCCTACTAATTACCAATATGCTACTAGTAATAATACTTTTTTATCAGTTGGAAAACATAAAATTAGATTAATGTTTTCTGAAATAAAAAGTGAAGCAGCTTTGTCTTTATGGTGGCTTACTCCTAGTGGTCAAGTTGAAATTATTCCTACAAATAAATTCTTTCATGATAAAGATAATGAAAAAGATTTAAATGTTTTTAATAAAAATCTAAATACAACTGGTTTATTAGGTAGATTTTTTAATAATGTAAATCTTACTGATTTTTCAGGTATATTAGATGCAAATGGTAAATTTATTAACCCACCTGTTAATCCAGCTTTTCAAGATAATAGAGTTTTAGGAACAATAGTTCCTCTTAGAAGTAAATCATTTTTTGGTTATCCTATTAATTTTACAGGATATAATGAGCCTGATTTATTTTCTGTTGGTCAAATTCATAATGATCTTAATGATCCTTATTCATACTACTCAGCTTCTTTTATTGGCTTTATAAGTACTCAAGGTTTACCTAGTGGTAATTATAAGTTTGAAATTAATCATGATGGTGGGGCTTATTTAGCTATTGATAGTAAAGATATTATTAACGATACTTCTGATGGTTCTCTAAGATTTTCACCTAATGTTAATAAACCTCAACCTAATGGAATTGTATCGCTTAATTCTAATACTTTATATCCTGTATTTTTATCTTATTCTCATTATAAAAGAATAAATGAAAATATAGGCTTACAATTATATTGGACTACGCCAAATGGTGTAAGAGAGATAATTCCATCTCAAAGATTATCATATTAAAATCAAAAAATAAAATAGAAAGCAATATAATTTAATTGCTTTCTATTAATAAGGAAGTAAAAATGAAAAAAATTATTTATTTATTTATAATATTAATATTTTCTTGTACTACAATAAATTTTAATAGTAAAAATGAAAAAAATTCAGATAGTAAAACTAATATTGAAAAAAAAAGTAATCAAATTAATACTTCTATTAAAGAAAATAATAATTTAGAAAATATTATAATTAATAATATAAATCAGATAACTGATGAAATGAGTTATAATTTTATTCTAAAGGATTTAGAGCTATATACTTGTTTTGGTAATTTTAATGATAATAGCTATAATAATTTTTTTGAAAAGTATAAACAATATGTTGAAGATGTAAAAAAAAATTATAAACCAAACTCATCTTTATATAAATGCTTATATTGTGAAGATGAAAAAGAAACACTTAAAAAATTAGATTTTAGCTTAGATGAAATTAATAATTTTAGTGTAGATAAATTTGGTCAAAAAATTTTTTTAATGAAATATTATAATTTAGATTATAATTCAGGGTTATTAAATAATGATGGAACGATTAAAAGAAAATATTTATATACAATAGACCTATTTAATAATGTATCTATTTTTAAATCTGATAATAAAATATCTTATAGTTGTCAATTAGAAGGTTTTTTTATTAATAAAAATAATAAAGTTATAATAGGAAAAATGCAAAAAACAAATACAAAACTAAAAAATACTTTATTAATTGGGCATCTTGATGAAGATGCAAAAATAAATTTTTCTTCTTATGAAGATAATGATAACAATGAACAAAAAATACCTGAAACTATTTTTTCTATGACTTATGGTGATAAAAAAAATTTAGATAAATTAAAGGTAATTTTATTTGATGAAAATATGTTTATATATCCACCTATAAATCTTGAAGATCCTTTATATTATTTATTTTACTCAAATAAAATAGCACTATCGGAAATAAAATATAAAGAATTAAATGAGGCTATTAAAATTGGAAAAAGAAAAGAAAGAGATTATTATGTAAAAAACAATGTAATTCCTCAAGAAGGAATAATAAAAGATATTTCAGATATGAAATCAAACTCAAAAAATGAAATAATAATAGCTGATAGTGTTTCAAATATAATTTGGAAATTAATACCGTATAAATCTATAGAGAAAATAGCTGGATCTAATAATACTGGTTATAAAGATGGAAAAAAAGAAGAATCTTTATTTAATAATCCAACATTAATAGACATAGATGATAATGATAATATTTATGTTTTAGATAAAGGAAATAAATCTATAAGAAAAATAACACCTGATGGAAAAGTTAGTACTTTTTATAAACAATTAACAGAAAAAATAAAAGTAACATTATAATTAATGCTAAATATTGTTATTAATTTTTAAAAAAAATTATTTTAAAAATATAAAAGATTCAAAAGATTTAAAACCTTTATTATAAGTAAGATTAAATACAAATGTAAACTTTTGTAAAACTATATTAGCACTCACTAGACATGAGTGCTGAAAATAGATATTATTTTATTCTGTTAGCACTCAATAAACTATAGTGCTAATAAAAAAGATAAAAAAGTAAATTACTTTTTAGGAGGATAATATAAAATGTCAACATCAACAGCAGTTAAACTAAGACCTTTAGCTGATAGAGTTGTGGTAAAAGTTTTAGAAAGCGAAGAAAAAACCAAAGGTGGAATCTTCCTTCCTGATACCGCAAAAGAAAAACCTCAACAAGCTAGAGTTGTTGCAGTAGGACCAGGCAAAACCTTAGAAGATGGAAGCAAATCTCCAGTAGATGTAAAAGAAGGCGATGTAGTTCTTTTCGCTAAATATTCTGGTACTGAAGTTAAATTAGACGGAACTGAATATCTCGTTATTGCTGAAAAAGATATTTTAGCAGTTGTAGAATAATAAATTTGGGAGAATTTTAAATTATGGCAAAACAAATTGTATTCGATGAGCAAGCAAGAAGAGCTTTAGAAAGAGGCGTAAATGCAGTTGCAGATACAGTAAAAATAACTTTAGGACCAAAAGGTCGTAATGTTGTTTTAGAAAAAAAATTCGGTGCACCACAAATTATTAATGACGGTGTTACCATTGCAAAAGAAATTGAATTAGAAGATCCAATCGAAAACGTTGGTGCTCAATTAGTTAAAGAAGTTACTAGCAAAACTAATGATGTAGCTGGTGACGGAACTACTACTTCTGCTATTTTAGCTCAAGCTATGGTAAAAGAAGGTTTAAGAAACGTTGTTGCTGGTGCTAACCCAATCCTCGTTAAAAAAGGTATTGAGAAAGCAGTTGCAGTTTGCGTAGAAGAAATCAAAAAAATGTCTAAAAAAGTTGAAGGTAGAGATTCTATAGCTCAAGTAGCTACTATTTCTGCTGGTAACGATGACTATGTAGGAAACTTAATCGCAGATGCTATGGATAAAGTAGGTACTGACGGTGTTATTACCGTTGAAGAATCTAAATCTATGGGAACTAACTTAGATGTAGTTGAAGGTATGCAATTTGATAAAGGTTATGTATCACCTTATATGGTTACAGAGCCAGATAAAATGGAAGCTACAGTTGATGAGCCTTTTATTTTAATTACTGACAAAAAATTAACCTCTATTGCAGACTTAGTGCCTGTTTTAGAAAAAGTTGCTAAATCTGGAAGAGCTTTAGTTATTATAGCTGAAGATGTTGAAGGTGAAGCATTAGCAACATTAGTTGTAAACAAATTAAGAGGTGTTCTTAATGTTGTTGCAATAAAAGCTCCTGGTTTTGGTGACAGAAGAAAAGCTATGTTAGAAGACATCGCTATTTTAACTGGTGGAACTGTTATAAGTGAAGATATTGGTTTAAAACTTGATAATGTTACTATTCAACAATTTGGTAATGCTAGACAAGTTAAAGTTAGCAAAGAAAAAACCACTATCGTTGCTGGTAATGATTCTAAAGAAGAAGTTGAAAAAAGAGTTGCTCAAATCAGAAGACAAATCGAAGAAACTGATTCTGAATTTGATAGAGAAAAACTTCAAGAAAGATTAGCTAAATTAGCTGGTGGAGTTGCAGTTATCCAAGTTGGTGCTGCTACCGAAACAGAATTAAAAGATAGAAAACTCAGAATTGAAGATGCTCTTTCTGCTACAAAAGCAGCAGTTGAAGAAGGAATCGTTGCTGGTGGTGGAACAACCTTAATCAGATTAATTTCTTTAGTTGAAGAAGCTGGTAAAAAAGAAGTTGATCATGATATTAAAACAGGTTTTAGTATTGTTGCAAGATCTTTAGAATATCCTGCAAAACAAATTGCTCAAAATGCTGGTGTTGATGGTTCTATTATCGTTGACAAAGTAAGAAACGGTGAAACTGATTTAGGTTACAACGCTCTTACAGGTGTATTTGAAAATATGTTCAAAGCTGGTATCGTTGATCCTGCTAAAGTTGCTAGAACTGCTATACAAAATGCAGCTAGTATCGCAGCTATGTTATTAACAACTGAAGCATTAGTTGTTGATAAACCTGATAAAAAAGGTGGCGGAATGCCAATGGGTGGCGGAATGGGCGGAATGGATCCATCAATGATGGGTATGTAATTCCATAAGTTCTAACATTTAGAAAAACCTCTCTTTTTATAAAAAGAGAGGTTTTTTATTTATCAGATTTATTGACAATTATAAATCACCCTATAAAAATAAGTGGAGCTGTCAAAAAAAACTTTTCTAGTTCTTTTTTGTAAGAAAGACTAGGGTGAAAATAACTTTTCAGATACCACCCAGAAACTAGACTTTGGAGCTTTTTTTCTTAATCTTAAAGACGACGGTCGAAGGTATTGTATAGATATAAGCTTTCTTTGAGTTGGTTTATAAGTTCTAATTACTTCAATACTTTTATAGCTATTCCCAAAAAAATTAAATACAAAATTAAATACAAAATTAAATAGTAAAAGTTGCTTATAGTCATCCTGAACTTGATTCAGGATATAAGCAACTTTTTATAGATTTAAAATAAGAAAAACACACTAGATTCCGTAGTAGCATACGGAATCTAGTGTGTTTTTATAATAATTTTAAGTATAAATAATTATAAATTTGTATGCTAAAAATATGGGGTTAGCTATATAAGTCATAAAGTTATTTTTATATTTTATCAAAAAAAAAGCTACCTTTTTAGGTAGCTTTTTTATTATTTGCTATTAACCAATAGTTAATTCAATACTTTGTTCTTCTTTTATTTCAGAACTTTTTTGAACTTCTTTCATACCAGTTCCAGCAGGGATAAGACGACCTATGATTACATTCTCTTTAAGTCCTCTTAACCAATCTTTTTTACCTTCTATTGCAGCTTCTGTAAGAACTCTTGTAGTTTCTTGGAATGATGCAGCAGAGATAAAGCTTTCGGTATTTAATGAAGCTTTAGTGATACCTAAAAGAACGTTTTCTGATTTAGGTTCAATTTTTCCTTCAGCTTGAACTTTTGCAAGAATTTGATCTAATTGATAAGTAGTAATTATTTCACCAGGTAAAAGTGTTGTATCACCAGGATCTGTAATTCTATGCTTTTTAGTCATTTGTCTTACAATAATTTCAATATGTTTATCGTTAATTTGAACGCCTTGCGAACGGTAAACTAATTGAACTTCATTTACAAGGAATTGTTGAACTTCTTCAATACCTTTTTTAGGATCTATTTTGTTGAATACAGCAAGTAAATCATGTGGGTTGATTGGTCCAGAAACTAATCTATCTCCAGGTTTTACTCTTTCACCTTCAGAAACTGCTGGTCTGCTGTTTATTGGTACTTTATAGTTATGACTTACGCCATCATCAGTAAGTACATCAATACCAACTGCTTCACCGCTATCATAAACTATTCTGATATTACCATTAAACTCACTAAGAACTGTAGTTTCTTTTGGTTTTCTAGCTTCTAAAAGCTCTTCAACTCTTGGAAGACCCTGAATAATATCCCCTGTTTTTACTGTTTCATAGATTAAGGTTGCCAAAGTTTCACCTTGTTGAACCATTTCACCATCTTCAACTAAAACAGATGCACCAGCACTTATTAAGTAAGGTCTAGCTCTTCTTAAAACTAATTCATCTTTAGTTACTTCTTCTACATAAGCAGATTCTGCTAAATTTGTTTTTGAATTTACTTTATCACCTTCATATAAATAAGTACCTACTTCTAATTTTACTTCAGCATCTTTTTTGAATCTTAATTGATTTTCATGATTTACTATAAGTAATCTTTTTGCATCAGTTTCAGGTTCTCTAAAGATTTCTATTTTACCAGTATTGTTAGCTTTAAAATCGGTATAAGAAATAATTGTACCAGGTTCTACAGTTTCTTTGTCTTTAACTTTTAAAACAGAGCTTACTGTAAGATCTTTTTGTCCAATTAAACCGTAGTTAGAAGCTTCATGACTAGTACTAAGGTTTTCTACTACAGAAATAGAAAGTTTTCCACTTACTTTATTACCTTCTTCATCTGTTGTAACATCTTTAAACTCTATTTTACCGCCTAAAAGTGTAAGAGGTGCAGATAATTTAAAGATTAAGTTTACTTTTATTAAAGAGGTACCAGATTTAACTTTATCTCCATTTCTTACCATTAATTTAGTAACAGGTACTAAATCTATAGATTCATGAGAGTTTTTAAGTTTATAGAATTGTTCAACAGGAGCAACTTTATAAATCAAGGTTTTACGAACAATTACATACATACCTTCTTCAGAGTGTATAAATTGAACCATACCAGATTGTTCAGTTTTTATTTGTTGAGATTCTTGAGTTTCTGGATCTATAAGGCTACCAATTAGATCTCCTTCTTTTACTTCTTGATTTTCAGTTACATTAATAACTGAATTTTCTAATGGGAAGTAAACTCCAAAAGCTCCTGGGTAGAAGGTTATACTTTGAGAAAGATCAAGGTTTTCTAAAGAAACAAAACCACTTTCTTTTACAACAGTACCAGGAATAATTTCATCTCCTGCATTAACCATACAGCTGTCTTCTACTAAAGGATTACTTGTAGAACCTAATTGATAGGTTTCTTCTGGTAAAAATAATAAAGAGCTTTCACCTGTAATGGTATTTTTATCGCTACCTTCTATATTGATAAATCTAACTTCACCACTTGAAGGGGTTACATATTTATCAACAAAAGCCTCTGCTATAGAAGAACCTGAATCAACTCTACTTCCTTCTGATACTAACAATTGGAAAATATGAACAGGAGCTTCATCTGGGAATCTTAATTGTTGATCTTTACGATCAAGAACTAATTCTGGTTCTGGAATATCTAATTCAGCAGTTACTAATGTAACAGCATCCCAAGTTCCAGCTTTTTTATCATAATTTGAAATATGAACTTTACCACCATATTCTGTTTTGGTAGCAGATCTAGCAATACTTTGACCATTTTTAAGTTCAGAGTTGTTTTCTACTAAAAGTTCACAATCAGATGGTAAATTATATACATTACCACTATGAACCCAAACTAAACCAGAAGTATTAGCAGTTCTACTAATTAAACCTTGTCTATCTTTTTTCTCTTCAGTTTTGAAGCCTACAAATTTGATCATCCCACTCATATTAGAGTTTATATCTCTGTATGCTTTTTCGACTGATTTTTGAGAAGCTTTGGTTTGTTTCATTTGTTCACCTATTATGGCATTAACTTTAACAGCATCACCATTTTTAGCTAAAACTTGGAAACCAGCAGGTATAGTAGCTTTTTTGAGCTCTTTACCTTTTTTATCAACAATACTAATTTCAAAAGTATCATCTTTAGTAACTTTAACCATTTCTCCATAAGGAGTTCTGAATTCTTCAGTTGATTCTAAAAATACTTTTTCATCAAATTTAACATGACCAGCAACAGTAGTTTTTACTTTAAGTCTATTTGCTGCCTCGAACACCCCTCCAGTATGGAAGGTTCTCATGGTTAACTGTGTACCCGGTTCACCAATTGATTGTGCTGCAATAATACCCACTGCTTCTCCGATATCAGCAATTTTCTTGCTTGTCATACTCCAGCCATAACATTTTTGACATACGCCGAATCTATTTTGACAACCTAAAGGAGATCTTATTTTTACTTCTGTAAGTCCTGGGTTGTAAGCTGATAATTTTTTCTTTTCATCTTTTAATTTTTGAATTGCAGAAGGTGTAATACCCAAAGTAACAATATCTTTTACTAAATCAGGAGTGATAAGTTGATTTTTTGCTACAATAAGTCTATAATCTTCTGGTTTATCATCTTTTTTGTAATAGAAAACATCTTCAGCTACTACTCTACCAGCCAATCTGTCTTGTAATTTTACAATCATATTGTCACCATCTTTAATATCTTTAATAACAATATAATTTTCTGTATTACAATCTTCATCGGTAATAATAACATCTTGTGCAACGTCTGCTAATCTTCTAGTTAAATATCCAGAGTCAGCGGTTCTTAACGCTGTATCAACAAGACCTTTTCTAGCTCCATAACAAGAAATTACATATTCGGTTACATTTAATCCTTCACGGAAATTAGATTTAATAGGTAAATCGATTGTTTTACCAGAAGGATCTGCCATCAAACCTCTCATACCAACAAGTTGACGAACCTGACTTATATTACCTCTCGCTCCAGAGAACGCCATCATGAATACTGAATTTAATTTATCATAATCTTCAGTAATTTTTCTGGTAACTTCTTCAGTTGCTTGAGACCAAGTATCGATAATTTTTGCATATCTTTCAACTGCAGTGATTTCACCTCTTTGATATAATCTTTGAGATTTTTCGATTTCTTTTTCAGAATCTTTAATGATTTGTTTTTTCTCAGGAGGAATAACCAAATCATCTACTGCAATAGAAACACCTGCTGTAGTTGAGTAGTGGAAACCTAAAGCTTTTAAAGCATCTGCTAAATCAGAGGTTTTGAGATTTCCATGTATGTTATAGCACTCTGCAATAATATTTTCTAATACTTTTTTATCTACTATTTTATTGATAAATTTGAATGAAGATGGTAATTCTTCATTAATAATAACTCTACCAACAGTAGTAAATAAATAAACATAAGGTTTTTTGAAGCCTTTATCAACTAAATCTTTTAATCTTTCTGGTTTTGTATCAGGGTTTGCATCAACAAAAACCATTTCATCATTAGCTAATTTATGAAGAGGCATTCTAACTTTTATCTTATCATGAGCGTGTACAGCTTTTATTTGATGAGCAGAAATTATTTCAGAAAGACTACTGAAAGGTTTTCTAGATAAATCTCTTGCATTTACATTATCAACTGATAAATAATAGCAACCTAATACCATATCTTTAGTAGGAGTGATAATAGGAATACCAGTAGCAGGAGCAAGTGTATTATTAGTAGCCAACATTAATAATCTAGCTTCTGTTTGAGCTTCTATAGATAATGGAACGTGAACAGCCATTTGGTCACCATCGAAGTCGGCATTAAATGCAGTACATACTAATGGGTGAAGTTGAATAGCTCTACCTTCTACTAACATAGGTTCAAAAGCTTGAATACCTAATCTGTGGAGTGTAGGTGCTCTGTTTAATAAAACAGGGTGTCCTTTAATTACATCTTCTAATACATCCCAAACAACACTTTCTTGAGACTCTATTTTTTTCTTAGCAGATTTTATGTTTTGAACAACTTGTCTTTCAACTAATTTATTCATAACAAATGGTTTAAATAACTCTAAAGCCATTTCTTTTGGTAAACCACACTGATTAAGTTTTAAGTTTGGACCAACAACAATAACAGATCTTCCAGAATAATCAACCCTTTTACCAAGTAAGTTTTGTCTGAAACGACCTTGTTTACCTTCGATAATATCACTAAGAGATTTTAAGGCTCTGTTATTAGCACCAACAACAGCTCTACCTCTTCTACCATTATCAATAAGAGCATCAACTGCTTCTTGAAGCATTCTTTTTTCGTTTCTGATAATAATATCAGGAGCTTCCATATCAAGAAGTCTGCTTAAACGATTATTTCTGTTAATAACTCTTCTGTAAAGATCGTTAAGATCTGAAGTAGCAAATCTTCCACCATCTAATTGAACCATAGGTCTTAAATCTGGAGGAATAACAGGAATACAATCTAAAACCATCCAAGCTGGTTTAGTACCAGATTCTATAAAGCTTTCCACTATTCTTAATCTTTTGATTAATTTAGCTCTTTTTTGGCTTGCAGCTTCATGAATCTCTCTTCTGATTTCTTCTGCAATAACAGGAAGATCTAATTCTGCTAAAAGTCTTTTAATAGCAGGAGCTCCCATTTCTGCTTCAAATTTGTTTTCTTCATTATCTAAAAGATTTTCAAATTCTTCTTCAGATAAAAGTTGTTTTTTGTTTAAACCTTCAACGTTACCATTATCAATAACTACATAACTATTGTAATAAGCAACATCTTCAAGATGTCTTAATGGCATATCAAGTAAAAGACTTAAGTTACTAGGAATACCTTTTAAGTACCAGATATGAGAAACAGGTGCAGCTAATTTTATATGACCCATTCTATGTCTTCTAACTTTAGAATCGGTTACTTCAACTCCGCATCTTTCACAAACGATACCTTTATGTCTTACTCTTTTATATTTACCACAATGACATTCCCAATCTTTTGCAGGTCCGAATATTTTTTCACAAAAAAGACCATCTCTTTCAGGTTTTAAGGTTCTATAGTTAATAGTTTCAGGTTTTGTAACTTCACCATAAGACCAGCCTAAAATTCTATCAGGAGATGCAAGACCAATTCTTATAAAATCAAATTGTTCTTTTTCTTCCTCTTTGTAAGGATTTGTCAATATATTGTCTAATATACTACTTGTTTTAAAATCCATATTATTCTACCCCCGCTTTTGTTGTTGATTTATTAATTTGATTTTTTAAACGGTTTTTATATTGAGCTGTATCTTCCTCAAAAAGTTCCATTTCAGTATCTTCACCTTCTTTAGTTTGCATGATTTGGATATCAAGACAAATACTTTGTAATTCTCTGATAAGAACTCTAAATGATTCTGGGATACCAGGTTTTTGGATATTTTTACCTTTTACAATAGATTCATAAGAAGATGATCTACCTGTTACATCGTCAGATTTTATAGTTAATAATTCTTGTAATGTATAAGCAGCACCATAAGCTTCTAATGCCCAAACTTCCATCTCTCCAAGTCTTTGACCACCAAATTGAGCTTTACCTCCTAATGGTTGTTGAGTTACTAAAGAGTAAGGTCCTGTAGATCTTGCGTGGATTTTATCATCAACTAAGTGAACAAGTTTCATCATATAATGATAACCAACAGCAACTGGTCTATCTAAAGGTTCACCAGTTCTTCCATCATAAAGTAAAATTTTTCCTTCTTCATTAAGCCAAGTAAGTTCTGGGAAGGTTTCTTTTGTTTTCTTCATATATTTTTTAAGAAGTTTTAAAGAAGCATCTTCTTCATACATTTCATCAAAAGGTAAAATCGCAAGATTTTGACCTAATAATTTACCAGCAAAACCTAAAAGGGTTTCATAAATTTGTCCAACGTTCATACGGCTCGGAACCCCAAGAGGATTAAGAACTATATCCACAGGAGTACCATCTGGCATAAATGGCATATCACTAGGATGATTTATTTTAGCAATAATACCTTTATTTCCGTGTCTTCCGGCTATTTTATCCCCTACAGAAATTTTTCTTTTTTGAGCTATATAAACTCTAACTACTTTATTAACACCTGGTGGTAATTCATCGCCTTGTTCTCTGCTAAATATTTTAACATCGACAATTCTTCCTTTTTCACCATGAGGAACTCTTAAAGAAGTATCTCTTACATCTCTTGCTTTTTCACCAAAAATAGCTCTTAAAAGTTTTTCTTCTGGTGGATGTTCAGATTCTCCTTTTGGAGTTACTTTACCTACCAAAATATCTCCAGGTGATATTTCAGCACCTACTCTGATAATACCGTTTTCATCTAAATCTTTAAGAGCTTCTTCTCCAACATTTGGAATTTCTCTAGTGATTTCTTCATCACCAAGTTTGGTTGCTCTTGCTTCGATTTCATATTTTTCAATATGTATAGAAGTAAAAATATCATCAGAAACTAATCTTTGATTAACTAAAATAGCATCCTCATAGTTATAACCTTCCCAAGGCATAAAAGCTACTAATAAGCTTTTTCCTAAAGCAAGTTCACCATATTTTGTAGAAGCACTATCAATTAAAACTTGACCTTTTTTAACTATCTCACCTGGTTTTACAAGTGGTTTTTGGTTAATACAAGTATCTTGGTTAGATCTGAAGAATTTTAAAAGTCTGTATTTCTTTTCTTTTTTAGTTTCCAAACCTTTTAAAATAATTTCATTTCCACTTACATAAGAAACTTCACTTTCTTCTTCTGCATAAATAAGCATTCCAGAATCTCTTGCGATTTTTTCTTCTATACCAGTACCAACAATAGGAACTTCTGTTTTAATAAGAGGAACAGATTGACGTTGCATGTTTGCACCCATTAAGGCTCTGTTCGCATCATCGTGCTCTAAGAATGGAATTAATGAAGTCGCAACAGAAGCAAATTGTATAGGTGAAATACCTACTAAATCAACTTCATGTGGATCAACAGTCATGAAATCACTTTTAAATCTAACGGTTACTTTTTCATTTACAAAGTTTCCATCTTTTTTGAAAGCAGTATCACCAGGGGCAATTCTATAAATATTTTCTTCGTCAGCTGTTAAATGAAGTATTTGTTCTGATTTTTTACCGTTTACAACTTTCCAATAAGGAGTTTCGATAAAACCATATTCGTTAACTTTACCATAAGTACTCATACGACCTATCAAACCAGCATTTGGACCCTCTGGAGTTTCTATCGGACAAATTCTACCATTATGAGAAGGGTGAATATCACGAACAGCAAAACCAGCTCTATCTCTGCTCAAACCACCAGGGCCTAAAGCACTAAGAACTCTTTTGTGTGTAATTTCTGCAATAGGATTAGTTTGATCCATGAACTGAGATAATTGGCTACTACCAAAAAACTCTTTTATAGATGCAACTAAAGGTTTTGAATTGATTAAGTTTTGAGGGGTAAGATTATCAATATCTTGAATAGTCATTCTTTCTCTTACAATTCTTTCAATTCTGGTTAAACCAACTCTAAATTGATTTTGTAAAAGCTCACCAACAGATCTAATACGTCTGTTTCCTAAGTGATCGATATCATCAACAATACCAACATCATAGCTTAAACCAATTAAATATTCTATGGTTTTTATTATATCTTCTGAAGTAAGTGTTCTTTGGGTAGGAGCTAAATCTAAATTAAGTTTTTTATTAATTTTATATCTACCAACTTTACCTAAGTCATATCTTTTTGGATCTTCGAATCTTGCTTTTATAATACTTCTTCCGCCTTCTACAGATGGAGGATCTCCTGGTCTTAATTTTCTATAAATTTCGATAAGAGCTTCTTCTTCTGAAGAAGTATTGTCTTTATCAAGAGTTTTTTGTAAAAAGTCTTTATGTTTTCTAAACATATCAATCATTTCAGCATTTTGATATCCATAAGCTCTTAATAAAGTAGTTGCTAAAATTTTTCTAGTTTTATCAACTCTTACATAAATAATATCATTAGCGTCAGTTTCAAATTTTAACCATGCTCCTCTATTTGGGATAACAGTTGCTGTATGAATTCTTCTTCCGCTTATATCTGTTTCTTTTTTGAAATATACCCCAGGAGATCTTACAATCTGACTAACGATAACTCTTTCAGCACCGTTAACAATGAAAGTTCCTCTGTCGGTCATTATAGGTAATTCACCTACAAATATTTCTTGTTCTTTTATTTCACCTGTAATTTTATTTATTAATTGAACTGGTATTCTTAAAGAACCTGAATATGTAACATCTCTTATTCTACATTCTTCTACAGAATATTTAGGCGAACCTAATCTAAAATTAGGTAATAAGTGAAGTTCTAATCTTCCACTATAATCTTGTATAGGTGAAAAAGATTGTAATTCTTCAGGTAAACCTTCTTTTAAGAACCAATCAAATGAATTTTTCTGAATTTCTATTAAATCTGGTAATCTTTCTAAACTTGCCGTTGTATCATAAACGTGAGTACGTTTTTGGAAAGTGTTTTGAGAGCTTGAAGCTAAACTCATTCATTGACCATCCTTGTTTTTAAAATATATCAAACTCTTATGCTTTAATCTTATCTCCACTAAAAAAATTGTTGAATTTTTTTTTTAGTTTTAATATAATAGTAGATATGTAACTTTAATCATTACATCTTAATATAAGCTTAACTAAAACATAAGCAGTTTATTATACCGCAGTTGACATACCCTTGTTAAGTAAAATTTTGTTAAATATCTAAGTATCTATATTTAAAAAAATAATTTTATGACTTCTTCTTTGAAAAAATCTTATATAAAAGAATTAAAATTGTTATTATAGATAAAGAAATAATTACTTTTTCTTTATTACTACTTTTTCTTTCTAATTTATATTCATAATTATCATCTTGATAAGATTTTTTTTCTAAACCTCTTTTTATTAAATCAAGCTCTCTCCAATCTTTTATATCATCTTTAGGAAAAACAGGATGATTGTTTTTAGTTGTTAAAATAATATCCAAATCGGTTATACCTTTAGTTTTTACATATAAACTTTTTCTGCTTTTTAGTAAAAAATAAATTCTAAAATGGAAGAAATTTTTAGTAATAACAATATCAGCCTTCATAGTACTTAAACCTAAATCTTCATAAAAAGCTGGTTTCATAGGCATTGCATAGCCTTCAGTTAAAACTAATTTTATATGTTCTGCATCTATTACAACAACTTTAGCAAAATTTTCTGTATCTTCTTTATAAATAATTTTACCTTTTATATTTACGGGGTTATTCATTTCTGGATGTAATTTACCACCTACTGTTATTTCAACTTCACTACCTAATTCTTTATCCCATATAGCTAAAACTGTTTCTGGATCTCTTAATGGAACATAAGAAACTAAATCTTTTGCGTTTTCTAATAATTCTTTTAAAAGAGCAGTATTTTCTCCTGTAGCACCAGCACCTACTACATCAGAGGTGTCACATACAGCAACACAACCCAATTTTCTTAATAATTTAGCTTTTCTTACTTCTTCTAGCATTTTATCTACACTAATAAATTCAGGTGGTTTTTTGTTTCTTACATTCCAACACATATCAGCCAATTCTTCTGCAATATATTCTGCTAAATTTTGATCATTATCTGTTATAACACTTATAGCCCAACCCAAATCTGGATCATTTACAAAAGGATGACACATAAAAACATTACAACAAATTACTCTAGGATCTTGTTCTATTTGTTTTATTCTTTGAAAAACAGCTCTCATTGGAGGTAATAAATCTATGGTTGTTCCTCCACCCATTAACATTGGTAAATATCTCCAAGCTTTTGTTGGGTTAGTTTTTTTAGTCAGAGCTTTAACCATCATATCTCCAGCTCTATAACCCATTTTAGCCATATCTCTATGAGGGTTTGTTTGATAACCTAAAATATAATCTATAGAATCCATTTTTTGCTTATTAATAACTGCATGCAAATCAAAAGTTACCACTACAGGTATATTTCCTACAATTTCTTTTATTTTTTCTACAAAAATAGCTTCTCCATTAAATAAACCTTCTACAGCCATAGCACCATGAAGGGCTATAAAAACCCCATCTAATTCTCCTGCTTCTCTTAATTTTGTTTGAAAATATTCAAGTGTTTCATCAAAAAATTTTCTTTCAACAGGGCCACCAGAAATTGACCAAGCACTCATAATAGGAATAGTTTCTACTTGTATGTCAGATTCTTTATTATGTTTGGTAACTGCTTTTATAAATCCAGATAACTCTAAATTTCTTAAAAAACCTTTTACTTCATAATTTTTAGGTTCACAAACATTAGCTAATTCTTCTCCATAGATAAGATGAGTTCTTTCAAAATCTTCTTTTTTAGTTAAAACAGGAGAAAAAGAGTTGCTTTCTTGCATAAATCTGCCATATGCTATTCTTATTTTTTTTGACATAAGTGAACCCATTAATAAAAATATTTTACACTACCTATTTTTTAGGTTCTATTTATTTTACAATACCTTTGTATAAGATAGATATAAAAATAAAATTAATTCTAAAAAAATTAAGTTTGATATATAATTTATTAGGTAATTTAAGTTTTTAGTATTAAAAAAAATTAAATGATAAAAATAGACAATTATTTTGAAAAAAGTATTGAAAAAAACTTTAAAGTTTTTTTTGAAAAAATAAATATAAAAGAAATAGATAAAAATAATTTTATTGAAAGTTTAGTAAAACTAATAGATTTAATTAAAAATAACTACAAAAAAGGTTATTCTCCTGCAACTAGTACCAATTTTTCTTTTGAAATAATATCTAATTATGAAAAAAAATTATTTTGTATGACAAGATCTAGTTTTGATAAAGAATTTTGTTCTGAAAGTGATTTTATTATTGTAGAACAAAATGGGGAAGTTTTTTTTAGGCAAGAAGATTATCATAAACCTTCTGCTGAATGTTTATTACATCTAGAAATATATAATATTTTTTCTGATACTAAATGTATTTTACATTCTCATTCTCTTTTTTCTACCTTATTATCAAAAAAATACTTAGAAAAAGAAAAAATAACTTTTAATGGTTATGAGTTGCAAAAAGGTATAAGAGGAGTAGAGACTCATGAAAAAGAAGTTTATTTACCTATTTTAGAAAATGATCAGGATATGTCTTATTTGGCAAAAAAAACTAAAAAACTTTTTCAAGATAAAAATAATTCTTTTGGATTGCTTTTATCAGCTCATGGTTTATATGTTTGGGGAAATTCTTTAGCAGAAGCAAAAAGGCATTTAGAAACTTATGAGTTTTTACTAGAAGCTACTTATATGAATAAAATTTTAGATACTTTTGAAATCTAAGGAGGTTTTATGGCTTATTTATTTCAT
The DNA here is from genome assembly GCA_046328015.1 of Candidatus Sericytochromatia bacterium. Lineage (GTDB taxonomy): Bacteria > Cyanobacteriota > Sericytochromatia > UBA7694 > JACMQJ01 > JBBTGK01. Next base: position 2,160,363 of record JAXLXH010000001.1, on the reverse strand, counting down.
CCTAAAAGATTAGATAATATTGATGATATTACAGTTTTTTTAAATGAAAGAGGTATTTATTATGATAAATGGGGTGTAGATGCATCAAAATTAGCAAATGCTACAGATCAAGATATTTTAGAACTTTATAAAGATACGATAAATGATTTTTGTACTAAAGGTGGATATCAAACCTTTGATATTATTAATGTTACAGAACAAACTCCTAATTTAGAAGCTTTAAGGCAAAAATTTTTAAATGAACATACACATAGTGAAGATGAAATTCGTTTTTTTGTTCATGGGCAAGGTTTATTTTGGTTTAATTGCAATAATGAAGTATTTGCTCTTTTATGTGAAGCAGGAGATCTTTTATCTGTACCAACTTTAGCTAAACATTGGTTTGATATGGGTCCAAAACCAAACTTAAAAGCTATTAGAATTTTTAATAATCCACAAGGTTGGGTAGCTAATTATACAGGCTCTGGAATAGATACAAATTATAATCACCTTTTTAAATGGTAATTAAGGATAAACATGGATTTTAATTCAATAAAATTTATTTTAATGGATGTAGAAGGAACTACTACTAGCTTATCTTTTGTAAAAGATATTTTATTTCCTTATGCAGAAAAAAATATTATTGCTTTTGTAAAAAAAATTTTTGATAAAGAGTTTGAATCAGAAGAATTAACTAAATTAGAAGCTATTTTAGATAAAATAAAAAAAGATATCGCTTTAGAAAAAAATATAACTAATGAAAAAGTTAATATAGACGATATATCTAATTTATTATTAGATTGTATAAAAAAAGATCTAAAATATCCTCCTCTAAAAGAATTACAAGGGTATTTATGGGAATATGGCTATAAAAATAAAGATTTTACAGGTCATGTTTATCAAGATATATCTACTTCTTTTGAAAATTGGATTAATAATGGAATAAAACTAGGTATTTATTCTTCAGGCTCAGTTTTAGCACAAAAGCTTTTATTTTCTTATTCAGATTATGGAAATTTAGATAAATACATTTCTAATAATTTTGATTTAGCTATTGGAGGTAAAAAAGAAAAAACTTCTTATTTTAAAATATCAGAAAGTTTAAAACTACCACCTAATGAAATTTTATTTTTATCAGATGTTTTAGAAGAATTAGAAGCAGCTTTTGAAGCTGGTTTTCAAGTTTGCCAAATTTTAAGACCAGAAGTAAAAAAACAAACTAAATATCCTACTAGTAATAATTTTTTAGAATTAAACATAAAAAAAATGCCTTATACAGTAGTTTTTTTAGAAGATAGAATAAAATTGATAGATCAAACTAAGCTACCTGAAAAATTAGAATATATAGAATGTTTTAATTATGATGAATTGGGTTTAGCTATTAAAGAATTAAAAGTTAGAGGAGCCCCTGCTATTGGTATTGCAGCAGGCTTTGGAATTGCCTTACATCTAAAACAAAAAAACTTTGTTACTTATGAAGAATTTGAAAAAGAATTAGTTTTTATTTCTGATTTTTATAAATCAACCAGACCCACAGCTGTTAATCTTTTTTGGGTTATAGATAGAATAAATGCTAAATTAAAAAGTGTTTTTAAAGCTAATTTATCTATAGAAGAATTAAAAAACTTAGTTTTAAAAGAAGCTTATGATATAGCTTTAGAAGATGAAAATATGTGTAATAATATTGGCAAATTTGGTTTGGAACTAATACCAGATAATGCTGTTATTCTTACACACTGTAATACAGGTGGTTTGGCTACTTATGGTTATGGAACTGCTATAGGTATAATTAAAGAAGCCCATTATAACAAAAAAAATATTTCTGTTTTTGCAGATGAAACAAGACCCTTATTGCAAGGAGCTAGGTTAACAACGTGGGAATTAATGCAAGAAAATATACCTGTAACGCTTATTACCGATAGTATGGCAGGTTATTTTATGAGTATAGGTAAAATAGATTTAGTTATTGTGGGTGCAGATAGAATTGCAAAAAATGGAGATACAGCTAATAAAATAGGGACTTACTCTCTAGCTATTTTAGCAAAAGAACACCATATTCCTTTTTATGTTGCTGCTCCAACTTCTACAATAGATATTAATATAGAATCTGGTAAAAGTATTACCATAGAAGAAAGAAATCCTAATGAAATTACTTCTTTTGGAAATAAAAAAGTAGCTCCCGAAAACGTAGTAGTTGCCAATCCAGCTTTTGATGTTACACCAGCTAAATATATTACAGCTATTATTACCGAAAAAGGCATAATAAAACCAAACGAAGTTTTAAAAATAAAAAACTAGATGCTTTAAATCAATTTTTTAGTTAGTATAAAACAAAGAAAAAATTTTTAACTAGTTATAAAATCTTACATGAATAGTTGTGAGGTAGCTTTTATGACTAAAATAACAAAATATAAAAATTTAGCTCTTTTATTAACAACAGTATTTTTAGCAACTTCTTGTGATCAAGGAAGTGTATCTGTATTAGATAAAATTTTATCCGATTCTTTAGTAACTAATACTACTAGCAATACTAATACAAGTATTAAAGGTTCAGATATTTTTAATAATATTAATCCAGATGGTATAAAAGTAACCCCAGAATGTAATCCTACTTTTAAAATAAGTCAAGAAACTTTTATTAGTATGATAGAAACAGTTCATGATAAGGAAAAATATTCGAAAAAAGAAAGTACTATTTTTTTTAAAAGTTCTGACGGAAAAATTTATGGCCCTTGGGTTGTAAAAAAAGCTATTGAAATAAATGCTTATTATAGAGTTTATCCCAATATTTCTATACCTTCTGGAGAATATACTATTTATGATTCTGATACTCTATCTCAATACTACAATACTACTTCTAAAGGTTGTGGTTTTGTAAGAGTTGTTGGTTATAATATTAATAATATTTCCAATTTAATTAATAATAATGTTGCTACTAGCACTAATACAGAATTGACTGATGTAGTTGTTAATGATACTCAAACAGCTCTAAATTATATTAATGAGTATGCTTCAATTCAAGAAAATGCTTATTTTGAACTATTAGGAATGTTTTCTGAAAATGGGGAAAAACCTCTTTTTGATTTAAGTATAGAACTAACTAAAAATAATTATTCTAGAATTTATGAATTACAACAACAAATAGTTGAAAATCAACCTAAATATCAAGCCGCTTTAACTTATTTAGATTCAATTTCAATTTCAACTAAACAATTAAGAATTAAAGGTTTATTATCTAGCGTAGGTAACTTTTTTAGATGGGCTTATGATAGTAAAAAATATGCAAGAGATAATATTATTTCTATTCAAAGTAAACTAAGTACAGAAGATAAACAAGAATGTTATACTATTGCTAAAGATCGTTTTGGAGTAAATGTAGTAGGGTCTTCTGTTGAAGAATACGAAAAAAAATTAGCTAATGGCTTATTAGATAATCAAGCCAATCAATTGCATAAAAATTTAAGTGATGAATCTGTAGGATACTTTGATACTGCTAGTGGTTTAAATAAAACACCATCTAAAGTAGCTGTAAAACAAGCTTCTGAAGGTATAAAAGTAGGGGTTGATGTTATTTCTAATACTACAAACTTAATAGCCCCTGATTTTGGTAAAGGTTATACTTTAGGGAAAAAAATAGTAGAAAATATTAATGATCCAAAAAAATTAATAGAAAATAATGTAAAAGATTATGTAAAAAGTAAAGTTAAAGGTTTAGATTTGGGTGATGCAGCAGGTTTTATAGGTAAAGAAGCAGCTGATTTTATTGCTACAGAAAAAACAAAAAATAATTTAAAAACTTCAGATGATTCTTTAAAAGAAGGTAATGGTAAAATAACTGTAGTTATGGGTGATTCGCCTAAAGGAACAATTCCTGAAAATGTAGGTGGAATTATAATTAAAAATAAAACTACAGGGAAAGTAACTATTTCTACTAAAGAGCCTATAGTTGTTTTGACACCTGATACTTATGATATTTTAACTATAGCAAAAGATAAAAATAAATTATCTACTAATGAAAATATTAGAATTAATTCAGGAGAAGAAAATATAATATCTAGTACTTTATTTCCAAAAAGTGAAATTCCTGTAGAACCTATTATTCCTCCTACTCAAAGTGTAATAACTACAAAGTATCAAGAAGGTTGGTGTACTATTCCTGTAACTATTGAAGGAGCAAAATTTATAAAAGATGAATGGTCAGAAGGATGGAGAGTTAATGGTGAAAGTTGGTCAGCAGAAGCTGTTAGCCCAACAATAAATATAAAAGGCTCTATTATTTGCACCAAAGTATGGAGTTATTTTGATTATAATTATTCTATTGAAATAACAGCAAATGGAGCTTCTAATAAAACTTTATTTTCAGAGGCTTCTACTCTATCTTTAGAAGGTGGTACAAAATCTTTTCAAGCTACTTTGGATAGTAATAATACAGGATTTTCTAATGGGTCTATAAAAGTTTATGCCAAAATATTAGGTGGTAATCCTGATTTTTCTACAAGATATACAAGTGGAACTATAACTTTACCTTCTAAAGTTTGGAAAAAATAATAAAGTTTAGACAACTAATTTTTCTAGTTGTTCACAAGCTCTATCTAAATCTTTATCTTTTTTACCAAAACAGAATCTGGCAAAATTATTACCAATTTCGCCTTCAAAAAATTCATTTCCTGGTACTACTGCAACTCCTGTTTTTTCTAAAAGATACATAGCCTTTTCTTTCCCAGTAGCACCTTTTAAACTACTAATATCAGAAAGTATATAATAAGCACCTTCTGGTAAATGAGTATAAAAACCTTTATCATTTAATACTCTATGTAATTTATCTCTTTTTATTTTTAAATCATTTTTTAAGTTAATATAATAAGAATCTGGTAATTTATTTATCCCCTCGCATACAGCATATTGAAATGGGGTAGGACTGCAAATATAAATTAGATCATTTACTTTTTTTATTTTACCAGCCAATTCTTCATCATTAACAACACAATATCCAACTCTCCAGCCTGTAATACTAAAAGTTTTTGAGTAGCTAGAAATAGTAATTACTTTATGCTTAAATTTATCTATAGATGCAGGGCTTAAATGTTTTATATCAGAATAAATAAAATATTCATATACTTCATCTGTAAAAAGGAACAAATCATTTTTTAGGCATAATTCTCCAATCTCTCTTATTTCTTTTTCAGAAAAAACTTTACCACATGGGTTAGAAGGAGTATTTATTAAAATAGCTTTAGTTTTAGAGGTTATTTTTATATCATCAATAGAAAAAGTCCAATTAGGAGGGTTCATTTTTACTATTTTAGGAACCATTCCAGCCAAAGTAAGAGTATTTATATGATAACCATAAAAAGGTTCGAATACTATTACTTCATCACCTTGTTTTAATAAAGCAGTTAAAGCAGAATAAAAACCACCTGTTGCACCATGAGTAATAATGATATTTTTTTCTGGATCTGCTTTTATATTATTGAATTTTGCCAATTTTTCAGCTACAGCAATTCTTAAAGGTTCTACACCATCTGCTCTAGAATAAGTATTTTTACCTTCTTTTATAGAGTTTATAGCTGTATCCATTACTTCCGAAGGAGTATCCAAATCGCAAATACCTTGAGCTAAGTTAATGCCTTTTACTTTTTCACATTCTATGGTCATAGCTCTTATTTGAGACATTGCTGGGTTCATTTTACACTCCTTAAAACAAAAATAAAATCTTAGACTTACTAAAAATAAAATCTAAGATTATATCCTAACTTTTAACTTTCAAAATACTATGAGGCTTTACTTTCTTTTTCTTTCTTTTTAGAGTTAGACATATCATTTATTGTGAAGAATAAATTATTAGCAGATTTATCTACTACTCTTTGTAATGTTGTTTGTTCGTTTAAGTTATTTATGCTGATGTTTCCAGGTGTAAATAAAAATACTCCTTGTTGAGTAATTATTTCTTGATTACCATCTAAAGCACAGATAGCACCACAAATAAAGTTAGAAATAGCATCTCTTAATTCTTGAGATAAAGAAGTATTCATGTAGCTAACAATTACCGCTTTTTTACTTCTTAATAAAGAAACTACTCTACTTGCATCATCAAGATTTTTAGGTTCTATTATTACCATTTCATTTGATGGAGCTGTAGAAATATCTATTATATTACCATTTTGTCTATTAACTCTTTTTCTTTTATTTTGCTCATCAAAAAGCATATCTTCAAAATCGGTAGGCATAGATAATTGAGGTTGAGGTTGAACCATATTTTGATTATAAATAGGTTGTTGTACAAGAGGTTGTTGAACTGGTTGAGGTTGTATAGCTTGTTGTACAGGTTGAGGAAGTGGTTGATGTACCATTTCTTGAACTGGTGAGCTTATTGTTTGTTGTTGAGGAACATTTTCTTGCATATCATCTTGTTCTTCTATCATTTCATCATGTAATCCAATTAAATTTTTAAATTTTTCTACCCAAGCCTTCATTTCTTTAGGTTCCTCCGCCAGTTATATTATTATTATCTATATTAATTGCTCTATTGCCAAATATCGCCCTGCCTATTCTTATCATATTTGATCCTTCAGATATAGCCAAATCATAATCATCTGTCATTCCCATAGATAAAATATCTAATTGATGTTCAAAAATATTCTTTTTATTAAGTTTATCTAATAGATTTCTTAAATTTACGAAGCAATCTTTTACTAATGTTTTATCATTTGTATTAGTTGCTATAGTCATTAATCCCTTTACAGAAATATTTTTCATTTTGGAAATTTCTATGGCAGATGAAAATAAAAATTCTTCATCTAAAGAAAAACCGCTTTTGGTTATCTCTGCTGAGGTATTAACCTGTAAAAGAACATTTTGAAGTTTATTGATTTTTTCTGCTTCAATATTTATTTGTTTAGCTAAATCAACACTATCAACGGAATGAATAAGATCAAATATCCTAACGGATTTTTTTACCTTATTTTTTTGAAGAGAACCAATAAGGTGCCACTTCAAATTATAATCCTTAAGTTCAGAAAACTTTATTTCAGCTTCCTGCACTCTATTTTCCCCTAAATTATTAATTCCTGCATCTATGGCTTCTACTATCCTATCTGTATCAACTGTTTTTGTTACAGCTATTATAGTTATGTCTTTTGGAATACTTTCCAAAAAAAACTTTACTTTCTCTTTTATTGAAACCATTATATTTTTTTAATAATTACATAATTAAAATTTAAGTTTTATCGGCTAAAATATCCGTGAAGCAAATCACACCTCTATATTAACTTTTATTAAAAATCGATTAAATTACTTTAAAATTATTTTTTGAAACTAATTTTTTTATAAAATCATTACTATTAAAATTATATTTTAGTAGGAAAATAATTATGAAAAATAATTTTATTCTTTTTGTTTTATTTGTTTTATTTTCTTGTAATAACACTAATAGTCAAGCTCCTACCCCTAACACATCAAACTCACCAACTCCAGTTAATTCTAACCAACCTAGTAAAGATTTGAATAGTTTAACTTTTACTAACAGAGAAGACTATATTTTGGCTTATGAATGTGCTATTAAAAATACTAAGTCTGAAGGTCATAAAAAAACTTATTGAAAAAGTAAGGAAACTGTTTACCTTAATTTTAAAATTTGATTAAAGTTTGCCAAAAAAGAATAATAAAGGCATAGCGAATCTGTTCCCCCAACTCCACTCATTATGAAAACCTTCATCATCTTCATAATAACCTAAATTAACACCTTCTACATAACCTTTTTTCTTTAGCCTATCTCTTAAAGTTCTAGTATTTTCTAAATGATAGTTTTTAAATAAAGGGTTAGTTGATTTATAAGAACCTTCTTTAGTTCCCATATCAACCCAAATTTTCATATCTGTAGTAATTTCTTCTACATCTTTTAAGGGTTGTCCATATCCCCACCATAAAGAAGGTGAAATAATACCTATTTTAGAAAAAGTATTATGATGTTTTATACCCAAATATAAAGATATAAGACCACCTAAAGAAGAACCCATAACAGCAGTATTACTAGCATCACTCTTAGTTCTATATTTTTCATCAATTAATTTTTTTACATCATTAATAATAAAATTAGCATACTTTTGACCGCCTCCACCTTCTTTTACAGAACCTCTCCAATTCATTTCTGTCCAAGTATATTCATAACTTCTTTTTGATGTATTATGAATCCCTACTACAATTATTTCTTCCATTAATTTTTTATAAACTAAATTTTCTATTGTAGTATCAACTTTCCAAGGCATACCTCCAAAAGATATTTCAGGGTAAAAAAGATTATTTCCATCGTGCATATATAAAACTGGATATCTTTGATCCTTATTTCTAGAATAACTAGGTGGTAAATAAATATCTAATTCTCTTTCATTATCTAATTCGACAGATTTTATCATGTGTCTCTCTATTTTACCCTTAAATTCAGGTTTAACAGGAGAACTTAATAAGTTATCATCTATTTCAGAATATACATGAAGATATGAAGGATAAGGTAGTTTTTTTCTTTGATATCTTTTATTATGTATTGTAGATTCCACTTTTTACTTTTTTACCTAAAAATTCTAATTTTATATATACAAGCTTATAATTATTATTTTTTTTAGCCAAAACTTATGTGGTTATAATTACAAATTAATAGAATTTAAAAAAACTTAGTTTAGTCGTTTTATAGCTCTTAACATAAAATAGCCAAGATAAATTTTTTATAATATAATTTAACAATATATGTAGATTTAGATAAAAAAGATTGGATAGTTTTTATAAAAAATGGATAAAATATCAAAATCATTATTGTTGTATAGCCCTCAAAGATTGGACATCTTATCAACATTAATAGAAGAAAATAATGATATATCAAAAAGAATATTTGTAAATAGAACTGTAAGAATGGAAGAAATCAAATATATCGGCTTTGATATGGATTACACTTTAGCAGTTTATAGAAAAAAAGAAATAGAAGAATTAGCTTTTATCATAACATTAGGTAAATTAGTAGCAGATCATGGATACCCTGAAAAAATAAAAGAAATCAAATATGATGAAAATTATGTAATAAGAGGTTTGGTAATAGATAAACTAAAAGGTAATGTTTTAAAAATAGATAAACATAAAGCCATCAGAAGAGCAGATCATGGAACTAGAGCTTTAACAGATAAAGAAATTAAAGAACATTATTCTTCTGGTAAAGTAAAATCTTTAGATGAACGCTATTTTTCTGTAGATACACTTTTTTCTCTTCCTGAAGCTTATATGTTTGCAAAAATGGTAGATATGATAGATGCAGGAGAACTTCAAATAGCAGATTATACAAAACTCTTTGAAGATATTAGAGTTTGTATAGATAAAGCACATAAAGATAACTCTTTAAAATCTGAAATTTGTAAAAATTTGGATAAATATATAGAAAAAGATTTAAAACTTCCTCTTGTTTTGGATAAATTAAGAAAAAAAGGTAAAAAACTTTTTGTTCTTACTAACTCAGAATGGAGTTACACTAATACTGTAATGAGTCATTTATTAAATAATACTTTATTAGAATATAAAGATTGGACTAGTTTTTTTGATATAGTTTCTTGTCATGCTTGTAAACCAGAGTTTTTTAAAGGTGGAAGCAGATTTTATGAGGTTAATAGAGAAACAGGTGAGTTTTATCAAAATGAAATTAGTACTTTAGAAAAAGATCGTATTTATGCCAAAGGTAATTTCACTGATTTTGAAACTATAATAAACTCTAAAGGAGATGAAATTTTATATGTAGGAGATCATATTTATGGTGATATTTTAAGATCTAACAAAGAATCTGGTTGGAGAACTGTTTTAGTTATAGAAGAATTAGAAGAAGAAATAGAAAAAACACAAGAATCTTATTATGATCTTAAATCTTTAAATATTCTAGAAGAAAAAAGAGATCGCTTAGATTATGAATTAACTGTTTATTCTAATAAATTAAAAAGTATTCAAAATTTTAAGAAAAATAGTTATGAATCTTTATCTGAAGAAGAAAAAGAAATTACTAATAAAAGCTTATCCGATATAAATAATGCTTGTAAATCTCTTGATACTAAATTACATAAAGTAGTAAATCATATTGCCAAAACTAAAAAAAGAATAGACTCGTCTTTTCATAAAAAATGGGGTCCTATTTTCCATGAATCGGATGAAATAACCAGATTTGGCGAACAAGTAAGAGATTATGCTTGGATTTATACTAGTAAAATAACTAATTTATTCTTTTATACTGCCGATAATTATTTTAAATCACATAGAGATATTATGCCTCATGAAAAGGATATGTTATTTTAGATATGAATAAACACCTATTTGAATCTTTATTATATTCTTCCGATAGTAGAAGAACTTTTTTAAAAAAATCATTTTTAGGTGTTATTTTATTAAACATAGCCCCTTTTTTTATTTCTGGTTGTTCTGGTTATCCAAAATCTACTAATAGGCTAAAAGTTTTTAATAATAAAGAAGAAATTATTATGACACATATTGCTGAAACTTTTGTAGCACCTACAGAAACAGGCTTACCAAGTCCAGAAAAACTAAATTTGGTAAAAGAAATTGATGAGTATATCTCTACGGTCTCTGATGAAAGTAAAAATCAATTAAAAACGTTACTAAATGTTTTTGAAGACTACTCTTTCTTTTTTAATGGTAGTTTTAAAAAATTTACTGCTATGAATTTAGATGAAAAAAATAAATATATTGAATCTTGGGAAAAAAGCACTATAGAATTTAGACAAATGGCTTATAGAGCATTAAAAATGTGTATTATGATGATTTATTATACCAAAGATGAAACATGGGAAAAAATAGGTTATACAGGTCCATATTGTGAAGGTACTACTAATAAATGATATTTCAAGGTAAAAATATAAATAATGATATAACATTAGAGACTGAAGTTTGTATTATTGGAAGTGGTGCAGGTGGAGGAACTTTAGCTAAAGAATTAGCTGAAAAAGGAATAAATGTAGTTTTATTAGAAGAAGGGGGATATCATACACCTCAAGATTTTAATTTTAGAGAAAATACTATGATTCCTAAACTTTTTCAGGAAAGCGGTGGTAGAAATACCAAAGATATGAGTATTATCATTACACATGGAAAAGGAATAGGAGGCTCTACAGTTCATAATATTTGCCTTAGTTTTAGACCAGAAAAAGCTATGATCAATAGATGGAGAAAAGAATATAATGTTTCTTTTACTTATGAGGATTTAATTCCTTATTTTGAAAAAGTAGAAAAAGATTTAGAAATAAAAGCTGTAAGAGAAGATCAAATTAATTTAAATAATGATATTTTTAGAAAAGGTTGTGAAAATTTAGGTTTAAAAGCCAAAATACCCAATCATAATCGTAATAATAATTGTGCGGGATGTGGTTTCTGTGAATTAGGTTGTAAACTTGATAGTAAAAATAATGTTTTAAAAATATATATACCTTTAGCTTCTAAAAATGGAGCAAAAATTTATGCTGATTGCAAAGTAAATAAAATATTATTAGATGGTAATAAAGTTACAGGAGTTGTTGGAGAAATAATTAATCCAGATACCAAAAGAAAGCATAGAATAGTAATAAAAAGTAAAGTTGTAGTTTCTGCTTGTGGAGCTATAAATACACCAATACTAATGTTTAAAAGTGGTATAGAAAGTAAAAGTAACTTAATAGGTCAATCTTTACACTTACATCCTTATTCTCCTGTAGTAGGATTTTTTGATTATGATATTTATGGTTGGAAAGGAGTTCCTCAATCTATTTATTGTGATGATTTTGCTGAATTTAAAAAAGATGGTTATGGTGGTTTTATAATGATTCCTGGTTTTGCACATCCAGCCTCTTCAGCTAGTTTAACACCTAGCCATGGAAAAGCACATTGGGAAGTAATGAAGGATTATAAAAGAACAGCAGCAGGCGGAGCTATGGCTCATGATGAAACTAATGGTAGTGTAAAAATGAATAGATCTGGAAACCCTGAAATAACATACTGGCCACAAAAATCAGATCAAAAAATTATTATTGAAGGTTTCAAAAAAACAGCTGAAATTTATTTGGCTGCTGGTGCAACAAAAGTTTTATTACCTTTTACCGAACCTTTTTATGTAAAATCGGCAAAGGAAATGGAAGGTTTGGAAAATACAGAATTAAAACCTAGAAAAATAACACTTATGAGTGTTCATCCTCAAGGAACTTGTAAAATGGGAGAAGATCCTCATAATTCTGTAGTTAACTCAAATTGCGAATTTCATAATATTAAAGGTTTATTTGTTTGCGATACTTCAGTTTATCCTACTTCACTAGGAACTCCTCCTCAAGTACCAACTATGGCTCTAGGAGTTATGGTAGCAGAAAAAATTTTTAAAGATAAAGTAAGATTATTATCATAAAAAATATTATATAAAACTTCTTAGCTTTATAAAATAACCATGATTAGATACAATTAATTATAAAATATATAGTTTTTTTATACTTTTTATTTAGTTCTTATTAGAAATGTTATACTTAAAAAAATTTTATAGAAATAGTAATTAGATACTAAATGAAGTTAATAATTAGAGTTTTTTTTATTATAAGTATAGTTTTTTATACAAAATATTCTTTGGCAGAAGAAACTTTACCAGTAAAAAAAATTCTTATGATTTATAGTTCTTCTCCAGAAACAACCGAAGGAATAAAATTTTCTAAGGGTTTTAAAGAACAGATGAACTCACAAAATAATTTTGAAATTGATTATATGTTTGAATATAATGAATTATCAAGAAACCTTGGTAAAAAAAATTATTTAGAAAACCTTAGTAATTTTCTAAAAGAGAAATATAAAGATAGTAAACCCGATATTATAATTCATCAACTTAGAAGTTATCCAGATAAAAATTATTCTAATTACTTCCTAAAATACAAAGAAATCTTTCCTAACGTTCCTGTTTTATTAACAGGAGCTAGTGAATTAGATGATTTTACTAAGTTAAAATTACCTGATAATTATACATCTGTTTTTAGTAAAATGGATTTAAAACCCTCTATAGACCTTATTCTAAAAACTAAACCAACAACTAAAAAAATTTATCTTATGCTAGGTAATACAGAAACTGAAAATAACTTATTAGAAAAAACTCTAAGCTTAATCAATAAATATAAGAATAAAGTGGAATTTGAATTTTTACATAAACAAAATATAGATGAAATAATGAAAAAAATAGAAAATGCTGAAAATAATTCTGTTATTTTATTACATAGTTTTATTCAAGATAATCAAGAAAATTTATATCTACCAGAAGAAATAATAAAAGCAGCATATAATCTTTCAAAAGTTCCTATTTATGGAAATTATTATGAATTTGTAGAAAATGGCTCTATTGGTGGTTTTATTTATAATAATGAAACTTTTGGTAAAAAAACAGCTGAAACTTGTATAGAAATTTTAAATACACATAGAAAAAAAATACCTATAAAAATTATTGATACAGAATATTATGTTTTTGATGCTCAAGAACTTAAACGTTTTAATATAAATGAAGAATTAATACCAGAAACTAGTATAGTTTTAAATATAAAATATACTTTTTGGGAAGAATATAGAACTTATATTATAGGTACTATTGTTTTTATTATTATTGAAAGCTTTTTAATTATATTCTTACTTATAAATAGGGCTTATAGAAAAAAAGCTGAAAACAAAATTTTAAAAATAAATGAAGAATTAGAACAAAAAGTTTTGGAAAGAACTTATGAATTAGAAGTTATTAATATTGATTTACAAGAATCCAAAGAAAAAGCAGAAGTTGCTAATAAAGCAAAAAGTGAGTTTGTAGCTAACATGAGTCATGAACTAAGAACTCCTTTAAATGCAGTTATTGGCTTTAGTGAATTATTGAGAAATTTAATTAAAGAAGATAAATATAAAAGTTATGTTGAAACTATTAATTTAGCTGGAAATAGTTTATTAACTCTAATTAATGATATTTTAGATTTATCTAAAATAGAATCTGGAAAATTAGAAATTAATTATAAACCTGTTAATTTAACTAAAGTTTTTGAAGAAATGGGTAAAATTTTTAAACAAAAATTTGAAAGTAAAAATATAGATTTTATTTTGGATATACAAAAAGATTTTCCTAAATATGTTTTAATTGATGAAATAAGAGTTAGACAAATATTATTAAATTTAGTTGGTAATGCTATAAAGTTTACTGATAAAGGTTATATAAAACTATCAGCAACTTATACTCAGTACGATCAAAATGATTTAAGTAAATTAAATATTTTAATAGCTGTAGAAGATACTGGGATTGGTATTCCTGAAGAAGAAAAAGATTTAATGTTTGAATCTTTTAGGCAAAAATCTGGTCAAGATGAAAGAAAATATGGAGGTACAGGTTTAGGGCTCTCTATAACCAAAAAACTTACAGAAATGATGAATGGTAAAATTTATATAAAAAGTCAAGTAAATAAAGGTAGTACTTTTTTTGTAGAACTATTTGAAATAAATACACCTTCTTTAGAAATTCAATCAGAAGAAGATACTTCATTTGATTTTACTAAATATTCTTTTAGTTCTAAATCTATTTTAGTAGTAGATGATATAGAATCTAATAGAATTTTATTAAAAGAGCTTTTATCAAAAGTAGGCTTAAAAATAATAACTGCAGAAAATGGTTATGAAGCTATAAAATTAGCAAATGACTTAAATCCAAATTTAATTATAATGGACTTAATGATGCCTGTAATGAATGGATACGAAGCCGCTCAAAAAATTAAAGAAAATTCTGAAACTAATAAAATACCTATAATAGCACTTACGGCATCTGTAACTGAAGATAATTTTAATGATGCTAATTTTAGTTGTTTTATTACCAAACCAGTAATATTCGAAAAATTATTAAAAGAAATATCAATATTTATACCAAATGAAATAAAAGAAGAAAAAGAAAAAATAGTTTTGGAACAAGAAAAAACGATCTTAGATGAAAATCTGTTAAAATATCTAGAAGATGATATAAAACCTTTGGTTGTTAAGTTAGAAAAAGCTTTGACCATAGATAAGGTAAATAAGGTAGCTGAAATGCTTATATTGAAGGGTAAAGAATGTAATTCAGAGTTCATTATCTTAAAAGGCGAAGAACTTATGAAAAACTCTTCAAGCTTTGATATCATTAAAATTAAAGCTAACCTTAAAAGTATTTTAGAAATAGGTTTAATAAGAGAGTAAAAATGGAAGATGAAGTAAATAATTTAATTTTAATTGTTGATGATAACCCCCATAATATTCAGGTTTTAGCAGCTGTTATTAATGAATGTAACTATGAATCTGGTTTTGCAATGAATGGTCAGCAAGCCCTTGATTTTTTGGAAGAAAATATTCCAGCTCTTATTTTACTAGATATTATGATGCCAGATATGAATGGTTATGAAGTTTGTGAAAAAATTAAAGAAAAAGATCATCTAAAAGATATTCCTATTATTTTTATTACTGCAAAAAGTGAAAAAGATGATATTGTAAAAGGCTTTGAAGTTGGAGGAGTTGATTATGTAACAAAACCTTTTAATAATATGGAATTAAAAATGAGAATAAAAACTCATATAGAACTTAGTCAAAGCAAAAATAGCTTAATTACACTAAATAAAAAATTAGAAAAAGCTAATGATACAAAAGATAAATTTTTCTCTATAATAGCTCATGATTTGAGAGGTCCAATTGGTAGTATGAACCAATATCTTGAATTAATTATGGAAGATATTGATCAAAATAATACCTTATTTGATGATTTAAAAACCCTAAAAGACTTATCAAAAAATAGTTACGAACTTTTAGAAACTTTATTACTTTGGGCTTCTTCTCAAAAAGGAACTATAGATTATAATCCTCAATTAAATGATTTGTATTCTTTAGTACAAAACAATGTAGATTTATTTAAACAAGTAGCTGATAAAAAACAAATTTCTTTAAAAAATGAGCTTACAGAAGAAACTAAAGCTTTTTTTGATTATAATATGATTAATACCGTAGTAAGAAACCTAATAAATAATGCTATAAAATATACTAATTTAAATGGAAATATTATAGTTTCTGCTAATCAAAATGCTAAAAATATTGAAATTATAGTTTCTGATGATGGAGTTGGGATGGCTCAAAATACGGCAGATGGTATTTTTAAAATAGATGTAAAAAAATATAGTAAACAAGGTACTTCTGGTGAAACAGGCTCTGGTTTAGGCTTAGTTTTATGTAAAGAATTTATTGATAAACATAATGGAACTATTTCAGTAGAAAGTGAATTAGGAAAAGGTAGTAAATTTAAATTTACTATATCAAAAAATAAAAGTATTTTTTAATAGTTGACTTAGAGGTTTTTAATGAGTATAGAACAAGATAGCTTTTTTATGAAAAAAGCAATAGAATTAGCAAAACAAGGGAAAGGTAGAACAGGTTTAATACCATTATCTGGAGCTGTTTTGGTAAAAGATGGGGAAATTATAGGCGAAGGTTTTTACTCTAATTCATCAGAACACGCAGAATATAATGCTATAAAAGCAGGAAAAGAAAAAGCTGAAGGCTCTACTTTATATGTAGTAGTTGAACCTTGTTTTATGAAAGGTAAAAATAATTCTTGTGTAGATGAAATAAAAAATGCAGGAATTAAGAGAGTTGTAGTAGCAATGGAAGATCCTAATGTTTTAGTAAAAGGGAAAGGCTTAGTAGAGCTTTTTGAAAAAAAATTAGAAGTAACTTTCGGAGTTGAAAAAGAAGAAGCAACAAAATTAAATGAAGATTTAATTAAATATTACCTAACTAAAACACCTTTTATAAATATGGTTACTTGTAGCACCTTAGATGGTAAAATAGCTACTGTTTTAGGTGATAGAGAATGGATAATAAATGATGATTCTAGGAATTATTTACATGATCTAAGAGCTAGTTATGGCGTTGTTATAACTGGTGTAAATACTATTATTAGAGATAATCCTCAATTTACTTCCAAAATAGGTAGAGATCCTGTAAAAGTTATTATTGATACTTATGGAAATACCCCTCTTAATTCTAAGGTTTTTATTAAAAATAAAAGAGATGATCTTAAACCAAATGTAATAATTGCAGTTTCAGCTCATACAACAGAGGAAAGAATAAAAGCTTTAACAGCAGCAGGTGCAGAAATAGTAGTTTGTTCTGATGAAAAATATGATGATGAAAAGTTTTCTAAAGTTGATTTAAAAAAATTACTTTTATATTTAGGTAAAAAAGGCTTCACTAGTGCTTTAGTTGAAGGTGGAGGGAATTTAAATGCTGGTTTTATAGAAGAAAATTTAGTGGATAAAATAACTTATTTTATTACTCCTAAAATAATAGGCGGTAAAAATGCTTTAAGCCCTATAGAAGGCAAAGGAATAGAAATAATGTCTCAAGCCTTAGAACTAAAAAATGTAAAATATACTCAACTTGCTTCTGATATGATGGTTGAAGGTTATTTATAATGAAAAAAAATTTAAAAACTATACTTATTTTGTCATCTATAACTTTATTTTCTTGTTCTAATAGTAATATGGGAAATAATACAAATGATACCGCAAAATCTCCCTCTCCTGTTGCTTCAAGTGAAATAAAAAATAATACTACAACTATAAACCTAAATGTAAAAAGTGAAATAGAAAGATATACAGAATCTATGTCTTCTGCTTTTGGCATAGATTTAACACCAACTTTTGAAAATTTAAAAACCGATGAAGTTATTTTTAGATGGGAAACTCAATATGGAACTTTTTTAGCTCAGGATAAAGAAAGTAGAAGAATTACTTCTTTCGGAAAAAGTGTAGATTATTCAGAAAATAAAATTTTTTGGTCTCCGCTATCTTCAAATGAAAAAGAGTTTTTTGAAAAGAAACCAGATAACTTAATAAAATTAAGTATTATAGATAAAAAAACAAATAAAGTTTTAGAACAAAAAACTATTTATATCGAATGGTTAGATAAAATATTTTTGAGAATGAAAAAAGATTCTATTTCTTATTTACCAAAAACAGAAAGTTCAACTACTATAAAAAAAGATTTTAATTTAAAAATTGGTGAAAAAGCTGTATTAGATGATATAAAAGCTGAAATAAACTTAACTGAATTAGTTTCCGATTCTAGATGTCCTATTAATGCTAAATGTATTTGGGCTGGAGAAGTAAATTTTAAACTATCTTATAAACAAGATAACAAAACAGAGGATTTTAATCTTGTTTCTTCAGCAGGTATGAGCGATAAAGCAGAGAAAAAATTTGATAATCTAACTATAAAACTATTAAAAGTTTCACCAGAAAATATAGGTACTACAGATAACCCTCCTAAAAAAGAAGATTATAATATAAACATTTCAGTAGAATATAAAAAGCTTTAATCTTTTATTGCTTTTAAATATGTATAATATATACTTATAAAATATTTTTATTAAGTGGTATTTATGGAAAACAAAGAACTAGTTGGAAAAGCTTTAGGTAAAGTAGCATCAGGCTTATATGTTGTTACTTCAAAAAATGGTAATGATTTAGTTGGTTTTACAGCTTCATTTTTAGTACAAGTTGCTTTTGAACCACCTATAGTTGCTGTATCTATGAAAAAAGGTAGAGCTTCTTTTGATGCTATCATGTCAAGAAAAGAATTCGTAGTAAATATTATGACCAAAGATACTATGAAATTAGTAGGAGCTTTTGCTAACCCTAAAAATGAAACCCCTTTTGATGGAGTAGCTATGACAGAAAAAACTTTAGGTTTACCTGTTTTAACAGATTCTTTGGCTTACTTAGAATGTAAAGTTCATTCAACTTCTGAAGTTGGAGATCATGTGGTTGTTTTTGGGGAAATAGTAAATGGGGATCTTTTAAAAGAAGACGGTGAGCCTGCTACTCATGTAAGAAAAAATGGTTTTAGTTATTAATTTAGTTAGAAGTAAAAAGTTATAAGTAAAAAAATTAAATCTAAAGTTGCTTATTAACTTTTACTTATTTATGGATTTGTTATGAAAAAAATTAAAGAATTAGAAGAATTAAATAAAAAATTAGAAGTTTTTAGAGCTGAAAATAATACTAAAAAAGAGTATGAAACTATTTTAAAAATAAAAGATTTTTATGCTCAGAATTCTACAGAACTTCCAAAAGAATTTTCTGAAATAACAGATCTTGCCTCTTTATACATAGAAAAAGGTGATAGTTTTTTTGAAAAAAGAGATTATGATAATGCCATAAATAATTATTCTTCTGCACTTAATATTTACAAAAAAAATAATGATCAGGATAATCAAGAAAAATGCTTGATAAAATTAAGTAGAACTTATGTTCGTTTTGATAATCATAAAAAATTATCTGAATATGCTAATCAAGCCTTAAAACTTTCTGAAATATCTAAAAATGATAGAACTAAATCTTATGCTTTAGGTTATTTAGGTATTGCCTATAATAGTAAAGGTGATATTAAAAAAGCTATAGATAATTTATCCATTGCTTATGAATTATCAAAAAATATTGGAGATAAAACAGGGGAATGTATTTGGGTAGGTAATTTAGGTATATGCCTAAATAAAATCGGAAAAATAGAAGAAGCTATCAATTTTTATAAAAAAGCTGTAGATTTATCAGAAGAAATTAATAATAAATCTATGAAAGCTCATTGGGTAGGTAATTTAGGTAATATTTATAACAAAGTAGGTGATTTTAAAAAAGCTGAAGAATATTTTTTATCCGCTTTATCTATTTTTGAAGAGTTAAAAGATATTTTAAATCAGGGAAGATGGTTAGGAAATATTGGTAACTTATATTCATCCTTAGAAAATTATGATTTAGCCTTAAATTATTATAAAAAAGCTCTAGAAAAAGCAAAAAAATCTAATGATAAATCTAATGAAGGATTAATTTTAGGTAATTTAGGTATTATTTCAGGTAATTTGGGAGATCCCGAACAAGCGATAAAATATTTTGAAAAAGCCTTGAAATATGCTAAAGAAGAAGATGATAAATTTAATCAAGGTGTTTGGTTGGGTAATTTAGGCAGTTTTTATAGTAATACTGGAGATGAAAAAAAAGCTGTTAAATATACCATAGAAGCTGTTAATATTGCCAAAGAAATAGGTGATAAATATAATAATGCTATTTGGTTATCCAATTTAGGTATTTCTATTAGTAATTTAGGAGATCAAAAACAAGCTATGGAAATAACCGAACAATCTTTAAATATTTCTCAAGAAATCGGAGATTGGATTAATATAGGTACTTGTACAGGTAATATTGGTGTTTTTTATGGTAAATTAGGTGATGAAAAAGCAGCAATAGATTATTATGAAGCTGCTTTAAAAATAGCTGAAGAGTTAGAAGATAAAAAGTCTGAAAGCCGTTGGTTAGGTTATTTAGGACTAGCTTTTTCAAATTTGGGTAAACAAAAACAAGCTATAGAATTTTTAGAAAAAGCTATGTCTATTTCAGAAGCTATTAATGATATAAAAAGCTTAAGTAATTGGTTAAATGATATAGGAAATTGTTATAGTAGATTAGGTGAACAAGAAAAATCTATTCACTATTTTCAAAAAGCAATTGAAATAACTTATAAAACAGGTGATTTAAGAAGACAAGAAAGAATTTTAGGTTCTATAGGAATTGCTTATAGTAAATTGGGTGATGAAAATCATGCTATAGAATGTATGACTAAAGCTGTAAAAATAGCTAAGAAAATTTTGGATAAAGCCGATGAAAGTAGATGGTTAGGAGCTTTAACTTATTCTTATAGTAATGTAGGTGATATGGAAAATGCTATTAAATATGGTAAAAAAGCTCTAAAAATAGCTAAAGAAATTTCTGATAAAAGAAGAGAATCAGCTTGTTTGGGTAACTTAGGAAATGCTTATTCTAATTTAGGTGAAACAAAAAAAGCTTTAAAACATCTAAAAGAAGCTCATGAAATTTCTAAAAAAATAGGTGATAAATTAAATTTAGGTCGTTGGCTAGGTTCAATTGGAACTATTTATAATAATATCGGAAATGAGACCGAAGCTATTAATTATCTAAAAAAAGCTCATAAAGTTTCTCAAGAAACAGGTGATAAATTTAATGAAGGTAGATGGATAGGAACTATAGGTTTTTGTTATAGTAATTTAGGAGATCAAGTTAAAGCTATAAAATATTTTAATCAAGCTTTAGAAATATCTGAAAAATTAAGCGATAAAATGAGCCAAGGTAAATGGTTAGGTGCTATAGGTGTAGCTTATAGTAGAACTTGGGATCAGCAATCAGCCCTTAAAAACTTTGAAAAAGCTTATCAAGTTTCTTTAGAAATAAATGATAAAAATAATCAAAATAGATGGCTTGGTAATATGGGAATAGCTTATAGTAAATTGGGTAAAGAATTAGAAGCAATAAAAGTTACTAAAAAAGCTTTAGGTTTGACCGATGAAATAGGTGATAAAAATAATCAAAGTAGATGGATGGGTAGTATTATTACTCCTTATAGTCAACTTGGTTTACAAAGTGAAGCTTTAGCCTTTGGTTTTAAATCCTTAGATTTAGCCAAAGAATCTAATGATAAAAGGAGAATAGGTGCTTGTTATGGTAATATAGCAATTGTTTATCATAAATCTGGTGATGAATCAAAAGCTTTAGATTACTTTGAAAAAGCTCTAAAAATAGCAGAAGAATTAAAAGACGAACTAAATTTGGGTAGATGGTACACTCATTTACCATTAGTTTATTTAAATACTGGTAAAGTTAATAAAGCCCTAGAAATATGTAAAATAGGATTACAAAAAACTCTTAATAATAATGATAAATTTAATTATTGCAAAGGATTATTAGCTTTAGGTGAAATTTATTTTGCCAAAAAACCAGCAGAAGAACGTTTTGAAAAATTTCTAAATGAAATAAAAATAAATTCGGCACAAACTGGATTAAATATCTTAGTAGCTTATTATCATTATTTTAAAACTAGAAAAGCTTTATTAGATAGTGATTTTAAAGAATTTGTTAGAGAACATAAACAATTTGAAAAAACTATAGAAAATTTAGATAATAAAGAAATACATATGCAAGCCAAACTATTATTATTTGAATATTATATAAAAACTCAAAAACTTGAGCCTGCTCAAAAAATATATGAAGAAATTTCTGATATGCTCAAAAAATCTGAATTCTTTTATATTAGATTAGAAATTGTCTATTTATACGCTCTTTTAAAAATAGAATTAGGAGAATTAGAAAAAGCTCATGATCTTTTAGAAGAAAAAATAGAATATGCAAAGATGAAAGATTATAAATTATTCTTATATAAAGCTTTAAAACTTGATTTTAAAATAAAAGAAGATTTAAAAATAGCTTCTGATTTGGATAAAATTGAGCTTAGAAAATTAGAAAAAGAATTAGCTTAAATAACTTTAAGTAAAAAAACGTTGCGAATTAAAAAAGAGTTATAACTTTTATGTTAAGATATTATTTTGGTTAGTGAAATGTATATGTTATGTGTATTTTTAGCATAAAAACCTTAATCACTAGTTGCTAAATTAGATAAAATAGGATTAATTATAATGAGTCTTAAAGAAAATATAAAAGAAAATGTTTACGTTTGCCAAAATCCGTTAATTCAATATTTTCTTACTCAAATAAGAGATAAAAACTCTGATTCTGTAAAATTTAGAAATTCTGTTAGAGAAGCTTCAAAATATTTAATTTATGAGGCTTTTTCTAAAATAAAAACAAAAGATGTTTCTATAGAAACTCCTGTAGCAAAAGCTGAAGGAGTAGATTTTCAAAATAAGTTTATTGTAGCCCCTATATTAAGAGCTGGTTTATCTATGGTTGATAGCGTAATGGAAACCTTGCCCTTTGCTCAAATTAGACATATTGGTTTATATAGAAATGAAGAAACCTTACAACCTGTAGAATATTATGTAAAACTACCAGATAATATTGGAGAAGATACTATTGTTTTAATAACAGATCCTATGTTGGCAACAGGTGGTTCTGCAATAAGTACTATAGATGTTTTTAAAAAAAGAAATATGCCTACCAAAAATATAAAATTTATTTGTCTAATAGCATCTCAATATGGAATAGATAAACTAACAGAAGCTCATAAAGATGTAGAAGTTTATTGTGCTACAGTAGATAAAGAACTTAATTCGCATGGTTATATAGTTCCAGGTTTAGGTGATGCTGGTGATAGATGTTTTGGAACATAAAAAATGCAACTTATAAATTGGTATCCTGGGCATATAGCTAAAGCTCAAAGAAATCTTAAAGAAAACATAAAATTAGTTGATTTGGTTATAGAAATGGTAGATGCCAGACTACCCGTAAGTAGCCACTTTAATTTGATAGAAGAATTTTTAAATAATAAAGATAGAATTATTGTTCTTAATAAGTCTGATTTGGCAAATCAAGAAAAATTAGAGCAATCTTTAGAATATTGGAAAAATAAAAATATAGAAGCTTTGTCCATTTCTGCAACTAATTCAAAAGATATTTTAAAACTAAAAGGTATTTTAAGAAAATATCATGACAAATTAAAACAAAAATTATCAAGAAAAGGTGTTTTACCAAGAGATTTGAGAGTAATGGTAGTTGGTTTGCCAAATATAGGAAAATCAACTTTAATTAATCGATTAGTTGAAAAAAGAAAAGTAAAGTCGGCTAATAAACCTGGTGTAACTAGAACTGTGCAATGGGTAAGAATTGGTGAAAATTTAGAATTATTAGATACTCCGGGTATAATTTTACCAAAATTTGAAAGCCAAGAATTAGCTGTAAAATTAGCTATGTTAGGATCTATAAGTACAGAAGCTTATGAACCATTAGAAACATCTAGAGAAATGATAGGTATTTTACAAAAAACATCACCAGATTTTTTTGAAACTCATGGAAATGATTTTACTATAGAAATTTTTGCTCAAAAAAGAAACTTTCTTTTGTCTGGTGCAGAGTTAGATATAGAAAGAAGTGCTAAAACTTTTATAAAAGAATTAAGAGATGGTAAATTGGGACAATTTTCTTTTGAGTAATTTTTACTAAAATTCTGGTCAATACTCACTGCTCACTACTAACTTATTATGCTAATATACTAGAAAAAAAGTAAAAAGTAAAAAGATAAAACATTTGCTACAATATAGTTTCAAATTTATCTTTTATGAAAACCAATTACTTTTGAGTATATTATAAGATTACACATAAAATAAAATATATAATAAGGAATATATAATGAAAAAATTTAGTTTTGCTTTAGCCTTAATGGCTACTTTAGTTTTTACAGCTTGTGAAAAAGAAAAAAAAATTGATAAAGCAGCTTTACAATCTGATGATGACAAAGTATCTTATGCTGTTGGTTATGATATTGGTAAAAACATGAAAAAACAAGGTGTTAGCGTTAATGTTGATGCTTTTAAAGAAGGTGTAAAAAATGCTTTTAAAGGTGAAACATCTTTATTAACAGAAGAAGAAGTAAAAACACTTTTTGCTGCTATAAATAAAAAGAATGCCTCAAAAAGAGAAGCAGAAAGTAAAAATGTAATTGAAAAAAATAAAAAAGAAGGTAAAGAATTTTTAGATAAAAAGAAAAAAGAAGCAGGAGTAAAAGAAACAGCTTCAGGGCTTTTATATAAAGTAATAAAAGAAGGTTCTGGAGAGCATCCTAAAGCAAGTAGCCAAGTAACAGTTAATTATAAAGGTACTGTTGTTTCTGGGCAAGAATTTGATAGTACTAGTAAAGAAGGTAAACCAGTTTCTTTCCCTCTAAATCAATTAATAAAAGGTTGGCAAGAAGGTATTCAGTTGATGTCTAAAGGAGCTAAATATGAACTCTATATAAAACCAGAATTAGCTTATGGAGAGCAACAAAAAAGTGAAGTTCTTACACCTTATTCAACTCTTATTTTTGAAATTGAATTAGTTGATTTTAAATAACTATTGGCTAAAAGTTAGGTATAAAAAATGAGTGAAAATACTGAACTTATAATTTATGATGATAATGATAAATTAGAATCTGCTGAATTATATTTTCAGGATTTTCAACAAAAAACTATAAAAGAAGTTATAGAAGAATTTTTAAAACTTAAAAACTCAGAACAAACTAAAAGAGCCTATAGAAATGATATAAAAGAATTTTTTCTAAAATTAAATGTAGCTTTTTTAAAAGATTTAGGCAATATTCCTTATCATGAAATAGTAAAATTTACTATGAAACATATAAATTCTTTTAGAAAAGCAGAAAAATATTATCCAGACAGAGTTATTAATGCTAAAACTGTAAATAGAAAGGCTTATGCTATATCTGCTTTTTTTAAGTTTTTAATTAATGTTTATAATTATCCCAAAAACCCTGTAGCTAATTTTACCCCACTAAAAGTACATAGAAGAAGTACTACTACTAGCTGTACTAGAGCTGAAATTTTTGAAGTTTTAGAAAGCCTAAAAAAGAAAAAAGAAATAAATGAATTAGGTTTTAGAAATTATCTAATGTTTTTATTTATGTTTTTATTAGCTTTAAGAAGAAATGAAATAGCTAATTTACAATGGAAAGACTTAAATAAAGATAGACAATCTATTACTGTTTTTCAAAAAGGTGGAACTTATAAAGAATTACCTTTACCAGATAATTTATTAAAATTACTTTTTGAATTTAAAGAAAAATATGGAAAGCATAGTAGTTATATCTTTCACCCTGTTGTAAATAATAGAACTGGTGATACCAAAAAACCTGTTTCAACTGACCTTATTTTTAAAATAGTAAGAGAAGAAGTATCTAAAATTTTACCCGATAAAAATATTACACCTCACTCTTTTAGAAAAACCTTTATAGAACAAGCTCTTAATAATAATCAAGATTTTATTTCCATTATTAATGCTACAGGTCATACTAGTATAGAAATGGTAAAATACTATGACACCAGAGATAAACTAAAAAATAATGCTATAAATAATATGGGGAATATTTTTTAAATGAAAAAAATTATTATTTTACCTCTAGATGATAGGGCTTGTACTTATAATTTTCCAAAACAAATTGCAGAGATTTATAATATAGAAGCTCTTTTACCACCTATAGAATTTATGGGTAATTTGGAAAAAATAGCTGATAGAGAAAAAATTATTTCTTTTATAAAAGCACAAAAAAATATAGATGGTATGGTTTTAGCTGCTGATACTTTAGCGTATGGTGGGTTAATTCCTTCAAGAAAAACTCAAGGTACTTTTGAACAAATAATTAAAAATTTTGAAATTATAAAAGAACTAAAAAATATTTATGTTTGTACTACGATACAAAGAATTTCAGATAGTAATGAAAATCAAGAAGAAAAAGAATATTGGAAAGATTATGGTAAATTAATTCATAAGTATTCTTATCTAATTCATGAAAATAAGTTAATTGATTTTGATAGTTATCAAAAAGGAGAATTAACTGATATTTTAAAGCCTAAATTAGAACTTTTACCAGAAGAATCTTTAGAAGAAGATCTAAAAAAATTAAAAGAGCAAATACCTAATGAAATTTTAGAAGATTATTTAAATGATAGAGTAAGAAACTTAAAGGTAAATATGCACCTTATTGAGATGGTAAAAAAAGGTGAATTAGATTTTTTAGTTATTTCTTCAGATGATTCTGCAAAATTTGGCTTTAATGTAATAGAAAGAAATATTTTATTACAAAAAATAGAGGTATTAGGTTTAAAAAATAAAGTTATCCTTTACCCTGGAGCAGACGAGTCTGTTTCTGTACTTACAGCTAGATTAATAAATAAATTAGAAAATTTTACCCCTAAATTTTATGTAGAATATTCTGATACAGAAAAAAAAGAAAATTCTATAACTATGTATGAAGGAATACCTATAAAAGAAACACTTAAGTTTCAAATTAATGCTTTGGGTGGAGAAATTACTAATAAGCTCTCAGACAGTGAGGCTATTATTTATATACATTTATCTCAAGAAGAACAAGAAGATCATTATTTAAAAACTATTTATAAAGAAAAAATTATTAAAGTTGATAATAATATTATTGAAAATGATATTAATAGAATAAAACAATTTTTATCAGATAATAAAAGAATAATTTTAATAGATTCAGCTTATGCTAATGGAGCTAATCATGATTTTATGTTTAAATTAGCAGAAAATATAGATCTTACAAATATTTTAGCTTTTTCTGCTTGGAATACCACAGGAAATAGAATAGGTACAGCTATTGCACATGCTAGTACTAAAATATTAACTGAAAAAAATAAAAATAACTTTGAAGCTACATATTTACAAAAAGAAGAAAATCATTATAACTTTTTATTAGAAAGATTTTTTGATGATTGGTTATATCAAGGTTTAGAAAGGTTATCATTTATAGAAAAAAATGGTTTCCCTTTAAATTCTAAACAATTAGAAGAATTAAAAAATAACTTAGAAAATAGAATAAAAGAAGTTTATACTAATAATTTAAATCTTAAGCTTAATTTTTATATAGATAAAATATTTTTTCCTTGGAATAGACCCTTTGAAGTTTCAATTAAATTGAAAAAATAAATTGACAGACTATTATATTTTAGTTACAATCAGATTAAAATAATTTTAACGCAGGTTTTAATAATATATGAAAGCAAAGGCGCTATCTACTCTACTTGTTACTATTACCTTAGCAACAAGTTGTAATCAAATCTCAGAAAATCAAATAATACAGCCATTAGAGCAAAATACAGAAATTAGTAGTGCAAAATCTAATGTACCTTATAGTTCAAAATTAAGCCCTTCTATATTGAATGTAATAAATGCACCTGAACCAGCTCAAAACCCTCAAAATACAGAAATAAAACCTAGTGAAATAGGGCCTGAATATGTAAATCATTTTAAGTTTTTTACTACCATAGATATTAATGGTTCTGGTGTAGAAGAAGTATTAGGAAATGATGGTTATACTAATGCACAAAAATACGTAGCTTATTGGAGAAATACTTTAGGTGAAAATTTAGATTGGCCAGATCATCATAGTACAACTTATAACGGTCCATTCCCTGCTTTAGAGCATGGTTTGATAAAAAATGATAAAGGTTGGTTTGGTTTGAAAAATGCAAGCCAAAAAGCTGATGAATATTATGATAATGCTGTAAAAGCATGGAAAAAAGGTTTACCAGCTGATGCTCCAGAGCAAAAAGAAGCTTGGGAATGGCTTGGAAGAACAGCTCATTTTATTCAAGATGTAACAGTTCCTCATCATAGTTATAGTTTATTACGTTTGGATCAATTAACTCATAATCCATTTGAAAAAGCAGTATCAAAAAACTTTGAAAAATATTTACCTTCAAAAAATTATGATGGTGGTGTTTGGAATGGAAAAGGACCTTATCCACAAGGTGAAAAATGGGGTATTTATTTTGATAGTAGATTACCTGGAAATGTAATAAAAAATAATGCAACTATTGCTCGTGGTTTATTTAAAATAGCAAACCATAAAGAAGATGAAAATAACGGTAACTGGGATAAAGTAAGAGCTTTAGTTTTACCTCTTGCTAATAAAACTTGTGCAGGTATTGTGGTTTCGTTTTTACAACAAGTTGGTGAAAAACCATAAGGTAAATTATCAAAAAAGCTTTCTAAAAATTTTTAGAAAGCTTTTTTATTCTTATTCAACTAATATAACTTTTCCATAAATTATTTTTGTCCAACCATTCTGAAAACCATGGTTATTTCCAATTAAATAGCCTCTATTTGAGTCTTTTTTTATTATTTTATGAGCATCTATAAATCTTCCTTTAACTTTACAAAATACAATATCTCCTATTTCATAATCAGTAAATTTTTTAAATGTAAGTAATGCTCCACTTTTTAATATTGGGGTCATTGAGTTTCCAAATGCTTTCATTTTTCCCTCCCCATTTTTTTCTAATAATTCAATTAGTCTTAAATATTTATTATTCAAATTTATTATAGATACTCCAATATAAATAAAATACAAATATAATATATGAAAGTATGTCTAAAAAGTTATTTTTTACAAAAAAAATTGTTAACAAATAGAATATTTTGGTAGGATAAAAGAAATGCTTTTCGTGTTTTGAGACACCCCAATTTTTTTCGAAAACATAATAATGTAAATTAAAAATATGGAATTAGGCTAATTAAAACTCATAACTGATAATATTTTAGAATAAACTATAAAAAATAATTACAGAAAATACTGACTTGAAACAGTTTGTTGTAACACACTGTTTACAACAAACTGTTATATATATTCCAATATTTTTAGCATACAAATTAATAATTAGCTATTAACAGCTTTTTGCATTCTTTCTACAGCTTTTTGTAGATTTTCCATAGAGTCTGCATAAGAAAGTCTTAAATATCCTTCTGCACCAAAAGCATCTCCAGGTACAGTTGCCAAATAAAAATTATCTAATAAATAATTAGCAAAATCAGCTGAAGTTTTCATTTCTTTTCCACCAAAAGTTTTACCTAAAAGACCTTCTACAGAAACAAAAATATAAAAAGCGCCATCAGGCTTATTTACTTTCATACCATCTATTTTATTAAGTTCTTCATACATAAAATCTCTTCTATCTACAAAAGCTTTTTTCATTGTTTCGATAAAATCTTTACCACCTAAAATACCTGCTAAAGCTCCTTTTTGAGATATAGAAGCTGGGTTTGAGGTAGTTTGAGATTGAATTTTATTAGCTGCATCTAAAATCCATTTTGGACCAGCAGCATAACCAATTCTCCAACCTGTCATAGAGTAAGCTTTAGAAACACCATTAACTGTTATTACTCTATCAAAAAATCCTTCAATTTGAGCAGGACTAAAATGTTTTACATCACCATAAACTAAATATTCATAAATTTCATCAGAAATAATAAAGATATCTTTTCTGTCTCTTAAAACCTCCATTATAGCTCTTATTTCTTCTTCTGTATAAACTGTACCAGTAGGATTTGAAGGAGAATTAAAAACAAATATTTTTGTTCTATCAGTTAAAGCATTTTTTACTTGTTCTGGAGTCATTTTGAAATTTGTAGTAATATCTGTATGAATTACAACTTCTTTAGCATCACATAAATGAGCCATTTCTGGATAACTTACCCAATAAGGAGATTGAAAAACTACTTCATCATTAGGATTTAATAAAGCCAAAAATATATTTGCAATAGATTGTTTACCTCCATTACTAACTACTATTTGTTCTGGTGAGTATTTTAAATTATTTTCTTGCAATAGTTTTTCAGCAATAGCTTTTCTAAGTTCTGGAATACCTTGAACAGCTGTATATTTAGTAAAATTATCTTTTATGGCTTTTATAGCAGCTTCACAGACAAAATCAGGTGTAGGAAAATCAGGCTCACCTGCTGATAGACTTACTACATCTTTCCCTTCAGAAGCCATTTTTTTAGCTCTTCCAGTAATTTGAAGAGTTTGAGATTCTTGTATATTTTGAACTCTTTTTGATAAATATTTTTCTTCCATTTCTAAGGTCATAATTTTTTCCTTAATTTAAACAAAACCTAAAATTATAGATCTATTAATTATACTATAATCAAAAAAAAGTTTTGTAAAAAATAAAAACTATTATAGCTAAGCCTATATTTTTAGCATAAAAGTTATAATTATCTATACTTAAAATTATTATAAAAAGTTGCTTATAATCATCCTCAAGTCATGCTGAACTTGATTCAGTATTGATTCAGTATCTAAGCAACTTTTACAATTAATTTTCTACTTGATTTATAAAGAAGTAGCTATAATACTTACGGGCGTATGAAAAATAACATTTAATTTTTTGTCTAGCCACAGATTTCACAGAAAACACGGATAAAAAATATAAAAAAAATAGTTTTTTAAAAGAGTTATTATCAGTGTAATTAGTGTAATCCGTGGCTAAAATATTATAAGTTAACTTTCAAAAAATATTTCTATTAATATAATGTAGAATTTCATACACCCAATACTTACTTTTAATTAGTAGTTCTCGTCAGTAAGTACTAAAATTGTTATAATGATGTAAAAAGGCTTACTTTTAAATATTAAAAAAATTGTGAATTTAAAGAATGAATATAGTATCAATAGATAAACTAACTAAATGGCAAGGTGGTAAAAAACTTTTTGATTCGATCTCTTTTGGGATAGATTCTGAGCAAAAAATAGCTTTAATTGGTGTTAATGGTTGTGGTAAAAGTACTCTTTTAAGAATAATTGCGGGAACAGAAGTATATGATGAGGGAAATGTATCTTTAAAAAAAGGTATTAGAATTAATTTTTTAGAACAAGTACCAAAATTCAATACTAACGACACAATTATAGATCATATTTTAAAAGCTGATACCCCAAAAGTTCAATTAATAAAAAAATATGAACTTTTATCTGAAAAAATTTCACATGGCGAATTTGATGAAAAAATAGAAAAAGAATTTTCTGAAGTAATGTCAGAAATGGATAGAATCTCAGCTTGGCAATATGAAGCTGAAATAAAATCTGTTTTATCAGAATTAGGTCTTAATAATTTAGCCATAAAAATGGAAACGTTATCAGGTGGTATGTTAAAAAAGGTTGCTTTAGCTCAATCTTTATTAGATGATTGTGATTTACTTATTTTAGATGAACCAACTAACCATTTAGATGTAAAAACTATAGAGTGGCTACAAAATTACTTACAAAAAAGCACCAAAGCACTTTTATTTGTTACTCATGATAGATATTTTTTAGATAATGTAGCTAATTGCATCTATGAAGTAGATAGACAAACTTTTTATCAATATAATGGTAATTATACCTTTTATTTAGAAAAAAAAGCAGAACAAGAAATAACTTTAATTCATGAAGAACAAAAAAATAAATCTATTTTAAGAGTTGAACTAGAATGGTTAAAAAGAGGTGCCAGAGCTAGACAAACTAAATCTAAAGAACGTATAGAAAGAGTTCATAGTTTGATGAACCGTGAAAAAAATACTGGAAATGAAGGTATAGAAATTAGTATTTCTGGTAGAAGATTAGGTAAAAAAATCTTAGAAGTAGATAAAGCTTCAAAATCTTATGGAGAAAAAAAAGTAATTAATAATTTTTCTTATAAATTCAAAAAAAATGAAAGAATTGGTATAGTTGGTGAAAATGGGACAGGTAAAACTACTTTTTTAAAACTCTTAACAGGTGAAGAAAACCCAGATATAGGTATAGTTGATAAAGGTATAAATACCCATTTTGGTTATTTTGATCAATATAGTACCCCTTTAGATGAAGAAACTACTGTTTTAGAATTTGCTAAACAATCTGGTTTATCTATTACTTTAGCTGATGGTAAAACTGTTAGCACAGGGCAAATGTTAGAAAGATTTATGTTCCCATCTGGAATGCATTATACCCCTATAGGTAAATTATCTGGTGGTGAAAGAAGAAGATTATATTTATTGCATGTTTTATTAAAAAACCCTAATTTTCTTATTTTTGATGAACCTACAAATGATTTGGATATAAAAACTTTAGGTATTTTAGAAGATTTCCTAAATGATTTTGATGGTTGTTTGATAGTAGTTTCTCATGATAGATATTTTATGGATAGAGTAGTAGATTATCTTTTTATTTTTGATGGTAGCGGAAAAATACAACAATTTCCTAGTAATTATTCAGATTATTTAGATTATAAAAAAGAAAAAGAAGCTGAAGAATTAAAAAAAGAAAATGAAAAAAAAGAAGCTTATGTTAGAAATAAACCAGAAGAGAAAAAAAGACTTTCTTTTAATGAAAAAAAAGAAATGGAAAAACTAGAAAGAGAAATAGAAAAATTAGAAAAAGAGAAAACAGAATTAGATCTTAAGTTTAGTACAGGAGATACTAATTTTGATAATATTTCTAAATGGAATGAAAGATATAAAGAAATAGAAAATCAACTAGCTACAAAAATGGAAAGATGGGAATTTTTAGCTTCTTTTGAAATGTAAGTTTTTTGTATTAAACTTATTAGTCTTATCATTTTAATTAATATATTAGATTAAAATTTAATACAAAAATGCTATAATATAAAAAATTATTTAAATTAATTAAGTAAAAATAAAAAATAACTTTAAGTATTAGAGCTATATTTTTTATTAAATTACTAAAGTAAGTTTTTGTAATAATAATAGTTTAATTATTTGGTGCTAAAATGTTAAAAATATCAAAGAAAATAGCGATTATTTTTTCTTCATTATTAGTTTTTTCTTGCTCGGCTAATAATAATTCCTTAGAAAATACAATTCAAGCTGAACCTAATAACTCAAATATAAGTTCTAATAACTCTAGAACTATAGATAAAACTTTTGCTAAAGAAATTTTTGAAGCCTTAGATTTAAATAAAAATGGCGTAATTGACGCGACTGAAGCTCCTATAATAATTGGAGAAGCTAATAAGGATCCTTTAGCTTTTAATTTTCAATTAGTATCAGCTAACAGTTCTATAAAAAACTATGACTTAATAAATGAAAAAAGTTTAAAAGCTAACAAAGCTATTACCATTAATAATGCTGTTGATAAATTTATGAAAAATAAAGACAGTGTTTTAACTATATACAATGCTAAAATTTCTGAAAGTAATAAAAATAAAATAGTAACTAATTTAAGTAAGGTACTTTTAAAAGATAAAACTAATGAAGGAAATAGAATTAATTGTTTTGCTAAAGAGATTGGTTATACTACCAAGAAAGCTTTTTATACTGTTAGTAAAATAGAATCATCTTTATTACCCAAAAAAATAGAAGAGCAATTTAAATATGATCAAGGTACTGATATTTCTTATGGTAGCTTAACTATATATAGAAATGCTTTTGCTATAAATAATCATGAATCAAGAATAGCTTTTTATGATTATTCTTCATTCACCAGAAATTTACCTAAAACTGGGGTTTTTGAATTTATAAACCCAACTGTTAGTCAATAGTTTTATTGATTAACTCATATTTCATGTTGTTAATAATATTATTAACTATTATGAAATAGCTATTTTATTTATAAAAAATAAAAATAATTAATGAGCTTACAAATAGGAAATAGAAGTTTTGAAGTTTCTTCCAATTTTAGGGAGAAACTTTTATCATCTGTAAAAAATGACAGTAATAAAGAATGAACAAATTTTCGCACTGAAATATGAATAAATAAAGCATATTGAAAAAAAATTTTAGAAGTTTTTTAACACAAAAAAAAATTTGGAGTAAAATATACTCCATAATTTTAACCTAAAAAGTAATATGCCAAAAAAAAGAGAAAAAAGAAAGCCCCTAAAGTCAGAAAAGTTAGAGAAAATTAATTTTGCCAGCAGTTATTTTGCGTCTATAAAAAATTTTTTCCAAATTTCCATACTTGGATAAGTCAATTAAAAGATTTCCGCCAAGAGAAAAAATGCCATTATCAAATACATGAGATTATAAATTTAAGCTTAATACTCTTTAGTTTCACAGGTTCAAGGAGAAACTATAATATTGAGTTAAGCAAAATAGAAGCAAAAGAATTTCTAAATAAAGCTTTTAACTTAAATTTGATAAGTATTCCCAATGGAGATACTTTGGCATATTTTTGGAATAAATTTCAAATATCAGAATTGGAAAAATTAACCTATAAAATGTCAAATAAATTATTAAGAAGTAGACAGTTAGAGAATTACAGGTTAGGAATATATTATCTGATAGCAATAGATGGAACAGAGATTTATCGTTTTACTGAAAAACATTGTGAACATTGTCTTTATGAAACAAGAAATGGTAAAAAACAATATTTTCATAGGGTACTAGAAGCTAAAATAGTAACATCAAATGGATTAGCAATATCAGTTGCAACAGAGTTTATTGAGAATCCAGCAGATAAAGAATTTGATAAACAAGATTGTGAACTTAAAGCATTTTATCGTCTTTCAGAAAAAATAAAGAAATTTTTTCCAAGATTAAAAATTTGTCTGCTTCTTGATGGATTATATCCAAATGCCAGTGTACTAAAAATCTGTAATACCCATAATTGGAAATACATAATTACTTTTAAGGAAGGTAATTTAAAAACAGTATGGGAGGACTTCAATGGGTTCTTTGAAAATAGGGAGACTGCAATAGGAGGAAAGATTGAATTACCAGAGATTAAAGATAAAGAAACAATGTATCGGTGGATGAATAAAATTGAATATTCCGAATTTGAAATAAATATTTTTGCTAAATATTTTAATGAAAAAGTAGTAAGAGCCTTTATTACAAACTTTAAGATAAAATCTGAAAATTTATTAAAAATTGAATCTAATGCTCAGTTGAGATGGAAGATAGAAAATGAAGGTTTTGATACTCAAAAGCATCATGGTTACAATCTTGAACACATTTATACTAAAAAACCTAATGGTATGAAAGTTGTTTATCTGTTAATTCAGATAGCTCACATAATAAACCAGTTATTCTTAAAGGCAGATGTTTTAAAAGTTTTATCAAACAATTTATCAATAAAATATATTTTTTCTAAATTATTAGGTGGAATATTACTTGGCTGGATAAAAGATTTTGAACTAATTTTTGAAAGTTTTGAGAATAAACCTTTTCAACTAAAATTTAATACATCATAACTCTCTAACAAAAAAAAATTAAAAGGAGGTGCTTTATAGAATAATTTATTATTAATTCTTGATATTTGTGGAAATTAATTTTCCATTTCTTTGTTATGCTTAAATTTTATTCTTATTAGCTTTTTCTTTTTTTACTTTAACTTTAATTTTATTTTTCTTCTGAATGTTTTTTTATTACAAAATATTATTCTTAACTACTGAAAAAATGATAATTTTATTGACAAAAAAGAATTACAAGCTTTAAAACAAAGTGCTACTTCTGAAGCAGAAAAATCTGCTGTTGAATTATTAGAAAAACAAAAAGATACTTCTGAAAACTTAAATATTTCTGTAACTAATGATGATGGTTTAGAAGCTAACAGCTTTAGCTTTCAAGTAAAAGTAGAAAACCAAGAAACAATTGAAGAAAATGAAGAAGTTCATTCAAACCCATTAACTACACATAAAGCACAACATAAATACATCGAGTTTGCTAGTTTAAAAGTTTCAGATGGTGTTTATGAACAATTAGAAAAAGTATTAAATAATCATGAGATAAAACAAATAGAAGAACTTTTTTCTAAAGTTGATGAGCCAAGAGCAAAAGAAGCTGTTTCTAAAAAATTAAATGAAATTTTAGCTGATGATACTATACCAACAGATAAAAAAAGAGAGCTTTTTAATACAGTAAAGAAAGATGCTGAAAATTTTATAAAAGCTCAAGATTATTACAAAACACAAGTAAATGAAGTTTTACCAGAAACTAAAAATAGAGTTATAAAATCATTAGAAACTTCTATAGAAAATACTAAAGGTGAAATCTCTAAGCTAGAAGATTTTATTAAAGCTAATGGTTCTACACCAGATTTAGAAAAACAATTAGAAACCTTAAAAGGTAAATTAGGAAAAAGTGAAGCTTTATTAAAAGATGCTTCTTCTGATTTATATACTAGAAGAACTAAAGCTATAAAAACTACAATAGAAGATGCTAATGTAGGACGCTTAGAAGATACTTTAGATGCTATTACTAGAAAATTTGGACCACCTTATGCCGGTGCCGCAAAAGAGATAGATGATATTTTAACTTCTAACCCAGAAATAAAAAAAGTTTTTTCAACTCCAGAAGCTGTAAATCTTGCAGTAAAAAGAAGACCGTCTGATCTTACTGATATAGAACGCTCTGCTTTGAAGCAACTAAGAGATGCTTCTTTTAATTTCCCTTCTGAAGGAAAAGTTTTTGCTAAAGTAGTAGTTCCTACAAATGGTATAACTAGAGGTGTTAACACAGATACAAAAGGCTTTGTTATTGAAGCCTCAAGATTAAAAGATATAAAAACAGAAGAAGAATTAGTAAATCGCTTGAGATTAGATTTTGGAGCAGATGCTATTAATGCTTCAGATTTTAAATTAAGTGATGTAAGAATTTCTTTAACTAAAGTATATCCAGATGAGATTTCTGTGGCTTATAGTAGAGAATTTGGTGGAGTAAGAGATATTGATATTTATAATTATCCTTATTCTGGAAGTGGTAAATTAACCCCTAAAGGTGAATTTCCTATAGATGAGTATGATGTAAATAAAGCTAATACTATTGCTACTGCCGAAAAAACAGAATTAAGTTTTGAAGAATTTAGAAATACACCTATAGAAGATGTAAAATTACCTAATAGATTAAGAGATGTGGGTTTTGCTAATAACGAAGTTTCTGACTTACAAAAAGTTATAGATAAATTGCCTACAAAAGAGCTAAAAGATAAAGTTAATAATGAAATTACTAATTTATTAAAAGATAATACTGTATCCCCTGAAACTATAAAAGAACGTATTTTAAAAATAAAAGAAGAAGTTAAAAATTTTGATTTTAAAACCAATGTTCCAGAGGAAATAAATACCATACTAAATAATCCTAAATTACAAGATGATTTAAAAAATATAGATGGTGCTATTGCTAAAAAACAAAAAAGCTTAGTTAAATTAAATGATGAATTAAAAACCGCTTTACCTGAAAAAGTAGAGGAATTAAAAGCTAAAATAACTAAGTTAGAAGCAGAAATAAATGATTTGACTAAAGTAGAAACACATTTTAATAATACTTTTAGCCCTAAAATTACTCAGAATTTAGGAGAAATAACTGCACCTTTAAAACTAGAAAATAGGATTGCAGGTATAAACAAATTACCTGATGGCGAATTAAAAACTTTTTTAAATAATGAAATTCAAGCTATTTTAAATAATGATAAGTTAACTCCTACTAGAAAGAATGAATTAATTGATGTTATTAATAAAGAAACAGAGGCTTTTTCTACTAGACAAGTAAAATATCAAGCTGAATTAGATGAATTAAAAGCTAAATTTCCTCCTGAAAAAGTAGCATCAGAAATTAAGCAAACTGAGGGAGAAATAAAACAATTAAAAGAACTAATAGAAAAAAATGGAGCTACTCCTGATACAGAAGCGACCTTAAAAGCTTTAGAAAAAAAACTAGATGGCTCTAAAAAAATAAAAAGAGAATTGGATAGTTATGAAAAAACTATAAAAACTACTGATGAAGTAAGATTAAGAGATATAGTAGATTCAACTAAAAAATCTTTTGGACCTCCTTATACAGATCCTGTAGCAAAAAAAGTAAATGATTTATTAGAATCTAATCCAGAACTAAAAAAAGTTTTTAAATCTCCTGAAGATGTAAATATTGCTATTAGAAAATTTCCTAGTGAATTAAAACCAGAAGAATTAGGAGCTTTAAAACAATTAAGAGAAGCTTTTCATGTTGTACCAGCAGAAGGTATTACTGTTGCAAAAGTTTCCTTCCCTGGTGAAAATTCTACCTTGCAAAAATTTGTTATTGATCCAGAATTACTAAAAACAGTAAAAACACCAGAAGAATTAGTTGATGCCCTAAAATTAGATTATGAAAAATCTCCTTTTGTAAAAAATGGAAAACCTACTTTTAAACTAGAAGATATTCAAGTTACTGTAGGAAAAGTTTATCCAGATGAAGTAAAAATTCCTTTTAGTACCGATTTTGTAGAAGGTGGTAGAAATACTGTTATTTATCAATATCCTTTTTCAGGAAATGGATTTACTACTCCAAATGATGGTTTTCCTAAGCCAGAAATAGATTTAAAAGCACCTATTAATGATAGTGAAGTAAAAGTTGTTAAATGGAATGAATTTGTAGAAACTGATTCTAAAGTTTTAGCTCCAGATCGAGTTAATCCTAAAGCTCCTGAAATAAAAATTAATGCTCCAGAAGCTAAAGTTAATCCAGAAACTATTAATGAAACAAATATAAAACCTAAAAACCAAGAAATAAAACCTAAAGAACCTGATGGTAAAATACCTACCGAAACT
Source organism: Candidatus Sericytochromatia bacterium (assembly GCA_046328015.1). Taxonomy (GTDB): domain Bacteria; phylum Cyanobacteriota; class Sericytochromatia; order UBA7694; family JACMQJ01; genus JBBTGK01. The sequence goes on along the minus strand of JAXLXH010000001.1, from coordinate 2,121,497 downwards.
AATTTGGAAAGTAATATAAAACCTGATAATAACAATATAAAATTGGAAGATGATTTTAATACCGAAGCTAATTTGGAAAATCCAACAGAAGCAAATAATTTAGATGCAAATGATAATAGTACTAATAATGTTCATTCGGGTAAAGAAAGTAAACCAAATCAGGGTGTAAAACCTAAAGAACCTGATATAAAACCAGAAACACCTGAAGTAAAACCTAAAGTTAATGTTCCTGAAGGAGCTATAACTGATTTAGAAACTAAATTAAAAAATATTCCTGATTTGGGTGAAGATGGTATTGCTGCTATAAAAAAATTAGCTGAATCTCCAGATTTTAAAGCTAATCCTAAAGCTTTAGATAATATAATAAATGCCTTTGATAAAGCGGCTAGTGATAAAACTTCTGTAGATATTTTAAAGAAATTTTTGAAAGATGCTGATCCTAAAATACTTGCTGAGAAATTTAATAATCCTGCAACAGCAGAAGAAGCACTAGGTTTAATAAAAAAATTAAAACCATTTTTTGAAAAATTTGGAGTTCCAATTGCAGAAGCTGCTTCTAAAATAGCTAAAGGTCTTAGTAAAGCTCTTCCAGTATTAGGTGCAGCAGCTTCTGGTTATGATACTATCAGATTAGGAAAAATAGCTCTGACTGGCAAAGCTCCTGATGGTACTGATTTTACTAAATATCCAGATGGAGATCCAAGAAATACACCAGAAAATTTAGCTAAATTAAAAGATCTCAGAGCTTTGGCTTTATTTGCTTCAGCTGCAAATGGAGTAGACACCGTTTTGGGGATTTTAGAAGCTACAGGAGTGGGAAATGTTGATTTTCCGATACAATTAGGCTTAGCAGGGGTTGAAATAGCTTTAGATTTTGCTATAGACTATTTTAGAGAACACCCAGAAAAAATGTCTCCAGAAATAACAGCTTTGATAAAAGGTGCTGGTATAGCAACTAGCCCTATTTTTGCACCAGCTTTATTAGAAATATATGGTGCAGATGGAATGATAGATAATGTTTCAGCTGTTACCAAAACTGTAGGTGAAGCTACAATCGGAGCAGTAGATGCTGTAGGAACAGCTCATGCAGAAGTTGTGGATACTACTTTAAAATCAGTTGCTAGTGATTTAAATACTTTAGCAGATGTTATTAGACACCCAGAAAAATATGCCACTCAATTAGGTAAAAAAGTTGATGAAGTTGTTTCTGAAGCCGTAGATTTAATAAAAGAATTTGCAAGTGGAGCTGGTAAAGTAGCAAATAAAGCAGCTGATTTATTAGTAGATATTGCTAGTAATCCCAAAAAATACACTCAAATAGTAGCAAATAAAGCTTTAGATGTAGGAAAAGCTATTTTTAAAGGAACTGCTATGGCAGCTGATTTTGCTAAAGATTTAATTACTAAAGGACTTATGAGTGCAGAACAAGGGGTTAAATATTTAGGTACAGCAGGAATAAAATTTTTAAAAGATGGCATATCTTTAGCTGGAGAGCTTGGTAATAAATTTAGAGCTTTAGCTACCGATTTTTATAATAATCCAGCTAAATATGGTAAGTTGGCTACCGATTTTATGACAAATATGAAAGATTCTATTATTAATGGTTCTGAAAAAGCCTTCAATTTTGTTTCTGGTTTGGCTAGTAAAGGAATTTCTACTGCAAAACAAGCAGTAACAGATTCTTTAGAAGCTTTAGCAAATGCTGAAAAATTAACAGTAGATTATGCTAAATATATTGCTACACATCCATTAGAAGCTTCTCAAAAATTACTTCAAGCAACTAAAAACACACTTATTAATGCGGCAAAAGCAGGTCAAGAAGTTTTAAATTATTTAAGTGATCTTCAAAGTAGAGTAGGTGGTGCATTAGGTAGATTTGAAGATACTTTAGTAGATTTAGCAAAACAAGGTGGAACAGTAATAAAAGAAATAGTTTCTAAACATTTAAATGTTATAAAAAATCGTTTACCAGAAATACTTAGTGCTGGTGCAAATGTTGCTAGTGCTGTTGGAGAACAACTAGCTAAAGTTTTACCAACAGATAAATTAGTATCTCTTTTATCAGCTAGTAAAGCGGGTTTTGCAACTTTAATGAATTTAACCAGTAAATATGCAAATATAGCAAGCCAGTTTATGGCAAATGTAAAAGCAGAATTTTCTAATGCGTGGAATAAAGGGACATCTTCTTTGGTTGCAGCAATAGAAAAATATTATGATATGGCTGTTGAATTTGGTGGTGCTGTTTTAGCTAAAGCTAAATCTATGTTATATAATGTTATAAAAGATATTGATAATAATATAGCAGGTGGTTGGGCTATACCAGATTGGACTTATTCTAAACTAAAACCTTAAAAAATATGAATAAAGAAGAACAAACTATTAGATCCTTTGATTTTGGGGCAAAAATAAAAGAAAAAACTAATCTCTTATCTATACAAGAAAAGCAATTATCTCAACAAATAAATGCTATAGCTGAACCAGAAACCATAAAGATAAAAGCTACAAATTTTACCAATAATATAACTAAAATTTTAGATAAAAAAGATATTTCTTATACCTCCATAAAACCCTCTAATAATCATATTCAAACAATAATTACAAAAGATGAAGAAATAAAAGAAGCTAACCCTGTATCATCATCTGAAAATTCTGAGGAAGATGAATATAAAGGTTTGAAATATTCTCAGATAGTAGAATTGGAAGCAAAAAAATATGAAAATATTTATGCCTCAGATTTAGCCAAATTTGATATTTCTTTAATAAGACAAAGCTTGGCTAAAATAATTATTAATCCAGAATTAAAAAAATTAGCTTTGCCTTCTCAAAGCTTAGTAAAAACATTTATAGATAATATTAGTGCTATAACTTATCATGTTTCACAATTTTTAAAAGATGATCAAAAAAAATTAATGCACATTTTTCATGAAATTAATATGAAAGATAAAGAAAATAAACTAATTCCTCAAAAAATAAAAGATATTAATATTTTATTTTTTAAATTATTAGAAGTAAATTATTTTTTGAGATTTAAGGAGTAAAAATGGAAAAGGACGAAAAATTTAAAGAAATAGCTAAAAGACATTCAAAATGCTTTTATTATGAATATGAATTAAATATAGTAGATGAAACTACAGATTCTTTTATTATAAATAATGGTGATGGTGAAAGTGTTAGTAAAAATCAAGATATTAATATTCAGTTTATGCTTATAAAAGATACCTTAGGTTTTGAACAAATAGATAAAGGTACTTTTCAAAAAGAAGTTAGTAAATTAGATGATAATTTACAATTAAAAGCTCTTAAATTAGTTTATTATAAATCTTGGTTAGTAAGAGTTATACAAGAAAAAGATGATAAATATCTTTTAGTTTGTAATACAAATAAACCAGAAGATTCAGGTTGGTTTAATTATGATAAAACTTATCTAAAATGGGTAGTAAAATCTGAAATAAAAGAATTACAAGATTTTATTTCTTATTGGAAAAAATGATTTGTAATATTATTTATTGATTGTTTTATGTAATTTAAAGATAAAATAGAAGAGGGCAATTTTTACAATTACATAATTTTTGGTGTTTTTGTGGAGCAAGAAGAAAATAATAAAAATATAGAAATGATTACATTATTTGGTGATACTACTACTAATGTAGATGATAATTTTATAAAAAATGCATCTACTTTTTTAAAGTATGATTTTGCTTGGGATATTATAGATGTAATGATAGGTGGTAAATCTTCTATAGATTTACAAAGACTTACCATAAGCTCTTTTGAAGAAGCAGATCAATTTTTAGTTACTTATGGTTATGATCTAGAAAAACCAGCAATAAGAGCAGAAATTAATTATATTTTTCAAGAAGCTATTATGTTTTTAGAAGAAATGTTAATACCTGATCCTTTTACAAAAATTTCTTATTTAACTATACCTTCAGAAATAAAAAAAGAAGCAGATCTTAGAAATTTACTTTTAATTGCTTCTGATATGGATAATCCCAATCAACCATGGGCTTGTGCTGTCTTAAGGATCATGCACACTATTTCTCATGTTAATAATGATATTTCTTTAAAATTTTTCCCAGAAATTCAAAAACAAATACTTACCAAAATATGGGAAGCAGTTTATATAGATGAAAATGGAGATAAATATTTTGGTGAAGACGAAACTGGAATAAAAGTTTTTGATATTGATATAAAAGCCAAAAAAGAAAGGACTTCTACTATCCTTAAACTTTTACATAAAATAGAAAATGTAGCAGCCGATGTTTTTGATCAAATAGGAGTTAGAATTATTACTCATGATAAAGTAGATGCTCTATTGATAGTAAAGCACCTTGAAAAAAAAGGTATTATAAACTTTTGCAATGTAAAACCTAGTCGTTCTATGAATAAACTTTTAGATACTAAAATATTTAGGAAAATTTTAAATCATTACAAAGAACAATTACAAAATGGTGAAATTACTTTACCAGAATTTGAGTTTTTACTTAGAGAAGAAGCTGAAAAAGAAGCTTCTTTAACAGAATCTAATTATAATATTAACCCTCATACTAGTAAGGAATATAAATCTATACAATTTACTTGTCGTCAGATGATTAGAATGGAATATCCTATAGGTGATACTGGAATAATGGAGCCCTTTTGTTTCTTTTTTCCTTATGAACTACAAGTAGTAGATGTAGAAACACATCATGAAAATAGATTTGGAAAAGCTAGTCATGAAAAATATAAAGAAAAACAGCTAATTGTAGCTAGGCAAAGAGTTTTAGGGAAATTAATTAGAAATAATTTAAAACAAATTTAGAATTATAGAGGTTTATGCCAAAATATATTGCTTTGGTATTGGCTTACTTTTTTTTAGCCTTAGCTATTATAGGAGTAGTATTACCAGGATTACCAACTGTTCCCTTTCTTTTATTAGCCGCATGGTTTTCTGCAAGAGGTTCAGAAAAATTACATAAGTGGATTTATGATCATCCTCATTTAGGGAAATTATTAATTGACTGGGAAACTCAAAAAGCTATATCACGTAAAAGTAAAATAATAGCTGTAATAATGCTAATGGTAAGCTGGTTTTTTATGTATAGGAAAGTACATAATACTTGGTTACTTATAAGTGTTACCTTAATTCTTGTATCAGTTGGTATATTTTTGGCAACTAGGAATGAGCCAAATAAAAATATTTAATATTCTATTTTAGCTTACTAACTTTTTATTCTTATTAGAGAATACCTCAGAGCTCTGCTCTGGGGTTTCAGGGGGTACGGGGGCAGAGCCCCCGATCCCTTCCTCCTGCGGGGTTGATACCCCGTAGGAGGTCTTAAATTCATTTTATGTTCTCAATTTAGCATAATTTTTTGAAACTGTGCTATTTCTAAACTATCTATTTTTATTACATTTACCAATTTATAATTATGTTTTTGGTAAAAATTTATTGCTGGTGTGTTTTTAAGACCTGTTTGAACTTTAAAGTATTTTATATTTTGAAACTGTGCTTCCAATTCTTTTAATAATTTACTTCCAATTCCTTTATTTATATAATTTGGAGAAACAAATAATTTAAAAATATCAATAAATTCATTAGTTACTTCATAAGAAATAACAGCACAAATTTTATTATTTAATTTATAAACCACAAATTCTTCTTTTGAATTTATTAAATCTGCTTCTTTTTCTTTTAATGGAGGTAATTCATAATAATCTATAAGTTCAGATTCAATTTGATAAGATTCCTTCTGAAGTTTGATTATTTCCTGAGCTGTTTTAAATATTTTTATATCTATTTTTTCAATAGTTTCTTTCATTTTCTTTTATTTAAATTAGGTATAAAAACTATAAATAAATAATAGTTATTATATAATTATATCTTTTTTACAAATTCAGATTTTAATTTCATAGGTCCAAAACCATCAATTTTACAATCAATATCATGATCTTCATCTACTAATCTTATATTTCTAACCTTAGTACCCATTTTTACAACCGAAGAAGAACCTTTTAGTTTAAGATCTTTTATTACAGAAACAGTATCTCCATCATTTAAAATATTTCCATTAGAATCTTTAAATACTTTTTCTTTTTTTTCTTCACTAGAAACTTCTACTGACCATTCATGAGCACATTCAGGACAAATAAAAAGTCTTCCATCTTCATATGTATATTCAGATTTACACTTAGGACAATTAGGAATATTAGACATTTTTAATCTCTTTTATAAATTTTAGATAACTAGGCGTATATTGTATAATATGCTAGAATAAAAAGCTAATTTATTATAAAAAAAATAAGATAATTATTGTTAAAAAAGTAAATTTAAAGAGATAAAAGTATTTATAAAGAAAAAATAATAAATAATATGTAATTATATTAAATTATTATGTAATATTAAATAAAAAAATAATTGAATTATATTTTTACTTTTAAAGTATAGCCTAACAAATAAAGATAGAAAAAAATCTTTCGGAGGTGATAATCAAAAGTAATATTTTTTTTATTGGGTACTTTTCATTTTTTAAAATTGTCCCTTTTTTATTTTTTATTGACAATAATGAATTGAAGATGAATATAAGCAATTTTTTATAATTTTAAAACAAGAAAAGAATAAAACAAGCTATAATATATAAGTATTTTATAAAATAAGTTTAAAATTCTTTTAAGGAATAAAAATGAAAAAAGCAAAGTTTTTTTTAGCATCTATGATGGTTACAAGTCTTTTACTCTCTTCTTGTAATAAAGGATTCGATAATTTAGCTTTAGAAGAAACCACAAAAATTTCTAGTGCAGATTCTAAAGATGAAGCACCTCTTTTAGAAAATATCAATAAATACATAGACCAATCTTTAAAAGAATCTAAAAATACTTATGAAAATAAAAACTTAAAATTATATATAGATGGACCTCAAGCTTATCCTGCTTTAGTAGATATGATCTTAGCTGCTAAAAAGAGTGTTTATGTAGAAGTATTCCAATTTCATACTGATCCTACAGGTCAAAAAGTAGCTGATGCTCTTATGCAAAAAGCCAAAGAAGGTTTGGACGTAAAATTTATCTATGATTTTATTGGTAATCCAGATGTTAAAATTATTCAGCAAATGGCTAAAAACGGAGTACAAGTTCAAACTTATGGTAAAAAAGATTTTAGTATAAATGCTTCTGTAACACATAGAAAACTTTATATCGCAGATGGAAAAGTAGCTATGACAGGAGGTATGAATATAGATAAAAACTTTGCTTCAAGCGGCTTATTCCATGACGTTTTGATGAGCTATGAAGGTGAAGCTGTAAAAGAAACTATGGATGAATTTTTTAATGATTGGGAATTATGTGGTGGTAAAATATCTACTGCTATGAAAGAACTTTATGAAGAGCCTTTAGCTCCTATTGCTGATGGAGAGAAAAAATACCCTATAAGGCTTGCTATTACTAATCCTTTAAAAAAGAATGACATAAAAAAGAAACAAGATATCTATAAAATGTTTTTAGCTGTATTAGATAATGCCAAAAATTCTATTAATATTGCAATGCCTTATTTTACTGATGATGAATTTGTAAATAGAATTGTTAGTGCTAAAAATAGAGGCGTTAAAGTTAGAGTTCTAATTCCTAACAAAACTAATTTACCTTTGGTTACTATGGCAAATAAAATGACTATAAATCAATTAGTAAAAGGCGGTGTAGAAGTTTATCTTGGTGGTAAAAAAGATAATAGCTTTAATCATGCTAAAGTAATATCTGCTGATGGAGTTTGGTCAACTATAGGTTCTTGTAATGCTGATGCAAGAGCTTTTGGTAAAAATCAAGAACTTAATTTAGCTATTTCAGATGCTTCTTTTACTAAAGAAGTAGATAGTAGATTTTTTGATTATTTTATATCTCAAGCTTCAAAAGCTGAATATGAAAATATTCCTTGGTACAAAAAACCTGCTTATAGCTTAGTAGAAAGTTTAGACTTTTTATTATAATCTAAGTATTTTCATCATCAATATTTATATTTTCAGAAGGCTTCCATTCTCTCAAACGTCTTCTTGCGTTTCTTACATACAAATATTCAGAAGCTTCTTTAGGTACATCTATATATTTTTTTAGATAAAAAATAGCTTTATCCAATCTTTCTAGTTCATGATTGATCATAGCTAAATTGTAATAAACAATAGAAAAATCAGGTTCTAACAATAATAATTGAGTATATATTTCAATAGCTTTTTCTTTTTCATCTATACAATAGTAAGAATAAGCTAAATTAAAGTAAGCCTCTATATGAATAGAATTAATTACTATTAATTGATTAAAATATTCGATTGCTTTTTCATAACTCTCTTTAAAATTCATATGGCAATAAGCTAAGTTATATAAAGCATCTTCTGAAACTTCATTTTCTTCTAATATTCTTTCATATTCTTTTATTGCTAGATCATAGTCACCTTTTTTAATATATTGGTTAGCTAAATTAAACCTAGCACTTTCATTTCTACTATTAATATTTAAACATTTAATAAAACTATTTATTGATAATATAATTTCATTTTTTTCAGCATAAATTACTCCTAAGTTATAATAAGCTATTTCATTATTAGGATTAATTTCAATAGCTTTTTTTAAAACCTGAATAGCAACATCTTTATCTTTTTTGAAAATATAAATTTCCATTGCAAACTTTACAGTGTATTGAGATTTTTTAAAATCTTCATTAGAGATTTTTTTATCTTCTATAACAAGTGGAACTTCTTTTTCTTGAGTTAATTCTTCTTTTTTAGGAATTACTTTTTTTAGAGTATGATTTATAATACCATTTTTAACATTTGTAGAAATAGGTTTTTCTAGATTAGATCTTATAGGATTAGATTTTATCTCTCTTGTTATAGGTTTTAAATTTTTATTATCCATAAAAAAAAACAAAGGTATAATAATATATTATGTTTAATATTATACAAGGCAAATTTTAAATGCTCAAATTTTATAGTGTAAAAAATGGTGGAAGATTAACTTCTTGCGTTGGACCAACTCTTTGGGTATTAGAAGAAACAGGTGCTCCTTATGAAATAATAGAAATAGATGTAAATAAAGGAGAACATAAGAAGGATTTTTATTTAAAAATTAACCCTAATGGTAAAGTACCCTGTATTGATGATGATGGTTTTATTTTATGGGAATCTATAGCCATAAATAAATATCTATTAAATAAATATAAACCTGAATTTTTGGGTGAAACTGAAAAAGAAAAAGCTTTAGTAGATCAATGGGTAATGTGGGCAGCAACAGATTTAAACCCAACTGTTTCAGCTATTTTTAATAATGCTATGAAGGGTGTAGAGCAAAGAGATCTAGATTTTATGAAGCAATGCAAACTAAAAATAATGCAAGGTACTATAATGATTGACAAATATTTAAAAGATAAAAAGTTCTTTGTTGGTAATAAGGCTACTCTTGCTGATATTCAAATTGCGTCATTTATGCAAATTCATTCTATTTTTCATGCAGATTTGTCTATGTATACTTTTTTTAATAAATGGTATAAAAGTATGATGGTACGGCCAGCTCTAAAATCAATCGAAAAGAAAAAATTAGTTATTTTAAGTTATATTTAAGTGTATATTAGAAAAGAAGTTAGAAGTAGGGGAACGTGAATCGTGAATCGAAAATAGTGAGAAGTTAGAAGTTAAAAGTTAGAAGTAGAGGAACGTGAATCGTGAATCGTGAATCGTGAATAGAAAATAGTGAGAAGTTAGAAGTTAAAAGTTAGAAGTTAAAAATTAGATAATTCGCTATACCCAGAAGTAGTTATTAAGTTTATTACAAATAAAAAGGTGTTTTTTATGAAAATGTTATTTATAATCGATCCTATAGAAGAATTTAATATAGAAAGAGATAGTTCTTTTGTAGTGATGTTAGAAGCTCAAAAAAGAGGTTATGAAGTTTGGTATACAGAAACAAAATTTATGTATGCTAATAAAAGCAATGTTTTTACCAAAGCAATAAAAGTAAAATTAGATAGAAGTAAACATCATTATGAAAATTTAGCAACTGAAACCAAAGACTTAACAGCTTTTGATGCTATTTTTATGAGAAAAGATCCTCCGTTTAATATGGAATATATTTATTGTACTTATTTACTTAGTATGGTAAAAGATAAAACCTTAGTAATAAATGATCCAGATTCTATTAGAAGTTCTAATGAAAAAGTTTTTATTTTAAATTTTCCTTCAATTATTGTAGATACTATTGTTACTAAAGATAAAACAGTTATTTTGGAATTTTTGGAAAGAAATAAAAAAATAGTATTAAAACCCTTAGATAGAAAAGGTGGAGAAGGTATTTTTATATTAGAAGAAAATGATAAAAATTTAAATAGTTTGATAGATATTTCTACAGATTATGGAAATATGACTATAATGTGCCAAAAATATATACCAGAAGCAAAACTAGGTGATAAACGTATAGTTTTAATTAATGGAGAACCAAAAGGTGCTTTTTTAAGAGTGCCTAGTGAATATGATCATAGAGGTAATTTATGTGCTGGAGCCTCATCTCAAAAATGCGAAATAACAGCAAGAGATTTAGAAATATGTAATACTTTAGCCCCTAAATTAAAAGAAATGGGTCTTATTTTTACAGGAATAGATGTTTTGGGTGATTATGTTAGTGAAATAAATGTTACTAGTCCAACTGGGTTACAAGATATAGCTAATATATACGGTGTACATATTGAAAAAGATATTATTGATTTTGTAGAAAATAATGTAAAAAAATAAAGTTACTATGATAAAATTATATTAGTTATATTGTTATTTTCAGGAAGGTTTTTATGAGTGGATTACCTATAGGTTCAAGAATTGCCAACTTAGATCAAACTGTTGATGAGAAAATAAATGTAACAAGTAAACATGGTAAATTTAAATCTATAGAAGAAGCCCAAAAAAAAGCCGAAGCTGTTGCTAAATCTGATACAGAAGATGCAGCTATTTTAAAATCTGACGATGGAAGCTATGAAGTTGTTGGTGTATCTGAAATAGGTAAATTAGACGCGGATGCCAATGATAGTGGAGAGTATAAAATTCATGATGCAAAACCTAATGTATTAAATTTTGTAGTAACTAAAAGAGATAGTACTGGTAAAAGCGAAGGTAAAGAAATAAATGTTTCTGCTGGTAATAAATCTTTCGTAATTGCAGATTTACCAAAAGAAATGCAAGAAAAACTAAAAGTTTTGGATACTAATGATGATGGTAGAGTTACTAGAGTTGAACTAGAAGCTTTAAGACAAAAGGTAATTACAGGTCAAGTTTCTTTAAAAGATGCCCGAGAAGCTCTTAATACAGCAAAATTACTTTTATCTACCAAAGAGATGGGTGGGAAAGTAGCAGATGTTGCCTCTAGCAAAGAACTAAAGAAAACAGGAGATGATGTAAAAACTCATATTGAAAGTAAAAATTCTTTAGAAGATAATAAAGGTCATGCTATGCAAGCCTTAGCTCATACTTTATCCTTACATATAACTTCTGCTAATAAGTTTAGAAATACAGGGGAAGCTATGGTTAGCGAATTATCTTTAGCACCTTTGGCTGCCTCTAGAATCTGGAATGGTAATGGTAATCCTTGGGCAAGAATTGAAAACCCTGAAGATGTTGAAAGAGTAGCTAAAAAAATAGAAGGTTTACCACTTGATGCTTTAAGATTTGGTAATTGCCAAGAAGTTGCTAGTGTTGCAGGGCAGTACCTAAAAGAAATGGGTATTAAAGATGTAGAGTTTTTTGGTAAACCTAATCATGCTTTTATTGTTATAGGTAGAGATCAGAATTCTAATGCTTATGATCCTTCTTCTTGGGGAGATAGAGCTGTAGTTTGTGATCCTTGGTATGGAGAAACTTTCCCTGCTAAAGAATTACCTTTTAGACAAAATAATGATGGAGAAATGCCTCAAATAACTCAGAATATTTCGCTAAACTAAAAAATTATTTTACACTTTTTTTACAATTTATCTATCTTTTATAAATAATTTAATGTGATAATTAAGTTTGTATTATTTTTATAGTTAAAATTTTATAAATGAAAATACATTTAATTGATGATGATTTAGAATTACATGATGTTTTAAAGCTTTATTTTGAAGATTTTCAAATAGATTTAACTTGTTCAGAATTACCTTCTAAAGGCTTAGCTTATATAAAAGAAAATAAAATAGATTTAGTTATTATAGATCTAATGATGCCAGAAATGGATGGTTTTGAGGTTTGTAAAAAAATAAGAGAATTTGATGATGAATTGCCTATTATTATGCTTACAGCTAAAAAAGATGATATTAGTAAAATACTAGGCTTAGAATTGGGTGCAGATGATTATCTTTCTAAACCTTTTAATCCAAGAGAATTATTAGCCAGAGTAAAAACTATTTTAAGACGTTTTGAAAAAACTAGTAATAAACAAGAAAAAACTAAAAATATTTTATATTCACCTACTTGGGATATAGAACTAAATTATGATTCTAGAGAAGTATTAAAAGATGGAGAAGTTTTAGATTTTACCTCAACAGAATTTGCTTTATTAAAATGTCTTATGGAAAATGCAAAAATAGTTCAGAGTAGAGATGCTTTGATGGATAAAGTTAAAGGAATTGATTTTGAGTCTTTTGATCGTTCTATAGATGTTTATATTAGTAAAATAAGACAAAAATTAAAAGATGATCCTAAAAAAGGGAATATTATTAAAACAGTTTGGGGAGTTGGGTATATTTTCCCTAAATTATGATAATAAAAAATAAATTATACCGAAAATTATACTTATATGCTTTTTTAATACTAACAACCTCTATTTTTTTAACTATTATTAGTACTGCTTTTTTATTTCATTTTGCAAGAGGTAATGTTTTTAAAGAACATTTTTTAGGTGATATTTTTGTTATAAAAAAATATTTAAATGAAATTTATGAGAAAAATCCAAATAATATAGAAAAAGCTATAAGTGATTTAACTAAAAAGCTTAATTGGGATATTGTTTATATAAAAAATGATAATTCTATTCATATAGAAAAAGAATATATAGATACCATAAAAATTGAGAAATATGCTTTTCTAAAAAATAAGCGTTTTAATTTTGGAATTATAAGTTTTTTGGATGATAATAATCAAAAAAAAGGATTTTTAATTTTAGAACTAAGGCATCCTACTAATGATAATCCTATTATGGCAAGACCAGTGATTTTTTTAAATTTTGCAGTTTTATTATTTTTAGGTATTTTATTAATTCCTTATTCTTTATATATCATTAAACCTTTTAATAAGCTAATAGAGTCTATAAAAAAAGTTGCTAATGGAGATTTTTCAAGTACTATAGATGTATCTCCTAAAAGTGAGTTTTTTGAATTAGCAAATTCTTTTAATTTTATGAATAAAAAAATTCAAGAAATGATTTCAGAAAAACAAAGATTAATAGCTGATGTTTCTCATGAACTACGTTCACCTTTAACTAGAATGAGGATGAATATGGAAGTTTTAGCTAAAGATCCTGAAGGTAGAAAAAAATATATTCATAAAACTATAGATGAAATAGAAGATTTAAATAAAATGATAGATAATATTTTAGATTCTTCTAAATTAGAATTAAGCCATGAATTACAACTAGTAAAAGTTAATTTTGTTTTATTTATAAAAGATCATTTAGAAAATAATAAACTAAGTTTTGAAGATAATCAGATAAAAATAACTAATATTTTTGATAATGATAATATAGAGCTTCTAATAGATGTAGATTTGATGAATAGAGTAATGAATAATATTTTTTCTAATTTGTTAAAATATGCTCCTAAAAACTCTGAAGTGATTATTAAATTGGAAAAAAGTAAAGATAAAATTCTTTTTACTATAATAGATCAAGGTGAAGGTGTTGCAGAAGAAGATTTAGATAAAATATTTGAGCCTTTTTATAGAACTGATTTATCTCGTAATCGTAAAAGTGGTGGTGCAGGTTTGGGGTTAGCTATAGTAAAAACTATAGTTAATATGCATAAAGGTAAAATATGGGCAGAAAAACCTATTAATAATAAAGGTTTTATTTTAAAAATAGAGTTGTAAATTATTTAATAATATTAGCTTAATTACTTAAATAAAAAACTTCTTTATCTGAATTTTTTAACAAATTACCTTCAGAATCTACTCCAAATATTTTATATTTATTAGCTATTATAGGGTATTTTTTATAAAAATCTTCGCTTGGTTTTACACCAACATAACTTTCATCTTTCCTGCTTTTTACTAAGTCTAAAGCTTCATATAAAATAAAACCGGCAAATACTTTTTTATCTTTAGCTTCTTTATATTCTTTATAATCAGCAAAAGCATTATTTTTATCAATTTTTTTATTAATAGGATTAGTTAATATTTTCCAATAAGGGGTACTAACTTCATTAGCTTCTTTGAACAAATCATCTAAATTTTTAGGATAATAAGAATAATTATCAACTCCAAAGGTTTCTATCGCAGTTTGAAGTGTATGCATATTATTTTTTATCGCTAGGTTAATATTATCTATAAAATCTTTCCTATCTATTTCATAAAAATACTCTGAAATACTAGTTTTTAAAATTTCTCCATCACCTGTTCTAAAAATAACATCTTTAACTATTTCATAATTTTCATTAACTTGTAACTCTAAAAGTAAATCAAGTTTATCTCTCATATTTTCATTAAGTAAGCCAAAAGTTAAATTAGCCATTGGTTTTAGTAATAATATTTTATTCTTATTGAATACCTCAGGCTTAAGTCCGAATGTATTAAGGGGTTCGGAGGCAACACCACCGTCCGAAGCTTCTTTTTTATTAGAGCTATCTATTATTTTAAATTGAATAGAAAGTGCTTGTATTCTAGGTTTTGAATTATAAGTTCCTGTTAATAAAAAATTTGGAGGAAAATTTACATTTTCAACAGAAAAATTAAAATTACTATTAAAAAGACCTAACTTAATTTTCTCACCCTTAAACTCATATTCTCCCATAAAATCTTCTAATTTGTAGTTTTTATGATTTATAGTCAAAGAATGATAATTTTTTTCTTTATCTTCTGCTAAAGCTTGAAATGCTATATTAATAAAAAAGCTTAAAATTATAAGTAATTTAATATATTTCATAATAAAACCCCTAATTATTGGTAAGATAAAAAACTTCTTCATTTTTATCTTTTAATAATTCACCATTAAAATCAATACCATATATTTTATATTTTTTAATAGTATCTTTTACTATTGGTTCGTATAAAACTATACCAGCTAAATTTTCTTTGTTTTTTTCTTCAAGATAAGTTTTATAATCTAATAAAGAACCATATTGACTAATTCCTTTATTAGCAGTAAAAGGATTTATAAATTCTTTCCAATAAGGATAGTTATTTTTGGTAGCATATTCGTATAATTCGGTTAAATTTTTAGGATAATTTTCTTCAAAATCAACTGCATAAGTTTCAATCATAGTCTGAAGAGTATGCATATTAGCTTTTATTTTTGATAAGGTTTTATTTTTATCTTCTAAAAATTCTTTTTCTGGAAAAAAGTCTTCTTTTAAAATTGGGTATCCAGAAGGTGCAAATAAGGTAATTTCTTTTTCAAATTTATTTTCTTTATTTTTTTCCAAAAGAATATAATATCCTCCTGTATCTTTTAGGTAAAAAAGAGCATAACCTATTTTTATTAATTCATTTTCTTTACTATACTTATTTTCTTTATAAATTATAGATAATTTTTTATTTTTAATTATTATTTTAACGTCTTTACCTAATAAATTATAATCTCCTACAAAATTTTCTATTTTTTCTGATAATATATTAGTCTTTTTTATTTCTTCTGCAAAAGAAATATTAGTTGTACTAATAAGTAAAAAAAATATTATAAAAAACTTTTTTTTCATTTTATTTACCAATTTTTAAAAACTACAATTAATATATAATGGTTATCTAAAAAACTTAATTTTATAAATAACCATTGTAAAAGTTTAAGTATCTATATTAATCAGTAGTTCTTACTCTATTAAGATTTACAGGTGCACCTTGAAATAACTTAAATTTAACGTTAGAAGTAGATAATAAAGATAGTTGCAAAGAATTATTTCCAATTTTTACTACTTTAATTTTCATAGAATCTTGAGGTACATCTAATATAAGTTCTGAGTTATTATCTGCATTATAAGTAGATTGACCTGTATATTTTTCTCCAAGTATAGTAGTAGATGCTTCAAACTTACTATTACCAATATCTTTCATACTAAGAATAATTTTTTGTCCTAAACCTTGATAAAGCCATAATCCAACATAGTCTGCAATTGGGCTTGTAGGTAAAACTTGATTAGAAACTTCATCTATTTGCTTTTTTATTTCTTCTTTTGAAACAGAAATAGTTTTTTCTGGGTCTGGAGTATTAGTAGAAGTAGAAAGATTTTTTCTATCAAAAGTTGTTTGTTTTCCATCTGGGTCTGAAATTATTAATTTACCATCTAAATTAACTTTAAAAACAGGTTTAGTATTATCAATAGAACCATCTTCTTTTTTTATTCCACCATAAAATGAACCTGAAGCTAAATCATAAGTCATTTTTAAATTATTATCTAAAACTCCTGATAAGATAGGAATAATAGCAGGGTCTTTTGCGTTTAGAAGATTAAAAGCTATAATAGCTTTATTTTCTATAATATCACCAGTTTTTGTATTTAATATAGAATATTTACCTGCTCCCTCATAAGTAACTTCATAATCAGATGAGTTTACTGCTTTGGTAGTAAAACTAGATGTTTTTATTTTTATATCAGCTGAATTTATAGTAACGCCATTTACTACAACTGATGAAATATTTTCTGGTCCAATAGGATTTTCTGTTTTTCCTTCTTTCTGAGTAAAGGTTATAGTAGTAGCTTTATTTAATTTTACTGGTGTAGCTTGGTTTGGAATAGCTGAATTTTCTATTTTAGATGTAGTTTTATTATCAACTACATTTGAATTAGTATTATTATCTTTCATAATTGTAGTTGGAGCATTACAACTAACTATAATTGATGATAATAAAAATAAGCTAACTAATTTTGATACCCTGTTTTTCAAAATATTTATATCCTTTAATAATAAAATTTTATTATTAAAATTATACTATGTTTATAAATAATTATTTGATAACCAGCTTACATTATTTGTTATATATGTTAGATTATTATTATATTAGTTAAATTTAAAAAAAAGAGTTTTTTAAAATGCTTGAAAGCGTTAAAAAAAGAAATGATTTTTTACCTTTTCATCAATATTCATTTGGTGAAGAAGAAAAAAATGCTGTAATGAAAGCTTTAGATTCTGGTTGGATTACTACAGGCCCCAAAACAAAGGAGTTTGAAGCTAATTTTTCAGAGTATATAGGTTGCAAACATTCTATTGCACTTAATTCTTGTACAGCTGGGTTGCATTTATCTTTAGTTGCCAATAATATTAAGCAAGGAGATGAAGTTTTAGTCCCTGCATTAACTTTTACAGCAACATCTAATGTCGTAGTTCATTGTGGAGCAACTCCTATTTTAGTTGATATAGAAGAAGATACTTTAAATATTGATATAAAAAAAATAGAAGAAAAAATTACTAAAAATACTAAAGCTATTATTCCTGTACATATTGCTGGTCAACCTTGTAAAATGGATGAAATAACCGAAATAGCCAAAAAGCATAATTTGATAATTATAGAAGATGCTGCTCATGCTACAGAAAGTTTTTATAAAAATCAAAAAATAGGTAATATCAGCCCTATAACCAATTTTAGTTTTTATGCTACCAAAAACTTATGTACTGCTGAAGGTGGTATGTTAACTACTAATGATGACAAATTAGCTGAGAAAATAAGAGTTTTAAGTTTACATGGATTAAGTAAAGATGCTTGGAAAAGATATTCTAATGAAGGTTATAAACATTATGATGTAATACATGCTGGATATAAATATAATATGACTGACATTCAATCTAGTATGGGAATAGAGCAATTAAAAAAAATAGAAGGTTTTTTGGAAATAAGAAATAAACACAAACAAATTTATGATAATTTTATCAAAGATATACCTTTTGTAGCTCCTCTTTATGAAATAGATAATATTAGACATGCTAGACATTTATATATAGTAAAAATAGATATAGATAAATTAAATATAACCAGAGATGAATTAATGAATTTAATGATAGCTGAAAATATAGGTGTATCTGTTCATTTTATTCCTATTCATTTTCATAGTTTTTATAAAGAAAATTTTGGCATAAAACTAGAAGATTTACCAGTAGCTACAAAAATGGGTAATTCTATTTTATCTTTACCTTTTTATCCAAAAATGAAAGAAAAAGATATTTTTTATGTTTGTAGTAAGCTAAATGAAATTATTTATAAAAATATGTAAGTAGCTATAAGATATTCAATTTATAAATTTATTTATTTAAAAAAGTTTTCTTTTATATTGTTATTAAAAATGTAATAATATATTTATACTAGTTATATAGCTTAGGCACAGATAAAAAATTATTTATGAAATGAGTACTAGAAAAAGAATACTATACAGTGCAATAGAAATTTTAAGAAAAAATGGATATCATTCAACTTCAATGAATATGATAAGTGAAGCTTGTTCTATTTCTAAAGGTAATTTGACTTATCACTACCCAACTAAAGAAGAATTATTTAAAGACTGTATTGGTACTTCAGCATCATATTTTAAAAAAAATGTTTTTTATCCTTCTTTTGAAAAAAATAATAATGAGTTGGAAGGTTTAATTCATTTTTTTAAAAATGTAAGAAGTTGGTTATATTCGGATAACAAAGTAATAGGATGTATTTTTTCTAATACAGCTTTAGAATTAAGGCATACTAATCCAGAATTGGCAGATATTCCTGTATATTGTCTAAGAGAATTTAAAGCCCTAATAAAAGAAAAAATAGAAAGTGGGCAAGAGAATGGAACTATAGCCAAAAGAGAAAACTCTGATGATTTAATAGAAGATATCTTTTTGGGATATGAAGGAGCTATGATTTATTCTAGAATAGAAAACTCTCTTACTTATTTTGATCTTTTTATAGAAAAAACTTTTAAATACCTTAAAGTTTATAAATAAATAAAATTAATAACTTACCAATCAGCTTTTAAGGCATCACTAGTAACCATTCTTAAAGAATAAGTATCTAATTCAAAAATCCATAATTCTGAAGCTTTTAAAGAAGAATATTTTTGTTTATGATTACTATTAAATAAAATTCTTTGTCCATCAGAAGACCATATAGGATTATTTGCTCTAGTTGCACCAGTATTAGTTAATCTTCTTTGTCCAGAACCATCTTTATTCATCAACCATACTTCATAACTACCTGTTCTATTAGAAATAAAAGCTATTTTTTCACCATCAGGAGACCATATAGGATCAAAATTTTCACCTATAGAAGTAAGTTGTTTTCTATGAAATCCATTACTATCCATAGAAAAAATTTGCATTCTGGTAGAAGCATTTGGAAGTGTAGTATAAGGACTTGTTTCATCTGCTACATTAACTTCAGAAGAAAAAACTAAAGTATTAGCTTTTGGAGAGTATTTAGGAGAAAAATCTCTTACTAAAAAATTACCAGAAAGTGCTGTAGTTTTATTACTAATAGTATCATATTTAAAAAGAGCTACATTTTCTGCATTATCTGGGTTTACCATAGAATAAACATAATTTTTTAGATCTTTACTAATAGCTAAATCACTTGCAGAAGAATCTATATAAGTAATTCTTTGCATCATTTTTCCAGCAGAATTCATTAACCAAACACCATTTTTATTAAAAGGTCTTTCTGAATTATCTAAGGCTATATAAGCAATTTTAGATTTATTTTCAACCCAATTAGGAGCTTTAAAAACTACTCCTTTCATAGCATCTGCATCAAAAGATTGATTTCTTAATTTAGCTGTAATATTTTCTTCTTTTATTCCAAACTCATCTGTTGACCAAATATCACCATTTCTTTCAAAAAGAATTTTAGAATTACTTATTTTTTTAGATTTTTCTTCATTAGTTAAGAAAAAATCAATATATTTAGTTCCATAAGGTTCTATTTTTATAGTTCTGGTTATTGTTTCATGATTAGGAGCTTTTATTTCTACAGTAAGCCATTTTACAGGTAAATTTCTTAAGGTAAAAGTTCCATTAGTATCGCTTTTTTCAGTAACTGAAGGTTCTTTAATAGTTATTTCTGCATTATTTACAGGGCCATTAGTAACTAAAGAAAAAACATGACCTTCAAAATCACTAAATTTGGATTTATCTATAGGAGCAAATAAAGTGCAACTACTTAATAAAACAGATGATACTAATAATGTTATTTTTTTCAAGGCAATTCTCCTTAATAAATATCTGATTTTGCTAATATTAATTCTTTTTTAGTTTCTACTGGTAAATTTACTTTTATTATCTGATCAAAATCAACATCATAAAGTTTTACTGTACTTACAGATGTGCCTTCTACTTTAAGTTTTATTGGGTTTAAAACAGAGTTTGTTTTTAAATCTATAATAGAAATTGTATTTTCACCTTTATTTAGTACATATAATTTATCATTTTTTAGAAGTAATTCAGAAGCTTGCTCACCTGCTGAAAATTCATTAGTAACTTGATTAGTAAAAGTATTTATAGCAAAAACCTTATTTTTTACATAGTCAGAAATATATAATACTTTTTTATCAGAACTCATAGCAATTCCGCCTAAAGTATTTCCCAATGAAGTTATTTTTAATTTTCTAGAATAAACTTGATCTTTAGTTTCTATCATTTCATAAAAAAGTTGGCTGTTTTTTAAATAAAATCTTTTATTAGCAATAATTGAATATTCAAATAACTCTTTATCTCTAGAATAAGCTATATCAACTACTGGTGAAGTATAAGTTAAGATATTATCATCATTTATATTTCCTTCTTGTCCTATTTCACTTTTCATAAAAACTTTACCATCTTCAAAAACTAAAGCATTAGTAGGATCTTTTAATCTTTCATCTCTTATTCTAGCTATAACAGAGTATTGAGTATTATTATCCCAAGCTGTATCTATTACAGATACTTGACCTAAAACTCTATGTAAAACAAAGATTTTTTTCATTTGAGGAATCATTAAAACATCATCTGGCTTTCCATCAAGTGGAATTATAGATTCAACTTTATTACTAGCCATAGAGAATATGTATAAATAATCATTTCCTCTGCTATAAAGAGAAAAAATTTCATCTGATTTACTACCTAAAATAGACGCTTTTTTGAAACTTTGCTCTTTGCTTGGCATATAAGTGATAGCGACACTTGAAGGTTCTAGTTGACCAGTAGTATTTAGTACATAACTACTTTGAGAGTTATCTTTATTCATAGTTCCAAAGGCTAAAGTATTATCATTTATTTTACCTACACAATAAAAATATTTAGCATCTTTAGGTAAATCATAATCTGTTATTATTTCAGATTCGGTATTAAATCTTTGTAATTTACCAGAAGTTACAAAAAAACTTTTTCCATCTGGAGATAATTCTATATCTGTAGGATTCCAAGAGGTTTGATATTTTCTTACTACAGTATTAGTATTTGGATTTATTTCCCAAACAGAGCCAAAATAACCACCACATAAAACAAATAAATTATTATTATTTTCAGATTTAACTATTTTTAAAGCTCTTCTACCAACAGAAATTCTTTTTATTTCAGTTCCATCAGTATTTTTTACTAAAACTAAAGAATCATAATGACTTTTGTCTTCTAAAATAGAATAAATTTTATCTTCTACTTTAAGTGCATTTAAAGATACTTTTAGAGGTTTTGAAGCATTTCTAGTTTCACTATCATTTTTTTTATTTTGGTATGGTTTTAAATCTGAATATAGAATAAAGCCTGTTTTTCTATCAACATCAACAGTTTTTTCTATAATGAGTTGAGTTGTATTATCAGCAAAAGCGGGAAGAATAATCGAAAAAGATATGATTAACGAAGCTATAAAGTTTTTTTTCATTTTTACTCCAAAGTAACTACTTTGCATATTGTTAAAAAAATGGATTTAAATTATTTTACTACATTTTTATTTTTTAGTGAATATTAAATGAATTATAATCTTAAAATATTTTTTATTTTAGTTACTAATCAATAAATTATTGATTATATATTTTATAAACAACTTAAGTTTTAGTAATAATACCCACCCTTCTTAGATTGAGTGCCTTTAATCACAGCTTAAAAAATCATTTCAAAATATCATTTATGATGGTAAATATAAAATATTTAGCAAATTTACTACATAAAAGCTAAAAATAATCGTAATTAATCATAGGAGTTACATAAAATGAAAGGTAGAAGAGTACTTCCAGCGTTGTTGGTATCAGTTTTCGCTTTTTCTCAATTTAATACTTATGCATATGCACAAGAAAGAACAGAAAGAATTATACCTTCTGTAGTAGAAGAAGAAGGTGAAGTTAATTTTACAGATATTACTCCAAACCATTGGGCATATAAAGCAATAAAAAAATTAGCTGAAGAATACGGTATAATGGGTGGTTTTCCAGATAATACTTTCAGAGGAAATAGAAATCTTACCAGATATGAAGCAGCAGCTATGTTAAAAAAGCTTATGGATAAAGTAGAAGATATTGTAGCAAAAAGCTCAAAACCTACTTATGCAACAAAAGCTGATTTAGATAAATTAAGAAAAGAATTTACTAACGAATTAGAAGATTTACAAAGTGAAACTAAAAAATTAGCAAAAGATCAACAAGATTTACAAAAAGATTTAGATGAAGCAAAAGATGAAATAGATATGGTTAGAGATAGCCTTCCTAAAGTAAAATGGAAAGGTGAAGTTGCTTTAAGACAAGAAATGAAAACAGGTGATTTTTCTAAATATGATGTAAATTCTCCACAATACAGATTAAGATTAGGCGTTAATGCAGATAAAGATGATTTTTATTTTGGTGCAAGATTAGTAACTGGTGATATGAATGATCTTACTAATCAATATGAACCTTTTATGTCTGGTAGATTCGGAATTGGTTTAGATCAATTATATATTGCTGCAAAACCTTGGGATGGAGCTATAGATTTAACATTAGGAAGACATATGAACCCATTTTTCAGAAAAACCGAATTAGTTTGGGATGAAGATGTAACATTAGATGGAGCTTATTTAAAAATAAAACTTGGTGAAGATAAAGGTTTTAGTTTAGCTTTATTAGGTGCTTATGATGTTTTAGATGTTCAAAATGTTCAACCTGATGCACAAAAAAGAGGAACTCATTATCCATCTGTTAGTGCAAATGTATTATCAGGCGGTTTAGCTGCTACTTTTGGAAACGAAGATATGTATATGATGATGTTAGGTGGAAACTATCATCAATTTAATAATGTAAATAATTTAACTAATCCAAATATGTTTAGTTGGAATAAAAGAACTAACCTAACTACCTCAGATTCTAGAGCATATATTTCTAATTACCAATTAGCAACAGGCTCTTTAGCTTTTACTTTAATGCCAAATTCTATGCTTCCTATAAGTCTTTATGGAGATGTATCTTATAATTTAGGTGCTGGTAAAAATTCAGCTGCAACAGATGCTTCTAATGATGTACTAAGAAATAAAGCCATGAAAGAAGCTTTGGGTTTAATTGCTGGTTTAAAATTAGGTCATCTTAAAGAATCAGGAAATTTAATGTTAGATTACAAATTCAAAATGGTAGGAACAGATTCAGTTTTTGCTATGTATAATGAAGATCAATTAGGTGGAACAGGTATGATGGCACATGAAGGAGAATTAGGACTTCAAATTGCTGCGGCAACTTCGTTACATTTTAATGCTCAAACAGCTACTAAAATGAATACTGAAGGTGCTACACCTTACTATACATTAAAATTAGGCATGAAACATAAGTTTTAATTGATTACTCCTATTTTTGTTGGCTCTCTTAAAAGAGAGCTTTTTTTATGGTATAAAAAAAGACTGTCTAAAAAGACAGTCTTTTTTAGTTAAAACTTATTATTTTTTAGCTATTTCACATTTAGCTGAAAAACTTTTAAAAGCATCTAATTGTTGTTTTAATGCTTTTCCTTGCTGTGCAAATGCAGTATCTGGAACTAAAGCTATTTGTGTTTTCATTAAAGAAATTACTCCTTTTAATGAAGCTGCATCAGGTTCTGTACTATTTGCTGCTGCTTTTTCCATACAATCAACAAAGTTAATAAAATCTTGTTTTGTAAGGGTTTCAGTTCCCATATTTGGTACAGCTGGGTTTGCTGGGTTACCTGGAGCTGGTTTATTGGCTAATAATCCACCTAAAGCACCTGCTGCTGGATTTCCAACAGGATTAACACCTAAACAACCAGATAATAAAACTAAAGAAGCTAAAGCAATTAATGATTTTTTCATTTTTTCCTCCTTTGGAAATTATTTTATGCTTTCATAATACAATATATAAATCAAAAAACAAGTGATAAAAATTTGAATTGTTATCTAATATTTTTTAAATTATCAATAATTCTTTCAGAAGCCTTTCCATCACCATAAGGATTATGAGCTTTACTCATTTTATCATAAGAATCATTATTATTTAATAATTCATTTGATTCAGATACTATAATTTCTTTATTGGTACCAACTAGTTTAACCGTACCTGCTACAACTGCTTCTGGTCTTTCTGTTGTATCTCTCATAACTAAAACAGGTTTACCCAAAGAAGGAGCTTCTTCTTGAACGCCACCAGAATCGGTAATAATTAAATAAGATTTACTCATTAAATAAACAAAAGGTTCATAATCTAAGGGTTCTATTAAATGTATATTTTTTTGATTAGATATTATTCTATTAACAGGTTCTCTTACATTCGGATTTAAGTGTACAGGATAAATTATTTCTACATCTTCGTTTTTATTAGCTATTTCTTTTAAAGCATAACAAATATTTTCAAAACCTTCTCCAAAATTTTCTCTTCTATGACCAGTAACTAAAATTATTTTTTTCTTGCCAATTTTATCCAAAAGAGCTTTAGTTTCAGCAACTTTAGAAGATAATTTATTATTTTTTTCTTGTTCTTCTAATTTATCTAAAGTTAAAAATAAAGCATCTATAACAGTATTACCAGTAACAAAAATATCTTTTAATTCAATATTTTCTTTTAAAAGATTTTGTTTAGAAGTTTCTGTAGGTGCAAAATGTAAATCTGTCATACGTGTAGTAAGTTGCCTATTTATTTCTTCAGGAAATGGGCTATATTTATTAAAAGTTCTTAAACCAGCTTCTACATGACCTACTTTTATTTTTAAATAAAAAGCAGCCAAAGATGCAGCAAAAACAGTAGTAGTATCACCCTGAACTAAAATTATATCTGGATTTTCTTTTTCAAAAATAGGTTTTAAATTTAGTAAAACATTACTAGTTAGTTCAAATAAATTTTGATTTGGTTTCATTATATTTAAATCATAATGAGGTTTTATTTCAAATAAATCTAAAACTTGATCTAGCATTTGTCTATGTTGAGCTGTAACACAAACAATAGATTCAAATTTATCTTTATGTGCTTCTAATTTTTTTATTATTGGAGCAAGCTTAACAGCTTCTGGTCTTGTTCCAAAGACAGTCATAACTTTTATCATAATATTTTAATTTTTACTTTTCCATAGAATTAATAACGCTTAATTGTCCACAAGCAGCGGCTGTTTCAGATCCCCTACTAACTCTTATAGTAGAAGGAAAACCACTAGCTTCTAATTTTTTTTGAAAATCTTTTATTCTATTCATATTAGTTGCTTCTAATTTTTCTGCCGAATAAATAGGATTATGTGGGATAAGATTTATATGACAATGAATACCTTTTAATCTTGTAACTAAATATTCAACATCTTCTTCTCTGTCATTTATTCCTTTTAACATAACATATTCAAAAGTTATCCTTCTTTTGGTTACATCTGCATATTCTTTAGATACTTTTAAAACTTCATCTAAAGAATTTTGTTTATTAATAGGTACTAAACGATTTCTAAGATTTTCTTCTGCTGCATGTAAAGATACAGCAAGATTTAATTGTAATTTTTCACCCATTAATTTTTTCATGTTTTTTACTACTCCAGATGTAGAAATAGTAATATGTCTCATTCCTATACCAATTTCTTTATTTAAAATTTCTACAGCTTTCAAAGTATTATCATAGTTTAATAAGGGTTCTCCCATTCCCATAAAAACTATTTGACTAATTCTCTCTTCTGAGTTAGCTTGCATCAAAAGATATTGATCTACTATTTCATTTACAGATAAATTTCTTTTAAAACCGCTAAGACCTGTAGCACAAAAAGGACATTTTACATTACATCCAACCTGAGTAGATAAACAAGCTGTATGATGGTCTGGTTGAAAGATATTAACACATTCCACAGTAGAACCATCTTCTAATTTTATAAGGTATTTAACAGTACCATCTGTAGATTCTGTTTTTAAAGCTATTTCATTTTTACTAACTTCAGTTTCTTCTAATAATTTTAGTCTTAAATTTTTACTTAAATCAGTCATTTTATCAAAATTACGTACATATTTCTGATAAATCCATTTAGATATTTGTTTTCCTTTATATCCTGGCTCACCTAAAGCATTAATATATGCTTCTATCTCTTTAGTATTTTTTCCCAATAAAACATTTTTAGTCATTTTTTAAATTACTCGAATTTTCTTTAAATAATCATAAGCTTTTTTTATATCCATAAACCTTTTTTTAGCAAATTCAATAAAATCTTTATGTAAATTTGCAGATTGAATAGTATCTGGGTGAAAGCTTTTTATAAGTTCTTTATATTTAGCTTTTATTTCTTCGTTAGTATTATTTTTATTACATTCTAATGTTTGATAACACCATTGCTCAAATGCTTCAGAACCTATTTGTTCTTCTATTTTTTTATTATTATCATTTTTTTCTTCTTCAAAAAAAGTATTAATATATTCATATAAATCTTTTTTATAACCTTCGCCGATTGCTTCCAAGCCCCATTCTTTATCATAGTTAAAAGAAACTAAAGAAATAAAATAAGCATCTCTAAAACTTTCTTCTGGTTTATATTCTGCAAAAATATTTTTAGTATTTTTATCTAAAAATCTAATTTGAATATCAGAAGCTTGTCCAAAGTGAAGTTTATTACCTTCTGCTTTATAAATACTTACTAAAAATAAAATTTTTTTTATATTTTTATCAATTTTATTAAAATCTATATTTATTGTTTCCAAAAAATAAGGATCAGTTTTTTTATCAATAAAACTAACTGCATTATCAGGGCTAATTCTATTATTATAAAAAATCATATGTTTATCTGAAACTAATTTATTTTTTTCATTTAATAAAAGGATCATAGAGTCTGTATTCTGATAAAAAACAGATTTTTTATTTTCAGATACTTTGAAACTAATATTTACTTCTAATTTATTAATTTTCTCACTCATTTTCTAAAATTTTATTAAAGTCGTAAGCATACAAGATGGTACACCTAATAATAAAACTAAAATAGATACTATAGCATATTTTTTGCCCAAAAGCTTTTTTTCTTCATCTTTTGATGTCATAAAAGTTGCAGCTAAACTTATTAAAACAGAAAGATGCAAAGGAATTAAATAAGATAAAAACTTAGATGCTCCAAAATAACCATCACTAGAAGGTATTGCAAAAGCAAAAACTAGTTTGGTTAAAATAATATAAAAAAGTAAAACTCCTAAATTAGATAGGACTAGTTTTTTAGTTGAAGTCATATTCTTTTCTCAATAATTCAAGATAATCTCTTTTTTCGTCTCTATAAAAAATATTCATAGTTTCGAATGGTATTATTTTACCAGATTTATCTACTATATGAACACAAGATTTTTTTATAGCTCTTACATCAAAATTATAAGGATCTAAAAAATTCATAATTATAATTCTAAAAAGATTTTTATAAGATAAGTCTGGTGCAGATATTTGAGGTAAACAGCACATAAGAGCATTTAAAGTACCAGTTATTTTTTCTACCGAATTAGCTGTGCTAAACATTTTTAAAAGATGATTTTTCAAGGTTTCATCTTTTTCATAAACAATAGTATTTCTAGATCCATCTAATAAATCATCTGGGTCTATCATATTAGTAAGTGGAATAACTTGACCTGCTAATTTCATAGCATAAGCCATTACCAAAGCATCTGGATTACAAGGTACTGGTATCAGATCATTAGGTTTAAAAATTTTAGTTTGGTTTAAGATATCACTTCTTACTTCTGTCATAGTATATCTTTCTGTTTCAGGATTAAAATTTTCATTTCTTCCAGCTATTTGAACAGGTTGAAAAGTTACACCTCTAATACAATCTTGTTTTAAGGCATATTCTATTATTTTACCTATTTCATGATTATTTACCCCTTTTTGTACAGTTACAACTAATGTTGTTGATAAATTATATTTATTTAGGTTTTCTAAAGCTTTTATTCTTACTTCTCTTAAATCTTTACCTCTTAGTTTTATAAGAGCTTCTTTTTCAAAAGAATCAAATTGTAAATAAATTTCAAAATTTGGCATATAAGTTGCTAATTTTTTTACAAAATCCTCATCATTAGCAATTCTTATGCCATTTGTATTTAACATTAAATGCCTTATAGGCTTACTTTTAGCTATATCTAAGATATTAAAAAAATCAGGATGAATAGTAGGCTCTCCTCCGCTTATTTGAACAACATCAGGATTACCTTCATTAGCAACAATAATATCAAACATTTTTTCAATTTCTTCTAAAGTTCTATGTCTTCCATAAGTAGGAGAAGATTCGGCATAGCAAGTTGGACAAGTTAAATTGCATCTATCTGTAACTTCAACCAAGCTTAAACAAGAATGTTGCTCGTGATCTGTACATAAACCACAATCATAAGGACAACCATAATGAGTTGGAGTATTAAATTTTAAAGGAGTTTCACTTCTTTTTACATAGTTTCTACAACTTTTATAATAATCAATATCAGTTGCAATTAAAACTTTTTGATTTCCATGCTCTGGACACCTCTTAAGCATAAAAACTTTTTGATCCTGAAAAACTATTTTTGCATCTACTCTTTTTAAGCATTTATGACAAATACTTAGAGTAAAATCATAGTAAATATATTCTCTTTCAGGCATTTTTTATCCTATTAATCTAAAATTTTAAATACATTATAACTTAAGTTACTTAATTTTATAATTGAAATTTAAAGCTTTTAGCTATAAAATGAACGCTTGTATCTATTATGGGTAAATTATTATGCAAGAAAAAATTTGGAAATTTGATAAAGAAATACTTCCTATTCAAAAAATGGAAAACCTTATTCTTAATAACATAAATTATTCTTACTCTAATAATACTCCTTACCCACATATAGTTATTGATAATATGTTTGAAGAAAAATATCTGGATTGGATATTAGATGAATTTCCTGATAAAAATGGTATTGATTGGAAAAGCTTTGGAACTACTCATGAAATAAAATTAGCTTCTAAAAATGAAGAACAAATAGGTTTTTTTACGAGATATTTTATATATTTACTTAATTCTTCGGTATTTCTTAAGTTTTTAGAAAAAATGACTGGTATTCCAAATTTAATTCCAGATCCTTACTTAGTAGGAGGAGGTTTACATCAAATTTTAAAAGGTGGTAAATTAGGTGTTCATGTTGATTTTAATAAATCTGAAAAATTAAAAGCAAATAGGAAATTAAATTTATTAGTATATCTAAATAAAAACTGGAAAGAAGAATATGGTGGGCATTTTGAACTTTGGGATAAAGATGTAAAACATTGTTTAAAAAAAGTTCTTCCTATATATAATAGAATGGTAGTTTTTTCTACTAGTAATATTTCTTATCATGGTCATCCTCATCCTTTAACTTGCCCAGAAAATATGTCTAGAAAATCTATAGCTCTATATTATTATGCAAATGAAGAAGCTGATATTGGTAACGATGAAGAAACTATCAAAAAAAATAAGCATGACACATTATTCAGAATTACTGCTACAAAATCTAGAAATAAAGAAACTAAAATTTATACTAAATTGGGCTATGAAGAAGCTCATAGATGTGTTTTGGAGTATAAAAAAACTGGAAACTTTGAATTAAAAGATGTTTTTGATAATGAAAAAATTAATCTAAAAAAAACAACTTTTTTAAACATTTTACAACCTAAAGAAATTGAAATGAAAAACTATCTTTTTGCAGCTTTTGAAGATATGGATTTTGATTTGGCTTGTACCCAGTTTGAGGAAATTAATAAATTTATACTCAATGAATATTATAAATATGGTTTTATAAAAGGTTTGGCTTATTATCTAAAAAAAGAAATGGATTTTGATATTTCACTTGATACAAAAATAGAAAAACAACCTCTTATTTCTGTTTTGATGCCTGCTTATAATGATGAAGATACCATTGCTTATGCAATGGAAAGTGTATTAAAACAAACTTACAAAAATATAGAGTTAATTGTAATAGATGATGAATCTTCTGATAGAACTAGTGAAATTGTTAAAGAAATACAGAAAAATGATAAAAGAGTAAAATATGTAAGACAACCTAATACTGGTGTAGCAGGTGCAAGAAATAGAGGCTTAGAAGAAGCTTCTGGAGAATATATTAAACTTTGTGATTCTGATGATGTTTTATTTCCTTATGCCTTAGAAATGCTAGTAAGAGCCTTAAAATTTACCAATGAAAACCAAAAGTTTATTTTTGATGACTATTGCTTATATTTCCCTGAAGATGAAAATTTAATTTTAAAAGATATGATTAAGCCTAGTACCAAATTTGAAGCCTATAAAATACAATTAGTAGGGAATGTTTATCCTGTAGGTTCTGTTTTAATAGAAAAAGAAACTTTAATAAAAGAAGGTGGTTTTGATCCTACTCTTAATGGTACAGATGATTATGATTTATGGAATAGATTATTAGTAAAATATGACTTTTTTAAGCTAGAAGTTACTCCTTTATACTTACAATTTTGTTATAAAGCTCAATTATCAGCTGATTTAGAAACATTAAGATGTTATACTGATGTTTCATGCTTAAAATTTACTAATAGTTTAGATTTTACTAAAATATTATCTAATAAAGAAATTTATATGAACACTGTTTATCAAATGATTCGTAGAGAAGATATGTGTACTAATACTATTTTTAATTTAAATGAAACTTTTTATAAAAAAGAGTTATTAACTAAAAAAGAAAAAGATACTGTTTTATTTGATGCTTTGAAAAATAATAATGAATTAGTTCTAAAACATTATGAAAATTATGTTGCTATTCCTACAGATTACAAATATGCCGAAAAAAATAAGGTAATCAAAAATTTTATAGCATCATCTTTTTTAAGAAATAAATTACATAAAATTTCATTTTTTACAGAAGAAAATGAAGAAACCTATTTTGATTTTTATGAATATCAAAAATTTTATGTTCAATTAAAAAAAGAAGGACAAAGCGATGGAAATTTAATTTTATCAAGTAGTTGGGCTTATTCTGTTATTCCAGAAATATGGGTTGAAAATTTAAATACTATTATGGATAGAGTAATAGTACCATCAGAGTTTATAAAAAATAATTATGATAATTTAGGCATTGTAGATGATAAAATAGAGGTTGTAGGAATACCTATAAATTCTGAGTTTTATTGTAAAAAAGAAACAAACTATGCTTTAAATACTAATAAAAAATTTAATTTCTTTTGTATTAGTAAGTTTACTAAATCTTCTGGTATAGATAATTTATTAAAAGCTTATTTAGAAGAATTTACTAAAGACGATGATGTTTGTCTTATTCTGATGAATGATTTTGTTTATGATTATGATAAAAAACTAGAAATAGAAAATTTAATAAATACTAATCATAATATCCCTAAAATTGTAATTAAAGAAAATAATTTTAGAAAAGAGGAACTAAGAGATATTTATAATAGCGTAGATTGCTATGTTTATCCTTATGCAATAGAAAAATTTGGAGTTCATGTTGCAGAAGCTATGGCTTGTGAATTACCTGTAATAGTTACCAAACACGGAGCTACAGATGATTTTTGTAATGAAAATAATTCTTATCAAATAGAAGCTGAATTAGTAGAAGAAGAATTTACTTTATATGGCATACCTTATGCAGGAACTTCTTTTAATTATTTACAACCAGAAATAAATGAATTAAAAACTATTATGAGAAATGTTTCAAGTTCTAGTAAAAATGAAGTTTTGGGGCAAAAAGCAAGAGAAATTATAGTTGAAAAATATAATGAAAAAACTATTGCAGATAAAATGAATAATATTATTATTGAATTAGAAAAAGAACCTATTTTAAGAAAAAACTTTTTTGAAATAAAAGATAAGTTAGAAGAAAAAGGATATAAGTTATTTAAAGAAAAAAATTATGATGTAGCTGAAAAAATATTTAATAATTTAGCTAAATTTGAAAAAAAAGTCGAATATTATGAAAAATTAGGGATATCTCAATATCATTTGGGTAAATATGATGAGGCTATTTTTTCTTTATCGTTAGTTATAGAAACTGGTATTTTAAATAAGGAAATTTGTTTAATTTTAGCAGATTCTTTAGAAAAAGTAGGGGCTGAAGAAGAAGCTTATGATTTTAGAGAAAAAGCTAAAAGTTTATAGCTACTCTAATATTTTTAGAATACAAATTTATAATTAGCTATACTTAAAATTATTATAAAAACACACTAGATTCCGTATGCTACTACGGAGACGACAAAGTGTGTTTTTCTTATTTTAAACTATAAAAAGTTGCTTATAGTCATCCTCAAGTCATGCTGAACTTGATTCAGTATTGATTCAGGCTCTAAGCAACTTTTACAATTAATTTTGTACTTCATTTATAAGGGAGTAGCTATATAATTAAAATTTATATTTATTATATAAAAATGGGTGTTCTAAAAATACATTTTTAGAACACCCATTTAAATTTTTATAAAAACTCTTTAAAAAAATGCAGTTAGAATTTTATAAGATAAAACACCTAAAACAAATGAAATTGGGAATGTTAGAACCCAAGCCCAAACAATGCTTTTTACTACACCCCATTTTACTGCATTTATTCTTTTTGCTGCACCTACACCCATTATAGAAGTTGAAATTATATGTGTAGTACTAACAGGCATACCCAAAAAAGAAGCTCCTTGTATCATTAAAGCGGCTGAAGTTTCAGCTGCAAAGCCATGTATAGGTCTTAATTTTATCATTTTACTACCCATAGTATGAATTATTTTCCATCCACCAGATAAAGTACCCAAACCCATTGCTACAGCACAAGATATAATTACCCATAAAGGAACAGAAAAATCTAATTTATAGTCTTTACCAACTTCTAAATCTTTTTTAGTAAAAGATTTATGTAATTCTTGAACTGTATTAGAATCTAAAGTTTTTACTTCAGTTAAATTAAAATCTTCTTTATTCTGAGATTTTTTATTAGACCCTTCTTTTAATTTTGCTTTATAAGCTTTATAACTTCCATCTTTTTCATGAACAATAAAACCACCTTCATTTATAAAAGCAAGAATATCATTTTTTTTGCTTGTTTTCTCAACATAAACATTATTAGTATTAGAAGAGACTTTATTTTCCATTTTATCAGATATATTACTAGCAGAAAAAACATTGTAGCTAATTAGAGCTAAAGTAATAATACCCATAGTTTTTTGAGCATCATTTTGACCATGACTCATAGCCATAAAACCAGCTGATACTAATTGTAAAAAAGAAAAAGTTTTATTAACTTTACTAGGTCTTACTTTTCTAAGTAAATTATATAATATACTCATAACTATAAAACCTAAAACTATTCCTATAACAGGAGAGCTAATCATAGGTAGAAATATTTTTTTCCATAAGCCTTCAAGTTTTATAGCACTCATTCCACCATAAGCAAATGCAGAACCACAAAGTCCTCCTATAATAGCGTGAGAAGAACTAGATGGTATGCCATAATACCAAGTTAATAAATTCCAAATAATTCCACTTATTAAGGCTGAAATAACTGTTATTTGACTAATAGAAGATAGCTCTACAATTCCTACTCCTATTGTTTTTGCAACTTCTATTCCAATAAAAGCACCTAACAGATTTAAAATAGCAGCCATAATTACAGCTTGAGAAGGTCTTAAAACTCTAGTTGAAACAACTGTTGCTATAGAATTTGCTGTATCATGAAAACCATTTATAAAATCAAAAATTAGGGCTAAAATAACAACAAATACAAGTAAGATAAAATAATCAGGCATATTTTAAAATCATTCCTAACATGATGCTTCCAGTATCACTACATTTGTCAACAGCATTTTCTAGCCTATGATAAACATCTTTCCATCTTATTATGTTAAGCGGATTATCACTTCTACTAAAAAGCTCTCTAACAGCATCTCTATAAATAACATCTCCTTCTTCTTCTATTTCTCTAAGTTTCTCAATATGAGGATAAACTTTTTCTACTGCACTCATATCTTCTATATGATCCATAAGATATTTTATTTCTCCTACAGCATCTTTTAATCTCTTTGCTAACTCAATTACATAAGAGTTTATTTTTTCTATTTTATATAAATCAAAATAAACAGTTGCTGCATTAACATGTTCTACAATACTATTTAAAAGCTTAGTAAGTGCATGAACGTCTTCTCTGTCTATTGGGGTTATATAATTGTAGATTAATTCTTTTAAAAGTGCCTCGGAAATTTTGCGTCCTTTTTTTTCAAACTCTGTAATATTTGCGATATATTTATCTTTGTTATCATAATCATTGATAAATTTGTCAAATTCATTGGTCATATCAACTAGAGTAGTTGAGAGTTGATTAAAAAGATCAAAAAATATTTTATCTTTAGGAACTAAGTTCAACTTGAACATAGTATTAACTCCTATAAAAATTAAAATTCTATATCATTATAACTTAAATAAAAATAATTTTAGTTGAAAAAGAAATAATTTTTATCACATATAAAAAGAGTAAAAAACTTTAGATTAAATTACTTACTACTATCTTCTTATTATTAAAATTAGCAATAAAAATATAACCTTTTTTAGTGGATTTTATGGTTTCCAAAAAAGATGAATCTATTTTAAAATCTTTTGGTAAAGATGGTTGAACTTCTTTTTCTAGTGCATATAAATCTTCTGTTTCTGGGTAATTACCATTATTTTCTAAAGCGTATTTTTCAACTGCATGTCTTAAATCATAAAGAGAAATAACTAAAGAATTAATAGTATTTTCATCTTTAGCTAGTTTTATTTGCTTTTGTAATTTATCTAATTGTATTTTTAAAGCATTATTTTCAGAGCGTAATTTTTTTACATTATCAGAATCAAAGCCCTTTGAAAGTAGCTCTTCACAAGAAGTGAAAAAAGATAATGTGGTTATAATAAGAGCTACTTTTAGATATTTACTACTTTTATTCAACATTTATTTTTTGAAAACCTACTATATACTAAAATTTTTCAGGAACTGGTTTATAATCTTCAGGTATCATTTCTAGATCGCTATCATCTTTAATTTCAACAAAATTAGATGTTCTTTTTACTAGCATTTCTATAGGGAAATGTTTTTCTAGTTCATCTTCTAATCTATTTTCTTGAATAGCTTTAACTATTTCAGGATCTGATAAAACTTTTTGATGAAATGTATTAACAACTCTTTCTAATAACATTAATCCTCTTTGTATATAACCAGAATCTATTAACATTTGAGCAAAAGGATCTAATTGAGTTAGAATAACTAAAGCTCTCATACACATTTCTCTATTAAACCAAAGTTCTGGATCTGTATCTTCATAATTACTCATTAAAATTTTAGATAAAACCTTTTCTACATGAGAAAGATTATCCAAGGCATAAACAGTTCCAATCTCATCTAAATCATTAAAATCCATATTTATAAAATATTTAGTTACGAACTGATGTAATTCTGGAGATAAAACTTTTACCTTAGACATAAAAATTCCTTTTAATTTACTTACAACCAAATTATATGATAATTATTTTACTACAAGTTATTAGGTTTGACAAAGGATTGAGTGTTTTTAAAATGCTACTTTAATTTGATATTTTTTGCTCTATCTTGAAAATGTAAAATTAAACTTATAATAGCCATTGTAAAAACTAAGTGCGAACACACAAAGCCTAAAAAAGATAAAATAAGAATACGCCCATCGGTAAGCATAAAAATTAACTTTCTTTTAGTACATATCCAACGCCTCTAACAGTTTGGATAACCCTATTTTTACCATTAAATTCTAATTTATCTCTTAAACCATGAATATAAACTTCTAAAATATTATCTTCACCTTCAAAATCCCAGCCCCAAACTTTTTCTAAAATTTTATCTCTTAATAAAACATGTCTAGGATTATTCATAAATAATAAAAGTAAATCATATTCTTTAGGAGATAGATTTATGGATCTATTATCTCTTTTTACTTCTCTACTTTGAGTATTAATAACAATATCAGCAAATTCTACAACTGTTTTTTCTTTTGGTTTATAAACTCTTAAATGAGCTCTAACTCTTGCTAAAAGTTCTTCTAAATTAAAAGGTTTTACCATATAATCATTAGCACCAGAATCTAAACCTTCTATCTTGTCAAAAACTTCACCTTTTGCTGTAAGCATTATAATAGGTATGTGAGTTGTTTGTTTAATTCTTTTACATACTTCTAAGCCATCCATATTTGGTAACATTCTGTCTAAAATAATAAGATCAGGGTTTATTTCTCTAGCTTTCATTAATCCAGACATCCCATCATTACAAACTGTAACTTGATACCCCTCACATCTAAGTTCTAATTCAATAAACTTAGCAATAGATTCTTCATCTTCGATAATTAAAATTTTTGTGCTTTCCATTTTTAATCCAAAATACTTTATATAGGTTTTATATAAAAAAACTAATGAATATTAGCATTATAACTCAAAAAAAATTTTATACTGAAAAAAATGATAAAAAGTTGCTTAGTGTCATAGCTTTGAAAAAAGGTATCTAAGCAACTTTTATAATTAGTTTTATATTTTAAAAATTATTTTAAGATCCTAAAGGAGTACCATTTAATAACCAAGTAGCAAAAGTTTCTGATATTTTCCAAGTTTTACCTATATACTTTTTAGGTTTACTTTTTACATAACCCAAAAATAAGGATAACTCTTCTGTTGTAACAGTTTCCATTATAAAATCAATTTGTTTATCTTTAAATATACCTTCTGTTATAGGAGGAGAATTTTTAGTAAATTCGGCACATTGTTGTATGGCTAAAATAGCATTAGCTATAATAATTTCTTCTTCTGCTTTACTTAAACTTACTCCTGATTTTTTATATAAAGCCGTATCATAATTATCTGTAAACATTATATTTAATTCTAAAACCTCATTAAAAGTGCCTTTTACTGGTTCTACAGGTTTTTCTTCGATTTTAACTTCTTCTGCTTTTTCAGGTAAAACTTCTTCTTTTTTTGATTTTGGTAAAATTTTTATAATAGGTGAAATTATAGCTAATAATAAGCGTAAAATAGCTGAAAAGAAATTCATAAAAAAAATAGTTACTTTATCTGCTATTATTTTTACTTTACTTCCCAATTCTTGGCTTAATTCTTCAACTTCTTGTTTAGCCTCAGAAACTTCTTCTTCATAATAATATTCATCTTCCAAACTACTAGCTTTTAAACTAGATTTAGTTTTATTGTTCTTTTTTAAATTATTCCAATCTAAATCCTTTTTTTCTGTACTTTCAGAAGTATTATCTAGTTTACTTGTATTATTTTTTTCAGATGTTTTAGGTGGCTCTTTTTTAGAATCTTTGAGAGTTTTTATAACTTTTACATTAGATTTTGGTTCTATAAAATTATTTTTTAAATCTTTTTTATTTTCTGGTTTATTTTTTAGAAGAGATTCCCCTTCTTTTATTGCAGCTAAAGCAGCTTTCATATCTGCATCATTATTTTTTTTACCACCCATTAAGGTTTGTTTTAGAGCCGATAAAGATCTTCCTAATAAAGTTTGTTTTTTCTCTTCTTCTTGTTGTTTATTAACTTCAGCTTGTAAAGCTTCTAATTCCATAGCATCAAAAGCTCTACCAACTATAGTACTAACTGGTTTTGAACTAGATTGTTTCATCTGCGATATATTAGCCTGATATGGGATGTTTTCATCATCTTCATCTTGTTTATTCATTGAAATAAATCCAAAAAGTTAAAAAATAATTACTTTACTAATTTAATATCTTATCATAATAATTTATTTTTTTCATTAATAAATTTTTTAAGCAATTATAAAAAGATATTATTATAATAAAAAAATGTTTGCAATGAATATTTAATAACTCAAAAAATGTAAAAAAATTCAGAAATTAAGAAACTAATTCATAAAATATCTAACAAGTTAATAAGAAATAGGTATTTGAAGAATTACAAGTTATATTTTTTTATTTAATAGTAATAGATGGAACCAAAATATAAATTTTTGAAGAAAAACAGTGTAATAATTATTTTATGAAATAAGAAATGAAAAGAAATAATATTTATTACAATACGTTATTTTTAATTACTGATAGTTTAAAGTCTGTCTTTTTATATTATAATTTATATTTAAGAATTAAGTTATATAACATTAACTCAAATCAAACTTTATAATTATTTAGGTGCTATTGATGAAAAAATCTAGTTCTGTAATATTAGTTCTAAGTACAATATTATTTAGCTGTCAAAATATAAATTTAATTGATGATAACTCACAAAAAATAAATACACAAAATGTAAATAGCTTAAATAATTATACAATAGATATTTGGAATAAACATCTTTTAAATGTAGAGCTTGATGGAGGACAATTGCAAGAAGGTTGTAAACCATATTATAAATTAGCAAAAGGTTCAGTTAAGGGAAGTGTTATTTTATTTCATGGTTATTCATCTTGTCCACAACAGTATGATGATATTTCTCAATTATTAGTTAATAAAGGATATAATGTTTTTGTTCCATTATTGCCTGGTCATGGTCAAAAACCAAATATAAATGAAAATAAAGTTAAAGATAATTCATTAAGATTACCTGATTTAAATTCTATTGGAATATATGATGAATTTGCAAAATCAATGGGTTCAATGTTAAAAAATGAAAAAGGAACTAAAATTGTAGCTGGCTTATCAGTAGGTGGAGCAATAGCAGCTAAATCTATGATAACAAATCAAGATGTTTTTGATAGAGGCTTATTGATGGCACCATTTTTTAATGCAGCAAGTTTAAGTGGATCAATTTTTTTACCTTTATTTGGAAATTTTATACCTGA
The DNA here is from genome assembly GCA_046328015.1 of Candidatus Sericytochromatia bacterium. GTDB lineage: Bacteria > Cyanobacteriota > Sericytochromatia > UBA7694 > JACMQJ01 > JBBTGK01. The sequence continues at coordinate 2,082,179 of JAXLXH010000001.1, read as the reverse complement.
AAAAGAAATTAGTTGGGGTAATGGATGTGAAAATCAAAGAAAAGCTGGTCGTGCAGGTTATTGTGATTTTAAACTTGGTAATGTAGCAGCTGCAAGAAAATTTGGATTATCAACACTAAAAGATGTTGATAAAATAAATAAGCCTATTCAAATTATAGGAGTTGAAAAAGATCCTGCTGCTTCAAATAAAGATATCGCTGTTGCTGTAGAAAAAATAAAAAATAGTAAAGCTTGTTTTTTTCCAAAAGGAACTAATCACTCAATGTTTTCACCACAAGATAACTTAGGTGTAAATATGTTTTGGCTATCATCTCTAAAATCACAAATAGTTAATTATATAGATACTGGTAAAAATTTTGATATAATTGGAGAATCAGAACACAACTTAGGATTATGTAGATATAATTAAATTAATAAAAAAGAAATTTCGTACTAAGAATAAAATTAATTTTTAGACTTTAGTTACCTTGTAAATAGCTTTATCAATAAAACCATTTTTTTGAGTATATTAAGGAATAGCTATAAGGTTAGATTTATATTTTATTTATCTGTAGTTCATCTGGTTCATCTGTAAATATCTGTAGTAAAAATAGATGTTTTATTTTGAGTTATAAATTAATAAATTTTTTAAGCAATATAGAAAAAAATAGACCTATAATAAAAGTACAAATGTACTTTACATAAAAATGTAAAAAGTTTAAAATTTTAATATGAATTCATTTATTTTTAAATATGTAATTATCTTCTGTTTAACTGTTATTTCAACAGATACTTTTTTGTTTTTTTATTCCACAGTTAGCAAAGAAAAAGAAAATCAAGAAATTAAAATTTTATCCAAAGCTATTGAAAAGAGTTTAGAAAAAGAAGATTTAACCACTGTAAATGATATTTTAGATTCTTATGAAGATAAAGTTATTCTACAAAGAGATGGAGTAATTTATACTAGTAATTATGGAGAAGAATCTGAAGAAAGAAGAGTTTTTGCTACAGAACAATTGCAAACATATAGACCTTTTTGGAGAAGTTTGGAAATTCCAAGTGAAAAATACAACCAACTAATTTATTACAAAACTAAAGAAATTTCTTTTTTTAACAAAATAATTAATAATACACTTATTTCTCTGGCTGTAGCCTTAATGACTTTACCTATTTTATTTTTATCTTTATTACAAATAAGAAAACAAAATAAAGAAGAAGAAAAATTAAAATATTATCTAAAAACCATAAGAGAAAATATGGAAGAGGTAAAAGATAAAGAAATTATACAAAAATACGAAGAAGATCGTTATGATAAATTAAGAACTAAATTAGAAGAATCTAAAAATAAACGTTTGGAACTAAAAAAAGAAATTGAGAATAAAAATGCTGAAATAGAAAAGCTAAAAGCAGAAAATAACAAAATAAAATTAGAAGCTAAAAATCTAAAAACTGAAATTCAAACTACTAAAGATGAAAAAACTAAATTAGAAGAAAGTAATAAAAATGCTTTAAGTAAAGAGAAAACTAATTTATCTTTAAAAATAACCTCTTTGGAAGAACAATTAGCAAATAAAGAAGAGACAATAAAACAAAATAAATTAAAAATATTTGAATTAGAAGAAAAACTCAATAAAGAAAAAGAAACTATAATGTCTAAAAATAAAGAATTAAGTTCTTTAAAAATATCTAAGGTAGCTACTGAAGAATTTAAAGAAAGAGAAATTCAAGTTAATACTTTAGAAAGAGCTTTAGGTGATAAAAATATAGAGATTAGAGATTTATTAAAACAATTAGAATTAAAAAATGAAAGAATAAATAGTTTAAAAGAAGATCTCAATTTAATAAATATGGAAAAATTAAGATTAGATAATGAAGTTAATACTTTAAAAGTAAAAAAAGATTCTGATAAGGATGTTATAGAAGCTTTAATAACAGAAAACAACCTTTATAAAGATAAAGTTATAAATTTAAATGATAAATTAAGAGAATATGATAATTTTTCTAATCTTAATCCTAATAATTTTTCTGCTACAGATGAAGATGAAAGATTTAAAGCTATGCTTAAGGCAAGAGATGAGATTATTAGAAATATAACCAATGATAAAAATAAAATTGAAAATGAATTAAAAGAATTAACATTAGATACTATTGATAAATTATCAGCCGTTAAGAGATTCGAAATACAAGTTGCTGATATGACAAAAGAAATTTTGAAAAAGAATAATTTAATAGATTCACTTAATTCTAGAATAGATGCTAAAGATAAGTTAATTAATACTTTAGTTCAAGAGATAAATGAATTAAAAGAAAAAATACAAACTGGAGATTTTGCTATTATAAATGAAATTATAAAAGATTAATTCATTTATAATAAGTCATAGATGGTTTAAATCAAGGGAATAAAACACCTAAGACAAGGCACTAAAGCCCATTGTCAAAAGCTAATAGTTTAATAATTGTTGTTACTTTTAAGGAGTTTTAGGGATGAAAAAAATAATTTTAACTTTTTTAATTGGGCTTTTTTCTTGCCAAAATACACCTATTCTTGAAAATAATAAAGATACAGATGAAGTAAAAAAAGTTTAGAATAAAATTGAGGAATTTAATTTTAATTCTAAAAATTGTATTTCTTATAAACGTTTAGATGATTTACATGATTATCTTGTAAAATAGACATATTTATAGCTACTCCCTTATAAATGAAGTACAAAATTAATTGTAAAAGTTGCTTAGATCCTGAATCAATACTGAATCAAGTTCAGCATGACTTGAGGATGACTATAAGCAACTTTTTATAGTTTAAAATAAGAAAAACACACTTTGTCGTTCCGTAGTAGCATACGGAATCTAGTGTGTTTTTATAATAATTTTAAGTATAGATAATTATAAACTTGTACACTAAAAATATGGGGTTAGCTATATACCAATTTAATTTTGTAGATGTGCATGAAAATAAAATTTACCTGAAAATTACTTGGTTCTAATAAAAATCATGCATATCTTATATTTAAAAATGGTATTATATATATTTTCAATATCAATAAATTAGGCTATTTTTATGGATAAAGTAAAAATTTTATATATTTGGATAGATGAATACAAATGTATATCAAAACAAGGTTTTAATTTAGATTCAAAGTATATTTTTGATTATAATAACGAAAATAATACTTTATCAGTAAAAGAAAATGAAAATTATGTGAAAGATTTTTTTTCTTTAAATGAAAATCCAAAAAGTAAAATAAATAGTATAACTGCTATTGTTGGAAAAAATGGTTCTGGTAAATCCACTTTTATAGATGTTTTAATTAGCATTTGTAGTCTTAGAAATCTTGATAATAAAATAATTGTCTACTCTAAAAACAACCAATTATTTTATTTTTCTAGTTTTGATATTTCTGTTCCTGATAATATAGCAGAAGAAAATAAAGGTTCAGATTTAAATAATAAAAAAAATAATTTTTATTTATATCAAAACTTAAGTCTTATATATATAAATAATTTATTTAACTCACTTCAAAGTATTAAAGATTTAATTAAAGTTTCTACTAATTTAAGAAATCTTTCTGAAAATTTCCTTTTGAATAATGATATAAGTAAAGCAGAACCTAAATTACAAGAGTCTATACAAAAGCACTATATTTCAGATCTAATTAAGCAATTAAATTTTATTATTTCTAGCTCGGAAAATTTACAATTATCTATAAAACCAAATTATTTAGGTTTATATGCTAATTTTATTTCAGTTGAAGATTTGAAACTTAAATTTAAAAATCCAATTAATATTAAAATTATTGAAGAGCAAATAATTGAAGTTTATCGTGAAATAATTGATAAAATAAAATTATTGACTGATAATAAAAATAAATTTTCTGTAAAATTGGCTTTGTATATAATATCGCAAAAAATTCTTTTACTAGAAGATAATAATTTTTATCAAGAAATAGATATAAATGATATTAATATACTTTTAAATGATTTATTAAATATTGTAAAAAATAATGAAAATCTTGATTTAGATATTTTTTTTATTGAAGAAAATAATGTACAAACTAATAATTTCAAACAATATCTTATAAATACTGATATTTCTTGGATAAAAGCTATTTTAGAAACAGGGTATTTTTTATATTCTCAAGATAGAAAAGATATTTATTGTATTATACAATTAGAAAAATCTAAATCTCTTTTAGAACAGTATAAAGTTGATCCATTTAGTAGAAATTTAGTTTTTTTTGATTGGGTTTTTTATGATGGTTCTGAAAAAACTTCTCTATTACATCTTAGTTCAGGGGAAAATATGTATTTAGTATTTTTTTCTAGGATTTTTGAATTATTTAATTCAGAAAAAAGTTTAAATAATAATATTCTTTTGCTAATTGATGAATGTGAATTGGCTTTACATCCAGAATGGCAAAGAAAGTTTATATACAATCTAATTAATTTTATTGAAAACCTTAACCTTGAAAAAAAATATAATTTCCAAATCGTAATTACTTCACATTCACCTTTTATTGTTTCAGACTTACCAGATGAAAATATAATAATAATGAAAAATAAAAAACAATCTAAAGAAATAGTTGATAGTAATTTTATAGATCATAAGACTTTTGCTTCTAACATATCTAAATTATTTGAAAACAACTTTTTTTTAGAAAATACTATGGGATACTTTGCTTTTGATAAAATTACAAACATAATAAAAGAGATAGAAAGTAGTAAAAAAACAATTACTAAAGTTAAATATGAGAGATTAAAAAAAATAATAGAGAAAATAGGAGAACCATTTATAAGAAAAAAATTGTTGTATATGTTGGAAAGTAAAAAAATTAGAGTTTATAAAGGCTAAATATTTATGATAAAAATGGTTATTGATAATATTGAAGATAAGGTTAAAGAACATTTTGAAAACCTTTATCCTTTATGTCAAAAAAGAATAGATTTTTTATTACGAGTAATTGATTACTTTAATAATAAAGATTTTACTCAAATTGAAATTTTTGATGTAAATAAAAAGAAAGATTTAGCAAATTCTATTTTATCAAATAAAATTGTCAAAAAAAAAGGACAAGTTTTAAATAATAATGATTTTTCTACCAATAGTATAGATGTGAAATTTGATCAAATTAATTTAATAAATATTCTTAAAACCTTAAGAAAAAAAAATATTTTAAAAAAAATAATTAAATATAAATATTTTGATTTAATAAAAAGAGAGAAAAAGATATTATCAAAATTAAATGTTAATAAACAAAATGAACAATATATAAACAACATTTTTGAAATTATTTTTGATTATGATGATTTTTCTAAAAAAAAAGAATCAACATATGATTCATATGTTTTATCTAAAAATTTAAATGTTGATGTGTGTCCTTATTGTAATAGATCTTATACAAATACAATTATGAAAGGTTCTCAAAAAAAAGATAGAATTATTAGACCTGAATTTGATCATTTTTATAGTAAATCAAAATATCCATTGTTTTCGCTTTCATTTTATAATTTAATTCCATCATGTCATTTTTGTAATTCATCTTTAAAAGGTGATAAAGAGTTTTCTAATTTAACTCATACTAATCCTTATTTTTTAGGATTTGAAAGTGACTCTGTATTTATTATAAAAAATTTAACTACAATTAAAAATTCTATTCAAGCAAATGAGATTAAATTACATTTAGATATAAAAAATCAAAAAAGTAAGATTCATAAAGAGACTGTAATTGAAGGAAATAAAAAAGTTTTTAAACTTGAAGAAATATATCAAGAAGGATATATTAATATAGCAAATGAAATATTAAGTAAAATAAAGCATCAAATTTATGATATAAATAAAATATGTAACTTATTTAACAATAAAATTAATACAAAAAAAGAAATTTATGAGTTTTATTTCTCAAATTACTATGATATTAAAGATTTTCAAAAAAGACCACTAGCTAAATTTACAAAAGATATTTTTGATGATATTGATAAAATATATCAATCAGATTTCAAAAAATTTTTATGATAAAAAACAAAAGTGATATACTAAAATTATATTCAATTAGTGTTGATTATTTTATGAGTGAAGAAAAAACCAAGCTTTCTGAGAGAGATATTTGTACAAAATATATAACACCAGCTATTATAAAAGCTGGTTGGGATAAAAAATTTCGTGAAGAAGTCTCTTTTACTGATGGTAAGGTAATAGTTAGAGGCAACCTTTTAACCAGAGGAAAAAAACACCGAGCTGATTATCTACTTTATTATAAAAACAACTTACCTATAGCGGTTTTAGAGGCTAAAGACAATACTCATAGTATTGATTCTGGAATACAGCAGGCTTTAAGATATGCAGAAGCGCTTGATATTCCCTTTGCTTTTAGTTCAAATGGTGATGGTTTTTTATTTCATGATAAAACTATAACAGAAGGTGAAATTGAAAAAGAGCTTACCTTAGATGAATTTCCAACCCCTCAAGAGCTTTGGGAAAAATATAAAAAATGGAAAAAAATTGAAGATAGTATAGAAGAAATTATTACCCAAGATTATTATTCAGATATAAAAGGTAAAAAACCAAGATATTACCAAGAAATAGCCATAAACAAAACTGTTCAAGCAATTGCTAATGGTCAAAATAGAATTTTATTAGTTTTGGCTACAGGAACAGGTAAAACACTGGTAGCATCTCAAATTATATGGATTTTATGGAAATCAAAAAAGAAAAAACGTATATTGTTTTTAGCTGATAGAAATATTTTAGTAGATCAAACAATGGCTAATGATTTTAAAATGTTTGAAGATAAAATGACTAAAATAAAAAATCGAACGGTAGATAAATCCTTTGAAATATATTTAGCACTATATCAAGGTCTTACTGGTTCTGAAGATTTAAAAAATATCTATAAAGAATTTTCTCCAGATTTTTTTGATTTAATTCTTATTGATGAATGTCATAGAGGCTCTGCTGCTGAAGACTCAGCTTGGCGAGAAATATTAGAATATTTTTCCTCTGCTTCTCAAGTTGGTTTAACTGCAACGCCAAAAGAAACTAAAGATATTTCTAATATAACCTATTTTGGAGAGCCTATTTATACTTATTCATTAAAACAAGGTATAGATGATGGGTTTCTTGCTCCCTATAAAGTAATTAGAGTTTTACTTGATAAAGATGTTTATGGCTGGAGACCAACAGAAACAACTGTTGATATAAAAGGAAATGCTGTTGAAGATCGTATTTATAATGCCAAAGATTATGATAAAAATATAGTTTTATTAGATAGAAGTGAAAAGGTAGCAAAAAAAATCACTGAATACTTAAAAAAAACAGATCGCTTTTCAAAAACTATAGTTTTTTGTGTTGATATCGAACATGCTGAAAGAATGAGAAGATATTTAGACAATGAAAATGCGGATTTAGTTTCAAAAAATCATAAATATATAATGAGAATAACTGGTGATAATGAAGAAGGGAAAAAAGAGCTTGATAATTTTATTGACCCACAATCAAAATATCCTGTAATTGTTACTACTTCAAAGTTAATGACTACTGGAGTAGATGCTCAAACTTGTAAATTAATAGTATTAGATTCAAATATTAACTCAATGACTGAGTTCAAACAAATTATTGGAAGAGGTACTAGAATAAAAGAAGATTTCAATAAATTGTATTTTACTATTATGGATTTTAGAAATGTAACAAACCTTTTTGCTGATCCAAACTTTGATGGTGATCCTGTAGTAATTTATGAGCCAAAAGATGAAGATGATATTTTACCGCCAGATGATACTCCAGAAAGTGAAGATAACATTCCAAGTGATGAAGAAATAATTTCAAAACCATATTTCACAGGTCAAAGTAAAAAAGAAAAAGTTCAAAAAATCTATGTTAGAGATGTTTCTGTAGAAGTTATAAATGAAAGAGTTCAATATTATGGAAGTGATGGAAAACTAACTACCGAATCTTTAAAAGACTATACTAAAAAAGCGATTTTAGAAGAATATTCCTCATTAGATAATTTTTTAAGAAAATGGAATAGTTATGAAAAAAAACAAGAAATAATTAATGAGCTAAAAAAACAAAATCTATTATTAAAAGATTTGGAAACTGAGATAAAAAAAGACTTAGACCCCTTTGACCTAATTTGTCATATTGCTTTTGAACAACCAGCTCTGAGTAAAAAAGAACGTGCTGAAAAAGTAAAAAAACGAAACTATTTTACAAAATATGGTGAAAAAGCTCGTTTAGTTTTAGAAGCTCTTTTGGATAAATATTCAGATGAAGGTATTGAATCTATTGAAACACTTGATATATTGAATATACGACCTTTTAATAGTATGGGTTCGCCTATTGAGATAATTAAGTTTTTTGGTGATAGGAAAAAATATATAGAAGCTTTAAAAGAGCTAGAAGATAATATTTATAGTATTGGTTAAATAAATGGCAAATATAAGTAGCACAATAAAATCTATACAAGACATAATGAGACAGGATACTGGTGTTGATGGTGATGCTCAAAGAATTTCTCAATTAGTTTGGATGATTTTTTTAAAGATTTTTGATGATAAAGAACAAGAATATGAATTAATTGATGAAAAATATAAATCTCCTATTCCTGAAAATCTCCGTTGGCGTAATTGGGCAGCTAATGAAGAAGGTATGACAGGTGATGAATTATTAGATTTTATAAATAATGATCTTTTTAAGGCTTTAAAAGAGCTTAAATTTAATGAAAATGATGATCCTAAAGGGTTTATAGTAAAAGAGGTTTTTGAAGACTCCTACAACTATATGAAGTCAGGAACATTAATTCGTCAGGTTGTTAATAAAATCAATTCAGGTTTAGATTTTACTAGTTCAAGTGATAGACATACTTTTAATGATCTTTATGAGCAAATTTTAAAAGATTTACAAAGTGCAGGTAATGCTGGTGAATATTATACTCCAAGGGCTGTAACTCAGTTTATTGTTGATACTATTAACCCCCAAATAGGTGAAAAAGTACTTGATGCAGCTTGTGGAACTGGTGGATTTTTGGTTTGTGCTTATGAACATATGAAAAATCAAGTTAATAACCCCAAAGATAAAGAGCTTTTAAATAAATCAATAATTGGGATAGATAAAAAACCTTTACCTCATTTATTGGCTATTACTAATTTGATTTTACATGGTATAGAAACGCCAGAAATTAGAAGAGATAATGCTCTTTCAAGACCTTTGAGAGATTATACAGAAAACGATAAAGTTGATGTAATTGTTATGAATCCGCCTTTTGGTGGAGTTGAAGAAGAAGGAATTCAAGCTAATTTTCCTTCATCTTTTAAATCAAAAGAAACCGCGGACTTATTTTTGATTTTGATTATAACCTTATTAAAAAATGGTGGTAGAGCTGGAATTGTTCTTCCTGATGGAACACTTTTTGGTGAAGGTGTAAAAACTAGAATAAAAGAAAAATTGCTTGAAGAATGTAATTTACACACTATAATAAAATTACCTAATGGGGTTTTTAGCCCATATACAGGAATAAAAACTAATATTTTATTCTTTGAAAAAGGTTCCCCTACCAAAGATATATGGTATTTTGAACATCCATATCCAACAGGAGTTAAATCATATAATAAAACCAAACCTATTAATATTAAAGAGTTTGACCTTGAAAAAGCTTGGTGGAATAATCGAGAAGAAAGTGAAAGAGCTTGGAAAGTTTCTATTGATGAAATAAAAGCTAAAAACTATAATCTTGATAGTAAAAACCCTAATATAAAAGATATTGAACATGATGACCCTGAAGAATTGAGAGATGAGTTTTTAAAAACCTTAGCTAATTTGAATAGAGTTAAAAATCTTCTAAGGGAGGAGCTAATAGGCTCATTATTAGAAAATTAAGTGTAAAATAGTTATTGGAGGTTTAAAAATATGGAACTTAAAGTTAATGTATCTTTTCAAGATGTTCTTTTTATGATTAAACAATTTTCACCTGAAGAAATCCAAGAATTAAAAAATGAGCTTGATAAAACAGTTCTTAATTTTCAACAAGAAAAGAAAAAGAAAATATTTGGAAGAATGAAGGGTTTTGTAAAACATATGTCCGATGATTTTAATGAACCTTTGGAAGATTTTAAGGATTATATGTAATGAAATATTTATTAGATACACATACACTGATATGGTTACTTAATGGTGATGATAATATTCCTAGTAAAGTTGTAGATATCATTGAATCTCCAAAAAATGAAATATTTGTCAGTATTATTAGTTTTTGGGAAATTGCAATAAAAAAGAGCTTAGGTAAACTTGATATAGTTGATTCTACAGAAAAAATATTAAAAGAAGCAGAAGATTCTGGAATAAAGGTTTTGGATATAAAATCAAAGCATGTTTTTTATGTTGAAAAGCTTGATTTCCATCATAGAGACCCTTTTGATAGAATTTTAATAGCAACAACAATAACAGAAAAATTGAAGATTATAAGTATTGATGAAGTATTTGATAAATACAAAGTCAAAAGAATTTGGGGTTAATGTGGATTTAGAAGTTTTAGCAAAGAATTTTGATTTAATACTTGATGCTCCTAATAGTGTACCGAAATTAAGGGAATATATTTTACAACTAGCAGTACAAGGTAAATTAGTACCACAAGATCCAAATGATGAACCAGCTAGTGAGTTATTGAAGAAAATCAAAGCTGAAAAAGATAAGTTAATAGCTGAAGGTAAAATAAAGAAAGAAAAACCTTTAGAGCCTATTAAAGCAGATGATATTCCTTTTGAGATTCCTAAATCTTGGGTTTTTAGTAGGTTAGGCGAAATACTAAGTTTAAAAAGTGGATCTAGTTTAGAAGAAGGTTTTGAATCTAGTTTTGGTTTAATTCCTTATGTTAAAGTTGGAGATATGAATTTAAAGGGAAATGAATATGAAATAACAACATCCACAAATTTTTTAAATTTATCAAATAAAATAGAAAACTTACTTATTCCAGAAAACAGTATAATTTTTCCTAAAAGAGGTGGAGCAATAGCAACTAATAAAAAAAGAATTATTAAATCTAGAATTCTAGCTGATTCTAATATTATGGCAATTATTGTAAATAAAGCAATTAATTTGAAGTATATTTTTAATTGGTTTTTAACCATTGACTTATGGAGTCTTAATACTGGTACAAGTGTTCCTCAAATAAATAATAAAGATATTTATCCTATAATCCTATCAATACCCCCCTTAGAAGAACAAAAAAGAATAGTAGCAAGAGTTGAACAACTTATGAAATATTGTGATGAATTAGAAGAAAAACAAAAAGAAGTTCAAGAAAAAAGAATCAACTTTAATCTTTCTGCTACCCATCATTTAACTAACTCAGACAATAAAGAAGATTTTAATAAATACTTACAACTGATTAATGATAACTTTGATTTTCTTTATGATGAACCTAAAAATGTAAAACAATTACGTGAAACGATTTTACAACTAGCTGTACAAGGTAAATTAGTACCACAAAATCCGAATGATGAACCAGCTAGTGAGTTATTGAAAAAAATCAAAGCTGAAAAAGATAAGTTAATAAAAGAAGGTAAAATAAAGAAAGAAAAACCTTTAGAAGCTATTAAAGAAGAAGATATTCCTTTTGATATTCCTAATAATTGGGAATGGATTAGATTAGCTTCTATTTCAAAAGTAATTGAATATGGAACTTCTGAAAAATCCTCCGAATTAAATATTGGAATTCCTGTTTTAAGAATGGGTAATATTTTTGAAGGAAATATAATTTACTCAAATTTAAAATATGTTAGTTTAAATATTAAGGATTTACCTAGGTTATTTCTTAAAAAGAATGATATTCTATTTAATAGAACAAACAGTTATGAATTAGTTGGTAAAACGGCTGTTTATTATGATGAAGATGACAAATATACTTTAGCCTCTTATATAATTAGAATTTCAATTTTATATGAATTAGTTTCTCCAAAATATTTAAATTCATATACAAACTCAATTATTTTTAGAAAAACTCAAATTGAACCAGAGATTGTCCAACAATGTGGTCAAGCAAATTTTAATGGAACAAAACTATCTAACGTTTTAATCCCACTACCACCATTAGAAGAACAAAAAAGAATAGTAGCAAGAGTTGAACAACTTATGAAATATTGTGATGAATTAGAAGCAAATATAGAAAAATCTAATAAAGATAGACAAGCTTTAATGGATTCTGTTCTTAGTTCTTCATTAAAAAGTAAAACTAAGGAGTTATCAATAGTTTAGTTTATGAAGTTTGAAACCCTGAAAAATAAATTAAAAAGAAGAGCTGAAAGCGTTTTAAAATCAAATTATTTTACATACTCAAATGAAATATCTGTTTTTTATGATTTTATAAAAAAAGATGAATTTTTAAATAATATTTTATTAGAAATTGAAAAAATAGATTTTGATTCAAATACTCATATTGAAAATAATGGGCTAATTTTTCCTTCAACTTATGATGCAAAAATAGCTTATTGCAACTATTTTTTGAAAGAATTTGCGTATAATGATTTTAATATATTATCTTTTAGAGATATAAGTCAAAATAGTGATGTAAATATAGCAACAGAAAAAATTTTAGATGCAATATTCACACCTTTTTATGAATTTTTTCTTGAAAAAATAGAAGATGAAGAAATAAAACCCACTTTAGTTAATAATAATGATAATAACCAATATTTAGAAAACGATCCTCCTCCTATTATTTCTTCTCATATCAAACTTATAAATCATATCGATTCAGGTGGATATGCCAGTGTTTGGAAAGCTAAAGATGAAAAACTTGATAGATTTGTTGCTGTAAAAATTCTTAGTAAGTCTATACCTATGGGAGAAACAAGTAATTTATTAAATGCTGAAAAAAGATATTATGATTTAATAAAAGGTCATGCAAAATCACTTGCAAAAATTCAACACAAAAATGTTGTTACTGTTCATGATATTATAACTATTCAAGATCCAAAAACTTCAGAAATACTTCAAGGAATAATGATGGAGTATTTAGAGGGTAAAACTCTAGCTCAGAAAATAGATTTAGCTTTTTCTATAAATGATGCTAAATTTATAGGTAATTCAATTATTGATGGATTAGAAGCTATTCACAATCAAAGTATAACTCATAATGATTTCCATGAAGGAAATATTATTATTTCTGATAAAAAAGAAGTAAAAATAATTGATTTATTTGATGATCGTAGTACTTTAACACTATTATCTACTATTTCAAAACAAAGTAAAGTTAACAAAGATTTTTCTGATTTAAGAAGACACTTGTATAATTTAATTTTTAAATGTCATGAATTAGATCCTAATATTTCCTATGGTTTTTCTAATGATATAAAAAACTCAAATGATTTTAATGTTATAAGAGATATTTTTAACTCTAGTTTTGATAAACAAAATAACAAAAAAATAACCTCTTTATCTAATAGCAACATAATAAAAAAGATAGATTTTAAAGGCTCTGATATTTATAAAAAAATTGAAAACTTTAGAAATGAAAGAATAGAAAAAATCAAGTCAAATAATGCCCCAGTTACTTTGACTAATAAAAAAACTAAAACAATAATACATGTTATACCCTTAAAATCTTTTATGGATGATCTTTATTACAACTTTAATTTTTTAGAGTCTGATTTTAATATTTTAAAACCTATTTATGGTAGTCCTGAAAAAACTAAATATAATGATGAAGGAGTTGCTAGAACAACTTTTGGTGAAGATAGTTTTGATTCATATGCTCAATTTTTTAGAAATGGAATAATTGAATCAGTTGATGGTTTTTTACTTAGTTATCAAAGAGCAATCCCTTATCTTAACTATGAGCCTATAATCATCAAGGCAATTTATAACTATATAGAAACATTAAGTAAATTAGAATCACCTTTTCCATTAGTTGTTTTTATTTCTTTAATTGGTGCAAAAGGTTTAGAAATGGGATTAAAAGAACATCAAAGGTATTTTTCTCAAGATAATAAAATTGAAAAAGATGATTTATTTCTTCCAGAAATTATTTTAGAAAACAATGATAAACCTTTAGAGTTAGTTTTAAAACCTTGTTTTGATATGATTTGGAATGCTTGTGGGTTTAAAGGTTCTTATAATTACAATAAAGAAGGTAATTGGATAAATGAAGTATAGGCTATTTATAGAGCTAAAATATAAAAATTAAACTTATTTAACGTGAGTTAGATAAAAAAATCTATAAATACTTAAGATGAATTTTACTTATAGCTAATCCCATATTTTTAGCATACAAATTTATAATTATCTATACTTAAAATTATTATAAAAAACACACTTTGTCATTCCGTAGTAGCATACGGAATCTAGTGTGTTTTTCTTATTTTAAACCTATAAAAAATTGCTTAGATCCTGAATCAAGTTCAGGATGACTATAAGCAACTTTTATAATTAATTTTGTAATCCATTTATAATGGAGTAGCTATAAGATTTGTATTTCATAAAAAATTAATGTTATTATTTTATAGTTGAATATTGATAGATTATAAAGTAGCATGAATCCATTATTAAAAGTTTTAGGTTTGATGTCTGGCACTTCGCTAGATGGTTTAGATATAGCTCTTGTTGAAATTTATGAAACAAGAGGTAATTTTCATATAAAAAATACTCATTTTAAAACTTATTCTTACCCAGAAGAATTAAAAAACAAACTTATAACAAATATAAATCCTAAAAAAGCTAAATTAGAAAGTCTTAGTGATATTAATTTTGAATTAGGTTCTTTTTTTTCAGATAAAATTTTAGAATTTATAAAAGATAATGCTTTAGATAAAAATGATATAGATCTTATTGCTTCTCATGGTCATACTTTTTATCATAATGTAAAAAATGGCAAAGTAATTTCTACTTTACAACTAGGAGACCCTTCTGTTATAGCTGTAAAAACAGGTATTACAACAGTAGGAGATTTCAGAAATGCAGATATTGCCTCCGATGGTCAGGGTGCACCTTTAGTTCCTTTTGTAGATAATTTATTATTTAGAAATAAAAATAAAAACTTTGTTTTACAAAATATAGGAGGTATAGCCAATTTAACTTATATTAGTAAAAATCCTGAAGATAGAATTATTGCCTTTGATTCTGGTCCAGGAAATATGATTATTGATGCCTTAATGGATTTTTCTAGTTTAGGTAGATATACCTATGATAAAGATGGAGAATTTGCAGCTAGTGGAAATATTAATAGAAATATCTTACAAGAACTTTTGAATAATGATTATTTTAAAATGCAACCTCCAAAATCTACAGGTAGAGAGTTATTTGGGGTAGATTATACTAATATTTTATGGGAAAAATATATACATGAAAAAGCTCAAGATTTAATAGCAACCATAACTTTTTTTACAGCCAAAACAATAGTAGAAGCTTATCAAAACTTTTTACCTAATATGCCTGATGAAGTAGTTATAAGTGGTGGTGGTGCAAAAAATAAAACCTTAGTTAAATTTATAAAAGATTTACTTCCAAAAACGGTTAAAGTAACCAATTTTGAAGAATATGGTATTATTTCAGATGCTAAAGAAGCGGTAGCTTTTGCAGTTTTGGGTTATTGTACTTTTTTTGGTATAACCAATAACTTACCATCTGCTACAGGAGCAAAAGAAAATGTGATAATGGGTAAAATATGTCCTGCTAAAAATTTTAATCGAATTTTATTAAAAAATAAATTAGATTCTTCTAATTCAGAAACCACAGAACAATTAAATTATTTTAGTGAAGAATTAGATTTATTAGAACCTTTAGAAATAGTAGAATTGATGAATAAATCTGATTATGATGTTATTTTGGCTGTAGAAAATGCAAAAATTCAAATAGCTGAAGTTCTTTCTAATTCAATAAAAACTGTTTCAAATAATGGAAGTATTTTTTATATAGGTGCTGGTACAAGTGGAAGATTAGGGATTTTGGATGCGTCTGAATGTCCTCCTACTTTTAAAGCAGATCCCCAAACAGTTCAAGGAATAATAGCTGGTGGAGAATATGCTCTAACTAATGCTGTAGAAGGTGCTGAAGATATTGGAGAAAATGGTAGAAATGATATTAAAGCAAAAGTAAAAGAAAATGATATAGTTATAGGTATTTCTGCAAATGGTAAAGCCCCTTATGTAATAGAAGCCTTAGAGGAAGCAAAAAAAATAGGTGCCAAAACAGCTTTAATTACATGTAATAATTTAGAAAAACAGGATTTTATTGATACTATTATTTCTTTAAAAGTAGGTCCAGAAATATTATCAGGTTCTACCAGATTAAAAGCTGGAACTGTAACTAAAATGGTTTTAAATATAATAACTACAGGCACTTTTTCAAAAACAGGTAAAGTTTTTGGAAACTATATGGTAGATCTCAAAGTTTTAAATAAAAAACTAAAAAAAAGAGGTGCAGGTATTATACAAAAAATAACTAAATGTACAGAAGAAGAATCCTATAATCTTTTGGAAAAAGCAGAAGGCAATGTAAAACATGCTATTTTAATGCAATTAAAAGGTATAGATTATGAAAAAGCTAAAATTGAGCTAGAAAATAATAAAGGTTTTTTAAGAAGTTGTTTATAAATAGAAATTTATATTAAGTCCAACGTCTAACTGTACCTCTATCTATTCTAGTTGTATCAGGAACATTTCTAACACCATTACCATGGAAACCATAATATAATGTTCCAGATGAAGCTCTTTGACCAGAAACTATAGATGAAACTACATCATTTATAGAATTAGATTGAGCATTAGTCCATTGAACTCCAGTTCTTGAAGCCATAACTTCATCAAAAGTTTTTAAACGTTCTTTAGTTTTTGGATCTGTTTTAGAGTGCATAACTTTAGGATTATTAATTTCAAATTGCCCAGGATCTCTCATAAGTGCACTTATTGAGGTTTTACCATCTACAATACCAACTGTTATTGCTCTATTCATAATTATCTCAGCGGTTAATTTAGCATTTGCTCCGCCTCCTTCCATAAAAGTAGCTACTTTAAGAGCTGTAACATTTTCGGGACTATTTAAGCCAAATTTTTGTATTAGAGCAGCTCTTTGAGCAGGATTTTTTAAAATTTTATTTATTGCCGAATAATAAGCAGGTGATTCTTGATTTTTAGGTAAAGAAGCTAATATTTTATCTGGATCTACAGTTGTAGATGGAGTTGAAAATTTTAAAGCTTTAGCTGGTGATGGATGACTAGGAACAGCACCTCTTCCTGAATAATTTGAAGCAGTTGAAGCTTGTGGAGTTGAAGTTTTAGGAATTTCTGGAGTTGAAGTTACTTCTCGTCTTGTAGCAGGTGAGGCTACATTTTGATTATTATTTGCATAAGAATTTCTATTAACACCAACATTATTCATAAAAATAAATACCTTAAAATTTCAAATAATTATAATTATAGATAATTAAATAAAAAACTTGTTAATTATCAATTAATATTAAAAAAATTCAAAATTTAAATTTAAACTAAAAAAGTCCTTAAAAATATTTTTAAGGACTAAATAATTTATATCAGTATTAACTAATCTTTAGGAGCAGCAGCATCTTCTGGCATAGGCATAGGAACTTTATCTTCTCCTATATTAGGAACAATTATTTTATCTATAAGTCCATATTCTTTTGCTTGAACAGCAGACATAAAAAAGTCTCTTTCGGTATCTTTTTCAATCACTTCTAAAGGTTTTTTAGTATGATGAGCTAAAAGATTATTAAGCATAGCTTTTATTCTTAAAATTTCTTGAGCTTGAATTTCAATATCAGAAGCTTGTCCTCTTGCACCACCCAAAGGTTGATGTATCATAATTCTTGCATTAGGTAAAGCCATTCTTTTGCCAGCTGTTCCGCCTGCTAATAAAAAAGCACCCATACTTGCAGCTTGCCCTAAACATATAGTACTAACAGGAGCTTTTATATGTTGCATAGTATCATAAATAGCCATACCATCTGTAACTGAACCACCAGGGCTATTGATATAAACAAAAATATCTTTTTCAGAATCTTCTGATTCTAAGAAAATAAGTTGAGCTACTACAAGATTTGCTAGTTCTTGATCTATTTCTTCACCTATTATGATAATTCTCTCTTTTAAGAGTCTTGAAAAAATATCAGATCCTCTTTCCCCTCTACTTGTTTGTTCAATGACCGTAGGTATTATTGGCATATAAGTTCTCCAAATATATAATATATTTATCTTTTAATAAATTTTATGAGTATATTTTAGCTTAAAATATAGTTTATGCAAAATTTTTTTATATTAAAATTAAGACTAACTAAGAAGCTACTTTTGCAAAAGCTTTATCTATAGCATTAACTGTTTTTTCTATATCTTCTTCTGTATGAGCATAAGAAATAAAGAAAGCTTCAAATTGAGAAGGTGGTAAATAAATACCTTGTTCTATCATACTCCAAAAATATTTATTAAATTGCTCTATATTAGAGGTTTTTGCTATATCATAATTTAAAACTGGTTGATCTGTAAAAAATACACACATCATAGAACCAATCCCTGTAAGGCATACAGGTATATTATATTTTTCAGAAGCTTTACCCACACCTTCAGCAATTTTTTTAGCTTTTTTATCTAATTCTGGATAAATAATATCTTTATTTTTTATTAATTCTTTTAGTTGAGCAATACCAGCAGACATAGCTAAAGGATTACCACTAAGAGTACCTGCTTGATAAACCGAACCTGAAGGAGCAACATGTTTCATAATTTCTTTTTTACCACCATAAGCACCTACTGGTAAACCTCCGCCTATTATTTTTCCTAAACAAGTTAGATCAGGTTTTATATTATAAACAGATTGTGCCCCACCAAAAGCAACTCTGAACCCTGTCATAACTTCATCAAAAATAAGTAAAGTATCATATTTATCGCAAAGCTCTCTAACTTTTTGTAAGTAACCATCAAGAGGCATTACAACACCCATATTTCCTACTATTGGCTCTATTATAATACAAGCTATATCATAAGGATAATTTTCAAAAATTTCTTCTAAACCTTGAATATCATTAAAAGAAACCGTAAGAGTATCTTTAGCTGTATTTTCTGTAACTCCAGGACAATCTGGGATACCTAATGTTGCTACTCCAGAACCTGCTGCAGCTAAAAGCATATCTCCATGACCATGATAACAACCTTTGAATTTTATAATTTTATTTTTTTTGGTATATCCTCTTGCCAATCTTATAGCACTCATTGTAGCTTCTGTTCCTGAATTAACCATTCTTACCATTTCTATATTTGGCATAGAAGAGGTAATTAATTCTGCCATTTCAACTTCTAATCTAGAAGGGGTACCAAAACTAGTACCTATTTTTATTTGTTTTTCTACAGCTTCAACTATAGCAGGATGAGAATGTCCCAAAATCATAGGTCCCCAAGAACCTATATAATCTATAAATTCATTATTATCTTCATCTATAATTTTAGAGCCTTTTCCTTCTTTCATAAAAAAAGGATTACCACCTACAGATTTAAAAGCTCGTACTGGACTATTAACTCCCCCAGGGATAATATTTACAGCTTTTTCTAAAAGTTCTTTTGATGTTTTATTTTCCATAATTTACCATTTTAGTATTTTATAAAATTAGCTACTTTCGATAATAGTAATTTAAGTAATTATATAGCAAGATATTTTGTTATTAAAGTCTGATTATATTTTCTATAACAGTTACTTTTTCATAAATATCAATAATATCTTGGCTAGAAGTTGCTGTTATGTCAAAACTTACACTTATATATTTACCTGTTTTAGATTCTTTAAAAGATAAACCAAAATCTGGGAAAAGGGTTTCTATTTCAATTTTCTGAGTAGGTTTTATTATAAATTTAAAAGGATAAATAGATGGCCAAGTATAAGACTCATCTAATAAAGTTTTAAATTTTTCTTTATCGGTCATTAAAAACTACCTTAATTCTGCAATTTTTCTATTAACAGCAAGTATAACATCTCTATCAGCTTTTTCTTGATTTTTTATAAATTCTATAAAATCTCTAAAGGTAGATTTATTATTTTTATTTAAAGAATCTATTATTCTTATAAGATGATCTTTATTTCTTGCAGAATCTTTTTTATTATAAAGTTCTTGCATTAAGGTATTAACTACTTTAAAATCTTCGCTAGCTTTATCTAAATTTCTAATTTTTTCTGGGCTAAAAGTAATTTTTTCCATAGCAGCACTTAATTCATCAGCAGATAATTTAGAGGCTTCTGCTACAAGAGATTTACCTTCCTCTTCTGAAAGATTTTTTTTCTTTGCTAAAGTTTCAAAAGTTTTTGAGAAATTATTAATTTCTGGTTTATTAGCTTGAGAAGAACCACCATAATCCGCATCATATTTAAGCAATACTTTATTATCTTTTATTTGGAAATCAGTTATTTTTACAGCTCCTTCAGTCATTTTACTCATAGTACTTTGAAGGTCTATTGATATTCTTGTTTTACCATTATAATCTGCTGCCACACCTGTTTTTTGGAAATTTTCTGCAACTTTTTCCATTACTCCTTCTTTTCTAGCTCCAGAATAAAAGAATTGAACAACAGAACCAATAAAGTTACCTGTTTTTAATTTATCCAAATCTATATTTATTTTTGTACCTTCAAAATTTAATCTTGCTCCCATATCAACATTACTTACTATGTTAACATCATCAACTTTTCCAGATACAGAAATAGCTCCATTAGAAGCAATTTGAACATCTAAATGTATCTTATCTCTTTTTGCACCCAAAATTTTAGGAGAAGTAGCTATAATTTGATCTTTTAGGGTTTCTTTAAGATTATTAGCTATTTGTTCTTTTACTTTATCAGTTAAGGCAAAATCTATAGTTCCACCTTTTACAGAAAAATTACCTTCTTTATTTTCTAATTTTGCATCTGCGGTTACATGTAAATTATCTAAGGTAATTGTTTTACCATGCATTCCCATGCTATCCATTTTTACCTGAGCTTTTTTAACATTAACATCATTATTTAATCTCATAGAATCTATACCAAAATTTGAGTTAAGACCTAAAGTTAAATCATAGTTAATATCTGCATTTCCAGATTTTAGAATATTTTGCATATTAGATAAAATATTTTTGGTAGAATTTTTAACAGATTCTGGCATTACCTCATCAGAACTAGCTTTTGCTAAAAATTTACTTAAATTATCTAGCTTAGTATTAACATCTCCAGATAATTTTACTTCATAAGTTTTTTCTTCTTGCCCAGCTTTATTTTTACCTACTTTAGTACTAAAACCACCATCTTTATTAGAGAAAATAATTCCGTCAACATCAAATTTAAAATTAAGCTTAGAAAGATCAAATCTACCGTCTTCTCTTAGAGTTAGTTTTCCACTAGCAAAAGAGGTATCTTTTCCTTCTAATGGTAAAGTTTTTAATTTAAAAGCATTAAACATACCATCTAGTTTCATATTATCACTTTGAATTTCTAGATCTTTACCTTTTCTAGTAAGGGTTACATCAGCATCAGCAGAAAGTTTTAGTTGTCTTTCTACACTACCCAATTTTTGGTCTTTAAATACTAAAGTTCCATCTATATCAATACCAGAAGGAGTAGCACTATTTTTATTTGCCAATAAAGATACTTTTTCTTGGTTAGTTCCATTAGCAGGAGTATATTTAATACCACCTTTTATACTTACATCTTTAAGTTCTACACCATTAAGTGTTCCATTTAATTTTGCCCCTGTAGAAGAAACAAATACCTCTCCCTTATCATTAAGTTCAAAATCAACTTTACCTGTTTTATTATTACTTAGGGTTACTTTTTTATCTGGAGCAGGAGAAAAATCTATATTAAAATCTGAAGAACTAGCTTTAATATTAAAACCTTTTAAGTCTTTGTCTAATTCTATTTTAAACTCATCTAATTTTACTTTATTTAAATCTAAAGTAGATAATTGTGTTCTAAGCGAAGTTAATTTTGCTTTTTGCTCTGGTGTAGTAGCTATTTCATTAGTAACTTTTTCAAGTAATTTATCTATTTTTCCATTTCCGCCTTCTATTTTAGCAGGAACATTTATTACATAACCACCATCAGCCTTTTGATTTACGCTACCATTTTTAGTTTCTAATTTTACACCATCAACTTCAATACCCAAGTTTAAGCCTTCTACTTTAGGAAGTTTAGAATCTTTGGTAAAAGTAACTTTTCCATTAATACCATCTGCAACAGGGTTTACATTAAAACCTGCTAAATTTCCGCTTATTTTTGCATTATTAGCAGTTATAGAAGTTTCACCTTTTTGATTTGAAAAAACTAAGTTTCCTGTAGCTTTTAAATCTAATTCTCTACCATTTAAATTACCTTTAATAACCATTTCTGGTTTATCAGCTGGTTTTTCTAAAGTAATATTATTTCCATCTACTACCAATCTACCTTGAAATTCAAAATCTTTTAGATTAACACCTTTCAAGTCTAAATTTATTTTAGATTTATCAGCACTTTCTATAATGTATTTATTGCCTTCTTTTTTTACATCTATTTTACCTGCAAAAGAAATATTTCCTTCTGTTGGTTTACCTTTCCCTTCATATAAAGCTAATTTAAAATCAGCTTCTCCATTTATAGAAACATTTCCTGATTTTTTATCAAAAGTAATACTTCCACCATTTTGATTTCCATTAACATTATTAAATTTAAAATCTTTTACCCCCACACCATTACTTTTAACTTCTCCAGAAAAAGAGATTGGAGAATCTATTTTCATTACATCAGAAGCTTTATCTAAATTTAATTCTTTGTCAAATTTTAATTGATTAAAAGATACTACACCACCAGCATTACCAGAGTGTAACGTTGTACCTGCATTAACTTTTACAATTCCATTATCTTTAATATCTACAGAACCACTAAAAGTAAGGTTTTTGGTTAGATCTTTCTGAGCATCTGTTTTTGTTTTTGGATAATAAGCACTTAATTCTGCTGGTTTATTTTTACCAGAAGAAATATTAAAACCATCTGGGTCTCTATGAATTCTTAAATTTTTACCACTAGCTTCTAAGCCATTTAAATTAGAATCTTTATTTCCATTAGCTAATTTAAAATCAAATTTTTGCATATCAGCTAAAGCTACACTACCATCTGCTCCTAAAGTAACTTTACCTCTAGCATTTAGATTATCTAAGCTAAAATCTCCTAATCTTCCTCTTAAGTTTGCAGTATCACCATTTATAGTAGTTTCATTAGTTTTTGGATCAAAAGAAATAGAACCATTTAAAGCACCACTTATATTAACAGATTCACCTATTTTTAAGCCATTTATTTGTGCAGTTGTTCCTGTATTAGCTTCTACATTTACACTACCATTAGTAGGATTTATATCAACATGAGCATTTTTTAAAGAAAGATTTTTTAGAGCATAATCAGTTTGCCCAGCTTTTACTTTTAAATCGCCAACTTCTACAGAATTACCTTGTATTCTATATTTTTCTGGATTATTACCATTTTTGGGCATATAAGTAAAATTACCATCTGCTTTTAGTTCTTTTACACTAGCAGAAAAATTAGGTTTCTCGAAACTACCGCTTATTTGTCCTTCTCCAATTCCAACAGAAAAACCACCATCTTTATTTTGTTGATAACCTAAATTTCCAGAAGCACCATCTATTTTTATTTTGGTTTTAGAATTTGGATCTTCAAAATTAATACCATTACTTTCTATTTTTACTCCTTTTTGATCTGCATTTACTTTTACTTTTCCAGCAGCATCTGTTTCAACCTGAGTATTAATATTAGTAACTTTTATGTCACCTGATAATCTTACATTTTTTTGTCCAAAGCCTTCTAATTGATTTGCTAAACCATCTCTTTCATTTTCTGCAATACTAGCATCTATAGTTCCATTAGAAATAGTAGAACTAGAAGACATATCACTTCTAGCTACAGATTTTATATCAGCCTGAATTTTATCTGCTCTTTCATTTGGGTTAGCAACTGCTTTGGTAGCATCAGAACTACCTATACCATTAAGGTCTACAGCTATATCCATACCATCAGTATTTAATTTAAAAGTACTTTTACTTTTAGTTTCATCAACTTGTTCAAAGTTCATATTCATATTTCCAACTTTGAATTGAGGAATTAAAGAATTATTTTTAAAATTAGGTTTTAAAATAAATTTATCACTAGAATCTGTATTAGTTGCAGAAAAACCATAACCAGACATTTGTTTTTTTATTTCATCTGCTACATAGCCACCAAAACCATAAGCATCTACATCGCAAATTAGACCATTTCCACTTGGGTCGGGTTTCATTGTAATATCAGCTAAACCTACACCTTTACTGGCAGATATTTTATATTCTCCATTTTTAAAATCTACAGAAAAATCTAATTTACCTACAGTTGGTAAATCTAATTGGCTTAATTTATTTGCTAATTCTTCAAAAACTTTTTTAGATACTTTTAAATTTCCTTTTAGATTAACTTCTAAGTCATTTTTAGAATTTTTAGCAATACCGTCTTTATCTTTAACAGTAACTGCACCTTGAAAATTTAGATATTCTTGATTAATTGAATTTACTTGTGTTGTTTTAGAATCTAATACTCTTACAGAATTATCTGAAGTAACAAAAAAAGCTCTTTTTATACCTTGTGATTTTTGAGCATCTAATAAAGATTGAGCTACTTCTACTTTATTATCAACAAAAGCTTGATTATTTAAGGCTTTTCCAGAACTAGCAGTTACAGCATAAACTTCATATTTACCATTTTTTATTTCTACTAATTCTGCACCGTTATTTTTTTTGGCAAAATCCTCTGCCTTTTCGGCAGAATCGAATTCTGCAAGTTTGTTTCCTTTTTTTATTTCTTGATATGAAGAAAAATATCCTGGATCGTATTTTCCGATTAAACTTCCACCAGACATATCTTACTCCTAAAACAACAAATCTAACACCTTTTAATTATAGCTTTTTATATGCAAAACTTTCTTAAAAAATAGTGAATCCTTACTAAGAGGTTTAATAAAATATACTTTTAGCTTTTATATCTTTAAGTAAAAATATTTTATGATTTTTTTATGTACAAATAATTAATTATTTGTTAATATTTATAAATATTCATTTTATATAGAGATCTATTCAGTGAGTAAAAAAATAGCTTTAATTTCTTTAATTTCTTTGTCTTTATTATTAGGATGTTCAATAAATAATAATAAATTTGAAAAAAATAATTTATATTCTAATAAACAGTTAAACTCAAAATTATCATTAATTGGTAAAGTAGAATTTCCTGATTTATCAAAATTTAAAACGAAAGCTACTTCAGCAGAAAGTGTTTCAAATACAACTGTTTCGATTTTATATCCTCCAGATCATTCAACTTTAGCTAATAATACTATAGCCACAGGTTTAACAGATAATAATGGAGTTTTTAGTATTAATACAGATGTAACATTTAATCCAACAATAAATGGTATATATATTTTAGAAGCCATAAAAAGATTAAACACCACAAATAATCCTTTAATCAGTATAAGAACTTATATAAAATGGACAGGAACAAATTGGACAAGTATAACAGGTACAAAGATTGTAATAAATAGTAAAACAACAGCACTTGCAT
Organism: Candidatus Sericytochromatia bacterium; assembly: GCA_046328015.1. Lineage (GTDB taxonomy): Bacteria > Cyanobacteriota > Sericytochromatia > UBA7694 > JACMQJ01 > JBBTGK01. The sequence continues at coordinate 2,056,618 of JAXLXH010000001.1, read as the reverse complement.
CAATGGTAAGTTTATTAGGAAATTCGTTAACATCGGATGATGCAATAGAAAAAATTTCTATAACCGATAATATTGTTAGTATAACGGATATAAAAAAAGGTGGAACAGGCTCTATAATCATAAAAGCGGATTCTATCAATAAAGTTTCTGATATGCTAATAGATTTTATTTTATCTAAAAATTATGATCCATCTCAATATTTAGTATATCAAAATGGGAAGTTTAGTGTAAAAGAACCTAAATCTATTACAAATATTATAACTACGGTTGTCGGGAATTCTGACATTGTAGATAATATTCAAGCTACTTCTACACTATTAAGCAACCCAAATAGTATAATATTTGATTCATCAAATAATATGTATATATCAGATAATGGAAACAACAGAATAAGAAAAGTTGATAAAATTACGGGTATTATTACTACTATAGTTGGAACAGGGGTAGCTGGTTTTTCTGGGGATAATGGACAAGCTATTAATGCTCAATTAAATTCACCAAATAATATAACCTTTGATTCATTAGGGAATCTTTATATAGCTGATAGTGGTAATAATAGAATAAGAAAAGTTGATAAAATTACGGGTATTATTACTACTGTAGTTGGAACAGGGGTAGCTGGTTTTTCTGGCGATAATGGCTTAGCTATTAATGCTCAATTAGGCTCTTTAAGTGTAATATCACCAAGTTGTATAGCATTTGATTCATTAGATAATATGTATATCTCTGATACAACTAATCATAGAATAAGAAAAATTGATAAAATTACGGGTATTATTACTACTGTAGTTGGAACTGGTGTAGCTGGTTTTTCTGGGGACAATGGATTAGCTACCAATGCTCAATTAGTTAATCCTAGTGGAATAGCATTTGATTCATTAGGGAATCTTTATATAGCTGATAGTATTAACAATAGAATAAGAAAAGTTGATAAAATTACGGGTATTATTACTACTTTATTTAGTTCTAAACTAAGTAATCCTAATAGCATAGCTTTAGATATAAATGGAAATATTTATGTTAATAATAGATTTACTCATGACATAAAAAAGTTTGATAAAATTACAGGAATAATAACTAATATTTCTGGAGTGGGAGTTTTTGGGTTTTCAGGAGATAATGGACAAGCTATTAATGCTCAATTAAATTCACCAAATAATATAACATTTGATTCATTAGGGAATCTTTATATAGCTGATGGTGGTAATAATAGAATAAGAAAAATTGATAAAATTACAGGTATTATTACTACTGTAGTTGGTGGAATAGGAGATAATGGATTAGCTAGCAATGCTAAATTAGTCAATCCTAGTGGAATAGCCTTTGATTCATTGAATAATATGTATATAGTTGATAGTAGTAATAGAATTAGAAAGGTTGATAAAATTACTGGAATTATCACAACAATAGCTGGGAATGGTGTGGCTGGTTTTTCTGGCGATAATGGGTTAGCTATTAATGCTCAATTAAATTTACCAAATAATATAACATTTGATTCATTAGGGAATCTTTATATAACTGATGGTGGTAATAATAGAATAAGAAAAGTTGATAAAAATACTGGAATTATCACAACAATAGCTGGAACTGGTATAGCTGGTTTTTCTGGGGATAATGGATTAGCTATTAATGCTCAATTAATTCCAGTTGGATTAGCTTTTGATTCATTAGGTAATCTTTATATAGCTGATGGTAGTAATAATAGAATAAGAAAAATTGATAAAATTACAGGTATTATTACTACTATAGCTGGAAATGGTGTGGCTGGTTTTTCTGGCGATAATGGACAAGCTATTTCGGCTCAATTAAATTGGCCAAATAATATAACATTTGATTCATTAGATAATATGTATATATCAGATTATGGAAACAATAGAATAAGAAAAATTGATAAAATTACTGGCGTTATCACAACAATAGCTGGAAATGGGGTAAATAGTTTTTCAGGGGATAATGGATTAGCCATTAATGCTCAATTAAATATAATTACTGGAATAATATTTGATTCATTAGGAAATATGTACATATCAGATTACGGAAGCAATAGAATAAGAAAAATTGATAAAATTACTGGAATTATTACTACAATAACAGGAACAGGTTTATTAGGTTTTTCTGGAGATAATGAACAAGGTATCTTTGCTCAGTTATTCCATCCACTTGGAATAGCATTTGATTTATTAGGAAATTTATATATTGCGGATAGTGATAATAATAGAATAAGAAAAGTTACTTTGCCACCAGAATTTAAACCATAAAAATATATATCAATATTATTAAAATTAAAGGTTTTATTTGATAAAAAGGGATAAAAAATGAATAAAAAGGTATTAAAAATAAGTATAATCTTAATTTCAATATTATCATCTTGTTATTTACCTATAAATGATTTTCAAACATATGAAATAATATATAACTCACAAAATAAATCAAAGTTTTCCTTATTTGGTAAAGTTGATTTTTCAAAATATTCAAAGTTTAATACAAAAGCTACAATAGAAGAGATAAAAAATAATTCTACTATTTCCTTAATATACCCTATGGATCATGCTAGTAACCCAAATAAAACTATTGCAACAGGTCTTAGTGATTCAAAAGGTAATTTCATTATTAATCCAAATCAAACTTTTTTCCCTAAAAACAATGATATATATTTATTAGAAGCAGTTAAAAGAATTGAAAATAATCTTATATCTATAAGAACTTATGTAAAATGGAGTGGTACAGAATGGACAAGTATAACAGGGAAAAATATAAATCTTAATTCAAAAACTAGTGCTTTAACAAATATGATTTCGCTAATTTCACCAAAATTAAACTCTAATGATGCAATAGAAACTATAAATATATCAAATAATATAATTACAACAACAGATATAAAAAAAGATGGAATAGGTGTTGTTATAATAAGCTCTGATTCTATAAATAAAGTTTCTGATATGTTAATAGATTTTACTTTATCTAAAAACTATGATCCATCTCAATATTTAGTATATCAAAATGATAGATTTACAATAAAAGAACCATCTTTTATTAATAATATTATCACAACAATAGCTGGAAATGGAGTATCTGGTTTTTCTGGTGATAATGGTGTAGCTAATAACGCTCAATTAAATAATCCAAGTGGAATAGCATTTGATTCATTAGATAATATGTATATAGTCGACTCTGTAAGTAATAGAATAAGAAAAGTTGATAGAACTACAGGAACTATTACTACTATAGCTGGTAATGGATCATCTGGTTTTTCTGGGGATAATGGATTAGCTAACAACGCTCAATTAAATAATCCAAGTGGAATAACCTTTGATTCATTAAATAATATGTATATAGCTGATTCAAGTAATAATAGAATTAGAAAAGTAGATAAAATTACAAGTGTTATTACTACTATAGCTGGTAATGGATTAGCTGTTTTTTCTGGTGATAATGGACAGGCTATTTCTGCTTCTTTAAATAAACCAAATGGAATAGTATTTGATAAATCAGATAATATGTATATAGCCGATTCAAGTAATAATAGAATTAGAAAAGTTGATAGAACTACAGGAACTATTACTACTATAGCTGGTAATGGATTAGCTGGTTTTTCAGGAGATAATAAGCAAGCTATTTCAGCTTCATTAAATAATCCAGTGGAAGTTATATTTGATAAATCAGATAATATGTATATTTCTGATAGTAATAATAATAGAATTAGAAAAGTAGATAAAATTACAGGTATTATCACAACAATAGCTGGTAATGGATTAGCTACTTTTTCAGGAGATAATGGACAAGCTATTTCTACTTCTTTAAATAAACCTAGTGGAATAGTATTTGATAAATCAGATAATATGTATATAGCCGATTCAAGTAATAATAGAATTAGAAAATTTGTTTTTCCTCAAGAAATCGCTCCATAGAAAAACGACTAATTGCTACCTATTGAACCTTTTAATTGGGTAGATATTATTGGTAAAAAGGTATTACCTCCAGAACTACTAGCAGGTGTTGAACTTGTCGTTGGAGTTGCTGTAGGCTCTGGAGTTGAACTAGGAACTAATGTTACTATAGCAGATGGTTTAGGCTCTTCATATTTAGGAATAGTATTCTCTTGATTACTTGGTATTGCTGTTGGTGAAGTTGTACTATTTGTTGTAGTTTCAACTTTTGTATTAACTTTTTCAGGCGTTTTTACAATTTCATTTTTAGAAGGTAATTCTTTATTTATAACGCAACTTATAAATGTTAAACTAAATAATAAAAATATAATGGGAATATAACTTTTATTCATTTATATATTTTCTCCTAAAAATTATTAAATTATTTTAATTTTATCAATAATAAAATAAAAAAAGAAAAATAATTGATTAATAAAATAATTTTTTTATATTATATTTATTATAATACTAATTTGCAATAGTTTATTGTCTCTTATTTAAATATAATTTCTAATTAATCTAAGTTACTAATATTAAAAAATAGTGAATACTTATTTAGGGTTTCTTATAGTTATTATAAAATATTTTTTATAATAACTATAAGAAGTATTAATCAGCATATTTATTTATTCTCTTGAAAAAGACATAACTGTAGTTTCTCTAGACTCTTTTTTATTTCCTAAATAATTTTTATTACTAGCCCTATATTCCATTTGTGCTTGTAGTTCTTCTATAGAAACTGTTGTTACTCTACCTCCAGATGGGTCTGCAAATATTATTGAATTATCTTCATTAACACCTATAACTACTCTATAATGTCCTTCAGCTGGTATATATTTTTCATTTGGATGTTCAGCATAATATTTATCATAAAGAGCTTTTTTATCTTCAGGTAAATCTTGGTAACGAGTTCCTGCTGTTAAAAGTACAGGCATTTTACCTTCTTTCAATTGATTTTTTAAATCAGCTACTAATTCATTTACATTACTTGGAGCATAGCTTTTAGGAGAGCTAGCTTTAATAGCACCTCCGCTTTCTTTTTTTACCATAGCTTCCATTTGAGAGAAAGAAATAGCTACTTTACCTTTACTATCGGCACTTGGAGAATTAGTCTCTTTTCTCATTTTACGTATAGCATCACCAGCATCTAAATTTGTATTGAAACCATTTGCTCTTAATATCATTAAAGCTGAAGTAGGGCCACAATCACCTTGAGATGAATTTAAAGAAGTAGAAAATTGATCTACCAAATAATTATCTTTATTTGAAATAGGCATAAATTTACTTTCTGCTACTAAACCAGCAGGAGTTCCATTATTAGTATTATTTGAAGTTCTATTTAGAGTTGGGAAATTCATAAAATTAGCTGGTAATTTAGAACTAGGTCTGTTTTCTGTCGAAGAAGTATCTGTATTATTTCTTGGTAAACTTGATTGAGCTTGAGCAGTTTTTATATCTTGAAGTAAAGAAGAAGCAAAAGAATTGGTACCTGCCATAGATTCAAGTTTAGCTAAATTTTCTGGAGATATTTTTTTATTAGGAATAAAACCTAAAAAAGTACCCAAACTTGTAGTTGATTTATTAAGTTGATTAACAAATGTAGCAAGCTGTTGTTTTTCTTCTGGCTTAAAAGTTTGCTGAGAATTAATCCAACTAATTATAGCTTTTTTTTCTGAATTAGTTATTTTTCCATCTTTAGTAAAATTATCAAAAGATGGTGAAGTTGTAGATGCTGTATTTACATTGGTAAGCATTTATAATTTTCCCTTTATAAAAACGTATAGTTCATTTTTATTGATTTTATCTAATTGCTATAAACTTTTCTACAAATATAACAAAATAATAAAATATCTCTATAATTTTTAACAATAAAAAAAATAGTTGTCAAAATTTTCTAATTCAATGTTTCATAATTGAATTATGGATATAAACAATTATATGTTAAAATTATTTATTCTTAGAGAATTATCCTAAAGAGGAGTTAATTAATGAATAAAATAATTTCAAGATTATCTTTAGCAGGTATAACCTTACTATCATTAACTAGTTGTAATATGGGTCCTGCATATAAAACTCTTACCTTTGAAGCTGCAATAAGTGGTAAACAACAAGTTCCTGAAAATAACTCTAGAGGACAAGGTAATGCTAAAATAGTACTTGATGGAGATGAAGTTCATGCAACTTTAACAGTTAATATAAAAGATTTAGCTGGTACAGCTATAAACTCTTTATTACATAACCCTTCACGTCCGGGGTCATCATCTGTAGCTATAGTACAATTAGCCGGGGAAACTTCACAAATAACTCTTAGCTCTGAACAAATAAAAGAATTAAGATCTGGATTAATGTATATCAATATTACCTCTACTAAATTTCAAGCTGGAGAGCTTAGAGGACAATTTTTCGAAAAATTATAGTTTTTAAGGATATAAATATGTTTAAAAAAATACTTATTGCCAATAGAGGGGAAATAGCAGTAAGAATTATAAAAGCGTGTAAAGAAATGGACATTATTGCTGCGGTTATTTTTGCAGATAATGATAGAGATTCTTTACATGTAAAATATGCAGATGAAGCTTATAATATAGGTTCTGGACAATTAAAAGACACTTATTTAAATATAGAAAAAATTATAGATGTAGCCAAAAAAGCTGGGGCTGAAGCAATACACCCTGGATATGGTTTTTTATCTGAAAAATCAGCTTTTTCTAAAGCGTGTGAAGACAATAATATTGTTTTTATAGGGCCTACAGCAGAAGTAATGGATGCTATGGGAGATAAAATAAGAGCTAGAGCTTTTATGAAAAAAGCAGGAGTACCACTTACTCCTGGAACAGAAGGTGGAGTAAAAACTCCTGAAGAAGTAATTACTTTTGCAAAAAAATATGGTTATCCTGTTGCCTTAAAAGCTACTGCTGGAGGTGGAGGAAGAGGAATTAGACCTATTTATTCTGAAGATCAAGTAAAAGAAAACTTAGAAGGAGCAATGAGAGAAGGTAAAAATTATTTTGGTGATGATACTGTTTATGTAGAAAAGTTTTTAACTAACCCTAGACATATAGAAGTACAAATTATGGCAGATAATCATGGTAATGTAATTCATTTGGGAGAAAGAAATTGCTCTGTTCAAAGAAGAAATCAAAAATTAATAGAAGAAACTCCTTCTCCGTTTTTTTCTCAAGAAACTAGAGATAAAATTACAGCTTCAGCAGTTCAAGGGGCAAAATTTTTAAAATATAGAAATGCTGGTACGTTTGAATTTTTGGAACAAGATGGTGAATTTTATTTTATGGAAGTTAATACCAGATTACAAGTTGAACATCCAATAACTGAAATGATTTATGGAGTAGATTTGGTAAAAGAACAATTAAATGTAGCTTTTGGAAATAAACTTAGCTATAACCAAGAAGATATAAAAATTAGAGGTCATGCTATAGAATTTAGAATTACAGCAGAAGATGTAAAAAGTAATTTTAGACCTACAGCAGGATTAATAGAAGATTATCAAGAACCTACAGGTTTTGGAGTAAGAGTTGATTCTGTAGCTCAAAAAAATTGGGCAATTCCACCAGAATATGATTCTATGGTATCTAAATTGGTGGTATGGGATGAAACTAGAGATAGAGCTATAAAAAAATCTTATAGAGCCTTATCAGAATATATTTTAACTGGAGTACCTAGTACTATAGAGTTTCATAAATGGGCCTTGACTAATAAAGAGTTTATAAAAGGAAATTATTCTACTGCTTTTATTGGTAAAAATTTCAAACCAGAATTTTTACCTGATACAGTAACTAGCGGAAATACTTTAGATAAAAATAAAGAAAAAGAAACTTTAGAAATAGAAGTTAATGGAAAGCTTTTTAATGTTGTAGTTTATAAAGAACAAACAGCTAAAAGCTCTAGCTCGATTAAAAAAGTAACTAAGAAAAAAGATAATTCTTCTTCAGATTCTAATGAAGTTCTTTCTCAAATGGCAGGAACAGTTGTAAAAACACAAGTTAAAAAAGGTGATACCGTAAAAAAAGGTGATGTTTTATTAATACTTGAAGCTATGAAAATGGAAAGTGATATAAATTCGCCTAAAGATGGTGTTATAAAAGAGGTTTTAGTTAATGCTGGAGAAAGTATTCTTTCTGGGCAAGTAATGGTAGTTTTTGAATAAAATATTATAGCTAATCCCATATTTTTAATTTACATTATTGTGCTCTCGAAAAAGAGGGGGTGTCCAAAAAGGACTTTTCTAGGTCTTTTTTGCACAAAAAACTTAGGTGAAAGCCACTGTTTTCGTATGGGGGTGTCCAAAAACGGGCAAAGCAGTGCTTTTCCCCTACGAAAATAATGGGTTTGCTCCCAATGTTTTTCGTAAAAATTGTCTTTTTGGACAGCCCTCTAGAAAAATAACTTTTTAGACATACTTTCATATCTTATATTTGTATTTTATTTATATGGGAATAGCTATATATTAAGAAAAAGAGCTTGAAGGAAAACCTCCTGCAATTAGTTCATCTTTTGTATAACCAGCAGATAATAATTGAATTACCATAGCTTTTATATCTGAAACTAATAAAGAATATGTAGGAGAAGATTTTAAAAAGTAATAAGCATTATAAATATCAGTTGCAGTATATCCACCTGCTTTTAGTTCTGTATATGTGTAACCACCTCTAATTAAATAACTTGCATCTATAGAAGCAGTTTTTAATTTAGTAGCTGTATAACCATTAGGTTTTAGTTGAGCTACCATACTTTTTAAACCTATTGAAAAAGATGGTATGATAATATCATCTATTTTAACTAACTCTTTTAATGTATATCCTGTAGCTTCAAGTTCTACAATAGAAAATCCTGCTATATTTAAATCTGTTAAAGAAAATCCTGCTGTTTTTAATTCAGATAATGTATAACCACCTGCTTTTAGTTCTGTAGCTGAAAACCCTGCTATTTTTAATTCAGATAATGTATAACCACCTGCTTTTAGTTCTGTAGCTGAAAATACTGCTGTTTTTAGTTCTGTAGCTGAAAACCCTGCTATTTTTAATTCTGTAGCTGAAAATCCTGCTATTTTTAGTTCTGTAGCTGAAAACCCTGCTGTTTTTAATTCAGATAATGTATAACCACCTGCTTTTAGTTCTGTAGCTGAAAACCCTGCTGATTTTAGTTCAGATAATGTATAATCAGCTGCTTTTAGTTCTGTAGCTGAAAATCCTGCTGATTTTAGTTCAGATAATGTATACCCTGCTGTTTTTAATTCTGTAGCTAAAAACCCTGCTGTTTTTAATTCAGATAATGTATAACCAGCTACTTTTAGTTGACTAATATAGAATCCTGCTGCTTTTAACTCAGATAATGTATACCCTGCTGTTTTTAGATCATTAATATAGAATCCTGCTGCTTTTAACTCAGATAATGTATATCCTGCTGTTTTTAATTCAGATAATGTATAACTAGCTACTTTTAGTTCTGTAGCTGAAAATCCTGCTGTTTTTAATTCAGATAATGTATAACTAGCTACTTTTAGTTCTGTAGCTGAAAATCCTGCTGTTTTTAATTCAGATAATGTATAACCAGCTACTTTTAGTTCAGATAGTGTATAATCAGCTTTTTTTAATTCTGTAGCTGAAAATCCTGCTGATTTAAGAGTAGTTGCTGAATAACCTGCTGATTTAAATTCAGAAGCTTTATATCCTTTAGATTTAAATAATTTAATTGTAGAAATGCTTAAACCTGGAATTATTGGATTAGTAACAGTAGAGCCAAATAATGATTTATTTGAGTTTTCAGAAGTAGAATCTAATTTTTCTGGTTTTGCTAAGTTTGTACTATTTGAACAAGAAAAAAAACTAGAAATAATTAAAGCAGATAAAACAATTTTGATTTCTTTATTACTTTTCATTAAAAACTCTCTTATAAAAAAATATTAATGAATTAAATTTTAGTATAAAAAACAATATCTGTCAACCAGTTGCCAGATATTTATTTCTATTTAATTTTTTAAAGCTTTTTCATTATTTTACCAAATAAATATCACTAGAACTTAAATTTCCTTTATAATCTTGAGCTTGAGCAAAGTAAGCCTTTTCTTCTTTTATATTAGCAAAACTCCATTCTGGTTTTTTACTAAAAGTTATAGATTCACCTTTTTTCCAATCTAATTTCTTTGTTTTTAAATCATAAACTTTATAATAAAAGCTAATCTTATCTCCTACATTAAGATTAAGTTGATTTCTACTATTTAAAACTAATCCTTTATTATCTATTGTATAAGGAACAGCCCATTCTGAAATAACTGTATTATTTTTGCTAACTTCAACATAAAAAATAATATTTTCACCATTTAAAATAGCATCAGATGTATAAATTTTTGAGCCATTTTCTGTAAAATAACTAAAATATAAGGAAGGAAATATGCTTATATTATTATTACAACTTCCATCGCAAAGTAAAAACCATTCACCATTCCAAATAGGAAAAGAAAAAACGTTTTTATTGTATATAGAATTTTTTATAGAATTACTACCTATCGTAAAAAATTTATCATCAGATTTTAAAGATAAAATCTGTTCTACCTTTTTTAATCCTAAATTATCTGATATTTCAAAGCAGGTAGAATTTTTATCACAATTTTTATTTACCTTATTTTCATCTAAATAACTATTTATTTCTTTAATATAAGGTTTTTCTAGATCATTATTACCGTAACTTATAAATGAATTGCTAAAATCAAACCAAGCTTTTGAAACTGAATTTTCTTGTTCATAACTAGATAAAATATTTTTATTTAATGAGTAAATAGATAACCCATTAGAATTAGGTTTATTATCATCATGTCTTGAATATACAACAGTATTTTTTATATTTTTTATTATGTTATCAGCTTTAGTAGTTAAATTTGTATTATTAATCTTATTTTTTATATTTTCTATAAAATTTAAAAAATCTATGCTGTAAACATTTTCATTTCTTAATTCTGTCCCATAGTATTGCGTTTCTGTTATTGCTGATAGTATATTATCAAACTTATTTATATCAATATCTAGGATAAAATCATCTAAATTTTTAGATAAAGAATCAATTTTAGTTAAATTTATTAATGACATTGTTTTATTTTTACTAAAACTTTCTTTATGTTCCTTACTATCTAAAAAAGAATCCACTAATTTTTTGCCTAATTCTTCTGTATTATTTATATTTTCATTAGCCAAAAAATTTATATAATCTATATAATTCCACCCATGCCTTGGTTCTAAATCTTCGGAAGCAACTAAATATGAAGAATAATCTTTTAAACTTTTTGCTACTTCAAAATTTCCCATTAGACATGCATCAAAACCAATTAAATTAAACTTAGAATATGAATTTGCTAATGATAATTTCATTTCTTTTAATGTAATTAAATCTACTCCTTTATTTGTATCGTTTCCGAATCCATTGAAAGCTGAACCATGATCCCATATTTGTAAAAATTTATTATTATTTTTATCATATTTACTATTTATATAATTTAAAAAGCTATAAAAACCTTCATATGAAGCCATATTGTCATTATTATTTGAATATAAATAGCAAGTATCATTTCCAAAATAACCATCTTCAAAATCTTTTATCAAACATTCTGGGGTTGCATATTTAATTCCTTTCCAACCTTGTTTTCTAGCACCACCAAAAGCAATTATTATATTTAATTTATTTTTTTTAGCTGTAGATAAGCTCTCATATGTTGAAATTAGTTCATATAAATCATTTGTTCCTGCCCCTGCTTTGCTAATACCATTTTTTTCCAACTCATCTGGTATTCCATTTCTGGGCTTAATATCATCTTCTAAATCACTGCCTATCATATATAATGCTAAAAGTGTAGAGTCTTTATTATTTTTTGTAGAATTATTTTGTATTAAAGAATTAGAACAAGAGACTAATAATAAAATTGTTACTAGTTTTAATTTTCTAAAAATTTCTATATTTATCATTAATTTTTCTATCTCCTAGGTAGAGGGGCTTGATTACCTATAGGACGAGGTGGTACATTATTCCCAGTCGGTGGTTGAGGTCTAGTTTGATTTGTTTGCTTTGGTTGTGGATTATTTCCAGAGGTTTGCTTTTGCTGTTGAGGTGTTTGTTTATTTACTGGTTTTACTACAAAGTTACTTAAGTTCTTTCTATTTTCAAAATTATTAAATATATTTCTTGGTTTTTTATTAGGGTTAAATAATTTTTTATCGTCAATAGGTTTTTTACCAAAAAATTCTATTCTTTTAAAAACATCTTTTTCTTTTTCAGTAGCTTTTTTTAAAGAATCTTCTAATAATTCGCTTTTATCATCTTTAGAATCATATATAGCATCTTTTTTAAGATTAGGATTATTTTTATAGATTTCTTTAAGATCTGATAAATCAATAGATATTTTTATATCTTGTAATTCAGTTCCTTTTTTTGCTATTTCAGGACCAAAATACAATTTCATTTTCTGCTCTATTTCTTCAACCTCTATTATTTTATTTATATCAGATTCATTTTCAATAATAGAAAGTAAAGAATTATCTTTTTCTGCTACTTTTTCTGCTACTAAAGGAATACTTAATGAATTATTATATTTATTTTCTTTTATTGTATCAGAAATATCTTTAATTTGATCGGCTAAAATGGTGAACTTACTGATAGTTTGACTTTTATTTACTGATGTATCTTGAATTTTAAATTGTTTATTATCTATTTCTAAAACAGCATAGAAATTACGATCTATAAAAAAGTTTTCTTTTGCCAATTTACTAGCATCTTTTTTTAGCATTGCAATTTTTTGTCTACTAAGAGACTCACCTCTTACAGTTGCTTTAAGAAAAGAAGGAGTAGATATTTCTTCACTCTCTGTTTTAAACTCATTTTTGTATTTATTTAGTATTTGAGTTCTTACTTCCTGCTCTTGTTGTTCAAATGTATCAGAAGTGTGAATACTTTTTTCTACGGAAGGACTATTTCCAGAAAATTCATTAGTAAAATCTGTTTTTGACATAAAAAATATTATATTTTTATTATCATCAACAGCTAAAGAAATACTTTCTATATTTATATCTCTACCATCTAAATTTACTTTTATTATTTTAACATTATCAATACTTACATTATCAGGTAATTTATAATTTTCCAAAGATAAGACTCCTGAATCTGTTAGTTGTTTTGTAGGAATAAAAGAAACAGAATTAGATTTAAAGTCATCTTCACTATTTTTATTACTAGCTTTATCTATACTTTCTGATGTTTTTGTAACAATTTTATTATTTGAACAAGATATAGTCGTACTTAAACTTATAAAAGGTATTATAAAAATAATTTTGTATATATTATTTAACATAAAGTAAACCTCAAAATATCATTCATTAAAATTATAACAGATTTGTTTTTATTGAACTTAAGAAGATTATAAGAAATGAGTTATTAATTTTATTGGCTAATTATGAATACACAGACTTTTTATATTTTTTTGTTACAGATTCAATTAAATATAATATTGATAGAGTACCTAAAAATATTACATTAGAAATAATTAGAAAATTAAATGAACATAAAGATTTTAGAAGAGATATAGCAAAACAACTAGAAGAACTATTAAATTAAATATAATATTATATTTGAAAGATTCGGTAGTTACTATGAAATTAATAGGGTTTCTTAGAGGCATTAATGTAGGAGGACATCATAAAGTCCCTATGGCAGAACTTCGAGATAAATTAAATGAATTAGGATGTAACAATGTAAAAACCTTATTAAATACAGGAAACTTTGTTTTTGATACTCAACAAATTAATCTTAAAGATTTAGAAAATAAAATTGAAGATTTTCTTTCCAAATCATTTGGTTTTCCAATACCTGTAATTATAAGAACTCAAAAAGATATTTTAGATTTAGTTGATAAAAATCCTTTTCAGGAAATAATTGAGCATAAAGATATTAGACTATATGTTTCATTTTTAAAAGATAAGCCTAAGATTGATTTACCTTTACCCTATTTATCATCAGACAAAAGTTATAAAATAATTTCTATAAATGATAAAATAATTTTGAGTGTTTTAGATCTTTCTTCAACAAATACTACCAAAGGAATGGATGATTTGGAAAAAAAATTCGGGAAAAATATTACCACAAGAAATTGGAATACCATAAAAAAAATAGTTAATATTTAAGAAAAAATGAACCGTAGTGGCATGCCTTGCGTGTGCCATGTAGGGAAATATTTATAATTTTATATAAAATTAAAAGGAAGCAAATAATGAGTAATATGTCAAATATAGGATTTAATATTAAAAGTCAAAATGATATTACTAATATAGCTCAGAAAGTAGCACCTATTTCTAAAATTATAGAAGTAAATAAAGGGGCTTATGTAGCATATTCTGATAAATCTGGAGCAGAACTATGGTTACAAGTAAATAATGACCATGATTTTATTGGATTCAACCCTCATTTTAAAGGTAAAAGCAAATTTAATGTTTCTTTAATTGAGGGAGTTGAAAGAAAATCAAGTGATTTAGATTTTGCTTTTTATTGTTGGGCTTCGCCATCAGAAATTGGTAATCCAGACTCAGGATTATATAATTTTGTTTTTGATTGTCCAGATGGTAAAAAATATAAAGAACTTGAATATCCACAAGATATTATGATTCAATTATCTGCATTTGCTAGAAAAATTGATATCTATGATAATGAAGATGAATTTTATAATCAGCAAGAAGAAGGTTGGAAACTTGGAGCCCAATCATTTATTCCAACTTGCTATGATGATAATTATCCACTAGAAGCTTATGCTATATTATCAGGAGTTATAAAAGAATATAAAAAATTAAAAAATGACTTGACTGGATATCAATTTTATTGGTTTTTAGCTGATACTTATGGAGGAGAAGTAGATATTGTGGCAGATATAAATATTATAAAAAAAGAACCACAAATAAAAGGAGTTATAAGTGGTAGTTTTTGGTTATCAGGTCAATTAATAGAAGAACCAAAGACTTTATGATAAAATAAAATATTGCATTTTAATTTAAATATTATGAGAATTAAACAATCAATTTTATTTATATTAGTTTTTGTACTGTTTTTATTTTCTTGTGATAATTTTTCAAATAAAAATATTACTGAGAATTTAAATACAGAAAAAGAAGCTACAGAAGACGAGTTTTTAGCTTTTTTAAAAGCAGATAAAAATTTAATTAATGATTATAATAAAAGAGAAAATTTTTATTCTGCTCAAATTTTTATAAAATTAACAGATAATGATATAATAAAGTACAAAAAGTTTTTTTATAAATTAAAAAATATAAGATCTTTAACTATACTTAATTTAACTACAAATATTTATGAAATACCAAAAGAATTTATTAATGATAAAATAGAATTTATAGAAATAAGTGCAAAAAATTTAACTAGTTATTTTAAAAGTTTAAAACAATTTAACAATTTAAAATCATTAGATATTGTATCATTATCATCATTTCATGATGAAGAATTAAATATTGATTTTAAAAGTCTTAATAAATTAAAAAGCTTAAATATCCAAATAAATAATTTAAAAAAGCTACCTGATGAAATTTTTAATTTAAAAAATTTAACTAGTTTAAATATTAAATATACAGATATAAAAACATTGTCTAGTAGTATAAAAAACTTAATTAATTTAACATCATTAGATATATCAAATAATAAGCAACTTGATTATTTACCAAATGAAATAGGTAATTTAATTAATTTAAAAAATTTAATTTTCGATCAGACAAATATAAAAACCTTACCCAATTCTATTGGTAATTTAAAAAAGCTTCAAAAAATTAACTTTAATCAAAATATTGAAGTGCTACCTGAAGAATTTACAGCCCTTAATTTAGAACAATTAATTATAGACAGCAAATATTTAAAAACTATACCTAATTCTATTGGTAATATGAAATCTTTGAAAAATATATCAATATCTAATTCTAATTTAGAAGAATTACCAGATTCTATTGGTAATCTAGAAAACTTAGAAAACTTAGATATAAGAGATGGATTAAAAATAAATAAGATACCAGATAGCATTGGTAATTTAAAAAACCTTAATAAGTTAAATATAGCATCAACAAATATAAAAGAATTACCTAAAACAATAGGTAATCTAAAAAATTTATATGAAATTAACTTTAATCAAAATATTGAAGTAATACCTGAGGAATTTAGTAATCTAGAAAGTTTACAGAAGCTCGAGTTATATAATGTAAATTTAAATAAACTTCCTAATTCTATTGGTAATATGAAATCTTTGAAAGATATATCAATAACTAATTCTAATTTAGAAGAGTTACCAGATTCTATAGGTAATTTAGAAAATTTAAATTCTCTAACTATAAAAAATAGTAAAATAGAAAAAATTCCTGATTCCGTAGCTAATCTAAAAAAACTACAATCTTTAAATATAAGTTTTTCTAAATTAAAAACATTTCCAGATAAAATTATTAATTCTAATTCTTTTAAAGCATTAGTTTTAAATAATAATTTTATTGAAAATATACCTTTAAGTATAATGAAATTAGATAATTTAGAAGGAATTGATTTATCTAATAATTTTATTGAAGTTATACCAGATGAAATAACAAATTTATTCAAATTAAGTACTTTAGTTTTAAATAATAATAAAATAAAAACACTTAATGATAGCTTTTATAATTTACAAAAACTTAAATATCTTAATTTAGATTCTAATAAACTAACTAGTTTATCAAAAAATATAAAAAATCTTTCTAATTTAGAAACTATTGTTATATCAGATAATAATATAAAAGAATTACCAAAAGAGATTTATGAAACTAAATTAAAAGATATTATTGTATGTAAAAATCAAACTAGAAAAACTCCTTACGAAGAAATAAATATTTCTAAAATATGTGGAAATTAATAAACAAAATAATAACTATAATAACAATTAGCCTTGGTATTTTAATTATAATGCAATATTTTTCTAGACAAACAAAAAGATTTGATATTATAGAAGTGTATCCAAGAACAAAAATAAAAAATGAACCGTAGTAGCATTCCTTGCGTGTACCATGTAGGGAAATATTTATAATTTTATATAAACTTTTATTAAATTAATAAACATAAAAACAGTCCAAGCAGTACAATAAAATAAAAAACCGTCTGAATGGTATGTTTATAAATAAATGTTATTATGAATAATAATGAATTTAAAATACTAAAAATAATTTTTCTAATAGTAGATATAACATTTATACTTTATTGGCTTATAACTTTTTTTGCATTAATTCCAGAATCTTACTTATTTAAAGATTATCATAACCCAATTTTAGTAACATGGAATTGGTCTTTTTTACCTTTAGATCTATTTATTTCTTATACTGGTTTAACTAGTTTGATGCTAAAAAATAAAAATAAACCTGAATGGAAACTATGGGCTTTAATTTCTTTAGTATTAACCTTCTGTTCGGGGCTACAAGCTATTTCATTTTGGGCTATTGGAAAAGATTTTGATCCTATATGGTGGTTTTTTAATGGTATTCTTTTAATTTATCCACTTTTTTTTATCAAAAAAATCTTAAAAAGTATAAAGGAGTTTCAAATTGACTAAAAAAACAAATATTCAACGGAGTACTGAAACAAAAGAAAAACTACTTTACTCGACAGCAAAAATAATTATTGAAAAAGGCTTAAGTAAATTAACTTTAGATGAAGTTTCAAAAGAATCAGGCATTAGTAAAGGTGGTTTATTACATCATTTTAAATCTAAAGACGCCTTAATATATGATTTAGCCTCTTTAGCTATAAAAAAATGGGAAGAAATTTTCGAAAGTTTTTATGCAAAAGAAACCGAGGAAAAAGGTAAATTCATGAGAGCTTATATAAAATCAGCTCTTGAGCAAGAATCATCTGATAAAGAATTACTTTTTTCTAATAAAGTTTGGATGGCTATTATTACAGAGCTTTTTGAAAACCCTTTATTATTAGAAATTTTTAAAAAATCAAAACTTATGGATCTTAACTTAATTTCAAAAGATGGATTAGATATGGAAACAATAAATATTATAAGGCTAACAGTCGATGGATTAATGATTAACGAGCTTTTTCATACTCCACTTGAAGCACAAGATAGAAAAAAACTCGAAGAACGACTATTAGAAATGACGAGAAAATAGAATTATGAAAAATCAAAAAAAAATTTTATTATTTATATTTATTTTTATACTACTTAGTTTTATTTCTTTAATAATTTTTCGTCTTAAAGAAAAAAATAACCGAGAAGAAACATTAAAAAATGCAAAGCCAGTAGTAACAGCAGTTTCAATAATAAAACCTAAAAAAGAAGCCTTAAATAATTTTTTTATGGCAAATGGTAGTATAATAACTTCAGAATCTGTTGATATAACATCTAAAGTATCAGGTAAAATAATAAAACTTTATGTAAAAGAAGGTCAAAAAGTTTCTAAAAATCAAAAAATATTAGATATAGAGACTATTGATATTAATAATCAAATTTTACAAACTAAAGCTCAAGTTAATGCAGCAAAAGCAAATTTAGATTTATTAATAAATGGGTCTTTAAAAGAACAAATAAAACAATCAGAAAGCTCTTTTGAACAACAAAAAATAAATTTGGAGCAATTAAAATTAAAACTTAAACTAATTCAAACTGATTTGGATAGAAATAAAAAACTTTTTAAAGATGGAGCTATAACAAAGCAACAATTAGATAGTATTCAAAATCAAGTTGATACTACCAAAAAAGAAATAGAAGTTGTAAAACAGCAAATAAATTACTCTAAAGAAACTCTAAAATTAACTAAAATAGGTAATAGAGAAGAACAAATCAGAGGAGCAAAAGCAAATTATGAACAAACCTTAGCTTTATTAAAAACTTTAACGGATCAACTAACCAATTACAGCATAAATTCTCCAATTGATGGAGTTATTACTAAAAAACCGTTAGAAGAAGGAAGTATCATTTCTCCTGCTAGCTTAATTACTAATATCAGTAAAAATTCTAATTTAGAAGCAGAAATTAATATACCTGAAAGATATTTAGATAAAGTAAAAATAGGAAATAATTTACAAATAAAATTAAGTGATGGCTTTTTATTAGATACTAAAATTACTTATATTAGTCCGACTATAGATATAGGAACAAATACTTTTAAAATAAAAAGTACTCTTATGAATAATGAAAAAATAAAACAAGGAATGAGTTTCGAAAGTAAAATAATAATTAGTGAAAAGAAATTATCTCTAACTTTACCTTTTGAAGCTATAATTGACTCAGAAGGTAAAAAAATAGTCTATCTTATTTCAAAAGAAAATAAAGCTATTGAAAAAGAAATAAAAATAGGTTTACAAGATACTGAAAAAGTAGAAGTCATAAGTGGTTTAAGTGAAAATGATAAAGTAATTCTTAATGGAAACAACTTTATAAAAACAGGAGATCTAGTTCAAGAGGAAAAAAATTAGGTATTTTTATGAAAGAAAATCAACCACATACTTCAAATAGTTTTAATATTTCAGAAATAGCAATAAAAAAACCAGTAGCTACTATTTTAATGATGATAACCATGATTGTTATGGGTATTTTTTCTTATAATAGACTAAATGTAGAACTTTTTCCTAATGTCGAGTGGCCTATTGTAGCTATTACTACAGAATACCCTGGTGCCTCTTCTCAAGAAATAGAAACATTAATAACCAAACCTATAGAAAACTCCATAAGTGGAATAAGTGGATTAAGACATTTAAGATCCAATTCTGGAAATGGTTTTTCTACTATAATTGCAGAATTCAAGCTTGATAAAAGTGTTGAAACAGCAGCTAATGAAGTAAAAGAAAAAACTGCTTTGGTTCGTTATGAATTACCCAAAGAAGCCAAAGATTCTATTGTTTTAAGAATTGATCCTGCTGCGTTTCCTATTATTAATTATGTTATTTCAGCTGGTGCAGATTTACGTTCATTAACAGAACTAACTAAATATAAAATAAAAAATGAATTACAAAAAGTAGAAGGAGTTTCTAACATAACTTTAAAAGGTGCAGAGGAAAGAGAGATTCAGGTATTATTAGATCCTCTTTTATTAAAAAACTTTTCTATTGCTCCAGAACAAGTAGTTAACAGACTAAAAGAAGAAAATTTAAATTTCCCTTCTGGTCAAATAAAAACTACTGGAAAAACTTTAGCCTTAAGAACTATGAGTGCTTTAAAAACAGTAAATGAAATTTCAAATATTCAAATAAAAACTATAGGTAATAGAACTGTTTATCTAAGTGATTTAGGAACTGTTATTGATGGGACAAAAGAAATTGCTAATAAAGCATGGATAAATGGAAAACCTGCTGTAGTAATGGAAATACAAAAACAATCTAGTGCAAATACCGTAAAAACTATACAAGGTTTAGAAAAAAAAGTACTTGAATTAAAAAAAAGTTTACCTCCTTCTGTTAGTATTAATAAATCGTTTGATACTTCAGAATTTATTTTAGAAGCAAAAAATGCTGCAATGGAAGAACTAATAATTGGTTCTGTATTAGCTATTATCGTAATTTTTATTTTTTTAAGAACATTTGGTGGAACTATAATATCAGCTTTAGCTATTCCAACCTCTATAATTTCAACTTATACTATGATGTACTTTCTTAATTTTTCGATAAATACTATGACTTTACTAGCTTTATCTTTAGTAGTTGGTGTTTTGGTAGATGATGCTGTAGTAGATTTAGAAAATATTTATAGAAGAATGGAATTGGGAGAAGATCCTTATACAGCCGCAATAAAAGCAACTGATGAAATAGGTTTGGCTGTTGTTTCTACAACTTTTTCTATAGTTGCAGTTTTTGTTCCTATTGCTTTTATGAGTGGAATTATAGGAAAGTATTTTACCCAATTTGGACTTACAGTTTCAGTTTCGGTATTAATTTCATTATTAGTAGCAAGAACCTTAACTCCTTCTTTGGCTGCACATACATTAAATCCTTTAAAAAATCATCATGAAAAAAAAGAAACTTTTTTAACTAATACCTATAAAGATATTTTAAAATGGGCTTTAAAACATAGAATAATAACTACCGTTATAGCTATAAGCATGTTTTTAATTAGCATACCTATTGCTGGTTTATTACCTCAAGGTTTTACTCCCAAAAATGATAAATCTGAAGTTTGGGTAACTTTATCTATGGCTCAAGGAATAAGTTTAGAAAAAGCTATTACATTAGTAAAAAAAGCTGAAAAAATAGTTGCTAAAGATAAAGATGTAAAAGAAGTTCTTGCTGTATTAGGTGATGCTAATAATAATGCTTCTTTTGCAAGATTAAGTGTAACTTTAAAATCAAAAAATGAGGGTAGAAAAACAACAGGGTTTGCTGTACAAGAAAGATTAAGAAAAGAACTTGAAAAAGTATCTGGTTTTTTATTAACTGTAAAAACAGCAGATCCTAATGAAGACCCTAATAACAGTTATGCTCTTAATTTATCTGTAAGAGGGGATGATTTAGAAAAAATGCAAACTTTAGCTGAAAATTTAGTAAAAAAATTAAAAACTATGCCTATTGTTTCAGTTGCAAAAACTTCTATAGGCATACCTCAAGGTGAAATACATATAAAAGTTGATCGTAAAAAAGCAGGTGATATGGGAATATCTTCAGCTCAGATAGCTTCTATATTAAGAACTTCAACTTTTGGAGAAATTTCATCAAAAATATATGATAATGAAAAAGATTTTGATTTAAGAGTAAAACTTGATGATAAAAGTAGAAATAATCTTGATAAATTAAGAATGTTAACTGTTTTAAATAATAAAGGTCAAAATATAACTCTTGATTCGATATCAAAAATAGAATATTCTAAAGGACCTAATGTTATTGAAAGATATGATAGACAAAGACAAGTAATGGTTTATGCTAATACTATTATGGGGGTATCTTTAAGTGAAATTTTGGATCCTATGAAAAAAGAGTTAGAAAATACTCAAATACCCGCAGGTATTACTTATTCTTTTGAAGGAGATGCCGAAATGATGCAAGAAGCGTTTAATTCTTTACTAATAGCATTAGGAATGGCAATTTTTTTCATTTATATTATTTTAGGTTCACAATTTGAAAGTTTTATTCATCCCTTAACTATTATGGTTGCATTACCCTTATCATTTGTAGGTGCATTTTTAGGGTTATTTATTGCTAATCAAGAAATTGGAATTATGTCTCTTATTGGAATAGTAATGTTAATGGGTTTAGTTACCAAAAACTCTATTCTTTTGGTTGATTATACAATTACTCTAAGAAAACAAGGGTTAAATCGTTATGAAGCTTTAATAGAAGCTGGTATAGTAAGAATTAGACCTATTTTAATGACTACAGCGGCTATGATTGCAGGAATGTTACCTTCGGCTTTGCAATTATTAGAAGCATCTGAATCTAGATCTCCTATGGCTGTTGCAGTAATAGGTGGAGTTATTGCTTCAACATTATTATCTTTGGTTATGGTTCCAGTTTTTTATACTTATATGGATGATTTAAGTAATTTTGTTAGAAAGTTTTTTATAAAAAATAACAATTAATAAAAAGAATGAATTTAAGTTGCTAATATAAAAATAATAACTAGCAACTTAAGTTAATTAAAAATATATTATTTTAATAACTCTAATACATTACCATAGTTAGGTTCTTGACCAATTTCAGGAACTTGTTCTGTATAAGAAACTGTTCCTTTTTCATCTACTACTACTATAGCTCTAGACATAAGACCAGCTAACCCACCTTCTAATATTGTTACTCCATAACCATCACTAAAAGAAGAATCTCTTAATTCTGAAGCAGGAACTACATTTTCCAAACCTTCAGCACCACAAAATCTTTTTAAAGCAAAAGGTAAATCTTTAGATACACATAAAACTATTGTATTGTTAAGATTACTAGCTTCTTGATTAAATTTTCTTACAGAACTTGCACAAACTGCTGTATCAACACTAGGAAATATATTTAATACTACTCTTTTACCTTCAAAACTTTCTAAAGTAACATCAGATAAATCTGTTTTAGTTAATTTAAAATTAGGAGCTTTTTCTCCAACTTTAGGTAATTCTCCTGCTGTATTGATAGGATTTCCTTTTAAAGTTATTTTTGCCATTTTTAATTTTTCCTGTTTTTATAATAATAAGTTAAATTTTATCACTATAGTTAGATTTTAGTTAAAAGAATTAAAAATTTTTCAGACTATTTTTTTCTGAACTTAACAATTTATTTGCTTTTTCTGCTAGTGTAATAAATTCTTGTAATTCAGTATTTTTATTATAAAACTCTTGAAGTTCTTTAGTAGTATTAATAACCATATTCATATTTCCAAACTCATTCCAATAGCTGTTTCTTAAAATTTCTGCATATAAAGCAACCATTCCAGCTAATTTAAAAGATGGAGATGTTTTGTTAAAATCAGGAATTATTTCATCAGTAAAAAACTCTTTATTTTGTTCAGATACTAAACCATTATTACTAGAAAGTTTGTATCTTAAAGATATGGTACCTATTTTATTTTTATTTTCAACTTCATTATTATCTAACTCTAATTCATATAAAGCTGTAACACTTGTATTTAAACCTACTTCTCCTGCATCAACTTTATCGTTTTTAAAATCTTCATTAGCTAGTTTTTTATTTTCATAACCTAATAATCTATAATTTTTTACAACCTTAGAATTAAAATCAACTTGAATTTTTACATCTCTAGCAAAATCTTCTAAAATACCATTTAGATTACTTAAAAATATTTTATAAGCTTCTTGCATATTATCAACATAAGCATAAGAACCATCCATTTTATTAGCTAAAGCTTCCATCAAACTATCATTATAAGATTCTATACCAAAACCTATAGTTGTTAGCCCAATATCTCCTTCTTTGAAAGTTTTTAACTTTTTTACTAATTCTTCTTGATTTGTTATTCCTACATTAGCCATACCATCAGAACATAAAATAACTCTATTGTTATAATTATTTTTATAAAATTTCGCTGCCAAATTAAAACCCTCTATCAAACCAGCTTCTGTATTTGTAGCTCCTTCTGTATTTAAACTTTTTATTTTTTCAATAATTTCATCTTTATGTGTAATATCCAAATGCTCCATTAAAACTCTTGCAGTACTTCCGTAAACAACAATACCTACTTTATCTTGTTGATTTAAATTATTTAATAAAATCTCCAAACTTTTTTTAACAGCAGGTAATCTTTCTTCTGAAGCCATAGAACCAGAAATATCTATTACAAAAGTAAGATTAGTAGGTTTTCTTTCTTCAGAAGATAAACTTTTGGATTTTAAACCTATTCTGAGTAATTTTTTATTTGATTTACCTACTGGAGAAGTCGCTATATCAGTAATAATATTAAATTTATCCTTGCTAGTAGGTTCTTTATAACCATAATCAAAATAATTTAAAAACTCTTCTGTTCTTACTGAATTTTGAGCAGGTAATTTATTTTCTTCTAAAAGCATTTTTCTCATCATAGTATAAGAGGCTGTATCAACATCTATAGAAAAAGTGGATAGATTTTCTTTTTTAGTATCTATAAATGGGTTAACTTCTGGATTAACCACAAAATCATCTTTTTTTAAAGCTAAAACAGAAAAACTATTATCATAAATTCTTATTTTATTTTCTGGATTAAATGCGATATAATCATAATTTTTTGTAGAACCATCTACTTTTTTTATAGTAATTGTTACTTTAGAATCTTTTTTTACATTAGGAATAATAAAACTACCATCTTTATAATATTTTTTTAAAGATACATTTTTTTGAGTATTAGAATAATCAACATAATCAATTGTTATCTGAGTATTAGGATCAAAAGTTATTCTATCATCATAAGAAATATTTAAGGTGGTTAAATCACTGGGAGCAATCATTTCATAATTATTACCTTTATCTCCTCCAAAATCAAACGTATTTGCAGTTGGGTCTCCTTGTAAATTTGATTTTAAAACTTCAACCCTAGTTCTAGAAACTCCATCTTTTGTTACTGTTATTTGAAGAATAGCTCCTACAGGTGCATTTCTAAAAATATAATTGCCATTAATAGTTGTTTCTGTAGAACTCCAAGTTACAGCAGGATCAATAGACTTAGCTGTTATGGTTGCTCCATCTACCAAACTACCACTTTTATCATAAATTTTTCCATTAAAAGTTGCTAGTTCGCTTATATCTGCGGTTGAACCTGTAACAGCTGATGGTGCTGTAGTAGAAGTAGGAGAAGGAATATAATTATTAGAGCTAATTAAACTACTAGAATTACTTGTTTCAGAATATTTATTACTTGGCTTATAAAAATAATTATTAGTATTAGTAGTTAATTTATTAGTTAATAATTCATTTTTAGCAATATTGTTAGAAGTTGATGAAGAGGTGCTTTTAGGTAAATTATTATTAATAGAACAAGAAAAAATCATGGTTAAAGTTAAAATAGATAATTTATTTAATAAATTTTTTTTCATAAAATTAATCCTTTTGTTTTAAAATAAAATTATTTTGTTTAATAAAACTAATTTTATCAAAACAATAATAAAAAGTAAATACTTTTTGTTTAATAAATAAAAAAATACATCAAACTTTTTAAGCTTTATAAAAATAAATGACAATTTTTTATGTTAAAATAATATATAAATATATTTATTTTAAAGGGCTAAAAAATGGATTATTTATACATAACTCAAGAAAAACAACTAATAGATATTTTACCTAATATAAAAAACTCTTTAGAATTAGCTATAGATACAGAAACGACTGGTTTAGACCCTTATACTTCAAAACTTAGATTACTTCAAATAGGTACTAAAAATACCACTTTTATTATAGATTGTTTTTGTTTTAAAAATTTAGATAGTTTAAAAGATATTTTTTATAACGAACAAATTTTGAAAATTTTACATAATGCTAAATTTGATATAAAAATGCTAAAAGTTCATTATAATCTAGATTTTCAAAATATTTTTGATACCATGTTAGCTAGTCAAATCATTTCAGCTGGTATAAATGAAACACATAATTTAAAAGCCGTAACTGAAAGATATTTGGGCATAGAATTAGATAAAACAGAAAGAAAAAGTGATTGGAGTAAAGAATTAACAAAAGAACAATTAGAATATGCTGTAAAAGATGTAGAAGTTTTGATACCCTTAAAAGAAAAATTAAAAGAATTTTTGGTAAAGGAAAAATTAGTTCGAGTAGCTATATTAGAATTTAATTGCTGTTTGGCTGTTTCTGATATGGAATTGAATGGTTGTTTTTTAGATAAAGAAAAATGGTTACTTATTGTAGAAAAAGTTGAGAAAGAACATCATAAGCTAGCTTTAGAAATAGAAAAAGAACTTTCTAAAAGTTCTCAGCAATTATCTATTTTTGAAGATTTTTCTACTATTAATATAAATTCTTCTCAGCAACTATTAGAATCTTTAGGAAATATGGGTATTCATCTAAAAGATACTTCAGAAGGTACTTTAAGCCAAAATATAGATAAACACTCTGTTATAGATAAAATTTTAGAATATAGAGGTTTACAAAAAGCTTTAAGTAGTTATGGTAAAAATATTTTAGAATTTATTAATAAAAAAACCGGTAGAATTCATGCTGAATTTCATCAGTTAGGAGCTGGAACTGGTAGATTTAGCTGTTTGAACCCTAATTTACAACAAATACCAGCAACAGAAGAATATAGATCTTGTTTTAGAGCTGAAAAGGGTAATAAATTAATAACAGCTGATTATTCACAAATAGAATTACGTATTTTGGCTGAAATCTCCAAAGACAAAGAATTTATTAGAGCTTTTGAAAGTGGAGAAGATTTACATAAAATGACTGCATCTAATATGTTTGGAATACATTTGGATAAAGTAACCAAAGAAATGAGAAGCCAAGCTAAAACTATTAATTTTGGTTTAGTTTATGGAAGAGGTGCTGCTTCTTTAGCAGAACAGATAGGTACCTCTGTTGATGAAGCCAAAAAATTAATTGAAAAATATTTTGAAGTATATCAAGGTGTAAAAATTTGGCTTGATACTGCTGCCAAATTAGCCGTAAAAACAGCACAAACAAGAACTTTAAGTAACAGATTAAAAAAATATATTTTTAACTCAGATGATAGGAGAGAAGTTTCTAGTATAGAAAGACAAGGTAAAAATAGTCCTATACAAGGAACTTCGGCAGATATAACAAAACAAGCTCTTTTTTTAATTAATAAAACTTTTAAAAATACTGAAACAAAGTTAATAAATACAGTTCATGATGAAATAATTTTAGAAACCCCAGAAGATAATGCTTTAGAAGTAGCTAAAATTTTGGAAGAAAAAATGATTGAAGCAGGAAGAATTTATCTTAAAACAGTACCTTTAGTTGTAGATGTTCATATAGAAAATGTTTGGAGTAAGTAGGTAGTAGCTTGAATTGTGAGAAGTAAAAAAATCTATTTATATCTTCAATTACTTTTTGTCTAAAATCTTTTGAGTAAATTTTTATATACTATATTAAAGTAGTATATATAGCCCTTCATACTATTTATCCTTAAATTATAATTTAACATAAGATAAAGTGCCTTTCGACAAACTCAATGAACTTTATTTTTATATTATAAATATGTTATTAGTCATAAAATGTTGATTTATTAATTTTAATTTTAATTATTTTTAATTTATACAGGAGTAAGTATATTTTTATAATATTTAAGACTCAAGATGCATAAGTCACGAATAAAGAATTATCTTAAATTTACAATACTTTACCTTAATAAGTTTACTTTTTAGTGATTTTTTTATTAGAATTATATTAGGATTAATTTTAAAAAAAATTTTTGGGGATAGAATAAATGAAAAAAAGTTTACTTTTTTTATTACCATTTTTAATTGTTTCTTTTTCATGTGCTACTAAGAAAACAACTGTAATTCCATCAACAGCACCAACAGCTTCTGGTGGACCTGATACTCAAAACTATACCCCAACAACAGCAGGAACTCAACCAAATCAAGCTTATTATGGTAATGGAGCTGTTTTAACTAATGATACAACTGGATTTAATAATACTCCTACGGCATCTACAGCTCCAACGACAGGTGCTACAGATCCCTCAGCTACAACTGCAACAGATCCTTCAGCTTCAACTTCAACTGCAACAGGAGCAACTAGTGCTACAGATGATTTAGGTATTAATTTACCTAATGCAGCACCTTATGTTCCACCTGGTGGAGTAGGTGCAAATACATATACATATTCTGATGAATATTTATTATCACCACCTTCTACTAGTGCTATAGGTGCAACTGTAGGTGCTTTTTTACCTAGTGTAGATAAATGGCAAGCAGTTGGAGTAGTTTCAAATGGAGCTAATATTTTTATATCAGCTGTAGGCACTTCAAATTTTGCTTTTAGTTCTGGAACTGTTTTATCTATGAATGCAGAAACAGGAAAAGATGTAAAAAAAGTAGGTTCAACTCTTTTAGGAACAAGAAATCCTTTATCTAAAGAGGTTAGAGGTATAGGAATTGATTCTTCTAATAAAATTTATGGAACCGATGGAAAAAATATTTATAGTGTCGGCTCTAGCTTAGTAATAACAGATAGTGGCTTAGCAGGAGCAATTGATACTGTAGTAGCTGGAACTAGTGTTATAGTAGCTACTTCTAATGGTATAAAAAAATATGATCCAACCACTTTAACAGGAAAGGCAGTTGCAACAGGAACTGATTTTGCTAAAGGAGTTATGCCTACAGGTGGAATGGGCTTAGATAAAGATGGAAATCTTTATGTTATAGCAGGTTCTGTAGTAAAAAAAGTAACTCCAGCTGGTGAAGTATCAGACATAGTAAAAGATGTTTCTGGGGCTGTAGATGTTGCAGTTGATGGCGCTAAAAGAATATGCGTACTTTTTGCAGATTCTATAAAAGCTTATGATGATAAAGGAAAAGATATAACTACTTTTGGAAGTGGAGAATTTGCAGCAGGTAAAGCTTTAGCTGTAAGTGGAGCGACCTTATTTGTAGCAGATTTTGGAACTTCTTATAAAGATTCTAAAATAGTAAAATATTCAATCGCTGCTGTATAAAAATTGATTAAAAAAAAATATTTAATAGTAGGTAATGGACTAGCTGGCTCATTACTTACTTATTTTTTATCCAAAGAAACTGATTCTTTTATTCTTTTTAGTTCTCCTAATAAAAATCCATCTAGTGTAGTAGCTGGCGGTATGTTTACTCCTTTAGGTGGTAAAAGATTTTTAGAAACTTGGATGGCAAAAGAATTACTTAATTTTGCAAAAGAAACTTATTTAGAAATAGAAACTAAAATAAATGAGAAAATTTATCATTCTGAAGAAATAGTCCATTTTTTAAAAAATCCTGAAGAAAAAAATTTTATAGATAAAAGATTAAATGAAAAAACTCCTTATATAGAAAATTACTTTTTAGAAAATAATGAAAATTTTAAAAATATAAAAAATGAGTATGGTTATTTAAAAATAAAAGAAGGTGGTTGGGTTGATATAACTTTACTACTTAATAGCCTTATAAAATTTTTTAAAGATAAATTAGTATCTGAAGAGCTTGATTTTGAATACTTGATTTATAAAAATGATTTATGGTTTTATAAAGATTATTGTTTTGAAAATATCATATTTTGTGAAGGTTATCATGCCATAAATAATCCTTTTTTTAAGGAAGTAAAATTTTTATTATGTAAAGGAGAAACATTTTCTATTGAATTAGCAGATGTTCCTAAAGATAAGATTATAAAAAAAGGTGTTTATATTGTTAATTTAAAAGATAAAAATAATCCTAATTTATATAAAGTAGGTTCAAATTATGAATGGAAAGATTTAACCGAAAATATTACTGAAAAAGGTAAAGTAGAACTAAAAAATAAATTAGATGAATTATTAAATACAAATTATATTATAAAAAATCAATTTGCAGGAATAAGGCCTACAGTTTCAGATAGAAAACCTATTTTAGGAAAACACCCTAATTATAATGGCTTATATATTTTTAATGGTTTAGGTACAAAAGGAGTTCTTTTATCTCCATACTTTGCAAATATGTTAAAAGATTTTATTTTATATAATAAAAATATTCCTCAAGAAGTTAATTTAACTAGATTTTTTTCTTTATAAAATTATTATTTTTCTAAATAAGCAATTAAAATATATTTCTTATTTTCAGGAATAAAACTATCTATAAAATCATCTATTTTTGCTAAAAAAGTTCTTTGTTTTTCACTTCTTCCAAAGGTTGCAAAAAAACCTACAGTAATAAACTCTACTTTTTTAAAATCAGAAAAAAGTTCTTTTGTTTCTTCATATTTAAGGTAATTCCATTCTTTACTCCATTTTATAAATAAATTTCTAGCTAATTTATGAAAAAAACTTGCTTCTAAGTTTTCAGCAAATAATAATTTACCATTTGGCTTTAGTGATTTATAAATTTGACTTATGATTTGTTTTTTTAACTTATTATCATTCCTACTAATACCACCTAAAATAGATTTAAAAATAACTATATCAAAAGTATTTTCATATTTTATATTAGTTGCATTAATAGCTTCATATTTTATATTATCTAGTTGATATTTTTTATGTAACACAGATGCTATATTTTCAGGATTATCTAAATCACTACAAATCACTTGATTTTTATTTATACCTAGCCATAAAGATAAACCACCTCGTCTACCACCTAATTCTAAACAGTGTAAATTTTTATCTTTTATATCTATTTTTTTATCCCAAAAATCTAAGGCTTTAGACCAATTTTTTATATCCCATTCAATAATATCGTTAATTAAATTTTGATCCATTTTAAATAATATTTTCTAAAATCATAGATTCTACTGTCAAACCAGGACCAAAAGAAGCTGAAAAAATATTTTTTTTAGTTTTAGCTGGAAGTTCTGTTTCTATCAAATCTTTTAACACAAATAATACTGTGGGTGAAGACATATTTCCATATTTTTTTAGTACATTATAAGAGTTTTTTAGTTTATCCTCTTCTAAACCCATTTCTAAAGCAAAGTTATCCAAAATCTTTTTACCTCCAGGATGAATAGCCCAAGTATTTATAAAATTTTTTTCCAAATCAAATTTTTTTATAATTCCTTCTATAACTTCTTTTACATTATCTTTTATAAGGCTTGGAATAGCTTCACTAAGTATCATCCTAAAAGCATCTGAAGTTATATGCCAAGCCATATCGTTTTTACCATGAAATAAAACCTTAGAATAAAATCCATTTATTTTTAGAGAACTTTCCTTTAAAAAAGTTTCATTGTTAGACATAAGTACTCCTGCACAACCATCTCCAAAAATAGCATTAGATGTAACGCAATTTAAATCTAAATCCTTTAAAAAATGTAAGGTACAAAGTTCTACGCACAAAATCATAACTACAGCATTCTTATCTATTTTACAAATATAATCAGCTTGTTTTAGGGCATGAAATGCTGCATAACAACCCATAAAATTAACAGAAGTTCTATAGGTTTCTGAATTTAAATTAAGGTCTTCAATTAGTTCTAAATCTAAACCTGGTGCATACATACCTGTACATGATACAGTTATCAAATGAGTAATTTTACTTTTATCAAAGTTATCTAAAAGTTTATTAGCTGTAGCTACAGCTAATTTTTTTGCTTCTTGATTATATATTTCTAATCTTTTATTAATATTAGGAAAAGGTTCTAAATTTTTTGTTTCTGGATAAAGTTTTTTAGCTTCACCAGAATAATCTGGGATACAAGAATACCTATAATCAATTCCTGATCTTTGATATAACTTACTTATTTTTTCATGTAAAAAATCTGGATAAATTTTTTGCATGAAGTTAAGAATATCTTTTTGAGAGGTTTTATACTCTGGATTTCCTGTTTCTATTGAAATAATATAACTCATTAATTCACTTTTTTTTAATCTACCTGGGTAGATTAAATTATAGCTAAAAAAAATAAAAATAAAACTTTGTTAAAAAATATTTCTATATTTAATAAAATCAAGTTAGAATCAAGTAGTTGTTATTTTTATCACAAAGGTAATTTTTAATGAACGAAACAGCAGATTACGAAAAAAGAATTATAGGAATAATGGATCCTAATGGGTATTCCCTTAGAGTTTCTGTAGAAGGATTATTAGATTATTTAAAGCCTGTTATAAAATATAAAGGTAAAAATATAAAAATAAGTCACAGAAGAATAGTTTCAAGACCTTATAATGTTTTAGGAGCTAAAACTAGTTGCAGTGCAATTATGAATAGAGGTGCTCATTGGAATCCTCACCACAATAGCTTTTTTACTATGGTAATGCCAAAAACATATCTTTTAAATGATATGGTAGCTTTTAAATCTATAGATAAAAATACCAGCTATGGACAAATGCATGAGTTAGGTTTACATATACCTAAAACTTGGGCAATTCCTCAAGAAGATTATTCAGATTTAATGGATTCATCAAAAATAGAAGCGGATCTTATTTTCCCTGAGCATGAACTTTTTGATTTAAGAGAAATAGGAGATAATGTAGGTTATCCAGCTTTCTTAAAACCTCAATCTGGTGGTGGTTGGGTAGGTGTTGAAAAAGTAAACAACTACGAAGAATTATACAAAGCTTATAAAAAATCAGGAGATAAACCTGTTAATTTACAAGAAGCTATTGATTATAGAGAATTTGTAAGAACAGTAGGTGTAGGGCCTCAAATGATTCCTATGCACTACAATGCAGCATCAAAATACTCTCATGATAGATATTTAAGAAATGAACATACAGCTGTTGATTTTAATTTTATAACCCCAGAAGAATATGATGAAGTTTGTAAAATTACTAAAGTTATAAATGCTTTTTATAATTGGGATCATAATTCTTGCGAATCTTTGATTAGTAAAGAAACTGGAAATATTCATCCAATAGATTTTGCTAATGCTTATCCAGACAGTAATTTAGTTTCATTACATTTTTATTTCCCAACCTTAGTTAAATCTATGGTTAAATGGTTAATTTATAATGCTGTTACTGAAAGAACAAAACCAGTATTTGGAAGAGATTGGGATGATTATTATGCAATATTAAAACAATCTAATGAAGAAAATTGGTCATATAAAGATAAATTAAATGCTTATGCTGCTTTAGCTGACAAACATTTTACAACAAAAGAATTTAATGAATTTGAAGCTGAATGTTTATCTGATTTTGAAGAAAAAGCTTATGAATATTTTTCAAGTGAACATTTCTCAGAAGTTATAGACGGTTCTGTAAGAAGATACTTCAAAATAGCTCAAGAAGTTCCTAAAAAATTAATTCATTACGGTGGAATTCATAAATTCTGGTTACACTGTGAAGCTCAAAGATTAGGTTTATAATAACTAATTAGTGAAAAGCTACAAAAATAGCTTTTCACTTTTCACTAATATTCTTATACCTAAACTATATAACTTAATTTTTTAAATTATTAGTTTATCACCTAATATAAAAACTTTTATGCCTTTTTATACAAATAAAATCTAAATTTATTTGTAATCATCCTTTTCTAACTATTCTAAAATACTTATAAAAAATATATGATTAATTATCATGTGATTAAAATCAATATAAATATGTGATTAAATTTGTTCGCTTTAATTAGCTAATTATTATATAATTAACAGTAAATTACTAAATATTAGTAATAATAATAATTAGTTGAATGAGCATATGTTTAAGTTAGTAAATTATTTAAATAAAGAAAAAAAAAATTTAGATATTAAGGTTTTTGCCACAGATGGTTTTTTGGATAATATAAAAGATTCAAAAACAAAAGTTTCTAATGAATCAAATAATTCTAAAGAAGAAGAGTATTTTTTATTTATCAATAAAGGTATAAAATCTTTAGCAGATTTTGTTCAAAATCAAGAAGCAGAAACACTAACTAAATCTCTAGATTATTTTATCAATGCTTTAAATTTAAAAAATACAAAACCAGAAGCTTATTTTTTTCTATCATATATAGCAAATATGATGGGAGATTACCCTGTTTGTATTAACTACCTACATGCTGTAGAAGCTATTGATCCCAATTTTGTTGGTTTATCAGATTTAAGAGATTCACTTAATGAGAATTTATCACATTCACTAAATAATTAGAATTAGTTTTGTTTTTATTGTATATTTCGGATTTTACCCCGAGTATTTAAAGAGGTTATAACCTCAAACTGATCATATATTTTATTTTACTAGGAGAGTTTGTTATGTTAATTGGTTTTAAGTCTTCTAATATTGATAATATTAAATTAAAAGAAAATGTAAGTACTATTGCTTTTAAAGAAAAAGTTGATAAAGTTTTATCAGATAAACGTATAACAAAAGAAGAGTTTTCTGACTTAGCTAAAGATGTTAAAGGTGGTGAAAAATCTTTATACAAAATATTAGGTAAACTAAACCCTGAAGTTGATTTTAAAAAACTTATGTCTAAAACTGGATATGTTCAATTATCTAGTAATACTCAAAAAGATAATTTAGTTAATTTATTAGATAAAATGAGTGGTGCTAATATAAAAATAGAGCATGTAACTTTTGATAAAGCAAAAGAAAAGCCCATGGTAGTAGCTCCTAAAGTAGAAGAAGTAGCTAAAAAAGAAGTTAAAATAGAACATAATCCTATGGGTAAATTAGAAATACCAGAAGGTTCTAAGGCTGTTGTAGTAAAAAATCCTGGGATTAGAGCTTCAATAACAAAAGATCTTAAATTTGATGATGTTTTAATTCCTTCTAAAGAAGATAAAGATAAAAAAGTTCCATTAACTTTTAAAAAAGGAGAAACAATTTCTGCAAGAGAATCAGATATTCCTGGAAAGTCACTTATTCAAAAACTAAAGAAAACAGATGAAGGTTATGAAACTGTAGGAGAACCTGTTTTAGTTGACTCTAAATTATTAAAATCAGGCGATCAAAGTTTTAAAACAAGTGATAAACCTTTATTTAAAGATATTCCTTCAACTAAAGATATAAAACAAGGTGCTATAGGAGATTGTTTTTTAATTGCTTCACTTAATGCTATGCTTAACAAAGGTGGTCCTGAAGAAATTTATAAAATGATAAAGGATAATAATGATGGAACTGTAACTGTAAAAATGTTTGATGTAAAAAATGAACCTAATCCTGAAGACCCTAAAAAAATGATAAAAACTTTTACTCCTAAGTATATTACTTTTGATAAATCTACTTTAGATACTTCAGTTACTATTGATAAATTTATATCTCCAACAAAAATGGCTGGAGCTATTATTGGTGAGCATGCTAGAGGTGCTCTTTGGGTTCAGATGTTAGAAAAAGCTTATGCTATTAATCAAGGAAGTTACTCAAAATTAAATGAGGGTGGTCATATGAATAACCCATTTGAAGCTTTTTTAGGTCAAGAAGCTATTCAAGATTCTACTGTTGATATACCTAAAACTACGGCTAAAGAAGTTTCAAATTTATTTGAATCAGTTATTCCTAAATATGATATCTCAGAAGCTAATTTAACTAAGTTTCAATCCTCTTTAAAAGGTAAGTTTACAGATGAAGAAATTAAAACAATGAGTGCTTTTGTTAAGAGTCAAGGTAATTTTGGAGAGCCTGAATTTGAAAATGTAAAATTAGGGGCATTAAAATCAATTGGAATAGAAGTTGGTGAAAAATATTCTCAAGAAGATATAAATTCAAAAGGGTTTTCTGTTTTTAATGCTATAAGAAAAGGACTCTCAAACCCAGATTATGAAAAACTTCAAACTTTTAGAAGATCTCCAACACCTCAACCATTACTTCAAGATGCTAGTGATATTTCTAATGGTAAAAAAAATATTAAAGGTAAAAGTCAAGATTATCATAGACAAATTTCTTATGAAGAAATTGAAAAAGTTTTTAATTCAAAAGACTTAAAAATTTCTGATGAGTCTAGAAGTAAAATTTTAGCAAAAGCTAAAGAGATTTATCCACCAGAAAAAAATGTAGGAAATTATATTAAAGCTCAAAATGAAATTTTTTCTAAAATACAAGAAAAATTAAAAAATAATGAATATATAGGAGCAGGAACCAGTTCTTATATAGGTAAATCTGACTCAAA
Source organism: Candidatus Sericytochromatia bacterium (assembly GCA_046328015.1). Classification (GTDB taxonomy): domain Bacteria; phylum Cyanobacteriota; class Sericytochromatia; order UBA7694; family JACMQJ01; genus JBBTGK01. Next base: position 2,020,587 of record JAXLXH010000001.1, on the reverse strand, counting down.
GGGTTTTAGTGGAGGAGAATCTGTTGTTGATGGTTTAGTAGGTGGCCATGCTTTTACTGTAAAAGATACAGTTACTATGCATGGGACTAAATTTATTAAAGTTGAAAATCCTTGGGGTGAAACAGGTCGAGCTTATGATATGGTAGATGGTAAAATGGTTGCTAAAAAAGTTAATGAGGGCGATTCTTGGATAGAATTAAGTGATTTTACTAAACATTTTAATGATTTATATTTTACTAAACAACCAGATTAGAATTTCATAAAATAAAAAATGAATAGATAAAAAAACTATTCATTTTTTATTACTTATAAATAGAAAACTATCAAACTTTCTCTAAAATTTAAGATTCATAATATTATTTCATACTCCTAACTTTTAACTCTTAACAATTCACGAATTCCTTTTTATCTCTTTACTTTTTACTTTCTAATATATATAATAACCCTATCATAATTTTTAACTTTTTATATAAAATGGCTGGTTTCGGTTTTAACATAAATAATGACAAAAAGACATTTGAACAGTCTAAACAAGATGTTGCTTTTGAAAAAGGAAAAGTAACTAAAAAAAGTAAAATTATGGCTTCGCCAATGTTCATGAATACCATTACTCAATATGGTGTAGATGCTGCAAAAACTATTATTTTGCAAGAATTTATGAATATGTCAACAAATGAAATAAAAGAAGAAGTTGATATTTTATCAAAAGTAGCAGAAGAAAATAATGATATAAAAAGATCATTAAGAGCCGCTAAATTTCTTGCTGTACAATGGATGGAAGATGAAAGAAGAAGTGCAGATATAAAACAAAAATGTGAGTTTATTATAGAAATTATTCCTACCTTCAAAAATGCTCCAAATAAACCTTTAGAAAAAAAGACTATGCCTGTAATTCCTAGTCAAGAGGAACTTTTACATATAAAAGATGATATTGTAGAAGAAGTTGTTGTAAAAGAAGAAATTATTATTCCTGAAGTAAAAAATAAACCTCAACCTTTTGAAAATCCACCTAAAGCTGTTTTAGTAAAATCTGGTGTTATAAATCAAGTTAAAACAGGTGAGCAAATACTTTTAATTACAGATGTTCAAGGTGATTTTTTTAGATTAAGAGATACTTTATTAAAATATAAAGTTATTTATCCAGATAAAAATATTTTTAGATGGAATAAGGATTGTAAAACTAAATTAGTTATTACAGGAGATTTATTTAATAAATCACCTTATTCTTCGTGGGGTGGACAAGCTGTATATCAATCTTTTCAAGTTTTAGAATTAATTAGAAGGTTGCATGATGAATCTAAAAATAATGTATTTATTACTTTATCGAACTATGATATAAAATTAGCTTCAGAACAAGTTTTTAGAGATTCTGTTTATGGTTTTTGTAATAATAATTTTGGAACCAAAGTTCAAGCACAAGCCATACCAGCTATGGTTAGTTTTTTAGAAAATACTGCTTTTGATAATGAAGATAATATTTATTCTCTTTGGAAAAAAGATACATCTTCTGGGCAATTATTTTTTAAATTAAAACCAGAATTTTTAATAGAAGGTTTACCCGATTTAAAGATAAAAGCGAATGAATTATATATGCCAGATATTGGCTCTATTAGAGGGTTATTACAAAATATTTATCATTTACTCAATCAACCTAAAGATAAAAGACCTAAAGATCTAAAAGATTTGGATAATAAAATAAAAACACTTATAAAACCAAGAGAAGGTGAAGATATTTCTGCTTTATTAGATTCTAAAAAAAGAGCTTTATTTTTTGAAGGTATTTTAAAAGGTTCTGAAACTTTAGATTTTCTTAAAAAAGTAATTTGCTCTACACATAAATTCCAAACAGACAAAAGAGAGAATCTTACTTTTGCTCATGTATCATTACAAAATGAATATGCTCAATTTTTTGAAAAAGCAAAAGAAGCTAATTTTCCTAGTTTTGAAATGGATAAGTATTTTTCAGAAGCAAAATTTTTGAAAATGAGAAAAATTTCACCAGAAAAATTTGCAAGTGATTTAAAAAAAGCAGGTTATTCAAATTTACAAGAGTTTATTACTGCAAGTTCTGAAGATATTTTCGAGCTTTTATCTTCAAAAAGTATGTTAGAATCTTTTATTCCTTCTATTAGTCCAAATAAAGTTAAATTTGGTTTTGTAAAAAGCTTTGAATTAGTTCAAAACTCTCTAAAACAAGAAGATAAAACAGGTTTGCTTGGTTTTAGAATTGTAGATAGAAATTTAGATAGTTTAGATGATGCTAATATGAAAAAAATATCAGAATTAGATAAATCTTCTAAAGAAGCTTATTCTGAAAAATTTTTAACTGATATTTTTGGAAATGCAAAAGCATTTAAACTTACTCATACCGAAGATAAAAAAGTTTTATGTCAAAAACCTAATTGTACAGTTGAGCTAGAAATTGATAAAAATTCAGCTTTATATGAAGATGAAAAGAAATCTATTCAAGTTCCTATAAAACATATAGCTTTAATCAAATTTAGCTGATTTTTATCCTAGTTGAAGTAAATTCTGATTTAATCAAAAAAGCTAAAGAAATTCACAACTACTATAATTATTCTGACCAAGAAATTATAGAAAAATACCTTTCTGAATCTTTTTGGAAAAATGCTGAATTAGGATATGAATACGATTTGTTATTAGATAATATTTTTTCTATTTTTAAGTTTAAAAAAGATATTATGAATTTAATATCTAAAAATAACTTTTTTACCCTATATAATCTTAAAAATTTTAGAAATATAAATGATTTTTATGGATTAATAGAAGGAGATAATATTTTGAAACTAACATCTTCTGAATTAAAAAAACAAATAAATATAGATTTATATCGTATAGCAGGTGATAAGTTTTTTTCTTTGACAAAAAGTATAGAGCCTTTAAGAAAAATTACTATTAATAATTTAGTATCAATTGAGGTTATAAACTTAGAAGTAAAAAAAACTTTTCTAGATAGAAAATTTTCTAATCCTGAAACTTTTTTAGATTTTTTATTTGAAATCATTTATACAAAAGAAAATGAGTTTTTCAGAATTACAGATTCTTATATAGTTTAATTTGATTACTTTTTTTTAGATAACTAAGCTTTTTAATAATTCTTTTTAACATAATCAATTTAAATATTTCTTGTTTAAGTTCTAAATACTTGATAAAATTGGTATAGTGATTTTGGTAAAAAGAAAAATATGACTAAAACTCTTAGCTTATGTATTATTACAAAAGATTGTCATGAATATATAAGAGATTGCTTTGAAAGTGTAAAACATATTGTTGATGAAATAATAGTAGTTGATACAGGATCTATTGATCATACAAAAAAAATAGCTCCAGAGTATAAAGCAAAGGTATATGATTTTAAATGGAATAATGATTTTTCTGAAGCAAGAAATTTTGCTTTATCAAAAGTTACTACAGATTGGGTTTTAATTTTAGATTCTGATGAAATTTTAAAAATAAAAAATAATACTATTAAAGATATTATTAATAAAGATTATGGAGATATTACTCCATTTTATTTTTTGGATATATTTACTTATACTAAAAAAGGACATGAAAAGAAGCCTGAGTTTTATCAGAAAAAAATTAGATTATTCCCCAAAACAGAAAATATAAAATTCATTCATCCAATTTATGAAGAAATTATCCATCCTTTAGGAATGGAAAATATAAAAGATTTTTCTACTTCAGATTTTTCTATTCTACATTTTCAAAAAGGTGGGCAAAAAGAAAAATCAAAAAGAAATGTACTTATTTTAAAAGAAGAATTAAAAAAGAATCAAAAAGATTTTTATATGAGTTTTTATATGGGTAAAGAGTGTTTGTATCATGATTTAAATGAAAAAGCTCTTAAGTATTACCAAAATGCTCTTGAAGTGGAAGATGATAAAGATGAGATTTTTTTATCTGAAATATGTACAGATATAATTGAACTAATGTATAAAAATCAAAATATTGATGAAGCTTTAAACGAATGTATCAGAAGAGAAAAGTTATGTGAACCTAATTATAGATATTGGTATTTATATGGTTATATTACCCTTCTAAAAGGAGATTATATCCAAGCTAAAAAAAATATTGAAAAATGTTTATCATTACAGCCTCCTTCAGATAAGTTAATTCAACCAATAGATATGATGACTTGGAAACCTTACATGATTTTAGGTTATATTTCATTAAGATTAAAAGAATATGCTAAAGCTAAAGAATGTTTTGAAAAGTGTATAGAATATAATAAAAATCATTGGCTTTTGCTTTTTTATCTTAGTATTACTTACAAAGAAATGAGAGATTATACTTCTTCTGAAGAATATTTAAATGCATGTGAATTAATAGTTCCTGAAGAGTATAGAAGAAATATTCAATTTACTATGTTATTAATGAATATTATGAGTGGTAATGTAGATAAAGCTAATGAGATAATAGTCTCTATAGTAAAAGAACTAGAAGAAGAAAATGAGTTACAATTACAAATACTAGATTATGATGAATAGGTAAAAAGAATGATAAGATTAACAAGGCTTGATGGTAAAGAGTTTATTCTAAATTCAGATCTTATAGAATTTATAGAATCTATGCCAGATACTGTTATTACTTTAAGAACTGAAAAAAAAATTTTAGTAAAAGAGCCTTTACAAGAAGTTTTAAATAGAGTTTTAAGTTTTAAAAGAAGTGTTTTTTCAGAGCCTTTTTATGAAGAAGGAGATAGAACTTATATAAAATCAGAAAACTCAGGTACTTTTTATTCAGATTATGACTTAAAAAAATTAAGAAATTTTAGAGATATGGAATTTATCGAAGAAGATTCTGAAGAAGATGAAGAAGATTAATTAACTATTTCATTTAATTCTTTTATTGCTTCTAAAATTAAGGCTCTATTTATACTAACTTTGTCATTAGATAGAGTCTTTAAAATTATATTTAAATAAAAATCCATTTCTTTTTTATAAAAATCTTTAGTTTTTTTGAAATTTTGAAATTTTATTAAATCTTTTTTTAGTTCTTTAAAAATATAGAAAATTTTAAATAACTCTTTTTCTGAAGCAGTATTAACTTTTTCTAATTCATTTAATAACTCTAATAGTTTTTGATGTTTAGAGTTAAATAAAAGTAACTTTTTATTTTCATAAGCTGTTTTTAAACTTATAAGAAAATTTTCTATTAAATTATTTAGTATTTCTGCAAATAAATAAATTTCTTTTATAGTTTCCATTCCTGAGGCTAATCTAAAAAATAATTTATTATCAAAATTAACTAACATTATTCTAATAAAATTAAACCCGAAACTACTTCCTAAAGATATTTGAAAACTCTTTTTATTACATTCTTTTATTAGTTCTTGAATAAAAAAATTATAATCTTCTAAATTAAATAAATCATTTAAAGAAAAAAATAATAACGGAGTTTGGTAGTAACTTTTAAAATGTTTCTTATTTATTTTTAAGCTAGTATGGTTAATATTACCTATAATTTCACTATTACTTTTAGTTAATCTATGTGCTAATACAAACATATTTCTAGATTGTCTTAAGAGCCTTTCTTCTGAATTAAAATTACTCATTATTTCATAATTAATAATACTTTCTTCTTCAGGTGTTGTTCCTAATTGTCTATAAGCATCTAACATGTTTTCATTATTTCCATAATGGGTAATAATTCCACCTTGTTTTATATCTAAACCTAATTGATCATTTTTTTGTAAACTTCTATAAAGATAAATATTTAAATTTTCTGGAAAATCATTTTTGAAAAAATTATCTAATTTAAAAAACTCTAGACACAAGGAGGTATCTATAATAATACTAGTAGTTTTTTTAGGGGGATTTTTTTTGTAATAATCAAAAATTTTTTCAAAATCAAAAATATTCATACTATAGCTATTAACTACAGGATCAAAAAATAAATACTCTGGGTCTTCTTTTTCAATAAAAGTTAAAATTTCTTCTATTTGGTTTTCTTCAAAAAAAGATATATTAGGAAAATATTTTAAAAAAGCTAAACATTCAAAATAAATATTTTTACTTATTATTTTTTTTGAATTATTAAAATTATTAAAACTACTTATTAGAGTGGATAATGAGCCCATACCACTATTAAAAATATAGGTAGTTTTTTTTATTCCTATATCACTTTGTTTATTATTAAAATACTTTTCTATAGCATTAGTATTAGCTCTATATCTTTGATAATCATTATAAAAGGCATATATTTTTTCTTGTTCTATACCATGCTGAGGAGCTAAAGAATAACCATAATCAGGTGATTGCCAAGATTGATTAGTTAAAATATTTAGAAATAGTTTATAGTTATTTCTTAAATTATTTAATAATAAAAAGTATTCTTTATTATAATTATCTAAAACTTTAAAACTTTGTAGTAGATTATTAAAATTAATTTTTATAATATTTATTATTTCAGTATTTTCTATTTTATTATATTTTTTTTCTAATAAATTTAAACATATAGAGATTAATTTTATAAAATATTCTTTGTTTTCAATAAATTCTGATTCTGATATTTTTGATATTTCTTTTTCAGTTAGATCTTTGTCAAATAATTGATTTTTTTCAGAATCAAAATAAAAATATTTATATTTTTTAGCAAAAATTTTTTCTAACACTTTTATACTTAATAACTAATAAAAATATTATCTTAAATTTTTTCTATCTAATACATTTTGAGTTAGTTTTTTACCTAACCAATAAAAAGTACTTGAAATTTTATCTGGATCTTCACTTGGCTTTATAAAAGCATTATCAGGACAAATATCAATACATTTTAAACAATCATTACCACTACAAAATTTTTGATCAACCATTTCTATTACATTATAGCCTTTATTATTTTTGTTACTTGAAACCCTAAAAAGATTACTAGGACAAGAATCTACACAAAGCCAACAACCTTTACATTTTTCTGCATTTACTGATACATATTTAGCCATATTTTTTCCTTTTTTATACCAATAAACTATTATTATAATCATTAAATACTAATAATTAAAGTAGCAATTACTTAAGGTTATATGAAAATTGATAAAAAATTAACCTATCTTTCAAGTATTTTTTTATAGAAAGATAGGTTATATATTACCCAAATGGCTAGTAAATAATTTTACTTAAGATTTATTTGAAACCTCTGATAAAATAAATATATCAAGACCTATTTTTATCAGGAGTTTCATTATGATACTAACATTACAGAAAAAATAATCAATATATTTTTTGAAGTAGATGAATTATTAAAAAAACTTAGTCATAAAGATCATTATCATTCAATGATAAGCGATTCAGAAATAATAACACTTATGGTATTTAAAGTTCATTTGACTATAAAATCAGAAAAAGCTTTTCATCAATTAATAAATGAGTGTTTTAAAGATTATTTCCAAAAATTTCAGAATATAGTAGATACTTAAAAGAATAAAAAATTGTGGTTATATGTCATATATGTTTATAGAAGAACTATCATTTAAAGAAAGAGATGATTTATACATAATAGATACAAACCAATACCAATATTAGAAAGAGCAAGAGCAAATAGAAGTATACTAGTAAAAATATTTAATCAATGGAGAATAGAACCAAATTATGCTTATTGTTCAGCAAGACAAATGAAATATTTTGGTTTCAAATTAGTATGTTTATGGAATAAAGGAAAAATAGTAGCCTATACATTAGTTAATGCAAATGCTTCAGAACAAGAATGTCTTAATGAAATTAGTTGAAATTACTAATCTACGCAATATAAATATCTTTGGAGATAAAGGTTTCATTTTAAATATAAATGATAAAAAAGAACTTTCAAAAAGAAATATCTTAGTAGAAGCAATACCAAGAAAATATGAAAGTAATTGTTGAAAATTTAGGCTACAAAAATATAAAAGAAAAGGAATTGAGTCATGTTTTTCTATTCTAAGAGATTTGATATTGAAAGACTTACTTTTAGAAGTATTTTGACCTATATCTAATATTAACCAAAGAATTTTAGCTTATAATTTAAGAGATAAAGTTATATAATTATTTTTTTATTAGCCATTTGGGTTATATATTTATAAAATAAATAAAGAATTTTATTTTTCTGATTCTAAATTAAGAATCATGTAAAATAGCATCTTTTATTTCTTCATATTCACTATTAGATAAAAAAGCATCAAATTTAAAATCATCTAAAGCTCTTAATCTGGCATATTTATTATCAAAGCTATTTAGAAGCATTTCTTTGCCTGTTTCTTTATATTCATCATTCCAAAGATTAGCATCAAATTTAAAGCTTCTTAATGAAGACATTCTTTCAACAATAGGATCATTACTATTTATCAAAATTTCTTTTCCTATATGTTTATGTTCATCATTCCATAAAACTACTTCTCTTTTTAAGTTTGATAGTTCTCCCATTCTATTTCTTAAGGTATCAGTACTTTTTATCAAAATTTCACTAGCTCTTTGTTTATATTCATCTTTCCATAAATGTAAACTTTTTAATTCGTTTATTTCTTGAGAAGCTGTTGAATCACCATAAGTAACTAATCTATCTAATTTAATTTGAGCTCTTGGTTCTATATAAACACCTCTTGAAAGTTGATCTCTCAAAAAAGTTTTTTCTGCTGGAGTAACAGTATTATCATCTTTTAAAGCATGTTTTTCTATTTCCATTGCTTCAATTCTAGATACATAACCGTCAGAAACGGCATTTCTAGTTACAGAATAAAGGTTATCAAAACTCATTTTTACCTCCAAAAAATATATAGACTTTGGTTAAATTATAGTTAAATTTTTTATAAACTTGCTTAAAATCTTAATGAAGTAGAAATTCCACCGGCTAAAGCTTTACTATTTATAGGATCTATAAGGTTAGATGCACTATATCCTGCATTAATATTAAACATACCAAGATTTGCTCCTAAACCTACAGAATACATATTAGACAAACCACCTAATTGTGTACCTAAACTTAAAGAAACTCCTCCAACTCCAAAATTCCAATTTTTTTCGAATCCCATATTAAATGCCAATGGTCTTCCATTAAATACTTGTTCTATTTCTGCTACAACTTTAGCTTCTCTTAAAAATGAAGTTAATTTTGATAAATTATAAGCTCCACCTAATCTTAAAGCCATTGGTTCAGACATATTATAATTAGTACTTTGTATAGCACCATCTTCTAATAATTTAATAAAAGTACTAGGGTCTATTTTACTATTATTAGATAATTGACTTGGTATTTCTATACCATAAATAGATTTTTTAGATTTTGCTGGCCATAAAACAAGAGGGTTTTCTAATGTAAGACCTACTACAATATCATTCATAATAGTAGCTTGAACACTTAAATCTGTTCCAAAACCTACTGGAGAAATATCATTAATAGAATTTATATTTAATTTTAAGGTTTTTAAATCATCAGATAAAGAATTTTTTATTTTATCTGTAGTTTCTTTAGTTAAAGCTGTTTTTGCTGTTTCTTGTAAGCCTTTAGCTTGACTTTCTATACTTGAAAAATCAGTTTTTAAAGAAGCTGACTCTGATATAGCTGTAATTAGATCATCATTTTTAATTTTATCAATAATAGAAGTAATTTTGGTATTTAAAGTTTTAGTATTATCTAATAAAGTTTTACTATTATCTATGATTCCTTTTACTTGATTATCTAAGATATTATTTATTTCATCTACACTTTTAAATTTATCTGATTGAATATCCATAGTAAAAACTAAAGGAGTTTTTGAAGTACCTGCTGTTAGAGAACTTATCAAATTAGAGGGAACATCTTTACCTAAAGCATCTTTTAATGAAAAAGAAGGCATAATAAAGGCTTTTAAGTTTACACCAGCTGAAATATCTATCATTTTATTTTTAAATAAACTAGTTGCTCCAGAAACAGCTAGAACAGCATGTCCATCTGTTACTATCTCGCCATTTAATAATTTGCTACCAGATAAAGAATTAAAAGTAGTTAATAAATTTTTTATATCAGTAGTAACTTTTTCTATATCTTTTATTACTTTATCACCTTCTGTTAAAATTGGACCTATAGTACTGTTTTGGATAGATTCAAAATCATTTGCTGCAGTTTTTAGTTGTTCTTTATCAAAAGGATTAAAAGTTCCTGAAGTATATTTAGAAAGATCTGGTAATTTAGCATTACTAGTAATACTTGATAAAGAAGCTGAAGAATTCGCTATAGTAGTTTCTATATTACCTATAGATCCTAAACTATTAAACATATCAGTAGAAAAATTTTTAGATAAACCTAAAGAAGTTTTTATATAAGCTTTTGTCCATAAGTTAACACCAAAACCAATTTTTCTTTCTCCTAATGAAAAAGGGGTTCCTGTATAGCCTAAAATAGGAAGTTCTACAACTGATTCTAAATTTATAGTTCCATTAGATTTTTTAGTTAAAGCTAAGATTTTATCTATTGCTGTGGTGTTATCATTTTTTCCTAAACTCATAAAATCATTTATAGTCAAAGAATCTGAATTAAAATTTATAGCTGGAGATAGAGGTAAAATTACATTTCCACCACCAGAATTCATTATATTAGCAGGGCTCTTCATGGTTACAAATGCATTATTCACACCTGATTTATTTCCACCTAAACCAATTGATTCACTTTCTGCCTGAACTGGTTTTTGATAATTTAAAAATAGAATACTAGCCAAGATAAAAGTGCTAACTACTTTATTTTTCATAAATACTCCTTTTATAAAATTATATAAAAATAATAACATTATTAAATGATTTGGAGTAATAAGTTTGAAAAAAAATTATAAAATTTTAGATTGATATTTATCAAAATAATTATAGTTATTACTCAAAAAATTAATTACAAAATAACTTGTAATAGTTTAGTTTTCTTATAAAATTAATTTGTTAATATACTATTAATTATAGTATTATTATTTTAGTATTTTTAAAGAGAAATTCTGAATGGAAATAAAAGGTAAAGTACTTATAGTAGATGATGATGCTATTTCAAGGCTTTTTTTAGAAAAATATTTAACTAAAAAAGGGTTTAAGGTAATTTCAGTTGATTCTGCAATAAAAGGAGGACAAGTATTAAATAAAGAAGATATTACATTAGTTATTACAGACATAAATATGCCTCAAATTAGTGGTTTAGAATTTTTATTATGGATAAAAGATTCCAAACCAAATTGTCAAGTTATACTTATGACTGGCGGAGATACTAAAATAATAGAATCCTTTGAAAAAAGAATCGGTAAAATTAATTTTTTTAAAAAACCTATAGATGTTGAAAAATTAGATAGGTTGCTTGATAAAAACTTCAAAAAAGATAAATTTAAAAATACTATTACAGATATAAGTTTGATAGATTTTATAAAAATTTCTGTTTTACTAAACAAAAAAAAACTAACTCAGATTTTAGACCCTATAAAAAATATAAATGGTAAAATTTATATAAAAGATAGTAAAATTATTCATGCAGAAATAGATGAGCTAAACGGAGAGTTAGCTTTAAATCAAATAGCTACAATAAAAAAAGGAGCATTTAAAGAAATTCCTTGGGAAGAACCCAAAAAAACTACCACTCTTTATTTAGATACCTTAACTTTAATAGAAAATATGGAAAGTATTTATAATAACATTTTATCTCAATCTAATTATTCTCCTGAATATGAAACTGTAAAAAAAACTAAGTTAATGATTTTAGATGATGATCTAACAACCATTTCTTTATCTAGTCAATATTTTAGCTCAAAAGGCTTTAAGGTAGCTACAGGTTATTCTGGTTTAGATGGAATTGAATTAGCAAACCATGATTTTTTTAATTTTGCATTAGTTGATATTAATATGAGTGAAATGGGGGGCTTAGAGTTTTTTATGTGGCTACAACAAAATAGCCCAAGAACAAAAGTTATTTTTATGACAGCTTTTGGAAATACTTCGATAAAAGAATTTATAGCAAAAACAGATGCTATAAATTATTTTGAAAAACCTTTAGATTTAAAAAAAATAGAGGATTTTTTATTAGAATTTTCTTCTGAAGGAGTAGAAGGAGATTTACAAGATATAGAGTTAGAAGATTTTTTGAAGTTATTAGCTTTATCAGGTGATAACAAATTTATCAAAGTATTAGAGCCTTCTACAGAAAAAGAAGGAGAGCTTTTTATTATGGCAGGTAATGTTTTACATGCTGAAACAGCTGAATTAAAAGGTGAGAGTGCTTTTTTTTATATCTTAGGTATGGAAACAGCTGTTTTTTCTGAAGAAGAATGGATAGTGCCTCCAGAAATATCTATAAATGAATCTATTTTATCTTTGTTAGATAAAAGCAAAAAATCAAGTGAATACACAAAAGCCCAAGAAGATTACATAAAAGATAGTGCTACTAAAGCTCCATTTACTATTGTTATACCTGATAAAATTGAAAAAGCTATTTATATGCAAAATGCTGTAGAAAATATAAGAAAGGAAGTTAATTTTGAAAAAAAATTAACTATTTATGAAGATGGAGTAGCCTTAGAAATAATTTTAGGCGAAACTAAAAAAGATAATGTTATTGATGTAATGAAAAATTACAGTAAAGCTACTATTAATAATAATACTAATCAAATGTTTATTTTTGATGATATTTCTGTTAGTATTCTTTTTAATGAAAATAATACCGCAGAAGAAATAAATTTTGGAAAATTTTATATTGGTAAAACAACTAGTGGTATTGGTATAGGTGATACTTTAGAAAAAGCTATATCTGTATATGGTAAGCCTAAAGTGGGTACAATGAAAGGTTTAGTTTGGGATAATATAGCTTTTTTTAGTCAAGATGCTAAAAGAATAACTTCTATGAGAATTAGAAATAAAAATATTATAAAGAATAACAACATTAACCAAATTTAATGTAAAATTATTTTATAAGATAAATAAAAATTATTTGGAAAATGATACCTATTTAGAATATTATGTATTTTAATATGATTGCAGTTTTTTATTATTTGGAAAGAGAAACTTTTTAATGGAAATAAAAGGTAAAATACTAGTTGTTGATGATGATTCTATCTCAAGAATAGTATTAGAAAAACACCTAAAAAAAAGAGGATTTGAAGTTGTTTCCGCAGACTCTGCTATAAAAGGAGGACAAATATTAAAAGCTGACAATATTTCAATGGTTATTACTGACGTTAATATGCCTCAAGTTAGTGGTTTGGAGTTTTTGTTATGGATAAAAGAATTTAAACCCGATTGTCAAGTTATTTTAATGACTGGTGATGATACTAAAATGGTAGAAGCTTTTCAAAAGAGAATTGGGAAAGTAACTTTTTTTAGAAAACCTATAGATGTAGAAAAACTTGATAGTTTACTTGAAAGCAAGTTTATGAAAAATAAATTTAAAAATACTATTACAGATATAAGCCTTATAGATTTTATAAAAATTTCTGTTTTACTAAATAAAAAGAAACTAACTCAGATTTTAGATCCTGTAAATAATTTTAAAGGTAAAATCTATATAAGAGAAGGAAAAATTATTCATGCTGAAATAGATGATATTTATGGTGAAACAGCACTTAGTGCCATAGCTGCAATAAAAAAAGGGTCATTTAAAGAAATACCTTGGGAAGAACCTAAAAAACAATCTACAATAAATTTAGATACTTTAGCTTTAATAGAAAATATGGAAAATATTTATAATGATATTTTAGCTCATGGTAATTATTCTCCTGAATATGAAACTGTAAAAAAGACTAAGATACTTATAGTAGAGGATGATATTACTTCTTCTACATTGGCAAATAGATATTTTTCTTCTAGAGGTTTTCAAGTTACAGTAGCTAGTTCTGCTTTCGAAGGAATGGAATTTGTTAATAATGAGTTTTTCCATTTTGCCTTAGTTGATATTAATATGACTGGAATGGGCGGAATGGAGTTTTTTATGTGGTTACACCAATCTAGTCCAAGAACTAAAGTTATTTTTATGACAGCTTTTGGAACAGATTATATAAAAGAATTTATAGCAAAAACAGATGCTATAAATTATTTTGAGAAACCTTTGGATTTTAAACAAGTAGAAGAGTTTTTATTAGAATTTTCTTCTGAAGGAGTAGAAGGCGATTTACAAGATATAGAATTAATAGACTTTTTGCAATTATTAGCTTTATCAGGTGATAACAAATTTATCAAAGTATTAGAGCCTTCTACAGGAAAAGAAGGTGATGTTTTTATTATGGCAGGAAATGTTTTACATGCTGAAACAGCTGAATTAAAAGGAGAAAAAGCATTTTTCTATATTTTGGGAATGGAAACAGCTGTTTTTTCTGAAGAAGAATGGATGGTACCTCCAGAAATATCTATAAATGAATCTATTGGTTTATTATTAGAAAAATCAAAGCATTCTGTAGAATATGCAAAAGCTCAAGAAGATACTACTCCTGTAGAAGAAAAAACTTCTACCGCACTAGTAAGAAGTGTTCCTTCTTATTTAGAAAAAGCTATGTATGAGCAGCAAGCACTAGAGGCTATTATAAACGAAACTAATATGGCTAAAAAACTAACTATATATGAAAATGGAGTTGCTTTAGAAATAGTTTTGGGTAAAAGTACCAAAGAAGATGTAATAAAAGTAATGAAAACTTATAGTAAAGTAAGTCCTTCTGATACTGGACAAATGATAATTTTTGATGATTTATCAGTAAATATACTTTTTAATGAAGCTGGAACTGCTGAAGAGATAAATTTTGGAAATTTATATATAGGTAAAACTAGTAATGGAGTTGGTATTGGAGATACTTTAGAACGCGCTATAGCAACATATGGAAAACCTAAAATAGGTACAATGAAGGGTGTTGTCTGGGATAATATAGCTTTTTTTAGTCAAGATGGAAAAAGAATAACTTCTATGAGAATGAGAAATAAAAATATTTTAGAAAAAAAAGAGCAACCTCCTGTTGTAGAAACACAACCTATAGAAAACAATTTAATAAATGTTATAGGTTCTGTTATACCAACTCAGGAAGTTATAAAAAATCAAGAGGAATTATTTAAATTTGAAATTCCAGTAAAAGAAGAAATAAAACCTCAAGAAATAATAATAGAAGAATCTGTTCATGTTGAAGAACATAAAATGTCGCCTATAGATATAATAAATGACTTAGCTTCTTTACCTGATATTAAAATAGAAGAAAAAAATCAAAGTAATAATCAAACTGACCCTAAATTAGATAAATTTTTTATAGATGAAAAAGATTTAACAGTTTTAGGTATCAAAATAGGAAAATCTACTAGAGATGATGTAAGAATAAGAATGCATGAACTTAATTATACTATTGGTAGAAATAAATCTAGTGCTAGAGCTTTTTATTATGAAGATCTTTCTTTAAAATTTGGTTTTAATGAAAGAGGTATAGTAGATGAAATAGAATTTGGTAATTTATATACTGGTAAAACTTTAAAAAATTTAGGTATTGGAAATGAAATTAAAGATTTTATAAAATCTTATGGTGAACCAACAACAAAATTAGAGCATGCTTATATATGGAAGGGTGTTTGGTGTACTATTACAGCCAATTTTGATGATATAAATTTTGTTAATCATATAAGATTACAAAAATAAATTGTGAAGCGTGAAACGTGAGTTGTTAAATGTAATGGTAAACGCAAGGCTTACCACTACATTACACAATAACTTTTCCTATACTTCTCACTTCTCACTTGTATGATAGAAAAAGGTTAATTCATAGAAAGAAATGAGTTAAACTAAAAGAGAAATAGAGAAGGTGATATAACGTCCGCTCACAAGGTAAAAAACCGTTTAAAAGCTAAGTTAATCACCAACTTATTCTCTATTTAAAATCTCGAACAACCGCATGGGAAAAAATCCCGAATTATGCAAGTAAGAGATAATAATATTTTATCAGAAGGTATTGAAAATGGTAACAGTAGGAATTGATGTATCAAAAGCTAAACTAGATGTTAAAGTTTTGCCAGAAGGCGTATATTATTCAATTCCTAATGATAAAGCAGGAATAAAAAAACTAGTCAAAACATTGTTAAAGATTTTACCAGAGTTGATAGTAATAGAACCAACAGGTGGGTATGAAAAGCTTATCTATAAATCATTATGTGAAGCAGGTTTAAAAGTAGTATTAGTAAATCCCAAAAGAGTAAGAGCCTTTGCTACAGCAATAAATCAACTTGCTAAAACAGATAAAATAGATGCAGATGTTTTGGCAAAATTTGCTAAAATAATAAAACCAGAAGTAAGACAAGTACCTGACAAAGAAATAAGGGTTCTTTCAGCCAAATTAAGAAGGAGAACAGATCTAGTTAATATTAAGACAGCTGAATCAAATAGACTAGGTGTTTCTGCTGATGAAGTAAAAAAAGAAATTACTGAGCATATTCAATATCTTGATAAAAAGATTAAACAAATTGAAAAAGAAGTTTATGAAGCTTTAAAGCTAATTCCAATTTTATGGAAAAAGATTGAATTACTTCAAGAAATACCTGGTGTTGGAAAAGTTTTAGCAATGACATTAATTTTAGAACTGCCAGAGTTAGGAAAGCTATCGAATAAAGAAATTACAGCTCTAGCTGGTTTAGCACCTATAACTAGAGAAAGTGGAAATTTCAAAGGAAAGAAATCTATTTTTGGAGGAAGAAAAGAGCTTAGAACAGCATTATATATGCCTATTATTAGTGCTATAACTCATAATTCTTCCATTAGAGAGTTTTATCAAAGATTAATCAATAAAGGTAAACTTCCAAAAGTAGCTCTAACTGCCTGTATGCGTAAGTTACTGGTTATTCTTAATTCCATTATGAAAAATGGAACTAAGTGGAATCCAGAACACAAAAGTATTATAGCTTAACTAATTTTCAAAAATCTTTCTACAGGCTAACATTATTAGCTTTTTTTTTGGTATGTATTTTTTAAAAAAAATCAGATAATACTATTGACTTTTATCACAACCGCTTTTAACTTTTCACTATTTTTCATTCACGCTTCACGCTTCACAACTGCCTACTGAGCCTGTCAAGTATCACGAATTCTCCTTATAAAAAGTACTAACCACACCATTAGGAGTTATTTTTCTTATTGCATTATTTCCTGTATCTGCTACATAAATATTATCATTACCATCTATTGATAAACTTGATGGATAATCAAAACTAGCTTCAGTGCTTTTACCATCTTTTAGACCATAAGGATAAGAACCTATTATATTTATTGTTTTATTTTCTATATTATGCTTTTGAATCACATCTATTCCTGTAGAAAAAATTTCATTTTTTGAATTTATTTTTATACTATTATTTACAAAATTGTATTCATTGCTTAATTTATTATTATTTGATTTGTCTATATTTTTTAAATCAATGTTTTCCCATTTTGTATCATTATTACTAATAACTTTATTAGTATTTACATTATAAATATTAGCTTGAGTCCAACCTAAGGAATTAAATATTAAGTTATTATTTACATAAAAAGGATGATATTTTATTCCATTTTTGCTTTTAAAAAAATCTGAAATTTTATTTTTAGATAGCTCTAACTTTTTTATTAAATAAAATGAATCAGATAGTATCTCTTTACTATATAAAAGCATACAATAAAAAATTCTATCATTTTCAAAAACTAGATTTATAGGACCATCAAAACTATAAAATAATGAATTAGTAGTATTTTCGACAGGATATTTATTGTAATCATTTTCAAAAACATCATATTTATTTAAAATATTACCTTTAGGTGAAATTTTATAAATATAATTTTTTATATTATTTTCTCTATATCTAAAATTATTAATATATGAATTTAAAACGTTAATATACAAATTGCCATCTGTATCTAACTCCATTTCTTCACCTAATTCATTATAAATTAATGAATCATTATTTATTTTTAAAATTTCTATTTTTTTAGTTTCAACATCTAATTTAAAAATAACTTTTCTTTTAATTATTTTTTCATATTGTTCTGGTATTTTCTCGTCTAAATATTTATCATTTTCTTTGGGATAGTTATACCAATTTTTAAAATAAATAGTTTTACCATCTTTTGTTACTTCTATATCATAAGGGTATTCCATTTTTGGTTGTATTTTTGATAAAATATTTATTTTTTCAGGTATTTTTTCTATTATAGGTGTGTAATCATTAAAACAACTAATAAAAAATAGAGTACTACTTAAAACTAAAATATTTATTTTTTTCATTTTTTTATCTTTTTTGTCAGAATCAGGATTTTCAAGATTAAAAGATTAACAGGATTATTATACCACTTTTAACATAATAAAAACTCGTTTTTTGTTTCATTTCATGGTAAACGCAAGGCTTACCACTACATTTCACAATTACTTCCCACTTCTCACGAATTCTCCTTATAAAAAGTACTAACCACACCATCAGGAGTAATTTTTCTTATTGCATTATTTCCTGTGTCTGCTACATATAGATTATTATCTTTATCAAAACTAGCACCTGAAATATAAGTAAACATAGTCTCTTCTCCTTTCCCATCTTTATAGCCTAATTCTCTACTTCCAATAACACCAATTATTTCCTTTTTTTCTTGATCTATTTTTAATAATTGCCTATTTAACAATACCTTCGACAGTTAGATAAAATTTTTCAATAAGTAAAATCCTGTAATAAAATTAATATTGCAAAAAAGAATTAAAAAACAGGATTTGAAATAATTATGTCAGATTTAATAAAAATAATAAATAGTTTAGCAATATTTTTTCCAAGAAATTATGAAACTTTTTTATCAATAATAAAAGCAATGTTAATAATGAATGGTTCAAAAACAATGTTAAATATATCAAGATGGACAGATGAAAGTATTTGCTACAAAACGATAGAAAGATTTTACGATAGAAAAATACCATGGTTATTAATGAATTTATTTTTACTTGTAAATTTTTTAAAGTTAGATGGAGATTTATTAATCGTATCAGATGAAACAGTAGAAGGTAAAGCAGGGAAAAAAACAACAGGATTAGATAATTTTTTTAGTAGCATATTACAAAAACCAATAAAGGGCTTGTGTTTTTCAGGATTATCATTAATTTTATCAGATAAAAGGAAAAGTTATCCATTGTTAATGAATCAATTAATTTATACAGAATCAGAAAAAGAAACTTTAAAAAAAGCAAAAGAAAAAAGGAAAAACAAAATTAAATCTAAAAATAAAGTAGGTCGTCCCAAAGGTAGTAAAAATGGAATAAAAGTAGAACCTCCTTTAGTAGCAACATTTAGATTATTAGAAGGACAATTAGAAAACCTTATCAATGTTTTAAAAATAAAAATAAAGTATTTTTTAGGAGATGGAAAATATGCAAATAATACAGTTTTAAGTTTATGTAAAAAATATGGCTTATTGTTGATTTCAAAATTACAAAATAATTCAGCATTATTTTTTGAGTATAAAGATGAATATAAAGGTAGAGGAAGAAAAAGAATTTATGGTAAAAAGCTTGATTATACAAACATTCCATTAGAATATTTAGTTAAAGAAGAAACAAAAGAAAATACTATAACAAGAATCTATAAAATGGAATTATTAAGTAAAAGTTTTGATGATAAATTAAATGTTGTTATTGTTCAAAAAATTATTCATAAAAAAGTAGCTCATGTAATTTTTTTCTCAAATGATTTAACTTTAGATTATGAAAAGATAATTGATTTTTATTCTTTAAGATTTCAAATAGAATTTAATTTTAGAGATTCTAAAGAATTTTGGGGGCTTTCTGATTTTATGAATACTAAAGAAATTAGAGTTCATAATGCCTCTAATTTTGCTTTTTTTATGTGTAATTTATCAAATATTTTTTTAGAAAAATTTAGAGAAAAACAAAAAAATGATAAAGCTGGAATTAGAGATTTACTTTCATTTTTAAAAGCTGATTATTACTTCAATAGGAGTTTAAAATTATTACAGAAATTCAATACTAATATTTTTATTCCTGATGATATTGAAAGTATTACATCTATAGGTGCTATTCATGTATAATACCTGTCTAAGGTATTGATTTAAATAAACTAAATATAATTGACCAGTTTTATCTATAATTGGTTTGAATAACTCTACATTATTAAAAAAATCTTTTTTTTCTAGTTTACCAGAATATTCTTTAAATTTTTTTTCTAGTTTATTAGAATAGTCTTTTAATTCTTTTAATGTTTTATCATTTAAAATAGTTACTTTTTCTTGTTTTTTTGATATATCGTATTTATTTATACTTATATAGTAATTATTATTACTTACATCAAAAAATATATTATCATTATTAAAAAAAGTAAAAAAATCAAAAAATTCTACATCTCCAAGCTTATAACCTCTAAAAATTATATTTATTTCATTTTTTATGTAATCTAATTCATAAATTAAATTATAATTTTGACTTAAAGGAAGTATAATACTTGAAAAATATATTTTTTTATTTTTTAAACGTATATTTATTGGTCCTTCATGAGAAATATTAGTTACTCCAATTTTTTTAGGATATATATTTTCAGGTAATTTTATTTCTTCTATAGTTTTTTCATTTTCAATTTTATACAATATTTTGTTATAAGGATCAGAAATATATAAACTATTTTTTTCATCTATGGTTATTTCTTCTCCTAAATGACAACTTAAAGGTGGCTCTCCATTTATTTTTAAAATTTCCACTTTTTTATCTTTTGTTATTTTATAAATAAAATTTCTTTTTATAATTGTTGATTTTTCGCAATTATTAATATTGAATCTAAAACTATTAGAAAAAGTAGACCTATTACAAATAGCATTTAAAACATAAGCTGTTTCTCCATCATTAGATATGGCTATATTAATAGGATTGATTAACTTAGGCGTAAAATTAGAATCTTTTATCTCTTCGCAAAATAAATTACTTCCTTTAATTAATTGTAATGAATATTTTTCTGATTCTTTTTTTAATAAAGATTCATCAATTTTAGGATATTCTTTTTTACAAGAAAAAAATCCTAAAGTTAGAATTAAAATTAAATATTTAATATTTTTCATTTTTAAAATTGTTTTGACATATTGTTTTGACATTATTTTATAAAATTATAGTTATAATAAGAAAATAATTCAAAGTTTATTTTGAATTAAAAAAAGTTATTTTTATATAATATTCATAACTATTCTTTTTTTACTTATAAAAAACTCACTTTTTAACTTTTATGATTTTCACTAATCCTGAATGTTATTTTTCATCCACCCAAATTACTTTATTGATGTTATAATATACTAGAAAAAAGTAAAAAGTTGAAGATTAAATATTTGAGGCAACATAGTTTCAAATTTATTTTTTGAAGACCAATTACTTTTGAGTATAAAGTTAAAAAAGTTTTATCTATTTGCTAATTATAATTATTTAAACTTATAACAAGGTAGTTAGGGTATTATATGCAGGATTTTAATTCACCCGATATAGATCATGAAGTTTTATGTAACCTTGCTTTAGAAGAAGCTATAAAATGTGCTGATTCTGGGTTTGAAAATTTTGACATTTTCTTACGCTCATTATCTTATTTTTTAGAAGCCTTAGAAATTAATCCTAATAATTATAGAACTCATTTGGGTTTAGGTATTATTTTATTATGTGCAGATTCTTATGAAGAAGCTTTAATATTTTTACAAAATGCTAATGATATGAAACCAGAAAAAGAAACACTTGAATATATAAAATTTGCAGAAGAATCTCTTAGAGCGGTAAAATCAACTAAAGTTGAAACTGCTGTTGCAAAGAAAAAAGTTGCTATTGATGATATATTACAAATGACTAATAAGTTTAAGAAATAAAAATATGACTGAAAATCTTTTACCTAATTCCTACAAAAATTTTGATGAAGTCTTAAAAACAGCTCAACAAATAAGAAGAGCTAGTGTTATTGTAAAACTTTTATCAAATGAATATAAACTTTTTATTATCAATAATAAATTTACTTTTGAAGAAGAGTTTTTAGAACTAAAAGATATTGATAAAGAACATGTTTTTATTAATATAAATGATAGTTATGGAAATATAAAAAGAAAAAATGTTATGCTAGTTTATGCTGATGTTACATTTTTAGCTAAAGCTATTAGAAAATATAATCCTAAACACGAAGTTTTTAAAAGTAAATTTGGTAATGCTAGTTTAAAACTAAAGAAATTAATTAGAAATTTAGATAAAAAAGAAGAAGAACCTAAATTAGAAAATAATAGATCTGGTTCTTTTGAATTAAAACAAGTTAAAATAGCTTACAGGTTTAGAGATTTTACTCCATATAAATTAATTATTAATCAGGTTGTAAAAGATGAAGAATATCAAAGCTTTTCTTTAAATATACAAATAACCTCTTTAGAAGCTCTAGAAAAAATAAAAAATATTTTTAAAGGTACAGATGTTCAATTGGCAAAATATAAAAATGTTTTAAAAAATGGAAAAGTAATATCTATTAATTTTGATTTAAAAGAAAAAATTTTATTTCAAAATAAAAGAAGAATGTTTAAATTAACTAAATTAGAAGATTTAATTAAAATTAGAAACCCTTTAGAATCATTAATTATTACTGATTTATCAAATTATACTTATAAAAGTAGTGAGATCCTATAAAATTTAATGAATCATTTGAAAAGTTCTATTAGTAAGGCTATTTTAACAGGAGAACATGCCGTCGTTTATGGAGCTTCAGCTATAGCAATTCCTATAGAAAATTGTAAATCTTTTGCTAAAATAACTTCAAATAATAATGAAATGATAATAAAAGCTACTCAATTAAATGAGCTTTACAATTTTAAAAATGAAAATTTAAGCCCTTTAGAAACATGTGTAAAAAATTTCTTTTCTTTTTATCAAATACCTTTTAAAGAAAAAATTAGCCTAGAAGTTTTTTCAGATATTCCTATAGGAAGTGGTATGGGAAGTGGAGCTTCTATTTCAGCTTCTATTATAAAATCCTTAGCAAGTTATTTTTCTATAGAAATTAATAAAGAAGATTTATATAAGCAAGTATTAGAAATTGAAAAAATTTACCATGGTAATCCGAGTGGCATAGATCAAACTGTTATAATTTATGAAAAACCTATTTTTTTTATAAAAAATAATCCTAATAATGAAATTTTAGATATTAATTTAAAAAACTACTCATTTATAATTATAGATTCTAAAATAAAAAGTTCTACTATAAAAGTAGTAAATTGGATTAAAGAGCAAAAAGAAAAAAATCTATCTTTTTATGATAACTTATTTAAAGAAATAGATACTATAAGTAAAAAATCTAAGTTAGCTATACAAAATAATAATTATAATACTTTAGCTGAATTATTAAATATAAATCACTTATTATTACAAGAAATGGGAGTTTCTTGTATTGAATTAGATGAAATTGTAAAAATATCTTTAGAGTCTGGTGCTATTGGAGCAAAAATGTCTGGAGCTGGTTGGGGAGGTATTGTCATATCTTTAGTTGAAGAAGATAAAAAATCTTATTTTATAAAGAAAATGAGAAATAAAAATCTTGAAGTTATTTCTTCTAAATAAAATTAAACCTTCTTTCAGAGTTCAATACCCCGAAAGAGGGTGGGTACGACCCATTAACTCGAAGAAGATATTCGATTAATTATGTAATATTAAATATTAAAAAGAAAGAGTGTAAAAAATATGTCAGAAAAAGGATTTAAATTATTTATTAGGTAAAAAAATGAGAATAATACGACTGTTTCTAATAATATTTATTTTTAGCTTTGTTTTTAAAGCTAATACACCTATAAATTTTCAAAAAAATAATATAATAATTCCTGAAGTTGGAAGTATATCTATATCTTTTACAGAATTTACTATTTTAGATGATAGTTTAGAAAAAAATAGATTAATTATTGATATAAAAGAAGGTATTTTAGATACAATAAAGAAAAATACTAACATATTACTATATAATACTAATAAATCTTCTAATATAATAGATAACTACTCTAAGGAAGTAATAAATTCTAATGAAGTTATTAATATTGGTCAAAAAAATAATACAGAACTTGTTTTATCAGGAAGCATAACTAAATTAAACCTAGATATTATCTTAAATTTAAGAATTTATGAAACAGTAAGTGGTAAAGTTATTTTCTCAAAACAATATTTTTCTAAAGATTATAAGATAAAAAATATTATTCAAGAGTTTGAAAAAGATTTTAATGATTTTTTAAAAAATATCAATAATAATGGATTAACTATATTTAGTTTTGGTACTGGTAAAAGTACTATAAAAATTAGAAGTATTCCTTCCAATTCAAAAATATCAGTTAATGGAATAGAGATAGGTAAACCGCCTATAATAATAAAAAATATTGCTGAAAGAACACATTTATTAGAAGCATGGAGAGAAACAGACTCAAAAATAAAAGAAATTAATATTTATCCAGAAGATGAACAACCTTTTTTAGTAAAAGTGAATGATAAAGTATATAAAGAATCTGCCATTAATTTTTCTAAAATAACTGAAGATAATTTTAATTTTGAAATAGTTTCAAACCCCTATGAAAAAAATAGGACAAATGAATTAAAATATGAAAATAGAAAATTCAGATTAGAAGTAATAACAGAACCAGAAAATGTTCAGGTAACTATAAATAATAATGTTCAAGGTTTTTCTCCTATAATATTAGAAACAGTTTTTCAAGGTACTTATAAAATAAAAATAAATAAAAAAATTATTTCAGTTTTTAAAAAATATATTGATACCTCAAAAAATAATAATGAGTTTGTAGATTTTAATTTATTTCGTTTTGGTAAAGTATTTTTATCAAGTAACCCACAAGGTGCTGAAATAATGGTTAATGGAGAAAAAGCAGGTATAACGCCTAAAACTTTAGAGTTACCAATTGGAGATCATATCCTTGAATTAAATAAAAATGGCTTTGTGAATAAATTAGAAAAAATTAGCTTAAAAAATGAAAAATATCAGAATTTATTATTAAATTTAACTTCATTAAAAAATAGCGATGCTACTATTGCTTTTTTCCCAACTGGTTTTATAGAAGATGGGTTTTCTCTTTCAGGACATTTTTTATCTTTATCTCAATATACTACTAGTTCTTACTATGAAGACGACAGTACAACCCCACCTCCACCAGATTCAAAAATATCTTTTCTTACTGGCGGAGAACTATCTTATGGAATAAAAGATATTTTTACTTTGGATAAATATTTAAATTTAGGTTTACAAGGTGGAGTTTTTTATAATAATTTTGGAACTTTTGCAGGTAATTATAAATTAATAGAAAGTAAGGGAATTGCTTTGAAATTACAATTAATAAAACAAGGAGATTTTTTCCCAGTTTCTTTAACTACAGGTAGTTATTATGATTTTGATAAAAATTTAAAAGAAAAATTTAACTTTTTTACTGCCATAACTAAAGATTTTGGAGAGCTTTCTACTCATTTAGGCTTACAATTTAATACCAAAGAAGTAACAGCTCTTAATTTGGGGGTAAGTTATGAAGGCATTTATAGAGTAAAAATTGCTTTTAATTCTATTATAGATTTTAGGCTTTTTACTAAAGATACTATTATTATTCCAGAAAATTTAGAGAATAATAAAACTAGAATTCTTAAGATAAAAGATTCTTTATCTCCACTTTTGGGTATTTCTATAGGATATAACTTTTTATAAGGATTGATAATATGAAAAAAAATAATGAAGATATAAAATTAGAAGATTTTTTAGAAAAAAAATGGCATGAAGATTTAGAAAACAATCCAGAATTTGCTACTTTTTTGGGTGTACATACATATAATAATAAAATGAATGATCATTCTGAAAAAGCTATATTAGAATCTTATCAAAGAGAATTAAAAGTACTTGAAGAATTAGAAAAAATAAATTATCAAGACCTTTCTGAAAATAATAAGCTAAATTATGATTTATTTTATCTAAAAACTAAAAATAATATAGATAGTTTTAAGTATGAAGCTCATCTAATGCCTATAAATCAAATGAATGGGTTTAATACTTATTTTGCTAGATTAATTGATATGATGCCTTTTAAAACCGAAAAAGATTATGAAAATTATTTATCACGAATTAACTTTTTTAATTTAATAATAGAGCAATTAATTGATTTAATGAAAAAAGGAATGGATAAAAAATTAACTGTTCCTAAAATAGCTATGAAAAAAGTTATTTTACAAATAAAAAGACAAATTCCTGATGATATAACACAAAGTAGTTTTTATAAGACTTTAAAAAAATCAGAAAATATCTCTAAAGAACTTTTAAATAAAATAGAAACTTCTATTAAAAGCGAAATTTATACTGGTTTTAATAAATTAGCTAATTTTATTGAAGAAGTTTATTTACCAGCTTGTAGAGATTCTATAGGTATAAGTGATTTAGAAAATGGTTTAGAGCTATATAATTTTTTATTAAAAGAATTAACTACAACAGATTTAACAGCAGAAGAAATACATAATATAGGCTTAAAAGAAGTAGAAAGAATTTTTTCTGAAATGAATAATATTATGAAAGAACTTGGTTTTAATAATTATGAAAAATTTTTAGATTATTTAAGAACAAATCCAGATTTTTATTATAATTCTCCTGAAATGTTATTAATGTCTTACAGAGATTTTTGTAAAAGAGTAGATAAAGAATTACCAGCCTTTTTTAAAGTTTTACCAAGATTACCTTATGGTGTAGAAAAAGTACCTGACTATCAAGCTCCTTCTGCTACTAGTGCTTATTATATGGGAGCTAGTATGGAAATGACTAGAGCAGGTGTTTTTTATGTTAATACCTATAAATTAGAAACTAGAGCTAAATATGAAAAAGAAGTTTTAGCTTTGCATGAAGCTGTACCAGGTCATCATTTACAAATATCCTTAGCTTTGGAAATGAAAGATTTACCTAAATTTAGAAAAGTATCTAAATTTATTGGTTATGTAGAAGGTTGGGGCTTATATTGCGAAAAATTAGGCGAAGAGATGGGTTTTTATCAAGATCTTTTTTCAAAATTTGGTAGGCTAGTTTTTGAAATGAGAAGAGCTTGTAGATTGGTAATAGATACAGGTATCCATGCTTTTGGTTGGGAAAGAGAAAAAGCAATTGATTATTTAGCTTATTATACAGGTAAAAGTAAAGAACATTGTGAAATAGATGTAGATAGATATATAGTGATGCCAGCACAAGCTTGTACTTATAAAATAGGTGAAATAAAAATATTAGAAATTCGTAAAAAATTTGAAGCTACTTTGGGTAAAGCTTTTGATATAAGAGATTTTCATGATATTATTTTAAGAAACGGTTCTTTACCACTTAATATTTTAGAAAAATATGCCTATAAAGAGCTGGAAATTTCAAAGCATTAATTTTGCATAATTATTTATTAACACTAAAGAATAAAAAGAATAGAATTCATATAGTAATATTTTAATTTAGGAAAAAAGAAGTGAAATATAAAAATTATTTATTAAATATATTAGCTATTTTATTGATAGCTTCTAACTATGCTTGTTCTGAAAAAAAAGACGCTGATTTAAATAAAACAAATAATACAATAGTTTCTGAACCTTCAAAACAACCTCAAAAAGTAGAGGAAAAAAAAGAAACTCCTGCTAGTAATAATCCAGCTGAAAAAAAAGTTGAAGAAGAAAAAAAAGAAATCCCCTTTGTTTTCGATAAAAACAAAGAGTATAAAGTTCAAATAGAAACTACTATGGGAAATATAAAAATAAAAATGTTTAACAAAGAATCTCCTAAATCTGTAGAAAATTTTGTAACTCTAATTAGTAAAAAATACTATGATGGAATTATTTTTCATAGGGTTATAAAAGGATTTATGATTCAAACAGGAGATCCTACTGGTACAGGAACTGGGGGAATGTCTGCCTTTGGTAAAGATTTTGAAAATGAAGATTCACCTAATTTATCTTATAATAAAGCTGGAATTGTAGGAATGGCTAATCGTGGGAAAGATACTAATAGTAGCCAATTTTTTATAACAACTCAAGCAAGACAAAGTTTAGATCATAATTATACAATTTTTGGAGAAGTTATCGAAGGTCTTGATGTTGTTATGTCTATAGAAAAAGTAAAAACTAATGAAAAAGACAAACCCTTATCAGATGTTAAAATGACAAAAGTTACTTTGGTAGATTAATTAATTTAAATAAAATATAAATTTCCTAAGTAATACCTATAAAAAATTAACAAGTTTATAAAAAAAACAACTATAATTATATAATGGGTATTTTGTTTTAAAATTGGGAAATTTATAATGTCCACTGTACTTGCTAGTCCATTGCAATCTAATACAGTTATAAATAACTTCATTAAAAATACTACCACTACAGGTAGATTAAACCCAACTGAATACCAAAAAGCCAAAGAAGAGTTTGGCAAAATAGCCCCTAATACTAATTTTGATAATTTTTTAGCAAATGCTTTTTCTGGAAAAGTTGATACAGAAGCTAGTCAAAAACTTTTAGCTCAAGCTAAAAATTTAACTACACAACCAAAAGCACAAACAGAACTTCCTTTTTTAGATGTTTCTGTATCAGGAGATATAGCTCTAAATGGAAGAGAAAATAATATTGAAAATGGGAAAATAAAAATAGATTTAAGTTCCCCAACTGCACAAGCAGCATTAAAAAAATTAGATCCAGATTTAAAAGAATTAAAATACTCAGAAAAAAACGGAGAGGGTAAATATACTCTTACTCATAATAACCAATTAACTTGGGATGATTGGTTTAAAGTTCAAGTTGATATAAAAACAGATAAAAATGGAAGACTTTATATAGAACCTACTAATACAATGGCTTCAACTTTTAGTGGTACAATGGTT
The DNA here is from genome assembly GCA_046328015.1 of Candidatus Sericytochromatia bacterium. Taxonomy (GTDB): domain Bacteria; phylum Cyanobacteriota; class Sericytochromatia; order UBA7694; family JACMQJ01; genus JBBTGK01. Next base: position 1,991,772 of record JAXLXH010000001.1, on the reverse strand, counting down.
GAAAATATCAAAGAAAACATGAGTAAATCTTTGGGTATAAAATTAAAAGCTGATTATGAGACAACAACTAATACATATGCTAATGAATTTGGCATTACAGATAATGTAGAGGTAAAAACAGGTAGAATTTATTTAACCCCTGAAAGTGTTAGCCAAAATATTGCTGGTAAAAATATTAGTGGAGATTTAAAAGATACTAAATTTAAAATTACTCCTCAAGGTATTGAAGTCGATTTTTCTGCTAAAAATATTAAAGTAGGAGAGCCTAAAAAAGATCCTCCAAAAATGGTTGATGTACCTGAATATGATATAATGGGTAATTCTACAGGAGTTTCACATCAAGAAGAAGTTAAACCAGCTCCAACTGTTAATGGTGATATGCCAAACATTAAAATAAATTTGGATAAAGTTAACGCTAAAATAGAAGCTAATACCCCAGAAGAAATTAAAAATGTTGTAAGTCAGATGCAAACTGTTCTTAAAGCAGGAGGAGTTAATGCAGAAGGTCTAAAAAATGCTTTGAAAAATTCAGGAATACCTGAAAATATTATTTCAGGGTTAACTTCATTAGATTCTAAAACAGTTGATAATATTCTTAAATCTCCTGATATATCTGAAAAAATAAAGAAAATTTCTTTAAATTTAAATATAAATAGTTTAGCTATAAATGTTAATCAAAAAGATACACAAATAAATTCTACTAATAATGCTCCTAGTATTTCTGCAAAAACTTCTGTTGAAATAAAAAGGGATTTAAATACAGATCTTCTAGATAGATTAAAAAATGATTTGAAAGATAAAAAGAAAGTTGAAAATATAACAAAAACACTATCTGAATCTGGATTAAGTAAAGAAGATATAAAAAACTTAGGTAAGTTAAAAACAGAAGAGGATATAAAAAAACTTAATCCTGAAATAAGTAATAAATTAACAGCAGCTTTGGATAAAATATATCCTAAAGTAACAGAAGGAACAGTTCAAGCTTCAAGTGTTAATGCTACTATAGATGATAAAAATAATTTAAGCGGTACTGTAGGAGATGCTAATGCTGGTATTACAGTTAACTCAGGTGATTCTACTACTCAAGCTAGTGTAACAGCTAAAAATATTTCTAATAAGGATTCAGGTAAAATAACCGCTCAGAATTTAGATGCTATATTAAAAGCAGATAATGTTAAGTTAACACCAAAACAAATAGAAGAGTTACAAGGTGTTTTAAAAAATGCTAAAGAACTTATTGGAAAACAATTAGAAAAAGTTGGTCTGACAGAAAAACAATTTATTGCTATATCTAAAGCTGTTACAAGATTAGGTAAAGAGTCTGGTAACGTTCATAATCAAATTCAAAATATAGCAAAAGCTTCAGGAGCTACCCCTCAACAAATTAAAGATGTAATGGATTTATTAAGTAATAAAGAGTTTAACCATGCTTTAGATGATTTTAGTAAAATTTCACACTCTATAAAAAATGGTAAATTTAATGTAGATGCTTCTATAAAAGCCGAAAAATTTAATCTAACTCAAAATGATCAAGAGTTTATAGCTTCAGCAGATGCCTTAAAAGGTAAAATTAATTTTTCTTCTCAAGGTGGTTTAACTGTTAATGCAGATAAATTAGATGCTAAAAATGTTACATTAACTAACAATCAACAAGGGACTACTATATCTGCTGATAGAATAAATACAGGAGATGTAACAGTTAAAGGAAATAAAGGTACTATAAAAGGGCATTTAAATATATCTAACCCTAACTTTAATCATGATAATACATCAGGTATTACTAAAATAATAACCAATGAAGCAAATGCTGGTATTTCTACAGGAAGTGGTTCGAAAGCAACAGCTAAAATAACAAACTCTAAAACTGAAATATCTAATGATCATGGATCTTTACATGCTTCAAACTTAAATGCTAATTTAGAACTTGGTAGTATTAAAGCAGAAGCAACAGCTAAAGAGGTAGCTGCTAAAAATAATGGTTTAACAGCTAGTAAAGTTACTTTTAATGGTCAAATTACAAGAAAAGAAGGTGATTCTAAGGGGCATGTTGGAGTAAAGGGAACTACTGATAAAATAACTACTTCTAAAAATGGATTGGATGTACAAAATACTAACGCTAAATTAAATGTAGATATTAATACCCCAATAGCTTCAATAAAAGGTAATACTAATATAACAGCTGGCTCTTTAACTATAGATTCAAAAGGACAATCTAATATTGAAGGTCTTTCTTTTAATAGAACAACAGGAAATGCTTCTATTTCTTTCGGAAAACTAAAAAAGATTTTACAAAATGATCCTAATGGTAAAAAGATTTTACAAAATATTCAAGAAAAAGGATTAAATATACCAGAAAATCAAAAATTAAATTTTAAAATAGATAATGGTGCTTTTAAAGATGGTAAATTATCTGGAAATGTTTCTTTAGCTGGTTTTGACTTTGGTTTAGGTAAAGCAGATCTTTCTTTAAGAATTGATTCTTTTGATCCTTCTTCTAATAAAGCTAAAATAACTTCAAAAGGTAATTTAAAAATAAATATTGCCCCTGATAAGATGGCTCCTTTCTTAAAAGATAAAATGAAAGATTTTATTTCAGATCCTTCTGTTAGTATAAATAATGGACAAGTTATAACTAATTTTAATAAAATGATGACTAATGGTCAAGTTAGAGCTTTTATAGAAGATAATCAAATAAAAATAGCTGTAGATAAAGCTAAGTTTTTAGATATTTTTAGCGTTAAAGGAATGGCAAAAGATCAACTTGAAGATGCCTTAAAAGAAAAAGGTATTAGTACTTCATCAGATGGTAAAAATGTAACTATTTCTTTAGCTTCTTTAAATAAATATCTAAATAAAAATGTATTAGAAGGATTTAATCTTTCTTCTTTAAATTCATCTAATAATAATACATTTAGTGCTGATTTTAGCTTTATTAAATAAAAATATAATAATATTAAAACCTAAATATATTTATAACTTCTAGTTAGTTTTCTACAAAATTTTTAATAAAAATTACAGGTTTAATTGTTTTTGGTATAGTAACAAAATCAAAAGGGTATGACTTAGTACTTAAACTATCTTTTTGATTATTTACTAATTCTGTAAAAACTCTAATATCTTTTTCATTTTCTATTATACTTTTTATTTTTATAAAATAGCCTGTAGAATCTTTTTCTCCAGAAAAAGCTGTAATAACATTGTTTAAAGAAAAATCTATATTAGGAATAGAATTAGTAGAATGTTGTTGCCAAATTCTTATAAATTCTTCTTGATTATTTATATTAAAATAATTTTCTTGTTTTATGTTACTATAATTTCCAGTAGCTAAAGGTTTAAAAATTATCTCTTTATAAGTACTTTTTATTTCATTATTTTTATCTATATCTTGAGAAGATAAAACAGTCAGTTCGAAATTAATAGGTAAAGTTGTTTTCGGAATAGATATAATTTGATAGGGATAAATTTTAGTAGTCTTATCTGTTTCTCCATTAAGATATTCTTTAGCTTTTATAGTAATAAAATCATTATTTTTTAATACTTCAGAAACTTCTACAAAATTTCTTGTGGAAGTTCTTTGACCTAAAAAAACACCTATTAAAGTATTATTTTTTAAATCTATTTTAGGTATTTCTTTATAATTCAAAACTTGTTTTTCTGATAAATGTTTTTTATAAAAATCAAAAAGTTCATCACTAGTTTTTACTACTATTTTTGAAATATTTTTTATACCTGTATCATTTCCTTCTTCTATTTTAGTAAAAGATAAACGTTCTAAATTATTTTTTAAAGAGAGATATTTAGTATCAAATTCAATATATTTATTAGATTTTTTTATTTCTATAAATAAAAATGGTTGTGTAGTTTCATAATTTACCTCAGACCCTGTTGTGGGTTTAACTTCTCGTAATACTACAGAAATTTTATCTTTAGATTCTGTTATTTTATCTATATCTACAGCATAATTATTAGTAGGTTTATCACCTAGAAAAATAGCTATAACATTTTTTTGTTGAAAGTCTATTTTAGGTAAAAAAACTGGGTTATTAAAGTTACCTGTATAGTCATTCCAAAGAGTTTGTAATTCAGTTTCGTTGGTTACAACTCTTGTTGAAAATTTTTTTACATTACTTTTTTCACCAGAAAGAACTTTTCTAAAATCTAAATCTCCAATAAAACTCTGTTCAGAATTTGTAGAACTTGTAGGTGAAGACGATATTTTAGTTTGAGTTTCTGGTATTTTTACATAACAAGAAGTAAAAAATATTAAACTTAATAGAATTAAACTTTTTTTATTTTTCATTATCATTTTTTATAACTAAATACTAAGTTTTGGTTTAAATTCACCAAAAATATTTCTAAACACATCACATATTTCACCTAATGTAGCATAAGCTTTTACTGCGGCTAAAATATAAGGGAATAAATTTTCTTCAGTTTTTGCAATATTTTCTAAATCATTTAGAGCTTTATTAACTTGTTCTAAATTTCTATTATTTTTAAAAGTTTTTAGATGTTCAACTTGTTTTAATTCAAGTTCTTTTTTTACTTTCATAATAGGTTTAGCATCTGTTTCTTCTACTATAAATTTATTTACTCCAACTATAATTCTATCGTTATGTTCAATTTCTAGTTGATATTTATAAGCACTTTCTTGTATTTCTTTTTGTAAATATCCTTCTTCAATACAATTAAGTACTCCACCTTTTTCATCTATTATTTCAAAATATTTATAAACTTCCGTTTCAATTTTATTAGTAAGATCTTCTATAAAATAAGAACCTCCTAATGGGTCTGAATTAGTTGTAATATCTGTTTCATAGGCTATTACTTGTTGTATTCTTAATGCAGTTCTAGCAGAACTTTCTGTTGGTAAAGAAATAGCTTCATCATGACCGTTTGTATGTAAAGATTGTGCTCCTCCCAAAGTAGCAGCTAAAGCTTCTATAGTAGTTCTTACTATATTATTTTCTATCTGTTGTGCTGTTAAAGAAGAGCCTGCTGTTTGAACATGAAAACGTAATAATTGAGATTTTGGGTTTTTAGAATTAAATTCTTCTTTCATAATTTTAGCCCAAATTCTTCTAGCTGCTCTATATTTAGCTACTTCTTCTAATAATTCTTTAGAAGCACTAAAAAAGAATGATAATCTAGGTGCAATTAGATCTACATCTAAACCTCTTTTCTGAGCTGCTTTTAAATATGTTTTAGCATTAGCTAAGGTAAAAGCTACTTCTTGAACTGAGGTTGAACCTGCTTCTCTGATATGATAGCCACTAATACTAATAGTATTCCAATTTTTTACTTTATCTGCACAATAAGCAAAAATATCAGTTATTAATCTTAAAGAAAAATCAGGCGGATAAATATAGGTATTTCTAGCAATATATTCTTTTAAAATATCATTTTGAATAGTTCCATTTATTTTATCTGAAGTAACACCTTGTTTTTCAGCTACTGCAATATACATGGCTAATAAAACTGAAGCAGGTGCATTTATAGTCATAGAAGTACTAACTTTATCTAAAGGTATTCCATCTAAAAGTATTTCCATATCTGCCAAGCTAGAAATAGCAACTCCTGTTTTCCCTACTTCCCCTTCAGAAAGAGGGTTATCTGAATCTCTTCCCATTTGTGTAGGTAAATCAAAAGCAACACTCAGACCTGTTTGTCCTTGTTCTAAAAGGTATTTAAATCTTTTATTAGTTTCTTCAGCAGTTCCAAAACCAGAATATTGACGCATTGTCCAGAGTTTATTTCTATACATAGATTTATGTATTCCTCTAGTATAAGGATAAGTTCCAGAATCACCTAAATTAGTTTGATAATTAAAATCTTCATTTGGTTGATAAATTTCTTTTATATCATCTCCAAAACTTGTATTTTTATATGTTTCTTGTTTTTTTTCCATAAAAAATCTACCTAAAATTTTAATTATTATACTATATATGATTAGTAAAAAGTGAAAAGAAATTAGTAAAAACAAATTAAACTTATATTATTTATTTTTATATCAATGCTTTATTTCATGGTAAACACAAGGCTTACCACTACATGTCACATTTACTTCTAACTTCTAACTTCTAACTCTTTACTATTCACGCTTCACGATTTACAAATTAAACTTATATTATCTATTTTTATATCAATGCTTTATTTCATGGTAAACGCAAGGCTTACCACTACATTTCACATTTACTTCTAACTTCTAACTTTTAACTTTTAACTAAATCAACCCCATACTAATCATTTTTTCAGCAATTTGAATAGCATTTAATGCAGCACCTTTTCTTATATTATCAGCTACAACCCACATATTTATAGCATTAGGATGAGAAAGGTCTTCTCTTATTCTACTAACAAAAACCTCATCTTTTCCTGCTATATCAATTGGCATAGCATATTCAAATTTACTAGGATCATCTTGTACAATTACGCCTTCAAAATTAGCCAAAACTTCTCTTATTTTTGCTAAATCTACTTTATTTTCAAACTCTACATTTACAGTTTCAGAATGACCTATTACTACAGGAACTCTTACAGAAGTACCTGCAATAGCTAAATTTGGTAATTCCATTATTTTTCTTGTTTCATTTGTAATTTTAATTTCTTCTTCTGTATAACCATTATCCAAAAAAGAACCTCCATGAGGTATTACATTAAAAGCAATTGGTTGTGGTAATATAGTTTTTTCTGGTTTTACATAATTCCCTTCTAATCTATTTTTAGCTTGTTCATTCATTTCTTCTATAGCTTCTTTACCAGCACCAGAAACTGATTGATAAGTAGAAACTAAAACTCTTTTTAAAGGCATATAATCATGCATAGGTTTTAGAGCCATAACTAATTGAATAGTTGAACAATTTGGGTTTGCAATAATACCATTATGTTCTTTTAAAGCATGTGCATTTATTTCTGGTACAACCAAAGGAACATCATCTCTCATTCTAAATTCACTAGTATTATCAATGATAACAGAGCCATTTTTTACAATATCAGGAGCTAAAGCTCTACTAACAGAAGCTCCAGCTGAAGATAAAACTATTTCATAACCTTTAAATGCTTCTGGAGTTGCTAATTCAACTTCATATTCTTTTCCTCTAAAATTTATTTTACTTCCTGAAGTTCTTTCACTCGCAGTTAATTTTAATTTTTCTATAGGAAAATTTCTTTGATCTAAAATTTTTAAGAGTTCATGTCCTACCATACCTGTAGCACCAAGTATTGCAACATTATATTTTTTCATTTTTCACCAAATTTATCAGTAATTATATAACTAATAAATTATAGTTTTTTATTAGATTTTTTGTAAAGTAATAGTAAAAAAAAGTAAAGTATTAATCTTAAAGAATTCCTAGAAGTTCTGCTTGTAGGTAATGGTGGGATTCGGGGGTGTAAACCCTGTACCCAAACACTTCGAGGTATTTAACCATGAAGTTAGTCTTATTTTATTCAAAAGATAAAGTTAATTTTTTAACTTTGATTGTATAAAATAGGAAACTTAGTTTTTATAGCTTTAAGTTTTCCTTTTTTAGAAAAAAGTTTTTCATTCTCATCAAACCTAACTTCTTTTGTTAATTTTAATAAGCTTATAACATGATTAAAAGTAATTTCTCCTTTTTCATCTTTATACCAAACATTCATAGATATTCCAAGATTTTTTTCGTCTTTATATTGATATAAAAATTTTAGTAGATCATTATGAATATCTTCAGATAAGAGTTGATTTGCTTGTATAAAAAAAACATATTCACCTTTTGCGGCATCCAAAAGAAAATTTTTAGTTTTATAATTATAAGCTTCTACAGTACATAATCTACCTACTTCTAAGGCTAAAGGATGAGTTAGATTAGAATCTGATAATTCAACCGTAATTATTTCAGATGCTAAAGGTAATATACTTCTATAACAAGCTTCTAATTTTGTTTGATTTCCATAAGAAAAAACACAAAAAGTTATACGTGCTAAAAATTGTTGTAAATCTTTTTTTTCTGATAATAAAAGTTTCTTTTCTGGTTCTCCCAAATAACTTTTTAAGCTTAAAATAGCATCTATCATATTTAGAGCTACATTTAATTTTCTTACATCATAATTATCTAGGGGTAAAATATTTTTTATATAATTAACATCCTTATCATCTAAGTTTTTTATTAAATCCTTATAATAAAAAAGTGAATTAGTATAATCTTTTTGTTTTATGTAATAAATTATAGCTAATAATAATATCTCTTTAGAATTAGAGTTTACATCTAAAGCTTTTTTCAGAAAAAACGCTGAATTTTTTGCTTCTTCTAGTAAAATAGAGCATCTAGTAAGTTCTAGCATAACATTAAAAAAGAAATTATCTTGAAAAGATTTTATACCTACAATTAAAGCTTCTGAATCAATCATTTGTTTTTGTATAGTTAATAATACTTCTTTAGCTTCTCTATAATTTTGTTTTTTTATTAAGTATAATGCTTTATAAAAAAGTATTTCTGGGAAATTTTTATATTTTTCTAAAAACTCATTAATATAACTAATAGCTGTTTCATAATCATTAGTTTTAAAAAATAGTACATGAATTAAAGAAACTAAATTATTTTCATAAAGAAATTTTCTTTTGCTATCTTGTTTTTTTAAACCCTCATGAACCATTTTAAAGTATTTTAAAGCTTCTGAATATTTTTCAATATTAAATAAAGTATTTCCTATATGATAATAATAAAATAATTTATCAATATTTTTATGTTCTTTTATAATTTTATTTAATTTAAAAATATTATTTTCATTTTCTTTTTGTATTTCATCTTTAGTTTTGTTATAAATACCTGTTTTAAAAATAGTTAAAAAATCTACAGTACAAAAAAATATTTTTCGATCTTTTATTTTTTTATTATCTTTTTTATCATTAGATTCTTCTAGTTCTAAATCTTCAAACATCGGATTTATAAACTTTATACCTTGTTTATTTCTTATTAAACAAAGCTTATAATAAGTATTTACTTGTTTACTAGTAGGTTCTATTATCTTTAAGTAATATGCTAAAGGATAATTTTTAACTTTTCTACCTTTTAAAAAATTTATTAAGTTTAATTGTGTTTCTTTAGTTAATTCTTCATCTGGTTCTAAAAATAAGACCCAATCAGAGTCTATTTTTTTTAAAGCTTCATTTTTTAATTTACTATTATCATCTGAATATTTTATACTATAAAATTTACCATATTTTTCAACAATACTCTTGGTTTTATCTGTAGAACCTAAATCAAAAAAAACAATTTCAGAAGCAATACCTTCTAAAGTTTTGATAGTTTTTTCTATATACTTTTGATTATTTTTAGTAAAAAAACAAACGGTTAATTTTATCTCGGGCATAATTTTTTTTATATTCACTTTTTTGAATTTAGTTATCTTTATTCAATTTATCTACTGTTTTAGAAATCCATTTTTGGGTTTTCAAAGCATTTCTAAGTAATTTATCTGATATTAAATTTAATTCTACAAAGGCTTCTCCTATAAACATTTTACCATTTCTATTTTTAAAATCAGCAGCTTCTTCTATATTTAAAGGAACTAAAATATTTCCTTGAGATAAAATTTCACCTAATTTTATCCAACCTCTTTGTAAAGCCTCTTTGTTATTTTTAGAAAAATCAATAATATTTTTAGATTCTAATTCCATTAATATATTAGAAAAAAATATAAAGTTAGGATATATATCTTTATTAAATTCATAAATATCTTTTATAGAAGATAAACCATTTATATTACTTATAGTTATTTTTTCTATTTCAGATAGATTAATATTACTGATATTTTCTTTTAAAGTTGGGATAATTGATGAAATTATAGGATCAAATAAAGACATTTCCTGCTCTTCTTGATTTTTTAAATCAGAAAAATCTAAATTTATATTTGTATTTGTAGAGTAATTTTTTATTTTATATAAAAGATTATCTATTTTATATAAAAATAGATCTTTATTTTCATTATCTAAAAACTCAGCAAATTGCTTTAGACTTTGGATTTCGGTTATTAATTCAATATCTGAGTTTTTTTCCATCAAATTATTTCACACCAAAAATATATATAAAAATGTTAGCAATTTAAGTCAAAATAATCAAGAGAATTTATCTAAAAACTAATTTAAAATATATTATTTTTTTTCAAAAAATCTAATAAATAAGGTCCTAAAATTAATAAGCCTATTATAGCTGAAGTAATAGAAGAAACGAGTACAGCCGCAGCTGCTACATCTTTACCAATTTTAGCCAAAGGATGTCTTTGTCTGCTATATAAGTCAATAGTACTTTCTATAGAAGTATTAATCATCTCTGCTGTAATAACTACATTACAAGCTAAAACTAAAATTGCTAATTCTAATTTGGTTACTTTTAAATATATTGAAATTAAAACAACTAAGAATGCAACAGAAACATGAATTCTCATATTTCTTTGTGTTTTTAAAGAATAAATAATACCTTGATAAGCATATTTAAAACTATCAAAAACATTTTTAGCTCTCATCATAGTTTTTAAAGCTCAAAGTTTGCCAAAATCTTTTTTTGTAAAGAAAACATTTCTTCTTCTTGTTCTTTGGTTTCATGATCATAACCCAAAAGATGTAAAACACCATGAACTATTAGAAATCCTAATTCTCTATTAAAAGAATGTCCATATTCTTCAGCTTGTTCTTTAGCTTTTTCTAATGAAATAATAATATCCCCTAAAATATTATTTATTGGTAAATTAAATTCGTTTTCAAATGGAAAGGATAAAACATCAGTTGCATAATCTTTATTACGGTATTCTCTATTTAGATCTTTTATTTCTTCATTATCAACAAAAGTAATACTTACTTCTGTATTTTTTTCTAATTCTAATAATTTTAATACTTTTTTAGTAAAATCTAACCAATATTTTTTTGTTACTTTATAAGGAAATTTTTGCCCTGTAGAAGTAGTAAATTTGTTATTTAAATGTATTTCCATTAGTTATTTTCTTTCCTAAGTCTTTTATGATTTTTTCTTCAGATGGATATTCTATTCTAGAATGATATAAGCTTTGTAAAATTCTTAAAAATTCTGTCCCTATTCTATCTAGATCTACCAAAGTTAAAGGTGCTTCTGATAATTGCCCATCATCTAGTCTAGCTTTTATAATTTTAGAAATAGTTTTTTGTATCTGCTCTACAGTAGGTTTAGAAATTGCTCTTACAGCTGCTTCACAAGCATCAGCCAACATTAATATAGCTGTTTCTTTAGTTCTTGGTTTTGGACCAGGATATCTGAAATGTTCTTCTATAACATCTTCTGGTTTTTCTGTTTGTTTTGCCTGATGATAAAAATAGGCTACCAAAGAAGTTCCATGATGCATAGGAATAAAATCTATAATAATATTAGGTAATTTATATTCTTTAGCTAGTTCTATACCTTCTTTTACATGGGAAGTTATAACTAAAGCACTTAGACGGGGTGATATTTTACTATGCTGATTTTCTAAACCTTGTTGATTTTCTATAAAAAAGTAAGGTCTAATCATTTTACCTACATCATGATACATTGCCCCTACTCTAGTTAATAAAGGATCTGCATTTATAGCTTCTGCGGCAGATTCGGCTAAATTACCTACTATCAAGCTATGTTGATAAGTTCCTGGTGCTTTTAACATTAATTGCCTTAATAGAGGTTGATTTGGGTTTGCTAACTCAAAAAGTTTGAAAGAGGTAACCAAACCAAAAATTGACTCTAAAAATGGTAATGCTCCAATAGAATAAACAGCAGAAAAAATACCTGTTCCTGCACCCCAAGCAATATTATTAAAAAAATGATTTATATCTACAGTTGGGTTAGTCATTAATTTTGTAGATGCAATAAGTAAAATATTTACAGCACTAATAAGTACTCCTGATTTAACCAAATCAGCTCTTTGTTGAATTTTAGTAAGTGAAAAAATACTAATTATTACAGAAAATAAGTTAATAGCTAAAACTGTTATATCAGCCGTGATAAACATATAAGTAGAAATAGTAGCTGTAATAGATAATATTAAAGAAATTTGGAAATTAGTAAAAATTCTAGCTAACATAGCTAAAGAAGGTAAAAAAGAGAAATATGGAGAAAAACTCAAACTTAAAACATTAAGCAAAAAAGTACTAATAGTTAAAGTTGAAATAAGGGCTAAATGTCTAGTACTAGCAAAATAGGTACTCCAAAATTTATTTAGATAAACTGAAAATAAAGAAACTAAAGATAATACATAAATACTTAAACCTATATAAGCCAAAGGATTACTTTTAGATATTTTAGAGCTTTCCGAAGGAATTATAGTATAAGTTAAAAATATTCCTAGTAAAGTAACACTAAAAATTAGAATTTTATGAAATATTGGTGAATTTATAAAAGTACTTTTAGTATTTTCAGTTGGTTTTATATTTTTTAGAGCTTCTAAAGACTGACTTTCATCTTCTATTATTGCCATAAAAACTCCTGAAAATAATAACTATAAGTATTTAAATTTAAAGTTAATTTATTTATGGTGTTTTTCATAAGCCTCAATGATTTTTTGAACTAAATCATGTCTTACCACATCATGCTTAGAAAAATGATTAAACTTAATTCCTTTAATCCCTTTTAAAATATTTTCTATATCTAACAAACCTGAACGTTTGCTTTTTGGTAAATCTATTTGAGTTAAATCACCTGTAATAATAGCCTTAGAACCTTCGCCCAAACGAGTTAAAAACATTTTTAATTGTTCTCTAGTGGTATTTTGAGCTTCATCTAAGATAATAAAAGAATCATTTAAAGTCCTACCTCTCATATAAGCTAGAGGAGCAATTTCAATAACATTTTTTTCTAGATACTTTTGATATTTTTCAAATTCTAACATTTCTCCTAAAGCATCATAAAGAGGTCTGAAATAGGGGTTTACTTTTGCTTGAATATCACCTGGTAAAAAACCTAAACTTTCTCCAGCTTCTACTACTGGTCTAGTTAAAATGATTCTAGAAACAGATTTATCTCTTAGAGCTACAATAGCTAAAGCTACGGCTAAATAGGTTTTACCTGTACCAGCAGGGCCTATACCAAAAACTATATCATTAGTATCTATAGCCTTTACATATTCTTTTTGTTTTATAGTTTTAGGGAAAATAGTTTTTCCTCTTGGTGTTGTAAGTATTACTTCCGAAAAAACATTTTTTAAATCAGCATCTGGGTTTTCTCTTAATTCATATAAAGCATATCTAATTTTTTTTGCATTTAGGGGTCTATTTCCTTTCCATAAAAAAGAAAGCTGTTCTAACAACTTTTGAGCTAAGTTTACACCTTCATCTTCTCCAGAAATAATTAATTCATTGCCTCTTATTACTGTTGATACTTGTAACTCTTCCTCTAAAATTTTAAGGTTAACATCATCTGCACCAGTTAGTAATGCTGCACTTTGACCATTAGGTATTACTATATTTTTTTCTATCATTAACCACTCTAATTTTCATAAACAACTTAGTAAAAACTAACTAAGGTTGTTTTTTATATAATACTTAAATCAAATTATAAAACTTTTATACTAATTTTACAAAGCTTTTTTATCATTCTTATTTTTAGTACCATTAATTTTTTGAAAATACTTAAATATGTGATCAATCTTATAACTAAATGATAATTATCATTTCACAAAAAAAATTTTAGTAAAAAAAAATTAAATTTTTATCCTAATCTTGAATATTATGATTTAATTATTCCTTTGTATTAAATTATTTATAATGTTTTATAATAAAAGTATGGGGTATTTTGCTTGAAGAAAGTAGAAGAAAAAAATAGAGAAGAAAAAATAGAATCTGAGATATTAGCAGATTGTTATAATTCTCATGATCAGTTATTAGCGTGGTATGATTATTTACAAGAGTATTTAGCTTTTCCTTTTGAAGCTACATTGAAAGATGGTACAAAGGTAAATGTTATTGATATGACGCCTTTGTATCAATGCGAAGAAGAAAAAGCAATGCTAGTTGAAATAGATAGAAATGGTGAAATAACTAGTGAGTCTCTTTTTGAAGTAGATAAAGCAATTTCTGATGAAAGAACAAAAGAAGCTTTAAAAGATTGGGCTTTTTGGGTTGATGCAGGAAATAGATTTGAAGATGAAGATGGTTTTTACTAAATGAAAAAACAAGTTATAGTTGCTGGTGGTGGTATGTCTGGAGTTGCTGCTGCAATTTCAGCAAAAAAGCAAGGTGTAGAGCCTCTTATTATAGAAAGATATGGCTTTTTTGGAGGTACTTCCACAGCTTCTATGGTTTCTCCTTTTATGAGCTTTAGTGCTGGAAATAAGCAACTAGTTTTTGGTGTTTTCCAAGAAATACTAGATAATCTTGAAAAGTATGGTGGTAGAAAATCTGGCTCTAGAGCTTTTGATTCTGAAACACTAAAATTTGTTTTATTTGATATGTTGGATCAATATAATATCAAATACCTCCTTCACACTTATATTGTAGATGCTGTTGTTAAAGATAATTTAATTACAGAAATAATTACAGAGAGTAAAGGTGGGAGAAAATCTATAAAAGGCGATTTTTTTCTAGATACATCAGCCGATGCAGATTTAGCTGCTTTGGCTGGAGTTCCTTTTGAAGTAGGTAGAAAAGAAGATGGTCTTACACAAGCTATGACCTTAATGTTTAGGATAGCTAATGTAGATATGAAAAAAGTACTTGAATACTGTAAAAAAGATCCAGAAAATTATAGTTTTATAGAAGAAGATATTAATGGAGTATCTATTGCAGGTTTTAAAAAAGAGATTGAAGAAGAAAGAAAAATTACTAAATATGATAATCCTTTAGATTATATATTTTTTGTAACAACTCATAGAGATGACTTAGTTATTGTTAATACAACTAGGTCTTTAAGAGTTAGTGGTTTGAATACTGAAGACTTAAGTAGAGCTCAATCTGAAGGTCATAAAAATGCTTGGCAAATACATCAATTATTAAAAAAGCGAATTTCAGGTTTTGAAGATTCTTATATTTCTAATATGGCGGCTCAAATAGGTGTAAGAGAAACAAGAAGAATTGAAGGTGATTATACTATGACAGGTATGGATGTAGTAACAGCTAAAAAATTTGATGATGCAATTGCTAGAGGTTCTTATCCTATAGATATTCATGATCCTACAGGTAGTGGTGGACAAATGATAAGATTAAAAGAAGGTGAATATTATGATATACCTTTTAGATCTTTAATTCCTAAAAAAATAGATAATTTATTAGTTGCTGGAAGATGTATCTCTGCTACTCATGAAGCTCAAGCTTCTATCAGAATTACAGCTACTTGTACAGCTATGGGTGAAGCTATTGGTTATGCTTCTGGAATTTGTTTACAAGATAATATAATACCTAGAAATATTGATATTAAAAAACTACAAAACCTTATTAAACATAATATAGATTAAAAAATTAATTTCCATTAAACTACGGATTAAACGGATGCAACAGATATGCACAGATTTATCTATTATTAATTTGTATTCCTGTTTTCACAGGAATGACTACTCCGTTTAATGTGTTCAATCTGTAGTTTAAAATATTTTATCAACACTTTTTTTACACAACCAAAATTTTTATCTCTTTTTTATATTTATTTATACGTTAGCGTTAAATTAAATTAAATTAAAGCTTTACAATATTATTTTTAGGGTTATTTTTAATAAAAATAAATCAATCTATTATTGAATTTCAACAATAAAACAACATAAGAATAGTTGTGTTGCATTTTACTTTTTTAATTAAATCTCAAAAAAATAAGAAATAAATAACTGCTAAAAAAAGCATAGCTCTATATAAAAACATAATAAAACTTCAGTCTTTAAAATTATTTTTTATAAAAACTAAAATAAATAAAAAACATTCAAAATGACTTACTAAAAATAAATAAAAAATACTCTTTAAAATTTTAGCTATAAGGAAATAATTTTTTATATTAATATATTTTAGTTAAAAGCAATAAATAAATATTATAAAAACATTATTTTTAATTATTGTAAAAAAAATCACTATTATAAAAAGCTAAAAACTAAAAAATTACTTTTTTAAATAATCATAAATAGCTTTTTCATTTTTTAATCTAAGAATAGAAATTCCTAAATGTTTCTGAGAATTTTTTATATAATCTACGGTTTTAGAAAATTCACTATCAACTACCATTTTTGGAGCTAAAGAAGTTGCATTTCTAAAATAAGTTTTTCCCTTTTCTTTTATAATAATTCCAACATGAGAAGCATCTATATCATTCTTTTTTTGTATAAAAACTAAAATATCACCAGATAAAAGTTTATCTTCTATAGAATTTAGTTCTGTTTTTGGGATATAGTTTACTTTTACCATTCTATCTGGTTCTAAATCTTTTAGAGCATATTTTCCTAAAATTTTTTGATGACTAATTAATTTTTCATTATAATCAGCTTTTTCAGTAATTTTTTTATTGAAATCTTCAACTAACCAGTTATTATTAATCATCCAATCTGCGATAAAATAATGATTTCGTTTTTCCATTTTTATTTCTCCATTTTTATAACGTATTTTTTGTAATACATTAATAAAATCTTCAAAATTTGAACTTAAAGCTAAAGCTAAGGTTTGTTCTGTAAAGGTTACGCAATCTACATTTTTTAAATCATAAATAGGCTCTTTATCATATTTACTTTCAGAGCCTTCTCCTAAAGGATCTAGTTTATAATTAGTAGTTAGCTCTTTTTCAGAAATTATTTTAATTTTTTCATCTAAAGATTTATTTTTTATACTATAAATAAGATCATTTATTTGATTTTTATCTAAATTATATAATTTATCATTTTTTGCATAAGAAAAGCTTGTATTAAGCAAAAATACAAATATAAACAATATTTTTAGTAACATAATTTTTTTGTTCATAAAAAACCTCTATTATATTTTAACCTTTTTATGCTTTATAGAAAATATATTAATTTATAAATAACACTTAATATTTTTGTTTAAATATAGTTATAAATATAAATTTAATAAACTTTTAAATAGGTGAATAACGAGAATTGAACTCGTACTAGCAGTGCCACTAACTACTGTTCTACCATTAAACTATATTCACAGTGGTCAAAGAGAGATTTGAACTCTCAAAATTTAGTTTCTTAGACTAAAATGTCTACCAATTGCATCATTTGACCAAAATCTAGGTGGCAGGACTCGAACCTGCAATTACTTGTTTCCAAAACAAGTAAGATAACCATTTCTTACACCTAGCAAGCGGATTGAGAGGGAATCGAACCCACACGTCAATAAAATCGACCTCTGTTTAGCAAACAGCACCCTTACCATTCGGAGTACATCAATCCAAAAAAACGAAGGTGAATAACGAGAATTGAACTCGTACTAGCAGTGCCACAAACTACTGTTCTACCATTAAACTATACTCACAGTGGTCAAAGAGAGATTCGAACTCTCAAAATTTAGTTTCTAAGACTAAAATGTCTACCAATTGCATCATTTGACCAAAATCTAGGTGGCAGGATTCGAACCTGCAATTTCTTGCTTCCAAAGCAAGCCTGATAACCATTTCTTACACCTAGCAAGCGGATTGAGAGGGAATCGAACCCACACGTCAATAAAATCGACCTCTGTTTAGTAGACAGATACCTTACCATTCGGCACATCAATCCAAAAAATTTAATTTTAATTTTATATAATTCCTCGAAGCAGAGCTTCGAGGTAATGGGGGGAGCGGGGGCACAGCTCCCGTCCCCATCCTCCTTTGGGTTTTAATAACCCAAAGGAGGTCTTAATTTTAATTTTAAACGTACTTAGTGTAAAAACACTTTATAAAAACACCTTACTCAGAAAATTGAGTAATTATATGTAAAAAATACTTTTTTTAACTTAAAAAATCTCATAATAATTTCCTTATACTAATAATATTGAATATTTATAGTTTTTATTTAAATAGTTTATTTTTATTAGAGAATACCTCAGAGCTCTGCTCTGGGGTTTCAGGGGGTACGGGGGCAGAGCCCCCGATCCCTTCCTCCTACGGGGTATTAACCCCGCAGGAGGTCTTAAATTCATTTTTACTTATATTAGCTAATAGAAATAACTAAAGGTATTTAAAATATTTTTTAATTAGAATTTTTTATGTTATAGCTCAAACCTAATCAAATTAGTATTTTTAATACTATTTTAGTTTCTATAGTTTTTATAGTTATTGAATAAAAGTAATACTATTTGCTACTATGGAAACTGAGACTCGGCAGACTACTATGGCTATGGGGACTCGGTAAATGTAAAACGAAAGAGTTAAATGCGATTGCATTTATTTCCTTTTTTTGTTGTTTAACTACTTTCATAATTTTTTTACCTAAATAATGTCTATAAATTAATCGTAATATAAACAAAAAAATTTGTCAAGTACTTTTTTAAATTTTTTTCAGAAATTAAAAAAATTCATTAATCCCTAAAACTTTTTTTAATTCAAAATAGGTATCTACAAAAATATTATCTTGTTCTGGAAAAGATTCATTGGGAATATTATTAATTATAGCACTAGTATATTTTCTGAATATCTCAGCACAATCTGATCCAACTATATTATTCATTTTAGAATTATCATCATTACCTAACCAAACCAAAGTAACCAAATCTGGAGTATAACCAATAAACCAAGCATCTCTATGATCAGATGTAGTACCTGTTTTTCCAGCTATTTTTCTACCATTTATATAAGCATTTTTACCTGTTCCTTCTTCTACTACTTTTAGCAAAGATTGATTTAGTTTGTAAATAGAGCGTGAGCTATAAACTTGTGTTTTATCAATATCATGTTCATAAATAATTTTATTGTTTTTATCTAAAATTTTTACTATAGGGGTTATTTTATTTATTTTATAACCTCCATTTGCAAAAACTAAATAAGCTGATATTAATTCAAAAGGTGTTACTTCAGAAGAACCTAAAGCAGTTCCTAATTCATGTTTTAAATGACTTTTTATTCCTAATGATTTAGCTGTTTTTATAATATTATCTATACCTATTTCTGAAGCTATTTTTATTGGTATAGTATTAAGTGATTTTTTTATAGCATTATCCAAGGTTACTTTACCTAAATAATTACCTGTATAATTTGAAATTACATAGTTTTTATAACATTTATTTTCTTGTTTTAAAGTATAATTTTTTTCTTTGCAATTTACTTCTAAAGCATTCTTAAAAGTAGCATTTTCTATAGTATCTTCAAAAATATCTTCTCCAGAAGAAAACCATTCATTATAATAAGTTAAATATACAAAAGGCTTAAAAGCTGATGCAGGTTGTCTTTTAGAAAAAATTCTATTAATACCACTATAATTATTACCTCCTACAAAAGCTCTAATATAACCATTTTTGGGGTTAATAGAAATTAATGCACCTTGAGTTACATTATATTTTTTTAATTTTGAGATTTCCCTTGATAAAATATTTTCAGCTTTTTTTTGATAATCTTGATTTAAAGTAGTATATATTTTTAATCCACCATGAGATAAAAATTTATCATCAAAATACCTTCTATCTATTTTTTCTAGTTTTTCCAAAACATAATCTGTAAAATAAGGGTAATTTGTTTGTCTATAAAATTTACCATTATATAATTTTTTGGTAATAGCCTTTGTTTTTTCAGACTCCTCTTTAGAAATATAATTATTTCTTACCATATTTTCTAAAACCAAGCTTTGTCTCCATTTAGCTTTTTTAAAATCAACTTTAGGAGACCATAATTCAGGAGCAGGTAAAATACCTGCAATTAAGGTACTTTCATATAAATCTAAATCTTTGGCTGATTTTCCAAAAAAATAATTTGAAGCCGATTCTATACCATAATAACCATTATCACCCCAATATATTTCATTTAAATAGATTTCTAAAATTTTATCTTTAGAAATATAATTTTCTATTTTTATAGCAATAATTATTTCCTTAAATTTACGAATAAAAGTTCTTTCCTGAGATAAAAACATATTTTTGGCTAATTGCTGAGTAATAGTACTCCCGCCACCTCTACCTAAAATAGCTCTTAGAATACCTTTATAGGAGAAACCATGATGATTATAAAAATCATGATCTTCAGTTGAAATTACAGCATTAATAAGGTCTTTAGAAATATTTTTAATAGAAATTACTTTTCTTCTAGAAGAATAATCCATAGTATTATAAATTTTTTCATTAGTATCAAAAATTTTAGTTGGTTCTGGTTTGGTAAAATTATCTAAATAACTTACATCATAAATAAGATATATAATAGAAGAATATGTTATTAATAAAAATAAAAAAGAACCTATTATATAAAAAAATCCTTTTATAAGTATATTTTTAATCATAATTATTTTTATAGCCAAAAATAAAAAGATAAACCCAGGCTAATTTTTCTCTTATTTTTAATTTTAAAATATCAAAATTAGAAAACTCTTTAGGTATTTTAGCAGAATACATAAAATAGGTTATATTATATTTAGAAAAAATATAATCAGCTCGTTCTTTATGAAAATCAGAAGTTACTATACCTAAATTTTTAAATTTTAGTTCTTTAATTTTTTTTATGCTAAAATAAGCGTTTTGATAAGTATTTTTTGCTTTATTTTCTATTATTATATTTTTAAAAGAAATTCCTTTTGAATTTGCATACTTAGCCATAACCTCTGCTTCAATGCAATTATTAGCTACAGCATTACCAGTAAACATTATTTTTGAAGATAATTTTTGTTTTAAAAGCTCTAAACCTTTATCAACTCTTTCCTTCATTAAAGAAGATACCTCGCAGTTTGAAGTTGCAGGGCAGCCTAAAACAACTATAACATCATAATGTTTCAGTTCTTTTTTTTGATTATTTTTATTATAAAAACAAGCATAGTTAAAAACCAAATTTATAATTATAATTATTTTAAAAAATTTTTTAAATTTTAATTTCATATTCAACTAAAAAACTCTATAAAAGGTAATCTTAGCTGATTAGAATTAAAATTTTTATCTTTTATTCCATTCAATCCTTTTAAAGATTTTTTATACCCTTTTTTTATTTTTTGTATTATCTTTTTGTCAAAAAATTTAAGTGCTTCTTTATTATTAGCAAACTCAATAATTTTTGTAGTTCCTTTTCTACCTATTCTTCCATAAAAAATAGCTATTATATTTTTTTCTTTTACTAATTCATAAAATTTGTGGTGTTTACCATCTGATAATTCTAAATATAGATTGTTTATGTTTTCAAACATCTTTAAGCCCTCATTTTAAATAGCGAAATTATCCACTTTTTATAATAATATTATAGACTATTTTTTAGTTTTTTACATAAAAAAACTCAAGGTTGGGTGTATTAAATTCTACATTATATTAATAGAAATATTTTTTGAAAGTTAACTTATAATATTTTAGCCACACGGATTACACTAATTACAATGATAATAATTCTTTTAAAATTTATATTTTTTATCCGTGTTTTCTGTGAAATCTGTGGCTAGACAAAAAATTAAATATTATTTTTCATACGCCTCTCAAGGTTTTTAATTATTAGGTATTATTCATAATGAGCTAATAATTAAAAATATCACATGCTTAGTTGCTTATACAACCAAGTAATATAATAAATTTTAGTAACTAAATTGTTAATTTACAGTTTATTTAAGCTATAATAAAAATATTAAATAGAAATTTATTGTTATGAATTTAACTGAGAATATTTTAGAAAAAGAAATAAAATTACTTGTTGTAGAGGATTCTAGTCTTATGCGACAAATAATTGAAGATAGTCTCATGCCTTATAAAAATATCAAAATAAATACCGCTTCAAACGGAAAAGTAGCCTTAAAAAAAATAGAAGAATTTAAACCAGATGTAATGACACTTGATATTCAAATGGATAGTATGGATGGAATTCAAGTTTTAAAAGAAATGAGAAAAAATGGTATAAATATTCCTACAATAACAATTAGTAAATCATCTCAACCAACTATAATGGAGTCTTTAAGATTAGGAGCCATAGATTTTATAGAAAAACCTAGTTCGGGTATTTTTTCTGATATAGAAAATCTAAGAAAACAATTAATTGAAAAAATAAATAGAGCTAAAATGCTATCAACCTTAAAAAGAGAAGTAAAAATAGAAAAAGTTCCCAAAACTAATAAATTAATCATTCCCAAAGTTATAGTAATAGGGGCTTCTACAGGAGGCCCAACTTCTTTATATAAAATATTTAGTAATTTGGAAAGAATAAAAACACCTATTATTGTAGTTCAACATATGCCAGATGGGTTTTCTGAATCTATGGCTAAAAGACTAAATAAAATTAGCTTGATAGAAGTAAAAGTTGCAGAAGATAATGAGCAATTAAAAGATTATACAGCTTATGTAGTTCCTGGTGATCATCATTTAGAATTTGATAAAGATGGAAAATTTATACTAAATAAAAAACCACCTGTTAAGGGTATTCGACCATCTGTAGATGTTACTCTAAAATCTGCTTTGGATGTTTTTGGAGGAAGAATTTTAAGCGTAATTTTAACTGGTATAGGAGATGATGGAGCAGAAGGCGTAGAGCTTATTGCTGAAAAAGGTGGAAGATGTATTGTTCAGAATGAAGAAACTAGTGTTGTTTTTGGTATGCCAAGAGCTATAATAGAAGCAAATAATGCAGATTCTATTGTAAATATAGATCGTATTCATGAAGAAATAGTATATTATTTAGAAAATTGGGATTAATTTTATAGTGTCTTTTAATGGTTGGCTTAATATTTATAAAGAGCCTGATATAACTTCACATGATGTAGTAGCAAAAGTAAGAAGAGTATTAAAATTTAAAAAAGTTGGTCATGCAGGAACTTTAGATCCTATGGCTACAGGTGTAATGGTAGTAGCCTTAGGAAAAGCTACTAGATTAATTCGTTTTTTAAAAGAAGTAAAAACTTATAAAGCAGAAGTTTTTTTGGGTATAACAACAGATACTTTGGATGCCAAAGGTAAAATAACTTCAGAAAATGAAGTAAAAGTAACAGAAAATCAAATTCAAGAAATTGTAAAAAAATATATTGGTATTATAGAGCAAATACCGCCTATGTATTCGGCTATACAAAAAGATGGTAAAAGATTATATGAGTTGGCTAGAAATGGTATAGAAATAGAAAGAGAAAAAAGAACTATAGAAATTTATGATATTAAAATACTTAGTTATAATTTACCTAAATTTGAGATAGAAGTTTTTTGTCAAAGTGGAACTTATATAAGAACTCTAGCTGATGATATTGGTAAAGATTTGGGTTGTGGTGCACATTTATCAAAATTAGAAAGAACTAATGCTAATAATTTTTTATTAGAAAACTCTTTAAAAATAGAAGATTTATCTTTAGATAATATCAATGAAAAGTTAATAAATATGCAAGAGCCTATTAACTATTTAGAAAAACTTATTTTAGATGATGAAGAAGCTTTTAGATATTCTAATGGTCAAAGATTAAGAAAAAAAGAACTAAAAAAAGATGATTTTATTGTAGTAAAAAATAAAAAAAATGATTTATTAGGTATAGCAAAAGTAGAGAATAATATTTTAATACCTGAAGTTAATTTTTCATCTTAATTTTATTTAGTCAACTTTAAATTCAGGTAAAATAGCATAATCATTACTTCTTGAAAGTAAAGCATAAATATCATCAGGTGGAGTAGAGAATAGTATCCTAAAATAAATTATTATAGCTATTCTCTTATAAATGAAGTACAAAATTAATTGTAAAAATTGCTTATAGTCATCCTTAAGTCATGCTGAACTTGATTCAGTATTGATTCAGGAAGTCATTCTGAATTTATTTCAGAATAAGTAACTTTTTATAGGTTTAAAATAAGAAAAACACACTAGATTCCTTATGCTACTACGGAAGGACAAAGTGTGTTTTTATAATAATTTTAAGTATAGATAATTATAAACTTGTGTGCTAAAAAAATGGGACTAGCTATAACCTTAATAATAACATTTTTTACAAACTGCCTGAATCATGATTAACAGGATTTTAAGATTAGCAGGATTTTGTATTTTTTATTGTGTTATTTTATTTTTTTTGAGATATAAAAAATGAAGTAAAAGTAACAGAAAATCAAATTCAAGAAATTGTAAAAAAATATATTGGTATTATAGAGTAAATATCACCTATGTATTTAGATATACAAAAGGATAGTAAAGATTATATGAATTAAACAAAAATCCGATAGAAAGAGAAAGAGAAATTAATTTCCAAAAAAATTATTTTAAAATTAAACTTTAAAACTTAGATTGTAAAAAATTTTAAATTAAAAGTTTAATTTTTTTTATTTTGGGAATATATATCCTAGTGTTCAAAAATAAGTATTTTGAATAAAAAAATTATATTACTAAATATAACTAAAATTTTTATAATTTATAGCTAAAATATAAAATCTAAAAAACTATTTTAAAATTAAACTTTAAAATAAAAATTATATTATCTTAGAGCATAAATTTTTTAAAAAATTTATTCTAAATATATTTAATTTTGAACAAATTATTATGTAAAATAATAACTTGGGAAAAATAAAAATGAATTTAAAAAAAGCAGGAAATAATTTATCAGGTTTTACTCTTATAGAATTAATGGTAGTAATTGTTATTATTGGTATTTTAGTTGCAATAGCTTTACCTAATTTTATTGCAGCACAAGATAGAGCAAAAGTAGCTAGTGTTAAATCAAATATGCATACATTTCAAACAATAGTTGAAACATATGCTGTAGATTTTGGTGGATTATATGCTACAGGTTCAATACAATTGAAATCAGCTGCAACTCAAGCTTCTAATTCTTATTGGAAAGATTTCAAAAATCCTTTTAGTGGTTTAACAGGAATACCTGGAGCCTGTGCTGATTATACTGTACCTAATATCATAGAGGTAGGTAAAGTTGGTTATAATCCTATAATAATTGGCACAGTTGCTACAAAATATTTTATATATGGAGGCGATAAAAAAACAAATACTCCTATAAAAGATGAATCTGGTAATCCACTTGTTTTATCTAATAATTAAAGTTTAAAAATATATTATTTATACATAAATTTATAAGTTAAGCTTTTCTTTGAATAAATTACATTTTATCCTAAATAACTTATATATTTTAGATATTCATGATTTAAAATTTTGCATTAATAAGCATAAGTAGTAAAATAGAGTTTACTCACTCTTTAAAATTTAAGAGTATATTATGACAATTTAGGTTATCAGGATAAAAATATGGAAATAACATTAGACCTTGTAGAAAAGTTAAATAAAGAAATAACAGATGATTCTTCAATTAGATTAGCTATGAATGCAGCTAGTAGAGTAGAATTACAAGATTTAGCAATAAATAGAGATTTAGTAAAAAGTATAGATTTTTCTTTTTCAGATGAAGTAGAAGTTGCTCCAGAAGCTACTGCACAACAAAGAGTAGGTGTATGTTGGGCTTTTGCTGCAATGAATTTAATGAGATTTATTACTCAGAAAAAAATTAATGTAAAAAGCTTTGAATATTCAGGTCCTTATCTTATGTTTTGGGATAAATTTGAAAAAGCTAATTACTTTTTAGATAAAGTAGTTGAATTCAGAGATTTACCTTATGATGACAGAAATTTACAATCTTTTTTAGGTAACCCAATTCCAGATGGTGGAGATTGGTATATGTTTGTAAATTTAGTAAAAAAATACGGAATGGTTCCAGCTTCTGTAAAACAACATTCAGCTTATTCTAAAGATTCTACAAAACATAATGAAGTTTTATCTAGTAAATTAAGACAATGTGCTGCTATTATCAGGCAAATGCATAAAGAAGGAAAAACTATAGAAGAAATACAACAAAAAAGAGAAGAATTTGTACATGAAATTTATAGAATTTTAGTTATTTCTTTTGGTACACCTCCTAGTAAATTTGATTGGAGCTATAAAAATGAAGATAAAAAGTTTTTTAGAGAAAAAAATATTACTCCAAAAGAATTTTTTGATAAGTATGTAGGTATAAACTTAGATGATTATGCTTGTTTATGGACTTCTCCAATGAATGATACTCCATACTATAAAACCTTTTCTATAGGTCATACCAGAAAAATGGTTGGTGGAGATAGACAGTTAGCTTTAAATATTCCTTTTGATGAATTTAAAAAATATGCCGTTCAAATGTTAAAAGATCATGAACCTTGTCTTTTTTCTTGTGATGTTGGAAGAGATAGCTTAAGAAAAGAAGGTTTATTAGTAAAAGATTTATATAATTTTGACTTAGTTTTTCATACAGATGTAAGAGTACCTAGAGAAGTTAGACTTGAAATAGGTGATACTCATATGACTCATTGTATGTTAATTGTCGGAATTGATATAGACGAAGATAAAGTTATTAAATGGAAAGTAGAAAATAGTTGGGGTACTGATGTAGGTAAAAAAGGCTTTTTTGTTATGTCAGATGATTGGTTTGATGATAATGTATATCAAATAATTGTTCCTAAAAAATATCTTGATAATGAGAAATTAGAGTTATTAAAACAAGAACCTACTGTTTTACCTTTATGGCACCCAATGTTTTAGTTTAAATTAATAAGATCTGTAGTGATTTTTATTTGATAATGATATAATGCTAATACTTTAAAATTATATAAATGATAGCCGTATGAATCAAAGAAGAACTAAAATTGTTGCAACTGTAGGCCCAGCTTGCTCCTCAAAAGAAATGATTAGGGAGCTTATACTAGCTGGAGTAAATGTATTTCGACTTAATTTTTCTCATGGTAAGCATGAAGTACATATAGAAGCAATAAAAAACATAAGAGAAGTATCTAAAGAGTTAGATAAACCTATTGGTATATTACAAGATATACAAGGCCCTAAAATAAGAATAGGGGAAGTTGAAAAAACTATTATAGATGGTAAAGAAACTGAAGCCGTTTTATTAACAGATGGACAAACCTATTCTTTAACTTCAGAAAAATTGGTAGCTAACAATGAAATAGCATATATTTCTTATGATTATCTAGTAGAAGATATTGAAATTGGTTCTTCTGTTTTAATAGATGATGGAAAAATAGAATTAATTGTAAAAGATAAAAAAGAAAAAACTTTAGTTTGTACTGTAAAAGTAGGTGGTTATATTAGACCTCATAAAGGAGCTAATTTTCCAAATACAGCTTTAAGAATTAGTTGTGTTACTCCTAAAGATAGAGAAGATCTCGCTTTGGGTGCAAAACAAAGAGTTGATTTTATTGCAGCTTCTTTTGTTCAAAGAGCTAGTGATATTATGGAAATAAAAGATTTTCTAGCTAAATATAACTCTCGTATTCCTGTTGTAGCAAAAATAGAAAATCAAGCAGCTATTGATAATTTAGAAGATATCATTTCAGTTGCAGATGGTGTAATGGTTGCTAGAGGAGATATGGGGGTTGAATTACCTACTGAAGATATTCCTTTATTACAAAAAAGAATAATAAAATTATGTAATAGAGTTGGGGTTCCTGTTATAACTGCTACACAAATGTTAGATTCTATGGTTAGTAATCCAAGACCAACCAGAGCCGAAACTACAGATGTAGCTAATGCTATTTTTGATGGAACAGATGCTGTAATGTTATCTAATGAAACAGCTGTAGGTAAATATCCTATAGAAGTAGTAAATACCATGTCTAAAATTGCCCAAAAAGCTGATGAAGAATTAATGAAAAACTTTTCTTTAGGTTATATGAGTCATCCACTTTATACTATTTCAGGTTCAATTAGTATGGCTGCAACTTATATAGCTCAAAGTGTAAAAGCTAAAGCAATAATAACTGCAACTTTTTCTGGCTCTTCAGCTAAAAAAATAGCTCGTTTTAAGCCACCTTGTAATATTATTGCAGCAACTCCAGAGCCTGCTATTTTAAGGCAAATGGCTTTAGTTTGGGGGGTTACACCAATATTAGTTCCTCAAGCAAGTGATACTGATAATATGATAAAAATAGTTGTTGATACTTCTGTTCAAGCAAAACTTTTGGAAGATGGAGATATTGTTGCAATTACTACAGGCTCTCCAATAGGAGTAGCAGGAACTACAAATATAATAAAAGTAGAAGTAGTTACAACTATACTTGCACAAGGAATGGGATTAGGAAAAGTTATTGCAAGAGGTAAAGTAGTTTTTGCAGAAAATTCTGATGAAGCTGTTAGTAAAGTAGAAAAAGGCGATATTTTAGTTACTTCTATGACAGATAAAGATTTTATTCCTGCATTACAAAAATGTAGTGCTTTAATAACAGAAGAAGGTGGTTTGACATCTCATGCTGCTATAGTAGGTATGTCTTTAGGTATTCCTGTTATTTTAGGTATTTCAACATCTGAAACCTTAAAAGAAGGTGATTTAGTAACAGTAGATCCTAGAAGAGGACTTGTTTTTGCTGGAAGTCCTAAGATCGTATAGTTTTTGAAAATTTAAAAGTTTTAAAAGTTGCTTATTACGAATCAAGTTCAGTATGACTTGAAGAGGACATAAGCAACTTTTATTATTTAATTTTGTATTTAATTTCTTCGAAAATAGCTATATACTAAAAAATTAAAATTTAAAAGGTATATTTATTCCTGCATTTTTAGCCATATCATTTAAATTACCACCCATTCCTTGTAATGGATTATTATTCATAAATTTACCAACTAAATCTTGAAAATTTGGAATATGTAAAGCTAAACTATCTATTTTTTCAGAAACTTTGAATTCAATATCAGTTTCTGGTAAAGTTATTTCTTTTCCTGTTGGTGGTATTACATTAGGAAAACCTGGTATAGCAAATTCAACTTTAAATTCTCCACTAAATTTTACTTTTCCTTTAACTACACCTTCAGCTTCATCTGTGCAAATAAAATTAAGTTTAAAATCTGGAATAGATTTTTTTACCAAATCAAAAACCATTCCTATCTGGAATTTTCCAATATTTATTGGTAATGGAATTGGAAGATCTAATTTAAAATTTTCTGATAAATATTCTGTACTAGCTTGATGAAAATTACCTTTTTCAACTTCACTTAAAAAATTTTCTACTAACTCTTTTGAACTCATAATATTCCTTATTTTTATATTTAAAATAATAGTGAATTTTATCACATGTATATTAAAAGGACATATATAATAAAAAAATAATTTTTTAAGTTTATAGCATAAAAAAAGCATGATTTGAATTGAAACTAACTATATTTAAATATAAAAGTTTTTATTAATAAGATATATTATTAAATAATAATTATAAAAAAATGCTATTATTAAAGAGTTAAGCTAAAATTTAATAAAAATACTAAATATGGAAATACAAAATACTAATTTAGGTAATGATTATAAAATAAATGCCCAAAATCAAAAACAAGATAAAGGCATTAATTTAACTATAGATAAAACTGATAAAAAAGAAACAGAAATTTTAAATGATTCTTTAAAAAATCAGAAATTAAAAAGTGGTTCAGCTTTAGCCTATCTTAATATTGGATTACTAATTGGAGCTAAACTAGGTTCAGAAAAAAAAGATAGTTCTGATATATCTTTAAAAGAAAGCTTAATAAAAAATTTTAAAACTTTTGATAAAAATAATAGTGGTTTTATTACCTTATCAGAGGTAAAGAAATTAATTAGCGATCCTAATATAAAAGGAGAAAAAGCAATAAATTTAGCAATTCTAAGCATTATTATGTCTGATAAAAATAATGAAAAACTCTCATTTTCAGATTTAAGTAAAATTGATACATCAGAGCCAATATTTAAATCTCAAAGTTCTAATAAACTTCTATCTTTAGAAGATATAAAAATTAATATGGAAAATAAATTAAAAGCTACTGATAAATACAAAAAAACAGATGGAAATTTTCAATTACCAAAAACAGCAAAAGAACTTGATTTTAAAGAAGTAAAACAAGGTTATTTGGGAGATTGTTATTTATTGGCAACTTTGTCTAGTTTTACCAAACAAAAGCCAGAATCATTATTAAAAATGGTAAAAGATAATAATGATGGAACTTATACTGTAAATATAAATGGATCTAAAATAAAAACTCCTATGCCTACGGATACAGAGTTAGCTTTGGGAGCTGAAGGACAAGGTATTATACCAATTATTGAAAAAGCTTATGCCTTGTACCAAAATAAAAATTCTTTTATAGAATCATCAAATCCTTATGATAAAATATCTTCAGGTAGAACCACACTTTTATTAGGAAAAACAATTAAAGAATTAACAGGTAGTAATTATGATACAGATTTATTAGAAGTAAAAACAGCCATAGGTAATTTTAATGCTTCTTCTAAAAATGAAACTATAGGTAAAATTCAAAAAGCACTCAAAGAGAATAAACTTATTATTGCTTCTGCACAAAAAAATAATAGTTTGAATATAGCAGGAAATCATGCTTATTCTGTTATAGGATTTGATCCAAAAACTAATTCTGTAGAAATAAGAAACCCTTGGGGTAAAGGAGATGCATTAGATCTAAATTCTGAAGCTAGAGATGGAAATAATGATGGTATTTTTAGAATTTCTCTAGAAGAATTTTATAAAACTTTTAATTTAATTTCTTATGAAAAATAAATTAGAATTATATTTAGATTTATCTCTGTTTTAGTTTCAATTCCCTATTTAATGGGATCTAATTTGTAACCTGTAACGGCAAAAATAAACGATTTTGATGAATGGTGTTTCAATTCCCTATTTAATGGGATCTAATTTGTAACAAATAGAAGAAAAAATAAAAGCTTTCTTCTTCCAAAAGTTTCAATTCCCTATTTAATGGGATCTAATTTGTAACTTTTGTTCATGAAGGTAGAATAACTTTTTCTGTTAGTTTCGTTTCAATTCCCTATTTAATGGGATCTAATTTGTAACAAATAACTCCGTGTTCATCTTTATATCCAGCTTCTAGTTTCAATTCCCTATTTAATGGGATCTAATTTGTAACCTTATGGTTCTTATGTAGAATTAGAAGTTAATAAGCTGTTTCAATTCCCTATTTAATGGGATCTAATTTGTAACATGTTTTATATAAATCAAGTGATTATGAAGATTTTAAGTTTCAATTCCCTATTTAATGGGATCTAATTTGTAACTTTAGGGATGCAATAACACTTAACCCTTACTTTTATAGGTTTCAATTCCCTATTTAATGGGATCTAATTTGTAACTGACTAGACAAGGTTTAAATGCTGCTGAGAGTACAAGTTTCAATTCCCTATTTAATGGGATCTAATTTGTAACAGAAAAAAACAGTGATAAGGTAAATCTTGAAGAGATAGTTTCAATTCCCTATTTAATGGGATCTAATTTGTAACATTAAGCTGGTAGAGTTTTTGCCTGATTATAAATTACAGTTTCAATTCCCTATTTAATGGGATCTAATTTGTAACATAATTAAAGTCTTAATATTGCTTGTGTCTAGTTTCTGTTTCAATTCCCTATTTAATGGGATCTAATTTGTAACGAATTAGACTTAAATAAAGTAAGAAATGCTTTAAGCGTTTCAATTCCCTATTTAATGGGATCTAATTTGTAACTTAACCCGTGAGCAATTAGAAAAAGCCCGTGCTAAGATGTTTCAATTCCCTATTTAATGGGATCTAATTTGTAACTTGATGAACAGAGATCCTGAGCATTGGAAAATGTCGTTTCAATTCCCTATTTAATGGGATCTAATTTGTAACCTCTGGAGATAATTACCCAGTTTGGGATACTGAAAAGTTTCAATTCCCTATTTAATGGGATCTAATTTGTAACTTAAAAGTTGTTGGTAGTATAAATTTAATTAATGAGTTTCAATTCCCTATTTAATGGGATCTAATTTGTAACTGAAAATAAGGAGAAAAAAGAAATGAAAATTACTTTCAAGTTTCAATTCCCTATTTAATGGGATCTAATTTGTAACAGCATTATTAAAATCAGAAACTTTTGATACTTTATTTGGTTTCAATTCCCTATTTAATGGGATCTAATTTGTAACTAAAAAAGCTCCCACAAAATGTTCTCCTGCAACGGTACAGTTTCAATTCCCTATTTAATGGGATCTAATTTGTAACTACCATCTACTAAACATTTTTTTTCTGCCAAAGTAATGTTTCAATTCCCTATTTAATGGGATCTAATTTGTAACTTTTGCTATAGTTTCACGTAATGCCACATATCCTTCAAAGTTTCAATTCCCTATTTAATGGGATCTAATTTGTAACACTTTAAAGCTTGTTTATCAGCCATAAAGTTATTAGTTTCAATTCCCTATTTAATGGGATCTAATTTGTAACACTTTTATCTCCTTTCTTTGGTTGCTTGGGTTAACTGTTTCAATTCCCTATTTAATGGGATCTAATTTGTAACTTTATCAACCCTAATTTGTGGATAATAAACTCTTAAAAGGTTTCAATTCCCTATTTAATGGGATCTAATTTGTAACCCGACTTGATTATATTATAAAATAAAGGTTCTAGCAATAAAAAACCAGAATTTTTTCGCAAATTAAATTTATGCAAAAAAACATGGGGTATTTGCGAAAATGAACTTTTTATTAAAATAAAATAACTACCAAATATCATCACAAAAACGATTATACTCACAATCAATACATCTACTTCTTTTATTTGTTCCTTCAGGTAATATATCATTATCTAAAATATAAGAAATATTCTTAATTATTATACCACATTCTTTTCTTAAATTATCAGTTATTTCTATTATTTCTATTTTTTTAGACGGTATAAGATAAATAAATCCATTTTCTACTTTATTATCATAAACTTGCTCTAATAGAAAAGCATAACCTACTATTTGAAATATATGGTTAGAGTGAATATTGGAAGAATATTTATAATCTACAGGATAATAATTTTAAGTATATCTATAAAAAGTTGCTTAGATACCTTTTTTCAAAGGTATGACAGTAAGCAACTTTTACAATTAATTTTGTACTTAATTTTTTTGTACTTAATTTTTTTAGTAATATCTATAAAATTATTCTAAAAATATAAAAACACGCTTAGTCATTCCGTAGTAACATACGGAATCTAGTGTGTTTTTCTTTTTTTAACGCTATAAAAAGTTGTTTATTCTGAATCTAGTTAAGAATGACAGCCCTTTTTTAAAAGGTATGACAGTAATCAACTTTTACAATTAATTTTGTACTTAATTTTTTCGTGAATAGTTTTATATTACTTATTATTATCATATAAAATTTATAAAAGGAGTTTGAAAAATACTTGTACTTTTTATATTTTACATATTAAAATATAAAATGTTTTATTAAATTTAAAGGGCTAAAAAATGAAAAAAGAATACTATATTTATTTCATGGCTAATAATAACAATAAATGTCTTTATATTGGTGTTACTAATAATATAGAAAGAAGAGTTTTGGAACATAAAACTAATTTAAATAAAAGTTTTACTTCAAAATATAAATGTTATAAATTAGTTTATACAGAAATTTTTTATAAAATAGAAGAAGCTATTTTAAGAGAAAAACAATTAAAAAAATGGAAAAGAGAATGGAAAAATCTACTTGTATCTCAAATAAACCCAAATTGGGATGATCTTTATTTTAATTTGTAATAAAATCAATTTTATTATTGTTTTATTTTTATAGTTTTAAACCTATAAAAAGTTGCTTTAAGTCATTCCATAGTAATAGGGAATCTAAGCAACTTTTTTGTAATTTAAAATATTTAATAAAATTAAAAAGATAACCCTACTTGATTATCATATTTATTATTAGAATCGTCAAAAATAAAATTACCTTTTTCATCTTTAGTTATTAAGTTATTTTTATTCAACCCAAAAAATCTACCACTAGAAATAGGAATCAGATACCCAGACATATCTATACTATTTATCCATTTACCTTTTATTTCTTTTTCATAAATAGATTTTGGTATTATTTCATAACCATCAAATAAATTATCCCAATCCTTTCTTAATTTATCTAAAATATCAATATTTTGGACACCATAAGGTGTTAATTCATCAATAAAATTTTTTTTAAAATTATTAAAAGTTTCTTCTACATCATTTTTAAGTTTTGTTTTTAAATCTTCTGGATAAGATTTATCTAAAAGTTCTTGAACAAGAGTTTCTGAAATAATTGAGTTATTTACACTCAAAAGAGTTTCATAAGTTTTACATAAATAACTATTATCATATACTTTATCAGTATTTTTATTACCTGAAAAAACATTAACTATTGCAGGTTCTCTTAAAGCATGACGATTAACTCTTCCAAATCTTTGTAATAATGCCTCAAAAGGAGCAATTTCTGTAAAACAAGTATCATAATCAATATCCAAAGAGACTTCTACTACCTGAGTAGCTACTAATATTTTTCCTTTTTGTGGCTTTAATTTTTCTTCCTTTTCAGCTCTGTCTTTTGATGTAAATCTACTATGTAAAAGAATAATATCATCATATTTTTGTTTTATTTGATTATAAATATTAATAGCTTTATCAACTGTATTTGATACTACCAAAACAGATTTATTATTATTTTGGGCTTCAAAAATTATATTTTCAATACTATCATCTATTAAGTTCTCATGTAGCATTAATTTATGCCTAATATTTTTAGAAAGAAAATCATTATCTGGTTTTATAATTTCCTTTATATTAAATTTTTCTTTTAAAACCTCTTGTAAATGAGAAGGCATAGTAGCACTCATAAATAAAATATTAGCATTAAACATATCACACATATATTTTGCAGAAGCTAAAGCAAAGCCTGTTATTTTTGTATCATAAGCATGTATTTCATCAAAAATTATATTAGCATTTATCATATTTGTTAGATTTGCTTCATATCCTTTGCTTCCAAAAAATGGTTTAAAAAGGTTATATGGGCTAGATATTCTAATTGGAGCTGTATTCATTCTTGCTAAAGTTTCTTTTTCTCTTGCCATTTTTACAGCCTCTTTTTTATTATAATTTTGTTCCATAAGATTGTTATAAGCTGTTATTAATGATTTTCCATGAACTAAGCTAATTTCTTTTTCTCCAAATGTATTACCCAATCTTTTAGACATTGCATTCATACTAGCTCTATAAGGTAGTAAAATAAATAATCTTCCATTTGTTTTATTTTCTTCTTTTTGTTTTATAGCCCATAATAAAGAAGATTCTGTTTTTCCTGATCCTGTTGGAGCAATTAAAATCGTATTACCTATTTTTTCACTAATAGTTTTTTGATGAGGTCTTAAATTTTTTAACATAGGAAAAATATTAAATAATTCTAATAAATTACTAACACCTTTTGATAATAAAAAATAGCTTTTATTAGCACTAGCTAAATGGTCTGATGATAAAACTAAACCTCTAGCCATTATTCCTAATTTCACATTTTTTGTGTTTATAATATCCTTAATACCTGCTTCATAAGACTCTTCAATAAAACTTTCATAATTACTATTTATAGTTTCTATATGATTTAGAATTTCTTTTGATATTTTTTCAGGTATCAAATTAAATTCAGTATTAAATTCATAAGGAATAAAATTAAATTCATACTTTTTTATAAATTTAGATAAAAAATTACCACATAAAAAATCTTTCAATTCATTTATTATTTCTTGTGGAATCTGACTTAAAGAGGTTAAGTTATATTGATATTCACTATATTTTATTCTTATTTTACCATAATACATTTCTTTGATCCTAAATAAATCCTTATGATGAAGCCCAATACCTGCCAAAAGATAAGGTAATTCTTTTTCTGGAACTTTTAGATAGTTTACAAAAGCTAAACTCAAAATTTCATGTCTTTGTCCCCAATAAGTATCTTTTTCTTCTGATAATTGAGCCTGAAAATCAGGGTGAACTTTTCCAAAATCATGCATAAAAGCAGAATAAACTAAAATCCTTATAAAATCTATTTCATTATCTATTTCTAAAAGTTCTTTTTCGTATAATTTGATAAACTCACAGATTTGAATGGTTACATCTCTTAAATGTTTTATTAGAGTTGTTTTTGCTCCATTCTCATCTATAGATTTTGCATAAAGTTTTTTAAGTTTTTGCATAAGAATCATTTAGATCAAATAAATTCATAAAATATAAACCTCTGGCAAATTCAACTCCATCAAATGTTTTTATATCATTTTTATCTGAATAAATTTTATCTGGAATTTTTTGTATTAAATTTGGACTACCTTGATAAATAAGAAGAGGTTTTCTAAACAACTGTAAATATCTTTTAAAATTAGGCTCTCTATTTTCAGAATCAATATAACTAACCATCATTACAGGTTCTCCAACTGTTATATATTGCCTCCAATAAAAAGGTATAAGACTATGTTGCATAAAAATATTAGTTTCTTTTTCTTCTAATTCAATAAAATCAGCACTGTTACAAGTAGCTAAATCTTGGCTTCTTCCCAAAACACAAGCAAATTCAGGGCTTATAAAAGCTTTTTTTAGTTCATTTAATAAAACTAAGTTTTCACTTTTTAGAAATAATCTCATTTCGCAATTAAATAAAAATTCTCTATGTTGTATATTTGTTTGTATTTCTATACTTTTAGGTATTTTTTTACCATTAAAATCTATTTTACCTTTTGCTATAGAAGTATTATGCATAGTTTCACAATCAAAACTTTTACTTTCATATTTAAAAATATAGGCAAATTCTAATTGTTCCAATTCTTCTTTTAATAAAAGTCTTCCTAAAGCTCCATTTATATATCCATGTAAAGTAGAAGGTGGAGGCATATCATAAGTAGGTAATTCACCTACATGGATATTAGGCAAACGAAAGGAAGAAGTTATAGTTTTTGTATTTACTTTTAAAACTTGCATAAAATCTACTCTAACCAAGAATTTTGTTTTTCAGAACTTTCTAAGTCTTTAATAAATTCTTCCATTATTACTTTAGGGTGATTTAATATATAATCAAATTTATTTTCTTTAAAAACATTTTCTAATTTTTCTCTTTGAGAATCAAGATAACCTTGTGGTAAACCAATATAGATTTTGCTTAAAATATCATCTTTAAAAACATTTAAAACTTCTTTTAAAGCATCAAAATTAATTTTTGGTAATCCATAAGAATCTGAACTTACTACATTACTAAAAATATTATTTCCACTTTTTATAACTCCTAACAAAACAAATTTAGGGTTTACATCTGTATAATGGATTGATTGTTTTGCTCCACCTGTAATATCTTTTAAAGCTTCAATAATAAGTTTTATTCTTCTTGTTCTTTCTTCTTTAGATAATTGATAAGCTTTTTCATTATCATAAGCTTCAAGTTTTTTTTCATTTGCTTGTTTTACTCTATCTTCATCTAAATTTTTATAACCAGCTTTAGCAATATGATAAAATCTTCCTACCATAGATAAATCAAGAGAAATAAGTCCTTTTAAAGTAGTTCTATAAAACTCATGTTCATAAGGAACAGGATCTCCTTCGTGTCTTGCCATAACCCCAAAATCAGCTGTAGGTTTAATAGGAACAATAGAAACAAAAGTACTTACTTTTAAAGGAGATGATCTTGTTAATGTTTTATTTTTCTCATCTTTTTTCTCATCACTTTCGTTTTTTACATCTTTTTTATTTTTCTCATTTTTTTCAGCTCTCATATAACCAAATAAATCATCTTCTGCATAAGAAATAGGATCTGCTTTTGTATAAGCACTTTTCTCTGTTCTTTCTATTGGTGATTTTTCTATTTCTGGAAAACTATCTCTTAACCAATATCTAAAAGCTTGAGCTGATAAATAAGGAAAAGAACCTTGATATGTTTTTATATATTTTGTAGCAGATGTATTATCTGTTCGTTTATTTTCCATATCTTTAGAATTATTTAGTGCCGATGCAGGGCAATCTATTAATAATAAACCGTTTAAATGTACTCTTTTCATTTTATTTTCCTCATAAAATTATTTACTATCATCATATTTTTACATTTTAGGAGAAGAAATTTCTAATATTCTTATTGCTAGTAAATCTCTTACAAGCCAATAATCATTTCCTACAATATCATCAACATTAGATATATTTAAAATATCACAAATATCATCCATAGAAAAACATTCCATATCTGATTCAGTTAGTTTTCGAGCAACTTTTACAAAGTATTCTGAAAGTTCTTTATTTCTATATTCTTCTGATAAAAAATCATTTATTAACTTTTTGTTTCCAAGTTTTACTATTTTATCAGCAACATCTTTTATTTTATCTATACGTATTCTGTTCATATTTTATAACCTTAACGAGTTTCTAATATTCGTATTTCAATTAAACATCTTATAATCCAATAATCAGAATTAATATTACTATCACTATTTAATAAATTTAAAATATAACATAAATCATCTAAAGCTATAGTATTAATTTTTTTCATTTCTAATTCTTTTGATAATTCTCTTATATATTTAAAAAAACCTTTATAATCACATCTAATATTAATAAAATTATTTATTAACTCTTCACTAGCATATTTTACTATTGTATCTGCAATCTCTTTTACTTTTTTTAATCTATTTTCATTTATATTAAAAATCTCAACAATAAATAGTTTAGTCAAATCAAAACTATTCAATTCTTTGTTATCAAAATTTTTAAAATGCAAAATTAACTCATTCTTACTTTCTTCATCTTGAAAATATCTAGCAAGAGAATCATAAAATGAATTTCTTATGTTTTGAGCATCTTTATCTTTTTTTAAATCCCATTTACTGTGAATCATTTTATTATAAATCTGTTCTAAATTTGAATTTAATTTAATTTTTTCTATAAATATAATAAATGAGTAGGGTATTATATACTCATTATATTTAGGGTTCTGACCACGATTTGTAAAATGGTAAGCTATACAATCTGTTAGAGGATAATTTATATTTTTTTTATTCTGAAACTTATAAACTTCATCAAAAGCATTTATAAATGAATCTATTAATCTTGTATATATATGACTAAAACTTTTAATTTTTTCGTTAGGAGAGCCATATATAATTTTATCTAGTTGATTAAAATAATTTTTAGCAAACATAAAATCTAATTTTCTATTATTTGTATGCCATAAAAGTGCTTTACCTGAAATATTCATAGTAGCCAAAGGAAAAAACTGAATACTAGAAAGACAATATCTACAAACAGGTAAACCTTTTCCACTAGATATTACATTAATAACTCCTTCACCAGATAACAAAGGAATATCCTGTCTATTTGCAAAAGTATTAGCTTTATTTTCACAATAAAAACATTTTTCCTTTAATATCTCATTAGGATATAGTAATTTTTGTATATTAGCTTCTTTTTTCTCTTTTCCAATATTATAATTAGCCCAACAAGAATTAGGGAATATAGTTGATAAATAACTTTTTAAAATCGGTTTATCATATCTTTTTATTAATTCATCATTAGCTTTTTTTATATCATCTTCTGTGAAATCTTCACATTGTTTTCCTAAAATTATTTCCATTACAGAAACACCAACATCAACAAAAGGGTGTCCAACATATTTTATAGCCATATTATTTAACCTCTATTATCCTATACCACCCATTACCAAAAACAGCTCCTTTTCCTACATGAATTAGTTCTCCTATTTTTAATATTTCCATAAAAGGTGTTATATTGCCTTCAAAAGAAACTTCACCTAAAAAACCACTCATATCATGTTTTACATTATTTCTTTTTGAAAATCTTGATTTATTATTCCAATATGTATTATCTTCTACTTTTTTTATTAGTTCAGCTTCAGAACCTATTTTTTTAAAATCAGCTTCCCATTTTGTTCCATAAAATAAATCCAAACTAGCTATTCTATCTCTAAGCCTTTTTATAATAGTCCCAAAATCAGGTTTTTCTAATATTTTACCAGCTGATTTTAAGGTAGTTTCAGTTAAAAACTCTAATTTTATAAAACTAATATTTTTACTTTCTTTTTGTATTAAAATATTTTCTGAATAATTTTGTAAAATACCTTGGCTAAAAATTTCTTTTTCATTATTTTTTATACTTATAATATCAAATTGCCCTCTATTTACTCCAATTCCTTGATTTCCTAATTCTATAAAAGTAGTAATAAAATACGGTAAGAGATTAATAATTCTATTAGTTAAAACGAGTGAAAATCTAATTAAATCATCATTTGAATAATTTGTTTTTTTACTCAAAGGAGGTTTTATTATAAAAGGTCTTGGGATATCTGAATTTTTTGATAAAGCTTCAGCATCTTCTGGTGGAGAAGGTTCAAAAATAATTGGATAAGGACAGTTTTTAAAAAAATCACATTCTTTACATTTAAAGTTAAAATCTTTTACACAAACCATTTTTTTAAAAGTAATACCAAAGCCACCTCTCAAGGTATTTCCTTTGTTTTCCTTAGGTAAAACTAAGTTATTTCTAGGTTTTATTATTATTTCGTATTTAGATAAAGAAATCATTGTTTTTTATAAATTCAAAATCTCATGTTTATATAATAGCATTGTTTTTTTAAGAAAAATTACATATAAATATAACTTAATAATTTATTTTAACTAATACAAAATTAATGGTAAAAGTTGCTTAGATACCTTTTTTCAAAGGTATGACATAATGCAACTTTTTATTATTTTAAGTGTAACTATCTTTATAAATTTATATGTTAAAAATTTCAAATTATCTATATTCATTTAAATTAGTTGCATATTTTTTAATCAAAAAATATGATATTATTATAAAAGGATAATTTTATTTTTCTTTTAGGAAAAAGAATGAATATATTAAGTAATAAAAAAAATACAGATACATACTCTTATTTAGTAGGTAATTCTACTAGTACTAAATCTACAGAAAAACAATTATCTAATGCAGGAACAGCTGAATTATCTTTTCAAAAATGTTTAAGCAAATTTACAGATTCAGAACCTGCTATTAAAAGCTATGTTAATTATTCTGCTAAAACATTTGATGAAACCACCAGTAAATCATACCAAGAGTATATGACACAAGGAGTTTCAGTATCTAAGTTTTATGTAACAGCTGTATATCAAAAATTATTAAAAGATGCTGAAGAATTTGAAAAACTCATAAGAAAATTAGTAGCTGAAGCTCAGAGAAATAATAAAAGTGCTATGGATGCACTAAAAATGATAAATACCTATTTCAAAGAAGCTCAAGATCCTAGTAAATCTAAAGAAGAAATTTTTTCAAATTTATTAGCTAAAGTTAATGATTTCTTAAATGGTTTTAATCCTAATACTGCAACAAAAGAACAAAAAGAAATACATGATATTTTAACCTTATCTTTAAAAGCTGTTGCTACTGAAAATAATACCAATTTAAAAATTGATAACGTTATTAATCAAACTTTTAAATACAAAAAATTTGATGATGATAAAACAGAAGATGCTTATCTTTTAGAGATGTATTCTAAATTAAAGCAAAAAAGAAAATATCAATTTAGTACTACAGAAGATTATCTAAATCATAAAAAAATACAAGATGAGTTTGATGTTAAAATTGATAAAATAACTAATTCTAGATTTAATCAGGATAAAGTTTCTGAACAAGAAGAAATTAAAGAATTAATGACTGATTCTTCTAACCATTCTTTACTTATTTTAGATGAAAATAAATCTAATCGTTTTCTTCAATCGCCACTTTTTGATTCTTAGTTAAGAAGAGTAATTACCAGAATTATCAAAATAACGTTCTCCGATAATTGCTTTAAATTTTCTGAACTCTTCTGCATTCATTTTCATTCTAAAAGAAACTGAACCGCTATTATTAATATCAAATTTGATATTTTCAGAACTAATATTGTCACACATAGTTCTAACAGCTTCTAAAAATTTAGCTGGTCGTAATTGTGGAGTTTCTATATTATGTGTTTTTATTAAAGATGTAACTAATTTTTCTGGGCTAATAAAAGTATTTTCATTTTTCTCCATATAATCATATACTTTTTTAATATCTCTACTATCTAGTACTTGATTAGTTTTTTCATTATATTTTGAAATAACTTTAGTTAATTTTTCAAATTTTCTGGTAGAAATATCTTCTTCATTTGGTAAAGCTACTTTTACATTATTTATTTGTTTTTCTTTTTGCTCATGTTTCAGCCCAGAAAGACTTACAGCTAAACATTTGGCATTAGTCATACTCATGCCAGATTTAACCATTTTTACTAAGCTGGGCTGTCTTACTACACTTAATAATTTAGAAATTTCACCTTTAGACATCATAAAACGCCTAGATAATTCATCCTGACTAATTTTTTCTTTTATCATAATATTATAAATATACATAGCTTGATATAACTTAGAAAGTTCTCCTCTTACTCTATTAACTGAGAAAGAAATATTTTCTTGAGAGCCTTCTGCTATAAGAACATTAACAGCTAAAATATTATTTTCTAGGTGTTTTAAAACTTCTAATCTTTTATAACCATCTAATAAAACAAATTTATGTTCATAATCGGGACTTTTCATTACTAATAAAGGCATTAAAACACCAAGTTCTGCAATAGATTCTTCCAAACCTTTGATAAAAATTCTAGTTTTTGCAGAATCATCAGGTTTTCTAACTAAGATTAAATCACTTATCAGAACTCGGTGAAGTTTTAAATTATAATAATGAGGATGCATTAGCCAAGATTCTTCTTAACTAATTCGCTTACAGTTTTACCATCTGCCATTCCTGAATATTTCTCATTAAAAACTTTTATAGCTTTACCCATATCTTTAACAGAAGCAAAACTATTTTCTGTAATTATTTCTTTTACTTTAGCCTCTATCTCTTCAACAGACATTTGTTTTGGTAAATATGATTCTATTACCCCTAATTCAAATTTTTCAGCTTCTGCTAATTCAGGTCTTCCACCTTGTTCAAACATTTCAATAGATTGTTTTCTTTCCTTAGCTAATTTTGTTAAAACAGAGATAATATCAGCATCATTAACAGGTTTAGTAGTATCTCTTTTTTCTAATTCAATAACTTTAGTTCTAATATTTCTAATAGCTAAAGTTCTTTTTTCATCTTTAGCTTTCATAGATTCAGCTAAATCTTTGCTTATTTGATCTTTTAACATAAAATTTAATACCTTTCTAATTTATAATACCTTAAAATTACTGAGTCTTTATAAAATAATTATTTTTTAGTCTCAATAATAATGTCTTAAAGTTTAAAATTACTTACACCTAAAAACACTCTTTAATTATAAGTAGTAATGCAGAATAAGACAATCATTTTTAGTTAATCTTGGATATTATACTTTGAATTTTTAATTTTTTTATAGATAATTACATATTTTTGAAATAAATTATATTAGTCTCTAAAAAGAGTCCAAAACTGTAGCTTCATTTCGTGGTAAACGCAAGGCTTACCACTACATTTCACAACTAATTCTAACTTCTAACTATTCACGCTTGTCTACTGAGCCTGTCGAAGTATCACGACTCACCATTCACGACTTACTCTTCTATTCTTCTCACTTCTAACTTTTAACTTCTCACTTTTAACTATTCACGATTCACGACTCACCATTCACGATTGCCTACTGAGCCTGTCGAAGTATCACGCTTCATCATTAAAAAACTAAACTTAACTTATATTTAAAATTTATTATCTTTTTTTATTATAAAATACAAGAAAATATTTTAATGCTATTAATTTAAATATATTAAAAACATATGAAAAAAGGTAAAATAATTGCTGGAGTTTTAGC
Organism: Candidatus Sericytochromatia bacterium; assembly: GCA_046328015.1. Classification (GTDB taxonomy): domain Bacteria; phylum Cyanobacteriota; class Sericytochromatia; order UBA7694; family JACMQJ01; genus JBBTGK01. Next base: position 1,948,111 of record JAXLXH010000001.1, on the reverse strand, counting down.
TCCTCATCCCCCTCATTTAGTTTATGCAGAAAATCCTTCTCAGAATGAACCTCGTTCTGAAGGTGGTTGGGAAGTTTTGAGATGGGGCTATGAAAATTGTAGAAAAAATATTTTAGCCAAAAAACCAGATGTTTTAATTGTTCATTCACCACACTGGCAAACTATTGTAGGACATCATGTTTTAGGTTTACCAAAATTTAAGGGTCTATCTGTTGATCCTATTTTTCCTCATTTATTTAGATACCAATATGATCTTAATGTAGATGTAGATTTATCTCTTTTGATAGCAGAAAAAGCAGAAAAAAAAGGGTTACTTAGTAAAATAATGAAAAATCCAGATTTTAGAGTAGATTATGGAACTATTACTACCTTACATTTAATAAATCCTAATTGGGATATCCCTATTATTTCTATATCTTCTAATAATTCACCTTATTATTTTTCTAATGAAGTAGGGCAGAAACAAATGATGGCGTTGGGTCAAGCTACTAAAGAAGCAGTAGAAGAAAGTGGCAAAAGAGCAGTTGTTTTAGCTTCTAACTCTTTATCCCATAGGCATTTTGTTCATGAAGCAGAAATACCTGAAGATATGAGTTGTGAACATGTTTATAATCACTCTCAATATTTATGGGATATGCAAATGATAAAATTAATGAAAGAAGGAAAAAGCCAGCAAGTATTAGATGTTTTATCAGAATTCATAGATATGTCTGCAGCAGAAGTAAAAGCAGGTGCTTTAGCTTGGATGTTATCAGCTTTAGATATACCGACTTATCCTGCTAAACTACATGCTTATGGAAATGTTATAGGGACTGGTAATGCTGTTATAGAATGGGATAATGAAACCTAAATTATTTTTTTAATAAAAAATCACCAATAGGTTTATTTATAAAATTACCATTTTCATAAATTTTATTACCTCTTAAATAGGTTTCTTTTACTACTCCAAATAATTTTTTATTTAAATATGGAGTTACCTTATTTTTGTGTTGTATCATTTTTTCTTCTATTACAAATTCTTCTTCTGGATTCCATATTAATAAATCGGCATCAAAACCTTTTGATATTTTACCTTTAGTGTTTGCTAATCCAATAAATTCTGCTGTTTTTACACTCATTAAATCAGAAAGTGTTTCAATAGAAATTTCTCTTTTTTTGGCTTCTGTCCAAATTAAAGATAAGCTAAATTGTAAACCAGAAATACCACCCCAAGCTTTTTCTATATCACCAGCTTCCATTAATTTTAAATTAGCAGTACAAGGTGAATGATCAGATACTATAAAATCGATAGTTCCATTTTTTACACCATCCCATAATTTTTCATTATTTGATTTTTCTCTGATAGGAGGACAACATTTAAATCTGGTATCACCATCATCAATTTCTTCTGCACTAAAAGTAAGGTAATGAGGGCAAGTTTCTACAGAAAAAGGTAAGCCACTTTTTTTTGCTTCATTTATAGAGTTTAAAGCATCAGCTGAAGATAAATGAACAATATGAGTTCTGCAATGATTTTCTTTACATAGTTCTATTACTAAATTTATGGCATTATCTTCTAAAGATTTTGGTCTAGAGTCTAAAAAATTCTGATAGCTTTTAGAATCTGTATAAACAAAATTTTTACTCGCTTCATCTTCCAATTCTGCATGAACTAATAAAGGTACATTATATTTTTTTAGTATAGGCATTGCTTCTTGAAGGTCTTTTTTATTTGCATTAGGAAATTCATCTATACCAGAATCTATTAAAAAAGCCTTACATCCTAATACTCCAGCTTTTAAAAGTTTTTCTAATTCATCTAAATTATTTGGGATTACACCACCCCAAAAACCGCAATCAACCCATAATTTACCTTTTATGGCTTCTAATTTAATATTTAAAGCTTTTTCTGATACTGTAACTGGGCTACAATTTAAAGGCATATCAACTAGTGTTGTAATACCACCTGCTGCTGCTGCTTTTGTGGCTGTTTCAAAACCTTCCCAATCTGTTCTACCTGGTTCATTTACATGTACGTGAGAATCAACTATACCTGCCATTACAACAGAGTTACCTACATCATGAAAACTATTTTCTGTATAAGTTTTAGTAATATCTAAAATTTTTTCATCTTTTATTAATAAAAAACCATCTACAAAACCATTTGGAGTTAATATTCTATTACTTTTTATTACTAAATCAGCTTTCATAATTTTTTCCTTATTTGGGAACTTTAATTCATTAAAAAAAGAGTCTAAAAGACTCTTTCAAAGTGGAGATGGCGAGAATTGAACTCGCGTCCATAAAACCGACTACCTAAGCTTCTACAAGCTTGTTACGTATTTTAATTTCAAAAAATAAAACTCCCACGTACAAGATTTTTATTTTTCAATTCAAACCTAAGTCTTAATTTAAAAGCATTTGACTTTCTTTTAAACTGCAACCACTACCTATACGAAGAATCTTCACGTAGTCATGAAGACTCTAAGATCCTAATTCAACTATTAAGCAGCTAAAGCAACAGCTTTAGAAGTTTTCATTGAAGGGATAGCAAACAATTTTTTATTTGCGTTTACTTTTTTGCCAATAGTTTTACGAGAACCTTGACTCTCTCGACCTGCCACTTAAGCCATCTGACTCCATGTCGAAACCGTGACACCCCCAATTTATGTTTTTAATTATAGCATAAAAAATAGTAATGTGTATATTGAAGTAGGAATATAAACGTGAATCGTTTATTATCATATGCTTTGCCCCTAACCAAAATAGTATAAGTAAAAAATATAGGATTAGATATATTATTTTTAATTTACTTAAAATTTAGGATAAAAAAAGAAAAAACAGAAATATAAGGTTCTTCGAAAACCTCTTAGGATCGGGGCACTCAACTCAAGAAGTCCTCACTACCTGTACAACATTCAACACTCGGTGTTGTAACCGGAGTTTGTACAGGTAGTGAAACGGACTTCACAGTCGAGAGGGCATCCGATGATGCATGACATATCAAAAAACACAAATAGCGAAACACTATTCAAATTGCAAGAAAACCTCTTATATTTCTGTAAAAGTACAATCAAACAGTCTTGTTATAAAACATTCTTATAGCAAGCATATGTTCGCAAGGGCCTTTATAAAGCTTATTATGATTATACCAATTACAATCACATTTTGCAAAGGAAAGTTTTTGATCTGAATCAATTTCTATACTAGGATAAAAGCTTTTATCTTTATCTATTACCAAACCATCTAATTTTAAGCTTTTATTATTATTTTCTTCTATATTTGATAAAGAAACTGATTTTTCTGAAATAAACTTAGATGCTTTTTCTTCTCTTTCATTAGCAAATCTTAGTTTTCCCATAGGTAAAGGATCTTTGGTTAGTTCTCTAATTCTATAAACATTTTTATTTAAATCAAAAATAGTTCTACCAGCTTGAGTATAAGCACTTAAAGCACCTAGTACTAATGATTTATCTAAGTTTAGATTTTTAGCAAGCTTTTCTGGTTTTTCATACCAATTACTTTTTAAGGCTTTAAAAATAGTTTGTTTTGTTATGTCATCAACTTCAGCTCTTGGAGCCATAAGGTCAAAATTACTAGATTTAGACCAATCATTAGCACTCCAACCTGACAAACCTAAAGTAAAAGACATATGTACTAAATCTGCAATATAAAAAGACGGCATTCCATTTCCTAAAAGATACACAGTAAATTTTTTGGCTAATTGTATTAATCTTTCCAAAATTAAAATTCGTCTTCTTCCCCAAACTCTTATTTCTTGTTCTATTTCTCCATAATAAATACTTCTAGGACATTCTAATTCTATATTCCAAGGTTCAAAAATAATTTTTATAGGTTGATTGGGTTTTAAAATATATTTCATGCTTCTAGGGCCTAAAGTTTCTTTTTTACGTTTTAAAATAAAACAAATATTATAAACATCAATAGGATGTAAATCTACTTTGGTACTAGGTAAAGACATAGCCGAATTTACTTGTAAAAAACCTCTTACCCAACTATCTGGTAAATCTATTTTTACTTCTTTAAAATCATCTTGATTTTCTGTTTTTACTTCAAAACCAGAGGGATCTATATTAAAAAAAGTACTTTTATAGGTTCTAATTTTTTGAAATTCTTGATATAAATCTTCTGAATAATCTATATTTGTGGTTCCACAAGAAAATTCTTTTATATCTTTGAAACCAGAATAATCAACACTTAACTTTCCGTAGCTAGATTCATCCATACTAAAACACTCAAAAAATACTTCATCTGGATGAACTGTAATTACAGGATCCAAAACAAACCATACATCTTTTTCTTTTTTATATAAATAATCAAAATATTTTTGTCTAGCCTCATAAAAAGGTTTCATTCTCTCATAACTGCTATTATTTATAACTTTTAATTCTTTTTCTAAAACCTCAATTTTTTCTTTTACAGCTTCTTTTTCTATAGCTACTTTCATAAAGTCAATTTGTTCTTGCTGTTCTGCCCAAGCTTTATATTCAGTTTTATCTTTTTTGGGTAATCTCATATCAGAAATAACTACATCATGCAAAGCACTCATAGCTTCTCTAAATTCTAGGCTTTTTGCTAATTCACCATTAAAAAAAGTAGGTTCTCTATTAGTATCTGGAACAAAAGACATATTAGTTTGAGATGAATTTAGGTTATTTATGGTAGAGTTACCTTTGTAAGAGTAGTTAAATAACATTTTTACCTTTTATACCTTTTTTATCCTAAATAATATTTATCTTATTTCATAATTTACTAATTTTACAGCAGAATTAAGATCTGGGTAATTTTCTTGTAAATTTAATAAAATCTCTATAGCTTTAGCTTTATCACCAATAGCGACTGTAGCTGAATACCAATTTAATATTTCTGCCACCAACAAAGCACTTTCAAAATTATTATTAGCTTCTTTTTGTAAAAAACTTAAAATTCTATTTTTTGCAGTTCTAGATTTATTTACATTGGATAAAACTCTTTTAAAATAAGGTTTTAATTCAGTTAATCTTTCCAAATCATTAAAACAATAAGCTTCTAGATAGTTAGTAGCAAAAAGTTGTATATCAGATGATGGATGTTCACTTAGTTTTGCTAAATAAAGTTGACCATCACTACTTTTAAAATGATTCATAATAGAATTTCTAGCAAAAGCTCTAATATCTTCATAAATACTATCGCATAAACTTATTAAAAACTCTGTTGACCAAGATGTTTCATAAAAATATTTACTAAACTCTTCACAAGCAAATTTTCTAGTATCTTCTTTTTTAGAATCAAAAAAACGAATAATTTTAGACATATTTTCATTAGAATTTAGAATATTATCTTTTATTACTAAAATCATTTTCCAACTAGCTTCTCTTACAGTTTTAATTTCATGATTTGATAATTTTACAATTTCTAATAATTCTAATTCAAACGCTATTTTAGGATTTTTTTGTAATAATTTACCGCATAACTCTTGAGTTTCAATATTTTTACTTTTTAAAACCTCTAAAATTAAATCTTTATCCAAGCAATAATGTAAATCTACTAAATTATTTTCTATTAATAGACAAACATCTTTTAATAATTCTCTATCATTATTTTTTTCTTTTAAAAAGGTAAATAATTCTCTTGTAATATTTTCAGCAAAAAATTTATTTCTTATATCAATTTGTTGAGTTTCTGGATTTATATTAGTATAAGTGTAAGAATCTTGACCTGTTTCTAAGGCATATCTATCCCAAGAATTACTAATAGTTTTAAATTTAATTATTTGCATTAATAAAGGTAAAATGGATTTTCTTATATCAGGTAATTTGTTAACACAAAAAGATAAAATTAGCTCTTTTCTTAAAATAATATTTTCTTCTGGGAATTTAGAAAGTATTTTTATAGCAAAAGCTCTTACACTTTCATATTCAGAATTTATTAAATTATCTATTAAACTTTGAGAAACATTTTGAGGAGATAGTTTTTTATTATTTATTAAATAACAACCAAAAAGTTGTACCGCTTCTAATTTATGTTCTAATAAATCTTCTGCAATGCTTAATCCTACTTCTTCTAGTTGATAAGGAAAAGCTATTATAAGAGCATTAGAAATATCTTTAGCTTTGTTCTTTTCATCTTCATTTAAAAGTTTTAGGGTAGAAATAGTTTTAGTTATAAAATAGATTTTATCTTTTTCCGATAAATTATTTACTGATAATAAATTTGTTCCTAGTTCACGTGTATCAGGAAAATTAGAACTAATTAAACTAAAAATAAAATCAGGATCTTTTTTTATAATTTCTCTATTTTCTCCAATCCAAGTAAAAGCTTGTTTTCTAGCTAAAATATAATTAGCATTAGCTAAAGACTTTATAAGTTTAAGAGATTTAGTTTGCTCATATTGAACTTTTGCAATTTCTAGACCAATTTTTAAGGTATTTAGATATTTTTTACTTAAAATAATTAATAAAGCTTCTTCATCTAATTGTTCCCAAAGTTTTTTATGATCTAAAAGTGCTTTAGTTGCAAAATCATGAACCAATTCACATTCACTTTCTATTATTAAATGTATTAAACCTAAAGGATTTTTATCCCATAAATTAGAAAAAGCTTCTGTTCTTTTATTTTCATCCAATTTTTTGTAAGTATCGCTATTTAGATAATTATTTATACTATTTTCAAAAATATTAACAGAGCCTTTTTCTAGGTCTTTAGGTAAATTTATAGACCAAGTATTTCCATTCTTTTTTAATTTAAATTTTTCAGAATTTTTATATAAAATAAAATTCAAAGCCAAAGATTTGGCATATTCTTTATAAGCATTACCATTAACTACATTATTTCTAACTCTATAGTTAGATTTATAATAAGTATTCCAATCTGTATATTCTTTTACAGAAATTTTTATATCTTCCTTATCTTCATCTTTATAAGGTAAAAGAACCCCTACAGCCATTTTTATAAAATCTAAATCATTATTTTCTCCTAATTCTCTTAATGTTCTAGTAACTCTTTTTTTAAGATAATTTTTTGTTTTTCGACTAAAACAAAATTTTGAATCTTCTGATTTTAGTTCTTTTAAAACATCTTCATGTTTTATATATAGACCTTCTTTGTTCCAATAAGATTTTGTTTTATATTTTTCTTTTAAAGTATTTAAATTATTTTTATCCAAATTTATAGAATCTATATTATATTCGGTAAAAAAGTATTTTTTATTATAACTATTTCCTTTAAAAATTTCTTTTTCTTTTTCAAATCTATGAGCTATAAGTCCAAAAATTTCTCCATCTCTTTTATATTCAGCTATTTTAAATATATATCTAATTTGCTTAAAATAATTTGGAGTAAAAGGACAATTTTTTATAAAATCTAAAAGAGCAGATCTACAACATTCGTCATTTATAAAATAGATATCACTCAAAATTTCAAATTTTTTATAATCATCATCACTCAAATAATTAACTAAATTATTTTTTAAAATTTTAGAATTATTTTGTTTTATAGGAATTTTTAAATCATTTGGGAATGTTTCTAATTTTTCTTCTTTTAATTTTTTTACTTTATCTTCTGGATATAATTTTACTAAAGCTTCAATAGTTATTCTTTTTAAATAATTAGATGTTTTTTCATAATTTAGAAGCTTTTCTAAAGCTATAATACTTTTTTCTCCACCCAAAAAACCTAAAGCCCAAATACAAGTATATTTTTCTAATTCATATTTATTACCTTTAGAAAAAATTTCTGTTACTGCCGTACTTAAAATACCTGTAGGTTTAAAAGTATTTTCTAAATGAGTTAAAATTAAATCCTCAGCTTCTTTTATTTTTAATTGCCCTGCTTTATAAATAGCTCTTGTTAATTTCCAATCATTTTTTTTATTTGTTTTTGTAATTAATCTTTTTAAAACAGCTTGATTTTTTAGATTATTACCTTCTAATTTAGGTATAACTAATTTAATCTCTTCTTTTTCTTCTTCTTGTATTTCTTGAGTTAATTCATTATAACCTTTTTTAGTTTTTGAGCTAACAAGTTCATTAAAAAGTTTTTTGGCTTCATTAAAATCTACAGGGCTATTAGTTTTAGTTCCTTCTTTTAGAGAAGCACCTCTTCTTCCAAATCTAAAATTTACCAAGTATTTATTTTCAGAAACTTCACAAAGATCTACTTCGTATATTTTATCCGAATTACCTTCAACACAATGTAAGATTTTATGTTCTACTCTTTTCAAGTTTTACACCCTGTCTTTTATAATCTAAGTAAAAAACTACTAACTAATTTTACAATAAAAAATAGTTTTTTTATAACTTTTTATCATATTATTTTTACTTTAAAAGTAACACTTTAAAAATAAATCAAAATTTTATATAATTAATATTAGATAGCATTATGGTTTTAAAAGATTTATATGAGCTATATTAAAAATTTTGTTAAATTCAAGTATCTCTTAGCTTATTTTATACCAATATCTTCTTTTTTATCTATAACTTATAAAGGTTATTATTCTTTTTTGACAGTATTTATTATATTTTTTATTTTACCTATTTTTGAACAATTTATACCAAAATATGAAAGCAATTATAGTGATAATGAAAAAAAAGAAATTTTAAATGAACGTTTTTATGATTTATTACTTTACTTTAATGTCCCTATTTCTTATTTAGTTGTTTTTTTATATGTAAATTCTTTACTTTTTGATAGCTTACAATTATCTGAACTTATAGGTATTACACTTTCTGTAGGAACTGTTATAGGTGCCTGTTGTATTAATGTAGCACATGAATTAGGACACCGAAAAAATAAATTTGAAAACTTTTTAGCTAAAGCTCTTTTATTACCCGCTTTTTATATGCATTTTTTTATAGAGCATAATAGAGGTCATCATAAAAATGTTGCTACACCTAATGATCCCGCATCTTCTCGTAAAGGTGAAAATTTATATCAATTTTGGTTTAGATCCATAAAAGGTAGTTATCTTAGTGCTTGGAAAATTCAACTTACTTTGTTAGAAAAAAATCAACAGAAATTTTTTAGTCTAAATAATGAAATGCTAATTTTTCATATAATAAAGTTTTTTTATTTAGCTTTCTTTTATTACTTTTTTGGTGTTTATATTGCTTCAGCTGTTTTTATAGTAGGGTTTTTAGGTATTTTACTTTTAGAAACCATAAATTATATAGAACATTATGGTTTAAATAGAGAATTATTACCTTCTGGAAAATATGAAACAGTTAAACCTTATCATTCTTGGAATTCAGATTTTTCTTTGGGTAGAATAATGCTTTATGAATTAACTCGACACTCTGATCATCATTATTTAGCAAGTAAAAAATATCAAACTTTAGATAGTTATAAAGGTTCACCTCAACTACCTTTTGGGTATCCAGCTAGTATGGTTATTTCTTTTTTTCCTCCTTTATGGTTTTATATAATGGATAAAAGGCTTACTTTTGATTATAAAAAAGAATATAACTCTAATAAAATATAGCTTTTATAAGTTTTAAATACTTATTATCTTGAGTAATAATAAAAGCTAAAAAATATTTAAATAAATATAATAATTTTGCTAGATTTTTATAAGAATTCCCATAAGATTTTTGAAAAAATAAATACTTACTTTTTTCTGCAATTATAAGTTTTTTTGTTTCATCTTTAGATGATTTACCTAAATGATGTAAAATTTTTGCATTAGGAATAAAACCTATTTTGTAATTATGTTTTTTTAATCTAAAACATAGTTCTGTATCTTCGTAATATAGAAAAAAATCTTCATCAAAACCTTTTACTTTCTCAAAAGCATCTTTTTTTATAAATAAGTTTGCACCTGTTACATAATCAACTTCTTTTATAAGACCTTCTTTATCAATAATCCCTGTAGATAAATTTTTTTTATAATAAGTTTTAAAAACTTTATTTAATCCAAGTTCAAATATAATTTGAGTTAAAGATGGATAATTTCCATAAGATTCTTGTTTTATTTCTTTAGTATAAAAGAGTTCTCCACCACAAACTTTAAATTTAGAACTTTCTAACAAATTAATAAAAATATCTAATACATCATTTAAAAATTCTGTATCTGGGTTTAAGAATAATATATAAGTTCCATTTGCTTCTTTTACTGCCAAATTATTTGCTTTAGAAAAACCTAAGTTTATATTACTTTCGATTATTTTTATATTATATTTTTCATTTAAATAACTAATATTATCTTCTGGACTATTATTAGCAATAATAATTTCAAATTCAATATTTTTAGTTTTTTCATATATAGATTTAATACAGTTTTCTAAAAAATTACTGGAGTAAAAGTTAACTATAATAATAGAAACTAATTTTTTCAATAAAAATTTTACCTACTTTTTAGAGAGTTTTATATTTCAATTTATTTATAATAATTTTACATTAGATAAATAAAAAGTAAAACAAATTAGTACTTTTATATTTATAGCTATTCCCCTTTTTTAGTGTAAAATATGGAACTGTTATGAACAGTTCCTTACGTTTATATTTGTATTTTATTTATATGGGAGTAGCTATATTATTTTTTGTACCATGAATCTTTTTACTATTTTATCCCTATTCCAAAAGTTTTTCCATCACCACATTCGATAGGTTCAAGAGGATTTTTTGTAGGTGGTTTAGGACCTATTTCTCTTATATCTATTTTAGGATTACCTTTTATTAGTTTATTGATAATAACTTTTTCTTTAGCTTTCTCTCTAATTGTATCAGGATCAATATTTGGAGAGTTTTTTGACGATTGTTTATGTAATTTTTTTATCACAACGTCGGTAGGATTATCTAAACCAGGTTTAAAAGGATTACGAAGAAAAGGATCGTTATTAATTTTTGGCTCACCTGTCCCATTACAAAGAAGAGGGTCTTTTTTTATATTCCCATTTTTATCTATTTTATCATCATTACCTTTAGCTAATTTTTTTAAACCATTAATAATCTTATCATTATCTTTATTATTTGGCTCTGTTCCACTACAAAGAAGAGGGTCTTTTTTTATATTTCCTTTATTGTCTATTTTATCATCATTACCTTTAGCTGATTTTTTTAAACCATCAATAGTTTTAGCATCAGGCTCATTAGCTTTTAAAATACCTATACCAAAAGTTTTTCCATCTCCACATGAAACAGGATCTTTTGAGCCACCACCACAATATATTGTTCCATCACCAAAAGGTAATTTTATTTCTTTAAGCTGTTTTTCTGGATATTTTTTAGTATTATCAGAATCAGTTGCAGGTTTTGGAAAAATACAAGTTGTTGGCTCACTTATTTTTCCTTTTTTTATTTTATCATCTTCTCCTGAATTTTTTATTTCTTTTACATCTCCATTTTTAATACCTTCAGAAAAGGTTTGAATTTTAGGTGTAACTTGAAAACTCATAAAAATACCTCTTAACACTAAATTAATAATATAAGGTAATTATATAAAAGTATAAGTTATACCTTCTTAGTGTATTATAAAATAATACTAAAATAATACTTTTTATAAGATTAAAAAAATTTTTATATGTAATAATTTATCTATAAAATATATATTTATAAAAGGTTGATTAATGATTGATATTATTAATAATAAAAAAATAAAATTACCAGAAATTAATTATAAAAATATATTTATAAATAAAATAGAATCCTTATTAGATATTAGTGATAATAAATCATTAATAGTTCTAAGAGCAGGGATTGGTTTTGGAAAAACAAGTTCAATTGTTAATTGGATAAAAAAAAGAAATAAATTAGTAGCTTGGGTTTCTTTAGATAAATATGATAATAATATAAAAAATTTATTTACTTATTTAGTAACATCTGTAAGAAATAACATCTACCCAAATTTTTTTAAAGATTTTGAATCTAACTTAATAAAATTGGATACTTTACAAATAATAAATTTATTATTTAGAGAGTTTATATTATTAAAACATATTAATTTTAAAATTGTAATTGATAACTTTGAAATAATAACAAATTCAGAAATTTTAGACTATTTTTCTTACCTAATACAGTATTTACCAGATAATACTAATATTTATATACTAACTAAAAATAAAAAAACTATTAATCTTGATATAAATACTTATAATAAAATTTTATTTATTGAACAAACTAATTTTTTACTTAACTTAGATGATATAAAGATCTTTTATTTAAAAAATGATGACTTAAAATTAAGTAAAAACGAAATTTATGAAATATATTCTCTAACAGAAGGATGGGGATTAGGTTTAGAAATTTGCTATTTATATTTAAATAAAAAAAATAAAATTTCTTATTATTATAATAAAAATGAAAATTTTTCTAAGTATATTACTTTATTAAATAAAATATTATTTTTTGATGAAAAAACAAAGTATTTCTTGTTAAAGTTATCTTTACTGGATAAATTTAACTATAATTTATGTAACTTAATAAATAATATAACTAATAGCCAAAATATATTAAACGAATTATATAATAACTATTTAATTGAAAATATAGACAATATAAGTAATTTCTATAAAATTAATAATTTATTTTCTAAAATATTATTTACTATTTTTAACAAAGAAATACCCAATTTAGAACAAGAAATATTAGAAATATCCATAAGTTTTTATACAAAAATGAATATGTATAATGAATTACTAGAACAATATTTAAAATTAAAAAATTATAAAAAAATTGTAGATGTTATTAATAAAGCAGAAGAAAATAATTATTATATTGAAAATATTTATAAATATTTAAAGCATGTTGATATTAATGATATAATAAACAACGAAAAAGTTGCTAATTTATATATAAAAGATCTTTTATTTAATAATATTATTATCAAAGCTGAATCTTTTTTAAATAAAATTCTTAAAATAAAAAAGTATGATTATTTTGAAATATATAAAGCACAAATAGAATTAAGCAAAAATAATAGAGAATATGCAATAAATATTTTTATGAATTTTCTAGATCATGAAAATGAAGATTTAGTAGTGAGGGCTTGTAATTTTTTGTCAAATACACTCTCTGATAACTCAGAAATACGTAAATCATTTATTATAATACATAAAAGATTAGAAAAAATAAAAAATATTGAAAATAAAATAAAAATGCTTAATTATTATGTAATACACCTTAGAGAAATATTAGAAATAAAAAAAGCTAAATTATTTATTAAAAATGCAATTAAAGATATATTTGATAACTCTTTAGAACTAAAAATGAATGATGCTCTTATAAAATTTATATCTGATGAAATACATTTAGAATTACTTATTGGAAAAAACAATTCTGATTTTTATATAAAAAAAATAGCTTATATGAATTCATTAATTAATAATGAAAATATCTATACAGAATCATATTCTTTATATATTTCGCTCTATTTTAATATAATTAATTACAAATTTTTTGAGGCAGAAGAAATAATTATAAAACTTGAATTGATGAATAATAGCATTATAAAAAATATTATTGATTATTATAATAATTTACTATTTATTTTTAAAGAAGATAAGGAAAAGCTAAAAAATATTAGTAATAAAAGTTTTAATGCTATAAAAACTAAAAATTGTTTAAATCAATCAGTTATGAATATAACCATTTTATCTTTTATTACTTTAGAAGATTATAAAAAAGTTGAAGAAATTATTAATATTTTTGAATCCATTATAATAGATAAATATACATTAGTTTATCTCGAATATCTTATTTTTAAATCTGTTTTTGAATATAAAAGTAAAGTAAATACTTATTTAGATAATTTATTAGAAGCAGTAAATATTGCTAGTAAAATAGATATTATAGGTATATTTTTATATTTACCAAAAAAAATATTAAATATCTTAAATCTAATTATAAATGAGCTTTATAAAAACATGCTAAATAAATTAAATAAATTTGAAAAATACCAAATAGACTATGTAAAATTTTTACAAGAAGCTATATCTAATAAAATTGATGAAAATAACTTAAATTTAAACTTACTTTCAAATAGAGAAACTGAAATTATAAAAATGATGTATAAAGGTCTTTCTAATAAAGAAATAGCTTTAAATATGTATATTTCATTAAATACATTAAAAGTCCATTTAAATAATATTTACAAAAAAATGTGTGTAAAAAATAAAAAAGATGCTTTAATTTTTGCTATTGCAAATAATATAATTTAATATTAACTTTCAAAAATAGACCAATTATTTTTTAATTCAGAAATATTTTTTATACCCAAACAAAACATAGCTATTTTTAATTCCTCAATTAATTGTAATAGCTTTTCTTCTACAGCTTTTTCTGATTCCATAGCAGGTTGAAGTAATGGCAATGCTAATCCTACTGAATCTGCACCTAAAGCAATAGCTTTACAAATATCAATTCCTGTTTTTATTCCACCAGAAGCAAAAACTATTTTATCTTTTTTAGTATTTTTCAGATTGATTAATGATTGTACCGTTGAAATACCCCAATTTCTAAAAGTTTCTCCTATTTTAGCTTGTAATGGATATTTAGCTCTATAAGATTCTATTAAAGCCCAAGAAGTACCTCCTCCACCTGCAACATCAATACCTGTAATAGACATATCACCTAATTTATTAGCTAGTTTTTTTGATATACCACATCCAGTTTCTTTTATAAAAACAGGATATTTTATATTTTTAGAAATATGTTCTATTTTATTTATCAACTCAGAAAAATTTTTATCACCTTCTGGTTGAATGGCTTCCTGTAAAGGATTCAAGTGAAAAAATAAAGCATTAGCTACTACAGATTCTATAATAAAGTTAATTTCTTTTTCTGTTACTCCATAATTTAATTGCACGGCACCAATATTAGCAAATAAAGTAATATCAGGTGCTACATCTCTAATTTTAAAAGAATCTAAACTTTCAGGGACTTCTAAAGTAATTCTTTGAGAGCCTAAACCCATCGGTAAATTTAGTTTTTGACAAGCTTTTGCCAAATTAGTATTTATTTTTTTACCTTGTTCTAAACCACCTGTCATAGATGAAACAAAAATAGGTGCATTTAATTTTTTACCAAATAATTCTATAGATAAATCTATTTCATCAAAATCTATTTCTGGTAAAGCTTCATGATTTAGATGTAAATTATCAAAGCCTGTAGAAAAATTATTAAAGCTAACTTCTTTATTTAAACAGATATCTATGTGGTCTTTTTTTCTATTTATTATTTCCATTTTTATTTTATTTTTGTAAATTATAAATTAATATCAATTAAAAATAGTAGATTATAAATTTTTTTACTTTTTAATTAATTTTATTATTCATTAATACCTTTATTTAAATAAAAATAGCAGATAGTATTAAAAATAGCAATAGTACTAAACTTAAGATGTGCATTTAATTTTTTGAGTAGCATATTTTTTTATAATTTTTTTATTGAAATAAAAAAATCTTTTTGATATGATTTTACTATAGTTTTAGATTTAATGACCTTAAATTATTATAATTCATTATTAATATAAAAGAATGAAAAAAATACTACTAGTTTTATTTATTATTTTTATTTCTTTAAATAGTTGTACCCTTTTATTTTTAACCCCTTTTTATTGTGATACAACTCCATTTTATAAAATAGAACTGGGAAAACCATTTGTTGGTAGAGTAATAAACTTAATTCTAAATGATAATGATAATGGAGCTATTGTTTTTACAAATGAAATTTTAAAAATAAAAAATTTAGAAGTAACTGAAAAAGTTTGTTTAAAAGATGAGGAACCTGATGCCGATATAGGAATAAATTTATATAGCTCTGATAAAAATAATGATGGTCTTTTAGCTTATTTTAGAGAAAACTATTATAGAGAAATATACCCTGATCCTGTAGAGGATAATTTTTTTAATTTTATATTAAAAGACCCTCTTTATTTAATTAAAATAGAAAATAATTATTATCATAATTCAAAAAAAATATATTTTGAAAATAAAAATAATCTTTATTATAGAGAGCATAAAATACTTCAAATTGATAAAAATAATTATATTCTTTGTTTTTTGGCTAGAGATGAGGAAAATAAAAAAATATTTTTCTTAATCAAAAAAATTATCTTTTTTAATGAGTCTAATTATAAATCTGAAGAATATAATATTTATGTACCCGATACTTATGTAAAAGGCTCTAGAAAATACTCTTTTGATTTTAATTTAGATATAAATGGAAATGGTTTTTTAATATTAAAAAGCTTTGATTTTAACTATATTGCCAAAAAAATAGAAAACTTTAAAGATGTAGGAGATTTAGAGAATTTATCTAAAAATATATTTATTACTTATAATTCATTAGATAATTTAGGAAATGGATTTATTTTAGAATATAAAGCCGATGTGTATAATATCTTTTCTATATACAAACATAATCTAAAAAACTATGAAATTGAAAAAGAATATGTAACTGTATTTGAAGATATTAATGGTATCTACGAAAATATTTATGGTAGTTATATTTCTAGAATTTGGAGTACAAAATCTAATTCTATTTATATGGATAAAAATGGAAATGGGGTTATATTTTTTGAACAAAAAAAAAATGATAATTACTCTTTAGTATCAGTAAAAATTAATAATTTTAAAATGGTGAAAAAAACTATATTAGAAAATAAAAATAAAAATTATTATTACCATAATTCATATGTAAACAATAAAGGAAATGGGTTTCTTGTAACAGCTAATAAACCATCGTATGATATTCAAATAAATAGAATAAAAGATTATGAACTTGAGTTATAAAATAATCATAAATATTATTACTTTGCTTGTAGCGAATCTAGTTATTTTTAGACTTTAATCTCAGCAAAAATATTTTTTATCAAGTTTTTTGTTACTTAAAACACTTATAATTAGCTAAAATTGTTTTAAAATTCATCTTAATTTAGTAACAAATCAAAAAGGATTTAGAATGTTTTTTAAAGCAACAGGAAAAAAAGTATTATTTATTGCATTTATATTTTTCTTTGTTTTAAATATAAAAAATTATGCTTATTCTGCTGCAAAACCTCATGAAGATTGGACAGATGGACCTCCTCCTAGTGTTATAGAAAATAACCAAAATATTGATAAAAATATTTACAAAGATCTTATAGTAAGTAATTATTTTCTAGATGGAGTAGCATCTGGAGATCCTACTCAAAATTCTGTAATAATCTGGACTAGAATTAATGATGAAAATACAGATAAAGTAGAAGTTGGCTATGAAATATCCAAAGATAAAGAATTTACTAAAATTGTAATGTCTGATGATGTTATAACAGATAAAACCAAAGATCATACTATAAAACTAGATATTACTACCTTAAAACAAGATACCGAATACTTTTATCGTTTTAAATATAAAAATGAGTATAGCGAAATAGGTAGAACCAAAACTTTACCAAGAGATCCTAAAAGATTTAGAGTCGCTTTTGTTTCTTGTCAAAATTTTGGAGCAGGTTACTTTAATTCTTATAAAAATATTTTAGAAGATAACCCTGATGTTGTTGTTATGCTTGGAGATAATATTTATGAACATGCCAAATATAAAGTAAGAAAGGATGATACAGGATATGCAAAAGACTTAGAAGGTTTTAGAAAAAAGTATAAAACTTATTTTACAGATAAAGCATTTAAAGAAGCTAGAAAAAACTTACCTTTTATGCATATTTGGGATGATCATGAAGTAGAAAATGATTATAATGGGATAGACTTTTTTAACAAAAAACCTCAACTTATAAAGGATGCTTATCAGGCTTATTTTGAATATATACCAGTAAGAGTTGTAAATGGAACTAAAATTTATAGAAATTATAATATAGGAAACTTAGTAGAGTTACATTTAATAGATGGAAGACAATACAGAAAACAAGCACCTTGTCCTTCTTTTGCACCTCTTAATATTGATTGTACTCTAAAATCTTTTAATGAAGATAATACTTATCTTGGCTTAGAACAAAAACAATGGTTAAAAAATTCTTTATTAAATACACCCGCTAAATGGAAAGTAATAGCTAATAATACAATGATGATGGAAGCCCATCTTTTTGAAACTATCGTTAACTATGATGAATGGGATGGCTTCATGAAAGAAAAACAAGAGCTTTTAGAATTTATTTATAAAAATGATATAAAAAATACACTCGTTTTTACTGGCGATTTGCATATGTTTATTCAAGGACAATTAAAATATAAAGATAAAAAAATAGGTGAAGAGTTTGTTACTACATCTATAACTTCGCCTATTCCTTCTTTTGTATCTAATCTTAAACCCATATCATCTTTAATTATAAAAAACCTTAATTATTTTGAACCAGCTTATAAAGGGTATATCTTAGCAGATTTTTCTTCTACCAGATCTGTAGTATCTTTTTATGCCGTAAACTCTGTAAGTGAGTATAATTATGATAGAAAATTACTTAAAAAATTTGAGATAAATAAATTTTAGTTATTTATTTTTATCTTTGAAAAAATATCTTAGTTCTTCTAATTCAACTAGTTCTAAAACTGAAACAGCTAGTATATAAAGACCTATGATCCATAAAGAAATATCTCTGTTTTTACCACTTCTAAAAAAGATTAAAGCTGAAATAGATGATAAAATTAAAACTTTTAAAGTAAGCTGAACTATTCTATATTTATATAATTTATCTAATTTAGAGGTTATTTTATCTTCAAAATTAGATAATTTATTTTCTAATTCTTCATATTTACTATCTTTCATCTATTTTTTACTCCGTTATGATAATTTTTATACTATCATAAAGTTTTTTGAAATAATTTTTACTAACGAATCACTCTTTTTACCAAAGAACCATTATTTTTTAAGATATGATTTTCAGGAATAAAACCTCTTGCAGATGTCAAAGGGTAAATTATGCTATTTTTACCAACAACAGTACCAGGGTTTAATACCGAATTACAACCAACTTCTACAAAATCACCAATAATAGCACCAAATTTTTTTAAACCAGTATCAATATAATTGCTATTTATATCCAATACTTTCACTTTATCTTTAGTAGATTTTACATTAGATAAAATAACACCTGCACCTAAATGAGCCTTATAACCCATTACAGAATCACCAACATAATTAAAATGAGGGACTTGAACACCATCAAAAAGTATAGAATTTTTTATTTCAGTAGAATTTCCTATTGTTACATTATTTCCTACAAGCACATTTTCTCTTATATAAGCACAATGTCTTACTTCTGTTTCATAACCTATTATTGCAGGACCTTTAAAAGTAACATTTTTTTCAACTTTAGCATTT
Organism: Candidatus Sericytochromatia bacterium; assembly: GCA_046328015.1. Taxonomy (GTDB): domain Bacteria; phylum Cyanobacteriota; class Sericytochromatia; order UBA7694; family JACMQJ01; genus JBBTGK01. Next base: position 1,928,890 of record JAXLXH010000001.1, on the reverse strand, counting down.
TTAGCTACCCAAACAAATTCTTCTATTTGCTCAAAATCATTAGGTAACTTTTTAGCCGTTTCTAATAAAAACTCTTTAATTAGAGGTAAAACTTCCCAAGCATGAGTAACTCTTGAAAAAATATCAGAAAAGGAAAATTTTTCTAAATCTAATAAATTAGAAGGAGTAAAATTATTTGACATTACCAACAAAAACCTTATACAAAAATACACTTATTATTAAATAAAAATGCTTCTTATTACTTTTTATTTTTAACTTTGTAATAAATAGTTTAACTTAATAATACATGATTATATAAAAGAAATCGTAAAAAGTAAAAAATTTTATTAGGTAAAAACATAATTTACGTAGGGACACGCCTTGCGTGTGTCACGTAGTAAATTACGTTTTTATATATTCTTATTATCTACTCATAAGAACTCTAGGAGTTGTGGGCATTCCATTCCAAACCATCGGAGTATCAAGTAACTCTATTTTTTTAATTGGTCTATCGCCTGGGGCATTTATACCCCAAACTTTAAAGCTATCTCCATTTGTAGGATCTTGGGTTGTAGAACTAGGAGTTCCTGATGCTTGGTTAAAAGGTCTAAAACCATCTTGAATTAAGGCATGCCAAGTAGAATTATCATCATAAGTTACACGAACTGTATAATCACAACCACCATTACGGCAATACCAAGGATTTGCACTTGTATCTGGAATAATACTATCTCTATCTGCTTTTATAGTTGGGTCAATAACTCTTCTTAAATTTCCAACATAAGATATTGGTTGATAAATTTGAGAAATATTAGTATCTACACCTTCACTATTACAAGTTCCAACCCCTTTATTTGTACAAGGTACATTACTATAAGTCATTATAATAGTATGAACGTTTACATTTTTTTTGCTTGGTAAACCGCGATCAAAACCAAAAATTCCTTTAGAAACAGTTTGAACTGGAACTTCTACTCTTGTTTTTAAAGTTTCATCCCATTGACTATAACCAGATGTAAAATTACTATCTTCAAAAATAAATTTATTTATATCATTTTGCATTTGAGCTGTACTAAAATCTGAAAAAGTAGCATAAAAATAAGATTTATCTTTATCTCCATTACCACCTTGCATTGGATCTTGTTTTACACATCTATTTTGATCATCTAATTCTCTTTTTCCTGTGCAATTATTATATAAAGAATGAGTTGGAGGTATAAAAGGCGGTAAAAATTCATTATGAGTTGCATTATATCCCCAAGCTGAGCCTAATAAACTACCATTTTTATAAGGATAATTTCCTGCTGTATAAGCATCTCCTTGATGAGGTAATCCAAAACCATGACCCATTTCATGGATAAAAGCCCCTCCAAAATCTGGATCAGCTGTTCCTCTATGACCTCCTCCTAAACCTCCACCAGGAGAACTATAAATACTAGAAGAATTCCACATTATTAATGGTGAATAACTAACTTTGTTAATGCCACTATCACCATTAGCATCTCGAATAGCACTTAAATTATTTAAAATAGCACTCATAGTATCATAACCATCTTTTTGATCATTTTTATTTAAAGCTCTAAAAGCTGTATTTCCTAAACGTGGAGCAATAATCATATAAGGCCATTGAACAAAACCACTTGGATGCGTTTTTATATTTAGCTTAGATACAGGCCATTTTTCATATATTTCTGCTTGCTCTCCCAAGCTTGGTAATTGAGTTTGAGCTAAAGTAGGGGAGCCATTAGCACCTGGGAAAGCACCATATAAATAAAAAGGTAAAACTTCTAAAGTTACACTACTATTATTAGTTACATTTAAAGGGCCTAATAAAGAGGTTTTAGTACTAGTTGAATTTTCATTAAATTTTATTTGTAAACCTGATTTCATAAATTTAGCTGGAATAATTCCTGTATAACTTTGTGTTTTAAATAATGGAGCATTTCCTTCACTTTTAGGAAAATTAGTTGGTTTTTGTAGAGTTACTTCTGTTTGTAAATTTCCATTTAGCCAAATTTCCATAGTAGGGTTAATTAAATTAGTTTCTTTAAAAGAAACAATAGCTAAAGTATCTCTTTCACCTACAAATTGATAATTAATAGTTTTACTATTTATATTCCAAGTTAGACCTTGTGAAGGCATTACATGAAGTTGAGAAAATAATAATTCATCTACTGTTATTGTTGGAATAACAACTGGAGTACTTGGAGTAGTAGTTGTGCTTGTTGTTGTATTAGAAGTTGAAGTTGATGAACTACTTGAACTTGTAGAAGTATTTGAACTTACTGAATTGGTGGAGCTTGTAGAATTACTAGAAGTTGAAGCTGATGAACTACTACTTGAACTTGTAGCTGTACTTGAAGTAGAACTTGATGCGTTGGTGGAGCTTGTAGTTGTTGTACTACTAGTTGAAGCTGTGTTATTAATAGAAGTATTAGAAGTTGTATTACTAGTACTTATTAGAGATGAATAACCTCCTGAAGAACTAGGCGTATAATTAATTTTTGCTTCAATTTGAATAATATTGCTTTTTGAATTATTACCAATAGCTTGAATTCCAATTTTATAAGTTTTTCCTTTTTCCAAAGAAGATAAAGTATAAAGTTTCTGAGTTATATCACTTTTTATCAAATTTCCATCAAGATAAATTGAATAAGATTTAGCTTCTTTTTCATTAGCAGACCATGTAACTGTAATACTAGTTTCAGAATCAGAACTTATTTTTAAAGAGTTCGGAACTATAAGATTATCATTAGTTATTGCTGTTAAAGTATCTTGAGTAATAATTATAGGGCTATTAGTAGGCTTAGGATTTTCTTTGCTAATCATAGAATATAAAAGAGGGTTTTCTTTTGCTAAGCTCGGTGTAGTAGTTATCTCTTTATTTTGAATGTCACAAGCTCCAATAGATAAAGATAATAAGCTAAAAGATAACCCATAGTAAATATATTTATTTTTTGATTTTAACAAGCTTTTTGACCTCAAAACAATATAGTTTATTAACTATATATTAACAGAATTAAGCTTATAAAGTAAATATTTTAAATATAAAATATTATTACAAAAAGATTTAATTTAAAAAATAATTAGTTTGTATGTAAAAATTGAGCTATCAAATTACAAACTTCTTGCATAGCATCTTCTAAAATATAATGTCCACAATCATCAAACTTTTTTACAGAAGCATTAGGGAAATGTTTTATCCATTCATTCAAAAAAGTTTCATCAAATAAATTATCTTTCATTCCCCAACAAATTAACATAGGAAGTTTTGAAAATTTACTTAGATTATCTTCTATTTCTTTTGCAAAATCGTAACTAGGTTCTTCACCAGAAATAGGCATATCTTCCATAAAACGCTGTAAGGCAATTCTATTTTCTTGTGTATCATAAGGCATTTGATAAGCTTCTCTTACAGCATTATCCATCAAAGTTCTGGTAGTTCCACCAACAGAATACATAGAAGTAAAAATATTAAAATGTCTTAAAAAAGCAGAACCTATATAAGTATTTCTAAAAAATCTCATATTCATGGGTAATTTTTTTTCTTCTGGCATAGTAAAAGCAAAAGAATTCATTACAACTAATTTTTTTACTGTTTTAGGATGTCTTAAAGCATATCCCATGCCTATCATAGCACCCCAATCATGCATAACTAAAGTTATATTTTTATTTATTTTTAGGTACTGTAACATCATTTCTATATCAGTAATTCTTTGATCTAAAGAATACTCATAAAAATCGTCATTAGGTTTATCAGATAAGCCACAACCAACATGATCTGGAACAATACATCTATAATTATTTTTTAGAGTGTGAACTAAATTTCTGTAATATATAGACCATGTAGGGTTTCCGTGTAACATTACTACAGGATCTCCGTTTCCTTCATCAAGATAATGAATTTTGATATCAGTTAGGTCTAGATATTTTCCTTCAAATGGATAGACAGCTTTATTTATGTTAGGTATCATTTTATATTTTATTCCAAAAATATTGCTTTGATTTATTATAGCAACAAATAATTTTATATGGTATATTAAGCGAGCTTGGTAATGATAAAATAACTAAAATTTATTTATTTAGTAAAAATTATTTAATGTTTGAAAAATAGGTATTATTTTTTAAGTAAGTTTCAATGAAAAAAAAAGTACTAATAACCAGAAGTGAAAACAACTCTAAAGATTTTTCTAATAAATTAATAGAACATAATTTTGACCCTATATTTTTTAAAACTATAGAAATAATAGAACTAGATAATTTAGAAATCTCAAAAACTATTTTAAATATTAATGAATTTGATTGGATTATTCTAACTTCGGTAAATACCGTTAAAATCCTTTTTAGTAAACTTAAAAAACTAAATATTGAATTAAAAAAAGAAATTAAATTTGCTGTTATAGGAGAAAAAGTAAAAAAAGAATTAAATTTATATGGTTTTTATGAAAATTTGATTCCTGAAACTTTTATTTCTGAAGCTTTATTAGAAAAATTTAATAATATAGCTCTAACTAATAATAAAATATTAATACCTTGTTCTGAAATAGGGCGAGATTTATTATATGAAGAACTTGCAAAAAAAACAAAAGTAGTTAAATTACCTATTTATAATACAATAAAACCAGATAATAATGAAATTAATACCATAATACCTTTTTTAAAAAAGGATCAATTAGATTTTATAACTTTTACTAGCCCATCTAGTATAAAAAATTTTGTTGAACTTTTAGAAAATTATCTAGATCTAAAAAATTATTTTAACCAAACTAAAGCTAAGGTTGTTTGTATAGGGAAAACAACTAAAGAAGAATTTTTAAAACAATTTAAAATAGAAGCTTTTATACCAGAAAATTATAATATAGATGGAATGATTAAATTAATCTGCAATTTAAACTAAATATAACTTAAGTTTTTTATTTTTTTATCTATATATATTTTTAATAATCAGAATGTTTTAGAGGTTTTATCATGTGTAATAAAATAATTTCTTCTGCCTTAAACCCTGCTGTATTTACAGATAAAATGAAAAATAAATTAGGTATAGAAAATCAAGATGGAACACCTAAATTACCTGATGACAAAAATAAAGATAAAAAAGAACCTAAAGCTCTATCTGATTTAGATAAAGAAATTCTATCAGAAGCAGGAAAAGCAATTTTTAAAGCCTTAGGAAATGAAGATAAATTTGATAAAAAAGAATTGGTTTTTCCAAATAAAGTAAAAGGAACTGAAGTTAAACCTGCTGTAGCTACAACTCCTACAGAATTTGCAGGAAAAGCCTTAGCTCTTTTTGAAAAAATAGATACCGATAAAAATGGTTTTATTTCTTCAAGAGAACTTTTGAAAAAAATGAATGACCCTTCTATAAAAGGCGAAGATGCAGCTGTTGTAGCAATGCTAGTTAAAGAATATGGAAAAATAGAAGATTTATCTAATGATGAAATTGGTTTTGAAACTAGTGGAGTAACAAAAGATGATTTAAAAAAATTAGATAACTTAAAAGATGATAATGAAGTAAAGAAAAGTGTTAATGCTTGGTTTCCAGAATTTAAAGCTAAAATAGCTAATAATTCGGCACTAAGAACTTCTAATGGTGGTTTAAAATTACCAGAAAAAGCAAGTGAAATTAGTTATAAAGATATACATCAAGGAACAGCAGGAGATTGTTACTTTTTAGCTCCTTTAGCCTCATTAGCTAAAACTAATCCTCAAAAAATAATAGATATGGTAAAAGATAATGGTGATGGTACTTATAATGTAAACTTTAAAAATAGAACTATAAAGGTAAAAGCACCTACAGATGTAGAACTTGCTTTATATGCTAATGGTGGTTCTTGGGCTCCTATTATAGAAAAAGCTTATGCTGTTTATAGAAAAGATGAACAATGGTTTAAAGATGATAATGCTTATACAGCTAGTGGTAGCGGAGGGCAAGAATACGAAGGTATAAAAGTTTTGGGTTCAGGTAGTTATGATGATGATATTTTATCTTTTACTTCTTTGAGTACTACTAGAGAAAAATTACAAGACGCTCTAAAAAATCATAAAATGATAGCAGGTGGTATAAATTCTTCAAATGATTTTAATTTACCAAAACATCATGCTTATGCTATTTTAGACTATGATCCTAAAACAGATAAAGTTACTATAAAAAATCCATGGGGACATGAAGAAGGTAAACTTTTGGATGATAAAAATGATGGTATTTTTACTATGTCTTTAGCTGATTTTGATAAAGTTTTCCATAATATTTGCTATGAAGAGTAATAAGTAAGCCAATTATGTTAGATTTACCAATTATAAATAATAATAATAACTTTTTAAATATAAATAAAATAGCTACAGAAAAAGTTGTACCACCTAATAATACAACTCCAATAAATCAAGCTATAAAAAAAGAGCTTCCTACCAAAGACTCTAAAGATATAAGTAAATTAGGTAAATCTTTAACTAATATAGAAATACCAAATGATAATTTAGATTTTTGGGAAAAAGCAAAAGAACTATTTAAAAAATTAGATATTAATAATAATGGTTTTATAAGTAGAAATGAATTAATAAAAAAAACTAATGATATTTCTATAAAAGGTGAAGATTCAGCAACTTTAGCTTTTATGTTAAATAACTTTGATAAATTAAAAAATGTATCTAATGATAAAAATAATAATAAAGGAATTACTCTTGAAGATCTTAATAAAATAAAAGATTTATCTGAAGAAACAAAAAATGGTATAAATTTAGACTTTAAAGATTTAAAAGAAAAATTAAAGAATAATGAACATATAAAAAATGAAAAAGGTGAATTTAGACTACCAGAAAAAGCAAGTGATATTAACTATAAAGATATTAAACAAGGAAATGTAGGTGATTGTTATTTTTTAGCAGCATTAACTTCATTAGCAAAAGTAAATCCTCAGAAAATAAAAGATATGATAAAAGATAATGGGGATGGAACCTATAATGTTAAGTTTAATAATACTTCTATTAAAGTAAACAAACCAACAGATTCAGAACTAGCATTATATTCTACTGGCTCATCTTGGGTTCCTATAATAGAAAAAGCTTATGCTGTTTATAGAAAAGCAAAGCAAGTAGAAAAAAATACCAATGCTTATGATGCAACTACATCAGGAGATTTACATCATGGAGTAAAACCATTTACATCTGGTAGCTATGAAACTAATAATTTGTCTAAAACTAAAGAAAATGAAACAAGGCAAAAATTAATTGAAGCTATAAAAAATAATAGAATTGTTACTGCTGGAATAAATGATAAAAATAAATATAATTTACAACATCAACATGCTTATGCAGTTTTAGATTTTGATCCGAAAACTAACTTAGTTAGTATAAAAAACCCTTGGGGAAATAATGCTAACTCAAAACTTCATAAAGAAAATGATGCTGGTATTTTTCAATTACCTCTAAATGAATTTCATAAAATATTTAAAGAAATATGTTATGAAAAACCTTAAAACAAAGATATAATATAGTGTTTTATATTTAATTTTATAGATTTTTAATTAAATGACATTTCATTATGCTAACAATATAGATTGTTTAAAAGATTTAGAAGAAGAACTAATTAATGCTTGGTTAGAGATAGATTTAACTAAATATAAACATAATATCTTTTATTTACGCTCACTTTTACCTAAAAACACCAAAGTTATGCAAGTAGTAAAAGCAGATGCTTATGGGCATGGTGCTATAGAAATTTCAGAAATAGCTGAAAAAATAGGTATAGATTTTTTGGGTGTAGCAAATATAGCAGAAGGAAAAATTCTTAGAGAAAATAATATTAAATTACCTATCCTTATTTTAGGTAGTATTTTTGATAATCAAATAGAGTATGCTATAAAACATGATTTACAAATCACTATTACTTCTTTGGATTCTTTAGAACATATTTTAGCTATAGCTAAAGATTCAAATAAACTTATTAATTCTCATCTTAAAATTGATACAGGAATGGGAAGAGTTGGGATTTTATCAACTGATTTAGAATTAGCTTTAACAAAAATAAAAGAAAGTAAAAATATTGTATTAAAAGGGGTTATGACTCATTTTGCAGAATCTGAAAAAATAGCTTCTGATTTTACAAATAAACAATTAGAACTTTTTAATAATTGTATAGAAAAAATTAGAGCTTATGGTTTTTCAGATTTTATTATTCATTGTGCTAATAGTAGTGCTGTTTTAGTTCAACCAAATAGTTATTTTAATATGGTTAGATTAGGTATATCTAGTTATGGAATTGGAGATCCTATAGATAATAATCTAAAACAAATTATAAAATTAAGAACAAGAATTATAAATATAAAAAAATTACCCCCTAATCATTCTATTGGTTATAGAAGAACTTTTTTTACAAAAAAAGAAAGTTTTATTGCTATATTACCTGTAGGCTATGCAGATGGAGTGCCTAGAATTTTATCTAATAATCAAGATGTACTTATAAATGGGAAAAGATACCCTATTTGTGGGAATATTTCAATGGATCAACTTACTGTAGATATTACAAATAATCCAGAAATAAAAATAGGCGATGAAGCTATTTTATTGGGAGAATCTCAAAATGAAAAAATAACAGTAGAAGAATGGGCTAACAAAGCTTATAGAATTACTTATGAAATATTATGTGGTTTTGGTAATAGATTACCTAGAAAATATGTTTATTTTTAAGTTTCATTTCATGGTAAAAGCAAGGCTTACCACTAACATTTCACATTTACTTTTCACGCTTCACGCTCCTAATCTTCTAACTTTTAACTATTCACGCTTCACGCTTGTCTACTGAGCCTGTCGAAGTATCACAATTCCTAACTTATTGATCTATATCAACCTTTTTATTATCATATCTCATGTGCTAAAACCTAAAAAAATAGTCTAATTAAGTAGAATATTTTATATAAGGGTGTATAAAAAATGATTGGCGTAACAAACAACGAAAAAGAGAAAATTTTACACGTTTCTATTGATGAACTTATGGTAAGCGGACCACTTAGTATAAATTTTGACAAAGATTTAAAATTTGCTACAGAGTTTATGCTATCAAATAAAATAAGTGCTTTACCTATAGTTAATAATGAGAATAAATTGATTGGAGTTATTAGTCAAACTGATATTGCAAGATATCTAAATGATAAAGTTACTTTTTATTCTAGAGTTATTAATTCTTTTAAAGATAGTGATTTAGATATGCCTCTAAAAGAGATATTTCCAGATTTTCTAAAATTAAAAGAAATAAATCATGTGAAAGTAAAAGATGTTATGACCAATTTTTCTTATGCTGTTACTAAAAAAACACCAGTTTTTGAAATGCTTAAGGAAATGAAAGAAAAACATATACACCACGTATACGTCCTTAATGATAATGGAGCTTTAATAGGCGTTATTAGTTCTATGGACATTATAAAATATTTGACAATTTAATTATTTGATTTTTTGAGGAAAGAATTTATGAAAAAAAGAGAACCAATATCTAAAATAATGACTAGCGATTTATTAACTGTAAATCTTACTAATAGTCTATTAGATGTAAAAGATATTTTCGAAAAAAATAAAGTTAGACATATACCTGTAGTAAGTGGAAGTAAAATTATAGGTTTAATTAGTAAAACAGATTTTTATCGTATTACTTACAATTTAGGTGATGAAACATCAAAAGATCAAATCAACTCAGCTATTTTAAGTAGTAATACTATAGAAGATGTTATGACAAAAAACTTAGAAACAGTAAAAGCTACTGAAACAATTCAAGATGTAGCTCAAATGCTTGTTGAAAGAGAATTTCATGCAGTTCCTGTAGTAGATGGGGATACTTTAAAAGGAATTGTTACCACTACAGATATTATTAAATATTTGTTAGAACAATACTAAAAAAATTTAATCTACATACACAAAACTCCAATCTTTTAAAGGCTGTTATAAAACAGCCTTTTTTAATTTTAGGCTAAACCGCCTCTTTTTTTTATTTCTTTATTTGATAAAGCTACTTTTATATTATTATTAATCATTTTTCTAGATAAAATAGAATAAAATTGCATTCTATCAGCATTTTTTACTACAGCTTGATTATGTGCTTCTTGTATAGTAATTGGATAACCTCTACCTTTTTGAACTTGATCATATACAATATAATGCACTAAATTTAAGCTATCTTCATTATCTGCTACCCATCTAGGAATTTCTAATCTGGCAATTTCTTCTTTTCCTACATTAAGATAAAAAAAACATATTTGATGCTCCTTATATTTATCCAGAATTTTTGCAGAACTAGCAAAAATAGGAGAACGTTCACCCTCTTTTAGTTTTTTTAACCATATTTCTCTATCGTATAAAGGAATAATAGAATCACAAACTTCTTTTTCATAACAAAGCTTTTCACAATCTACTTCATCATAAGGACATAATTGAACTCTTAAATAATTAACAAAATCATTTCTTCTAGAATTACTAATATAACCACAAACTGGTACTTTCATTTCTTTTATTTCATCTAAAGAAGAAAGAAATTTATCCATTATCATATTTTTATACTCTTCAGACCAAAGTTGATTATTTATATTCCAATTTATTAAAGTACCATCAGATAAAGCAATAACAGGATGACCTCTATCTTTAGCTTTTTTACATAAATTTTTTAATTCTTCTATTTCTTTTAACATTCTTTGAATAGCAATAACATCTTCAGAAAAAGATGAAGGTGCTTTTTTAGAAGTTTGATACAAACTTTTATCACTATCATAAATAAAAGGCTCACTTTCTTGTATAGGTTTTTCTCCTGTTCCATAAGTAAACATAATTAAACCTATATTTATTAAATAGCACATAGATATTTCATGATGACTTGGTGTTATTTGAGAACCATCTGTAGAAACTACCGTAAATTTTGTTAGATCTAATTTTGGTAACGGAACAATGTTTTTTAGTTGTTCTAATGGTCTTCCAACCATCCAAGGAAAAACATCAAAATACTTAGTTACTTTTTCACCTAGTTTTATATCATTTTCTACAGCTTTTTCATAGGTTATAAAAGCTTTTTCTAGTTTTTTAGATTTTCTATCAACTTCTTCGGATATTTCTATACTAATTTCAGATATTTTATTAGATAACTTAGTAAAATCAAGCATTTTTTGAACCCTTTTCTTTATTATTAAAGGTAATAAAATCCCCTAAAATTTTATTACCTCTTAGTATTGTAAAGCCTAATTTTAATTTGAGTTAATATTACAATAAATTTTAACAATTAATTAGTTAACTTAATTTTATATTTTATTAGTAAAATAAAATAGATTAGGAAAAGTAAAAAAATAACTTACCACACTTTTTGTTTTAGCTATTGCTTGTTTGGGAGTAAAACTTTACACCCTGACATTTTGTAAAAAGTGTTTTTGTTATAAGTTATTTTTTTCAAAATACTTAGTTGTTTTTTAATAGAACCTAAACTAATTTATCATTACTAAGTAAGCCTAATCTTTCTTCTAAATCATCATCTAAATATATTTCTAAAATTTCGGCAACAAAATCTTCTAAAATAGGTTGTACTTTTTTAATTGGATTATATCTTAAATTAAACAATCTAACATTTTTTAATCTTGCCAAATCATCAGGTAAAACTCTAATTTGATTTCCTTCTAAATCTAATACTCTTAAGGTTTCAATATTTCCTATTTTAGGTGGTACAGTTCCTAATTGATTATTTTTTGCTAATAAATTCTCAAGACTAACTAAACCATCTAAGTCCATAGGTAATCTTCCTATTTCATTATTACTTATATTAAGTTCTTTTAATTTAGTTAATCTTAATAAAGTTTGAGGAACAGCTTTTAATTTATTATAAGATAAATTTAATTTTACCAAATTAGAAAGATGTTTTATTTCAGCTTGAAGTTCATAAATTCTATTTTCTGATAAATCTAATATTTCTAAATTTTTTAATTTTGCGATATTAGCTGAAATAAAATCAATTATATTAGAACTAAGATTTAATTCTCTTAAATTCTCTAATTTACCTATATCAGCTGGTATTTCTTTTATAGTGGCACCATTTATAGTTAATTTTTCTAATAATGGTAAGCTAAAAACCGCTGTTGGAATAGCAGTTAAATTTTTATCATTTAAAGTTAATATTTTTACTTTATAATAATTTTCTAATGCATCTTCTAAATCTGTATATTCTTTAGAATATTCTTCTTCAGAAACTGTAGGTAAAACTATGTGTTTTGTTTCATAACCTACCATTTCATAACCATCATCTTTATTTTCCTTTTTATTTTTTTCTTTTTTAGTTTTTTCTTTAATTTCTTTAACTGGTTCATCAACAATATCATGTTGATGTTTTTTAGCAATAAATTTAACATATTTATAAACAACAAAATAAGAGGCATTAACTTTTTTACTAATATATTTAGAGTCTTTACCGTCTTTATAAAGTATTTCAATTTCTTTTCTTTGTTCTTCTGTCAAAGAAGGAGGGTTATAATCTTCTTCTTTTTCTATTAAATCATTCACTTCCAAAAATTCTTTTAGTCTTTCTTCAGAAACTCCAGTTTTTTCTATGATTTCTTCATTTGAAACACCATCATTAAATAAATCTAATATTTGTTTAGCTATATTAATATCCATTTTATAATTGTGTAATAATCTAGTTATTAAAACCTTATTTTCATTAAGAACTTTTCTTATTTTAGGCATAGATATTCCTAATTCTTTATAAATACCTATTATTCCTGTTCCTTCTTCATACATCTTTAATATTTTTTCTTTTTCTTCATCAGAAATAATTACATTTTTTTCTATTGCTTTATGTAAAGGAATATTATTGTTTCTTAATATTTTTTCAACTGTGGCATTAGAAATATTAAAAACACGTCCTATTTTTTGTAATCCATGACCTTCCTGATATAGTTTTATTATTTCTTCAGTATGCCTTTCTTCTACTTTTATTACATTTTCTCTTTCAGATACTTTTAATCTTTTAGTTCCTAAAGATAAAAAGAAGTATCTTACAGCACTACGACTAACACTATATTTATCAGCTATTTCATTATAAGTTTTACCATTTGTAAAGTCTTTTATCATATCATCTTTATCTTCTGGTCTAATTTTATTATGTAAATGTATCTCTATATTAGATTTTTTTAATATTTTAACAATATTAGAGGCATTTAGACCAACTCTATCTTCAATTTCTTTTATTTCAATAGAATTTTTATATAAATCTACAACTTCTTTTATATTATCTTCTGAAATTTCTTCTAATTTTTCAACTGGTTTTAAGACTAATAAATTAACACCCCAATTATGTTCATTTTTCTTAATTATATCAATAATATCAAGTTTTGTAACAGATAATTTATCGTCAGAAAAATAATCTTTTATATAATCAATATCAAAACCTGCTATCAATAAGTCTTTAATTTTTTGCATTTCTTGTTCATTAAAAATTTTCTTTTGTAATGGCTTAAAATTATGTTTTTCAAGTATATTATTAAATTCAACCTCAGATATATTAAACTTTTCTAAAACTAAAACTTTATCTTCAGTATCTTGATAAAGATCTACTATTTCTATTTCTTTTTTTGCAATTTCTTCATCAAATTTTATAACTTGAGATTTTTTCTTAGTTTTTTCATTTTCTTTTTCAATTTGCTCTAAATTCTCTAAAAAACTGCTCTTTTTTAACTCTTTTTTTTCAGCTATTTCATTAAGTTCTAATTCGTTAGTTTCAATTTTTTTAGGTCTACCTCGCTTAGATTTTTGCTTAACATCAAAAAAATCATCTTTTTTAATTAATTCATCTACATAATCATCATTAATAATATATTTTGAAGTATCTATAGACAAATTATCTTTGATTTCCTCTTTAATTTGAATATTATCTTCTGATTTAGTTATTGAAGACGGGAAAACTTTTTCTAGTAAAATACCAAAAAAATCTTTTTCTGAAATATTAAATAAAGTTAAAATATCTTTTTTATCTTTACCTACTTGATATAAATCAAAAATAAGAGATTTTTCTTTTTCGCTACATTTATTTTTATTATTTTCTTCTGGTAACATTTCGTATAAAATAGAAAAAAAGTCTTTTTCATTGATATTAAATAAAGTTAAAATATCTTTTTTATCTTTACCGACTTGATATAAATCAAAAATAAGAGATTTTTCTTTTATATTTACTGAACTTATCATATATTGATAAATAACTCCATAACAATAAAATTCTTATAAGAAGTAACTAATAAATAAATTTGTTTTGTTATAAATAAAAAAATAGAATGCTATTTTTATAATTTAAATAATTTCTCCAAACAAACAAATGTCAATAAAAACATAAGCTATTTTTTATAATGATAACCATATGTTTTTTAGTTCCTTATAAAAAACTAAACAAAAATTACAATCAAAAACTTAATTAAACACAATTTAAATCTAATAAAAATTTTAGCATTAATAAATTTTTTATTCAATAGCTAAAATATTATTTTATTAATTCACCATCAGCAGCCATTTTTAATAATTGACCACCATATTGTATAGTTATTTCTTCATGTAATTTAACCATACCTTTATTAGCACCATACCAATAATAAAGGTTATCTTCATTACCTGCATTATATTTTAAATTGTGTTTAACTTTTACACAATCAAAAGTACCAGCTGGAACAGTAATAGTTTCAAATTTCTCAACAGAAATAGTTTCGACTCCTTCTTTAAAATCTCTCCCACTCCATGAATCTCCTACAGTTAAAGGAAATTTCATTGAAATAATATAATTATTAGTTTTTAAGTTTGTTGAATTTTTAGCCATAGTTGAGTTTAAGTTTGAAAAAATTTCTGGTTGAACATATCTAGATAATTCTATATGATCAGTAAAAACCTTTGCTAAAGTTTGATTAGGTTGAATATTAGAATCTGGATAAAATCTTTTTAAAACATAGCTTTTATAACCATCTTCTTGTTTTTCATCTATAACAGACATAGTCATTTCTTTAAATTTATTATTACTTTGACCATTTTGTGTCTGAGTTAGTTTATAAGTCCACGATAAACCATTTTTTAATGGATAATAATTTATTTCTTCTTTTTTTGCAGAACTAATACTTGTATCTTGATTTAACTCTTTTATATTATTATTAGAACAAGCTGAAACAACTATTGTAGATATAAAAAGTAAAAATATAATTTTTTTCATTATTAATCTAAAAACCTTGATTAAAAAATAAGTAATTTAAATTTTAACACAAAATGATTATTTATATATATATAACTAGTAATTTTTTATAAATAATTTTGAGCTATTATAACTATTGCAAAAGATAAATTTAAAAGATAGAATGACCTTAATGTAAGTTGCTATTAAGTAAAAATTTAAATATTATATAAAAAGGAAAATTATGTTTGGTAAATTTGTTTCTAAGTTTGTTGAACCAAAAGTTAAGGCAGATAAATTCGTTGATACTTTTACAAGAATTACATCTGAACATACAGAAATAAAAAAAGAAGTAGTAAAAGAGAAGCAAATAGATGATGCATTTTCATCTCTTTTTTCCTCTCCCAAAGCAAATGTTCCACCACCTCCGCCTACAGAGTTTTTACCTATGCAATATTTTAAAAATACATTCGAACCTTTTGGCAAAAGAATTAAAGATGAATTAGCTAAACATGAGAGAATGGTAAAAATAAATATAAATCCTGTAATAAATTTAGGAACAATAATTGTAAATTATAAAGGTAGAGACGAATATGAGTATATTTTACAAATAAGACCAGGCAAAACAGAACAAACATCAAGAGTTGTAGTAAAAGATACTGGAGAAAGAGGTGGACACGATGAAAGAGCTTCTTTAACTGGTTTAACAGTAGATAAAATTTCTTTATCAGAACTATTACAAGATTTTTTAGCTGGATATAAAAGAAATTTAGCTAGAAAAGGCTGGAAATAAAATAATTAATGAATAAATATTTAATAATAACTGGTGGTAGTAAAGGAATTGGTTTTGCTACCATTAAAAAATTTTTAGAAAATAATTGGAAAGTAATTAATATTTCAAGAACTAAATGCAATCTTGAAAGTGTATTTAATATAGAGTTAGATTTATTACAACCTAATTGGGAAGAAATATTATCTCAAATAATAAAAGAACAAATTACAGAAAAAGCTATAATATCATTAGTTCATAATTCTGCTATGTTGGAAAAAGATAATGTTTTAAATGTGGACTCTGAATCTTTTAGAAAAGTATTAGAACTTAATGTTATAGTTCCAACTAGATTAAATAAAGTTTTTTTTGAATATTTTAAAGAAAATTCTTCTATTATCTATATAGGTTCTACTTTATCAGAAAAAGCAGTTCAAAATACTCTTTCTTATGTAACTTCTAAACATGCTTTGATTGGTTTAATGAGAGCTACTTGCCAAGATTTAGTAGGTAAAGATATACATACTGCATGTGTTTGTCCTGGTTTTACAGATACCGAAATGTTAAGAGAACATATAGGAAATAATCCTGAAATTATAAAATCTATAGAATCTATTATATGTGCTGGCAGATTATTAAAACCTAGTGAAATTGCAGATGTAATTTATTTTTGTGCCAATAATCCTTCATTAAATGGCTCTGTTTTACATGCCAATTTGGGCAATATAGAAAGATGAAAATACTTCTAGCAAGTACTCCAGTAGCACCTTTGGGAGGTGGTTTTGGTGGGGGAGTAGATTTTACTATAAAAATACTTGCAAATGAGTTAATAAAAAAAAATCATTTAGTTGAAATTATTGCACCTAAAAATTCGATACTAGAAACTTATGCAAAAATAATAGAAGTTGATGGAATAAATCAAAATTCTGTTCAAAATCAAGATTTTTATACTTATCAACCTATTTTTTCAAATTCTGTTTTAACGAAAATGTGGGAATTTATTATAAAAAAACAAGCTAATTATGATGTCATTGTTAATTTTGCATATGATTGGTTACCTTTTTATTTGACACCTACTATAAAAACCCCTGTAGTCAATTTTGTTAGTATGAGTGCAGTTTCTAATGAAATGAAAGAAATTATTTATAATTTTTCTAAAAATTATTCTAATAGATTAGTTATGTACACAAAAACTCAAAAAGAAACTTTTGATATAAAAGAAGATATATTTATTTCTGGAATAGGATTAGATTTAAATAATTATAATTATTCTTTAGAACATGAAAATTATATTATATGGTTAGGAAGGATTTCTCAAGAAAAGGGTTTAGAAGATGCCTTTGAATTGGCAAAAGAAAAAAAAATTAAATTAAAAATAGCTGGTAAAATTCAAGATGAACAATATTGGTCTGATTTACAAAAAAAATATAATAAAATAGACTTTGAATATTTAGGTTTTTTAAATACTAATGAATTACAAAAACAAACTAGTAAAGCTTTAGCTCTTATTTTTACTTCAAAATGGATAGAAGCTTTTGGTATTGTAATAATAGAAGCTTTAGCTTGCGGAACTCCTGTTATTGCTTACAATTTAGGAGGCCCATCTGAAATTATAAAAAATAACTATACAGGTTTTTTAGTTAACCCTAATGAATCTATTAAAGGATTTTCAGAAGCTTTTGATAAAATATCTGATATAAATAGAGAAAATTGTAGAAATGATATAATAAAAAATTATTCTGCTGAAATCTTTTCTAAAAAATTAGAATGTTTTTTATTAGAACAAATCTTAGCGAAAAAAGATTTTAAGTAGTAAAGACAAGAGGTTAATCTGTGCTATACTACTCAAATGTAATAATAACAAGATTAGGATATCACAATGGAATCAAATTACTACTAAGCTTTTTAAAAAAACAAAAATAAATTAACAAAAAGTGAAATAAAAAAAGATTCAGGTTTAAAAGAAAAAGAATATGAAAAGCAATAAAATGTTTGATTAAATTTTGAATCAATAAAAAAATAGTAAATAAAGGCAAAGGAAATCTAATAGCAGATTTTATGTTAATACCTGCACATGGAAACGATTTTGTATATCCATATAATCCAATATATGATTATACAAAAAATATTTATCATAATTGTTTAGTAATAATGTTTTTATGCTTTGAAATAGAAGATAAAATATATTCAATACTATTTGATTATTGATAAGTAAGGTATATAAAGATGAAAATGAAAATTAATGGCAAAGATGATATTTTTATAAAGTATAGAATATTTATTAGATAAAGGATTAAAGATAGAAAATATACTTTTCGATTCAGCTTTTCATAAGAAAATTCTAGAGAAACTGTCGAAATTTAAAGTTAATTTAGTAACCAGATGTCCAAAAGAGTTTTTAGAGTCAGAATCAGGTAAAGAAAAAGCGAGGATATTTTTACTAGAAGTTATAATGGTGCTTTTTATTACTATCATAAACATAGAAGTTTTTTAAATATGTTAAAGTGTTATTTTAATTTGATGAAAATTGTATAGCAAATAATAAAGAATGTCATTAGAGAAGAAATCATATTTTTTATTTACAACAAATTAGAATTTAAAAGAAATATTACATTTATAAAAAAGATACACAAATCTTTCTTCAAGATAAGTTATTTGCTTATCTGTTTTTTATAGAAATGATTATGATTGTTAATGAGAGAATTAATTTAGCTTTATCTGGATTTATAATAATTCAAGATACAAAAACTTAAGCGTTCTTTCTATCAAGCTTTAAAGATTTTTCAAGATAGTAAGGATAATAATTTATTTTTGATTCATTCAATGAAAAATTCAAAGCTTTTTATTATTACGTTTTATGTCACTTATAATACCCAAAAAACTTACTATAACTTAATTTTAAAAATTTTTACAAGCTAAGACAAATAAGTTAAAATACAGCTAATCAAATATTTTTAGCATACAAGTTATAATTAGCTATACTTAAAATTATTATAAAAACACACTTTGTCATTTGTATTTTATTTTTTAAAAAGAAAGGTTTTTAGCTATACGAAATCCAATATTATTACTTTTATGATCAGGTAAATAACCTGTACGACCAAAAACAGTTTGGTGTTTTTCTACAGCATCCCAGCTTCCACCTCTGTAAGTTCTATAATTTTCTAATTTAGTTGGTTCAAAATAAGGATTATTATTTTTACCTTTTTTATAAGCATCAGGAATATAAGCATCATAAACCCATTCTGAAACATTTCCACTCATATCAAATAAACCTAATTCATTAGCCTTTTTGTTTCCTACAGGATGAGTTGTTTTTTCAGCTAAATCATACCCAAACCAAGAAACTTCTTCTATATTGTTACTTCCAGAATAATTATAATTATTAGATTTATAACCACCTTTTGCAGCATATTCCCATTCAGCTTCGGTAGGTAATCTGTAACCAACTACTTCTGTTATATCTTTAGTAAATTTACCATTTGAATCTAATAAATTTCCTGTTTTCTCGTCATATGCAATAGGAAAATTTTCTTTTTTACTTTTAGCGTTACAATATTTTATAGCGTCCCACCAAGAAACCTTTTCAACTGGTAAATCATTTCCTTTAAAGTTAGATGGATTTTTATCCATTAAATCTTGGTATTCGCTTTGTGTTACTTCATATTTACTTATTAAAAAAGTATTAATATTAACACTATGAATAGGTTTTTCATCAATTTCTCCTTCTCCACCCATTTTAAAAGTTCCGCCTTTTATAGGAACCATATTTTTAGGGAAAGCTGAATCTAATTTGGCAATAGAGAAGTTATCTCCTTGTAATTTTAATAATTGACCTTCTTTTACTTTTTGAACATCACCAACAGGTTCCCCATTATTACCAGCCTTAAATACATCAGTAGTACCTTCTATTAGTCCTAAAGCAAAAGAACTTTCTTTACCATTTTTATTTGCTGTTTTTATAACACTATTTTTATTTATAACTAATTTTTCATTTTCATATATAAGATTTTTATCTTTTATAACTTTAGGGTTAAGCTCTAATATTTTCTTTATAAAATTATTTTTATCTTCTGATTTTGCTGTTTTACCTAAAAATTTTTCAGCTAATAAAGATAAGTTATCATCTTTTTTTACTATATAAACTTCATCTTCTACATTTCCTTCAAATTCAACAAAACCTTCTGTACCTGTTATGGCTGCTACAGCACGAGAAGAATATATCTTTAAACCATTTGATTTTTTCTTTACATTAAACCAAACTTTTCCAAATTGAACTTTAACAGCTCTATTATTTTTATCTAAAAAAGTAAAAGATGTTTTACTTCCTATTCTAGTTATAGTACCATCTGGAAACATTATTTCTGCATTTGATAAAGTTCCTGTCCTTATACTAGTTACTGGTATTATTTCTTGATTTATTTTTGCAGATTCCCAAGAAGTTTCTTCATATTTATATTCAACTTTATTCTTTATTTTTTTTATAGTTGCTTTTTGTTTAGAAGGAGCAGCTATTACATTAGTATTAAGTAGTTGTAGTGATAATAAAGTACTAAAAAAAATAACTAAATGTTTTTTCATCATTTTCTTACCAATAAAAAATTTTTTATAGTTAAATTATAATACGATTAAATAAAAAATTTTATATTATTCAATAATATTATAATTTATGTTTATTTTGTATTTTTTATAATTATCTATAGTTGAAATATTAATTAAATAAGTTACTAATATAAAAATATGGAAAATAAATTTTTTATTAGCAAATCTAATATTGTAGCTACAAATCACTGCTTCATATTCAATAAAAAAGTATATGTATTTAGAATTTCATAATTTTGTAGGCTAATTTTAATATGATATAATTTGAATTACTTTAAATTAAAATATAGAGGGAGTATTAGTGTTAGAAATAGGTAATAAAGCACCTGACTTTTTATTAAAAGATCAAAATAATAATGATTTTAAATTATCAGATAATATTGGAAAAAAAATAGTAGTATATTTTTATCCTAAAGATGATACCCCAGGATGTACCAAAGAAGCTTGTAGCTTTAGAGACAATTTTGAAGAATTAAAAAATAAAGATATATTAATAGTTGGTATTAGCCCAGATAATAATAAATCTCATACTAAGTTTATAGAAAAATATAAATTACCTTTTACTCTATTATCTGATGAAAATAAAGAAGTCCTTAATCTTTATAATGCTTATGGTGAAAAAAATATGTACGGTAAAATAACTATGGGTGTTTTAAGAAAAACTTATCTTATAGATGAAAAAGGCAATATAGTACATATTTTTAAAAAACCTAAAACAGATATTCATGCTCAAGAAGTTTTAGAAAAATTTAGTAAACTTTAACTTTTAGGAGATATATTATGTTATATAGAAGTCTGGGTAAATCAGGAATCAAAGTTAGTGAAATTAGTTTGGGGACATGGTTAACCTATGGAAAAACAGTCGAAAAAAATGCAGCCAAAGAATGTTTTAAAACTGCATTTGAAAATGGAGTAAATTTTTTTGATACGGCTGATATATATGCTTATGGAGAGTCTGAAAAAGTTGTAGGTGAAATAATACAAGATTTTACTAGAAGTGATTTAGTTTTAGGAACAAAAGTATTTTTTCCTATGAGTAAAAACCCTAATAATAAGGGTTTATCAAGAAAACATATTATAGAATCTTGTAATGCCTCCTTAAAAAGATTAAAAACAGATTATATAGATTTATATCAATGTCATAGATATGATCCAGAAACACAGTTAGAAGAAGTAATATCTGCTATGGATTTTCTTGTTAATCAAGGAAAAATTTTATATTGGGGTGTTAGTCAATGGAGTGCAATTCAAATATGCGATGCTGGCCATATAAGTAAATATATAGGTAAATCAAGACCAGTTAGTAATCAACCTGTTTATAATATGTTTAATCGTTCTTTAGAAGGCGAAGTTATGAACATTTGTGATAGAGATGGTTTAGGAATAGTAGTATGGTCTCCTTTAGCAGAAGGTGTTTTAACTGGTAAATATAAAGGTGGTAATATTCCTTCAGATTCTAGAGCAGCAAATGATCAAGCTAATGCTTTTATAAAAAATAGGTTAAAACCAGATAAACTTGAAAAAGTTGATAAAATAACAGAAATAGCTAAAGAACTAAATCTTAGTATGTCACAATTAGCTTTAGCTTGGTGCTTAAGAAAAAAAGAAATCTCATCAGCTATCACAGGAGCTTCTAAACCTGAGCAAGTAATTGAAAATATTAAGGCTTCTGGAGTAAAAATACCACAATTAGCATTTGATAGAATAGAACGTATTTTAAATAATGCTCCCTTAGATCAATATGCAGATTATTAATTAAGAGGAAAGAATGAAAGTAACAGAACATTTAGAAAAAGCTAAAAACAATAATAAAACACTTTTTTCTATAGAAATATTACCCCCTTTAAAAGGACAAAGCATACAATCTATTTTTGACTCTATAGATCCACTTTTAGATTTTGACCCTGCTTTTGTAAATGTAACATATCATAGAGAAGAGTTTGTTTATAAGGAAATAAAAGATAATTTACTAGAAAAAATATCTTTAAGAAAAAGACCAGGCACTGTAGCAATTTGTGCAGCAATAGAACATAAATATAGAATAGATACAGTACCTCATATTATTTGCGGAGGTTTTAATGTAGAAGAAACAGAAAATGCTTTAATAGATCTAAGTTTTTTAGGTATAGAAAATGTTTTATTATTAAGAGGAGATGCTTTAAAAAATGAAACTTCTTTTAAACCTGAAGCTAAAGGTCATTGTTATGCTTCTCAATTAGTAGAACAAGTAGTTAATATGAATAAAGGTAATTATGTTTATGGTGAAGTTGCGTCAGCTCAACCTACTGATTTTTGTATTGGTGTGGCTGGATATCCAGAAAAACATTATGAAGCCTCTAATATGCAATCTGATATGATGTACCTAAAACAAAAAGTTGAATTAGGTGCTGATTATATAGTTACTCAAATGTTTTTTGATAATCAAAAATATTTTGATTTTGTAAAGGCTTGTAGAGAAAATGGTATTAATGTACCTATAATACCTGGTTTAAAACCTATAACAACCAAAGAACAATTAATTAATTTACCAAAAATATTTCATATTGATATTCCAGAAGCATTAGCTTGTGAAATAAGAAAAGTTGAAAAAAATGAACAAGTAAGAAAAATAGGAGTAGAATGGTTAATACAACAATCTAAAGAGTTAATTAAATTTGGAGTACCTTGTTTACATTATTATACTATGAGCAAATCTAAGTCTGTTAGAGAAATAGCTAGTCAGGTTTTTTAAGAAAAATATCTGCTATGAAAGTTCAACAGTTGGTTGTTTTATGAACAGTTGGTTGCAACCAACTGTTTAGATAAAAAATGGTATCTAAATAATAAAAACTTAGATACCCTATAAAAACCTTTATTTAATAATAAAATTTAAAATTTTATTTGGAACATAAATAACTTTTACAATATTTTTATCTAACATAAATTTAGCAACATTTTCATTAGCAAGTGCTAAAGACTTTGCTGAATCTTCATTAGCATCTTTTTGTATAGTTACAGTCCCTCTAAACTTACCATTTATTTGCACAGGTAATTGTATTTCATCATCTTTTGCTAACTCTTCATCATAATCTGGCCAAGATGTTTTGAAAATACTTTCTGTATTACCCAAATTTGCCCAAATTTCTTCAGAAATATGTGGTGCCATAGGAGCTAATAATTGAGCGAAAAGAGACAAAGATTTTTTTGATAATGATTTAGCTTTATAAATATCATTTATAAGTATCATTAATTGACTAATAGAAGTATTAAAAGCTAATTTTTCATAATCAGAACCTATCTTTTTTATAGCTTTATGTAATGATTTTAAAACATTTTTATCTTCTGTATCTTCTTCTACAAAATCAAAGTTTTGAAGATTCCAAACTCTTTCTAAAAATCTTTTTACTCCACTAATATTATCTGTTTGCCAAATACCACCATCTTCTAAAGGCCCCATAAATAGCTCGTATAAACGTAAAGAATCTGCTCCATAATTTTCTATAATTTCATCAGGAGTTGTTACGTTATATCTACTTTTACTCATTTTTTCTACTTTAGTTTTTAATGGTAAATTATCTGCAATAGAAAACCATTTACCCTCTTTTTCTTCTACTTCATGAGGATAATAATATTTCCCATTTTCATCTTTAAAACTCATAGCTTGTAAAAGTCCTTGATTAAAAAGTTTTTGAAATGGCTCTTTGGTAGAAACATAACCTAAATCATATAAAACTTTATGCCAAAATCTTGCATATAAAAGATGTAAAGTAGCATGCTCAGTTCCACCTACATATAAATCTACTGGAGCAAAATTATTTTCTATTTCTTTATTCCAAGGCTCATTTTCATTATAAGGATCCATAAACGCTAGATAATACCAACATGATCCTGCCCATTGAGGCATAGTATTTACTTCTCTTAAAAGAGCTTTACCTGTTTTTTTATCAACAGTTTTTCTCCATTCTGTAGCTCTTGCTAATGGAGGTTCTCCATTTTCAGTAGGATTAATATTTTCCAAATAAGGTAATTTTATAGGTAGTTCTTCATAAGATACAGCATGAGTTTCACCAGTTTCTGGATCTATATTTATAGGAATAGGTTCGCCCCAATATCTTTGACGACTAAAAAGCCAATCTCTTAATTTATAATTAATTTCAGATTTACCTATATTATTAGATTCTAACCAAGAAATAATTTTTTCTTTTGCTTCTTTTATTTTTAATCCATCTAAAAATTCAGAGTTAATGTGTTCGCCATCTTCTGTATAAGCATTTTTAGATATATCTCCACCTTTTACGACTTCAATAATAGGCAAATTAAATTTTTGAGCAAAAGCATAATCTCTTTCATCATGTGCTGGGCAAGCAAAAACTGCACCAGTTCCATAACTTGCTAAAACATAGTCAGAAATCCAAATAGGCATTTGTTTATTATTAACTGGATTTATAGCATAAGCTCCTGTAAAAACGCCTGTTTTTTCTTCAGCTTTTTGTAGTCTATCTCTTTCAGATAATTTTAATGTTTTATTTACATATTCATCAATAGCTTCTTTTTGTTCATTGGTAGTAATTTTAGAAACTAATTCATTTTCGGGAGCTAAAACGCAATAAGTACCACCAAAAAGAGTATCTGGTCTGGTTGTAAAAACTGTTATTTTATCTTCTGAATTTTCTATTTTAAAATTAACCAAAGCACCCTCAGATTTACCTATCCAGTTTCTTTGCATTTCTTTAATACTTTCTGGCCAATCTAAATCATCCAAATCAGCTATTAATCTTTCAGAGTAAGCTGTTATTTTTAGCATCCATTGCTTCATTACTCTTTTTTCTACATCATCACCTGTTTCTACATATTTACCATCTTTTACTTCTTCATTAGAAAGTACCGTATTAAGAGCAGGACACCAATTAACAGGTATCTCTTCTTGATAAGCTAAGCCTTTTTCATAAAGTTTTAAAAAAATCCATTGTGTCCATTTATAATATCTTTCATCAGTTGTATTTATTTCTCTATCCCAATCGTAACTCAAACCTATTTTTTTAAGTTGTTTTCTAAAAGTATTAACATTTCTATCAGTAATTTCTTGAGGGTGTTTATTTTCTTTTACAGATTGTCTTTCTGTAGGTAAACCAAAAGCATCCCAACCCATAGGATGTAAGACATTAAAACCTTTCATTCTTTTATAATTAGCTACAACATCACTACCTACATATCCTTTAGGATGACCTACATGTAAGCCTTGACCAGAAGGATATGGGAACATATCTAATACATAATATTTTGGTTTAGAACTTTTTGCTTCAGTTTTAAAAGTTTTTTTACTTTCCCAATAATCTTGCCATTTTGGTTCTATTTCAGCAAAATTATAATCTCTTACTTTCATTTTTTATTCCTTTTATTTTTTGTTATAAGCTATACGTGATTTTTGACAATTAGCTATTGAAGCTTAGTGATAGATTAGTTATTAATAGCTAAAAAGTTTATTTGTCATTTTCACCTAACACTTCTAAATTATTTTAAATGACAAAAAACTTAAAAACAATATAAAAAAGAGAATATGTTACAATTTTAATCTAATTTTTTAATAATCTAAAAATATTATAATTATCTTTTAATCCCTTTAAAGATGTTGTAAATGTATTTATTTCCCAATTCTTATCTTTAAAAAAATCTGAAGCAAAACTATCTTTAAAAAAGTTTTCTGATAACATAATTTCTCTACCGTCAGATAAGCCTTGCACTCTTGCTGCTGTATTTACAGAAGTACCAAAATAATCTAATCTATCATTCAAATTAACAGCTATACAAGAACCATTATGAATTCCTATTTTTATAAAAATTTGATTAGTTGTATGATTTTTATCATTAAAACTATCAAAAGCATCTATCATTTCATAAGCTGAAATAAGTGCATTTTTATTGACTGAAAAAACAGCCATAATTGCATCTCCAATAGTTTTTACAATACAACCATTGTTTTTCTTTACTATGCTTTCTAAAATTTTAAAATGTTCTTTTATAAGAAAAAAAGCCTTAGAATCGCCTATTTTTTCATATAATTCGGTAGAGCCTTTTATATCTGTAAAAATAAAAGCTAAATTTTGAATAGAAAATGCTTCATCTATATCCAAAACTTCATCTGAAAAAAGGTCTCTAAATTCTTGTAAACTAGTTATAAATGCTGCGTCAGACCATTCCTGATTTTTTAAGTTAGTAAAAATAAATTCTTGCTCTTTATTAGTTTTATTGGTTAAATTTATTACAAAATTATCTTTTTTTACTTTTACTATATTTATAATATCTATATTTTCATTATAATTAATATATAAAATATCATTATCTAAAGGATTAATGCTAGCAATATTTATAACTTTTTTTTCAGTTAAATTAATTAATAAATGATTTTCTGCTATAACATTGTTTTTTAATAATATATTTTCATCTTCTTTTAGGATAAATTTATTTTGTTCGCCTAAATATAAACCAGAAAAAATAACTTCCCTAGCGTCTAAGTTTTCCAATTTTAAAATATTTGCATTTATTTCAAAACTTAGAGTTATATTTTTATCAAATCCTGCACCATAGTTTATTTTACATAATTCACAATTAGAATCATGTTTCATTTCTTTTAAAGATGATGTTATTTGATTAGAGCCTTTGCAAGTAGGACAACTTATAACCCATAATAAATTAAAAACACCTAATTTAGTTAAATTTAAAAAAGCTTTTATCAATGAAATTTTATCTTCATTTAAAAATTCTGCTAA
This sequence comes from Candidatus Sericytochromatia bacterium, assembly GCA_046328015.1. Classification (GTDB taxonomy): domain Bacteria; phylum Cyanobacteriota; class Sericytochromatia; order UBA7694; family JACMQJ01; genus JBBTGK01. Next base: position 1,901,637 of record JAXLXH010000001.1, on the reverse strand, counting down.
TTTATTTGTATTTATATTAGCTAATTCTGTTTTACTAGCATTTAAAATGAAATTTTTTATTTTACTTATTAAGGATTCACTTGTAAATTCTTTTGCTAAATTTAATTTTTCTTCTAATAATTTTAAATTTATTTCATTCATAAAGTTTATATTGAAAAATAGTTATTTTTTAATAATTAAAAAATTTATATCAATTATAGCAAAACAAAAAAAATAATTTCATTGTAAATAATAATTCTAAATAAAGGCTTTTAATAAATATTTCTACATTATTTTAAGTTTGTTTTAATTAAAATTAATATTTGATATTTTTTATTTATTAAGTATAATGTACGATTATTTCAAATATTTAAGTTTTGAAAGGTCTATTTAAATGCAGTTTGAAGTTTTTGAAGAAGGGATAGAAGTAAGTGGAGGAGCTGTTTTATCTATAGTTGATGGGTTAAGTGATTTTCAAAAACTTACAAAAAAATATTTGCTTGATATTGGCTTAGGTGTAGAAAAAAATGGTAAAACTTTTATTGATCCTAATGAATGGTATTCTCAAAAAAAATGGTTAGAATCTTTTGAAAAACTTTCTCAAGATATTGGTAATTTAGTTTTAAAACAAATTGGAGAAAAAATACCTGAAAATGCTGTTTTTCCACCTTGGGTAGTTGATATTGAAAGTGCTATAAAATCAATTGATGTAGCTTATCATTTAAATCATAGAAAAAAAGGTAAAATAATGTTTGATTTAGAAACAGGAGAAATGGAAGAAGGAATAGGACATTATGGTTATGAAAAAATAGAAGGTAAAAATAAAATCATTTGTGAATGTAAAAACCCTTATCCTTGCCAATTCGATCTTGGAATTATCACAGCTATGGCAAAAAAATTTCAAAGAAATGCCTTTATTTTTCATGATAAAGATAAACCTTGTAGAAAAACAGGTGGTGAAAGTTGTACTTATACTATAACTTGGTAAAGTTAACTATTTTTTAATTTTATATTAACCATGATATAATATATAAATGATATAATAATATTATTAGCGTAGAGCTTAATCTTTATAATAGGTTTTGGTTATGAAAAAAATACTTATTACAACAATATCTTTAATAGTGTTAGCTTCTTGTTCAAGAGCTGATCAAGATATGCTCACTCCAGAATTAGCTACAGAGCAACAGCAAGAAATAAAAACTTATGCTGATACTCAGGCTGAAAGTACTATTCAACAAAATCAAGATGGTGTTTCATCTATAACTGAAGCTATATTTGCAGAGCACTTTGCAGATGGAATAGATTCTACTTTAAAAGTTACTACCCCAACTAGCTTACTTTCTAGCCTAGAAACTAAAGGTGGAATGATATTCAATACATTAAATAAAAGTAAGTTTGCTCAAAAAGTAGCTTATTTCTTTTCTGATGCTCCAGTTAAAAGATGGATGAATAAACCAAGTAAAGCAGATTCTACCCCTAGAATTACCAAAGAAAAAATAGAAGAAATGAAAGCTTTGTTACAACCAGGAGATATAATTCTTTGTGGTAACAATAACTCTTTTGTTCATGCTATTTTATACTTAGGAGAAGAAGTTATTGTTCATTCTCTTGCAAGTAAAGATAAGCAAGGTAAGTTTATGGGTGTTATCAGAGAAACTTTAGGTGAATATTTATTCAGATCTGAAAGAGATAAATTTGTTATTTTAAGATATAAAAACTTAGATAAAGAAGAATTCAAAAAAGTTTCTGAATATGCTAACAAACAAATTGGTAAAAGCTATGATACTTTATTCTTAATGAATTCTGATACAAGATTTTATTGTACAGAATTAGTATATCAATCTTTTATGCAACTTAGTAAACCACCTAGAATGTACCCAACAAAAGCAAAATTCGGTTGGAAATTAATAAAAAATGAAGATTTTATGGATTCTCCAGATTTTGATACAGTTTGGACATTTAACAAAGCTAGACCTGAAACAGGTAAATTACATCAATATAATTAAAATTAGTTTCAAATAGTTATTCAAGAACCTAGATTAAAAATTTAGGTTCTTTTTTTATTAGAATTTACTTAAAATTTATAGCTTATTTAGTAGAGATTAACATTAGAAATTAAAATATTTTAAGCAAACTATATTAATTATCAAAATAACCGATATAATTCAAAGATATATTTTTTAGTATTTTTTAATTTGTAATTATTTATGACTGATATACCTCAAGAAAGAATTAGAAATTTTTCTATAATAGCCCATATAGATCATGGTAAATCTACTCTAGCGGATAGATTAATAGAATATACTGGAGCTCTCTCTAAAAGAGAAATGTCTGCTCAAGTTCTTGATTCTATGGAAATAGAAAAAGAAAGAGGGATAACCATAAAAGCCCAAACAGCCAGATTAGATTATAAAGCTAAAGATGGAAATGATTATGTGCTTAATCTTATTGATACACCTGGACACGTAGATTTTAACTACGAAGTATCAAGAAGCTTAGCTGCATGCGAAGGAGCTTTATTAATCATAGACTCTACACAAGGAGTAGAAGCTCAAACAATTGCTAATACTTACCTTGCCATAGAAAATAACTTAGAAATTGTACCCGTAGTAAATAAAATAGATTTACCAAGTGCTGATCCAGATAGAGTAAAAAAAGAAACAGAAGAAATAATAGGTATAGACACTTCTGAAGCTGTTTTAACTAGTGCAAAAGAAGGTATAGGAATAGAAGATGTTTTAGAAGCTATTGTTAATAAAATTCCGCCTCCAGTTGGAGAAGAAGAAAAACCATTAAAAGCCCTTATTTATGATTCTTTTTATGATGCCTATAGAGGTGTAGTAATTCTTTTTAGAATTTTTGAAGGAGAAATAAAACAAGGCGATAAAATTAAGTTAATGTCTAATGATAAAATTTTTGAGGTTACAGAATTAGGTTATTTAACCCCAAAACAAGTTAATGTAGCTTCTTTAAAGGCTGGTGAAACAGGTTATTTTGCAGGTGCTATAAAAAATGTTAGAGATGCTAGTGTTGGAGATACCATAACTTCTGCTAGTAACCCTGCTGATGAACCTTTACCGGGTTATAAATCTGCTGTTCCTATGGTTTTTTGTGGTTTATACCCTATAGATACAGAACAATATGAAGATTTAAAAGAATCTTTAGAAAAACTCAGATTAAATGACGCTGCTTTACAATTTGAGCCTGAAACTTCAGGAGCATTAGGTTTTGGTTTTAGATGTGGGTTTTTAGGTCTTTTACATATGGAAATTATTAAAGAAAGACTTGAAAGAGAATATAATTTAGGAATTATTTTAACTCCTCCAAGTGTTATTTATACAGTACATTTGACAGATGGAACTGTTGAAATGATAGACAATCCAATGAAATTACCACCTGTTACAAAAATAGAACACATGGAAGAACCTTATGTTGATTTATCAATAATACTTCCTAATGAATATGTTGGTACAGTTATGGATCTTACTCAAAATAGAAGAGGTATTTTTGTTAATATGCAATATATTGATAAAACTAGGGTAAATTTAAAATATGAAATGCCTTTAGGTGAGTTAATAACAGATTATTTTGATCAATTAAAATCAAGAACTAAAGGTTATGCTTCTATGGATTATCAATTATGTGGAACTAGAACTTCTAAATTAGTTAAATTAGATATTTTAGTTTCTGGAGATAAAGTAGATGCTCTTTCTATGATTGTACCTACAGAAAATGCACCTAGAATAGGTAGAAAAATGTCTGAAAAATTAAAAGAACTTATTCCTAGACAAATGTTTGATGTAAGAATTCAAGCAGCTATAGGTGGAAAAATAGTAGCCAGTGAAAATATTTCTGCTATGAGAAAAAATGTCTTAGCTAAATGTTATGGTGGTGATATTAGTAGAAAAAGAAAACTTCTTGAAAAACAAAAAGAAGGTAAAAAGAAAATGAAACAAATTGGTAATGTTGAAATTCCACAAGAAGCGTTTATGGCAGTATTGAAACTTGAGGATGATAAGTAAGTTAAAAGTTAAAAGTTAAAAGAAATAAGTAATATTTTAAAGAATAAATACATGTTTTCTGAATTCTAACTAAAAAATAGATCTTCTAACTTCTAACTTTTAACTTTTTACTAAACATTATGTTAGAACTTTTAAAAGAAACTACGAAATTTATAAAACAAAAAAAAGGACTATATACAGTTCCTATATGGTTTTTCTTAATCACGGAATTAATTTTTTCGGAAACATCTTTTTGGGCTGTAATAATTATATTTATTGCTAATATTATTGTTAATGTTGGTTGGATAAATCAAATAAAAACTCTAGTAGTTGAAAAAAAAGAACAAACAACTATGGATGATTTTTTTATAGGAGTTGGTAAGTATTTTTCTGTAACAGTAAATGGTATAACTAGTATTGGTTTATCTGCGATGACTTTATTAGTAATAATATCAAAAATGGTGGATTATATAACTAATTTAGATGAATTAAAAATAAAAAAAATACAAGAAGTTCAAAAAGCCTTTTCTCAACAAAAAACTGTAGAAGATTTAATGTTATATGTTAATAACTTAGATATTGAAGTTAAAAATATTTTTGTAACTTGGTCTTTGGGTCTTTTAGCTTTTATTATTATTATTACTACAATTTATTTTATTATAGGTTTATGGATGAATGTAGCTATTATAAAAGATGTAGGATTTTTTCAATCTTGTAAAAAAAGTTCTTCCTTAGTAAAAAATAAATTTGGAGTTTATACTTTTTTTGCAACTTTACAAGCTTTTTATCAAACATTTATTATGACAGCACCTTTTTTTGTCAGAGATAATTTTTTTGCACAGATTTTACTTTTAATTTTAAATATTACTACAGATACTTTTTTTACAGTTTTATTCTGCTTATTTGTTTTTAAATACCTTAATGGAGAAGATAATAATGCCTTACAACCTTCCTTATCTGAAATACAAAAACCTAGTAACAAAGAGTAGAGCTGTTCTTGCTCCTATGGCAGGAGTTACAGATATTCCCTTTAGATTAATGGTAAGAAAATGGGCTAAAGAATCTTTAGTTTTTACAGAAATGATAACTTCAGTTAGTTTTGTTCAATCTAGAAAGTTAGAAGAAATTGCAAAAATAACAGAAGAAGATCATCCTATTATTTTTCAATTTTGTGGAAATGATCCCTATTTTTTAGCAAAAGCAGCTGAAAGAGCACAAAAAAATGGAGCAGATGGGATAGATATAAATATGGGTTGTCCTACACAAAAAATAGCTAAAAAAGGTGAAGGAGCAGGTCTTTTACGAGATATAAAAAAAGCTCAAGAAATTTTGAAAGCCGTAGTAAAAAGTACAGATTTACCTGTAAGTGTAAAATTACGAGCTGGTTGGGATGATAATAGTATTATTGTAAAAGAATACTCTCAATTAGCTGAAAATTGCGGTTTGGCTGCAATAGCAATTCATGGTAGAACTAAAGAACAATTATATTCAGGCAAAGCAAATTGGGATCATATAAAATTAGCTCAGGAAGTTGTAAATATACCTGTTATTGGTAGTGGGGATTTATTTACCCCAGAAGATGCCAAAAATATGTTGGATTATACCAAATGTGCTGGAGTTTGGGTTGCAAGAGGTTGTCTAGGAGCACCTTGGATTGTAGCACAAATAGATAATTATATAAATTATGGAAAAAAAGAACCAGATTTTACTCCAGAAGAAAAAATAAATTTTATGATAGAACATTTACTTTTAATGGTTAAATATTTAGGAGAAAAAAGAGCTGTTTTAGAATCTAGAAAACATATAGGCTGGATAATAAAAAATTTTCCTGAAAGTGAAAAAGTAAGGCAAAAAATAAATACTCTTTTAGAACATAATGAAGTAATAAAAGAGCTAGAATTATACCAAAAATCACTAAAATAAATTATTTACATACTAATTATTTGCTATAAATAAATTAAATAAAAAATATATTTATTTTTTTATATTTTTTTGGTAAAATATTAAAAGTCTATTTGTTTAAGTAGCTTCTATATTCTTTTATTTACATTTAATAAAATAAGGTTTAATTCTGATGGAAAAAATTTTCAATTATTTTATATCTGAAAAGTTAAAAAGTAATAGCTTAGAGTATCAAAAAGCTAGGTTTTTACTAGTAATTTTAACAACTTTAATTTGTACTGATATTGCCTCAATGCCTATTTTTCTAATGGAAAAAAAAATACCTTATGCTTTAATGTTTGGTATTTTATCAACTATTTTACTTTATTTTGGAATAGCTTTTTCAATAAAAAAATTTTCTAATATAAATATTTCAGCTCAAATTATATTTCTTATTTTTTTATCTATAATAAATTTCGTTATTTTTATTATGCCTCTAGATAGTATAGAAGCCGTTTTCCATTTTGTATTAATTATACCTATTATGGCAATGTTTTTAACAAATTTAAAAATAACTTTATTATGGGTTGCTTTAATAGCTGTAAACTATGTAGTACTTTTATTATTAAAAAATAAAGGTTTTATTGTATTAGTTTTTCAAGAACATAATATGTTTCAAGATATTAGTTCTTTTCTTATGCTCACAGGATTAATATTTTTTATTTCTAAAGCATTTGAAAGTAGTAGAAAAATTTTAATGGAAGATTTAGAAAAAGAAAAAAATTCTATTAAACAAAAAGTAGATGATGCTGTAAAGGAAATAGAGTTAAAAAACAATGAAATACTTATATCTTCTGAAAAAACAGAAATAGCTAATAAAGAATTAGAAGATAAACAAGCTCAATTATTAATTGCTATGGATGAGAATAACAATGCCCGTAAAGAACTTGAGTTACAACAAAAAAAATTAGAAGAAAATCAACATTATTTAGAAGAAAATGTATATAAAATTTTGAATGAAATGGAAAAGTTTTCTAATGGAGATCTTACTGCAAATTTAAATATTGAAAATAATGAACTAATAGGTAAATTATTTGAAGGATTTAATAAATCTGTAAGTAATATAAATAATATAATAGTACATCTAATTAATTCTATAGAAAATACAGATAAATTAGCTGATAAAGTTTTATTTTTAAGTCAAGAAATTTCATCTGGTTCTAATCAACAATTATTACAAACTAATAATATAGCTTCTGCTATAGAAGAGTTAGCTCTTAGTTCTGAAGAAAACACAAAAATAGTATTACAAACAGCAGAAAACGGTATAAAAAATAAAGAAATAGCTTTATCAGGTGGTGTAATAGTAGATGAAATTATAAATAAAATGATTGATATAAGAAATGTTACCCATACAGCATCAAAAGAACTTCAAAATTTAGGAAGTTCTACTCAAAAAATAGGTGATATTATATCTGTTATTAATAATATTGCAGCTCAAACAAATCTTTTAGCTCTAAATGCAGCAATAGAGTCTGCTAGAGCAGGAGAACATGGAAGAGGTTTTTCTGTTGTAGCACAAGAAATAAGAAATTTATCTGAAAAAACCTCTAATTCAACCAAAGAAATAGCTGAAATGATTGTAAATGTTCAAAATGAAACTTTAAAAGTTGTTAATATTATGAAGGGCGTAAGTGATATTATAAATAATGGAATAGATTTAAGTAATAATGCTGGATTAGTTTTAAGTAAAATAGTTAAATCTTCAGAACAACTATTATTAATGATAGAACAAGTTTCAGCAGCTAGTGAAGAACAATCTGTAACAAGTAGAGATATTTCTAAAAGTATAGTTGATATTGAGCAAGTTTCTAATAATACTGTAAATTCTATTATGAGTATTTTAGAGGAAATAGAAAAACTTAATGGTCTTACTAACTCATTAAAAGGATTATCTGAAAAATTTCAAGTTTTACAAAATTAATTTAAATCTATCCCAAAAGAAGGTTTCATAGAAGAAAGCTCTTGTAAAAATAACATAATATCTTTTATAGAGCCTTTTAAAGCTTCTTTTTTAGAAGAACTTGAAACTTCAGATTGTTTTACTTCTTTAGAAGCTTTTAATTCTAATTCCAATTTTTTTAACATTTTTTCAGCTTTAATTTTTCTTTTTTCAGCTTCTTTTACTTCTTTTAAATGTTCAAAATCAATTTTTACTTTACCTTCAGTTTTATTTTTTATAGCTCTCAAACCTAAATCTAATTCAACTATAATTTCTCTCATATTACTTAAAAGTTTCACACCGCTTGAAACTAAATGATTATCATCAAATTTTTCGCTATTCATTTTATCTAAGGATTCTTGGGCTTTTTTAGCTAATTTATCAATTTCTTTTCTTTTATCATCATGAATTTTATTAGTAGTTTCTTCTTTTGTATCTTTTTTAATATCAGGCATAACATTTTTTAATTCATTTAAAGCTTCTTTTACATTATTATTATATTTTTCTTCTTCATTTTTTAAGATATCATAAGCTTCAAAAAGCCTTCTTGATAAATCTGTATCTTTTTTATTTAATTGATCAAATTCATGAATTAGCTTATTTAGTTTAGAATTTCTAAATCTTTCTATATTAGTTCTGTTTTCTTCTGGCTTCAAATTTGTATAATAAGTTATTAATCTATCTATTGTACTTGGTTTAGAAGGTTTATCAGAGTTCTCTGTTTTTTTATCTTCATTAGGAACTAAAGAAGGGGTATTTAAATCCTCTTCTAATAAAATATCTAATTCTGTTCTATCATCAGTTTGAGGTTTATTATTATTAGCAGTAGGAGTTGTTGTGTTATTAGTAACATTATTGTTATTTCCAGAATAATTACTGTTAGAATTATCAGAAGCATTGTTATTTCCAGTTGTTGGAGGTTCATCTGGTTTATTCCTTCTATTTACAGCAGTAGGTTTTTCTAACATACTAAGAATTCTTTCTTCTAAATTAAAAGATTCATTAGAGTTTGCAGCAGAAGATTTTCCTGTTGTTCCAAATATATCTCTGTTTTCTCCAAGTATTCTTTTCATTTCTTTTTTTAGAGCTTCACCGTCTTTATTGTCTTTATAATTCTCTAAAGCTTGATCAATTTGAGCCATAGCATTTTTCATTTTAGTTAATCTACTTGCTACATCAGCAGGAGGAACTTTATTTAACCCTTCAATTGTTTCTTTAATAAATTGAGCAAAAATTAATTGTTTAATATTAGTATTAGCATATTGAGAATATTTAGTTCTTAATTCATTTAATTCAGTTGCCAAATGAGGGAAGCTTTTTATAGCTTCATCTATCATTTCATTAGTTTTAGATCTTAAAGCAGCTCTACTAGCTGCAACATCATTAGCTGCTGTAGCATAAGCACTGTTAGCTCTTACTACTTCAGAATTATCCATTTTTTTTAATAAATCATTAACTTTTTGAGCAACTTTAGGATCTTCAATTCCTTTTGAAAATTTTTTTGCTTCTTGAATTAATTTTGCAAAACCTTCTCTAGATCTGCCTACTAGCTCAGAATTACCAGATTTCAAAACATTTTCTAAGGCTATAATAGATTTGTTTCTATTTGCAAAATCTTCTTCTGTATTATCTTTACTATTTTCTTTTCTTACTATATTTATCAAATCTAATATCTGATTTTTATGTTCAAAAACAATAGGATCTAAGGCTTTATTTTCTTTTAGTAAGTTTGCAGATTCATTTGTAACACTAGCAACTTGATTATAGGTTTTATCAGATTTAACAGATGTTGCAATATCTTTTATATCACTACTATTATTAAATTTATTTAGAAGCGAACTTATTTGATTATTTGGATTATTAACTAATGTTTCTTTAGTTATTTCTAAAGTATTTGAAATACCTCTTTTTATGGTATTAAAATCTTTTCCATTAAAATCATAATCTTTTCTATTTAACTGTTCTAAAAAAGGTGCTAATTTTTCATAAGCTTGAGGATTATTATTTTTTATAAAAAAAGCTAATTTTAAGATATCATTTTTATTTCTCATTACAAAATCTATTTCAGAAAGAGTTTTATCATTAGTAGCTTTAGGAATATTACCTGAAACCAAATCCATTAAATTATCAGCTGGTTTTACGGTAGTAATAAAAGGTTGTATAGTATTTGCTTTACCTTCTTTAGATACATTAACTTTATGATTAGTTTCACTATTTCCAGTTAAAGGTTTATCTTCTATTTTAGTAGTGTCTTTAATAGGTTTATTTTTTACAGCAATAGAGTCATTTGAATTATAAATTGATTCTTTAAAAGGATTAAATTGTGTATCCATTAATTAACTCAAAACAAAAATAATTTAATACTATTTAGTTTTAAATTTGAGAATCTTGCTTATATTAAATTATTATTTAACATTTTTAAATATTAGAATGTTTGTATAGATATTATTTTATTAATTCTAAAAAAGTATTATTATTTTTTATAGCTTGAAATCTTATATCATTTTTAGCCATGTTTTTTAATAAAAAATTCTCTTTTATAGCTAATTTTAAATTTTCTAAAGCCATACTTACTTTATTAGTTTCTATATAAATAATAGCTTTATTATAATAAGAAAAATCACTAGATGGAGTTAAAATAAGTTTTCTATTATAAATTTCTAAAGCTTTATCGTATTCTTTTTTCTTATAATAAAATTCTCCTAATTTTAAATAGCCATCAGATAAGTATTTACTAGCTAAAATAGATTTATTGTAATATTCAATTGCTTTTTCAGAATTATTAATTTCAGAATAAATATCACCTATATCTGCCAAAGTACCATAAGCATCTGGAATAATTTTTATAGCTTTATTATAATATTCTAAAGCTTTATCGTATTCTTTTTTATATTTATAAATATCTCCTAAGTTATTAAAACTAGTAAAATCATCTGGCTCAACTTCTTTTAAATGTTTATCAAAAAGTTCAATTGCTTTATCATAATTTTCTAGTTGTTTATAGCAAAAAGCAAGATAAAAATAAGTATTTTTATCTTTATTTTTAGGATCATTATAAATATTATAATTATCTAAATTTTTTAAAGCTAGTTCATATTGTCTTGAGTTATAATAGAAATCAGCTATGGCAGAGTAAATACCTGCATTTTTAGAATTTACTAAAAGACCTTTATTATAAATTTCAAAAGCTTTTTCGATATTATCACTTTCTATATAATTTTTGCCTAAATTTATATAAACTTCTTGATTATTTGGGTTTATTTCTAAAACTTTTTGTTCATATTCTATAGCTTTTTTTAAATCATTTTTCTTTTCATAACACAAGGCTATAGAAAAAAATACTTGATCATAATTAGGGTCTTTTTCTATTATTTCTTTGTTTTCTAATAATTCTAAAAAATTAGTTAAAGCACCTTCATAATCTTTATTATGAAAATAAGCTAAGCCTAATGAATATAAGGTATTAGGATCAATTATTTTAGTTCTTTTATATTTTATTTCAATTGCTTTAGAAAACTCAAGGTATTTTATTGATAAATCATATTCTTTTTTCTCATAATAAATTTTACCTAGTTTAAAGGCTATATCTCCATCTTCGGGATAAATTTCTAATGCTTTATTATATAAAATAATAGCTTTATCATAGTTTTTATTTTCAACTTCTTTATCTGCTTCTTCTATATATTTATACAAATTATCAAAACTATCTAAAAACTTATTTAAATCTTTTTCAAATTGTTTTTCTTGCTCTTTATCTAATTTACTTTCATTTTTCTTATTTTTTGAATCATTATTTTCTTTTGAAAATGCAGGATAAGAAAAAAATAATAAAGAAAGTGAAATAATAAATATTTTTTTTATATTTTTATCCATAATATTTTTATCTATAAGTTACTTTTAAACATAATCCTCTAATGGAGGACAAGTACAAACTAGATTTCTATCACCATAAGCATTATTAATTCTACCTACTTCTGTCCAATATTTATTGGTTTTAAGATAAGGTAACGGATAAACAGCTTTTTCTCTAGAATATTTATGATTCCAATTATCAGATATTACTTCATAATGAGTATGAGGTGAATTTTTTAATACATTATCAGAAATATCTGCACTACCTTGTTCTATTTCTTTTATTTCATTAAAAATTTGAATCATAGCATCACAAAATCTATCTAATTCTTCTTTATCTTCACTTTCAGTAGGCTCTATCATAATAGTACCAGTTACAGGCCAAGACATTGTTGGGGCATGAAAACCATAATCCATAAGTCTTTTTGCTACATCTTCAGCTTCAATTTTAGCAGTAGTTTTAAAACCTCTTAAATCTACTATCATTTCGTGTGCTACTCTACCATTTTTACCAGCAAATAAAATAGAATAATGTTTTTCTAATTTAGCTTTTAAGTAATTAGCATTTAAAATAGCATATTTAGTAGAATCTGTAAGACCTTTAGAACCTAACATTTTTATATAAGCATAAGAAATTAATAAAATACTAGCACTTCCCCAAGGTGCAGAAGTTACAGCATTAATGCCTTTTTCTTTACCTGTTTTTATTACTTTATGATTTGGTAAATAAGGTGCTAATTTTTCATTCACACAAATTGGACCAACTCCAGGCCCACCACCACCATGAGGAATACTAAATGTTTTATGTAAATTAAGATGGCAAACATCTGCTCCAATTTCACCTGGGCTTGTTAATCCTACCTGAGCATTCATATTTGCTCCATCCATATAAACCAAACCACCATTATCATGAATTAATTGACAAATATCTTTGATATTTTCTTCAAAAATACCATAAGTAGATGGATATGTTACCATTAGGCAAGCTAAATTATCTTTATGCTCATTTATTTTATTTTTTAAATCTTCTATTTCTATTGCACCATCTTTACAACTAACTACTACTACTTTTAATCCTGCCATAATAGCACTTGCTGGGTTAGTTCCATGAGCTGAAGAAGGTATTAAGGCAATATTTCTATGATTTTGATTATTATCTTCAAAGTATTTTTTTATTACTAAAAGACCAGCAAACTCACCTTGAGCACCAGAGTTTGGTTGTAAAGATACAGAATGAAACCCAGTTATTTCAGCTAAATAAGTTTCTAATTCTGTAAAAATATGTTTATATCCATCTGTTTGATCTAATGGAGCAAATGGATGGATCTGAGAAAACTCAGCCCAACTTACAGGATACATTTCTGTAGCTGCATTAAGCTTCATAGTGCAAGAACCTAAAGGAATCATAGAACGAGTTAAAGAAATATCTTTAGTTTCTAAGTATTTTAAATATCTCATCATTTTTGTTTCAGAATGATATTTATTAAAAACGTCATGCTTTAGAAAAGAAGATGTTCTTTTTAAATTATCTGGAATTTTATATTCTAATTTATAATTATTAAAAGCTATTTTTATTTCATTGTCGGTAAAAATATTAACTATATCGTTTAAGTCTTGTTCTGTAACAGTTTCATCTAAAGAAATAGAAATAAATTTAGAATCAAAATATCTGAAATTAATTTGTTTTTCCAAAGCTTTTTTTTCAATATTTTTTATATTATGCTCGCCTACTTCTATTTTTAAAGTATCAAAATAAAACTCATTTAATTGTCTAAAACCAATATTTTTTAATTCATTTTCTAAAATTTGTGTGTAGAAATGTATTTTTTCTGAAATATCTTTAATTCCTTCTGAACCATGATAAACAGCATACATAGCAGCCATATTAGCTAAAAGAGCTTGAGCGGTACAAATATTAGAAGTAGCCTTATCTCTTTTTATATGTTGTTCTCTAGTTTGTAAAGACATTCTATAAGCTTTTTTTCCATGAGCATCTACAGAAACACCAATTATTCTACCAGGAGCTTGTCTTTTATATTCATCTTTAGTAGCAAAAAAACCTGCATGTGGGCCTCCATATCCAAGTGGAACTCCAAATCTTTGAGCAGAACCAAAAACTACATCTGCACCTAATTCACCTGCTGGTTTCAAAACAGCCAAACTCATTAAATCTGAAGCTACCGCTGTTAAAATATTATTTTCACTACATTTTTTTATAAAATTAGAAATATCCTTAACTTCTCCATTTTGGTTTGGATATTGTATTAAAGCTCCAAAAAAAGAGCTATCAAAATTAAAAGTATCTTCATTTCCTATAACCAACTCAACTTCAAGTGGATAAGCTCTAGATTTTAAAACATCTATAGTTTGAGGGAAACAGTTTTCAGATACAAAAAACTTTTTAGTAACATTTTCCAATTCTTTTTCTTTTATTCTTAAAAACATACCCATAGCTTCAGCGGCTGCTGTGCCTTCATCTAGTAAAGAAGCATTTGCTATTTGCATACCAGTTAGATCTGTAACCATAGTTTGAAAATTAAGTAAGGATTCTAATCTACCTTGAGAAATTTCAGCTTGATATGGTGTATAAGATGTGTACCAACTTGGATTTTCAAATAAATTTCTTTGTATTACAGCAGGAACTAAACAATTATAATAACCCATACCTATATAAGAACGAAAAACTTTATTTTTACTAGCTATTCCTTTTAATTCTCTAACAAAATCAGCCTCAGAAAGAGCTTCTGGAATATTTAATGCTTTTTTACTTCTTATATTTTCAGGAATAGTTTCATCAATTAATTTTTCTAAAGAATCTATACCTATTTCCTTTAACATTTCCTTTGTTTCTGTAAAAGTTCCAATATGTCTAGAAGAAAATGTAATTGCCATAATATTTTTAACCTTTTTATATTTTACTACCAAAAAAGTTAGAAGTTTATTTTTCTAACCCATAAATTTTAATCATAATGAATTATAACTTTATTATTTTTATACTAAGAAAAATGATTATAAAAATTAATACCTTAAAAATAATGTTAAACTGTTAAAATTAAGTGAATCGTGAATCGTGAATGGTGATACTTCGACAGGCTCAGTAGGCAGTCGTGAAAAGTTAGAAGTAAAGAATTAGCTTGAAACTTATTTAGCGTGAATCATGAATCATTTTTTAATTTATTTTTGTTTATAAAGTATTTTTTGTGAGTAGTGTATTAAGAGCAGCTAGTCTAATTGCTATACTAGCTTTGGTTAGTAAAGTTGTAGGACTTCTTAGAGAAGTAGTAATAAATTATTATTACGGAACTTATTACATAAGAGATGCTTATATTTATGCATCACAATATCCTGCTTCATTTGCCTTAATTATGTTAGCAGGATTAAATGGCCCGTTTCATTCTAGTATTGTATCTGTAATATCAAAATATAAAGCTCAAAATAAAATAAAAGACATAAAAACTGTAGTAACTACAGTAACTATTTTATCAACTATTTTAATGTCTATAATTACGCTTTTATTCATAAAATTTGCACCACAAATTATAGATTATTCAACCTCCTCTACTTTTGATAAAAAAACTAGAGATTTGGCTATAGAACAATTAGTTATTATGGCTCCTATGTTTATTTTTTCTGGTTTAATTGGAATTTCTTATGGTATTTTAAATGTAGAAAAATCTTATTTTACCCCATCACTTAGTCCTATTATGGCAAGTTTAGCTATAATGGTAGCATTAATGTTTGCTACTCCAGAAAACTCAGCTTATGCTTTAGCTTGGGGTACAATGATCGGTGCTATTTTTCAACTTATTTTACAAGTAATTCCTATGTTACCAAAAATAAAAGATTATTTTGGTTTTTCAATAAATTTTAAACATGAAGGAGTAAAAGATGTTTTTATGATCCTTTTACCAGCTACACTTAGCTCTACTGTAGGACAAATAAATATTATAATAACCTCTTATTTTGCTTCGTCTATGGTAGAAGGTTCGGCTTCAGCTATTTATAATTCTAATCTAATTTATCAATTACCTTTAGGTGTAATGTTAACAGCTCTTTTAGTACCAATGTTACCTATTTTAAGCGAAAGTTATATAAAAAATGATAATAAAGAATCTTTTATAAAAAATATAAATAAAGGTATTCGTTCTTTAGTATTTTTATCTATCCCCTTAAGTGTTATTCTTATGCTTTCAGGTGAATTATTTATTACGGTTTTATTTCAAAGAGGAAAATTTGATGAGTATTCAAGATTAATTACTTATTATTGTTTAATTCCTACTGCAATAGGCATGGTTTCTTATGCTATAAGAGATTTATTAGTAAGAGTATTTTATGCAATGAATGATGCTAAGACACCTTTTTATATAACTATTTTATCTATATTTACTATTACTTTTTTCTGCTGGATTTTTGTTAATATTTTTAATTTTCAAGCAGATGGTATTTGTTTAGCTGTTTCTTTTGTAACTACTATAAATATGCTTATTTTAGGTACTACTTTACATAAAAAAATAGGCCCTTGGGTAGAAAAAGAAACCATTCAGCAATTTGTAAAAATATCTATAGCAACTATTCCAGTAGTTCTTTTTTCATTTATTTTTAATTATTTTATAAACTACCATTATAATTGGATTACTTTTGGTATTTATTCAATTCTTATGGGAATGGTAGGGTTAGGTTGTATAGGTTCTTTAAGAACTTTAAAAGATCAAGAAACTATTGAAATTACCGATAAAATTTTGCAAAGGTTTTTACGTAAAAAAAATAAATAACCTAGATAGTTTTTATTCTAAAAAATAAGGGTTACTTTTTTTTTAATTAGTGTGATAAAAACTTAAATACTATTTTATTTGATAATCTTTTAAAGCCCTATTTTACTAGAATATATTAAATTATTAAATCTATATTTTATTTGTATAATGACAAATTTCTTTAAATAATATTTACTATTCTTATCAAATAACTAAATATATTCTAAGTTTTTAAGAGGTAAATTAATGCTAAAGAGTAAATCTAAAATATTTTTATCAATGTTTTTATCAATAAATCTACTTGTATTTTCAAATAATTTTGCTTTTGCTGAAGAAAAAAAAATAAATGAAGATTCATTAGATTTAGATGATATAAAAAAAGAAGAACCAAAAAAAACAGATACTAAAAAGAAAAATACTGAAAAAGATGAAGAATCATTAGATGATTTATTAAATAGTGATATAAATGCTGGTAGTACAGGTTCTTTTGGTTATGCACTTAATAAATTTACTCAAGATTTAGGTATAGAGCCTTATATTCATGCTTATACAACATTTGATGCTATGAAAGTAAACTCAAAACCTTTTACTTTTGATTCAAGATATTACAACCTTTTTTTAGGTGTAAATATTAAAGATGTTATATCAAGTGAGCTACAAATAGAAAATGAACATTCAGGCACAGAGTATGAAGTTAGAGTTGGACAAATTGATCTTTTGATAAATCCACTATTTAATTTTAGAGTAGGACGTTTTTTAGTTCCAATAGGTACTTTTAATTCTTATCTTTATCCTGAATATATAACAAAAGGAGTTGATAGACCTTTTGCATTAAGAGAAATAATACCTGTTACTTGGAGTGATAATGGAGTAGAAATTTTTGGTAAGTATGAATTTGGAATAAATAAAAATATTAATTATACTCTTTATGCTATAAACGGGTTAAAACAAGCTCCTGTTGCAAAAGACTCAGATCTTAAAGATGGTGGTAGTATAAGAGCTATGAGAGGGAATGTAGTAGAAAATGATAAATCTGATAAAGGACTTGGTGGAAGATTAGGTATAGTTCCTATAGATGGCTTGGAACTCTCATTATCTGCTTATTCAGGTTCTTATACAGCAGATGCTACAAAAAAATTAAATATAGCAGATATAGATTTAGCCTATGAGTTAGGTACTTTAAATATAAGAGGTGAATATGTATATGCAATTCAGCAAGCCTCAAAAGGTGATATAACAAAGCAAGGTGGTTATGGACAAATATCTTATTTATTTAAACCTATAGAACCAGTTTTAAGATATGATTTAATATCATTTAATAATGACACCACACAAGATAGACAAAGAATATTAGCTGGAATTAATTATTACCCATTTTATGATACATATAAAAAATTAGTTTTGAAATTAGCTTATACATATACCATTCAAAAAGATCTTAAAGAACCTAATTCTTTTTATTTTCAAACTTCATTAGGTTTTTAAGGATATAAACTATATGAAAAAAATATTATTGATCATATTTTCATTTATTATTTTAGCTACTCAAGCTTTAGCTGAAAATTTAAATTCAGCATCTATATCATTAGAAACTAAGTTTTTTGCAAAAATAATTAATCTTAGTACATCCATATCAAATCCTAAAGTTGGAATTGTATTTGAGCCTTCAAGTTCATCTTCTGCAACATATAAAAGAAAGCTTATTAATTATCTAAATACTTATGAAATAGAAGCTATTTCTGTTCCTGTTTCTTCTGTAGAACAAGCTAAATCTCATGGAATAAATATTTTTTATTTATCAAAAGGTTTAAATTCTATAGATCATGTAGCTAGAATAGCTAGAAGAGATAAAATACTAACTTTCTCTTCAGATTTAAATTTTGTTGAAGAAGGATATAGTTCTGTTTCAGTTGGTATTAATAATTCAGGAAAACCTAAAATACTTATTAACTTAACTAATTTAAAAAAAGAAGGAAATAGTTTTTCAGCTAAATTATTAAGATTATCTAATGTAATAAATTAAATATTAAATTATTTTTGAAGGAGAGTTAATTTGGGATTTCTTGAAAATTTATTTGCATCTAATATAAAAAAAGAATTAAAAAATTTAGAAGATAAATATGATGAAGCTACAAAAAAAATTATAGAACTAGAGTCAAATATAGATATTAGTAAATCTGAAATAATAGTTTTAAATTCTAAATTATCTAATTTTAATATGAATGAGCTTTCATTAAATAATGAAATTTTATCTTTAAAATCAGAGTTAAGTAAAAGTAAGTTTTTATTAGATGATTTTGAAAGAAAAAATAAAGATTTAAACACCAAATTAAATAACTCTTCTTCAAATGATTCTAAAACAAATGAATTATCAAAAAATTATATAAAAGAGTTAAGCTCAAAAAATGAAGATTTAATAAAAGAAGTTAGTTTTTTAAAAGATGAAAATTTTAATTTAAAGAATAGAACTTATGAACTTGATTCTAAAATAACAAATTGTGAAAATCTAATTAAAGAATTAAAAGAAAAAAATGTTAATTTAGAAAAAGAATTAAAAAATAATTTGTCTAAGCTATCAGAATTTCAAAATACTAATACAGAAAAAAGTGATGCTCCATTACAAGGTTTTAAAGGAGATATGAGCGATGTAAATTTATTTGAATTTTTACAAATGATGATTCTTACTAAAAAAGAAAAATTAATATGTTTTACAGATTTATCAAAAAATAAAGAGGGAAATATTTATCTAAAAGATGGCGAAATTATTCATTCTGAATTTGATGGTAAAGAAGGATTAGAAGCTTTTTTATCTATAGTTTCTATAAAAAATGGTAGATTTGATGTTTTAAAGTGGGTTGATCCAAAAGAAAAAACCATTGATATACCAGCTATGAATCTATTTATGGAAGCAAGTAGAATAATTGATGAAAAAGAAGCTGTAATTAAAAGTTTAGAAGTTGATATAGGTAAAGAAAATATAAGTGAAAGTGATTTACAAAATAAATCTCAAAATATTATAAATTCAATAGATCAAAAAAGAAGAACTCTTAACATGAGTTCTAAAGAAGCTAAAGAACTTAGAGATATAATGGTAAAAAATATAACTAATTCTGGAGATCATAAAGTAGAAAAAATAAGAATTAGAAAAATATTAGTAGTTGATGATTCACCAACCATTATTACTATAATGAAAAAATATCTATTATCTCAAGAATACGATGTTGTTACTGAATCATCATCTGTAAGAGCTTTAGAGTTATTAAAAAATGAAAAATTTGATTTACTTATAACAGACATAGACATGCCTGAAGTAAATGGGATAGAACTATTTTTATGGGTAAAAGAAAATAACCCAAACACACAAGTAATAATGATGACTGCTTTTGGTTCAGATGAAATTAAAGAATTTGCTAATTCAGTAGGAGCTTTAAAATATTTTGAAAAACCCTTAAATATGAAACATGTAAAAGAAGTTCTTGATGAAATAAATCAAAATAAAGAAGGTTTAAAAGGTTCTGTAGAAGACATAAGTATTTTTGATTTTGTACAAATGATAGTACTTTCAAGAAAACAAAAACTTATTACAGTATTTGATCCTATAACAAAACAAAAAGCAAAATTATTTGTTTCATTTGGAGAAATTATAAATGCAGAGTGTGGTAATTTAAAAGGTGAAGAAGCTTTTTATTCTATAATGGCTATGAAATCAGGTACATTTAAAGATGAACAATGGCAAGAAACAGAAAAAATAATACTAACTAAACCTATGCGATTATTTATGGAAGCAACTAGAAGAATTGATGAGCAAATAAATAATCTTAATGATATACAAGATAATAATAAATTATTAAATGAAACTAAAACTAAATCTAATAACACTGTCAATGAAGCTTTATCATTAACTATAAATGAATTTGAAAGAAGTGTTTTAGGTTTAAGATTAAATATTACAACAAAAAAAGAAACTCAAGAAATTTTAAAAGGATATTCTTATAACGACTCAATAAATCCTAATTTAATAATATATGACTCTTTATCAATAATTCTTTTATTTGATAAAAATAGTATTTTATCAGAAATAACCTTTGGACTTAATTATAAAGGAGAAACTAGTAAGGGATTAAAAATAGGTGATAGTATTGAAAAAGCAGTTTCTATTTATGGTACTCCAACATTAAGCTCTGATAAAGTAATAGTCTGGAATAATTTATATGCATTTCATCAAAATAATAATTTAGTTTATTCTATGAGTATAAGATGATGAGTTTAATTATTTTTGAAACTAAAAATATATATTTTGCAATAGATGTTAATTATATAAATGAAATAATTAATATTATTGAAATAAAAAACATAGAAGAAAGTTTCATAGATGGAGTTTTTAATTATCATTCTAAAAATATACCATTAATTGAAGTAACTAAGCTATTTAATTGTTTTCATGGTGAATATAATATAGATTCAATAATAATAGTTATAAAAAAAAATAATCTATTATTTGGATTATTAGCCGATAATATAATTAATAATTATAATTCTACACAAGAATTTTCTGAAGATCAAAAAAATCAAAATAACTACATTTCTACATCTTTTAATTTAGATGTAACGGAAACTAGAATAGTGCATATTTTAAATTTAAATAAAATAGAAAAAAAGATTTCATTTGAATTATTAGGTAATAAATAATGAAGTTCGAAAAAAAATATATAGATAGATTATCAAATTATCTAAATGATACATTAGGATTACTAATAGATGACAAAATAAAAAAAACTATAGAGCTTTTTGTTAGAGAAAATATAAGATTATTTTCTTTTTATCAAGATGATTTAAACTTTGACTATATAGATTTAAATAAACTAATTAATGATATTACTATAAATGAAACTTATTTTTTTAGAGATACAAGGCAAATAAATTATATAAAAAAAGATTTAGCTAAACGATCTCAAACTCAAGAAAAAATAAATATTTGGTCTTTAGGTTGCTCTAGCGGAGAAGAACCATATACTATGGCAATTTTATCCGAAGAATTATGTATTTCCAATAAGGTAAATATATCCGCATTTGATATAAATACAAAAGTTATTGAAAAAGCTAAAAGAGGTGTTTATTCAGAATGGTCTTTTAGAGGAGTAGATGGGTATTATATTAATAAATATTTTAGTAAAGTAAGTGATAAATATTATAAAATATCTGAAAATATAATAAAAAAAGTTGATTTCCATAAATTTAATTTAAAAAAAGATATTTTTGATGAGTCTGTGTATGAAAAATATGGAAGACCAGATATTATATTATGTAGAAATATTCTTATGTATTTTAAAGAAAAAGAATTTATTTTTATTTCTAATCAATTAGAAAACTTATTAAATAAAAATGGATACGTATTAACAAGCTCTCAAGAAAACTATATCCTAAATAAATCTAATTTATTTCAGATTTTTGAAGATGGTATTTTTGTTTTTTATAAAAAAGATAAAAATCAAGAAAAAGTTTTAAATTCAAAACTTCCTATATTTAACTTAGATTTTAATAATGAAGAAATAATAAAAAATATAATTTTCAAAATAAATACCAATAATGATGCTGAAGATTTAAATCTTATTTTAGATAACTTTATAGAAGAAAATCCTTATAATTATATTGTTTATTTATTAAAAGCTAAATTACTTTACAATTTAGAAAATTTATATTTATCAGAACAAAATATAAAAAAAGCTTTATTTCTTAATCCATTTTGTCCTATTTCTAATTATGAATATGGAAGAATTTTAATTAAAAATAAAATAAATAATAAAGCCGTAAAATATTTAATTAAATCTCTTAAATTATTAGATAAAGAATCTAATAATAAAATATTATCTATATTTAACTTAAAAAAAGATTATTTATCTAAAAAAATAGAATTTATAATAAAAAATTCAGAGGTGATTATTGAGTAATATTATTGTAAAAATAGAAGACTATCAAAAAGAAAAATTTTCTAAAAGAAATTCATTATTATCAAAAAAAATACTTGAAGATACTAAAGATAAAACAGAATTTATACTTTTTTCGATAAATGAAAATAATTTTGCCTTAGAAAGCAAGTATTTAATAGAAGTTATCACAGAATTCTATTTGTATGAGTATGAGTTTTTACCTAATTTTTTAAAAGGAATTATAAATATTAGAGGTAAAGTTATATTTGTTAATGACCTTTCTTATTTAATTTTTGAAGATAAAAATATTCAAAAAGGTGAAATTATAAGAATAAAGTATAAAAATATTGATACAGGTTTTTTTATAAACAATATAAATAAAATAGAGTATATTTCTGAAAATAATTTTTCTTTAATTAGTAAAAATAATAATAAATATAAGTTTACTAAAAAAAGTATCTTGATAAATAATAAATTATTTTTTTTATTAGATTTAGATAGCCTTTTTTTAGATGAAAAACTAGTAATAAATGATAAATAATAAGGAGTTTTAAAATGAAAAGTAAAATAGCATATAAATTAATATTATCAGCAATTCTTTCTTTTTTACCATCAATTTTTCTTTTATATACATTAATTATTGAAATGAGTCATTCAACTAATTTTACTAATAAAGAAATTGATGGTTTGAAATATATTAAAACTGTTAAACTTCTATTACAAAATTTACCTGAACATAAATTAAATACTCAAAAGTATTTACTTGGTAATGTCTCTGTTAAAAATAAAATATTAGAAGATCAAAAAAATATAGATGAAGCTTTTAAAGAGTTCTTATTAGTTGATGAAAAAAATAAATTAGACCCTATTTTATCAGATAAAATAGATTCTATAAAAAAAGATTGGGATTTAATAAAAAAAGAATCTCTTTCAATATCTTCAGAAAAAAGTGATATTAAACATACTAATTTACTTAATAATTTAAAAAAAATTATTATTTATATAGGGGATTCTTCAAATTTAATAAGAGATCCTGAAATGACATCTTTTTATCTTATTGATTCAACTATAGTAAAATTAACATCTAAAATAAATATATCTGATTCAGTTATAGAAATATCAGATAAAATTTTATCTGAGCAAGATTTATCAAACGAACAAAAAAAAGATGCTGATGATTTAAAAGACTTATTAGGAGAAACTAAAAAAAATACTAAAACTTCTATTGATTTAGATGACAAAGCTACAATAACAATGCTTTTAGGATTATTAAATTCTATATCCTCAGAATTAAGAGAAGGATATTCTAAATCTTTTATTAATAATCAAGATATAAAAAAAGAATTTGAGGAAATATTAAATAGAGAAGCAAAAACTACAGATATATTTATAAAAAATTTAAATAATAATATTTTAAAAAATTTAGGTCAAACAAATACAAATACCTTAGAAAAATTAGGAAAAGATGTTTTAAAAACTAATTTTGAATTATGGGATAAAACAGTATCTAATATTGAAATATTATTAAATGAAAGAGTAAATTCTTTTAATACTAGAAAATACTTAATATCAACTTTGTCATTAATATTATTACTAATTTCTAGTTTTATAGGTCTTTATATTGTAAAAAATATAGTTAAATCAATAAATATATTGAAAGAAACTGCTGGTAAAGTTGCAGATGGTGAACTTAATATAAAAGTTGATATTATTTCAGATGATGAAATAGGTGATTTAGGCAAATCTTTTAATTATATGATTAATAATATAAAATCAGCAAATCAAAAATTAAAAGATGGTTCTGTAAGTATAGACTTACTTCAAGAAAAAATAGATAGTTTAAATGTTATTACTAAAGAATTGGAAAAAGCAAAATCTGAATCTGAAAGAAATAGTTTAAATTTAGAATCTTTAATAAAAGAAACTTCTGCTTCAATTTATGAAATAAAACAAACGTCTGATTTAGTAGCAGACAATGCCAGAATTGTATCAGAAGCAGCTGAATTATCTGTACATATTTCAACTGATGGAAGTAAAGCTGTAAAAGATTCTATAAAAAGTGTGGATAAAATTAAATCTCAAATAGAAGCTATAGCTGAAAAAATACTTGAGTTAAGTAAACAAACACAAGCAATAGGAGATATTATATCTACAGTAGATGATATATCAAAACAATCAAGATTACTAGCTTTTAATGCTTCAATTGAAGCTACTAAAGCTAATGAATATGGTAAAGGATTTTCAGTTGTTGCATCAGAAATAAGAGCTATGGCGGAAGAATCCAGAGAAGCTACAAAAAGAATTTCAAACATTTTAAGACAAATTCAACATTTTACTAATAATATAGTTATGTTAACAGAAGATGGTATGAAATTAGCTGATATTGGAGTTGATTTATCAAAAGTGGCTGGAGATTCTATTGATAAACTTATTGATTCTATTAATAATTCTTCAGAAGTTGCTGCACAAATATCAGTTTCAAGCTTAGAACAAAAAACAGGAATGGAGCAACTAGAAGAATCTATGAAAAAAATAGCTTTTAGGAGTTTATAATATATGACTTCTATTTTGGAAAATCAAGAAGATGATTTTGATGAAGAAATATTAGCTATATATAAGAATTCATCTTATGAGCATATAGAAAAAATAACATCTTTATTATTTGAATTAGAAACAGATACGACTAATTTAGAAAATATTTTAGTAGAAATAAATAGAGCTGCACACTCTTTAAAAGGAGATTCTAACTCAACAGGATTTATTAAAATAGGCGAAATAGCTCATAAAATGGAAAGTTATATGGGGCTAATTCAAAAAAAAGAAATTTTATTTAATAATGAAAGTTTAAATGAGCTTTTTAACTATGTAAATAAAATAAAAGAATCCCTAGATAATAAATTTACCTCTATTAAAAAAGAAGAGGTTATTAACAATGATTATTCTAATTTAAAAAATTATCTTAATGAATTATTAGATATTTTAAATAAAAATTCAGAAGATGATATAAATTATGATAAAATAATAAATAAAATAAATAAAAATAAAAATTTACTTAATCTTAATTATTCTAGAAATGAAATAAATTCTATTTTAGAAAAATTAAATGCTAAAATATCTGAATTTGAAAAAAGTAAATCTGAAAAAATAATATTTCCAATTTTTAGTTATATTTCCGATTTGTTAAAAATTTTAGAAGAAGATAATTCTATTTCAGTAATAAATGAAATTAATATAAAAGATGATAAAACCATAAGAGTTTCTTTAGATAAAATTGAGTCTTTATTAGAATATTCTAGTGAACTAATAGCTAATTTAAGTAAATATGATTATATAATAACACAAATAAATGAACTGCAAAATTTTATTAATGAAAAAAATTATGAAGCTTTAAATAACAAAATTTTTAATATTATAAACTCTTTAAAGAAAGAAAATAGTCATACTAATTCAATAATAAATAATCTAAATTATGATATAAAAAAAATAAGAATGCTTCCTGCCAAAAGTTTATTAGAGCAAATGCGTATAGTAGCAAGAACAGCTAGTATGAAATTAGGTAAATTAATTAAATTTAATTATACTGGGAATGATATTCAATTAGATTTGTTTTTACTTGAAAAAATAAAAGATCCTTTAAGTCATATAATAAGAAACTCTATTTCACATGGAATAGAATATAAAAATGAACGTTTAAAGAATAATAAAAATGCTGAAGGTTTAGTAGAATTAAATATATTTATATCTGGAAGCGATATTGTTTTTAAAATAAAAGACGATGGTAAAGGAATTAATTATAATAAAATAAAAGAAAAAGCTCTAAATATAGGGTTAATTACAGAAGAAAAAGCAAATATTATCACAAAAGAAGAACTTAATATTATAATGTTTATGCCTGGTTTTTCTACTTCAGATATAATAACAGATATTTCTGGAAGAGGCGTTGGTTTAGATGTTGTAAAAAGTACAATTGAATCATTAGGAGGATTTATAAAAATAGATTCAGAAGAAAGTAAAGGAACTACTTTTACTATTAAAATTTCACTAAAATTAACAAATTTTGAAGCTTTAATTTTTAATTTAGCTAATAAAATATTTTCTATACCTGTATCTTACATAGAAAATATAACTTCTATATCCTTAAAAGATTTTTTTAATAAAGAAAATAAAACCACAATTAATTTCAATAATAAAGAAATAAAATTATTTGATTTAACAGAGATTTTAAATCTAACTAGAAGTAATGAAAATAAACTACCAGAAGAATTATTTATTATAACTATTTGTGTGAGAGATAATTATATAGCTTTTATAGTAGATTCAATTATCGAAATAAGAGAAATAGTTATGAAGGATTTAGGCATGCAAGTTAAAAAACTAAAGAATATATCTGGAACTACTATATTAGGAGATGGAACTCCTATTTTTGTATTAAATCCTTATGATTTAATATCTTCTATTGAAACTTCTTTTATAAATAATAAAATTTTAGAAATTATAAAATCTGATATAATTTCAAAAGAAGTTAAACGAAGAAAAGCATTAATTTTAGATGATTCTATAACAACTAGAACTTTAGAAAAAAATATTTTAGAATCTATTGGTTTTGAGGTTAAAATTGCTACAAACGGCTTAGAAGGAACTATAGCTATAAAAGAATTTAACCCAGATATTATTATAACAGATTGCGAAATGCCTGAAATGGATGGTTATGAATTTACAAGATGGGTTAGAAATTCTGAATATAAAGATTTACCAATAATTATGGTTACATCTCTAGCAGATAATGAATTTAAATTACAAGGTATGGAAGCTGGTGTTGATTCTTATATTGTTAAAGGAGAATTTAACCAAGAAACATTTTTAGATACTATCGAAACTCTATTAATTTAAAATATTATTAGTTTTAGGGGTGAAATAGGGGTGAGTTTAAATTGTTTTTTTTATAAATTAAATCTATAGTTAAATTATAGTTATTATTTATATAAACAAACCTTAAGGAGGTTCTTATGAAAAAATTTTTAACTGTTGCTTTATTAGCAATAACTGTATTTCCAGCTTGTAATTCAAAACAAGGGATTCAAGATATACAAGAGGATACAATTCAACAAGAAGTAAAAATTCAATCAAATTCTGGTGCTAATTCTTATATTGAAAAATATCTTAACTATTTATTTGATTCTACTGATAAAAACAAAGATGGGTTTCTTTCACGTACTGAATTACCAAATGATTCAAATTTTACTTTAATGGATAAAAATAAAGATGGTAAAATTTCAATAGATGAATTTAAAAAAGGAGCTAAAGATAGTGGTGTAAAAAAAGAAGCTTTTAGAGATAACTTAGTAATATTTGTTCATCAAGCTTTAAATTTAGAAGTATTTAAATACTCAGATTTAAAGAAAACTTATGAAGGTAATGTAACAAAAGAACAATTTATTAAAATAATGTCTAAGATTGTTCCGGATTATCCGTATGGTTTTAGAACTATTTTTTATGTTGGTGATAAAAATAATGATGATAAATTAAATTTTAGTGAATTTGAAGATGCCATGTTTGGATTCTCAAAAGCATTAATTGATATTAGTAATAGTGTTACACCTACTCCTCCATCTCCAACACCAATTCAATCTGTTGTTCCTAATAAATAACCAAAAATAGAAATAGGTTTTCAGAAAATATAATGAAAACCTATTTTTAAAAACAATTATAAATACTATAAAAAAGAAAAAAATATGAAAAAAATACAAAAAACAACAATATACTTTTTTACTCTAACAGTAATATCTCTATCATTTGCTTGTAGAGATACATATATAGTGAATCAATATGATAAAATTCAACAAAAATTTACTGATAAAATTAGTACAAAAGATCACGCATCTTGTTTAAAAAAATGTGAATCTTCAGGAATGATTCTTGTTGATTTTGATAGAGATAAAACATGTTCATGTTCATATTAAAAGGTAAAAACAATGAAAAAAATAATAATTTATACACTTTTAACAAGCTTAATAACTTCTTTTAGTATTAATAAAAATGCTTATGCAGAAAAAATAACCAACTATAATAATGAAATAGTTAAACTAGAATTAAATAATAAAAATTTATTTCCTGAATACTTCCTAAAAAATGATATTCAAATATTAAATGCTAATAATAGCAATGAAACATTAACTGAAAATGATTTTAACCCTACTTTTATTAACCTAATAATTCCTGGTTTTACTCAATTTTATTATGGAGATACAACAAAAGGAATATTATTTTTTGCTACTAGTGCTTTAGTTTTATTATTTATAACTCCTCTAAGTAAAATTGTTTCTATTTTTTTAATGGGTGGAAATGGATCAAATTGGGAATTTATGAATGGTGTATTTATACTTGTACCAATAGCTATAATATCTTATATATGGGGATTAACAGATGCTAACTATATGTACATTAAACACATGATTAATAATGCAAATAAAAATAAAGTATCTTTGAATAAAAATAATGTTTTTAATATAGCTTTATTTAGTAAGGATTTTTAATAAAATGACTGAAAAAAAATATAAAAGAATTACTTGTACAATGATTATAGCTATAATTTTTAGTTTTAGTTTTATAAGTCCATCTTTTGCTGAAAATAAAAAAGAAACACACAAATCTTTTACTTTAGAAGGCGGAGGTTTCCCACTAATTGGAAATAATAATGGAAATATAAATATAAAATTTGGTTTTAATATGGAGAATGTAACTTTTCTTTTATTAGCAAGACAAAATTATTCTTTTGGTGGTCCAAATTCTGTTACTTATAAAGATTCTAATGGAAATACTTTAATAAAACCTGTATCTCAAATTTATGGAAGTACAACAGATTTTGAATTACAAGGAAGATATTATCCTTTAAAAAAAATGAATATATTTAACCCATTTATAACTCTAGGATTAGGAATTGAATTACCAAGTCAACGAGTGGGTGATTGGCATATTCCATTACCTGTCTTTTTAGGTAATATAGGTTCAGATATTATGTTTAATGATTATATAGGTATTAATTTAGTTTTAAATACAAGTTTTCCAATGGGTTTTAGCCCAGAAATAAACCTAAAATTAGAATTTTAAATTGCCATAAAAAAATCTTTATTAAAATAAAATTATTTTTTATCACTTTTTGACTAAAATAGCTCTTTATGCAATAAAAAAAATTGAATTGCACAAAATTACTTTTGTATATTGTTTATATATTTTTTTATAACTATAATTAGTAAAATAATAATTAAAGATAAATATAACTATGCTTCAAATAGAAATTTTTAAAAATAATATAGAAAAATGTAATATAAATGAAATAACAAAATCAGGAAAATATCTAATTAAATATTTTTTTATTTATGAAGTTAAAAATAATGATGTTTATAAAGAAATAGAAGAGTATTCTTCAATAATATCTGAAATTAATTATGAAATTATAATAAAAATTCCAATTTTATACTTATTATATTGTATTTTATTAAGACACACGGGTAAATTTAATGAACTAGAAAAATTAATTGAAAAATATAATACATTGCAACGTGAAAATATAGATAATTTAGTTTTTTTTGATTCAACTATTTTGTTATTAAAAGCGTATATAGATATAAATAAGCATAAATATAAAAAAGCCTTAGAAAAATTATTACTTGCCTTAAAAAATACAGATCTATATTCTGAAGAAGATCTACTTTTAAGTATAAATTATAATATTGCACGAGTACACTATTACCTTTTTAATATAACTGAAAGCTTAGTTTATTATAAAAAATCCGAATATTATATTATTACTAAAAATTCAAACTCATTGGGTTTATACTTAAGGGTAAAAATAGATATAATTAGTTGTATATTTATGAAAAATGAACTAAATAATTGTTTTAATGAATTAAATAAGCTAAAAATATTTATTAACAATAATAAGTTAGATAATAGTAAATCAATTATTTATTATTATGATTTTTTAGTTAAAATTTATTTTTATAGAAATAAAAAAGAATGGTTATTTGAATGTTTGGATAAATTAATTTTTTTATTTGATAAATCTTTTATGCTTTCTACATGTATGGTCTATATAAATTTAGCTAAATATTTAATTTTACTTAATGAATTTGAAAAAGCTAAAATAATTATAGATAAAATAGAAACTTATTTTAAACTAAAAAAAGTACCTGAAAGAATAAGAATGTTTTTATAT
This sequence comes from Candidatus Sericytochromatia bacterium, assembly GCA_046328015.1. Classification (GTDB taxonomy): domain Bacteria; phylum Cyanobacteriota; class Sericytochromatia; order UBA7694; family JACMQJ01; genus JBBTGK01. The sequence continues at coordinate 1,871,026 of JAXLXH010000001.1, read as the reverse complement.
CTTTTAAATTTTATTTTGGCTAGAAAACTTAATCAGAAAAATGAATATAATGCTTGGTTTAAACAATTAGTTTCTATAGCTGATAATGAGGATTATTATATTGAAGCAGGTGTTAGTATTGTCTATGCTTATTTTTTTCTTGAATGTAATAATATAAAAGAAGCAGAAAGAATATATATGAAAACAAATGAATTTTTTTCTCAAAAAGATTGCGAGCTATTTAAATTTAAATTAGAACTATTAAAAATAGCTATTGACTATAAAAAAGGTGATACTTTTAAATCTAGATTAAATTTAAAAGAAAAATTATTTTTTTCTCAAAAAGATTCTAATATAGGTATATATTTAGAATCTTCTGATATTATCATATCAATGATATATGAAATATATAATGAATCTATAAATAAAAAAACTATTATTGAAATAGAATATCTTAAACAAATAATAGATATTTTTGAATCGAATCTAAAAAACAAAATTAACTTTACTGAAAAAGAAATAAATATTTTAAAATTAGTAGATTTGGGACTAACTAATAAAGAAATAGCTAATAAACTTTTTATATCAATAAATACATTAAAAACACATATAAAAACTATAAATACTAAACTTCATACTGATAATAAAGAAGATGCATTAATTAAAGCTAAAGATTATTTTGGTGGAATTATTTAAAATCTGTTATTAAAATAGGAAAGGGGGTGTCCAAAAACTGGCAAAGCAGTGCTTTTCCCCCTACGAAAATACTGGGTTTGATACCAATGTTTTTCGTAAAAAATGGCTTTTTGGACAGCCCTTTGGATCTGAGTTTATTTAAATATTAAATAAAAATTTGGTTTATAGGAATATTTATATCAAAATAAAATTCTGTAATTATTATACCTAAATTTCCAAAAAGTTTATTTTAATTGATATAGATCTATTTTTGATATTTATATTTTAGAATTAAAATAAATTTTTATATCACACAAATATTAGTTTATATCACTCTACTTTTTTTATATAATAAAAGTTCTATAACTCTATATAAGTTTAAAATTATAGTTAGTATTATAAGTTTTTATACTAAAATTTATATCCATAAAATTAAGTGTTATCTTATATTTTTGTAGTGTGATGTTTTTTTATTTGTTTCAATATTGTATAAACTTCAAAGCTATAAAATAAAGACTTTTAATAAGTAAGAAAAATAACTTATTTAATTAATATTGTAAAAAATAACTTTTTATTATATTGTTTTAAAATAATATTATTGTTTAGGAAATTATAAAATGTCTGATTTATCTTTAAAAAAAATTCCTTGTGATAATTATAATTCTGAAAATTTAATAAAAAATCAAGACTCATCAATTATAAATAAGAATATAATAAAAGAAAACTTAAATAGTCCTATAAATGATAATAAAGATGAGTTTACTATAAAAAAAGATGAATTTACTTGTAATATTTTATTACTTAGTAAAACTCTAAGTAAGCCAATAAAATTTATTGATGAGGATTATACAAAATTTATTGGAAAATTAAATAATTAATATAAATATTATAAAGGAATATTATTGTGATAAATATTAAACAAAACTCTAATAGTACACTATCATATCAAACTAAAAATACTACACAAATAGGTATTAATACTGATTCATATAATAGAAATAATATTTTATCTTCTGATAATTATAAAAATAAAGTAGCTACTTCAAGTCAAAAAGTCTTAGGTTTTTGGGGAAATGTTTTTAATAATATTAGATCTGTTTTTGGAGTAAGTCAATTTACTTCTAATGCTAAAAATCAATTTTCAATTATAGATTCTAATAAAGATAATATTATTCCTCAATTTCAAATTCAATTAGGATAAATAAAATTAATTTTCATACTCTCCTAAGTCAATAAATAGATTTATAGGGGTTGTTCTAAAATAAAGGAACAACCTCTTTTTTTTAAGCTATAAGCAACTTTTACAATTAATTTTGTACTTCATTTATAAGGGAGTAGCTATAAGATAACAAAAAAACTGGGATAAAACCCAGTTTATGGAGATTTTTTTTAGTAAAGATTAAATATATAATTTTTCTTTATATTTAACAGATGTCTATAGTGTAAATGGATTTCCACTTGGAATAGGCTGTGGTTGATTAGTTGGAGTATAGACATTCAAGTGTGATTTTGAATTAGCATAACCAATATCTTCTAACTCAGAAAAACTTAATTTTTCATCTTTATTTTTATCTCCTAAATAAAATGATATATTATATTGTTCAATAACTGTTTTAGGTGTATTTGTATTAACACCTAGGAATATCATATAGTCTTTTTTTGTAGCAAATCCAGTACAAACTAACTTTTCATTACAAGTAAAAATATCTTTTAAATTGCCTGACAACAATAGTTTTCTAAACATATTTTTATCATAATTAAATATCTTAAACCAATCTGTTGATAAGGATTCATCTAAAGAAATTTTTTTATCATTATTTTTATCAACTTTTTTCATTATTTCTTCGACATGGTTACTGCCAAAAAAATCTGAAGATTCTGAAAGATCAACAAAACTATCATTATTTTTATCAGCAATACCAAAATATTGTTTTATTGTATCTTTAAGAGCAGAATTAAATCCAGCATTAGATTCAATTTTTGTTTCATTTGCTAAATCAATCGAATTATTTTTAACGCCTTGTTGAGAACAAGAAACTATTATTAACATTAAAGATGCTGAAAGTAAAATTTTTATCATAAAACTACTCCTTTTAAAATATGTTTAAAGTTATTTAATTTACTTTTTTCAGATAATTTAAATTATCTTTAATCTAATATTAAATCTTTTTTATAATTTTAGAAAAGTATTACAAAAAATATGAAGCTATATATTTGTATATAAAATATTCCTTTTTAGTCTATATATAAATCATTATAAGTGATTCAAAATTATGTAATTAGCTAAATTTTTTAGCTAAAAAATATCACACTTTTATTAAAAAAAACCACTCTTTTTATATTTATATTTTATTTTTATTGATCGTTTTAGAAATATTATTATTTTAACTAAATTATTTATTAATAGATGTCATTTGAAAATATAATATTAGATCTTACTATCTTTTGATCTTTATGCTAATTATTTAATTAATTTATGAATGTTTATCTTTTTATTAAATCTTACTAATAATTTTGTTTAATCTATAAATAATCTGATAAATAAATATTTGTTTAAATTAATTACTCTTATAACTTCAATTAGACTTTATCCTATGTGTGAAATACCACGAATTAGGTATTAAAGTTTATTAATTTACTTAAAAATATTAAAAAAAATAGAATCAATAAATGATTCTATAGTGTTATAGTGAATTTAATATAGAATTTTGAATATATTATATTTAAATTCATTTAGAAATATAATATGTTTTATTATTTATTGAAAATAAATTTTTATTAAATACCTATTTAATCTAATTATAGATGTAATTTTAACTAAAAAAAAGATTTTTTTATAACACTATTTTTATTTTTTATCACCTTTTAGCTAAAATAACTTTTTATGATATAAAAAAATGACTCTAAAATATAATTATTTTTAAGTCATATTAAATTACTTTTTGTAGGGTTGGAAACCAATGATATTTAAATAAAAATATCATCCTTAATAATTTTAAATTTTTTTTATAATTAAGAATAGTATTTATTAAATACAGCATATTTTTATATTTTAATTTAAAATACCTATATTTACTTATTATAATAATAAAGTAAACACATATAAATACTTTTAAATTATATAATTATTTTGATTGTTTCTATAAAAAAATATCACCCTTTTTTATTATAATATCACCCTTTTTTGTTTTTATATTTATATTTTAGTTTTTTTTTAGCTAAAATATAGTTTTATATCAATATATTTAAGAATAATTAAATTTATAGCACTTTACTATAAATACTGTTTTTATAATTCTATAATATTAGTTAGTATAAAAATTTTTTGTGTATTCATATGAAAGGTTGTGTATATTGTTAAATATAAAAAAAGATAAATTAATACCTTTGTTTTTTTTATTATTTATGTTTTCCTGTGAAAAAAGTACTTCTAACATATTTAATAAGGCTTTACCCGCTAATAATTCTAAATTAGCTCAGGAAAATCAAATTAACAAATTAAATGGAATTTTTGACATTAAAAAAACATCAGAATTAGTAACAAATAAATGTACCTATTGTCATTCAATAAAACCTAATATAGATTCAGGATATAAAGCTCCACCTAGGAATATTACATTTGATTCTCAAAAAGAAATTGAATCACAAATGGATATTATTAAAAAAGTTACTTTTATAGATAAAAGTATGCCTGTTGGTAAAATAACAATGAGTGATGAAGAACGAAATATTATAGGATTATTTGGAAATCAAACTCAAGTTAGCAATAAACTAGAAATAAAAGATGCCCCAAATATTATAACTAGGAAATGTTCATATTGCCATTCTAGTAGTCCAGATAAATCTTCTGGTTATTCATTTGCACCAGAAGGATTTAGCCTAGATTCTACTCAAGATATGATTAATAAAGCTAAAAGCATAAAAAAAGAAACTATTATCAAAAGATCTATGCCTATAAATCCTGTAACAATGACTGAAGAAGAAAGAGAAATTGTAAAAAAATGGTTAGATACTCAGGTATCAAGTTCATCTAATTTAGAAAATGAAGATGATTAGAATAATATATATTAGTTAAGGAGTTTTAATATGATAAAAAAAATTGTAGCACTTTCTTTATTAACTTTAGTTTTTTCTTGTGATAACAAAGTTAATAATATAACAGGTAATAATCAAAATAACGCAACTGGAAAAGTATCTTTTGCTTCTGTAAAAAGTGTAATTGGTTCTAAATGTATTTCTTGCCATAATGCTGGAAATTCTAGTGGTGGAGTAAATTTATCTACAGATGAAAAAATAATATCTCAAGGTGGTGAAATAACTGAACAGGTATCTAAAAAAAAGATGCCTCCTAGAAGTAGTGGTATGACAATGACTGATGATGAAATTAAACTTATTTCTGATTGGGTTTTAAATGGTTCAAAATAAATTTTATTAGATTAGTTAAATGGTGGTAAATTTATGGGAAATGATTTAAATTTAGGTGTTAGTTATAGTTCTGTACAAAAAGATCCATTTTTAAGAGAAATAGGATTAAAAAATCCTAATGATACAGAGGTTGATTCTAATCAAACTGTACCTACTTCTCAACAAGAAGATACAAAAAATGCTCTTCCAGACTTAAACCCTGAAATAGATCCTGAAGATACTTTACAAGTTAATACTCAAGAGCCTTCTACAGGTTCTGTAAAAGTAGAAACTAATTTACCTTTTATAGATACTCCTATAGGAAAAATAAAAATAAAACAAGGTAGTACTTTAAATAATCCAAATGAGCCTAAAAAAGAGTTAGGTGATTTAGATTTTATACCGCCAAAAGATAAAAAATCTACAGATGAAACGACAGATATTAGTTTAAAAGGTGAAGATTATTCTTTTAGTGTGCAACATGAAGCTAGAAAAAAAACGACTCAACGAATAGAGTATAGTCCTTTAGAAAAAACAAACTTAAGTATTACTCAAGAAGATAATTTAGGTACTGATAAAACTCAAACAGCTGAAGTTACTTCTGAAGTTCCTATTATTGGAACAGTTAATATTAGAAGTTCTCAAAATACTAATATTAATGGAAACCTAAAAAATGTAAATGTTTTTAATTGGAAGGTTTCGGATAAGATAACTTTAAACCAAGAAACTACTAGAGAAACAAATCAAGCTAATGTTACTAAAACCACGGCAGACTATACTTCCGATAATTTAGTATTTCAAGCAAATCAAGAAGTAAGTACTCTTGCTGGAGTAAGTACAACTAATAATCAAGTAAAATTAGCTGTAAGTATTCCTAGTAGTGAACTACCAGAAAGTCAAGATATACCAAAAACAGAAGATGATATAAAAACAGTAGATACAACTAAAAAAGAAGGTACAGAAAAAAAACAAAAAAGTCCGTTGGGAACACAAATAGAAATAGTAAAAGGTGAAAAAAAAGACGATGGAGCTGGTAGCCAAAACTTACAAGTATCAGCAACTCATACTTTTGGAACAGAAAAAGAGCCTATTGCAGTATTTTTACAAGATACAACTAAAACAGGTGAAGTTGAATCTTTAAAATTTGGTTATAAAAGTAAAAAAGTTAATTCTTCTTATGAAAGTAGTGCAAGTGGAAAAACAATTACAGCTGAATATTTACCACAAAGCGATGCCTCTAAATACATAGAAAGAGCTGGTATTTCAAGAACATTATCAGAGGCTGGAAATTCTAGTTCTATTTTTGTAAATGGACAAGTGACAGATCATGTAGGATATAATTTAACTTTAAGAGATGGAGGAACTGATAAAAGTCAAGCTTCTTTAACTTATTCTGAAGGTGCGTTTAAAGCTGAAGTAGGTTTAGGAGCAGATGGTAAACCATTTGGAAATTTTAAATTCCAAAAAGATGTATAATTATACTAAAAAAGATAGGTTTATATATTTAATAAAAATATTCGTTACAGAAAAATGAACAGAAAAAGTTTTTTTCTGTTCAAGTATGATTTAGTTTTTCAAACCATTTAAACAAGCTTCTAAAATAATAGAAGGAATTTCTTTATAATTAATTATTTTTTTTACAGCATTTTTTTCTATAGCTGCTTTGGGCATTCCAAAGACAATGCAAGATTCTTCATTTTGTGCTATTGTATAACCACCATAGTTAAATATTTTATAAATACCTTCTGCTCCATCTTTACCCATACCAGTAAGTATAATTCCCATAGTTTTTTCTCTAAAAACTTCTGATACACTATTAAAAGTAACATCTACAGAAGGACAAAAAGTTTGATGTAATTTTTCTTTTGAAGAATAAATTTTTTTATCTGGGCTTATTAATAAATGAGAGTTATTATCAGGTATATATATACAATTTTCCTCGATATCTTCTTTTAAGGAAACTACTTTTATTTCTTTAGTTGTATATTCTTTTAACCAATTAGCAAATTTTATATTAAAACCTTCTGTTATATGCTGAATTATCAGTATAGGTACTTTTACCGAATTATCTAATTCTTTTAAAATAGATGCTATTATATCAGTTCCACCAGTAGATGCTCCTATACAAATAATACTAGGTTTAAAAATATTTTCTCTAATAAGTTTATTTTTTATACTTATTGATGTTTTTGGTTTAAATACAGATTTTATTTTGCTAATTAGTTCTTTTATACTTTCTGAATAATTAAAACCTTTAGGTTTCTCCAAAAAAGAAACATTAGGATATTTTAATAATTCTATTAGTTCTGAATCATTTTTATTTAAAGATGAAAAAATAATAACAGGAGTTAACTGTTCTTTAATTATTTTTTTTGTTGCATCAATACCACTTAAATATGGCATTTTAATATCCATTATAACTATATCAGGTTTTAAAGAAAATGTTTTATCATAAGCCTCTATTCCATTTTTAGCAAAATCTAAAACTTTTATATCTGAAGCTTCTTTTTCAATTTCATTTTTTAATATTTTTTTTATTACATCAGAATCATCAGCTATTAATAAATTTATCACAAAAAATATTCCATATTTAAAATACTTTGTTTTTAATTAAAAACAGATAAAAATTTAAAATTTAAATTTAATATATTTTTTTAATTTAATATATATTTTAAAATTAAATATTTAAAATTACAATAAAAATTACTTTTTTTTTAAGAATTATTTAATTATCTAATTTTAAATATAAAAAATAGATATAATTAATATATGAAAGTTGATCTTAATTAATCTTTTTTGCAATAAAAACATGAATTCTTTTGAAGAAAAAAAAATACCTTTTTATAATACAAAAATAGAAAAACCTTTTTTGAATAGGAATTTCTTAAAAAGAAATTTTCTTTTAAAGAAATTAAAAGAAAATAAAGAAAAAAAAATAATCTATTTTTTTGCTCCCGGTGGGTTTGGTAAAACAACTACTATACTAGAATTTATAGAAGAAGAAAATATAACTAATAATATTATTTGGTTATCTTTAGATGAATATGATAATAATACGCAAATATTTTTTTCTTATTTAATAAAATCTTTTGATTTTAACTTAAAAGAATCATGTGATTTTTCAAAGTTAAATGATATTTATGAAATACAGTATTATCTTAGTATTTTAGCAAATAAGATAAATTCACTAAATAACAAACTATATCTAGTTATAGATGATTTTCATCTTATAACAAATAAAGATATACTTAAAAATTTAGCTATTTTTATTAAAAATTTAAATAAAAATGTTACTTTTATTTTATCAGGAAGAAATAAAAAAAATGAATATTTTTTAGAGTTTGATTTTAATTTTAATACTTTTGAAATAAATGCAAAAGATCTTTTATTTACAAAACAAGAAATAAAAGATTATTTTAGTAATAATAATTTCTTTTTATCAGAAAAAGATCTTGAAATTTTGTTAAATAAAACAGAAGGTTGGATTCTTAGTTTAAAAGCCTCTTTATTGAATCTTAATAATAATGTTAGTCTAAATGATTTAATTAATAATATAGAAAATGATTATTTACATACTTTTTTAATAAAAAAAATATTGTCTAGTTTAGATCCAAACTTATTTGATTTTATATTAAAAACATCTATTATGAATTACTTTGATTCTGATATGGCTAATAAGTTACTAAATATAAATAATTCACATTGTTTTTTAGATCAAATACAAGAGAAACAACTATTTATATCTAAAATAAATAATGAGTGTTATTTTAAATATCATTCTATTTTTTCAGAAATATTAGTTAATAAATTAAAATTTGAAAATTTAAATGTTTATATAGATTTATGTAAAAAAGTTAGTATTCTACATAAAAATAACAACAACTATGAAGAATCTATAAACTATGCGTTATTAACAAAAGATAGTGTTTTTATAGCTAATATACTAGAAGAATTAGCATCATCTTTTATCGAAAATAATCTTTTTTTAAAATTAGAAGAATTAATAAAATCACTTCCTAACGATATATTATTTTCTAAACTTAAATTATTATCATATTATGCTTTTTTATTATCAATAAGTTATGATTTAGATTATTCTATGGATATATTAAAATTTTTTGATAAAAAAAATAATTTATCTGAAGATATTAAGGTTTTTAATATATTTACATCTTTAGTTCTTTACATTAAAAAAAAATATCATATTGAAAAAATAAAAAAATGTATAAATTCTGTTATAAAAAAAATTCATATATTAGATGAAAAAATATTAATAATAGTTTATTTTTACCTAAGTAGAGCAAGTTATTATTGTTATGATTTCGAAAAAAGTCTTTTTTTAATAAATGAAGCTATTTTATATAGTAAAAAATTAAATAATATATCTTTTATAATTTCTTGTAATGAAGCAAAAGCTTTGATACTTTTTTTACAATCTAATTTATTTGAATCTGAAAATATTCTAAATCATATACTAAATGATTGTAAGAACTATAATTTATTAGAACATAAATCTATATTAGGTGTTTATATAAGATTTATGCGAATATATTCAAAACAATATAAAATAGACTTATTTAATGAATATAAAAATAAAGTTTTAAATTTAACTGAAAAGGAAAGTTCTTTAAATAATAAATTTTTATCTTATTATATACTAGCCAGTTCTTATTTAACTATAGGTGATATTGATTCTTTAGAAGAAACTATAGATAAAATAGAAAAATTAGATTTTACTCTTTCATTTAGGCTAAATAATACTTTTTTGACAGATGATATAAATGATTTAAAAATACATATTTTAATATCTAGAAAACAACTAGATTTGATACCAAAAAATTGGGAAATATCTATAAAGGAATATATTAATTCTATTTTTCTAGAAAAAATTAAAAAAACAAGATATATAGAAAGTTTACATAGTAAAATAATTTTATTAACAAGATTTTATTTAGCAAATAAAAATTTCATGGATGCCCTAAAATTACTTTTATCATACGATAATTTTTTAGATGATATTTTTATAAGTAATAAAATAGAACTATATATATTAGAAGCCTTGATATATAAAAATCAAAATAAAATAAATTTATCTATTGAAAAAATAAAAAAATCTTTGATATTAGCAGAAAAATCAAAATATATTAGTTTTTTTATTAAATATGGTAATGATATTAGAAATATTCTATTATTAATATGTAATGATTATAATAAAAGAAATATTAATATTTATAATACTTTTTTATATGAAGTTTTAGAAAATTTTAATAAAAAATTAGGTTTTAGTTTAAAAAAATCTACATTAAAAAATAATTTTAATCCTTTAAGTAAAAAAGAAATAGAAATTTTAAATTTGATGAAAAAAAATATTAAAACTAAGGATATATTAAATACATTAGATATATCATTAAATACATTTAAAACACATAGTAAAAGTATATATAAAAAATTAAATGTTAATAAAAAATCATTAGCTTTAGAAAAAGCTACTAAATTAGAATTTATTTAAATATTATGAAACTAAACCCAATTATCTGGAATTAAATTAGAATTTAACAAAATAAGTCCTTTATTTAAAAGATCTAAAGTATTTTTTACAACAGTAGATTTTTCTTTAAAACTAGGATTATTCATTATCTCTTCATAAGCTTTTTGAAGTTTATTTATTTCAGCTCTAGCTTCAGCTCTAGAAATAGAAGCAAAATTAGGCTCTTTAAGATTTAAAGCTTGATAAGCTTTTGATATTTGATTTTTGTAAGCATTGTCAAATTTTTCAGCAACCTGAGGATAATATAATAATCTTATAAACATATTTTTCATATCAATTAGCCATTGTTTCTGGGATTCTTCAAAAGTATTATCTGGATCTCCTAAAACCCTTTGTATTTGGCTATAAGCATCTCTAAGATCACAATTAGAAGGATCTTTTACTGGAAAATCTTCTTCAGAGTATTTAGGATAAATTGGAACTATATAATTTACAACATCAATAAAGCCTCTTCTTGCATTCATTTCTTTTTCTATCAAAGGATCTACCAAAAAACCTGTTTTTTCATTCCAAGTTACAACATGATTTCCTTTTCTAGTATTTAAAAAGGATTCTCTAAAAATATTTTTATCCCCTGTAGTTTCTTTTGCCCAAATTTTTAAATGCTTTGTAGCTCCACTATAAGACCCTGGGGCTGAATCTATATACCCCATAAAAGTTTTTAAATTAGGAAATGTATTTCTATATTTATTTAAGCTATCTTTATTTCCAGCATAACAAGCCATTATAGCTAAATCTTCTATTTGTTCAGACGCCTTTGGAAATATTTTAGCAATTTCTTGAAAAGATGAACTACTTAGAGTTCCATTTTTTTCACCAAAATAATCAATTCCCATACTATGAGCAGATATAACTAATCTATTTGGTATCTTTTCACCTTGTTCTGCCTTAGAAAAAATACTTATTATACTAGCTAACTCATCTCTTATATTCTGAGGTGAATTTAACATTATATCTTTTAACTTAGTTGATTTTTCTTTAGTAATATTTAAAGAATCTATGAATTGAATTACATCATCTTTAAAAATTAAATTGTAGAGAATTTCATTATTTGTAAAAGATGAGCCCGTTTTTGAAAGTTGATTGTATAATTCACTTTTTAGGCTATCAGGTATAGATATTTTATTTAATTCATTTTTTAAAGCATCTCTAGAAGATATTTGAATTTTATTATCTTCAGAAACAACAGATGAAAATAATTTTCTAATTTCTTCAGTTATTTTATTATCTAAATTAAAACTTTTACAAAAATCACTTACATTATTATAATTTAATATATCTGATGTTTTACCATTTATTTTTATTTTTTGAGAACTATTATTTTCTAGAAAATTTATTTTTCCATTAAATACCTTTTTTAATTCATTTACTTCAAATTTTGCATTAGGATTAAGTCCAATAAAAAAAATATCATTATTAAAAGTGTTTGTTTCAACTGTATTTGAATTATTATTAGAAACTATTTTTTTATTATAATTTAAAATATTGTTTGAGTTAAAATTATTATTTATTGAAACCATAAAAATTAGCCTAATTAATATAAAACATCTTATATAGTAGTAAATTTTAAGGATTATTGCTTATAATAATTTTATTATTAATTTCTAAATATTTTTATATAAAGCTTATAAATATTAAATTATAAGGAATATAGTTAATATTTTAATTTTTCATAATATAATTTTTTTTATTTTTTATCATACTAATTTAAATTTATTATCACACCAAAAATTATAATTTTTTTATCTTTATTTTTTTAATATGGTATAATAAAATTTATATAAATACTTATTTATAGTTATTTATATTCAAATATCCTTATATATCTATTTTTAATACTTTATAAAAGTATCCTATTTTTGTTATTTTTAAGATTGGTAGGTTTTTATGTATAAAAGTAAAATATTAAAGTCATTTATTCTCTCAACTGTTTTGCTAAATTTTTCTTTATACTCTTTTGCAGAAGAAAATAAAGAAGTAGATAATATTGAAAAACTTAGCTTAGAAGAACTTTTAGATATGAAAATAACAACAGTATCTAAGTATGAACAAAAAATTACAGAAGCACCAGCTACGATTCTTGTAATTACTAAAGAGCAAATAAAATCAAGAGGTTACAAAGATCTAAAAGATATTTTTAATGATTTACCTGGTTTTGATTTTAGTGGAAATGTAACTGGTGAAATAAGGAGTATGGCTATTCCTAGAGGTTTGACTGGTGATAATAAAATTTTAGTGTTACAAGATGGTCAAAAGGTTAATTCACCTACAGGTGAAAGACTTTTATTAGGAAATAATATTCCTATTTTTAATGCTAAAAGAATAGAAGTTATTTATGGTCCAGCTTCTGCTGTTTATGGAGCAGATGCTTTTGGAGCTATTATTAATATTATCACTAATTCTGGTGCAGATATAAATGGTGTAGAACTTAATGCAAATTATGGTAATTTAAATACTTACCTACCTTCTATCACTATAGGTAAAAAATTTGAGGATCTTGATTTAATGTTATCTGGAAGATTTTTAAATAGTGATGGTCAAAAATTTGCAGAATATTATAAAGAACTTGCACCTATACTAAAATATAAAAACTATGGCTTTAACTATCAACAACCTATAAATAACTTTGATTTTTATGGAAAATTAAAATATAAAGGTTTTTCTTTAATGTTTAACCTTAATAATGCCACAGAACCAAATGGTGAAAGTGAAATAGCAAATAATTATATGTATGTAAAAGAGAATGTTTGGGGACAAAAAATAAATAGAATAATAGCAGAATATTATGCTAGTTTATTTGATAATAAATTAGATAGTGTTTCAACTATAAGTAATTATATTTATGAAGTTACCCCAGATACTAATTTTAATTTGGCTTATGAAAGAGATAAAGAAGAAATACCCACTAAGGCAAAAGCAGAATATAAATATGCTTATAGTTCTACATTAAAAGTAGAAGAACAATTAAATTATTATCCTTTTGATTTTTTAACTTTAACAGGTGGAGGTAGTTTTGAAAATCTACTTAGTTTTGCAAAAACCCAAAATCTAAAAAATGGTAAATTTGATACTACAAACTTAGTAGATGATATGTCAGCATTTATTGATCCCAAAAATGGAAAAGCTTTTGGAACAATAGACTCTAAAGCTTTTGGTTTAAGACCTTATCAGAATTATGCAGGATTTTTACAAGCTGAAATAAAACCCTTTACACCTTTAAGATTAACAGTTGGAGGAAGATATGATTATAATACAATTTATGCAGGAACTTTTAATCCAAGATTGGGTGTAGTATTCAAAGCTTTAGATAACTTATCCCTAAAACTTAATTATGGTACAGCTTATATTCAGCCTTCTAATTATTATAGATGGGAAAATTGGGCTAATCCATTTGCAATGCATATCCCTAATCTAGATTTAAAGCCAGAAAAAGTTGGTAGTATTAATTTTAATGCCAATTATCAAATAAGTAATAACATCAATTTGGATTTTGATTTATTTAGAAATGATGTTGTAGATATTATCAGACCTGTACCAATAGATCAAAATAGTGTTTTTAATCCTTTTCTTATTGTAGAAAAAGATAAATCTTATGCAGAAACTAATAAGAACTCTGGAAAACAATATACTCAGGGGGCAGAGGTAAAACTTAACTATGCATTTGGTCATACCAAACTTTTCGATATGATAGATTTCAAAACTTCAGGATTTTTAAATTACTCTTATCTTATGGGAGAAGATTTAGCTATAAATGCTAATGAAAAAAATACAGAAATAGCAAAAATTTCAAATCATAAAGTAGGTTTTGGTTTAGATTTAGGTATTTGGAAATTAAATTTAGCACCAAGAGTTAGATGGGTTAGCCCAATTTCAACATTACCATTTAATTCTGAATTTAAAGGTAATAAATTTGAAGGTTATTTATTAGTAAATCTAAATTCTAGATTAGATATTTTAGATAATTTATCAGCTTATTTTACTGTAGAAAATCTTTTAGATTCATCTTATTATTCAGCTGCTCCATTTGGAGAATCTGTTTGGATTTTACCAAGAGCACCACAAGCTAAAAGAACATTCCTTTTTGGTTTAGATTATAAGTTTGGTATGTAGGCTTATCTAGAAACTTGTATTAGCATATTAGCAACACTACCATCGAAGAACCCAGAAGAATTAGCTCTTCTTCTACTCCAAGCTCTGATAAAATCAGAGTAGGGTTCTTCCATGGTACATCCATCCATAGAGTCATTATAAAAAATTAATTCTCTTTCATCATTATAGCCAATAACTACAACTACATGTTGAATATCACCTTCATCAAAAGCAACTATTACAGGATTACTTTTATTTATTTGAGTTTTTAAATCTTGTAGTCTTCCTGTAAAAGAACGAGCTTGTAGCCCATATTTTCTTAATGTCCAAACAATTTGTTCCATAGACATACCCAAAGCACCTGCTGTTCCTGCTGTTTGTTCTACCAAATCATCAAAAGTAACATGGTAACCAAAGTAACCTAAAACACTTGCTGTACAAGCTTGACCACATCTTCTAGTATCACCTTGATAATAAGCTGGAATACCATCTAATATTCTAGTTCCATCATCATAATCTATTATAGGCATAAAAATCCTCTTTATATAAAAAAAGAGCAGTTCTTTTCAGAAACTACCCTTAGCGTAGAGATAGAGATCGTTAATTATGAGAATTAATCTTATTTTTTATTTGTTTTACTAGCTACATAAGTATTGTAATCACTTGGTGTGTTAGGATTAGCATTATTATATGCAGGTGTATTATAGTTATTAACTACATTGTTAGGAGTATAGTTAATACTATTTGTTGAAGCTGCATCTATACTTGCAGAAAATTTAATAACTTGAGATTCTTTTGCAGAATTTCCAGTATCAGCTATATAAACATAACCAGCACTATCAAGAGCAATTGAAGAAGCTTTAGCAGCTTGAGAAGCAAATTTGGTTAAAAGCATACCATCTCTATTAAATCTTTTTACTTCTTGTTGTTCTAAAACATAAATATCACCATTTCTATCATCAATAGCAACATCTATAGGAGCTGCTAATTCTGCTGAAATTACATCCATAACTTGACCACTAGCATCAGATTTTTTTATTGTATTTCCGCTTACTGCATAAACAGCACCATCTTTATCTGCTCCAATTCCACCTGTAGCACTCATTCCTTGAACCATATTTCTAGATGATGCAGAAGAATCTGTTCTTGCTACAGAAGAACCACTAGCTATAAAAACAGCACCTCCACCAGAAGCAATATCTGTTGCTGCATCAGTTTTTATTGTTTTAATAGCACCTTTAGAGCTATCTACAACATAAAATTTACCAGCAGTATCAACAGCTAAAAGGTTACTTCCAAAAAGTGTTAAACCACCAACGGTTTTATCCATAGGGTGTCTTAATGTTAACCAAGAACTAGCAAAGTCTTTTTGAGTTTTTCCGTCTTTAGATATTTTTAAAATAGTACCTTTTTGTAAAATTCCTGTACTATCAGTTGCAGAAACAAATATAGAATCTCCTGAAACTACTATACCTTTAGCTTGCCAATCATCTACAAGACCTCTTTTTACTGCAAATTTAGCAATAAAAGTATTTGGAGAAGCAGGAACTGGGGTAGGAGTAGGAACTGGAGTTGCTTCAATTTCTTTTGGAACAAAAGTTTCAGCAGGAGTTGGATCACCAGCTATAACAGGTTTAGGCTTGTTACAAGCAACTAAATTTGAGAATGCTAATGTAACTAAAAATACTGATGATACTTTTAAAAAAGGCTTAAAATTTTTCATCTAAACACAACCCATATATTAACTTAAAATCTCTATAATACTATTATAGAATAAAATTTAAAATACTTGTTTAACCATTGGTTAATTAATTAATAAGAGACGGTTAAGTTTCTTAAAAAAGTAAAAAAATTAATCTTTTTTAATATTAAGGTGGGAAGAGTAAAGAGTTAAGAGTGAGAAGTTAGAAGTGAGAAGTAGAAGAAGCGTGAATCGTGAACCGTGAATCGTGAACCGTGAAGAGTGAGAAGTTATAGCTATTACCATATAAATAAAATACAAATATAAACGTAAGGAACTGTTCATAACAGTTCTATAGTGTACGCTAAAAAATGGGAATAGCTATAAAAGTTAAAAGTGAATTGTAATGATAATCCTTGTATTTAACATGTAATGAAAAAAATATGAGGGCAGTTTGACTATTAAATTAAATATAATATAAAATCGTAAACTGTATATCTCATTATTTTATAAAAAGGATAAAAATGAAAAAAATACTTCTATTTATAAATATTATTATTATTTTTCTTTTTACTATTAAAACTTCTTTTGCCGAAAATATAAAAAAAACTTTTAGAGCTGAATATATTATGGGAACAGTTTTTGAAATAGAAATTTATGAAAAAAATGATAAATTAGCCAATGAAGCCATAAGTTTAGCTTTTAATGAAATTAGAAAATATGATCAAATTTTAAGTAATTATAAAGAAAATAGTGAAATAAATACTGTTATAAAAAAAGCTTATAATAAGCCAACTAAAATTTCTAATGAACTATACGAAGTTTTGAAAGATTCCTTATATTTTTCAGAATTAACAAAAGGGAAATTTGATATAACCATAGAACCTTTAATAAAATTATGGGGTTTCAAAAATAAAAATTTTAAAAAACCTAGTGAAAAAGAAATAAAAAAAGTTTTAAAACAAATAGGCTATAAAAATATTATTTTGGATGAAGAAAATAAAACCATTTTATTAAAAAAGTCTAATTTATCTATAGATTTTGGAGCCATTGGTAAAGGCTTTGCAATAGGTAAAGCTGTAGAAATATTAAAAGCAAAAGGTATAAAATCTGCTTTTATAAATTCTAATAGTAATCAATATTACTTAGGAACTCCACCAGATAAGGATTTTTGGTTAGTAGGGATAAAAGATCCTAAAGATGAAAGTAAAATTATTAAAGTATTAAAAGTAAAAGATACAGCACTTTCAACTTCAGGAAATTATGAAAATTATTTTTTTGATAATGGAGTTAGATATTCTCATATTTTAGATCCTGATACAGGTTTTCCAATAAAAGAAAAAATAGCTTCTACAATAATATGTAAAGATTCCAGTTATGCAGATATTCTATCTACAGCATTTTTATTAGTTGATAATAATATTAAAAAAAATATTAAAAAAAATGTTAAAATTGATTATTCTATAGTTATTAGTGAAAAAAAGAATAAGTTAATTTTAGATGAGGAATGAGTATGAATAAAATAAAAGTTGTTTTTTTAAGTCTTTTTTTATTTAGTTTTAGTTTAAACTCTTTTGCTCAGAATAAAATAGAAAAAGATAATACAAAAAAAGAAACTAAAAAAGTAAAAAAAACTGATTTTAAAACTTTAAATTGGAGAGCAACTTCAGAAGATATTTTAAAAGCAACCACTAAAAAACCTAAGCATAAAGATAATGAAAAAATAGTTTTTGATGATAACATTTTAGGTTTAGAAGCGGAAATGACTTTCTTTCTTACTAATAATAGATTTAATAAAGTAAAATATGATATTAAGAAAAAATATAACTCCAATGAAGAAATTTTAAAAGATATTTTAAAAATAAAAAAAGACTTTAATAAAAACTATGGAAAACCTAAATCTGATTCTAATCCAGAAATTGAAGTATTACCAAGAGATGACTATGATAAATTTTTAAAAGCAATACTTGAACAAAATCAAGCTATTGATATAATGTGGTCTAAAGATTATTCTGAGATAAAACTAAACTTTAAAAAAAGTATGCTTTTTTTTAATGATTTTAGTGTAACTTATTCTCAAATTTAGAAGGAAAAAGTAATGTTAAAAAAAATTTTATTACCTTTAGTATTAGTTAGTTCAATTTCTTTTTCTGCTCAAGCTGGAAATGATTTTGAAATAAATCCTGGTAAAAATGTAGGAAAAATAACAGCAAAAACAACTTATAAAGATTTAGAAAAATTATATGGGGCTAAAAATCTTAAAAATAAAAAAGAAAGATTTATTCCAGATTCTGATGAAACAACTGATATTACTTATGTTCATGAAAATAAACCAGAAGAACTTAAAGTTTTATGGAGAGATAAAAAACTTTTATATGTAGTTATAACTAATAAAAAATCTAAATATAAAACTAAAGAGGGCATAAAAGTTGGTAGTACCATGAGTGAAGTTACAAAGGCTAATGGAAAAGCATTTGATTTTTCTGGTTTTGCTTGGGATTTTGGCGGAAGAGTTACTAATTGGAATAAAGGTAAGCTAGATGCTTATAAAGGTAAAATATCTTTTGTATTCGATTATGAATCAAAAACCAATCCAGAAACTAAATTTTTGGGTGATATTACACTAAAATCTGATGCAAAAGGTTTAGATAAAATGAAACCTTTTGTTCATGAATTAGAAGTATTTTTAGATTGATTTAAACTTTTATCTATAGTTAATATTTTATAGTTTGCATTTTTTCAAAATCATATTCCCCTGAAACAGTTGGTTGCAACCAACTGTTTCATCTATAGACTAACTGATTGAAAAAATGTAAACCAATTCTTTTTGAGTATAACTCTAATGAGGAATTATATAAGATTAGAAATCTTAATTATTTTTAACTAGTTTTATTTTCAACATATTTTATTTCACCTCTAGAAATAACTTTTTCTATTCTTACAATTCCTCTTTTATTTAAAACAATTCTAATTCTTTCATATTCTATTTCAGATAATTTTTCTTTATTTAATTTTTCATGTTCTATTTTATATTTCATTATTACGTTTATATGATAAACCTTAGGAGCTTCCATAACTACAACCCCTTTTTTAGAATCAAAATATCTCAAAATTTTATCTGGATCATCAAGTTTATCCAAAAAATCATTTATAGCAAAACGAGAAATATCTCTAATAAAATTAATTTTATTTTCAGAATCTTTTAGACATTCAGAATCAAAAAGCATTCTTTTTGAATAATTTATTACTATATCATTTCTTTCAGGATCTATATCTTTTCTTGCTCCCAAATCTCTTATATATAAAATATCTTCAGGAATATTTTCTTTATTAAGATATCTCATAAACTCATTTGAAATAGCAATTAATTTCTTTTTTATTTGTCCTTCTTTGTCAAAATAATCATAAAAAATTTTTTTTTCTAAATCTGGAATATATTTTTTCAATTTTTGGTTAAAATACTCTTTACTAAGTTCTTTTATACGATCTTTAAATACATAAGCACTTATACCAATAAAAAATATTAATAATAACCTTATACCTGCTTCTTTGGTATTATTAACCAAATTTATTCTTTGTATATCTGTCATAACAGCCCAAGAAGCAGCTAATGCTGCACCTGTAGCTGCAATAAGGTTTCGATAAATTTTTTCTTTCTTTATTATTTCACTTTGGAGATACAAAACACCTAAAACATATTTTTTTAACAATCCCATTCTATAGTAATACATTTCTGGTAAAGAATTATCTTGATGTCCCTCAAAATTTATAAAATTAACTGAAATTCTATATTCTATTTCTTTTTTTAAAATTTCTTTTATATGTAATGATACCTTTGATTTATCTTGACTATTTTTTCTAAGTACTTGTAAAACTTTTACTAAAATAAATTCTAATCTATAAGATATAAATTCATCTACTATAATAAAAGATTTTTTTACATCATCTTCTATTAAAATTTGATTTTCATTTATTACTTTAGTATATTTTTCTCTATATTTTAAGATAATTTGTTCTAAACTATCTAATCTGGTTTCTATATATTTTAAACGGCGTTGTATATATAACTCTGTTCTTTCTTTTTCAAAAAGATTATAAAATAAATTTTGTAATTTTTTTAATTGAGTATTTATAAAACATCCAAATAATTTTACTTCATAAATAACTATTTGAGATAATTTTAATCTTTTCTGAGTTGAAAAGCTTATTTTAAAATATTTATCACTCCAATATAAAGACCAATTATTAATTTCTTTACTTTCTAAGTTAAAAACTTCTGGAGTCCTTATTCTTAAATAATTAGTTAAATCTGAATAAAAATTGTCTCTAGTATAAGTTTCTGAATTTATGCCAATACTTTTAGGAATAAAAAAGTAAAAATCCACATAATATTTTTTATTTTTTTCATTATTTTTATCTAAATTTAAATCAAAATCAAACTTAGATTCAAATTGAAAACGATCATGTACATTACTATGACTAATAATATCTGAATAATATTCATCTATATCATCATCTAATAGTTCATCTACAATACTTTCATCAAGATCTTTAGTTATTTTTAATTCATTTTCAGAACTCATAGTTTTTAGTTAAAAAATAAAAGTTAGACGTTAAAAGATTATTACTCTTAGCCTCTAACTTCTAACTCTTCACTTATATTAATTGTAATAATTTAGCTTTTCCATTTTTTATAACAGAAAGCATATTTTCTAGCTTATCTTCTAATTCTTCTAAAACATAATCAGCATATTTATCAGATTCTTCTAATGTTTTATTATAATCTGTAATAGCTTTTTTTTGCATAGACTCTGATTCTTTTTTTGCTTTCTCTATAAGTTCAGATATTTTATCTTGAGTACTTTTTCTTAAAGTTTCAGATTGTTCTCTAGCTCCTTTTATAAGAGCTTCAGAATCTTCTTTTGCTTTCCTAAGTGATACCTGAGCTTCTTCTTTTGCTTTATTTATTATTACAGTAGAATCTTCTTTAGATTTGTTCAAAGAAACTTGAGCTTCTTCTTTTGCTTTATTTATAACAGCATCATATTCTGTTTTTGTGCTTGATAAAAGGGTAGAAGCCTCTTCTTTAGCACTATTTAAAATACTATCTGCTGTAACTTGAGCTTTTTTTATTACTTCATGCTCACTAGTCATTAGCCTTGCTCGAGCTTCTGCATTTTCTAAAAGCTCTTTAGCTCTTTGATTTGCATCATTTATAATTCTATCTCTGCTAAAAACTATTTCTTTAGATTGATTAATTTCTTCAGGTAAGCTTTTGTTTAAAACATCAAGCAAGCTAAAAAACTTTTCTTCATCTAATAATAATTTATTAACGATAGGAAGCTTAGTACTATTGAGAACTAACTCTTCTATTGATTCTAATATATTTTTTACTTCTTCACTAATATTAATCACACTCCTTAGGAATGTTATAAAAATCACCAAAACTACTTAATTATAGTTTAAGGTTTGTTTAAAATTCAAGCCCTTTTTATAAAAAAATTTGATATTAATTGTTTTTTTTATAAAAATTATAATTATAAATGACCGAGTGATAAGATTTTTTTAGATTAATGATTCATAATTCACGATTAACGACAATAGTATGTTAAAATAATGTTTGTATAATTTTGGGTATGTGTATTTATGAGTGAGGAAAAAAATACAGAAACGGTAAAAAAGAAAAATAAGTTTTTTGAAACTTTTGAAACCGTCTTTGTAGCATTAATATTAGCAATATTCATTAGAGCTACAGTAGCTGAAGCACGTTATATACCTTCCGAATCTATGGTACCAACTTTATTAGTATCAGATAGATTGGTAGTAGAAAAAGTATCTGGTTATATGGGTACACCAAAAAGAGGTGATATTCTAGTTTTTTATCCACCAACAGGTGATAACTTAAATGATGATACTTTCTTTAATAAAACACTTATATGGTTAGGTTTTACCTCAAAAAATGCTTATATAAAAAGAGTTGTAGGCTTACCAAATGAAACTATAGAAGTAAAAGAAGGTAAAGTTTTTGTTGATGGTAAACCGCTAAGTGAGGATTATATAAAAGAAAAACCTTTTTATAATTTAGATCCTGTAAAATTAGGTAGCAGTGAACTTTTTATGATGGGCGATAATAGAAATAATAGTATGGATAGCCATGTATGGGGTCCCTTACCAATGAAAAATATTATTGGTAAAGCAGTTGTAAGGTTTTGGCCACTTGCAAGAGTAGGTTCACTTAAATAAATTTAATTACTAAAAAGATTTGATTTATCAATCTTTTTATTCATATCAGTTTTAAACTGAAAAGTTATATATTATTTTTAGAAAAGAGGTTTAATAATGGACTACAAACACTCAAAAATGGTTGGAGAAGAAGGTATAAGAATTCCTTTTAACTGTGATCAAGGATTTGAAGAATACGAACTAGTTTTTTCTCCAAAAAGTGTTTATGAACATGAAAGACAACTTATTAAAGTTGTTTGTGCTAGAGGAATTTTAACAGAAGAAGAGCATAAACAATGTAAATTAACCAATAAAGATGTTTGTTGGAAAGATGGACAACAACCATAAATTTATATGTCTATTGAAATAATAGAATTTAATAAAGATGATATTGAAATAAAAAATAAAATATCATCTTTAATGACAGAATCTTTAATTGATGAATATGGTAATCCTCCTAATGATTCATATATTAAGGATTTATTAGATTATTATCATTCAAGAGAAGATTCTAAAATATTTTTTTTATTAGAAAATTCAGAAATTGCTGGTTTTACATGGTTGATAGAAAGCGAAGATGTAATAACAGCAAATAAGTTTATTTGTGTTTTATATTTATATATTACCGAACCTTTTAGAGGAAAAGGATACTCTAAAATTCTAATGAAAAAAAATGTGGAATATTCTAAAAGTATTGGGATAAACCAATTAAGATTATCTGTTAGAAAAAATAATCCAAACGCTATAAATTTATATGATAGTTTAGGTTATAAAACCTATAAATATGAAATGTGTTTGGATATTTAATATAAACTATTTTTTATTCAAATAAGTATCTTCGTACTCTTTTTTTTCTTTAGAATACCATTGACCATATTCTATATCACTTAACAAATTATTTTTATTTTTATCATATGCATAAAAATCTTTGATCATATTTTGTCTTTGAAATTCAAATAAATAAAAAACATTCATGGCTAAAAACTCATCTAAATCTATAGAATTATTTTTATTTTTATCTACAACACTAAAAGAGTAACTTTTAATAAACAAAGAATCAATTTCTTCCTGTGTTTTAGGAACAAAAGGTTCATTATTATTAATTGGAGGTTGTTCTTCTGGTAAAGTATTACTTCTATTTGAACAAGAACTCAATAATAATAAACTAATTAATAAAACATATATTTTATTCATAAATACCTAGCATAAAAATAATAAAAAACAGTATAATTATAGTATGTTTTAATCTAAAAGCAACTATTTGGGATACATAAAATATAATGAAATTATATAAATTAATAACTACTTTTTTTATTCTTACTAACATAAGTCTAATAGCTTTTGCTAATGAAAATAAAAATCTAGAAAAAAGTAATAAAAATATAAATGCTGAATTAGAAAAAACTTTTCATCTTGAATTAGGATTAAATGGTTTTGGGCTTCAAATAAAAGGCTCATCTGATATAACCCCTTATTATGAGTTAGGTGGAAAAATAGCTTATGGTATTTTAGCTTCAGCTAATAATTATTATTTAGGTGGTAATGGAGCAGAACTATCTTTAGAAAATAAATTTTATTTTTCTAAAAGAAGAATAGTAAATGAAGATAAATTTAGAGATATAACAGAAGGATCTTTTATAAAAGCTTTTGCGGGCTTTACCTTTGATGGCTCACCTAAAAATAATACAAATGCACCTAAAAACTTTCCTGTTATAGGTACTGGTATAGGTTATTCTTATGTTAATAGTGGGTTTGGAGTTTTATTATCTTGTGATTTAGGCTCTAGCATAGAAATAAGTAATGAGAAAATTGCAGGAGTTTTGTTTTTAAGACCTGAATTAAACTTTAAATTTAGTTTATAAGTTTATATTTTATATAATAATTAGTAAATTAATATTATCATTATTATATAATATTGGTATTTAAAATATATTGAATTAAATAAAAGAGGATAAAAATATGGGTTTATTTGGTGGGTTCTTTTCAAAATTACTTTTTTGGAAAAATGCTACAGCAGAAGAAATAGAAAAAGCTGAAATTAATTTTTCTCCAGAAGAAGAAGAAGTTTCTGGATTAAATTTTAAAACAGCAATAGATGCTCACTCTCAATGGAAAGTAAGATTATCTACTTATATAAGAGGTTCTAGTACCGAAGAATTAAAAGTTGAAAATATTGAAGTTGACAATAAATGTGTTTTAGGTAAATGGATACATGGTGAAGGTGGAGAAAAATATGGTAATGATATAGAAGAACTAAAAAAAGTTCATGCTCATTTTCATAAAGAAGCTGGATTTGTATTAAAAACCTATTTAACTGGTAATAAAGATGGGGCATTAAAACAATTAGAAGCTGGCGATTATGCAAAATATTCTGTTGAAGTAAAAAGAATTTTAATGCAATTATATCTAAGATTAAAAGATAAATAAATGAATTTACTTCTATTAGGATATGGTTTCACATCATTTTATTTAAAAAAAGAATTAGATAAACTAAATTATAATATTATTGTATCTACTAGAAGTAAAAATAATAATAAATATTTGACTGATAAAGATAATTTTATAATTTTTGATTTATTAGACCTTTCAACTTATAAAAATATTCCTAACAACACCAATATAATACTAACTTTTTCGGCAGAACCTTTTGATAATATAAAAATTCTTTTAGAAATACTAAAAGAAAAAAACTCTAAAATTCTTTTAGTATTAGGAACAACCTCTTCTTATATTAATAAAGAAGGTATTATTTATGAAGAATCTGAATTAAATCTTCTATCTGAGAGAGTAAAAAGTGAAATTTTATTAAAAAAAAATGGTGCTAATATTTTACGTTTAGCTGGTATTTGGGGAGAAGAAAGAAATCCTTTTAATTGGTTACAAAAAGGATTAATTAAAAATTCTAATAAAACTATTAATCTAATACATATAAAAGACATTGTTAATGTAATAGTATTTTTGATAAAATCTAATATATCATCTGAAGTTTTTAATCTTAGTGATGGTCAAGAATATTTTTGGAAAGATATTTGGAAATATGCTTTTGAAAATAAAATAGTTAATACTCCTTGTCCGCCTTCAGATAATAGAGAAGTACGTATAATTGAAAATAAAAAAATTTATTCTCTTTTAGGGAATAATTATAAGTTTAAAACTATTTATGAAGAAAAAATATAATTATATTATCGGTGACATTCATGGATGCTTTGATGAATTGTTAGAATTAGAAGAAAAAATTTTAAAACATTCAGAAAAACACAAAGTAATACCATATATTATTTCTTGTGGAGACTTAGTTGATAGAGGTCATAGCTCAAAAGAAGTTTTAATTCATTTTTTTAATGGCGAAAAAAAAGGAACTCATACCTCAGTTATAGGCAACCATGAACTGATGATGTTACAATCTTTTGAATGTTTTTCAAAACAAAAATTTAAAGAAAAATTTCCTAAATATTTTGAAACTTTTAAACAAATGTACAAATCAAATCGAGGTTATTTAAAAAATTTATCTTGGGAAACTTACAAAACAACTATAAAAGGTATTTGGCTTGGGCAAGGTGGCACAGAAACGGTACAAAGCTTTGGTTTAGATCCAGATGATTTTTCTTCTTGGGAAATAGAAACAGAAATTTTAGATTATATCTTAAATATGCCTGTTTATTATGAAGATGATAATTTTATTGTTACTCATGCTTTGGCAACCAAAGAAGATTTTGATTTATTTAAAGATTTTAATATACAAAAGGATAATTTAGAAATTTATCCAGAAGAAATTATAAAATCTGTAAATACACTAGTTTGGAACAGAATCCCGCCAGAAGAAGCTATATCAAAAAAATTACATATTTCAGGTCATACTCCAACCAAAAGAGTTAATAGGTTAAGAAAAGCAAATGCCTTACAAGTAGATACAGGTTGCGTTTTTGGGAATAGATTAACAGCCTATTGCCCAGAAACTAAAGATATTATTTCTATAGAATCTAAAACTAGATATAAATGAATTAAAAACCTCCTGCGGGGTATAAACCCCATAGGAGGAAGGGATCGGAGGCTCTGCCCCCGTACCCCCCCTGAAACCCCAAAGCAGAACTCTGAGATATTCTCTAATAAAATCAAAAAATATTCATAAAAAATTTATAGAGTGATAGCTAGATCACGCTGTTTTTTTTATAGTAATGTAATAATATAGAACATAGTTTTTACTAAAGAAAAATCTTAAGTAATATCTTGTAATATTAAAAGTTTTAAAGATATACTTATAGAGTCTTTAATAAAGACTAGTTATATAATTTTTTAAGGGAATTAGATTTTATGAAAAAATTTTTAATGTTATCTATGACAGCAATGTTTGCTTTTTCTTCTATGGCTTTTGCAGCTGAAAAAAGAGGTTTTATAGAAAAAGCAAATAATAAAGTAGAAATAAAAAATGATAAAAAATGGAAAACAGCTAAATCAGGAGAAAAAGTTTTTTTAGGTGATTCTATTAGAACTGGTTTAAAATCTACTGTTGAAATTAAATATGATGATGAAACTAGAACCAGAGTTGGTAGTAGATCTCATATTGTTATAACAGATAGAAAAATAGATATTAAAAAAGGGTATATTTGGGGTAAAGTTGATAAACGTAAAACTAAAGGACTCAAAATAGTAACTTCTAACGCAGTTGCTTCTATAGTTGGAACTGAGTTTTTTGTTGAAGTAGGTGATAAAGAATCAAGCACTATCACTGTTTTAGAAGGTGAAATTTCAGTTACTCCTAACAAAAAAGATGCTACAAAAAAAATTGCTGTAAAAGCAGGTGATTTTGCTACATTTGATAAAGATGGAAATGTAACTGCATCAGGACCTTTAGAAAAAGATAAAGTTTTAGCAAAATTTGATGAAGTTGTTAACTTTGATGCAAAAGATGCAATCAAGGAAGAAGAAAAAAAATAAACCTAATAAATTCCAATCCTTAATTAAATACCTAAGCCGTCAAAAGAACGGCTTTTTTATTTTTTGATTTTATATTATTATAATCTTAAAATATTTTTTTAATATCTTTTATTTATGATATTAGCAATTATACTAACATTTGTTTTAAGTTATATAATTATAATTTTTGAACATCCTTTAAAAATAAATAAAACAGCTTCTGGATTAATAGGAGCTGTAGTTTGCTGGGTTTTATATGCTATTTTTAATCCAGATGGAACAGAAAAAGTTTTAGAACGTCTAAATCATCATTTATCTGATATAGCTCAAATTATCTTTTTTGTTTTAGGAGCTATGACTATTGTAGAAATAATAGATTCTCATAAAGGCTTTAAAACTATAACTGATTTAATAAAAACTAATGATAAAAAACGTTTATTATGGCTTATCTCTTTAATGACCTTTTTTTTATCATCTATTTTAGATAATTTAACTACAGCTATTATTATGGTTTCTTTATTAAGAAAAATCATTTATGAAAAAGAAGAGAGAATGATTTTTTCTAGTATGGTTATTATTGCATCAAATGCAGGTGGAGCTTGGTCTCCTATTGGAGATATTACTACCACTATGTTATGGATAGGAGGGCAAATAAGTAGTTTTAATATTATAAAACAATTATTTATACCTAGTTTTGTATCTTTATTAGTACCTCTAATTTATCAATCTTTATTTATAAAAGGAAAATTAACAGGTTTTGATGAAGCTGAAGCTAAAATGACCAAAGCTGAAGAAGGCTCCAGAAGAGTATTTTTTTTAGGTTTAGGAAGCCTTATTTTTGTACCTGCATTCAAAACATTAACTCATTTACCACCTTATTTGGGTATTATTTTATGTTTAAGTATTATTTGGGTAGTAACAGATTTATTGCATTATGAATATGAAGAAAGAAACCATTTAAGAGTTACTCATGCATTAGGAAAAATAGATATAACTAGTATTTTATTTTTTTTAGGAATACTTTTATCAATAGGAGTTTTGGAAAGTGTTGGGATTTTAAAAAACTTAGCTTTTTGGCTTGATAATAGTATAGGTAATAAAGATATTATTGTAAGTATCATAGGTTTGGCTTCTGCCATCATAGATAATGTTCCTTTAGTTGCAGCTAGTATGGGTATGTATGATTTAGCTACTTATCCAACAGATTCTAAAATATGGGAAATGTTGGCCTATTGTGCAGGAACAGGAGGTAGTATTCTTATTATAGGTTCTGCTGCAGGAGTAGTAGTAATGGGAATGGAAAATATTAGTTTTTTATGGTATCTAAAAAAAATTAGTTTTATGGCTTTTTTAGGATACTTATCAGGTTTATTAGTTTTTATGTTATTAAATTAAAATTTAAAACCAGCTTCTAATTTTACAGCATAATCAGTTCCTGTAGTATCAGCTTTTACTCTTACTGCATCATTAAATGCTGAATAACTAATTCCTGCTTTAAAATTAGTTTTATCTTGATCAATTTCTAAACCTGTATCCAAACTTAAGCCTTTAAAAACTTCTCCAGATATTTTTGCGTCATATTTATTTTGACCCATTTTACCAGTTGATTCAAATCCTGTAGATATTTTAACTGAATTTATAGAAGCTTCACCTCTTAGAGTTCCAGCTATTTTACCTTCTTGTGAAATAGTTGTTCCAGAACTTATAGTAAAATTTTTGTAAGGTGAATATTCTGTTCTAATACCAGCTTTATTAGTACCTGTTTTAAAAGAATCTGTATTCTCATGTTCCAATTCAGTTACTAATTTTAAACCATAAGAAAAATCAGTTTCTGATTTTAATTTGGCCTGAGTTTTTCCATCATCATAATTTACAATAGTTTCTGCTGAAGTAGAATCAGTTACTTTTAGTTTTGCCGAAGTACCTAATTTTGTTTTTTTATTAGAATCTAATTGCCCTTCTGTTGTTATTGATAAATTTTCAGTAGCTTTTATAGATGTTTTTATGCTTCCAGAAGCTTTTCCATCATCAATCTTACCTTCTGTTTGTAATGTTACATCTTTATATGGAATAATATCTGCACTCAAACTTCCAGAAGCTTTTCCATCATCAATTTTACCTTCTGTTTTTAAAGTTACATCTTTATATGGTGATAACTCGGCTTTTATACTACCTTTGGTTTTATTATCAGGATTTTCTATATTAGAAGAAAATTTTACTCCATTTAGATTTGTTTCTGCTGATAACTTAGCAACAGGTTTACCATTTTCTTCTGAAATATTACCAAAAAAAGAAATATGATCAGCTTTTACATTTAAAGTAGCGTCTTTAATAGAACTTTCTTTAGTTTCATCTCCTTTATCTATTTTCATAGAAAAATTATTTGTATCAGAACCTACTTTTATAGTTTTTAAATCATTTTCACTATCTATAAAACTAATATTTCCAGCTACATTATTAGTAGCTGTTTTTTTAGTTTCAGGGGCTATTGTTGTAAAATCATTTTTATAGCCGTAATAAGCATATTTGGTTTCCTTAGGCAATTCTAAGTTTAGTGGCTTAGGTGTTTCCTTAACCACATTAGTATTATCTATTTTTATTGTAGGGTCTAATTTTAAATCCATAAAAACTTAAATTTATTAAATTCTTATTTTAATTATACACAAAAATATTTATACACTTGCTAATTTTTAAAAAATAACTTAGTAAAAAATATTTTTCTTAAACAATTATTTTCTATACAGTTGGGTTTTAAACAGTTGTTTGCAACCAACTGTTTATATAGCTATTACCATATAACTCTGTTTTTCAACAAGGTGCTTTAGTCACTTGTATTATAACTATACTCATATTTTTAGCGTACACTATAGAACTGTTCATAACAGTTCCTTACGGTTATATTTGTATTTTATTTATTCTTATTGAATACCTCGGACTTAAATCCGAGTGTAGAAGGGGGTTCGGGGGCAACGCCCACGTCCCCACTTCGTACGGGGTTTAATACCCCTTACGAAGAATCTATTTTATTAGATTATACATAGGCATTATTTATAAAGAATAAATTTAAGAGCTACTGATTCCTTTTACCTCATAAAACCCCAGAGCATAGCTCTTAGGTATTCTCTAATAAGAATAAAAATGATAAAATTTAATTTTGTATAATAATTATTTTGATTAAGGATCCTCTATCTTGAGTTTAGAAAAACTATTACCTCCTGTTGCAAAAATAAAAACAGAAGAATTTATATATAACAATGAAGTTTATAAAGATGATTATGCATGGTTAAAAGATAAAACTAATCCAGAAGTTATAGAATATTTAGAACAAGAAAATGCTTATACTAAAAAAATGCTAGAACATACAGAAGCATTACAAGAAAAACTCTATAAAGAGCTTTTAGGTAGAATAAAAGAAACAGATTCTACTGTACCTGAATATCATGGTGGTTTTTATTATTATTCTAGAACAGAAGCTGGTAAACAATATAGAATTTATTGTAGAAAAAAAGACTCTTTAGATGCAGAAGAACAAATAATTTTAGACCTTAATGAAATTGCAAAAGGTAAAGATTATACCAAATTAGGAATTTATAAAATAAGCCCTAATCATAAATACTTAGCTTATTCATTAGATCATAGTGGATATGAAAGTTTTACTTTATTTTTTAAAAATATTGAAACTGGAGAACTTTTAGAAGAACAAATAGAAAATACTTGTGTTACAGCAGAATGGACTTCTGATACAACTACTTTCTTCTATAGCACCTTAGATTCAACTCAAAGACCTGATAAAGTTTTTTCTCATAAATTAGGAAGTAAAGTAGAAGAAGATAAATTATTATATCATGAGAAAGATGAAGCTTTTTATGTAAATATTTCAAAATCTAATGATAATAACTATATTTTTATTACTATGGTTAGTAAAACAACTTCAGAAGCTTATTATTTTAATTGCAAAAAACCAGATAATGAAATAAAACTAATTGAAGCAAGAAAAAAAGATTTAGAATATTATGTAGAACATAAAGATGGATTTTTTTATATAGTTAATAATTATGATAATGCGTTAAATTTTAAAGTATCAAAAGTTTCTGTAGAAGATCCTAGCCAAAAAAATTGGGTAGATTTTATTCCTCATAATGATAAAGTAAGAGTAGATTTTATACATGTAATGAATAATTACTTTATTATTTATGAAAGAAGTAATGGTTTAAAACATATAAGAATAAAAAATGATACTGTAGATTATTATATAGATTTTCCAGAGCCTGTATATACCTTTGAACCAGCAAAAAATAGAGATTTTAATTCAAACATACTAAGATTTCATTATGATTCTTTAACTACTCCAGAATCAGTTTATGATTTTAATATGGAAACTAAAGAAAGAGAACTAAAAAAACGTTATGAAGTTTTAGGTGGTTATAATCCAGATGATTACCAGACTGAAAGATTATTTGCACCTGCTAATGATGGAACTTTAATTCCTATTTCTGTAGTTTATAAAAAAGGTATGGAAAGAAATGGCAATAACAATTTATACCTTTATGGTTATGGTTCTTATGAAATTAGTATAGACCCTACTTTTTCTTCTAATCGTATTAGTTTATTAGATAGAGGTTTAGTTTATGCTATTGCTCATATCAGAGGTGGTGGAGATATGGGTAGAGAATGGTATGAAAATGGTAAGTTTTTAAAGAAAAAAAATACTTTTACCGATTTTATAAACTGTGCAGAATTTTTGGTAAAAGAAAAATATACCAATCCCGAAAAAATGGTAATCATGGGAGGAAGTGCAGGAGGATTATTAATGGGTGCTGTTACTAATATGAGACCTGATTTATTTAAAGCCGTAATAGCTCATGTTCCTTTTGTAGATGTTATTAATACTATGATGGATCCATCTTTACCTTTAACTGTCATTGAATATGATGAATGGGGTAATCCAAATGAAAAACAATATTTTGATTATATGAAATCTTATGCTCCTTATGAAAATGTAGAAGCAAAAGATTATCCTCAAATGTTTGTAACAGGAGGTTTAAATGATCCAAGAGTTGGTTATTGGGAACCTGCAAAATGGGTTGCTAAATTAAGAAGATTAAAAACTGATAATAACAGACTTTTAATGAAAATAAAAATGGGAGCAGGGCATGGTGGTGCTTCTGGTAGATATGATTATTTAAAAGATATTGCAGAAGAATTTTCTTTTATTTTTGATACTTTTGGAATAAAAGAATAAAATGGAAGATTATTTAAGAATACCCCTTTTCCCTTTAGGTTTTGTTTTATTACCAAAAATGTTAATGCCTCTTCATATTTTTGAAGAACGTTATAAGTTATTAATTAATGAATGTATTGCTAATAATACAGAATTCGGTATCACCTATTATATAGGTGGTAATGTAACTGAAAAAGGTTGTTTGGCTAAGGTTTTGGAAGTAACTAAAACCTATGATGATGGTCGTATGGATATTTTAGTAGAAGGAACTGATAGGTTTGAAATAAAAAAAATTTTTAATGATAAACCTTATACTACAGTAGATGCAGAGCTTTTTGATGATATTTATGATATTGCTGATCCATCTCTAATTGAAACCAAAGAAAAGGGGCTTAAATTTTTAGAAAAAATTATGGCTGTTTATGAGCAAGATATAGATCCAGATTTTGTTAGAGATCTTTCACCTAAAGTTATTTCTTTTTTACTAGTTTCTAATGCTGGTTTTACTATGATGGAAAAACAAGCTTTTTTGGAAATGATTAATACTAAAGAAAGATTAGAAAAAGGGGTTAAGATTTTAAAGATGCTTTCGGATAGATTAAAAACTAATTTTGATATAAAAAAAATTATTCAGAGTAATGGTTATTTAGGTAGTAGGAAACATTTATAAGAAGTCGTGAAGCGTTAAAAGTTAGAAGTTAAAAGTTAGAAGTTAGAAGTATAGGAAAAGTTAACCGTGAAGCGTGATACTTCGACAGGCTGAGTAAACATCCGTGAATCGTGAACCGTGAATCGTGAATCGTGAATAGGAATAATTTGTGTAATGTAGTGGTAAGCCTTGCGTTTACCATGAAATGAAACAAAAAAACGAGTTTTTATTATGTTAAAAGTGCTATAATAATCCTGTTAATCTTTTAATCTTGAAAATCCTGAAGTCATTCTCATGAAAATGGGAACTGACAAAAAAGGATAAAATAATGAAAAATATTAAATTTTTAATTTTAATTCTAACTTTAGGATTTTTTTCTTGTAAAAAAGAATATCCTAAAATTGATGAATCTCTTTTAAATAAACAATTAGATGATTATTTAATAAATAAACAAAAAGAGGTGGTTAATAGATATTTACCTCCGTTAGAAAAAAAAGAAGGAACAATATTAAAATATTGTGAAGACATAAAAGATTCTGATTTTACGCCTAAGTTAAGCAATCCTATTAATCTAGCTATATCTAATGATGGAGAAACAGCTTATGTTTTAAATTCTATTTGTAATAGATATACTTTTTCTAATAATTTTGTAAAAAAAGATTGTATTATTTCAAAAGTTATAAAAAGAAATTTTATTTATAAAATAACAAAAGATAAAAAAGTTGAAATTTTAAAGATAAATGGGGAAGCTCCTTTAAGTTGTCATTTGGGAGAAGAAATAACAATAGATGAAGAAAATAATTTATATTTAGCGGATTCATCTAACAATATTATTTATAAATTAGAAAAAGAAAAAATTTTATCTAAAATTACTTTACCAACAGAAATATATATGACAAGACCTAATAAAGATATATATGATTATGATGGTCCTATAAATATTAAATTAAAAAATAATAAAATATATTTTTTAGTTTTTTCTAATGGATACCAATATAATGATCCATTTAAATTATTAACTATAATTTATGAATTTGACTATAATCAAAATAAATTAAACAAAATTTTAAAAAAAAGTATATCAGCTTATTTAAAAATGCTTGATTATGGAAAATTTTTTAGTGATGATAATTTTTATTTTGATGTATATAATAATTACTATTATATGAATTTAAATAAATCTATTTTATTAGAAAAAGAAGATGATAAAAATAAGATTTTAAATGATAAAAATATTAATGAATTAAAAGAATATGCAAAAAATTTAAATAAAAAAGAATTTATTTCACATGTACAACTATTCAAACCCATTATAGATAAAAATGGTCAATTATACTTAGTTTATTTAAATAGGCAATTATTAAAAATAGATCAAGAAAAAAAAGAAATAATTAGTATTATTGGAACTAGAGAATTAGGATATAAAGATGGAAAGGGTGAAGAAGCTAGGTTTACTTATATTTCAGGTTCTAGTTTTGATAAAGATAATAATCTATATGTAGCAGATACAGGAAATAATGCAATAAGAAAAATTACTCCTGATGGTGTTGTTAGTACTTTTTATAAGGAGGAATTGTGATACTTCGACAGGCTCAGTAAACATCCGTGAATGGAAAATAGTGAAAAGTAAAAAGTAAAAAGTGAGAAGATAGGAAAAGTTAATCGTAAATTGTGAATAGATTAAGGTTTAATTTTGTGGCAAACGCAAGGCTTACTGTATTTTGCAATTACTTTTAACGGTTCACGACTCACTGCTCACGCTTCACGATTAATGAATAACCATCTAATCTTCTTCCAAATTATCAGCACTAACTATTTTATAAAGCTCTTTAGCCTCTTGTGTAGTTACATTACCACCTTGAGGAACCTTTAAAATTTCAATTACTGTTCTTCTAGTTCCTAAACTAATTTCTATAATATCAGTAGGTTTAACTTCGGTAGAAGCTTTTGCCATTCTACCATTGATAGTAATTTTTTCTTTATCGCAAACTTCATTTGCAATAGTTCTTCTTTTTATAACACGGCTAACTTTTAGCCATTTATCAAGTCTCATATAAATTATTCTCTTGGTTCATAAAAAACTGCTGTTGTTCTTGGTGGAACAGTTACAGTACCTGAATTAGAATCAAAAAGAACTGTTTTAGAAGTTATATAAGATAATAAATTATATTCTTTATTTTGTATTTTAAAAGGTATAGGTTCTGCCAATATTGGATGAAATTTAAAATTTCTACCTTTTAAAGATGAGTTAGTAGCTTTTAAAGTTTCTTTTGTGGCATTAAATACTACCAATAAAGCTTTTTTATTAGGATCTAATTTTTTTGCAAATCCTTCATCAGAAATATGCATAGCTATAACACCAGGTATATCTCCATAAATGGTTGATGTAGGATCTTTAGGATCTTTTCCTTCAAAAGATAAAAACTTAACTCTTTCTATAACATCTTTTTCAGTTTCCAATCTAAAAAGTTTAGAATCTTTTCTAAGCTTTAATAATCTATTAAAATCACCAAAAGCTGTTAAAATATCATCTTTAGTTGGTTTCATATTAGGATCTTCTAATCTCATTTTCCAAAAATCCCATTCACCTTTATTTTTCCATTCTACAGGCAAACCAATTCCCCAATTATTAGATTTATAACTAAAATCTATAGCATTAAACCAATCACCTGAATTATAACTATCAGTATCACCAGATTTAGATCTTAAAATTTCATCACCAGCATGAAAAAAAGGAATACCTTGACCAAGTGCAACTAAAGCTAAACCCATAGATTGCATTTTTATTTTTTCTTCCATAGAAGAAGTAGCTTTTTTGTCACCAGCTTTAAAAGGATGTTTTGCTGAATTTTGATCCCATAAACAATAATTATCATGTGCAGAAACATAGTTTATAGTTTCTTGAGGCATTTCTGTATAACCTGCTGGAGCTGAGTTTCTATAAGGAATATTGCTTCCTTTTTTACCATTAAACTCATAATTTTTCAAACCACCAGTTAAAGCTATTTTTATATTATCAGTATAATTTTCTAATAATCTTTTTTGGCTATCTAAAGAAATAGGTGTTTCAGTATTATCATCTGAAGCATTATAATCATAGTATAAGCCGTTTATAAAACCTTGATCAGACTTTGTAGAGGTCATAAAATTTCCACCTCTAGCAGAATCTCTTAATCTATCATTAAAAGTTCCTATGCCCATACCAGAAGCATTATATTGGTTCATAGCATTTTTAGGTTGTTTATCATCTAAAGAACCAAACTTCCAACCTTCTCCGTATAAAAAGATTTCTCTTCCATTTACACCATCATTTACATAGGTTAGAGAGTCTAAGGCTTCTCTGACTTTTTTTAAGTTATCTGTAGTATGATGTCCCATGAGATCAAATCTGAAACCATCTATTTTATACTGTTTTGCCCACATTTTTACAGAATCTATCATTAGCTTTTCCATCATATTATGTTCTGTAGCAGTATCTGGACAACAAGAAGAGTTTTGATGTCTTCCATTATCATCCAAACGATAATAATAACCAGGTACAATTTTATCCAAAACAGATTTATCATTATTACCTGCTGTAAAAGTATGATTAAAAACGACATCCATTACTACTCTTAAACCATTTTCGTGTAATGATTTTACCATTTGTCTAAATTCAAAAACTCTTACAACACCATTAGGATCAGTAGCATAACTTCCTTCTGGAGCAAAATAATGTTGAGGATCGTAACCCCAATTATAGGCATCTAAATCTTTTGTAGCTCCAATAGTTCTTTGGGTATCATAAGAGGCTGGAGTACTATTAGTAATATTAGGTTCTTTCCTTAAACTTTCATTTTCTTCTACACTAGCAAAATCCATTAAAGGTAAAAAATGAACATGAGTTAAACCAGATTTTGCCAAAGTCCTTAAATGATTCATCCCATTTGAATTTTGTTGAGTAAAAGCTAAGTATTTACCTCTTAATTTTTTTGGAACAGTTTCATCTTTTGCACTAAAATCTCTCATATGTAATTCATATAAAGAAATATCATTAAAAGAATTTAACTCTGGTTTTTCATAAGTTTCCCAACCTTCAGGCATATTATGTTGATCGTTTAAATTTGCTATTTGACTTTTTTCGCCATTTGCAGATAAAGACAAAGAATAAGGATCAGTTACATAATTTGTTTCTAGATTTCCAGTAAGAGGAGAAAAAACTTCTACTTCATATTTATAATATTTATTTGCCCAATCAGCTACTCCTAAAATATGCCATACTCCTGTATAGATATCATATTCCATTTGTCTAATTTTTTCTGGCTCTGCATCATTAGGATTTTTATAAATAAGTATTCTTACCATTTTGGCAGTAGGAGCCCAAAGTCTTAATGTTGGTTGATTATATCTATTAAAAGTTACACCTAAATCATTTCCTGTATAAGTATAAAGATCATCTAAAATCCCATAAGTTTGTAATCTGGTAGCATCTAGTACATTACCATTTTTATCTTCAACAGAAATAATTAAATTTTTAGTTTGTAATCTTCTTATCATTCTATCTTGTTCTATAGATGAAGTATCTATTTTTAATTGACCCAATAAATAAGGATATTTTTGTAAAATAGGATCTCCAGATTCTATTTTAGATAAACCTTTTAGGTCTATTTTTTTACCACCATGTATTTTATTATCTCTGGTGATAATATCGCCTTCTTCTGAATAATGAAGAGTAAATTTTTTAGATAAAAAATCATCTGATAAATTCCATACAATAGTATTTTTATCGATCCATCTTGCTTTTGTTGTTGTTATATATTTTTTATTTTTATTAAAAGTTACAGATTCTTTTTGTTCTTCTTGCATGTCTTTCATTTTTGCCGCACAGCTTGATAAGATTAATGTTGATGATAATAATAAAGTAATTACTGCTCTTTTTTTCATATATTTTACTTTTTATGCAATTTTATGATATTTGTATGTAATAAGTTTTGAACTTTTCATACATCTCAACTATTATAACATATCTTAAAAATATAGTTATTTATTTTTTTACATTAATTTCAAACATATACAAATGTAGGTATAAAGCACTACTTTACACCTACATTTGGTACTAAAATATTTATTCTATATATTTTGATGTTAGAAATTCAGATTAATTAAGAAAAAGTAAAAAAACTATTCATTTATACAATAAAGAACCAATACATCATCTAAAAGCTCAACTTTTTTAGTTTTAGAAAAAATTATTTTAAAACCAGCATTTTCAACTTCTTTTTTTAAATCATCTTCTAAAGCCATATATCTTGTAGCAATATCTCCATTCATTAACAACCTAGTTTGTGAATCGAATTGTTTTGTTGCCATTTCACTAACAGGATCATTACATATACTTCTTATAACAAAAAGTCCTTGTTTTTTTAAAACTTTCTTAATTTCTTGAAAAAAAGTTTTTCTATCTCCTCCAATAATACAATGTAAACAATAACCATCAATTACACAATCAAAAAAATTATTTTCATATAAATTTAAATTCAAAACATTTCCTTGAGTAAAATTGATACTTAAATTTTCTTTTTTAGCTTTCTCTTTTGCCCAATTTATTGCTGTTTCTGAAATATCCATACCATAAATACTAAATTCTTTTTTGCTAAGCCATAAGGCAAAATCACCTGCACCACATCCTAGTTCTAAAATTTTTGCTTTTTTAGGTAAATTATTATTTAAAAAAAAATGTTCAAAATCTTTTATAGTATCATTTAATTCTTCTTCTGAAGACCAACCTAACTCACCTCGATGTTTTCTTATTTTATAAACATTTTCATGTAACTCATATTGAACTTTCATCTTTTCTCTCTAAAATTACTAAAATTTAATAACAAAATAAATATTAACAAATATTAAATAGAAAAAAAATAAGCATTTATTAAAATTTTTTTTCTATAATTAGTAAAGCTATTTTCATAAAAATTTAAACCTGAGGTGTTAAACCATGTGTGTAACAGCATTAGCTAATAATTCCTACATACCTACAAAAACAGAACCTAGTTTGCCAAAAGGAGTAACTAGAGAAGATGTTGCTTTTGCTATGGATTTTGATAGTAAAATAAAAAAATCGGCTAAAGATGGTGTTGCTTTTAATCCATCACCTGAAGATGTGAAAAAATTTAATGCTATTGCTTCAAAATTAAATATATCACCATATAT
The DNA here is from genome assembly GCA_046328015.1 of Candidatus Sericytochromatia bacterium. Classification (GTDB taxonomy): domain Bacteria; phylum Cyanobacteriota; class Sericytochromatia; order UBA7694; family JACMQJ01; genus JBBTGK01. Next base: position 1,831,455 of record JAXLXH010000001.1, on the reverse strand, counting down.
TCCAGAAAAACAACCTCAAGATAAAACAGCTCTTAACACAGAAGATTCTTCAAAAATACCAAATGAAACTAAAGCTAATACTAATCATAGTTTTATCGAAGATGCTAAAAATCATCCTATCAAACCTATAGGAAGAAGTGTAGCAGAAGGGCCTTCAATTGAAGATGTAAAAAAAGTTATTCAAAAAGCTACTGATAAATTGCCAGAAGGAGTAAAGAAAGCTGTAAAATCTACTGTTGAAACTGTGAAAGGCATTGTAAAAACAGTGGGTAATAGCCCTACTTTACAAGGAGCTGCTATTGGCGGTGTAGTTGGTGGTATTCCTGGAGCAATTATTGGTGGAATGATTGGTTTTTCTGTTGGAAAATTAAAAGATTTATTGCTTAATAAGCAAAAAACAGATGAAGATAAGAATGAAGCTAAAAAAGCTATTGGTTTGGGTATGGGGGTTGCTATTGGAGCAACCGCTTTATGCCCACCAGCAGGAATAGCAACTGGAATAGCAGGTTGGTTATTAGCTAAAAAAGCTACAGAAAAATAAAATAGTTTTTTTATAAGAGATTAGTTACTTTTATAGTAAGACTTATCCTAAGCTATTAAATAACAATAAATTTAAGACCTACTGGGGGGGGTAATACCCCGTAGGAGGAAGGGATCGGTGGCTCTGCCCCCGTACCCCTTGAAACCCCAGAGCAGGGCTCTGCGGTATTCTATAGTAAGAATAAAAAGAAAAAGAGTTGCTTTTTGTCATTCTGAACTTGATTCAGAATCTAAGCAACTCTTTTATAATTTAATAATAATCTATGGATAAATTCTATAAATAGTTCTTGGGAATGGAATTGCTTCTCTTACATGCTCTATTCCACAAATCCAAGATACACATCTTTCTATACCCATACCAAAACCACCATGTGGTACAGAACCATATTTTCTTAATTCTATATACCATTTAAAAGCTTCTTCTGGTAATTTATGCTCTTGTATTCTTTGCATTAAAAGCTCTAAATCATCTATTCTTTGACCACCACCAATTATTTCTCCATAACCTTCTGGTGCTAACAAATCAGAGCCTAAAACTACTTTAGGATTTTCTGGATCTGGTAACATATAAAAAGCTTTAAAAACAGTTGGGAAGCGGTGTACAAATACAGGTTTATCAAATTTACTAGTTATGATAGTTTCATCAGTTCCACCAAAATCTGTTCCCCACTCTATAGGAGAGCCTTCTTTTTGTAAAATATCTATAGCTTCATCATAAGAAACTCTATAAAATGGAGCTTTAATATTTTCTAATTTAGAAATATCTCTTCCTAAAATTTCTAAATCTTCTCTTCTATTTTTTAAAACTTCTTGAACAATATAACAAATCATATCTTCTTGTAATTTTTGATTTTCTTCTAAGGTGCTATAAGCAACTTCTGCTTCAACCATCCAAAACTCTGTTAAATGTCTTCTGGTTTTAGATTTTTCTGATCTGAAAGTTGGACCAAAGCAATAAACTTTCCCTAAAGCCATGGCAGCCGCTTCTATATATAATTGACCACTTTGAGTTAGATAAGCATTATCATCAAAATATTTTACTTCAAAAAGCTCTGTAGTTCCTTCACAAGCGTTAGGTGTAAAAATAGGTGCATCTACTAATGTAAAAGCTTTATTATCAAAAAAGTCTCTACAAGCTTTTATTATCTGATGTCTTATTCTCATAACAGCGGTTTCTTTTGGTGTTCTTAACCATAAATGTCTATTTTCTAATAAAAAGTCTATACCATGCTCTTTATGAGAAATAGGATAACCTTCTTCTGCTTTAGCTACTAATTCTAATTTGGTAATTAACAATTCATGTTTACAATAAGGTGCTTTTTCAAATGCATTAACTTTACCTGTTATTCTTATAGAAGATTCTTGAGTAAGAGATTCTGCCAAGTTCCATTCTTCTTCAGAAACATCTTTTTTACCCATTACACATTGAATAAAATTAGTTCCATCTCTTAATATAAGGAATTTTACTTTACCACTACTTCTTTTATTATATAACCAACCTTCTATGGTTACTTCCTGTCCTACGAAGTCTTTTATTACTGATATATTTATTTTTTCCATCTTAAACCTCATAATATGTATTACAAATAATCATAATATCATAAGTAATCTAATAATTTAAAAGTTATAAGTAAAAAGTAAAAAGTATTAATTTACCCCTTTACATTTTTCGATAATAGTAGTACTATTATTAATAACAAAATAAATTATTAAATAAGGTGAAATTTATGAAAAGTGTTGTTTACAAATCTACTAATGATTTTTTAAAATTCTTAAGTGATAGAGTTGAACAAAAAATAGAAAACTCTAAAAATTTTGTATCAAGGACTAAAGAAAAAACTATAGAAATAAAAAATAATATTTCTATGAATATAAATCCTAACTTGATAAATCCCAATTTGAAGGTAATTGAATAACTTAATGAAAAAACTAATTATAATAGGTTCTGGTTTTGGAGGTATTTCTGTACTTACAAACTTAAAAAAATTATGTGGCTCAAAAAAAGAATTTGATATTTTATTAATAAGTAATACAGAGCATTTTTTATTTACCCCATTATTACATGAAGCTATTGTAGATGAAGTAAAAATAGACCACATTATTTTAAAAATAAAAGATATTCAAAAAAAACTAGGTAATTTTGATTTTTTGAATAAAGAAGTAAAAAATATAGATTTTGATAATAAAAAAGTAATACTAGATGGTCAAAGTATAGATTATGATTATTTAGTTATTTCGGCAGGAAGCCAAAGTAATATTTTTAATCATAAAAAAGAAGATTTATTTTTATTAAAGGATTTTAATGATTATGGAAAACTTAGAAATAGACTCAAAATTGTCGATTTTAATAGACTTAGTATCGTTGGTGCTGGAGCTACTGGCGTTGAGCTTTTAGGAAGTTTAACCGATTTTTTTAGAAAAAATAATAAAAAAGTAGAAATATTTTTATTTGAAGGAAATAATAAAGTCTTACCAGAATTAAATAATGATTATTTATCTAATGTAGCCTTAGAAAGATTGGAAGAATTAGGAGCAAAAGTTAATTTAAATACTTATGTTCAAGAACTAAAAAAAGATTATATTGTTGCTTATGATAAGCAAAAAAAAGAAGTAATAAATTTATCAACCGATTTTATTGTTTGGGTTGCGGGTATAAAACCTTCAACTTTAGTAGAAACAATAGATTTACCCAAAAATAATGGAAAAATAATAACTGATAATTATTTAAATGTAGAAAAATACCCAGAAGTATATGCTTTAGGAGATTGTATTTCTATAAACTCAGAAAACACCATAACTACAGCTCAAAGTGCTGTTCAGCAAGCTTATATAGTATCTTACAACTTATATGCTAAAAATCACCTTTTTAAATTTAGTAAAAAATATAATTATAATCACCAAGGTTCTCTAATTTCAATAGGAAATGGCTTTGCCATTAGTGATATTTTTGGAATAAGCTTTACAGGATATTCTGGGTGGTTTATTTGGAAAGCAATCCATTTATTTAAGTTAGATAACAATAAAAATAGAAAACAAGTTCTATTTGATTGGATAGAAAACGTTAGTTTTTAATTATTATAACTAACTATTCTTCATCATAACTATAACCATATTTAGCTTCATATTTTTTCTTAGCACTATCTAATAAAATACTAGCATATCTATTTTCTGGTTCTAATTTTAATACTCTATTAAAACAATCTATTGCTTTATCTACATTACCCATATCTAAATTTATTTTTCCATATTGGATAAAAATTTCAGCCGACTTGGTATCAGCTAAAGCAGCTCTTTTAGCAAAATCAAAGGCTTTATTTAGCTGTCCATTTTTATGATAAGCTTTACTTAAATGACAAAATGCAAGTGGTTGAAAAGCTTTATTTTTTTCAGCTAAAGAAGTAAGCAATTCTATAGCTTTTATTATTTTATTTTTATCTATATAAGAAACTGCTAAATTTAGCATAGCTTCTGGATCTTCAGGATATTTTTCCATAAATCTATTATACATTTCAATAGATTTATCAACTTCACCTAATTTTCTGTAAGCATTAGCTAAAGTTTTAGCCATATTTTTATTATCAGGTTCTATTTCCATTATTCTTTCATAAAGTTCAATAGAATCTTGTATTTTATCTGCATTATAATAAAGTAAAGCTAGATTTTTTAAGGCTGTAATATTATCAGGATCTAGATCTATAGCATTTGCATATTCATCCATAGCTCTTTCTAGATTATTCATTCTATGAAAACAAACTCCAAGATTTACATAAGCATCAGAATCTTTAGGATTAATATCTATAGCTTTCATAAAACTTTCTATGGCATCATCTATATAACCTTTATCTAGTTTCATAATACCCAAATATTTATGAGCTAAGTAGTTTTCACTATTAACATCTTTTACTATTTTAGTTAATTGATTAAAAGCATGATCCTTTTGTCCTTTTTTATAAGCAACCAAAGCTAAGTTAACCATAGCGGTAGCATTATTTGGTTCTATATCTAAAATATCTTTATATATTTCATTTGCTCTTTCTACATTATTTTTATAAGCTGAAACTTGAGCTAAGTTTAATAAAGCTTGTATATTTTCTGGTTGTAATCTAACTACATCTGCATATTTTTCTTCTGCTAAATCATATTCTTTTTGTTTGAAATATAATTCACCTAATTCAAAATGAATATTAGGATTCCCCTTATCTACATCAATCGCTTTAGCATAGTATTCAATTGCTGAATCTATATTATTTCTACCAACTTCTAATTGTGCAAAATTAATAAAAGTAGTTGATTTTTTAGGCTGATTGGCAGGGTTAGTTCCATATAAACTTAAGGCTTTAGAAAAATACTCCGCAGCTCGATCAAAATCTCCAATATCTTTGAAACAAACACCAATTGCATTCATTATTACAGGGCTATCTTTTTCATATTTAGTAGCTTTAATATAATTTTCTATAGCTTTATCAAATTCTTTATTTTTTCTAGCTTTTCCACCTTCTGAATAATAAGCAGTTGAAAGTTTTTTCTTTATTTTGTCATTTTCAGGATTTAATTTTAATAAGCTTAAAAGTTCTTTTATTGCTATATCAGCTTTATCTGATTTTATATAAGCAGTATATAAACTTAATTTTAAATCTATGTCATTAGGATATAACTTAACAGAATCTTTTAAAAATTGAATAGCTTTATCATAATTTTCTACACCCAAATAAGCTACGCCCAATTGAGTTTTTGCTTTAACACTATCTGGTCTTACTTTTACTACAGTTTCTAAAGCTTGAACAGCTAGATCAAATTTCTTTTGTCCAATATATTCAACACCAAGTTTAAAATAAGTAGCTTCGCTATTTTTATCATTAGCAAGAAAAATAGGTAAAGTTTCTTTTTTAGGTTCAGTTTTTTTATTTTTTAATACTTCTTCTGGAGTAGGAATTTTATTATAAGGAGAGCTTGTAGTTTTAACATTTGATTCTTGTAATTTATCAACAAAATTATTAGAAGCTTTTACTTTTAGGTTTTTATTGGTATAAGAACTATATAACTTATTCATACTCTCGAAAATAGCCATTTAAAATCTTCCTTGTAAACCAGAAAAATGATACTTGCTTAAGGATAAGTATTATATCATTTATTTTTATAAAAAAAGCTAAAATAAATTTTTTATTTATTTAAAACCAGCATTTTTATATAATCAGAATTATTTTTTATGCTTCTATAACGTATTTTATTTTTTTTAAAAAATAGTTTAAGAAAATCTTGTTCTGAATTAGAAAACTCTGTGTATAATTGATTATTTTTTTTATTATTAGAATCAAATTCTATTATTTCACCTGTTTCAAAATCTTCAAATAAAATAATTCCATTATTTGAAATATCAAGTTCTTTTTCATCGTATATTTTTATAGCGGTAAAATCATGTCTTTTAGCTACTTTTTTCATAATACCTTCATAATCATCTGTACTAATAAAATCGGATATTAAAAAAACTACTGCTTTCTTTTTTATAACTTTATTTAGATATTCTAAAGCTACAGAAATATTTGTTTTATTATTTTGAGGTTCAAATTTAGTTATTTCTGTTATTAATTTCCATATATTATCTTTACCTTTTTTGGGAGGTATATATTTTTCAATTTTATCTGTAAAAAGTAATAACCCTACTTTATCATGGCTTTTTATAGCTAAGCAAGAAAAAATATAGGCTAATTCCATAGCTGTATCTATTTTAGTATTTTCTCCAGAGCCAAATCTTTGAGAAGCACTTAAATCTAAAAGAATAATAATAGTTAATTCTCTTTCTTCTATAAATTCTTTTATATAAGGATGACCCATTCTAGCTGTAACATTCCAGTCTATGGCTCTTACCTCATCTCCAGAACTATATTCTCTTACTTCAGAAAATTCTATTCCACTACCTTTAAATCTACTTTCATAATTACCTGATAATTTATCAGTAACTAAATATTTAGCTTTTATTTGTAATTTTTTTATTTTTTCTAATAACTCTTTATTCATATTTTTTACTAATAAAATTTTATATTATTTAGTATTAATCCATTAATAATACCAGAAGTATAATAAATTAAATCATTTATATCCTGATTAGACATTTTTTTTATATTTTTACCATCACCGTTATTAACACGACTAGTATCTAAAATATAATAACTTTTATCTTTTTTTACTGCAATAATAAAATGATTTTGAGGAAATTCATTACTTGGTCTTAATAATTCTCCTGTTTTTGTATCCAAATAAACTCCTATTTGCAAAACCCCTCTAGGATTTTTATTAAAAAACTCTAAAACAGCATCTCTTTTATTATCCATAGTATCAACTGTTTTCCCTACCAAAGGAATTATACCGATACCTATCTTATCTGAAGCATATACTATTTCTCCACTAGGTCTAATATCAGATATTTTTCCACTAATACTAGTTTTATATTTAAAACCAGAATAAATACCATCTTTTTTTTCTACATTAGCAATATCGTATAATTTTTCTTGTATTAAATGTATATTTTTATAAGTTTTTTCTGATGACAATGAAAATTCTCGAGCTAATTTTTTAAAATTACCTCCCATAATTAAATAAGCATTAACTAATGAAGCTGTACCACATCTAGCATCATCAGATTTAGTTTCATCTAAATTATCTTTTTGTGAAATATTAGCCGCTACTTCTAGCATATTTTTACCTTTAATTAGTTCATTTTCACTATAAGTAGGTGTAAAAATAAAATGTAAATTAGTTATTTTTCCAGAAACATCTTCTATAGAATAATCAAGTTTGATTCTTTCAGAAAATTTTGATAAATTTTTTATAGTTTGATTCGCAAATTCTTTATCTTCTATAAGATTGTTTTTAGTAATCTTTTTTAGATATAAAAACTCATTTTTATCCAAATATCCATCTTGAGATAATTCAATAAATTTTTTACTAAAATTTACTTTTTCTGAAGCTGAAAAAGCAGGCAAAAATAAATTAATTAGTATTAAATTAAAAAATAAATATAATGTAGTTATTAAATTTTTTTTTAGACCTATTTTAAAAGATATTTCCATTTTTAAAAGCTAGGTGCTACAAATTTGAAAGTATTTTCTTCTGGTAAATATTCAAATAAACATAGTTGATAACCCTTACCATGAGGTGTTTTTACATAACCTTTATATTTAGAAGAATCAAAACTTAGTAACCCTTTTTTAAATTCAATTGTTTTTTCATTATAAAACTTTAGGGTATCAGAAGAAAACTCATTATAAGAAACATAAAAAGCTGAATAAAAATCGTGGTTTTTAGATAATTTTTTTATTTCTAATATTTTATCCATAAAACAATTAATATCTTTTTTAGAACCATTTCCAAAATTTATTACGGCATTATATTTTTTTTCATAATCACCTTTCATTTTACCAAAAGATAAAATATCAAAAGTTATTTCTTTACCTTTTTCTGTCTTGATTTTTTCAAAAAAATCAAATTTTTCTGTTAAACCTAAAGAAGAATAAACATTTTTTAAATTACTTACATATTCTTTTTCATTTATATCAAAAAAGAATTCATTTAATAACCAATCACAAAATTTATAATAAATAGAAGTTTGCATTAAATTTTTTAAATCTATTTCTTTAGTAAGTATTTGTATTTTTTCTCTCTGATTAACATCTATATCAAAATATAAGTTACTTTTTATTTCTTTTGCTAAATAACTAGGTATTTGATCTGTTCCAATATCAACAGCTTTAGGTAAGTCAGCTTTTGTATATTCTTTATATTTTATACTTATATTAGATTTACTTAAGATATCACAAATAGAAGGGCCTATAACATTTGGTCTCATAGTAAAAGTATTTAACAAAACACCTTTATTTTTTATTAATAAGGATACATCTTTATAAATTTCTTCAGGTATATAGTCATCATCTATATCTGAAGGAGTATAAAAAATTTGTACTCCTTTAGAAAAACCATAATAAAAAATATTGGAATTTGTATAACATTTAACATAACCATAAAAAGCTGAATTTTTATCTTTTATATTTTCTATTAATGGCATTAAATCTATTTCTGAAGAGTCTAAATTTATTTGAACTGGTTTATCATAATTTAAAACACTAGATACTATTAAAGGTGCATCTTTTTCAGATGAATCAGGGATTCTTAATTCTATTTTACTTATTTCTTCTGGAAAATTTTCAAATACTTTTTGATTTACTAAATTTTCTGATATATTAACAGCTCCTATAAAATAACCTTCATGAACAAAAATATAAATATTTTCATCTATTACAACAGCACCAGAAAGCATATTATCTAGAAAAGTTTGATGTAAAATATTATCCAAAACATTATTTATATCTAGTTTAGAATCATAACCTTTCCACTTTTTTACAATATTTTTTATCCAAAACCAATCAGATTCTAAAGATTTTATTAAGGCATCATTTTTTACTAGTTTATTTACTTCTAGTTTTCTTGTTCCTTTTGGTTTTTCATTAATTTTACTTTCTATTAATTTAGAAAAATCTTCATGAAAAACAGAGCTATTAGAAGCTATAAAATTTAAAGCCGTTTTCATACTTTCTATAGAAGAAAATCGTTTTTCTGGATCTTTAGCAATAGCTTTTAAAATAAGGGCTTCTATTTCAGGTGGAATTTGATGATTATATACTGTAGGAGGAACTGGCTCTGAAGATAAAATATTCATTATAACATCGCTTATTTTTTCAGCTTGAAATGGAAAATTACCTGTTAGTATTTCATACAAAGTAATTCCTAAAGAATAAATATCAGATCTTACATCAACACCCAAACTACATAATTGCTCTGGAGATGCATACATAATACTACCCAAAACGGAATCCATTTGGTTTGACATTAATTGTTCAGAACTTTTTCCGCCTCCTAATTGTGCTATACCAAAATCCATAAGCTTTGCAGTTCCATCTGTAGAAACAATTATATTAGCAGGCTTTATATCTCTATGAATAATATTATTTTTGTGTGCAACTTCTAAGGCTTTGCAAATTTGTGCAATAAGGTTAATACCTAAATTAATATTTTTGGTGGTTTCTGGGATTAAAGAAGATAAAATAGGACCATTTACATATTCCATAACCATATAATAAGAATCACTATCTTCACCTATATCATATATAGCTACTATGTTTGGATTATTTAATCTAGCTACTGCTTTAGCTTCTGTTTTAAAAATCTCTATAACATCTTTTTTTGATAAATCAGGACTACTATTAAGTGATGAAAGTTGTAATACTTTTACAGCTACTTGCCTTTCTAAACGAAGATCTGTAGCTAAGTAAACAACACCCATACCGCCTCTTCCGAGTTCTTTTTCAATCTTATAATTTTTTTCAAGATTTGGCAAAGATATTTCCATATTCTCTTTCTTCCTAAAAACTATTATCTAATTTTTAGTTTTACAATTAAATTTATTTCTATTTTTAATATAAAATAATTCTATATTTAACTAAAAATTGATACTTAGTATTTTAACTTAAGTTTGAAATTATAGTAAGTAAATAATTAAAATTAATAACTAGCAAAAATATTGTCAAGAGGTTATCCAAAAAGCCATTTTTACGAAAAACATTGATATCAAACCCAGTATTTTTGTAGAAGAAAATAAAAAAGGGTGCCCGTTTTTGGACACCCCATCTTACAATATTAGCTATTCTAGAAAAATAAACTACAAAATTAATTGTAAAAGTTGATTATATTAATACTAAAATAACTCAGTAGCTTATAGAATGAAAAAGTTTGTTTTTAGAATAATTTTAAGGCATAGGAATATCTATTCTAAATAAAGTTTCATTCTGTTCTTCTAAAGAATGTACAGTGTCTTCTATTTTTTCAACTTGCATATTGGTTTCAACTCGTATTTTTAGTTTTTCTTCTTCAGTTTTTCTAATAGTTTCTAAATTATCTAATGTTAAAGCTTGTTTTATTCTGGCATTATTTCCAACTAAAATAGAAGTTGCATTATCCATTTGAGGTATAACAATATCAGCTACAGGAGAGTTTTTTAACTCTTTTTTTAATTTTTCATTATCTTGTATTGCTTGTGCAGATTGTAAATCTAGTAATAAAGATTGTTGTTGGTTTGTAATTAATTTACCTTGTTTTAAGGTATCAAGTGCTCTAATTTTTTCTGAGGCAACTCTTTCTAAAATATTTTCCTCTTGTTTTAAGGCTTGAATTACTTGATTGTTTCCTTGAATAGCAGGAGCAAACATTGGCTCTGGTTTAGAAACAGTAGGTTTAGCTTTTTTATGCACTTGAGTAGTAGCTTTACTTACATTACTAGCTGTTTCTTTAGCAGTAATTTCTGCTTCTGATATAATACCTGTTACCATTTCAGCTCCTTCTGATAAACTATCTTTTATAGCTGAACCAACTTTTTTAGATGCATCTAGTACACTAGAACTGCCTTCTGAAATTACTTCACTAGTTGTTGCTGCAACATCTAATGATCCTTCAATAACTTTGCTTGCAGAACTAGATAAACCAGTCTCAACTTCCTGAACTGCATCGGATACAGCTTCAGCACCATTTGATATAGAAGTACTTAATGAAACTCCTTTATCTCTTAAGTAATCGGTTACAGACGATTGAACTGCTTCAACTCTGGCAGGATTAGGTAAGCTACTAGAAACTTTACTCTTAATAGCAGTAGCTGTATTTGATGCTATAGAAACACCTGTTGATATAGTATCTTCTACTTTATCTATAGTATCCTCAGCTAAAGATGAAGCTGTTTCAGATAAACTAGTTGCTCCATTTTGAATAGCGGTGCCTAAAGCAGTAGCACTTTGTTCTAATTTTTGTTTTGCAGCAGTAACAGAACTTGGTATATAAGCTGTATAATCAAATGATGATAAACCAAAACCATAACTATCACCCATTTTGTAACCTCCTTATTGGTTTTAAAGATTTTATTCTAGGTATTTCTTTATTAGAACTAGAAATTGAATTATTTTTTACAATATTTTTTTTATTAGAAGCTGTAGGAATATTTTTCTCAAACCAAGATTGTATAACAGGAATCATTTTGTGTTGTGGGTCTAACTTTTTTAATTCAGTAAAATATTTTAGAGCTTCTTTATCTTGATCATAAATATATAAGCTATAGGTTAACCAAAAATATATTTCAGGATTATTAACTTTACTATTAATTAATTCTAGTAATGTATTAATAACTTTTTCTAATCTATGATTATTATTATCTTTATTAAATAATAAAATTTCATTTTCTATACTAGATAAAATATTATCAATACTATTATTTTCTAAAATGATATTACTCATATTTCTTTTTCTAAAATAAACTAAGATAATTATAACCAAAAACTAATTTTTTTTGCTAATTATTTTTTTATTATGAATATTTAAATATCTTACAATATTGATATATGCTAAAATACAGTTTTATTAAATATGTATGTTATAAACTTATAATTAAAAATGAATATAAATAATCTTATACCTGATAGTTTAAAAAATGATAAAGATATTTATGGAAGAACTAAAATAGCACTTATTACTAATTTTTTAACTTTAATAGCTGGAATAATTTTTTCTGTGCTTAATTTTTTAGTAGGAAATAAAATAGGAGCAGGTTTAATTTTAGTGATGCCTATATTTTTATTTTTAAATATAAAAATATTACAAAAATCAGAGTCTATTAATCTTTTTTCTAATTTACTCTGCTTAGGAGCTTTTTATGCCATAAATTCAGCAATTATAACTTCAGGAGGAGTTAATAACTCTACTTCTTTTTGTTGGTTTTATGCTTTAGCCTTATTAGCCTTTGTTATTAATCAAAATAAAAAAGCTTGGATTTGGCTTTTTATAGCTATTTCTGATTATTTTTTATTACTATTTATAGATAAAAATATTTTTAAAATTCCTAATTATATTCCAAATGAATTTATTAAATACATAGATTATTCAACTATAATAGGGTCTTTATTAATTTTAGGCTCATTCGCTCAAGTATTTCAATTTGTTCTAAATTCTTCTAAAGAAGAGCTAAAGTTAGAAAAAGATTTTGTAGAGCAAAGAATAAAAGAAGCAATAAAAGAAATAGGTATAAAAAATGAAGAGCTTCATAATACAAAAAATGAAATAGAAGAGCAAAAAAATAATTTAGCTACAAAAAATGAAGAGTTACATAAGTTATTAGAAAATAATGAATTAAGTAATAAAAATCTGAACTTTGAAAGAAATAAATTAGAAGAAAACCAAAAATATTTGGAAATTAGTATTAATAAAATTTTAGAAAAAATGTTTCTTTTTTCGGATGGTCATTTAAATATAAAACTTGAAGCTGAAAAAAACGATTATATTGGGAAATTATATAAAGGATTTTCTGAATCTGTTTTTAAAATAAAAAATACAATTCAAAATGTAGTTTTAACTATAGAACAAGCAAATAAATTATCTTTAACTATTCAAGAAATGAATTCAAATTTAGTTGGTAATTTAGAAAAACAAACAAGTGAAATTGAAGTAGTTTCTAGTGCAGCAGAAGAACTATCTGTTATATCAGAACAAAATTCTAATAATGCTTTTACCTCTATGGAAAGTTGTAATGAAAATAAAGAACTAGCCGAAAAAAGTAGAGATATTATTTTAGAAAGTATAAATAAAATAAAAGAAATTAGTTATGTAGCAGATAATTCTACTAAAAAAATTAGTGATTTAGAAAATTCTATAAAAAATATTAGTGGGATTATATCTATTATAGAAAATATTTCAGATCAGACTAATCTATTAGCTCTTAATGCAGCTATAGAAGCTGCAAGAGCAGGAGATGCAGGTAGAGGTTTTTCTGTTGTAGCACAAGAAATAAGAAATTTATCAGAAAAAACTTTAACTGCAACCAAAGAGGTTATTTATATAACAGATTTAATACAAAATCAATCTAAAGAATCTGTTGGTATGATGAAAGAAGTAAATAAAAAAGTAACAGAAAGTATTGATTTTTCTTCTCAAGTTTCTAAATCTTTAAATAATATTATTAATAGTTCAGATAATTTATTAGATATGTCAACTCAATTATATAATTCAGCAAAACAACAATCTGAAACTAGTAATAGTATATCTTCTAGCTTATTAAATGTTGGAGAGCTTTTTGTTAATTCTTATAATATGTTAGGAGAAATTTTTGAAGTAAATAATCAAATGTTAGCTCTTATGAATAATATGAAACAATCATCAGATAAATTTATTATAGAGTAAAATTTATTTTTAAAGTTTTATTTTTACTGGAAATATTTTTATAAAAATACTCAAAAATTTATTATACTAGCACCTATAGATAACCCTGCTCCAAATCCAGCTAGTAATAATTTTTGACCTTTTTTTATCGTTCCATTATTAATATTTTCAGAAAAAAGAATGGGTATAGATGCAGCAGAAGTATTTCCATAACTTTCTATATTAGAAAGAAATTTATTTTTATTTAAGCCTAATTTTGTAGCTATAGCATTATTTATTCTTTGGTTAGCTTGATGCAATAAAAAATAATCAATATCTTCTGTTTTTAAATTATTTTTTTCTAACATATCTAAAATAATATTTGATACGCTATTAACAGCCCATTTAAAAACCTCTTTTCCATCTAATGTTAAAAAAGGAGGTAAATTAGAAACTTCAGTTCCTGTTGCAGGTATTTTTATAACATCTGAAAATTCTGCAAATGTTTTTAAATAAAAGTCTAAAAACATATTACTATTACTTTTTTTAAGTAAAAAAGCACCTGCCCCATCTCCAAATAATATACAAGTAGTTTTATCTTTATAATTTGTGTATTTAGATAAAATATCAGCTCCAACTACTAAAATATTGGAGTAAAAACCAGATTGTATATATTGATATGCAGTACACAAACCAAAAATAAAACCAGAACAAGCTGAATTTAGGTCAAAAGAAGTAGCATTTTTAGCTCCTATTTCATTTTGTATTTTACAAGCTGTAGAAGGGCAAAGTTTATCAGGAGTAATTGTACAACAAATAATTAAATCTATTTCTTCTGGTAAAATTTCAGATTTTTTTAAAGCTTCTTTAGCTGCTTTTATTGCTAAATCACTAGTTTTTTCTTCTATAGAAACAATTCTTCTTTCCTTTATACCAGTTCTTGAATAAATCCAATTCTCTTCTAATTCAAGTTTTTTATTTAACTCTAAATTAGTTAGGATTTTTTCAGGTACAAAAAAACCTGTTCCTGCAATAATCAAATTTTATTCCTTACACCAAACTATTTTTATTTATTTTAGCATAAAATAATAGCCTAATTATATAAATTTATACCTTTTAGTATCGTTATATTCCTAAATAATTATAATTTTTTAGATATAAAAAAAGCCCTAAATTAAATTTAGAGCTTTAAAGTAAAAAATTAATTATTTCTTAAATCTTTTAGGTTTTACCAATCTTTCATCAAAATGTTTAATCTTTTTAGCTTGTTTTTTAGTTTTACTGATTTTTGTATTTTGTGTACCAAAAGTAAAACCTTCTCCATTATGATCTCTTGAATTATTAAATGTTAATCTTAATAAATCTGTCTCATCTGGTTTTATTGTATAGATTTCATTTCCTCCTGATACATTAGATGTAAAATACCTTTAGAGCCATCTACTAACCAACCTGTTGTAAAAGTTCTGAAACTATCTGTTGTAATTGAGGTTACTGCTCTAGTTTCTAAATCTATTACTCTTCCTTGTATATTGTTAGCATTTATCCATTTTGATACATTATTTTTTTACCATCTGGTGAAACTTGAGGATTATAATCATCTTCAAAAGTTAATTGTTCTTTTTCCTGTCCCATCAGGTTCATCATCCATAATTGGTCTGTACCATCAGTTTTAGCTTCTGATACATAAATTATTTTAGAGTTATCTGGTAAAAATACAGGACTATTATTATCTGTAGCCCCTTGAGTTAACCTAGTTTGATTAGAGCCATCTGCATTCATGATATATACTTCAGGAGATCCATCTCTTCTGATATAAATACGATTTTAGAACCATCAGGAGACCAAGAAGCTTCATAATCATCTGCTAATGAGCCTGAGGTAAGATTAATTTTATTAGAACCATCATTATTCATTACCCAAATATCTTCTGTCCATTTGGTAAGAAGTATAAGCAAATCTAGAGCCATTAGGAGAATAAGTAACACTATATTCATCTGTACTAGGAGTATTAGTTAAATTTCTAAAACCAGTTCTATCAGGTTTTATGGTACAAATATCTATATAATTATTTGCATTTAGTTCTCTATATTGGATTTGAGTTTTTTCAGGATTCCAATCTGGAGCATAATCATAAATAGAAGGGTTATTTGTTATTCTAGTTTGATTTGCACCATCTGGTTTCATTAAGTAGATTTCTTCGTTTCCATCTCTTCCACTATCAAAAACTATATCATCTCTTACTAAACATTTAAAGAATTCTTTAAAATCAACATCATCTCCAGAAGCACTATTAGATTCATGAAGATAAACATTTTGATTTCCTAAAGGTAAGTTATATGGTAGTTCTATGGTTACATATTCACCATTTCTTTCAGCTACATTTAATCTGTATCCACTACCTGTATAAACTTGAATATCATGAGAAGGATTTAACCCTCTTACACTTAAAGCAAACTTATTTCCTCTTCTAATATTTTTTCTTCTGTTTGCTTCATTTAATAAATTATTTTCTAAAAAGGAACTTGATTAACAGGAGGAGTACCATCAGGGTATTTAGGATTTAAACCTATGGCTACAGAAATTACTTTTAAAGCATCTGCAAAGCTTTGTACTGTTTCTCCTAAATTATTTTTTATTATGAGTTCTTGTAAAATACCTTTTATATTATTTTGTGCATCATTATTTGTTAAAATATCACTTGGGATACCATAAATAGCATAATTTTGTACTATTTCTAATAAATTTAGTTTTACTCCAACAATAAAAACATTACTTAAATCTTTAGATAATAATTGTGTTAATGATACTGCTATTCTGTCTGTAGGAACTACAGTTGTTTGTGTCCTGATTCCTACTACTGAACATTATTTCCATTACTATCTTTTACTGTGCTTACTCCATTTATTGCTGTTGTTTTATCTTTCTAATACATTTATAGCATTTGGAAATACATAATTTACTCCATTTTCATTAACATTTACATCTTGATTCCATACTCTGCATTTTTAGGTACTTCTATTGTTACTTTTGATGAATCATACGATTTGAATATAAAATTTACATTCTTAGCTGTTATTGTTGGTTTTGAACCTAAATTTAGCATTGGTAAATTGTATATTTCACCTTTTCTTACATCTATTGTTTTATTTAGTTCTACCCATGGTAATTTACTTGTTGGGGGATAACCATCTGGGTAGTTTGGATTTAAGCCTATTGATGTTGCTGTTAAGTATAAAGCTTTTGATAAAAGTCTTATAGGATCACCTGTAGGGTTTTCTACTGTTATATTTTTACTTCTTAAAAGAATATCTGATAGTTAATTTCCAATTGCTTTAGATAATTCTGGGTCAGATAATATATTTGATGGTATTCCCACTACTGCATATTTATCTACAAAACCTAATAAACTTAATCCTGCTTCTGTTTTATTTCCTACTACTGATATACTTTTTAATAAATCTTTTATATTTGGTTCTATTTCTACAGCTATACTATCTCCAGGTATAGTTTTAATACCTAATTCTGGATAAAATATTTTTACTTCTTTTGTATTAAAAGTAGTAGATTCTACATACTCTCTCATTTGTAAAACATCTATTTCATTATCACTTGTTTTCCAACCACTTAATATAACTTTTTTACCTATTAATTCTTTATACTTTTCAGGGTAACCTAATTTTACATTCATAGTTTTAAATGGATATACGGTTTCAATATCAAATTTACCCTGAAAAAAATATGTCCCAACAAAATATTCAGCTTTATTTCTTTTTATTGTATAAACTGAAGAGCTTTTTAAAAGATAATCTATAGCTTCTTTAGCATCTAAAAATCTTTGCCCTGAATTAGCAGATGTTTTAAAACTACTGTCTGTAACAAAATCTCCAGAATTATGAAATATTTCATTAATTTGACCTACTGTTAAATCGGGTCTTATTGATTTTAATTGTGCAATTACAGCCGCTGATATAGGGCTTGAAAAGCTCGTGCCTTTTATAGTTTCCCATTCATTAGTATCATGATTTAAAAATGGAATATTATCACCTATAGCCCAAATATCTATTGTAGAACCATAATTAGAAGCAGTATAACCTGTTTTTTCAGGTTTAAAAGAAGCCTTTATTCTTTTCTTATTTTCTAGTTCATACGCTCCAACTCCTATTACATTTTTAAATGCTAAAGGATAAAATATTCCATTAAACCCATCTACATCTTCATTTGAATTACCAGCACTATTAACAATTACAGTACTTATTTTATTTTGATCGTATGTAGAATTTTCCTTAGAATTTGATATTTCATTTATTAATTTAGATAATTTTAGAAGATTTCCATCACATAAAAGTGTTTCATTAGATTTTATATCAACAAGGAAACAATTATTTCTATTGCCAACACTAGCAAAGTTACCTGATTTTGCTGTAGTACTTATATTTATAACGGATATCCCATCTTCTTTTGATCTATCATTATTATACTTTTTTATATCCTCAAATTTTGATATAAAAAATGATAATTGGCTAAGATCAGAGCCTATATCGGGTAAACCATCAAAACCCATTGGTATGAATTTAGCTCTTGGAATAATTCCTCCTATATTATTATTATCATCAATTTCATTAAATAACAAAGAAGCTATTTTAGAACCATGACCATATGGTAAGCTGTCATTAAAAGGACTACATTTATCAGGACGATTTAAAAATATTGTTTCTAAATTAGATAAATTATTTGTATTATAATTACAACTAGAAAAAATAGCTTTATAATTATCTAAATCAGGGATTTCTGTATTAGTATTTTTGTTTATATATTGAACAGTTTTATTTGTATTTTCTATAACAGTTTTATTAAAATATAAATATATTTGATTAAATGCTGTATCAATAATGCCAACCTTAGTATTTTGCCCTAAAGAATAATTCCAAGCATAATCTATATTACTATCATTTATCCAAGAGCTTTCTAAAGATGTTCTAGGAATATTTATCTTTTGCAAACTTCCATCATTGTTATAAAAATCAAAAGTCCCCTCTTGTGCCTCATCTGTTACAATTTTACCTCCTTGAGGTGAAATTACACTTTGACCCAAAAAAACATATTCCAAACCTATATTAGAAGAAACATCATAACTATTTGCAATCATATCAAAAAAGACAGCTAATGTTTTAGCAATATTTATAGAAGAAAAGCTTATATCATTTACAACTACAGGGCTGTTTGAGTTAACTTTTAAAATATTACTTTCTAAAGTTGATAAATCAACATATTTTAAATCTGGTTTTATTGTTATAACAGTTCCATCATTATCATTACGAGAAACTAATTCTGCTTTATACCTTGTTAAAACTTTTTGTATATTTTCTTCTACAGGAGCCAAAATTTTTGCAGTAACTAAATTTGATGAAAAAATAGCATTTGAATTATTTATAGAAGCACTTCCAACAGAACCATTTTTTGTAGTTATTTCACCATATTCTACAGGTATTAAACCTCCTAAAGATCCAATATCATTAGGATTAAAAACATTTTTATCATTATCTAAAATATGACTAGAATTAATAATATGATTGCCTAAAATATTACTTTTTCTTGTTGTTTGGTTATTTGATTGTATTTTAAATAAATCATTCTTTTCTATAAAATTTAAAACTTTTTTCTCTACTTTAAAATCAGGTACTATATTATTAATTAATGACGTATCTATTTTTAAAGGTATTTTACTAGGTAAAATATCAGTTTTTTTAATAATATTTATCTTCTTTTTATAAACATATTCTGGAATATCATTAGTTAATTTTTTATTTGTAGAATTAATTTTTGTATTAGGTAAAATAGAAGTACAGTTACTAATAGATAAAACTAAAATAGCTGGTAAAAGCAATAAATAACGATTTTTCATTTTTAACTCCTTAATGATTCATATATTGAATTAAATTTTTGTATATTATTTATAAAAAATAAACTTAAATTATTCTCTTTTTTAAATGTTTTTATATTTAAAATATCCCATTTCCCTTTATTTAGATATGATATATAATTTTTTGAAACTATATATACATATACCAATCCTAAATCAGAATTATTTTCTTCAATTTTTTTTAATTCCTTAGTTTTTGTATTAAACATAAATATAGAATATATTTTTTCTCTAGAATTGTTACCTAAACTTTTTTCTCCTGAAAATAAAAAATTATTCTCTAGATAAATATCTCTAAAAATAAAATCAGATACAAAATTTTTTAATTCATTATAATCGTCATAATATAAAAAAGTTTTTTTTTCCAATGTATTTATATTAATAACAGTTATGCCTTTTTTTGCTTCATAGTATGTGTAATACGAACTAAGTTCATTATTAAAAATATTATTATGTGAAGATAAATTAAAATTTATAAATTCATTTACAACTTCAACCTTATTTTTATAAATTTTAAATAATTTATGTCTAACTAAATCATCTTTTTTATAAAAAGGTCCTAAAAGAAAATAAGTAAAATTAGAATTTTTTCTTAGTTTTATTTCAGGAAGAATAAAGTATCCATAAGTTTTATCATCAAAATTGTATTCAAATATAGATGTATTTTTATTTATATCAAAAACAACTATTTTAGAATTATTTAAACTTTTGTCATTAGAAAATATAGATAAAAATTCACTATCAGGAAACCATTTTATAGATGTTACATATTTTTCTATATTAAGGTTAATAAAAACATTGTTTTTTATATAGAAAACTTGAAAATACTTTCTTAAAATAGAATTATCTTTTTTATTTATCATATTTTTTTGTATAAACACTTTAGTTTCATCTGGTGAAATCTGATAACTAATAACTTCTGTTTTAGTTGATTCTGTTTCATTTTCTATCATACTCATTATTTTTTTATGGTTCATTGTTTCCAAATCAAGAAAATATAATGTATTAGGTTCTACATCTTTTGCATTTTCACTGGAAACAAAAATAATTTTTCCTTCAATTTTTTCTATTTCATCTGTTTTATCTGTTTTATCATTTATATTATTTTCTTTAGCTCCATCTATTGTAGAAGTATTAGATCTTTCTTTTACTTCAGGTATATTTATTTTATTTACTGTTTGTATTTCTTTTTTATTATCCTGAATTTTAGATATATCTATATTAGAACAACTTGTTATTAACAAAAAAGACATTAAAATTATTTTTTTCATACCCTAAAACCTCTTAATAGCAGTACCAAAAGGAGTTGAGTACGAAATAGTATGTTGTGTTTTAGAATTAAAATCCTTAATATCTGGAATATGAACTATAGCTTCCCAAAAAATATTACCATTGGCATCTTTACTAATAGCTGTGCTATGCCCAAACCCAAACTTCCCATCTATTCGGCTGTATGCAAACTTATAAAACATCATAAAATTTCTACCTTTTAATTTTAGATTTATCCCTGTATTTGGTAAATTTCTAAAAGTTTTTAAAATATCTTCTACATTTTCTTTTTCATCGTTTTCGTGAGTAACTTTAAAAGCCCACTCTTTACTATCTTTATCATAATAAATATCTTTTGCTTTTATTATTTTTACTTCCTCCTTTTAAAGAGGATATTTTAAAAGTGGGTACTTTTCAATTTATACTTTTATCCATTTTTGCATTTTTATTAGCAATTTTAACCTCCAATATTTTTTAGCCACGGATTACACGAATTACACGGATAAAAATCATTTAAAAATATATTTAATAAGCTCTTTTCCCTATCTGTGATATCTGTGATATCTGTGGCTAAATATTTTCTTATCTTCATTTTTACATCCAAATAAAAATTATTTATTCCCTATAATGATATAAATTTTATAAAAATTGAAAGAGTATTTTTTTAATAATAAAAAGATTTTTAGTATTATAGTAGCAAGTAAAAAGTAGCTTATACTATTGTCAAATTCTTTTATTTGCATTAAAAAAATTCAAATTTTATTCTCGTCTGTAATGTATATATTATATTAAAAATATTTCAATTTAAAAATGTAATTTTTTTATAGACTTTTAAAATAAAAATTACTTACAATTATACTAAAGAAAATTAAACAAAAAAATTAATAAAATCTAGAAATAATAGGTTGCACCTATAGATAAGCCATGAATAATATCATTTATAGATAAATTAAAAGGTTCTTTTACATCTTTTCCTGTTTCATCTTTTCCAGATAATTCTACTGTTGCAGAACCTGTATAAAATAAAGCTTTATAACCTACATCTATAGATGCTTTAGGAGAAATATTCCATCTTAATCCACCTTCTCCATTTATTCCAAAAGAACTAGTTAATAAACCTGCATTAGTAGAAGGTATATATTTTCCTTTTAAATATAGTTCGGCAACATCAAAAAAAGCATATTTACCGTCTAAACCAACAGCTAATCCACTAAGTGAAAGTTTATTTAAAATATAATTACTAAAGCTTGTATAATGTCCAGAAAGAGCTAAATATTGTCTCATTTTATCATCATGTAATAAAGCTATTTTTGCAAAAGATAAATCTAAATAATAAGATGTTGCATTACCTGTAAGACTTTGGTTACTAGAAGGAAAAGTCACATTAGTAAAAGAATTGGAGCTAATTAAAAAATCAAAACCCATTCCAAATAAAGGGCCTAAATTATATAAATGATTTTGAGATACAATTCCAAACCAATAATTTGAAGAAACATCAAGATAATGAGAAGATGTTAGACTGTTTAAGGTTTGAGTTGGAGCTTTTAAATTAGGATTTTTAGCTGAAGAACTTTGAACAAAATTATCATTAGCCATCCAAGTTTTTATAGAAATATTTCCTGAAGTAGTATTATAAAATTTTACTTCATCTGCCAAAGCGTTATAAGTAAAGAGATTTATAGCTAATAAAGCTGATATTAAGTATCTAATAATTAACCTTCTTTCTTTTTATCAATTTCTTCAATTTCTTCATCTTTTGAAGTAATACTAAATTCCATAATAGGTGAAGACGCTATATTTGTCCATAAAGATGAAGTAAACTTATTGAATGATAACTTTTCAGATTTAGAATCATCTTTTTCTTTTACTGCTGTAACAGTCCAAGAATATAAATTAGAAGGAGATAGTTTATTACTTCCTGTAGAAATAGGATATATAGCAGTATTAAAAGGGGTAATTCCTTCCCAAACAGTTGTTATATTATTATCTTTATCTTGTTTTTCTAAGGTTATTTTATAAAAAGAAGCTCCATCAACTTTATTCCACATAAAAACAGGAAGTTTTACCCCTTCTTTATTTATAAAATCAACTTTGCCAGCAGATAAAAATGGTAAGAAAGATAATTTAACATCACTAGTATCTTTTGTAACATTATACATGTGATTATAAACTCTAAGACCTTTTTTATTAACTCCGACAAATTCTAAATGGTATTGATAGATATTTTCAAGTTTTGGTAATTCAACTTCAAAATCTTCTCCAGATTTGGTAAAATATTTTTCAGTAAAAAATATTTCTTCTTTTGGTAATCCCTTTTTCTTAAAAACAATATAAACATTAACATTTTTAAGTGATATATCTTTATCTTTATTGTCTAATTTACCTTTTACTTTAAAATAATCTGTAACAGCTCTTAGTTTTATAAGAGGTGCGTCTTTATCTCTTTTTACTTCTTTTACTTCTTCTTTAACTTCCTTATTGGTTTCAGATTTTTCTTCTTTTTTCTCTTCTTTATTTACATCTTTTTTATCATAAATTTCATTTAATTTAGTATTCTCTTTTTTATCATTAGGATTAGAAACTTTTTTGGTTTTATAAGAAGCATCATTCTTTTTAATATCAGTATCTAAAAACCCCATAGAAATTATTTTATCATTTTCATCTTTGGTACTAGCAACAAAAATTCTTTCTCCTAGATAAACATCATCTAAAGAAAAATCACCCGATAAGTTTGTATTAGTAGGAATAGTAAAAGATTCACCTAATACATAAGAAGATGATACCATTGCATTTTCCACTGATTTATTTGTAACAGAGACAACAGCACCAGAAACTGAAGAATAATTTTTTTCTACGCTTATTGGTATTAAATAAATATCTTCGGTTTTATTACTATCATAACTAAAAACTGATGAAGTTTTATAATTAGGAGCTGAAACAGTTATTACCATAGTATTATTAGTTTCTGGTACTTTACTCAACCAGTATTTTCCATCATTACCTGTTTTTGTTTCAAATTCTTGTAAAGTATTAATTGAAATACCTGTTAATACACTTTTTAGGCTTTCAGGAGAAATTTCAAGTGTTGATGGCTCAGGCTTTGGAGTTTCTTTTGGGGTAGGTTCTTTTTTTTCAACAGGTTTTAAAGATGCTTTTACAACAGGCTTAGCAGTAGCTTTTACTGTTGGTTTTGCGCTTGGTTTTGCGGTAGGTTTAGCTACTGGATTTTTAGCAGGAACAGCTTTTTCTTCTTCTTCTTCTATTGGTTTTGCAGATGGAGTTATAGTAGGTGAAGGTTGACTAGCTGGAGCAGTTGAAGTTTCTGGTTTTGCAGATGGAGATGGAGAAGGAGCTACTTCTTCTTTTCTTAATTTTTCTAATAACTTCTCATCAGAAATAGTATAAACTAATACAGTTGCACCTTCTATAGGCTTTTTAGTAATAGCATCAACAACTTTACCAGTTAAATTTACTTTTTTTATTTCAACTTCACCAGAAGCACTTGGTTTTTTGGCATTTATATTTAAATTTGAAGTTGAAGGTATATTAGGATTAGTAGCTCCTCCAGAACATGAGGTAACTATCATACTAAGAATAAAAGAAAAATAAAGTTTTGTGTTTTTTCTCATTACGGTCAAAAATTCAATAGTCCTTAAAAATACTACAAAATAGAAACAAAACTTGCTAAAATGCAAGTACACTAAGTTTACAATATTATTATGATATGGTCAAATTTAATTTTTTTTACAACTGTATTATTAATATGATTAAAATTTTTGATTTTGATCATTTATTTAAATTATGTCAAAAGTATAATATCTTTTAAAGTAATCTAAATGTTTTCATAAAAAAAACTTGTTACAATCATAAGTAGTAAGTGATAAAATGAACTAGGTTTTTAATATTTTATAGAGGGTTAAAATGAAACTTTATAATTTGGAGCAATCTTATAATAGCCGTAAAGTAAGGGCTACTATTCATGAATTAGGTTTAGATGTTGAGATAATTCATCCTAATGTTATGCAAGGTGAACATAAAAAACCAGAAATGTTACTAAAAAATCCAAATGCTAAGTTACCTATATTAGAAGATGGTGATTTTATTTTATGGGAATCTCATGCAATTATGTCTTATTTAGTAGCAAAAGCTGGTGATTCAAATTTGTCTCCTAAAAATATACAACATAAAGCTGAAATTAATAAATGGCTTTTTTGGGATTCTTGTAATTTAAATCAAAGTATTTCAACTCTAACATTTGAGTTAGTTCTAAAAAAATACTTTTCATTAGGTAATCCAGATCAAGCTAAAGTAGAAAAAACTCTAGAAACATTAAAATCTCAATTAAAAGTACTTGATTCTCAATTAGAAAATAAAGATTATATAGCAGATTCTTTAAGTATAGCAGATTTTTCTTTGGCCTCTGATTTAGCTATGAGAAATTTAATCGGCTTAGATATTAATAATTATCCTAATGTTAAATCTTGGCTAGAAAAAGTTGAATCTCTTGATAGTTGGAAAAAATCTGAATCTAATAAATGAATTTAAGACCTCCTGCGAGGTTGATACCCCGTAGGAGGAAGGGATCTGGGGCTATGCCCCCGTACCCCCCTGAAACCCCAGAGCAAAGTTCTGAGGTATTCTCTAATAAGAATAAAAAATAAAATAAGAGGGTAATATCATAAAAAACGAATTAATTTTTTGGTTTCTAATTCCAATTATAGTTTTAATTTATTATTTTATTTTCTCAAGTAATGAGTTCTTTTTTAGTCCTGCCTTAGCAGTTGAAATTATGTTTTGCTTTTCTCCATTTATTTTTGCATTTATATTTAAGATGGTTTATAACGAGACACCTATAAATCATATAATTAACACATTTTTTTATAAAAAGGATAAAAATTAATATGATCCAAGATCCCAAATTAAGTACTTTACCAGATAATAATCATATATTAAGAGTTTTATCCTATCCAAATATTTTTAAACCTGAAGAATGCGAAGAAATAATAAATATGAAAGGAATAAACATAGAAATACCTGTTTATTTTGAATCCCAAGAAGATTATGATAAAACCAATATAGCTGAATACCCTATTGCAAAAGATTTATTACAAAATAGAATAACTGTAGGTTGGATTTCTAAAAAGTTAGAAAAAGTTTTGATGCACGCTAATGATAAATTTTTTCATTTTGAAATTTATGGAATCAATGTAATAAGATTAAATAAATACGATGTAGGTCGTTCTTTTAATTGGCATACAGATATAGGGAATAGAGAGCTTTCTATCAGAAAATTAACTTTAGTAGTATTTTTATCAAAAAAAGAAGATTATACAGGTGGAGAGCTTCAATGGTGGGGTGTAGATGATAAAATAAATCAAGAGCAAGGATCTATTGTAGTTTTTCCATCTTATATGATGCATTATGTTCCACCTATAACTTCTGGAGTTAGATATAGCTTAGCTTGTTGGGCTGTTGGGCCACATTTTAAATAGGTAAAAAAATGAGAGAATTAACTAGTACAGAAAATATGATGAAAGCAATTTCTTTTGATAATGCTTTTACAATTGAAGAATGTAATGAAATTATTAAATTAGAAGGAAATAGCTTAAATGAAGCGTCAGTTTACATTCAAAATAAAGTAAAAAATTATAATCATAATTTATATCCCAAAGCTATAGACATAAAACCTGATAAAAGTAATATGTGGATTAGCCAACGTCTAGAAAAGCTATTTATGAAAGCTAATCAAGAAGTTTTTAATTTTGATATAAGATGCATGAGTGGGTTAAGATTAAATCGCTATGAAAGAAATACTTCTTTTGATTGGCATGTAGATATGTCTAATGGAGGAGAAGGTTCTTTAAGAAAACTAACTATGATTGTTATGTTGTCAGATCCTAATACTTATGGTGGAGGTATTTTAGGTTGGAAAGCTTTTAATCAAACCATGTCTCAAAAACAAGGCTCAGCTATTGTATTTCCATGTTATTTAGTTCATAATGTTACAACAGTAACACATGGTACAAGATATTCTTTAGTATGTATGGCTATGGGACCACATTTTAAATAAAATGGACTTAAAAGAAGAATTAAAAGCGTATTCAAAAAAATTTTTAGAATTAAAAAAAGAAGTTCATAGAAGTATTATAGGACAAAATGAATTAATAAATGGTTTATTTATGTCTTTATTATGTAATGGACATATTTTGATAGAAGGTTTGCCAGGTTTAGCAAAAACTTCTACTATAAAAACTTTTTCTGAATTAATAGGTACAAGCTTCAAAAGAATACAATTTACTCCAGATCTTTTACCAAGTGATTTAATTGGAACAGTTATTTATGAACAACAAAGAAATGAATTTGTTACTAAAAAAGGGCCTATTTTTACTAATTTTTTATTAACAGATGAAATAAACAGAGCTCCTGCAAAAGTACAATCAGCTCTTTTAGAAGCTATGCAAGAAAGACAAGTAACTATTTATAATGAAACTCATAAATTAAAAAATATTTTTTTAGTAATGGCAACACAAAACCCTATAGAACAGGAAGGAACTTATACATTACCAGAAGCTCAATTAGATAGATTTATGTTAAAAATAGATGTTTTTTATCCATCTAAAAATGAAGAATTTGAAATTTTAAATTTACTAGAAAAAGAGCCTGTTCAAAATATTAATATAATTGATGAGGATTTTATTTTAAAAGCTAGAGAAATAGTAAAAAAAGTTTATGCTGATGATAAAATAAAAAGATACATTATAGATATAGTTAATGCGACTAGACACCCAGAAGAATATAAATTAGATATAAAAACTTTATTATCTTATGGTGCTTCACCAAGAGCCTCTATTTATTTATTACAAGGGGCAAAAGCTTTTGCTTTTTTGAAATCTAGAGATTATATAATACCTGAAGATATAAAAGAAATATCTAATTATATCTTAAATCATAGAATTGGTTTATCTTATGAAGCTATTGCAGAAAAAATCCATACTAAAGAAATAGTTTCAAGTATCTTAAATAAAGTAAGCGTTCCTTAATGTTTAAAAACATTTTTATTTCTACCGGAGAAGTTTCTGGAGATATACATGGAGCTTTTTTGGCAAAAAAATTACTAGAAATAAACTCTGAATTAAATATTTTTGCTTTTGGAAGTACAGAATTAAAAAAAATTGGAGCAAATATTATTTATGATTTAACTTCTTATAGTGGGGTTGGTCTTATAGAAAATATTCAGGCTATAAAACCAGCTATTATAGCTTATAATTTGGCAAAAGATTTTTTCAAAAAACATAAAATAGATATAGTTATCTTAATAGATAATCAAGGATTTAACATAAAATTAGCTGGGTTAGCTAAAAAAATGGGTTTAAAAGTTGTTTATTATATAGGCCCTCAAGAATGGATTTGGGGAGTAGGTAATAATTGGAAAAAAATAATTAATAAAATTGATTTACTAATTACTATTTTTGAAAAAGAATATTATTTTTATAAAAATAACTTAGAAAAATTAGGTTTATTAGATGTTTTTAATAAAAAAATAAAATATTTTGGACATCCTCTTAAAAATATTATTGAAGAAAATTTTAATAACGAATATAAAATTAATCAAGATTTATCTAATAAAAAAACTATTGGAATAATGGCTGGTAGTAGAAAAAGTGAAATAAAATCCTTATTACCTATTTTTATTAAAGCAGTAAAAAAAATAAACAGCTATGATAATAAAATAAATATTATTTTTATTTTTAATTCCATTTGGAAAGATTTTATTAAAGAAAATTATAATTTAGATGAATTTAAAGTTTATTTTGGTGAATCTAATAAGTATATGAAAGAATGTGACCTTATTATATGTGCTTCTGGAACTGTAACTTTAGAGGCTACTTTTTTGAACATACCTTGTATATCATGTTATAAGTTATCTAATTTATCTTATACTATTGCTAAAATGCTCATAAAACTAGATTATTTTTCTTTACCAAATATTATTTTAAATAAAAAAGTAATACCTGAGTTTATTCAAAAAGATGTAAATATAAATAATATTTTTAATGAGAGTATAGATATATTATTTAATAAGATTAAATTAAATAATATATTAAATGATTATAAAGAAATAAAAAATAAAATGGATGAAAATAATACTGTATATCATATAGCTAAAGCAATTTTAGATTTATAAAATAATTTATAATTTTTACTGCTCTGTTTTGTTTGTTATATTTATATCATTAGAAATATTTAATTCACTTAAAATATTTTTAGTTTCTTTTTCATCTATAAACCAATACCAAGCTCCATTTTTAGTTCCACCAATACCAGGCAAAGTTTGCATACTAATTTTATTTTTTAAATCATCTGTTTCTAAAAGTTTTTTAGCTAAAAAAACTACTTTACTAGAATTCATACTAGTTTCTATATAATTATCTAAAATATATAAGGCACTAGGTATTTTTAATAAATTAGAAGGTTTTAAAGTTTGAGTAAGAATAGCTTTTATCATATCTTGCTCTCTTTTTACTCTGTTAAGATCTCCTAATTCATCATTTCTAAATCTGAGTAAATCATGTACTTTTTTACCATCTAATTTTTGCATTCCAGGATACAAATCTATAAAAAGATTACCTGCATAATCATTATATTTCATTCTTTTTGGTACATTAAAATCTATTCCACCAAAAAGATCTACAAATTCTATTACACCAAAAGTATTTATTAATACATAATCATCTATTTTTAAATTAAGCCAATTTTCAACTGTTTTTTTTAGTAATTCTGGTCCACCTTTTACGTTAGCAGAATTTATTTTGTTATAACCATAATCTGGAATATTAACATAACTATCTCTAGGTATAGAAATAAGATCTATACCTTCATTGGTCATTTTTGCCAATAAAATAGCATCTGTTCTGCCTCTAGTAGAGTTAACCTTATTTCTATAATTATAAACAACATCAGTTCCCATAATTAAAAATAATCTACTTTCTTTTTGTTCTGTTTCTATATATTCAGGGACTTTTATATCTTTTAGTTTGGAAGAAGGTTTGTTTTCAGATGGTTTATAATTTTCATCTAAGTTACTAGGAGTAGATGCTTCTGATTTTACTACGTTATTTTTAATTTCATCATTAGAAGAATCCTCTATATAAGTTATTTGTTTATCTGGTTTAGGACTTATTATTTTACCTGAATCTATATTGGCATAAGAGGTAAACAAAAGACCTAATATAATTAAAATAGTAGAAGCTATACCTATAAAAAAACGCATAAAAAAATTATTTAATAATTAACTTTTTAAATAATAGCTAAGTTTTTTATTAATTAGTTTTATAAGTTATAATTTTTTACATCATATACTAAAAAATAAGTAAAAAGTTAAAAGTTAAAAGATAAGAAGTTTACAATAAAATAGTTTCAAGCTTATCTTTTTTGAAAAGCATTTTTGTTTGAGTATAAAATATAATTTTATTTTAAAAACTATCTAAAATATTCATAGAAGGATTTCTATTTTGCATTTCAGCTATGGCTTCAAGTAATGGAAGAGTTCTTTTATGATCTTTTAGTATAACATAAGGAAAACAATCCCTTAACTTATCAAATTTAGCTCTTAACTCTTTGGAAAGACCAGTTCCTGAAATATCATTAATTAGTATTTCACAAAAAGATATATCTGTAGCTATAAATTCTGAAATATACGATAAAAGCAATGTATATCCAATATCTTCATTTACTCTTATTTGATAATAGATATAATCTGTAATGGTTTCTTTATCAACAGGATTTTCTTCAATTTTATTTCTAAAATGTTCTAAAGATAGTCTATAAATTTCATCATATAAATTAGTCATTTCATGTTTTGCATAAGTTCTAGTAAATTTTTTTAGAGTATCATGCATACCTTTTTTAGGATCTATAAAAGCATATTTTTCTGAAATTGTTTGCAATAAATTTTTAGCATTAAAAACACCTGAAATATGTTCTATTAAATCATAATCTATATTTCTTATTAAAGATAATAAAACTACTACTCTTCTTTCATTTTGAGGTATTGCATCTAAAGTTATGGCATTGATATACCTTAAGGTTTTTTCATCAACTTCATCTAAGCTTAGATATTTCATCACTTTAAAAACATCACCTTTAAAATTTAAAAAAGCACTTCCTACTAAAGATAATGCTAATGGAGTACCTGAAGTTAACTCAAAGACTGCATCTACTACACTAGGATCTGATAATACATGAAATTTTTTAAAATATTCTTCTAAATGCAAATAACCAAAATTTGAAATATAAATATATTGCAAAGATGTATCAAATTTTTCTTTTAATACTCTTTCCATATCAGCCTGACCTGCAATAACAACTATTATTTCATGCTTAAGATTTTTAAGAAAAATATTAAAAAAGAAATTTTGTAATTCTTGTATTATTTCAAACTCATCTATAGTTAAAATAATTTTATGCTTAGATGTTATTTGTTCGAAGCCTTCTAAAAATTTTCTAAATAAAATAGATTTAAAATCTACTGTTTTGACTACAGTTTTTTTCATATTATCAACTACATTATTTATAGTCTTAGCAATAGCTTTAACATCTGCTTGCCCACTTTTCTTTTTAGGCACTTCTTTTTCTGAGTAAGTATTTAAAGAGCCATAAGCCGATAAAGCACTAGAATTTA
This sequence comes from Candidatus Sericytochromatia bacterium, assembly GCA_046328015.1. Taxonomy (GTDB): domain Bacteria; phylum Cyanobacteriota; class Sericytochromatia; order UBA7694; family JACMQJ01; genus JBBTGK01. Next base: position 1,799,824 of record JAXLXH010000001.1, on the reverse strand, counting down.
AAGGGCCAGTACCTTTTCTTGGGGCAAAAGAACTTTCATTTTTAGCCAAAGGATTAACTTTAGGCTGAATACTAGTAACAGCTGTTGACTTAGAAACCAAAGGTTTATTAGCTGGAGTACTTGGGCTTTTTAAAGAAGCTGGATTTATTTTCTGAACTTTTGGTTTAACTTCTTCTTCTTCTGTATTAAAAGAAATTTTTACTGGTTCTGTTTCTTCTTTAGATTCTATTTTTATTTCATGGTATGTTCCATCATCTACTAAAGTTCCTGCAAAAAAGTTTTTTAGGGAATTATCAAATTTTTCAAAATTACTTTCAAATTCAGAATTAACTTCAACTAGAGCGTTTCTTAAAGTCTTTAAAAAATTTATTATTCCTGTTACCTCAGAATAAACTATGTCTTTTACATCTAAATTTACTAATACATGATCTTTTTTTAAGGTTTTAGAATAAAGTGGTAACTGATTTAAAAACCATGTTTTACCAGTACCATCTGCTCCTTCTATATAAAAAATATTAGGATAATAACATTTATTACCTTCTATAAAATTAGAAATAGAATATTTTATAGATGAAAGAGTATCATGTCTAAAAAGAAATCTTTTATCAGTATCAGGTATTTTTTTATTATCTAAAAAACCCACAAAGAACTCCCAAATTAAAAACTTACACTAATTGAATAATTATAACTTATACTTAGTAAAAAGTAAAAAGTTAATAGAATTAAGACTTCTTACAAGGTTTTAATTCTTCATGAATAGAAGTTTTTTAAAACTATATTATAACTACAAAATAGATAGTTTTATATGAAAATAAAATATTTAATTAAATTTATATACAAAAAAAATTAATAATCTAATTATCTTCAATATTTACTTCATTATTTAAAAAATCTTTAAAGTTAGCAGAAGATCTAATCAAAAAATTAGGTATTTTATTTAAGATATAATCATCTAAAGAATAGTGTTCACAAATAAGACTTATTCTTGATTCATCTTTATCTTTTATTAATACAGGTGATACTTCATGTTTAAGGTAACCTTTAAACTTTAATAATTTATTTTGTTCTGGCTTTATTTTATCAATAAACTTTTCTTCATTATAAATAATAAGATTCCCACCTTCCATTTGAGGTATATTAACATATAAAACATTTACTATTTTGGGTAAATCTATGTTAGCATAATAGCTCCTTAGGCTTAAATCTATATGTTTACCAACTCTAGCTGCTGATTTCATTACCAAAGGATTTAGATAGTATGCATTAATATCTTTGTTATATATTTTATTTAAATATTTTTCAAAAATAGGAAATTTTTCTATTACTAATTCTTCAAACCCTTTTTTAAAGATAATAGAAAAACCTAAAGTTCCATTAAAATTATAATTCAAGTTATTTTTTTTTAAATAAGTAGAGTTTAAAATTTCTTTTTTTAGTTCATTTAGATAATCCAAGTCAAAAACTTCGAATTCTTCTGTATAAAACTCACTTTTATTATTTTTATTAAAAAAACTTTCTAAAATCTTAAAAAACATTTTATATTTTCATTGGAATAACATAAAGTAGTATAGAAAAATATTGAAATATACTACCTAATAATACAAATACATGCCAAACAGCATGATTAAATCTGCTTTTTTTATCAAAAACAAAAAAATAAGATCCTAAAGAATACATTACTCCTCCTAGAGCTAAAAGTAAAGTACCATTTAAGCCTAAAGATTCGGATAAAGGTTTTATAAAAAATATTACTAACCATCCCATTACAAGATAAGTGCTAAGAGAAAGCTTTCTATGTTTAAAAATAAAAAAACTTTGATAGATAATACCTAAAATTGCTATACCCCAAACTATCCATAAAAAGAAAAATCCTAAATTATTATTTAAAGTGATCAATAAAAAAGGAGTATAAGTTCCAGCTATTAATAAATAAATAGCCGAGTAGTCTAGAATACTATAAATTTTAGAGTGATTTTTATAAGATAATTTATTATGCAAAAGTGTTGAAAAAAAATAAAGTATAATTAGTGATAATCCATAAATAAAAGAAGCCAATAAGCTTAATTTATTTCCATAAAAAATAGAATAATAAATTAAATATAATAATCCTATTGTGCTTAATATGACTCCAAAAGCATGTAATTTCTCATTTATTACTTCTTCTATTACTCTGTCTTTCATTTAAATTAATTTAAGATAAAAATAAACCCATTATTTATATTTTATCCAAAAATAAACTAATTGTCAGAAATAATAAGGAAAATTTAATTTAGCTAATAAATAAAAAAAATTACCTAGTTATAAATAAAATATTATCTAGGTAATTAAAAATATTGTACTAAACTAAGTAGAAGTGTTTTTACACTCTACTAAAAAATATAATTAAACAGCTACTTTTACTTCTAAATTTTTCATAATAGCTTTTACTTCTTCAACCATTTCTGGTAAAGTTTCTTTTTTATTAACAGCATTTCCTATTCCAATACCATTAACTCCAGTTGACATAGCTTTTTCAACTTTAGAAGCATCTAATTTACCACTAAGAATAACAGGGATTTCAACTGATTTAGAAATTTCTTTTGCATTATCATAATCACTTTCATAAGAAAGGTTTTCTATTTGTAACATATCAGCTCCAGCTGCTTGAACTTGTACAGCTAAAGAAACTTGATCATTTATACTCATATTTCCAGGAATACTAATACAAATAGGTGTATTTCCTGCAATAGCTCTTAATTCTCTAGTAAGATTAATAACTTCTTCAGAAGAAATGCTTTTTCCTCTTGCATAAAGAGCATCAAAATTACCTAATTCTAAAACATCAGCACCCCAATCTTTTGCTACAGCTAACATATGAATACTTAAAGAAGATACAAATACTATTAAACCAGTATGATTTTCTTTTACCCAATCAATATTTTCAGAATCAGCAGAAATATCTATTGCATTAGCTTTACCAAGAGTTGCAGAATTTACTACCATTCTTACATTCTCTTGATTGAAGTTTTCCATTCCTGCGATTAATTTAAAAAGTCTTTTTTCTTCAAGAAGTTTTTTTAATTGATATTTTTTCATCATAATTTTAGTACCATTTCAAAATAATTTTTAAGTTAAAAATTAGAAGTAATAAGTCAGAAGAAATACTAAATCTTTTAACTTTTAACTTTTAACTAATTAAAGCATATATTTTAATCTTTTATTTTAAGCTAATCAAGTGCATTTTATAAAAAAATTACATATAAAAAATAAAAATTCACAGAAAGAAAATATTGAATAAGAATGAATTTATAGATAGTAACTTATAAATGTATAGCTACTCCCTTATAAATAAAATACAAATATAAGTGTAAAGAACTGTTCATAACAGTTCTATAGTATACGCTTAGGAATAGCTATAAAAATATCAGAATACCTATAAAAGTGGTTTGCAACCGACTTTTTCAGAGAAGTATTTTTCTGTAATTATTTTTTATAGTTCATTATAAAATATTATGGAATTGTAATTATAGCCATGTAAACTTCTTAATTAAAAAAAGAGTCTAGATCTTTTTTATGACTAAGTAAGATTAGTAACATTTAAAATAAGAGCCAAATTTCCATCACCTAAGTTAGCAGTACCTGAAATATAATTATATTTATCAAATAAAATTTTACTAAGTGGTTTTATTACTACATCATCTTGACCTATTATAGAATCTACTATAAATCCACTAGTTTTATTTCCTTCTTCTGTTCTTACAATTACCATAGGCATTAATTCTTCTATATATTCTTCATTAGAAAAATCTAAATCTAATTCCTTAGTTTTTTCAGGAACATTTAAAACTGCTTTTAGATCTACTAAAGGAATAGTTTTATCTCTTATTATTGTTACTTTTACTTTATTTATATGTTTTATTTCAGATGGATATATTTCTTTTACTTCCTCTATATAAGAAAGGGGAATAGCATAATATTCTTCAGCTAATTTTACTAAAAGAACTTCCATAATAGCTAATGTTAAAGGTAATTTTATAGTAAAACGAGTTCCCTCACCTCTTTTTGAATGAATTATAATACTACCACCCAAAGACTTTACTTTAGATAGTACAGCATCCATACCTACACCTCTACCAGATAATTCTGTTGTTGAATCTACAGTACTAAAACCAGGTAAAAATATTATTTGAAAAGCGTCTTCTTCAGACATAAAAGAGGCTTCTTCTTGAGATATTACACCTTTTTCTACCGCTTTTTGTTTTACTTTATCAGAATTTATGCCACCACCATCGTCTTCTACTATTATCAAAACACTATTTCCTTCATGTTTTGCGATTAAATTTATTTTACCAACTTTATTTTTACCATTTTCCAAACGTTTTTCTGTAGATTCTATTCCATGATCTGCTGAGTTTCTTAATAAATGAACTAAAGGATCTCCAAGTTCATCAATAATAGTTCTATCTATCTCTGTATCTTCACCTTCTACATTAAAAACTATTTCTTTGTTTAGACTTTTTGCTACATCTCTAATCATTCTAGGAAAACGGCTAAAAATAGCTTCTACAGGCATCATTCTTAATTTCATAGCACTATTTTGTAAATTAGATGAAATTAGATTTAGGTTTCTAATCGCTTGGTTAATTTCTTGATTATCAGAGTTTGCAGCTAGTTTATTTAAACGACTTCTAGTTATAACTAATTCTTCAACCATATTTATTAATTGATCTAATCTATCTGTATCAACTCTTATAGTTTGTTTTTTTACAATAGTTTTTCTTTGTTTTTTATCTTCATCTTCTTTTAGATCTTTTTTAATATTGTCATCTTTATTTTTATCATTAACTGTTTTTTCTATGTTATTTAATTGAGTTGGTTCATTTTTTTCGGCTACAGTTTTTTCATGTTTATTATCAACTTCTTTTTTTATAGGAACATAAACTTCTTTTTCCTCATCTTTTTTCTCTTCTATAGGTATATTTTTACCATAGTATGTTTGAGTTTGTTTTGAAACTTTTAAATCAGTTGATTTTTCACTTGTATCAATAGAAAATAAGTCTGTAATATTTTTTATTTCTGCTACAGATGAAATAGCTTTTATAATTTCTATATCACTTTGATTTGTAATAAAAACTATTTGAAAAGAATCACCAAAATTTTCATTTTCTATTTCTTCTTGTGATGGTATTGTTTTTATAATATCACCTAAACCTTCTAATTTTTTTGTAACCATAATAAAACGGGCAAATTTCATTACAGTTCCTTCCATAAGGTTTATAGATAATAAAATAGTTCTTTTATCTGTTGTTTTTGCTTGAAATATTAATACTTTTTCATAATCAGTAAATTCTGGTAAAGCTATATTTTTATTATTACTAACCTCATTTTTTTCTTTAAAATATTCATCAGTAAGAGCCAAAACTTCTATTTCTTTTATTTCTGCTATTCCAGATATTGCATGAGAAATACTATCAGCTTCTTTTTCATATATAACTGTAATAACAAAATTATCATAGTTATTAGTATTTAAAAGCTCATTATTAGAAGGGAATGTAGTTATAACCTGACAACCTAAATAATCTAGAGTATTCATAATCATAGATACTCTAATCGCTTTCATAACAGTTTCTTTATCTAGAGATATATATATTTCATAAATATTTAATTTGTTATCTAAAGCTTCTTTTAAAATATTTTTATGGTTATCAGAGTAATTAGGTATTATTTTATTAGATAATTCAGGAATTATTTTTTCTTTTTTTATATTTACTTCTGATTGAAATTTTTCTAATAAATCATTAGATTTAGCAGAAGATATTTCTGCTATAGATAATATAGAGTTAATAATAGTTTCTATAGGTAAAGAATGTATTATAGTAACTACAAAACTAGAATCTACGTTTTCAGATAATAAGGCTTCTCTTGAAGGTAAAGTCTTAATTATTTTAGATTTTGATTCTATAGCTTGTAAAACCAATGAAATTCTTAAAAATTTCATTACACAATCTTTCATTAAAAAGATTTTTATTTCAGAAGAAAAATAGCCATTATTAAGAGCTTCTAAAATTAGTTCTTTTTCATCAGCAGAATAATCTATTTCTAAATCAGCTTCATCTAAATCAATTAATAAAGGCGTTTCTATTTTTACTTTATCCTCTAATTTAGTCTGTATTTCGCCTCCCTTTAGTATTTTTTTTATTTTATTTACTAAATCACTTGTATCAGATTCGGGTATATTTTCGCTAATACTTTCAATTAGAGTTTCCAAAGTATCCAAACAAGAAAAAAGAATATCAATTATTTCTGGAGAAACTACAATTTGAGCATTCCTTAACATATCTAATAGATTTTCCATTTCATGAGTAAGTGAGGCTATAGCATTAAAGCTCATAGTAGAAGCCATACCTTTTAATGTATGAGCTACTCTAAAAATATCATTTAAAAGCCTTAAATCACCCGCCCCTCTTTCTAATTCTAATAGATAATCATTAAGAGATAATAAATTTTCTCTTGATTCTTCTATAAATAGGGCAATATATTTTTCTTTATCTAATGACATATTTTATTCCTGATAAAGTTAAAAGTTTTATTATTTTAACTTTTAACTATTCTTGATCTGGTTCAATCATTATCCCACCTAGAGATTCTTGTTTAAACTCAGTCATTTCTATTAACTCTTCGTTTAATTCTATTTCAGAATTATAAAAAATATCAGCATAGTCAACTAAAGGTAAAAAATTATGAATTGGTTTTATATTAACCAATGTTACTGTTATATTATCTTTACCTCCAAGTTCATTTGCTTTATCTATAAGGTTTTCTACAGCTTTTTGAGGACTATCCCAATTATTTATTACAATCGTTTTAATATCATTAGGAGAAAGCATATCGCTTAAACCATCTGTACACATAAGTAGATAAGAGTTTTCTTGAATTGGTACAAAATTTATTTCAGGTAAAATTTCAGAGTTATCTTTTATTCCTAAAGCCTGACTAAGCATTTTTCCCCAAGATGTAGAAGTATTTTTCATTGCATCATTCCAAGAACCTTTACCCTCATTATAATTTTGCATTGCTACATTATGATCCTGAGTTAATTGTTCTATACCTTTTTGAGTTATAACATATAATCTACTATCACCTATATGTGCTGTATATACATAATTGTCATTAGTCATACAAACTAAAGCTGTAGTACCCATTTTCTTTTCAAATTCATATCCTAAAGCAAGGTTTTCTTTATAAATATAATCATTTGCTTGATAAATAAGAGCTTCTTCTAAAAGTTTTTTCATTTCATCAAAACCAAATTTAAAATTTATGGCAGGTAAAAGAGTTCTTTTTATTTTATCAACAGCCATTTTACTTGCTACTTCACCTTTTTCATGTCCTCCCATACCATCACATATTATAAATAAGCCTCTTTGTGATTTTTCTATTTTATAAAAATCTTTTTCATATACAGCGTTTAAAATAGAATAAAAATTATCTTCATTATTATCTCTTTTTTTACCTATATCGCTTAAAGAATAATATTTAACTTCTGTAAAATCACTATCTAATAAAATATCTAATTTTTTTATTAGTTCTTTAATATCAGTTATTTTTCCATCTATTAAGTGTTTTAGTATTTCACCTACTTTATATTTTGAATATTCTAAAAATGGCATTTCTTTTGGTATAAATAGTTTTTTCCATAGTTCACCCAAATTTTTTAAGGTAAGTTCGGAATCATTACTTTTTATATACTTTAATTTTATATTTAAATAATCATCAACAAAAAAGTTATTCACTTGTAAAATAGAGTTTTGAATATCATCTTTTTCTAATTGTTGAAATATTAAGGCAGAATCTTTTATTAATTGTATTCTATTTCTATCTGTTATTTCTATGATAGCTTCTTGAATATTTCTATACTCTTGTCCATAAAGATCTTTATTTGAAGTTATTAAAAGATAGTCATTACCATCAAAATTAAAAGCATCATAAGCTTTAGGAAAATATCCAAATTTATCATATTTTTGGTATAAGTTAAGTAAACTATCATCATTTATAATATCAGAATCAAAAGTTGGCTTTCCATATGAGTTATCAACTACCAAAAAAGAATTTTTATCTAAAAAAGAATAACGATGATTTAAATTATTAGATTTTATTTCAGCTTGAGTTATAACAAAAAATTCTTTATTTATAAAACAAGCACAAAAAGAGCAAAATTCTTGTTGAGAATCATTTTCTTTATTGCAAGATGGACAAAATATACTACTCATTAATTATTTTTCCTAAAAAAAATACAATAGCTATTTTAACATGACATCTTTTTTTTTATAACAGTAATAAAAGTATTTTATATAATCGATTCAAACTTTAAATATTTAATTATAAACTTTTATTATTATATTAGATGAACTATAAAAAATTTAAGCCCAAAATAGTTATACTTAATATATGAATATTTTAATGTTTTAATATTTTAATTACATAGGAATAAAAGTTGAATAAAAAAATTAAACTATTAACTATAGTAACTATATTAACAAATTTTTTTGTTATTTATTCCTGTCAAGAATATAATCAAAATGATAGTAAAATAACAACTCCAAGCTCTTTAGAAACACCTAAAACAGTAGCTTCATCTATAGTTAATCAAACTTCTGATATAACAGATGTAAATAAATTAATAACTCAGAAATGCACTTATTGTCATTCTATCACTCCAAATTCAGACTCTGGATATACCAAAGCCCCTAAAGATATTACTTTTGATTCTGATAAAGAAATTAATAATAGTATAAAAAAAATAAAGAAAGTAGTAGCAAATAAAAGTATGCCTATTGGTGATATTGTATTAACAACAAATGAAATAACTTTAATTTCAAATTGGGAAATAAAAGCTACTAATAAAAAAAGTACAGCTGTTTCTGATATAGCAGATTTAAAGCAATTAATCACTCAGAAATGTACTTATTGTCATTCAAATACACCAAACTCAGCGTCTGGTTATACTAAGGCACCTAAAAATATAACTTTTGATTCTGATAAAGAAATAAACGATAATAGTGATTTAATAAAGAAAGTAGTAGCAGATAGAAGTATGCCTATTGGTAATATTAGTATATCGGATAATGAAAGAGATTTAGTTAAAAACTGGTTGATAAAAAATACTAGTATAGATATTAAGCCATCAGAATTACCTTCTACTGAATTGGATAAAAATAACCCTATAAATAAGATAATAATACAAAGATGTGCTTATTGTCATTCTATTACTCCAAACTCAGCTTCTGGTTATACTAAAGCTCCTAGAAATATAATTTTTGATTCTGATAAAGAAATAAATGATAATAGTGATTTAATAAAAAAAGTAGTAGCAGATAAAAGTATGCCTATTGGTAATATTAGTATGCCAGATAATGAAAGAGATATTATTAAGAATTGGGTCTTAAATAATAGTAACTCAGTTACACAAAATACTCCAAAAATAAAATTAGCAACGGATATTATTACACAAAAATGTACTTATTGCCATTCTGCAAACCCAGACCCGTCTTCAGGCTATACTAAAGCACCTAAAAATCGTACTTATGATTCAATTCAAGAAATGGAAGCAGATCATGATGATATAGGAGATGTTGTTTATAGACAAAAAATGCCTATAAAAGGAATCACAATGACAACTCAAGAAAGAAATATTATAGTTGCTTGGGCTGATGAAAAAGAGAAAGAGGAAGAACAAAAACCCTTCTGGAGTAGATTAATTGGTAAACTTAAACTTTAAAGTTTTTCTAATTCTATTTTTAAATTAGTACCTTTAAAATCTTTATCTATTATAATTTCTTTTGTATAGTCTTTATAACCATTTTTACTAACTTTTATTAGATAAGTACAATATTCAAAGGAAAATAACATAATCGAAAAATTTCCATTTTTATCAGATTTAGTTTCTTTATCCATAAAATTAATCTTAGCTTCATCTATAGTTTCAAGAGTTTGCTTATCTATTATATTTCCAGATAAAAAGTAATAAGTAGGGGTTGTTTTTATATTAAAAGATTCTTTATTAAAACAAAAACTCTTTCTTTCAATTTTAGGCGGATTATTGTTATTACTATTGTTGCAAGAAAATAATAATGTACAAGCTATAAGTAAATTTAATTTCATTTTTAATCCTTATTATTATCTAAAATAGTATTTATTTTTAAGTTTTTATAGTCTATTTTATCTATTAAGATAAAAAAATTAATTGGTCTAATAAAATCATTTAGATTATTATCTTTAGAGTAAATTATTTTATAGTTAAAATCAGCTATTAATTCATCCGATTTTATTTTAAGGGAAGTTATTTTAGCTTTATAATCATAAGCTCCAGTTATTTTAGATATAACTAAAAGATAATTTTTAGAAAAATCTATATTATCTATAATAAGACCTTCTGGGGTATAACTAGGTGAGTTTCTTAAATTTTGATCTATTTTTACAAATTCATTAAATTCTTCTTGATTTTTTATTACTTTAATAGCTTCTATACTAGATTCTGTATAATTCGAGTAACTATTACTTGTTATTATTTCTTGAGATAGTTTATATACATGTCTATCTAAATTTTTAAAATTTATTTCTTTATCATTAGAAAAAGAAATATTTTCTACTTTTTGAATTTTGTTAGTATTAATTGGATTTATGTTTTCAATTTTATTGCTAGTAATATTAGCTGTACATGAGTTATAAAGTAGTATAAGGGTTATATAAGTAATATAATTTTTTTTATTAGTAAAATCAAAAAAGCTAGGCATATATTATAACCAATTAAAAATTGTATAATTCTATTCTAGCTTTTTATAAATTAAAAGTCAATGTTTATTTTACTAAATAGTAAATTTATTTATTTTCATGATGTTTATTATATAAATAAACGCCACCAGCAGTAGCTCCTGCAACTAAAACACCTACACCAACAGCAGCTATAGTACCTGCTGCTTTAGGTCCACCAACAGCTTTTACCATTTTAGAAACTTCAGTAATACTTCCTAAGCTTATGCCAACTTTACCTAAGTTTTTAGCTACTATCTGAGCTGTAGCATAACCACCAAGATTAGAAGCTGGATATGCTAATTTAGAAGTTATAGCAATAAAAGTTCCAGCCGTTAAACCTGTTCCTACAGCAAAACCAACTGCACTAGATTTTGCTACAGATAATTTTCTTACTGTTAAAGCAGGTTTTGTTGGTTGCTCAACTGGTTTATTGTCTACTACAGAAGGTTTATTATCAACTACTGGTTTTTCATCAGGTTTTTCTGTAGGTTTATTATCAACTACAGCTGGTTTATTATCAATTGGTTTAGGTTCAGGTTTAATGGTAGGCTCTTCTGGTTTATTATCAACTACAGCAGGTTGTTCTGGCTCAGCAATTTTTATAGGAAGTTTTAAAACTTGATTAGGATGAATCAAATTAGGATCTTTTATTTGATCTTTATTAAGTTCAAAAACATTAACCCATTTTTGAGGATTTCCTAATTTATCTTTAGATATACCCCATAAAGTATCACCTTTTTTTACTGTATAAGTTTGCAATTTATCATTAGTGCTTAAAGATTTTGCACTATCTTTTTCTTGCTTAACTTCTTCGTTTACTTTAGGTGTATTATTAACTGGCTTCTCATAAGAAGCTGCCACCGAATTTAAACCATTTATTTCTGCCATATTTTACCTCTTAAAATCTTGAGACGTGAAACGTGATAAGTGAGTCGTATTTTATTTATATTTTCGACTCACGCTTAACGCTTAACGAATTCTCATAGGATTATCTGCAATACTTACTAAGTATAATAATCCATCTTTATTTTCATTCCAAATTTGATCAACTCTAGAAAATGGAGGATTAAATCCATCACTATTATTTCCCATTTCCATTGTAAAAGAAATTGCATTGAACTTATCATAAGCCCAATCTTTAGATGTTCCACAAGTAGGATATAAAAGTTCCATACTAGTACCTGTTCTGTATTTATTTTTAGATGCTAAAACACTAGCTACTTTTTTAAATGTAGGAGTTGCAGCTACTGGTGAATTAGTATATCCTGGTGGATATATAATCATATTTCCATAAGAATGTAAGTCCATAACAACAGTAGGTTTTTTAGTAGTTAAAAATTTATTAATAGCTTGGGTTTCTGGTTCTGAAAAAGCTGAAGGGCCACTATAAATATCGCTATCTTTTTCTCCTAATTGATCTTTATATCTTTGTAATGTAGGGGTCATAGGAACACCATCAAAATTCCAATGACCTGCAAAGTTTCTATTAAGATCTATACCATCATAAGTATTATCTATATGACGATTTTTTCTCCACATACTTTCGCCTTTTTCAACAGCTCTTCTTCCATCTATATTAGCTAAAGGAATAAAAACTACCTCTCTTGTATCTAAATAATTAGTAATGTTTTTATCTGTACCATAACCTTTTAAAAGCATGTCCATAAATCTCATATTAACTTCAACAGTTACTAACTCTCTTGAATGAACTCCTGATAAAAATACCGATGATTTTTTATCTCCGGTAGCTTTTTTATTAGTTACTGTAAAAGCAACTATATCTCCACCACCTTTACCTGCTGTTTTTTCCCAACTATCACCAATATCAGTAATTTCTGTAAGATCTGGATATTTTTTATTTAAGTCTTTCATTATTTCTAAAACTTGATCAACTGAATGATAACCACCAGGAAATCTTCCTGTATCTTCTATTGAAGCATTTTTCATAGTAAAAGTAACATTTTTTTGTTTTAAAATTTGAGCTTGTTTATCATTGATAAGAGCATCTACTTTATTACCTTCTGGAGCTCCAAAAAGGTCAATACCTTCTGCTACTAATTCAGTTGCTTGTTGTTTATCTTTTAGGTTAATTTTTACAAAATATTGTTTAGGTCTTTGTTTTTTAGAAGCTTGAATTTCTGTAGATTGATTTAAATCTTGAGAAGTACTAGTTGAGTTTTGACAACCAGCGATTAAACCTAAGCAAGTCATTGATAATAAGAGACTTGATACTTTTTTATTTAAATTCATTTTTATTCCTTCTTTTTATACTTTAAAATAAGTTATAAGTAAAAAGTTAAAAGTTAGAAGATTTTACTTATTTTTTCTTGTTGCTTTAAACCTTTAACTTTACCTAATTAGAAGTAAGACTTTAAATTAAAAGAAAATAATTCTTTTAATTTCTAACTTCTAACTAAATATTACATATGAGGCATTGGAGGGTTTGGTATAGGAGGCATTGGAGGATCTACAGCAATAACTTGTCTGAAGATTTCTCTTCTACGCTCAGGAACCTCTTGATTAAAAACATCTAGTTCTCCTTTTGGTTTACCACTTACCCAATCCCAAAAGCTTCTAGCACTTAACTTACCATCATTATCTTTATCATATTTTGATACAAAATTAGTAAGTTCTTCTTTTGTTACTTTTTTATCGCCATCAACATCTGCTTTTACAAAAAGATCTTGATTGGAAAATCTATCTACTATTCTGTAGGTTGTATTTCCTTGTCTTTCAATTCGGCTTTCATCATAAGAACTTTCATCATTAAATTGGTTAGAATCTAAGTCTATTACACCATTCCTGTTTTGATCATATCTATAAACCGCATCATTTACGATTTTTCCTATAGAAATATTATCCATTTAACATACCTCATTTAACCTAAAGTTAATTCCATTATAGCTGTTTTTTAATTAATCTTGCTAAAAAAAGTAAAATTTTTTTTATATTATACCCTAATCTATTACTAAATAAGAAAGCTTTTTATCTTTAATACTAAAATAATATTATATAAAATAAAAAAATTAGTAAAAGTTAATAATTTAATTTTATAAAAGGCTAAAAAATGAGTGAATCTATAAATGTATCAAGTGCTTTTTTTAATAAATTTAATGAATTTGTTAAGAATGATGGCAAAATAGATCAAGTTGAATTGGATAAATTAAAAAAAATAGCTGAAACTGAAACAAACTCAGAGTTAAAAAAAGCTTCTTTAGAATTAGTAAATAAATTAGAAAATAAAGATGAGGCTAATATAAAAGTAAAATTAAAAAATTCTATTAGTAAAACTGAACCTGTAACTTTTAAATTTGATATAGCTACCAAAAAAACAGAAACTTTAGAAAGTTATTTTTCTAAATTAGGAAAAGACTTAGAAACTCAACCTAAAATTGAACCTATAAAAATTGATAATAAACCAACTCCTTATGATACCAATTATTTTACAGATGTAAAAGAAAAAGAACCAGAAGTAAAAAAGCTTTGGGATAATGCTTTTAAAGGATCTCAACCAGAAAAAACTAATCGAACAGAATTAAGAAAATTAGCTAATGATAATAAAGCTATTCAAGATTCCGAACCTATGGAAAGATATTTGGTTATAGAAAAACTTTCTCAAGTTATGGATATGTCTAAAGATGATGAAAAAGCTATTTCTAATGTTATTTTAGCTTCAGCTAAAAAAGGTGATTTAAATAAAGTAGTTGAAGAAATGCTAGGTGATGAAAAATTTTATGCTATTTATAATAGATTATCAAAAGAAACTAAAGAAGTAGTAGCTCCTCTTATTGGAAATAATTTACCTGAATTTTATCCTAAAGATATTAATCAAAAAACTTTTGCAAAAATAAAAGAATTAAGAGAAAAAGGAGAACTAGGTAAAACTCCATATGATACTATTATTGTACCTGGTTATACTCCATTAGGAGCTAAAAATCCAACTCCTTTAACAGATAAAGCTAAAGAAAGATTAAAAACAGCAGTAGAAGATTTTAGATCAGGTAAAGCTCCTTTTATTTTAGTTTCTGGTGGTAGTGTTCATCCAGAAAGTACTAGAGTTAATGAAGCTAAAGTGATGAGAGATTATCTAATAAAAGAATTAAAAGTACCAGAAGACCGAATTTTAGTAGAAGGTATAGCCAGACATTCTACAACTAATTTAAGGAATGCAGGAAGAATGATGTTAGAACATGGTCTAAAAAATGGTGTAATAGTTTCAGATCCAGGTTTTATGGGAATGGTATCTCAAACAGATTATTTTAATATGGTATTTTTTAATTTACGTTATCTAAATAATCATGGACAGTGGTCTCCTGGTGAGATAAAACCTGTAGAAGAAAATTTTATGGGTATTGGAAATAAAAGAAATCTTTTTACACCTAGTCAAGGCGTAAATAAAAAAGACTATGTTAATGATCCTTTAGATCCTTAGTTTCATTTTTTATAAAAAAAGCTACCTTAAGTAAAACTTAGGTAGCTTCTTACTATTTATTTTTAAACTTGAACAGATAAACCAGCATCTTCTCTCATCCATCTAGTAACTTCATCTGGGTTATCAGAATAAGAAAGTGCATCATCTGGTGTAATAACTCCATTTTTGTAGTGCTCAAATAATGCCATATTCATAGATTGCATTCCATCGTAACCACTAGTTGCAACAACCTTATAAAGAGCAGGAACTTCATTTCTTATAATATATCCTCTAGTATTTTGCCCCCTAGCATTAGGTGTTACAAGCATAACTTCGATAGCACAGACCCTTCCAGGTTTATCAAATCTAGGAATAAGTCTTTGGGCAACACAAGCTTTAATTGTACTACCAACTTGAACTCTAATTGTTTCTTGCTCATGAGGAGGGAATGTGTTAACAATACGATTAATAGTTTGAACGGCATCATTAGTATGAAGAGTACTCATAACTAAGTGACCTGTTTCAGCCGCTTTTAATCCTGCAATAATTGTATCAGGGTCTCTCATCTCACCGATTAGAATAATATCTGGTTTTTGTCTTAAAGCACCTCTCATTGCCATAGGGAAACTTAAAGAATCTATTTCTATTGCCCTTTGAGTAAATATAGCACTTTTATTTTGATAAACATACTCAACTGGATTTTCTAAGGTTAGAATATGAATAGCTCTATTTACATTACAAAATTCAACTATGGCTGCAAGTGTTGTTGTTTTTCCACTACCTGTTTGCCCTGTAACAAGAACTAACCCTAAACGTTCAAAAACCAATTTTTTTAGAATCATTGGAACGCCTAAAACTTCAACTGGTCTAATTTTGGTAGGAATAACCCTAAAAACCATACCTACTGTACCTTGTGCATTATAAATATTACAACGAAATCTTGCTACCCCTGGTACATAAAAAGAATTATCCATTTCTAATGTTTCTTCAAATTGTTGTTGTTGAGAAGGTGTCATTAAATAATTAGCATAATATTTAGTTCTTTCTGGAGTTAAAAATTCAGGAAAAGATGGACAAGGAGTAACATTTCCACCCAAAACGCCTAAAGGACGACAGTAAGCCTTAATATGAATATCTTCTGCACCCCAATCAACCATTGTTCTTAGTAAAGCATAAAATGGAACAATATTATTTTCTTTTTCATATTCATTTTGCTCAAAAACACTCATATCATATTGAATATTAGCAATAACAGATGCAAATCTTTGTTCTTCTAAATAATTTATTTTATCTTTTACAGCCTCTAATTCTTCAAAAACTTCTTTTGGAGCATTAGATTTTTCTAAAGCTTTTATTAAATCAGCACAAGGTAAATAAGCATCAAAAAAACCTTGAGGGCTATTACCTAAGTTTAAAAGAGGCTCATTAAAATAAACCATACTATGAACTGTTATATTATGAAACATTTGAGAGGTGATCATAACATTTTTATTAGTTACAGGATTACTTACTTCATAATAAACAGAATGAAATAATTTTTGCTTACATTCTTTATCAACATTACAAATATTTTCTTGGTTAGTAAAATGTGTAATAATATAAGGTTGGGCATTTTGTTTATATTCAGCTATCATTTCTTTTTGAGTAGCAACTCTTATAGCTCTTATTTTTACATCATCAGTTTCTTTTTTTAAGTTATCTAAAAAACGCTCTTTAACTTCTTTCCCTAAAATTGGTAAGGATGAAAGATATTTTATTGTAGCAGTTAATTTAACTGGAGATTGAATTTCTTTTTTTACATCTTCAAAAACAAATTTAGGTTTTTCTGGTTCTTTAGGTGCTTCTGGTTCAGGAGGTACATCTTCTTGCTTTTCTTCTGATTGCTCAGATACTTCATCTGTATCCAAAACATCTTCTGGAAATTCATCAGAAAACTCTTCTTGTTCTTCTGATTGTTCAGATACTTCATCTGTATCTAAAACATCTTCTGGAAACTCATCAGAATATTCTTCTTGTTCTTCTAATTGCTCAGATACTTCATCTGTATCCAAAACATCTTCTGGAAATTCATCAGAATATTCTTCTTGTTCTTCTGATTGTTCAGATACTTCATCTGTATCTAAAACATCTTCTGGAAACTCATCATCAAAAAGTTCTTCTGTATCATCAGAATAAGAAAGTTCTGTATCTTCATTTTCAAGATTATTTAATTTTTCATCTTCATTTTTGTACATTTTTTCCAATCCTCTTTTAAACTTAAATTTGTGAGTGTTGAGTCATAAATCGTGAAAAAATTTGATATTAACTTTATATATTTTTATGTCAAGATTAAACTTGAAATTAGTTATTCTCTAATCACGATTAAATTTTTACAACTATTTAGGTAAATTAAATCTATAACCTCTTTTAGGTATAGTTATTATTATTTCTGGTTTAGATTGATCTTGTTCTATTTTTGCTCTTATATTTTTAATATGAGTTCTAACAGATTCAGGGTTACCTGTTTTTGGTGGATAATTAAGTACATTTTGTAAAATATCTTCTGTGGAAACAACAGAACCAGCATTTGAGTATAAATAACAAATCATGTCAAATTCAACAGCGGTTAAGTAAACATCTTTACCATCAATATTAACTGAATAATCTTTTTCATTTATTATTAATCTTGATTTTTTGCTATCAGCATAAAACTTTTTTAATTCTTCTTCTGAAAAATAGGCAGCTCTTTTTATTAGGGCTTGAATTCTCATTAATAGTTCTAAAGGTTCAAAGGGTTTTGTAATATAGTCATCTGCACCAGCATCAAACCCCATATATTTGTCTGTTATATCAGACATTGATGTTAGCATTATTATAGGTATATGATTATATTTTTTATCACTTCTAACACGTCTTACAAACTCTATGCCATCCATAACAGGCATCATTATATCTACAATAATTAAACATAATTGCTCATTTTTTTCTACTACACCTAAAGCTTGTTGAGCATTATCAGCAGTAACTGTTTTGTAGCCAGATTTGTTTAAAAAACTGCTAACCTTTGCTAAAGTAGTTTGGTCATCGTCTATAACAAGAAGTTGTTTCATAATTTTTATAAAAACCCAATAATTATTTCACAGATAATTTATACTCTGTTAAGTTATAACATAAAAACAACAGAAAAAATAGTAGATTTTTTAATTATATTATATTTTATAGACATTTTTTTTTATAGGGGTTATAGTGTAGAGGTATTTTTTTATTAAATTTATAAACTTAGTTTACTAATTTTTTTAATTTTAATAAGAATAAATGGATTAAAAAATTATATTATAAGCTATTTTAGGCTATTTTAATATAAAAGGATTGTTTTATATGAAAAATTTATTTGGTACAGATGGTGTAAGAGGAGAAGCTAATATTTACTTGACTCCAGAATTAGCTTTTAAATTAGGAAGAATAGGAAGTTATGTTTTAACTAAAAATAGAGTTGCTAAAAGTAATTGTATTATAATAGCTCAAGATACTAGATTATCTGGTGATATGCTTTCAGCTGCTATTAGTGCAGGTATTTGTTCTTTAGGTGTTGATGTTTGGAATTTAGGTGTAATTCCAACTCCTGTAGTAGCTTGGATAGTAAGAAAATTTGATGCTTTAGCAGGTGTAATGGTTTCTGCGTCTCATAATCCTGCTAAGGATAATGGAATTAAATTTTTTAATCATTTAGGAAATAAGCTCGATGATTCTTTAGAATTGGAAATAGAAAAGTTAATTGATAATGATAATAATGAAATTCCAAGAGCTAATGGAACAGAAGTTGGTAAAATTTATGAAAAATCAGATATTATAACTGCTTACATAGATTATATTGAAACTATATTTGATGAACCACTAAATAAATATAAAGTATTATTAGATACCTCAAATGGAGCTAATTATAGTTTTGCACCTAGTATGTTTGATAGATTAGAAATAGATTATAAAGTTATACACAATTCACCAGATGGAAGAAATATTAATTATAAATGTGGTTCAACTCATCAAAAATCTCTTAAAGAAACACTATTAAAAGAAAAATTTGATATAGGTTTTTCTTATGATGGGGATGCAGATAGACTTTTAGCAATAGATGAATTAGGTAGAGAAGTTGATGGAGATGAAATAATGCTTATTTGTTCTAAATACTCTCCTAAATTAGATGATAATAAAGTAGTTGTTGGAACTGTAATGAGTAATATCGGTTTTGAAAAATCTATAAAAGATATGGATAAATACTTTATACGTGCAAAAGTTGGAGATCGCTACGTTTTTGAAATGATAGAAAAATATGATGCAAAATTGGGTGGAGAACAATCTGGGCATATTATTTTACCAGAATATAATAGTACTGGAGATGGATTATTAAGCTCTTTGGTTTTATTAGAAGCTATTCATAAAAGTGGTAAAAGTTTGAAAGAATTAAAAGATGAAATCCAAAATGAATTTTTTCCTCAAGTTTTACTAAATATACATGTAAATGAAAAAAACCTTGAAAAAGAAAATATAAAAAATGTAATTAGAATAGTTGAAAGTGAATTGGGAGAAAATGGTAGAGTCTTAGTAAGAGCTTCTGGAACTGAACCTGTAGTAAGAGTAATGGTAGAAGGTAAAGAAAAAGAAGTAGTAGCTAAATTTGCCAATCAGATTGCAGATGTAATAAGAAAAGAGCTTACTTTTATTTAATTACCAAGTTCTATTAAAATGTTTATCTATATCTGCTTTAGGTAATCTATAGATTACTGGTCTTCCATGAGGGCAATTATAAGGTTGTTTTGTTTTTGCCCAGTTTTTAATTAAAATTTTTATTTCTTCCATATCTAGGTGCATACCAGCTTTTACCGCAGCTTTACAGGCAATAGTTTTTTTTACATGAGTTAGTTTATCTAAAGTTTTTTTTCTTCCTTCTTCTTTTATCATTTCATCCAAAACATTTCTAAAAACAGCTTCAGATTCAGCTATATCCAAAACACTTGGTATTGCTCTTAAAATAACTGTTTTATTTCCAAATTCTTGTATTTCGTATCCATATTGTTCAAAAAGTTCTTTATTTTCTTTATAGTTATCCCATTCTATATCAGATAAATGTATCATTATTGGAGTCATTAGTTCTTGTTTACTTTTTACATCTAATTCTAATTGTTCATACAAGTATCTTTCATGTGCCAAATGTTGATCTATAAAACACAAATCACTTCCTAAATAACCTATAATATATAACTCATAAATTCTACCTATAGGCTTTATAGATTGTAAATCTTCTCTATTTTCTTCATTATTTTTATACTCTCTTAATTCATCATAAAAAGAAAATTGTTGTACTTTATAAGTTCCTTCTTTGGGTTGATTTGCAAACCTATTGGGATTATAAGAAGATAAATTAACTTTTACATCATCACTTCTTTTTTGATAAACAGGTTCTATTTTCGAATTAAAAGGTGAATTAAAAGATTCTGTACTAAAATTATTTATAGGTTCAAAATAGTTCGAATCTAAATCATTTTCACAAACTATTTCATTGTTATTAATATTTTCTTTTAATTTAGACGCTACTGGGTATAAAGAATTCATTATACCTTTATAAACTAAGTCATAAACAGAAGAATAACTATGAAAACGAACTTCTTTTTTACTAGGATGTACATTTATATCTACTTCTGAAGGATGCAAAAACACCTTCAAAAAAGCTACGGGATGCTTATGATTTGCCAAAATATCAGAATAAACTTCATCTAACATTCTTGTAAAAAAAGGAACTTTAACCCATCTATTATTAATAAAAAACATTTGTTTATTTTTATCACTTCTAGCATAAGTTTGATTACTAACTAAACCTATTACTTTTCCATAAGAGTTTTCATAATTAACTTCTATCAAATTATCACTAACATCTTTACCAAAAATTTGCCTAACTGCATCTAACATAGAAGAATTTGCACCATTAGTTCTAATAGTTTCTCTACTTTTATTAATTACCGAAAAAGAAATCTCATGGTTACAAATGGCAAAAGATTGTAATAGTTCAATTATATGATTAACTTCAGTATTATCACTTTTTAAAAATTTTAATCTTGCTGGGGTATTATAAAATAAATCTTCTATTAAAATAGCTGTTCCTTGAGAATAACCTATAGGTTCTATATCTTGTATAGTATTTCCATGTATAGTTATTTTAGTTCCTTGAAGTTCATCATTAACTTTAGTTTTTAATTCAACTTTAGATACAGATGCAATACTAGGTAAAGCTTCACCTCTAAAACCCATAGTGTTAAGGTTCCAAAGGTCTTTTTCTTCTCTAATTTTACTTGTAGCAAATCTTTTAAAAGCTAATTGAACTTGATTAGATGGAATACCTTTGCCATTATCAGTTATTTTTAGGGTTCTACCGCCATTTTGAATATCTACTATTATTTCGGTAGCACCTGCATCAATAGAATTTTCTACAAGTTCTTTTACAATAGAAGAAGGTCTCTCTACTACTTCACCTGCCGCAATTTGATTAGAAACATCTTCAGGTAAAAGCTTAATTAAATGTTCACTCATTAATCTTTTATATAACTTTGACTAGAAAGTCCTTCAGAAGTACCTTCCACTTGACTTTTCATCATATAAGCCATGCCCTTAGTAGCTCCAACTAGTACCAATATAACAGTAGCTCCTATAAGAGCGTATTCTACTAATGCTTGACCTTTTTTTCTTTTCATAATAAATAGTTAAAAGTGAGAAGTTAAAAGTTAAAAGAACAAATCTAATCGTCTAACTTCTAACTCTTAACTTCTAACTAAATTATCCTTGAATAAAATATATAGGAATACTTAATCTAATTTCAGCTGGTAATGCAGCATCATCACTTCCAGTTAAGGTAACCTCTGCAAAAATATTTTGACTTGCTCTTTTACCTACTTCTATAACTTTTTGATTAATTATAGGTAATTCAAAAGAACCTTGACCTACAACTACTTTATTATCTTTATCCAAATTGTGTGAAGAATCGATTCTATAACTAACTCCTAATGAAGCTGCGGTTACATCACCTACACTGTATTTTATAGATGCTTTTTCAAATGTTACTCCAATACTTCCTGCTTCACCTTTCATAACTATTTTAGGCTGTTTTACAGTTACGGTATCTTTACCATAAGTAACACTTCCATTAAGAATAGAATTTACTCCATCAACATGATATTGTGCTGGGAAATTTGTATATTGACCGCAAGAAAAAATAAATGAACTTGCTACAACTAAGCTTGAAAGTAAAAATTTAGTTACCCTCATGTATCCTCCAAAAAAACTTTATTGTACTTTGAATTATATCATTTAAAATAAAAAGTTAAAAGTTACATTATACTAAATTATGCTTTAAAACAAGTATTTTAGTAAACAATATTATGCTAATTAATCATAAAATTTCATTAAAAACAAACAAAAAGTGTACTTTTACCCATAAGGACAATCTTTAGTATTACAATCAAAATAAATATCTTTTTTTACTTTTTTTAATTCTTTTATACGATTTTCTAATTTACTTTTTTCCTCTTTTGGAATATTGCTATTTTGTATAATTTGCTTTATTTCTTTTATAACACTATCTTTAGTTTCACAATAAAAATTATTTTTTAGCAGATCTTTAAAAATTTTTTCTTTTATTTCTTGCAAATCTTTTTTAAAAAATTTACTTTTTTCATAAATATTATTTATATCAGTTAAATTTTTATTATGTAATCCTTTTCCTAAATGACTACAACCACCATAATCCCAAGTTTGTTTAAACCATTTAGCAAAAAAAGTTTCTCTTTCTCCATATACATCTATCATTAAGTTTATAAACATATCATCTTCTTTTTGAAGTGTGCTTTTAGCTTTTTTTTGAAAAGGAATATAATTTAACATTAAATCTAACTCTGTAGCCTCAGCTACTAACCGAATATTCATTGAAGGGGTATATTCTTCTAACCATTTAAATTCTTTTTCAGAAGGTATATCTGTTTTTATTTTTTGATATTCTTTATTAATCGTTTCTGATAATTCCTCTTTTAATAATAAAGCTTTATGATAGGTATTAGCAAAGTCTTCAGATGTTTTTATATTTTCAAAAGCTAATTTATATTCTTTTAGATGTTTTATTTGAATAGCTGTAAAAAGTTTTTTTAATTTTTCTTCTTTAGTTTCTGCTTTTATTGAGTTTAAAAAAGAAGAAAAAAATAATAAAGTAGTAGATAAAATTATAAAACTTTTTTTTATTTTAATTTTTAGCAAAATAATGTTTTAACCTGAAAAATATTATATACTTTAATCTATTATAATTGATTTTAACTAAAAAAAATAGTAAAATATTTTTTATATAAGTAAACTAGTAAGGTAAAAATGCTAAAAATAGAGGCTAAACTAATAATTCCTTTTGCTTTTTTTATATTATCGGCTTTTAACAGTACAAAAAGCACTTTTGAAGTAATTTCTCCTTCAAAAAAATATACAGCTAACTTTTCAGTAGAAAAATGTGAAAATGATTTATGTAATGGTAAATCAAATATAAAACTTTTTAAAAATAAAAAATTATTTCAAACTTTTTCTTCAGAAGATTTAAACTTTTTCCTTGATAAAAAAAATAAACCTTCAATTAATATTATTCAATTATATAATGAACAAAGCCCACTTATTTTTCTTGATTTTAATTTTGATGGTGAAGAAGATTTAGCAATCAGAAATGGTAATAATAGTGGTTATGGAGGTCCATCTTATGATATTTATCTTTTTGATAAAAATAAAAAAAAATTTAGTATCAATAAAGCTTTAACAGAAATAGCATCTACTAATTTAGGTATGTTCAAAACAGATACTAAAAGAAAACGTATAATTGCTTTTTCTAAAAGTGGTTGTTGCTGGCATAAAACTATAGAATATGCTGTAAAAAGTGATAAACCTATTGAGTTATATAAATTAACTGAAGATGCAACTCAAAATAATGGAGAACTTGTAGAAGTAACTACAGAAATTTTTAAGAATAATAAATGGTCTAAAACTATAAAAAAATATAAATCTTCTGAATATTATAAAAATTAGCCCTTATTTTTAAGAATAAAAAAAATCGAGATAAATAATTATCTCGATTTTTAGATTTTGTAATATTAAATTAACCTTTTAAAGCAGTTTCTAAAACTTTTAAAAGTCTTTTAGCAATAACAGAATTAGGATCTAGAAAGTCTTCTATATTACTATTTTCACCTTTTACAAACAGTACTAACTCTTCTAAGTCTTTTTTAGGAATACTTTTATAAGATGCTTTTTCAAATTTTTGCACTAACTTTTCTTGCTCTGCTGAGTTTTTTTGAATAGCAATCATAAATATTTCATCAGATTTTTTTGAAAAAGCACTATGAACAAAAATATCTAAATATCTTACTTGAGCTTCATGAACTAATTTTATTAATGGATGTTTCATTATATCTTCATTAGGTTTGGTATTAGCATGTAATACTTTTACTGTATAAGATAATAAATTATCTATAGTTGCTCTGGTAGAATTTTTAATTTGCTCTTTAAAATCTTTAACTAATTTATCTTGATCAGAAACATTAGTGGTTTTTGCCATTCTATCTACTATGGCTTTTGCTGTTATTATGTATTCTTGATTTGAATTTGAACTAATATTAGTAGCATTATCTAAGGGTAAAGATTCTATATTCGGTGAATTACAAGCTGTTAACAAAAAAATACTTACTAAAAAAGGAACAAATAACTTTTTCATGTTTAAATTACCTCTACTATTTTACGATAGAAAAATTATAACATAAATTTACAATTTTTTCTTATAAATAGTTAATTTCTTTTTTTTGAAAAAAATTTGTATAATACCTAGTTGAATATATTATTGCTAAAAATATTTAGTTTTACTTTAGAGAATTTTATGCCTAGACCAAAAAAGGATAAGAAGCAAGAAGATTATATATATGAAAAGCTAGAAGTTTTGAAAAAAGATGAACTTCTAAAAATAGCTAAAGAATTGAATATAAAAAATACTTCTAAACTTCTAAAAAAAGATTTAATTGAACAGATTATTCTTATTGGTAATGAAACTAAAAAGACTAATGTAAAATCTTCTAAGAAAAATAAGTTAAGTGAGAAAAATAAAGTTAATAGTAATATGGAAAATATAGATAATAAAGATAATTCTGATGACAAAAATAAAGAGTCTATAGAAATTTATACCAAAGAATCTCTTAACTCTTTAACTATGCCCATAATTATAGGTATTGCTAAAGAACTCCAAATAAAAGGTTATTCTAAATATAATAAAACTAGATTAATTGGTAAAATTTTAGAAGAACAAAGTTTAAAGGCAGAACAAAAATTAGAACTACCAGAAATAACTAAATTAAATGAAATAATAGAAAATGAATTTAAGACCGCCTACGGGGTATCAACCCCGCAGGAGGAAGGGAGCGGGGGCTCTGCCCCCGTACCACCTGAAACCCCAGAACAGAGCTCTGAGGTATTCTCTAATAAGAATAAAATAGAAGAAGATTCTAAAACAGAAATTAAACTATCTGATATTGAAAATATAAATCAAATTAATGAGAATAAAACTTCAATTTCTATTGAGAACAAAGAACCTATTAATGTTTCAGAATTTAATACTGAATTAGAAAAAGAAAAACTTGAAATTAATAATGTTAGCTTAATTGATAACACTAAAACTTCAGACTTAGAAAAAGTAGAAACTATTAGCGAAAATATAATAGAAATTGCTGAGAGTACTTCTGAAACTAAAGAAAAAATAGAACAAGAATTACAAGATGAAAATATAGATAATAATACAAAAGAAAAAAAAGTTAAAAAATCTAAAAAAAATAAACTTAAAGAAAAAGATGAAGAAGTTTTTATTCAGCTTAGTATAGAAGAAGAATTGAGTAAATTAGATAATGCTAACTTAAATATTCAAATAAAAGAAGAAAAAATAATAAATGATAATAATGAATTAAATAATGAATTAATTGTAGAAGAAGATTTAACAACAGATATTTTATTAGAAGATGAAAATCCTTTACAGCTCAGTATAGAAGAAGAATTACAAAAACTTGAAGAAAATAACAATAGTATAGAGCCTAATATAGATATAGAAGAAAAAGATATGATAAAAGAAGCTATCTTAGAAATATTTAGAATAGCTTTAGAAGAAGATTCCGATTTAAATTTTGATTTTGATAAAATTAATATGGATGATAATGTTTTATTTGAAAATTTAAAACAAAAAATTAAAGAAATTATTGCTAATAAAGAAAAAGAATTTAACTTAGATGGTAAAGTAAAAACAGATACTTTAGTAGACAATAAAATTAAAAAAGTTTTAAGTAATCTTATTGGTCAAAAAGAATTAGATTCAGATTCAGATAATAAAGTAAAAACAGAAAATTTAGTTGATAATAAAATTAAAAAAGTTTTAACTCCTGCTATTACTGAAACAGAAAAAGAAAAAAGTTTTTTATTAAAACCTTCAAAATTTGATTTTGGAAAACCACATGAAGAATATATTTTTGAAGATGAAAAAGAAATAAATTTAGCTCAATTACCAGCAATAGAAGATAAAATAGTTCTTTTACCAGTTGACCCTTCAAAAGTTTTTTCTTATTGGGAAGTTTCAGAAAAAACTTCAACTTATATAGCTAAAAATAAAATTAAAAATTTTATTATAAAAGTAAATGATGTAACAGGTATAGTTTATAATGGTAAAAACGCCTTAGATTTCTTTACCAAAATAGTTCCTATTTCAGAAAAAAATACTTATATAGAGCTACCAGAAGGAAATAGAAACCTTTGTCTTGAATTATGTATAGAAAATAAAGGCGAACTTTCTATTATTAGTCGCTCTAATACTATTTATATTCCTAGAGAAAAAGCCTCTGAACTAGTTTTAGATACTTTTGTTGTAGTTAATTTACCTGAAATAGAAACTAAAATAAGTGATAAAGAGCAAGAGAAAATATATGTTCAAAGAAAATTTGCTGTACCTCCTATAGCAAAAAAATCGCCTTATTTTAATTTAAATGATTATAATATTGCAGAAAAATATAATCTTAGAAAAATGATTACAAAAATGCCTATTTTTGGTACTGTAGATAAAATACCAGAACTTTTTGCTAAAGATTATAAAGTAGAATCTAATATAACTAAAGAAATAAAACCCGTTGAAAATATTATTATGGATATTGAGTTACCTGAAAAATTACCTGAAGAAGATAAAAATATTTTTTATAGCCCAGACGTTTTTATTCAAGAAATAAATGATTTTTCTAGTAAAAATACTGAACCAAAAGTAAAAAATAAACCTAATTTAGAATTATCTACATTTAAGTTTAAATCTAGTCCTGAAAATAAAATAATAAGTAATCAAGAATTAGAAAATAATAAAGTTCAAGGAAATAATGACTATGAGATTATAGAATATTTTGATTATGATAATTATGAAGAATTAAAACCCAATGATTATTCTGAATATATGTTAGATAATAAACAAGAATTTTATCCTAAAGAATTATTAGAAAAAATATATTATGAAATTCCATCTGGAGAGTCGAAAAAAGTATATTATGAATGGGTTGAGGATGAAATACCTTATAGAAAGGTTATATATTGGATTGCTGGTGAACCTAAGATTCATGAAAAAATATACAAAATTTCTACTGGGCCTTCTTGGATAAAAGAATATGTTGGTGGTAGTGAAAGAATTAGATATTTAGGTGCAAGCGAGCGTTTCTTAGGAGCAAGTGAAGTTTTTATCGGGGGAAGTGAATACTTTATAGAATCTAGTTATAGAAACTTAGGCGGGAGCGAACAATTATTTTCTGGTGGAAGTGAGCAAATTATAAATTTACCTACTGACCACTTAGGGGCAAGCGAGTTACTTCCTATAGGATCATCTAATAAAAATATAGTAAAAATAGTTAGAAGAAAAGATTATCAAATTAGAAAGTTTTTTGAATAAAAACTTTTACACTTTTTTTACACTTTTTGCATATTTTATAAACACTTTATTGTGATACTAGAATCATAGAATATTTTTAATAATGAGGTAATTAAAAATGAAAAAGTATGTTTTTGGATCTTTATTAGGTGTTAAATTTGTAGCAGTAGTAACTCTTTTAAACTTTTCTTCTTGTGCAAGTAAACTGGACAGTTTTCATAATGATCAAAGTTTTCAACTTTTAAGTTCTGAAAAAGAAAATTTTCCTAGATTAGAAATGGCTAAGTTTATGATGGAAAAATTTCAAAAAGAACTAAATCTAACTGAAGAACAAAAAAGTAAAATAAATGAATTAAGAAAAGAAGCATTTTCTCGTATAGAAGATATTCATAATAAAAATAAAGGGCTTAGAGATAATTTAAAAAATGCTTTTTTAGCTGATAATATGGATAAATCTAATTTAGAAGAAAATTTCAAAAATATAAAAGCTGAACATGAAAAAAACATTGATTTTTTTGTTGAACATATTATAAAAGTATCAAAAGTTTTAACTAAAGAACAAAAAGACAAAATTAGTTCTAAAATAAGTACTATGCAAGAAAAAATGAGTAAATTTCATGATAACAACTTTTTTAACAAATTTAGAGAAGAACATAAACCAGATCCAGCTAAAATGATTAGTAAGATGAAAAGTGAATTAAATTTAACTAATGAACAAGAAACTAAATTAAAAGAAGTTTTTGCTAAGAAAATAGTTGATCCTAAAGTCAGATTTGAAAACATAAAAGATGCTTTTAATAAAATTCATGCAGAATTAAAAAGTGAAAATCCTGATCCTGAAAAAATAAAATCTGTAATAAATGATAAGAAAAAATTATTTGAAGAACATAAAAGTGAAATGTTAGACAGAATTGTTTCTGTTCATGATATTTTGACAACAGAGCAAAGAAAAAATTTAGTTTCAAAATTAGAAAGTAAACATAATTCTATTATGAGTAAAATTAAATCACATTTTTTTAATAAATAATAATATATAAATTCTAAGCATAAAGTATAAATAGGTTGGCTCTAAAAATTGGATCCAGCCTATTTATATATATTCACGAAAAAATTAAATACATAATTAAATAACGTGAGTTCGATAAAAAATCTAAAAATTTAAAGCAGGTAAATTAGATAAAAGTTCTAAATCACGTTGAGAAAAATTAATTGAAGGCTTAGAGGGTTTAAATGAATAAGCAATCAATCCAGATAAAAGATTAACTAGAAAATTACAAGGACTTCTATGGGTAAGAAAAATAAAGTGTGTCAAAGAGTGAAAATCTCACTTAAAATATAGATTAGAAAAAAATAAATATTATAGTTTTAAGGAGAAATCCACAATGAGTATTTTAACAGAAAAAGAGTTAAAAAAGTTTAAAGAAGAAGCAATAAAAGGTTTAAAAGAAGGAAAACCTTAAGTGGTAAAGAAGGAATACTAACCCCATTAATAAAAAGTTTACTGAAGAAGTTTTAAATTCAGAGATGGAAGTACATTTAGACAACAAAGAAGAAGTAAACAGAAGGAATGGATATAATAGTAAAACAATGAAGTCAGAATATGGAAATTTTGAATTAAATACACCAAGAGATAGGAATTCAACATTTGAGCCACAAATAGCAAAAAATAAGTATTTTTAGGAGAAGAAATAGAAATAAAATAATATCATTATATGGGTTAGGAATGAAGGAGAAGAATATAAATACCTCATATAAGTGATCTTTATGGAACAAATGTATCAGATGGAATGATAAACTGAAATAACAGATAAAATAATACCACATTTAAAAAATTGGCAATCAAGGGTATTGTCATCTGTATATCCATTTATATGGTTAGATGCAATATTTTTGTAAAGTAAAAGAAGATGGAAAAGTTGTAGATAAAGCAATATATAATGTTATAGGTTTGAATGTGGAAGGTAAAAAGAATTATTAGGAATGTATATATCAGATACAGAAAGTGCTAATTTTTGGCTAAATGTATTAACTGATTTACAAACCAGAGGAGTAGAAGATATTTTAATAGCTAGTATTGATAATCTATCTGGCTTTAAAGAAGCTATTAAATCTATTTTTCCAAAACAGAAGTTCAGTTATGTATAGTGCATCAAGTAAGGAACTCCTTAAGATACGTAACCAGTAGCGACTCTAAAGAATTTCTTAAGGATTTAAAAAAAAGTATATCAAGCTAATCTCAAAAGATACTGGTGAATACCAATTATTACAGCTTTGAGGGAAAATGGGGTAAAAAATACCCTATAGTAATAAAATCTTGGAAAAATAATTGGAATTCTTTATCAACTTTTTTTTGATTATTCTAAAGATATTAGAAAAATAATTTACACTACTAACCCTATAGAAAGCTTTCATAGACAAATTAGAAAAGCTACTAAATCTAAGTCTATATTTGGTTCTGAAACTGGGTTACTTAAACTTTATTTCTAGTAACCCAGAATATTTCTAAAAATGGAAACCAGCCTGTTCATAATTAAAGCATATTATCTCAATTACATATTAAATTTCCATGAGATTAAAATTTAATTTTAAGTTTGATTTACTGACACACTTCTATGAACAGACTCACTTCTATGTCTTGAATGTTCTATGTAACAGCTATTTTTAAGCTCATCATTAACTGATTCTATAATAGCCCTTTTTCTTAGTAAAATTTATCAATAATAGGTATTATTTTTCTTTCATAATTTTTTTGTTTAGTTATAAGTTTAATATTATTATTAGAAAAAAGTTCCTCTTCTAACTCAGCTGAAATATAGCCTTTATCTCCAAATAAACTACCTATAATATCTTTTACTAAATCACTAAAAACTTCTATTTCTATCATCTACATTTCCTGATGTTAATGCAAAGTTTATTATTTCTCCTTTTTCATTTATTACTAAGTGTAATTTGAATCCATAAAACCAACCAACAGAATCTTTTCTCTCTATTTGCTATTCCTTTGAATGTTTTATGCTGATTAATTTTTCTATTATGCGATACAACTAGTTTAGTTGAATCTATAAATGATATTCCTGTACATTCTCCTCTTCTAAATACTTTTAAGTAATAAATTAATGGAATTATTGCTATTTTCATTAATTCTACAAATCTATTGTATGATAATAACTTTGGAAACTCTTCTTTTAAAATTTCTTTTACATATTTTTTGTAATAATCCTTAAATGTCCTACATCCTGAATAATGAAAATATACTGTTATTGTCATTATTTCACTTAAACTCATTTCACTTTTACTGCTTTTTCCGATTAAATTTTTTTCCCAATTTTTCTCAAATCCTTTACAGAAATTATCGATTTCATAAAATATTTTTGTTAACATATTTATTGTAAGCATCCTTTTTAGTTATTATTTTGTTTAGTAGCTTAAATTTAACCAATTTGGATGCTTACTGCAATACCTTTTTACTCATCGAACTCACGTTAAATAAGTAAAAGTTGCTTAGATCCTGAATCAAGTTCAGGATGACTATAAGCAACTTTTTATAGTTTTAAAATAAGAAAAACACACTTTGTCCTTCAGTAGTATCATAGAGTCTGTTCATAAGCTTTTTAAATATTTTGAAAAATTACCAGCTAATCAAATAGTTGCATTAGCAAGAGACGAAAATAAAGCTTTAGATTTAAAAGAAAAAGGTATTGAAATTAGATTAGGAAATTATCATGAGACTGATTCTTTATTAAAAGCATTCAAAGGTATTGATACTTTATTACTAATATCTTCCAGCGATTTTAATAATAGATTACAACAACAAATAAATGCTATAAATGCTGCAAAGGAGGCAGGAGTTAAACATATTATATACACTAGTACAGGAATTAATAATTCAGAAAATTCTGCAATACAATTTATAATAAATGATCATTTTAAAACATCAGAAAAAATAAAAGAATCTGGTTTGAAATACACTATTTTAAATAACACTCTTTATTCAGATGTTTTACCTATGTTTTTAGGACAAAATGTTTTAGAAACAGGAGTACTTTTACCAGCAGGAGAAGGAAAAGTATCTTTTGCTACAGCAATAAAAAATAAAGAGTTTGAACTTTATGATAATACTTTAGCTACTTTACTTGGTAGAGAAGAAACATCTTTAAAAGATTATTTGAAGTCAGTTTTCTTTGCTTAGTGAATGGTGTGAATCCTTTGGATTCGGTGAATGGTGAAAAAAGTCCTTTAGACCTTTAGTGAAAAGTGAGAAGACATTGAGAGTGAAATGTTAGTTGAAAGGACAAATAAATAATCTTATTTCTTTTTACTTTTAACTTCTTCTCTTTTCACCATTCAGTATGATATAAATTAATAAAAATAAGGTGTAAAAAATAATGAATAATTCAAATAAAAAAATAAAAGTAGAAATTTGGTCAGATATAGCTTGTCCTTTTTGTTATATAGGTAAAAGAAAATTTGAAGAAGCTTTAAATAAATTTGAAAATAAAGAAGATGTTCAAATTGAATGGAAAAGTTTTCAATTAATGCCAGATGCACAAAAAGAATCTGATATTAGTCTAAATGAAATGTTAGCTAGTAGATATGGTAAAAGCTTAGATTGGGCAAAAGAAATGAATAATAATGTGTCTAACTCTGCAAAAGAAGTTGGTTTAAATTTTGATCTAGATAATGCAAAATTTACTAATACTTTGGATGGTCATCGATTAATTCATTTAGCTTCTGAATTTGGTTTACAAGATAAAGCAAAAGAAAAGTTATTATCATCTTATTTTATTGAAGGTAAACATGTAGGTAGAAAAGAAACTTTATTAGAAATAGCAAAAGAATTAGGAATTGAAGAGAGTGTAGTTATTGAAATGTTAGAAAGTGATAAATACAAAAAAGAAGTTAAAGAAGAAATAATAACTGGTCAAAAACTAGGTTTAACAGGGGTACCTTTCTTTGTCTTTAATAGAAAATATGCTGTAGCTGGTGCTCAGCCTAGTGAAACTTTTTTGGATATTTTGAAGCAATCTAGCTCAGATTTAGTAAAAGTATAGATGTTTAATGTTTGATTTTTTTGAAGAGCTAAAAAGTGATTTAAACTAAGATTTATAAGGGAGTAGCTATAAATAAAATACAAATAGAAAAGCAAGGAACTGTTATGAACAGTTCTATGATGTAAGCTAAAAATATGTGAGTAGTTATAAGAATAAAAATTATGTATTTTATTCATTATTTTTATTTTTATTTGCTAAAATTACTTGATGTTTTTAGTGTAAAGATACAGGAAAATAATTATGAAGCACTTAGTTGCTGTAGTTGGAAGACCCAACGTAGGAAAATCAACTTTTATTAATAAATTAGTAGGTGAAAGACAAACCATTGTTTTTGATATGCCTGGAGTTACTCGTGATAGGCAATATCTTGATGTAGAATGGACAAGACATAAATTTACTGTTATAGATACAGGTGGTATTATTCCAGATGAAACAGATACTTTATTAAAAGAAGTTCAATTACAAGTAAAAGTAGCTATAGAAGAAGCTAAAGTTATTGTTTTTGTTGTTGATGTAAGAGATGGAATAACTTCTATTGATCAAGAAATAGCACAAAGTTTAAGACAAACCAAAAAACCTATTATTTTAATAGTTAATAAAGTTGATAATGATGCACATGAAATGCTCGCAACAGAATTTTATAGTTTAAATATTGGAGAGCTTTTTACTATTTCAGCTATACATGGAACTGGTTTAGGTGATGTTTTGGATAAAATATGTGAATATATTCCAGAAAGTAGTTTGGATAATGAAGAAGAAAATATAACTAAGATTGCTATAGTAGGTCGTCCTAATGTTGGTAAATCATCAATGGTTAATGCTTTTTTAGGTGAAGATAGAGTTATCGTACATGATTCTTGGGGTACTACAAGAGATTCTATAGATACTAACTTTAAATACTATGAAAAAGATTATATATTAATAGATACAGCAGGTATCAGAAGAAAAGCTAGAGTTGATTATGGAGTAGAGCAATTTTCTGTAGCCAGATCTATAAAATCTATGGAAAGAGCTGATGCTATAGTTGTTGTAATAGATGCAACAACAGGCGTTACAGAGCAAGACCAAAGAATTGCTGGGATAGCAGAAGAAAAAGGTAAAGCTTGTGTAATTGTAGTTAATAAATGGGATTTAATAGAAAAAAATAATAATACTCTTCAAGAATACGAAGAAGAAGTTAGAGATAAATTACATTTTATTAAATATGCACCTTTAGTTTTTACTTCTACTGTAACCAAAAAAAGATTATTTAATATTTTTGAAATAATAGAAAGTGCTGTTGAAGAAAATAACAGAAGAGTTACTACTGGTCTTTTAAATCAGATTATAAATGAAGCCGTTGCTCTAAACCCACCGCCTACAGATAAAGGTAGAGCCCCTAGAATTTATTATTCTACTCAAGCTGCTATAAAACCACCTACATTTACTCTTTTTGTTAATAACTTTGAGCTTTTCCAAGAAAGTTATAAAAGATACTTAGAAAATAAAATAAGAGCGTCTTTTGGTTTTACAGGTACGCCTATAAAACTAATATTCAGAAATAGAGAAAGAAATAGATAGAATTATTTACTACTTATAAATGTTTTAAAAATATCTATAACATAGTCTTGTTCTTTAGGATTTAGTGAAAAAGAATGATTTTCTCCATCTATCTTTTTTATTTTTAATTTATCTCCAAAATAAGTTTTTAAATTTTCAATATCTTGATAACTTATTAATTTATTTTTTTCTGAAGCTATGATATTAATTTCAGAAAAGGGTTTTAAACCATTTTTTACTTGTTCAAAAAAATCTTGGATATCTTTATTTGCTAAAGGGAAAGCTCTATATTGGATATCAGAATCTTCTAAAATATTAAGTTGAACTGCTTTTTGAGTTGAAATTTCATTATAAGAAAAAGTAGGAAAAGACGGGCTATAAGGTACTAATTTTTTGTATAATTCATTTTGACTAAAATCATTTAATAGAAGTGTAATATCTTTTTCTTCTTTTGGTAAATAAAAAGATTCTGCTACAACTTTTATTCCTTTAGGCATAGTAACTCCCCTATCTAAAAGTATTTTATCATTATCATTTAAGGCAGCTGTCATTAGAGCTGTAGTTGCACCTAATCCACTCCCTAAAAAAATTATTTCTCTATCATTAATACTTTTATATTCCCTTTCTAAAATAATATTAAAAACTCCTGCTGCAAAAGCTAAGTCTGCCACTAAACCATAACCTCTATCTATAGTTCCCTTATAAAGATACTTAGATTGACCAGCCCATTGAGGATCTATAATTACAGCATCATATCCTAATTTATTTAATTTATTTACTTGTTCTAAATAATTTCTTCCTGTTTCTGGGTAATCAGGCATTACTATAACTAATTTACCTATAGGATTACCTATTGGTTTAAATCTTTGCCAAAAAATTTCTCTAGATGGGCTTTGATATCCAGATACACTACCACCTGTTTTTAAAAAACCATCCCCAACTTCTGCTGGTTGTCTATTATATCTCACTAGATTTATAGCTTTTTGCACAATAAATAACTTACCTGCTTTTATATTATTAGGATCTAATGTACTTGCTTTTATACCCCATTTTTGTTCATTTGAAGTTAAAAAATCATTTAATTCTTTTAATACAACTGTAGATGTTATATCTTTTTTTTCAGTATCAGGTTTATTTACTATCCAAGTTCTTAAATCTGTATTTCCCAAACCTAAAACTATATTTTTATCTTGTCTTTCATTTTCCCAAATACCATCTTTATTACCTCTTAAGTCTTTTAAATCTAAAGAAGTACCTGCTATTTGAGCCTTTGTTCCCCAATCTTTTTCTGTAGAACCATAGGGGGTAACGGTTTTGGGATTGGCTCCATTTTTAGATATATTAAGAGCTTCTTTAGCTATTTGTTCTTGTTCCTTTATTTGTTTAGCTAAATTTTCTGGTATATAACTATTAGCAGAAGTAGATTCTGGGTTTTTAGTTATAGGATTTATGCCTGTAGTTGGAGCTGGATTATTTTTATTTACAGGTGTTTCATCACCACAAGAAAAATTTAAACTTAAAGTAAAAGCTAATATAAGTAATTTTATTTTTTGATTAAACACTATTAATAACTCACTAATTATATTTCATATCTTTATTGTATATATATTTTTATTATTTGGATTAAAATTTTTTATGTTTTTTAATTAAGTTACCAAATTATTGGAATCAATCTATATTTTACATTTTGTTTATAGTCTCTATAATTATTTAGTTCTTCTTCTAACATATTATCTTCCAAAAAAGTCCTTATTATTATTAAAATAATAGAAATAAAAACTGGAATAATACTAAAGAATGAGCCTAAGATTAGAGGAAAACCTATCCAAGAAATAATCATACCTAGATAACCAGGATGACGAACTATTTTATACAAACCTATATTACAAACTTCATGATTTCTATCTGTTTGTATTCTAGCTACACTTGAAAAAAACTTATTTTGATTTTTAGCTATTAAAAAAGTTAATTGACCTACTATAGTAATTATAATGCCCATAATAAGATAAATATAAGAATAACTTTTAGTCCAGTTAAACCGCCCAGAATCTAATCCTGCTATGATATATGTTATTATTGTTATAAGTAAAGATAAACCTAAAATTTTTTTATCCCAAGGTTTTATGTTATCTCCAGGATTAGTCCTTTCACTAATAAGATTTTCATTATCTTTTACTATAAATATATTTATGAAAATTCCTAGTATATTAATAAAAAAATAAAACAAACCTTGTATATAATTTATTTTACCTGCTGAAATAAAAATTATGGAGTTAAAAATTATTATTCCAATTATATAAAAAAATACGATATTTTATTCATTTATAAAAAGTATTTAGACAATTTTAGTTTGTTTAATATAAAATTTACTTCCACTGTGTTTTTGTTAGTTCTTGTTCAAATCTAACAGGGAAAATACAAATTTCAACTATCAAACCGATTACTTTTAGATATTCTTCTTTCTGAATCATATCATCTATTTTTTCAACTTCATTTTTATTTTTATTATATTCTTCACTATTTGTAGTGATATGATTTTTTATTTCATTTATTTGAGATTTAAATTTACCTTTTTTGAATAAATTAAAAATAAAGTTACTTCTATTATCAAAAACTATTTTTTCAACACCTTCTAGTTCTTTCTCTTTTTCAGCTATTATTTTTTCAATATCTTTTACTTTCTTTTTTAATTTAGATATGGCTGAATCCAAATCATTTTCATATCTTTTCTTTAACTCTGCATACTCATCTTTTCTTTCCATAACATATTGAGTAAGACCAAAAAGCATAGTTTTACAAAGGTGTAAGGTTAATTTATGCTCTCTATCAAAGTCTAAAATAAAAACAATAGCATTAATAGCTTTTTCTGTCTCTCCTTCTGCAAATTGAGAAAGAGCATATTGATACATATCCATAGTATTAGCAGTAAGTTTATTTGAAAAAATAACTTCTATGCCTTTTAAATACTTTTCAACTTTATTTTTCCCTAAATGGTTTTTAAGGACTTTTTTTATAGGTACGACTCTCATTTATTTTTTATTCTTATTTAACCAAGCTAATATTACTGATGCATTTAATTCTGAAGCTTCTTTTGGTACATTCCATTCATCAAGTTTTTTTGCTAAATTTGAAGAATCAGATAAAGATAAATTTTCAAAAACGTTTACTCCATTATTTTGAAAAATTACATCTTTATTTTTTTCCATATTAGTTACAAGTTCTTTTATTTCTTCTTTAGAAACTTTAGTTTCTAATTTTTTTACTACTTCTTTTAATTCAGGATTAAGGTTTTCTTTTATTTTTTCTAAAGGAAAATCCTTTGCTTTTGTCATTTTAACATCATTACTTTTAGCTGTTTCTTGAGCTTTAACTTCTTCTTTAACTTCTTGTTTAGGTTCACTTTTTTTCTCCGGAGATGGTAAAGGAACTTCAACAGGAGAATTATCAGAAGCTTTAACTTCAGCTTGTTTAGCTTTTTTTACTACAGGTTTCGAATCTTTTGAGTTATCTTTGTTATAGCTATCCCAAAAAGAAGAGAGAGAGTTTTTATCGCTCATATATTACTCCTCAAAATAAATTTAAGTTAATTCTGACATTGCTTTTTCATATTGCTCTTTAGTAGGTGCAGCTCCATGAAACTCCAAATTATTTTCCATAAAAGATACACCTTTACCTTTTATTGTATTTGCAATAATTACAGTAGGTTTACCTTTTATTTCTTTAGCTTTTTGAAAAGCTGATAATATTTCTGTTATATTATTTCCATCTATTTCCAAAACTTCCCAACCAAAAGATGCCCATTTTTCTGCCAATGGTTCTAAAGGAGCAATTTCACTAATCCAACCATCAAGTTGTTGTTTATTAGAATCAACAATTGCAACTAAATTATCTATTTTTTTATTTCCACAAAATAAAGCAGCTTCCCAAACTTGACCTTCATCTAGTTCACCATCACCAGTAATAACATAAGTTCTAAAGTTTTTACCTTGCATTTTAGCACCCAAAGCTAAACCTGCACCTATGGATAAACCTTGACCTAATGAACCTGTAGAAGCTTCGATTCCAGGTAATTTTCTTACTTCAGGATGCCCTTGAATTCTAGAATCTATTTTTCTAAGTGTTTTTAATTCTTCATAAGGAAAATATCCAGTTCTTGCCATTGCAGAATATAAAGCTGGACAAGCATGACCTTTACTTAAAATAAATCTATCTCTATCTTCCCAATCTGGATTTAATGGATCATGATTTAGTTCATTAAAATATAATACTGATATAAGATCAGCTATAGAAAGAGAACCTCCTGGATGACCAGAATTAGCATCATAGATCATTTGTATAATATCTCTTCTTATTTGAAGAGCTTCTTTTTGTAATTCTTCAGCAGATAGTTTTTTTTGTAATGTATTAGTACTCAAAATACTTTCCTTTACTATGTTTAATAATAAACTTGTATAGAAATAATTAGTTAAATTATTTCCAATATAATATTTTAATTTTAACAATACTTATATAATAACACAATAATTTAGATTTAATTATTGATTTTATATTGATTTAAAAAATAAAAAAGAGCTTGCAGTAATTAAAGAAGCAATCACGCTAACAAGATAAAATCTAAAACTTATTTTAGTTTCTCTTAATCCTTTTTTTTCAAAATGATGATGAATAGGTGACATTAAAAAAATTCTTTTTTTAGTTCTTTTATAATAAGAAACTTGTATAATTACAGATAAAGTTTCTATTACAAAAATAAAACCTGCAAAAGGTAACCATAACTCATTATTACCTATTATAGCCAAAGCTGAAAATAAACCACCTAGAGCTAAAGAACCTGTATCTCCCATAAAAACTTCAGCTGGGTAAGAATTATACCAAAGAAAAGAAAGGCAAGCACCTATACAAACTAAACCCATTACAATTCCTGCAAATGTCATATTGGTTGGGGTAGTAAAAGCTAACATAATAACTAAAGCAAAAAGATTAATTGCTGTAGTACCAGCAGCTAAACCATCTAACCCATCAGTAATATTTATTGCATTAGAAGTACCTGTCATAACAAAGACTAAAAAAGGTATATATAAATAACCAATATCTAAAGAAGTTGAAGTAAAAGGTATATTTAGTGTTGTACTATGCCCTAAATAATTTAAAGAAAAACCAAAAAATAATGAGGCCAATATTTGCAAAGCTAATTTTAATTTAGGTCTTAATCCATCATTTTTACCTTTCATTACAATAAGAGCATCATCAATAAAACCAATTAGAAAAAAAGCAAAAACTGTAGTGCATAAAACTAAAGATTCTATAGAAAACTTACAAACCAAAATAGTTAAAATTAGAACAGGTATTATTATTCCTACTCCACCCATTGTAGGAGTACCTTGTTTGACTTTATGTTCTTCTGGGCCTTCTTTTCTGAGAGTTTGTCTTGCTTTAAATTGTTTTAATAATTTTATTACAGTAGGAAAAATAGCCAAGCCTGAGATAAGTCCCATTAAAATATATACTTGATAAATAAAAATTTTTGTTCCCATTTTTTATAAAAAGATTTAATAAATATAAT
This sequence comes from Candidatus Sericytochromatia bacterium, assembly GCA_046328015.1. Taxonomy (GTDB): domain Bacteria; phylum Cyanobacteriota; class Sericytochromatia; order UBA7694; family JACMQJ01; genus JBBTGK01. The sequence continues at coordinate 1,759,493 of JAXLXH010000001.1, read as the reverse complement.
TAAATCAAATATAAAAACTACTTATATTTTTTTCTGTGGTAAAAATACTAATAATGCAATTATTCATAAAATCTTTTTATAAGTTTTAATAAAAATATGCTAAGCTAATTAGTAGTTATTTTTATTTTTGGTGTCAAAAATGAATATAAAAAAAGTAATTTTAAGTTCTTTAGTTTCTATATTTTTTTCATTACCAGTTTTTGCTTTTGATCAATATATTACAGTTAAATTTAAAAGTGATTTAGATAAAAAACAATTAGAATATTTAAATAAAATGACAGATACTAGTATTTCTAAAGTTTTGGGTAAAAATAAGTATAAATTTAAAATTGAAAGAATCGGTAATAAAGATACACTGGATAAATATTCAGAACTTTTTTCTAACATGAAAAATGTAGAAAATGTTAGCCCTGTTCCAAAACAAAAAATAGGTGATAAATATAATCCTGTTTTATATATGAATGAAACTAAAACTTTAAAAGAAACCACAGACTTAAATAATAAAAATAATCAACCTCAAGATTATACAATTACTACTGTAGTACCAGATGAAATAATAGTTAAGTTTAACCAAGATTCTAGCTTGGAAGATATAAAAACCTTAAATGATTATTTAGGTGGAAATGTAACTTATCAAAAAGATAGTGAATCTTATAAAGTAAAAATACCAGAATATATGGATTATGATTATGCTAAAAATTTTTATGAAAATAATAAATTAGTTAAATCTGTAGAAAGAAGTGTAAATACTACCACAAAAAAAGCAGAAGTAAGCAAAACAAATGTAGAAGGAGTTACAAAAAATACGACAGGTTTAGTAGCTGCTTTACCTATAGCAGAAACTTCTGAAATAAAAGTAACTTTTAAAATTGGTCAAGAAGATGATGGATATAACTGGTTAAATGAAAATTTTGGCTTAGAGTTAGTTTCGAATCAAGGTTTTAGTACATATATTTTAAATGTACCTAAAAATGTTAATATAAAAGCTCTTTCTAGGGGTTTAAAAGTTTGTCCTTTTATTTCTAGTTCTGAATTATTTTTTGAGTAAAAACAATATTTAAATATTATCAAATAATAGATGAGTTTATAACATTAATTTTTATAGATAAATTACAACAAAATCTTTAAATCATATATGTTATACTTAATTAAAAAATTAGTTATTTTAAATATGTATTGGAAGTTTAATGAAAAAATTAATAATATTTTCTGTAATATCATTTTTATGTTTAAATTCTAACTTTGCTTTTGCAGAGGATAAAGTAACCAAAACTAAAAATAATAAACCTATTGATATAAAAATACCTAAAAAAAGCAAACCTATTATTAAAGAAGAGCCAAAAGAAGAAGAAAATACTATTGAGGAAGAGAAAAAAGAAGAGCCTGTAAAAAAGACTGTTTCAAAAAAAGAAGTTAGTACTAATAAAACAAATAAAACTTCTTCAAATACAGATATAGAGTTACAACTTGAAAAAGCTAAAATATATAATGAGCAAAAGAAATTTGATAAATCTTTAGCTATTTTGGCTAAAATAACTCCTTCAGGAAGCTTTAAAGATGATGTGTATAAATTATTTTTTGATAATTATTCAGATACTTTTGAAGATAATTTAAATGATGATTTTATTTCTTTAGATGAAAATACAAAAAACTTAGAGAAAGCCAAATACTATTTGAATCTAATAAAAGATGAAGGTTCAAAAGAAAGAAGAACTAGAACTTTAGATAGACTTTATAAAGATATAGAAATAGAAAAAGTAGGTATTTTGGTTAAAAATAGAGATTATAAAAATGCTATTATTAAAGCTCTAAAAATATCTGAAACTGTAAGTAGAAATTCCAGATTAAATACTTTTTTAGGTATAGCTAAATTTAAAACAGGTGAAAAAAAAGAAGGTCTAGACTTAGTAAAAAAAGCGACTACAATTGTTTCAAACAGACCTTTTGCTTTTTATGAATTAGCTATTTTAGAAGCTAGTAATGATAATGAGGTTGAAGCTATTAATAATTTAAAAAAAGCAATTGCTTTAGATGAAACTGTTAAATATAAGGCTAAAAAAGCATCTGCCTTTAAGAATTTATCAAAAAATGCAGAATTTATTTCATTAACAAAATAAAAATAATAATTTTTATGCCAAAAGAAATAACTCATATTTTATTTTCTGATGCTACTTTTAATTTATTAGAAAAAAATAATCTAAAATTAGCAAATATAATAGAAGATAATCTAGATTTTTATCATTTGGGTTGTATATCTGTAGATTCTTTTTATTATAATTTAAAACTACCATTTGATAAACCTTATTATACTCATGCTGGTGATATGATACATGGAGCAGAAGGTAATGATACAGCTTTAGCTTTTAGAAACTGTTGCGAATATTTAAAAAATAATAAAAATGAAAAAAATTTCGATAAAAAATTAGCTTTCATAACTGGTTTTGTAACTCATATGGCTATGGATATTAATTTTCACCCTTATGTTTATTATTTTAGTGGTAACTATTATGATGATGAGCCTTCTAAAAGAGTAGATGCTATGATGAAACATAGACTAATAGAAGCTTGGATTGATCTATATTTATTAGATAAAATGAATTTATCTTTAGATAAATTTAATAGTTTAAAAAATATAGAAAAAAATAAATATGATAATTATGAAGTAATGGAATTTTTATGTAAATTTTTTTCTGAAGCTTGGAATATAAAAGAAGAAATAGTTTTTCCTTTCAAAAGAGGTTATAACATACAAATATTTTTAAATAATTATTTTATGGGTAATAAAAATGTTAAAGCTTTTTTTAGGCTTTTGAATGATATTTTTGATAATAAATTAAGAGATTATTTAGCACTTTTTTATCCTGATAATGTAAAAGATATACCTAATTATATAGTAAATTTTGGAAATTATATTCATCCAGTTACAGGAAAAAAATTTGAGGGTTCTATACATGATATTTGGGAAAATGCTTTAAAACTTAGTTTTAATTTTTTAAAGTCTATTAATGATTATATTTTTGAAGATTTATCAAAAAATGATTTCGAATATATTTTTAGAGGTTATAGTTTAGATGTAGGATTAGAAGGAGTAAAAGTTTATGAAGTTAAACATTTTGCACCTTGGAATTTAGTACCATAAATAAATTAAAATATATGAAAACAATAAATTTAACGCAAGAAGAAAGAATAACAATACAAAATAACTGGAATAATCATATATCTTTGAAAGCTATGGGAGTTAGATTAGATTTATCAGATGATTTAGCTTTAAAGTGTTTTATCGACAAAGTAAATGATTTTCATAGAGGCGGAATGGGAACAGAAGCAGTTAATGGAGCTGTTCTATCAGCACTTTTTGATCTAACCATTGGTTTAGTTGGTTATATTAACTCTAATAATAAAAGAACTGGTACAGTTCAAATGAACATAAATTTTTTAAGACCCTTAAAAGGTAATAAGGTTATTGCAGAAGGTAAATTAATAAAAAAAGGTAAATCTTTAATTTTTGCAAGAGCTGAAGTATTTGATGAAAATAATGAATTATGTGCATTTGCTGATGGTATTTCTAGTGTAGATTTTGATAAACCTTCTGTAGAAAATCATATGGTTATTTAATTTTCGAATAAAAATCTATTAACGATTCACGATTCACGATTCACGAATTATAATAATAGAATGTATAGATTAAAAAATGAAATAAAAAATACTTTAAATAAGTCAAATAATGTTATTTTCTTATATGGAAATAATATAGATGACTACTTTTATAACGATTTTAATTTAGGTACTTTATCTTTAAAAGATTCACTTTATTATTTTTTTAGAAAAGAATATAAAACAGAATATTCATATTATATAGATGGTGAATTTAATTTAAATTGTTTTAATAAAAAATCTTATAGATTTTTAGATGATTATTTTAAAAATAAAGAAAAAATAGAAGATTCTGATATTACACAATATACAATAACTACTAATAATAAAAAAAATAAAAGAAATGAAAAATTATCCGAATTAAATAATTTTTTCTCTACTTCTAAAGAAAAAAGATTATTAATAATAGATTCTTTTGAATGGTTAGCAGAACTTTTTAACTTTAATATGCATAATACAGAAATAATAAAACTCATAAGTAAGTGGAACTCTTTATATGAACCTAATTTTTTTGTAATTGTATTAGTAAAAAGTGTAGAGATTTTGGAAAATTATTATTTTGATATTAATAAAGATAATTTTATTAATATACCTATGGCTACTTCTGAAGAGTATTTTAGCTCTTTTTATCGCTATATTTTTAAAAATACTAATTTTTATATAAATTTTGAAAAACTAAATAATATTTCTACTGCTTTTAAAAGCAATAATTTTAATTTAAAACAAGCTCTTAATATATTTATAAAAGAGTTTAAAGCTATTTCAGATATTTCTATTGTCGAACCTTTAGCTAAAATAGAAGAAATAAGTTATGACTATGAAAAACTAGATATTAAATTAAATAAATACTTTAATACTCCAATAGAAGAAAAAATAGACTTTGATACAGAACTAATTTTAGATAAAAAAATAAAAGAACGTATAAAAATAGAATTTAAAAACTTTATTGAAAACAAACCTTATGCTAAAAAAGGTATAATTTTAACAGGACCTTCTGGTACAGGTAAAACACTTATAGCAAAATCTATTGCTTCTATGGCTGGTTTTAATTTTTTACCACTAAAATTATCAGATTTAAAACAATTATATGTAGGGCATTCTGGAGCAGAAGTAAAAAAGATTTTTGATAAAGCAAGAGCTATGGAACCAACTATTGTTTTTATTGATGAAATTGATTCTGTTTTTACCAAAAGAACTGATTTATCTACAGATAGCTTTGCTAAAGATATTACTAATGAATTTATTGCACAAGTTGATGGTGTTGATAATGGAAAACAAAGGGTTTTTATTATTGGTGCAACCAATATACCAGAAACTATAGATAGTGCTGTTATTAGCCGTTTTGATATGCAAATAGTGCCTTTACCTAGTAAATTAGAAAGAGAAAAATTATTTGAATTATATATTCCAGAATTAGAAGAATTTAATTGGTTTAAAATAAATAAACATACTTTTTTAGAAAAAACAGAAGGCTTATCTGGTAGAGATATAAAAGAAATCTGTAATACTATAAAAAATATTATTTATGATTCTAATAATAAAAACCTAAATAAAGATATTATTGATTATAGTTTGGATGTTTTTAAAGAAAAAGTTATTTCTTCTAGTAAAGATAAATTTTCTTATTTAAGTGCAAAGAAAAATTTCACTAATTTTAATAACATAATCGGATATGAAGAAATAAAAGATGAAATAAAAAACTCTGTGGTTTCTGTTTTAAAAGCTGCTGAATTAAGGTTATTTAATATAGAGGCAGAAAGAGGTATTTTATTAGAAGGGCCACCTGGGAACGGTAAAAGTTTTATAGCTCAATCTATTGCAGGTGAATTTCATTTAGACTTTATAAAAATTATTAGTAAAGATATTTCTTCAAGTTTTTATGCTGAAGATGCTAAAAAATTATCAGATATTTTTGATTCCGCCTTTAAAATAGCCAGACTAAGTAAAAATGGTTGTTTATTATTCTTTGATGAATTTGATGGAATTGCATCTAAACATAGTAATTTAAATTTAAGAGCAACCATGTTAGATTTTATTGTAAAATCTAGAACTATACCTAATTTTATTTTGATGGCGGCAACAAATTATAAAGAGCTTTTAGATGAAGCAACTATAAGAGATGGGCGTTTTGATAAAAAAATAACTATTAATAATCCAACTAAAGAAAATATTTTATCTATAATAAAAGAATTTTTAAAAGAATTTGATAAAGTTTCTAATAAAAATAAAATTGAAAATAGAATAACTTCAGAAACTTATAATAAAATTTTAGACTATATTTTTAAACAAGAAAATACTTCAAAAAGTATATCTGGTATAAAAGTTTTTTGTAATAATTTAAAGAAAAAAGCTTTTTTCAAAAGAAAAATTACTAAAGATAAAGTTTTAATTATAGATGATGAAATTGTTTTAGAACAAATATAAAACTAATAATATAAAAATCTTCGTTACAATTTTTCTTGTTAAAAACGGTTATATTAAGCTTACTCTTATTTTCAAAAAAATTATATTTTGCTAAAATTCGTATTGTCTTATTATATTTATAATTAAAATGTCTTCAATAGAAAATATATTTTTAACTTTAAGCCTAAAAAATAAAGAAGAAGTTTGGAAAAACACCATAAGTAATAGTTTACCTATAAAGGTGATTAGTTTTTTCATTAGTTTATTAGAAAAATTTATTGTTCCTATCTCCAAAGAAAGCTTAACAGCAAAAGTAACAGAAACTCTTACTTTAGCTTCTATAATGTTACTTATATTTGCTTCTCCTTTTGTTTCTACAGAATTTAATGCTAATCTAGTTTTATTAGCTGGTTTATGTACTTCTTTACAACATTTTTTAAAACCTAGTACTATTTCAAGAAAAACAGATATTTTACTTTTTTTAGTAATGGCTTTTTTTGCTATAAATTTAGTAGCTGTAGGCTTTTCACCATATTTAATGGCATCTCTAAAAGGTTTTTCAAAATTAATAGTTTATTTCCTTGCTTATATGATTTTTATGGTTAATTTGGGTAGTGTAAAAAATATAAGAATGGTTTTATGGGCAATGATTATTTCATCAACTATAGTTTCTGCTTATGGGTGTTATCAATTTTATATAAAAGTAGAACCTTATCAAGGTGCTTTATGGGATGATCCTAATGCTATGAATTTTAAAACTACTAGAGTTTATTCTTTTCTAAAAAACCCTAATTTATTAGCAGGTTATTTAATTCCAACTATTTCTTTATCCACAGCTTTTTATTTTTTAAATATTGGTTGGAGAAAATTAATTATCTTAGGCTCACTTGCTGTTCAATTACCTTGCCTATATTTTACTTATTCAAGAGGAGGTTGGTTAGCAGCAATAGGTATGGCTGGAGTTTTTGCATTAGGTTCTTTTTTTATTTATTATGATAAAATAACCAAATCTAAAAATTTTAAATTATTTTTTATTGGAGCTATTTTATTAGCTATTTTAGCTTTTGTTGGTTTATTAATAAAATCACCAGCTACTTTAGAACGTTTTACAAGTATTTTTACTTCTAGAGGTCATTCTTCTAATTCTTTTAGAATGAATGTTTGGATTTCTTGTTGGAATATGTTTAAAGATAATATGTTAATAGGAATTGGACCAGGTAATACTACTTTTGAAAAAATCTATCCGCTTTATATGTTTAGCGGTTTTAAAGCTCTTTCTGCTTATAATATCTTTTTAGAAACAATGGTTGAAACAGGATTAGTTGGTTTAATATCTTTTACTTTAATGCTTTTTACACATATGTTCAGAGCATTATGGGGTGTAATTGCTAAAACAACTTACAATACTAAAATGCTCTTATTAGGTAGTTTGGCTGGTATAGTAGGCCTTATTATTCAAGGTATGGCTGATACTGTTTGGTACAGGCCTCAGGTTCATATTTTACTTTGGTTTTTAATGGCTATAATTTCTTTATTTAGTAGGGATAGTGTTGCGTATGAAAATGGATCAAACTCTTGAAAATATTATAGTTAGTTTTGCCCCACTTATTAATGAATCGACTAATGTAGGTTTGTCTAATAATATCAAAGATTTATACTTTTTGATGGATTTATTAGTTCAAAAAGTAAAAGAAGAATATCAAGAGATTCCTTGTAAAAATAAGTGTAGTATGTGTTGCGAATCTTTTGGTTTACCTAGAACTACTACTATAGAATGGCAAATTATTTTTAAATATTTGAATAAGAATTATCCAAAAGAAAATTTAAAAATAGTAATTGATAGAACTTTAAAAGATCATGTACCTCAATTAGATCAATTAATGAAAGAGCAAGCTAGAATACAAGAACCTCATACTAAGAGAATAAAATCACAAGCCCCTAGACCAGATTTTAAATGTGGTTATTGCCCCTTTTTAATAGAAGGCTCTTGTTCTATTTATCCTGTTAGACCAGCTATTTGCAGGGCTTATGGTTATTTTTCTATAAGAGTTGAAGGACAATCTCAACTTTTTACTTGTCGTCCCGCAGCTGATAAAATGATGTCTTTATTAAGAGAAAATGGTGTGGAAAATTGGGTTTTACCAGTTTGGGATAAATTTGCAGAAAAAGTTTTTGAATTAAATAAAGATAAACCTGTAGCTACTCTTCCTATTTGGCTTTTAATTCATTTAGATGAAAATAATGAATTAAAAAATGAAATTATAAAAGAACCTGATTTTGATAAATTTTATGAAAATTTTATATCAATTTCATCAAAAAATTCTGTGAATCATAGCCAGCTAGAATAAATTACAAGTTAGTATTATAAAACTTTAAATATTTAATAGGGGCATATAAAAAATAACATTTATTTTTTGTTTATCCATAGATTTTACAGATAAAACGGATAAAAAATATAAGTTAACTTTCAAAAAATATTATTGAAATAAAAAAATCTTTTTGATATAATCTTAACAGATATAAATAAAAAATAATTATTTCACTTTATTTTTTTATCAATAGTTATCTTCAAGGTATGTTTAGAATGAAAAATAGAATTTTACTTTCAGCATTAGGATCTATATCTTTAATTTTATCTTGTCAAATACATGGAAATAATTTAGGGAAAATAGATAATAATAATAACTTTAAGGTTTTGAATGCAACACCTGATCCTGAAGCATCTTCTGGTACTTTTAAAGATTATAGTGTGATTCCGTTATATAAAGATGATTTAGATCAATCTATACAAAAAGATATTTTAAATATTCAAAATACTATAAATAAAAAACAAAGATTAAATTTTGATACTCCGCCATCTGAAAGCTTACCAGTAGTTAATGGAAGTGTTATTGTTTTTTATCATAATAATGATAAATTTAGAGTAAAAACAAGAGGCTCAATAAGTTCTATCAATTCTAACTATGCTTCACAAATAAATGCTATTTTAGATAAATATAATGTTGAATCTGTACATACATTAGGGTATTATGATCCAGCTGATAAAAATAAAATAGTTTGTAAAAAAGATAAAGAGAAAGAAGACAAGAAAAATAAAGAAAAAAAAGATAAAGATGATAAAAAATTCAAAGTAAAACATTTAGATGATAATGATCATAATGATGATGGACATCATGATCATGGTCAAGAACCAAAAGATGATAAATGTGATACGATAAATTATGTTGATTCTGCTATAACAACACAAAAGATAGCCGAAGAACAGCAATTAATGAGTAAATATTATGAAGGTGAATTTCCAGATGATTTATCTGTACATGTATATAATTTCCCTAATAATATTGATTCAAAAGTAATAGCTAGAGAATTAAGAGCGTTATCCTTTGTTAGAAATGCTTATGTACCTTTAGCTTATTCTCCAGCCTCATCATCAGAACAAACTTGTCCTTTGGGAGTATCTTTATTAGGTTTTACAAGTCAATATAGTTATGGTAAAAAAGGTAGTGATCCTTTTTTTGATTATATAACGAATGTTCCTGTAATAGATAGTACAACTACTAATGAATCTAGAACAGCAGATTTAAATAAAGATTTTTACTGGTTTGATAGGCATCAGATTATTAGAGGGTGGGATATAGCATATAATAATGGACCAATAGAAAAACCTAGAATTGCAGTAATAGATAATGGTTTTGATGTAGATTCAAATGCTATAGATAGACCTAATTATTTGCCTGGATATTCTGTAACATATAAACCAGTTTGGTGGAGACCTTGGAGTAATTTTGATAAAATAGATGGAGATGTAAGAAATAATAGTAATGTCTCTCCAAATCATGGTGGAGAAGTAGCATCACTAATAGGAGCTCCTTCTAATAATAATGAATGGTTAGCTGGTATTGCACCAAATTCTGAAATTTTACCTGTTAGATTTACATCTAATAATAGTTATAATGAAAATGGAGAGCTTATTAATTCATTGGTGATAAGCGAAGCAATAAAATTAGTTGGTTTAGATAACTCTATAGATATTATAAATATAAGTCAAACTGTTGATGGAACTACTGCTACCTTAGATCCTTTAACTTTGAAAAGAATAAGTGAAGTAGTAATTAATTCAGATATGTCAAAAGCAAAAGTGGTAGTAGTTGGGGCAGGAAATAACCCTTTTTATATAAAACAACATGAAGTTCCAAATGGTTGTATAATTGTTGGAGGTACAACAAGTAGAAAACAAATTGTTTATAAAACTTCTAGAGAAGATAATACTATACCTATTCCAAATAATTTACCTCCAGATAATGGAACATATATATGGAGAAAAAGTGCTTATGGAGAAGTAGTTGATATATCTGCTTCAGCAGAAGATATTATTTTACCAAGCTATGATCCAAATACAAATCAAAAAATATACATAAGAGATTCTGGTACGTCATTCTCAACTCCTTTGATCAGTGGGGCCTGTGGACTTATCAAGAAAGTAGCCAAACAAAATGGAATAAATTTAAGCCCTGCTCAGATAGAAAATATAGTTAAATACAGTGGAAAACCAATAGTTGATGAAAATTTTATTGCCTATAGAAAATATAGTTATATAGATAAAACAAGATATTTAGGTGCGGACTTAGCAGATAAAAATGTTAATCCATCGGGAAATGTAAATGCAAGAAACTTAGATTTATATAATGCTTTAACTATAACTAAAAATTTAGGCAAACATTCTATGATTGTTAGACAACATAATGTAGATGATTATGGAGTAACTAATGTAAATACCTACAATTATATTTTTAATGGATATAAAACAGATCAAATAATAGGTTTAGATAATCCTAGTAACTATAAAGCTAACTTTGAAATGAAAACTTTAAATTTAAAATCAAATTCGAGTAATACAGGTTATGCTTATGGTTATCAAGTATTTTCTGGTAAAAAATATGATGGAGGAAATTCAGATTCCTTGGCAGGATATTCTATATATGATGAACTAGATGGAATGACAGGTGTTTATGGTGCTGAAAATAATAGTTATAAAGGTGAAGGTTATCTGGCTGGAAGAAAATTTACAATAAATCAAACAGGTAATAATTGTAATCCTTATTACTTTGTACCTAAAGCACAATCTTTATATGGAGGATCTGTTTCTGTAAACTCTACTAGTACAACAGGATTTAGGACATTAGCTACCTCATCTTCAATATCAAATGAAATGACAACAGAAAATACATTAGCAAAAGATATAAATAATTTAAAAACAAATACTGGTGATATAAGATATTTAGGTGTAATTGGAAATATAAATAATCCAACTATTTTAATAGATGGAAAACCTCAAGAAATAGTTGGCGGTGCAAATTATGTAGTAGCATTTAAAACTGCTAATGATTTAACAACAGGATTAAAAGATGTAACAATACAAGCAGATGGAGGTACAATAACATTACCAAATGCTATTAATGTGCAAAATAATACTAATCAAACTAAACAATTCCCAACATCAATAACAGTAAATGGAGTTACTACTAATCTTGATTATGGTTATATTTTTAACCCTCAATCTCAAGGTGATTTAACTGATTATTCTTTTAACAATCTAAATGGAATAAAATTAATAACTAGAAATTCTTTGGATAACTCTGCATCTTGGATTAACGATAATGGTAAATGGGGTCTTGATTTCTCTAACTCACCTTTCTCTGCATTAGAAGTACCTGATGGTAATTATGAGTTTTTAGATAAATATACTACTATTGCTTTAGTAAAATTAGTAAAAGATGATTCTGTTATAGGAGCAAATACAGGGTTTTATTTATCAAAATGGTGGTCAGGTAGTTATTATGATCATTCTAAACTTAATAATTTTACAGATAAGCAATTATATATAATAAATACAAATCAAGGAAAAGATCCTAATACAGGTGATATATATTATGTATTTAAAAGTAATGAACAAGTAACAGAAACAGGAGTACCATTTGCAATATCAGAAAGTTTAAATACAATAACTAATATAAAAACAGTGGTAAAAAACCAAAGTATATTAAGTACATCATTTGTAGATTCAGCATATCCATCAACAAATTTAATTAGTGTAACAGATGGAAGAGGTAGAATGTTTTTTAGGTAACTATGAAGGCAGAAAGCTATAATGGATTACTATGGGGTAGTGATACAGGGCTAAATAAAAATGATTTAAACTTAAAGGAGTTCTCTATGGATTTGCAATAATAAAACAAGCTTTAAATGATGAACAAATAAAAGAATTACATAAGAAAATGGGCTTGTAATCATGATTTTAAAAAGTAGAATTAAAATAAAATTAATTCTACTTTTTTATTTTTGAGGTAAAAGAATGAAAAAAATACTACTAGTTTTATTTTTTATTTTTATTTCTTTAAATAGTTGTACCCTTTTATTTTTAACCCTTTTTATTGTGATACAACTCATTTTATAAAATAGAAATAGGAAAACCATTTGTTGGTAGAGTGACAAACTTTAATTCTAAATGATAATGATAATGGAGCTATTGTTTTTACAAATGAAATTTTAAAAATAAAAAATTTAGAAATAACTGAAAAAGTTTGTTTAAAAGATGATCAACCTGATGCCGATATAGGAATAAATTTTATATAGTTCTGATAAAAATAATGATGGTCTTTTAGCTTATTTTAGAGAAAACGATTATAGAGAAATATATCCTGATGATAATTTTTTTTAATTTTATATTAAAAGACCTCTTTATTTAATTAAAATAGAAAATAATTATTATCATAATTCAAAAAAATAAATTTTGAAATAAAAATAATCTTTATTATAGAGAGCATAAAATACTTCAAATTGATAAAAATAATTATATTCTTTGTTTTTTGGCTAAAGATAGAGAAAATAAATATTTTTCTTAATCAAAAAAATTATCTTTTTTAATGATTATAATTATAAATCTGAAGAATATACTATTTATATACCTGAATATAAATATGATATTGATTTTAACAAATTTTCTTTTGATTTTAATTTAGATATAAATGGAACTGGTTTTTTAATATTAAAAAGCTATAATATGAACTATATTGCAAAAAATAGAAAATTTTAAAGATGTTGGAAAAATAGAAAATTTATCTAAAAATATATTTATTACTTATAATTCATTAGATAATTTAGAAAATGGATTTATTTTAGAATATATAAAAGCTTTCTTTCTCTCTCTCTTCGATGTGTATAATATCTTTTCTATATACAAACATAATCTAAAAAACTATGAAATTGAAAAAGAATATGTAACTGTATTTGAAGATATTAATGGTATCTACGAAAATATTTATGGTAGTTATATTTCTAGAATTTGGAGTACAAAATCTAATTCTATTTATATGGATAAAAATGGAAATGGGGTTATATTTTTTGAACAAAAAAAAATGATAATTACTCTTTAGTATCAGTAAAAATTAATAATTTTAAAATGGTTAAAAAACTGTACTAGAAAATAAAAACAAAATTATTATTACCATAATTCATATGTAAACAATAAAGGAAATGGTTTTCTGTAACAGCTAATAAACCATCGTATGATATTCAAATAAATAGAATAAAAGATTATGAACTTGAGTTATAAAAGAATGAAAAAAATACTATTAGTTTTATTTATTATTTTTATTTCTTTAAATAGTTGTACCCTTTTATTTTTAACCCTTTTTATTGTGATACAACTCCATCTCATAAAATAGAACTGGGAAAACCATTTTGTTGGTATAGTTACAAACTTAATTCTAAAATGATAATGATAATGGAGCTATTGTTTTTACAAATGAAATTTTAAAAATAAAAAAAATTTAGAAATAACTGAAAAAGTTTGTTTAAAAGATGAGCAACCTGATGCTGATATAGGAATAAATTTATATAGTTCTGATAAAAATAATGATGGTCTTTTAGCTTATTTTAAAAACGATTATTATAGAGAAATATACCCTGATCCTGTAGAGGGAGATTTTTTTGATTCTAGTTTAAAAAAGCCACTTTATTTAAGTAAAATAGAAAATAATTATTATAATAGTTCTAAAAAAATAGATTTTGAAAATAAAAATATGATTTATTATAGAGATCATAAAATACTTCAAATTGATAAAAATAATTACATCCTTTGTTTTTTGGCTAAAGATACGGAAAATAAATTTAATTTAATTCTAAAAAAAATTAAGTTTACTTATAATAATTCAAATTATATTAGTGAAGAATATAAATTTAATATATCAAAAATTCATTTAATGATAGAGCATTTGAGCCAGATATTAATTTAGATATAAATGGAACTGGTTTTTTAATATTAAAAAGCTATAATATGAACTATATTGCAAAAAATAGAAAATTTTAAAGATATTGGAGATTTAGAAAATCTATATAAAAATAAAATAAATTTATAATTTCTTAGATATTTTAGGTAATGGATTTATTTTAGAGTATAAATATAAAATAAATAATGATAAATTTTCTATATATAAACATAATGTAAAAAATTATGAAATTGATAAAGAATCTACAATTGTATTTGAAGATATGGATGGAGATTATATTTCAAAAAGGTGGGGTACAAAATCTAATTCTATCTATATTGATAAAAATGGAAATGGGGTTATATTTTTTGAACAAGAAAAAAATGATAATTACTCTTTAGTATCAGTAAAAATTAATAATTTTAAAATGGTTAAAAAAACTGTACTAGAAAATAAAAATAAAAATTATTATTATCATAATTCATACGTAAATAATAAAGGAAATGGTTTTATTGTAACAGCGAATAGACCATCGTATGATATTCAAATAAATAGAATAAAAGATTATGAACTTGAGTTATAAAAGAATGAAAAAAATATTATTTATTCTATTTTAGTAAATCTATAATTTTTTAATCCACCCATAATTACAAAATAACACAAAATATCAATTATTAAAAATAATTTTAGCCAAAATTTTTATTTTATCTTCTAAAATATTTTCATAATCAAAACTTGAGCTTAATCTAATATAATTATTATGCCTTTCTGAAGGAGAAAAAACAATCCCAGGTACAATAGAAATATTTTCTTCTAAAGCTTTTTTATAAATATCAAATGAATCTATATTTTCTGGTAGTTTTAACCAAATAGAAAAACCTCCTTTAGGATTAGAAATTTTAATTTCATCTGAAAAAGAAAAATTTTGAGAGACTAATTTGTGTAATTGATTCATTTTTAGCTTTAAATTTTTCCTAGTATTATTTAAATACCTTTCATAACCAGTATTTTTTAAAAACTCTTTAGCTATCATTTGTGTTAAAGTCGGTGTAGCCAAAGTATTACTATATTTTAGTTTTTCCATACTTTCTAAATATTTTTTATTTATAGCCCATCCAATTCTTAACCCAGCAGATACAGTTTTTGATAGTGAAGAACAAGTAATAGTATTTTCATTATCTCCATAATATCTTAAAGGTTTGGGTTTAGAATTTTCAAAATATAGTTCAGAATAAACATCACTTTCTATAATTTTTAAATCGTATTTATTACAAATTTCTACAAAATCTTGCTTATTTTTTTCTGGCATTAATGAACCCAAAGGATTATTAAAATTTGGAACTACTAAACATGCTTTTATTTTAAAATCTTTGGCTAATTGTTTAAAAGCTTCTAAATCTATACCAGTATTAGGGTTAGTTGGTATCTCTAAAGCATAAATACCCAAACTTTCTATTAATTGCAAAAAGCCAAAGTAAGTTGGTGATTCAATTGCTATTATATCTCCTGCTTTAGCAATACTTCTTAGAGCTAAACTAATTCCTTCCATACAACCATTAGTAATAATTACTTCATCAGGTGAAACTATAATGTTATGTTTAAGATAACTTTTAGCTATCTCTTGTCTTAATTCTTCTATACCTAAAGGAATAGAGTATTTATTAATTTCCATTTCATGATAATTACAAAGTTTTTTAGTTATATTAGCTAATTCTTTTGCAGGAGTAAGAGTTAAAGGTAAAACAGAAGAGCTTAAATGATATAAGTTTTTATTACTACGATTATTAAAAATAGATGAAATTAAATTAGATTTATTTATTTTAGTAATTTTACTTTTATATATAGCATTATCTTTCAATAAAAAATTTTCATTAATAGGAATATTAACAAAATAACCTGATTTTTCCACTGCATAAATTAAACCTCTATTTTCTAGTTCATAAAAAGATTGTAATACAGTTGAGACACTTAAATTATTATTTTTGCTTAAAAGCCTAACAGATGGCATTTTGCTTTTTACAGGATAAACTCCTTTTTCTATAGCATCTTGCAGTGTGTTAGCCAATTTAATATAAGCAAATTCTTTATTCATCTGTTATGTAAATTATAAAAATATTTTAATCTGTTATGGTTAATATTATACTAAACTGTTTATTTTTTTCAAATACTTTTTTAGAGAAAATATAATTAGTATTTTTGTGAATTGTAAATCTAAAATAATTGATTCGCGACTCACGATTCACGTTATAGTAGGTGTCTATGATTAAAATTTTTGAACTTAGTTTTATAAAAAACAATGAAACAAAAGGAATTATTTATGGAGTTTTAAGTATAATAATTTTTAGTCTTACTTTTCCTATGACAAAAATAGCACTAAATCATTTTAATTCAGATTTAGTTATTTTTGGAAGAGGTTTTTTAGGTGCTATTTTAGCATCTATAATACTTTTGGTTACAAAACAAAAATTACCAGAAAAAAAATATTTTAAAAGTATTTTTATAATAGCCTTGGGAATATTATTTTCTCCTATTTTTTCATCTTCAGCTTTAAAATTAGTTGATTCTTCACACGGCACTATAATAACAGCTTTATCGCCTATAATAACTTCTTTAATTGCAAAATTTAGAATAAAAGAAGTTCAATCTAAAGCATTTTGGATAGGTTCTATAATAGCTTCTTCATCCATAATATTTTTTTCTTTTAATTCAAAAGATTCTTTTAAATTAGCTGATATTTATTTGTTAATAGCAATAATCATAAGTAGTTTTGTATCTGCTGAAGGAGGAAAATTAAGCAAATATTTGGGTGGATGGAAAGTAATTTCTTGGGCTTTGGTTCTTACTTTACCTTTTACTTCAATTAAAGCGATTCCTGAAATATATAAACTAAATTTTGAATATTTTAGTATATCTTGGCTTTCGATTTTATATATAGGTTTTATTAGCCAATTATTAGGAATGTTTATTTGGTATAGTGGAATGAATAAAATAGGGGTTTCTAAAATAAGTCAAATGCAATTATTTCAACCAGCTTTTGGTACAATTTTTGCTTTTTTTATGTTAGGAGAAAATCTATCTTTTTATGGTTTTATTACGTTAGGAATCGTATTTTTATCAGTAGTGTTCATTAAGCATGATACTTCTAAAGCCTCATTAGGCAAGAGTAAAATGTGAATTGCTTTTTAATAAATTTAAGGAATAAAAAAATGTATATACCACATCATTATTTAATGGAAAATGAATTTAAGACCTCCTACGGGGTATCAACCCCGCAGGAGGAAGGTAGGAGGCTCTGCCCCCGTACCCCCTGAAACCCCAGAGCAGAGCTCTGAGGTATTCTCTAATAAGAATAAAGAAGAAAGTATTAATTTTATAAAAAAACATAGTTTTGGTTTGATTATTTCAATAAAAGATAATATACCTATTGCTAATCATTTACCTTTTGTTATAGATGAAGATAAAGATGATTTAATTTTAATATCCCATTTTTCAAAAAATAATCCTCAATTAGAAGATTTAGATAAACAAAATGTTTTATTAGTTTTTTCTGAACCTCACGCTTATATATCGCCCAAAAATTATGAAAATATTTTAAATGTACCTACTTGGAATTATATTTCAGTTCAGGCTTATGGAAAGGTTAATTTAATGCAAGAAAAAGAAAAAGCTTTATTAATAATAGATAAAATGATAAATAACTATGAAAAAGATTATATAAAACAATGGGATAACTTTCCAGAAACTTATAAAAATAAAATGATTAATGGAATTGTTTGTTTTGAAATAAAAATAGAAAAGTTAGAAGCTAAAAAAAAATTAAGCCAAAATAAATCTTTAAAAGAACAAGAAAATATCATTAATACCCTTTCTAAATCTAATAAAGAAAATGAAATCTTATTAGCTAAATATATGAAAAATTTAATTTAAATGGAGAATTTATTATGAAAAACAAAAATCAAGTAAAAGAATCAAGTTTAGTAATACCTAAACCTTTAGCACCAGAAAATCCAGATATAGCTATAAGTGAGTTTTTTTATAGTGAAAAAATATCTGTTATAGATTATAAAAAAGAATTTAAAGATTATTTTAAAAGTTTAAATGAAGAATGGATAAAAAAATTTTTTGTATTAGAAGATGACGATATAAAACTATTAAATTATCCTGAAGAAAATATCTTAAATAAAGGTGGAGTAATAAAATTTGCTAAACTAAATAATGAAATAATAGGAACTTGTGCCTTATTAAAAATAAGTAATAATGTTTATGAATTGGCAAAAATGGCTGTTAGCCCAAAAGCTCAAGGTAAAAAAATAGGTTTTTATTTAGCTAAAGAAATAATATCAGAAGCTAAAAAATTAGGTGCCAAAAAAGTAGTTTTACTTTCTAATAAAAAACTACAATCAGCTATAAACTTATATTTGAAACTAGGTTTTAAAGAAATTAAAAATTCAGAAACTGATAGTTCTTATAAAAGGGTTGATATAGTAATGGAATTAATATTATAAAATCCTACATAATTTCAATAATTGAGAACTAAAATCTCTATTTTCTCTTTTAAAAGAATCCATATTTACTAAAATTTTAGGTTTACCATCTTTTGTTTCTATTGCAACAGAAAGCTCGCCTGATTCTACATAATCAGGAATGCCTGTTAAAGTTAATATTCCAGAATTTTTGGCAGCTTTACTTATCTGAGAAATTTTATTTTTATTATCTGGTGGAACATAGAGTACATTAATATTTTTATTACTAATATCTCTTATATCATTAATATCTACTACTGAAAAAGAATAACTACCTATTTTTTCATTAGCTATAGCTTGAAAAGATTTTAATATTTCTTGTTTATTAGAACCACTTAATATACCTATTTTAATATTACTTTTTATAGATTTATCATAGGACAAAATCTTAAGAAACAAGGCTGTTTGTATTTTTATAGGAACTGGCATGCTTTCTGCCAATGCAGAAAAACAAACTAAAGTTGTTATTATAAAAGATAAAAATAATTTATATTTCATTTTTTAGTTATTCCAAAAAAAATTTTTTGATTAATATAATTCAAGATTTTTAAATGCAAAAATATTAATAATTTATTAATATAGTGTTAATTATAACATACTTCTTTATATAATGTTTATAGGATAAATGTAAAAAATTATAATATTCATTTAAAATTTGGTAGGTAGGTAAGATTATGTTAAACAACTTAAAAACAAGTTTATTAATATCGTTATTTTTATCTTCTTTATCTTTTAATTCTTTTGCAGAGCAAGAAAAGGATAAAAAATTAATGGATTTATCTTTAGAAGATTTACTTAATATAGAAGTAGTTTCGGGTGAATCAGGTGGTTTTGGGAAACAATTAGATGACTTAAAATTAAAACCATATATACATGGTTATTCAGTTTTTCATTTTAGAACTAGTGAATTTAGAGATAAAAAAACTATTCCTACTTTTGATATGATGTATCTTAATCCTATTGTAGGTATAAATATAAAAGATCAATTAACCGTAGAAACCATGATGGAGTTCGAACATGGAGGTTCAGAAGTTGGTATTAGATATGGAATTATAGATTATTCTCCTTTTGATTTTCTAACATTTCGGGTGGGTAAATTTTTAGTACCAATAGGCAAATTTAATGAATATCTTTATGCAGAACACATAAATATTTTTGCAGATAGACCTTTAGCAGATTCACATATAGTTCCTGTTGTATTTGCAGATGTAGGTTTACAGTTAAGAGGTAATCTTAAAGTGGTAGATCAATTAGGGTTAAATTACGCTACCTATATTTCCAATGGTTTAGAACAAAAAGATGATAAATATGGTGGAGAAGTTAGAGGTTTAAGAGATAATGATAGAGATCAAAAAAATTCATCTAAAGCTTTTGGTGGTAGGTTAGGATTAACTTTTAATGGTTTTGAAACAGGTTTTTCTATGTATAAAGGAGCTTATTCTCAAAATGGTTTAAAAAATATATCTCTTTACGATTTAGATTTGGAATATAAAAATGATAATTTTGAAATAAGAGGTGAATATACTTTATCTGCTCAAGAAACTGATTCAAAAAACATAGATCGAAATGGATTTTTTGTTGAAACTGCTTATAAATTTATGAATCGCTTCCAACCTGCCTTAAGATATGAATATGTAACTCTTAATAATTATAAAACTGTAGGAGATATTTTAGTTACAAATCCTATACAAAGATTAACAGCTGGCTTTAATTTTTATCCTTTACCAGAACTAAATTCTACATTTAAATTTAAGCTTAATTATGCGTATATTTTAGACAATGGTGCTGGTAAAACGGATAATGAATTTATTTTTCAAACTGCTGTAGGTTTTTAGTTATAACTAATTCCGTATTTCTCACAGGATTTTAAAATATTTTAAAAACACACTCCATCATTCTTTGGTAGCAAGGAATCTAGTGTGTTTTTATTTGATAAATTTTTATAAAAAAGCTGCGTAGATTCCGTAATACTATGGAATGACGGAACGCAGCTTTAACAATTAATTAAGAGAAATATTATTTTATTTATATAGGAATAGATATATAATTTTAAGTTTTAATCTGGATAAAAAACAGATAAAATATTCCTTCTTCCATAATAACTAGCCGAATGAGAATAAACTTCTGGATAATCTAATTTGTTTTTATCGCAAAAATCTTTAAGCCATAAAGCACAATGATATCCAGTTTTTTCTTTATAACTATCATAATTTATAAGTTCATTTGCATAATGTTCTGGGGCTAAATTATGATCAAAAGAAAATATTTTTGGTAAACTCTTATTTTCATAAAAAATAGTTTCTACATAAGTACAAAATTCATCAAAATCTTTTACTAAAGCCCATTTTTCTTTAACATAAATAGAATCTGCTGTTTCATTATAAGCATTTATAGGTTGACGAGTATCATCTAAAAATACGTTTAACAATTTTTACACCCTTTATTTAACATTTAATATCTTCAATTATAACTAATTTTTCTTACTAAATAAAGTTTTCTTATGTAAAAAAATCACTTACATCATAAATAAAATTTTATAAAATAACTTTATAACTAAGAAAAGTGTAAAATTATTTTTGCGTAATTTTTAGTAATATTTATTTTATGAGTTATTTTTTTTACAAAAAGCTATGAAAACAAAAACAGTAGAAGAATTATTAAAAGTATCTAAAACAACTTTACTTCAAAGGATAAAAAATTACAATTTAGATATTCCCAAAACACAATCAGGACAAAATATTTTTAAATGGGAACATATTATAAAACTAACTTTTTTAGAGAAATATAGTTATATAAATAATTTAAATTGTAAAGTTATGACTATTTCTCAAAATAAAGGTGGAGTTGGTAAAACAACGAGTGTTATTAATTTAGGTACTGGTTTATCTTATATAGGTAAAACTTTATTAATAGATCTAGATAGTCAAGGTAATTTATCTCAAGCTTTTGATTTATATCTAACAAATGATCAAAAATCAGTTTCAGATGTTTTTGATGACCCAGATAATTTTGAAATAGCTGTAATAAAAATAAATCCTAATTTACACATTTTACCTAATAGTTTAAAATTTGAAAAATGGAAAAGAACAAATAGAAATGATACCAAATCACCTTTTATTCTTAAAAAAATACTTAAAAATATAAAAAATAATTATAATTTTATTTTAATAGATACACCTCCTGCACTAGATTTTGCCTTACATATTGCTTTGTATGCATCACAATTTTGTTTAATTCCTATAGAACCACACCCTTTTGCCTTAGATGGTATTTCTAATATTATTGAAGAAATTGAATATATTGGTTCTAATGATGCTATAGCTGATTTTAATTTAAAAATATTAGGTGTTTTTATTAATCTATTTGAAAAAAATACTTTAAATGAACAAATAGCTGAAACAGTAAAAGAAAATTTTAATACTTTTGAAACAAAAATAAAAAAAGCTGTAGCAGTACAACAATCTCAAGCACTTAAAAAAGCTATTTTTGAACATGATGAAGCTTCTCAGGTATCTTATGATTATTATAATCTTTTATTTGAGATTTTAGAAAGATTAATAGGAGAAGGTTAATAAAATGGGATTAGATTTTAAAAACGCTATTTCTAAATCTATAGTAGCAAAAAAAGAACAACAAGAAGAAAATAAAGTTCAAAGACTTGAAGAAAGAATAAAAGAATTAGAGTTACTTCATCAAAATATTGAAAAAGCTTTATCTGGTAATGTAACCAAAGTAAAATTAGCCGAAGTAAAAGTAAGAGATAATATTAGAGATGATATAGAACCAGAAATGATAAGAACTTTGGCTATTAGTATTTTAGAAAAAGGGCAATTACAACCTGTTTTAATAACTTCAGATAGATGTCTAATTTCTGGCTATAGAAGATATAATGCCTTAATGATGTTAAATGAACCAGATGAGTTTATAAGAAATAAAATAAAAGAATCTGGTAAAACAGTTCCTGATGATCTAATAGCTTATTCTCTTAATGAAAAATATGATGAAATAAATGAAGATGAACGAGAAGAATTACAATTTATTGAAAATGAAGAAAGACAATCTTTAGATAATTTTGAAATAGCTGAAGTTTTTTATAAACAAAAAGAAAAAGGCTTAACTCAGGATTCTATAGCAAAAAAATTTAATAAAACTAAAGGCTTTGTTTCGTCTATTTTAAATATTAGAAAAATAGACCCTCCTTTAGTAAAACTTTTTAAAGAAATACAACTTTATGGAGCTTCTAAAAATAAGACTTTGAATGCCTCAGAAGAAGAAAAATTAACTTATAATAAAAATAAAGGAATTATAGGTTGGAATTTTTTGTATAAAATAGCTTCTGCTAAAGATATTGAAGAACAAAAAATTATATTTCTAAATCAATATAAAAGCTTACTATCAAATGAAGATTTAAATAAAGATTATTTTAAAGTTTTAGCTAAAAAGACAAATAAATTATTAAAAAAAGAAAAACTTTTAAAAAATACTCAAAATCTAAAAAAAGATTTCACTAAACTTTTAAAAAAAATACCTAAAGAAGAAGAGTCAAAACTAATTAAGTTATTAAATTATATTGAAGAAATAAATAATTTTATAGAGAATAAAGATTTTTAATTTAAGGAAAAAAAATGAATACTTTTTTTAAAATATTAATTATATTATCTTTTTTTATTATGTTTTCAGGTTTTTCTGAAAATACCGAAGATAAAGTAAAAAATATTATACATAAAATATTAGAAACTGATGTAAAAAATAAGTTTTTAGAAGCAAATGTAACTACTTATTCTAAAGGATATTATAAATTAGGTAAAAAAACAGATAAACTTATAGAAAAAAGGATTTCTGGGAAAATAATAATGAAAAAGCCTAAAAAAATACTTTTTAAAGTTTCAGAGAGTGATGACCCCATGGCTGTAGGTTCTACTTTATTATATTTAGGTGGAAAAGAAATAAAAATAAAACCAGGTGGTGCTTTTAGCTTTATGCGTCTTAATTATAATATAGATGATCCTATTTTTCTTAATTCTAGAAACCATAAATTTACTTTTGATGGTTTGGGTGCTGTAAAACATCGTGATGCCAAAGCAGAATTAATAGGAGAAAATGAAATAAATCATAAAAAGGTTTATATTTTAAAAGTAGTTTCTCCTACCAAAGCAGATCCAGAAATAACACATGAAATTTATAAAATTGATGCTCAAAGTTTTGTAGTTTTATCTATAAGAATGTATGTTAATAATGATATGGTGAGTGAATATACTATTAGAGATATTAATAATAAATTGAATGATAGTGAAGAGCTTTTTAAGCTATAATTATTTACTTCTAACTTTTAAAATTAACTTTAAACCTCAAATTATGTTAAAATTTGTTTTTATTATAAAAGATTACAACTTATAATGCTTATATTTCAAAAGAGTGTAATTTATTAAAAAGAGGTAAAAAAAAGTGTTAACATTAAGCCGAACACATGGTTGCGGAGAACTTTCTAAAGAAGATGAGGGAAAAGAAATAGTATTAATGGGGTGGGTTGATACCCGTAGAGATCTTGGTGGTGTTGTTTTTATAGAACTAAGAGATCGTTCTGGTATTATCCAAGTTGTTTTTAGCCCAGAAATAAATAATGATTTTCATGAACTTTCATCTAAATTAAGAAGTGAGTTTGTTATAGCCGTAAAAGGTAAATTAAGAAAAAGACCTGATGATAGCTTAAATGAAAATGTTAAAAATGGAGACATAGAAGTTTATGCTGATTATTTAGAAATTCTTAATTCTGCAAAAACACCTCCTTTTGAAATAAAAGATGATTTAAATGTAGAAGAAGTTTTAAGATTAAAATATAGATACTTAGACTTAAGAAGACCTTCTATGCAAAATAGATTAAAACTAAGACATAAAATAACACAATATGTAAGAAACTACATGGATAATAAAGGTTTTTATGAAATAGAAACTCCTATGCTTACAAAAAGAACTCCTGAAGGTGCTAGAGATTACTTAGTTCCTAGTAGAGTACATCCTGGAGAATTTTATGCGTTACCACAATCTCCACAAATTTTTAAACAGATTCTTATGGTAGCTGGTTATGAAAAATACTTCCAAATTGCAAGATGTTTCAGAGATGAAGATTTAAGAGCAGATAGACAACCTGAATTTACTCAGATAGATATTGAAATGTCTTTTATAAAACAAGAAGATATTTTAAATCTTATTGAAGATTTAATGCTAAAAATGATAAAAGAATTTAAAGGCTTAGAACTTCCTCCGATTAAAAGAATGACTTATCAAGATGCTATGGATTTATATGGTTCTGATAAACCAGATATCAGATTTGGTATGGAATTGATAGATTTAAGTAATGTTATGGAAAAATCTAATTTTAATGCCTTTGCAGATGTAGTTAAAAATGGTGGAAAAGTAAAAGCTCTAAAATTAGAAAAAATGTCAGATATATCTAGAAATGAACTTGATAATTTAAAAGCAAAATCTATGAAAATGGGAGCTAAAGGCTTAGCTTGGATTATTTATAATGAAGACGGCAGTGTAAAATCAGCTATTTCTAAATTCTTTACTGAAGCTGAAATGGAAGAAATAAAAACTACAGCAAAAATACAAAATGGAGATGTTTTATTAATCGTAGCAGATACATATGATGTAGTAGCAAATGTTTTGGGTAGATTTAGACTTGATTTTGGTAAAAAATTAGGTTTAATTGATGAATCTAAATTTTCTTTATTATGGGTAGTAGATTTTCCTTTATTAGAATGGGATGCAGATGATAAAAGATGGGCTGCAAAACACCATCCATTTACTTCTCCAAAACCAGAACATTTAGAACTTTTAGATACAGACCCAGGTAAGTGTATGGCTAATGCTTATGATTTAGTTTTAAATGGATATGAGCTTGGTGGTGGTAGTATAAGAATCCATAGAAAAGATGTTCAAAAGAAAATGTTTTCTGTTTTAGGAATGACAGATGATGAAGCTAAGAAAAAATTTGGTTTCTTAATGGATGCTTTTGAATACGGAGCTCCTCCTCATGGTGGATTAGCTTTAGGTTTGGATAGAATTGTTATGTTATTTAGTGGTTGTGATAATATTAGAGATGTTATACCATTCCCTAAAACACAAACTGCTACTTGTTTGATGACTAATGCACCAGGTGAAGTAGAACCTAAACTTATGAAAGAATTAAGTATTAGATCTACTGTAGTAAAAGAAGAAAATAAAGCCTAAGTAATAGATAAAAAATTATTTTTAATTGGTATGTTTATTTAATAAAACATACCTTTTTTTATGTTTATATTTTAAATTTTTATACTATAGATCTAATTTAAGGGTTTTTGTAAACTTATATCTAAATTTTGGTTATATATACAAAACTAAAAGAAGTAATTTTTTATACTAAAATACTGGATTTGGAACTAATATTTTTAGTAAAAAATAACCTTTTATACATACTTTTAAAGCTTATATTAGTATTTTATTTAATTTGATATGCTTTCATGCATAATTAATAAGAACTACCTACTCCAGCACCAAAACCTATTATAGATTGACTTCCATCACCAATTAAATTTCTATACCAAAGAGCTCCACTACCATAAATACCAAACTTATCATATTTAAATAAATCATATTTAGCTACAATATCAGCATCTATATCAAATCTATCTATATAAACCTCTTGTGGTTTTGTTCCATAATTTATTTTTTCATTTAGATTTTGTGAAACATAATGAATACCTAAAGCACCCTCTATTTTTAATTCATTAGATACTTTATATGCTCCTAATACTTTACCACCAACACCATAATAGCTTTTTGATGCTTTCCAATAAGTGTTTACCTCTGGTTTAGCAGGGTTTCTATCTGTCATTCTTATATAACCATCCAAACCACCTGCAACTTCCATATCAGAAGCTTTATAAAACTTATATACATAGCTTAAATAGCCTCTAAAAGTTTCACTTATTTCTGTATCTGATTTTGTAGTACTTGTTTTTGTAGGGTATAAATAAGACCCTAACATACTTCCACCAAATAAAACCCCTGTTTCTTTTAAAATAGGATTATCTATAACATCTTTTAACCAAAAAGAACCATCTATAGCTACGCTTGGTCCTAATGTATCAGAGAATTTAGTTACTTTTTCAGAGCCTGCTTTTATTGCAGCCGCAAATGTTGTATCTGGTATAGTTTCGTTATAAGTATTATATAATCCTCTTGCTGTTATATTATTTTTTAATATATCACCTGTTTTAGTTAAAATAGGATTAACAGGTTGAGTTACTATTGGAGTTGGAGTTACATTATTTGGAATAATAGGAGTTGGCACAGGTACAATAGGAGTTGGGATAGGAGTATAAACAGGCATTATAGGAGTTGGTAGAGGTACAATAGGAGTTGGAATAGGAGTATAAATAGGCATTACAGGAGTTGGAATAGGAGTTGGAATAGGAGTATAAACAGGCATTACAGGAGTTGGGATAGGGGTGTATACTGGCACTTCTGGAGTAGGAATAGGAGTGTAAATAGGCATTACAGGAGTTGGGGTAGAAACTGGAGCAACTCCACTTCTGCTTACTTCACCTAATCTAGCTTTTAATTCTGGATTTAGTATAATAGCAGCTCTTGCTACTATTTCTAATGCCTCATATCTGCTAATTATTCCAGACCAATCTGAATAACCATCTGTTAATTGCCAAATATTTACAATTTTTTCTAAAATAGCTTTTTTTTCTTTTGGTGCATCTATACTTTTAGGTTTTTGTCTAATTGAAAGAGGTTCTGCTTGTAAATAATCCAAAGTTTTCATCACATTATTAGCAAACTCATAACGAGTTATCTTTTTTTCTCCGCTAAATTTGTTGTTAGTTGGCTCCATTATTTGTGCATTAACAACTTTCATTACAGATTTAAAATCAGGGTTTCCTTGTCTTACATCAGATAATAAAATAATTCCAATTGGAGCTCTGTTTCCTAACAAACCAGATAAAACTCTTGCGGTTTCATATCTATTTAGAGGCAAGTTTCCACCAAACTCTGTAGCAGAAGCTCCTTGCATAATATCTAATTCAGATAAAACATCTGCTGGGTTTTCAGCCCAAAAACCAGTAGGAATATCAGAATAAACTTTAGAAGCAAAAACAGGAAAACTAGAGGTTGTAACTAGAACTGTTACAACTAAAGATAATATTTTTAGCTTTTTATTTGTATATTTCATCTTATCTGCTTTGCTTCAAAATCAATAATTAACAATATTTGTATTATATTATACAAATATTCTTAGGTCAATTTTAAATAGATATGATTAAGTTTTAAAGTATTTTTATAGACATAGTTTTTTTATTTGTCTTATAATTAATAGATTAAAATTTATAAATTTTGGAGTAAAAATAATGAGTACTGAAAATAAACAAATAGTAGGAGACAAAAAAGCAGTAGCAATCAATTATACTTTATATTTAGATGATGGAAGTGTTGCTGATACTACTTATCCAAATGAAGAATTTGAAATAGAAAAAGAAACTCCTTTATATTTCTTATGTGGTTATGGAAACATTATTCCTGGTTTAGAAAAAGCTTTAAATGGACTTGCTGTTGGTGATAAAAAAGTTGTAGAAATTGAACCTGAAGAAGCATACGGAGAAATAAGCGATGATGCTTTTCAAGAAGTTCCTAAAAATGTTTTTCCTGAAGATTATGAAATAGAAGTTGGTATGCCGTTTGCTCTTATGGATGAAGATGATAACTATATACCTGCTATAGTTCATGAAATTCATGATGATTTTATTGTTGTAGATATGAATCATCCTTTAGCTGGAGAAAAATTAAAATTTGAAGTTGAAATTATGGATATCAGAGATGCCTCTGCTGAAGAAATAGCTCATGGACATATACATGGAGAACATGGGCATCATCATTAATTAGAGATAAATGAAAAGTAAATAAAAATATTTTTTACTTTTCATTTTTTGATTGAAAAATGATAAAAACAGTTGATCTTTATAAAGAATATGAGAGAGTTATTGCAGTAAAAAATGTAAATTTTGAGGTGCAAAAAAACTCTATTTTTGCTCTTATTGGTCCTAATGGAGCTGGTAAAACAACTCTTATAAAAATGATTGCTACTTTATTAGAACCAACTAAAGGTCAAATTTTTGTTGATGGAATAGAAAATTTAGAGCAAAGAAAGGAAGCTCGAGCTAAACTAGGTTTTTTACCTGATATTTTTCATTTGTATGATGATTTAAAAGTAAAAGAGTATCTAGAGTATTTTTGTTTAGCTTATAATATACCAAGACCTGAACATGAAGCAAGAATTAAAAGAGCTATTAATTTAGTAAATTTAGAAGTAAAAACAGATGAATTTATCTCAGATTTATCAAGAGGAATGAAACAAAGAGTAGGTATTGCTAAAACTTTAATACATGAACCTTCTATATTATTATTAGATGAACCAGCATCTGGTTTAGATCCCAAAGCTAGAATAGAACTAAGAAATATCTTAAAACTTTTACAAGAAGAAGGAAAAACCTTAGTCGTATCTTCTCATATTTTAAGTGAATTATCAGATTTTTGTGATTCTTTTGGAATAATGGAAAAAGGAGTTATGGTAAAAAATGGTAAATTACATGATATCGAATTTGAAGATAAAAAAAGAGAAGTAAAAATACAAGTAGTAAGAAATTTAGAGCAAACTGAAACTTTATTAAAAGAAATTGAATCAATAACTGATTTATTTATAAAAGATGAAATTATTACTTTTAATTTTTCTGGAGACTTAGAAGAATTAAGTGAAATAAATACTTTTTTAGTTAATAAAGGTATAAAAATAATTGCTTTTTACGAAAGAAAAAAGAACATAGAAGATTTATTTATGAAATATTCTAATAATCAGGTTAGTTAAGATAAAATTAACGATTTTCTAGGTTTCTATTTTTAGTTAAATCTATTTTCTTTTTAGGTTGTTCCTCTATATTTTCATTAGAATTATTTTGGAAACTTAATTTTTTATTATCAGAAAAAATAATCATCTCTCTCATTTTTGACATTTCTTCTTCGTACTCATACATTTTTTTTTCTAAATTATTATATTTTTCTTTTAATAAATGTATTTCATTTTCTTCATTTTTAGAAAATGAAAACAAAGAATATGTATTAACACTTTTACCTGTTATTAGAGAAGCTAAAGCTTTTCCTATTGGAGAAAAAGATAAAATTACTACTATAGGAATCATTAAAGCTAAAACAGCTGGTTGAAAAAGAAAACTTGCTACAGAATTTAAAAAGAAAAGTAAAGCTATTACAACTATAGTTTTATTCATATTATTTAACACTTCCAAGAATAATATTATATATTTCCGAAATACTATCTTTTATACTAAAATCATTCATTTTATCAATATACTTTTGTTTATCTTTATATAAAGTATTGATAAAATTATACAATAAATCTTCATCTAAATCTTCTTCATAAAGAACTTTGCTAAATCCTTGTTTTTCGAAAGATTTAGCATTTAATATCTGATCTCCTCTACTAGCTTTTTTAGAAAGAGGTATTAATAAATTTGGTTTTTTAAGTGCTAAAAATTCAAAAATAGCATTTGAGCCAGCTCTTGAAACAAAAAGATCTGTACAAGCAAAAAGATCTGCTAATTCTTTACCAACAAATTCAAATTGCTTATAATTTTCTATATTAATTAAGCTATCATCTTTTAAGCCTTTACCACAAATATGTATAATCTGAAATTTATCAATAATTCTTTTTAAAATACCTCTTATATTTTTATTTAAAACTTGAGATCCTAAACTACCACCCATTACTAATAAAACAGGTTTTTCATTGGAAAAATTACAAAATTCTAATCCCTTTTCTTTACTTCCTAAAATAATTTCTTTTCTTATAGGCGCACCTGTATAAATACCTTTTTCTGGTGGTATATGCTTTAAAGTTTCAGGAAAAGAAACACATACTTTTTTTGCAAAAGGAATAGAAATTTTATTAGCTAAACCAGGTGTATAGTCAGATTCATGTATTATTACAGGTATCTTATTTAAACTTCCTGCAATAATAACAGGAGCAGTAACAAAACCACCTTTTGAAAAAATAACATCTGGTTTCAATTTTTTTATAAGTGCATTAGCATCTGAAATACCTTTTATAACTTTAAAAGGATCTTTAAAATTTTGTATAGAAAAATATCTTCTTAATTTACCTGAAGAAATAGTATGGTAAGAGATTTTTGCTTCTTCTACAATATTTTTTTCTATACCATCAACAGAACCTATATAATCTATTTCCCAGTTATTTTCTAATAAAACCTTACTTAAAGCTATATTAGGGGTAACGTGTCCTGCCGAGCCTCCACCAGTAAGTATTATCTTTTTCAACTTAAAACCTCTTATTTAACACTTTCTAACCTATTCAAAAAAGCTTCAGGTTTTTCAAACCCTGTTAATGTTGCTTTTTCAATAGGCTTACCATTTTCATCTAAAAATAATACAAAAGGCAAACCAATAATGCCATATTTCTCAAAAAGTTTATTTATTTTTTCATCTGATTTAGTAGCATCTATTTTTACTAAAACAAATTTTTTTAATTCTTCTTTAACTTTAGCATCTGTATATGTATCTCTTTCTAATTCTTTACAAGCTTCACACCAATCTGCATAAAAATCTATAATAATTTTTTTATTTTCTTTTTTAGCTACTTCCAAGCCTTTTTCTTCTGTATCAAACCATTTTAATTCTTCTGTATTTTCTATTTTTTGATTATTAGCTAAATTAAGATTAGATGTAAAATTATTTCCTAAAAACTCTTTACTTGCTAAAGTATTTACAAATAAAAATAAACCTGATACTAAAAATAATATTCCTAATGATTTTGAAATTCTTTCTTTTTGAGATGATTTACTATCCAGTGTATCTGTTGCTCCTGAAAAAACTCCTGAAAAAATAAAAAATATGCCTAAAAATAAATTAAAATAATGTAAAGGTAAAATTGGTTTTATATAATAAAAAGAAACCAAAATTAGTAAAAATCCCATTATCTTTTTTATTGTTTCCATCCAATTCCCTGCTTTTGGCATATTAACTAATAAATTAGAAAAAGTACCTAAAACAATTAATAGAACACTCATTCCCATAGCAAAAGAAAAAAGCATAGAAAAACCTAGAAATATACTTTTAGTTTGACCTATATAAGTTAAAAGAGCTACTATTAAAGGCCCTACACATGGTGTTGCTATCAAACCAGAAATCATTCCCATTAGAGCAATACCTAAATAGCTTGATTTTTTTTGTTGTCCATAAACATTAGTTAGTTTATTTTGTAATGATAAAGGAACTTGTACAAAAAATAAATCAAACATACTTAATCCCATAATAAAAAAAATTCCTGCAATAGTTGAAACTATATATGGGTTTTGTAAAGTTGAACCAAATAAATTACCAGTAAGAGCAGCAAATACACCCAAAAAAGAATATGTTACAGCTATTCCTAATGCATATATAATAGAGATAAAAAAAGATTGTAGTTTACTTTTAGTATTTTTAGCTCCTATGATACCTATAGTTATAGGTAACATAGGAAAAATACAAGGAGTCAAACTAGCAAGGAAACCACCTATAAATGATAAAAATAAGGCAAGAGGTAAATTAGTTGCTATTATAGCTCCTATGTTATTAGCATCTAAGTTCATTATTCAACAGTAACAGATTTTGCTAAATTTCTTGGTTGATCAACATCACAACCTTTTCTTATAGAAACATAATAAGATAAAAGCTGTAAAGGAACTACATTAACAAGTGGAGATAATTCTTCTCTTACTTTAGGTAAATAAATTATATGATCACAATCTTCTTTAGATAATAACTTATCATCTTTAGTTGCAATAACTACAGTAATAGCATCTCTAGCTTTAACTTCTTTTATATTACTAATTACTTTTTCATAGGTAGAAGATTCAGTAGCTATAGAAACAACAGGCATATCTTTATCAATTAGGGCTATAGGGCCATGTTTCATTTCACCAGCTGCATATCCTTCTGCATGTATATAAGAAAGTTCTTTTAATTTTAAAGCACCTTCTAGAGCAATAGGAAAATTATAATTTCTACCTAAAAATAAACAATCTCTATAATTAGCTAATTTTTTAGCAATATTTTTTATTTCTTCTTTATAATCAAAAATATGTTCTATTATGTTAGGTAATGATTTTAATTCATGAACAGCTTCTTTTATGTATTCAGCAGAAACAGTATTTCTTTTTTCTCCAAAATACAAAGCTAACATATAAAGGCAAACTATAGTAGAGGTAAAAGCTTTAGTAGAAGCTACACCTATTTCAGGTCCACAATGAATATATAAATTACCTGTAGTTTCTCTACTTATAGCACTACCAATAACATTAAGTATTCCTAATGTTTTAGCTCCATTTTCTTTTGCTAATTTTATAGCAGCTAAAGTATCAGCTGTTTCACCAGATTGACTTATTCCTATTACTAATGTTTTTTCATCAGAATATGGTTCTCTATATCTATATTCAGAAGCATAATCTATATCAACAGCTATTTTAGTAAGTTTTTCTAAATAATATTTAGCTACCATACCAGCATAATAAGATGTACCACAAGCTAAAATAACTATTCTATTAAAATTTTTAATTTCGTCTTCAGATAAATTTATTTCGTCTAAATATATTTTACCTTCTGCTTCAGAAACTCTTCCTGTCATAGATTGAGCCATAGAAGATGGTTGTTCATGTATTTCTTTTAGCATAAAATGTTCATAACCACCTTTTTCTGCTGCTGCTACATTCCAATCTATTTTTGAAATTTTCTTATCTAATTTATCTCCAGCTAAATTATAAAAATCAACTTTATTTGCAGTAACTACAGCTAACTCACCATCTTCTAAATAAACTATATCTCTTGTGTGATTTAAAATAGCAGGAACATCAGATGCTACAAAATTTTCTTTTTCACCAATTCCTACAATTAAAGGGCTAGCTGTTTTTGCTGCTACCATAACATCTGGTTGATCTGCATGTAAGACAACTATAGAATAAGCTCCTCTTACTTTTTGCAAAGACTTATGTACAGCCTGATATAAATCTCCTTCGTAATTATCTTTTATTAAATGAGCTAAAACTTCTGTATCAGTTTCAGATTTAAATTCATATTTTTTAGCTAATTCTTCTTTTATTTCCATATAGTTTTCTATGATTCCATTATGAACCAAAACTAATTTACCAGTTTCATCACTATGAGGATGTGCATTATATACTGTAGGTCTTCCATGTGTTGCCCATCTAGTATGTCCTATACCAGTACTCCCATTTAAAGGATTTAAAATAATTTCTTTTTCAAGGTTTTTTAGTTTTCCTACTTCACGTCTTATTTCTAAAAAACTTTTTTCTTTAATTACAGCTATACCAGCTGAATCATATCCCCTATATTCTAATCTTTTTAGTCCTTCTAAAATTATTTCTGTAGCTTCTTGAAAGCCTACATAACCAACTATTCCACACATATATTTATTTTCCTCTTTTTAGTAAAAAGTGATACATAATAGGTAAAAAGAAGTAAAATAGTATTCAAGTCTTTTTACTTTTTACTTTTCACTAACTTATTTTAACTTAATGAAAATCCAACTTTATCTATTGCTCTTCTTATATCTTTCTGAGAAGGAGGATTACTTAAGTACTCTATTTCTGCATTTTTATTTTCAATTGAAACAATAACTTTATTTACATTTGTAACTTCTTTTAAAGCATTTTCTACTTTAGTTGCACAAGACGAACAGTGCATACCATCTATATTTATTATTATCTTTTCCATAAAATACACCTTTTTACTTCATACCTATAATTAAATCTTATAAATATAAAATAAACTATAAAAAATTATTAAATTAAGAAAACCTTTCTAATATAATTAGAAAGGTTCAACTTTAAATATAATGTAATTTACCTTAAAACTTTAGTCATAGCATCTACAACTTTTTCTTCTTGAAAAGGCTTAACTATAAAATCTCTTGCTCCAGCTTGAATAGCATCTAGAACCATAGCTTGCTGTCCCATAGCACTACACATCACTACTTTAGCTGAAGAATTAATTTTTATTATTTCTCTTACAGCCGTAATTCCATCCATTTCTGGCATAGTTATATCCATTGTAACTACGTCTGGTTTTAATTCCTGATATTTTAAAACAGCTTCAGCACCATTTGATGCTTCACCTATAACCATAAAACCATTTTTTATAAGTATATCTTTAAGCATCATTCTCATGAAAGCTGCATCATCTACAACTAAGACTCTTGCAGTCATATTATAAAGTTTCCTCCAAGTACAGTAAAAATTGTTTTAACTTATTAAATCTTGCATTATATTAAGATTATACAAAGCCATAACTTTTTAAAACAAAAATTTACACTTAAACACGATAAAGTAGTATACTACATATTAAATATTTTTAATATGAAAAAAACATTAAAAACATAACTTTTTTTTAACTATTAAAAGAAGTTTAAAAAAATTTGAATACCAAAGTAATTTAATGTAAAATAAATATATAGTTTTTATAATTAAAAAAGGACTTTTCTTTGTCTGATAGTGAAAAAACCGAAGACCCTACGCCTAAAAGAAGAAGAGAGGCTAGGGAAAAAGGGCAAGTTTTAAAAAGTAAAGAAGTAAATACAGCTGCTTTAGTATTAATATCAGCTTACTCTTTATCTTGGTTTGGACCAGAAATGTATCGAAAATTATTTAAACTTTTTACCCAAACTTTCGAAGAATTACCTTATGTACGCTTATCTCAAGGAGTATTTTTAAAATATTTTTTCAGATTTGTTTTAATAATGATCTTTATTTCAGCTCCTATTCTACTTTCAGTTGCACTTGTTGCCTTTATAGTTGAAATAATACAAGTTGGGATTCTTTTTACAACAAAAACTTTAACCCCAGATCTAAATAAAATAAACCCTTTAAAAGGATTTAAAAGAATTTTTTCTCTAAAATCAGTAGTTGAACTTGTAAAAGGCTTTGTAAAAACAGTAGTTATAGGATGGGTTGCTTACACTGTTTTAAGAGATAATATAGCTCTAATTATGCAAACACTAAGAGAACCTCCTGTCGTAGCTTTTAACATAGCAGGTTTTTTAGTTTTAAAAATAGCTAAAAAAGTAGCTGGAGCTATGATAATTATAGCTTGCTTAGATTATTTTTATCAAAGATGGGAATTTGAAAAATCTTTAAAAATGTCTAAACAAGAGGTTAAAGATGAATATAAGCAAACAGAGGGTGACCCTCATATTAAAGCAAAACAAAGACAAAAACAAAGACAAATAGCTAGAGGACAGGTACGTTCTGCTGTACAAGATTCTTCTGCTGTTGTTTCTAATCCAACTCACTATGCCATAGCAATAAAATATAAACCTGAAATGGATGCTCCTCTTGTAAAAGCAAAGGGAGTAGATGCAGCTGCAATATTTATAAAACAAATAGCTGAAGAACATAATATTACAATTGTAGAAGATGTTGAATTAGCAAGAGCATTATTCCCTGTTTGTAAAGTAGATAAAGAAATTCCACCTGAATTTTATATGGCCATTGCTCAAATAGTTGCTAAAATCCTTAAGAAGAAAGAAATTGCAGAGCTTAATAAAATACTTAAGAAAGGTAACTCTATGGCTAGGAGAAAAGATGGTAAACGAGATATGAATGATTTTTCAGGCTTGGGCATTCCTGAAATAGCTAATAATGATCCTTTTGGGGTTAATCAAAATAAAAATCCTAATGATCCTAATAATTCAAATAATAAACCATCTGGACCATCAAGTATATTTGATTAATTAATCTAATAAAATTATTTATAAATAGAACTTAAAATTGCACCTATAATTATTAAAAACATTCCTAAAATTGAAGAAAATGAAATTATTTCATTAAATATAAAATAACCACCTATAATAGAAAATATCGCTCCAATATAACTAAAGTTTGAAACTATAGCTATTTTTTCACTTTGATAAGCTTTAGTCATATATAATTGAGCTATTTGTGTAAAAATTCCTATAAATAATAAATAAATCCATTGTATTAAATTAGGATTAATCCAATTATATAAAGTATAAGGAGTTAAAATAGGCATAGATACTAAAGGGAAATAAAAAACTATTACCAAAGGATGATCACTATCTTTTAATTTTCTTATATAATTATAAGCAAATCCAGACATAGAAGCACCAAGCATCCCCAATAAAATATAAAATAAAGAAACATTAGAATCTATTCCTTTTAATAAAAATGCACCTATAAAAGAAATAATAAAAAAAATCCATTGTATAACTTTAGTTCTTTCTTTTAGTATAAAGAAGGCTAATAAAGTTGAAAAAATTGGAGACATATATTGTAAAGTAGTAGCAGTTGCTAAAGGCATAATTTTTATACTAAAGAAAAAAATTAATAACCCAGCTGTGCCAAAAATACCTCTTAAAATTAATATTTTTTTGTTATTTCCCCAAGGATTTATATTAAGTTTTTTTATTGTATAGTAACTAATTAAAACAGATATTAAAGCTCTAAAAAAAGCTATCTCATAAGAAGGTATATTATCTAATTTTTTTACTAAAATATTTACAAATGAAAAAAATAATGAAGAAATTATGATAAATTTTATTCCTTCATTTTCTTTTAATAAAGTATTAGTTTTTTTTAAAGATATTGAATTTAACATAATAAAACAGTTTAGCTTAAAAATATTGAGAAGCTTTAAATCTAATAAAAAATTTAATTAAATTAAGTTTATAAATAAATAGTTTTTTATATGCTAAAAAATAAAAATTATTTTGGTTAAATACTAAAAATATGCTAGAATTTTTAAAAATTAAAAGAGGTTAAAATTATGAACGCAGAAAACATAACAATAGATTTACTTAGAAAATTACCCAAAACAGATTTACATGTTCATTTAGATGGTTCTTTAAGATTAGAAACCATTTTAGATTTGGCTGATAGATATAGTATAAGATTACCAGCAAATGATTTGGCAGGTTTAAAAAAAGAAATTGTAGTTGATGATGATTGTAAAAGTTTAGTAGATTATTTAAAAGCTTTTGATATTACGCTTAAAGTGTTACAAACAGATGAAGCTTTAGAAAGAGCTGCTTTTGAATTGGCAGAAGATGCAGCAAGAGAAAATGTAAGATACATGGAAGTAAGATTTGCTCCCATTTTACATACTAATAATTTAATGTCTTTAGAGCAAATAATTTCTAGTGTTGTAGAAGGTTTAAAAAGAGCTGAAAGAACTTATAATATCCAAACTGGTTTAATAATATGTGGTATGAGACATTTTAATTCAGATGTTTCTTTAATGTCTAAAAGGTTACAAGATAGATTATCTACTTTTACAGATCATGAGCTTTCAGAGTTACTTGCTTTAGAAACTGCAAAAATAGCTGTTAAGATGTCTAAAAAAGAACCTAGAATAATGGCATTTGATCTGGCTGGAGCTGAAAATGGATTTCCTGCAAAAGATTTTTATAGAGCTTTTCAAGAGATAATTTCTGGTCATTTATCTATTACAGTTCATGCTGGAGAAGCCTATGGTCCAGAAAGTATAGAGCAAGCTGTTAAATATTGTCATGCACACAGAATAGGACATGGAACTAGATTAGGAGAATCTAAAGCTGAAGATGAAAATTACCCAACTCTTTATAGATATTTTAAAGATAAAAGGATTCCTTTAGAAGTTTGTGTTACTTCTAATGTTCAAACTAAAACAGTTAATTCTATAAAAGAGCATCCTGTTAGAAAGTTTTTTGACGATAATTTAAGATTAACTATTTGCACAGATAATCGCTTGGTTTCTAATGTAACCGTTTCAGATGAATATATGAAATTAGTAAAAGAATTAGATTTTAAAAAGAAAGATATAGAAAAATTACTTATATACGGTTTTGAAAGTATCTTCTTACCATATGAACAAAGAAAAAAATTATTTTATGAAGTAACTCCTGAAATTAAGAAACTTTTATATGGAGATAAAAAATAAAGTAGTTTTTTATAAAAAACTTTTATA
Organism: Candidatus Sericytochromatia bacterium; assembly: GCA_046328015.1. Lineage (GTDB taxonomy): Bacteria > Cyanobacteriota > Sericytochromatia > UBA7694 > JACMQJ01 > JBBTGK01. The sequence continues at coordinate 1,720,558 of JAXLXH010000001.1, read as the reverse complement.
GAATTTATGCATTTTAATAATCTTGAAATATCAAGATTATTTTTTTATTTAGACAACAAATATAAAATGTATTATTAATAATATTTTTAATCTATAAATTGTAATAAGAATAAAATATTCATTTATATTAAAATAATAACATCTTAATAAAAAAATAAGTTTGATCAAAAAACTATTCATGCTATAATAGCTCAAGTTATAAAGTTAATACTTTAGAATAAAAAATTCCTTGTAGAGTGTATGTTAAGCTACATATTTTAATATTATTCTATGGTAAAACTTTAAATTAGTGATGGAGAATAATCTCCCAGTTCTCTTTTCTTGGAGGGATCTTGCTCGCAAGTGGTTTAACCGATGTCGGTAAAGTTAGAGAAGTAAATCAGGATAATTTTGCAACCGTTGATTTGATCGGATTGTATGTTGTTGCTGATGGTATGGGTGGTCATGCAGCTGGTGAAAAAGCTAGTCTTAAAGCTGTTAGTACCGCAATAGAAGTTTTTTCTGCTTATGATTTTGAAGATAAAAAAATCATGGGCAATGATACCATTCTTCAGATAGAAGATGTAATAAAAATAGCACTCAAAGAATCAAATAGTAGAATAATTCAAGAATCAATAAGCAGTGTTCATTTACAAGGTATGGGAACTACTTGCGTTGTAACTGTTTACCATGAAGGTAAAGTTTATGTTGGGAGTGTGGGAGATAGTAGAGGTTACTTTATAAATAATAGTGGAATTAAACAAGTAACAAGAGATCATTCAGTTGTTCAAGATTTAAAGGAACAAGGTCTTATTACAGAGGAAGAAGCAAAAGTTCATCCTTATAGAAACGTAATCACAAGATGTTTAGGAATGCAACCTGAAGTTGAAGTTGATACATTTATTCTTGATTTTAATTCTGGTGATAGAATCCTTATGTGTTCAGATGGTTTAACTAATCTTGTGTCTAATGAAGAAATTAAAAATTGGACTCTAGAATATGGCGAAGATTTAGAAGGTGTTTGTAAAAAGCTTGTTGATACAGCTAATGAAAGAGGCGGCCATGATAATATAACAGTAGTGGTTTTATATAATAATGAGTAAATCTCTAGTACTTAAATGAGGACTTAGATGTTAGTACTAGGTAAATATGAAATAATAGATGAAGCTGGAAGAGGCGGCATGGGAGTTGTTTATCGTGCCGTTGATAAAAGACTATCCAGAACAGTAGCCCTTAAAGAGTTAGTTATTGGTCATTCTATTATTGGACAAGATAAAGACGATATAATAGCTAGATTTAATCAAGAAGCTCAAACCGCTGCATTATTAAATCATCCTAATATTATTACTATTTTTGATGTTGGTGAAGAAAATGGAAAACATTTTATTGCCATGGAATTTTTACCTGGAAAATCTTTAAAAGATTTTTTAGATGAAGGTTATAAATTCTCTACAGAAGAAATTTTAGATATTCTTATTCAGATAGCATCTGGTTTAGATCATGCACATTCTAAAGGTGTTGTTCATAGAGATATAAAACCAGATAATATGAAAATGTTAGAAGGAAATACTGTTAAAATAACAGATTTTGGTATAGCTAGAATAGAAAGTAGTACTTCAAATTTAACTCAGGATGGAACCATGCTAGGTACTCTTGGTTATATATCACCAGAACAATTACATAATTCCAAAGGAGTTGATAATAGGGCTGACATATTTTCTTTTGGAGCTATGATTTACGAAATTTTCACTAAAAAACTTCCTTTTGATGGTGGAACCGTTGGTTCTACTATTTTAAAAATAATGACTGAAAATCCTACTCCACCTAGAGATATAAACCCAGAAATACCAGAACCTTTAGAAAAAATAATTATGAAATGTTTGGTAAAAGATCCAGATAAAAGATATCAAAGATTTAAAGAAGTTATAGATGAACTAACTTTAGTTAAAATGCTTGTAAAAAACCCAAGTTTATTAGGAACTCAAACTACAACTAAAACATTAGCACCTACTCCTCCAGTTGAAAATAAACCAATATTTGATCCTAAATTAACACAACCTCAAATATCTAAGCCAACTCCAGTTCCTCCTATTAATTCAACTTCTTTAGAAAATAAACCTCCTTTTCCTAAGTTAGATGATAGTCATTTGTTTCAAGGAGTTACAAAACCAGAACCTGTTAAAGAAAATAAACCTCCTACACCATATCAAAATATGATGAAAACTACTTTTTCTGGTCAAATGAATAAGCCTGTAGTTCCTCCTCCTAGTTTATCTCAATCTTCTATTAATTATAACAATATACAACAACATGCTCAGCATCAGGTTCAAAATATTAATGAAACTGAAATAAGAGTCATTTTTGTAAGATCAATTGGAAGAGTCGGAGCTGCAAAAGGACAATTTTCATCTCCTAAAGGTATAGCTTTTTCAAATCATCATGGTTATGTTTTAGTTGCTGATACACAAAATAGAAGACTTCAAGTTTTTGATCCTATAGGAAATTGGCAATTTTTAATACAAAACTCAGAAATGCAATCTCCTGTAGGTATTGCAATAGACAATGCAGGTAAAATTTATGTTGCAGATTCTAGTGATTGTAAAATAAGAGTTTTTAATACTAATGGAACTATGGTTAGTTCATTTGGTGGTAAAGGTACTACTAATGGTTTAATGAAATCTGTTACAGGTATTTCTGTTAGTAATGATAAAGTTTATATTGTTGATAATGAAAATTTTAGAATAAATGTTTTTAATATAAATGGAAACTATCAAACTTATATTGGTAAATACGGAGAAAAACCTGGTGAATATAAAAATCCTTATAGTATAGCTACTGATAATAATCGTTTATATATTTTAGATTATGGCTTGGCTAGAGTTCAAGTGATTGACAAAGATGGTATTTCTAGAGCTATTTTTGGTCAAAGAGGCGGAATGAAAGGTCAATTCAGTATACCTAAAGGAATAGGGGTTGATAAGTTTGGTAGAATTTATGTTTGTGATACCCTAAATCATAGAGTTCAAGTTTTTGATAAAACAGGAAAATGGATTTATTCTTTTGGAAATAAAGGCTCTGAACAAGGACAATTTGTTGGACCAGAAGGAATTGCTATAGCAAACGATGGTAATATCTATGTATTAGATAAAGGAAATAATAGAATTCAGGTATTTACCTATGAAGTTTAAAAAAATATGAAAAAAAAAATTTTTATTTTAACTTTATTATTTTTATTTTCTTGTAATTTAAATAGAACATCAAATAATTATTATAAGCCCACTCCTATACCTAGTTATCCAGATTATTACGATTCTGGAACTAATGTTTATATTCCTCCTGCAAACCCAAGTACAACTTCTACACCAAACCCAATAAATATTTCTTCTAATAAAATTTTTTTTATGTCTAATAGAGATGGTTTCTGGGAAATTTATTCTATGAATAAAGATGGCTCTGAACAACTAAAAGTTACACAAGAAAATATGAAAAATGCTTATACTTTTTCTATTTCACCAGATGGTAAAAAAATTGCTTATATTTCAGATAAAACAGGGAGTCATGATTTATGGATATTAGATCTAGAAACAAAACAAACTACTCAGTTAACTGATACCCCTAAAATAGATGAAGGTTCTCCTTCTTGGTCTCCTGATAATAGAAGTATTTTATTCCATTCTTTAAATGAAGCTACTGGGTTTTATCAAATTGTAAAATTAGATTTTCCTAATTTATCTAATGCTAAACCTAGAGTAATTTTATTTGATGATAAAAACGATCTTTTCCATCCTATATATTCTCCAGATGGTAAAAAAATTTTATATTCTTTATCTGATAAAGATAATAAAACAGCTCTATATGTTCTAGATTTAGTTACTAAGACGCCTAATGAAATTGTACCTAAAGAAGCTGGTGCTTATAGCGGTTCTTGGAGTAATGATAGTCAGAAAATATTATACTGGACTTTAGATAATGGCATTTTTAATATAGATGTTACAGGTAAAAATAACTTTCAAATAGGAACAGTAAAAAATAATAGAGGTAACCCTATTTATTCTAATGATGGAAATAAAATAATAATATCAAGAGGTAATGGTTTACCAGAAGACTATAATGTTTGGATTATGGATTCTGATGGTAAAAATCTTCAAAAATTAACTTCTTTAGGTGGTATTAGTTTAGCTTGGGGAAAAAATCCAGTTAATTATTCATCTTATGATTCTTATCCAACAACTACACCTAGTACTTATCCTACTTATTTACCAGATACCTCTACTTATCCTACAGTACCGCCTAATAATTACCCTACTGTTAATCCATATAAAACACCAACACCTACTCCAACTCCTACAAAAGTTAGTGGAAATGATTATATAGATCCAGAAGATCCAGATCTCAACCCATAAGCTAGTAAATTAACTTAATTCACGTTATAATATATAAATATCATTTATAATTTTTGTTTTTTAATCATAATGAAAAAAATCTTACTATCTAGTTTATTAACATTTGCATTATTTTTAGGTTGTCAGGATAACTCTAATCTTAATTTATCAATTGAAGAAAATAATAATAATGCTATTGAAGCATTAGATTATAAACAAATTGGTGGTAAAAGCTATAATGATTTTAAAATAAGTCCTAAATTACCTAAAGTAAAAGAAGAAAGAAAAGCAACTAAAGTTACATATTTAATGACAGATGATGAAGCTCATCAAAGCCCTTGGTCTGGTAAAATGGTTTTATTTATGGATGATTTACCTCAAAAAAATGTTCATAATGTTGTTTTTAGAGATGGTGGTAAAGAAGATGACTCTTTAATTTATTACCTTCAAGGGGGTAAAGATGCAGAAAAGATAGAATCTCCTTATAGCCTTTTACAAGATAATATAAAAGAAGTGCAATCTAATAATCCTAAGGTTTTTTCAGAAATTTTAGAATGGTCTTTTGATAATTATCCTGCTAAAAAAAGATATTTACAAATTTATACTCATGGTGGTGGAGTTTTAGGTATAGGAATGGATGCTCACCAAACCAATACTAAAGGTGAAAAACTAGGAAATGATGAACAAATTTCTATGATTACTCCTCAGAATTTTGCAGAAGCTTTAAGACAAGCTTTAAAAGGAAGAAAATTAGAATTAATTTATTTTAGAGCTTGTTTGATGAGTAATGTAGAAGCTTTATATGAATTAAGAGATATAGTTAAATACACTTTAGCTTCTGAAGATGTTTCATATTCTAAAGAAAATTCTAATATTACTATGACAAAGCTTTTAGATGATTTGGTAGCAAAAGATTTGGATGCAAAAGATATTGCATATCAAATGGCTGTACAAGGTTTAGGAAAATCTGGCTCAAAAAATGGTTATACTACTTTTGCAGCAATAGATATTAGCAAAATGGATGAATTAAAATCTGCTATAAATTCTTTATCTTTAGCATTAATTTCTGGTTTAAAAACTGAAAAAGAAGCTATTTTATCAGCTTATGATGCTGTTCCAACAGTGCAAGGAGAATCTGAAGCAACTAAAAGTTCTCAACATATGAGAGATATTTGGAGATTTACAGGAGAGCTTGATAAAAAAGTTACTTCTAAATCAATTAAAGATGCTATACAACTAGTAAGGAAAGCACAAAAATCTGTAATGATACACGAAAGAGATTCTTTTGGAGATTCTGCTAATGGTTTATCTATTTTTATGCCATTCAGACAAAATTTAAAAGCAGAGCAAGGAATGTATAAATTTTTAAATAATGGTTATTTAAATAGAAGATTTGCGAAAGATTCAGCTTGGACTAAATTTTTACAATCTTTACCAACTACATAAAAATATTTTTTATAATTAAGAACTAGATAATTAGTATTTACTTTTATTTCTAGTTCTTTTTTCATTTTTAAAAAGTGTATAATTTAAATAAAAATTTTATTAACTAAGGAAAAAATATTGAGTAATATAGATTTAACTAACAAAACTGCTTTAGTTTGTGGAGCTTCTAAAGGTATAGGAAAAGCTATTGCAGAAAAACTAGCTGAAGCTAATGCTAATGTTATTTTATTAGCTAGAACAGAAGAAAAGTTAATTGAAATATCAAAAAATTTAAAAGGAAATGGAAATCATAGCTTTATTTCTAGTGATATAGCTAATTTTGAGCTTATAAAAGTAAAAATAAATGAATATATTTCTAAAAATGGTAATATTCATATTCTAATTAATAATACTGGTGGTCCTAAAGCTGGGCCTATAGAAAAAGCAGAAGGTGATGAATTTATTGAAGCCTTTAAAAATCACGTTTTATCTTGTTCTGAATTATCAAAACTAGTTTTAGATGGAATGAGGCAAGAAAATTATGGAAGAATAATTAACATTATTTCTACCTCAGTAAAAATACCAATACCCAATTTAGGTGTTTCTAATACTATCAGAGCCGCAGTAGCTAGTTGGTCTAAAACACTCTCTTTGGAAGTAGCAAAATTTGGAATTACTGTAAATAATGTTTTACCAGGATATACAGAAACTGAAAGACTAGATATTTTAATAGAAAATGCTGCTAAAAATCAGAATAAAACTAAAGAACAAGTAATATATGATTGGAAAAATACGATTCCTAGTAGAAGATTTGCTTCACCTGAAGAAATTGCTAATGCCGCTTTATTTTTGGCTTCTCCTTTGGCTTCATATATAAATGGAATTAATTTACCAGTAGATGGTGGAAGAACAGGTTGTTTATGATTTTTGATGTGTTTTTTTCTATTTGTCAAACTAATGTAGATGGTTATATACCTTCTGAAAAACAAATGTTACTTAATTTTTTTGATCAGGTAAAAATAGCTGATCAATTGGGTTATAAAACAGCTTGGGTAGCTGAAACTCATTTATCTTGCCAAGTTCAGAAAGAAAATAAAAACCCTGTAATACCAAAATTTGAAGGTGAAATTGGTTTAAATACTGATATATTACAATTAGCACATAAAATTTTTTCTATTACCAAAAATATTAATGTTGGTTCTGCTATAAGAAATATACTTTGTAATGGTGGCCCTTTAGCTCATGCTGAAGCTATAAAAACTTTCTTAAGCTTGCATGGATTAGATGAAAGTGAAAAAAGACTTTTAGAAATAGGTTTTGCTTCTGGTCGCTTTCAATTTTCTAATTCTCCTTATGGTATTGTACCTAGAAATAAAATTGAAGAAATAGCTTGGAATGTTGTAAAAGGTAAAATCTTTCATGAAGCTTTAGAAATATTTTTGAGAGGCCTTAGAGGTGATATATTTTCTTCTTCTGATATAAGTAAAAAATTTATTAGTAAAAAAGATTTTAGAAATATATCTGATTGGGAAAAAATTATAGAAATAATTGGAAATGAAGTTGAAGATATAGAAATAGCCCCTTATTGGAATTTTGAAAAAGTGGGGGTAATTCCATATGAAGCTCCTCTTAAATATTTAAAATTAACTATAGGAAGCCATGATCCTTCTGCTCAAATTTTAGCTAATAAATTTTATCCATGTGGGGTATTCAATTTATCAATAACTCCTGCTAATGAAATAGAAGAAACCCATGAAAGAATGAAAAAAAATTATAATACCATTCATAATCAATGGGATAGAAGTTTAATGCCAAGAACTGTTCTAGTTTTCTTAAATAATGATAAAAATTTAACTGAAGTTGAACAAAGAGCTAAAGCTAAAGAAAAAGCTATAAATGCTTTAGAAAATTATTGGAAAGCGATTGAAGGAACTTTAGATCCTATGAAAATAGAAAAAGCTGTTGATAATGCTTTGGTTGGAAGCGTTGATGATATAAGAAAACAATTAGAATCAAGATTTAATAAAGAAGATAGATTAATGTTATGGTTCGATTTTAATAATCATAACAATAAAGAAGTAATGCAAAGTATGATAGATTTTAAAGAGTGCTTATAAGTTAAATAAATCTATTTCTTCTTCTTCTGTTGCCATAAATGTAGAATCATAAATATTTTTCATTTCATTATGTATTTTATCTAGTGTTTCATCAGAATGTCTTGGATCATGATGAAATAAATACAATCTTTTTACATTAGCTGCTTTTGCAACATCTATTGCCATTTCCATTGTACTATGACCAAATCCTTGGCAAGTTTTATATTGTTCTTTGGTATATTGAGCATCATGAATCAAAATATCTGCATTTTTTGAAAAATTAACTAATCTGGTATCAGGAGTTTGATAACCTTCTACATCTGTTGCAAAAATAACTTTTTTACCTTTATATTCTATTTTATAAACCATAGATCCATCAGAAGGATGTGCATAGCTTTGATGAAAATAAACTTTTACATCATTTTCATTTGTTTCTACTTGAGGTCTGAAAACATCATCTAGTATAGGTTTTTTTTGACCTTCTTTAAAAACTAAATATTGACCTTCTTTGATATTACTAACTTCTCTGAATGATTGTAAATCGTCAAACTCTACAGGAAATAAAGGAGCATGCATACATTCGTCTAAAGCTTTTTTAAAATCTCTATCATAATATTTTCCACCAAACATATATAAATTTGTAGAACCAATATAAATAGGAGTAAAAAAAGGTAATCCCATTATATGATCCATATGAGTATGGCTAAAAAGCATAGTTGCAGTCATAGGATTTATTTTCTTTTCTTCATCAGATTGAGAAAAAAAGTCTTTTAGCATTTGGTTTCCAGCTTTTATTATACCAGTTCCCGCATCTAAAATAATTAAATTTCCGTTTACTCTAAGCTCTAAACAGGTTGTATTTCCACCGTATTTCAAAGTATCTTTACCTGGAACTGGAATACTTCCTCTAACACCTCTAAACTTTAATTTAAACTCGTTCATTTTTTATTATATTTTTATTTCATTTAAGCTATTAAAATACATTTTAAGTTAGAAGTTAAGTGTTTTAAGTTAATTTTTTTACTATTAAATATGTAAATATTTTATCTGTTAACTACTTACTGCTTACTTTTAAATCATATAATAACAATAGTAATAAAATTAGTATGTAGCAAAATCACATTATTTAAGGTGCTTATTATACTAGAAAAGAAGTAAAAAGTAAAAAGTGAACAGATAATAAAATAGTTTCAAGTTTATCTTTTTTTAAACCATTTTTGTTTGAGTATAAATAGGGTAATGTTATTAGTTTTTATTACTTATTTTTTAATAAGTATTAGTTTTATTAGCATTCATTTTAGAAACAAAATCAGGCATTTTACAAATTAGTTCTTCAAAAGAATCATAAACTATATTTACATTTTCCTTCTTTTGCATAAAAGAATACTGTGTAGTACCTAATTTAAAAAGTTCAAAACCTATATTTAGATTTACATTAGATTTTACTAAAGTTTGTATTTTTTGAACTTGCATAGGAGAAACAGATTTATCAATAATAAAACCACCTACTTGTAAAGATTTAGCAATGTCCAAAAAGTCTTTTTTCTTAAATAAGCTATATTGAAAAGAGTTTTTAACCCATTTTAAACCTGAAAAATCATCATCTATATTAAATTTGGTATCTACAATCATGGAAATATTATTCATAAAAGTTTTTATATTTTGTATATCTTCTGCTTTTTGTTTCATAAGAATAATAGATGCTTGTTTAAATGAAGTACCTATCATTATTTGTAAGTTTATTAGGTATGTATCAGGAGGCATCATTATACTTCCAACTTGAGGTAATGGTCTCATATCTGGCATTGCACCTAATGAAACAAAAAAATGTAAGTCTAAATTAAAAGTTGGATCAAAAATAATAACTTTAGAAGATCCTAAACCTAATATAAATGGAATATGATCTATAGAGTTAAAACAAACTGTCCAACCAGAATTAATTAATTGTTGATTATAAAAAGCTTCGTTTCTTATTTTAGATATTATTTGTAAAAATTCAATATAAGAGGTGACTTTTTTTTCATATTTATTTTTTAAAAGAAAAATCATTTCTTCTGGTGGTTCAAAAGCCATTCCTTTTTCAAAGACACTTGGTAAAACTAAAGCCTCAAAATCTTTAGCATATGCTTCATTTAGCTTACTAATTCTGTCTTTATAAAATTTTGCAGCCCAAGATATTTCATCATTTATACCTTGAAAAGAATTTAAAAAGTCCTGGTTTTTATTTATAGAGTCAAGCGGATATTTTTCAACTCTAAGAGTATTAACTATTTTTCTTTCGTAAGACTGTACTGATAAATCCTTATTTTCAGACATTAACTAAACTTTCTAAATATTAATAATTCAAAAGGGGCTATATTAAAATAACATAATAAATACATTATACAAGATTTATTAACGATATATTAGCTTTTTTAAGTTTTAGTTTTGTTAACTTTTTGTTAGCTTTAATAAATTGGATTATTTTTTATATTATTAGGATAATAATTAAAATATATAAAAAAATACTTAACAAAAACTCTATTTTGTAAGATACTTTGTATCATATTATATGTAACATATTTAAAATATACTAAACTAAAATTTATGAGCGATAAACACGTTTTTGGATTAGATGAAATAGCAGAAGAAAATAATAAAGTTCCGACTTGGTTATTTTTTACATGGATTATACTTTTAAGCTGGGGTTTTTATTATCTAGTAACTTATTGGACTATGCCTTCAGATAGCCTTCGTAAAGAAGTTTTATCATCACCAATAACCTATAAAAACAAAAGAGAAGAAGGCTTTGTATCAAGTTCTAAAACAACTGAAGTTAAAGAAGAAAAAAAAGCTGATGATGGTAAAGCAAAACTAGTTGCAGATGGTAAAGTAGTTTATGAAGCAAATTGTGCTGGTTGTCATGGTACAGCTGGCGATGGTGCTGGTCCAGCTGCGGCTGCTTTAAACCCAAAGCCAAGAAATTTTGTTAAAGCTGATTATAAATATGGCGGTGATGATGCAGGTCTTACCAAAACTATTCAAAATGGCGTACAAGGTACTGCTATGCCAGCTTGGAAAGATTCTCTAAACCCAGATCAAATAGCATCTGTTATAGCTTATGTAAGAACCTTTAAAAAATAATACTTTTGCTAAAAATATTTGATCGATATTTATTTTCTGAATTAATGAAACCCTTCATTGCAGGGGTTTCTCTTTCTGTTGTTTTATTAGTTGCAAATTCATTTTTTTATTTTTTGAAACTAGTAAATGATACCAATTTACCTTTTTTAGATGCTCTAAAACTTTTTATATTTCAAATCCCAAGTTGGATTGTTTTAGCATTTCCTATGGGATATCTTTTTGCAAGTCTTATTGTAGTAGGAAGATTAGCTAAAGATCATGAATTAACAGCTTTTCAATCTTGTGGTATAAGTTTGGTTAGAAGCTCAGCTCCTATTCTAATACTAAGTCTATTAGTTAGCTTTGGAGCTTTTTTTATAAATGAAACTATTACACCAAAAGCCAATTATCAAAGTAAAATGATCTATATTGATATGGCTACTAATCCTAAAATTATGCCAATTCAAGAAAGAACTTTTTTTGATACCAAAGATAATAAAAAATATATGTACGTTGATTTTATAAATAAAGATACAGGTCTTTTTACCAATGTTTTTATTTTTGATGCTAAAGATGAAGTTTTTCCTAAAATAATAAAAGCTAAAAAAGGTATAAGACGAGGTGATAAAATTATTTTAACTGAAGGCATCTTAAAAAAATATAATAAAGACTCTTTTTTGGCTTATGAAGTTAAGTTTAAGGAAATGGAGATAAGTATGGATTTTTCTAGTAGTATTCGTTTCCAAACTCAAAAAGATGTTACAGATTTAGATTATTTTGCAAGTCAAGAATTAATAGAAAGATTAAGAAAAGAAGCAAATGGAAATAATGATAGATTAAAAGAATTAAATGAAAAAAAAGTTTATCATTATAATAAGTTATCTCTTCCTTTGGCTACATTTTTTGCAACTATTTTATCTATTCCTATAGGAATGTTATTTGTAAAAAGAAGTATATTTATAGGAATTGCTATTTGTATCGCTATAATTTTTGTTTGGAATCTTTCTTTTCAACTTTCAAGTTCTTTAGGTAAAACAGGTGCTTTAGAACCTTTTTTAGCTTCTTGGGTTCAAAATATAGCTTTTTTAATTTTGGGTTTACCAATGTTTTTTTATTTATCAAAAAAATAATGAATTTAAGACCTCCTACGGGGTATCAACCCCGCAGGAGGAAGGGATCGGGGGCTCTGCCCCCGTACCCCATGAAACCACAGAGCAGAGCTCTGAGGTATTCTCTAATAAAAATAAAAATATTTAAAGCCGCTAACAAGAATCGAACTTGCATCAATAGATTACAAAACTATCGCTCTACCATTGAGCTATAACGGCATGGTACTGGTATTGGGATTTGAACCCAAAACTCCTAGATTAAAAGTCTAGTGCTCTACCATTGAGCTATACCAGTAAAATGGAGACGACGGGAATCGAACCCGTACTCTTTGCTTGCAAAACAAAGCTTCTACCTTTAAAAATACGTCCCCAAAAGCAGATAAAGAGAATCGAACTCTTATTTTATGATTGGCATTCATATGTTTTACCTCTAAACTATATCTGCATAGTGCGGATTAAGGGAATCGAACCCTTACCTTATGGGTGGAAACCAAAGATTCTACCTTTAAACTAAATCCGCTAAATATCGGTAGTCGGAATCGAACCGACGATCTTTTGTATGTAAAACAAACGCTTTACCAACTAAGCCATACCGATAAAATATCGCTGAAAGGATTTGAACCTTTAATTACTTGCTTATCAGACAAGTGCTTTAACCATTTAGCTACAGCGACAAGGTATTAAATTAAGCGTAAAAATGTTTTTACCTTAAAATTTTATGATATTTATTGCATTTGAAAATATTCAAAAAGTATTTTTGAAGTTCAAAACAAAAAATATATTTGTTTGTTATGTGGGATAAACTTTTTTAAAACCTGAAAATAGCTAAAAAATACAAAAAAATGTAATTTTTTACTCTATTGGGGGATTTTATTGTTTAGGTTGAAAAAGTTTACCCCACAATTTTATCGGCTTTTGTTAAGCCTGTGCCAGCAATAACTGCATCAACCGCTATGGTCTTGCTTGTTATGTTGGTCATTGTGAATTTAACTACTTTCATTTTTTTTACCTATCAATAATTTTCGACAATTTTCATATTAGTTTAAAAAATTACTATTAGTCAAGCTTTAAAAAATTTTATTTTAACTTATAAATTAACTTTTAAACTTATAAATAATATTTTATCTAATTATATTGTATTTTTTTATTTATTTAAGTTTATTTTCATCTTATTTTAATTTTTGAACATGCTAAAAATCAATATTTCTAAGGTTTTAAAAAAATAAAAAATATTTTTCAAGAATTTTTTAAAAAAGATATTGACAAATAAAAAAATATATGTAACGATTAAATTTAGGAACTGAGATTAATTAAATTTAGCTCTAACAAAGCAAAAAGTTTTAATCGATAAATTATCCTAGGAAGACAAATCGGGAACTGTTATGTTAATTCAAAATAACAAATCAAGTAAATAAACTTATTTTGTTCAAAAAATTACATACGTCTTATCCTACCAATAGCTTTATTTTTGGAGATATCGCATAGTGGTTAATGTGCTCGGCTGTCGACCGAATGACAGGGGTTCGATTCCCCTTATCTCCGTATTTTTTTATATTTTGAGGTTTTTTATTTCTTATGACAAGTATTATTTTACAGGCAGATGTGCTACCTAAAAAGTATGACCGTCTCTTTGATGGAGCCGGTAAGTAGTACTATTCTAGAGAAGTAGGATTTCAAAAAAATTCATTACTAAAATTCACTAAAAAACTAAATTATTATTTCTCTGAATAAAAGGAGAGTTTTACAATGAACCAATTAAGGTGGTTTTATTATTTAAAATTATGAGGTAATTATTATGTGTATCGAATTAGAAGAAAAGGAAGAAAGTATTTTAAGCTTTAGCTTTATTTTTATTGAAACTAAAGCAAATGATACTATTTTAGCAAATTTAGGTTATAAACCTAATTATATTTTGAGCAATATTGATGTAAAAAATGATTTGCTCTTAGCAGGCTATAAAATTCCTACTAAAGATGTAGATACATTAAAAGAATTTTGTAAAAAAGAAAATTTTTATTTTGAAGAAATTAATGATCATATTTTTGGTTCAATAAGTGTTAATTATAGAGAAAAAGAAAGTTATTTAGTAACTAATACGAAAATTTTTTCTGATTTTGAAAATAAAATTATAAATAAGCTTATTTCTAACACAATAGTTTATTTTTTAGAAAACAAGACTTTATCACAAGAGAAAATTAGTTTTTATAAAAATGAAGTTGAATTAAAAGAAATTGAAAATAAAATTCATTATGCTTTACTTGAAATTAATAGAGTATTGTATGCTTCTTTATTAACACTTAATGCTATTACTGATAGAGCAAAAAAATTAGGAATTATAATTCTTCTTTCGAATCCTGTTCCTAAAATTAATAATTATATTGAAGAACAAGAGAATAAAATTTTAACTGAATTAATTGAAGGTATGTCTATTAATATAGTGCTTAAAGTTTTTGAAGAATTAAGAAAAAAAAGGATAAATAATTCTAGAACAAGAAAAATTATTTTGAAAACTATTTTTTCTAATGAAAATTTAGAACTATATTCAACTAAATATAGAAAGAAAATTTTTATAGTTTTGGAACATGCCCTAAGTAAAAGAGTTACTAGTATAGTTAGTTCTATTTTAATGAAAAAAGAATTTTCGGAAAAAGAAAAGCAGATTTTAGCTAATAATATTGATAAATATATTGGTAAAAATACTAAAGAAAAAGTTTATAGTTGTTTAAGAGTAATTTTTAAGGGAGAAAGGGATAATTTTTTTTACCTATTAAAAACTTCTAATGAAGCTAAAAGTAATTTATTAGCAGAGAAAATTTTTGCTATGAAGAGTTAATTAATGACTAATAATATATTTCTATTATTTTAAAACTATAAAAAGTTGCTTATAGTCATCCTTAAGTCATGATGAACCTGATTCAGTATTGATTTAGGAGCTAAGCAACTTTTTGTATTTAACTTTTACATATAAATTAATGACTATTTCTATTTGAGTAAGGGAACCAATAATCTTTTACTTCCATTTTATAATCTAAATGAACATGTTTTGGCTCTCTGAAAGCATCTAAGCCTTCTTCTCCTAATTCTCTTCCCATACCACTCCATCTCATTCCACCAAATGGTCCAGCATCATTATCAGAAAGAGGATCATTTACCCAAAAAGTTCCTGCTTTTATTTCTTCCATAGCTTTCATAGAATATTCCAAACTATTAGTATAAATAGTTGCTCCTAAACCATATTTACTATCATTAGCCATTTTTATCATTTCATCAGCATTTTTAGCTCTTATTACAGAAATTACAGGGCCAAAAATTTCTTCTGTTGTTGCATAACTACCATGTTTTACTCCTGTAAAAATAGTTGGCTCAAAAAAGTGTCCTTGTAAACCTTCTGGATTGAATTTTTTACCACCCAATCTTAAATTAAAACCTTCTTCTAATAATTTACCTACTTGCATTTCTATTTTATCAGCTGATTCTTTAGAAATTAAACAACCCATATCTGTATCACTATTCATTGGATTTCCAACTTTTACAGTTTTTACATATTCAATTAATTTTTCTTCGAACTCATCTGCAACTTCTTCTACAACATAAATTCTTTTTGAAGAAGTACAAACTTGACCTGCATTTAATAATCTAGCCCAAGCTGCTCCTCTTACTGCAACATCTATATCTGCATCTTCAAAAACTAATAAAGGATCTATACCTCCAAGTTCTAAATTAACTTTTTTAAGGTTTCTTCCTGCTGCTTCTGCTATTTTTCTACCAACAGCTGTTGAACCTGTAAAAGCTATAACATCAACTTCAGGGTGATTAATTAAAAAATTACCTGTTTCTGCATCACCAGTTACAAAATTAACTACGCCTTCTGGTAAAACATCAAAAACTCTAGACATCAATAAAGAAGATAAAGGATTTTGATGAGGTGGTTTACAAACTACAGTATTTCCTGTAACCAAAGCTGGTGCTATTTTCCAAGCCATAAGTAATAATGGAAAATTAAAAGGTGCTATACATGCGGCTACTCCATAAGGTTCTTTTATTGTAAAATTGACTTGATGTCTTGCTACAGGAGGTAAAGAAAGACCTCTAGAGGCTCTACCTACTTCTGCATAATATTCAAAACAAGCTGTAACCCATTCGATACAATCAATAGATTCAACTAAAGGCTTTCCAGTTTCTTTTGTTAATAAAATAGATATTTCTTTTTCATTTTCTTTTATTCTTCTAGATATTTCTTTGAATAATCCTGCTTTTTCTACGTTTGGAATTCTCCACCAATCTACTTGTGCATTTCTTGCTGCCATTACAGCTTTATCTACATCATTTTCGTTACAGATAGCTATTTTATCTATATGTTCTAAAGTAGCTGGGTTGTTTATATCTAAAAATTTGTTTGAAGATGAATCTGTTAATTTTCCATTGATAAAAATTTGTTGTACCATAAAAAACCTCAAGAAAGCTTATTATAAGATTTGGTTATTTTACCACGAAAAATTTTAGATAATAGTTTTAAATCATAAGAAATTTTTTATTTTAATTTTTAGTATTGTGAGTCTTAATTTGTTAATTTTGAAGGGTAAATTTTATATCTTAATATATGATAAGAAATTTTATTAATTTATAATTTACTAACTTCTAACTAATTATTAATGACTATGATTATGATTGGAACAAGCTTCACAATTAACCCAACCACTATCACCATCTAAATAATATTCTTTTTTCCAAATGGGTAATCTAATTTTTATATTATCTATAAGATATTCACATGCCTTAAAAGCTGCTTTTCTATGTTTTGCATTTACACCAATCCAAACAGCAATATCTTCTAATTCTAATAACCCAACTCTATGAACAGCTAAAATATCTAAAATATCAAATTTTTCTTTAGCTTCAGCTATAATTTTTTCAGCTTCTTTCTTTGCCAAGCTTTCATAAGCTTCATATTCTAGTTTTAAAACTTCTTTTCCTTCATTTAAATTTCTTACCCAACCTTCAAAGCATACAAAGCCTCCAGCGGAAGGATTTTTTATTTTATTTTTTAATTCATGTTCATTTATAGATATATCTGAAATAAAAAACATATTTTATCCTCCTGCAACTGGTGGAATAAAAACAACTATATCATTATCTTTTATAGTGTTATCCCATTCAGAAAATTCATCATTAAGTGCTACTTTTAAAGCGGTATAATCCAAACTGAAATGATATTTAAATTGAAGTTCTTTATATAAATCTAGTAAAGTTTTGCTTTCTGTTTCAAAAACTTCTTTTTTTAGTTTTCTCTCATCTTTTAATTTGGCAAAATACTCTATATTTATTTTTATCATAAAAATTTCTTTTTTTGTAAATAATCAATATTAAAAATAACTTGGTAAAAAATATTTTCAATCAGTTATTTTTTTAGACTCTAGTCGCATCGAAAATATTTTTTATAAGAAAAATTATAAATAATAAAAATGTTTATGATGATGATTTTAATCATAATTTTTAATAAGAACCTAATTTATATAAATTTTTTTTCTTACATTTATTGTATTTTTAATAAAATCATAGTACTATTTAATAAGATTTATAATTTTTTGAGGTTTTAACTTTAATGGCTGAAACATTTGATTTTAAAGTAGCTGGTATTCTTCCACAATACTCTAAAAGTAAAAGTGCTGACCCTATTGGTGATGATATTAATAAAATAGTTGAAGAGTTTGCAAAATTATTAATTGCTCAAATTTCTAACCAAGATCCTGATAAACCAGCTGAAAATACAGACGTTATCAATCAATATTCTCAAATGTTAGCTACATTAGGACAAGTTAAAGCGAATAAAGTACTTGAACAACAAGCTCAAGTTCAAGTGAGTTATGATAGTGTTGGTAGAACAATTGTCTATAAAACAGGTCAACAAAGAAATCCTACAACTAATACTTTAGAAGATGTTCTTGAAAGAGGTATTGTAACAGCAGTTGATTTCTCTTTAGAAACTCCAAGAGTATATGTAGATGGAAGAGCTGATGCTGTTCCTGTTGCTGATATAAGAGGGATTGGTATGGAAAATCAAATCCAAACTGCTTATAAAGGTGCTTTAGTTGTTGGTAAAACAGTTGATTATGTTAAACAAATTGCAAATCCTGCTTTTGTAGATGCTGTTACAACTCCAACAGAACCTCAATTTATACAACAAACTTTCTCTGGAATAGTTACATCTGTAGATTTTTCTACAGGAGCAATACCAGTTTTATCTATAAGTGGAGAAGTAGATCCTATAGGATTAAACAATGTTGTAAAAATACAAAACTAATTTTTATAAAAATATTAAAAAGCTCCCTTTTGGGAGCTTTTTTAGTTATAAGGATTTTAATTTTTCAATAGATTCTTCACACCAAGATAGCCAATTTTTTTCATATTTTATTCCTAAATCTAAAGTTAAAAATTCAAGTACTTTTTTACGATTTTTTTTATCTTCATTATTAAAAAAATTTTTTTCTATTTCTAAATATTCTTTTAATTTTGTTTGATGTTTTATTTTCTTTTTTTCAAATAGTTCAATTATTTTTTCATTACTTATATTATGAGCAAAAAAGATTTTTACAGCAAATCCCTCTCTTATAGGTGCATTTTCAATTTCTTTTTCTAACCATTCTAATAATTCTCCTTTTCCTTTATCTGTTATAGAATAAATTTTTTTATTTGGTTTATTGTCTTGATATTGAAGCTCAAATGTAACTAGTTTTTTATCAACTAATTTATCTAAGGTTTTATAAATTTGACCTTGATCTGCATTCCAAAAATGAGAAACGCACAAATCAAAATGCTTTGTTTTTAAATCATATCCTGATAATGGTTGTTCGTTTAGGAAACCTAAAATAGCAAAATCTAATGACACAAATAAAAATACCTCTTGACAACAATAACTATTTTATTATAACATATTTCTTATATATGATAGTTCATATATGAGGAATATATTATATAATGAATAAAAAAAATTTACAAATAATAACTCTTATTTTATCTTTAATACCAATATTTACAGGTGTTATAGGTTTTTGTGGAATTAAAGATCCTCTTTATGGTGAATTATATAAAACTAAAAATATTTTATTAGATACTAATTTAAGATTTTTTAGTGGAGTTTGGTTAGGATTAGGAATAACTATGTTTACTATTTCAAAAAATATAACTGAAAATAAAAACCTATTTAAGTTTATATGGTTATCTATATTTTTAGGTGGTATTGGTCGTATTATATCAATTATTGATTTAGGTTTACCTAATATACCATTTATATTTTTTACTTTTTTAGAAATTTTAGGAGCCCCATTTTTTATTTATTGGGAAAATAAAATAAGTTTTAAAAATTAAAGGAGTTTTTATGAAAAAAATTTTAGTTACTGGTGTATCTGGTTTTATAGGAGGTCATATAGCTCTTTATGGATTAAAAAATGGCTACAAAGTATTTGGTACGGTTCGTAATAAAAATAAAGAGAAAGAGATAAAAAAAACATTAAAAAAATATTTAACAGAAGAGCAAATAGCTAATCTTTTTATTTTAGAAGCAGATTTAATGAAACCAGATAAATGGGATGAAGTAACTAAAAATATAGATGGACTTTTCCATGTAGCTTCACCTTTTGTATTGGGTATCCCTAAAGATGAAAATGATTTAATAAAACCTGCAAGATTAGGTGTAAAGCACGTTTTTGAAGCTGCAATAAAAAATAAAGTTGATAGAATTATTCAAACTTCTTCTACCGTAGCTATTATACATGGGCATAGTAAAGATAAAGAAGTTTTTGATGAAACTTCTTGGACTAATTTAGAGGGTGAAAAAACTATTTCTCCATATATTAAAAGTAAAACACTTGCAGAACAAGATGTTTGGAAATATGTAAAAGAAAATTCACAACTAAAAGTTACTACTATTAATCCAAGCTTTGTTTTAGGACCAATTTTAGGAGAAGATGTTGGAACAAGTGGCGAAGTTATTTTAAAACTTATGAAAGGTAAATATCCTGCTGTTCCTAAATTAGGGTTTCCTACTGTAGATGTTAGAGATGTAGCCAAATTGCATTATTTAGCTTTTGAAAATAATGTTTCAATTAATCAAAGATATATAGCTAGTAGTAGTTCTATCTGGTTCAAAACTATGGCTGAATATATATTAGAAGCTTATCCTCAACTTTCTAGTAAAATAAAAGCTAAAGAATTACCTAATTTTTTTGTAAAAATATTTTCTTTATTTGATCCCTCAACTAAATCAATAATTCCTGAATTAGGTTTCAAACCAGAATTGATAAATAAAAAAGCAAAAGATGATTTTAATTTTGATTTTATTTCAGTTAAAGACGCTACTATTGCAACTGCAAAATCTTTTATAGAACAAAAAATCATACAAATATAATTTAATAGGAAAATTTATAATGAAAAAAATTTTAATAATAAATGGGAATCCCAATATTGATAGTTTGACTTCTGCTCTAGCTGAAGCATATAAAAAAGGGGCTTTAGAAACAGGAGCAGTTGTAGAAGAAATAAAAATTGGAGAATTAAAATTTAATCCAAATCTAGAAAATGGATATAAAAAAAGAATGGATTTAGAACCAGATTTATTAGAGGCTTTTGAAAAAATAAAAAAAGCTGATCATTTAGTTTGGGTTCATCCAGTTTGGTGGGGAGGATTACCAGCTTTAATGAAAGGTTTTATTGATAGATTATTTTTACCAAATCTAACTTTTAGATATAAAGAAAATTCAGTTTGGTGGGATAAACTTTTAACAGGAAAAACAGCAAGAATTATTGCTACTATGGATACTCCAAACATATATTATCGTTTTGTTTATGCTCGTCCTAGTATAAATCAATTAAAAAAATGTGTTTTAGAATTTTGTGGAGTTTCTCCTGTTAAAGTTACTTCTTTTGATAATATAAGATATGCAGATAGTAAAAAAATAGAGAAAATATTAAATCAAGTTAATTTATTAGGTAAAAATTTAAGTTAGAGGTTTTTATGAATACATATTTATTATTTAAGTTCATTCATGTACTATCAGCTATTGTAGCTGTTGGAGCTAATATGTCTTATGGTGTTTGGCTTGCTAAAGCTAATAAAGAGAAAGAGCACTTATTATTTTCTTTAAAAGGAATAAAGTTTTTAGATGATTTTGTTGCAAACCCTTGTTATATTTTAGCTCTTATTTCTGGTTTTATTATGATATATACTTCTACTGGAAGTTTTAAACCTTTTAGTTGGAATCTTTATGGGTTAATTTTATTTCTATTTATGGGTATAGTTGCATTTATTTTTTATACACCATATTTAAGCAAACAAATAAAATTAGTAGAAGAAAATAAAATGGAAACAGATGAATATAAAAAATTAGATAAAAAACAAACTTATATAGGTTATTTATTAGGATTAATTGCTTTTTTAATCCTAATATTAATGGTTTTTAAACCTAGTATATAATTATTCAGAAATTTTGCTTTTACTTATTTTTTTCTTAGCAAAAAATACTTTTTTAATATCTTCACCTTTTAATGGTCCAAAATGACCTGTATAAAAAGTTTTTATATCCATATTAACTAAATCTTTTAAAGTTGAATTTACTTTTTTTATATCATTATGAAAAAAATGAACAGTTGGGATTTCTTTAAAAATAGTTCCACCTCTTATTAAATCTCCAACTAAAGCTTTATCATCATCTAATAAAATTACTAGAGAACCTTCTGTATGGCTAGGTGTATAAATGATTTTGCCATTTATCCCATATGTATTTCTTAGATCAAATGTTTTATCTATAATAATATCTGGAGTAAAAGCAGGATATTCTTGTTTTATAAAATTTTTAGTTACTACAGCCAAAAGATCTGTAGGTTTTAATTCATCATTTTTACCGTTCTTAGCTAAAATATCATCATTTTTACCAACTAAAACAGGTATATTATATTTATCTTTAAAATACTTAACTCCACCAGCATGATCACCATGAGCATGAGTAAGAACAATTAATGAAATATCATTAGGAGACATACCAAAAGATTTTAAGCTAGAAATAATTTTTTCTTCTGTCCCATGTTCGCCTGTATCAACTAAGATATTTTTTTCACCTTTTATTACATAAACATTGGTAATTCCAGCTTCTATTGTAAATAACTTGGTTTTATAATCATATTCTTTTTTTATGTTGCTAGTACAAGATAAAAAAAATAAACACGATAAAGATAATATTGTTTTCTTCATTTAATTTTCCTATATAATTATAATTATTCGTGAGAACATCATCATTACTTGTTTTAGCTTAAAAAATATTTTTATCTATTTTCTAAAATTAACAATTTACGATTCACAACTCACGATTCACGATTCACTATTCATGATATAATTCAAAAATAAAAACTTAGATTATATGTATATTAACATAAAAATAATCTACTGTAACTATTTATTAAAAGAAAATATTTATGCAAAAAAATACAGTATTAGTAACCATTACAGGGAAAGATAAACCTGGTATAACCTCATCATTAACCAAAATAATAGCCGAATCTAAAACTAAACTTATAGATATAGAACAAGTTGTAACTCATGATATTTTAAATTTATCCATTATTATTCAATTAAATGGGACTGATAATGGTGTAATAAAAGAGTTGCTTTTTAAAGCCAAAGAAATAGGAATAAACTTAGATTTTGAAGTTATTTCTGATGAGTCGATTATTAATCGTTCTTCTGTAGATAGATATGCAATAACTTGTATAGGCTCTGAAATAAGTGCAGAGATAATTTTACATCTATCTAAAACTTTATCTTATTATGATGTAAATATAGAAAGAATAACTAAATTAAATGAAGGAATAATAAATTGTATAGAGTTAGTAGTTTATGCAACTGAAAATATAGATATAAAAGAATTAAAGACTTCTCTTTTATCTTTAGGTAAAAAATATCAGGTAGATATCGCTTTCCAAAAAGAAAATTTATATAGAAAAGCTAAAAGACTTTTAGTATTAGATATGGATATGACCTTGATACAAATGGAAGTAATAGATCAAATTGCTGAATTGGCAGGAGTTGGGAAACAAGTATCTGTTATTACTGAAAAAGCTATGCTAGGAGAAATGGATTTTAATACTGCATTAACTAAAAGAGTGGATTTGTTAAAAGATTTTGATGCAGAAAAATTAGAAGAAGTTTATAAAAAAATAACTTTTACCGAAGGTGCAGAAGATTTGGTAAAAATAGCTAAACATTTGGGTTTTAAAATAGCTGTTATTAGTGGTGGATTTACTTATTTTACTGAAAGAATAAAAAATGTTTTAGGTTTAGATTTTGCTTTTGCCAATGAGTTAGAAATTGTAGAAGGTAAACTTACAGGAAAAGTAAAAGGTGAAATTGTAAATGCTAAGAAAAAAGCAGATCTTTTAGAAAAAATTGCTATAAAAGAAGGAATTTCATTAGATCAAGTAATAGCAGTTGGTGATGGTGCTAATGATATTCCTATGATAGAAAAAGCTGGATTAGGAGTTGCTTTTAATGCAAAGCCTAAAGTAAAAGAAAAAGCAGAGTTCGCTTTGTCTAGCAAACCTTTAGATTCTATTTTTTATCTTTTGGGTATAACAGAAAAAGATCTAAAAATTTTTAATAATTAAATTTTTAAATTTCTTGAAATAAAAGTTTGTCTAATTCACCCTTAGAATTTAATAAGTAAAGATCATCATAGCCCCCAATATCATGTTCTCCTATGATTATTTGAGGAACTGTATATCTTCCTGTTCTATCTATTACATATTCTTGAAGCTCTGAATCATCTGTAATATCAATTTCTTCAAATTCTATATTTTTCTTTTTTAATAAGTTAATAGCTCTTGTGCAATAAGAACAATAATCTTTTGTATAAACAACTACTTTTTTTTGCATACTAATTTTTTTTATTATATTTTTCAAAAAAATATTATAGCTAAAAAAATAATTTAAGAGAAATTAGGAGTATTAAAAATACTATAATTTTAAATAGTTAAATTCATATAAAGATTATAATATCTTTACATTTTATTTTTTGGGGAATATAATATTTTTAAAACTTAAAAATCAAATTATGATTCTTTTTAAGAGATTTTATGAAATGAAAAAAATTTTGTAAAATTGAGCTATAAAAATGAATAAAAGCTTTATATTAAAAACTCAAAGTAATATACTTAAAAATGAAATTTTTGGAAATCTAATACATATTACAAACATAAAAAAAATTAATTTTTCTAAAAAGCATACAATAAGTTATGCAACTGCTTTTAATGTTACTTTTAAGGAGTTTTAGTATATGAAAAAGATTTTTTTAATTTGTTTTTTTAGTTTGTTTCTTAATAACTGTTGTGGAGAAGATCTTTTTGAAGTTTGTGCTGGATATACTCTTTTCCCAAGTAAGAATTATGAATTTTTATCTTCTATTAAAGAAGATACACTTAATATGAATGACAATATAACTTTTAAATATTCAGCGGCTTCTTTTACACAACTTACATCAAGACCTCCTTGTGGTTCTACTTCAAATTGTATGGAATTTTCTCTTAGTTTGTATTATATAAAAAGTAATAAATTAATAAAAGGAGGGGATTTATCAAAAAATTATTCTAAAGAATACCCAAAAATAAATAAAATTTTTATTTTAGATAGTACTAATAAAGGAATAATAGAGGTACTTTATAACAAATTTCCACCTGCTTCTGATTATACACATGGAAAATTTTATATTAAATCATTAATTAAATTAGAAAATAAATTATCAGTTGTAATTGAAGTTGAAGATGACAATAAAAAAATACATTTTTTAAAAGATGTAGATTTTTTAAAATTTTCAAGAGAATATTAGCTAAAGGATTAGAAATTATGATAAAAAAAATAATTTTAACTTTTCTAATTGGACTTTTTTCTTGCCAAAATACTGTTGTTGAAAATAATAAAAACAATGATAAAAAATTAACAACAGAAAATAAAAATAGCCTTGATTTTACAGGTAAAGATTGTAAACCTTATGATTTAGGAAATCCACCTGTAAAAGATTTTTCTGAAGTTGGGATTAATAGAAAAAATATTCTTTTCCAAAAAATGGATAAAGAAAAAAAAGAATTTTATTCAGGTAAAATAAAAGTAGCTATAAATGAGGATATTTTATCATATAAGTTATTTGAAAATAGAGCTGTATTAAAAATAAATAATGAGTTTTATCCTATGTTTTTGATTGGTAACTTTAAAATATTATTTAATAATTCTTGTGAGTATGATTTTTTTAAATCCAAAGTTGAAATAACAGCTAGAGAAGGAGTATCATCAGGTTTTTATGATGGTATAGTTGAGAGATTTGAAGGAATAGTTAATGTAAAAAATGAAAAAATAGATCCTGAAACAGTTCAATATTTATTAAAAGAATATAACAAATATTTTATTGAAGAGATAAAAGAAATAGAATTTTCATCTATAGATGCTTTAAAAACATTTATAATGTTTATAAGATTAACAACACAAGAACCTACTTTTTATAGAGATTTTGAAATAACTTATCATCTTGAGATTCCACAACCAACAGAAGGTTAATAAAATGAAAAATTTAAAAACTGCAAAAATTATTGTATTATTCAGTATAGCACTTTTTGGATGTCTTCCAGCAGGAATAAGTAGTTTATCTACATCTAGTTTTAATTATACAAACCCTAAAGATGATTTATATAAAATATGGCAAGATGATTTAAGAAGAAAAAACTCGAATAAAATACCATATAATGGAAATGTTGATATAAAATTGAACTTACAAAGCCAAAATAAAACAATAAATTATGCTTTGATAGGCGAAAGGAAATAAAATTATGAAAAAAATTATCAATAGAAGTATTTTAGGTTTAAGTACTATTTTATTATTATCTTGTAGTTCTAATCAAACTAATAATAATTTAGCATCTAATATACTTAATTCATTTGGAATTTGTAAAAAATTTAATATAGAAGATTTTAATAAAACAAATTATTTTTTAACAGGACAGATGTTAAAAGAACCACAAAAAAATTATGTAAGCCCAGAAATACCTTTAGTTCTTGATACAGGGTATTTTCTGGATAGTGAAATATCTAAAGCCAATAAAACAAGGTCTGTTGATTTTACCTCTTTAAATTTAGATTTTTTTAAAGAATTTTCTGAGTTTGAAGGAGATTATATTCATTATAATGATTATTATTCAAGTATTTATTTTTATATTTTACCTAAAGATGGTAAAAAAACATATAAAGATTTAGATCATGATTACCAATTTTCAAGTTCTATAATTAATATTGTTTTTAAAGATGAATGTAATCTGAATAAATTTTTAGAAAAATATAAAATAAAAAAATATAAAATTCAAACACCAGGTTATGGGGTAAGATATGATTTAACAGAAATAGAATTAGAAAATAATGTTTTAGATAATATAGATATAAAAGAATTAAAAAATAATCTAAAAAAATATAATTCTTTATTAATTGAGGATGAAATTGTAAAAATTAAATTTTCATCAATTCATTCCATAAAAGTATTAAATTTTTTATTAAAAGCCTATTTTGAAAATAAAGACTTATTTGAAGATATGTCTTTATATTATGTTGGAGATTTAAATTTTTATGCAAGAGAAAGATTATTAGGTGAAAGGAAATAAAATTATGAAAAAAATTGTAAGCAAAAGTATTTTAGGTTTAAGTGCTATCAATAAAATATTAAAAGTATCTCTATTTTTATTTTTTTGACCATATGTATTAAATTTTTATATTTTGTAAAAACAAGATAAGTAAGTATAATAATTTTATGTTTTATATTTTATCCATAAAAAAATGAGAAAAAAAAAATTTATAACTTATACACTTTTAAATTTAATTCTATTAAATAATCTAATTTCTTATGCCGAAGATAACTTAGAGCAACCTACACCAAATATTCCAGCTAAAAGTTTTAGTGAAATAAAACTAAAAACTAATTTTTCTTTTGGTTATGATTATAATTTTGGTTTTGCAAAAGTAGAAAATGGTAAAGTTTTAGTTGATAAAAATAATCTTATAACTCTTGATGACAGATTTAGAAATACTTTATATGTAAATGATTTAGAACTTTCTATGCAAACAACTTTTTTTAGTATTTTAAAAACTAATTTATCGGCATCTTTATTTTCTAGTAATTTTAATGCAGAACCTTTATTATCAATAGATTCTTATAGAGAGTATGCAAAATTTTTAGTGGATAGAAAAAGTACTATAAAAAATATTTGGCAAAGATTTTTAATTTTGAAAGATGTAAATTTTGAAGTTAATGATGAAGCCACAAAAGGTAAGTTTGTTTTGGGTCAACAGTTAATTCCTTTTAGCTATGTATCAGATGTAACTTTAAATCAACCTATATCAAATTACCCCCTTATTACCCCTATGACAGATTATATAAATTTTAATTTAAATCCAGAAAATCAGGTCTATTATCAAAATAGTACCCTAACTAATTATAGAGATTTAGGTTTTATGTTAACAGGTAATTATCCATATTTTAGATTTTTTACAGCTTTATATAATGGCTCGGGTTCAAATATTTTTGATAATAATAATGAAAAAGATTTATTTGGACGATTAGATTTAATTTTAGGTAATTTTGAAATAGGTGTAAGTCATCTTAGAGGTAAGCACTTTGATTTTAAAAATTTAAATGAAAAAGCTTTAGATATTGAAGTATCAAAAACCAGTTTTCATAGTAAATTAGGTACGCCTAATTTATATCTTACAGGTGATTATATACTTGCTCAAAATTCTTATTCTGATAAAACTGTTACCAATAAAAATGGTTGGTATGCAGAAGGAGTTTTAAAAGCTGAAAGTATTTTTTCTGGGGCATTAAGATATGAATCTTTTTTTGATGATAATGTGCTTATTAATAAAGAAAAAAATACTAACTATAATATAAAAAGATTTGTAGCTAATTTTTCTCAGAATATAAATGAAAATATTATTTCTAAGCAAGAATATACCCATACTTGGGAAGATTTGAATTATGATAAAAGTAAATTTAATCTTAATTATGGTACTTTTACCGCAAATATTCAATTTAAATTTTAAATTTTATATTACTTTAGGATATTTTTATTTAAGATTGCTATAATAATTAACTAGATTATTGATATTTTTAGAATATACAATAAGATGAAGTTTTATAATATATTAAATTTAATTATCACATAAAAATATGTGTTTTTATGAAAGGTTTTTTATGAAAAAATTATTGTTTTCACTATCGTTTATTGTTTCTTTTTCACTTGTAACAAGTATTAGTTATGCATCAGTTGATGTAAAAAATAAAAAGACTGCTGTACAGGAAAACGAAGAAAGTTTTTTCAAGCCTAATTTTATAAAAGCTGATGATTTATTAAAAAAAGTACAAAGAAATGAAAAAATAATCTTAATTGATGTAAGAGGTAAAGTTGCTTATGATGAAGCTCATATAAAAGGAGCTATAATGAGAGAGTTACCAATAACGCCAGAATCTGTAAAAGATATACCTAAAAATGCAGAAGTTGTTACTTATTGTGGTTGTCCTCACCATTTATCAGGAATTGCAGCAGAACAAATGACTAATATGGGTTATAGAAATGTTAAAGTTTTGGATGAAGGATTTAATTTTTGGAAAGATCATAAATATCCTTTAAGTAAAAATGCTGGAGATACAACAGAGATAATTGTTTCTGGAACTTTATTAAAAGATAAAAAGCCAGTTTCTGGTGTAAATATTTATTTAAAACATGAAGCTACAGGGCAATTAGAAGCAACAAGAACAGAAAAAAATGGTAATTATAAAATGACCTTTCATATTTATAAATACAAACCAAAAGATAAATTTAAATTTTATTTAGATTCTGCTTTGAAAAAACCAATTCAAGATTTTTCTACAGATAAAAAAGAGAATAAAAATATTGTTGTTAATATAAAATAAATCGTTAATCGTTAATAGTAAACTAACTTTGTAATTATAAATTTGTATGCTTAAAATATTGGAGTAGCTATAATACTCAAAAAGCCATGTGTTGAATTTATTTAATAGCTTATTAAATTAAGTATTTTCTAAAAATCATAAAACGTGTATTATGTATATGTTTTATGATTTATTTTTTAGAGGTTTTTAATAATGAAAAATTTAAAAATTTTAGCAATAATAACTATAGTTTCTTTGGTATCAGCTTGTTCTAATCCAACACAAACACCATCAACATCAACCTCACCTTCTCCAAGTTCCTCATCAGCTCCTGGCGGTGAAAAAGATTTAGCAAAATTAGGTGATAAATCAGCAGTAAAATTAATAGATTTTACTTGGAAAAAATATAATTTAAAATTTACTTTACCAAGTACTTTAAAAGAAGCTACTAATCAAGATGGGGAATTTGAAGCTAGTAATGAATCAATGAATTTTCAAGTTTTTCCTTGGAAAGACGCTAAAGCAACTAAAGATGATGTTTTAGTGCAAGCTTTTAAAGGTTTAACAGGTATAGATAAAGCTTCTTATGTAATAGATGAAACAGCTTCTGGAGAAATAGAAAATCTCAATGGTTTTAAAGGTTATGTGGTTTTAGGTGAAGCTAAACAAGGTGGAACTCCAGTTTATTTAGGTATTTTAGCTTTAATTGATCCTAATGGTTCAGATAATTTTATTTCTTATTTAGTTTTTGATAAAGCTAAAGGTGCTGATGATATAAAAAATATTAACGTTGGTGCAGATATCTTTTTAAGTTTTAAAAAGAATTAAGACCAATTTTTATATAAATAAGGAGCTATTTGTTATTAAAAGCTCCTTTTGTTATTTATAAAAATAAAAAAACAAATTATTATAAAAAAGAGTAAAAATATGGGAAAACAAAATAATTTAGGTGTAACACTTCAAAGCGAAGATTATTCAAAATGGTATGTGGATGTAGTAGAAAAAGCAGAACTAGCTGATTATGGTCCTATAAAAGGAACAATGGTTATTAGACCTTATGGTTATGCTTTATGGGAAAATATCCAAAAAGTTTTAGATCAAAAATTTAAAGAAACTAATCATCAAAATGCTTATTTTCCTATGTTTATTCCAGAATCATATTTAAAAAAAGAAGCTGAACACGTAGAAGGTTTTTCTCCAGAACTTGCTGTAGTTACACATGCAGGTGGTAAAGAATTGCAAGAAGCGATGATTGTTCGTCCTACTTCTGAAACTATTATAAATGCTATGTTTTCTAAATGGGTAAAATCACATAGAGATTTACCTTTACTTATAAATCAATGGGCAAATGTTGTAAGATGGGAAATGAGACCAAGATTATTTTTAAGAACAACTGAGTTTTTATGGCAAGAAGGTCATACAGCTCATGCTACTAGAAAAGAAGCTGAAGAAGAAACTAAAAGAATGTTAGATGTTTATATAGATTTTGCTAATAATTATGCGGCTATAGCTCCTATTCCTGGTCAAAAATCAGAATCAGAAAAATTTGCAGGGGCGGTAGAAACTTTTACTATTGAAGCTATGATGAAAGATAAAAAAGCTTTACAATCAGCTACTAGTCACTTTTTAGGGCAAAATTTTGCTAAAGCTTTTGATATAAAATTCCAAGGTTCTGATAATAAATTAGAATATGCGTGGCAAACATCTTGGGGACTTTCTACTAGAATGATTGGTGCTATTATTATGTCTCATGGAGATGATAAAGGATTAGTTTTACCTCCAAAATTAGCTCCTTATCAAGTAGTTATTATTCCTATTATGAGAAATGATGAGCAAAGAGCAATAGTTTCACCTGTATTAGATAAAATTACCAAAGAACTTTTATCAGAGGGTGTAAGAATAAAAATTGATGATAGAGATAATGTTAGCCCTGGTTTTAAATATAATGAATGGGAAATGAAAGGTGTTCCGCTTAGATTAGAAATTGGACCAAAAGATATTGAAAATAATCAAGCTGTTTTGGCAAGAAGAGATACTTTTGAAAAATCTACTGTTCCATTAGAAGGTTTAACTAGTTTAATAAAAAATACTTTGGATAATATTCAAAATTCTTTATTAGAAAAAAATAAAAAACATAGAGAAGAAAATACAAAAAATATTAACTCTATAGATGAATTAAAAGCTTATTTTTCTCAAAGTGAAGAAAAAAGCCCCGGATTTGCTTTATTTTATTGGGATGGAAATGGAGCTGATGAGAAAAAATTAAAAGAAGAGTTAAAAATTACTAATCGTTGTTTTCCTTTTGAACAATCAGGAGAAGAAGGTACTTGTATTTTAACAGGTAGAAAAACTACTAGAAAAGCAATTTTTGCTAAGGCTTATTAAGCTTTGAAAAAAATAATTTTTGATGCCAGATGGATAAGAAATATAAATCTTGATGGCATTGGAAACTTTACTTTAAATACACTTAAATATTTGATAAAAATAGAAAAAGAAGCTCAAATAAATACAAAAATAGAGCTTCTTTATTTTATTATTATTCAAAATAAAGAAATAGAATCTTTTATAAAAAAAGAATTTCCAGAAATAAAAAATCTATTTATTATAGAAAATGATATAAATTCTTTAAAAGCCATTTTAAAAATAAATAATTTAATTTTTAAAGTTAAACCTGATATCTTTTTTTCACCTTGTTATTCTTTTTTAGAATTTTTTTTAATAAAAACATATAAAATAGCTGTAGTACATGATCTAATACCTATTATTTTCCCAAATTCTTTTATAAATGCTAGTTTTAAATTTAAATTGTTTTATTGTAATAAAATAATTCAGAGATTTTTTATAAATGCTTCTAATAAAATAGTAGCTGTTTCTAATAGTACAAAAAATGATTTAAATAAATATTTAAATATTAATTTATCAAAAATATCTGTTATTATGGAAGGTTTTGATAAAAATATACAAAAAGATGATTATAATTATTTAAATGATAAATATGCTCTAAAAAACAATTTTTTTTTATTTGTAGGAAGGCATGAAGAATATAAAAATATTGATAAATTAATTTATATCTATTCTAAATTATCTTATGAAATAAAAAATAATTATAAACTTATTATTATTGGTAAAGAAAAAGAAATAACAACTAAATTAAAAAAATTAGTTGAAGATTTAAAAGAAGAAAATCATATTATTTTTTTTAGTAATATTATTTTTGAAGATCTTATAGGTTTTTATCAAAAAGCAAAAATTTTACTTCATTTTTCAAAATATGAAGGTTTTGGGCTAACTTTGTTAGAAAGTATGTCTCAAGGTACTCCTGTCATTGCTAATAATACTTCGTCTATTCCAGAAGTTATAGGAGAAGCAGGTATTTTAGTTAATGTTGAAAATGAAATAGAAATTGTTAACTCCATTGAAAAATTGCTAAAAGATACAAATTATTATGATTTACTAGTAAAAAAATCTATAAAACAAGCTAATTTATTTAATTGGGAAAATACAGCTAAATCTTTTAGAGAATTATTTATAAAAAATACTAGCTAATTTTGAAATAGTATTTCAAAATCAAAAATAAAAGACTATAATTTATTTTTTATGAACTAAAAATTATATTAAAATATTTATAAAAAAAATGAATTTAAAGAGAAAACACCCTACAGCAATAGTTTGGACTCATTGGATAAACTTTCCTCTTCTTTTTGTAATGATTTGGAGTGGCTTATTAATTTATTGGGCTAATGATGTTTATAGAATTGGTTTTGGTGATTTTACTCTTATAAAATTTTTCCCAGAATGGTTTTATAACCTTTTTAAAATAGATGGTAGATTAGCAGAAGGTATGGCATGGCACTTTTTAATTATGTGGTTTTTTGCCCTAAATGGATTAATTTATTTTTTTTATCTTATATTTTCAAAAGAATGGAGATTTTTTATTCCCAATAAAGAAAGTTTAAAAAAAATACCTCAGGTTATAAAATATGATTTAGGTTTAACAAAAGAAGAACCTCATTTTGAAAAATTTAATCCATTACAACAAATAGCATATTTAACCATAATAATAATGGGGGCTTTATCTATTCTTACAGGTATTGCTATTTATAAACCAGTTCAATTTTCTTTTATTACAACTTTATTAGGTGGCTATGAATGGGCAAGATTTGAACATTTTTGGCTTACTATAGGTTATTTATTATTTTTTATAATTCATGTAACTCAGGTAATAAAAGCTGGTTTTAATAACTTTTTGGGTATGTTAACTGGATATGAAATAGAAAAAAAGAATTATGATTTGTAAACAATATTTGACAATCAATTTTTTATAATGTAATATTTTTAAACATGTAATCCGCTATAGCTCAGTGGCAGAGCAATCGGCTGTTAACCGATCGGTCGGTGGTTCGACCCCACCTGGCGGAGCTAAATAAAGAAGCCCTGTAAAGGGCTTTTTTAATTTAAACTAAAATAATTCATAAAAAAGTTTAAAAGTTTAAATTTTTTAAAAATTTAAATTATAAATATACTTTTTTTGATTTTTTACTTTAAAATTAAAGAAAAATTTTTTATCAAAAGGAGTTAAAAGTATATGATAAAAATGTTAAGTAATAAAGCTGTTTTAACAGCATTAGTTGGAACATTTGTTCTTGCAAGTTGCGGTACCCCAAATCCTACAACAAGCCCATCTTCATCTACAAATGGTTCTAATACTGGTTCTACAACAACAGAAACTGCATCTATAGCTGGTAATGTAACAAAAGATGGTACTGCACCTGGTAAAAATGCATCTGTAGTTCTTATATTAAAAAAAGCTGATAAAGATGAAGATGCTCAAATAGCTAGAACTCAAGATAATGGAAGTTTCTCTTTTGCTAAAGTTGAAAAAGGAAACTACAGAGTAGCTTTCACTTTAGCTTCTGAAAAAGAAAGAAAAGATAAAGCTAGAATTTTCTATGCTCCAAATGATGGTTATACTAGTGATTTCTATAGCTTTGTTACAACAAGAAGTTTTGATTATGATGGCGATACAAAAAAAACTTTCCAAATTCCTAACTACAATGTAGGTTGGAAATCTAACTTAATGCCTTATGATCAACCTTTCAGAACAGATGAAGATATAAAATTTTCTTGGGCTGCAGCTCAAGGAGCAAAAAGCTACAATGTTTTAATTCAAGATGATAACTTCAACCAAGTTTATAAAACAGCTGAAACAACAGATACTATGTGGACTTGGAAAGCATCTGAAAGAAAAGAGCCTTTAAAAGCTGGTAAAACTTACTATTTCTTAGTAAACGTTACCTTTGATACTTCATCAGCTCCTGCTGATGCACCAGTATTAACATACGGTGGTTCTGCTCTTTCTAAATTTATGGTTAAGTAAAATAGTAATACTTAGACAGGCTTTGTAGCCAAAAGTGAAAAGTAAGAATTAATTAAATTAAGATGATTTATTCTTACTAAATCTATTTTATAAGTAAAACTTAACTTATTTTAAAGATTTAAAATAAAAAACACTTTTGGGGTTAGATATAAATGCTAACCCTACAGTGTTTTTTTTATCTTATATAAACCCGATGTTTACAAGGGTTTTAAAAGTCTGAATATTGTAAACAAGTGTATAAAAAATTGGAATAAAAAAATGAAATTTGAAGAATTAAATATTTCTGAAGAAATGCTTCAGGCAATAAACGATATGGGCTTTGAAGAAGCAACTCCTATTCAATCAGAAGCGATCCCTGTTATATTAGAAGGTAATGATATTATAGGACAAGCCCAAACAGGTACAGGAAAAACCATAGCCTTTGGTTTACCTGCTATAGAAAACTTAGATTTAGATTCTAAAAAAGTACAAATACTAATACTCTGTCCGACTAGAGAATTAAGTATTCAAGTATCTGAAGAGTTGTCTAAATTATGTAAATACAAAAAAGGCGTAAATATAGCTACCATATACGGTGGTCAATCTTATGATAAACAATTTCAAGCTCTTAAAAAGAATCCTAAAATAGTAGTAGGAACACCTGGTAGAGTTATAGATCATTTAGAAAAAAACAAACTTAATTTGGAAGATGTAAAAATGTTTGTATTAGATGAAGCAGATGAAATGCTTAATATGGGATTTCTTGATGATATAGAAAAAATACTAGAAACCGTTCCAGATGAAAGACAAACTATTTTCTTTTCTGCTACTATGCCAAAACAAATTTTAGAATTAACTAAAAAATATCAAAAAAATCCTAAAACTGTAAAAATTACTCATAAAGAATTAACAGTTCCTACAATAGAACAATATTATTATGAAATAAAAGCTCCTGCTAAATTTGAAGTTTTAACCAGATTAATAGATTTTCATAATATTCAGTTTGGTTTAGTTTTTTGTAATACCAAACAAATGGTTGATGATTTAGCTGTAAGATTACAAGAGCATGGTTATCCTACCGAAAGTTTACACGGTGATATGAAACAAGCTCAAAGAGAGCAAGTAATGAAAAGATTTAAAAGTGGAAATGTTCAATTTTTAGTAGCAACAGATGTTGCAGCTAGAGGTATTGATATTGATGATATCGAAGCAGTTTTTAACTTTGATATTCCTTATGATGAAGAAAATTATGTTCATAGAATTGGAAGAACTGGTAGAGCTGGTAAAAAAGGTATTTCTTTTACTTTTGTAGTAGGAAAAGAAGCTTACAAAATAAGAGATATTCAAAGATATGCTAATGCAAAATTAACTCTTAAAAGAGTTCCTTCTTTTGAAGAAGTTGAACAAATTAGAATTGATAAATATTTAGTAAAAGTAAAAGAAGTTATTAATGAAAATAAAAAAGCTTTAGATAAATATATTAAAATTGTTGAAACAATGCAAACAGAAGGTTTTTCTCCTGTTGATACTTCAGCAGCTTTATTAAAAATGAATATGGGTCTAAGCGATAAAAAATATGAAGATTCTGCTTCTATTGAAAAAGAAAAATTAAAAGCTGACCATCCTTTAAGCGGAAAAATGAGCAGATTATTTATAAATCTTGGTAAAAAAGATAAAATAGCACCTAAAGATATTTTGGGTTCTATAGCTGGAGAAACAGGCTTAGATGGTAGATCTATCGGAGAAATAGACATTTATCCTGCTTTTTCTTT
This sequence comes from Candidatus Sericytochromatia bacterium, assembly GCA_046328015.1. Lineage (GTDB taxonomy): Bacteria > Cyanobacteriota > Sericytochromatia > UBA7694 > JACMQJ01 > JBBTGK01. The sequence continues at coordinate 1,684,370 of JAXLXH010000001.1, read as the reverse complement.
TGTAGAAGTACCAGCTGAATTTGCTTCAAAAGTTATAGAAATAATGAATAAAAATAAAATAAAAGGTAATCCTGTAACATTTGAATTATCTGATGGAAAAGGTAAAAGAGATGATAAACCTTCTAAAAGAGGTAAAAAATCTTCTTTTGATGATGATGATGATTCTTATTTTGCTAAAAGAGATAGAAAATCTTCTGGTAGAGCTAATAAATCTAGATTTAGTGATGATTCTGAAAGTAAATCTTTTGATGATAAACCAGCTAGAAGAGAAAGAAAACCTAGATTTGATGATGATTCTGAAAGAAAATCTTTCGATGATAAACCAGCTAGAAGAGAAAGAAAACCTAGATTTGAAAACGATTCTGAAAGTAAGTCTTTTGATGATAAACCAGCTAGAAGAGAAAGAAAACCTAGATTTGGTGATGATTCTGAAAGAAAATCTTTTGATGATAAACCGGCTAGAAGAGAAAGAAAAGATAAATTTTCAGAATTTTCATTTGGTGAAAGCAAACCAAGAAGAAAAAAAGATGAAGATATAAGTTCTTTTTCAGCAAAAGAAAAAAAAGCTAGAGTAGAAAAAGAAGTTAATGATTTATCTTATCTAAGCAAAAAAATAAAAGAAAAAATGAAAAAGAAATAAAGTATTTATTTTAAAATAAAATAGAGTTGGCTTTTATAATAAAACCCAACTCTATTTTTAATATTTAAAATTTTAATTAAATTATTTTTTGGTATTTATATCTTTAAAATTAAGTATATCATTTAAAGTTATACTTAATTCTTCAATAGGTTTAGTTCCATCATCATGGATACTTTTAATAAGTTCTGGGTAAAATTTTACAGAATTATCATTTAAATTTTTTACAGAATTTATTTTTAAATCCAATTGATCTTTTAAGTTGTATAAATAAACGTCATTACCATAACTATTTATATGTGTAAAAGTTCCTATTTTTAACACTTTGAAAGTTTTTTTATCTTTTAATTCATTAGTTAAATCTTTGGGATTTTTTGGATCAAAAGAAGTTTGTGTTCGTGGCATAAAATATAAATCTCTATATTCCATATAAGAAGTATCAGTGGTTGTTTTTTTTGAAATTAAGACTGGACCGTATAATTTACCAAATTTAAACTCAAAAAGATCATTACCTACATAATCTGTAATAAGAGAAGCAGGGTAAGTAACGCCAGATTTTAACTCTTCTTTATTAATTTTATAGCTAGTTATATTTAAAGTAATCATTCCCAAAGTATTATAATTATTTTTTGATTTTGATGATTCTATTTTAGTTTTATCATTATTTTCTAATTTTAACTCTGATTGATTAGAACATGAAAATAATAATGATATAGATGTAATTAATAAATATTTTATGAGTTTCATAAAATTCCTTTTTATAATATATTTTATGAGCATTATAAAATAATATACATACACTATATAATTTTTTAATATTTAAATTAATAATATTTAAAACTTTTCTGATATAATAAAAATGAGGCTATGGTTGACCTTCCTTCTAATATCTATAGTTAAGAACCTAGGGCAGCCAATTTCCTCATAAAATTTACCTTGGAGATGCTTATAAGCTTATGAAAAATAAAATTTATCTTAGAAGATCACAAAAAATTATTTTAAAAAATAAAGCTTCTATGATAAATTCTTCCAAAGATTTTGTATGGGTTTCTACTCATGCAGATGAAGGAATAGGTGGATTTTATAAAAATACTGAGACAAATCAAAATCATATAGCTACTATATTAAAAAACCTAGAAGCTTTTGGTTATACTTTATCAGAAGAAATAATTGATATTTTATTAACTTATTCAGAAGAAGATTTAAATAACTTTTATAAAAATTTATCGGAAGATTTAAAAGAATTATTAGGTGCAAATAAAAAATATAAGCCTATGTATCCTAATTTTCCTAAACAAGTAATGACCATGTCAGATTTGGAATTATATGTTAATGCAGCTATACACTATTTAGGAGATTTTATAGGAATTAGGCTTTTACCAAATTATAAAAAAGAAACTAGATTACCCTTAGATTATCATAAAAAACTAAAAGTAATAAAATTAGGAAATGAAAATGATTTTAAAAATATTTGTAAAAACCTTTTAGCTTCAAAAACTTCTATTTCTGAAAGTGATAAAAAAGATTTAAAATGGTTTATTGAAAATTATAATAATAAATACTATTATGAAGATTTTGATAGTATTTTACCAAAAAAAATAGAACACAAAGAAATATTAGCTTATTTAGGTGCTTTAGTAATAAATACTAATAAAAAAACTTTTTATAACATAGAAAAATTTTTTGTTAATGCTACAGATGTTTTAAGGTTATGTACAGCTTTATCTGAAGGTGATATAAGTTTAGCTGAAAATACCAAATTTAAAAAATTTTCTAGACCAATAAGAAAAATAATTTTAGGTTTATTAGATAAATGCACTAATTTAATAGAAGATATAAATAAAAATAAGAAAAAATGGTTAAGATTAGGCGAAATTTTACACCCCTTTGAATATAAAGAAAAATATTTAAATGTTTATCAAGCTTTTTATAATATAAGAAATAATATAAAAATAGAAACTTTTAATTCTAAATTAGAATTAGCTATAAAAAATTATAATATTGAAGATGCTTTAGAAGTTTTAAAAAATAGAGGCGGTGAATTTGCAAGAAAACTAGATTTTCTTATAAGAGTAGATGAAATATGCTTTTCTAATAAATATAGAGAAGAAATACTAACTAATTTTAAAAATATTGCTAATAATGTTTCAACACCTGTTTTATTACAAGTTATAGCACATTTTAAAGATAGACAAAATAAAAAAGATTTAAGGATATTTTTTCCTAAGGGAAATACAGCTAAAGTTATGTCTATAAAAAATAATTTAATGGATATAAATAAAGAAACTGGTAATAGAATAATTGCTATTTGTGAAAATACTTTAACTGATAGATTTGAAAAATTACCCTCTTTGGGAAAAGTTTTTATAGATGAAAAATTAAAAAACTACTTAGTACCTTTTTCTCAACGTTCTGCAAATAAAGCTCTTAAAACTTTAGTAAGAGGTTCTAAAATAGATATGCCAGTTGATAAAATTTTGAGATTTTTTCTTTGGTGGAAAGAGGATCATAACACAGATAGAGTAGATCTAGATTTATCAGCTATTATGTATAATACCAATTGGGAATATATAGAACATGTTTCTTATACTAATTTAAATTCTAATATTTATAATGCTTGTCATAGTGGAGATATAACCTCTGCACCAAAAGGAGCTTGTGAGTTTATAGATATAGATACAGATTCTATTATAAAATATGGTGGTAGATATATTGTTATGAGTGTTTATTCTTATACAGGTCAAGAATTTTCTAATTTACCAGAATGTTTCGCTGGTTTTATGAGTAGAAAAGATTTATATTCAGGAGAAATATTTGAGCCTAAAACAGTTGAAAATAAAATAGATATAACTTCAAAAGCTAAAACTTGTATTCCTTTAATTATAGATCTAGCTAAAAAAACTATAATATGGGCAGATTTAGCTCTAAAAAGTAGATTTATTAATAATGTAGAAACTTCTAATGATAAAGTTGCCCTTATGGGTAAAAGTTTAACATCAATAATAAAACCTAATTTATATGATCTTTTTTATCTTCATGCTTTAGCAAGAGGAACTATTACCAAAGAAAAAAATCAAAGTGATACTATTTTTGATTTAAATACTGGAATAACACCTTTTGATATAGAAAAAATTATGGCTGAATTTTTATAGTTATATCATTCTATGATTTTCAGGAATACCTTTTAATCTTCTGATATAATTAGCTAAATCTCTTTCTTCTGTACTTATATAGCTAAGTCTTAAACCTTGTGAAATAGTTGTATCTAAGTTATTAGCTAAGTTTCTAACAGTTTCTTCTGGTAAAGATTTTATTATTCTATCTCCTTCAGGAGTTTTAACTTTTATTTGTTTTAAATAATCTAAAGTAATATTATCTTCTATATTAGCTTTTCTCATAGTTACATTTTTAGAAACTAAGTTTAACCCTTTTTCCAATTCAGTTCTATCAGATTTAGTTCCTAAATAAGTATTAGTTAAATCTGAAATAAATTTAATAGATTCTTTTTGATCTTTAGTAGCTACTATTGTATTAAAAGTAGTAGAAATTGCATCACCACTTAGTTCTGATAAATTAACTTCTTTGATATAATTTTTTAATCCAGAAACATCTTTATTTTTTGCAAATTTGGCAATGTCTTGATCTGTTTTATTATAATTAAAACCTATTTTTATTCTATCATCTTCTAATTTTATACCAGCAAAATTTATACCCGCAGTAGTACTAAGATCCTTAAATAAATCATCTAAACGTATTTTTATAGCAGATTTATCTACTCTAGCATGTTCTATATCAGTTCTATTTAAAATTTTATCCAAAACATTGGTAACTGTATTTTGACCAATAACCTTTAATACCTTAGAATTATCTAAATCTAGAACTAAATTATTATCTTGTACAGTTGCTTTTACATTAAATTTAGCTATTTGTGTAATACCACTTTTAGATTTTATTTCACCTGTAAAACTTAATTGACCATTTTTTAATTCAGGAACACCTTCTATTTTGATATTATATTTTTTACTAAGCTCATCTTTTACTAAATAATAGAAATTCATATTAGGATCTAAAGAAATCATACCTTTTTCTATCTGAACTCTATTACCTTCTCTAGATATAAGCATACCACTATTAAAACTTCCATATTTGGTATCCATTTCTCTAGTTTGAACATTTACAGATACTTTATTTCCATTATCTGATACAGCTAAATTTTGATAAGCAACTTTAGCACTTTTAGATTTTAAAGTTTCTAAAATAGTTTGGACAGTAGAATCATCTTTTCCTAAATTAAGTTGTTCTATATTATTTAAGTTAATAAAACCACCCTTTTTATTTTTTACACTAACTTTAGTATCATTAGTATCATCTATACTAATTTTTAAAGGATCTTCTTTAGTTCCTTCTATATCTATTTCAGTATTTATTCCAAACTTGGTTTTATCTGTTTTTGCATTAATTCCTCCAACTGTAGTTATTTCAGTTTGATCTCCTCTAGAATTTACATTAAAATTACCTTTTATTGCATAATTTCCATTTGCTACATCTTGTGCATTAACATCACCAGATAAATTACCTTCATAATTTACATTTACTTCATCAGGATCATTACCTGCTCCTTCTTTTAGGTTAAATTTAAAATCTCCAGTACCTTTTATTCCTACACCTGTTTTTGGAGTAATAAAGCTACCATCTAAATTGAGGTTTTTAAGTTTAGCTTCTACTTCTGTTGGTTTACCTACATCATCTTTTACATTTACTTCAAAGCCATTTTTATTACTAAAATTAGATTTTACTTTATTATTAACACTAACATCACCTTTTATTTCAGTTTTGGTATTAACATTAACATTAGTCCCTGTATTAGAATCTTTTATACTTACATTTAAGTCTTCTTTAGTTGTTCCAGAAACATTAACATTTATTTTAGGGTTAGGATGTATTTTACCATCAAAAACAGCTTTTTTTAGAGTTATATCTATATTCTCATCATCTTTATCTTCTTTTACCTGAACTTTAAAGTTTTTACCATCTGCTTTTGTTTCTATTTTATTATTTAAATTAAAATCTACTTTAGTTTGTTTTGCATTTTTAGATTCTACAGTTACATCATCTCCGTCAACTTTTACTTTTAAATCAGCTGTAGTTTTAACATCTACACCCAAAGTATCTTTTTTATTTTTTATATGAGCATTTAAAGTGGCATTTTTTGCATCTATATCTACAGTATCTTTTGTAGGAGTTGAATTTACTTTTACATTTACATCTCCAACTACTCCTGAACCTTGAATAGATTGATTAATTTTTACATTTAATTTAGATTTAGCTTCTTTAGTTGATATAGAAACATCATCATCTTTAGTTTGAACTGTAACTTCTTTACCCTTGGTTTCTACATCTATTTTATTTTTATTTAGGTGTAATTTGGTTTTTGCATCTACATCATTTAATTTAAGAGATACATCGCTATTTTTATTTATACCAAATTCAACATTTCCACCTTTACCTTGAACATCAATTTTAGAACCTTTTTTAAATTGAGCATCAAAATTACCGCCTTCTTCTTTTATTTTTATGTCTCCATTAGAAATATTAGCTGATATATTACCATTTACTTTACCTTTTACAGCTAAACCATTTGTTGGTTTATTAAATTCACCATCAGCTTTTACATTTTCAGCTTTTACCGATATTCCTTTAGTTTTATTATCTATTTCTAAATTTGTTTTACCAAGTTCAACTTTACCATTTATATCTTTACTATTAGCTTCAGCTTTTATAGTAGCAGAAGATTCTACAGTTATTTTTTCTTTTGAAACAGAGGCATTAATACCACCATTATTTATTTCTGTTTTTACATCAAGACCTTTTACATTTAAATTACCTTTTATATCTGTTTCTTTTACATTTACATTTATATTTGGTGTTTTACTATCTTTTTTATTATTTTCTTTAGTTTCTGGTGTTTTTATATTACCTGTAGCAGAAACTTTATCTATATTTACATCTATTTGTTCTTTTCCAAGTTTTATATCATGAGTACCAGATGTAGCAAAATCAACTTTAGTTTCTCCCTGATTAACTTTTCCTTGAGTATTTCCATCTAATTTTACATTTATATCAGTAGCTTTTTTATTAACTTCTAATTTTCCATCTATATTTAAGTTTGCATCTACATCTTTCTGAGTAATATCAGCTGTTATTTTACCATCAGAAGTTACTTTTATATCATTATTTTCTTTAGTTAAAATAGTTTTACCATTTATATCTGCTTTAGCACTTAAATCTTTTTTAGCAATATCTCCTTTTATATTACCGTCAACTTCTGCTGTTAAGGTTTTACCTTCTTTTTTTAGGCTAATATCACCATCTAAATTTGCATTAATTCCATCTCTTTTTACATCAGCTTTAACTTCTTTTGCTTCTAATGTTAAATTAGTTTTATTTCCTTTAAAATCTACTTCTTTTGCAGTTAATGTATTATCTTTAGCTTTTAAATCTAAATTTTCAGCTTTAACTTCTTTTATTTCTTTATTATCAATACTAACTTTAACATCTGTAGATAATTTAGAATCACCAGTTGTAGCAATATCAATATGGGTTTTTACATTAGCATCCAAACCTTCTTTGGTTAATTCTACTTTACCAGTCAAATCTTTTATTTCTATTTGTTTTACATCACCAAATTCTTCTTTTATTTGCTTAGCGGTACTAGGATCAGATATCTTAGTTAAATCTTGATTTTCAACATTAACTTTTAAATCTGCATCTTTAATAGTTACTTCTGGTTTTAAATTGTTATCAGCAGAAAAATCAAACTTTATAAAACCACCATCATTAACAGCTTTTTTTCCATCATTAACTTTGTTTGGGTCGCTACTTGCTTTTACATCAACATCTTTTAGGGTAATAGTTATATTTCCAGATTTATCTATAGAAAATTTAGTGTTTTTATCGTTAGTATCAATAGATTCAACTCTAGCTTTCTGTGTTTTATCTTTAGAAATAGGAATATCTATAGCTCCACCGTATTCAGGTTTGATAAATAGCTTTTTATCTTCTTTATAAGCTTCTACACCTAATTTTTCTAATTCTTTTTTTAGTTCATTATAAATAATTCCTCTTTTTAGACCATTATCAACTCTTGCAAAGAGTTTACCGTCTTTTTCTCCTATTCTTATTTCAAAACCAACATCTATACCTAAAAAAACATCTAGAGCTTTACCAGATAAAACATATTGTTTTCTTTCAGAATCAAAGGTAGGAGTGTTAACTTTTAAGCCTTTTATTTCTAGGCTTGATAATTTATTTACAATAAAATCTTTAGAAACTGTTGTTGTTCCTGATATTTTTAGCTCTAGGTCATCTTTAGAATTGTTAAGTAAACCATCTTTATCTTTTATTTGTATATCTAAGTTAGATTTTATAGCTTTTTCTGGGATTGCTGATTTTTGAATAGCATCTGTTGAAGTACTAGTTTTTTGTTCAGGTTGATTTGTTTCTTCAAGTTTTACAGGTACAGCAGGAATAGAAGCCTCTTTTAATTTCGGCTCGTTAACATAAATTTTATCAACTGTATTTGTAACCATACAATATTATAGTATATTTTTTTGTAAACTTTCTTTGTTATTATAAAAAAGGAAAAAATTGGCTGATCTTTTTTTATAAAAGAAGTAAAATATATAGAAATACAAATGAATAAAAAGGATTATGGAAAAATATATTTATCTTGATAATAATGCAACAACAAAAGTTGACCAAAATGTTATTAAAAAAATGATTCCTTATTTTACAGATATTTATGCAAATGCCTCTAGTCGTCATGAATTTGGTTTTGAAGCAAAAAAGGGTGTAAAAAAAGCAAGACAACAAGTAGCAGATTTAATTAATTGTGAAGCTGATGAAATTATTTTTACATCTGGTTCAACAGAATCTATTAATCTTGCAATTAAAGGATTACAAAATAAAGAAAAAAATCATATTGTTACAGTAAAAACAGAACATAGTGCCGTTTTAGATACATGTAAGTACTTAGAAAAAAATGGTTGTGAAATAACATATTTATTTGTTAATAGAGAAGGATTAATAGATCTTAATGAGTTAAAAAACTCTATTAAAAACAATACTTCTTTGGTCAGTGTAATGTTTGCTAATAATGAAACTGGCGTAATACAACCAATAAAAGAAATTGCAGAAATTGTCCATGAAAAAGAAGCTCTTTTTATGACAGATGCAACTCAAGTTGTAGGCAAAATTCCAATTGATGTAAATAAATTAGGAATAGATTTAATGACAATATCTGCACATAAGTTTTATGGTCCCAAAGGTATAGGAGCTTTGTATGTTAGAAGTAGAAGACCAAGAAAAGTAAAATTAGAGCCTATTATTCATGGTGGCGGACATGAAAGGAGTTTTCGTAGTGGAACATCAAATGTTTCTGGAATTGTTGGTTTAGGAGTTGCTTGTGAAATAGCTAGTAAAAATATAAAAAAAGATTCATTAATTATAAAAGATTTAAGAGATTATTTAGAAAATGAACTTTTAAAAATAGAAGATACTTTTATTAATGGTCATAAAGAAAAACGTCTTTATAATACATCTAATATTTGTTTTAAAGGATTTAATAGCGAAGCTATAATTATGGGTTTAAAAAATATCATTGTTTCCAACGGTTCTGCTTGTACATCTACATCTATTTACCCTTCCCATGTTTTAATGGCTATGGGTTTATCAGAAAAAGAGGCTTTTTCTTCTATTAGATTTAGTTTAGGGAAGTTTAATACAAAAAATGAAATTGAATTTACTATAGAAAAAATAAAGGATATAATTCTGAATTTGAGAGTATTATAATTGCTTTATAAGGTAGGTTTTTATATGATTAATTGGTTAAATAATGTCAAATAATCCAGAATATAAAAAAATTAAATTTGAAGACTTAGAGTTAGATAAAGAAAATCCTAGATTGCCTAAATCTATGAGTAAGATATCTGAAGATGATATTATAAACTTTTTTTTAACTGATACTTCATTACTAGAATTGATGTTAGCTATTGGGAAAAATGATTTTTTTGAAGGTGAACAATTACTTGTTGTACCTAGTAGCAACAATAAATATATAGTTGTTGAAGGAAATAGAAGGCTTGCATCTGTTAAATTATTAAATAATCCTAATATAGCTACAATTTATACAAATAAGATAGGTTTAATAATTCAAGAATCCACATATTTTCCTAAAGAAATTCCTTGTTTAGTTTTTAATAATAAAAATGAAATTTTGAAATATTTAGGCTATAGACATATAACAGGTGTTAAGCCTTGGAAATTACTTGAAAAAGCTAGATATGTTACTAATTTAAAAAAATCTTTTTATAATGAAACTTCTATTATTGATTCTAGTAGAGAAATAGCAAAAATGATTGGTAGTAGAAAAGATTATGTTAAAAGATTGTTGGTAGGTTATGAGATTTATGAAAATATTGAAAATAATGGTTTTTATAACATAAAAGAACTTGATGATACAACTTTTCATTTTAATTATATTGCAGATAGTTTAAGTAGAGAAAATATAGAAGCTTTTTTAGGGGTTGATTTAAATAAAGAAAAACCCTTAGAAAATATAAACTATGTAAACTTAAAAAATTTAATAAATTGGTTTTTTAATAAAGATTTACCTAATAAAATTATTGCAGATAGTGAAAGTTTAACTGCTTTAAATAAAGTTTTAGCAAATGATAAAGCCTTAGAGTCGTTCAAAAAAGGAGAAAATTTATTTAAATCATTAGAATTAACCGAAGAAATAAATCATCAATTTAAAAAATCTGTTGAAGAATCATTAAAGTTATTAGAAACAGCTGATAATTTATCTAATAAAGTTAATGAATTTTATTCTGAATTAGAAAATGATTTAAAAGAAATAAATAAAATCATAAAAAAAATTAGAACTTTAAAACAAGATATTGAATCGGAAAAATTTGATGACTAAATTTGAGGATAAATTTAAAGAACAATTTTCTAATTTTAATATAGATTCTATAAAAGAACCTAGTGAAGCTAAAAATATATATCATATATATGCTGATTATATAGAATTGCTTTCTTTATTTTCGAAAGATCCTATATCAAAATCAGATATTTCTTCCAGAATAGGTATTTCTGAAAATTCTTATAAAGAAATTGAAGATGAAAAATTAGATGGTGATTTTGGAGAAACTGTTTCTGAAATAGCTGATAAAAAAGAATCTTTAATTGATATATTATTTGATTATCTTAATGAAAGAAAAAATAGTTTGAATAATTTTTATCCTTTTATAATTGATAAAAAATCTATTAAACTAAAAAATGAAAATCTTAATAAAATGGAACAGCTTTATATTTTTTTATTATTGTCATCATCACTAAAAGATTTTAAAAAAATTGGAAGTATTTTGACTACTGAATTTGAGTTAATCTCTGAATATGCTTTAAAAAGGTATTTACCTTCAAATGCTATAGTTAGAGCTTTAGGTTCAAGTACATATTATAAAGGTAATGCAAAAACTAAAATTGAAATATTAGCAAAAGAATTAAATGTAGAAACAAAAAATAGAGCTATCAAGCAAATATCAGATAAAAATACTAAAGAAGAGGGTTTAGATATTATAGGATGGATTCCTTTTAATGATAATAATCCAAATTCAATAATTATTTTGGGTCAGTGTGCTTGTGGTAAAGAATGGGATGGAAAACAAATGGAAACAAGGCGTTATGAAAATTTTTTAGAAAGTTATAAACATCCATTTTTACATGCTCTTTTTATGCCATATTTATTATCAAAAAAAGGTAGATTTGAACATGATAAAGATATAGTTAATGATATACTTATATTTGAAAGAAAAAGGATTTTAGAACTGTTAAATTTCCAAGATTTAAACAATGAAAAAACTTTAAATTTTGATAAATTAATTCAAGAATGTTTAAAATATAAAGAAACCGATATATTATAATATTAACTTCTTATATTAAATTTAAAATATTCATTTTTATCGTCTTCAAGTATTTCTTTAATACGTAAAATATCCTTTTGATTATCTTTTAAATAATTCCAAAGAATACTTGAGAATGAAATAATTTTAAGGTCTTTACAATGATACATAAACCTTTTTCTTTCAAACTTTTCAAAAGGATTTTGTAATAAACTTTTTTTCATTTCTACTTTATTTTGTAAATATTCAAGTTTATTGTATGGAGAATTATTTTTTTCTACTTGGAAGCCTTCTTTAAATCGATTAATATAAAAATTAGTATATTCTTCAGTGAGAATATCTAAGTCGCATTCACCAAGTTTATTAACATGTTTAAGTAAAGAAAGTAGAAAAATTATTTTGTACGAAAAAGTATAATCACCTTTTTCAAGAAATTCAAAAAAATCTTGGTAAATTGTTGTTTCATCATGAATACTTAGATTTAATTCTTTTCTTATAGTTTCAATCCTTTTAGGGGAAAAATAGAATAATTTTTTATTTCCAAATGGTATTTCTATATCAGCCTTAAGAACACTTTTTTTTATTTTACTTAAAACAGTTCCTGTAGAAATAAATAGCTCTCTTGCTAATTGTTCTGGACTTAAATATCCTTCATACTTATTTTGAAAGGTAAAAATATCTATTTCTTCAATCGCTCTTGCTTTTTCATAAAGTCCAGCCAAAATTATTTCTTCATGACTAAAATTTTTATTTTTTCCTGCAATCATTGCCCAAGGCATATATGATGAAATACCCAATAAAGAATGAACTGACCAAGGTGAATTATAAGGGCTATAATTATCAACAATATCAATTACATATAATGATTCCTTTCCAAGATATTTTCTAGTTCCCCTTCCTAGTTGTTGTTGGTATAAAACTTTTGACATAGTGGGTCTAGCCATTACTATAATTTCTGTTCTTGGAGCATCCCATCCTTCATTTAGTAGTTGGCAAGTACAAAGAAATTGTATTTCACCTGTTAAATATTTATCTATTTTTTCATTGGATTCTTTTTTATTTTTACCTGTTACAAAACTTGCATTAATTCCATTTTTAAATAGTAGATTTGCTATTTTTTCAGAATGAGCTATTGAAACGCAAAAAATTATTCCTGATTTATCTTTTAAATTACTATCTACAAAATATTTTTTCAAGGTATCTACAATTAATTGATCTCTTGATGGAACAATAACCGTTTTTTGTAAATCAGAGCTTACATAATCTTTTCCATTAAATCTAATTTCACTAAGATCAATATTACTTTTTACTCGAAAAGCCCTAATAGGAACTAAAATATCATTTTCAATAGCATCTTTTAAACTAAGAGAAGTTTCATATTCGCCAAAAATACTTTCTAATTTTTGTTGATCCATCCTTTGATCTGTAGCTGTTAAACCAAGTAAGTTTTCTGGATTAAAATAATTAATTACTTTTTTTATAGCTGGTGCAACAGCATGGTGAGCTTCATCAATCACAATATATTGAAAAGTATTTGTTTTAAATTCTGAATAGTGTCTAGTAATATATTGGTAGGTTTGTATTATAATATCATCATTTTTATCTTCACCAATTTTTATTTTATTTAATTCATTATTTTTTACTTTAAAATATTCAATTAATTGATTTTTTAGATTTACTTGAGGAACTAAAATTAACGCTTTTAGTACTTCTTTTCTTATAAATAAATTTTTTAAATCTTGGTATAAAATTTCTGTTTTTCCTGAACCTGTGGGTAATACAATCAAAAAAGAATTTTTACCTTGACTTCTTTTTTCTTCAATTGATATTAAGGCATTTTTTTGATGTTCATAAAGAATTATTACATTACGATTCGCTTTATAACCATTTTCAAGAATGAAATCTAATTTATTTCCAAAATATGCAACTATTTCATCAGAACAAATTTCTTTATTTTTTATTCCATAACTTGACCAACGATAAACTTTAAATCCACTAGCTACCATTGAATTTTGCTTTACTAATTGATTTAAATATTTTTCTTTAGTTATAATTGCAGGATGATGATAAGTTTCTCCATTTAATTCAATAGCTATTTTAAAATTTTTAGTATTAAGAGAATAATCTATCCAACGGGTTTTTCCATAAAAATCAACAAATGGCAACTCTCTTTTTAAAAAGTTAAGACTATCTCTACCATATATTTCTTCAAAAAGTTCTTCAAAATTAAATTCTGTAGTACTTGGATCTGGAATATTTAGATCTCTTTCTGAGCCGTAAAAAGAAACTTCTTCTCGTAATACACCATCACTTAAATATTCTTTTAATTCTTTTATGCTATTTTTTAATTCATCTAAATTATCTATATTAAATCTAAATGCTCCATTATAAATAAACATTAGATGATTTTGCTCTCTAGTATATTCAGTATAATTTATATTTTTAATTTTATTTTGAATATTACTATCAATTATTAAAGCTAAATTTCTTTTTTCATTTAGGTAAAGTGAACTTGTTAATAATTTTTTATAGAAAATAAAATCATATTCTTTTAAAAACAAAATTATTTGCTCTTCTAAATTATTTGAAAACTCATTTTCATTAGTAAGATAATTATAATTATCAGAAATCATTTAAAAACTCAAACTTCTTTTTGCAAAAGAATATTTAACCATTTTTCATTATTTCTTTCGGGTCTTTGATCTACTGTATGCCAATATTTAATTACTTTTAGACCTTTTATTTTTTCGAGTATTTTATTAAATTCATTCTCATTCATATCTGTAAAAATCCTTCCATTTCTTTCACCTGAAAAACTTCCATATTTAAAAGATAAATAAAAAAAACCTTTATTATTTAAATATTTAAATATTTTACTAATAATTTCTGGTAATTTTTCTTTTTTTATATGCAATAATGAAGCACAAGCCCATATTAAGTCAAATTTTTTTTTAAAATGTATTTCTTCAAAAGACATTTGGTAAACTTCAATATCAGTATTTTTTTTTAGATGTTCTATAAATTCAATACAATTATCTATAGCAGTTACTTTATAACCTTGACCATGAAAATAAATAGAATCACGACCAGAACCACAACCAACATCAAGTATTTTAGATTTTGAAGCTAATAAAGGAATAAATTCTTTATAAATATCATTCATGTTTATATTTTCAGTTATTTTAATAAACTGTTCAAAATTTTTTTTGTAGTAGTTAAATGTTATTTCATCCATTTGTATTAAATAAGTTATATTATTAAGTTAATTATACTATTTAGAAAGCTAAATAAAAATGCCTGATTTTAAATAATTATTTTATAAATTATTTAGCTTTTTGTTATTATAAAAAAGCTCTCTAATAAAAAATACTATTATCATTTAGTAAATATAGGGTTGCTTTTTCTTTTATAAATAAATAAAATTAAACCATTATTTATTAAGTTAAAAGTAAACACTAAAAGTGAAAAATAGTATTTTAAAAAACAGTTTTATTTATTTAGCTTTAGTATTTTTTTCTATCATTTTTGCAGGCCCTTTTATTTGGCTTTTATCAACTGCTTTAAAATCTTCAGAAGAAAATATTTTTAGTTATCCACCTAGCTTTATACCAGAAAAACTTACTTTTTCTAATTTTACTGAAGTTTGGAATACCATTCCAATGGGTACTTATTTTATTAATAGTATTATTGTAGCTATTATAAGTATAGTTCTTAACTTATTATTTTCTTCATTAGCTGCATATCCTTTAGCAAGAATGGATTTTAAAGGTAGAAATTTTTTCTTTTATATGATTTTAAGTACTATGATGATTCCTTTTCAAGTTATTATGATACCTATTTTTATTATTTGTATGAAATTAAACTTAACTAATTCTTATTTAGGTGTTATTTTGCCCACTAGTGTAAGTGCTTTTGGAATTTTTCTTATGAGACAAGCTTATCTAGATATTCCTAGAGAATTAGAAGAAACAGCTCTTATTGATGGGTGTTCTCCATTTCAAATATGGTTAAAAATATTAGTTCCTTTAACAAAACCTGCTATGGCTACATTAGCAGTTTTTTCTTTTGTTGCCTCTTGGAGTGATTTTTTATGGCCTTTAATTATTATAAAAGATGCTGATAAATACACTTTACCTATAGGTATTTCTTATTTAGCTGGGGCTTTTTCAGCTAATTGGAGATTAATTTCAGCAGGTGCAATTATTTCTATAATTCCAATTTTAATCTTATTTTTATTTTTACAAAAGTTTTTTATAAGCGGAGCTACAGAAGGAGCTGTAAAGGGTTAGTTATTTTTTCTTTTTTTATTAATTTTATAATTTCTCATAATATTTTAATTATATATATCATTAAATTAGCTTGAATAATTAAAAACAATAAAAATATTTTTAGATAGTGTATTTTTTTCTATAAAAATTTACTGTAATAAAATTAAGATCTAATTCGGCTGAGGATGGAAGCTGTGCCTCCAAATCCCCCCATTACCCCGAAGCAGAGCTTCGAGGAAGTCCATAAGATTAAAAAAATAAACTTAATTTTAGATAAGTACTAGGCTTACATAAATAAAAAATATATAATTGTAAAATTATCTTTTAGAAAAAATTACTTAATAAAAGAAAAAGAATTATTTTTAGGAATTATTTTATGGCGAACAACTTATTCAAAACTAAATCAATTGAAAAGTTGCTTTCTGAAGCTAATGCTGAAGAAAATAACTTGAAAAAAAGTTTATCTGCTTTTAACCTAATAATGTTAGGTATAGGTGCCGTGATAGGAGCAGGTATATTTGTAATTACAGGAACAGCAGCAGCACAACATGCTGGACCGGGTATTGTTTTTTCCTTTATTTTATCTGGCTTAGCTTGTGCATTTGCTGGCTTATGTTATGCAGAATTTGCGGCTATGATACCAATAGCAGGTAGTGCTTATACTTATTCTTATGCAACTATGGGAGAGCTTTTAGCTTGGATTATAGGTTGGGATTTGATTCTTGAATATTTATTTGCAGCTTCTACTGTTGCAGTTGGATGGTCTGGTTATGTTACCAATTTTCTTGAAAAAAACCTAGGAATTGCATTACCACCAGCCTTAATAAATTCACCTTATACTTATGATATAAATAAAGGTTGGTCTTCTACAGGAGCTATTTTAAATCTTCCTGCTGTTTTAATAGTTTTATTAATGACAGTGCTTTTAGTTAGAGGAATAAAAGAATCTACTACTTTTAATAATATTGCTGTTGCAATAAAAGTAACTGTAATTTGTCTTTTTATTTTATTTGGTTTTTCTTATGTAAACCCAGCAAACTGGACTCCTTTTATACCTGAATATGTGGCTCCTGGTCAATTTGGATGGTCTGGTATTTTTAGTGCAGCTGGTATTATATTTTTTGCTTATATAGGTTTTGATGCTGTTTCTACAGCTTCTCAAGAAGCTAAAAATCCTCAAAGAGATATGCCTATTGGTATAATGGGGTCTTTAGCAATTTGTACTGTTTTATATATTTTAGTAGCGTTAGTAATGACAGGTTTAACTAAATATACAAATTTAAATGTAGCTAGTCCTATTTCTACAGCAGTTGATGCTGCAGGAGATGGTTTAAGATGGTTAAGTACTCCTATAAAATTAGGTGCTATTTCAGGTTTAAGTTCTGTTATTTTAGTTCTTCTAATGGGTCAACCAAGAATATTTTTTACTATGGCAAAAGATGGATTATTACCTTCTGTTTTTTCAAAATTACATCCTAAATATCAAACTCCTTATATTTCTACAATAGTAACAGGACTTGTTTGTGCAGTTGTTGCGGGGCTTTTCCCTATCGGAATTTTAGGAGAATTAGTATCTATCGGAACTTTATTAGCTTTTACTTTTGTGTGCTTTTCTATTATTTGGTTAAGAAAAACCAAACCAGAAATAGATAGACCTTTTAAAACCCCTTTAGTTCCACTTGTTCCTATACTTGGTGCAGCAGGTTGTATTTATCAGATGGTATTTTTGCCATTTGATACCTGGATCAGATTATTTGTTTGGTTAGTAATAGGTATGATTATTTATTTTACTTATGGTGCAAAAAATAGTAAATTGAATCAAGAATAAAAAATAACCTATCACACTTTTATTACAGAGACGTATGCAATACATTATATATATGCAATACGTCTTTACTTTTTTTGAGATAGGTTACTTTTTTAGACTTTAGTTGGAGCTAAAATATTTTTACTAAGGAAAAGTAAAAAAATAACTTACCACACTTTTTGTTTTAGCTATTGCTTGTTTGAGCGTAAAATTTTACGCCCTGACATTTTGTAAAAAGTGTTTTTGTTATAAGTTATTTTTTTCACGATACTAAATTATTTTTTATTTAACTTTATAAGTAAATTTATGAAAATCAGGAGAACCATCGCCTGTCCTTAAATAGGTATTTACATCATTTTCAATAGCACGTCTTAGAGCTTCAGTATCTGGGAAATTTTTTGCACAAGCTTTATATACTGGTAACATACCATTAAATCTTTGAACTCCTGCTTCTGCAGAAGACATTAAGTTAGAAACTTTTATATGATTATAAGTTATAGTAAACATCTTACCCCAACGTCCTTTTTTTAATATTTTAGAAGTTTGGTTATAAGTTCTAGAACATAAGCCTCCAGTAACTTTTTTATCATATAATTTCATCTGATCAAAATATTTAACTAAATCTGGATCATTTAATAATTCTAAAGGTAAATCTATTTCAGAAATATAAGTAGTTCTAGTAACTAATGGACTATTATCTACTTCATCAAAATCTTCATCTGAAGATGCTTTTGCTACAGTTTTATTTTTTTTAGCAGCTAATTTGGAAGCAAATAAACCACCACTATCTTGTTTTACTGGTTCAACTTTTTTTTGTACTACTGGTTGTACTACTTCTTTTACAGTAGTTTGAACCACAGGTTGTTGCACTGCTTGCTGTACTATAGGTTTTGGTTGTTCTACTACTTTTTTTTCTACTGGCTTTGGTTGTACTACAGGTTTAGGTGCAGGGGCTTTCTGAACTGGTTTAGGAGAAGCTTTTTTACCTCCAAAAAAGAATTTTCCAGTAGCATTTAGTAATCCATCTACTTTAGAAAAAACATTATCAATAGCACCTCCAATATTTGCAGGAATTAAATCATCTAATTTACTTTCTTGTTCATCTGGAGTATCTTTAGATGTTTCAAATAAAACTTTTGCTTTTTGTTTATCATAGTTTTCTTTATCTTTACTATAAGAATCTAATTTACCTACTTTTTTATTTTCTCCAGTTACAAAAGAGTCTTTAGGATAATCAGAAATATCTTCATTTTCAATATCAACTGAATTATATAATTCGTATTTTTTAGTATTCTCACTCATTTTTTACTAATCTCTTTTTTTAATTAACTGTGATAAGTTATTAACCATATTTTGAGCTATATTATCATCATAATCGTCATTAGAAGCTGTTATTGGGGCTTTATAGCTTTTAGGTAAAATTAGATCTTTTTTGAATTCTAAGTTAATATCAGTTCCTGGTATTTCTATTTCTCTTAATTCTCTAATGGTATTATCAACTTTAACACCTTTTTTCTCTACTTTTTGTATTCTAGAATTAGAACTTATAGCAGAATCTTCTGGTACTGCAATATTACTAAAAGATTCAGCATTTCTAGTAATTACTACAGAAGCTTGTTTTTTTATGGATTTAAATTCATCTTTATAAGTATGCCATTCAAGCATTTTATTTTTTACTAATAAAAAACTACCATCTGGAACTACGCCCATATTTTCACCAGTAAGCCTAGATAGTTTTACTGATAAAGGTTCTTCATCATTATAAGTTTCAGTATCTTGTGTAATTTGCTCTTCCATTTCGGTATATTCTTCTTCTTCTAGTGCGATTTTAGGTTGAGCTGTTTCCATAATGAGTAAACCGCCTCTTTCTTGTATTTTATAAGAAAGATTAGCTCTTAAATCTACACCTTCTCTGATAAGTTCTCTACCAAAAACTCTAAGAATAAGAGGTGAAAATACTACCCCATCTTCATCAGACAAAATATCTTTTGCTTTTTTTTCTAAAAGCTCAAAATATTGATGTTTAGTTCTTTCATCTACATGAGGAGAATTGTATAAAATAACAAACCAATAAGCTTGATCTACATAAGCATTTTTATAAAGCTTATTAAATTGTTTTTGCAATTCGTTTAAAGAGTGACAAATAGTAATTCTTGCTCTTAGTTCTCTTTCTGCTATACCCATTTTGAATCCACTAAAATATACAAAATCCATAGCATGTTGCATTTCATGAAGTAAAATTAGCTGTAATAAATATATTTCTTGTAAACTTAGTTCGCTAACTCCGATATAAGGGGTTTCAGTTTCTGTAGTGTATGCTTGTGTTCCTAAACCAAATAAATTTGCAATATCTGTATAAAAATTAAAACAAATCTTTTTTTTCATCAAAAAATCAGTTTCTAAATTTAATATTTCAGTTGCTTTATCTATTAAATTTTGATATTTATGTAGGCTATTTGCCAAAAGATCTGTTCTTTCATCAGGATATAATGAGGCAGCAGAACAATACTCATCAGCTTCTTTTAGAGTTTCATAATGAAAGTTATAATCTGTTTCATTATACTCTTTAAACTTATAAGTAGCTCCAATTATTTGATCGTAAATTTCGTTCATTTAGAAACTAAAAAATTATAAATAAAACATAATAATATTATACTCAATTAAATATATAAATTAAATACGTTTTAAATAATAAGCATAGTAAAAAAAATTATAAACTTAATAAGCCTTTTACACTTAATATTAACTACAAAAATTATATAGCCAAAACTTCTCTTTAAATTATCAAAAAATGTACTATAAAATTTATCAAATTTAACTTTTATCTAAAAAATAATCCTATAAGATATAAGGAATACTATTATTAAGGTGACAAAAAATGAAAAAAACTTTGCTTACAATAGCAATATCAATTATTTTATCTAATTTTTATTCTAATAAAGCTTTAGCTAAAGACCCTACTATAGATGGTTATTGGCAAGGTGAGTTAGAAGTAATGGGTTCTAAGCTAAAAATAAATATAAATATAGATACAGATAATCCTAAAAATAAATATACTATACAAATTCCAGAACAAACTAAAAAAGAACTAGATTTATCAAATTTTAGTAAAAACGATAAAAATATAAAATTTGAATTAGCTGCTCCTATGGGTTCAGCTTATTTTATTGGTGAGATAAAAAATGAAGAGATTTCTGGTAAATTTTTACAAAATGGATTTGAAGGTACTTTTAAAATAAATAGAAGTAAAAAAGAAGTTGATAGCCCTATAAAAAAAGAAAAAAGTGCTATTTATAATGAAGAAGATATTTATTTTAAAAATAATGATATAACCTTGGCTGGTACTTTATCTTATCCTAAAAATGGTTCGAATTTTCCTGCTATTATCTTGATAACAGGTAGTGGCCCTCAAAATAGAGATGAAGAAATTTTTGGGTTTAAACCTTTTCAAATAATAGCTGATTATTTTACACAAAAAGGCTTTGCTGTTTTAAGATATGATGATAGAGGTATAGGAGAATCTACTGGTTCTATGATGGAATCTGATTCCCAAGATTTTGCTCAAGATGTTGAAAAAGCTATTGATTTTTTAAAAAATAGAAAAGAAATAAATCCTAAAAAAATAGGTTTATTTGGACATAGTGAAGGTGGCATTATTGTTAATATGGTTGCTTCTAAAAATAAAGATGTAGCTTTTGGTATAATGCTTGCTGGTACGGCTATAAATGGAGCTGAAATAATTAAAGATCAATCATATTTTATTGGTAAAGCTGAAGGAGAAAAAGAAGAAGAGCTAAAAAACAATCAAGAACTTTTAAATAAAATTTTTAAAGTAATACAAAATAAAAATGCTACTAACCAAGACTGGGCGAATTTGAAAAATAATTTAAAACAAGAAATAAAAAAACAATATGATAAAATGAAACCAGAATTAAAAAATCAGATAAAAGACTTTGATAAATACTCAGAAACTACTGCTGAAGGAATGTTGAGTTCTTATAAATCAAAATGGTTTAATTTTTTTGCAAATCATGAGCCTAGCGATGATATAAAAAAGGTTAATATTCCAGTTTTGGCTATTTTTGGAGAAAAAGATTTACAAGTTTCTGCAAAATTAAATATACCAAAAATGAAAGAAATTTTTAAAGAAACTAAACAAACTAATTATGAAATAATAACTATAAATTCCGCTAATCATTTATTTCAAAAAGCTAATACAGGTGCTGTATCTGAATATGAAAAATTACCAAAAGAATTTACTCCAGATTTATTAGATAAAGTTTATTCTTGGATAAAAGATAAAAAAATATTATAAGTTTAATTAAAAACTATACAATTTGGATTATTTTCTTTAAAAACTGAAATTTCAGCAGATGAAATTTCAGTTTCTTTACAATCTAAAACTTTTAGTTCTTTTAGATTCATAATAGGTTCTATTGTTTTTACTTTGGTATTATTTATAGATAACTTCTCTAATTTAACTAAATTTTCTAAAGGAGTTAAATCTAAAATATTTGTTGAGGCTAAAAATAAATTTTCTAAATTAGTTAATTTAGCTAAAGGGTCTAAAGAAATAAGATCTAACTCACTACAATGTAATGTCTTTAATTTTTTTAGATTTTTAAGTGGTTCTAAATCTTTTATAAAAGTAAGGTATATTCTTAGTTCTTCTAAATTTTCTAAATCTTTTAAATAATCTAAATCTTCAATATCTGTTTCAAAACAACGAATTTCTTTTAATTTTTTTAGATTTTTAATAGGTTCTAAAGTATTTATATTTGTTTGGAAACAAATTAGTTTCTCTAAATTTATAAAATTTCTTATAGGATCTAAAGAATAAATATCCTTTTTTGAACAGTTTAACTCTTTTAATTGCAATAATTTAGCTAATTCATTATAAGGTGGTTCTTTATCAACTTTAAGATTTTCTAAAAGTAATTCTTTCCATAAAGTATTTAAAGACTGCCACCAAGCAATAAATTGATTACTCATTACTACCTTTTTCTTCTGCTAATTTTAATTCTTCTTTTTTATTCTTAGAAAAGTTTGAAATTATTATTATAGCTAAGCCAACTATGATCATAGGTAAACATAAAATTTGCCCCATAGAAAACATATTTAAAAACAATCCAATTTGTACATCAGGTTCTCTAGTAAACTCTATAAAAAATCTAAAAGTTCCATATAACATTAAAAAAGTACCTGATAATGTTCCAGATTTTACATTTTTACGGCTTAAAAAGTATAAAACAGCGAACATAATAAAACCTTCTGTAAGTGATTCATATATCTGAGAAGGGTGTCTAGGTAATTTTAGAGGATCTGCTGGAAATATAAAAGCTAGAGGAAAATCTGGTGAAACAGGTCTTCCATATAATTCTCCATTAATAAAATTTCCAATCCTTCCAAAGCCTAAGCCTAATGCCCCACCAAGTGCAACCATATCACCTAAATCTGAAAATTTAGCTTTCTTTTTTCTGGCATACAAAATAGTTGCTAAAATAATACCTATTAATCCTCCATGAAAAGACATTCCACCTTCTGTTATGGCAATTATTTTTATAGGGTTTGCCATATAATAAGCTAAATTATAAAAAATTATATACCCTATTCTTCCACCTAAAATTACTCCTAACATTAAGTAAAAAATAAAGTCTGAAATATCTTCTTCGGTATAAGGTAAATTTTTTCTTTTTGATTCACTTTTTAAAACGTAGTAACCTATAATAAAACCTACTACGTACATCATCCCATACCATCTTATTGTTATAGGGCCTAAATGTAAAATATCTGGATTTAAATTATGTTGTATTGCCATATTTTTATATATAATAATTTATTTTTTTATATTATACCAATTAAAAAGAAAAAAGAAGCATTAATATTATTTTATATTAATTTCTGAGTTATTAGCCGAAACATCAGAAGGAACAAATATTTTTAAACATTTATCATTCGCATCAGTAACAACCCAAGGATGCGTAACAAAAGTTTGCTGCTTATGAGTATTAGTATTTAACATATTTCTATTATAAATCATTCTATTACCATTAAAATCCAGCCAATATAATTTAACTGCATTTCCAGAATTATTAATAAAAGAAAGATTTATAGATGTACCTGTAGATGATTTTAAAGTTTTTTCTGCTTCACAAGAATATTCAGTTATACCATTATTAGTAATAGGAGTAAAAGAAGGACTTGCTGTTGGATTTGAATTTGATTCACAAAGATAGTTATATCTTGAAATAAGATTTTCATAGATGGATCTTTGAAGATTATAAGTTTTATCATCTAAAAACCTTGAAGCATTTAAATAACTAGCTATTTCTATTTTAGCTAAATCTTTTAGTTCTTTATTTAAACTTATACAATTAAGGGCTTTTATAAAATCTTCTTTAGTAGGTAAGCTTACTATTGAGGTGTTATTGGTTAGAGGGCTAGAATTTAAAGAAGATGGAATAGGAGACAAACTTGGAGAAGAAGATGGTAAAGCATTACAAGAATAGTTTTTAAAATAGGTTTCAAAATTTGTTTTAACTTTTTCCCAAGTTTCATCAGTCAAAGCATTAATTTGGGTTATTACAAGATTTTTTATAGTATTTTTATCATTTTCAGAAATATTTGGATTATTTAAAGCACATTCAAAATGTTTCAAAGCCTCAGATTTTGAATTTAAAGAAAAAGGAGTATTAGAATTTGGATTATTACAAGAAAAAATAATTGGTATTATAGTTAAAGCTAAGTACTTAATTTTTATATTTTTTAGCATATTTCCTCGTTCTATTAATTTATATCTAAATTTACATTTGTTGTTCTTCTGTTATATCGGTTGTTATTTCAACATTACCTTTTAGTTTTAAAAGGTCTAATTTTACATTACCTTCTATTTTATCAGCTTTTATTTCTGGAGTTCCTTTTGCTGATATTATTTTAGAACGTTTATTTGATATAACTTTTTCTTCTCTATGAAACCAAATAAGTTCATCTGTTTCTACTTTATCTTTATCATCTGTAAGTATTTTTACTTTATTTTTTAATAAAAGATTTTCATTATCCATATTATATTCTGCTGTTTCAGAATTCCAATCAAATGTTCTAGAACGATCTGTTGGAGATTTATTTAAGTCAGATTCAGTTGTATTATTATTATCAGATTTAGACCAATCTTTTAAGTTATAAAATTGTCCTGATGGTTTATCTTTAAAAAATATTCTATTAGTTCCTTTTTCAGATTCTACAACTTTTGATTTTACTGTCCAATAAGGAATACCATTTTTTCTTCCTCTTACAATAACATCTTTAAATTTAACATCAACTTGAGAAGACATAGATTGTACTCTAGGTCCAACTGGATTATATACGGGGTTTTTCCATAACCAAAAACAAAGCCCTATAAAAACAACAAAAAAAAGACCATAAGTAAAAAGTATTTTAAAAAAAGATTTAATTAATTCCATAGTTTATCTTTTTAGTTAAAAGTTAGAAGTTAAAAGTTTATTAATTTTTTGTTGATAAATTCCATATTGCTTAGAGTTAAATGCCTACTTTCAACTTTTTACTAATTTTTTTTAGCTAATTTAAGATTTTTTTACTTCACTTTCTTCTTTTAAATCTGAAGTTATTTCTCTTGATGCTTTTTTAAACTCTGTTAAAGATTTACCTACAGCTTTACCAATTTCAGGTAATTTACCTGGTCCAAATATAACTAAAGCTATTATTAAAATTAAAATAAGCTCAGGAGCTCCAATTCCAAACATAAAAATACTCCATTAAAAATTTAAAACACACTATGATAATAATATCAAATTAGTTGGTAAATAGTAGAATATTTTAAGCTTATTTTTTAAAATTCTTTATATCATTTATCATTTTATCATAATGAGAGCCTTTCCAAAAAAACTTTTTACATTTTACACATTCATAAAAATCTTCATAATCAAAAAAGATTCTTTCTGGAACATTATCTTTTACTTTTTCTTTATTAACTCTAATTACTTTTGTATTACATTCCAAACAAATAGAAAATTCATTTATTTTATCTTTTAATTCAAAGCGTTGAATTACTTCTAAAACTTGTTCATTTATATCAGTACTTTTTATAAAATAACCATGAGTTGCTATTTTTCTTTTTAACATACCAATATCTCTAGTTAAGATTATTCTTTCTTGTTCTTCTGCTATTTCTACTATCTCTTTATCATCTATGCTCAAATCATAATAAGTATCAAACCCCATCATTCTTAAATATTTAGACATTTTTCCAATGTTAGCATCAACCATAAATTTATATTCTTTTATTTTTGGTCTTAATAAATTATTATCTTTTGCTTCTTGAGAATAATTAACAGGATATATATGAAAAGAATCTTTATCATTTAATTTATAATTAAAACCTATGGAAATATCATTTAGCTTAATTAATCCTATTTCAGTATGGGGTATTCCTAGAGATTCTATAGCATCTTTTACAGAAGGACTTTCTTTGAAAGAAATATCTATAACTTGACCTTTTTTATTATAAGGTAAAAAAAAATTTAATTCTCCATAAAATAAAAACTTGGCATTGTTCACTTTTTATTGCTCACTGCTCACTTTTTTGTATTTACTTATAAAATCCATTATAGCACTTTCTTCTGCTTTATTAATCACTTTTTTTATTCTATAGTTATGTATTTTTTCTTCCCACTCTTTTTTATTAAATTTATTTATACTAATCAAGGCATGACATCTTGAGCAAGTATTTATATATAAATCACGACCTCTGTCTGCATTTATAATATTTTTAGCCTTAATTTGTTCTGCATCTGTTTTAGGTAAATTAGCCATAGATAAAGCTTTTAAAAGTTTTGGTTGATCAAAATTAGGGGCTATTCTTTTTAGTAATTCACCAAAATCTATTTTATATGTTAAAGATGCACCTAAACCAGAGTAAGGATTAATACCAGATGTAATAATAGATTGTTCTAAATATAAATCTAGATCTAAATTATCAATAAATAAAAGGTTAAAATCAGGAAATCTCCATAAAAAATCAACTCTAGAAGATAAAAAGTTTTCTTTGGTATTATTTTTATCAGAAGTAAAAATATTTTTATTTCCATAAAAACTTAATGCTGTGCTAAAATTTTTTAACTCATTATCAGGAGTCCAACCTGTAGATAAAACATAATCAAAAACTTGAGTATTATAATTATTTATTTTATATTTATAACCAGCTAAACCTTGTATATAAAAATTTTCAAAATCTTTATTAAATAAAATATCTAGACCTACTGTTTGATAACCATCGTTTGCAGTTGAAGGGAATATAGATATTTTTGCTTTTGGTTGAATAGATAAAGTAAAAGGTTTACTTAGAAGTTTTATTAAAAAGGAAGCATAAATATCAGTAGAATAATTAAAAACTCCATTTTCTAATTTTAATGGATATTGCCCATTTAAAGTTAAATTATCAGAAAAAAGACCCAAAGAAAAATTTACAGGAGTTGTAACACTTATATTAGTATCATAGTTATAATAAGATGAAATTGGAGCATTAAAAACAAAATCACCCGCTTCTAAAGTTTCTGCACCAGAAAAAAAGATATTATCATTATTCAATGCTAATCTAGGATAAAAATTCATAGAAGTATTTTTTTTAGATTTTTCTTCTACTTTTTCTTGAAATTCAGTCTTTTCAGTTTTATTTTCATTTTCTTTAAACCAATTAAATAGCTCTAAAAAGTTTTTTAAATTTAAATTTTCAAATTGTTTTTTATAATTTAAAGAAAAACCACCTATTGTATATAAGCTACTTTTATTATTTATGATTGATTGTTCTACATAAGCATTTAGATCCCAATTTTCTAAAGGATAAATTTCAAAATCTGATATTTTATAGTTAAAATCTAATCTAGAAGATAAATAATTATAATTAAAATCTTTACTTCTTAAAAAATTAACAGGTATATCTCCATAAGCTGTAAAGGCAAAGATATATTGGTTTTTAGGTATTTTATTTATAATAGTTTCAGGAGACCACCCCAAAGATAAAATATAATTAAAATTATGATTATCAACATTAGTTCCATTTAAAGAATAATTATAACCAGTTAAACCTTGTAAATAAAAATCTCCAAAAATCTTGTTGGCTAAAATATCTCCACCCAAATAACTAAAACTTTTAGTTGTATCCATAGAAATCTTAGCTTTGGGTTGAATAGAAAGAGTAAAAGGATCTTTTATTAATCTTATTAAAAAAGATGAATATAAATTAGAATTATAAATAAAACCATCTTTATTATTATATTCTAATGGATATTGTAAATTAAAAGTAGTTAAGTCTGAAAATAAACCAAAGGATAAATTACTGTTTAATTTAGATTTTATTTGATAAGGTGAATAAAAGTAAGAAAAAGAAAAAGGCATATTTATCAATAAATCACCTTCTTCTAAAGTTTCAGCTCCAGAAAAAAAGATATTATCATTATTTATAGATAATCTAGGATAAAAAAACATAGAATTTTTATTTATTTTACTTTGTTCTTCTAGTTTTACATCTTTATCAGTTTTATCTATAGCCAAAGAACTATTAGAAGTAAATAAAGTTATTAATAAAAAATATACTAATAACTTACTATGTTTATTACCTAATTTCAATTTTATATCTCTATTTTACTTATTTATAAACTTCTGCTGGTATAACTAACATTTGTTTAGCAGTTGGTAAACCTTTAGTTTGATTATAATTTATAACAGTGCCTTTTTCTGAAATACCAACATACTCAAAAGTTTTAGGATCTATTTTTAATAAAGGATATTTATTAGCAGAGGCTCCTTTTGCATAATCTATATAAATATCTCCTGCTCCATTTTTAGCAAATTCTAAACCTTTAGTTTTAAATTCATTCGCATCTTTCAAGGCTGGATTAAAATTAGCTTTATTAGCATCAAATAGTTGCGGTATTTTTATATTACCATCCCAATTAGCTATTTTTATAGCCAATATTTTTTTTAAATCAGCTGTAATTTCTTCTTTTTTCTTTGTATAACCTACTTCAGCCATTTTTTTAAAAAACTCTTCTGCATTTTTAGGCTGAAGCTCTGATGGATCTACAGTTGCTGTAGCTGTTGGAGTTGGGTCTGGTTTTGCCGCTCTTCTTGGACAACCAAATGAAAATAAATTTATTGATATTAAAGATACTAAAATTATTGTTTTTCTTTTACTTAACATATTTATCCTTAATTATATATCTACTATTAATCTACGCATTTTTTAAATTATATCAAAAAAGGATTTTAATTCAAATTATTGTATAAGTAAATTAGTTGCTAGTACACTGTAAAGTAAGTTTTACATAACTCATCCCCCTTAAGCTAAGATCCCCCTCTCTAAATCATTAGAGAGGGGTTGGGGTGAGTTAAGATAAAAAGAATTTTTTTGATACTAGCAACTTAGATTAATTAATAAATATAAAAGAATATTTTTTTATGTTAGTAAGAATATTAATTTTTTTTCATTATCTATAAAAAAGATATTAATTTAATTATATTCTTAAATTTGAAATTAATTTAAGATTAAAATATTAAATTTTTAGTTTTTAATTCTATAAAATAGGGAACTAAATAAATAGTAGTTTTGATTTTATAATAATAGTAAAAGTGAGTAAAAAAATTCTTTTTATACTTACTCTTTTTATGTCTGGATTTTGTGGTATTTCATATGAAATATTATATTCTAGAATGTTAGGAAATATAATTGGGAATCATTTTGTTTTAAATGCTTCTATACTTATTATTTTTCTTTTAGGAGTAGGTTTAGGAACTAAAATAGCACATAAATTGTCTGGTTATCTTTGGCTTGTAGAAGGATTAATAGGATTTTATGCTTTAATTTTTGGTCTTTCTTACCCATTATTTGATACTTTATTCTTTAAAATTCTGCCTAATAATATTTATTACATATCATCTATTACAATTTTGTTATTATTTATTCCAACTATTTTAATAGGTATAAGTTTACCTCTTTTTTCAGAATATTTTAAAGAAATAGAAAAATCTGATAAAATTTTTGATCTTAGTTATTCTATATATAATATAGGAGCTTTTATTACAGCATTTGCAATAGAATTTTATCTTATAAGAGAATTTGGAATAAAAAAATCTTTGTTTTTAATAGCATCTCTAAATATATTAACCTCTATTTCTTTAATTTATCTTTTTGGTAAAAAGAAAGTAAATATTATTCAAGAAAATATTATTCAAGATAAAAATATTATTTATCCTTTAATTTTAATAAGTATTGCTAGTGCTATATTCCAACTTTTAATTTTAAAAATAGCTGAATTAATTTTTGGACCTTTTAATGAAACATTTGCAATGGTCGTAAGTTTAACTTTATTAGGTATTGCCTTAGGAAGTTTTATTTCTTATAGAATAAAAATTAGTTTCAATTTTTTAGCTTTAACCAATATAATATCTTTAGCTTTTTTTGTAGTTTTCTTTAAAGATATAATGTTACAGTTTTCTAGTATTTATAAGTTTTTTCCTTCTGAAAATATTATTATTTTAAAAATGTTAACTTTATCTATTTTTATGTTATGGAGCTCTATTTCTTTCGGAGGAGCAATCCCAACTCTAATGAAAAAAGAACTTAATGTAGCTAAGGAATCTGGTCATTTATTATTTATATCTAGTTTAGCAAATGCTTTGGGATATATATTAATGTTATTAGCTATACATCCTTACTTCAAATATGGACAAATAATATTAATAATTTCACTATTAATATTTTTTGCTTTAATTTTACATAATAAATTTGAGACCTTCTACGGGGTATTAACCCCGCATGAGGAAGGGATCGGGGGCTCTGCCAATGTAACCCCTGAAACCCCAGAGCAGAGCTCTGAGGTATTCTCTAATAAAAATTCTAATTCTTCTAGAATAGGAGATTTATTATCTATAAAAAATAAAAAAATTATAGGATTAGCTCTTATTAGCAATATAGTTCTTTTATTTGGAATATACTTTATTTGGAATGAAAACTCACTGTATTTACATTATATGGCTTATTCTAGCAAAAAAAGTTTTTTATCTAGTTTATATTCTTATAAAGAAGGCTCTCAATATAAAAAATATCAAGATGTTTTTTCGATAAATACAATTGGAAGAAATAAATATTTTTTTATTAATGGATATGTTAGCATGGCTC
The DNA here is from genome assembly GCA_046328015.1 of Candidatus Sericytochromatia bacterium. Taxonomy (GTDB): domain Bacteria; phylum Cyanobacteriota; class Sericytochromatia; order UBA7694; family JACMQJ01; genus JBBTGK01. The sequence continues at coordinate 1,653,505 of JAXLXH010000001.1, read as the reverse complement.
TTAATGATTCGGCTGAATATATAGTTGGTATAGTTTCTTCACTTGTTACACCTAAAAGAAATGAAGCCTTAATTTTAGGTTTAGGTAGTGGAGCTACAGCAGGTACAGTAAATGAAATTTTTAATAAAACTGATGCAGTTGAAATAAACCCTGTAGTTATTGAACATCAAGAAGATTTAAAACAATATAATTTTAATATACATCATAGTAAAAAAGCTCACATTATTTGTGATGATGGAATTAGATTTATAAAAAATACTAATAAAAAATATGATTTAATACTAAATACTGTAACTAGTCCATTATATTTTGGTGCTAGTAAACTATATACTATAGATTTTTTTAAGTTGGTAAAAGAAAAATTAACCGAAGAAGGTGTTTATACAACATGGATAGACTCTAGAATAGGTAAAAAAGGATTAGAAATAACTCTAAATTCATTAAAAAAAGAATTTAAATATAGTTGGGTTTCTATGATAAAAGGCTCTTATTATGTTTTAGTTTGTTCTAACAAGCCTTTAGCCATTCATCAAAAAGAAAAAATTGAAGAAAATAATAAATTAAAAGAATATCTTATGAAAAATCATGCTAGAAGTATAAAAAGCCTAAAATATTCTTTTGTTTCGGATAATACGTATAAAGCTATAAAAAGGATAAATCCAGAAGAAGATGATTATCAAAACACACTAGATAAACCAGAACTTGAGTTTTCATTATCAAAAAGAGTATTCGGTTCTAATATAAGATATTTTATAAAAAATGTTTTCAATAATTACAATATAGAAAATCTAAAAAAAAATGTATTTAATAATGAAGTAGATGAATATGAATTAGTTAAATATTTCATGCAAGATGCACCAGATTCAAGATTTAGTAAAATAATTTTTAAAAAAATTAGTTCAAATAATAAAAATTTTTATTCAAATTTAAAAATTAAAATGATAGAAGAGTATGAACAAGCTTTATTAAAATATAAAAACAAAGAAATAATGGATGAAATATATTATTTATATAATTATTTTGAGGAATATGACAAATTAGAAAAATTGTTAAAAAAAGAAATAAGTTTATTTCCTAATTATGATTATCCTTATGTAAGGTATGGTGAGTATTTTATAGATAAAAAAGATTATACTAAAGCAATTGAATTAATAAAGAAATCTATTGAATTAAATAAAGAAAATAATTATGCTTATTTTCTACTAGGTAAAATATATTATGAGCAAAAAGAATTTGAAAAAGCAAAAAACTATTTTTATATATCTCAAAAATTAAATCCTGTTGGAAGTAATTATTATTATTATTTAGGAGATATTTATTATAAACAAGGGGATTTAAAAAAAGCTGAAAAATTTCTTAGAGATGGAGTTGAACTTTTTCCAGATGATATTGAAGATTCTATGGGATTGTTGATTAAAATTTTATCTTATAAATAAAACTTAAAAAAAATATGCTCTTATTTATGATAAAATCATATTAAATAAAATTAAATTATAAAGGAAGAATTTTTATGAAAAACAAAATTGCTTTAGTTTTAGTTCCAATCATTTTCTCAGCTTGTTCTTTTAGTGGAGAAATTACAACCAAAACAACAACTGACAAAAAAGATGTTTCATCTTCAGCAGCTCCAAAGTTAAAAGATTTACCTGTAACCAAAGTTCAAATTAATTCTGGTACAGATATTGTTATTTCTGAAGGACAAAAAGGACAAGAGTTAAGTGCTTCTGTTACTTATCAAGATGGATCTATAGATTCTAATGTAAAATGGTCTAGTTCTGATAATACAGTAGCAACTGTTAATGCTGATAATGGTTCTATTTCTGGCGTAAAAGAAGGTAATGTAACAATTATTGCTTCTTCTATGAAAGATCCAAATCAAAGAGCTTCTATCAGAGTTTCTGTAAAAAGAGCTGTAGTAGAAGAATTAAAAACATCCATAATGCTTGGTGGTAAAAAAATTGACAATCTAACCTTAAAAGTTGATGGAACTGCTGTTCTTCAAGCTGTTGTAAAACTTTCTAATGGTTCAGAATCTCCTAACGTTGTTTGGACAAGTTCTGATAAAACAGTTGTTAGTGTTAGAAATGGGTCTCTTACTGCTGTTAAAAAAGGTACAGCTACAATAACAGCTGCAGCTGATTCAGATTCTACCAAACAAGCTTCTGTAGTAGTAACAGTTGAAGATGAATCTTCAGCTCCTGCTCCTACCGTAGCTCCTGTACAAGCAACCCCTACTCCTAGCCCTGCACAATCAGCTAATACAGTTAAGTAATAAATAGTGGATCGTGAATCATTATTTAATAAAAATATTTTATTCTATTCACGATTCACTATTAACGATTCAAAAAATTAAAGAGATACGTTAAAAATGAAAAAAATTCTATCTATATTAACATCTATAATTATTTCTAATAGTTTTTTAATAAAACCATCTTATTCTGCTGAAAAAATACCAACAGATGCTGAAGAAATAAATAATATTTTACTTTGGAGCTTAATTCCTATTTTTATGCACTTTAGTCTTTTGGCTAATGATAAAGATAGTAAATTAGGTTTAACTTCTGAGTTTTTAGTAGGAAGAGATAAGCAATATACCCCTAAATGGTTTTTAATGTGGGGAGTAGAAAGTAATATGAGTGTAGTAAGCTTTAAAACTTATTATCCTATTATAGGTGGAAAATTTGAAGGTATGATTCAAGATATGGGTGTCAAAATTCCATTTTTTCATAATAAATATGCTTCGATTTTTGCTGATACAGGTTTTAGTTTAGGTAGATATTACAGAGAATTTGCATGGGGTGGTTATGTAGGTTTAGGTGGTAGTTTAAATTTAACATCAAATATAGGATTTGGTTTGGAAGCAGGTTATAGAAATTTAAATTCTACTTCTATAATTAATTCTTTTACCTTATCTGCAAATGCTAATTATGAGTTTTAAAAATATGAATAAAAATACCAAATTTCTTTTTGTTTCTTTTTTTCTAACTAGTTGTACAGGAATGAATCTAACAGCTATAGATAACCCTTTTAGTCCTGAACAGACAACAAAAAATACAGCTGTTTTATTAGCTCAAAAATCTCCTAATCCTGTTACAACTCCTACTTATAACCCAAACAATAACAATAATAATATAAATAATATAAATAACACACCTAATAATCTTTTTACTAATGGAGTTAGAGCAGTAGAAATTAAAATATTAGATCCTATAAATAAAAATAATCCTTCTTGGTATCAAGCTCCAATTGAAAATGCAAGAACAGGTAAAAAAATAGTTGCTTTAAAAGGTTCTTTAATAAAGGAAATTACAGCTTCTGTTACCTTAAATGATGGGACTAAAAGTAACAATGTAAAATGGTCTTCTAGTGATAATACCGTAGTTAATATTAATGCAGATAATGGACAAATATCTGTAGGACAAAATTCAGCTAAAGTTACAGTAACAGCTATTTCTGTAGTAGATTCTTCTAAAAAAGATGTATTAGAAATAGAAGTAGTAGATCAAGCTAATTTTACACTTTCAGAATCGGCTAAAGTTAGCAATGTTCAAGTTATTTTAGCAGATTTTAAGGGTGGTACTTTAGAAAACAAATGGAAACCTTTTGGGAATGGAGCTTCAGCTCAAATTGGTGCAACAGTTCCATTAATTGCTACTGTAACATTACAAGATGGAACTAAAAACTCCAAAGTAGTTTGGGAATCATCTGATGAAAGTATTGCAACAGTTACAGAAGATGGAAAAGTAAAAGCAATTGGATTAGGAACTACTTCTATTATAGCTAGATATAAAACCAATCCATCTCAAAAAGGTTTTGTCGATATACAAGTAGTTCAAGAAATACCTGATTCTAATTTTGTAAATACAAAACCAACACCTATTCCTACTATAATACCAACCATAATGCCTACTATAGCTCCTATGCCAACACCAACACCTCAACCAACAGCAACTCCAACTATAGCAAAAAATAATGAGTTAATACTAGTAACTGGAAATGATAAAATAAAAGATTTTTATATAACTAAATATGAAATAACTCAAAAAGATTGGACTAGTGTTGTAACTGCAAATCCTTCTACAAAAACAGATGATAATTTACCAGTTTTTAATGTATCTTGGTTAAATGCTATAAAATACTGTAACGAAAGAAGTAAAAAAGAAGGTTTAACTGTAGCATATGATAATACAGGTAATCTTTTAGATGCAACTGGAAATATCACTACAGATTTATCTTTGGTAAAAGGGTATAGACTACCTACTAATGATGAATGGGAATATGCTGCCAGAGGCGGAAATAAAACTTTTAATTTTACTTATAGTGGAAATAATGATTATGCTAAAATAGCTTGGTACAGACTAAATTCTGCTGCTATTAATGAAGTAGGAACAAAAGAACCTAATGAATTAGGTTTATATGATATGAACGGAAATCTCTATGAATGGATAAATGATGATGCTACAGATAAAACAGGAAAGTTGGTAAAAGGTGGTAGCTATCTTACAGGAGAAACACAAATAAGTAGCTCTTTAACCTTAGAATCTAGTAAATTAACATCAACTCAAACTGGTTATATGGGTTTTAGAATTGTTAGGAGTAAGTAATTATATTAGTTTAAAGATATAAAATTTTTAATACCTAGTATATTAATTAATTTGATTTGTATAAATATTATGAAAAATAAATATAATTTAAAAGAAAGAAAAAAATATCTTTTTGTATTTTGCTTTTTAATTTTCGCATTTTTAGTATCCTGTGAAAAAAGTAACATTTTAAATCAAAGTAACCCTAAAGAGGTATTAAATTATTCAAAATATAACAATAATAAATTAAAAAATTTTATTTATAAAAATGGTTACAAAATAAGTACTTATGAAGCAGAAAGATTAGCAGGAATAATTAATTATTACTCTCAAAAAAATAATTTAGATCCTAAATTAATAGTTTCTTTGGTAGCTGTAGAATCTGCTTTTCAAACCAAAGCGGTTTCTTATGCAGGAGCAAAAGGATTAGGACAATTAATGCCTGGTACAGCTAGACAAATGGGTGTTAAAAATGTTTTTGATGCTGAAGAAAATATTGAAGGCACTGTAAAATATATAAATTGGTTAAAAAAAAGAGCCAAAACAAATGATTTAAACATAATTTTAGCTTCATATAATATGGGATATGGAAATGTAAGCTCATTTTTAGCCAAAAAAAGACCTTTCCCAACAGATGTAAGAAAATATGTTTCTGATATAAAAAGTTTATATACTAAAGTATAGCTTTTGTAATCTATAAGAATAAATTTAAGACCTCCTACATGGTAGGCTGTTGAAAATCTTCAATTTCATAACTCATCCCCTCCGGGGGTGTCCAAAAAGGGGCAAAGCAGTGCTTTTCCCCTACGAAAACACTGGGTTTGATACCAATATTTTTCGTGAAAATTTTCTTTTTGGACACCCCCAATAATTCTTATCTCCCTCTATTTAGCTAAAGAGAGGGCTGGGGTGAGTTTTGATTTTTTACTTCAAAACATGCGTAACCATTATGAGTAAAAACTTACAGTTTTCGACAGCCTAGCTCTGAGGTATTCTCTAATAAGAATAAATATTTTTTTATCAATAAACTTAAATTAAAAACAAAAAAATATTATAATTTAAATTATACTTATTATTTTTTTATAGTAAAAATGGCAGAAATTAAATTTTCAGGAAATGATCCTACTTTTGTAAATTTTGTAAAAGAAGCAATTAATATTGCAAACTCTAATTTATCAACAGAAGAAAAAGTAGCTAAAGCTCAAGATATAGCTTTACAATCAGATGGAATGGTTAATGTAAAAGAAAGAAAATTTTTACAAGCTTTTAGAGAAAACCCGAATAATATAGCTAATTTGAAAGCTAGTTCTTTAAATGAAGATTTTTATTTAGATGTAAAATATGATCCATTTAAAAAAAGACCTACTTCTATAGATAATGCTTTTGAATATATGTATAATAACCCATTAGGCTCAAAAGTTTTTGATGCTGGTATAAATAGAATAAATACTCAAGTTTTGGCTGAGAATGCAAACCCAGAACTAAAATTAAATTCTTTATTATTAAATCAATCAAATAAAATAAAAACAGAAGCTAATAATTTTATTAATAATTTTAATGATCCTATAGAAAAAAAATCTGCAACTGCTTATATAAATGAATTAATTGAAAATAGACAGCCAAAATTAAACTCTAAAGAAATTGAAAATATACTTAGTAAAGTAAATAAAATGGCTAAATCAGATAATTATTTTGAAGCTGTAGGAGAACCTAAAAAATTAGCTCTAGAAGCACTTCATGATATAGCTGTACCTTCTGATATTTCTCAAAATAGAATAGGAAGTTGTGTTGTAACCTCTTTACAAATTCAGATGGTTTTAAGAACACCCGATAAGTATTTAGATATGATTGATACTTTAGCAAAAAATCAAATTTATCAAGCAAAAAATGGTAATATTGCTCCTAATTGGACTTTTTATAATGATTATAGTGCTAGAACTATTTCTGGAGCTATAGTTCAAAATGCTTTAATGAGTGATGCTTTAGCTGGAAATTATAATAGTGAAAATCATGGAGTAAATCAGGGTTTACATTCTTATAAAGCAGAAAAAGTATTTCAAAAATTATTTACTAATTCTACAACTCTAAAATCTTCTTTTTCTAATAATGAAAACAATAAAGAACAGTTAGTTAAAATGTTAATATCAGCTAATCCTTCTATAAATAACCCTGTTTATATTTCAATGAAATTTTCTGAATCTGGAAGAGATATGTTACATGCTGTTAATGTAATAGCTATAGATAATCAAAATGTAACTATAATAAACCCTTGGGGAAGAGAAGAAACTTTTGATACTGAAATGCTAAAAGATAGAATAAAAGAAGTTTTAGTAGTAAATAAATAATTTTTTTAATGAATGAATTAGATAAAAAAAATTTTTTTAAAAAAGGTTCTAGTTTAGAAGTATCTGAATTGGAGTTTGCAACTTATGGAAAAAAAATACTAAGTGGAAACATTACTTTTACGTTAAAACCTAATGAAATAATAGGATTATTAGGCCCTTCTGGTTCTGGTAAATCTACTTTATTAAAATCTTGTTGTGGTTTGATAAAACCAACTAAAGGAAAAATTTTAATAGATAAACAAAATTTATATGAAAATATTTCCTTATTAAGAAATAAAATAGGTTATGTTCCTCAAGATGATATTATTCATCAAGATTTAAGTGTAGAAAAAGCTATTTATTATTCTGCAAAATTAAGATTAGGTCAAAATTCTAACGAGGAAAAAATAAAAGCTCTTACAAGCAAAGTAATAGGTCAAGTAGGCTTGCAGGGTAGAGAAACATTAAAAATAAAAAAACTATCTGGAGGTCAAAGAAAAAGAGCTAGTATTGCAGTAGAATTGTTATCAGATCCATCTTTATTATTTTTAGATGAACCAACATCGGGTCAAGATCCACAGTTAGAAGAAGCTTTAATGAAATTATTTAAAGATATGACTAAAATGGGTACTAGTATAATAATAACTACTCATGCTATGGCAAATATAGAATTATTAGATTTAGTTTTACTAATACAAAGTGGCAATTTAGTTTTTTTTGGACCACCTAAAGAATTATTAGTTTTTTTTGAAAGTAATTCTTATGAAGGAGTTTTTAAAGTTTTAGCCAAAAATACTCCTGATTTTTGGTTTAAAAAGTATTTAGAAAGTAATTATTTTAAAGATTATTTAGTAAGACGAATTATATAAAAAAAGGACTCTCTAAAAATTTTTAGAGAGTCCTTTTGCTAAGAATTTTTATTATAAATTCATATTAATAGAACTAACTGGACATCCAGCCATAGCTTCTTTACAAGCTTCTATTTCTTGATTATTTTTTGGTTGAGCAAAAACATAAGCATGACCATCATTGATAACAAAAAAATCTGGTGCAGCTTGAGCACAAGCATCACAAGAAATACATTTATCATCTACATAAAATAAACCTGCTACATTTTCAGGATAAACATTAGAGCCATCTGGAGCTTTAGCTGGTAATGGCTTAGGGGCATCTGAAGGAGTAGATTCGGCAGGTGCAGCTTCAACAACCACTTCTTCTGCTTTTACTTCTTCAGTATTTTGTTCTGGAACAATGGAAGAAAGAAGAGCTTTTATTTCTTGAATTTTATCAGCAGGAACTAAAGATAACATATTTTTTAAATTTTCAACTTCTTTTTCTAAATCAGCGGAAATTTCTTCTTTTTTAGCTTCAACTTTAGGTTCTTCTTTTTTTACTTCAACTTTAGGTGCGGCTTTAGGTGCAGCAGCAGCAGCAGCCATTACATCTCCATCACTACCAATAGCAGCAACAGGACAACCAGATAAAGCTGTATTACAAAGTTCTATTTCTTCTGGTGTAGTTGGCTGTGCATAAACAAAAGCATGTTGTGCATTTAATTTGAAGAATTTAGGAGCAGCCTGAGCACAAGCATCACAAACGATACATTTATCATCTACATAAAATTTACCTGGTTTATTAGTAGAATATCTTTTATTCCAATCGGCTTGACCACCACCGCCTCCACCAGCTGTAGTAGCTGAGTGTTTGCTAGTAAGAGCAACTCTTTCTTCTACTTCTTTTAAAATTTCTTCTAAAACAATATATTCAGAGTTAACATTTTTATTGTCTTGTTTATAATATTCAGAAATTTTTGCTTCTAAAAGATCTATAAACATTTGCCATTTATCATACTCAAGTCCTTGAGTGTACATATTTTTTAAAAATTTGTTAGCTAAAACCATATCTGTTTCTTTGACAAAAGCACTTACATTAGACGCATCATTTGTTTTTAAAGCAGCATAAGAAGTATTTTTTAATTTACCTACTTTTACTCTTAAACCAGAAAATAAGGCAAAAGCAACATTTCTAGAGTATTCTGTAGCTTCTCTTTTTGTATAAAAAGAAAATGAATTATTAGCTCCTTTTACTACAATTCTTTGAGCTTCTAAAACAAAAGAATTATAAAGTGTTTTTTCATCTATAGTTGTAACATCAGCTATTTTTTCTTCATTATAAGAAATATATTTAAAAGTTCTTTTTCTAACATCAAACCATTGTTCATTTCTTAATAATAATCTGTCATAACATTCTTTATGTTTTTCTAAAGCATCAGATTTACTTGCAGAATAGCTATGTATTATTTCTTGTTTACCATCTGATAAAACGGTACAAAATTTATGGTTTCCTAAATCATTAAATAAAGAGTCTAAAATATTAAACTCCATAGGATAAGTATTAATACTTACATTTAAATATTTATCTGCTCTTATAGGTTCTGTTTTTATTTTCATAAAATGCTTTCGATTTTTACTATATAAATATGTTAAAAAACTTTGATCAACATTATAACATAGATGTAATATTAATAGATTTTTTTATCAATATAGCTTAACAAATTAGGCTTTAAAATTATAAATGAAAAACTTCGTACCAATCTCTTATCAAAACTATTTCTTGAGGGTCTATATAATAAGAAATTTCAGGGACAAAATTAACTACAGAAATTAGGTCATGATATTTATAATGAACTTTTTTTCTTATTTTTTCTAGATAAAGATTTATATTATCAGAAACTTCTACTAAAATCATTTCTTCAATATTCATATGTTTACAAATATACTCTATTTTCTCATAATCTCTTTCCAAACACTCCACCCAACAAATTGGTTCTCCAGAATAATTAAAAGCAGCTAAATCTGCTTTATATTTACGATATAAAGGAGGATCTATTTGTAATGTTTCATAAAAAGGTTTATACAAATTATAAGATAAGGCTTTTAAAAAAACATTTATATAAAGTTCATCTTCTGGTTTAAAAATAGAAAAACTTTCTTTATTAGATACAAAGCTATATTTTTTATTGGTATAAGTATCATCACTATTTAATTCTAGTGATAACTCACTTATAGTCGGCTCATCATTATTTATTTCTTCTGTGTTACTCATTGCATTGATTCTGGTATATTTAACATTTCTTTTAATTTTTTATTATAAGCATTAGCTGCATATACAGCTTCATCTAAAGTTATTATATGAGAGTCTTCTTCTGCTATTACAGGGCTAATATAATTACCTAATAAAATAATTCCAGTACTAGCACTTAATCCTCCTACACCGTAATAAAAACCATTTTCTACTTTTATTACATTACTTAGGATAATTCCAGATAATACAGCTCCTAATAAACCAACTAATGATATTCCATTTCCAAGGTTTTGCTTAAATTCTATACTTTTTAATCTTTCTGTTGCAATATTTTCAGCTCCTACTAACCTTAAAAGCTGAATATCACCCAATTTTGTGTTAATACCTTGTATTATTTCCCATTTACCATGATTATTAAAAATGCTGATTTTTTCCATTTTATATTTCCAAACACTAATTTCTTCTTTAGTCATTGGTTTATCATTAAAATTATAATCACTATCTGTAGCATAAGAATTAAAAGCCAAAGAAAAAGTTAATAAAAAGGAAAGTATTAGCTTATTAAAAAGAGTTTTTTTATTTTTTAATTTGATATTCATTACTTTTTCACCCCTCATTATTTTATGCTACTGAAGACCGTGATTGTAAATAAGCATTTATAAATAAATCAATTTCTCCATCCATAATATCTTGAACATTAGAAGTTTCTACATTTGTTCTATGATCTTTTACTAAACTATATGGATGAAAAACATAAGATCTTATCTGATTTCCCCAACTAGCTTCAGAGTAAGCTCCCTTAAGTTCAGAGAGTTGTTTTTCTCTTTCTTCTTGTTGTAAAGTATATAACTTAGCTTTTAATATTTTAAAAGCATTATCTTTATTTTGAAGTTGAGAACGTTCATTTTGACAAGTAACAACAATACCTGTAGGAATATGAGTGATTCTTATAGCTGTTTCAACTTTATTAACATTTTGTCCGCCAGCACCACCAGCTCTGTAGGTATCTAATCTAATGTCTGAAGCAGGAATATCTATATGAGCTTCATCTTCCTCAATAAGAGGAGTTATTTCTACAGAAGCAAAAGAAGTCTGTCTTTTTCCATTAGCATTAAAAGGTGAAATTCTAACTAATCTATGAACCCCTTTTTCAGCACTAAGTTTGCCATAAGCATATAGTCCTGAAATAATCATAGTAGCACTTTTTATACCAGCTTCATCTCCATTAGATAATTCAACAACATCTACTTTACACTTATGATCTTCAGCCCATCTAGAATACATTCTTAAAAGCATTTGAGCCCAATCTTGAGCATCAGTTCCTCCAGTGCCAGCATTTATAGTAAAAATAGCTGGATTTTTATCGTATTTACCACCTAAATTTCTCTCTAATTCCCAATCACTTAATTCTTTTGATATTATATTTATTTCATCTTTTATATCTTTTTCTAAGGAGGTATCATTTTCTTCAACTAGAAGTTGCATCAAAACTTCTACATCATCAAATTTATCTTTTAACATTTTTACACGATTAAAAATATTTTTTTGAAAGGCGAGTTCTTGCAATACTTTTTGAGCATTTGTTGCATTATTCCAAAATTCAGCTTGAGATGATTCTAGTTCTAGTTGTTCTATAGAAGTTTTTAAAGCAGGTTCATCTAAAGACATAAGTATTTTATCTAACTTTGTCTTAAAATAATTTAATTTATCTTTTGCTTCATTTAAAAACATACTATAAATAAATCCAATTTTATGGGCTATTATTATGGTTTACTTTAAAATAAGGTTTAAAGTATTTATACCATCATATTATAAACAAAAATTATTCTACAACATATTATCAAGTATTTATATAATTTGAATGTGATTATTATTAAAAAAATTGTAAATTTATTATTATTAAAATTAAGACCTCTTTCAGTGTTTAATAACTCGAAGGAGGCTAGGGAAGGGAGCCATAACTCCAAATTCCAACATTAGCCTGAAGCATAGCTTCTAGGAATTCTATAAGATTAAAAAAAATAACTTAGCTATATTTCATGATGATTCATATTTATAGGATAATTTTTTCTTATTCTTTTTGTCATATAAAAAATATTCATAAAAACAGATAAATAAATAGAACCTAGACTAAGATTTTTGATACTTCTATAAATTCTTATAATTGAATAATTAAATGAAAAAGTTTTTTTCCATAAATTTCTATGTGAGTTTAATAATTCATCTGGAGTTATTTTTTCTGGTTTGAAAGCTACATTATAACCATTATAAAATTCCCAACCTTTATTCTCCAGAATACGATCTTTTTGTTTTAAAGAGTTATAAATTGGAGTTCCTTTAAATGGAGTCATAATACTTAAAAAAGGAACATCAATACCTATTTCCATTATTCTATCAGACATTTCTTCAATACTTTCAGTAGTATCATGATCAAATCCAGCAATAAAACCTGCCATAACAGCTATACCTCTTTTTCTAATATTAGCAACAGCTATTTTATAATTTTCTATTTTATTTTGTTTTTTATTGGCATCAATAAGAGAATCTTTACCAAATGACTCTATACCTAAAAAAACTCCAATACAACCAGATTCTTTCATTAAATCAAGTAGTTTTTCATCTTTTGCTATATCCAAACTAGCTTGAGTAAGCCACCATTTATTTAGAGGTTTCATTTTAGTTAATAATTCAGTTATATATTTTCTATCAATAGTTAGATTATCATCCCAAAACCAAACAATTTTTTTTTGCCACCAAAATTTAAAATTATCATAAGAAGCATCTCTAATTACATCATCTACAGGTCTCAACCTAAAACCAGGATTTAAAGTTGGTACAGTGCAAAAAGAGCAAGTAAATGGGCAACCTCTTGTTGCTTGAATAACTTTTTTTATAAAAAATTTATCGGAAAGTAAATCAAATCTAGGAGTAGGTATATTTTTTAAATCTGGAATACCACCATTATATATACTTTTCAGTTCTTTTTTTTGAAAATCTAATAATAGTTCTTCCCAAACCAATTCAGCTTCACCTGTTACAATTGAATCAAAATATAATAAAGACTCTTCAATATTAAAAGTTACATGAGGCCCTCCTGCAACAACAGTTTTACCTTTTTTCCTAAAAATTTCTGCAAGTTTAAAAGCTGAAGGAGCAAAACCACTAAAAAATGAAATGGCTATTAAATCTGCCTCTGTTTCATAATCAATTTTATCTACTTGTTGATGAAACACTCTAATATTATGCTCTTTGGGTGTCAAACCTGCTAAATGAATACCTGTTATTGGTGGAACAAAATCTTTTTCATGTCCAAACTCATAACGTTTTAAATAGGCTATAATTATGTCAATTTTCATTTATTAAGACTGCTTTTAAATAATAGTTAATAATTATAGTTAGTATAGCTTTCAATTATAAAAAATGAAAGGAAACTGTATAAATATAAAAAAGTTGCTTAGATGAATAATTAGATTCAGGTTCTAAACAACTTTTAATAATTTAAAATAAGATTTTATTTATTATATTTAAGCGTTTTTAGCTTCTTGAACGGCTTCTTTTTCAGCTTCTTCTTGAGCTTTAAGCTCTTGTTCTTTCTCTACTTTTTTAACTAAATTAATTCCTGTATCAGGTATATCATAAAAAGTTAAATTACTTAGAGCAGAAACTTCTGTAGATAATTCTTTCCATACATCTTCTATATCCTGATAAGTATTACCATTAAAGCTTTCTATTAATTTACCAAAAAACTCCCATTCTGCTACAGCCAAACTATCATCTAATTCAAATGTATCTATAGCTTTTTCAAATTTTTGTAATTGAGAATTAAAGTTAACAATAGAGCCGTATTTTTCTGAATATAAAGAAACTGGTATTGCTAAAGTAGATTTTTTGACTGTTTTGGTATTATAAGGAGATAAAGATACTATTTCTACTCCTTCTAATAACTTAGATAATTTTTCTTCAGCATGTTCTAAAATATCGTTATTCATAACAATTAAAAGTTTAACTTCTTTTTTCTCTAACTCTTCTATTAAAGCTTTTTCTGAAAAATCAATTCCTAAGTATTCTAACCCTTTTTTATTAGGTGTTTTATCTGCTTTTATTAATAAATCATCTTCAAATCCTTCTGGTTTAAAAGAAACTCCTAATACTTTATCAGAACCAACTACATCTTTCATAAATTTTCTTAGCATAAAATTATCTTCCAAAGTAGATTCTGGAGAAGCTATTGCTAAAATTGACTTTGGAGTGTATCTAGATTTAGTATTTTTTACTTTTTTACTAAAATTTTCTACTGCTAAATCATAATCTATTTGTTCATTATTTTCTAAAGCTTCCAAAAATCTATTTTCTTTTATTTTTTTATAGCTAAAACGTCCTTCATCACAAATCCAGTAATTATTTACTTCAGTATTTGGTCTTGGTCTGAAACGATAAACATCAGGGACTTTATAATCGGCTAAAATATTACATCCTCTAGAACAACCTTGACAAACAGATTTTGCTGTTGACATAAACCAAACTCTCATTTTAAATCTAAAGTCTTTAGAAGTTAAGGCTCCTACAGGACAAATATCTACTACATTGCCAGAATAATTATTTTCCAATTTACTACCAGGGAATAATCCTAACCTAGATTTTACTCCTCTATTAAAAATAACTAATTCATTAGTTTTACTTACATCTTCGCAAAATCTTACACATCTAGAACATAAAACACATCTTTCTTGATCTAATACTACAGTTGGACCTACATCTAAAACTTTGTCTTTATGTTCTTTTTCTACTATAGATCTATTATCATATTTTCCATATTTCATATAATAATCTTGTAATCTACATTCACCAGCCTGATCACAAATAGGGCAGTCTATAGGATGATTATGTAATAAAAACTCCATAACACCTTGTCTCATATTTTTTACTTGTTCTGTATCAGTTTTTACTTCCAAACCATCTGTACAAAGGGTATTACAAGCAATTTGAGGCATAAAACCTCTTGGCCCTTTTACTTCTACTAAACACATTCTGCAATTACCATCTATTCTTAAACCAGGATGGTAACAATAATGTGGTATTTCAATTCCTATTTTTTGGGCTGCCTGAATAACATTTAACCCTTTTTCTACTTCTATTTGTTTATCGTTTATAGTAATAATTGGCATAAATTTACCTTACATCGCAATGTAATAAATACATTAGGAATTTTAATCTATATTTTTTATAAATTCAAATTTTGATGACAAAAGTTATAAAAAATGAATAATAGTTTAGTGATAAATACTAGCTAAGATGATTAAACATATCATCAATATCGCCATCTAAACTAGAACTTTTTAAAGGACCTTTACCTTTTTCATGTCCTTTTTCTACTATTTCCCATTCTTTAGATAATTCATTAACACTATCTTTTAAATTTTTAGTAACAGTTTCAATTTCAAAAGAAGGAATATTAGCAGGATAATCTATAACTAAAACAGTATGATCATTTAATCTTGTTATATATAAATTGCTTGATTCTCCTCTGTTTTCAACATGATTAAATTCTTGACCCATTGCTTTAGCAAGCCCTTTAGTAGATTCAAAAGCAGCTACTGATAATGCCGAAATAATTGCTAAATCATATTTTTTAGTATTTCTTCCATTTGTTGCTATTACTTGACCACTATTTTCTACAAGTAACACTAACATATCTTCATGAGAGTAAGAATGTAAAGATTCCTCTGCTTTTTTTATTTGTTCCATAGTAAGAGACAAATTAGATAATATAGGATTAAGCATAAAAGCTCCCTTCTGAAATAATTTTTATCACCAAATAACATCATAATTATATCATGTTATAAATAAATAAAGACGTGTTTTTTGTACTAATTACTAAATTAAAATCTAAATCACACATTTTATGTGTTCTATTTCTTTTTAATATAATATAATTATATTTACAATAAATAATATTAATAGTAATTAGGTCAAAAATATTAAATGTTTGGAAACATCTTAAAATCATTAAAAAATTCTGTTCAGCCAGTTAAAACTATGGCTTCTAGCAACTTTTTGAGTGCTATTAATAATTTAGAAGAGGTTAAAGTAGCTAAAGAAACAGCTGTTAAAACTAGCCCTAGCCCGATTGAAGATAAATATGGAATAGTTTTTAATGATGGTTTAGCAATATTTTTTCATGCTATAGATAATATTGGCTCTGATTATGGTTATGATCTTTTAGAAAAAGCAGCAGAAAAATTTTCTGAAGCTATAGAAATAAGGAAAAGTAAGGCTGAACCATATTTTTATTTATCATATATATTCTTTATTTTAAAAGAAATGTCTTTATCTATAAAATATTTTAAAGTTTCAGAATTTATGAATCCTGAACTTAAAGGGTTAGAACAACTTAGAAAAGATATTTATGATTATTTAGATAATTCTGAGAAAAAAGAAGCACCAAGTACTACTACTAAAGTAATAACAAAACCTATTACAACAACAACTCAGCCTTATAATAAACCTACGTCTTTCAGGCCAACTACTCCTGTTAGACAAATTAATAAGATTTAAAAAATTATTTTTTATCATGGAGGATTTAAAATGTCAGGTATAGGTGGTATAAAACCAAGTGTTCAACAATTTGAACTAAAAGCAGCTAAACCCAAAGAAGTAGCCCAATTTCAAGAAAAAGTTGAAACTTCCCTAAATAAAACACAACTTTCTAAAGCAGATTATAAATCTTTAAAAGATTCTATGGTAGATGGAAGAAAAACTTTAGATAGCATGTTAAAAAGTATTGGTGTACCAGAAGAAGATATTAAATCAGCTTTTGCTAAAGGTAAAAGTGGAAATATAACTTTATCTCAAGAGCAAAAAACAGCTTTAAAAGATATGCTAAGTGGAGCATTAGATAGAAAAGAAGCAATATCTCAAAACCTTGCATTTGAAGGAATACTACAAAAAATAGAGAAGAAAGGTTCTATATCTGGTGAACAACTTGATAAAATGGCAAAAAATTATAAAGGTGGTAAAGAAGCCTTAGGCAAAGCATTAGTTGATCATGGAATTGTTCCTCAAGAAACAATGACTAAATTATTAGGAGCAAAGAAAAACTTATCTCAAAAATTCTTTGATGCGGCTACTAGTACAAAAGGAAGTCTTGCTTCAATTGGAGCTAAAGTTGCTTCAGTTTTAACCTTAGGGATAGGTCTTGGAATATCAGCTGCGGCTAAAAATGAAGGAACTTTAAATAACTCAGATAAATTTAAGTTATCAAAAGAAAATATAAAAAGTCTCAAAGAAACATTAAGTACAGGTTCAACCAAACATTTTGCTCAAAGAAAAGAAGAAATGTCAAAACTAACTACTGTAGCAGAATTAAAAAACTATATTAAAGAAAAAGGTATTTCGAAAGCAGAATATACCAACTTAGCTAAATTTCTTCCTTTTAAAGTACAATCAGAAATGGCACAAAATGTATTAAAAGCATCTATGGATAATCCAGGAACAGCAAGTAAAGGGGAAGCTTTGAAAAAGATTTTTTATGCTATGCATCAAGGAAATTTACAAATCAGAAATGAAGGTTCTAAAGATACAAAAGCTTGGCCACATAGTATGGCAGATGCTTTAGCAAGAGGTGGTAGAGTTTGTATGGTTGTTGATAAAGATCAAGCAGAAGAACTAGTTAAATTTCTTAAGTCTGGTAATTCTAATGAACGTAAATATGCAAAAATAGCTATGCCTTCATCTCATGGTATAAATCACTCTACAGACGATACTGGAATGGGCTTTAGTGAAGCTAAATTAAAAGGAGCTAAACCTGTTTTTAATAGAACAGATAATTCTGGTATAAATATTGCTGTTGGTGGTTCTGGTAATGATAATATTTTTGGTGATAAAGTAGCTGATAATGGTACATTTGGACATCTTATGATTTCATACGATAAATCTAAAGACCCTGCTGTAATTATGATTGGTTTAGAAAATTCTGGACCTGGTATGAAAAATCAATATGGTGGTTCTCATGATGCAGATTGTCATGCTAATGATGTAAGTGCTACTGGTTGTCCAAAATGGTCTGGTAGTGGAGCAAAAAAAGAAGATATACCAGCTGGTTTAGGCGGTATGATTGTTGATTTTCGTGGTGGTAAAGGAAAAGAAATGATGGAAAGTTATGATAAAAATAAAGATAAAGTTACTACGGAGCAACTTGTTGGAAGCAGAAAAGTATTTGATGAGCCTGAACCTTTACTACAAGTTCCTGATGAACCTAAACAAAACCCAATTGATTCATTATTATAGTTTTTAGATAATTAGTAATAAGAATTAATTTATGTACAAAAATTAATAAAATATTTTTACGGAGAAAAATTTAATGAACAATATGTATAAAGGTTTTAATGGGAAGCCCTTAGTTAAAAACAATTCACTTAGTAATGTAGCTAATGCTCAACTTAGTGCAAAAAATAGTCAAGCAAAACTTAAAGCTGAACAAAATATACCAGAAACTTATGAATCAGTTTTTCAAAAAGCTATGGGTGATTTAAATTCACTTCTTTCTGAGAGTACTTTGTCTGAAGAAAAATTTCAATCTTGTATTGAAAATTTAGTAAAAGCCTCTAAATTAAATGAAGAAGAGCTTTCGCCATATTATTATCTCTCGTTTATTCTTAATATGTGTGGTGAAAAAGAAGAAGCTATTAAATATTTTGAGATAGTTCAAGCGGTTGATCCTAATTTTGACGGGCTTGAAAGTCTTTATGAAGAGATCTATGATGTTTATATAGCTGAAGAAGGGGAAGAACCTTCACCAGATGAAGAAGCAGATGAAATTTATAATATTATTGGAGATCTTAAGTTAGCTTAGTTTATTTTTTTATAATAGAATTAGCAATAAAAAAGCCCTTTTAAGGGCTTCTTTAGTTAATTTCTAAGATTTATTTATCTAATGGTTTCATTGTAGGAAAAAATACTACATCTCTAATAGTTTCAGAATCTGTTAAAATAGCAAAAAATCTATCTATACCAACTCCAAAACCACCAGTTGGAGGCATTCCATATTCTAAAGCTTCTATAAAGTCATCATCTTTCATTTGAGCTTCATCATCGCCATTTTCTCTTAAAGCAGATTGTTCATCAAATCTAGCTTTTTGATCTATAGGATCATTTAATTCTGTAAAGGCATTACCAACTTCTGCTCCTGCAAATAAAACTTGGAATCTTTGAACATAATTAGGATCATTATCTTGTTTTTTTGCAAGTGGAGATATATCTAATGGATGATTTATCAAAAAGCTTGGTTGTACCAAATCTGGTCTTACATATTTTTTAAATAATTGGTCTATTAATCTACCTCTTCCTAATTTAGCATCAGGAACAATACCTTTTTCTTTTAAAACAGGAATTAAAGATTCAACCGTAGGATAATTATTTAGATCTATACCTGTTTTATCTAAAATTAATGTTCTATAATCCAATCTTGGCCAAGGAGCTGTAAAATCTAACTCATAATCTTGGAATTTGAATTTTAGTGTGCCAAAAACTTTTTGTAAAATAGTAGTGTACATTTCTTCAGTAAAATCCATTAATTCATTGTATTCTGAGTAAGCCCAATAAAATTCCATTAAAGTAAATTCTTGTAAGTGTTGTGTGCTCATACCTTCATTTCTGAAAACACGTCCAATTTCATAAACTTTTTCATAACCACCTACAATTAACCTTTTTAAGTGTAATTCTAAAGAAATTCTTAAAAATAATTGTAAATCTAATGTATTATGATGAGTAATAAATGGTCTTGCATCTGCTCCACCTGGTACTAATTCTAATACAGGGGTTTCAACTTCCATAAAACCTTTGGAATCCATAAAATTACGCATTTCTTTAATAAATTGAGATCTTTTTCTAAAAAGTTCTCTAGATTTATCATTCATAATTAAATCTAAATATCTTTTTCTATAGATCATTTCTTTATCTGTAAGACCATGGTATTTTTCTGGTAATGGTTTTAAAGATTTAGATAAAATCTCTATTTTTTCTGCATTTAGGCTTAATTCACCCTTTTGAGTTCTTTTTATATTTCCTTTAGCTTGAATAATATCACCAATATCAAAAAGTTTTAATTCTTCAAAAACTTCTGCTCCTAACTTATTTATAGAAACAAAAAGTTGCATTTTACCACTTTCATCTCTGATATCAACAAAATTAACCTTACCACCTGTTCTCCAAGCATAAACTCTACCAGTAACTTCTGCTATTTCTTCTAGTTCTTTACCAGATTCTAGATCTTTATATTTTTCTTGAAGTTCTGCAATTTTATGAGTTCTATTAGATTTAGAAGGATAAGGATTTACTCCTTTATCTCTAAAAGACTGTAATTTTCCTCTTTTAATTTGTTCTTGTTCGTTATAATTTTCTTCCATAATATTTCCTTATTAAATTTATTATATTTTTTCAGAAACCATTTTAGCTTGCATAAAAAGTAATAAATAATCTCTTCCACCTGCTTTAGAATCAGTTCCTGACATATTAAAACCTCCAAATGGATGTACACCTACCAAAGCACCTGTACATTTACGATTTAAATATAAATTACCTACAAAAAATTCCTCAGCTCCTTTTTTTAATTTTTCAGGGTTTTTTGTATATAAAGCACCTGTTAAACCAAATTTTGTATTATTAGCTACTTCTAAAGCATCATCAAAATCTTTAGCTTTTATAAAGGCTAAAACTGGTCCAAAAATTTCTTCTTGTGCTAATCTTGCATTTCTATCAATATTACTAAAAATAGTTGGCTCTACAAAATATCCATTTATATCTAATCTTTTACCACCTAATTCTAATTTACCTTCTTGTTTACCTATTTCTATATATTCCATTATTTTATTTATAGATCTTTGGCTAGAAACAGGCCCCACTGGTTTATTTTCATCTGGATTACCAATAGCTAATTTTGAAGCTTTTTCTTTTACTTTAGCCAAAACTTCATCATAAACACTTTCAACTACAATTGCTCTAGAACAAGCTGAACATTTTTGCCCTTGAAATCCAAAAGCCGATGCTACTATTCCATTTGCAGCATCTTCTAAATCCGCTTCATTATCAACAACAATAGCATCTTTACCACCCATTTCTGCTACAACTCTTTTTATCCATTTTTGCCCTTTTTGTGTAACACTAGCTTTTTCATTAATTCTTAAACCAACTTCCATAGAACCTGTAAAAGATATAAATCTAGTTAAAGGATGTGTCGTTAAATAATCTCCAACAACAGCTCCATCTCCTGTCAAAAAGTTTACTACGCCTTCTGGTAAACCTACTTCTTGTAAAAGTTCGAAAAACTTAGCTGCAATTATAGGAGCATCTTGAGAGGGTTTTAAAACTACAGTATTGCCTGTAACTAAAGAAGCTACAGTAGTACCTGCCATAATAGCTAAAGGAAAATTCCAAGGTGGAATAACTATACCCACACCTAAAGGTAAATAAACTAATTTATTATTTTCTCCATTTATTTTTGTAATAGGTTGCTCTTTAGAATACCTTAGCATTTCTCTTCCATAAAATTCTAAAAAATCTATTGCTTCGGCGGTATCCCCATCTGCTTCTGCCCAGTTTTTACCAACTTCATAAACCATAAGAGCAGAATAATAAAATTTTCTTTCTCTTATAAGATCTGCTGCTCTAAAAAGGTAAGAAGCTCTTTCTTCTGGAGCAACTTTTTTCCATGTTTCAAAAGTTTTATGTGCTGTTTGTATAGCTTTTTCTGCATGCTCTATTTCTGCCAATTGAGCTATACCAACTACTTCATCAAGGTTAGCAGGATTTAAAGATCTATCTTTTTTTTCTGTATATATTTTTTCAGAACCAATAGTAAGTGGATATTCTTTTCCTAACTCACTTTTTACCTGAGCTAAAGCTTGTTTCATTTTTTCTATATTTTCTTCTTTAGAAAAATCTGTAAAAGGTTCATTTACAAACTCTGACGTATGTAAAACTAATTGACTCATTTTTTACTCCTAAAATTTAATATTATAAAACCCTTATAGTCATACATTAAAGTATTATATATCTATAAATCAAAATAAAAAAATTATTGTAATTTTTCATTAGAAATTTCTGTAATAAAAAATTTATAGTATAATTCCTTTAATACTTTATTACTAAAAATTAGGTGAAACTAATGATAAAAAAATTACTTGTTATTTGTTCTATTTTAGCAATAACTTCTTGTAATGCTAATAATAATAATTTACCCGTTGATTTAGAGCAAAATAATGATATAAATGCTCAAGCTAATAAAAATGTAGTAATGTCTTATTCCATCTCTAGTGGAGATGCTACTTTTGTTTTTAACAAATCTGGTTCTGGAGAACCTTATGTTTCTACTAATCCAAGTATTGTAGTTAACATAAAAAAATTAGGTATTAAATTTAACAGATTTAATAAGGCTTCATTAAAAATGCCAAATGGTTCTTCTGTTGATGGTTATTTTTATATAGCTAATGATTCAAATCTATATTTACAAGATTATGAATCTAAAAAATATTATAAAGTAGGAACTTGGTCTAAAAAAGATAAATTTAAAGGTAAAGGATATATAAATTTAAAAGACACTTCTTATAATCTTTGGTCTCAAGATTTTGATATAAAAATGGATTCTACTATAAATAAAATAGAAGCAGAAACACATATTAACCCTATGGCTCATGAATATTTATTTTTAGGTTCTAACTCTAATATTCAACCTACACAAAAAGTGGAAGCTGATTTTAATTTAGCTAATTTTATATCAAATAAATAAAAATAGTTTATTTTAATCTTATAGAATTCCTTGAAGCTATGCTTTGAGGTATTGAACACCTAAAGAGGTCTTAAGTTTATTTTTTTATAATGGATAGATGTAAAATTATATACATATATATTAATTAATCTAAGTTGCTATTTATACCTAAAAAAATAAGGTCGTTGAGCTTAGTCGAAATGCACTTATTTTTTTGGTTCATTGATTCTATAGATTTTAATAATTACTAGCCCGTATTTCTCACATGATTTTAAAATATTTTAAAAATACACTACGTTATTATTTGGTTGCAAGTAATCTAGTGTATTTTTATTTGATAAATTTTTATAAAAAAGTTGCGTAGATTCAGTAATACTAAGAATGATGAAACTCATCTTTAACAATTAATTAAGAAAATTATTATTTTATTTTGTAAGAAATAAGGTCTAATAACTTAGATTAATTAGTAATTTTTTCTAATTTTAAACTTTCCAATAGTTTCTCTAACTTATTTTTACAACTATTTATATCATTATCTGTTATTTTATTATCTCTGTATCTAAAATAATAAATATTATCCACAAAATCAATTAAATTTGTTTCTAAATCGGGATATTTTAAAATTATGTTTTCAGAAAATTCTTTTAATGTTAAGTTTTTTTCATATTTAAATCCTACTTTAGAAAATTCTTGTATGAAATTATCTTGTATTTTTATTATTTCTATTTTTAACTTAGAATTAAATAACTTTTCTAGCTCAAGCTCTTTTTTTAGCAACTCTTTTTTATTTTTATTTTTAGCAAAAAAGAATACGCCTATCAAAATAATTACTACTGTAAAAAGTATCATAAAAAAGAAGGTTCTTATATCTATAGAAAAAACTATTTTAGCTAAGTAAGAAAAAACACTAATAGCAAAGTTTAAAGTATTTTCAACAAAAGATTTCACACTATTTATTACACTAGGAGGAATATATTGTTTTAAATAATCAAGAAGTTTAGAAATATAATATGCACCTAAAATATTACCTTTATTTTTTTCTCCTGTAGATTCTGGAACCAAGTAACTAGGTGTAGGTTCAAAAGCCACCCAACTACTTTTAGGAAAATAAACTTCTACCCAAGCATGAGCATCAGAGCTTTTTACTTCATAATAACCTGTTATTTGATTATAAGTGCTAGGAGCAAATCCTGTTACTAATCTAGCAGGGATACCTATACTTCTTAACATTACTACCATAGAGGTTGCAAAATGTTCACAATAGCCTTCTTTTTGCTTAAATAAAAAATAATCTACTGTTTCAGCATTTTCAGGGAATTCTGGTATTTTTAGGTTATATTTAAAAGTTGCTTGTAAAAAACTTTGAATAATCATTACTTTTTCATATTGAGTTTTATAATCTTTAGTAATATCTTCTGCTAAAGAATAAATTCTATCAGAAATATTTTCAGGTAGTTTTAAATAATTTTCATCAATACTATAAATATAATCTTCACTTTTTCTCAATCTTTCTAAGTATGCTTTACTATGTTTTTTTATTTTATAAGTTTCTTCTAGAGCTTTTTCTAGATTATCACCTTTAAATAAATCATCATTATAATACTTTTTAGATACAAAAGTAGGATTATAGTCTTTTAAAAGAGATTCTTTAGTAATACTTGGAACACTAGAAATAACAGTATAAGTAGTTCCTTCAGCTAATTCTACAGGGCTTCTTATGCCTCCATAAGAATCTGTCATTAAATATCCAGAAGGGAAATAAATTTCTTCTGCATAAGGAACTGAAAAAACTAAATTACTTTGTTCTTTTTCTATATAAAAAGTTTGTATTAATTCTCTTTTAGGATTAAAATCTCGTTTATTTTGATAAGTCATTCTGGTATAAAGAGGAGGTTTATCAGCTATTATTCTTCTTAACTTAAAAGGTTCTGACATTTTCCATTGTTTTCCATCATAAATATCAAAAGCCATACCTCTTATATAATTTTTTTCTGTACTTCTAATTTTCATTACAATTTCATCTGATAACTCACCTCTGAAATTTAAATCTAATTCTGTACTAAAACCATAATAAGCATTTTTATCAAAATTTCTTTTTATACTAAGGACTTCTTTACCATTAATAGTAGATTTTTTAACTTCTTTATTATTTTTATTTTTAATTTCTCCTTGAAAATTAGGTATTTCAGGTATTTTTATAGACATTGGGAAAGTCTTTACTTTCATAGTTTGAAATCTTGGCATAAATAAGAAAATAAAAAGCATACCAAACAAAGTTACAATTAAAGGTTTATATGAAATTTTTGCAACTTGAGTTGTATCTAATTTTACTTTTGTAGCTTTATTTTTGGATAAATTATTATATAAAAGACTTAAAAGAGCAAAAATTCCAAAAGGGATTAAAAAAATTCCAAAATATAAATCTCTACTTACTGTTGCGGTTACACATATAAGTATAAGTGCCACAAATAAAGAGTAATTTAAGTCTTTTCTTCTTGGTAAATCATAACTATGTAAAACTTGTAACCATATAAGTAAATTAGCTAAAGGAACTCTTGGATCATAAGGATTAATCAGGGCTTCTCTTAAAAAACTAGCAAAGGCTACTAACATAAATAAAGATAAAATAAGCTTTATCCACCAATTTTTTTTATTTCTTCTGTTATAGCTTATATAAGTACCTGAAATAGTTAAAAATATAGCACATATAGCAGTTATATAAGAATCTTGCGGAATTAAAAAAGTAGAGCAAATACCTAATAAAACAGTTATAGTTACAATTAGCCTAAACTCTAAAGAGTCTTCTATCTCTTTATCTCCGCCTAATTCTTTCTGAAAATCATCAGATTTTTGTTTTATCTTCTCTTTTAGTTTCATAATTTACCAGAAAAAAACATTCTAGGTACATCCATATGCTCTGCTTTACCTTGTTGATAATTTAGTTTTAGCCAAGAACCTCTAGAAGGTAAGTTAGTAGAATTTACTTTTTTACCATCTATATTATAAGTTCTATCTCCATTAGTAGTTACTACTATTTCAAAATTAATTTTTTTATCAGAATTTTTATTTATTTTACTTATACTTGCATAAGTTCTATCGGCTCTATCTGAAATATTAGATTCTTTTCCACTATGATAACTAGCATCCAAGAAATTAACTTTACCAATACTAGTTTTACCACCTTCTTTATTATCGAAAGAGTTATTATTTGAAATACTTTCAACTAAATTTCTTACAGCTAATCCTCCAGCACTATGTCCACTAATTTCAACTGAAATATCTTTACCTTTTAATGAAGGAATTTTATTTATAATATCTTGATTAAAATTTTCAAAGGTATTTTTGCCTTCCATCCAAGAACCTTTTTTATTTCCATCTCCATCTGTTTGAGGGCCTTGAGGTATAACAACAATAGCATTATTCTCTTTTGCATACTCCATTATAGAGCTTAAAGGAGGCTTTCCTTCTTTATTTTTTAAATCATTTATAGAAGAAGCTATAGCATTAACTCCATTATTATGACCATGAAAATAATAAACTATTTTTACTGGCTTATTTGGGTCAAAACCTTTAGGGGTAAGTATAGCGGTTTCTGAATTTCCATCAGGATTTTTATTACTAGCTATTTTACCGACCCAAGCATTTTCTAATTGACTAGAAGGTATAGTTTTTATGGCAGAAATAGTACTTTCTCTTCCTCCATTATTTTCTATTTTAGGGTCTAAAAAAGTTAGGTTAGTTTGAGCTGTTGGTTCTACCAATAAATTTTTTTTAAATTGACCTATAGCAGCTGGGTTTGGAGCTTCAACCTGAATTTCTGGTGGGGTATCTACTTTTTTTTCAGTATTTGCTACTTTTAAATTTATTTTTGATGTATTTATATTAGCTATACTAGGAGAATTAATAGAAGTTATGCACATATAAAACCTTTACTCTAAAAATACAAAATTTTTAAGTTATTGAAATAAAATATTTTTTTCAAAGTACTACTTATAATATTTTACACTAAAAGATTAATATTAATCTAAAAATAAAATATTATTTTCGGCTCTAAAATCATCTTCAGGGTAAATTAGAGGAGCTAAATTGGTATTACAAAATCTTTTTGCAACAATAAAATAAAGTTCTTCTTTTTCGTTTTCAAAGCTCCATTGAGCATGTTCTAATAAAAGTGATGCAGAAAAAATATTTGATAAAGAGTAAGCAAAAGATCTTGCTGAAGTTTCCCAGAAATCAGAATCTTTAGTGGAAGCTATTTTTAGGTATTTTTTTATTTCATTCAAAGCATTAGTTGCTTTATTTTTACTATCTAAAAGTTTTTCATGATTTATAGATTCTAATCTTGAATAAACATTTTTTAGTAAAGGTTCTAAGGTTTTCTCTTTTTGAATAGATCTTAATAAATCTAAGCTTAAAATATTAGTTGTTCCTTCCCAAATAGTAAGAACTTGAGAATCTCTTAAAATTTTAGGTAAACCTGTATCTTCTACATAACCAGCTCCACCAAAGGATTCTAAAATTTCACTTGCACAAGAAACACATTTTTTACCTGTATATAATTTTATCAAAGGAGTTAAAGCTCTTAAACAAGCTATTTCATCTGATGTAGCTTTACCACATTCTTCTTTACCTAATAATAAAACTGCATAAAAAACCAAATGAAAAGCAGAATGAGTATCTACCTCTAAATCTGCTAAAGTATTTATATGTAAAGGTTGTTCTGCTAATAACTTTCCAAAAGCTTGTCTTTTTTTAGCATAATTTTTAGAAAGATTAATACCTCTTCGCATAAAAGAAACAGAAGTAACTGCATTATAAATTCTAGTTACATTAAATAATGAGGCTATATTTTTTATACCAGAACCAATACTTCCTGTTAGATAAGCTTTAGTTCCATTTAAAGTAAGCTCGGCTGTAGGTAAAGCTTTAGTTCCTAATTTATCTTTTAAGCGATTTATAGTTATATTATTAAGTTCTCCATTTTCTTTTCTGGTTTCTAAATAAAATAAACTTAATCCTCTGCTACCATTAATAAAATCACCGTTTTCATCAACTATTCTTGCCAAAGTAAAAGACATTTGAGAAGTAGTAGAAGATGTAAACCATTTATCACCATATAACTTATATTCACCATTTTCTAATTTGGCAATAGTTTCTGTTCTTCCAACGTCAGAACCACCTGTTTTTTCTGTCATCCATTGACCAGAAGTCCAAAAATAATTAGGATCTCTAGAAGTTAAATGTTTAAAAGCATTATTTTTTAAAAAATCATCACCATGTATTTCTATAAGCTTAGTTGCACCATCTGTCATAGCCAAAGGGCAAGTATAAATAGCAGATGAAGGAGTAAAAATATATAATTTAGCAAATTGATAAAGTCTAGAAAACTCTTGATATTTTCTTTCATAACCAATAGCAATTAAACCTTCTTCGGCAGAAACTTTATCTAAATCTTTCCAACCTTGTGTTGTTTTTATTTCATCAATTCTTTTTCCCCAAGGTGAATATTGAACTAATTTAGGGGTATTTTCTTCTGCATCAATAGACATTGCCAAAATATCGGATATAACTCTATTACCTAAATTATGTAAATCTTTTTCTATTTCTGGTAAATATTCTGAAGGTATATATCTTTTTAAAACAGATCTTAGTAATTTATCTGTATCATATTGATTATCTGTTAATACTGGGTTTTCCTGAATAAATTTTTCCATATTTACACCATAAAAAATTATTTTTATATTTCAGCAATTATTTTAAATTCTACTGCTATTGGTGTAGGTAAAGAGTTTATACAAACAGTAGTTCTAGTTGGAGAAATTTCAGAAAAATATTCGGCATAAACTGCATTAAATTTTTTAAAATCTTTTTCCATATCAGTTAAAAATACTTGAACGTCTATAATTTTTTCAAAAGAACTACCTGATTCCTCTAAAACTGTTTTTACATTTTCTATTACACTTCTAGTTTGAACTTCTACATCATAAGTTAGAATTTTACCATTTTCATCTAGTGTAACTCCTGGAATTTCTTTACTTCCTCTTTTTCTAGGCCCTAAACCTGCCAAGAATAAAAGGTTACCTACTTTTCTAGAATGAGAATATGCACCTACAGGTTCTGGAGCTTTTTTACTAAATAAAATATTTTCGGTTTCTTTTTTTTCTTCTTTAGTTTGTGTATTAACTGCATTATTTTTTTGTATAGGTTTATCTTCTATTTCATCTTCTTTTTCGTCAATTAATTTATTTTCAGTTTTTTTTAGATTTTTATCAACTTCATAAATAACATCTTCTTTTTTATTTTTACTAGGAGTTAAAGAAACTAAAGCCGCACCTGTTCCCCAAACGGGTTGATAATCATAAACTTTTCCTTCAAAAGCATTAGTTTCTCCACAAATACCACTTAACCACCAAATACCTTTACCACCCATATCTGCATTAGCTTGTTTAGAAAACTCTCTTGTACATTGAGAAACATCTTCCAATCTACCTTCGGCTAAAAGTTCTAATATTTTTAAGTTCCATTCGTTATCTTTAGCAGAGGAAATTTTATCTTCTTCAGGGTTTATATCTTTTATTTCATATCTATTAGATAAAGATGAGACCAAAACTACAATAGCTTTTTTATTAGCTTTTTTTAATGCTTCAAAACCAGCTTTACCAATAGAAATAGATTCATCTTTTTCTCCATACATATTACAAGAAACCATAGAAGCTTTGAATTTATTATGAGGATTTAAAAGTTTTTGTGCCACAATAGTGCCTGTATCAATAGGAAAACCTTTGTAGTTTATACATTTGATATTATGACCTTGTTTTTTTACTTCATTGGCATAAAAAGTTGCAAAATCAGAGTCTACTTCAAATTGATATTTTATAGAACCTAAATCATGCCAATTTTGATCTACGTGTACCCACTCTGGTTTAGGGTCGGCTTGAAATAAATAACCTATAACAGAAAGCCATTGAGTAGAATAATATAAAATTAAATCTGCATCAGTATTTTCTATTTCTTTAGCTAATTGCAAATAAGAGTTATATAAAGAATTCCAATATTTAGATTTATCTTTGGCTAATAAAATATGTGGATGTCCTGGTACTATAAGAGCTTTTGCTATATGGTTATTTATCATGATATTCCTCTAATTAGTTAGAAGTTAAGAGTTAGAAGTTAGAAGACTTATATTTTTCTTTTAACTTTTAACTTATCACTCTTAACTAAAATTATCTTTTCCATGTTCCATTAGATTCTACTCTTTTTTTAACACCTTCTCCGAGTTTTTTCAAGCCACCTTTAGTAAAATAGTCTTTTACAAAACCAGGAACTGGCATACCAATATCTATTTCATTAACATAAGTAGCTTTGGTTTGATTACCATTATAAGCTTCTAATTTCCAATATCCATGAATTGATTTTATTTTTCCAGAATGTTTTTCAAAAGTTATTTTACCTTTATCTTTAAAATAACTTCTTTTTAATTCATAAGAAGTATCAAACCCCATAGGAGTTTCTGGTTTAAAATATACAATATCATAAGAACCATGTTTACTTTTTACTTTTACTTCTTTCAAAGGCATAAATTCTGTATAATGGTCATAATCTACGAGTGTTTCCCAAACTTTTTCTGGTTTTGCTTTAATTACAAAAACTAATTGTATTTCTGTTGATTTGGTTGCAGGATCTGTAACTTCTTTTATAACTAATTTACCTGATTTTAAATCTTCTGTTTCACCAGCAAAAGAAGGAAGTGATGCTAACATAAAGGAAGATATAATAAGAGTAGATATTAATTTTTTCATTGTAAACTCCTAAAAAAATAAAATTCATAACTAAACATTATAACAATTAAAAATTAAATAGTAAAAACTCTTAAGATGAAAATAAGGTCAATTTTATATATCTGATAAAAAATTATTATCAACCTGTTCCCACTCCCAAATTGATTTATTATTAATTTCTCTTTCTATTAAAATAATGTTTTTTTCCATAGCATTTATAATTTGTTCTTTTGAGATTTTTGAACTATTTTTAAAATCATCATAATTTTCTTTTGAAGTAGGAATATGGAAGTAAATTTTGGGAATAGTAAATTCTACAGCCATAAAAGAAATATAGGTTGCCTTACATTTTTTACAATATTCTATTCCAGTTAGTGTTTCATAGTATTCATCATAATAAACAGGTTCACTTTCAAAAATATCAGCTTGTTGTGCTACAAAACTAGAATCTTTTTCTAAGCAACATAGCCATTTTATTTTAAACAAAATACTCCCTCATTAGGTTTAAATTAATTTTATGTTTATTTTATGTGTAATAAATATTAATACTAAAATGCTATCAATGTGAATAGACTCACTTCAAAAAAAATAGTTTAACAGTATAATTACTTGTAGTATTTTTTATAGTTAGTATAAGTAAGAAATAAAAAATGTTATCAGAAGAAGAATACCCTTTATCAGAAAGAGCACCAATAAATCCAGACTCGGTAGGAGTTGAGGATGATTTTGATCCAGAGCTTAATGATTTTAAAGTAGAAGAAAACTTTGAAGATGATCAAGAATTAGAAACTATTATTGAAGAAGAAAATATTAGTGATGATTCTGTAAAAGTTTACCTAAAAGAAATTGGTACTATACCATTATTATCTTCTAAAGAAGAAATTGAATTTGCAAAAATGGTTGCTAGAGGGGAAGAACTTGAGCAACAAAAAGCAAGATTTGAAGCTAAATTAAATAGAAAATGTAATGAAACCGAATTGGCTGAAGAACTAAATATTTCTCTTGAAGATTTAAAAGATATTTATAAAAAATCTGGTTTGGGTATGAAAAAACTCACAAGAGCAAACCTCAGATTGGTTGTAAGTATTGCCAAAAAATACGTTGGTAGAGGTATGTTATTTTTAGATCTTATACAAGAAGGTAATTTAGGTCTTATAAGAGCTGTAGAAAAATTTGATTATACCAAAGGTTATAAATTTAGTACTTATGCTACTTGGTGGATTAGACAATCTATTACTAGAGCGATTGCAGATCAAGCAAGGACTATAAGAATACCAGTTCATATGGTTGAAACTATAAATAAATTTAAAAAAATAACTAGAAAGCTCTCTCAAGAATTTGGTAGAAAACCTACTGAAGAAGAAATTTCTAAGGAAATGGAAATTAGCATAGAAAAATTTAGAGAAATAGTAAAAATAGCACAAGAACCTATATCTTTAGAAACTCCTATTGGTAAAGAAGATGATAGTAAATTAGGTGATTTTATAGAAGATAAAGATTCTGATACACCTGTTTTTTCTGTTACTAATGAATTATTAAAGCAAGATATTACAAGAGTTTTAATGACTTTAAGCCAAAGAGAGCAAGAAGTATTACAACTACGTTTTGGTTTGGACGATGGAAGACAAAAAACTCTTGAAGAAGTAGGTCAAACTTTTGGTGTAACCAGAGAAAGAATAAGACAAATTGAAGCTAAAGCTTTAAGAAAGCTTAGACATCCTAATAGAAATAAAAGCCTTAGAGAGTATATGGAATTTTAATTTACAAAAAAATATTTTGAAAACTTTTCTTTTGGTTTTATAATGTTAACGAGTGATGAGTGATAAGTAAAAGTGGTAGGTAAAAAGAAATTAGTAAAAAGTGAAAAGAAATTAGTAAAAAGTGAAAAGTAAATCTTTTAACTTCTAACTCTTAACTTTTAACTAAAATAAATTTTTAAACATCCAACTTCTGACTTCTAACTGCTTACTATTCACGGTTTAAAAGAGGAAAGTACTTTGGCTGAAGTTATTTTAAAAAACATTATAAAAAATTTTAATAATGTACAAATAATAAAAAATCTCACCCTAGAAATAAAAGATGGCGAGTTCTTAGTTTTAGTTGGTGGTAGTGGTTGCGGTAAATCTACAACTTTGAGGCTTATAGCTGGTTTGGAAACCTGTAATAGCGGAGATATAATGATAGGTACAACCAGAGTAAATGACTTACCTCCAAAAGACAGAAATATAGCTATGGTTTTCCAAAATTATGCTTTATATCCTCATATGACTGTTTATGAAAATATTGCTTTTGGCTTAAAACTAAGAAAAATTAGTGCCAATATAATAAAGAAAAAAGTAGATGAAGCTGCTGAAATGCTTTCTTTAAAAGAATATTTACATAGAAAACCAAAAGAACTT
Source organism: Candidatus Sericytochromatia bacterium (assembly GCA_046328015.1). GTDB lineage: Bacteria > Cyanobacteriota > Sericytochromatia > UBA7694 > JACMQJ01 > JBBTGK01. Next base: position 1,620,577 of record JAXLXH010000001.1, on the reverse strand, counting down.
TCTGGTGGACAAAGACAAAGGGTAGCATTAGGAAGAGCTTTAGTAAGAGATTCTCAAGTATTATTATTTGATGAACCTTTAAGTAACTTAGATGCAAAATTAAGAACTCAAACTAGAACTGAAATAAAAAAATTGCATCAAAAAATAGGTACAACTTCTGTATATGTAACTCATGACCAAGTAGAAGCACTTACTATGGCAGATAGAATAGCAGTTATGAAAGATGGTATCATTCAGCAATTAGCTACTCCTAAAGAAGCCTATGAATTACCAGCTAATCTTTTTGTTGCTGGTTTTATTGGTAGCCCTTCAATGAATTTTATAAAAGTAACTATTTCAGAAATAAGTGAAAATACCATTGACATTGTTTCAGATGGTTTACACTTAAAATTACCATATAATTCCAAAATATCTGATATTTCTGCTTATAAAGGAAAAGAAGTTATTTTTGGGGTAAGACCAGAACATATTTATATTTCTAAATCTTCAGAAAATACTTTTAGTTGCTTACAAACTTGGGTAGAAGTTGTAGAACCATCTGGTTCAAGAACTTATATACATTCTTCTATCGGTAAAAAATATAATATTACAGCAGAACTTGATACTACTCAGGTTGGAATGATTTTATCTGGTTCAGAATTAAAATTAGATGTAGATATTAATAGAGTACATTTATTTGATCCTAGCACAGAAAAATCTATTTTAAGCACACAAAGATTTGTACAAAAATAATAAAATATGACAATAGAGGCAAAAAACCTTCTTAAGCTTTATGGCAAAAGAAAGGTTGTAAATGACGTTAGTATAAAAGTTGAAAGGGGCGAAGTTGTAGGTCTTTTAGGTCCAAATGGAGCAGGTAAAACAACTTCTTTTTATATGGTTGTAGGATTGGTAAAACCTAATAAAGGCTCTATTTTTTTAGATAATAAAAATATTTCTAAAGCACCTATGTATAAAAGAGCTAGATTAGGCTTGGGTTATTTACCTCAAGAAGCATCAGTTTTTAGAAAATTAAGTGTAGAAGATAATATTTTAGCCATTTGGCAACTTAGAGGGGTTCCTATTTTAACCATAAAAGAAAAAATAGATATTGTACTAAGAAAATCTGAAAGAACTTGGTGGAGAAGACCTTTATACGAAGCTTTTTATGAAAATATTTTACATGACAAACCTATTTCAGATAGTCAAAAAGCAGATTTAGAGCCATTTGGAGAATTAGAGTTACCAAAAGTAGAAGAAAAAAAATCTTTTTTTGCCAAACTTTTTTCTTCTAATAAAAAACCTATTGATCATAATAATAAAATTTATTGGATTTCTAAAATAATAGAAAGATTAGAATTAGATTTTTTAGCTAATAAAGAAGCTGTTTTAAATTTTATCGTTGATTATAATAAATTTTATTTGTTGGGTAAAAAGAAAAAATTAGAAGAGTTTTTAGGGCTTCTTTGGAAAATAAAAAGAGATGAAATTTTAGAAAATTTAAGACAAATACATGATAAAAATGATCGAATAGAATTATTAAAAAAAATACCTCAATATCTTGATTTTGAAAGTGATTTTATTTTGGAAGAAATAGAAAAAAGAGAAAACACTTTTGAAACCACTAATAGTTTTATAGATTATATTAATTCTTTAGAAAATTTTTATTGGAAAACTAGAAAAGCTTGCTTAACAGAAAAAAATGAAGACCTAAAAAAAATGGATATTTTAAAAAAAGAAAAATTAATAGAAGAAGTAAGTATTTTTTTAAGAGAAAATAATTTTAAAGAGAAAGAAATAAAAGATTGTATAGATACAATAAATTGGAATAAAAAACAATCTAAACACTTTCAGTTAGAAGATATTTTAGATGAATTTAATATCTCTCATATCAGACATTCAAAAGGTTCTGATCTTTCTGGAGGAGAAAGAAGAAGAGTAGAAATAGCAAGAGCTGTGGCTAATAAACCTTCTTTTTTATTATTAGATGAACCTTTTGCAGGTATAGACCCTATAGCCGTAAAAAATATAGAATTAATGATTGTTTTATTAAAAAATAGAAATATTGGTGTTTTAATAACAGATCATAATGTAAGAGAAACCCTAAAAATAATTGATAGAGGCTATATACTTAGTGATGGTAGAATTATTGTAGAAGGATCTAAACAAGAATTAGCCAATAGTGAAATCGCAAGAAAACACTATTTAGGTGAAGATTTTACTTTATAAGATTAATTTTAAAGGTTCTATAATTTCTGTTTTTAAGCTAAAATAACTATCATCAAAATTATTTTTAGCCTTATTAATAAAATTTTCAAGAGCTTTAATGTAGTTATTCTTCCAAGTTATAAAACTATTTTCCAAAGATTCGGTAATATTAGGTAAATATTTAATTAGTTTTTGATAAATATTCCTTTCTGATAAATCATTTTCTATAGATAATTCATTAAAAAGCTTTTCTATGCTACCACCTTCTATATAACCTAAAAGGTAATTAATATTAGGGTTTATAATATTAGCTTCTATATTATCTATTTTTAAGGTATTCAAAATATCAAAAAAAGTATGTTCAAAATTATGTTTCACCAAATCTTCTGAAATAGAATATAATAGTTTTTGGCTAGTATTTTTTGATATATTTTTTAAATTCTCTGAATAATCAAATAAAAGTTCTTTATTTTCATTGTATATTTTTCGTATAGTAAAGTTTAATTCTTCTTGTTCAAATTTATTTTTACCAAAAACATTTTCCAAAACACCTTGTTTTGGTCTAATAAATACTTTTATTTCTTGTGCTAATTTTAAATAAAAAAGCTCTAATTCTGCTTTTAGATTATTTTTAAAATCAAACTCATTTTTTATTAACTCTTTATCTAATAAGCTAATTTTTTCTTGTAATAAATAAAATTTATCTAAAATATCTAAATGTAACCTATCTTCATTATTTATTAAATTATTTAGTTCTTTTATCAAAAAAATTAGGTTATTCTCAATACTTTTACTTTTTATACTTAGTATTTCAGCATATATATTTTTTTCTAAATAAGTTTCTAAAGTAATAAAGTCTTTTTCATTATAATTATTAGTTATTTTACCATATAAAGCTTTTTTAGAAGATACTGCTAAAATATTTATAAAATATTCTCCTAAAGCTTCTTTTAAGTATTCCACTACTTCATTTATTTCTTCTTTATCTTCAACTTTATCGCTTCCATTAATTATAGCTATAATATTTTTATTAAAAGCTTTTATTTTATCAAAAGCTTGTTTTTCACTAAATTTACCAGTTTGTTCTATATCAAAAATCCATATTACCAAATCAGCTTTTTTAATAAAATTTTGGGTAATTTCTTCATGCCTCTCAATACCAGCATTAAGACCTGGAGTATCAATAATATTTATATCTCGTAATTTATCCCAATTATAATAAATTTCCAAAAAATCTACATTTTCTATAGTTTTTTTATCTAAAACACGTTCATCTGTAAAATTTGTAATTTCTTCTATAGGTATTTCTTTTATAGCATTTTCGATATTATTTTTATATAAAATTTTTATTTTATTTTCCTTACCATATTTAAAAAAGTTTAAAGTAGCTGTAGTAGGTGTAACACCCATAGGAGCTAATTCTTTTCCTAAAAGGGCATTTATAAAAGTTGATTTTCCTGCTTTAAACTCACCCATAATTGCTATATTAACGGGTTGATTTAATTCGTAAATTAATTCATCTAATTTATCTTCTATATTTTGAAATTTTTGATATTTTTTTAGGTAAAATTTAATATTTTTTAATTTAAGTCCTAAATTATCATTATTTTTTATAAAAATATCGTTATTATTTATTAATTTATTTTCATTTTTAGCATTTATATTTGAAATAAATTTAGTTATTTCATTTCTCTTAAAAAACAAATTATTTTCTTTAGTGGCTAAATTTAAAGCTTTTTTTGAAAAAAGTAATGCTTTATCAAAATTACTTGAATCCAAATATAAACTAGCTATTTTTTGGTAAATATCAATTTTATTATTATTATTACAAAATTCTGAGCTTTCTATTAATAAAGCTATAATAATAGTAACTTCACTTTTCTTTAATTCATGTAAAAGAGCTAAATAATAGATATTAAAGTAGTTTTTTTCTATTTTATAAGATTCTTCTAAATATAATTTAGCTAGTTTTAGATAAGTATTAAAATTATCATTTTTTTCTAAATATAATGATTTAGCTTTATAATAAAAATATATTCCTATTAAATAAAATGATTTATAGTCTAAATCTTCTATAAAAATACTTTTAGATACTTCTATTAATTTATCGTATTCTTTTTGATAATAAAAAAACTCCATTTGATAGTTTTTTATAGTTATATTATGAGGATATAATTTTAAAGCCTCATCTAATTTTTCTAAAGCTAAAGAATAGTTTTCTTTTAATAAGTAAATATTTATAAGGTTAGAGTATATTTCTATATAATTAGCATTTTTTAGGTAATTTTCTAAATATTTAATTAAATCATCTTCTTTTTTTAATTTTATATAATTTTCAACCATTAATTTAATAAAAAACGGGTCGTATTTTATTTCTAAGGCTTTAAAACAAAAAGAGTTTGCCATAGTAATATCATTTTTTAAAATTAGTATTTCAATTATTTTTTTATAGGTATCTAAATTATTATTTTCTTTTCCTAATGATATTTTTAGCTGAGTATAAGCTTTTTCATAATCTTTATCGAATAAATATAAATCCGCTAAATCATTATAAATATCAAATTTATCATACCCCAAATTTATAGCTTTTCTAAAATATTCATAAGCTTTTTGATAATTTTTTATTTCTTTATAAATTAAACCTAAATAATAAATAGCTTCCTTATTATTAATATCTATAGCAAAAACTTTATCTAGGACTTTTTGTGCCATTTCATAATTATTTATTTTTATATAACAAAAAACTTGTAATAAGTATAAATCTATGAAAGGGGTTCTAGCTCCTATTAAATTATCTAATAGATTTAGTGCTAAGTCATATTTCTCATTTTGAATATATACTTTTATTTCATCTATTTTAGTTTTTTTTTCTTCAGAAAGAAAAAGATTTTCTAGCCAACTCATTAAGGATACAAAGCTTTTAAATAACTAATATGTTCATTTATTATTTCTTTTAAGATATTAATATCAATATCTTCAATATTTTTTATATAAACACAACCTTTTCCTGCTTTATATTTACCTAATTTTTCAAGTAAAGCTTCTTTTTTTTCATTTTCGCATGATAAGTAAAAAGTAATAGCATTACTTCTTGGAGATAGTGCAACTAAAGGGCTATCACCTTCTCTTCCACTTTCATATTTATAATGATAAGAACCAAAACCAATAATACTAGTTCCCCACATTTTTGGTTCTAAATTTGTTAGTTCTTTTACAATATTAATAAAAGCTAAAGTATCTGTTTGTTTTTTTTCGTCTTTTATTGAACTAATAAAATCTTTTATACTATTGGCATTTTCTTGTGTTTTATTTTTAGCCATAAAATTTATATCTCAAACTTTTAATTTTTTTAATATGTTTTAAGTATACTTCACTAGCATAAAAAATAACAAATTTAGATTATTCAAAATTGTAATTAAAAGATAATTTTGGTATCTTTTAAATAGTAGTATTATAGTTGCTTATTTTGATAAATACTATCTTTCAGCCCTTCGGAACTTTTTTATGGTAAAATAGAATATGAGTCTGAAAGAATTGAAAAAGCTTATTTGAGTAAAATAGAGGTGAAACAAGTGCTTTTAGAAGTTGTAAAAGAAAATGTCAATAAAAAATAATTTTAAAAAAAGGAAGTGAAAAAAATTAAATCAGATAGTGCATGGAAATATATTTTAAAAGCTCTTTTTCCTGACTTTGTTGAGTTTTTTATGCCAGATCTCTTTGAGCTTGTTGATTTTTCTGTTCCGCCTAATTTTCTTGACCAAGAATTTGAACAACTTTTTCCTGAAACAAAAACAGAAGATAGAAAAGTAGATAAACTTGTAGAATTAAAACTAAAAGATGGAGAAAATGCTTTAGTATTAGTTCATGCCGAAATTCAAAGTTATTATGATTCTGAGTTTGAAAAAAGAATGTTTGATTATTATGTGAGGATATTTGATCATTATCAAAAAAATATAGATGCAATAGCTGTTTTTACATACTCTGGAAATGCACACAAAGAGAATTTTTATAAAAGAGAGTTTTTACAAACAAAGCTTTTTTATACATATAGAACATATGATATATCTAAAAAAAGTGAAAAAGAGCTTTTAGAATCAAAAAATCCATTTGCATTAGTGTCATATATAGTAAAAAAATCAATGAATCATAAAGATGAAGACCAAAATAATTATAATTTTAAAATATAATTAACCAAAATATTAATAAAAAAAGGCTATAATAAAGAAAAGATAGTAGGAATATTTAAGTTTTTAAATTTTGTTTTTGGAATAAAAGATGAAATATTAAGAAGTAAATTTAGAAAAGAGGTAAAAAATATGTCTACTGTAAAAGAAATAACAGAACTTACCGATTATGAAGAAGATTGTATAAGAGAAGGTAAAATTGAAGGAGAATTTATTGGAATTGAAAAAACAGCTATAAATATGATAAAAAAAGGCTTTGATAACCAAACTATAAATGAAATAACTGCTTTGAGTATAGAAAAAATTGAAGAATTGAGAAAGCGTGAATCGTAATTTGGGATACTTAGACAAGTTCAGTAAGCAATCGTGAAAAGTAGAAAAATAAAAAGCTTAAAATCTAAATACTATAAATCCATTCACAACTCATGACTCTCGATTTTATCTTGCTAATCCTAAAATCTTATAAATCCTGATTCAGACAATCATAAAAAATCTGTGTAATCATGGTCAAAAATTGAAGAGCTAAGAAAAAACAATTAGTATACAAATAGTTGAGAAAATTAAGGTAATCATTTCACCTAACTTTTTCTTTTACGGATGAGTTGAAAAAATTTTATCAACTCTCAACTAAAAAAATATCTACGATGCGACTAAAGTCTAAAAAAACACTTACCCACAATAAAATTAATCCTGCTAATCCTTCAATCCTGTAAATCCTGATTCAGACACCTTCTAATGTGTAAATTTTTTCTCCTATAGGTTCTCCAGTTTCTTCATCTATTTCATCTATTTTTGTTAGATAATAACCTTCAATAAATTCTCTAAAACTGTTACATAAAAATTCTACTCCTTCAAAAGGACTTATACCCCATACAAACATTTTACCAAAATTATCTTTTCCATAACCTATTCCTATATCTCCATTTGCACTCATATCCCTAATAATTGGGAGTATTTTTTCATTTTTCACAAGATCAATTCTATTAGATAATTCTTCATTTCCTAAATATTCTTTCATTGTTCCTATTATTTGAGGTAAATCTTCAAATACTTCAAAATCACTTGCACCATTTTCAGTATTTTCTAAATATTTATTAAAAAGAATATATTTTAAATTATTTATTTCATAATAACCATCTAAAAGAACTCCATTATAATTTATCAAAAATTCTTTAAAATCTTCAGTTAACTTAATATTATATTCATTTTCAAAATTTTCTATATCTTCTTTTGTAGTTTTTCCTTCAATAAATTCTCTAATACATTTAAAAAAGACTACATTTTGATTAAACATTTTGTTTTCCTTTTTATAGCTTTAAAATAAGAAAAACACACTAGATTCCGTAGTAGCATACTGAATCTAGTGTGTTTTTATAATAATTTTAAGCATAGATAATTATAAACTTGTGGGCTAAAAATATGGTATTAGCTATATAATAAATTTAGTTATATATTAAAACACTTTTCCATTGATTTCTCCATTTTTTATTATTGGTACTTTTTCTAAGAATTGAATCAGCTCCCCAATATGCTATTCTTTTATGAATAAATCTAGGAATTAAAACCATTTCATCTAAAAATTCTTCATCATGATGCCAATTAAAAGACTTACTTAAATCATTTGAGAAATCTTCCAATAACTTTTTAGAAAAAATTTTACAACTTATAATTGTTGTTTACTAAAAAACTCTAATAATTCAGCAGCTTTTTCAACTTTAATATCTTTTTGTTTTATCATTTCTTTTACAATAAGATTTAACATATCACCAGTTGCTCCTGCTGTAGCAGCCACACTTCTTGCATGAAGAGCCATATGTCCTTTTTGAATTCCATCTGTAGATAAAGCTTTTATAGCTGATAAATTTTGAGCTAATCCTACAGCTGTTATAACCTCACCTAGCTCTCTAGCTGTTTTTACTCCTAAAAATTTAAGTGCAATTTTAGCCATTGGATGAAGTCTTATCGCACCTCCAACAATACCCAAAGCCATAGGTAATTCTAAAGTTCCAACTAAATTACCTTTTTCATCTTTTCTCCAATCTGTTAATGGTCTATATTGACCATCTCTAGATGCATAAGTATGAGCTCCTGCTTCTATTGCTCTAAAATCATTTCCTGTAACAATAATAATAGGATCTATTCCATTCATAACACCTTTATTATGTGTAGTGGCTCTATATGGATCTAAATAAGCAAAATGTTGAGCTTGTAAAATACCTTCTATAATTTCTTCTCCAGAAGCTTTATCTGTTTTAAGTGCTTCAGGTGTAATAACAGCCTTAGCTCTTGCTAATCTTTTATCTGAATAATTTGATAAAATCCTTAAGTAAATTTTACCTTCAGCTATTTCTTCTACCAAACTAGAAACGCCTTCTAACATAGAATTAATAGTATTAGCACCCATAGCATCTCTTGTATCTATTAAAAGATGTACAATCATCATTTTGCAATATGGATATACTTTAGTATCACCCAAAATTCTTATTTCTATATCTTTAGCTCCGCCACCTCTTTCTTTCATTTTAGGTTCAACTTTATTAGCTAAATCTATAATTTCATTTTTTCTTTGTAAAATATTTTCTTTTGCTTTTTCAAAATCATTACAATTAACTATTTGTAATTGACCTATCATAATAGGTTCATCAGAGCTTGTAGTAAAACCACCACATTCTCTTACTATTTTAGCTGCAGAGCTTGCTGCTGCAACAATAGATGGTTCTTCTACAGACATAGGGATAATGTATTCTTTGTCATTAATCAAAAAATTCATTGCTAATCCGATAGGTAAACTAAAAATACCTACTACATTTTCGATCATTTTATCAGCTTGATCTAAAGTTAAAGCACCTTGAGAACTAAGTGCAGAAATTTCTTCATCTCCGAGTTTAAAAATATCAGCTAATTTTTTTACTCTTTCTTTTTGGCTTAATTTATAAAAACCTGGTATTCTTGATATTCTTTTTGTCATATTTTTTACTCATTATACGCATATTAAAGCGTTTCTACAATTATAAATGCTACTTGTAGCTATAAGACTAACAATTTTTAATAAATAATAGTTCAAAGAAATTTTCAAAAGTGTTTGCTCCAATCTTTTTACTTATCTCTTTTCACCTAATTAATGTGCCTCATGAGCTCCATGCTCTGTTTTACCCCATTCAGCTTGTTTCCAAGAAAATAAAATTCTAAAAGAAATAACAGGAATTACTATCATCCAATGAAAGTTAAAAATTAAGCTTCTCATAGTTCTATAAAATAATTTCCTCTTCTTTTTTATACCTGCTTGATTCAAACCAACAAAAGTATTTACAGTTAATATTATAGCTAAAATTCCAGCTAAATATAAAACAACTGCTATTTTTAATTCGCCTGTTAAAATTGTCCCAAAGATTGTATATAATAAACCAATAAAAAACCATATAGGAAAATAAAAAGTGAAAAAGAATGAAAAAGCATCTAATTTTTTTACTATAGATACATTAGGTTTTAAAAAATGAACCCAATAATCTAAGTATCTTCTAATTCCACCTTCTGCCCATCTTTTTCTTTGTTTATACAAAGCTATAATAGTAGTAACAGCTTCTTCTTTTACAATAATATCTGGGCAATAACGAACTGTCCAATTGTTCATCATCATTCTAGTACTCATATCCAAATCTTCTGTAAGTGCATTTTCATTCCACATACCAGAAGCAATAACAGCTTCTTTTTTTACTACCATTCCATTTCCACGCATATCAACCGCACCATCAGCTAAGTCCTGATTTTTAGAAATAGACATTAACATTATTAATTCATCATCTTGTGCAGCTGTTAGATCGCTAAGACTTTCATTAGAAATTCTTTTTTGTGCTTGAACTCCACCAACTTCTGGTTCTGAAAGATAAGGTATAATTTTTTCTAAAAAGTCTGGTTCAACCCTTCCATCAGCATCAAAAATAGCATGTATTTCTCCATTACATTTAGGAAAAACATCATTAAGTACTTTTGCTTTATTAGGATTTTTAACTTGTTCTCTATGATGAGTTCTTAAGTTTGGATATTCTTTTTTTAATTCCTCTAATTTTGCCAAAGTATCATCTGTAGAAGCATCATCTATAACCATTAATTCATAATTAGGAGTACCATCTTTATTATGATATTTTAGTTTCATCATTTCTCTTACAGTAGTTTCTATTACTTTTCCTTCATTTTTTGCAGGTATTATTACACTAACAAAAGGTCTGTAGTTTGGTGCATGAGGAGGCAATCTTTTTCTGTATTTTAATCTCATCATAATTGTATAAAACATATTTGCAGCTAATGCTAATATACAAGTTATTAATACAGAATATCCTTTTGATAGGAAATAGCCTATATATTCTAAAAGTATCAAAAAAGATACTACTATAAAAAAGTATAATCTTGCTTTCATTTTTTATTATTTATACATTTATAACTTAATTTATGATTAGTGATTTTATATATTAAGCATTAAAAGCTTTTTATGTCACTACTCAAGTTTGGTTGCTCATTATATAAAACAACAGCAACTATATTTTAAAATAAAAACAGAGTAATTAAACAATTAGTTATTAATTATTAAGATATTAAAGTTAAAAGCTAAAGAAAAAAGCTCCTTAAAAAAGGAGCTAATTTATTTATTAATGAGAAAATGAGAGGGAATCTTCTTTATTTTTTTAACCTATCTAGGTTAACTTGAGCATCTAGGTTGCTAGGATTTAATCTTAATGCTTCATTATATTCATCTTTAGCTTCTTGGTATAATCCTTTTTTGGTATAAGCATTTCCTAGATTAAAATGAGCTGTATCATAATTTGGATTAATTCTGATAGATTCTTTATAAGCTGTAATAGCAGCATCCAAATTAGATTGTTTCATATAAATAAAGGCTAGGTTGCTATAAGAAAAAGAATCTGCTGGGTTAACTTTAATAGCTTCTTTATATGCTTGAATAGCAGCATCTAATTTTTCTTGAGAATTATATAAAGCACCTAAATTACTAAGAGCTTCAGAATGTTTAGGGTTAACTCTTATAACTTCGTTATAAGCTGCAATAGCTTCATTATATTTATTTTGTTTTGCATAAGCTAAACCCATATTAAAGTTAGCATCTGTTCTTTTGTCATCTAATTTTACTACTTCTTTAAAAGATTTTATGGCATTATCATAATCAGCTTTTTGTAAATAATAACTACCCAAACTATATTGAGCATCTATATCAGCAGGATTTAATTTTAAATAATCTTGGAAAGTTGTAATAGCTTTTTCTAATTGTCCTAATTTGCCATATAAACCAGCTAACTTAAAATAAGAATCTGCATGTCTAGGGTCTTCTCCAATAGCAATTCTATAAGATTCAACAGCTTGATTTATAGTTTTAGGATCTTTAGCTAAAGTAAGACCTAATTTATAATATATAAAAGGATAGTGATCATTGATTTTTACAACTTCATTATATAATCCTAAAGCTTCAAAAAATTTATCTTGTTGAAAATAAATATTAGCTAAATTATATTTAGCATCAGCATTTTTAGGATCATTTTTTATTATTTCTAATAAGTTCATAGATTCTTTAGTTGGTTCAAATAGCTTAGCTGGTAACTCTGCTACTTTTTGATATGCTTGAAAGTTTTTAGGGTTAAGTTCTATAGCTTTTTGATACGCTTTTCTAGCCTCTTCTATTTTTTGGTTCCAAGAATATAAATTACCTAATCTATAATAAGCTTCAGAATCATTAGTACTAGTTTTTAAGTATTCATTATATTCATTTACAGCAGATTGAATTAATTCTTGTTTTCCATATAAAGCTATAAGTTTATAATAAGCATCGCCTAATTTATAATGTGCATAAGCAAAAGTTGGTCTTATTTCTGTAGCTTTTTTTAATAAAGCCGCAGCTTCATCTGCTCTTTCTGCATCAAGATAAATTTTACCTAATGTAAAATAGGCATCCGAATCACTCGGAGATCTTTTTATTTGCTCTAAAAGCCTTGTAACATCTTTTTCAAGAACCTCGTTATAAGATGGTATTGTTGTTATAAGTCCAGCTTTATCATTACATGCAGAAAGTGAAAATACTGATAAAAATAGTAGTACAGAAATTCTATTTTTTAATTTCATCTAATACCCTCAATATAAACTAAGATGATTTTCTAATTTGTTATTTAATTATATCATGCCTACTGTTTTTTTTGTAAGGCTAGATTAAAATTAATTACTATTCATGAAATAACCAATTTTTTCCATAGCTATAAGATACTTTTAAAGGGATAGTAATTTCAGGAAAAACATTTTCCATTATTTCAGGAACTAAAATTTTTATTTTATCTAATTCTTCTTTAGGAACTTCAAAAACTAACTCATCATGTACTTGTAAAAGCATTTTACTTTGTAAAGTTTCTTTTTCTAAAGCTTTATCTATATGAATCATTGCTATTTTTATAATATCAGCTGCTGTTCCTTGTAAAGGGGTATTAATAGCCGTTCTTTTTGCGAACTCTCTTAATGTTCTAGTAGAGCTATAAATCTCTGGTAAATATCTTCTTCTATTAAAAAGTGTTTTTACATAACCATTAGCGTTAGCAAAATAAGTCATATCTTCTACATATTTATTTATTGAAGTATATCTTTCATTAAATTTTTTAATAATTTCACTTGCTTCTTTCATAGTTATTTTTAAGCTTTGAGATAAACCATGAGCTGTTTGCCCATAAACTATTCCAAAGTTAACTGTTTTACCTATTCTTCTCAAATCTTTACTAACTTCTGAAATATCTTTTAATCCATAAATATCCATAATAGTTCTTGCATGAATATCTAAATCATTTTTAAAAGCTTCTACAAAAACAGGATCTTGAGTATAATGAGCTAATAATCTTAATTCAATCTGAGAATAATCAAAAGAAACAATATAATTATTTTCATTACTAGTTATAAAAGCTTTTCTAATTTCTTTACCAATATCGGTTTTTATTGGAATATTTTGTAAATTAGGATCAGTAGAAGATAATCTTCCTGTGGCAGCAACACCTTGATTAAAAGAAGTATGAATTTTACCTGTAGTTTTATTTATCAATTCAAAAATTAAATCTGCATAAGTAGATTTTACTTTGGTTAATTGTCTATATTCTAATATTTCGGAAATTATTGGATGTTCTCCCTCTAATTTTTCTAAAACATTAGCATCGGTAGAATATCCACTTACTTTATTTTTTTTAACTCCTTTAACTTCTATTTTTAAATCTTCAAATAAAATAGTACTCAATTGTTTAGGTGAGTTTATATTAAACTCTTTACCAGCTAAATTATGTATTTTAGTTTCTAATTTAGTTAATTCTTCTTGTATTTTTATGGATAGAGTTTTTAAATGTTCAGCATTTACTTTTATGCCTTCTCTTTCCATTTTTGATAATACAGAAACTAAAGGTAGATCTATATTTTCATAAACTTCTAAACTTTCAGTTTCTTTTAGTTGTTTTCTCAAATAAAAAGCTAGTTCTAAAGAAACAGCTGCATCTGCCCCAGCGTATTTAGATACTTTTTCAATTTCTACTTGATCTATAGTAATTGCTGTTCTTCCTTTACCTATAAGCTCTTCTATATTAGTCATAACATAACTAAGATGTTTTTTGGCACAATCTTTTAATCCATGATTATTATTAGGATTTAAAACATAATCAGCTATAAAAGTATCATCTTTAATTCCTTTTAAAAAAACATTATAATTTCTGAGTACATTCATCTCATATTTTAAGTTATGACCTACTTTACCTATTTTTTCATTTTCTAAAATTGGTTTTAGATATTCTAAAACTTTTTCTATAGGAATATTTAATTCTAAATCGTTTATTAGTGTATGGGCAGTTGGGATATAAAAAGTTTTAAAATCTTTTATTGTAGTTAGTTCATTATCTTGATAAGAAATAGCTATACCTACCATTTTTGCTTCAAAAGTATTTATAGCTGTAGTTTCAAAGTCTATAGCAAAAAAAGCTTTATTATTTAAGTCAGAAGCTAGTTTTTCTAATTCTGATAAATTAGAAACTATTTTTACATCTATATCTAATTTAGCTTCTCCATGTTCTTCTTCAGTAAAATCGAACCAAAGTTCATCTGGATTATCTAACTCTTTATTATCATAATTAGCTAAAATTTTAGGTAATTTTTCTAATATAGTTCTAAACTCTAATTTTACTAAAAAATCTTTTAAAGTTGTTTCATCTGGTTTTACCAAATGCCAATCTTCAAGATTAAATTCTAAAGGAGAATTGGTATTTATAGTAGCTAATTTTTTACTTAAAAAAGCATTTTCTTGGCTTTCTCTTAATAAATTTCTAGTTCTTTCTTTATCTATTTTATCTATGTTTTCATATAAATTTTCTAAGCTTTTAAAATCTTGAATTAATTTGGTAGCACCTTTTTCACCTATACCTTTTACTCCAGGTATATTATCAGAAGCATCGCCTTTTATTGCCTTAAAATCAATTATTTGAGAAGGTTCTACACCATATTTTTCTATTACATCTTTTATTTCATATTTTTTTAATCCAGCACCTTCTTTATTTGGAAGATAAATGCTAGTTTTATCAGAAACTATTTGCATTAAATCTTGATCACCTGTAATAACATCTATTTTAAATTCATTTTCATATTTTTTAGCAATAGTTCCTATAATATCATCAGCCTCAAAACCTCCTTTTTGATAAATGGGAATATTAAAAGCTTTTACCACTTCAGTTATATAAGGCATTTGTATAATAAAATCATCTTCAGGAGCACCTCTGTTTGCTTTATATAAAGGATACATCTCATGTCTGAAAGTTGGCTCTTTGGTATCAAATGTCATTACTAAATATTCTGGTTTGAAAGATTCTATAATTTCTATTAAGACCTTTGTAAAACCAAATATAGCCCAAGTTGGAAGTCCTTCTTTTGTTCTACTTCCTGCTCTTGAAAGTGCATAATAAGCTCTAAATGCTAAAGCGTGCCCATCTATTACTACTAAGTATTTATTATTACTCAAAACTTACCCCTATTAAATTTTATTTTTATTAAAAGTTATATTGAATTTTATCATATTAAAACTAATATCTTAAGAATAAAAGTAAAATAGCTTCTTAGTAAGTTTTATTAAATATTAATGGTTTGGTTATATTATTTATATGATAAGTAATAAGCCAAAATAAAACATCTATTTTTACTACAGATATTTACAGATTAATCAGATAAACTACAGATAAAAAAACATCTGTTAAAATCTGTTTTATCTGCGTAATCCGTAGTTTAAATATTAAAAATAATTACAATGAGAAAATTAATTTTGCATAGTCACAATATAAAACATCTATTTAACTTTAATAACATACATCCATTTTAAAATAGTTCTTTTTATTACCTCAAAAGTAAAAGGCTTAGAAATAAAATCTCTCATACCAACATTAGTACATTTTTCAATTTCCTCATCTGTATTAGTTCCAGAAATAGCAATAATTATAGGACTTCCTATTTTCAAAATTTCTTCACTTGATTTTAGACCATCCATAAGAGGCATTTGTAAATCCATAAAAATTAAATCATAAGTATTCTTTTTATACATATTTATAGCTTCTAAGCCATTAGATGCTACATCAGGTTCATAGCCTATTTTTTTTATTACAGTACTAAGTAAAATCTGATTAACAATATTATCTTCTGCTATAAGTATTTTCAAAGGTATATTTTTAAAAAGTAAATCATTTACATTACTATCCATAGTTATTTTTAAAACTTTTTCTTGGTTGGGTATATCAAAAAGTAAATCAAAAAAGAATTTGGTACCTATATTTTCTTTACTTTCTACAGAAATTTTTCCACCCATAAGTTCCACTAATTTTTTACATATAGATAAACCTAAGCCTGTACCACCATATTTTTTAGTTATAGAAGTATCTGTTTGTTCATAAGGGTTAAATATAGTTTTTATTTTATCTTCTGGAATACCAATACCAGTATCAGAAACAGAAAATCTTAATTTTACTTTAGTATCTAAAAATTGTTCTAAAACTTCAATATTTATATATATTTTACCTCTATGAGTAAATTTGGCTGCATTACCAACTAAGTTTAATAATATTTGTCTTAATCTTACTATATCACCTTTAATAAATTCAGGTATTTCTTTAGCTATATTATAATTTAACTCTGAGTTATTTTCTTTAACTTTATAATATAAAATATCATAAACATTTCTGATACAAGTTCTTAAATTAAATGATTCATTTTCTATAGTCATTTTTCCAGAATCTATTTTAGAAAAATCTAAAATATCATTAACAACAGATAATAAAGACTCACTACTAACTCTAAGTATTTCTAAATATCTTTTTTGTTCTGGATTTGTTTGTAATTTTTCCATTAAATCGATAGTTGATATTATTCCATTCATGGGGTTTCTTATTTCATGGCTCATTGTAGCCAAAAACATAGATTTTTCTATATTAGAGGTTTCAGCTTCTTTTTTTGCTTTAATTAATTCAATTTCTTGATGTTTTCTTTCAGTTATATCTAAAGCAAATATAGATACTCCAATAATATTTTCATCTAATATAACAGGGTTAAATCTTGTTTCAAAGTATTTTGTTAATCCATTTAAATTAATATCTAATTCTTTTATAAAGCTTTCTCCTAAAATACTTCTTTTAAAATTATTTAGCCAACTTTCTTTATTAATACCCTCTAAATATTCATAAATAAATCTATTTACTTCTACTTTTTTATTAGCTATTAGTTCAAATCCATGCTTAAATTTATTATTAAAAGAAAGAATTTTCATATCTTTATCAATTAATAAAATAAAATTATCAGAGCTTTCTAATAAAGAATTTATTTGTGATAATTGAATTTGAGATTCTTTTTGTATTTTTTGAATAGTATTTAATTTCTGAAAATAATCTTTCATTGTTTCTTTAAGATACATTTCAGTCATAACTTTTTTAGCTAAAATTTGTAAGGATTTTTTTTGTTCTTCATTAAGAAAATTAGGTTTTTTATCTATAACACATATTGCACCTATATTATAGCCTTCCATTGTTGTTAAAGGAGCTCCAGCATAAAAACGAATATTAGGTGAATTTAATACTAAGTTATTATTTTTAAATCTATCATCTTCAAAAGTATCTTCTACTATAAAAACTTGATTATCTAATATTGTATATTGACAAAAAGAATCTTCTCTTTTTATTTCTTTTATATTTAATCCTAAATCTGATTTTATCCATTGCCTTTTTTTATCAATAAGTGTAATAGCTGCAATAGGAGTATTACAAATTATAGAGGCTAAATAGGTAATATTATCAAAAGACTCTTCTGGCAATGTATCTAAAATATTAAATGAGTATAATTTATTTAACCTTTCTTCTTCTTTTTTTATTTCGAAAATCAAGTTAGATTAAACCTTTAAAATTAAAAATCATAAAAAAAACAAACTATCTTCATAAAATATTTATAATATAAGTGTACTAAATAAATTAATAAAATGGAACTATTTTTTATATTAATTTAAAAATAATATTATTAAATTATTTGAATAAATTTAAAACCGATTGAATAATTGATAAAGCTTATATTTACTTGTTACAGCAGAGTAGAGCTCTTATGTATTCTCTAATGAGTTTAAGACCTCCTACGTGCTATCAACTCTTCTGCCCACATACTCTCTGAAACCCCAATAATAATAAAATAAGTCTTATTTACCCTTAACAAATAATAACAATATACTAATATAATTCTAATTTTAATCATTTATCATAAAAAAAAGACATTTTTGAATTATCTTATTAAAATGAATAAAAATTTAGAAGCAAATTTGAAATATTATTATATATTTTCAGCTTTTTGCTTCACTCCTTTTTCTATACCTATAATAACTTTGTTTTGGCAAAGTAATGGTTTAACGTTATCTGATATTTATTTATTAGAAGCCATTTTTTCTATTATTGTAGTATTAATAGATATTCCAACTGGTATGGTTGCAGATAGATTAGGAAAACAATTAGCTATGAAATTAGCTACATTTATGATGATTTTAGGTTGGGTAACTTATGCTATCGGTCATTCATTTTTAGCTTTTCTAATTGCTGAAGTTTTTTTAGCTTTTGGTCAAGCTTTTATTTCAGGTGCAGATGCCTCATTACTTTTTGAAACTTTAAAAAAACTAGGTAGAGAAGATGAATTTAAAAAACATGAAGGTAAAGCTAAATCACTTCAAATGTACTGTTTTGCTATTTGTAATATAATAGGTGGTTTTGTAGGTAGTTATGATATGAGAGCTACTGTTTTTATGTCTTGTCTAGGACCTTTTTTAGCTTTAATTATTTCTACTAAACTTATTGAAGTAAATAAAATAGATAAAACAGAATCTCTAAGTGAACATTGGAGTTCTTATAAGAACTTATTAAAAAGTTCTTTTAAGTTTGTGCTTAAACATAAGCTTATTCAATGGAATATTATTTATTTTTCTATTTTAACAGGGAGTTCTGTGTGGCTTTTATGGTTATATCAACCTTATATGGAGTTTATTGGGTTACCTGTGTGGTTTTTTGGTATTGCTTTTGCTACATTTAATTTTTTTGCTGCTTTTATTAGTGGTATTTCACATAGAATTATTAGAAAATACGGTTTAAATAATACATATCTAATTTTAGGTTTTTTACAACTAATTCCATTAATTCTTATGTCTGTAGTTTTAACTAAAATAAGCTTTTTATTTATTTTAGGGCATCAAGCAGTAAGAGCTTTAGGAAGACCTTTAATTGTTGGTGAGATTTTGAAATATACCTATTCAGATAAAAGAGCAACTATAATTTCTTTTGGCTCTTTATTTAGTAGATTATTTTTCTCTATTACAGCTCCTTTTATTATGTATGTAGCAGATAAAGGTGTTTTGGAGAATCTAGCTACTCAAGCTACTATGTTAACTATATTTTTAGCTTTTATGTATTTTAGTTATAAAAAAATACCTGAAAAATATTTTCAAGTAAAAGATACCGTTTTACAAAAAACTTAAATGTATTTTTAATCAATTTAAGACCTCCTACGGGGTATCAAACCCAGTATTTTCGTAGGGATAAAGCAGTGTTTTGCCCTATTTTTCGAGACCACAATAATGTAAATTAAAAATATTGGAATATCTATATTAAGGTATTTTTTTATTTTAAGTACTAGACATAAAAAAGTAAATATTATATACTATAGGGTGTATAGTATTTAGGTTTATTTTAAAAAAGAGGTAAAAAAATGATTTTTAGACAAATGTATGATTCAGAAACATCTACTTATACTTATCTTTTAGCAGATGAAACTACAAAGGAAGCCATACTTATTGATTCTGTATTAGAACAAGTAGAAAGAGATTTAAAAGTTTTAAAAGAGCTAGATTTAAATTTAAAATATCTAATGGAAACACATGTTCATGCTGATCATATAACTGGTATTACTAAAATGAAAGCTTTTTTCCCACAAGCTAAATCTGTTTTATTTAATGATTCTGGCAATATATCCGCAGATTTATATTCTTATGATAATCAAGAATTTGATTTTGGAAACCATAAAATAAAAGTTTTATCAACACCTGGTCATACTAATGGTTGTGTTTCTTATTATATAGAAGGTATGGTGTTTACAGGAGATGCTTTATTAATAAGAGGTACAGGTAGAACTGATTTTCAACAAGGTTCTCCAGAAAAACTTTATAATTCTATTACAAATAGATTATTTACTTTACCAGATGAAACTATAGTTTATCCAGGTCACGATTATAAAGGTATGGAATCAAGTACTATAGCAGAAGAAAAACAATTTAATCCTCGTTTGGCAGGAAAAACAAAAGAAGATTTTATTGAAATAATGAACAACTTAAATTTACCTTATCCTAAAAAAATACAAGCTTCTGTTCCTGCTAATATAGTAAGTGGAGATATGAATTATGATGGAAGAATAAAAACTGTAAGCGTTACTGAAGCTTTAGAATTACATAATAATAATCCTCATTTTATTTTTATAGATGTTAGAGAACCTTTTGAATGGGAACAAGGTGTAATTCCTAATATCAAAAAGATTTCATTAGGTAATTTACCAAATGAGTTAGATTCGTTAGATAAAAATGAAAATTATATAATGGTTTGCCGTAGTGGTGGACGTAGTGGTAAAGCTACTTCTATATTAATGGAAGCTGGTTTTAAAAATGTTTATAATATGGCTGGTGGAATGATTGATTGGAATAATCATGAGTATATAACAGAAGTTTAATTTATAAAAAAACGGTTAATTTATATAATTAACCGTTTTTTTATAGTTATTAGCCTTTTATACAAAGTATTTGTTTTAATTCGGTTACTACTTCTACCAAATCACGCTGATTACGCATAACTTCTTTTATATCTTTATAAGCTTCAGGTATTTCATCCAAAACCCCATGATCCTTTCTACATTCAACATTTTTGGTCTGTTCTTCTAAATCTTTAACATTAAAAATACTTCTTGCTTTGGTTCTAGTCATTTTTCTTCCTGCACCATGAGAACAAGAATTAAAAGAATCAGGATTTCCTTTACCTCTGACAATATAACTTTTTGCACCCATAGAACCAGGTATAATTCCTAAATCTGTTTTTTCAGCCCTTATAGCTCCTTTTCTAGTAACATAAACTTTTTCACCAAAATGTTCTTCAATTGATACATAATTATGATGACAAGAAGTTATTTCTCCAATAATTTCTGTTTTAGGAATTAGTTTTTTTATGCTCAAAAGTATATTATCAAACATAACTCTTCTATTTTTTAAAGCATATTCCTGACACCAAAAAAGATCATTAATATAATTTTTAAATTCTTGTGTTTGTTCACTTAGATAAGCTAAATTAGGATCTTCTAAATTATTAAAAGCTTTTTTCATTTCACCTTTAGCTATTTTTATATGAATATTAGCTACTTCATTTCCAATATTTCTAGAACCAGAGTGTAGCATAACCCAAACATTTTTTTCTGTATCCAAACAAATTTCTATAAAATGATTTCCACCACCCAAAGTACCTATTTGAGTTTTGGCTTTTTTTATAGTATTTGAGCTTAAATCATTATAAACAGATAAATCTAAAAAATTTAAGCCTTCCCCAAATTTATCATTTTTGTGGCAACCAAAGCCAACAGGCACATTTTTTTCTATTTGAGAACGTAATTTTGCTAAAGATTCTGGTAGATCTGCTGCGGTTAAATTAGTTTTAGTAGCTAGCATTCCACAACCAATATCACAACCTACAGCAGCAGGCATAATAGCTCCTTTAGTTGCTATAACAGAACCTACTGTTGCCCCTTTACCCAAATGAACATCAGGCATTACAGCAATATGTTCAAATATAAAAGGCATTTTAGATATTCTAAATAATTGCTCTAAAGTTGGCTCATCTAATACAGATACATCTGTCCATATTTTTATTTGTTTGCCACCTTTTTGTAATAATTCCATATTTATCTCCTTTTTATAAAAAAATTAATTTAAAAGTAAACTATAGTTATTAAATAACCTTTATTAAAATATATGATGTTTATTTAATTTAAATCTCCAAAATTATATAGTAACAAAAACAAACTTATATTTGCAAATAAAAAATATTTTTTTAATGAAATCTTATTTTTTTTATTATTTAACTCTTTGTATCAAATTACAGCTAATCTTTTATAAAATAAAAAAGAAGATTCATGCGGGATTTAATGCCTAGTAGAAAGTGGGTACGGGGGAGTTGCTCCCGAATCCACTCATACACTCGAGGTATTAAATAGAGGTATTAAATAAGAATAAACTTTCTATTTTATTTGCTTAAGATATGGTATTTTTAATAAATAAAATACTTTTACTTAAAATACCACTGCACTATTAGCAATTTTTATAGTAAAATATTTTAACTTAATTATTATAGGGTGTTTATAAATAGGTTTATGACTGATAATAATGATTATCCTGATGAGGAATATCAAGAAGAATATCAAGAACAATACCAAGAGTATTCTGATGAAGAATATCAAGATGAATCTGAGTATTCAGAAGATTCTGATCAAATTCATGAAGGTTTAGAAGATACTATTAGTTCGTACAATAGAGAAGATATTTCTTTAGAGTCTATACAAATGACTACAGAAGATCTAAGAAATGCTATTGCTGACATAAAAGATAAAATAATTCCACCTATTGATGAAGATATAGGTAGAGTAAATCTATTTATAGATAAAAAAAGACTAGCCTTGGAAAAAGCTAAAAAAGCTACTGTTTTAATTAATGATATGTCTGATAATGTAGAGTTTGTTTATAGTGATAGAAATATTATAAAAATAGAAGAAGAAATAAAAGATCTACTTAATGAAAGATATAAATATGAAAAAGAACGTTTTAAAGTTTTAGAAGAGTTAGAAGAATTAGAAGCTAGAGAAATAGTAGCTTCGAAAGTTTTATTATCTTATGATTATAGAGCCGAAGCGGACGAACTTAATGAATATTCAAATCAAGTTATAGATGAAATTTATTTTAATATAGAAGATTATGGCTCTGTAACAGCTGTAGATGAAGAAACTTTAGATTTTTGGGCAAATAATTGGAATATAGTTACTCAAATGATTGGTAGAGTTGAAGGCTATCAAAAAAACATAGAAGAATTAAAAGAATATTTTAATGAAATAAAACCAAGACTTGAAGATAAAGATCCAGAAACTAAATTTGTTCATAGTGAATTAGATTTTTATATTGATTTAGATGATATTTTAATTAGTTTACATGAGCAATATGAAGAAAAATTAATGTCTAGTATAGCTTCATTATATGAAATGGCTTCAAATTATGAATTAGGATATGATTATTTACCAGAAAATAAACCACATTGTGTTTCTATAATAAATAAATATAAAAGTACTATACTTAATATAAAATCTTTGATGGATACTTATAAATTAGATTATAAAGATTTTAGAAAGTCTTTGAATAATATTTTTGTACTTCTAAATAAAATACTTCAAACCATAGAAAATCAGCAAAAAAATATAAAATTACAGCAAGATGCAAGAGTAAAAAAAATAAGAGATATTATAGCTCTTATTTCTAGAACTCAACCTGAAGCTTTGAGAAATAGTAACAACGAAATTAATAATATGATTAATTCTTTGGCAAATTTAAGTGCTTTAGATGCTCAAATGGAAGCTCTACAATACTTTTTTTCTTTAAGAGCTAAATACCCTGTAGAAGAAGAAACCGTAGAAGATTTAGTAAGTAAATTAAACTATGAGCTTGATAAAATGAATATTATGGAAATAGATTTAATGTGTAAAATTCTATTTGCTAAATATGAACCCAAAAGAGGTATTTTTATTGATTATAGTCAACCTATGCCTAAAGCTCAAACTCAATCTTTTAGTCAACCAGAACCTGTAGAAAGAAGAGCCCCAGAACCACAAAGTCAAACTAAGCAAAGTACTTCTCAAGGCACAGCTAATTTAGTAGGTTCATCAAAAGCCAAAACAGGTAATTTAGATTTTTTGGGTAATATGTATATGAAAGAAGCTCAAAGATCTAAAGGTGAATGGGCAGTTAAATCTTATATTAAAGCTATAGATGCTTTTATAAAATGTGCTGAAGCTGAGGAAGATAATGCTAAAAAACAAAGTTTTTTAAAATTTGCTTTAAAGTGTGCCAGAGATTCTATTACAGAAAAAGAATCTTCTGAAACTCTAATAGCTTATGCTAATTGTTATAAATTATTAGCTGAAGCTCATACTGGTAAAATAAGTGCTGAAGCTTTAGCTAAAATAGGTGATACTTTTGTTTCTGCAGGAAAAATGTTTTTAAGAGAAGAAAATATACAAGAATCTAAAAAAGCTTTTTTACAAGCAAATGAATATTATGAAAGAGGTATTCGAATGAATAATTCTGATGAAATAAAAATGAAATCAGCCTCGATACAAAAATTTTTAAAGTAAGCTTAGAAAATAGTTATTTTATTTTTACCTTGTTGTTTAGATTTATATAAAGCCATTTCAGAGTCTCTTAACAATTGTTCTGCTGTTTTAGCATCTTTAGGAAATGAAGAAATACCTATACTTATGCTTAGATTATCAGTTATATCATCATCTATAATAAAATCAGTTAGATAAATTCTCTCTCGTATTTTATCAGCTAATTCTTTTACATCTTCAATTTGAGAATCTGTTATTAGTCCAACAAATTTATCTCCGCCATACCTAGCTGTTAAAATATCTTCGTTTAATTCTTCTTTAATTATTTCAGCTACTTTTTCTATTATTCTATCTCCTTTAGTTCTACCATATTTATTATTATATTTCTGTAAATTATCAATATCCATCATTACTACATGTAAATTATAGTTTTCTTTAGTAGCACTTTTTATTTCTTCTTCTAAGCTTTTTTCAAAATATCTTCTTACATATAGTTTACTCATACTATCTACGGTAGCCATTTCAAATAGTTTTATACTTTCCCATACAGCTGAAACTAATTTACTTAAAATTCTCACTGTAGATTCGTCTGTCTCAGTAAAATAGATTTTTTCTTCTTTCTCAGCTTTTTTATTCATAATAAATAAAAGACCATCTATTTCATTTTCAATTATTAATGGAAAAACTAAAGCGTTTTTGAATTCTTCAGAAATAAATTTACCTTCATCATGAATATTAATATAATTCATAGTTTCAAAAACTGTTTTTAAACAAGGTATTTCATTAAATTTTAATTCTTGTTCATCATCTATATTACTTGTATTAATAGATACTATAACAGAAAAACTTTTATCTTCATTATGTTTTATTATAAACCCTTTTTCTGCATTAATTATTTCTATAGTAGATTTTAAAACTGTTTCCATTAATTTATCAGTATCTTTTATAGCTATTAATTCTTCTACAATCTGATTTATTCTATTTAATGTAAGAATTGTATTATTTAGTTCGTAGTTTTTTTGTTGTAATTGTTTATTAGTTGTTTCTATTATTTGTTTTTTTCTTTCTATAATTCTTTTAGTTTCTTCTTCTTTACTTTTAGAGTTTTTCAGTTCATCTGAAAAATAATTAATACAATCAGCTAGCTTAGATATTTCTCCATAAGCTGGAGATAAACTAATATTATTAAAAGAACCTTCTTGTATTTGTTTAGACGTTCTTAAAATTTTATTTATAGGTAAAATAAGTATTAAAGAGTAAATTAAACCAAAAAGTATTACAACAAAAAGACTAACAATTGAAGTATTTTGAATAACTTCTACAAGGTTTATTTTATTTGCTGAAGTTTTTTCATTATAGATATCTAGTGCTAATAAATAATTTCTTAATCTTCCTATTGGGGCATAAACTCTTACATAACTTCCAGCTTCATCTCTATGTATAGTATTACTTATAGAGACTTCATTAAAACCTATACTCATTATAGGATCATTATTTATTTTTATTTTATTAGAAGGATCTTCTAATAAAATAACACCTTCTGTTTCTGGTATTATTTTTCCATCTTTATTAAAATCATAAGGTTTTTCGGATGAATCAACTATATTTATAGCATTATCAGAATCTATTCTTTTAATTAAAACTGCGTATTTTACATAATCAATATTTTTTGTTAAAGATAATAAACGACTTTTTACGGCTTGATATTCATCTTTATTAAAATCTGAGTAATTATTTAATTCATCTAGATAATCTGTATCAAATTGTACTGATGATAAAATAGAGATATCTTTTATTTTATTCTCTAATTCATTTTTATATATATCTTCTGAATACTGGTAAAAAATATAAGATGATATAGTTATGGTTGTTATAAAAATTAAAATAGAAAAAACAAATAACTGGACAGGTAGTCCTATATAAAAAGACGTTTTTTTCATGGTATTGAATTAAAATTTCTTTTTAGGATCTGTTTTTTTACTTGGAGGTGGTAACTTTTTAGGTGGAGTTTTTTTACCAAATAATTCCTCAGGTGACTTTAATTGAGTAGTTTGCAATACTGTTCCTACAGTATCTGGAATAATATCATCTAAAGGAGGTAAATCTAGTTCTTCAACTGGAGCAAAATATTGTTCTGGATCAAAATCATAATCTTTAAATAGAATTTCAGGTGCTACTAATTGGATGGTTTCATCTTGTTGTTTAAGTGTTTTAGGAACTTCTTTTAGTTCCTTTTTATTTTTTTCCATGAAATTTTCCTTATTATAAAATTTAAGGTTTTAATTTGGAAAGAATTAGTGATACTTATAATAAATTTTATTTTCATAATAAATTTTATTGAGCAATAAATTAGTTTTTATTAACTTTTTTATTGCTCAAGTATCACTATTTACTATTAGTCTGCGTAAATATCGCCAGTATATGGTATAAGACCAGCATGTCTAGCTTTTTTTACAGCTCTTGTTAATATTCTTTGGTATTTTGTAGATGTTCCTGTAAGTCTTCTTGGTAATATTTTACCATTATCAGATAAAAACTTTTTAATGAGTTCTACATCTTTATAATCAATTTCTCTAATACCATTAGATAAAAAATGGCATTTTTTCTTCTTTTTTCTATCCATTCTAAATGTTTTAAACATTAAAACCTCTCAAAAAACATTTTATTACTATTTTTTTAAATTATTAGACAAATGCCTCATAATTTTTATAAATCAACTTATAAAGTTTAAAATTTATAGTTACTTAAATCATCTTTAAACTTGATTTTACAACAGAATAAGATTATATCACAAATACAAAAATTTTAAAGAGCTCTTAAAAAAAATAATTATAAAGTTAAAAGTATTTCTTTTGATTGCTTCATAATCATAGAATTTATTTTATCAATTTCTTTAGAGTTCGTCTTTATAGAATAAACTGAAAACTTATAATCATTATTCAATTCAAAACCATTTTTTACAATAATAGGTATTTCTGTATTAAAAAAATCAAAGGTTATATCTGGTACATAAGTATTTAAATCAACAGTGGAATCTTTAGAGAAAACTCCAAAAATTTGTTTATTATTTTTAGTATCCTTAACTATTGAATAATAAAAATCAACATTAGGATTTTTGAGCCATTTCATTTTTTCTTCTCGGCTAACTTTATTTTTTTCAATGAGATTATAATTAGTTAGTTCTGGCTCTTGTATATCAGATGTTGAAAAAGTAACTATTTCCGAAGTTTCACCTTTTGATATTGGTTTGTTATTTATATCTAAAGCATATAATCTATATTTATACTTTGAATTCATTTTTATATCATTATCAATATAAAAATTAATATCTTTTGATTTTTTATTACTATTTAAAATAATTTCTTTACCATTTTCTATTCTTGCCAACTCATAATATTCTGCTCCAGAAACAAGATTCCATTTAATTTTTGATTGAGAAGTTATTTTATCTAAATCTATTTTAGTTAATGCAACTGCTTTTAAATCTAAAGAACCTATACTCCATTGTCCACAAGATAATGATAATAAAGGGGTTAATAATATAAGTGATTTTATAATTTTCATGATTAATCTTTTTTCTCTATTTCTGATATTTTTTCTATTCTTTGTTTGTGCCTACCATTAGTAAATTCGGAATTAAACCAAATATCAAGAATTTCAAAAGCCATTTCTTTAGCAATAAATCTTCCACCCATGGTTATAATATTACAATCGTTATGTTCTCTGCTTAATCTAGCCATTACAGGATCATGACATAATACAGCTCTTATTCCATTAACTTTATTAGCTGCAATACTTACACCTACTCCAGAACCACAAACTAAGATTCCTCTTTCAAAATTACCTTTTGCCACTTCTGATGCTACTTGATAAGCTATATCAGGATAATCGACTGATTCTGATGTGAATACACCTATATCTTTTATTTCATATTGATTATCTTTTAACCATTTTGATATATGATTTTTTAATTCATATCCACCATGATCTGCACCTATTATTACTTTCAAATATTTATCTCCTAATTTTTAAATATTTCTTATATTATAACTTGAATTCTTAGTGAAAAAAATACCTTGTAAACTTTAAATTAAAGCTAAATCTTAATTAGTATTAACACAAAATTAAATTTTTAAGACCTAACTAATTTTATTTGAGTATATATTGTAAAAGACTATAAATCTTGATAAAATACTAAAAAAATTAAAAGTCTTAGGTAATAATTTAATGTCAACAGCTGTAACTTGTCCACATTGTTCATCTGCAATACCTGCAGAGTTTTCATCAATGCCAATTTGTTATATCTGTGGTGGAGATTTAAAAGCAGCTCCATCTGCTCCAGTATGGTCTTCTGTAGATATAAGAACTGATAATACTAGAACTTGTAAAAAATGTGGAGAAAGCATAAAATCTGTTTTAGCACTTAGTTGTCCAAATTGCGGTGCTGATGTTCCTCCTCCTGGAGCTCAAGTTGATGCTGAAGAAGAAAAGAAAAAATTTGAAGATGCTGTAACTGCATCAAATAAAAAAGTTGATACTCCGCCTCCTGTGCAACAAGCACCTCAACCAACTCCTCAACCAGTTCAACAAGCACAACCTGTAAGAGAACCAGTTAAAGAACCAGTAAGAGAAGAACCTAAAGCTGAACCCGTTAAAGAAGGTTTATTTGCTAAAATTTTAAGAATGTTAGGCTTAAAAAAATAATCTTTGAATAAAAATTTAGTATTAAAAAAAATATACTCTGTTAATAAAGTAATAGAGTATTTTTCTGCTTTATATCCTGATGATTATAAAATATACTCTAACTTTATTAAAGAACTAATAAAATTAGAGTTAAACACTCTAAGAAGTGCTCTTGAAAAAAAAATATCTATTTCTGAAACTTTAGAATTACCTACCATAGATAAATTTGTTTTTAAAATAAAAAATAAATTAACTGAAGAGTTAAAAGGAAACTTAAAGCCACTTATTAATGCAACTGGTATTATTTTACATACTAATTTTGGTCGGAGTATTTTTTCTAAAAAAACAAGCGAGGATTTAAATCTTTTTTTAACAAATTATTCTAATTTAGAATATGATTTAGATAAAGCTAAAAGGGGCTCTAGACAAGATTTAATTAAAGATCTTATTATACATCTTACAGGAGCAGAAGATTGTTTAGTTCTTAATAATAATGCAGCTTGTATTTTTCTTATTTGTAATACTTTTGCCAATAAAAAAGAAGCTATTATTTCTAGAGGTGAAATGATAGAAATAGGAGATTCTTTTAGATTGCATGAAATTATAAAAGCTAGTGGTGTTAAATTATTAGAAGTTGGTAGTACAAATAAAACTAATAAAAAAGATTATTTTGATAATATTACATCAAAAACTAAACTTTTAATAAAATCTTATCCTAGTAACTATAAAATTATAGGTTTTTCTAAATCAATATCTTCAGAAGAATTAGCTCAAATTGGCTTGAAAAAAAATATTTTAACTTATGAAGATATTGGTAGTGGTTTACTTATTCCTCCAAAACAAATAAATCTTGAAGATGAACCTTATATTTTAGATAAATTGAGAAGCAATATTGATTTAATTTCTTTTAGTACAGATAAATTATTAGGTGGACCACAAGCAGGTATTATTTTAGGTAAAAAAATTTATTTAGATAAAATAAAAAAAAATCCTTTGGCTAGAGCAGTAAGAATAGATAAAGTAAATCTTTTTTTATTAGAAAAAACTCTAATAGAATACTTAAAAAATACAGATGAAATTATAAAAGAAATACCTATTTTAAAAATGATAAATAAAACTTATGACGAAGTTTATTTAGAATGTAAATATTTTAAAGATAAAGTAAAAAATGATAATTTTATTCTAGAAATACGAGAGTATTTTTCTATTGTTGGAGGTGGAAGTTTACCAGATTATAAAATAAAAACTCCTGTTATTGCTTTAAAACATAAAAAAATATCTCTAGCTAAAATACAAAAAATACTTAGAGAGCTTGATAAGCCTATAATTACTAACTTTGATAATGAAAGTTTAATTTTTAATTTAAGAACTATAAATGATAAAAATAATATAGATTTTATAATAAGTATTTTAAATAAAGGCTTTTAATTTTAAAAAAATAGGTAGAAGTGCTAAAATAATTTTTTAGTATAAAATATAGTTTTATTATTAAAAGGGTTTTCATAGTGTTTATAAGTATAAAAAAAATTATAGGTAATTTTTATTTAGGCTTATTTTTTGTATTTTTTATATACATCGCTACTAATAATGTTTTAGCAAATGAACAAATAAAAACTCTAAAAACAACAGATTATAACAATATTTTTATTCAAGCAAATTTGGAATATAAAAATGGTAATCTAAATAAAGCTTTAGAATTGTATGAATCTTTAGAACAACAAGATATAAAAAGTTCTGCTTTATATTATAATTTAGCTTCTATTTATTTAAATAAAGCTGAGAAATTTAAAGCTTTAGCTTATTTTTTAAAAAGTAAAAATTTAAGTCCTAATGATTTAAATACACATAGACAAATTAATTCACTTCAAAAAGAAGTAAATTTAGAACTTTCTGAGACTAAAAATATTTTTATTACTAATAACTACTTAACTTTGGAGCAAGTTATTCTAATTTCTTTAGTATTATGGGTATTATTATGGAGTTTTATTTTTTTATTAAAGAATAAAAGTAAAACTTCAAAAAAAGATATATTAATTATTTCTCTAATAATTTTAAATATTGTATCAATTTTATCTGTTTCTGATAAAATATTTACTACTTTCAATAAAAAAGCTATGGTTGTTACTAAAAAATCTGATATAAAAACAAGTTTTGATAATTCAGCTATTGTTTTAGGTAGTATTTCAGAAGGAACTATATTAAATATTTTAGATAAAAACAATGATTCTTATAAAATAGAAACACAAGATGGTTTATTAGGATGGGTTAAAGCTTCATCTATAGTTTGTTTGTAAATATAAAAATGAACTCAAAAGATTTTAGGAAAAAAATTAAACAATTAAAAATAGATGATGAATTAAGATTTGCTGGTCTTGATAGTAGTTTTTCATTTATATTTTTGTCTGATTACACAGATGATTATTTTTATAAATATAATATTGAAGGTTTTAAATTAGAAAAAGAATTGAAAAATTTTAATAATCTACATCTTGGAGATACTATTATCAATTTAGACAAAAAATTTTTATCTTTAGATTATTTAGAAATTAATTTAATAAATTTTGAAGAGAGCCACATATCTAATTTAATAAGATCTGATAATTGTTTAGAATACAGTAATTTTATTGATGAAACAAATTATATTTTATATCAAGAAAATAATTATAAATGTTATATTTATGATTTAGATTCTAGAAAAATAATTTATGATTTTATTATAGAAACTAAGTGGAATAAATTTATAAAAATTAATTCATCAATTTATAAAAATAATAAAATAATTTGTAGTGCTTCATGTACAGGTTGGGGCTTTATAATATTTATAGATGTAAAAAATAAGAATATTGAAATATATGAAGAACCAAAGTATATTTGGGATATTATGAGTTTTGATAAAGATAAAATAATAGGAATAAAAGCAATAGAAGAAAGTTATAATTATTCTCAAATATTTTTATTTGATGTAAATAAAAGAAAGTTTTCAAATTTATTAGAACAACAATTTAGAGTAAGTAACATTTATTTTTATTCAGAAAAAGAGATATTATTTTTTGAAGGTAAAAAAATTGTTGTTTTTAATTTAGAAAATAGAAATAAAAATTACATAGATTTTTCAGAACATATTAGCTTAGAATTAATATTTCCTAGGGAAAAATATCTAAATAAGTTTATGGTTCATGATAGATCAAAAAACTATTTATATTTTTACGAGATACAAAAATGAAAAAAATACTTTTAATTTTTATATTATTTTTATTTTCTTGTTCAAATAGTAAAATTGAATCTTCAAAACCAATATCAAAAGCAATATATAATAAAGATAACTTTAATTTGGTTTATTATTTACCCATGTTTATAGATTTACCAGGCAAATTTGGAAGAACCCCTCTTACAGAAGCTATTGAAAGTGATGATACAGAAGAATTTACTATACTAGTTAATTTAGGAGCTGATATTAACAAACCTGATTCTATGAATGATACTCCTTTAATGTATGCAATATCTCTAGGTAGAAAAAGTATGGTGGAAATTTTGCTTAAAAATAAAGTTAATCTTAATTTTTATGATTTAAAAGGAGAAACCCCTTTGATGAAAGCTGTATCTAAATTAAATCCAAATTTGGTAGAATTAATTTTAAATTACGATACTAAAGTAGATGCCGTTGATAAAGATGGTAACAGTGCATTAATGAGAGTAATAATGAGTAGTAAAACTTATAATTATAATAGGAGTAAAATAACGGAGCTTTTATTAAAAAAAAGCTAACTTATATCTAAAAAATAAAAAAGGAGAAACCCCTTTAATGATAGCTTCTTTACCAGATGAAACAGGAATTATTGATGTTATATCAAGATTTATGTAATAATTTTATATAAAAAAGTGGACAAATTATGAAAAAAATTTTTTTTATTTTAACAATATTTTTATTTTCATGTTCAAATAATAAAATTGAATCTTTAAATCCAATATCAAAAGCTATAGATAATAAGGATATTTTTAATATATTATACTATTTCCCATTATTTATAGATTTATCAGATCAATTTGGAAAAACACCTATTATACAAGCTATTGAAAAAAATGATTTAAATGGAGTAATTAAATTAGTTAACTTAGGTGCTGATGTTAATAAAGCTGATAATATGGGTAATATACCTATAATACGTGCTATAATTTTACGTAAGTATGAAATTGCTCTTTTTTTATTAAAAATTAAAGCTAATATAAATATATACTCTAAAGATGGTGAAACCCCTTTAATTAAAGCAATATTATCTAATAATATTATATTATTTGAAGAATTACTTAATTATGGTGCTAAAGTAGATTTAGTAGATAAAAATGGTAATAGTGCATTAATGAGGCTCGTTATTCTTGAAAATTATACAGACATTTATCCTTTTAGAAACCAAATGACTGAAATTTTAATGAGAAGAAATCCAAATGTAAATCTTAAAAATAAAAAAGGTGAAACGCCTTTAACATTAGCAAAATTACCAAGCAAAATAGAAGTTTTAGAAATTATAACAAAAATTAGAAAATATGATCAAAAATCTAAGCTCTGGATTTAATTTATTAAAATTACTTTGATGTTTTTATAATAATTTTAAGTATAACTAATTATAAAATTGTATAATAAAAAATGAGCTTAGCTTTAAAAAGCAATTTTAGACTCTATTAAAAATATGGAGCAAAAACATCATCAAAAATGTGATATACGAATGATTAAAATGATTTTCTAATGATTTTAGTATCAAAGTTAATCATAAAAATCATCTGTTTATCGTGGTTCAGATATCTTACAATTTATTTTTATAATCTAAAAGTATAAAAATTTTTGTGAAATACATAAAAAAATCCAGATAATATTTAATTTAACTTTGATATAATGATTTAAAATTATTTGAATTCAAAAAGGTGTTACTATGAGAAAACATTCTATTTTAATTTTATCTATTTTTTTATTAAATATATCCTTAGTTTCTTTTGCCAATGTTCCAAACAATCAAGTTTTAATTAGATTTAAAGAAGAATATAAAAAAAATGATATAGATAAATTTATAAACTCATATAAATTAAAAAATTTAAAAGTTTTATCAGGTATTAATATTTACGTTTTAGAAGTTCCTAAAGATATAAAAAATACTGATTTTGTAAAAAAAGTTGAAAAAGTAGGTATAGTAAAATATGTTGAAGCTAATAAAAATGTAGATTTATCTAGAAATTTTGTAAAAGAATCTGAAAAAGTTGATTATTCTAAATTATTAGATAAAGAAGTTACAATTACAGGTATGTATGAATATAATAGAGCAGGAGCTATGTTTTCTAATGATAGTGGTTCTATTAGCCTAGTGGATTTAGATAATAGAGTTATTTTGAGATTACCTGAAAATAAAGATGGCTCTAAACTACAAATTACTGGAATAGTAAGAAAAATAAAAGGCTATAATGTTACTAATGATTTAGGTTTATTACCTATATCTGTAAAAGAAGTGAAATAAATTTTATGGGTGGAAATTCTTTTGGTAAAATTTTAAAAATAACTACTTTTGGAGAATCACATGGTCATTCTTTAGGTGTTGTTATTGATGGCTTTCCACCTAATTTAGATATAGATATAGATTTAATAAAAAAAGATTTGGAAAGAAGAAAACCAGGTCAATCACATATAACTACACAAAGAAAAGAAAATGAAGAATTTGAAATAGTTTCAGGTATTTTTAATGGCAAATCAACAGGTATGCCAATAGCAGTAGTTATTAAAAATCAAGATCAAAAATCTAAAGACTATGAACATATATCTGATAAATTTAGACCTTCTCATGCCGATTATACTTTTTTTAGTAAATATGGAATAAGAGATTATAGAGGTGGAGGAAGATCATCAGCTAGAGAGACAGCTTCAAGAGTTATAGCAGGTTCTTTTGCAAAAATGATTTTAAAAAAAATAAATGTTGAAATTTATGCTTATGTTTCACAAGTTGGTAAACTGAAATTAGATAAAAATTATAATGAAATAGATTTTGAACAAATAGAAAATAATATTGTAAGATGCCCAGATCAAGAATTAGCTTCAAAGATGATAGAAGAAATAGATTCTATCAGAAAAGAAGGTGATACTATTGGTGGTGTTGTTTCTTGTATTGCTAAAAACGTACCTGTAGGATTGGGTGAACCTGTTTTTGATAAACTTCATGCAGAACTTGGAAAAGCTATGCTTAGTATAAATGCAGTAAAAGGATTTGAATATGGTTCTGGTTTTGATAGTGTTACTATGAAAGGTTCTGAGCATAATGATATTTTTTATAATGATAAGGGCAAAATAAAAACTAAAACAAATTTTTCTGGTGGAATTCAAGGTGGTATTTCTAATGGTGAAGACATCTTTTTTAGGGTGGCTTTTAAACCAGTAGCAACTATTATGAAAGAACAAGAATCTATAGATGAAAAAGGTAATTTAGTTATTATAAAAGGAAAAGGAAGACACGATCCTTGTGTCGTGCCTAGAGCTGTTCCTATTGTTGAAGCTATGTGTGCTTTGGTATTAGCTGATTATTATTTAAATCATGTTTCTTATTCAAAGATAATTTCACAATAGATATAAAATGGAATGTTACAAATAAAGGTGCTGCAAAAAAAGCTGCATACATCATATTATGATTTGCTCCTACTTTGTGGATTAGTTCAAAAGGAATTCCTATTTTCCTAAATGTTTAATTGAAAATCATTATTTAAAAAATGAAATAACTATTCATGAGTTACAAAATAAGAGTAATTTCTCTTATTTTAAATTATGCTTAATTTCTAGAAAAAATGATATAATTTTTAAAGAAATACTTAAATATTTATAATATAACTTAAATAAAAACGTATTTACTACATGACACACGCAAGGAGTGTCTCTACGTAAATACATTTTTGCTTATTCTTTTATATATTTTACTTAAGATCTAAAATGTATAAATTCCCTTCCATCATAGCTGGAATTAATAATTTTTTATGCTTTTCTGAATAAAAAATATCTGCATTACCTTTTATTCCAACATTAATATCTTTTTTTTCTTTAGTTTTTAAATCATAACTAATTATTTTACCACCCTTATCCATTGCATCCCAATCTGAAAAAATTAATTTATCATTATTATAAACCAAACCATCAAAAAAACCTTCTAATCCTGAAATTTTTTCAATTTTATTTGTTTTTAAATCAATAGTACCAGTTATTCCTTTTTTACCACTATTATCAAAAGGGAATGTATTAAAATATAAAATATTATTTTTATAAACTAAGCCATTAACACCTACCAATATTTCTTTTAATGCTAACTCAGTATAATTTTTTTTACTTATATCTATACTAAAGATTTTACCTAAATCTGTACTAGAAACTAATAAAGTATTTTCATCTTTTATAGTAATATCATTTAAAAATTTAGTTCCAGTTTTTTCTAAAGATATTTCTGATAACATTTTCCCAGATTTTAAATCAAAAGCTACTATTCTATCAATATCTGCGACATAAAGAACATTTTTTATTATAGCCATTCCTTTAGGAGCATTAAGAGTAAATCCTTTTTTAGGTAAAAAGTTTTTTTCTAATACTTTTCCATTTATACTTAATTTAGAAATAAATCCATCTCCATCTTTAGTTGAGGGTTCTAATTTTTTACCAACATTACTAACATAAATATTATCTTTAAACTCTATAACACTTTCTGGTGCAGAAAAACCTTCTATTTTTTTTATATTATTTTCTTTTGCCAAAACATTTAGTGAAAATAAACTAATACTATTTTGAATAAATAAATTCATAAATTTTGTCAATTTGTGAAATGAGCCATGGATATGAAATTGTACTTTTAACTTTTTCTGGAAAATTAAAAAATTTTTCAAGTTCACAATCAATAATAGCAGTCTTATCCTCTAATTTTAAATATGATTTGTTAGCTACAGGCTTTTTACCTCTTGATTTAATCTTTCTATAGAGTTTAATTCGGGTGAACATGGTGGAAAATTTATAAATGATATATTTGAAGGTTTATTTTCAATATTATGCCAACCTGCTCTATCCATTAATATTATTAAATGATTATTCTCATATTTTTTGATATATCATTTATTATATTTTGTGATACTCCTTTATTTACACATGGTGTCCAATATGCTTCTAATTCACCTGTTTTTACTTCTCCTATCAACCATAAATAGTCAAATTTACGATCTTTTGATATGCTACTTTTACTTCTTCTCCTTTTACACACCAAAATCTTCTATAATGAACCATTAAACCTACTATTGTTTGATCCATACAGAAAAATTTTAATGGTTTATCTGTTTCTAAATTTAATTTATTAAATTCTTCTATTAATCCTTTTTTTAAATGTTTCTTGAGCCTCTATATTAGCTTTATAATGATGTTTTCTACCATTTTTCCATGCTAGTTCTAATTTTTTTGTTCTTCTCCATAAACCACTTATACTATAATTTACTTTGTATTTATTTGTTATTTCATTATTAAATTCTTCTAATGATGAAAATTTTTTAGCTCTTACTAAATTTTGTATTTCTTCCTTTTTTCTTCACTTAGTTTTGCTGGTCTTCCAGATGCTTTTTGAGTCTTTAACCTTCCAATACCTTCTTCTTTATAGAATTTTATCCAGTTATATAGTGTTCTTTGTTTTATTTTTAGTAATTTTGATATTTCTGAACCATTTTTACCTTCTTTTAAATGTATTATTGCTAATAACCTTATTTTTGTTTCACCATCTGATTCTTTTCTATATAATTTTTTTATTTCTTCTAAGCTTTCTTTTATTTCTATTTTTATTTTTCTTCCTCTTGACATAATTTCTTCTTCTCTTTACCTTTATTTTATGTATATATTATATCAAAAAAGTATAAAAATAATTCCAAACATAATTTTTTTCTTCATAAATAAACCTTTCTATAAATAAAATTTTATATTTTAAGTTTATAGCAATAAAAAAAATTAAACTTTAATTATTAGTCTTTATTTTTGCACTTTTAGTTTTTTTTGAAATTTTTTAGGAGACTCTTTGAATTTTGCTGTAAATAATTTTGTAAAATATGAAGTGTTATCAAAACCCAAGTCTAGAGCTATCTCTGTTATACTTCTACTGGTTGTTTTTAATAGAGTTTTTGCTTTATCTAGTTTTTTATTATTTATCCATTCTCTAGGTGATAAATTTGAAATAAAAGAAAAGTCTTTTTTAAATTTAGATAAACTTCTATTGGTTTTTTTTGCAAATTCTTCTATTGTTAAATTTTCAGTAAAATTATTTTCCATAAAATCTTGTAAAAAAGCAATTTCTTTATCTTGTATTTTATATAAGAAATTTATAAAGTTAGA
This sequence comes from Candidatus Sericytochromatia bacterium, assembly GCA_046328015.1. Lineage (GTDB taxonomy): Bacteria > Cyanobacteriota > Sericytochromatia > UBA7694 > JACMQJ01 > JBBTGK01. The sequence goes on along the minus strand of JAXLXH010000001.1, from coordinate 1,582,183 downwards.
ACTTTTATCTTCACTTATTATTTCTAATAGAACTTCAAAAAATTTGTATTTTAAAAAGGTTTCTTTTCCTAAATTTTCATGATTAAAAAAAGGTATAATAGAATCTATTGTTCCTTTTAAAAAAGGTGAAACATTTATTTTAAAAGCTTTTTCGTATTGAGCTTGTGTATTTAGATTGTTTTTACTATGGAGTTTTTCTAAAATTTTTGAATGTAATGAAAAAAATTCTTTTAGTAAAGAATCATCTAAAAAAAATACTAAACTTTCAAATGTATTAGAATTATCTGATAAAATTTCAGACATCAAATAAGTACCTTTAGAAATAAAAATTGCTTCATTTTCTTTTATAGTAAAAGTTTTACCTTCTGAATAAAGGATTTTTTTACCTCTTAAAACAAAAACGAAAATATTTTGTTGAGAGCTAATTTCATTTTTTACTTGCCTTTGAGCCTGTTTATAAGCTATTAAAGAAAATCCATCTAGAGATACTATATTATATTTTTTAGTTTTTAGAATTAAGTCTAGTAAATTTTTATTTTTACTAGGCAATTTATTACTTTTATCTTGAACTATAAGCATTTTTTATTATAAAAAATTATACTTTAAAATCAATCATATCATAATTTAATTTTTTTAGCGATTCATTAATTTTAGAAAAAGGTTTACTTCCAAAAAAACCACCACTAGCCGATAAAGGAGATGGATGAATACCTTCTATAACAATATGTTTATTGGTATCTATTAAAGAAACTTTTTTTCTTGCATAATTACCCCATAGTAAAAATACTAAAGGTTTTTCTCTGTTATTTAATAGAGTTATTATAGCATCGGTAAACTTTTCCCAGCCTTTACTTTTATGAGAATTTGGTTCTCCTTCTCTAACTGTTAAAACAGCATTTAATAACAAAATACCTTGTTTTGCCCAGTTTTCTAAATTACCATTTTTACTTGGTTTTATGCCTAAATCAGTTTCTAATTCTTTATAGATATTTTTTAATGAAGGTGGTAAAGCTATTCCATCTTGCACCGAAAAACTTAATCCATGAGCTTGTCCTGCTCCATGATAAGGATCTTGTCCAAGTAATAAAACTTTTACATCTTCAAAATTAGTATAATTAAAGGAATTAAAAATATGTTCTTTAGGTGGATAAATAGTATTAGCTCTAAATTCTTCATTTAAAAAAGCATTTAATTTATCAAAATAAGGTTTATTTATTTCGTCTTTTAAAATATTTTTCCAATTATCAGGGATTAGTTCTTTTATACTTATTTGAGTGTTAGCATCTAATTCAAGATTATTTTCTATTGAAATAGAACTAGATTTTTCTATTATTTCTACTACTATTATATTATAACCATCTGGATCTGATATTAAAATTCCATTTTTATTCCAGTAAGGATTTTTAGAAATTTTTATTGCTATATTATTTTTTTGAATATTTTGTTTTATTTTTTTGTATTCTTTTTCATTTTCAGGATAAAAAACTAAAATATCATCTTCATCAAAAATATGATTAGCCTTATCTTTAGATTCGGTAAATTCTAAATGCCAACTTAAATTTTCTTTTCCTAAAAAAACACCATTATAACCATCATGATTATTAAAAGAGCCAAGAACATCTAATAATAGCACTTTGGTATAAAATTCTATTAAAGTATTTATATTATTAGTATGTCTGGCAAATCTAAATTTCATTAATGTTGATGATCAGAACCTTCTTCATGGTTATGTTCATCTTTTTTTGGTTCTTCATGAGTAACTTCAGCTGGTTTAGCTTCTTCTTTTTTTACTTCTTCAGCTGGTTTATTTTCATGATTTTCTTTATTTGTAGCTTCTTCATGTTTTTCACCATGCTCAGCTCCTTCATGTTTAGCTTCTATTTTAGGCATTTGAGCTTGTACTTTATCATAAGCATCTTTACCTGTTAAAAGAGTTAATTTGGTATTACCTGCCTGAGCTAAAACAGCAAGAGTAAGTATAGCTGTTAAAAAAGCTAATATAAAAACACCACCTATTTTTTCTTGGTGCCAAACTATTTCGTCACCTTCACTACCGTGTCCGTGCCCGTGGTTATCATGTCCATGACCACCCATAAAAAAACTCCTTAAAAATAATATTCTAGACTATTTAAAAATTAAGAATAGTTTAATGGATTTTATCATAAAATAGCTATACTTGAAAAGTAAAATAGTAATAAGTTAAAAATAAATAAATAGAATAGTTTTTATATAGAGGTTAATAAAGTCATTAGTAAAAAATTATATACTACCTAAACTCATACTAATTATTTCACCATTTTTTTGAAAAATCAGAGATAATTTATCCCAAACTACCATTCCAAAGGTTTTTAAACGTGGTTCACCATAAATATCAAAAGCTTTATAGATATTATCACCTATTTTTATTCCTTTTTTAGTAATTATATTTTCATTATTACCAAACTGTATTTCTTCAACTATCCCTAGTTCATTAAATAAAAGAGTTATATCATTTTTTTCAAAATAAATATAGTTATCATATTTCTTAAATTTTTCTTTGGGGGTATATTCTAATATTTTATCTATAGCATAATGATAAGTAGCATTATTTATTTCTATATCTAAAAAAGAGCCTTTTTCATCTATTAACAAATGTTTTGATATTTTTTTTAATATTTTATCTATATCTTTAAAAGAACTATCATTTTTATTCATTATTTTTATAGCAGTAATATTTTTTAAATCTTGTGTATAAAAAGCTAAATTTTCATAAGTATAAACATTTTTATTTTTTATTTTTTCAATATTATATAAGAATAAAAATTTATCCAAATAGTCATTTATTTCTAAATTATTTTCGGTTTTTCCTAAATAAGGATAGAAAAAGTAAATAGCTTCTATAATATCTTTTTTATCTAATTTTATAGAAATACCTAAATCTGAGTATTCTAGTATATTTTCATTAATTCTACTAAAATGATCTGCATATTTAATATTAAATTCTTTGGTAAAAAGATTAATAGCATCATTTTTTGTAGATTTACCTACTATTAAAGACATAAAATTAGAATAAGCTCCGATTATATTTTTATTAGTTGAATTATTTTCTAAAAATTTTTTTCTTTTAAGTGCTATATCTAAAAAATTATAATCAGTTTTTAATTTTATTGCTTCTATATCATTAAGATAAATATCTGGAATATTATCATCAAACTTATTTTGACTAATTAGTTTTTGCATAATTAATTTAGACATATTAGTTTTTATAGTTTCTTTTTCAGGTTCTTTCCATTCTCTTTCTTCTATAATACAATTTTCTATATTTAAAATATCTATAAATGCTTTATCTCCTTCTTTTTTTCCATACTTAGCATGAACTAATTTTCCTTTTTTTAAATAAATAAGGCTTTCTCTTTCGTGTAATCTTTCTATAATACTAATTAGTTTGTTTGAACTGGATAAAGAAGCTATTTGAATGAAATCTACAATATTAAGACCATTTATTTTACCTATAAAAGATTTATTACTAAAAATATTTTTTATATGTTCTTCTAACTTTTCAAAAGGGACAGGTTTTTGTAAAAAAATTACTGATTTATTTTGCTGTTGAAATTCTAAAACTTCTGTAATTGAAGCTGAAATTAAAATTATAGGCATTTGAGGTTTTAATTTTTTTATTTTTAAATATAATTCCGTTCCATTCATTTCTGGCATTAAATTATCTGTAATTACTAAATTAAAATCCTTTTCATATATTTTATGTATAGCTTCTATAGGAGAGGTAGTAGTTTCAAAATTATAATTTTTATTTTTTAATTGTTTACCCAATACTTTTAAAGATATTTCTGAATCATCTATTAGTAAAATATTAGGTTTTACTTCCTTAATTAAATTTATCTCATCCATCAATTGAGCTGAGCTAATAAGTAAAGAATCAAAAGGTAAAAAAATAGTTTGTTTTTTAGGTTCATACCAACCTAAATCTTCAAAATAAGAGGTTTTTAAACGAGCTATTTTAAAAAAAGCCCCGTCTCCTTCTATATTATCTATTTCAGCATGAATTATGTTTCCTTCTTTAAAAAATAATAATCCTTTTTGTTCATTTTTATAAGTATTTATAGAAATAACCTTATTTTTATTGGATATTGAAAGTAACTTCAGAAAATCAAATAAATTTATATCTTTTATATTACAAAATATATTTTTTTCTTTAAAAGCTTGTTCTATTATCTCTTCTAATATAGAGAAGCTATCTTTTTTCTTAAAGTAACTAATTGCCCCACTTTTACTAGCAAAGTTTTTTGCTTCTTCTGCTTCAAAAGAAGTCATCATTATAACTTTACAATCTGGTTGATTTTTTCTTACCCATAATAAAAGCTCTATTCCATTTATTTCAGGCATATTTAAATCTGTTAATAATAAATCGAAATGAGAGTTTTTTAGTTTTTCAGCTGAATCTAAAGCAGAAGTAGATGTTTCTACAAAGTAACCTAATTTATTAAGTTGTTTCGCTATTATAGCTAATGTTACTTTAGAATCATCAGTAACAAGTATTTTCTTTTTTTCCATATTAACAGAAATATCATTAATATATATATATTAACATATTAATTATTATTTTATATTTTTTTGTTAATTAAAAATATTAGTATGAATATTTTTTAAGTCTATAAAAAAACAATAAACTTATAACAAATAAACTTATAGCAACTTTTTAAGCAATTTAATTATTACATAAAATTGTTATCTATTAAAAAAAACTTTAATGTATTGTATAATGTATATAAATAAATTAGCGTAGGATTTAATGAATGAAAAAGATATATAAAGTTGCTTTACTAGCTTCATTAGCTGTTATTATTACAGCTTGTGGTGTAATAAAAAATGAGTTATCACAATCTTTACCAGATGAAAATTTAAATATTAGTTCTATTAATAATGAATTTAGTGATGATATTGAATTTGATGAAGTTTTGGTAGATGATGAATATTATAAAAAATATCCTGATCATAATTTAGCAAATGAACTATTTATGACTTTTCAAAAATCAGCTTTTCAAGATTTTAATTATCAACCAAAAGAAGATGTTTCAGCTCAAGGTTTTTTTGATTTTTTAAAAAAGAAAGCTACTATAGACATTTATGAACCTTATTCAACTACAAATAATATAAAATTAACAGGTAGAGTGTATAAAAAAAGAAATATTTCACCAGAACAAATAAAAGATAGTAAATTTAAAAATATTATTAGAACTATAAAATATTATGTTCCAGATCCAATTGAAGATGTTCAAGTAAATGTAAATGTAAATGGAGTAACTAAGCAAGCTAAAACAGATAAAAAAGGCTTTTTTAGTTTAGATTTATCAGGTGTTAATATAAAACAAGGGGTAAACTCTTTAAAAGCTAATCTAGTTACAGCTAAATATAAATTTGATGATTTAACTCAAGAATATGTTTCAGATAAAGCAGATACTGATAGTATTTCAATTATTTCTGATATAGATGACACTGTTAAATATACAGGTGTTAACCATAAAATAGAAATGATAAAAAATGTTATAACTGGTAACTCTAAAACTGATAAACCTTACGCAGGTGTTTCTTCATTATATAAATCTATTTTAAATGGCCCTAAATCTTCAGGGGTTGAGTGTATGCACTATGTATCTGGAAGCCCAGCACAACTTTATAGAAGAATACATGACTTTTTTGAATTTCAAAAATTTCCTGAAGGTTCTATTGATTTAAAAATAAACGATACAAAATTGGAAGAAAAATCTGATGATACCTATGAGTATAAAGTTACTAGAATAAGGAAAATAATGAAAACTTATCCTAATAAAAAATTCTTCTGTTTTGGAGATACAACTCAAAAAGATACAGAAGTTTATGTAACCATAAAAAAAGAATTCCCTGATAGGGTTTTAGGTATTTATATTAATAATGTAAATAAATTTGATGCTAATGCTCCTAGATTTAAAGAAGTTAAACTTACTAATACAGCATCTGAAGCAGCTAAAGATCTTTTAGAACAAGGTTATATTACCCAAGAATCTTATAATAAAGTTTTTTCTGAAGCTGGATAAAATGGAAATAAATATAATTGCTAGGACAGTTAATTACTATCCTTTGAATTTAATAAAACCAGAAAATTTAGAAGCTATAATTTATCCAATACAATTTGAGCTTTTAACTTCTGGTTATTATAAACATGATTTTATGATTTATAATTATAAAAAAGAAGGCTGCTATCTTACTTATTATCATGGAGTTGACTCTGATGATAAACAACAAAATTCTTTAAATTGTAAAAGTAAAATAGTAACTTTAACTTATCCTACAAGTGATAAAAAAGATTTTTTATTTCAAATAGAAATAATTAATCTTTTGAGTCAAAAATTTAATGGTCATATTTATGATCCAAAAAGTAAAAAAGTAATAACAGCAAAAGAAGTTAAATATCTAATTAAATAAAATGAGTTTTACAAACATTATTATCACTTTAGCTATAACTGCAATAGTTTTTGTTTCAGTTTTTTTATTAATAGCTGTTTTTTCTTCTAATATAGAAAAAAACATAGATCCTGTACTAGGTCGTTATCTAAAATATCTTGAAAAAGAATTTAAATATATAGATGATATAAAAATGTCTCCTAAGCGTTTTATGATGATGCATATAGGGATAACCTTAATTCTTTTTGGGCTTGGTATTATTATCATGGATGGGGTTTTTCCAAAAATTTTTACAGCCATAATATTAGCTATAATTGGTCTCTTTGGAGGTAATGTTTTTGTAAAAAAAGCTAAGGAAAGAAGAAAAAATAAATTTGATTCTCAATTTGTAGATGCTATTGCCTTAATAGCAAATGCAGTTCGTTCTGGCTTAAGCCTTATGCAAGCAATGGAATTAGTTGTAACAGAAATGCCTAATCCTGTAGCTTATGAATTAAATTTAGTTATACAATCAACTAGAGTAGGGATTCCTTTGGATATAGCACTTACAGAGATGTCTAAAAGAGTTCATTCTGAAGATCTTAATATTTTCATAACAGCTGTTTTAATACAAAGTCAGACTGGTGGTAACTTAACAGAAATTTTAGAAACATTAGGATTAACTATTAGAGAAAGATTTAAATTACAAAGAAGAATAAAAGCTTTAACTGCACAAGGTATTGCTAGTGCGTATATTTTAACTTTTTTACCTGTAGTTTTGGGAGTAGCTTTATTTTTTGTTCAGCCACAAACCATGAAACTTTTATTTACAACAAATTATGGCTTAATGTTAAATTTATTAGTTATAGTGATGATTTCTATAGGTAGCTTTTTTGTAAGAAAAATAATAACTATAGATATATAGTTATTATTTTATAGTTTGCATTTTTTCAAAATCATATTCCCCTGAAACCAGTTGGTTGCAACTCACTGGTTCATATATAGACTCACTGACTGAAAAAATGCAAACCAATTCTTTTTGAGTATATAATTTTCTTTTAGATTTTTAAAATTATTTTAGTTAGCTCTTAATCTTCATCTTCTAAAGTACAAACACCTTTTTCATCAAGATCTACATTTAAAGGTTCTATACCATTTTTTTTCCATTCCATTCTTAACTTAATCTCCATATTTAGATCATAAAGCATAGCATAACCACAATCTCCTCCGCCTGCACCAGAAAATTTTGCAGATAAGCCATATTTTTTAGCAATACTAATTAGTTTAGTTAAGAGTGGAGTTTCCATTTCTACATTAGCTTTTTTAGATAAATCTAACAATAAGATTCTATTAGCATTTATAGCTTTATCAATTAAATCTTTTTTATCATTTTTTATTCCAGAAACAAAGGCATTAACAATTGTTTTAGTAGTTTTTAAAAAATTAGCATAAAAATTTTTAAATTCTTGATTTTCAGAATTTTTTATTTTTTTTACTTGCTCTAAAAAATGTTTAGTAGATGCAGCTTTTCCTGTCCATCCTATAAGAGGATAAAAATCTATTAAATAGTTTATTTTTTCATATTTAAAACTATTCCAGTTTTCTTTTAATAATTCTCTTACAGATGTCATATTTTTAATTTTCTCTCTCATCCAATCTGAAGTATAACTTTGATATACTAAAAGACCTCCATAGGTAGAAGCAGCAATATCTAAACCACTTCCAGACCCTTGAGATATAAAATGAGCTATAGCACTTAATTTAAAAATAACATCTCTATTAGCACCTTTATCAATTTCTATACCATGTAAATATAAAATAGCTGAAATAATAGAAACAGTAACAGCGGCACTACTACCAAAGCCAAATTTTATTCCATATTTACTACTAAGATCAGATAAAATATTTATCTCAAAATTTTTTAATTGATAGCCTAATTCTTCTAAATATCTTAAAACTATTTCCATTGCATTTTTAGAAAAAGATAAAACATCTATATTTTCTACATTAGAAACTAAACTAAGTTTATTATTTTTATAATTAAACTCTACTTTTTCTATATCTATTCTTTTTGAAGTAAAAAGTATTTTTTCACTTTCTCTGATATAACAATAAATAGACTTAGATATAGAAGTTACTACAGCAGGAACTCCTTCTTCCACTACAGCATATTCTCCTAATAAAATTAATTTACCAGGAGCTTTAATTATATATTGTTCTTTTTCATTCATACTAATCTAATTTTATTAAATTTTCACTTATTTCCCATAATTTTTTTCTAGCTTCTTTATCATAAGAAATATAAGATGAAGAAACCGCTTTTTTCTTATCAAAATATTTTCCTGTAATATTTTTAACTTCTGGTGATAAAGCTAAATGTATTTGAGTTTCAGCTCCTTTTTCTGGGCTTAATAAAAACATTTTTATTACAGAATTTACAACAGGAATATTAAAACCAAAATTAAAATTAGTTCTTATAACTCCAGGATGTAAGCAATTTGTTTTTATATTAGTGTTTTTTAATTTTTCTGCTAATTCATAAGTAAAAAGTATATTATATAATTTTGAATTTCCATAAGCTTTCCACGCACTATATTTCTTTTTTTCGAAATTTATATCATCAAAATAAGTATCTCCCATTCTATGAGCATCAGAAGCTACATTAACAACTCTTGCATTCGAAGATTTTTTTAATTCTTCTAAAAGTAAATTTGTAAGTAAAAAATAGCCCATATGATTGGTAGCAAAAGTATTTTCTAAATTATCTTCGGTTAATTCTTTTTTAGAGCAAAGTAACCCTGCATTATTTACTAAAACATCTAATTTATCATATTTAGCTTTAAATTCATCAGCTAGTTTTTTTATATCTTTTTGTTTTGATAAATCGGCTAAAATATATTCCACTTTATCATTATTAGAATCTTTTTTTATTTGGTTTATTACATTTTCAGTTTTTTCTTTATTTCTACCAACTAAAATTACTTTAGCTTTTGTTTTTGCAAGTTCTAGAGCTGTTACTAATCCTATTCCAGAAGTTGATCCTGTAACCAAAAATATTTTATCTTCCATTTTTAACCTTTTTAATAAAAAAATATTTAGACATTTTATCTAAATAAATATAGCATAGATAAAAATAAATAGATTATTATAATAAAAGTTTTTATTTAGTTTTTATCTATTTTATTCTTATTAAAGAATACTTCAGAGCTTTGCTCTGGAGTTTCAGTGGATCTCCTATGTAGTTGATACCATATAGGAGGTCTTAAATTCATTAAATATCTAAAACAGAACCCATAAAAAGTATTAAATTAGAATTACTTTCTGTAATTGTAAAAAAGAAAGGTCTATCTGCGACAAATCTAGTAGGTCTAGAAATAGCATTTTTAGTTATAGCTACACTAGTTGCAGCAGCAGCTTCAGAACCTTCTTCATTAACTTCTAAAAATGATTTATGTTTCACTTCAGAAATAAAACCATTTGATTCTGCTAAATTTGTAAAATCAGCACCACTACCAAAAGCAATTTCCATACCCAAAGCTTTTAAGTTTTCATTTAATTTTTTTTCATATTCCATTTTAAATTTAGGTAAGCCTAAATTAATTTTTTTATTTTCGAAATTTTTATTTATTTCTTCTAAACTTTTAGCATCTAATGTTTTATATAGTTCAGTCAGATTTGAATCTGTATTAGGTAAAAACACAGTTAAATATGCTTTTTTGTCTTTAGCATAATATAATTTTACAGCATTAAATTTATCACCTTGGTAATATTCATAATCAGAATTATTTCTAAACATCATTTTTATATCTTTTTGTATTCCTTCTATATTTGTAAAAGGAGTATCTGTAGTAAAAGATGCATCAAATTTTTCAGTCCAAGAACCTTTAAAATAAATTGTATTTATTAAATATAAAAATGTAGCAGGATCTATATTTTTTATTAAATCTTTTATTTTTCCTTCTGTTTTTTCACTTACCCAACCATTTATAGTTTTAGGAGCTTCTTTATCAGAAAAATCTAGTTCAGTAACTTTTCCATCAAAAAAGCTATCTATAGTAGTTTCAAAAGATTTTTTTAATTTCTCTCCTTTTCTTAACCAAAGAGAGTTTGCTGTAGCAAGTGTTAAATCTGTGTCTTTAGTTGAAATAAAATTTTTAATAGTTTTATATGAATTATTAAAATCTTCAGTTTTTATGCCATTTATTTCTAAAGTTTTAGCCATATCTTCTTTAGTTTTTCCCTTTGCTCCGTTATAAGTCATAGCAAGGGCAGTAGATACACTTAAAGGTGAAATAAATATAGATTTATTTTTTTCTTCTTTTACCAAATTATTAAATAATTTAAAAGCAAAAGTATTATTAGCAGTTGATATACCAGAATCAGAAACTTTTTTTAAATCAGCTGGTAAATTTTTTATATTAGTAGGATTTGTATTATTATTCATATTATTAGTTTGTTCTGATGATGAAGATGATGAAGATGATGAAGAATTAACAACTCCACATGATGATAATATTATAGTTGAAATCAGTAGTAATTTTGAAATTGTTTTTTTCATATTAACCTCTTAAAAATTATATAACTTAGTTATATACTAACTTGTTTTTACTAAAAAGTAAATAATATATTTACTTTTTTAAATCTATATTATTTAAGTTAAAATAATTTATCTAAATCTAATCTTAATTTATCTAAGTTTTCTATTTCATTTTGATAAATATTTATAAAACTAGAATTTTCAATTTCTTTAGTATTCTTTTTTATAACCAATAAATCTATTGTTTTTTGTAATGAATTTATAGAAGAATCAATTTCTGATATTATTTTACTTCTTAATTCATTTTCAAAAAAATTATTTAAGTTTTCTGTTATATTTTCTTTAAAAATAGGAATTTGTTTTTCAAAGTTTTCTCTAATTGATTTAGAGATAGTATTTTGTAATTTATCATTTTTCCAAGATTTAAGAAATATATCGCTTAAAAAAGTTGCAATACCACCTAATAAGATAGCTGGAACTAATGCACCTCCAGTTAAAATAATAGAACCAATTGTAAAAATAGCACCTCTTGCTATTTTTGAAGTTAAAGTTTTTTGATTTAATATAAAATCAGGTATATTTTTTAATAAATCATCTAATATATTTTCTTTATTACTAAAATCTACTTCAATATTATTTCTATTGATAAAATTAGCTTGTATTTTATTTATGCTTTCATAAATTTTACCTGTTTTTTCATGAATAAACTTATTTATTTCATCTAATTCTATTTTTAAAAAATCTTCTATTTTTAAACTCCAACTATAACTTAATTCTTTTATATAAGATGTTATAATTTTTTTTATTTCATCGTCAGTTTTATTAAGTGATTCTTTAACTTTTATTTCAATTTTAGGTATAAAAGCATTAAAAGAATAATTTAAGTCATTTATTACATTATTAGTAATTTTTTCTTTTTTTGAGCTAATAAATGTATTAATTATTTGTTTTTCGGTATTTATAATATCAAATTCTATTTTAGAATCCTCTACATTTTTATTAAAATCTTCTATAGATTGTTCTAATGCTGATAAAATCATATTTATATTACTTTTAGTTTTATTTATAGAGTTATTTATTTTTAAAACACTATTTTTAAGTAAAAAATTACCTTTTTCTTCTAATAAAAAATTAAATAAATCTTTTTCAAAAATATCTATATTAGTTCCTTTTTTGGACGATAAAGGGTATATTTTATCAGTATGAGATACTTTATCTATTTCACTTTTTACATAATTTACAGATTCTAATAATTCTTTTTCAGTTAATTGATCTATTTTATTTAGAATAAAAAAAACTTTATTTAAATATTTATTTACTTTATTACTTATAAAATCTCTTTCTGAAGAAGATAATTGTTGTGTAGCACTAAGTAAAAAAATAGCAGCATCACATTTGGGAATATAATTATAGGTTATTTCAACTCTTTGTTCATCAATATCATTAACACCAGGAGAATCTATAATTTCAACTTTTTCTTTACAAATAGCAGAAGGATAATTTATTTCTATAAGATCAATTTTTTCAAAATCTTGATTTTTTGTAGTAGCAAAAAATTTTAAGTCTTCTAAGCTTATTTCTTTTCTAGATTTATCTTTATAGTTTAAAACCGCTGTTTTATTTTCACAATATTTTATTAAGTTTACAGTTGCTGTTGTTGGTGTTATGCCCGTAGGTAAAAAATTTTCACCTAAAAGAGAATTAATAAAAGTAGATTTACCTCTTTTAAACTCCCCTACTACAATTATTCTAAAAATATTATTATTTAATCTATTTATATTTTCTTCTAATAATTTTATATCATTATCTTCAGGAAAAAGCTTTTTTATTATTTCCAATAAAGAGTTAGATATATTATTTACTTCTTTTACTTTATCATTAAAATTTTCTAGTATATGTATATTATTCATATTAAAAACTATTTTCCTCTAAAATATTAATTAATAAATTATGTTTACTTTGTAAATATTCAATATCTTTTAAAATTTTTTCATTAAAATCTGAAAATTCAAATTCTTTACTTTTTTTAGTTTCTAAGGCTTTATTAATAGAATTTTCTATATTTTTAAATTCTTCTTCAAAAACATTTTTTAAATTTTCCTGTATTTTTATAGATAATTGCTCTATTAATTCTTCAATTTTTAATGTAATTTTCTCTGTAGCATCTGTTATTGAAGAGTTTGCTAGATTTATATAATCTTCTTTAAGACTTTTTTCTCTTGCTTCTTTAGAGGTTAAAGCTAAAAAACCTCCTGTTGCCAACATTAATACTCCACCAATTAAAGTAAAAAACATAGCAAAAAGTCCTGTTGAAAGTAATATTGAAGAAAGTAAATCAATATTTGATGTTTTATTTAATCCTTTTAAATTTATATTATCAAAGGAAACTTTTAAATTAAGCTCTTTTTTTAAATCTTCGAATAATTTACCTAAATTTTCCATATACTTTTGATATATTTTTAAGATAATAGATTTTATTTCTATTTCTTGGCTTTCTATTTGTTCTTTAAATTTATCTTGAATAAAAGAATGTAAATAAGTTTTTATATCTTGATAAGATATCTCTGAAAAATCTTTTCTAATATTTTTTATTAATTCTAAAGAAAACTCTCTTAAATTATTTTTTTCTGTTTCTTTAATATCTTTAATATCTTTTTCAAAGCTATTTATCAATTTTTCAACTTTTTTTTCTAAGTCATTTTTACTATTTTTTATATAATTTAAATTATTTTCTAGCTCATCTATATTTTTTATAAATAAGCTTTTATCTAATTCTAAATCATTTATATTCTTTTTTATTAAATTTATAATATTATTGGTAGTTCTATCAATTAAAATAGCTTCTTTTTTTTCAAGAATATTTTCTTCTATTGCTTTTAATAAATTAGGGTAATTTGTTTTTTCTAAAGCTGCTTTATTATTATCAACTATGTATTTAAGTGCATTTTTTGCAGAATAAGGAATAATTATAGGGTTAGAAAAATAGTTTGATAATTTATTTTTTGTATATTCAATAACTTCCTCTATAGGATTATTTAATGAATCAGGAGTTAATTCTAAATTATCTATTTTATTAATAACAAAAATAATTTTATCTATATCCGCAGTTAAAATTTTACTTTGTAAAAAATTAAATTCACTTTTACTCAAAATTTGTTCTGCATCTAACAAAAAAATTACAGCATCTGAATTTGGTATATAATTATAAGTTACTTCTAATTTTTGCTCATTAATATCATTAACTCCGGGTGTATCAACGATAATAATATTTTTTAAAAAATCCGAATTTGAACCTATTTCAAGATAATTTATATTTTCATAATCTAAAGAATCAAAAGTATTTTTTTCTAATAAAAAATCTTTTTCTGATTTGTTTTTATAAAAAGCTTTTAGATAGCTATTGGTGCTATATTTTAATATATTTATAGATGAAGTTGTAGGCGTTAATCCGGAAGGTAAAATATTAGCTCCGATTAAACTATTAACAAATGTACTTTTACCTCTATTAAACTCACCTAAGACAGTTAAATTTAATTCATTTTTATCTAATTTATCTTTTAAAAGAGTCAAAATATTTTTTTTATAACTATTTTCTTGAAAAAAATCTAATAATTCTTTTATTATATTACTAATAACTTTTTTTGATTTAGTTATTTCCATTTTTTATATTTTACCTTCATTAACTAATTTTTTTAATTTACTTAAGCTAGTAATTATTTTACCTGTTTTATCTATATAGTGATAATCATTATCTTTTTTTACTATAGCTATTCCGTTTGAAAAATCATAAGCTTCATCAAATATAGGTTCTATAATAAATTTCCCCTTTTTATTAATGTAACCATATTTATTTTTAAACTTAACTAAACATAAATTCTCTATAGTAAAATAAGAAACTTTTTCAAATTTTGCATCAATTAATATATTATTATTTTCATCCATAAAACCACAACATACACCATTAATAACAGAAGGTATATAATTTATATTTTTATATGTTAAGCTAATAAAGTTTCCTTTTTTATTTATATGAAATTTATTATTATTTATAATAACTGAGGCTATTCCTTTTGAAAAACCATCAGCATAATCAAAATTAAAATCTATTACTACTTTTCCCGTTCTATCAAGATAGCCATATTTATTATTATTTTTAACAACAAATAAATCTTCAGAAATATCTTTTATTTCTTGATATATTGGTGGAATTATAAAATTACCATTTATATCAATAACTCCATAATTTACTCCATCTAAAACAATAATGGAATATCCATCTTTATATTCATAATTAAATATTACTTTTCTTCCATTTTCATTTAAAGTTTTTATAATTTCCCCTTTTTCATTTATAATACTATATTTTATAGGTAAATCAAAATCAAAATCAAAATCTTCAAGTTCTTTTTCATTTTCTTTTGAAATAATATTCTTATTTATCTTATCTATTTCTTCTAAAACAAAGGCTCTATTTTCAGAAAAATTATTACAGATTTTATATTTAGGTTTTATTACTATATCTCCTTTTTCATTTATATATCCACACTTTGTTCCATTATAAACAGAGTTATTTAATTCGATAATTGAAACTAAACCATTTGTAAAATCTTTAAGTATAAATAAGTAATTGGATTCTAATTTATATTCTTTTATTTCTTTACCATTTTTGGCATTTAAAAATCCTTGACTATTTTCAGTTTTGAATCCAACTAAGTTGTTATTATTTTGAATATGTAAAGACTCATACTTAGGTTTTATTATAAAATTCATATTTTTATCAATTAAACCATATTTATTATTTATTTTTATTTTAGTAAAATCTTTATTTGAAAAATTACTTAGTTCATCTTCTTTTACTTCAAAATAAAATTTTGAAAAATTACTTGTATTTAAAATATGTTCAATTCTTTTTTCATTATAAATATTTTCAGCCTCACCCGCAAAAGTATTTTTAATACTAAAATTAAAAAAGAAACTTACAAAAAGAAAATATATTATTTTATTCATATTTTATTTCCCATAAAAAAATAATTATTTAAAATAAATTGCATTTAATTTTAAAATATAAAAATCTATTATTATTTTTTAACAAAATTAACCACTTCTTTATATAAAACATCTTCATCTTTTCCAAATTTTAAAACCATATCTTCATGGGTATAATTTTTTATTTTGGTATAATCAAATTTACTTCCTAATTCTGTAAGTTTTTTTATTGCATTTTCATTTTGTTTTATAAGATATGGATAATCTTTTTCTCCATAAATAATAAACATATTAGGAATATCTTTTTTTAAATAAGTTATAGGCGAATAATTAGCAAAAACTTCCTCATTTTTACCAAAAACAGGATAAGTAGTTTTATTATTAAAATCCATATCATTAGATTTTTCCATATCTTTTATATCTATAACAGGAGAAATAGGGATAAATCCTTTTATTCTAGTTACATCAAGATTATTTTCTTTTGATATTTTATCATTTAAAGCAATTAACATTGCCATATGCCCCCCAGCTGAATGCCCTGAAAGGAAAATATTATCTATATCACCATTATATTTTTTTATATTATCAAATGTCCATTTTATAGAATTAACAACATCTTTTATTTCATCTTCTATTTTTACTTCAGGATAAATCCTATAATCTATAACAATAGAACCTATTCCATTTTTTGCTAAAGTTAAACCTATATTAGAATATAATCCTGTAAAGGGTCTTAAATACGCTTTATCTTGAGAATTCCAATAACCACCATGAACAAAAATTACAACTGGAAAGTTTTTAACATTTTTAGGTAAAAACATATCTAATAAATGCCTATTATTTTTACTTTCATTAATATAAGAAATATTTTCATAAATATCAACTTTATCTTGAGCGTTTTTAAAATCAAATATGGCACAAGAAGATAAAAGTAAAAGTAACAATAAATATTTTTTCATGAATAGGACTCTAATTATAATATTTTTAAAATATTTTCTATCTCAGAATCAGCTTCTGTTATAGAAATACCATTATAAGCTCCATTTTGTTTTTTAGATTGATAATTTTCCGTTTTTTCGTATATTTCCAAACTTTTTACTCTTTTTACTATATGAGGATGAGATTGAAATAATTCATAAAATTTGAATGTGTTTTCTTTCATATCTTTTAGCTGAGTCATATATTCTTCCATATTTATTTGTTTAAAAAGATCTTTAGAACCTAAAGCACACTTTACTAAAGCATATTTTGATTTATCTAAATTTTTAGCACAAATTAAACCAGCTCTGTCACAAGTTATTTCAGCTTGTCTTTTCCAATGATTTAATGCCAAAACAAAAGGAAAAGCTAAAAGACCTATTACTCCATTTAATATTCTAGTAAAAATGTAAGCCATAAAGCCATAAGTAACGTGTCCATTTTGAATGTGCCCACATTCATGACCTATAACAAAACGTAATTCATCTTCATCTAATTGATCTACTAAACCGTTATTTAAAATAATTACAGATTCTTCATTTGTTCCTATTGTTCCAGCATTTATAGTTATACCCTGATGAATAAAAGTTTCTGGAACAGGAATCCCTAATGTTTCAGAACACTCTAAAACAATTTTATGTATTTTAGGAAATTGTTCTGATGTAACTCTAACGCCACTACCCAAAAGCTCTGCTTTAACAGAATCTCTTTGAACTCTTATAATAGGCTCTAATGTATCTTTAATTTTTTCAAACTTGGATAATAATTCAAATGCTTTTTTATCGCCAGAATAAGCATAATCAAAAATATTTGAATCTAATTTAACTAATTTAAAATTTTTTTTGTCTTCTATGTATTTTTTTAAGCTCAAGTTAATTTTATTGTCCATAATTACCTAGTCTTTTAATAGATAATATATATAATAGCATATTAAAAAATTTTAGCACAAATAAAAAAATCCTGTATAAAATACAGGATTTTTATTATATAAGCTTATTAAGCTGCTATATTATTTGTTTTTAAAAGTTGTTGTAAAAGTTCTGTTTGCTCTTTAGAAAGTTGAGCTTCTTTTATAAACTCTTTTACTAATTCTTTTTTATTAGCTCTTAATTCAGGAGAAGCTTGTTTTAAAAATTCTCCAAAAATACTTTTTAATTCATTTTTAATAGTATTACTCATATTAGAATCTAGCATTTTTAAATAGCCACCAAAATCATTAATTCTATTAGAATTATCTTTATCTAACTTAGTTTTTGCTTTTACACTAGATTTAATTTTACCTAGTTCTTTTTCTGTATCAGTAATTATTTTTCTTAATTTACTAAGGAAATTAGCCATTTGGTTTTGATTATTAGATACTTGAACTGAACCATCAGCTCCTCTTGATATTTGGTTTACATCTTTAGAATCTGCTGATAATTCTCCTTGTGAACCTTCTGTATCAGTTACAATACCAACTTGTTCTTCTTGAGGAACTTCATTCCCTTTTTCATCATACTTGCCATCAATATTTTTTAGCTTAGTTCTTTCAAACTCTTCTTTTTCATCTTCTATTTTTTGAATCTCATTGCTAATAAAATTATTTCTAACATTCATAATATCTGTTGGATCTCCAACAAGTAGTTTTATAGCATCATTGTTATTAGTTCCTTTATTAAAAAGAGTTTCAAACCTATCTTTAAAGGTATTATTACTAGGTGGATTTTTTTCTAAATACTCTATTGCTTTTTTCTGTAAATTACTCTTTAACATTGTATCTTTGCATTTATCACTATTTGTAACTTTAGATAAAAGTTGTAACTGTTCTAATTCATTTTTATTAGGCTCATTCTTAAATTCTATCTTATTATCTTTGAGCTCTTTTATTATAGCTGCATTAAAATCTTTATTTGGTTTTAAAATATTTTCAGATATTTTATTACTAACATCACTAAATTTATTTTTATCAATATTAGACATTGAGTTGATTATTTCGTTAACAGTTTCTTTATCTAAGCCAAATTTATTTATTTGTTGTAAAAAAGTAGCATTTACTTTGCTAAATTTTTCACCTTTACCTAATTCATCACAAGCTGTTTTAATTAATAATAAGAACTCTTTTTGATTAACAGCTCCATTAACAATTTGATTATTTTTAAGACCCTTATTAAAAATAAAATCTCCTGCTTTTAAAATTGTACTATAAGCAAGATCAGATTGATCTACTTTGCCTGCAATTGCACCTCTTTTTATTCTTTCACTTGTAGAAACTAATTCTTCTTTTGAAGATAATGAAATTCCCAATATTGGAGTTGGAACAGAATTTGCTGCCATATCTTGTAAATAAGTTATTTCAGCTTTAGTTGTTTTAATGGTATTATCAGCATTTTCTGCTATTTCTCCATTAATAGCTTCAGGAGATTTATAGTTTTTTATACTTTCTATTGAATCATTATTAGAATCATATATTTCTGATAATAAACCTTCTTTATTAGGATTATCTTTTATAGCTGAATATAAAATACCTTTAAGTTTTTCCATAGCTTCTTTAGATTTTTGAGGGTCTTTAGATGATAAAGCTTCTTTTATACTATCTAAATCCTTTTTATTTTCTGGGGATAATTTTAAATCATCTGGTAATTTAGAAATTTTATCTAAAATTAAGCCTGTTTTATTATTTATATCATCTAAACTTGTAGAGTTAGATTTATTTGGGAAAACAGCTTTTTTTTCAAATTCTTTTGTATTTGTAACACTTGAATTTACACCTTTAGTATTATCATCTATAGATATAGAAGTTGGTTCATTTGATGAAGTTGATGAAGGGGTATTACTAACATTATTAACAGAGTTAGTATTATTGTTATTATTTATATTATTACTATTATCATTAGGTAAAACAAGTGGTCCAGTTCCGGCTCTTCTAGTTGTTATACACATTATAAAATTCCCTCTTTTCTAATTAAAATTAACATTAAAATAACTGTTTACATATTACTTATATCTATATTTCAAAAAAACTTACGTAACTAGTTTTAAATCTTTATAAATTAAATATTAAAATTATATTTATTAAGCATCATATAAACTATCCATAAAATCTAAGATCATTTCATTTAGATCTCCTTTATTTGGTAAAGATCCCATCATACCATACATAGCAGCACTTCTTTTAGGAATTATTTCACCCTTACCACTTAATAATTTGGATGATTTTGAAGTTAATTTACTAACTACATTTTCTGGTAAAACTTTTACAGCTCCTTTTACCAAAGAAACTTTTACTTTATCTGCAACTTTTCCAATAGTAAATTTTTTAGCTTTTTGAACAGCTTCTTTAAGATCTTCTAAAAACTTATCTGCTACTTTGTGGTGAGCATGCATTATAGTCATATGCAAACTAGGAGGATCTTGTTGTCTATCCATATACCAACCCATTTGAGACATTTCATCTCCTATAACAAAAACATCTAATTCTTCTGAGCCTATAGCTATAACACTAGCTTCTGGAGTACTAACAATATTAATACCATCTATTTTATTAATACCTTTTTTTAGTTTTTCAGAAGTTTCCATTACAGTTTTAACTATTTTTAAATAACCATCTTCTCCTAAATAGTTCATAACTGCCCAAGCGGCTGCTATTGCTCCTCCTGGACGAGTACCGCCCATAGAAGGTGAAGCATAAATACCTCCTAGCCATTCTGTATAAACAAAAAATTGCTTTCTTCTTAAATCTTTATTTTTATATAATACTACAGAGGCTCCTTTTGCTGCATATCCATATTTATGAAGATCTACAGACATTGAAGTTACTCCATCTACAGTAAAATCAAAATTTGGAATATTATAATCAAGTTTTTTTGCAAAAGGTAAAATCATTCCTCCTACACAAGCATCTACATGGCATAAAATATCATGCTCTTTAGCTAATTTAGCTATTTTTTCTATAGGATCTATAACTCCATGTGGATAAGAAGGTGCAGAACCCACTAATAAAATAGTATTCCCATTTATTAATTCTTCCATTTTATCCAAATCAACTCTATAATCGTCTTTTAAATCACAATGGATTACTTTTATACCAAAATAATGCCCTGCTTTATCAAATGCTGGGTGAGCTGTTTTGGGAATAATCATTTCCATTTTTTTTGATTTAGGATGTTTTGATA
The DNA here is from genome assembly GCA_046328015.1 of Candidatus Sericytochromatia bacterium. Lineage (GTDB taxonomy): Bacteria > Cyanobacteriota > Sericytochromatia > UBA7694 > JACMQJ01 > JBBTGK01. The sequence goes on along the minus strand of JAXLXH010000001.1, from coordinate 1,561,117 downwards.
AATAATGTTCTCTTGCTGTTTTTACAGCCATCAAAATACTTTCTGTACCACCTGAAGTCATTGTACCTGTAACATTTTCATCTCCGCCTAATAAATTAGCTGTCATGGCTACTACTTCATTTTCAAATTTTTTTAAGCTCGGAAAGGCATTAGGATTTAAGCCATTTTCAGAAAAAAACATATTATAAGCTTCTTTAGTTATATCTGATAACTCATCTCCCGCAGAAAAAACTAAGCACCAAACTTTTCCATCTTTCCATTTAACATCTTTTTCTTTTACAGTTTTCATTTCATTAAAAACATCATTTTTAGAAAGACCTGTTTTTGGTAAGTTTATTTTTTTTGCCATATTTTATCCTAAATTAATTAAAAATTTGAATACTAAATTATATCATTGTTATAAATAATAAAAGAACTAAACATAAAATACTTTTTCTTTTTAAAGTTAGTTAATTTAAAGTTATAATTAGTTAAGTATAACTAATTAGTATTATATAAAAATCAAGTTTTTTTTGATAAATATCATTTTAATCATTAAAATTCAGTGATAAGATAAAAAAACTTACATTTTTTATTTAATAAAGGGTTTTCTCATTATGATAAAAAAAACTTACTTATTTTCTATTATTTTTCTATTACCAGTAATTATAGCTTGTTCAAAAGAAAACAATGAAATAGATGTTTCTACATTAGATAACCCTATTGCTGAAATTCAAGATTTATCAAGTGGCTCAACTTTAACATTACAAGGTGGACTTAATAAATATTCTATTTTTTTTCCCTTAAAAGTTATGAATAATAAAGTTAATAGGAATACAGGTTTAGTTATAAATTTTGATTATAAAAAAATAGAAATTAAAAAAAGTATTTCTCTTAGTAAAGGAAATAGTGTAAGTTTAGATTATTTTCCCTTAAAAGGAAATTATATAGCAAATCAGAGACCAGAAGACATGAAATTTTTAACTTATTCTAGTAATTATAAAAATGGAAGCGGGAATATAGAGTTTGATGAGTTTAATCCCACAATAGGAGGTAAAGTTAAAGGTAAAATTACAGATGCTATTTTATATGGATTTTATACTAAATTTCAAGAAAGGGTTTCTGCTAATGGTAAATTAGATAATCCTATAGAAGATCCAAATCCAGAAATATTATTAAAAATAAAAAAACTAGAATTCGATGCAACATTTGTTAGATCTATCTATGGTTAGTTTTATTATTGTGTAATAAATTTAATTTAATATTATTAGGTGGTAGTTAATTATAGTAGCCCCACCACCTAAGCTTTTATTTTATTTTAAACAATATATTCATTTTCAGGCTGAGTTCTATTATCAAACTCTTCTTTATATTTTTTCATATCTTCTCTACCTAAATTAGCAAACATAAATTTTTTGTAGGCTTCAACTCCAGGTTGATCTAATGGATTTATATCCATCATATATCCTTCTATTACAGTTGCTACTTCAAATAAATAAAATATTTGCCCTAAAGTAAAAGCATTAAGTTCTGGAATCATTAAGTTCATTGTAGGTCTATTAGCTTTCGCATAAGCATAGTTTGTTCCTTCCATAGCACCTAAAACCATAGATTTTATACTTTTACCATCAAGGTAATTTAATCCATCTAAATTTTCTGAATTAGCTTTAAAATTAAAATCTTTTTTTGAGTTATTAACAAAAATATTAGTTACAACTGTATTTTCTTCTCCTTCTTGTAGTTCTTGTCCTCTTGAGTGTAAATCTCTAGTATCTACTATAGTAAAAGGAACTCTTCCTTTACCTTCTTTACCTAAGCTTTCTGCTGAAAGTTGATCATACCAAAAACCTAAGCTTTCTAAAGCTTTTGCCCATATAGCCATAGCAGAAATATTTCTTCCTCTTTTATAAGAAAGATATTGTAAAGATGCATACATATAAGCAGGATTTTCTAAAATATTAGGAGATTGACATAAATCTTTCATATATTTAGCACCAGCTACTAATTCATGAATATTTACTCCAAATACAGCTGCTGGTAACAAACCTACTGGAGTTAATACAGAATATCTACCACCTACATTATCAGGTATAACAAAGGATTTATAACCTTCTTTATTACAAATTTCTTTTAATTTTCCTTTTTCTTGATCTGTAACGGCTACAACATAATTATTATGAATATCTCCATAAACTTCTTTGGCTTTTTCTTGAAAAATTCTAAAAGCAACTGCTGTTTCTATTGTTGCACCAGATTTTGAAATTACATTTATACTAAAAGTATCTTCTATTTTATTTGGTTTTGAATTTGGTAATAAATCTAATAAATGTGAAATACTATCACAATCTAAATTATTTCCTTCAAAATAAATTCTAGGTTTGTTATTTCTTTTTTCTCTTGATAATTCATTATAATAAGGTGAGTTTAAAGAATCAAAAAGAGTTTTTGCACCTAGATAAGAACCACCAATACCTAATATTAAAAAAATATCACTTTTACTAGCAAAATCATCTGCTGTTTTTTGTATTTCATCTAAAACATTTTTATTTGTATCTGGTAAATCTATAAAACCTAAAAAATCATTACCTTTTCCTTTTTTATTAATAAAATCATCATGGGCTACATTAATTAAATCTGATAATGATAAAATATCTTCTAAGTTAAGACCATTTTTATCTCCTATAACTCTAGAAAGCATATTGTTATAATCTAATTTGATTCTCATAGAATCTTGCCAATCTTTTTGAAGATATTGTTCCATAATTTTTTCTCAACTTAAAATTAAATATTTAATAAAAAACTATTTTATCATTTTTTAGTATAGATTTAAGTTAATAAGTAAAAATAAAGTTTATTTTTATAGAATTCCTCGAAGCTATGCTTCGGGGTAATGGGGGGATTCCCCGTACCCATCCTCCTTTTGGGTATTAAACCTCAAAGGAGGTATTAATTTTATTTTTATAATCTATAGCAAGTTTTTTTAGTATTAAATCTATAAGTAGAAATGTTAATATTTATTTAATATGGAGTTTTTGTTAAATATGTGTTTTCCTTCTATTTTAAGTAACCCAATAACCCCTTTATCAAATCAAAATGATGATAAAAATAAGCCAAATAATAAAACAGAAAAAACTCCAGAAAAACCTTTAGGATTACAAAACCAAGATAATAAAAATCAAACTAGAAATGTTTTTTTTGATACAATGGGAGAACTTTTTAATTTTCCTAATTTAATGAAAGCAGAAACAAACACAAAAACTAATGAAAATAAAACAGAAAAAGATAAAGAGTGTAGCATTCCTTATAAAATAGATGATCAAGGAGATACAAATGCTTGTGGAACAACATCTTTAGCCTCAGTACTAAATTATTATAATGAAGATAAAAGTAAAAATATAGATCATTGGAAAATAGATAAATCTATAAGAGCTACTGGTTTAGGTGATGGAGGTATGTTTACAGCACCTAGCTCTATTGTTTCTTATGCTAAAAAGAATGGTTTTAATGCAGGGTTACAAAAAAATACTACTATTGAAGATTTGGCAAAAAGAATTGATAAAGGAGTTCCATCTATGGTTCTTATAGATACTACTCCTGAAGATAAAAACGATGCAGCTTTTCATTGGATGGTTGTAACAGGTTATACCAAAGATGATAAAAATCAGATAAATAAGTTAAAAATGGCAGACCCTTCTGGTGGTTATGTATCTGATGTAGATGTTGCAGATTTTAAAAAACAATGGGGAAATCTTAAAGCAGGTTTTAATTATAATGACAAAATAAAAATGTCTGTAGGAACAGGTTATAATAATTTATCTGTAGTAATTGTTCCTAAAAATGGAGATTTAACAACTCCTGAAGGTAAAAAAATAAAAGTATCTGAAGTAAAAGTGCCTAATGATAGAGATTCTATTCAAGGTGTTATTGCAGATAAAATAGGTAAAGGAGCTGTTTTAGTTGATAAAACCATTCAAAAAGTTAAAGAGGTTAAAACAGCTGTTGTTAATGGAATTACAACAGCTAAAAATTATGCAACTCATGTTGCTCATGTAGTAAAAGAAAAACTAAATACAGCTATAGATGAAACTAAAAAATTTGTTTCAAGTACTGCAAAAAAAATAGAGGCTAAAGTTGCTCCTGTTATAAATAAGGTAAAAGAAACTGTTGCTCCTGTTGTTGCAAAAGTTAATACAGCTATATCTACAGTTAAATCTTATACCGTTTCTGCTGTATCAACAGCAAAAGAATATGTTGGTGGAGCAATTTCAAATGCTAAAAGTTATTTTAGTTCGGCATCTTCTTCTATAAGTAATCTTTTTAGTTTTTAGATAAAAAATATTAAACAATTAACTTTTTATTTAAAAATGTAGCTAAAATGGCTAATAATAGTTAACATAGAACTGAATTATCATTAATGAATATAAATAATACAATAAGATATAAAAAAAGAATTAGAAGAATTTGATACTTCTTTCTTCTGATAATAGTTCTAAAGATAATTCTAGTTTGGATGCTTAACGAAATAGCTTTTTACTCATCGTGCTCATGTTAAAATATAACTAATTCTTTATTTTTCTATGAAATATTTTTACTCTCTTTGATGTTTTGTTATATTTCCCATAACTATTTTCATTACTTGAGTTTTAGCATATCTTGGTAATATACTTAGAGAAAAAACTAATAATTTTGTTAATTTACCAGGAAAAACAGTAGATTTTTTACCTAAAGCTTTTAGAATAGGAATAGATAGTTCTTCTGGTTTCATAGCATTAGAAAAAACCATATTTGATTTTGAACTAAACCCTGTTTCTACAGGTCCTGGAGCAACATTTAAAACATCAACTCCAAAAGGCTTTAATTCAAAATATAGAGCTTCTCCTAAAGATTGAACATACGCTTTGGTTGCTGAATAATTTGCTGAATAAGGAACACCTTGAAATGAAACAATAGAACTTAGTAAAATGATTCCACCTTTTTTATTTTTTGTAAAAACTTTAGAAAAGTAATCAGTTAATTTGAAAAGAGATATACAATTAAGTTCTATCATTTCTATTTCGTCTTTTATTTTTGAATCAATAACTAAACCAGAAGTACCAAATCCTGCTGAATTTACTAATAATCCAATGTTTATATTTTTTGTTTGTTCAACTATTTTATTAAAAGTATCATTATTAATAAGATCTTCAGGTATTATATTAACTTTAATTTTATATTTATCAATAAATGTTTTAGATAAATCTTCTAAAGTACTTTTACTACGTGCAACTAATATTAGATTAAATCCAATCTCAGCAAGTGTTTTTGCTAACTCTTTACCAATACCAGAAGATGCACCTGTTACTAAAGCCCATTCTCCATATTTTTTCATTAAAGATATTTTTTCAGATTTTGAAAAAAACATAATATTATATTTCCTTTTTATTTTTGATTTATAAATTTAGTTTTAATTTGGGAAGCATTTCCCAAAATCTTGTAGTAATTTTATATTTCCTCTAAATTTTATTTTTCCAGTTGCTATAGCCCAAAAAAGATTTTTTTCTTTTCTAAGAAATTTTAACCATGTCTTACTATCTGCCACTATATTTAAGTCAGATTGTTCTTTTAAACCTTCTTTGATAGTTATCTTTTGATCTTTAATAGTTATATTAATTTTTACGTTTTCATTTCCAGTAAAAGTAAAGTTATAAATTGCATCTAATCCTAAAGAAGGTGTTTTTTGAAAAACTATGGGCATACTCGATATTAAAGATTTAATACTTTTAGCAAATAAACCATTATGTATATTTTTAATTTTTTTATTTGGAAATTTTTTAAGAGCATAACTTTCTGCATCAGAGCCTTTTACTACATATAAAGTTTCTTCTTTTTTTTGAAGTGGTTTTACAATATCTTCTATAAAAGCTTTTTTATTTTCCATATATTCATTTATTATATTTTCCCCTGCAGGGCAAACAGACATACAATATGCAGCTTTATAATTTGAACCAAAAGCTAAACTTTGCCACATAGAAATTGATTCAGAATCAGATACTTTTTTTCTATAATCAAAACGGTTTTTACTTTCTGCAATATTTTCTACCCAGTCATTAAAACCGCCCATAAACTCTCTATAATTATGTGTATAACAAGAACTAAAGTTAAATTCTCCTTGAGGACTAATTGCTCCTACTGGACAGGCTGCAACACAAAGTTTACATTCAAAACAAGGATTATAATTTATTGGTGAATCTTCTTTATCAATTTCAATGTCAATAAGAACAGCACCTAAAAGAATGAAATTTCCAAACTTGGGATGAATAATATTTCTATGAATACCCATCTTACCTAGACCAGTAGCTTCTGCTAAAGGTTTAAATGAAATCATCCACATTTTATCAGGAAAATTTTCTGCTTCCATAGGAAATCCAACTGGTTCATTCATAGATTTTATACCTAGAGATTCCATTTTTTTAGCTATTTCATGACCTATTTTAATAGTTTCGTGAGAAACATGATGAAACTCATTATTAGCTATTGATCTATGAGCGGATCTAACAGGTTCTTTATTCATACGGCATACAAAACTAATAATACCTTTTACTTTTGGAAATAGATTAGTCAACTCTTTTTTATAATTACTTATTTCTGGATTATCTATATTTATAAAACCCACATCATCAGCACCAATTTCAAGACAAATTTCTCTTAAAAATTTAGCACTAATAATTTTTTTTCCTTCTTGATTAAAACCTATAATTGCATCTTTAGTTATATTCATTAATAGAACCTCATTTTTTAAATAAAAAGTTGTTTTTTTAATTGTGAAGATATATTTATATATATATCAGGCTCTTTTTTTAGACGGGCTATTTGTAATCCACCTTGAATTGAACTCATAATAGTTAATGTAAAGTCATTTTCTTTAATTTCATCTTTAAATAGTTTTTGATTTTTACCTTCAGATATAGTTTTATTTAACCAACTTTCTGTTTTTTCAAAAAAAACTAAAAGTTCTTGGTACATCTTATCAGGTATATTATTTAATTCACTACTAAGCATTCCTGTAGGACAAATTTTAGTTTTTGAGTTAGCAAAACTTTCAAATAGCTCTAAGTAAGATTCTATTTTTTCTTTAGGATTTAATTTCTGTTTTTCAAAACTATCAAAAGCTCTCTCTATATCTTCACTAAAATTTTTAATAAATTTTAATCCTAGTTCTTCTTTAGAAGAAAAATAATAATGAATACTTGCTTTTTTTATTCCAAGCGATTTTGATAAATCATTGTAACTAAAACCATTATAACCATTAGTTAAAATCATATCTTTAGATAAAGACTCTATCTTATTTTTAGTATTTATATTTTCTGAAGAATTACTCATAATATACATCTTTCTTTTTTTATAACTTATTATATTCTACCTACTAGTAGGTAGAATAGCAAGTATTATTTTAATAAATCAAAAATTATTTATTAAAATACCCAAAAGATATAAATAATTTTTATAGCTATTTCCTTATAAATGAAATACAAAATTAATTGTAAAAGTTGCTTATAGTCATCATCAAGTCATGCTGAACTTGATTCAGCATTGATTCAGGATCTTACGGAAGGACAAAGTGTGTTTTTATAATAATTTTAAGTATAGATAATTATAAACTTGTATGCTAAAAAAATGGGACTAGATATAAAATCCTAGTTTAAAAATTTAAGAATTTATTTTTATTTTTTTGATAAAATAGAGATAAAGATAAAATTAATGATAGTAAAATTCATTTATTTAGTATAATTTAAAGAAAAATATTTAATATTTAAGTTTTAACATGAATAAAAACAGATTAGAAGCATTTAGTGATGGTGTTATTGCTATAATAATAACCATTATGGTTTTAGAGATGAAAGTTCCACATTCATCTGATTTTGATGATTTAAAAAAATTATTACCCGTTTTTATAAGTTATATTCTAAGTTATGTTTATGTTGGTATTTATTGGAATAATCATCATCATCTTTTTCATATAGCACAAAAAATAAATGGAAAAATTCTTTGGTCAAACTTACATTTATTATTTTGGCTTTCTTTATTTCCCTTTGTAACAGGTTATGTAGGTGAAACTCATTTTTCTGATTTATCTGTAATGCTTTATGGAATAGTATTATTTATGGCAGGTTTTGCTTATTTTATTTTAGTTAAAGCTTTAATTTCTAGACATGGTAAAGAATCTAAAATAGCTCAAGCTATTGGTAAAGATATTAAAGGTCTAATTTCTATTGTAATTTATGCTATTGCAATATGTTTATCTTTTTATAATTCTATAATAGCTTTTGCTTTATATGTAATAGTAGCTTGTATTTGGTTTATTCCAGATAAAAGAATAGAACATATAATTAATGATTAAACTATATTATTAAATTCAGTTAGTTTTTTATATGCTTTAAGATATTTATTTAGCCTTTTTAAATCAGTTTCTTTTAATTGCTCAAATCTTTTTATATCAAGATTATCTGTTAAATCATTTATTTTTACTGATATCGCCAACTTATTAGAAAGAACCCTATTAATAAAATTGTCATAAGGTTCTTCTTCATTAGTTTTAGTTAAACATTTTAAAGCACTTATTATTTCCTCAGAAAACCCTTCTTTTTCTAGCTTTTCAAAAGTCCAATTAGTATCTTCTACTAAATCATGTAATATTCCACAAATTTTTTCATCAATAGTTTTACCCATATTCATAACTCTAAAAATATGACCAAGATACGATTGATTATTTTTATCAAGTTGTTCTTTATGAGCTTCTACAGCAATTTTAATGGCTTTATTTAGCATTAGTCTAATTGGAATCTAAAAAAAGTTTTTCCAAAAATTATTTCATCACCATCTTTTATTGGTTGAGGTTCTCCAGGAACTAGTCTTTCACCTCTATTAACATAAGTACCATTAAGACTACCTAAATCTTCTACAAAAAATTGTCCATTTTTAGAAATTATTTTTGCATGTTTTCTAGATATTTTAGCATCAACATCATCATTAGTTAAATCTAAATCAGGGAAAGCACCACTATCAGGATCCCATCTACCTACATTTATAACTTCACTCTCTAGTGGAAATTCTTTAGAAGAAACACCACTTTTTAAAAGCACTAATTTTGCCATAGAGTTTCCAGACATTTTTATCCTCCTAATATCTCTTTCTTTTTTTAGACTCTATTTTTTTAACAAAGGAAAATTTAACTCTTCTCTTTGTTTTAAATATTCTTTTGCTACCATTCTAGCTAAATTATTGATCCTTTTTATATATCCAGTTCTTTCTGTAACACTTATTACTCCTCTGGCATCTAATAAATTAAATGAGTGAGAGCATTTTAGTACATAATCATAAGCTGGATAAACAAGGTTGTTTTCTATTAAAGATTCAGCTTCTTTCTCATATTTTTGAAATAACTCAAATAACATATCTGAGTTTGAATAATCAAAGTTATATTTACTATTTTGAATTTCACTTTGTAAGTAAATATCTCCATAAGTAACATCATTATTCCAATTTAATTCATAAACAGAATTTTTATTTTGTAAATACATGGCTAATCTTTCTAAACCATAAGTTATTTCTACAGATACAGGCTTACAATCAAAGCCCCCAGCTTGTTGAAAGTAAGTAAATTGAGTTATTTCCATTCCATTTAACCATACTTCCCAACCAACTCCCCAAGCTCCTAGTGTAGGTGATTCCCAATTATCTTCTACAAATCTTATATCATGTTCCATAGGATTTATACCTATTTTTTTTAAGCTATTTAAATATAATTCTTGAATATTATCTGGAGATGGTTTTATTATAACTTGGTATTGGAAATAATGTTGTAATCTATTAGGATTTTCTCCATACCTTCCATCGGTAGGTCTTCTTGATGGTTCTATATAAGCTACTTTCCAAGGTTCAGGACCTAATGAACGCAAAAAAGTAGCTGGGTTCATAGTTCCAGCACCTTTTTCTATGTCGTAAGGATGTTGAATAATACATCCATTATCAGACCAAAAATTATGTAAATTTAATACTATATTTTGAAAATTCATTAACTGTTCAATAAAAAATAATAATTAAATATTAGTATAAGATATAAAAATCTTTTTGAAAACAAGCCAAATCATTAGTTATTACTTTTTTTATAATAAAAATTATTTAGATTTAAAATACCTTTATTAGTTAGTTAAATTTAGTTAAACCTTTTTATTAAGAAGCTATATTTTTTATATAATATTAATAGGTAATTAAGTTAACAGTTAATAGTTAACAGTTAAAAGAATAAAATTAAATTAATCTTTTAACTTCTAACTTCTAACTTCTAACTGTTTATATTGGTTATAAAAATATGAATTTAGAAATATTAGAAATTAATCTGGTTACAGGAACTTTTTGGGCTTCCTTAATCAGTTTTATCCTTTTCCTTTTTAGTGTTGTAAATAAAAAAAAGGATGCACAGAAAGCTCAAATAACATCTATTTTAGGTTATGTAGGTATGATTTTTACTTTTATAACCTCAACTGCTGCTTTAGTAGCAAAAGCTATAGTTTCAGGACATGTGCCTTGGAGTAATTTTTATGAATCTATGGTTTTAATGACATCTTTATCAACTATTTTATTCCTTGTTATTCATAGAATGTATAAAAATGATTTACTAGGAGTTGTTATGTCTCCTGGAATTTCTTTGTTAATAGGTATCACTAGTATTTTACCTAGAAATTTTAGAGGTAATGACCCATTAGTTCCTGCTTTACAAAGTTATTGGATAAAAATACATACAACTGCTATGATTGTAAGTTACTCTGTTTTTTTACTTTCAACTACAACAGCTATAGCTTATTTAGTTTTACTTTATTTACACAATAAGAAAAAACAAGGTTCTTTAGCCAAAGAAGTTAAGCTATCTTTAGCTTCTACTGGACCAGCTATCGCAGATTCTAATGTAGCTATGGTAATGACAGAAACTTTATCTAATAATGATAAAAACAGATTAGGTGCTAAAAATGAAACAGACCCTCAAGTTGATTTTTTTGATGATTTAACTTATAAATTAATTTTATTTGGATTCCCTATATTAGCTTTTGGAATAATTACAGGAGCTATGTGGGCAAATCATGCTTGGGGAACTTATTGGAGTTGGGATCCTAAAGAAACAGCTTCTTTAATGACATGGTTATTTTATGGTGCTTATATCCACTCAAGAATAGGAATGAATATTAGAGGTAAAACATCTGCTATTTTAGCTATTTTAGGGTTTGTTGCTGTTATATTTACTTATTATGGTGTAAATTATTTACCTGGTTTACATAGTTACGGATTTTCTGTAGAGAACTAGAAAGTAAAAAATTAGATTTACAGAAAAATACTTCTTTGAAACAGTAGGTCTGGAACAGTGAGTATGAAAAAGTGGGTTGCAACCCACTTTTTCATACTCACTGTTTCGGCTAATCATATATTTGTATTTAATTTAGTTCTACTTTATATTTAATTCTAGAATCATAAATTAGACCTAAAAAGAAACTCATTATTTTTGCATGTTCTATATCATCAAGATCTAAGTCTTTTAATAAAACTATAATTTTCCCACCTTTTTTTTCAGATTCAGGAGCTTCACTTAGCATCCTTATAGAAAATCTACCTGTTTCTTTTATAGATGTAACTTGTTTTTGTATTTGTATAAAACTAAAATCTTTTGCATTATAAATAAATTCTTTTACTTTATATCTACCCATATAATAACGATATATTCTAATTTCTTTTATTTTTTTATAAATTACTAGCTTAAAATTATCTTCTGTTGTTTGCCAAGAAGCTAGAAAAATAAAAAAAGCTGTTAGAGGGATTAAAAAATATAATCTTATAAGTAGAAAAAAGAATAATAGTAAAAATAAGCTAAAAAGAGTTTCCCTTTTCAAAAGATTTTTGTAAGGAATCTCTTTTGTTAATATATATTCATCTTCATTTTCTTGAAGTGAAAGTTTCATTTTACTTATCTGCTCTTACTCTAGGATCTATAATAAAATAACTTAAATCTACAAGCATATTTATTAATACAAAGGTTATAGAAAAAATTAAAACGCACCCTTGTATAACAGGAAAATCTCTTGCTCCTACTGCATTAACAACATAAGATCCTAATCCATTCCAAGAAAATACGGTTTCTGTTAATACTGCTCCACTTAGTAACATACCAAGCTGTAATCCTGTAATAGTAACAATAGGTATAAGTGCATTTCTTAGAGCATGATGTAAAATAACTCTTATTCTATCTACACCTTTTGCATAAGCTGTTTTTATATAATCTTGGCTAAGAACTTCTAACATACTAGCTCTAGTCATTCTTGCTATTATTGCTGTTGGTACAGTAGAAAGTGTAAATGAAGGTAAAATTAAATGTCTTACAACATCTGCAAAACTTTGGAAATCGCCTTTTATTAAAGTATCAATTAGATAAAAATTAGTTACTGTTTCAATATCAGATGTTATATCCATTCTTCCTGATAAAGGTAGTAATTCTAAATAAGAAGAGAAAATAAGCATTAAAATTAAACCCAACCAAAATATAGGCATAGATACACCAGTCAAAGCACCTACCATAACTATATTATCCAGCCAAGAATTTCTATAAACAGCAGCTAAGATACCAGCTGAAACTCCTATAATAGTTGCAATTAAAATACTACCAAAAGCTAGTTCTACTGTTGCAGGAAATTTTTTAAGTATTTCTGCCATAACTGAATTATTTGTAACAATAGAATTACCTAAATCACCTTTTATTACATGACTTATATAATATAAATATTGAATATGCCAAGGTTTATCCAAACCTAAAGTTTCTCTAAGTTTTGCTAATGATTCTGGATTAGCTCTCTCTCCAAGCATAATTTGAGCTGGATCTCCTGGAAGGAGTCTCACTGAAATAAATACTAGAACTGAAACTCCAAAAACTATAAAAATAAGAAAAAATAATCTTCTTATAAGAAATCTAAGCATTAATTACTACCTCTCTAATTACTATCTTCTTCGTTAGAATTTAAAATTTTATTTTTTTGTGCAATTTTTTTTATATCTTGCCACATTAACCACTTTGGAGATCCAACATCTTTAGATGTGTTTCTTAGTAAATAAGATGGATGAAAAATTGGCATTAAATACTTACCATTTTTTTCAATCCATTCACCTCTCATTTTTGTTATTCCTGCATTAATTTTTAAAACTGCTTTCATTGCTGTAGCTCCAGATAATAAAACTATCTGTGCCTCTGAAATTTCCATTTGTTTTTCTAAAAAAGGATAACAAGCGTCTATCTCTTCTGGTGTAGGAGTTCTATTTTGTGGAGGTCTGCATTTTACAGCATTTATAATATAAAAATCATTTTCTCTTTTAAACCCCCCTGATTCCAAAATTTTATCTAAAAGTTGCCCCGCTTTACCAACAAAAGGAATTCCTGTTTTATCCTCATTTTCACCAGGGCCTTCACCTACAAGTAAAATAGGGGCTTCAAAATCACCATCAGAAAAAACTATATTAGTTTTTGTTTGATATAAAGGACATTTTTTACAATTACTAGCTATTTTTTTTAGTTCAGATAAAAATAATTCTTTATCATTTCTAGAAGGAGTTTCTAATTTTTTAAAATTATTATATATTTTTTCTATTTCTAAATCTTCAAAACTTTTGTTCTCTATTTCTTTATTTTTTAAAATTACTTCTTCTTTTTTAGTATCAATAGAATTTAAATTATTCGCAGTATTAGTAGAATCACTACTTTTTTTAGTAGTATCTAATTTTTTATTTATATTTTCATCAGGAACATCACCTGAAAAAAGACTAAGTTGATAAGAATCCATAAATTTTAATACTATAAAATAGAACTAAGATCTTATTAAAAATACTTGTTTTGAATTTTACTCAAAAAAAAACTTAAAGTAAACCTTTTTTTATAGTATTGATAAAGCTATTCAAAAAATGAGTTGAATTTTAATTTTTTATCTGAATAAGGTAAAGCAATAATTTGATATTCTAATGCAAAAATATCCCCTGTAGCTTCTAAACACTTACCATAAAAACAATCTAAGTTTACTAATTCAATTGGTTTATAAGAAAGAACTATATTTTTTTCATTTTCAGAAATATAGTTTATTTTATTTCCACCTGTATTTTCGCCCAAACTATTAGTATTTTCAATATAAATAACAAGCATTTTATTTTTATTCAAAACTTCTTTTTCTAATTTATTTAGTTTTTCTATATTGTTATCTAAAAACTCATAAGCTAATAATAAATCTGGTTTTGCTTTATCAAACTGTTCTTTATTTCTAATAATATAGTAACCTTCGGAACCTTTATTATTTTTATAAAAATAACTTGGATAAGTTGTTTCTTTTTTAATAAAAGAAAACAACTCAAAATCTATTTTAGTACCTTTTTCTTCATCATTTAAAGAAGGTAATCCTAAATGATAATTACAATAAGAAGATGAATATATTGGATAAGAAAATGGCATAAAGTCTTTTTTATAAAATTTTATTTCATCTCCGTTTTTATAAGTATCTTTTTTTATAATAATTTTTCCATTTTTATCAGAAACTAATTTATTATTACCTAAAGTTACATCAACTCCCTCAAGTGGAATCTCTCCTGAATAAAAATCTTTAGATTTAGATTTATCATGATAAGAATTATTTTTATTATTAGAGTATATTTCTATTTCAATATCATTATCTTTATTACAAGAATAAGTTTTTGTATTTTTTTTCTCAGTTTGTATGGCAGCTTTATCTAAAATAACTGGACTATTATTTGTTGTTGAACATGATAAAATAATAGTTAAAAATATGCTACTTAAAATTTTTTTATACATAAAACCTCTTTTATTACTTATTTGTAAATATTATTTTACAATAAAAGTAAATTAATTTCAATAGTTTTGTATTCTAACCTAATTTTTAACAAGATTTAAACTTTCAATATACTATTTTAAGCAAGTTTTTCTAGTTTATAAGCCATATTATAAGTGTATAAATGTTTTAGGAGTTTTTATTAATGTCAATGGTTGTACCTCAAAGCCTTCAATCTGTATGGACTCAAGTTGCTGCGGATGGCGTTGTTAATAGAGCAGATGTAGAAACTGTAAAAAAAGTTGCTGGAAATAATCCTGCCCCAGAAGTTAAAAAATTTATAGATAACTTAGAAGAAGGAACAAAAGATAATAAAACAATTAGTGTAGAAACAAAAGCTGGCTCGGCTCAACCAACAGTAAATTTTATTGATGGCAATGAAAGTAAACCTTCTACAGATCCTATAGATCAAGAAATTGCAAAATTAGAAGTTCTAAAAGAAAAAGCAGCTAAATCTCCTAATACCAAATCTGAAGTTGAAGCTATTGATAAAGCCATTAATGAATTAAAAGCTAAAAAGAATGGTTCTATTGAACCTAAAAAAGATGTTCCAGCTGATAATAAAGTAAATGGAACTGAACCTAAAAAAGATGTAAAACCAAAAGAAGAACCAGCTAAGCCAGATGAATTAGCTGAAGAAATTAAAAGACTAGAAGCCTTAAGAGAAAAAGCTGCTAAATCTCCTGCAGCTAAATCTGAAGTTGAAGCTATTGATAAAACAATTGCAGAATTAAAGAAAAAACATTTTCTTCAAACAGGTAAAGATATAATAGATAATGCTAAAGATAGAAGTGCAGAAAGATTAGATAGTGATAAGAAAAAACTTAATGGGGAGTATGATGGTTTAACTCCTGAAAATAAAGAAAATCCTGAAGTAAAATCTGTTAAAGATAAAGCTAATGCAGAAATTTATAATAACTCCAAAACAGCTCTTATTAAAGATATAAATAAAATAATAGATGATACTGTAGCAGATGTTTTAAAAACTGGAGATAAAAGCAAATTTTCTTCTGCATTAAAACAAATAGATGAGCTATTAGGTAAATATAAAGGTTTAGATGATGATCCTATTTTCAAAAAAATAAAAGCTATCTTAGCTGGAGCTCCTGAAGCTCAAGAAATTAAAATATCAGCTGATAATAAAGTAATGCAAGCCTCTAAAATGGTTGATTCTGCAAATTCTTTAGCAGAAAGTAAAACTTTTGGTAGAGCTGAAAAAAGATCTTCTGAAGATTTAGTAAGTAAATTACCAGAAGGAGAACTTAGAAAAAAATTAGAAACCAGATTAGCTGATTATGGTAAAACTCAAGAACTTCTACATGAACAAAATAGACCAGAAACTGTAAAAGCTTTGAAAGATATGCTAAAAACTCCATTTTTAGGCATTGGCTCTGGTAAAAAAGAAGATGCTACAAGAACTATGTTAGGATCTATAGCTCAAGAAAAAGATGCTAGTGAAATATTAAAAATGTTAGATCATGATGAACAAGTAAAAGCTATTAAAATTTTATCAAAATCATCAGAAGAAGAGTACTTAAGATTAGCTAGAGAACTTTATGATAAGAAATCAAGTATTACTAATATAGATGATGAATTTGATAAAGAAACATTAGATAAATTAAAAACTAAACCAGCAGAGAAACCTAAAGATGATAAAGATAAACCTAATGGTGTAGATAATACAGGAGCAACTAAACCGGTTAAAAAAGAAGCTTCTGAAAAAGAAATTAATGAGTATGCAAAATCTTTATCTTATGCCATAAATCATGAAGATTCAGCTGCTTTAACTATGGCTAGAGGGATATTAGAAGGTAAAATACCTGAAAAAGTTATTGCTAAATTAAATAAAAATGATTTAGCTGATTTGGTTAATATTGTTGGTAAAAAAGGAAGACCTGGAGAAAGAGAAGATTTGTTAGATTTAGCAGGTCAATTAGGGGTTCCTTTAAAAACAGAAAACTTGGATAAAGGTAGTAAAAATAAATTATTAAACCAATATATGACTAATCCAAACTTTAATGAAGCTGATTTTGCTAAGCAATTAAAAGAATATAGTAAAAAAGAAATTTTTGACTTTGTTTTAACAGAACCACTAACTACAAAAGATTTAGCTCTTGTTGCTAAATATACTGATGGAGATAAAATGTGTGATGATTTAAAAGTTGGCAAAACTCTTTTATCTGCTATGCTTAAAGAATATGCTGATGGAAACCCAGCTATATCTAGAGATGATGTTATGAAATTCTTAAAAGGTGTAGAAGGTGATGCCGATAGAAATAAAGTAGCTAGAAGAACTTTAGATGACTTAGGAGATGGGCCTGAAAGTGCTTATGCTAAGTTAAGAGCAAAAGATCCATCTCTTTTAGATCGTGTTTTAAGCATAAGAAGTAATAATTTGTAATTTGGGAAGGAAATAATTATGCAAATACCAAAATCTTTAGAACCAGTTTGGAACAAAGTAAGCCAAGATGGTGTAATTTCCAAAGAAGATTACAAACTACTTTTAAAAGAAGCTAAAACTATTAATGAAGATAAAAGCGTTAATAAAGAAGTTGTTAATTTTATAAAAAATCTAAACTCTCAGTTTGCAAAAACTTCTGGTAATGAGGGCAGTATTCCAGTTAAAGCAGTTCTAAGTTTTGCAGATACTTCACCAACAGATCAAATAACTCAAAAAAATATTGGTGATGTTCCTGAAGGTTTAAAACAAGAATGGAATAAAGTTATAGAAGATGGAAAAATAACAGGTCCTGAATATCAAAGCCTTCTAAAATTTGTTTCGTCAAGACAAAATGTTGTTTTATCTGATGAAGAAAAAGATTTCCTTAAAAACTTACAAGTTTTGATATTATCTAGTAAAAATTTTGAATTAAGCTTTTTTGATCAAAATAAAGAGCCTGTTAAAGATAAACCGGCTGATAACAAAGTAGCAGAACCTGTTGTTGATAAAACTGAACCTAAAACAACAGGAACTAAAAAAGGGTTAAAACTAGAAGATGCAGAATTAATGAATGAAATGAAAGATCTTTTAGGTAAAATAGGAGATTATCCTGAATTAAGTAAATTAAGAGGAATAGTTGATAAAAGAGTAGATCTAAATAGTAAATTAGAGAAATTCTCAAGTAAGGCAGATGAAGTTTTAAATGGAGTAAAAGATTCTAAAGATGTAAATAAATTAAAAGCTGCTAGGGATACTTTAAAAAGTGAATATGAAAATTTAGGAGAAGCAAAAGATCTAGAAGATCCTAAAGCTCTTTTTGGAGAAGTTTCAAATATTTTAGATTCACAAATATCAAAATTAAGTTCAAAACCAAATGAAAATAATGGTGGTTTAACAGGTATAACTAAACCAAAGAAAAAAGATAATGTAAAACCAGAGCGAAATATTCCTTTTGTAGAAGGTGGTAATGAAAATAAAACGACTCCAAAATCAGAAGCCCCAGCTTCATTACAAAAAAAATGGCAAGAAATAACAAAAGATGGAAAATTAACAGCAGATGAGTTTAATTCATTATTAGCTGAAATGAAAGTAATAGGTGAAAAAAGACCTGATCAATCTATGACAGCTGAAGAAAAAGTATTTTTGGAAAAATATAGTGCAAAAATTAATGAAGCTTTGGCTCAAAATAAAAATAGTATCTCTGTAACTCCAGCTAAACCTACTCAAAAAACAGAACAAAAACCTGCTGTTGAAACTAAAGTAGAAGCTTCTGCTTTCGGAAAAGTGCCTCCTTCTTTAGCTGAAGAATGGAAAAAACTACAAGCTAAAGGTTCTGTAAACTTACAAGATTTTGATAAATTAAAATTATTAGCTGCTCCTACTAAACAAAATACAGAATTAGATCCTGAAGAAGAAGCTTTCTTGAAAAAGTTAGCTACCAAATTAGAGGATGGCGATATTTCTTTTAAACCTGCTCAAAAAACAGAACAAAAACCTGCTGTTGAAACTAAAGTAGAAGCTTCCGCTTTCGGAAAAGTGCCTCCTTCTTTAGCTGAAGAATGGAAAAAACTACAAGCTAAAGGTTCTGTAAACTTACAAGATTTTGATAAATTAAAATTATTAGCTGCTCCTACTAAACAAAATACAGAATTAGATCCTGAAGAAGAAGCTTTCTTGAAAAAGTTAGCTACCAAATTAGAGGATGGCGATATTTCTTTTAAACCTGCTCAAAAAACAGAACAAAAACCTGCTGTTGAAACTAAAGTAGAAGCTTCTGCTTTCGGAAAAGTGCCTCCTTCTTTAGCTGAAGAATGGAAAAAATTACAAGCTAAAGGTTCTGTAAACTTACAAGATTTTGATAAATTAAAATTATTAGCTGCTCCTACTAAACAAAATACAGAATTAGATCCTGAAGAAGAAGCTTTCTTGAAAAAGTTAGCTACCAAATTAGAAGATGGCGATATTTCTTTTAAACCTGCTCAAAAACAAGTTCCTCCACCTCCTAAAAAAACAGATGAAAAGAAAAAAGTTGCACCAACACCAGCTAAAGTTGAAAATAAAGAGGTTGTAGAAAAAATTAATACTCCATTTGGAATAGTTCCTAAAGATTTAATTCCTGTTTGGAAAAAATTGCAAGCAAAAGGTACTATAGATGAAAAAGATTTAAATGCTTTAAAATTAGCAGCAGCACCTAATAATCAAAATGAAGAATGGGATAAAGAAATAGAACTACCATTTGTTAAAAAGGTTGTAGAAGCTATAAATAAAGCACCTAATAATATTTATAAAATACCTAAATAATAAAACTTTTTAATAAAAATAGGCTTGATAATTCAAGTCTATTTTTATTTATAATAATGAAAATTCTTTAGAATACTCTACTATACCAGAAATATTATCTAATCCTTTATCAATTAGTTCTATTGCCATATAACTAGAATCTGGAACATTAAAAGGACATTTTATATTCCAATTACTGGCTTTTTTAAATCCAAATTTTGGATAATATTCACTATGACCTAAAACAATTACTGATTTGTAGCCTAAGTTTTTTGATTGATTTAAGCCTTCTTTTACTAACTTGCTTCCAATACCTTTATTTTGAAATTCTGGTAAAACAGACATAGGAGCTAAAGCTAAGCTTTCAAAACCTTGTTTTTTTTCATTTATTATTTTTATTTTGGTAAATAAAATATGCCCTATTAACTTATCGTTTAATATTGCAACTAAAGATAACTCAGGTATAAAATTTATACTGCTTCTAAGTAAATTTACTAATTTAGCTTCATTTTCTTGTTTAAATGCTTGAGTGTTTACTTCAGAAATCCCAATAAAATCATTTATATTTTCTTTTCTTATTAATATATTCATAAATTAATTTTTTATCACAGATAATTATAATAATAATATATGATAATTTAATAAAAATGCTAATTAGTTAGTAATTAATTTAAATTACCAGTTTTTATTAACTATTTTAATTATGGAGTAACAAATGAAAAATTATTTAGAATATGATAATGAAGTATTCTCTGCTTTATTAAAAGAAAAAGAAAGACAAAATCATCATTTAGAACTTATAGCTTCTGAAAATTATGTTAGTCAAGCTGTTTTAGAAGCACAAGGATCTATTTTTACAAATAAATATGCTGAAGGGTTGCCAGCTAAAAGATATTATGGCGGCTGTGAATATGCAGATATAGTAGAAAATTTAGCTATAGATAGATTAAAAAAACTTTTTAATGTTAATTATGCCAATGTTCAACCTCACTCTGGTGCTAATGCAAATAATGCCGTTTTTTTAGCACTGCTAAAACCTAATGATAATATTTTAGGTATGAATCTTTCTCATGGGGGACATCTAACTCATGGAAGTAAGGTAAATATATCTGGATTATATTTTAATTCATTTTTTTATGGAGTTGATTCAGAAACTGGTTTAATTAATTATGATGAAATAAGAAAAGTAGCTTTAGAATGTAAGCCTAAATTAATTATTTCTGGTTTTAGTGCTTATCCTAGAAAATTAGACTTTGCTAAATTTAGAGAAATTGCAGATGAAGTAGGAGCTTATTTAATGGCCGATATAGCTCATGTAGCTGGATTAGTTGCTACAGGCTTATACCCATCTCCTATAGAACATGCTCATGTGATTACTACAACTACACATAAAACACTCAGAGGTCCAAGAGGTGGTGTTATTATGTCTAATGATGAAGAAATTGCTAAAAAAATAGATAAAGCTGTTTTTCCTGGAACTCAAGGAGGTCCACTAATTCATGTTATTTCTGCCAAAGCTGTTGCTTTTAAAGAAGCCTTAGAAGATAATTTTAAAACTTATCAAGAACAAGTAATAAAAAATGCTCAAATTTTAGCAAAAACTCTTATGGATAGAGGTATAGATTTAGTTTCTGGTGGTACTGATAACCATTTAATGCTAATAGATTTAAGAAAAAAAGGCTTAACTGGTAAAGCTATAGAAAAGGCTTTAGGAGAATCAAATGTAACAGTTAATAAAAATACTGTACCAAATGATCCTCAATCTCCATTTGTTACTAGTGGAATAAGAATAGGAACTCCAGCATTAACAAGTAGAGGTATGAAAGAAGCAGAAATGGTAAAAATTGGTAATATTATTGCAGATATTATAGAAAACTCTACTTCTGCTGAGGCAAAAGAAAAAGCTAAGCAGCAAGTATTAGAAATTTGTAAAAATTTTGAAATATATAAAGATTTGTATACTTAGAAGTCAGGTTAAGATTTGATTAACATATAATTAATGTATAGATAAAATCTATTTTAGGGTATTTTTAGCATGGAACATAATTGGCCGTACGTTGTCGCTCTTTTAGTCGCTTGGTTAGGGACTGATCTCTTAATTCCTCATGTTGTTAGGTTTGCTCATTATATGGGTAAAATGGATCAACCTGATCCTAGAAAAGTCCATAAAACACCTATTCCAAGATTAGGTGGGATAGCAATATTTTTAGGCTTTTTACTCTCCCTTTTAATGATAGAGTTTTTAGAACCAGGTTTTTTTGCTAAAAGTTCCAAATGGTATGGAATAATTGCTGGTTCATCAATGATGTTTCTTTTAGGCGTAGTTGACGATCTTAAACCATTACCAGCTAAAGTTAAGTTTATAGCACAAATAATAATAGCTTCAGTTGCCTATTCATTAGGTGTAAAAATGTTAGTATTATCGAATCCTTTTGGAGATATGTGGGTTTTACCAACTTGGCTCTCCGCTTTTATGACAGTTTTTTGGTTAGTAGGTATTACTAATACAATAAATTTAATAGATGGACTTGATGGTTTAGCCGCAGGTGTTTCTATGATAGCTGGGATTACACTTTCTATTATCGCTATACAAACAGGTCAAGTATTTGCTGCGGTAATAATATTAACTCTTGTTGGTGGTACCATAGGATTTTTAAGATATAATTTTAATCCTGCAAAAATATTTATGGGTGATTCAGGTAGTTTATTTTTAGGCTTTACTTTGGCTGCAATTTCAGTATCTAGTGTTCTAAAATTTGCTACTACTGTTACTATATTAATTCCTTTATTAATCTTAGGTGTACCTATATTTGATACAGCTTTTGCAATAGTTAGAAGAGCTATTAATAAAAAACCTATTTTTCAACCAGATAAAGGACATTTACACCATAGATTATTAAAATTAGGTTTATCTCAAAGAAGAACAGTTATTACCATTTACTCTTTTAGTGCATTTTTAGCTGGGATAGCTTTATATGTAATCGGTTTTAAATCTGCAATAAGCGTAATTATAGTTTCAATCATAACTTTTGTGGTTGCTTTTGTTGGTGGTCTAAAAAAAACTAAAAATGAAGCTTCTGCCAATTAATATTGAATTATTTTAAAATAATTAATTAAAAAAAGGTGATTTTATTTATAAAATCACCTTTTTTATTAGTTTATTTAAGTTTATTTTTTAGCTTTATCTGCTAATTTAGAATCTATTCTTGGATAAACAATTTCACCTTTTTGAGTTTGTGCACCTGCTTTAGTCAATCCCCAAGTAATTTTATCCCATTTTTGTTCGTCTATATTTTCATTTATTCCTAATTGATTCCAAATTCTTTTTGCAATATTAGGAACTATAGGGTACGCCAATAAAGATACTATTCTTAAAGTTTCTAAACAAGTATATAAAACTCCATGAAAATAAGGTTTTGTACTTTCATCTTCTAAGGCTTTTTTTGCTAAAGTCCAAGGAGCTTCAGTATCAATATATTTATTTAATTTATTAACTAATTCCCATGTAGTACTAACTGCTTCTTGAATCTCAAAGTTATCCATATGATTTGCAATTCTATTTTTGATTTCTTCTACAAAAGAAGGAAAATCTTTTTCAGCTTCTAAGAGTCTTTCTGGAATAATTCCATTACAATTTTTTGCTAAAATAGATGCCACTATTCTATTTAAAGAATTACCTAAATTATTTGCTAAATCAGAGTTAACTCTATTTTCTAAAGGTTCACATTTATCAAAAGATTTATCCTCTTTAAAGGTAGCATCAAAATTACCATCATTTCCATAGTTTAGTTCTCTTATAATAAAATATCTTAATCCATCTGCTTGATATTTATCAGCTAAATCTTTAGGTTTAATTACGTTTCCTGTTGTTTTACTTATTTTAGAACCACCTATAGTTATAAAACCATGAGAAAAAATAGTTTTTGGTAATGGTAAATCTAAAGCTAATAAAATCGCTGGCCAAATAATAGCATGGAATTTTAAAATATCTTTACCTACTATTTGAACATCAGCAGGCCAATATTTTTTTAAATCTTCTGTTCTTCCACCAAAAAAACCTAATCCTGTAATATAATTGTTTAAAGCATCTATCCAAACATATAAAACTTGTTTTTCATCATTAGGTACAGGAATACCCCATTTTACAGTTTCTCTTGAAATACTAATATCTTGAAAATCATCAATCATATTTAATATTTCATTTTTTTTACTTTCTGGTCTAATAAAATTAGGGTTATTAAGGATATGTTGTTTTATTTTTTCTTTGTACTTAGTAATATTAAAAAAGTAATTTTCTTCTGCTACTATTTCTGTTGCTCTATTATGTACAGGACAAATATTACCTTCTAATAAATCTTTTTCTAAATAAAAAGCTTCACAACCAGAACAATAAAGTCCTTCATATTTTTTCTTATAAATATCTCCTTGTGCTTGTAGTTTTAAAAATATTTCTATTACAGCTTTTTTATGTAATTCATCTGTTGTTCTTATAAAATAATCATAAGAAATACCTAATTCTGCCCAAGTTTCTTTATACTTTTCAGCTATGTCATCACAATGTTCTTGAGGGGTCATATTTCTTTCTTTAGATGCTTTTTCATTTTTAGTTCCATGTTCATCTACACCTGTAATAAAAAAAACATCTTTACCTCTCATTCTTTGATGTCTGGCAATAAAATCAGCTGTTATTTTTTCATAAGCATGACCTAAATGAGGTGGAGCATTAGAATAATCTATTGCTGTTGTAATATAATAATTATCTTTCAAAATAAAACCTCTCTAAATATATTAATGGATTATTTTTAATAGCTAAATCGCTTTATTTATCAAGTTTATAATTATTTTTTATATCTGTAAAGTCTAAAAAAAGTTTTATTAACCTATTGACAGTTTAATTTAAACTGATAAAATATAAATATAAAGATTAAATTAAACAAAAGGTGGTTTTATGAAAAGAAGATTTTTAGTTTCAAGCTCATTAGTTTTGAGTTCGATGTTTTTTTCTGCTTGTGATGTAGTAAAAGATACATTAGGGGTTCCTAATAGGATGCCTGTAATAGCGTCTTTTGATTATAATCCTAAAAATGGTATTACAAAAAATGACATTATAACTTTTAGTGTGGTTGCTAATGATCCAGAAGGTAAACCTTTACAATATAATTGGACAGCTACTAAAGGCATGTTAACTGCTAATGCTGGAAATACAACAAGTTGGAGACCTTTTAAACAAGATAGTTCTCCAGAATATGGTTTATCTGTAGTTTCAGTTGTTATTTCAGATGGTGTTATGACAAATACTGCTAGTGTTAATATTTTTGTAAATCAAGATGGTTCTATCTCTGTAAATCAAGTTAGTAATTCTTCAGTTCCAAGTGCAACTCCAAGTATAACTGTAAGTACTAGCCCATCTCCAGTAGTATCACCTAGTAATTCACCAGCTCCAAGTGCAACTCCAAGCATAACCGTAAGTGCTAGTCCATCTCCAGTAGTATCACCTAGTAACTCGGCAGTTCCAAGTGCAACTCCAAGTATAACTGTAAGTGCTAGTCCGTCTCCAGTAGTATCACCTAGTAATTCACCAGTTCCAACTCCAAGTGCTAGCATAAGTTCTAGTCCTTCCCCATCTGCTATGGCAAAAACAAACTAATGAGTTAAAAAGAGAGTGTGAATTATGAAAAAATATTTTAAATTAACAGCTTTATTCCTATCTAGCATACTTTTAGCATCTTGTGAAAATGGCTTAGTAATAACTCCTACTAATGATGGTGGAATAGTTTTAAAAGCACAAAAAAAGACTGCTCCAGCTATTAAAACATTTGATTTTTATCCCAAAAATACTACCAAAAAAGATGATGTTATAACTTTTAGCATAAAAGCAGAAAGTAAAAGTAATGAAGTTTTACAATATAACTGGAAATCTAGTAAAGGAACTCTTTTAACTAATTCTGGAAATACTGTAAGTTGGAAACCTATAAACCAAAATGGCAATTTAGAATCAGGCTTATCTACTATTACAGTAACAGTTTCAGATGGAACTTATACATCAGATGCTAGTGCTAATGTTATGGTAAATTCAGATGGTTCTATTTCAAGTCAAAATGATTCTATAAAAATAGCAGAAAATAATGATAATACTTCAGATAAAGGAATAGGGGTTTATTTAAAATTAGTCCCAACTGATGAAGAAAAAGATACTAGATATGTTTATCAAGATATTCCAAAAAAATCAGAAACTTCTTCATATAGTTATAGTTATTCATACTCTTCTTCAACTACTAATTATTTAAATACAACAGTTAATGAGAAAATCGAAAAGTATTATACAGAATGTGAAATAGGAGATGATTATGATTATTATTCTAAAATAGTAAAAACTAAACCAAGTTATTCTAATATTATTTTTAAAGAAGACTTTGAAAGTGGATATATAGATGATGATTGGAATATTTCATACCCTAATAAATATAGTTATAAAGAATATTTAACTTGGAAAAAATTAAAAGATGACAATGGAAATCATGTTGCAGTTTTGACTGGCCCAACAGATGATATTTTATCTAATACTTATTCAGGTGAAATTCAAATGACTAGTTCTGCTATCAATTTAAAAAATACTAAATTACCTAGATTAAGTTTATATGCCAAAAATAATGCTAATCCTTCTGGAAGTGTAAAACTAAATATTTATTGGTCTAATGATGGAAAAAATCTAAAACCTCTTAATATTAGTTTTATCCCTGATCAAAAATGGAAAAAATTAGATATAGATCTAAAAAATTTACTTAGATCTTATTCTCCAAGTGTAGGATTTTTAACTATAGGTATGAAAGTTAGTGGTAATAAAAATGATTTTATTGGGCCTATGATTGATAATATAACAGTTTATGAAGGTAATTAGTTAATCGTAAATAGTTATCCGTGAATCGTGAATCGAAAGAAAGGAATGGGTTATCAACATTCCGTACAATTTGAGTTTTTATTGTAGATTCGTTTCATGAAAAGAACTTTTTTAAGTAAAATAATTTTAATTTTGGAGGGTATCAAAAAATTTGGTTTTTACAAAAAATATTGATTTAAAATCCAGTATTTTCGTAGGTTCAAAGAACTGATTTGCCCGTTTTTGGACAGCACAGTTTTTGGAAACCAATCACCATTAATAAAATTAGATCAAAAAATGTTAAATGTATAAAATAGTAGTAAAGGAATTACAGAAATGAGAAAAAAATTAATTATAGCAATGTCTATAATAACAACATTAGCAATAAATACACCCGTTTTTGCACTAGAAAAAGAAGTAAGTTCTATAAATAATGTTATAGAAAAGACATCTAATATTTATACTTTAAACTCTGAAAATATTTTAATATCAGATTTACAACCTTTTATGATAGCAGAAAATCAATCTGTAAAAGTTATTACTCCAGAAATAGGTTGGGTTGGAAGTATATTTATAACTGGCTTGGGACAAATAATTATGGGTGATTTTTGGAGAGGAGCTAAATTTTGGGGTTTTATAATAATAGGTGCAGTAGCTTTATCTTTAATAACAGGTAATGGTAGCCTATCTGGTTCTGTAGCAGGTGTAATAGGGCATATATGGAGTATAATAGATGCTTACCAAATGGCAGAAGATAGAGCTATCGAAAAAGCTAAATTACTTTCTAATAATAAAAAATTAGAAGAATTAGCAAAAACCTTAGATAAATTTTCAGTTTCTAATAATAAAATTCAATTTAATTTAGCTAAATTTTAATAGGTACTAATATTATGATAAATAAAAAAACTCTTTATAAGTTATTAGTTATAACTTTTGTTTTACCAAACTTATTTTCTTGTACTAGAATGCTTCATCTAAGAAAAAATCTTTCTGATGATGTTATTATGTCCATAAAAAACAACAAATTACCTATTAACTATATGGTTAAATCTGATTTGGTAGATCCTATTGAAAAAGCTTCTATGTTATTACCTATAAATAGTACTTTTAAAAGTAATATAGATGAATATATGAAAAATAAATTTTCTAATCTAACTTCAGAACAAAATGGTTATTTTATTATTTTTCAAATAAAAGATTCTGTTATAGAACAAAACTATAATATGGATTTAGGTTCAGCGGTTATGGGTTCTATGTTAAAAGAAAAAGATGTAGTTCTTGGGCAATCTGCTTTTACTTCTAGATTAGTAATTAATGTAAAATTACTAAAAGATAATCAAATTTTAGCTGATAAAGAAATAGTATCTTCTTCTAATTATAATTTAGTTGTAAAAGAATCAAATAGAGGATCTTATATGTATGAAGCCTATCAAAATTTGTTAGATCAAAATATAAATAAAAGTATTTTACTTATAGATAAATATTTTGCTTCTATTAATATTTAAAATGAATTTAAAACCTCCTACAGGGTTGATACACTTATTCTATAATAATAATAAAGGATAAAAAATGACAATATATCATAATTTAAACGAAAATTTAATTAGCATAGGCTCTTTTTCAATTAAATGGTATGGATTTATGTATTTTGTTGCTTTTATAATAGGAAATTATATATTAAAAACTGAAGTAAAAAGAAGAAATATAAATCTAACAGAAGATGATATATCTAATTTTATTATTTACTTAGTATTAGGTGTTATTTTAGGAGGTAAAATTGGATATGTTATTTTTTATAATTTATCTTACTATATTCAAAACCCTTTAGGTATTTTTTCAGGACGAGGTATGTCTTTTCATGGAGGTTTAATAGGCGTTATTATTGCTACATTTTTATATTCAAGAAAAAAGAAAATGGATTTTTCTATTTTTGGTGATATGGTAGCTCTTGGAGGTGCTTTAGGTTTGGGCTTTGGAAGGATTGGAAATTTTATCAATGGAGAATTATATGGAAGACCTGTTTCACCAGATTTTCCTTTAGCTTTTATTTTTTCAACAGATCCATTAAAATTAGCTAGACATCCTTCACAACTTTATGAATCTATTACAGAAGGCTTTATTATGTTTGCTGTTTTATACTTTTTAAGCCGTAAAAATGTAAAATCTGGTACTTTAGCAGGAACTTTTTTAATGCTCTATGGAACTTTTAGATTTTTTATAGAATTTACCAGAGAACCAGATGCTCAACTAGGATTATTATTATTTAATATGTTTTCTATGGGACAAATTTTATGTTTTCCAATGATTATAATAGGTCTGATAATAATCGTCATAGCTAATTTTTTTGTTAAAAAAGATATTTTAACAACTTCAAAA
Organism: Candidatus Sericytochromatia bacterium; assembly: GCA_046328015.1. Classification (GTDB taxonomy): domain Bacteria; phylum Cyanobacteriota; class Sericytochromatia; order UBA7694; family JACMQJ01; genus JBBTGK01. Next base: position 1,532,265 of record JAXLXH010000001.1, on the reverse strand, counting down.
ATTTAAAATTTTTATTAAAAAAAGGAATTAAAAAAATGAAAAAAATTTTCTTAACAACTCTATTTAGCATATTTTTATCTTCAAATGCTTATGCACTTGATAAAAATACTCAGCTTGATTTTAAGCTCAAAACTAGTGATAAAACTAGTGAATACTCAATATATTATTCTGGTGATATTATAAAAACAAGTGAAAAAACAATTAATTCAAAGTATAAAAAAGATAATAAAAATAATACTCACATTAGAATTTTTGATTCAAAAAAGCATGAAAACTATTCAGCTAATTATCCTTTTAAAGAATTTGATTTAATTAAAAATTTTAATAATGATAGATTTATATTATTTAATTGTTTAGGATATCAATTTAGTTTTAATGATATAAATAATTTACAAGAAACTGAAAAAAAGCTTTTAGATAAAAAATTTGTAAAATTATCAGATGAAAAGATTATTTTAGCCAATAGAGAATTTGACTGTATTGTATTTGAAGGAAAATATAATAGTAAAGACAAAAATAGTAATGAAATGAAATCAACTTCAAAAATTTGGATAGATAAAAAATTAATGTTTTTTGTAAAAAGAAGTACTTCTGAAATAATTAATGGAGAGAAATTAGATTATAATATGGAATTAGCTTCAATAAAAGAAAATGTAAATTTTGAAAAAAATTTTTTTAGCACAAAAGATGCTAAAATTTGGATAGATAATAGAGGTTCTAAAGTTAAAAAGTAAGAAAAAATAAAATGCAAAGCTCTATAAAACTCGGAGAAGAAATAAAACGAGTAAGAATATTACTAAAAAAAGAACAAAAAGAATTTGCTCAAATTCTTGGAATTAGTAATGTTTATTTATCAAATATAGAAAAAGGTAAAAAAATTCCTTCTCCAGAGCTTTTAAAAAAAATTTATGCTCATTTAGATAAAGATATTCCAGAATCTATTTTAGAAATAGTAAAAAAATCTAAAGAAGAAACGAAAGTAAATTCTAATATAAGCTCTAGTACTATTATTTATGAGTTGCAAGAAAAAGGATTATATTCTTTATCAAAATTGAAAGATTTAATAAAAGCAGAACCTAGTAATATAAAATACATTTATGCTTTACTTTCTTTACTAAAAGAAGAAGGGAAGCTTTCTGATGCCCGAAATTTATTATTAATATCTCTTACACACATAAAAAAAGATGAAGAGAAAAGATGGCTAGAAGCCTGTTACTTCATTTTTGAAGGTAATTATTCAACTGCTATTAGTTTGATGAAAGAATGTATTTTGGAATATGATAAAGCAAGAAAAAATACTGAATTAAATGAGTTGGAATTTAAAAAAAGAAAAGCTAATCTTTTATTTGAATTAGCTAATATGTACTATGAATATGGTTATTACTCTTATAATGTTTTGGGTAAAAAAGAACTTTCTATTGATAATTTTAAACAAGCTCTTTTTTATTTTGAAGAACAAAGAAGTTTATATAATGAGCCTACTTATGAAATATACTATACTAATGTTTTTTGGTGGTTATCTCATTTAAATATAGAAACTAGTAAAAATAGGCTCGAATTTATAGAAAGAGCTGAAAATTTACTTATTTTAAATCATCAAGAAATGATGAAAAATTCTTCTATTGGCAATATAGTAGGAGGCGGATTATACTCACCTGCATACCTTTGTCAAATTACAGGAGCAATAGCAGAATCATATATAAAACAAGCAATTGAAGAAAAAAATCAGAAAGATAAAATAAATTTTATAAAAAAAGGTGAGCTTTTACTTATTCAAAATGTACCTTTAAAAATTTTACCTAACAAAAGAGAATATTATAATTTTTATTTTAGTTATGCTTGTTTTTATGCTTTGAAAGCTAGTTTATATTATAATATGGGTTTAAATTATGAAATAGATTTAGATTTATGTTATAAAGGATTAAGTGAAGCTTTATTTAGTGATAAAAAACAAAATATAAAACAGTTTTATCAAGATCTTAAAGAAGCAGAAAAAAATGAGTTTAACTTTTATACACAAAAAAGAAAAGAAGACTTTGATAGAATTATAGAGAGGTGTTTAGATAATGAATAATATAATATTAATAGCAACTTTATTACTTTTTACAGCATGTACAACTACTCCAAATTATTCATCTTATCCAAGCTCAAGTTATAATGATAAAACAGCTAGAGGATTAACAGGTGGAGGTCTTGGTGGAGGTATCATAGTTGCAGAGAATAATATAACCTCTAATAGTACTTATAATGTTTATCTAAAACAAGGAAGCAAAAAAGTTTTAATAAAATCTGGTCAAATAAATTCAAATAAAGAAATAGAACTTTCCGATAACGCTTTAAGCTCTGAAGATGTTAATAAAATACAAAATGGAGAAGCTTCTATTATATTAGAAATAGATACAGGAGATAAAATTTTAACAGCTGAAGGTAAAATTATTACCAAAGATAAAAATGGAAATAAAAAAGAAAATTATTTAGCCTAAATATCAGGTTTAAAACCTAATTTTAATAGCAAAAACTCAAATTTTCTAAAAAATCCTATTTTTTCTAAAAATGGATTAGTTAATCCATGTGTAATACAATAATTAGAATTAAATGGGTACGTATGATGAAATTTATGATGTTCAGGAGATAAGATTATTTTTTTATTTTGTAAGAAAGTTACCCAACTTGGTACATTATCTTCATGAGTCCATTTATGAAATAAATTGGTTAAAACAGTTAGAAAAGTTATTATTGCATAAATAAAAGTAAAAATAGATAAACTAAAAGAATTAGAATCTTTTAAAATTAAAATTAATGGTGTTAATGTAAATAAAGCAACAATAGCTACATATCCAACAATAAATGGTATAGGGCTAACACATATATCTTTCGGATAAGTATGATGAGATCTAAAGTTTCTTATTAAAGCATGCCCTAAAATAGGGGTATTAACAGTCCCATAAGTATCACAAGCCCAATGAATTAAACCTGATAAAAAATCGCCTCCTATCCAAGCTATAGGGAAAGCTATAATTAATGATAAATATGAACTAGAATCAATTAAATTTTTTACTGATAAATATATTGATATTGTAAATAAAATTGGAAATATATAGGTAGAAAAATATAATAGAATTGCCATAACAATTCCAGGATCTTCTTCATTACCACTATAACCTTCTGGAATTCCATTAGGAAATAAAACTTTTTTTGCCATAATTTAAATAAAACAAATAAAATATATTTAATTAAATATTATCATAAGATTTTTATTTTTATTAGAGAATACCTCAGAGCTCTGCTCTGGGGTTTCAGGGGGTACGGGTGCAGAGCCCCCGATCCCTTCCTCCTGGGGGGTGATACCCCGTAGGAAGTCTTAAATTCATTTATATGTGATATAAATAGTTAAATATAGATTTAAATACTTATATTAGAGGTAAAAATGTTTATTGTAATATATCAATGGCAAATAAAAGAAGCTAAAGAACCACAATTTATTGAAAATTGGGAAAAACTAACTAATATTATTTATAAAAAATTTGGTAGTTTGGGGTCTAGGCTACATAAAGTTTCAGATAATCATTTTTTAGCTTATGCTCAATGGCCTAATAAAGAATTATGGGAAAAAGAACACATTTTTTCTGATGAAGATAAAGCTATTTTATTAAAAATGTCTGAGTGTATAAAAAAAAGTTTTGAAACTATTACATCTAATGTAGTTTCAGATTTATTAAGAAAAGAAATTAATTAAATTTACAAAATTTAATATATTAAATTTTTATTTTTAACAGAATAATTTTTTTATAAAAAGGTAGTTTTATCAGGTTTTTTATTATAAAATAAATATAAGTAAAGCTTTTATTTTCGGAGGAAAAAAATGGGATCATACATACCACCAGTGCTACAAAGTTGGGCTTTAGGCGGAGTACAAGCAGGTTTAGCTGCTGTTTATGAAAGCCGTGTTCATACTATATCAAAAATGACTGTAGCAAGAGCTCAATTTGCTGGTGATACAAATGTTACCATGACAGATGGATCTTATAACATAAGAGTCTTAGGTGGTGGCGGTGTAGATACTCCTTCTGCTGTACCTAAATCTTCAACAGCTTTTTTAGCTAATACAACAAATACTTTTAATTCAGGTTTAGCTGCACCTAACAATTCTTGGGGTAAACCTGTAGTAATAAAAGTAAAAAGAGATGAAGGTAGCTCTGAAGTAACAGAATATGGTATTTTCAATGCTGATGGAACAATTCCAGGCTCAGATGGAACTGTAGCAATGAATACACTTTTAAATCCTTTTTCTAATACTCCTACAACTACGACTGTTGCTATAGCTATACCAGCAAACTATTTATCAGCACCTCTTTCTTATACTTCAGCTGGCGTTACAACTACTATTGCAGCTGGTGCAGCTGGTGTTATTCCAGCAGGTGCAAGCTTCTTATCTATACCAAGATATAAAGTAAATGTTGGTACTGGGGAAATATACGTTGCAAATGCAGCTGAAATGATAGAACATAAAAATCCAGATGGAATTGTTAATTTCCAAATATCTGATATAGCACCAACTCCTCCTTCAACACCTCATGCTATAAGTGGAGCAGCTAATGATTATTTTAGAACAGCAGCAAATGCAACAGGAATAACAGGACAACAAAAAATAGATTTACGTGATAAAAGATTTTTAGAAGGACAAGATAAAGTAGTTGGTATGGTTGATTTTGAAGGATTACAAGGTGGTGCCTTATCTGCATCTCAATCAGCTGCTGCTGATTTATCTGCTGTAATCCAGTCTTTAACTAGTACATTAAGAGCAACTAACGAAAGTAAAAAAAGTATCTTAAGTTTAATAAAATAATTTATAATAATATAATTTAAAGGACTCGAAAGAGTCCTTTTTAATTTATAAAAAATATGTTAACAAATGAAGAACTACAACAATACATTAAAAATGGCAAAATAATGGATGCCATTAGTTATTATGAAGATTTATCTAAAAAATTTCCTGATAATTTAAATATTTACTTACAATTAGCCTCTCTATATGAAAAAACACCTCAATGGGAAAAAGCATTAGATTACTATTTATATTCTGAACAATTATCATCTAAAAATCCTTTTATTTATAATAATATAGGTTGTTTATATTTAGATAGATTTTTATACAACCAAGCTGAAGAGTTTTTCAAAAAAGCAGTTGCTTTAATACCTCAAAACCCTTTTTTCCTAGCTAATTTAGCTTCCGTATATGAAAAATTAAATAAAAATGATTTAGCTATAGAAGCTTTTAATATATTAGTTAATTTACTTCCTCATGAAGCTACTTTTTTTAATTCTTTAGCTGTTAGTTTAGCTAAAGAAAAAAGGTATGAAGAAGCATTACCTTACCAATTAAAGGCTGTTTATTTGGCTAATAATAATATAGATTATAATTATAATTTGGGAGTTATCTATTTAGCATTATGTAAAATAGAAGAAGCCATATCTTTTTTTAGAAAAACTTTGGAGTTATCTCCTAAAAATCACCAAGCTCACTATAATTTAGGGGTTTCTTTATTATTACTTGGTAAATTTGAAGAAGGGTTTTTAGAATATGAATGGCGATATATAAAATTTCCTTACATGAAAGCAATATATGATCTTTATTGGAAAGGTGAAAATTTAGAAAATAGAATTATATATGTACATGCTGAACAAGGTTTAGGAGACACAATACAATTTTGTAGATATTTAAAAATGTTAAGAAGAAAAAAACCTAAAAAGATTGTTTTTTATGTTCAACCTGAATTAGTAACATTAATTAAAAGTCTTAAAATTGCAGATATAGTTAATGTTTTTCCTCCACCTATACTTTATAAAAATGGTTACCATGTATGTTTATTAAGTTTACCAACCATATTTAAAACTACAATAAAAAATATACCTGTAGAAAAATTTTATATTACATCTGAAAAAATTGAATCAGAAAAATGGAAAAAAAGATTATCACATTTAAAAGGACTTAAAATAGGTATTATATGGAAACCGAATAAAGATAGTAAAACTTTTGATGATAGAAGTATTGAATTAAAAAAATTTTTATTTTTAAAGAAAAAACTAGGGTTAAATATTATATCTTTACAAAAAGAAGTTACTAAAGAAGAAATAGAAATTATGAAAGGTAATAATATTTTAGATTTTTCAAAATATTTAGAAAACTTTTCTGATACAGCTGCTTTAATACAAAATTTAGATCTAGTTATAGGAGTTGATACATCTGTTATACATCTATCTGCAGCAATGGGAAAAAGAGTATTTTTATTATTACCTTTCAAACCCGATTGGAGATGGTTATTAGAAAAAAATACTTCTCCTTGGTATCCTAGTATAAAAATATTTAGACAAAAAGAAAGAAAAAACTGGGATAATGTATTTAAAGAATTAGAAAAAATATTATTATTTTAAATTGAAGATCCAAACTTAGAAGATAAAGGATTATTTGCAGCTAAATCAAAAGCTAGTTTTATTTCATGCTCAGGTATTTCTAAAAAGGCATTAACTACATCAGGATCAAACATCTTACCTGAAAATTTTCTTATTTCAGCCCTTGCAAAATCATCAGGTAATGCTTTTCTGTAAGCACGATCTGATGTTATAGCATCATATGTATCTGCTACAGCTATTACTCTTGCTCCTAAAGGGATAGTAAAACTATCTAAAGATTCGGGATAACCTTTTCCATCAAATCTTTCATGATGATATTTAGCTAAAGGAGCAACATCTTTTAAAGTAGTAAAATTATTAATTAAAGCACAAGATATTTCAGGATGCTTTTTTATCATATTATATTCTTCATTAGATAATCCAGATGGTTTATCTAATAGCCCTCTTGAAATTCCAACTTTACCAGAATCATGTAATAATGCACCTTGTTCTATTAGGGTTCTATATATTGGCTCTAAATTCATTTTTTGTGCAATTAAACCTGCTAAAACCATAACTCTGCGAGAATGACCATGTGTATATTTATGTTTTGTATCTATAACTTGTGCAATTACGTTAAGTGCTGTATCTACATAATCACTTTTTATATCTTGTAACAATGCTAATTCATAGGCATCAACGCCTGTTTTTAGCCAATCTTTATCAGCAAAATTTTCAGGAGTCCAAATAATATCATTTTTTAATAAATGTACAAAAGTAGTTACTACTTCAGGATTAAATTTTTTACCCGACATGAAATTAATATAAGCCATTAGATCTTCATTTTTATATGTTGTTTTTAAGGTATAATAAGCATCAAAAAAACTGACTATACTTGCTTCTATAGGTATTTGCTCTCCTTTTAGTTTGTCAGGAAAACCAGTCCCATCCCAACATTCGTGATGCCATCTAATAATTTTACTAACCCCTTCTAATGTTGGTATATACGATACTATTCTTGACCCTGAGACTGGATGAAAATGATTATGACTTCCTAATTCTTGAGTGTGTTGAGTTATTTTTTCTTCTTCTGAGGTTGGAGTTCCAACTTCTCCGATGTCATGTAAAAGTCCACCATAAAAAGTATTTCTTGTTATATTAACTGATAATCCTAGAACATGCGACATTTGTACGCTAGATAAAGCTGTTCTATAGTTATTCTCAAATTTATAACCTTCTGCAAGATCAATTACCATAGCCAAAAATTTAATAATATCTTTAAATTTTCTTCTTTCATGGCCAGGAATAAATCTAGATATAGTAAGGTTATTTAAATCCATTAAAGTACCTAATATAAATTTAACATAATTATAATAATATACCATTTTTTTTAAATTTAATTATTTTTTTTACAACTCTTAGAAAAAAGCTTTATTATATTTAAATATAACTAAAAATCTATTATAGTTATATTAGATTTTTTAATAAGTAAGTTTTAGTTTTACTATTATTAAAATAACAATAAGAATGTAATTTATATCACTATTTTTATATTATTATTAGGAATAAAAATAAAGATAATATAATTTTTTTTATAACAATATAATAACATTTAAAAAACTGGTGATATAATACTTATGTTGTTTTTAGTTTTTATTATTTTTTTTATTTGTAAATTGCAGTAATTAAATGAGCCAAACTAAGTATTATGTTTACTTGAATGAGTCTGTACAAGGTCCTTATGATCTGTCAGAAATAGCTGGCATGGGTTTAGATGAACAAACCCAAATTTGTCCTGAAGGTACAGCGGATTGGGTTTCATTAAAAGCTGTAGCTTCTGATCCTCTTTCTAATTTTGTTTCATCTTCTGCCGGTATGAAAAGTGATATGCCTTCTCAGGTTGGGAAGTATACAGTTTTAAGCGAATTAGGACAAGGTGGAATGGGTGCTGTTTATTTAGCTGTTGATAAAGCTTTAAATAGAAAAGTTGCAGTAAAAGAATTAAAAGTAGATGAACATAAAAAGAAAGATCCTGATGCTTATGCCGTAACAATTAAAAGATTTAAAAGAGAAGCTCAAATTTTAGCTCAATTAAACCACAAAAATATAGTTTCAGTTTATGATGTCATAGAACAAAATGATAATCAATATATCATAATGGAATACCTAAGTGGTAAAGATTTAGAACAAATAGTCGAAGCAGCAGGTGGAAGTATTACATTTGATCAAGCTGCATCAATAATAGCAGATACTTGCTTAGCTTTAGATTATATACATCAAAGAAATATTATACATAGAGATATAAAGCCATCTAATATTTTTATTTTAGATGATGGTGTTGTTAAATTAACAGATTTTGGTGTTACTAAAGATTTAAATTCTATGACAATGACAGTGGATGGCTCTTTAGTAGGAACAATTGCTTATGCTTCACCAGAACAAGATTCTAGAGAACTTGATGGAAGGTCAGATATATTTTCTTTAGGAGTGGTTTTATATGAAATAGTAACAGGTCAAAAACCTTTTACTGGTGATACTATAGCTAGCGTTTTATTAAAAATAGCAACTAAAGAACCTATAAAACCAACCGAAATAAATCCTAAAATTCATAAAATGCTAGAAAATATTATTTCTAAAGCAATGGCGAAAAACCCATCTAAAAGATATCAAAGTGCTATGGAAATGAATAATGATTTAAATGATTATAGATCTGCTTTAGCTTCTAATAATACATCTCAATTATCTGGAATGAAATCAACAGATATGTTTTCATCTTCTACATCTGTTAAACAAGTTGATTATAATGTAAAAAAAGTTGGAACAGGTTCTTTACAACCTAAAACACTCCAAAATACTCCTTCTAATCAACCAGCAACTTCTAATCAACCTATAAATCAAGCACCTAAAATAGGTACCATAACTCAATCTGGTAATAGAAAAATACAAGATACTAATTTTGATATGCCTAATCCTTTAGTTCAAGAAACTCCTATAATTGATACTAATTCTAGCAATCAAATTGTTAATAGAATAGATCAGCTAATAAATAACCCAGTACAATCAGATGAAACGATTAATACCTATGCTGCCGAGTTATCAAAAGGTTCTACAGCTGATTTACAAGAAGAAATGGCAAATATATTTGAATCTAATTCAACTTTAGTTGATACGCCTCCAACTAAAGAGACTGCTACACCTATTAAGGAAGAAAAAAAACTTGAAACATCAAAAAGCAAATCCGCTTCTAGTGAACAAAAAGATAAAGAAAATAGAGAAAATCTATTAAAAATAATTATACCTACAGTTTTTGGTATAATATCATTATTATTAATGTTAGTTGGTATAATAAATACTATAGACTTTATAATGTTAATAGTAATTTTAATTGTATCTTGTATAGATTTCTTCTCCAAACAAGTTATTAAACCAATATCTTATTTTATAACATTAATAGGCTCTTATGTAGGTTGGTTTATAGCTAAGTCCTATATGGGATTTATGGAAAGTACAAAACTTTCTAATGCAATGTTTTATTTGCTAGATTTTTCTATTTTACTAATATCTTTAATTATATTTTTCTTTATTTTAAAAATAGCAGATAATCTTAGTGCAAATAAAAATAAAACTCTTAGACCTATAGGTGGTATTATAAAATCATTAGTGCTTATTTTAGGTTTTATTTTTACTATAAACTCTTCATCTATGGTTGAATCAGGATTTTTCCAAAAACAATTTGAAAAATCTAAATTTGTTGATTTGGCAGGTATACCAGTTTCAAATTTTAAAGCTGGAAAAAAAATAAATGTTTCTTTCGGAAAACCAACTCCTTCTGCTAAAATTAATAATAATAAGCCTAATAATGTTCCTAATAATAAAAAGGAAAATAAGTAAGTAAAAAGTTATTAGTAAATAATGTTTAAAATCTTTTAACTTTTAACTTCTAACTAAAAAGGAGTTTTTTATGGAAATACCTGGAATACCTGGCGGTAGAAATCCATTTGCAGGATTTGAAGCTATAAGTGCTCCTTATGCATTACCAGAAAAAGCTATTCCTTTACCAGAAGAAAAAGTAGCTAAAAAACCTCAACAAAAAGAAACTACAGATCAAACTCCCTCTCAAGCACCAAAAACACCTGTATTTAATAAAACAGCTCAATCTTTTTCTAATGTTTTAAAAGAAATAGGATTACCTAATACTCCTGAAAACAATCAATTAGCTAGTGTTTTAGCAAATTATGGTCAACCAGTAAATAAACAAACTATGAACCAAGTAGCTAAACTTTTAGCAGGAATGCAACAAAATGGAGTTGCTAGTATAGAAGCAGGTATTGTAATTTTAATGAATAATTTAAAAGTTAATCCTAAAGCTATTTCAGCTGTAAGACAATTATTAACTGGTGGGGGTATGTCTCAAAATTTACTTATTTTAAATAAAGATCTAAAAAAAATGGTTGATAAATTAAATGATAACGATTTTACTAAAGAATTAACCAGAAAAATTGAATTAAAACAAGAGTCTGATAAAAATATAAAAATAGATAAACCTGAAAATAATATAGAAGATAATAATAATCAAGTTCAAAAAACTAGAAAACAAGATGAACCAATACAAGAAGTTAGAAAAATAATAAAAAATGAGAAAGATGAAGAAGATGTTAGAGAAGAAAATAAGGATAATACAAATTATCTAAAAAAATATGATTTGGATGATCCAAAACAAAATAAACAAACTTTTATAAGTTCAATAGAAAACAAAGAAAATGAAAATAAAGCAAATAAATTTTTAATAGACGAGCATAAAGATACAAATAGTTTTAGTAAAAATGAATCCGAAAGTGAAACAAATGAATTTATAGATAACTCAGATAAAAATGTTTCAAATAAATTTAATGATGAAAATAAACCAATTAATTTAAAAAACTCTAATAACCTTGTAGATAAAGAATTAGCAAATAATTCTAATCTAGTTGAAAATGAATTAAATATAAAACCGCAATTAGCACCAGAAACAGTAGTTAAAAACCTAACAAATAATGTCCAAAAACTATCAAATATTGTAAATAATTTATTAACTATAGATGTTTTAAAAAATCCAAATAATTTTCCTCAACAAATTGCTATGATAAAAAAATATTTTGCTGATTTAGAAATAACTTCAGAAGAACTTAGAGATATTCTAGAGCATAATTTTCCTGAAATGAAAGTTAAACAAAAATATGATGAAGAAGAAAATTCTTTTATTGATATGCTACAAAATTTATTTTTTTCTAATGAGGAAGAAAAAGTAAAAAAAACTAATTTAAAAGCAAAACTAGCTTCTAATGTTACCGAAGAAAATATTATGGATGAACTAAAAGAAGCCACTGAAAATATTAGTGATGAACTTTTTGCTAGAGAATTATTATCCAAAACAGAAGATTGTTTATGTATCCCATTACCTATTAATATAAATGGGCAAGTTTTTAATACAGAAATAATGATAAAAAGAGAAGATCAAGCTAATAAAAAAACTGAAATAGGAGAAGTTCCACTAAAAATAAATTTAGCCGTTAATACTAAAAACTTAGGTAAAATTGGAATAGATTTAAGTAATCTAAAAAGAGATTTACAAATACACTTAACTGTTAATAATAAATTTGTTAAAGATAAATTTGATAAAAAATTAAGAGATCTTGAAATTAAATTAAAGAAGTTACCTTTTTATGTTCAACCGATTAGCTGTAAAGTAGATAATAGTAATACAGAAAAAAATAGTCTTTTATTACCTAAAAAATATAAAGCAATGAGTATGAATAGAATAGATGGAGTTGTTTAAAATGAAAAAATATATTTATAAAACCATTATAAGTTTATTGGTTATAAATACAGCATGTAGCGTAAATAATCAAAATCAGGCTAAAACCTCAAATAATACAAATAACAATAATCAAACTAATGCAAGTCAGAATACCCCTCTAAGTTTAGATAATTGTACAACTTCTTTTGGAGATAATGTTCCAGATTTTTATAAAACCTATTTTAAATGCTCTGATATAAAAGTTGAAGGTGAAAATGTAATTATAAAAACAACTGGTTTACCTCCATATAAAACTTATTATTATGGCTCTGGTAACCCAAATTATACAGAATTTGATTATAGCAGAGGTTCTGAATATAAACCAAACCCTAATAAAATACAAAAACAAGATGTAACTTTAACTATTCCACTTAATCCTATTACTAAAAATTCAGAAATATCTAAAACTACTGTAAATGGACAAGTAGGAGGTACTAATAATTATCCTATGGGAACAGCAGGAGTATCTTTAAATAGTGTTTTATTATTTAATCCTTTAGCTGCACCTGGAGATAATATAGAAGATGAAAAATATACTTTTGATGATTATAATTCTCATGCACAACAAAATGGACAATATCACTACCATACTAGTAGTAAAGGGCCATTAGAGGTATTAAAAAAAGCAGGTTTTATTTCTAATACAGAGCCTGGTAAAGCTGAAATTGAGCTTTATGGAGTAATGTGTGATGGTTCTATAATTATGGGCTGTACAGAATTAGATGGTAGTAAACCTGACCCTAAAAATTTAGATGCTCAGAATGGTCATGTTCATGATATTAGCAATAAAGACAAAAAAGTTTTATTGTCAAATCGTTACCATACCCATATTTGTCCATCTAATAGCGAGTTTTCTCATAAATTTACTCCACAAATTCAATATTATAATACTTGTCAGATGTCAGGGGTTCAAAATGGGCAACAAAATATGGGGAAACCTCCTATAGGTAATGGAGGAAGACCTCCTATGGGTATGCCACCTAGATAAAAAGTGCTATACTAACTAAATATAAAAGTAAAAGTATAGAGTAATAAAATAGAAAAATGATAAGTTCTTTAATAATAGAGAATTTTGTTTTAATTGATAAATTAGTAGTAGATTTTTCTAAAGGGTTTAATGTTTTAACAGGGGAAACAGGGGCTGGGAAATCTATTATAGTTGATGCTATACAAATAGTAACAGGTGGAAAAGCATCTTCTGAACAAATAAAAACAGGACAAAAACAAGCTTATATAGAAGGCACTTTCGATATTACAGAACCTATAAAAGAGATATTATCTCTAAATGGTTTTGATGATTTAGAACAAACTATAACCTTAAGTAGAACTATACAAAAAACTAATTCTAAATGTAGAATAAATGGTCAATTAGTATCTTTATCTATTTTTAAGGAAATAGGGGATGAATTATTAGATGTAATTGGTCAGAATGATAATCAACATCTTTTTAAAATTGAAAATCATAAAAAAATAATAGATAGTTTGGGTGATGAAAACCATAAAACTCTATTAGAACAAATAAAAACTATAAATACTAAACTAAGTTTAGTAAAAAAAGAATATGATGAATTAAATAAAACTGCTCAAGAAAACAAAAGACAACTTGATTTTTTTAAATTTCAACTTGAAGAAATAGATGAAGCCGAATTAATTTTTGGTGAAGATGATGAACTAAAAAAAGAGCGCGAAGTTTTAGTTCATGCGGAAGAATTAATAAAAAATTTAAACTCTGTTTATTATGATTTTTATGAATCTAATGAAGATAGAAGTCTTTATGATAGGTTAAATTTTATTTCTAGAACTATTACAGAATCTGCTAGATATGATGAAGAACTAAATGAATATGTAGATCAACTAGATGGTGCTTTAATCCAAATAGAAGAAGTAATTAGATCTATAAAAAGCAGAGTTGATAATATTTCTTCTGACGCAGAAAGACTTTCAGAAGTAGAAAATAGATTAAATATAATCATAAAATTAAAAAATAAGTATGGTAAAAAAATAGAAGATATTTTAAATTTTGCAGAAGAATTAAGAAATAAAGTTAATTTAGCAGAAAATAGCGAAGAAAAATTAGTTTCATTAGAAAAAGAGATTATTAATTTAGAAAAAAAATATAAAGAAATTTCTATTAAGATAACTGATTCTAGAAAAAATATTGCCGAAGAATTAGAACCTGCTATAGAAAAAGAATTAGCTGAATTGGGAATGACTAAAACAAAATTTAAAGTTAATATGATTAATAAAATTGATACTTTCTCTAATTTGGGAAATGATGCTATTGAATTTTTAATAAGCCCTAATCCTGGAGAACCTTTACGCTCTTTATCAAAAACAGCCTCTGGAGGAGAAAGTTCTAGAATTACTCTAGCTTTAAAAATGGTTTTACATAAACAAAATCAAATACCAACTTTAATTTTTGATGAAATAGATGCAGGTATTAGTGGAAAATCAGCTTTGATAGTTTCAGAAAAAATAGGTAAATTATCTACTTTTTCTCAAATAATTTGTATTACACATTTGCCAGTAGTAGCTTGTATGGCAGATAATCATTTTTGGATAGAAAAAATAGTTAAGAATGATTTTACTAAAGTTGATGTTTCTATTTTAGATGAAAAGCAAAAAATTGAAAAACTAGCTCAAATTTCTGGTGGTCAGATAAATGAAAGTAGTTTAAAATATGCTCAAGAAATTTATACTAATGCTATAAATTTTAAAAAAGCTTTAGTTTTATCTTAAAATATTTGGTTTTATTAACTCAAAAAACTCTTTATCTTTAGGATGACTTAAAAAAATAGAAACATCATCTATTTTTACCCATTTAGCTTCAGGATTTTCAGGATCAATTGGTTTTAATTCTGTATCATTTGTTTCAAAAAGGAAAATAAAAATATTTTTTAATTCATCTTGAACTTCTTTACCCTCCTTATCTATTCTAAATCTTTGATACTCGCCTAAATCTTTTATTAATTCTAAGTTTTTAATTCCAGACTCTTCATAAATTTCTCTTTTTGCAGCATCTAATTTATTTTCATTTTTTTCTAAATGTCCTTTTGGTAAAGACCATGTAGTACCATGCTGATTTACAATTAAGACTTCTTTTTTCTTGTTAAGAACTACTCCACCAGCACTATAAGTAGTTTTTATTTTGTTAAAACTGCACACTTTATAAGGATTCCTTAAAATATAAATATTGCTAATAACATTAGTAAATTCAAAAATAAATATACTATCAAATGTTAAGTTATTATAGAAAATAACCACTAAATAATGATTAATAATTTTAGCTTTAAATATTAAATTTTCTTACTCAAACTTAGATATGTTTATTAAGATTTTAATTATATTACATCATATATTTTTTCCATAAAAAAATTCCTTTATAAATATAATTCTATAAAGGAATACTTTTATTTTATATTTTTTCTGACAATATATAAAAATTTTATCCTAAAGTAACAGCTGTTCCATTGGCACTAACCATCATCATAGTAGTAGATTGACCTGAACTAATAGCTTCATAATCTAAATCTACACCTATAATAGCATTGGCACCTAACTCTTTTGCTTGTGCAATCATTTCATCTAAAGCAATATTTTTGGCTTTTCTTAATTCTTGCTCATAAGAAGCTGAACGTCCGCCTATTATATCTCTTATTGATGCAAAAAAATCTTTAAAAATATTAGTTCCTAAAATTGCTTCTCCTGCTACTACACCATGATATTTAAGTACTTTTTTACCTTCAACAGAATCTGTTGTAACTACAAGCATTTTTTACCTCATTTCAAATTTAATTAACAACACTGATAATAGTACTACTACTAAAGATTTTTGTAAATAGGGAAAAATAAAATAATTTTGATTTTAAGCAAGAATCGTAATAAATAATATATAATTTAAAGATGTGTAGAGAAAAAATATTTTTATTATAGTAGCTTTTATGAGAAAAATTTTTGCTATAGCTGTATTAGCGTTAACTTTAATTACATCAAATTGTAATAGGTTAAATAATTTTGATTTGAATTTAGAACCTCAAGTAAATACTAGAAGTGGTGAGAATGAAATAATAATAAAAAGAAATTTATCTGAATCAACCTCTCTTTCAAAAAGTAAAATATATTCAACAGCTCAAAAAATAAAAAATTTACATTCTATTGGCGTAGAAGTTTTAAAAATTCCTGATGGAGTTAGTATTCAATCAGCTTTAGAAGATTTAAGAGCAAATTCTGATATAGAATATGCAGAACCTAATTATAAAAGAAAAATGGCTTTAGTAGAAAATCCAGATAAAAACAACTCTGAAACAAAAATAATGTCTAATGATAAGATAAAAGCATTTTCTGCAAGTACTTTTTTTAATGATCCTGATATAAAACTACAATATGCTTTAGAAAATATGGAAGCAGAAAAAGCTTGGAAAATAAATACTGGTAGTGAGAATATTATTATTGCTGTAGTTGATACAGGAGCAGATTTAAACCATCCAGATTTAAAAGATAACTTAGTAAATGGATATACTGCGATAAATGGAACTGATTCTCCTAATGATGATAATGGACATGGAACGCATGTTTCAGGTATTATAGCTGCAATTGCAAACAATCAAAGAGGTATAGCTGGTTTAGCACCAAATTGTAAAGTAATGCCTATTAAAGTATTATCAGGTAAAGGTGAGGGAGTTGATTCTGATATAGCAGAAGGTATTGTTTGGGCTGTAGATCATGGTGCAAAAATTATAAATATGAGCTTAGGTGGTCCAGAAGAAGGAAAAACCTTGGATAATGCCTTAAAATATGCTTTTAATAGTAATGTTTTAGTAGTTTCTTCTATGGGAAATGATGGAAAAAAAATAAAAAATTACCCAGCTTCATATAAAAATGTTATTGCAGTAGGAGCAACAAACCAAAAAAATGATTTAGCTTCTTTTTCTAATACAGGAGAATGGATTTCTGTAGTTGCTCCAGGATATAAAATTCATTCAACTTTTCCTACTTATAAAGTTGATTTAAGCCGTTTGAACTTACCTAATAATTATGCGTCTCTTAGTGGAACTTCTATGTCTTCTCCTTATGTAGCTGCTTTAGCAGGGCTTATTTGGAGTAAAAATCCAAGTATGAGTAGAGCGGATGTAAGAAAAAAATTAGAAAAAAGTACTTATGATCTTGGCTCAAAAGGTTTTGATGAAAATTTTGGAACGGGTCTTGTTTCTGCTTATAAAGCTTTATCCAATTAAAAATATAATATAAAAATGTTTAAAAACAAAAAAGAATTCATTGATATTTCTCCAATTATAAATAAAAAAATAGCTGTTTTTCCAGGAGATACAGAATACTCTAGAAATATTTTACTAGATTTTAAAAAAGGGCATAATTTATTATTATCATCAATAAATGCGACTATGCATTTAGGAGCTCATACAGATGCTCCTAATCATTATCATGCAGATGGTTTGGGTATTGATAAACGAGATTTAAATTTTTATTTTGGAGAATGTCAAGTAATAACTGTAAATATACCTAAAAAAGCTAGAATTTATCCTAAAGATATAGAAAATATAAAAATAATAGCTCAAAGAATTTTATTTAGAACAAATTCTTTTAATGATCCTTATACTTGGAATAATGATTTTAATGCTTTATCTCCAGAGTTAATTGAATATTTAGTAAAAAAAGAAGTAGTTTTAGTTGGTATAGATACGCCTTCTATAGATCCCTCTGATTCTAAAAATTTAGAAACTCATAATGCTGTTTATAAAAATAATATAGCTGTATTAGAAGGTATTTATTTAGTAAATACTAAAGATACTTTATATAATTTAGTTTGTTTACCTTTAAACCTTGAAGATGCTGACGCATCACCTGTAAGAGCTGTTTTATATAACTAACTATTTAATTCATCATAAAATAAACAACCATCAAAATCTTTATAAGAAAAAGGTAAATCTAATATAGCTATTCTTTCAAATTCCTTTTCATAAAGATTAGGTCTATATTTAAATCTCCAAGGATAATAATTCATATAAAACATCAAAGCCATACTTTTTTCTTCAAAAGTTTTTTTTGATAAAATTTCTTCTTCTGTATAATCATCTGTTAAACCTGACAAAGCATATCTAAAAGCTTCTTTAGTAAATTTACTTTCTATAAAATCACATTCATTTAAATCAGAATCTTTTGCAGGTAAAGGGTTATTATAACTTTTCCATAAGGATATAGAATTATTTTTAGCAAAAGGATCTATATACTTACCATTTAGCCAAACATTCATATGAACGTGAGGAGGTGAAAAAGGGAATGCTAAAACAGCATCTACTCCACTATATCCAGAAACACCTATTTCTTGCCCTCGTTTTACTATATCATTAGTTTTTACTAAAGCTCTTGATAAGTGATTATGAGTAGTAACTATTCCGTTACCATGATCAATAAAAATTTTTAAACCACCTCTATTATATTCATTTGAAATTCTTAAAATTTTACCTGATGCGGGTGCTACTACAGAATATCCAGGAGGTAAAGAAAAATCAGTTCCATTATGACTATCATAAGTTAAACTTTTACCTCTAAAATCTTCTACATTAGTAACTTTAACCGACCAACCTTTTAAAAGATCTGGTTGCCTATAATTATATAAATTAGTAATAACGACTTTACGATAGAAAGGTTTTTTACCTGCCCATAAATTTATAGATAATTTAGGTTTATATTGTTTCAAAGTAGTTAAATCGGCTTTACTAGGAGGTGTTTTTTTATCACCTAATATAGCTAATTTTGCTTCTTTTATTGTTTTTTTTAAAGGAGAAACCCCAAAACATTCAGATATTTTTATTTTATATTTTGTCATTTGTATTTATAATATTAAAAAATATAGTATAAATCATTAATAATACAATAAAAGTCAAATTTATTTAAACAAATTAAATAGGTTAAATTAAATAAAAAAAAACATAGCTTTTTACTTATAACAATATCATGTAAAATTAAGCTTATTAATTTTATAAAATAAAGTATTTTTATAACAAAGGTAAAAAAATGGAAGAACTAAAAATAATACCTAAAAAAGTTTTATTTGGAAATCCTGTAAAAACAAGCCCTCAAATATCTCCTGATGGTAAAAAAATGGCTTATTTAGCCCCTTATGATAATGTTTTAAATGTTTGGATAGGTGAAATAGATTCTGATAAATATACTTGTGTTACATCAGATAAAGATAGAGGTGTAATTAATTATTTTTGGTCTCAAGATAATAAAAGAATATTTTATTTACAAGATAAAGATGGAAATGAAAATTGGAGATTATATGCTGTAAATATAGAAACTAAAGAAGTTGTGGATTGTACTCCATTTGACGATGTACAAGTCCAAATTTTAGCTCATGATAAACATTTTCCTGACAAAATTCTTTTATGCCTTAATAAAGATAATCCTAATGTTCATGATGTTTATAACTTAAATTTAAATAACTATGAATTAACTAAAATAGAAGAAAATCCTGGAAATATAACTCATTGGGAAGTAGATTGTAATTTAATAATTAGAGGTTTTACAGTAGCTCATGAAGATGGAAGTTTAGAATTAGTAGTAAAAGATGAAAAAGGTGAAAACCTTAAAAGTATTGCAAAGTGGGAAATGGAAGATACCTTAAATAGTGCAGCGGTATCTTTTTCTAAAGATGGTAAATTTATTTATTTAATTGATTCTAGAAATTTTAATTCTGGTAGATTAGTAAAAGTAAATTTAGAAAATGGAGAAAAAATAGTTATTGTTGAAGATCCTTTATACGATGTATCAAGAGTAATGATTCATCCTGATACTTATGAAATTCAAATGGCTACTTTTGTAAAAGCAAGAAATGATAATTTTATTTTTGATCCTAATATAAAAGAAGATATACACAATATAGGACAATTAAACCAAGGTGATTTTGTTGTTTATGATAGAGATAACTCTGATAATATTTGGTTAGTTGGTTTTACTCAAGATATAAGCTCAGTTTCTTTTTATGCTTATGATAGAACTAAAAAAGAAGGAAAATTTTTATTTTATAGTAAACCAGATTTAAATAATTATACTTTAGCTAAAATGAATCCCTTGGTTTTTACAGCTAGAGATGGTTTAAAAGTACATGGATATATAACTTTCCCACCTAATGCAGAAAAGAAAAATTTACCTATGGTTGTTAATGTTCATGGAGGCCCTTGGTTTAGAGATACTTGGGGATATAACCCAGAAGCACAATGGTTTGCTAATAGAGGCTATATTTGCTTACAGGTTAATTTTAGAGGATCTACTGGTTATGGTAAAGAATTTTTAAATGCAGGAGATAAAGAATGGGGTGGTAAAATGCATACCGATCTATTAGATGCAATAGATTTAGTGGTAAAGCAAGGTTATGCAGATCCTGATAGAATAGCTATTTATGGAGGCTCTTATGGAGGTTATGCTGCCTTAGTTGGAGCTACCTTTACACCTGATTTATTTAAATGTGCTATTGATGTAGTAGGTCCAAGTAGTATTATTACCTTAATAAAAACTATTCCTCCATATTGGTCAACATTTTTATCTAATTTCAAAAAAAGAGTAGGGGATCCAGATACAGAAGAAGAGTTTTTAAAAGAACGCTCGCCTTTATTTAAAGTAGATAATATAAAAATACCTATGCTTATAGCTCAAGGAGCAAATGATCCTAGAGTAAAACAATCTGAATCTGAACAAATTGTAGAAGCTATGAAAAGTAAAGGTATAGAGTATGAATATCTTTTATTCCCAGATGAAGGACATGGATTTGTAAAACCTGAAAATAGAATAAAATTTTATTCCCATGCAGAAAAGTTTTTAGCTAAACATTTAGGCGGAAGGTTTGAAGAATAATAACCTACAAAAAGAAATACTATTTATAGAAAATTTTGACCAAAATAATATATCAGTAGTATTTCTTTTTCCTATAGGCAGAGCAGGTTCTGTTTTATTTCAAAGTTTAATAGATTCTCATAAAGATGTTTTAATGATTCCTAAAATATTTCCTATTTATAGAGGTTTAGAAACTATTTTAAATAAAACTTCTGATATTTATGAAATAACAGATTATATTTTAGACGTTTTATTAGATGAAGACCATGGTGAAAATTTTTATTTGGGAAAAAATAAAGATTATGATTTTTCTTTACCAAAAAAAGAAATAAGAGAGTATTTTATCTATATTATTAATACATTAAAACAAATTAATAAAAAAAATATCATTTTAGCTTTTCATGTAGCTTATGCAAAAATTAAAAATATTGATTTATCTAAGATAAAATGTATTTTTATTCATGAGCATTTTATAAAAAGAGTAGAGTATTATGATAAATTTAGCATAAAAGACATAGAAAATGTTTTTAATCTATTATTTTTTTCTGAAAATTATTTATTTAATAATATAAATAATGATTTTCCTAATGCAAAGCTAATCTTTACTGTTAGAGGGTTTGTTTCTACTTTTTTATCGTATTATAATGCTACTAAAAATTATAATAAATACATAGATTTTTATGTTTTTATAAAAAACTTATATTTTTCAAATATTTTATATAATGAAATAGACTTAAATATACAAAATAACATTTTAAAAACTAACAAATACATAATAATTGATTTCTTTGAATTAAATAAAAATCTAGAAAAAACTATGGAAAAAGTTTCGCTTTTTATTAATATAGATTATTCAGAGTCTTTATTAAAAAGTACATTTAATAATAATTTATGGTGGTATGGTGATAAACAAGGTGTTAATCCTAATGCTAAAGATGAAGCTTATAAAAATATAGAAACTGATTTCGAAGCCTTAAATTATGTAATGATTAAAAACCAAGGTAGTTTTTATCAGAATAATATATTACATTTAGATAATGTTTCTCTAAAAAATATAGAGGAAAATAATGATTATTTAAAAAATATAAATAATATCATTAAAAATAGAATATTACCATTTTCTGAATTAGAATTATTTTCTTTTATTATAAAAATAACAGAAAGCTTATATTATGATAATTTCGATATTTTTTTAGATTTTTTGCCAAATTTCAGAAATAATACTATTTTTTTTAGTAAAGATAGAACTTTTATTTTTGATAATACTATTTATTTTAAAAAGTTAAAAATTATAATTCAATCTAATTATTATAATAAATATGATAATGAAGATGCTTATTTTATACAAATTTTTTCAAAAACAGATTTTACTTTTGATTTAAATTATATAAAAGATTTAAATTATAAAACGGATCAAATTTGGGTTAATTCTTCTTTTACAAAAAAAATATTAGAAAAAAATGGTATAGTTAGTGAAAAAATTAAGGAAGTAACACCATTTTTAGAGCCATTTTTCAAGGAAAAAATAAAAGATAAAGATTATACATTACCTAGTTTTTATAATAAAAAAATTAATTTTATCTGTGAGTTTGAAGAAAAAAATGATATTAATAGTATAATTGATATTTTTAATAATTTATCTTTATATTATGATAATTTTAATCTTAACTTTATTATATTTGAACCTGAAAACAATATAAAATTTTTAGAAGAAAAAATAAATAATTCAACTATAAAAAACATTAATATTATTTCTTATAATAAACCTATAAGTATTAATCTTTTTGATAATATGCACTATCAAATATATATTTCAAAAAGTAACTTTTCTTCTAATAACCTTCTAAATGCTTTTTGTATGGGAGTAATCCCAATTTCTACTGGATTAGGTAGTAGTTATAATTTTTTTGATAAAAACAATTCTGTTTTAATAGATTATAAAATAGTAGATAACACTATCTTTTTTGATAAAAACAACTTAAAAGATACTTTAGAAAATATTTTAATCGATAATTTAGGTAATTATTATAAAAATAAATTAGATAATTTAAAAGAATTTATTTTTAACTTGGATAAAAAGTTTTTTGAAAATAATATTTTGTCAGTTTTAGGAAATTTAGAAGATAAAGATATATTTAGAACTAATTATAATAAAATATTAGAAAAAGAGTACAATGAAGCTTTAATTTGTTATAATAACAATGATTATGGTAATTCGGCAGTAATATTGTTAAAATTATTAAAATATGAAAGAAAATACGATTACTTATATTTATTAGCTTTGATAGAATTAAAATATGAGAATTATGATAATCTGGAATCTTTATTATACGAAATAATAGATAATTTTGGTACTAATGAATCTATAGAAAAAGATTTCTATTCAGTATTAAATTAAATTTTTTACAAAGAATACTTAATTTGGTATAATTAAATTTTTAATGTCAAATTTAAAATTTTATAGGTAAAAAATATGGAAAATTTAAAAGAAAAATTTGAAGAAGCTGCTGTTAATTCAAAAAAATTACCATCACAATCAAATGATAATTTATTAAAATTATATGCTCTTTATAAACAAGCAACAGAAGGAGATGTTTCTGGAAGTAAACCAAGTATGTTTGATTTTAAAGGTGTTGCTAAGTATGATGCTTGGGAAGCTAAAAAAGGGTTATCTAAAGAAGATGCAATGAAAGAATATATAGATTTAGTTGGAAAATTAGGAGCATAGTATATAGAAAGTAAAAAGAGATTCTAAAAAATTTATTCTTTTTACTTTTTAATTAAAATATGGAAAATATAATACAAAAATTTCAAGAGTTATATCCATTCCCTCTTGATGATTTTCAAATAAAAGCATGTGAAAGTTTACTTAATAGGGAGTCTGTTTTAGTTACTGCTCCTACAGGTTCTGGTAAAACAGTTATAGCAGAATTTACAATATTTGAGGCTTTAGATAGAAATTTAAGAGTTATTTATACTACTCCCTTAAAAGCACTTAGTAATCAAAAATTTAAAGATCTTTCAGAACAATATGGAGCAAGTAATGTAGGATTAGTAACTGGAGATGTTGCCTTAAACTCTGATGCAAAAATTATTGTAATGACTACAGAAATTTTAAGAAATATCTTATATCAAGATATTAGAAGATTGGATGAGGTTTTATATATAATTCTTGATGAATGTCATTACATGAATGACAGAGAACGTGGTACTGTTTGGGAAGAAATTATTATACATGCTCCTAAACATCTATTGTTTGTTGCTTTATCTGCTACAGTATCAAATGCAAATGAAGTTTCTAATTGGATAACATCTATTCATAATAAAACTACTTTAATAGAGCATCCTTTCAGACCAGTTCCTTTAGAACATTTTTATTACTCTAGTAGTAATTTATCAAAAATATTAAATACAGATGGAACTATTTCATCAAAAATATTAAAAAAAATAGATGATGATTCTCATGAAAAAAGAAATATAAATCCTATTATTTTAGTAAAAAAATTACAAGAAAGAAATTTATTACCAGCAATCTATTTTGTTTTTAGTAGAAAAGGCTGTGATATTAATCTTCTTGATTGTTTAAATTCTAGATTAAATTTAGTTACTAGAGAAGAAAAACAAGAAATTCAAGAAATTGTAAAAAAAGTAGAAGCTGAAAATCCTATGCTAGCAGAAGCTAGCCCTATAACAAAAAAATTATTAAGAGCCTTACAAGAAGGGATTGCCGTACATCATGCTGGATTAGTTCCTGTAGTAAGATTTTTAGTAGAGAATTTATTTCAAAGAAATTTATTAAAAGTTATTTTTGCTACTGAAACTTTAGCTGCTGGAATAAATATGCCTGCAAGAACAACTATAATTAGTTCTTTATCTAAAAGAGGAGATTTTGGGCACGAAATATTATCTGCTAACTCTTTTAAACAAATGTCTGGTAGAGCAGGAAGAAGAGGTAAGGATACAATAGGATATTGTGTTGTAGTAAATGATGGTAAACAACCTTTATCAGAAGCTATTAGATTGGTACAAAGCGAGCCAGATCCTATAAAAAGTAATTTTACTTTATCCTATAATATGGTTTTAAATCTATTAAAAAATTATAATTATAAAGATATAAATGAAACATTACAAAAAAGTTTTGGTCAATATTTAGCTAATAAAGAAATTATAGATTTAAAATTAAACTTGGATAAAAAAGAAGAAAAAATAGAAAAATCTTTTGTTCCTTGTAAATATAAACCTGAATTAAATATAAATCAAATGCCTCTTTTAGCTTATGAAAAAATTCAAGATAATATAAATGAACAAAATAGTGCTTTAAGAAAAATTCAGAAAGAGTATGAAGATCGTCTAAATCAGAAAATGAAAGATACTCTTTTTAGTGCAAGAAAAGGTTCTATTTTAATAATAAAAACAGAAAATGACTTTAAATTATTAGCTTGCTTGATATCAACTTATATGGATAGAAATGATAAAAAATTTTATGTTATTGTTCAATCTGATAAAGGTGTTACTAGAATTAGACCTATAGATTGTATTTATGTTTATAGAGATCAAAAAAATGTTTTTTTACCAGATGACATATATGCAGATGCTTATCAGTTAAAGCTTGGAGCTTGGTTAAGAGATAAAAGATTAGGAAAGCTTTTTAATAAAAATGAACAAAAAAGATATATGAAAAATATAACTGTACCTAATAAATACCAAGATCTTATGGATGAACATCATGTTGAAATATATGAATTAAAAAAACAACTAAATAAGCATGAGTGTTCTTCTTGCGATATTTTACAAGAACACTTAAAAGAACATAGAGAATTTATTGGTATAAAAGATCAAATTATAAATATTCAAAAAACTATAAAAGAAAGAGAAGATTTATATATTAATAACTTTAATAAAATGGTAGATGTTTTGAAACATTTTAGTAATTTAGAAAAGAACTCTGAAAATCAATATGTTCCAAATGAATATGGTTTATTAACTTCATATATAAGAGCAGAAAATGATTTGGCTATTTCTTTAGTAATATCTCAAGGTTTATTAGATGATTTAGATTCTGTAGAATGTGCTGCTATTATATCAACCTTAATTTTTGAGCCTAGAAGAGAATCGTATGGTGATTTTGATTATTTACCAAGAAAAATAAAAAATAAATTAAAACAAGTTAATACTATTATTACAGAAATAAATTCTATACATAAAAATTTTGGCATAGATAAAGAAATTTCTCTAGAAACTGATTTTATTGAAATAGTTTTAAGATGGGGTCATGGTGAAAGTTGGAAAAACTTATTTTATGGAAACTCTTTAGATGATGGAGATGCTATAAGAGGTTTTAGAAGAGTTATTGATATATTACATCAATTAAAAAATGTTCCATATATTTATGAAAAAACTAAAAAGAAATTTTTTGAAGCAATTCAGCTTTTAGATAGAGATATTATTTCAGTTAATTATGAAATAGAAACTATTACAGAAACAGTTTCTGAGGATGAAAATCAAGAAACTGAATTATTATCTAATTAAAATTAATAAGAGAATGTCCAAAAAGTCATTTTTTACAAAAAATATTGGTGTAAAACACACTATTTTCGTAGGGGAAATTAAAAAGGGGTGCCCGTTTTTGGAGCCCCCCTTTAGAAATATTACAAAACAATAAAAAACTTAG
Source organism: Candidatus Sericytochromatia bacterium (assembly GCA_046328015.1). Lineage (GTDB taxonomy): Bacteria > Cyanobacteriota > Sericytochromatia > UBA7694 > JACMQJ01 > JBBTGK01. The sequence continues at coordinate 1,505,518 of JAXLXH010000001.1, read as the reverse complement.
CGTTTAAATTTATAAATTAAAATATAAAAATAGATACATTTATCTTGTTAAAAATTAGTTAGTTTATTATATAAAAGCTTTTTATTTATGGGCTTTGAAATATAATCATTACAGCCAGAGTGAAAAATATTTTCTTTTTCATCATCTAGTGCATAAGCTGTTTGAGCTATTATATAAACATTAGAATCAAATTTTCTTATTTCAACTGTTGCATCATAACCATTCATTTTAGGCATTCTTATATCCATAAGAATAATATCTATTTCAGGTTTTTCTTTTACTATTCTAACAGCTTCCTCTCCATTTTTTGCCCAAATAATTTTTGCTTTTGTTTTTAATAACATTTTTAGTAATAAGAAATAGTTTAATTCTATATCTTCAACTATCAGAATTAACTTATTTTCTAAATTAGGTATAACAATTCCTTCATTTTGTTTTTTTTCATCTAGATAATCTAGTTGTAATACATTAGGTAAATAAAAATAAAATACTGAACCTTTTCCTTCTTCAGATTCAACCCATATTTTACCATCTAATAATAAAGCAATTTCTTTACATATAGCTAACCCAAGTCCTACTCCACCATATTTTCTACTATGAGAATCATCAACTTGTCTGAATTTATCAAAAATAATATCTATTTTATCATTTGGTATTCCAATTCCGCTATCTTTAACAAAAAAGGTAATATCATTATTATTTATCGTATAACCGTATTCTATATTACCTTGATTAGTAAATTTCAAAGCATTATTAAGTAAATTGGTAATTACTTGAGTTACTAAAGTTCTATCTGTACTAATAACTAAATTTTCGGAATTAATTTCTGGTTTAAAATAAATATTAATATTTTCTTTATTTTTTTTAGTTTGTTCTGTTGATAAATAATAATTAAACTTGGAAAAAATATCAGAAATTGTTATATGCTCTTTATTTATTTTTGAAGCTCTTGCTTGTAGCATAGAAATATCAAATACAGCTTCTATTATTGATAATAAATCATTACCACTATCTTTTATGGCTTTTGCCATACTATAAATCTCTTCTAAAGAAGTTTCTTCTTCTATAAGAGAACTAAAACCTAATATAATATTTAAAGGAGTTCTTAATTCATGACTCATACTAGAAATAAAAGTAGATTTTAATTTTACACTTTCTTCTGCTTTTTCTTTTGCTTTTTTTAGCTCTATTTCAGCATTTTTTCTTTCTGTTATATCAATCAAAGATGCGACCAATTTATTTGTACTTTCAATTTTATCTACAATTAAAATTATATTTTTACGTTCATTATTTTTATTAATAAAGTTTATTTCATACTTATTATTTAAATCTAATTCTTCTTTTTTTTGATAGTAAAATTGTATAGTTTTTTCTATCTTAGAAGATGGAATAAAATCATATATTTTCTTTTTTTCTTCTAATTCTTCCTTGGAAAAACCACTTAATTCTTCAAAACTACTATTTACTAATGAAAGTAAACCATTTTCTTCTATTATACAAGTTGCATTTCCTGTATTTTCAAAAATAGCTTTATAAAAATTTTCACTTTTAAGTAATTTTTCTTCTTGAGATTTCATTGTTGAAATATCATTTTTTATAGCTACAAAATTTACTATTTTCTTATTTTCATCTATTATAGGTGCTATTATAGCATCTTCCCAATATAAATCACCATTTTTCTTTTTATTTAATAGTTCTCCTCTCCATTCTTTTCCAGCTAATAAAGTGTCCCATAGCTCTTTATAAGTTTTCATGTCTTGATAACCAGATTTAAGTATTCTTGGATTTCCACCTAAAACTTCTTTTTTGCTATAACCAGTTATTTTTTCAAAAGTTGGATTTACATATAAAATAGCCCCATTGGTATCTGTAATTACAATACTACTAGGTGCTTTATCTATAGAATCATAAAGTAATTTTAATTGAATACCCAAACTTTCTTTAATTAGTTTTAGTTCTGTTTCAGATTGCTTTAATTTCATTTTTTCGCTTTTTAAAACTAAAGAAGCTTTTATAGCTATAGGTAATCTTGTTAATCTTTCTTTTACTACATAATCCCAAGCTCCTGATTTTATACAATCAGCAGCAGATTCTTCGGATAAAGTTCCTGTTACAATTATAAATGGAATTAGAGGTAATTTTTCTTTTGCTATATTTAAAGCATCTATACCATTAAATTGAGGAAGATTATAATCACTTAATATTATATCTGGCATAAATTCTATTAAAGCTAATGAAAACTCATCTTTATAAATAGTTCTTTTAACTTCTACTTCATAAGTATCTAAAAGTAATAGTTCATTTTTTATTAATTCTGTATCATTATCATTGTCTTCTAATAATAAAATTTTTAATTTTTCCATTTTATACGCTCCATTATTAAAATTTTTAAATTGTTTGATTTATATTAGACCAAAAGTTTACTGTTTTTTGAATTATATCCATAAAATCTAAGAAATCAGTTTTCTTTAAAATATAAGCATTTGCTCCTAATTCATAGCAAGTACTAATATCTGAATTCATATTAGATGAGGTAAGCATGATGACTGGTATTTTTTTTAAAAAACTGTTTTCTTTTATTATTTTTAATACTTCTATACCATTTAAATCTGGCATTTTAATATCTAGTAAAATGAATAAAGGTAAATTATTAACTTTATCAATATCTTTTAATAAAGAATATAAATAGTCAATTGCTTTTTTGACACTATTAAAAGTTTTTATTTGATTTTTTAATCCACAACAGTTTTTAATAGCTTCCAAAGTAAGCTCAATATCATTTTGATTATCATCAATATACAAAATTTCTTTATTCATATAGTTATATAAAAAGTAGCTCCTTTATTTATTTCTGCTTCAGCCTTAATACTACCACCGTGTTTTTGTATTATTTGTTTTACATTAGCTAGTCCAATGCCAGTTCCTTCAAATTCATTTTCTGTATGCAATCTTTGAAATACAGAAAAAAGTTTATTTGCATATAACATATCAAAACCAGCTCCATTATCTTTTATGTATATAGTATAATGTTCATTTTCATAATTACATTGATCTATCTCAATAATTGCAAAATCTTTTTTGGAAGTAAACTTAATAGCATTAGAAATTAGATTTTCAAAGACTACTTGTAATAAGGTATAATCTCCTTTTACTATCTACCCATTACCCACATCTATAAAGGGGGTTGAAAATAACTTAGAATATGTGTTAGAGTTAAAAATATTAAAAAGAGCTATAAAATAATGAACGAATTTGATAATATAAATTTTGGAGATAAGAGATTGAATAATAGATGTAGAATAATATTCAATTCTTTTTTAAAATAATGTTGGTAAAAGCATACCTAATAGTTTTGAAGATTGGTCAGGAACAAAAGCTTGTTATAGATTTTATGATAATAAAAAAGTTACAAGAGAGAAATTAATGAATAGCCATTATGAAAAGACAATAAACAGTCTTTTAAATGAGAAAGTAGTATTAAATGTTCAAGATACAACAGAATTAAATTTTACAACGCATAAATCAAAGAAGGAAATGGGTAGAATAGGAAATTCTAATTGCACAGGTTTAATGGTTCATACAACACTATCATTGACAAGCGAAGGAGTTCCAGTAGGAATATTAGAGCAGAAAATATGGACAAGAAGTAAAGAGTTAGTATCAGAACGCAGTAAAAAGAATATAGAAGATAAGGAAAGTTATAGGTGGATAGAATCATTAATATCAATAGACAAGAAGTTTTTTAATGAAGAACAGGTTATAGTTACGATAGGAGACCGTGAATCAGATATTTATGATTTGTTTTTAGTTGATAGGAAGAGGAATAGTCATTTACTTGTAAGAGCAGCACAAGATAGACTTATAAATCATGAAGATAAGAAATTATTTAAAGGGTTAGATAATCTTGAGGTTAAAGGAAATTTAGAAGTTGATATATCTAGGAAGAAAGGAGTGTCTTCAAGGAAAGCTAAATTAAACATTAAATATGATAAATTTGAGATAAAAGAACCTAAAAATCATAAAAAAAATATACATAGTGTATCTTTAAATGTAATATTGGTAGAAGAAGAAAAATCGGGAGAGAGCAAAGAGCCTATAAGATGGGTTCTTTTGACAACACTAGACATAAACTCACTTGAAGATGCTATAAAATATGTTAGATGGTACAGTTATAGATGGTTAATAGAGAGATATCATTATGTATTAAAAAGTGGTTGCCACATAGAAGAGCTTCAATTAGATTCATCAGATAAGATACAAAAAGTATTAGCTATGTATTCTGTGGTTTCTTGTAAGTTATTAAACATGACTTATATTGTTAGAAAAGAACCCGAGCTAAGTTGTGAAGCCTTTTTTTCAAAAAAAGAATGGAATTTAATATATATATTAGTAAATAAAACACCTAACCTACCTAAAGAAATACCAAAATTAAAAGAGGTTATTGTCTGGATTGCACGACTTGGAGGTTTTTTAGCAAGAAAGGGTGATGGTTTTCCAGGTGTAAAAGTTCTTTGGAGGGGCTTTATTAAATTTAAAACTATCCTAGAAGCTACTGAAATACTTGAATCTTTTAATAATTATACTTATGGGTAATGGTAAGTTTTACTATAGGTAATTTACCAATTTTATATTCTAGATTTCTATGTTCTGTTTCTATTTTATATTGATTAATTACTTGTTCTACTATTATATTTAAATCTACATCTAATTTTTCTAAAACTTTTCTACCTAATCTAGAGAATTTTAATAATTCATCAATCATTCCAGACATTTTATTTATGGAGTTAAAAATTTTACCAAAAAAATTCTCTGCTTCTGGACTTTTATCTTTTATGACTCTTTCTAATAATCTAGAAAATCCGTCAATATGTCTTAATGGGGCTCTTAAATCATGAGAAACAGAATATGCAAAAGCTTCTAAATCTTTATTAGCTATTTCTAATTGTTCAGTTCTTTCTTTTACTTTTTTTTCTAAAGTTTGATTTAAGTCTTTAATTTCTTTTTGTATTAATATAGTTTCTGTAATATCTTGAACTGTACCTAAAGATCTTATAGGGTGATTATATTTATCATATTCTGTATTACATTTTTCATGGACATATTTTATTCTTCCATCTTTCATTAAAAGTCTATGTACAATATCATATTTAGTCTTATTTAAAATAGATTCATTATAAGCATTATCTACAAAAGTTAGATCATTTGGGTGAATAATACTATTAAAAACATCATATAAGTTATCTTTTATGTTTTTATCTACTTCAAAAATATTATATATTTCATCTGACCAAGATAGTTTTTTATTTAGTAGTTCAAGTTCCCAATGACCTAATTTTGCTAAAACCTGAGCTTCTTTTAATTTTCTTTCACTTTCTATAAGCTCAAATTTAGCTTTTTCTCTTTCTGTTATATCAATACTAATTCCTAAAACCCCTATTACTTTATTATCTGAATTTTTTATAGGTACTTTACTAGTTAAAATAACACCTTTTTTACCATTTGAATCTAAATAAGATTCTTCTAAATTTATTAGTTCTTTACCTGTTTCTAATATTTTTTTATCTGATTTGCTACATTCTTCCTTATCAAAACTATTTAAATCATAATCATTTAAACCTATTACTTCAGAAGTATTTGATAAACCTATAATATTAGCAAATACTTTATTACAACCCTGATAAGTTAAATTTATATCTTTCCAAAAAACTAAATTAGGCATAGAGTTTAAAAGTAATTCTAAAAAGTTTTTTTGTTCTTCAAGTTTATTTTGTATTTCTTTTATATTTGTAATATCACTCCATATAGCAGAATGATATTTTTTATTTTTTATTGTTACAGGACTAACACTTATTCTAACATCTTTTATACGACCATCTTTACAAGTATGTTTTGATTCAAAAATATAGTATTTATTATTATTATTTACAAACATATTTAGGACTTCTTCTTTAGATAATTGATTTTGTATATCCATTAGAGTCAAGCTGTAAAATTCCTCTTTAGTATAACCTAATGATTCAAAAGCTATATCATTAAATTCTATAAACTTACAAGAAACAGGATCTATAAGAGCAATTGAGTCTTGTGCTTGTTTAACTATACTAGAATATAACTCTTCTCTTTCTTTTAATTTTTCTTGATAATTATTTAATTCTGTAATATCTCTTGCTACACCTAATACTCCAATTAATTCATTTTTATCATTATACATAGGTGTTTTTATAGTTTGATTTAATTCGGTATGAGAATCATTTGAATAGGTTAACCATTCATAGTTAGTAACTGCATGATTAGCTTCTAATGCTTTTTTATCATTTTTTCTAAAAAAATCAGCTAAATCTTTATCAACAAAATCATAATCTGTTTTACCTATTATATCTTTTTCTTCTGCACCATAAAATTTGCTAAATTTTTTATTACAGGATAAATAAACACCATCTATATCTTTTAGCCATATAAGATCAGGTATAGTATTCATTAAAGTAGCTAGTCTTATTCGTTCTAAATCTAAATAATTTTGAAGTATTTTTTGCTCTGTAATATCATTTATAGAACCTAAAATATACTTCTTAGCATTTATTTCTATTATTTGTCCAAATACACTCCCTATTCTTTCTTCTCCAGATTTTAATAAGAATTTATATTCCAAATTTTCAGTATATCCGTTTCTTTTTAATAGTTCTATGTATTCATCTCTATTTTTTATATCAGTCCATAGATTTATTTCTGTTGATTTTTTACCAATAATTTCTTCTTTATTATACCCAGATATTTTTAGAAAAGTTTCATTAACATCAACTATTAGTCCATCATCAAATTTAGTTAAAATTAACATACTTCTACTAGCTTGAAAGATTTTAAAAAATTTCTCTTCACTTTCTTTTAATTTAATTTCTGTTTCTTTTTTATCTGTTATATCTTTAAAATTTATAACTATAGATTCTATATAAGGCTCTTCTATTAGATTAGTAAATGTACTTTGAACCCAATGCCATTTACCCCATTTATCTATAAATCTATATTCAATAGTTGGTGTAAAACTATTATCTCCTAATAATTTTGTAAGATTGTCTAATACCATTGGTAAATCCTCTGGATGTGTTAAGGAATCTGGTTTTAAATTTACTATCTCTTCTTGAGAATAACCAAATATTTTTATTATTGAAGAGCTAATATAATTAAATTTCCCATCAGGTGAAATTAAAACAATTCCATCAGGTGATTTTTCTAATATAACCTTATATTTACCTTCAAGTTTTTTTAATTTTTCTTCATTATTTAAATTTTCAGTTATATCTCTAAAGTTAACTACTATAGCATTTATTTCTGGAGTTGAAATAGAATTCGAAAATACACCTTCTACCCAATGCCAATTATTTTGTTTATCCTTAAATCTATATCGTATCGTTGGGTTTAATAAAGGGTTTTCAATAATTTTTTTTATATTTTTCATTATTATAGATAAATCATCTGGATGAGTTAGTTCTTCTGGTTTTGTTTTTAATAATTCTTCTTCTGAGTAACCAAAAATTTTCCTCATGGCTGGACTAGTATATTTAAAGTACCCATCTAAACCTATTAAAACAATTCCATCTGGAGAGTTTTCTATTAAATAATTATATTTAGAATTTATATTTTCAATATTTTTTTTGAGTTCAATTTCTTCAGTTATATTTCTTACTATTGCTAATATTTTATTATCTATTGTTAAAATTAATTTACTATCATAATAATTTATTTTATTATCTTCTAATAATTGATATTTAAAGCTTATATTATTATTATTTTCAGATAATTTATTTATAGAGCTAAAGAAGTTCTCTACTAAATTAACATCAAAAATTTCTTTTATATTTTTACCTATAATAGAATTTTTTGGAATGTATGTTTTTAAATTTTCTGAGCCTTTATAATCTAAAAAATAACCATCTAAATCTAAAATAAAAAAAAGATGTGGCATTGCATTAAGTATATTTAGATAAATATCTTTATTTTTTAGTTGTTCTTTTAATTGCTTATTTTCATTAAGCAATTCTTCATAAGTCTGGTTAGCTAATTGACTCATATTATTTATTCTCTTTACATACACTCTTCTTATAATTTATTTTAAATAAAAACTTATTAAAAGGCATTTGCATTATTAATTAAGCTTTATTCTCAGAAAGTTTTTATTTAAATAAATTTCTCTAAATAATATTTTAACAGATTTTTAACTTTAAATAAATATATTCTATTAAACTTTTTAACTTAATTTATAATTTTAAATAATTTATTATAAACAGCTAAATTATTTATTGGCTTAGTAATATAATCATTACATCCGCACTTAAAAATATTTTCTTTTTCATCGTCTAGAGCGTATGCTGTTTGAGCTATAATATAAATACTAGGATTGATTTTTTTTATTTCAATAGTAGCATCATAACCATTAACCTTTGGCATCCTAATATCCATAAAAATAATATCTATGTGTTCTTTTTGTTTAACTAAATTTATTACATCTTCACCATTTTTAACCCAAATAATTTTTGCTTTGGTTTTTGATAAAATTTTTGCTAATAAAAGATAGTTTAGTTCTACATCTTCTGCAATAATAATTACCTTATCTTGTAAGTTTGGTATATCTAAAATTTCATTTTTAATACTTTTAATAGAATTAAATTCTATTACATTAGATAAAGAAAAATAAAACACTGAGCCTTTTCCTTCTTCAGATTCAACCCATATTTTACCATCTAACAATAAAGCTATTTCTTTACATATAGATAGCCCAAGACCAACTCCATCATAATTTGTACTATGAGAATCATCCACTTGTCTAAATTTTTCGAAAATAATATCTATTTTATCTTTTGGTATTCCAATTCCACTATCTTTAACAAAAAAGGTAATATCGTTATTATTTATATTGTAACCATATTCTATATTTCCTTGATTTGTAAATTTCAAAGCATTATTAAGTAAATTAGTTATTACTTGTGTTAATAAGGTTTTATCTGTATTTATTAAGAAATTTTTATAATTCATATCTGGTTTAAATACAAAATTAATTTTATTTTTATTTCTTTTTATTTTTTCTGTACCTAAATAATGTGTAAATTTTTCAAAAATATCCATTACTTCAATATTTTCTTTTTTTATTTTTGAAGCTTTTGCTTGCAACATAGAAATATCAAATACAGCTTCTATTATTGATAGTAAATCGTTTCCACTATCTTTTATTGATTTTGCCATAGAATAAATTTCTTCTAAAGAAGTTTCTTCTTCTATCATAGAGCTAAAACCTAAAATAATATTTAGAGGAGTTCTTAATTCATGACTCATACTAGAAATAAAAGTAGATTTTAATTTCACACTTTCTTCTGCTTTTTCTTTTGCTTTTTTTAATTCTGTTATATCAACACATATACCTAAAACGCCTATTGTCTTATTATTAGAATCTTTTATAGGAACTTTACTAGTTAGAACAATTCCTTTTTCTCCTTTTGCATTGAAGTAAGGTTCTTCTATATTAATTATAGGTAAGCCACTATCTATGATTTTTTTATCACATTCTCTATAATTTTCTGAATGATCATTGCTTCTATTAAAATCATAGTCTGTTAATCCTATTATTTCCTTATTATTAGAAAAACCTACTATATCTGCAAAAACTTTATTGCATCCTTGATAAACTAAATTTTCATCTTTCCAAAAAAGTTGATTTGGAATAGAATTAATAACTAACTCTAGAAAATTTTTTTGTTCTTCAAGTTTATTTTGAAATTCTTTTATATTTGTTATATCATTCCAAATACAAGAATGATATTTTCTTCCTCTAATTAAAACTTCTGTAATACTAACTCTAACATCCTTTATTTTTCCACTTTTAGTTTTATGTTTAGTTTCAAATAGATAATACTTTCTATTTTCATTTTCAAAAAACTTTTTCATTTCGTCTTCTGTAAAATTATATTCTATATCTAGAATATTTAGTTCTGAAAACTCTTCTCTAGTATATTCTAAATTTTTTGCGGCATTATCATTAAATTCTATAAATTTACCTGTAAAGGGATCTATAACTCCTATAGAATCTTGAGCTTGATTTACAATACTAGAATATAACTCTTCTCTTTCTTTTAGTTTTTCTTGAGATTTATGTAATTCTGTAATATCTCTTGCTACACCCAAAACTCCAATTAATTCATTTTTACTATTATACATAGGTGTTTTTATAGTTTGAGCTAATTCTGTATGATTATCACTTGCATAAGTTAACCACTCATAGTTAGTAAAAGACTTATTGGCTTCTAAAGCTATTTTATCATTTTCTCTAAAAGAATCAGCTAATTCTTTATCAACAAAATCATAATCTGTTTTACCTATTATATCTATTTCTTTAGATCCAAAAAGAGCTTCAAATTTATTATTACAACTCAAATAAACACCATCTAAATCTTTTAACCATATAAGATCTGGTATAGTATTCATTAAAGTTTTTAATCTAACCCTTTCTACTTCTAAAGAATCTTGTAATTTTTTTTGTTCTGTAATATCATTTACAGCACCTAAAATATATTTTTTACTATTTATTTCTATTATTTGCCCAAAAACTTGCCCTAATCTTTCTTCTTTATTTTTAATAAAAAAATTATATTCTAAATTAGTTGTATAACCGTATTTTGATAATATACTAAGATATTCATTTCTATCATCTAAGTTTTTCCAAAAGTTTAGATCTAAAAATTTTTTACCTACTACTTCTTCTCTAGAATATTTTGTTACTTTTAAAAAAGCATTATTTATATCTACTATTACTCCATCATCTAGTCTAGTAAGAACTAACATACTTTGACTAACTTCAAATATTTTAGAAAACTTTTCTTCACTTTCTTTTAGTTTTAATTCAGATTTTTTTCGTTTAGTTATATCATTAAAAAATATATTAAGACCTCCATCTTGTAAAGGTATAAATCTATTCTCCATCCATTTATCACAGTTAGAGTAATAAAACTCTTTAATAATAAATTCTGGATTTTCAAGGGCATTTTTATATGTTTGATAAATTTCTTTGTCTTTTATTTCATCTAATTCATCAAATATTTTTTTACCTATTATTTCATAATGATTTATATTAAATAATTTACCAGCTTTTTCATTCATATAAGTACAAATAAAATTTTTATTGATTGAAATAAAAGCTTCATTAATATTTTCTAATGTATTTATTAAAATATTATTATTAATTTTTAATTCTTTTATAAATAAATTTATTTCATCAATTTTATTTATTAAAAGTTTATTTTCTTCTAACAAATCATTAAAAGTTAATTTAGTATCTGATTTACTCATTTGTATACAACTCTCTTATTTATAATAAAAAAATATACTAATAAATACTTTATAATAAAAATACTTTAAATTTGTAATTCTCAGAACTTAATTAAATTGTTAAATATATATTTATATTTTAACATAAAATTAACTTTTTTATTTAATCTTTACTAGAATTTTTTATGATTTTTTTATAAAAAATTTAACTTATTAAAAATATGGTATTGTTAATAGCTTGAAGTTATACTTTTTTGTTTCAAGAATCTATATCGTAAGATGTAATTTTATCACTTATAACACCATTTCTAAGCCCACCTAATACATAGAGTTTTTTATTTTTTTCATCTACAGCTAGTCCAAAACCATCTAAAGTTTGATTTAAATCTTCTGATTTAATCCACTTATCATTGGTTGTATTATAAATATAAACAGATTTTGAAGCTTTTTTATCCTTATTTTTTCCACCTAATAAAATAATATAATCATCAATATTAAAAACTTTTGCAGAAGATAATTCTTCTGGTATAGGATTTTTCTGCTTCCATCTATCAAATTTAATACTATATTCTTCGACAGAATTTAGAACACCTGTTTCATTTTCTCCACCAAATACATATATTTTATCTTTAATTAATATTGAAGCATGATTACTTCTAGGCTTTTTCATAGTATTTAATTTTATCCAAAAATCTTCTTTAGTATCATATATTTCTAAATCATTTGACCAAGATCCAGAGCCTATAAAACCACCTATCGCATAAAACTTATTTTCTGTTTGAACTACAGAAAGACCAGATCTTTTTATTTGTAAAGGAGTCTTTTTTTCCCAAAGATTTTTACTAATATCGTAAACACTAACGTCATTTGTTTGTAATCCTGATAAATAGCCTCCTATAGTGTATATTTTATTATCATAATAAGATATTCCAAAAGAAGTTTTTAGTGTTTGCAAAGAAGCATTTTGTTTAGCAGTAAAATCAAATAAATTATAAGATTCGTTTTCAGACGATATTATAGCAGTAGTATCTCCACCTAATAAGTAAATTTTATCTTTTATTGTTATACTTTGAAAATTTTGTCTAATATTGGTCAATTTATTAGTTATATCTTTTTCATTTTTTAATTTATATAAAATATCTGGCTTAGTATTTTCTTTAAAATCAGTAATTTTTAAAGTAGCCTCAGAAGTATTACAACTAAAAGAAAAAAGTGATATAAATAAGGTCAAAAATAATTTTTTCATATTATCCATAAAAATTAAAAATTTAATTATTCATTAAAATATTAGCACATAAAAAGTATTTTTATTATAATTAACATAGTCTTGATTATATAAAAATATTTTTGTGCATAGAATAATAATAGCAGATTCATCAATGGTAGTAAGAAAACTACTTTCAACTGCTTTAAGTAATTATGAAGATATAGAAGTCTGTGGAGTCTGTGAAACAGGTTTAGAAGCCTATCAAACAGCTTTTGAAGAAAATTTAGATTTAGCTTTAATTGATTATAAAATATCAAAACCAGATTGTGCTGAAGTTATTACAAGAATAAGTAAAGAAATCTCTATACCTATTATCATAATGGTTCCCAATGATACACCAAAAGAAGTTAAATCTAATTTTATAAAATTAGGTGCAGTATGTACTATAGATAAACCTAAAGGTTTTGATTATGATTCTATTATGCCAAAATTGAATAAAATGATAAAAACTTATACTTCTTTTGACGAAAATAAAAACTTTAAGCCTATTCAAAAATATAATAAAACTAAAGATTTTAAACCAGAGATTTTATGTATAGGTTCTTCAACTGGAGGTCCAGATGCTTTGGCTAAAGTTTTACCAAAAATTACTAATAACATAAATATACCTGTTATTATTGTTCAACATATAACCGCTGGATATAATGAAAATTTAGTAAAATGGTTACAACCATATACCGAATTAAAAGTTAAAATTCCTGAAAATAATGAATCTTTAAAACCTAATATAATTTATTTACCTGCTAGTAATAAGCAATTAATTATAAAAACTAATAAAACTATAGAACACTCTGATGAAAAATTACATTCATTTATTTGTCCTTCTATAGATTTAACTTTTCATAGTGTAGTTAGAGCTTATAAAAAAAATGTTTTAGGGGTTATTTTGACAGGTATGGGTAGAGATGGAGCTTTTGGGATGGAACAAATTTATAAATCTGGCGGTTATACAATAGCTCAAAATAAAGAAACTTGTGTAGTTTTTGGTATGCCTAAAGTAGCAATAGAAAAAAATGTAGTAGATAATATTTTACCTATTGATAAGATAGGAGAACAAATAGCTAGTTTTTTCTAACTAGCTATTTAAATTAATTAATTTAGAGATATATTCATTCCTAAAGTAACTAACATAAAATGTAACCAGTTATTAGAATAGCCATCTCCTAAATTATATTTTTCACTAGAAGTACCAACTCCTCCACCTCCTATATATCTTAAATTGATATAAGGGTAGTATTTTTCACTAAGATTTGCACCAAATTTAAAATTAGCATCTAAAATAGCACCTACAACGTCATTATTACTACCATTAAGATATTTTATAGGGGCATAAAACCCATCTATTTCAGACCCAAACCAAAAACTTTCTCCTAATTTATTTCTAGATCTAAATTTTATAGCTGGTACTGGTCCAATATTTTTTTTACTAACTAATTTAGAACCATCTAAAGATTCAAATTCGATATTAGCATTTCTTATTTGTAATGATAAACCCAAAGCCAATTCATCAAAATAGTCTTTATTAAAATCGTATAGATAACTTGCTCTGAAAAAAGGAAAATCATATAAAAACCTCATTGGAGTTCCTTTTGAAAAACTTACATTATCTTGCATAATATCTTTTTCCAAAGTATTTTGTGTTTCTATTCCTAGTGGTTGATATAAAAAAACTATAGAATGCTCTTTATTAAATTCTAAATCTGCTGTAAGTTTTGCTACAGGAAATAAAACTCTTTGTCCACCATCTTTTACATAATCAAAATAAGTATTATTTTGACTAAATTGAATTTTATGATCTAATACTCCAAGAAACCCATATTCTAAGTTTGCATTAAGTTTTGGATATTTTTCTTCAGCTTGTACAGATAAAGCTGATAGTAAAAAACTAAAAATTATAATATTCTTAAGATATTTTTTCATTTTATCGTCCTTGTATAAAATATAATTTTTTGAGATATTATAGCTATATATTTTTATTTTAATAATTTTAATGAGTAAAAAAAATATTTTAGTAGTTGGTGGAGCTGGTTATATAGGCTCTCATATGGTTTTATATTTATTAGAAAATGGATATGAACCTATTATTTATGATAATTTATCAGAAGGTCATAAAGAAGCTATTTTAGGTGGTATTTTTATAAAAGGAGATTTAGAAGATACTTATTTATTAAGAAATACGTTTGAATCTTATAATATTTCTGCTGTAATGCATTTTGCAGCTTTTTGTTATGTTGGTGAATCTGTAAAAGATCCTTATAAATATTATAAAAACAACGTGTTTAATACTGTTAATTTATTAAATGTAATGAAAGAACACCATATTAATAAATTTATTTTTTCTTCAACTTGTGCTACTTATGGAATTCCAGAAAAATTACCTTTAACTGAAAATCATAATCAAAACCCTATTAATCCTTATGGTAATACAAAATTGATGGTAGAAAAAATTTTAAATGACTATGATAAAGCCTATGGTTTAAAAAGTATGATTCTAAGATATTTTAATGCTTCTGGAGCAGATCCAGAGGGAAGAATAGGTGAAGCTCATGAACCAGAAACTCATTTGATTCCTAATGTTATAAACACAGTTTTAGGTAAAAAAAATGATTTAAAAATATATGGTTCAGATTATGATACTAAAGATGGAACTTGTATAAGAGATTATATTCATATTTTAGATTTAGCTCAAGCTCATTTTTTAGCTTTAGAAAAGTTATTAAGTGGTTCAGAAAGCAATGTTTACAATCTAGGTAATGGGTTAGGATATTCTAATAAAGAAATTATAGAAACAGTTGAAAAAATCTCTGGTAAAAAAGTTAATTTTGAGTTTGCACCTAAAAGAGAAGGTGATCCACCCATTTTAGTTGGTAGTAGTGAAAAAATAATTAAAGAGTTAGATTGGAAACCTAAATATAATAGTTTAGAAAAAATTATAGAAACAGCTTATAATTGGCATAAAAAGCAAAAGTATTAAATTAATTTTTATTTTTTATAAATCAATAAAAATATTTTTTGAAATAAGTATTTAGTAAAATTAAAAAATGTTCAAATAGCTTTAAATATAATAAATATTAAAATATATTTGATTTTTTATATTTATTACAATTAACTTGCTGTTATTTTTAAAAGTTTATAAAATACTATATGTTATTTAATTTAAGAGTTATGATTATATGATATTTAATAATGTATCAATACTTAGCGTAGTTGATGTAGAAGCTGAAAAGGTAGTTTCATCTGAAAGTATAGAGAAAGAAGTTTATCCATATATTAAAAATTTTACACAAAGAGAAAATTTTCTTACTAGTCTTACAGGTATAAAAGAAAGAAGAATGTGGGAAAAAGATTATTGCCCTTCTAGTGAAACAGGAACAAGAGCTGCAATATTAGCTTTAGAAAAAGCAAATTTAGAAAAAGAAAAAATTGATCTATTAATAAACACTTCTGTTACCAGAGATTTTATAGAACCA
Source organism: Candidatus Sericytochromatia bacterium (assembly GCA_046328015.1). Classification (GTDB taxonomy): domain Bacteria; phylum Cyanobacteriota; class Sericytochromatia; order UBA7694; family JACMQJ01; genus JBBTGK01. The sequence goes on along the minus strand of JAXLXH010000001.1, from coordinate 1,489,471 downwards.
TCTATAGCTTCTTTAGTTCACGGTAATTTAGGTTTAAGACAAGATTGTATGAATTTTGATATAAGTAATGCTTGTTTAGGTTTTGTAAATGCAATTGATATGGCTTCTTCTTTAATTGAAATTGGTAAAATAAACTACGCTTTAATAACTAATGGTGAAACAACTCAGGCTTTTCTAGAAAATGCTATAAAATTTTTACAAAGAGATGATGTAACAGAAAAAGATTTCAAAGATGTTTTTGCTAATTTAACTATGGGTTCTGGTGCAGTAGCTATGATTTTAACAAGATCTGATTTAGCTCCAGAAGGTGCACCTAAAGTAGTTTCTTCAGTTGCTTTATCAGATACTCAAGAAGGTCATAATAGATTTTGTACTGGTCAGGTTGATAAAATTATTACAGATGGTAGTAATTTACTAATTCATGGTGTTAAATTGGCTGTTAAAACTAGAATGATGGGAATGCAAAAATATGATTGGGCTAAAAAGCAGTTTGATCATTATATTTGTCATCAAGTAGGAGAAATTTATAGTAAAAAAGTAATGGAAGCTTGGGGATTAGATTTTTCTAAATTTTATAAAACCTATCCTAATTTTGGAAATATAGGACCAGCTTCAGTTATTTTTACACTTTCTAAAGCGATTATTGATGGAACAATAAAAAAAGGAGAAAGAATTCTCTTAGGTGGTATAGGCAGTGGTATAAACTGTAATTTAATGGAAATTTGTTTTTAATGAGATTAGAAGTATTAAAAGATATATATACATTTAAACCAAATTATTTTGATTTAGATGGCTTGAAATATCATTATATAGATCAAGGTTCTGGAGAACCAATGTTAATGTTACATGGTAATCCAACATGGTCTATATACTATAGAAAATTAGTTGAAGCTTTTAGTTCTGAATATCGTTGTATTGTACCAGATCATATAGGTTGTGGTTTTTCTGATAAACCTTCTCCTGAAAACTATGAATATACTTTTTTCCAAAGAGTTTTAGATTTAGAAAAATTAGTAGAAAGTTTAGATCTTAAAAATATAACTTTAGTCGTTCATGATTGGGGTGGAATAATAGGAACTATTTTCGCAGAAAGAAACCCTGAAAGAATAAAAAGAATGGTTATCTTTAATACAGCAGGATTTTTAATACCAAAAGCCAAAAAATTACCTTTACCTTTATGGTTATGTAGAGATACTAAATTAGGTGCTTTTTTAGTTAAAAACTTTAATGCTTTTAGTTTTATTGCTTCTCATGTAGCTTGTACAGATAAAAAAATGAGCAGAAAAATTAGACATGCTTTCAGAGCACCTTATGATACTCCAGAAAATAGAATAGCCACTTTAAAATTTGTTCAAGATATTCCATTATCTAGTAAAGATAAGGGTTATGATATTTTAGAAAAAACCACCAATAATTTATCAAAATTAAAACATATACCTAAATTAATTTGTTGGGGTAATCAAGATTTTGTTTTTGATCATCATTTTTTAAATGAATGGGTAAAACATTTTCCAGATGCTGAAGTAAAAGTTTTTCATAAAGCAGGACATTATGTTTTGGAAGAAGAACCAGAACAAATAATTAAATTTATGAATGAATTTTTTGATAAAAATAAATTAGGTTAAATAATATTTTATTTTATAAATAAGCACTCTCGTTTTTAATAATAATAGTAATATATATATTAATAGAAGTATATTATACTTTTTAAGTCAATTTATAACTAATAATGTTTTTAAATTGTAAAAAATAAGCCTATTTAGAAAAGATAAATAATCTTATTTAAATTAAATAAGTGTAATGAATTTAAGACCTCCTTCGGGGTATCAACCCCGAAGGAGGAAAGGATCGGGGGCTCTGCCCCCATACCCCCTGAAACCAGAGAGCAGAGCTCTGAGGTATTCTCTAATAAAAATAAGTTTATAAAAAACAGGTGAAATTATGAAAGAATTAAATAAATTAAGAACTACATCTATCTTAGAAGGAATCTCATTTATCATATTATTATTTATAGCTATGCCATTAAAATATAAATTTGGTTTACCAATAGCTGTAAAAATTACAGGCTCTTTACATGGACTACTTTTTGTTTTATTAATAGTATTTTTAGCAGATGCTAAAGGAAAAAACTTAATACCAATGGATTTAATAATTAAGATATTTATTGCTTCCTTAATTCCTTTTGGTACATTTTTTATGGATAAAAAAATAAAAGCTCATATTTAATTTTTTAACCATTCTCTATATAAGCTATAGTATCTTTTAAGATATTAGTAAATTCTTCTACTCTACTTTCAACTAAGGCTTCTTTTAAAAATGGAAGTAAATTAGTAGGTTTCTTTTCTTTTATAGTAGATAAAATCGCTAATTTAGCTTCATAATGTATATTTTTACTTTTTAAAGCATTTATAATTAATTTTGAAACAATATCTTTTTGGCTAGATTCCATAATAGCTCTTAATAATACTATTTTTGTATCTTTAGTTTGTTCTTGATTAAAAAATTTAGTTAAAGTACTAAATCCTTTTTCTGTATCTATTTTACCCAAAGCTAGTATACTAGAGTATCTTACATAGTCGTTTATATTTTCATCTTCTAAATTTTTGATTAAAATACTTTCTCCCTCAGCATATTTTAATTTAGCTATGGTGTTTAAAACTCCTTCTTTTAATTTGTCAGATAAATTATCAAAAATACTTGGTTTTATAATTTCTTTTAGAGCATTTTTGCTATCTTTTCTTAATAAGCACCAAGTAGTAGCATCTAAAACATCATTTTGTAATTTTGGTAATAAAATAATTAATTTTTTTTCTACATTTTCATCAAAAGTAGTTCTGATACTTTCTAAAGCAGAAACTTTTATATCATCAGAAAAACTTTCTTCTATATAATTTAATAAAGTAGTATTTAAATTTTTATCATTATAATTAGACAAACTTTCTAAAATAACTTTTTTTTGATTATTACTAACAATTTCTAAAGAATTTAATAAAATATTTTTTACTAAGTTATCTTTATATCTACTAATAACTTTAACTAAATTATTTTTTATATTATCAGATAATTTTCTATCATTATACATTTTTACCAAAATATCTTTTGATTTATCAAAATTAACTTCAGCTAAGTAATTTATAAGATTAATATTTAATAGCTCTGAGTTATTATTATAACTTTTTATATCATCTAAAGCTTGATTAATAAAATTAGGATTTTCTTCCATCTCAAAAAACTTATAAAATCTAGCTCTAAGTTTTTCATCTTTTTCATTATTAAAAATACTTTCTATAATAGCATCTGTATTTTTATGAGGTACTGTAAAAAGTAATTCTAATCCTGACGCTCGTTTATTTTCATCAGTTGATTTTAAGTTATCCAAAACTACACTAAGTTTTTCATTATTTTCTTGTGGTAGTTCTCCCCATCCAAAAAGATTTGCAGATAAATCTAATTCTTTTCTTATTTTACTTTTTACCAATTTCCAATCAAAATTATCCGCAGGATCTATTTTTCTACCCATAGGAATAGCAATATCTCTATGCCCTACAACTTTTGAAATAGGAATATTATATTTTTTCATCAAATAAGAAACTAGTTTTACAACAGCATTATACTGTGGTTCGGTAAAAGGATCTTTACTATCTCCATCATTTAATATTTCTATACCCAAAGAATAATCATTAACATTCCATTCTCCTAACCATGTACTAGGACCTGCATGCCAAGCTCGGTCTTTTTCATCAACACTTTGAATAATCAAACCTTCTTTTCCTACAGTAAAATGGGCACTTACTCTACTATTAACATCTTGAAAAAAGTATCCTACCTTAGCTAAAGAAGAAAAAGGAGCTGTATGATGTAATACTATCAAAGAAGGTTTAATACCTTTTGGTCTTTCATTATAATTAGTAGAAGGCATTATTAAAAAATTTGGTTTAGTTCCTCCAACTTTTTTTTCATCTTTATTTTCCATAAAATTTAAATCTGAATCGGCTTTAGCATAAGATTGAAAATTAGAAATAATCAATAAACTAGCTAAAAAAATAGGTAAAAATTTTTTCATTAAAAGCTCCATGCTATTATTATTTTAGATATCATCAATAAAACCTAATGAATGAATTTGTTGTTCATCTTTATTAGGTATTCTTCCATGTTTTAGTTGTACTTTTTTTATAGAGTTATTATCATATTTATTTGGAGTCATATTAGAGTATTTTTTTATATTATTTAAAGCATTTACATTAATAGATTTAGAAACAGGTGATACTTTTTCAACTACTTTTTCTGGTATTTTAACAGAAGCTTCTTCTTTTTTTATTTTTTGTTTTTCTTCTTCATCAATAAAATCTAAAAACATCATTGGTTGATAAGAAAAATCATCAGGATTATTATTAGATACTTTTATTTGAGTATAATTTTTTTCAGGATTCCAATCTAATGATACATTTTTTTGATAAAAAGCTACTGTTTTATAAGCATTTTTAGCATCAGAAACACTATTATTTTCTGTATCTAGTTCATTTTCTAATTCTAGATTGTTTGCTAATAATTCTGAATTTATACCAGAAATTTTTTCAAAAGTACTAAAAGTTTTTTCTGGTTGTTCTGTATTTTTATGACAAAAGAAAACAGCATTTTTACCAGAACTTTTGGCTTGTTCTAAGGCTTGTTTTAATTTAGCCATAAAATCTTCTGGGCCTTCATCATTATCTTCTAAAGAAGCTACTCCAATACTAGCAGAAATTTGAGGAAAATTTTCTATACCCATACTTCTATGTAAAATATTTATTTTTTGTCTTATCCTTTCTGCCAAAACCATAGCCCCTTTAGGTGGTGTTTCTGGTAAAAGAACAACCATAGTATCTACAGAATACCTAGAAGGTAAATCAACATCTATTCTAACTGCTTTTTCTATAGTTTTTGCAACTCCTTGTAATAAGTGATAAGTTAATTGTGAACCATTGGTTTCACTTATTTGGAAAAAATAATCTATTTCTATCATTAAAGCAGAGAATGGTCTTTTGTATCTTTTAGAAACTTTTAAATCTTCTTTTAATCTAAATTCTAAATGAGCTCTATGATACAAACCTGTAAGTGGGTCTGTAATAGATTTTATATATAATTCAGAACGAACATTATTAGCTTTTACTAATTCTCTTTCCAAAAAAGCATTATGAACAATAGTAGCAACTTGTTTACAAGTCATTGCCAAAAATAATTTATCTTCTTTTGTATAACCTTTTAAAGTAGATTTTTTACCTATAAATACTGCTCCAACAAGATATTCACCAGAGATCATAGGCATTACCATTTCAAAGTTGAATTGACCTTTTTGAACACAATTCATAATGCTTGGATACAGAAAAACATCTTTCAATTCTACAGGTAACACAACTGTCATAAATTTTTTTTCTTCTTCTGTAAGAATTGCTAAATCATCATTTACACAACCTTTTCCTCTATTAGAAAGTAAAAATAATTTATCTTCACTAAAAAGATGAATAGAACCAGAAGAAGAAGATAGACTTTCTACAATTAGATTTAATAAAGCATCAGCAGCAGCTGATAAATTCTTTTTTTTACTTATTTCATTTATAATATCATATAAAGCTGTAAGCTTTCTTATATATTCATTAGATTCCGTTCCTAACATAAAAACACTCCTAAGAATATAATTGTAGCATTATAATTGGTTAAAAGTAACAAAGTTAAATTTATAATTTTGTAAGTTTAATTGCTAATTATTAATATAATTATTAATAGACAAAAATAACTTTTTTACCTGCTAAAAATTTTCCGTCCAAATCAGCTAATTTTAATTTTATTGCATCTTGCCTACTTAACATCGGATTAGATCTTATAGCACCTTCTATTCCAGTTGGTTTAAGTATTAATGGTTTTTTACCAGCTAGAGGATTACTTTTTGCTTTAGCTAAACTTTTTTCATAAGTAATAACTCTACCTTCCATAATATCTTCCATTTTCATATTTTTAGCATATTGTCCTGGATATAACTCATTATATTTACCATCTAATAACACAGGCGACATAGCTCTAATTAAAAATGAACCCGTACAATCTACAATAACAGAAGTATAAAAATCTTGTTGTTGATCTTTTTTTACATTTTTATTTTCTTTCATAGTTTTTTTATTATTTACTGCTTTTGAAGCAAAAGAATAATTTATAGTTGCACCTAAAATAAAAGTTGATATTAAAGAGGTTATAACTAGTTTTTTCATAAGTTTTAATTTTAAAATAAAAATGATTATAGCAATATTTTATTTTATACTAGATAAAAAGTAAATAGATAAATAATTTTATAAAAGATAAGTTCTAACAAAATAATGAATTAACAGAATATTTAGATGCTTTTAAGATTAACTATATCTTAATAATATCTAAGTTGACAAAAGCTTTTCAATAAGATAAATTAGAGTTATATATTTAGAAAGTATATTGACATGAAAAAAGCATTTTTTATTTTTAAATTCTTTAGCTAACTTAAAAGAGATTAGATTATATCTCTTTACTTCAACTATTAAAAACTAATATTAATTTATCTAATTAAATTTTTTAGTTAATAGTCAAAGTCATTTCAAATTAATAATAAAAATAAAGGAATAAAAAATGTCTATAAATAAAAAAAGTTCCAGAAAAATAATTGTAAATAATATAGAGTTTATTTGGAAAATAAAGAAAATTAAGGATCCTTGTCCTTGTTGTGAAAATAATACTTTTAAAATAATGGTTGAAAAAGTTAATTTTAAAAAACCCTTATTAGCAAAAATATATAATCCATTTCCAGAGAATTTATCTATAACTCCTAATATAGTTAAACATTTAATTAATTTTGCTCTAAAAAAAGGTTGGAATCCTGAATCTAACGTTCTTTTTTCTTTAGATTTTTATGATTTTAATAACTTATTTTTAAAGCTAAAAATAAACTAAAGGCTCTAAATTTAGAATTTATAGCTATTCTTTATAAAAAATTGAATAGCTATAATTAAATAAATAACTAACCTAAATTTCCTGCCACTCTACTATAAATTTTTTCTAATTCAACAATTCTTTTTTTACCCAAAAACATTCTTTTAGCTCTTTTGAATTCTTTAAAATTATTTTTATACATAAAATCTAAAGCAAAAGTATTATTAATTGGAAAAGCAATGATATCTTTATCTTTAAAACGAAATTTCATTAATTCTAAGCCAGCTTTTTTATCCTCTGCAATAATTAAACCTTCACCAAAATCTGGTAAATAAAATCCTTTTAGCATATCATTTTTTTTATATACAAAAGCAGTATGTAAGTATTTTTCAAGATGAAAATCTCTATTTTCACCTGAAACTTTTTTATCCAGCAAAAAAAGTTCTTCTTTTAAATTTTCTGTAAAGGCAAAAATATTTTTATCTTTATCATGATTTGATAATTTTATATCTTTAAAAAATAAATATTCTGTTTCTTCTTCAAAACCAATCTTTTTATAAACAGGTTCTCCCATATCTGTAGCTATTAAACATATAGTTTCATAATTATGTTCTTTAGCAATATCAATTAATTTTTCTGTAATTAATTTTCCAAAACCTCTGTTTCTATAATCTCTATGAACAATAATATGTGCTAACCAAGAAACTTCATGATGAATAATTGTAGTTCCAATCCCAACTAATTTATCTCCTAATAAAATTTTTATAGGATAACAAAAATTATTTTTAGTATAAAATTCAATAGTAGGTAAAATATTATACCAACCATCAGGTTGTAGTTCTTTTACAAGGTTAAGATCTTCTGTTTTTAATACTTCTATTTTCATTTTTATATTCACCTAATTATTATTAAAACATAAATTTTATAATAAACTTTTATAAAAAAAATTCTTCTCTTTAAATTTTTTCAAAGATTAACTTAAATTTTAAATTATCTTGATGTAAAATTAGTTAAGTTTTTTTGGAGGATGTTTTTTTAATGAAACTTGATAAAGATTTTTATTTTAATTTGATAGTAGGTACATCAGTATCTTTATTTGCTCTTTTAGGCTCTTATAAATTAACACAAGTAGTTTTTGAAGGGAAAAGTTATCTTGGTACAGTAGTAGGACAAAATATTACCACAGCTGAATTTAAAGAAAAATTTGCTGCTATAAAAAAACAACAAGGAGCTATGTCAAGTGATTTCAAAACAGAAAATGGTAGAAATCAATATTTTGAAGTTAGAAATAATGTAATGCAAGATATTATTTTAACCAAAATAATTATGGCTCAAGCTGTTGAAAAGAAAATAGAATTTACAGATCAACAAATAGAAGATGAGATAAAAATGGTTAAAGTTAATACCTTCAAAAATAATGAAGAAGCTTTTCAAAAAGCGATGAAAAAAAATAATTTTACTCTCCCAAAATTAAGAGAAATTATAAGAGAAAGAAACACAATAAAATTAGTTATAGATAAACTTATTGATGAAAACGTAAAAGTAACTGAAAAAGATTTACTTGATTTTTATAATTCTAAAAAAGACTCTGAGTTTACAACTAAAGAACAAGTAGAAGCTGCTCATATTCTTGTAAAAGATGAAGCTTTAGCTAAACAAATAATAGATGAATTAAATAAAGGTGGAGATTTTGATGCTTTAGCAAAAAAACATTCTGTAGATCCTGGAAGTAAAGAATCTGGTGGAAAGCTTGGCTATTTTGCTAAAGGAGATATGGTAAAAGAATTTGCTGATGCATCTTGGGAGCTTCAAGTAGGTGATATTACATCAAAGCCAGTAAAAACACAATTTGGTTTCCATATAATTAAAAAAACAGGATTAAGACCAGCATCTGTTATGCCTTTTTCTGACGTAAAAGAAAAAATTTCTGGTGAATTAAAAAATATGAAACAAACTGAATTCTTCCAAAAATGGAGAGAAAAAATGTTAAAAGAAACAGAAGTAAAACCAAAACCAGAATTTGAATCTTTTTTCCCTGCTAAGAAAGAAGAAAAAGTAGCTGATAAAAAAGATGATAAATCTGAAGCTAAACTTGAAACTAAAGAAGAAAAAAAATAAACATAATTAATAAAACACATTAGTATAAATGGCAAAAAAAAATAAAGCAAAAGATATAAAGTTAATAGATGATTATACTTCTACAGGTCTGATTATTGCTGTAGGTGGAAGTATTTTTATTATTTTTATAAGCGTTTTAATGATCTATATAAGTACGCCTCCTCAAAAAATTTACGTAGCTAAAGTAAATGGGAAGGGAATTATGAGGCTAGATTATGATAGATCTGTTAATAATTCAAAAAGAATGTATGTTCAAATGATGAAAATGGATTTTACAGATCCTAAAAATCAAGCTCAACTTACTTCTATAAAACAAAATTCATTCGATAATGTTATAAATAGAGAGTTACTTTTACAGTATGCTACTAAAAACTCTATTACAGTTGAAAAAGATGTAGTTGATGCTGAAATAAAAAAAATAAAAGATGAAAACTTTAAAGCAGCAGATGAAAAAGCTAGCGAAAAAATGTTTAAAGATTATCTTAAACAAGCAGGTCTAACTTCTTCTCAATTTTATGAAACTGTAGAAAAAGATAAATTAATAGAAAAAGTAAAAAATACTATAGAAGATGAAAAAATAAAAATTTCTGATAAAGAAATAAAAGATTATTATGAGAAAAATACAAAAGAATTTACAACTCCAGAACAAGTAAAAGCTTCTCATATTCTTGTAAAAGATGAAGCTAAAGCTAAAGAATTATATGAAACCTTAAAAAAAGAACCTAAAAAATTTGAAGAGTTAGCTAAAGCTAATTCAACAGATCCTGGAAGTAAAGATAAAGGAGGAGATTTAGGTTTTTTTGGAAAAGGTCAAATGGTAAAAGAATTTGAAGAAACCGCTTGGAATTTACAAAAAGATGAAATAAGTGAACCAGTAAAAAGTCAATTTGGATATCATATTATAAAAAAAATAGATCAACATCCAGAAAAAGTGGAAACATTCGAAAACTCTAAAAAGAAAATAAAAGATAATTTAAAACAAAAACAATCTAAAGATGTAATGGATAAATTCTTAAAAGAATTAAAAGCAGCAGCTCAATTAGAAATTTTTGATGAAGAACTAAAACCAGTTCCATCTCCATCTCCATCTACCAGTGCTAGTTCATCTGCAAAACCTGAAGAAAAGAAAGTTTCATCTTCACCGGCTGTTCAAGTATCTGTAGCTCCTGAAAATTCAGACAATAAACCAAAAGATAAAAAAGAAGAGCCTAAAAAAGAAGAAAAAAAAGATGAGAAAAAATAAAAACTTAGCAGAAAATTTACTATCCTTTTTTGAAAGTATTGGTAACTTTTCTATGATGAGTTTTGACGTTTTTAAATTACTTTTCTCAGGTAAAATACATTTTAGAAATACTATTCAGCAATTAGCTTTTATAGGAACAGATTCTCTTCCTATAGTCATATTAACAGGAGCTAGTATAGGAATGGTTTTTGCTTTACAAGTAACAGGTCTTTTTCAAAGATATGGAGCCAATTCTATGGTAGGTGCCGCAGTAGGATTAGCTATTGTAAGAGAATTAGCACCACTTTTTACAGGTGTAGTTATAGCTGGAAGAATTGGAGCTGCTATAACTGCTGAAATAGGCTCTATGAAAGTAACAGAACAAATAGATGCGATGAAATCTATGGCTGTAAATCCTTTAGGTTATTTGGCTGTGCCAAGAGTTTTATCTTGCCTAATAATGGTTCCATTATTAACAGTAATAGCTGTTGTAGTAGGTATTTCTGGAGGGATGCTAGTAGCTGTTTATGTAAAAAAAGTAATCTTAATTCAATATATAGAATCTGTTAAAGATTTTTTAGTACCTATGGATATAGTAAAAGCTATGATAAAATCAGCTTTTTTTGGTATGTTAGTAGCTCTTATATCATGTTTTAAAGGAATAAATACAGGTGAAGGAGCTCAAGGAGTTGGTATATCAACAACAGGAGCTGTAGTTACTTCGCTAATTAGCATTTTTATAACTAATTATTTATTATCTTTGGTTCTATTTGCATCAAAAACATAAAATTAAATGACAAATTATAATTAAAACAATAATTTGTTTTATTATTGATAAATATAAATAATAAGTTAAAATTAATATAATTTGTTTTGTTTTAATTTTTAAGTTTATGAATTCAGTAAAAAAAATACTATTAATAGAAGATGATTTATTAATACAAAAATTGATGAGAGAATTGTTAAAAAAGCATGGTTTTGACACAATCTCAACTAGCTCTGCTATAGATGCTATGGAAATTTTAAATAAAGAAAAATTTGATATAGTTATAACAGATATAAATATGCCTGATATGAATGGATTTGAATTGTTATTATGGATGAATAAAAATAATATAAATTCCAAATTAATTGCAATAACTAGTATATTATCAGATAAAATGAAAGAAAATTTTTTAAAGAATGGGGCTATCAAATATTTAACAAAACCTGTAAACTTTGATAACCTAGTAAAAATTATAGAATCAATTTATAAAGAAGGTTTTTCTAGCCAAGTTGACAATTTAGAATTATTTGATTATTTAAAAATTGAAGCTTTATCTAAAAAAAATAAGTTAGTTTCTATAAAGCCTAATTTATCTAATGAAACAGCCTATATATTTTTTAAAAATGGAAATATTATAAATGCTGAATATAAAAATAAAAAAGGTCTTGAAGCTTTTAACGAAATAATTCTAATTAAAGGTGGAAATATACAAGAAGAAGCTTGGAAAGAACCTGATAATATAACTATTAGTCAACCTCTAGAAAGTTTATTAATAAACTCTGCTACTATTTTAGATGAAATTAAAAAAGATTATAGTTATAAAGTTTTACTTGTAGATGATTCAGATCTAAGCAGAAAAATAATTTCAACTTTTTTAGTAAAAAATGGTATACATGTAGTTGAAGTTGGCTCTGCTTTAAAAGCAGTAGAATTAGTAAAAAAAATAGACTTCGATATTATTATTTCAGATATTTTTATGCCAGAAATAAATGGCTTTGAATTTTTATTATGGTTAAAGAAAAATGAAATTAAAAGTAAAGTTATAATGATAACTGCAAATAATTTAGATGAATATAAAAGCTTTTCTCTATCAAATGGAGCAGTTGAATATTATAATAAAGCAGAAAATTTAAGTTACCTTCTAAATTGTATTAACAAAGATAGAGAATTAGGATTCAAAGGTAAAGTTGATGATATACATGTTTTTGATTATATACAAGTTGCTTCTTTATCAAGAAAAGATATAAGATTGGATTTAAAATTTCCTTTAGAAGACGCAAAAGGCTCTGTTTATTTAAAAAAAGGAAAGGTAATTCATTCTAAGTATAATGAGTTAACAGCAGAAGATGCTTTTTATAAAATAATTTCTATGAAAAATGGTATTATTTCAGAACATTCTTTTGACTATCATGTTGCTGAAAGTATAAATATATCTAATTTTAAGCTTTTTATGAATTCAGCTAATTATATAGCTAGTTAAAAACTTATTCAAATCTTAACCTCTAATTTACCATTAATTAAGAAAGAAAAAATTAAATAAATCTATGATAAAATATAGTTATAGGTTGTTTTTTTAGGAATTGTGTAATGACAACAATAAATAATAGTAATAGTCAAATATCATTGGTTTCACCAGACCAATTATTTAATAATACCAAGCCTGCAAACCAAAATAATCCTGCTACAAACCCAAACATAACAAGTTGCGGTTTTGGTACAGATAATATTAATGTAGTACCTCAAAATTACCCACAAGTTGGTAATACTATTCCTGCAAATATTTTTCCTACTTCTACTCAAACACAACCTACAGGAACTATACCAACAACAAATACAACAATTCCTACTAATACTGGTACTACAACTACTACTCAACCTACAGGAACAAATACTACTTTAAAACCTATAAGTATGAGTGAAGCTCAATGGGCTGTTAAATTTGAAGAAAAAGTAAAAAAAGGTTATCAACCTACTCCTCAAGAATTAGCTAAATATCAAGATATTGCAGCAAGATTTAAAGCAAACCCTAAAGTTGATTCTTCTATATTAGAAATTTTAGCAGCACAATCTAGTAGTTTAGGAGCACAAGTAGCTAGTACTAAATATGGTAAAGATGTCGCAGCTATTTTTAAAGGAATGAAAAATGGTGGAAATGTTATTGATGATGCAGTAGCAGCTGAAACAGGAACTATTTCTGGAGCAGCAAGCGGCTTAAAAGGCTTAGGAGGAACCCTATTAAAAGGTACTGGATTATCAGCTATAGTAGCTGGTGGTTTTTCTTTGGTAACCAATGGAATTATGGTAATGCAAGGTAAGAAAACTTGGTCTGATGTTGGTGGAACTATTGCCGCAGATACAGCAAATGGAGCTGTAAGTGGTTTAACTGGTACTTTGGCAGCAGGTGGAGCTACTTTATTAGCAGGTGCTTTAGGAGCAACAGGATTAGTTTCAGGACTCATAGTTGGAGTTGGTGCTATGGGTGGAGCTTGGTTAGGTGATAAACTATTTAAAGGTACTGGTTTATACGATAAAATAAAAGATAAAGTTGATGACTTTTTTAGACCAAAACCACAAGTTAATACCTTTCAATAATTAGAAATTAAAAGTAAAAAATAAAAAGAGCCTAAAAACTCTTTTTTATTTTTATTTATTAGGTTAAAAAATTAATGAGAATAAAAATATTTGCTACTACACAAAATAATCTTTCTTCTTTAGAAGATCAAGTTAATGCATGGATTTCTGTAAATACAGAATTTGTAGTAAAAGATATAAAAGTATCTTTTGATAATAATAATGTTTTAATGACACTTATTTATGATACCCCATTTGGTAATAGTAACACTAATTATAATGCTAATAATAACGTTCAAAGTGTAGTTAAAGCACCACCTCAAGAAACAGGTAACTTTCAAGAGATGTTATCTTCTATGACAAAAAATAAAGTAGAAGAATCTAGACCAAATAAAAACCCAGCTAATACTAATGTAGCAACTAATAATATAATTGGATCTATGCAAGAAATACACCCTTCTAATCTAAAACCAGGTAGATTAATTCAAAATAACTATAGTAAATATAGCAAAGGTAATCAAAAAATAAGTGAAGATCAAGCTTTTGATTGGGATTAAAATTATCTTACTTGCTTTATTAAAGCTTGATTTAGTTGTTTATCATTGATAAAACCCATAGAAGTTAAGGTTTCTCCTAAAAGTTTACCAGTTTTTTCTTGTTCTGCTATAGCTAAATCTAATTGCTCTTCTGTAATATAACCTTCTCTTAGTAAAACAGTTCCTAAACGATTATCTTTTTTTTGAAATTTCAAAGCATTTTCTATCTGAAAATCTGTACAATAGCCTTTTTTGACCAAAATAGTACCTAATTTTTCTTTGGTAATTTCATGTTCTGATAAAGCTTCCTCTAATTGTGATTTATTAATTATTTTAGAAAAAACTAAAAGTTGTCCTAACCTATTATCTTTTCTTTGTTCATCAAGAGCCTGATTAACTTGTTCTTTAGTAGCAAAACCTTTTTCTATAATAATCTCTTTTATATCTTTATTAGGAGTATCTATTTTAGAATTTAATACTGTCTCTAAATGGGTATTATCCATTACACCCATTTTATTTAAAATTTCAGCTAGTTTTTTAGAACCTGTTTTTTCAACTAAAGCAAAAAAAGGATTTTTCATTTTTAGAAAAATAAAGAAAAAACACTAAGTATCCCAAATTTAGGCAATCTAACTTTTTCACCTTTTAAATTAACAATTACATTATTTTCTACTTTTAAATAAGCATCAGATAGAATACTTATTTCTTCTTCTGTTAATTGTTGAGATAATGACTTTCTTAATACTCTTAAAAAAGATTTTTCCATATGATGAAGTTTAGGTGTTCTTAGTAATTTATTTGCATGAATTGTGGTTAAATTAATTACTCTAGATTTTAAATCAGAAAGCATTTTTTTACTTAAGATTCTTTGATATCTATCTTTTAAAACTGGTGTATTATATTCAAAAGATAATTCTAAATCTAATCTTTCTACTGCCCATAATTCAAATTTAGTAAAATTAGATTCACCTTTTATTACTTTATCAAAAAGAGAAATAGCTTCATAAACCCATTCTGGATTTTTTAAAAAAGCTTTTAATCTTTTTTCTATTTTTTCGATAGAGTTTTGTTTTGTATTAAATTCAAAGCTAAGCTCAGATGTACTTTTAGCTCTACTTGTAACTATTTCTTTTTCTAAAACTTCAATCACTTTTTATTTACTCCAATTTTTAAAATTAGGTTAAATTAAATTTATAGAATTATTATAGTATTTTTTTTGAAAAAGTTGCTAAAAATTTAAGATTTTTTTTTCTTTTTTTTATTATTTTTTTTGAAAATTCTTTTCATAGTACTAAAAAACTCATCTGCCATTGTATGAGCAAAAGCTCCAGCTACAAGACCTAAAAAAATATAAATAAAATAACCTTTTGGTTGATTAATAAAAATATTTTGTAAATTATTAGTTTTTGAAGCCAATTCATTATTAAAAGTAGGAGCATATTTTACTGTAAGATAATATAAAAATAAATAAAATATAGACATAACTAAAGATAAATAAACTATTCTTACAATAGTTCCTAATAAGATACCATGAGTAAGTTTGGAGCGATGTTTAAAAAATTTTCTATATGGAATCCAGATAAATCTAATTACACCCCATCTTTTAGATTGAGAACTAACTAGATCTAAATCTCCACTAAACATAAAACTACTAAAAAGATAAGAAACGGTAAAAAGTAATAAAATAACTAAGTCTTTAGAAAAATCCCAACTAATATAAGCAAAAGGAGGTAACAAAATCCAATTTACTTTATCATGAGTTTTACCGTTTGGCAAAAGTAGCTCCTATTATTTTTTTAATATTTCTAAAATATAGGTTTTATCAGCTATTTTTATAGCATTAGTAAGGAAGAAACCTGATTCTGACAAAGTATAATCAATATCATTAAGATTTTTTATATTCATAACTTCTTCTATTTCTTTTACTTCTATATTTTTTTCTAAAAGAACTAATCTTGAATAAGTTTCCATAGAACCAGCCATATTATTTAAAAAACCAAAAAATTGATCTATATCCAAAATATCTGTCATATTTTTAGAAATATATAATTTATATCCTTTAGGAATAGCATTACTAGCATCTAAAAATTTGGTATAAACACTAGTTTTATTTTTTAAACCAGCTTCTGTTTCTTTAGCACAAATAATAAAAGATTTCATATCTTGATGAGCTTTTAATAAACTATTTTCAAGAAAATCATCCGAAGTATTTACAATTTCAACAAAAGATTCAAACTGCGAAAAATCATATTTTTCAGCAAAAACATCATTTATATTAGCCATTAATATATTTACCTAAAAATAAAAATACCTACCTAATTATAACATTAATCTTTATAGGTATAATTATTGTATAATAAAATAGTTAAATTAAAATAATAAAATAATAAAATGAATTTCAAAAAACTAAAAATAATTAATACTCTAGTTTCTAATTTCTTTCTAACTTTTTCTTTTCTAAATGCTTGTACTTCTGAAAATAATGAAAAAGGCTCAAAAAACAATGAAGTGGAAGTAAATTCTGTAAATAATGTAAAAATTAATACAGGTTTACCCTATAGGTTTGAAAAAACAGATAGAATAGTTGCTATAGGAGATTTACATGGAGATCTTTTTGCTACTAAGCAAGCTTTAAAAAAAGCTAATGTAATTGATAATAGTGATCATTGGATTGGTGGTAAAACGACTTTAGTTCAAACAGGAGACCAATTGGATAGAGGAGATGATGAAAAAGAAATAATTGATTTATTAGATAATCTTGCTATAGAAGCTAAAAAAGTAGGTGGTTCAGTTCATGTTCTAAATGGAAACCATGAAATAATGAATGTTGCAGAAGATTTCAGATATGTAACTAAAGATGGTTTTGAAGATTTTCAGAAAATCAAAAACTTAGATTTAACTAGTTCCAAAGTATTAAAACATCCAGAACATGAAAGAGCAAGAACAGCCGCATTAATTCCTGGAAGTATGTACGCAAAAATTTTTGCTAAAAGAAACACAATAGTAGTTATAGGTGATATTCTTTTTTTACATGGAGGTTTAGAACCTAAATATGCAGATTATGGTATAGAAAAAATAAATGAAGAAGTAAGAGAATGGTTATTAGGTGAAACCTCTCAAATTCCTAATTTTTTAGTAACTCCTGATGGACCTATATGGAGTAGAACTTATTCTAGTGGACCAGAGCATCCAAATGAAAATGAATGTAAAATGTTAGATGAGGTTTTGAAAAAAACTAATACAAAATATATGGTTGTTGGTCATACTGTTCAAACTCAAGGTATAAACTCAGCTTGTAATGGAAAAGTATGGAGAATAGATATTGGTTTATCTAAAGCTTATAATTCTGCAAAACCTCAAGTTTTAGAATTTAAAAATAATACATTTAATGTTCTAAAATAATTTTTAAATAGGAAAAAGTTCATTTTGTGCTTTTTTCCCAATTTCTATTATTTTTGCTTTATTTTCTTGAGAAAATTCCATATAACCTAATGCTTTATAAAACTCCATATTATATGGTCTAGTCCTTACTACTACAGGCATAGGAACAGCATAACCTAAAATGAGTGCTTGTTGCTTTGGATCTAATTGAGATAAAACAGTTTTTAGTGTACTGCCACCACTAACACCTGTAAAAACAGCATCTATATCTTTATCATCATTTAATAAAGCTGTAATTCTAGTACCAATTTGAGATAAAATTTCGTTATCAATACCAGATGGTCTTTGATCTACTATTAATAAAGTAACAAAGTATTTTCTCATTTCTCTTGCGATAGTACCAAAAATAGTTGATTTTGCTATAGCAGGATCTAAAAATTTATGAGCTTCTTCTATTGTAATCATTAATTTTCTAGGTTGAGGTTTATTGGCAGGATCTGCATTATAAGCTTCAGCTACTTCTACATATCTTTCATGTATTTTTCTAGTAATAATATTAGTAGCCAACATATAGCTTAAAAGATTATTTTGTGTTCCAAACTCTATAATTACATGTTTACCAGCTTCTAAATATTTTATAATTCGACTAATACAATCTGTAGGAGTTAATGTTTTTACATATTTTAAATCTGTTATTTTCATTAATTTTCTTTGTAAGGCTTTTAATGCTCCTGAATGTCCCTTTCCTTGTTCTACAAATTCATCTATTTCAAAAGATGCCATACCTAAAAAAGTTTTAAGCCAGTCTTGTCCAAAAGCTTCTTTTAAAACAATAGCTGATTCTATACTAGCCTCTGATAAATTAAGTTCATTTTTTAATAGGCTTAAATCAGCTATTTCTATTTGTTTATAAGCAATATACATTTCTTCTGCATCAGAAATACCTCTTCTTTTGGTTGATTCTATATCTGTACTAAAAACTACCACATCCTGACCAAAAAGTTGCCTTAACCCTTTAACAGTAACTTCTCCTTTATTTTCACTTCTTGCTTGCCAACCATATTCATTATGCATATCAAAAATTAAATTTACTGCAGCTTTTTTATGTATAACTCCACATAAAATTAAACGAGTCAAAAAAGATTTACCAGTCCCTGATTTACCAAAAATGCCATTGCTTCTTTCTATAAATCTATCTAAATCTAAACAAACAGGCGTATCCATATCAAGTGGTTGACCAATATTAAAAAGTTTTTTATCTGGTGTATCTTCAGCACCAAAAACTATTTTAAAATCATCATCAGAAGATTCTCTAACTTTGGAAAAATGTCCTGGTATAGTTTTTACTGGTCTTAATTCTTCTTGGCTAGATTCTTTATTTCGTTCTAACATAAGCATAGGTTGTATTTTTACATTTCCAAAAGTTCCTATACCACTTAGTATTTCTGAGGTAAAATCATCATCTCGTGGAGGATCTAAAAGTATTTTTTGATTACTTGTACTAAGGCTAACATCTGTTATCATAGAAAAAAATCTATTTTGTTTTCCTTCAACTACAACAAATTTACCTACTCTTATATCTTCAACTGAGTTATTGGGATTAAGCTTCATTTCAAGACCACTTGATAAAGCCCCTTGTGTTATTACCCCTAAATCTTTACTATTCAAAAAAAATACCCCTCTTTATAAAATTGTAAGTTGTGATTAATAAAAGGATTTTTTGTTTAAATTATAAATATATAAAAAGTAGCTAAATCCCTTTTTACTTATCACTCATCACTTTTTAATTAATTATATAAAACAATTTTAATATTAACAATAAAAATACATAACTAATTAGCTAGATTTTATAATATTAATGTTATAATTATAGTCTAAAATTTGGGTGTACTTAGAGGATTTGAATGATATCAATTATAGAACAAGATAAAATAGAAGAACTCAAGGAGTTAGGTGGAGACGAGTTTGTTCAAGAGATTGTAACTCTTTTTTTGGATCAATCAGATGAAATTTATAAAGATATAAAAAATGCTGTAGAATCTAAAAATGCAGATGTGTTATATAAATCATCACATAAACTAAAAGGGTCTTGCTTAAATATAGGAGCAGCTAGATTAGCTGATATATCAAAAACATTAGAATTAAAAGGTAAAACACAAGATTTATCAAATTTAGAAGAGTTTTTCTCACAATTCAATACTATTTATCAAGAAACTTATCAAGAAGTTTCTAAGTTAAAATAAATATATTTTTTAATTTTTTATTACAATTTTTTAGAGATTATAAGAATGAAATTTTCAAAAATTTTAGTATCTACTATTATAGCTTTATCATCTTTTTCTTGTGCTGGAAACATTTCAGATAAAGCAAAAAACTCTATAGATAATTACTCAGAAAAAAAGACTAATTCTGAAACTACTTTTGAAGTAGAAGAATTTACATTAGATAATGGTTTAAAAGTTTATTTGAATAAAAACCCAGAAATACCAAGATTCAGAGCTGAAATAGTAGTTAATTCTGGAAGTAAATCAGATCCAGCAGAAGCAACTGGTATAGCTCATTACTTAGAACATATGCTATTTAAAGGTACAGAAGAAATGGGTACTTTAGATTATACTAAAGAAAAACCTTTATTAGATAAAATAAATGAATTATATGATATAAGGTTTAATGAAAAAGATGAAACTAAAAGAAAAAATCTAGAAAAAGAAATTAATAAATTAACCATAGAAGCTAGTAAATATGCTGTTCCAAATGAGTTATCAGCGTTTTATTCTAAAATAGGTGGAAGAGGATTAAATGCTTATACTGCAAATGATGAAACAGTTTACTTGGTAGATTTACCTAAAAATAGATTGGAACAATGGGCAATGTTAGAAAGTAATAGATTTGAAAAGCCTGTTTTTAGACTATTTCAACCAGAATTAGAAATAGTTTATGAAGAAAAAAATAGATCAATTGATAATAAAGAAAGAATCTTATGGGAAACTATTTTCTCTAAATTATATAAAAAACATCAATATGGTACACAAACTGGAATTGGGACTATAGAACATTTAAAAAACCCATCTTTAACTAAAATGTATGATTTTTATAAAAAATATTATGTTCCTAATAATATGGCTATAGTTATTTCTGGTGATATAAATATAAAAGAAACAAAAGAAATTATTACTAAGTATTTTAGTAAATGGAAAAAGAAAGAATTACCTCCTTATAGCCCTATAAAAGAAGCTGAAATTCCTGTAGTAGAAAAAACTTCTGTAGATTTTAAAGGTAAAGAAAAAGTAATGATTGGTTTCAGAGGAGCAAATCGTTCCGATAAAGACAGAATAGCTTTAGATTTTTTAGTTGAAGTTTTGAGTAATTCAGAAGCTGGACTTATTCCACTTAATTTAGTTGAAACTCAGAAAGTAAAAGAAGCCTATGCTTTTAATTATACCAGAACAGATTATGGTGAAACCTTTTTAGCTGGTTCTCCAAAAGAAGGACAAACTTTAGAAGAAGTAGAAAAATTACTTTTAGAGCAATTAGATAAATTAAAAAAAGGGGATTTTGATGAATCTTTATTAAAAGGAATAGTTTTAGATTCTTTAAAGTCTAAAAAATATCAATTAGAATCTAATGAAGGTCGTGTTTCTATAATGAAAGAAGCTTTTTTATCTAATATGGATGTAAAAGAATTTTTTGATTATGATAAAGAATTCAAAAAAATGACCAAAGATTATATTGTAAAAATAGCTAATAAATACTTTTCTAAAAATTATGTAACTGTTTATAGAAGAGATAAAGAAGCTACTTTACAAAAAGTAGAGAAGCCTAACCTTGAAAAAGTTAATCTAAATAATAATATGAAAAGTAATTTTATAAAAGATCTAGAAAAAGTAAAAACAAAACCAGTAAATCCTAAATGGGTTGATTATGATAATGATTTTAAAGTATCTTCTTATGCACCTGGTACAGTTATGTATCATACTAATAATAATTTAAATGATTTATTCAATCTTACTTTTTCTTATGATTATGGAAGTAAACATAATAAAAACTTATGTTCTGTTTTAGATGAACTTAATTTTGCAGGAGTTGATAAATTATCTGCTGAAGATGTAAAAAAAGAATTTTTTAAAATGGGAGTATCTTTTAGTGTAGGATGTGGAGATTATAGTTCTTATATAAATATATCTGGAGTTGATGAAAATTTCGAACCTGCTTTAAAACTAGCTGAAAAAATAGTAGCAGAGCCTAAATTATCTCAAGAACATTTTCAAGATTCTGTTGCAAATTTACTTACTTCTAGAAAACAACAAAAGAAAGATGTTAATGCTATTAGTTCTGCTCTAATATCTTATATAACTAGAGGAGATGAATCTAATTATAAAGATCGCTTGAAAAAAGAAGATCTAGAAAAAATATCAGTAAATGAATATCCAAATTTAAAAAATAAATGGATGAAGCATAACTTTACTATTTATTATAGTGGTAAAAGAAATCCTGAAGAAGTAGAAAGTATTATAAAATCTAATCATTATCCAAAAAAAATTAATGTACCTCTATTAAAATCTAGAGAAGCATTACCTTATAAGACTTTAAAAAGACATAACAAAACAGCTAAAATTTATTTTACAAATTATCCAGGGGCACAAGCTCATATAAATTTATTAATATCTGGAGATAAAACTAATCCAGAAGAAACCTTAATAACTAATTTTTATAATAAATATATGTCTGGCGGAATGGGAGCTATTTTATTTCAAGAAATAAGAGAAGCAAGAGCTTTAGCTTACTCTACTTATGGAAATTATTATTTAGCTAATAAGTTGGGGGATGAAGATGAGTATGAAGGATATATTGGAACACAAGCTGATAAAACTGTAGAAGCATTAAAAACTTTTATGGAAATTATTAAAAATCCACCTGAATCTGAGATACATTTTCAAAGAGCTAAAGATGATTTAGAAAACTCTTATAGAACAGGTTATAAAACATTTAAAAATGTGGTAGGTTCTGTAGAGAGTTGGGCTAATTTAGGATATGATAAAGATCCTAGACCAGAATTTTTTGAAAAATTAAATCAACTTAGTATGAAGGATTTTAAAAAATTTATTGATGATAAAATAAAATCAAAACCTATGACTTTTACTATAGTAGGTGATAAAACTAAAATAGATTTGAATAATTTGAAAAAAATAGCTGAAGTAGAAGAAATAAATATAGATGATTTATTTACAGAATAAGTAATTTTATAAAATTAAAAAAAGCTCTTACTAATTGTAGGAGCTTTTTTATTAAATAAATTTCAAAATACAACTATTGTATAAAAAATATATATCAAATCTAAATCTAAAATTATATTTATTAGCTAGAATATTCCCTATCAACTAAAAAATATTTTTCAATATTGTTAAAGGAAATTTTATGGATATAGTTATAAGTGGTGCTAGTGGTCTAGTTGGTAGATCTTTATCTAGTTATTTAAAAAAAAATGGGCATAACATAAAACAGTTGGTTAGAAAAAAAACAAATGATGAAAATGAAATATACTGGAATTTAGAAAAATCAGAAATAGAAATTGAAAAGCTAGAAAATTTAGATGTAATTATTCATTTGGCTGGAGAAAATATAGCTGGAAAAAATCCTATACAAGGTAGATGGACAGAATCTAGAAAAAATGAAATTTTAAATAGTAGAATTAAAGGAACAACTTTATTATCTGAAAGTCTAAATAAATTAAAAAACCCTCCTAAAGTATTTATTTCAGCATCAGCAATTGGTTTTTATGGAAGTAGAGGAAGTGAAGAATTAACTGAAACCTCTTCTAAAGGGTTAGGTTTTTTAGCTGATTTATGTGAAAAATGGGAAAATATTCCTCATGAAATATTAAAAAATAAAAATATACGCATAGTTAATACTAGATTTGGAATTATTTTGAGTAAAGAAGGTGGAGCTTTACAAGCAATGCTATTACCTTTTAAGATGGGTGTTGGCGGTATTTTAGGAAATGGTAAACAATATATGAGCTGGATAGATATTGATGATGTAATAGGCTCTATAAATCATATTATAAATAGTAATATAAGTGGTAAAGTAAATATTGTTTCGCCTAATCCTGTTGATAATTATAATTATACTAAAACACTTGGAAAGGTTTTAAATAGACCTACTATTTTTCCTGTACCTGCTTTAGCTATAAATACAGTTTTTGGAGAAATGGGGATAGAGCTTTTACTTAGCAGTCAAAAAGTTTTACCTAAAGTTTTAATTGAATCTGGATACAATTTTATTTATCCAAAGTTAGAAGAATCATTAAAACATACAATTTAAAAATGAATTTAATACCTCCTGCGGGGTTAATACCCCGTAGGAGGAAGGGAGCCCCTTACCCCCTGAAACCCCAGAGCAGAGCTCTGAGGTATTCTCTAATAAGAATAAACTTTTAGGAAATTAGTTGAATTAGAATAATTAATATATTTAAGTTCAACTAATTTCTTTATTTATTAAAAAATAGTGAAAATAAAAAAGCACCCAAACGGGTGCTTTTTAAATTTTCTACTTTGAAAGTAAGAAGCTAAAGTTTTACTTTTTTACTTCTCACTATCTACTAATTATTAGTTAGCTGTAGCTACTTTTTGAGCATTGGTAATATCAATGTTAGCTGATGTAGAAGAATTACCGCTATCTAAAGTTCTACCAGATGGATCTGTTAAAGCTAAGAAATCTCCATTAGTAGGTAAATTTAATGATGTTGGTCTTAAAGTACCACTAGCTGATTGAATATTATTTACTTTATCATTATAAGAACCAGCAATGTTTGATGCAGATGCTAATATAACTCTATCATCTTTATCAAATGCTTGTGGGTTGAATTCTAAAGTAATTACATTTCCTTCAACTTTAGCTGATTTTAATGGATTTTGACCAGCATTAGCACCATATTGTATTGGAGCTCCTGTTGTAAATCCACCTAAAGGATTTAATAATAAATTATTAGTTCTTAAATCTGCTGATTTTATTCTTCCTACTACATATGAGTATTTGAAGTTACCTGTTCCATTTGCTCCATCCATAAATCCTAATACTGTTGCATTGTGTGCTGGTGCTGCTACATTATTTGTGTTGTATGCAAATAATTGGCTTTTTCCATCATTAGGGAAGTTTGGTGCTGCTAATAATGCTTGTGGAACTGTTTGGTTGATTACATCCATTGGTTTGCTGAATGTTACTTTTATTACATCGTTTGCTGAACCACCATCAATTGCTTGTATTCCTGTTATGTATGGATCTTGATCTTGATTTTTTACTGAGAATACATGGAAATCATTAATTTTACTTGCACTAAATCTGAAGGTTCTTCCAGATTTTGATGGTTTATCTGTTTTATCTCTGAATGCTTGGGTGAAATCTACTAAATATCTAGCTTCATCTCCACCTTTATTTGATAAAACTCCTTTTGATGTTTTTACAGTTACTGCTGTATCATCTGCTGCCCATACAAAGCTTACTGATGATAAGTTTGCATCTATTGTAAAATTGGTTTTTCTTGTATCAAATTTACTGGTTGATAATGCTCTGAAATAATTTTGAACATCATCTCTTCTTACTGGTTCACTAAATGTCATTTCGATTGTTAATGAATCTGAAGAAATACCTGTTAAGTTAGCTCCAGGAACTGAATCTGGTAATCTGTTTCCTGCTGTTAAGGTTGAACTTCCAGTATCTGAATCTGTAGCCATTTTTCCATTGATTTTTAAGCTGGTTACTTCTGGCTCATCTTGTATTGCATATAAACCTTTTGCATCTGTATTAGCTGGGCCTACACCAAATTCAAATACGTTTGCATTGGGATCACCTTGTAAATTAGATTTTAAAACTTCTGTTCTAGTTCTGGTTGTCCAACCATCTTTTTTAACAGTTATTTCTAATCTAGCACCAACTGGAGCGTTTCTGAAAACGTATGCACCAGATTGTGTTTGTTGAGCTTCACCAACCCATGTAACTGCTGGATCAACTGATTTAGCTGTTACAGTTGCATTTTCTACTGGTACTCCTGATGTATCATATACTTTACCGTTGAAAGTTGCTCTTTCTTTAATATCAGAAGTATTACCAATTACATCTGTTGGAGCTGTTGTAGCTGTTGGAGATGATGGAGCTGAAGATATTGCTGAGCTTGGTGTTGCACCTGCTGAAGGAGCTACACTTGAAGCTACTGCTGAAGGAGCTGCACTTGAAGGAGCTACTGAAGGAGTTGCACTTGAAGGAGCTACTGAAGGAGCTGCACTTGAAGCTGATGCTGAAGGCTCAGCTGCTTTTGATGGTTCAGTTGTAGGTGCTGGTGTACAACCCGCTACAACCATTAATGTAGCTGCTAAAGCTACGCCTTTTTTTAATTGACTGTTGAGCATTTTATACTCTCCTTTAAAATTTTTTTCTATAAATGTAGTATGTTAAGGGGATGAGTTGGTATGCACTTAAGCTTAAACTTTTTCTCTAATTTGAGTAGAAAGCTTTCACTTTATCATACTTCTCGTACTACGATGATTATTACATTAATTAATTCATCTAATGTAATTTAATCATTATGGTTATATTCACACTGTGTTTTTTAACACAAAAACTTTTTTTTATGTAAATTTTTATTTCAAAAGTTCTTAAGGTAAATTTAACCTTATATATACCGTATCATAATATCAGATTTTTTTTTTAGTGTCTAGTATTTCTTAAAAGTTTTTTATAATTTTTAAATATGCACTATAATTTATTTTTATATTATAAATAAACATAAAATAATTTTAGAGGGAAAAATGTACTATCAACATATTAATCAATTTATAAATGTATTAACTAGCTTACAAAATATTCTTGATAAAGCAGCTAAATACGCAGAAGAAAAAAAATTTTCTGTAGATGTCTTATTAAGTTCTAGATTATATCCAGATCAATTTCATTTATTAAAACAAATTCAAGTTGCTTGTGATATGGTTAAATTAGGAGCATCTAGATTATCTGGTAAAGAGGCACCTATACATGATGATTCTGAAAAAAATCTTGAAGAATTACAATCTAGAGTTAATAGTGTTATTGAATATTTAAGTTCTTTTAATGAAAATGATTTTTCTGAAGCAGATAATAAAAGAATAGAACTAAGATTAAGACAAGGGTTTTATCTTACAAGTTCAGAATATTTAATTCAATTTGTTATTCCTAATTTTTATTTCCATGTAACAACTGCATACGCAATATTAAGAAATAATGGTCTAGAAATAGGTAAAATGGATTTCTTAGGTAAAGTTGATTTTAAAGAAATAAAATAATTTAGATAAAAGTCTTTATTATTTCTCTTTTTGGCAAAAATAAAATTGCACGATAAAAGATTATAAGATATAATTACAGCACACATTTTTTTGCAATTAATTGTCTATTTTTTAGGAGTAGCCATGAAACCAAACAAAATAGCAACAATCTTAACATTATCATTAACCGTTTTGGGTTATACATCAAGCTCATTTAAAGCATACGCTCTTGTTCCTGCAAATGAAATGAGAGATCTTAGCTCTAACCATTGGGCATATAAAGCTATTGAAGCATTAGCTGAAAAATATGGGGTAATGACTGGTTATCCAGATAAAACATTCAAAGGCTCTAAAAACATTACAAGATATGAAATGGCAGCAGCCTTATATAAAGTAATGACAAAAGTTGAAGAACTAATTGCAAAATCAACTAAAATAGGAGTTGAAACTCCTGTTACAACAAATGTTTCAGCAGTAAATAAAGAAGATATTGAAACATTAAAATTGTTACAAAAAGAATTTAGAGATGAATTAGCTGAATTATCTGGAAAAGTTGAAATGCTTTCTCAGAAATTAGAAAAAAATAATAAAGTAAAAATAGGCGGAGAAGTTGAACTAAAATATAGAGATCGTATGGGAGTTTCTGATAACACTAAAGTAAGTTCTCCTTTAAATGGTTTTGATGTAGATGGAGATAAAGGTAAAACTAGATTTAATGATTCTGTTAGAAATTTACTTACAGATTATGATAGAACACCTTTCAGATTAAAAACAACTCTTGATATAAACTCTACTTGGCACAAAAACGTAAGATTTTTTGGTACTTTTTCAATAGATGATGGTGCTATTTTTAAATTAGGTAACTTAAATGGACAAGCAGTTGGAGGCCATTTTGGAGATGAAGGATTAAGTTCAAATTCTTTTTATTTACAAAGAGCGGTTGTATCTTTCAGAGATAATTTTGAAGGCGAGTTTTTTAGCAACATGGAAAAAGAAAGCTATGAAACCAAACAACTTTCTAATGCTGGAACATCTTTTTATCATGACAATAAACAAGGTGTTGGTTTAGCAATTGGTTTTATGAATTTCCAAAACATACTTAGAACTGGTACAAAATTTAAAAACCATTTTAATAGTGAAAAATGGATTGGTCATGGATATGGGTTAGTCGGTTTTGGAGCAGATGAAATGGCTGTAAAAGAAACTCCTGATTCTAAAGACGAAAAAATAAAATTAAGTAACTCGGTTTCTAGATTTTGGGCATCAGGAATAAATGTAAGCAATGTTGACCCTGATAGTGCAAGATATAACAATACACCATCAGCTTCTTTTGCTTTAGATGCAACTATGGGGCCATTAACACTAGTATTTGGAGGAAATTATGGTTCTCCTTATGTAAATAGATTTACAGCTTTAAATAGTAACTTAGGAGCTGGAGCTTTCCCTCAAAATAGCATATCAGGAGGTTCACCTTTAAGTTTAACTTCAAGTCCAACAGGAATATTAACTGGGGTTGACTTTTTAGATGGTGGTAGTGCTTTTATAAACGAAAAAGTAACTGTAGGAACAAAAGATCCTTTATCTCCTAAAACAGCTTATAACTTATTAAGTTTACCATCTGAATATGGTGATGGTTATATGGTAGCAGGCTTAGATCTTGATTTAGGTTTAGCAAGAGTAGGTTTAAATATGTCTGATTATTGGCTTGATTCTTTCTTTTCAATAACAGGAACCAGAAAAAATTTCTCTGCTGTTGTTGACGTAGGTTCAGATTCTATGGGTATGACCTTCCAAGCAAATTATCATGGTATAGGCCTAGATACTTATAGTGCAGGTCTTTTTATGAATAATTTAGGAGGTTTAGTGGATGTTGGTTTTGGAGTAAAAACAGCAACTAGAGGTTTATGGAGAGTTGAAAGAGGTTTATTAGGAACAAATGCTGGTTTTTATGTAACTCTACCACAAAAAGAAGCAATGCCTAAATTTATGCTAGCATTCAGACAAAGTTTCGGAGAAGGATTTGGTACAACTAAAGATTTAAACGGACAAGATTTAGGAAAAGTGACTCTCTTAAAAGATGGTGGAGTTACTCTTAGTGCAGAATTACAAAAATTTATGGGAACATCTGTTGATGTAGCAGCTGAATATAACTTATTAAATGAAGGAGCATTCTTAGGCGGCAATTTTATGGCACATGACTTTGCACTTATAACAAAATATAAGTTCTAAATTTTTTTTAATAAAAGCCCTATTTTTTATAAAAAATAGGGCTTTTTTAATTATATTTTTATATAAAAAACTATGCTATATACTTTGGATTCTGTAAAATATAATAAGTTAATTATATGAATATAAATTAGAAATATTTTGGATTATCATAATAAAGTAGAAATTTTAGAAAAAAACCTAAATAACATTATAAAAGGTAAAAGTGAAGTTATTAAATTAATAATAACCGCTATTTTAGCAAAAGGGCATATTTTATTAGAAGATATTCCAGGAGTTGGTAAAACAACTTTATCTAAAGCTATAGCAAAATCAATAAATGCTAAATTTAATAGAATTCAATTTACACCTGATCTTTTACCAACTGATATTTTAGGTTCGCCAATATATAATCCTAAAGATGGAACCTTTGAATTTAAAAAGGGTCCTATTTTTTGTAATATACTTTTAGCTGATGAGATAAATAGAGCTTCACCAAGAACTCAATCTGGATTATTAGAATGTATGAGTGAAACTCAGGTAACTATGGAAGGAAAATCTTATAAATTAGACAATCCTTTTTTTGTTTTAGCAACTCAAAACCCTGTAGAATCACATGGTACGTATCCATTACCTGATGCACAAATGGATCGTTTTGCTATTCAACTTAGTGTGGGTTATCCAAATATAGAAGAAGAAATAAATATATTTTATGCACAAGAAAAAACACACCCTCTAGAAAATATAACACCTATTTTAAGTTGTGAAGAAATTAATGAAATTCAAAAAAAAATTACTGAAATAACAGTAGAAAGAAGTATAGCTAAATATATTATGGAAATAGTATCTCAAACTAGAAATAACCCCTTAATAAAACTTGGAGTTAGCCCAAGAGGTTCTTTAATGTTTTTTTCTATAATTAAAGCCAAAGCATTTCTAGAAAAAAGAACTTTTTGTTTACCAGATGATGTAAAAAACCTAGCTGTATCTGTTTTAGCACATAGAATTTCTTTAGAAACTAAAGCAAAATATTCTGGTGTAAAAAAAACTGATCTAATATTAGATATATTAAATAAAACACCTGTACCCAGATAATGAACTTTTTTATTAAAACTCACTTTAACAATTTAGAAAAAGCTTATAAAAAAGGGTCTTGGGTAAAATATTTTTTTTATATTTTTCAAACATTTATAACACCTATAGGTAAAGTATTTGTAATTATTAATATGATTGCAGCACCACTTAGTTTTGCTGCATTTAATACAACAGCTTATGCTTTTTTTACGACAATAACAGCTATTAATACTTATGCTTTTTTATATGGATTCTTCTTTAGACCAAGTGTAAAAGTTTCTCGAAGTTTACCTAACTTAGTAGAAGTAGGTAAAATCTTTAGTTATAAAATAAGTATAAAAAATACTAGCAAAAGAAATTGGTATTCTGTAAAAGTAGATGAAATTTTTTGGTCTGTTTTTATAAGAACTTATGAAAATAATTTAATAAATATCATAAAACCAAATGAAGAAAAAATTTATGATCTAACTTTAAAAATAAACAGAAGAGGGGTTTATACTTCAAAAGGATTAATAGTTTCATCTTCATTTCCTTTTAATTTATTTAACTGGGGTAATTTTTATGAAAATTATTCAAAAATATTTGCTTTCCCTAGTTATAAAAGAATTGAAAATTTAGATATAAAATTAGGTAGAAAATTTCAACCTGGTGGTATTTCTTTATCTTCTAATGTTGGTGATTCTACAGAATTTACAGGAATGAGAGATTTTGTTTATGGAGATAACCCTAAATATATACATTGGAGATCTTGGGCAAAAACAGGAAAGCCAGTTATAAAAGAACTTAGCGAAGAATATTTTGTAAGATTAGGTATAATTTTAGACATTTATTCTAATGATAATAATATATTTGATAACTCATTAGCTTATGTTGCTTCAGTTACAGATTATTTATCTAGATATGATTATATTGTTGATATTTTTGCTTTTGGCTCAGAATTTTATCATTTTCAATCTGGAAGAGCCCTAGCCTATTTTGAAAATATATTAGAATTATTAGCTTCTATAGAACCAATAAAAACAAAAATAAAAAAAGGTTATTTTGATGAAATTTTCTCTAATATTTCTAGATATATAGAAAATTTATCATCTTTAATTATTATTTTATTAGATTGGGATGAAGAAAGGGAAATTTTCATTAAAAATATTTTAGATAATGGTGTAGGAGTAAAAGCCGTTATATTCTCAAAAAAATTAACAAAAGAAATTAGTGATGATTTTAAGGAGTTTGTAACTCATATAGACCATTTAGCTAAGGCACATTGACCAGGTCCAGAAAAAACTTTTACAACTAATTCTTTTATTTTAAATTTTTCTAATTCACTTTTATCTGATATTAATTTATCAATCATTAATGAAGAAAATTCTTCCAATGTAGCATTAACAATTGGAAGAAGTAAAACATCTCTTTTCAAAAAAGGAATTTTTTCTTTATTAAATAAAGCATATATATAAGAAGAATCTTCTTCTATTTGTAAATATGGAGATTTTGTAGGTAAAATAAAAACCTCATTCCATTCTTTACATAATTTTGAAATTCTTTTTTTATAAATACCATAGTCAAAACACATACCATTTTCTAAAATTTCAGCTGTTATCGAAACATATACATTAAAATTATGACCATGTAGATTTTCTCTTTCTGTTTCAGAAAAAATAGTGAAATGTCCTGCCGAAAACTTCATTCCTTCTTTAAAAAGTTCTATTGTTGTTGTTTTCATCAAAAATTACTTTTTTATTTTAGCTTTAAGATCATCAGAAAATCTTTTCATAGAAACTGGATTTTTTGCATTAGAACTATTTTTATATGGATCTACAGGAGCCATTAAAATATATTTTAATTCTGGAGTTTGATATTCATCAAAAGTTAAATTTAAATCACCATCTTTATCAAAAGATAAATAATCTTTTTTTACATCTTCAATATTTACTTTTTTACCAGCATCTGTAGCCGTACCAAAAGCAACTTCAACAACAATATTTAATTCTTCTGAAGCAGAACCAGTACCATCTATACGAGAATTTCTATTTTGATCTAACATTTTAAACATAGAATTCAAAGAACTTTTTATTCCTTCAGAATCTGTATTAAAAAACTCTTCATAGGTTAACTTAGAATCTTTATTTTTATCATATTCTTTAAACATTTTTTGCATTACGTCTTCATGTTCAGATTCTAAACCTTTGAACTCACTAAAAACTAAAGTTTTATCTTTATTTTTATCTGCAAAAGTAAATCTTTTATCAACTAATTTTTTAATTAAAGATTCAGCTGTAGGTTTTGAAGCTAAAGCATCTACATTTTGAGTTTCTGCAATTATATCTGTATTGCTATTTGAACAAGCAAAAGAAAAAATTAGGCCTAAAGATAATAAACTAAATTTCAAATTTTTCATTTTTTACTCCGAAATTTTATATTAGATAAGTTAATAATAAATTATATTTTAAAATTTTAAGATTGTCTATTTATAAAAGTTAAAAAGCCCCTTTTTTTATTAAAAGGGGCTTAAAATAATAAAATATTTATTTTTTAGCTGGTGTAGCTTTTGTATTTTTACCGTATTTACGATAGAATCTATCAACTCTTCCTTCACTATCAACAATTTTTTGGTTTCCAGTATAGAAAGGATGGCAGTTAGAACAAATCTCAACTCTTAATTCTGCTTTTGTTGAGCCTGTAAAAAATGTATTTCCACAAACACATGTTACTTTTGCAACATGATATTTAGGGTGAACTTCAGCTTTCATTATTAAAACTCCTATAAAATAAAGGTTAAAAACTAATTTCGCCCAAGTAATTAAAACTGATAATTATCAGAAAAAACTTGCACAAAAAATGATTGTATCTTAAAGTATTCTTAATGTCAAATTAAAAAAAATGAAGTGTGAAAATTAAGATTTTTTATTAAATTAAATTTCACAAATCAAATTATTAATTAATTAAGACTAGCACCTTGCTCAACCCAATTTTTAATTAAATCTTTTTCTTCTTGAGTCATTGTTAAACCACTACTTCTAGGAGGCATTTGTCCTCTTTGAATTTCACTATTTACTTGTCTAGCTCTAGAAACTACTAAAGAATCTTGATCTAATTTAACTCCGTCCTCAGCTCTGGTAGCAGAATGGCAAGATACACATTTACCATCTATAACAGCTTTAACATCCTTAAAAGCAATTTTTGTAGCAGTTGAAGGATTAGTTGCATTAGAAGAAGATGGTGTTGGATTACCAGATTGAGTTGTACCTGTACAACTTAAAATAAAACTACATGCTAAAAATAAACTAGCTTTTTTTAATAAATTCATTTTATATCTCCATAATAAATTTAAAATACATTAATTGCATTTTACATAATCAAACTAAATATAGTTTTATTATATTGTACTTAAATATTAAATTATTATTAAAATAAAAAATGATTGAAAAATTAATTGCTTAATATCAATTAATTTTTAGTATTAACTAATTATTTATAAGTTATTTCTTCAATAAACGCTAAAAAATTTTTAGTGTTATAATTATTTCCAAAAATTTTTTTATTCATAATTAAACCATGCCATAATAAAATAATATGATCAGCCTTAATTTCAACATCATCTAAAGACATTTTTTTTAGAGTAGCTTCCAATTTATTTTTTATCTTAGTTTTGTGTTCTAAAATAGTTTTGTGAATTGGATTATCAATTTCAGGAAATTCAACCGATACATTTAAAAAAGGACAACAAATAGTTTCATTATTACATAAACTATTTGTTATGTATTTAAAAAAATCTAATATAGGATTTTTACTATTATGATTATCTAAAGTTTTTTCGAAGAAATCAAAAAAAGCTTTATCTCTATTATTTAAAAACTCAATAGCAAGATTTTCTTTAGAACTAAAATGTTTATACAAACTCATTTTAGCTACACCAGATTCAGCTATTATAGTATCTATTCCTACAGATTTTATTCCATGTTCATAAAATAATCTATCAGCTGTTTCTAATATTTTACCTCTTGTTTCAGAAGAGGATGCTCTTTTTTTTATTTCCATTTTTTTATTCCTACTATTGACATTATATATTTTTTTAGATAAATTTCAATAATATACAGACCTGTCTGTATATAAAAATATTAAAATTAATAAAAAGGATTAGTTATGACAAAAGTTGCATTAATTACAGGAGCGAATAAAGGTATAGGTTTTGAAACTACTAAACAATTAGCTAAACAGGGAATAAAAGTACTTTTAGGAGCAAGAGATAATAATAAAGGGTTAGAGGCTGTTAATAAATTAAAAGCAGAAGGATTAGATGTAGAATATGTTAATTTAGATGTTGATAATTTTGAAACTCATAAATCAGTAGGTAATTATATACAAGAAAAATATGGGAAATTAGATATTTTAATAAATAATGCAGGAATAATGGAAGCACCAAAATCCGTTATAGAACAAAATATTGAAATATTTAAAAAAGTTTTTGATACTAACTTTTTTAATGTAATTGCATTAACTCAAACATTACTTCCATTAGTTAGAAAAAGTGAAGCAGGAAGAATTGTAAATCTTTCTTCTCTTTTAGGTTCATTAACATCTCATTCAGATAAAAATAGTTTTATCTATAACTTTAAATCAGTTCCGGCTTATAATGCTTCAAAAAGTGCTTTAAATGCTTTTACAGTTCATCTAGCTTATGAATTAAAAGATACAAATATAAAAGTTAATTCTGCACATCCAGGATGGGTAAAAACTGATATGGGTGGAGAACAAGCTCCTATGGAATTAGAAGATGGTGCTAAAACTTCTGTATGGTTAGCAACTTTACCATCAGATGGACCTACAGGTGGTTTTTATCATTTTCAAGAAACAGTTAATTGGTAATTAAAAATAAAAAAGCAGTTGATAAAACAACTGCTTTTTTGTTAAGATTTTATGGTCTAACAGGATTATAACCTTGTAACTCTCTTCTTCTTTGTTGAATATCAGCAGCAGATAAACGCTCCATTCCTTTATGTTTTTTATTTCTCATATTTCCTTCCAAACTATTGGTAGCATAAGCCTCATTAGTACTAACATATCTTCTATCAGAAGGAGCTAAAGGTTTAAAAGGTAAAAACACTTCGTATTTATTATTTTGATAAGAGACCCCATAACGATCTTTATCAGATCTTTGTACCATTCTAAAATTACCATTTGTAGTTGGTTCACTAGTATACATAGCTGTATGTCCAGAAACAGCATTACCTCCTCTTTCATGTGCAACTAAAACAGCCATTTCTGGAGGTAAATGTTTTAAATCATCTTGAGTTAGATTTAACTTAAAAAATAAATCAGGATAATCTGACATTATTTTATTATCAATATCAGCACCATCACCGCCAAAGTATCTAATATTCATTTTTCTTTCTACAGCTTCTTTAGTTCCTGAAGCACAATATCCATTTGAAGTACTTCCAACTCTAGCTTCAGCTTCTTTTATTACCATTCCACCTTCATTAAAAATTTCTTTACCAAGAGGGAAAATATTTTGTTGAATATGGGCTTTTAATTGTTCATCTGTCATATTTTTAAACTCTGGTATTTTTCTTAATTGAGGAATAACTTGAGAATAAACTTTTTCTCTTACTTCATTTATTCTAGGATCATTTTCTGTAGATGATACGGATCTAGTATTTTGAGTTCCATTAGTATTTTGAACATTATTATTAGTACTATTATCAGGTTTATATGGAACAAATACATCTTCTTTAATAACATCATTAGCTTCTTCAATTAATTTTTGTAAGGTAGCTTTATCTACAACTCCAGCTTGATAATTACCTGTTAAACCATAATTTGGATTTGCTTGAAATTGTTTAATAGCATCAAATAATCTATCATCAAACTTAGATGAATTAGGATCTTTAGGGTCAATTGAAAATGGTTGAAAGTTAGAATTACCATAATTTAAGTTATTAATTAATATTTTTAATTGTCTAACAGCAGGTGAAACTTGTCCTTTAGATAAAGTAATAGGGTTTTCTGTATTATCTGTATTTAAAATAGTTTTTATATCTGTAAGTTTTTGATTAGGATTAAAATTAAAAACATTAACCTTATTTATACTTCCATAAGCTGATAATTCTCCACCTCTTCTTATTAAACTAGTTAATCCTTTTGCATCATTAGTTAAATCTTGAATTTCTTGCTCATTTAGATTAAGATCTTCTACTTTAACACCTCTAGTTTTAGCTAAAGCTTCTTTCATTTCATCTAAAGTAACAGTTTTATCTTTATTAGTATTTATAACATCAAGTTCTTGAGCTGAAATTTTTAATTTATTTGGAATTGCTTGAGTCAAAACAGTTGAACCTAAATTGGAAATTCTACACATAAAATTCCTCTAAAAAAATTATATTAATAGAGTAAATTATAGGTAAATTAACTATTTACTTGCTAATATAGTTTTAATTATCTGTAAATTTAAAGTTTAAATTGAATAAATAGGAATATAATAATAAAAAACCTTCCTAAAAAATTATTAGAAAGGTTTGTTGTTAATATGTATTAATTATATTCTTTTTACTATAGAAAAAATAAATATAATAATTTCATCCTTAATAAGGATCATTATATTATCATTTTGAAAGTATTCTCTTATTTTAATAATAAATTAATCTAAATAAAATAAGGTTAATTTATAAAATAAAGTTATTTAAATTAAAACTAAATAAAGCATACAATATATTCGGCACATAATAAATAAAAAACTAATTTTACTACTGGACACACGCACGAAAAATTGTTTTTATGCTGTAAGGATAGGCTTTAGTCTATCCATTTAAGGCAATAAAAACATCTTTTATAATCCCAATAAATTTAAATTTTTAGTATATTTTTATAAAAAATACTATATGTCTAAGGTATTGACCATATATTATTAAATTAAAAGGTAATTATTTTTGAAATAAAATATACCTCTATAATTATAAATAATTTTTGAAAATATAATTAACTTAAAAAAATAAAATATGTTATAAATGAATCAAAAGTTCAATTTAAAACATAGGTGAACATTATGTCTAAAAAATATATCTACTCCTTTGAAGAAGGTAATTCCTCTATGAAAGATCTGCTTGGAGGTAAAGGAGCAAATCTTGCTGAAATGACTAATATTGGATTACCAGTTCCACAAGGTTTTACTATAACAACTGAAGCTTGTAATTTTTACAGCGAAAAAAATACTTTCCCTGAAGAATTAGAAAATCAATATTTAGAAAATTTAAAATTATTAGAAAATAAAACCAATAAAAAATTTGGAGATAATGATAATCCACTTTTAGTATCTGTAAGATCTGGAGCAAAATTTTCTATGCCCGGTATGATGGATACAGTTCTAAATCTAGGACTTAATGACAACTCTATAAATGGATTAATAAAACAAACCAATAATGAAAGATTTGCCTATGATGCTTATAGAAGATTTATAGCTATGTTTAGTAATATAGTTTTAGGAATAAAAATGGAAAATTTTGAAAAAATTTTAGAACGATTAAAAGATAAATTCAAAGTTCATTTAGATACTGAATTAACAACAGAAAATTTAAAGGAAGTGGTAGAAGAATATAAAAATTATCTTTTAGAAACTCATAATATTAATTTTGAACAAAATCCATATATTCAATTAAAAATGGCAATAGAAGCTGTATTCAAATCTTGGAATAGCCCAAGAGCTAAAATATATAGACAACATGAGAAAATAAGTGATAATTTAGGTACTGCTGTTAATATTCAATCTATGGTTTTTGGAAATATGGGAGATACTTCGGCAACAGGAGTTGCTTTCACAAGAAACCCCTCTACAGGAGATAAAGGATTATATGGAGAATATTTAATAAATGCACAAGGAGAAGATGTTGTAGCAGGATTAAGAACTCCTGATAAAATACAAAATATGGAAAAGACTTTACCAGAAGTTTATAAACAATTTTTGGAAACAGCTAAAATTTTAGAAAATCATTATAAAGATATGCAAGATTTAGAATTTACTGTAGAAAAAAATAAACTTTATATGCTTCAAACAAGAAATGCTAAAAGAACTATAGAAGCTAGTTTAAAAGTTGCTTTTGACATGGTAAATGAAGGAGTATTAACAAAAAAAGAAGCTATAAAAAGGATAGAGCCTTTAAAGTTAAATAACCTTTTACATAGACAAATTGATACATCTTCTCAGCTTAATGTTATAGCTCAAGGCTTACCAGCTTCTCCTGGTGCTGCTTCAGGAGTAGCTGTTTTTGATCCAGATTTAGCAGAAAAATTAGGTAAAGATGGTAAAAAAGTAATTTTAGTAAGAATTGAAACTTCACCAGATGATATACATGGAATTATACAAGCACAAGGTGTTCTAACTAGTAGAGGTGGAATGACATCTCATGCAGCAGTAGTAGCAAGAGGTATGGGAAAACCTTGTGTTGCAGGTTGTGAAAGCATAAGAGTAGATTTAGAAGAAAAGCTTTTTAGAATAAATGATTTAGTGATAAAAGAAGGTGATTATTTTACTATAAATGGTGGAACTGGTGAAGTAATTTTAGGTGAAGTAAAAATGAAAGAACCTGAAATGAGTGAAGCCTTTAAAACCTTATTAGAATGGGCAAATGAAATAAAAAATATGGGTGTAAGAGCTAATGCAGATAACCCTGAAGATGCAAAAAAAGCTAGAGAATTTGGAGCAAAAGGAATTGGTTTATGTAGAACAGAACATATGTTTATGGAACAAGATAGATTACCTATTGTTCAAAAAATGATTATGTCTGAAACAAGGCATGAAAGAAAAAAATATTTAGATCAACTTTTACCTATACAAAGAAAAGATTTTGAAGGTATTTTAAAAGCAATGGAAGGTTATCCTGTAACTATTAGATTATTAGATCCTCCATTACACGAGTTTTTACCTAATTATAAAGATTTACTGACAGAAGTAATTACTTTAAAAATTACAGAAAATAATCCAGATTTATTAATTGAAAAACAAAAATTACTAAAAAAATTAGAACTTTTACATGAAGCTAATCCTATGATGGGTTTACGTGGATGTAGATTAGGAATTACATTTCCTGAAATAAACGAAATGCAAGTTAGAGCAATAATAGAAGCTACTATTAATTTAAAAAAACAAGGTATCAATGCTTTACCTGAAATTATGATACCACTTATTGGACATGCAAATGAGCTAAAAGTAGTAAAACAACAATTAGAAAAGGTAGCAAAAGTTACTATGGAAGAGCATAATGAAATTATTGATTATAAATTTGGAACAATGATTGAAATTCCTAGAGCAGCAATAACAGCTGATGAAATAGCAGAACATGCTGAATTTTTTAGTTTCGGAACAAATGATTTAACTCAAATGACATTTGGTTATAGTAGAGATGATGCAGAAAATAAGTTTTTACAAAAATATTTAGAAGGTAAAATTTTACCCTCTAACCCCTTTGATAGTATAGATCAAAAAGGAGTAGGTGAATTAATAAAAATGGCTGTAGAAAAAGGAAGAAAAGTAAAACCAGATATAAAATTAGGTGTTTGTGGTGAACATGGGGGAGATCCTGAAAGTATAAAATTTGTAAGTACTTTAGGCCTTTCTTATGTAAGCTGTTCTCCTTATAGAGTACCTATTGCTATTTTTTCTTCAGCTCAAGCAACATAAAAAAAGGGGTGTTTTTAACACCCCTTTTTATCTATTTTCTAACAGCCTTCGCCATCTCTAACCATATTATTAAAAACAACTAGCATATTTTTAGCTCTTTCAGCTGCATCTTCTGAACCAGAAAAATAATTATTTAAATCAACATTCGAATATTCAACGGCTTTTAAGTAATTTGCTTGGCTTTGAGTAAGCTCACTTGTGCCTAAACCTTGGCTAAGTTTTTGAAATTTCTCAATCATTGTTGTAACTTTAGCATTACCATCAGCTATCTTAGTACCTAAAATAGCATTCATAGCTTTTAGTTCTCTTTGATCAAGATTTATACCATTAGCTTTTAAATTTTTCTCTAATGCACTAAGATCATTTTTACCAATAGCTTCTTTTATTTTATTAACTTCACTTTTCTTAGTTGGATCTCCAAAAAGAATGAAAGTTTTTCTCAATTCCCAAGATTCATTATTTTTTCCGTTGGTTTTATCAACAGAGTTCATATCTTTAAGTTTATTAACTCCGCCACCAACTTGAATATCTTTATCGTCTTTTGCTTTACCTAATTTTATTGAATCTGTAGCAACTAAAGTTGCTGGTGGCTTACCTTGCATAAAAATAGATACATGAGTATTATCTTTATTTAGTATTTTATCCTTTTTTACAGTTGCATCATAAACATTAAGGTTACCTGTTTTATCATCAATTGATTTTAAAACATAAGCATGACCTCCATCTGTTACTAAAGCTTTTCCAGATTTATCTGCTAATAATTTTTTCAAACCTTCTTTATTGCTTGAAGCAACATCAACAGCAGACCATTCTTTACCTGTCATTTTAGATAAGAGATCTGTATTAACATTAATAACACCAGTTTTCTTGGTATCTTTAAAACCAATTTCATGTAAAGAATCTATTACACAATTTGCCATAGCAGCTTCTTTTTTCTCAAAGTTATTTAATACTTTTTCTTTAATTTTAAGGTTTGAAAAATTAGCTGCTTTAACTCCTACATTTTTAGCTAAATTTTTAGCTTCACTATCTATTGCTTTTTCTTTTTCATCAGAAAGACTAAGATCATTCAAAGCATGTGCTCCTTTTTTGAGTAAAGAGCCAATCATACCACCAGTAAACCTGCTAGCACCTTCAAGTGCTTCACCTGTTGCACCTGCAGCTCTTCTAGCCATATTCTCAGTTTTTAAAGCTTCTCCTCTTAAATCTTTTTCAAAGCTATTTTTACTAATACCTTCTGCAATATTAGAAATATTTTTACTATTATTTTTTGCTTCAAAACCTTCATCTAAAGCTTTAGCTAATTCTGGAAAATCACCAGATATACCCTGTTTAAGTTCTTGAAGTTCTTTTTTATCATTTATTTGAAGACCAACATTAAAAAGTTCAGCTTGCTCTTTTTTAGAGGCAATACCATCTTTTTGCATTTCTTCTATTCTTTTAGCAGACACTTTAGGTTGCTCTGGAGTAATTCCACCTGAAAGATTTGGACCTATTGGAGTAGTCATAAAAAACCTCAAAAATTACATTAACACGATAATTATAGTTTTTATAAAAAAAAACTTGCTAATCATTATTTAAAATAATATAAAGCCATTAAATAACTTTTCAAACCAAAACCTGAAATTTGCCCCAAACAAACATCAGATAGAAAAGATTTTTTTCTGTATTCTTCTCTAGCATGAATATTTGATAAATGAACTTCTATAACTGGTTTATCAATAGATTTGATAGCATCATGTATAGAAATGCTAGTATGTGTATAGGCACCTGCATTTATTATAATACCATCATAATCATTTGAATCTTGTATCCAATCTATAAGATAACCTTCATGATTTGATTGTTTAAAATCTATAGAAATATTCATTTTTTTAGCAAAATCTATACATTTTTCTTCTATTTCTTTTAAAGTAAGAGTTCCATAAATTTCAGGTTCTCTTTTACCAAGTAAGTTTAAGTTTGGACCATTTAGTATAAGTATTTTTTTCATTATGTAAGTACCTATTTTTAACTCAGCAATATTTAAAATAATATCATTTTTACTAAATTTATTGAATAATAGTAACTCAAAAAACTAAA
This sequence comes from Candidatus Sericytochromatia bacterium, assembly GCA_046328015.1. Lineage (GTDB taxonomy): Bacteria > Cyanobacteriota > Sericytochromatia > UBA7694 > JACMQJ01 > JBBTGK01. The sequence goes on along the minus strand of JAXLXH010000001.1, from coordinate 1,447,629 downwards.
AATTAATTTAGTAAAAGTAAAAAAATATGAATATTTTAATTTGTTTTTTATGCGTTGCATAAAGAATTGTTATAATATAATTTGTAACGATATTTGTATTATAATAGTATATTAAATTATATTATTTTGGTTAAAGAATGAATTTAAATAAAGTCCTTGTAGTTTATAAAAGAAGTACTTATGACCTTTATCATAATGAAGAATATGATAAAAATGTAAAGAAAATGATTAATGAAGGACATATTGCAGTAAAAACTTTAAAAGAAAGTCATAATATACACCAAATGACTGTTGATACAATTATTGAAGAATTAAGCATGAAAGGAATTCAATTAGATGTAATTTTTAGAGGAGATCTTAAACCTATAGAAAATTATGATTTAGTTATTACTACAGGTGGTGATGGAACTGTTTTAGAAACTTCTAAATATACTAAAGAAATTCCTATACTAGGTGTAAACTCTGATCCTTTAGGTAGTGTAGGTTTTTTTACAGGAGCTAACAAAGATAATTTTACTTCTGTACTTAACTCTATTTTTGATAATACAATTGAAACAACTAATATAAATAGAATACAACTTTATCTAAATGATGAAAAAATTAAAGAATTAGCTTTAAATGATATTTTAATTACTCACAGTATTCCTGCTGCTACATCAAGATATATTATTAAAAATAATGGTCAGGAAGAAGCACATAGAAGTTCTGGTATTTGGATAAGTACAGCAGCTGGTTCAACAGGAGCTATAAGATCAGCTGGAGGAACAGCTATGGATATAAAAGAAGAATCTTTTCAATATTTAGTTAGAGAATTTTATGATAGAGGTGGAAAAGAATTTAAATTTTTAAAAGGTTTATTTACAAATGAAGACGAATTTGAAATAATTTCTCAAATGCGGTTAGGTAGAATTTATATAGATGGACCTTATTTTGATTATCATTTTACAATAGGTGATGTATTAAAATTAAAAAAATCTCCTTATCCATTAAAGTTATTAGGTTTTGATTATTTAAAAAGAGCAAAATTTCTAAAAAATCAATAATATTTTAGTATAAAAGAGTTTTATTAATTAATGAAATTAAAAGATGAGTATTCACTTGAAGAAATAATAGAAAAACTTTCTTATTGTGAATCCATTGATAGCTTGAATATTATTAATGAACTTATAGCTTCTAAAGTTTTAAAATTTACTTCTTATGATCTTTTTTTATTATCTAATAATGAATCTATACTTTATTATTCTTCTAATAAAAATAAACCTATAGATAATATTTTTCTAGAAAAAAATGTTTTTGAAACTATAATACATGAATTTTCAAATAGTAATCATTTTTATCTTATAAAAGATTCTCAAAAAAATCAAAATCAAAAAGAATATTTAATAGACTTATTTGGATATGATAAATCTATTTTTTTTAAAATAAAACATAGAAATAAAGATATAGGTTTTATTTCATTTTCAATAGAAAATGAATTAGATGAAATAACAATTAATAAATTAGTTCAACAACTAAATATATATGCTGTTTATGTGCAAGGTTTTATAAATGAACAATTTATTATAAAAAAAACTAAAAGTTATGACCATACTAATGAAGAATTTAAGTTTTTATTTCATATAACTAACAAATTAAACTCATTTAATGATTATAACAAAGCTATTCAATATCTTTTAGAACAAATAGCTATTTTGTTAAATTCAAAAAATGCTTTTTATTTAAAAATAGATTTAAATAATTCAAGTGCAAAAATTTTAAATAGTTTAAGTAAAAAAATTAATGATAATAGCTTTAAACTTAGTGAGAAAATAGTAACTTCTTTATTAAAAAATGAGTTAAATGTAAATGATATTACGAATATAACTAATTTAAAATTATTGGAATTAAAAAATCCTATAGTATTCCCTTTTCTAATAAAAGATTTTTTAACTGGCGTTATTTTAATAGATGTTATAGATAAAGAAATAAAAGAAGAAAATTTAAATCTAATAAAAACTATTTTAAATCAAGCTTCTATAACAATAGAAAATATAAATTTATATAATGATATGCAAGACTTAGTTATAGAAAGAACTTTAGAAATAAGTGAATCTAATGAAGAACTAAAAAGGCAAAAAGAAAAATTAGAACTTTTAGCCAAAAGATTACAATCTATTATAAGAAGTATCCCAGATGGGATTTTAGTTTTAAATGAAAATAATAAAATTAGTAATTATAATAAAGCTTTTGAAAGGTTTTTATTTAATATTTCAGAAAAAGCTGAAATACCTTATTTATCTGGATATGAGTTACCAGAAATAAAGAATTTTATACAAGATGAAGAAAGTAGAAAAATTTTTGATTCGCTTATAGATTTAATTTTAAATAATGAAGAATATTTTTATGAAGTAGATTTTGATATAAATAAAAAATATTACTATAAAATCTTATGTGCTCCAATTAAGTTATTAAATGAGCATGAAATAAATAAAAAAGATAAAGTTATTGTTTTTCATAATGTAACTAAATCAAAAGAATTAGAAAAAATGAAATCTGATTTTATGGCAGTAGTAAGTCATGAGTTAAAAACTCCTGTTAGTGCTATGATAGGTTTTTCAACTCTAATAGAAGATGAAGTTGTTGGTGAAGTAACGGAAGGACAAATAGATTACTTACATAAAATACAAGTACAAGGAGAACGTTTAATTAGATTAATAAATGACTTATTAGACTTTTCTAAATTAGAATCTGGACATATGAATATGTATAACCAAATATTAGATTCTGGAGAAAATATCTATGAAGTAGTTGAGATTTTAAGACCTTTAGTAGAAGAGAAAAATATGAAAATAGAAGTAAATATTCAAGAAGAATTACCTCCTCTCAATTTAGACCCAGACAAATTTAAACAAATTTTAATTAATTTAATAGGTAATGCTATAAAATTTACACCAGAAAACACTGGATTAATAGAAGTTTTTTCAGAGCAATTAGATAACTATATATTATTTAAAGTAAAAGATAATGGGATTGGAATTCCTAAAGAAAATCAAAAAATGCTTTTTGAAATGTTCTATCAGGCTGATAATACCTCTACTAGAAAATATGGAGGAACTGGTTTAGGGTTAGCTATTGTAAAAAAATTATTAGAATTGATGAATGGTGAAATATGGGTAGAAAGTACTATTAATATAGGAAGTACTTTTTATTTTAAAATACCTTTTGTAAACGAATAATCTTAAAATAATAAATATTCTATTAATTAAACATAATCTTAAAACTATATTTTTTATTTCATAATTTTAGATTATTTTTTATAGATATAATATGAATAAAATTAATACCTAATGCAAGTTAGTCTCACAAAATATGTAATTTTTTTCTCATAATATATCTATTCACGAAAAAATTAAATACACAATTAAATAGTATAATTTATCTAATTTTTAATAATAACTTTTTACTTGATATATAACATCTGTTAAAATGTTTTTTGTTTATTTTTAATTTTAAAATAATTTTTTAATGAAAAGAAAAAAAGTAATAATATCTGGATATTATGGGTTTGATAATATAGGTGATGAAGCAATTTTAGAATCTATTATTGATAATATTAGAGATAATAAAAAAGATGTTGATATTGTAGTTTTATCATCTAATCCTGAAAAAACAGCTTCAGAGTTAAATGTAAGAGCTATAAATCGTTTAAATATTTTAGATATAACTAAGGAAATTTTTTCAGCGGATTTATTTATAAGTGGCGGTGGAGGGCTTATGCAAGATTCTACAGGCCCATCAAGCGTTATTTATTATGGTAGTTTATTAAAAATAGCCCAATCATTTAAAGTTGCAACAATGGTTTATGCTCAAGGTATTGGACCAATATCTAAATCTTATAATAAAAAATTAACAGCAAATTTTTTTAATAAAGTTAGTGCTATTACAGTTAGAGATGAATTTTCTAAAAAAGATTTAATCTCTTATGGTGTAAAAGAAGCTAAAATAGGCATAACAGCAGATCCTGTTTTATTAATGAAATATGAAAATATAGATAGAATAAAAGAAATAATTATAAATACAGGTCTTAACCCAGATTTACCTATTATAGGTATTTCTATTAGACCTTGGAAAGCTTGGTATGAAAGGCAATTAAAAGCTTTTACTTCAGTAATTAGACAAGTTGCCTCTAAGTATAATATGCAAATTTTACTTATTCCTTTTCAACTATCTTCTGATCTTTGGCTATGTAAAGAAGCTGAGATTTGCTTTAATACTTCACCTAACTCTGATGTAAATATTCAAACGCTTTCTTTTAAGATAACTCCAAAAGAGATGTTGGGTTTAGTTTCACACATGAAACTTATTATAGGTATGAGACTTCATTCTCTTATAATGGCAGGAGTTGGACATGTGCCATCTTTAGGGATCTCTTATGATCCTAAAGTTAAAAATTTTTGCGAGTTAGCAGGGTTTCCATATATAAAATCGGTTGAAGATTTACAAAATGCGGAAAATATTTTAGTTAATATAGAAAATATTTTATCTAATTATACTTTTAACAAAAAAACATTAGATTTTAATATCCCAAATCTACAAAAACTATCTCAAGAAAATGTAAAAACAGCATTATATTTTTTAAATAATTGATTTATTATTTAATATAAATAATATGCAATCGCATAAAAAATTTTAATCTAAATATTATTAATATTTATTTGTTAAAATTAAAATCTTCACTTATAATAATTTTAGTAATAATTACTAGTATATTTAAGATATAATGAATTATAATTTAATTATAGTAGTAAAAATAGCTTTGGTATTTTCTTAAGGATAATTTAGTTTTGAGAGATTATAATATAATAAAACATAAAAATATTTGGTTTGGTATTTCTTTAGCTTTAATAATACCAGGCGTTATAGCACTTTTTATGGGTTGGCTTAAACCAGGTTTAGATTTTGTTGGAGGTACCTCTATAGAAATAAAACAAACAGAAAAAAAATCTACACCTGAAGAAATAAAAAAAGTTTTAGTAACCCTTGATAAAGAACACTATAGTGATGCCATAGTCCAACCAATAGAGGATCTTATAAATATAAAATCAAAACCTATTGATAATACTCAACAAATTGCTTTATTTGATACTTTAAAAAAAGATATAGGTAAATTTGAAACCGTTAAAGTAGAGGTAGTTGGTCCTACTATTGGTAAAGAGTTATTTACTAATTCAATGTTAGGATTTTCTCTAGTTTTAGCAGGTATTATTGCTTATTTATCGTTCCAGTTTAGATATGATTACGCTCTATGTGCTATTATAGCTTTAGTTCATGATGTTTTATTTTTAGTTGGAACTTTTGCTTTATTTGGAAAACTTTTTGGTACAGAAGTTGATAGTTTATTTGTAACAGCAGCTCTTACTGTTGCTGGTTTTTCTGTTCATGATACTATAGTTGTTTATGATAGGATTAGAGAAAACTCAAGAAAAGCTAAAAGAGGAACTCCTATTGCAGAAATAGCAAATTTCAGTTTAAATCAAACTATGACAAGAAGTATAAATACTTCTTTAACAGTTGTTATTACCTTAACCTTCTTATATCTCTTTGGTGGTGAATCAACAAAGGATTTTGTATTAGCTATGTTAATAGGAATAATAGCTGGTACATATTCAAGTATTTTTATTGCAAGTCCTTTGCTAGTAACATGGAGAGAAATAGAAGATAAAAAGAAAATTTCCGGGAAAACACAGGAAGCTAATGCTTAGTCTGTTTTTTCATAAAACCTCCTTTTGTTTAATTCAGGGTATCTTAAGATACCCTTTTATTTTTGATTTATAAATTAATATTTTATTGAAATAATAAATAAAATTTTTAGATACACTCTTATAAAGAATAAAAAGAAAGAAATTTTAATGTTAACTATTTTTTTATTTTGTTAATTATTTGTTAATATTATGTAAATTATTTTAAAATTATAATTATAATTATAATATATTTAATTTGAGAGTGCTAAAATGCAATATCCAAAAGTTGGCGACTGGTTAGATAAATTTCAATTAAAAGAAGTTTTAGGTACAGGAACAACCTCAAAAGTCTATAAATCTTATAACAAATATTTTAGAAAAGATGTAGTAATAAAAATATTATCTCCAGATTTAATTGTAAAATCTTCTAATATAAAAGATATTTTTTTTGAAGAAGCTTATATTTTATCTAAATTACATCATCCTAATATAATTCAAATTTTGGATGCCAATGAAAAAGATTATTCTTATACAGTTATGGAATATTTTGAAGGGCAAACCTTAGAAGATTTAATAAAAGAAAAGGGTATTATTAACCCAAGAGATGCAATAAGAATACTAATACAAGTTTGTTTAGCCTTAGATTATATAAAAATGCATAATATTGTTCATAGAGATATAAAACCAGGTAATATTATAGTTAGTGATACTGGTATTGCAAAGATTTTAGATTTTGGTATTTCTAAAGTTATTGATGAACCTGTCAAATACTCACTTATTGGTGGTCCAATGTGTGGGACTTTGTATTATATGTCTCCAGAACAACTAACAGATTCTGAAAGGGTAGATCATAAAGCTGATATGTATTCTTTAGGAGCTACTATGTATCATATGGTTACAGGTAAAAAGCCTTTTGAGACTGATAATATTACTGAATTAATGATGATGCATATAGGAGAAATCCCTAAAAAGCCTAAATTATTGAGTAATGAGATTATAGATGAATTCTCTGACTTAATTATGGTTTTATTAGAAAAATCACCTTCTAAAAGAGCATCTTCTTATCAAGAAATTATATTATCTTTAGATAATATATATAATAAATATGAAAAACTAGATAAAGAGCATGAGTCTGAAAAAATACTAGCTAAAGAAATAGAAAAAATTAATAAAACTGAAGAAAAAGGAGATCCTTTTAGTGATACTAATATATTAAAGCAAATGTTCTTAAAAAAACTTTCTAAAAATGATAGTAACGAAATTGATAAAAAAGAAAAATTTATGAAAGAAATTACTGATTCGGTTAATTTAACAGATAAGTTTCTAAAAAATGTACTTACCCCTTCAAATTATTCTGATAAAATTTCAAAAAGAGAGGAAGAAATATTAATAAAAACAGATACCAATATAAATTTATCAAATGAGTTATCACAAAAGTTTTTGAAAAATATAACTACTCCAATTACTTTTGAAACTGATAATGAAAAAGTTAATATTAAAGATAAAAAATTAGACCAAATTAATGAATATTCTAACAATCATTATGTAGAAACTAATTTTGTAAAAGAAAGTCAAAAACCTAACTTTTTTAAAGATAAAAAAGATGAGGCAAAGTTTAATAATGATGATTCTGATTTTAATTTTAGCTTAGCAGAAAAAATACTCAAAAATATAAATAACTTATAAATTAAAATAAATTGAATTTATTATATTTAGTAATTTTAAGTTAGTAATATTGTATTATTTACTTTTTATCTTTTGAATCTTTATTATTTTTTGAATCTTTATTCTCTTCTGTTTTTTCTTGAGATAAAAGACCGTTCCATAAATCTAAAGAATCTTGTATTTCTTTTTCTCTTTTTTGTTTTATTTTTTCTTTATCAAACATAAATTACTTCCTAAGAACTGTTACTGGAGTTTTATAATATTGATCTAATCTTACCATTACTACTTCTCTTTTGGAACTAGAATTATGAATCATATATGGGATTCCATTTTTTACTTCAGCAACCATTCCAACATGTCCATAACCATCTTTATTTTTTCTAGTGAAAAATACAATATCACCTGGTTTATAATCTATTTTTCCACTAATTGGTTTATAACCATTATCATAAGCTTTTTTAAATCCATGTGATTTTAATTGTTTTGCTAAATCATTACACTCTGCAGAACTTATTCCTTCAAAGCCCTGAGTTGTTTTTAGCATTTGAGAAACGGCATAAGCACAAGCTTTATTACCATAATCTAAATAAGCAGCTCTATATTGCTTACCTATTATTTTATGTGCATTTTGTGCTAATTCTTCTGATTTTGTTTTATCACTCCATAAAGATGAAACTGAATCACCTACATCACCAAAAAAACTACCTACAGAACCTATTATATTTTCAGTTTTTAATTTAGCTACATTTATAAAAGAATCATCTCCTTCTGCTTTTGCAGCCCAAGCTGAATTATTATCATTATTATTTATATATTGAACAGAATATTGTCTTAATTCATTTTTTACTCTGTTATCAGGATATTTATTAATCAAATTTATAGCAGTTTCATAATGACCAGAAGAAATCATTTCTTGAACTAAACCCTTAAACATAGCATTTCTATATAAAGGTGAAGGAGTAGCATTTATTATTTTTGCAGCATCGGTAAAATTATCATTATCCAAAACATCTATAAATAAGTCTCTTAATTTTACAGATCTTTCATTTGTATCAGGTATTCTACTTAATTGTGCTATTTGCATATCAGTTTGTATATGCTCAGCCTTATTAAAAAATTGATTAAAAGTTGCACTTGATAAAACATTACCTGTTTTTATATTTACTTTTGAAACATCTACAGTATTAAAAGAATGAGCTGTATTATAATTCTCGTTGCTAACAGATGCTTTAGGTGAAGTAGTTGTTTTACTATCATTTACACTAAAAGTGTTAGATATCCAGTTAATTATTCCACTCATTACTTAATTTCTCTAGAAAAAATATTATATAAATTATAACTTGAAAATTAAAAAACTTTCTTAATTAAAGTTAAATTAATGCTAACTTTAGTTTAATATTTTTTTGATATTTAAAATATCCTTAAAATAATTTTTTAATTACTAACTATAATTATTGATATTCTTAATGTTGACTTTGATTAATTAAAACAATATACTATAAACTAAATTTATTATTCTTTAATTTATTTTTTAGGTATTTTAATTTTGAAAACATTACTTGTATCAGTACAATTTTTATCATCAATATTGTTAATTCTTAGCGTTTTATTACACCCTGCAAAAACAATGGGGATGGGTTCTACAGAAATATTTGGTAGCCAAAAAGGAGCTGAAGATGGTTTAAATAGATTAACATCTATTATAGCAACTATTTGGGCTTTAACAGCTATTGTCCTATCTGCTGGTTTTGTAGAATAAAAATTATATTTTCAAAGGCTATTTTTTAATATTTTAGGAGAAGGAATGGAACTTTTAAAAACAACTAAAAAGCTTTTATCTGTAGCTTTAGCTTTATCTTTAATAACAATATCATCTTGTGCAGAAGAAGGTGATGAAGAAGGTACTACCCCTGATAATAATCAGCAAACATCATCAACTAATTCTGGTTCTAGTGGTCAAGCTACTAAGACCGATGCTAGTGGTAAAATAGTTTATGCACCTGTAGCAGGTAAAAATGGCGGACAAAGAACCATAACAAGTTTTTCACCTCCAAAAACATTTAATTTATATTTAGCAGCAGAAGCAACCTCTAATGATATTTTAGGGCAAATGTATGAAGGTCTTTCATATATGGATCCTTTTACAAAAGAAGTAAAACCAGCTTTAGCAGAATCTTGGACTATTTCTGAGGATAAAACTACATATATTGTAAAAATGAAAAAAGATTTAAAATGGTCTGATGGTCATCCAATAACAGCTGATGATATAGTTTTTACTTATAATGAAGTTATTAATAATCCAGATATACCTACAAATTCTAGAGATGGACTATTAGTAGATGAAAAATTCCCTGTTGTAACAAAAATTGATGATCATACAGTAAAATTTGTTACTGCAAAACCATTTGTCCCATTTTTTAAAAATGGTGGTTTTGGTTCACCTCCACTACCTAAGCACATAGTTGGAAAATTAGTTAAAAAAGATTCGTCAGGAAAAATACCTTTTAATCAATGGGGAAGCTTAAATGCAGATCCAAAAAGTATTGTTTGTAATGGACCTTTTAGATTAAAAGAATATGTAGCAGGTCAAAGAGTTATTTTAGAAAAAAATCCTTATTATTGGAGAAAAGATAAAGATGGTAAGCAATTACCTTATATCGATCAATATATTACTGAAATAGTTAAAGATCAAGAAGTTGAGCTTATTAAATTTAAAGCTAAAGAATCTGATTCTTATTTCTTAAGAGGTGGTCAAGATTATGAAGTTCTTAAACCAGATGAAACTAAATTAAACTTTAAAATAACTAATTTAGGTCCAGATGATGGTACTTTATTTATAATATTTAATATGTCAACAGCAAAAGATGAAAAAGGTAATCAAATAGTTGATCCTGTTAGATCTGCTTGGTTTAAAAATGTTAAATTTAGAAAAGCTCTTTCTCATGCTATTGATAAAGAAAGTATGGTAAAAAGTATTTATAGAAATTTAGCTACTGCTCAAAAATCTTCTATAAGTCAACAAAACCCTTATTATAATCCAAATGTAAAAGATTACGAGTATGATATGAAAAAAGCTGCTTCTATGCTTGAAGAAGCTGGTTTTAAGAAAAATGATAAAAATGAACTTTTAGATTCTAAAGGTAATAAAGTTGAGTTTAGTTTATATACTAATGTAGGTAATTCTGCTAGAGATGCGGCTTGTAGTATGATAAGAGCAGATTGGGAAAAATTAGGTATAAAAGTAAATTATAAACCAATTCAATTTAATACATTAGTTCAAAAAATTGATGAAACATTAGATTGGGATGCTATTATGCTTGGTTTGACAGGAAGTAGTATTGATCCTCATGGTGGAATTAATACATGGAGACTTTCTGGGCGTATGCATATGTTTAATATGGGAAATCCTGAACAGAAAAAAGAATGGAAAGGAAGAGAAACAAGTTACGAACCTTGGGAAAAAGAAATATATGATCTTTTTGATAAAGCCTCAAAAGAATTTGATGAAACCAAGAGAAAAGATTTATATAATAAAGCCCAAGAAGTTACAGCAGAAAATGTTCCATTCTTATATACAGTTAATAAATTTGCACTAGTTGGTGCTAGAAATAACATAGGTAATGTATTTCCTAATCTTTCTGGTGGTAATGGACTTAATACAATTAACTGGAATAGTTTTGAACAATATATACAACAATAGTTTTTATGGAAATTATTGATGGCAAAAGAACAGTAATTAAATAACAACTTTTATTTTCTGTTTTTTTGTCTTTTTTTATATTTTAGATTTATGAAAGGTGAGAAATGCTAAGGTACATTATTAAACGACTTATTCAAATGGTTCCTTTGCTAATTATTATATCAATATTGTCATTTGGTATAATAAGAATGGCTGAAGTATTTGCAAAAGCTGACCCATTAACAGCTTTAAAAATGAACCCATCAACAACTCAAGCTACAATAGAAAGAGAAATTCAAAGATTAGGCTTGAATGATCCTCTTTATGTTAGATACGGCAAATGGGCTATAAATTTTGTTCAGGGAGATATGGGAGAGTCTTATTTCTACAAAACTCCTGTAAGTGGCTTAATAACCGAAAGGATAAATAATACACTTGTAATGGGATTATCTTCTTTAGTTTTTACTTGGTTAATAGCAATTCCATTAGGGATTTATCTAGCTGTAAGGCAATATTCCTTTATAGATCAACTATTTTCTTCTTTATCTTATTTCTTTATGGGTTTTCCAGATTTCTTCTTAGCAATATTATTATTACTTTTTGCAGCATCTACTGGTTGGTTTCCAATTTCAGGTATGACTTCTGTAAATAATAATCATATGGCAAAAATAAATTCTGTTTATGCTGGAAAATATGAAAGAAATCCTAAAGCTTTTGCTAAATTATCTCCTGATTTTCAGAAATACGTTCAAGATACTAGAGCTAATGCTGAAAAAGATGATGCTGTTAAGCTTATGAAAAACACTTTAGAACTTGATATAAAATATGGTAAAAGTGATAAAATAGAAGATTCCGCAAAAGTTTTAGCTGATAAATTACCAATGATTGATAAATTTCCACAAGATCTTTCTCAAAAAATACAAAATGATGTAAAAACATCTGGTTTTATTTCTAAAGATGTTGCAAATCAAGCTTTTTCTGAGTTAAATAAAATTACATACTTTACCTTTTCTGATAAAGTTTCTTATGTTTTAAAACATTTTGATCGTATTCTTTATCATTATCGTAAATATATTCCAGATGTTTTGTACCACCTTGTATTACCTACTATAACTCTTTCAATAATTAGTATTGCAGCATTACAAAGAAGAATGAGAGCTAATTTATTAGATGTTCTTAATGACGAGTATATCAGAACAGCAAGAGCAAAAGGTTTACCTGAAAATGTTGTTATTTATAAACATGCTGTAAGAAATGCTTTAAATCCTATGGTTACACTTTTAGGTTTTGAATTAGCTGGTTTACTTAGTGGAGCTGCTTTTGTAGAAATACTATTTTCTTGGCCTGGTTTGGGACAAATGATGTTAGAGGCTTTAACTGGAAATGACCTTAACTTGGTTATGGCTGGTTTAGTATTAAGTTGTATCATGTTACTTTTTGGAAATCTTTTATCAGATCTTTTATTAGCAGTAACAGATCCAAGAATAAAATTGGAGGCTTAAAAAATGACAACAAGATCTTTAGATTCAGATTTAGCTGATTTAACAAATGCTTCTGGTCAAGCTAAAGGCGGTACTGGAAGTTTACCTCCAATGGTTTCTACCAGACAAAAAATTATTAAAAAGTTTTTGAAACATAAATTAGCTCTTATGGGTATGTTTATGTTGATAATAATGTATTTTTCTATTATTTTTGCAGAATTTTTATCTCCTTATGGTGAAGCTTCTTCAGATAGAAATAAACCTTATGCTCCACCTTCTAGAATTCACTTTTTTCATAAAGGTAGCTTTATAGGACCGTTCATATATAATTACAAAGAAGTTTTTGATGCTCAAACATTAAAAAATAAGAAAAAATATGATAAAGAAACACCTTATAAAATTAAATTTTTTGCTCAAGGTGAACCATATAAAATGTGGGGATTAATTCCATCTAGTATTCATCTTTTTACTGTAGATGAGCCAGCTAGAATTTATCTTTGGGGTGCAGATTTACAAGGAAGAGATATTTTTTCTAGAATACTTTATGGAGGAAGAATTTCTTTAACAATAGGAATTATAGCAATTATGATTTCTTATCCTATAGGATTATTAATGGGTGGTATATCTGGTTACTTTGGTGGTTGGGTTGATACTATTATAATGAGAGTGGTTGAAGCAATTATTACTTTCCCTAGTTTATATTTACTTTTAACTTTATCTGCTACTTTACCACAAGGTTTAACTTCAGTTCAAAGGTACTTTTTGATAACGGTTATTCTTGCTTTTATAGGTTGGGCTGGTCAAGCTCGTATTTATAGAGGTCAGGTTCTTAGTTTAAAACAGATGGAGTATGTTGATGCTGCAAAAGCTATGGGTGCAGGAGATATATCTATTATAGTTAAACATATTATTCCTCAAATGTCCTCTTGGATTATAGTTTCTGCTACTATTTCTATTCCAGCTTATACTCTTGGTGAAGCTGCATTAAGCTTTTTAGCATTAGGTATTCAAGATCCTCAAGCTAGTTGGGGGTTAATGTTACAAGAAGCTAGAAATATTAGTTTATTAAAAGGACATCCTTGGTTATTAATACCAGGATTTATGATTGTATTCTCTGTATTTGCTTTCAGCTTTTTTGGTGATGGTTTAAGAGATGCATTTGATGCTAAGAAAAAGATTTAATATCTAAACAAAAAGCCTTGGAAAACCAAGGCTTTTTTTATTTAAATATTATTTAAATGTGTTTAATTACATGCTTTAAAATATAAAGCTAAAGGATTTGTATATGACTTTTTATCTGTAGCTAAAAAACCTATAGAATGATTACCTTCTGAAAAATCTACAGTATAATTTAAATCAGTTGTTTTTTGATCTAATAATTTAAAACTTATTTTTCCATTAGTTAATCTAGATGTTAATCCCCAAAAAGCACCTAATTTATCTTCATTTTCATCTATAACTTTTAATGATACATTTATTTTGTCACCTACTTTTACACATTCAGATAAATTTGGAACAATAGGAGGGTTTATAATCTGATTACCATTTATTTCTAATGATATATTACTAATTTGTGGAGGAGTATTTGGTATAGCTTTTATTATAACCTCATCCAATTTATCAAATAATTCTTTTGGTTGTAATGAATCTTCAGAAATCTCAGAAAGATCAGGTAATTTGATACCAGAAAGAGAGATATTTTTAACTTCTTTATTTACTTCAACTTGAGTTCTTTTAGTTGCTAAAGGGAAAGAGTTTTTATCAAAAGCAGTTATTCTAATATCAGCTTTACCAAGAGGAATATCTTTTATTTCAACTTCATTACCTTCAAACTCTTTAAATTTAACTTGATTATTTGAGCCTATAATTTCAATTACTTTAAAATTAGCTTCTGAAGGAGAATTTTCTATATTTAATTTTAGAGTTTCAAGTAGTTCTTGTAATACTATTTCAGCTTTATTTAATTTTCCACCTTCTATTACTAAATCCTTATTTCCTTTTGCTAAAATAATAGCTTTAGAATCAATAGCTTGTATTTCAATATTTTTCTTACCTATAGGTAGTTCTTTAAAGGTTTGTACTTTATCAGAATTTTTGTCAATTATTTTTTCAATACTACTTTGTAAACCTTCACCAGATATTTTTATTTTTATTTTTTCTGTACTATTAGGAATAGCTTTTATACTAAATTTTTTAGGGAAATCAAATTTTAAAATAACTCCACCTGTACTACTTGTATAGTTTATGTTATTAATATTTGAACAAGAAAACACAGTTAGCAAAAGAAATAAACTAGCTATTTTTTTCATAAAACTTCCATTATTATAAGCTTAAAAGCTTAACAAAATAATTCTATAATATAAATTTTACCATTTAAAATAGCAATATGAGTAAATTTTAAATCACATTAGCTAAATCTTTTATCCAAATTTTATCAAGTTTTTATAAAAATATACTATAATTAAAAGATGAGCAATAAAAATTAATAAGTTATTAGTAATTAAGTAAAAAGTAATGAGTAATAATTAGCTGTATTTCTTAGTTTTTTGATACCTATTTACTAAAAAAAATTTAATTTTAACTTTAATATTGAGTAGGGATAGCAAATTGAAAAAAATATTTTTAGCTTTTATTTCATTAGCAGTTGTTTTTTCTTGTAATAAATTAGATTCTATTTCTGAAATTGAAGATGATTTTTCTTCAATTTCATCTTCTGAAGAAGATTTAGACAGAGCTAAATTTGATTCTCTGATAAAAGTAAAATTCAATAATACTTATAAAGGTTTATACAAAGAAAATGAATTAATAGCCAGAAAAGACCCACAAAACCCAGATAAAATTTTTGCAAGATTGATTGGGGAGGCTAAAAAAAGTATTGATGTTTGTATTTTCGATATAGAAGAAGAAATAGCCTATAAAGCTTTAATAAATGCTCATAATAGAGGCGTAAAAGTTAGAATTGTTACAGATTCTGATAATTTAAATGATAAAGAGAGACCAAGTCAACCAAGAAAAGCTATTGAAGAAATGCAAAAAGCAGGGATTAAAATTGTACCTGATAATAAAACATCTTTAATGCATCATAAGTTTGCTGTAATAGATGAATCTATAGTTTTAACTGGTTCTCTAAATTTAACTGTAAACTCTTTATTTAGAGATAATAATAACGCCATAAGAATAGTATCTAAAGAATTAGCTCAATCTTATAAATATGAATTTGAAAGAATGTTTGAACAAAATCTTTTTAACTCTTCTGGAAGAGTTATTCCCTATCCTAAGGTTAATGTAGGTGGAGCAGATATTAGCGTATATTTTTCTCCAAGAGGAGGAACTAGAGATGCGGTTTTAGAAGAATTAAAAAAAGCTAAAAAAAGTATTTATTTTATGACTTTTTCTCTTACAGATAAAGATACAGTAAATTTATTATTAGATAAAAATAAAAATGGAGTTCATGTAGAAGGTATTTTTGATGGATGTATGATAAGTAAATATTCGGCTTATTTAACATTAATAAAATCAAAATTACCTGTTTATATAGATGGAAACCAAGCTTTATTACATAATAAAGTATTTATTATTGATAACTCTACTATAATTACAGGTTCATATAATTTTAGTAAAAATGCTGAAGAAAATAATAATGAAAATACTCTTATTATAAAATCAGCTAGATTATCTAAAGATTATTATGAAGAATTTAAAAAATTAAAACATGCTTCAAAAGTTAATACTAATTTACCTCCATATGATAATAGAACTTGTGGAGCAAAAGATAATGGTAATGATGATACAACTAATTTGGTAAGTAAGTGAGTACTGATTTAAATATAGATTTAGAAGATTCTAGAAGATTTGAAGAAACTATTTCTGAGTTAGCTCTTTATAAAAGAAAAACAGAAGAAGAAATAATTGATAAAATAAAAAACTCTATGACTGAAAGAAATATAGAGTGGGAAGAATATTCTAAAAATTCTATTATAGATTTTCATAGATTAACTGAATATAATTTATATTGTTTAGCTAAATGGAATTCAGAAAAAAAATACCAAGATACTATAAATTATATTTCATATATTATAAAAAAAAATAGTGGAAACGTACTTGATTTTGGGGGCGGAATAGGTACATTAACTATTCTTTTAAAAAATCAGGGTAATAGCACCGATTTTATGGAAGTACCTAGTGAAACGCTAAACTATGCTACATGGAGATTTAAAAGACGTTTTTTAGATTTAAATATTTATACAACCTTGAATCAAATAAAAATAACTTATAATAATATTGTAGCTTTAGATGTTTTAGAAGTTTTGGAAAAGCCTTTAGCCCACTTAAAAAAATTTTATGATTTACTTGATAGTAACGGATTATTGATTTTTTCTATAGGAGATACTAATTCAAAATCTCATCCAATGAATTTATCAAGAAATACAGAATTTTTTAATAACATAGATGAATATTGTAAAGAAATTGGTTTTATAGATTCAAAATATCATAATAAATTTAATTTAAAAATAAAAAAGAAACCTTAAAACGATGGATATAAATTAACCTCTAGCAAATAGAGTTTGCATAAATTCAACTTTTGAAGGTTCTAATGTAGCATTTATATCTTCTGAAATAGAAAAAACATATTCAAAATCTTCTTTATAAACTTGTTTACAACCTAAAATAGTAACTTCTTTTTCTTTTTTATCATAAGTAGAATCAAATTCTTTAGGAACACTTTTAAAAAATTTTTCAGCATCTACTTCTTTTTTAAAATAGATAGAATATCCTAATATTTCTCTTTTACTCATTTTATTTTTACCTTTTATTTTTAATTATTACAATCTCTATTTAATTATTATCCCAAGTTTTATCAAAAACATAAAGTTTTTAAATTAATTTTATATCTATTATATGATAACTAAAAAAATTAAATATAAAATTTAGATATTAATATTTTTTGTAAAAAGTAAGAAAATATTATTTTGATTAAAAATATTTTAACCAGTAAAGTTATTTTTTTAAACAATCTACAATATTAAATTCTTTTATTTTACTTACATAATTTTTTTTATTATTAATAGCTAAATTTATTTTATTACTTTTCTTTTTTGCAATTATTTTTATTTCTAAAAAATCTTTATTTTTATAATTATAAGTTAATCCATCATCTTCATATAACAAAAAAGCCTCTGAAACAGAATTATTCTCAAGATAACAATTAATATTTATTTTTTCAAAATGCTCTATAGAAGAATAATTTTTAGATTCTATCATAGGTATAATAGTATTATATTTAATAAAAAAAGGTAATTTTTTCCAGCCACATTCTACTATTATTTCGTTTTCACCATCATATACTTTATTAGTATAAAAATCTACCCATTTACCTTCTGGTAAATAAACTTTTAAATAATCTTGATTTGGTTTATTTAAAGCCACTAATATATTATTTCCAAAATAAAATTGATAGGGATAATTGTATGTTTTTTCATCATTTTGATTAAACCAGAATAGAGGTTTTATAATAGGAGTTCCTTTTATATGACTTTCATAAAAACAACTATAAATATAAGGAAGTAATTTATATCTTAATTTTATATATTCTTTTACGTTTTCTTCTACTTCTTCTCCAAATACCCAAGGTTCTTGTGCTTTTGTATTTTTCATAGAGTGATTTCTAAAAAATGGAGTAAAAACTCCTAATTGTATCCATTTTGCAAATAATTCTTTTGAAGGTTCTCCACAAAAACCCCCTACATCATTACCAACAAATGAAACTCCTGAAAGACTTAGATTTTGTATCATTATAGTATTTAATAATAAATCTTCTTCTATAGATTGATTATCTCCTGTCCAAATTGAAGAGTATCTTTGAACTCCTGCATAACCAGCTCTAGTTACAATCAAACTTCTTTTATTATCTAATAAACTTCCTTCAAAACTTGCTCTTGCCATTTGCATACCATAAATATTATGAGCAAATTTATGATTCTTTTTTAAACTATCATAATCAAACTCTACAATATCAGGGAAAGCCTGTCCCCAAACTGAAGGTTCATTCATATCATTCCAAAAACCAGAAACTCCTTGTTTCTTTAACTTTAAAACTTCTTTTGCCCACCATTTTCTTGTTTGGTCTCTAGTAAAATCTGGAAAATATGAGCATCCTGCCCAAACTTCACCTTGATATAAACTTCTATCAGGAAATTTTACAAAATGAGACCCTTTTAAACCTGATTTACAAGCATGATAAATATTATCTGCTTTTACTGCTGGATCTAAAATAATAGCAGTTTTTACATTTATATCATTTAATTCTTTTAACATTTTTTTAGGATTGGGGAAGTTATTTTTACTCCAATCAAAAACTCTATAATCATTCATCCAATCTATATCTAGATAAATAACATCTAAAGGAATATCTTTTTCTCTAAAAGTTTTTGCAATATTTAAAACATTTTTATCTGGAAAATAACTCCATCTACATTGTTGATAACCTAATGACCAAATAGGTGGCATTTCTGATCTTCCAGTTAGTTCCGTATATTTTTCTACTATTTTTGAAATATTATTATCATAAAAAAAATAATAATTTAGTTCCCCATTTTTTACTCCAAAAGAATAATATCTATTTTGGCTTGCACCCATGTTAAAAAAAGTTTCTGAGGTATTATCCAAAAAATACCCATAAGTTTTATTATTATTAATACCTATAAAAAAGGGTATAGATACGTACAAAGGATCTTGTCTTGAATTATAAAAAGGGAAATCTGTATTCCACATTTTATAAAAAGAGCCCTTTTTATCTAAATTACCTGTTTTTTCTCCCAAGCCAAAAAATTTTTCATTACCGTTTATTTTTTTGAAAGCTTGTATTTCTTCTCCACAATAACCTATAGAAAAAATTTCGTCATCTTGACTAATAATTTCATTTTTTTCTAAATCGATAAAAATAAGATTAAATTTTATTTTGGATATAATTATTTTTAATTTTTTAGTAATAATTTCTAAACTATCTTTTTTATCAATAACATCAAAATTTATATTTTCATAATTTTTTATTACTGCGTAAGAAAAATCTTTTTCAAACTTATTTTTAGTTGTAAATCTTACTCTTATTAAATTTTCATCTAGAATATATAAATTTAGTATTCCTTTAGGTAACTTAAAAGAAATACCAAATTTTTCTATAGAAAATGATTTTATTTTATCTAAAAAACTATATTTCATAAATTTGTTTTTTTCTCTATAATAATTTTTTAGTATTATAAATCGTGAATCGTGAATCGTGAATTGTGAAAAACAATAATAATTTAGTTTTTTAATCTTATAGAATTCCTCGAAGCTATGATTCGGGGTATTAAACACCGAAGGAGGTCTTAATTTTATTTAAATACCAAATTTTATGTTTTTAGATATACTGTAGAAATATAATATTTTATAGGAATTAGATAAATGAGTATATATGATTTTAATGCGGTTTTATCAAATAAAAAAGAAATTTCTTTATCTGAATATAAAGATAAAGTAGTTTTGGTAGTAAATACAGCTAGTAAATGTGGTTTTACTCCTCAATATGATGGTTTAGAAGCCATTTATAAAAAATACAAAGATCAAAATTTAATTATTTTGGCTTTTCCTTGTAATCAATTTGGATTTCAAGAACCAGGTTCTGATGAGCAAATTCAAGAATTTTGTAAATTAAATCATGGCGTATCTTTCCCTGTTTTTTCTAAGGTAGATGTTAATGGAAGTAATGAGCATCCTTTGTTTGGTTATTTAAAATCTGCTTTACCTGGTATTTTGGGAACAGAAGCTATAAAATGGAACTTTACTAAATTTTTAATAGATAAAACAGGTAAACCTATTAAAAGATATGCTCCTAATACAGAACCTAAAGATATTGAAAAAGATATTGAAGCCCTTTTATAATTATTTATTGTTCAATAGTTTTTAAACTTTTAAATTTAAGTTGATAAAAATAAAACCATATTAGTAGAGTTATTCCTTTTGCAAAAGTAGTAAAACCTATCGCAATCCAAATACCATTTACTCCATAAATTTGCGATAAAAAATAAGCTAAAGGAACTCTACCTATATTTAAAGGCATTCCTATTATAGTGGCAGGTAAAGTATTTCCATAACCAGAAAAAACACCTTCCATAACAATTTCAAATGCCATAAACGTTTCAGCTATTGCTATTATAGTTAAATACTGAGAAGCATATTCAATTATTTTTATATCATTAGTAAATATTCCTGCTAAACTGTCTCTAAAAATTAAAATCATCATAGATAAAATAAACACTATTGAACCAGCATACAAATTTATTAACCAACTGGTACTTTTAGCTTTGTGGTAGTTTTTTTCTCCTATACTTTGTCCAACTAATGTAGTAGCTGCTATTCCAAAACCTACTGAAATACAATAAGTCAATGATTCAGCTCTATGTCCAATACCCAAAGCTGCTATAGCTTCAGAGCCAAAAGGACTTATTACAGCTGTTAAAAACACATATACTATACAAAAAATTATTCCATTTACAGCTATAGGGCTTCCGATTTTAGATATCTCTTTATAAACTTCCCAATCTATTTTTTTGCTAGTATTTTTTAATAACTCTTTTTTTTGTAACAAAAAATCACCTACAAAAAAAGATAAAATCTGACATGTTAGAGTTGCAAAAGTTGCTCCAGATATACCCAAATTAAAATAAAAAATAAAAACAGGAACTAAAATAATATTTAAAAGTATTTGTCCTATAAGTATATAAAGTGGGGTTTTAGTATCTCCTACACCTCTAAAAGTTGCAAAATTAGTCAGATTCATAGTAAAAAAAGGTAATCCCATAAAAACAGGAAATAAAAAAAACATAGCATTATAAACAACAATTTCTTCTAAACCAGTTTTTTTTAAAGAACTTTCTATAAAAAAAATACCTAATAAAGATATAAAAAATGATATTATTATTCCTAAATTCCTTCCTTGAAAAGCAATTTCTTTCATTTTTTCAAAATCTTTTGCTCCATAATATCGAGCTACTAAAGAATTAACTCCAACTTCTACTAAAGTTGTTGCAGAAAAAATCATCCAAACAAAAAAACTTGCTCCTGTAGCTCCTGCTAAAGCTAATGAACCTAATTTTGAAATCCATAAAGTATCAAAAAAATGATATGAACTTTCTAATAACATATGAATCATTGTTGGTAAAGATACTTTATATATAGTTTTACTTATTTCTTTCATTATTTTTGATTAAGTGTAGATAGGTTTTAGTCTATTTTATTCTTATTAACACAAATACATATTATTATTTACTTTTTAAATCAATTAATTATTTTTTTATTAAAGCTTATTTTTATTTTTTGAAAATTAATTGAGCTAAATCAAAGCTATATTAACATTTTATCAATAAAAAAGCTAATTAAGATCATTACATCAAACTCTTATTAAAAATATACTTCAATTATAAGAGTATTTAGTATAGGTTAACTTATTAAAAAATACTAAATTATAAGAGTTTAAAGTAATATTTGTTGTTGTATTTTAATATTAAAATTTTTTATAAAAAAATGATATAAAAATTTATTCTTATAAAACTCAAAAATCAAAAATTACCTTTGTTATGAAGGGAACGGTTGACTACCGTTCTTTTTTTTTGAGTTTTTTTCTTTTTACAGAAAATTTGTTTTGTTGTATAATTTATTTATATTACAAATTTAATAGCTACAATAATGGCAAAAAAAGATAAAGATGTAACTTCAAAAGGTGGTAATAGCTTTTTAACAATAAAAAAAGCAGAAGAGCAACCTGTTGAGCAAGAAAAAAGTAATAAAGTTTATTCAGAAGAAGATCTGTCTTCTGAATCAGCTGATGAATCATCAACTTCCAAAACAAAGAAAAAAACAACTAAAAAAGCTAAATCAGAAGAAGAAAAAATTGAAGAGTTTACAGAAAAAGTTACTAAAATTTTAGATAAAGTTGAAAACATTAAAAATATTCTTAAAAGTCTTTTTGAAAGAAAGTCTGGAGAAGCTATTGAAAAATTAAAAACTGGAATTGTTAAAGGTAAACTCAGCTTTTTAAAACCACTCTTACCAGTTTTTATTGTAATACAAAAAATAAATGAAAGATTTTTTAAGGGAAAAGAAGAAGAGATTCCAGAAGAGCCTGAAGAAAAATCTAAGGAAGATGAAAATAAAGAAGCAGCTGAACCTAAAAAACCCGTAACATTTTTAGAGTTAGCAGAAAAGAATATTATTTTTACTGATAATAAAAAAGCTCCATTATATTCTATAGAACAATTAAGAGGTAAAAATGGATATGTAGCTAGTGATGCTGTTATTGCCCCTATGATTATGGAAAATATTATAAATGCTTTTAGAGAAGTTGCACCAAAAGCTAAAGCAATTCCAACTCCAGAAACAGGTAAGTACGCTGGAATTGCAATGACTGATGTTATGGGTAATTTGGGAGAAGCTGATATAATTTCTTTTTTAGAATATGTAAGAAATTTTCCAAGAGGCTATGTTGGTAAAAACTATAGAATAACAGAATCATTTGCTGGATGGGCAGTAAGTGGAACTCCTGACGATTAGTAGGCAATAATAATTGAGAATAGCTAATAAAATACCATTTTTATGTCATTCTTGTAACTTTTGGTTTTATGAATATGAAAAAGATTTTTCACCTTGTCCAAAATGTAATAAAGAAATAAAAAAACTGGTAAATACTAATGATAGACATTTAGAAATTTGTAATAGTTGTCAATCTGAAATTGAAGTTACTAGAAAATCTCCTTATGATAATTCTCACTATTTAAATTGTTCTGATTGTATAACTGTGTTAAAAATAAGTTATAGTGATAATATACTACAAAAATACTCTAATGAATTAGGATTTTATTCTAAAAATATAAATACTAATGAAATAAATAGTTATAAAAATGAAATGGAAACTCATTTAAATGAGTGTTTATGTGGTGGAGAATTTGGTTTTTCTAATTCAAAAAAATGCCCTTATTGTTTTTCTGATATACCTGAAATAAAAAATAATTATCTAATTTTGGATAATAAATCAAAAAATAATTTTATTCCTATTATTACTAAGCATATTTGGAAAAGTAGTTTAAGTTTTTTATATGATAAAAATTATCTACCTGAAATAGAACATAAAGTATTTAGCTTTTTAAAGCAAATAAAATTTTTACAAGAAAAGTACTATGAATTAACTAATTCTTATGCTATTTCTTTAGATAACCTAATTAATAAAATAGAATTGGAGTCTTTCTTAAAAATATATAAAATAAAGAGTAATTTAAATTATCTAGAACCAGAATTTAAAATGTTTTTTGAGATTTTTGAAGATGATTTTATTTTTAAAATAGAAGCTGTAAATAAATCTAATAATTACCTAATAAAAGGTAAGACTGCTATCATAGAAAGATATAATTCTAATTAATACTTAATTTAAAGAAATCTTATTATTACTTTTACATTTTTTTGGTAAAATGATCTAAACAAAGTTTTAAGGTGAGGTTTATGTTAATAGTAGGGCTTGGCAATCCAGGAAGTCAATACGAGAATACAAAGCATAATATAGGTTGGTTACAACTTGAAAAATTTTCTAAAAATGCTAACTTAAATTTTTCATTAGACAAAAAGCACAAAGCTAGTATAGCTAGAGGTAATTATAAAGGTAAAATGCTAACTTTAGCAATGCCTTTAACTTATATGAATCTTAGCGGAGAATCTGTAATATCTTTAGTTAACTACTATAAATATTCTATAGATGACATACTTGTTGTATATGACGAAAAAGATTTTGATTTTGGGGTAATAAAAATAAGAAAGGATGGAAGTTCTGCTGGACATAATGGAATAAAATCTATTATTTCTCATTTAGGGACAGAAAAATTTCCTAGATTACGTATGGGTATAGGACCTAAACCCAAAGAATATGAAATGGCAAATTTTGTTTTATCTAATTTTTCTTCTGAGGAAAAAAAGAAGCTAGAAGATGATATTCTTATAAAAGGTTGTCAAATTATAGATTCAATTATAATTGAAGGATTAGAAAAAGCTATGAATATTCATAATAGTAAAAAAGTTTAACTCCATACTAAAAAAATTAAAGCGTATTTATTAGAGTTAATTTGAGTAAAAATAGTATTAAATAATTTTAGAGGTAAAAAACATGAAAGTAATTTTAACACAAGATGTAAAATCATTAGGAAAAAAAGGAGACATAGTAAATGTTTCAGAAGGTTATGCTAATAATGCTCTTTTTCCTAAAAAAGCAGCTGTTCCTGCAACAGATTCAGCTGTAAAAAATCAAGCTGAAAAAGATAAAGTAGAAAAAGTAAAAGAAGCTAAATTATTAGCCCAAGCAAAAGAATTAGCTGAAAAACTTTCTTCAAAACCAGTTATTATGAAATCTAAAGCTGGAAATGAAGGTAAATTATATGGAACTATAACTGCAAAAGAAGTTGCTGTAGAAGTAAAAAATCAACTTGGTTATGATATTGATAAAAGAAAAATTCATATTGATGATCATATAAAAGTTTTAGGTAGCCATATTGTTCATTTTAAATTACATCCACAAGTAAGTGTTAATGTAACTATAAAAGTTGAAGAAATAAAATAAAATATAATTATAAACTCAACATACTAATATTTTTCTAGCTTAATAAGTAAGAAATTTATAGAAACTATAACTCACCTCTCTAAGTGATTAGAGAGGGTTTATGGATGAGTTAAGATAAAAAAATGAGGGCAAAATTTGAGTATAGAAAGAGTAACTCCTAATAACTTAGAAGCAGAAAGAGCTGTAATAGGTTCTATGTTGCTTGATAAAGAAGCTATTGCAAAAGTTTTAGAATTATTATCTGTAAATTGCTTTTATTTGGCATCACATCAATTAATTTTTAAAGCAGTTAATGATTTATACCATCATAATCAACCAGCTGATTTGGTAACAGTAAGTGATCAATTAAAATTACAGGGTTTTTTGGAAGATGTAGGTGGATATAAATACCTTTTTGATTTGGTTGAAAGTGTTCCTACAACAGCCAATGTAGAAAAATATGCCAAAATAGTAGAAGAAAAATATATAAGAAGAGAATTAATTCGTGTAAGTAATGAAATAACAGAAATGGCTTATTCATCTACTATGGATATTTCAGGCTTATTGGATAGTGCAGAAAAAGGAATTTTTGCTATTGGTCAAAAAAGGTTTACAAAAGATCTAGTTCCTATTGGTAGCATGTTAGTAGATAGCTATAATGTAGTAACTTCTGGCTATCCAGAAGATGGATCTCCTTTTAGACAGATAAATTTAAAAACAGGTATAAAATCTGGGCTTACAGATATGGATACTTGGACAAATGGTCTTAACCCATCAGATTTAATTATTATTGCAGCCAGACCAGCAATGGGTAAAACAGCTTTCTGTTTAAATATAGCTCTTAATATTGCTCTAAAAGAAAGATTACCAGTAGCTATTTTTAGCTTAGAGATGTCAAAAGAACAATTGGCTCAAAGGATGTTAAGTGCCCATTCTAATATAAATAACCATGCATTAAAAACAGGAAATATAGAACCATCTCAATGGGAATCTCTAACCAAAGCTACAGCAGATCTATACGATGCACCTATTTTTGTAGATGATACTTCAGTTTTAAGCCCAATAGAAATGAGATCTAAAATAAGAAGATTAAAAGCTGAACATAAAAAATTAGGTGCAGTAATTGTAGATTATTTACAATTAATGGAAACTAAAGGAAATGAAGCTAATAGAGTACAGGAAATTGCTAAAATTACTCGTTCTTTAAAACAATTAGCAAGAGAAATGGATGTACCTGTTTTAGCACTTAGTCAATTAAGTAGAACTGTAGAACAAAGGCAAAATAAAAGACCTCAATTAAGTGATCTTAGAGAGAGTGGATGTGTTACAGGAGATACTTTGGTAATAGATTATGAAACAGGAATTAGAACACCTATAAAAGAATTATTAGGTAAAAAAATAACAACTCCTGCTATGAATGAAAATTTAAAAATATCTAAACATCAAGTTAGTAATGTTTTTTATTCTGGTAAAAAAATGGTCTATGAAATAAAAACAAGATCTGGAAAAAAAATTAAAGCAAGTGCAAATCATAAGTTTTTTAAGCTAAATGGTTGGGAAAGATTAGATAAATTAAAAATAGGTGATAAAATAGCAACAGTAAGTAATTTATATAATTCAGATTTATTATGGGATGAAATATTAGATATAAAAGAAATAGGAATTGAAGATGTTTATGATGCTACTGTTGATATAGTGCATAATTTTGTAGCAAATGACTTTATAGTTCATAATAGTATTGAGCAAGATGCTGATATAGTAATGTTTATATATAGAGATGAATATTATAATCCTAATTCTGATAAGAAAAAAACAGCAGAAATTATCATTGCAAAACATAGAAATGGACCAGTAGGAACTGTAAACTTATACTTCGATGCAGCTCTTACAAAATTCTCTGGCTTAGAAGGCTTTAATACAAGAGAAGGAGGTTAAACATGAATAATAATTATCATTTTATTACTAATTGGGTAGTAAAAGGTACTGTAGAAGAAGTTTTTAATATTATATTAGATGCAAAAAGCTTAGTAGAATGGTGGCCTTCTGTATATCTTGATATAAAAACAGTAAATGAACCAGATGAAAAAGGTAAAAATGGAAGATTTTCTTTATTAACAAAAGGTTTTTTGCCATATACTTTAAAATGGGATTTTATACCTATAGAAATAATAAAAAATGAAAAAATAGAACTTATAGCAGAAGGTGATTTTTCTGGAAGAGGAATATGGACTTTTGAGCAAGATAATGATTTTGTAAAAATAAAATATGATTGGAAAATAACAGCTAATAAACCTATTTTAAAAATGCTAAGTTTCTTATTAAAACCAATTTTTTCTGCCAATCATAATTGGGCAATGGATATGGGGTTAGAAAGCTTAAAACTTGAAATTTTAAGAAGAAGAAAAAACTCTGAAAATGAAAATATTTCACCTCCACCTCCACCTAGTAAATTTGATACAAAAGGTTTAATTTTTATTTTTATTTCAATTTTAAGCATTATAATATTACTAAAAAAACTTCGTAGAAAAACTTGTAAAAAATCCTGTAAAAAAAATAAAAAATAGTAATGAATAATGATTTAAATATTTTATATAATTCAGATTTATCAAATTTAGAAAAAGAAAATTCTACTAATAAAATAGATTTAAATAAAAATTTAAGAAATATCTATATTTTTAAGTTTTTTAAATCTTTTATGATAACAAATTCTGTAGCTAGTATTTTTTATAAAGAAAATGGATTAAATTCTACAGAAATTCTAACTCTAGGTTCTATTTACTCTATAACTATGGTATTATCAGAAATTCCATCTGGATATATTTCAGATTCTATTGGAAGAAGAAAAGCTATTATATTTTCAGCCTTATTATCTTTTTTAGCGTATAGTGTTTTTTCTTTTTCAAGTACTTTTTTCTATTTTTCTATTGTACATATTTTATTAGCTTTAAGCACTAGTTTATCTTCTGGAAGTGATTCTGCGTTACTTTATGATAATTTGCAAGAATTAAATAAAAAACAAACTTATAAAAAAAATGAATCCAACCTTTTATCTGTAGAAAGTTTTTCTGAAGCAACAGCAAGTATTTTAGGTGGTTTAATTGCATTTTATCTTAATAAGAGATTTAATATATATTCAGAAACTTTTGTTCTATTTTTAGCATTAATTACTTCATTTTTAATAAAAGAAGTAAGAAAAAATAATAAAATAAAGTTATCTCCAAAAGAATCTTTTTATTTATTAAAAAATACTTTTAAAGAAAATAATAATTTAAAATGGTTTATATTATATTCTGCTATAATTAGCTGTTCTACTTTGACTTTCGCTTCATTAATACAGTTTTATTTAAAATCTATCAGTTTAGAAATAGTTTTTTTTGGTTTAGTTTTTGCATCATTAAGATATTCAGTAACAATTTTTTCTATGTTTACTGATAAAGTAGAAAGTTTTTTAGGTGAAAAGTATACACTAATATCATTTCCTTTATTAGCTTTTATAGCTTTTATAGCTATAGCTATTTTTAAATCTGTATGGGCTATAAGTATATTTTTTATTATTTACTTTTTAAGAGCATTCAATAAACCTATTCTAAAAAATTATATACAAGGCTTTGTCTCTAATGATATAAGAGCTACTATATTATCTTTACCATCTTCACTTTGTAGAATAATATATTTCCCATTAGCACCAACTTTAGGGTATATAACAGATAAATATTCTTTATCAAATACTTTTTTATTTGCAGGCTTTTTTCATTTATTTTTTGCTTTAATTCCATTATATTTTTTAATTAATGAAAAGAAAAAAGTAATATAATAATTATATTATTTAAGAGGATATAAAAATGAAACCACTTTATGAAGATACTCAAGTAATTTGTTATGAAGATAAATTAGAGATTAAAAGATATTATTTTCCTATAGGAACTAGTAAGATTATTCCTTATAACGATATAAAAGGTTATGAAGAGATAAAAATGAATTTTTTTAATGGGGGTGGAAGAGTTTGGGGAATGAATACTAGTCCGTATTGGTTCAATTGCGATGGAAATAGATTTTATAAAAATAAAAGAATAAATATAGATTTAGGTGCAAAAATAAATCCTACTATAACACCAGATAATCCAGAAAAATTTATGGAAATTTTTAAAGAAAAAGTAAAAAAATAAATAATTAAAACTAATTTAAATTAATTTCTCTAAATTATAGTTTATTAACCTATTATGATAATAATAAATAGTTTTTAGATCTTCTGATATTAGAGTATTATTTTTTTCTGTAACAAGTGATTTTTCATAATAGGTGTTAAAAATCTTTATAGCTTCATATAATAAATCAGAAGGACTTTTAGTTCTAAAATCTCTTTCTATAGAAATAAGTTCTTTATCATGAAGTTCTAAAATACCTTCTTTTACTCTACCTATCATATCTATAATTTTTTGAACATCAGTAACTGTTTCTTCAGGTTCTAATTTAACTAATCTATATAAATCCATAGAAGGATTCATTTTTTTTATATTAACAAATAAGCAAAAAGCTAAAATATGAGTTGAAAGAGGTATATTATTTTTAAAAAATTCTTCTGTTATTCTTTCTCCTAACTCTTTGGTATATTCTGCATCTCTTTGCTCCGAATGTTCTATTTTACCATTAGACATAACATAAGAAATTTTATCAACTTTTCTATTATGTCTATCATAAGAAATTCCATTTTCATCAACTCTGTTACCAAAAAGATCATAAGCAGAGCCCATTTTTATGTTTAAAGAAGCATTCATCTTTGAAGTTTTTGATAAAAATTTTAGAACTTTAGGATAACTAGATGATTCATCATCTTCTATTATATACCTAGCTTTTCCTGTTTCCCTTAGGTAATCATCAATAAGAGTTTCTGCTTCTAAGGTAATATGATAGTTAATAGTACAAGGAACCACAAAAATATCAGGATTTTCTTTATTATTAATTAAATTATTTATATAAGCTTTTATTCCTGTACCTAATAAACCTAGCTTTAACTTAGTTTCTACGGCTCCTGATCTGGCTCTGGTACCTCCAGGAAAAAATAAACTGTTATAATTTCTTTCTAAAACAACTGTAGAATACATTTTAAGTACATCTTTATATAAGTTATGTTTTAATCTTCTATCAACTTTATATGCACCTAAATTATGCATAAAATAGCTTAAAACAGGGTTAGTAAATAAGTTTTTACCTGCTCCATAAGTAAAAGGAGGTAAACCTATTCTATATAAAGCCCAACCTATTACAATAGAATCCATATTACTTAAATGTGTAGGAAGTAAAATTATTGTACCTTTTTCAGAAAGTTTTTTTATTAAATCTGTTTCACCTGAAACTCTAACAATTTTATCCATATCTTTTTCATCTGGAAAAGGGATAACTACAGATTTAAGGCTAACTGTTCTAAAAAAAACTGACATTAATAATGGTAATAAACCAGTAGCAAACTTATATACTTTAGGATCAAAGTTTCCTGTTACATCTTCAGCATAAAATGCAATAATATCTCTAAGTGTTTGTTCTTTTTCTTTTTCGGTTATATTAAGCATAGACTGAGAAATTTTTTTCCATTTAGAAAGTTCTTGTTTAGTTTCAGGAGTTTTTTTGTAAGTTTCTAAGCGACGTATTTCACTATAAGCTGTATCTAAAATTAGATTATCTAGTGTATTATTTTTTAATAACTCTGAATAAGTTCTATTTATTACATCTTCAATTATTTTGCTTTTTTCTTGTATTTGTCTAAAAATACCTGATTCTTGCATTTTTTTCTCCTTGAATTCGTGAGTTGTTATTAGTGAATCGTGAATCAAATAAACTTAAATATTATATTATATAAAAGTAAAGTATATATTTAAATACTTCAAAAATTGATTCACGAATCAAGATTCACGATATTATGCTTCTTGTTCCTGCAAAGCCTGATTAAACACTTCTTCTAAAATAGATATTTGTGTATTTATTGCTATATTAAGTTCTTCAGATTTAACAGTTATTATGCAATTATTTTTAGGTATATTATAATCAGATAAAATCATAAATTCATGAACTTCAGGTATAACTAGCTTAAAATATTCTTGTTTAGGAAGTAATAAATCTAGATCAGCAGGATTAACTTT
Organism: Candidatus Sericytochromatia bacterium; assembly: GCA_046328015.1. Classification (GTDB taxonomy): domain Bacteria; phylum Cyanobacteriota; class Sericytochromatia; order UBA7694; family JACMQJ01; genus JBBTGK01. The sequence goes on along the minus strand of JAXLXH010000001.1, from coordinate 1,416,337 downwards.
TATTTTTACATTTTCTAAATCTGAAATATATTTTATAGCTCTATTCATTATTTTTTGTTCTAGGTCAGGTCTTTCTTTTACAGGTTCAGTTAAAATAGTTTGAGCTATTTGATAAGATAACAGAATAATTTTTTCTTCATTTTGTTTTACTGAAATTGGGAAAGCTGCATAAAGTTTATTAAGAGCTTTTAAAGATTCTGCTAATAATTCAGAATTTTCTTTTAGGGCTTCTTCTTTACCTTCTTGGTATCCAACACTAAAACCATCTTGTGTAGCTGCATCTACTATTTCTTGATGTTGATCTTCTGCGGCTTGAATTATTCTAGCTGATTCAACATTTGCATCAGAAATTATTCTATCTGCTTCACTTTGCATTTGCTCTCTTATTTCTTCACCCGACTTTTCAAACTCTGTTATGATTAATTCGGCTTCTTCATGTGCTTGTGAAGATTTTTCTATTATTCTTACAGATTCTTCTTCAGCTTCATCTAATACAGATAAAGTTTTATTATATGCATCATCTAAAATTTGTTCTCTTCTAGAAATAATATTATTAGCATCACTAAGTAACTTATTATCTGCTTCTAACTTCTTTTTATAATATTGAACTGTTTCTTCTATATGTTCAGAAGCTTCTTCTTTTATTATTTCTATATGACTAATAATTTGATTTTCAACTTCTTCTTCAACTTCTTTTAGCATATCTTCTCTTGCTTGTAAAAGAGCATTTTTTTGAATTTGGGTGTATTTTTCTATCATAGTAGCCAATTTTTTATCTAACTCTGATATTATTTGTCCAACTTCATTTCCCTCTAAAAGTGGATTAGACTCAAATTGAGCTGCTTCCATCAAAAGTCTGTTTCTGTCTTCTCCAGAAGATAAAGAAGATAGCTTTTCTTCAGACATTTCTCTAACGCTTTCACGATATTCTTTTATTTTTCCTAAGAGTTTAGTATCAACTTTACCAATAAGAGTAGTATGTTTAGTTTTTTGCCAATCTGTATGTTCTAATTCTTCTTCTAAATTTTGCTCAAAATTTTCATCTGATGCATATTCAGGAGCATCACCATAAATTTCTTCAAAATCATCATTTAAAAATTCACTCTCAACTTGAAAGTCGTCTTCGGATGAATATTCATCTTCTGCATATGAGTATTCTCCACCTAAAATAATAGGTTTAACTGATAATACAAACTCATCATCTTCATCTCCATCAAAAGAATCGTTTTGATTAGAAAGTAAAAAACTAAATTCATCTTCAATAAAAACTGGTTCAGCAGTTCCACCTAAAAGTATTGTAGGACCTTTAATATAAGGGGACTCGGATTCAGATTCAGATTTTTCATCTAAATCATCCTCTAATTCTTCTTCAAGTTCTACATATTCAATTTCTGTTGGTTTTAAAAGCATTGATTTTATCCATGTAAAATAAAACTAATTATAATAGAATTATATGTTTAAAAAGGATTTTTTTCAAATCTTTTTTTTATTTTTTTGTTATATTTTTATCTAATAAATAAGAGTTTATTCTCATAGTTAATTTAATAACTATTAAAAAAATTTAATTTTTAAGCATTAAATTATTTTTTTAAATTAAGTTATTGTTAAAAAAAAGTTTTTTATAAATTTATTTTATATAATTTAAACAATTGTTTCTGTATTTTTTGTTTAGGAGTTTTATAATGTCCGGATCATCATCTATAAATTATTTTAATAATATTTTTACAAATCAGCTTTTACAACAACAGTTTAATAATACAATAGCTCAAAATAATTCTCAAATACAACAAAATAACCAAAACACATCTCAGCTAGGAAGTGCAATTAATAGTTTGTCTAATTTATTAGCATCATCAAATAAAACTTCAGCGGCAAGTTCTTATCAGTTGTCTTCTTTAGATGCTTATACAATGAATAAATTAAAATCTCAAGGAGCTGATAAAGTAAAATTAGATGATTTAATAGGTATATTATCAGGCGATACAGACGATTTATTATATACAAGAACTCCATCAAATGATCCTAATATTACATCTACAAATAAGAGCCCTGTTTTTGGAGCAGATGTATCTAAGTTATTAGCACAAGCTTCTCAAGTTGCACAAAGAGGTGATGATGTAAATTTATATCTTGATACAGCTAAAGAAATAGCAGAAAAAGGTGACTATGATGATTTAAGAAGATTTATTAATGTTACTTCTACTGTAATGAATACAAAGCAACCACTTAATAGTTATTATAGTTTTGCAAAAGATATTTTAAATAAAAGAAGTTATGATTTTGAATCTAATGTTTTTTCATTACAAACACTATTAGCTTACGGAACAAATATGGATACAGCTACAAAAATAATGAAAAATATGGAAACAACTGGAATGACTGGTAGAAATAATTTAGTTGATTTACATAGAGTTATTGTAAATGAAAAAGATAAAACAGGTAACTCTAATTTAGCTTCATTTTTAAGTGATATGGCAGCTTCAGGAGATACTAGAGCGTTTCTTGATAAATATATGGAAAAAAATGGAATTAAAACCACAGCTCCAGATTTTACTAAATTTGATAGAATAGAGCGTATAGATGGTGAAGATATGGTAATTACAGAAGGAGAAAGTGCGGCTCTTTTTGCTCAAGCTATTAGCCAACAAAAAGGACTTCTAGATAAAAGTGTAATGTATTGGAGTTCTTTACAAACAGGAGCTATGGATCATGGTGATAATTATTTAGATTTATCAAAACTAAAAGCGGGAACTTATGATATTTATGTAAAAATTGGTAATTTTGCTGGCGGAACTGATACTGCTAAGAAAAGAGTTGTTGTTTTACCTAAAGATGAAGTTTATGTAGATGGTGGTGGAAAAGATTGTAATGATGATGATCATGACGATGATAAAGTAAAAGATAAAGAGAAAAATAATAATGGTTTGGGTGATACTAAAGATGATGATAATGAAGTTAAATTTGAAGATTATAGTAACCCTGGACATAATAAAGTAGAAAATAATAAATCTTATGATGATAACAAAATAAAAAATAATGAATCTAATGATAATTGTGAAAAAGTAGCTACTAATAAAGATAAAGAAGATGAAGATAATAAAAATAAAGTATCTTATAATTCGAATAATTATACTGATAAGGAAGGTGAAAGTAAAAAAGATTCATCTGAAGTTAGCTTTGTAACAAAAGTTGAAACTAAAAAACCTACTTCAAGTAAAAAGAAATTAGAAAATGATGATTTAGATTTTATTTGTAATAGACCGATAGTAAAAAATCAGATTGTAAGAGCTTTAAATTCTGAAAATAAAGAATTAGCAGAAAAATATAAAGAGAAAAAAGTTCAATTAATGGATATACTTACATTATCTGATTATAAAAAAGAAAGAGAAAAAGTTTGTAATGCTTTAAAAGGATGCTTAACAAAAGATTCTCTTTCTGCTTCATTAAAACTAAGAAATGTTGATGATGAAGGTGTTAAGAAAGCATGTGAAATTATGAATTTTATTCCTAATCAAACTGTTCAAGAAGTAAATCCAGATAAAAAATAGATTTATAAAATAAAAAAGGTCAGAAATAAAACTCTGACCTTTTTTATTTTTATTATAGAATACCCGTGTTTTGTTTAAGGTAGAATAGGAAAATACCTTCTAGTATAAGGATATTACTTTTATTTTCTAGGTCTTTTATTTGAAGCCATTGATAATTGGTAAATAGTATCGTCAATAGTTCTATTAAATTGCTCTAAATTTACATTTAAAACTTCAAATTGTTCTTTCAATAAAGTTATATCAACATTTTTATAAAATAATTCAACTACTTTCTCTTCTATATCCATTTTATTATCAACTAAAAGCTCAAAATTTTCTTGTAGTAAACTTATATCATCTTGATCTTCTGCATTTCTTGCTTGATTAATTTGTTCTATAGCTTGGCTAATTTGATTGGAAATTATATTTGATAATCCAAAAACTTCATTAGAATTTATAGCTGATTTTAATTTCATAATAGAACTTTCTAAAACTTTCAAATCATTTTCTAATTTTTCGGTATCAGCTCCTATTTCTTTTAAACCTGCAATTTGTTTTTCTATTATTTCTTTATTTTCATTTAGTATTTCGACATTTTCTTCCAAAACTTCTTTATCAGAAGGGTCTGTAGATTTTAGGGCACCTTCTAAATTATCAGAAATAAGTTTTATCTCATCATGAATGAAAGACATAGCTTGTTTTGCACCTTCAACTCTAGCCTTATTAATTTTATCGCTAAGTAATGCCATTCTATCATCTAATTGTCTGGTTTTATCTAATAATTGATTAAAAGCATCTCCTAATATGGTTAATTCATTTTCTAATGATATAACATTAAACTCTACATAATTCATCAAACTCAAAGCAATTTGTGCTGTTTCATATCTAAGAACTTCTGTTTCTTCATCATCTTTCTCTATACGAACTTCTTCATCTTCATCTTCATAGATATTAACATCTTCTGGAAGTTCATCATAAGAATCTAAGAATGCTTCTAAATCAGCATCATAATCTTCATCATATTTTTTTTCTTCTTCATCAAGAAAATCAGTAAACTCATTGATAAAATCATCAAGTTCTGCATTAAAATCTAATTCAGATTCATTTTCCATTAATGAAACATTACCTTTATCCATAGATACTTTTTAATTTAGCAAAAATACTTTTATCTTTTGCATTCTAAATATAACATTATAACTTTTTTTTAGTTAATTGTGATATGTAAATTACTTTTTTTATAGTAGTATTTTTAATAACTATAAAAATATTCAACTTGTAATATCACAATACTACTAATATTTTAATAACTCTAAAGCTTTAAATTAGATATATTTAGTAATTACTTAAAAAGGAATCTTTTCCTAATTTAAGAAAAACTCCATTTTCACCTACAGCATAAATTTTATAAGATTTACATAGATTTTTTTTATTTGTTTTATTATAAGAACAATTAAGCGGTTGATATAAAGTAACACCTTTTAATTTTTTAGCATTAGTTTTATTATAAGCTTTATAATCCATTATAGAATCTTTTGTAGAATTAGTAAAAGGATTTTTTAATTCCTTCCAATATGCACCATACTTACTAGCTTTAGCTTCTTTTTCTAAAATTTTTACATTTTCAGGGTAAAAACCTGCATAATCAACTCCAAAAGTTTCTACCATAGTTTGTACACTATGAGCATTAGCTTTTGAACTAGTATCTTTTGCTTTATTTGATACATTTTTCATGTTACCTTCTGTAAGATCAAATAACCATTTAAAATCCATGTTTTTTAAATCAGCTTTTAAGGCAAATTTTCCATCAAAATTATCTTTATTTTGTTCAGAAACAGATGCGATAGATTCTAATTTAGTTAGATTATTTAGGATAGTTTTATCTTTATCCATAGCTTTTACAAGTGGAGAAACTAAATTAACTACTTGTTTTAAATTAACAAAAAAAGTACCTATATATTCACCATTAAATTTTTTGTTAGCATCCATAAAAACTTGATTTCCTTCTAAAGTAAAATCTTTAGCTTGGTTTTCGGATCTATCAATAATAGCTTTAATAGCACTTGGATGAGAGGCTAAAATAAATTTTTCTTTTACAAAAGCATAAGAAGGTCTTAATCCAAATTCTTTAAAATCTTCTATTTCATTAGTTTCAAAAATTTCTATATCTTTATATTTTTCATTACCAGAAAAAGACATTATAATATCTTTTTTAGGTTCATCTTGCATATTATCTTTATTTTTTCTATTACCTTTTTGTTTTTCATCCATTATAGCCCCAATATTAACTTTTAAGTTCTTAACTCCCTCTTCAATTTTTACTTTATCTTTATAATTCATAATAAAAGATAAAGTTGGGATCATAGGTGCTTCATCTGTATTAAAAATAGCCATAGCCATATCACCAGTAAGGCTTTCAGTTATTTTTCCAAGATCTATACCAGCTTCTTCTCTAAGATTTTTTTCTAGTTCATTTAATTCTTTTAAGTCTTTTGAATCAATCTTATCAAACGCCTCTTTCACTTTTTTAATAGATTTTTCAGCATCTGCATATTGACTAAGTAAAAGAGTATTTTGAGGTAGCATACTTGCAAATTTATTAAAGTTTAACTTTTTAACATCGGATTGATTATCAAATCCTGCTTCCATAGATAAAAGAGTTAAGAAAGTAAAAGCAGTAGAATCTAAATTAGCATTAATTAATAAAGAATTAGCTTTTGCAATTTCATTCATATTTAATGAATTAAAAGTTTTATTAATATCTTTATCTTTAGATAAAGCAAGCATAATTTTTTTCATATTTAAGAAAGCTTGAACTTGGTATGGTTCCTTAACTCTATCAAAATAAGATGAAATTTCTTTATTTTCAAAAACAGAAGGAATTTCTTTAGAATAAGCTTTTATAGATTTTTCGATTAATTCTTTTTTATCTGACAGTAAAACATATTTATCTATAAAAGAATAGTAAAATTCTGTTTTATTTTTATCTTTTTTATCTAGTGCAGCAAAAATTTTATTATTTTTATATTTAAATTCTTTATAACCCAATCCTTCTTTTTTTATCAAATCAATAAGCTTTTGTTGAGTTTTGTCATTTTTTAGTTCAATAATTCCTACCACATTATCTTCTTCAGATTTTTTAGTTTTAGGATCTATCTTTTTCATTTTTATTTCATCTGTATCAAAAGAAAAAAGGATATTATCTCCTAATGACTCTAAAACTAATTTATCCATATTTTTATTTTTGCCTTTAGATAAATTTTCGGTTATTTTTTGAAATATTTTTTGATTTTTTAAAGATTTATTTTCTTCAAATATTTTCCAACTATCTTTAGATGTTTTTACAGTAGCTGTAAAGAAAGTGTCTTGTGGAACTAATTTATAAATATCAGGAACTTTTTCTGCAAAAGCATTAGATACTGTTCCTAAAATTATACTAGCTGATATAACAGCTGATTTTATAGTTTTTTTTAACATTTTTAACTCCATTTAAATAGTGAATCGTGAATCGTGAATCGTGAATTTTAAAAGTATTTAAACTATTAACGACTCACTGAACACGACTCAAGTTATTATAGTATTTCAACAACCATAGCTACAGCTTCGCCACCACCTATACAAAGACTAGCTAAACCGTATTTTTTATTTGTTCTTTTTAAAGCATATAATAAAGTTGTTAAAATTCTTGCTCCACTAGCACCAATTGGGTGTCCCATAGCTACAGCACCACCATTAATATTTACTTTATCAGAAGGTAATTCAAGTTCTTTCATAGCAGCCATTGTTACATTAGAAAAAGCTTCATTTATCTCAAATAAATCAATATCAGCTAAAGTTAAATTAGCTTTTTCAACAGCTTTTTTCATTGCATATACAGGAGCAGTAGTAAACCATTCTGGCTCTTGAGAATGAGTTGCGTAAGAAACTATCTTTGCCATTGGTTTTAAACCTAATTCTTCTGCTTTATTTTTAGACATAACTACAGTAGCAGCTGCACCATCATTAACACCAGGAGCATTAGCAGCTGTAATAGTTCCATTTTTATCAAAAGCTGGTTTTAGGCTTGGTATTTTTGATAAATCAGATTTAAAAGGATCTTCATCAGTATCTACTAATTTTACTTCACCTTTTCTACCAGATATTTCAACAGCAGCTATTTCATCTTTAAAATATCCTTCTTTTATTGAATTTAGAGCTTTTTCATAACTTTTTATAGCAAAATCATCTTGTTGCTCTCTTGTAAACTCATATTTTTTTACACATATTTCTCCTGCATTACCCATATGATAATTTTTATATGGATCCCAAAGTCCATCTTTTATCATAGAATCTGTAGCTTGAATGTGTCCCATTCTATAACCATTACGAGATTTTTCTAATAAATGAGGAGCTAATGACATATTTTCCATTCCACCAGCAACTACAATATCAGAATCTCCAGATTTGATAGATTGAGCAGCTAACATAACTGCTTTCAAACCAGAACCACAAACTTTATTTATGGTAAGACAATCTGCACTAGTAGGAATACCTGCTGCAATTGAAGCTTGTCTAGCAGGAGCTTGACCAATACCTGCCGATAAAACATTACCCATGATCACTTGATCAACTTGTTCTAAAGAAATCCCTGCTTTTTTTACTGCATCTTTTATAGCAGTTGCACCTAGCTGAGGAGCGGGTATTGAAGCTAAAGCTCCATTAAAAGTTCCTATAGGGGTTCTTGATGCACTTACGATTACTATTTCCATTTTTTTATCCTTTTTAATTCGTGATACGTTAAGAGTGAGTCGTGAATCGAATAGGTTAATCTAAATAAAAAATTAAATCAAAGTATGTTTTATAAAACGTACTTAAAATAAAATTAGTATAAAATAATATTACAATTTCTTTTTCGATTCACGATTAAAAATTCACAACTTAAGCTATAGTTACATGCTTACATAAATAAACATCTTGAATAGCATTGAGTATTTCAACACCATCTTTTAATGGTCTTTGGAATGCTTTTCTTCCAGAAATTAATCCCATACCACCAGCTCTTTTATTTATAACAGCTGTTCTTACTGCTTCAGCTAAATCTGTAGAACCAGAAGAAGCTCCTCCAGAATTAATTAAACCAGCTCTTCCCATATAACAATTTGCAACTTGGTATCTTGTTAAATCTATAGGATTTTCGGTAGTTAATTTTTCATAAACAGCTTTGTGTGTTTTACCAAATTTAAGAGCATTATAACCACCATTATTTTCAGGTAATTTTTGTTTTATAATATCAGCTTCAATTGTTACGCCTAAATGATTAGCTTGACCAGTTAAGTCTGCTGAAACATGGTAATCAATACCATCTTTTTTGAAACCTTCATTTCTTGTATAGCACCATAAAATAGTTACTAAACCAAGTTCATGTGCATATTTAAAAGCTTTACTAATTTCTACAATTTGTCTTTTTGATTCTTCAGAACCAAAATAAATAGTAGCACCTATACCAACTGCACCCATATCAAATGCTTGTTTTATATCAGCAAAAAGGATTTGATCATAGGCATTTGGATAGCTTAAAAATTCATTATGATTTATTTTTAAAATAAAAGGTATTCTATGAGCATATTTTCTAGATACAGACCCTAAAACTCCTAATGTAGAAGCAACTGCATTGCAACCACCTTCTATTGCTAATTTAACAATATTTTCAGGATCAAAATAAACAGGATTTGGAGCAAAAGAAGCTCCAGCAGAGTGTTCTATACCTTGATCAACTGGTAATATAGAAACATAACCTGTTCCTGCTAATCTACCATGATCAAATAAAGATTGCATATTTTTTAAAACATTTACAGGTCTATCTGAAGGTAAAAAAATTCTATCAACAAAATCATTTCCTGGAAGATGTAACATATCTTTTGAAATACCTTCACATTTATGATTTAATAAATTATTAGCGTCACTTCCTAAAAGTTCTTCTATTTTTTCTATTCCTAACGACATAAAAAAATAACTCCCTTGTTATATGTAAGAATTAAATTGTAGAAAAAAATTTACTACGCTTGGTATTATATCACAAGCTAAATTTATTTTTAAAAATTTTATTTTTTGAAAAATATTTCATGTTTATTTTTAATTGACATTAATATAGACAAAAAATAAAAGATATGTGTAATATATAAAAATAAAATTTAAAAGAGGGCTAAATATGGAGATTGATTATTTAAATCATAGGCAAAGACTTAAACAAAGATACCTAAAAGGTGGCAGAAAAGCATTAGCTGACTACGAGATTTTAGAACTATTACTAACTTTTGCTATACCAAGAGTAGATGTAAAACCAAGAGCAAAAAATTTAATAAAAAAATCTGGTAGTTTAAAAAAAGTATTTGATAAAGAATTAGAAGAGTTAAAAAATTTTGAAGGTATTGGGGAAAATTCAGCTTTACTCATAAAACTTTTAAAAGATATTATGCTTGAATATTTTGAGCCTGAAAATAATAAAAAAATAATTTTATCTTCTCCAAAAGCTGTAGAAGAATATTTAAAAGATAATTTTTATAATGATTCTAATATTATTCCTTATCTAAAAGCAGAATTAGGAGGTAAATCTAGAGAGTTTTTTATGCTACTTTGTTTGAATAGTCTAAATCATATTATTCATAAAGAAACACTTTTTTTGGGAACTTTAGATCAAGCTCAAGTTTATCCTAGAGAAATTATAAAGATAGCTTTATTAAAAAATGCCTCAGCTATTATACTTATACATAATCATCCCTCAGGTAATGCAAAACCTTCTATGGATGATATAAGATTAACAGATAAAATTGAAGAAATAGCCTCTGAATTTAGTATAAGAGTACATGATCATATAGTAGTAGCATCAGAAAATACTTTTAGTATAAAAGCAAATAGATTTTTAGATTTTAAATTAGCTAACTAAAAATGAATTTAAGACCTCCTGCGGGCTTAATACCCCGTAGGAGGAAGGGCTCGGGGGCTCTGCCCCCGTACCCCCTGAAACCCCAGAGCAGAGCTCTGAGGTATTCTCTAATAAAAATAATTACAAAAAAGTAAAAATATATATTGACTTTTTTATTACAAAAAAGTAAAATACAAAAATGTAAGTGATGAAATTTTTTAGAGGAAGTTTTATGAAACGAAAATTGTTGATATTATTTTTATGTTATGGGATAGTTGGTTGTGCATCTCCTACTACTACAGCTCCTTCAAGTTCATATGATTCTGCTACTGGAGGCTATTATCCTTATCCTTCATCAGCATCAGTGGCACCTTCAGCAGCACCTTCAGCCGCTGCAACGGGAATTTCTGCAAATGATTTAAGCTCATTAAGAGCAGGCGTAATACCAGATAACTCTTATTCTGATGAAGAAAGAAAATTAGCTGGTTTTTTGGTAAGAAAAACAAAACCAGTTTTTCCTTTAAAAGTTGGAATTTTATTATATAGAGATTCTGGAGCTTTATCTGAAGCAGATAGAAGAAAATATTATGATGGTTTTTTAGAAAGTATAAAAAGTAATGCTAATATTGGTCAAGTACTAGAACTATCTCCTGATCTTTTATCTAGAAACCCTAGTGTAGACGAAATTAGAGCTTTGGGTTCAAGATTTCAAGTTTCTTCTGTAATTGTAATAAATGATAGTTATCCTTATCCTTCAGAAAACACAGAAGCTGTTGTAACTCCAATAGATTCTATTACAGGGGCAAGAACTTGGCAAACTTTTAGTAATATAGAAGTATATTCTATAGATATTTTAAATGGAGTGTTTTTATTTTCTACTTCTTCTGGAGTAAAAGATAGCTTAAAATATAATAGAAATAGTTCTACCTTAAAAAATCCAGATTCTGCTTTAATAAAAAGTACAGCAGAAAAAGCATGGCAAAATTTACATGAAAAAGTAAATTCAGAAATAAATAATTATAAAATAAGGTTGGATAATAATAATATAACACCTGTTACCTTACAAAGTATTGCCCCATTACCAACTCCAACACCTATACCAACTCCAACGCCAATACCTACGGTAACACCTACCCCTATTAATATTAATATTAATGTTAATAAATAAGAGGGAAAAAATTATGAAAAATCTTTTAAACAATAAAATAACTATGAAAAAAAAGGAGCTTACTATGAAAAATCTTTTAAAATTATCTGCTACAGCATTATTAAGTTTATCGCTTTTTGCTTGTCCTATGATGAATGAGCCTGAATTAAGCCCAGTCGGAAGTTGGGAAAATAGTATAAAAAATAATGATGGTTCTACTGTAGTTACAACTTTAGATGTAACTGAAACTAAAATTAAAAAACCTCAATATGATGGTCAAAAGGGCTTTAGTGCAAAAATGCAATCTAAGATAGAAGGAAAAGAATCAGATACTTTAAAACTTACTAATTCAGAAATAAATGTTTCAGGAACTATGTATGAAAGTAATTTAACTATTACAGATGTAGATTCTGCAACCGATAGTATAAATACTAGTTCTAGATTAACTTTATCAAAAGATGGTAAATATTTAACTCTTCAACCTGGTGATATAAAATTTAAAAGAAAAAATAGTAAATAAGGAGAATTTATTATGAAAAACCTAAAATTAACTTCTTTATTATTAGTTCTACCTTTTGTTTTTTCTTGTGCTGCAGCTAAATATCCTCAAGCTATTAATTCAGAAGCACAATCTGTAAGACCTTATCCTAGTGCAACACCGAGTGCTCCATCTTATTCAGCAACAGAATTAAGTTCTTTAAGAGCAGGTGTTTTACCTGAAAGTGTTTTTACAGATCAAGAAAGAAAATTAGCTGGTTATTTGGTAAGAAAAACTATTCCTGTTTTTCCTATGAAAATAGGTGTTGTTTTATATAAAAATGCAGGTGTTTTACCTGAAAGTGATAGAAAAAGAAATATAGAAGATTTTGTTAAAAATCTAAGAAGTCAACCTGATATTGGTCAAGTTGTTGAAATATCTAGTAATTTATTACCTTATGGCTCATCTATTAATGATATAAGAGCTTTAGGAGCCAGATTTCAAGTTTCTTCTGTTTTTGTAGTTAATGAAAGTTATCCTTCACCTACAGAAAACAAAGAAGCTATTGTAACACCTATAGATTCTATTACAGGAGCAAGAACTTGGGAAAGTTATTCTAAAGTAGATGTTTATGGAATAGATATTTTAAATGGAGTTTTTATTTTATCAACATCTTCTGGGATAAAAGAAAATAAAAAATATAATACAACTAACTCAACTATTAAAAATCCTGATATTTTATTAGTAAGAAGTACTGCTGATAAAGCATGGGCTGAGTTAAAAACAAAAGTAAATAGCGAGATTGTAAACTATAAAAATAGAGTTTTAAGTGATAAAGTAGTTCCTATTATTGCTGAGACACCACTTCCAACTCCTTAAAAAAAAGAGCTATAAAAATGTTTATAGCTCTTTTTTTTAATATTGTAGATTATTTATATCTTGAACTATTTGCTCATAACTAACGTTACTCATAACATTAAAGGCTCTTTCATATTGAGCTATATCAATTAATGTTCTAACATCTCTATTAGATAAAGCTGATTTATAAGCAGATGTCATTATATTATCAGTAGTTACATTAGATAAAACATTATTATCTTTTTCATAAATAGCTATTTTAAATAAAGCTCTAGCATCAGAATTTTGCTTACCAATATTATAAGCTTTACCCAAAATATCTTCAGCTGTTACATCGGAAAGAACATTATGTCTTTTTTCTATATGAGCCAACCTAAGTAATGTATTAGCATCACCTTCTCTAATAGCCATATTATACTCAGCTCTCATAATATTTGAATTAATTGGATAACCTCCTCCTGAATTATGATTCCAAGGATCTTGATGTATTGGGTTAAAATCATCATAATCATTAGGATAAGGCATTGGATTATGATTCCAAGGATCTTGGTGTATTGGATTATGTGGATATCCACCATTATTATAATCTGGATTATAATTATTATGTCTAGGATCACAAGGTTCTTTGTAAGAATTATGGATATCATTAGAAACAAAATCTATACTTACACTTACTCTTCGAGTTGACTTACCTTCCCTAGATATATTCATATTATCATTAGAATCAAGAGCTGAAGGATTTATTGGTATTTTTTTATCTCCTTCAGTATTCTCATTATCAATTTTTTTTACTTTTTCAACATCCCCTATAGGGGGTATATTTTTATAATTTATACTAAAATTTTCCATAAATTACCTTATTTAACTCTAATCTCTACCTAATTTTTGCATTTGACCTTGAAGATTTCTTTGAAGATTTTCTTGTGTAGATGTACTGTTATTAATATTTACTTCAAAGTTAGTAGAATTAGTATTAGTAGCTCCACGAGTGGTGCTAATATTAGAGCCTTGTGCATTATAATTAATAGTACCAATAGTTCCTTCTACTCTAGCTCCAACAATAGTAGTAGAATCTCTACGAGCTTCAGGAGTAGATGGTGAAGCAGGACTTCCAGTAGTAGTTTCTGTATTAGTTGTATTTGCAGTTACAGCAAAATTAAATTGTCTTCTATTAAAAGTTACAGCTACTGGAGCTATACCATCAGCAGTATTAGTATCTATAGATACTCTAGAAATAGAACCTTGATTACCACCATCAGGATTTTTAGCTTTTTTAATATCATCTAAAGCTTTTGCATCTTCACTATTAGCACCTTGAACACTACCTTCTAATTCAACCATTTCTTGATCTGAGATATCGTTATTAGCTGTAGCAGCTTGAAGTCTTTGCTGAAATTGAGAACTAACATTGTAAGTATTTTGACCAACTTTTATACACATAAAAAACTCCTTTTATTAAAAATAAATATATTAAAAATTAAAATCTAGCCCTAGCTTTCATAGATAGAAAACCACCACCATCAGATGTAACTCCACCTCTAAAAGTTAAATTATTTTCCGCATCACCAGTTATCCTATAATCAGTAGAAATAACACCATATTCTCGATCTCCTCTACTTTCTAATCCAATATTTAAAGAGTTATCTCCTCTTGATAAAGAAAATGTAACATCACCAACATAATTTGGATCTCTGTCACCTGATACTCTTTGATTAAAAGATAAAGAGGCTGCTGTATCGCCATTTGTATAAGAAATATTTCCAAAGGCTATTACTCTATTTTGAGCTGAAACATCTAAATTTCCAACAGTAACTGTAGTGCTATTAGCAATAACACCTCCATAAATACCTAATGTTGAGTTATCAGAAAAAGTTCTCTCATAGCCTAAAGCTAAAGCACTTGATGTTGAACTTGTATTTAAACCAGCTGTTGGTTTATCAGCTATACCAATTGAAAACCTATTCCCATTATTATTCCTAATAGTTGTACTTTCATAAGTTCCATTTATAGCAAACGTACTTCTAGAAGGTCTTCTAGTTGGAGCATCTGAATTAGTGTTACTAGCAGGTCTAGCTCCTTCTCTATCAAATCTAACTTGCTCTAAAACGGTATTATAAGCTAATGTTTCATTTTGATCTATAACAGAATTGTTTACATTTGATGGGTATCCCAAAGCTCTTTCTACGTTAGTTGGGGATCTATTAGCTCTTCTACTATTATTTAACAAAGCTAAATCTTGATCTGTAATACTACCAAAACCATTTTGAGAAGCTTTAGATAAAATATCTCTTAGTGTAGAATTAAACTCTAAGCTTACTGGTTTAGAGGAAGTATCTGTGGGACCATATTCAAATTTATTAGACTCCATAGATATAGAAAAATTCTGAGTATTACTTATAGTTATATTTCTTTGACCAGAACCAACATCTATAGGAATAGGTTGGCCATTATTATTTCTAATTACTTCATCCAAAAAACTTTTACTAGCAGATTTTGTATCATTATTTTGAATAGAATTAGCTCTTCTATACAAATCTGATAATTCACCTGCATCCAAAACACCATCTTGTGTTTTAGCATTAAAATCATTCAAAAAAGCAGGATCTAATCTTTGTGCTAGTTCTGGGCTAGTTAGAGATGATTCACTAGTAGTGCCTGCACCTCTATTTCTATTAAAAGTAACTGTATTAGGTGTTATTCCATCTTCGGTATTAGTACTAACTGTTGCAGTTGAAGGTTGTGTTTGATTTCCTAAATCAGTTGGCGTTGGAGGTTGATTATAAACTTTTGGTCTTGTTGAACCAGCAACAGAACCTAAATCAAAATTTGCACCAGTATTTATAGGCGGGGTTACATTTTCTCTAGGAGGAGCTGTTATAATAGGAGCTGAACTAATTCCACCAACACACATTTTTATACCTATTTACCTTTATCAACATATAATGGGGCATTACTTATTAGCCAAGTAGCATAAGTTTCAGAGATTTTCCAAGAATGTCCTACATATCTTTTAGGTATTCCATTTACATAACCTAAAAACAGAGCTAATTCTTCTGGAGAAATATTAGACATAAGTTCATAAATACTTCTTCCTTTATAAATACCTTCTGTAGGAGGAGGCATTTCTATTGTAAACTCCGCACATTCTTTAATAGCAGTAATAGCCATTTCAATAACTAGAGATTCTTCATTTTTTGTCATAGGTTGCATATTATTTTTCTGAACTTTATATAATGGCATATCATAATTATCCAAAAAAGTTATATTAAGATCTCTGGCTTTACTAAAAGTACCTAAACTAGCTTCTTCTTCTTGTAAAGGTTCATTTTCTTCTTCCAAATAATTATTTGTATTTTTTTCTTCTTCAGTTTCAGTTTTCTTTACTAATTTTGAAAAAGATTTTACTAAATTATTTGCTAAATTTATAAGATTATTTGCTAATTTTATTAAAGGATTAAAAGTTTTATTAGATATTTTTTCTATTAAATTAAAAACCTTATTAAAATAAACAGATAAAATAACTTTTAAATTTGAAATTATATTATTAACTTGAGAATCATCTTCTGCTAGATTTCCATCTTCATCAAATATATCTTCTTCTAAAGTAGTAGTTTCATATTTTTTTTGTTTAGAGAGACTTGTTTTATTATTGTTTTCATGTTTTTTTGTAAAATTTATTACATCAAATTTTTCAACAGATTCAGAATTTTTACCTGAATCAGAATTTTTTTCTATAATTTGCTTATTACCCATGAATTAAAATTTAAATATAATTTATTTATTATTATATAATAAAATATTAAAAACTTACTTTAAAATCTTGATAAAAGTAATTTAAATCTCAAATTAAATAGCCAAAGGATAATTTAAAAACTAAGTATCCTTTGATATTATTAAGTTATAGCATTTAACTGTTTTATAGCTTCATCTCTCGCAATTTTATCGCATTTTTCATTAAACTCATGGCCATCATGTCCTCTAACCCAAGTACAAGAAATTTTATGACCCTTAGATACTTTTACATATTCTTGCCATAATTCTGGATTTTTAACATTTCTAAAACTCTTTTTTATCCAACCTTCTAACCATTCACTAATGCCTTTTATAACATAAGTTGAATCGCTAACTAATTCAATTTCACAAGGTTCTTTTAGATGTCTAAAAGATTCTATCACGGCAATAAGTTCCATTCTATTGTTAGTAGTTTCAGATTCTCCACCTTTAACTATTTTTTCATGATTACCATATTTTAAAATACCACAATATCCACCAGGACCAGGGTTATTTATTGCACTTCCATCTGTATAAACAAAAATTTTTTTCACGATTGAGCAAAACCTTGTTTAACTAATTGCTCGCCACCAAATGATACTTGATATTTAGGATAACTTTCTGTTCCTTCCATCATTTGAATAAAACCATCTTTAGTAAGTTGTTCAAATATAGCATTAATATCATCTGAAGATGGTGGGTTTGGTAATTTACTAGCAAAATCAGCTACTAATCTTAATGGCACACCTGTATTTTCCATTCCTTCATAACGCTCATTATAAAATAAAACTGTTAATAATAAATCTTGATAGTTTTTTGGGGCTTTCATTTTAATAAAATCAGTTATGCTTAATTTACCTCTAGACATTGTAGCTTTAGGATCATGCTTGTTTTCTTCTTCTTTTTCTTCACCCAAAAAACCAGAGGGTAATTTGTCTTTAAAAAGATTAAGCCATTTTTTCATATTAGTTTCAACAAACTCTTTATCTCCACCAACACTGAATTCAACTTGTTCCATTCTAAGGCTAAATGAATATTTAGAATCTTCCATTTTTATCACCTTTTCCCATAAACTTAATGCCAAAAACAAAAAGTTTATACAAAATAAACATTTACTTATATGAAAATCTAACATAAAATAATATTTTTTTCAAGTGTTAATAAAACTTAAACACCAACCTAAAAAGCTTATTTCAAAAGATTTACAGTCTTTTAACCATCAGATAATTTTTCCTTAAATTATTGACATTTAGAGAAAAATCGAATACTCTTAATTAACAGTTGTGCCTCGATAGCTCAGTCGGTAGAGCAAAGGACTGAAAATCCTTGTGTCGCCAGTTCGATTCTGGCTTGAGGCATACTAAATTTAAATGAATTATGAATAAATCAAAAATTTATCTAAAAATCCTAAAAAAACCAACAAACATAATTAATTTATTACTTTCTATATTACTTTTTTATTTTGGTTATAATTTA
Organism: Candidatus Sericytochromatia bacterium; assembly: GCA_046328015.1. Taxonomy (GTDB): domain Bacteria; phylum Cyanobacteriota; class Sericytochromatia; order UBA7694; family JACMQJ01; genus JBBTGK01. The sequence continues at coordinate 1,398,182 of JAXLXH010000001.1, read as the reverse complement.
GCTGCTATCTTTTTATTAGTAATAAATATACTTTTTATTTTTAGATTAGCTAATTCCAAATACTATCAAGCATATACAAAATACTTAGAAGAACGTGAATTAGAAGAGCAAAATAAATCTAATAATACTTATGCTCACTTACCTTATGAAATAAAAGTAAAAATAGATAAATTAAAAAATACCTCTTATGATATTTTTATAGGTTTAACAAAAAGAAATGAAGAGTTTTTGTATGTTGATGAACAAAGAAAAAATATGAATAAAATAATAGATAAATACGCTTTATTACAAGAATCTTATTTTGAATATAATAAATTTTTGAAAGATAAAAAAGATGCTTTAGAGAAAATTAATTTTGAAATTTACTATCAAGAAAAAAAATTACAAGAAGATAGTAATACTGAAAAAGAAACCCTAAAACAAAATATAAGTTTATTAAAAGAAAGAAAAGAACTATTAGAAAAATCTACTAATATTTTAGAACAAATTGAATTACAAATAAAGGTTATAGAAAATTTATTTCATTTAACTGCAGAAAAAATAATGTATAATTCATCTATAAAAGATTTTTCAGAAGAAATTAATAAATTGATAAATAATAGTGAAAAAATAGAAGATGTAATGATAAAAACTAGAAAAGAAATGTCTAGTTTTAATTTGGATATAATTTAAATGAAAAAATCATTTTTTTTATTAGTTAGTATAGCTTTTATACAATTAGCTAAACCTAATTATGCTTTTGCTTTTTTAGAAGAGATACCAGAAAACTCAAAAAAGACTTTTATTGAGCTAAAAAAGAATATCGAAAATTTAGAGAAAAAAAACACTACTGATTTATTAAATTTAGCTTATTTATACGATAAGAATGGGGATTTTGAAAAAAGTTTATATTTAGCTAATTATCTTATAAGTAATAATCCTAATAATTCAGAAGCTAATTTTTTATTGGGAGAGATATATTTTAAAAAATATAATTTACTTAAAGCAAAAGAATTTTTTGAAAAAATTACATTTGATAAAAAAGAATATAATAAAGCTATTTTAAGATTGCTACAAATATCTATTTTTTTACAAAAAAAAGATGATGCAGATAAAATATTAGAAATTGGAACCAAAATAAATAATGAAGTTTTTGCCAACTTAATAAACGGAATTTATAATTATTCTTTATTCAAAAATGATTTTAATAAAGCTATTTTTTATTTTGAAAAAGCTTTAAAAAAAGAACCTAATAATGTTGATGTTTTATATTATACAGCTTTAGCATATCTTACAAAAGATAAACGTAGTGAAGCTAAAGAACTATTGAATAAAATAATTAAAAATGATTTTTATTTTTATAATGCATATTCTAGCTTAGCCTTTATAGAGTTTTTAGATAAAGAAGTTGAAAATAGCATTAAAAACTCTAAATTATCACTTAGTCTAAATCCTTATTCTATGAGAGCTTTAATAAATTTGGGTAATGGTATGACTAATAAAACTTATATTAACTTAGAAAAAAATATAGATCTAAAACCTAATACAGAATTTTTTGAAGCAGGAATAAAAGCTAATAAACTAATTAATGAAAATAAAAAAGATGAAGCTTTAAATATAATAAATGATTTAGTAAAAAAATACCCTAAAAATATTCATTCTTATATACATCTATGTAATATACAAAGTAATTTGGAAGATTATGAAAATGCTATAAAAAATTGTGGTAAAGCTGTAAATATTTCTTCAGACTATGGTTTAGCCAATGCTTTGTTTTCTAATACTTTAAAAAGATATATAAAATCACAAAATAAAGAAATAAAAACTTTGAATTTAGATATTTATGATTATTCTAAAGTAGATATGGAAAGTTTGAAAAAAGTTTTTATAAATTATGAGAACTTACCACAAAAATATCAAAAATCCCTTTTATATTCTATTTATCCCTTAAGAAATTATTTAAGTGTTTTAGCAAAAAAGGGAGCTACACATTATATTATTCCAGATTATGAAAAATTAACTGATACAGATAAAACAGCTTATTTAAAAGATCAAAAAACAATTGATGGAAGGCTTTGGGATGATGTAAAAGGTATGGGTGGCTTTGATAGTGCAACAGGTATAGAAGATTTAGAAGATTCTTTATATTTTGATTTTAATACTTTAGCACATGAATTAACACACCAAGTTCATGGCTATGCTTTAGATGATGATAAAATAACTAAAATACTAGAACTTTATGAAAATGCTAAAAAAAGAGATAAATTTTTAGATTATTACTCTAAAACTAATGAGTATGAATATTTTGCACAAGGAGTTGAAGCTTATATTTCTGTACAAGGTAAAAAGAACCCTAAAAGTACAGCTAAAAATACACCTGAACTATTAAAAGAAGTTGATATAGATTTATATAATTTTATAAAATCAATTTTGGATATTTAGATATCCAGAAGTTTTTCATGTAATTCTTTTGCTACTTTTTCTGGAAGTTTGCCTTTTTTTATAAGTTCTTCTATAGAAGCATTTTTTATATTTCCCATTGTTTCAAAAACATCTAATAAATATTTTTTTCTTTCTTTACCAATACCTTTTATATCATCTAAAAATGATTTAGTCATGCTTTTACCACGTAAATCTCTATGAAAAGTTATAGCAAAGCGATGAGATTCATCTCTAACATTCTGTAATAGCTTAAGAGCATAACTATTTTCTGGTATGTTTATAGGTTCTTTTTGATTAGGTAAAAAAACTTCTTCTAATCTTTTAGCCAAACTTATAACAGCTTTATAGGGGTATTTTAAATCACTTAATGCTTGCATAGCAGAGCTAAGTTGACCTTTCCCACCATCTATTAAAATTAAATCTGGTCTTTCTAAATTTTCGTTTAAAACTCTTCTGTATCTTCTATAAACAACTTCATACATAGAAGCAAAATCATTAGGTTCTCCTTCCGAAAAATTTATCTTAAATTTTCTATATTCAGATTTTTTTGGTTTACCATTTTCAAAAACTACCATAGAAGCAACCGTATTAGTACCTTGCATATGGGAAATATCAAATCCTTCTATTTTTAAGGGCATAAAATTTAAATTTAAATATTCTTTTAATTCTAGAACACCTTGCCTACTTACTTGGAAATTATTATCAGATTTTAGTTTCTGGCTATATAATTCAGCGTTTTTAATAACCATTTCTAATAGTTCTTTTTTTTGACCTTTTTGAGCCTGATTTATTTTTACTTTTTTACCTTTTTTAGTTGATAACCATTTTTCTACTATCTGAAAATCAGATGAAAAAGTTTCTATTATTATTTCAGATGGAATATTTTCTGTTTTTTCATAATATTCAACTAAAAAATTACTCATAAAATCTTCTATATTTTGTTCATCTTTAATTAGATAATTAAAATCAATTTTACCTATTAATTTACCCTCCCTTACTTGAAAAACTTGACAAAATATATTATCTTTATCAAAAAAAGTACCTATAATATCTTGATTTATATCGGGAGAAGTAATTATTTTTTGTTTTTCATTATATCTTTCTAAAGACTTAATTAGATCTCTCAAATTAGCAGCTCTTTCAAAATCTAAATTTTCTGCTGATTTTAGCATTTCTTCTGTTAATTTAGCAGTTATACCATCTGTTTTTCCATCTAAAAAAGTACAAACATGTCCTATCATTTCTCTATGAATTTTTTCTTCTACCCAAGAAATACAAGGAGCTAAACATTGTTTTAAATGATAATATAAGCAAGGTCTATCTTTATAAACTGGTGTTTCACAAAACTTCACTGGAAACATTCTTTCAACTAAAGATTTAACTTCATACATAGATGACATAGTTGGATATGGACCATAATATTTAGCTCCATCTTTCTCTATTTTTCTAGCCGGTAAAACTTGAGGATAAGTATCTTTTAGAGTAATTTTTATATAAGGATAATATCTATCATCTTTTAATAAAATATTATATTTAGGTTTAAATTTTTTTATTAGATTATTTTCTAAAATAAGTGCTTCAACTTCATTATCAGTAACAATAAAATCATACCTATCAATATTAGAAACTAATGCTTTGGTTTTTTCATTATGCTCTTTATTTTGAAAGTAAGATTTTACTCTATTTTTTAAATTAATTGCTTTACCAACATAAATAACTGTGTTTTCTTTGTTATACATAAGATAAACACCAGATTTTTCTGGTAGTGGTTCTAAATTTATATTACTCATATTATCTTTTATCCACAAAAAATTATATCATTATCAGCTGACAATTAATTTTTTATTCTTCCTATTACAAAATCTCGTTCTTCTCTATTATGAAAATTAGCTTTTGAATCTGTACTCCAAGCATAACCTAAAAAATTCCCTGAGAAACTAGTATATATTCTAAAAATACCTTTACCTAAACCTTGTTTTATACCTTTTTTTAATCTAAAATCATCCTTACCATGAAGGGTACTAGTAGAGTCTGCAATTTCAACTAAATATTGATCAGTATCTTCTACATAAGGTAAAGAAGTTTTATTTTTTATTGGTTTTGAAGTAATAAACATAGTATGTCCAGTATTTTTATTACTAGTGGGATATTTTATTGCTATAATATCACCTTCCGAAACTTCAGAAATATTAGTTATTTTAGAAAAAATTTTTTGTTCTGAAATAGCTTTATAATAATTTTCTGCTCTAGGTCTTTCTGTACCAAAATATTTTAGAAAAAAATTTTTATCATAATTATAACTTTGGCTAAAAATAGAATTAAACAAACCACTACAATCGGTTTTACTTTCATATTTATCTGAATTATTAATATTTTGCCATTTTACAGAAGTGTTTTTATGAATATAAGAAGTATTTTCTGGCTTTACATTATCAATTAATAAATTTAACCAATATAAATGTTTTTTGTTATTTTCTTTTTTATCAAGTACATTTAGCTGATTTTTAATATTTTCTTTAGAAAAAACTACTTGATTATAAAATAATAAAGAACTAATAAAGACTAATAATACTTTTTTATACATATTTGAAACTTAATAAATTACCTTAATACCTTTAAAATAATAACATATTAATAAAAAACTTTGTATTTAATAAAAATAAACGCCTAACTTATAAATAAAGTTAAGCGTTATAAATAAATTATTAGATAAATTTATCTATTATTTTTTACTAAATAATTCTAATATTTTATTAGATCTTTCTAAGAAAGTAGTCATTTTTTCAACTGGTAATTGTTTTTGAGATAATAAAGCTAATTCATAAACATGATTAGTAATTAATTCCACTTCAGAATCTTTATCTCCAGCATAAACCATAGATTTTAAGTTTTCAATAATAGGATTATTTGAATTTATAACTAAAGTATAATCTTTCATTGCACCTAAATCTTTTTGTTGAATCATACTAGACATTTCATGTATTCTTCTCATTTGCTCATCAAAAACAATCATACTAGGAATATCAGCAGATTTTAGATTTTTAACTTCTACTTTTATTTCTCCAATATTTTTCTTAAAAGCATCTTCTATAGTTTGGCTAAAAGTTTTATTAGTTTTTGGGTCAACAACTTCAGCTTTAGAATCTTTATCTAAGAGATTATTATCTAAACCAGAATCTATTCTTGCAAATTTAGCATCTTTATTTTTCATTTCTAAGAACCCTACAAAGTGAGAGTCAATAAAAGAATCTAATAATAAAACATCAATTCCTTGAGATTTAAAAAGTTGTATATAACTAGATTGACTTTGTTTATCAGAACAATAATAAACTTTATTATTAGTTTTATCTTTATTTTTTTCTAAATATTCTTCAACTGTAGTATATGTATCATCAGTAGTTTTAAATATTAAAGCTTCTTTTACATTATCATAAAATTTATCATCTTCCATAATACCTACTTTTACAAATGGATGAATTCCATCCCAAATTTTATGATAGCTTTCTGGCTCTTTTCTTTTCATTTCTTTTAATCTGTCAGCAACTTTTTTAGCAATATGAGTAGCTATTTTTCTTACATTAGGATCATTTTGTAACATACTTCTAGAAACATTTAAAGGAATATCTGGGCTATCAATAGCTCCTTTTAATACAGTTAAAAATCTTGGTAAAAGTTCTTGAGTATTTTCACTTACATAAACATTATTGCAGAAAAGTTTTATATGACCTTTATTTAAATCTAATTCATGTGTTAATTGTGGGAAATATAAAATACCCTTTAAATTAAAAGGATAATCTACATTCATATGAATCCAAAAAAGAGGCTCTCCAGTATATGGGTATAAATAATTATAAAATTCTTCATAATCTTCTTTCTTTAATGAGTGTGGCTGATCATTCCATAAAGCTTTTTGTTTATTAGCTACTATACCATCAACATCTATTCTATAAGGAAGAAAATCACAATAAGTTTTTATTAAATGATTTAATCTTTCTGTTTCTAAAAACTCTAATTCATCATCATTTAAAAATAAAGTAATATCAGTTCCTCTTTTTTTTCTTTTACCTGTAGTCAAAGAAAATTCAGGGGTTCCATCACACTCCCATTTTATAGCTTCAGCTCCATCTTGATAGGATAAAGAATCTATTTCAACTTTTTTAGAAACCATAAAAGAAGAATAAAAACCTAAACCAAAATGTCCGATAATTTGATCTTTTTCATTTCCAGATTTATATTTATTTAAAAAATCTGTTGCCCCAGAAAAAGCTACTTGGTTAATATATTTTTTTACTTCATCTGCTGTTAATCCTAAACCATTATCACTAATAGTTAAAGTTTTATTATGTTTATCTACAGAAATTTGAATAGAATACTCACCGTCATTTTCTGGTCTTTTTGCTTCTCCAATAAGAGCTAAATGTTTAAATTTATTTATAGCATCAACTGAATTAGAAACTAATTCTCTAATAAAAATATCTTTATCAGAATATAACCATTTTTTTATAATTGGAAAAATATTTTCCATATTAACGGAAATAGTTCCCTTTTCCTCAGCTTGTTTTTCTTTTACTTCTGTCATAATTTCACCTTTTTATTTCATACAACTAATTTTTTAAGATTATTTTTTATTTAGTTAATTATAAATCTAATTTTATTAATCATATATAAAATTTTTTTAACTAAATAGGTATAAAAAGCTACATAACTAATAACTTATTACAAATTAAGTTTTGCTTTTACTTTTTTTAATTTTATTATTTGAAAATTAGTGTTAGTTTTTAAGGTTTTAGAATTAATTTTATTATTGAAATAATTTAAATTAGCGTTATTACCTTCTAAAATATTTTTAGTAGGGAAAAAATTTAAATCTAATAAATTAAGTTTAAAATTATTATCCTTATTAGTTATAATAATACTATTCATTTCAAAAAAATTTTCTTTTTTATTATATAAAGCATTTTTAGTAGTTAAATAAAATTGATTATTATTTTCAAAAAAAACTATTTTAGGATTATATATAGTAATTAAATGTTTATTTAAAATAGCATAGTCAGAATTAAGGTTATAAAAGTTTTTTTCATTTAATTTATTCGTATTTATAGAAAATTTTTTATTTCAGTTTTTTCTATAATTTTTTTATTTTCTATTTCATTATTTTGCTCTTTTGAACATGAAATTATTAAAATAAATATAATAAATAAATATTTAAACATATTATTTATCAATAAAAGTATTTATTTTATTTAAAGAGCTATTTTTTATTATTTCACTCCATTTAATAATAATTTCTTGTAATTCTTTTAAAATTAAAGGTTTACTAATATAGTCATCCATACCTATTTTTAAACAATAATCTTTATCTCCTTTCAAAGCATTTGCAGTCATTGCAATAATTTTAGGATGTTCAGTATAATTATCTAAAATATATTTAGTTGCCTCATAACCATCCATTTCAGGCATTTGAACATCCATAAAAATTATATCAAAGTGATTTTTTTGAATCAGACTAATTACTTCCAAACCATTATTAGCTATAATAATTTTATAGCCAAGTTTTTCTAAGGTTTTAATAATAACTTTTTGATTAACTAAATTATCTTCAGCTACAAGTATATTTAGTGGGTATTTATTAGCTAATTTATCATCTAAACTAATATTTACTTCTTTATTAGCTACTTTTTTATCATTAGATAAAAGTTCATTAAGGGTATTAAATAAAACAGATTGTTTAATAGGTTTTTTAATAAAAGCTGAGAAAATTTGATTTTTTTCTTTTATAGAATAATTTATAGAAGTAAAAGTAATTATTGGTAAATTTAAAAAATTTTCTTTTTCTCTTATTTTTTTAGAAAGTTCTACTGCATTAATATCTGCAATATGCATATCAATAATTATGACATCCAAACTAATATTAGAATTTATAATATCAATAGCTTTATCAAAAGAATTAGCAACCGTTATAAGCATTCCAAATTTTTTTAGATTTTTAACTAAAATATCAGTGTTAGTTTTATTATCATCTATTAAAAGTAGTTTTTTGTTATTCAATAAGTTATTTTGATTATATAATTCTATATTATTTTCAATTTCAGCTTTTATAGTAAAATTAAACTCTGAACCTTTACCTAATTCACTTTTTACAGTTATTTCTCCACCCATTAACTCAATTAAACGTTTAGATATAGCTAAACCTAATCCTGTTCCACCATAATTTCTAGTAGTTGAAGAATCAGCTTGACTAAAAGCTTTAAATAGTTTTTTCATGTTTTTTTCAGAAATTCCTATACCAGAATCTTTTACACTAAATCTTAAAAAGATAAAATTATTATCTTTTTTCTCTAATTGAATATGTAAATAAACTTCGCCTTTATCAGTAAATTTTATTGCATTTGTCATTAAATTAATTATTATTTGCTTTAATCTTACTATATCAGAAACTATTAAATTAGGAACATCTGGTTCTATAAAATAATGTAAATCTATATTTTTATCATAAGCTCTTGTTGATAATAAATCCATAACATCTTCTATACATTTTAATAATTCAAAAGAAAAGTTTTCAATTTCAATCATATTAGATTCTATTTTTGAAAAATCTAAAATATCATTAATAATAGTTAGCAAGTTTTCGCTACTTATTCTTATTGTATTAACAAAATCTTTTTGTTCTTCATGTAAAACTGTTTGTAAAAGCAATGATGTCATACCAATAATTCCATTCATAGGAGTTCTTATTTCATGACTCATATTAGCTAAAAATTGAGATTTTGTTGTATTAGCAGCTTCAGCTTGCTGACGAGCTTCTTCTAACTCTGCATTTAAATCTATTAATTGATTTAAGCTCTTTTTTAATTTTTCTTCAGATTTTATATATTTATCTATAGCTTCTTCTATTTTTATTTCAACTGTTTCTTTTTCATCTCTAAGTGCATAATTTGTTGTTATTATTTCGCAGATCATATCATTGAATTTTTCAATTAAAACACCTATTTCATCATTAGATTTTATATTTATCATATCAAAGTTATAAGTATTATTATGATCTTTAGAAAAGTTTTCCATCGCAAAGGTTAGAATTTTAATTCTTTTTATAACATTTTCTCTAATTAAAATTAAATATATTAAAATAAAAAAAGTTAATAAAATAGAGAAAAATATTAAAATATTTTCTATTTTTTCATGTTGTTTGAAAGAATACTTTAAAGAGTTATTAGAGTAATTTTTAGATATTTTTTTTATTTTATTTAAATCTTTTGTTATTTGCTCGTATTGTTTATCAAAAATATCCATTTTTTCTTTAAAATCTTGTTTTTTTTGATTTAGATTATAAATTATAAAAGCTATTTCTAAGTTATCATTAATTATTTTTTTTATTTTTGGTATTTCATCTAATATTATAGGGTTATTAGATTTAAACACTTCATAATTTTCTACAATACCACCATTTTCTATAGTTTCGAGGTAATAAATAGAACTAATCCATTTTTGTTTTAAATCATTAAAATTTTTTTCTTCATAACCAGCAATAACTTCCTCAAAATCTAATTTACCTTTAGTTAATAAAAGTTGTGTTTCTATAATTGTATTAGTAATAGGGAAATCATTTAAGACTATTTTTTTTGACGTGCTTATAATACCAGAAATATTTTTAAAAGAATAAAATATTTCTAATATTAAAATAAATAATATAACAAAAAACAATAAATTACTTTTTGTAGTTAATTTTAAATTATTTAACATCTAAAAAAGCTATAACTAAATTAAATAAAATATATCATATTCTTTTCTTATTATAAAATAAACAAAAAAAAATTAACTATTTAAGATATGCTAGTAGTTATTTGTTAATAAACCTTACTTTTTTTTATAAAAATATTAATAATAAGGTTATATATTTTTTTGATAAACCTTAAAATATTGTTTTTATAGACTTTTGAGTGAATTAAATTAAGTATATAAAAAAGATTATTTTGTTAAATCATATTAACATTAATAAAAATAAGCTTGCATTTATATTTTTTTTTGGTAATATACAGAATGTGTTGATTAAAACACATGCGGATGTAGCTCAGCTGGTAGAGTACCTGCCTTCCAAGCAGGCTGTCGCGAGTTCGAATCTCGTCGTCCGCTTATGCGTCCGTAGCTCAGTGGATAGAGCATCTGCCTTCTAAGCAGAGGGTCACAAGTTCGAGTCTTGTCGGACGCGTTTTCTATGCCAGATGTCGCCAAGTGGTTAAGGCCCCGGGTTGTGGTTCCGGTATTCGTGGGTTCGATCCCCATCATCTGGCCCTTAAAATATATTCCACCATTTTTTATTATTTTCTTCTTTATTTTCTAATTTCATATCTTTTTCATTATTAGTTGTGTTTTTATCTTTTATAACCTCTTCATTTTTATCTTTTAAAACTTTTTTTACATTTTCATAAACTTTAAAGCCATATTTTTTATTTATTTCATTTATTTGTATTTTAAAAGTCTCAGCTTTATTTTTATCTACCATTTTTATAAAATTATAAAAACCATTTATGGAAGCTAAAATATTATTAGAATTACCCCATTTTTTATCTTTTAAACCATCTCTTAATATTTGATGTAAACAAGCTCTAAATTTTTTTAAAGTATCTTTTCTAATACTTAGTTTTTCATTTATAACAATTCCCGTTACTTCTCTTCTACTACCTTTTCTAGCTATTTTAGTTTTTTTAGGATGAATAAAAAAGCCTTCATAATTAATAATATTAGTAACCCTATTTAAAAGTTTAGATATATTTTTATTGTTTTCAGAATTAGTTGAGAAAGTTAAATCATCTGCATATCTTGTATAAGTAAAATTTAATTCTTGAGCTAATTTAGAAATTTTTTGATCTAGTCTTTTACAAATAATATTAGTAATAGCAGGGCTAGTTGGAGCACCTTGAGGTAGTTTTCTTTCTTCTTTTTGAATAAAATATTTTTTATTATCCAAAGAAATTTCACTTGTTTCGGCTTCAGTACAAATAAGTGATAAAATTGTAGCTATAGCTTCTGAATAACCAAAATTTTTAAAAAGACCTTTTACTCTTTTGTATGAAATAGTAGGAAAAAAATCTTTGAGATCTATATTTATAATAATATCTGATTTTATATGTAGTTTCGCATTAGTAATGATAGATTTTTTTTCGACAAAACCATGAGCTTTATCATGTATATCTATTTTACCTAAGATATTATCTAATATCCAATATTGAGCGTTTTTTATTTTTGGCATAGGTGCAGATATAATTCTAAAGCCACCTGTTTTTTTAGGAATTTGAAATCTTTTATAATGGGTTACTTTAGAAACTTTTCTTGAAAAGGCTAAAAATCTTAATAGGTTAAGAGAGATACCCATTTCATTTGCTAAGTTTAATGATGAATCATAAGGTGTTAAATTATATTTTTTTAATTTTTCTTGATTATTTAAATTATTATTTAATCCTTTTGAAATTTTATCACCTAAATATAAAATTTCTTTGTTTTGTTTTTCTTTCCAAATTAAAGATTTGTTTTGTTTTTCTTCTTCTCTTTTTATTTTATTTTCTAACCTTTTTTTCTTAGATTCTTTTAAACGTTCTTCTTTAAATTTTTTAAGTAAAAAAGCTTCATTTTTTAAATTTCTTAAATCTTGTTTTAAATGGTTAAGCTCTTTGTTTATTTCTATTCTTTTATGTATTTCATAAGCAGGATCTTGAGGCATAATACCTTTTTCTGGCCAAAACCCTAATCTTATCATATCTTCTAAAATAAATCCTTCTTTAGAAGATTCTTTTATTTTTTGATAAAGTTCTTCTCTAGTTCTTGGTTGTTCATTTATCATATTGTCCCCTTAAAATAAAATATAAAATATCTATTTTATTTAAGTACAGCTTAATATTAAATTATTATATAATTTATAACTATTAAAAACAAATAAATAAAAAGTAAAAATTGAATACTATAATTTTGTAAAAACTATAATTTTTATAGTATAATAGTGTATTCATTATTTTATGGAAAGTAATTAAAGTTTGAGATAGTTTAAACAATAGTACTTTTTGTAGTTAATTTAATATAGAATAGAAAAATGAGTGAAATTCAAACAATAGGCGGATACGAAATAAAAAGTGAACTCGGAAGAGGGGGCATGGGTGTCGTTTATAAAGGTTGGGATAGAAAACTTGAAAGAGAAGTAGCAATAAAAGTTGTTGAAAATATAGATACACAAACAGCTGATCAATTAACATTAACTTCGCATCAAGAATTAATAGAAAGATTTAAAACAGAAGCTAAGGCAATTGCGAAACTTAGTCATCCTAATATTGTTAATATATATGACTTTGGCGTTGAAAATGACCGTAATTATATGGTTATGGAATTTTTAAAAGGTAGAGATTTATCTCAATTATTAAAATTCAATTCACCTTTATCTGTCGAGTTGGTGCTAAAATCTATTGTTCAAGTATGTGCTGCTTTAGATTATGCTCATACTACAGGTATTATACATAGAGATATAAAACCAGCTAATATTCTTTTATTAGATAATGGAATTGTAAAACTTATGGATTTTGGTATTGCTAGAATTCAAGAAGCAAAATCTCAATTAACGCAAGCTGGTACTATTTTAGGTAGTGTTTTATATATTTCACCAGAACAATTAATAAGTGCTCAAAAAGTTGATAAAAGAGCTGATATTTACTCATTAGGAGTTAGTATTTATGAGCTTTTAACTGGACAATTTCCATATGATGGTGATAATGTAGCTAGTATTATTAGTAAAATAATGAAAAGTGAGCCAGAACCGCCTAGTTTTCATAATCCTAAAATACCTCCAGAATTAGATGAAATAATAATGAGATCTATAGCAAAAGATCCAGATCATAGATATCAAAGAGCATCTGAATTAGGTGATGATTTAAATGAAGTTTTATTTAAATTAAAAGGTGGAGTTAGCCCCATGGCTATGACTTCAGCAGGTTCATCTAGTTCATCTACTGGTTTGGGTAAAACTAGTTTTGCTAGAACTTTAGAGTTTTCTTTAGTTGAAGGAGTAGATAAAATAAATTTATTTTCTTTAATGTATAGAATAATTCAAACATGGTCTGTAGAAAATATTGGAAATAAACCTATATTAGAAGCTTTATATGGAAATGAAAGTTTATCTCAAGCTATAGTAGTAAGTAATCAAGTAATACTTTTATCATATAAAGGCTTATTAATTGCAGCTGCTTCTGATGATCCTGATGAAGTTGGTTCTAAGGCTTATGAAGTTACAGCAGATATAACTAAAGTGGATATAAAATCTTGTATCCCGAATGAACAACAACAAGACTTTTTAGTAGTAATGTCTTCTATTTTAGGAAATGGAATACAAATTGGAAAGCATTTAGGCTGTAATTCTAATGACTTAGAAAATATTATGGAAAAAGCTAAACAAGAAAGTTTTACTGGTCATATGGAAATTTCAGATATCAATGAAATAAAATATAAAGGTTTTGTAGATGGAAGAGAAGTATTCACATTAGCAATGCCTAATAAAAAGCCATCTCAAAATATGAAACCTAATAGAATGGATATAGAAGTTTATGAAGTAAAACTAAAATTATTAGGACCTAGTTTAAGAAGAGCTTTGATTGATACAACAATAGAAATAATAAATAAAACACATGGCTCTGCAGCTTCTTTTAAACAGCTGTCTTTACAAAAAACAGCTAAAATAATACCAGAATTTATTGAAGAGGCTGTTAGAAATACAGATTTAGCAACTTTAGTTTCAAATGATAGAGTTATTTCTGTAGGAAAACAATCAATAAAATATTCTGAAGTTATAGAAGGTTTTTCTGCTGCTGCTCTTATGAAATGGATTATAAAAGATTTATTAATAAAAGTAGCTAGATCTAATAAATTTCAATCTATAAAAAATTGTTTTTCTTGGATATGGAATTTAAAAACTATAAAATTAGCTCAACAGCTAAAGCTAAATGATGGCTCTAAATTAGCTTTTGATATGATAAGTTATAATGACTCAGAAAAGCTATCTGTAGTAGCAAGATATAGTTCTCAAGGTAATGTCTCTGAATTACATAATTTTATTGAAGATGTAGTAAAACTAAAAAAAGGAATAATGAATGCTGATATAAAAGCTGCAGTTTATATATCAGGAAATGACTTTTTCCCAGAAGTATTAAAATATTATGATAAAGTAACTAAAAAAGAATCTTTGTTTGCTTTTTCGGCACCTAAAGCTTTTATTCCTGCTGGTGGATTTTATTTATTTATGATAAAAGAAGAACAAGATGGAACTTATAGATTAATACTTCCAGAAGTTTTTTAAAATAAAAATTACTTTTTACTAATTAATATTTACTAAAAAGTATTTAGTAATTAAAATATTTATTGAATAGTTTTAATTGAGGTAATAAATTTGGATAATTTTTGCAAAACGGTACTTGAATCCGTTTTGGATATAAAGGCTGAAAAAACAGTAGTCATAGACATTAGTAAAGTTTCTTTAATGGCTGATTATATGATTGTTTGTACAGGTAGATCTTCTTCACATACACAAGGTATAGCCAATAATATTTTAGAAAAAGCAAAGGAAAATAATTTTAAGGTTTATAGTATAGAAGGTTTAAATGATGGAAACTGGATTCTTATAGATTTAGGGAATGCTTTAATTCATATAATGACAGAAGAAACTAGAGAATATTATAAAATAGAAAAACTTTGGAGTAATGGAAATACATTATATTCTGAAATTAATGAAGTAAAAGAATTGAAAAATGTTTAAAAATAAAAATGGAATGACTTTTATAGAAGTTATGACTGCTGTAGTCATAATAGCTATTTTAGTTGGGATAGCTATTCCTAATCTTATAGCTCCTGCTAAAAAACGATCTATAGATGCTTCAATTAAAACAAATATGAGAACATTTCAAGTAATGCTTGAAACCTACAGAGTTGATAATTTAGTATATCCAGATTCTGTATCAGAACTTGAAGCACAAGCAAATGCTAAGAGCTATAATAAAAAAGTTAGAAACCCTGTAACAAATAATGAAGGATCTGTTACTTATTGGGCAGTTGATTTTTTAGATCCTTCAGATTCGTCTTTTGATTCTCAAAAAGCCTCTTATCAAGGTAGAGTAGGTTATCAAAAAATTAATAATACAAAATATTACATTAATGGCTATTCTGAAGGTGGAATGCCTATTTTAGAAAATAATACAATATATCTGATTACTAATGGAGGATAATATGAGTAAAAAGAACGTTCAGTTTATTAAAGCTGGTTTTGGAAATATAGTTCCTATGACTGAAGTAGTTGCTGTAGTTAGTCCAGCTTCTGCTCCTATAAAAAGAATTATACAAAAAGCTAAAGATGATAAAGGGAAAAAAGATGAGTCAAATAAAGAAATAGGATTATTTGATTATACTGAAGGAAGAAAAGCTAGAGCTGCTATTATAACAACTTATGGAAGAGTGTATTTATCTGCTCTTCAACCTGAAACAATACTAGCTAAATCTAACTCAGAACCATTTGATAATAGTAACGATGAAGAGTAAGAATGTCTTTAAATAGTATAAATAAATATCATCAAAACTGGAAACTAAAAAAACCTCATGGTTTTTTAATTGTTGTTTCAGGACCGTCTGGTGTAGGTAAAGGAACTATAGTAAAAGAAGTTATTAATAACTCTAAAAATATAGTTAAATCTGTTTCTATTACAACAAGAAAACCAAGAGAAAATGAAGTAGAAGGTGAAGATTATTTTTTTAGAAGTATAGAAGAGTTCAGCGAGTTAATAGATAATGATTCTTTGTTAGAATATGCTTGCGTTTTTGGAGGTAAATTATATGGGACTCCTAAAGCTTATGTAGAAGAACAAATATCTCAAGGTAAAGATGTAATTTTAGAAATAGATGTTCAGGGTGCTATGCAAGTAAAAAAAAGATGGCCTCATGGCATATTTATTTTTATACTTCCGCCTACTTTACAAGAGCTAGAAAGAAGACTAAGAGATAGAAATACTGAAGATGAAGAAGCAATAAGAAATAGATTAGCTGTAGCTAACAAAGAATTTGAAAGTATACCAGAATATGATTATTTAATTATAAATGATGATTTGAAAGAATCGGTTGATTTTGTAAAATCAATAATTTATTCGAATCATTGTAATATAAAAAATCTTTTAATGTCGTAAAAAGGTGAAAAGTGAAAAGTGAAAAGAAATAAGTGAAAAGCTAAAAGTAAAAACAAATAAGTAAAAAGAAAAAAACAGCTCTTTTAACTTCTAAGTCTTAACTTCTAACTTCTAACTGTTAATTTTTAACTTTTAACTTCTAATTAATTTAATAAAGGAATAAAAAATGGAAGAACATGCAGAAGAATTAAGTAAAAAAATGGCTAAAAGCGATAATAAATATGTTTTAGTACATGCAGTAGCTAAAAGAGCTAAAAAGATTATTGATACATCATCTCAATCTAATATAGAAATTTCTAGTAATAGAGCTATAGTAACAGCTTTACAAGAAATTGCTGCTGAAGAAAACTATTAAAAAGCTAAAGGATCGATTACTCAGCAATTTGCATAAAGAGAACATCGATCCATAAAAAAATTATACTAAAAAACAAATCTAAAATCAACTACTTTTATAAATAAATTAACACTATATTCAATAAAATAATATCTGCAAATAAAATAATTATGTTAAAATAAACTCTTATATCATTTTTATTTGGTCTAAAATTAATGAAATTAAAAAAGTTATTTTATTATTTTCTAAGTTTATCTTTATTTTTATCCAATACAGCTTTTTCTAAAGAAAAAAAAAGTGATGTTATTTTTGAAACTAAAGACAAAAAAACTATTAATTTATATAAAAATGTAGAAAAAATTTTCTCTGATGTTCAAAAAGTTAGAAATTTACCTGTAAAAAGACCAGTAAAAATAGGTATAAAAACCTCAAAACAAGTAAATGATTTTCTTCAATCTAATTTAAAAAAAGACTATCCTGAAAAAATGATAAAAAAAGATTATTTACTTTTAAAAAAGTTAGGTTTGATACAAGATGGAACAGATATAAAAAAACTTCTTTTAGGTGCTTATACTCAACAAATAGCAGGTTTTTATGATGAAAAAACACAATCATTATATGTAGTTAATAATAAAAAAGAACTAGGTGAATTAGAAACTTCTATTGTTATTTCACATGAATTAGTACATTCTTTACAAGATCAATATTTTCATATTAAAGATATTGTAAAACGTTATGAGGATAGTGATAAAGTTTTAGCTAAAACAGCTTTAATAGAAGGAGAAGCTACTTTAGCTTCTATGCAATATATAATTGAAAATATGGGCTTAAAAAGAGAGTTTATGCCAAATTTGGGTAACTTAATGAAAGCAAATATGAGTAATAATTCAAAAATGACACAAGGTATTCCTGAATTTCTTATGGAACAAATGATGTTTCCTTATATAGATGGAACCGCTTTTTGTGAGTATGTTTATAAAGAAAAAGGAAGTAATTGGAATAAATTTAATGAAGTGTATAAAAACCCTCCAGAATCTACAGAACAAATACTGCATCCAGAAAAATATTTAGCAAAAGAAAAACCTGTTAAAGTTAGAGTTAATCCTTACTTTTTAAATGATTGGCATTGGGAACTTTTAGATTATGATACTGTAGGAGAATTTTTTCTTAGAAATTGGATGCTAGAGTATTTAGATGAAAAAGAAGTAAAAAAAGCTACAGAAGGATGGGGAGGAGATAGATATGCTTTTTTTAGCAAAAATAACAATGAAAATATCTTTGTATATAAATCTATTTGGGATTCTAATAGAGATGCTGTAGAGTTTTTTGATGGAATAAAAGATACCTTAAAATTAAGATATGAAAATAATTTACATATTGAAAAAGAAACTAAAGATACTTTTTTTGCTCGAAGCAAAGAAGGCTATATCTATATAAAACAAAAAAATAAAACTGTTAATTTTGCTGATGGGTTTAATAAAAAGCAAATAGATAAAGTTTTTAAATATTTAAATAAATAAAATAGAAGTTTTATATAGCAAAAAAACTGTATAAAATGATAGTTTAGTTAGATAAAAAGTATTTATAGAACTATTTATAATAAATTTCTAGCTTATACTTTTTTATCCTAATCTGTGAATATTTATCTATAAAAAATAGGTTTATAACCATAAATAATTATTATTTTTTTAGAGAGGTAAAAATGAAAAAAGTTATTTTATTAGGTACATTTTTAGGTATTTTATCAGGATGTTTTGGTCATAGAGTTGGACCAGCAGATGATTTAAAAATAGAAAAAACTCCTGAAAGAATAAAAAGAGGTGAATATTTATTTAATAATGTAGCATCATGTTTAGACTGTCACTCTAAACATGACTATAGTAAATTTGCAAGCCCTGTAATTGAAGGGACAGATGGAATGGGTGGGGTATTATTTGGAAAAGAAGAAGGCTTACCTGGAGATATTTATTCTTCAAATATTACGCCTAGTGCGTTAGGAACTTGGACAGATGGTGAAATTGTTAGAGCTATAACAGCTGGAGTTTCTAAAGATAATACACCTTTATTTCCTTTAATGCCTTACCATTATTTTGGTAAAATGGATAAAGAAGATATTTTTTCTATAGTATCTTATATAAGAACTCTAAAACCTATAAAAAATGAAATTCCGAAAAGAACTCTAGATTTCCCTCTTAATATTATTGTAAATAGTATGCCTCAAAACCCTGAATTTAGTAAAATTCCAGATAAAAATGATAATGTTAATTATGGTAAGTATTTGGTAAATACAGCAAGTTGTATTGTATGTCATACAAAAACTGATAAAGGTCAACCTATCAAAGGTTTAGAATTTTCTGGAGGAGAAAAGTTTAAATTAAAAGGTTTAGGTACTGTAATATCAGCTAATATAACACCTGATAAAGAAACAGGAATAGGAGAATGGAGTAAAGATACTTTTATAAAAAAATTCAAATCTTATAATCCTTATAATATAAAAAAAGGTGATATACAAACAGTAATGCCTTGGTATCAGTTTAAAAATATGACAGAAAGTGATTTAGGTTCTATATATGATTATTTAAGAACAATTCCTTCAATAAAAAATAATACTGATAAGAGGTTTATAGAAGAATAATTTTAGCGTAAAATAAAATAATATTTTTAAGATATTAAGTGTGTTAAAATATACTTTCTAACTGTAATTAAAATTAAGCTCTCCTTCGGGGTTCAATACCCCAAAGGAGAATGGGGACGGGGGCTTTGCCCCCAAATCCCCCAATTACCCCGAAGCAAAGCTTCGAGGAATTCTATAAGATTAAAAGTATGTAAAAATGGTTGCACTTTATAGAAAATTTAGACCTCAGGTATGGGAAGATTTAGTTGGTCAAGAACATATATCAAAAACTTTGATAAATGCAATTGAAACTTCTAAGTTAGCCCATGCTTATATGTTTTGTGGTTCAAGAGGTACAGGTAAAACTACTACAGCAAGAGTTTTAGCAAAGGCTTTAAATTGTGAAAATAGGTTAAATGGTTCACCTTGTAATAAATGTGGTAGTTGTAATGAAATTTCATCAGGTTCTTCTTTAGATGTAATAGAAATAGACGCTGCTTCTAATAGAGGTATTGGTGAAATAAAAACTCTTATAGAACAAGTTCGTTTTGCTTCTGTATCAGGTAAATATAAAGTATATATCATAGATGAATTTCATATGCTTACTACAGAAGCTTTTAATGCCTTATTAAAAACCTTAGAAGAACCTCCTCCAAAAGTTATTTTTGTTTTGGCAACAACTGAGGCTCAAAAAATACTACCTACTATTGTATCTAGGTGTCAAAGATTTGATTTTCAAAGAATATCAGTTACAGCAATGACCAATAGATTAAAATATGTAGCTGAAACAGAAAAAATACAAATATCAGATGAATCTATTTTAGCAATAGCCAGAAAAGCTAATGGTGGATTAAGAGATGCCCTAAGTCTCTTAGATCAAATAAGTTCTTTTTCTCTAGGCGAAGGAAAAATACCAGAAGATATTGTAAATCAGGTTTTGGGATTAGTTTCAATTAATTTTTTAGTTAACTTAGTAGAAGCTATTTCAGAAAAAAATCATTTAAAAGTTTTAGAAACTCTTGATAAATTAAGTAAAAGTGGAAATGATCCTAATGTAATAGTAACAGAGACAATTAATTTTTTTAGACACCTATTAATAGTAAAATCAGCTCCTTTGAGTGCAGAGAATCTTGAAGTACCTATGTCTAATATAGAAATATATAAAAATACAGCTAATCTTTTTTCTTCAGACGATATATTAGAAAATTTGGATATTTTGAATCAAATATCAGATAAAATAAAAAGAACTCAAACAGCTCAACTATGGTTAGAAATAAATTTTGTTCTTTTATGTAAAAAGAAACATATATCTAGTAGTAATACAGAAGTTGTATATCAAGAAAAATTAGAAGTTGTTCCTAAAAATAATGAAATTTATGAAAGTAATATTAATAATGAAGAATTAAATTATTTAAAAAATAAAGTAAAAGAATTAGAAAATAAACTAGAAAATATTGCTAAAAATTCTCATAAAATAGTTGCTAATACTAGTAATGAAAAAATAGCACCTTTAAATCAGGATAATCATGAATCACCAATGATAAAATTATCCCAAAGTAAATTAACCTTAAATGAAATTAATGGAATTTGGGAAAGAATTTTAGTAGAAATAAAAAGAAAAAGTATTCCAGCTCATGCTATTCTAAGTCATGGTTTTTTGGCAGATGTAGATCAGGTAAAAAAGAATATAACCGTATTTTTTGAAAGTGAAGGTTATATAGAATTATTAAAAGGAAAAAAACAAAGAATAGAACAGATTTTAAGTCCTGTTTTTGGAGCTCCTTATACACTTATTTCAGAAAAAGGTAAAAAATCAGATGTTAAATATAGTGATGTTTCTAAAAATGAAAAAAATGAAGTAAAAGTTAGTAGTAATATAGTTGATTTTAATGGAGCAAAAAATAATATTTCTAATAATAATTCTTCTGATATAGAAAATTCTAAAGACTTAAAAAAAGATTTAAAAAATGATAATTCTTCAAATATTAATGAAATATCAGAAATTAATACTGAACTTGAAGTTTTAGAAAATAAAATAGAAGTTACTCAGGATAGTGCTAGTTTTAATTTAGAAGCTGATAAAGAAAATAAAGTTGATATTAATAATAAACTAACTATTTCTGAAAATAATGATGATAAGCATGATAATATTCAAGATAAAAATTTTGAAAATATTGAGCTAGATAAAAATAATACCTCAATAAATAAAAATGAAAATAATATAAGTAATTTATCCGAAGCTAATATAATTCATATACATGAAGAAGAAACTGAAAATCATTCAGAAAAATCAACAGAAATTTCAAATAATAATGAATTTAGTATTAAAGAAATAATGACTAATTATGAATTAACAGAAGATGATCATAATTTAAACAAACAAGAAGAAGAAAAAAATAATGATCGTTATTTTTTAGATGTAGTTGATATTTTTAATGGTAAAATAATCAAAACTAGCTAAATTAGTTAGTATCTTTTTTTGCAATTATTATTAAAAAATAGAATACCCCAAATCCAAAGCTTAATTTTCCTAAAGACTCAGATAATTTATGTAATTTGACAAATTCAGTGTTATTCCAAAGAGTAGGAGTAGTATTTTCTATTCTCATTTTATCTATTTGAGGATAAATAAAGTTAGCAGTGTAATAAGTTGATAAAAAAATAAATCCTGCTAATAAAAATCTTGTTATAGAAAGTTTAGACATATTTTTAGTTATAAAAAGTCTAATAAATTCAATTAAAATAGAAACCGATACTAAAATTATAGAAACAGAAAAATATCTACCAAAAATATTAGTCATAGTTTCAGAAGCTAAAGCTCTTGGAGTAATTTCTCTAAATATTGTAGGAGCAACAATCGCACCTAAAATTAAAATACCAAAAACAACTATAGAAATAGGAATAAGGCTAAAAATATTAAGAAAAATATTTAGTTGTTTATTTAAAATATTATTTTTACTATTTAATTCTTGTATATTTTGCATATATTAAATATCTAAATCTCCATTATTTATTATTTTTTCAGCTATATTTTTCATAGAAGTTCTATTGTCCATACTATATTTTTGAATTTTCTTAAATGCTTCTTGTTCTGTTAATAAATATTTATTCATTAAAATACCTTTAGCTTTTTCTACCAATTTTCTTACTTCTATAGTTTCTTTTAATACTCCAACTTCTTTTTGAATTATTTTCATTTCAGTATTTCTAGCAATAGCTATTTCTATATTTGCTAATAATTCACCTTCTTTAACAGGTTTTATTAGATAAGCAAAAACACCTAAAGCTACCGCTTTCTCAATTAATTCTGGTTTAGGATAGGCTGTTAACATAATAACAGGAAATTTTGGGTATTCATCTGAATTGTTTAATTGTTCTAAAGCTTCTAAACCATTCATTTCTGGCATTTGTATATCTAAAATTAAAAGTTCAGGAGTTTTTTCTTTACATATTTCCAAAACCTCTTTACCATTTTTAGCTTCGCCTATAACTTCATAGTTATTTTCCATAAGAATTTCTTTTATATCCATTCTTATTAAAGACTCATCATCAGCTATAAGGATATTTATATTCTTTTTTTTATTTTCCATAAATATTTATCCATTTTATAAATATTTTAATATAAAATATTAAAATAAAACTTTTTTAGTATATTATATCAATATTTACTATAATACATGTAAAGCTTTAGAAACATTAAAATTAATATAAAAAATATAATTATTAATCCTTTTAACTATTTTTATTCTAAATACCACAGGTTCCACCATGACCTGTAATATCACAAATATCATGAAATTCTTCCAAAAATTCTTTACCTTCATGTTTTAATGCCTCTTTATAAGAAACATTTGTAAGTGGTTGTCCCCCTCTACTTCCATCTGGATAACAAGTAAATCCTCTTAATCTATGTACATATTTGGCTAAAGTTTTTGCAAAATCTATAACTTTATTTTCATTATTTAAAGTACTTCCCCATTTAGGTAAATTAATAGTAGATGATATAGCCATATCAACATAATCTTGAAATTCTGCTTGAAATTTTATTCTTCTTTCATAATCTGCAGCTAAATCAATAGAAGTCTCTATTTTATCTGCCAATAAACCATATTTTTCTATTAATATTTTAGCAGTACCATCTATAACATATTGATAATACCAATTATGCGTATTTTTTAAATATCGTCTTTTATAAGAAACAGCATATAAAGGTTCTATACCTGTAGTAGTACCAGCTAAAATACCAATAGTTCCTGTAGGAGCTATAGCTCTACAAGCTTTAGGGGTAGAAATAGATAAAAAAATAGCAAAATCTTTTGCTATTTTTTCAGATTCATCTTTATAAATTTTTAACCATTCATGTAATTCAGGTACAACTTCATAATTATACCCTCTTTTTAATAACCATTCATGAACTCCCATTAAACCTAAACCTAGTCGTCTATTTTTTTCTCTTGTCTTATAAATTTTTTCATATGGTAAATCAGCAACTAAAGTACCACATAATAAAAATTTAGTAGCTAATTTTACAATTTCTCTAAAATCATTAATATTTTCAATATTACCTAAGTTTATACTACCAAGATTACATACATCACTATCATCTTCAGAACAAACTTCTGCACAAGCATTTCTTAAAGTTTCATTTTCTTTATTATAAAAATTAAAACTAAAACCTGGTTCTCCATTCATCAAAGCATACTTACAATTTTCTAAAAATATTTTGGGTATATTCGCTTTATTTATTTTAACTTCTTTTGTTTTTGAACTATAAATTTGTTTAGATTCATCTTTATGAAGTTCTTCTAAAAAAGAATGATCGTAATTTATAGATATATTAGTCATATCTAATGGTGCTGGAAAATTAAAATCTTTTTCTTTTATTTTTGCATATGATATTTTTGTACTTGGAATTAAATAGTTATGCCAATTTTTAACTTCTAAAAAATCTTTTATATCTTGATGTTTCCAATTTAAAGATGCATATAAAGCACTTCTTCGGCTACCTCCCTGCATTACACTTCTACCTATTTCATTTATCATAATCATTTTAGAAATAGGACCAGAAGATATCCCACCTGTTTTTTTTATAGTTTGACCTTTTCCTCGATAAATAGAATAATCATTACCAATTCCACCTCCAGTCATTAAACATAATTCAGCTTTCCAACTTAAATTAGCCCAATCTTCTCTTGTATCCTCTTCTGATTTAAATAAATAACAATTATTAAAAAATTTATTTTTTTTACCAGCATAATACAAATATCTACCTCCTGCTATAAATTTCATTTCTGTATGTATTTTTTTTAATTCATCTTTTTCTTCTTTGGATATAAAATTTCTACAAACATCTTCTACTAAAATATGTGATAAATCTTTCCATGTTTTTAATTCATTATGTCTATATTTCTGATTAAATATAGTTTCAGAATACTTTGTTCTAAAAAAACTTTTTTCCATTTAAAAACGAACCTTATTATGTAAAATATTAAATTGGAGTTATATTCTAAGTTTTTTAAACAAACTTTTATTATGATTAGAATCATGATAAGTTTATTGATCATGATTTATATATTTTTTATTGATATAAATCATTCTAATTAAATCTAAAAATTGGTATTTTTATCAAAGTACAATTATTAGTTTAAAATAAAAAAAATGAATTTTGGATATAAAGGCATAGCAAATTATTATAGACTTCGTATTGATGAAGCCTTTGAAATGTTTAAATTAAATAGAAAGGATATTGTTTTTATTGATATAAGAAAAGAAGATAAATGGCAAGAAGGAGTTATACCTAATGCTAAAAGGATTAATTTTGATAATTTAGAAAATGAAATATCTAGTTTTGATAAAAATTTTCATTATATTTTAGTTTGTAATTGTGGAAATAAAAGTAGTTTAGCTGCTAATTTAATGTTTAAAGAAGGTTTTGAACATATATATAGTTTAGAAGGAGGCATGTTAGAATGGAATAGTCAGAAATTTGAGGTGAGTAAAAATTAACGAAATTTCTAAGTTATTTATAAAAACTGCTTTAATATACCTTATTTTATCGATGTTTTTAGGAGTAATAATTTTATTATCAGAAATATTTACTTTTCCTGATTTATTTTATAATTTAAATCCTGTTTACTTCCATTTATTTATGCTAGGCTGGTTAAATCAATTAGTTTTTGGAGTAGCTTGGTGGCTATTTCCTTTATTGCCAAAAGATAAAAATAACTCTAAAAAAGAACTTTATAAAGGTAATGAAAAATTAGCTTATTCATTATATTTTAGCCTGAATTCAGGTTTAGTTTTAAGGGCTTTTTTTGAACCATATAATACTTTATTTCATGATTTGTTATCAAGTAATTTATTAATTATATCTGCTATTTTACAAATTTATTCAGCATTTTGTTTTGTTTTTTTGCTTTGGAGACGAGTTTATGTTAGAGAAACAAGTAAAAAATAAATATGCTTAAAATATCAGTTATTTTTATAAAAACATCTTTAATATATTTTATTTTTGGCTATTTTTTAGGTGCAATTTTGTTAATAAATAAAGCAATTAATTTTAATCCTAAAATATGGTTAATATTGCCTTTTCATATTAATATAGTCTTTATTGGCTGGTTTTTGCAATTTATATTTGGAGTTGCTTATTGGATATTACCCAGATACCCTAGCTATGAAAAAAGTAAATTACCATTAACAGCTTATTTTTTTATAAATACTTATTTATGCTTGTTTTTTATAAAAACAGTATTATTATTTTTAGATTTTGGGAAAGAAGCTACTAATAAATTGCAGTTATTTTCTCTTTTTATCATAATCTTGGGGGTAATATCATTTGCAAGGCATATTTATAAGAGAATTAGTTATAACTTTTTTCCTTCTGAAATAAAATAAATTATGCTTATTTTTTATTAAATATTAAGTTATTAATAAAAATTCCTAAAATACCTAGAGCCATAAGTAAACTAAAAATTAGAATTAAAAATAAAGCATTAGGAATATAAATACTTAAACCTACTAAACTTAAAATTCCTTCTGAAAAAGTAAAACCAAATAATAAAATAATTATAGATGAATTAGCTAATTTAGTATCTAAATAAAGATATCCTTCTTTTTTTAATAAAAATATTAATAATAAACTAGTAAAACCAATTAAAGTTAGATGTAAATAACTCAAAACAATGAATCTGTTAGTAAAAGCTAATTCATGGAAATAATTTAAATTAGATAAAAATTGAAGCATTATTTTTATACCTAAAGCTATTAAAGGTACAAATAAAATAATTTTATCCAAAAAACTTTTAGTTAAATTAGAAACAATATTTTTATTTTCAATAATATTATTAAAAAAATAAAATAAGCCTATAATTTCAAAAATAGAACCAATAAAAGCTATTATTTTTATAATATCATTATTAATTAAACCTATAATAGATAAAAAATAACTTGGAACTAAAGCTAAAGCTAAATAAAATAAGGAGTTTTTTAGTTTTTTAGTTTTATTATTATTAGAGAATACCTCAGAGCTCTGCTCTAGGGTTTCAAGGGTTACGGGGGCAGAGCCCCCGCTCCCTTCCTCCTGCGGGGTTGATACCCCGTAGGAGGTCTTAAATTCATTTTCATTTAATACATTTGAATTAAATTTAAGAGTAGAATTTGATTCTGAATTAATATTTAATTCTCTATTTTGAAATTCTTTTTCTAAAACACCTAAAAATAATCCTAATAAGCTAAATAAAAACCATCCATTATATTGAAAATGTAAATAAAAATAAATAGCTGAATTATACCAGTTCGTTTCATTTAAATGTTTTGCAACAATTATAGGTAAAGACCAAGTTCCTATGGAAGAAATAACTAAAGATAATAAACCTATTCTTATAAATTTAACTGAATTTTTTTCCAAAAGACCTTGTCTTTTAGAATCTTTAAAAAAAGAAAAAGTAAACCAATATGTCATTAATTGAAATAAAGAAGAAAAAAGTATTGAAAAGAATCCATAACCTTGTTTTAAAAAAGAAAAAAACATAAAAATAATTAATATTTGTGTAATATAAAATTGTAATTTATATTTATTTTTTAGTATATTTTCTTCATTTATAAAATTATTGGTTATTAAAATAAAAAGACTAGGATAAATCCAACCCAAAAAAGCAATATGAGAATGAGTGTGTAAAAGATATTTATATTGAGTAATAAAATTACCAGAAAAAAATCCAAATCTAATTAAACAACCTATAATGGCAATACTTAAAAAGTAAAAAAGGCTTAAATTAATCCATCTTTTATTAATCATAGTTATATCATATTAAAGTATTTTGAAAAAAAGAAAAAGGTTATTTAAACTTAAATTTAAATAACCTTAGTTTTAGTTTTTAAACAATAGAAACTTCTTTTTTATTTTCTTCATTTTTTTCTAAAGAGTTAATTGGTTTTTTTGTAGTTAATATAAAAATACCTATAACTAAAGCGAAGCACCCAAATGCAAAAATTATGTCTCCAGGTACTCTTAACCATTTAAAAATTTGCAACATTGGTGAATATAAAAATTCACTGCTTCTTGCATACCAATAACCTTTTTCTATTGAAGCCCAAACTTGAAAAATACCTACTGGCAATAAACTTAACATTACCATAGCTAATAAACCATAATTTAAAGACCAGAAAGAAAAATTAAATATTTTTTCATTCCATTGATCTTTATTATCTAACCAAATAGTTCTTAAGCAAAATAAAGTTAAACCTATACCTAACATACCATAAACACCAAATAGTGCTGTATGACCATGTACAGGAGTAGTATTTAGACCTTGCATATAATAAAGAGCTATAGGAGGATTAATCATAAATCCAAAAACTCCTGCTCCTAACATGTTCCAAAATGCAACTGCTACAAAAAAGTAAACTGGTATTTTATATTTTTTCATCCAATCATTAGCTTTTAAAATTTTTAAGTTATCCATAGCTTCAAATCCAACTAAAGTAAGTGGTACTACTTCTAAAGCACTAAATACAGCTCCTAAAGATAAAATCATAGTTGGTGTACCTGTAAAATATAAATGGTGTAAAGTGCCTATAATTCCACCACCTAAGAAAATAGTTGAAGAAAAAATAACTGATTTATTAGCTGTAGCACTTTTAATTAATCCC
Organism: Candidatus Sericytochromatia bacterium; assembly: GCA_046328015.1. GTDB lineage: Bacteria > Cyanobacteriota > Sericytochromatia > UBA7694 > JACMQJ01 > JBBTGK01. Next base: position 1,369,465 of record JAXLXH010000001.1, on the reverse strand, counting down.
ATTTTTACAAATAATAATGAAATAACAGAAACAGCAAATATTTCAAAAAATCCTTCAACCCATAAATGAACTACCCACCATCTCCAGTATTCAACCATTGATAAATGAGAACTTTTATGCCACATTAAACCAGCACTATAAAAAGCTGCTATACAAATTGTAGAAATTAAAAATAAAGTTAATAATGATTTATTTTCTTTATCTTTTTTTATTGCTACTAAAATACATCTAGCCATTAAAAATAACCATAAAAATAAACCTGTTAATAACCCTATTTGCCAAACTCTTCCTAAATCTACATATTCATAACCTTGATGTCCAAAATAAAACCATAAATCACCTGTAAGTTTATTTTTTACACTAAGCCATTCTCCTGTTAAAGAGCCAGCTACAACTAATAATAAAGCTGAAAATAATATATTAACGCCTAATTTTTGAAATTTTGGTTCATAACCACTTATAATTGGTGCTAAGTAAAGTCCAGCTGCTAACCATGAAGTTGCTATCCAAAATATACCTATTTGAGTATGCCATGTTCTTACTACAGAATATGGTAAATATTGATCTATTGGTATTCCATATAAACCATTTCCCTCAACTCCATAATGAGCTGTTATAATACCTAAAGAAATTTGAACTAAAATTAATATTGCTACAATCCAAAAATATTTAATAACTGCTAATTGAGAAGGGCTTCTTCTTTCTAATGATAATAAAGGATTTTCTTTTATTATACTAATTATATTTTCATGTTCTTTTGATGCATAAACCCAAACCATTAAAGCTGTACCAAAAATTAAGCCTAAAACACTAATCCCAGTCCAAACAATAGCATCACTTGAAGGGGTATTATTTACTAAAGGTTCATAAGGCCAGTTTCCTGTATATGTAACATTTTCACCAAATCTTTGAGTTTCTGCCGACCAAGCTGTCCAAAAGAAAAAAGCAGATAAAGCTTTTAATTTATCTAAATTAATTACACTTCCAGCTGGTATTGCATATTCACTTTTACCTTTAGAAAAAAGGTTAGAGTAATATTCAAGATTTTTATTATAAGCTTCAGCTCTTAAGCTTGAAACTACAACTTCGCCATTGCTTTGATTATAAGTATTTTTTCTAGTAGAATTAGCATATTCTTCTTTTAGCATAGCTTGTTGCTCTTTATTTAATTCTTGAAAATTTTTAGTAAAATCTTTTTGAGCCATTTTATCTAAAATATAAGTAGCTTCTTTATGAATCCAATCAGCAGTCCAATCTGGAGCAACATAACTTCCATGTCCCCAAATAGAGCCTACTTCCATACCTCCCATTGCCTGCCAAACATTTTGCCCTTCTTTTATTTCTTCTTGAGTGGTAATAATTTTACCAGTTTCATCTATTATTTTACTTGGAATAGGTGGTGCTTTCTGATAAATTTCAAACCCAGCATACCCTAATACAGAAAAGGATAAAAAGACGACTATAAAAAAATAAAACCATAGTTTTTTCATTATTTTTACCTCTATTTAATAATTTTACTTTCTAAATCAATTATTTTTGGAAATAGTATATTGTTTTCCAAATGAACATGTTTAAATAAATCTGTTTCAAATTCTTCTAATTTTTTAAATGCAACTCTATAAGTGTTACAAGCGTCTTCTGGAGGTAAAAAATCATTAGTTAATTTTCTTATTAATTTAGCTTCATTACCAGCTGATTCATGCTCAAAATGCATCATATTTATAGGGTTTTTTATGCTTCCAAAAAAAGGTTTTGGTACTTCAGAACTATTATTAACTGAATTTAGTTGTAAAGCATAAGGAAAAATAATATTTTCTTCTTTCATTAGATGTTGTTCTAAATCTCTAGCCATTTTATAAAATAATTCTTGAATTTGAATAAGTTCTGGATGATTTTCTCCGTGCACTTTTTTTAGTTTTAATAAATATGTTTCAATTGTTGGAATAGCTTCTCTTATGTAAACATGATGATTATCAAGTATATGATAAACTAATTTCCCTACACTCCAAGAATTATAATTTTCATCTGGCGATATATTTTCATTAAAAATTTTATCTAAATCATTTGAAATTTCTTCTAAATTTATATTATTTTTTGAACAAATGGCTTCTAATGAAATATTTCCTCCACAGCAAAAATCAATATGATATTTTTTAAATACATCTGCTGTTTTATAGTTTTCTGCAACAAAAGAAGCAACAGTTTTCTCTTTTAAAATCATTTTATACACTCCATAAAAATTAATTTTCTAAAAATAGAATATCTTGACTATGATTTTTTTTTTATGATTTAACTCATAATGCTTTTTTACTATAAGGAGTAAATTTAAATTGGCATTATAGAAAATAAGGAATCTTTTATATGAGATATAATAAAAATAACTATTTTATAAGTTTATTTGCTAGTTTAGCAATTTTTCTAGGAACTACAAGTTATGTTTTTGCAGAAGTAAGTTCTAATCTTCCAATAGAAAATGCTGAGCTAACCGATGCTCCTAATGTTCCTAAAGCTATACAAAGAAAAACACCAGCTAAAGTTATTGTAGATTTAGAAATAATAGAAACAATAGGTAAATTAGCTGATAATGTAGAGTATACTTTTTGGACTTTTGGAGGAAAAGTTCCAGGAAAATTTATTAGAGTAAAAGAAGGTGATCAAGTTGAGTTTCATCTAAAAAATAATCAAAATAATAAAATGCCTCACAATATAGATTTACATGCAGTTACTGGTCCAGGAGGAGGAGCAAAAGTTTCATTAGTACCTCCAGGAAAGCAAGTTACTTTTTCTTTTAAAGCACTAAATCCAGGATTATATATTTATCATTGTGCAGCTGCACCAGTGCCAGTACATGTTTCTAATGGTATGTATGGTTTGATTTTAGTCGAACCAAAAGAAGGGTTACCTTCTGTTGATAAAGAGTTTTATGTAGTTCAAGGCGATTTTTATACAAAAGGTAAATTTGGAGAAACAGGTTATCAAGAGTTTGATATAAATAAAGGAATTGAAGAAAAACCTACATATGTTGTATTTAATGGAGCTACTAATTCTTTAGTTGATAAAAATTCTCTAGTTGCAAAAAAAGGTGAAACAGTTAGAGTTTACTTTGGAAATGGAGGCCCTAATATGATGAGCTCATTTCATATAATAGGTGAAATTTTTGATTTAGTTTATCAAGAAGGTGGAACAATCGCTTCCCAAAAAAATGTACAAACAACTGTTGTTCCTCCAGGTGGTTCTGCTATGGTTGATTTTAAAGTTGATGTGCCTGGTAGTTTTGTATTAGTTGACCATGCTATTTATAGACCATTTCATAAAGGAACTATTGGCATATTAAAAGTTGAAGGTGAAAATGAAACTGAAATATTTTCTGGAAAACAAAAAGAAGAGCCTTTTTTCTCTGAAACAAAAGTTCAAACAGAACCTACTATAAAATCTACGGATCCTGAGTATCCAGAAGCGCCTATTAGTAAAGATCCTAATACTGAGAAAAAGAATATGCTTGATTTTGGAAAACAAGTTTTTGGAAGAACTTGTATAGCTTGTCATCAAGCTAATGGTCAAGGAATACCAAGTGTTTTTCCTCCTTTGGCTAAATCTGATTATTTGATGAAAGATAAAAATAAAGGAATCGATATTGTTTTAAAGGGTTTAACAGGAAAAATAAATGTAAATGGAGTAACTTATCAAAGTGAAATGCCTGCACATAACTTTTTATCTGATAAAGAAATTTCTAGCGTATTAAATTATATAAGAACGTCTTGGGGAAATAAAGGAGATATTATTTCTGAAGAAGAAGTAAAAAAACATCGTGATTCTTTGAAATTAAAATAAATTTGTGAGTTAATATGTATAATAAAATTATTTTTTCATTCATAATTATATTTTTTATATGTTTTAACTCATATTCTACTTTGATTAATAATGATATGATTTTAGTAAAAGGAGATAATTTTATTCCTCCTTTTACTATAGAAAAAAAATTTAAGGCAGTTTTTATAAATTCTTTTTTAATTGATAAATACCCTGTAACTAAAAAAGAATATCTTGATTTTATTAAAAATAATCCAAATTGGTCAAAAACAAATATTCCGAGTATTTTTGCCGATAATAATTATCTTTTAGACTGGACTAACCATTTGGGTTTAGAAAATTATAAATATAATGAACCAGTTACTTATGTTTCTTGGTTTGCAGCTAAGTCTTATTGTGAATCTAAACAAAAAAAATTACCAACTAATTTAGAATGGGAATTTGCTGCTTATGAAGAAAATACTGAAAATTTAGATTGGTATTGGAAACCACAAGAAAAAGATTTAGCTCTAGTTGGTAAAAAAAAAGCTAATTCTAAAGGAATTTTTGATTTTCATAATTTAATTTGGGAATGGACTTATGATTTTAATAATGCTGTAATAAATGAAGATAGTAGAGAAATTTCTGGAGATATTCAGAAAGTAGAAGCTTTTTGTGGAAGTACAGGTAATTTTAAAGATTTAAAAAACTATCCTTCATTTGCTAGATACTCTTTTAGAAGTACCTTAAAAGCAGATACAACATTAAAAAGCTTGGGCTTTAGGTGTGCAAAAAATTTATAGTTATTTAAGAGGTAAAAATATGAAATTTAAATATAAACTTTTATTAGTATGTTCTTTATTTATGCTAAGTAATAATAAAATATTATTAGCAAAAGAAACATCTCATCATCATCATCATGAAAAAATAGAAAGTTTAAAAGCAACATCTAATTCTATATATCAAATTAATTCTAAATGGAAAAATCAAGATAATAAAGATGTTAAATTACAAGATTTTAAAGATAAACCAGTTGTATTAACTATGTTATATACATCTTGTACAAAGTCTTGTCCAATAATTATAGGTTATCTAAAAACATTTTATGAAAGTTTATCTAATGAAGATAAAGATAAAGTTAATTTTGTAGTTATTTCATTTGATTCTAAAAGAGATAATCCTGAAAAACTCAAAAAATTTTCTGAAAAAAATAATTTAATATCAAACTTTACTTTTTTAAATGGTTCCGATGATAATATTTTAGAAATAGCTTCTTTATTAGGAATAAAATATATAAAAACTGATGATGAAGAATTTTCACATACTAACAAAATAATTTTTTTAAATAAAAAAGGTGAAATTTACTATCAAAATGAAGGATTAAGTGAAGATATAGAAGAAAGTAAAAAAATTCTAAAAAAAATATTTTAATATGTTATAATTATAAACTATAAATATTATTTATAATAACTATATATGATCGATTCTAATCTTTTGGAAGAGTATAAAGCTCATAAAATACATTTTAAAAAAGGACAATTAATACTTGCTGAAGGTCAACAAGCTTGTTTTTATTATCAAATAATTACAGGTAAAGTAAAAATGTCTTATTATACTATAGATGGAAATGAAGTTTTATTAGGTATTTTTTCTACTGGAGAAAGTTTTGGTGAACCTGCTATGTTCGGATGTTTTGAATATCCTGCTAATGCTGAAGCCATAGAAGAAACTATTTTATATAAATTACATTTTGAAAAATTAAAAGAACTTTTAAAAAATAATTTTGAAGAACATTTAAAAATAACAGCTTTACTTTCTAATAGGTTAAAATATAAATCTATGATTATGAAAGAAATATCTACACATAACCCAAAACATAGAATAATGACACTTATGGAATATTATAAAATGAATATTTATCAAAAATCACAAAACGAGCTTTTTATGATTCCTTTAACTAGACAACAAATAGCAAATATGACAGGTTTAAAAGTAGAAACAGTTATAAGAGCCATAAAAGAACTAGAAACTCAAGAAAAATTAAAAATAGAAAAGGGTAAGATTTTTTTATAGCTAATTTTTAAATCCTCTCTTATCTATCATATTAAGAGAGGGTTTTAAATCTATATTACTTTTTTAATGATCTAATATAAGCAATTACATTATCAACATCTTTACCAGATAAAACAGCACCCCAAGGAGGCATAGGTCCTTTACCATTTTTTATAGTTTTAGCCAAATCAGCATCTCCAGAGCCATATTTAAATTTTCCTAAAGAAAAATTATTTGGTTTAGGATTTAAAGCAGCAGCTGCTGCACCATCTCCTTTACCTTTAGCACCATGACAACTAGTACAGTTTTGATCATAAACTTTTTTACCAGCTTTAGCATCACCTTTAGCAAAAGCTGTGCTTCCAAAAGACAATATTGTTGTAGCTAAAACTACAACAGAAAGTTTTTTTAGCATAAAAAACTCCTTTTTATAAAATTAATATATTTTCATGCAAAGTTTCTGCTTTGCATGTTTAAATTTCTTTTTTACCATTTAGTTCATCAGAAATAGCTTTTGATTCTTTTTTAAATTCACCAATACCTTTTCCTAGTGCTTTACCTATTTCTGGTAATTTACCAGGTCCAAAGATAATTAGAGCTATTACTAAAATTATGGATAATTCAGGAACACCTATTCCAAACATAAAAACCTCCTTAGTTAGCTTTACCAGCTAAATTACAACCTAATTCTGCACATTTAAAATTATCTGTTTCAGCTTGACTTGACAACCAAAAAGCTTTTTCTGGTTTAATTTCTAAATTTGAACATTCATATTCAATTAACTCAGATAAAAATTTGTATAGAGTAGAAAAGTAAGTATTATTGGCTACCCCTTCACTCTCACAGATACTTATTACAAAACGACCTAAATGAGCTTCCATAAATTTTTTTCTAGCAGAAAAAACAATATCTATTCCTTCATCATCTTTTTTGGTATTTAAAAAATCTTGTTTTAATAATAAAAAAGCATAAAATTCAAACTCTACAGAAACATGATCAGGCATTTCATTTTTAATAGAGTTATCGCCTAAATTTAATCCAAATGCTTTATAAAAAGCTGAAATATCTGCAAGTTCATTAGTTTTTAATATTGTTCTTTCTTTACCATATTCTGTTTCATATAAAGAATTAGCAGTTCCAACTCTATCAAATAAATCTATATAATCAGATCTAACTTCATCTAGTAAAACTTGATTATCAACTAAATTAATTAATTTTTCATGTAAATTTTTCCAAGTATTATCAAAAATCTCATCAAGAAATGAAATTAATTTTAAATTTTCTAAAAATTCAGCTAAGTTTTTCAAAAAATCTTTTTCAGGATAAGAAGATAATAAAGAAGCTAATTTAAAAGCAAGATATTCTTCTTCAAAAACATCTTCTGCTTTTATTTCTTGTTCTGTTTTTAAAAGGTTTTCCATAAATCCCCCACATAATTTTAATAATGTGAGTCATGAAAAAATGTTTAACTATTTATCTAACATTCAAGATTCACGACTCACGACTGCCTACTGAGCCTGTCGAAGTATCAAGCGCTCTACTATTTTTTCAACTCTAAGGGCGTCCAAACCAAAGAAACTGCTTTTCTAGAACCTACTTCACTTTTACCTCCTTGCCAAACAGCAAAACAAATAAAATTAGGCTTACCTGTTTCCAAGCTAGAACCAACTTTAGCTTTTAATGGTCTAGAAATAACTACATTCCACTCACCATTTTTCCACTCACCATTAGCTATAGCTTCATGATTATCAATAACTTGACTAGTTCCAAAACCTTCGGCATAAATTTCATCTAAAGCTTTTGTTTTTGGATAAGCTTGTGGATTACCAGCCGCTTTACCATGAGAAAAAACATTTTTTTGTTCTTCAGTAGCTTTAGGATAATTTCCATCTATTTTGGGTTCTAAAGGATACATATCTATAGAAGCATTAGGATAAATATCTTTCATATTATGAAATCCTTTATCTTTATCAAGTTGAAAAGCCGCTTTCCAATGATAAATATGAACAGGGCTTCCAGCTTGTCCCATAAAAGCAGAAGGAGGTTCTCCATTTGCTAGTTTTACAGGAAATTCTATGGCTATACCATCAGAAAATTTACCCAAAGGTCCAGCTTCACTTTTTTCTGCGTCTTTCCAATTTAATTTAAAAGAAATCCATTTACCATTATGAACAGCTTTTACCTTTACCAAAGAAGTTTCAGTTTTTTCTGGTTTAGGAACTGCCATAGGTTGAGCCATAAGAGATACGGTAAAATCTTTTGCTTTATTCCAAAAAGAAGCATTTATATTTGCTTTAGAAACATCATCTTTTACTGAATTTACCAAAATACTATCATTTGCACTTGCTACGGTAGAAAATAATGTTATAGCTAAAGCAGAAGAAATAGAGATAATTTTTTTACTAAACATAATTAAACCTCCTTACGGTGTATTAGATCTTATAGATCCAAGATTATTATCCCAAGAGTCTCTAACAATTACTGGTTCTGTAACTGGTACACTTACTAATTCTGTCCCTTTTTCATCATAGCCATAAGCTATACCATCTTTAACAGAAAATTTTCTCATAATATTATCAGTACTACCCATAAGAACTAATAAACCTTGAGCTACAGGATCATTTTTTAAATTTTTATAGTTTTCTATAGCTTCATCAACTTTAGGACCAAACATTTGTCTAAGATATTCTTTATCAGCATGAATTGGTGGAATATAATAAATATTTGGTTCTAAACCTAATTGTGGATAATACGGTAAAGCTATTTCTTTTTTATGAACTAAATAATCTACAGGATTATCTTCAGATGCTTTCCAAGGTGGATTAATAAAGCCCATAATACGTATTTTACCTATACAATTTTGTACACACATAGGTTGCTTTCCTTCTTCTACAGCAGGATAACAACCCACACATTTTTCACTTACACGAGTATAAGGGTTATACATAGATTTTTTGTATGGACAAGCTCTAACACATTCTCCATAACCTTTACAACGAGATTGATCTATAAGAACAATTCCATCTTCTTGTCTTTTATAAATAGCTTTTCTTGGACAAGATGCCAAACAAGCAGGATAAGTACAATGGGCACAGGTTCTTGGTAAATAAAAGAACCATTCATCATGTTTTAGTTCTATATCAATATGTCTTCCACCTTGAATATTACCAGTACAATCATCTTCTCCTACATTTGGGTACATCCAATCTTCATCTTCTGGTTTAAAATGTACTGCTACTTCATTAGGGTTAGCAGACTCAAAAATAGTTTTACCTAAATATTTTTTACCATTTTCTTCCCAATCTTGATGCCCTAATTTTTCAAGGACATTAACATCCCAAGCTAAAGGATAACTTCCATAAGGCTTAGTTTCTACGTTATTCCAAAACATATATTCCTGACCTTTTCCACTTGTCCAAGTAGTTTTACAAGCCAAAGAACATGTTTGACAAGCAATACATTTATTAAGATCAAAAACTATTGCCCATTGCTTTTTAGGTCTATGTTCATCGTATTTATAATCCATATCTCTTCCGAGATGCCAATTTTTAACTCTAGCCATGATTATTACCTCCTACACTTTTTTTATTCTTATAAATTGACCAGCTAGATAAGCTTTCATTTTTTTGCTTTCATAAGTTGGTCTGTATCCTAATGCAGCAGGTCTCCATTTGCCTTTTCCGCCAAAACCACCTGCTTCAGCTTTTGTTAGTTTTACAAAAGCTTCTCTTGGTGCTCCGATTGCAAAATGAACTTCAGCTTCTCCTCCTTTATCAAGAGTTTGCCCAAAATTATTTTTATGAATTAAAGAATCAGTTAACCAAGTTGGCTTTAACCATGCTCTGGTAGCACTTTGATGGCTTCCATAACGATACATAGATTGATAATTAGTTTCAGGGTTTTTAGCTAAACCATCTTTATTATTTTCATGACCTTTTACACTTCCGTGAGTAGAACCATACATATTATGCCAAGTTCTTGCTACACCTCTTGGAGTACCAGGATAAAATCTTACTCTTAGCATAAGTCTTGCTACTTTATAATCTTCTGTTCCTTCTTTCCAATTACGATATGGTCTATCTTCTGGATCTGCATCTATATAAACATAATCTCCATCATCTAATCCTAATTCTTTAGCATCTAATGGGTTTATATCAACATAACCTTCTATAACCGAAGGCATTCTTTTATCATGACGATACACATCTCCAAATGGACCAAACCAAACACTAACAAAGTCAGTATCTACAGGTGTTGTATGAGTACCATGTCTATATTTAGGTGTATGATAAACATGAGTAAATCCTTTTTCTTTTAATGGGTGTTTACTATTTACAAGTTCATCAGGTGTTTTTATAACATGTCTTACTTGTCTTGTTTCACAAGAAAGGTCTTTTTCATCTATACCATAATCCTTTGGTGTTTTAGGCTTAATAGCTTCATGAGCTTTAGCTACAATAACATTTGGTTCATAATGTGTAGAATCTATTGGTTCACGATAAACAATAATATTTTCACCACTATCAATAAACTCTTGTTCAAAACGATAAAATTCTAATCTACCAGATTTGGTTTGCCAAGATTTTTCTTGAGTACTTGCTTGCTCATAAGAAGAAGCTCTTGGATAAGTTCTATTATTTAAAAGAGCAGGAATACCTTCTTTAGCATTTTTATGTAATGACTCTATATCATAACCTCTAAGAGAAGACGAACCATCTATTATTCTTTGTAAATAAGTTTCTATATTTTTTTCATGAACAAACTTAAAAGCATCTGATAGTCTACTCTCACCTACTTCTTCTCCAATAGCTTTAGCTACACCTGCAATAATTTCTAAATCGGCTCTAGTATCAAAAATCCTTGGCAAAGGAGTTACAGGATGTACTTGCACAAAAGAATTGGTACAAGAAGCTGTCATATCTGGTATTTTGAATTCTGCAACACTATCCACTGCAAAAACTATATCTGAATATTCACAAGAAGCTGTCCACCACCAGTCTAGATAAGTTATCATCTCAACTTTAGGAAGAGTATTATTTACAAGATCATAATGCCATTTACTATTTCCTAAAGAGGAGTTTGAATTGGCTTGCCAATAGGCTTTTGTAGGAACAGGCATATGAGTTTTACCTGTGAGCATATTTTTCCCAGATTTTAAAGGTCTGTCACCATAATTAAAAAAGTGAATAGAATCATAGTGCATGTATTTTTTGGTAGTTATTTTTCCTTTTGGATCAAGTTGTAAATTAAAAGGATCTTCGAGTACATACAAAGGTTCACCACCAATTAAAGAAGCTTTATAATTACCTGCATAACTACCAACATTCCCGCCTATAAAACCAACATTTCTAGTTAATGATGCCACTAAAAAAATAGCTCTATCTTTTAAATCTGAGTTAAAAAATTGATTTGGTCCCATTCCACAAGCAATAAGTACTTTTTCTGGATTTTTTGCAATTTGTTCTGCCAAAGAAATAATATTTTTTGCTGGAGCTGTAGTTATTTGTTCTGTTTGTTCTGGAGTAAAATTTTTATTTAAATATTCTTCCATCAAATCAAAAATAGTTCTTACTTTTACTTCTTTACCATCATTTAATTTAATATTTTTATTAACTTTTAAGTTTGGATTAATACCTTTTTTCTCAAAGTTTTTACCCCAATCATCTCTTGTTATAGGCTGTAAATTATCATTGTCATCTAATATTACATAAGGTTGAAAATCTGAGCTTAATTTATCATTTACATAATAATCTTTTTGCTTATATGAAGCTGGTGGTTTTTCGCCTTTTTTTAGCATTTTTAGATTTTTTATTTCTGTATTTTTATAATCTTTTATAGCGTCTTCTGGTCTTAGAGGTTGCAAATTATCCATTCTGATAAGAAAAGGCAAATCTGTGTTTTTATTTACAAAATTTTTGTCGAAAAGATTTTTTGAAATCAAAACTTGAGCTAATCCTAAAGCAAAAGCAGGATCAGAACCTGGTCTTATCATAAAAGTTTCATCAGCTTTAGTAGCAGTAGAACTATATTCTACAGTTACTGCAACAATTTTAGTTCCTTTTAATCTAGCTTCTGTTAACCAATGAGAATCTGGCATTTTGGTAGTAATCCAATTCATTCCCCAAACTATTACCATATTTGCATGTTCTACTGAAGATAAATCAAAATCATTTGTTTGCATACCAGTAACCATTGGGTGTCCCGGTGGTAAATCTGTATGCCACGTATAACTATCTAAACCTCTTGCACTATGAGCATGCTCAGGATCCACACCACGTATTTTTGCATCTAATAAAGCTAAAGAATTAGCAAAACGATAATTTCCAAAAAGTCTAGTCAGACCTAAAAGAGCCATACCACCCCTAAATTTAAGAGTTTGTGTTCCTGCACCTTCCATTTCTTCAATCATTGCATGATCATATCCTTGAGCCATAAGTTTTTTTGCTCCTTCTTCACCAGAATAAGTTTTAGCTATATTTACATAAGCTTTTGCACTATATTTATATGCATCTTCCCAAGAAACTCTTAGCCATTTATCTTTACCTCTTTGCATATATTTAGGATCAACTTTTCCTGTAATAGGATCTCTAGGAAAACCTTCATCAACCCATTGTTTAAAACCTCTACGAATCATAGGAGATTTTACTCTTCTATCACCATAAAATCTTCTAACCAAACCCAAACCCTTTTGGCATAATCTTGGATCCCATCTATGAGAAGATTTATTTCCATATAAATCTTGTGCTTTACCATACCCATAAGTAGGACCTATTCTTACTGCTATACCATTTTTAACATAAGTTTTTAACAAACAATTATGTGTATCATTTGGTGAGCATAAAAAAACAAAATGAGAATCTGGTTTAAAAATATTACGATATACTTTTTCCCAATCTCTGTTTGGATAACTAGCTAAAGGATTTTCTATATTAGTTGGTTTAAAATATTTTAATGGCCCTGCCAAAACACTTTCAGAAAAAGATAAAGTTGCTCCAAAAGCACCTAAACCTTTTAAAAATTTTCTTCTATCCCAATTTTTCATTAGGAATCCTCCTCTTCTATTACGAAGTCATTTTTGATTATTGAAAAAATTTCATTATCATTACAAAATTTATTTTTATTTAGTAAAATATCTCCAGTTTTATTTTCTAATTTAATAAAATATCTAGGATTAAGATTTTTTTTATTAAAAGAATTCTCTGATACTACAAATAACCCAGTATAATTAGAAAAAACTACATATTCATTTAAAATTTTTTTTATGGAGTTTACTGGAAAATCAGATAATTTACCGATTAATAACCACTCATCTAATTTTTTTTGCTCATCAGATTTTTTAATAGCTAAATTAAAAGGTAATTCTTTAATAGAATTTCCTATATTTTCTACTAAATTATCTTTTAAATGAGTAAATAAAGCTCTTCTATTTAATAACATTAAAAAACTTCCTCTATTACAGCTTTAGGTGAATTTTCAAACGGTATAAAATCGGGAAAGTTTTTTCTAAAAGTTTTTTCAAAGGCTTCTATAATAAATTTTTTTCTAAATGGTGATATTTCAGAAGAATCTTTTATATTATAAAAAAAAGTATTTTCATTTAAGCCCAAAGGTTTTATTTGTAAATTATTTTCTGAGTATTTTTTATTTTTTCTAATAATAAAATTAATTATTTTTTCTGGAACTTCTCCATATTGAAGTTCTCTATTATTCTCATAATAAAAAGCATCTATACAAGTTTTATTTTTACCATATTTTATGCTTCTATATCTAGAATACCTTTCTTGATCTCCTAATCCCATAATAAGACCATCAAGAGCTTCTTTCCAATAGGTACAAATATAAGAATTTTGGTTTTTATAAAAACAATCTTTTTTTTCTAATGAAAGATAATTATCTTTTTGTTGAATTTCTCTATTAAAACAATCTATTTCTAAAGAACTTATAAATGAAATAATTTCTTCTAAATTAAGTATATTATTTTTTCTTTGTTTTAGACCTAAAAACCTACTTTCATCAAAAATTTTTCTTAATAAAGTTTCTAAATTTTCAGTAGAAATTTCATAATCTGAATTTAAAAATTGATATTCAGAACAAGAAAAAAAACTCTTTATTATTTTATTTCTTATTTCTTTATATTCTTCTTTTATAGTAGTATTCATATAAAATATAGTTAAAAAATATAAAGAAATTATATTTAGTTTTGAAGTTTTAACCTTATGATTAGAATCATATTCAAAAATTGATGTAAATCAATAGATTTTTTAGTTTTTAAAATTTTTTATAAAAAAATTCGTATAATTAAATTTTTTTTAATTATACGATTATTATAGATTTAACAGTATGGTTATTATAAACAAGTATATTAATTTAAAAAAAACTCTAATATGATCATACTCATATTAAAAAATTTATTTTTGAAGTTAATTAATAATATAGAAAGAGTTGTAACTCTTACAACTCTTTTTATTTCTAACTAAGCTACGTAAGGAGATAATCTTTTTATTTTCTCTGGAGTTCTTAATTTTTTCATAGCAGAGTTAACTATTTGTCTAACTCTCTCTCTCGTAACACCAAAAACATCCGCTATATCTTGTAAGCTTTTTTGATTACCATCATCAAGACCATATCTCATAGAGATAATACTTCTTTCTTTTTCTGGTAAAGTTTTTAAAGCTTTATTTATATTTTCAACTAAAGAATCTTTCATAACAAGATCTTCTGGAGTAGGAGAAGTACTTTGAATAAGATCTTTTACATAAACATCATCTTCACCAGATAATTTCATATCCATAGAAACTGGTTCCACAAAAGCATCAGAAATCATCATTAACTTATCTATAGGCATATTAATTTCTTTAGCTATATCATGAGTGCTAGGTTTTTTACCATTTTCTTGTGTCATTTTTCTAATAGCATTTTTTACTTTTTGAGTAACATCCACAATATGTAAAGGTAGTCTTATTGCTCTAGCTTTAGCTGCAACACCTCTAGATACGGCTTGTTTTATCCACCAAGTAGCATAAGTACTAAATTTGTAACCTTTATCTGGATCAAATTTTTGCACAGCTCTTATTAAACCTAAGTTACCTTCTTGAATAAGATCATCAAATGGCAAACCTTTATTTTTATGTTTTTTAGCAATACTTACAACTAATCTTAAATTTGAAGTAACTAATTTATTAAAAGCTAATTTAGAATCTTTAATAGCTAATCTAACTTCTTTTTCAGTTAAGTTAAGCTTTTCAGCAACTTGACTCAAAGTTGGAATAAAACCTAATTGCTTTTGCAATCTATTCATTTCTTCTTCTATTCTTTGCCCTTTTTTCATTAATTTACCATACTTCATTTCTTCTTCTTTGGTAAGTAACGGTATTTGAGCTATTTCTTTTATATATAAATTAAGTATATTTTCTGCTTCAGATACATAATTTATACCTAAGAAACTTTCTTTTTCTTGCTCTTGAGATAAATCATCATTTTCATATTCAAAAGACTCTTCTTCACTAAAGAAATCTGTTTCAATTTCATCTAAAAGTTCGTCTTCAACTTCAAAAACTTTACTCATATTAAAAACTCCAAATCAAAATAAATTATTTAATCACAACATCTAGAACTTAAAACATCTTTGATAAAATCATCAATTTTCCTTAACTCTTCTGGTTTTAGATAGTTAGTTCTAAAATGAAGTTCAACTCCATCCCAGACATTTAGTCTTTCCCATGTATGAGTACAAATTACATGTTCAATATTAACTTCTATAGTTGGGGAATTACCATCTAAAATGGATTTTATTTGAGTTAAAGGAACGCCTTGATTAGCCCATCTTTTAATGTCTTCAAGACGATGTAAATGTTCTTCTGTATAATAAGAAGCTCTGCAAGTTCCCAAAGGTGGCTCAAGCAACCCTTTTTCGATATAGTATCGAATGGTTCTTTTACTTATTTCAGAAAGCTTTGCAAGCAACTCTATATTATACATATAAAAATCTTTCACCTATATGACACTATTATAACACTAAATATAACAGTTGAAAAGTATTTTTTAAAAAAAATTAAGCTATTATTAATTTTGGATAGATGTTAAGAAAAATCGAAATATTAGTTATTAGAATCTTTTTTAGGTTGAAATATTAGTTTTTATAATCAAATAATCCTATTTTTAGAATAGTTCTAATAATAATAGTACTACTATCTCAATAAAATCAAGCTTTACAGGAATAGATAAAATTATGGACTTTCTTTTTCGTTAAAAATCTCTATTTTTCTTCAAATAACCTTTTATTCCTTCAGCGAGGTTTGGAAGTTTATTTTTGGTTAGCATATTAGTAATCTTTGGAGGAACCATAAAACCAAGGTCAACATAGTTGGTATAAATAACCTTACATTTTTTATTCCCAATAGGAACAATTTGCCAAGAACCTTCTATTTCTTTGGCTTTACCTTCTAACATAGTCCAAGTTATTTTATAGTTTTCTTTTTTATAAATACGTTTTAAAGTATAAGATATATCCATTCCTAAAGGTGCTTTAGCTTTTACATATACAATAGCATAATTATCTTTTTTTTCTTTTATAACAATTTTTTCTAAATCTTGCATAAAAGAAGTCCATCTGTCATATTCTATAAGTAATTTCCAAATTCTTTCTGGAGTATCATTAATCATAAAAGTCATTTTAGCCGTTCCAGATTTGGCATTACTATCAACATAATCTTCTATAACTATCTCGCCTCTTTTAATTTTACTATCAACTGTATCTGCAAAGGTATTATTAGTCAAAAAAGTAAAACATAAAAATAAGTATAAAAATATAAATTTAATACCTTTAAGTCTTGTTTTTATATATAGATAAGAGGACTCTAAAAAATATTTATTATTCACTACTTAATTCCCTTTTTATAGGGCTCAAGTATAACATTATTAAGCTTAATTTGTATATAAGTTATATTATTAAAACCTTAGTAATTAAACTTGTAAAATATACTTTTACATTAATTTTATTTTTACACTTACAGCACCTCTTATATCTCCTTCTTTATAACCAAATGCTGTATCTTTAGGATATTTTTCGAATAAAACTTTTTTAACAGCTTCTTTTATAGTTTCTTTTTCTCCATGACATTGTAAGCAACTTTTAGCTGTTATTATAGGTTTCATATATCTAAAATATTTATTATCCTTTTCTTCCACTATAGAATAAGTATCATATTCTGGAGTAATTTTCTTTTCTAGATTTAATTTATCAAAAAGTTCTAAATTTTTAGTTTCAAATTCATCTGGTTTTCCATTTATATTTCTATTTTTTAGACTAACTCTTTTTATATTTAAGTTATTATTATCAGAAATATTTTTTGCAATATCTTGAGCAATACTAGAACAAACTACTACAGCCTGAACTGTATCTTTATTTTCTAAAGCATTAGTAAGTTGTTTTTTTAATGAGCCTAATAATTCTTTTGATGTTTTTTGAGCTTTTTCTAAATAATTTTTTTCATTTTCTAAAGCATATACAATACTACTAAAGGGTATGGCTAAAACTAAAAATGAGACAAATATTTTTTTCATATAAACCTCTTTAATTATTGATTAAAACTTAAATTCTTTTTTTATTATTATAACATAATATACTATACACAGTATACTATATATTTATGTTTTTTAATTAAATCAATATTTTTATTTAAAATTAGTTTTTTATTATGTCTTTTATAGATATAATCTTTTAAGTTATTAAATAAAGCAATAAGGAAAAAATAATAATGTTTGGATTTGGCGGAAATAAAATAAAAGATACAGATGTCATAAATGCCTTAAAAAATGTAAATGATCCTGATCTTAATAAAGATATTGTTACTTTGAAAATGGTAAAAGACGTAAAAATTGATGGTAAAAAGATATTTTTTACAGTTGAATTAACTACACCAGCATGTCCTTTGAAAGAAAAAATTAAAAGTGATTGCGAAAAAGCTGTAAAAGAAGCTATTCCTGATGCTGAAGAAATAAATGTTAATATGACTGCAACAGTAACTTCATTTGGTATTGATAACAAACTTATGAGTCAGGTAAAAAATGTTATAGCTATTGCTAGTGGTAAAGGTGGGGTTGGTAAATCTACTGTAAGTACTAATATTGCTTTAGCTTTAGCTTCTACAGGTGCAAAAGTAGGTTTAATGGATGCTGATATTTATGGCCCTACTATCCCAGCTTTACTTGATGTAAAAGAACAACCTCAAGTAACTGATGAGAAAAAAATGATTCCTATAGAAAAATATGGATTAAAATTAATGTCTATTGGTTTTCTTTTAAAAGGTAATGAACCTGTTATATGGAGAGGACCAATGGTTGGTGGAGTTATACAACAATTTTTGAGAGATGTTGAATGGGGAGAACTTGATTATCTTTTAGTTGATTTACCACCTGGAACTGGTGATGCTCAATTAACTTTATCTCAAGTTATTCCTTTATCTGGTGTAGTAATAGTTTCAACTCCAGAAGATGTTGCTTTAAATATAGCTACCAAAGCTTTAAGTATGTTTCAACATCTTAAAGTGCCAATTTTGGGTATAGTTGAAAATATGAGTTATTTTATTGCACCTGATACAGGCAATATTTATCATATTTTTGGACATGGTGGTGCAAAACAAGCTAGTGAAAAATTAGGTATTAAATTCTTAGGAGAAATACCTCTTGATATTAGTATCAGAACAGGTGGAGATGATGGTAAACCTATTACCTTATTTGATGTTGAATCTGATCAAGCTAAAAGATTCCAAAATGTAGCTAGTAATATGGCAGCAAGTTTAAGTTCTGAAATTTTTGCAGATAGTTTTGTTTAGTAGTGAATAAAACTGTAATAATAACAGGAGCTAGTAGAGGTATAGGTAAAGCTATTGCAAAAAAGTTTTATCAAAATAGCTATAATATAGCTCTTGTTTCAAAAAATATAACTAATTTAGAAAAAGCTAAAACTGATTTAAAAAGTGCTTTTACTGATATAAATAGCCAAATAGAGCTTTTTACTTGTGATCTAAAAAATATAGCTGAAATAAAAAATACTGTAAATAAAGTTGCTAATATTTTTGACACAATTGATATTTTAATAAATTCAGCAGGTATTTCTTATTTAACTCCTTCTATAGAACAAAATTATGAAAAATGGATGGAGCAAATACAAGTTAATTTGACAGGAGCTTATATTTTTTCTAATGAAACTTTTTTAAAAATGAAAGATAATAGCAATTCAAATAAAAGAATTATAAATATTTCATCTATTTATGGGCTTATTGGAGGAGAAGGCTATAGTGCTTATTGTGCCTCAAAACATGGTTTAAATGGGCTTACAAAGTCTTTGGCTTTAGAATATGCTAGTTATGGTATAACTGTTAATTCTATTTGCCCTGCATGGGTAAAAACTGATATGTTTGAACATGATATGGAAGAAATAGCAAATTATTATAATATAGAAAAAGAATTATTAATAGAAGATGAAATAAATGCTGTTCCTAGTAAAAAATTTACTACAGTAGAAGAAATATCAGATTTATGCTTTTTTTTAGCTAGTAATAGTGCAAGTAATATTACAGGACAAAATATTAATATTTCAGGTGGTTTGGATATTTGATATTTTATTTTTTTAGATTAAGAAAAAGTAATAGATCCTAGTTATAAAATAAAATAACCTTATAATAGAGTATAAGTTTTAAACAATAATTAAATGTAGAGATAATAAAATGGATTTTGTTGATATTGTAACGATAAAAATAGAAAGTGGCTCTGGTGGTAATGGAGCAATTCATTTCAGAAAAGAAAAATATGTTCCTAATGGTGGTCCAAGTGGTGGAGATGGAGGAGATGGAGGCTCTATAATTTTATTAGCTGATACTAGCTTACATACTCTTCTGGATTTTAAATATAAACATAAGTTTGTAGCAGAATCTGGTGAAAACGGTAGAATAAAAAATCAATATGGTAAAAAAGCTGAAGATCTTATTATAAAAGTACCAGTTGGAACTGTAGTTAAAGATAAAAGTACAGACAAAGTTATAGCAGATCTTTCTGAAAAAGGTAAAACTTTTTTAGCTGCTAAAGGTGGTAGAGGTGGTAGGGGTAATACTAAATTTGCTACCTCAGTTAATAAAGCCCCTCATTATAGTGAACCCGGTAAACCTGGTATAGAAAGAGAACTAGTTTTAGAGTTAAAATCTATTGCAGATGTAGGTTTAGTTGGTTTGCCAAATGCAGGTAAATCTTCTTTACTTAGTGTTGTTTCAGCCTCAAAACCTAAAATAGCTAATTATCCTTTTACTACACTTACTCCCAATTTAGGTGTAATAAAATTACAAGAAGGTGATGGATTTGTAATGGCAGATATTCCAGGGTTAATTGAGGGTGCTCATAAAGGTATAGGTTTAGGTCATAAATTTTTAAGACACGTAGAAAGAAGTAAACTATTAGTTCATATTATAGATATTTCTGCTGAAAATCCTTTTTTTGATATGGAAACTATAGAACATGAGTTGATTTTATATCCAGGTAATGTTAATCAAAAAACAAAATTAGTAGTTTTAAATAAAATAGATCTTTTATTAGAAGAAGAAATTGAAGATATTAAAAAACAATTTAATGAAAAAGGTATTTCAGTTTTTTGTATTTCTACTGCAACAAGAGATGGAGTTAATGAGCTTATTAATGAAATAAGTAAAGTTTTACCTACAATAGAAGTTGAGGATTATATAGTTGTAGAAGAAGATGAAGGCGTATATGAAGAGTTAACTTCTGATTTTGAAATAACTAATGAAGAAGAAGGCGTTTTTGTTATAAATAATACTAGAATACAAAGATTATTAGAGTTAACTGATGTTTATGATGAAAGAGCTCTTAATAGATTTATGAAAATAATAACAGGAGCAGGTGTTTTAGAACGTTTAAAACAAATGAATATAAAAGAAGGTGATACTGTTCAAGTTGGATTTTTTAAATTTGATTATTATTCAGATGAAGAAGAAGAGTCTGTTATTTAAATCTAAAAAGTTAATATTTTGCCTTCTTTTTTCCTTTTTTGTCAGTTCCCATTTTCATGAGAATGACTTCAGGATTTTCAGGATTAAAAGATTAATAGGATTTTTATAGCACTTTTTACATAATAAAAATTCGTTTTTTTGCTTCATTTTGTGGTAAACGCAAGGCTTACCACTACATTTCACAATTAATTTTAACTACTCACGGTTCAGGATTAACGGTTCACGGTTAACTTTTCCTATTATTCTAACTTCTAACTTTTAACTATTTTCTATTCACGATTAACGACTTACGAATCCTCCTTATAAAAAGTACTAACCACACCATCAGGTGTTATTTTTCTTATTGCATTATTGCCTGTATCTGCTACATAAAGATTATCATTAGCATCAAAGGACATTCCAGATGGAAAATTTAATAAAGCTTCAAATGAAGCTCCGTCTTTATACCCACCTAAACCATTTAAATTACCTACAAAAATAGTAACATTTTTATCTTTATCTACTTTCCAAATTCTATGCTTACCTATTTCATTAAAAAAATACTCACCTTTTGAGTTTATTTTTATATCATAAAAATTTTTATATATATTATCAAAATTTGGAAATTGATTCTCAATTCCTACATATTTTTTCCAGCTATCAAAAGTAATTATATTTTCTTTATTTAAAAAATTATCTTGATAATTTGATGTTTTATAATTTATACTTAACAAGTTTTTTTCTGAATAATCATAAAAAAAATAATCGTCTGTAGTACAGTAAAATTTATTTGATATTAAAGAATCATTTTGTATTGCAAAAAAATTACTATTAAACAAATCATCAATTAAATTTGAAATATATTTCATATAAGTATTTTTTATTAATCCTACACGAGTATAATCTAAATAATTTTTATATAGTTCTATATTAATTATTGGGGCAAAATATTCATATCTAAATGTATCTACGTTAATTCCTGAATTTAACTCTTTTTCAAAAATAGGTATTAAATCTAGGTATATCCTTTTCGGTATAGTTGTTTTTCCTATACTAAAAAAAATACTATCATTTTCGATTAATATTTTTCTTATCATTAGATTACTTGAATAAAGATTATTTTCTTTTTCTAAAGAATCTAAGTAATATATATTTTTTATTTCTTTTTCATTAATAACCTTAAAAATACGTCTATTTGATGAAAAATAAAGATTATTAAGACTATCTAATGCTAATACTCCATCATTAGAACAATAAAAAACATTAGAATTATCACCATATACTAAATTTACTTTTTTATCTGTAATTTTAAAAATAGGGTTATTTTCTACAATATCACTATAAATATCAAACTCAAAATCATTTTTTCTATTAGTTTTTATTTCTCGCCTATCAATATTTACCCCTCTTTTTTCAGAAAAATAAGAAGAATATTTATAAAAATCATCATAATGGCAATAATTATTATATAATTCTGAGTTTATAGTTTTTAAATAAGGTTTTCTTCCACACTTTCCATTTACGGCGTAAATAGTAGATCCATCTCTTGTTACTGCTATATTTACAGGTTTATCTAATTTTACTTTAATATTACTTCTTTTTTCACAAAAAATACCTTCACCATAAACTTCTAATCCTGTAGTATCAGGTTTTATAGATGGAATTGCTGTTGGTAAAGGAGTAAAAGGAGTCTGTGATATTTCTATTTCAAAAGGATTTTTAGCGACTTTATTATTACTATTATTACTATTATTACTAGTTTTTACTTCTTCTACTTTTTTTATTTCTTTTATTTCATTACAAGAAAAAATAGTTAAAACTAAAATAAGTGATAAAAATTTAATATTTTTCATTATTTTTTCCTTTTTTGTCAGAATCAGGATTTTCATGATTAAAAGATTAACAAGATTAAAACTAAATAGCTTTTAATTATTCATAGCTTTATTACATACTAAAAATAAAGCTTATAAATAAATTTTATACTTAGGTGTTATCTTTTACTATCTATCTATAAGAATCTACTACAGATTTATGATATATTTCTAACTCATCAGCTTTTGAAACAACCTGATTACCATCTTTTCTTGGCCAAGGATCAAAAATTGCATTTTCATCACCTTTACCTGATTTATTAAAAAATAAAGCAAAATGCTCACCTTTATTATCTTCTGCTTTATCTGTATCTAATAATTTTATATTCATATTAGAAAATACATTTTTTAGTGGTTGTTCTTTACTAATACCAAAAGTTGACATATCTGTATTAATAAACTTTTGTAGGGCTTTAGTTTGGATAGCAGCTGTATTATCTCCACCATTATTATCAGGCTTTTCTATATGTCTTAATTGATGATAAATTATTTTTTGTAAATCTAATAAATCTTGTCTAGTAACTTTATTACTCATTACTCTTTTTTCTATATCATCTAGTTTATTCCAACCAGGTATTTCATCAAATTTATTTATACCTCTTGGTCTAGTAAAAGATTCATTTTTATTATATTTAACAACTGTAATTAAATCTTCTAGTCCTTTTTGTCCACCTTGAATCATCGCTCCATTTACTATGCAAGATGCTCCACATCCATATTCATTTTGTATTCCACCAGTTTTTTCTAATTGAGTAGTAGAATTAGCAAAATCTATTCTTTTTTCTCTACTGTTTAGATCTACAGTATCTGTTAAACCTTTATCCGATGTTGATGTATCCAAATGGAATTTTTCTTGAATAGAATTAGGATTAGCTGTTTTTGAATCTCCTCCTCCACCTTCTTGAGCTGACTTATCTACTTTAAAACTAAATTTGTTACTAGTTATTTTATCAGCAAAAGAGGAGTATTTTTTTACTAAATTTTCTTCTTGTGGTTCTTCTGTTTTAGGTTCTGAAATTTTTAAACTATCAGGCTTAAAAACTTGGGGTTCTGTTTTTATTGGATTTATAGTTCTAGTTTGAATGGGAGAGATTGATCTAGTAGCATCAAAACTATAAGACATAAAATACCACCTTTTAATTAGCTTGAATCATTAGTTGTAAGTCTTTAAAATATAACTAATTATAATAAAACTTTAATTCAAGACTCACATATATAAATATTATATATCAATAACTTGATTTTGTAATTCTTCTCCAGCTTTTTCTTTTAATTTTTGAACTTGTTCTGGAGTAAGGTTTTTTATTAGCTCTTCATCATTTTCATTATAAACTTTACTAAAAAACTCTAGAGCTTTAGGCGATTGTATTTTACCAATAGCTTCTATTACTTGCATCTTTCCTTCAAAATTACATGAAGGATATTCTCTTAAAAGTAAATCATATACTTTTTCGTCTTTGTATTCACCAATAGTATATATAACAGCAGGTAAATCTGAAAAATTTCTAAGAATAATATGGCTTAGTAGCATATTATATACAGGTTTACTTTTGGTACTAGCAATTATTTTTCCAATACTTCTTCTAACTTCTTTTGCTGTAAGAGGATGAAAAAATATAGTTTTTAAAGTTGGAAAAATTTCTTCTACATTTTTTTCAGCCAAATAATTAACGGCTTCTATTACATCAACCGCTTTATTTTTATCTTTAGATGCTTCTATTAAATCTTTATGATAACTCATTTTTTTAAGTTAAAAGTGAAAAGAAATAAGTAAAAAGTAAAAGAAAATAATAAATCTTTTAGCTTCTAACTTCTAACTTCTAACCTCTTATTATTTTCTGTTCTATATATTCAAAAATCTTTTTATTATTTGCTTCTATAGCTCTTTGTACAAAATCTATAGCAGTTTGCAATACCAAGGTATCACGGCTTTGAATCATATCTGAAACTTTTTTATTATTTATTTCTACTATTTTTTGGCAAAATTCTATTGATGTTTCCAAAGCGATGGAATCTTTTCCAGCCATCATAGAGACTAGATCTAAACCATCACCTTCACCTATTTGTTGTTCTTGTATTTCTAAAAAAAGATCTTGAATTTTATTATTAAGCTCTTCTCTTAGCTCTTTTTGTATTTCGTCTAATTCTTGAGGTGTAAGCCCAATAGAATCTTCCATTTTAGCTCCTTAGTAAAGATGACAAGCTACAAAATGCCCATTACCAGTCGCATCTTTAAATTCAGGATTTTGATTTTTACATTTTTCTTTAACAGCATCTGTCATTAAGAAACATCTTGTATGGAATTTACATCCAGATGGAGGGTTAACAGGGCTTGGAATATCACCTTCTAATAAAATTCTATTTAATTTTACAGTAGGATCTGTTATTGGAATTGCAGAAAGTAAAGCCTTTGTATAAGGGTGTAATGGGTTTGCATAAAGCTCATCGCCTTCTGCAAGTTCTACCATGCTACCTAAATACATAACAGCAACTCTGTCACTTATATGTTTTACAGTACTTAAGTTATGAGCTATAAATAAATAAGTTAAACTATATTCTTTTTGTAAATCATCTAATAAGTTTAAAACCTGAGCTTGAACTGAAACGTCTAAAGCTGAAACTGGTTCATCTGCAATAATGAATTTAGGATTAACAGCTAGTGCTCTTGCAATACCAATCCTTTGTCTTTGTCCACCTGAAAACTCATGTGGATATCTATCAGCATATTGAGGTCTTAAACCAACTACATCCATTAATTCTCTTACTCTTTTTGCAACTCCAGGACCTGTATGAGTTTTATGTATTCTAATAGGCTCAGATATAGAGTCTCCAACTGTCATACGTGGATCTAATGAAGCATAAGGATTTTGGAAAACAATTTGCATTTCTTTTCTTAATGCTCTTAACTCAGCACTATTCATAGCTAAAACATCTCTTCCTTCAAACATAACTTGTCCAGAAGTAGCTTCTAATAATCTTAGTATAAGTCTTCCAGTTGTAGATTTACCACAACCAGACTCTCCAACCATACCAAGTGTTTCACCTTTTTTTATGCTAAAACTAACTCCGTCAACAGCTTTTACAGCTCCAACTTGTTTAGAAATAAGAATTCCTTTTTTTATCGGAAAATGTTTTTTTAGATCTTTTACTACTAATAAATCTTGTGTATTGCTCATTGTTTAGTTTCCTTCTCTTAATAAACATCTTACTTGATGAGTTTTACCATTTTTACCTAAATCTAAAAGAGTTGGGTCTTTTGTTCCACAAATAGATTGAAATTCTTTACATCTTGGTCCGAAACTACAACCTTTTGGTAAATTAACTAAGTTAGGTGGTTGACCATCAATTGGTTCTAACCTATCTCTTTGCTCTTCTATTTTTGGTATAGAATTTAATAATCCTATAGTATAAGGATGTTGAGGATTTTTAAATAAAGTTACTACATCTGTGTATTCAACTACTTTACCAGCATACATAACAGCTACTTTATCACACATTTCTGCAACTACACCAAGATCGTGTGTAATAAGTACAATAGCGGCGTTTCTTTTATCTTTTATTTCTCTCATTAAGTCTAAAATTTGAGCTTGTATAGTAACATCTAACGCAGTTGTTGGTTCATCTGCTATTAAAAGTTCTGGTTCGCAAGACAAAGCCATAGCAATAATAGCTCTTTGTCTCATACCACCTGAAAATTCGTGAGGATATTGATCAACTCTTTGTTCTGGAGAAGGTATTCCAACAGCTTTTAACATTTCAATAGCTTTTGCTTTTGCATCTTTTCTATTTAGTTTTTGGTGTAAAATAATAGCTTCCATTATTTGTTCACCTATAGTTAATACTGGGTTTAAAGAAGTCATTGGGTCTTGAGAAATAAGAGATACTTTATTACCTCTAATTTTTCTCATTTCAGCTTCTGATAATTTTAAAAGATCTGTTCCATTAAATAAGATTTCACCATTTACTATTTTACCTTGAGGTTGTTGAACTAATCTTAAAATAGACATTGAAGTTACACTTTTACCGCAGCCAGATTCTCCAACTACGCCTAAAACTTCTCCAGCATTAACTTCAAAGGTTACATCTTGAACCGATTTAACTACTCCTTCTTCAGTATGAAAGTGTGTAGCAAGGTTTTTTACTTGCAATAACGGTTGAGCCACTAGACTTTTTACCCTCCGAAACAAATAAATTTATATTAAATAAAATATTATAATACATATCTTTAAAAAGAGATAGACAGAATTTAGTGAAAAGTAATAAGTAAAAAGTAAAAAAAAACTTTATTCAAGTTTTACTTAGTAATTTAAAAAATAACTTGGTAAAAAATATTTTATCAAATTAGTTTGTTTCTAAATATGAGCTTATAGCTAATCACATATTTTTAGATTACATTACTAGGCAGTTCTAAACACTTCCTTATGATTATATTTGTATTTTATTTATATATAAATAGCTATAATCTAAGAGTTATTTACAACCAACTGTTTTGAATTTAATCTTATAGAATTCCTCGAAGCTCTGCTTCGGGGTAATGGGGGGATTTGGGGGCACAGCCCCCGTCCCCAGCCTCCTTCGGGGTATTGAACCCCGAAGGAGGTCTTAATTTTATTTACATCAAAAATATTTTATCTTAATAATTGTTTTAATATTTAATTTTAAAAACTAATTTATTTTTAGCCAAAAATGTTTTATATTGGATCTGTCTTATTTCTTGGTTTATAAAAAATTATGGAATTAAAAAGAACAAAATTATACGAAAAAAATAAAGAACTTGGTGCAAAATTTGTTGATTTTGCAGGATGGGAAATGCCTGTACAGTTTTCTAATTTAGTTGATGAGCATAATACAGTAAGAAACAAAGTAGGTATTTTTGATGTTTCTCATATGGGAACATTTGTAGTATCTGGTAATAATTCTTTTAGCTTTTTACAAAAAATGATTCCTAATGACTTAAATAAAATAAAAATAGGAAAAGCTATTTATACTCAATTTTGTAAAGAAGATGGCACTGTAATAGATGATTTAATTATTTATTATGTTTCAGAAAATATATTTTATATAGTTGTTAATGCTAGTAATATAGAAAAAGATTTTAGTTGGCTTAATAAAAATATAGAAACTGATGTTAAATTAGAAAATATATCAGCTAAAACTTGTTTGTTAGCTGTACAAGGTCCTTTAGCAGAAAAAACAATGTCAAAATTAGTTTCTGATAATTTAACAGAAATACCTTCTTTTGGTTTAATAAAAACTAGTATAGATAATGTAGAAATGATTTTATCTAGAACTGGTTATACTGGAGAAGATGGGTTTGAATTAATTTTTGATAATAAGAATGCTCCTAAAATCTATGATTTATTATTAGAAGCTGGAAAAGAATATGATATACGACCTATCGGACTAGGTGCAAGAGATACTCTTAGATTAGAATCTAATTTACCTTTATATGGTCATGAACTTAATGAACAAACAACTCCTTTAGAAGCTAAACTAGCTTGGAGTGTAAAATTAACAAAAGAAAATTTTATTGGAAAAGAAGCTTTGGTATTACAAAAAGAAAAAGGATTAAATAAAATACTTATTGGAATAAAAACATCTTCTAGAGCGGCTATACCAAGAGAAGGTTATGAGATTTCTTATGAAAATAAAATTATAGGTAAAGTAACAAGCGGTACTTTTTCCCCTACACTAAATTATCCTATTGGTTTAGCTATTGTAGAAAATATAAAAGATTTTAAACAAAGTGATTTACTAGAGATAACTATTCGTGGTAAAAATCATCAAGTTGAAGTAATTAATTTACCATTTTATAAAAGAAAAAGAGGTGTTTAATATGTCTTATGATACTAATTTTAAATATGCAGAATCACATGAGTGTTTATTACTAGAAGATAATATTGCAACAGTAAGCATTACTCCTTATGCTGTTGAGCAATTGGGTGATATTGTTTATGTAGAGTTACCTAAAGTTGGAACTGAATATAAAAAAGGAGCTACTTTTGGTGTTGTAGAATCTGTAAAATCTGTTTCTGATTTATACTCTCCTATGAGTGGAAAAGTTATTGAAATAAATAATAATTTAGTTGATAGTCCAGAACTTTTAGCATCTGAATCTTTAGATGAAAAATGGATAATGAAATTAGAAGTTTCTAATTTGGATGAAATAAATAAATTAATGAATAGTGAAGATTATTCTAAAATGGTAGAAGAAGCTTAATTGTATTTTAAGAACTTATTTTCAATTCACTGTTCATAAAAAATTATGTTAGAATAAATTAGTATTTTTATGTATTTATGGGAATAATTAATGGGAATAAATGTACTAAAATTCGGAGGGACTTCTGTTGGTAGTCCTGAAAGAATAAAAAAAGTAGCAAAAATAATATACGATACTCAAAAAAATACTGGGAATCAAGTGGTGGTAGTTGTTTCTGCTATGGGGCATACAACTGATGAATTAATAGATTTAGCTAAACAAGTCTCTGATGTTAGAAATACAAGAGAAATGGATATGCTTTTAGCTACAGGAGAACAAGTTTCTATTGCTTTGGTCTCTATGGCTTTGCATAACTTAGGCGCTAAAGCAGTTTCTTTAACTGGTTTTCAAGCTAATATAAAAGCTGAACAAGTTTATTCTAAAGCTAGAATACTAGAAATAGAAACACAAAGAATGAAAGAATTACTTGATCAAGGTAATATACTTATTGTAGCTGGTTTTCAAGGTGTAGCAGAAAATACAGAAATAGTTACTCTAGGAAGAGGTGGCTCTGATACTACAGCTGTAGCTTTAGCAGCATCTTTAAATGCTGATGTTTGTGAAATTTATACAGATGTTGATGGAGTTTATACAGCAGATCCTAGACTTGTTCCAGATGCAAAAAAACTAAAAGAAATTTCTTATGAAGAAATGTTAGAACTAGCAAGTTTAGGAGCTCAAGTTCTTCACCCAAGAGCAGTAGAGTGTGCTGCATCTTATGATACTATTATTCATGTTAGATCTACATTTACTGGTAATGTAGGTACTTTTGTAAAAGGAGTGGACAGTTTGGAAGTAAAAAATGCAATAAGCGGAGTAGCTATAGATAAAAATCAAGCTAAAGTAGCATTATTAGAAGTACCAGATCAACCTGGTATGGCAGCAGGTCTTTTTACTGCAATTGCAGAAAAAGGTTATGTAGTAGATATGATTATACAATCTGTAAAAGAAACAGAAACTAATGATATAGCTTTTACTGTTGCCAGAGATGATGTAAAAGAAGTTGAAGAAATTGCTAAAGATATAGCTAAAAAATACAATTGTAAAAATGTAGTAGTAGAAGAAAATGTTGCAAAAGTATCCATAGTAGGTGCTGGTATGGTTGGAAGACCTGGTATTGCTGCTGGTATGTTCAAAGCATTGGGTGATGCTGGTATAAATATACAAATGATTAGCACATCAGAAATAAAAGTTTCTTGTATTGTTAATCTGGATGAGTGTGAAAATGCAGCAAGAGTAATACACAAAGCTCTAATTTCAGAACTTGAAGAAGAAAAACAATTTTCTAGAGCCTAAAATTTAATCTTATAGAGTTCCTCGAAGCTCTGCTTCGGGGTAATGGGGGGAATTTGGTGGCACAGCCCCCGTCTCCAGCCTCCTTAGGGCTCTTAACCTCGAAGGAGGTCTTAATTTTATTATACTTTTGGCTTTAATAAATAAAATCAAAAATAATTAAAGTCAAGAGTATAGTTTAGGATTTATTTTTATATTTTTTATATTAAAAATATCACTTTCTTTTTGTTTAGCAAAATCATAAAATTCTTTATATTCATTTTTTAAAGAAATATTTTTTATATGCTCATGGTTTAATACAAATTCTAAAGTTCCAAAATAAAATACATTTGTAAAAGAATTAACTACAAAACTTAAAATATTATTTTTTATTTTTAAATTAGAAAGATTAAATTTTTGATCGTTTATATATAACTCATAAATACTATATTTACCCTCTTCAAGTTTAATAGAAGTTATTTGATTATTATTTATATCAAATTTTATTAAATTATTTTTTTCATCTTTTATTACCAATGAAGAATAATCTATTTTTTTTAGTGTAAAAAAATAGACTTTTATAAAAAAATCGAAACTGAATTTATTTGAAACTTCTAAGTTAAAGGAGTTTAAGGTGTATTCAACTTCATTTTTCATAAAATGAGAGTATTTAAATATATTTCTTATTTCTAAATCAATATTTGAAGGCATAAAAGATAATAAGTTTTTATCACTAAAGTTTGATATTAGATCTAAATACATAGTTTGAACTTTATTATTACTAATTATTTTTTCAAGAGTTTCTTGAATTTTTTCTTGATTAAAGTTTCTTGAATCAAAATATTTTTTGCTAATAAATTGAGCTAAAATTTTAGAATCTGACATAGAAAATTTATTGCTATTTTGATATATTTCTAAAAAAGATAAAGCTTTTTTACTACTTTCTTTTTGATCATTAGCATGAAAATCTAAAAATAACTCATGTAGTGTTTCTAAAAAACCTGTTAACATAGCATCTTTTTCTTTTAATTTTGAAATTAAACCATAAATTTTATCTTGAGAGTCTTTATGATAATAACCAGCAAAAATATTTTTCATTACTTCTTTTTCATTATTATTTAGATCATCTTCAAAAACTTCTAATAATTCTTCAGTTTCATCAAAAGTTAATTTTTTACCATTAGATAATTTAAAAATAGATTTTATACTTTTACCCTTTTCTTTTTTTGTAATGATTTTTTTTATTATCCCACTTAAAAATTTATCAGGGATCGAATTAAAAATTTTTGTAATAGATTCAGGGTGAAATCTATTAAGTATATTGGAATAAACATTATCAATTTCATGATTTAATATTTCATTTATTATTCTTTGAAAAATTGTTTTATCAGAAAAATGTATTTCATTATTTTCAGATAAATTTGATGAAATAAAACTAGAGATTTTTTCCGAGTCAGACTTAGTTAAATTCTCATTAGATAAATGATTAATAATTTCTTTTATGTTTTTATTATGATAATTTTCTTTAAAACCATAGGATTTAATTATGCTAGAAAAATCTTCTTCTGAAATATGATTATCAAATTCTTCTATCTCATAAAAATTATTTCTTTTTTTTCTTTGATCTTTTTCTTCTTTTTCTTGGTTTTTATCCTCTTGTTGAAAATTTATCTGATTGTCTTTTTTTATTTCTTCATGTTTTTTTTCTTTTTGAAGCACATGAGAAAAACCTTCTTCATTATCATCCGAGATATTATTCTCATCTTCATCTTGATTTACTCTATTTGAATTAGAAGAATTTTTACTTTTTTTATTTTTAGCATTTAAAAACTTTTTTCTTTCTTTAACTTCTTTTATTAAATTTTGGTTAGTTTTAAGTTTTTTCTTTTCTTTTTTATCAAGTTTTTTTTCTTTTGAATCAGTTTTATTTTTTGAATTAGTACTTTTTTCTTTTTCTTTTATAACAACAACATGATGTTGAGCTACATGCATCATTACGTGTATATCAGGTTCTATGTCTGCTTCCTGATTAATTAGACTACTATTATTTTTAGCTTTTTTATTATTTACTTTATTTAATAAAGAATTAAAATCACCAGTAGCTTTAGTATTATCATTTTTTATACTAGAATTAGATTTTAAATTTCCAGTTTTATTAATATTAAAACTACTATTTATAAATTCAGACATTATTTTAATTTATAATCTTTTGAAATTATAATGTTTTGCTAATTTTTTCATCAAAAGAGGTATAGGTAAACCAACTACATTAGTATAACAACCATAAATAGCTTCTACTATCATAGTTCCTAAGCCTTGTATAGCATAGGCTCCTGCTTTATCTAAAGATTCACCTGAATCTACATAACTAGATATTTCCTTTTTTGTTAAATCTCTAAATTTAACTTGTGTTTTTTCATGAAAAGTTACAGGCTTATATTTACTTTCAGTAGGTATTATTGCAACCCCTGTTATAACATTGTGTATTTTACCCTCTAATTTTTTAATCATTTCTTTTGCTTCTTCTTTATCTTTTGGTTTACCCAAAATTTCACCATTTATTTCTACAACTGTATCAGCTCCTATCACTAATAAATCTCCGACTAAATTCTTTGCTATAGCATCAGCTTTTTCATAGGCTAATTTTTCAATTCTTTTTTCTAATGCGAGTGATTCATCTAATATTTCATCTATATTAGAATTAGCTATTTGAAAATCTAATCCTACTAACTTAAGTAACTCTTTTCTTCTTGGTGAAGATGAAGCAAGTATTATTTCCATTTAGTTCCCCTAATTAACATTAACATTTAGTTCAATATAATTTTCTAAAACAGCTTTTAATTTATCGCCTTTATTTATTTTATTTACACCATGAGGCGTTCCTGTAAAAATAATATCACCTTTTTGTAAAGTAAAAATATTTGATATATATGATATTATCTGAGGAAATTTAAAAATCATGTCTCCTGAATTACCTTTTTGCTTTATTTCATTATTTACATATAAAACAAAATTTATATTATTTAGATCAGGTATTTTTTTTATACTAATAAAATCCGATAAAGGAGCTGAAGTATCAAATCCTTTAGCTATTACCCAAGGTTTTCCACTTTCTTTAGCTTGTTTTTGTAAATCTCTGAGTGTTATATCTAAACCTATACCTATAGCACTAATATATTCTAATGAATTTTCTGGTTTTATATTTTTACCATCTTTTTCTATTAATAAAACTAATTCTACTTCATGATGGGCTTCTTTAGAAATATCAGGGATTAAAATACTTTCTTCGTTTCTTATAATAGCTGTTGATGGTTTCATAAAAATTACAGGCTCGGTTGGAATTTTATTTCCCATTTCTTTTATATGATCTAAATAATTAGAACCTAAACAAAAAATTTTAGGGACACTAATTTTTTCTTTTACAAAGTTACTATTTTTTAATAAAACAAAAGTCATTTTTTATCCTTTTTAACTCACCTTAATTTGATGTAGTGAGTATAAAGAGCTTTATATAATTATATAATAGCAAACATTTTTTTTAATAATAAAATTATTTACTTAATTTACTAATGTATATATTAGTAATTATTAACCTTAAATTATTAATAAAAATTACTATTAACTATTGTATTATTTTTTAATTTATTTTAAAATAGTGTAATTGTTTTAATTTTGATCTAAAAAAACGGTAGATTGATATTACTGTATTTTTAATAAATATATAAAAATACTAAGTCTCTCATTAATTTAGACCCTTTTTAAATGTCGATTTTAATTCAATGTTTTTTATTTAGTTTTTGCGAGGTTTTTTTAGTATGAACATTTATGTTGGTAATCTTCCTTATAAATTTACAGGAGAAGATTTAAAACAAAAGTTCTCCGAATTTGGCACTGTAGTTTCTGCTAATGTTGTAACAGACAGAGAAACAGGAAGATCTAAAGGGTTCGGTTTTGTTGAAATGTCTGATAATGATTCAACCAATAAAGCAGTTGAAGCACTTGCTAATTGGGATGCTGATGGTAGAAAAATAAGAGTTAGTTTAGCTAAACCTAGAGAAGAAAAAAAATTTAGTGGCGGCGGAAGAAGACAAAGATAATTTTCTTTTCTGATATATTATTTGTATCTATTGTGTTAAAATTAAAAGAGCTTTAAGCTCTTTTTTTATTATTAAAAATATAAAGGATTTTAATATGTCTAATGCAGTTGAAGTTTTTACCAATAAATTAAAAGATTGGCAAAGGGAGGGATTTTATGTTCTTCTTAATAACTTTTATAACATGAGAGAAAAAAATATGGGCTTTGTTGTATCTACAAATGAAGCAGAACAAAAATTTGTTTTTAAATTTTATCTTAATAAAGTTTTGGACGAAAAGCATTATTCTTATGATGAAGTAAATGATTTAATTAATAGAATTGATGGAATTATAAGATCATAAAATAAAATTAGAGAATTTTCAAAAAATATTTTTAGATAAAAACCTTGATACTAACTTTATTTTTATCTACTTTCTAATTATATTTTTCTAATTATTTACAAAGCTATTTGAAAAATTACCTGTACTATTTTTGATTTTCTCTTATTTTTATTTAAAGGTATTTAATCTATGTTAAAAATTTTTAAACCTTATTTTTTACTTACATTTCAAATTTTACTAACCTTATTAGTTTCTAGTCATGCTTTAGCAAATAACCCAGTAGAAATTCAATCTAAATCTTTAGCTAAAATAACTAAGTTAATTGGTACTGCCGAAATATCGGAAAATAATAAATGGACTAAATTAAAAAAAGATATGGTTATTGAAATGTACCATAGAGTGAAAACTGCAAATAAATCTAAACTAGAGTTAGTTTTTCAAGACGGATCTAAACTCCGTATGAATGAAAATAGTAGTATTATTTTAGTTAGATCTAAAAATAAAGAATATAGTATTTTTGATTTATCTGCTGGTCAAGTTTGGGCTAATATAGCTAATAAAGGTAAAGGCAGAACTACTATAAAAACTAATAGTGCTGTTTTAGCTGTTATGGGTACTGTTTTTGATGTTAATTCTGATAATTCAAAAACAGAAATGTCTGTTTTTAATGGTTCTGTTGGAGTTCAATCTAAACAAACAGATTTAGAAAAATTAGAAACTAATTTAAATAAATTAGTTCTGACAGAAGATACTAAAGATATAACAAAAAAAGAGCAAACCCTTAAACCTCAAGTTTTATCAAAGCCAAAACAAGTTGAAAAACCATATCATATTGTTCCAGGACCATATAAAGTTTCTTTGGATAAATGGCTTGAGATAACAGAAAATAAACAAATTGTAATAGATAATAATGGAAATGCTATTGTTTCAAATCAAGAAAATGATAAACTTAAATATAATGATTGGGTTAATTGGAATAAGCAACAAGATAGTGAATAAGATATATAGTTTTTTGGAAGGAATTTAGGAGGTATAAATTGGAATTTAAAGCTACAATGACAGGGCCATCTCTCCCTAATATACTAAAGCTTTTTTCATCCAAAAAGGTAACAGGTGCTCTTGAAGTATCAGGTGAAGATACCAGAGGTATAATTTGGATTAAAGATGGACAAATATTATATGCTTATTCATCTAAAACTATACAACTAAAAGATGCTATAAAATCTTTAAATATACTTCCTGCTGATAAGTTTAGTTTATTAGATAATCCTTCTCTAAATGATTTTAATATGGATAAATTTTTAATGGATAACGCTTTAGTTCCAGATAGAATTATCTCCTATATCAGATCTCATCAGTGTGCAGATTCAATTTATTCTATTTTTGATTTAGATAAAGTTGATTATGAATTAAAATCAGGAGTTCAGTTATCAGTCGGTAGGCAAGATTTAATACCTGCTAATAATTGGGTTGCTGAGATTTATCAAAATATGTATTCTTGGGTAGAACTTAGAAAAAAATTACCTAAAAACGCCTCAAAATTTAAAATTAAAAATATATCTAATCCTACTTTTACAAAAGAAGAAGAGAAAATTTATAAGTCTTGTGATGGTAACAAAACTATTAAGGATTTAATTTTATGGAGTGGGACTTCTTATTTTAAAGCTTTTTCTTCTATAGTTTCTTTAGTATCAAAAGGATTTTTTGAGATAGAAGAAGATATTTCAAAAATAACTCCAAAAGTTGTTTCTGAAATAATAAAAGTATTAGATAGTATGGAGCAAATGCCTGGTATAAAAACAGCTTTTGTTGTTGATAAAGAAGGTAAAATAATTGCACATGATAGTAGAAGAAAAAATCAACCTAATGAAGTTGATACAGAAACTATGGCAGCTATTTTATCTCAAACAGTTTCAAACTTTGAAGATAACCTAAAAGACGAAGCTAGTGTTTCTCAAGAAGCTATAGAACAATTATGGGTTGAAAGAAGTAATGGAGATAAAACTTTGTTATTTATTGCAGGTAAAATAATACTTGTTACAGAAGCTCAAAAAGATTGTGATTGGGGTTTATTAAAATTATCTTCAAAAAGAACAATGACTTCTATAAAACAATTAGTTGCTGGTTAATTTATGCAAAATAATTCTCAGTCTCCTGAGAATGATTATATTTTAGCTGCTATTTCATATTTTCCTTTTGTATCTATATTTACTATATTTACATCAGGGAAAAAAAATTATTATATAAAATATCATTCTTCTCATGCTTTACTATTTTATATTTTAAACTTATTTTTTTTAGTTTTTCTTATATTTGCTTATTGGAACCTAAAAGAGTTATTTGGCTTTTTTATTAATATACTATTTGGTTTTTTTGTTTCAATGCAAATGTTAATAGCTTTTTCTACAATATTATATTATGCCTCACAAGCATATCAAGGTAAGTATATTGTAATTCCTATTATTACAAAAATGTTTTACAAGTTTTTTAAGTAAATAGTATTTTTCTAGCTTTTTCTATATCTTGATGTATTAATCTATCTTCATTAAGTGTAGGTATTTCATTTCTAATTTTTTCATACATTATTTTAGCCCCATCACCTGTTTTTAAGGGTTTTCTAAAATCTAAACCTTGTGCTGCACATAATGCCTCTATAGATAAAACATATTCAGTGTTTTTTAAAATATCATAGCTTTTTCTAGCTGCTATGGTTCCCATACTAACATGATCTTCTTGGTTAGCTGATGTAGGTATAGAATCTACACTAGCTGGATGTGCTAAACTTTTATTTTCTGACACCAAAGAAGCTGCTGTATATTGAGCTATCATATAACCAGAGTTTATACCTCCATCATTAGTTAAAAAAGCTGGTAAGCCATTACTTAATGAAGGATTTACTAATCTTTCTACTCTTCTTTCTGAAATATTTCCTAATTCTGATAAAGCTACAGAAAGGAAATCCATAGCTATTGCTACAGGTTCTCCATGAAAATTCCCCCCACTTATTACTTCTTCTGTATCAGGTAAAATAATAGGATTATCTGTAACTGAATTTATTTCTGTTAATAATACAGTTTCAACATAATTTATAGCATCTCTAACTGCACCATGAACTTGAGGTATACATCTTAAAGAATAGGCATCTTGTACTTGTTCACAATCTGGATGAGAATTCATAATCTCACTGTTTTTTAAATGATTAAACATATTTTTAGCTGAAATAATTTGCCCTTGATGAGGTCTAATAATATGCAATTCATTTCTATAAGCTTGATTAGTACCTTTTAATGCATCTACTGTCATTGATGCAATAAATTCAGAAGTATCAATCATTTTTTTAGCTTTATTTAATACTTTACAAGCAACTGCTGTCATAGCTTGAGTTCCATTAATTAAAGCCAAGCCTTCTTTTGCTTTAAGAGTTATTGGTTGAAGATTATTTATTTTTAATACTTCTTCAGCAGATAAAATTTTATTTTTATATAATACATCTCCTATACCCATAAGAGGTAAAACCATATGTGATAAAGGGGCTAAATCTCCACTAGCACCAACAGATCCTTTGCAAGGAACTAAAGGGGAAATTCCTTT
The DNA here is from genome assembly GCA_046328015.1 of Candidatus Sericytochromatia bacterium. GTDB lineage: Bacteria > Cyanobacteriota > Sericytochromatia > UBA7694 > JACMQJ01 > JBBTGK01. Next base: position 1,331,218 of record JAXLXH010000001.1, on the reverse strand, counting down.
ATTTAAAAAATCAATTAAAGTTTGAATTACTTCTAGTCTTATACCAGAAAACCCTTTAGCTAAAGAATTTATTCTTAATAAGAGCATATTTCTAGCTATTTCTTCTTCAAAATAATCACCAACACCTGTTGAATGGCTTATTATTAAATTTTCTTGTAATTTTTCTATTTTATCTTCTGGTATAATTACATTTTTTAAAAAACCAAAACCAGTATTTATTCCATAAACAATTTTATCACTTTTTAAAATTTTTTCTACAATATATCTAGATTTAGTTATTTTTTGTTTTGATTCTTCTGATAATTCTATCAAAGCTTCTTTTTTAGATATTTTTTCAACTTTATCCAAATCTAAGGAGTTACCATCTAAAATAATTTTTTCCATATTCCTATTATTTTTAATAAAATTTTTAGTTAATTATATAAAGTAAAAATTAAAAATACAAATTATTTGTTTTAAAATTAATTTTATAAAATTTCAAAAACTTTAATTTGGATCTGTGTATAAATTATGACTAAAATATAATCTATTATTAGATATTGAATATTCTGAAAGAGAAATATATCTAAAAATTATTAAACTTATCTTTAGATGTTTTATACAATTACCTATTAGATTAGAAAAGAATAAGTATTTAAATTCATTATTAAAATAAACTAGCACATTAGATTAGTTACTAACATTAAGTATCGTGAAAAAAATAACTTATAACAAAAATACTTTTTACAAAATGTCAGGGCGTAAAATTTTACGCCCAAACAAGCAATAGCTAAAACAAAAAGTGTGGTAAGTTATTTTTTTACTTTTCCTAAATTGTTAGCAAGTAGATTATATTTTATTCTATAATTTTATATGCAATTCTTTTTCTGGTAAAAAATATGGAATCTGTAGGAAATTTAAGTAAAGAATTTAATGCTAGTCTTCAAAAAGCATCACTTGATAAAAAATTAACCAGCTCAGAAATAACTGATTTAAAATCTAAAGCAATAACAAACGATGATAAAAAAGTCTTAGAATTAATAGAAAAAGGTAAAAAAGATGGCATTAACTTCAATGTAAAAAGCTCTGAAAATGATGTTAATTATAATTTGTCTTTTATAGAAGATGAAAAAAACGAAGCAATAAAACCTAATATAAATGACAAAAAATTCCAAATGCCTAATACCTCTTATTCATCACTTGGTGTAGGAGATAAAAATGTAGAACTAAAAATAAATGGAGAATCAGGAGTTTTATATTCAAAACCAGTTGGAAGCCTAGATGAAATAGCTAATAAATTTAATGATCCACATAAAGTAGCTCAATTAGTTGGTTCTATGGGTTCTTATAATTATGATCATGATAGGGCAGCAGGAACAGCAGTTAATGGACCAGCAGGAGCTAAAAAACCTGAAGATACCTTAAATGATTTTAAAGGGGTATGCAGAGATGTTCATCAATTAGCAGCTTATATGCTAAAAAAGAATGGTTATGATGCCGTTCAAGTAGGATATACATCAGCACAAACAAGTCACTCTATTACATCTTATAAAGAACCTAGTGGTAAAGGTTATGGAATAATTGAATATGATAAAGTTTATACTCCAGAAGATGTAAAAAAATTATTAGGACGATATGCTACATCCCCAGAAGAAGCTGTTAATGCACTTAATTATGGTACAGCTGCAGCTATTTATAAATGGACTCCACCAAAAGAAGGTGAATCTGGGCATGTTGAAGGAATATTTTATACTTCTAAATTTCAAAACTATCATAAAAGTCTAAAATTAGAGCATAAAGATCAAATGCTTATAGATTCTAATTTAGGTATCCAACTTGAAAAAACACTTGGTGATAAATTTAGTGTAAAATTAGGATATAACCCAACTGGTGGCTTTGGAGATCCTACAGCTAAAAATTCTGTTAATACAGCCATAGGTTATAAATTAGGGAATGAAAATAATTTCTTAAAAGCATCTGTAGGAATTCAATATAGGCCAGAGGATGGCTCTAGGCAAGTAGGTTCTACTAATTTTATAAAAAACCCTACTTTATTAGCAGGAACAAGTATAGAAGGACAATTAAGACCAATTAATGCAAAACTTGGAGAAAATCATTATACAGCAACAACTATTACTGGTAGATTAGCAGGAGGTTTGGCTTTTAATGGAAAAGAAAAAAGTGATGCAGGAAAAATAGAAACTGATGGTAAATTTGGATTTGATGAAAGTTATACAAGTGGACTAGCAGATTTAAAATTAGGTGTAGATCAAAGATTTTATGGTGATTTAGGAAAAGGATTTTCATATAGTGCAGGAATGTTTGCTAACTATGATGGAAATTTAGCTGTAGCAGGAATAGCTATGGGTGGAAATCCATTTGAATTTACAAACTTAGGAGTAAATGGAAGATTAAACTATGATAAAGGGAATTTTTCAAGTAGTGTTTATGGGCAATATATGTTAAATCAAGTTAATAATCTTGATAATTCTATGGTTGGAGCTAGTGCTTCTTATAGACTAGGTAAAATAGATCTTTATGGTGGAGCTAACTATGTAAACTCATTAGAGGGAGGAAGAGGAGTTTTTGAAACAGGAGGCTCTTATGATATTTCTAAAATAGTTAGTGTATCGGCAGGAGCAAAGCAAGAAATAGTTGGTTCAAAAACAGATGGTGTTTATGCAGGTGAAACAGCTGGATTTATAAAAGGAACTTTTAAGTTCTAAAAATTAATAAAAAATAAACTAACAGTTATTTTTATTAATTTAGTTAGTACCACTTGAATTTAACCTTAGTTTAATATATCATATTTCTAAAGATAAAAATAAAATGTAAATTATGAATGTTGGTAAAATACTAAAATCAGTAAAAAGCGAAATTTCAAGCTTTTTAGATGAAAAACGAAAAGAAAGAGATAATCCTAAAAAAGCTCTTGGTAATACTATGGATAAATTTGTTAAAAGTAATGCCTATGATTTAATGGATGTTAAAGCGAAAACTAGATACGTTAATGGTGTTTATTACGGTAATGGAACTTAAAATTATTAACATTTAATTCATAAATTATTAAATAATACCAACCTAATAATTAACTATGAGATATCAAATAAATTTAGCTTAAAATTTTTACTAGATATTATGTTATTATATAAAAAATATTAATATATTTTATTATTATTGGGTTTAATGAAATTCGAATGGATAAAAAACCAAAGCTTTTAAATAAAAAAAGAATATTATTATCTGGTAAATCATCTTTAAATACTAAGATATTTGAACAAGCTATAAAGAGTATTGATGTTGAAGAATTAATAAATGAAGATGAAATGGTAAAGTTTTTAACTAAAATTTTTTTACTAGAACCAAAACTTATTGTTCTTGCTCATGAAAAGTTAGAAGATAATTTAGAATTTGCAAAACATGTAAGAAATAATCAAAATTTTAATAATGTACCTATATTAGCTATTTCAGCTCCTCTAAAAAAAGACAGTATTATTATTAATAAAAAAATAACTGATCTTAATATAAAATATTTTTATGTACCTTGTAATGTACCAGAATTATCAAGAAATATAAATGAAATTTTAGAAGCTTAAATAAATATATGATAAATAAAAAAAGCAACCTATTTTATTATTTTATTTTAAATTTATTTTTTTTAATATCATGCCAAAATAAAAAAGATTTACCTACTTATAAGATAAAAGAAGAAATAAAGGAAATAAAAACAGCCTCTTTTTATAACCAAAATATAATAAATAATCCTAAATTATTTGAACTAACTAAAATACCTTATAAAACTAAAATAGGTTATAAAGATTATATAGATGACTTTCATTATTTTGAAGATTTAAAAAATACTATTTTTAAAGATTTTTTAGATATGGAAACTAAAAACTTTGATGATTATATTAATAAAAACCCTATTTTTAAACAAGAATTAACAAATGAATTAAATTTACGAAATAATTATTATAAAAAAATAAATGAAATAATAAAAAAAAGTCCTAATAATATATATATGGCTAAAAAAGATTTAAATACAAATACAATAACTATAAAAAGAAATAATGATTTATTAGAAATAAGTAATAGTATTGGTAATTTTGAATGGAGTAATGATAGTAAAAATATTTTTTATGTATCAATAGATGAAAAAAATATATATAAGTTGTATAAATATAATTTAGAGTATAATAAATCAAAAATTATTTATGAAGAAAAAGATCCTAATTTTTCGTTAACTCTTAGAAAATCTATTAGTGATTCTTATCTTTTCCTTAACTGCATTAATCAAGATTCTAATGAAATACGATATATGGGAGCCAAAGACCCTAAAGATAACTTTAAAGTATTTACTCCAAGAAAAAAAGGTATTTTTTACAATATTGAACATAATGGTTATAAGTTTATTGTTTTAACTAATTCAGGAGCTACAAATTACAAACTAATGGGGGTGAATGTTTTAGAAAATTATAGAAATACTTGGGAAGAAATATTCCCAAATAATGAAAATCAAAAATTAGATAAATTATTTGTAAATAAGAATTTTGCTATAGTTTTTTATAAAGAAGATTTTTTTCAGAGAATAAAAGTTATTAACCTTAAAAACTTTAAAAGATTTAATTTAGATTTTAAAGATGAAATTAATTATGAAATTTTACCAACTGATGAGATTATTTATAATAATAATGATTTCAATTTTAGTTTTTCATCATTAATAAAACCAGAAATTATATATAATTATAAACCAGATAAAAAAATTCTAACTAAAATAGAACAAAAAGAAGTTTTTTCTTATAGAGAGTCAGATTATAAAACAAATAGGTCTTCATTTAAAGGTAAAAACGGGATAATAAATATTTCTAGTGTTTATAAAAATACTGACACCAAAAATAATAAGGTTTTAATTCAATTAAGAGGTTTAACAGAAAATGACTCTTTTAAACCTGAAACCATAAGTTTATTAGATAAAGGTTTAACTATTAACTATATACACCTTAATGGAGCTGAAGAAAACTCTAAAAATTGGTTTAATAATGAATATACAAGTTTTAAAAGAGACTTCTTAGATGATATTATAAACTCTATAGAATATATATTAGAAAAAAATCCAAATTTTAAGGAAATATATGCTTTAGGAGAAAATCATTCTGCATTAGCGTTACAAATAGTATTAAATAGAAGACCAGAATTATTTAAAAAAGTAGTCCTAATAAACCCACAAAAGCATATTTTTAATGATAAAGATAATATGGATTTTACTAATTTTAAAATTTATACTTCACCATATCATAATTTACAAGATAAAAATTATCCTAATATATTAATGATTTCAGATATAAACAACACTGAAAATTTAAAATACGTTGCAAAAATAAACAGTTTTATTAAAAATAATAATAAAGCTTTCTTAAATCTAAAAAAAGATTATTTATCTGATTATTACTATTTTTTACTATCTAAATAAATAATACCTATTTTATAAAAAATATTTTTTTAGTTTGTGTTGCGATTTTTGAATATTTCTTTTGAAAATACGAGTTTTCATGGTATCCTGTATTAGATATATAATTGTTTTTTTGAGTGTAATTTATGTTTGAAAACTTGTCCGAAAAATTACAGGACGCTTTTAGAAAACTTACTGGGCAAAGCCATATAACAGAAGAAAATATTTCAGATGCTATTAGAGAAGTTAAAAGAGCTTTATTAGAAGCTGACGTTAATTTAAAAATAGTAAAAGAATTTATTAACACTGTAAAAGAAAAAGCCATAGGAGCTGAAGTTTTAAAAAGTATTTCTCCAGGACAACAATTTATAAAAATACTTAATGATGAACTTATAAATCTTATGGGTGGTGAAAACCAAACGTTAAAATTTGCACCTAATTCTCCTACAATATATATGATGGCAGGTTTACAAGGAGCTGGTAAAACAACTACTAGTGCTAAATTAGCTTTGAGTCTTAGAAAAAAAGGAAGAAGACCTCTTTTAGTTGCGGCAGATATATATAGACCAGCTGCTATAAAACAACTTGAAGTTTTGGGAAAACAAATAAACATACCTGTTTTTTCTATGGGACAAATAGATCCAGTAGAAATTACTAAACAAGGTATGGAATTTGCAAAGAAAAACGGTCATGACATCATAATACTTGACACAGCAGGAAGATTGCATATAGACGTAGAACTAATGAATGAATTAGTAAGAGTAAAAGATGTAGCTAACCCAACTGAAATACTATTAGTGGTTGATGCTATGACTGGGCAAGATGCAGTAAAAATGTCTGAGACATTTAATGAATACCTCGAAATAACCGGAGTTATAGTTACAAAATTAGATGGTGATACTAGAGGTGGTGCGGCTTTATCAGTAAAAGCAGTAACTGGTAAACCAATAAAATTCATGTCTTTAGGAGAAAAATTAGATACATTAGAACCATTTCATCCAGAAAGAATAGCTGGAAGAATTTTAGGTATGGGAGATGTATTAACTCTTATAGAAAAAGCTCAATCTAATATAGATGAAAAAGAAGCTAAAGAATTAGAAGAAAAATTAAGAAAAAGTAAATTTACTTTAGATGATTTTCTTGCTCAGATGAAACAAATGAAAAAATTAGGTTCTTTAGAACAACTTTTAGGTATGATACCTGGAATAGGTGGAAAATTAAAACCTGAAGAGATAGAAGAAGGCGAAAAACAAATGAAACGTATAGAAGCGATTATTTGTTCTATGACTAGAGAAGAAAGAGAAGATCCTAATAAAATCAATACAAGTAGGAAAAATAGAATTGCAAAAGGTAGTGGAACTAAAATACAAGAAGTAAATGACTTACTTAAAAAATTTGGTGAAATGCAAAAAATGATAAAAACATTATCAGATTTTGGTTTATTTGGTGGTGGAAAAAGTAAAAAAGCCAAAAAGTTTGAAAAAATGGTTAAAGGAATGGAAAAATACTTCCAAAAAAATGGTGGAGTTCCTGATCTACCAAATATGCCTGCTAATATGCAAATGCCTCCAGGTGGTGGTTTACCAGATTTATCTCAAATGCCTAAAACAAGCTTTTTAGGACAAAAAATGGGTGGATTTAATCCTTTTGGAAACCCCTTTGGTAAAAAATAAATCAATCTATAATCCCTCTATAAATTATTATAAAGAGGGATTAATAGTTAATTAAGTTATTATTATATTTAATTGAAAGGGTTAAAATAGATGACCAATGAACTTTCTCAAAAAATAAAAGATATAGACATAAGAGAAGAAATGAAACAATCTTTTATGGACTATGCAATGTCTGTAATTGTTTCTAGAGCCTTACCAGATGTAAGAGATGGTTTAAAGCCAGTGCATAGAAGAATCTTATATTCTATGTATGAACTAAATAATACCCCTGATAAACCTTTTAAAAAATCTGCCCGTATAGTTGGGGAAGTAATGGGTAAATATCACCCTCATGGTGATAGCTCTATTTATGAAGCAACAGTTAGATTAGCCCAAGATTTTTCTACTAGATATTTATTAGTAGATGGTCAAGGAAACTTTGGTTCTATAGATGAAGATCCACCAGCAGCAATGCGTTATACTGAAGCTAGATTATCTAAAAATGCTATGGAAATGATCAATGATATTGAAGCTAATACAGTTGATTGGTCTCCAAATTTTGATAATACTTTAGAAGAGCCAAGAGTTTTACCAGCTTTACTTCCAAATCTTTTATTAAATGGAGCTAATGGAATTGCAGTTGGTATGGCCACCAGTATCCCACCACATAACTTAAGAGAAGTTGTAGAAGCAATTTTACATTTAGTAGATAATAAAGATGCAACTATTCAAGATTTAATGAATTTTGTAAAAGGACCTGATTTTCCTACAGGTGGAATAATACTTGGAGATAAAGGAATAAAACAAGCCTACATGACAGGTAGAGGACAAGTTACTGTTAGAAGCGTAGCTAATATAGAAGAAAATAAAAAAGGTAGACAAAGTATAGTAGTAACAGAAATACCTTATCAAGTAAGTAAAAAAAGAATTATAGAACAAATAGCTGATTTAGTTAAAGATGCTAAGTTAGAAGGAATTTCAGATTTAAGAGATGAATCTGATAAAGATGGTATGAGATTAGTCATAGAAATAAAAAGGGATGCAGTAGCTCATGTTGTTTTAAATAATTTATATAAATACACTCTTTTACAAACTACTTTTAGTACTAATATGCTTGCTATAGTAAAAGGGCAACCAAAAGTTTTAAATCTAAGAGAAGTTTTAAAAAACTATTTAGAGCATAGAATTGATGTAATTAGAAGAAGAACTACTTTCTTTTTAGATAAAGCACAAGCAAGAGATCATATTGTTCAAGGTTTATTAATTGTTCAAGATAATATTGATAATGTTATAAAAGACATAAGATCATCTCAAACAACAGGAGAAGCTCATGATTTATTAGTTTCTAAATATGCTCTTTCTTCAGCACAAGCAACAGCTGTACTTGATATGCAATTAAGAAGAATAACAGCTTTAGAAAAGAAAAAATTAGAAGATGAACATAATGAATTATTAGCAAAAATAACTGATTACCAAGATATTTTAGCTAGAGATGAAAGAGTTGATGGAATAATAAAAGAAGAAGTTTCTAGATTAATAGAAAAGTCTAAAGATGTTAGAAGAACTCAACTATTACCAGATCCTGGTGAGTTAACTGATGAAGATCTAATTCCAGATGAACAAATGGCTATTTTCATGACAGATCAAGGCTATATAAAAAGAGTTCCTCTTAACCAATTTGAAGAACAAAAGAAAGGTGGTAGAGGTAAAGGTGGTTTAACTACTAGAGAAAATGATTTTGTAAAACATTTTTTTGTAAGTTCTAATCATGCTTCAATTTTATTTTTCTCTAATTTAGGTAAAGCTTATGATCTTAAAGTTTATGAATTACCAGAAGCTAGTCGTCAAGCAAAAGGATCTAATATTGCAAACTTATTAGAATTAACTCAAGATGAAAAAATAACTGCTGTTATACCTGTTACAGAGTTCAAAGAAGGTAGTCATTTAGTAATGCTAACTAGAAATGGGGTAATAAAAAAATCAGATCTTACTTTCTTTAAAGATATAAGAGCAAGAGGATTAATTGCCATAGGTTTAGATGAAGGTGATTCTCTAAATTGGGTTGGTTTATCAGATGGAAACTCGCACATTATTATAGGAACAAAAAAAGGTTATTCTATAAGATTTAGTGAAGAAGATGTAAGATCTATGGGTAGAAATGCTAGAGGAGTAAAATCTATAACACTTAGAGAAGGAGATCAAATTGTTAGTTTAGATATTTTATCTGGAGATCTTTTAAATGTTTCGCAAGTTGATGAAGCTGAAGATGAAATAGAAACTGAAGTTGAAACTGAAGAAGAATTAGAAAATAGTCCTATGGTTAATTATGATGATGCTTTACCAAAACTACTTACTGTAACAACAGAAGGTAAAGGTAAAAGAACTCCTGTTTCATTCTATAGAGTTCAATCTAGAGGTGGAAGAGGTATTATCAACATAAAATTAAAGAAAAATAGTGAAGTTGCTTCTATTTTACTTGTTCAGCCTGAAGATCAAATTATGATTGCAACATTAAAAGGTGTAGTAATAAGACAAAAAGTATCTGAAATACGTACTATGGGTAGAAGTACTCAAGGTGTTATTTTACAAAAATTAAGTGGTGATGATAAAGTTATAACAGTTCAATTAGTAGTAGATTCTGGAGAAGAAGAAGTACTAGAAGAAAACTAATGAATTTAAGACCTCCTGCGGGGTATCAACCCCGTAGGAGGAAGGGCTCGGGGGCTTTACCCCGTACCCCCCCTGAAACCCCAGAGCAGAGCTCTGAGGTATTCTTTAATAAAAACAAACAAAAAAGACCTAAAGTTTTTAAGCTTTAGGTCTTTTTTTTGTAAAAAACTAATAAAAAAGCTCTTTTGATTTATTTATACGTTGCGAATAATCTAATGATAAAAGATACTTTTTCTCATCCGATTCAATATCTTTTATTTGAGAAACGTCATTTAAACAATCTAATATAGTTTTCATTATTTTCAAGTTTTTCCAGCTTTGAATTTCTTCAGGATCGATATATTCAGCTTTTTTCCAATATTCTTCCGAAGCTTCATAATAATCTAGTCCATTTTTATTAGAAGTACAAGAAGAACAATGCCCTGCAAGTTCAAAACCAATAGCTAAGCAAAGTAAATCTTTAGTACTTTCAGATTCATAAGAATTGATTTGTCTTAAGGCTTCTTCAACAAAATTAAGAGCTCTTTGAAAAGATAGTTTAGCCGTGCTAATTCGATTAGAACTTAGATAAATTAAACCAGCATAAACCAAAGCTCTAATATCTCTATGAAAATCACCAAAATTTGGTAATCTATAACTAATTAGCTCATTACCAGTAAAAAATACTCCTATTTTATACTGAGATGATATTTCTAAACATCTAGCAGCATGATAAGAGTATCCTATATTGAGTAAATTTTTAACTATTTGTTCTACACTCTCTCTGGGCATAGAAGCTATATCAGAAAAAGCCCATTGAAGATAAGAATCAGAATCTTTTAAACTATTATTTTCTTTTTCTGGTTGCCAAAAATTAAAATTTTCTTTTTCCATAATAATTCGTAAATCGTTAATCGTTAGTCGTGAATCGAAATTTTTTAACTTGAAAACATATAAAAAAGCGTATTTCCATTTAAAACAAGTCTAATTACGATTCACAATTCACGTGTCACGGTTAACTAAAAATAACTGTTGTTAAATAATCTTTTGCATTAGGTCTGAAAATAGTATCCATAGTTTCTTTATATTCATGATAGAATCTAGAATGTTCTTCTTTAGGGAAATCACTGTATTCTATAGCAGAAGCAATAATTTCATCAAAATATTTATCATAAAACTCTATCATTTGCTCTTCGAGACCTTCGAAGTTTTCAGCACAAAACTCTTCAAATTGTTTTACTTCAAAGTATTCTTCGCTTAACTCATTATACATTTCAAATTTTTTCTCTTGAGAAATAGTTTTATCATTCAAGAATTTTAAATATCTATCTTGTTCTAAATCTCTTCTCATATTTTTTTGAGTTACAGCACAATAAGCAAACCATTTTGTTAAAGCACAAACTAACCAAGGAAAATGAACATGTAAAGAAGTAAAATTACTATCTGGACAAGCATTAGCAAAATCTATAGGTGATATTCTATTATCTTTTATTAAAGCTTCAAATGAGTTATAAGTCCATCTCATATAAGAATTTATGAATTTAACATAACTAGAAAGTCTTCCATAAATATCTTTATCAAGTTTTAATTTTTCTTTACTATAATGCTCATGTAAAGGAGCTTCTGGAACAAATCTCATAGGTAATATTTGAGGTCCAATAGCCATACATCTTACAAAGGTATCATAATTTTCAATAGCTTCTTGAATATGAAAAGCTCTACCACCTGTTTCGCTATCATATTTTTGATAAAGCTCTTGTAATGAATCTACTTTAAATACATCACTACCACCGCCACCAAACGCTTTTTTAAGGAAAAGAGGGAATTTATTTTCAAAAATTTGTTCTACAGCTTCTTTCATATAATTTCCATGATAATAGAAATCTTCTCTTAATTTTTGACTTTTTCCTCTATAAGAGTAAGCTCTGTTAAGATCTGAATTTACTTTTTTCCAATCTGTAGAACTTCTATTTGGATCAAAACCAAACTTAGTATTTTTTATAATCAATTCTTGTTGGTATTCCCACATTTCTTGTTTATATTGAGCTTCTGTATAAGGATAAAATTGAGGTAAAAGAACTGTTCTAGGAAAATAATCTTTTGGATGAATTGCTCTTGCCATTAAATCATAGGTACTATGTTTATCATGGTTATTAAATGACATACTATTATTTACTTGCTCAACTTGAGAATTCATAGCTTGTTGAGCCCAACATTTATAATAATCATTCCAATGTATAGTTCTATCTACTAACAGATCAACATCTTGCTTTAGATCTCTTCCACACATTACAGGCTTTGCTATAACTCTTGTGAGTTCTATTTTATAGTCTTTACCTTTCCATTTTATTGTTTTATCTAAAAACTGGCTAAAGGTTTTCATAGCAACTCTCATACTCCAATCATGGGATGCCATCAAACCAACTTTTTTTGTTTCCATAGTTTACATTTCCTCTAAATTATAGATACATTATTATAACAATATCTTTTAAAAGATACGTTAAATATAAGTGAAAATTTTTATTAATTTAGTTTTTGATATAATAAATAAGACTCTTGGCTAGGTTCTACACCTAAATCAACTTTTAAAATATTTTTCATTATTTTGTAAGTTTTTAATGCCTCATCTTTTCTATTTAAAGCAATAAAAGCTTTTATTTTTCTTTGAAAAGCTTTTTCACTACACCTATCCAAAGTTAGTTCTTTCTCAGAAATTTTTATTATTTCTTCAAAGTTTTTCTTTTTATAATGTATATCAAAAATCTGATCAAAAACTTTATCTATCTTTCTTCTAAAGTTTTCTTTTTCAATTTGAACCCAAAATTCAGAACTAAATTCATTTAAAAAATCACCTTCATATAAAGCTATTATTTTAGTAAATAAAAGTAATTTTTCATCTTCATTATTATTTTCATTTGCTTCTCTTAATAAATAATTAAACTCTTCTGTATCTACAAAATAACTAGAAGCAAAATTAAAAAAGTATTTTCCATCATTAAAAATAATATATTTAGAAGTTTCATTTTTACCTAATTCTGGTTCTATAGCTTTTCTAACTCTAGATAAAATTACATTAATAGCTGTTCTAGTAATATCTGTATCAGGATAAAGTAAATTAGCTAATTGTTCCTTTGTTACTCCTTTAGGATTTTGTAATAAATAGGCTACTGCTAATTTTGTTTTAAATCCACTCCAATCTTTATTTGAAATTTGTTTATTATCAATAAGTGCTTTAAATTCACCAAAACAATAAAATTTTATTTTATATTCAGCTTGAGGTTTTATTTCAGGTTCTATTTTCTTATCATAATTATTTTTTATGTATTCTGTAATTAGCTTATGTTGTTGCAAAAAGAATTGATAGTTATTTTCTTTTATCAAATCTAAAGTATTTTTAGAGTAAAGTTCTGATAACTTCTTATCTATGTTTTCATAAATTAAAGATAAATAAAAATATAAGTAAGTAAGATAATATTTATAATTTAGTTTTTTTACTTTATCTAAAAGATATTTTTCTATATATTCTTTAGATTGATTAAAATCTTTATTATCTATTAAAATATTTGTTTTTTGAACCAATAACTCTAAATTACCCTGATTTTCTAAAGGTAAATCTCTTCTTCTAATAGCTTCATTAATTAAATCCAATGCTTTATTCACTTTAGATTGTAATCTTGCTATTTCAGATAAACCACTAAGAGCATAAGATTGAATTTGTCTATCACCAATATCTATACCCAAAGATAAACAAGTATTAAAATAATCTTCTGCTTTTAAATAATCTTCTGTATTAACAGAAATCATACCCAAAGTCCAATAAGCATAAGAAATATCTCTTTTATAATTAAGCTGATTAGCAATACTCAAAGCTTTTTCTGCAAAAAATCTAGCATCCTTAAATTCACCTAAATAATTATAAATAATAGCTATATTATTATAAGTCATGACATAAGGATATTTACCTGTAGCTTCGGCTTGTTTTATAGATCTCTCATAAGTATTTTTAGCATATTCAAAACTACCTAACATAGTATAAGCAAAACCTAAATTATGTAATACTTTAGCTTGACCAGTACCATCATTAGATTCCTCATAATATTTTAATGCTTTTTCAAAGTAAGATAAAGATTCTTCTATTTTTTCTCCAAAAAGATAAGAAATACCTTTGGTATTATAGGCAAAAGCTAAAAGTTTATTATCTTTTTCATCTAAAAGTTTTATTGCTTCATCAATAAGCTCTTCTTTAGATTCACCTTTACTAGCATAAATTATACTTTCATAAATATATGCTTTAGCTAATATTGTTTTATCAGATGATTTTATAGCAATTTCTTCAGCTTTATAAAAGTGATTAAAGGCATCTGAATAATTCCCCCATAATCTTTTTATTTCACCTAAATAAATTTGTAAATTAGCTGATTTTTCTATATATTCTTCAGGAAAAGAGTTTAAAATTTTATTTAAAGTATCGGTACGATTATTATTAATTAAATCATTTGAAATTTCAACAACTATCATTTCTGCTTCGTTATATTTATATGCTAAAAAATAATATTCAAGAGCTTTTTCTAAATTAGATTTATTATAAAAATAATTAGCCATATCATTATAAATTTTATTTTGTTCTTCTAAAGATAGTTTTTCTTTTACTTTTTCCTTTAAAAAATCTTTTAATATTGGATTATATTCATATTCATTTTCTTTTAAGTTAGATAAAATATTAATACCTTTCAAATAAGTTAATTTATCCTTATAATTTAATATATTTAAATCGGTTAAAATACTTTCTTTTATTACTGGAAGTATAGAAGTAATTAACATAAATTTTTTAATTTCTTCTTCTTGAACTTCAAATAATTCTGTAGCTAAATAATCAAAAATATCATTATTGGTTTCTAATAAATTATTTATTTCATTTTTGTTATTATAAGTTTGAATTAGTAATATTATTATTCCAATCCAACCATCAGTTTTTTGATGTATTTTATTTATATCATCTTTAGGAATATCTTTTAAAATATTTTCTGGTATTATTTTTAAAATATCATCTTCAGTGAATTTTAAGTCTTTTGCTTGAATTTCTTCTATTTGCTGTCTAACTCTAAGTTGAGGTATCTTCTTAAAATTAGGAACATAACGGCTAATTAAAATAAGTTGAACATTTTCAGGAAAAAAGTCTATCATATATTCTAAAGCTTTATTTACAGCTTCAGAATTACGCATAAATTGAAAATCATCAATTACAATTACAATTTTATCTGTTATTTTTTCATAAATATTTTCTGATAATATACCTAAAATATTTTGTATAACATTATCAGAATAATTTGAAGATGAAATTAACATTTCAAAATCAGTATCAACTAAATTAGGGAAGTTTAATTTTAAACCTTTTATAAAATGGTTTATAAAAATAACAATATCTGAATCATTTTCAGTCAATCCATACCAAAAATAATTATGTGTATATTTTTGTATATACTCAGAAACCAAAGAGCTTTTTCCAAACCCTGCATTTCCAGTTACTAAAGTTAGTTTTTTATCAGAATCAAAACTTTTTTTTAATCGTAATAGTAAATGTTCTCTCGATAAATAATTATCAGAGAGTCTAGTTATTTTAAATTTACTTTTTATTATAGGTATAATCATAATTTATAATTATAATCCTGATGTAATCTAAAAAAAAGAGCTTCAAGGCATTTTTATTTTTTATTAGTATTAAATATATTTTTGTATTTAATTAATATTCAAAATATCCATACATAAAATTATTTTCTCTCTTATTTCTTCTGTTTCTTCTAACTCAAAAGAAATAGATAAAAAATCTAAAGCTAAAGAATATTCTTTTAAATTAAAATATGCCATTCCAATTAAATAATATAACTTATGATTTTTTGAAGTATATTTTATTAGTTTTTCTAATTCATTAATAACTTTTTTAAAATTATTTTCTTTATAAAATATTTCTGATTCTTTTAGACAATTTTCTATATTACTTTCTATATTAAATCTAAAAGGTTCATTTTTAGTTACTTCATCTAATAATCCCACTATATTTATGTTATTTATATCATATATTTTATCAAAATCTAAATTTAAATGCTTAAAATCGTCAATTTTATCTGTAATAACTATATCTATATTATAATTTATTTTTTCTATTAAATCATCATCTATATTTTTATCTTTTAAAATATAAATTAAATGTTTATTTTTTTGGTTATAAAAGTCAAAATCTAGAAAATACTTATTATCTATAATAAAAAAATTACTTAAATAATAATTATAGACATCATTATTATATTTATCTAATTTATTTTTATGGTTATAACGTTCATCTTTTAATTTATTTGTAGTTAAAAACAATTCTTTTTCAAGCTCATCAAGTGAATTAAAAAACTGTTCATTATTTCTATTATGTAAAAAATAATATTTTATAGTATTAAGAAAAGGATTAATTTGATTAAATTGATAATATATTGTAATAGAATCATTTGATTTTGAAATAGATATATTTTTTAGTAAAAGATCTATAAAAAAATAATTTAGAAAACTAAATTTTAAATTTTCATTTAATTCTCCATATATATCATTTAATTTTTTTTCCCAAACAAAATTATAATAAATCTTTTTAGGATTTAGAAAAGAATTTACAGTTTCATAATCAGAAAAAATTATTTTTTTTAGTTTAAGTTTATTATCTATAATTGTTTTTAAATCTCTTCCTTCTTCATTAGAATCATAATAAATTGCTCCAGAATTATTATTAAAATAGTTCAAAATATTAGTTAAAAGTTTATCTTCTACTACTTCTTTAAAATCAATATTAGCCGAATAAAAATCATAATAAATTATAGGTGATAATGTATTATAAAAGGATTTTAAAATATTAACTATAAAATTATCTGATATATGTTCTTTTTCATCCATTATTTTTATATACTTTGAATTAGAATCTTTAATAGCCTTATTTAAGGATGAAACAATATTATCGGATTTTATAATTTCTATATCATAATTATTTGCTAGAATATTTATAAAATTACTATCAAAATCAAAAAAACTAATTATTTTAATTTGATATAAATAAGAGTATTTATTATTTACTAAAGACTCTATAGTTTTATTTAAGTAAAAAGAATCTTTTTCATTATTTATAACTAAAAAAGAAATTAAATATTTAACACAATTTACGTTTAATTTTTCTTTCAAAATATTATTTAAGTTCTTAGCTTTTTTTATATTTATAAAATCTAATTTTTTAGATAAATCAAATATTGAAATAATTTCATTAATATAATTATTATCATTTGAATACTCATAAAAAATATCCACTAAATCATCATAAGTATATTTTTCAAATAATTTAGTAACTATATACTTAGAATTTGAAATATCATTATTTTTATAATATATAATTGCTTTCAAAACTTCTAAATTTAAAGAATAAGGATAATCATTTTGTAAGTTATTTAAATAAAGTAAAGCTAAATCTAATTTATTTAATGATAAAAATTCTAAGATATTTTTATATTCAATTGTATCAATAAGAAGTGGTTTTCTTCCATAAGACAAGGAATTAAAATAACCATGATCTATAAGTTTTTTAGAGGCAATATTATACCAAAATTCCTCGCATCCTTCAAAATAAGTAGCTATGTCTTGAAATATAATTAAACCACCTTCTTTTAAATGTGGATAAGAAACAACAAAATCATCTGTTACACCTTTAAAAGAATGATCTCCATCTATAAAAATTAAATCAGCTTGTAAATCATGTGTTATTTTCCAGTTTGGTAATATATTAGTAGAATACTCTTTTATAGGAATTACATAATTTTCTAAATCATTATCTTTTATATTTTTTAACCATATATTATATATATCTTCATTTTCATGCTTAGTATTTTTAAAATAAGTTTCTGAAATCCAAGGATCTATACAATAAATTTTTTTATTTGTTCCTACACAAGCGTATCCCATTGCTACGCTGGATTTTCCTTTAAATGAACCAATTTCTATTATGATAGAGTTATCTTTAAGTTCTTTAGCTTTTTCAAATAGAACTCTATCCTCACCTTCAACTAAATAACCTTCAACTAAATCAACTTTTGATTTTATTTCTGAGTAAGTATTATATTGTTCCATTTTTTTAATTTAAACCTAAAAAGTAAAATTATAACTATAAAAAAGTATATAAAAAACTAAAGACGTAGTATTAATCCTACGTCTTAATATTATTGATTAATAATATTATTTTTTACTTACAACATTCATACCATTAAAAAGAACAGCTGGATATTTTCTATTACCAGAACCTAACCAATCTGGATTTTTTTCAAGGTATTTTATATTATTAAGAGAATCAAAAGAATTTCCAGATAACATGCAATCTTTTATTCTTCCTACTATTTTACCTTTTTCAATTAGAAAACCTAAAGCAATATTTAAAGAAAAAGCTCCAGAAAGAGTATTACCTTGTCCTGCACCTAAAAACTGATCTACAATAATACCTTCTTCAACTGATTCAATCATTTCTTCTAATGTTTTATCCCCATCTGCAAAAATTAGATTACTTATAGCAGGAGAAGCATCACTTAAACCACCTCTAAAACCATTACCAGTAGGTTTTACTTTTGCTTCACCAGCAGTTTGTAAGTCATAATAAAACTGTTTTAAAATTCCATTTTCTATATAAGATTTTTTACTTACAGGAACTCCTTCATCATCAAAACTTATAGGTAATAAACCTTGTGATGGATCTTCATATATAGTAATTCTCTCATCCATAACTTTTTGACCTAGTTTTTTTGTAAAATAAGAAGAACCTTGTAAAATAGCTTTTCCATTTAAAGCTGGCTCTACAGGTATTAAAAGAGAACTCATTGCTTTAGGAGTAAATAAAACTGGCATATTTTTACTAGTTACCTGAAAAATAGCTTTACTATTTTTTAGCATTTCTAAAATTTTACTAGTTACTTTATTATAATTTATTTCAGAGTCAGTAGTGGCCATACCTTCATAGATATATAAAATATCATTATCTTTTACTAATTGACTAACTAAAGAAAAAGATACGTATTCTCCTTCTCTATGAGCTGAAATACCATTAGAATTCATAATTATTTCTCTAGATTTAACATGATTTAAAGAAACATTATTTAAAGTTTCAGGCTCTTTGTCTAACATAGCTTCAATTGCATTTTTACCTGTACTTACTAATTTATCAAGATCAGGAGATGCTTTCATTTTTAAACTATTACTTTCAATATGATGAGTTGGGAATGTCCAATTTGTTTCTGCTCCAAAATCAGCAATTTCTATAGCAAATTTTACTAATTGCTCAAATTTTGTCGATTCAAGATCAGTAGTACTAGCAAAACCCGATCTACCACCTTTTATAACTCTAAGAGCAACACCTCTAGTTTCTTTGCTCTCCATAGATTTCAACCTATTTACTTCAAAATTAACAGGAGTCGAGTGGCTTTCTAAGTAATAAACTTCAGCCGCATCAACATATTTTGAAGCTATATCAAGAATTTCATTTAACATTTTATCCGCCTTATCTTCCACCTATAACTACATTTTTTATTTTAACGTTTGGACCACCCATACCTACAGGAAGAGGAAATTGTCCAGCTTTACCGCATCCTCCACCTCCATCAGGCCATCCCATAGTATCTCCCAACCCTTCAACATTATGTAAGGTTTCAAAAACATTTCCAGATAAAACAACATCTCTTACAGGTTCTTCTACTTTTCCATTTCTTATCATATATGCTTCAGCCGCACTAAAAGTAAACATTTCTTTATTAGTCATACCACCGTAATATCTTCTGGCATAAATACCTTCTTTTATATCTGAAATTAATTCTCTAAAAGGTGTTTTACCTGGTTCTATATAAGTATTAGTCATTCTAACAATTGGAGAAAAACGATAACTCATACATCTAGCATTTCCTGTTGGTTTTTCACCCATTTTAGCTGCTGTTTCCCTTGAGTGTAATCTACCAGTAAGAATTCCATTTTGTATTAAGTAAGTTTTTGTAGCAGGAACACCTTCATCATCATAATCATAAGTACCTCTTTGATTAGGTTGTAAGCCACTATCAACTACATTTAGAATATCTGGACCAAATCTTTTACCCATAGTAAAAATTTCTTTCATTTTAGTATTTTCATATAGAAAATCAGCTTCACTAAGATGACCAAAAGCTTCATGAATAAATACACCAGCTAAAACTGGATCTAAAATAACTGTATATTTTCCACCTTTTACTGGTTTTGCTTTTAATTGAGTTAAAGCTCTTGTAACGGCAGCATCTACTTTATCTTCTAATCTTTCTAACATTCCATAATCATCATTTGTTCCCCAAGAAACAGAACCTTGTTGAACTAAATCTCCATCTCTTGTTATTACAACAAAAGAACCTTTTGCATCCATTCTTTCTATGTCTAGATAAGTTCCTTCTGAATTAGCATAAAAAATACTTTTATAAGTATCAGAGTAAGCAACTTTAGTAGTTTGAACTTCTGGTGCAGCATTTAACATTTTATGATTAAAATATTCTAAAAGATTCTTTTTATCTGATAAAGGAATAATTCTAGGATCTTTTATAATAGTTGGTCTAATAATTTTTTCAACGGGATCTACAGGTGCTAACATAGTTTTATCATTACCAACCATTTTAGCTTGAGATACAGCTTGATCTAATTTTTCTTTTAAATCATCAAGGTTATTAAAAGATACAAATCCCCAACCTCCCTTATGGCAAGCTCTTACACTACCACCTATACCATAGCTTTTGCTTATATTATCTAAATTATTTCCAGAAAAAGAAATAGAATTACCTTCTGTTTTTTCTATTCTTATGTCTACATAATCAACATTTGCTTTTTTTATAAGACCAGATAAAAGTTCTTTCATCTTTACCTTTCGTTTTTATCCTAATTTTATATACAATTATAGTTAAATAGTTAAAAGCTCTAAATTTTCTTATTGCTAACTGTTTACTATTTACTGCTTACTTTACATTAATTATATTTTAGTATTTACAAAAATTATGATAATTGGAAAAAAAATTAATACTATTTTCTTAATTTTTAAATTTTCATAATATATATAATAAAAAAATTACTTTAATTATAGGATAAATTTTCAAACTAATTTTACTCAGGTATAATAAAAAGCATATTTAAAAATATGTTTAGGTAAAAGATGATTGATTTAAGTAAACAACATAAAGAAGAAAAAGATAAAAAAACTCCTAAGTGGCTTGAAGAGCTTAGAAAAAAATATCTTTCTGGTCAAAGTATCATCTTTATTTTACATTCTAATGTATTAGATTTAGTTTCATTTAATGATGAATATATAACACTAAAGGACTTTTTAGTAGATGAGCTTTTAACCAAAAACAAGGATATTTCTTTATATTTTGATGAAAGTGAAGGTTTGTCTTTTGGATTACCAGAAATGAGAAAAAAATTTATTACAGCAATAAATACTAAAAAGGTTAAAATTGGAGAAGAATTATTATCAGAGCCACTTTCTCAACAAAATAGTTCACAAATTATATCTTTATTTGAAAGAGCTATGGAAATACCTACATTAAGTACAGGAATCATTTTAGGTTATGCAGAAACATTATTTCAGTCTGTAGATAGAATGAATTATTTAACTACTCAAGAAAGAGCTAATATTATAAATATTCAAAGATGGGCAAATGATCCAAAACTTTTAAATTCAGATAATTTAGTAATTTTAATAACAGAAAATATATCAGAAATAAATGAAAAAATAGTCAAAAACCCTCAAGTATGCTCTATAGAAATACCTATGCCAGATTATGAAGAAAGATTAGATTTTATAAAACATATAGTTAAAACATATCCTAATGTAAAATATGATATTTCAATTGAAAATTTAGCCAATTTAACTGCTGGTTTAAGAAAAATACAAATACAAGGTATTTTTAGAGAAGCTAATAAAACTGGAGATAAAATATCTTATGAAGCTTTAAATGAAAGAAAGAAAAAAATTATAGAAACAGAATGTTTTGATTTAGTTGAAATATTAGAACCTAAACATAAATTAGATTCTATTGGAGGAATGGATTATATAAAAAGTTATTTAAAAAAAGTTCTTAAAAATATTCACTCTGGAAATTATGGTAGAGTTCCTATGGGTATGTTTTTTGTAGGCCCTATGGGAACAGGTAAAACTTATATGGCAGAAGCTTTTGCTTCAGAATCAGCAATGACTTGTCTAAGATTAAAAAACTTTGTTAATTCTAGAGTTGGAGCAACAGAAGCTAATTTAGAAAAAATTTTTAGTATTGTAAAAGTTTTAGGTTCTGTTTTAATAATTTTAGATGAAATTGATAGAGCTTTAGGTGATAATAAAGCAGAAACTGATGGTGGAACAAGTAGTAAAGTTTATGCAAAAATAAAAGCCTTTATGAGTGATACAACCAATAGAGGTAAAATCTTATGGGTAATTATGTCTAATAGACCTGATAAACTAGATGTTGATTTAAAAAGATCAGGTAGATTTGATAGCAAAATTCCATTTTTTTATCCACAAAATGACCAAGAAGTAGAAAGTTTATTAACTTCTTTATTAAAAAAGAACAAAATTAATTTTGAAATAAATGATTTTTCTAAAATAAATACAAATTTAATTAATTTTTCTGGAGCTGATATAGAAGCTATAATTCTAAATGCAGATGGAATTAGATTTGATTTAGAAAAAGAAAAAGTAACTGAGAATGAAATAATTCAAGCTATAGAAGATTTTATACCAAATAGAAATGATATTATGATAGAGTTTATGGAACTTTTAGCTGTATTTGAATGTTCTTCGAGAAGTATGTTACCAGAAAAATATAAAGATATAACTAGTGAAAATTTAAATAATAGAATAAGAGAAATAAAATCCTTAATAGAATAATTTTTTAAGTTTATTTAATTACTATTAGGAAATTTTATTAAATTACCTAAATCAGTAGTTTTTATCAAGTCAAGGTCTTTTTTTGCTATTTCTAAACTTTGACCTTGTTTAGTTATTATAAAATTCAATTTATCCTTACTAAGACTTATATTTAATTCTTCTAATCTGCTCTCGCCAGAATTTGATTTTAAAATAGTTTTTAATCTTATTCCATTTTCACTACCAAATTTTTCTTGAATTTCTAAAATATTTAAAAAATCTTCCTTATTTATATTTTCATTAGACACAATATTTTCTAAGTATTGATCTAAACAATTCTGAGCTATATCATTAGCATCCTCTTTTGATTCTGTTTTTGAAAATATTTCTATTAATCTAGATTTATATTGTTGTAATTCATTTATAATATCTTTATTATTAAAATTTTTACTATCTAAGTTAGGTAAAATGGATAATTCTTTCTTTTGATTTTCATAGTCAACTATTTGTTTAATTTTTTCCTCTGTTAGTTTTGGAAACTTAGAGTTATTATTATTTTCTTTATTCAATTTTTCTTGTAATTTTTTATAAAAATCTTCATTTGAGTTTGTATTTGACAACTCATTTTTAGCTTTAATTAATGATATATTTGCAAACTCATTTGAAATAAAATTGTTTATTTTCTGAGTAGGTATTTTTAAAGAAGAGTTTTTTAGTTCATTTTGTATTTTTTCTAATTTATTAGAAAGTTCTTCAGGATTAATATCTTTTTTACTGGCTTCTTTCATATAATCAAAAATCAAATCTTTAATATTAAGTTGTACATTTTTAGGTGATAAATCTAAATAATATAAAATTAAATCTGTTTTTGAGTTAGGATCTAATTTTTCTCCTAACTTAGCATCTAAAAATATATTAGCTTTATTTTGTTTTCTTATTAAATCGTTTACAAATTTTTCTTCTTTAGAATTTGAGTTTATACCTAAATAATCTGATAATCTATTTTTTAACTCACTTTGAGCTTCACCTACACCAAAATTACAAAAATTTCCAAAAGCTCTTGATATTCTTTTAGAGATATTAGCGTAATTAAACTGATCTTTAGTGCTTGATTTAAAAAAATCACTTAAAGTATTTGTAAAATCAGTTAGAGATGAATTTTTACCAAAAAATTGTTCTGAAACATATCCAACACCATCTAAGGAATTTTTTATCATAAGAGTTCTTGTCATACTTTCTACAGCATTACCAGCTAAAATACTTCTATTTTTATAAGCTGATTTTATATCATTAAAAACATTTTCTATTTTGCTAACAACTAAATATTTACTTTTAGAAGCTAATGCTTCTACTTTTTCAACTCTATTAAAAGTTCTATTAGCTTTTTCATATTCTAAAGCAAATTTTTCTCCCTTATTCATTATTCTACCTAAATGTTTAATACCCTCACCTAAACTTCTTTCACCTCTAATAGCTTCAGGAGCTATTTTAGAAAAAGCTACTAAAGAATCATAAGCTTTTTTAACTATATTAGGAGCTTTTTCCATCATTCCTTCTAAAAATTTAACAGCTCTTGCTGCACTTAACTCTGTAGCTAATCCAGCTGTAGCTACTTCTATAACAACTATTTTTGCTAACTCTTCAAAAGTATCAGTTCTATTAAAAAAATCACCTACATCATTTAAGAATGCAAAAGGAGACTTATCATTTATTTTCATCCAAGAAACATCTATTCCCAAAACATCCGTAATTCTCATATTTTCATATTTATTATTCATATCAGATAAAAGTTTGATAGCATCATCTAAATCAGGAACAAGATTTTGATATGAATTACTTAAATTTTTTAAACTATTTTTATCATCTAGTTTTATAGAACCATTTTCTAACCATTTATCTAATATAGTCTGAGAAGATTCTTTATTTACAGCGGATAATTGCTTTCTATCAATCAAAATATTTTCATAATTAGGTAAAAACTTTAATTTATCTATTGATAGTTTTTTATTTTCATCAGAACCATAAAGAGCCTCTCTCATATTTCCATAAAAAGAAAAGCTTTTATTTTTATTTAAAGCGTCTAGATTTGCAGTTTCAAAATTTTTAATAAAATCTATATTTTTATCGAAAGCTTTCTCTATATTTGAAATATATTCAGGTAATTTTTTTACATCTATTTGATCATAAGAGAATTTTTTATTACCTATACCAATCCAATCCCTAAATTCCCATAATTTTGATGCTATTGTATGTTCATCTTTATTATTTAAAATATCAACTTGTAAACATTTCATTTGAGCAATTATTTTAGCTTTTTGAGCTTTAGTTCTTTCTAATAAATCTTCAGCATCTTTATTAACTTCTTTTGATAAATTATTATAATTATTATCTAATTCTAAAATTTCTTTTGCATCTTTATTTTCAGGATTTTTCAAAAGTATTTCTTTTGCTTTATTTAAAGATATATCTCTCATATCTTGAGCTACATTTCCATTATTATCTGTATTAAGTTTTTTATCTTTAAAATAATAGCAATTTAATGAGTTTATAGATGACTTCATACAAATATTAGCTATAGAAGATTCTAATTTCAAAGAAATATTATTATCTTTTTCTTTTTTTGCTATATCAAAATTATCTTTAAAAATACCTAATGATAAATTAGGAGAAGTTTTTAATAAGCTTTTACTTCCTGCAAAATTATTAGAATTAGCTATATAATTTACATTTATTTCTGTATCATTTAAATCAATAACTTGTTTTTTTAGTTCATTATAAGAAGCAACTAATTCTATATTATAATCTTTTTCAAAAAGGATAGATTTATCTTTATCTAAATTTTTTTGTTCATCAGTTCTTTCTAAGTTAAATATTCTATTTAAAGCTCTATTATCTTGATTTATACCTTGTGATATACCAAAAGTTTTAAAATCTCTATAAGAAGCTTTTTCATTATTTAATGATAAAAGCAACCCTACTTTTATTTTCTTGATTTCTTCAGAATCATTTTTATTTATCTTATAAATATTTTCTTGATTTTTTATATTCTCATTTAATTCTGTAGTTTTACTTGTAAAAAAATCTTCTTCTGTTTTTCCTTTTAAAAAAGGATTAACTTTATTTTGTTCTAAAATAGATTTTTTTTGTCTATCAGTAATATATTTAGCTTCTTTTATCTCATACAAAGAACCTTGCGAATTAGAGCTAAGAGTTTGTTTATTATTTTTTATAGAAGTTATTTCATCATCTTTTGATTGTAAATTTAAGGTTGAATTTTTTAATCTAACAATATCTCTATTTAAAATATTATCAAGAGCTTCAATTAAAGCTAATTTTTCTAAAGGAGAATTCACTATAGGAAAACTTAGTTCTTGTTTTATTTTAAAAATTTCTTGATTTATTTTTTTCTCAGCTTGAGATATTTGCTCTTTGGTTAATTTATCTATATTTTCAGGGGGATTATCAATAAAACTTTTTATTTTTTTAAAAGAATTATCACAATCTTTAATAAAATTTTTTTTATCTTTCTCTAAATATTCAATATTTTTATCTGAATTTAAATAAGCATTTTCTCTTGATTTTAATTCTTTATTAATATTTTGCAAAGAATTTTCATTAGATAATCTTGAAATAGAAGATGTTATTTGTTCTTTTACTAAATTGTCTATTATACTATAATTATTCCCTAATTTTAGGAGTAAATTAGATTTTTTTGAGAAATTTACATCTTTTTCAATTATAATATTTTCTTTTTTAGCTGTTGTAATAATACTTTCATTATTTTCATAAAAACCTTTTATAGCATTTATTTGATTCTCATCAAAAACTGAAGTAAATTTATTATTATCAATTTTTTTAGGCTTATTTATATAGTTTCTAACATTAGAAATTTCAAAATCTATAATTGTTGTTAATAAAGAATTTGGACAAAAAAGCAAAAAAAAAATATACTAAAATAAATTTATATATTTTTTAAAAAAATGATAAAAGTAAGAATAACATTAACAAAAGAAACACGTCAAGTGATAATTAGTAAAATGAATCAATATAATTATTTAGGAAATAAAAAACAGGTTGATATATTTAAAGGAATATTATTATACTCAGAAGGTGTAAAAATATCAACTATAGCAGAAATAAGTTTAAAAACAGAAAGATGTATTTATCAATGGATAGTAAAATTTTTATCTAATGGAGTAAATGGAATAATTTACAAGGAAAAATATAAAAAAGAAAGTAAATTAAGTGATAATGATAAAAAAAAGTTAAAAGATATAATTTTAAAATATTCAGATGAAAATAAAATGTTAAAAAGTTCAATAGTACAAAAAATAATAAAAGAAAAGTTTGATATAGAATATTCAATAGGTTATATACCAAGATTATTAAATAGTCTAGGTTTAAGCCATAAAAAAATAGAAACTAAAAGTCATAAAGTAGATGAAAAAAAACAAAAAGAATGGGAAAATGAAATATTTTTAAAATTATCAAAAAAATCTATAATAAATAAAGGAACAGTATTATTTCAAGATGAATCTAGTTTTCTAATGTGGTCTCAAAAGTGCTATTCATGGGGAGAAATTGGGAAAAAGTTAGAAATGAAAGTAAATATGAATAGTGAGTGTCGTAAAGTATTTGGAGCAATAGATATAGAGAATGGTAATTTTTATTATAAAATAAGTAAAAAAGGTAATAAAGATGTTTTTATAGAATATTTAGAGCTTTTAATAAAAAAATTTAATGGTAAGAAAATTTATTTAGTCCTAGATAATGGTAGAGTACATAGAAATAAGAGTGTAATAGAATTTGAATTAAAAAATAAAGATAAAATAGAATTATGTTTTTTACCACCTTATAGCCCAAAATTAAATGCTATAGAAATATTATGGAGGGAAATAAAAAATAATTATATGCATGGAAAATTTTTTAAAAATACTAAAGATTTTATAGAAAGTTTAGAAAAATCATTAAAAAATATGAGTTTGATGAAAGAAAAAATATTAAGTATAATGTCAAAATGGGTAGAAATTTATAATAAAATTGAAAAAAAAATTGTAAGATGGAATGAGCAAAAAGAGTTATTTTATAACTATTCTGCTTAATTGAAATTTGAAATGTAATTAACTATATTTTCAAATTTATTATTTTCTAAATTCAAGTTATTTTTTGAAATATAAGTATTATCTACGGCTATTCTATTATTTTTTTTAAGCTCATCTTGATCTATTTTTATTTCACTTAAAGGGTCATAAGTTTTCTCTTTAGGTTTAAAAATTCCATCTGTATAAGTAACTCCTGTTGCTTCTAAACGACTAGTTATATCTTTTCTTTTAGCCATTCCAAAACTAATTTTTAAATCTAAAAATTCTAATTTATTTTCGCTATTAGGATCAAATTCTTTAGCACGGTTTATATATTTCTCAGCTTTAGATAGATATTGACTTTCTTGTGGTAATTTTTCATTTGAAGAATAAGTTTCATATTTAACTCCTTCAATATTTACCTTAGCTGCATTTTCTTGGTATTTAGCATTTTCAGGTTTTTTAGTTACTAAGTTTGCATCACCTTCTATTTCTTCTATAAGCATATCTAAAGATTTTTTCAATTTTTCTTTTTTTTCTAAATAATCAGGTGATTTATTATTTTTTTCTATTTTTTCTAACTCATTATTTAAATAATTTATACTATTTTTTGATTCGTTATATCTACTTTGTAAACCTATTTGTGGTAGTTTATCTATTACTTTTTTATCAGTATCTATTAATTTTGGTAACTCATTTATCTTTAAAGAGTTATTAAATATTTTTGTTTTTAAATTTATTTTCTCTTGTGGATCATCTGTTTCAGATAGTTTTTTTTGTAATTCAGTTATTTCTTTTCTAATAAAAGTTAATTTTTTTTCCAATAAAAGTTTATGTAATTCAGTTATATGAGATATAGAATTATATGAAGCCCAACTTCCTTTATCTTGAAAATTAGATATAGTTTCAGCTATAGGGTTAATTTTACCTCTTTTTTGAGGAACTCCAGTAGATAAAAATAAAGCTATATCTTCTTTTTTTATTCCTCTTATATCAAACCATTTACCATTTATTAAAGAATTTATTTTTGGATCTTTTTTAGCCATTTCTTCTAATGATTTTAAAGCTTCTTTAGGTGTGGTTTTCCCATCTTCATCTGTTAAAGGTTCTAAAGCATTAAGATTTATGCCTGATGTAATTTGTTCCATAGCTTCATTAAATATTTTATTTGCTTGTTCTTGAACACTTTTAGGTATAATTTTTTTTATAAGATCTGTAAGATCAATGTTTGGACTAATTGATGTAAAATTAAGAACAAAATCTTTTATATTTTTATTATCTGAGTATTTATTCAAAATATTAGCTATTTTATTACCATCAGTATTTGATATTTTTTGTGGTAATTTTAATAAAAACTTCAAATCTTCTTTTTGTTCCAAAGGAAAAGAATCCAGTTTTAAATCTAATATTTGATTTTGTAAAAGTAATATATCATTTTTATTTTGTGAGTTTTTTATTTTTAGTTCTAATTCTTGTATTTTAATAATATTATTTTTTTCAATTTTAGGAATTAAATTATTATCCTTATTAGAACAAAACTTTTCATTTGGTTCAAATTCTTGTGTTTCAATAATATTAGAGTCTGATGTAATAATATTATTTTTGGTATCTTCAATTTTATTTTTATCTATGTTTATAGTAAATTCAATTGATGAAATTTCACCTTCATATTTATTAGTTAATGAGTCTTTTATCAATTTTATATCATTAGGTTCAAAATATTTCTCATTTTCAGAAATAAGCTTAACCAAACCTTCTTTATCTTCTTTTGAAAGTTTTGATATATTTATTTTATTATCTGCTATACCATCAGATTTATCAAATTTAGAAAAAGCTTCTGCAATAAAAGGATTAGATATTTTTATCATAAAATTAACAAAAAAAATATTTCTTAATATATTTTAGGAAAAAAATTTATATTCTTTCTGTAAAAAAAGTTAAAACCTAGTAAATATTTTTACCTAGTAATTTAGATATAAAAGTAAATATAATAAAAAGATATTTTATAACTATTAAAAACAAAGAGGTTTTTATGCCTGAACTAAACCCTAATATAAATCATTCTAATGCTTTTAATAAGTATATGGAAATAAAAAAAACTGGTAAAGATATTTCAGAAAACGATATAAATGCTATTGTAAAAGCTGGTAAATTAAAAGATTCTGAAGTAAAAGAAATAATAAAAGATATTTATTCAGACAAAGATTTTTCTAAAAATGAAATGAAAATGGTTTTAGCACTATCAGTTGCTTCTGATGAAAATCTAGTTGAAAACTTTAAAAAAACTGAGAAAGATTTTTCACCTTCAAGTACAGCAGTTTCAGACTTATTTGAAAAAGGTGCAAAAAAATTATTTAATGAAGCAATTGATAATTCAATTAGCGAAAATGATTTTACTTCATTTGGTAAATTTAAAGCTCCTAATATAGGAAAACAAGTATCTAAAATTCTAGATAAAGAATTAGAAAAATTTGAAGGATCTGCACAAAAAAATGATTGTATAAAATCAGTATTAAATAAACTTGGTTATGATACTACAAATTTAAATATTGATGAAATACAAGTTTCCAAATTAAAAAAAGAAACTAATATGGATTGGTCTATGTTAAATAAAAACTCTATATTAGATTTATCACCAGAAGAATTAAATAAATTATCAGAAAAATTTAAAGATAAAGCATTAATTGTACAAGGTGGACATACTTACGTTTTTGCTGGTTTTAAAATTGATGAAAAAACAGGTAAAAAAAGTATTTTACTAAAAGATGCTAATGATGATTTTGCTAAACCTATTGAAAAAGATTTTAATAAAAATGATTTACAATCACTAAGATTATATATTCCAGAAGCTATTGGAAAAAGTGATAATAGACAAGAAAGATTTATTAGGAAAGATATAAGAAATAATGAAGTAAGAGCAACTGAAAATGACAAAGATGAAAATGGAAAAACAACTCAATCTTTTGAAGTTAGAAAACTAATGGCTCTAATGGGAGATCCTAGAGATAGAGAGACATTAAAAAAATTAGTTAGTTTATCTGAAGCAAAAGATATAAATGGAATAATAGAGCTTTTAAAAAATCATCAACCTAGTATTGATTTTTCAAATAATAAATCTGAAATAGAATCTTTTATTTTGAAAATGAACACTAAAATTATTGGTAAGGATAATAAGCCTACATCTATGTTTAATGAACTTTTAAAACTGTCTGATAGACATGCCGTACATATAGGTAAAATTACTAAAGAAGAGCAGTATAACTATCAAGCTGGAATACGCTATTCAGATGTAGATCTAAATCAATACTTTTTTAAAACTGATACAAAAACTATGTATAAATCGCTACAAAAATTGATTAATGGAGATGAGGGTTGTTAAAAGATTTTTTTAGGTAAAAAAAGTTACCTAAATTTAAATAAAAATACAACAATGAAAGTTTTTTTTAGTCTATAAGAGTAATATAAATTATTAGAGGTTTAAAAATGGCAGATGTTAAATTATCAAATTTAAGTAGTGGTGTTTACGAGCAGTCAGTTAAATATGCTAAAGAAGGAACGTTAATGCAAAATATTGATAAAGTAGTTTCTTTAGCTGCAAAAGATGGCATTAATAATGATGAAGAAAAGTTTTTAAAAGGGTTAACATCTGAAAAAAATGTTCAAATACTTAAAGAAAGTAAAAGTGGAATTAAAAGTTTAAACTTTGTTGGTGATGAATCTGAAAATATACCAAAAAATGAAAATATAAAAAATCAAAAAACTTCTGATATAGTAAAAAATGCTATAAGTAAAATTTCTGCTATTTCAGTAGCAAAAATACTTTCACCTGAATTTTCTCATAAAGAGCTATCACCTGAAGAAAAAAATAAATATAAATTAGATGATAATATAAAAATGGCAAAGCAATTTGGTAAAGAAGGATTTGATTCATTATTAAAATTACCAGAAAGAGAAAGAGCTACTTTTTCTTATCTATATGAAAAAGTTGACAATTCAACAAAAACAGATTTGCTTAATCTTGTAAAAACAAATACCAATTTATTAATGAGTAAAGATTCTATTAATCAATCTCTTTTAAGTAATTTATATAATATGAGCTATATAACAAAGAATTATTCTACAAATGAAGCTGTTGATGGTAAAAATCTAATAAAAGAAGCTTTAAATATGCTTAAAGATGATAAAAATATCCTTCAAGGTTATCATGGGACTTGTGGTGCAGGAGCCTTAGAAAACTATATGAGAGATAAAGCTCCATCCGAATTAATTAGAATAGTTAGTAGCCTAGCTGAAAATAACAAGGTAACTCTTGCAGATGGTAAAAGTAAATGGTCAATGAAATTACCAGAAAAATCACTTAATTATAATGAATATGGTAGAAACCAATTTGATAGAATATTTCAATCTGCTGTTATGCAGTCTGTTGCTATGGTTGGAGGAGATGAAAGAAGTGATTATCTAAAATTTGATGTTTTTAAGAGAGATTATGATGTAGATAAAGATGATGGAAGTCCTCAAGCTGTAAAAACAGGTGATTCTGCTGCTGATCCTGTTTTATTAAAAAGCTTAATGAATAGAATGTTTAAGGGAAGTAAAAGTTTTGAAGAAAATTCTGATTATTCTATATCAGGTAAAATTAAAAATTTAACGGAAGCTTTAAAAAACAAGGATTTTATAGCTTGTTACAAGGCTGATGGAAAAAATGGAGATCTTTTTGGCTCAAGACACTATGTTATGGTAACAGGTCAAGGTTCAGAAGGTGGTAAAAATTATGTTTATTTTAAAAACACTGCGGATCCTGATGATAATAAAATGGAAATGAATGAATTTATTAAACGTTTAGAGTTTACTATTTCAGAAAAAAAATAATTTAGGAGTAAATAAATAAATGGGTATAGAAGATTTTAATATTTCTAGAAATAATTATTATAGTAAAGAATCAGTTTCTAATAATAAAAATATTAATTTAGGTAAAATATCTTTAAACAATCTACCAAATTCATTAGCTCAGAATAATGAAATAGAAACAAATGATATTAGTAATATAAATAAAGAAAATAAACTATTAAATTCTCCAAAATTAAGTTCAACTTCATTATTTTCTTTTATAAACTCAACAGAAACAAATAATATAGATCCAGAAAAAATAGAAAAAATGAAAAAATCACCTTACTCATATTTCAGAGCAACCAATGATGAATTTAGAAAAAATATTTTAGAAGATCCTAAGTTAAAAGAATTAATGAAAACAAGTACTGATGATATAACTATTCAAGGTGATGCACATTTAGAAAACGTTGGGGCATATAAAAAAGATGATGGAAAATTAGGCTTTGGGTTTAATGACTTTGATGATTCAATAAAAGGGTCTTATAAAATGGATGTTGGAAGATTAACAACTAGTATTCGTTTTATGGCAAAAGAAAAAGGACTTAATGATTCTCAAGTAGAAAGTTTAGTAAAAGAATTTTTAACAACTTATAAAAATAAAATATCTGAATATAACAAAGATAAAAGCAAAGAACCTAATTATGATAACAATAAACTTATTTTTAAATTAAATGAAAAAATTAATTCAGACAATGGTAATTTTATAAAAGAAAGAACAGTTGTTGATCCTATTACAAATGAATCTAAATTTAATTATAATCCTCCACCTGCAACACCTGAAGATCCTAATCCAAAAGTTAAGAGTGGCTTTAAAGAAATAAAAGATAAAGTTATAAAAGATAAAGTAGAAAAAGCAATTGACTTAAATTCCTTAGCTAAAAAACTAGGAGTAGATCCTAAAGATTTAAAAATAACAGATATCGCAAATAGAACAGCAGGTACTGCTAGTTTGGGTTCAGATAGGTATGCTATTTTAGTTGAAAACTCTAAAACAAATCCTAAAAGTCAAATTATTTTGGATATGAAAGAAGCCAAAGATCCAACTAATACTAGAAATGCAATGAAAGAATATTTAGGTTCAAATTCTGATTTTGGTGAAACTCAAATGGATAATAAAAAATTTTATATTAAAGAATTATCTGCTATTGGTAAAAATATAGAAGTTGATAAAGATAAAGATCCTGCTAAAATAAATACTAAAATGACTGATTTGGTAGATGCTATTGCAGAAATGATGGCAAAAAAGCATGTTGATTTTGGTCAAGGTGATAAAATTCAAAGTGAAACTGATAATTTAGAAAAAGATATAACTGATTTTTCTAAAATTATGTATGATAAATTAGTTAACTCTTATGAAAAATTTAAAAATGAAAATTAATCTAAATATTTAGTTAATTAGTAATATTTATTACTATTTTTTTACATTTTCTAAAAAAATATTTAAAGCTTTATTAGTTTTCTCAAAATTTAATTCTATTTCTTTTATTATTGGTGGAGCAACACGTAAAAAACAATTTAATTCTTCGCATCTTTCACAAGTGCTATTTATAAAATCATCTTCAATATTTGGATCATTCCAAAATTTTATTTCTTTTTTAAATTGTTCATTTAAATTAAAACCCAGTGTAATGCTTATATTAGAATTAGAAGTACTTTCTTTGAATGCTACCGTTATACAAAAAAATTCTGACTCTTTTTGATTATGTTTCATTTTTGAACGTTGAGTAGAAATAATACAAGGATTATCTATAGAATTTTTTTGTTCTTCAGCTAATTTTTTTAATAGTTTTACAGATAACCATCTAATACAATAATGCTCACTTAGAGCAATACCTTGCGGAATAAGTATTTTTGACATATTTAAACCTTTAGTAAGATTATATCTGTTAGTATTAGGGTTATTAGAAAATCTTAAATAATGTATTTGTTTTATACCCATTATTTCAGGTATTAATTCACTTAAACGATATAAAAAGGTTTCTGGGGTTGTTTTATACTTTTCAATTAATTCTAAAAAAGCATTTCCATCCCACTTTTTAGATTTAAAAAATTTTTTCAAATCTTTTTCTAATATTTCTTTATTTAATAATAAAGCCCCAGCAAAATAAGACGCTTTAAAATTATTTAATACTTGCTCAAAAGATTCTACTTTTAGCCAAGAAGAAGTTAGAGCTCTTTCTTGTAATTTTAAATAACAATATCCCAATTCTCTTGCTAAAATAAAATTTTTTTGAGGTTCTGATAAAGTACAATTTATATATAACTTATTAATACTTCCTTTTGCTATTATACTTCTAAACTCATTTAAATCTGGATAATCAGAAAAATCTGTTTCTATTATTTGATAATTATAAACATTAGATAAAAGCCTTTCTAAGGTTTTTGAATCAAAAATATTATCTGCTGATAAGTTACATTTTTCTCTAAATTCTAAAGCTTTTTCTTCCAAATTTGGAAAATAATTATTATGCATTTCTTGATATGCTTTTAAAGCAGATAAATAAAAAGACTCTGTTTTCATATCATAATCTCTAACTAAATTTAGTATAGTTTGAATAAAAGCTCCTGCTTTTTCTATATCATTGGTAATTAATTCAAATAAATCTCTAAGCGTTAAACCAAACAACTCAAAAGGGAAACTTTTTATTAAAGGGGAATTCATCATTTCTGATAAAAAAGTAAACTCATGTTCTAAAGAATTTGAAACTAAAGAGTTGAAATCTATACCTAATTTAGATGATATCTCCACTATTTTATCTAATTTAGGATATTTTTTACCTTTTTCTATTTCATTAAGATAAGATGGTGATAACTGTAATTTTTCAGAAAAATCTTTCAAAGAAAGACTTTGAGCTTCTCTTATTTTTTTTAGTTTTAAACCAAATAAAAGCTTTAAGCTATCTTTATTAAAATTAATAAGACTATTAGACAAATTTTAAACCTCTTAAAAACTAGGTTATATTTTATAATGAAACAAAACTTTTCTAAAAAAATACAACAACTATTAGCAAATAATTTTTATCAAAAATAATTATAGCTCTACTTTAAAATTATAAACCCACTTTATAATTTTTTAAGAATTATTTCAATTATTTTTTTAAACTAGCGAAAATTCGCAAATTATTATAATATAAAATTATAGCGAAAATTCGCTAAAAATAAATATTCAAAATTTTTATAATGACAAAGAGGTCATAATGCTCACAAATTATGAATTAAAACTTCCAATAGGAGTAAATATTTTACCCAATATTAATGAGAATGCAACTAAAATTTTAACAAAAGGAGCACTTGATTTTATAATAGATTTACATAAAAAATTTAATGACAATAGATTAGAAATATTAAAAAAAAGAGCTGAAAGACAAAAAGATTTTGACAATGGGATTTTACCAGATTTTTTAAGTGAAACAGAGTTTATTAGAAATGATAAAAATTGGTGTGCAAATGAAATACCAAATGACTTACAAGATAGAAGAGTTGAAATAACAGGGCCAGTAGAAAGAAAAATGATGATCAATGCCTTAAATTCTGGAGCAAATGTTTTTATGGCAGATTTTGAAGATTCAAATTCACCTACATGGGAAAACTGTATAAATGGTCAA
The DNA here is from genome assembly GCA_046328015.1 of Candidatus Sericytochromatia bacterium. Taxonomy (GTDB): domain Bacteria; phylum Cyanobacteriota; class Sericytochromatia; order UBA7694; family JACMQJ01; genus JBBTGK01. The sequence goes on along the minus strand of JAXLXH010000001.1, from coordinate 1,294,985 downwards.
ATAAATTTAATAGATGCTATTAATAAAACTATTAGTTTTAAAAATACTGATGGTAAAGAATATAAACTAAAAGAAAAAACTGCTACCTTAATTGTTAGACCAAGAGGTTGGCATTTAACAGAAAAAAACTTATTAATTAATGAAGATGAAATATCAGCATCTATATTTGATTTTGGATTGTATTTTTTTCATAATGCAAAAAGACTTTTAGAAAATGGAACAGGGCCATATTTTTATCTTCCAAAAATGGAAAATCATAAAGAAGCTAGACTTTGGAATGATATATTCAATTATGCTCAAGATAAATTAGATATCAAAAGAGGCACAATAAAAGTAACTGTTCTAATAGAAACTATTTTAGCAGCTTTTGAAATGGAAGAAATAATTTATGAATTAAAAGAACATATAGCTGGTCTTAATGCAGGAAGATGGGATTACATTTTTAGTGTAATAAAAAAATTTAGAAATAGAAATGATTTTTTACTTCCAGACAGAGCTCAAATAACAATGACAGCCCCTTTTATGAGAGCATATACAGAACATTTAGTAAAAATATGTCATAAAAGAAAAGTTCATGCAATGGGAGGAATGTCTGCTTTTATTCCAAATAGAAAAGACCTAGATGTTACAGAATCAGCTCTAAAAAAAGTAACTGAAGACAAAGAAAGAGAATCCAACGACGGTTTTGATGGAACTTGGGTTGCTCATCCAGATTTAGTTTTAGTTGCAAAAAAAGTTTTTGATCAGCACTTAGGAGAAAAATTAAATCAAAAAGATAAATTAAGAGAAGAAGTAAATATATCCTCTAAAGATTTACTTAATTTTAATATTCCAGATGGAAAAGTTACAGAAAACGGAATAAGACATAATATAAGTATTGCTATAAGATATTTGGGAGCTTGGCTAAATGGAACTGGAGCTGTAGCTATTTTTAACCTTATGGAAGATGCTGCAACCGCAGAAATATCAAGAAGTCAATTATGGCAATGGTTGCATTCTGGTAAAACTAAACTTGATAATGGAATTTTATTTGATATAGAAATTTATAAAAAAATTTTTAATGAAGAAATTCAAAAAATAAAATCTGAATTTGGAGAAGAATTTTTTATAAAAGGAAAATACTTAGAAGCATCTGAACTTTTAAACAAAATTATAGTTAGTAATTCTTTCGAAGAATTTTTAACTATACCTGCGTACAAAAATATTTAATAATTAGAATTTTTATGGAGAAATTAGAAATGAAAAATTTTCAAGAAAAAGTAGCTAAATTAGAAAAAGAATGGAAAAACAATCCTCGTTGGCAAGGTATAAAAAGAGGATATACAGCAGAAGATGTTGTTAAAATTAAAGGCTCTATTGATATTGAATACACATTAGCTAAAATAGGCTCAGAGAGATTATGGGAATTAATGAATAATGAACCTTATGTTAGAGCTCTAGGTGCTTTAACAGGGAATCAGGCTGTTCAACAAGTTCAAGCTGGGTTAAAAGCAATATATCTTAGCGGATGGCAAGTTGCAGGAGATGCAAATACATCTGGACAAATGTACCCAGATCAAAGTTTATATCCAGTAGATAGCGTACCAACTGTAGTAAAAAAGATAAATAATGCTCTTTGTAGAGCAGATCAAATTCAAACTATGAATGCTAAAGATGATGTTTATTGGTTTGCTCCCATAGTTGCTGATGCAGAAGCTGGTTTTGGTGGTAATCTTAATGCATTTGAATTAATGAAAGCAATGATTGAAGCAGGAGCATCTGGAGTTCATTTTGAAGATCAATTAGCTTCAGAAAAAAAATGTGGACATATGGGTGGAAAAGTTTTAATTCCTACTCAAGAATTTATAAAAAAATTAATAGCAGCCAGATTAGCATCAGATGTTATGAACGTTCCTACTGTTTTAGTTGCAAGAACTGACGCAGATGCTGCTAAATTATTGACTAATGATATAGATCCTTTAGATAAACAATTTATTACAGGAGAAAGAACTCCTGAAGGTTTTTATAGAATAAATGGAGGGATAGAATATTGTATAGCAAGAGGTTTAGCTTATGCTGAATATGCAGATGTAATTTGGATGGAAACCTCTAAACCAGATTTAAAAGAAGCTGAAGCTTTCGCAAAAGGAATTCATGAAAAATATCCAAATAAACTACTTGCTTATAACTGCTCACCTTCATTTAATTGGAGAAAAAATTTAGACGAGCAAACAATAGCAGAATTCCAAGAAAGACTTGGAGATATGGGTTATAAATTCCAATTTGTTACTTTAGCAGGATTCCATGCACTTAATACTAGTATGTTTGAATTGGCTAGTGAATATAAATATAAAGGAATGAGTGCATATTCAAAACTTCAAGAGAAAGAATTTGAATTAGAAAAAACATCTGGATTTACAGCTGTAAAACATCAAAGTTTTGTGGGAGCTGGTTATTTTGATCAAGTTCAAACTATTGTTTCTGGTGGATTAGCGTCAACAAAAGCTTTAACTGGTTCTACTGAAGAAGAACAATTTGTAAAAGCTTAAATTTAAAGTAGATAATAAAAAAGCGTTTCAAAAAATTGAAACGCTTTTTTTATATTATTATTAAAATCTAAACGAAACACCTGCACTTGCTGTAGGAGTTATTTTATCAGAATCACCTGTTCTTGATGCACCTACACCTGCATAAAATGCCCATTTATCACTTGGATGATATGAATAATTAACATTTATAGAAGTATCTGTAGGTTTATAATCATTATTAAAATTTTGAGCGTAATAATAATTAACACTTGATTTTTCAGATATTATTTGATTATAACCAACTTGTAAAGAAGCATTATTTTGTTCAGGTCTTTCTTTAGAATATTTTCCTTCTGCAGCAACATATAAATTATTATAGTTTGCTTGCACTCTAGCTTCAACAGCTTTATCTTTAAAATCGTATATAACTCTTTCTCTAAAATTTTGTCCTGATGCTATATTTTGTTCAGCTTCAACACCAGCTTTATGTAAGCCTAATTTTAATTCCCCACCACCTACTGTTAATGTCGGAGCAACAATAGCGTTTATTTTATTAGCACCATTACCATAAATTTTTGCTTTTACAGGTATATCAAAATCATGTGCTTCAGGTAATTTATCTTTAGCAATATATAAAGCCCCACCAACTAAAGCAGCTGCACCAGCTGTCATGGCAATAGTTTTAGCATCACCTTCTTTAATACCTTCTATATATTTTTTGCCCATATTATTTGCCATTACATCAATGGCATCAGATTTACCATCTACTTTAAATTTTCCATTATCGTATCTTACACCAACCTCTCCAAATTCACCTAAAAAAGGAACATCTAAGTTTTGATATCTTATTTGAAAATTTTGTAAAGTTTCTGTTGAAAATTTATTAGCAGGATTTTGAGCAAAATTTGCATCAACAATTATTCTTTGATGATCACCTATAAATGTTCCATAAGTAATACCTGTTGTAAGAGTAGTTCCATGCTTAGGATCTGATAAATTAGTACTAAAACCAGTTCTAATTTCGCCTTCATGTTTTTTTATCCCAAAATCAGCTAATCTTCTTGAAGGACTTTCATTAGTATAATCCAAAAATCTTTGTCCATCTCTTGGATCTGAAAATTTTAATATATATCTATCATCAGTACCTTTTTTTCTAGCTACTATTTGATTATCAGCAGATAATATTTCAATATTTCTTTGCTCTGTTTTTAATTCTCTAGCAACATCATTTTTAAATCTTTCTATTGCCTGAGCTTTAGTTAAACCTTGCTCATAGTTAGGCATTTTTACTTCTTTATCATTTTTTTCATCACCAAGAAAATCTAATGTTAAAGCAGAACTACCGGCACTCATTTTAGCTATTTTACTAAAATCAGATTTATCTTCAAATTCTATAGGAATTTTCTTATCAGAACCAACTTCTTTAGCAACAAGACCTGTTTTTGTTTGAGATACACTTATTTTATCTTCTGGTATCTCCATTTGAGAAGATATTTGTTTTTTAAATTCTTTAGAAGTAGCTTCATTACTAAGATTATTATCAATATCTGCTATTTTTATAACAGCAGGTTGTTTAGGTTTAGGATTACTTCCTATATCATATGTTTGTGAAGTTGGACTTCCTATTCTAGTACACATAGTTTTAATAATAATCTTTATGCTAAAAATTATACATAACTATATTATAGAATAAAAGGACTAAAACTTTCCTGTTTTTAATATTATAAAAAATTATATAAGTGATAAAAGTTTGTTAACAGTTTGTTTAAAAATACAAGTATTTTGTATTATGTTCTAAAATAATAATAGGCTATTAGTCTAAATTTAAATTGCTAGTCTTAAAAAAAAGAGGTAATAAAGTGTCTGGTGTTAATTCAATTAAAAGTTTTAATGATGTAAGTGCTTTACTAAATAATACTGGTGGAGTTGCTGATTCTAGAAAGATAACCTTTGGGGCAAATGAATCTAGACAAGATAGATTAAGAAGATTAGAAGAAATAACACAAGGTAATCCTAATATAAAATTAGATGCAGAAGCATTTAATAAAATAATGAAAGGTGGAAATGATGTAACAGTAGATATACAACTAAAATCACCAGAAAGAAGAAACCTTTTTATTGGAGCAGCAGCAGCTTTATTACAGATTTCTGGTGCTGCTCATGGAGCAGCTTATAATGATGCTTTAGGGTCTGCTATAACAAATAGATTACAAGGTGATGTTGATTTTGTAAAAAAATATGGAAATAACTATAAATTAAATCCTTTTGGTGGAGCTACTGCTCAAGAAGGAGCTATAAAAGTTACTGAAAATGAACAAGTAAATAATGAAAACTTAGATATTAAAAATAATATTCAATCAAATAATGCTATTCAGGCATCTAACATAACAAAGGTTAATCCTGTAGTTGAAGAACAAAGAGAATATTTGAAATCTGAAGGAAGAAAAAAAACAGTTAACTATTCAAGCCTAAGTAGAAATAATGAAGCTAGAATTCTTAATAGAAGTGATGTTGTTGGCAATGGCTCATCTCAAGATGCCATAAATAACAAAATAGAGAGTCAATATGCTGGATTATTTGGTGTTAATGTTGGTCAATTAGGTTTACAAGGTAGTAAAGATGGGGTAACTTTTGATGATAAACAAGCTGGTAGAACAAAGGGTTCTGGTACTGTTTATAGTATAGATGTTCGTCATGCTAGTGATCTTACAGCAAATGGAAATAAAAATACAAGTGTTTCACTAAATGAGAAAAATCTTAGAACTTTACTTCAAAATGCAGGAGTTGATTTATCTACAAAAGAAAATCAAGCTAAGTTTTTAAAAGTACAAGCAAATGCTACAGCTGGTGATTTAATTAATTTATTTGGGCTTAAAGGAGAACAAGCTCAAGGATTAAGAAATGCTGTAGATGCGTTAAGATCTGGTGTTTCTGCAGCAAAGAGAGCTGCTGCATCTGATTTTAGTTCTACAATCTTTTTAAGCCTTAATACAGACCAAAAAGTAGAATTTTTAAAAGGGCTTAAAGGTGGTGCAAATAATTCTGGGCAAAGATTAGTTTCTGATAAGGCAATAGAAGATGCTTTGCAAAGTGGTAATCCAAGTCAGGCTTTAAATAATCTTTTTGCAGACACACTAAAAAGTGCTAATGATCAAGCTGTTAAAGGTAATACCAATGCTTTATTTAATATATTTAAGGAATCTGAAGGAGTATACAATAGAAGTACTAATGGAGCAAAAATAGATGGTCTTATAGGAAGACAACACGTAGTTGGTGGACAATTTAACCTTAATAATAGATTATATGATTTACAAGGTTCAGCTGCAACATTATCAATATTAGGTGGAAATATATCAAAAGGAAAAGATGGAAAAACAAATATAACAGATAGTGCAGGAGTAACAAAAGAGCTTACTTCTGATAATTTAGGTCTATTATATAATGGTAAATTTGTTACAGATGTAGATGAACAAAAAGAGATAGCAAGACAATTTAATGATAGAACTGGAGGAAATAAAACATTTGCTGAAATTGTTCAAGCACAACAAGCAGCAACTGTTGCAACATATAACGAAGCCAATCCTGGTGCTAAAGTAGGTTCATTTTCCGAACTTGTAGAAAGAGCGTCTAAAGGAGGCGATGCAACAAATAAATCTATTGCTAATGCTATAAGATTTGCTTCTAATGAACAAGAATCTATTTTGGCTTCAATCGGGAAACCAGTTTCTGGGTCTAATAATAATACAGGTAGCAGATTAAATCTAACAACAGCCGGTTCTAATATATATACTTCTCAAAACAATGCTTTTCAAGAAAGTATTGCACAAAGTAGTGCTCTTTTATCTCAAAATAGAGGAAATGCTGATATTATAGAAAAAGGGGGGCCTGCTAGAACAATTCAATCAGGTGAAACAACTACAACAACTGATCAGGTAAAATTAAATCTAGGTGGGAAAGAAACAACTGGATCAGTAGGAAATCAAATTGATGCCTTGAAAAAGTTTTTAGATAAAGGAAATTTTGTTTCAAGTGAACAACAAGGGCAACTCTTAGATGTATTTAAAAAAGCTGGAGCAACAGAAGAGCAATTAGCTGGTTTAAGTGCTGCATTTGATTCTTCTAGAAAAGCAGCTGAAGCTAAAACTCTTTCTATTGCAACAAATATAGGAAGTAATATACAGAAGGTAAATGATTTCTTATCTAGAACTGGTAATATAGCAGATGAACAATTAAAAAAAGCTATTGGATATACTGCATCAATAAAAACTGATCTAGAAAATCAAATAGAATTTTTATTAAAAAAAGGTGGTGCTAGTGATAAAGATATTTCAGATTTAAAAGCAAAAGGAAGTCTTATAGGAGCTGTGTCAATACAAGATGGAAAAGTTAAAATAGGAGAAAAAACACTTGATAATCCGGAAATAGCTAAAAAACTAACTGAAAATATAGATGCTTTCAAGAAATTAGAAAATAGATTAGGTGGTTCTGAAATAATAGCAAAAGCTAATTCAGCATCATTAAATGCAGATGTTTTAAAAACAGCTAGAGAAGCTAATAGCAAAGTAACTGGAAATAAAGTTACTTCTGCTAATCCAAATCCTACTACAACTACAGCTATAATCGACCAAGAAATTAATAAAGGAACAACAACAACAAAACCTGTTGACGGACAAACTGCGGAAAAGAAAACAGGACAAATAAATGAATTTTTAAATGGTAAAGAAGAGATCAAACCATCTCCAACATTTGACGATCTAAAATTAAATGAAAATAAAATTAGAAAAACAGATGATGAAGGAAATTTATTAGGACCAAGAAGAACTAAGCAACAACAAGAAAGGCAACAAGAATTCGCTAAACTTCAACAAAAGTTAGATGAGTTGTCTAATATGCTTTTTAAATTATCTTCAGGTTCATTTAACTCAAAAGAAGATGGTTCTTTAGAAGGAACTCAATCATCTTTTGCTAGAGCAGATGAAATACTTAAAAAAGTTGAAAGTCAAATATCTGAATTATTTGATTATGGATTTACAGGTGCTAATAGAGGTAGAATTACAACTAGAGTATCTGGTCAACAAGAAGCTCAAAGAGTTTTGGGTGATTTAGGAGCAGGGGTTGCAGGTGTTACAGGAAATAGTAATAGAGCTCTAAACGCATTTGATGAGTATCAAACAAATGCTAAGAAAAGAAATTCAGTTGGAGCTTTCTCATTAAAAGAAGGTATTGACAAATATAATAAAAATATTGATGAATATGAAAAAGCGGTTAATGGGGTAAATAAAGACAGAGGTAAAGATACTAAATTTAAAGTTGCTAAAGATGAAAACGGAGTTGATTTTAGAGTAAAAGCTAGTAAAATTTCTATAGATGGTGAAAAAGCATATAAAGATGGAAATAATTTTGTAGCTAAATTTCTTAAATCAGATGATAACCCAATAGCTATTACTGGTAAAGCAGTTGGATATGGTATGCTAAAAACAGCTCAAGCTGGTGTTTGGACAAATAATCATGTTATAAAACCTGCTGCAAGATGGACAGATAATAACGTAATAAAACCTTTTACTAATGGGGTAAAAGATAATTTAGATTAAATTTGATTGTTATTTTATAAGTTTACAAAAAAAATATTTCCTAGTATATTATTAGGAAATATTTTTTTTAGGTAAAAAATGAAAATACAAAAATTTTTTATTAGCTTAATCTTTTTAAGTTATTTTATAGATAATTCTTTTGCATTTGGTAATTTTAATGATCCTTTTGCAAAACCAACTCCAACACCAACACCTAGTTATAATACTATAGGTAATCCTTATTATAAGCCAACTCCTAAGCCTATATATACAGACCCATTTGCAAAACCAACCTCTAAACCAACTAACCCTTTTTATAAACCACCTAGTAGTTCTATACCATATAAGCCAAAGCCTATAGAAGAAGATCCTTTTAATAAACCAAACGATAATATTCATAATGACCCTTTTAACAATAAGCCAAGTAATAACTCTGGTGCATATAATGAAATAAAAAAATTAGATGGCTTAAATTCTTATACAGTAACTCCTATTTTAAGAAAAATAGCTTTAAGAAAAAACCTTTCTGCTAGCGAACAAGTTCTTATTATAAACTTTTCTGAAAAACTTCATTTAGAAGGTAAAGTAGATGTTTTAAAAGCTTTATTATCAAATAGTAATTTAAGTGAACAAGCAAAACTAGCATTATTAAAATTAATAAAAAATGATTATACTCTTTACTCAAAAAATAAAGATGATTTATTAACTAGCTTTTGTATGCAACACTCACTTTCAATAAGCATGCAAACACAATTAATAGATATTATTTTTGATAATTTGATAACAGAAGAAAGCAAAGAAGAAATATTAATATATCTAATAAATAATAAATATTTAAAGAAAATGGCTAAATCAGAAATTATAACGAATGTTAGCCAAAAATTTTCATTTGAAGATAAAAAGTTTAATGTTTTATATGCTTTAGTAACTGAAAAAAAATTATCTGAAAATGAACAAAAAACATTTGTTACTCAAATAGAAAATTACTTCTATTTTAATGATAATAAGAAAAAATTATTTTATGCTTTATTAGATTACCAAGATACCAGTTTTGAGATTAAGGATTATTTAAGTTCTATTGGTATAAATTATAATAGATAAAAAATGTGTTATACTAAGATGAGAAGTAAAAAGTAAAAAATAAAAAGTTAATAGTTTGTAAATATAATTAAAATTACTTCTTTTTAATTTTAGCTTTATTATTATTATTTTATTACTTATAAAATGTGTTAAGGTGAAAATTTTTAATTAAAAATAAATTTATTTATGACTAAAGTAAACAAAGAAAACGATAACGATACTATATTATTAGAAGAAAAAAAAACCGAATTAAAAAAACCAGATATGTATAAAGTTATTTTTCATAATGATGATTATACTACAATGGAATTTGTTATTTTTGTATTACAAGCTGTTTTTCAAAAATCTGAATATGAAAGTATAGATATTATGCTAGAAGTACATCACAATAAATTATCAGTTGTTGGAATATATACTAAAGATGTAGCTAATACTAAAATAAGTGAAACTATGAAATTAGCGGAAGAGTTTGAATATCCTTTATTAGTAACAATGGAAAAAAATTAGATTTATTATAAGGTAAGAAAGGTTTATTATGGCGAAAAAAGTTCAAGGTTTATTTGCATCACTAGTTACACCTTTTAAAAAAGATTCATTAGAAATTGATTTTGATGCTCTTATGGATTTAGTAACATTTGTTTCAGATAATGGGGCAGATGGTATTATACCACTAAGTTCTTATGGTGAATTCCCATCAATAACTTTAGCAGAGAAAAAAGAAGTCTTACTAGCGCTATCAGAGGTTAAAGATAAAATGTCTTTTATACCTCAAATAGGTTCTAGTAATTTTGAAGAGACATTAGAATTAGCAAAACATGCTGTAAATGTAAAAGCAGATGCCATAATAATAGTACCGCCTTATTTTTATAGAGATGTTCAGATAGAAGGCTTAATAAACTATTATGAAAAAATTATAAAATCTGTAAATATACCTGTGTATTTATATCATATTCCAAAATTTTCTTTAGAAATATCTGATATATTAATTGAAAAATTAATGGAAACAGAGCAAATAGCAGGAATAAAAGACTCTTCAGATAATATAGTTTTTAGTACTCAATTAAAAATGAAATATCCTGAACTAAATATTATTTTATCAAATGAACATCTTTTTTACTCAGGATTAAATCTTGGAATTACAGCTTTTGCTTCATCTCTTTTTAATGCTTTTCCAGAAGTAATAAAATCTATTACATTTGATTATAATCAACCTAAAAAAGGCGGTAAAGCTGCTCAAAACTATATAAATGAAATATATTCTATCTTAAAAAGTTACCCTAGAATATCTGCTCTTAAGTATGCTACTTCATTAAGAGGATTAGCTGAAAGTCATGTAAGACCACCTTTAATCAGTTTATCAAAAGATCAGCAAAAATCATTAAAAGAAGCTCTAATAAAATATATAACATCTCCAATTATTATTGATTAATAACTATATTTTTTAGTTTTCATTAAATATATTTTTTTAGTTTATTAAATATTAAGTTATATTAAATAAAAGGAACTTTATCATCTAATTTTACGTCTTAGTAATTAAAGGTATTTTTGGTAAAATTAGGAAGATAATAATGTATTCAGAAACAGCAAAAAGTCTTTTTGAACAAACTAGAGAACTAAAAATCTTAGAAATAGAACAAAGAATAAAAAACTTTGAAATGATTTTATCTGATATGAAATATGAATTAGATTCATTAAAAAGCTATCAAAAAAATCAGTTACCATCTGAAGTAAAAATAAATAAATTTAACAAGGCTTTAGATGATTTATTTATAAGACAATCTGCTTAAAATTATATGGTAATCTAATTTTTTTAGATTTAATTACCATTTACTATTTTACTTTGAGCCCTTAAATGCTCATCATATGTAGAAGTAAAAACATGGCTACCATCACCTTTAGCAACAAAATACAAATAAGGAGTATTTTTGTAATTTAAGACAGCTTTAAAAACTTCTGCACCAGCATTAGCAATTGCACCAGGTGGTAAACCAGCATTAATATAGGTATTATATGGAGATTTAATTTTTATATCTTGAAATGTTAAACCTTTATCTCCTTGATGCCAACCCAAAGCATATTCAACAGTAGGATCAGAACCTAATGGAATACCTTGTTTTAATCTATTTATAAATACACCTGCTATAATATCTCTTTCTTCAGGCTTTTGAGCTTCTAGTTCAACAATAGATGCTAAAGTTACAGTTTCATTAAAAGATAAATGCCAATTAGATGGTCTTTTTTGCCAAATATCATCATAAATTACTTCATTAAATCTTTTTAATTGTTTATAAACTATATCTTTTTCTTTAACGTCAGCTACATCATAAGTATCTGGAAATAAGTAACCCTCAAAACTAGGCTGTTCATATATTTTTTCTTTATTTATAAAAGGAATAGAACTATAATAATCAGATTTAACATTATAAGCTTGATTTTTATATTCTTCTAAAGAAAAACCATTTTTTTCAAATCTTTTAGCCATTTTTTTTATTGAATAACCTTCAGGAATAGTAACATAAAAACGATAAACATCTCCAGCTACAAGTTTTTTAAATATTTCGTTAAAATTCATAGATTTAGAAAGCTGATATTTTCCTGGTTTTGGGGATTTTCCTTTCAAATAAAGCATAGAATATATTTTTGTAGAATTATAATCTTTTATAAGTTTTTTTTGTTCTAAATTTTTTAATGTATTATTTAATGGCTCACCTTCAGAAATATTAAAAAAAACTTTTGATTTATCATTAGGATTAACAGGCTCTATATTTTTTATTACAAAGGTATAGCCATAAACTAATCCTGATAAAATAATAAGAGCAATAATAGTTAGTAATAATAATAATCTTTTAATAAATTTCATTTTTAATTTTTATCCATTAAATGCTAAAAAGAAAAAATAAACAAATAGAAAAACTAAAAATAAATCTTCTAATTCTAACTTTTAAATTCTAGCCTAATTAATTAATCTAAATAAAAAGGAGTTACAATTTTTCTTTGTTCATGAGCGTAATTAATTGCTTCTTTAAGAGTTGTACTTGTATGATATAAGAAACAAATTAGTTGCTGGCATTCATCTATAACTTCCATATAACATAACTCACCAGCTTGATTTAAGGTCATATTTTTTCTTTCTGGATGTTCTTTTATATTAGGTAAAATACTTAATAACTCTCTACTTTCTGGATTTTGTTGTTCTAAAGTTTGAGGTAAAATAACTTTTAAATTTTTAGGATTAGCACGTTGAACACCTTTTGCTACAGCAAAGTTTGTACCAGAAGAACCACTAGTAATAATATTATTACCAGCTAAGGCTAAGGCATAAGCTAACATTTCTATTAATTGTTGATGAGTAAAAGATATATGTCTACTACCTATGAGTGCAATTTTTTTTGAACTTGTTTCTTGAATAAGTTGAAGTTCTGCTAAAAAAGTATCAACACTTGTTGTATCATTTTTTGGTAATGTTGCTTGACCTAATTGTTCCATTATTTAAGAATACTCCTTAAAAATACTACTATATTAAATATAAAATTATGATTCTCTTAGACTAATACCAGTATAAAGTACTCCTATTGGAGTTTCAGTTTCAAAGTGAACACCTAAAGTATTCTTGAATGGGATTTCATCTCCTTTATTCATAAATACAGGAATAGATGTTTCACAATAGTGTCCTAGATCTGATAATTTTGTCATTGCTTTTCCGCTTATCATATTAGCTAACTCTAAAAGAGAACTTTTAGATAACTCATCAATTTCAGAAATAGGAAAACCTATCATTATAGAAGATAATTCTAATGCAAAATCTTTGCTCATCGAATAAAAAATACTTCCTCTTAATTTACCAGAAATATTTAAAAATATTGATATATCAGCAGAGAAAAAAGAAAATTCTTTCATTTCAAATTCAGTATTAGTAATATCTTCACACTGACAAAGATTTGAAATAACTTCTTTCACGGCATTTGAAAAGCAACTATTAAAGTTAGATTTCATACTATATAAAAAAGCTCCTTGAAAAAACTATTCACTCAAATTATTTCTCATTACAAAATAAACTAAGCGTTAAAATTATAAATCAAAAAACTAGTTTTTGAAAGCTTATCTTCTTATTTATTTATAAGAAGATTTTCAAAGTTTTTATTTATTTAAGGTAATTTTTTTACAATATATTTATAAAATAAATTAAACAATTAGCTAAATTAAAAACATAGAATCGCCAAAAGAATAAAATCTATAATTATTTTGTATAGCATAATTATAGGTATCTAAAATTTTATTTTTTTCCCAAAAAGCAGAAACTAACATTAATAAAGTTGATTCTGGTAAATGAAAGTTTGTAATTAGATGATCAATTGATTTAAATTTATAGCCTGGATAAATAAAAATATCAGAAAAAGAAGTTTCTGGTCTAAATTCATTATATTTATTATAAACAGTTTCTAATACTCTGGTAACAGTTGTTCCTACAGCAATAATTTTATTACCTGTTATTTTTTGGTTATTTAAAATATCTGCTGTTTCTTTAGATAATTCATAAAACTCTTCATGCATTTTATGATTAGTTATTATTTCTTCTTTAACTGGTAAAAAAGTACCCAAACCTACATGCAAAGTAAGATAAGCAAATTTAACACCTTTATTTTTTAGATTATCTATTAATTCATTGGTAAAATGTAAGCCTGCTGTAGGTGCAGCAACTGAACCTTCATTTTTAGAATATATAGTTTGGTATCTTTCAGAGCTACATTCAGGAGATTTAATATATGGAGGAAAAGGAACTTCTCCTAAATCTTTTAAAATCTCCATAAAACTTTTTTCTTTAGTATATTTAAATTTTATAATTCTTTCGCCAGTTTCAAGACATTTAATAATAACTCCTTCTAAATCATCATTAAAATAAACATTAGTATTTTCTTTTAATCTTTTTGCAGGTTTAGCCAAAGATAGCCAAGTATCTTTTTCTATTTCTCTTACTAAAAAGACTTCAACATCCGCACCTGTACGGTTTTTTTTCCCAAAAAGCCTTGCAGGAATAACTCTAGTATCATTCAAAACTATTAAATCATCTTTTTTTAAATAATTTACTAAATTAAAAAAATAATCATCTTTTATAATTGTTTCAGCTCTGTTTATAATCATTAATTTAGAATTATGCCTTGGTTCAACTGGTTTAGTGGCAATAGAAGTTTCTGGTAAGTCATAATAATAAGAGCTTTTTAATAAATTATCCATTTTGTAACCTTTTTTGGTAATACCAATATATATTAGAAACAACTTCAAAATTATGAGTCCTAATGCTTTTAAAGAAAGACATTTGCTTCATAGAATTTATTTTATTAACTTCACTAATAGATGTTTTTATCTTAGTTTCTAACATTTCGACACTCTTTTTAGTTTCATCTTTTTTAATTTCTGGAGTATTTTTATATTTAATTAAACTTACTCTTTCTGTAAAAAAATACTTTATTTTTTCATTATTAATATCAATATCTAAATAAATTAGATCTTTTTTTATCATATCTATTGGCATATTTTTATTAAAATCTACTATTTTCATTTTAGAATTTAAAAAATAATAAATAGATATATATTTAGTTACTTGTATAGAAATATCATTTTTATATTTTTTTATATTTAAAATTTCTTCTCTTAAATTAATTATTTTTTGATTTATTTCATCTATATTTTTTTGATTAGGTAATTTCAATTTCAATTCTAAAGTTCTAATCTCTTTTTCTTTATCTTCTATTAAATTAAAATCTTTATTAACTATTTCTTTTAAAATAAATAAAAAATCATAATCTAACTTTTGATCATAAGATAAAAAAGGTTCTATATTTAATTTTTCAGATATTTTATTTAATTCAAATTGATAAAAAAGAGTTAAATCATATTCTATTTTATCTAAAACCTCTTGCAATGGAATATAAACAAAAGAAGCTAAAGTATATTTTACTTTTTTCAAAGTTTCAAAGTTATCATTAATAATATCTTTTAATCTTTCATTATCAATATTTATACCAATTTTTTTCATTTTATACATAAGAATAGATATATCCATAACATTTGGATAATCTACAGAAGAACGAGCAAGTTGCTGTAAAAATAAAAATTTATAAATAGAACTTTCTGGCATTCCATAATCTATTAATAAATGTAAATCTTCTATTCTATCAAAACTAAAATCACCAAGAGAATCAAAGATATATTGAAATAAGGTTTGATAAGCGTTTTTAGCAAAAATAAGTTTTAAATGATTATCAGTAATTTTATCATCTGAAATTAAATTTTCTTCTTGATAATCTTCATCTTCATTAAAATCATCTCCTAAAAAATGACTTATTTTAGCTTTAAATCTTTTTCTAGCATCATATTGTTCTATTTCATCTAAAGTAGGTTTTTCAGGAGTAACATCTACTTTTTCTACTTTAGAAACTTTAGTAGTAGTGTATTCTTCTTCTACATGACCATCATTTGGGTCATCACCTAGCATATAAGAATATGCTTTTTTAAAAGCTTTATATCTACCTTGTGTTTTAGAAACTTCTTCTTTTTTATGTTTAGCTTCAACTTGTTTAGAACCAGCTAAAGCTTCTCTATCTTTTAAGGCTTCTTGTCTATCAACCTTTTGGTTTTCTTGAATTTTATTAACTTGGAGATTTTTTTGAATCTCTCCACCACCTAAATTTATATTTGACATTTTATATAACTCAACATATTTTTCTATAAATTAAAAAATAAATACTTTCTAGTAAAATAATGAAATAATAGTACCTAAAAAAATAGCAATACCATAAGGTACTGGTTTATTTACCGAAGTCTGGATTTCTCCTGTAGCACTCATACCTGGAGTAACTAGTGCTGAAAAAAACTTTCCTATTTTTTTCATGGTTAATACAAATTTACCATTAATTATTGCATAAAAAATAGAAACTATACCACCAATAATAAGAATATATAAAATAGTCTTTAAAGCTAATTGCTTACCAACCCAAGCACCTATAGCTGAGATTAATTTAGTATCTCCACCTTTAAGTCCTTTAGTAACAAAAAAAATAAGTGAAATAAAAAAGCATATAATAAAACCTAATAAGCTATTTAATATACCAACTGAATTAAAAAATGAAAAAAATAAACCTAAAAATAATGTTGGGAAAGTTATTGCATTATATATTTTATACTTAGTTATATCGGTATATACAGAAATTATTAGCAACAAAAAAAGTATGTAATAAGACCAATGAATAGATAACAAATTTAATACCCAAAAAGTTAACCACTAACAAAACAAAAGTAGAGTTAGTGGTTTTAAATTTTAAAATTATTAATTAAGGAGTAGTTCCTCCTCCACCTCCTCCACCACCTGGAGCTATATGACCTTCTATAGTTTGGTTAGCATGAGTAAAAGTATCATTAGTATTTTTACCTAGAGTTTGAACTGCACCTATTACAACAACAGCTATTAGAGCTAAAATAATTCCATATTCAACCATTCCCTGTCCTTTTTCATCCTTTAAAAGTTTTCTTAAAAGTTTCATTTTTAGCTCCCTAAAAACCAATCTATATATAAATAATATTTTAATATAAAATAAATATTTTGTCATTAAATTGTAATTTAATATAAAATAATTTTTGGTTAAATTGTTTACTGAAAAAGAGTTTTAGTTAATAATAAAAATAAAAAAAGCACCCTATATATAGGATGCTTTTTTATAATTTAAACTAGTGTTTTTCTTCTTTTGGTTTTTCAGAACCTTCTTTTTCTTTTCCGCCTTCTTTAGCTTTTTTATTTAAATCATTAGCTCTGCCAAGCTCTCTTTCTGCTTCAAAGATTTTTGTTCTCTCTTTAATTTCACTTTCTTCTCCTATTATATCAATAGTAGTAGGTTCTTTTTGTTTTGATTTTTTAACATTAACAACAGCATTTGTAAGAACTATATCTATTCTTCTATTTCTAGCTCTATTTTCCATTGTATTATTTGGAACAAGAGGTCTTGTATCACCATAACCAACAGCAGATAAGTGTTTAGGAGGAACACCATTTTTAACAAAGAATTCTACTACTTCAGTAGCTCTTATAGAAGATAAAGCCCAGTTAGAACTAATAGGTGGTTTATAATATGGAGAATTATCAGTATGACCTTCAATTTGAGCAGTTGCATTAGTTTCTATGATAAAAGATGAAACCTCTTTTAAAGTAGCTTTAACTCTATCATTAATAACTGTAGAACCTGATTCAAAAAAGTAAGAATCAACTAAGCTAATAATTGTACCTCTTTCATCGGCAGATACAGTAACACCAGCTTCTAAGCCTAAAGCTCTAATAGCTTCCTCTATAGCTTCAGAAACAGCAGTTGTTTTTGTCGAACGCCTTGGATCTGATAACAAAGCAGAACCAACTTGACTTGACTCAACAGCAGTTTTATAAAATGCTTTTTTCAAAGAATCAGACAAAGTTAATAATTTATCTTGCTCTACGTTAGACATAGCATACAAAACTAAGAAAAATATCATCAAATTAGTAATTAAGTCTGCATAACTTATAAGCCATCTAAGTGGGTTAGGACCTCCATCGCCACCGCCACCGCCACCACCTGACATAGTGTATTAATCCTTTCTTACTACAAAAATAACTCTAAAAAATACAGGGTGTGAAGCTTATAATACTTACACACCCGTTATAAATCAATCTATTTATTCATCATCATCTGCAACGGTAGCTTTTCTTTTTCCTTTTGCTTTTTTCTTGCCACCTTTTCTTTTTGCACCTTTAGGTAATTTTTTAGCGGTTTTACTTTTCATGAACTCGTTAGCAAAATCTTTCATAATTACTTTATCTTCTGCTTCATTTATAAGTTCACCAAGCATCATCTTAGCATCATCTTGACCAAGATCTTTTGTTTCTTGGCTTTTCTTAACTTCAGCAAGGAATGCCATAGCTTTTTCTTGATCTATTGCATTCATGTAAGAAGCAATCTCGATGTATTTATCATTTTTCTTCTTGCTACCGCCTTTACCACCTTCAATTCTAGCTCTAAGACCTTCACTAACATAAGCTTTAAGTCTTTGTCCAACTAAAAAAGAACTTTCACCAGCTTGAACTGCAAGTAAACCTGCAAGAATCATTTCTTTTAATAAAACTTCTCTTTCATTTTTCATATCAAGGCTTTTTGCAACAGGTACAAAACCTAAGTTAGCAACAGCAACTCCATATAATGTAGCAATAAGAGCAACTGCAATAGAAGTTCCTAATTTAGAAGTATCTTCTAAGTTACCAAGAACAAGTACAAGAGCTAAAAGAGTACCTATCATACCCATTGTAGGACCTATACCAGCTGATTCATTGAAAATACTAATTTTTTGTTTATGCCTTTTATTCATTTTTTCTATTTCAGAATGCATTATTTCTTCTATAGCATGAGAATCTATACCAGAAATAACCATTTTTATACCTCTTCTCATATATTCATCATAAGCAGATGGTATTTCAGAAGTAAGAGAGGGAATACCCGCACCTTTTACTTTATCAGCCATTCTTTGGAAAGATTCAACAATATCACCTTCTTTATAAGGTAAAGGTAAAATACACTGTAAAACATAAATAGGAAGCATTAAGATGTCAATTATAGAATACATACCAGCAGCAGCAAAAAGCGTACCGATAACAACTATGACGAACGCTGACAAATCCCAATAAGTCCAAATGTTAAAATGAGCACCTTCTGCTATGTAAACACCGCCTAGAAGGCTAAGGAAACCACCAATTATTCCGATAATAAGAGACATATTTTTTAGTACCGAGAAAATATTATATATTAAAATTGGTTATACCAACCTAAACCTTAATAGTATTACAAGTTAAGGGTCTTTGTCAACTGTTATGATCACTAAATTTTTATTTTTGTAAGTGTAAATTAACATTTATATTATCCCATCTACTTTTCTTAAACTTCTTGGGAAAGTATTATAAGGAACTATAATTTTATTAGCTTTTATTTCTCCTAAATGTATAGAACAAGTTATAGGCTTAACATAATAATTTTTAGATTTAGTTACTTTATTATTTAAATCTTTTAAA
This sequence comes from Candidatus Sericytochromatia bacterium, assembly GCA_046328015.1. GTDB lineage: Bacteria > Cyanobacteriota > Sericytochromatia > UBA7694 > JACMQJ01 > JBBTGK01. The sequence continues at coordinate 1,275,750 of JAXLXH010000001.1, read as the reverse complement.
TTAGTGTCAAAAATATCTTTAATTATTTTGTTTTCTACTTTTATAGCTATCTGTAAATCTTTATCTAAATTAACAAATTCAAGTAAAACTGTTTTCATATTTTTAGTTTCTACAGCTAAGGTAATAGATAAAGTTTTACCATTATTTCTTTTTTTATCTTTATTATCTTCTTGTTTAACTAAAACTTCAGATGTTAATTTATTTTCTGAATAAGGTATAGAAAAAGGCATAGAAAAAGTTTTTTCTTGATCATTAAAAAGTTCTCTTCCATGTAAATTCAAAGAAACTTTTTCTACTTTTGAAGATATATCTGATAAAACAGATTTTAATAAAGAATCAAAAGACATTTTTAGTTCTGTTTTTTTTCTATTTATATTTTCCAATTTACTATTTCTATTAGAATTTTTATTAACTAAAATATCAGATATAGGGTTATCGCTAATAGAACTATCTTCTTCTTCTAGTTCTTCATTTTTAAAAACATCTAAATCTTTATTTATAGTTTTAATCTGGTTTTCAACCAAACCAAAAGCTTGTTTCATTAGAATCATTTTTTCATTGAGTTTTTTAGGGTCTTCTAAAACAGAATTTTGAATTAAATTATCTAAATTATTTTTTAAATTATTAATATCTGTTTTTATTTTATTGAAGCTAAAATTTTCTTGTATGTTATTTTCTTTTGAAACACTTAAATTAGGCTTTAAATCAGTTAATATGTTATTAGGATTAGTATGCTCATACTTTATAGGTTCTAAAATCTCTAAAGATTCTATATCTTCAAATTTAACTTGTTTAGTTATTTTATTATCATTGTTGTTATTTCTTAATTCTGATAACTTATCATGAGAAATAAAATTAATCTCATTTTTTTCTTTATTAGGATAAAAAGTACCTGTTTTAGAATCAAAAGAACCTTGGAATGGTTTATCTATATCATTAATAAAATTATTTTTATTACTTTCAGTATTTTCAATAAAATAAGCTTTATTATTTTCTAAAAATATTATTTTTTCCTCTTTTTCTGTATTTATATTTATAGGATTTTCTATTTTATTTATTATTTTATCTAAGTTTTTATCTATATTTATAGATTTTAATTCATTATTATCTTTAAAAATAATTTTATCTTTATTATCTGATAATATAAAAGGTTCTGAGTATTCTTTTATATTTTCTAATTCTTTTTTATCTAATTCAAAAATAGAATTTTTATCTGGAATTATAATTTTTATATTATTTTTACTATTTTCAATAGGAAGTGCTTTATCTATATCTTTTGATATTTTTATAGCTTTATCATAAGGTATATTAGTATAATCGTCATTATAAGGTGCAATAATAAATTTTTTATCATCTAGTTGATATTCAATTGGTTTATCTATCTTTTTGGAATTTAAAGTAATATCTTTTTCATTAAATACTAAATAATTATTAAATTTATTATCTTTATTTTCATTTGAACTATTATCTGTAATATCTTCAATTAAAATAAAATTATTATTTTCTACTTTTATTTTTTCACCAGAGCTAATAGGTTTAGTATTTTTTATAAGTTCATTTTCATTTATAAATTTATATTTATCATCTTTTGAATCAAAAAATAAAACTTCAGTATTATTATCTTGGTTTTTATAGTCTATTATTTCATTTTTACTTATAACATTATTAAATTTATTATCTTTATTTTCGATATAAGATAAATTTAAATTCCCAGATTCATTCTCAAATAAAATACCAGCTTTATCATCTATATTAATTGGAATAGGATTTAATTTAGGGATTTTATTATCTTTAATTATTTTTGACAAATCAATATTATTATATAAATTTTTTTCTTTTTCTATATCTTTTTCTTCTTTATTTAAATCATCTGAAAATGGCTTTAAAAAACTATGATCTTCATTTATTGCTATAGTATTAGTATTTTCTCTATTTCCTGATAAGTTACCCAAAATAACTAATGGTTTTCCATCATGATACACATAATTAAGAGAAGGTGTATTTTTAGATTTAGTACTTATATTAGAATTAGAGGTATTGTTTAATATCTTATTATCAGGATATTCTAAATAATCTTTATTTTCGTCTAAATTTACTTCTTTATTAAATATTTCTTTATTATTATTTATAATATTTTGTTGTAAAAAACCTAAATTTTCTAAAGTTTTATCATCTAAATTAACTAATTTAGGTTCTAAGTTTTTATTATCCAATGCTAAAATAAAATTACTATCTTTTATCTTTAAAGTATTTGGTTTTAAAATATTATTTTCTTGCTTATCAAAAGGGATTATAAATAAATCATTATCTTTTAAATTATCTATTATAGAGAAATTAGTTATTTTATTAAATGAATCTTCTAATTTATAATCTTTATTTTCAATTTCTTGATTAAAATTCTGATTATAAAAATTATCTTTATTATGATTAATTTCTAATTTATTTGTATTTCTTATATTGTTATTTATATTTAAATCTAAATCTTTTTTACTTATAAAAGATAATTTTTTATCATTATCTTTAAAAATAAATCCTTCTTCATTATTTATTTTAGAATAAATTGGCTCATTAAAATTATTTATATCCTTAAAAGGTAATTTATTATCTTGAATTAATAATTTACCGTTTTCACTTTTTACTTCAAAATTTTTATCTTCTAATTTAATAGTAAAAGTTTGGTTATTAGATATATTTAAAGTATTTTTAGTTATTTTATTTTCTTGATTATTTAAATTATTAAATACTATATTTTTAGAGGAACTTAAAAAACTATTTTCTTTAGAGAGAAAAGTATCTAGATTATTTTTAGAAATAAAACCTAATTTATTATTTGATTTAAAAATATAACCTGATTTATTATTCATATAAGCTAAAATAGGTTCTTTTATTTCATTTAAATTTTTTATATTAGCTTTATTATCATTTATGATAAAACTTCCATTTTCTTTTTTTACTTTAAAATTATTACTATCTAATTTTATAAAAAAACTGTTTTCAAAATCATCCGATTTAATTAGTTTATTAGAATTTACTATTTTTGATGAATTATTATTTATTTTATTTTTATCAGAAGAAATTTCTAATAAATTTGAAAATATATCAAAATTATTAGAGTCTTTTACTTCAAAATTTTCATCTAATTTTTTTATATTATTTTTATCTAACAAATTTTTAGTTGAAATATTTTTATCTTTTGGAAATTCACTTTCATTAAAAAATAAAAATAAATCTAAATCATTTGAAAATAAATCAGATATTTTATTATCTTTATCAGAAATATTTTTATTATTTTCTTGATTAATAATATTTTTATAAATATCATCTTTTTTTATAAATGAAATTTGATTAGAATTATGATTAAAAATAAATCCTTCTTCATCACCTATATTAGTTGGAATAAAATTTTGTTCTTGGAAAATATTTTTTATATCTGGTAATTTTACATTACTATTTATAGCTAATTTATTATTACTTATTATATTATTATTATAAGTTATAGTACTTTTTATGTTATATGGATTATTTTCAACTTTAGAATAGTTTAATGGCATCAAAGATTTAATATTTTCATTTTTTAAAGTAGGTAAATATTTTAATTTATCTTTTGTATTTTTATCAATTAAAATATTAGCTAAATCTTTATTAGATATAAAAGAAAGTTTATTATTATTATTAAAAATAAAACCTCTTTCATTATTTATTTTTGCATTTGTTGGATCTTTTAAATCATTTAAAGTTTTTATAGGAGATTTAAAATTTCCATCTTCTTTTATTATAAAATTACCATTTTCATTTTTTACTTCAAAATCTTTACCTTTTAAATTAACAAAAAAGCTATCATTAATATAAAATTTAAAGGTATTAAATAAATCTTTAGTAGAATTTTTATTATTATTTATAGGCTCCTCTTTATTTAAATCATCTGAAAATGGTTTTAAAAAGCTATGATCTTCATTTATTGCTATAGCATTAGTATTTTCTCTATTTCCTGATAAATTACCTAAAATAACTAGTGGTTTTCCATCATGATATACATAATTAATTCTATTAGTTGTAGAGTTAAGATTTTTAGAAATTTGAGGTATTTCTTTATTACTTTCATTGCTATATGTATTAGTTTCTTCAGATTCTACAAAATTAGAATCATTAGAAGTAAGATTATTATTATCAGAGTTAAAAATTTCTTTATTAGAATTTATAATATTTTGTTGCAAATTTATGAGTTGATTTATTTCATTATTTTCTGTACTAATAAGTTTAGGTTTCATTTCATTGGTATCAAAAGCTACTATAAAATCAACATTATTTAACTTAAAAACATTAGGTTTTAGTATATTATTCTCTTGGTTATCTAATGGAATTAAATATAATTCATTGGGATTTATTTCAGGCGTAATTAAAAGTCTTTCATTTAAATTTTTTATAGGTGTTTTTAATAAATCACCTGTTAAATTTTTTGAAATAATAAATTCTTCATTTATATCATTTTTTACTATAATAGCATCTTTATTATTGATATTATTTAATTCATCTTTATTTATAAAATTTAACTGTCCTTTATCTTTAAAAATATATCCTTCTTGATCATTTATTATTGCTTTTATAGGATAATTTATATCATTTAAATTTTTTATAGGTGATTTTATATCTTCATTATTTTTTAATATAAACTGATTATTATGATTTTCAACTTCAAATTTAATATTATCTAAAATAACACTAAAAGATTTATTTTCATTAATATTTAAATATTTTACGCCTATTTCATCTTTTTTTGAAGGTAAAATTTTTATTGAGTCATTTTTTATATAAAATAAATTATTTTTATCATCTTTAGACAAGGTATTAACATCATTATTTATATCTATATTTACATTAGGTTCTATAAAATTTTCTAATATTGTTTTATCTATACTATTTTTAGGTATAAAGTTTAATTTATTATCATTTCCTTTAAATATATACACTTCTTCATTATTTACTTTACCTATTATTGGCTCTTTTATTTCATTTAAACTTTTTATAGGTAGTTTTATTCCTTCAATTCCTTTTAAATTAAACTCTCCAGCTTCATTTATTACTTCTAGTTCGTTACCTTCTAAAATTACTTTTATTCTTTCTTTTATTCCTTCTAGGGGCTTTACTGAATCTAATAAATTATTATTTAATATTTTACCTATATTTACTCTTGGTTCTACAAAATTTTCTAATATTGTTTTATCTATACTACTTTTAGGTACAAAGTTTAATTTATTATCATTTCCTTTGAATATATATCCTTCTTCATTATTTACTTTACCTATTATTGGCTCTTTTATTTCATTTAAGTTTTTTATAGGTAGTTTTACCCCTTCAATTCCTTTTAAATTAAACTTCCACCTTCATTTACTACTTCTAGCTCTTTACCTTCTAAACTTACTTTTATTCCTTCTTTTATTCCTTCTAGGGGCTTTACTGAATCTAATAAATTATTATTTAATATTTTACCTATATTTACTCTTGGTTCTACAAAATTTTCTAATATTGTTTTATCTATACTACTTTTAGGTACAAAGTTTAATTTATTATCATTTCCTTTGAATATATATCCTTCTTCATTATTTACTTTACCTATTACTGGCTCTTTTATTTCATTTAAATTTTTTATAGGTAGTTTTACCCCTTCAATTCCTTTTAAATTAAACTTCCACCTTCATTTACTACTTCTAGCTCTTTACCTTCTAAACTTACTTTTATTCCTTCTTTTATTCCTTCTAGGGGCTTTACTGAATCTAATAAATTATTATTTAATATTTTACCTATATTTACTCTTGGTTCTACAAAATTTTCTAATATTGTTTTATCTATACTACTTTTAGGTACAAAGTTTAATTTATTATCATTTCCTTTGAATATATATCCTTCTTCATTATTTACTTTACCTATTACTGGCTCTTTTATTTCATTTAAGTTTTTTATAGGTAGTTTTACCCCTTCAATTCCTTTTAAATTAAACTCTCCACCTTCATTTACTACTTCTAGTTCGTTACCTTCTAAACTTACTTTTATTCTTTCTTTTATTCCTTCTAATGGTTTTATTGAACTTAATATATTATTATTTAATATTTTACCTATATTTACTCTTGGTTCTACAAAATTTTCTAATATTGTTTTATCTATACTACTTTTAGGTACAAAGTTTAATTTATTATCACTTCCTTTGAATATATATCCTTCTTCATTATTTACTTTACCTATTACTGGCTCTTTTATTTCATTTAAGTTTTTTATAGGTAGTTTTACCCCTTCAATTCCTTTTAAATTAAACTCTCCACCTTCATTTACTACTTCTAGCTCTTTACCTTCTAAACTTACTTTTATTCCTTCTTTTATTCCTTCTAATGGTTTTATTGAACTTATATTTAAAAGATCATTAATTAAATTCAAATTCAAAAAATTTTTTATAAAATTAATATTTTCATTAGAAGTAGCATTAGCTATTGATTTTTTAACATCTGGAATAAAAAGAATTTTATTATCTTTAAAATTAAAGATAGCTGGTTTTTCTATTACTTCAGAGCTATTAGTAATAAAATTAGTTAAATTTTGATTTAAAGATAAATTACTTTCAGATTTAATTAATTTATTATTTAAATTATTAGGATTGACAATTTTTAGTTCTTTATTTGATGTAGGCAATATAAAAACTTCATTATCATTTATAATTACTTTCAAAGGATTATCAAAATTAATAGAATTTTTTTCTATTTTTTCAACAGGTATTTTATAAAAGTTATCATTTTTAGTTGATATTACTAATTTATTATTTAAATTATCATTAACAAATAAATAATCATTTTTATTTATATTTTTACTTTGTAAATCATTTTTATTTATAAAAAGCAATTGATTATTATTTTTTACTATAAAACCTTCTTGATTATTTATCTTTATAAATAAAGGTTCTTTTATTTCATTTAAATTTTTTATTGGTATTTTATCAGATTTTATTTTTAATTTATTATTTTCTATATTAACTTTAATTTCTTCATTATTATAAATAATTGATATATTATCATTTGAAAGTAAGTTAATTTGATTATTATCTTTATTATCTTTATTAATTAGTATACTTTTAAAATCATTTGAATTAAATTCAAATATATTTATATTATTTTCTAATTTAGATTGTTTTTTAGGTTCAATAATATTGGAATCTAAGTTATTAAATGCATTATTTAATTTATCAAAAGATATAATAATATTTTTATTATCAATTAAATTAAAAAAACTATTTTCTTTTATTTTTATAGAATTATTAGCAATAAAATTTTTATTTATAACTTTTAAATCTAATTCAAAAAATTTATCTAAATCTTTTATATTATCTTGAGATATATTATTTTTAGGTTCATCATTTATAAATAATAAATTTTCATTAGAATCTATATTTAATAGCTTATTTTGTTTAAAAAATAACTTATCATTATTAGAAATTTCTGGAATACTATCTATATTTAATAAGTTTAAGTTTTCTTGATTTTCATCTAAATAAACTAAAAACTTTTATTATCTTTATTTATTATTTTTGGTTCTAAAAAGGTATTAAAATTTTTATTTGGGATATTATCTATATTTATTTTACTAATTTGATTGTTATTATTATAAAGAATAGTTTGATTATTATCTATATTAGATTTAATATAATTTTTATTATAAAAAAAGAGTTTATATTTTGTTTTTTATCTATAGGATATAAATTAATTAAACCTTTACTATCTTTAAAAATAACATTTTCACCATTATTATTAGTAATTACTTGATAATTAGGTTTTTTAGAAGATAAAAATGTTTTTATTGAATTTTCACTTAATATACTTGGCTTATTTGTAACATCATTTTTTATTATTAATTCTCCATCTTCATTAAAAATAGGATCAGAAAACGGTTTTAAAAAAGAATGATTTTCATCTATAGATATATCTAAAACTTTGTCATTATTACCAAATAAATTTCCAATAGCTAATAAAGATTTATTATCATAATTAGTAAATATAACATTATTATTATTTTTATTATTAAATAATTTTGTTTTAGGTGATTTATCAAGTTCAAATATACCTAAATTATAATTTTCTTTTATATTACTATTTTTTATATTATTATCATTATTAAAGTTTGTAATTATATATTTTTTATCATTTAATACAACTTGTTGAATTATTGGTAATTCTTTTGTAATATTTTTATCTATTTTTAATAAATTTAAGCTATTATTTGAATTTTTATTATTTAATAAAACAAAATTATCATTATTTATTTTTAAAACATTAGGTTTGTTTTTTTGTAATTCGATAATATTTATATCATTTAAATTGTTATTATTTGAATTATTGTTATTTAAAGGTTCTAAAACATTTTTAATTGGAATAGCAGAAACTTTATTATCTAAAATATTAGAAATAAAAACTTCTTCATTATTTATTTTAAAAATATGATTCAAATCTTTTTCTACTAAATTATTTATTATATTTACTATATTTTTATTTCTTAAAGAGTTTATTTTATCTACAAAATTACTAGTATTTAACTCTATTATATTATCATTATTATCTGTGTATATAATTTTTGTAGTATTTTTATCCTTTATAATTAAAGGTTCTTTTTTTAAATCAATACTACTTAATTTATCTAAAATATTAGTATTTTTATTTATATCAACATTTAAGTTTAACAATTCATTATTTTTTGGATTAGCTAATTCAGATGTTAAATTATTTTTATTAGATAATACATCAGAACTATGAATCGGAGATTCGGATATTACAGAAGAAACTTGTTCTTGCTGACTTGATATATCATAAGAAGGATTAAAATCATTAATATTATTTTCTATATCAATTTTATTAATATCAAAAGAATTTTCTGTTATTTGTGTATTTATATTTTTTATTTGATTTTTATTTAGTATTAAATTATTATTTTCGTTTAAAATAGGGTTATTAGATTGAAAATCTTCTATTTTATTATTAATATCTTTAGTAGGTATTATTGATATATTATTAAAGTTATTATTATCTTTTATTAAAACAACAGACTCTCCATTTAAATTTAAAATTTGTGGCGTAATTTCATTTAAAACAGGATTTAAAATCTCAAGAGTAAAAGACTGGTTATTATTATTAGCTGTTAATTTTAAATTATTATCAGCATAATTAACCTTTAAATTACTATTCTGAATTAAATTTAACTCAGATTCATTTATTTTATTATCTAAATTTACTATTTGAGTATTATTATTATTTTTAAATATTATATTAGGTTTATTATCTATAAAAATAAATTCTGGATTATCTATTAAGTTATTATTAGGTAATTTGTTCAAATCTACTAGTCTAGAATTATTTATTAAATAAGGTTTAGTATTAATTTCTATAACTTTAGTTTTAGTATCAAATTTATTTTCATTTAAATTATTTTTTATAGCCAATTTATCAAAAATATTTTTATCTATTTTTATTTCTTGTATTTTATTATCTTTTTCATTAATAACATCTATTTTTACATTATTTTTATTAAAAGAGATGCTATATTTTGAATTTTCATTTTTTAAATCATTAGGTATAACTAAAGGTATTAAATTATTATCATTATCAATTATATTAGAAGTTAGTTGGGGTTTAAATTCAGATATCTTATTATCTTTTATGTTAATATTTTGAGAAGCTTGTTGAACTTTATTTTTTATAATACTTGATTCTTCTTTAGAAGAAAAAATACTATTTTTTATATTAGTATTAGATATTTTTTCAGTATTATTATTTTTATTGTCATTAGAAAATTCTACATTAAGTAAATCGGAATTGAGACCAAGTGTAGAAGTTTTTTTAGATGAACTAACTATATCTAGATTTTGTGAAGGATTTAATAATTCTTGCGAAAAATCTATTTTATTTATAAAAGAGTTATCTGTATTTTCAGCATTATTAATAAAATATTTGGTAGGAATAATATAAGTTTCATTATTGGAAGAATTTGTTACTATTAAATTATTTTCACCTGATTTAGTAATTAATTTTGGTCTAGAGAAATCATCTTTTATTAATATTTTATCATTTATAGGTATATTTTTTTCAATATTATTAAAATCTTTAAATAAAAGTGTTTTAACACCGTTGTTATCTATTATTTTTGCAGTTTCTGGTTTTATTAAACCTAATACTTTTTTTACAACATCTAAATTAACTAAAAGAACTTTAAAACCAGTTTTATCTTTTATAACTAATCTAGGTTTACCATCTAAATTTACAAAAACAGGTTGATTTTCAACCAATTTAGTCTCTTGAAGTAAAGATTTTATAGGAAGTGATATTTTAGTGTTATTACTATTTTGTGGTATTAAAGTTATAACAGGTTCATTTTCAGAATTAACCTCTTGTTTTATAATAGGTTTATTTTTAAGTATATCTTTTGCATCATCGGACATACCTGTATTTCTCAAATGATACTCAAAACCTTCAATTTTATTTTCATTTTTATCTAATAAACTAGAACTATTAAAAGTCTTTACATCATTATTTTTAATGTTATTTTCTTGATTATTATTAATAGTTTTTATATAAAATTTATTTTCTAAAATATCAGATATTTTTTTATTAACATCTTTAAAAAAATTCTTTGAATTATCTATAGATGTATTTTCGGTTGATATTTTAGTTTCTATATTTTTTGAAATATTATTTTCTTGTTTTATATTTTTATCAATAGTTAAAGCATTATTTTCTATAGTATTAGTTAATTTAATATTATTATCATTATTTTCTTTTATAGTATTTTTAGTAATAGCTTGTTGTAAATTATCATTTTCTCTAAAATTAGCATTTTGAGATTTATTTGAAACTTCAATATCAATAATAGGTTTACTTGTAGAATCGTGATTAATAATATCTAAATCAATTACTTTAGATTCACTTAAATCAGAAGTATTTAAATCTAATTTTTTTATTTCTGTTGAAATATTATTTTCAATTTTATCTATTTTCTTAGTAGAATTATTATAAAGATCATTTATAAGCTTTTTTGTTATTTGTTCTTCAATTTGTTTAACAGTTGAAAAATCATTATTAGATATATCTTGTTTTATTTGTAATTGTTTATTTTCTTCTAGTTTTTTTATTTCATCTTCTACAGCTTTATCTATTATTTTATTTAATTCATCAATTTTACTGGTTAATTCTTTTACTTCTAAAATTACATTTTTATCTTGTATTATTGATTGAACAGCATCTAAATTTCTTTGAGAAATTTCTATACTATTTGTAAAAAGAATTACATAAGCCTCATAAGCAATAGCATTATTAAACTTAAATTGCTCCATTACTTTTTTTACATATTCCAAATTTTGTTGATTAATCATTTGATTATGTTTATATAAAGCTTTAGCTATTTCTTTATTACGCTGAGTAGCTTCTATACCTTGTTCTAACAAAAGTTGTTCTATAGTTCTTTGTTTTTCAACATAGTTATTACTTATATCTTGTTGTTCTGATTTATCTTTTTGGTATTCTTTATTTTTGTCAGCATTATTAGTAGTATTTTGAACTACAGTAGGATTATAATTATTGATTATTGAACTAAAATCAAAAAAGCTCAATTAAAACTCCTAAAATTGACAATCAATAAGCATAAGATAATTATATCATCTAAATAGTTATTTTTATTTTTTTAATAAATTTGATATTTGTTTTTAATAATTTAATAAAAAACAAATAGGAACTTGAATATTTCAAGTCCCTATATTTATATAATATTTATGTATAATTTTTTTATAAAAACCCTTTTAGTTTTTCTATTTCATATTTACTGCCTAAATAAATAGGAGAACGTTGATGAGCTGTTTCAACAGGAATATCTAAAATATCATTAATACCATCTGTTGCCATACCACCAGCTTGTTCACAAATAAATGATAAAGGTTGTAATTCAAATAATAATCTTAATTTCCCTTTTTCAGCACCTTTTAAGGAAGGATAAGAGAAAACACCGCCTTTTTTCAATAAAATTTGGTTTACATCAGGAACTAAACCACCACTATATCTTAATTTATAATCTTCTTCTTCTAATTTTTCAATATACTGTCTATGACCTTCTGTCCATGAGTTTTTAGCTCCTCCAGGAGAATAAATTTTACCTTTATCATTTAACATCATATTTCTTTGAGCTAAAACAAATTCACCCTCTGGATTTAAAACAAATTCACAAACACCGTGTCCAGAAGTATAGATAATAGTAGTAAGAGGCCCATAAAGAATATAAAAAGCTGCTGCTAAGTTTCTACCATGTTTTAAAACTGTTTTTCCATAATGAATACCAACTATTGTACCAATTGATAAATTAACATCTACTAAAGATGAACCATCTAATGGATCAACAGTAACAGAATACTTTGGATGAGAATGAGGTAAAACAATAACATCATCTCTTTCTTCTGAAGCATATTCACCAACATAGCTTAATTCTGCAACAGTATCATGAATTATATTATCAGAAACTTTATCAAGTTCTAATTGTTCTTCATTAGAAGCATTTTTTGTTCCAGATAATTTTCTATTAGCTTCATTAATTTTTGCAGAAATATATTTTGAAGCAACAGAAATAGCGTGTACCAGTCTTCTAAGATCTGGGTCAATACCTTCTTCATATAAGTATTTTCTTAACTGTATATCTCTATGATCCATTAAAAAAACTCCCTTGTTTTTATTATTGAAATATAGTTATTAAAAACAAATAACTGCATTAATTTTATAAATAAAAAAATAGGCTGTCAAATATTTTAGATATTATCCCAAAAAGATTTAATAAATTGTTTTTTGGTAAAATAAAACATAGTCATAAAAGAAAACAAATCTTCTTTTCCCATTATTTTTTTAAAAGTTTCATCTAAAGAATAACCCTTCTTTTTTAATTCAATTACTTTTTCATAAGTATTATTTAAATAATTCCATTTTTTTTCCAAAGTTTTTTTTCCATCTTCTAATAATCCTCTATGAGAACAAAAAACTGTTTCAAAATCATAATCTAAAATTTTTTTTATACTATTCATTTCTTCGAAAGCATTATTTTCTATTCTTGCATGTGTCATTTTACTAGAAATATATAAATCACCTGTAAATAACCAACCTCTATTTTTTTCTAAATAACAAGTCATATCTTCAGAATGTCCTGGTGTTTTTATAGGTAAAAAAAGCAGCCCATTTTCTGTTTCTATTTTTTCACCTAAAATTTCTGCTTGAAAATTTTTTGGTTTACCCCAAACTACACGTCTATAAAACTCAACTATAAATCCTTCTTGGCAATACTTATAAGATAACTCATTAGTAAAAATTTTTGTTCCATATTCTTTTTTTATTTCAAAACCATTTCCAGAATGATCCTCATGATAATGAGTAATTAATAAACTTTCAATTTTTTTTTCGTCTAAAAACTCTTTTACTTTTTTCCATTGATTTGGAGGACCTGTATCAATTACAGTATTATTAATTCTAAAAATTAAGCAAGTTGTATTAACTCTATTACTAAATTTACCAACTCTTATAGCTTCTAAATCTTTATATTTGAACCGATTATTCATTTAAATTTATTTCAAAGTTTTTAATCTTTACTTATAACTAACTAATTATTTTACATTAAATTTAATAAACTTTTCTTCAAAGTTAAACGTAATTTAAACAGGTTTTTGAAGAAAACTAATATAATATAGTATAGATATATTGTTTTTTTAGGTTGGTTTATGTCAGCTTTAAAATTTTTTATAAACAAAGGGATAATTTTAGCATTAATTGCTACATTCTCATCATGTGCAAAACCCAAAGTAGCAGATCCAAGAGCTAGTGCTTCAGCACCCCCTATAACTAATATTACGGGCACTGATAATTGGGGAGGAGGAGGAACTTATGATCCTATAACTGGTGGGGGTGTTACTACTGTAGATAATAACTTACCTACAGGCTCTGTAAGTGGTAAAGTAGTGGATTCATTTACAGGAATGGGAATATCTTCTGCAAGAGTAGAAGTTATGGGGGTAAGACCAGTAATATTTGCAAATACAGATGCAACTGGTAATTTCATAATACCTAATGTTCCACAGGGAAGACAAACTCTTTTGGTAAAAAAGAAAGATTATACAAATTTAAATAATAGTTCTAATATAGTTGTTAATGTTATTGCAGGTAATACTACAACTTTACAACCAATTAATTTAGTACAAGAAAAAGCTTCTATTGCAAATGGATTTTTAAAAGCTTTTGATGGTTTTATACAACCAAGAGGAATAACATTACAAAAACCCAATAATGATCTATTTGTAGTTGATGTAATAGGAGCAGGTGGTTTTTGGAGTTTTGATAGAGCTGAAGTAAAAAAAATAAACTCTGATGGAGGTATTCTTGATAATTTTGCTAGTAAATGGTTTTCAACAGATTTAAAAAGTATAGATTTACTTAGATTTTTGAAAAAAGCTACAGGCATAGCTGTTGATGCAGGTGGAAGTATATATGTAGCTGATACAGGAAATGATTCTTTAAAAAAATACGCTCCTAATGGAAAATACCAAAGTGAATTAAAAAAACAATTTAAAGGGATTTTTGATATTTCTGTTTTAAATTCTGGAAATATTGTAGTTTCAGATCCTGGAAATTCTAGAGTAGCAATTTTAGATTCTACTATGAATGTAAAATTAGATAATATTTTAGGGAAAAGTGCAACAGATTCTATAAGAGGTATTACAACAGATGCACTTGATAACATATATGTAATAGATGGTGGAGCTAGTTCTGGAGAAGTTATTAAAAAGTTTGATAAAAATGGTAATAAATTAAAAGTAGAATTTGGCTCTATTGGAGGCTTAGAACCTGGATATTTTAATAGTCCAACAGATTTAGCTATAGATGAAAGAAATGGCGATATTTATGTAGTAGATACAGGTAATAATAGAGTTCAAAGATTCTCTTCTGAAGGAGTGTTTTTATCTGAGTTTGGAAGCTTTGGTTCAGATACAAATCAATTTAATACACCTTGGGGAGTAGCAGTTGATAAAGATGGTTATGTTTATGTTTCTGATTCTAAAAATGGAAGAATTCAAAAATTTATGCCTGGTAAATTTGGTCAAAACTAAATTAAATATTTAATAAAAATAAACCTGTCTAAAGTATACTTTAGACAGGTTTATTTTTTATTTATTATTATCTAGAAATGGGAAAAAATCATATATATATATATTCTATAGTTTTCGATGATTATTATGAAACTTTAGATTTTTTTTATAATCTATTAAAAGAAGATGAAATTATAAGATCTAATAGATTTTATTTTGAAAAAGATAAACACAATTTTATTATATCAAGAGGATTACTTCGTTTTTTAATTAATAAATATACTAAAATAGATTATAAAAAAATAAACTTTAATAAAAATGAGTATGGAAAACCTTTTTTAGATAATTCTAATTTAAAGTTTAATATTTCTCACACTAAAGATAGGTTACTTTTAGCTTTTTCTAATAATATAGAATTAGGAATAGATATAGAAAAAGTAAGAGAAATATCGTTATATAAAGATATAGTTAAAAGATTTTTTTCTGAAAATGAAATAAAAGATTTTTTTTCTTTGGATGAAAGTTTATACCAAGAAACATTTTTTACAATTTGGAGTAGAAAAGAAGCCTTTATAAAAGCAATTGGACAAGGATTATCTTTTGGTTTAGATAACTTTGATGTCTCTGTTTTATATGAAAAACCTGAAATAAAAAATATAAGATATGAAAAAAATAGTATAAATATAAATAAGAAATGGTTATTATTTAATATAGATGTTCCTAAAACACATAAAGCGGCATTAGTTTTAGAAAAAGTAGATAAAGAAATAGATATTATTTTTAATTCCAAATATCTTTTATAATTATAGTTTTATCTCTTTCTACACCATGAGATATAATTGAAATGGGTGTGTTAGTATAATCTTCTATAAATTTTATAAAAACTCTAGCTTCCTTAGGTAAATCTTCTATTATTTGGCATTCAGAAATATTTCTTTTCCAACCTCTAAAAATTTTATATATAGGTTCTACTCCTTCCAAAACAGATGGGGAAGTAGGGAAAAAGTCTAAAACTTTACCATTAGATCTATAACCAATACAAACTTTTATTTCATCAAAAAAAGAAAGTACGTCTAGCTTAGTCAAAACCCATTCACTAATACCATTTATTTTTTTAGAATGTTCTGCCATAAATAAATCTAACCAACCGCACCTTTTTTTTCTACCAGTATAAGTACCTATTTCATTTCCTTTTTCAATTAACTTATTACCTATTTCATTAACTTGTTCTGTTGGTAAAGGACCATATCCAACTCTTGAAATATATGATTTTAAAACTCCAACTACTTTATTAATATTTGTAGGTGGGATACCAGTACCAGTACAAGCTGCTGCTGAAGTGGTATTAGCAGAAGTAACAAAAGGATAAGTACCCTGATCTATATCTAAAAAACTACCTTGCGTTCCTTCTAAAAGAATATTTTTATTTTTTATTATGGCTTCAAAAAAAAGCTCTTGAGTATTAATAACATATTGTTTTAGTTTACTAAGAAGAACCTTTTGTCCTCTTATTATATCTGGATTATCTAAATAATCTGAAAACCTAACTCCTACTCTTGCTATTTTATCAGAATAACAAGGCCCTACACCTTTACCAACTGTTCCAACTTTACGCTCTCTTTCAGATTCTATTTGTACATCTCTTGTTATATGCTCTGGTGTAATAATATGAGCAGCACTACTTATAAAAAAATTGTTTTTTAATTTAAATCCTTTTTCTTCCAAAAATTTTATTTCTTGTAATAAAAACTCTGGATTTATGGCAACCCCATTAGATAAAATACATTTTTTATTTCTAAAAATACCTATTGGAATATGGTAAAGTTTAAAAGTTTCATTATTTATATTTACAGTATGTCCTGCATTATTACCACCATGAAACCTAACTACATAATCAGATTTTTCTGATAGTAAATCTATTATTTTACCTTTTCCCTCATCACCAAATTGAGAGCCTAAAACTACTATATTCACTTTATCTAATCAGATAGTTTAGGTAAAAGTATATTAAAAGTTCTTTCTGTAAACTCAATAAAATGTAAATGATAACCTTTATTAGAAGCTATTTTTACAAAACCTTTATATTTAGAAGTTCTATCTAAAGAGAAAACAAATCCTTTTTTATACTCTACAGTATTATCATAAAATAATTTTATAATATTTTCTTCAAAAGAATTTCTTGAAATATAAAAAGCAGCACAAAAATCATCTATTTTTAAATATTTTTTACGAATAGAATTAACATCAGAAATAAACTTATCTATATCAGATCTATCTGCATTTCCTATTTGAGCTACAAAAATTGGTTTAGTTAAATCATTTTTAGCAAAACCAACTATATCAAAATTTTTCTTTTTAGAATTTTCATCTTCTAAATCTACATTAAATTTTATAGTAGTTAATTCTGGCATAAAATCGGAAACATACTTAAGTGTAGGCGAATTTCCAGTTGAATTAATTAAATGAAAATAATCATTAATTAACCAATCTGAAAACTTATAATTAATAGAATCATTTATTATTTTTAATAGATCAATATCTTTATCAAGAACTTTCATTTTTAAATTTTTATCCATATCTATTTCTGTATAGACATTATGCTTAATTTCTTTTGATAAATAATTAGGCATTTCATTAGCTTTAAATTCTAAAAATTTACTTAAATTAGATTTTGATTTTTCTCTTACTTTAACTGAAGTAATACAATCTGCCAAAACCTTATCTATACTAGGTTGTAACAAATTAAGTGATATTTGAAAAGTACTTAATAATACACTATGATTTGATACAAAATTTTTCAAGTCTCTAAAATCTTTTTTTGATATTTCAGTATCATCTTCATCAACACAAGCTTCAAAAATTTGCTTTCCATCTGCAAAACCATAATAAGTTATATTAGTTTCAGATTTACATTTAACATAACCAGAAAAAGGAGAAATTCCTGATAATAAATTTTCAACTAATGGATTTAGATCTATATTAGATGAATCTAAATCTTCTTGTAAAGGAGAGCTATCAGAAATAATAGAAGCTAAAATTACTGGTATATGTTTTTGTTCTTCAAAAGCAGTGTATATTTCAATACTTTCTATTTGAATAGACGTAAGATGTTCTATAACTTTATCATTTTTATTTCCATTAAGAGTATCAATGGCACCCAATAAATAACCTTTATGCATAAATAAAATTATTTCACCATTTATTATTAAAGCACCTGAAAAAACATTACCAAAAGAAACCTCAGCCAAAACTTTATAAAAATCTTGTGTATCGGAAATATCACATGGCATAGCTTTTACTAATAACTTTATCCAATAATAATCTTTTTCTAAACTTTCTATAAAAGCATGATTTATAACAGTTTTTCTTAAAAGCTCTTTTACTTTAGAATTTGGTTGTACAATCATAGTAGAACTAGATAATTGTTGTTTAACAGCATCATTTAAAATCATAGTTGATTTAAAATCTTGATTATTTGTATTTGTAGATGAATTACCTTCAAAATTTATTTTACTTAGTAGTTTAGATAAATCAGAGCCTAATTCAGAAATAGTTTGATACCTATTTTCAGGAGTTTTTGAAATAGATTTTAAAATAATTCTATCTAATTCAGGAGGAACCTCTGCATTAAAGTTACTTGGAGCAATAGGTTCTTTTGTCATTATTTTCATTACTAAAGATGGTATATTATCACCATCAAAAGGTAATCTACCTCCTGTAAGCATTTCATATAAGCTCATACCAAAAGAATATATATCAGCTCTTGCATCTACTTGGCTAGAATCTGTTAGTTGTTCTGGAGAAACATATAAAATACTACCTAGCATAGTACCACTTTGTGTTAATCTTTTTGAATCTTTTCCTAATTGAGCTATACCAAAATCCATAAGTTTGGCTATACCTTTTTTAGAAAGAATTATATTAGCTGGTTTTATATCTCTATGAATAATTCCGTTTTCGTGTGCTAAATCTAATGCTCCACAAAGTTGAATCCCAACATTAAGAACAACTTCTATATCCATACTTTCTGAAGTTATACGATCATATAGAGATTTTCCATCTACATATTCCATAACCATATAATAAGCTTCATCTTCACTACCAACATCATAAATGCTTACAATATTTGGATGAGTTAATTGAGCAACAGCTTTTGCTTCTCTTTGGAATCTTTGAACAACTTCTTCAAAAGGAACATCAGACTTTTCATTTCCACCTGAGATATTTAAAACCTTTATAGCGACCTTACGATCAAGCCTCCTATCGGTAGCGAGATATACAACCCCCATACCACCTCTACCGAGTTCTTTCTCTATAGAGTAAGTTTTTTCTATATTTTTTAGTTGTTGTTCCATAAAATTAACTAAAGATAAAAATGTATTGATATATTATAACAAACACAATAGATATTTAATTATAGTACAATTTATAATTATTTCATTTTTTTGTAATATTAAAATATAAAAATATAAACTTTATGGAAATTATTAATTCTAATTTAGAAAAAACAGTTAAAGCCTCTAGAAAATTATTGCTTTTAGAAGTAACAATTATAAATAAAATATTAATAGAACTTTCTGACAGTATAATAAAAAATAAAAATTTTATTCTAGAGGAAAACCAAAAAGATCTTGATAAAATGGATACAAAAGATCCCAAATATGATAGGTTAAAACTTACAGCTCAAAGAATAGAAAGTATTTCAAATGATTTAAAAAATGTAGCTAAATTAGATTATCCTGTTGGAAAAGTATTAGAAAAAAAGATTTTAGGAAATGGTTTAGAATTATCAAAAATTACAGTTCCATTAGGTGTAATAGGTATAATTTATGAAGCAAGACCAAATGTTACTATAGATGTTTTTTCTTTATGTTTAAAATCTGGTAACGCTTGTGTTTTGAAAGGAGGAAAAGAAGCTGAAAATTCTAATTTTGCTTTTATAAAATTAATTTATGAAGTACTTGATAAAAATAATATTGATAAAAATATTGTTTATCTTTTACCAAATGATAGAGAAGTTTTACAAAAAGTGTTAACCGCTGATAAGTATATAGATGTAATTATACCTAGAGGTAGTAGTGAATTAATTAATTATGTTAGAAAAAACTCAACAATACCCGTTATAGAAACTGGAGCTGGAATAGTTCATACTTTTTTTGATGAATCTGGAGATATAGAAATTGGTAAAAAAGTTATTTTTAATGCAAAAACAAGAAGAGTTTCAGTTTGTAATGCCTTAGATACTTTGATAATACATAAAAATAGGTTAAATGATTTATACAACTTAATTTCAGATATGGAAGAAAAAAACGTAGAAATTTTTGCTGATGAGTTATCATACCAAGAATTAAAAAATAAATATAAAAATGAACTATTATTATTAGCTAAAGAAGAAGATTTTGGCAAAGAGTTTTTAGATTATAAAATGTCTATAAAAACCGTAAATAACCTAGAAGAAGCTATTGAACATATAACAAAATATACTTCAAAACATAGTGAGGCTATTATTAGTCAGAATGAAAAAAACATTGATTTATTTTTAAAAAGTATTGATGCGGCAGCATTATATATAAATACTTCTACAGCTTTTACAGACGGTAGTCAATTTGGTTTGGGAGCAGAAATAGGAATTAGTACTCAAAAATTACATGCAAGAGGACCTATGGCTTTAAATGAGTTAAATAGTTATAAATGGATTATAAAAGGAAATGGGCAAATAAGAGAAAATTAATATAATATAGATAATATTACTAAGAACTTCTAAAACTTTTATTTTTTTATTTAAGACTTTAATTATTTTTATAAAAAAGCTACAATATAATAACAATTATTATTTGAGGGCTTTTTTATGACTACAATTAAAACAAATTTAGAAACTAGTTATTTTATTCCATCTATGTTTCTTAGTACAAAATCTTTTAGAACTAGTACTGAAATTGAACATGAAATTTATTTCAAAGGAAAAGTTAAAAATACTTTTTTATTTAGAGATTTACTAATGCTATTAAATGATATAGTTTCTGCTAGATTTTATAATCCAAACTTAAGTAGGCTAATAGATCCAGTTATTACTTGTGAAGATAATCAATTAAGAATGGAATGTTTTTCTAGTGATGCAAGTATTTATTGTAGATTAGACTTATCAAAAAATATTTTTGAAGATTATGAAAATTTTTATAGGGGTACTACAAATGTAAATTTTAATCAAAGTTTTATAGAAGCTTTGTCTGAACTAAGGAGCAACTCTGATATTTTTTTTGAAGTAGGAAAAGACATAGTTAGTTTAGAAGTGAATAGTAAAAAAGTTAAAGAAAAAAAAGTTAAATTGCCTAAAAGATGGATAAAAGGATTTTTAGAAGCTCAATCTATTTATAGAAATGCTAAAAAAATATTTGAATTAAAATCAATAGCAGCAAAAAAATTTATAGCTGATTGTAATTTATCAATGAAAGACAAAAATTATTTTTTAGTTTTAAAGAATAATAATATTTTACTTATGACACATGAACCTAAAAACGAATTTTATATACAGGTACAAGGATTAAGTAGATTAACTCTTTTAAAAAAAATAATTCCTTATATAAACTCTATTAAAATTTATTTGGTAGAAGAAACTGGATCAACACTTTGGTTGATAAAAACTGATGGTGGTAATATTTCTTTTGCACTTTCTGCTTCTATAAAAAATGGATTTTCAGGAGAAGGTGAAAGTTTGCGTAGCATGACTTTTAATAGAGATGAAAGTTTGGATGAAACGGCATTAGAAAAAATTAAAGAATTAAAAGAGTTTAAAGAAAAAGAACTTGCAAATTTTTTAGAATTAAATGAGGAAGAGGTAAGACCTATAATTGAATCTTTAGCTATATCAGGAGTTTTAGGCTATGATATAGAAGAAAATAAGTTTTTTTATAGAGTTTTACCTTTTATAGAACAAAAAAATAATCGTTTTGATAGTTCTAAAGAGTTATTAAAAAAATGTAATGTTGAGTTAATAGAATTACATAAAGAAGAAAATAGTTTTAAATCTATTGGAATAGTAAAAGGAAACTCTAATTTTAGTTATAATGTAAGTATTTTTGTAGATAAAAATGGTTATATAAATAAAGCTAAATGTGAATGTGAATGGTTTTTAGAAAATGAGTTAAAAAGAGGCCCTTGTAAGCATATTTTGGCATTAAGATTTTTTTCAGAAAATAGCTTTTAATTTTTATAATAAAAAAGAGTTACTTATTGCAACTCTTTTTAATAAATTTAGCTTTTGTAAACAGCTGAGAATGAGCCTTGTTTAACTCCTATTCTTCTTCTCCTCCAATCCCAATCTAATATTAATTTACCAGTTAATTGATCTCCTCTATTATCAGCTACTGTTGCTGCTAAATAAACTCCATCTAATAAACCATATTTCAACATATCTTGAAATTCTGAACTATCTAAAACTTGTTTTAATCTTTTAGTTAGTTTGTTCTCATTACCAGAACCTGCATCAGCTCCTCCGCTTCTACCTTTTGATGTTACTAAATATTGCTCATTTACAGTTACAGTGTTACTTGCATATCCAGCTCCTAATGTTCCTGCAGCAGTGCTTCCTGCATAACTAGAATAGGTATTATTAGAATATAGTTTTTGTGCTTCTGCTTCATCAGCATCAGTTAATACTTCATATGTTGTTACTCTTGCTCCGGCTGCTATGGTTGGCATTTGTATCGCTTGTGCAAAACTTATAGTACCAGGGCCTGATGTAGCTGAGGTACCTGTTATCATTACTGCTTGATGACCACCTGAACCATCTTCTATTCTTACATATGATCCTATCCTAAAGTTTTTTACATCCGCTACATTTATTGAAGTGATGCCTGCTGCTGCGGCTACTCCTGCTGGACATGTTGTTTCTACATATTTATATCTCTCTCTTAATCCTGCTACTGATGTAGCTGCTGGTGTACTTAATGGATTTGTTGCATTATTGCTCCTTGTATCTTGCATTCCCATTATTCTTGTCTTTAAATGAGTTGCTTCTGTCGCATCTATTGTTCCCATCTCCATCTTCATCTTCTACATATGTTACGGTTACATTCATTGTTGCATCATTTACTATGTTATCTTTCTTATCAAAAAATACATTTATATCTGCTTGACCATCTATATTTGTCATATAGTCTAAATCTGTCTCAACAATAGCTCCTTGAATTTTTGGTTCAAATTTTAAACCTGCTCCACTTCCCGTTTGCTCTATTCCATTTACATAACCTTTCTCGTTAATTGTAGTTGTTACATATCCATCTGCCAGTGTATTGGTACTAAATTTCGTAGGCTCTATTGTTTGAACTGTTGGTTCTCCTGTTACATTTACTTCTATTGCTTTTATCAAAGATACTTTACCTACTCCATTTGCATTCTGATTATCAAAATGTATTATCAAGTTTGCATTTTATCTACTTTTTCTGTTTTAAATAAATCAACTACTTCTACTGATGATAATGGATCTGCTGCTGGATTTATCAATCCTAAACCTGTGTTAAAACTAAGCAGTCCCATCATATCCATCTGGAGCTGTTTTTATTGCCCATCTTGAATCTGTATCTATACCTGTCCCTCCTCCTGTTGGACTAGCTGTATCTCCTAGTGCTATTATACCTGTAAAATGGGCACTAAATGAATTACCTCCTTTATCTTCTGTTGCTTTTTTATTCCAACACTATTAAAACCTCTTCTTAATAATGGTGATATATTATAATTCAATGATGTACTTACATTCGAAACAGTACTCTCTGAATCTTTAACATCTACTACTATTAATGAACCTATATTTGCTTGTTGTAATAATGGAGTAGAAATGTTATTATCCCTGTTCTTGGTAAATTTGTTATAGGATCTTTAGGCTCTACTTCTTGTATTATTAATGGTTGATTATTTACATAAATCAATTGACCAGAAATAAGTTTTCTGTACTTGTTAAATTTAATTCCATTGAATTCTGCTGGTGCCATTGTCTGAACTTTTATATCTACATTTTATTTGTTTTTGCTTGTGTTACATGATATACAGTATTTGGTTTTCTTCTTATTTATTGCTAAATCATCAAATATACTTATTTGTTGTAAAGAAGCTTTTTGTGCTGCTGTTAATGGAAACTTTGATGCATCCCATACTATTTTTATCTCATCTGCTGCTGGTGCTGACCCGGTTTCCCGTTCCTTTGTTTCTATTTACCCAAAATTCCATTTATCATTACATATTCACTTTGAGTATAGGCACTAGATCAACCATTTTAAAATAATCAAATGGATTTGTTCCTATTGGGCTTCCTCCATTACTTACCTCCATACGTTGCACTTGTTACATTGTATCCATTTACATACAAATAAGCGTCATCATCTGGATTGTACTTGAGCATTAACAGTTGCTGGTGGTGGGTTTAATGAATCTATTAAAAATGTTCTCTTTGCCCATGTTGTCATTAATTGATAACTTGTTCCTGTTTCATCAAACTTTGTCCCTCCTACATATGGTAACCATATACTATTAGAACCTCCTACTCCTCCTCCTAATACTGCTGAGTTTACCCAGCCTGTTTCTCTTGGTTTATTGTATCTAATGTTGGCATTTTATTTACTATTTTACCAGTATTTATTGCTAATGCCTCATCTACATACATATTGGTTAAAATCCCATCTGAAGTCGTATCATAGTAATTATCTAATCCATCTGATGATAAGGTAAAATCTCCTCTGGTTTGAGGTTCAATCTTACCACTAAATTGTTTAATACTTTACTGGTGGATTTGTATTTAACCCTGCCCAATCTTACATATGTATCTTGCTTTTCTATTTGTGTTTGTTGGGTCTTGTTTTTACATAGGTTAATAATGAGTTCGCAAACATAGGAAAATCTGTGTTTGTTATTTGAACTCTATCATTTACATCTGTATATCTTCCTTCTACATTTGATCTTCTTGGATCAAAACTTATATTAGCTCTATTGGTATCAGTACCTAAACCTGCAGAAACTCTGTACCAGCAGGATAACCTAATGCTGGTGCATTTGGTAAACTAGGACTAATATTTACATTAGATCCTCCTATAGATAAAACATTATAGGTTACTCCTCCTACTATTACTGTTGCTCCTCCTCCTCCTGTCCAATTTGTTGTATTTGTTACTACAAAATTTCCTGCTCCATAATTTGCATCTGATGATAAGGTTGATGTTAATACATCTCCATTTACTACTACAGATGAACCATTTTGCTACTCTTGCTGGTATTTGTGGTCCATCTTCTATTGTAATACATTTCCTACAACCGTTTTTATTACATATGTATTACCACCTACTGTTATTGTTTTCATTTCCAAGGACATACCTGTATTACTTGCTACATTTTATTGTTGATGTACCTACTATTACTACAGGCGTATTATTTGGAATAATATCTGATTGAGTTCCTGAAACTGCCAAACCACTAGGTATCAGATGGGGCATTTAAAGTTACCAACGACCCATTATCTATTACTTTTGTTACATTGGTTAATGCTGGAAAAGCAGATGCTAATGGGGGATTTATTGCTACATCATTAGGACCTGGTGAACCTGTCTCTGCTATTGTATAATCGTCTCGTTGTTATTGTATCTGCTGAGCCAATACCAGCTATACTTGTTAAGTTAACGCTGTTGCTCCTGCTGCTGCTGGCAAACTTAATGTTGTTGTTCTTGGTACCAAATTTACTACTTAATGTTAAAGTACTTCTCCACTTACACTTGATACACTATAAGTTGTCTCATCTATTGTTATTGAACTTGCTGGTGCTGATTGGAATATACTTGGATCTGATACACTTATTGTATTTGTTGTTTGTGGTAATGGCTTTGCTGTTAGCGTTGTTGATCCTACTAAATTACTACTTAATGTTAAGGTATTTCCTGCTACAGAACTTACTGTATATGTTTGTCCGCCTACTGTTATAGATGAACCTGATGCTATTCCTGCTTATCGGTTACCGTTATTGTATTTGAACTTTATTTGTCCCTGCTGTTAAAGTTGTATTTATTGGTTGCGGTGCTATTGGAGTTGTAAATGTAACACTACTAGCATTAGCAGATGCTACTGTATATGCATTCCCATTTAAAATAATTGTAATTATTTGGGTATATTGTTGAACTTGATTAATACTACTGGAATTGTTGTCTGATTATAATTAGGTGCTAAAGGAAACTTCTTTATCTGCATATTAAACGCACCTGAGGTTGCTGTATCTGGACCAGGTTGATACTGTTAATGATGTTGTATTTGATACTCCATTATATTGTATCAGTTATCTTGTTGGATATAATACACTTGTTGATGGAGCTATTATTGCTGGTGATATTGTTAATATATTTCGTGTACTTGAAACTATAACATAATTATTTGTACCTATAGTTATAGTGTCACCTGCTTTAAATGAGCTACCATTTGTTACTGTTACTGTTGTTGCACCCGAAGATAAGAACCTACTGTAGTAGATGCAGCTCCTATTTCAAGGTTTATTATAGTTATCTGATAAATTATGTCTTATTTCTATTCCTTTTTACATCAAATATATTATTTGTTGCAGGAACGTTTACGCCTAAAGGTACATCTATTTCAGAATCAAATTTAACCTTAATTTGGCTTCCAGGTGGTACAGAACCTAAGTCTAATATTGTTTCTTGATATGATGTTGGATTATTGTATGCAACAGCAGTTGAGTAATCATTGAAAATACTTCAGTATAAGCCCCAAAACCAGAACCTGAATCTACTGACATATATATTTTCTTTTGTTACATTATTACTTAACGGGTCATCTATTATTGAATAATCAAAATCTAATGTACTACTTGGAAAATTAACTTCATAAGGACCTTGTTTCTACAGATGATGAATACTTTTTATCTACTGGTGCAGGAAATTTATCAACTTTTTAAATTATTTATTTCCCAAAATTTCATATCAAATATTTCAGACTCACCCAATCTTAGTCCATCTTAAAACTTTCAGCTGCAAATCTTAATTGTAAATTACTTTGTCCAACATAAGGTGTTAAATCTATTGAAACAGCCAGTAGAACCACTTGGAGGACAAGTTATAGCTTGTAAAAGACCTCACCAATATCTAAAATTTCTAATGTTCTCTTATTTTGACCACTTTCAGAAACTTCTATCCCAGTATAATTAAAAGTTAATGTAGCACTTGATGTGCTAGATGCAACTATAGCATTTATTACTTGTACTGATTTTGGAGGAGTAATCATATAATCAACATTAGTTGAGTCTCATCTAACATAATAATCTGATTCATAATCATTTAAGAGAGCATTAATAGAAGTATCGTTATATATTTCAAACCATTCATCTTCAACGGTAAACTGGTTGGATGAGATCTGAGATGTATATATCCATTAGTACTTGTAGTATCTCTTGCCCAAAATTTTAGATTAACAGAAGCTGATTTGCTGCAGCTGTAGTATTAGAAGAAATATCCCAATTTAGAGTATCTGGATTTGTTAATGAAGTAGGAAGTTTAACCATACCTCCTATTGAATAATCAGCAGGATTAGAAATAGGAACAGTTAAATATACGGTACTACCAGAAACAGAGGAAACAGTATGAGTTTCCAAGTTGATGTAGTATTATTAAAAAGTTGTATTTTGTACTACCTACATCAGCTGTATCCCCTAAATCAACAGAATCATAACTTGCCCCATTAAAATTAATAGAAGTCAAAGTTGTTCTAAAATGAGGGTTAGTTATAGGACCAGTATAAGAAGTTCTAGTAACACCCATAAATAACAGGATTAGTTATAAATAATTAATTCTGGTAATAGTAGTTGTTGTATCAATAGTTATTGTCTATATTAAAAGATAAAATATTTCCCTGTGTGGAGTAGCAGGAATGTCTACATTAGCTGTAAATTTTGTTTGTACAGCTGCACTTTGATCCAAGTTTGTTTCTGAAATAGAAGTAGCAAAACCTGTTACATCAGCTGGTTGACCAGCACTTGATAATTCTAGCACCTGCTCCTGTTACAAACTCACTATTTAAATCTTGTCTGTAACAATAAAAGTCTGTAGGTTCAGATTTTCTTCCTACTAATTTTACATTATCTATATTCCAGCCATCAAAATCTGTGTAACTATAAAATTATCACCAGCTGAATTTGAAGTCTGGATTTGTATAACGTCTAGTATCAAAAAATAAATTTTACTCTTACATTACTTTGACCTCCAGCACAAGGTATTTCAACTTGTTTACTAACCTAATCATGGTTATCTTGTCCTGTTTGATTCATTTGAGATAATTTGTCCATAAATCCCATTTCCATTATCATCTGAATCAAATGAATAATAGACTTCTTTATGGGTATAATCTGGAAGATTTTGTTGCTGCATTATGAGTCTCTAATTTATCCATAAAATCAAGATAAACAGATTCCATTTTTGTAGCATCTATTTTGAGTATATCATTTCCCCTCTACTATATCCCTTTGCTTTTATACTTACATCATCAAGTTGCCATCTTGTTGCAGTATCAACATCAGTGACTCCTCCTAATATAGCTGTGGCAGGACCTGCATTATGTTGTGTCCACATGAAATTAACACTGATAACCCCATCTATATTTAGCCACTTGTTGAGTAGAGCAACTCTTCATGGTCTGTTAACCCCTGAGTAAAATGGAGTTAAAGGACCTACACCAGTTGCAGGATTATTTCCAAAAGGATTATTTGTTATAGCAGCACCTCTTCTAAGGTCTAAACCAGCTAAAATCACACCCCAATTTGAACCTTCTGGTAAAGGAGCTCCATTTAAGTTTGCTTGTTCATTAAAATTAAACTCCAAACCCATATTAGTAGTACCTTTTGGATACATTTTTTACAATGTATTCAAATTGACCATTATCCCATAAGTTTGGATTTGTAAAAGCTCTATCCCAAAAGGATCTGAATGAACACCTCCAACAGTATCACCTGTTTTAGTATCAGCTGAGCTAAGTTAAATAAATCTGTATTTGTTCCAGATTCATGTACATTAAGATGAACTGAAGCTCTACTCCATTCTGAAATAAGTAAATCTAAGTCACCATCTCCATAGTCACCATCTATATCTTTTAAATATTTTTGTACATAAGGAGTTATATGATAATAATGTTTTGCACTCATTGTTATATCTTCAAATTGACTTAAATCGAATTTAGGTGTTGAAACTGAAACACTACCATTACCGGCAACACTACCATCATCATGAACATAAGCTATATCTAAAGCATTTCTTTGATTTACATAACCATATAATGGATTATTAAAAGCATCGGTTTCAGGAGCTTGATATGGAACGAGTGTATCATAAGAATTACTAGTATCTAATAGACTTGTATTACCACCTGCTGGTTCAATTTAAGCCATCAGTTAGTCCATCACCTGTTCTAACATCAACTCCGCCTCCTGTAACTCCTGCATCAGTATTAAAATGTTCTCTATCAAGATTAGGATCAAATCTATAGGTTTGATGTGGAGCATAAACTATATCATCATAAGTTACAGATCTAACATTGCCAAAATGTGCACTATGTCTACTATAATATCCAGCACTTTCTGATGAAGATACTGGTGGAGGAGTCCCCAGCACCGTGCTCCTAATTCTAAAGTATTATTTGTAATAGGAGGTGTTGAATCTACACCCCATTGATTAATTCCATTATAATTTTCCAAACCTTTGTACGCTTGTCCAGCCTCCACCTATAGTTGATTGTAGATAATTAGTTATCCATCCATTTGGTAGAGAATCTGCTGTAGCTGTTGATGACTCAAAAATCTTCTTTTAATAAAGTTACTTCTATACTTTCACTTTCCGAACCCGGTAAAAAAACACTTCTATTTGGTTGTAAATCAGTTACATTTACTTGTAAGTTATTAGTAATACCTCCACTTGGATTTTGTAAACTTGTTGCTATGCTTAATGATGAATCTTCAACTACACCTGTGAACCTGCTCTTGATCCTTCCGGGGTACATGTAATATTCCACTACTATCTACAAAAGAATCTTTAGTTGTTGCATATGTTGCATTTACACGGTCTACGTCCCATTGCCATAAATAATTCAGAGTCTCAAATACTGATGCACCCTAATTCATGGTGTACAGCTAGATCGGAAGTAATAGGATCTGATTTTTTCATAATAAGATCTTGCAACTGTAGTATTATTTGTTTGAGAATAATCATAATAATTAGCCAAATCTAACTTTTTGCTCCAAACATAGTATTATATGTATAATTTCTAATATTATTAGAATATGGAGTAATTTCTAATGCTTTAGGATTATATTTAGATGAAGCTGTAGTACATGTGTCTGTATTAGATGCATTAGGTAATACATTCAATAGCTTAGCAGTACTTTTGAATCAGCTTTCTTATACATAATTTGAGTTAGCATATTATCATAGATACCATTTAACTCTTCAATAAGTGTATTTAATTTTGCTTGCAAAGAAGCTATATATGTTCTAAATACTCCAAACCTTTTTCATATTGTTTATCTCTTGATTGTTGATCTGATATTTGCAATAAGGTTTTTGAGAATCTACTAGATTCATCTCTTGAATTCTTCTTGAAGAATAATCTCTTGTTACCCTTTGAAAAAGGTTATTGGACGTTATTGAAGGCATACTTCACACTCTTTTCTCAAATTTAAAAGTATTAATGCAAAATAAGCAAATAAATTTGCTAATGTAGCATATGTACTTTATTAATATTATTCTTTTTCAACTTTATGCAATTCTATAAAAATTATGAATTGCTTTTATATGAATATAAGTATATCTATAAAAATTGAAATGTGTATAGTATTTACAATAAAAATGAATTATTACCTTTTTTAATATTTTTAAACTTCTGTTTACAAATATCTTTTCTAAATTTAATTTGACTTAAAAGCTTCCTCTATAAAGCATCACTTATAGAAACATTATTAACCTTAAAAGAATAACAAATATTAAAAACACTTTCTAATTTAGGGAAAAAATCAGCTGCATAAAAATGCCTCCAAGTGTCAACTTCAATACCAAATTTTTTTGTATTATTATAAATAGATGAAAAAGGTCTTAATTCAAATGTTCTTATCGTAAAAAGAAGATAATTAAGTTTATTACTTTTATTAAATTCATTATATAAAAAATTAGCAACTTCAAAAGTTTAAGTAAACGATTTCGTCTCACCTGATATCCTACAAAAGATTTATTGAAGCTTTTATATCATTTTCTATAAGTGAATAAATAGTTTTAAGGATAGTATTTTTCTTGTTTTTGTTTATTCATATTTTTAAGTGTAATATCGGAAAATGGACTCAACTCCCATAGTTGAAGTAATTAAGCCAGAATTCTTCATTTTTATAATTATTTCATTATCTAATTCAGCTCTAAATCTACCATACCACTTAAAATTTAAGTTTTGATTTATTAACTTATTAGTAATCTTCTAACCATTCATCACCAATAGAAGCATTAATTAAACTATCACAAAAATAAACCATTAATAATTTATGTTTATTATTAAGCTTTTTCATATCGTTTAATAGTTTATCAGGACTTTCTTTTAAACTTTTTTTCCAAATAAAGCAACTAAACAAAATGACATCTAAAAGTGCAACCTCTATTTGAATAAATTAAATTGTTGAATTAAGATATTTAGAAAATTCAAATCATCATAATTTGGTGTTGGTAAAGACTCCAACTTGTAGCTTCTTGATAAAAAGTATCTAATTTATCTATGTTTTCAATTGTCTTAATACCTATTTCATTATTAATAGGTTCATTATTTTGAATGGACTTTATAATATCAACTATAGGTTGTTCTCCTTTCTCCTAAAACTAAATAATCTGCTATTCCTGATTTTAATAAAAGTTCTCTAGTAGAAGAAGACTGAGTAACTTGAGGTCCTCCAAAACTATTTTGTATTAGGGTGTTGAATTTTAATAGCATTGCCATAAAAATTGATAAATATAAATTAGAAACATATAAACTAAAACCAACTAAATCATAACCTCCATACTTAACAAGATGTTTTAATGCAAATAAATTAGTAATTTTTAATCTAGCCATAGTAGCCAGTAATATACTTCATCAATAGACCAATCATAAATAACTTTATATTCTTGGTTCTAATAAATCTTTTATATTTTTATGTTTTGATATTTATAAATAGCACTAGCTATTATTGGCACTCGTAGATATCGCTAACATAATTTTTTTCTTATTGTTACTAGGAGTATCAGATGGACACCATATTTCTTTAGGTGCAAATGGACGTAAGTCTAAAGTTTTAACTTCAATATTTGGTAATTTTTCATTTATATATGCTTTTAAACAAGCAATACCCATGTATGGGGAACTAATAAATTTACTACTTGAAATTATGAGCATTGATAAAACAACTTTAAACATATTAAAAATTTTCTATGAATGAATTATAAAATCTATTATAATAGATTATTTTATATCAAGTACCTATTTTTTACATAAATATTAAAATTTTTGCATAAAAACTTATAAAAATTTATAATTTAATCTTTACTTAAATAAAGATAATTTTGTAATCTATTTATAAGAGTATAGATATAGAAGTAAAATAAAACAAAAAAATATTTTATTAACTGCATATAAAATAATATTAAAGAGTATTTTATATACATTAGTTAATATATAAAGATTAAAAATTAATATTTAATTGTTTTATAAACCAAAATTACATTTTATTAGAATGCAATTTGGTTTTTATTAGTAATATATTATCTTATATCTAAATTAACACTAAAAGTTTTCCTTTGTTGTAAAGCATTTATTTCTCTAGTTATGCATTGCCCAACAACAGTAATAGCGCAACAAGTTCTTTAGGAACAGACTAAATATTTATTTAGATTTTACATTTTTAGAAAAATCAACTAAATCAGAAGCTCTACCTATTGAATTTTCTTATTCTTTCAGCATAACGCAGCTATTAACTCTTTTATAATCATTTACAGATTATTCTATAACTAAGAGTATCTATATCTTGCTCGTTAAATCTTTTTTAGCTCCAGCAGTAGAGGCTAAACAGTTATTGAAGCTCTAACTAATCCTTTCCAATTTTCTTCAGCTTTAGCATCAGATTCACTTTTTGAGCTAAACAGTAGTAAAAGCTTTTTTACTTTGAAGTTTACCTATTTCATCTGTTATACATTCGACAACAACGAATGAAAGAACCTTTGGAATAGTATCAAATGTTTTATTTGTATAAGCCACATTAGTACTCATATCAACTAAATCTTTTAAGCGTTTTGATAACTTTAACAACAGAAGGTGGTAACTCAACTAAAAGTCTTTTAGAATTATTTACACAAGCGCTAATATACCTAAAGATCATATCATTCTAAAGTTAACTTTCTTTAGCCTTCGAATCATCTAGGGCTAAAGCTGTTAAATTTTTAATTGAGTTGGTTAAAAATAGTTTTCCAAGATTCATCTTTAGAAGGTTCTTTTTTCTTGCTCTTTTAGTTGTTCAACCTTAGCTAAAGGCTTTGATGGTTCATTTTTTTAATTCATCACTGTTTTAAGTTTAGATAAATCCCATTTTTTTTACAGATTGTTCTGTATTTGTAGCCATTAGTAAAGCTACTGTTAATTAAAGTATTTAACATAAAATTTCCTCAAAATATTATTCTTTTTTCAACATAATTTTATTTTATCATTTAGATTAAATTATTTTTACTATTTAATATACTTTTAATATAAAATTTATTTGTATAATTATTTTTTTAAGTTATTGTAAAATATATTTAGAATTATAGAATAATAAACCTATATTATTAGTAAAATAACTATTTCATGTAATTATTTATTCTATTTTTAATTTATTTTTTTAATTCCATTTAATTTAAATTTAAGCTAATATATATTTTAAAATTTAATATTGAGGTTGAAAAATGAGTGTAGTTATTGAAAATAAAATTATACCTGTTACAGTTTTATCTGGTTTTTTAGGTTCTGGTAAAACATCAATTTTACAACATATTTTAAAAAACAAAGATGGTTATAAAAGTAGCTGTTATTGTTAATGATATGGCAGAAATAAATATAGATTCTGAAATTTTAAAAATGAGAATCTTAGTTTTACAAGAAAAGAAGAAAAACTAATTGAAATGAGTAATGGTTGTATTTGCTGTACTTTAAGAGAAGACTTACTTTAGAAATAAAAGAATATCAGAATCTAATTTATATGATTATATTTTAGTAGAATCTACAGGTATTAGTGAACTCATACATGAAGAAACTTTTACTTTTATGATGAAAATAATAAAAGACTAATGGATTATGCTAAGTTAAGACGCAATGGGATTACTGCTATAGATGGAGAAAATTTTGAAAGATTATTCTTCTTATGATTCATTAAAAGATAGAGAAATGGAAAGTGGAGAAGAAGATCATAGAAATATAGTTAGTCTTTTAGTTTCACAAGTTGAATTTGCAGATATTATTGTATTAAATAAAATAGATTTAATATCTGGTGATAAATTAAAAATACCTTGAATCTATCATTAAAACATTAAACCCATTAGCAAAAATTTTATATTCTAAATTTGGTAGAGTTTCTTTAAATGAAATTCTAAATACAAATTTATTTGATTTCTTGAAAGCGAGCATATTCTACGGTTGGTTACAAAGTAGAGGAGAAGAATTACCTGAATCTGAAGAATATGGAATAAGTAGTTTTGTTTATAGAGCAAGAAGACCTTTTCATCCAAAAAGATTTTTTTAATTTAACAGAACAAGAATGTTCGGGTTATACGTTCTAAAGGATTTTTTTTGGTTGGCATCAAGAAATAATATGGTTGGTATTTGGTCTCAAGCAGGAGCTTCATATATGCATTTCCCTGTATAATTTATGGTGGGCAGAATTTTCTAAAGAACAACTTTGGGATAATGAAGAGTTTTTAGAAGAAATAAAAAGAAATTGGGAAGAACCTTATGGAGAGAAGACAGGAAATTGTATTAATCGGAGTTGATTTAAATGAACATTTACTAACTCAAACTTTTGATTCTTGCTTACTTACAGATGATGAAATGGCATTAGGTATTAATAGTTGGAAAAAATTTGAATATCCTTTTCCAAAGTGGAATATAAAAGCAAAGAAAAGAAGTTCTAACAAATTAATTTTTTAATTTTATTGATGATAATGATAAAAGTATAACAATGATATTTTTATAAATAAAAGGTTTGTTTATAGCTATTCCCATTTTTTTTAGCATACAAGTTTATAATTATCTATACTTAAAATTATTATAAAAAGTTACTTAGATACTGAATCAAGTTCAGAATAACTATAAAGTAACTTTTACAATTAATTTTGTACTTCATTTATAAGGGAATAGCCTATAATAATTGTGTAATAAATTTTATAAATAAAGTTAAATGTGAATTTTAGAAAATGAGTTAAAAGATGTTCTTGTAAGCATTATTTTGCATTAAGATTTTTTCAGAAAATAGCTTTTAATTTTTATAATAAAAGATGTTATTGCAACTCTTTTAATAAATTTAGCTTTTGTAAACAGCTGAGAATGAGCCTTGTTTAACTCCTACTCTTCTTCTCCCCAATCCCAATCTAATATTAATTTACCAGTTATTTGATCTTCCCTCTATTATCTGCAGCACAGTTCCAGCTAAATAGACTCATCTAATAATCCATATTTTAACATATCTTGAAACTCTGAACTATCTAAAACTTGTTTTAATTAGTTAATTTATTTTCTATTACTAGAACCTGTGACTTAGCTCTCCTGGCTTCTACCTTTGATGTTACTAAATATTGCTCATTTACAGTTACAGTATTATTGCATATCCAGCTCCTAATGTCTCTGCAGTGCTTCTGCATAACTAGAATATGTATTATTAGAATATAGTTTTTGTGCTTGCTTCTACCTAGCATCAGTTAACATTTTCATACATGTTGTTAGCTTGCTCCAGCTGCTATTGATGGAAAGTTGTAACAGTTGTAAAAGTTATAGTACCAGGACCTGATGTAGCTGAGGTCCCTGTTATCATAACAGCCTGATGACCACCTGAACCATCTTCTATTCTTACATATGATCCTATTCTAAAATCTTTAACATCGTTGAACATTTATAGAGTTAGCAGTAAAACATCTGTATTAGTTGTTTTCACATATATGGTATCTTTCTTAACTCAGATATAGGTGTAGCTGCTGGTGTACTAAGTGGATTTATTCCATTATTACCTCTTGTATCTTGCATACCCATTATTCTTGTCTTTAAATGAGTTGCTTCTAATGCATCTATTGTCCCATCTCCATCTTCATCTTCTACATATGTTACGGTTACATTCATTGTTGCATCATTTACTATGTTATCTTTCTTATCAAAAAATACATTTATATCTGCTTGACCATCTATATTTGTCATATAGTCTAAATCTGATTCCAACAATAGCTCCTTGAATTTTTGGTTCAAATTTTAAACCTGCTCCACTTCCCTGTTTTGCTCTATTCCATTTACATAACTTTCGTTAATTGTGTTGTTACATATCCATCTGCCAGTGTATTGGTACTAAATTTTGTGGTCTTTATTGTTTCAAACTGTTGGTTCTCCTGTTACATTTACTTCTATTGCTTTTATCAAAGATACTTTACCTACTCCATTTGCATTCTGATTATCAAAATGTATTGTAGTTTGCATTTTATCTACTTTTTCTGTTTTAAATAAATCAACTACTTCGGTAGGTTCAAGAGGAGCAGCTGGATTATTTATATATAATTTGTCCCATCAAAAGTGTCCTTCAATCCATCATAACCACTAGGAGAAGTTTTTACAGCCCATTTTGAATCTGTATTTAAACCACTTGCACCACCACTACTACTAAAAGTATCACCCATCGCTGTTATACCTGTAACACTTAGTGCAAAATTTTCACCTGAACCTTATCTTCAGTTGATTTTATACCTATTGTATTAAAACCTCTTCTAATAAAGGTGCAAAATCATAT
Source organism: Candidatus Sericytochromatia bacterium (assembly GCA_046328015.1). Taxonomy (GTDB): domain Bacteria; phylum Cyanobacteriota; class Sericytochromatia; order UBA7694; family JACMQJ01; genus JBBTGK01. The sequence goes on along the minus strand of JAXLXH010000001.1, from coordinate 1,238,575 downwards.
GTAGCAGAAGGTGATAAGTCCTTTCATTTGTTATAAGACCACCAGGATTACTTATATTTGATGAAGCAGTTGCATCTGAAGTACTTAGTACAACTAATGTACTAGAATTTACATCATCTGATAATGGCTCACTAAAAGTAATAACATTTGGTCTTGAGTTCCAAACTACATCAGGAGGTTGAACTTGAGTTATTCTTAATTTTTGACCATTAATAATAATTTCTTGACCTACATATAAGTTATCTATGCTATTAAGAGTTAGTTCAAAACTTCCTTTTGATTCAAAATTAGCAACTCTTATATCATTACCATTTCTATCTAAAGCTTGTTCAACATGGAAAACAGTGGCAAGGCCTTTTACCATTTATAGCTAAATCATCAAATCTACCAATACATATATTTTTTGTAGAGTAGTTAATGGAGTAGGAACATCCCAAACTATTCTTAACTCATCAGCAGCAGGAGCAGGACCAGGACCACCAACTAGATCTACTTTACCTATAATTCCATCAAGCATAACATATTCACCATCTTGATAATCAGAACGATTCATCATTTTAAAAATAACTAAATGGGTTATTACCAATTGGATCTGCAGTTGGAACAGCTTGGATAAGTTGTACTTCTAACATTATAACCATTAACATATAAATAAGCATCATCATTAGAGCTTATTGTCCCATTTACATTATTAGCTGGTGGAGCATTTAATGGATCAATTAAGAATGTTCTTTTACCCCAAACTGTCATGTTTTCATAAGAAGAATTTGAAGATTCTTCAAATTTTGTACCTGCTACTCTTGGTAACCATATTCCTGAGCCATTTTGCTACAGCATTAACCCAACCTGTTTTCTCTGGTTTATTGTATCTAATGTTGGCATTTTGTTTACTATTTGTATCAGTATTTATTGCTAATGCCTCATCTACATACATATTAGTTAGTGAACCATCTGAAGTCGTATCATAGTAATTATCTAATCCATCTGATGATAAGGTAAAATCTCCTTTAGTTTGAGGTTCAACCTTACCACTAAATTTGTTTAATACTCTTACTGGTGGATTTGTATTTAACCCCTGCCCAATCTACATATGTATCTTGCTTTTCTATTTGTAATTTTGTTGGATCCATTTCTACATAGGTCAATAATGAGTTCGCAAACATAGGAAAATCTGTGTTTGTTATTGAACTTATCATTTACATCTGTATATCTTCCTTCTACATTTGATCTTTCTTGGATCGTAACTTATATTAGGTCTATTGGCATCAGTACCTAGACCAGATGAAACTTTTGTCCTACTGAATAACCAACAGCAGGAGCTAATGGTAAACTAGGACTAATATTTACATTAGATCCTCCTACAGATAAAACATTATAGGTTACTCCTCCTACTATTACTGTTGCTCCTCCTCCTCCTGTCCAATTTGTTGTATTTGTTACTACAAAATTTCCTGCTCCATAATTTGCATCTGATGATAAGGTTGATGTTAATACATCTCCATTTACTACTACAGATGAAACTATTTGCTACTCTTGCTGGTATTTGTGTCCATCTTCTATTGTAATTACATTTCCTACAACTGTTTTTATTACATATGTATTACCACCTACTGTTATTGTTTTTGTATTCCAAGGACATACCTGTATTACTTGCTACATTTATTGTTGATGTACCTACTATTACTACAGGCGTATTATTTGGAATAATATCTGATTGAGTCTCTGAAACTGCCAAACCACTAGGTAATTGGGATAGATATCAAAGTTACCAACGACCCATTATCTATTACTTTTGTTACATTGGTTAATGCTGGAAAAGCAGATGCTAATGGGGATTTATTGCTACATCATTAGGACCTGGGAACCTGTCCCTGCTATTGTATAGTCAGTCTCTGCTATTGTTATTGTATCTGCTGAGCCAATACCAGCTATACTTGTTAAAGTTAACGTTGTTGCTCCTGCTGCTGCTGGTAAACTTAATGTTGTTGTTCTTGGTACCAAATTACTTAATGTTAAAGTACTTCCACTTACACTCTGATACACTATAAGTTGTCTCATCTATTGTTATTGAACTTGCTGGTGCTGATTGGAATATACTTGGATCTGATACACTTATTGTATTTGTTGTTTGTGGTAATGGCTTTGCTGTTAACGTTGTTGATCCTACTAAATTACTACTTAATGTTAAGGTATTTCCTGCTACAGAACTTACTGTATATGTTTGTCCACCTACTGTTATAGATGAACCTGATGCTATTCCTGCTGCATTTGCTACTGTTATTGTATTTATAACTCTATTGTCCCTGCTGTTAAAGTTGTATTTATTGGTTGTGGTGCTATTGGAGTTGTAAATGTAACACTACTAGCATTAGCAGATGCTACTGTATATGCATTCCCATTTAAAATAATTGTATCATTTGGGTATATTGTTGTCTCATTTACTACTGGAATTGTTGTCTGATTATAAATTAGGTGCTAAAGGAAAGTCCCTGCATTCATATTAAACGCACCTGAGGTTGTTGTATCTGGACCAGGTGCTGATACTGTTAATGATGTTGTATTTGATACTCCATTATATTGTATCGTTGTCCCTGTTGGATATAATACACTTGTTGATGGTGGAGCTATTATTGCTGGTGATATTGTTAATATATTTCCTGGTAACTTTCCCACCTACTATAGAATAATTATTTGTACCTATAGTTATTGTATCTCCTACTTTAAAAGATGCACCATTTGTTACTGTTACTGTTGTATCACCAGGTGAAGCAAAAGCTGCTAATGTTGAAGCTGCACCTACCTCTAATTTATTATAACCATCTCCAAGAGTATGTTTAAAACTTATGTTTCTAACATCAAAAAAGTCATTTTTTGCAGGAACATTAACATTAGAAGGAATATCTAAAACACTTTCAAATTTAAGTTTTATATTACCCATAGGTATATTCATATTACCTGAGTTTACATAAGTAACAGCAGAACCTGTTGCTGCATCAGCAGAAAATAAAGGATTCCAAGTAACTCCATTATCAGAAGAGTAGTAAGCTTTTCTACTAATTGTTTTTATTCTACCTAAAGGATCACTAAGTCCTGAATAATCAAAGCTAACTGTACTATTAGGTTGTGTTACGTTATAAACCCCAGTTTCATAAGTACTTGTGTAAAGACCTACTTTATCTGATGGGATATCAGTTTTTTGAACTTTTATATTATTTACAACCCAATATGGAATTATATGTTCAGAAGACATCAAGCTTCTTAAACCATCAGTACTTTTTACTGTAAAAACAGCTTTAACATTTGTCTCTCCAGAACCTGAAGCTGTTACCAATGGAGGAACTGTTGTGCCTAAATTAATAGAGATATTTTGAGGTCCAACTGCTCCTGGAAAATGCTGTGTATAGACTAAAGTTCCTGCTGTATTATATAACTCTAAAACCCTATCTGTTTCTGGACCCGGTAATACAGTTAAGTCTTGAAAGTCAAATGTAAGTGTAGCTGCTGATGATACAGATAAATCTATGCCATCTATTGTTGTGGAAGACTCAGGTTTTTGAGCAGGTGGGTTATAAGTTATAGAAGATGTAGAAGACATTGTCAATTCATCACTTGTATCAATTAAAGTGTCATTAGCATCATATATACCTTGATATGTGCCATCTGTATAAAAAGGATTATTATCAAATATTATATTTGCACCTGATGGTGGAACACCAGGTCCATTTATTGTAGGTGGAGTTCCATCCCAAACACCACCTGTACCAATACCAGAGACAAAAGAAATAGTTGCAGATGTAGTATTATTATTTGTAGATGTTCCTGTTATATCCCAGTATAAATTTTTACTACTAGGCTGAGGTGAAATATAGTCCTTAACCATTTTATTAGCAGCTGCAGTTACAGGAGCAGATACATTTATTGTTCCTGGTATGCCTAAAGAAGTTAATGTTACAACAGTGCCACCTATTACAATTTGCTGACCAATCAATGGAACTAATGCAGCTGTATTACTAACTGGTATGTTTGTACTTTGAGCTACTATTGCAGAAGTTATAGCTACTGGAGCAAAATCAATAGCAGTTCCTGATGAACCTGTTATTCCTGGAGCTGAAACATCTATAAAACCAGCTCCAACATTTGTAACTGTTACTACTGTACCACCTACAGAAATTTGTTGACCATTAAAAAATGGAGCTGTAGTTGAAACGGCTATATTTGTTGTTTGTCCAAAATAAGGATTTAGAAGTGTAGCACCTGTAGTACCAGGAGATATTGCAGTTCCAAAAGCACCAGTTGCTGTAATATTAGCAGTAACTGCACTACTAACACTATTAGTTTTATCTGCATTATTTACATGAAAATTTTCAAAAGTAGTAGGTGCAGTAGTATTTATTGGTGATACTAAATTAAAAGAAACTGTATCAGCTGCACTACTAGTTGTACCAGATACAGTATTTGTAAATTTTGTATCTGCTACAGTAGTTGGTGGAGGACCATAGGTAACTGTATTTACTTGAGCTGCTGTACTACCAATTCCTGAAATATCAGCTATAGGACCAGAAGAAAGTTTTGCACCTTGTCCAGTTACAAACTCGCTGTTTAGATCTTGTCTATAATAATAAAAATCAGTAGGCTCTGCTTTTCTACCAACTAATTTTATATTATCAATATTCCAACCATCATAATCGGTTTGTTTAGCAAAATTAGAACCTGTTGGATTAGGGTTAGTTGTATCTCTTCTTGTATCAAAAACAAATTTTACTCTTACATTACTTTGCCCGCCAGCACAAGGTATTTCAACCGTATTACCTTGCCATTCTTGCTTATTAGTTCCATTTTTCCAAACAGAAGTTAAAGGTTGCCAAGTTCCATTACCATTATCATCAGCATCAAATGAATAATAAACTTCTTTATGTTCTATAAAATCATTACTAGTCTCTACTCTATCATCAAATGTCAAATATCCAGATTCCATTTTACTAAAATCCATTTTAGGTGTTATCATTTCACCTTTTGAATAACCTGTAGCTTTCATATACACATCATCAAGTTGCCATCTAGTAGCTTCTGATTCTATATTAGCTGCTTGATAAGCATGTGCTGCACCAGATTCATAAGCAGCTGCATTAGGTAATCCACTTGCTGTACCAATCCAAGCAGATAAATCTCCTCCACTTCTAGGATCTCCATACCAATTACTATATGGACCATAAGTAGAAACAGGAACATATGGACTAGCTGCAACAATCCACCATGGAATAGGAGTATCATTATGACCATCTGATTGCATATTAACATTAACAGTTTGCCCGCCTTTTCTAAAATCAACAGGAGTATTAATATAACCGGTTGGATAACCACTATATCCTGGTAATGGGTAATCATACAACCATTGAACTCCACCTGTTAAATCACCAGTAGGATCAAGTTTTGGTTTTTCAATAAAATCAAATGACATTGATGCATTTGAAGATCCAACAGAGCCATAAGTAATAGGGCTTACAAAGTTTTTAAATATATATTGGCTTGTACCTGGATCATAACTATTAAAATTAGTATTTGAAGCCCAATTAGGATTACTAAAGAAAATATTTGCATAAGGATCATGTTGAGTAAATCCAAAAGTTTTTGCTTGTGTTACAATAGTATCAGTGGTTTGAAATATTGTAGAACCCGTATCATCTTTAATGTCTATATTATTAGCATTTCTTAGCTGTTCTTCTATTATTACGTCATAATCTGCTCCACCAGCAGGATTTGGATATCCCTCAAAATCATGGCTCAAGTCATATACATATTTATATCCATAAGGATTTAATTTATAATACTGTTTACCTCCATAAGTAACTCCCTCAAAACCAGAAAGATTAAAAGTAGGCGATTTTATAGTCAAATTTCCAGCATCTAACCCACCATTAAAATATGAAATATCTAAAGTATTTCTTTGAGGTGTTCCATAAATAGGATCTCCTAAACCAGCAGGATTTGTTGTAAAAGGAGCTTGATATGGAGCATGAGTATCATAAGATGGAGCTGAATCTATTAAATTTGTATTACCCAAAGCTTGCCAACCGCCAGTACTAGTACCTAATAAAGTTGCACCTGAAACACTTACTGGATCATTAAAATGCTCTCTAACTACAGAAGGATCAAATCTATAGGTACTATGAGGTGCATAAACAATATCATCATAGGTAACAACTTTTATATTACCAAAATGAGCACTATGACCACTTTGCAAACCAGCTGGTTCTGTAGTGCTATATAAAGGAGGTGGATTTGATGGACCACCAACAGGAGGAGTTCCTACTGCACCAGAATTTGTTACATTTCCAGCTGCAGCTAAATCTACATTAAATTGTAAAGGATTATTTGTTATAGGAGGAGTTTCATCAATCCCCCATTGATTCATACCTTCATAAGCTGGTTTTAAAACATAACCTAATGATAAATCATTTGGATCTATAGGAACTTGAACTAATAAAGTATTACCACTAGCCATAGAACCAGAGTGATCATAAGTTGTAATCCAACCAGACATTGCTGTTTTCTTTTCGAATGATTCATCTAACATAACTACATCAGTTGAGCCTTTTTCTGTTCCAGGTAAAAAAACACCTCTATTTGGTTGCAAATCAGTTACATTTACTTGTAAGTTATTGGTATTACCTCCACTTGGATTTTGTAAACTTGTTGCTATGCTTAATGATGAATCTTCAACTACACCTGGTGAACCTGCTCTTGGATCTCCTGGGGGTACATGTAATCTACCACTATCATCTATAAAAGAATCTTTAGTTGTTGCATATGTTGCATTAACACGATCTAAATCCCATTGCCATAAATAATTCAGAGTTCCAAATACTGATGCACCTAATTCATGATGTACAGCTATATCTGAAACATTTGGATCTGATTGTTCATAATAGGATCTTGCAACTGTAGTATTATTTGTTTGAGAATAATCATAATAATTAGCCAAATCTAATCCTTTAGATCCAAACATAGTATTATACATATAATTTCTGACATTATTAGAATATGGAGTTATTTCTAAGGATTTAGGATCGTATTTTGCTATAGCACTAGTACAAGGATCTGTATTAGTTGCGTTTGGTAAAACATTTAATAATTTTGAAGTATCTTTAGAGTCTGCTTTTTTATATAAAATTTGATTTAGCATATTATCATAAATACCATTTAGCTCTTCAACAAGAGTATTTAATTTAGCTTGTAATGATGCTATATAGGTTCTTAAATACTCTAAACCTTTTTCATATTGTTTATCTCTTGATTGTTGATCTGATATTTGCAATAAGGTTTTTGAGAACCTGCTAGGATCAGTCTCTTGAATTCTTCTTAATGAATAATCTCTTGTTACCCTTTGAAAAAGGTTATTGGAGGTTATTGAAGGCATTTTGTGAACTCCTAAAAACTAATAATTATAAAGTTTAAAGCATAAAAACTCTTAATATATTATAAAATCGACTCTAAAAAAAATATATATTTTTACAATAAAAAAATAAACATTTTACTGGGTTTTAATAATACATAAATTACTAGATTAGGTTTATTAAGAATTTTTATAATAATAAAACAAGCTATTTTTAGTTTGATTCTAAAACAAAGGAACTACTCTTCAGAATCATAAATAGAATATAATCTTTCCTTTTTTTCGTTCATCATCAAATTTATAAATTTTATTTGATTAACTAATTGCAATCTATGTAATGTATCAGTAATACTTATTCCATTAACAGAAAATGTATATAAAGTTTTTTCAAAAATATCTTTAAAATAAAAAGGCATATTATTTTCATCATATAAATTTGACCAATTTTCTGCACTAAGTCCAAATTTATCATAAACTTTATAAATATTTGAGAATGGTCTCATTTGAAAACTCCTTGCAGGAAATCTTAGATATTTTATTTTATCAGAATATTTTTTTTGAAAATCCCTAGCTATTTTTATTGTAGTTAAAAAATCCTCTTCTGTTTCCCCAGGATATCCGACAAGTAAATTAACTCCAGTATGTATTTCATTTTTTACTAAAGCATCTATTGTCTCTAATATTTCATTTTTAAGCTTTTTTTTATTCATTTTATCAAGAGTATCTTGAGAAAAAGATTCTACACCTAATATAACTCTTCTTAAACCAACTTTTTTCATTTTTGATACTAATAAAGGATCTATCTCAGCTCTAAAATAACCTTCCCAAAAAAAGTTATAGTATTTTTTAGATAATAATTCAACAAATTCTTCTAACCATTCTTCTGAAGAATTAACTAAACTATCTGCAAAATGAAAAGTATTAGTATCTAACCGCTTATTAAGATAAATCATATCTTCTAAAACTCTTTCAGGAGAACGTCTCTTAAACTTTTTACCAAAAAGGCTATGTTCAGAGCAAAAATGGCATCTAAAAGGACAACCTCTATTTGAATAAATAGATATTATTTTATGTTTATAATGTTGAAAAATAATACCATCATAATCTGGAGTTGGTAATGATTCTAAATCTAACTCTTGATAAAATGTATCTGGTTCATTTATATTATTAATAGTTTTTACTCCTATTTTATTATCTATAGGTTCATTATTAGTTAATGAATTAATAATATCAAAAAAAGGCTGTTCTCCTTCACCTAAAACTAAATAATCAACTATTTCACTTTTTAATAGTAATTCTCTTGTTGAATCACTTTGTGTTATTTGAGGACCTCCAAATACTATTTTTGTATCTGGATAAGATATTTTTATAAAAATAGCCATTAGTATACTTAAATATAAATTTGAAGTGTACACACTAAACCCAACTAATTTATATCCACCAAATTTTATAAGGTTTTTTAGAGCAAATTTATGAGTGTCTTCTAACTTTTGTATAATAAAATCTGGTAATATAGTTCTATCATAAGACCACTTTTCTATTACTTCTTCAGCTGGAAAAGTTTTTGATATCGAATTAAATTTTTGATAATTAGTTATAAGAGAAGCTATTATAGATAACTCATAAATATCACTAACAAAACTTTTTTTTATTGTAATTTGAGGAAAGTCTTCAGGTCTCCATATTTCTAAAGATTCTGGCTGAGTTCTTAGATCTATAGTAGTAACTTCTATATTAGGTAAGTTTTTTTTTAAATAAGCTTTTATACAAGCAATTCCTGCAGATGGAAAGCAAAGTCTTCTTAATTCAAATGAAGGTAAAATAGATAAAATAATTTTCATTTAAAACTTAAGCAGTATAGCCCCCCATGTAAGACCACCACCGACTGTATTAAGAGCTACTATATTTCCTTTTTTAATAAAACCTTCATTAATAGCATCATGTAAAGCAACTAAAACAGCACAACCTGCTAAATTTGCATATCTATCTAAGTTATAAAATTGTTTTTCTGGTGGAATACCCATTTTTTCACAGACTTTAGATGTAAGAAGCTTATTTATTTGATGTGGTATATAAAGATCTATATTAGAAATATCTAAACTGGCACTTTTTAGTGTAGTTAATAAAGCATCAATATATCTCGGAGGAACAGCTTCTTTAAGAGAATCTGAATCACCTTGATAAAAGTACATGCCATTTTCTATGGCATCATGAGTAGGAGGTAATAAACCTGGAGTTTGTACTAATTTTCCTAATTCTCCATCAGCTCCTAATGCACCACTTATAATACCTAAGTCTTCATCTGTAGGCTCTAATAATAAAGCTATAGCACCATCTCCAACACCCATTATAGTTTCTTTTATTTTAGGATTTGCATACTTAGAAGGGGTTTCAGAACCAATTAACAAAACTTTTCCAAAACCTGCTTTTACATAAGAATATGCAGTTAAAATAGCATATAAAGCACTTGTACAACCAGCTTTTAAGTCTATACAAGGAGATTTTATACCAAGACCTTCTGCAATAGCACAAGCACTAGAAGTAGTGGTTTTATGAGGTGTTGTTGATGAAACTACTACAAAATCTATATCTTCTGGGTTTAAATTCAATTTGGTAAATAAACCTTTACCAGCTTTAACTGCTAAATCAACCATATTTTCTTCATTATGATTAGTAGGAGTCCCAATTAAATGAGTCCATTTTCTATTTTTCAAACCTACAACTTTTTCTGGATGTTCTGGGTTCATACCCATTTTTTGTAAAGCATCTAAGTAATTTTTGCCTAAAAGCATTTCAAAAATATCTTCATTTGTAATATTAGATATTATTCTTCCATCTGGTAAATTAAGTGGTTCAGGAAAAGCAGTACAACTCCCTGATATTTTTACACCTTTAATTTCAGAAAAAGTTCTAGTTCCTTTTATATTACCTTTCATTTTTTTTCCTTTTTTATGAGTTAAAAGTTAATAGAAATAAGCTTTGCTTCTTTAGTTAGAAGAATTGTATCCGTTCTTTTAACTTTTTACTTCTAACTTAACTTTTTAATAATTAACGACCTGTATTTTTATCAGGAATTCTAAATCCTAAATTAGCTATTTCATTATTTACTGTAGCCAAATAGTTTCTTACTACAGGAACTTTTGCAGGCTTAGAAGCATATCTTAAAAATGAGTTAAAACTATCACTAGAACTTTGTAACATTTCAGCTCTATAAAATTGTTTTCCAAATTTTAAATATAGTTTTTGATTTTCTCTAGTTATTGGTAATTCAGAAGTTTCTGGATTTAATTTACTTGCTAAATAATAAGCTGTACCCATTTTTGAATATAAATCACTTAAATTAGAATCTAGATTTATAGCTTTTTGATAAGATTTAGCCGAACTTATATAATTAAAAGGAGAACCACCTACCATAGAATAAGCATCTCCAAGATAAGAAAAAGCTTTAGAATCTAATGGGTTAAGAGCTGTTACTTTTTCTAAAAGCTTAAGAGCTTCTCTAGAAATACTAATAGCCATATTATCTGTATTAGTGGCTTCTTGAGATAACTTATAAACTTTTTTATCTTTTTCAAATTTTTTAGCTAAATCAAACTTTTCTTTAGGTTCTTCTTTTTTCTTATCTTTAGCTTTTGGCTTTGCTTTTTTAGCTTTAGGATCTCCCTCAACTTCTTTAAAAATTTCTTCTTCTTTTTCCCAAACGGTTTTCTTAAATGTTGAAGCATAAGATAATTTTGAAACTGCTAAATTATACATTAGCTCTGGATCTCTTGGATTCAAAGCTATAGCTTTATCATAACTAGAAATAGCTTTTTTTAATAAAGGCATTTCTACTTTTTTCTTATTTTTGAAAGCCAATTTATAATATGAGTTTCCTAATGCATAGTTATAAGCAAATTCATTTGGCTCTATTTTAACAGCTATCTCTAATTCTTTTTGAGCATCCTCATATTTCTTTTTTTCATACAGAAAAAAGCCTAATTTATAATGTGCATCAGCATAAGTTAAAGTTTTTCTATCATACTGATTTGTACTAGAATCTATTTTAACCGCTTCTTGTAATTTTTTTTCAGCTTGAGATTTTTTACTATCTTTTAATAAGGCTACAGCTTCATTAACTAAAGCTCCAGCATCTGGATCTATATCTAAAACTTTTTTAAATTTAGCTACAGCTATAAAGTAATCTCCTTCTTTAAGAGCAACTTGTCCTTCATCTACAGTTTTTTGAGCATAAGTTGGATTAATAATTTCAATAGCCTTTAAATAATTATTTATAGCTTTAGTAACTGAGTTTTGTTTTAAATAAACATCGCCTAAACCTTTAAAACCTTGCCAAAAACTAGGATTTAAACGAGTAGCCATAAAATACTCATGGTATGCTTCCTTATACATTCCTTTATCATAAAAATTATTACCTTCTGCCCAGTGTCTACCTTCAAATGTTGGTATTTTTACAGGATATTTAGTTTCAACATTAGTTTTTACTTCTTTTACATCAGAATGCCCTCCGCCGTGTTTTTTTTCATCTTTTTTATCTTCTGTTTTTTTACCTTCTTCTTTTTTTTCGGCAGAAAAAGCAGAATTACCTAATGATAAAGATAAAATTAATGATGTTACTATGGTTAAAGGTATAATTTTTTTCATTGTATAACTCTTATATTTAAAGAATATGAATACTCTATAAATTATATCAAAACTTATATTTTTTGTGTAGTAAAAGTAATTTACAATAAAATAACTAATGAAATAAAATATAAATATATTAGTAATATTTAAAGACCAACTCTGAAATATATAATAATAAAAATTATTTTATCTCATAATTATCAGTTAAAGTTTTTAGAAAATTAACTATATCATTTATTTCTTCCTTGCTAAGTTTTAATTTACCTATTTCATCACAATTTCTATTTTCTTCTATTTCAGGTGGATCAAATTTATCTGGATTATCTGGTTCACAAGCGGTATTATAAAACTTAACTACTTCTTCTAAAGTTTCAAAAACACCATTATGCATATAAGGTGCTGTAAGTTCTATATTTCTCAAAGTTGGAGTTCTAAATCTACCAAAATGTTTTTTATCATTTATTTTTTCTGTTTCACCTAAACCTTTATCTATAAAAAAACTTTCATCTTTATTAAAATTTTTTTTCATTTTATAAAAAGGACTTTTAGTATTTTTAGGTACACCCAAATTATCATAGCTAAAATCAGTAAAAATAGAATTTTTATTTTTATCTTCTTCAATTACATGGCAAGCTGCACAATTGCCTTTATTTTTATCTTTAAATAAATCAAAACCTCTTTTTTCACTATCAGATAAATTAACTTTTCCTTTTACAAAATAATCAAATTTAGAGGTAAATTTATTTAATTCAATAGATTTTTCATAAGCAACAATAGCATCTTGAATATTTTTTACAGCAGAATCTGTACTATCCAAAGATTTAGACCCATATATTTTTTTAAATTTATCTTCGTAACCATCATTTTTAATTTTATTTATAATATTTTCTTTAGTACCATTATTCATTTCTAATTTAGACAATAAAGGACCAAAAACTTGTTCTTCTAAGTTTTTAGCAGAACCATCTAAAAAAGCTCCTCCTATATAATCAAATTCTTTAGTCTCTTCATTAAGTTCTAAATGTAAATCTGGTAAATTTTTTAGATACATAATAGTAGGAGCATTCCTTTTTCCAAAAATTTCTTTATTTGCTCCAAAAGACATTCCATTTAACATATTTTGTTTATTAGCAGCATATGCATTTGATGGATCATGACAAGATGAACAAGATTGTCCTCTAGGTTCTGATAAATTTTTATCATTAAAAATAATTTTCCCTAAAAACTCTTTTTCCGATAAACCTGTAGATGAAATAGTTAAATGAGATGTAAACATAGTTTCTTTTTTATCTAATAAATGTTCATTATTAGCATAGTTACTATCACATGAAATTAAAAAATAAGAATTTAAGATAGTAAAAATTAAAATTTTAGAATTTTTTTTCATAATTTTAAATCACCATTAAAAATAGTTAAATTAACTAATAGTTAGTTTAACTAATTATATTACTTAATAAAACAAAGTCAAATTAAAAATACATTAACATAGTAATATACTTAATTTATTTCATATTTAATAATGGTTTTATTTTTAATAGAAAAATAAAACATCATTAAATGTTTTTTAAATAGATTGAGCCTTAGTATATAAACATGATATAAATTTTTTAAGTCGAAAATAAATTATTGGAGTATATTTCAATGAAAGGTTCTAATTAATGAAAAAATTAATAACTACTCATTTCATGAGAAAAAACTTTGCTTACTCCATTTTTGATTTTCATTGAGATCTTTTAAATCAAAACTTAGAAAAAAAATTTAAGGGAATATCTAAAAAAAATAATAATTGTTGTGAGCAAATCAAGCTCACACGAATTCAAAAAGTTTTTTACAATTTAAATAGCATTTGTGTTGAGAAATTCAGCATTAATGCTATTTTTTTTCATTTTAAAGGAGGTTTTATATGTTTGCTATTGAATGTTTAAATGTTAATAAAAGTTTTAAGGAGGGTGTATTTTATTCTAAAAATAAAAAAGTTACTACAGCTGTAGATAATGTTAGCTTTAAAGTTTTAGAAGGGGAAACCTTTGGAATTTTAGGACCCAATGGTTCTGGAAAATCAACTTTAATCAGAATGTTATCTACTTTATTGATTCAAGATTCTGGAGAAATAAAAATTTTTGGTTATGATATAAAAAAAGACGCTGTAAAAATACGTGAAATTCTTAATAGAGTATCTGTAGAAGCTTCTTTCTTTAAAAAACTATCTCCATTAGAAAATTTAAGTTATTCTTCTAAACTTTATGGAATGAATTCTCAAGAGATTAGAAAAAAATCTATTGAAATTTTAAATAAATTAGGGTTTAAAGAAAAACATTTAAATGAGTCTATACAAGATCTTTCTAGAGGGCAACAACAAAAAGTAGCTATAGCTAGAGCTTTTCTAACTATACCTAAATTATTATTATTGGATGAACCAACTACTGGTTTAGATCCAGTTTCAAAAAGAGATGTACAGTTTTTTTTGAAAGAAATAAAAAAAGAGCATAATACCACTGTAATACTTACTACTCATGATATGGTTGAAGCAGAGCAACTATGCGATAGAATAGCAATTATTCATGATGGGAAAATATCAGCTTTAGATACACCAAATGGGTTAAAAAGTAAAATAATTTCAAAAAATGGCTCTCATTCTATAACTTTAGAAGAAGTATTTTTTGAAATAACAGGTAAAAATTTAAAAGATAATGAATTAGAGGAGGCTAGTTAATATGATTTTTGATAAAAAATTAAAGTTTTTTAATGAGTTAAAAGCTGTAGAAGCTTTTATTGAAAGACAAATAAATCTTAGTAAAAGATACTTGGGTTGGGAAATAGTATTTTTATTTTATTCCTTAGTTAATACTCTAACAATAGGTCTAATTGCAGTAGGAATGTCTAATGGAAATTCTATAAATGAAAAACAAATACTATATTTAGTTATTGGAGCTCTAATGTGGGGGTTTTTGTCAGTTATTTTTAATGAAATAGCAAACTCCATAGCCTATGAAAGATGGGAAGGAACTATAGAACATACTTTTATGGCTCCAATAAGTAGGTTTACTCACTTAGGTGGAGTTAGTATTTTTGCCATAATTTATGGTTTGATAAGAACTATAATTATATTAAGCTTAGCTAGTTTATTTTTTGGCTTAAGTTTTGAAAATGCAAATTATTTTGGAGCATTAATTGTAATTTTAGCTTCATGTTTATCTTTTTTAGGGCTTGGATTAATAGCAGCAGTACTACCATTATTATCACCAGAAAAAGGGTCTCAAGCTACACATATTATGGAGGGTTTATTATTATTGGTTTCTGGAATATATTATCCAATTACTTCTTTACCAAAATGGTTGCAACACTTCTCTTATATTTCTCCTGCAACTTATACTTTAGAAGGGGTAAGAAAAGCTTTATTAGAAGGAACTAAAACAACAGAACTTTTGCCTATAATATATAAAGAACTAATTTTAGCTATATTTTTAATTCCGTTGGGCTTAATTATATTTTCTATAGGTGAAACTTATGCTAAAAAAGTTGGTTTATTAAAAAGGAATGGTTAATATAACCAATTTTATATCTATTATTATATAAATAAAATAGAAATATATTAGTAAAAAACTGTTAATAAGAGTTCTGTAATGTAAGCTAAAAATATGGTATTAGCTATACTTAAAATT
Source organism: Candidatus Sericytochromatia bacterium (assembly GCA_046328015.1). Classification (GTDB taxonomy): domain Bacteria; phylum Cyanobacteriota; class Sericytochromatia; order UBA7694; family JACMQJ01; genus JBBTGK01. The sequence goes on along the minus strand of JAXLXH010000001.1, from coordinate 1,222,894 downwards.
ATTATAAAACACACTTCGTACTTCCGTAAGAGCCTGAATCTAGTTCAGGATGACTAGGGAATCTCGTGTGTTTTTCTTATATTAAAGCTATAAAAAGTTGCTTATTCTGAATCTAGTTCAGAATGACAGACCTTTTTACAAAGGTATGACATTAGTCAACTTTTATTATTTTATTTATTTTAAGGTTATTAATTTTTTACTAACATCTATACCAGAAATATAAGCACCATGAACAGTAGACATATGTGTAGAATGACAAGCTTCACCAGCAAAAAATATAGTATTATCAACTGGTTTAGCTAAGTTTTCTATATCTTTTATTGTAGAGCCATTAGCAAGATAAGAATATGCTCCTAATGAGTAAGGGTCTTTACTCCATTCAGATAAATAGGCACTAGTAGGGGTTGGGATATTTTTTTTATACATTAATTTTAATTGCTGTACAAACCTTTCTACCATATTATCCAAACCTTGAGATTGCCACTCTAAAGCGTTTTTTCCACCTGCAATAGCAATAAGGGTGTTTTTATTTGTTGCTTTATACGCATTAAAAAAAGCTGCTATTCTTTTATCATTATTATCAAAATATTCAATAAAGTATGGATCTATATCCCAAAAAGATTCTGGAAAAGTTACTATTAATTTAGCAAAATGACCAAAGCCAATTTTATTAATAGAATTTAATTTAGTATCTGGCAATGAAGGTAAAAACTCAATAGATTTATTTTTTAAGACACCTAAAGGAACTGTTACAATACAAAAATCAAAATTATATGAATTATCTAAAGTTTGAATTTGAACAGTATTTTTTTTATATAAAATTCTTTTAACAATAGTATTTAATTTATAATTTACACCTGAAGCTAATGACTCTATTAATCTAGAATAACCTTGTAAAATAACATGATTTCCACCTTTAAAACTATCATCCATTTCAGATACTTTAGCTGTTACTAAATTAGCTTCAGCTGCATACTCCTCTGTGAAAGAGGTTCTTAAAAGATGCTTTAAAATATCTTTATTTTTACTATTTCCAGCTTTTTGCCAAAATAACTCTTCAACAGATAAATTTGAATTTTTTGAGCTTGTTGCATAATGTATATATTTTTCATATTCTTCTCTTAAATCTTCAACAGTATCTTTATCTAGCCAATTACCTTTTGAGAATAATGGAATAAACTCTTCATCATAAGTATTTAGGTGTGTGTATCCAAACTTGTCACATAAATCTATTAAAGGATTATTTTTATGTCCATGAATCCAATTTGCTCCGATTTCAGCTATTACTCCATCAGGTGAGTTTTTAGAAAAAACTCTACCTCCCAACCTATCTCTAGCCTCAAAAACAGTTACATCAAAACCACCTTGTTTTTGCAAGTGATAAGCAGCAGAAATCCCTGCCATTCCGGCACCTATAATACAAACTTTTTTACCTTTTGAAAAATTATTTGTAGAAGATATATTATTAAGATCAAAATTATCTATAATTTTATTTGGTAAACAACTAACAAGACCTAAAGAAAACAATGAATTTAAAGAATTTTTTACAAATTTACGCCTATTAATATTTTTATTCATTGTTATATTCCTAATAGTTATTTTTTATTTTTAATATTATATAACAATAAAGAATTAAAGTAACTAAATAAAATAAAATAAGATTTTAATATAGTAATTAACTTATAATTTAAATTAATCTTGAACTTTTGTTTTTTCAATTAATTCAAAAATTCTATTAGCTTTATCCATAGACTCATCTAATTTAAAATGAATTTCTGGTGCAAACCTAAGGTTTATCCTTTCACTTATTTCAGTTCTGATAAAACCTTTGGCAGAATCTAATCCTTTCATAGCTTCTTTTTTTTGTATATCATTTGCAAAAATACTTACAAAAATAGTAACATGTCTTAAATCACCTGATACTTCTACATTTGTAGGAGAAATAATTACAGATTTTACTCTGGCATCTTTTATATCTTTAAGAAGTAAATCAGCCATTTCTCTTTTTACTGCTTCTGCTACTTTTGCAGGTCTATTTCCAGCCATATTTTTTACTTCCTTGTTTTCTCTTGAGTTACAAAAGCTTCAAAAATATCACCTTGTTGAATATCAGAGAATCTATCAATAGAAATACCACATTCAAATCCAGTAGCTACTTCTTTAACATCATCTTTGAAACGTTTTAAAGCATCTATTTTACCTTTAAATACTTCATTACCATTTCTTATAACATGTAAAACAGCATTTCTAGTAATCTTACCTTCTGTTACATAACAACCAGCTATAACATTTTTATTTATGTTAAATACAGCTCTTACTTCTACTTTACCAATCATTACATCTTCATATTCAGGTTCTAACATACCTTCTAATGCTAACTGAACATCTTCTATAACTCTATAAATAATATTGTAGTTTCTTATATCTATACCTTCTTTTTCTGCAAGTTCTCTAGTTTTTCCATCAGCTTTAACATTGAATGCAACAATAATACCTTTAGATGCAGCAGCTAATGTTACATCATGTTCTGTTACATCTCCAACAGCAGAGTGGATAACTCTTAATTTAATATCTTCAACTGCTACTTTAGATAAAGATTGTTCTAAAGCTTCTGTAGAGCCTTGTGCATCACCTTTAATAACAACATTAAGCTCTTTTGTTTTACCTTGAGCAATTTGTTCTGAAATAGATTCAAGGTTAAGTGTTCTAGATGGTGCAGATGCTTTTTCTTTTTCTTCAAATAGAACTTTTTCTGCCAATTCTCTTGCAATCTTATCTGATTCAACAACTTTTAATAATTCGCCTGCAACAGGAACTCCAGAATATCCAATTACTTGAACAGGAACTGAAGGACCAGCTTCTTTTATATTACTTCCTAAGTAGTTAAACATAGCTCTTACTTTTCCATAAACACTACCTACAACAAAGTTATCTCCAACTTTTAATGTACCAGCTTGTATAAGTACAGTAGCAACAGGTCCTTTACCTTTATCTAATTTAGATTCTATTATTACACCTTGAGCTGGTTTATTAGGATTAGCTTTTATTTCTTGAATATCAGCGGTTAATAAAATCATTTCTAATAAATCATCTATACCAATTTTTGCTCTTGCAGAAACAGGAACCATTACTGTAGAACCACCCCAATCTTCTGCAACCAAATCATACTCTGCTAATTGTTGTTTAATTTTATCTGGATTTGAATCTGGCTTATCTATTTTATTTATTGCTACAATTATTGGAACAGAAGCAGCTTTAGCATGATTCATAGCTTCTATAGTTTGAGGCATTACACCATCATCAGCAGCTACAACGAGAACTGCTATATCAGTAGCTTTTGCTCCTCTTGCTCTTAGAGCTGTAAATGCTTCGTGACCAGGTGTATCTAAGAAAGTAATTGTTCTTCCATGTACATTTACTTGATAAGCACCAATATGCTGTGTTATTCCTCCAGCTTCACTATCAGTAACTTTTGTTTTTCTTATAGAATCAAGTAAAGATGTTTTACCGTGATCCACGTGTCCCATAATAGTAACAACAGGAGGTCTTAATTCTAATGAAGATTCATCTTGAGACATTTCTTCAATTTTCATTTCAAGTATCTCATCTTCTTTACTGGTATCTTCTTTTATTGTAAAACCTTTTTCAAGTACTATTTTAGTAACTAAATCTTTATCAAGCGCTTGGTTAACAGTAACCATAACACCTTTCATAAATAATTCTTTAATTATATCTGTTTCTTTTATTCTAAGTTTATCAGCAATATCTTTGACATTCATTCCATCATAAATCTCAATTTCTTTGCTTAAGTTTTCTTCTACAACTTCTTCCACTTTTTTATCTTCTTTTTTCTTCTTTTTATTACCAAAAGTTTTTGCTAAAAGCTTTTCTTCTTCTTCACGTTGTTTTTTATCATCTCTAGATTTTTTATCTCTTTTATCTTTATCCTTTTTAAATTTATCACTTGTAGTAAGAGGTATAGTTTGAGTTGAAGGCACATTCTTATTATTAGTGCTATTTGTATTAGCTTCTATTTTTTCATTTTTATTTTTTTGATTACCAGAAACTTGTTTTTTATCATCTATTTTTTTGTCATCTTTTGGAGGCTCATTAGATCCCAATTCTTTTATTTTCTTTTTATAAGGATCTTGAATTTCTGAATTCTGTTTTATTTTTTTTACTTTTTCAGGTTTCAAAGCTTCACTTTTAAGAGGGCTATTATCTTTTGTTCTAGTTAATAAAACTTGTTTTAGAGAATCTTTATTAGAAAAGGATTCTTTAAAATTACTTATTCTAAGAGTTATTTTTTCTTTAATAGCTAAAGAAATTGATTTTTTTTGCTCATTTTTATTTTCTTGTTTAGAACTTATTTTTTTTACATCTTCTTCTTTTTTTATTTCAGGTTCAGGTTTAACTTCTAATTTAGGTTGAGCTGATTTAGTTTTTTTATGTTCTTCTTTTTTTATTTCAGGTTCAGGTTTAACCTCTAATTTAGAGTGAGTTAATTTAGGTTTTTTATGTTCTTCTTTTTTTATTTCAGCATTAACATCAGTTTTAGCTACTATTTTTTTAGGTTTATCTTTTTTATCTAAATCAGATTGTTTTGATGTTTTTTCTTTATTTTCAGAAGAAATCTTTTTTTTATTTTCATTATCATTAGTTTTAGAAGAATCAGCAACTTTTGTTACTTTTGGTTTAGACTCTTTATTTTCTTTTTTATCAAATTTAGCTTTTGGAGTCTTTGAATTTTTTAAACTTTTTTTTATAAGCTCAATTTGTTCATTTTCGATATTACTTGAAGCTTGTAATTTCTCTCCATTTTCTTTAGTTATACCATTAGAAAATAGAATGTCTATTATTGTATTATTATCTACTTCTAGTTCTTTCGCTAAATCGTATATTCTTTTTTTCGCCATCTTAAGGTTATTTTCCTTTAAATCCTATTTAGAAGTTAAAACTTCTTTTTCTAAAAAAAGCCAAAAATCTTTGGTTATTTTTGCTTTACCCTTAAAACTTCTTTCAAGTTTTTTAGTTTTTTGAGCTTTGTTTATGCAATCCTGAGAATAACATAAATAAGCACTTCTACCATCTAAATATATATTAGGGTTTATATATATTTTTTCATTACTAAATTTAACTTTTATCAAAGAGTTTGTATTATATAGTTTACAACAACCTACACAAAATCTTTCATTTTTTAGCATAACATTTATTTTTTGTTAACAAAATATACAGTAAAAAGTAATAAGTGATAAATAAAAAAAAATATTTTTTTAGCTTTTTACCAAGTTCTTTTTACTTTTTACTCTATTTAATCATCATAATTAGTTTTTTCAACAACTTTAGATTTTGCCTTAGACTCAGTTTCTATATCTATATTAAAATTAGTAAGTTTAGCTGCTAATTTAACATTCAAACCTTCTCTACCTATAGCTAAAGATAACTGTTCATCTGGAACAATAACATGAGCCTTAGCTCTTTCTTTATCAATTATTTTAACAGATATAACTTTAGCAGGGCTTAACGCATTACTAATATACTCTGTTGGATTATTACTCCATTTAACTATATCAATTTTTTCGCCTTTTATTTCATCAAGAACAGGTTTTATTCTTGCCCCTCTAGCTCCAATCATTGCACCAACAGGATCTGTATTTCCTTTAAGTGACTGTACAGCTATTTTAGTTCTGAAACCAGCTTCTCTAGAAATTGATTTTATAGAAATAATCCCTTCATTTATTTCAGGAACTTCTATTTCAAATAACCTTTGTATAAAAGTTTCATGTTTTCTTGATAAAATAACTTTAGCTCCTCTACCAGATATAGAAGTTTCGGATATATAAACTTTAACTCTATCACCCAACCTAAATTTTTCACCTGGTATTTGTTCTGTATGAACTAAAACTTCTTCATGTTTACCCAATTTTAGAATAACATTATTTTTTTCTAATCTTTGGACACTAGCTGTAACTATTTGCCCTTTTTTATCATGATATTCATTATAAATTTGTTTTTTTTCAGCTTCTCTTAATTTTTGGGAAATGACTTGTTTAGCAACATTAGTAGCAAATCTTCCTATATCTTTACCTATATCAACTGGAATATCAACTTGTTCACCCAAAGTACAGTTAGGAAATAGCTCCAAAGCATTTTCAAGAGAAATTTGTGTTTTAGAATCAGAAACAGTTTCTACAATTTCTTTTTTTGAAAGAACATCTAAAGAATTAGTATTAGTATCTATTTTAACAAAAACATTATCTTTTAAACCAAATTCTTTCTTATAAGCAGATAAAAAAGCGGTTTCTATTGCTGTTTTTAAATCAACAACAGGAATACCTCTTTCTTTTTCTATTGCTAAAAGTGCAGAGCTAAAAGATGCATCTAATTTCAATTTGTATCACCCCATTTTAAAATACAAAAATTCTCAAAAAACTTTGAGAATTCTTATTATAAAGCAAAGAAGTGGGAAAACCCACTTCAATATTTTTTAAAAAATTTTACTAAATTAATTATATCTAAATAATAACATAAAATATTTTTTTTGAAAACTATTTTACGAAAGAAAGAACTTCGTCTAAATTAGTGTTATATACTTTAATAACTTGAACAAAACCTTGATATACTTTACCTAATGTTGCTAATTCTGTAATATTTCTATTTACATTAGTATTAGATGCTTCAAGAAATTTTTGTTGTAAAATAGCACCTCTAAATGTATCATTGACATCTCTTCTATCTAAAACATCGTTAGTACCATTTGCTATAGTTTTATAGGAAGTAGCAGTAGGAGCCTCATAAATAGTTGAACCAAAACGAGAGTATTTTATTTCATCAAAGTCAACTACAGTTGTTGGAGCTGTAGTACCACCAGCTGCATCATAAGAAGGAATAACAATACTAGGTCTTGCTTTTATAGCAGGATCATCAAATAAGCTTTTATGTACAGCAGCATAAGTATTATCAGAAGAACCATTTGTTACACCATCAGATAAATCCATTAAAACAACTAAGCCTTCTTTTGTTAATAAAATAGGCTCATTTACACCTGTAAAAGGATTATTAATACCAGGAACTGTTGCCCAATGGAACTCACCATCTCTTAATAAATAACCTTTTCTTGAACCAGTACCAGTTCCATTATAAGTAGAAGTAGCATAATTAGTAGGTTCAACAGCAGCAAAGAAACCATCTCCCAAAATAGCCATATGCTGATCTTGAGTAGAAGAAACTATTTCACCTTGTTTCCAGTTTATTTTAGTATGCCCAACAGATAAAGCTTGCTCACCTATTTGTATCCCATTAACAGACATATTTGGGTCTCTAAAAACATTAACAGCTCCACTACCATAGTATATATCTGAAGATTTAAAGGCGTTTCTAGTAGCTCCATTCAAATTTGCTTGAATTGTTGACATCCAACTATCAATCGATTTCATTGATTGTATAGCAAAAATAGACAAATGTCCTGTAAGCTGCTGCGGCATATTTTACCTCGTTAAAGTAAATGTTATAACTTAAATTATTATAATAATACTAAATTTTTGACTTTTATTCAATAGAACTCTAAAAATAAAACTTGTCTAATAAAAAACTAAAAGTTAAACTACTTAAAATTATATTTTATGATTTAATATAAAATGGATAATTCTCTCAATAACAAAATATCTTTAGTAACTGGTTCATCTAAAGGAATTGGAAAAGCAACTGCCTTAAAATTAGCCAATCTTGGCTCTGATGTAATTATAACTTATAAAAAAGACAAAGAAGCTGCAAATAATGTGGTAGAAGAAATTAATAATATAGGAAGAAAATCTTATGCTATAAAATGTGATATAGGCGAATCAAATGATATAAATGAACTATTTAAAATTATAAAAGAAAAATTCGGTAAACTCGATATACTAATAAATAATGCAGCTTTTGGTGCATTAGGAAATTTTATGAAAATCGGTAAAATGACTTGGAATATGACAATGAATATAAATACAACAGGTTTACTTTTATGTACTCAAAATGCAGTTAAATTAATGCCTGAAGGTAGTAAAATTGTTAATATTTCAAGTTTGGGGAGTAATTTTTGTATAGATGATTATATTGCAATAGGAACTGCAAAATCAGCCTTAGAAACAATGACAAAATATTTTGCTTGTGAGCTAGCTGAAAAAAAAATAAATGTAAATGCTGTTTCAGGTGGTTTTATAGAAACAGAAGCTTTAAATTATTTTAAAAATATAGATGATATGAAAAAAAAAGCTCTAGAAAAAACACCTCAAAAAAGGTTAGGTACCCCTGAAGATATAGCTAATATAATAGCTTTTTTATGTAAAGATGATTCAAATTGGATTACAGGTCAAACTATTATTGCTGATGGAGGTTTTAGTTTAAAATTTTAAATTATGGAAGATAATAACTCATTAACAGATGAAAATATAACATCAGATAAAAAAATCAAAAAAATAATTTTAAAAAAAATATTTTTATCTTTATTTTTAATAATAGCCTTTATTAGTGTTCTTATAAGTAGCATTATTTATGCTAGTTCTAAAGAAGATTTACCAAATTTTTTAAAAAAAAGTTTAGAAACTAATGAAAAAATAGCTCAAATTTATTATTCTAAAAATAAACTAGCACCAACTTTTGATAAATCTCTAGCTGAGGACATTAAACCAAATGGTGACATAGGTATGAATGAAGACTTTGATATAAAAAATTGGAAGCTTAATTTTATAAATGAAAATAATAATGAAAGTAAAATATTTTCAATAGAACAAATAAAATCACTTCCTTCATTTGAAATGACAACAGAATTTAAATGTGTAGAAGGTTGGAGTAAAATTGTTAATTGGAAAGGAGTAAAATTTTCAGATTTTTTAGATAAAAATCATATAAATTTTGATTCGGATTATGTCTATTTAGAAACTCCAGATAAAGAATACTATGTTAGCATAGATAAAAACAGTGCTATGCACCCTCAAACTATCTTGGCTTATGAAATGAATGGGAAACCTCTAACATTAGAACATGGAGCTCCTTTAAGACTAGTAACAAGCTTAAAATATGGAATAAAACAAATAAAAAGAATTGGTACTATAAAATTAATGAAAAATAAACCTAAAGATTATTGGGCTGAAAAAGGTTATGATTGGTATGCTGGTCATTGAAGTTTTTTTGTTTTGGCTTTTTTCCTAACCAACATTTTCCTTTTAGTTGAATCAACTGCAAATTTTTTAAAATTTTTATACCTAAATTGTATGTAAAATTTTAAAGAGTTTATTAGTATAGCAAATAAAGAAATAATTGATATGCCAAAAAAAGTAGTAACTAATGGAATTACAAAGTATGCTTTTAATATAGATATAAATCTAATAGAAAAATTATACAAAATAAAATTTGATACAGAAGCTAAAACCGAAAATAAAATAAAAGATAAAAATGAAGTAAATATAGCAAACCTCAAACGACTAAATAAACTATTTTTCTTTTTATATTTCCAAAAAACTAGAGAATTAATGAAGCCAAAAGTTAATAGTAATAAAATATCATAAGAATTTGTTTGAGATAAATAACTTATTCCTCCTCCATAATAAAATATAGGATAGCCATAAAAACCTAAAAATAAATAAATTACTGTAAAAGTAAAATACAAATTAGGATTCAAGATAAGAGAGCATAAAATAATAATATAAAATTGTAGATTTGTATGAATAAAACCATAAGATAAGTAATCATCTGTATAAGTTAAATTAACATTTTGAGGAAAATCTTTTATAAAAAAAGTAATAAAAGGTAAATCAACAACTATAAAAGTCGAAAAAACTAATAAAAAAAATAAAAAAATAGCTAAAACTAAATCCAAAATTTTTCCTCATGAAAAACCATGATAAAAAGTATAAAATTTATTTAATACATTAAGTTATACCCAATATATCTAATTTATAATAAATTACTATTATAAAGTATTGTTCAAAAAAATAAAACCAATCTTAATAATAGCTAATTAATAAATTCCCAATCTAATTTTTGAAAATTAATTAACCAATTAAAAGCTTTATTAATAATATGTATTTTATCTATATTTATATTATTATTTGAAACTATTTCATTTTTAGATTTAAGGCAAAAATAATTCAATCTATAAAAAAGGTCTGCCTTATCTAAAATATCTTTTTTATTTTTAAAAAGAGATTCAGAAATTATTCTTTCTTTACTACCTAATATATTTAGAAGATTTATTATTTCATTTCTATTAGATAAATTATAAAAATCTAATTTTAAATCTTTATAACCTAAAACCCATAAAAAAAGCTCAATCGCTTCAAAATTTAATAAAAACAATTCTCTTATATAAATATCACTTTTCTTAACTCCCAAAAAATACTTTTCGTTTTTAGTCATATATTGTTTGGGTTCAAATTTATTCATAAATAATAAAAAAGCTATTTCATCTCCAGATGCTTTTAATGAAATAGCAGTTAAAGCTAGTAATCTTTCTGTTATTTCTGGTAAGGTTCTAAAATTTATTTTTTCTTCTGTTTCTAAACATGGTAAATCTTTACTTATATTAATACCTTTTTCTAACAAAATTTTTTCAGAATAAATTTTTCTATTCAATTGCTCTTGATTAAAAATAATACTAACTTTATTATCAATATAAGGATAACCATAATCATTTATTTTTACCAATAGATCTTTTTCATTTATAATAAAATCTCTACAAGCTTCTGGGTATAATGAGTAAGAATAATAGATAAGTTCCTCAGCTCTTTGAAATTGCTCTAAATGAGCATAAACCATCCCTAAAAGTAAATATAAAAAGTAAAACTTATCTTTTATTTGATAAATATCTATTCTTTCTAAAGCTTTATACAACATTAATAAAGAAGTATCATATTTTTCTATTTTTTTCAAACTTCTAGCATAAATAACTAATGATAAAAAAGTATAACTTTTCTGTTTTAATAAAATATCATTAAATAACTCTATTATTTTATTATAATTAGAATTATTAAAAAGATTTTCAAGTTCTTTTTGAGTTAAATGCTGTTCAGCGTCTTTATCACCTAAATTAACTGCTTTTTCTATAAAAAAATTAAATTTATCTATATCATAATCTTCATAACACAAAGCTAGGTTTTTTATTGTATCTATATCATTAGGATTATAAATTAAGTATTTTTCTAAAAAAATAATTGATTTTTGGATTTTACCTTCTTTAAAATAAATTATACCTAAGTTTTTATAAATATCATAAATATTATGGTTTAGATCTAAAGTAATTTCTAAGATTTCTTTAGCACTATAAATATGTCCTGTTTTTAAATAAAGTTCTGCTAATTTACTATAAGCAAGAGCTAAAGTATAATCTAAACCTATTGCATCTAAAAAAAGCTTTTTTGCTTCAATAAAATTCCCTTGTTCATAAAACTTTATTGCATTTTCAAGTATTATTTTAGCTTCTTTTTTATTTTCATCTGATATATCTTTTTTATGTGAATAAAAAGAAGACATATTTTTACTCTATCCCTTTATAATCAATTTCTAAGATTTTAATAACAGAATCAACCTGAAAATTAGCCCATGTTTCTTTCATAATATTAGCTATTTTATCATAGTTATTATTAGCAATAGCTAAAATACATGGACCAGCACCACTTAAAACAGCACCTATAGCACCTGAATCTATAGCAGATTTTTTAACTTCATTAAAACCTTTTATTAATTTAGCTCTATATGGCTCATGTAATTTATCATTTAATCCGTACGCAATTGATTCAAGATCATTATTACAAAAACCTTGAATTAAAAATGAGACTCTACTTAAATTAAATAATGAATCTTGAAAATTTACTCTTTTAGGTAAAACACTTCTTGCTTTTTTAGTAGAAAGTTCAAAATTGGGGATTGCTACTATAAATTTTAATTTAGAGTTTAATTCTATTTGTTTAGCTAAAACTTTTTTATCATAATAACTAGATAAAACAATACCACCTAATAAACAAGGAGCTACATTATCTGGATGACCTTCAATATCTGTAGCAAATTTAACCAAATCATTTTTAGAAAAATGATTATTTAATAATTTATTAGCAATATAAAGTCCTCCACATATAGCAGAAGAACTACTACCCAAGCCTCGACTAAAAGGGATATTTATTTCCATAGATATTTCTAAAGGAGGAGCTTTTTTACCAAATTCATCAAATATTTTTTTTATAGAAAAGTGTATTAAGTTATCCTCTGAATCTAATAATATATCTCTATTTGTATTATTTTTTATAATTAGATTATTTCTATCAGACTCTTTAAATTCAAAATAATTATATAAATTAAGTGCTATACCTAAAATATCAAAACCTGAACCTAAATTAGCTGTAGTAGCTGGAATTTTTATCATTTTAAGATTTTAACTCTTCTTTTTTTCTATGTAAAATTGAAGACCAAACAGATATACCTATAAAAAATACACCACTTAAACCTGTAAAAACTTCTGAAATATGGAATTTTACACTTAACATCATTATAAAAGCTAAAACTCCTATAGCATAATGTGCACCATGTTCTAAGAAAATATATTCAGCTAAAGTACCTTTGTCAACTAAAAATAAAGTTAAAGATCTTACAAACATTGCACCTATAGCTAAACCTGTAGCTATAATAATAATATCATTACTAATAGCAAAAGCACCTATAACACCATCAAAAGAAAATGATGCATCTAAAAGCTCTAAATATAAAAATGTAGCTAAACCGCCTTTTTTAACAACATCTCCAACATTTGTAGAATGTTTTCCTTCTTCAGCATTTTCCATTAAAGATGAAACTCCATCTACCAACATAAAAGTCATCAAACCAGCTATTCCACTTATCAAAATACTTAATTTATGTGTTGGCTCTGCAATTGCTTGAGCTCCTAATAATACTGCAAGCGATAAAAATATTTCAAAAGATTCTATTTTACCTATTTTAACTAAAACTTTTTCTAAAGGTTCAATCCAATGTAACTCTTTTTCTGGATCTAATATATATTTAAAAAATACCATTAATAAAAACATTCCACCAAAAGAAGATATCATTTCATGAGATGAAGTTAGGTATTCTGCATATTTATCTGGTTTGGTAAGAGCCATACTTATAACCTCAAAAGGATTTAACCAAGCTATTATTGATACTATAACTATAGGAAAAACTAATCTCATTCCAAAAACAGCTATAATCATCCCCCAAGTTAAAAATCTATGTCTCCAAATTTCATCCATTTCTTCTAATGTAGAAGCATTAACTACAGCATTATCAAAAGATAAACTAACTTCCAATACACCAAGTATCAATGCTATTAAAATATCTTTCATTGCAGCTTCAGCACTGCCAGAATGGAACCCCCATGCAGCTGCTAAAACCAAGCAAACTATTGTAAAAACAATAGAACTCTTAAAATGTTTCATATAAATAACCTAATAAAAATAACTGATTTTAATTTCAACCATAAAAATGTAAATGTATTATAAACATATTTTGTTTTTTTCAATGTAATTTATGTACTTTTTTGCTTTTGGGATAATAAGTATTTTATATCATAAAACCAATTTATTATTGAACTATCTTTACCATAAAAAAAATATTTAAATACTTTATCAAAAGGATGTGCAGATATTTCTATCATATCTGAATTATCAAAAGAAAAACCAACACCTAAAGATTGTATATCGTTATTTTGATCATAAAAAACTTCTCCTTTTAAATTAGAGCACATTAAATTAGCCAAATGAAAAGAAAAAAATACTAATGAATAATAAGGAAAATATTCTATATCTGTATCATAAATAGTTTCATAATCATCTACTTTTCTAAAATGAGTTCCTAAAATATTTTCTATAATTTTTAAATCTGTTTTAGGTTCTTTTTTTAAATCTAGATTAAAAATTTTTTTTAAAAATATACTTAATTTTTCAGAAAAATACTCTAAATCATAAATATCTTTTTTATAAGATTTAAAATATTTGATACATTCCAACTCTAAAAATGAACTAAGGGTATTATTAGATAAATATTTTAAGATATCTGGTAATGGATAAAAAGAATAAAAATGAATTAAAGATTTTTCATTATTAGAGGTAAAAGAATTTAAAATTTTACTTATTTTATCATCATTAAAAGGTTCATTAATAATAAAAAAAGTATGTTTAACATCATCTTCATAAACATTAAAAACTCTAGCAAAATCTTTAGCCAAAATTATTTCATTTAAATATTCAGGTTTATGGACAGATATTTTTTCTTTTTGAAAAAGCTCTAAAACATCTTGATATAATAAATCTAGTTCTTTATTTACTAAAAAATCTAATTTAGGAAATTTCATTTTATTTCCATTTTCTAGAAAAAACACCTGTTCTTTTGGTATTTCCATTAGAATCTATTATAGCTTTTACTACTAAAGTTCTTCCATCTTCTAAATGAAATGTTTTTTCTTCTTTACTTTTTTCAACTGAATGAATTGCTATTATTTTACCATCAACGCTAACAACTTCTGTTGATTTTTGAATTACAAAAGGAGTTAATTTATTAACTTCATCTCCAAAATAAGTATTGCCTTTTTGTGTTTGAATACCAAAATAAACTATTCTATTGCATTCAGTAGTTATTTTTTCCATATTTAAAGTACCTCTATAATAAATTTTTAACATTGTTTTTTAATATAATATAAAATTATATTATTTTTTTTAAAATAAGAAAACTATTGTAATCTAAGAATACTCTTATTTAAGAATAAAATATACTTATTATTAATGAAAATATATTTTTTGTAAATTTTAATTTCTAATAAAACTCTGTTAATTCTTTATTATGTAACTTCAACATATAAGATAAAAATAGTATTATTTTAACTGTAGTAGTATCATTTATTTGAAAGGAATATTAAAAATGGGATTTCAAATTATACAATCAAGAGGTGCAGAAGACAGAGCCGCTGCTGAATTATGCCTATTAAAAAATGAAAATGCAAAAAGAATAAGAGTGGAAAGCTCACTTTCATCAGCAAGAGTACAAGAAAAAAATGCAAGAGCTGGTGAAGCAGATGGTTCTAAAAAGAAATATATTGACGCTTATTACCAAAATGAAGCAACAAAAGAAGCTAAAAAAGCAGCTGATCTTGGAATGCAACAAGCTATGTGGGGAGCAATTGGTTCTATAGCAAGTAATGTTGTAGGAATCGTAGGAAATGGCGGTTTTAACTTTGATAACGCTTTAGGGTTACTCGGAACAGCTTTTCAAGCTTTTATAAATGTAGCTGGAGCTTATTTAGCAAAACTTGGTGTAGCTGAAGAAGCTAAATTAGTTGGTAAATTATTTGGTCAAATGACTGATGAAGCAAAAGAAGATGATAAAAACATGAAAGCACTTGATGGTAACCCAGTACATTAATATTCAATTTTAAGAGGTAAACTTTTATGGGTAGTATACAAGCACTTCGTTCTGAAGCTTTAGCTGGTAGATCTAGAGATGATACAGAATTACAAGTATCAGGATATTTAGGTACTGTAAATAAAAGCTTAGGTAATCAAATTTTAAATATGTTAGATCAACTTCAAGGAGTTGTTCTTGATAGAACCAAAGCTTACAACACAGCCACTGCTGGTTTGAAACAAAAACTAGAAAAAAGAGGTGCAGCTACTGAGAAAATGGTTCAAATGGGCTTTTCTCTTGTAAAAGGATTTATTGATAAATTAATGCAAACCATTGGTATTGCCAAAGCAGCTATAGCAATTGCCCAAGGTAAGGGTAATATGCAACAAATTGTAAGCTTAATTCAAAATTTAATTGGCTTAGTAACAGGAATTATGGCAGATCAAGCTGGTATAAAATCTATTCAAGCAAATATAAAATCAGCTATGTATGATTATGAAAAAGCAATGAGCCAATTAGGTATGATGGATAAAGCACCTACAAGAGCATCTGGAGTAGCAGCAGCTTCAGCTGGTGCTGCAGCAACCTTAGACAAAAGAGATTCTTTGATGCCAAGATATAAACCATTAGATACCACTTTTAATCCTAATGCATACTATAACCCAAATGCAGCAGATCCTTCACATGGTTATGGTTATGTTGGAACTCTAAGAAGAGTTTAATTTTTAATTTTAGTTTTTAGGAGCTTAATATGAATTTAACACAAGCAGGTCTATCAACATCTTTTGCACTTGATGCGGTAAATAGGCAACTTTCGAATAATGCTACTACAGGCGTTTCTTATGACCCTACATCCCGTTCAAGAGTATCTGCACATGAAACAGATAAGCAAGCTGAAGATAATGCTACTTGGTATTTTGAATATAGAGCCTTATTAAACTCTAAACTAACCACTTTAATTACATCGTTAACAAGTGCTTACACAACAGATTTAGATGCAGCTATGGGAGCATCTTCTACTTCAACACCAGCAGGAAACTCTTGGGGAACAAAAACAGCAATGCAAGGTTTAACTGGTCAAAAATTAACTCCTACATCTGATGCTTTTATAGATCCTGGTGCAGCTAGAACAACTTTTGCTTATTTAAATGGATTTAATACTAGCACTCCTGGTAACCCTAGTACTCCCGTTGGAACTAACAGTATTACAGTACCTAATGCTCCAGATTGGAAGGGTACTAGTGCAGGTGTTGTAGCAGATATAGCAGCATCAGTAACCATGTCTTATAACTATCAAGATCCAGCTACAGCAGTAGCTGCAAATAGTACTATAAGTGGAACAACTTCATTTTTAGCTGGAGGTAGTTCTACTTTTATTTTAGATAAATTAAAAGTTAATATGGATCCTTATAATTTTCCACCATTAGGGGTGGCTCCATTCACTAATGTCAATAGATTTGATAATGATAAATTACAAGAATTAGATTCGTTTACAAGAGATGTTACTGGTAATGATGCAGCTAGACAAACAAGAAATATAGGTAATAATTTTGAATATACTTTATATAAATTTTTTGAAAAACCAGAAAATTTAGATTTAATAAGATTTGGATTATTTAATGATGTTTATGTAGTTGGAACTTCTTCTTTACCAACAGGAAGTCAAACTCAAGGTAGTATATCATTAAACTGGGATTCACTAGATCAAAAAATAAGAATAAAACAAGAAAGATATGCTTGTTTTTTCCATTCATAAAAATATTTACTCATTGATTTTAGGAGTATAAAAAATGTCTATAGGTTTTATAGGTAATAATTACCAAGCATCTTTTGACACTTTAGGAAGTGGTGCAAAATTAGAACTTTCACTTCAAAATGTATTAGATAGATATGATTCTATATCAACAGACCTTGATAGATTATCAAGTGCTGCTTTTTATAATACTTATGATATAACATCTAGGCAACATTACAATGCATATAATGCAGAATCTGTTAATGGATGGTCAGAATCTTGGTATGCAGAATATAGAGCTGTATTACAAATGAGAGCCGATTCTTTACAAAAAAAATTACAAGCATCCTATAATAGAGTCCTTGAAAAATCAGCTTTTGCTGAGTTAGCACCAGATAGGGAATCAGTTTTTGCTCCTTATGCAAATAGAACTTTTTCTCAAACAAATACAGATTTTAGAGGTTCAATATCAGATGTTTTAGTTCATGATACAAACGGACCAAGTGCAGTTGCAGCTCCGCCACCTCCTCCACCATCTTCTTTTACTGGTTTAGATAACTATTTACAAAACCTTGATGCACCTCTTGCTCCAAATCCTCTTAATGTAAATATTGGAGCAACAGCAGCTACAGCTAATCCAGCTTATTTTTCTAGAGACCCTACACTTAGAACTGCACAATATGATGCTTTCCATAAAGCTTTAGAAGATGCTTTTGCTCAAGCTGGAATACCAACAACAGGGCCTTATACACCTCAACAAGCTGACGATGCACAATTAATAGCAGATTTAGGTATTCAACAATTAGCAATTACTATGGCACCTGTTGATAATGATGGAAATGGTTCTATAGATTATTACCCTTCAGAAATTTGGCAAGCTTATGGTAATAACTCCGCTTTACAAATAGGAGGATCTCCTTCTATAAACGTTGTAGTACCATCACCCGGTTCAAATATGAGCGGGACAAATGATTATGATGTATATAATTCTTCTTTTGATCCTGATGGAGCAGGTCCACTTCTACCAAGACCTGTAGTTCATGATATAACTAACTCAAATGGAGCATATACAGAAAAACAAACCTATGCAGTTGATGGAAATGAATTTACTCCTATGCCTAGTCTAACAACAGGGCTTATGACATTTCATAATGGAACACAAATAATGCGTAGTTATGGATACCAAGCTACTGATATAAACTTTTCAAAAACTAGTGTAAAAGTACCACCTCCTGCTCCACCAGAAACTTTAAGCACAACAGCAAGTATTAGTAGTGGTTTTGGAGCTCCTAGTGGAGGTTCATTTGTAGAATTTCCACCATTATCAGGAACTTATGTATGGGATAATGGTGGAGGATATATGAGACCGGGAACCTCAAATGGTATATATAGTCCATCAGATTTAATAGAAGAAAGTGGAGCAGGCTCTACACCTGATGTATATGAAGTTTATTTAGATGAATTACCTATGAAAGAGTTAGCAACTCATTCTTCAAATGATACAACTGGTTATGATCCAGTTTTATCAACACATGTTGAAAATTTATTTAATGCAAATGGTCTATATGCATATAAAAATGGAACAAAAATGACCAGTGCTTTAGCTGAATTACCTCCTAGAAATGGGGTAATAGTTTTTAAAACAAAATATCCTAGAAACTGGTATTATAATAATGATCCTAGATTGGGAGTAGATTATTCTAAAATAGCACCAGCGTATAATCCTAATCCTCAAAATCCTACTATGAGAGGTTGGATGCAAGGAAATGGCTTATATACCATGATAAGAAATGCAACAAATTCTGGTTTAGCAGCTATTCAAACTACTTCTGGTGGAGTCTCTATAACTCCAGGATTTGCAGCAACTCCTCCAACTCCTGGTCCTGGATACCCTGGTCCAACAGCTGGTTCACCTCTTAATGGCACTTCTCTTAACTACTCTCAAGATACAGGTGCAGGAGCAACTTCAGGAGGAGATGGATTATATGAAAATGGAATACCACCTAGAGCAGCTGAATATGAAGGAATAAATAGTAATAATATTAGCAACGTAAGAACAAATGTTCCTGTGTTTGGTGCAGGTGTTGATATAGATAAATTAGATTTATTTGCAAACTTACCAACACAAGTAAGGGATACCTTATTATCAGATCCTAATGTTATAAATGATTATAAAATGGCTTTAGCTGATATAAAAAACTCCTTTTTAGGAAGACAATATGATGATATATATAGAGGTAACGCCTATAAAGGAAAATATTGGTCTGCAGATGCTGCAGCTCTTATAGGTTTGGAATACGGAATTGCTATGCAAGGTTCACCGCTTGGTGGATTGGTTGCTGCAGAAAAAGGTATGAATAAAGGAGGATTCTCTTTTGGTTTAGCTGGTTCTGGTGGAATAATGCCACTTATTACAGATAGTAGATTCTTTGCGGTTGGAATTGGTCCAGATTTAAGTATGGGGCATTTATCAGCAGTAAGTGAAGGTCCTTTAGTAAAATATGGAACTATTGGTGTAGCTTCGGCTGCATTATCAATCCCAATACCTATTCCTCCTCCTGTTAATATAACTATTTGGCTTGGTGGTAAAACACAAGTTACAAGAGATATAGTTACTGAAACAATAGAAGACTTTTTTACTAGAATAAAAACTCTTATGGTAGAAATGATGCAAACTCAAGCATATTCAGCTTCTAGTGGTGGAGTGTTTGACACTTACGCATCAAAAGCAGAAAATCATTTCAATAATGTAGGATTTGTTGAAGGTTTAAAAAGAATTAAAATACCTGTTATGGGTCTTTTTGATATACCTATAGGTGAAATGATTGCAGGATTAATAAAAGATGGTTCTGGAGTTATTACTCAAGTAGTATCTTTAGGTAGTGGTCCATTAGCAAAACCAGCTTATGATGCAACCTTAAACCAAGCTACAGAAGGTGAAAGAATGTTTGAAATGAAACATGGAGTTCAAACACCAGAAACTAGAGAAACAGATACTGGAGCATTCTTTGCAACTCAAGCCTTTTTAAGCCAATTTTCAATGGAAAAAATGGAATCTGAATATTGGGTTGGAACACAACAAAATGAAGAACTTGTTGATACAGATATGTTAAGAACCTTACAAACAGTTGGAACCGTTTTCTTAGATATGATGAGTACAATTATTCAATTAGTTGGTGGTTCTAGTGCAATTGGGAAAGCTTTTGCTGCCGTAGCTAATACTGTAGTTGAATCTTTTGCAGCAAAAGATAAAGAAGAACTTTGGTATAAATTATTCTTTAATGATAGAAATATTAAAAATAGAATGGGAACAATAGCGGATGTTGCTAGTACTGTTATAGGTAATGCATTAAGCGGTGCATTTGGAGTTCCTGGTGGAGTTTATTTCGATCCAACAAAAGCTGTTTTATACGGTTCAACAGGAGTTGGAGCATTAATTGGAGGTCAAGTTAAAAAATCTAGTATGGATACTGAAGGTTATGACTATTTAGAGTCTGACCATAAACCATTTGAAGGAGATTCAGATTTCAATTATCCAGAACCACCTTCTAGTACACTAGGATTATTAGGAAATGCTTTAGGGTTAACTTCATTAACTACTTTATTAAAAGCTAAAAAACCACCAAATGTTATGGATGGTTATGCTGCTACACAAAGATTTGGAATGAAAACAATCGGAGATGTAAAAGAAAGTGTAAGTTTATCTGATGTTGGTTCTCTTGGTGGTGGAGCTTGGGGTGCTCAGGGTGAAGCAGGAAGATCTGTAGCAGGTGAAGCTGGTTTCATAGGAGATAATGGTATATGGACAGATAAAGGCATTTCAGCTAATAAATATGATATAAATGAAATTTATGTTGGAACTAGAAAAGTTGTATTTAATGATCTAGAAAATGGATTTGCAACTTTTGATGAAACAACTATAGCAAATGATCCTAATGCTATGATAACTAATACAGGTGCTGCAGGAGGCTCAAGTGTTTCTGATACTATAGCTGGTTCTACAACAACAAGAGAAACTTATGCATATGCAGAAAGAATGATAGGTGCTAGTACCAGAGCTTATGGTAAAAGATATGATGGTGGTGATGTACCTAACTTTGAATCTTTTACTACAGGTTTATATTCTGGAGCAAACTATAAATATGATAGAAAAAATCAATATTCTTTAGATTTCAAACCAACTGCAAGTACTCAAAACTTTAATTTATTTGGTTCTCAAGCATTAAATCCATCTATAGGTGGTTTTATAAAAATGGCTGAAATAGAAAAAAATAAAACTGATGAATATCTGTTAGCATATGAAGATGTAGATGCAACTACCAAAGCTAGATATGGCTTACTTACTGATTCAAGTGGAGTAACAAACGCTGGTGGAACTGGTAAAGTAGATACAATAAAAAATCTAACTACTAAAATAGCTACTGCACAATCCTTTGGTGGCTCTACAGATGGTACATTTAATGAATTAAATACAATGTTATATGAACATATGCACCTTAGAGCTGATGGTAAAAATTTGTCTTTATATAAAGAATATAGAGATGTATTTAATATGGGCTTTATGAAAGATATTTTCATTAGTGGTCAAGCTTATCACCCAAGTGGTGGTGGTATCACCTCTACAATACAAATAAAATATGATGCTTTTGCTGGAGCAGGTATTAATCAAGTTCAATCTAATACTAGAGAAAATTATGATACTACAACAGGAAATGCAGATTATGATCCTTATAACTCTATAACTTTACGTAAATCTAGAGGTAAAGCAGCTGTCTATCTTAATAACTATTTTGCTAGTAAAAAAAGACCTAGTGCTAAGAGATAATATAATAGGAGTATAAATATGACTTTTTCTAATGTAAATGTATTTAATAATTCTTACAAAGCTTTAAACTCGTCTGTAGTTTCTAAATCAGAACCTGCAATAAACAAAGGTGGAGCTTTTTCTCCTACTGTTTTAGAAGCCTCTTCTATTATGAGGGCTTCATTTGATGAACAATGGGAAAATGCTTATATTATTAAATATCAAGCTTTAATGCAAAATAGGCTTAATACTTTAAAACAAAAATTACAAGCTGCTTATAATAACCTTGTTCAACAATCTACTTCTCAACAAGTTAGAGAAAATGGTTCTAATAATGAAGTTTCTTCTACAACAGATGTATATGGAAGAATGTTACCTGGTACAAATGGGGCTGTAAATAGTGCTTTTAAAGATTTAAACTATTATGGTAGCCAAGCAGATATAGATACTGATGATCAAAAAGGATTATTTAACTCCGGAGTAGGAACTGATTTAGATGGAGTACCTAGTTACTTAATGGGTAAAGGGTTTGCGTCAGGACTTAGTAATACATATTATGCAGGTAAAGATGCAGCTGGAAATAAAATAGAAACAGGCTTAGATGATAAAGTTTATGAAATGAGAAAGCTTTTTGTTTCTGGTGCTGCTATGCAAATATCTAATACTATGAAAGTAACTTTTAGATCTGAAGAAGTTCCACCTAAAGCACCTGAAAATATAGGTATTTTAGGGGTATTAGGGGAAACTGAAAATCCATCTAATAAACCAGGAGAAAAAATAAGCGAAGGATCCGTAGAAGTAAAAACTGGGGGCTTTTGGTCAACAGTTAATTATCTTTATAATTTTGCTCCAAGAGAGTTAAAATACTCTTATGCAACATCTTATAGTACAACTACAGAAGAAGCTGGAACTAGAAATTATACTTCTGGGGGAGTTGATAGACAAGCAACTCTTTTTTCTCGTAGATTGGTAGATGGGAGAGATATGCAAGATACTGGTACAGGTGGAAGAGTAGCTGATACTAGTGCCGGAGAAGATCAAACACCAGGAGCTTTAGATGGTAATACGAACCCAAGCGATCCTAATTATCCAAAATATGGTGCAAGAGTAAAATGGGTAAGTAGTACAGCAGAAGAAGGTTATACTACAGAACTTAATGCTCTTTCAGATATAACAGGAGATCCTGGGGTTAGAAATTATGTTGAATTTGATAGTAGTGGTGCTGGTAGCTATGACGATAGGCTTATTAGAAGAAGAAGATCTGATAATGACTCTTTGTTTGTAAATATGGACGAATTTAATAGTTTTGGTGATGTTGTAAAAGGACCTAATGCAGCAAATGGTAATGATTGGAAAGGTTATACTACAGATCCTTTAACTGGAGATCAATATGAAAATAAAGTAAAAATCTATGGAACTGAAGATATGGGTTTAACTGACATAAATTCTAGAATTATATGGCAGTATGAACATGATGGAATTGGAGCTGCAGATATTAATAGAGATAGTAGAATAGATAATACTGATAAACATGATGCGAAAGCGGCTTTTATAAATCACTATCAAGTTACTGTTAGAGAGGTAGAATTAAATTCTAACCCTGATTCTTTTGGACAAGTTCTTGCTTTGGGACATACCAGAAAAAACTCTAATGTAGCCATGACTAATCCTTATGATTTTGTAGATGCTAATGGAGATAGTGTTGATGATGAATCTGGTCAAAGTTCTAATGCTATAGATCTTACTAATAAAGTAGCTACAGCTCTATTACGTTCAGGTGGACTTGATTTATCAGCAGATCAAACTTTTTCAGATGTAGATGAGAAAAAAGATCCTACTACCGGTAAAAAATTAATACACCATGAAGATGTTGCAGATGATGGGACTGGACAAGACAAAAATGAAAAACTTTTATTACCAGGTGCAAGTAAAATATCTAAAAATTTTACTCCTAAATTTGTCGAAGATTTACATAAAATAAGAAGTTTTAATGGTCAAGCTGTTGGAGCTAAAGGTGGTAATTTACTTATATCAGCAGAAACAGCAAATTCTGATCCATTAGTATTAGCTGAATATGAAGGTTTTACAAGAGCTACTATGATGAGTGTTGGTATGGCAGATGACTATTTTAATGACTTTGGAAAACAAGTAAGAACTTATGATCAAGCAGTAGCTCTAAAAAAGAAATTAGAAGCTGAAATAAATGCCTCTAGCATGGTTGATACAGACTGGCATTATTCAGAGTACAATTCTTCAGCAGGTAATACAACTTTAGATGGAATAATGTTCAGAAATATAAAACAAATAACTTATAATGATCCTGATAAAGGCTCTGGTGCTTTAGATATATATTATGATGCTAAAAAAAGAGATGATCCTAATAATGATACTTTTCAATATGTTGATCCAGTAACAGGTCAACAAGGTGCACAACAAGGTATTGGAGAAGATACATTTAATAATGTTAATGTAGCTTTTAGAAAAACTTTTAAATTAGATGGCATTGAATTTCAAAGAGCTCAATATCAATATACTTCTGCAACACCAATAGGTACTGTACAAGATCCATTTTTTGTTAATACTCCTGTATATCAAGCTAAACCTGTAAATATAGCGATAGATACAAGAAATGTTGATATGACTACTTTTCAGCTAATTGTAAATGGTCAAGTAGTAACTCCAGCTAGTATTGGTGCCACTACAGCAAAATATGATATAGGTTCATATTTAAAAGCAGGTGATAATGTAATAGCAGCACAAATGTTATTCAATGGAACATCTGCTCCTAATAATGGAGGAGGAGATTATTTTAAGATAACTGCAGATACAACTGTAGCTGGAGCAAATGCTAATACAGCTGATGTAAATAAATGGTTAGATGAAAGAGTTTCTACTGAAAGAGCTAAAACTTCTGAAGATAAATCCACAAAGCTAACTACAGCTACTAATGCTGGGGTATTTTTATCGGGTTGGCAATCAAAAATTATGGCAGCAAGAGTTACCCCTCAAGAATATGCTAATATATACAAATCTACAGCTCAAGGTGGAACCGAACCAGTATTTATTACTGTAGATGCCTTAGGTAATCCTGCTGGTGTGGGGACACAAATGTCAGAAAGAGCTTATACTGAATATAAAAATGCTGTTAGAGGATTAGGAAGTGAACAAACAGCAACAAAAGTTAAAGATATGAATGTTTTTGCAAAAACTTTAGTTGAAGCTATGAATAGTAAAGAATATAGAGATATATTCACTTTAGGTTTATGGAATTCAAATATAGGTAAAGATATTATTTTACAAAGTCAAGTATCTTCACCAAATGGTGGTAATGTACAATCTGCTATAAAAATAAAATATAACCCTGTAAATGGTATGTTCTCTATACTTCAAACTAAGTGGGATGCCTCAGCAGGACAACAACAATAATAAATTATTATATAAGGAGTTATTTATGGATTTATCTGGAATAAAATCTCAAACAGCACAGCAATATGTTTCATTGCTATCTAATCCTGAGTTTTTAAAGATTGTAAAATCAGCAGCTAATAATGGAGATTCTTCACGATATGCAGGTTTAATGTCATCTCTTGAAAAATTAAATGCTATTTTAGAAAACTCTAATGATGAATCAGTAAAGGGTGATAGTATACTTAAAGTTATAAAACCAACTGAGCAATCAAATAACAATGATCCTGCATCAAAATTAGATTCATCTTCTTTAGATGAAGAAATTTCAAAAAGAGTAGATGATGTTATAAGACATGCTGATATGATGGAGGAAATGTTAGATCTTGAAATGATAGACTTACCACCTAACATAGCTGATTTATTTGAAAAATTCAGAGAAATAATCACAAAATTAGATAAAGAGCTAAGAAATATAAGCGAAAAAGAAAAAGCTAAAAAACCAAAAGAAAAATTTTTACTCCAACCATCTGCTGGTAGTAAAAGTGGTTTTAATGAATCACTAAGTTTTTTAGTTCAATAGATTAGTGAATAGTTAATATTTTTTAACAGTGAAGAGAAAAGTCTTTTCACTGTTAATTTTTTGTTTGTAAAATTCTAATATGTAATCTTATAGTATTAAAGTAGAATTATAAAATATGGATAAATTAGAAACAATTTTATTAGTAACTGCCGATTTTTTAAAAGAAAATAATCTTGATAATGCAGAAAAAACATTAGTAGAAGGTCTTAAAAGTCACAAAGACCACCCTGTTTTATATACTAATTGGGGTATGATTAAACTATTAAAAAAAGATTTTGAAGGTTCTATAGAACTTTTAGAAAAAGCTATAAGTTTTGACCCAAGAATATTAGAAGCACATCAAAATTTAGGAAGTGCCTATTTATATAAAGGAGATTTAGAAAAAGCAGAAAGCTGTTTTTTAAAGGCATTACAAATTGACCCTAATAACTTTAATACCTATCATAATATTTCAACTCTTTATATACAAACAAATCAGATACCAAAAGCAAAAAAATCTTTAGAAAAACTAATACAGATAGAAGGAAATAATCCACAGGTATCCTTTATGTTAGGAATGGTTTGTTTAACTTTAAAAGAATATTATCCTGCAATTGCAAATTTATTATATGTTATTTTACATAACCCAGATGATATAAATGCTATTTCTGGATTAGCTGAAGCTTATTATAGAATGGGTAGATATCAAATGGCTGTTATGCAATATAAACGATTAATAGAGTTAACTCCTACAAGAATATCTCCTTATGTAAAATCAGCTTTAATTTTATTAGAATTAGGTTTACATCCACAAGCTATACCTTACTTAGAACAAGCTTTAAAGATCGACCCAACAAATTTAGAAGCCTTAGAAATTTTAGCTATTTTATTTGAAGAACAAGCTGATTTTTCTAAAGCAGAAGAAATATATCAAGAAATACTTATTTTAGATCCTCAACATGAATCAGCAGATGCCGCTTTAAAAAGATTAGAAACAGTTAAGAACTAAAATATACTAGAAAAGAAATGAAAAAAGACAAACTATTTTATACAATATAGTTTAAAGTTTATTTTTTATGTAAATCAATTAATTTTCAGAATATAGCAATAAAAAAGCCCCCTTATCTGGAGGCTTTTTATTTTATAACTCTAAGCTTTTAAAAAGTTTCTTAAAACAGTTTGTAAAATACCACCATTTCTATAGTAATCTACTTCTACAGGAGTATCTATTCTACATACAGCTTGGAATTTAAGTTCTGAACCATCAGCTTTTTTTGCTGTAACATCTACTAATTGTCTAGGTTTTAAAGAATCATCTATATCAAAGCTAAAAACTTCATCTCCTGTTAATCCTAAAGAATCAGCAGTATCACCTGATTTATATTGTAAAGGTAAAACACCCATACCAACTAAATTAGCTCTATGAATTCTTTCAAAAGATTCTGCAATAACAGCTCTTACACCTAATAAATAAGTACCTTTTGCTGCCCAATCTCTTGAAGATCCTGTTCCATATTCTTTACCAGCAAGTATTACTAAAGGAGTTCCTGATTCTTTATATTTTACAGAAGCATCATAGATAAACTCTACATTACCAGTAGGATGATATTTTGTATAACCGCCTTCTGTACCAGGAGCTAATTGATTTTTTAATCTTACATTAGCAAAAGTACCTCTGGTCATTACTCTATCATTACCTCTTCTAGAACCATAAGAGTTAAAATCTTTTTGTTCTACATTTTTGCTTATTAAGAATTGTCCACCAGGAGTATCTTTTTTAATAGAGCCTGCTGGAGAAATATGATCTGTAGTAATAGAATCACCTAATTTAGCTAAAACACTTGCTCCGTTAATTGCTTGAATAGGAGATGGACTTGGAGCTAAGTCAACAAAAAATGGAGGTTCTTGTATATAAGTAGAATTTTCATCCCAATCAAATAATTCACCACCAGAAACTGGAATTTTATTCCAATCATCATTAGATTCACCAACATTAGAATATTGGTTTTCAAAAAATTCTTTTTTAAATGAATTATTTATACAATCTTCTACTTCTTTTTGAGTTGGCCAAATATCTTTTAAAAACACATCGTTACCATTTTGATCTTTACCTAAAGGATCTTTTTCTAAATTAATATCAACTGTACCAGCAATAGAATAAGCAACAACTAAAGGAGGTGAAGCCAAATAGTTAGCTTTTACACTTGGATGAACTCTTCCCTCGAAATTTCTATTTCCAGATAAAACAGCAGATACAACTAAATCGCCTTCTTTTATAGCTGCTTCTACTTCATCAGAAAGAGGACCAGAGTTACCTATACAAGTTGTACAACCATAGCCTACAGTTTGAAATCCTAATTGATTTAATGACTCTGTTAAACCAGAATCATTTAAATAATCAGTAACCACTCTAGAACCAGGAGCTAAAGAAGTTTTTACATAAGGTTTTACTTTTAATCCTTTTTCAACAGCTTTTTTAGCTAAAAGACCTGCTCCTAACATTACGCTAGGGTTTGAAGTATTTGTACAACTAGTAATAGCTGCAATTACTAAATCACCGTGTTTCATTTTGGTATCACCAAAAGAACCTGTTTTAGCTAATTTATCTTCTGATAAATTAAAAGCTTTAGCATCAGTTAAAGCAACTTTAAATACATCTTGCATAGTAGCTAAAGAAACTCTATCTTGAGGTCTTTTTGGACCAGCTAAAGATGGTTCTACAGTTGATAAATCAAGCTCTAGGGTGTCTGTAAATACAGGATCTGGAGTTTCATCTGTTCTGAATAAACCTTGAGCTTTAGAATAAGCTTCTAAGGTTTTTACTAATTCTTCTGATCTATTAGTATTTCTTAAAAAGTCTAAGCTTTCAGAATCTATTGGGAAAAAGCCCATAGTAGCACCGTATTCTGGAGCCATATTAGCTATAGTAGCTCTATCTGGAAGAGTTATATTACTTAAACCAGAACCATAAAATTCAACAAACTTACCAACTACACCTTTTTTGCGTAACATTTGAACTACAGTTAAAGTCAAATCGGTAGCAGTTACGCCTTCTTTTAATTTTCCTGTTAATTTAAAACCAACAACTTCTGGTATTAACATATAAATAGGTTGACCTAACATTACGGCTTCAGCTTCTATGCCACCTACACCCCAACCAACAATACCAATACCATTAATCATGGTAGTATGAGAATCTGTACCAACCAAAGAGTCTGGATAAAATACTTGTTTATCTTCTTCATCTCTATTCCATACACCTTTTGCTAAATACTCTAAATTTATTTGGTGAACAATACCTCTTGATGGAGGAACAGCTCTAAAATTAGTTAATTGTTGTTGTCCCCATTTTAAAAACTCATATCTTTCTCTGTTTCTTTCAAATTCTAAATCAGAATTATATTGAAAAGCATCACTTGTACCAGCTTTATCAACCATTACAGAGTGATCTATAACTAAATCTACAGGAACTATAGGATTTATTTTTTTAGGGTCTCCACCCATTCTTTTCATCGCAGATCTCATCGCTGCTAAATCTACTACAACAGGAACTCCTGTAAAATCTTGTAGAATTACTCTAGCTGGTTTGAAAGGTATTTCTTCTTCACCTGGATTTTTAGGATCATAATTAGCTAATTTTTTTACATCTTCTTGAGTTACAACATAATCATCACATTCACGTAAAACAGCTTCTAAAAGAACTTTTATTGAAAAAGGTAATTTACTTATATTAGAAAAACCTTGTTCTTGTAATTTAGATAAACTATACATATAAGCCGGACCATATCCGCTTTCGAATGTAACTCTTGTTTTTAAAACATCTTTTGCCATACAAGCTCCTTTGCCTGAAAAATAAGAATTAACTTAAGCAAATGTATTATAGATCAATATTATCTTTAGGTTAATATTCTTAGTAAAAAGTAAGAAGTAAGAAATAAAAGTATAAAAGGCTTATTTTTAAATACTTTTAGACATGCAAGCTAATTAAATAAGTACAATTTTAGTATAAAAACTTAATAGTACTAAAATTTTATTTTATTGTTATAAATAAAAATAAAATTTAAAAAATAAATTTTTTATCACTCTAATTTTTTAAGTAAATAACTTCATGTGCTTCATATTTTTGAGGAATATCAATCATTCTAAATAGTTTATATAAATCTTTTTGAGGAATATCCTCTTTTCGCCTATGATAAGTATTTTCTAAAGAAGTTTCTAAATAAACTATTTTAAACTTAGGATTATAAACTTTTAAGGTATTAATTATTTTACTTCGCATTTCATAAGTTATATTAGTGCTATTCCAAACAAAACTTTGTTTTTTTCTACAAAAAATACGTGCTAATTCATAAGCTTCTTGTATTATTCTACCTTCTTCTTTTTTATTCCCTCTTTTTATTTTATATTTTTTTCTTAATTCATCCAAACTAACTATAGGTAAATCTAAAGAAGATGCATAAAAATCTTTTCCAGATCCAGGTAACCCACATAATATAACTACTTCAAACTCTGTGTCATCATATAATTGAATGGGGTAATTATTATCAGAAAGATAAAATTTAAATTTACTATGTTCATTATAAAAAGTCTTTTCTGTATAAAAACAATCATTATCTAAACATAATTCCTTAAATAAATCTACATTTAAAATCAAATCATCTTTAAATTCTGATATTCTACCTTTCATATCAGCTTTTGCCAATAAATATAACAGTTTATTACTTACTCTAAAACTTGATAAAATAACAGATTTATTAATATTTTCTTTTGTTATACTCCAAACTGGTAGCCCATGTAATCTAACTAAAGATGCTAATTGCTCTCTTTTTTCAAAATCTAAATTCCAAAAAAGTTCTCTTACAATTTTTTCTCCTAATTTTGAGTGTTTTGGAGAAGAAATTTTATTATTTTCTATAATAGTAGTATTAGGTTTTGCTATATCGTGTAAAAGAGCTGATAAAAGTAATATTTCTTTTTCTTCTTGTTCTAAAGAAGTAAATTCTTCTAAGTTATATATTTCTTCAATTACCATTCTAGTATGAGTTAAAACATCTCCTTCTGCATGATAATCAGGTTCTTGAGGGCATTTAGACATTTCTTTAGCCCAAATTTGTTTTTCTACTTCATCCCATAAAATTTGATTATTCTTTATTAATGTATTCATACCATAACCTAGCTTTCTTCCAATTTTTTGTCCAATGTTCATCTGTTTTTATATGATTTTTTCTTACATACTTTAAAACATTAGTAGAAAAATCAGTTACTGAAAAAGAATTTATATTTCTAAAAACAAAACCCTCACATTCACCATTCAAACGGCTTCCTAATAAGAGATTGTCAGCTATTTCTTTTTTTATAAGCTTTTCTGTAAACTTACCAATTTTTATTTCTGGAACTACTAATAAATCTAATGCTTCAGCATAAAATTTTACTTCTTCCCAAGAAAGCCACTTATCATTTTCTCTGATGGCAAAAACATAAAAAAAATCTTTTAAATTTTTATATTCTATACTATGAACACCATAAAGATTTTCACCAAAGATATTTAAATCACCTAATGAATCCTTAATTCTATTCCAAATAGGTAACATATTTACTGACCAAGGATTTTTTGTTGGAGCAGCATGAGAACGAGCATAAATACCTGAATTTTTTAAACAAGTGTTTTCTCCATCTAGTTTTTCAGTCATGACAATATCATTATCTAAAATCCTATGCCAATTTTTTTGTATTTTATCATCATTTGTTGCACCTTCAGAAAAAGGAAAATGATATGTTCTACCATATTTCATGGTAAATATCTCCTAATAAAAAAGTCTCCATTTCTCATTCTCAGGGGACTTTAGGAAAATCCTTTAATCCCCTGTTTAGACTCTAAATTCTTATATAAAAGTTATATAGAATAATTAGTTAATTAATTGTTATGATAAACAAATAAAAAATAAGAATTTATTATATTATTAATATATTTATCTTTTTTTTAATTAAATACTATATATAATCATAAAAAATATAGACAAGCATATTTAAAAGATTATTTTATTTATGATAGAATATTTTTAGATTTATTACTTTTTTGAATTAATTAAAAGTTAATTATAATAAATCGTCTAAAAATTAAAAAGGAGATATATTATGATGATTTTACCTTATGAATATTATTTTTATGGCTCAGAAGACTCTACAGATGTAGATGTTTTAATAAAAATTGAAAAAAATGAAATGCCTTTACAACAAGAAGAAAGAAAAATCTTTGTAAAAAAATTAGAAGAAAAATATGAACTTTTTGATTGGAATATTAATTTAATAGTTGTTGAAAATGGAATAATTTCAGATACTATTTATCCTAAAGCTTGGATAGATAGTTTAAATAATGCTTTCTATCATACTTATAATTTTCATAAACAAATTTATAATTGTCCTATTGATAAAACGGTAAAAAGACATAAATTTTTGGCTATTTATAAAACAATTAGAACTATTCTTACTTCTTGCACTAGAACTCATTATAGAAATGATATAAAACCTATATTAAAAGGTTTGCATGATTTTAATAAAAAAATAGAATTATTACCTAAAATTGATTTTACTAGTATAAAAGATTTTAATCAGGATAATACTAAAAACATAGATATTTGGAAAATAATTGCTTTTTATTTAGGTCAGAATATAGCTTTAATTAGAGATAATAAAGAGATTTATACTAAAAAAGAATTAGTTAAATCTTTTCCAGAATTATACGATTTTATTTATAGAAAAGATAATGACCCCAAAATAATTAACCTATTAATAAAAGATTATGTAGAAATAATTAAAAATTATGGTGATTTTAAAAATGATAATTATTTAATAACTTGTAGTACAGGTGAAAAAATAGATTCTCATAAAGAAATTTTTATTATTTAAAACTGGTATAATAGTTGCATTAAAATTTTATTTTAACTTGGTAAAAATTTTTAATGGTAATATGCCCTATCTGTGAAACAGAAAATGAAGACAAAAGTATTTTTTGTTCTAATGATCTATGTTTTGGGGAATTAAATGTAGATTATTCAGATTTAAGAATAACTGTTTTCAAAGGTAAATACCAAAATATCCAAGAAATAAAAAAACTTTTAGAATCAAAACTTAATGAAATAGAGGAACTAAAAGAAAAACAAAAAAACATTTATCAAGATATTGAATTAAATAAAAATGAAAATAAAAAACTATCTTCATTATTAGATTCATTAGTTTCTCAATCTGTTAAAGGTGTTTTAGAATCTATAAAAACAAATATGTATCATAAAAATCATAATGAACCAGTTTTAAAAAGAGAGCAATTTGAGACTATTGAAGAATTTGATGAAAAAATTAATAACAATGATATTATAGAAGCCGGTAGTATAAAACTTTTAAATTATGATATAGAAGAAAAAACTTATTATTTTGAGGTTCATTTTTTATCTTGGCTAGAAAAATTACCAAATTTAATTGGAAATAAAATAAAAATAAGTAGAGCTATGGCTAAAATTTTATATAATAAAAGTCTTGAGCATACCTTATATAGTTAATTACATTTCAAATTTCAATTAAGCAGAATAGTTATAAAATAACTCTTTTTGCTCATTCCATCTTACAATTTTTTTTTCAATTTTATTATAAATTTCTACCCATTTTGACATTATACTTAATATTTTTTCTTTCATCAAACTCATATTTTTTAATGATTTTTCTAAACTTTCTATAAAATCTTTAGTATTTTTAAAAAATTTTCCATGCATATAATTATTTTTTATTTCCCTCCATAATATTTCTATAGCATTTAATTTTGGGCTATAAGGTGGTAAAAAACATAATTCTATTTTATCTTTATTTTTTAATTCAAATTCTATTACACTCTTATTTCTATGTACTCTACCATTATCTAGGACTAAATAAATTTTCTTACCATTAAATTTTTTTATTAAAAGCTCTAAATATTCTATAAAAACATCTTTATTACCTTTTTTACTTATTTTATAATAAAAATTACCATTCTCTATATCTATTGCTCCAAATACTTTACGACACTCACTATTCATATTTACTTTCATTTCTAACTTTTTCCCAATTTCTCCCCATGAATAGCACTTTTGAGACCACATTAGAAAACTAGATTCATCTTGAAATAATACTGTTCCTTTATTTATTATAGATTTTTTTGATAATTTTAAAAATATTTCATTTTCCCATTCTTTTTGTTTTTTTTCATCTACTTTATGACTTTTAGTTTCTATTTTTTTATGGCTTAAACCTAGACTATTTAATAATCTTGGTATATAACCTATTGAATATTCTATATCAAACTTTTCTTTTATTATTTTTTGTACTATTGAACTTTTTAACATTTTATTTTCATCTGAATATTTTAAAATTATATCTTTTAACTTTTTTTTATCATTATCACTTAATTTACTTTCTTTTTTATATTTTTCCTTGTAAATTATTCCATTTACTCCATTAGATAAAAATTTTACTATCCATTGATAAATACATCTTTCTGTTTTTAAACTTATTTCTGCTATAGTTGATATTTTTACACCTTCTGAGTATAATAATATTCCTTTAAATATATCAACCTGTTTTTTATTTCCTAAATAATTATATTGATTCATTTTACTAATTATCACTTGACGTGTTTCTTTTGTTAATGTTATTCTTACTTTTATCATTTTTTTAAAAAATATATAAATTTATTTTAGTATATTTTTTTTTTGCTTTTTTGTCCAAATTCTTTATTAACAACAATTATAGATTTTGAAATTTCTAATGTTAGAAACTATATGTAAAATTAGAATCAAAAAATGAGATAGTAGAAATAAAGCAGTATTTATTAGAATTTAGTGATAATAATTTTATTGAAATAGATAAAATAAATAATCATGGTATGGAAGATTTATCTATGGTTCTAGTAAAAAAAGGAACTTTTAAAATGCAAAATACGACTGAAGTTAAATTAAGTTATGATTTTTATGTAGGTAAATACCAAGTAACTCAGCAATTATGGAAATCTATTATGGGGCAAGAAAATAACCCTAGCAACTTTGTTGGAGAACTAGTACCTGTTCAAAATATAACTTGGTTTGAAGCTATAAAATTTTGTAATGCCTTAAGTAAAAAATATGATTTACCCATAGCTTATAATGAGCAAACTGGAGAGCTTTTAGATAGTAACGGAAATATAACTACAGATATTAATAAAGTAAAGGGTTATCGTTTACTTACAGAAGCGGAATGGGAATTTACAGCCAAAGGAGGGAACTTATCTCAAGGTTACAAATTTAGTGGAGGCAATGATATAAATGAAATTTCTTGGTATGAAGATAATTCTGGTAGAAAGCCACATGATGTAGGTACTAAAAAACCTAATGAGCTAGGAATTTATGATATGAATGGGAATGTTTGGGAATGGTGTACAGATTATTATGATAAAGATTTTTATAATATACCACAACTAGAAAACCCTGTTAATATGATTCCTAACACCAATAAAGTTAGACGTGGAGGGAGTTGGAGAGGTAGTGCAGGCTTTTTCATTTTAACCTTTAGAGGTTTTGATGATACTTATACATATAGCAGAAGTAATTTAGGCTTAAGATTAGCTTTAACTTTTTAAATAGTTATTTTATACTTTTATTGCCATAATAATATCATCTACATAAGTATTTTCATAAATTTTTATAAAATCCGTTCTTATACCTTCTTGAATAAAACCAACTTTTTTATATAAAGCTATTGCATTAGAATTAGTAGCAAAAACTTCTAACCATATTTTTTTTAAATTAGGATTATTTTTTGCCCAATCAATCATAGAAATTAATAAATGATAACCTATACCTAAATTTCTATATTCTTTTATAATACTCATACCTAAACAAGCTGTATGAGCTATTTTTTCTCTTTTACTAGCTGTAATTTCAATATTACCTATTATTTCATTCTTATAAGAAGCTAATAAAAGTAAATTATTTTTATTAGAAATAAAAGAATTAATCCAAGCTTCTTCTTGTTCTATAGTAGGATTAAAATCTTTTTCTGTAAGTAAAATATGATCACTAGTTGAAATGTATTTTTTTGCAGTTTTTATTAGATTTTCAGCATCTTCAAGTTTTGCTTCTCTAATTAAAATTTCCTTATTATCTTTAGTTTTAACTATTTTTTCTTGAAACTTCATATTTGAATTTTAAAATTAATTAAATTTTAGGAATATAAAAAAATATAGTAATTAATTTAAATAACCTTTATTGGCAGCTACAACTGCAAGTGTACCTCCAGCTACAGCTGTTCCAAGTACCAATTTTCCAAAATTAGGTTTAGCAATTGCACAACCTACTGATAAACCAATAGCTCCAATAGCTCCAATACTTATAGCAGAATCTGTTATACTTCTTTTTTCACTATTTGGTGTATTTTTTCTTACTCTATTTTCAAGAGCAGCACCTGCAACTAGACCAATAGTAGAAGCAACTATCAATGGTTTAAAAGCTTTTACATTTCCTGATTTAGCAAGTGAGTTTATTACAATTGCAGATTCAGCAACCATTCCAACAAAAGCACCAGCTGAAGTTCCAGCAAATCCTATTGCTATTTTATCTTCATCATGAAGTCTTGATTTAAACTCAATATTTTTTGAAGGAATTCCTTTTTTGGTATCAGTTATACTAATATTATCATTAGAAACTTTAATTGGAGCCTTATTATCAGCAACAATAGAAATTGTTTTTGTTTTACCTAATGTTTTATCAACAGAATTTATTTTATTAGTAACATCTACAGGAGAAATGGTTCTTAACTCTAACACAAAAATTTCCTTAAATAATTTTATAAAAATAAAAAGGCTTTATCTTAAAGTAATTATAGAATTTTATAAGTATAATCTTGCTAAAAAACAATGTAAAACATTAATATTTATAAATAAAAACTAGTTTAAATTAATAAAAAAACTTTTTTTTATATAAGGGTATATTTAAATTATAAAATTTATATTAATCAAGGTATTTTACTAATAATTATATAATAACTATCTTTTATACTAAATTATATAATGTTAAAATAAACAAATTCATTTACAAAATTATTTTTAAATAGGTTAAAAATTATGGAACTAACATTAAATAATGAAATGTTAAAAGATATTCTATCTTCTTTGACAGAATCAAATAACAAATTAACTAGCCAATACCCAGGAGAATCTCCTGAAAGACAACCAGTAGAAACTTTATATGGTGGAGCACAACTTTTTAAGTCAGATTCTATAAAAAAAATAGGTGCTTTATCTGTAAAAAACTTTAATGAATACGCGCCAAATTTTGTTATTTTAGCAAAGGCTTTAGAATTTGAAGGTCATGAGTTTTTACCTACAGCTAGTGATGAAATAGCTGCTTTAGAAAATGATTTAAAAAACAATCTTGAAAAATATAAATATGAAAATCATGATTTATGGTTAGCTTATAGTGTATATAATAAAATAGCTGAAAAAATAAATCACGAAGCTGTAGAAGATTTTAGAATAGATTTTGAAGATGGTTTTGGAAATAGACCTGATGCAGAAGAAGATGCAACCGCTGAATTTGCAGCTCAACAATTAGCTAAAGGGATGCTTGATGATACTATTTCACCTTTTATTGGAATAAGAATAAAGTCATTTACTGAAGAATTAAAAACAAGAGCAATAAGAACTCTAGATATTTTCTTAACTACTTTATTAAAAGCAAGTGGAAATAAACTACCTAATAATTTTGTTGTAACGATTCCAAAAGTAACAACATCAGAGCAAGTTACAGCCTTAGTAAAAGTTTTAGAAATTTTGGAAGATAAATTTTCTTTACCAAGAAAAACACTACAATTAGAAATAATGATAGAAACTACTCAATCTATTTTTAATACCAAAGGTGAATCTAATCTTTTAGCTTTTGTAAACGCGGCTGATGGAAGATGTAGAGGGGCACATTTTGGGGTTTATGATTACACTGCATCTTGTGATATTACAGCTAAACATCAAAGTATGGATCACCCTGTTTGTGATTTTGCTAGACATATGATGAAAGTAGCTTTAGCTTCTACTGGTGTATGGTTATCAGATGGTGCAACAAATGTTATGCCGGTTGGTCCAAACAGAGCAAAAGAAGGCGAAGTTTTAACTTATGAACAATTAAAAGAAAATCATAAAGTAGTTCATGCAGCATGGAAATTAGCATTTGATCATACAAATCACTCTTTAAGACATGGTTTTTATCAAGGTTGGGATTTACATCCAGCTCAATTACCTATAAGATATGCAGCTTGTTATAAATTCTTTTTAGAAGGATTAACTCAAGCTTCTATCAGACTTAAAAATTTTATAGAAAAAGCAGCTCAAGCAACTTTAGTTGGAGATGTATTTGATGATGCTGCAACAGGACAAGGTTTATTAAATTACTTTTTAAGAGCAGTAAATTGTGGTGCTGTAAGTGAAGAAGAAGTTTTAGAAACTGGTTTAACTATAGAAGAAGTGAGAGGCAGATCTTTCTTAAAAATACTTCAATCAAGAAGAAAAGCTTAAAAGTAATTATTAAACGATAAAAAAAGGCTTGATTAATCAAGACTTTTTTTATAATTTACAACTTATTCAAGTTCTAAAGTTTTGAAAACTATGTTAACTATAAAATTTTCCAAATCATAAAAATCATTTCCAGTAACTTTTATATCAATAAGCTCTGGTAAATTAGCGGTAAAAAATATTTGGGTATGGATTAATCTAATTATTACATTAGAAAAAGTTTTTGGATTTTTATAATAAGGATTAGCTTCTATAATAATCTTTGTTATAGTAGCACAAATAGAAGAATAAGCTTCAAATAAACCTTCATTATAGTCAGCCTTAACTTGTTTTGTAGTATAAGATTTTGTAGCTTCGGTTATAACTATTCTAGCCAAAGCTTCTTCATCAATCATCTCAGTTTCAGGATCATCAAAAGAAGCTGAACAAATAGTATTTATAACTATTCTAAGTTTTTCTTTAGGGTTATCAACACCTAATAAGCTTTTATCCAATTTAGATTTTACCCAACTCCAATACCAAGAGATAAGATAAAAAAGTAATTTATGTTTATTCTCAAAATATCTATAAATAGAAGCTTCTGTAGATTCAATATCAATAGCTAATTTCTTAAAATTAAAATTATCAAAACCTATTTTATCTATTATTTTTATACTAGAGTTTATTATCCTCTCACCCAACTCTGTTGAAGAAGGATCTTTTAGAAAAAGACTCTTATTTACTAATGCTTTTTTACTTATAATCATAATAATTTTAAACTTAAATAATCCACAATAAAAATTATAGTAAATAAAAGTAGTAGTGATAATACTATTACTATCGAATTTAATAAAAAGAAACTTTTCAGATTATTAAATGAATTTAAGACCTCCTACGGGGTATCAACCCTCAGGAGAAAGGTAGCGGGGCAGAGCCCCCGCTACCTTTCTCCTGAAACCCCAGAGCAGAGCTCTGAGGTATTCTCTAATAAGAATAAATTTATTACTATAAAAGAATTCAAAAATATACACAACGCTTTAAGTTTATTTTAATATATGAATTAATAAAAGTTGATATAATAATAAAATCTATTGTGTAAGTTAGATATAACACAAAAGATAATATTTTTTTAAATAAAAATTTAGGAAAAAATATGAAAAAAAAGAAACAGTTTCTTGTATTTTCAATAGTTACAGCATTTATTTTATCTATTAGTACCATGGCAAAAACAGAAACAGCTGAAGACAAAAAAAATTATGAAAAAGCCGAAGAACAATTCAATAAACATAATTATAAAAGCTCTATAGACTACTATAAAAAATATTTAAAAAACATAAAAGATATTAAAATAAAAACCAAAATAGCTTTAAAAATATTAGAAGCAGAAAAATATAGTAAATTATGGGATCAACTTTTAGAAGAATATGAAGAATATAAAAATATAACTAAAGATGAGTTATATCAAGCAAGATTAGAAACTCTTATGGCAGATGTTTATGAAGATATACCACATTATGGTTATAAAAGAGATGGTAAGATTTTTAGGAATCTTGATATAAGAGAAGGTGAATATACTTATTTGGAGCAAGAAGATAGAAAAAAAGTAGCTGAATTTTATCATTCTGCAAAAGAAAAATATGCTAAACAAAATGAAAGTTCTGAAATTTTTGAAGAAATAATATTCTTAAATTTTAATTTTGCAGATTTTTTACAAAAATCACGTAATTATTATTATCCATATATAACAAAAAAAATAGCTGTACAAAAAAAAGTAAAATCATCTATTCATCCTATTAATAATCAATACAATGAAGAAATAACAAAAGAAATAGTTCTTTTATATGATGAAATTATAGAACTAAATAAAACCGTTAAAAATAAGGATCATAGTGCCAGAGCTATATTTAAAAAAGCAAGTTATTTTTCTAATAAAAATGGTATTTATTTTAATTATGAATTAAAAGAGAATGAAAAATTAAAAAATGAAGATCCTATGCCTTTATTATGGGAAATAATAAATAATTATGGTAATAGCACTTATGTTGAAGAAGCTTATTTTTCTATAGCTCAAATTTATCAAGCAAAACAAGATATGGAAAAAGCTTTAAATATATATGAAAAAATAATCAAAAAATATCCAAAATCTAAACTAATAAATGATTGTAATTATCATATTCAAGAAATAAAAAGAAAAGAACTGTATTTTAGCTCTGCTGGAGTTGTTCCTTCTGGAGAAAAACCTAAAATTAATTTAACACTTAGAAATATAAAAAATGTCTCAGTAAATATTTATAAATTAGATATGCTAAATATCTTAAAAAAGAATGTATCTGACTATAATATTCAATTTAACAATATAAGTCAAAACTTTGGCTATAATATAAATGATTTAAAAAGATATTATGGTAAAAACTTAGCTTCTTTTTCTATTATCCCTAAATATAAAAATACCTATAATTCTATTTCAGAAGAAAA
The DNA here is from genome assembly GCA_046328015.1 of Candidatus Sericytochromatia bacterium. Lineage (GTDB taxonomy): Bacteria > Cyanobacteriota > Sericytochromatia > UBA7694 > JACMQJ01 > JBBTGK01. The sequence goes on along the minus strand of JAXLXH010000001.1, from coordinate 1,181,973 downwards.
AGAATTGCCTATTTCAAAATCAGGTTCATATATTGTAGAAGTAAACGGTGATGACACCATAAAATCAGCATCTATTTTTTTAATATCTGATTTGGTTGTAGTAAGAAATTCTGATAAAGATAAAATTTTACTGCATGTTTTGAATAGAGAAACAGGTAAACCAGTCAAAAATGCTAATATAATTGTAAAAGAACATTTTTATGATTATTATCCAAAAAATAAAAATTATTATAATGTTGAGTATAAACAAGTTAAAACCAATGATGATGGTTTTTATTCTTATCAGAAAAAATTTCATAATAATAACAATGGCTCTTATTACACAGATATTTTAGCTTGGAAAGGTGAAGATATAACAGTTTCTGATGCTCAATATTGGTATAACTATTATTATAATAATACAAGAGCTTATAAGGGTTATATATATACAGATAGACCTGTTTATAGACCAAATCAAAGAGTTAATTTTAAACAAATTGTAAAACTCAGAGAAGAGGGTGAAAATAAAAATGTACCTAATGAAGATATAAAAATTACTATTACAAATCCAAAAGGGTCTATAGTTTATGAAAAAACACTAAAAACAAATGATTTTGGAACTCTAAATGATTTTTATGAACTACCAGAAAAAGCTGATTTAGGCGTTTATAATATAAATACTTATTTATCAAATTCTAATACTTATATAACAAATTCATCAGGTCATTCTTTTAGAGTTGAAGAATATAAAAAACCAGAATTTGAAGTAAGTGTAAAAAATGAATCTAAACAAGTAAAACCAGGAGATAAAATAAAAGTTAAAGTGAACACCAAATATTATTTTGGTTCTCCTGTTACAGAAGCTAAAATACATTATAAAGTTACAAAATCAAACTTTTATTATTATTATTACAGACCTCAAGAATATGATTGGCTTTATGGAGATTATTATGCTCAATATAATAATTTATATGGAGATCCTTATGCTTCATCAGGTGTAGTAATAAAAGAAGGGGATCTAATTACAGATGCAGATGGAAATACTTATATAGAATTTGATAGTGAAAAATCAAACCAAGATTTTAAATATGATATTTTAGTTGATGCTGTAGATAAAAGTAGAAGATTAATAAAAGGTGCTGGTAGCGTAAAAGTTACTAATACTTCATTTTATGCTTTTATAGATTTTGAAAATGGATTTTATGCTAAAAATGAAAAAGTAAAAGCAGAAATAAATTTAAAAACTCCTGATGGCGAAGCAGTTAAAGAAAAAGGAGAATTAAAAATTTATAATGTTACTTATACTGGTGAAAAAAATGATAAAGAGCAATTAGAAATTTTAAGTACCGAAAAAGTAGAAAGTGATAAAGAAGGTAGAATTTTTTATAACTGGATTGCAAAAAAAGAAGGTTTTTATCGTTTTGTTTTTGAAACTTCAGATAAAAATAATAACAAAGTAGAAGGTAAAAAAGATATTTGGATTGCTGGAGATGATTTTAAAGGAAATAGATATAAATTTAGAGATGTAGAAGTTCTTACTGATAAAAAAACTTATGAACAAGGTGATACCGTTAGAACTATGATTAATACTAACCATAATGATAGTTTTGTTATGTTTTATACAGAAACTGATAATTCAATTTTAGATCATAAAGAATTTCATATACCATCTAAATCAAAACTATATTCTTTTGAAGTAGATAAAAGATATGCACCTAATTTTAATATTAGAGTTTCGACTATAAAAAATAATCAACTTTTTAATGATCAAAAAGAAATTTTTGTACCTTATTCTAATAACTTCATAAATGTAGAACTAAATACTAAAAAAGATATTTATTCACCATCAGAAAAAGCTTCTATAGAAATAAAAACTACTACTAAAGATGGTAAACCAATAGATTCTGAAGTTTCTTTAGCTATGGTTGATAGTTCTATTTATTATATCCAAAACGATCTTTCTGGTGATATCAGAAAATTTTATTATGGAGAAAGAAGAAATTTACAAAATAACTTAAATTCAACTTTAACTAACTATTTTTATCCTATTACTGAAAATAGTGAAAAACTACAAAATTATGCTTATAGTTACTATAATCCTTTAGGTTATGGGATGTCAGTTGATGAATTGGATAGAGATGAATTTGGTGGTAAAGATGGTAACACCAAAAAATATAAAAATGGTGGTTCTGTTGCCAAAAAAGCTATGATGAAAGCAGATGCACCAGCTCCTGCTTCGGCAGTTGCAGGAAATGTAATGACTGAATCGGTAGATGATAGAAAAGAAGAAAAAGCAAAATTAGCTGATAAAGAATCTCCTAAAGAACCTGCAAAACAAGCTAGTTTAAAAGTATCTCAAGATGAAATTCGTTCTTATTTCCCAGATACAGCTATTTGGAATCCTGTTGTTTTTACCGAAAATGGAAAAGCTAACTTTGATTTTACTATGCCAGATTCTGTAACCAAATGGAGAATTTTTAGTAATGCTATAGATAACGAAAATAAAGTTGGAACAGCAGAAAAAGAAATTAATAGTAAAAAAGATTTATTAGTTCGTTTACAAGCTCCAAGATTTTTTGTAGAGCGTGATGAAATAATAGTTTCAGGTATTATTAATAATGATTTTGATAAACCCAAAACAGTTCAATGTGAAATAGAATTTTCTGATAATATAGAAAATACTGAAAAACCTATAAAAGAAATAATTATTCCTGCTAAAGGTGAAAAAAGAATTGATTGGAGAGTAAAAGTAAAAGAAGAAGGAACAGCAAATATAACAATAAAAGCCGTTTCTAATGAAGATAAAGATGCCATGAAAATGTCTTTTCCTGTTTTTGTACATGGTATAGATAAAAATATTACTGAAAATGGGATTATAAAATTAGATGAAAGTAAAGATATCAATGTAAAAATACCAGAACAAAGAAAACAAGGTAGTACCAAATTAACCATAACTCTTGCTCCATCTGTTTTATCTAATTTAATGGAAGCTTTACCATACTTAGTAAATTATCCTTATGGTTGTGTGGAACAAACTACTAGTAAGTTTATACCTACAGTTACAGTAGCAAATACACTAAAAAATATGGGAATAGATATTTCTGAATTAAATAAAAAGAAAAAAAATACTCAAATAAAAGAGTTTTCTAAAAACCTTGATAAAAAAAATAAAAATCCTATCTATAGTAATGAAGAAATAGATATGATGGTAGAAAAAGGACTAGAAAGACTTTATACTTTCCAAAATTCAGATGGAGGTTTTGGCTGGTGGTCAGGATTTTATAGCGATTCTTATATGAGCTCTTATGTAATTAATGCTTTGATGATAGCCAAAAATGGTAGTTATAATGTAGATGAAAATGTATTAGATAGAGCTACTAGTTATTTACAAAAGCAATTTGATAATAAAAAAACTAACTATACAAGTTTATATATAGCTTATGTACTTTCTAAAAATAAAAAGATTGATAAAGCAAAATTAGAACCATTTTTTGAAAATAGAGATGAAATAAATGATTATGGTAAGGCTCTATTATCTATAGCTTATTCTAATTTAGGTGATAAAGAAAAAGCTGATATTTTATGTCAAAATTTAAAAAATACGGTTAAATTTGATAAAGACACAAATACAGCTAGCTGGGATAATAGAGGCTCAAGATATGGTTATTATTATTGGTGGTATTGGTATTATGATAGAGTAGAAACTAATGCTTTTATTTTAGAAGCTTTTCTAAAGGCAAGACCTAAAGATACTTTAAATCATGCTATAGCAAATTGGCTATTATTAAATCGTAAATCGAATCATTGGTTTTCTACCAAAGATACTGCTAATGCAATTTTTGTTTTAAGCGAATATGCAACAGTAAATAAAGAAACTAATCCAGATTATGAAATAGTAGTAAAACAAAATAATAAAGAAATCAAAAAAATAAAAGTAAATAAAGACAATATGTTTACTTTTGATAATGTTATAACATTAGATGATGAAAAATTAGACCCAAGTAATAATAAGTTTAGTATTTCTAAAAAAGGTGTGGGTAATTTATATTATTCTGTTTCAGCAGACTTTTTTACTTTAGAAGAAAATATTAAAGCTTCTGGAAATCAAATTTCTGTAAAAAGAGATTATTTTAAAGTAACAGAGAAAAAAGATGAAAAAGGAAAAATAGAGTATATAAAAACTCCTATAAAAGAAAATGAAACTCTAAAAAGTGGTGATATTGTAGAAGTTAAGTTAACTTTAAAATCTAATAATGATTATGAATATTTAATTTTTGAAGATATGAAACCATCTGGTTTTGAAGCAACAGAATTAAAAAGTGGTTATGTATATCAAAATGGTATGTATATAAATCAGGAGTTTAGAGATGAAAAAACAATATTCTTTATTTCTAATTTACCACAAGGGACTCAAGTTTTAAATTATAAACTAAGAGCGGAAATCCCTGGTAAATTTCATGTTTTACCACATAAAACGTATGCTATGTATGCACCAGAAATAAAAGCTATATCTGATGAATTTCAAGTAGGAGTAGAAGATTAATTTTAATTCCACTTTAAAACCTTATGCTATAATCTTTTTTGTGGATAAATTTAGAAGTTTATTTATATGGTTTGTTTGCAAGTTTACTGTTAAGCTCTTTTACTTGTATTAACTAAAAAAACATAAATTTATAGCTATTATATAAATTGGATATGGAATAGAGAAAGTATGGAGTTTCAAATTTTACTTAGTAATCTTACTAACCCAACCCTTTTATTTTTTGTGTTGGGAATTATTGCTACAGTATTAAAAAGTGATTTGGAAATACCTGAAAGCGTTAGTAAATTTATTTCACTTTATTTACTATTTTCTATAGGTTTTAAGGGTGGTCAAGAATTAGCTAGTAGCGGTTTTAATGCAGAAATCATTTATTCTCTATTATTTGGTTTATTTTTAGCTTCTTTTATTCCATTATATACTTTTTTCATTTTAAAACAAAAACTACCTATTAGTGACTCAGCAACTATTGCAGCTTCTTATGGTTCAGTAAGTGCAGTAACATTTGTAGCAGCTGTATCTTTTTTAGAGATTCAAAAAATTGCATCTGGAGGGCATATGGTTGCAGTAATGGCTTTGATGGAAGCACCTGCAATTATTGTAGGAGTTATATTAATGATGGAATTTGATAAAGGTAGAAGTGATGAAGAAAAAGTAGATCTAAAATCAGTTATACATCATGCTTTTACTAATGGTAGCGTATTACTAATTTTAGGAAGTTTAATTATAGGTCTAATAGCAGATACAAAACAAGCTGAAGGAATTAAACCATTTACAAACGACATTTTTAAGGGGTTTTTAGCCATATTTTTATTAGAAATGGGAATGGTTACAGCAAAAAGATTTGCAGCCTTCCGTAAATATGGTTGGTTTGTAACTTTTTTTGCAACACTTATTCCTGCAATAAATGGGTGTATAGTCGCATACTTAAGCCTATACATAAGCAATGATATAGGGAATCGTTTTATTTTTGCTATCCTAGCTGCAAGTGCTTCATATATTGCTGTTCCAGCTGCTATGCGTTTAGCTGCACCAAAAGCTGATCCTGGTCTTTATATTCCAATGGCTTTGGGGGTAACATTCCCTTTTAATATTACAATTGGAATGCCTATATATTTTATGATTGTAAATTACTTTAAATAAAAAAATGGAAAACGAATTTAATAATAAAACTAGTAAAGTTTTAGATAATGAACCTTTTTACCATGGAACAAAAGCAAATTTAAATATTGGAGATTTACTAACAGCAGGTTTTAAATCAAATTATAAACCTGAAATTATAATGAATCATATCTATTTTACTGCTTTAGTTAACGGTGCTGGTCTTGCAGCAGCACTAGCAAAAGGCTCTGGTTCTGAAAGAGTTTATATAGTTGAACCAACAGGAAGTTTTGAAAATGATCCAAATGTCACTGATAAAAAATTTCCAGGAAACCCTACACGTTCATATAGAAGTAAGGACGCATTAAGAATAGTTGGTGAAGTTAAGGAATGGATAAAACAAACCCCAAAAGAAATAGAAAAGTGGAAAGAAAAATTATCTAACAAAAAAGGGGATATTATTAATTAGATAAATAAAATATATAATATAGTGAGTAATCTAAAAATATATCTTTATAGATTTAAAATAATTGTCTTAACTTTAATAAAATGAATGAATATTTAGATTTTAGATGGTGTTTAGTTGGTAATATTGTTAGAAAACATTTATTTGGTGAAAATAAAGAAATAAGATTAGGTTCAAAACAATTTAATCCTGAATCTAAAGTTTATATTTTTCCTAAATTTGGTGGTTTTGGACATGAAAAAATTATTGTTATTGGGTATCCAAGAGTAAGAAAAAAACTTATTGAAGTTATAATAAAAACTAATTTAATAAAAAATGTTAGACTAAAAAAAGTTTATTCGCCTTTTATAAAAGAAAAAATATCAAAAAATTTATACTATCAAAATTGGGAAAAAAGTATTGATGAAATAAAAGAATTACAAAATTTTGCTAATTTTATTAATTCACTATCTAGAGAAGTAACTTAATGAATTTAAGACCTCCTACGGGGTATCAACTACTAAGGAGGACGGAATCGTGGGATTTACCGACACCATACCCCCTGAAACCACAGAGCAGAGCTCTGAAGTATTCTCTAATAAAAATAAAAAAGTTACCATAAAAAAATAGTAACTTTTTTATTTAAATACTAAAGAGATTCAGCCATCTTTTTAAGATCTTCTAAAGAAGAACCTAATAATTGTTCATTTTCTTTTTGAGCAATTACAGCTAAGATTTGTTGTTTTTTCTCTTTATTTAATTTAGCTTTTTCAGCTAATTCTTTTTCAGCTAATTTAATATCAATAATATGTTTTATAATATCAAACTTTAGCTGTATAATTTCATCAGACTTTTTTTCTTTAATAACAAAAGATACATCTGCTCCACTTTTTAATTGAAGATACACTTCTCTTGCTATAGAATCTAAATTAATACCTGTATTACTAATTAAAGGTAAATCCCATAGATCCTCTATAGTTAATTTTCCTTTAGTAGTTTCATAACGAATTTTCAAACGACTTGCTTTTTCAAACATAAAATATCTCCTTTTTAAAATAAAATTCTAACTATACGAGAAAAACTGCCTTTTACTTTACAAAGTAAAGTATTTCTTTGGGTTGAAGAAAAACCTAAACCACTAAGTTGATTAGTTGATTTTTCTGTTTTCATTTTAGCTCCAACTATTTCAAGCACTTTACGATGTACATTTAAATCTTCACTTAAAAACTCATTAAAGAAACCTCTAGCTTTTCCATCATTTATACAGTTTTCAAGCATAAAGAAGTAATGTTTATTACCAACTGCTTTTTCATCCCAATAGTTTGGAGATAACATTATTACTGAAACTTTATGAAAAGCTTGAGTTGTAATACCCCAAATTTGTTTTGAAGTTTGAGTAGAAGGAAGTGATTTAATTATTTTAAAACCTTCTTTTCTAGAATACTCAATTTCTGCCACAGTTATAGTTTCATGGTTCTTAACTGCGTTTGCATAAGCAAAAGTATGTATTACACCGTCAAATTCAATTTCTACTTCAAAACCAACATCTATAGATTCTCTTTTAGAAAAATTATGAACTTGCAATTTATAAATACCTTCTTTCATAGTGCTTTTAGTTGGATAAACTATGTTTTCTACAGCACTTCTAGAAGAACCACTACCTGCATTCATATCTACATCAAGTGTTCCACCTGAAGGAGAACGAGTACCTCTGTTACTATAGTAAATTTCATAATTAGCTGGTTCTTTCATATGTAAATCTAAATCATCATAGTTAAACCAAGATAAAGAACAACGAAGATCTCCTTCAACTCTACCACCTTGTTTTTTTACTTTTTCTTTAATAGAATCGGTAAGTTCTCCAGTATATGACCAAGAAAAATTATTATCCCATTTAAACATACTTTTAGCAGTAAGATCTACTGGAGAAATTAAGCTAACTAAATTATTAGTATGTTTATTTTCAAACATAATTTCTAATGTTTCAGCTTTAGGTAAAATTTTAGAAATAAATTGCTCTATAGTAACTTCCTCTATTTTATCTAAACTTTGAATTTTATCAGCTGTTTTACTAGCTAACTCATCAAAAATATTATCTATACGTTTTTTAGCTTCACGATCTGCAAAAAGAATATTATTTATAGTAATATCTTCAAGAGTTGCATATCTTCTTTCAAGTGCAGAAGTAAAACCAAGTTCTTCTATTTTTTGTTTAGCACTTTCAATCATAGCTTTACTAACCAAAGCAGTAGGTCTTTTATAGTTAGTAGGTGCTACTTTAGCTTCAAAAGCATTTACTGCTTGTTCTAAATCTTTACCTTCAGAAAGATCTAATAATAATGAACCAATAACTGTACTACGTATTTTTGCGATAACTGCTGGAACAGAACTCATTTTAGACCAACAAAAAAGATCTTTTTCAGATTCATCTGATAATTTATCAAACTCTTCTTTTAATATTTTAAAATTATCTAAAAGGAATCTATGTTCTTCTCCTCTATAAAGAGAGTTTTGATTTATCAAATCAATAACAGTTTCTATAGAATAAATACTTATCTCATTTAGAGCTCTAAGCATAACTTCTTTGGTAGTTTTAAAATCAGCTAATTCTGTTAATAAATCATATTCGTTAGTTACCAATTTTTTAGGTAATTGAAAATAAAGGTGTTCAAAAGTTTGAACTTCCCCAGATTCAAGCTGTTTATAGTTTTTATCTACACCTACAACTTTTTCTATATGAAGAAATTTATTTTCTATTGGAAGGCTTTTAACCAGAGTAGACATTTTATCTGCAATTATTTGGTAAAATCCATCAATATTTATATCCCAAATACTTTCTAATTTTCCATCTACAATAGAAACCACCGCTCCTACCGTTCTAATAAAATAACGACAAGCATTACAATCATACTCTGTCCTTTCTTTATAAAGAGGATTAGTACCTTCTGGAAAACTTTTTAGATAAGTATCCCATAGCAAATCTTTGTCAATTTGAACTCTAAAAAGATCTTTTTCTTTCATTTTGTTAAATTGACGCTGCAATTCAGTTTTTAAAATCCGAGTGTCCATATTAAATATTCTCCTTTCTGAAAATAAAGCACAAATTATTACAAATAAATACATGAATTTATCTATTAATAAAAATGTCTCAATTAATAATTTAAAAATGTCTCTAGAAAAATTATACAAAATAGGCTTAAAAATAGCTAGTCATATTTAAATTTTATTTATTAAATAATATTAAGCTAAAAATAAGATTTAGAATATTAAATTTAGTTATTATTTACTGTTCCAGATATAGATGTGTTTATATTAACTCTTTTTTCATTTTCTAAAAATGATAAACTATTTCTAGATCTAAGAGCATAAATACCATCAGTATTATCAGTAGAATTTCTAGTTTGCCAAACAGTTAAAAACTTAGAATAATTAGGGTCTGAAATATTTAAATTACTATCATTTGAAGAATTAACATTAAAAGCAATAGAAGGTCTTTCTTGAGAACCATTTAATAAATTATTAAATCTAAGTTCAGAAGATTGTGAATAACCACTAATAATATTATAAATTCTTCCATAAATACCCGTATCATCACCAGAACCATTACCCATCCAAGAAACAAGGAAATTATTTTTATAAATACCATTTTCAAGATTAAGAGAAATAGCAGGATAAGATAAATCATTAGAATTTGTAATATTTATTTTAAATTCAGGTTCATAATAATCAGGAATATTTAATAATCTTACATAAATACCATCTAAACCAATTAAACTTCCATTTGTTTGCCAAGTCATTGCCATAGTATTATTATCATTTATAACAATATCAGGATTTAATTGAAGACCATTAACATAATAATTAGCTTGAGCTTCTCCAGTAGAATAATTTAAATTATATAAATTATATCTTTTATAATGAACATCATAATTATCATTAGCACTTGAAGCTTGCCAAGCAACAGCAATTTCACCAGAAGAATTAATACTAGCTTTAGGGTTTGTATTAGTACCAGTCAAAACACCATTAACTTGAGTTTCTGTACCTAAAGAATAATGAGAAAATCTTCCTAACCATATTCCATTATAATTTGAAGTACTAGCTCCATTTGTTTGCCAAAATATTGCAGTAGAAAGATTTTCACCCATAACAACAGAAGGATTAGATTGAATACCATCTGTAAAAGAATTAACTCTTTCTTCATAATATGGATCATATTTAGAAGCATTTGGATAAAATCTTTGCATAAAAATACCAGAATTATCTCCTATACCATTACCTTCCCAAACAATAGTAAAATAACCAAATTTATTAATAGAAATAGAAGGATGTAATTGATCCCCTACTGTAGTAGAATTAACTAAAAATTCAGGAGCTTTAGGAGAACCATTAGCATTATATAATCTTGCATAAACATCCCATCCTGTTGTTGGACTATATTTTTGCCATGCTACAATAAAATCACCTTTTAATAATTGAGTAGTAGGAAATCCTTGTTGATCCCAAAGATAATCTTGAGGCATTACTGCCACAACTGGATGAGAGTTCCCTTCATCTGCGTTTATAGAAACTTGATAAACACCATTTGGAATAACATTAGAATTTAAATAAGCATCTGTATTAACTTTTATTTTCCACATTCCAGTCATATTTAATGTAGTATTTATAGAAGCTAAACCTGATAAATTTTTATTTTCTGAAACTAAAGTACCATTAGGATTAAAAAGTTGGATATAGCAATCATTTGAATTAATACCTTTTTGTTTTATTCTAACAGGTTGACCAGATACACCATAAAATTTATATTCTTTAGGTTTAGAAATAAAACCACTTTCTATACCTGAATGATATGGTACTGTAATTATGTCATTTAAAGGAATTAAACCTGCTGGTTCAGAGCCATTATTTTCTTTTTGGTCAACTCTAAATTCATTATATATATTTTGATTATTACTTCTAATCATTGTTACATAAATACCATCAACACTATTAAAAGTATTTCTAGCTTTCCATATTTGAACAAACTTAGAGTAACTTGAAATATTATTAGGATTATCTTCTGTACTATTAACAGATAAAGCAACAGCAGGTCTTTCTTGGACACCATCTGTTAAAAGATTAGTTCTATATTCAGAGCCTATTGGTGTTGGAGAAGATATGTTATACATTCTTCTAAAAATCCCTGTGTTATCACCCAAACCAAAACCCATCCAAGATATTACAAAATTATCTTTACTTATACCATTTTGTTGATTTGATGAAATAACAGGATAAGAATTATCATTTGTAGAACTTTGATTAACCAAAAATTCTGGATTAGATGCAGAAAAACCTAAATTTGCATCAGAAGTTGTAAAAAATCTAGTATAAATACCATCAGAATTATCAGAACTTCCATTAACTTGCCAAGTTAGAGCATATTTACCATCTATAAAAACAGCAGAATCTGGGTTAGAGCAAATACCTGATTTCTTTTGATTTGCTATTACTTCATTTGTAGAATAATTTGTATCATAAAGTCTATATTTTCTATAATAAATATCATTATTAGTATTATCAGAATATTGCCATGTAGTAACTATTTCACCTGAAGAATTCATACTTGATTTTGGATTTAAATGATTACCTGTAAGAGTTTGATTAACTTTTGTTTCTAAACCTAAAGAATAATGAGAAAATCTTCCTAACCATATTCCATTATAATCTGAAGTACTAGCTCCATTTGTTTGCCAAAATATTGCAGTAGAAAGATTTTCACCCATAACAACAGAAGGATTAGATTGAATACCATCTGTAAAAGAATTAACTCTTTCTTCATAATATGGATCATATTTAGAAGCATTTGGATAAAATCTTTGCATAAAAATACCAGAATTATCTCCTATACCATTACCTTCCCAAACAATAGTAAAATAACCACTTTGATTTATAGCTATAAATGGATTTATTTGATCTCCTACTGTTGTAGAGTTAACTAAAAATTCAGGAGCTTTAGGAGAACCATTAGCATTATATAATCTTGCATAAATATCCCACCCTGTTGTTGGAGTATATTTTTGCCATGCTACAACAAAATCACCTTTTGATAATTGAGTAGTAGGAAAACCTTGTTGATCCCAAAGATAATCATTAGGTAAAACAGCAACAACTGGGTGAGAGGTACTTTCAGCACCATTTATAGAAACTTGATAAACACCTGTACTTGTATTAACATCACTACCAATAACTACACTGTGCATACCAGTTGAAGTTAATGTGAAGTTTATTTCTGCAATACCATTAGTCCCAGAATTAGATGATAAAATACTTCCAGCTGAATCATATAATTGTAAATAACAATTTTGATTTGTAATACTTTTTTGAGTTATTTTTATTTGTTGACCAGATACACCATAAAACTTATATTCTTTTGCCTTTGAATTTAGTGCAACAACAATAACATCATTAATCGGCATTAACCCGCTATATACTGTATTAGCTATTCCTTTTATTTTAAAAGTATTTTTATCTTTATAAGAAATATTATTATTATTTACTATATTACAAGATATTAAAAATGTAATGGAAGTTAAAAAAATTAAAAGCTTTTTATTCACTAAATACCCTCGATTATTAATTAGGTCTTAAAAAATTATTTAGTTATATAATTAATTATAAGTAAATATTATTTTTTTGTAAACATTAAAATATATTTATGATATTATAAATAACACTATATTATGTTTTATAAAAATATTTTATGTTTAAATTTACACGTATTATTATTATAATTAGTTTATTTTTATTTATTTCATGCGATTTTTTATTAAATAAAACAGAAAAAAATATTAATTTAGCTAAAAATAATCAGATTAAAACTAATACTCAAGATAAATTAGTAAGTATAAAACCTAGTAATATTCAAAATAAAAATAGTGCTAGTCCTGATGAAACAATAGTAAATAAAAATGAAGTAATTACAAAGCCTAGTATAACTAATACTATATTACCTTCTACTAGTAATATAATTGATGAAAAAATAATACCAAGCCCATCTATATCTACTACTTATAGTAATACATTTATTCCTTATACCTCAACTAATCAAACCAATAATATAGTAAATACTACACCTACACCAAGCCCAACTTCAACTATTCAAGTTATATTAAATAATGATCCATCAAAAATAGTAGGAAATGTAAAATAGTTTTTGTTAAAATTTAGTTAATTATTTACATAAGAGTTTATTATTTTATTTTTTGATTATATAATAATCTTAAATAGATTTACTAAGATTTGTGACTTGGAAAAATATAGAGATGAAAAAAATTTTGTATTTTATTTTATTATTATTTATTTTTAGTTGTAATATAAAAGATATTCAAGATAAGTCTAGTTTAACTTATAATGAAAAAAATTATACTAATACTATAAAAGGTAAAGTTGATTTTTCTAGTTTTAAAGTAAAAGCTTTAGATTCTGATATAGCAAAAAATGCTACCGTTTCATTAATATATCCAGAAGATTTTAGTGATGTAAACTTAAGAAATAATACAATAGCCACAGGTTTAACAGATTCAAACGGTAATTTTGAAATAAACCTTAATAACTTTCCTGTACCATTAAATCAAATTTTTATTTTAGAAACTTCTAAAAGATTAAATGGAATAGGAAGTCATAATTTATCATTAAGAACTAATATTTTATGGAATGGTAATTCTTGGAAAAGCATAACAAAACCAAACCTTGTTATTAATAAAAATACTACCGCTATTTCTTGCTATAAATACTTTAATCTAATTAATATACCTAATCCTAATTTTAATATTACTGATTCTATAGATAGAATAGATCTTAATTTACCAGAAAACTCTCAAATATCTTTTGATTCAAAACTCACACAAAATGAATTTAATTTAATTTTATCTTATGTTCAATTTGCAATTAAATTTTCAATTAATCCTATTAATAATAGATTTGCCTATAATGGTATTAACAATATTAATATGAATGCATTTCAGCTTTTACTAGAAATAAACTCAGTAAATAATGCTGGTTTATATCCTCCTAATATAGAAATAATAAAACAAAATTCTCAAGGGAATATTAATCCATATTGGATAAATAAAAATAATCCTTATGGTAATACAATTACCACAGATTATGTTATCAATTATGATGAATATATACAAGCAAAAAACACCTTAATTTTTAGAGGAAATAGTATATCAAGTAAAGCTGATTTGAAAGGATTAGTTTTATATAAAACTGAACCTAATCCTAACTTTAATAATTATTCACTTAAATATTGGATATATGAAGTTAATCTTTTAGGTGATTTAGTTGTAGATTCTCTAACAAATCAACCTAAAGTTTTATCAAATGAATTTTAAATAAAAAGGTAAAAAATGAAAAAAATAACTTATTTACTAATATTTATACTTCTTTTTTCTTGTAATTACAAAAATGGGGCAAATATTTATAAAAATAATATAATGAATAATCAAAATATAAAAAATAAATTCATTATAAAAGGAAAAGTAGAATTTCCCAATTTTAGACTAAAAGATCTTAATACAGATATTACCAAAAATGCAACTGTTTCTTTATTATATCCATATAATTATTCTGTAGTAAGCTTAAGGAATAGTACTATAGCTACAGGATTAACAGATAGTAATGGTAATTTTCAAATTAATCCTAATAATGATTTTACTCCTAAAATAAATGATATTTTTGTAATAGAAACTTATAAAAGATTGAATGGTGTAGTTAGTTCTAATATGTCTTTTAGAACTAATTTAATGTGGGATGGTGAAAATTGGAAAAGTATAACAAAGCCAAATCTTGTTATTAATAAAAAAACAACTGCTATTGCTTTGCATCAGTTTTATTATGAAAATTTTACTTCTTTACTAACTGGGCTTAACTATATTTTATCTGAAACTATAGATAAAATAGATTTAAATTTACAAAACAATTTACAAGTAGGCTTTAATTCAAAACTCAGAGAGCAAGATTTTTTATTTTTTATGAAATCTATAGAATATTCTATAAATGAAAATAAAGATCCTATAACTAATTACACAAATAATATAGCAAAAGAATCTGCTATAAAATCTAATATGCACACTTTTCAAACTATAGTTGAAACATATGCAGTAGATTGGGCTGGTTTATATGCCCCTAATTTACAAGTATTAAAACAATCTGCTCAAACAGCAGCTAATCCGTACTGGCAAAATGCAAAAAATCCTTACGGAAATACTATTACTTCTGATTATGTGATTGATTATGATGAATATATACAAGCAAAAAACACTTTAACTTTTAGAGGTAATTCTATTTCAAATAAAGATGAATTAAAAGGACTTGTTTTATACAAACCAGAAATAGATTCAGGTTACTTTACAAGATATTGGATATATGGAGTAAATTTTATGGGTGAATTAATACAAGATTATCAAGGAAACTCTATAGCCTTATCAAATTATTAGAAATAAAAAAAATTATTAAAGCTATCTATTTAATAAAATATTTTCTGTTAATATATTAATTAGTTTTCCTTTATGGATTATATTTTATAATTACTATTAAATTTATACCATTTTGGAGTTTTATCTATTTTTATGTTATAAAGCTTTGATAATATTTTTGGTTAAAATGAAAAATAATAATATTCTCTTTTTATTAGTAATTTCTTTTTTATTTATATTTACATCAAAGGCTGATGCTAATAACAATAATTTTAGTAAAATAGTTTTAAATGATAATATAGAGTATTTTTTGGGTGATTTTATTTCTGATAATAATAATTTTACTGAATATAAAAATTGGAAAAAATTAGATAATCAAGATCTTATTATAAAAAAAGAAAATACAAGTAATAACTTTATTTGGTTTAAAATACATATCCCAGAAAATATTCCTAATAATTTTAATACTTTATTTATTCCTCCTACAGAAAGATCTTATCATGTATATCTTGAAGATAAATTGATTTATAAGTATCAAGATATAGATAATCTTTCTAACACTAATCCTAGCTCTCTAAACTATTCTATTAAATTACTTAATTTAGGTGAAAATATATCTGGTAAAAATATATATTTTCGTATTTTTTCAAAAGAACCTTTTATAGGTTATTATCATGAACTTTATTTAAGTGAAGAAGTTTCAATTATTAAAAGACTAATATCTTATGATTTGTTTAAACTAATAATAGGTATGTTTTTTATTATTATAAGTGTATTTTCTATCATAATAACTTTTAATAAACCTAGAAAATTAATTTTTTTCTTTGCTTTATTTGCTTTTGACACAGGAATTGTAACTATAAATTTTTGTCTTAGCAGAGATTTAGTTTTCTCTTCTTTTTATATACCTTGGTTTCAATTAACTTATATTGTTGGTTTCTTTTTACCAGTATGGTTTTATTTACTTTTTGAAAATATTTTTAATTCTGGTTATAAAGGTATTATAAAAAATATTAGAAATATATCTATAGTTTATTCTATATCAAGCATTATGCTTATACATTTCCAAATTTTTAATATTAGATTTTTATTAGCTCCATATACTATTTTATCTTTCATAGGAGTTATTATTACTCTAATAGAAACTTTTATTTGTGCTAAAAATGGAGATCATTATGCAAAAGTTTTTATTCTAACAGGAGCAATAGCTTCAATCTTTTTAGGTTATGATTTATTAATTTATAGTAATATAATAACATGGAGAAGCCCACAAGCTCATTGGGGTACGCTTTTATTTATGTTTTCTTTAGGCTATCTTTTACAAGGTAGGTATTTAGATATTCATAAAAAATTAAAAGTTTATTCTAATGAATTAGAAGAGAAAAATATTTCTTTAAAACAATTAGATAAATTAAAAGACGAATTTTTAGCTAATACGTCTCATGAATTAAGAACTCCTTTGAATGGAATTATAGGAATAGCTGAATCTGTTATTGATGGAGCTTTAGGTGAAGTATCAACACCAATAAAAAATAATTTGGCTATGATAGTTATGAGTGGTAAGCGTTTGGATCATTTGGTTAATGATATTTTAGATTTTTCTAAATTAAAACATAAAGATATAGAACTTCGTTTAAAAACTATTTCAGCAAATCAAATAGTAGATATTGTAGTTACTTTTTCTAAGTTAATTTTAAAAAATAAACATGTTTCTATTATAAATAACTTAAATGATGATTTACCATATATTTTAGCTGATGAAGATAGATTACAACAGATATTATATAATTTAATTGGTAATGCTATAAAATTTACAGAAAAAGGATTTATTAATATAAATGCAGCACAAAAAGGTAATTTTTTAGAAATATCTATAAAAGATACAGGAATTGGTATTTCAGAAGAAAAAATAGATTTAATTTTTGAATCTTTTGAACAAGCTGATACTTCCATATCAAGAGAGTATGGTGGTACAGGCTTAGGTTTGGCTATTACTAAAAAATTAATTGAGTTACATGGTGGAACTATAAATGTTATATCAAAAGTAAATGAAGGCTCAGAATTTATTTTTACTATACCTATTTCTAATGAAAAAAGTTTATCTGAATTAGATAATATATCAAAAATTAAAGATTATGAAAGTAGCCATCAAATTATAGAAAATACAACTATAGAAGGTGATGGTAACTTCAAAATATTAATAGTTGATGATGAACCTATAAATTTACAAGTTTTATCTAATCATTTAACTTTAAAAAACTATTCTGTTTCACAAGCTCTGAATGGAGAAGAAGTTTTTAAACTTATAGATGAAGGATTAAAACCTGATTTAATAGTTTTGGATATTATGATGCCAAAAATGTCTGGGTATGAAGTTTGTAAAAAAATAAGAGAAAAATTTCCTACCTATCAATTACCAGTTGTTTTATTAACGGCAAAAAATCAAATTTCAGATTTGGTAGAAGGTTTTGATTCAGGTGCTAATGATTATTTAACCAAACCTGTTTCTAAAAATGAATTGTTATCAAGAATAAAAACACATATAGAATTAGCAAAAATAAATAACTCGTATAGTAAGTTTGTACCAAGAGAGTTTTTAAAATTTTTAGGAAAAGATAGCATAATAGAAGTTAATTTAGGTGAACAAGTTCAATTAGATATGACTATAATGTTTTCTGATATTCGCTCTTTTACTTCTTTATCTGAAAAAATGACACCTAAAGAAAACTTTGATTTTATAAATTCTTATTTAAGTAAGGTTAGCCCTGCTATAAGAAAAAATAATGGTTTTATTGATAAATATATCGGTGATGGTATAATGGCTCTTTTCCAAGACACACCTGATAATGCCATAGATTCAGCCTTAGAAATGATGAATATTTTAAAAAATTTAAATGAAGAAAGAGCAAGTAAAAACTTAGATTCTATAAGTATCGGAATTGGTATTCATACAGGTAGTTTGATGTTAGGTACAATTGGAGAAGAAGAAAGAATGGAAAGCACAGTAATATCTGATGCTGTTAATTTAAGTTCTAGAATGGAAGGTCTAACCAAGCCCTATTCTGCGTCGATAATAGTAAGTGAACAAACTCTTAATAAATTAAAAAATCCTAATAAATATCAATATAGATTTTTAGGTAAAGTTCAAGTAAAAGGAAAAAATAAATATATTTCTATTTTTGAGATTTATGATCTTAGCAATAAAGAAGTATTAGAAATGAGAAAAAAAACAGAGGACTTTTTTAAAATAGCTATAGATTCTTATTATAATAAAGAATTAAGTAAAAGTCTTTCTTATTTTGAAAAAGTTTTGGAAATAGATCCTAATGATAAATTAGCTAGTTTTTATATAGATAAAATAGAAGAACTAGAAAAAATAGGTATTAATGATAATTGGAATGGTGTAGATAAGCTAAATGAAAAATAATAGCTTATTTTAGACCCACCCAGTTCCATTTACCCATAAGCATCATAAAGCTTGGAACCATTACAAGTCTTACTATTGTGGCATCTAAAATTATAGCAGAAATCATACCTATACAAATTTCTTTTATTTGAGGTGAAGATGATAAACAACCTGGAATAAAAACTGCAATAAGAATAAAAGAAGCCCCTGTTATTAAAGAACTACTTTTTGATAAACCATTAACTATAGAAGTTTGTACATTTTTAGTTTTATGATATTCTTCTGTAATTCTACTTAAAATAAGTATTTCGTAATCCATACTTAATCCAAAAATTACACAAAAAAGTATTACAGGTACAATATTAGTAACAGCATTATTTATAGGTGTATTTAATATATTACTAAATAAACCATGTTGAAAAATCAAAGTAAGTATTCCAAAAGAAGCTAAAATAGGTAAAAAATTCATAATACCTGCTTTTATAGGAATTACAAATGATTTTATATGTAAAAATATTAGTATATAAATACCTATAAAAATTAATAATAACATCTGAGGAACATATCTATAAAGTTCTGTAGTTAGATCTCTAACTCTGGCTACCAAACCACCTGTAGAAACATTATATTCAGTATTTTTTGTTTCTTCTTTTACAAAATCAATAATTTCAAAGCTATTAGATAAATCAATTAGATCCTTAGGTGCTACATTAATTAAGGCTATTTTACCAGTTGAATTAACTATAGGATTAGGAGGTAAAAAAATCTCTAAATTATGATAAAAAGAAATATAATCATTTTTACCAAAATTTTTATTCCAAGTAGTAAGGCTTTCTACATTACTAACTTTATTATGTTTTTTTAATTTTTCAGTTAAATCATAGGTAAAACTAATAAAATCAGGAGAATAAACAGAACTATTCTCTTTTGCTTCCACAACAATATTAACAGGAACTATTTTACCCGCCCAACCATCTTCTTTTAAAATTTCATAACCTTTTATAGATTCAGAATTAGAAGGGGCAACATTTATAACTGGTGAATAAAGTTTTATATTTAAAACTGGATAAGCTAAAGATAATAAAATTACAGCTGATAAAATAAAATAAAATTTAGGGTATTTTATTATATGTGTTGTAAAATTAGCCCAAAATAATTCCTTTTTTTCTTCATTTACAAAGTTTTTAGAAACACTTATTTTATTTTTTAGTAATATTGATAATGCAGGTAAAAATATAATTGAGTTAATAAGAGAAATAATAATAATAATGATTATACTATTAACTACACTTCTTGTTATAGAAATATCTGGAAGATATAAAGATAAAATACTACATATCATTATTAAACCTGAGAAAAAAATAGTTTTACCAGAAGTTTTTAAAGTTTCATCAATAATTTCCTCTAAAGAAGTTTTTATATTACTTTCTTCTTTAAATCTACTTATAATAAATAAAGAATAATCTGTAGCCAAAGCTAAACCAGTTAAGCCAGATAATATTTGAGATACTACACTTATAGGCATCCCTGTAAACTTAACTATAGCAGTAAAAAATATTATAGTAAGAAATGCAGATAAAATTGGCAATAAGGCAGAAATAAAATTTCCAAAAGTGAAAATCAAAATAATAAATGAAATAGATAAAGCAAAAAGATGCGAAATAAAAGAATCATTTTTACTAGAAGTTTTGGCATCATATTGTAAGGCATCATTACCAGTACAAAAAGCTTCGGTATTATTTTTTTTTGCCCACTCTGACAATATAGTTCTTATTTTAGGAGTTAATTTTTCTGCTTCACTATAATGAACATCCACTTTAAATTGAATGAAAATTAAGCCTTTTTTATGTTCTTCAGTTGTAAAATCTAATATTTTAGCTATATAAGGTCCAAAATTTTTATTTAATTGATTTATTAATTCATTAGTATCTTTTTTATCTTTTATAACAATGGCAGAAGAATTACCCATTTTTGTATCAAATTCAGATTTTAAAATCTCTCTGACTTTATAAGATTCACCATCTTTTACACCTGTAATATCAGTTTCTAAATTTGTTTCTGGATGAAAAACTATTATAGCTATAGATATAAAAAATAAGCCTAAAAATAAAAAAAGTATTTTTTTATAGTTATTAGCAATTAGTTTAGATATTAGTTTTATATTTATCATAGATTTAAATTTCTAATTTTCTAAATAATTAAACTATTATTTTTTTATAAGGTCAAGAAAAAGTAAGTATTAATAAATATAATTTAAAAATAACTATAAATTTATTTATTTTTTTAGATATAAATCTCTTTCTTGAATAAGTTGTGCTATTACACTTATTGCTATTTCATTTACATCATTAGTACCTATATCTAAACCAATAGGACAATAAAAAAGATTTTTTGTATCTTCAGGTAAACCAGCTTCTTTTATATCTTTATATAAAATATTAGCTTTTGCTTTACTTCCAATCACACCTATATAAGGAAAACTTCTTGTTTTTAAAATTTCTAATAAAATAGGTTTATCTGTTGTATGCCCCATAGTCATTAATATAACAAAAGAATTTTCTGGTATTTTAGAAACATAATCTTTCATTTCTAAAATACAAATCTTTTTTAAATTGGGAACATCTAAAATTTTTTCTAACCACTCTTCTCTAGGATCTATACAAGTTATTTGACAATCTAATTTAGAAAGAATAGGAATTATAGCATTTGAAACATGTCCTGCCCCAAAAATAACTATATTCCAATTGTTTTGATTAAAAACTTCAAAAAAAAGTTTAACAGTCCCTCCACAAGTCATTCCTACGTCTTTATTTAAATTCCATTGATAAAATAAAGCTTTTTCTTTGTTTTGATTATCTAAAAGTTTTAGAGCTTCGTCTATAGATTTTTTCTCAACTTTTCCACCACCAATAGTGCCATAAAATAGCCCGTTAGCTGTAACAAGCATTTTAGAACCTTGATTTTGAGGAACACTTCCTATAGTATCAACAAGTGTAATCGAAACAAAAGGCGTTTTAGTATTGAGTAGCTCTAAAATTTTATTATAAAAAGTTATCATTATTTTTTACTAATCATTAAGTATTTTTGTTTCTAAAATTTCTTTTACAGATTCTTCTGTTAATTCTGTATGCCAAGAGGTTTCTGG
Organism: Candidatus Sericytochromatia bacterium; assembly: GCA_046328015.1. Lineage (GTDB taxonomy): Bacteria > Cyanobacteriota > Sericytochromatia > UBA7694 > JACMQJ01 > JBBTGK01. The sequence goes on along the minus strand of JAXLXH010000001.1, from coordinate 1,159,899 downwards.
ATAAATTACCATAACAGGGGCTACATCGCACCAATTCAAACAACCTGCTTTATTTATTCTTATTTTATCTTTTAAACCCTTATTCTTTACTTCATCTCTCATCATAGTAACAAAACCTTCAACATCTCCATTATGAGGGCAGGTTTTACCAGAAGTACATACAAAAACATGTTTTTCGTAAATATGATCTTTTTTCACTTTATATCCTTTTAAATCTTATTCATAAATTATTAACTTAAATTACTTGTTCATTTTTTAAATAAAATATAATCATGAACTCCACTACTTGCTCATCTCTAAGTTATTAGAGATAATTTTATGTTAGTTAAAATAAAAACAATATTTTTTACATTAACAACTTAAGTTATTTAAAATATTAGCATATACATAGCAATATGTTCGACACATAATAGAAAACGTAATCTCCTACATGGAATACGCAAGGCATTCCACTACGTCAAACCGTTTTTAATGCCGTAGGGATAGGTCTTGCATCTATCCATGAAAGGCATAAAAAATATTCTTCAATAATTTTTATATAAAAAATACAAATGAATGTGATACTAAAAAAATTAAACATAAAAAGTTGATCTTGATCAACTTTTAGCTCAAAATAAATCATGGTTTTTATCTATTTTTAATTATAAATTATATATATATAAGAATTAGTATATAAAATAAATTTTATTTGAACGGAGTGTTATTGTGACTACAACTAAAGAAGTTGTTAGTGATGAAAAAGAGAAACCAGCGCCACTAACTGCTGTTAGAAAAAAAATCTTTATAAAACATGTTTGGGGCGAATTTCAAAAAAAAAGGTGGTTAATTTTTTCTTTTTTCCTAACATTATTTTATGCAGTTCCTTTTTTAAGAATAGAAGGGAGACCAGCAATACTTTTTGATATACCAGCTAGAAAATTTCACTTATTTTATACAACCTTATGGCCACAAGATGTTTATTTATTAACCTTAGTTTTAATAACATCAGCTATAGGTTTATTTTTTTCTACCGCTATAGTAGGTCGTGTTTGGTGTGGATATTTATGTCCTCAAACTGTTTATACTAGTGTTTTTATTGAAATAGAAAGATTTATACTTGGTGATAGTATAAGACAAAAAAAATTAGCTAAAATGCCAATGAAAGGAGCAAAATTAATAAAATTATCTATAAGAAATATTATTTGGGCTATAGTTGCTTTTTCAGCTGGTTTTACATTCTTATCTTATTTTATACCCAACTCAGAAATAGTAAGAGAAATAAGCACAGGTGAACTAAATGGTTGGTCTCTTTTCTGGTTATTATTTATAACAGGTTTAGCTTTTTTTGATTTTGGATTTTTTAGAGAACAATTTTGTTTTATTCCATGTCCTTATGGAAGATTCCAAGGAGCTTTACAAGACCCTCATTCTTTAGTAGTTACTTATGATAAAGCAAAAGGAGAAGGAAATCCAGAAAAAGGAATAAAACCAGCTTGTATAAATTGTAATTTTTGTGAAATAGTTTGTCCAACAGGAATTGATATTAGAAATGGAGCTCAATTTGAATGTATTTCTTGTGCAAGATGTATAGATGCTTGTGCTATAGTTCAAGTAAAACAAGGTAGAAGTCCAGATTTAATAAGATATGCTTCTGAAAACTCTTTTCATGGAAAAGAAACTAAAATAATAAGACCAAGAATATTAATTTATACAGTTTTACTACTAAGCTTTATATCTTTTATTTCATATCAGTTGTACTCTCGTAAAGGCTTTGATTTTGAAGTAACCAGAAATAGAAACTTAATTTATCAACAACTTGGTAATGGAAAAATTAGTAATATCTATAGTCTAAAAGTTTTAAATATGAGCAATAAAGATGCTAGTTATAGCTTAAAACTAAAAGATATTGATGCAGAAATAATTACAGGAAGTAACCCTATTAGTGTAAAAGCTGGTGGTGTAGAGGATGTTGCAGTATCTTTGATAGCAACTCAAGCTAAATTTCCTGCTAAAGTAACAAAATTTCACTTTTTATTAGAAAGAACTGATGAAAATAGTCAAAAAACAGAAGTTGAAGAAGGGAGTACATTTGTAGTACCATGATAAAAAATTTAAGTGATGGAACCAAAGTTTTTCTTGCTGTAGGAAGTTTTTTTGGAGTAGTAATTTTATCAAACCTTTTACTTATATATCTATCTTATACAAGTGCAGATGGAATGGTAGAAGAAAATTATTATAAAAGATCTTTAAATTACCAAGATCAAAAAAATAAGGCTTCAGAGCAAGAGAAATTAGGTTGGGATGTTAATTTTGATAAAAAGAAAAATTTATATACTATTGTTTTAAAAGATAAAGATGAAAAGCCTATAAAAAAAGCAAGAGTAAAATTAAACTTTTTCAGACCAACCAAAGAAGGTTTTGATAAAGAAACCTTTCTACTAGAAAAAGAAGATGGTATTTATGAAAAACAATTTGAATTACCTCTAAAAGGTATTTGGGATGTATATATTAATGTAGAAAAAGATACAAACTCATGGAAGAAGAAGAAAAGAATAAAAGTGTAAAAGAATCTACAGAAGGCTTTTGCTTCCATTGTGGGTTACCTTCTAGAAAAGCGTATGAAGGTATAATAGAAGGTAAAAAAAGAGAGTTTTGTTGTTCTGGTTGCAAAACCGCATGTCAACTTATATTTAATGCTAATGCAGATTCATATTACAAAAACAGAAGTAATTTAAGAGAAAAGCCTGTTCAAGATGATTTTAAAAACTATCCTTATGATAGTCAAGTTTTTAGAGATAAGTATTTAGAAAATAAAGATGGTTTTACAAATATAGTATTGAGGTTAGATAATTTACATTGTCCTAGTTGTATTTGGGTTATAGAAAAAGTTTTAGGTTCAATAACTGGAGTAAAGGAAATAAATGTAAATTTTACTAGTAACAGGGCTAATATTACTTGGGATGAAAGTAAAACAACCCTGGAATATTTATTAAATACTTTGGTAAAACTTGGATACCCACCATATCCAGTTGAAAAAGGAAATAATGAAATAAAATTTTCTAAAAATAATCAAGCTTTACTAATAAAAATGACTTTAGCTGCTTTTGCAATGCTATCAACAATGTTTTTAGCAGAGCCTTTTTATTTTAAATATGTTCAAGATTTAGATCCTAAATCAGCTAATTTATTAAAATATTTAGCTTTAATAATATCTACACCTACATATTTTTATACTACTACACCTTTTTTCAAAGGGATGATGACAACTTTAAAATTTAAAGTATTTACAATGGATACATCTATTTTTATATCTTCAACTGTAATTTATTTATATAGTTTATTAGCTGTTTTAATGGGTAAAAATACTATTTATTTTGACTGTTTAAATATGTTTTTATTTTTTATTTTATTAAGTCGTTTTATAGAATCAACTGTAAGGCAAAAAATATTTTATCAAGCTGAAAAAAATATTATGAACTATCCAAAACAAGCAACAGTTATAAGACCTATTTATACAGATGAATTAGTATGTGCCAATCCTAATACTAAATTTGATATTTTTTCAAAAGATAATAGAGAAGAAATTGTACATGTAGAAGAGATAAAAACTTCTGATATTATTTTAATTAAATCAGGAGAGCAAATACCAGTAGATGGAGTTATCGTTTATGGAGAAACTCATGTTCAAGAAAGTGTTATAACAGGAGAAAGTAAAGAAATACAAAAAAAAGAAGGTGATACTGTTTTAGGTGGTTCTATTAATTTAGAAGGGTCTTTTTATTTTAAAGCTAGTAAGCTTTATTCTAACTCTACTCTAAATAAAATAGCTCAACTTGTAGATAATATACAATCTAAAAGATCTTTAAAGCAAAATTTTGCTGATAAAATATCACATTATTTTATTTTAGCTGTATTTATCTTATCTGTATTAGTTTATTTATTTTATATGAAAGAAAATCCAGAAAATGCTCTATTAATTGCTATATCTATTTTAATTGTAAGTTGTCCTTGTGCTATTGGTTTAGCTATGCCTTCAACAATCAGTATTTCTTCTTTTTCTGCTATAAAAAAAGGCATTTTATTTAAATCATCAAATGCATTAGATAAATTAGAAAAAATAAACCATTTTGTTTTTGATAAAACAGGAACCTTAACATCTGGTAAAATGGAGCTTTTAGAAATAAAAAATTTTTCTGACTACTCTGATGAAAAATTATTAGAAATAGCATCTGCAATAGAAAGATATTCAGAACATCCTATTGGTTGGTCTATAGTGGCAGAAGCAAACAAAAGAAAAGTTGATTTAAAAAAAGGACAAGATTTTGTTTCTTATACTAGTAAGGGAGTTAAAGGTAAATTAGATAATGAAGAGTATTTTATAGGTAATTTAGATTTTATAAGTATATTAAATATTTCTGGTGAAAATGTTGATTTTAATGAGATAAATAATAATTATAAATTTGAAAATAAAGTTTTTATTGCAAATAAAGCTAAGATTTTAGCTTGTTTTATTTTAAAAGATAATATTAGAGATAATGTTAGAGAAACAATAGAATTTTTAAAAAATAAAAATATAGGTATTACTTTATTATCTGGCGATAAAAAAGATATTGCAGAAAAAACAGCTAGAAAACTTGGTATAGATAATTATGTTGGAGAAGTTTTACCAGAAGAAAAAGCTTTTTATATTAAAGAATTAAAAAATAAGGGTTATAATGTAGCTATGGTAGGTGATGGTGTTAATGATGCACCTGCAATGGTAGAAGCAGATACAAGTATGGCTCTTTTTTCTAATAATGATATAGCAAATAATAATGCTGAAGTTGTTATTTTAAGTTCTAACTTTTATTCTATTGTTGAAGCCATAAAAAATTCTGCTCGTTCTAATAAAATAATAAAAGAAAATTTATATATTTCTCTTATTTATAATTTAACAGTTATACCATTTGCAGTTTTAGGTTATATTAATCCTTTAGCCGCATCTTTGTTAATGCCTTTTAGTTCTTTATTAGTAGTATTAAATTCATTGAGGGCAGGTAGATAAAATGGAAGCTATATATATGCTTTTACCTATTATGATGATGATAGGATTTTTATTAATTTTCTTTTTTGTTTGGGCTGTAAAATCAGGACAATATGATGATTTAGAAACCCAAAAGCATAAAATATTTTTTGATTAGTTTAAATTGGTTAGTTTATCTTCTAATAATTTAATTTTTTCTAATAGTTCAGGTATTTTTCTTATTAAAACCTGATTTTTTAGTTCTTCATGATGTTCTCTAGCTGGGAATCCTGATATTTTACCAGATTCAAAATTTTTAGTTACTCCAGCTTTTGCCATAACAATAGTTTTATCACCTAATACTAAATGCCCTGCTACTCCAGCTTGACCTGCTATAATACAGTCATTACCTATTTTAGTGCTACCAGCTATACCAGCTTGTGCAACAATTAAAGTTCTTTCACCTATTTTTACATTATGAGCTATATGAACCATATTATCTATTTTACAACCTTTTTTAATTATAGTACTTCCAATCATTGCTCTATCAATACAAACACCTGAACCTATCTCAACATCATCTTCTATTATTACATTACCAATTTGAGGTATTTTATGATGATTGTTATTTTTATCTTGAACAAAACCATAACCATCACTACCTATAACACAATTAGCATTTATAATTACGTTTTTTCCAATTATTGAGCTATGAAGAATACTTGTGTTAGGATAAATAATAGTATTTTCATCTATAAAAGAATTATCACCTATATAAACATATGGAAAAATAGTAACATTTTCTTTTATAACTACATTTTTACCAATATAAGATAATTCACTTATTTTAGAGTTTTTAAATTCATATTCAAGTTTAAATAAATTTAAAAGTTTTATAAGGTCAAATTTTGGATTTTTTGAAATTAAAAAAGTATAATCTTTATCTATATATTTTGAAATATCAAATTTTTCTGAAACAAAAAAGCATCTATAAGGACTTTTTTCTATTAAATTAAAATATTTTTCTTCATATAAAAGTACTAATTTATTGTCTATATAAAAATACTCATCATTATTTATTTCTACTACATTGTCAATAAAAAGCTCTTGATTACCTTTAATTTCACAATTAAGTTCTTTTGCTATTTCTAAAATTGATAATTTTTTCAAAATATTTATTCATCTCCAAAAAAAGTCAAAAAGTTACGCAAAACGTTTTGCGTAACTTTTTCATTTTTTTTATAAAGTTAAAATATTAACTTATTCTATTTTTGCATCTTTATAAGTATCTGAGCTAAATAAAGGTAATTTTTTATCTAAAGTTTCAAAAATACTAAATCTTATTCTTGATTTATCTGTTTTTTCAATTAATTTAGATTTACCCATTATTTCTATAAATCCAACGCCAACAAGTCCATCATTTAATTTTTTTGCTAATTGATCTGGGTTTAAACTAGCTACTAAAGTTTTAGGTTTAAAAATAGCCATATAAGGTATATCTGTAGAATAAACTTTTACTTTTTTGCTGTTTATTGAATCTGAATCAAAAGCATGAGCTAAATTAGTTAAAAGATTTGCATTAACAGTTTTATCTTTAGTAAAACTAATAGAAATATTTTTACCAGCTAATAAACTAGAAGAAATAGTATTAACAGCAATAGGTGCAGCGGGTTTATGATTTAAAAAATCTTGATTACTAACATAATCGCTAGTTCCATTGCTTGTTATAGTTACATAAATTTCATTAGAATCTATAGCATTATCTTTATTTACATCTAACGCTTTTGCAATTTTAGTTGCTACATCTAAGCTAATATCAGCAGTTGTTACAGAGTTTTTTACAGCTTGAGCTTGAACATTTTCAGCAACTATTTCTGTTGAGTTAATTTCATTACTACAAGCTGAAACTGAGAATAAACATAAGGTAAGAAATAATTTTTTTAGCATTTTATTTTTCCTATTTATTAATTTATAGATTTATATAGATTATAATATATTTTACATAAACCTCAATAGTTTAAAAAAATTTCATACATAAAATAAATTATATCTTATAGAGTACAAAAATCTTCTATTAAAGGATTACTAGTAGATTAGATAAAATTTTTAGACTTTTTATAATTAAAGATGCTTTTACTTAAGAAAATATAAAATATGAGTTTTTTATAAATAAAAAAAGAATAGTTATGAATATTATATAAAAATAACTTTTTTTAGGTAAAAATAGGCTTTGATTTATTTTTTTATTATAACTATAATTTTATAATAGTTATTTAAAATCTGTAAATAAGTAATAACTTAAAATAAAACACCTATTTTTACTACAGATATTTACAGATGAAGCAGATGAACTACAGATAAATAAACATCTGTTTAAATCTGTTTTATCTATGTAATACATAGTTTAAATATTAAAAAAGTTTAAATATATAATTATTTTTGCTTAGATACCTATTTAGTTTATGGAGATGTTAAATGTTAAAAAAATCAGTCGCTTGGATTACAGTATCTTGTTTTATTGTTTCTTGTAATATTTTTACAAATAGTAATTTTACAACAGGAGGAACATTAAGAAATGTTGCGGGGGGGGGGTAAATTCAATATAAAAAGTACTACTAACCCTAATGAAATAAAAAAGAACTTTTTACCTGTAACTAGAATAATTAAACAAAAAGGAAAAGAAAGAGAAAAAGATGATAATAAAAAAAGAGTTTTTACTTTTAATGCTTCTCAATCAGATTTAAAAAGAAGTTTTATTTTAAATATTACCAATGGTGCAGATGGCGGAGAAAGAGTTGGTAATTTAGAAGTTTTTATTAATGGTACTCAAGTTATTTTTAATCATGATGAAGATATAGATAATACAGATGATATTAATAAAATCAAGAAAAAATTATGTGGAGATGATGGTGATGATAGAGATGGAAAAGATTCTGGTAAAAAAGATGCTGATAAAAAATTTAAAATAAAACATGATAAAGATGATAAAAATAAACCAAGTTGTGAGTTATTGATTAGCAACTTTTTTAATAAAAAAACAGATGCCTTAAGTGTAGGATTACCTAATGTAAAAGAAGGTGTAAATAGCTTAGAAGTAAGAGTAAAAGATGAAAAAGATAAATTTGCACTTGATATTAGTATTGATGGTTTTTTAAAACCTATTGATATACCTGGTGCAATGAATAGTCTTATGGATATTCCAGGACTTAGAGAAGATTTTAATAAAAACGGTAATATTAGATTAAAATTTTTAGAGGGGATGAAAATACGAGTAATCAAACAAACAAATGGAGAATATAAGTTTATAGATAAAAATGGAACAAATTTAACTGCATTAGATAGATTAGCGAAATTTTATGGATTAAAAAATATTGCAACTATGACAGGAGAATCTCCAGATAAAATAGATGAAGCAGAAATATATGTAGAAAATAAATTAAAAATAGATGTCCCAAATCTAAATGCTTTTGTATACTTAGTATTTGATCCATCAATTGATTATTGGAAAATAATTGATGAAATAAAAAAACTGCCCTATATAGAAGAAGCAAACCCAGAAATGAATATGGTTAGTACATCTACATATAAAACAAATGATCCCTATAATTCAGGAAAAGACGAAAAAAACAAGAATCTTATATCTGATGAATGGTTAAGAAAAGTAAGAGTAAAAAGTGATGAAAGTTGTACAAACCCTGGTGCTTGGCAATATAACAGAGGTAAAGGTGTAAAGATAGCAATACTTGATGGTGTACCACAGGTTTCAAACCTATCTTATTATGATCCTGCAACTAAAACTTTAGTTAATGGTGTTAGCACTGGTTTTAGGAATCATGAAGATTTTTTAGATATTAATGGAAATGTACCTAATAATTTACATTTTATATCTAATTTAGCTGATAAATATAATACAAGCCAATATTTTAATGATTTAGTAGCTTTTCCATATGTTATTCATGCAACAGCTACGTTAGGTATAGTTGGGGCTGTTCCTAATAATAAAAAAGGATTAGCTGGTATTGCTAATGAAGCTGAAATTTATTCAATTGCAACTACATTTCCTTATACAAAAAAAGATTTTATTCCATCAAGATGTTCATCAAAAAAATTTCCATTAGTATCAGACTTTGAAGAATTTAATATATGTGATAAAACTGCAGATTCTATAGAAATAGCCAAAGGCTTAGGAGTAGATATAGTAGCTATTGAATATTCTCCAACAATAACAGGAATAGGTTATCCAGTAGATTCAGATAACTACTTAAGAGCGTATATTTTAATTAACTCTCTTGTTAGTGGAATTACTATTATAGGAGGAACAGGAGATCAAGCATGTCATGATCCGAGTGTTTATAAAGAATATAACAAAGAATGTAATGACTATGTAAAATCTTATGATTCAACTCTTCTTTTCCCTAATAAAATTAAATCTGAAAAAGTAAACAGACAAAATTCTCTAATGATTACAGTTGGTGGACTAAATCTCGAGGGTTCTAGAATGGAAACATTAGATGACAAGAAAATAGCTTTTTCATATCCTTATCAAACAAGTAAAAAATCTTCTACATTGGATTTTATTGATCCAGAAGGACATGGAATTGATGTTGAAGCACCTGCTGAAGGAATATTTACTACATCAGCTACTGATACATATAAGGTTACTGAAGATCCTAATGGTAACATAATAAATTTAGGTACTGGTAATAGAAATGGATTTGGTGGTGTTTCAGGTGGAATACCAATTGTAGCTGGTATAGCTGCTATACATCTTAGTGAGTTTAAATCTAAAGGTTTAGGCCCAATAAAACCAGGTACCGATACATTTAATTTTTTTAGACAATTTCTTTATACCATAGCTTTACAAAAATCTTTTATAGAGCAAACAGGCTATGATATGAAAACGGGTAAAATGGTAAATGCCTATGAACTTTTAAAAAAAGATTTTGGAGAACCTAGTGAATTTTGTACCAAAGCAGTAATATCTATAAGTGAACAAATAAAAGAAGAATTATCAAAAATTCAAATAACATTAAATGGAAAAAATTACACACTTTTAGAAATAATTCAGAATTATGCAGACTTTACTTTAGACCCTACATTTTTTCAAAATAATTCTTTAACGGAAGATGTAAGAATTAAAATTCAAAATGCTTTAAATACAATAACAGGTAATACCTTTTCTTTTTCTAATATAAAAGATGCACTAAAAACTACAATAATTTTAAGCAAGATAAATGTAAACTTTGATAGTATGATACTAAACTCTTTAGCAAATCATTTATCGTTAATAGATTTATATAGTTTAGAACAAAAAAGACTATATAACGGTAATGCTCTAATTTCAACTATAAATAGAAAAAAAACAAAAGTAGCTTTTATTCCATCAGAATCTTATGGATCTCCAACATTATCAAAAGTAAATCTAATAGAACTTGATGAAACTGGAGGTACTACAATAAAAAGTAGTAAAGTCTTAGAAAATAGTGATAGACATGATGTTTATTCAATAAATAGTTTAAGATGGAATCCTACAAAAGATGAAGTATCTTATATCTTATCTGAATCTTTATATACTTTAGATGTAAATAATGACATTAAAAATCTTATAAAATCTAATGTAACAGATTCCAACTATTCCTCAGATGGAAATAAATTAATATATACATTAACAAATTCTAGGCAAATAGGAATAATTAATTCAGATGGCTCTAATGAGCATATTATTGCTACTTTTACACCTACAAATCATAGAAGCCCTATATTTTCTAAAGATGGTAATACTATTTTCTATTTAGATTCTCCTTACGAAGATGGACCTCTAGATTTATGGAAAATGAATTTAGATGGCAGTAATAAAACACAACTAACTTTTATACAAAATATAATACCTAATGCCCCTGGAAGTAATGGTTATAATTATGGTTTAAAATTATCTCCTGATGGAACAAAAATAGCTTTTAATGGAGGAGAAAATTTATATACAATAAATACAGATGGAAGTGATTTAAGAAAAATAACTAATTTTACATATTCATATTATGGAGATCAAAATGCAGAACACTTTTTGTATTTTACATGGTCTTCATTAGATAATAAACTAGCTTATGGAACAACTCAACATGATGGATATTATAGTGAAAAAGCAAGGGTATATACAATAAATCAAGATGGTTCTGAAAATGTTGAATTTTTTAATGAAAATACTTACATAGGTCAAATAAAACCAGATTGGGGAATAAAATCTGTAAAAAATAGTTCTAAAAATGAAATAAATTTGAGTTGGTAATTATAATTAATATGTCAGAATCAGGATTTACAAGATTTTATGATTTACAGGATTATTATTTACTGGGTTTTAAATCCTGCTCATTTTTAAATTCTAAAAATCCTGATTCTAATAAAAGGAAAAAATAATGAAAAATATTAAATTTTTAATTTTAATTCTAACGTTAGGATTTTTTTCTTGTAATAATGAAAAAAAAATTATAGAATCTATTAACAATAAAGAAAATAAAAATGAAAATATAGTTGAAACACCAAAACCAAAAGTAAGTATATTAAATATTCAAACAAAAACTAAGTCTCAATCAATATGTAAAAAATTAGAATTAAAAGATTCAGAATTAAAAATGTATGAACCTTACGATATTGTTACAGCTAAAGATGGAAGTTATGTTTATGTTCTTAGTAATTATAAAAATAATCATAAAAATATTATTTATGATAAAACAAATAGAAGTGAAGGTTTTTATGATATAAAAGAATTAGAGAAAAAAAAAGAACGAAGTGAAGAAAGTACTTATATAAGTATTCCAGAAAAAGTAATATATAAAATAACAAAAGATAAAAAAATATCTTTAATAAAAGATTTTGAATATTTAAGTTGTGATTGGTTGAATTCTATAGAAAAAAAAGAAAATGGAGATTTAATTATTTTGTCTAATAATAAATTACTATCTTTTGATGGTAGTTATTATAAATTAGAATCTAATTCTCTTAGTAAAGAAATATATTTTGATGATTCTTTAATTAAATTTGAAGATTTATCTACAGGAGATTTATATCCTAAAAGTATATTTTATGATAATAAAAATATATACTATTCTTTTATTTACTCTCAACTTTATAACTCGCTCAATATTGAATTTATTGAAAGTTATTCTTTGAAAAATAAAATTAAAGAATACTTATACGCACTTAATGAAAAATATGGTTATAGATTTACAATAAATGCAAAATATATAAGCTATGATTTCAATTATATATATGAATCAAATTATATTACCTATAGTAATCATAATATGTATAGAAATCCTTTCCCATATTATAGTATTTATGAAGGACGACCAATTTTTGATATTTCAGATATTATAAAAGATAAAAAAGAAATAGAAAAAGTTGGAAAAGTAATGAGAGTTAGAAAAAACTCTAAAGGTGAGTTATTTGGTTTAGATATAGAAAAAAATATTATTTGGAAAATTTTTCCAGACTTACAAAAAGTAGAACTTTTAGCTGGTAGTGGTAATGCTGGTTATAAAGATGGAAAAGTAAGTGAAGCGGAGTTTAATGGTTTATCAGAAATTGATATTGATTATGATGATAATCTTTATGTTACAGATACTTTAAATAATGCTATAAGAAAAATTACTCCTAATGGTGTAGTTAGTACTTTTTATAAGGAAAATTTATAAAAAATGAAAAATATTAAATTTCTAACTTTAATTTTAATTCTAGGATTTTTTTCTTGTAATAATGAAAAAAACCCCTTATCAAATATAAATAATCAAGTAATAATAACAAAAACACCTACTCCAACACCTACAGATATTGTAATTATAGAAGATTTAGTAATATCTTATGAAGAAAGATGCAAAAAATTAGAATTGGATAATTCAGAAATAAAAATGTATGAACCATATGATATTGTTTCAGCTAAAGATGGTAGCTATGTATATGTTATTAGTAATTATAAAAAAGAATTAAATTTTAGTTACTCTAAAAAAATTTCTCAAGAGCATTCATATGGATCTTTACGTATACCTAGTCATGTAAAAAATGAGATATATATAAAAACTCCAGAAAAAGTAATATATAAAATAACAAAAGATAAAAAAATATCTTTAATAAAAGACTTTGACTATTTAAATTGTAATTTAGATTCTATAGAAAAAAAAGAAAATGGAGATTTAATTATTTTATCTGATAATAAATTATTTTCTTTTGATGGAGATTATTATAAGTTAGAATCTAATGAACTTACTAAAAAAATAAATTTAAATAATCTTTCTTTTGATGAAACTTCTTTTAATAAAGAAAAACCTCAAAATATTTTTTATGAAAATAATATTCTTTATTATTATTTTTATGATTTTATTTCACAAAAAAATTTTCCAATAGAATTTATAGAATCATATTTTTTAAATAATAAAATATCATACTTTTTATATAATTATACTTCAATATATTCAAATAATTTAATAATAAATTCTAAATATAAAAATTATAATTTATATAACTCTAATTCATATAGTAATTATTCTATATTTATTAATAAAAAAAGCTTAAATTCAAAATTATCTTTTGAAAATTATTCATCTTATTATAGTATCTATGAAGGAAAACCTATTTTTGATATTTCAGATATTATAAAAGATAAAAAAGAAATAGAAAAAACTGGAAAAGTAATGAGAGTTAGAAAAAACTCTAAAGGTGAATTATTTGGAATAGATGTAGAAAAAAATATTATTTGGAAAATTTTTCCAGATTTACAAAAAATAGAACTTTTAGCTGGTAGTGGTAATGCTGGTTATAAAGATGGTAAAGTAAGTGAAGCAGAGTTTAATAGATTATCAGAAATTGATATTGATGATAATGATAATATTTATGTTACAGATACTTTAAATAATGCAATAAGAAAAATTACTCCTGATGGTGTGGTTAGTACTTTTTATCGTGAGGAATAGTTAAAAGTGAAAAGTTAGAAGTTAGAAGAATAGGAAGTTTGATAATTTGATAGGCTCAGTAGGAACTCGTGAAGTATGAAAGGTTTAAATAATTTGTGAAATGTAGTGGTAAGCCTTGCGTTTACCACGAAATGAAACAAAAACTGTTAATCTTTATCAAAAATATTTAAAATTATTTCAATATTATTTTTTCAGCCTCTTTATAATTAGTTTCCCAATATATTGCATCATGCACAGAGGTTAAATACCTATCATTCCAAATAGTAGGTGCTTCTAATTTTAGATAAGTATATTCAGGTTTATCTCTATACAAAGCCTCTCTTTTTTTTATAATAACTAAAGCTTCATCTATATTTCTTCTAGCTCTAAAAAGATATTTTTTAGCCTCTTTTTTTAAAACATCATTTTTATCTAATTCAGCTTGTCTAAATAAAGATACCGCTTTCCACAAATTAAAAACTTCACTAGAGCGTAAATAATTTATTTTTAAAGAATCTGCAAACTCTTCATAAATAAATTTTGTTTCAGGATTAATATCTTTTTCTAAATAATCAAAATTTTTACTAAAATCATTAAATTTACTCATTAAAATCTCTAAATCAGTTAAATCTGTATTAATAAAATTATCTAATTCTTTTTTATCATAATTAATTAATTTTTCAGGTCTTAACCTTTCGGGTGTGCTATCTGTTCCTTTAAAAAAAGAATTTGTTAATGGATTATGCTTTAAAGATACTCCAAAATCAGTTAGCCAAGTAACTCCTTTTGTGTATTTATGAAGGTTTTTATCTAATAAAAATTCGTGCTGAGTAAACATAATATCTTTAAATAAAGAAACCATTTTTTCACTTGGTTTCCCAAAAACATAAAAAAACTCTTCTAAATGATTTTTTAAAGTTTTTTCTGGTTCAGATTGAACTTGAGCTGAAATATAATCATTAAACCAAGCTCCCCATTCCCAACCTGTGGTAAAAGTTGCATGTCCATATAAATTATCTAATTGACTAATTAATTTAACATCATAAGTTCTATTTAAAGAGTAAACTGGTAAAAACATTGGTATATCAACATCATAAGTTACCCAATAAGAAGATTCTGGATAAAAAATATTTTTTCTATTTTTATCAGAAAGAAACATATATTTTAATTTATGTTCAAAAGTATCAGCTCCATAAACAGGAGCGTAGTCTATAAGATTATATGCTTGAACAGTATGAACTAAAGTATTTATATCAGCATTAGCATATTTCATAAGTTGAAAATAGGCTTCATTATATTTTTTAGAAAAAGGTTTTGGTGGTACATGAGAACGAACAGTCATCGTAACTTTAGGATATTTTTGTTTTATATAATCATAGGCTGTATTCATCCAATTTATAGTTAAATCATCATTGGTAGAAGAAAATTCAGTTGTTCCCAAATGCCATGTTATATCATCCCAATTCACTTTCATAAAATCATCTATTAATTTTTTTATATCTTCAGAATCTTCTTTAGAGTATTTTTCTAATAATTCGTTATAACCTTTTACATCAGAACAATCTATTTTTTTATCCTCTAAATTATTATTCTTATTGAATACCTCGGACTTAAGTCCGAGTGTATGAAGGGGTTCGGGGGCAACGCCCCCGTCCCCACTTCGTGCGGGGTTTAATACCCCGTACGAAGCTTCTTTTTTATTACTCCAACAATTAACATTTATTTTTTCTTGTTTTTTATCTAATTCAACAGATTGATTTAAAGCTTTAAAAGGATCTATTGCAAAACTATTAGAACTTATAAAATTAGCAAAAGCAAGTTTTATAGATATTTTTACTCCCCTTAAATGAGCATAATCTACTATTTTCTGAGCAAAAGGCAACCATTCATTGAATTTAGGCTTACTTTCATCTCTTATAGGTAAATATTTACTCTTTTTATCAAGTTCTAACATAGGTAAAATAAAATAATTTTGCTTATTTTTTACCAACCAATCTATATATTCTTTCATCATACTTAAATGTTCTTCGCTTGGCTCTTGAAAAGCTATACTTAAAGGTATTGGATGATATAAATGAGGTGAAAACCCCCTTAAATTCATGAACTTATTAGTTTTAAAATTTTGTTCAAAGTTATTGTAGGGTAATTTTATATTTTCAAGAGTAGGAGTAAACTCCTGCTTATAATAAAAAAATCTTTTACCCGTTAATTCCATTAAATGATAAATAGAATATTGCAAACTAATATTACTATCCGATTCTAAAGAAATAATATTATATTCTTTATTATTTATATTATAATATTTTGCTTTTATAGAAAAAGATGAGTTTTCTTCATAATTTAAGCCTGTATTTTCTTTGAAATCATCACTTTTTTTTATAATAATTACATTTTTATTATTAATATTTTCTTTTTGAAAAAAATAACCTGAAGTAGGTGAACCATAATAAGTTTTTATGGCTATATTTTTTTTAGAAACTTTATTAAAATAGTTTTCTAAATCTTCAATAGCTAGTTTCAAACCGGAATTTATATTTTCGGGTATTAAAATAATTACATCCTCATAATTAATAGATTTTTCTTGAGGTAAAATATTAGAACTTATATTAGAGTTAGATTCTTTAAATAACTCTTCTTTTTTTATATTCCTTATTTCTTTTATAAATTTATTCCAATCTTCTTCTGTTTTTGCATAAGATGAAGGTGTTATTATATTTAATATTGCAAAAGCACTAAGTATCATTAAAGATTTAGTTGTTTTTTTCATATATTAATCCTATTTATAATTTATGTTTTTCTATAATTTTTTGATCTTTTGATGATACAAATAAAGTAATTCCTAATGAAGCTATTATTAAAAAAGCAATTTCAAAAATATTTACTAAATCAACAATGTTTTTTGATAAGTAGGTTAATGATAAAACCATAAAAGGGTTAAGTAGTAATAATGCTCCTAAGTCTCGACTATCACCAAAAGCTCCAAAGGGAATGGGAATAAAAAGAGCTATAGCTATTAATATAGCTGACATAGTATTAGCGTTTTTTATAAAAATAATATTACATAAATACATTAATTGAGAATAAAAATAATTAAATAAAATAAATACTATTGATGTAATAGTAAAATTAATAAAAAACTGAGAAGTATTCAAATATAAACTAGACTTTATAGCAATAATTAAAGTAAAAACTAAAGCTATTATACTTAAAATTAAAATTAGAAAATTATTTTTACCTTTAGGATCTAATAAACTTTTAGCATAATCTTGTTTTTTATTTATAAAAGTAACTGTATCATCAAAAGTAGGTGTTAAAATAGCTGATAAAAATGAAACAACAACAAAATTAAACATCATTAGAGCCATAATAAATTCACTTCTTCCAAATTGAATTTGATTCCATAAAACACCTAAAATTAAAACTTGAAATAAGGTAAAAAATACAATAGATTCTTTTTTTGTAAAAGGTTTGCTTAATTCATTATCTATTTTTCTTATTAAACTATGTAAGAACCAATAAACAAAAAAGCCTATAAAAACTAGTATTACAACAAAACTAGGTAGTGAAAAACCAAAAAAATCTAAAAAATTGATATTATATTCAATTTTATTTTGCATTACTACAAATAGATTATAAAAAGGATTTTCCTCTCTATTTCTAATTAAAGTACCTGCGACTAAAGTCATAATCATAGCAATTGCTATACCAGCACCACTGGCTTGTGACTTTTTGGGAGCAACTACCGCAGAAAATAATCCTATAGTATTAAAAGCAATAGAATAAATAAACATATGAATATGTACTATTAAAAAATGAGAAAAAGGGACATTAGTAAAAGAAAAAGCTCCAAAAACTATAGGAGTTGTTAGTAAAATTAAAAACCAAATAAAAATACTAGGTCCTAATAATTTACCAATAGCAATAGCTTTTCTATCTACTGTTGACATCCTTATAAAATCTAAAGTATTTTTTTCTTTTTCCAAAGAAAAGGAATTAGAAGTAAAATAAGTAGAAATATAAAAAGCCATTACAAATTCCCAACCAATAGTTAAAACATAAATTAAGGTAAAATAAGTATCTGATAATTTGTTTAAAGCTAAATAAATAATAAAATAAACAATAAAAAGAAAAGCAAAATAAGATACAGTTAAACCAATATACTTAGGATATCTAAATGATAATCTAAAATATCTAACAATCTCTGGATTTTCAAATATGTATTTTTTTAGCAAATTTTTTACCTCTACAAAAAGTCCATTTCACTTCCAGATTTTATATTCATCAAACTATTAATTACTTTTTTTATATCTTTATTTTCAAATAAAATTTTATATACACCTCTTACAATAGGCATAGCAACACCTTTTTTTATAGAATATTCATTAATAGTTTTTGTAGTTTGAACACCTTCAGCAACATAAACACTAGTTTCCATTATCTGCTCTAAGGTTTCGCCTTTTGCTAATCTATATCCAACTTGATAATTTCTACTAAGTGGACTCATACAAGTAGCTATAAGATCTCCAATTCCAGATAAACCATTAAAAGTACTTACTTCTGCACCCATATTTACACCTAATCTAGTCATTTCAATATTACCTCTAGTTATTAACATAGCTTTAGTATTATCACCTAGCTCCAAACCATCAGCTATTCCAGATGCAATAGCTATTATATTTTTAAAAACTCCGCCTAACTCTGCACCTATCATATCTTTTGTTCCATAGACAGTAAAATAATTATTATCTAAAATTTTTCTACCTTTCTCTATAACTTCATCATATGCAGATGCTATAACTGAACCTGAAGGATTTTTTTTCATTATTTCTTTTGCTAAATTTGGGCCTGATAAAACCCCTATTCTTTTACAAGGAGTTTCTTCCTTTAAAATAACTGACATTCTTTTAAAAGTTTCTTTTTCTAAACCTTTAGTTCCATGTATTAAAATATGTTCACCAGTTAAATGATTACCTAATTGAAAAGCTACTTCTTTAAAACCTTTAGATGGAACAATAAAAAAAATAGTATTACATTTTTTAGCAACTTCTTCTAAAGATTCTGTTGCAATAATATTTTCTGATAGTTTTAAATCTGGTAAATATTTGCTATTAGTATGAGAAGTATTTATCTCATTTACAGAATCTTTATTTCTTAACCATAATAAAGCTTTATAGTTATTATCTCCTATTATGTTAGCAACTGTTGTTCCCCAACTTCCGCCGCCTATTATTCCTACATGATTTTCAAGAAAACTCATCGAAAAAACCTATATATAAAATTTTAAGTAATTATAACAAGTTAAAATTATATTAGGAAATAATTATTTAATTATATTGATATGCCAAAGCTAATCCACTAGGTGCAGCTCCTATTATAATTACATCATAATTTTTTTTATTGTTCATAAAAATACTTTATATAAAATTACCAATTTAAAATATTCGCAATAAATTTTTTATTATCATAAGCTGAAATATCTGATTTTAAATCATCAGATAAACTATCTGTAAAAATAGAAGTATCTCCTAATAAAACTAATTTACCATTACCTATAGTAGATACAGCGGCAAAACCAGTAACCCCTTTATTGAAATTTTGTATTCTAAAACCTTCAGAAGAAGTACTAGCTATTATTTTAGTAATATTATTATTTAAGGGCATTAAACCTTGATTTATTATATCTATACTAGCTGATGAATAAAAAGAAACTGATTTTAGATTTTTTGTTATAAAATGTTCTGATAAATTATTAGAAATAACATAGTCTGTATTTTTTGTTATAAAAGTTCTATTTTTTTCTTTTATAATATCAGGATTAATTTTTAAATTAGCATAAGCCAATAAATTATTTATGTTATTAGCTGAAAAATATTGAAAACCACCCCATTCTCCTGTAACAATAACTTTTTTTCCTATTTTTACAAAATCAATTATTTTTTCTATTTCTGAATTAGTGTATTCTACAGATGGAGCCATTAGTATTAATGTATCAATATCATCTATATTTGAGGTATTAAAAAAATTACCATATAAAAAAGAAAAACCATTATCAGAAGCTATTTTAGAAAAACTACTCAAAGAGTTTATAGTTTCTGTATCAGATTTATTACCTAATGGATTTTTACTAGTATCTAATAATAATTTTTTTTCTTCTCTTTTGTTAAGAGATATATTACCTAAATCTAAATTAGCATTTTTAGAAAAATTAAAATTAGTTATATCTTTAGGTTTAAAACCTGTTTTTGAAATAGTAATAAACATACTACTAGTTATTTCTGCAATATCTAACTTAAAAACTCCATTTTCATCTGTTAAAACAGCTGAATTATTTAAAGAAACAAGAGCTGATTCTATAGGTTGACCAGAATCTGAAACTACTTTTGCAGATATAGTTCCAACCACTTTTGCTATAGATAAACTTATTACATTATTAGAAGTATTATTTTTTATAGCTTTAGCATCAAAAAAAGCTGTTAAATATCCATCAGTTGAAACTTCTACAGAAAAATCTTCTATTTCCTTAGCAATAGAAAATTTAGCTATACCTTCGCTATTAGTAGTTTTAGATTCATTAGTTCCTTTATATATAATTTTTACTGATGCAGAAGAAATATTTTGCTTATTTCCAGAATCTAATATTTTTATACTTATATCTTTTTTAGTTACTCCAGCTGTAGTAATTTTTGTAGTTGGTTTTGTTGTATCTATAATAGGATCACAAGAAATTAAAATAGTTACTGATAAGGCAAGTAATAAAAAACTAATTTTTTTTATAGCTATATTTTTTGTCATAAAAATCCTTTGTTTGTCTAAAATAAAATCTTGAAAAGTACTTTTAGTGATTCTAAAGAAAAAACTCCAAAAATAAATACAGAAATAACAATTAATACTATAAATGAAGTAAAGGAATAAATAATTGTTACTGCACTTACTCCTAAAATAACTAAAGCAGAATCTTTCTTTTCTATAGGAACATTTTTTAATTCTTCTTTTAATTGATTTAACTTTTCATGGATTCTTATAGAATTTGTATTTTGAATAATGCTTTCATAAATATTATGGAATTTTATACAAAGAGAAATTTGCTCATTTTTTACAATCAAATACAAGTTTTTTTCCCCTGTCAAAAAATATTCAGCCTCTTTTATCGGAATTATATAATTTTCATTTTCAGTTGAAGCTACTATTATTTCTGGTGATATTTTTATTGTGCAAGATAAGCCTTCGGATGATTTTCCTACATATAAACTAGCTGTTAAAACTTCTTCTAATTTTTCCATTTTTAATAATTAAGCAACTTTATCAAAGATATACTTTTAATAACTTTATTTTATAGTATAACTTAATTTTAAATCTTTATTTTAATAAAATTTGAATTTTATATTTTATATTTTTTAAATTCGTTTAATATTTTTTTAATGTTTCAACTAAAAAACTTTTTACATTTATAAATTGATTAATATCTATTAACTTAGCTAAATTTTCAATACAAGAAGTTGAAATTTTTATTTCATTTTTATTTATGCTAGTTGTATTTATTTTTATACCTTTTAATTCTAAATAATTTAAAATTTCTTTTAAAGAAAAACCTACTCCAGAACCTATATTTATATAGTTTAAATTTTTTATATCTAATAGTTTTTTATAAACTTTTACTACATCATTAATATTAATAAAATCTCTTATAGAACTACCATTATTTATAATAATTAGTTCAGAGTTATCAAAATAAGCTTTTATTATTTTAGAAATAATAGAAAAATTATCTTTACCTCCATACATATTAAAAATTCTAGTAATAGTAAAATCTATTTTTCTTTCTAAACAAAATTTTTCAACCATTTTTTCATTAGCTATTTTTAATGAAGAATGTAAATTAGTTGGTAATAAAGTATCTGTTTCTTTACAATAAATATTATTACCATAAACAGAAGAACTACTAGTATAAATTAATTTATTTATATCTAGATTTTTACATGCTTCCAAAATATAAGCTGTAGATAAAATAGCATTGTTTATATAATCAATTGGTTCATCTAAGTTATTAATAAAAATAGCAGGTTGAAAAGAATTAATAATAATATTAATTTTATATTTTTTATACTTATTTAAATTATCTTTGTTAATTAATAAATCCTTAATAGATATTATTTCTGGATTTTCAAGATAATCTAATAGATATTCTGATAAATTACTATTTTTACCTATTATTATATTTTTTATTTTAAAACTCATATTTTGCTAATTAAGTAGAAGTTTTTTATTTTTAAATTCATATAATTAGAATATTACTGTAAAATTTTAATTAGTAAATTAGTATTTTTTATTTTTTATTAGTATATGGATAAAATTTTTGATTATATAATTATTGGCTCTGGTTTTGGTGGAAGCGTTTCTGCTATGAGATTATCTGAAAAAGGATACAAAGTAGCTGTTTTGGAAATGGGTAAAAAGTACAAAACAGGAGATTTCGCAAAAACTAATATGGATTTAAAAAAATATTTATGGTTTCCACCCTTACTTTTACATGGTATTCAAAAACTTACTTTATTAAAAGATGTATTTATTTTAGGTGGTGTAGGTGTAGGTGGTGGTAGCTTAGTTTATGCTAACACTTTATTAGAACCTAAAGATGAATATTATGAAGCAAAAGAGATAAAGAGATTTTCAAATAATTGGAAAGAAATAATGAAACCTCATTATGAAACAGCAAAAAAAATGTTAGGGGTAACTAAAAACACTTATTTTTCAGAACCTGATGAATTAATAAAACAAATAGCAAAAGAAAATAACAGAGAACATACTTGGCATTCTGTTGATGTAGGAGTTTATTTTCCAGAAAATAACCCTGATGGGAAAGAGGATCCTTATTTTAATGGGGATGGACCCAAAAGAACTCCTTGTAACTTTTGCGGTGGATGTATGATCGGTTGTAATGTAGGAGCTAAAAATACTTTAGATAAAAACTATCTATATTTTGCAGAAAAATTTGGAGCTGAAATAATACCAGAAAGAAAGGTAATTAATTTGGAATATAAAAATGACACCTATAAAATAACTACGATAGTTTCAACTAGTTTTTTAAATAAAAAAGAAGAGATTTTTTATGCAAAAGGAGTGGTATTATCCGCTGGAGTTTTAGGTACTTTAAAAATACTTTTTGATGCTAATAAAAAGGGGAATTTAAATATTCCTAAAAGTTTAGGTGAGTCTTTAAGAACAAATAGTGAATCTCTTTTAGGTACTGTAACCATGGATAAAAACAGGAATTGGTCTAAAGGTATTGCTATTACTTCTGGTTTTTATCCTACAGAGAAAACACATATAGAGGTAGTAAGATATCCAGAAGGCTCTGATTTCATGGCTTATTTAGCTACTTTAACAATAGATGGTGGAAATAGGTTGACTAAACCATTTAAATTTATTTATAAAGCTTTGAGTAAGCCTAAAGAATTTATAAAAACCTTAAATAAAAAAAATTGGGCTAAAAATTCTATAATACTTTTAGTAATGGAAACTATTGATAATAAAATGAAAGTAAAAATAAATAGTTTTGGTTTTTTAACAACAGCAAAAGGAGATAAAAGCCCCCCAACTTATAATCCTGTAGCTAATGAAACTGCCTATAAAATAGCTAAAAAAGCTAATGGAATGGCACAAAGCACTGTATTTGAATCTATTTTTGATATGTCAACTACAGCTCATATTTTAGGAGGTTGTATTATGGCAGATAATGAAGAAAATGGAGTTATTAATAGTAAAGGTGAAGTTTTTAATAACCCTAACTTATATATTGCAGATGGTAGTATAATTCCTGCTAACTTAGGAGTAAACCCTTCTTTAACTATTACAGCAATGACAGAACAAATAATGAGTCATATTAAATCTAAAAATTAATAGTCAAATTATAAATTATTTTTTCTTTTTTATTTTTATTAGAGAATACCTCAGAGCTCCGCTCTGGGGTTTCAGGGGGTACGGGGGCAGAGCCCCCAGCCCCCTTCCTCATGCGTGGTTGATACCCCGTAGGAGGTCTTAAATTCATTTATTAGTAATATTTTAGTTAAATTTAATACTATGTTTTTAAAAAATATATAGAAATATCTCTCAAAGTATGTTTATTAGATATACTTTCCATATTAATAATAATATGTTTAAAAGGTTTACTTAATGCCTAAAATAACAAAAGTATATACAAAAACAGGTGATAAAGGCGATACTTCTCTAGGTGGAGGACAAAGAGTATCTAAAGATAATGCAAGAATTAATTCTTACGGAACAGTAGATGAATTAAATAGTTTTATTGGTTTAGCTATTGCATCTGGTTTAGACAATGATTTGGAAAATAAATTAAAAATAATACAAAATGAATTATTTCATTTGGGTTCTGATTTATGTTTTTTAGAAGAAGATAAAATAAAATTTTCTATTCCCGAAATAAAAGAAGAACACGTTTTAAAATTAGAGAAAATAATGGATGGTTACTCTGAAGAATTAGAACCTTTAGAAAATTTTATTTTACCTGGAGGTACTATAGGAGCATCTTATTTACATGTAGCAAGAACAGTTTGTAGAAGAGCTGAAAGAGAAGTAATAACTTTAGAAAAAAATGAAAAAATTGGTGAATTTGTAGTAAAATACTTAAACAGATTGTCAGATACTCTTTTTGTAATGGCAAGATATGAGAACTTTAAAAAAAATTATACTGATATTTATTGGAATAGTAGGCTTTAGGAGAATAAAATTGAATTTATTAGTTACAGGTGGAGCTGGATTTATAGGAAGTGAATTTGTACGACAAGCCGTACAAAAAGATATTAATGTAGTAGTTGTTGATAAAATAACTTATGCAGGTGATTTACAAAGATTAGAAAAAGTTAAAGATAAAATTTCTTTTTATAAAGCTGATATATCTAATAAAGAATTTTTAGAATATATTTTCGAAAAAGAAAAACCTGATACTATAGTTCATTGGGCTGCTGAAAGTCATGTTGATAGAAGCATTTTAGATGCTTCTCCTTTTATAGATACTAACGTAAAAGGAACTCAAGTTTTGTTAGATTGTGCAAAAAAATATAATATCCAAAAATTTATAAATATTGCAACAGATGAGGTTTATGGAGATTTAGGAGAAGAAGGTCAATTTTTTGAAACCACACCCTTAAATCCAAGTTCTGCATATTCAGTAAGTAAAACAAGTGCTGATATGTTAGGAAGAGCTTATTCTAGAACTTTTGGTTTAAATGTTATAACAGTAAGACCATCTAATAACTATGGTTTTTGGCAATACCCAGAAAAATTACTTCCAGTAGTAATTATAAAAGCATTAAATAATCAAAAAATACCTGTATATGGACAAGGTTTAAATATAAGAGAATGGCTATATGTTTCGGATTGTGCAAATGCAATATTTACTATCTTAGAAAAATCTAAAAATAATGAAATTTATAATGTTGGAAGTGCTCAAGAAAAAAGAAATATTGATGTAGTAAAAACAGTATTAGATATAATGGGTAAACCACATGATTTAATAGAGTTTGTAAAAGATAGATTAGGGCATGATTTTAGATACTCACTAAATTTTGATAAAATAAAAACTGAACTTGATTGGAAACCAACTATAATGTTTAATGAAGGTATGGAAAATACAGTTAAATGGTATTTAGAAAATATAGATTGGGTAAATAGAAAAATGAATATTTTACAAGAATATTGGAAAAAAGCTTATTAATTATGTGTAATTTAGATTTCGATCCTGATATAGGCTCAACATATGCAAATCAACTACATATAAATAGAACTCTTTTATCTAATAAATATATTATTGGAAATGGAATAGAAATAGGAGCTTTAGCTTCACCTGTAATTTATAATAAAAATACTACTAACATTAAATATGTTGATAAATTTACTCATGAAGAAGCTCTAAAGCATTACCCAGAACTAAAAGAATTTGGAGTAATTCAACCGGATATAATAGATGATGGAGAATACTTATATACAATAAAAAATGAAAGCCAAGATTTTGTTATAGCTAATCATTTTTTAGAACATGCAGAAAATCCTATTAGAACAATAGAAAATATTTTTAGAGTCCTAAAGAATAATGGCATACTTTATATGGCAATACCAGATAAAAGATATACTTTTGATAAAAATAGAGAAAGAACAAAATTAGAACATATAATTGATGAATATCTAAATTGTTCTTATTTAAAAAATAGAGAAGAGCATTACCTTGATTTTAATAATGGAAATATAGAAGATGCAAAAATTCAATTACAAGCTCATTATAGTATTCATTTTCATATTTGGCAAAAAGAAGATTTAGAAGAATTATTTTCATACATAAAAAATACATTAAATTTCAAATTTGAAATAGAAGAGATTTTATATAACTATATTGAAAATATTTGTATTTTAAGAAAAAAAGAAGTATTTATCTCTAATGAAGAGTTTAATGAATTATATGAAAAGGGATATAAGGCTTTTAAAAATAAAGAATACATAAAATCTGAATTTATTTTTGGTAGGTTAATTCTTTATAGAGAAAAAATAGAATTTAAATATCTTTTAGGAAAATCAAAGCTTGAAAATAAAAAATATGATGAAGCTTTAAATTATTTAATTGAATATATAGAAGAAATTGATGAAATAGACTCTGATTTATATCAAGATATAGCAATATGTTTAGAAAAAACAGGTGATTTAGAAACAGCAGAAATGTACTATTATAAATATAAAGAACTTAACAATATATGATAAAAAAAACTATTTTACTATCACTTTCAAGTGTTTTATTATTTTCTTGTAACCAAACAGAAGATAAAAAAATTTTGAGGTTAGGAGTAATACCTTTTGAAAATACAGAAGAAATTACAAAAAATATAGCTCCACTAGTTAAAGTTATTAGTGAAGGTACAGGATTAGAAGTGAAGCCTTTTGTAGCAACAGATTATTCTGGAGTAATTGAAGCGTTTAGAGGTAAAAAAGTAGATGTAGCATTTATGAGTGCAGCATCTTATGTTATTGCCAATCAAGAAGCAAATGTTAAAGTTATTTTAAAATCAGAACGAAATGGTAGTGCCTTTTATTACTCAGCAATAATAACTAGAAAAGATTCTGGTATTAATAATTTAGAAGATTTAAAAAATAAGAAATTCTCATTTGGAGATCCTTTATCTACCTCTGGCTATATTTTTCCTAAAAAGTTATTATTAGAAAATAATATAAAACCAGATACAGATTTTTCTAATATAATTTATTCAGGAACCCATGATGCAGTTGTATTATCTATTTTAAATAAAAAAGTTGATGCAGGAGCTACTTTTTCAGAAGATAAAGAAGGAAAAAAAGGTTCTTGGAGAAAATATCTTAAACCAGAAGAAGCTGAACAATTAAAAATAGTTGGAATATCAGATCCAATTCCTTCAGATAATATTTGTGTAAGTGAAAGTTTAGATACAAAAACAGTAGAAGATTTATCAAATAGTCTTATAAATTTTAGTAAAACTAATGAGGGTAAAGAATTAATGAGAAAAATTTATAAGTTCGATGGGTATATAAAAGCAACTGATTCTGACTATGAACCTATTAGAAAAGCCTTCAAAATAGCTGGAGTAGAATTAAAAGATACTATAAAAAAGAAATAAATTCTATATAAATAATATGAAAATTATATAAATTATAATATTTATACTTCTTTATTATATTTTACCAATATTATAAGCTAAAACCATAAAAATATGGTATATTTTATAGTTATTTATATTAAAATATTCAAATATAGTAAGCATAAAAAATGAAAATAAACAGTTTCTCTGAAATTAAAAATATAGTTTCAGAATTAGATGAGTTTGAGAAATATTCTATTTTTAAAGAAATAAATACTTGTATGCTTGATTATCTACAAGAACAAAAAATAGATATTTATTTATTTCTAGAAAAAATACTACCTCTTTTATCTATTAACAATAATAAAAGGTTATTAAATGATATTGAAAATATTCTTACAAATAAAAATATCACTAAAACTAAAAAAACTAATATAGAAAATTTAGATCTTAGTGGGATAGATTTTTTAGAAAAATTAAATACTAATTCAGTTATAATTAGTAATAAAAATGCTAAAGAAATACAAGATCAAGATGTTTTTAATGAAATAATAGAAAGTGAAGAATCAATAGATACTAATAAAAATGAAAGTTTTGAATTACAACCCTATCAAAATAAAAATACAAATGTTGGTAACTTTATAAATTCCTTAAATTTTAATAAAAATCATCCTTTAGGTAGTAAAGTAACAGGAGATAATTTAAATAAAACTGAGGAATATGAAAGTGTACCTATAAATGAAGGAATAAAAGCTATAATACCTTTAATAACAAAAAAAGGAATAGATTATCTTAAGAATGCAACAATACCAACAGAAATACAATCTCTACTAAAGTTAATAGATGGTTCTAGCAATTTAGAAGAAATAAATGAAAAATATTTTTCTAAAGTTAATAGTAATTTACAACCTTTTATTAGTACTTTCAAAAAAATAGGTTTTCCTAGCCAATTTGTAATAGAATTTTTGGATAAAATTATGGAAATGGAAACAACAGAGCTAATTACCTTTGTCAAAAATCCAGATAACCCTATAAAAAATAATGTTAGAATAAAATTAGGTGATTTACTTTTATATATGAAAGTTGTAAATAATGACCAAATCAAAAAAATCTTATCTTTTCAGCAGAAATCACTAAATAATAAAGATCTTGATAAGCAAAAAGCTTTATTAGGTAATATTATTTTATCTTTAAAAATATTAAATGAAAACCAAATAAATCATGCTTTAAGCATTCAAAAATGGTATAACTCATTAGAAAAGCGTAAAAATTAAATTTATTTTTTAGAACTTTGTATGATTTTTAATTAAATTCATACAAAGTATTATTTATTAGAAATTTAAATTAGAACCTAACCATTTTTCTACTTGATTAATATGCATATTTTTTCTTTTTGCATAATCTTCAACTTGATCTTTAGAAATTTTTCCTAAAACAAAATATTTAGATTGTGGATGAGAAAAATAAAAGCCACTAACAGAAGAAGCTGGATACATAGCAAAATTTTCTGTTAAGACTATATTAGTATTTTTTTCTACTTCTAAAAGATCAAAAAGTTTTCTTTTTTCTGTATGATCAGGACAAGCCGGATAACCAGGTGCAGGACGAATACCTTGATAAGTTTCTTTTATTAACTCTTCATTTTCTAATTGTTCATTTTCTACATAACCCCAATATTCTTTTCTTACTAGTTCATGTAAACATTCTGCAAAAGCTTCAGCCAATCTATCAGCAACAGCTTTAGTCATAATAGAATTATAATCATCATGCTCTTTTTCAAATCTTTCTAATATTTTTTCTATGCCTAAACCTGAAGTAACTGCGAAAAAGCCCATATAATCAGATAAACCAGTTTCTTTTGGAGCAATAAAATCTGCTAAAGATAGACTAGGAACATCTTTTCTCTTTTCATGTTGTTGTCTTAAATTATTAAATACGTTTAAAACTTTTTCACGATTTTCATCTGAATAAACTTCTATATCATCATGGTTAATAGAATTAGCTGGATACAATCCAAAAACAGCTTTAGCTGTTAATAACTTATCAGATATTATAGAATCTAATAATAAATTTGCATCTTTATATAATTTTTTAGCTTCTTCTCCTACAATTTTATCTTCAAAAATAGTAGGATATTTTCCATAAATTTCCCACGTATGGAAAAAAGGAGTCCAATCTATATATTTTCTTATTTTTTCCAAAGAAAAATCTTCAAAAACTGTTAAACCAATTTTTTTAGGTTTTGGAGGATTATAATTACTCCAATCAATTTTTAATTTATTATTTCTTACTTCTTCAAGTGACCAATATTTTATATCAGAAGTCCTATTTTCAAAGGTTTCTCTTACTTTTATATATTCTTCTTTTAATTTATTAATAAAATCAATTCTATTATTTTTATTTAAAAGATTACTAACAACAGGAACACTTTTTGAAGCATCTAAAACATGAACAACAGGTGCAGAATAATTTGGTTCTATTTTAACAGCTGTATGTATTTTAGATGTAGTAGCACCTCCTATTAAAAGAGGTATGTTTAATTTTAATCTTTCCATTTCTTTAGCAACATAAACCATTTCATCTAAAGAAGGTGTTATTAATCCACTAAGACCTATAATATCAGCTTTTATTTCTTTAGCTTTTTCTAAAATTTTATCGCAAGGTATCATTACACCCATATCTACAACTTCATAGTTATTACAAGCTAAAACTACACCTACAATATTTTTACCAATATCATGAACATCGCCTTTTACTGTAGCTAAAAGAATTTTACCTTTAGAAGATGTATCCGCATTTAGTTTTTTATCTTCTTCTATAAAAGGTAATAAATAAGCTACAGCTTTTTTCATTACTCTAGCACTTTTTACAACCTGAGGTAAAAACATTTTACCTGCACCAAATAAATCTCCAACTACATTCATACCATCCATTAAAGGCCCTTCAATAACCTCTATAGGTTTATCAAACATTTTTCTAGCTTCTTCAGTATCTTCTTCTATAAAATCTGTAATACCTTTTACTAAAGCATGTTTAATTCGTTCTTTTACAGGATTGGCTCTCCATTCTAATATGTTTTTTTCTTCTTTTTTATCAGTACCTTTTATACTTTCAGCATACTTTATTAATTCTTCTGTAGCAGTTTCTTTTCTATTTAAAATAACATCTTCAGTTAATTCTAAAAGTTTTGGTTCAATATCTTCATAAACAGCTAATTGACCTGCATTTACTATACCCATATCTAAACCTGCTTTGATAGCATGATATAAAAATACCGAGTGCATAGCCTCTCTTACAGGTTCATTTCCTCTAAAAGAAAAAGAAATATTACTAACACCACCACTTACTTTTGCTAAGGGTAAATTTTCTTTTATCCATTTAGTTGCATTTATAAAATCTACGGCATAATTATTATGTTCTTCAATTCCTGTAGCTACAGTAAGTATATTGGGATCAAAAATAATATCTTGTGGAGGAAAATGAACTTTTTTAGTTAAAATATCATAAGCTCTTTTACAAATTTCAATTCTTCTTTCATAAGAATCTGCCTGACCTTTTTCATCAAAAGCCATTACAATAACTGCAAAGCCATAATTTAAAACTTTTTTAGCACATTCAATAAATTTTTCTTCGCCTTCTTTTAAGCTAATTGAATTTACAATACCTTTTCCTTGTACACATTTCATTCCAGCTTCTATAACAGACCATTTAGACGAATCAATCATAATAGGAACTTTACTAATATCTGGTTCTGATGAAATAAGATTCAAAAATTTAGTCATTACAGATTCAGAATCCAACATTCCTTCATCCATATTAACATCTATTACCTGAGCTCCATTTTCAACTTGTTCTCTGGCAACAGCTAAAGCTTCTTCATAATTTTGATTTTTTATAAGTCGAGCAAATTTTTTAGACCCTGTAACATTTGTTCTTTCTCCAATATTAACAAAATTAGATTCTGGTCTTATGGTTACAGCTTCCAAACCACTTAATTTCATAAAAGGATCTAAATTATTTATTTTTCTTGGAGGTATTTTTTCAACTGTTTCAGCAATAGCTTTTATATGTGATGGGATAGTACCACAACATCCACCTACTATATTTAAAAAACCACTTTCAGCAAAATCTTTTATATGTTTAGCTAAACTTTCAGGCGTTTCATCATAACCTCCAAAGGCATTAGGTAAACCTGCATTTGGATAACAACTTACATAAGCTTTACAAACTCTTGATACTTCTTTTAAATAAGGTCTTATCTCTTCTGCACCTAATGCACAATTTAAACCTACACTCAAAAGACTATCACAATGACTAATAGAATTATAAAATGCTTCTACTGTTTGTCCAGATAAAGTTCTTCCACTTGCATCAGTAATTGTACCTGAAATCATTACAGGTAATTTTATATTTCTTTTTTCAAAAACTTCATTTACAGCAAAAATAGCAGCTTTAGAATTTAGTGTGTCAAAAATAGTTTCTATAAGAATAATATCTACTCCGCCATCTATTAAAGCGTTTATTTGCTCTATATAAGCTTTTAATACTTTATCATAAGTTACAGCTCTAAAAGATGGATCATTAACATCAGGAGATAAAGATAAAGTTCTATTCAAAGGCCCAACTGCACCAGCAACAAAACGAGGTTTATCAGGTGTTTTAGCTGTATATTCTTCTGTTGCTTTTTTAGCTAGTTTTGCTGATTCATAATTTAATTCATAAGATAAATAAGATAAATTATAATCTTCTTGAGAAATAGCATTGGCATTAAAAGTATTAGTTTCTATAATGTCAGCACCAGCTTCTAAGTACTTTTTATGAATTTCTTCTATTATTTGAGGTTGAGTAAGAGATAAAAGATCATTATTTCCTTTTAGATCTCCTAAAGGAAAAGGCTCATCTTTTTCTATACATGATTCAGTATGGTCATGACCTTTATGATTACAAAAATAACTCTTATATTCATTATCTGTTTTATGTTTAGAAAATCTTTGTCCCCTATAATCATCTTCTTCTAATTTATAGGTTTGGATCATCGATCCCATAGCCCCATCTATAACTAAGATTTTTTTATCAAGCAAATCTTGTAACTTTTTAATTAAACTCATAAAAATCCTTTTAAAAAAACAATGAGTGAATGACTCACAACCAAAATACACTTTTAGGTTATTTTTAATTTTAACTCTAAATAGAAAATAATGGGATAGTTTGAATAAAACTTTATAAAAGGTTATTTTTTTGAGAAGTGAGTCTTGAATAGATAAAAATAGAAGATTAAAAAATAAATTTTCTCAAAAAAAAAGCTCCCTTTGGGGAGCTAAATTAAAATATTATTTTCTTTATTGTTGAGCTGCTGCTGGTGCATTAGCTTTTAAAGCCATATCTGCAAACATATTTTCAAATTCTGATTTAGATAATTTATCTTTTGTTCCTTTATTGAAAAAGAAAAACCATTTTTTCTCTTTATCATAATCTTGGAATTTAGCTAAATAGTCACCTGAAATTAATGGAGAACTTAATTCTTCTTTACTTAAATATTTATCTTTATTTTTATCTAAAACATCAAATAATTTTCTAGCTGTAGCTCTATAAGATAAAGCCATTTTTGTACTTTCGAAAACATTAGGGTTAAATTCTTTTTCAGTAATTTTACCATCATTATTAGAATCTATTTTATTAAAAGCTTGTAATGTTTCAGGAGTTCCTACACCAAATTCAGATGGAGCTAATTCTTTATTACCATCTTTATCCATAGCTTGAAATTGTTCTTTCATTGTTTTTACAATTTGAGATCTGATTGTACTAAAAGAACTTGCATTAACATTTTGCTCTTGTTGAACAGTTGGAGTTGCTTCCATATCAATATCAGAAAGTCTATTTTGACATCCTGTAAAAACAGATGATAAAAGAACTACCGAAGAAACTAATAAAATTCCTTTTTTTAACATTTAAAGATCCTCAACAAGTTTTAAATAATATTCATACTTTAATAATAGTACAAAAAAATAAATTCGTGCTAATTAAAAAACAAATTTAACTAAAATTTAACTCTAAAATAGTCTTTTTTTAATCTTTATTTTTTAAATAATCTTTAACTTATTATTTTTATTTGATTTATTTAGTTCATTTTATAAGATTTTTATTCTAAAATTAGATTTA
The DNA here is from genome assembly GCA_046328015.1 of Candidatus Sericytochromatia bacterium. Classification (GTDB taxonomy): domain Bacteria; phylum Cyanobacteriota; class Sericytochromatia; order UBA7694; family JACMQJ01; genus JBBTGK01. Next base: position 1,126,204 of record JAXLXH010000001.1, on the reverse strand, counting down.
TATATAAGTACGTTTTTGCGAGGTATTTCATAATGGCTAGTAAAGTAAATGCAGCTGCTGATGCTACAACAGTAACAGCTCAATTAGCAGCAAAACAAGCAACTGAGTTTTCTCAAAAGTTAAAAGATAATAGTAATACTCAAAATACCTTGGGTGTAAATCAAGCTCTTAATTTAAATAAACCAGTTGGTGATAATAAAGATTTTAAAGGTGGTTTAGATAAATTAAAAGAAAGCGGTGGTTTAAGCTTAAATACTATTGGTTCTGATATAGGTGAAAAAGCCCTCGGAGCATTAAATAGTGCTGTTAATTCATTAGGGTTGGGAAGCTTATTCAAACCAGCAGCAGAACAACCAGCTCAACAACCAAACAAAACTACTGATACAAAAGAAGCAAAACAAGAACTAAAAACTCAAGACAGTGGAGCTACATTTGTTCCTAAAGATGATGATTTAGCAACAAAACAAACTAAAAAAGGAGTTGAAATTCAAGTTGGAGAATCTCAAGGCTCTAGAGCTAAACAAGATAAAGATTTAAGAGATGCAACTTCAAGAGTAGATACTTTAGCAGCTGATACAAAAAATAATTTAGCTAGTATTCAAAAATACTTACAAGCAAATGCTGATTTAGCATAAAATTTATAAAAATAAAAAAGCCTTCATTTTTGAGGGCTTTTTTATTTAGTAGATGAAAATACTAAATTCTGATAAAAACCTTTTTTATCAATTAACTCTTGATGATTTCCTAATTCTAATAATTCACCATTTTTAAGAACTAATATTTTATCAGCATTTCTAATAGTGGATAACCTATGAGCAATAACTATTGAAGTTCTACCCTTCATTAAATTATTCATAGCATTTTTAATATTATTTTCTATTTCAGGATCTATATTACTAGTAGCTTCATCAAAAATTAATAAACTAGGATTTTTTAATAAAGCTCTTCCAAAACTAATTAATTGCTTTTCTCCAGAACTTATATTAGAGCCATTTTCTTTTATTTCTGTATCATATTTATTTTCTAATTTCATTATAGAATCATTTATACCCAAATAAGTCATTAAATCTATAACTTCTTGTTTACTCTTAGTATTTGTTTCTGCTTTACCTTCAAAATTCATTGTACCTACTTTAGAATATGTTTTATTTAAAATTAAATTATCATAAATAGTACCAGGGAAAAGTATATTTTCTTGTAAAACTAAACCTATACAATCTCTTAGCTCATCTTTAGAAATATCTTTTATATCAATATTATTTATTAAAATTTCGCCTTGCTGTGGTAAATAAAATTTTAATAATAAACTTATAATAGTAGTTTTTCCACTACCTGTTGGACCAACAATAGCCCAATGCTCACCCTGATTAACTTTAAAACTTACATTTTTTAAAATCCAATCAGATTTTTCTTTATATTTAAAATAAACATTTTTGAATTCTATAGTAATACCATTATCTTTATTAAGTATTTTCTTATTATTAGTATTTTCAATTATTTTTGCTTCTGTATCCAAAAGCTCAAAAATTCTTACTCCTCCAGAAATACCTTTTTGAAAAATATTAAATTGCCCCGAAAGTTCTATAATAGGCATAAAAAAATAACTTAAAGAGTTCATAAATAAAATAAGACTACCCAAAGTCATTTTACCACTTAGTATTAATGACGTTCCTATATATAAAATTATTACTGTAGCAATTGATTGTAAAAAAAACATTAAGTTAAAAAAAGTATTAAAAAACATACTGGTTTTAGTATCAAATCCTAATTTTTTATTACTTCTATCTTCTAGTTCTTTTAAAATAACTTTTTCTTGATTAAATATTTGTACAATAGAAATACCATGAATTATTTCCGTAACATAACCAGAAACATCAGCAACAGATTCTCTTAATTTTATTAAAATTGGTCCCATAAATTTATTAAAAATAAACGATGTAATTAATATGGTTGGAATAAACATCATTAAAGTAAAAGCAACTAAAGAATTATATTTAAAATAAATTACACCTAACATAGAAACTAATAATAAAATACTTCCTAAAACAGTTGTTATAAAAGATGTAAATAAAACTGTCATTTCATTTGTATCATTTTCTATTCTTGAAACTATTTTTCCTGTATTAGAATTATCAAAATAATTCATATCTAAAGTTAATAAATGCTTAAAAGCATCCTTTTTTATCTGAGCTACAATAGTTTGCCCTAAAGTTTCTAATTTCATTATTTCAAAATAATTACTAACAAAACCCAAAATTAGTATTACAACATAAAAACTTAGAATTAAAGCTAAAGAATAAAAGTCTTTAGGTACTATATAATCATCAACTGATTTTTGAATTATAACAGGACCAGAAACCTTTATAGCTGTATTTAATACTAATAAAAAAAGACAAAAAGAAAAATCCTTATAATATGGCCTTATATAAGCTTTTAATCTAGCAAAATTTTTTTTATCTATATTTTTCATAAAAGCTATTCTAACATGTTAATAAAATAAAATAGTTTGTTCTAAAACGATTTTAATAATTATTTTTAATACTATTGTTTAATCTCTATGCTAAAATAAAGGCTATTAAAAACTTTTGTCTAAAAAGGTATAAAATACATGAAATTAGTTGTTTTTTTGTTTTGCTGGATTTTATTAATAACTAATAGTTTTGCTATAGATTTAAAAAAAGGTGATTTGGTAGAACCTGAAGATATAGCTAAAAGTTATCAACCTAAATTAAAGAAAGGAATGAAATGGCTTTATCTAATGAAAGCACCAGTTATTTCATTTGAACTAGCCACAGAGATTACTAATATAAAAGATGATAATGTTACTATTAAATATACTGCTAGAAATAAAATCAAAGAAAAAACTATAAAACTAAAAGAATTTTCTTTTATACCTAAAGTAAAAAAAGATAATAAAGAATATACTATGTTAGCAAATAAAATAAAATATGAAGGGAATGAAAACATTTCAATATCTGGTAAAAATTACAATACCCAAAAATTTAGTGGAGATGCAGAAACTCCAGCAGGAAAAGCTAAGACCTTAATATGGTTTGCTAAAGATGCAGGTATTATAAAAATGGAATCAAAATACTCTATGCTAGGATTACCAGTAACAGGAGTTTTTGAATTAAAAGATTTTATTAATCCATAATTTAATCAGAAGCAGGTCTTGCTCTATCTTTACACCACATTCTTATATCATCTATAACTTCTTTCATAGTTTGAGATAATGGGACAGCATGAGATAGAGAGTTTATAATATCATAAGTTTCTAACTCTCGATCTTCTTCAAAACTATCATGCATAGCAGAAATAATAGCTTCTTCAATTTCAGAACCAGAAAAACCATCTGTTTTATCAGCTAATATTTGTAAATTAAAGTTTTTGGGTTTCCTACCCCTTTTTTCAAGATGTATTGAGAAAATTTCCATTCTTTCTTTTTGTTTTGGTAAATCTAAAAAGAAAATTTCATCAAATCTACCTTTTCTTAATAATTCAGGTGGTAATTTAGAAATATCATTAGCTGTAGCTATAATAAAAACAGGACTAGTTTTTTCTTGCATCCAAGTTAAAAAACTTGATAAAACTCTGGCAGTTGTACCACCATCCGAAATATTAGAACTATTAGAACCACTAAAACCTTTATCTATTTCATCTAACCATAAAAGACATGGTGCAACTGCTTCAGCTGTTTTTATGGTTTTTCTCATGTTTTCTTCTGAAGAACCCACTAACCCACTAAAAAGAGAACCTATGTCTAATCTTAAAAGTGGTAATTGCCATAAAGATGAAATAGCTTTAGCTACCAAACTTTTACCAGAACCAGAAACTCCTAATAATAAAATACCTTTTGGTTGAGGCAAGCCATAAGCCCTTGCTTTTTTACCAAATGAAGTGCCTCTTTTTTTAAGCCATTTTTTTAGATTATTTACTCCTCCAACATTTTTCATATTTTCTTGAGTAGGATAAAAATCTAAAATGCCATTTTTTCTTATTATTTGTTTTTTTTCAGCATATATTAAAGAAATATCTTCAATATCTAACCTTTTCTTAGACACTATTATTTTAGAAAAAACATTTTCAGCTTCTAATTGAGTTAAGCCTAAAGCTCCTTGTAGCATTTTTTCTCTTGCATTAGAATCTAAATTTATTTCCACATTTTTTTTGCTATTTTGTAAAGACAAAATCAATTTGTCTAAAATAGCTCCTAAATCATTTATATTAGGTAATTCATAATCTACTACAGTAATTTCTTTTTCTAATTCAACAGGTATTTTTAATACAGGAGATATAATAATTATGGTTTTAAAAGTACTTCTTAAAATATTAGCTGTATCTCTTAATTTTCTTATTATTAAAGGCTCTGATAAATAAGAATGAATATCTTTTAATATGTATATAGCAGCGTCAGGAGCTTTTTGTATATTATCTAAAGCATTAAATAAATCTCTGGTATTTTCACTAATTACAGAAGGTGATTTGGAAACTGTTATATTAACTAAACCTTGAGTATTAGTCCAACTAAAAAGTTTTTTATCAGTTCTTGTTGATATTCTCATAATATCAGTTTCTACTCTTTTTTCTTCCCAAGAGGTTATATAAAGAATTGGATATCTAGAACGTATTAATATTTCTATTTCATCTATATAAGAATTTTCTTCCATAAGCTCATTACTTTTTTTATAAATACAAAGATAGAGGTAAATTATATCATCTTTTAAATCCTACTCAAAAAAAGAGAATAAAATTAAGACCTACTTTATGGTTTATAGTTAATATTTTATAGTTTGCATTTTTTCAAAATCATATTCCCCTGAAACAATGAGTTGCAACCCAATGTTTCATCTATAGACTCACTGACTGAAAAAATATAAACCAATTCTTTTTGAGTATAATACCACAAAGGACTCTGGGGACAAGGCTGTACACCAAAATCACGCCATTACCCTGAAGCAGAGTTTCGACGAATTCTACAATATTAAAAAGAGATTAATTAATTTAACTAATAGTTAGTCTAACTAATTAATATGTTATAATATAAATAATTAGATTTTTATTTTATGGCTTTTATGAATAATAAAGAAATTATTTTATATAAAACAAAAAATTCAGAAGTAATTACCTGTTCTAATTATTGTTGTATTAGAATATTATTTTATAATTTTTATTGGAAAATAAGTATAAAAACTCTAATAAATTTTAAAGATTACATAAATAATCTTTTATATCAAAAAGAAAGTGCCCAAATAAACGGGAAAGTATTAATTTCTATGAAAGATGACTTATTAAGTGCTTTGTTAGAAAAAATACAATTAAAAGAATTATCTATTTTGTTAGAAGACACTTATTTAGAAATCAAAAGAAAAGAGTTTGAAAAACTCTTATATAGTTAGAAAATTTTTTGACCCTAATTAGTAAATAACCTTATTTCCATAAAAAAATCTGGATAGCAATATCCAGACTTATTTTTTTATATATTATTACAATTTACTTTTTTTCAAGCTCTATTTCTTTTTTAGTATCTTTTTTATCTAAATCTATTTCTTCATCATCTTTTTTATATTTTTTAGATAAAAACTCTTGTAATAAAGTTTCTACATCATCTTTAGTATCATCTTCCTCTTTAATAAAAGAATCTATTTCTTCAGAATCTAAAGTTTCTTTTTCAATAAGAACATTAGATATTTTTATTAGTTTTCTTTTATTTTTTATTAAGATATCTTTAGCTCTCTCATAATTTTCTACAATTATTTTTCTAACTTCAGAATCTATTTCACCAGCAACAGCTTCACTATAATCTCTTTCAGAACCAAAATCTCTTCCTAAAAAGACATTTTCTCCGCTTCTACCAAAAGTAATAGGACCAAATTTTTCAGTCATTCCAAAATCCATTACTATTTTTCTAGAAAGTTCTGTAGCTCTTTGTAAATCATTTTGAGCTCCTGTAGTTATTTCACCAAAAACAATTTCTTCTGCTACTCTTCCACCAAGCATCATACACATTCTATCCATAATTTCTTGTTTAGAAGTTAAAACATGATCTTCTGGTAATGTCATAGTTAAACCAAGTGCCATACCTCTTGATACAATAGTTACTTTATGAACAGGATCGCATTTTGGTAAAAGTTTACCAACTAAAGTATGTCCCATTTCATGAATAGCAATAATTCTTTTTTCTTCATCGGTTATTATACGATTTTTCTTTTCAGGTCCAGCAATAACTTTATCTATAGCTTCTTCTATATTTTCCATAGTTATTTCAGTTTGATTTTTTCTTGCAGCAATTAGAGCAGCTTCATTGGTAAGATTAGAAATATCAGCTCCTGTAAAACCAGGTGTTCTTTTTGCTAAAACTTTTAAATCAACTGCTTTTGCTAAAGGTTTATTTTTTACATGAACTTTTAGTATTTGCTCTCTACCCTTAACATCAGGACGATCTACAATAACTTGTCTATCAAATCTTCCTGGTCTTAATAAGGCAGAATCTAAAATATCTGGTCTATTAGTTGCAGCTATAACAATTGTACTATGATTATCTTCAAATCCATCCATTTCTACAAGTAATTGATTAAGGGTTTGTTCTCTTTCATCATGTCCACCACCCATACCAGCTCCTCTTTGTCTTCCTACAGCATCTATTTCATCAATAAATACAATACAAGGAGAATGTTTTTTAGCTTGTTCAAAAAGATCTCTTACTCTTGATGCACCAACCCCAACAAACATTTCTACAAAATCAGAACCACTTATACTAAAAAATGGAACTTCAGCTTCTCCTGCAACAGCTTTTGCTAATAAAGTTTTACCAGTTCCTGGTGAACCTACTAATAAAACACCCTTAGGAATTTTTGCACCTAATTTTTGGAATTTTTCAGGACTTTTTAAGAATTCAACTACTTCTTGTAATTCTTGTTTAGCTTCCTCTACTCCTGCTACATCGTCAAATTTAACTTTTGGTTTATTTTCAACCATAAGTTTAGCTCTACTTTTACCAAAAGACATAGCTTGACTGCTACCACTTTGAGCTTGACGAATTATAAACATCCAAATCGCTACAAAAATAATAAGTGGTAATAAAACAGAAGAAAATAATGATATCCACCAAGATGATTGTCTTTGATCTTCTATTTTTATTTCAACATTATTTTGTCTTAAAATCTCAAATAATTGTTTATCATCACTAGGATAAACAATTTTTATTTTTTCGCCTTTTTCTTTTCCATTTATAACCAATAAATTATCGTGTTCTCTTATTAATACTTCTTTAACTTCTTTTTTCTCAACCATATTTAAGAAATCTGAGTAAGATTTATTAGTTTCCTTTTTATTGTTACCATAAAAAGATACTGATATGGATAAACCAACAAGTATCATTATTATATATAACCCTGCATTTTTCCAGATTTTATTCAATTAAAAAAACCTCCGCAAACTCACTTTCAAACTAGAAATTTCTAATTAAACTTCTACTTCTATATATTATACTTTAAAAAAGTATTTTCAAAAATTTTAGCTAATATAAGTAATATATTTTTAACAACTTTATTAAATCTTTTACCTATATTTTTATAATAATAACTATTTATAATTTTATCTTATTATTTTTATTTTGATTATAAAATAGATAGAAAGGTTTATTTTTATATTTTAAAATAATTATGGAATTAGAAGAAAAAAATGATAATACTATTTTTGTTTGTTTAGGAAACTCTTGTAAAAAAAATGATAATGAAAAATATGCTTTAGCATTAGAAAAAGTACTAAACACTAAAATAGATTTACCCAAAGAAACTGATAGCATAAAACTTTTTAGTTGCCATTGTTTAGGACAATGTTCTTATGGACCAAATATAAAAGCAAATGAAAAAATACATAATAAAGTAGATAAAGAGCTATTAAAAAGAATATTAGTAAATATGACTAATAAAATAAACCAACAAAAATAAAAAATTAAGCAACTTTGATAAAAAAAAAGCTATAATTACATATCTCTATTTTTTGTAAGTTGTTTTATGTGTAAAGTAACCACTAATAATTCTTTTATATCTCTAAATATAAATAATTTAAAAAATAATAGTATAAAATTAATAAGTAAAATAGAAGATAAAGTTTCTTTTACTTCTAATGATAATATAAAAATATCTTCTAATAGAACTTCTAATGAAATTTTTTCAAAACCTAATATAAATTTATCAAACAACCTAAATACTAGAGAAACTATAAATAATAATAACGAAGTTATTTTAGATTTAAAACTTGATATAAAAGATAAAGATGGAATAAATAATTTTTCTAAGGAAGATATTTCTGGAAGAATTAAAGAGGGTTCTATTAGTATAAATAAAGATATTTTTGATAAAGCTTTTTCTTCTTTGAAAGGTTTTAAAAGTGAACAAGGTAAAAGAGTTACAGAAATAAAAGATGTAAAATTTGATAAAAATGACAGTTCTTATACAATAGACATAAAAGTAACTCAAAATATAACTAAATCTGGAATACCAGCTTTTTGGGATAATTTTCAAGTAAAAATTAAAACAGATAGTAATGGAAAATTATCTGCTAAATTAGATAAAAATTGGATTTTTGATTCTATAATAATGGATAAATTAGAAAGCACAGTAAAAGATAAAATAAATAGCAGTATTTCTAATAAATATAAAGGTATAAATATAAATATTCAAAAAAATAAAGATGAACTTGCTTTTATTCCAGATATTAAAGGTTTAGAAGTTCCTATTTCAAAAGATAAAACTTTTTTTATTGATAAAGCAGAAGCTAGTAAAGCTAAGTTTTTTATTGATAAAAATGGAAATATTGATATAAACCTAAAAGATGTAGCAATTGTTGGTAGCACTTCTAAAACAGAAAATATTAAATTAAATGAGAAAGAAGATTCTGCTGAAATAAATTTAAAAGCAAAAATAACTAAAGATAATAAAAAAGAAATAATTTCAAATGGTAAAATTAATATTAATATAAGTGAAAAAGAAGCTATAAATGTAAAAGTAGGAAAAGAAGTTTTAGGTCATTATTTAAAATCAGCTGAAATAGAAAATGAATTTGATATAAAAATTAACCAAGATGGAAATTCTAAGCCTGATATACAATCAAAAAACACTTTAAATATTAGAAATGCTTCTTTTGATGGAAAAATTGAAAAAGTAAATATATCAACAGATTTAAGTTTAAAAATAAATGATAAAGATGGTATAACCTTAGAACCCATAAAACAATTAGAAAAAGATTTTAAAATAAAAACTTCAAATAATGGAATACAACCAATTATAGGAGGAGCTAATTTTTTTAATGAAATGTCTAATATGATTAAGGATGCAAAAGAGAGTGTTAATTTAGAAACTTTTGAGTTAAAAGATGATAAAACAAGTAATAAATTAACATATATGCTAATAAAAAAGGCCGCTGGGTTAGATACAGATGAAAACAAAGTAAATATTTCTAAAATATCCTCAAAAGGAATAGATGTAAAAATTATTTTTAATAGTTGGCAAGGAAACTTAGAAGAAGGTGAAAAAACTATTAAAATGATAGAAAGAAATATTTCAAAAATAAAAGAAGAAATAAATACTTCTAATCTTAGTGATTCTCAAAAGAAAGAAGCTATTGAAAATATAGAAAAAAATATGAAGTATAAGTTTTTTACCGATGGTTTATTAAGATCTGACCATAGAAAAGTTTTTGTTGTTGATGGAGCTATTGCAAATGTTGGTGGTATAAATATAAATGATTTTCATTTAGCCAATGATAGTGCACATGATTTGATGATAAAAGTAGCTGGACCAGAAGTAAGAAATGTACAAAAAGAATTTTTAGAAAATTGGCATGAATTCAATAATTTAGAAAAGCCTAAAGAAGAAGATTGGAACAAATTATTAAAGTCAGAATCTTTTTTAACTAATAATTTAAATGAATTACAAAAAAAAGGTGAATTTAAAAGTAATGCAAAAGTAGGAACCTTAGTTACAGATGACTTTCAAACTGATATTTCTAAAGGAATTTTAAATTTAATTGATAGTGCTAATAAAGAAATTTATATAGAACAAGCTTTTTTTACTGATTCAAAAATAAATGAAAAATTAAAAGAGGCTATAAAAAGAGGTGTAGAAATAAATGTAATTGTAGCAAAAGATAGCCTTTCAGCACATATTTTTAATGATGGAAATTTATACTCTGCTTATCAACTTTTAAAAGAACAAAAAAATGGAGCTTCTGGTAAAATAAATTTTTATTATTATCAAGATACTGGTTTTGCTAACAAATATATTCATACAAAAGGAATTTCAGTTGATGGTAATAAAGCTATTATAGGTTCTGCTAATATGGTTGGTAGATCTCTAGATACTCCTTTTCATAAAATAAATGAAGATGGAAGTAAACAAAATATCATGTATAACAAAGAAATGAGCCTATATTTAGAAGGTAATGATGCTGTACAAGATATTAATGATAAACTTTTTAAAACAGATATAAAAACAAAATCTAAACTCATAACACCAAATGAAATGGAAGAAATGGTAAAAAAAGCTGGCGGAGAGGAAGAATTAAGAAAGAAATTTTTAATGGCTTTTGTAACTTAGTATCTTTAAAAATAAGTAATAGTTAGATTTTATTTATAAAAATATTTTGATATATAGAATTAACTTTTAACATTTGCTCATCAAAATTATTTTTTTGTGCTGTTTTTAAACCATTTTCCTTGATATTATCAAATTTATCTTTATTATTATATATATATTCAATTTTATTACTTAAAATATTAGAATCTATTTTATCTATAAAAGAAACATCATAATTATTTTCAAAAATATTTTTATAAGAATTTAAATTATTACAAACAACGAGGCATTTGGTTTTCATTGCTTCAAAAAAAGTAGCTGGTGTCCCATCTGTGTTTGGTAATGAAACCATTATATTACTAATATTATATATTTCATTTATAGAGTGATGGTCTATTTTAGGTAAAAATTTTATTTTATTACTTAAATTACTAGATTTTTTTTTATCCATTAATTTTTTTTCATATTTTTCATATATTTGATCTGAACCAAAGTTTAAAATAATAAGTTCTATATTATTATATTTTTTAGCTAAAAGTATAAATGCATCCAAAATAATATCTATATTATAATAAGGCATTAATGTTCTAGGACTTAAAATAACAAATGAATCTTCATCTATAGAATATTTTTCTCTTATTTTTTTCTTTTCAGATTCATCTATTAAATAAAATTTTTCTTTTTCAACCCCAAAAGTTATTAACTCTGTATTTTTAGCTCCTAATTCTTTTGCTTTATCTAATAAAGCATATGAATCTGAAGTAACAAACACTGAGTTTTTTAATGCTATTTTACTAAAAAACATAATTATTTTATTTTCAGTAAAACGTTTATTTAATAGGTCATCACCCCAAGGAGTTATAATAACAGGAGAATAATTTATTAAAGATGGAATCCAAGCAAGTTTTAATAAGCAATGAGCGTGTATAAGATCTGGGTTTATTGTTTTTATTATTTTTATAGTTTTTATTAAATTAAATACAAATTTTGTATATTTATTATTACCTTCAGATAAATCAAAAAGAGTTAAAAAAGAAAAATCATAGCAAGGTTTTTTATCGGATATAAGAAATAATTCATAACCAGAATTAGCAAAAAATTTAGTCCATCTATAAGTATGGATAGAATGAGCTGGAGCTATATATAGTATTTTTTTTTTCATTCTTGAATATAATTTCTGTGTAAATCAGATTAATATGTATTATAAACTTATAATTATAATTTCAAATGAAATTTTTACAAAATAAAATCTTTTTCTAGTATTTCTGTAATTTCTTTTATAGAATTATAAGTTTTAGACCTAAAAACCCTTTTAATTGTTATATTATCTGCTAATAGTGATATTTGTTCAAAATAATTTTTTTCTTTTTTTAATAAATTAACATAAACAAATCTATAGCTATTTTTTAGTAATATTTTTATTTTTTCTATTCCCTTTATTTCTTCTATTAAAATTTTATTATTTTCTGATATATTCAAATCATATAAAATGTATGGTTTATTTTCATTTTTAGAAAAAAAGTCTTCTTTAATTGGATTAGAATATTTATTCATTTCTTGATGTACTTTATTAAGCTTAGATATATCTATATTAAAATTTTTAGCTGTATCTTCCCATATCTTAGTTTTAGGAAAAGAAGGATAAGAAACTATTTTATTATTTTCAAAAGATAAAGAGGTTACATCATCTGAAATCATTTTATAACCTTTTTGAATAAAAGCATTTAAAGTTGTTGATTTACCAACTCCAGAATCTCCACAAAAAAATACACAACCATTTTTTGTTTCTATACTGCTAGCATGAATTGGTAACTGTCCTTTTTTATACAAAATAAAAGCAAAACAAGATCCTAAAAGGAATAAACTTATTTCATTAATATTTGTTTTATTTGAATATTCTATATAAATTTTATTTTCACTAACTCTATAAATAGCAACATTTCTAATTATCAAATAAAAAGTATCTTTATCTAGATAATATAAAAAAGGAGGTTCAATTTTAACTTTTGACTCATTTTTTATCATTTGTGAATCTATTTCTAAATCAAAATATTCTTTTTGATTTAGTTTTATCATATCATTTATTTCTATATTACTTTTTATTTTTATATTATATAAATTATAAAAATAAGTCATTTATTCAATATCTTTAACTAAGACCAAAAGCATCGGTAAGACATGAGCCACCTAGTTCAGTATTAAGATTAATATAAATTTTAGTTAATTCAGGTTTTATCAATTCTTTTTTTTCTTGATTCATTTTATTTTTCCTAATTTTATTAGAAATAAATAGTTATCACTAGTCATTATATAATAATATCTATTATAATTCAAATATCATATTTCTAAAAAATAAACTAGTGAATAATATATTTATAGAAAAACCTTATATGGAATATCATCATGATACTCCTTTTGCTATTGCTCGTTTAAATGTAAAATATGCTCATCTTTTAGCTAAATTAGCTTTAAAATATGAAAAACAAGTAATGAAATTAGAGCCTGACAAAAATTGGAGTCAAGTATATCAAAATACAACAAGTGCTAGATATAATAAATATAATGTTTTTTTATTGGATTCAGCCTATATGAATTTATTTCTAGCTACAAGAACTTTATTCAGATATTTTCTAGAACAAACAGAAAATAAACTATATCCTTGTTATATAAGGTCTTGGTATAATATAAGTAAACAAGGTGAAGATATATTTAGACATACACACGAAGCAAGAATAATAGGTTCTTTTTTAGCTTTTACAGAAGGTGCTTATACAAGTTACGGTCCATTAAAAGATTCTAATGAAAAAGATCATATATTTGAAAACAAAGATGGGTTATTAATAATAACAAAAAGTAATATGGGTAATTATCATGAGGTTTCACCTTGGCATAACCAAGAATACCCAAGAGTTAGTTACGCTTTTGATATAAAAGAACAATGTCTTTTTAAACAGGGTAACTATTATATCCCTTTTGATGGATTATAAAAAGGATTTAAAATGGAATTCAAATCTCATAATATACTTTTACCAAATGGACAAAAAACAATACCTTGGTTAAAAAATACACTTTCAGAAACGATGGTTATGAAAGCTATAAAAAGTTCTATTAATAATTTTTTTTATTTAAAAGAAAATGAACCTAAAAATATAAAAATAGTTGATATTGGTTGTATGGAAGGTGGTTATTCTACTGAATTTGCTAAAATGGGTTTTGATACTTTAGGAATAGATGCAAGAAAAGAAAATTTATTAAAATCTACCTACATAAAATTAAATTTAAACCTAAATAATCTTAAATTTGTAAAAGATGATGCAAGAAATTTAGCTAAGTACGGAGAATTTGATATTAGTTTTTGCTTTGGACTTTTATATCATTTAGATAATCCTATAAACTTTTTAAAAACAGTTGCAAATCAGACAAAAAAAATGCTAATACTTCATACTTACTTAGCTTATGATGAAAACGAAGATTATCAATACTATTTAGAACATTCTTTTAATAAAAATTTTAAAGATATAAATTCTGAAAAAAGAAAGGAATTTAATGCTTTAGAAGCTCAAAAAGATAAATTTACGCCTTATATTCAATACCCTAAGAATTATAAATTATCTAATCAAATAACAGAAAACGAAGGATACAAAGGTCGTTGGTTCGATGAATGGGAAGAAGATACAAACAAAGATAAAATAGAAAAAATGCCTGGAGCTTCTTATAATAATAGTAGATCTTTTTGGTTATGTAAAAATGAACTGATTAGAGCCTTATATGATTCAGGTTTTTCAAATGTTTATGAGCAACTAGATGATATAGGTGAGCTTAGTAAAGATACGCCTAGTTTTTATTATCCTAGAACTCTTTTAGTATGTATAAAATAATAACTTAATTATGATTTTAAACAACCATCTGTATTTGATGCACTACCAAGCTCTGTAATTATATTTATATCAACTTTTTCTAATTCAGGTTTTATCCATTCTTTTTTTTCTTCGTTCATTTTTTATCCTAATTCCTATATTGATAAAAAATATGTTATCATAAATAAAAAAATATTTCAATTAATATAAACGTATGAAAAAAATAGAATTATCATCAAAAATAATAAAAAATGATTCTTTGGTTGCCTCAGAATTAGATGATGGATTGGTAATGATGAGTTTAGAAAATAATTCTTATTATGGATTAAATTCTATAGGTAAAAGAATATGGGAATTATTAGATGAAAAACAAACTTATAATGAATTAATAGAAAAATTAACTCAAGAATATGATATAAGTAAAGAAGAGTGTGAAAAAGATATATTAGAGTTATTAGAATCTTTAGAAAAAGAAGAGATAATATCAATACAATAGAGTAATTTAAGATAAAAGTGAAAAAATTATTTACTTTACTAAAATTAAGTACTTTTTTTAGACAATTACCTTATATTTCTAGAACAATAAAATTAATAAAAGAAGCATCAGGAAAAATTAGTTTAATTTGGTTTATTACTTTAATAATTCAGGGATTTTTACCACTTTTATTTATATATTTACTAAAACCATTAATTGATAATATCTCTAAAAATAATTTAGTATTAGATGATATTTTTTATAAAATATTAATACTTTTAGGTATTTTTTTTATTACTGAGATTTTAAAAAGTTTTACAAATTATCTAAGAAATTTACAAGGAGAGCTTGTAAGAGATTATACACAATCTTTAATTCATAAAAAATCACTTAGCTTAGATTTATCTTTTTTTGATTCATCAGAATTTTATGATAAATTATTTAGAGCCTCAACTGAAACTTTAACAAGACCTATAGCATTATTAGAAAACATTGGAAATTTAATACAAAATTCTATTACTTTATTTTCAATTTTAGCATTATTATTCTTTTTTAAGTGGTGGTTTCCTTTAGTTTTAATTCTAGGAACTATACCAACAATACCATTACTTTTATTTCAAACTGTAAAATTCCATGAATGGAGAAAAAAAATAACATTAGAGCAAAGAAAAATTAGATATTATGATTATTTACTTACACAAAGAGAAAGTGCCGCAGAATTAAGACTTTTTAATATAGGTAATTATTTTAGTAATTTATTTATAAATACAAGCTTAAAAATAAGAAATGAGCAAAAAAAATTATCATTTAATCAATTAATAACAGATATATTTATAATATTATGGTATTTGCTTATATTATCGTTTATTATTATTTTTATAGTAAAAGAAACAGTAAATGGGTTAATATCATTAGGTTCTTTAGTAATGATTTATGTAGCTTTAGATAGATCTCAGAAAACAATAAATATTTTAGTAAATAATTTAACAGAAACTTATAAAAACATGATGTTTTTAGAAAATTTATTTGAATTTTTAGATATAAAAAATAATACACTCGGACTTAAGGACAAGGTATTTAATAAGAGTAAAAATGATTTTAAAATAGAGAAATCTATAAAAATAAATAATATATCTTTTTCTTATAATTTTAATCAAGATAAATCTTTAGATAATTTAAATATGGAAATAGAAGCAAATAAAATTACTGCTATAGTTGGTACAAATGGAGCTGGTAAAAGTACTTTGATAAAAATGCTCTGTAGATTTTATGATCCTCAAGAAGGAAATATTGAAGTTGATGGAATAGATTATAAAAAGTTTTCTCAAGAAGATATTTATAAAAATACTGTTGTTTTATTTCAAGATTATTTAAAATTTAACTTAAGTTTATTAGAAAATATAGGCTTAGGAAATTATGAAGATAAAATGCCAGAATTCTCAAAAATAGAAGAAGCTACTATAAACTCTGGTGCTAAGAATATTGTAGATAAATTACCTGATTCATATAAAAGTATTTTAGGTAAATGGTTTTATGGTAGTGAACTAAGTACAGGAGAATGGCAAAAAATAGCCTTAGCAAGAGCTTTTATAAAACCAGCTGATTTCATTATTTTTGATGAACCAACAAGTGCTATGGATTCTTGGGCTGAAGCTGAATGGATAAAAAAATTCAAAGAAAGAGTAAAAGGTCACACATCATTAATAATTACACATAGATTTACAACTGCAATGCAAGCAGATATGATTTATGTTATGGATAAAGGTATGGTTATAGAAAAAGGAACTCATGAAGAGTTAATGAATTTAAATAAAACTTATGCCTCTTCTTGGAAAGAGCAATTAAGAAACGTAGTTTAGTCAAGATCAATCCAATTAATAATAGCAAATCTTGATTTTTCAAAATCTTTAGAATATGAGTTTATTTTTGTTACTAAGTGAAAGGTATTTTTAGCTGGAAAAGAAATAACGCTGTTATTTTCAGGAATAATTCTTGTGTAATAATTATTTTTAAAAGCTATATTTTTTGTATCAGAATCAAATAATAAAAGTTCACCTCCTGTAAATTCTCTGGGTTCTTTATAAAAATAATATATAAAAACTATTTCTGTATTAGGAGTATATTTATTATCTATATGAATTTTAAAAAAAGAACCATCTGAATAGCAAATTGTATTATAATTAAAATAATAGTTTTTTTTATCTAATTTGAATATTTTTGAAGCACTGTCTATTTTTGAAATAATTTTACTTTTCAATATATCTGTTATTTCTGGAGTATATGATTTTTTTAAACTAAGAGAATTCCTTGTATGTTCTCTTCCAGTTTCTGTTTTTGAAACTGAAAAATTATCTTTATTTTTTAAAATATTTTTCCAAATTATTTTTTTTTCATTTTCATCAAAAAAATTATCGTATTTTATAAAAGGGATTGGCTCAATATTATCTGGATAATCAAAATCATTTATATTTTGGAGTAATAAATTATAAAGATATTTAGCTTTTAAATTATTATTATTTAATTGATAGGTTTTATTATAATAATAAATAGAATGATTTATTTTTCCTAATTTTCTTAAAACCTCTGCTAAATTAAAACTATCTTCTTCATTATTAGGATTGATATTTAACTTATTTCTTAGTTTAAATTCTAAATTTGGTAGTAATTTTTCTTCCAGAGCTAAAACTTTTTCAAAATCCATATTTATTTAATTTTTTCCGTTTACAAAATACTATTATTTTTATTTTTGAATGTTATAAATTTACTTCTTTGATCTTCATATTCAGACACTACTTCTCCATTAACTTCTATCCAAGCATGAGCCTTAAAAATACCATCTTTTATATTTGTACCTAGTTTTAACTCATTTGGTATTTTATTTTTTATTGCAAAAAAACGAATTATAAGAGAGGTTTCTAAACACATACATCTTAAAAAAGTATACTTAGATACATATTTAATGTTATTTATATACCATTTAAGAAACAAAACAGGATTTTCAGGAGTTTCTTTTAATTTTAGTAAATAAACTAATTTATCTAATAAAAACATAGTTTTTTTTAAAGTAAAAAGTTTTAAACAAATTGAAACAAAGTTTATAAAAAACCACATCTTTATAAAAAAAATTTTTCTATTCAAACCTTAAAACTAACCTTTTTAATATATATATATTATTATATAATTAAAATATATTTAATATAACTAAAAAAATATACTATTAAGCAATTATGAAGATATTTATGTAAAAAAATATACATAAGGATTATATATATTTAGAGTAAATATTTTATAAAAATATTAATAAAATGAATAAAAACAAAGAATTAGATAAAATATTGTTAGAATTATTATCTAATAATACTAATAAATTAGATTTAGTCTTAAAAAATTTAGATTATGATAGTTATTTATATCTATTAGAAAAATCAAAAAAACAAAATATAACTCAAATTATATATTATAAATTAATGAAAAATAATTTTTTAAATTATTTTCCTAAAGAAATTTCAAACACATTTGAAAATTACTTTAAAAAAGAAACTTTTAAAAATTTAAAAATAAAAGCAGAAATACTAAAAATAGTAAAAGAATTCAATAAAAATAATATACCTATGATTATTTTAAAAGGAAGTCATTTAAATTTTTTTATATATGAAAATATTGCACTAAGACATTCAAGAGATATTGATATTTTAGTTCCTAAAAATAAGTTAAAAGAAGCTTATTTAATATTAAAAAATATTGGTTATGATTCAAAAAAAATTATAAATATTTCTGATTTTGAAAATAATGATAATTACCATTTACCAGAATTAATAAATAACAATATTGTCTTAGAAGTTCATGAACATATTTATAATATAGAATATAAAATAAATATACCAATTAATGATTTATGGAATAATTTATCAAAAAATTATATTGATAATTTAGAAGTGCTTATTTTTGATGAAGTTTACTTATTGATACATTTAATAGTTCATATAGTTTATGAAGATCATTTTGCAATGGATTTACGTCATTATTATGATATATACGTACTTTTAGATAAATTTAAAAATAAAATTAATTTTGATAGATTTGTCTTAATAAGCAAAAATTATAATATAGAAAAAGGAGTTTTTATTGTTTTAAAAGTAATTGAAAAAATTTTTGAATTTAATTTTCCATTAGATTTTTTTAGTAGACTTAGTAATAACTTTGAATTTGATTATAATTTAATTGATAATGCAATAGAAATTATGAATGGATATGATAAAACAGATTTGGATTACTATGTAAAATACAAAGATATGCATAATACATTTAATAATTTTTTTGATAAGAACAAAACTCATAAAATTATTAAAATAATAAAAAGAATTTTTATAACTAAAAAAGAATTCTATAAAAAATACAAGATTAATATTAATTTTATAAATGCACCTTATTATTATTCAAAAAGATTTTTTTATCTTTTAAATAGAAATAGTTTTTTGATTTCAAATAATAATAAAAAAACACAAGATTTTTTAGAATTAGTAAAAAAATCAGATATTATAAATAATTGGAAGTATGAATAAAATAAATTCTTCGTACGGGAATATGTCTAAAACAGCTCATAAGAGTTACAAAAATTTTTAAGTAACTAATGAATAATATAATTTATTTATGTTTCTATATTATGAAAATATTCCAACTACAAATAATTATTCTGAACAAGCTTTAAGAACTAGTATTATTTTTAGAAATGTTACTAACTATTTTAGTAGTGAATTAAAAAGAGATAATTTTTATAATTTTAGAACCGTTATTGATACTACTAAAAAACAAGTATAAAATATATTTCATTCTATTATCAATATTTTCTCTTATAATAAAAATTATACTGTTATAATATAGTTGACTAATTATAAAATTCTTTAGCTCGCTTTTTATGAATAATATATTCCATCACTTACTACTCCAGCATAACTAGCCTCAGTAATGTAATTAATCTCAATTTTAGATAATGTTGGTTTTATCCATTCTTTTTTTTCTGTGTTCATTTTATAAACTCTATAGTAAAATAAAATTAAATATAGTTAGATATTATACAATAAAAAATATTATAATTCTAGATATGAAGAAAAGAAAGAAATATTAATATTTTTATAGAAGATTTATACATGAAATACTGTCATAATAAGCTTTTTAATTTTGACATTTTAAATATAAAATATATTAAAATTAAAGAGAAAATAGCTAATAATAAAATTTAAAGGAATTAAAATGGACTTTAGTGCACATAATATACTTTTGTCAAATGGACAAAAAACAATCCCAACCATAAAAAATACCCTTTCAGAAAGTATGGTTATGAAAGCAGTGAAAAGTTCTCTTAATAATTTTATCAATTTAAAAGAAAATGAAGCTAAAAATATAAAAATAGTTGATATTGGTTGTATGGAAGGAGGATATTCTTCTGAATTTGCTAAAATGGGTTTTAATACATTAGGGATAGACGCAAGAAAAGAGAATTTATTAAAATCTACATATATAAAATTAAATTTAAAACTAAATAATCTTAAATTTGTAAAAGATGATGCAAGAAATTTAGCTAAATATGGCGAATTTGATATTAGTTTTTGTTTTGGATTATTATATCATTTAGATAATCCTATAAACTTTTTAAAAATAGTTGCAAATCAGACAAAAAAAATGTTAATACTTCATACTTATTATGCATATGATGAAAAAGAAGATTATCAATACTATTTAGAACACTCTTTTAATAAAGTTTTTAAAAATATAAATTCTCAAAAGAGAAAAGAATTTAATGAATCAGAATATCAAAAAGATAAATATACACCTTATATTCAATATCCAAAAAACTATGATTTATCTAAAAAAATAACAGAAAATGAAGGCTATAAAGGTCGATGGTTTCATGAATGGAGAGAAGATACAAAACAAGAAAGAATAGAAGCTATGCATGGGGCCGCCTATAACAATAACAAGTCTTTTTGGTTATGTAAAAGTGAAATTATTAGAGCATTATATGATAGTGGATTTTCAAATGTTTACGAACAATTAGATGATATTGGGGAACTTAGTAGAGATACACCTAGTTTTTATTATCCTCGAACTCTTTTAGTAGCTATAAAAAATTAGAAGTATAAATAAAATATTATGAGCTTAATTTTTGGTATATTTAATAGGAATGGGAAAAAAGTTTTATTAAATCAAATAGAAGAACTTTATAAACCTATTTCAAATTATCCACATGAAAAATATGATATAAAAGTATTTGAAAATGTTGGTTTTGGACATATGCTAACTTATAATACTCCAGAATCCTTATATGAAACCCAACCTATTTTAAAAAATGATTCAAAAGAATTATTTGTATTTAAAGGAAGATTAGATAATAGAAAAGAATTATCTAATAAAATTAATTTAAAAATATCAGACACTACACCTGATGGAGATATTGCTCTTGAAATTGTAAAAAAATTCAAGGAAGAATCATTCAATATTATGTTAGGAGATTGGGCTTTAGCTTATTTTAATTATGAAAAACAAGAATTACTAATATCAAGAGATCATCATGGTTATACAGCAATCCATTATTATTATGATAATGAAAAAATAATCTTTTCTTCTTCAATAAAATCTATTTTAAATGTAATAAAGTCTAAAATAAATGAAGAAATGATTTTAAGAATATTAGGAATATGGTCTAATGAAAAATTTTCATCTTTTACTTTATACAAAGATATTTATATTTTAGAACCATCTAAATATATAAAAATAAATAAAAATTACTTTAAAGAATACTTATATTGGAATCTTAGAGATATAAAAGTAAATAATTCAAAAAAAATAGAAGATTATACATCAGAGTTATATTATTTATTAGAAACTGCTATAAAAAATAGATTAAGAAGTTATAAACCTGTAGCCTCTATGTTAAGTGGAGGATTAGATTCTGGCTCTGTAGCATATATTGCCTCTCAACTTTTTAAAAAAGAAAATAAAACTCTTAGCACTTATAGCCATGTTCCTTTTTACGAGGTTAGCAAAAAAAATATTGGTATAAGAGAAGGAGATGAAAAACCTTTTATAAAGGCAACTGTTGAAGCTTCTGGAAATATAAAACCGATTTATTTACAATCTGAAAATATAGGAGTAATTGAAACACTTTTAAAGTATGTCAATAATTTTAATATTTGTATTCATGCAGGAGTTAATGCTCATTGGATTTATGATATAAAACAAAATGTTGCAAATGACGGATTTGGAGTATTATTAACGGGAGAACATGGAAACGGAACAATATCTTTTGCAGGTCTTGAATATAGTTTATCTTTTAATAAAATGAAAGAAATTTTTGGTTTAAAATTTGCTATAAAAAAAGCAATTTTAAGACCTTTTCTTCTTAATAATTTTCCTAATATGTATAGAAGATTTAGAAAAGAGCGAGATATAAATTTTGAAAGTTATTCATATATAAATCCCTTATTATTTAATGATATTAAAGCAAGAATGAAAGAAGAAAAACATGATTCAGATTTTATAATGACTTTTAAATCTCATCAGGAACTTATTTTAGGAATAATTATAAAAGGAAGTAATCCCAGATGTTATATGGGTGGGATAAGTGGAGATTTTTTTGGAATAGAATTAAGAGATCCTACAGCAGATAAAAATATTATAGAATATATTTTATCAATTCCTAATGAAGCCTTTTATTCTAAAAAATACAAAGAAAAAAATATTTTAAAAAATATGATGAAAAATAAGTTACCAGATAAAGTTTTATTTAATACTAAAAAAGGGTTACAAGGTGCAGATATTGGATTAAGAGTAGCAAAAGAAAAAGATATTATTTTTGAAGAAATTGAAAAAATTAGTAATAATGATATTGTAAATAAGCTAATAGATACAAAAAAACTAAAAAATTATTTTTATAAAGAAATGTCTATAGATAATAATGAGTATAATACATTAACTTTAAACAATATTTTAAGAACAATTATGGTTGGAGAATTTATTTATCATAATTCTTAAAATAAATTTTACTCTTCATCATCTTCTTCAATTGAAATATTAAAAATACTATTTATTATTTCTTGTGCATCTAAAGTATCTGATCTCATTGCTAAATATTGTTCTATTCTATAAATTTCGGCTTTTCTTGTTTCTTGGTTAATTAATAAAGAATTAAATAATTCTATTGCTTGTTTTTCATAAAAAAGCTCACAAAAATTAAATATATAAAAACCAAAAACTTTTATTTGATTATAAACAACAGAGGCTTTTTTAGGAAAAGCTAAATAATTAAATAAAGATTCTTCACAGTTATTAATTAGTTCCTCTACTTTAGCTTGTATAAAAGGAGTTAGCTCTGTAAAAGGATGTATAATACTATTATATTCTCCTTCTTCATCCGTCTTAATTTCTGTAATCAAAGAATTTCTCATATTTATTACTGGAACTTTTAAATTTGCAGCTTCAATTAAAATAGGGTTAGCTATAGATTCTGTTATTACTAGATCAGAAGCTCTTAATAACATATCACTATCAGATTCAGTCAAAGGCCCTAAAAATCTTATTTTAACATTTTCATAAGCATCATCTAATTTTATTCTAGGTATATTTCCAATTACCAAATCGCATTCTATATCTAATTTGGATAAATAATAAGCTATACATTCTATTAGTATTTTATAGTGATATTGAAATTTCATACCGCATGCAGAAATAAATTCTTCTAAATCTACAATTACAGATATCAAAAGAGTTTCTTTTTTAGATTGTATTTTTTCTTTTAAAGCTGTTCTAGATTCATCTTTATTTAAAAATGCAAAAGTTTCTAAAGATTGCCAATAAAAAACAGGAGATTCATATTTAACATCATCTAACTCAGCTACATAAGGTGGAGATGGTTTTATGATTCCGTAAGGAAAATTAAACTTTATTTTATTTTTTGGATTATCTTCATAATAAACAGAATTATTTTTAAATAATAAATAATCACCTGTAACAAAAAATAAAACATCATGATTTTCTAGTTGTTGAAAGTAAGATTTTTTAAATAAAGATGCTTTTTCTTCAAAAAGTAAAAACTCTGTATTTACAATAATAACCAAATCAAATTCAAATGCTAATAAACTTTGAAAATCTTTATCAGAAAAATCTTGTCCAATATCTACTTTTCTTATTCTAGCATCTGATTCAAGATATTCTTTATTTAAAATTTCAGATAATATAGTTACCTTATGAACACTCAAATCTAACTGTTTTATAAAAGCTCTTAGATAATTAACTGATTTGAATGATACTGGACCAATTACTATAAATAATATTTTCACTAATAAAACCTTAGAGTAGAAATATAATTAAGATAAATTTTATCAAAAGAATGACTATAAAAAAATAGGTTGAAGCTATCTTTTAAAATTAATTTGCCTTAGAGCTTCATATAAAACTATTGACACAGAGTTTGAAAGGTTGTGACAGCGTACTTTAGGGTTAAATTGAGGTATTGTTAACATTCTATCTTTATAATCATTCATTATAATTTCTGGTAATCCTGAAGATTCGCTACCAAAAATTAGATAACAATCATCTTGAAAAGACTCTTCCCAATAAGATTTTTCAACTTTGGAACTAAGAAAAAATATTTTATTTCTATCTACGCTCTCCAAAAAAGTTTCTATATTTTTATGCCTTTTTATTTCTAGATAATCCCAATAATCTAACCCAGCTCTTTTAAGTTGTTTATCCATCAAAGAAAAACCCAAAGGATCTATTAAATGTAAAATAGAGTTTGTTAATGCACATAATCTAGATATATTACCTGTATTTTGTGGTATTTGTGGGCTATATAAAACTATATTGACTGTCATATTATTTTCCTTTTAAATTTATTTAAAAATATTTTAATAAATACTTAAATATAAACAATAAATATTTAATCATATAGACAATAAATAAAAAAGATAAACGATTGTTTTTTATCTTAAAATCATATAATATATTAATAATATATACTAATTTTTTAGGGAGTATCTATGTCTAATATTGATGTTAATCCTTTTGCATTAATGTTTTCAATGAAAACGGTTAATAAATGGACTGACACAGTTAACTCTAATTTAAATGGAGCAACTAAAAACGGTTTTAAATCTATGGATTTATACTTTAATGGTGGTCTTCAAACAGCTACTTATAGACCTTCAACTAACTTAAGAATGGGTATAAATGCAGCTGAAAACTCTATAAATGTAGATCATACTACAATAAGTTTTAGACAAGGTGATTTAGTTTCCTCAACATTAAAAACTCATGTAGCAGTACAAGGTGAAGGCTTTTTTGTAGTTTCAACATCTGCAACAGGGAATACTTTTGCTGCTGGTCAAATAACAAATCCTAATGCCTCTATTCTTTATACAAGAAATGGGGAGTTTCATGTTGATGATCAAAATAGGATAAGAACACAAGAAGGTTTATTTGTATTAAATACAGATGGCTCTGTTGCTACATCTCATCCTTCTGATGGAGAATCAATAAGAAGTTTAGATTCTACAATTACAGCTGCAAACCAAAGACTTGCTATAGCAACTTTTCCAGATAAACAAGCACTTGTTTTTAGTAGAGTTTATGGAAGTGGATACTTTGATATTGGTGGCTATGCCATACCTACTGTTCAAGATTTTGATAGTAATGCAATAAATGTTTCTACAACAGTTTATTCAGGTAAACTTGAAGCATCAAACGTAAATACAGCAAAACAAATTGCTGAATTATCAGCATCAGAAAAATTGTTCGAAGCCTTAACAAAACAATTTTTAGTTTATTTAAATAATGTTGATACTGCATTAAATTTAATAAGATAAAATTTTTTACAAAAAAAGCACCTTAAAGGTGCTTTTTTTATTTTTTGAATTAATTTAAGAACTTATAAAAGTTATAAAGATCTAGGTAGTAACAAATATATTGTATTAATCTTGTAGCAGTTGAAAAACTAAAGCATAGCTATGAGGTATTCTCTAATAAGAATAAAAACAAAATATTGTCTAATTATTCTTTTGAATATATAATCTTAAAAGTAATTTAAATATTTTTGGGTACTAAAAAATGACCAATTCTGTTAGTATTGATGAAACAGAACAAATAGATAAAATAACTATAAAAGGCAATAAAGAAGGATTATTAATTATAATTCCTGAGGGTAATTGGCTTGAATTATTAAAACAACTTTCTGAAATTTTAGAAAAAGATAAAAATTTCTGGATTGGAGCTCAAGCTTCAGTAGATTTAGGAAACCATTCACTTGATGAAGTTCAACTTAACCGTTTTTATGAAATGCTTATAAAAAGACATCATCTTATAATAAGTGCAATTTATTCTAAAGATGAATCTACTAGAGTTTTTGCTGAAAAACTAAATTTAAAAGTAGGAAAAGTTCATCCATTAATGCAAAAGCAACCACAAAATTTAGTTCAAGAAGCTCCTATTGCAGCAACTTCAGCTACAAATAGTAGTGGTGGTAATGCAACTTATTTAAAACAAACTCTTCGTTCGGGTCAAACTGTGAGATTTGATGGAAATGTAATAGTTTATGGTGATACAAACCCTGGTTCTGAAATTATAGCTTCTGGTGATATTATAGTTATAGGAACTTTAAGAGGTATAGCTCATGCAGGAGCAAAAGGTGATGAAAATTGTCAAATTGTTTCTACAAACTTAAAAGCTACTCAATTAAGAATAGGTAGTGTTATAGGGGTTGCAGGAGATGATAAAGGCTCATCAACACCAGTTCCTGAATGTGCAACAGTAGTTGATGGTAAAATTTATATTTCTCCATTAAAAGTAAAAAGAACTGGTTAATTTTTTAGTAAAATATTTTAATTATTTTAATGATAGTTTAATTAGATTTATAAGATTAATTAATATTAAAAAAAAGTTAAACTTATACTTAATATAAGTTATCATTATAATTTGGCATTATTTTTAATTGCAGGAGTGAAGTTTTTTCATGGGGGCAAGAGTAATCGTTGTTACATCGGGTAAAGGTGGTGTAGGTAAAACTACTACAACCGCTAACATTGGTACAGCTTTAGCAAATTTAGGTGAAAAAGTTGTTTTAATTGATGCTGATATTGGTTTAAGAAATTTAGACTTAATTTTAGGTTTAGAAAATAGAATAGTTTATGATATTGTTGATGTAGTTGAAGAAAGATGTAAGTTAAAACAAGCATTAATTAGAGATAAAAAACAAAATAGTTTAGCTCTTTTACCTGCACCTCAAACAAGAGATAAATCAGCAGTAACACCTCAACAAATGATAGATGTTTGTAAAGAACTTGAGAATGATTTTGATTTTATTCTTATTGATTGTCCTGCTGGTATAGAACAAGGTTTTCAAAATGCTACAGCAGCAGCTACAGAAGCTTTAATTGTAACTAATCCAGAAGTGTCTTCTATAAGAGATGCAGATAGAATAGTTGGTTTATTAGAATCAAGCCCAAATGAAGTAAAAAAACATCTTATTGTTAACAGAATAAGACCAGAAATGGTAAAGCAAAATGAAATGTTAAATGTTGATGATGTTCAAGAAATTTTAGGAATCGATCTTATAGGTGTAGTACCTGATGATGAATCTATTATAAGAACTGCAAATAAAGGAACTTTAGCAGTTAATTTAGAAGAATCTTTAGCTGGTCAAGCCTTAAAAAATATCGCAAGAAGAATAAAAGGTGAAGATGTACCTTTTCTCAAACTATTTGAGGAAGAAAAAGGCTTTATTGCTTCAATAAAAAGATTATTTGGTCGTAAGTAATTTATAAGGAGAAATATAAATGGGATTGATACATATTCTTTCAAAGTTAATTGGAAAAGAAGATGGACCTAGTAAAGATGATGCTAAAAAAAGACTAAAATTAGTTTTATTACAAGATAGATCTTTATTACCACCTGATCAATTTGAAGCAATGAAAAAAGAGATTTTCCAAGTAGTTTCTAAATATATAGATATTGATTTATCTGCATTAGAAGTTAATGTAGAAAAAGTAGATCAAGCTATGGCTTTAGTAGCTAATATTCCTATAAAAAAAGCTAAATCCTCTAACCAATAAAAAGTGAAAAAACTTTATTGGACAGCTTATTGTGATATAGAAAGAAATATAGCTTTAGAAAAAATACAAGCTATTATAAGTAAATATACGTTTATATCTGATTTTAAGTTATTTTCAGATATTTCAATAAATATAATAGTTGAAGTTGAAACAAATAAACTAGATATTTTATATAAAGAATTAAATAAAAATATTCGAATACCATCTTTTAATAAAGATGGTATTTTTTATAATAATGAAATTATAATATTTTTAAATATAACTTTTATAAAAAGTACCGGAGATTTAAAAATAGAAGTACCTCATGTTCCTGGTTAAGTAATTAAAATTAAAGATTACAGATGAGTTTTTTATATGAAACATGCTAATGAAAAAGATTTAGAAATTTATAATGATTTTATTGATAAAATTAGAAAAAAAAATTATCTAAAAGAAAAAAAGACTGGTGTTTTTTATAAAAAAGCTAGTGCATTTTTACATTTTCATATTGATAAAAACCTATTATTTGCAGATTTAAAAATTAATAATAATTGGAAAAGATTTGCTGTAAACTCTAAAGAAGAATGGGAAATTTTATTAGCTAATATAATGGATTAGATTATAAATGTTTTTAAAAAATACAACTAAAAAAGGGCGAATTAAAAAATCTGATATTTTAAATATTACAGGTCAGGATACTATTGTAAAAAAGCATGATGAGATAGTTGGGATAACTGTAATAAATGATAAAAATACTTTTCCTATAAGTTGGATACAAAAGAGTCTTTATTGTGAATATCAAATATATTTAGAGCACTTTAAAGGAATAAAAGCAAAACCTACTTTTAAAATGATAGAAGGAAGCAAAGAACATCATAAATTAGAAAAAGAATTTTTAGAAAAAGCTGAGCCTGCTACCTTTGAAGAAATGATTGATTTTTCTACAGCTTTTGAAGTTCATTCTAGGGAGTTTCCTGTTTTTAGTAATCAATATGGTATTCATGGTCTTATAGATGAAATTATTATGAGTCCAGATTCATTTATTATTATAGATGATAAGCCTGGTAAAATACCATATTTAGGAAATATGTTTCAAGTTTTTGGATATTGTTTAGCTTTTAAAGAAATGATTTTTCAAGACGAAATTAAAACCGATAGTGAATTTATAATACCAAAAAGAAAAATTTATGCTGCAATAAGGGAAAGAGGAACAAATAATATTTTTTGGATAGAAGAATTTAATCAAGAATTAGAAATAGAAATAATAAAAGTTGTAAATAGATTACATAATCTAATTGATTTTAAAGAAGATTTTATAGCAACAGAGAATCCTAATAAGTGTAAAAGTTGTAGATTTAAATTTATTTGTGATAGAAAAAAATGAAAAATCTTTTATTGCATCTAAGATTAAATATTTCTATAGTTTTGGCACCTATATTTCTTTGGGGTTTTTTTATAGCTGGGAAAAATAATACTTATAATTTCTGGATATCTTTTTTTATTTTTCATGTTTTTTTATATGGTGGTTCTAATGCCTATAATTCTTACTATGATAAGGATGAAGGACCCATAGGAGGGTTAAAAAACCCTCCTAAAATAACAGATTCTTTATTATATTTTTCGTTATCAATAAAAATACTTGGATTAATAATAGCTTATTTTATAAATATTAATTTTTTCTTTATTTACTTAATTTGTATGGTTTTATCGATAATTTATTCTTACCCTAAAACAAGATGGAAAGCAGATCCCAATTTAAGTTTATTTACTGTAGGTTTTGGACAAGGAGGCTTAGCTTTTATGGCGGGCTACTTTAGCCAAATAACTTATATTTCAAACTTTAATTTATTTATTTCCGCAATGTTTGTAACTATTTTTATGTCATCTGGGATATATCCACTTACACAAATATATCAGATAGAAGAAGATTCCAAAAGAGGTGATATAACTTTTGCAGTTAAATATGGAGTAAAAAAATCTTTTCTATTTTCTATTTTATGCTCCATATTATCTTTCTTAGCAATGTTTATTACACTTTATCTAAAAAGTTTATTCATAGATATGTTTTTAATTTGCTTTTTTTATAGCTTTTTTATATTTTTAATATTAAATTGGTCAAAAAAATTTGATGAAAAATTAATTTTAGCTAATTATGAAAAAATAATGAAAATTAATTATATGAATGCAATTGGATTTATAGCTTTTATTTTGATAAAAATTTTCTCAACTTAGTTTAGAAATAAAAAAGTAAGGAAGATATTTCCTTACTCAAAAATATTACAAAAAATATATACTTACTTTCTAAAAGTTATTACTTCTTTTTAGTAGTAGTTAAAACACTTTCTAAAGTCCATCCTGGAACAGATAATTCATATTTTACTATGCCAATACCAGCGACAAGCCAATATTTACCAACTGCTGTATATTGATGATCATAAGTACCTATAACATTTACTACCCAAGCATCATAAGAGCCAGAAGGTATAGTTACTTTACTTAGTTCTTTTGTTTCAATAGACCACAAACCTTCATCCCATTTTTCTCCAGATTTCATAGGTAAATGTAAAAAATCAACATTAACATCTCTATTTTCAACTGAACCAAACCCTAAATAACTAACTCCGCTAAAAGAAATATTTTTATCTGTCATTTTTATAAAAGGGAAAGTATATTCATTATTAGCAGAATCTATTGCTCTAAGTTCTAAAATTGTTTCATTTTTATTTTTAGTTGTTTTTTCAATAGAAACAGTTGCTGTTCCTGTATAATCTACATAAGGATCATCAGTTGGATGAAAAACAACATCATAATTCCAAGTATATCCTTGTTCTATAGGAAATAAAGATGAAGAATCAGCTTTTATTCTAGGTAAATTGGTGTTAGCATTTTTCTGAATAATTTTACTAGGTTTTTTTATAGAAACAATTTTTTTAGTTAAATTAGCTTTTACTGAAGATGCTTCCAAAACATCTATATTATTAGAAATTTGTTGATTCTGGCAAGAAGTAGAAAGAACTACTAAAAGTGATAAAAATAACTTTTTCATTTTGATTCAATTCCTAAAAATTAATTAATTTGATTGTTTAATTATACATTAATTCTTTTTCTGTTTAAAAGAATTTTCTATAAAACCACCACATAAAATAAATATAGCTGTAATTATCATAACAGTAGATACTCCATTTAGATTAAAAAACTTGTGATCCAAAGCATCAGCTAAAAAACCTGAAACACCCATCGGAACAGTCATAGCCAAACTAATAACCATATTTTGAACACCAAAAACTTTACCTCTTAATTTTTCATCTACAACTTCTTGTAAAATTGATTGTAAAGGTATAGCACTAAGAGCAGAGCCAAAACCAACTATAGCAGTAAGAATAAAAGCTAAAAAGATCTCAAAATAAGATGATTCTTGTTTTATCAAAACTTTTATTAAAGGGTTTTTAGTATCAGATAGAATTGTTTTTATTGCTTTTATTTTATCCAAAACAACTTTTGAAGGTTCAGTATTAATTAATTTATTAATATAAGCTTCTAAAGTTATTTCTTGGTTTTCTATTAAAGTAAAGTCTTCTTTTTCTATCTCAAATATTTCTGATAAATAAGCTAAATGTTGAGAAGGAAGATCATTTATCATTTTATCTAACTTTACAGTTGGAATACCATCTTCATCCAAATTAAGAAAAGATCTTAAATTTTTTAAATTCTCTATATCATTATTAGTTAAAATCATAATAGCTTTTAATATATTATCTTCCAAATCAACATTTTTTAATAAATCACTAATAATATAAATATTTTGCAACTTAATAAAAAATTTAAATGCATTACTATTCCTAGATGAAGCTTCTGGATCATTAGTAATATTTATTTTAGTATTATTAGAAGTTATAAAAGTATAATCACCTCTTGATAAATTATTTACTATTTTACCCAAAGTAGTTTTTTTAGCTTTATTGTCATTTTTTAATAAAAGTAATTTTTTTTCATCAGTTTTTAAAACTTTTGATAATGTATAAATTTGTTCTTCTGATAAAGATTCTAATTTATTTCTAGAAGATATTTTTTGTAAACCATTTTCTTTAGGTAAAAGTATTTTTTTTATATCTTTTATAACATAATCTTTAGAATTTAAAGTACTTAGAGAAATATACATTTCTCTTTGTTGTTCTTTTTTTTCTAAACCCAAAGTCCATGCTATATGATTTGTGCAAGCTAATGCAACTAACATTAAACTACTTATAATAAAACCAGAGAAAATTAGAAAATCTTTACCTATTTTATTTCCAAATCTTCCAGAAACAAATGCACCTCCACCCATACCTAAACCAGCAATAGCGAGCATATATCCAAAAAATACCGTTTTCAAATGTAAAACATCATTAACAAAACCTATTACTAAAACAGATAAAGCAGCAAAAGCAGAAAAAACAATAATTTGTCTAATTACACAAAAAAGTACAATTCTATGAGAAATAACATAGTTATAACCATCTTTAAACTCAGAAAAGAAATTTTTATTCTCTTTTATAGTTGTTTCATCTTTTTTAAGAAATATAAGTAGTAAAGCTGCAATAAAATACATGCCAAAAATAGCTAAAGTAGTAGTTTGTTGGCTAAATTTACTAATAATAGGAGTTCCTAATGCAAATCCAAAAACAATAGAGCTAAACATAGTACCCATAAATAAAGAATTTGCTGGTAATAAGTTTTTTTTATCAATTAGTATGGGAATAGTTGAAGCCTCAGCAGGAGCAAAAAATTGAGTACAAGTTGAAACCAGAAAAGTTATTAAATATATATTCCAAGTTGAATCTGAAACTAATAGGAGTAATACACAAATAGCTCTAAGTAAATTACACAAAAACATTGTAGTTTTTTTATTCCATCTATCAACAAAAACACCTGCAAAAGATCCAAAAATAATAGCAGGGAAAGTGTAAACTAAAGTTAATTGACTAACAGCTGAATTAGAAAAAACATTTTTTGTTACTAATTCCACCATAAAAAGTAAAAAAATACGATCGCCAAATTGAGAAAAAGTTTGAGAAATCCAAAGAAATAAAAACTGAATATTTTTTAAAACTTCAGAAAAAGATCCTTCACTTTTTATATTTTCTATTTTTTCCATATCCAAAATCTAACCATTACATTAACAATGATAATCACTAAAATTTTTTTTGGCAAATTTTTTAATTTTAAGTAAGAATTTATATTTTTTTTCTATAAGATAATTAATAATTAAAAATTTAAGTTACAAAAAATGAGTGGAATAAACGGATTAAGTTCAGATTTTAATATTAGTTTTCAAACAGCTGTAGCTGATAAAGTTGTTACTAAAGCAGAATTAGATAGACTTAAAAGTAAAGCAACAACAGAAGATGATAAAAAAGTAGTAGAACTTATTGAAAAAAGTCCTAAAGACAATATTAAGTTTGAAGTTGGAACAGGAGATCAAAAAGTAAATTATGAATTAAAGTTTGTAGAAGAAGAATCTACAGAACAAACCAATACAGAGAAAACTGAAAATCAGGATAATACTCAAATTACTAAAGAAGAAGCTGTAGATAAAATAAAAAAAGAACCTTCTATGGATGATGAAAGAAGAAAAATTTTATTAAAAGAAATTAAAAATTTACCGACACCAGACTTAGTATTCGTTTGTAATAAACTAAGAGAGTTTTTAGAATTTATGGCTTATACTTCAAACAATTATGCATTTGGAAACCCTAATAATGTATCACTAAAATCAGTTTCTTTTATGATAGAAGATTTGATGCAAATGGCAAGAAAAAGATTAGCCGAAGAAAATGATAAAAATAGCTCACAAAGAATGAATGGCTAATTAATTTATATAAAGCTCTTTAGGTATATATTTTATTTCATGTTTTTTATACCTATTAGAAAGCATTTTTACATAATTAGGATATACCTCATTAGCTAAAAATCTAATAGCTGGATATTTATTACCATATACATAAAAATAAACTATGTATTCATTATTATATTTTTCACCTCTAGAAAAAATTATTATTATTTGATCCTGAGTATAAAATATATTTGCTATCTTACCTGAAAAGTCAATATTTTCTATCCAATAAATCAATTCTGAGTTTTTACTAACACCAGTTAAATCTACTAAAAATTTATATCCTTCATCAGTAACAACATAAAAAAGATTATTACCATCACCTTGCTTTAAAGTGTGAAATTCTGATATTCCAACTGGCTTACCAAAATCATTTTCAAACATTTTTGATACTGTTTCCAAAAATTCACTTTTTAGCATTGCTGTTTTTTCGTAGTAGTGTTCTTGTTCCATAAAAAATAAGTAAAAAAATAATAATAAAATATTTTACAGTAGAAAATAATAAAACAAAAATAATATTTTGATTATTAAGAAAGTTTTTTTATTAATTAAGTATAATAAGACAATAATATTTTTTGGTATTTTGTTATGTCTGTAGAAAATAATGTAAATTTTTCAAAAAACCTTTTTGAAACAAGTGTTACAAATAAATCAAATAAAACACCTATAACTGAAGAAAAAGCAAATTTTACACAAGTATCTTCATTAATAAAAGCAGATAGTTTAACTATAAACAATAAAACAGGTTCTGTAACACCAACAATATCTCTACATACTTCAAGCGTTAATCAAAAAATTATGGATAATTTTATGAAGTATGATAATAATAATCAATATAAACCTATAATAGAAAAAGTAAGTTCTGATATAAAAAATGGTACAAGCCGAGAAAATATAGAAAAAAATGCTATAAATTTTACTAAAAAAACATATCCTAATTTATCTAATGAAGAAATTTTATCAAAAGCATATCGTTCTATAGTTGTAGGTTTAATAAAAAACCCTGAATATTCAGATCCAAAATTTTTTAATGGACAAAAAGATAAACTTTTACATTTTTTTACTAGTGCTTCTTTAACCGTTGATCTTTCAAAGAAAATACCTCTTTTACCAAATTCAGCTAAAACTTTTATAGGAGCTTCAATGATAGGTTCTATAGGAGTTATGAAAGAAATAAAAGATATTACAGGAACTGGATTTGATAAAGAAGATATTAAAGCAAACTTAAAAGGTATTAGTTCAGCCAGAGAAAATATGTCAAAGTTAGAAAAAAATCAATTTGTTTAAAACTCTGAAAAATCCATTAAAAACTGGTAATTTATTTTTTTATTTTTAGTTAATAACATTGTAGATTATATATCAAATGATATATAATTTAAATATAAATAATTTTAGTAATAAAATTTTAGTTATTTTCTGCTTGTATTTTAATTTTAATTTCATAAAACGGAGGTTTGAAAATGTGCGTAAGTAGTATTAGGTCTTCAATGCCTACTCAGCAAACACAACAAACTCAACAAACTCAGCAAAAACAAGAAACTCAACAAGCACAGCAAACTAGAGCTACAAGAGAATCTTTTACTAACATAAAAGCTCAAACTAAGTTACCCACTACTAACGTTAATGCGATGACTCAATTGCCATCTCAAGACCAAATGATGCTAATGAGAATGAGCCAAGAAAAAACGATTGGTAAATTATCTGAAAATTTAAAAAATGCAAAATTAACTTTAAAAACAGATGTTCTACCCAAGTCAATTATAGGGGCTGGTCAAGCAATACCTCCAGCTGCTATGAGAGCTATGGTTGCAACTAGAGGAAGTTTATTTAATGGAAGAGCTTTCGAAATATTTGTTGGTAAAGAGTCTTCTACATTATCTTTTAGGATTGGTGGTAAATCTTTTAATGTTAATGTAACTTCTAAATTAAAGAAAACTGCTACTAAAAAGCAAGAAAGTGCTGAAGATGAAGAAGATGAATTAGAAGAAGATTTATAAAAAATAAAATATATTCTAATAACGAGGTATTTAAATGCAAACTAATGCTCCCGTTCCTGCTGGTCAACCTCAACAACCAGAGGATCCTAAGTTAGCAAAACAACGTAAAAGAGAAGAAGCTGAAAGACAAAAAAAGTTACAACAAGAAAAAAGAAGGCAGCAAGAGCTTAATCTTCTTGTTACGAACTTCTCTAAAGCCATAACAAATTCTGTTATGGATGTTCCTACTATGTATAAATACGCTTGTAATACTCTTAAAAGTATGCTTCAAGTAGATCATGTTTCTGTAGCAATGTTTGGAGAAGATCCCGAAATAAGACCTGGTGAGCTTTGTGTATTTAAAGCTGAAAGTAATCTACCTAAACAAAATACCAAATCAGCTGAAGAAAAAATAGCTGAAGCAAAGAAAAAAGTTCAAGAACCTGAATATGAAATTAAAAGAACTATTATAGGTGATGAAATAATAGAAACCAAAGTAAAAATTGAAAGAAAAAAAGAAGAAAAAATTGAAATAGAGCCAGAACCACCAAGAATAAAACCAACATTTCCTGTTCCACCTAAACAACCTATAAAACCAGGTACATTACCTAGATTAGAAAATTTAATCTTTGATGCACCTTTAGTTTATAAAATGAAAGAAATAAGACAACCTGCAATGATACATGATATATCTAAGTTTCCTGATGCAGAGTTAAATAAATTCGCTAGTATATTTTTATTAAAATCTATGCTGGTAGTTCCTTTTATTAATTTTGTTAATGAAGGTGAAACTGTAAAAGAAGAGATAGGTGGAGTTTTTGTTATGCTTACAGTTAATGAAAACAAAGCCTTATCTCAATTAGAAATTGCGACAGCTCAAAAACTAATAAATGCTTTATCTAAGTTTGTAATGTCAGCACCACCAGATTTACCAGTTAATGTTAATAAAGCAATAAAAGCAATTTCTAAAGATGAAAACTCCGATAGGTTATTAGACTATTATAGTGATGTTTTTGATGATATTTTTGACTTAATAATTTATGAGATAGGATGGGATAATTGTCCTCCTAATTTTCAAAAACTTTATGAAGAAAAAGAAAAGCTAGAAGATGAATCTAAATTAAAAAAAATATGGTTTCAAATTGATGAATTAATTAAATCTCCTGGTGATATAGGGAGTATAGCAAGAAGAGCTATTCAGGAAATATATGTACAAGCAGATGAATTTACTAATGCTAAAAAAGGAGTTATGCCTTCTGGCTTTAGAGGTATATTTGTATATACTAAAAAAAATATAAAATATTCTGAATTAGAACATTTAAAATTACCTGATGAGACTTTTGATACACTTGAAGAACAAATAGATAAAGCATTAAGAGGAAAAGCTCTTTTTACAGATAAAACCAAAGCAGTATTAATAAATGATGTAGAACAAGCTAATATGCTTTTAAATTATATAGCTGCTCCGGCTTCAATAGATTTCAGAAATCATATTAAATCAGCTATTGATGAATATGAAGATTTCCCTGAGGAACTTGATAAAGATGGAACAATGACTAATATGGTTTATCAAGGGATGGCAGAAATTTCTAGAACTATTTGTGCTGATTTAGTAGAAAAAGTTTTATTAGAAATACCTAAATATTTAGAACAAACACCTGAAGAACAAGCTGAGCAAAATGAAGCTTTAACAACACATTATCATAGAAAAGTTATGGCTAATTTAATATCGGTTTTAAAAGGTAGAAAAAATGTTTGGATCAATCATATAATAGAAGATATGAAAGAACAAGCAAAAGAAGCTGCTAAAAAAAGATCCGTAATGATTGGAAGAATGCAAACAGAATATTCGGAAGAGGAAGAATAATACAATATTATGCTTTATCATCAAATAATAGACATCGGTGCTTATATTTTATCTTTAGATGAAAAACCCATAGAGCATAAAGCTGCTAGAATGGTGCTAACAGGAACTGAGGATAAATTAGTCTCAGTAGGCTTTAATATAGATTTTAGATTAAGAGATTTAAAAGCTCATATTTCTAACATACTTAAAAGATCTTTATCCATATCTGAAGAAATGGTTGATTGGTTTTTTGAAAGTTTACCTATTACAAGAACTGTTGCTGCATCATTTAATCTTAATAAAGATATATTTAAAACTTTAGAAGACAAATATTATGATTGTGAAACAATAGACCAATTTTTAAGAGTAAAAGTTGATAATGCCTCAGTAATAAGCCCATTATTAAACTTAGATTTTTATGAATTAGTTGGTTTAGAAATAATATCTGATGAAGAAGATGAAAATAGATTATCAGATTCTTATATGAAAGCAAATAATGATGAAAATAACGATACCATGTTTGCTTATTTTGGAGTAATTTCAAGATTAATTTTTGTTCAGATTTTTGCGGCTATGAAAGGTGCTTTAGCTGAATTATTTAGCACAAGAAGATAAAAGCATATTTAATAGTTTTAAAATAGTGTTAGATCTTTGTTAAACCCCCTTATATAAAAAGCAAAAATGTCTTATGATATATGTATATATAATTAGAGGTTTTTTATGGCAGTAGTCCCAGCTGGTTATTTTGGAGAATATTTTAATCACTATGGTAATGTAAAAGATGCTAGAGATTGGAATACCAAAAATTATGATTTCGCTCAAATAAAAAATGCAGGTGAAGTGTCTGAAGATCTAACAAACGAAAATACTAATAATGTTGCGACTAGACCAATATATGGCACAGGATTATTCGTAAAAACCAATAAATACGGGACTCTTGATAATTTAGGAAGATTTACAGAAGATAAGACAAACCCTTTTTATGTAGTAAGAGATGCTCAAGATAATACAGATTATAACTATTATGTTGATCAAGAAAAAGGTAATGTTTACTTCAGACCAACTACTTCAGGAACTACTATAGTAGGAGGTACCAATGTTAATAATTTAAGATTACCAAATTTTTCTGATGTTCAAAATCATACACCACAATATTTTGGAACTAGTTTTAATTTAGATGCTGTTCCAAATCCAGAATCTTGGGGTCAGGGGCAAATAAATAATTTTGCATATATTTTAAATAACTTTTCTACTTTAGCAGGAGGAGCAGTTCCAGCAGGTTCACCTAATGCATTTTCAGATATAGAGTTAAATGGAGTAAAAATTTGGAGTAATAATCTAGATACAAATGCTATTCAAGCAATTCCAACAGGTGCAAATTTAACTGGAACTGGTGCAGCATCACCTTTATATCAATTTTCAGATTCATTTTTAACAGGAGCTACAGATTTTTCATCAGTTTCACCTCAAAACAGATGGTCTTTAAAAGGAGCTATTAACCCTTGGCCAGGTGCTGGTACTACTCTTAATATAAATAATGCAGGAGGAGTTAGTGTAAATACATTAGATCCATCTTATGCAATGTGGTATCCAGATACTACAGATGCAGACCTTTTACCTTTTGGTGCATCAAAAGTTGGAGTTCAGGATGCACTTTTTAGAACAAAATTTGATTTAAGTAATATACCTGCTACAAATGTAAATATAGATGTTGCAGCTGCTGATTTTTATGAAATTTATGTAAATGGAGTTCAAGTTCCAGCTACATTTAACTCTTGGCCAAATGGACAAAGATTATCAATTCCTCCTGCTATGTTCAAACTTGGTGAAAATATAATAGGAATACACGCAAGAGATTCTGATAATGATGAAGGTGTATATGTATCTATGCCAACTACAGATATTCAAGTTTTAGGATATGATTTAAGTTCTAAATCTGGTGTTTGGGAAACAGCTTTAGGATATCCATTAACAGGTGTTAATACTAATATAGGTGCAAGTACCACAGAAGCTAATAGACTTTTTGGAGATAATTGGACTTATATACCATCACCTATTCCAGGTAATCCTGGTCAATATACAACTACTTCTTTTGCAATAGCGGAGGATGGTAATTCACCTAAAGCCATTTTAAAACAATCATATTTTAATACTCGTACAGCAGATAACTTTATTATGTCTGTTGATATGAATACTGTAGCTAATTATGCAGGACCAAACGCTGCTACACTAAATCCTACATTTTGGTCTGGAGTAAGAATAAGAGCAAATAATGCAACAGATTTACCAGAGCAAAGTGGCTATACTGTAAGATGGAATGCAGCAGGTCAAGTAGAATTATATAAAGCTGGTGCTAACAGAACAAGTCCATTACCAGGTGCATTAGGTAATGATAATAATGTTGTAGCAATAGCAACAGGAGCTGCGGTTTTAGATGGTACGCCTAAAAACTTAGAAGTACACGCAAATGGTTACAATATACAAGTTTGGGTAAATGGAGCTCAAGTAATAAATTATAATGATGATCCAAACAACTACTTTAAAGAAGGTTATTCATCACTTGATAGTTATGGAAATTACACCTCTTTCCAAAATTTTAAATTATACTCATATGCACAACCAATACAATTATTATCTAGAGCTTTAAAACAAGGTGAAAATAATTTAGTAATAAAAGGATATGCTCAGGATAATGTGGGTAACGCACTTTTAACTTCTATGGCAAGTTCTGGAACTATACAAGGTAAAGTAGTAAATGGAACTTTTAGTAATATAGATCTTAGTACTAATAATATACCACCTAATTTATCTGCTGTGGTTACTAAAGATATAATGGATGAAGCCTATAAAGCATCTGTTAGAGAAAGTATTACAGGAACATACGTTAACTCACTTGATCCAAGAAGAGCTTATTGGTCTGTTAGCTCAAAGAGTGCTTTAGGTATAGCTGGTAAAATACAATTTAAAAATAGAGAGGGTGGCGATATCCAAAAAGTAAGAGATCAATTTGTTGGTGACAATAATTTGATGCAAAATTTAAATGCTTTATTAGCATCTGAAACTCAATTGTTTGATTCTCATATAAATGTGATAAAATAAATATATATTAATTTGGAGGTTTTTATAAAATGGCAGTAGCAGCAATGATAGGTGGAGCAGTTCCTAATTTTGATCCTTTATATCAAGAAGTTACAAGATTATCAAGAAAATTATCTGCTCCTTCACCAAGAGAATTTAATGATCCTGGTCAATCTTTACAACTTACTGTAACCCCATTAGATGCACCTGCTGGGAATGTAGTTGCAACAGTACCACCTCAAAAATTTGATCTTTTCATAAGACCATACTATGATAAAGAAAAAGATCAACAAACTTATATGTTATATTTCAAAGATCCAAATGGAGCAGAACAAAGAGTTTGTAATGGTCTTTTAACTAACGGCTTACCTGGTTTCAATAACTTTTTTAATGTTACAGGTGTTGCTGGTGTTAGGTATACATTAAATGGACAAGTTCTTAATAATGCAGGTAATGAAACTTTAGCCTTAGATCCTTTAAATGGAAGAATAATTTTTAATACTGCTGCTGGTTACAACCCTGCTAGTACAACAAATATACCAGTAGGTTTAATGAAATTAGATGCTGTAAACGGTCTTGACTTAGGTTTAATAAACGATAGAATAAGCTCTACAAATCTTACTATAGAAGCTTTAAATAAAGTTTTAATAGCAGCTAATAACAATGTTGATAAATCAATCGAATTAAGATTATAAAGCTTAAAATTTATTTTATAAAAAAATAGTATTTCTAAATAATAGTTCCTTATATT
Source organism: Candidatus Sericytochromatia bacterium (assembly GCA_046328015.1). Taxonomy (GTDB): domain Bacteria; phylum Cyanobacteriota; class Sericytochromatia; order UBA7694; family JACMQJ01; genus JBBTGK01. Next base: position 1,084,690 of record JAXLXH010000001.1, on the reverse strand, counting down.
TATAAAGAACTATTATTTTTTATTTGTATTAAATTACAAAAATAATTATAATTTTTCTATTAAGAATACTATAAAATTAGATTTGTTTATTTTATTCATCCGGAGTAAAAATGAATAATATTTTAAAAACAATACAAGAGCAAATAAAAATAAGAACAAAATATGGTTTTGAATTTATTGGAGATATAGATAATATAAAAACTGGCTTTACTGAAAGAAAGTTAGTTTTTAATGAAAGATATCATAAATTATATTTTTATCCTTCAAAAGCTGAAAAACCAGAACCTATTTTATTAATTTATTCTTTAATAAATAAACCTTATATTTTTGATCTTGCTAAAGGAAGAAGTTTAATAGAATACTTATGTGATAATGGCTTTGACGTTTATTTATTAGATTGGGGACAACCTACAAATGAAGCTGCATTTTTAACTTTAGAAGAAATGATTTTTGGAACTATGCATCGTGCCGTTAAATATGTTAATAGGAAATATAATAAAAAAGTAAATCTTTTAGGTTATTGCATGGGTAGTACTTTTGCAACTATTTATGTTGGAAAACATCACAATCTAATAAATAGCTTAGTTTTACTAACTCCTGCTTTGGGTAAAGATGAAGGTGGAACTTTGCAAAAAATAGCTAGCTTTATAGATTGGAATAGAAAAACTGATAGTTCAGGCATTATTTCGGGTAGATTTTTAAAATTATTTTTTAACTCTGTAAAACCTTCGGCAATGATAAAAAAAGAACGTGATTTTTGGAAAAATCATGATAAGGAGGAATATTTGAATCATTTTTTACCTGTAGAAAAATGGTCCAATGATACCCCTGATATACCAGGAAAAGTTTTTACAGAATTTTTAGAATTATGTTTTACTCAAGATCTTTTAAAGAGTAAAAATGATATAAATATAGGTTCTACTACAATTAATTTTTCTGACGTAAAACTCCCTGTTTTTTCTGTTTCAGCAAAACATGATTGGATAATACCATCAACTTCTGTTGAAACAGTAAAAGAAATCTTACCTAATTCTATTCATGAAAGCTTTATAATACAAGGTGGTCATATAGGTTTGGTTATAGGTAAAACAGCTCCTATTTTATGGGAAAAAGTAAGAGATTTTTATAATAATTTTATAAAATAAAAATAATAAAATATCTGATTCTAAATCATAGACTAAAAGTTTTTATTCTTTTAGTCTATGATTTTATTCTAATATATAGTCATTTATAGATAAAATATCTCTATTCAATGAGTTTCTAGTTAATCTTTCATTCCAATTAACGCTTCTTACTTTACTAGGTAGTTTATATTTACTTAATACTTCCATTTTTAGTTCATTCATTTCATTCATAGTTGTAAGAGCTTTTTCTAATTCTTGCCTTGTTATATCTTGAAACTGAAGATGTTCTATTAGTTTATATAGCATATTCATAGTTTCTTCGGCATTATTACTTACATTTATAATAGATTGACCTATAGTTTGAGAATCTAGATAATAAGATTGGGCTGTATCATATAAAGAGTTTATAGATAAAACTAAAGCCTGAATAGAATTATCCATTACAAAAGTAATAGATTGGCTAGATTCAGATATTTTTTCTTTATAAACATTTAAAGCTTCAGCTACATTAATAAAAGTTTCTGAAGTATGCTTTACAGATTTTTGAATATCATCAACTAAAATTTTGATATTTCCAACAGAGGATTTAGATTTTTCAGCTAACTTTCTTATTTCAGATGCAACAACAGAAAAACCTCTACCAGCACTTCCTGCTCTAGAAGCTTCTATAGAAGCATTTAAAGATAATAAATTTGTTTGAGAAGAAATATCATTAACACTTCTAACTATGCTATTTATTTGTTTTGTTCTTTCTATTAAGTCAGTAATTATTACTTCAAATTTTTGATTTAATTCAGAGGTTTCTTGGATATTATAACTTAATAAAGAAAGTAAGTTTTCGGTATCAGCCAAATCATTTTTAGAATTACCTACTAATTCAACTGCTGTTGCAGAAGCTTGTATAATAGTTTTAGCTAATTCTAAACTATCATAAAAATTTTTTACTAAGTTTTGAACATCAGAGACTTGTAAAGAGGCTCTTTCTGAAATAGCATAAATCTGATTTATAACTTTGTTAACAGAAGTTTCCATTTCCCCAATAGCTGATTTTAAATGTTCTTCAATTACAGGAGTAAAATTAATAAAATCTAAATTAAGATAAAAGAATTTAACTAATTCTACCATAGGTTCTCTAAGTTCACCTTTATCAAGCTTTTTTATACTTTCTCTAAAATTTCTATCTATGAAAATACTTTCATAAATTAGATTATTATTTCTATACTCAAGAACTTTTCTATATAAAAACCAAAAAGAAGCTATAGAAAAAACCATTGAGAATAAAAAAAGAATATTACTTTGAGAGAAATGAACAAAAAAAGAAATCATTGATAAAAAAAATGAAAATAAAAAAATGGCAAAGATATATTTTATATCTATTTTTATTAAATAATTAATTATTTTCATTTTTTATTCACTTTATATTATCTGTACTATATATCCAGCTTTATTAAGTTCTTCGATTATTTTTTGATTATGCACTTTATTTTTTGTTTCTAAAGAAACTTCAACACCAGTATCACCTAGTTTTAAATTATTTCTTAATCTATCATGATTTATATTAATAATACTAGCATTAAGATCATATAACAAGCCCAATAATTTATACAAAGAACCAGGAGAATCTGAAATAGTTGTAATAAACTTTAAATACCTTCCAGATTTAACCAAACCTTCTTGTATTATATTACTAAGCATTTTTATATCAACATTTCCACCACTAACCAAAATTACAGTATCACCTTGTACAGAAACTTTTTTAGAAATAAGTGCAGCAACTCCAACAGCACCAGAAGGTTCCACTACTAGTTTAGCTCTTTCTAATAAATAAAGCATAGCTTGAGATATTTCATCTTCTTCTACTACTACTACATCATCAACATATTTATTTATAATATCAAAAGTCCTTTGAGCAGGTTGTTTTATATTTATACCATCGGCAATAGTTTCAGCTTTATCAACAAAAGTAAGTTTTTTTGCTAAAAAAGATTTATACATAGCAGGAGATCCTTTAGCCTGAACTCCTATTATTTTTATATCTGGGTTTAATTTTTTGACTGCAATAGAAATACCTGCTATTACACCACCACCGCCTATAGGAACTATAATATTTTTTACATTTGGACATTCTTCTAAAATTTCTAAACCTATAGTACCTTGCCCTGCTATAATAAAATCATCATTAAATGGGCTAATAAATAAAGCACCACTTTCTTTTTGAAATTGAAGTGCCTCCGCTGTTGTTTCATCAAAATTATTACCAACATTAAAAATCTCTGCTCCATAACTTTTGGTAGCCTCAACTTTAGCCATAGGAGCAGTTTTAGGCATAAAAACAGTGGCTTTTATACCAGCCATTTTAGCAGCAAGAGCCAAACCTTGAGCATGATTTCCTGCAGAAGCAGTAAGTACACCTTTTTCCTTTTCTTCTGGTGTTAAAGTTCTTAATTTATTATAAGCACCTCTTATTTTATAAGATCCTGTTTTTTGTAGATTTTCAGGTTTAATAAAAACATTAAACTTAGCGATATCAGAAAAAGTTTGAGAAAATTGCAATTGAGTATGATGAACAATATCTTTTAAGGCAATTTCAGCCTCTTTTATCATTTCAAAAGTTACATTTATATTTTCCATAAAAATTAAAATTCTTCTAATTCATTATTCTCATTAATAATATTTGTATTTGGTAAAATATCTACTTCTATTTGCTCATAGCTTAAATCTGGTTCTGGAATTTCAGGATATTTTTTTAGTATAGTACTAACTTCCCATTTTAGTTGTTCTGGATCAAGATTCATATATTTAAGCATATAACTAGAAGTTGAATTATCTATTGTAGTAATACCTAATAAAAGATGTGATGTACCTAATTTAGCATATTTAAATCTTTTAGCTTCAAGCCAAGCATATTCTAAAGATTTTTCTAACATAGAAGTATATTGTAAAAGGTTATTTTTAGAACCACTTCCTTTTCCTATTAATCTATGAATTTCTATTCTAAAGGATTTTTCTGTAATATTTTGCTTTTTTAATAATTTACCTGGTAAGCAATCAAATTTATCTTTAGTCAAACTTAAAAGGAGTTGTTCTGTACCAATAAAAATATGACCTTGTTTAATAGTTTCTAATCTAGCATCTTCCAAAACAGCTTTTGCTAAGCTAGTAAGATATTTTGGGGAATAATGTTCTGGTAATATATTAGATGATGTTTCTAAAGAATTTATTTCATCTTCTCTACAAAGAATTTTTATTTCTGTTTCTATTTCATCTTTATCAACAGTAAGCTGTAATAAAATTTTATCAATATTTTTATCTTCTATTTTTAATAAAGAAATTAAAATATGCTCTGTTAAAACTATTTCTTTGCCATTTTCATAAGCAACTTTAACAGCATTAGAAATTACTTCCATAACATTCATATTAAAAGAAATTTGTTCTAAAGGAATATTAGTATAACCTCGTCCTAAAATCTTTTCTACAAATCTTCTTGCTTTTTTAAGATCTATACCTAATTTATTAAGAACTAAAGAACTTACACTAACTTTATCATATAAAATACCTAAAAAAAGATGTTCTGGATGAACTGAAGAAAATTCAAGTCTTCTTGCTTCTTCTCTTGAATGCATTATGGTTTTTATAGCACTCTCGGAAAATTTTTCAAACATGTATTTTAGATATAAAAATAATAATAATTTCATAATAATATCAATTTTTAAGCTTTTTGTTAATATCAGCTACATTAAATTTTATGGGAACTCAAATTATTAAATCAGATATAAAAAATATAATAGTTCTATTTTTAGCTAAAATTTATTGACCAACATTAATTAGTAATTAGCTTTACTAAGTATTTATTATTTTTATATTAACTTTTAAATAAAGACTTTAGAATATTTTAAAAACTCTTCAAAAATCTATTTATTCTTTATAAAGGGACTTTTTTGTTATAATTAAAGTGATAAAATAATATGAGTGTAGTTAGAGGTAATATGTTAGAAATTAGAAGATTCGCATATCTTTTAAATTCTAACTATAAACTTTTAACTTAAAAATAAATAAGTATTTTTCAAGGAGTACTATTTTGAAAAACGTAAAAATATTAATTGTAGATGATGAACCATCTATAACCAAAAGTGTTCAGTATAGTCTTGAAAGAGAAGGTTATACTGTAATAGTAGCTGATAATGGAGTTGATGCCATAGAGCTTGCAAGAAAAGAAAAACCTAATCTTGCTGTTTTGGATGTTATGTTACCTCAATTAGATGGTTATGAAGTTTGCAGAACCATAAGAGCAGAAATGCCTATTCCAATAATTATGCTTACAGCAAAAGGTGAAGAAATAGATAAAGTAGTTGGTTTAGAAATAGGTGCAGACGAATATTTAACAAAGCCCTTTAGTTTAAGAGAGCTTCAAGCTAGAATAAAAGCAATGCTTAGATTAGTAAATAGATTTAAATCTAATAGAACTGATGAACCTGATAAAATAGAAATAGGGGACTTAGTAATAGACATGCATAGGCATGAAGTAAGTCTTAATAATGAAATTTTACCTTTAACTCTAAAAGAGTTTGAACTTTTAAAACTTTTAGCAATGAATGCAAATAAAGTTCTTTCTAGAGAGTATTTAATTGAACAAGTTTGGGGTTATGATTTTGCAGGAGAAGGAAGAACTGTTGATGTCCATATACATTGGTTAAGAGAAAAAATAGAAAAAGATTCTAATACACCTATAAGAATACAAACAGTAAGAGGAGTTGGTTACAGATTTGAAAGAAGAGTAGGAGCATCTACAGAAAAGAAATCTTAGAAATTCGTGAATCGTGAAGAGTAATTTAAATATGTTTTCAGCGAGTAGGGGGCAAAGCCTCAGTTACCTTCCTCATGCGGGGTTGATGCCCCGTAGGAAGTCTTAAATTGATTATTAGCTATTCACGATTAATTATTCACGATAAAAAGAGGTATAAACATTGAAAAATATAAAGCGTATTCAGAACCAACTTAACTATTTATCTGAATATGCCAAAAAGTTAGCTGGTAAAAAAAATCCTGATGAAGACTCTGAAGATAATGATAGCTTGATAAATCAGGATTTTTTACCTATTGATGATTTAGATTCTGAAGAAAAAAAATTTTTTAAACTAACAAAAAATGATATTGGAAGAATAGATTTAGAATCTGTTACTAATAGTATGAGCGAAGGGTTAATTATTTACTCTATGGATCTAGAAGTAGTAATGATAAACCCAGCCTTAGCTCAAATGTTATTACCTGCAAATCCGAAAGGAACTGGAAGATTAATTTTAAATCCAGATGATAGTTTATTTTTTGAAAGATCTAATCAACCAGATCTATTAAAAAAGCTACAAAGAGCTTTAATAGAAGAACCAACTAGACCAAGATCTGATATTCTAGAATTAAAAAATCCAAAACAAGTTTTAAAAAGATATTCATCACCTCTTTATGATAAAAACTACGAACAAATAGGTCATATAATTATTTATCATGATATGACAGCAGAAGCAGAAATAGAAGAATTAAGAAAAGATTTTATTAGTAGTGCTTCACATGAATTAAGAACACCTGTTACTTCTATAAAATTACTATTAGAATCGCTTATGTGTGGAGCAAAAGAAGATCCTGTTTTATTAGATGATTTTTTAAATGATTTATCTTTAGAAGTTGATAGGTTACATCAATTAGTAAATGATTTACTTGATATTGCTAAAATGGAATCAGAAAAAAACTCTGTAAATAAATCAGAGTTTAATATAGCTGAATTTATAAAAGAAGCCACTTCCACTTTGGTTCCTTTAGCAAAATCTAAAGATATAAAAATAAATCTACCTGAAACACATGATTTATATATGATTGCAGATAGAAGTAAATTAAGACAAGTTGTAGTTAATTTGGCAACTAATGCTGTAAAATTTACACCAGCTGGTGGGAATATTTATATAAATGTAAAAAAAGTTCCTTTGGGTATAGAATTTAAAATAAAAGATACTGGGATAGGAATACCAGAAGAAGATCAAGAACATATTTTTGAAAAATTTTATAGAGTTAATAAAGAAAGATCTAGAGCTATAGGTGGTAGTGGTTTAGGTCTAACTATAGTAAAACAGATTATAGAAGCACATAAAGGTAGAATAGATGTTAAAAGTATTCCTGGGAATACTGTTTTTACCTTTTTAATACCTCAATAGTTAATGAATTTAAGACCTCCTGCGGGGTTGATACCCCGTAGGAGGAAGGGATCGGGGGCTCTGCCCCCGTGCTCCCTGAAACCCCAGAGCAGAGCTCTGAGGTATTCTCTAATAAGAATAAATAAAAGAAGTATAATTAGATAATCTAATGAGTTTATAAAATAATTCAGATTCTGATAAAATAGGTTTATTCCCAACTAAAATAAATTTCTTTTTAGCTCTAGTAACAGTTACATTTATTCTTCTAAAATCCGTAAAAAAATCAGTTATATGCTCACTATCAGTAGCAACACTAGAAAATATAATAATATCTCTATCACTACCTTGAAATCTATCTACAGTATCTATAGTAATTTTTGAATATTGGTCTGAATTTTTATGTGATAAAAAAGCACGTCTAATTTCTGCAACCTGAGCTCTAAATGGAGTTATAATACCTATTTTTTCAACATCAATCCCAAAATTTATAAATTCATTAACTATATTAAAAATCAAAAAAGCTTCTTTAGGATTAAGTTTAAGATTTCCTGATGATTTATGATCAACAAAAACCATAGGTTTATCAGGATCTAAAATATCTTTATATATAGATGTATCAAAAGGTTTAGTTAAATTTATTTTTTGAGTAGCAATATCTTTATAAGCTTTCAGACAAAAATCATAAAAATTTATATTAGAATAATCCATTATTTTTTCATTCATTCTATATTGTTCTTCTAAAGTAACCAAAACTTTATCTAAAGAATCTAAATTTAGATGAATTAATCTTTCAAATAAAGATTTATCATATTTTAACTTTTTAGATTCTTCATTTTGAACAATAGGTGGTAATTGTTTATGATCACCTACTAAAATAAATTTTTTAGAATTTAAAATAATAGAAATTGTACCTGGTTCTGTTAATTGCCCAGCTTCATCAACTACAGAATAATCAAAATTAAGTCTTTTTATTAATGATGAACTAGTAGCATATATAGAACTACAAGCAATTACAGGTATTTCTTTTAGATAACTTTGAGCTTTTTTCATTTCATCAAAAGAAAAATATTCAACCTTATCTTGTAAAAGATATTTATGTAAAGTGTTATCAACAGTATCATGAGAGCCAATTCTAACAAAATCTGTGAAATTATTTTCAACTAGTTTGATAAGAACATTATCTATAGCTCTATGCGTAAAAGCAGATAATAAAACCTTTTTACCCATTTTTACAGCTTCTATAATTAAATTTGCTAAAGTATGGGTTTTACCAGTACCTGGAGGACCTTGAATAAGAAAGTAGTCTTTACAGCTTAAAGCCTTTAAAATAGCTTCTTTTTGTCTTTCATTCAAAGAATTATCTAAAGTTAAATTAGGTATTTTAGAAAATCTAGGCTTTTTTAAACCTGAAATTAATTCTAATATGTTTTTATTTTCTTCTCTGAGTAAATTATATAAAGCTCCTTGCATAGTATCAAAGGTAGTTTCCATAGTATCTTTATAAATACTCCAAGTTTTTTCTGAAAATAAATTTTCATCTATATCTTTTTTCATTTTCAAATAAATATTATTGGTATCTATGTAATAAACAGAAGCTTTAAATATTTCCTCAAAAACTATTTCATTATTATATAAAAGAACAATATCACCTTTTTTTATTTCAGATTCTATGGTAGAAGGTGAATTTAATTTTAAAACCCTGTCTTTTTTACCAGAATAGTTTAAATTTATAATAGCTTTACCTTCTAATTCTAAAACTTCTTTATTACTAAAAATACGTGAAAAACTTTTTCTACTTTCATTTCTTTCTTTTTCAATCATTTGAAAATATCTATTATAGTAATCAAAAGTAAAACTTGATATATTTTTATCTGAGCTAGTACAAAAATCTTTTACACCGCAAGAACTACAGTTTTTTTCACCAAATTTTCCACATATTTCAAAACAATCATTTTTTTTCAAACATTTTAAACAATTTCCTGTTTCTGTTAGGGGTATAAGTTTTTTTATGTTTTCATCTGAATAGTCATTTACCAAAGCATAATCAATAGAAACTATTTTATTTCTAATATTAATAATTTCTCTTCTTAATTCTGGCTTAATATTACCTTCTCTTAATAAATTATTTGCTGTACCTTGAGAGTAAATAAGATAACTTTCTGGATTTACACATCCATAGGCTGATTCTAAAAGTAATTGATAACTAGCTACTTGATATTTATCATTATTCCATGGTTGATCATTAGGAGCTTTACCTGTTTTAAGCTCATAAGTAACAGCTTCTTTTCCTGGGTTTACCAATAAATCCAAACGTCCAGAAAGACCATATTTTCTAGAAATAAAAGAAGGCTCTATACTAACATTTTGAGATTCAGCAAATTTTTTATGTGTTTTCCATAAAAGTAAAGAAGTTATATTTTTATCTAAAATAGCTTTTATTTTCTCATATTCTGGTAAATCTTCTTCTTCCAAAGAAATTAAATCTATAAAAGCATCTTTTATAACTTTTTCTATAATTTCATTTTTGGTTAGTTTTTTTCCTTCAATTAAAATATCAAAAGCATTATTAATTAAACTACCTCTTAGCATATTAAAATTTTTATCAGAAGTACCTATTCTTTTATCTACATAATATTTTCTGATACAACCTTCAGCAGAACGAATTTGTGAAGGACTTACCAAAACATCTGGTTCTAAAACTAAATAACTTCTTTTATCAACGGTTATTGTTTTTCCTTCTTCTGAAAAAAAATGTATTAAAACAATAGCACCTGACCATAATCTATCTGATAAATCTGTCCAAAGATCTTTTAGCACTAATTCATATTGAATAAAATTTCTTTTTGCTATAAAAATACTTGCAAAACTATCTGTATTAAAATTATCTTCTTTTTTAGATACAATTTCTAATTCTAAAGACTGATTTTTAAACATTTATACTTCCTAATATGAGTAAAACAAAAAAGAACGTTAATTATAACTTGTAAGGTTAAATGTTGTCTAGTCATAAGTTATAATCTGAATAATAAGCTATCTATAAAAGTTAAGAATCTAAAAATAAATTATAATAAAAATCAATTATTTCAAAATAATTATCTATGCTTATTCTTTCATTAGTTCCATGTATTCTACTTAAATCATCTTTCTTAACTTTTATTGGTAAAAATCTATATATATTATCGGATATTTTTAAATAATGTTTTGAATCAGTTCCTGCTAGAACCATACTAGGAGAAACAATAGTATTTTTAAAAACTTTATTAATAGATTTTTCTATTACTTTATAACCAAAAGAAGTAATATCAGAAATAGGAGCTGGTTCTGAAACTTCAGATAAAAACTTAATTTTTACTCTTTCATCATTAATAACTTTTTTTAGATGTGTAATAATATTTTCCGAACTTTCAGTTGGTAAAATTCTAAAATTAACTACAGCACTAGCAGAAGTTGGAATTACATTATCTTTTATACCACTTTTAAATATAGTAATAGCTGTAGTAGTTCTTAAAGTTGCATTACCTGTAGAAGAATCTTGAAAAATATTTATAACTAAAGGCTCAAAAAGCCAAAGATTTGAAAATATAATCTTTTCCATAAAAGGCATATCTTTACCTATAGTTTCAAAAAATGTTTTAACTGTAGGAATAATTTTTGCCTTCATTTGATTTTCATTTATTTTTTTTATTGCATTAGAAATTATAGTAATAGAGTTTTCTTTATCTGGCATAGAAGAATGTCCACCATTAACTTCAACAGATAATTCTACAGAAGCATATCCTTTTTCTGTAACGCCAATAAGAGCAGCGTTTTTATCAAGTTTGGGGATTATACCCTCAGTTATAGTTAAACCTTCATCTAAAATATATTCAGCTTTTATTTTATTTTTATCTAAAAAGCTTGCTATTTGTTTTGCTCCATTCTCACCACCTATTTCTTCATCATGCCCAAAAGCAAAGTAAATAGTTCTTTCTGGTATAAAATTTTTAGTTAATAATTTTTCACTTGCTTCTAAAATAGAAATAACTGAGATTTTATCATCTAAAGTACCTCTTCCCCAAACAAATCCATCTTTTATTTTTCCAGAAAAAGGTGGTTCAGTCCAATTTTTTAAAGCTTCATTCTCTACAGGTACTACGTCTAGATGAGCTAAAAATATAATTGGTTTTAAATTGTTATTCCTTCCTTGCCATGTATATAAAAGACTATTATTTATTTTTATTTTTTTTAAATTTTTATGTACTAAAGGATAGGTATTTTCTAAAAAATTTTCAAATTTTATAAATTCAGATTCAGAATTTAAATTTTTTTCTCCATAAGAAATAGTCTGAAATTTTATAGAATTAGATAAATTCTCAACTGATTTATTTGGAATTTCTACATTATTAAAAGCTGATAAAAAAATAAATATAAGTATTATTTTAGGTATTTTCATAAAAAATTATTCTTTATACAAATTAAGTATTTTTAATATCCATAAATTCTAACCCATAATGATTTTTATTTAATACTAACTTAACGATCTTTTTTTATATTTTAATAATTTCTTATCACAGATTTTTTATTTATCAATTAAAATTATATTAACTGATTAATTTTTTTTTGGAGTCTTTTTATGATTGATGCAATAAAAAACATAATGCAAATGATAAATATTGAATCTAGCAATTTGGCTGGTGCAAATGTTAAAGGCTACAAAAAGAAAGAAGGATTACTTGGTTCATCAGGAACAAATCCTTTAGGAACTGGTAATGATTTATACACAAGAACCATAAACTCTCAGGGAGCTATAAATACTACTGGAGAAAAAGCTGACTTAGCAATACAAGGAGATGGTTATTTTATTTTATTTAATGATGGAGTAACTTCTTCTGTAGATCCAACTGAAAAACTTGCAAATCTTGCTCAATTTAATAAGATTACAGCACCAGTAACTGCTGGAACTTTTACTGTAAACGGAAATAATGTAACAGTTGATCCTGCTAATGATTCTATAAATGATGTTTTAAATAAAATTGATGTTGCAACTGGTGGAACTGTAAAAGGTTCTTATGATGCTATACAAAACTCAATTACTTTAGTTAATACTACTGGCTTACCAGGAAGTAATATAGTTATAGGAGCAAGCCCAAGCACAAATTTCTTAGATGTTATGCAATTAAAAGATGCAAAATTACAACCTGGTTCTTTTAATCAAAACTACTTAACTAGTACTAATCCTATAGGAATACCCGGTGAATTTAGACAATTATATTATACAAGAAAAGGTGATTTTCATTTTGATAATAATGGATATTTAGTTAATTCTAATGGTCTTTTTGTTGGTGGTATAGACAAAAGAACAGGTGAAGTAATGAAAATAGATAAAAAAGCTTATGATGGTTCTGGTGGAGCTCAAGATGATTTCCATTTTTCAGCTAATGGGCTTTTATTTAATGATACTCAATTAGGTAAAGAAGGTAAACAAATAGCTTTAGCTAGGTTCCCTAATGCAGGTGGACTATCAAGTTCTAAATATGGTGGTGATATTTTAGTAGATACTGGTTCATCTGGTATTAGACAAATAGCAACTGCTGATAAATCTGGTTTTGGAGTACTTCAAGAAAGAGCTTTAGAAGAAAGTAATTCTTCTGCTACAGAAAGTTTGGGTAATTTAGGCTTTTTACAAAGATTTTTTCCTGCTACAGTTAATGCTCTAAAAGTAAATTTATCTCTCCAAGATGATTTAAATAATCAAATAAAATAATTTAAAATTTTGATAAAAAGAGGATTTGAAATAAATCCTCTTTTTTAATTTATAAAATAAATTAAAAATTTACTTTATTTTTTTTTACCATCATCAATAAACATTCCAATACCAAAACCCAAAGAAGCGCAAGATAATGAAAATGGAATTTCAAAAGAATTAAAGGTATCTTTAGGAGTATAAGTAGTATTTCTATATAAAATACTAATCAAAATACCTATAAAAAGACCTAATCCTGTGCCAAAAATTTTTCCATTATTTTCTTGAAACATAAAATAAAGCTCTTTATCATTTAAGTTATTTTTAGTCTGATAAAAAATTTCCTTATCTTTTTTATCTAGTGTAATTACATCTGCATTATTTGAATAAGCAAAAGAATAATTTGACAAAAAATTAAAATTAATAAAAGATGATATTAATAAGTAAGTAATTATTTTTCTCATATATTAAACCTTTAAAAATAAGCTATATATTAATTATACAAATTTATTTTTTATAAAAAAATAATACACAAAAATATTATGCAATAAAAAAAATTTAGTTGCAAAGATATAACATTATTAGAAAAAAAAGCCCTTTTTAAACAAAATAAAAATATATGCTATAATAAGATTGTTATGGTATTTTAAAATATTGAAAAGTAATTTTATTAAATTACTTATTAAATCAGTATTAATTGGTTTTTATGGATATAAGAAAAATAGCAGTAGCAGCAACTTCTGTAGCTATATCTCTGGGCTTATATATGATAGGCTCAGCACATGCAAAAACACCTGAAAATGTTTTTCAAAAAAAGCTATCCAATGGATTAGATGTAATTATTGTAGAAAATAAAACCGTTCCACTTGCAACAGTTTCAATTTCTGCAAAAAATGGAGGTTATACAGAACCACCTGATTACAATGGCTTATCTCATTTTTATGAACATATGTTTTTTAAAGGGAATGCCGTAATTCCAAATCAAGAAAAATTTCATGAAAAAATCAAAGAATTAGGTATTAGCTATAATGGCTATACTTCAAGAGAATCTGTAGTTTATTTTTTTACTCTTCCAAAATCTAATGTAAATGCAGGTTTAAAATTTATGAATGATGCTATCAGAACACCTCTTTTTGATGAAAAAGAAATAGAAAAAGAAAAAGGGGCTGTGCTAGGAGAATATGATAGAAACGAATCATCACCTTTTTTTCATTTACATAGAGCTATAGAACAAAAAGTATATTGGAAATATTTTTCTAGAGTTGATGTAATAGGCGATAGAAATGTTATAAAAACCGTTACTAAGAAAAAAATGGATGTGATAAAAAATAAATTTTATGTACCAAATAACTGTGCATTAATAATAGTTGGAGATGTTGAGCATAATAAAGTTTTTAATGAAAGTGAAAAGCTCTTTAAAGATTGGAAAAAAGGAGAAGATCCTTTTAAAAAAGATCCTATTCCAGAACACCCTCCAATAAAAAAGACAGAGTCTTTTATAATGAATTATCCTGCTAAAAATCCTATAATTTCAGCTAAATGGCAAGGTCCTAATATTGGTAAAGATGATAAATCAACCTATGCTTTAGATGTATTTTTTACAGCTTTAAATTTACCAAACTCTAAATTTCAAAAAAACTTAGTTGATACAGGATTAGCATCTTATGTTAGTATGAGTTACTATTCTCAAAAATCGGCTGGAGATATATCTCTTAGTGCATCAACAACACCTGATAAAATAGATTCTCTAAAGAAAAAAATCTTAGAAGAGTTTGAAAAAATGAAAAATAAAGATTATGTTTCAAATGAAGATATAGAAAATGCTAAAAAAAGTATTGAAATAAACTATCTTTATAATCAGGAAAATGGACAAAAATATGCTTCTGAAACTCTTGGATTTTGGTGGAATGTATCAGGTCTAGATTATTACTTTAATTATAATGAAAATGCTAAAAAAGTTACAAAAGATGATATATATAAATCTTTAAATAAATACTTTTTTGGTAAAAAATATGTAATGGGTTTACTTATTAATAAAGAAGATCAGATAAAAAATAATGTGAAATTTTAGCTATGAAAAAATCTTTACTAATAACAATAATTATTTTAGGAATATCTAATTCTGTATTAGCTCAAGATAACATACCAAAACCAAGCCCAACACCTGATACTTATATAAATAGAGTAAAACATTATCTATCTAATACAGCAATAGCTAAATATATAAGATCTTTCAAAAAAGAGACTAAAAAAAATGTTAGTGTATTTGGAGATAATCAAGGTGTAGATAGTATGTTTTTAAAAATGAATAAAAACAAAGATGTAAATATGAAAAAAGTAGATGAATTCAAAAAAGATAAACAAAAAAAATTGCAAAATTTTGATAAAGAAATACAAAAAACAATAAATAATGTTAGTGGTAAATAAGATTTATGAGAAAAATTAATATTAGTATTTTAACCAGCTTATTTTTATTAATAAATAGTAATTATGTTTTAGCTAGACCTAAAAAATGTGATCCACCTCCAATAAAAAAAGTTGAAGTAAAAAAAGATCCTAACCATTATTTTACTTCAAATGGAATAGAAGTTATTTTAAAAAAAGAAACTACTAATCAAATAGTAGGTTTAAGCGTTTTTATAAAAGGTGGTTCTAGAAATTTAACTAGTGAAAATGCTGGTATAGAAAAGCTTTTATTACAAGCAATGATGCAAGGTTCAAAAAACTATCCTAAAGATAAAATGGTTACAGAATTATCTAAAATAGGGGCTGAAATAAATAGTAGTTCTTTTTTTGATTATTCAGCTATAAGTTTAAAAACTATAAATAAATATTTTGATAAATCCTTTGATATTTTTCAATCTTTAATAAATTCAACTTTATTAGAGGAAAAAGAAGTTAATTTAGAAAAAAATAAAATGGAGCAAAATATAAAAGCTAATATAGACGATCCAGATGAATATGTTTGGAAATTAGTAAATAGCTCATTTTTGAAAGAACACCCTTATAGCAATGATTTTGAAGGTACTTTAGATAGTATTAAAAATATTAATTCTAAGAACTTAAAAGAATATCTAAAAAATAATTTTATTGGTTCAAAAATGCTTGTTGTAGTTACTGGTAATTTTGATGAAAGTATAAAAAATAAATTAGAAAAGGCATTTGGTAAACTGCCTAAAGGTAATTATAAATATACTCCTGCTCCAGAAGTAAAAAGTACTAAAGCTATTATAAATATAGATGATAGAAATATTCCTACTGCTTATATAGCTGGAAGATTTACTATACCTTCTTTAAGAGATAAAGATTATCCGGCTACTTATTTGGCACTAAGAATCTTATCTTCTAAACTAAATGAAACTGTAAGAACTAAAAAAGGATTATCTTATGCTGTTTATTCTGGAGCTTCTTTAAGAGATGCTAACTCTGGTTATATGTATGTTACAACAACAAAACCAAAAGAATCTATAGGTTTAATGTTTGAAGAAGTAAATAAATTAAAAAATCAAGAAGTTAGTAAAAAAGAATTAGAAGGTGTTATTAATTTATACTACACTGAATATTTTATTCAAATGGAACCTGTTTTGGATAGAGCCAACAAACTTGCTGTAAGTCAAATAATGACAAATGATTATAATAATGGTTATAAACTTTTAGAAGAATTTAAAAAGGTTACACCTAAGCAAATAAAAGAAGTAGTTAATAAATATCTAAAAAATATTCATTTTGGAATCATTTATAAAAAAGAACTTATAGATGAAAAAGATTTTATTTTTTAAGAAATAAGGCTAAAAAAATATTTCTTTTATTTAGCCTCAATAAAAAAGCTCCTTTTAAAAGGAGCTTTTTTATTTTAACTTAATTTATATGATTAGTAGTTATCTACAATATCATTATAAATTGCACTTGGACGCATTTCTTTTGTAGTTTTTTCATCATCAAGATGATAATAACCACCTAAGTCAACTGGTTTACCTTGTGCAACTAAAAGTTCTTCATTAATTTTCTCTTCATTTTCTGCAAGTTTTTTAGCAATAACAGAAAAACGAGCTTGTAAATCAGCATCTTTAGTTTGTTCAGCTAAAGCAGTTGCCCAATACATAGATAAGTAGAAAGAACTTCCTCTATTATCTATTTGATTTACTTTACGAGAAGGAGCTTTAGCATTTTCAAGATATTTACCTATAGCTTGATCTAAGGTTTCAGCTAGAAGAGCTGCTTTTGGATTACCAGTTTTTTCTGCAATTAATTCAAATGAAGGAACTAAAGCACTGTATTCACCTAAAGAATCCCATCTTAAATGTCCTTCTTTTACAAATTGTTCTACGTGTTTAGGAGCAGAACCACCAGCACCTGTTTCAAATAATCCACCACCATCAAGAAGAGGAACAATAGATAACATTCTTGCACTAGTACCTAATTCTAAAATAGGGAATAAATCTGTTAAGTAATCTCTTAATACATTACCAGTCACAGAAATAGTATCTAATCCTTTTCTTATTCTTTCTAAAGAAAAATTCATTGCATTAACAGGATCCATTATTTTTATTTCAAGACCATTAGTATCAAATTCAGGTAAATATTTATTTACTTTATTAATAATTTGAGCATCATGTCCTCTTTTTTCATCTAACCAAAAAACAGCAGGTGTACCTGAAGCTCTAGCTCTTCTAACAGCTAAACCTACCCAATCTTTAATAGGAGCATCTTTAGTTTGACAAGCTCTAAAAATATCTCCTTTTTCAACTACTTGTTCAAGTAAAACATTTCCTTCAGAATCTACTATACGAACTTTACCATTATCAGTAGCTTCAAAAGTTTTATCATGAGAGCCATATTCTTCAGCTTTTTGTGCCATCAAGCCTACATTAGAAACACTACCCATAGTAGATGGATCAAATTGACCATGTTTTTTTGCATCTTCTATAATAGCTTTATACATTGTTGCATAACAACGATCTGGAATCATAGCAAGCGTATCTTGTAATTGGTCATCATTATTCCATAATTTACCACCATCACGTACTACATTTGGCATAGAAGCATCTATAATAACATTATTAGGAACATGTAAATTTGTAATACCTTTTCTTGAATCAACCATAGAGAGAGCTGGTTGTTTAGAATATATAGCATTAAGGTCAGCTTCAATTTCTGCTTTTTTATCTTCTGGTAATCTATTTAATTTTTCATATACATCTGCTATACCGTTATTAAGATTTGCTCCTATTTGTTTTAAAGAATCAGCATGTTTATCTAAAGCTTCTTTATAATAAACATAAACAGCATGACCAAACATAATAGGATCAGAAACTTTCATCATAGTAGCTTTTAAGTGTAAAGAGAGTAATAAACCTTCTTGTTTAGCTAAATCAATACTTTTTGCATAAAAATCACGTAATGCAGAAACATTCATAGTAGAAGAATCTAAAACTTCACCTGCTTGTAAAGCTAATTTTTCTTTTAATACAGTAACAGAACCATCATTAGAAACAAATTCTATTTTGGCAGTAGTAGCTTTATCTAAAGTAACAGAGGTTTCACTTCCATAAAAATCTTTAGTATCCATATGAGCAACAGCGGTTTTAGATCCAGACTCTGGCCAAGGTTTCATCATTCTATGTGGATTTTTTTGTGCAAATTTTTTAACAGAAGCTGAAGCTCTACGATCTGAATTTCCTTCACGTAATACAGGGTTTACAGCAGAACCTAAAACATTTCCAAATCTTGCTTTTAATGCTTTTTCTTCTTCATTTTTTGGTTCTTCAGGATAATTAGGTATATCATAACCATGGCTTTGTAATTCTTTTATAGCATCTTGTAATTGTGGTATTGAAGCACTAATATTAGGCAATTTTAAAATATTAGCATCAGGAGTTTTTGCTAAGTTACCTAATTTTGATAAATTATCAGGTATTTTTTGTTCTTCTTTAAGGTTATCAGGGAAATTAGCGATTATTCTACCTGCTAATGATATATCGCTTAATTCAACATCTATTCCAGTTCCTTTTGTAAAAGATTTAACCACAGGTAATAAAGCATAAGTAGCTAAAGCTGGGGCTTCGTCAATTTTGGTCCAAGTAATTTTCATTGTTACCAGTTCTCTCCATAATAAAATATTAACACAGAAAGTGTATTATATCACAATATAGAAAGATTACAATCTTTTGATTAGGGAGTTAATTAATGATTTTTTGGTTGTATTACAAACTTAATAGCAGTTCTATCTTCATTGTTTATTTTTACATCAACAAAAGCTGGAACACAAGCTAAATCAACACCAGATGGAGCCATATAACCTCTTGCTATAGCAATTGATTTAACAGATTGATTCACAGCACCAGCCCCTATAGCTTGAAGTTCACAAACACCTTTTTCTCTTATCATACCAGCAATAGCACCAGCAACAGATGAAGGGTTTGAATTAGAGGCAACTTGAAGTAGTTGAACAGATTCTTCTTTTTTATTTGGAGTATTATTTGGTTGATTTTTATTAGCTTCCATAATTCTTACCTCTCTTTATTAAAACATTATTAACTAAAATTTAGTATTACATATAAGCTATATTTGTTTTTAAACCTAATAAGATGTTTAATACTATTGTAATTGTAACATATTTTTTAATAATTGTTACAGATACAAATAGTTACTTAACTCATATTTAACTTTCTGGAAATAAAAATATATATTAAAGTTATCAAATAGGTTTATATAACTAGATAATTGTTATTACTATTTAATTATCTCTATGATAAAATAATATTGTTATTTAATTAAGTTAATGAAAAAAGTGAAAAAATTATTTATTCTTTTTCTTATTCCTATTTTGTTATTTTCTTGTAATGACAATAATTCGGAACAATCAGATAAAACAACTATAACTTTTTGGCATACACATAATAATGCAGAAACAGAAACATTAAAAGAAATAATTTCTGAATATGAAAAAGAAAATCCTAAAATAAAGGTAGCTTTACAAGCTGTTCCATTTTCTGATGCTCAGAATAAATATAAAACAGTAGCCCAAGCTAAAGATGCACCTGATATTTTTAGAGCTGAAATAGCTTGGACAGCAGAGTTTGCTTCCTTAGGATTTTTAATGGCATTAGATATTTTTATGACAGACGAATATAGAAAAAATTTCTTAAATGCACCTGTAAAATATAATTTTTATGATGGTCATTATTGGGGAGTACCACAAGTTACTGATTGTTTGGCTTTAATGTACAACAAAAAAATTTTTAAAAATGCCCATTTAGAAGTACCAAAAACAGCTGAAGAACTTATAGAAACTGGTAAAAAATTAACAGATGCAGCAAATAATAAATACGCTTTCTTTTATAGAGGAGATTCATATTGGTTTTTACCATTTTTATGGAGTTTTGGTGGTGGAATGGTGTCTGATGATAAAAAAATTCTTATTAATAACGAAGGAGCTATTAGTGCACTTAATTTTTTAATAGACTTAAGAAAAAAACATAAGATAATGCCTGAAACAGTTGATTTTGCTAATGATTATGACAATCAGCAAACTGGTTTTAAAACAGGTAAATACGCAATGATTATAAATGGACCTTGGTCAACAGCTGACATTTTAGCTGGAGAAGAATTTAAAGATCCTAAAAACCTAGGTATTACAAGAATACCTGCTGGCAAAAGTGGTTTTGCATCTCCAGTTGGAGGTCATAATTATGTAATATCATCTAATACAAAACATTTAGAAGAAAGCTGGAAATTAGTTGATTATCTTACTCAACCAAAAAATCAGGCTAAGTTTGCCTTAAAAAATAATTTATTACCAACTAGACTTGCAGCTTATGATATACCAGAAGTAAAAAATAACCCTTTAATATCTGATTTTAAATATGTGCTTGAAGCTGCAACAAATAGACCAGTTTTACCAGAAGGAGGGGCTTTATTTGTAGATATGAAACAACCTTACCAAGCAGCTCTTTTACAAGAAAAAACACCTGAAAATGCTTTAGGAGAAATAGCTACAGCATGGAAAAAGCTTTTAAATTTTAAGGATAATTAAATATGAAAACTAAATGGTTTACACCTTATCTTTTTATTTTACCAAGCTTAGTGGCAATGGTAATATTAGTTTATGTTCCTCTTTTTATGGGAATTGGTTATAGTTTTACAGATATAAGTCAAAAAAATGCTAATAAAATTGAATACAAAATACCCTACAAAGAAGCTGATGGAACTATAAAATATAAAATTGAAGAAAAACCTTCTAGTTATAAATTTGTTGGTTTAGAAAATTATAAAAACACAATTACAACACCTACCTTTTGGCAAGTTTTAGGTCAAACTTTTGTTTGGACATTCTTTAATGTATTTTTCCATTTTTCTATTGGTTTAAGTTTAGCTTTATTAATAAATAAACCTATTTTTGGTAGAGATATATATAGAATGATGTTAATGATTCCTTGGGCTGTACCTACCTATATTTCAGCTTTTTCTTGGAGATGGATGTTTAATGCAGATTATGGACTTTTTAATGAAATCCTAAAAATATTTGGATTACCAACTATTTCATGGTTATCAGACGCTAATTGGGCTATGGTAGCAGTTGTAGTAACTAATATTTGGTTAGGTTTCCCTTTCATGATGGTAACATTATTAGGTGGCTTACAAAATATACCTACAGAATTATATGAGGCAGCAACAGTAGATGGTGCTAGTAAAATACAACAATTTAGAAATGTAACTTTACCATTATTAACTCCTGTATCATTAACTTCTACTTTATTAGGTGCTATTTGGACATTTAATATGTTTAATATAATTTATTTAGTAACTCAAGATAATCCTCATA
Source organism: Candidatus Sericytochromatia bacterium (assembly GCA_046328015.1). Classification (GTDB taxonomy): domain Bacteria; phylum Cyanobacteriota; class Sericytochromatia; order UBA7694; family JACMQJ01; genus JBBTGK01. Next base: position 1,062,841 of record JAXLXH010000001.1, on the reverse strand, counting down.
CAGATATATTAGCAACTTTCTCATTTAAAGCTTTCTTTGTAAGAGGAGAATATGCTCAAGCAAGTGCCTATGCTGTAATTATTTTATTAATTTTATCTGTATTTAGTGTATTTTACCTCAGGGTTTTGAAAAAAACAGAAAATCTCTACTAATGAAAAAAATTATTTTATATAATAGACAAGAAAAAAAGTTAGAAGAAGAAATAATAACAGGAAAAGTCTTTATTAACTTAATATATAAAAATAAAATAGGCTTTAGATTAACAGAAAGAATTTTAAAAACTAGAAGATTCTCTTATTGGTATGGAAATTTATTAAAAAAAGATTCTACTAAAAAAAGAATCCATGCTTTTATAAAACAACATAAATTAGATATTAATGAAATAGAAAAGCCCTTAGATTCTTTTAAAAATTTTAATGATTTTTTTATTAGAAAATTAAAACCAGATGCTCGAAAAATTGATTATAGTAAAAATACTTTTATTTCTCCAGCAGATTCTAGATTAATAGTTTATAACATTAACAAAAATACTATCATACCTGTAAAAGGAATTAATTTTAAATTAGAAGAGTTGGTAAAAGACAAGAGTATTTCAGATAAATATGAAAATGGTCTTTGTTTTATTTTTAGATTAGCACCAGCTGATTATCATCGTTTTTGTTACCCAGATAATGGGTATCATGAAAAAATAATTCCATTAGGAAGTTATTATCATTCAGTCCATCCTATAGCATTAGCAAGTAATGCTAAAGTTTTTCAACATAATTACAGAGAATTCTGTGAAATTAAAACAGAAAACTTTGATGAGCTTTTATGGCTAGATGTAGGAGCTTTAGGAGTTAGCAAAATAATACAACATTTTCCTAAAGGAACTAATTTTAAAAAAGGTGAAGAAAAAGGTTATTTTGAATTTGGAGGCTCTACTATTATTTTAATAGCAAAAAAAGATACTATTTTATTGGATAATGATATAAAGGATTATTCTATAAGTGGTATAGAAACCAGAGTTAAATATGGAGAAAAGATAGGAATTAGTCTTAAATAAAAAAGACTCCCTTTTTATTTAGGAGTCTTTTTATTGTATAATTTTATTTTGCAAAACCTTTAAATATGTCAGTTCTTTCAACACCTGCTTTTACATGTTCATCAGGCTCTGCTTTTAATATAGCAGTATAACTTTCAGGTTCTACTATTTTATAATCTTTTCTACAAGGATGTCCTACCCAATCATCTGTGGTAAGAATCCTTTTTAAGTTAGGGTGTCCTTTATAAATAATTCCCATTAAATCATAAGATTCTCTTTCAAACCAATCTGCTGCTGGGTAAACTTCATAAACAGAAGGCATTTCTGGCTTATCTTTAGGTAAATTTACTTTAACAGTAATTCTTCTTTTTGAATAATCCAATATTGCATATAAATTGTAAATAGAAATATAATAATTAGCATCTTCTGCCCCTGTAAGGCAATTAAAATAGTCATATTTCTTTTCTTCTTTTAAAAACTTACAAACATCAACAATAAGATTTGCAGGGACAATAATCATTGGAATATCATTAGAGTCAAAACCTGCATCTTGAACTCCTTCAAACTTAGCTACAATTTCTTTTACTGTTTGTGTATCTTTAACTTTTTCTGCCATTTTACTTTTTTATTTTTACCAATTACTAAAATCTTTTAAATTAATACTTGCTTAATGCCAATCTAATGCACCTTTTTTCCAAGCATAAGCAAAACCAGTAAGGAGAATTGCAAGAAAAATAAACATTTCTATTACTGCAAATAAACCAAGTTTATTAAAAGCTACTGCCCAAGGAAATAAAAATACTGTTTCAATATCAAATATAACAAATATCAAGGCATAAATATAATATCTAATATTAAATTGAACCCATGCTGATCCATAAGGCTTTATACCGCACTCATAAGTTTGGAGTTTTGAGTCTGTTGTAAGTCTAGGTTGTAAAAATCTTGATAAAACTACTGCAATAGTAGGAACAATAAAAGCTAAAATAGCCATGAAACCTACTTTTCCAAAAACTTCCATATATCTTACCTAATTTTATGTTAAATAATTAATACAAGTGTTATAGAAAACACTCTGATCTATTATATACAAATTTTACCAAGTCAAAAATTATATTTTCTAATAAATTTTAAAAAATTAATATAAGGTCAGATTATCTACTCACAAAATAAAATAGTAATTCTCTTAATTAATTGTAAAAGTTACTTATAGTCATCCTGAACTTGATTCAGGATCTAAGTAACTTTTTATAGGTTTAAAATAAGAAAAACACACTAGATTCCTTGCTACCAAAGAATGACGGAGTGTGTTTTTAAATATTTTAAAATCCTGTGATAAATACTGGCTAATGAATTAATAGGTAAAAATTGTAATATAAATTTATATTACAATTTTTACAATTAGGATGAATGTATTTTATAAAAATAAAAATTTAATAAGTGTTTTTTTTGTTATAAGTACTTATTTAGATCTATCTAATAATCTATAAGAGCTTAATGCTAACTATTTTATTACTTTAATTTATATTAATATCTTTAAATTCAAACCTACAGCAATTTTTTAGAGTGATATAATAAATAGTGCTTTATTTTTAAATAATATAAAAAATGAATAAATTTTATCGCTCGATAATTTCCAGACAAGCTGGAATTTATTGGCAAATATATTTTGGATTTTTAATAATTGTAGGTTCTGTAGTACCTCAAGGAGATATAAAACAAATCTCTGGAAGTGAAAAGTTACCTGATTTTTTAAAATCTCTATTAATAACTACACAAGCTTATGACTTATATAAAAGCCCTATATTTCTGTTTTCTTTAGGTACTTTTTTTGTAGTTTTAACTATGTCTTCAATGGATATAGTTTTACCAAAATTCAAAATGGTTTTAAAAAAAACTTTTACACCCTCTAAAAAAGCTTTATTAAATTATCCTATTTTATTAGAAATAAAAGGGGCTGATTTTTCTCAAGCTAAAAGAACTATTTCTAATAAATTTAAATTAGTTTCAGAATCAGAAGGGTTATTACATTTTGAAAAAAATAAATTTTCTAAAAGTAGTGCTATTGTTTCTCATATAAGTTTATATCTTATTTTAGCTGGAGTATCTTGGGGCTTATTAACAAGTTTTAAGTCTTCTGCTCCATTAACTCCTAATGAATCTATCTCAATAGCTCAAATAGTTCAAAGAAGTGATTTTAAAGGTAAATTAGTACAAGATGATAAAGATAATTGGAGCTTAAAAGTTAATTCTTTCAAAATAGATTATCATCCAAATGGAATGATAAAACAATATTATAGTGATTTATCTGTATTAGATAATAATGATAAAGAATTACTTAGAAAAACTATTTATGTTAATGAGCCACTTGTTTATAATGGTGTTTATTTTTACCAAGCATCTTGGGGTATTAGCCACTTAGATGTAAAAATAGATGGTAAACAACAAAACATAAACCTACAACCACTAAAAAATAATGTTGGTAATGTTAGCAATAAAGTAAAACTAGGAAATAATGAGTATGTTTTCTATTTAGATAGTAAAAATAATTCTTATATTTTTGATTTAAATGCTCAACCTGTTGTTCAATTATTAAAAGATTCACCTGTTGAAGTAGAAAAACAAAAAATAGAATTAAATGATGTTGTTTTATTTACTGGTTTACAAGTAAAAAAAGACCCTGGTATTCCATTAGTTTATATTGGGTTTATTATATTGATAGTAGCTTTAATTATTAATTTTTATGCTCATAGCCAAATTTGGCTTATTGAAAATGAAGGTAAATATTACTTAATAGGTAAAGCAGAAAGAGGTGAAGCTTTATTAATTCAAGACATTAACAAAATAGCTGATGTTATAGAAATTGATAAAAATTTATCTAATGATGGTAAAATGGATACAGAAAAAATTAGTTCTGTATAAGTATTATTATTTTGTAAATATTATTTAGGTTATTCTAACCTAAGTTTAATAATATAATTAAAATTTTGATTGGAGGTCTCTTGTGGCTGTAATAGCGGAAAAAACCGTTATTAGTCAGAAAGAAGAAGTTGTAGATAAAAAGCTAGTTCGCTGGTGGTTTTATTATTCTTTCTTTTGGCTCATTTTAGCAATGACTATAGGCGGTTTGGTATCTATAAAATTTAATTACCCAGATTTTTTGGGTTATGTTCCTGAACTTTCGTTTGGAAGAATGAGAATTTCACATTTAGGCGGTGTTGCTTTAGGATGGTTCACTACTGCTGCAATAGGTATGGCTTATTATATGGTACCTAAATTAACAGGAATAAAAATGAAATATCCTAAATTAGGGTATTATCTTTTATATGCTTGGATTCCTATAACACTTATAGGTCAATGGTCTCTTTTAGCTGGATACAATCAAGGTGTAGAAGTTGGAGAATGGCCAATTTGGATAGATATTCCAGTAGTTGGAGTTTTTGCTTTGGTTACTAATCAACTATTTACAACAATTGCAGCAAGAAAAGAAAAACATATCTATGTTTCTCTTTGGTACTTAACAGCAGGTTTTACTTGGGCAAGTATAAATTATGTAGTAGGAAATTTAATTAACCCTTACTTTTTTACTGGAGTTGACAACGCTTCTATACAAGGTTTTTATCTACACTCAGTTGTAGGTTTATGGATAACTCCTATGGGTTCTGCAATGCTTTATTATTTTATGCCTATAGTTACAAAAAATCCTGTTTATAGTCATAAACTATCTATGTTAGGTTTTTGGGGATTAGCTTTATTTTATCCTTTTACAGGAGCACACCATTACTTATTTAGTCCTATTGATACATGGGTTCAAACTATAGCAATTATGTCTAGTATGATGCTAATACTTCCTGTTTGGAGTGTTATTACAAACCAAATAGGTACAATGAAAGGTAAATGGCATATGCTAAGTTCTCATATTGAAGTAAAATTTATGGTTTTAGGAGCTGTATTTTATGTAACTACATGTTTCCAAGGACCAACACAAGCACTAAGAAGTATGCAAGAAATTATTCACTTTTCAGATTGGGTTGTTGGACACGCTCACTTAGCTATTTATGGAGTATTTACTTTATGGGCTTGGGCTGGTATGTATCATGTATGGCCTAAATTAACAGGAAGAGAAATTTATAGTCAAGCTTTAGCTGGTTGGCACTTTTGGTTATCATTATTTGGTTTCGCTATAATGGCTTTAGTTCTTTGGGGAGCAGGCTTAGTTCAAGGTGGTATGTTAGTACTTCCTTCTAATGTTCCGTTTATAGATACAGTAAAAACTATTTCTCCATTCTGGATGATAAGAAGTATTGGAGGATGGATGATGATTGCTGGAGCAGTTTGCTTTGTAGTAAATATGTTATTGACAGCATTTATTGGAAAACCAATTCTTGAAGAGGAGGTTGCATAATGGGACTTAATACAAGTTTTAAGGGAGCATTGTTAGGAGCTGGAGTAGGTTTATACTTTTTTGCTTTTGCAATAGGTTATGCTTATCCTGCTTTCTTTTCTAAACACGATGTACCTAAAGTAAAAGATATTTATGGAAATATTGTTGAAGTAAGACCATATACAGAACAAGAAAAATTAGGTCGTTCTATTTATATAAAAGAAGCTTGTTGGATTTGTCATTCTCAATTTGTTCGTCCAATAGGTGGAGATGAAAAGCGTTATGGTCCAGTTTCTCAAGCTGGTGAATTTGCTTATGATATGCCACATACATTTGGTACAAGAAGAATAGGTCCTGACTTAGCTCGTGAAGGAAATAAAAGAACAGATGGATGGCAATATGGTCACTTAGCTGACCCTCAAGCTATGACACCTGGTTCTGTAATGCCTAAATATGTTTGGTATTTTGAAAAAGATGCTAATGGTAACGCTGATATTACAAAGCCTACAAAAGAAGGTAAAGCTTTAGTTGCTTACTTACAAAGATTAGGAACTAGTATCGGTGATTTTAGAAATCCTGAAGGAAATAATCCTAATGCAAAATCAGCAGCCGTTGAAGCACCTAAGTTTACACCTGCTATGGTAGCAGAAGGTAAAACAGTTTATGAAGCAAATTGTACAGGATGTCATGGAAATAATGGTAATGGAGCTGGTCCAGCTGCCGCAGCCTTAAATCCTCCACCAAGAAACTTTATAAAAGCTGATTATAAATACCCACCTAATGCAAAAGATACTGATCTTTTCAAAACCTTAGAAAAAGGTGTCGCTGGTACAGCAATGCCTGCCTGGAAAGACTCTTTATCAGAATCTCAAAGATGGGCAGTTATTGCTTATATAAGAACTTTCAAAAAATAACTTATAAAAAATCCCCTTTATTTAGGGGATTTTTTATTTAGATAGTATCAGTTGGATCCCAACAAACTCTATAATTTTCATTTAGATTATCTAAAATATTCATATCCTCAGTATCTAAACTAAAATCAAAAACATTTGCATTTTCATCTATTCTAATATTTTTAATAGATTTAGGAATTACAATAATTTCATGTTCTAAACACCATCTTATTAAAACTTGAGCTGTAGTTTTACTATGTTTTTTTGCTATTTTTTGTAAAATAGGTTCATTTAATCTTTTACCTTGAGTTAAAGGACTATAAGCAGTTATTCTTACTTGATTTTTATGACAATAATCCATTAATTCTTTTTGATATAAATAAGGACTAAATTCAACTTGATTTACGACAGGTTTTATATTACAAGAACTAAGTAACTCTTCCATATGCTTTACAGTATAATTACTAACTCCAATAGCTTTACATTTACCACTTTCCATAATTTTTTCCATAGCTTTCCAAGTTTCTTGTCTAGTTCCAGAAACAGGAAAATGAACTAAATACAAATCAATGTAATCTAAATCAAGATTTTTCAAACTATTTTCAAAAGCTCTCAAAGTATTATCATATCCTTGATCTCTATTCCAAAGCTTAGTAGTGATAAAAATATTTTTTCTATCTACACCACTTTTTCTAACAGCGTTTCCTACATCTTTTTCATTAGAATAAACTTTTGCTGTATCAATATGTATATAACCTTGTTTTAATGCATAAATAACAGCCTCTTCAGTTTCTTCTCCAGGTGTTGATTGATAAACACCTAAACCAAATAAAGGCATTTCTAAACCATTATTTAATTTTATTTTAGAATTAATAGTTAATGACATAAATTCCTCTTTTTTATAAATTAAAAGTAATTATAGCTAAATTTTTTTACTTTAATAAAAATAAATTTATAAAACAAAGAAAAGTAAAAAATTAAATATATTTTTTACTTTTTTAATAACTAATAAAGTTAACTTTTTGAGAACTACTAGTAGTAATACCTTGGTAACTACTAATATTCGAATTTATATCTAGAGAATTACCTGTAATATCAGTTATATTAGCAAAAGATAAACTTCCAACATCAGGAACTAAAGATATATTAGTAATACCATTAGTACTATCGTTATAAGTACCTGATATATTACTTCCAATAGATGATATTATTATATCACCAGAGCTAAATAAATTATTAGAAAAATCAAATGATATTACATTAGAATAAGAATACGAAGATGAAGAAGGACTTGTTAATAAATAAACAGATTTTAATGGATTAGATGAGCCTCCAAATTTAGCTGGAGTAGTTGAAAAAGAAGTAGATAAAGGAGATAAAACTATTTTTTTACTAATTATATCAGAAGATGTTATTTTACCTATAACATAACAAGCTTTAAAATTTCCATTATTATCTAAATAACCAAAAATAGTTGCATTATTTTTATCTGTAGGATTATTTGTGTTATAAGCAAAAAGTTGATTATTAACATTTGATACATTTGAAGAATCAACTAAATATAAAGGATATGATTTTGTTGTAACAGAATCTATAGGAGTTGAAAATTGAAACATTATTTTATTGTATAAAGAGTAGGCTTGCATTGAATTAATATTAAACTTTGATGTTATATTGGCTAAAGAAAAAACATTAAAATCATTATATTTAGAATCTGAAAATTTAATATATTTACCAGTTTTAGATAATTTTCCAGATAAATCTTTTATAGGGGAAGAAAAGTAAATCATATATTTAGCTTCTTCACCTGAATTATTAGCAATTAAAGGTTTTAAAAAATAAAGACTTACATAAGTAGAATCGGTTCCCCAAGAAAAAGAAATATTGGATGAATTATTATCTATTGTAAAGCTAGAAGATTTATTTGTAAATTTTGATGTTGATACAATTTTTATACTTTTTTCAAATTCAGCTCTATCTACAGGTTCACTAAAAGATATATTTATTGATGGAATAGAAGAAACAGAAGTTATATTAGCACCAAATAAATCTGGATTTTTTGTTATGGTACCAGATGTACTATTAGTATCAGAATCAGTTGCATCTTTATAATCTATTCTTAAAGAGTCGATTTCTGGTTCATCTTGTAATGAATATAATCCATTAGAAGTACTACTTCCAAAATCATAAGTATTATTGCTTAGTGAAGAATTAACGACTAAAACTCTAGTTCTTGAAGAAAAACCTGTTTTACTAGCTACTATGCTTATTGTTGAACCAATTGGAGCATCGGTTAAAGTATAATTACCACCTGTTGTTGTTACAGTTTTAGACCAATATGGATAAGAATTAGAAGAAGCTGTAACAGTTGCAGAATCTATTAAGGTACCGTTATTATCATATATTTTACCTGTTATGTTTGTAACATTATCTGTAAAATTTGATGGAGTTGCTGTTGGCGTTGGCGTTGGGGTCGGAGTATATGTAGGAGTTGGAGTTGGGGTTCCTCCTGTTGGAGTTGGAGTTGGGGTTGCAATTATAGTACTAGTAGAAGTTGCTGTTGGAGTTGGAGTTGGGGTTGAGGTTGAATTAATTAAAACTTTATTTACTTTTATAATAATACTATTTCGAATATTTTTATCTTTATTAGAAGTAGCTATAACTTCAACATTACCTTCTTTTAAACCTTTTAAAGTGCCATTTACAATTGATGCAACAGTATTATCAGATACACTCCAAGTAAAATCACGATCTTTTAAATCGTTTGAATATTTTACTTCACCATAAAGATTAACTATTTCACTTTCTTTTATACTTAAACTAGTATTTTTTATAGTCATTAATATAGGTTTTTTATTATTATCATCTATCCTTTCTGGTATATCATTAGAATTAATAGCAGGAAGCGAATTAGTAGAAGTATTGCTAGTATTTGAATTTGAAGGATCTATTTTTTTATTTGTTAATAAGTCATTTAGAGTAGCAGGCGTTATTTGTTGCTTATTATCAGATATGGAACAAGATATCAATATCAATGATATAGATGTAAGTAAAGATAATAATCTATTTGTTTTAGCAAGCATAATTGATCTCCCAAAATTCATGATATAATTACAAGTCTAAAAAAAGATTAAGATGATTATATAATAAATAAATAAAAAATTCAACAAATATTTCAAAATTTTATAAAGCTTTATAAAAAATATTTATTTATATAAAGTAAAGAATATGTTAATATATTATATTTGGGAGTTTTGATATGAAAAAAATATTTTTATTATTTTTAATAAGTGCTTTTATTTTTTCATGTGATAATGGAAGCACACCAATAGATACTACTAAAGTTACAATTAGCGGAAGTCTAAGTAAAAAAGATGTCGAAAAATTTGACCCTCCTTATTTAAAAGGAACTAAATTTTCTTATGTAGCAACTAAGATAGATAAAGATAATAATCAAACTAAAGAAGAAAGTACCACTGAAGTTTTAGAATATAACCAAGAAAAAAAAATGGTTAAAATAAAATTTACTGCTGGAAATAATAGTTTTACAAAAGAAGATTATTTAGAAAATTTTGCAGAAGGCTTACCAGAAAAAGGAATTGAAAAATTAAATAATGAAGATATAAAAGTGTTAGCTGGAGAGTTTAAAAACACAACTGTTGTAAGTTTTAATTATGAATATAATAAAGGTATTTTTGCTAAATCAAAACTTTGGCTATACGAGGGTATTGGGGCTATAAAAAAAGAAGATATTTTACCTGATAATAGTAAAATTATAGCTGAGTTAAAAGGTTATAAAGTTACATCAAAAAAAGAAAAAATTGATGATTATATTAAAAAGATAAAAAAAGGCAGTAAATATAATAATATTGGAGTAAATAGTGATACTAAAATAAGTTATGAATTTTTAGATATTAAAGATAACACTATAAATTTAAAAGAAATAACTATACCAAAAGATACTACTAAAACAACTGAAATTACTAAAAATATAACCATAGAAGATTATTTTAATTTAAAAACAGCTTCTAACTATTTTATAGAACCAAACCAAACACTAAAAATTAATAATAAAGATTATACAAATTTAACTGTATTTTATTATGATTATCAAGTAACTACAAAAGATACTCAAGGTAAAGAAGTAACCAGTACTCTTAATAACAAACTTTATTTTTCAGAAGATAAGGGTTTAATAAAAATGGAAGGTAATTTAAATATAGAACTTTTAGAATAAATATTATGAGGTTAAGTTGAGTTTTAACGAAGATATTGAATTTAATATAGTATCTGATAAAGATATTTCTATAAAATTTTATAGAAAAATAGTCTTTTTATTACTTTCTTTTATAGTATTATCTTTGTTTATTATTTATTATATTACTAACTCTTCGAACAACAATGATTTTATCGCTTTAAAAAATTGGGAGTATTCTCAAGAACTAAATAATCCTAAAAATTGGGGGAAAATTAAAGAACCTAGAAATCCTATTGATAGAAAAAGTAATACTATATTATTTAGAACTAATTTACCAGAAAAATCATTTTCAGAACCAACTTTATTTTTTTATTCTATAGATCAAATATTTGAAGTTTATTTAGATAATAAATTAATATACTCATTTGGAGATATAAATAATGAAAAAAAGTTTTTAGGTTATCCTCTATTTTTTATAAGCTTAGAAAAATATGATTATTTAAATAAAGAACTTAAAGTTAAAGTATATTCAGAACATACTAATATAGGGATAAATGGCATTATAAAAATTGGTGAAAAAAAAGCCCTATTAAAAAAAATTATTCATGATGATATAGATAAATTAATTACAGCTATTGTATTTATTGCCTTAGGTATTATTGCCTTATCAGTATTTTTTGTAACAAATAAAAAAGATTTCCTTTATATAAATTTTGCTCTATTTTCATTAATGACTGGATTATATTCAGTTTTACATAATTCTATTACTAGATTAATAACAGATAATTTCTTATTTTTAATGTATTTAGAACTATTTATACTTTATACTATACCTGCTTTTTATAATTTATTTATAAAAGAAATTTCTGATAAATCTAAAAAAATATTTTTAGTACTATCATCTATTTTTATTTTATATGCTATTGCATCTATTATTTTATCTTTAAGTAATAAAATACAATTAATGTCAACACTAGCTCCATTTCATATTTTATTAGCAATTAATTGTTTAGGAATATTTTTTTACTTAGTATTCAAAAGTATAAAAGGTAATAAAGATGCAACTTCATTATTAATAGGAAATATAATATTATTATTAACTATAATTTATGATATTTATAATTATATAGTTTCAAATCAAGATCAATATCTAATTTATAACATAGGAACTCTTATTTTATTTTTATCAATTGTAAATATAATTTTAGAGCGTTATGCTTTAGTATATTCACTAGTTTCAACTTATTATAAAGACCTACAAAATCAAAAAGAAGTGCAAAAACAAATTTCTGAAGATCGAGATATAGCAATAGAAAACGCCAAATTAAAAGCAGATTTTTTAGCTAATATGAGCCATGAAATAAAAGTTCCTATAAATGGAGTTATAGATATGGTAGAGATTTTAGGTTCAACAAAATTGGATAATAATCAAAAAGATTTATTAGAAATAGCAAAAATAAGTAGTAAAAACTTATTAGAGATAATGAATAATATTTTAGATTTTTCTAAAATAGATTCTGGAAAAATCGAATTAAATATTATAGATGTAAATATAACTATTTTAGTAGAAGAAGTCATAATAAGTCAAAGCTTAGAAGCTTATAAAAAAGGTCTGGAAATAATGTATTTTATAGAACCTAAAGTTCCTGAAATAATAAAAACAGATCCTATAAGATTAAAACAAGTATTAACTAATTTAGTCTCTAATGCTGTTAAGTTTACTAATGAAGGTTATGTTTTTGTAAGTGTAAAATCTTATTATGAAGGTGAGGATCTAAATATTAGTTTTTCTGTAAAAGATACTGGAGTTGGAATATCTAAAGGTAAAACAGGAAAATTATTTGAAGCTTTTTCTCAGGAAGATAATTCCAATAAAAAGCTTGGTGGAAGTACATTAGGTTTAGCTATATCATCTAAATTAGTAAAACTTTTGGGAGGTAATATAAGTATAATATCTCAAAATAAAGGAGCCGAATTTGTATTTAATATAAAAACAGAAGCCAATTCTTCTGGACAAAAAATGTTTAATTCAGATAAAAATATTATGATTTTTTCTCATGATAATTTTGTAAAAGATAACCTTGAAAAAATATTATTATATACATTTAAAGTTTGTAAAAATAAAGAAACAAAATTTACAGAAGATATATCAGAATATGATCTAATAATTGTAGATTATATTTATTATAGAAAAAATAAAGAAGCTTTTACTAATGAGTTTAAATACAATATGGATAAAATATTTTTTATTTTATTAGATTTGACTCAAAATATAGATGATTTACCAGAAAATTGTTTTAAAATTATTAAACCAATAAAAAACAACGATTTTATAAAAAATATTTTGGATGTACTAGAAAAAAATAAATCTGTTGCAGATTTAAAATCAGCAATGGATGTCTCAGATAATATAGAAATTTTGTCAACTAAATATAAATTGAATATTTTAGTTGCTGAAGATAATGTTATAAATCAAAAAGTATTATTAAAACTATTAAATAAACTAGGTTATGAAATAGATTTAGCTCGTAATGGAACAGACGCATTAAATCTAGTGAAAAAAAATAATTATGACTTAATATTTATGGATATACAAATGCCTGATATGAATGGATTTGAAGCCACTAAAAAAATCTTAGAATTAGATAAAGAAAACTACCCTAAAATAATAGCTTTAACAGCAAATGCAACAGAACATGACAAAAGAGAATGTTTGGATGTTGGCATGAGTGATTATATGTCAAAACCTATTTCTATAGAAAAAATAGAAAACACTATTATAAAATGGGGCAATATTTTAAAAAATTATAAAAAATAATTTATATAAAAAAACAACTAAAAAATTATAAACTTTGTGTAAAATAATCAAATATCCTAAATAATTTATATGGGTAAATTTTGCAAGAAGTTAAAAAAGTAACCAAAGAAGATGAAATTAGTTTTTATGAAACTATTTCTTGGCTTTGGAAATTTTGGGGTGAATTAAAACTACTAATAATTTTACTATTAATCTTAACACCTGTAGCAATGTGGTTTAGATCTTGTAGTCCTATTATTATGGCAAATATTTTTAATGAATTTGCTAATAAAAACCCTGATACAACATTTATAAAAGACCAAATATGGCTTTTTTTGATTTTTGGAATTATTCATTTTGTAATGTATAGTTTTTTACAAAGTTTAAGAGGCAATACCAATTTTAAATTAGAAAACTCTTTTAGAATAAATTTATTCAAATATTTAATAAATTTAGATCAAACTTTTTTCCAAAAATTTAATACAGGTGATTTGATAACTAGAATAATAGATGATATTAGCGAAAAAAAATTAGCTTGGTTTGCTTGTAGTGGTATTTTCAGGTTTTATGAAGCTATAATAAAAGTAGTACAAATTGTCTTTTTTATGTTTTATCTAAGTTCATCTCTTACTTTTACAACACTTTTACCAACCCTTATAATAATGTTTTCTTTTATTTTTATTTCTAGAAAAACTACTGCTTATTCAAAAAGAAACCAAAAAGCTATATCTGAAATAAATTCCTTTCTTACTAATACTATAGATGGGATAAAAATAATAAAGGCTTATAATCAGGAAAAAAATCAAGAAGATTTTTTTAGCCAAGTTATAGAAAATCAAAGAAAAAAATCTTTAGAATTAGCAAAAACCTCTGCTCTAATAGAACTTAGTTATTCTAGAATTTCAGAAGTTATAATGATTTTAGTATTTTTTATTGGAGGCTATCAGGTTATAAAAAGTGAAATTCCTTTAGGTACTTTAGTAGCTTTTAATACTTATATTTTTATGTTAATTTGGCCTATGGTTGATATTGGTCAATTTTTTGTAAAAGGAAGAGGAGCTGGAGTTTCAGTTCAAAGAGTAAAAGAATTAGAAAACTTTGATGCTAAAATAATTAATACTTTAACCCCATCAAAATTAGAAACTAAAAATATCTACTTTGAATTTAAAAATATTTCTTATAGTTATGCTAATACTAAAGTTTTGGATAATATTAGTTTTGATGTAAAAAAAGGTGAAAAAATTGCTATAACGGGTAGTGTAGGCAGTGGAAAAACAACTTTCCTTAATTTTATACCTCGAATTATTGATCCTATTGAAGGAGAAGTCTTATTAAATAATAAAAATCTAAAAGAATATGATTTATCTGAATTAAGAAGGAAAATAGGTTTTGTTTCTCAAACTCCATTACTTTTTTCTAATACAGTCAAAGAAAATATAATTTTTGGTAGAGATATTGATGAAAGTAAGCTAAAACAAGCTTTAAAAGTAGCTCAATTAGAACAAGAAGTAGAAAAATTTATAGATGGAATTGATACATTAATAGGGCAAAGAGGAATAACCTTATCAGGAGGTCAGAAACAAAGAGTAGCCATAGCTAGAGCTATAGTAGAAAAACCTGAAATATTAATTTTAGATGATTGTACCTCAGCATTAGATACAGAAACAGAAAATAAATTATGGAATGAATTGTACAATTTTATACCAGATATAACAGTATTTTTAGTTACCCATAGAGTAAAAACTTTAGAAAAAGTAGATAAAATAATTCTATTAGAAAAAGGTAAAATATCTGATATAGGTACACATAAAGAGTTGATTTCTCGCTCTGAATATTATAGAAAAATTTATTCTTCTAAAGATGAAACAAAATCTAAAACAAGCATATCTTGAAGCTGAATATGTTATTTTTTCTAATAAATTTCAAGATAAAAAAATAAAGACACTTGATAAAGAAATTATTTTTAAAGTAGAGCAATTTAATGCTTATTTAAATGATTTTTTAAAAGAAAATAAGGCTAATAACTTTATTTTTATTACTGCTTATAATCCAGAATCTAATAAAAAAACTGAGTTAGAAAATATAATAAAGCAAAAAGAACTTATTAATGAAGTAAAAAGCTTAAATTATAATTTTTTTTATGGAGAAGGAAGAGATATTAAAAGTATTTGGGAAGCAGAAAAAAGTATTATAATTTTAGATATAAAAGAAAAAGGCATTGAATATTTAATAAATAAATATTCACAAAATGCTATAGTAAAAGGTGAAATAAATAATACTCCTTATTTATATTACAAAAAAAATTTATAATAGACTTGTTGTTTCGTTAAATAATTGTTTAAAAATCTATATAGCTTATATATACTCAAAAAAATGCAAACTATAAAATATTCACTAACATAAATAGTACGTTTGGGGTAAACAACAACTCTAATATAAGTTGAAATGAATTTAAGACCTCCTACGGGGTATCAACCCCGCAATCCCCTGAACCCCCAGAGCAAAGCTCTGAGGTATTCTCTAATAAGAATAAAAAAGTAATCAAAACTAAATTGACTTTTTATTTAATATTTATAATATAGCTTTCATTAATATATAATATTGTTATGTATCATTTTTATATAAATAAAATAAATGAGTGAAAATTTAGAAACAGTTAAATCTTTTTATTATTTTTTTAATAATAAATCTTTCAAAGCTTTAAGGGCTTCTTTAGATGAAAATATAGTTTGGACTTCTTATAAAGATGGTTCTATAGCAAATAAATTTATTGGGATAAGAGAACTTTTTCAAGATTTGTTTAAACCATTTAATGATGAATGGGAATATTGGAATATAAATATAGATGATTATATAGATTCAGATTCTAACACTATAGTAGCAATTGGAGTTTGCTCTGGTAAATTAAAAGTTTTTGAAAATTCAGCTTCAACTAAGTTTGTACATGTTTTTACTATTGATAACAATTTAATTACTAAAATAGATAATTATGATAATATAAAAATGTTTTATAAGGTTTTTAATGAGTTTAGAAAAGATTAAAATATGAAATTTATAAAAAGACTATTACTTTCAAGCTTTTTAACTTGTTTAGTATTTTTATTGTTTACAAATAATGGTAATACTCAAAATATAACAGAAGAAGTAGTAAAAGGTTGTGAGGCTTTCGAAAATCTATCTAAATCAGGAAAAGCAGTTTTACTTATACACGGTTTGGGTGGATGCCCTCATGAAACTAGAAGTTTGGGGGAATATTTAAATAAAAAAGGGTTTGCAGTTTCTGGTATCAGATATCCTGGGCACGGAACAAAGGGAACAGTTATGAGTAATTATGAATGGAAAGATTGGTATAAAACTGTTGAAGATAAATATTTAGAATTAAAAAATAAATATGATAATGTTTATGTTCTAGGTTTCTCTACAGGTGGAACTTTAGCTCTAAAATTAGCTGAAAACTATGATATTGATAAAGTTATAGTACTTAGCCCTTTTATTTCGGTAACTTATAAATGGTATTATATTTTTACACCAGAAACATATTTAAAAACAGTTGGAAATCTAATTGATAATTATCCAGCATCTTTAACGCTTACTCATATAAATGATCCTGTAGAAAGAAAAAAATATGTAAGAGGAGAAACTTTTTCTTTTAAATGTGCAAGAAGTGCTTTAGAACTAATTCAATTGGTAAAAAATGATATAAAAAAAGTTAAATCTCCTATTTTAATTATGCACTCTAAAGCTGATATGACAACAGATTATTCTGGCTCTGAATTTATTTATAATAATATTTCTTCTAAAGAAAAAAAATTTATTACATTGTACAAATCGAATCATATAATGACTTTGGATTATGAAAAAAGAAAAGTTTTTAGAGAAGTAGAGGGTTTTTTAAAAGATGAATAAAAAAATTATTTTAACCCTTTTAGCTCCTTTATTTTTACTAGGTTGCCCACCAGAAGATGCTTCATCTTATTACCCACTTAATACTATTTTTGTAAAAAAACAAGGTGGGCAAGAAAAAGTAGTTGTACAATCTCAAATAAAAAGATTTTCTACTTTTAATAGTACTTTAGAAACTCCAGCTATAGCTGTAAATAAAAAAGGTAATTATGTTATAGCATGGACAGATAATAAAAATGCAACAAGAGATATTTATGCACAAAGATTTTCTTTAGGTGGCTCACCGCAAGGAGAAGTAATTTTAGTTAATAGCACGGAGGCAGGAGATCAAATTTTACCTGCTGTAGCTATAAATGATAATGATGAGTTTGTAGTTACATGGTCTAATCGTTCTTCCAATAATAGTGGTTACGATGTTTTTGCTAGAAAATATTCTTCTAGTGGTACTTATTTAGGAAATGAATTTAGAGTTAATTCTTCTACAAATGGAGATCAATGGATGTCTGCTGTAGCTATGAACTCAAAAGGAAGTTTTGTTATAGTTTGGCAAAGCCAAGGTCAAGATGGTGATAATTATGCTATTGTAGGGCAAAAACTAGATGCTAAAGCAGCTTTTGTAGGAGGAGAATTTTTAATTAATAGTGTCACTAAAGGTTCTCAAGAATTACCTGATATAGATATGAATTCTAACGGAGAATTTGTAGTAGTTTGGAAAAGCAATCAAAATTATATAGGTGGAGTTGATCCAAATTCTAGAAAAATGACCGATATTTTTGCTAAAAGATTTGATAATAAAGGATATCCTTTTGGAGATGAGATTCCTGTTAATACTGTTATAGGAGAAAATGATTTACCTTCTGTAGCTATAAATGATACTCAAACTTTTTCTGCTGCTTGGATTACCAAAGATAATACTAATAATAATTATGATGTTTATGCAGGTTCTTTTACTTTAAATAATAATAGAAGTTTATCTTATAAAGTATCTAATTTTAATAAGCCAGATAATTTATCTAAACCTGTTTTAGGTATAGATAATAATAATAAAACAACTATTGTTTGGAATAGTGAAATAAATAATCGTATAACTAATGGTATTTATATGAAAAAATTTAATATAAATGGTAAAGAAGAATCTAGCGAAACTAAAATAAATAACAATGGTGTAGCATTACAGCCAGAAATGTTTATGGAGAAAAAAACAGGTGATTATAGTGTTGTTTGGAGACAATATTAATAATCTGTAGGATCGATTAAAAAGCCTTTTAGATCATTTCTTCCTATAAGGACAGAATAATTTAAACCACTTCTATCTGCAATACTAAAAGTACTTTTTATTTTTTTACCTGATAATTCATAGTCAACTTCTATTAATGGTCTTTTTTGAACACCATTAGCACTTATAACATTTACATGACCAATATATTTAGTAAGACCAAGTTCTTTAGCTAGTTTAGAATCAATACTAGATTGAGTTGCACCTGTATCTATTCTAGCAAAAACAGTTTTTTTAATATTAGTTTCTGTGTTATAAAAAATAGCAATGTTTTCAACAGCTTTAATAACGATCTTAGTGCTTTTAAAATCAATAGAACTTTTAGAACAAATAGATTCCGATTTTGAGGAATCAGGATAAAAAAGCATTAAGCTTAAAGTTATTAAAAATAAAGGAAATTTATTTTTTTTAACTATCATTTTAACATCCTTATTTTGCTTTTTCTAAAACTTTTTTTTCAATCTTAATTTTTTCATTAGGATTAAGATCATCTATTATTATATCATCTTGTTTGAGATGTATAAGAGTATCTTGTTTAATTTTTAAAATTTTTGCATCATCATAATCTCTTAAACTATATTGAATAGATAAAACTCCGTTCATAGTAAATTTAGTTTCCATATCTTTATCAACAAACTTAAAAGTATAATTAAGATCATCATCAGAGGCGTATCTAATCAAAGCTTTATCAATAGAGTTATTAATTATTTTTACAGTATATAATTCTTTTTCTTTATCTTCAGAATCTTTTTTTATTCCTGAACAAGAAAAAATAAAGGTAAGAAACATAAGACTAAGGCTTATAAAAAATAGTTTTTTAAAGCTAATTCTTTTCAATTTTTACTTCTCACTTTTCACTTATTTTAATTATTTCTTCTAACAATATTTTGGATTTGAACTTCTTCTTCTTGATTTACAGTAATATTTTGTTTTTTAGTTTGTTTTACTGTATTACTTTGTTTTGAAGCCATTAGATAAATAGTATCCGTTTTTACAACAGCTCCACCAGAAATTTGCTCTGTACCTTTTAAACTAATAACATCACCAACAGCTATTTCTGATAAAAAAGCTTTACCTAAAACTTTATTTTCTTTATTATAAACTTTAGTTTCATTTGATATTAGGGCTAAAATTCTTCTTTTTGTTATAGAATCTACAACAAACATTTCACCTCTACTTATATCTACATATTCAACATAAGCAACTTCAACATTAGCTTTTGGTTTTGGTTCTACTTGTTTACTAATTAAAGAGCTAGTTCTTATAAGGAAAACACCCGCAATAACACTTATAGTAGAAATAATATAATAAACTGGTTTATTTATTAACTCTCTGGCATAAAGCATTTCATTTAGCCACATAATAAAAAGGCAACCTATAGCAAAACATAAAGAAGAAATAATTTCTTTTAAACCTGTTTTATCATGTTGGGCTCTTTTCCAAGATCTGATAAGAAAAACTATAGATAAAATACTATAAATCAAAGTTAAGACTAATCTAAAACCATCTAGAAAGTAATACCAAATATTTTTTTTGAAATCATTAGCTTTTTGTAATGGTGTTTGTTCTGGCAACAAACTAGCCCATCTATGGACAGATTCTACAATAGCAATAGCTTCAGACCATTTTAATAAATCATCTGGTCTGAAAGTTCCATCTGGATAACCAGCTGATAATTTTAATACTTCTGCTGTTAAACAAGCATTATAATATTTATGAGCTTGAGGTAAATCTTTGAATCTGGTTTTATAAGTACCACCTATTCTTTCCATTTCTTTTTCTAAGCCAAAGGCTTTTATAGCTGCATCAAAAGCAACTCCTCTTTGAAGGGTTTTATCTAAAGCATTATGGTCTAATTCTCCAAAAAAATCTTTATTATTTATTTTAGTTACTCTCATAAGCATTAAAGCAAAATCTTTTTGATTAACTAAAGAGTTATAATCTATCCAAGAAGGAACTTTTAAATCACCTGTTTTATCCAAATTAAAAACAGAATTATTTATCCAATTATTATTATTTTTTGAGGGAGTTACAGAAGGTTTAATTTCATCTTCTTTAGTATCTTTTACTTTATTATCATTGGTTTGATTATTATTTTCTTTTTTTCCTTCATCTCCATAAAAATTTATAAACTTTTTTTGTTCTTCTTTTTGCTCTTGTTTTTTATAGTTATCTGGATAAATAGTTTCATCTTTTTTTACATTTTGAACTTCTTTTTTATTATCAGTTTGGTTTGGCAAAGAAGGAGGTTGATTAATATTAGTTTGGTTATTATTTACATTATTAACTTTATTATCTTGAGGTTTAGTTTCTGTATTATTAGGTGAAGCTTGATTATTTATAGGTAATCCAGCAGAAGAAATAGCACTACTAGGAGTAGGAGCTGAATTTGTATTTTCAGCATAAGCTACATTTATCAAAAAAGTATTAAATAATAAAATAAAACAATATTTTTTCAAATTAAAAAACCAAAACCACTTTAACGCTAATTTATTATATCATATCAAATTAAAGTATAAAAAATAGAAATAAGTAATCATAAATTTTAATTTTTTAACAGTTAGTTTTTAACAGTAAGTTTTTAACAGTTGGTTGCAAGCAACTGTTAAAAACTCACTGTTAGAAAAAAGCAACCTATTTCAGGAAAAATTTTTATCAATTTATTTTTTAATAAATATAAAAAAAATATTAGACAAAATATTTTAATTTTGATAATATATTGTTATATAAACAATTATATTTAGAAAATAAAAATATATCTTAAAGAATACTTTTATAAATAAATGAATTTAAGACCTCCTACGGGGTATCAACCCCGTAGGAGGAAGGGATCGGAGGCTCTGCCCCCGTACCCCCTGAAACCCCAGAGCAGAGCTCTGAGGTATTCTCTAATAAAAATAAACAAAGTAGAGTATTTACAAGAGCTATTATTTTTACATTAAAAGGTAATTTTATGAAAAAATGTTTATTAATACTTTTAAGCTTAATTATTTTTTCTTGTGAAAATAAAAAAATAAACAATACTAATATTGAACCTAAAAAAATTCCAGATGTAAAAATTGAAATAAGAGAAACGTCTAGTCCTAAACCTACACCTAAAATAATACATGAAAATATAAAAGAAGTTAAATTATTAGAAAATACCTACTTAAGAAAAAATGAAGTAATAAAAGTAATTTTTGATGATAAAGATATAAATAATTTTGTTTTAAGTTCTAGTGATGAAAATATTTTGAAAGTAGAAGATGGAAATATTTTAAATCCTATTAATAAAGGAGAAATAAAAATAAAAGTTAGAGATAAAAATAAAAATACAACAGAAGAATATAATATTAAAGTTTTGTCTTTAAAGGACTTTTATATATATGAGCCTGAAAATAAAGAAATAGAATATAATACAAACTTAAATAAAAAAGATGAAATACTTTTTACAAGAGTTTTTAGTAAAGATGATAAAACACCTCATTTTTACATAAGTAAAAATTATGGTGAGTTTATAGATATTAAAAACTATATTATGGAAAGTAGTGATAATAATGTTATAGAAATAAAAGATAATTCTTTTTTACCTAAAAATTATGGAAAAACTACTATAAAAGTATCTGATATTTTTGATAAAAATAATTATTTTAAATTCGATTTGGAATATAGTGAAAATATAAAAAATAGTATTTATATAAAAGAAGCGGAGTGTTACAGATACAACTATTATGAATATAATAAAAAAAGAATGGAAAATGATATATTTTATAATACAGATTTAAAATATGCAAAAGGTTATGTTTTTACAACAGCTGGTTTTTCAGTTGAGGGAGCTTTAGTAACAATAAAATCTATAGATCAAGCGATTGATTGGGGTTGTTATCATACCTATACAGACAAAAAAGGTTATTATTATTTTAAAAATGTTCCTGTTGGTGGAAGATTAGAAATAACAGTAAAAAAAGATAACTGGACAACTAGGACAAGAACTGAAGTTTTAAACGATTATAATGGTATTTTTGAATTTGGCAATGGCTCCGAAGGCACAGACCCAAACAATTTATATGCAATACAAGATGAGCCAGAAGTTACAGAAATAAAAATAAATGGGAAAAGATTTATAGATTCGGATACAGGTTCTACTTTAGATTTATTCCCAAGAAGCCCTGAAACAATTCAAGATGTTAATTTAAAAGGAATAGATTTTAAAAATATAAAAATAGAAATGAAATTTAGTGAACCTGTTATAAAAGAAGATGTAGAAAACTATTTTAGAATTTTTACAGAAATAAATAATGAAAAAGAAAAAGGAATGTTTTATATAAATAAAAATAATTATTTAGATTTTTTATGGATAAATGATAAAGAAGTAAAAATAAACATAAATAAACCTTTATTTGTAAATAACTCAGGTTCAGAAAAAAAATACATGATAGATTTTGAAAAACCTTTTAGAGATTTAGCTAATAATAAAGCTGTATCAAAACGATATTTTAGATTTAGTCCTAGTAAAATTAATGATTTCACTACTTTTTCTGTAAAAAATGATCCTTCTGAAGAATTTTATATAAAAGAAATAAAAGCAAAAAAAGATTTAGAAAATAATAAAAATATAATAGAAATACATTTTAATAATTTATTAGAATATGAAAAAATAAAAATATTATTAGCTCAAATTATTGAACCAAAAGAAAAATTAAAACTAGACAATCGCCATTATTCTTTTAATACCAATAATAAAATAAATAACTCTACTATATTAGGTTTTATAAATGAAAATGGAATATTTAAAACTGTTTATACAATTTCAAAATTTAATAAAAAAACAAATTTATTAGAGCCTTTAGGTGGATATTTTTCTACAATAGCAGAAATAAAAGATAAATTAATACGTTCAGTAAAAATAAAAGAAAATATTGTTACTTTAGAATTAGATTCTATAACTTTTGATAAAAATGATACTATAATTTTATCTACTAATAAACCAATAGAAACTCAAGTAAAAAATGATAAAAATGAAATTTTAGATTTAAAAGTTGAAATGGAAGATAAATATATAAATAATTTTGTTTCAGTACAAGATTTAAGTGGTAAAAATATAAAAAATAGCAATTATGATTTTTCTAACAAAATAAAAACTAGTAATTCTTTAAAATTTACAGTTGTAGAATAAAAATATAGGTATATTTATAAAAAATGTTTGAAGAAAAAATTAATTACTCTTTTAAAACAAATCAAATTATTTTAAAAAAAATAGCTTTTATAGATTCATTTAAAGGTACATGGAAAATAAAAGAAAAAAGTAACAATAAATATTTAAAAGAATTAAAAAAAGTTGCAACCATTCAAAGTATAGGCTCTTCTACAAGGATAGAAGGTTCTATGCTTACAGATGAAGAAATAAAAAAGCTTTTAAAAGATATAAAAATAACTAAATTTGAAAATAGAGATGAACAAGAAGTTATAGGTTATTATCAAGCTTTGGAGATAATTTTAGATAATTATGCTAACATAGAGCTTTCTGAAAATTATATAAAACAATTACATAGTATTTTATTAAAAGAATCTTCAAAAGATCAAAGACACAAAGGTAATTATAAAAACACACCAAATAAAGTAATAGAATCTTTCCCAAATGGTACACAAAAAATAATTTTTAATACCACTGAAACTCATTTGGTTCAAAAAGAAATGTCTGAAATAATAGATTGGGTTAATAAAACTCTTTTAGAAAAAGAAATTCATCCTATTATAATAATATCATTATTTATCTATGAATTTTTATCAATACACCCTTTTCAAGATGGAAATGGAAGGCTATCTAGACTTTTAACAACTTTATTATTACTAAAAGAAGAATATACTTTTATTCAGTATGTGTCCTTTGAAAATATAGTAGAAAAATATAAAAAAGATTATTACGAAGCCATAATGGAGGGTCAAAGTAAAAGATATACAAAAGAAGAAAAAATAGATAAATGGCAGATTTTTTTTCTTAATAGTTTAGAAATACTGATTAATAGATTAGAAGAAAAATATACTTTTTATAGTAAAAAAGGAGGTTATTTGAATGAAAGGCAAAAAGAAATAAAATCTTTTATAGAAAAAAATGAACCCGTTAAAATAAGTGATTTAGTTCTAAATTTAAAAGATTATCCTTTAAATACAATAAAAAAAGACTTGCAATTTTTACAAAGTGAAAATTTTATAGAAAAAATAGGTGAAAATAAAGGTAGCTTTTATATTATGTTGAAATATGATAAATTTTAAAAATAGGAGATTTTAGTGAAAAAATACATATTAATTTTAGGATTTATTTTATTTTCTTGTAATAAAAATGAGATTATAGAAAATAAAGTTATATCTGAATCAATAAAACCTTCAATAAATTCTACTATAATTGAAAAAAAAGACGAAATAAAGAGCAATATTTCTGATAATTGTATAAAAGATGAAAGCTTTGAAAAAAATATTATTATAGATAAAGATAATATAGAAAAAAAAGATATAGAAAAAATAAAAAATCTAAAAATAAATGAGAAAATAAGAGCTATTTCTTCGGATAAAAACTTTGAGTTTTTTAGTCTAAAATCTGAAGATGAAAATATTATAAAAATAGAACCTAATAATGTTTTAGTTGCTAAAAACTATGGCAAAACAAAAATAAAAATTATTTCTAAAAGTTGTAAAAAGTTAGAAAAAGAGATTGAAATAACTATTTTTAAACATACATATATAAGTATAAATGACAGTTTAGATGATAAGTATTTATTTCCTATAAAAGATTTTCCCATAGATGAAATACCTTCAGATAAAAATATTTTTACTTATAGAGTAGAAAGTGATGATAGAATTACCGAGTTTTATTTTGATATTAAAGATGATTTTGGAAAATCTAACAAAACTAGTTTTATTTTTGAAAATAGTAACAATAATATTTTAGAAATAGACAATAAAAATAAAATTATATTAAAAAATTATGGAAAAAGTAGGATAAAAGTAACAAATAAAGAGGATAAAAGTTTTTATTTTACTTTTGACGTTGAATATAAAGAAAGTTTTGTAGAGATATTTAATAATGATGAAATAGATTGTTATAAACAGTATAAACCAGAAAGATATGAGTTTTTTTATAATATAAAATCAAGTAATACGGATTATATAAGATATCAGGATGTAAGAGATTTTTATGGTAATATTTATGATACAAAAGGAAATCCTGCCGAAAATATTTTAGTTACAGTAAAAAGTATAGACCCATATATTAAATGGGGTTGTTTTTATACATTTACAGATAAAAATGGGTATTATAAATTTTATGATGGTCCCGCTGGAGCAAGATTAGAGATAAAAGCTAAAAAAGAGAATTGGACTACTAGAACTAGAACAGAAGTAATAAAAACTAATTTTGATGATGAGCCTAATATGTATAAATTTGATTTTGGAAATGGTGGAAAATCAGAAACAGATTTTCATAATTTATATGCAATACAAGATGAACCAGAAGTTACAGAAATAAAAATAAATGGAAAATATTTTACAGATTCAGACACAGGCTCTACATTAGGATTATCAACAAGGAATCCAGATATTGTTCCTGGAGTTAATCTTAATACAATAGAACCTAAAAATATAAAATTAGAATTAAATTTTAGTGAAAAGGTTATAAAAGAAGATATAGAAAATTATTTTAGAATAATATCTACTTCTAAATTTTCAGATAAAACACAATCTTTTACATTAACTAAAAAAGATTTCGATTTTTTTTGGAAAAGTGATACAGAATTAGTTATAACACTATTAAAAGAATTAAAAGCTAATAATTTAAATGAGGAAGAAGCAAGATATTTAATATATTTTGAAAAACCTTTTAGAGATTTAGCTAATAATGAAGCTATAAAAAATAGATATTTTAAATTTAGTGCTAGTAAAATTAATGATTTCACTACTTTTTCTGTAAAAAAATAATTACAAAAAAAATTAAATTTTTAAAAAAATTTGTAATTCCTTTATTATTATTAAAAAATCTGTCATAATTACTAAAAAATTTAGTTCTTATAAATATAACTAATTAGGTATTTATTATGGATAAGAAAAAACTTGGTGGATATGAAGTTTTAGCTGGTATGGGATTGTTCTTACTAGGTAAAAAAGTAACTGGTTTAGGTATTTTTGCAAAAGGAATATATGACCTTGAACAAGCCTATAAAGAAAAACATGCTGATTTAAAACCTGAATTTTCTGATAGATGGGATAAAGCAATTAAATTTTATAATGAAACCCATACAGAACCAACCAATAGAAAATTACATATTATGGGAATACCTTTAGTTTTAGCAGGAACAGCGGGAATGCTCACAAATAAGTCTTATACTCCAGCTTGGTTTTTATCAGCATCTTCTTTTGCTGTTGGATGGGGAATGAATATTGGTGGTCATCTTGTATTTGAAAAAAATGATCCAGCTTTTTTAGAAGATCCTCTTTCATTTGTAGCTGGACCTGTTTGGGATATAAAGCAATTAGTAAAACGTGATACTTCGACAGGCTCAGTAGGCAGTCGTGAAGCGTGAATGGTTAATCGTGAACCGTGAATAATAGTGCGCGTATAATCTAAAGATTATATATTAATATAAAATAAAAAACATCATTAAAAATAATTTTATATTCACTTATGAATACTAACTATTCACGAATTTATTGAAAGGAAAAAAAATGGTTGATTTAGATACAGAAAATCTTTTAGAAATTTCTGATGATGAAAAAGAAATAGCCTCTCTTTATGGAAGCTATGTTGATGATAAAAAAGAAAAAATTAGTATTGAACTAAAGCTAGAACAATTAGCTGAAAGCGTAATGCAAAAACTAGATGAAAGTTTTGTAGCAAATTTAGATTATTCAGATGAAAGTTTGGAAAGTATAGAACAAATAATAAATTCAGCTTTTCAAAATGAAGAAAAAGAATATATAGATTATGATTTAGTTGATACCTTATCAGTAGATTTAGGAGCTTATTTAGCACTTACTATCATGAAAAATTTTGGTGGTGAATTTAGATTCAGAAAAGATTTAATACACTCTTCTATTTATTTTGGAAGTATAAAAAAAGAATGTTTCCCTTTTCATAAAGTAATAAAAAGACTTTTATATGGAGAAAGCCATTCTTTACTAAGTTTTTATAATGAATTAATTGTTATTATGGATGTATTAGATTAATGAAAAAAGCTGTTTTTTTTGATAGAGATGGAACTATAAATGTAGAAGCTGGATATATAAGAGATTTAAAAAATCTAAGGTTAATAGAAGGTGCAGCTGAATCTATAAAAAAATTAAAAGAAGCTGGTTTCATAATTATTTTAGTAACTAATCAATCTGGTCCTGCAAGAAATTATTATTCGGAAGATTGGGTTAATACCTTAAACAATACAGTAAATAATATGCTAGTTGAAAATGGAACTTCTTTGGATGATATTTATTATTGTCCACATTTACCAGATGGAATAGTCCCTGAATACACTAAAGACTGTGATTGTAGAAAGCCTAATATAGGAATGTTTTTAAAAGCAAAAGAAAAACATAATATAGATTTTTCACAATCTTTTATGGTAGGAGATAAAGCGACTGATGTTGAAGCTGGTCATAATGCTGGTTGTAAAAGCATTTTATTAAAAACTGGGTATGGAGAAAAAGTCTTAAAAGGGGAATATCAAAATATTCCTAATGCTGATTATATTGCTACTGATATATCAGATGCCTGTA
Organism: Candidatus Sericytochromatia bacterium; assembly: GCA_046328015.1. Classification (GTDB taxonomy): domain Bacteria; phylum Cyanobacteriota; class Sericytochromatia; order UBA7694; family JACMQJ01; genus JBBTGK01. The sequence goes on along the minus strand of JAXLXH010000001.1, from coordinate 1,034,628 downwards.
ATTGGATTTTAAAATCATAATTTGTAGATTGTAACAAAAACAATTTACAATTTGCTAATTGAGGTATAAAAATGAGTGGAATAGATGTATTTATAGTTTTAATATTTGCCTATAATATTATAATGGGTCTTACACAAGGGCTTATGAAATCATTATTAGGAGTAGGTTCTTTTATTGCAGCAACTTTATTTGCTCCTTTATTTCAAAGTATTTTAGGAAGTTTATTAGCAGGTTTTTTTGGTGTAGAAAAAGAATTTATTGGTATATTTGGTTTAAGTGCTAGTTGGATGATTTTATATACTATTTTAAATATTGTTTCTGGAATAATTATAAAAGGTATGAATAAAACTCCTCTAAAATTTTTTGATAGATTAGCTGGTTTAGGATTAGGGCTTTTTATGTCAACTATTATTGTTTTAATCCCCATATTAATTATAAAAGCTATTCCTATTTTAAAAGAAATACCTGCGGTAAAAGAACCACTTAGAAAGTCTATGCTTGTAAAAAAATTTGAACCTTTAGGAATGCCTTTAGAAAATGCTTTTAAATATATGCTTAGCAAGCAAAAAGATGAAATAATGAAAAAAATAAAAGAAAATAATAAAAAAGAATTAGTTAAAATTTTAGGTGAAAGTAAAGAAGAAGAAATTAAAAAACTCTTAAAAGATTACAATATAAAACCAAATGGTAAGTAAATATTATTTTAATTTTTTTGATAACTCTTCAATAGAATCAAAAGCTCTTACTGTAGGTCTTAAATATTTATCATCATTAACAGCTATGATTTTATTGTTTTTCACAGCTTTTAATTTATTCCAAGGAAAAATTGTAAAATTTATCTTCTTATAAGTACTTTCTGGGATTATTAAATAATCAGGATTTTGCTTAACTAAAGATTCTATACTATATTTAGCAAAAGGATTATTAATATCTTTTGCAATATTAATACCACCAGATAATTTTATCATATCCCCTATAAAACTATTATTTCCTGTAGTAATAATAGGCTCATGCCAAATAACATAAAAAACTGTTGGTTTTGTACTTTTTTTAGTTAAATTACTATTTATACTATCAAGTTTAGATTTTAATGATTTATTTAAATTTTTTTGTTCTTTAATATTTAAAACTTTTTGCAAAAAATCAATATTTTCAATAACTGAATTTAAGTTTTTACTATCTAAAGCAAAAACAGGATAATTATATTTTTTTAAATCTAATAAAACTTTTCCCATATCTTTGGTAGCAAAAATAATATCTGGTTTTAAAACCAGTAATTTCTCATAATTTATAAATCCAAATTTACCTATTTTATCTTTTTTTAAGGCATCTTGAGGATAATTACAATCATTAGTAACAGCTATAATATTTTTATCTGCACCAATTGAATATAAAAGCTCTGTAGTAGCAGGTGATAAAGATAATATTTTAGGTTCTTTTTTATTATTTATAAATTTCTTACCAAAAAAATCTTTTAATTCTTCTGCATAACTATTAGTAGGAATTAGTAAAATAAAAAATAAACTAATAAAAATAAAATATATACTTTTTTTCATAAAATTAATATAAAAATACCTTAGAATAATAAGTTAAAGTATATCTTTAAAATTAAATTTGATAAATTAAAAATTATAAAAATTATTTTTATAAAAAAAGAGGTCATTTAATAAAACAACCTCTTTTTAAAATTATATTTTATAATCAATAACTAAAAATTATTTAGGTACAAAAACTCTAAAGTTTGTATAACCTCTTAAACTTGTAAGTTGTCCATTTTTAGGAATAAAATCACTAGCTTCTTTTCCATTTCCTAGTGCAATTGATATATGTCCAGATTTACTTTTAGCTGTTTTACCCCAAACAACAATAGCTCCAGGAGGTAAATTTTTTAAATCAGCTGGTTTTAAATCTTTAACTTCAGAAAATTTAGAACTTTTAGCTAATTGACCTGCTGCCATATAAGCGTGTTTACCAACTAATTCAACTCCTATTTTAGAACCCATTAAGGCATTTTTAACACCTCTAAAACATTTACCTTTTTTTGGGTTACGATGAACAGCCATTTCATTTGCAACTTCTTCAGCTTCTTTGGCTAATTTCATACCATTAGGAGTAGCTTGTGTGCCTCCTGCATAAACACGACCTGTAGCATCTGTTCCATTAGTATTATCAACACCATTTGGATTTTGAACATCAGGAGTAGTATTACCTTCTTCTATACCATCTTCATCCCCTTCTTCTTCCTCTAAAGCATCTAAAGTGAATCTACCTAATTGCCCAGTTGGTTTTATATGATTATCTTTTTGAAAGGCTTTTAAAGCTTTTTCTGTTTTTTCATCAAAAGTTCCATTTACATCAATCTCATAACCAGCTTTTTTTAATTTTTCTTGTAAAATTTGAACAGATTCTCCAGACATTCCTTTTTTAAGAGCAGCTTTACCTTTTGCTACTAAATCTAAGGTTGGAGCATTATTAACAGGAGCTGTTTGTCCACTATTATCTACAAAATCAACTGGTTTAGTTTCACCAGAAGCTTGAGGTTTAGTAGATCTTGAAAATTGAGTTTCATCTAAATTCTGATCAAATTTATCTAATCTAGCTAAAGTAAGTGCCCCTACATTACCTGTTGGTTTTACACCATGATCTGTTTGGAATTTTTTTACAGCCTTTACAGTTGCTTCATCATATTTAGAAGTAACTTCTATATTATAGCCCAATGATTTTAAACTAGTTTGAACCTTTTCTACAGATTCTCCAGACATTCCTTTTTTTAAAACAACACCATTTTTTTGAACTGATTCTAAAGAAGGAGCATTATTAACAATAGGTTTTTGACCAACATTCGTATTATTATTAATAGTAGGTTGCTTAGCACCTACTGATGACATTCCACTCATGAAAAACTCCTTCCATGAAAAAATCGTTTAATATATATATACCTTTATATTATTTAAAACTTGCTTTATTTGAAAAGATTTTATAAAAAGATTAAGTTAAGATTTTTACTTTTTTTTGATTTATTTTTTATTTATATTTTTTAAGTATTAGAACTTTGAGAAGCTTTTTTATTATTCTGAATTGAAAGTTCATCCATTTTAGTTTTTATAGAATTATAAAGCTCACTATTATCATTAATTCTATTTAATAAAAGGGCTGTATTTTGAACTCCTACATTAGCAATTATAACTTGATGTATTCTTTCTCTTTGAGCAACTCCAGTATCTAAAAGATTATTTAAAACATGTTGTATAGCTTTTTTTTCTGAATCTGATAATTTTTTATCCGAAGGTTTTTCATTAAAAAAATATAAATCAGAAAGTTCTCTAATAAAATAAACTTTATCTATATTTTTCATAGAATTAAGTAAACTATCTCTTTTAGAATTATCAGTTATATTTTTTACCATATAATAATCAGTTTGATTTATTTTTTTTGTTCCTATATCTAAATCTTTTAAACCACTAATAGACATTACTCTACTTTGAAAATCTTCTAAATTAAAGCTTTCATCTCTTCCCCAAGGATTTATAATATTTATTTTATTTTCTAGTATATCTACCACATTAATAGAATGAAAAGAATCTCTTCCATCAGCTTGATAAGACATAGAAGCTTCTATAGGATTATCTAAAGATGGGTTAGATTTTTTTAATAAATCCACTAATTGTTTTGGTGAATAATCCCATATCTCATAAGTAGTAACATTTTGTTTTGTAATATCTTTTATGGCTTCCGAAGTTTGTTCATAACTTAAACCGCCATCTGCCTTAGAACTATCAAAATTTCTAGTATTAGCATCTGCAAAATCCATTATAGCATTTTGCATTATTTTTGATGAAATCGTTCTTCTAGTGTCTGTTTTTCCTTCTTTTCCTTCTTCCGTAAAAGTCCAATTTGGATCTATTTTTTTACCACTCATAGTAATATGTGGTTTATTTTTAGCCAAATTATCTATCATATTAAGATATTCTTTAGGGTTTCTTATTGCTAATTGAATTTGAATAGTAGTTCCTGTACAAGTTCCTATACCTTCTTGAGAAATATCAGATGGAGCAGCTATATCGTGCAAAGCTGATATTACCATTTCTTTTTTATCCACAATTCTAGAATCATAATTTGTTTCTTTCATCATAGAATCTAATTTAGTAAAAACAGATTTAAAATCTTCTACAGACAAACTAGGATTTCTATTAATTAAAGCCTTCATATACATTAAAGCTTCTTTATCTTTAGAATCTAAATTTTTACAAAAATCTATTATTTTTTGTTCTAAATCTGGATTATTTACAATCATTTCATTGCTATTAACTTCTTGAGCTATTTTATATGGAGTTAACTCTTCATTATTCATAATTTCATCAAAGTCTTTACCTTTAACTTTAACAATCATGTTAGGTATAGGTTTTTCAGCCTCATAATGTTGTTTGTATTTAGTATCTCCAAACTTAAGAGGATCATTTGAAAATAAAGTAATTAAAGGGAGTTCTTGTTTTTTAGGTTTAGAAAAATCTAGATTGTCGTTTTTTAAAGATAAAACAACAGTATTTTCAGAGCCTTGATTTTGTTGTGCTTGTTTTAGTTTTTCTTCTGAATTATTAGCTAAATTACCAAGTTTAATATCATTATTTAAATTAAAATTTATATTATTACTTATATCAGCCATAAATAATTAAGTTTCACTAATTAAGTTTAAGCATTACTAGCTTTTGAAGCTTTTGCTTGATTTTCTCTAGCCAAAGTATCCATTTTAGTTTTTAAGGAATTATAAAGTTCACTACCATCATTAATTCTATTTAATAAAAGTGTAGTATTTTGAACTCCTACAGTATTTAAAACTAATTGATAAACTCTTTCATTTTGTGCAGGTCCAGAATCTAATAGACTATTTAATGAATATTGTATAGCTTTCTTTTCTGTAGCAGACAAATTCTTATCTGTAGGGTTATTAGTATAAAAATGTAACCCTGATAAATCAGCTACAAAATTTATCTTATCTTTATTCCCCATACTATTTAAAAGTTCATTTCTTTTAGCATCGTTATTTAAATTTGGAACAACTGAAGGGTCAAAAGAATTAACTGATTTTATACCAATATCAGCATCTTTTTTAGCACTAACAGACATTACTCTTCTTTGGAACTCTTCTAAAGAAAAACTTTCTTGTCTTCCCCAAGGATTTACAATTTGAATCTTATTATCAGATAAACCCACAGCACTCAAAGAATGAAAAGCATCTCTTCCATCTGCTTGATATGCCATAGATATCTCAATAGGATTATCATCAGAAGGATTTGATTTTTTAAGTAAATCAACTAATTGTTTAGCAGAATAGTCCCATATTTCATAACTAGCCACATTTTGATTCATAATATCATTTATAGCTCCTGATGTTTGATCATAAGTCAAACCACCATCAGCTTTAGAACTATCAAAATTTCTAGTATTAGCATCTGCAAAATCCATTATAGCATTTTGCATTATTTTTGCTGAAATAGTTCTTCTAGTGTCTGTTTTTCCTTCTTTTCCTTCTTCTGTAAAAGTCCAATTTGGATCTATTTTTTTACCCATTATAGTAGTATGCTGTTGATTTTTAGATAAATCATCTATCATATTAAGATATTCTTTAGGGTTTCTTATTGCTAATTGAATTTGAATAGTCGTAGCTGTACATGTTCCTATGCCTTCTTGAGAAATATCAGAAGGTTCTGCTATATCATGCAAAGCTGATATTACCATTTCTTTTTTGTTACCAATTCTAGGATCATAATTTGGCTCTTTCATCATAGAATCTAACTTAGTAAAAACTTCTTTTAAATCATTTACACTTAAACCAGGTTTTCTTTCTACCAAAGTTTTCATGTACATAACAGCTTCTTTATCTTTTGGAGCTAAGTTTTTAGCAAAGTCAAGCATTTTTTCTTTTAAGTCTGGATTATTAGCTACAACTTCACTAGATAAAGCATTTTCAGCTATTTTATAGGTAGTCATACTAGGATTATACATAACATCATCAAAGCTTCTACCTCTGAGTGTTACTTCCATATTAGGAATGGGTTTTTCACCTTCAAAATGTCTTTTATATTTAACATCACTCATATAAACAGGTTCATTAGAAAAAGGATTTTCTGGATTTAGTTTTGGTTTAGAAGCAATACCAACATCATCTTTTTTATCTAATGGACTTCTAGTAATACCCGTAGAGGAAGGATAAGGATTAGAAGTCGTTTTTCTGGCAACAGTTTTACCAACAAAAACATCTGTTTTATCTACTTGAAAATTATTATTACCAACATTAGCCATAATAAATCGCCTTATTATTCATCAGATAATGCTTTTAAAGCATTAACTAAACCATTACCATATAAATCATCTCTACCAGGTTCACCCAAATCGGTAGCTGTTTTTTGTAATCTTTCTTTTACCCAAGAAGGTGTTGCTTTTTCACCATATTTACTTTTCAAAAGAGCTACTACTCCGGCAACTTCAGGAGAAGCCATAGAAGTACCACTCATTTTTCTATACTCTTTTAATTTTAAAATTGAAGGAGTTGTTGAAATAATATCATAACCCGGTGCTGCTACAGATACATAATCACCTGAATTAGAGAAAAATGTAATTTTATCATTTTGATCTGTTGCACCAACACCAATAACACCATTAATTGCAGCTAAATAGTTTCTTTTATTTCCGTCAGCTCTATCATTACCAGCAGCAACAACTACAGATACATTATGGTCTAAAGCATATTTTACAGCAGTTTCTAAGGTAATACTTGGCTCCCATACTCCTAAGCTCATATTTATAACATCAGCTTTATGATCAACAGCCCAAACAATTCCATCTGCGATAGCAGAAACTACAGTTACATCAGAACCATCTGGATTTTTCTGAGCAGTTTTAAACATTTCTGGTAAACCTGGGAATATTTTTATTGGCATTATTTTAGCATCTGGAGCCACTCCTACAATACCTTTTGAGTTATTTGCTTCAGCAGCAGCTATACCAGCAACATGAGAACCATGTTTATAAACTGAAAATAAGTAATTTAGTTTACTTACATTACCACCTTTTTCACCTTCTTTTTTGGCAAAAGCATCATAACCCGGAACTAATTTATTTTTCAAATCAGCATGATTAAAATCAACACCAGAATCTATTATAGCTATAGTAGTATTTTTACCTGTTGAAATATTCCAAGCATCTTCAAGTTTTAAACTTTTTATGCTGTATTGATCTTTAAAATATTTATCATTAAATGATTGAATACCAAAAACATTAAAAATAGAATCTTCTACTTCAGAATCTGCTTCTGGTTTATTTTGACTTAAATTATCGGTTTCTACAAAAGAAAAAAACTTTTCACTACTTAACTTTTTTAATAGTTCAGGAACATTTTTTCCAGCTGATGAAACTGAAATAACATTTATTCCTTTCATGAAGTTTTCTTCTTTTAAACCTTGTTTAGCTAAAATTTCCAAAGCTTTATCATGATCTTTCTCTTTTTTCAAACCAACTAAAATAGTTTCTATATTATAATTTTGAGCTATATTTATTTCTTTATCTTTTACAGAAATTATTTCTTGTTTTTTTGGTGTTTCTTTTACTTCATTTTTTATAGTATTGTTAGTTATAGGTGTTTTTATATTAGTAGTATTTTGTTGGTTTACATTTTTACTCTCTACGCTAGGAGTAGTTTTTATTTCTTCTTTTACGTCTATATCATTAACAGCACAGCTTGATACTAAAAAACTAGTTAATAATAAATATGATATTTTTTTCATTTTTAAAACTTTGTATAAAAATAGCTATTATAATTATAATATTTTTTAGCTATTTTATAAATAGCTTTAGTTAAATTTTGGTTAGAGTAAAATTAAGTTTTATTTAAATTATTTTTTTTGATAATACTCTTGATTTCTACCTATATCTCTATGTCTTTCTGTAACATAGTAATTTTTAGCTTTTAATTCTTCAGATAATTTACTAGCAATAGCAACAGATCTATGTCTTCCTCCAGTACAACCAATTGCAACAGTTAGAAGAGATTTACCTTCTTCTTTATAATGAGGAACTAAATAAGTAACAAAATCTAAAAATTTTTCTAAGAAAGCTTTTGTTACATCTTTTTCAAAAACAAAATCTCTAACAGGATTATCCAAACCAGTTTGAGGTCTTAGAGTTTCTATATAATGTGGGTTAGGTAAAAATCTGACATCAAACATTAAGTCTGCATCTATAGGTACACCATATTTAAAACCAAAAGACATTATAGAAATTCTCATAGCTGCTGTTGCTAATTTTTTATCTAGCAAAGTTTCACTAATAGCCGATCTTAATTGAGATGTAGAAAAATTAGAAGTATCAATAACTGTATCTGCATAAGTTTTAACTTCTTCTAACATAGATCGTTCCATCTGAATTGAATCTAATAAAGCTGATTCTTCACTTAATAAAGGATGTCGTCTTCTTGTTTCACTAAATCTTTTAATAAGAGCTTCATCTGAAGCATCTAAAAATAAAACTCTATAATTAAAACCAGTATCTTTTAGAGCTTGAACTTCTTTACTTAATTCAGAGAAAAATTTTCCACCTCTAGTATCTACTACTACAGCTATTAAATTAAATTGAGTAGAAGTCATTTTTATAAAAGGAATTAAAAGTGGAGGAATAAAATTATCTACACAAAAATAACCATGATCTTCTAAAATTTTTAAAACACTACTTTTACCACTACCAGATATACCAGTTATGATAAGTAATTGAGCTTGTTCTGTAGTTAAAACTTCTTTATTGTTAGCTTCCATATTTTTACTCGCTTATTTTAATTAAGTTGCTACTTTCAGAATAATAGATTTTATTAATTTATCTATATTTTCTGATGCTTTTTTAGCAACATCTATAACTTCCTGATGAGAAGTTTCTGACATTGCTTTTTCATAATAAGTTGAATTTGTTATACAAGAAATACCTAAAACATTTAGCCCTAAAATGGTTCCCCAAACAGCTTCTGGAACGGTTGACATACCAACAGCATCTACATTTAATTTTCTAAACATTAATATTTCTGCTCTGGTTTCATAACTTGGGCCAGATAAGCTTAAATAAATTCCTTGATGTAAAAGAACTCTTTCTTCTATAGCAGATTCTACAGCCAAATCACATAATTTTTTATTATAAAAGGTACCCAATCTAGGTTCGGTTACAACTTTGGATAAATTTTCTCTTTCTTCTAAATCTAGAGGTTGCATATTAATATGATCTTCTATAAGCATCAAATCTCCTGGTTTATAAATTCTATTAATACCACCAGCAGCATTAGTAAGTATTATATCTTTTACACCTAATTCTTTCATAAGAGCAATAGGAGTTATAACACTTTTCCAACTATGTCCCTCATATTTATGAAATCTACCTCTTAGCACAGCGATAGTAACACCTTTATAATCTCCTACTGAAATAAGACCTGCATGACCCGCAACAGTTGATTGAGGAAAATCTGGAATATCTGCATAAGATAATTTTTTTTCATTATCTAGGTTTTCTAAGGTTTTAACCCCAGAACCTAAAACCACAGCAATAACAGGTTTTTTAGTAAAATATTCAGAAACAAAGTTTATTGTTTTATCTGAAAGAATTTTTAGCAAATTTTTTACCTCATTAGATCATATAAAATACAATTTTAAATTTTATCATAAAAATTTTACTCTAAAAGAAATTTTAAAAAATAAGTTATTAGTTTTGGAATGTAAATTAAAATAAAGTTATTTAAACTCTTCTTAAAACAGGCTTTACATTTTTATTACTTCTTGTTAATATGTATATATGAATGTCGCGGGATGGAGCAGCTCGGTAGCTCGTCGGGCTCATAACCCGAAGGTCGTAGGTTCAAATCCTGCTCCCGCAACCAAAAACTTTCAAAACCCCTATTTTTTAACTAAAGCTAGGCTATTGTCATAAAAAAACTCTAAATTCATAGTAATAATTACCAAATATCCTACTTAATTTTTATAAATAAAAAAAGTCCAAAGATTATAGATGTTACCATATTTTTAGAATAAAATTTTATACTTGTTAAAAAGTAAAAAAGCCCTAAATTAAATTTAGAGCTTTAAGGTAAAAAATTAATTATTTCTTAAATCTTTTAGGTTTTACTAATCTTTCATCAAAATGTTTAATCTTTTTAGCTTGTTTTTTGGTTTTACTGATTTTTGTATTTTGTGTACCAAAAGTAAAACCTTCTCCATTATGATCTCTTGAATTATTAAATGTTAATCTTAATAAATCTGTTCCATCTGGTTTTATTGTATAGATTTCATTTCCTCCTGATACATTAGATGTAAAAATACCTTTAGAGCCATCTACTAACCAACCTGTTGTAAAAGTTCTAAAACTATCTGTTGTAATTGAGGTTACTGCTCTAGTTTCTAAATCTATTACTCTTCCTTGTATATTGTTAGCATTTATCCATTTTTGATACATTATTTTTTTACCATCTGGTGAAACTTGAGGATTATAATCATCTTCAAAAGTTAATTGTTCTTTTCCTGTTCCATCAGGGTTCATCATCCATAATTGGTCTGTACCATCACCTCTAGTTTCTGATACATAAATTATTTTAGAGTTATCTGGTAAAAATACAGGACTATTATTATCTGTAGCACCTTGAGTTAACCTAGTTTGATTAGAGCCATCTGCATTCATGATATATACTTCAGGAGATCCATCTCTTTCTGATATAAATACGATTTTAGAACCATCAGGAGACCAAGAAGCTTCATAATCATCTGCTAATGAGCCTGAAGTAAGATTAATTTTATTAGAACCATCATTATTCATTACCCAAATATCTTCTTGTCCATTTTGGTAAGAAGTATAAGCAAATCTAGAGCCATTAGGAGAATAAGTAACACTATATTCATCTGTACTAGGAGTATTAGTTAAATTTCTAAAACCAGTTCCATCAGGGTTTATGGTACAAATATCTATATAATCATTTGCATTTAGTTCTCTATATTGGATTTGAGTTTTTTCAGGATTCCAATCTGGAGCATAATCATAAATAGAAGGGTTATTTGTTATTCTAGTTTGATTTGCACCATCTGGTTTCATTAAGTAGATTTCTTCATTTCCATCTCTTCCACTATCAAAAACTATATCATCTCTTACTAAAACATTTAAAGAATTTTTAAAATCAATATCATCACCAGAAGCACTATTAGATTCATGAAGATAAACATTTTGATTTCCTAAAGGTAAGTTATATGGTAGTTCTATGGTTACATATTCACCATTTCTTTCAGCTACATTTAATCTGTATCCACTACCTGTATAAACTTGAATATCATGAGCAGGATTTAAACCTCTTATACTTAAAGCAAATTTATTTCCTCTTCTAATATTTTTTCTTCTGTTTGCTTCATTTAATAAATTATTTTCTAAAAAAGGCACTTGATTCACAGGAGGAGTACCATCAGGATATTTAGGATTTAAACCTATGGCTACAGAAACTACTTTTAAAGCATCTGCAAAGCTTTGTACGGTTTCACCTAAATTATTTTTTATAATTAATTCTTGTAAAACTCCTTTTATATTATTTTGTGCATCATTATTTGTTAAAATATCACTTGGGATACCATAAATAGCATAATTTTGTAATATTTCTAAAAAGGTTAATTTTCTTCCTGCAATATACATAGAAGAATTAGATAAATCTTTAGATAGTAATTGAGTTAAAGAAATAGCCACTCTATCAGCAGGAACAACAGTTGTTTGTGTTCCGATTCCTACTACTGGAACATTATTTCCATTACTATCTTTTACTGTGCTTACTCCATTTATTGCTGTTGTTTTATCTTCTAATACATTTATAGCATTTGGAAATACATAATTTACTCCATTTTCATTAACATTTACATCTTGGATTCCATACTCTGCATTTTTAGGTACTTCTATTGTTACTTTTGATGAATCATACGATTTGAATATAAAATTTACATTCTTAGCTGTTATTGTTGGTTTTGAACCTAAATTTAGCATTGGTAAATTGTATATTTCACCTTTTCTTACATCTATTGTTTTATTAAATTCTACCCATGGTAATTTACTTGTTGGGGGATAACCATCTGGATATGTTGGATTTAAGCCTATTGATGTTGATACTACTTTTAAGGCTTCTTTTAAAATCATTAATGGATCTCCATTTTTATTTATGCTATTTGGTATTCCATTTGTAATAATAATATCTAAAAGACCATTATTTATACTATTTCTTAAATCAGGATTATTTAATATATCATTAGGAATACCATAAATAGCATAATTTTGGATTATTTCTAAAAGTGTTAAATTTACTCCACCTATAGAAACTTTTGCTAAACCTTTTCTTATTTTTTCTTCCAAAGATTGATTTATTGGAACTGCAATAGCTCCACCTGCTTTTAATGTTACAGAGGTAGTAGGTTTATTAAAAACTATATCAGCTATACCTCCTGAAAATGCTATTGATGTTTTGAATGTAAAATCACTTTTAATTTCGTACTCTTCTAAATTTGAAGTAATTTTATTATTGAATCCTTCATAAAAAATATAATATTTATTTCCATTTATTTTAATTTCGTCAGAAAGATTACTTCCATCATCAGCTTTTGATTTGGCTGCGTCTAAATAAAAATATAAAGTATCACCTAAAGGTGTAAAAGAGGTTAAGGCATCACTTAAATCGAGTATAAATGTTTTATTTGTTGCTGTATTTTTAAAAGCTATTCTTCCTGCTGTATTTAGACTAGGAAATAAATCTTTTCCCAAAATAGTTATTAATGCACTGGCTTTTAAAATATGTGAGTTTGAAGAATCACATATATTATTAAAATAACTACATGCTATATTGTTAATTTTAGGAGATAAGTCAATTTCTTTAAAAGAAAGTATTTCTAAATTATTTGTTCTTATATTATTTTCTATTGTACCTTTATCCCAAGCTGTAATATCTAAAACCTTATTTTTTAGAGATTGTTTTTTAGCATCATCTAAATAATTTGTATAAAATATTTTTGATTTTACTCCTTCATCTAAAAAATAAACATCTTGAGCATTTTCATTATCATAAAATTTATCAGTTGCATAAACATAACGAGAATAAGGGATAAAAGCATCAGGAGTTTTAGGTTCTATTTTTCTTTGCCTTATAGCTTCTTCAACAGCTGCTAGAGCATCAACTAATTTTACATCATTAGGCATTTTTTCATGCTTTTTTACTATTTTACTTGAGGTTTCTTTTAATATTTGTTCTATTTGTCCAGCTTCTAAACTTTTATTTCTTGACTTCATTAAAGAAACTATTCCAGCTACTTGGGGACATGAGCTACTTGTTCCTCCAAAACTCATTGGGAATGAACCAGTCTGGTTACCGTCAACATTAGTTACAGGTTTAGGATCATTAAAATATAGAAAAACACACTTATTATCGGATTGATTATATACAGGTCTATAAGCTGCCGTATATACTTGTTCCCAAAAAGCCCAAACTAAATTATTACTTAAATCCCAATTAGATCCTAGATCTTTTTTTAATAATTCTTGAAAAAGAGTTGCTTTTAAAATATTATTATTTTTACCTACACCCCCTACAACAATAATACCATCTGATTTACTTCTATTACCTAGTATTGGAGGGGAGAAGTTATCAATATTATCAGCATCATTCCCTGCTGAAAGTATTACAGGAATATTAGCTTTTACTGCATCTAATATTTTACCAACCATAGTATTTCCATTATTTATTCCAAGTATAAAATCACTATTTACATCATTATCTGAAAATATCCACCAACTAAAAAGATGGTGACCAGAAGAAAAACTAATTAAATCAACTTTTTTATCTATAGCAAGTTTAAATGCTTTAGCTGTACTTGCAAGAGATAGTTCTTTACTAACTGATGATTGTCCAGCCGCTATTGGAAAAACTTTTGTATTAGGTGCTGTACCAGAAGATGCAATAAGATTATTTCTTTCTCCATAAGCAACTTGAATACAAGCTTGTCCATGATAATTTCCATGATAACAAGGAGCATAACCATTATCAATATTATTAGAATTTTGATCAATATTACTTGAAGGATCTATATGAATCCTATTTGGTGGAATCTCAGGGTTTTTAATAATATCAGGATTTTTAAAAGAATTATCAATATGTGCAGCGAATATATTAGAACCAATAGAGTAATTCCATGCTTTTGTAACATTCATTTCTTTCATCCATATCCCATCTCCTTTTAATTGCTCAATTTTTTTATTTCCATAAAAATCATAAAAATCATATAATATATCAAACTTTTCAGATGATGCTAAATCATTTGTTTCTACTTCTTCTACTTGTGGTTCTAAAAAAGAATTTAATTCTACATAATAAACTGAATTTCTATATTTAGTTACAAAATCAAATAAAATTGAAAAAGTTTTTAAAGATGCTAATGAAGAAAATGAAGCTGATTTTATACTTTCAAAAGTTAAATTATTATAGTTTTTTATTAAAGTATCTAAATCATCTATTGGTGCTTTATCTAAGTTTAATTTTAATTTATATACATCATCAATTTTTTCTTCAACAGTTGCTCCATATAAATTTTTAAATACTTCTAAAAAAGATTCATCTTTAAATTTTACTAATAATATTCCTGTTTCAAATTCAACTGTATTTACATCATTAACAAAAATAGAAGATACAGAAGTTTTTCCGTCAGTTATATCCCCATAGTAAATATCAAAATTTGATAATGAGTTTTTATCTCTTGGATCAAAAATATTTATATCTTTACTTTTTACATGATTATCATTTATAGCATGATTACCCAATAAAAAATCTTTTCTTCTTATATAATCATTTGTTTTACCTTCAACTATTACAATATTGAATGAAAATTTATTTTTACTTTTTAAGTTTATTTTAATATCGTTATTTTCATTTAATGTTAAATCATTTGTAAATTCATTATTAAAATTAAAATTTTTATTATTTAAAATATCATTATTATTTATTTTTATAAAACCCTCAATATTTTCATTATTATTTGTAATTTTTTTCAAATAGATTGTATATTTTTTATTTTTATCATTTATCTTAAATCTTTTTTCTAAATCTAAAACTTTATTATTTTCTATTGTAAAAGTGTCTTGAAAAACAATATTACCTTCAGGAATAGATTTCAAATCAAAGTTATAAGATGATACTTGAAAAACTTTTTTATCTTCTTTGTTATTATTCAATAAACCTGTATTTATTTTTATATCTATGTCTCCTGAATACTTAGGAGTGTTTTTATATTTTTCTTTTAAACTTTCTATTAGATTTTTTTTGTAGCTAAAAATCTCATTTTTATTATTTTTAATATCAATAGATGGTTTTATATTATTAATACTGCATGATATAACAAAAAATGTAGATAAAAACATTATTTTACTTAATTTATTCATAAATACCTCCAATTTATAATTTTAATTTGTAAATTTCTTTTTTATAATCTTCATAAAAATATAAAATATTGTTTTTCTCATCTAACTTTATATTTTCATAAGAAGTTATATTTTCTTTTATGGAATACACTGAATTATTTTTTGTTAGTTTATATAAACTACTATGTAAATATTTTTCAGAAATAATATTAAAACTACCAATATATGGTTCTAATATTTGCGATACATTTGATCTAGGTAAACCTATTGTATATTTAGATACAATAAAATAAATATTTTCTTGAGAATCTTCAACAAAACTTTTAATTTCATTACTAATAAATAAAATATTTTCTTCTGCTTTATTTAAAAATATTTTCTCTTGCTTATTATCTTTTGTTATTTTAAAAATTTCTCTATTATTGTTAGAATATAAAATTAAATTATCTTTACTGTATGGATATGGTTTTAAAATATTTTTATTTTTACTATATTCTTCATATATATTATCATTTTTATCCACATTAAATTTAAAATCTATATTTTCTATTGGAAATTTTTTTAATTCACCTGTTTTTAAATTAAATTTACAAAAACCTGTTTCAAAAGAAGGGCTAAAATATTGATAATATGTATATAAATAATCATTTTTTATAATAAAACTGGTTCTATCATAATATAATATAAATCTGTCTTTTTTATTATTAGGTGGAATTTTAGGAAAAATATCTACATCTTCATTATTTTCATCATAAATAAAAAATTCTGATATTTTACCACTAGGTGTAATTTTAAATATTTTATCATCTAATTTTTTTCCATTAACATAATATTGTATAAAACCACGCTTTTCAGAAACAGAAGTTATATATACATTACCCATACTATCTATTGCCATATCATGAATTGGATAATTAAATTTTGAATAATCAATATCCCATTTTTCAATATTAGAAAAATTAAAAGTAGGTAAAATATATAGTTGGCATGAAAAAATAGGTAAAATTAATAATAAAATAATTCCTCTTAATTTTTTCATACCCTAAAACCTCTTAATAGCAGTACCAAAAGGAGTTGAGTACGAAATAGTATGCTGTGTTTTAGAATTAAAATCCTTAATATCAGGAATATGAACTATAGCTTCCCAAAAAACATTACCATTGGTATCTTTGCTTATTGCTGTACTATGCCCAAAACCAAACTTTCCATCTATCCTTGTGTATGCGAACTTATAAAACATCATAAAATTTCTACCTTTTAATTTTAGATTTATCCCTGTATTTGGTAAATTTCTAAAAGTTTTTAAAATTTCTTCTACATTTTCTTTTTTATCATCATCTTCATGAGAAACCTTAAAAGCCCAATCTTTACTATCTTTATCATAATAAATATCTTTTACTTTTATTATTTTTACTTCTTCAATACTAGGCGATAAACTTGTATTTGGTGCTACTGGCTCACCTATTCTTATTTTTATGTCTGTTCTTTTATCATCATCATCTAGGATTGACAAGCGATGTAGCCCTTTTAAAAAATAATCAGGAATAGCAGTAAAATCAATTTTAGCTTTTATTTGAGTTCTTGTCATAGAAGTAGTTTGTAATAAAATAGCATCATCAATTAAAAGTTTACTTTTTGGGCTAGTTTCACCAACATAAGAAAGTTGCAAAAGATTTGGTTCATTGGTAAAAAGATAATCTTTTTTTTGTATCATATCTTCACCAAAATTACCATTAATAACAATATTTACACTACCACCAGAATAATTAGGAGTTATACTATCTGTCCCACCTTCATCTATTCTCTGATTTGTACCTTCTATCATTACATTGGTAATTTTTAGTTTCTCATGCTTTTTTTGCTCTTGTTTAAACCATGTTTTTATATCTTCTTTTTCATTTTCTTTTTTATCTCCATAAGCCTTAAAATCTAATGTAGAAAAAGTTAATTTACTATTTTCTGTAATATTTTCTGTATTAGTGTATTCAGCTTGTTGTACATTGGGTGATATAGAACAAGAAAGTACAAATGTTAATAGTAAAAAATAAAAAGAAACTAAAAATAAAATACTCTTTTTACTTTTTCTCTTCTTCTCTTCTTCTTTTAATTTCATAATTTTAACCTCCATTAAACTATAGATTAAACCTATTAAACACATTATCTACAGATAATTAAGAATTTAAATAAATATTATTTGAATAGATTGACAAAAAATAGAGTTTTTTAGAGTACTTCTAGATTGTAGATATTTTTTTGTCTAAAAACTCCAATTATTTTTCCTTTATAATTCAAAACATAAAATTTATATCTGTTAAGTTTTTAATAAGATAATTATACTATCTTCATTTTTATTTTACAATATTTTTTGTAAAAAATATCATTTTTTATCTTTTATATACTTTTTATACCATAAAATAGTAGCTGTAGGTGTTATATCTGTAAAAGGTAAAGCTTCTTCTAATAAGCCAAAAAAAGCACCTGTTTTGGTTTTATATAATAAATAAATAAAAATAGCTGTTAATGGAGCAATAAATATATCTGAATACTCACCCATAGCTGGAAAAAAATAACTACTTGCTCCTAAAAGATCTATTAAAATACTAAAAATCAAATCTCTTTTTTTATTATTTTTAGTTTCTAATTTATTTTCATTATGGGCTAAAATATTTTTTTTAATCATTTTAAACCTAACTTTTTTTTAACTGTAGCAAAAGAAAATTTAAGTTTTTTAGCTATTTGATTAATATTTATTCCTTTATTATATAATTCTTTCATATTTTCTATATCTTTATCAGTAATTTTTTTAATATGTCTAAAATCATATTTTACATTTATATTATTCTTTTTTAAAACAAAATGAATAGTTTGATTACTTAAATGAAATTGTTTAGCAACATCTTTTAACAAATTATTATTTTTATAACTATTAATTATTTCAACTTCTAATTCAGGTGTTACTTTTTTATTAAAGTCTTTGCCTTCTTTTATTTTAATATTATTTTTTACTAGAACTCTTTTTATAGTTAGACTAGTTAATTCTTTTATTTTTGATATTTTATTTAATGATAATCCTTCTTGATATAATTTTATAATTTCATTTTTATCAATTTCAGTCAATTTTCTATTAAAAAATCCTATTGCTTTCTTTTCAACTTTATTTTTATTTAATACACGTAAAATACAACCCTTATCAACATTAAAAATTTTTGCAATTTTTCTTGATGAAATATTTTTTTCAGCCAGTTCTAAAATTTTTTTTATTTCTTCAGAATTAAACTTTGTAATAGTATTAGTCCTAGTTTTTACATTATTTTTATGTAAAATTTTTCTTATAGTTTCTTCTGCAACATTATACATATTACCTATTTTTTCTTGTGTTAAACCTTGATTGTAAAGCATAATAATTTTAGGGTATTCATCTTCATATATTTTTCTTTTAATTTTATCTTTACCCATTTTAGGATAACCTGTTTCTACATTATTTCTAATAAAAATACGTCTTACTGATGTCCTACTTATATTATATTTTTCTGCTAATTGATATGTTGTATATCCTTTCCAATACAAATTAATTATTTCTAATTCATCTTCTAATGATAACTTTCTTTTATCTTTACTTTGTAATACTTTTATATTATTACTCTTTAACATTTTACTTATAACAACTGGAGAAACTTCAATTAATTTAGATATTTCTTCTAAATTTAACTTATCTTTTTCATATAAATCAATAATCTCTTTTTCATTTTCTTTTGAAATTTTTTTATTATAAAAATCAGAAGTTCTTTTTGTAATATTATTTTTTGCTATTATTTTAGAAATTGTTAATAACGAAACATTATACATTTGAGATATTTTGCTAATAGAATTTTCTTCTGAATAAAGATCCAAAATTTTTTGTTCCTCTGCTAAATCAAATATTTTTAGGTAAATAACAGGATCTTTTATTTTAATTTTATTTTTTTTTAATAACCTAGCTATTCTAGTTTTTTCAATAGAAAGATTTTCTGAGATTCTTTTTATTGAATTACCCTCATTATATAAATTTATAATTTCATTTATTTTTTCTTGTGAAAATCTATTCTTAGAATAATCAAACGTATGTTTTATTTTTATATTATTAATTTTTAAAGTTTTAGAAATAAAACTTTTACTAATTTTTAAAGTTTTACTAATCTCTTCAATAGTATTATTATCATTATATAAAATTATTATTTCATTAATAGTTTCTTTTGGTATTATTTTTGTCATTTCTAATATTTAGTTATTCCTAAAAATAATATACTCTGCTAAAAGTTTTAGATACAAGCCTTTTTCTCCTAAAAATTCTATACAAGATAAAGCTTCTGATACTTTTTCTTCTGCTATTTTATAAGATTTATCTACACCATATAATCTAGGATAAGTAGCTTTGTTTTTATTTTCATCTTTATTAGTTTTTTTACCTAATTCTTCTGCTGTTTTAGTTACATCCATAATATCATCTATAATTTGAAAAGCTAAACCAATATTTTCTGAGTATTGAGTAAGTAATTCTAATTCTTTTTCTGTTGCTTTAGATAAAATAGCCCCTGTTCTGATAGAAACAGTAATCATATCACCTGTTTTATGTTTATGAATATATTCTAAAACTTCTTTTGTAACAGGTTCTGAACTTTTTTCGAAAGAAATATCTTTAGCTTGTCCACCACACATGCCTAAATATCCTGCTGCATTAGATATTTCTTCAATCACTTTTAATATAAGTTCAGGGTTAACTGTTTTAGGTGTTTTTGAAACAATTATATTAAAAGCATGAGAAAATAAAGCATCTCCAGCTATTATAGCTAAAGCTTCTCCAAAAATAACATGATTTGTAGGTTTACCTCTTCTTAAATCGTCATTATCCATACCTGGTAGATCATCATGTATTAAAGATTGAGTATGAATCATTTCTATAGCACATGCAGAAGGTAAAGCTTCATATATATTGCCATTTAAAGCTTCAATTACAGCCAAAGTTAAAGCAGGTCTCAATCTTTTACCTCCTGCTAATAAGCTATATCTCATAGACTCTGCTAATTTAGTATCATTATTAATAGGTAAGTATTCATCTAATTTTAATTCAATAATTTTCTTTTTTTCTAAAAGATACTTATCTAATAATTCAAAATCATATTTCATAAATAAATTTATTTCACTTTTTACTTTTAATTTTAAATAAATGAATTTAAGACCTCCTGCGGGGTTGATACCAAGCAGGAGGAAGGGCTTAGGGACTTTGCTACCGTACCCCTTAAACCCCAGAGCAACACTCTGAGGTATTCTTTAATAAAAATAAAAATATCACAATATTTACATTCTAGTACATTTTAGCACTTTATAGATTCTAAAACATCTTTTTATTTTTTTCTGACAATAAAGATTATATCTGTTAAAATTCATAAAGGTTAAAAATTACCTTTTTATGAGTGAAGTGTATGGAAAATAATAGAGATTATATTTTATTGTATATAAATGGGAAAAAAACGAAAGTCAGAGGCGATTCTGTTTTTTTATCTTTATCTGACTTTTTAAGATATGAAAAACAATTAGTTGGAACAAAAGTTGTTTGTGCAGAAGGAGATTGTGGTTCTTGCTCTGTAGTTCATGGTAAATTTGAAGATGGAGAATTGCACTATAAAGTAATAAATTCTTGTATAAAATATATGTTTCAATTGGATAGTACACATATCATAACAATTGAAGGTTTAAAACATAAAGGTTGTTTAAATCCAATTCAAGAATCTATGATAAAAAATCATGGGGCTCAATGTGGTTTTTGTACTCCAGGTTTTATTGTAGCAATGACGGGATTATTTGAAGAAAAAGATAAACTTTGTGTTCAAGATTTAAAAGACGGTTTAAATGGGAATCTTTGTAGATGTACAGGTTATGAACCAATTGTAAAAGCAGGTTTGGAAGTTGATACTAATAATTTAAAAAGATTTGCTGAAATGTATATTTCGACTGAAATAATAAAAACACTTCAAGAAGTAGCAGATATACCTGTATTAGTTGAAACTGAAGAGAAAAAATTTTTCAGACCTTTAGATTTAAAATCTGCCGTTGAATTTAAAAATACACATGATAATCTAACTGTTATATCAGGTGGAACTGATGTTGGATTACAAATGAATAAAAAAATTAGAGAGCATAATTCTATTATGAGTACTTATGGGATAAGAGATTTTAGTACTTTAAAAATAGAAAATGATAATTTAATAGTAGGTGCTAAAATAAAATTATCTACTTTAGAACAATTTATAAAAGATTTATACCCTTCTTTTTATAGTATTCTAAATGTTTTTGGTTCTCCACAAATAAGAAATTCAGGAACTTTAGTAGGAAATATTGGAAATGCCTCTCCAATAGGAGATTCTTTACCCTTTTTATTTGTTATGAATGCAGAGTTAGAATTAACTGGCTTACATGGTAATAGAAAAGTAAATATAAATGATTTTTATAAAGGATATAAAAAATTAGATCTAGCAAAAGATGAAATGATAACTAATGTACATATACCCTTATTAAAAGAAAGTGAAAAATTAAAAGTTTATAAAATTTCAAAAAGAAGAGATTTAGATATTTCTATATTTACAGCTGGATTTTTAATGTCTGAAAAAGATGGAAAAATAGAAAATATTAATATAGCTTTTGGTGGTGTTGGTCCAGTAGTTATAAGATTAAAAGAAACAGAAGCATTTTTAAAAGATAAACCTGTTAATCAGGAAACCTTTAAAGAAGCTGGTAAAATAGCTGTAACAGAAATAGCACCTATATCTGATGTTAGAGGTTCTAAAGATTTTAGGTTCCAATTAGCAAAAAATATTTTAAAAAAGTTTTATTTTGAAATTTCAAGTTAAAAATAACATTTCAAATAATCTTAACTAAATTTTACTAATAATTTGGAAATTAAATATATTATAAATTTATTTTAATTAAAAGGCTTAATTTATGTCAATAATAGGAAAAAATATACCCCATGATTCTGCTATAGGACATGTTTCTGGAGAATCAGTTTTTATTGATGATACTCCATTTGCAAAAAATGAAGTTATTGTTGATTTTGTTGGAAGTCCTTATGCTAATGGAGAACTCATATCTATAGATACCTCAAAAGCTGAAAAAGTAGAAGGTATTGTTGGAGTTTTTACTTATAAAGATATAGATGGAATTAATAAATTTGGTCCTATTATTCAAGATGAGCATTTATTAGTAGAACATCATGCAGTATTTTTAGGTGAACCTATAGTAATAATTGCAGGAGAGAGCAGAAAAGCTATTGATAAAGCTAAAAAATTAGTGAAAATAGAAATGAAAGAATTAGAACCTATTTTTACTATAGATGAAGCTATAAAAAAAGAACAATTTATAAGTATTCCTAGAAGTATAAAAAGAGGAAATGTTGAAAAAGCTTTTGCAGAAGCCGAACATACCTTAGAAGGAACTTTTGTACAAGGAGGACAAGAACAATTTTATTTAGAATCTCAGGCTTCTATTGCTTATCCTAAAGAAAATAATTGTTTAGTTATTCATTCTTCAACTCAACATCCTTCTGAAATAGTACAAGTAGCTGCTAGTATTTTAGGATTACAACAAAATCAAGTAACTTGTATTACAAAAAGAATGGGTGGAGGATTTGGAGGAAAAGAATCTCAGGCTTGTCATTTTGCAGTTATGGCTGGTTTAGTTGCCTTAAAAACCAAAAGACCTGCTAGAGTTGTTTTAAATAAAGATCTTGATATGCAAGTTACTGGCAAAAGACATCCTTTTCAAAATAATTGGAAAGTAGCTTTTAATAAAGATGGTTTAATTACAGCTTTAAAAGCAGATTTATATTCTAATGGTGGTTGTAGTGCAGATTTATCTACTTCTATTTTAGAAAGAGCATTATTACATTCTGATAGTGCTTATTTTATAGAAAATATGGAAGTAAATGGAAGAATTTGCAAAACAAATTTACCTTCAAACACTGCTTTTAGAGGATTTGGAGGTCCACAAGGAGCTTTAAATACAGAAAATATTATTGAAGAAATTGCTCATTTTCTAAAAAAAGATTCTTTTGAAATAAGAAGATTAAATTGTTATGGTATTGAAGATAGAAATGTAACTCATTATGGACAGGTTATTTATAATAATGTTTTACCACAAATTTTAGATAAATTAGTAATTGATTCTAATTATAAAGAAAGAATAAAAGAAATAGAAGATTTTAATTCAAAATCAGAAACACATCTAAAAGGTATTTCTCTTACACCTGTAAAATTTGGTATTTCTTTTACAACCAAATTTTTAAATCAGGGTAGTGCCTTAGTAAATATTTATCTTGATGGAACTGTTCAGGTTACTACTGGTGGAACTGAAATGGGACAAGGATTAAATACTAAAATAAGACAAATTGTAGCTGATGAGTTTTCTATAGATTATGAAAATGTAAGAGTAATGGAAACTAACACTGAAAAAAATAATAATACATCTCCAACTGCGGCTTCTAGTGGAACAGATATAAATGGTTCTGCTGCTGTTATAGCATGTACTGCAATAAGAGAAAGATTAGCCGAGTTTGCAGCACAATATTTTGCTAATTTTGAAGATGGAATAGTAAAATCTCCAAAAAATATTGTATTTAAAGATAATTATGTTTTTGATAATAGAAGACCAGAAAAGAAAATACTTTTTAAAGATCTTATTCCTCATGCTTACAGAGAAAGAGTTAATTTAGGAGAAAGAGGTTTTTATCAGACACCTGGTGTAGATTTTAATAGAGATACAGGTAGAGGAAACCCATTTTTATACTTTACAAATGGAGCAGCAGTATCTGAGGTTTTAATAGATAAATTTACAGGAGATTTGAAAATTACAAGAGCTGATATTTTAATTGATATCGGTAAATCTATTAACCCTGGAATAGATAGAGGTCAAGTAACAGGGGCATACGTTCAAGGTGCTGGTTGGTTAACGTTAGAAGATTTGAGATATAATGAAAAAGGATTTTTATTATCACATTCTCCTACTACTTATAAAATACCAAATATAACTGATATGCCTGAAGTATTTAATGTAGAATTTTTTGAAAACAATGCCAATACTATTAATGTAAAAAGTAGTAAAGCAGTTGGAGAACCTCCTTTATTATTAGGAATTTCTGCTTTTACAGCAGTAAAACATGCTTTATCTTTTATTAATTCTGAAAAAAGAGTGGATATAAAAGCTCCTGCTACTAATGAAGAAGTAGTAATGGCTATTGCTAATTTGGAAGAATAAAATTAAGACCTAGTGGTGTCAGTTTTTGGACACCACTTTTTATTTTCCCCTACGAAAATACTGGATTGACACCAATATTTTTCTTATTTTAAACCTATAAAAAGTTACTTCCTGAATCAATACTGAATCAAATTCAGCATAACTTGAGAATGACTATAAACAAATTTTACAATTAATTTTGTACTTAATTTATAAGGGAGTAACTATAATATTATAAGTCAGAAGTTTTAATTAACTTATAAGTATTTTTTTCAAAAATATATTTATAAGTTTTTTCAAATTTAACAGCTTTTCTATTTTTATCAAATTTAGTACCAGAAGTTTTAATTAAAATGGGTGCAAATTGCTCGCCTGCACCTACAGTAAAATTTATTTTACTATCAAAAGAATAACACTCACTAAAAGAAGAACCACAACCACCCAAATTGTCTTCTGAAAAAGGAGATAAACTAATAACTTCTTGGAATTTTTTATCTTTTTTTGCAATTAAAATAAAAGAAACTGAGTTAATACCTTGATTCATAAAAGCAGGATAAAAAGCTAAACCATATTCATTTTTACCAAGTTTAACTAATTCTGGTATAGGAGCTTGCCCCCAACTACCTAAAACATTTACATATTGAAGTTTATCTTCCAAAACCCAATCTTTATTATTTTTGCTAAAAGTAGCAATACCTATTAATGCACCACAAGCATGACAATCTAAAGTCTCATGAGTTGTTTGAGTAACTACGTAATATTTTTTCTTTTTATCTTTTTCAAATTCATAAATACCTAAAAGAGTTGTTTTGAACAAAGTTTCTTCATTAAAAACCATACCCAAATTAAACTCTTTTATAATACTTTTTTGCAAAGTATGACTAGAAGAATCTGTTGGAGCATCAAATTTATCAAAAAGCTTAGTCAAAACTTGTTCTGGATCAAACTTAGTTAATTCATATTTTGCTTCAGCTTTAAAAGAAAATAATAATATAAATATTATTAAATTAAATAATAAAATTTTTTTCATGCACTATTACTAAAATTTACCTATTTTTTTATCCATTACAAGTTTTTCATAAGAAGATTTACTTAAAAAATCTAATTTACACTTAGTCAAAGCTTTAACCGTTACAGGATAAGATTTAAGATTAGAAAGAGACTCTACACCCAAAACAGCTGTTGGATGAATTTTTGTAGTTTTTTTCTTACTTATTTCAACTTCGACTTCACCATCAATTAGGATAAAAACACCATATGGATAATGACCCGCATAAAAAATAACTTGACCTGGGTTAAAAAGATGATGTGATGCCAAATCAGATATCTTTTCTACCTCATCAGAGGCAATATACTTAAAATCAAAGTTTTTAACCATAATATTTTCATAATGTAAATAATACTTAATATTCAGGTATCATTTTTTGTAAGCCGTCTAAATCTATTATGTAAGTATATTTTTGTTTTACAGTGATAAGTTCTTTTTCTCTGAGCCATGTAATAAGTCTAACAACAGTTTCTGTTGTTGTACCTATCATACTTGCTAAATCATCTCTTGATAATAAAATATCAATTTTATAAGTACCATTGTCTTGCTTAATACCATAAGTTTCGTGTAAGGTTAAAAGCAATTCAATAATTCTTTCTTGAGATGACTTATAAGCCAAATCTCTAGATTTTTCCTCAGCACACTTTATATCATGACCCATCATTGCCAAAAGTTTTAAAGAAAACTCAGGTTGTTTTTTTAATAGATTAAAAAATATCTCTCTATCCAAAAAACAGATAGTTGAATCTTCCAAAACCTCAGCTGTTGATGTGTATAATTCACTAGTAAAAAAAGATCTATACCCAAGTAAGTCACCTTCTTTAGATATTTTTACTAACAACTCTTTACCTTCGGGTGCATGCTTAGTAAGTTTAACCTTACCTTTATTCATGCAATAAACCCCATAGGGTTTGTTGCCCTCATAAAAAATCGTCTGACCTTTTTTATACACATTAACAATTTTAGCCTTGTTAAGCTCTTCCAACATTTCCTTTGGAATTTCTGCCAACACACTCTTAGCTCGAGTTGGACATGATATACAACTAAAAAACATACTCGCCGGCATAAAATAATTACCCAACTATAAAATTTATTTTATATTAATTACATTAAATTATAATGTTTAATGGTAATAAAAAAATTGATTTAGATCAAGAGTTTTTATATAATGAATTAAAAGTATTTATATTTTTTTAATATAAAACATATAAAAAATAATTATATAAAGATATATTTTATCAAATAAAGTAATTTTTTTAAGATAATTAAGATATAATATTTAAAAATATTTATATTAAGGTAGCTATTATGAAATATAAACATATATTACTTTGTGCAGATAGCTCTGAAACTACAAAAAGAGTTGTATCGCATGCAAAAGAAATTGCAAAAGTTTTTGGAGCGGAAATAACTGTTTTATCAGTTTATCAAGCAAATGTTGCTATTCCTACCAACTTAAGTTTACCAAAAGAAATATATGAAAAAATAAGAAAAGAAAATGATTTAGGAGCAAAAAAAGTTGTAGATGAAATAGTTCATGAGCTTACAATAACAGGAGTAAATGCTGGTGGCTTAGTTCAAGAAGGAATTGCAAAAAAAATTATTTGTGATTCTGCAAAAAAGTTAAGTTGTGATCTGATAATTATGGGAACTAGAAAACATTCAGAAATGACTAATTATTTGGGTAGTACTAGTTCTTATGTAATTAACAATACACCTAATATACCTGTTTTAGTAGTTGATTAATTATAATATTTGTCAAAATACTATTTGTACAATTATAATATTAATTTTATGAAATATAAAAAAATACTAACTTTATTACCTATATCTTTATTACTAACATCGATGGATGCTTTAGCAATAACTTCAGAAAAAAAAATAGATAACTTAAAAGCATTTGCTAAATTATATGGTTATGTAAAATATTTTCATCCTAGTGATGAAGCTGCTTCTATAAATTGGGATAAATTTGCTATTTATGGTTCACAAAAAGTAAAAAATGCAAAAAATAAAGAAGAATTAAAGAATATATTAGAAGAACTTTTTTTACCAATAGCTCCAACAGCTCAAATTTACTTTTCTAAC
Organism: Candidatus Sericytochromatia bacterium; assembly: GCA_046328015.1. Classification (GTDB taxonomy): domain Bacteria; phylum Cyanobacteriota; class Sericytochromatia; order UBA7694; family JACMQJ01; genus JBBTGK01. The sequence goes on along the minus strand of JAXLXH010000001.1, from coordinate 1,006,781 downwards.
CAAAAACCTGAAAGTTTTGATAAATACAAAAAAAACGATAAAAACCTAAAAGTAGTAGCTTGGCAACATAAAGGAGTTGGATTTGGTTCACCTAATTCTATTTATTCAAGTATAAGAGTTAATAAAGATAATATTATTTTAAACAAAGGTGGTTTTGCAAGTATAAGTCAAAGTATAAATGCAAGCAAACTTAAAAATAAAGAATTTAAATTTAAAGTATTTGCTAAAGCTTTAGTAAATGGAGAAAATAATGATGGACATTTATGGATAAATGTACAAAAAGAGAATGGACAAGCTGGATTTTTTAATAATATGTATGATAATCCAATAAAATTAAATGAATGGAAAGAGTATGAAATAAAAGGTAAAATTGATTCTGATGCGAAAAATATAAATTTAGGTGTTTTTATGCAAGGAGTTGGTAAAATATGGTTTGATAAATTACAATTACTTATAAAAGAAAATGATAATTGGGTTCCTATAAATATAGAAAATTCAAATTTTGAAAATAGTACTAAAGAACTATTACCTTCAAATTGGCTAATAGATGAAGATGGCTATAATGTAAAAAATACTTCAGAAGACTTTTATGAAGGTAAAAAATCTCTATTAATGGAGGATAAAGTTAAAACATTTAATGGAACACTATTTGAAAAATACCCTAAAATTGGAGAAGTAATAAATAAAAAGTTAAATAATGATTTATCTTGTCAAATTCCATTAGCACTTTATACAGATGACAAAACAACAATTGGTAAAAATGAAAAATTTAATTTTAGTACTTTTTCTAAAAATTTTGATACATTTTCTTTTGATAAGGTTAGCCCAAAAGATGAAGAATTTAGATTTGGTGATATAGTAATAGCTTGGAATGTTTTTCAACATTTTTATCCATATTTTGATTTAGTAAAAGTAAATTGGGATAAAGAATTAACCAATTCATTAGAAAAAACCTTAAAAGATAAAGATAAAGAAGATTTTGATCTTACTTTAAGAAGTCTAGTAGAAAAATTAAAAGATGGGCATGGTAATGTTTATTCGAATGTTTATAATAAAAAATTGTTTAATTTTCCTTTTATTGTTGATTGGGTTGAAAATAATGTAGTTGTAATAGCTTCAACTATTGATGAGGTAAAAAAAGGCGATATTATTTTAAGTGTAGACAATAAAAAAGTTTCTGATATACTATCAGATAAAGAAAAACTTATTTCAGGTTCTCCTCAATGGAAAAAACATAGAGCTTTAAGAGAATTTGCTTCTGATGAACAAGGTAAAAAATCAAAATTAGAAATAAAAAGAGCTGATAAAAATATTATTTTAGAATTAGAAAGAAATATTTTTGTATTTAAGCAAATTAATGAATTAAAAGATAATAAAATTGAAAAATTAGAAAATAATATCTACTATATAAATTTAAATAATGCTGAAATAAAAGATATAGAAGATAAAATAAAAGATTTATCTTTAGCTAAAGGAGTAATTTTTGATCTGAGAGGTTATCCAAATGGTAATCATGATGTTTTAAGTTATTTAACAAATGAAAGTCTTGATTCTTCAAAATGGAATATTCCTCTAATTATTTATCCAGATCAAGAAAACATTGTTGGTTATGATACAAGTGGTAGATGGAAATTAAAGCCCAAAAATCCAAAATTTAAAGGTAAAATAGTCTTTTTAACAGATTCTAGAGCTATAAGTTATGCAGAAAGCTTTTTAGCAATAGTAGAGAATTATAAATTAGGCGAAATTTTGGGTCAAACAACAGCAGGGGCTAATGGAAATGTAAATCCTTTTACTTTACCTGGAAACTTTGATATTTCATGGACAGGAATGAAAGTTTTAAAACATGATAACTCTAATTTTCATTTATTAGGAGTAAAGCCAACTATACCTGTGGAAAAAACTATAAAAGGAATAATTGAAGGTAAAGATGAATACTTAGATAAAGCAATTGAAGTAATTAACAATAAATAATAGACTTGTTGTTTCGTTAAATAATTGTTTAAAAATCTATGTAGCTTATATATACTCAAAAAAATTGGTTTACATTTTTTCAGTCAGTGAATCTATAGATGAAACAGTGTGTTGCAACCAACTGTTTCAGGGGAATATGATTTTGAAAAAATGCAAACTATAAAATATTTACTAACATAAATAGTACGTTTGGGGCAAAGAACAACTCTAATAATAAAAAAAGAGGGTTTTAACCCTCTTTTTTTTTGTGCCATTTAGAACATTCCTATAGTTCTATTGAATATATATAAATCCATAATATCGCCTCCTAATACATACATATACTTATAATAATAATTCACTAAATAATCTAAGTTATTCTATAACTATTTTTCTAGATTTATCTCTATCTATTTTAGGAATAACTAGTTCTAAAACTCCGTTTTCATATTTAGCTTTTATATTATCACCATCAACATTATGATTAAAACCAACTTGTCTTTGGAATGAACCATGACTGATTTCTCTATGATAATAAGAATATTTTTCATCTTCTTTAACTTCATGTTTATGTGCTTTTATAGTTAAAACATTATTGCTTAAAGAGATATCAATATCTTCTTTATTTATACCAGCCAAGGTAGTTTTTACAATATAATCTTCTTTACTTTCTAGCACATCAACAGGAGGGTTTAAGTTTGGAAGACCTTTACTGTCTTTCCAAAAATCACTGAAAAGTCTGTCTATTTGGTTTTGTAAAGATAAAACATCTTGAACTGGTTCCCATTTTACTAATCTCATACTTTAATTTCCTCCAAAAAATATTCTTTTACTTTTAGCACTCACTTAACTTAAGTGCTAACAATAAATATATTAGCAATTATTAGCACTCGTGTCAAGTGAGTGCTAATATTTTTTTTAGTAATGATTCTTTTCTAAAATATTGACTTATATTTATTATGTTTCTACTATTAAAGTAAAATTGGTTGTGTAATTTAGCTATAAAAAAAATTAGTCGTTTTTTTATTTTTACAAAACCAAAAATTTGAGCATTACTTGGGTACTAATATGCTAGAAGCTTTTAATTTTAATGATGTTTTACTTCAACCAAAATTTACAGATATAAAATCAAAAGAAAATATAGATATAAAAACTAAATTAACTAAAAATATCTCTCTTAATATTCCTTTTATTAGCTCTAATATAGAAACAGTAACCGAAGCAAATATGGCTATAGCTTTAGCAGAAGAAGGGGGAATAGGAATAATACATAGTTTTTTTAGTATAGAAGATCAAGTAAAAGAAATAATAAAAGTAAAAAGAGCTCATAATTTTATCATTCAGGATCCTTATACAATAAACTTAGATTCAACAGTACTAGAAGTAATAGAAACTATGAAAATTTATAATATTGAAAGTTTAATAGTAGTAGATGATTATAAAAAGTTAAAAGGTATAGTATCTCAAAGAGATTTATTATTTCAAGAAGATGAAATACCACTTAGTCAGGTAATGACACCTATTGAAAAGCTTATATATAAAAAAGCAAATAGTTTTTCAGATGTTGATTTTGAAGAAGCTAAAAAAATTATTATGAAAAATAAATTAGAAAAATTACCTCTAATAGATGATAAGGGATATATAACTGGTTTAATTACTGCAAAAGATATAAAAAAAAGATTAGACTTTTCTAATGCAGTAAAAGATGAGAATGCAAAACTCAGAGTAGGTGCAGCTGTAGAGGTTAATGGTGATTTTTTTGAAAGATCTATAGAACTCATAAAGGCTGGTGTAGATGTTCTATTATTAGATTCATCTTATGGACATTCACAAGATTTATTAGATGCTATTTTAAAGATAAAATCTAATGCACCTAAAATAGATTTAATAGCTGGTAATATTTCTACTAAGCAAGGGGCGATTGATGTAATTAAAGCTGGAGCAGATGCTATAAAATGTGGTTCTAGTTCTTACAAAAAACTCTCAGAAATAGGAGTAGGAGTTCCTCAATTAACTGCTATTATGGATTGTTGTGATGTAGCAACTTATGAAGATATACCAGTAATAACTGGAGATTCTATAAAATATTCTGGAGATATTATAAAAGCATTAGCTGCAGGTTCCAGTTCAATTATGCTTGGAGAGCTTTTTAATGGTTATAAAGAAAGTCCTAAAATATTAGAAAATAATATTAACTATAGTAAAGATGAGTATGATAAAAATACCTTTTCCAAAGGAAGCATAAAAAACTATATAAAATACCTAGTAGATAATTTAAAAACTGGAATGATTTATTTAGGTGTAAATTGTATAGAAGATATACAAAAAAATGCAGAGTTTATTAAATTGTCTAAAACATCTTAGAGTAAGATAAAAAATAAATTTAAGACCTCTTGCCTCTTGAAAACCCAGAGCAGAACTCTGAGGTATTCTCTAATAAGAATAAAAATAGATTAGTAATTTTTTAGTTTATATTTTTCTTTTAAAATAATAACTTATCTTTTATAATATAAAATGAAAGATAAATTTTGATTGTATTGGTAAGTATTATGAAACAGGTTTTGACAATAGAAAAAGCAACTTTTAATATAAGAACTCAAGCTTTACTTAATTTCACTCCTATATCATTTTTTTTTAAACATAAAGATAAAAAAAAAGGTGAATTAATACAACAAGATTATTGGGGTGAAGATTTACATAGAATGATGGGTAAAAATTTTATTACCTTTGTTGATACGGATAAAAACTTATGGGAATTAAAAATATCAAATTTCCCTAAAGAATATGATAAAATGACTCAAATTATGGAAATAAACCCTCATTTTATTCCACAACAATTTAATTTATTAGAAGCAGGATTAGTAAATGTTGGTTTTAGTAGTGTTTTAACTTGGGCACATGGCAAATATATTATGCCAAGAAAAATGGGTGAAAGAAGTAATTATCAAGGTTCTTAATTATGCATGATTTACCAAGACCAAAAAGATCTCTTAGAGATAGAAATGATGATGTACATAGACCAAGTTATGAAGAACTTGTAACTAACCCTGAGACTATAAAAAAGCCTATAAATCAGCAAGAGAGTGCTAAAAATTACTTATCTCAAATAGATCAAACTACAGAAGAAATAGAAGAACCTAAACAAACAACTTATACTTCTAAAATAAAAGAATCTATACAAAAAACAGCACAAAAACAAAAAGTTCAGGTTTTGAATATTAGAGATAATAGAAAAGTTACTGATAGTATAAAAAATGAATCTAAAAAAGAGATAAAAGAAAATATTGATAAAGTAAAAGGGGAATTTCAAAAAATAGAATCTTCTGTAAAAGAAACTAAAGAAGAACTTTCAAAATTAGGAACTAAAATAAATCAGGAAGTTAATGTAGCAAAAGATAAAGTAGTTGAATTTGGATTACAAACAATAGAAAGTTTATTAACTGCTCCAAAAAATATTGTTCAAAGTATGGTTTTTAAAAAGAAACCAGTAAAATCTAATCCACAAGTAAATAACAATGTTCCTAAAGCACCTGTACAAGCTAATAGTACGAAAAGAAATATACCCAAAATTAACTATTCAGATTTGATAAAACAAAGGGTTGAATTTTCTGCTTATGATAAACAAAAATTAGTAGATCCGTCTTTACCTCAAAATATTATAGAAAGTGTCTTTATGACTAATGCTATAGCAGATGTAAAATTTTGCTCTAAATATGTAAAAGAGCTACCTCATGCAACAACTGGAATGTATGCACTAAAGCCTATAAGCTTTATCTTTGATAATGTAAAACCAGAAGATATAAATTACTTTTTATATTATGTAAGTTTGAATATAAAAGCTTTTTCAAGTCAAAATTATAAATTTTCTGAAGCATTTGCAACTTGGATTATAAGAAAATCTCATGAAATTTAGTTTAAAAAATAGATTTATTCGTTTACCTTTAATAATATTAGCTATAATAGGTATTATTTATCTGTATAAGTATTATAACTTAGGTAGATTTGCAAATAGAGAAGAATTAGAAGTTTTTCTAAAAAGCTTTGGAGCTTGGATTCCTTTTGCTTATCTTTTAATTTTTAATACAGCCATGTTTTTTAATATACCAGCTTCTGTTTTCCTGATTGTAATAGGAATTATATTAGGACCTTTATGGGGTTCTATAATAGGTATAATTGGTTGTTATTTAGCTAGCTTTTTATTATTTTTCATTTCTAGAAAAACGAATTTTTCTGAAGGTATAAAAAATAAAATGGGTGATAAGTGGGAAAGTTTTAATTCTAGTATAGAGGAAAAAGGATTATGGTATTTAACTATAGTTCGTTCTACCTCAGTTTTTCCATTTTCTTTAATTTGCTATGCTTCAGGTATAACTTCTATAAAAACTAGTGATTTTATCAAAGGGACAATCGTAGGTTGCTTACCTCAAATAGTTATATATTCTTGTGGTATGCCTATGTTTATTTCCAAAAATTTTTCTTATAGCTCATTCACAATTCTTTCTAGTTGGGCTATTTTATGGGCTATTTTATTCTTTTATGTTTATAAAGATTCAACTATACTAGAAAAGGAAATGAAAAGATAAGAAGTTTGCAACAAGATAGTTTCAAGCTGATAGATTATCTTTTTTGCAAAGTATTTTTGTTTGAGTATAAAAATATTAAAAGTAGAAAATATTTAACCTTAACCTAAAATTAAATAACAATTAAATAAATTATAAATCAATTAACACAAGTTTTTACTTTTTTATTACTATAGAATATAATATTAATATGATAGTTATTTTTTGTAGGTAAAAATGACAAGCATTAACCCTTTTGGTAATTTTTTTACTTCTGTAAGTGATTCACTTGCAAAAATGGGTGCTGTTATATCTACAGGTGTAAATGATTTTTCAAATGACTTAAAAAATGCTTTTTCTTTTTCAGATAATCTAAATAGAAATGATTCTTTTTCATCTTCTTCAATAAAAAAAGGCAATAATGCTGTTAATTATTCTTTTAGTGGAGTTATAGATACAGGCATAATAGGAAGAAGTCAATCTTTGGCAGCAGAAGGTTTAAAAAGAGTTAGCCCTCAAGAATTAAAAGAATTAGGTCAAAGACAAGATAAAACAGCCTTTTTCAAAGCCCTTTTACCAGCAGCATTAGAATCAGAAAGAAAATATGGTGTACCAGCATCTGTTACTTTAGCTCAAGCAGCATTAGAATCAGGTTGGGCAAAATCACCTATAGGTGGCTATAATATTTTCGGTATAAAAGGAAAAGGGCCAGCAGGAACCGTAAATGTTCAAACTAAAGAATACTTGAATGGTAAATGGGTAACTATACGTGATAACTTTGCTAAATACAACAATTTTTATGAAGCGGTAATGAATCATGGGAAAGTTTTTCATGGTGGTTATAAAGGATATGAAAGAGGATTAGATGTTTATAAAAGAACAGGTGATGCTTACGCTTTCATAAAAGCAGCTGGCCCTACTTATGCAACTAGCCCAAGTTATTCAAGAGATATTCAAAAAATAATGCAAGATTATGATCTTGTTAATATGGCTAAAAAATCATATGTTATATAATTAACTTTCATTATTTTTTTTATTTAATTAAAACAATAATTAACACTAATGTTATAATTAACAGCAACTATAATAATAATAAAGTATTTTAATGGAAGATTTTATTCATTTTATATCTGAAAAATATTTTGCTTGGTTCAGAGATGTACTTGATATTATTATTGTAAGTTATTTTGTTTACAGAGTTCTTTTATTAATAAGAGGAACCAGAGCAGTTCAATTACTCAGAGGTTTATTCCTTTTATTTTTATTATATTTTGTAGCTAATAATGTTTTACAACTAAGAACTATAACTTGGATAATGCAAACAGGGGCAACTTTTGTATTATTTTCTTTACCTATAATATTCCAACCAGAATTAAGAAGAGCTTTAGCTTCATTAGGAAAAGAATCTGTTTTGGGAGAGCAAAGTGTATTTTTTAAAGGGAAAGAGCTTTTTGAGCATATACATATAATAGCAACTGCTGTAAAAAATATGTCAGAGCAAAAAGTAGGAGCCTTGATAGTTATTGAAAGAGAGACTGGGTTAAATGAATTTATCGAAACTGGGATACCTATAAATGCAGAAGTTTCATCCGAATTAATAGAGAGTATTTTTTATACAGGAACACCTTTACATGATGGAGCTTTAGTTGTAAAAGAAGATAAAATTATAGCGGCATCAGTATTATTACCGTTATCTGAAAATATAAAACCAGTAAGAGGCAAACATCTTTTAGGAACTAGGCATAGAGCTGGTTTGGGATTAGCAGAAACTAGCGATGCTTTTTGTATTATAGTTTCTGAAGAAACAGGTGATGTAAGTATTGCTTTACATGGTAAATTACATAGAAGTATAAATGAAGAAGTACTTGAAACAATGTTAATAGAAAATTTAAAGCCTAAAACAAAAAAAACAGCTAGCATTAATATAAAAGAAGGTATAAAAAGTTTTGGAGATAAAGTAAAAAATAAAAATAAAGAAGATACTTTTGATAATCAAATTAAAAAAGAAAAATTAGAAACAAAAAGCTTTTTTGAAAAATTTAAAGAACCTGATTTTAACTTAAAAGTAACAGCCTTTATTATGGCTTTTATTTTTACGATTTTATTAGGTAAAGGGACTTTTTATTCTAATATCGAAAAAACTTATGTACTACCTTTGCAAGTAAAATATGCCCAAAATGTAAAAAACTATGAAAGTAAGCTTCAAGTAAGTTCTAGCTTTGTAAAATTAAAAATTAGTGGAGACAAAAACAATATAGAAAATTTAAAGCCAGATGAAATTCATGTTTTTGTAAATATTGATAAAGTTGACGATAATCAACGACTATCTGTAAACGTATCTGCACCAAATAATGTTACAATTAAAGAAATTAGTCCTAGAGATGTATTAGTTAATACAGGAAACTGATATTAGCCTAATACAGGGTTAATATTATGCTAAAAGAGTGTTTAAAAAATAGATTATATCTAAAAATATAAAAAATAATGTAGCTCTTAAGTAGTCTCTATAATGAATTTAAGACCTCCTACGTGGTATAAACCCCGCAGGAGAAAGGGAGCGGGGGCTCTGCCCCCTTACCCCCTGAAACCCCAGAGCATAGCTCTGAGGTAGTCTCTAATAAGAATAAAAGGTGAAAAATGTTTGCAGGATTAGGTTATAAAAAAAATATAGATAATAAAAAAATATTACCCGAAGAAATAGTTGAATTTGCCAAAAATTCGGGAGTTGATTTAACTAACTTACCTAAACATATTGCATTTATTATGGATGGGAATGGTAGATGGGCAAAAGCAAAAGGAGAAAAAAGAACTTTTGGACATAAAAGTGGTGTAAAAGTAGTAAAAGATTTAGTTAAAATTTTTAGATACCTAGATATACCTTTTATAACTGTTTATGCATTTTCTAGTGAAAATTGGAAAAGAACTCCACAAGAAGTAGATTTTTTAATGAATTTATTTGAAGAATCTATTTTAAAAGAATGTGAAGACTTAAAAAGAAATGGAGTTAGAATCAGATTTATTGGTAGAAAAAATGAACTAAGACCTAATTTAGTTAATAAAATGGAATGGATTGAGAAAGAAACAGCTAGTCAAAATAAATTATTTTTTAATGTAGCTATTAATTATGGTGGAAGAAATGAAATTTTAGATGCAGTAAAAAATATTTCTAATGATGTCTTAAACAAAAAGATATCTTTGGATGAAATAAATAATATAGATGAAAAATTATTTGAAAAGTATTTATATACTACAGATATGCCAGATCCAGACTTAATTATAAGAACTAGTGGTGAAATGAGAATAAGTAATTATTTATTATGGCAAATAGCTTATAGTGAAATTTGGGTAACAGAAACACGTTGGCCAGAATTTGGTAGTAGAGAATTAGTACATGCTTTATATGATTTTCAAAATAGAGAAAGAAGATTTGGTAAAGAATGAAAGTATTAGTAACAGGTGCAACTGAAAACTTTGGACCACTTTTAATAAAAAAACTATCAGAAAACCCTGAAATAACTGAAATAATTGCACTAAAAAGCTCTGATATAGACTATCATCAAGAAGATGATGATGAAAATTATGAAAAAGTTTCTCTTGCTGTAGCAAAAAATCTAAGACCAAGAGCATTGGAAGATGTATTCAAAAAAAATCCTAATATAGATGTAGTATTTCATATAGCTTATAGTGATAAACCACAAAAAAAAGAAAATAAGCAATTTACTCATGAAACTAATGTTTTTGGAACTATGAGAGTTTTAGATTTATGTGAAAAATATGGTGTTAAAAAATTTATTTATAAAAGTCCTAGCTCAATTTATGGGGCAAATTCTGATAACCCAGCTTTAATAAAAGAAGACTATCCACTTAGAGGAAATAGAAATTATCAAGCCTTAAGAGATAAGATAGAAACAGATATTTTATGTCAAACAAGAATAAGAGAAGGAAAATATCCTAAAATAGTTATTTTAAGATTTTGTGGTATTTTAGGAGAACATATAAGAAGCCCTCTTAATACAGCTTTTAGTCAATTATTTGTACCTGTTATATTAGGATATGACCCTATGTTTCAAGTTATTCATGAAAATGATGTTATAGATGCTCTAATTTTATCAGCTTTTAATGAAGAAGCTGAAGGTATATTTAATATAGCAGGAAGATATACCCAACCTTTAACTGAGGTAATAAAAAGATTAGGTAAAATACCTTTACCAGTAAGTAGATTAGCAATGGATATTTTTTATAAACCTTATTTTATGCTAAAAAGAGAACATACTTTCCCTTTTGATATAAGCTATTGGATATACCCATTTGTTATTGATACTAAAAGAGCTAAAGAAGTTTTAAAGTTTGAACCTAAAGTTATATAAAATAAGTAACTATATTAGATTATTTATAACTATATACGTTTTTATAGCTATTCCAGAAAAAATTAAATACATAATTAAATATTATAGCTAATACAATATTTATATTATTGTGGTCTCGAAAAAGAGAGCAAAGCAGTGCTTTGCCCGTTTTTGGACACCCCCTTTCAAGGGGTACACGGGGCTGTCTAAAAAGTGGGTGTTAAGTATAACACCCATACGAAAACAGTGGCTTTCACCTTAGTTTTTCGTGCAAAAAAGACCTAGAAAAGTCCTTTTTGGACACCCCGCAGCAGTTCTTAAATTCATTAATGCATCATAAAATCATATTGAAGATTTAATGATATTTCTGTAGAGTTTCTTTCTAATGCAGCATGATTTCCATTATAAGGTTGTATATAAAAATCTCTTTGATTAAGTAAGTTATAACCAGTAAGACTTAAATTTAAGCCTTTGGTAAATAAATCTTTGTATAAAAGATTTAAATTAAGTAAAAATACAGGTGCAAATTCTTTAGTTACTACTACTTCTTCACCAAATTCATCTTTACTAAAAGAACCATAACCAAATCTAGTACCTAAAAACATTAAAGATGGATTAATTGAAAGATTATCCGTTAAATTGAAAGAAGTATCTAAATTAACTTTATGAGTAGGAAGACCAATAAGAGCTTGACTATTATTAACTACACTATAAACATCTACTTTATTATCATTCTGATTATATAAAGAATAAGATAAATTAGCAGAAATATTTTTTCTATTAGAATATTTAATTTCAGCTTCTATACCTCTAGTTCCAGTTTTTTGGAAATTATCATAAGATTCTTTAGTTTTATCATCATAAAAGAAAATAATTGGGTCTTGAATAGTTATATCAAATAAATTTAATGAAACTCCTAAATCTTTAGTAATATCATATCCAGCTTCTACTTCCATAGTAGTTGCATTTTCTGGTTTTATATTTTTATTTTTACTATAAGTATTAGCAAATTCATCTAAATTCATAATATTAGGATTTCTAAAAGCTTTACTATACAATAATTTAGTATGAAAACCACCTATAAATCCTGTTAGAGAAGCGTTAGGAGTAAAAGATGAACCATAAGCATTATTATTTTCATATCTAGAACCTAAAGTAAAAGTCATAAAATCATTTTTATACATACCTTGAGCAAATGCAGCTAAAGTATTATAGTTAACAGATTCTAATTTTTTATCTCCACCAAAACTATCATTTTCTTTATCAAAAGCTTTTCCTAAGTCATAATAATAATTAACTCCGCCTAATAAATTAAAATTATTATTTAAATCGTAGTTAGCTGTTAAATCTGCTGAGTATCTTTCAGAAATTCTATTAAAATAAATTCCTTCATATTTAGGGTTTTTATTTATTTCTTTTACTTTTGAATCTGCTGAAAACCAAGGATAATATCTTGCATAATTAAGTTTTGGAGTTACTGTTAAAAAATTACCAATTTTTAAATCATATTTTAATTCAGCTAAATAAGCATCATTATTAATAGGAATAGCACCATTTTCTTTATTTATTGTATAAGCATAAGTATCAACATAGGTTCTTTTATACATATCTGAAATAAAAGTAGCTGATAAATCATTATATTTAAGATTTAAGTTTAAATACATAGGATTTTCATTTTGATTTCCTAACATAGTTAGAGAATTACCATAAAAATCTGTAAAAATTTTATCACTAGTATTGCCCATTCCAATTGCACTATGTAATGTTACGCCTAAATCTCCAAATTTATTGCCAAAAGATAATTCTAAATTTCTTTTAGTATATGAATTTATAGGGTTATTATAGGTTCCACCGACATTTACCTTTGCAGAAATACCTTTTAAATCTTCAGCTTTTTTTGTTATGATGTTAATAACACCTAGTTCTGCATATCCACCATAAATAGAAGAACCAGAACCTCTTAAAACTTCAATTCTTTTTATTTGATTGGTGGTTATGTGATTACCAAAAACCATAGTTGACCAAAGAGTATCATTAAGTTGTTGCCCATCCAATAATACTAATACTTTCCCTTCATGCCCCCATAAACCTCTTATTCCTATACCAACACCACCTTGTACATCAAGATTAAAAATAATTCCAGGAACTTTTTCCAAAATTTCTTGTATAGTTCTGGCTCCAGAATTTTTTATTTCTTCTTCAGTTATGAGAGTAACTACCGCAGGAGCTTTTTTTATTTCCAAATCAGATTTAGAAGCAATAGAAACAGTTGAATTTGAGTCAGAAGAATTACTTTCTGCAAAAGCAGTCTGTGAAGATAATAAAAAACTTAGGGCAATAGCTGTTTTTAGTAATTTCATGTTTTATCACCATTCAATTATATAAAATATTATGAGTTAGTTTTTAACATGTATTATATAAAAAAAAAAGTACTAAATAAGAAAAAAAATTAAAAAGTTATATATTTCTAAAAAATAGCCTAGAAATTTTATTAATTAACTTAAGTTGCTATTTAATCTAAGTTGCTATTTATAGCTAAAAAAATAAGTGCATTTCGACTAAGCTCAACGACCTTATTTTTTGGTTCACTGATTCTATTCATTTTAATACTAACCCGTATTTCTCACAGGATTTTAAAATATTTTAAAAAGCACTCCGTCATTCTTTGTTAGCAAGGAATCTAGTGTATTTTTCTTTGATAAATTTTTATAAAAAAGATGCTTCGTGCGGGGGTATTAAAGCTCAAATGAGTCTGTGGACGAGGGTCTATACCTACGAATCACTACATTAACATGAAGCAGAGTTTCGAGGCATTCTATAAGATTCAAATATTTATAAACTCTACGTTAATTCAAGTTTAGGCATTAATTACATTTAAACTTAAAATATAGTATAATTTAATCTAATTTATTTTTTATAATAATAATAATGAACGAATTAGAAGAAAAACAAAGTGTAGGAAATGATTTTCAACAGGAGTTAGTAAAACAATTTTTGTTAGAAAATGGTATTATTTCTCATGAACAAATACAAAATGCTTTAAATTTACAAAAAAAATACCTACAAGCAAGTCAAAAAAAATTAGCTGTTTATTCTTATTTTATAGATCAAAGAAAATATTCATTCAAAATAAAAGATTATTTGACGAATAAAACTATAAATGAAATACAATTTCCTATTAGAAAGAAATTCGCACCTGAATATGATAAAAATGAGTGGTATCCAGTAGGAAATAATATTATTAGAATGTTTTCTGATAATGAATGTGAAGATTTAGGGATAGTTGAATGGAATGAAAATGAAGATATAGGAGTAACTATAGCTAAAGATTATAGTTATTTACAATTTAAAAGTTTAGATAATAGTTATTATTTTCCTGTAATTTCTAATTTTAACTATCGTTATTTACCTTCAGAAAATCTAAATTCTTTACCTTTAGATATGACTGTTACACTTAATAGAAAAGAAATTTATTTTGTAGATAGAGGTTCAGGCACACTTTATTTTTTTGATACCGAAGAAAATAAGTTAGCTGGAGCAATACATTTAAGACCTTCTGGATACAAAAAAACCTTAAATATTACCTCTACTCCAGATGGAAGAAAAGTTTTTGCTACTGATAATGAATCTCCTGCAATTTATATAATAGATCCTAAAAACCTAAAGACAAAAAAACAGCCTCTTACTTATGGTCAATTATCTACTATTATTTCTGATAAAAAATGGTTATATATGTTAGTAAATAAACCTAATTTCCCAGAACTAGTAGTTTTAGATCCTTATAGTTTATTACATAAGGCAACTATTCAATTAAGAGGTAATTTATTTAGTTCTGTAGATGATCCTTATGATTTAATGGCAGTTTCTCCTTCTGGTAAATATTTATTAGTTATGACTTATACTAATTACCCTGCACTTTTTACACCTATGATAAATATTATTAGTTTGGAAACATATGAACTAGAAGAACAAATTTTATTATCCGAAAAACCTACTTATTTATCTTTTGCTGTAAATAAGCCAGAAGAAATAGTTAAATCTAAAGCAGGTATTATAGATACTTTAATAGAATTAGGCTATATTGATGAAGAACAAGTGTTAGTTGCTTTAGATAAAATAAATGGAGTTGAAAACACACCTACAGTTAGTCAATATTTATCTAAAAATAGGCCACAAGAATTTGGGTTTATAGAAGAAAAAGAAGAAGAAGTTTTAAAATTAGATGATGAAGAAAAAACAGAGCAAAGTTATTTATCTACAGAAGAAAAGTATCCTGTTTTGAGTAACTATGAATTTGACCCTTCTTTATTATTAGCCTTTAAAGAAGAACAAATGAGATATTTTTGTTTTATTCCAGTAAATAAAATAGATGGTAAATTAACTATTGCTTGTGCAAACCCTGCTCATAAAGAAACCTTACAACAAGCTATTTCTCAAAAATTTTCAGATTTAGATATTGTATTAATTGATTTTAAAATGGATGAATTTTTAAGATTCATGCAAGAATTTTATAGTGTTATAAAAAGTAAGTACGACTCTATTATTTCAAAACAAATTGACTCTCAAGAAGCTAAAAAGAATGAAAATTTACCGCCTAATGAATTAAATAATCAATCTAATAATCAACAAGCTCCAAACCCTGATAAAAAAGAAGCTTCTGTTTCTAAAGAATTAAAACAGCTTTCTGCTGATAAAATAAAGCAATTACCACCTGCAATAAAGCCTAAAACAGACTTACCACCTAATCTTTCAGCTAATATACCTGCTGAAGTACGACTCGCCGTACGAGAAAAATTAAAAACTTTAGATGCTGGTATGATAGAAGAAGCTATTATGGCTATCTGTTTGGAAGATTTTCAAAATATTTGGGGTGTAGAAGCAACACGACAAGATATAGAAAAACATAAACATATTATTAAAAAAGCTAAAGAAGAAATTTTAGATAAAGATTATGCTTTTATAAAAATAGAAAATTTTGTAGGTCAATTCTCTTTAGAGATTGTAGTTAATCAAGAAAAATTGGTAGTAATGTTAAAAACCTTAAGTGATTTAGCTCAAAAGCAACAATCAGGAGGAGGGCAAGAAACAGATAAAACTAAAGCGGCTAAAAAAATTATGGATGGTAAAAGTGATTTAGTTCCAAAACCATTTGAAATACCTTGTCAAAAATGTGGAATGATTATTCCTCCTGATATAGATATTTGCTCTAAATGTGCTAGAGAAAATGCAGCCAATGCCTTACCTGATGATATAAGAGCTGCCGCTTCTCCTAGTCCTTTAGCTAATTTGAATGAAGGGTTTTTATTAATTTCTGATACTACAAGAAATAGAGTGATAGAATTAAATGAAACAGGTCAAATTGTATGGCAATTGGGGGCAGGTAAAGAAAAAGAAAGTATTTTAAGCCCGTCAACAGCAATAAGACTAGTTAGTAGTACTACCTTAGTTACAGATTCTGAAGCAGATAGAGTTTTAGAATTTACCAAAACAGGTAGAATTTATTGGGAATTAAAAAACAGATCTGGTTTTAGAGATTTATTTTTAAGAAGACCTGTTCAAGCAATACGTTTACTTAATGGAAATACTCTAATAGTAGATCAAGGAAACCATAGAGTTTTTGAAGTAAATCATTTAGATAAAATTGTATGGCAGTATGGTATTACTTCTACAGTAGGTTGCTCAGATGGAAAACTTTATAGCCCTAGTTATGTTCAACGTCTTAGTAATGGTCATACTTTAATTACTGATACAGATAATCATAGAGTTATAGAAATAGATGAAGAAGATAAAATTGTATGGCAATATGGTAATGCTAAAAATAAATTAGGTAGTGGTTATGGTGATGGAGCAGATCAATTAAATTCACCTATGTTTGCAACCAGATTAGAAAATAATAATACCTTAATAGTAGATTCTAGTAATTTTAGAGTAATAGAAGTAAACCCTCAAAAACAAAAAGTTTGGAGTTTTTATACTTCTATAGAAAAAGGCTCACCTATTAACTTTAATCCTTTGAAAGCTTATAGAGTAAAAAATGGAAATACTTTAATTTTTAGTGCAGATCAAATTGTAGAATTAGGTCCTGAAGGGCAATTGGTAACCATAAAACAACTAGAATTTTTACCAAAATCACCTAATTTTAAAGAGACTGCACCTCCAGAAGAAACAAAAGTTGTGGATGGAATTATGGATAAAAATTCTGATAAAGCTAAATTGGCAACTAATAATTATGTAAAAAATATGTCTAATTTAACTGAAATAGAAGTTCCTTTAATAGATAGAATGAACCATAGAATTTTTATTGTAAATCGTTATAAAACAGTTACTTGGAGATATGGTGAAGAATATGAAGGTAGTGATGCCTTTTTGGAAAGACCTCAGTATGTTGATTTAATAAAAGATGAACATGTTTTAATTGCAGATACAGATAATCATAGAGTTATAAAAATTTATCGTCCAACCAAAGAAATAGTTTGGAGTTATGGTATTACAGGTGCTATGGGTAGTGGTAATAATCAACTAGGGCACCCTAAATCTGCTGTTATGACAGATACCAATACTGTTTTGATAACAGATCAATATAGTGCTAGAGTTTTGGAAATAAATGAAGATAAAGAAATAGTTTGGAGTTTTGGTGGCTGGGAAACAGGTAAAAGCCTTATAAATGGGCCATACTATGCAGAAAGAATAGATAATGGAAATACGCTTATAACAGATTGGAGTAATCATATTGTTTTAGAAGTAAACCCTGATGGAGATGTTGTATGGCAATATGGAACAGTAAAATCTTTGGGTAAAGGAACTAATCAATTAATGTATCCAGAAAAAGCTATCAGAACTTTTTCGGGTAATACTTTGATAGCAGATACTAGAAATAATAGAGTAATTGAAGTTAATGATGCAAATAGAATAGTTTGGGAATTTATAAACTATAGAGTAGGAACTACTACAAAACAATTAAGTAGCCCAACTAATGTTTTTAGATTAGAAAATGGTCATACCGTTATTGTTCATAACTCTAATAAACATGTATTAGAAATTAGTACTAATTCAGAAGTTGTATGGCAATATCAAGTTCCTATGAGTGAGGGCCATCATTCTAGTACCAGAATTAAGCCAAGACCTGATTAACTAATTATTCAGCTTAGATAAGGAGATACAAATGCTTGAAGAAAAAAGATTAATAAAAACAAGTAAGTTTTTAAGCTTAGTTTTAAGACATAAACCATCAGAAGCTAATATAGAGTTAGATAATAATGGATGGACAGATGTTAATATTTTACTAAGTAATATAGCCAAAAAAGGGTTTAAATTAAGTTTAGAGGAACTTAAATATTTGGTAGAAAATAATAATAAAAAAAGATTTGCTTTTAATGATGATTTTAGCAAAATAAGAGCTAGTCAAGGACATTCTGTAGAAGTAGATTTAGAGTATACTTCAAAAGAACCACCTGAATATCTTTATCATGGAACTGCAACTAAAAATTTAGACTCTATTTTTCAAACTGGTTTGGAAAAAAGAAATAGGAATCATGTTCATTTATCTAAAGATATTGAAACAGCTATAAATGTAGGTTCTAGGCATGGAAAACCTATAGTTTTAAAAGTAAAAGCTTTAGAGATGCATAAAAAAGGATTTGAGTTTTTTTTATCAGCAAATGGAGTTTGGTTAGTAGATAATATTCCAGTTGAATTTATTGAAAATTAGTAAATTATAGATATTTACATATATAGCTATTCCCATATAAATAAAATACAAATATAAGGTATTAAAGCATGTCTAAAAAGTTATTTTTTACAAAAAATATTAGTTCTAAATCCAGTATTTTTGTAGGAGGGTGTCTAAAAAGTGTGCGTTAATTATAACGCCCATACGAAAAAACTGGCTTTTACACTAGTCTTTCGTAAAAAAAGACCTAGAAAAGACCTTTTTGGACAGACCCTCTTTTTCGAAACCACAATAATGTAAATTAAAAATATGTGATTAGCTATAAGAATTTTGATAAGTTTAAACGTTACTTGTAACTAAGATATTTTTATTTAACTACCTCTATAAGTAGAATATCCATAAGGATTTAATAATAAGGGAACATGATAATGCTCTTCACTTTCTATTTTAAAAACAATAGAAACATAAGGATAAAAACCTGTTACTCCTCTTTCATTAAAATAATTATCTGTTTCGAAAGTAATACGATAAACACCTTTTTCTAAAAGATTATCATCTGGTAAAAAATTTGGAATTCTTCCATCATGATTTGTTATACCTGTAGTAACTTTTTCCCAATTACCATTAGAATTAAATTCTAATAATACATGAATATTACTAGCTGGTTTTCCTATTGAGGTATCAAGCACATGAGTTGTAAGATGACCCATAATTTTAACTCCTTAACTATTTAATAATTTTTCTAATCTTATTTTTGTTATTTTATTTTGTTCGCCCATAGCTATTTTTATTTCATCATTTTTGCTATTTGGTAATCTAGTGGTCAAAATATCCAACATTTCTTCTGCCGATTTGCCTGTAGCACAAACAATAAAAATATAGCCAAATTTTTCTTCATATTCTTTATTGCCATCAGCTAATTTTTGAATAACATCTTGAGTGGCAGTATTAACTCCTGATTGTTCTCCTTCAGCCCATTTTTTTGTGTTAGCATATTTTTTTGCTAAGCTATTAACATCACCTATTTTAGGATGATGTTTAAATGCTTCTAACCAATCATTTTCTGATAATTCAAACCATACTTTTTCAGCCAATTCTAAAAGTTGTTCTTTATCTTTAAAAGGTTTTAAATTTGCTAAATTAGCAACCCAATTTTCAGCACCACAACATTTTTCTAATTCTAATTTTAATTCTGATTCTGATAAATTATTTAAAGCTTCTATATTCACAAAAACACCTAAAAACTTAAAATTATGTGGATGAATTGTAGCATATTTATAAAAAAAAAGATTGATTTACTTAATTAAAAAGACTATAATGTTAACTATCAGTTATTTTAACAAATACTTTACAATATTTATGATAAAAAAGATATTATTAAGTGCTATTACTTTATCTATTTTAAGTTCATGTTCAAATGGATTAGCAAGTAAAGCTAAAGAGCCTTATAATATTTTGCATTATAATCAGGTTAGAAATATAGGAGGAGAAGCTTATTCTAATTTTAAAATTTCTCCAAGTTTACCAAAAAATGAAGATGAAAAAAATGCCGTTAAGCTAAGCTATTTTATGTCGGATACTTCTTCCGAACAAAGTAGTTGGTCTGTAAAAATGATTTCTGCTATGGAAGATTTACCTCAAAAAAATGTTCATAATGTTGTTTTTAGAGATGGAGCAGAAATAGGTGATACAAGAATGTATTATTTACGTACAGGAAAAGAATTATCTTATATAGAATCTCCTTCTGCTTTATTGGCTGGAAATATAAATGAAGTTCAATCTAATAATCCAAAAGTTTTTTCTGAAGTTTTAAAATGGACATTTGATAATTATAAAGGTCAAAGAAAATACTTACAACTTTATACTACAGGTGGTGGCATTACTGGAATAGGTTCTGATAGTAATCAAACCAATTTAAAAGGAGAAAAACTACCAGAAGAAAATACTATAAACATGATACCTATTAGTAATTTTTCAGATTCTATTGCTAATGCACTAGATGGAGAAAAAATAGATATTTTGTATTTTAGAGCTTGTATGATGGGAAATATAGAAGCTTTATATGAATTAAAAGATAGTACTAAATATATCATAACAGCAGAAGATCCTTCTTATTCCAAAGAAAAAGCTAATTTAACTATGACTAAAATTTTTGATGAATTAATAGCTAAAAACTTAGATCCTAAAGATATAGCTTATCAGATGTATTTAAATGCTCAAGGTAGAAAAAATGAAGATTCTTCTTATATGTCTTTCGTTTCAGTTGATATGAGTAAAATAGATGATTTTAAAAAGATCTTTGAAATTATGGCTTTTGAATTAGTTAAAAATTTTAAAGAAGAAAAAAATAATATTTTAAAAGCTTATGATGAAACAATAAAAACTAAAAAAGAAGATAATGCAAAAGCAGATCCTGATTGTGAAAGCATGAAAGATATATGGGATTTTTTACTTAAATTAGAAAAGAATACTAATAATAAAGATATAAAAAAAGCCGTAGAAAATTTAAAAAAAGAACAAAAAAGACTAATGATGCAATATAGAGATTCTTTTGGTGGTAATGCAAATGGATTATCTCTTTTTATGCCAGATAGAAATAGATTAAATGTTAATGATAATATGTATTATTTTACAACAGAAAAATATTTCACTTCTGATTTTGCCAAAAATTCTAATTGGGTAATCTTTTTAAAATTATTAATGACTTAATTTGCATAGTTACTTATAAAAGTGTAAAATAATTTTTTAATTTATTTATAAATAAGGAATTTAATATGCATAATCACGTTCATATACATTATCACCCATCAGCAAAAAATATAGATAAAGATAAAGTTGTTTCAGATTTAGAAAGTTTGAAAGCTTTTAATGGGTTTGATGATTTTATGTATTACTCTTATAAACATTGGCTTTTTTTAGTTCAAGAAAATCTTATTGAAGAAGTAAAAACTGCTTTTGATAAAATTTGTACAAAATATAATAAATTCAAAAATAATGATAAAAAGCAAGAAGAAATCGAACTTTTTATAGTTCATATGAATAGAGTTTTAGAATATATTAATAAGCATTTAATTCATGAAGCAACTGAAGAAGTAGAAAGTTTTATAGCTAATTATGTAAATATTCCAGATAAATTTGTAAGAAATTTTAATAAAAGAGTTGGTTAGTTAGTTATTAGTGAAAAGTTAGAAGAATGGAACTGTGATACTTCGACAGTCTCAGTAGACAAGCGTGAAAAGAAATATCACTGTTTTTAAAATTCAATTATTTTTTTACAGTAAAAAAAGAACTAGTAAAATCTGCACTTGTTATAGAATATAGTATAATTTAGTGATAAAAAATATTGGGTTATAAAGATGACAGATTATCATGATTTAGGTTATAGAAAACTATTTAAAAGTAAAACAATTTTTAGTCAATTTTTAAAAACCTTTGTAAAAGAAGAATTTGTAGAAAAAATAGATTTTAATGAATTAGAATACATAAATAAAACCTACATATCAAAAAATTATCAAAAAACAGAAAGTGATGTAATTTATAAAACAAAAATACAAGATAAAGAGGCATATTTATATGTTTTATTAGAATTTCAATCTACTGTTGATAATTTTATGGCTTTAAGATGTTTGAACTATATTACCAATTTTTATATAGATTTATTGCTTGAAAATAAGTATTTAGAATATTTACCTCCTATTTTTCCTATTGTTTTATATAATGGAGATAAAAAATGGACAGCACCAGAAAATATATCAAGTTTGATAAAAAACAATAAATTATTAGGAAAATATGGAATAAATTTTAGATATTTAAAAATAGCAGAAAATGAATATAAAAAAGAAGATTTAATAAAGATAAAAAATATAGTATCAAATCTTTTTATGGCAGAAGCACATTTTGATATTGATGAAATGATAGAAGAAATCTCTAATTTAGCAGAGTCTGAAACCGATAAAGAAGCATTAGATTTTTTTATAAATTGGTTTAAAAACAAGGCTATTTATGGTAAAATAGACTATGAGTATGAAAGAATTGAAGAGGCTTATTTGAGTAAAATAGAGGTGAAACAAGTGCTTTTAGAAGTTGTAAAAGAAAAACATGAAAAAATAAAGCTTGAAGGTAAAATTGAAGGTGAATCTATTGGTATTCAAAAAGGTAAAATTGAAGGTAAAATTGAAGAAAAAGAATTAACAGCTAAAAACATGATAAAAAAAGGATTTGATAATCAAACTATAAATGAAATAACTGCTTTGAGTTTGGAAAAAATTGAATCTCTAAGAAAAAATATCTCTTAAAAATAGAGGTAAAACAAGTGCTTTTAGAAGTTGTAAAAGAAAAACATGAAAAAATAAAGCTTGAAGGTAAAATTGAACGTGAAGTAGAAATGTCTATAAATATGATAAAAGAAGGTTTTGAAAATAAAATAATATCAAAAATAACGGGTTTAACTATAGAAAAAATTGAAACCTTAAGAAAAAATATCTCTTAAAAATAGAGGTGAAACAAGTGCTTTTAGAAGTTGTAAAAGAAAAACATGAAAAAATAAAGCTTGAAGGTAAAATTGAAGGCGAATCTATTGGCATTCAAAAAGGTAAAATTGAAGGTAAAATTGAAGAAAAAGAATTAACAGCTAAAAACATGATAAAAAAAGGATTTGATAATCAAACTATAAATGAAATAACGGGTTTAACTATAGAAAAAATTGAAGAATTGAGAAGGCGTGAATCGTGAATCGTGATGCGTGAATAGTTAAAAGTAATAAAGAGTAAAATCTAAATACTATAAATCCATTAACTACGCATAAATCACGGTTTTATCCTGCTAATCCTTTAATCTTGAAAATCCTGATTCTGACAATCATAAAAAATCTGTTTAATCGTGGTCAAAAATTGAATCTCTAAGAAAAAATATTTAGTTTGATAATAGTTGAGAAAATTACGCAAAACGTTTTGCGTAACTTTTACTTTTATTGATGAGTTAAAAAAAATTTATCAACTCTCAAATAAAAAACAAAAAAATTCCTATCTTTATAATTTTAGGTAAAAACATATAAATAGCAAACTACCTTATAACTAAAAATCCTGTTAATCATAAAAATCATTTGTACATCAAAGTTCAGACAATCCTAGATCAGACTAATCGACTTTTACCCTAAAATTAACACAACCACTTTGCCCCGTAGCTAAAGTACCAGGTATTGTCCATGTTATTTTACCTCCGCTTAAAACTCCTGTATTAGCACAAGTTCCTACAGGATTTGCATTTTGAAATGTAGTGAAATTAGGAACTAAATCGCTTATTTTTAGATTTTGTAATATTCCTGTTCCAATATTTGTGTATGTAAGAGTATAAACAATAAAACCATTAGGTTTAATAGTTTTTCCAGTTGCATCTGATACTGTTGTACCATCTGAAGCATAAGAAATTGCTGATTTTTGTAATCTTAAAACTCCCGAAGAAAAAGTAGAAACTGTTGTTGTATCTGTTATTGTTTTTTGTAATATAATGCCATTAGAAAGAGTAAGAGTTGCATTAATCGTTAATGTGTCTATTATAGTATTTCCAGCAGCATTTTGAGGTACTTGCAGTTTAACTAATATTTTTTTAGATTCAGTATTTGTAAAAGTTCCAACTGTTATTGATGAGTCTGTTATTTGTGTATCACCATTATTTAAAATTCCATCATTATTATTATCTAAATAAAAGTTATAAGTCCAACCATTATTACTATTAACAGATAGAGTTACAGTTCCAGTTCCAAAGATAGATGTATATAACTCATGAGGGTAAATTACAGTTGCACCTGCAATAGCATTACTTTGATTATTTGGATAAGCATCAAAAACAGAAACTTTCCCAAATGGACACCTAGCACCATCAGCTCTTGCTAAAGGATTAGAAGGCTGACTGGGGAAAGTAGATGCTGTTCCTGCATCGGGGGATGTTGTTAATACTATTTGGAAAATTTGAGTGTTGGTATCTTCTACATATAAATTATTATCTGGATCAAAAAAAGTTGCAACATAATTAGAACCAGCAGATGAAGATGGAGGAACTGGTAGAGAAGTTGGAATAAAAGAAGATGAAGTTCCAGTTGAAGGGTTAATTTTATAAATAGTATTTACTGTTCCTGTTCTTGGTACGCCATATATATAATTAACCCCACCTTCTGAAATAGGATTAAAGGCAAAATCTAATAAATCACTTGTTATAGAAGTTGTTATAGTTGAATCAACTTTTTTTAAACTCAAATCAATTTTATAAATAACTGTAGCTGTAGCTGTAGGAAATATATTACTTACATAAAGTTTACCATCAAAAGGATTATAATCTCCTGCAAAATAAATTCTTAATCTAGATGTAATATCTGGTAAACCTTCTACATGTCCTAAAGATACAGCTAATCCATTTCTATCTATTTTAACTAATTCAGAGGTATCAGTGGAGGCCGTTCTATTTTTACCTCCAATACCATATATAAATCTATCATTGGTATTAAAACCAGTTGCATTATATTCAAAACCAGCACCTGGTATTAACCCTAGAGCATTTTTAATATTAGTTTTTATATCAACGGCATTTAACCTGCTCTTATCTCTATTTTCTGATAGAAAACCATCTACTGGGCAACTTGTTTCAAATGGAGCTAAACTGCTTAATTGAATGTTCCCAAAATTAGTTTCTTGTCTTTGATTAGTAAAAGGAACTACCATATCACTTAATGGAGTCGTTCCACCCATAGTAGAAGATGCTGGTGAAGATAATCTTCCTCCTGCACCAGTTGCTGCATTCCAAGCACCACATGGAGAGGCAAGTCTATCATTTTGATAAACCTTATATCTACCTGGATTATTAGTATTAGAACCAGATTCTCCATCATAAGGTGAGGTTCCAGTATATGCGATTAAGCTATTAAAAGTATAATAACCTTTTGCATCTGAGTTTATTACATTACAAGTACCTGCAACTCTATCGTATAATGTTATAGGAACTCCTGAAATAGGTTCATCATTATAATCAAAAACTGCATTCCCTGTTTTATCTTCAAAAACTCTACCTGTTAAATATGTATTAGCTGTAACTGTTAAAGCAGGTGAATTACCAGATTCTGTAACAGGACCAGGTCTAGTTGTACTTGCTGTATTTATAATACCAGTTCCTGATGTAAAAGGTCTTACACTTATTTTTATTACAATAGTATTTCCAGCACCAGTATTAAAATCGCCTAAATTTATAGTTATTTTACCTGTGCTATCTGCAACTCCAGAAGTAGATGTAAGACCACTAGCAGTAGTCCCAGCACATCTGCTTGTACCATTAGAAGTACATGTCCAAGATATGTCAGGAATGTTAAAGTTTGTAGGCAAAGTATCATTAAATGTTACTTGACCTACAGTATGGTTTACACTAGTAGTTAAAGTAACAGTATAAAAATCTATTCTATGTCCACCTTCTAAAATATTATTAGACGTTTGAGTATGAGTAAATGTTATTGCTGATTCAGCCTTCTGATTAAAAACAAAACCAAAAATAATAAAAGAACACAAAGCTAAAAAAGTATTTTTAAAAAAACTCAAATCAAATCTTGATAAAAAATTAAACATATTATTAAACTTCATTTTCATCTTATTACTTATTACTTCTCACTTATTACTTTTTACTATTTTCGAGCATATCTTTTTTAGTATAACTACCATCTTCTTGACCCCAGAAACTTCCAAATCTTCCAAGTTTGAAGCTAACGTTAACAAAAGGACCTTGTCCAAAATAACTTGTATCTCTAATTAAATCTTTTACAAGGCTTTCTTGATAAGCATCTAAATTATAGCCAATTCCTATTCTTAAATCTTTCATTGGATAATAACCTAATTGCAAACTTACTTGAGGTTTTATATTTTGAAATCCACTTTCTGTAAAAGTAACTAAACTTCTAAAATCAGAAATAAAATCATAGTTATAAGAAAATCTGTATGTAATTCTAGCCAAACCTAAAGTTATATTGGTCATACTTTCATTATCAAGAAATTTATTTTTAGTTGTTGGCATCTGATCGGCAAGTTTTAGAGCTAAGCTCCATTCATTAGAAATATCAAAAAAGCCATCAAAAGAAAAAACATGTGTATTTATAATATCTTTGAACTCAATTAAACCTTCTTCTTTATTTCTAAGTTCATATTTTACAAAAGCATTAAAAAAGTCATCTTTTAAAGGTCTGTAAGCTAATCCTAAAAGTCCTTTATTATTATTTCTTACACTATCCTTAATTACAGTAGAATTTGATATAGAAAAATTACCAAATACACCAAAATCATCACCTATTGCTCCACCTGCATTAAGAGTAAATAAATTACTAGCATCTCCACCAAATCTAGAATCCCATTTTAAAGCACTTCTAAAGCCTACATTTTTAGGAACCCACTCCAAAGAAATAGAAGTAGCATCATAACTAGCAATACCCAATTTGGTTTCTTTTACAACCTCTGTTTTTTTAACTGGATTAATTAAGGAATTATAAATTTCTTTACCATAACTATTTGTTTCATAATTAAAACCTATAGAAAAATCTTGTGGTAATCCAAATTTAGCACCCATACCAAAAACATTTTGAGCTGCACTTCTACCAATCACACCTGGGATACTATATTTTGTATTTATATTAATATTATTTACATAATCATTCCCTGTATTAATAGTTTTATCAAGTGATAATTGTAATGGGTTTGATTCTAAAGAAAAACCTTTGCCAATACTAGTATCATATAAATTATATTTTGCAATAAGTTTTAAATCTTGAAAACCTAATGGTATATCTGCTCCAATAGTTGTAACACTACCTTTATTATCAGCAAGATTACTAGATGGGTTTAATAATTGATCTCTATTTAAAGTTAGTGCAAAACCACTAAATGATGGAGATTTATATCCAAAAGTAGCATAATATAAATCTAAAATACTTGATGTGTTATCTACAGTTGATGAACTTCTACGCCATTCTCCACCTAAATTTAAAGAGTTACCCCAAAAATCTTGAGTTAAGGTAGTTTTTAAATTTTGGTTAATTGAACTTTTAGTTTTTAATTTCTCTGAAGCAAAAATAATATCATTATTAAAATCTACTCCTAAAGAAGTTTTATCAAAAGGTCTAAAATCTACTCTTGAAGTAATTCTTTGAGAATTTGGTGCACTTCCACCATTAGTTTTATTTATAAAGTTTTCATCTGTTCTTGTATAATTTGCAGAAACAGTAAATTTGTCAGTAGGGGCAGAGTTAATACCTAAGCCATAAGCAGAACCTATTTTGGTTTCATTATAGCTTCCAGCATATTCTGCCATTATATTAAAATAATTACTAAATTTTTCAGAAATATTTGCTCCCCATACCTGATAAGGTTTATTTCCTGTTCCTAAATTTTCACCAGCATAATTAATACCAGCAGCTAAACCAAAAGGTAGTTTTTGAGATAATTTAGCTCCAAAAGCAGTATTATAAACATTTAATTGAGAATAATCATAACTAACATGTATATATAATTTTTTATTTTTATTTCCATTTGAGCTATTTTTAGATTCAACAACACTAGAAACTGGTTGAGTAAAAGAAAGAATACCTGAAGAATAATCTATTGTATAATCAACTCCTCTTACAAAAGCTCTTGGTTGAATATCTCTAAGTAAATCATTTTCCATATCTACTTCTACAAAACTTATTCTTTCAGTACCAGGTACAATAGGGTATTTAGATAAATAATATGGTCCAGATACACCAGCTCCTCTTATATCATCTTCTATATTAGTTTGAGCTAATGGAGAGGCGAAAGCTTCAAAGTTTGTCATTTCTGGAACATTAAAAGCTAACTTAGCACCTGTAAGGTTTCTTCCATAAAGAGATAACTTAGGATCTCCTAATTCACCACTAACTGTTGAAGAAGAAAAATCACCCCACATAATATGAGATTTATCTTTTTCTACTTTAAAAAACACATTACTATTTGCATTAGCTACTTGCATTACTTGGCTAGAATCTCCATATAATGGATAAACTTTTTCATCTAAAGTTCTATCAGCAAGTATATTGTCAAATTGATCTTGAGTTTGATTTAATTTCTTTTTTGCATCTGCTGCAAAAGTTAAGAGATAATCATCAAAAACAGTTCCTTGAGTAAAAACAGAAGCATTATATTTTATAGGTTCTTTATTTAATTTAGCTGTATTTTCTGTATCTGTAAAATAGTAACCAGAATTAACATTAGCACCTAAAACTAAAATAGGTTCTCTTAATGGAGTTGAATATTCTATAGAACCTTCTTGCTTAAATTCTCTCCATTCCATAAAAACTTTAGAAGTCATTACAGTATTAGGTGGTACTACACTTATAACGGCTTTACCCTCTTTAAGTTTAACTTGTGTACCTGGAATACTATCATTAATATCTTTAGTTCTTATTTCTCCAGATTCAACTTTAACAGTAATGATAGCATCATCTGTAGCAGGAATACCTAGTTTATCAAAAGCACTAATAACAAATTCACGCGGGGTTTTTCCATCAGCAGGAATTTTAACTTTAGCAACTTCAAATTTATCAGGATAACCTCTTACATAAATAGTTTTACTAATTTTCTTTTCTTTTAAAAGTCTTCCATTAGGATCAACAGAATAACCTTCTATCTCATTTTTACCTTCATTTAAAGATAACCCATAATATGTAAAAGTTTTTATTTGTGTTTGAGTATTGGTATCTCTTTTACCTATTTTATTTTGTGGTATTTCTTGACCATTAATAAAAATTTTAGAATTATAGCTATTTTCTGTTGTTATTTCTACATTGGCAGAAGCATTATCAAAATAGTATTCATCTTTTTCTTTATTATTTAAATTAATAAAAAAGCTTGGTTTAACATCTTCTTTTTTTTCTTCGCTAAATTCTGAAGCTATTTTATCCCAATCATTAACTGTTATTTCTTCTTCTGGTATAGGCATTAATTCATTATTAGTATTAGAAGAAAAAATAGTTTTATTTGCATATTTCTCATCATAATAAGTTTTTTTATCAATATTAGAGACTTTTACTACTTCTAACCCTGGGTTATCTAATAATGGAATTTCAAAAATATTACCATTTACTGGTATTTTATTTTCATCAATACTAATTTCAGTTAATTCTTTGTTAGCACTACCTCTTAAAAGATTTTGTATTTTTTGTTGATTAATTAAATTCTTAACTAAAACAGCAATTTCAGCTCTAGAAATAGGACGTTTTGGTCTGAACATATTATCAGAAAATTTTGGTAAAAGATCTTTTTGAGTAGCAACAGAAACATATTTTCTTGCCCACTCTGGTATCTCTTTACTATCTTTAAACTCTAATTTTTCTTCTACATTAGAAACATCTATTTTTAAAGATTTCACTGCCATAACAGCCATTTCATATCTAGAAATAAAGCTATCTGGTTTAAAATTATTATCTGTTGGTTTATCTATTATATTTTCATCCAAACCTACTTTTATAAAAGGATTTGACCAATGACCTTTCATGTCAGAAAAATTAACTGAACCTTCTGGTTTATAATTTCCTATAGCAGGAACTATTTCAACAAAAGTTTTTAATTTATCATAGTTTTCATCTTTATCTTTAGCTTGAACTTCTAAGAAATATTTTCCTATAGGTAAAAGTTTTCCATTTTCATCTTTACCATCCCAACTTAAAATATGGCGACCATCTCTTCTTGGTAAATCTTCATAAAATAGTTTTACTAAGTTATTTTTTTCATCAAATATTTTAACTGTTACTTTAGATGGTTTCTTTATTTCATAAGTAAAATTTGTACCCATTTTTACATCAAAAGACTTCATAGCTACTAAAGTTAACTTAACAGCTTCAGCCTTTGTAATACTTCTAGCTGGTCTAAAACTACCATCTGGGTATCCATGAATAATTTCTAAGCCAGATTCATATTCTATTGTATCTTTTGCCCAATGATTTTGAATATCTGGATAAGTAATATATTTTATTTCTTTGGTAGTAAATTTAGCAGGATAAGCATAAACTAAACTTAGGGTATCATTACTAAAATTAATAGCATTTTCATCTGGTAAATCTAAAGGTTCAACTTTTGCTAGTCTAAAATTACCTTTAGATAATCCACTTTCTGTTACATCTATTCTAGCAATAATATCATCTTCACCTATCCAAGTAGGTTTTTTAGGAACATAATTTAAAGGCATATACCAGAAATTAGATTTTTGTTGTTTTATTAACTTATTATTTTCAGTAATTTTTATTTTAAAAATATTACCACTTTTATTAAGACCTAAGTCTTTTGGTAAATAAGTTTTACCCAATTCTAAATCTATATCTTTAGGCTCTTCTTTAGAATCTTTTTTAAGTTCTTTTGTAAGAGTTATTTTATATTTTTTTACTTCTGGTAAAGTATCAGTGTTTGCTGATATTTTGTTTTTATTAGAAGTAAATTTTATAGGTTTATCAGTCATATAAACTAAACTAGGGAATGAATCTATATTTATTTCATTTTTTACTAATTCATTTATTTTTTTATTATTAGCTTCAGCTTTTTCTATTGCTTCTTTTATCATATAAACATTAGGTGGGAATGAAGCTTTATCTATATGTAAAACAAAATCTCCTGGAGGAACATCTTGTATAGAAAATTTTCCTTTATTATCAGTTAAAACTCTTATACCATTTGGAGTATATAAAGCTATACTTTCTAAACCAGAAATACTAGGATCTACTCCATCTAATGAAACTCTACCTAAAATAGTTCCATTTTTACCAAAAATACCTTTTTTGACTACTACAACAGCTTGAGCTGGACCTTCATTTAAGGTAGTATCAGCTTTTGTTCTGGCTGTAATATAAGCTTCATTTATAGCTTGTCCAGAATCGGCATTAATACCAGCTCTTGCTTGATATACAATTCTAAATTTTTGTTCTGGTAAAAAATCACCCAAATCTATACTTAATTTATCTGAAGCTTTAAAGTTTTTAATTCCTAGACTATTAAGCTCTACATTTTTAAACTGAGTTGCACCAGGGTCAGCTTTTTGTATTCTTAAAGAATTGTCTACATAACTAAACCCTTTAGGTAATAAATCAGTCATTAAAGTATCTTTTAAAGTAAATTTTAATTTATTTTGAGTTTCTACAATATAAGTTGCAGATTCACCAGTTTCTATAACAGGTCTATTTACTTTTTTATCTAAAGTAATAGTTTTTTGTGCTCTTAAAGGTATTTTATAAGGTATAGATTCTATATTAGATATAGTAGTTTTTTTACCTCTATCATCTAAAATTTCAGCTACATATCTTTTTGAAGCCACTTTTTTCTTAACTATATTACCTTTTTCATCTCTATATTGAGCCATACTATCAACGTTAACTGGTTTTAGTCTTAAGGTGAAAATTCTAGTATAATAATCAGGTGCAGTAGCAACTAGACAATAGGTCTTATCATCCAATTGATTTTTGTTCATAAAAAACTGATATGTTCCTTCTTCTTTGGTAATGTAAGGGTTATTTTGTTTTTCTCCATTACCTAAAGAATCGAGCGATACTAATTTAGTTTGTTCACTAGCGGTAAGCTCTTTACTTTCAAGTTTTGAAATACTAATATCTGAACAATCTTTTAATAAATAAACACTTGCTCCATTTATTCTTTGTGTTTCACCACCAAGTTCATCATAAACAATACCAAAAGGATCTATTAATAAATCTTCTGCTATTACTACATCACCATCGTTAGCTTTTACATTTACAGAAACATAAGTTACATATCCAGCGGCATTAGTTACAGCTACCAAATATTTACCTTCTTTTAATGGGTTACCAGCAGCATCACTATTAAATATGTATTCTCCTTTATCATCTGTAACAGTTTCATTAACTAATCTTTTATTTTCATCAAAAAGTTGTATTTTAGCTTGTTTTATAACTTGTTGAGTTTGACTATCTTTTACTTTACCTGATATATGTATAGGAACTGGGTTAGCATCTAATTTATCAACTTTCATTCCTTTTTGATATAAAAATTGATTTTCTTCTGTAAAAACTTCAAAAACAGCTTTTTTTGTTCCAACATCTTTATTTGAAGAATAGTTATCCAAATAAGATTCTGTTTTATCATTAGGTGTTGCTTTTCTATATACAATAGTATAATCACCTTTTTCTGGAACAGGTATTTTAAATATACCAGTTTCGCCTGTTACTTCCTGACCTACTTTTCTTCCATTTTTATCAAAAACTTGGACTAAAATTCCTGCTAAAGTTTGGCTATTTTCATCACCATTATTATTTATATTAGTACTTGTTCCACCAGAACTCTTTTTATCAAATACAGTTCCTATTACATAAATTTCATTAGGTACTTTTACTACTACAGTATTTCCATCTATTCTTACAGTTTGAGTATTATTTAAACCATTAGGAGTTTCGCTTTTAGTATCTGTTGCATTAGGTAATTCTACCCAAGCTGTATTACTTATAGCATCATCAACATATCCATCAACTTTTGTTTTGAAATAGACTTTATAAGTTTGTAAAGGTGAAATTTTTGTCCATTTTACTCTTAAGTATTTAACACAAGTTACACTATCTTTACAAGGGGTATATGTAGAGATCCAAGATTTACCATCCATAGAAAACTCTATAACTCCATCATCTGAGGCTGTAATAGTATCTTTATCTAATATTAAACCACTAGGTAATTTATCCATTAAATATAATACTCTTGAAGTTATATTAGAGTCATTAAAAACCTCAATGTAATAAGATAAATCTTCATTTACTTTTACTCTACCTTGTGGAAAGCCTGTTTTTGTTACTCTTATTTTAGGAACTTCAAAAGATACAGAAGGAGAAGGTGTAGGAGTTGGGTTACTACTTCCACCACCACCTCCACCAGAAGATGGAGGGCTACCTATAGTCAATGTTAATGGTACTGCTACGGTTATAGTATTATCAGTAGTAGATTTTGAATTAAAAATAGGATTTAAAACTGTACCTAAAGGCAAACCAATTGTATCTTGTAATGAAACAATAAAACATTTAGTATCACCTTTAAACATTATTCCTGTATTTTGTACTAAATCATCTGTAGCAGGATCTAAAATTCCATCACAGTTTTTATCATAATATATTTTAGGAATGACTCCATTAGGTATTCCATCTATTGATAAATCATAATTATCAGTATTAACACCTGTATTTGTAACTTTTACAGGAAAAAGAGTTGTTTCTTTTGGTTGTGCAAACTGATTAGGTTTTGGAGATTCAGCTTTTTCATCTAAAGAAGGTATAAATTTTATTTTAAACGGGCTACTAGCAGAAACAGTTGCATCTGTTTTAGATTGTGTTAGTAAAGATAAATCTAGAATAGTTCCTGATGGATAACCTAAGGTATCTTCTATTTTTATTATTAAATTTATTGTTTCATTTGGTTTTAATCCATTCACAGAAGTTATTTGTTGCTCATCTGGTTCTAAAGTACCATTTCCATTTTTATCAAGGTATATAGTTGCAACTAAACCATTTTGTAAGTTTGGAATAGAAAAAACATAATCATCTATTTGTATACCTGTATTTTTAGCAAAAGCAGGAAAGAGGAATATACCTTTAGGTTGACCTTCTTGAATAGGTACCAAAACTTGATCTGTTACATTTAAATTTGGATTCGATTTTACATCTGTGCTTTGTTTATTGGTATCAACATTATAAACTTTACCATTTGAATCTTCATAAGACGCTTGTGCAATATTATCTATAGCTAAAGCATTAGCAGCAGTAGTAAACACACTTGTAGATATTAAGCTAACTGACAATGTGCTTATTATTATTGCTTTTAATTTCTCTTTTATATTTCTCAGATTCATTTTTTATTTTTTACTATTTATTTATTTTTTTATTTTAACTTCACCCTTTTGTTCCCCTCTCTCAACCCCGCCCCTTTATTAAGGGGTTAGGGGGATTGAGAGGGGTTAGGGGGTGAGTTCAGTAAAAAGCTTGATTACTCAAACTTTTTACTTGTAAGTTACTTAACTATTACTCTGAATATAACAACTCCAGATGTATTTTTAGCTACTGTACCACCTACACCAGTAGCTGGACTTGGAGAAGTACCTACATAGAATAATACATAAGGCTTACCAGGTGCTGCTGGTACTACATACTCAGCATTATCATCTGTTGTTGCATTTGTTAAAGAAGTACTAGCAGTAGCAGTTGCGTAAGTAGCACCCATTTTTAAACTTGTATTAGTTCCAGTATTACCACCTGTACCAAGTGTAGCTAGTGTAGTATTACCATCTAAAAATAATGTGTTATCAGGTATTAAGTCTTTGAGTTTTGTTTTTAATGCATCAGCAGATGGACCATTAGAATAAGTAATTGTATATTCTATAACATCTCCAGGTGCAGCTAAATTAGCTCCAGTAGTACCTGCTTTTTCAGTTAAACCAACAGCACTAACTGTTGCTGCTTTAACATAATCAAAAGCTCCAGTAGTTTGGAATGCAGGATCAGATTTAGAGAATGTTTTACCTGTTTTAACTACAGTTAAGAAACCAGTAACAACGCTTGTTGTATCTGTGTTTACTTTAACTTCAGAAGAAGTGGTTTCTGTAGCAGATAAATCAGCTGTATCAATTGTTGTTCCTGGTGAAGCATTAGCAGGTATATTTACTTTTAATTTAAAGTTTAAATATTGACCTTGTGTTAATGTTATACCAGCAGGAACTAAACCAGAAACTGGTCCAGTTGCAATAGAACCATTTGAATTGAAAACAGTGTAGTCTTGGATTACATAAGTAAAACCATCAGATGGAACTACTGTAGAAACAGCAGCTAAGTTAAATGATTCTGTTACGTTACCAGTGTTGGTTAAAATATGTGTATAGAATAATACACCACCAGCAGGACCAGAACCAGCATTATTAGAAGTTAAAGTAAAGCTTCTGAAGTTTGGAACAACTACAGCATCTGTTACTGTTAATAATGCACTTGTACTTGTAGGAGCATTTGCAGATGTAATTTTGTAATCAAGATTTTTATTAATAGGAGCTGTTCCAGCAGGAACTGTAATAACAGCTATTACATCTTTAGTACCATTTGCAGCTAAATTACCAGTAGATACTATAGAAATATTTCCTGGTTTTACAGCTGTAGGGAAATTAGTAGCGGTAATTGTAGCAGCATAAGCTGTTAAATTTGAAACTGTTTGACCAGTAGCAAAAGTAATTACATTACCAGCTTTAGAGCCAACTGTTAAAGATTGACCATTAATAATAATGGTATCGCCAACAGCAAAGTTTGTCGCATTATTTAATGTTACAGTTGTAGCAGTAACAGCAGTTACTTTATCTGATGCAACTAAATCATAATATTCAGCTGTCCATCCAGAAGGTAAAGTATTTGTAGCACCAATTCCAAGTGTAAATGTATCATTTACTAAACCTGTATTAGTAACTCTTAATGGGAATGATACTGTTGTACCATTAGCAGATTCTGTTAATGAAACATCAGGGTTTCCAGCTCTACTTACTCTTAAAGCTCCAGCAGCAGTAGCAGCACCAACGATATTCTCGATTTTACCACCTGGTGGAGTTACATCAGTGATTCTTAATAAAGAATAATCATTTGCTAATAAAGTAAAGGTTGTACCTAAAGCTGTACCAGTTGCAGAAGTAGAGGTAGATTTTACATAAATATTTTGAGTTGTTGTAGCTGCATTAGCAGGAACAAATACTCTTGCAATATAGTTGAAAGTACCGCCTGGTGCAATATTTCCAGTGTTGTTTCCAACTACAGGAGAAGTATTGTTAGCAGCATTTGTAGTATCTGTTTCTTGGAAGAAAGATACTGACCAACCAGTAGGTAATGCAGGTGCTGTAGTACCATCTGGTAAAAGGGCTGGACTTGTATGAGCGGTTAAGTTAAATGTATCTGTAGAGTTACCATTATTTGTAACGGTTTGTCTAAAATAAACATAGCTGTTTGCAGCAACACTACCAGCAACAGTTGCAAGACCATCTCCAGGGGTTACATTAGAAGCTGTAGCACTTGTTCCACCTAAAGAAGTATGGTTATTAGGAGCAGCAAATTGAGCTGCATTAGGCTCTACAGCAACAGCAAGCTTTTTGTTGATATCTGTAGGAGCATCATTAGTCGGTTTATCTGTAACAGGTGTTCCTGCAACAAAAAGTTCATAGTCAAATTTACCTGTATTAACTACAGTAGTAACTGGAGCTAATTGAGAACCTGTTTGACCTGCTAAACCATAAGGTTTTACTTTTACTCTGAAGGTAATAGAAACACTAGCACCTGGTATAATAGCTGTAGTTGTTCTAAATCTTACCCCTTTGATATTTGTATCAACAGTTGTTGTTGCCGGAGTAGCCACAGGTGTATATGCACCATAAGACGCATTTGTATTTGCATTTCCAAGACCATCTCCTGTTGTAGCAGTACAATAATCTATAGACCAGTTAGCTGGTAAAGAAGCCGAAGCCATATCGTATGCAACAAAATTTGGTAATGGGTCTCTGATTGTAACACCTTGAGAATCTTTATTACCGTTGTTTTTTACGGTTAAAGTATAGGTAATTAAACCAGATGGATCTTGTTGAGAAACATTAGTTGCTTTATCTACGTCAATAACTGCATCATTAACAACGGTTGTTTTATTCCATTGACCTTTTGCATATTGACCACCGCCATCTACAACCAAATCTTCATTATTATCTCTTGCTGTAGAATCTCCAACAGATCTAACAACGATGTTGTTTTCATAAGAAGAACCAGCAGCAGCTCCAGCAGGAACTTTAACTTCTACTATTACGTATTCAAAAGCTCCAGCTGCAATTGGTAATTGGGTTGAAGTAGTAAGTATTGGATCCCCTGTTTGGAAATTACCAGTACCATTTTTATCCCAATAAACTGTTGGAGGATCAATTAAAGGTGTAAAACCTGGTGTTCCTAAAAATTTATTTAAAACACCTGTGTTATCAATTGTAAAATTATCATTAACGTTACCGTTATTGGTAATTTTATATTGATAGTAAATAATACTACCAGGGGTAGCTTGTTGAGTTACTAAAGCATTTGGAGTTACTTTAGTACCATCTTTATCAACATCAAAACCATATACAGGTTGAACAACTGTATTAACTTGTAAAGAGTTGGTTGTATATGGATTTCCGGTACTATCTTCATAAGTAGCAGTTGCAATGTTACCTATTGTTGTACCAGCTGGGGTTATCGCCTCTGCTTTAGGCGAAAAAAGTAATGTAGAGAGCAACATCGTGCAGAATATGCTCAAATACATAAAATAATTTTTGACCCGAGTCTGCGAGACTCCAGTCTTTTCGTGAATTGTTTTCGACATAACAATTTTCCTTTCTAAAATAAAATAAAAAACTTTGAATTATTTTAGGGTAATTCCTCCCTGTTTCTTAACTCAACCCAACCCCTTCTCTAAGTTATTAGAGAGAGGATAAAAGTAGTGAAAAGTCAAAACTCAGGGAGGTTCCCTGGTTTGTTTTAACAATTTTCTTTTGATATTTTTAAGAGTTGTAAGCATTTTTTAAATAAAACTTTGTAATAAATTATTTTATTTTTACCTTATAATTTAAAACATAAGTCTTATTTGAAGGGAAATCTTTTAAGAAAACCCATTTTATTTTTTTGTATTTATCAATAGGGGCTGGTTTTACTACATCTTTACCATTCTCTTTTACT
Organism: Candidatus Sericytochromatia bacterium; assembly: GCA_046328015.1. GTDB lineage: Bacteria > Cyanobacteriota > Sericytochromatia > UBA7694 > JACMQJ01 > JBBTGK01. The sequence continues at coordinate 968,507 of JAXLXH010000001.1, read as the reverse complement.
TTTACAGTAGGTGTTTCAGAAAAGGTTTTTCCATCTAAGCTATAAAGTACTTTATAATCAGCAGAATTATGTTTTTCTGGAACATAAACAGTATTTTCAGGAATATTACCTACAGGAGAAAGTTTTCTTGCAGATTCATTACCTTTATTCATTACTTTTAAAGTATATAAAAGAATCTCACCTGGTTTAGATTTATCTGCATCTTTATAAACTTCTTTACCTTTTTCCATAGTTACTTTCTTAGACGAAAGATCTATTTTTATATCAGGTTTTGCAAAAGAAGGGAAAGCAAATAAACCAACTAAAGATAAACTTAGAATTATTTTTCTCATAATTACATCCTCAAAAAGCTCTATTAACTAATTCAAATATAGCATTTTTAGTGATATAACAGTGTGAATTTTACATGATAGTATAGTTAAGAAAATAATGATTTATTAATAAAAAATTGAATTACTATTAAATCTATATTAAATTTACTCTCTTGACTATAATTTTATCAAAAACTACACTCAGTTATCACAAAAACAAAACTTGATTTTTATATGATAACATTTTTATTGATAAAAATCATTTTTATGTTAACAAAAAATATAATATATTAGAATATATAGATATATAATTGCATAAATATTAAAAAAAACGTCTTTACGGCTCTTTTTATAAATAAAATATGATTTTTATATAAATTAAAAATTTAAATTATTAAAATCAGTAATATTTTTTAAAAATATTATTTTTTTACTAACTAACTTAAGTTGCTAGTATCAAATTTTTTTTTATCTTAACTCACCCCAAACCTAGTCTGTCGAAAACGGTAAGTTTTTGTTCATAATGGTTACGCATGTTTTGAAGTAAATTATCAAAACTCACCCCATCCCTCTCTTTGTCTAAAGAGAGGGAGTTCAGACTAGTTACCCCCTTCTCTTTTAGCAAAGAGAAGGGGGCAGGGGGATGAATTATAAATTCGTTGCCAGAAAAACTTACTTGCTTGCACTCAGGATGAATGGCAACAAATTAATGATATTGCATTTTGCCTAAAAATAGATACAAGTTATATAATTTACTATTATAGATTTAAAATAATAAAAATAACTTTTAATGGATAGATTTGAATTAATGAATAGCTTACTTGAAAAAAGTAAGTTTTTTAAGTTGGTTTGTGGTGCAGGAAATGAAGATTGCGAAGAAGTAAAAAAACTAACTATTATATATACTCTGGCTGGGACTTCAGGATTAGATATTTCTGCAACTCCTAGTGTTGTCTTAGCTTGTATGGAAGGTATAGAACAATCACATTTTTATGCAAAAAAATTAGATATAAAAATACCTTTTAATCCTTTTATAACTGTTAGTGTTGGAATGCCTGGAGATCATCATGTAAGAAAAGCTTTTATAGATTTAGAAAAATGTGTTACATGTAATTTATGTATTCCAGTTTGCCCAACAGATGCCATACCAAATGATTTGGTTATAAAACAAGAAAAATGTATTGGATGCGGAAATTGTAGTGCAATATGCCATTTTGACTCTATTTTTTATAAACATAATAATAAAAATTTAGAAGAGCTTTTACCAAAATGTTTATCATTAGGTGCAGAACAAATAGAATTACACGCCGGAATAAAAGAAGATGATTTTATTTTTAAAGAATGGGAATTAATAAATAAAATAAATGCTAAAAATCATGTTTCTATGTGCTTGGATAGACAGCATTTATCCGATTTTGATTTGGAAAAAAGAATAAAAAAAGCCAAAGAAATTTCTGGAGATAGGTTAATTATACAAGCTGATGGAATCCCTATGAGTGGAGGAGAAGATGATTTTAATACCACATTACAAGCAGTATCAATTGCAGATATTGTTAATAAAAGATTTAATAAAAAAATAGATAAAAAAACTAAAAAAAGCATTTATAAAGATAAAAATGAAATTAATATTTTATTATCTGGTGGTACTAATTCTTTAACTTCTAAATTAGCTAAACAAAATGATGTACGTTTTCAAGGTATTTCTATAGGAACTTTTGCTAGAAAAATTGTAAAAGAATATATTAGTAATAATAACTTTTATAATGATAACGATTTAATTTATAAGGCTGTATTAAAGGCCAAAGAATTATTATCTAGTTGTGGAATTAATAATGATATATAAAGAGCTTAGCATAATTATTATAAATATTTTTTAAACTACGGATTACGCAGATAAAACAGATTTAAACAGATATTTTTTATTTGTAACTCATCTGATTCATCTGATTCTACTATGTCAATAGCTAATAAAAATAAAAATGCAAAAGAAATTTTTTTTGAGTATATTTTATTTATATGAGAATAGCTATACTTTTTACTTTTAACTTCTAACTTTTCACTATTCACGCTTCACGCTTCACGATTTATAATTAAAATAAAAAACTAAAAAAGGACTCTTATGGATTTAAAAAAATATTTAGAATTTTCTGATGAAGTAAAAATTGCTTTGAAAAATAATAAGCCTATTGTAGCTTTAGAATCAACTATTATTTCTCATGGTATGCCTTATCCTGATAATGTAAAAACTGCTTCTGAAGTAGAAGAAATTATTAGAAATAATGGTGTAACTCCTGCAACTATAGGAATAATTGAAGGTAAAATAAAAATTGGTTTATCAAAAGAAGAATTAGATTTTTTTGGTTCTGCTAAAGGTGTTTATAAAGTTAGTAGAAGAGATATTCCGTATGTTATAGCTAATAAAAAAAATGGAGCTACTACTGTTGCAGGTACTATGATTTTTGCTGAAATGGCAGGTATAAAAGTTTTTGTAACAGGTGGTTTGGGTGGAGTTCATAGAGGAGTAGAAAAAACTTGGGATATTTCAGCAGATTTATATGAACTAATGAAAACTAATGTAGCAGTAGTTTGTGCTGGTGTAAAATCAATTTTAGATATTTCTAAAACTTTAGAATGCTTAGAAACATTTGGAGTTCCTGTTATTGGTTATAATACAGAAGATTTTCCAGCTTTTTATACTAAAAAAAGTGGTTATTCAGTTCTTTATAATTTAAAAACTCCTAATGAAATAGCTGATTTTATAAAAACCAAATATATGTTAAATCTTAATGGTGGAGTTGTAATAGGAAATCCTATTCCTGATGAATATTCTATGGATGAAAAACTTATAAATGAATCTATAGAAAATGCCCTAACCGAATGTGAAAATTTAAAAATAACAGGTAAAGATATTACACCTTTTCTTTTAGCAAAAATAAAACATATTACTGATGGAAAAAGTTTGGAAGCAAATATAGCTCTAATAAAAAACAATGCTAATCTTGGTGCAAAAATAGCTAAAAACTTATAAATATTTTTTATAAAAAAGTATGGATAGAATATTTTAAACTACAGATTGAACACATTAAAGCGATTAGTCATTCCTGTGAAGACAGGAATACATATTATTAATAAATAAATCTGAGTTTAATCCGTAGTTTAATGGTTGTTAGTTTTTTAATCTTATAGAATTCCTCGAAGCTCTGCTTCGGGGTAATGGGGGGATTCGGGGGCACAGCCCCGTCTCCAGCCTCCTTCGGGGTTCAATACCCCGAAAGAGGTCTTAATTTTATTTTTTCAACAGAAATTTTACAAAAGGAAAAAATTAAATACAAAATTGTATTATAAGACTTATTAGATAGAAAACATGCCCCTCTCTAATAATTTAGACAGGGGTTGTGTGAGTTAATATAAAAATAATATTTTTTAAAATTATATAATCTTGATTTTAAGTTAATCTATTAAGAACTTCTTTACTAATAGCTTTAAGTGTTTGGAATACTCCTTCTCCAGAATAAGCAACAGCTTCATAAGCTGGAACACCTCTGCTATTCATAGCTCTTTCTAACTCATCAAATGAAGCAGCATTAGGTAAATCTCTTTTATTATATTGTAAGATCCAAGGAATTGAATCTAAAGTCATATTATACTCAGCTAAGTTTTCTTCCATATTTCTTAAGCTGTCTACATTTTCTTGCATTTTTTCTATTTGAGAATCAGCAACAAAAACTATTCCATCAGCTCCATTTAATACAAGCTTACGACTTGCATTATATTCAACTTGTCCAGGAACAGTATATAAACTAAATTTTGTTCTAAAACCTTGAACACTTCCTAAATCAAGAGGTAAAAAGTCAAAGAATAAGGTTCTTTCATTAGCTGTATTTAAAGAAACCATTTCACCTCTTATAGTAGGGCTTAATTGTTTATGAACATACTCTAGGTTTGTAGTTTTACCGCCCAAACCTGTTCCGTAGTAAACGATTTTACAGTGTATCTCTCTGCTTGAGTAATTTATTAATGCCATTTAATTCTTCTCGACTTTCCTAATATTATACAAAAACTAGTAATTACTTTTTGCTTAACATACTTGCAATTTCATCACTTAATTGATCAGAAATTTGCTTTGTTTTAAGCTTAACAATACCGAGCATTGCACTTTCATCAAAAACTACTGTAAGAAGATCTTGAGTTCTGAGTGCAGAGATATAAATATTTCTTGTTTTACCTTGTTGAAACATAACACTAAATTCTGTTTCACCAAGTAGTTTTGCAATTTCTCTAGTAGAAGCAAATGCACCAGCTACTAAAGCAGATAATGGCATAGAAAAAGGACTTTCTTCTCCTACACTAGTAATCATTTGACCGCTTTTTTCTACTAAAAGAATATATCTTGCTTTAGTTTCTTCTCTAAGCTTGTTCAATATATCCTTAATACTTTTTAAGCCTTCAGTTGTTACTATTAGACTTGTTAATTGTGGATTAAGCACTTAAATACCTCTTTTATTAAACCTAATTTATACCTCAATATTTAATAAGTCGATTGTTTTAGAATCAACTCCGGACACACTTGCAAAAATATTTATTATAAAATCTTTGCCATATATCTTTACTACATAAGCTTTTAGTTCCTTCAAAAACAGTTTATATATATTAATCTGTTCGTTTGAAGTTAATTTAAAAAGATCCTTTGTATCAATTTTACCATCTTTAAACTCTAAATTCAAAGAGTTAATTTCTATAAGTTCTTGTATTTTTTTATCAAGTTCTTTATTCATTTTTATTCCACTAATACTCGTAAACTCTTTATAGGTAGTATTTACAAGCTTTTGAAAAGAACTCCATATTTCATTTTGTATATTTTTTTCAATTTCAATATTATTATTTTTAATTAAAAATTCTAAATGCTGAGAAAATTCATTAGGAGAAACTTTAGACTCTCTTGCCAAAGAGATAATTGTATCAAATCCTGATTTTATCATAGTAATAAAATCATCTTCTTTTTCATCAACAATTATTATTTTAGATTTTAAATCTGTATTAATAGAATTCTTAATAAGTGAATTAGTTAATGTAACTCTAAAATTACCTTCTTCTAATAGCTCATGTGTAGATTTTTCTATGTTTTTTGAACCTTCAAATTTTTCTCCTTCTAAAAACTCAAATTCTCCAGACTCATAAAACATAAGCTCATAAAAAGCATCTTCTCCATGAAGATGAGAAGTTTTTACTTCTATAACAGAACCATCTGTTACATAAATATTTCCAATAAACTCTCTAAGTTTTAAAGTTAAAATACCACTTTTTTTACTTTGATCTAAAATTGTTAAAAGATCAAATAATCTAAAATCTTTTAAAGAACCCTTATTTATCATCTATGACACCGCAATAATAATGCCTTCTTTTACACTCAAAGAGCCTGCTGCGGTTGGATAAGGTATTTCAATTTCAACTTCTTTGTGTATATTTTTATAATTTTTTATCATATCTATTAGTATTTCTTTACTAGGTGCAATTTGATCATTATAAGAAACTACCCAAATAGAATTAGATTGAACTAATTTTAGAAAAGAATCTATAGCATTATAATAAGCATTTATATCATTAAAAGTTTCACCTAATTTACTATGTTCTGCTTTGTTAAGTACTCCTTCTAAATTTAATTGGCTTACTCTTCTTGTCCAACATTCCCATAAGTAAAATCTCATATTATAGTTTCTAAAACCATCTTTAGATGGTGGGTAAATATATACAAGTTCTGTTGGTATTTGACTAGCAATTTCATAAGAATCATGCCAATAAGCTACATTTGGCATATTATTATCAAAAACCATTTTATTAACTACATCAATATAGTATTTCAATACATCTCCAGCACCTACGTTTTTAGTTTGGAAATATCTTTTATTATAAGTAATCCAGTAATCCATAGTTAGATATACTGCAACATAAAGTAAAGCTCTTTCTTCATCAGAAACTTTTAATCTATCAATATTACTTCTCCAAACTTCAAGTTGTCTGGTTTCATCTATAGTAAAAAAACTATCTGTCCAATCTGCAAAAACGGCACTTATAGTTGTATCTATACTAAGCAATGTGTTTTTTGATCTATCTGAAATAGTGGTAGATTTATTTTCTATAAAAGCTTTATTCCACCAATAATTACATTGTAAAATATCACTAGTAATTACCTGATAACCCATTTTCTTAAAATACATTCCTAATTTAGGATTGCCACCAAATGGATCGTATATAGAACTAAATTGTAGGTCAGAAAGATTTTGTAAAATCCAACTTGGGAGGACTCTTTTCTCTTTTTCGTTAACATCAAACATTTAATAATTCCCTTAAATTAAGTAAAGAAACAATATTATTCTACCATTTACTTTTATAAATAACAGGTGTTTTTTATTACAAAATTTAAACGTAAGTATTTTATTTAGTAAAATTTATAGAAGCAGAATTAACACAATATCTCAAACCAGTAGGATTAGGACCATCCTCAAACACGTGTCCTAAGTGAGCTCCACATTTTTTGCATGTTATCTCAGTTCTTATCATTCCATAAGATAAATCTTGAATTTCATCAATTTTTTCATAATCTAGAGGAACAAAAAAACTTGGCCAACCACAACCAGAATCAAATTTACCTTCTGAAGAAAATAAAGGTTCTTCGCAACAAATACATTTATAAATACCTTTTTCTTTATGATCCCAGTATTTTCCAGTAAAAGCCCTTTCAGTTCCTTTTTTTCTTGCTATAGCAAATTGCTCTTCAGTTAATTTATTTTTCCAATAGTTATCATCTTTTAAATTTTCTGACATAATTTCCCTTAAAAATAAAATATTTAAAATAAATTATACTTAAAAAAATCAATACAATATAGAAAAAAGTAAAAAGTGAAAAGATAATAAGTTTATAACATGTTACGGAGCATACTTCTATACTTTTCACTTCTTACTGTTCACTGTTTACTATTCACGCCTTACGATCTTATAATTAATCTAAAAACTTCCAAGTATTTGCACCATCAAATTTTCTGATTTTCAAATTTTCTAATAACTCTAACTTTAACATTCTAAAATTAACACCTATTTTAGGATCTTTTACTTTTTTAGTAGTTTTATAATGTGTTAAACAACCACATGTAGTACAAAAATAAAACTCTACATTTTTATCTCCATGAGAATAAAAATTAGGTTCTTTTTCAAAACTAATAGAAACTTCTTCTGGTAAAAAATACCCCCATAAAGAGCCATATCTATTACATATAGAACAATTACAGCTAGTAAGAAATTCTATATTTTTACAAGTTTCTATTTTTATATTTCCACAATGGCAATTTAAGTTCATTAATCTAAAGTAGCTTTTTTAATAATAGCAATTTTATTATTTTAACTCTAAAAGAAAAATTTCCAAAAATTAGATTTTTTATTTACCATAGTTTTTATTTCAATTGGTTTTATATTATTAACTTTTAAACTAACAGGATTTCTTTCATAAGCCAAATTAGATTCTATTTTATTTTTTAGTTCTTTTACTTCTTCTGGTAAATTAGTTAAAGATTCAGCTTTATCAAAATATTTCAAAGCAAACTCATTGTTTTCTAATAAATAAAAAACATAGCCCAAAGACAAATAAGGTTTATAATCATCTTTATTATAAGCAATAGCATCTAGAAAAAGAACACTAGCTTCTCTTAATAAATCAACATCTTTTGTTTCTATAAAAACTTGGAAAATTTCTTGTCCTTTAATATAAGAATTAATTGAATTATCTTTTCTTTTATCACTTGATTTATTTTTTATATTTCCTAATAAACTTAAATCCATATTACCCCGATATTTTTTACATATTAAATATTATTTATTTTTTAAGCTTGTAAATATTTTTTTAATATAAACAAGATTTTTATTCTTTAGTTAAGGAAAAGTAAAAAAATAACTTACCACACTTTTTTGTTTTAGCTATTGCTTGTTTGGGCGTAAAATTTTACGCCCTGACATTTTGTAAAAAGTGTTTTTGTTATAAGTTATTTTTTTCACGATACTAAGTTAATTTTAAATCCTTAAAAACTTTTTTCTGTGTTTCTTTAAAAGTATTTACAGCTTTTTTCTTTTCATTATCAACTTTATTAACAACTTCTTGAGATTTTTTATCTATGGTAGTAATTGCTACTTTAGTTAAATCAGATCCTTTTTCATATGCTTTTTTTATAAGTAAAGTTCCTTTAGAAGAAAAATCTTTTACAAATTGATGCAACTTCTCACACATTTTATCAACAGCTGAAGGTAATTGATCTAACGCTTTATTCATATTACTAAAATCAATAGGTTTTATTTTTAAATCTTTTAATCTGTCATTTATAAAATTCTCCGATTTTTTTATAAAAGAAACAAATTCTTTTGTTGGTTTATCAAGTGCTCCTTTTAAATCTTTTAAAAAATTAATATCTTTAACTTTAGAATCTAGTTCTTTAAACTTACCTTTAATAAAATTATCTCCTTTATCAATTAAGCCCATAAGTTCACTATTTTTACCAAAAACTGCACTTAATGCAGATTTAGCTCCAGAAACTATTTTATCTAAAAAATTATTAGAAGAAGCTTCTTCTATTTTAATTTGAACTTTACTTGCAGCATCACTTATAGATTTAGTAACATTACCAGCTATTTTTCCAATTTCATCAAGTTTAAAATCGGAAAATAGTTTACCACTTTTAAACTCACTAATCCCAGTTTCTATAATATTAAGAACTCTGTGTGATTCAGGTGTAAGAGGAATAGGGCTATTGATTCTTTCTATTTTAGATTCTTGTTCAACTTTAATAGGTGTGTTTTCTTTTGTTTTTACTGGGTCGATAGCTTTAACATCAATATTTCTAGCTGAAATATTAGAACTTATACTTGTCATAAATTTAAAATCCTTTTGGTACAAAAATTAAAAGATTATATAAACATTTTATGATACTAAAGGTTTTTTTGAAAAGTATCTAATCACATAATTACTGTGATTTTAATCAAAATAAATATATAAAAAAATAATCATAAATTTATTTTAAATGATATAAAATTATAGCTAAAAAATTATAGGCAAAATAAATCACATAATTATAAATTATTAGCTAATAAAATATTATTGTTAACTTAAAAAACAAATATAAGAATTGTGTATTTATTAACAGTTTAAAACTTTTAGTGTAATATAATACTTACTTTGATCGGTTTTTTTAGTAAAGTAAACTATTTAAAAGTTAAAAGTTAGGTGTTAGAAGATTAATTATTTTCTATCTATCATTACTATTTTTAGTTTTTACTTAGAGTATTTTTACTATAGTTAACTGAGTTATTTTAAATATTTTTAGGCAAAAAAATATGTCAATAGAATTTAAAAGTGAAGAAATGACTATAAACATGGGTCCTCACCATCCGAGTACCCACGGTGTTTTACGTCTTATAGTTAAAATAGATGGTGAAATCATCAGATATGTAGAGCCTGTAATAGGCTATCTACACCGTTCTATAGAGAGATTAGCTCAAGATAGAAATTATTTCCAATATTTTCCTGTTGTAGATAGAGTAGATTATGTATCTATTATTGCAGCAGAATGGCCACTTGTTATGGCTGTTGAAAAAATTGGTGGAATAGAAGTTCCTGAAAGAGCTGAATACATAAGAGTTATAACCGCAGAGTTAACTAGGCTTATGAGCCATTTATTTTGGTTGGGTACTTTTATGCTTGATCTTGGTTCAACCACAGTAATTATGTATGCTCTTAGAGAAAGAGAAAAAATAATTGATCTAATGGAAGAACTTACAGGACAAAGAATGATGTTTAACTACCTAAGATATGGCGGTGTTAATGCAGATGTTCCTGAAGGATGGCTTGATAAAGTAAAAGATTTTTGTGGTTATTTCTTAAAAATGATCGATGAATATGAAATCTTAATTAATAAAAATCCTATTTTTATTTCTAGAGTAAAAGATATAGGTATTCTTACAGGTGAAGAAGTTTCAAGATTTGGAGCTTGTGGTCCTATCTTAAGAGGCTCTGGTGTAAAATACGATGTTAGAAAAGATGAACCATATTCTGTTTATGATAGATTTGATTTTGATATACCTGTAGGTGAAAAAGGTGATACTTTTGATCGTTACATAGTTCGTATGGAAGAAATGAGACAATCAGTTAAAATTATAAAACAAGCTATTGCTCAAATTCCACCTGGACCATGTTTAAGAAAAAAATTAAGCTTTAGTTTTAAAATACCTGCTGGTGAAGCTTATTGCCAAGTAGAAGCCCCAAGAGGAAATATGGGGGTTTATTTAATGAGCAATGGTACTAATACTGCTGCAAGAGTTAAATATAGAACTCCTTCTTATGCAAATATGCAAATTTTACCTTATGTTTTAAAAGATGCTTATTTGTCTGATATTATGGCGATATTCGGAAGTTTCGATGTTATTCTTCCTGAAGTAGATAGGTAGCATTTAAGGAGCAAAAATGGAAATATTGATAAAAATTTATGAAGCACTTTTAAGCTTCATACCTTTTGAACCAGTTAGAAACGGATTAGGACTTATTGTTCCTACCCTTGCTATTGCTAGTTTAGTTTTAACAACTGTTTTCTTACTTATATGGTGGGAAAGAAGACTTATTGCTTTTGTACAAGTAAGATTAGGTCCAAATAGATTAGGTCCTGCGGGTTTATTTCAATCTTTTGCAGATGCTTTAAAAGTAATGTTAAAAGAAGACATAGTACCAAGAGATGCTGACCAAATTCTATTTAGTTTGGCTCCTGTTTTGGTTTTTGTACCAGGTTTATTAGTTTATAGTTTAGTTCCTGTTGGAAATGGTATGGTTGTTAGTAATGTAGGAGCAGGATTATTTTTATTCTTCTCTATATCTTCACTTACAACATTAGGTATTATGATGGCAGGTTGGGCTTCTAACAATAAATACTCCCTTATGGGTGGTATAAGAGCTGTTGCTCAGGCTATTAGTTATGAAATACCATTACTTTTATCTTTAGTGGGAGTTATTTTATTAACAGGATCTTTAAGTATAGTTGATGTTGTTGAAAAACAAGATATTTGGAATATTATAAAACAACCAGTTGCATTTTTTATATTTTTTACTTGTTCTCTTTCAGAAGTAAATAGAATACCTTTCGATTTACCAGAAGCAGAATCTGAACTTGTATCTGGTTATAACACAGAATATAGTGGTTTTAAATTTGCTATGTTCTTCTTAGCAGAGTATATAAATACTTTTACATTAGGTGCTTTATGTACTACTTTATTTTTTGGTGGTTGGAGATTCCCTTTTGATTCTTACTTAGGAGAAGTTGGGATTCAATTAACAAACCAATTAGGATTAATTTGGTTTTTTATAAAAACAATGTTTTTCTTTTCTGTAGTTGTATGGATAAGAGGTACATTACCAAGAGTAAGAGCTGACCAACTTATGGCTTTTGCTTGGAAATACTTATTGCCTTTAGCTTTGGCAAACATATTAGTTACTGCTCTTTTAGCAGCAGTAGGTTTTGGTGTTTTTAGCAGATAAGGAGCTTTAAATGGAAAGAACAGAACAAAAATTAAATTCAGTAGAAAAATACTTCCAAAATATTTTTGATGGAATTGAAGCTATATATAGAGGATTAAAATTAACTTTCTTTTATATATTTCAAGCTAAAGTTACAGAAATATATCCTGATATAAAAAGAAAATTACCTCAAAGATTTAGAGGACGTTTTGCTTTTTTATATAACAAAGAAGATGGAAAAATGTTATGTATAGGTTGTCATGCTTGTGCTAAAGTTTGTCCTCCCCAAACTATTAAAATAGAAACCGAAAAAGGTGAAGACAAAAAAATAAAAACCACTGTTTATGAAATAAATATTGGTGAATGTATATCATGTGCAAATTGTGTTGAAGTTTGTCCTGTAGGAGCTTTAGAGATGACTCATGAGTTCGAAACAGCTGGTTTTAAACAAGAAGATTTTCTTTATGATATGCATAAATTAGCAAAGTATGTAGAAAAACCTAATATGTACTTACCACCAGATAAAGCTCCGGCTAAAAAATAGTGGTAAGAACAAGGAGAAATAGTTTTTATGTGGAAAGATAAGTCGTTTTTAGTAATTTTTGGGATATTTGTAAGTGCTATTGTACTTTTACTAACTAGCCTTGTGGTAGGAAGTATCGGTTTTGGTAAAGATCTTGCTTTTTATCTTTTATCAGGTTTAATGATATCTTCAGCTGTAGGTGTTGTTACTGTACCAAACCTAATGCATGCAGGTTTTTTACTTGTTTTAACTTTTGTAAGTACAGCAGGTATTTATGCACTTTTAAATGCAGACTTTTTAGCAGCAGCACAAATTTTAATAAATGGTGGTGCTGTTACAATTATGATGATGTTTGCTGTTATGCTAACAAATGCTAAAAATGATTCGGATAAAAAGCCTTATTCTTCAGAATACAGATTTGTATCATTTGTATTATGTTGTTTTGGATTATTTTTAATTTTAATTTTAAGAACATTAGGTGTAAATATAAATTTAATGGCACCTTTTTCAAAAAATGTAGTAGATGCTAATGCAGGTAATATAATTACTTGGGCTCCATCTATATGGGCAGTAAAAGAACCAGTATCTGTTTCTACAACTGAAATAATTGGTAATGCATTTTTTGATAAATATTTAATTCCTTTTGAAATTGCTTCAATTCTTTTATTAATGGCTTTAATTGGAGCTATAGTTTTAGCTCTCAGAGAGTCTGATATAAAAGAAGATTTAATTGAAAAAGCAAAAGTAGAAGAATTAGAAAAAGAAGTATCAGTAAAAAAATAGAAAAGGTTATATAAAATGAGTTTAACTTTATATCATTATTTGTTTTTGGCAGCAGTTTTGTTTTGTATAGGAATATATGGCGTTCTTACTAGTAAGAATGCAGTGAGAGTTCTTATGTCATTAGAAATTGCTTTGGCAGGTGTGAGTGTTAATTTAGTAGCTTTTTCTAACTATATAACCCCTGCTCAATTAACAGGACAAATTTTTACTATTTTCATAATGACCGTTTCAGCAGCAGAAGCTGGAGTTGGATTAGCAATAATCTTTAACGTGTTTAAAAACTCTCAAACTGCTGATATGGAAAGAATCAGTACTATGAAGTGGTAAGGGAAAATTGAGGTATTAATCGTGATAGAATTTGCAGTAAAAAACGCTTGGCTAGTGGCCTTTTTACCACTACTTTCAGCTGGTGTTATTACTTTCTTTACTAGAAAGTCTCCAGTTTTAAGTTCAAGAATTTCAAGAGGTTTTATTTTTATAGCACTTATGCTTTCTTGCTTGATAGGTTATCAAGCAGTAACAGATATTAATTATGTTTTACAAAATTCAAGTGGTGCTTTAAGATGGTTTACTAGTGGTAACTTTGATTTTTCAGTAAGTTGGAGAGTCGATGCCGTTACTGCCATGATGTTGGTAGTAGTTACACTTATAAGTACTTTAGTTCAATTATATTCTAGAGAGTATATGGAAGAATATATTCATAAAGGTTATTCTTTTTCTAGATATTACGCAGAACTTTCTTTATTCTCATTCTCAATGCTTTTATTAGTTCTTACAGATAATTTCTTAGTACTTTATGCTGGTTGGGAATTGGTGGGTGTTAGCTCATTTTTATTAATTAGCTTCTTTTATGAGAAAAAATCAGCTCCTTATGCAGCTAAAAAAGCTTTTTTAGCTAACAGAGTTGGTGACTTTGGATTTTTATTAGGAATACTTTTAATATTCACATATACAAATACATTAAATTTTGATCTTGCTGCTGCTCAAATAGCAGCAGGTAAAATGACTGGTGCAGTTTTAACTTTCGCAGCAATCTTAACCTTTTTTGGTGCGATTGGTAAATCAGGTCAATTTCCATTACACGTTTGGTTACCAGATGCGATGGAAGGTCCTACACCAGTGAGTGCATTAATTCACGCAGCAACAATGGTTGCAGCTGGAGTTTATATGGTTGCAAAAATTATGACTGTATTTTCTCAAGCTACCTTCCCAGCTTTGTTCGGAATGCTAAATGCATTAGATTTTATAGCTATAATTGGTGGTATTACAGCAATTATGGCAGCTTTTATTGCTATCACTCAAAGAGATATAAAAAAGATTTTGGCTTATTCTACAGTAAGTCAATTAGGTTTCATGATTTTAACTTTAGGTATGTATTCTACAGAAGGTGGAATTACTCCTTTAGGTTATACAGCAGCTATTTTCCACTTATTTACTCACGCATTCTTTAAAGCTATGTTGTTCTTATGTTCAGGTAGTGTAATACATGCTTGTCATACACAAGATATTTTTGAAATGGGTGGTTTAAGAAAGAAAATGCCTATTACTGCTATTTCTTGTTTAATAGGAACAGCAGCAATTTCAGGTGCCCCAGGTTTAGCAGGTTTCTGGAGTAAAGATGCAATGTTAGATGCTATTTTTGAAGCTAATATTGTTTACTTTGTTTTTGCTGGTATTGCAGCAACTATGACAGCTTTCTATATGTTTAGATTATATTTCTTAACCTTTGAAGGTGAATATAGAGGGCATGGACATCCACATGAACCAGGTTGGAGAATGAAATTTCCTTTAGTATTTTTATCTATCCCTTCTTTATTAATAGGTTTTGTTGGAACTCCTTGGGCAGATTATTTTAAAGATTTTGTTCATTATAATCCTGTGGTTCAACATGCAGCAGAACACTCTGCTCATCATGGACCAAACTTTATTGTTATGGGTTGTTCTTTAGTAATCTTTTTAGTAGGAACAGGATTATCTTTTGCAATTTATGGAAAAGGTGACTTAACAAAAGCTGAAGAGCTTTCTAAAAAAATGAAACCATTATTCAATGCATCTCTTAATAAACTTTATGTAGATGAAGCTTATCTTTGGGTTATAGATAAATTTGTTTTAGCTTTTGCTAAAGCATCTTCTATATTTGATAAATTTGGTATTGATATGATAGTTAATGCTGTAAGCTGGGCTTGTTTGGGTGTGGCACATGCAGCAAAAAGACTTCATAGTGGTAAGGTTCAACAATATGCTATGGGTGTAATAGTCGCAGTATTATTATTAATATTTGCTTCAACTAATTATGCTTATCTTGTAAAAAACCTTACTGAAAAATGGGTTTGGGTTTTAGCAAGTGTGGGTGTAATTGTATTACTTAGCTTGGCTACTTATGCTTATACCTTAGCTAGAAAAATATTGAATGTTAAATAAGTTATAGATATTAGATTTTTACGGAATTTGGAAAAAACAAAATGACAGTAGATTCATCAGCATTAAATGGTTTGTTTTTAACCTTAATAATATTCTTCCCCATGTTAGGTGGCTTAATTCAGCTTATACTACCTAAACCTGCGGAAGGAAATAAATTGCCACATAAAGTAGCTCTTGTTACAACAGCTATTACTTTCATCTTTTCTTTGATGTTAGCAATGAACTTTAAGCCTTCAGCTGATCCAGCTGCAATGTTTAATTTTCAATTTGTGGATAAGTTTTCTTGGATACCAGTAATAAATAGTTATTACTATGTAGCAGTTGATGGTTTAAGTATTCCAATGGTTTTACTTACTTCATTAATTATGATTGTAGCTGTTTTAGCTTCTTGGAAAGTTGAAAAAATGCCAAGAATGTATTTCTTTCTTATGATGGTAATGCAAACAGCTGTTTTAGGAGTTTTTACTTCTTTAGATTTATTCTTATTCTTTGTAATGTGGGAATTAGAATTAATACCTATGTACTTCTTAATTGGTATATGGGGTGGAGCAAGAAGAGAATATGCAGCAATGAAGTTTATTCTTTATACATCTTTTGCTAGTGCTTTTATGTTAGTAGTATTTTTAGGAATATTTTTAACTACAGGTTCTTTTGATTATGTACAACTTGCTCAATCTGGTAATAAAGTTTTTGCAAACTTAGGAATGACAGTTCAAACTTTAGCTTTTATTTCTTTAATGATTTGTTTTGCGGTAAAACTTCCTATGGTTCCTTTTCATACATGGTTACCAGATGCTCACGTTGAAGCTCCAACTGCATTAAGTATTGTTCTTGCAGGAGTACTCTTAAAAATGGGATCTTATGGAATGATAAGATTTGGATTTGGATTATTTCCAGATGTAGTATCTGTTAAAAATACAGTTTTAGATATAGGTTTTTGGTTAGCTGCTTTAGGAGCTGTAAATATAATGTATGGTGCTTTTTTAGCATTAGCACAAACAGATATGAAAAAAGTTATAGCTTATTCAAGTGTTAGCCACATGGGATTTGTACTTTTAGGTATGGCTGGTTTAAATGCAAATGGTTTAAATGGAGCAATACTTCAAATGTTTACACACGGAACTATTACTGCAATGATGTTCTTATTTGTAGGTGTTGTTTATGATAGAACTCATACAAGAGAAATTGCTAAATTAGGTGGTTTGGCTCAACAAATGCCAATCGCAGGTGCTTTCTTTGTAGCTATTTCTATGGCTGGAGTTGCTGTTCCAGGTATGAATAGCTTTGTTAGTGAATTTTTAGTATTCGCAGGTTCTTTCCAAACTCATCCATACTTATGTGCTTTAGCAGCCTTCAGTGTAGTTATAGGTGCTGCATATACTTTATGGTTAAATGAAAGAGTGTTTTTTGGACCACTTCCAGCTGCTTGGAAAGGTTTACCAGATATAGATAAATTAGAAACATTTAGTGTTGTATTACTTATGACAATAGTAGTAGCAACAGGATTATACCCAGCACTTTTACTTGATATAATAAACCCTGCAACAAAGCAACTAATGCTTCTTATGGGTCTAGGTGCTTAAGGAGGATAAATTTTGAATTTCGCTGTTTTTATACCAGAATTAATATTAATACTCACGGCGTGCGTTGTAGTATTCGGTGAGTGGTTTTTCAAACCAGTTGATAAAATAAAAGAAAAAAGAGGGCGTAATATTGGTTTAGCCGCTTTAGTAGGTTTATGTTTATCTTTTGGTTCTTTAGTTGGTTTCAAATCTGTAGGTTTTGGAATAACAGAAGGCTTTTTTGCTTCAGATAAAGCTACTTTTCATCAATCTTTTTTATTAGATGATTTTGCAGTTTATTTCAAAATGATAATAGTTTTATCATCAATCTTAACTGTTTTAATTTCTTTTAGATATGTTAGTGAAAAAATAAGAAACTCTGGTGAATTTTATTCACTAATTTGTATGGCAACTTTAGGTGGTATGTTTTTATCATCTGCAAATGAAATGATTACCTTTTTCTTAGGAGTTGAACTCTTAAGTATCAGCTCTTATGTACTTACTTGTATGAATAAAGATAATCCAAAATCTTCTGAATCTGCTTTAAAATATTTTGTTGTTGGTGGTTTATCATCTGCTTTAACTCTTTATGGTTTTTCTATTATGTTTGGTTTGACTGGAGCAATAGATTTTCCTACTGTAGCTGCAGGTTTGTCTAAATACTCTCAACCTTTAAATGTTATTTTAGTAATAGCAACTGTAATGAGTTTTTCTGGTTTAGCTTATAAAATAGCTGCTGCTCCATTTCATATGTGGGCTCCAGATGTTTATGAAGGGGCTCCAACTCCTGTTACTGCGTTTTTATCAATAACATCAAAAATTGCTGGTTTTGCAGCTTTTGCTAGATTTATACAAATATTCACTAATGAGCTTGCAAATCAATTATTAACCTTAGTTGTAATTGTTTCTATTATTACTATGTGTGCAGGAAACTTTTTAGCTATTATTCAAAAAAATGTAAAAAGAATGTTTGCTTTTTCAAGTATTGCTCATGCAGGTTATATACTTATTGGTATTATCCCTTTAATGAAAGGAAACTATGATGATTTTACCAGTGTTTTATTTTACTTAACAACCTATATATTTATGAATATAGGTGCTTTTGGAGCAATAATGTACTTTTCAAAACATACTGGTTCTACAGATATAGATTCTTTTGCAGGAGTTGCTAAAAAATCACCTTTTATTGCATTCGTATTTTCTTGTTGTTTAGTTTCTTTAGCAGGTTTACCTCCATTTGGCGGTTTTACTGGTAAATTATATTTATTTGTATCTGCTTTCAATTCAGGCTATGCTTGGTTAGCTTTTATCGGTGCATTAAACAGTGTAGTATCTTTATACTATTATGTAAAAGTTATGAAAGCTATGTATCTAAGAGAACCAGAAGAATCTATTACTTGGGAAGCTCCAAATGCTGCTTTAGCTATGGCTGCTATTATAAGCTTATTAGGTTTATTAGTTTTATTCTTAGCTCCAGCTCCATTTTTACAAATGGCAAAAATTGGATTTTAGTTTTTAAATAAAAAAAGCCTCTGTAACAAGAGGCTTTTTTTATTTGTAGAATCAATAATTTAATCAGATAAAAGATATAAATTATATTATAATAAAATAACCCTAAAATGAATTTAAGACCTCCTACGGGGTAGCAACCCCGTAGGAGGAAGGGATCGGGGGCTCTCCCTTGAAACACCAGAGCAGAGCTCTGAGGTATTCTCTAATAAGAATAAAATTTATAAAGGGTTTAGCATTTTTAGAGTTAAAATTATTTATGGACAATACATTTACAAATTTAGGTTTAAATAGTCAATTAGAAGAAGGATTAAAAAAGTTAAGTATTACTAATCCAACAGAAATACAAGGTAAAGTAATTCCTGAATTATTATTAAAAAAAGATCTTATTTTTCAATCTGAAACAGGTTCTGGTAAAACTTTTGCTTATTTATTACCTATTTTTCAAAACATAAATATAAATGACAAAACACAAACTATCATACTTGCTCCTACTCATGAATTAGCTTCTCAAATAAAAACACAGGTAGAGTTATTAGCAAAAAACTCTAATTTACCTATTTCTTATGCACTTATTATTGGAGAAGTTAATATAAAAAGACAAATTGATAAATTAAAAGAAAAACCTCATATTATTATAGGTTCGGCAGGTAGAATATTAGAATTAATAGAAAAGAAAAAAATAAATGCTTCTAATATAAAAAATCTTGTTATAGATGAAGCTGATAGGATGTTAGATAAAACTAATGTATCTACAGTAAAAAAAGTACTTAATATAACTTCAAAAGAAAAACAAACTATTTTAGTTTCTGCAACTATTTCCGATAGAGATATATCAGAAATGAAAGAGTATTTAAAAGAAATAAATATTATAAGAACTGAAAGTGAAAATACCATTCCAGATAATATAGAACATTATTATTATGTTGTTGAGTATAAAAATAAAGTAGAAACATTGAGAAAATTAGTTAAATTTTTTAATCCAGAAAGAGCCTTAGTTTTTATACAAAAAGGTGATGATATAAAAGAGCTTGTTGAATTTACTGGATATCATGGCTTAAAAGCAGGTTCTCTTTTGGGAACAAATCAAAAAGAAGAGCGTAAAAAAATAATTGAAGATTTTAAAAAAGGTACTATTCAATTATTATTTGCTACAGATATTGCTGCTAGAGGTTTGGATATAAAAAATGTAAGCCATGTTTTTAATTTAGATCTAAATAGAGATGCAAAATCTTATTTACATAGAGTTGGAAGAACTGGAAGACAAGAACAAAAAGGTATGGCTATTTCTATTATTACTAAAGACCAAAAAGAATTATTAGATAGAATTTCTAAAAATTTTAATATAAAAATAGAACAAATAATACCTAGTAAAAAATAACTTTTACTATTTAATTATGTATTTAATTTTTTCGAGAATAGCTAACATTTATGAACAGTTTCATAATTAACTTGATAATTAGCATATATTAATTTTTTAATATTAATTTTCAAAATTACTATTATCTTTTTATAAGTAGCTTATAATATCTCTATCATTATGTTATAGATAGGTAAAAATGATGAGTAAAGCAAGTATAAAAAGCTTAAGTAAAGAAGACTTAAACAATAAAAAAGTAATTGTTAGAGTTGATTTTAATGTTCCTCTAAAAAATGGTAGTGTATCAGATGCTACCAGAATTGTATCAGCAATGCCTACCATAAACTATTTATTAGAAAATGGAGCTAAAGTTATTTTAGTTTCTCATTTGGGCAGACCAAAAGGAAAAGAAGAAAAATATACTATGTTACCAGTAGCAAATTATATAAAAGAACATATAAACAAAGAACTTGTTTTTCTGAATGATTGTATTGGAGAAGAAATTAAAAATACAATAAATAATGCTGATAATAAATTATTTTTATTAGAGAATGTAAGGTTTTATCCTGAAGAAGAAAAAAATGTTACAGATTTTTCTAAAAAATTAGCAGACTTAGCTGAAATATACGTAAATGATGCTTTTGGAACAGCTCATCGTGCCCACTCTTCAACAGCAGGAATTGCTGAATTTTTACCAGCTTATTCTGGTCTTTTAATGGAAAAAGAAATTGCTTATTTATCTAAAGCCTTAAGCCCAGAAAAACCTTTTGTAGCTATTATCGGTGGTTCTAAAATCTCTTCTAAAATAGGTGTATTAAAAAATCTAATTGAAAAAACTGATGCTTTAATAATTGGTGGTGCTATGACTTATACTTTTTTAAAAGCACAAGGTCAAAAAGTGGGTAAATCTTTGGTTGAAGATGATTATTTATCAACAGCTACCGAGATAATTAATAAAGCAAAAGAATTGAATTGCAGTTTAGTTTTAGCAGAAGATCATGTAGTTGCAGAATCTTTAGATTCAACAGAAATTTCTATTGTTGGTGAAATACCAGATAATAAAGCAGGTTTTGATGTAGGAAATAAAAGCATAGAAAAAATAATTAATACTTTAAAAACAGCTAAAACAGTAGTTTGGAATGGACCTTTAGGTGTTTTTGAAAATCCTAATTTTGCAAAAGGTACTAATGAAGTAGCAAAAACTTTAGCCGAATTAACCAAAACAGGAACTATTACTATTGCAGGTGGTGGAGATTCTGTAGCAGCTATAGAACAGGCTGGTTTGGCAGAATATTTTAGTCATATATCAACAGGTGGAGGTGCTTCACTAGAATTTTTGGAAGGTTTAGAATTACCTGGAATTAAGGCTTTGAAAAATATTTAAAATATTTTTACTACAGATTATGATTATATTGTATTTTTTATCTATTAATAAAATTTGATTAATCTGTAGTTTTTTGCTTCATTTCGTAGTAAATGCAAGGCTTACCACTACATTTCACAACTACTTCTGACTTTTAACTATTTTCCATTCACGTAGCACGAATGTATACTGAGCCTTTCGAAGTATAACTTTTCCTATACTTCTAACTTCTAACTTTTCACTTTTAACTATTCATCCTTATAAAAAGTACTAACCACACCATCAGGAGTTATTTTTCTTATTGCATTATTATAAAAATCAGTTACATAAAGGTTATCTTCACTATCAACATCAATATCTATAATTCTATCAAATTCAGCTACTTCCCCTTTTCCATCTTTATATCCTGCTTTCCCACTACCAGCTAATAACTCTATTTTTTGTTCATTAGGATATATTTTCCAAATTATATTTTTTTCTGTATCTAAACCAAATAAATTTCCTTTTGAATCTTTTCTTATACGTATAATTTCTCCTACTTTTTCTATTTCTTTTTTATCTTTTATTATATCTTTTATACTTAAAAAAGGTTTTCCATTATAAATACTATTAGTAAAATTTATTATATCTGGATATAATTTACGATTTTGTTTTTTATTAGAATTAATATATAGTAATGCCTTACTATAATAATTACTTGATAAACTCTGATAAATTTCATTTTGAACGTTATCTTGTATATTATAAGACTGAATATTCTCTTCATGGTATTGCGAAGCACTATCAAAATAAAAAACATAACTAATAAAAAAATAATTATTTTCATAATAAAAATTATACGGTTCTATTTTTTTATTTTTATCACAGTTTTCTACAAAGCTTCCAATAGAATTAATAGTGGGCATACATACTAATGAAATATCTTTTTGTATTTCTCTATCTTCAAATTTATGTAAAAACTGATATTTATTGTCTTTAAATAAGTATAAATTTGAATTCTCATAAACTAAAAGATCTCCATTAATATCTTTTTCTATTACCTTAGAAGAACAATTTACATTGTTATTATTAGATGTAGGTGGTAAATTTGATATTTCTCCATTTTTTGATATTTTATAAATTAAATTTGGATATAAATCATAATATATTTTATCCTCTAAGCTTGTTTCTCTATAATAATTTCCTTCTGATTTATGGATATGATATAAACTTTCATTTGTAACAATATAAATATAATTACCATCATTTGAAACAACAATATCAGAGGGATAATGTATTTTTTTAGTTATCTTATATTCTGATAAATCTAAGCATCTAGATAGTATTATTTTATTAGGCGTTGGTATAGGACTTGGAGTTGGAGTTGGAGTTGGAATAAAATCTAATGTATTTTTTTTATCTGGAATTATAAAATCTGAATATCCCTTTATATCTTCTGCCTTAGGGTATTTTTTTATTTCTTTTATTTCATTACAAGAAAAAATAGTTAAAACTAAAATAAGTGATAAAAATTTAATATTTTTCATTATTAATACCTTTCTAAAATAAAAAAGAAAAATCTGAGGTTATATTTTAAATTAATACTCATATTTTTATTATAGATAAAATTTTTAATAGAATTAAATAAAATTGTTTTGTATTTTTTTAACCCTGAATAGTTTAATAATATGGCTTTAACTCATTGTAAAAAATGCAAACTCTAAAATATTTTTATAACTTTTTCCTTTATAACTTTACCTATAATAAAAGCATTTAAACCTTTTTTTAGTAAATTATCTAAAAAAGTATCAGCATATTTTTGATTAATACTTATTAAAAGTCCCCCTGAAGTTTGAGGATCTGCTAATAAGTATTTTTCATTTAAAGTTATTTTAGAATCGAAAAAAGTAAAAGATTCAAAAGTTTTTAAGTTTTCTTTACAACCTCCAGATACAGCACCCTTTTCAAGAAACTCTAAGGTTTTATCATAAAATTTAAACTTATTAAAATACAATTCAGCTCCCTTATTGCTGCCTTCACACATTTCTTTTAAATGACCTAATAAACCAAAACCAGTTATATCTGTACAAGAATGAACTTCAGGTGTATCAATCATAACTTCACAAGCTATTTTATTTAATTGCATCATTCCATCAATACAATCTTTTATTTCGTCTTCTATTACAAATTTCTTTTTTAAAGCAGTTGTCAAAATACCTGCACCTAAAGGTTTTGTAAGTACTAAAATATCATCTTCTTTTAAATTTGAATTTGTATAGACTTTATCTGGAGAAATTAAACCTGTTACAGATAAACCAAATTTTATTTCTTTATCCTTTACACTATGACCCCCAAGTAAAATAGCACCACTTTCTTTTACTTTGTCAGCCCCACCTTTTAATATTTCTGTCAAAATTTCATCTGGTAAATTATTAGGAAAACATAAAATATTCATAGCTGTAATAGGTTTACCACCCATAGCATAAACATCACTTAATGAATTAGCAGCTGAAACTGCTCCATATAAATAAGGATTATCTAAAACAGGTGTAAAAAAATCTACAGTCTGAACTAAAGCAGTAGTATCATTTAATTTATAAACACCTGCATCTTCATTTGTTGATAAATCTACTAATAGATTTTCACTTTCAAATTTTGGTATCTGAGACAAAACTTGCCCCAATCGGTTACTTCCGATTTTGGATGCTCAGCCACCAGCCTCTGTTAGTTCGGTTAATTTGTATTCAGAAATAGACATAAAAATCCTTTAATTGGTTACAGCATATTTTTTAGGCATTACACAAATTTCAAGTATTGTACCCAAAATTTTAGAATACTCTTCATTTTTTTGAAAGCGTCTAATTTTTTTAATTTCTCTTTTATAAAAATCTATCTTATCTTGATTCTCTATAATCTTATTTTTTAAGGCTATTAAATCTTTTTCTTTTTGGAATTTTTTTAATATTTTAAAAGGAGCAAAAGAGGAGTTTATAGAACTTTCTAAAGAACTTATTTCTAATTTTATTTGCTCATTCTTTTTTTTAACTACTAATGCCTTTTTTTTTATCGAAGATACTAGTTCATCAAAACTTTCATGCGATTGTTTATATCTAGAACCACCATTTTCATAAAAATCTTTACTAATACCTATAATTAAACTTTTTAATAGGTGTAAAGTAGGAGCATGTTTTCTATCTATATCTAAAGCAGAAATAATAAAGCTTATTGCTTTATCAGAATTATCTTCGTTTAAACTTATTAATGCCCATTGATAAAGATAATCAGGGGTTATTGAAAACCCTAAATTTCTTCTGTATTTTTCATAAAGCTCAGCATCAATTACTCTTTCAAGTATATTGTTTATTGGCTGAGGTTTATTTTTATCTTTTTCCATTGTTAACTACGATTCTTCAGCCATTTCAAAACAAAACTAGCATTTGCTATATTTACTTCATCACTAGATGTTATATCATTTAATTTATTTATAAGTTCTTTTTTTTCTTGAGAATTTGAAGAGTTTGAACCAAATGGTGTATTCATAAGAAGTTCTTTATCTCCATGAGATAACTCTAAAATATTTCTTACTTCATTTATAGGTAAATCTTGTTTTATAAAATCTTTAACTAGTTTAGTGGCTTCTTTAGAAACCATTTTACTGGCTTTTTTTTCATCACTTTTATTAGTTAAAACTTTTCTATTAATAACTTCTATAGTAGGCTTTTTTTTATCAGTAGCTAGATAACTAGTATCATTTTGTGGTTCAAAGTCTATTTCATCATTAATTTCAAGTTCATCTATTTCATCAAATTCTAAATCCGCTATTTCAAAAGAATCTATTTCATCTTCATCTATACTTACAGAATTAATTCTTTCTTCTAATTCTGCATCAAAAAGCTCCCCTTTAATAAAATCAACTTGAGAATTAGATTTACCTTTTTTAGAATCTTCTTTAAAAAATTTATCGTTATTACTTTTTTTCTCAGCCATGCTTATTTTTTCTCAAGCGATTTTACATAATTAACTAAATCTTTTCCTGTTATTTCTTTATCTAGTTTTAGCTCAAGGTTAGAAATACTTTCTGGTTTTATTGTTATTTGATCGTTTTTTATATCAACATAGCTCATAAAATACTACCTCATCTACTAAAAATGTCCTATACTATAAAATATAAATACTATTGTATCAAAAAAGGACTTAGTTTATTATTATTATGTTTAAGTTTTTAAAACTTTTTTTAGTTAACTTTTTATTTTTATCAATTATATCTTGTAATTCTAAACCAAGTACACCAACTCCAACAAAAACACCTGTAAATGTAACACAAAATAATGTAACTACAAATACCCATGAAACGACAAATACTAATCAAGTAAATACAGGTACTGTAGTATCAACTCCAATAACCCCAATAGTTAATATAAAAGGGTTTTCTCAAGGTCAAAAATTTGATGTAGTAGGTCCTTTTTCAAGTGGTATAGCAGAAGTAAAAGAATATTCAGGAACTTCTATGTCTATAAATATTAATCTAAATGTTCCCTCTGTTCCATTACCTTATGAAGTAAAAGATGGGAAAATAAATGTTGATATAAAATTAGAAAAAACAGCTGAATCAGCTTATGCTTTAACTCTTTTTGATATAAATAAAAACTATAAATATTATACTAATCAAGTAAAAATTACTCAGGGTAAAACAGAAGCAGGTTGGTTTTCTTCAGCAAAAGATTTTGTAAAAATATCAGCTTATCAAGATTATACTTTTACAGTAGAAAATGATACTACTATTTCTATATCAACAGCACCTGTACCAATAAGTTTAACTTTAACTAAAAAATAATTTATTTTAGCGTAATAATATACAAATATAATAAAAATGCTTGATATAAAAAAAGGTATATTTTACGCTTTTATTGCAAATATTTTTTGGGGTTTAGCTTTTATTATTCCTAAAATGCTAAAAAATAATTCTTCTTTTGAAGTAACTTTAGGAAGGTATTTTATTTTTGGTGCAATATCTTTTTTATTGTTATTAAAAAACTTTAATCAAAGCAAAGAAATTTTTATTTCTAATTATTTTAGATTATTTTTATATGCTTTTTTAGGTAATGTTTTATATTACCTTATTTTGGTAAAAAGTATCAAACTTACAGGTGGTAGTGTTACTACTATACTAATAGGTATTTTACCTGTTTCACTAACTATTTGGGGAAATATTAGAACTAAAGAACTAAATTTTGGTAAATTAATTTTTCCTTTAATACTTATTTTTATTGGTATTTTAAGTGTTAATTTTGAAGGTTTTTTATTCAAAAAAACAACAGAGTATTTTCAAGGAATCTTTTTAGTTATACTTTGTTTATTAATATGGACTTGGTATGGAGTATCTAATTCTTTATTTTTAAAAAAAATTAGCTTAGATACTAAAATATGGACATCTTTAGTAGGTTTTATTTCTATAATATCTTTAATTCCCTTTTATTTTTTTCAAAATAGTATTTATTTAGATTTAAATTTTATTTTAGGTAGTTTTATTTTAGGTTTTTTATCTTCTTTTATTGCTAATGAATGTTGGAATAGAGCTGTTGAAAAATTACCAGTTACTTTAGCCTCTCAATTAATTTCTTTAGAAACTTTTTTTGGATTAAGTTTTATTTTAATTTATGATAAAAGATTTCCCTCTATTTATGAATTATTAGGTTTTACAAGCATTATTTTAGGAGTTTTTATTTCATTAAAATTATTTAGTAAAAATACTTCTAACTAAATTTTTATTCTATAATTAAGTAAAAGTTTTATTTTATAATATACAACATGTCAAAAATAGAAAAAATACTAGATGACTTAAAAGAAAAAGATATAATAATCTCTTTAGTAGATAAAGAACTAAAAATACAAGCTCCCAAAGGTTTTATAACTCCAGAAATAAAAAATTTTTTAGTCGAAAATAAAAAAACAATAATTAATTTTTTAGCTAAAAAAAATAATATAAAAATGGATTTTAGTATTTTTCTTTTTTCTGATAATGTAGATGATGAAAATGATAAATATAAATTATTATTAGAAGTAGCAAAAATTGCAGATGAAAATAACTTTTCAGCTATTTGGACTCCAGAAAGACATTTTCATAAATTAGGCGGTATTTATTCAAATCCTGCGATTATTTCTGCTGCTTTAAGTAGTATTACTAAAAATATTAGTTTAAGAGCTGGTAGTGTTGTTTTACCTATAAATGACGTAATAAGAACCGCTGAAAATTGGTCTATTATAGATAACTTATCTAAAGGTAGAGTAGAGTTATCTTTTGCTACGGGTTGGCATATAAATGATTTTGTTTTTGAACCAGAAAATTATCAAAATAGAAAAGAAATTATGTTTGATAGAATAGAAGAAGTAAAAAAGCTATGGGAAGGAGAAAAATTAAAAAGAATAAATGGGGCTAATAAAGAAATAGAAATAGAAATTCATCCTAAACCCTATAATAAAAATTTAGAAATTTGGGTAACTGCTATAGGGAATCCAGAAACTTATATAAAAGTAGGAGAAAAAGGTTATAATTTGATGACTTGTTTATTAGATCAAGATATAGAAGAATTAGAGAAAAAATTAGAACTTTATTTTCAAGCTTTAGAAAAAAACGGTCATAGAAAAAATAAAAAAATAGCTGTTTTTATGCATAGTTATTTTGGAGAATCTAAAGAACAAGTAAAAAATAAAGTAAAAGAACCCTTTAAAAAGTATTTAAAAAGTACATTAGATTTATTAGGTAAATTTGGAAATGCTTCAGATTTAACAATAAATCCTGAAAATTTGACTAAAAATGATAAAGAAGAGTTATTAGAGTTTGCTTTTGAAAGATATTTTGAAAATAGAACTTTTTTTGGAGATAAAGAAATTTTGGAAGATAAAATAGCTAAATTGGCTAAGATAGGAGTTACAGAAATAGCATGTTTAATTGATTTTGGGTTAGATTATGAAGATATAATAGCTAGTATTAATAAAATAAGTTATTTTACTAAATGAATTTAATAGCTCTATAGTATCAAAAAAACGATTTTTATAAAAAATATGTGATTAGTTGTAGTTATAAGGTAATTTTTTTAAGAGTTTTACCTAAAATTATAATAATAAGATGTTTTTATACTTTAGTCGAATCGTAGATGTTTTTTTAGTTGAAAATTAAAAAACTTTTTTAAACTAACTTTTCACTTTTCACGCTTGTCTACTGAGCTTGTCGAAGTATCACGATTGCCTACTGAGCCTGTCGAAGTATCATGCTTCACAGTCCTATTCTTCTAACTTCTAACTTTTCACTTTTCACTATTCTTATCTAGTTTATACAATTATTAAATTCTTCTATAGTATTTATATTACTCATTTCTAAATTATTTTCAGGAAAAATTCCTTTTATAGAAGAGTTAATTAAAACTTTTCTAGGACAAGTAATATCAAAACTTAAAAAATCTAATAATCTACTTTTTATTTTAGGTTCATAAATAGCACACAAAGGTTCTGGGAAATTATTTTCATTATTTATATAAGAAGTGGCATATTTAAAAAAATCTCTATTACTAATTAACTTTTCGATAGTTTTTTCATTAACATAAGGCATATCACAAGCTATAACTAAAAAAGCTGTTTTAGGATTTGTTTTTAAAGCTGATAAAATTCCTCCCATAGGTCCAATTTCTAAAAAAGAATCATAAATATAAGGTACTTCTATTTGAAAATCTTGTTCTTTTCTAGAAGAAATAAAAACTTTATCACAATATTTAGTCAATAATTCATAATTGTATTCTAATTGCGTTTTTCCATGATATTTTAAAGTAGCTTTATCTTTTTTCATTCTACTACTTTTGCCACCAACCAAAATTAAACCGTATAATTCAGGTTTTAAACTTTCAAAATAATTTATAATAAAACTACTTATATTATCTATATCATTCCTATTAAAAAAATGTATATTACTATTAAACTCTTTTTCTCCTACAAAAGCTAAAACATTAGTTATTTTTCCTTCTTTATAATCATCTAAAATCTTTTTTTCTTTGTCAATTAAAACTATTTTAGGGTAATTATTATATTTATAACCTTCTACAAAAACAAAATCATAAGGTATAAAATTTTTTTGATTAAAAACTAATTCATCATTATTTTTACTTATCAGAGCAAAATGGTCTTTATCATTTATAATAATCTGTTTTACCCCAGCCTTATAAATTAGATTAGAATCTTTACCTTCTTTATCCATTTCAAAAAAATGAGCATCATGTTTTGCATAACCAATAGAATAATTAGGTGCTAATTTTTTTACTAATTTTTCTATTAAAGTAGTTTTACCAGAATTAGAAAAACCACAAAAAAAGATTTCATAAGGATTAAAAAGATAATCTTGTTTAAGTTTTAGCCCCATAAAAATCGCTTTTACCACCTTTTTTTTCAATTAATTTTATTTCTTTTATAACTAAATCATGCGATATAGCTTTGCACATATCATAAATAGTCAAAGCTGCTACACTAGCACCAGTTAGAGCTTCCATTTCTACACCTGTTTTATGAGTAACTTTTGTAATACAATCTATAACAGCCTCTTCTGAATCATTTAGGGCTATTTTTATCTGACAATCTTCCAAACCTATCGGATGACATAAAGGAATTAAAGCTGAGGTTTTTTTTGCAGCCATTATACCTGCTATTATTGCTGTTTGAAAAACAGGCCCTTTTTTACTTTTTATATCTTCACCAGAAAAAAGCTCTATAATTTCTTTATTTAATTTTATAATTGCTCTTGCATGTGCTGTTCTTACAGTAGCAATTTTTTTACTTACATCAACCATAGAAGGTTGATTATTTTTATCTATATGAGATAGCATTTACCCACCAATTTGATTCATTGTTTGATTTATTTCAGGTATTCTATAATTAGGTTTCATAGCTATTACTTCTTGTAAAATTGCTGAAAATTCTTCTTTGGTTTTTCCTTTAAGATTTATACCTTCTTCTGACATCAAGCAAGCTCTTAATTTACCTGTAGCACTTAATCTTATTCTAGAACAAGAGTTACAAAAAGGCATTGATTCTGAAGCAATAAAACCTATTTTTGCATTAGAAGAAGTTTTATAATTAAAAGAAGTTGAATCTTGAGCTACTTTTAAAGAAGTAAGCTTTTCTTTAGTTCTAACTATATCTATAAGATCTTTTGCAGAAATAAAAAGAGGGTTATTAATAGCTTCTCCAATTTTCATTAATTCTAAAAATCTAACTTCAATATTATATTTAGCAGAAAAATCTATAAAATTAAAAATTTCTTCGTCATTAATGCCTTTTAATAAAACAGTATTTACTTTTACATTAAAACCTAATTCTTTTGCTTTTATAATAGCTTTAAATGTATCATCAAAATAAGTACTTTTAGTTATTTGGTTAAATTTATTTCTTTCTAAACTATCCAAACTTATATTTATATTTTTACAATTAGTATTTTTTAAAAAATCTAGTTTTTTATCTAAAATAAAGCCATTGGTAGTTAAACCGTATTTTTTTACTTTTAAAGTATCTAATTTTTTTACAATTTCTTCAAATTCTGGTCTTATTGTTGGTTCTCCACCAGTTAATCTTAATTCATCTACTCCAAAATTTTCTGTTAAAATAGAACAAATATTATATATTTCTTCTGGAGTTAATAATTCTGAATGAGGTTTAAATTTTATATTTTCAGGCATACAATAAAAACACCTAAAATTACAAGCATCTGTTAATTGAACTCTTAGTTTATGAATATGACGTTTATAAGAATCTATTAGTTTATTTTTATTTGCTTTTTCATCTTTATTATTTTTTTTTTCAGAATTATTCGCATTATAGACTAATTGAAATTCATTTTCCTGTTGAAGTAGCATATTTTAAAAACTCCAAGAAAAAAATTTAACTAAACTGCCTTTTTCAAATACTTTTTTATCTTTTTCTATCTCTACAAAACCATCACTTTTGGAAATGGAATAATAATCACCAGAACCATTGTTTGGAACAATATTAGCTACCAAAAAGCCATTATTATCATAACTAATATTAACTGGTAAAAATGAAGTAAGATTTATTTTATTATTAGAAAATACCTCGGAGCTATGCTCTGAGGTTTTAGGGGGTATGGGGGCAATGCCCCCACACCCTTCCTCTTGTGGGGTTGATACCCCACAAGAGGTCTTAAATTTATTATAAGTTTCTTTCAAAATAACTTTTTTATTTTCTAAATCTAAGCCACTTTTTTTTATTAAAAAAGGAATTATATATCTATAAAAGCAAACTAAAACAGATACAGGGTTTCCAGGTAAACCAAAAACTAATTTTTTATCTTTAGTTTTTCCTAACCAAAAGGGTTTTCCAGGTTTTTGCGATATTTTATGAAAAAGAGTTTCAACTTCAAGTTCTTTCATAACCTGAGGAATAAAATCAAATTTTCCCATAGAAACTCCACCACTTAAGATAACTGTATCAAATTTTAGTAATATATTAGCTATTTTATCTAACAATTCAACTTTGTCATCTTTTAAATGAAATATTTTTGTCTCATTATAACCCAAACTGTTTAAAGCACTTTGTATTGCATAAGCATTAGACATTCTTATTTGATGTGGTAAAACATCTTGCTCTATATTGACCAATTCATCACCTGTAGAAATTATAGCTATAGATGGGTTTTTAGTAACTTTTATTATATGTTTACCTACAGATGCTAAAATTGCAATATGTGTAGGTAGAATTTTAGTTTTTTCTTTTATTACTTCAGCATTTTTAGGATGATCTATTCCTTTTTTATGTATATTTTGAAAAAAATCTATAGTTATATCATCTTTTAAATAAGCAATATTATTTTTTATTTCTAAATCTTCTACTTTAATAACACAATCGCAACCTAAAGGTAAAACAGCCCCAGTCATTACTTCTATACAATTATCTAAACTAGTTAGTTCTAATGGAGGCATCCCAGCACTTTGTATTCCTTGTATTATAAAAGAATTATTTTTTAAACTTTCATATTTTATAGCTATGCCATCCATAGCTACACGATCAAAAGGTGGTTGTTCTCTATCAGAATAAATATTTTCTCTTAGAACTCTACTAAAACTTTTTTCTAAATTAATATTTTCTATATCAAATAATTCTTTAGTTTCTTCTAAGATTATTTTTTCTGCTTCATCAACGGTAATCATATAATAAACCTTTAAAAATTAGAAACTATAGAAGCATAACTCCAATAAGAGTTATCACTTACATCTTTAAAAAACCCTTCTTTTTTCATTAAATTAGAAGGTATAAACATACTAACACCTAAAATAAAATTAGTTTTTTCTAATATAGCATATTTTAATACTAAATCTGCTTCTTGACCAAAAGTATTTTCACCTGTTTTTGCACTTTGATTAGACATAAAATGATGAATATTTAAAGTTGCTGATAAAGGAAAATTTTTATTACTCCAAGATGTTGTCAAATAATAATCATTTAAACCCAAATTTCCTGTATTAGTAGGTATATCAGTAAAATAATCCATATATCCATAAAAAGAATGATTGGTTCCTAAACTAGCACTAAAAACATTTTTTGTTTTTGTGCTATCCGGATTATTTCCAGATAAAATATCAGCACCTAATCCTACTTTTAACCCACTAAAATTATAAAAAACTTGAGCCGAAGCTAAATAAGCATTAGTAGATAAATCTGAATAATTACCTAATTGATAAGCACCTTCTAATATAGAAGAAAGATCTCCATAATTACCAATATAAGTACCACCCAAAGTAGTTAAATCTAAATCATTAAAACCTTGTTTGCTTTGCTTTTTATTGTTTTGTTTTATAGTAAATAAATTTAATTCTACAGCTTCACTAACTTTACTTTTTGCCCAAAAACCTAAAATATCATTACTAGGAGAAGGAATATCTTTATAAGATGTAGGGGTAGCATTTGAAATATAAGGAGTGAAGTTATTACTAATAAAATCAAATATATCTAAATTAAAATCAAAACCTTCTTTATTTTTATAATTTAATTTAAAACCATCAAAAGATCTTCCTATATAATGCCAATCACCCGCACCAATAAATCTTTGAGTAGCATAACTATTTTCAAATCTACCCGCTTGAAAAGATAAAGGTGAATCAAAAATATTTTTTACTAAGACATATCCTTGATGAAGGTCTAAATTTTTCATATTTGTAAATAAAGTAGCTTCTTCACCCATTAATCTTGAATCTCTTATTTGAAGAAAAACTTTAAATTTATCAAAAAAATCTTTTTCTACTCCCAAAGTTGTTCTTAATGAAGTATAAAACAAAGGGTTTGTACTATTTTTAAAATCCCTAGCATCTAATTCACTTTTTACTACGATGTTTCCACTAAATTTAAAATCATGGTCACTTTTAGCTTCTTCTGCAAAAGAATTTTGTCCATAAAAAGAAAAAAGTAAAGTTGATAGAATTAAGTTTATTTTTTTTGAATGTTTTTTAGTTTTTAACATAAACCATATACCTTTTTGTATTTTTTTATATGTATCATATTATAAATAAAAATATTTTTTAATCATGATTCTGATCATAAAAATTATTTGATTCATATCAAAAATAAATATCAATAAAAATTAAAAAAAATAACTATAAATTAAAAAAGCTTTTTAGGTTGTTTTTATTATTTTATACTAGATTTAAAAATGAAAAATAAACTTTAAAGAATATTTTTTCCTATTTATTACATATAATTTAAAAAGAGAATAATAAAATGAATGCAACTAAAACAAAAGTGGAGATCCCAACTCTAGATTATACTGATCTAATAAGTGGAAATCCAGAACTAAAAAAACAATTTTGTAAAAATATTGGTAAAGCTTATAACGAAATAGGTTTTGTTGTAATAAAAAATCATGGATTATTACCGCAAACTAAAGATTATTTATATGAACAAGTAAAAAACTTTTTTTCTCAGCCAGAAGAATTTAAGAAAAAATATGAAATAGAGGGTATTTTTGGTCAAAGAGGATATACTTCAAAAGGTAAAGAAATTGCTAAGGGTTCTAAAGTAGCTGATCTAAAAGAGTTTTGGCAATGGGGTCAAGAATTTGAAGACGGAGTTATTCCAGAAGGTTTTTATCAAAATGTTTATGTAAAAGAATTGCCTGAATTTAATAAAATAGCCTTAGAAGTTTATAAAAAATTAGAAGATATTGCTATTGAATTATTAAGAGCTATTGCCTTATTTTTAAAATTAGATGAGTTTTACTTCGACGATAAAGTTCAAAAAGGAAATAGTATTTTAAGAATGTTACATTATTTTCCTCTTATAGATGTTGATTTACCAGAAGGTGCTGTTAGAGCTGAAGCACATGAAGATATTAATTTAATTACTTTATTAATAGGTGCTAGTGCAGATGGATTACAAGTAAAAACATTAGATGGTGAATGGTTATCTTTAAATGCTAAAGATGATGAACTAGTAATTAATGTTGGTGATATGCTTCAAAGATTAACTAATGGTAAATTAGTTTCTACTACTCATAGAGTAATAAATCCACCAAAAGAACTTTTAGGTACTTCTAGATATTCTATTCCATTCTTTTTACATCCAGTAGCTGATATGGATTTAACTTGTTTAGATTCTTGTATAGATGAAAAACATCCTAAAAAATTCTCTGATATGACAGCTGGTGAATATCTTAATAAAAGATTAGTAGAAATTGGTTTAAAAAAATAAAATTTTAGTTTAGAAGTTTATTTAAAAGTTAATTTTTAAATAAACTTTTTTTATAAAAAAATGAAAAGAGTAGTAATAACAGGAGTTGGAAGTGTAACTCCTATAGGAAATAACATAAAAACTTTTTATGAAAATATGCTTTTGGGTCAAAGTGGAGTTGATTATGTAACTCTTTTTGATGCAAATGAATTTTCTACTAAAATAGCAGCTGAAGTAAAAAATTTTAATCCTGATGATTATATTGAAAAAAAAGATGTAAGAAGAATGGATCGATTTTGTCATTTTGCTTTAGCAGCTACTAATGAAGCTTTATTACAATCTGGCCTCAATATATCAGAAAACCCAGAAAAAACAGGCGTTATTATTGGTTGTGGTATAGGTGGTTTTGGAGTTACAGAAAATCAGCATAGTATTTTATTAGAAAAAGGAAACTCAAGAGTTAGCCCTTTAACTATACCTATGATTATTCCTAATATAGCCGGAGCTTATGTAGCAATAAAATATAATGCCAAAGGAACTAATTATTGTCCTGTTACGGCTTGTGCTTCTGGAACTGATGCTATTGGTCAGGCTTTTAAATTAATTCAAGCTGGTACTTTAGAATCTGCTATTTGTGGAGGAACTGAATCTGCTATTACACCACTAAGTTTTGCTGGTTTTTGTTCTTTAAGAGCTATGTCTAGACATAATGAAGAACCTAAAAAAGCTAGTCGACCATTTGATGCTAAAAGAGATGGTTTTGTTATGGGAGAAGGTTCAGGTATTTTAATTTTAGAATCTTTGGAAAGTGCTCAAAAAAGAAAAGCTAATATTTTGGCTGAGATAAAAGGTTATTATTCTAATTGCGATGCTTTTCATATTACTTTACCAGAAGCTTCTGGGGAAAGTATAAAAAAATGTATGATTGGTGCTGTAAAAGATTCTGGTTTAAATTTTTCTGATATAGATTATATAAATGCACATGGTACATCTACAGAAGCAAATGATAAAACTGAATCTATGGCAATAAGAGAAGTATTTTATAATCAAAAAGAACCTTTTGTTAGTGCTTTAAAATCTATGACAGGACATATGTTAGGGGCTTCTGGAGCTATAGAAGCTATTTCTTGTATATTATCTTTAGAAAATAATATTATCCCACCTACAATTAATTTTGAAACTGAAGATCCTAATTGTAATTTAAATTATGTTTTTAATACTTTTAAAGAAACCAAACTAAATAATATTTTATCTAATAGTTTTGGTTTCGGAGGTCATAATTCTAGTATAGTAATTAGTCGTTTTAATTAAGCAACAGGATTATCTTTGAAATAATTTACCTGATTTTTTAATAATTCAGTTGAGAAATAAGATGCAACTGTTCCTACAGTTAAGGCAGCTAAAGATAAAGGTACTCCACCTACAGCTTTTCCCAAAACTGATGCGGTTAAACCCATTCCACTTGCAAAAGAAAGCCCTGAAACAGCCCCCATAGCAGTATTTTTTACTACTTCATGTTTTGCTTGGTCTACAGTATATTTTCCATCATTTACTTTTAATAAAGTTGTTACACCATTTACAAATCCACCCACTAAAATAGCACTTAGAAATTTATTTCTCATTAATCTTACACTTAGTGGTTCTGGAGTAGGTAAAACTTCTTGTGTTATTACCCTTCCTGCTTCTCTAGTTACATTAACAGTACCTGTTGCAATAGCAGAAGATGTATTGGCTAATCTAGTTCCTATACTAACTCTATTAGCAGGAACAGAACCAGAATTAACAGAAGAAGATACGGCATCATTTTTAGATAAAATAGAAGATACAGAATTTGCTTCTAATTCTTCAACGACTTGATTTTTTGAAAGGTTGCTTAAACTTTGATTTGCAATAGTTGTCATTGCAGTTGAATTGCCTATAGCATCCATATTTTAAATTACCTAAACTTAATATACTCTAAATATAGTATAGTTTTTTTTATTAATAACCTTGCTAAACATTAAAGAAAATTAAAGATTTTCAGATTAATAAAAATAAAACCCCAAAAAATTATAATAGTAAAAATAAAAATATTAGCCTTAAGTGGCTAATATTTATAATAAAAAAACTATTATCTAATTAAGCTACTTTTTGGGGTTCATTAAAAATCATTTTTGATAAATTTGTGATGGTTCCTGCACCCATTGTAATAATAATTTCTTTTTCTAATTTATTTTTGGTAATAAAATCAGAAATTTCTTCTAAGGATGCAATATAATGAACTTCTTTATTTGGATAATGAATTTTAATCATTTCAGATAATTTTTTAGAAGTAGTTTCTGGAAAGTCTTCTTGTTTTTCTCCAGCACCATAAATATCAGTAATAATTACTCTATCTGCGTATTCAAAAGACTTAGAAAAATCATCCATTAAACCTTGTGTTCTACTAAATCTGTGAGGTTGAAAAGCTACTGTTACTGGTCTTTTAAATAAATTAGCAGTAGATAAAGTTGCTTTTATTTCAGTTGGATGATGAGCATAATCATCTATTATTATAGAACCATCTTTTTCTGCTATTTTTTCAAATCTTCTTTTTACACCTTTATAATTTTCAAGTCCTTTTTTAATATTTTCTACAGAAACACCCATTAATCTAGAGCAAATAATAACTGATAAAGCATTTAAAATATAGTGTTTACCTGCAACAGGCATAAAAAACTCACCTAATAATTTGCCTTTTTCTAATATTTTAAATCTTGAACTAGAGTCAGTTTGTTCTATATCGGTTATTACATAATCAGAAGATTCTTCTTCTTCTCCATAAGTAATAACATTTCTATCAGATAAAAGTTTCATTAATTCTCTGTTGCCATCAGAATCTTTACAAATAATTATTTTTCCATCTTGAGGAATATTATCAACAAAACTTTTCATGGTACTTATAATATCATTTAAATCTTTATAATGATCTAAGTGGTCTGTTTCAAGATTTGTAATTATGGCATAAGAAGCTGATAATTTATGAATTGATTTATCACTTTCATCTACTTCTGCTACTAAATAATTACTATTTCCTGTTAAAGAATTGGTTCCAAAACTTATTATTTGTCCTCCAACTAAAGCAGTTGGTTGTAAGTTTGCTTCATATAATACTTGAGACATCATAGCTGAAGTAGAGGTTTTACCATGAGTTCCTGTTACAGCAATACTTTCATGGCTTCTAAGAAATGCATTTAATAAATCTGCTCTGTGGTATATAGGTATGTTTAATTCTTTTGCTTTTATTATTTCTGGATTAGTTTTGTCTATTGCAGTTGATACTACTATTATATCTATATCGCTAGTTATATTATCCGAGCTATGTTCTATATTTACTTTAGCTCCCATTTCAGTTAATTTATCAGTAATGTTAGAGGCTTTTTTATCGGTACCAGAAACTTTTTTACCTTTTGATAAAAGAGCAAAGGCTAAGGCACTCATACCTATACCACCTATTCCAACAAAGTGAACTTTATTTATTTTACTTAGTTCAATCATTTTTTCATTCAAAAGCATAACTATTCCTCATAACCATCTTGCATATAAGCTAGATTAACTTCTTCAATTATTCTACTAATTTTATTCCCTATCTGATAAGAAAGTATCTCTTCTATTGTAACTCGGCTGTTTAGACGAATCTTTTCTTGTATATTTTTAAATGATAAAAAAATTTTTCGCAAGATTTTTCTTACTTAAAATCACTAAATATTAGTATAACAAAAAAAAACTTTCTATGTACCGAAACATCTTAATATCTTCTTTGATATTTATACTTGTATTATTATCTATAACTAAGATACAAGTATGTGAGATAATACACCAACATAATAAAATTATAATTTACTTATCAAGTAAATTTAATATTTGCTTAAATAAAATTTAAACTTTACTTTTTCTTTCCAAAACCAAATAAACCACTTAAAAAACCACCTTTTTTTTCTTCTTTCTCTGCTGGTTTAGTTGTATTCCCACCCATTTCTTCTAATGCTTTTTTAGCTGAAAAATCTTTAGGATTATATTTTAGAGCTAATTTAAATTCATTTATAGCCATACCACTCCAATTTTTCTTTCTATAAGCATTACCTAATTGTGTATGAAAATCACCTACGTCTGCTTTAGTTGTAATAGCTTTTTTAAATTGTTCTATAGCGTCATCGAGTTTATTTTTTTTGATAAAATCCATTCCAATATCAAAAAATTTTCGGGCTTGATCTTCTTTTATTTTTTCAACTGTTTGACTAGGATCATGTTGAGCTTGAGGTTTAACTTCAGGTGATTTTTGTTCTGTATCTGTAGATGGTATAGTGGTTGTAGATGGTTGTTGTTGTATTTCTTGTGCCAATTTATTTTCTTGAGGGATGTGCCCAGCTAATAACCGTCTTAATTCTAAGTAATGTTTTTTCTTTTGTGGATCACTTAAAACATTATAAGCAACCGTAATTTTAGAAAATAATCTTTGAGCTTCTATTTTTTCTTCATTTTCTTCAGGAAATCTATCGGGATGATATTTTTTTGCTAATTTAAGATAAGTTTTTTTTAAATCAGATTCAGATACATCCTCAGCTACACCCAAAGTTTCATATAAATTTTCTTTCCATAAATTATCGTCATCAATATAAGACATAAAAGCTCCAGAAAGTTAAAGTTAAGATTTTAGACTGAAATTATACATTGAAAAGCTTATTATTTCAATAAAAGAGATAGCAAATTTAGAAATATTTATGTGTCTATAAAAATTAAGTTATGTATCGTAATAATTCGTGATACTTCGACAGGCTCAGTAAAAATCCGTGAACCGTGAATAGTTAGAAGTTAAAAGTTAGAAGTTAGAAGTATATGGAAAAGTTAAAAATTATAGCTATTCAGGAAAAAATTAAATACACAATTAAATAGTAAACTAAAATATTGGAGTAGCTATAAAAGTTTTAAAAATTGAAAAATAGTTTTTCACAAAAAATATTTATTTACTAACTACAGATAAGGTTAGGCGACTAATACAAACTAATTTATCCTCTGCATTAGTTATTTTTATTTCCCATATTTGAGTTTTTTTTCCAAGATGAATAGCATTAGCTCTTGCAAAAACCATATTTCCTAAAGGGACTGGTCTGATATGATTAGCATTTATTTCTAGACCTACACAATAAAATTTTTCTGTATCTATACAACAATTACCAGCTATACTACCCAAAGTTTCTGCTAAGACTACAGAAGCTCCACCATGCAAAATTCCAGCAGGTTGTATAGTTTTATTGCTAACAGGCATTTTACCGCAAATAAAATCAGCTCCTATTTCTGTTATTTCTATATCTAAAAACTCTACCATAGTGTTTTTAGCATTTTTATTTATTTTTTCAACAGTGTATTTTTTTATGTCTATCATTATTAGTTAAAAGTTAGAAGTTAAAAGATATTTTCTTTTGGCTTCTAACTAAAATATTATTGTTTAAAAACCCAACTATATCTACTTGGGAAAGTAAGTACTTCCATTACTAAAGATAAAACTTTCATATATTCTTCTATTTGTACTAAATAAATTACTTTTTTCATTTCAGATTTACTTTTTTCCATTTTATCGCTTTCAGCTGGAATTTGAGTATTTATTTCTGCAATTCTATCTTTATTTTTATTCATTAATTTAGAAAAGAAACCACCACTTTCAGCTTCTAATTTTTTTGCTTCATTTTTTAAGGCTAAAATATCAGCTTCAGATTTTTGTATTCCTTTTTCTAACATCAAAACATATTTTTTTAAATCGCTTTGTTTCTGTTTATAAATAGCACCTTGGTTTCTTTCGAATTCTTCAGAAAGACTAAAAACCATAGTTTTAGCCAAGTGGAATGTAGGGTTATGATCTTTATTTGCATCTAAAGAAGCTATAATATAGCTGATTGCAATCTCAGTCTCATTTTGATTAAGGAACTTTAAAGCTAAAGCATATATGTCATCTGCATTAGGAGTTGCTCCAAAATTGAATTCTCTTATATATCTTTTACAAATTTGAGGATCAAATGTACCCTGAACAGCTTTTGTTATTAATTTAGTAAGGACAGCTTTTTGCATGATTATTTTACCCGATTATTTTTTACCCTTATTGTCGCCTGTTTTTCTGTTTTGTTGCCATTTCCAAACCAAGGCTCCATTCATTTGTGCTACCTCAGGTTCTGGTTCTCTTTTTTGTATTTGTTCGATAAAATCTTTTTTCTCTTCATCAGACATATCACTTCTACTTTGGAAATCCATTTTAGAAAGTCTTTCTTTATCAACTTGAGTTGGTTTTAAAATTCTATCTAATTCAGCTTTAGGAACTTCTTGAATTATTTTTACTATTTCTTTTTCTAATTCAGCATCTTTTTTTATAAATTTAGGGACTTTTGGTAACTGAGGTTGAGCTTCTGGTTTTTTTACTTCTATTTT
Organism: Candidatus Sericytochromatia bacterium; assembly: GCA_046328015.1. Taxonomy (GTDB): domain Bacteria; phylum Cyanobacteriota; class Sericytochromatia; order UBA7694; family JACMQJ01; genus JBBTGK01. The sequence continues at coordinate 927,006 of JAXLXH010000001.1, read as the reverse complement.
AGGTGGTTCTACTACTTTTTTTTCTTCTTTTGGTGCTTCTTGTTTTTCTGAAACAGTGAGTTTTGTTATTTTAGGTAATGGCTTACCTGAAGGCATCTTTACATATTGGTCGCCAAAATTATTATCTTTGTTACTCAAAATTTATTCCCTCTTTAACCAAATTTTAATCTTATTATACCACTTTAGCAAAAATAATGTAAATATTTTTTGATAGTTTAAATTGGAAATAATCTAATTTTTTTAATTACTCATATCTACAAGCAGGTAAATTATTTTGAGAGCTACCAATTTCATCAAAATTTTTTCCGTAGTCTATAAAATCAACTAATTGTTCTTCCAAAGCATTTAGCCAAAATAAGTTAGAATGTGGGTTGTCTTTTCTGGATAACATAGAATGTGGAGTCCCTTTTTTAAATAAACAACCTTTTGCATTAGGAATATTTTTTATAGCTTCAGCTATAGCAGAGTTAGATGCAGCAGGATCATCTTCTACACCTAATATCTGAACAGGTTTTGTAATTTTATTTACTTGTTTTAAAGTTTCTGTTCCAAATTTTCTTACAGCTGCGACTTTACCTATTTTAAAATTACAATAGCCACTTCTTCCTAACCTTCTTTGTTCTTCACAATCTTCTCCCCAACTCATTCTAGTATTAGGAATAATTGCACCTATAAAAGGAATAAAAGGACTTATATCTCCAGCTGCACTAAAAAAAGGAGTCATTAATACAGCTCTATCATAATAAGATTGATTATAAATTAGAGCTTTAGCAGCTATAACTCCTCCAACTGATAAGCCACCTATAATTTTTTCACCATTTTCATCTTTTAATAAAGCTCCCATATTTTTAGCAAAATTATCATAAATAGCTATATCTTTTACTTCTGGAAGCAAAGAATCATCATCTATTATTTCATTATTTACCAAATTAGAAACTTTACCATGACCAGGTAAAAGAGGAACAAAAACATTATAGCCTTTTTTAGCTAAAATTTCTGAAATGTCCTTAAATTGCTGTGGACAAGCAGTATAACCATGAAAAAACAAAACATTCCCAAGAGTTTTTCCTTCTGCTAATTTATAAAAAGGTTCACATTCGCTTTGTAATTCTCCTAATTTTTCTACTTGTTTAAGATGTTCTTCCCATATTTTTAAAGTATTAGGAGTTAAATTTTCTTTGGTATATGGATTATTTAGTTCTTCAGAAAAATTATTATTACTTATAGAGTTATAACTTAGTAATGATATTAAAAAAGAACTAATTATAAATTTCATTATTAACTAGATTTGCACAAACCTAAGTTATGTTGAGATTTACCTACTTCAACAAAGTTTTTACCAGTACTAACAAAATCAACTAATTGGTCTTCTACTGGTTTTAACCAAAACATAGGATTAGTAGGGTTATCTTCTTTTGATAACATAGAATGTGGAGTACCTTTTTCTAAAAAACATCCTTTAGAATTTGGCATATTTTTAACTGCATCTGCAATGGCTGAATTTGAAGCAGCAGGATCACTTTCTACCCCAACAATTTGAATAGGCTTTTTTATTAAAGAAACATGTTTTAGTGTTTCTGTTCCAAATTTTCTTGCGGCTGCAATATTTTCAATTTTAAAATCACAATATCCTGCTCTACCCAAAGTTCTTTTGAATTCACATTCATTTCCCCAGCTCATTCTTTTATTAGGTACTATTGTATTAACAGCAGGAATTAAAGCACTTAAAACTCCTGAAGCATTAAAAAATGGAGCAAAAAGAATTCCTCTATCATAAACTTCTGGATAATCTAACATAACTTTGGTAGCAACAACTCCACCAACAGATAGACCAGAAACAACTTTTGAACCTTGTTCGTCTTTTAATAAAGCTCCTATACTATGAGCAAAATTATCATAAAGATATACAGAACTAGTTTCTGGTAATCCAGAAGAATCATCTATTAATTTACCAGATACTTTTACTTGTGTTTTACCATGACCAGGTAAAAGAGGTACAAAAACATTATAATTTTTTTTAGCTAAAATATCAGCTATTTTATTAAATTGTTGTGGACAAGCACTATAACCATGAAATAAAACTACACTACCCAAAGCTTTACCTTCAGCTTTTTTTAAAATAGGTTCGCAACCTTTTTGTATTTCTCCTGAATATTTAACTTGGCTAAGATGTTCTTCCCATACTTTTATTGTATTTGGAGATAAAGTATCTTCATTACTTTGAATAGAAGATTTAGAAGAAATTTCAGAATTATCTGCAATATTACTACACCCAATTAATACAGCTATTAACGGGTAAATAAAATTTATTTTTTTAAATTTGTATTTTTTCATGGTTAAATTTTAACTTGCTTTTTTTAATTATAACTTGAAACACCTTTAAACTTTCTTTTTAAAAAAGAATTAAATTGTTAAAAAATATAAACTTTTTTTTCTTAAGCAATATACTTGTAAAAATGATACAACTTTAATTTAAAAAATAAGTTAGAATATTATTTTTGTAATATTTTATGTAATATTTGAATTATAGATTTAAAAATAATGAAAACTAAGTTATGGTGTCTCACTTCTTTTATTTTGGTTAGTACTTCTATAGGAGCTTATGCAGAAGAAAATAAACCTACTCCTATACCTTCTAATTCATCTATAGAAGAATTAGAAAAAAAAGCAAAAGATTTGGAAGAAAATATAAAAAAAACACCAAGCCCTATACCAACACCAACATCAACTCCCTCTGCAATATGGACTCCAACTCCATTTGAAACACCAGTAGTTACTCCAACTCCTAAAAGTAGTATAGAACCCTCTAAAAAACCTATAAAAACTACCACTCCAATAAAAAAAGAAGTAAAAGAAACCAAAAAAGAAGATAAAAAACTAAACATTAAAAATTCTACCAAATATTTTTTACACCCTGGAAAATTAGTTGTTACAGAGTATGTAGTAAAACCTCATGATGAATTAAAAAAAATAGCCCTTAAATACAACAAAACAACAAAAGAATTGATGAAAATGAATAATTTAGAATCACCTTTTTTAATTATAGGTCAAAAACTGATAGTGGATAAAACAATTAATCCAGCTTCAAATTTTGAGGGAATTATAGTTAATATTCCAGAAACCAAACTTTATTATTTCCAAAATGGAAAATTATTAATGTCTTATGGAGTAGCAGTAGGAGTTCCTTCTTCTAGATGGCAAACACCTACAGGAGATTTTAAAATCGAAGAAAAAGTAAAAGATCCTACTTGGTATGTACCTATTTCTATACAAAATGAAATGAAAGAAAGAGGACAAACTGTTATAAAAGAAATCCCAGCAGGGCCAGGAAATCCACTTGGAAGATGGTTTATGTCTTTAGGTGGAGGGTTGGGTATTCATTCTACAACCTCTCCTTGGAGTATAGGTTCGGCTGCTAGTCATGGATGTATGAGAATGAAATCTGAAAATGCTGAAGTATTATTTAAAAATGTAAAAAAAGATTTGCCAGTAAAAATAATTTATCAACCAATAAAAATAAATCTTGATGAAAAAAATAATATTAGAATGGAAGTTTTTAATAATATATATTATAAAAATGTTGATTTTGAAGGATTGGCTAAAACTATTTTAACAGATTATGAGTGGGATAAAAAAGTTAATTGGGATTTAGTAAAAAAATTAATTAAAATGAGAAATGGAGCTAGTTCTATAATTGGTAAGATACCTGAAGAAAAAATAGCTAAAAAAGTAGAAAATAAAGTTATAAATATAAAGCCTAGTGTAAAACCTACTATAAAACCTAGTCTTTTACCAAGTACAACGGTAACTCCAATACCTTCTAGTTCTGCATCTAATATGGATGAGAAAAAACAGTAAAAATTGTTTGAACAATGAATAATTTATAATATGATTTGGTCAGAATTTCTAAGTGATGAAGAAGAAAAACATGAACAATTAATATTAGATTTATATAATGAAATAGATAAAGAAATTGCTTTAAATAACTTTAAAAAAGTTAGTTTTTTAAATAAAGAACTTGATAAATTATTAATAACTAGAAAAAAATTATATCGTCATGGAAAAGAACTAAAGAAAGAAGTAAATAAACAGCTTATAAAAGATTTATCTTTTTATATAAACATAGAAGAAAAAGAATTAATTTTAGATTGGTCTGACGCTCATGGAGAAAGTCCAAGTTTATATAAATGTATGGATGGATATATACAAGAGTATGCTTGGGTAAGTGTATATGATAAAGAGAGTATGATAGCCGTTGGTTGGACGGCATTTGTATGTGATGAAGATAATTATACTTTTTGCTTATTTTATTGGGGACTTTTATCAATATTTAAAAATGGAAAATATATAAAAATAAAACCCGAATTTGATTTACCATTACACGTTTTTAGAAAAATACCAGAAAAATTTAGGACTAGTAGGAAAAAATTTGATAAATTAAGAAAATCAAATGGAATAAAATTTAAAGATGTATGTAAATATAATGAAATAATAAGAAAAGACAATAGAAAGAAATTTGAAAAATTTAAGGATTTTAAAAATAGAATATGATGAATAAAAGTTTGAAGTGTAATTTTATTATGTTTTTCTTTTACAGCTTCTAAAAGCACTTGTTTCACCTCTATTTTTGAAGTAGATTATGCAGATTTTTTATGATTGTCTGTTCCCATTTTCATGAGAATGACTTCAGGATTTACAGGATTATTGTCTGAACTTTGATTAACAAATGATTTTTATGATTAACAAGATTTTTAGTTATAAGGTAGTTTGCTATTTATATGTTTTTACCTAAAATTATAAAGAGGTGAATTTTTTTGTTTTTTAGTTGAGAGTTGATAATTTTTTTTAACTCATAAGTAAAAGTAAAAGTTATGCAAAACGTTTTGCATAACTTCTTTAACTATTTGTATACTAATTGTTTTTTCTTAGAGATTCAATTTTTTCTATAGTTAAACCTGTATAAAGTGCTATTTTATCATTAGGTTCATTATTTTTTATCATATTTATAGCTGTTAATTCTATACCTTCAAGTTTACCTTCAAGCTTTATTTTTTCATGTTTTTCTTTTACAACTTCTAAAAGCACTTGTTTTACCTCTATTTTTAAGAGATATTTTTTCTTAGTTCTTCAATTTTTTCAAAACTTAAGCCAGTTATTTCATTTATAAAAGAATTATCACAGCCTTTTTTTATCATATTTATAGCTGTTAATTCTATACCTTCAATTTTGCCTTCAAGTTTACCTTTTTGAATGCCAATAGATTCTCCTTCAAGTTTACCTTCAAGCTTTATTTTTTCATGTTTTTCTTTTACAACTTCTAAAAGCACTTGTTTTACCTCTATTTTACTCAAATAAGCCTCTTCAATTCTCTCATACTCATAGTCTATTTTACCATAAATAGCCTTGTTTTTAAACCAATTAATAAAAAAATCTAATGCTTCTTTATCGGTTTCAGAATCAGCCAAATTAGAGATTTCTTCTATCATTTCATCTATATCAAAATGTGCTTCTGCCATAAAAAGATTTGATACTATATTTTTTATTTTTATTAAATCTTCTTTTTTATACTCATTTTCTGCTATTTTTAAATATCTAAAATTTATTCCATATTTTCCTAATAATTTATTGTTTTTTATCAAACTTGATATATTTTCGGGGGCTGTCCATTTTTTATCTCCATTATATAAAACAATAGGAAAAATAGGAGGTAAATATTCTAAATACTTATTTTCAAGTAATAAATCTATATAAAAATTGGTAATATAGTTCAAACATCTTAAAGCCATAAAATTATCAACTGTAGATTGAAATTCTAATAAAACATATAAATATGCTTCCTTATCTTGTATTTTTGTTTTATAAATTACATCACTTTCTGTTTTTTGATAATTTTTTGATATATATGTTTTATTTATGTATTCTAACTCATTAAAATCTATTTTTTCTACAAATTCTTCTTTTACAAAGGTTTTTAAAAATTGTGTAAAAATGGTTTTACTTTTAAATAGTTTTCTATAGCCTAAATCATGATAATCTGTCATTTTTATAACCCAATATTTTTTATCACTCAATTATACTATATTCTATAACAAGTGCAGATTTTACTAGTCCTATTTTTACTAGTTCTTTTTTTACTGTAGAAAATAATTAAATTTTGAAAATAGTGATGTTTCGATTCATGATTGTCTACTGAGTTTGTTGAAGTATTACAAGTTCTCTACTTCTCACTTTTCACTAAAAAAACACCTTAAAATGTGATAGTCCCTCTTGACTTTTTTTATAATATTATGTAAAAATATAGGCTGTTTTTAATGAACAATGGTGTTCCAAAAACGTTGTATAATTAAAACGAGGTAAAAATCATGGGAAAACTTGATGGCGTTAAATATCCACAAAGCGATTTGGAAATATATAACGATTTAATAAAAAATAATGAGACTGTAAAAAAATAATAATAAAGTATTAAGTGAAAAGTTCAAAGAAAATATTTCCTAACTTTTCACTTTTTGCTTATAAACTTAAAAAGGGCTAAAAATAATAAAATGAATTATCAATACGCAGAAGTACTTATAGATGCTTATACAGATTTAGAAAACCAAACTTTTTTATATAAAATACCCACTTATTTAGAAAATAAAATATTTTTAGGCACTCCTGTTATTGTCCCAATAAAAGAAAATCAAGTTGGAGGATATGTTGTAGAACTAAAAAATGAACATAATTTAGATGAAGAAATTACTATAAAAGAAATCTTATCTGCTAGTGAAAATCAGATTTTACCAGAAAAATATATAGAATTAGTAAAATGGATTTCAGATTATTATTATGCTAGTTTTTTACAAGTTCTAAAAAGTAGTATTCCTTCTGGAATTTTAACTCAAGTAAAAAAAGAAATAGAACTAAAAGTATCAGGAGAGGAGTTTAAAGATTATATAGAATTAAATACAAAAGGTAAATTTCAAGAATTTTGTGAATATTTACTAGAAAAAAAAACAGCTAAAACTTCAACCTTAAGAGTCAATTTTGGAACTGGTTATACTAGATTTACAAGAAAATTATTAGAAATAGATTATATAAAAACTAATTTTATTTTTGAAAATAAATCTAAACATAAAAAACATTTATATGTTACTTTTTTAAAAAGCTCTGATGAGCTTACCAAAAGAGAAGAAGAAATTCTTGAATTAATAAGAAAAAATAGCGGTTATATAAAATTAAGAGATGTATTAAAAGATTTTAAAACTAGTGATTTTTTACTAAAACATTTAGAAGAAAAAAATTGTATAGAAATTTCAAAAAAAATAGTTTTAAGAAAACCTCAAGATTATACTGTAAAAAATAAAAGTATTTTTTCTTTAAATACAGAGCAACAAAAAGCTTTAGATGCTTTTATAAAAATTAGAGACTCTGATAATAAAAATACAAATATACTTTTACATGGAGTTACAGGTAGTGGAAAAACAGAAGTTTATATGTCTTGTATAAATTATGTTTTGGATGAAGGTAAAACTGCTATTGTATTAGTTCCAGAAATATCACTAACTCCACAAACTGTTTCAAGATTTAGACAGAGATTTGGAGATTGTATTGCTGTTTTACATAGCTCTCTAAATGAAGGCGAAAAATTTGATGAGTGGCAAAGAATAAAACATGGTTTAGCTAAAATAATTATAGGAGCTAGATCGGCTATTTTTGCACCAGTAGAAAATTTGGGTGTAATAGTAATAGACGAAGAACATGAAAGTTCTTATAAACAAGATAATAACCCTAGATATAATGCTAAAACTGTAGCAATAAAAAGAGCTGAATTAGATAATGCTACTATAATTTTGGGTAGTGCTACGCCTAGTATAGAAACTTATTATAATTCGCTAAATAATACTAAGTATAAACTAATTGAACTTCCTAATAGAGTAAAAAATCAAATTATGCCTATAATAAAACTAGTAAATATGAAAGATGAATTTTCTGAAGGTAATAAGGGTATTTTTAGCAGAGAATTAAAATTAGCTATAGAAGAGCGTTTGACAAAAAAAGAACAAATTATTTTATTTATAAATAGAAGAGGATTTTCTACCTTTGTTATGTGTCGAGAATGTGGTTTTTGTGTAAAATGTCAAAATTGCTCAGTTTCTATGGTATATCACAATAATCCAGAAATTTTAAAATGCCACTATTGTGGTGATACCAAAAATATTCCGTCAAGTTGTCCAAATTGTAAAAGTTTAAATATTAGACATTTTGGAGTTGGAACACAAAAAATAGAAACTTTTGCTCAAAAACTTTTTCCAAATGCTAAAATAGCAAGGTTAGACAGAGATACTACGGTTAATAAAGATTCTCATTTTGAAGTTTTAAATAATTTTTCTCATGGAGAATATGATATTTTAATTGGGACTCAGATGGTAGCTAAAGGTCTAGATTTTCCTAATGTTACTTTAGTAGGTGTAATAACAGCAGATACTTCTATAAATTTACCAGATTTTAGATCAAGTGAAAGAACTTTTCAATTAATAACTCAAGTTGCTGGTAGATCAGGAAGAGGTGATACTAAGGGTGAAGTTATAGCTCAAGCTTATTCTTTAGAACATTTAAGTATTCAAACTGCTTCAAAACATGATTTTTTAGCTTTTTATAAAGAGGAAATAGTTTCCAGAGAATCTTTGAATTATCCACCATTTTCAAGCTTAGTTAATATTATTATTGCTAATAATAATGAAACTGATTGTAAAAATGATAGTAAAATTTTAGCTAATTTTTTGAAAAAAAATAAAACATCAGAAATAAAAAGTATTTTAGGACCTATACCAGCAGGAATACCAAAAATAAAAGGTTTTTTTAGATATCAAATACTTATTAAAACTAATTCTTTAGATGATGTAAGAACCCTTTTAAAACTATCTAATAAAGAAATTAACTTAAATACTTATACAAGATTAGGTATAGATATAGATCCCTTAAATATCCTATAAAAATTATCTTTTAGTTCTATTTTTATAATCTTTTAAAATAAATTGAGCTGCTATTTGATCTACCAAATCTCTATTTTTACTTGGTTTTTTACCCATAGCTCTCATAGCTTCATGAGCTTCTGTAGTAGTCAAAGCTTCATCTTGAAAATCAATTTCTATTTCCTCTAAAAGAGGTCTTAAATCTTCTATTAATTTTTTAGTTTCTAAAGTTTTTTGAGAATCTTTATCAGATAAAGTTTTAGGAATACCAAAAACTAATAGACCTACATTTTTTTCTTTTATAATCTCATTAAGATCTTTAGCTAATTGTTTTTTATCACTAAAAATTATAGTTTTATAAGGTTGAGTTATTATATTTAGAGGATCCGTTAAGGCAACACCAACTCTTTTAGTACCTAGATCCACTGCCATTAATCTTTTCCCAAGCATTTATATATTCCTTTTTGCCAATCTTCTACTCCTGATAGATAAAATTTTGAGAATCTTCTATCAGAACTTCCTCCTATTAGATTAGTATATAAATAATCTTCTGAAAAGTCTGTTACCATCCTAAAAGAAGCAATAAAGCTAGTTATTCTATTCCCACTTTTATAGATTTGACCCTGATGAACTGTAGCTCTTCCACCTTTAATCGGTATATTATTTTTATCAAATCCTAAAAAATTAGGTAATTTACCATTAAAAAAGATATTGGTTAAATTTATTTTATTAATTTCTCCCCATTTTTTAGCTTCTTTAGAAATAGCATATAAAATAGCCTCTTTATATATTTCATCTCTATCTTTATAAAACCAATTAGAATTTTCTGAAAGTAAAATGTTATCAAAATTTTCATAAAAATCTATTATAATTCCAGAATCTTCTAACAAAAATTTTATAACATCTTTACCTAGATATTGCCCAAAAACTTCTGCTATCAATTTTTTATAAAATAATTCAAATAAAAAAGCTCCTTCTGAATATAAATCGTATTTTAAATCCCAATTTTTTAAAATAAATAAATTAGCTTTGCTAAATAAAAACTCTTGCTTATTTTGAGGAACACCTAACACTAGCCCATTAAATGAATTATATGAAATATTATCTAATTCTTCTTGAATTTTATAGTTACTTATAACTTTTTTTACTATTTCCATAAATTTTTCAGCTTGAATAGAATAAACATCATAATGTATTTTAAAACAATCTTCTTTAGTAATTTTTTCTTTTGATTCTAATAATTGTTTTATTCTTTTTTCTCTATAATCACCCATACAAATATTTATAGGCGAAGTTTTACCAAAATTATTAAGATTATTATTAGCTGTTATAAAAAAACCTTGTTCTGGATTAATTATTCTAGGTAATTCGGTATAGTCATGAAAAGCTTTTATATGAGTATCTTCTTCCCAAGCAGGAATTGGTAAAAAACCAGATATTCCATTTTTTCTTTTAGGAGCCATTCCAGACATCTGATAAGCTATATTTTCTTGAGAATCTGCTAATACCCAATTCCAAGAGGTTTCTAAGTTTCCTAAATACTCCATACCTTCTTCCACATTTTTAGCTCTAAAAATTTTTTGAATATTATTTATAGATTTAGAACCAGAAAAAACAGGAAACCATTTTGTAATTAAATAATAGCCTTCTTCATTAGGGTTTCCATCTAAAACCCCTAATTCATTTTCATAAAAAGTTATCTCATAAGAATCTTTTTTCTTTCTTTTTATAACTTCTTTTCTTTTATTAAAAGCTATATATTCATTTTTTCTTAAATATTTACCATCTTTACAATCTTCTATCCAAGAATCTACAGAATCCATAAAAGTATAAGTAGCACCCCAAGCTAAATTTTTAGTTCTACCCAATAAAAATGCTGGTAAACCAGGCATAGTAGAAGAAAAAACATAATTATCTTTTGTTTTAAGCATAACTTCATACCAAATATTAGGTAGTCTATTGGTTTCCAAATGAGGATCATTAGCTAAAATAGGTTTACCTGATTTTGTTTTTTTACCAGATATAACCCAATTATTAGAAGCATTCATTTTAGGTATTACATTATTCCATTTGATACTTTCAGGAACTATAGTTTCAGATACTTTTATTTTTTTTATCAAATCCAAATTTTCAGAAGTAATTTCATCAGAAATATTAGGGAAAAGTTCTTTTAATCTAGCTATACCTATATTTTTTTGAACAAATTGAATAAAAAGTCTTTCCATTTCATATTGAGATTGAGCTAAAGTTATATATCCTGTTATCCTAGAAATTAGAATACTATCTTCAATAGTCCATGGTTCTGGCTTATAACCAACTAATTTAAATTCCCAAGGATAAGTTTTATTCAAAACTTCGTTTATACCGTCACAATAAGCTTTGCAGTTAATTTTACTTTCTTCAGTAAGTTTTTCAACTTCTGTTTTTAAACTAGATGAAAAATTCATTTTTCTAAAAAAAGTATCTATTTCCAAAAGTTCATCAGAAGAATCTAATAATTCAGAGGCTAAACCTTTACCTAAAATTCTCATTAATAATAATTGTAAAGGTCTATCCGTTGCATGACAAAAGCCTAAACCTTTATATAAATCCACTTCATTTTCTGCAAAAACAATAGAAACACCATCATTATTTTTAGAAATTTCTATTTTATCAATACCTTTAATATTTTTTTTCATTATTTAGTTTGGTTCTATTCCATTTTTAACCCAATTTAAGGCTTTTTCCATATAATTATCTTATGTAATAGAAAAATGTCTTTCTGTAGAATAAACCCCAGATTCTCTTGCTTTATTTGCCATTTGTAATTTAGCAACACTACTATTAAAAATAACTGATACTCTATCTGAGCCTAATTCTTTTGATAAAGACATACCTCTACCTATTTCTTGCATTACTTCAGGGCTTTGTCTTTGTACTTCAGTTAAATTAACTAAAATAGAAAACTTTTTATTTTGCTTTTTATATTCCATCATTATAGCTTCAATTTGAATACCTGATTCTTTTGTTTGCTCCATGGTCATTTTGTCTTTAAGAGTAATTTCTAATCCATAGTCAGTTTTTTTTGCATACATAATAAAAACCTTTTTTGAAATATTTTTAAATTAATTAAATTATATTAAATTAATTTAAGATTGTCGATATTACGAATTTTTCTAAATATTTATTTAATTGACCAAAAAAGAATAATAATGTAAACTTTAGAATACTTTAGAAGCTTTTAAACTAAGTAAAAGTTGAAGATAAAATTGAATAATTGTAGTAAAAGACTTATTTCTTTAAACTACAAGATTTATATATTTTGCCTCAAAACTTTTATTGGCAATAGCTTTAAAAAATATATTTCGTTAATTTGATTGAAAGGCTGAAAAAAATTAATGGCTCTAAGCCCTAGAGAGTTTGTCGAAGAAGTTGAAAAATATTTCAATATAATCGAACAAAACAGAAAAAAAATAAAAAATGAACGTACTTACCATGCAGATCAAAGAGTAAGACTTGGTAGTATTGATGTATCATCATTAAAGGAAGAAATAATAGAAATTACTATTTCTTTGCATAGATTATTTATAGCGGAAGAACATATAAATAATTTATCTACCAATGACACAGAAAAAATCTTAAAAAAAGCTCGTGTAATTGTTTTAGCAGGTATTACAGAATCATTCAAAAAATACGATAATAAAGCTGAAGATAATTTTTGGCAGTTTTATGCCAATGATAATGATTTATCTGTAAATGAAAATTTTTATAAAAAAATATTAGAACCTGCTTTAATAGAAGAAAATATTATTCCTCCTAATATAAAAGGTAAAATAAATTATACTGATTATATTGCCAGAGAATCTGAGTTATCCTTATCTTGTTTAGAAGATGTAATTTATTTATTTAAATTTTACTATAAATACTTTTATCCTAGTATTCAATTAAAAGAATTTTTTAAAGAAATAAACTTTTCTATTACAGGGTATAAATCTCAATTAGAATTTTTGGGTAAAGAAAGTTTGGTAAGACAAGAAGTAGAAAATACTTATAAAAGATTATCAGAGTTTCAAGGTAAAGCAGAACTTGTTATTGCTACTTTAGTATCATTTGTAGATTTTATTAATAGAGATAATGAGCCATTATCAGAAGATAATTTACAAAATTTTTGTGAAAAATTTAATAAACATTATTCAGAAGAACTAAGTTATATTTTTGAACATCAAGAAATAAAAAATGATTTTGTAAAAAATATTTCTTCTATTCCTGAATATAAATTTTTATCTATCTTAGAAAATCTTGATAGTAAAGAAGAAATTATATTACCAAATGGCAATAAAACCACAGCTGGTCAATACTTTGATGAAGAACATTATTTAGGTTTACATACTATATCTGGAAAAGCCTATAATTTTTTTCCTCAATGTTTTGAAGAAACTGATTTAACTTCTTTAGAAGATGAAAAAATAAGCCTTTGTGGTAATAAATTATTTATAAAATCAAAAAATACTTTTATCCCAATAGTTGGTAATAATGATTCTCATAGAAAAGCTGTAAAATTATCATTAGAAGGCGTAGAAAGTTTTATTTGGTATGATAATAGACCATTATATGAAACAATATCTGTAGAAAGCGATTTTGCTGAAATAGAATCTTTATTGCCTAAAGAAAATATCATATCTTCTTTAGCCCTAAAAATAAAAAATGAAGAGTCAGCTCCTATTTTTGAACTTCATTTAGAAAATTTTATTTTAATTTCTCAAGAAAATAAAGGTAAAAGATTAGAATTAATTAATACTGATCAAATATCTATGCTTAAAGATTTCCCTATTGATGATGTTTGTTATACAGGTGAAATAGTATATCCAATAAAAGATAAAAGACCTGGTAAAATAGATATTTTATTAATAGCTGATAAAGAACCTATTCATTTATCAGAATTCGAAGCAAGAATAAACTATGAATTAGAAGATAATATTCTTTTTGATGGTAATTCAGGGATGATATTAAAACCATCTCCTTATAGTATAAAATATGGTCCAGAAAGATTATTTTTATTTACAACCAAAAGATTTGACTATAAATGGTTAAATGATTCTTGCGAAGTTTATGAATGTAAAAATTTTGGTAGATTTCATGTTTATGAAATAGCTTGGTTAAATACTGCAAAGCCACTTAATTTAAGTATAGATTCAGATTATCGTTGGAATTTTTCTGAATGTATAAACTTTAAAGTTTCACAAAAATTTCAAGCGTATAGAAATAACTATGTAGAATATGAAATTAATCAATTGCTTGATATAGATGATTCTCACATTACACTTAGTTCTGATATTTCTCAAATAGAATTTAAAGATATATCTATAAGAGCTTTAGTTAATTCTTCTCAAACTTCTAATAATATTTCTATGGGTTTTGTAAATGAGTTATTAGAAAGAGATGTTAATAGTAATGTTATAGATAAAAACTTTATTCAAAAATTAATGCCAGAAGTTAATTTAACTCATGGTAGGTATGATTTTGAATTTTATATAAAAGGTTCTTATTTAGGTAGATATTCTATATTTATTATTCCAAATTTACAAGGTGAAGAATACTCTAATTCATATAAAGAAGATGAAGAAGTTATCTTAACTTTAAAATCTCAAATACCTTGTTTTAGAAATAATAAAAATACACAACACTATAAATTTGATAATTTAGCTGCTTGCGATTTTTCAATTAATGCTAACAAGTTTATTGATGCTAAAAAAACTACTCATTATAAAAAAGCTAAATTATTTATGCCTTTTACAGAAATAAATATAAAATATGAACCTGAAGTACTAGCAATGAAATTTAATCAAGATGGTAGGTTATATGCTTCTAATAGTATTGATTATTATAATTTAGATAAAACTTCTATAATAATAAAATCACCATTTAAAGATGCTAGATTAAAAGTAAATCATAGTGTAGTAAAACCACTAATAGCTAATAATGCTGGAATTATAATAGAACCACTTAAATCTATTAAACAATATCTAACTAAAAATGATAATGCGGTTTCTATTCAATCTGGAAAGCATGAATTAGAATTTTCAGTAATTTGGAACTCTAAGGTTCAAGAAGTTAAAAATGATCCATTTATAAATTTATCAGATAATTCTTTAAATTTCTCTATAACTTATGAAGGATTAGCAAACTCTTCTTTAAAATTTATAGTATCAGATAGTAATAATAATTCTATTGATGTTAAAAAAGTCTTTTGTGAAGATGATTTTGCACCTAAATTTATTAGGATAGATAGAAATTCTTTTTCTATTATTTGTGATGGTAAAAAGTGGGAAAATAGACGTTTCTCTATTTTCTTAGATAATAATAACTTAGATAATATAGAAGATATTGTAGTAAAAGGCTTATTTGAAAGTACAAATGAAAACTTCGAAGAAATGCACTTTAAAGGGCTTCCTTTTGCCAAAGAAATAGATAATTTGAATAAAATTATATCTACTGATGATAAAAACCCATATTCATTTTTTGAAAGAGGTATTTTATATTCAGATATGAATATTTATAACGAAGCTTTAAGTGATTTTGAAAAATCGTTAAAAAATTCTATTGATGATGAAAAAGCTTTAGAATACATACAGTTTTTTAAAGAGAATAAAGATGCCATTGTTTTTGAAAGAGAATTAAAAAAGGTAGGTGTATTAGTAGAGAAATTCGTTTTAGAAGAATTAAATTAGAATAAGGAATAAAATGACGCAAATAACTATTGAATCAAAAAATAAGGGTATTAATATGAAAGAAGAAGATAAAAAAAATGACACAGTTTCTGAAGAGAAAACTCTAAAAGAGATTCCTGAAGAAACTTTAAAAAAAATATTTAGAGATCTTTATCCAACTAATATACATAAAACAAAGTATATAAATGATAATCCTTCTTTGAAAATGTTAGCTTTAACTAAAGGATTAACTAATAAAAATGCAAAAAAAGAAGATATTGATGATTTTCTTGTAAAACAAGTATCAAAAATACCAAAAAGTTTAAAACAATTAGGTGTAGATTGGTTAGAAAATAAAAAAGCTTTAAAAATAGATATCGAGAAATTAAAATCTTCATCATTATCTACTGATGATATAGAAGTTATCACTAAAGAAGTTGATATAGATGACGTAGAAACTTATTGCTACCTAGTTCAACCAGATGTTAATGAAAATGTTTTTTCTTTAATTTCTTCTTATAAAGAAGAAAAATTAAAAAAACAAATAGAATCAGGAGAAATTGATACTGGTAAAGTAAAAGAGCTTGAAGATAAAATAAAAGAATTAGAAAAAAAACTTTCTGATTCTGAAAATAAACAAAAAGAAGAAACTAATAGTTTAAGACAAAACTATGATATAGAAAAAGAAAAATTAAAAACTAAATATGAGCAAAGAATGGAAACTTTAAAAACAAAGTATGACGAAGAAAAAGCTCAATTAGTTAAAATACAAGCTGATTCTGATAAAAGATTTGCAGAAGAAAGAAAAGTTTATGTAGAAAAATTAGAAAATATCGAAAAAGAAAATAAAAAATTCCAAGATAGAATTAATAGTATAGGTTCTGATTTAATCAGTCAAAGTAAACAAAGTAAAGATGCTAGTAAATCTTTAAATAGAGTTCAAAATAGAATAGAAGACTTACAAACAGATAATAAAGAATTAACTACACAAAATGAAGATTTAAAAAATAATTTAGAACAAGCTACTTCTCAACTAACTAGATATAAAAAACTTGAAACTCAATTACAAGGTAAAGTTCAAGAATTATCTGTTAGAGTTCAAGAACTTGAAAAATTAAAAGCTGGCTTCTTACTTAATTCTTCAGAAATATTATCTATAGTAAAAGAATTAAATGCTTTAGATGATACTAAAGAAAGATTAACTCAATTAATGAATACTAATACTAGACAAATGATTGATAATACAGAAACTGTAGCTTTGGAAGAGCTTTGGATAAAACTTATAAATCAAGAAGAAAAAATAGTAGCAGATTATCTTGGACTAAGTGTTGATGATATTTTAGCAAAAGATTCTTTAAAAGATAAAATTGATGCACTTTTAGATTTAGAAATAAACTTGAAAGCTAGAGAAATATTAGTTAAAACTTTATATGAAAAAGGTTATAAAGCTTATAAAGGATAATTTCTAATAATTAAATTTTAAGTATATAAATTAAATTGCTTAGATTCTTATAAAAGAAACTAGGCAATTTTTTTATTCTTATTATAGAATACCTCGGAGTTATATAGCTATTCCCATATTTTTAGAATACAAGTTTATAATTATCTATACTTAAAATTATTATAAAAACACACTTTGTCCTTCCGTAGTAGCATACGGAATCTAGTGTGTTTTTCTTATTTTAGAAGCTATAAAAAGTTGCTTAGATCCTGAATCGAGTTCAGGATGACTATAAGCAACTTTTACAATTAATTTTGTACTTCATTTATAAGGTAGTAGCTATAAGGTTTTTAGATGGTATCATAGGTTTAAAATGAATTTAAAACCTATAAAAAATAAAATATCTTAATTTGTAATATCTTTGTATTATTGATTTTTTTAGATATAATCTGATTTATAATTGTAAAAATATTTTCAACAAAAAATAACAAATGAATGCAGTAGAAATAAAAAATCTATCTAAAATATATGAAGATAAAACAAAAGCTTTAGATGATGTTAGTATAACTATTCCAGAAGGTAAAATTTTTGGATTATTAGGTCCCAATGGTGCTGGTAAAAGTACCTTAATAGGAATAATCTCAGGAAGTTTATATAAAACCTCTGGACATGTTAGTATTTTTGGAATTGATAATTCTAAAGAACTACAAAAAGCAAAAATGCTTTTAGGTGTTGTTCCTCAAGAAGTAGTAAATGAACCGATTTTTTCTGTGTATGAAGTATTAGACTTTTTCTCTGGATTTTATGGTGTGCCAAAAGAAAAAAGAAAAAAAAGAATAGATGAGTTATTAGAAGCATTTCATTTAACTAATAAAAGAGATGCCAAAGCAAGAATGTTATCTGGTGGCATGAAACGTAGGTTAATGGTTGCAAAAGCACTTATTCATGAGCCTAAATTAGTTATTTTAGATGAACCTACAGCTGGAGTAGATGTAGAACTAAGACAAATAATTTGGAATTATGTTCAAGAACTAAATAAAAAAGGTACTACCATAATTTTTACTACACACTATTTAGAAGAAGCTGAAAAATTATGTTCTGAAATAGCTATAATAAATAAAGGTAAAGCTATTATTCAAAAAGAAACAGAAGAATTAAAATATCTTTTTGGAGAAACTACAATAAATGCAACTTTGCAAAAAACAGATTTTACTTTAGATAAAATAAACGATTCTGATATTATCAAATTTGATAAAAATGATGTAAAAATTACTACAAAAACAGGTAATGAATCTTATTATATCCAAAAACTTGCTACCGAAGGAGGATTACTAAAAGTTGATGTTGGTAAACCCTCATTAGAAGATATATTTGTTAAAATAGTGAGGCAATAATAATGGCAGGTAATTGGATAGGTGCATATCACCTTTTTAGAAGAGAAGTAACCAGATTTACTAAAATATTAGTCGATACGACTGTATCTCCTATAGTTTCTAATTTATTATACTTAATCATTTTTAGTGTGGCTTTTACTGGAAGAAAAGTAATGGGAGTTGAATATGTTCAATTTTTAGCCTCTGGGCTAATTCCTATGACATTAATAAATAGTTCTTTTTCAAATCCTTCATTTGCTTTAGTTATAGCAAAATTTGCAGGAACTATAAATGATTTATTAATTTCACCTTTAACAGGAGCACAAATAGCTTTATCTTATATAGGCGCAGCTATGGTAAGAGCTTTATTTACAGGTCTTTTAACTTTTATAGTAATATTATTTTTTACTCATCTAAGCATACATAGTATTCCATTACTAATTTTAGCAGCTTTATTAACATCTGCTTTTTTTGGAACTTTGGGAGTAGTTTTTGGTTATTTTGCAAAACAATTTGATAGTTTAACCATGATTAGTACATTTGTTATGACTCCTATGTCTTTTTTAGGTGGAGTTTTTTTTAATGTAGCTTTATTAGGAGAGCCTTGGAGAAGTATTAGTTATATAAATCCTATGCTATATTTTATAGATTTAATTAGATTTTCCATTTTAGGAGTTTCTTATATAGACCCTATACTTTCTTTATCTGTAGCTATAATTTCAAATATAATATTGTTACCTTTTGCTATATATTTATTTAATCAAAGAAAAGGCTTAATTATTTAATAAGGAAAAGATCTAATTTCTTTGTATATTAAACCAACCTTTATGAACTGTTTTAGTAAAATCTATTTCGTTTCCATATTCATCTAATAAAAAAACATTATTTTCTAAAGCACTTCTTATAATATCAGAAGATAAACCAGATATTTTTTCTATTTCTGTTACATGCTCTTCTACCTTATTTTGATAACAGTAAGAAAGAATATTTCCTTCTTGTTTTTCAGAATTTTCTAGAGCTCTTATAACTTTTTCTAAAACTTTATCTTTATCATTATCAGATTCTTCTAAGGAGGTAAGACCTAAACTAAAATATAGAAATAAATCTGGAAAACTATCATATTTTAAGCTTGATAATTTAACTCTTAATCTATCAGAAAAAATTAAGGCTCCATGAAAACCTGTAGATGATAATAATATTAAAAATGAATCATCTGAGAATTTACCAACTAAATCAACATCTTTTCTAATAAATTCAGAAATAAAAGCACCTGTATCATGTAAAATCTTATTTACTAATTGTTGACCGTAGTTTTCTCTTATATAATCTAAATTATTAACTTTTACTATAGCTATAGATTCAGGTTTTTTATAACGTATAGATTCTTTCATTTGTTCTTTAAATCTTTGTTCTATATAGCTTTTTACATAAACCCCAGAAAGAGGATCAGTAAGATTTTTTAAACACATTTCTTCAGCTGTTTTACCACTAGCTTCTATATAAGAATCTGAATAATATACTAATCTTGAAATATAGCTTACGACCAAAGTAAAAATAAATTTTTCATTTTCAGAATAAAACCCACCTAAGGATTTTCTTCCTAAAGTAACAAAGCCTAAAAAGTTATTATTATAAGATAAAGGCATTAATAGCATTACTCTCAATTTATCTATATTTAAATTGATTAAAGAAGAATACATAGAAAGTTGAGCAGCGTCTAAAGTAAAATTAGTTGCTATTAATTTTTTTTCATCTTCATGGTCTATATTTACTTCTAAAACATCTTCTTCATTAATAGCACTAATAGAACATAACTTATGATCTAATATTAAATAAAAACTAGCATTTTCAGGTTCAAAGAATTCATAAATAACTTCTAATACTTTGCTTAAACCTGTAATAACTTCTTTTTCATTAAAAGTATCATGACAAAGATTTTGGATTTTTTCAAAAAATTGATGTGAAGATAAACTACTATTCATTTTTTTATGACAAATAAAAATATGCTCTAAATTAATTATAACAATAATAGTTAATTCTTAATAGTAAGCTTTTAAAAGAAGTTAAATTAAGAAATAATAGTAATATTTTTCAAAGTTAATTACAACTATTTAAAAACACTTGCTTTTGAAATAAAAAATTTTATAATTAATAGGCAAGCTATAATATGTTATTTTATCTTGGAGTATCTAAGTTTGAAAAAATTAGCTTTTTTAATTACTTTTCTATTTATATTAGATACCTTTATAAACTTAGATGTACTTGCAAGACCTGGTGGAGGCTCATCTTTTAGATCTAGTAGAAGTTATTCAAGTTCCTCATCAAAAAGTTACTCTTCCTCTAGTTATAAATCAAAAAGCTATTCTTCTAGTTCTTATTCATCAAGCTCATCTTATAAACCTAATTATTCTTCTGGATACTCCTCTAATACCTATAATTCATCAAATACAGGTACTTATGCTAGTACATCAGAACCTACTTTCGAAGAAATGCTAATAGGATTTGCTGTTTTTATAGGTTTAATTATCTTATTTATTTATATAAACTATTTGATTATTAGATATGTTTATAGAAAAGCTAAAAGTATTTTCTTCTCTGGTCATAATAAAAACTATGATACTTTCAAAAAAGTAGGTACTACTGAAGAAATGTCTAATATTTCTTCGTCTGAAATAGAATCTCTTATAGAACAATTTAAAGAAAAAGATGAAAATTTTTCTAAAGTGCTATTTTATGATTTTGTTAACTCTTTATATCATAAATTTTATACTTCCTACGGAGATAAGAAAAAACTAAATAATTTAAAGGCTTTTATAAATCCAAATGAACTCGAAGAACAAACAAAAGGACAAGGAAAAATATCTTCTGTAATTATAGGTAGTATAGATATTATAGATGTAAAAGAAAAAGATGATAAAGATTTAATAGTAGTAGAAATTGATGCTAACTATACTTTAGATAACAAGGGATATCAAATAAAATACTTAATTTTAGAAAAATGGTGCTTTATGAGAGAAAAAGGTGTTTTATCTAAAGAACCAGAACAAATGAGAAATATCTCTTGCCCTAGCTGTGGTGGTGCAAATGATTTAACAGATGCAGGAGCTTGTACTTATTGTGGTGTGGAAATAGTAAGAGGAAAAATGCAATGGGCTCTAAAATCAAGAGTAGTTGTTTTACATGAACAATTTTTAGAAAATGAAAATTTAGGAACAGATGTTCAAGAAGAAGGAACAGAGCTTGAAACTATAAAACAAGTAAGTTTATCAGAAAATATCAATAAGTTTCAAGAAAATAATAGTTTAAGTGATTTTGATTCTTATTTTAACTCTTTTACTGATAAAACAGTTAAACCTTTTATTTTAAATTTATATAATCGTTGGAGCAATAATAAAATAGATATGTTAAGACCTTTTATTAGTGATAGGTTATATGAAAGCTTTGATTTTTGGTTAAAAGATTATGCACAAAAATCTCTAAATAATAGAGTAGATGGGGTAAAAATAAATAAAATTGAGCTTGCCAAAGTTGAAATAGATAAATTTTATGAAGCTATTACTGTAAGAATTTTTATTCATTGTTTCGACTATACAGAATTAAATGGAAAAATAACTGCTGGTTCTCGTTCTAAAGTAAGGAAATTTACTGAATATTGGACTTTTATAAGAAAAACTGGCGTTGAATTAAATAATTTAGATTTTGATCCTAATAATTGCCCTAGCTGTGGTGCACCAATAGCTAAAAAAGCCCAATCTGCTAAATGTGAATATTGTGGTTCTGTAACTAATCAAGGTGATTTTTCTTGGACTTTGGTAGTAATAACTCAAGATGAAACTTATAAAGGTTAAAAAATAAATTTAAGATCTCCTGCTGGGTTGATACCCCGTAGGAGGAAGGGCTCGGGGGCTATGCCCCCAGACCCCCTGAAACCCCAGAGCAAAGCTCTGAGGAATTCTTTAATAAAAATAAATTTGTTCAAAATCACAAAATAAAGTGTGATAAATTGATATACTTTTCTTATATTTAAATTTTGTTGTAATTATGAACACATTGATAAAACAAGAACTATTAAATGTGAGATTTTCTCATATAATATCTCCTAATGTTTATTTTTATTTGGAAGATGATATTATTGCAATAAATGGCAAAGTAAAAATAAATATAGAAAATCTTTTAGGAAGTTTTACTTCAGGATTAGGTCTAAAAAATATCTTTTCTAAAGTTATTGAAAAAAAAGTAACTAATGAAGGATATTTTATGAATATTACAGGCATAGCTACTGCTTCTATTTCATTAACTAATGATAAAAAATTATTAATAAAAGCAGAATATCGTGCTGGAAAAGAATGGTGGGCTAAACCTGTTGCATTAACAGTTTTGAGTAGTTTTTTAGAAGATTTTAATAATAAACTTATTTCTGCTGGAGTAAAACCAGGTTTTGGAAATGATATAAAAAATGCTCTACAATCATTAAGAAAAACTAATAAAGCTACTTTAGATTTAAAAAACTTATTTGAAAATCAAAATTTTTACCATAATAAAAACTATAACTTATATAATTTTTCTTTTAAAAGTATTGATACTTATTCTGAAAATGATATTTTTGTTATAAATTTTACTGGTAAAAGTAATTTTAGTTAATGTTAAATAATTCTACTATAAATCTAATTACTAATTGGGGTAAAAATGATGAAAATATTAGAGCTATTGTTTTAGAAGGCTCTCAAGGTAAAGATATAGTTGATTTAGCTAAAAAATTAGATAAATTTTCAGATTATGATATAAATATTTTTGTTTCTGATAAAGAGAAATACCTAATAAATGATAGTTGGATTTATAATTTTGATGATGTTTTGATTTATCAAAAAGCTGATTTTTCTTTTAATTCTCAAAAAATACCTTCAAGATTAGTTATTTATAAAAATATACCTAGAATAGACTTTTCTTTTTGGGATATAAAATCTTTTGATAATTTAGATGAAAATAATATTTATGAACCTTATAAAAATGGTTTTTATATTATTTTAGATAAAGATAATATTTTAAAAAAATTACCTAAACAAAAAAATGCAGGTTTTATAATAAAAAAACCTACTGAAGAAATATTTTTATCTAATATTTATGATTTTTTATTCGAATTGGCTATTACAGTAAAATATTTAAAAAGAGAGAGTTTATTTTTTGCTAAGTTATTAGAAAATAGATATCTAAAAGATTTTTTATTAGAAATGATTTCTTGGGATTTTGGTTACAAAAATAATTGGGCTAGTAATAAATTACATACAGAAGGTAAAAATTTAGAGTTTATCGCTGATTTAGAGATAAAAAATAAATTAAATATGTTTTTCTCTGGCTATAATACCAAAGAAACTTATGAAAGCTTAATTTTTATGCTTGAATTTTATCAAGAAATTTCTGAAAAATTAGCTTTTAATTTAAATTATAAATACCCCAAAAATAAATTTTTAGAACTAAAAAACTATTTAAATACTAGTTTTTATAAATGAATTTAAGACTTCCTGCGGTGTTGATACCCCGCATCGGGGGCTCTGCCCCCGTACCATCTGAAACCACAGAGCAGACCTCTGAGGTATTATTTAATAAAAATAAATTATTTTTTATCTTTTTTATTTTTAGTAGTTTTATTCTTTTTTACATCAGGTTTTTTAGTTTCAGTTTTTTTAGTAACTTTTTTATTTTTTACTCTACTTACATTTAAAACATCACTTATATTTTTTATAGTATTCATGATTTTTTGTAATGTTTCATAGCTATTTACTTCAACTTTTACATATATAGTAGCTGTTTTAGATTTATCAGTTACTACATTTGCACCTAAAATATTAATTTTACTATCAGATAATTTAGTAATTATATCTTTTAAAAGACCAATTCTATCTAAACAATGTACTTCAATATCTGCTGGATAAGAAATTCTTTTTTCTTTATCCAATTTACCCCATTCTACATCTATTACTCTACCTTTATTAACCTTGTGTAAATTAAAACAAGAAGCTTCGTGTATCATAAATCCTTTAGATCTACTTACTACGCCTTTTATGCTTTCACCAGGTAAAGGATTACAACAGGTAGCCATATTAACTAATAAACCATCTAGACCATCAACCAAAACATCAGATTCTTTCTTTTTGGTAATAGGTTTTTCTTTTATTAAATCTTCAATAGTTGGTGTTTTTTCTTGAGCTAAATCATGCTTAATTCTATTAATTACCTGATTAGAAGTTAATTCTCCATAACCTATAGAAGAATACATATCATCTAAAGTATGATAATTTAATTTTTTATATAAATCATCTAATCTCTTTTGTTTGTCTGGCAAAGAATCAAGCTCTTGTTTTTTTAATTCTTCATCTAAAAGTTGTTTTCCTCTTAGAATATTAGTTTCTTTTTGCTCTTTTTTGAACCATTGTCTAATTCTATTTTTTGCATGAGAAGTTACAACAAAATTAATCCAATCTAAGCTAGGTTGTTTTACTTTAGATAAAATAATTTCAGCTTGATCTCCATTATTTAGAGGTGTAGTAAGAGGAACTATTTTCCCATTAATTTTTGCTCCGACACATCTATGACCAACATCTGTATGAATTCTATAAGCAAAATCTACTGGTGTTGAGCCTGTAGGTAAAGAATATACATCACCATTAGGAGTAAAAACAAAAACTTCATCAGTAAAAAGATCTACTTTTACGCTATGCATATATTCATTGGCATCTTTTAAATCATTTTGCCATTCCAAAAGTTGTCTTAACCAAGATAACTGTAATTGTTGTGCAGATTTTTCTGTATTAGGGCTAGGTGTTTTTTCTTTATAAACCCAATGAGCTGCGATACCATATTCAGCAATTCTATGCATATCATGAGTCCTTATTTGTATTTCTACAGGATATCCTTCAGGACCAATTACTGTAGTATGTAAGGATTGATATAAATTTGGTTTTGGCATAGCAATATAATCTTTAAATCTACCAGGTATTGGTTTAAAAATAGAATGAACTACCCCTAAAACTTCATAACAATCATGTTTTTCTTTTACTTTTACTCTTACTGCTACAATATCATAAAGTTCATGAAATTCTTTATTTTGTTGTATCATTTTTTGATGAATACTATAAAAATGTTTTGGTCTTCCACTTATTTCTGCTTGTATATGATTTTCTTTAAGTGAGTTTTCTAATTCTGAAATAACACTAAAAACAAAGTTTTCTCTTACTTCTCTTTTTTGAGAAATATATTTAGTTATTTTCCAATAATCATCAGGATATAGGTATCTTAGACACATATCTTCTAATTCCCATTTTATTTTACCTATACCTAATCTATTTGCTAAAGGTGAAAATATTTCTATGGTTTCTTTTGCAATTCTTTTTTGTTTCTCAGGTGCTAAATGATTAAGAGTTCTCATATTATGCAATCTATCGCATAATTTTATAACAATAACTCTAATATCTTTTGCCATTGCCATAAACATTCTTCTGAAGCTTTCGGCTTGTCTTTCTTCTTTAGATGAAAAAGAAATTTTTCCTAATTTAGTTACGCCATCTACCAATAAATAGATTTTTTCTCCAAAAACTTCTTTCATTTTTTCGGCAGGATAATCGGTATCTTCTAGTACATCATGCATCAAACCAGCACAAATCATTTCTGGATCTGCACCAAGTGTAGTTAAAATTTCGGCAACTTGAACAGGGTGTAAATAATAAGGATCTCCTGATGCTCTTTTTTGAGAACCATGAAAATTGACAGCAATAGAGAAAGCTTTTTTTATAAGCTCTATATCAGACGGATTAGAAATATAATCCGATTTTTTTAAAAGATTTTCTAGTCTTGGTTGGGCTTCAGGATCAAATTCATATAAAAATTTTTCATAAGGGTCTTCTTTAACCTCTTTAGAAATATCCTTTAGCTGTAATTTATTAGACTCATTACTTTGCAAGCAGATAATCGTTCCCTACCTTTCAAAAAACCTAACTCTACTAAGAATAATACCGCTAAAACATCTGCTCCTATATCTTTTAATAAGTTATATGAAGCTAGAGCTGTGCCACCTGTTGCTAACAAATCATCTATTATTATTACTTTTTTACCTTTTTCTACAGCATCTTCATGTATTTCAAGAGTATCAGTCCCATATTCTAAAGAGTAAGTAACACTTTTCTTTTTATATGGTAATTTACCTTTTTTTCTTATTAGAGTAAAACCAACTCCTAATTCATAAGCCAAAGGAGCTCCTAAAATAAAACCTCTTGATTCTATACCTGCAATATAATCAGGTTTTAAATCTTTAAGGGTTTCTGCTAATGCTTTTATAGTATCTTTAAAAACTTCTGCATCTTTAAGTACAGGAGTAATATCTTTGAAAAGTATTCCTTCTTTAGGAAAATCAGGTACATCTCTGATAGTACTTTTTATTTTTTCAATTGTTTTTTCTACAAAAATATTTTCTGACACAGCTCTAAAAGATAAAAAAATATTACAATTATTATATTATAGTATAGTATTTTATTCTAATTACAAAATACTTAACAAGCTTTTACTAAAATATTGACTAAAGAGCCATCAAAAAACTATGATAGTTTTAGATTTTAATCAAATAACATATATTTTTTCTAAATGTTTAAGGCAAGATTAATATTTTATTTGATATAATTTAACAATGTTGAAATAAATTTTTGAGGTATCATAAATTGAAAAAGTATTTATCTTTATTAGCTCTAGTTTTCACTATATCATGTGAGCAACAAGAAAAATCATTAGTAGATATAGAAAATCAAACTAATGGAAGTAATGAAAAAACTAACCTTCAGTCTTTTTCAAAAAATACCCCTAATTCAAAATTTGCTAAATTAAAAGCTAAAGTATCCAATGCAAAAGCTCAAAATCCATCAGGAATAAAAATTTTTAGCTCTGATGTTAAATTATTACCAGTAAGTACTGATTTTAAATATGAAATAAATCAATGGCATTTAAGAAATACTAATACTTATGAAGCATGGAAATATAGCCAAGGTAATAAGGACTTAATTGTTGCAGTAATAGACTCAGGAGTAGATTATAATCATCCTGATTTAAAAAATAATACCTTAAAAGGAACTAGTTTTCCTAATAATGATTTAAATGCTATTCCTGAATCACGCCAAGAACATGGTACACATGTAGCCGGAATAATTGCAGGAAATGGAAATATAAAAGGTATTGCTCCTAATGTAAAAATACTTCCTATAAAAGCTTCTACTGATGGCTCTTTTAATAATTCAGATTTAGAAAAATCTTTAAAATATGCTATGGATAATAAAGCTTCTATTATAAATATGAGTTTAGGATCTTCATCACTTTTAAGTTATGCAGGTTATAAATCATATAATAGATTAATAGACGAAGCTATAGGAATGGGAATAAATGTTGTAGTTTCTGCTGGTAATGATGGTTATTCATCTACTAATGATAAATATACAGGTAAAATAAAAGTTATTGCTACAGATAGACAAAATAGAATTTCTAGTTTTACTAATATTAATGAAAATGGAGATCCTAGAGTAGTTTCTGCACCAGGAGTTGATATTTATTCTACAGTTTTAACTGAAAATTGCCCAGATGAAGCTGAAAAAAATTGTAAAAAAGCTTATGCTTTTGAAAGTGGAACCTCTATGGCAGCTCCTTTAGTAGCTGGAGAATTGGCTTTAATAAAATCTGCTATGTATGATGATTATTTAAGATTTGTAGTAGATTCTAAATATTTTGGTGAAGCATATAAACCTTATTCTTATTATGAGTTTTTTCACTCTAAACAAAAAGAAGCCGCAGAAGATTTAGATATTTCTATAACACCTTCAAAAATGGCAGAAGTTTTATTATTCCATTCTACTAATAAAAATAACCGTAGAACTCCAGCTGCTATAGTTTATGAAGCGGATAGAGATGATGTTTTTGGTTATGGTAAAGTTGATGTTGGATTGGCTGTAAAACTTGCTTCAAAAGTTTTTACCTCAACTTTAAATTAATGAATTTAAGACCTCCTACGGGGTTGATACCCCGTAGGAGGAAGGGAGCGGGGGCTATGCCCCCGTATCCCATGAAACCCTAGAGCAGAGCTCTGAGGTATTCTCTAATAAGAATAAAAATAACTATACTAGAAAAGAAGTAAAAAGTAAAAAGATAAGAAATTTACAACAAAATAGTTTCAATTTTATCTTTTTTCAAACCATTTTTGTTTGATTATATATATAAAATAAGTGGAATTAAAAAACAATCAAACTAGTTCTTATTTTATTAATTTAAAATATGCTAAAATAAAACATTGTATAAAATGTATGTTTTTTAAATAAAAAAATGAATAAAAAAAGCTATTTAAATTATAAAAATATATATTTTGTTCCATCTTTTCATAATAAACTTCAATTTGTTCTGGAAGTTAGAAAAGCCTTTTCTGAATTACAACCAGATATTATTGCCATAGAATTACCAGATATTTATTATTCAGAAGTAATCAGAGCTATAGATTTATTACCTTCACTTACTATGCTTTGTATTCAAAATAGTAAAAATTCTTTAGATTATATACCAATTTTTCCTTCAGATTCTATGATTGAAGGAATAAGATTAGGAAAAGAAAACAAATTACCAATTTCTTTTATAGATACCGCAATAAAAGATTATAAAACCTTAGATGACTTTGAACCACCAGACGACTATGCCATTAAAACCTTAGGTTTAGAAAAATATTATAATCTGGTAAAAGAATATTTTTCTTTGGAAAAAACAGAACAAGATCTAAAAAGAGAAGAGTCTATGGCTTTTCATCTTAATAGGTTATCAAATAACTTTAAAAAGATTTTATTCATAGGTGGCATGGCTCATTGGGAAAACATAACAAAGCATTTAGAGAAAAGAACTTTTAAATTACATAATCATGAATTCGAACTTATAAAATCTCCTTTTTTGGCAACTCCTAGTAAAAAATCTTTATATGCTTTATTAGAAGAATTACCTTATTTAGTTTTTAAATATGAGTTAGCAAGAAGGTTTAATATTCCTTTTGATAAATGGGAAATAATAGTAAATATTTTTCAAGAAGTAAAACAGATGGAAGTATTTGAAAATGAAAATTTTGGTACAAGAGATATTCAAAATTTAATAGATTATGCAAAAAAATTAGCTTTTACTGATAATAAATTAATACCAGATTTATTTAATATTCTTATTGCAGGAAAATATACTTTAGGAGAAGATTTTACTTTAGAACTTTTAGAAATACTTTTAAATTATAAGTTTGAAGCTAATAAAAATTTAAGAGTAATAGATTTTGATGATAAAAATTTTACTTTGGATGGAAAAAAAATAAAGCTAAAGAAAAAATTACCTTCTTATATAAAAGATAGTAAAAATAATAAATGGCAAGAATTACAAATAATAAGAAAAAAAAGAGATAATGTTACTCATGATGATTTAAAAGAATGGTTTTTCTTTGGTTTTTATTCTCACTTACCAGAAGATGAAATTTTGGAAGGGTTTATAGATAGAACAGAAAATAAGTTAATAAGTGAAATATTAGAAGAGCCTAAAATACATGAGTTTTCTGGTAATCTTATGGATGGTTTAGATCTAAGAGAAAGTATTAGAGATTTTCATAAAAAAAAGCTTTATGTAAGAGAATATAAAAAAGAAAAAATAGATATTGGTTGTTGGTTAATTATTTTTGATGAAGAACTTTTATTTCAAAGATATCCTTGGGAAATGGCTTTATCTTCTGAACATAATAATGAATCTGATTTAGCTTTTTATGCCACAAATCCTTTTATGCACCCTATTAGTAAAGAAATTGTAAGAGCTGAATATGGAGCTTTATTAGCATTCAAACCAGCATTACCTGATAATACAAAAGTTTATTCAGAAGATTTGGAAACCTCTGAAGAAGATCGTATTTTTAGATTATTTATTTTAGCTTTAGAACTAAATACTACTAACGATATTTTATATATAGCAGAAAAACCACCAGAAAAATTTTATTATGATTTAGCCAACAAAAAAAATAAAAGAATTTTTTATTTACCACTAAGTAGATTTTCTAATAGAAATTTAAAGAAATTACGTAGATTTCATCTTCTGAGAAGTAAAAAAACTAGAGATATTGCTGATGATTATATATAGAAGCTTGTTTTTGCTCTAAATAACCATAATAATCATCTTCTTTTTTATTAAAATCATAACTTAATAAAAGAGCTAATATAATTGGTATTATAGCTAAAACAGCTCTGATAAGTATTATTTTTATAGTAGAGAATTTTTTGAAAAATGATAAATTTGATACTAATGGAATTAAAGGAGCTAAGGCTAATACAAAAAATCCAGCAGTTGATTTTACATAAGAAAAATACCAAATATTTATATAAATAGCTATAAACATTAGAGATATTACTGAAAAAGATTTTTTTAATGAAAAAGTTGGTTTTAATAGAGCTATTAGAAATAAAGGTATAAAAATAGATCCTAATATTCCAGAAAATTTAGCTAGAGCTAAAGAGCTAGAAATTAGAGATAAAACAGCTGTACCACCTATAAATAAGCCTGTATTAATAATAGGTGAAAAAACATCTTCTTTTTCTTCTGCTAATTTTAAGTTGGAGTTTTTTTCATATAAGAAATAAAATATAAAGCCTAATACACTTACTATTCCCAAGTTAGTTGCAGATTGATTAGTTTCCCAACTTCCTTTTATCAATTGAAATAAAGAAATATAAGAAACACCAATAACAGATAAAAATTTTATTATATAGTTTATTATTTTAGGTAATTTTATATAACCATCAATTAAACCAATTATTATTGAAAATAAAGCGATAAAAATTAACCATTGAGTTGATTCATTTGGAGGCATTTCAGGTAAACCTAACATATTCCAATATGAAATAAAAAAAGCTAATCCTATAGATAATGGAAATGACCAAAAACCTTCAGCTATAGCTGAATCTTCTTTTTTTAAAGGCTTCCAAGCTATAAATAATATAATAGACGCTATTATTAAAGGTAATATTAGTATTTGAAAAAGGATATTTATTGCGAACATATTTTTATAATTTTTTTATTATATTTTTTATTATGAGTTTTTTGGAGTTTTTTTGTAAATTTAAATATCAATAAATTATTTTTACTCTCAAAAATTTGGAAGTCTTATAAATTTTTGTTCGTGTAAAAAAATGTTTATATAATATTTTAAACTACATATTACACAAGGAAATTATTTAAGACTTCCTTTTTTAATCTTACGATTCAGCATTCACGTAATTATCTCTTTGAAAAAAAGAGATAATTTTACGATTCATGCTTATTTTTTTAAAATTCCTTCAACAGTAATTGATAAAGAAATTTCATCTGAAACAGGTCCAAGAAGTTCTTTCATTCCAAAATCAGATCTTTTTAATTTTAATGTGGTTTCTCCACCAGATCTCATTTCACCTTTCATACCTTTTGTTTTACCAACTCTGGTAAATACGCCTTTAACTTCTTTTGTTACACCATGAAGAGTTAAATCACCAGTAACTTCAAAATCCATTTTACCTTTTGCTTTTACACTTTTACTTTTGAATTTAATTTCTGGGAATTGTTTAACATTTAAGAAATCAGGACTTTTAATATGTTCTTCTCTTTTGCCATTTCCTGTATAAAAACTATCAGCTTTAATTGTTAAATCAACTGTAGTTTTTGAAGGATTTTTCTCATCAAAAACCACTTTTCCAGATACATCTGTAAAAATACCTTGGTTTGGAACACCAAAATGATGTAATTTATATACAACTGATGAGTGAACTGGATCTACATCATATGTTTCTGCTGCAAATACTGGTAAAGAGGTTAATACAAATAAAGATGACAATAATGCTGTTTTTTTGATTAAGTTTTTCATTTTAACTTCTCCGAACTGTTTTATTATAAATTTTACGATAGGTTAAATTTTATCTAAAAAATAAAAATTTAACATTAAGTTATTTTACCAAATTAATTGAAATATAAATATCTTAAGTTTAAAATATTTTACAATTTTTTTAGAATAATACTTTTTATTGCATATTTAGTAACACATATTTCCACAAATTTCCTCAGATATTTTTA
Organism: Candidatus Sericytochromatia bacterium; assembly: GCA_046328015.1. GTDB lineage: Bacteria > Cyanobacteriota > Sericytochromatia > UBA7694 > JACMQJ01 > JBBTGK01. Next base: position 894,431 of record JAXLXH010000001.1, on the reverse strand, counting down.
TAATCTGCATTTCATCTATTTAAAATCAGCAGTAAAAGTCTTTTATATTTTCCTTTATTTTTTATCATTTTATATATTAAATTTATAAATTGCACTACTATCTGAAAAATAAAATATTTTTCTTTTTTCATCTATTACAACATTACTAGGTGAAAAATTATATCTAGACCTTATAGGGTTTTTATTTCCCCATAAAATACTGAAAAAGTTCAATGAGTATGTTTTTAAATATTTTCCTTCTTTTGTTGTTCTACTAATACAACAACCATCATGGTATAAATACATATTATCTTCTTTATCAAAATATACCCTTGTAGGAACTTCTGATGGATAAGGTGGTTTTGTATATTTATTTGTTACTTCTTCTACTTTTTTAGTTACAAAATCCATTTCATAAAATTTTATTATAGGTGATGGTGGAGGAAAAAATAAAGTAGGATGAGTAACTATTTCATGCTTATAAGAAAAAAACATTCTTTTATTGTAATAATCTACTCCAACAAAACCTGAGCCTTCAGCTGCTAAATCACCTTTTAATTCATCTTTATCAAAATAATATTTATTATCTAATAATTTAAAATTATTTGAATATATAAGTGAGCCAACTATTTTGAATATATAAGTGAGCCAACTATTAAATTTTTATTTTTTGTAAAAGAAAAGAAATTATTTCCTATTCTAAAATTATCAAAATCGTCTATACTAATTATTTTTGATTTTTCAATGTTTCCTTCTCTATAATTTTTAGGTAACTCTATATTAGAAACAATACCTTTATTATCTATTTTTCTTAAAAAATTCAAATCTTGATCTAAAATAAAAATATTATCATCTTGATCTATTACTAAATTTCTATTGTAACTTAGCTTGTAAAAATTTTTAAAATTAAGTTATAGTAAGTTTTTTGGGTATTAAGTAGCCTCAAACGTAATAATAAAAAGCTTTGAATTTTCATTGAATGAATCAAAAAATAAATTATTATCCTTACTATCTTGAAAAATCTTTAAAGCTTGATAGAAAGAACGCTTAAGTTTTTTTGCTATATCTTGAATTATTATAAATCCAGATAAAGCTAAATTAATTCTCTCATTAACATAATCATAATCATTTCTATAAAAAACAGATAAACTTAAATAACTTTTTAATATCTTGAAGAAAGATTCTATTTTCCATCTTTTTTTATATAAATGTAATATTTTGGCACTACTTAATTCTAAATTTGTTGTAAATAAAAAATATAGTTTCTTCTCTAATAAACATTCTTTATTATTTGCTATACCTACAATTTTTCCATCTAAATTAAATACTTTTACTTCTTTTATATTTAAAAAACTTCTATATTTATGATAGTAATAAAAAGCACCATTATAACTTCTAGTAAAAATATCCTCCGCTTTTTCTTTACCTGATTCTGACTCTAAAACTCTACTTTTAGGACATCTGGTTACTAAATTAACTTTAAATTTAGACAGTTTCTCTAGAATTTTCTTATGAAAAAAAGCTGAATCGAAAAGTATATTTTCTATCTTTAATCCTTTATCTAATAAATATTCTATACTTTTTATAAAAATATCATCTTTACTTAGGTAATTTTCATTTTCATCTTTATATACCTTACTTATCCAATAATCAAATAGTATTGGATATATTTTATCTTCTATTTCAAAGCATAAAAACATTATTACTAAACAATTATGATAAATATTTTTTGTATAATCATATATTGGATTATATGGATATACAAAATCGTTTCCATGTGCTGGTATTAACATAAAATCTGCTATTAGATTTCCTTTTCCTTTATTTACTATTTTTTTTATTGATTCAAAATTTAATCCAAAACATTTTATTGCTTTTTCATATTCTTTTTCTTTTAAACCTGAATCTTTTTTTATTTCACTTTTTGTTAATTTATTTTTTGTTTTTTTAAAAAGCTTAGTAGTAATTTTGATTCCATTGTGATATCCTAATCTTGTTATTATTACATTTGAGTAGTATAGCACAGATTAACCTCTTGTCTTTACTACTTAAAATCTTTTTTTTTAAGCTAAGTTGTAATAAAATTCAGCTTCTTCTTTTTTTCCGTCTTTAAAACCTGCTTTACCTGTTCCAGCATAAGTAGATACTTTACCGTCTAGGTCTATTTTTCTTATAACATTATTTTTAGTATCAGAAATAAAAAGATTTCCTTTACTATCTATATCCATTCCTCCAATTTGATTAAAAGAAGAATCTTCTGGAGTTGAATTTATATAACCAAATTTGTCATTCCCAGCAACTAATTTTACATCACAAGAAAATAAACCTGTTATTAAAAATAAACTGATTAATTTTATTTTTCTCATATTCTAAAACCTCTTAATTACAACACAAAAAAGCATTATACATTTTTTAATATTTTTGACATATTTTAACCGCCTATATTTTTATTTTATAGATATTTTTTTATCTGTCATAAAAGCAGTATCTCCTTTTTCATTTACAACAAAACTTGAAATATTTTTTATTGATATATCGCCTAAAAAATGTGTATTATTAATTATTATTCTTTCATTTTTATTTCAAAAGCATTAATTTCTTGAATACTTTTAAATTTATATTTTTCAAATTCAGATTTTTTATTTTCTTTATCCAAAAACCATTTCATAGGATTTTCTTTTATATATTTCCTTATATTATTTAAATCTTTTTCATTTCTAATAATATGTTCATAATAGTTTCTTTGCCATTGAAATTCATGATGATTAATTTTTCTACAATTTGAAGTTACAGATGCTTTATAGGCTCTAATTATTGATGAAATAGTATTTTTTTTAGGAGCTAAATTTGAAAAATAGTTGTTTTTTTCATTAGTCAATGTTTTTTGTGGTTGCTCATTTTGGGCGTAAAGTTTTACGCCCCCACAATTAGAATCATTAGAATCCAAAAAAATTACACCATGAACATGATTAGGCATGATTACAAACTCATCTAAAATTACATGATTAAAATGCTTATTTATTTCTGCCCAATTATTAAAAGCGACTTTTCCAATTTCATTTAAAATCATTTCTCCATTAATAATTTCACCAAAAAAATCTTCTCTATCTTTTGTTACTAAGGTTATAAAATAAGCCCCATTAGAAGAATAATCATAATTTTTTAACCTTATAGATTTTCTATCATGTTTTTCTGGATTATAATAATTCATTCTATACAAATAAAACTTCTTTAATATCTAATTTATTATCTTGATTTGTTTTAGCATCAGGTTTTTTTTCTAATTTATTATAAATCTCTAATAAAACTTTATCAGTTAGTTTTTTATAAATAAAAAGCCTAATATCTTTTACATTTCCCTTCATTTTTTATCCTTTTATATATTAATTTTATAAAAATGTAAATATATATTTAATCTCTATATTCAATTATTAATCACTACAACTAAAATATAATTATTATTTTAAATTAATATAATGACTAGATTACCCTTATATAATGCTTTAAATGACTACTTAAGTAAAAAAAATATTCCTTTTTATACCTCTGGTCATAAAATGGGTAAAAGTATTCCAAAAAACTTTTTAAAAACTTCAATTAAAAATTTACTTCAATACGATCTAACTGAATTAGACGGTTTAGATAATTTACATGAACCAGAAGGAGTTATAAAAGAAGCTCAAGAATTAGCAGCTAAAGCCTATAAAGCTGATTATACATTTTTTCTTATAAATGGTTCTACCGTTGGAAATCAAGCTATGATAATGTCTGTTTGTAATAATGGTGATAAAATCATAATTCCAGAAAATTCACATAAATCTGTTTTAAATGCTTTAATTTTAAGTGGAGCTAATCCTATTTATATACCTTGTAAATGGAATAAAAAATTAGGTGTTACTTATGGGTTTGATATAAATAAATTAGAAGAAGAATTAAAAAAAGATTCTTCTATAAAAGCAGTTTTTGTTACAAACCCCAATTATTATGGTTTTTGTGTAGATTTAAAAAAAATAGTTGAAATAGCACATAAATATAATAAACCTGTATTAGTAGATGAAGCTCATGGAGCTCATTTTAACTTTCATAATAATCTACCACTATCTGCTATTTCTTGTGGTGCTGATATGGTAGTTCAATCAACTCATAAAACCTTATCAGCTTTGGCTCAAGGTTCTATGTTACATTTAAAATCTAAAATAATTAATAAAGAAAAAGTAAAAAGCATCTTAAATATTTTACAATCTAGTAGTCCATCATATTTATTAATGTTATTTTTAGATTTTGCTAGATTTCAAATGATTACAGAAGGAGAAAAACTATTAACTAATCTTTTGAATTTAATAGATGAGTTTAAAGATAAAACTAATAACATAAAAGGCTTATATTGTTATGATAAAAGTATTTGTAAAAACTATGATATTTATGATTATGATCCTACTAAAATTATAATTGATTTTTCAGAATTAGGTCTTTCTGGTTTTACAGCGATAGACCTTCTTAATGATGAATTTAATATACAAGCAGAAATGTCAACTATGTTTAATATAATGAGTTTAGCTAGTATTGGAAATAATAAAAAAGATTTTGAAAAACTATTAAGTGCTTTAAAAAAAATAGCTAGAAATTATAAAAAAAGTAATGTTTTAGAAGATGATTTCTATTTAGCTAAACCTAAAATACCAAAAACTCTTTTGTCTCCTAGAGAGGCTTTTTTTGCAAAGAAAACAAAAGTTTTATTAAAAGATTCAATTGGTAAAATATGTGCCGAAACAATTTCACCATATCCACCAGGGATTCCTATTATCTCTTTTGGACAAGAAATAAATAGCGATATAATAGAATACTTAAAGTTTTTAGAAACTAAAAAATATTTTATTGATGGAATAGAAGATAATAGTTTAAAAACTATTAAAATAGTATTAGAAGAGTAAATAGATAAATGAAAGAAGAAAATATTAATTATTTAAAAGCATCTTTAGAAGAACTAAAAATAACTTTTAATGAAGAAAAAATAGCTATAATTCTAGATTTTTATAATGATTTAATAGAATTTAATTCACATACAAATTTAACTAGAATTATAGATGAAAAAGATTTTATAGATAAACACTTAATAGACTCTTTGAGTATAGCAAACTTCATAGGTAAAAAATCCTCTAGCATTATTGATATAGGTACAGGTGCAGGCTTTCCTTTAATGCCTTTATTAATTTTTTATCCAGAAATAAAAGCTACTTTTGTAGATTCTGTTAACAAAAAACTAGATTTTAGTAGAAATTTTATTAAAAAATTAAATGAAAAATATAATTTTAATACCAAAAATATAAGTGTAATACACTCTAGAGCAGAAGATTTGGCAAAAAGTACCGCCTTTAGAGAAAAATTTGATATAGTTATTAGTAGAGGGGTTTCTAAATTTGTTTCTTTGACAGAATTAAATATGCCTTTTATAAAAAAGCATGGTTTATTTTTAGCTATGAAATTAGATGAAGTTGAAACTGAATTAGAAGAAGCTTCTAAAATTATAGAATTAACAGGTGGTAAAATTTTAAAAGTAGAAAAATTTGCATTACCTCAAACAGAGTTAAAAAGATCTTTAACAATTATAGAAAAAATAAAAACTACACCTAAAGATTTTCCAAGAAAAGCTGGTTTAGCTCAGAAAGAACCTATTATTTAAAATTTTATTTCTAATAAATTCCTAAAATAAAAATAACGTTTTATAATTTAAGAAAGTTAGTAGTGAACCATGAATCGTTAATAGATTTTTGTCGATTCACAATTCACGATTTACGATTGATAATTATGGGTAAAAAATTATGACTACAAAATACGAACCAAAAGAATCTGAACCAAAATGGCAAAAATTTTGGTTAGAAAACGAAGTTTTTAAATATAAATTAGATTCAGATAAACCTACATATTCTATAGATACACCTCCTCCTACAGTGTCTGGAAGAATACATATAGGTCATATTTTTTCTTATACTCAAGCTGAAGTTATAGCTAGATTTAAAAGAATGCAAGGTTATAATGTATTTTATCCTTTTGGTTTTGATGATAACGGCTTACCTACTGAAAGATTAGTAGAAAAAGAAATTGGTAAAAAAGCTTCTGATATGCCAAGAAAAGAATTTATTAATACCTGCTTAGATATTACCGAAAAATACAGACAAGAATTTAAAAAATTATGGCAATCAGTTGGGATTAGTGCAGATTGGGATTTAGAATATTCTACTATTTCAGAATACTCTCGTAAAATTTCTCAAAAATCCTTTTTAGAATTATATAAAAAAGGTTTTATTATTAAAAAAACTGCCCCAGCTCTTTGGGATACAGAAGTTCAAACTTCTATAGCTCAAGCTGAGATAGAAGACAAAGAATTTGATTCTTTTTTCCATGATTTAAAATTTACTTTAGAAAACGGAGAAGATTTAGTAATAGCAACAACCAGACCTGAGTTATTACCAGCTTGTACTGCTGTTTTTGTTAACCCTGATGATGATAGATTCAAACATTTAGTAGGTAAAAATGTTACTACTCCTTTAGGTAAAACAGTAAAAATTATGACAGATGATAAAGTTGCTGTAGATAAAGGTTCTGGAGCTGTTATGTGCTGTACTTATGGAGATGAAACCGACCTATATTGGGTAAAAAAATATAATTTAGCTGAAACTATTATAATTTCTCCAGAAGGTAAAATAAAAAATTCTCCTATAGAAGAAATGAATGGTTTGTATGTTAATAAAGCAAGAGTTTTAATTGTTGAAAAATTAAAAGAAATGGGGGCTATTTTAAACTCAAAACCTATAGTTCATACTGTAAAAGTATATGAAAGAACTGGAAGACCAATAGAAATAATACCTGTAGCTCAGTGGTTTATAAAAACCTTAGAAATGAAAGAACAATTACTTGAAAATGCAGAAAAAATTAATTGGTATCCAGAATACATGAAAAAAAGATATACCGAATGGGTAGAAGGTTTAAAATGGGATTGGTGTATTTCAAGACAAAGATTTTTTGGTGTTTCTATTCCTGCTTGGCATTCCAAAAAAACAGGTGAAATTATATTCCCAGACGAAAGTCAATTACCTGTAGATCCTGTATTTGATAAGCCTAATACTTTACCAGAAGGACATACTTATGAAGATATTGAACCTGATTTTGATGTTTTAGATACTTGGGCTACTTCTTCCGTAACACCTCAATTAAATGCTCATTGGGGAGAAGATCATCCTTTAGCTAAAACCCTTATTCCAATGGATTTAAGACCTCAAGCACATGATATTATCAGAACTTGGGCTTTATATACTATTATTAAAAGTGAATTACATTTTAATGATATTCCTTGGAAAAATATCATGATTTCTGGTCACGTTTTATTTAAAAAAGGTGAAAAAATTAGTAAATCTAAAGCTCAAAAAATGATGACTCCTGAAGAAATGATTGATAAATTTTCTGCAGATGCAGTAAGGTTCTGGGCTTGTAGAGCTTCTTTGGGTAAAGATGTTCAACTTGAAGAAAATGAAATAAAAAATGGTATCAAATTAGTCACAAAATTATGGAATGCTGTTAATTTTGCTTTCATGAATTTAACTGATTATGATATGAATACCAAATTATCTGCCGATAAATTAGAAATGTCTGATAAATGGGTTTTATTAAGAACCCAAGAAACTGCTTTAAAAATGGAAGAAGCTTTAAATAAATTTGAATTCGGAACAGCTATGTCTGAGTTTGAAAAATATTTCTGGCACGATTTTTGTGATTTTTATTTAGAGTTAGTAAAAGATAGAATTTATAAACCCGAAAAATATGAAAATGGTCATAATAAGAAACTTTCTGCTCAATATGCTTTATTTGTATCTTTAAACTCTATTATAAAGTTAATAGCTCCTTATTTACCACATATTACCGAAGAACTTTATCAAAAATATTATAAAGATCTAGAAAAAGAATTAAGTATTCATCAAACTAAATTCCCTACTAACTTAATAGAAGTACCTTCGAATAATACTGATATATTTAAAGGGATTGATTTTGTTTTACAAACTGTAGAGGGGGTAAGAAAATTCAAAACCGATAATAAAATCAGATTGGGCGAAGAAATAGCTGATGTTAAAATAAAAACAAATAATGCTGATATAGAACTTATTAAGAATTTTGCTGATGATATTCAAGGTATTTCAAGAAGTCATAAAGTTTCTTTTGAAGAATCAGAAAATTTTGAAACTTCTTTTGAAGCTTTAGAAAAACAAGAAGTTGTTTAGAAAAAATTATAGTATAACTTTGTAACAAATTAAGTTGTCATAAAGAAAATATCTGCTATAATTCATTTCGTGGTGCAAGATGGAGGAGCTCGGGGTTCCTCTGTAGCTACTAAATCCTCAAGAAGAGATCTGGATTTTCATGAGGCTGTTTTATATTTGTAGAAAAGTACCGAATATGAGTGTTTGACTTCTGGACTCGGAGGCTGTTCTATCCCGAACCGTGTCAGAGCCGTGTAGGCAGCAGCACTAAGGGAGCTTTGGCAGGTCTACTGAGCACTCTGGAATTAGTTCATATTTGTGTATCCTTTACGATGCGGATAGTCGAGGGAAATCCCGCACCATAACTTTAAAGTTAGTACTCTGGAGTTAAAAAAATGTCTGATCTTAACAATTCTACCCCTAAAAAAATAGGTAATTTTAATATTCCTAAAACAGTAATAGAGTGTAAAGTTGATACTTTAGCTTTTTTAGAGCTTTTATTAAGAAAAAAATTAGTTACTTGGGATGAAATAGAAGAAGTAAGAGAAGCTGTAGTTCTACATATGAATGTTATGTATCCAGAACTCCAACTTAGTTATTCTTCTCCACCTCCATTAAAAGATCAAGCTCCTTTAGCTAATGAAGAAGAGAAAAAACCTTTATTTTATTCAGCTCCTCCTCCAGATTTAGCTAGTATGTCTGTAACTCCTGCTCCTACAACTGAAGCAACACCAGAAAGTAAAAATGAACCTAAATCTGCAGCTTCTACCTCAAATGCACCTTTATATGCATCTAATGTTAATCAACCAAAAATAACTAATGCTATGAAGCCAGCTATTTCAGAACAATTAAAAACAAATCCTTTAAAAACTATGAATACACCTCCAAGAAAGAAAATCTAACTGAGGTAAATTTTTTTAATTTTTTAAACTAGTTTTATTAGTATTTTACTGACTTAGTATAGTTATAAATCTATTTTTTTTATATTTTCTTATAATTTTTTATAAGCATCTATATACACAATATTGTACGTCTTTTTAATCATACTAAAATCTTATTTCAGACATTTTATAATAAAAGTACTATAATATTAATGTGTAAAGAAAATTTTTTTATTTATAAAGAAGGTAAAAATGTTTATCGTAGCAGTAATTGCTGGTTCAATGATAATGTCTATCTTGGGTAGATATCCTTTTGCTGGGCCTATAATTGCAGGAATGGTTTGTACCTTTATTTTAAAAAATGAAAAAGATGGAGCAGCAGCAGCTTTTATTAGTGGTTCTTTTACAGGAGTATTTGCTGGCTTACTTTTAACCCTTTTTGGTACTTTATTAGGCTTAGTAACTTTTGGTATTTTAGGTGGTGCAGTTGCAGGATTAGTATCTAGTATTATGGCTACTGGTAAATTTATTTCAGCAATTTATTTTGGTTTTTTAGGAGCCTTAGGAGCTTTTTTAGGTGGTGCCGTAAAAAGAAAACTTTTAAATTAAGTAAAAACTTTATTATACTTATATGCTTTTTTAGCTTTCACTTGTAAAAAACTATTATCTTCTACACAATAACAAGTTAAAAAATTACCATAAGCACAACCTGTATCTATTTGAAATGCATTCTCTATTTCTAAGTTATTTACTTGTCTTACTACTCTATGACCAGATATATGCAATTTTTCATGAATTTTTTCTTTAGGTGGAGTTCTTCCCCACATAACAGACTCTATAGCTTTTCTTAATTCTTCAATATTATCTTTTTTATTAGATAAAACTGTATGTATATTTTTACTTTTTGAAATACCATGAGTAACTATAAAATCTTTGTCTTCATAAAAAATAGGAGAATCTATTAAAAATTTTATAATATTTTCTTCAAAATTATAGTTATCAAAATCCTTTTCAGTTAAACCAAAGCTTTTAATAGTTTCAAGACCTCCAGCCTCTAACCAAGTATCTTTCATAGATTGAATATATGTAGAAATATTTAAATGAGAGAAATATTTACTTTGTCTATCAAATAATTGTTCTATTGTTTCTAAAAAAGAGGTTTCTAAAAAATTTTTTAATTCTTTTTTTAATTTTTCTTTTGTAGTAAAAGCTTCTATCGTTTGTAACATCATTACTTCATGATTACCTAAAATAGTTGTATGAGTACCTTTATTTTTACCTTCTAAAAAATGTTCTAAAACTTCTTTAGAGTAAAAACCCCTATCTATTAAATCTCCACAAGAAATAATAAAGTAATCTACAGAATTAGCTTTAGCATGTTCTTTTATTTTTTCTTCTAATTCTAAGAACTCATAAAAACAACCATGAATATCTCCTATTATATAATTATATTTTTTAGTCATAATTAAAACCTTAGAATAGCTTAAAAATATCTCTCTTTTTAGAGAGATATTTAATAAAAAATTTTATTTAGATGCTACAGGACTAGGCATTGGAGATTGTATTGGGTTCTGTGGTTGAGTAGAGCCTTGAGGTGCAGGATTTTTAGGTTGTTGCATAGGTTGTTGAGGTTGTTGTCCACCTTGTGGCATTTGCCCTTGACCACCACCTTGTTGCATAGGTTGTTGAGGTTGTTGTCCACCTTGTGGCATTTGTCCTTGACCACCACCTTGTGGCATATTACCATTCATTTGACCCATTGGTTGTCCACATGGAGGTGGTTGCATACCTTGCATTGGTTTTGGTTGCATATTATTACCATTCATAGGTTGTCCCATAGGTTGCCCTTGAGGATTTTGTAATTGTTGTTGTCCATTAGGTTGAGCCATAGGTTGTTGAGGAGCTTGACCACTAACTTGTGGCATAGGTTGCTGAGGTTGTTGTCCACTTTGTGGTGTTTGTCCTGCTGGTTGAGTTGTAGTAGGAGCTGAATCTTTTATAAAAAAGCTATACCACATTTTTGGTGTAGTTTGAGGTTGTTGGGGAGCTTGACTACTAACTTGTGGCATAGGTTGCTGAGGTTGTTGTCCACCTTGTGGCATATTACCATTCATTTGCCCCATTGGCTGTCCCATTGGTTGACCTTGAGGACATGGGTTTTGATTATTTTGCATATTATTGTTTCCAACAACTTGCTGAATAATTGGGTTTTTAGGGTTAGTTAGTATATCACAAGAAAATACACTTAAAGAGCTTAAAGAAAATACACTTAAAGCAAAAAGCTTTGAAAACTTACTCATTTAGAGTTCCTCCAAAAAAATTAAATCATATACTATATTTTTATTAATTATATATAACTTATTTTTATTTTCAAGAATAGAAATCACAATAATTTTATAAATAATTTATTCTATTTTTTTAAAATTTTAGAAAATGAATTTAATACTTCCTGCTGGGTTGATACCCCGTAGGAGAAAGGGAGCTGTAGCTATGCCTCGTACTCCCTGAAACCACAGAGCAGAAAGCTGAGGTATTTTCTAATAAGAATAAAAAACTCCCCCTTTCTAATAAATTTGAAAAGGAGGAGTTAATTATATTAGTTATTAAATTTTACTTATTTTAAGTTATCAAATAAACCTAGTTTATCCATTATTATTATTATTGGAGCTACAAGTAAAAGAGGAATTAATTTTACTAACTCTACAGTTTTACTAATAAAACTATTTTTTTCTAAATCATTTTTAGTAAATAATTTTTCAAACTCTTTATAATCGAGTCTCATATCTTTATTTTTATCTAATTCAATAAACATTTTACTTGCTTGTGCATTAGTCAATGGAGCTGGTGGCTCTATTAAATATTTAACAAAATTTCTTTCTGAAATAGTATCTTCAGCACCTCTAATTCTATCAAAAGCTTTTCTGATATACTTAGCATCTACTGCTCTATTTGAAGAAGAACTATTTTTAGCTAATAATTGAGTCTCTTTCCCGAAAGAAGAAAACTCTGTTTTATCTAACATTTTGTCAGAATTAGCATCAGCACCTTTAAAAGCAGTTTCAAATCTTGAATATAATAAAGTTTTGTCTTTAGATGTAGTAGCTAAAATATCAATTAAACTTTTAAATTCTTGATAAGATATTTTTTTATCTCTATTATCATCTATAAAATTAAAAGCTGCATCCATTTCACTAATAGATTTATTTGCAAGAGATTGAACTTCTTGATTTGTATTTAATTCTTCTACAGGTAAATTTGTTTGAGAATTACAACCTGTAAGGGAATATGACATTAAAATTCCAGATAAAACTAAAGACATTATTTTTTTCATTATCAACCTCTACCAAAATTTTTTAACTAATAATCTTTTATAATTATAATAAAAAAAATACTATAAAAGATTTAATTATAGTTATCTTAAGATTAAAAATTGTTTAAGCTTAAGTCATTCTAGCAATTAAAAATTCTATTAAATCATTCATAAAAGATTTATATTTAGAATTTTCAAATATATTAATAGTTTCTTTTATTCCATCTATCTCTTTTTGTAAGTAATCTTTCATTTCTTTTTGAAGAATATCTTTCCCAATTATAGAAATTATTTTTTTACCAAATTTTTCTAAGTTAGATTCATTGTTTTCTCTAATTAAAGTTTTCCACTCATGAAATAAATTTATATCACTTTTAAAAACAAATAATAAAGGTAAAGTTATTTTACCTTGAGAAAAATCTTGTAATCTCTTTTTACCTAATAAATTACTTCCAGTATAATCTAAAATATCATCTACTATTTGAAATATTTTTCCTATATGATTACCTATTTTTCTAAGATCTTCTATGGTTTTATTATCTACATTAGCAGAATAACCACCTGCTGTCATACACCATTCAAAAAGGCTTGCTGTTTTTAGATAAATAAGTCTTTCATAATCTTCAAAAGATACAAAATCTTTTCTTTTCATATCCATTTGATGAATTTCTCCATCAACTAACTTAACTACAGTATCAATCATTTCTGTAAGTATTTTAGGGTTATTTATAAGATTAATTTCTTGAAAAACCTTACCTAAAATAAAATCTCCACTAAGTATCGCGGTATGATTACCATAAATTTTATTTGCTGTTGGTTTTCCTCTTCTTTCTACTCCATCATCTATAACATCATCATGAAATAAAGTAGCACTATGAACAAATTCAGCTAATGCTGCTAATAAAATAACGGTATTGTCTAATTCTTTTTTTGAAACCAAAGAATAACTTAAAAAAACTAATAAAGGTCTGATTCTTTTTCCACCAGCTTTTACTAAGTGGTTTATAACTTCTTGAAACCACTCAGGTTGTTTTTCTATTAGTAAATCTAATTGTTTTTCAACTTTTAAAAGATCAGTTTTAAACTCTTTTTCTATTTTTACAAAACCATCTATAGTTTTGTAGGTATTAAATATAGACATAATTATCCTCAAATAGTGATTTAAAAAGTTTGATAAGAGCAATAACTTTAAAAATAAATCTTCTATTTTTATCTAAAATTACTTTTTAAACACACTCTAAAAGATTTTTTGCTAAAAATCCTAAATTACACTATAAATATTATCATATATAGCATTATCTAATTTTTAAAAATTAATAAAAAGTATTTAGTAATAAAATTAAGAACTAATTCGTAGTTGAATAAAATAAAAAAGATGGAAACTAGGTTATCCTGAGAATCCACCACATAAGCACAAAGTAGTGCTTTGATAAATTATATAATTAAAAATATAAACTAAGTTTCTTCGAATTTATCTTTACCAGTTTCTAAGTTCCAAAATCTTACTTTGTAATCATCTCCAGAACTAACTAAGAATTTTCCATCTGGACTAAAAGCAACACTACTAACAGCACCTTCACTGCCTTTTAATTCATGAAGAAGTTTTTTATTTATCACATTCCATATTTTAACAGATTTAGCATAATAGCCTCCACCACTAGCAATTAATTTTTCATCTGGACTAAAAGCTAATCCACCTACTTCATTTCCAGTAAAAGCTGATACCAATCCCCAATTTGAAGTATTCCATATTTTTAACTCTCTCCAACTACTAGTTGCCAAATAAGTTCCATTAGAACTAAAAACTACATTATTAACACTAAATGTATGAGTTTTTATACTTTTTAATAAACTACCAGTTTTAAAATCCCATATTTTTATTTTTTTATCGTTACCTGCTGTTATAATAAGATTATTATTAGGACTAACCGCTAAAGAATTTACCATATCATCATCAACTATAGTTTTTAATAACTTACCACTAGTTACATCCCATATTTTTATTTTTTTATCATATCCTGAACTAACTAAATATTTTGAATTAGTAGTAAAAGCTAAAGAGCTAACACTTCCAAAATGAGCACTAATAGTTTTTAACTCTTTCATTAATTGTAAAGACCATAATTTTATTTTGTATTTATTATCGCCAGTTGCTAAAATCTTACCATCTTTAGACATAGCCATAGAAGTTATTTGACCATTATGTCCTTTTAATTCTTTTTTGTTAAATTTACCTTTTTCAGGATCCCAAAATTTAATATATTTATCATTACTTATACTAATAACACTTTTTCCATCTGGTAAAAATGCAACAGAATTTACAGTATCTTTATGTGCCTCTGGATCTCCACCGTGTGAAGCTTCTTTCTTTTCACCTTCTTTTTTCTCTCCTTCTTTTTTCTCTTCTCCACCATGTCCACCACCAGAAGAATAAGCATTATTATTATTACTAAAAGTAATTATTAGTGCAAATAAAAGAGTTAGAAATTTTTTCATTTTTGCTTCCTTATTCTAAATTTAAAATCAGGTAAGATTATTATATCATGAATAGATTAACTTAAAAGGTAAAATTAAGCCTTAATTGATTATTAAGTTAGCCTAATTTTTTTTCTCTATAATATCAAATATTTGTATTCTATTATTGCCTCTATCTACAACAAAAACCATTAAGTTATTACTAATAGCTATTCCTTCTGGCTCAAAAAACTCTTGATTTTTAGTTCCTTTTTTACCAAAAGAATATATATAAGTTCCATCTTCTTTAAAAATTTGTACTCTATGTGTAAGTTTTTCTGTAACATATATAAAGCCAAATTTATCAGTAGCAATACACCTTGGTACAGTAAATTCTCCTACAGAAAGTCCCCTTTTACCAAAATGACTTATAGCTCTACCTTCTTTACTACTTATTTGTATCTTAGGAATACCATTATCTAAAGATATAAGTTTTTCATTATAAATAGCAAGAGAATAAGGCGATTTATAATCATTATTTATATTTTTTATAAAATTACCCTTAGTATCAAATATTTTTATTAATCCTTGTTCAGAATCTGAAATATAAATTCTATTATCAGCTAAAAAAGCAATAGAAGAAGCTGAAATAAGTTGTTCTTTATTTTCACCTTTACCAGCAAACTCAAAAATAAAATCATTATTTTTATCAAAAACTCTAACTTTACAATCTTGAGCATCAAGAATATATATATTACCTTCATTATCCTCTGTAATAGAACAAGGTTCTAACATTCCATTATATTTAATTTCAGTTTGATACTCACCTTTAATATTAAAAACTTGTACCCTACTATTTTTTGTATCAGCTACCAATAAAAGATTATTTTTAGAAATATATATACCTCTAGGAGAAGAAAATTGCCCTGATAATTCACCATAAGAACCTATTACTTTATTAAATTTAACAGCTATTTTATGCGAATTAAATAAGGATATATCTAAATTATTATCATTTATAAGTGAATTTATTTTATTATTTTGAGTTGTTTGAGCTTGTTCATAAGCTAAAGTATTAGAAACTTTTCTATTATCATTATTAAATGAAAATTTAAACTCTCCAGCCTCAGAATTCATAATTAGAAATTTTAACATCATAAGCTCATTAGAAATATTTTTAAATCTTTCATATCTTTTTGCAGGATCTTTTTCTAAGCATTTTAAAATTAGTTCATCTAATTGTTGAGGGATGTTAGGTATTGTTTCTTTTATTGGTTTAGGATCTTTTTGCATTATATTCATTATAGCTTCACCAATACTATCTGAAGCAAAAGGTAAATTGCCTGTTAATACTTCATAAAACATAACTCCATAAGAAAATATATCAGAACGTGAATCAGCATCTTTAGGGTTATATAATTGTTCTGGTGATATATAGCCTATAGTACCTAAAATTGAACCATCTTCTGTTAATCTTTTATTCTTTTTTTGAAATCCTGCTATTCCAAAATCCATTATTTTTACAGTATTATCTTCCAAAATTCTTATATTATCTGGTTTTACATCTCTATGTATAACACCTTTAGAATGAGCATGTTCTAATCCATTAGCTACTTGTATCATCATATCTACAATATCGGATAAATTAAAAGTATGATTTTTATCAATTAGATCTTTTAATGAAGGTCCATTTACATATTCCATTGCTATAAAATGAGATTCTTCATTTTGACCTACATCAAATATAGTTATTATGTTAGGATGACTAAGACTAGCAGCTGATAAGGCTTCTCTTTTAAATCTTTCTACAATATCTTTTTTTTCATCATCTTCCAAAAGTTTACTAAGAACTAATTCTTTTATAGCTACAAAGCGTTCTAGATTTTGGTCTTCAGCTTTGTAAACAATGCCCATGCCTCCACGACCTATTTCTTTAATTATGTTGTATTTTCCTAAGAGTTTTGTATTAGATAGCATAAATTCCTAAAAGTTAAATAAACCCTAATTATAATAAAATACCTTTTATTTTATTGTAACTCATAAAAAGATGTTTATGATAAATTAAAAGTGAATTAACTTTGTTTTTTGTATAAATTTTATTTTGTATTTTAAGAAAAAAATAAATATAGTATAAATTTAATGCTAAATTAAACTTAATTTAGCATTAAAATAGTTTTTATACTAAGCTTGCTCGATCCATTTTAATAATTTATCTACTTCGTCTAGATTTCCAGCTCTTTCTACAAAATCTTTAAGGTTGGTTTTTGCAGAAACGATATCTTGATCTTTACTCATAGATATTGCTTTTTCAAATTCATCTCTTATTCCTTTTCTTCCATTAAGCATATAAGATAAAACAAGATTATATTGAGCTTGAGCGTTATTAGGATCATATCTTAAAGCTGTTTTTGCAAAATCAATAGCTTTTTTTCTATCAGAACCTTTATTTCTTAATAAATGTAACCAACTTAAACAAGTATAATAACTAGAATCTCTTGGGTTTTCTTTAACCCCTTTTTCAAAAGTTTCTATTACGGTATCATAATCTTCTTTATTATTATATTGTGATAAACCAATTGAAAAATAATCAGTTTTTTCTTGTTCTAATTCTTCTGTTTCAATACTTTCACTCATTTGGTTTTTAGGACTCCACAATGATACACTTAAATTACTATAAAACTAAGTCATTCTAGCATTAAATAAGATTTTTAGATACTTATTTTAGAAAACTTTATAGTTTTATTTATTGTATCAACTATATAAGAGTTTAAACTTATGTATATTACTAAAAAAATACTTTTTAGGCTAATAAATAATGATTTATAAAAAAATAAATTTTAAAGATATCAATTTATATTTATTAAGATATAATCTAATCTGTATTCAATAAAAATGGATTCAATGATTCTTTAAGATAAAAATCTATAAGAAAAGAGAATAAATAAATCTAAGTGTGGACTTAAATTATTCTCTATAATAAAATAAAATCTCATAACGATTTAGTTTTTTTGAATATGAGTTAGAAAGTAAGAGGTAAAAATGAGTAATTTTGAAACAGTTATAAACACTGTTAAAGAAGCTTTACCAGATTCTGATGTTAAACTTTTTGATTTGGGTGGTGGGAATCATTTAAAAATAGAAGTTACTTCTTCTTCATTTGAAGGTAAAACTCTTATACAACAACATAAAATGATACATGATATTTTAGACCATCAGATGGAAAGCAAAGGTGGTTTTATTCATGCTTTATCTATAAAAACAATAAAAAAATAAATTTTAAGGAGTAAATGTATGTCAGATTTAAAACAACATGTTAAAGATACTGTAGAAAAAAATAAGGTAGCTCTTTTTATGAAAGGAACACCAGACATGCCACAATGTGGTTTTTCTGCAAGAGTTAGTGGCATTTTAGACTCATTAGGAGTAGATTATGCATCTGTTAATATATATGAAGATCATCCTACTATTTTAAGAACTTTAACTGATTTATACGGATGGCCAACATCACCTCAATTATTTATAGAAGGTGAATTAGTAGGTGGTTGTGATATAACTATGGAACTTTATGAAACAGGAGAACTTCAAAAAAAGTTAGGTCTTTCTAAGTAATAAAGGACTTGATTATTAACTAAGTTTGTGTTACCTTGTATTGGTAAAGCTAACTTAGTTACGCTAAGGGGTTGTGGCGAAATGGTAGACGCACCATCTTGAGGGGGTGGCGGAGAAATCCATGTGAGTTCAAGTCTCACCAACCCCATCCCAAAAAATTCTAAGATAAATAAACACAAAAAATATTTTACTAATATCTAAAAACTTAATTTATACATATTACATAGCTATTCCCATATTTTTAGCATACAAATTTATAATTAGTTATTCTTAAAATTATTATAAAAAGTTGCTTATAATCAGCCTCAAGTCATGCTGAACTTGATTCAGTATTGATTCAGGAGATAAGCAACTTTTACTATTTAATTATGTATTTAATTTTTTCGGGAATAGCTATAATATAAATAAAATAAAATATTAGCACTCATAACTTTTTCTAAATATACAATGAAAATATAAGATTTTTGGTGAGTTAAGATTTTATTTTTATTAGAGAATACCTAAGAGCTCTGCTCTGGGGTTTCAGGGGGTAGATCCCTTCCTACTGCGGGGTTGATACCCAGTAGGAGGTCTTAAATTCATTTTTATAATCTTATAAATTTATTAACTATAAAATCTACAGCTTTATCTGGTAACATTCTAGGAATAAAAACCTCTACTATTGGAGCTCCAGAAACCCAATAACGAGTTTTATTAGTTTTTCTGCCTAAAATATCAATAATAGTTCTTGAAACCAATTCAACTGGAGCTGAATTTTTACCTTTTTCAATTATTTTATCTTTCATTTTTTCTAAAGTTTCTATATATGCAGAATCTCTATACTTATCTACATCTATTTCTTCTGCTTTATCCCAAATAGGGGTTTCTATCATTCCAGGTTGAATAACAATTACTTCAATATTACTATTAAAAAGCTCTCTTCTTAAAGAATCAGACATAGCTTCCAAAGCAAATTTAGAAGCGTTATATGGCCCCATAAAAGGTGAAGCAACTTTACCACCAACAGAACTCATATTTATAATTTTTGAATTATTTTTATCTAAAAGCTCGAAAAATACTTGAGTTGTATTAACTACACCAAAATAATTTACTTCAAATTGTCTTCTTAATTCTTCTACAGAAATTAATTCCATAGGCCCAGAAACAGCTATACCAGCATTATTTATCAAAGAATAAAGTTTATTAGTACCTAATTTTTCTTTAACTATTTCTTTTGCTTTTAAAATAGAATCATAGTCAGTTACATCCATTTTTACAGGAATTATTTTTGATGATAAATTTGCTAATGTTTCAAAATCTGAATCTTTTCTTACGGTAGCAAAAACATTATATCCTTTATCTGCTAAATCTTCTACTATTCCTCTACCTATCCCTGTAGAAGCTCCTGTAACTAAAATATATTTTTCTTCTATATTACCCTCTGTTTTATTGTATTTTTCTTTTATTTTATAAAAAGCAAAACCTAAAACAGCTAAGATTGCTAAAACTTTTTTTATCTTCATAACTACACCTAAAAAAATATACTAAATATTATAGCAAGTATTATAAAAACTAAAATATACCAAAAATATTACCAGTTTCATCAATATCTATATTTTCAGCAGCAGGGAAATCTGGTAAACCTGGCATTCTAATTATTTCACCCATAATAGGGATAATAAAACCAGCACCAGATGCTATTTTTATTTCTCTAACTGTAACCGAAAAATTTGTAGGTTTTCCTAATAGTTTAGGGTTATCAGATAAAGATTTTTGAGTTTTTGCAATACAAACTGGAAATTTATCAAAACCTAATTTTATAATTTTTTTTATATCTTCTTTTGCTTGAGATGAATAATTAACCTCTATCGCTCCATAAATTTTAGAGGCTATAGTAAAAATTTTATCTTCTATTTTATCTTCTAAGTTATATAAAAAATTGAATTCATTTTTATTATTTGAAACAGCTTCAACTACTTTTTCTGCTAAATCTATGGTTCCTTCACCACCTTTTTCCCAAGCCTTAGAAATAGAAAAAGCTACATTTTTTTCTAAACAAAGTTTTCTAATTATTTCTATTTCTTCTTCTGTATCAGAAATAAAAGCATTCATAGCCACTACTATAGGAGTATTAAAATTAGTAATATTCTCTATATGTTTTTCTAAATTACCTAATCCTTTTTTCAGGCACTCTATATTAGGGGTATTAATATCTTTTAAGTTTGCTCCACCATGATAACGTAAAGCTCTTAAGGTACAAACAATAACAGTAGCACTAGGTATTAAACCTGCTTTTCTACATTTTATGTCAAAAAATTTTTCTGCACCCAAATCAGAGCCAAATCCGGCTTCTGTAACAACATAATCAGCTAAGCTTAAACCCATTTTAGTTGCTATTACAGAATTTGTACCTTGTGCAATATTTGCAAAAGGCCCTCCATGTAAAATAGCAGGGTTACCTTCTAAAGTTTGAACTAAGTTAGGTTTTATAGCATCTTTTAATAAAACTGCCATAGCACCCTCAGCTTTTAAATCTTTAGCAAAAATAGGCTTTTTATCATAAGTAAAGCCAACAAAAATATTACCCAAACGTTTTTTTAGGTCAGAAATATTTTCTGATAAACATAAAATAGCCATAACTTCTGATGCTGCGGTTATATCAAAACTAGCTTCTCTTGGTATTCCACCTTGATTTCCACCTAAACCTACAATAATTTTTCTTAAAGCTCTATCATTCATATCCATAGCTCTATTAAAAGATACTGTTCTAGGGTCTATATTTAGATTGTTTTTTTTGTTTTGAATATTATTATCTATCATCGCAACTAATAAATTATTAGCTTTTTCTATTGCAGAAAGATCTCCAGTAAAATGTAAGTTTATATCTTCCATAGGTAAAACTTGGGCTAAGCCTCCGCCAGTAGCACCTCCTTTTATACCAAAAACAGGCCCTAATGAAGGTTCTCTAAGTACAGCTACTGTTTTTTTCCCTATTTTATTCATACCTTGTACCAAGCCAATTGAAGTAGTTGTTTTTCCTTCACCTGCTGGCACAGATGTAATAGAAGTAACTAAAATAAGTTTATTTTTTTTGGCTTTTTTTTCATCTATAAGCTCTAATGATAATTTAGCCTTATATTTACCATAAAATTCAATATTATTTTCATCTATATCTAATTTTTTTGCTATATCAGTTATATTTTTTAATTTGACTTCTTTTGCTATTTCTAAATCTGTTTTCATAAATTTATTCCTATAAAAATACAACAAATTATAAAGGGGTTTGTAATATAAACAAACCCCTTAAATATTTATTTTTTTACCTAAGTCTATTTATAATCATGCATAGGTCTTTCTATATTTAGTTTTTTTGCTTCTTCTCTTTGAGGTTTTACAGCCAAAAGTTCATCTTTAGTAATAACAAAATCTCTTCTATTACCTTTAGTTATAGAATATATTCCAGAATCCATTCTGATTGCATCTACAGGGCAAGCTTCTACACACATACCACAAAAAACACATTCTAATAAATCTATATCAAATCTACCAGGATATTTTTCTATATTTTTATCTTCAGATTCGGCAGCTTCTATATGAATGCATTCTGCTGGACAAGCTGTAGCACACATCATACAAGCAACACATCTAGGAGCTCCATTTTCTCTTTGAGTTAGTCTATGCATTCCTCTATATCCTTGAGGAATACCTTTTTCTTGGTTAGGATAATCTATTACTGGTAATTTTTCAAGATTAAAGACATTTTTAAACATATGTCTTATAGTTACGCCAAGACCTTTTATGATTTCAAAAATGTATAAATCTTCTTTTAAATCTTTTACTTCTCTAGAAACTTTTATCATTATTTTAATTACCTAAAAATAGTAAGAATGCACCGGTTAAAAATATATTTAATAAAGCTAAAGGCATCAATATTTGCCAACCTAGTTTCATTAATTGATCATATCTGAATCTTGGTAAAGTCCATCTTACCCAAACAAATACCCAACAAATAAAAAATACTTTAGCAAAAAATGCACCTGTTTGAGCAATCATAGCAAATATTGGACCTATAAAAGAAGGCAAATCTACAAAACTTACTAAAGCTACTGCTCCTATAGATATTATACCTAATAAAATCATAGCATAAGAAAATATTAAGCTTTCTGAGTCTCTCATATCTTTCCATCTATGTTTATAAGTTTTATGGTAATTATAAAGTTTAGAACTTAAAAAGAAACTAAGAAAAGCCAAAGCAGCAAAAGAAATTTGCATTAAAGTTTTAGAGTGTTCTATTAGCATATTAGTATTAAGATATGGTATTTGCCATCCACCTAAAAATAAAGTGGTAATAAGTGATGAAGAAACTACCATAGCTACATATTCACCCATAAAAAACAAACCAAACTTCATACTACTATATTCTGTATGAAAACCTGCAACAAGTTCAGATTCACCTTCAGCTAAATCAAAAGGGCTTCTATTAGTTTCTGCAAAAGCACAAACTATAAAAATAATAGCAGCTAAAGGTTGCATAAAAATACCCCATTTAGGTAATATCCCCCATAAAAGCTCTCCTTGCTGAGAAACAAAGTCACTTAAATTTACGCTACCAAAAATCATTATCAAACCAATAACAGATAAGCCCATAGGTATTTCATAACTAAGCATCTGAGCTGAAGCTCTTAATCCCCCTAAAAGTGGAAACTTACTATTAGAGGACCATCCTGCAAAAACAACTCCATAAACAGATAAAGAAACAATAGCAAAAAACCATAATATTCCTACTGGTAAGTTTAAAACTTGCATAGGTACTTGATAATCACCTATGACTAATGTATCAGCAAATGGAACTATAGATATTGTCATTAATGGAACAGCAGCTGCAATCATAGGTGCTAAATAGTAATAAAATCTATTTACGGAACTAGGAACAATATCTTCTTTGAAAAACATTTTTATAGAGTCTGCAACTAATTGAATTAATCCACCCAACCTTAAGAAGCCTATTGCTGTTCTATTAGGGCCTATTCTATCTTGAATAAGTGCAGCACCTTTTCTTTCTAACCAAACTAAAACAGGAACAAGACTTAAACAAGTACCTACAATAAATATTTCTTTGATTAGTATTATTAAAATATCTAAAAATATTTCCATTAAAAAACCTCAATAATTTTAGTTATAAGTATAAGTGATAAGAATTTTTTATAGAGTACTCTTTTAACTTTTAACTTCTAACTTTTAAACTCTGATCAGTATATCAAATTAAAATAAAAGACTAGTTTTTTCAATAAAATAATTAAAAATTTTTTATATATACTCAAACAAAAATGGTTTGCAAAAAAATAAACTTGAAACTATTTTGTTATAAACTTCGTATCTTTTCACTTTTCACTTCTTTTCTAGTATAAAAGTTCTAATAATTAAATTACTTTAAAGCAGACAAAATTTCATTAAACTGTAATTGAACCATTAAAGCTTCATTCAATTGAGTTTTATTTATTATTTCTGAATCTAATAAGAAATTACCAAAAAGAGGGCCTTTAGGTTCACCAGCTTCATAATTAGCTCCTGATCTACTAGCAGCTCTATTTCTATTATTAGCTTCAAAAGTTTGAACTGAAACTCTATGTAATTGAACTATTTTATCTAATTTTTCTGGAGGTATATGCCCTAAAAATGACAACCATTCACCAATTCTTAGTCTCATTTCTTTATCTTGAGGTAAGTCTTGAGATTTTTTAAATAAAATATATTTAGCCATATAAACTGAATAAGTTTTATATATAAAATTTAGCATACTTATACCAGAATAACCTTCTGTATAAACAGTTGATAATGATTTAAAACCATCACATAATTTTAAAAACTGATAAATTTCTACTGGAGTAGATAAATTTCCTTGAGCTTTTTTGGCAGCTTCTGTAGGGATAGGTATTATATACTTTAAGGTTTCAGTTACAGGCATAACTATCTTTTGAGCTGCTTTATCTACAGGATCTTTAGGTTTTAAATTAAAAGTTCCTGTTAGAGTTAAACCTTTAGAAAACTTAAGTTCAACACTTGCACCTGTAGGTCTTTGATTTAAATTATTAGGAGGAGGAACATTTGGGGAAGGAGTCGATGGTACAAATTTTTTTATGGTATTAGCTTGAGGAGGTTGAGGAGCAAAAGCATTTTGATTTTGACCAATAGGAGAAGGAGGTGCAGATGGCGGAGGTGCAGATGGAGGCATACTAGGAGGTGATGGTGGCATACTAGGTGCATTAGGAATTCCAGCTACAGGAGGAGGAGGAGGAGAGGCTGGGCTACCTAAATTACTAGTTCTATTTACAGATTGTAAAATAGTACTTACTTCATTAAGTACATTTTGTTTTACATCATCTGAAAAAGCACCTGATAATTTTTGAAAAATAGGAAAAACAGGTATATTTTGTATATCTAACTGTCTTAGTACAAACCAATTTAATTCTTCTAACACTTTTTGTTGTGTATCTTTTGGTAAAACAGCAACAATTCTACTTACAACAGAAAAAGGGTCAGCTGTATGTGCTCTGGCCACATTGTTAACTAATAGTTGAGTTATTTGAGTAAGAACTTTTTGTTTACTTTCGCTATTTAAAGTATTTACTATATTCTCAGCTTCTGATATGTCTTTTATTTGCATAAAATTTATCTTATTAATATTATTCAAGTTAAAACAATTATACATTAAATTTTAACTTATGTAATTAAAAAAGTTATTAAAAATCTTATATACCTATAACTATAAATATTTAAGTTTAAAATCATAAAGCTGTAAAATTTACTTAACTTATCTTTAACCTTTTTTTATTTAAAGTTATAATAAAAATACTATAAAAACAGTAGTAACCATAGATTTTTGTATAATTTAAGATATGAAATTTGATAAAAACTTAATTAAAGAAAGTTTTGAAGATAAAGAAGAAGAAGAAGTCGAAAAAAAAGATTTTTTTCGTTCATTAGCTGAGTTTGTTATAAAAAATCGCTTTTTTGTTTTAATTACTTGGATAATAGTAACTATAATAGCTTCAATTGGGGCATTAAAATCTGATGAAGTACTTCAAGGAGAAGGTTCTTATGTAAAAACTAGTGAATCTTATCAGCAAAATAAAATGATTATTGAAGATTTTCCACAACAATATTTAAAAAATATGGTGGTAACGTTAAAAAGTAAAGATAAAACAGTTGATGATCCTAGCTATAAAAAATCTATAGAAACTATTATGGAATTTGCCAAAAAGCAAAACGAAGTTGGTGATGTATATGATTATTCATTTGATTCATCTTTAGTTAGTAGAGATAAAAAATCAACTTTTATACTTATTGGAATGAAAATGACTACTTTAAATATGAGTAGCCCTGAAGCTCCTATAATGGCAGAAAATATCAAAAAACTAAATATTGATAAATCATTAGAATTACATGTAACTGGAGTTCCTCTTATTGTTCAAGATATGACAAAACTAAGTCAAAATGATAGTACAAGAGCAGAACAAAAAATATTCCCAGTGGTTATTGTTCTTATGATTTTTATTTTTGGAGCTATAGTTTCTGCTGTGTTACCAATTTTAGTTGGTGTCGTTAGTATAGTTATAACCTTAGGTATTTTATATGTTATAGGGCAAAATATGGAACTTGCTATGTTTTGTAAAGCTATAACCTCTATGATGGGATTAGGAGTTGGTTTAGATTATTGTTTATTTATGGTAAGCAGATTTAAAGAAGAACTTGAAAAAGGAGCTTCTCCAAATGATGCTGCAATTCATGCAACGATTACAGCTGGTAAAGCTGTTTGTTATTCTGGTTTATCAGTAGCTATAGGGATGGGTGTTTTATTAATACCAGCCTTACCTCTATCTAGATCTATTGGACTAAGTGGAATGATTGTAGTAGGAGTTTCTATAGTTTTATCTTTAACTCTATTACCTGTTATTTTTTCTTATCTAGGACCAAGAATAAATTCACCAAGAGCTTTGCACAGACTTGTAAAATATACTAAAGGAAAACAAAACTTTTGGCTTAATTGGTCAAATTTGGTAATGAAAAGACCAGTTATGTTTTTTGTTACAGGAACTATTTTATTAGTTGGGTTAAGTTCTTTATCTTTAAATATAAAATTATGGAATTCTAGTGTTTTACTTATGCCAAAGGATTTAGATTCTAGAATTGGTTTTGAAAAAATGATGGAAATAGATCCAGCATCTCAATTTTCTCCTGTTGGTCTTAGCTTTGAAGTAACAGATGATTCTAATATTTATGATAAAAAAAATATAGAAAAAATATATGATTTTATACAAAAAACTTCTAAGTTAGAAGGTGTTTATAAAATATTAGGAATAGTAAATCCTTTTTCTAATACTAGTATGAAAGAATATGAAAATCTTTATGCAAATACTATTATGATGCAAAATATGGGTTTGGCTCAAGGTAATCCTTTTGTTAGTAAAGATAACAAAAAAACACTTTTTTGGGTTTTTAATAATAACATAGAAAAAGACGCCGCAGATTTGGATACTGTTAGAGAATTAAGAGAATTAAAGAAAAACTTTGATGCACCTAATATGAAAATTTTAGTTGCAGGTATCGGTTCAAGTAATATAGATTTTCAGAATGCTGTTTATGCAGATTTTCCTCTTATTATTGCCCTAATTTTAATAGCTACTTATATTATTATGTTTATGATGCTAGGTTCTGTTATTTTACCTATAAAAGCTATCATTATGAACTTATTATCTGTTGGTGCTAGTTACGGATGGTTAGTCTTAGTATTTCAATATGGGTTATTTATTGATATTTTAGGCATAGAAAAAACACCAGGTGCTTTAATGATAATGACTCCTATGGTTTTATTTTGTATTATCTTTGGTTTAAGTATGGACTATGAAATATTCATGATGAGTAGAATAAAAGAAGAATACGATAAAACAGGTGATGTTTCTTATTCTATAGCTATGGGACTAGAAAAAAGTGGTGGAATTATTACTAGTGCAGCTTTAATTATGATTATAGTTTTTTCTGCGTTTTCTTTTTCAAAAGTAATTTTGGTTCAAGAAATGGGTGTAGGATTAGCAACATCTGTTATTATTGATGCAACAATTATAAGAATAATGCTAGTTCCATCTATATTAAAAATATTAGGTAAATTTGCTTGGTGGTATCCACCTAGTTGGGAAGGTAAATTTAAAACTATTAAATTAGATCATTAAAGTATATTTATCTTATTAAAATTTCTATAATCAATATAATTACTACCATCTTTATCTTTAAAGATCATATCTTCAAATTTAGCATTCCATATAATATCTTCAAAACTATAAAAATATCTAGAATGAATAGTTTGAGAAGTTATTTCATCAACACCTATAATACTTACACCCATAAAAGCTTGCTTTTCTACAAGAGATTGATGAGTTTCTCCAAAAAAAGGACTATCTTCATCAATAATATGAGAAGCAACAAAAGTTAAAATAACTGTAGGAATATTACTTCTTTCTAATTTCATATCAAACATTTTTCGTATTTTAGTACCATCTTTATTAACAATTAATTTTATTAAGGTAGCACTAAGATTTGCATCTACAATTTGACTTTCTCTAGTATTAGCAATACGAAATTTAAGTGTTAGTTGTTCATTATCCATATAAACAACTGCTTTTTCTGTATAAGCTACTTTTGCTCTTGGTAAAGAAAATTTTGAATAAAATAAACCTGTAACAAACGCTGTAAAAAGAATACCTATATAAGCTTCTAAAGATACAATTAAATTGGTAGCATAAGAATCAACTTTAGGATAAATATAACCATACCCTATAGTACCTAGTGTTTGTACACTAAAAAAGAAATAATCTGTAAAACTATCTGCATGATCTAAGCCATCAAAAAAATTATATAAAATAGCAAAGAAAAGATTTATAACTATATAAATAAAAAAAATAGTTACACTAAATTGACTCCAAGATTTTCTTATAAAATGATGGTGTAAATCTGAAAGTGCAGATTTTTTTAACCCAATAGTTTTGAAGTTAGATTTACCATTTTTATCAACTAAACCAAAATACTTATCTTCTTTTTTCATTCAAAACCATACACTTACTAAAAAAATAAATTTAAGACCTCATGCGGTGTATCAACACCGTAGGAGGAAGGAGGTGGAAGATCTGCCACCATACCCACTGAAAGGGGCTGTCCAAAAAGACAATTTTTACGAAAAACATTGGGAGCAAACCCAGTATTTTCGTAGGGGAAAAGCACTGCTTTGCCCGTTTTTGGGCACCACCATATCTAATAAAAATAAAACTTATATAAGTTAAAAGAAATATTTTATACTTTAGAAAAAATTAAACTATGTCTTGTTCCAAAAAAGAAAATTAAAGGTAAATGAAATCTATTTCCCCAAGAAACTTCATTATGCTTACCACCTCTATCTTCTAAGTAACCCAAATTATAACCTTCTCTATAGCCTTTTTTATACAATTCATTTCTCATAAATCTAGTCATTTCTATATTAGAATGCCCTTCTTGAGTTCCCATATCTAGCCATATTTTTAAATTATTTGAAATAGCTCTTGAATCTAAAAGAGGTTTTCCATGAGACCACCAAAGGGATGGAGAAATTATAGCTGTTTTACCAAAAATATTTGGATAGTATAAAGCTAAATAATAAGATATAAGACCGCCTAAAGAAGAACCAGCAATAGCTGTATTATTTCTATCAGGTAATGTTCTTAATTCTCTATCTATATAATCTTTTACTTCATTTATAATGAATTTAGAATATTTATATCCTCCGCCACCTTCTACAAAACCATTTCTATATTTCATTTGATCCCAAGTATATTCATAATTTCTACCTATAGTATTATGTATTCCTACAACTATTATTTCTTGAATTAATCCTGTGTTAATTAGCATATCAACGGTTTTGTTTATTTTCCAAGGTTTACCAGCAAAAGCTATTTCAGGATAAAAAAGATTATTTCCATCATGCATATATAAAACTGGATAATGCTTGTTTCTATCTTTATTATAGCTAGGAGGTAGATAAATATCTATATCTCTAGAATTATTTAAATTAGAGGAGCCTAAATGATGTCTTATTATAGAGCCTCTTAAATAGTTTCTTTTTAATTGAAAAACTTTATTTTTTAAACTAAGTTTTTTAGTTTTATAATTATTCATAAATTATTATTCTAATGTCAAAATATCTACTATACGATTTTCTTTTTCTAGATAAAAATCATAATCAGATAATTTATTTTTAAAATCTTCTATACTATCATTAAAATCAATATTTAAATCAAATAATTTACCATTTATATTAGTTTCATCTATAACCGTTATATTAAATTTATTTTGAATAAAATTTTTTAAATCAAGTGAATTTATAGCTAAACCTTCAAATTTATTATCGCTTATCTTTACCTTTTTTAAGTTATTAGAATTAGATTTTAGTTTATCTGTATTTTTTATCTTCAATAATAAAGTTTCTTTTTCTAATTTTTCTATTTTTGAACTTATTCCGCTAGACAAATCAAGTGAATTAAGTAAATATTTAAAATTATCTTGAGTATCTTTTATATTATATCTAAGATAAAAGTTATAACGATTATCTTTATATTTTAAATTTTTTATCTTATTTACTATATTAGATTCTGCTATATAGTTTCCTAAAACTTTTTTATAAATTTTAATTAGAGGTTGATTTTCAATTTTAATTTCTTGAAAATCATTATCATGGGTTATAAAATAAGTTTCTGTTTTTTGTTTTTTATTAGATAAACTTAAAGCTAAATAAGTTTGATATTCTTTGGGTATTTTAAAATCTTTTTTTATATCATCTAAGCTTTTATTTTCTGCAATCATTTTATCTATCATATTATAAGTTAATTTTAAAGGGAAAATCTCACCTAAAATTTCCTTATTTTTATTAATCATGACTGTATAAGGAATCCAGCTATGCGGATAAGCTATGTTAGTATCGTTATTTATATCTTGCCCTATAATAAAATTAAATTTTTTATCTTTTAAAAATTTTTTTATAGTCTTATCTTTTTCATCTGAAATTGCTATAACAACAATATCCTCTTTATAGCGTTCTTGTATTTTATTTAGATAAGGCATAGATTCTAAGCATGGTCCACACCATGTTGCCCAAAAATCTAAAAGAATAATCTTATCTTTAAATTGCTCTAAAGTTAAAGTTTCTTTTGTTTCAAAATTTATAGCATTTATTTCAGGTGCTTTTTCTAATTTAATTTTAGTTTCTATATTTAAATCTTGATTAGCATAAGCTTTTGTTGTGCTAAAAGATAAAAAAGCTAAAAAACTTAGTATAGTAATTTTTTTTATGTTATTAATTACCATTTTAGCCCACATTTTACTGCTTTTATTATAGCAGGGCATTTAGAGGTTTCTACATTATCTATTTTTACAGTACAACCGCCTTGAGCTTGTAAATCACATTTACCTACTTTTTGGCTCAAAAATTTTTTACCAAAAAAACCGTTTTTATATTCGCCTTTTACTTTTAAGTGAACTTGAGTTCCAGCAGTAGAGCAATCAAAAAGGATATCTTTTATTTCTTTAAATGTATCAGCCATATCTTTTCCTTAAAATTAAAATTTAAAAATCAAATTTAGTATCTTTTAATAATAAAAAAGTTTTTCTATTGTTATAAACTGTATATTTTATACCAGAAAATGATATAATGTCGCCATCTTTGACATTATTATTAACAGATGGTTCTAATTTTACATTATTAATAAAAGTTCCATTTGTAGAACCTCTATCAATAAAAGAAATTTCTTCAGAAGAAAGATATTCAAAATGCCCTTGATACTTACTAATACTAGTATTATCTATTGTTATATCTTGAGTAGTAGTTCTTCCTATAGTTATTTTTTTTTGAAAAGGATTTTTATTAGTTTTTTTCAAAGGAAAGATTTCTATAATTTTATTAGATAAAGTAGATTCCTTTGCTTTAGCTAAAAGTTCTTCTAAGTTACCTACTGCTATTGTAGCAAAAGCGATTCCTTTATTAGCCTTATTTTCTGGTTCTCCTTCCTTTTTTATAAGGAAAAAGCATTCATATTTTTTTAAAAAATCATCTCTTTGTAAGTTTCTAAAATCTGAAACTACTTCTATACCCTCTTGATTCATTTTAATTTATAAACCTTTCCTTTAGTTCTTTAGTAGGCATTCGACAAGAATTATTTTTACCCATAAGTTTATATCTATTTTTAGCAATAATATCATAAAATATGTCTGTAAAAAATACAGGTAAGACACCAAAGTATGATAAATATTTATACTTTTTATTTAGATATTTAGCTATTTTAAAAACAGCCCTAGATTTTATATAGCATACTTCTTTTTCTATAAAAACTAAAGTATTAAAATTTTGTTTTGGTAAATTATATTTTTCTAATATATTTTGACCAAAATTAGATTGCAATGAAGAAAATAAAATATCTTTATTTGGATTATTATCTATTATAAAATTTACACTAGAATTGCAAAAATTACATTCTCCATCAAATAATAAGATATTTCTATCTTTTATATTTATATTTTCCATTTTATTTAAATTTCCTTTTAGAAAATATCTAGATTTTGAGTTTATTTTTTATAAAAAACAAATTCAAAACTAGTTTAAATTTCTAATTATAATTATAGCAAAAACTAGAAAATACTCCTAAAATTAATTCAAAATTATTATTTTAACTTAAGTTTCTAGCCCGTATTTTTCACAAAATAAAATAATAATTCTCTTAATTAATTGTTAAAGTTGCGTTTCGCCATTCCGTAGTATTACGGAATCTACGCAACTTTTTTATAAAAATTTATCAAAGAAAAATACACTGGATTCCTTGCTACCAAAGAATGACAAAGTGTGTTTTTAAAATATTTTAAAATCCTGTGAGAAATATGGGCTATTTTATTTTTTACATTAATTTTCTAAACAGTTATTTATTTATAAAAATAAATTAATCAAGCTAAAAAATAAAAAAATTATATGTTAAAATATAGATTTTTATTATTATAGCTTAAAACTCTTATAAATAATAAAATTAAGCCCCCCTTTGGGGTATTGAAGTACAAAGAAGAGCTTCGAGGAATTCTGTAAGATTAAAAGGATTAATAATTTTAGGTTAATGGCATTAAAATCTATTTCTTTACTTGTAATAGCTAATATTTTTATGACTATTGCATGGTATTGGCATTTAAAATTTAAACATGAAGCAATGCTAAAAGTAATAATCATAAGTTGGTTTATTGCTTTTATAGAATATTGCTTTCAAGTTCCAGCAAATAGAATTGGTAATGAGCAATTTAATGCCGTTCAATTAAAAACAATTCAAGAAATTATTAGTTTGAGCGTTTTTTCTATTTTTTCTATTTATTATTTACAAGAAAAATTTACTTGGAATTATATATTAGCTTTTATTATGATAATAGGAGCTACATTTTTAGTTTTTAAAAAATGAATATTACAGAAAACAAATATAAATTAGTAGAAATTTTTTATTCTATTCAAGGAGAAGGAGTAAGAGTTGGTACTCCAAATATTTTTGTCAGATTTTCTTATTGCAACTTATCTTGTAGTTTTTGCGATACTCCTTACAATGATGTAAATTTAGAGTTATCTGAAGAAGAATTAATAAGTAATATTGAGGCTTTTAATTGTAAAAATATTATTTTTACTGGTGGAGAACCAACATTACAACTTAATGATAAGCTCTTAAAAAAATTAAAAGATAAAAATTTTTATTTAGCCATAGAATCTAATGGTATAAAAGAGATTTCCTCTTTAATTGATTTTATTTGTGTTTCCCCTAAAAGTAAAAAAATAGCCCAATTAGAAGGTGATGAGTTAAAATTTGTTTTAAAAAAAGGAGACAATTTGCCAAATAAAATAGGTAATTTTAGAAACTATCTTATTTCTCCAGAAATGAATTATAATGAGCCTAATTTTGAAAATATAGATTATTGTATTGAATTAATAAAAAATAATCCCGAATGGCGTTTAAGTATTCAAAGTCATAAGTTTTTAAAAATAAGATAAAAAAAGAGTCCAAAGTTTTATTTTGGACTCTTTTTATAAGATTATTATTTATTTAGAATTAGCCATAGTAAAAATTGCACCATAATGACCATAAACAGGTAAAGTTACATTATAGTTATCATCAACTTTTACAGTTCTTGCACTTAAAGAAGTATTATTTAATTCTTCTTTTAATACAGCTCCTTTTTCTAATCCCATTTTAGCAACATTAACAGTAACTGTTTTAGTTGCAGATGTATTATTTAGAATAACTAAAACTTTATTCTTTTTATCCATTCTAGAATAAGAATAAATACCATTATTATCATCGGTTAAGAGAGTTTCAAAAGTACCTCTTCTTAAAGCTGAATTATTTTTTCTAATAGCAATCATTTTTTTATAGAGTTGTGGTAAATGATCTCCCTTATTAAAATTCCAATTAAAGGTTCTTCTACAATCAGGATCTTTACCACCAGTCATTCCTATTTCATCTCCATAATAAATCA
Source organism: Candidatus Sericytochromatia bacterium (assembly GCA_046328015.1). Lineage (GTDB taxonomy): Bacteria > Cyanobacteriota > Sericytochromatia > UBA7694 > JACMQJ01 > JBBTGK01. The sequence continues at coordinate 860,400 of JAXLXH010000001.1, read as the reverse complement.
TAGGTGCACCTATAAAAGTCATTTGGAAAATAACTGCTTCATAAGCTTTCCATTCATCATCTTTAGCTCTGAACATAAATCTTGAAGTATCATGGCTAGATAAAAGATTCATCAAAACATAATTAGACTGAGAAGGTGTTTTAGCCATAACAGATCTTATCCATGTATCAAAAGTAGAAGGTGTAATTCTTTCTCTCTGAGTTGTTTCTATAGTAAAACCTTCATTCATATAAGTAGAAACGGCATCGGCAAAACCTTCGTAGTTCATAACACCATCAAACTCATCACCTTGTAAAAATGGTTGAGCACCTTTCCAAAGTTCTCCATGAATAATAGCATTAGGATTAGCACTTTTTACTGCTTGTCTGAAACCTTTCCAAATTGAATGGTCATCACTACCACCATTAGGACCAGCTTCATTAGGTACATCTAATCTCCAACCATCTATACCATATTCTTTTATCCAAGTTTTTGCAATAGAATCAGAATTTCCATAAACTTCTCCTCTTAATTTAGAAGAAGCATAATTTAATTTTGGTAATGTATCAAAACCCCACCAACTGATATAGTTTTTAGGCCATTGGCTAAAGTTATAAAAATCAATCCAAGGACTACTTTGATTCTCAAAAGCTCCTACAGTATCGTATTTACCAGCTCTATCAAACCATCTGTGCCAACTTCCTGTATGATTAAAAACTCCATCTAAAACTACTTTAAAGCCTTTTGAATGAGCTTCTTTAACAAAGTTTTTGAATTCTTCATTACTAGCAAAATGAGGATCTATTGTTCTATAATCTTGTGTATCATATTTATGATTACTAGGTGAAGTAAAAATAGGATTAAAATAAATAGTATTAATACCTAAACTTTGTAAGTAAGGTAACTTTTGTCTTACACCTTCTATATCTCCTCCAAAGAAATCTCTGTTTTTAGCAGGTTGTTCTGGAAGATCTCCCCATTTCATAGCTTTTACTTTATTATTAAATTGGTTATTAGGATCTTCTGGATATGGGAACATGTATTCATTATCTTTTACATCATTTTTAGTATTTCCATTATAAAATCTATCTACAAATATTTGATAATATATAGCATCTTTACCCCAATCTGGAGTTTTAAAATCTGGAGTCATAAAAAAGCTTACATCAAAACCTCTATCATTTCCTGAAAAACCTAGAGCATCATAATAAGCTGTGTCATTACCACTTTTAAGTACAAACTTGTATCTAGAATTAGAAGAACCTGAGTTAACATCTGCTACCCAAAAGTCAAAAATATCATTTTTAACAGTACTATCTTTTTTCATTTCTACATTTCTTCCATCACTAAAAGAAATAGAAGCTGAATCTAAATTATCTTTATAAGATCTTAGTTTTACTTTTACATTTTCATTTCTACTTACATCTGTATCAGAAAAATACAATTCTGTTTGATCGCTATAAATACCATCTCCTTTTATAGAACCAGATTTTTGTAATTTTACTTTGGCATTATTTTTGGCAAATAAAAAAATATTATTTCCAGTAGTTCTACTTTCTCCTTTTTTAGGAGTAGATGAAATATAAGAGTTTTCTTCTGTTGTAATTGTTTCTGAGTTATTGTTTTTACAAGCAAAAGATGTTGAAATAACTAAAAAAGATAATGATAGTGCTAAACTTTTTTTCATAAATAGGACCCAAATATTATAAAAAAGATAATAATAAATTATAGCATAGTAAGGTTTATTTGTAATATAAAAAAGTGTTTTTTATAAGGTAAATTTAAATAAAAATTAAACTGTAGAAATACTATTTTTAATCTAACAATACTTTCAACAAATATAAATAAAAAACAAATTTTTCTACAGGGAACACACAATAGCATACTTATAGCATTAAAAATATCTTTTATAATCTCAATAAATTTAAATTTTTAATCTATTTTTATATAAAAATGATATATGTCTAATGTATTCAGATAAAATGATATTATATTTTAAAATGTTTATTATGGTATAACAATAAGAAAAATGAAATTCAATACAAAAATATTTTTAACTACTATTTTATTATGTTCATCTTGTTTTTTTGCATCTGCTGAAGATAAAAAAATTGAACCTAAAAAATTTAACTTACCTTATAAAACTTATCCTTTACAAGGAAAATTAACTAAAAATTTGGTTTTTAATAGTAATAGTCCTGAAATTGTAAAAACAGAAGGTATTTTACTTTCTACTTTTTCATCAGAAGGAAAAGAAAATAAAAATGCTCATTTAGAACAAGAATTTGAAGGTGAATTTGATATATTTACTCATCATATAGCAGTAGAAAGAAAAAAAGGAGATTTAACTACTTTATACCAAGGTATTTTATTAGGAAATCCTACAAATAAATTAATAAGAGTAAAAATTTTAGCTTCTGCAAGTTATTTAAGTCAACCTGATGCACCTTTTGTAAAACTAGATAATTTTATTGAAAATAATGATGGTAGATTTTTTGCAGGCCCAGGTGATAGAGTATCTCAAGATATTTTAAGAGAAAAAAATTTTTTAGAAAAAGAAATAAGATTACAACCTAATGAAATAATTTTATTAAAAGAACTACCTATTCCGATAAAAACTTTGTTAGCCCCTTATATCAATGGAAGAACTACTCTAATCAAATTAAAAAGCTCTGGCCCTGTAAATATTGCAGATTTAGCTTTATATGAAAAAGAAATGTTTTTCTTTTCAACCAAACCAACTTTACAAGATTGGATAAATATACTAAATAAAGGTAATTTATCAGAACAAAGAGATAAAATACCTAGCCCCTTAGATAAACCTTTAGAAAAAGGTAAACCTTTTATTTATGGTAGAGTTTCTGGAGTAGCTGAAGGAAATAAATGGATTGGTAAAATAGTTAATGATAATGATAAATTGCTTATCCCTGAAAAAGGTAATGGATTTTCTTTTGTATTAAATACAGTTTATAACAATACTTTTGGAACAAACCAAGTACAAAGTGGTGAAATGAAAAAAAGATATGATGATACTGCATATCAATCTCATTCTAATTATGGAGTAACATACGAAGTAGAAATACCTTTGTATAATAATACTAATGAAAATAAAACCGTTTCACTTAGTTTTGATAGCCCAATAAGATTACCAGAGAAAAAAGAGCAAAAAGAGCTAAGTTTTTTTGAAGAGCCTCCAGAAAGAATTTGTTTTAGAGGTGAAATAAAATTAGAATTTGATAATAATGAAAAATATATACATTTAGTTCAAAGATTTGGGCAAAAAGGAATTTCTTTACAAGATTTTGTTTTAAAACCAAATGAAGTAAAAAATGTGAAAGTTTCTTATGTTTATCCTGCTGATGCTACACCACCACATGTTTTAACTGTTTCTACAAAAAATTAATTTAAAAAATGGTATATCTAAAATTTAAATACTTAGATATACCATGTAATTAACCAAAAGTTGTTTTAATTTATATTATGACCAAAGTGATTTTATTAATTTAGCTGGATTAGGTATTGTAATTTCAACACCTAGAGATACAGTAATTTTATCTGGATTAATTTCAAATCCTGCTCCAGCAGTTAATCCAACTCCAAATGAACCAACCCCTGCAACATCTACTCCTGTGCTTACTTTTCCTAAAGTAGCACTTGCTCCAACAAACTCAGAGTTAATTCCAGCTCTTGCAGATAATACACCAGCTTCAACTGAAGCTTCAACTCCTTTTCCACCAATTGTAGCTGAAGCTGAAGCTTTACCATGAGCTACACTAACTTCTGCATGTAAACCATCTTCAAGATTCGCACTACCTTTTACAGAAAGTAATTTACCATGTGCATTAGCATCTACTTTAGCTCCATTAAACTCTGCACTAGTTGATGCACTACCATGTGCAACTTCTGCATGACCTGAAACTCCAGAGTCAGTAATTTTAGTTCCATGACTCATAGTATCAGAGCTTGAAGATGATGAAGTATGAATTTCGGTATCTATAGAAGCTAATTTTTTTATTCTATCTACATCTGCTTTTACTCCTGAAATTGAATCTGATACTGATGATAAACTAGAAATAGCAGATTTTACTGGTGTTGATATAGAACTAGGAACTTTAGGAATTTCTTGCTTAATAGTATTTACTACTTGCTGTTTAACTTGATCAACATCTTTTGTTGTAACAGGTTTATAAGTAGGGATACCTACGCTTGAAGGTGTTATCATTTTAAAGCTCCTTTATGTACTAGAAATTATATTTTTAAATTCGTTTATTTTTGGGTAGTCTGGAGATAATTCCTCAGCTATTTTTAAATAAGCAAAAGCTTCTTTATCTTTTTTGTATATATATAAAACATAGGCTAACCAGAAATAAGTTTCTCCTTTTGATCTACTATATTTAAGTGACTCCTCAAGTTTTCCTGAAGCTTCTTCTAAAATATTAGCATCATTGGTTTTCTTAAACTCTTCAATAAGTATTAAAGCTTCATTATATAAATTGTTTGCTGTTTCTAATCTTTTTTCATCTCTATCATTAGTCATAGCTTTAGCTTCATTAATCATTGCCAAAGGATTATCACTATCAGATATTTTATTTTTTTTAGATTTTAAAATATTAAACATTTTTAGACTCTAATACATTTAAGGTTAAATAAAAATATACAATAAAAAATTACTTTTAGCCATGCTCTAAATCATATTATATAAATAATTTAAAAAAAACTTAAAAAATATTTTACATACTAATATAAAGGAAGTAATGAAAATCAAATTAATACATATAATTAACTAATATATATTTTTAAGTTATAATTTTACTATGCTTAATATTTAATGGAACTAATTTTTTAATGAGTGACCTTTTAACCGAATTAGCTAAAAACTATACAATAGAAAAAGAACTTGGAAAAGGTGGTATGGGTACTGTTTACCTTGCTACCGATAATAGATTAGAAAGACAAGTTGCTATAAAGGTTTTAGAAATTTCAAATTCTCAAGATGTAGATATAGATGAAGCTGTAGGCAGATTTAAAAGAGAAGCTAAAGCTATTGCTAAATTATCGCATACTAATATTGTTAGTATTTATGATATAGGTAATGTAAATGAGCAATATTATATGGTTATGGAATATATAGATGGTAAAACTTTATCTACTATAGTAAAAGAACAAAAAAAGATACCCGTAGAATTAACCATAAATATAATATTACAAATATGTGCAGCTCTAGATTATGCACATGATAATGGAATTGTTCATAGAGATATAAAACCAGATAATATTATTTTATCTAAAAAAGGGATTCCTAAATTAACTGATTTTGGTATAGCCCAACTTAGTAAAGAAAAAAAGAGATTAACTCAAACAGGTGCTTTATTAGGTAGTATGATGTATATTTCTCCAGAACAATTAGAAGACTCAGCTAGTGTGGATCATAGAGCTGATATTTACTCCTTAGGGGCAACTCTATATGAACTTTTAACAGGAAATGTTCCTTTTGATGGGAAAAATTTAGGTGATATGGTTTTTAAGATTATGAAAAAAATTCCTGACCCAGTTACATCATTTGATAAAACACTTCCATTAGCTGCAGATTTAGTTATTTCTAAGGCTCTTGAAAAAGATCCAAATAGGCGTTATCAAAGAGCTTCAGAAATGGCTAAAGAAATTTCTAAGTTATTTAATAGTGAAATTTCTAATATAAATATAGGAAGTTTTTTTGGAGTAACAGTTTCTACTAGTAATAATCAACAAAATACGCTCATATTAAATGATAGTGGAAATACATCTTTTAGAACTACTTCTTTGAAAAAAACTTCTGTAAATAAGGTTTTTATCCAAGAGTTAAAAAGCGATTATAACTGGGTTGATAGAATGATTAGCTCTTGGAAAACAGAAAGTGTAAAAATATCTTTACAAGATGCTATAAAAAAAGTAATAGAACCTTCTTTATTTGGAAGAGCTTTTACAGGGTTATTGCTAGTAAATCATGAACAATATTTATTTGTTTATGATGGTAATTTTGTTGGTTCTTTATGTACAAAATCTTTAGCTGTAGGAGATAATGTTTTTTATAATTTACCAAGTAAAGTTGATAAGTTAGAACTAAAAATACCACAAGACAAAGATTTTTATGCCCCGTTAATTATATCTTCTATTATTTCTGGAAAACATGATTCTATTCATAAATCCTTAGATTCTTCTATTGTTGATATTATACCTATAATAGAAAATTTAGCGTCTGAAAAATTTACTGGTTATATTAGTTGTTATACTGAAAATAATGTTTTTTATGCAGGTTATTATCAAGGCGAAGAAATATTTTTTACTTATTTAAATAGTTCAGAAGCTTTTGGTTTATCAGAAATTAAAAATTTAAAAACACTTTTAATTTCTACTGGAGTAATTTTTAATGCTTACAAAATAATTCCTGAAATAATAGGACCTAGTATCGAAGAAATTATAAAAAATGTTGAAATAAGATTAAAGTATACTGATAATAATAAATCAACTTTAAATACTATTTTAGACTTAGGTAGCCAAGAGATCCCTATACATATAGTAAAAGAAGTAAAACAAAATACTATTTTAGACTTCAAAATAGACATTGAAAAAAATCTTAGTTTTATTGAAGAATCAAATATATCAATTGAAAGTTTTATTAAAAATACTATTTATAATTATTTTGCCGAGTGGTTTACTCATGAGTATTTTTATCTATTAAATTCTTCTGGAAATATGAACTCTTTAAAATATGTTTATTCTTGGATTCCAGCTATTGAAAAATTTAAATTTTTTGAAAAATATCAAGGTGAGGATGGTAATTTTTATAAATTTCCAATGGTAATACATGGAGAAGTAAAGGGAGAAGGTTATAAAAAGCTATTATTTTTAGTTGGTTTTGGTAATGGAAAGAAAGAAACTATAGAAAAATTTTTAGAAGATAGTATTCAAGTAAAGAAAAAATTGGTTAAAGCTGGTGATATAGGTGCAGCAATATATATATCAAATGAAGAATTTTCTTCAGATAGCTTAAAACTTTTTTATGAAAGAACTGTAGAACCAAGAAAAGGGTTTAGTTTAGCTTCATTAGATTTACTTACTAAATATAAAGGGTTTGTAAGAATAGGGTTTGGAAGAGGTTTTCATTTAAATCTTATTGAGTATAAAAAAGAAGATCATTCTTTTGAAGTTATAGCTCCTTTATTAAAGTAAAATTAATAATTATGTACCATAGAAAAGATAAAAAAAAACTTATATTTTTTATAAATTTATTTTTGCTTTTTAATTTATTTTTTATTAATTCTTCCAAAGCAGAAGAGGTTAAACTTTTACCTTTTGAAAATCATTTAACTCAAAAATATGGTTTTATTGATACTTCTGGGAATATATCTATCATAGCTAAATTTGATTATGCAGGAAATTTTATTAATGATGTTTCTGTAATAAGAATAAAAAATCTTTATGGCTTTGTTAATAATAAAGGAGAAGTTTTAGAACCTCAATTTTATGAAATAAAAAACTATACTGACGATAATTTTTTAATTGTAAGAGATAAAAATGGTAAATATGGTTTTATAGATAAAAATAATTTAAAAATAGTAGTTAAACCTTTATATGAAGAAGCTTTCCCTTTTTATGAAGATTTAGCTAAAGTAAAATACAATAATAAATATGGTTTTATAGATAGAAATGGTAAATTAGTTATTCAAGCTAAATATGATTATGCAGAAAAATTTTCTGATGGTATTGCTTGGGCTAGTGTATCTAATGGAGATACTACTTATATAGATAAAAAAGGTAAAGTTATACTTAGAGCAAAAACCGATTATATGAAAAACTTCTCAGAAGGTCTTTCTTATGCTTTGATTAATGGTAAATACGGATATGTAGATAAAACATCTAAAAAAATAATTGAAAATAAATTTCAGTATGCAGAAAAATTTCATGAAGGTTTAGCCAAAGTAAAATTTGAAGGTAAATTTGGCTTTATAGATAAAAAAGGAAGTTTTGTAATAAAGCCTATTTTTGAAGCTATTAAAGATTTTAAAGAAAATATAGCTCCAGCTAAAATAAATGGTAAATGGACTTTTATAGATAAAAAAGGGGAAATTATAAGTAGAAATAACTTTGATTTTGCGGATAATTTTTCAGAAGGTCTTTCTTTAGTAAAAATAGATAATAAATATGGATATGTAGATAATACAGGTAATTATGTTATTGAACCTCAATTTGATTTTGCAGAAAAATTTTATTCTGGATTAGCTAAAGTAAATTATCTTTATTATATAAATAAAAAAGGACAGCTAATTTTTGATTATGATAATTATATAAAAAAAGTAGAAAATACTAATAAACCTGATATGAAGGAAGGTAGTAGGGTTTGTATTAATTATTGGGATAATAACCAAGGTTTTTGTGGAAAAATAATTGAAGTTAAAGATAAATTTTATGTTATAGCAATAGATAAACTTAATTGTAAAGTATGTATAGGTGGTTGTTCAGATAACCCTATCAATATTATAAAAAACTCTTCTATCAATGAAAAAATTATTAAAGAAGAACTTTTTACTGTTGAAATACCTAAAGATTGTATAGAATGAATTTAATACCTCCTGCGAGGTATCAACTCCGAAGGAGGAAGGGAGCGGGGGCAGAGCCCCCGTACCCCTATGAAACCCCAGAGCATAGCTCTGAGGTATTCTCTAGTAAGAATGAATTTAATAAGGTAAAAATTTTTCTATTCCTAATGCTATTATTCCAAGTAAAATACCTATAATTAAACCTAAAATCTCTAAATTTTTAAGTTCTTTTTTCATTATACCCAAAATTAGATCTTCTACATTTTGAGAACTATAAGCATTTATTTTAGTTTCTATCATTTCTCTAGGTTTTAAAGTTGATAATCCTTTATCAACTAAGTTTATTGCTTCTCTTTGTAAATAATTAAAAATAAAGATGGTAAGTTGTGATTTAACGCTATCAAATAATTCTGGTTTTATACTAGTTATCTTAAAGCTAATTATTTTATCTCTTACAATATTTTCCAAAGAGCCTTTTATAGAAGATAGTGCATTATCTATAGTTGCTTGATTATTTTTTAAATAATCAGAAATACCTGTATATAAAGTATGTTTTATATTAGCTATATCTTTAAAAGAGAGTGTTTTTAAATCTAAAGTAAGTAGTTTAGAAATAAGATCTTCTTTTAGTTTTAATTGATTAATAATATCAGCTATTAATTCTTCAGATGCTTCTGGTTCATTATTTAAATATTCTTTTAAGTTATTAAAAATACTTTCTAAGTTGGCAAAAGATAAAATAAATTTTAAGGCACCAGAAGTTCTTTCTCTGAGCATATTCTGTAAATTTGTAGCTCTCTCTGGAGTTAAAGAGTTGTATAAAGTTACTCTTACATTTTGGGGTGAAATAAAGTTTTCAAAAACATAATTAATAATAGATGTAGCATCTTCTTCTTTTATTTTTAATTCTAAAATAACATCATTTACAATATAATCAACTATTTTTGATAATTTATCATCTTTATTATTAATAAGCTCTTCTAGATATTTTTTAGAAAAACCATCTATAGAAGTTGGAATAAATCTAACTACATTATTAGATATTTTTTCTAATAATTCTGGACTTTCTAAATTAGGTAAAAATTTTTCTATAATTAGATTTACTACTTTATTAATATTTTCTTCTGTTATAAAAGTTTCTAATCTTTTACCTATATCTTGAGGTGTTAATAAAGACTCTGTAACAGTTCTGCCTATATTACTTGCTAAGGCTGATTTTCTTCTTGGAAAAATACCTGGAGTAAAAGGTACTCTCCTTCCCCAAATATAATAGGTTTCATGGGGTCTAAATAACATTACAACAACCATTCTAGTTGCAAACCAACCATGAAAGGCACCTATAATAGGTTGTAAAAAAGGTCTTATTATTGGATAAAATTCAATCATTAGTTAGAAAAAAGCCCTAATACAGCAGGAATAATACCTTCTTCGTATCCTGCAAACATTTTTATATAAAAACCTGAGCTATTTAAATCAGGTGTATTTACTAATTTATATTCTTTTAAACTAAAACCTAATGTAATTCCAACTGGTTTATCTTTTTTACCAAATCTTACTACATAGTCCATAGCTAAACCTATATCACTTACAAATGTTGTATTTATAAGACTAGAGCCATTTTCAGGGTTTTTCAAAATATCTTCAAAATTTGTTGAAGACGGTTTTTTATAAAAGTCTAAATATTCTGCTCCTAAACCTAAACCAACTAAAGGATAAATATTAAAATTTTCACTATTATAAACAGTATAACCAACATTTAATATAGAGCTAAATTTTCCTGAAATATACGAAGAGTGTATTTTATTATCTCTTAAAACATTAGTTTCTAATACAGTATTAGTTTCACTACCTGTAACAATATTACCACTTATGTTTCTACTCCCTGTCCCCCAATAATAAGCATTACCAGTAAAAGAAGGGTAGCCATTTTTATTTAAAACTTTATTTAATTCGGTTATATTTTGAGATTGATGATTACCTATAGTAATATAAGTTATTTCTTTTGCAGTAGCATTTAAGGTAATAAGTAATAAATTAAAAGTAATAATCAGTAGCTTTGTTAAATTTTTTTTACTAAATTTAGGAAATATAAAATTTGAAGTCATTATTAATCTGAATCTCCTATGGTAGAGATACCTTTAAGAATATGATAGAATCCTAAAAGGATTATACCAAAAGACATTTTTATTTTTATAAAAAAAATAGAAACATTAATAACTTCTAAAAAGGCTGTACAAAGAAGTATAACTCCTAATGTTAAAGGAACTTGAGGATATTTAAAAAATTCTTTTAGGCTTTCCATAGTTATTAAAGTATTTAAACAAAAAAAGAGCCTAAAAAAGGCTCTTTAAATATTTTCTATTATTTCTTTTTAGCTGGAGCTGCTTTTTTAGCTGGAGCTGCTTTTGCTACAGGTGGTTGAACAGCATCTCTTAAACCTTTACCAGCTGTAAATGAAGGAACTTTTTTAGCAGGTATTTTTAAAACTTCACCTGATTTAGGGTTTCTTCCTTCTCTAGCTGCTCTTTGTTTAACTTGGAATGTTCCAAAACCTACTAATGTAACTTTATCTCCGTTTTTAAGAGCATCAGAAACACATTTTAAAGTTCCATCTAATGCTGTGCCAACGTCTTTTTTGGTCATTTTAGTTGCTGCTGCAATCGCACTTACTAATTCTTCTTTGTTCACGGTAGAATTCCTCTTATTAACAATCACAAGAATGCATAACTATCAGAATATTAAAACCAAAACATTTGTTATATTGACATTCATAATATGTTATACAAATTCTAAAAACTTATTTTATTTTAAATATTTAAATATGTCTATACCTTTTTGTAGGTTTTTTAGGGTTTTTAAGTAATTTTTTTAACTTTTTTTTCCGTTGAATATACCTTTAAAGGTAACTTTATAGTTAAAATAAAAATAAATAATAAAAATAATAGTAAAAAATAGATTGAATTTAATATAAGCATTTTTTAGTTATAAATAACAAATATTAATCTTTTTTAGAAAAAAGTTTTTTTTACGTTTTTTTATAAATTTTAAACATTTTTTTTTTATATTAATATTTAAACTTTTTTAAATTGATTGTTATAATATATTAATGCTCAAAAAATAATATATAATCGAGAGGATATTTTAATGACTAGAAGACTTCAGATAAGAATTATGGCTACATTTGTTATAGTGTTATTAGTTTTCTTATCAGTATTTCTTTATGACAAAATAGTTAATGCTGTTACTTTAGTTCCAACAGATAGTAAAATGGTTAAAGCAGTAACTTATACTAAATCTGATAAATTTGCTATTTTAGAGATAAGATGGAAGCAAGATATGGTATCTAAATCTGTAAAAAATCCTGATAATTATTTAGTAGAGCATGTTATACCTATAAAAGGTAAATGGTTTACAGCAGTTGATGGTAAAAAATGTAATGTAAGTTTTGTTCAACACGTTCCTGATCCGCTTGATAAAGATAAAAAAGGTAAAGTTACACAAATTTCATTAAACATTGATCCAAAAGAAAAAGTAGATGATTATTTTAGAGTTAGAATTAGAAATGTAAGAAGTAAATCTGAAAAGCTTTCTAATGTTGAATATGGTGTAGCAAAAGTTTCTTCTTTTGCAAATTTTACTAAGAAATAAGCATGTAAACAGTTTACATAATTTTTTTTATATTATTGTAATCAAAAATGTAAACAGTAATATTTTATGATTAAGTTATAGAAAATAAATTTAGTTTTTGAAAGGAAAAAAGAAAATGAATACAAGTAAATTTTTAGGATTAAGCTTAGCATTATTAATTGGTGTAGGTGGAATTTCTGGATGCCAACAACCTATGGCTAATAAACCAGCAACTACAAATAATAATAGTTCTGTAACAAATCCTTCATCAAGCTCTAATTCTTCTAGCTCTGCTAACACTTCTACTTCAACAGCTACAGTTGATTATACATCTTCAACTGCACCTCAAAATGCACAAACTTTTTCTGCTGAAGTTCAAGATGCCCTTTTAATGGATTCTGAAGATGAAAAATACTTAGATGATTCAGATACATCTTTATCTAGTTCTGATAAATCTTTTTCTGTTAAAGCAGCTTTACCTTTACAATCTGGACCTTTAGCAACTGCTATTGCTGCTAAAGTTGATGCTAAAGCAGATGTAAAAGAAATAAAAGCTGAATTAAAAGCTGAGGCTAAAGCTAATGCTACAGCAAAACCAAGAGCTCAAATTAAAAAAGCAATACTTGGAAATGGTGCAGTAACTAGAAATGAAAATGGTACTCTTACTGTAGATACTGCAAAATTAAAAGAAAACTTTAAAGCAGTTAAAGAAATTGCTAAACAAGAATTAGAAAAATTAAAAAGAAAAAATAATGTGGTAAGAACTTCTGATGTAAAAGAACAAAAAAATGATGATGGTTCTAACACAAAAACAGCTACAGTTAATTTTGAAAACAAAAGAACTGGAATCAAAAGAGATATTGTTAACGTAAGAACAGTAGGTTCTGACGGTAAACTTGATAATGCAACACATGAATTAACAGCTACACACAAAAACTTTGATAGAAAAGTAACAAGAACCGTAACAGCTAATGATGATGGTTCTAAAAAAATAGTATTTGATTCTGTAGTAACTTGGAAAGATGGAAGAAAAAGAGAAGTTCATAGAGAAACCACTTTAGATGCATCTGGAAATGGAAGTGCAGTTGGTACAATTACTATAACTGCAAAAGATGGAAAAGTTACCAAACGTGATTTTACCTCTAATATAACCACAACAGGTGGAGTAAAAACTATGGTTCAAGATCCTGCTACTAAAGCAACTGTAACTGTTGAAGAAAAAACTGATGGTTCTGCAATGGTAACAACAGCAGTTGATGGTGCAGCACCAAAAACTGAAACTGTAGCAAGTGTTGAAGCTAAAGTTGAAGCTACTGAAGCAGCTACTACTACAGCAAGTGATGCTAGTGCATCTACCACTGCTAGTACAGCTACTACAACATCTGCTTCATAAATAAATTAAACTTAAAAAGAGAGGTTAATGCCTCTCTTTTTTTATGCTTATATTATTGGTAAAAATACTTTAAAACAAGAGCCTTTATCCAAAATACTTTCAACTTCAATTTTACCGTTATATTTTTCCACAATTTTTTTTGCTATACTTAAACCTAATCCACTTCCTTCTATATTTGAAACTTCATTAGATCTATAAAATCTATCAAAAATATTTTTAAGATCTTTTTCTGAAATTCCAATTCCAGTATCTATAAAACAAATAATATTATAATTATTTTCAGAATAAAATTTTATTTCTATTTCTCCTTTTAATTTATTATATTTTATAGCATTTTCTAAAATTAGATAAAAAATATCAATTATTTTATTTTTATCTGCATTAATAAAAACATCATCTTTATCATCATTATTTATTTTTATAATAATTTGTTTTTCTTTTATAGAATAGGTTAGAATTTCCAAGGCATCTTTTATACAAGCTAAAATAGAAATATTTTTATCTTCAGAAGATAAAATTTCTTCAGAATCTAAGTAAGCTATAGATAAAATATCAGTTATTAACCTAGTTATTTGATTTATATAGTTATTTATAATTTTTATAGATTCTATATAATCCTCTTTATTTCTATCTTTAGAAAGAATTATTTGACAATGAGTTTTTATTACGCTAATAGGTGTTTTTAATTTATGAGAGGCTTCAGCTATTACATTTTTTTCTGTTTGAAAAGCATTATCTAATCTTTGAATCATTCGATTAAAAGAATTAACCAAAACTACTAATTCTTCATCATTAGTTTTTAGTGAAATTATTTTATTTATATTTTTATGAGTTATCGTTTCTATTTCATATGAAAGTTCTTCTAGAGGGTTAAAAGATTTTTTTATTATAAAATACATACTTATTGAATAAATAGCTATAAAAAATAAAAATATTATAAAAGTAAATATTTTAAAATTAGTAATACTTACTAGTTTATTATCAATGTTTTCTGCTACATATAAAGTTATTTTTTTATGATGGAATTTTATAGTTTTTTTCATAACTATAAGATTTTCATTAGCAGGACCAACAGATAAAAAATATTTTTTATTAGTTGTTTTTTTTAATACTTTTTTTTCATCAAAAGAAAAATTTTTACTAGTTAATGAAGGAGAAAAAAAAGTTATTTTATCATCTATTTTTATTTTATAGTAATGACCAGATTTAGGTGTTAAATCTTGCTTTGATAAAAACTCTTCATATTCTAGTTCTACTTTACCATGTTCATATTCTAATAAACCTATTAAAACATTCATTTTATATGAAACTTCATCAAATATAAGATCATAAGACATTTTTTCAGATATAGAAGTTAAAATTAAGCCTAAAATTATAAATAATATTATTGATAAAATTATAAATAGTAAAAATAATTTATTTTTTATAGATTTAAAGTATTTATTGTAAAATATATCCAGTACCTCTTATTGTTTTTATTAGTTTATATTCGAAGTCTTTATCAATTTTATTTCTAAGGTAATTTATATATACATCTATCATATTACTATCAGTTTCAAAATCATAAAGATTTTCAGAAATTTCAAATCTAGTAATGACTCTATCATTATTTAATGCTAAAAATTGTAGTAAATTATATTCTTTATTAGAAAGCTTTATTTCTAAATGGTTTCTTTTTACAATTCTTTTATTCATATCTATTTCTAGATCTTTAATTTTTATAATACTATTAGCTTTACCTTTACTTCTTCTTATAATTGCATTTAATCTAACTAATAATTCAGAAAAATCAAAAGGTTTTGTAATATAATCATCTGCACCAGAATTAAAACCTTCAATTTTATTAGAGATATTATTTTTAGCTGTAAGAATTAAAACAGGGGTATTGTAATTATTTTCTCTAATAAATTTGAGTATAGAAATACCATCTTTTTTAGGTAAAGACAAATCTAATATAATAGCAGAATACTCATTTTTTATTATTTTATCTAATGCTATTTCACCATCATGGGCTAAATCAACATAAAAAAAATTTTCTTCTAACCCCATTTTAACTATTTTAGCTAAAGCTATTTCATCTTCTACAATTAATATTTTCACTATTTTAGAAATACCCAATAACTAAGTTTATACAAACAAAATACTTATAAATCTTTTTTTAAAACAATAGGTATTTTAAATTTAACCTATTTATGATTTATATCCTAAAACTCTAATTCTTATCATTCTATCAAAACTTACCAAAAAATTAAAAATCATTGGTACAATAAATAAACTAGAAATAATAGACATTCCTAAGCCACCCATAATAGATATAGCCATATTTTGTATTATTTCTGTTCCTGCTCCGATTGCTAAAGCTATGGGTAAAAGTGAAAAAACATTAGAGATCATAGTCATTACTATGGCTCTAAATCTTTCCTTTACAGCAATTTGCAAAGCTTTACTTTTATCTTCAAGCTCTTTAGAATTTCTTATAAAATCATAAAAAATTAAAATATTATTATTAATAACAATACTAAGTACAATTAGCATTCCCATAAAACCTGTAATATCTAGAGGTTTTTTGGTAATAATTAAGCTTGCAAAAACGCCAAAAAGACTAATTAGTAATCCAAGCATTATAGCTATAGTTATTTTCAGATCATTAAATAATAGAAGAATAGAAATAAAAATAATTAGAATAGCTAATAGTATTACAAAAACCATTTCTTCAAAAGATTTTTGTTGTTCTTTATAAAAACCTGCTACTTCTGGAATAATATCCGAAGGTAATTTTAATTTTTCTATTTCTTCTTTTACTTTTTCAACAGCTAAAGACATATTATCTCCCTTAAAACGTAATGTAATTAAGGAAATAGGAGAAAGGTTATAATGGTTTATTTCAGGAATGTTATCAGAAAAACTTAATTCTGCGACATAACTAATAGGAATAAAGTTTTTTAGTTTTGGAGAATATACTTTAAAATCATTTTTTAAATAATTGATCAAATCTCCTTTTGGAGAACTAAGTATTATTCTTAAACCTATTATTTTTTCTCCTTTCACCATATTTCCAACTAACTCTCCAAAATATAAGGAATTTATTTGTTCAGCCAACGCATTAACATCTATACCATATAAGACTTCAGCATCTTCTTTTAGTTTCACATTTATAGATGGTGAGGTATAACTAGTTTTTAGATTAACTTCTTCTAAAATATCTACTTTTTTTAATCTTTTTTGTAATTTATCTCCCCATTCTATTAGTTGGTCAGGATCACTTCCAAATAGCAAAACACTAATAGGTGTTTCTTCACCTAAAATATCTGCTAATCTATCTTCTAAAACTTGTGGTAGATCAAACTCGTCAAAATTAGCAAACTTTTTTTGAACCCTTTCTCTTATTTCATCTTTTATTTCTTCACCTGATTTTTTTCTATCATCCTTATAAATAACTAAAAAATCACCTACATTAGGTTGAGAAGAGACTGAACCCAATGAAGCTCCAACTCTAACTGTCCAATTTTTAATTTCTTCTATTTTATTTAAAACATTTCCTACTTTCATAAACTCTTCAAAACTTTTTTCTAAAGAAGTTCCATGAGGTAAAACTATATCTACTACTACACCACCTTCATCCCATTCTGGTAAAAAAGTATACGGTATTTTTTTATACATATAAAAAGTACTATAAATTAGAATAACAGTAAGAGGAATTGAAATAAATGATATTTTAAATATACTACCTAAAAATTTATTAGAAATATTAGTAATAAAATTAAATAAGCCTTTTTCTTCTAAATTTTTGCTATCTAATTTTTTATTTGATAAAGATATATAAACTATAATAGGAGTAAAAAAGATAGCTAATAACTGAGATATTATATAAGAACTAATAATAACAAAAGAAAGTTGTTTAAAAAATACACCAACAACTCCAGATACTAATAATAAAGGGAAAAACAAAGATATAGAAATAATAGTAGCTATACTCATTATAGGTATAATTTCTTTAGAACCAGTTATAACAGCTTCAAGTTTATTTCCTGTTTTTTTATAATGTTTTTCTATATTTTCTATTACTATTATTATATGATCTATCAAACCTCCTACAGAAGCTGCCATTCCACCTAAAACAAAAATATTAAAATCAAATTTAAATAATTTTAATCCTATAGATGTAATCATAAAAACAGCTGGAACAGATATAAGTAAAAATAAGGATAATTTAAATTTTCTTAAGAATATAAAAACTATTAAAGTTGTTATAAGTGTTCCTAAAATAACAGCATCTTTTACACCTTGAATAGATTTATTAATAAAATCACTTTCGTCATAGTATTTTTTTATAACCATATTTTGAGCTTTTAATTCTTTATTAAGCTCATTAATTTTTTCTTCAGCATCTTTTGCTACATCTAAAGTATTAGCACTAGGTTGCCTTAAAATATTAAATACTACTGAAAACTCATTACCACTACCAGCAGACATTTTAGTAGCTGGAGCTTTATCTTTTATAATAGTAGCTATTTCACTTAGGTTAATGTATTTATCTTCATTTAGAGGGATTTTTAAATTTAAAAGTTGATTAGTGCTTTCTGCTTTTTGGTATAAAGATACTACATATTGTTTTTGATAATTTTTTATTAAACCTAAAAAATTAATATTATCTTGAGCTTGTATTATTTTAGTTATGTTTTCTACATCTAAAGAATAACTTTTAATTTTTTCAGTATTTAAAACTATTTTATACTCTTCCCATTCTGGAGCAATTATTTCAACATCATAAATACCACTTACAGAAAGTAAATAGGGTTTTATTTTATAAAAAAGTTCATTTGTTAATTCACTCCTTTTTTTAGAATCAGAGCCTAAAGCATAAATACTAACAGGATATCTACTTGGAGTTGCTTGAATAATAGTTATTTTTGCTTCTGGAGGAATTTCATTTTTTAATTCTGCCATTCTAGCTTGGACTAGTTGATATGCTAAATAAGGATCTGTATTCCAATCAAAATAAAGATTTATTTCTATAGAACCTACAGAAGTCGCTGAAACAACTTTTTCTATTCCTTGAATAGATTTCAATTTTTCTTCAGAACTTTTAGTTATCTGAAAAAGCATTTGTTTTACAGGGCTATAGCCATTTTCTATAGTAACTTGTATTCTTGGGAAAAAAACATTCGGAAAAACACTTTTAGGAATACTGCTAGAAACTTTATAACCAATAAAAGATAATAAAAAAATAATTAAAAAAATAGCTAATTTGTTTTTTATAAGTTTTAGATAAAAAGATTCTTTCATTTTACTATTACCTTTGTTCCATCTGCTAATACATCTGCATTTTTTACTATAATTTGATCATTACTAGAAATTCCTTTTGAAACAATAACCTTATTATCAAAATCTTTTTGTATTTCAATTTCTTTTGCTACAGCTTTTCCATCTTTAACAATAAAAACTGAAGTTTTCCCTTCATTTAAAACAACAGAGGTCTTAGGAATACTTAATCCTGATAAAGCTTTAGATGGAATTTGTATTTTTACATCTAAATTTAAAGGTAAAACTTGATCTGCTTTTAAAATTACTTTTATCATATTAAAAGAAGCTACAGGAGAAATATTATTAACAAAAGCATTTATAGCTTTAGTATTTGTAGAAGCTATAATTTTAACTTTTTGATTATTATAAATACTTTTTATATTTTCAGCAGGAACCAAAGCTTCTATATATTCATCTTTTTCTGAAATTATGGTAGCAATACTTTGTCCTTTATTAACAAAAGCTCCATCTGATAAAATATCAGAAATATACCCATTAATATTAGCTTTTATTTCATTATTACCTTTTCTTATAGAAAGCTTACTTATATTTAATTTTATATCTTCATTTTCAGATTTTTTATTATTTATTTCATTTTTTATATTATCAACATCATTCTTTGCAACTATTCCTATTTTTAACATTTCACTATAGCTTTTTAGTTTATCATCTAAATTTTTTATAGTATTTAGATTTATTTTTAGCTTATTATTTAAAATTTCAATTTCATTGTCTGATTCTTTGTTATCCAAAATAGCTATAATTTCACCTGCTTTTATATTATCTCCGATAGAAAAGTTTATTTTTTTTATAACTCCTTCGGATAAAGAAGTTATAGTACTATTTTTTTTTGCTAATACTTTACCTTGAGCTTCTATAAAAAGGTTATCATTTTCTAATTTTGGTTTTATGGTACTAACAGTAATAAGAGCGGCTACCTTTTCTTCATCGCCCTCATGTTCATCTTTTTCTTCTGCTTCTTTATGTTCTCCATGTTCATCTTCTTTTTCTTCTTTATGATCTTTTGCAGAAGATTTAGTTTCAGTTTTTTCTTTTTTATCTTCTTTTTCTTTTTTCTCATTTTCAGTACAAGAAAAAATAAATATCATAGAGATTAATAATAAACTAAACTTACTTTTCTTTTTTAAACGAATATAGAATAATAAATTACTAATTTCTAATATTATTTCTTTTATTTTTTTTGCTAATAAAGTTAAATTAATATTTTTCATTTAATATATATCTCCTGAAGAAAGATGATAAAGTATTTCTTTGTTTTTTTCTAAATTCACAGATAAATTAATATAGTCTTCTTGTAAAACTAAATTTTCTTTATATGAAGTTATCAAAGTATTTAAATCAATAAATTTTTTATGATATCCAATTAAAAGTTTACTAAGATTAGTTTCAGATACTTCAATAATATTTTTAGCATTGTTTATTTGTTTATTTTGGCTTTCTATTTCTAAAAGCTTTAAATTAACGGTATTTTTTAATTCTTGATTATATTTTAAAAACTCTATATTATTTAGTTCTATATTTTTACCTAAAGAAGCTATTTTATCTTCTTTACCTCCATCTAAAATATTAAAGTACAAATTAATAGAAAGTGACATATTTAGATTATTATTAAAATTAGGTTCTTTTATAGTTATATTTCTAGAAAAATTATATTCATTTGATAACTTAAATTCTGGATACCAATAATTTTTTTCTATTTCTATTTCTTTTTCTACTTGTGAATTAGAAAGATTAGTTATTTTTTGTTGAGGATCATTTTTTAAAATAGCCTCTAAGCTAAAAATATTTTTACTTTTTAGTTCTTCAGTAATTTTTATATTATCTAAAAAAGTTATTTTTTTTAGATCTTCTAAAATTAATTTAAGTTGTAAATTATCATTTTCTAAAATATTTTCTTGTTTATATTTTTCTATTTTCCATCTAAATATTTCATTTGAAGGATAAATTCCACCTTCAATTCCCTTTTCTACAATAAAAATATTTTTTATTACCCAATCTAAATTTTTTTTATGAACTTCCAATAATTTTTTATATTTTATATATTCAAAATACAAATCTGTTATTTTTATAAATAAATCTTTTTTTTCTAAAGTTAATAAGGATAAGTTTTTTTCTATTTCTAAAATATTTTTTTCTATTTCTGGTTTCTTTTTATAAAATAAGTCAAAATTAGCATTAAAAATAATATTTTCTCCAGAAGAAAGTTCATTAAAAGAGTTAAAAATATTTCTTTTTAGTTCTGTATTAAAATTAATGAATCTATTTTTTTCTATAGACTTATTATTAAAATCTAAAGCCGTATTTTTTATTTCAAAAGCTTTAAAATTAGGTGAGTTTTTTACACCAGACTTATATAAATCTATAAGATTTTCTGCATAAGATATATTTCCCCAATTTAGGGAAATTAAAAAACAACTTAAAAATATTTTTTTCATATTACAAATAAATTAATTAGATACTTAAAAATAGATATTTTAATAAAAGTAAGATTAGAATAAGATTAGAATAATAAAAACCCTAAACTTATAAAGGTTTAAATTTAAATATTTAAATAAAGAATTATTCAAAAATTGATAGATTAAAAACACCTTATTTTCTTATAAACATTGTATCTTCTGATATAATTAATTAGTATTTTTAACCAAATTTTTTTAGGAAAAATAAGAGATGAAAAAATTTATTTCTAGTTTACTTATTGCAGGTACTTTAATTTTTAGTAGTTCTGCTTTTGCAGATGATTTTTCTTATTCAGCTGTAGATGAGTTTGAAAAGGAGAGCTTCAAAGTAAATGATTCAAAATATTTTTATGATTCAACTATAAAAGAAAAAAAAATAATTGAATTTGATCAAAAAAAATTATTAAAAACAATTGAAAATACCTTAGATTATTTTAATAAAAATCTAGGTTCGGATAAAGTTATAGAAAGAGCTGGTATTTTGGGACAATATGGAGTAGATTTAGATACTCTTTTAGATACTCTTAATTTCATGAAAATAATTTTGGAAGATGATTTGAAATCAGGTAAAAATAGATTAGCTGAACCTGAATTTTTAAATCAAAACTTTAGAATAATAAATTGGAAACCTTATAATCCAAAAGATTTAAATCAGGATAAAGTAAGAATAACTAAATATGCTATTTTTAATCATCAAGGTTCTAAAACTAAAACAGCTAAATTTAATATACCTCTTTATGAAATAGTAGCCAAAGATGACTTTTATAAAAAATATACCAAACAAGAAGTTCTGACTGGTATTTTTGAAAAAGGAGGTAAAGAGTTTGGAAAAGCTAAAGCCTTAGTTTATTTGACTAGAGATGGATTAGAGGAAGCTCTAATGGAAGGAACTCTTTTAGTAAATTTTCCTGATGGTTCTAAAAAATATTACAATGTAGATAGAAACAATTCTATAGCATATGTTAAAGGCTTAAAAAGAGAAAATCAAAAAAGATATTGGTACTTCAAAAATGTAGAAGGTATAAATGGTTATGGAAAAGATATAGAACATAGAATAAAAATAGAAGATTCTGTAACCTTTGCAGGAGATGTATTTAATATAGGAGTAGGCAAAATAGTTTTATTAAATTACAAAATAGCTGATAAAACTCATTTAAAAATGGGTATAATAGGAGATACAGGTGGTGCATTTTTACCAAACTTACATCAGTTAGACTTTCTAGCTGGAACTTTTAAAAATAAAGAAGAATTTAATAAGTATAGTCAAAGTTTACCATCTTATGCCAATGTTAGTTTTATTATAAAAAAATAAATAAGGTAATAAGTTAGAAGTAATATATTTTAAATTTCAACTATTTACTATAAAGAAAGAGAGTGTGTAAATGTTAGATAAAGCAGTAAAAAAACTTATGGAGTCTGGAGAAGTTACTCCTCATGATCTTCAAGTAGCTTTAGAAGAGCAATTAAGAACTAATAAAAATTTAACTTTAATTCTTATAGAAAAAGGCTTAACTACTGAAGCTAGAATCAAAGATATTTTAGAATCTTATGATTTAGAGGATATTGATATAAAAGATATTTATATACATCCTAATGTTATAAAAATGCTTCCTGAGCATATCATAAAAAACAACAAAGTATTTCCTTTAAAATTTGAAAATAATGCACTTATTTTAGCTATGGTAAATGTAAAAGACCTTTTAACTAAAGATTCAGTAAGTATGGTATTGGGCAAAAGTACCGCTTTACAAACTTGTGCTATCTCTAAAGAAGAACATGAATATTTAATTAAGAAGTTTTTAAAAACAGGGGCAGAAAAAGTTGAATCTAATGAATTAAGTATTACACAAAAAGATGTTAGTGATGTTAATTCTGAAAGCTCAATTAATAGATTGATTGGTAAAATGATTGAAAGTGCAATAAAAAAATTTGCTGGTCAGATAAGTATAGAACCCGCCTTAGAAGATGTAAGAATAAGATTTAAAATAGATGATGCTTTTTATGAAGAAGCAAGATTAAGTAAAAAAATATATACTCAATTTATAAATCAAATTAGACAAGCATTTGCCATAGATCCTGCTAAAAAGCATAATTTTTCAGGGAATTATAGATTTTTTGATTCAAATAAAAGAGAGTTTAATATTTTATTAGATAGTTTAAATACTATAAATGGTGAAAAATTAATTTTAAGAATTGGCTATCCCATACCAGATATAGAAAAGCTTTTTTATACGGATAAAGCTTATTTAGAAATTTATAAATCTATTGAAAAAAATAAAGGCTTGGTTTTAGTAGTAGGAGATTCAGGTTCTGGTAAAACAACAACATTATATTCTATTTTAAAAAGTAAAATATCTAATAAACATCAATTAATGACTATTGAAGAAAATATTCAATATATTTTTGACACTTATGTTTCACAAACTAAATTGGATAAAAATACATCTTTAAAAGAATTAGTTTATGATATGATAAAGCATAATCCTAATGTGATAATGTTTGAAGAATCAAAAGATCCTTCTTGGGCATTATTAATAGAAGAATTAGCTTTATCAGGAATGCTTGTATTAACAAGCTTTAGATCTTATAATGTTGTTTCAGCTCTTAAAAGAATGAAAGCTTTAGGATTTCCTAATTTTTCTTCAATTCAATCAATTATAAATCAAAAATTATTAAAATGTTTATGCGATAATTGTAAAATAAGAGTTGAAAGTTCTGATGAGTTAAAAAAAGCATTAGCTTTATCAGATGATGCATTTATAACTCCTTATGAACCTGATATAAGAGGCTGTAATTATTGTTTAGGAGGCTATAAAGGTATGATAGCTACTTTTGAAATAGTTAGAGTTAATAAAGAATTAGTAGATTTGATAAATAAAGATGATTTTACTGAAGTTGCCAAAAAGTTTAATTCTTTTTGTATAACTACTTTTAAAGAACATGCCAAACATCTTTTTGCTGATGGTATAATACCTCTTTCGGTATTAAAAGAAGTTTAAAATGCAAAAAGATTATAAAATAATAGTAGCTTATGATGAAAAAAATGGCATAGGTAAAGATTTACTTATACCTTGGTATTTTCCAGAAGATTTAAAAAGAGTTAGAGAATTAACACTAAATCAAAATATTATTATGGGTTATAAAACTTTTAAAAGTATTATTGATAAAATAGGAAAGCCCTTACCAAAAAGAAATAGTATTGTTTTGAGTAAAAAAATAAAAGAATTAAATTATGAAAATACACTTTTATTTGATGATTATAATAATATTTTAGAAAAAATAGATTCTGGATGGATATTTGGAGGAGGAGAAATTTATAATTTATTTTTACCTTATTGCCATGAAATTTATGCTACAGAAGTAAAAGGAGATTATGATTGTAATATTTTTTTTCCTAAATTAGATTTAAATATTTGGAAAATAGCTGAAAAAGAAGATAAGAATGATTTTAGTTATGTAAAATATGTTCTAAATTTCTGAATTAGGATTAATCAGATTTTTATGATTTACTGTTAATGAATTTAAGACCTCCTACGGGGTATCGGGGGCTCTGCCCCCATACCCACTGAAACCCCAGAGCAGAGCTCTGAGGTATTCTATAATAAAAATAAAAAATAAAACAGTGTGTTTTTAGTACTTTTCTTTTATGATAGAATAATACTTATTATGTTATATACAAGAGAAGATAAAAAACTAATTAAACTTTCTATCAAAGGCGATAAAAGAGCTGTAGAAGCTTTATTGGTAAAATATTTAAATTTTTGTTTTTCATTAGCAGTAACTTTGATAGAAGATCAAAAACTAGCAGAAAAAGCAATAGAAAATACTTTTAAACAAGTAACAGAAAATATAAAAGATTTATATTCATATGAAGGCTTTGTTTCTTGGTTATATGATTTGTTATTAAAAAATATTGAAGAAATAAGACCTAAGGGCAAAAGCATAAATAGTTCTTTTTATAATGAAAATAATTTAATAGAAATAAATTATTCAACCATGTTAGCTTTTGATGATGAAGAAAAAAAGCAGTTGGCTCAATTTTTAGAAAAAATTAGAACTTTTGATGATAAAGAAAAAGCTGTTTTTGTCCTGATGGATTTTGAAGGTTTAAGTGCTCCAGAAGTTGGTTTTATTTTGGGCTTAGAAGATATAGAAGTAAGAAGACTTTTATATAGAGTAAAAAGGGAATTAAAAGAAGTTTATCTACAAAATAGAACTGGTTTATTAAATCTCCCTCAAGTTATAGTACCTAATAATAACTCTGATGAAATAAATGATTTAGGTTCTAATTCTACTCAAGAATTTAACTCTGAATTATTATCTATAAATGATAAAAATAATATAGTAGCTGAAGAATTAAAAAATGAAGAAGGTATATAAATAAAAATGGCTATTATAAATGATTGTGAACATATTTCTCTTTATTTAACAGAATATTCTAGAGGTCAACTATCTAAAGAAGAAACTAATGATATTGAAAATCATATAGTTACTTGTAATAATTGTAAAATAGAAAATGAAATTTTTAAGACTATGTCTGTAGAAACAGATAAGTTAATTCCTACTGTTGAAAAAATGTATGAAAAATCACTTATATATAGAATTTTTATACAACATAGAGAAGAAAATATATTTTTTAAGGGCATTTCGTTTATTTTAATTTTATTTATGGCTTTATTTATTTTTTCTGGTTATTTTGAAAAAAAAATAGATTTTGTTAGTCTTGGATACTTAAAATTACGTGCAGAAAAAATATTTAACCAAGATTATTATTCTAACGTAAATAAAGAAAAAGATGAAAATTAATATATTAACACTTTTTCCTGAGTTTTTTGTTTCACCATTAAATACTAGTATTATAAAAAGAGCTATTGAAGCTGAAAGTTTAGAAGTAAATATTATAGATATCAGAGATTTTACTTTTGATAAACATAAAAAAGCTGATGATGCACCTTTTGGTGGCGGTTGTGGTATGGTATTAAAACCAGAACCTATTTTTAGAGCCATCGAAGCTTTAAATAAAAAACAACCCAATACAGAAAACTACCAAAAAAAATTAATTTTTACTTGCCCTACTGGAGTTAACTATGATCATAAAAAAGCACAAGAATATGCAAAATTAGATGAGATAAATATTTTATGTGGACATTATGAAGGAATTGATCAAAGAATTATAGATCATCTTATAGACGAAAAAATTTCTGTGGGAGATTATGTTTTAACAGGTGGTGAAATTCCTACTTTGATTATAATAGATTCAGTTATTAGGTTTTTACCAAATGTTTTAGGCAATGAAGATTCCGCAAAACAAGATTCATTTAGTGATGGTTTATTAGATTGTCCTCATTATACTAGACCAGCTAATTTTAATGGTTGGAGTGTTCCAGAAATACTACTATCTGGTCATCATAAAAATATAGATAAATGGAGATTAAAAGAAAAATTTAAAAGAACTTTATTAAATAGACCTGATTTAATAAAAAACT
The DNA here is from genome assembly GCA_046328015.1 of Candidatus Sericytochromatia bacterium. Taxonomy (GTDB): domain Bacteria; phylum Cyanobacteriota; class Sericytochromatia; order UBA7694; family JACMQJ01; genus JBBTGK01. The sequence continues at coordinate 833,558 of JAXLXH010000001.1, read as the reverse complement.
ATCAATTTGATAAAAAATCTTTAAAAATATTTGAAGAAGCAAAGCTTGAAATAAACAATTTGTGAAGTTTTAATCCACTTTTTCTTAAATAATCTTAAATAAAAAAAGTATTATATTAATATTTTTTATCCTGTTTTTTTGATATTATGTATTAAATTTAAAAAGGTTAAATCCTTAGTGTAAGTATAATTTGTAAATTATTGAGATTAAATTTAGGGCATTGAATTTAAAGGAAGATATTATATATTTTCTTTGTTATTAAAAGCTTTTTAGCTTTGGAGGTTTATTTTTTATATGTTAAAGAAATTATTTGGTTTATTTTCTGGAGACTCTGAAAACTTAAAAAAAATAGAAGAGTTAACGTCTAAAGTTTCTTCTCTTGAAAACTCATTAATAGAAGCTGAAAATGAAACTAAATCTTATAAAGAAAAACTTTCTATTGAAGAGAATAAATTACGTGCTACTGAAGATAAATTACAGCAAATATCTAGTTCTAATAATGATTCTGTCTCAGTTGAAGCAAGCTTGAATGCAGAGCTAAATACTTTAAAGAAAAAATTAGAATCTAGTGAATCTGAATTAAATACACTTAGAAATGAAAACTCAACATTAAAAAATGAATTAGCAAAAATAAATGCTAAGATGACAGAAATGGCTTCTAGTTCTGCTTCAACTAATATAAAAGTTAATCAAGAATTAGAAACTATAAAAACTGAATTAGAACACTATAAAGATAAATTTGGTGAAATAAAAGAAGATACCCAAGCAAGAACTAAAAGAAGAGCTCTTGTTATTGATGATTCTGTAATTTTAAGGAATTTACAAAAAGGTATCTTAGAATCAGCTGGATTTGAAGTTATTTTAGCTAAAAATGGGGTTGAAGGTAAAAAGAATATAGAAAAACATAACCCTGATATTATAGTTACAGATATAGAAATGCCTGAAATGGATGGTATTACTCTAACAAAATGGATAAAAGATACTCCTGAATACAAAAAAACACCTGTTATCATGATTACCTCTCATTCTTCTGATGAAGATAAAAAAAGATGTATGGAATCTGGTGCAGATGCTTTTATAATAAAAGATCAATTCAATCAAAAATCATTCTTAGAACTTATCTCTAAGTTTTTAGGATCTTAATAAAAAAAGGATTTATAACAAAAATGGTATTATTTTTAGATTTTCATTAGCCTATTTAACCAAACAAGTATTTTAGCTTGTTAATTTTGGTTGAGTTAGAAATTTACTAATTATAGAAAATCTAAAAATACTAAACAATAAGTTTTTCTTCTAATAAGTTTCTAATTCTATTTTTAAAGACATTTAAAAAATTATCTTTATTTTTAAGGAAGGAATTAAATTATGAGTTTATTAGAAGAAATAAATAAAAGAAGAAATTTTGCTATTATATCTCACCCAGATGCGGGTAAAACAACTCTTACAGAGAAATTTTTATTATATGGTGGAGCTTTACAAGAAGCAGGTGCAGTAAGAGCTAGAAAAAATCAAAGAACCGCTACTTCAGATTGGATGGAAATGGAGAAAAAAAGAGGTATTTCTATTACATCTACTGTTTTACAATTTGAATATAGTGGTTACAGAATAAACTTATTAGATACACCTGGGCACCAAGATTTTTCTGAAGATACTTATAGAATCCTTACAGCAGTAGATGCAGTTGTAATGGTAATTGATGCAGCAAAAGGTATAGAAACTCAAACTAAAAAACTTTTTGAAATTTGTAGTAAAAGAAAAATACCTATTTTTACTTTTATAAATAAAATGGATCGTCCGACTATGGAGCCTATAGATCTTTTGGATGATATAGAAAATATTTTAAAAATAGGAACTTACGCTATAAATTGGCCTATAGGCACAGGTTCAGATTTTAAAGGGGTTTATGACAGATTAGCAAAACAAGTACACCTTTTTGAAAAAACTATTGGTGGAGCTTATAAAGCTGGTGTTGATATAGGTGATTTGGATGCTGATATTATAAAAGAAAGATTACCAGAAAATCTTCATAATACTATGAAAGAAGAAATAGAAATGTTAGATATTGCTGGTGAAGAATTTCAAATAGAAAAAGTGATTAAGGGCGAAATTACACCTGTATTTTTTGGTAGTGCTATGAATAATTTTGGAGTAGAATTACTATTAAATTATTTTTTAAAATACTCTTTAGCTCCTCAACCGACAGAATCTAAAAATGGTGATATTATTCAACCTGATAACCCTGCTTTTTCTGGATTTGTATTTAAAATACAAGCTAACATGGATCCAAAACATAGAGATAGAATAGCTTTTTTGAGAATATGCTCTGGAAAATTTGAAAGAAATATTTCAGCTACTAATTCTAGAACTGGTAAAAAAATACGTCTTTCTAGTGCTCACTCTGTTTTTGGACAACAAAGAGAAACTATTGATGAGGCTTATGCAGGTGATATTGTTGGTTTAATTGGAAATGCAGCTTTTCAAATAGGAGATACACTTACAGAAGATGATAAAATTATTTATAGTAAAATACCTCAATTTGCTCCAGAGCATTTTATAACCTTAATAAACCCTAATACATCAGACTATAAAAAATTCAAAGAAGGTTTGACTCAATTATTAGAAGAAGGTGTTTTACAAGCATTTGATTTAAATAGACCTTATGAAGGAACCACTGTTTTGGGAGCTGTTGGTCCTTTACAATTTGAAGTTGTTCAATACCGTTTAAAAAGTGAATATAATGCAGATTCTAAATTAGAACAGACTAATTGGAGTGTATTAAGATGGGTTTCTCCTGAAGTTGATCCTGATATTTTGGTATCACCAACTATACCAGTAGGAGCAGTAACAGCAAAAGATAAAAATCAAAATACGGTTATTTTATTTACTAGTGATTGGTCGTTAAACTATTTTATTGAAAAAAATCCTAATATTCCTTTATCTGATATGCCTTTTTAATCTTATATAATTCCTCGAAGCTCTGCTTCGGGGTAATGTAGGGTAAAACAATGGGTTTGACATAAACATTTTTTGTAAAAAACTACTTTTTGGATACCCTTCTTTTTAGCATTTAATTTTCTAAAATTATTTTATTCCAAAAATTATTAATTTCTTCTTCTAAATATATCTTTTGAGTTTGATTTTTAATCCAATAAATTCTTCCATTAAGATGTCGTAATTTATCTTTTATTATAGCTTTATCCTCTAAAGAGGTATTAATATCATCCCATTTTTCTTTTAAAGCTAAAATATCTTTTAATATTTCATCTGGATTAGGATTATCTTTTATAAAAGCTCTTGGATGATGTATATTATTTTCTTCCGAAAATTGATTAATAACACTATCTACAAGATTTTCTATAATTTCTATTTGTTCTTGATTATCCCAAATATATTTTAAAACCCATAAATCTGAAATTATAGCTTCTTTTCTATTACAGATTAAAGCACTAGCTGAGATTAATTTTTGTAATTTAACTGCTCTTCTATCTGAAATAACAATGCCTGAATTTTTTAAATTTTGAATTAGTTTTAAATATTCATTTTTTATCATAGTTAAATCTATACTAAAAATTTGTTTTTGAATTAAGAATAAATCTTCTATAGATATATAAGTTTCTTTTTTTTCTAAAATATCTTTTTTAGTCCTATTTTTTTCTAATTCCCAACCAGAATCTAATACATTTAATAAAAAATCTGCTGATACATTATCACTATTAACCCTTAATAAAAATCTATCAAATAGAGCTTGTAAAGCTTCATCTTCAGGTAAATGATTACTTGCACCTACAGTCATTAGAATAGGTAATTTTTTTAATTCTTGACCTCTTCTAAAAACTTTTTCATTTAATACCATTAATAAACTATTTAAAATAGAACTATTAGCATTTAATAACTCATCTAAAAAAATAAAATTAGCTTCTGGTAACATTCCTGCTGTATTAGTTATTAATTCACCTTCTTTTAACTTTCTTATATCAAAAGGACCAAATAATTCATTTGGCTCGGTAAATTTAGTTAATAAATACTCAAAAGTTTTACCATTTATCAAATTAGCTAATTCATTTACTATAGCACTTTTTGCTGTTCCTGGAGGTCCAAATAAAAAAACATTTTCTCCTGCTATCAAACCAATAATTAAAACATCTATAATATTATCTTTAGAAACAAATTTTTCTTTCAGATTTTTTGCTATTTTATCAATATTAGAGATTAACTTATCCATTAAATTAAATACCAAATCCTTACGGTTTTATCATCACCAGCTGAAATAACATAAGTTCCATTATGACCATAAACTACAGAAGTTACACTTCCATTATGACCTCTCATATTTCTTACACATTTTAAGGTGTATAAATCCCATACTTTAACGGTTTTATCATTACTGCAAGAAACTAGGTAACGTCCATCTGGGCTAAAAGATACTTCATTAACAGAATCAAAATGTCCTAAAAGATTTCTAATAGGTTCATCACCTTTTAGATCCCATATTTTTATAGTATTGTCATTACTACCTGAAGCTAAATATCGTCCATTAGGACTAAAAGCAATGGTATTAACAGAATCAAAATGTCCTACTAAAGTTTTTATATGTTTAGATTCCATGATTTCCCATATTCTTATCATATTATCAGCATCACAAGAACAAACATATTCCATATCTGGGCTAAAAGTAGCCAAATTAACCCAACTTAGATCTGCCCTTAACATCCTAACACATAGGCCATTGAATCTTTCCCAAACTTTAATCATACCTTCACCACTAGAAGATATAATATAATCTCCATCTGGGCTATATTTTATATGATTAAAACCCATAGGATTACCTTTTACTTCTCTTTTACAGCTTCCATCTTCAACACCCCAAATTCTTATAGTAGTGTCCACACTTCCAGAGGCAAAATATCTTCCATCTGGACTAAAATCAACACAATTTACATAATTTCTATGACCTTCTAAATCATAAATTAATTGTTTTTTATTCAAATCCCAAACTTTTACATTTTTATCTTTACAACCAAAAGATAAATAATAACCATTTCTGTGTAAAGTAAGAAATTTTATTCCTACCACATTAACAAAAATAGTTGTGTATTGTATATTTTCATCATTTTCACGAATTTCATTTACTTCAGGTTTTATATAATTTAAATATTTATAATCCTCTAAACTTTGTGTTTTTTTACAATGAGGGCAAATTAAAGCTTCTATAGTAAAAGTTTTATGACAATGAATACATTTTTTATTTTTTACTAATTCTTCTGGTAAAAGGCTTTTTAAAAACTTATCATTTTCATCTACCTCTGAATAAACATAATCTGGAATATAAGCTTCAGGTTTTTCTATCTTAGATTCTAAAATTAAATGGTCTTCATTAATAGGCATAGGAGGATACATTATTAATGGTTTAAAATATTGCGGTATCTTTTTTTTCTTCTTTTTTTTAGGTATTTCTTTTAAATGTACATAATCAGGAACGTATCTTTCTGGTTTTGGAGCTTTACCATATTTTTTTAATTTATCTTTATCTTTTTTCTTTTGAATACTTTCTATTTTTAATCTTAAATATTCAGGCATTTTGGGTACATAAGCTGGTGGTGGCTCTTCTGGTTTTACTACTTCTTGAGTAACATAGTCTGGAATTTGAAATTCAGGAACTGGAATAGTTTCAAAAACTTCTTCTTTTTTCTTAGGGTATCTTATTACAGGTAAAGGGAAAGCTTTTCTAATATATCTTTTTTTATTAGGGTCAAAAGAAAAAACTTCTGGTTTTAAAGGGTCATTTATATAGTCTGGTAACTCTTGCTCTGGTTTTGGAACTGAATCTGGAATCCTAGCTTCTTTTTTATTAAAAATCTTAGGATATTTATATTTTTTATTTTTTATAGGTTTTAGCTTTAATTCTTTTACTGCTGGTTTTACTATCTCTTGAGGTGGATTTATAATGATAGGAACAGGTTCTATTTTTTTCGGAGAAGCAACAGGTTTTAAATAATTGGTATCTATTTTATTACCTTTGCAACCAAAAGCAGCACATCTATTTAAGTTATATTGCCAACATTCTTTATGATGTGGTTTTTTACAATCAAAGCAAAAAACACATTCTTGAGCTTCTGCAATACTACTTACACAAAAAGGACATATTCTTTCTATTATAGGTGCTTTTATCATTTTTAAACATAATCATTATTTTCTGCTAAAAACATTGTATAAGGAACTATACAATTCCTTCCATCATCTTTAGCTTGATATACAGAAGTATCTAATAATTGTAACATTTGTTGTACATCCATTTCTTCTTTTCTTACATAAGAAACAATTCCACAACTAACGGTTATATTTATTCTATTTTTTTCATCCCCAAAAATTTCGCATTCTTCAGTAATTTTTCTTGCTCTTTCTGCAAAAGAAAAAGAATCATCTAAACTAACTTCTGGTAATAAAACTAAAAACTGTTCTGCTTCTTGCCTTGCAATTAAATCCGTTGCTCTAGTTGTATTTAGTAATAATTCAGCAAATTGCTTTAAAATTTTATTTCCAAAATCAAATCCATATTGCTCATTTATTTGCTTAAAATGATCAATATCAAATCTTACCACAGAATAAGGTTTAGAATATCTATTAGAACGTAATATTTCCTCTTTCATTCTAGCCTGAAAATATTCATAATTATATACTCCTGTTAAAGGATCTCTTATTGAATCATCAAGCATTTTTCTTCTCCCTAAAAATTTTAAATATTACTAATAAAATTTTCTAATTCACCCAAATTATTTAATATATAGTCAGGTTTATCATAAAACTTGAGTGTTTTAGTTTGATCATTTGGTATAGCAATTGAAATCATTTTAGCTTTTTTACCTGCACTAATACCATGAGGTGAATCTTCTAAAACAATACATTCATCAGGTTTTTTATTTAGTAAATTAGCTACTTTCAAATAAATATCAGGCTCTGGTTTGCCATTTATAACATCATCTCCAGATACAATAACTTGAAAAAAACTATTTAAATCATAAAAAGCTAAAGCTTCATCTAATAATTCTTTTTTTGAAGATGAGCCTATAGCAAGAGTATATTTTTTTGATAACTTATGTATGCTATCTATAGCAAAAGGCATCATTTTTAATTCTCCTGCTCTAAAATCAGCAATCATATAAGCATTTCTTTTTTTTATCATTTCTGTAATATCTTGAGTTAAATTATATTCGTTTTTTATTACAGTAAAAGCTTCTTCGGCTCTCATACCAAATAACTTATCCTCTATAGCGTAGTTTTTAACACCTATTTCTTCTAAGTATTTTCTATTACATTTTAAATAAATAGGTTCTGAATCTGCTAATAACCCATCAAAATCAAAAATTATTGTATTAATTAAACCCATAAAAAACTCAAATATGATAATTATAATAATGATAATCTAAATAAGGCTTTTAGACAATCATAGCTTAAATTAATAATGTTAAAGTATGAAGTAGAATTAAGTAAGTAAAATTATTGTTGGTAGTATAAAAAAAAGTTAATTGGGGCTGTCCAAAAAGCCATTTTTTTACGAAAAATATTGGTATCAAACCAAGTATTTTCGTAGGGGCAAAGCAATGCTTTGCCCATTTTTGGACACTCCCAATTTAAAATTAATGCATCATAAAATCATATTGAAGGTTTAATGATATTTCTGTAGAATTTCTTTCGATTGGGGCGTGACCACCATTATATGGTTGTAAATAAAAATCTTTTTGATTAAGTAAATTATAACCAGTAAGGCTTAAATTTAAACCTTTAGTAAGAAGATCTTTATATAAAATATTTAAATTAAGTAAAAATACTGGAGAAAACTCTTTTATCATAAATTGGTCTTGTCCTTTATCATCTTTAGTAACAGAGCCATAAGCAAATCTATTCCCTAAAAACATTAATGAAGGATTAATAGAAAGATGATCTGTTAAACTAAAAGAAGCATCTAAATTTGCTTTATGCATAGGAGCACCCAATAAAGCTGAGGTGTTATTTGGAACGCTATAAACATCTACTTTATTTTCATTTTGATTATATAAAGAATATGATAAATCTACAGAAACATTTTTTCTATTAGAATATTTAATCTCAGCCTCAACACCTCTAGTTCCAGTTTTTTGGAAATTATCATAAGATTCTTTATTTTTTTCATCATAGAAGAATATTATAGGATCTTGAATATTAATATCAAATAAATTAAGAGATAAAGATAAATCTTTTGTAATATCATAACCAGCTTCTAACTCCATAACAGTAGTATTTTCTGGACTTATATTATTCTTTTTACTATAAGTATTATAAAATTTAGCCAAATTCATAATATTAGGAGATCTAAAAGCTTTACTATATAATAATTTAGTATGGAAATCTCCTACAAAACCTACCAAAGAAGCTCTTGGAACAAATGAAGCTCCATAAGCATTATTATTTTCATATCTAGAACCTAAAGTAAATGTCATAAAATCATTTTTATATAAACCTTGTGCAAAAGCAGCTAAAGTATTATAAGTAACAGAATCTTGTTTTTTATCACTACCAAAATCAGCAAAATCTTTATCTAATGATTTTCCTAAATCATAGTAATAATTAACACCACCTAATAAGTTAAAGTTATCATTAATATCATAATTAGCTGTTAAATCTGCTGAATATCTTTCAGATGTTCTATTAAAATAAACACCTGAATAATTAGGATCTTTATTTAATTCTTTTACTTTCGCATCATCAGCAAACCAAGGATAATATTTCATATAATTAAATTTTGGTGTTAAAGTTAAAGATTTTCCTAGCTTAAGATCATATTTTAATTCAGCTAAATATGAATCATGGTTTATAGGAATAGCACCAAAATCTTTTTTAGTTGTATATGAGTATCCATCTACATATTTTCTTCTATATAGATCTGAAATTAATAATGCAGAAAAATCTTTATATTGAACATTTAAGTTTAAATACATAGGATTTTCGTTTTGATTTCCTAACATATCAAAAGAGTTACTATAAAAATCTGTAAAAACTTTATCACTAGTATTACCCATACCAAAGGTACTATGTAAAGCAACTCCTAAATCACCAAATTTATCACCAAAAGATAATTCTAAATTTCTTTTAGTATATGAGTTTATAGGGTTATTATAAGTAGCTCCTGCTGAAATTTTAGCAGAAAGACCTTTTAAATCTTCTGCTTTTTTTGTTATTACGTTAATAACAGCTAATTCTGCGTATCCACCATAAATAGAAGACCCCGGTCCTCTTAATACCTCTATTCTTTTTATTTGATTAGTAGTGATATGGTTTCCAAAAAGTGTTGTTGACCAAAGAGTATCATTAAGTTGTTGACCATCAACTAATAATAATACTTTACCTTCATGCCCCCATAATCCTCTTATACTTATACCAACTCCACCTTGAACGTCAACATTAAAAACAATACCAGGTACTTTTTCCAAAACTTCTTGTATAGTTCTAGCACCTGATTTTTTTATTTCTTCTTCAGTTATAAGTGTAATAACCCCTGGAGATTTTTTTATTTCCAAGCTTGATTTAGACGCTATCGAAACGGTAGGTTTTATAAGAACTGCTGCTTCATTTTCTAAAGAAGTATCTTCTTCAGCAAAAGCATTTTGAGCGGATAATAAAAAACTTAAGGCAATAGCTGTTTTTAGTAATTTCATGTTTTACCACCATTATTTCTATACAAATATTATGCAAATTAATTTTTAACACGTATTAAATAAAAAAAAAAGTAGTAACCAACACAATAAAAAAAAAGTTATTTATTTGTTAAATATTAGTGTAATTTATAATTATCAAAAAAATTAAATACTTTTAATTTTAGCAAAATATTCAATAGTTTTAGCTAAACCATCTTCTAGGTTTACAACTGGTTCCCAATTAAGTTTTTCTTTTGCTAATGAAATATCTGGTTTTCTTCTGGTAGGATCATCTTTTGGAAGCTCTTTAAAAATAATATTAGAAGAACTATTTGTCATTTCTTTTATTTTATTAGCTATTTCCAAAACAGTGTTTTCACTAGGTCTTCCCAAATTAACTGGACCTATAAAGGATTGACTATTTTCCATCATTTTTATCATACCTGAAACTAAATCAGACACATAACAAAAAGATCTAGTTTGTGCACCTTCTCCATATACAGTTATATCTTCATTTTTTAAACATTGAACAATAAAATTACTAACCACTCTACCATCATTTTCTAACATATTTGGACCATAGGTATTAAAAATTCTAATAACTCTAACTTCAACTTGATATTGTCTATAAAAATCGAAACATAAAGTTTCTGCTATTCTTTTACCTTCATCATAACAAGCTCTTATTCCTATAGGATTGACACAACCTCTATAATTTTCTTTTTGTGGATGAACTTCTGGATCTCCATATACTTCAGATGTAGAAGCTTGTAAAATTTTAGCCTTATTTTTTTTTGCTAACTCTAACATGTTTAACATACCATTAAAATTAGTTTTCATCGTTTTTATAGGATCATATTGATAATGAACGGGTGAAGCAGGACAAGCTAAGTTATATATTTCATCTACGTCTAAAGAAAAAGGTTCTATAATATCATGCTCTATTAAAGTAAAATTAGGATTATCCAAAACATCTAGTAAATTATTTTTAGAACCAGTAAAAAAATTATCCAAAACAGTTACTTTATTACCTCTAGTTAAAAGATCTTTTGCTAGATGACTACCTATAAAACCAGCACCACCTGTTATCAAAATTTTTTTATTCATTTTATCTTCCTATACAAATATATTCAAAGCCTAATTTTTTCATGATAAAAGGATCATATTGATTCCTACCATCAAAAATTATTTTTTCTTTCATTAATTCTTTTAATTTATCAAAATCGGGCTTTCTAAATTGAGGCCATTCAGTTATTAATAAAAGAGCTGAAATATTTTCTAAAAGTTCATACATATTATCAAAATAAGTAATTGAATCTGTATTACCTATAAGTGTTTTAAAGGTATCAATAGCTTCAGGATCAAAAGCTTTTATTTTTGCCCCTCTTTTTATTAAATTTTTAATTATTATTTCAGATGGAGCTTCTCTAACATCATCTGTATGGGGTTTAAAAGCTAATCCCCAAACTCCAAAAGTGTAACCAGTTAAATCTTCTTTATTAAAATAACTTATAATTTTATCTACTAATACATTTTTTTGATAGTTATTTAAATTATTAACTGATTCAAAAATTTTTGCTTCATAATTAACATTTTTAGCCATATCAATTAATATTTTTACATCTTTAGGAAAACAAGAACCTCCATAACCAACACCAGGGTATAAAAACTTATTTCCTATTCTATTATCAGCAGCTATACCTTTTCTTACATTAGTAACGTCTGCACCTAAAAGCTCACAGATATTTGCAATTTCGTTAATAAAAGATATTTTAGTAGCTAAAAAAGCATTAGCTGCATATTTTGTCATTTCAGCTGATTTTATATCCATACAAATTATAGGATGTTCATTTCTTACAAATGAAGAATAAAGCTCTTTCATTATTTCTGCTGTTCTTACATTATCTGTACCAATAACTACTCTATCTGGTTTCATAAAATCATCTATAGCAGCACCTTCTTTTAAAAACTCAGGGTTACTAACCATATCAAATTCGAATTCAATTTCTCTTTTTTTCATTACAGATAAAATTTCATTTTTAACAAAATCAGCAGTTCCAACAGGTACGGTAGATTTATTAACTATAATTTTATATGAATTTATATATTCACCAATGGTTTCAGATACTTTTTTTATACTATTTAAATTAGGGGTTCCATCTTCATTAGCAGGTGTATCTACAGCTATAAAAATAATTAGAGATTTTTCTATTGCTTCTTTTATATTAGTTGTAAAATTAAGCCTTTTTTCTTTATAGTTTCTTTTTACTAATTCTTCTAAACCAGGTTCATAAATAGGTATAATACCTTTTTTTAAACCTTCAATTTTATTTTCATTAATATCTGCACAAATAACATCATTTCCCATTTCAGAAAAGCAAGTTCCTGTTACTAAACCAACATAACCTGTGCCTATAACTGCTATTTTCATATTTAATCCAAAATAATAAAAAATTAGATTTTTATTATATCATGCTATTTTATTAAGAGTATGTCGATAGATTGAAAAGTGAAAAGTGAGAATAATAGAAACGTGAGTCGTGAACCGTTAAGAGTGAAAAGTAAAAAGTGAGAAGTATTGAGATAATTAGTATAAAAATAGTTGAGAGAATTACGCAAAACGTTTTGCGTAACTTTTTCTTTTACTGATGAGTTGAAAAAAGTTTTTTAATTTTTAACTAAAAAAATAAAAATCATAGCTAAAAATCCTGTTAATCCTTTAATCTTGTAAATCTTAATTCTGACAAGCATAAAAACCTATGTAATATTAATCCAGATAAATTACCTACTCTTTTCATAAAAACCCTAGTAAAGTATAATTGATGTGTTTAGATTTTTTAGAGGAATAAAAAATAAATGAGTTCATTAAATTCTATAAGTGTAAAAAGACAAGTATTGGTACAGGCAATAGTAACAGAAGTATTTAAAACAAATGCTGCAAATGAAATTCAACAAAATTTGCAACAAATGGATAGCAATTTACAACAACTTGAATTTCAAGGTAAAAGAGCATTAGCTGATTTAGAAAAACAAAAAGCTTCTCCTGCTGAACTTGAAAATGTAAAAGGTCAAATAGAAGCTGAAAGACAAAGATTAAACGCTGGTAAACAAGAGTTATTACAAAAATTAAATATGATTGGTCAATTAGAATTAGGAACTTTATTCCCACAAGGAACAATTGATAATTATGTTGAATTAAAAGTAGGCGATAATTTATATGAAAAAATGTCTAATGCTATAATAGTAGTAAAAGACGGAGTTGTTACAGAAATTCGTGGATAATAAATTTATTTCAATAGGCAAAATTTCGGGCTCACATGGAGTTAAGGGTTTTGCCAAAGTTTACCCTCTTACCGATTATATAGAAAGATTTGATGACTTAGAGAGGGTATTTTTATTTCATAAAGATAAAAAACCTATAGAACTTCAAATAGAAGATATTAAAGATTCTAATAAGTTTTTACTTATTAAATTTGACTTTTTTAAAGATCCTGAAACTGTAAACTTATACAAAGGTGCATTAATAAAAATTCCTTTTTCTGAAAGATATGAAATAGAAGAAGAAGATGTTTTTTATATAGATGATCTTTTAGGTTTGGATGCGTATCTTACAGATGGCACTTATATTGGTAAAGTAAGAGATGTATATGAAGAACCAAATGTTGTTTTGGAGATAGTTACTAAAGATAATAAAGAGGTTTTAGTACCTTTTGTAAATGCTTTGGTTAAAGATGTTGATACTAAAAATAAAAAAGTAACAATAGAAAATTTACAAGGTCTTTTTGATGATAATTTTGAACTAGGTTAGGTGTAAAAAACACCTTCTACAGCTTTTAAATTGCTCATGATATTTTCTTTCATTTTGTTTATTTCGGCAAAATCACCTTTTTCATTTTGAATATCATGAGTATCTATAAAGGCAATTTTTGTTCTTATAGAGCCTAAAAGAGTTGTTACAGAAATAATTTGAGAATATATTATTTCAACAGATTTATTTAATTTCATGTATTCTTCTATTTCTTTTTCTTTTATTTCTAAAGATTGCTTATACATATCTACTGCTTTAGTTTCAGAAGATTTTTCTATTTTATCTTTTATAAATAAAATCTCACTATTTATTTGTTCTAAGCTTTTTTCTTGAAAATAAGTATATAATTTATTAGCTCTTCGCATAAAAGTTAAAAATTTAACTAAAATATCTTCTAAATCTTTTTTATTTTGATCTAATAATACTTTAGCATTACTTTCTGAAGTTTTCATAAAATCAAAAGTTCTATAAATTTCAAACAGACATTTGCTAAGAGACTTTCTTAAAATAGGAGAAGAGGATGTTTTTAGTGTTTCTGAAATATTTTTTGATAAAATGGGATCAAAATAATCATTTTTTATTTCAAAATTACCTATATCAATTTTATTACCAAAAATAGTTAATATTTTTGATACATTATTACTATTATGATATGAAAAATCTATAGAATATTCATTTAATAATTCCTTAAATTTAGTAAAATTCTTATTAAAAGCTCTTAATTCTATATTAATTGGAAATTTATTAAAAGAATCTAATATTTTTTTGTAGTCTTTATTTTCTCCATTATCGTATAAATATTTAGCTATTTTTACTCTAGTTGATAGTTCTGAAATTCTATTTATTTTTATACTATATTCTTCTCTTTGTTCTGTAATATTTTTATTATGGTCTGAACCACAAAAAATACAGAAATTTATATCTTCAGGTGTTTCTTTATAACAAGTTTTACAAGCATTAGATTCTGCAATAAAATCTTTTTTATTTAATTCTGTAATAGCCTCTATTTCTATAGATAATTCTTTTGGAGCACTTTTACCCCATATATAAATTAAATCATAAATATTATTATTTTCTGGATAAGGTAAAACAAAAGAGGTTAATATAGTATTTTCTTTAGGAACAGCGTCTAATTTTTCTAATTCTATTTCTGCTTCATAAGTAAATTTTTCTGCAATAAAATGAAAGGCATTTCTAGTAGTACAAGTAATAAAAACAGGATCATTAGAAAAAATTATATTTAAGATATTTTCAGTTATTTTAGGAAAAATTTTACTAATTATATCTTTTTTATCTATATATCTTTTAGTATTAGTTATTTTTAAAATATACATATTAAATAATATTAATTTGGTTTATAGGTCTTCTTACAGATCTATAATCAATACCAGCTTTTATTGATGTTATTATACCAATACTTTCTAGATAATTATCAGCACTTATTATTTCTTCAGTAATATTTAATATCTCAGGAGTATTATTTAATACAGTCGTATTTTCTTTTATAGCAATAATAGGTATTTTATTTTTTATACAATCTTCAACCCATTTATGCTTTAAAGCTGAATATGGAGCTAAAACACAAGATATATCCTTATTTGTATAACTAAAAAAATTATCTTTTTGAATATCTACTATTTTTGGTGCAAACTGCAAACCTTTTATAACACAAGGTATATAAGTAAAACCTATTTCTTCTGCTGAAACTCTAGGATCAGAAATTTTTCTTTCATAATCATCTATTATAGGAGCATGAGCAGAAGGTATTTTATATTTTTCTACAATTAAATGAGATATTTTAGCTTCTAATCTTCCTATGGGGTCTGCTCCTACACCACTTAAATAGTCTTCATCATCATCTTCATAAGGATTTTCTAAATAGGCAAAAATAGCAATAGCTTCAGCTCCATTTTTAATAAGTTTTTCTGCCGCATTAAAAATTGTTTGTTGATTTTTTATTATTCCATCATAAGGTATAGAAGCATTTTTATCTTGATTTTTTATTACTTTAGCACCAATTTCTTCTTCTGTAATAGTATAACCAATAATATTAGCTCCAAACACAGTTCTTGTTGCATTTATTGCATTTATTATAGCTGTTAGATTATTTTCAGTTTTTTTATCTATAATAATGCCTATTTTATTTGAATTAACTGTTTTTAAGCCCCAACTACCTTCTATAAATTTCTCTAAAGCAAAACCTTCTACATATAGGGTTTTTTTTGTAGCAGGATATAAACTAGCTGCATTTACAGCATTAGGATGTGTAATAACTACATCTGAAATTTCTTCTAATAAGGTATTTACTGGGTTAGCATCTCCTGCAAAGCCACCTATATTTGCCCCTATACCTGTTGGTATTATATTAACTGTTATAAATTTATTCATATATCAAAATTAGATTCAAAGATGGTATTTTTCTTAAATAAAGAGATTCCTAACCAAATCATATTTATTATTATAAAATAAGAACCTATAAAAATTAAGGCTTCTTTATTTTTTTCATAATTTATAAAAATATCTAAAGTTTCTTTTATTAAGTTTATAGGCTTAGATAATACATCCCAACTATTCCATCTAGGGATTCTACCTAAATAAATACCAAGAGAAGTAAGGAAAATAAAAGATTCTATAAATACAACTTGCTCTAAAAATTTAGTTTTATTTTTTATACTTTCGAAAATATGATTAAGAGATGCAAAACCTAATATTATACCTGTCCAAGTAAAAGAAAAAAGCATAATTACACTAAACCAATGAATATTATTAACATGTCTTTTTATATGAATTAAATCTGTTATTAAATAAAAAGAATTAGGAAAAAAGAAAAACCATACGATAATTAGAGGAAAAGAAAATATTAAAAATCTTTTACTTTGAAAAAATAAAAATAAAAATGAGCATAAATAAGGAATCCAAGCTAAAATTAAATTCCAAATCATAAACCTAAAATGAAAATCTTCAGGTTCTATATAAGTATTTCTGATATAAAAAAAACTATAAGAAATAAAAGAACAAATAATTAAATACAAAACCTCATTATAGTATTTTTTCAATTTTTTATCCTTATCTCACAATATGTTTTTATTATAGAGTTTTATTTTTTGTTCTGACTATAGGATTATTTAAAAAGAGGCATTTTATGGTAAATTCAAGAATTACTAATAAAGTATTTTTGTATTTTTAATTTACATTATTGTGGTTTCTAAAAAGAGGGCAAAGCAGTGCTTTACCCCTACTATAATAATAAATAAATCTATAAATTTTAACTATTCACGCTTGTCTACTGAGATTGTCGAAGTATCAAGCTTAACTCTTCTATTCTTCTAACTTCTAACTTCTAACTTCTAACTTTTAACTATTCACGCTTCACGCTTCACGATTGCTTACTGAGCCTGTCAAAGTATCACGCTTTTTATAATTCACAATTAAAAAATTTGTAATATACTTATTATATTATTTTTGTTATAAAACTATTTATGAATAAAAAAATTAAATTAAGTCCTTTTTTTACTTTAGCTTTAATTGTTCCTTTATCTGCTTTTACTATTAAAGATAGTAGTCCAATAGGACTAAAATTAAAATCTAATATAAATACTAAAAATAAAATAGCATTAACTCCTAAAAATAAAACTACTACATCTAAAGCAAAAACTTTAGAAGGTTCTTGGATTGCTAATGATGGTGTAGATACTTATCAATTAAATTTTATTTCTAAAGATCAATTAGATTTTAATGGTGAAGTTTTTAACTATGCTGTTTATAATAATGCTATTCGAGTATATGAAACATATGGTGAAGTTGATTATAAATACTCTTTTCAAGGAGAAGATTTAATCATTACTTTTCCAGAAGGAGATCAAATAAGATTTAAAAAAGTAAATAAAGGTAAAAGTACTACAAATAATAAAAGTAATAGTGGTAAAAACAATAATAAAACTGCAAAAAATAATGTAGATTGTAATCAGAATTTTTTACCTGCCGAAGTTTCAGGAGGTTGTAATATTACCTTAATTACTCCTAGACCTTGTGAAGAAATAGATTTATCTTATGGAAAAGTTTATGAATTTGCTTGGCAAACTGGTGGAAGTTATTGTGAAACACCATATAAACTATATATAGCTGGTAATCCTGTAGCAGATCCAAATACTTTTAATTGGAGTTTATCTGAAAATGTAGGTAAAGTTAGTAGAAAAGTAGGAGGAATCCATTATATTTCTGCTGCTGATTTACAAGGTTTAAGTACCAATAATGGTTTATATCATTGGGTTGTAATGGGCTATTATGGATCTCATCCTGCTAGTCAAACTTTTAGAGTTAAGTTTTAGAAGTTACTAAAAAATTATCTATTCTATTTATTTCTAAAATATACTCTTCTTTTTGAACTTGAACCCAATTTTTTCTATATTCTTCAGACCAGTTCATTACTTCGGTAAGAGTGTAACTCATAATAGATAAAATTTCATCAACTGCATTTAAACCCTTATCTTTATCTTTTAGGGCTATTCTATTTCTTCTAAGCATAAAATCTTTGAGATTAATACTCATTTCATATAAAACAGAGTATATTATTTCCGCTCTGTATATTTTTGCATCTTCACTTAATCCTTCTACTAATTTAGACATATCAGGTGAATAATTAATTATTTCTAATATTTTATAAAATTCCGTACCATATTTATTAATTAAATACTCTAAAACATCTTCATTTTGATAATTTCTAAGAGTTTTTTCTAATTTTATAAAAGTGTTTTTATCTAAATTACTGTTCCAACTAATAACTTTAGGATATTCAACTTTTTCATAGTCAAAATCTAAAGAATCTAAAATATACTCTGTTATTTCTTTTGACATAGAAATATAAGTAGTTAATTTTCCACCAGCTATACAAACAATCCCTGATTCTGTTTCAAAAATCTCATGCTCTCTAGAAATATCAGATTCAGAAAAAACTTCTTCTTTAGGCGGAGCTACTAAAGGTCTCCAACCACCATAAGAACTAATTATATCTTTTTTTGTATAATTAGCTTCAGGAAAATAGAAATTAACAGCATCTAATAAGTATTTTATTTCATCATCTTTAGCATAATTATCTTCTTCAAGATAAGAAAAATCATTTTCATCATTTATTTTTGCTTCTGTATCTGTCGTTCCTACTAAAGTGTAGTTACCATAAGGAATAATAAAAAACCATCTTTGTGGAGGGTTAGGAGTTTTTAAAAATAAAGCATTTTCATTAGTTAATTTAGGTAAAACAAGGTGTATTCCTTTTGTAGGTTTTAATTTATTTTCATAACTCGCATTTTCTGTTTTATTTACTGCATCAACCCAAGGACCACTAGCATTTAAAAACTTTTTAGCTTTTATTTTAAAAGTTTCCCCTGATAATAAATCTTTTGCAATAGCATGTGATACTTCTAGATCTTCATTTCTATCAAAACCAATTATTTTTATATAGTTTGCAATAGTTGTACCCAAAAAATCAGAAGTTTTAATATTTTCTAAAGTTAATCTGGCATCATCACAAATACCATCAAAATATTTTATGGCACCTTTTAAATTTTTAGTTTTAATTTTTTCTTCATAGTTTTTTATTTTAGAACCAAAAATTATTTTATGAAATTTAGTAGCTGTATTTCTAGAAATAAAAGATAAGGCATCATATATAGATAACCCTGCATTTACTACAAAAAGAGGTTCTTTACTTCCTTTATAAACAGGAACTAAAAAAGATAAGGGTTTTGCTAAATGGGGTAATTTTTTAAATAAATAATTTCTATCTTTTAGGGCTTCAAATACCAATTTAAATTTAAATTGTTGTAAGTATCTTACTCCTCCATGTAAAAGCTTAGAAGATTTACTACTAGTTCCACTGGCAAAGTCATTCATTTCTACCAAAGCAGTTTTTAATCCTGAATTAGTAGCACAGCAAGAAACACCTGCACCTGTAATACCGCCTCCTATTATTAAAAGATCAAATTCTTCTTCTTTTAATTTTTTTATATTTTTTGTCCTTTTAGAGGCTGAAAATTCATCTATTATTGTTTCCATTTTAGTTATCTTTTTTATCTAATTTTGTTTTTAATTCATCAATTTCTCTGTGTAAGGTATTTATATACAGCATAGCATTTGCTATACAGGCAGCTACTACTACAAAAGTTAAAAAAGCTGTTAGACTGTGCAAAGTAGGATCTGTTTTATGATTGTATGTATCCATGCCAGTATATAGTGCTCCTAAAAGCACAAAAGTTGTTCCTAAATTAAATAAGGCTGTAAATTTTCTCATAAATAAAATTATATCAATTTAATAAGCTATTATTATAACTTTTCTTTAATGAAATGGAAATTTGATTTAATGGATGATACTTAGACATATTAGTTAAGCGTGAAGCGTGAAGCGTAAAGCGTTATTAGATGAATACTTAGTCTAAATTTTATAAAAATTTTCCCACTCACGACTGCCTACTGAGCCTGTCGAAGTATCACGGCTCACGCTCCTATCTTCTAACTTCTAACTCTTCCCACTCACTATTCACGGTTCACGGTTCACAGTTCACGCTTCAAAATATAAAATTTAATACACCCTATATTTACAAGTTTTTGTTTATAGAGTAAACTTAATAGAGATTAAAAAGCAATTTCTTGTTTTAAAATTATAATATATTAAAAAGTTTATTTTTGAAGGAGTGATTTGATTTAATGCAGGTAAGAGTAGAAAAAGACCTCGACAGTGCTTTAAAAATTTTAAAGAAAAAATTAGTTAAAGAAGGCGTATTTAAAGAAATAAAAGCTCGTAAGCACTACGAAAAACCAAGTGTTAAAAGAAAAAGAAAAAGCAGCGAAGCAAGAAGAAATAAATAAACTAGGATTATTAAAAAAAGCTCCCTTCAAAAGAGGGAGTTTTTTTTATCTATATTTATCTACACCAACTTTTTTGCAATAATCATTTATTTTACATTTACTACAAAAAGGCGATATAGGTTTGCAAAGATTTTGTCCATAACAAACTAATAAATCATTTATTTCTAGCCAATATTCTTCTGGTAAAATTTTTCTTAATTCCATTTCTGTTTCATCAGGAACATTGGTTTTTACATAACCCCATCTATTTGTAATTCTATGCACATGAATATCCACACAAATACCTAACTTGTTATAACCTAAAGTTATAGTAAGATTTGCTGTTTTTCTACCGACACCTTTTATTTTCAAAAGTTCATCTAAATCATCAGGTACTTTTCCATCATATTTATCTAATAATAATTTACAAATTTCTAAAATATTAATAGCTTTTCTTTTATAAAAACCAACAGGATAAATAGCTTTTTCAATTATTTCTGGTTCTAATGTGATCATTTTTTCAGGAGTTTCTGCTAAACTAAACAATCTATCTGAAGCATCTTCTGTAACAGAATCTTTAGTTCTGAGGCTTAAAATAGTAGCAATTAGAATTTTAAAAGGGTCTCTATAGGCAGCACCAACTACAGGTTGTTTCCATTGTTTTACTTCTTCTTTTAAAACTTTAAAAATTTCTTTTAATTCACTTTTTTTCATTTAAAAAACTAACTCTAAATTATCATTTTCTTGTAAATCATATTTTTTTATATGTCCCACAGGTAGTTCTAAAACAGATTGTGCTTTAAATACTACAGGGCTTATTTTCCAAGGTTTTATATTTTCAATGGTTTTTACTATTTTATCTTTTCTATCTATAAAAACAACATCTAAAGGTATTTTCATAAAAAACATATGTATAGAATTACAAGGGGTTAATAATAAACCTTCATTTTCTTGTAATTCTTTTCTATTCATTAAACCTATAAATCTTGATAGAGGATTATTAGCATAACCAATTTTATCACCTATTATGGATTGATTTTTTTTATTTATTATTTTTATATATTTCATTAATCTGGATCTTTAATGCTTTTTTTTATAAATATAACATTTATTTTTTATTGACAGTGATGGGTGGTGAATCTTATTTTCTTCTATTTGGCGTGGCGTATTCATTTACTCTTTTTTCCTGTTTTCTTTTTCTCTTCGTGGCGTGGCTGGTACTCTTTTATTATTTTTTCTACTTCTTTTATGCTTAAACCTGTAATTTTAGATAAAAAATCATTTGAAGCCCCTTCTTTATTTCCACTTATAATTATCTCAATATCACGTTCAATTTTACCTTCAATTTTACCTTTTTTGATTCCTTGTTCTTCAGCTTGCTCTAATTTAAACTTTTGAGTATCAGCCAAACTTGCTCTTAAACTTAAATCAGCTAAATAATAATCATATCCTCTTTTTTCTTTCTCATTCATTTTTAAAACATCTAATTGAGTAAAAGCCTCTTTTAGTCCTTTTCCTTTGAACTCTTCTTTTACTTTATCTGTTTTTAAAAAATAAATCCATTCATCTAATCCATCTTTTGTATTTTCATCAAATTTATCTACCATTAAAATATAATACTCAGGAAAAATTTCAGACAATTCTTCTTTTTTAAATAATGCTTTTTGTTCCAATGTCAATTCTAATTTATCTTTTTTATGAATACCAACAAAATTTGTTGTTCCATGATATATATAATCACTCCCTAATCCTAATTCAAAATATACTATACTTATGGATATGACCTTTTTTACAGCTTTGTATTTTTTTCCTTGTTCCAAATTCTCTGATATTGATTTTGATACTCCATATAGAATACGCTGAAAATAATCGTACTCATCATCATTTTGTATTTCTATTATTACAATTTCGTTTTTATTTAGTTTTACAAGCAAATCTACTCGGTTTAATTTCTCAACTTTTCTTTCTTTGTTACTCTCACTTTCAAGTAACTCTATTATTTTTACATCTTGTTTTAATAACTCTGATAAAAAACCTTCAAGAATAACAAAATTAGCTTTATCTCTGAGGATATTTTTTATCGCCCAGTCAAACCTTACTAACTTCTTTTCTATTCCTTTACTTTTTACCATAAACTAAAACCATAAAAATAATACATATTAAATTATATACCTATTTTTATGGTTTTTAATCAATATTAGGACTTTATTACCTTTGGATAATGTTAACACTAATTGAAAAATAGTCAAAAATGTTAATTGAAAAACCGTCAATTGTGCTAAAAAAATTAAATAATCATTTGTTATAACCTCCAGAAAAGAAAGTATTTTTACGATTTTTAATTTTGTAACTTTGTCATTTAATATTAATAACACTGAATTGATTTAGTAATCTGTATAAAATATCAGAAGCAATAACATTATCTCCAAATATTTCAGCCCAATCTACAAAATGTTTATTAGAAGTTAAAATAATAGAAGGTTTTTCATATTTAACTAAATATTTAATAATTGGGTTAATTAATCTTTTTTATTCATATTTTAAATTCATAAATTAGTCTGTTTTCAAGGCTTTTTAGGTATAAATAATCTTTTTTAGATACTTTATTTTGACCATTTAATTTTTTTAATTTCCTATAATTTGAATACTCTTTATTATACATAATAAATTTATTACGTAAATTTTCTAATTCTTCAAGAGCTTTAGTAATCTTTTCTTCTGGAATAACAAATTCTATTGATGAAATTTCAGGAGAATAAAATACATTTTGAGTTTTTAAGTTTAATTTTTTAAAAATACTTTCCCTTAGATTTGAATAAGTAATATTTATTGTTTGAAATTGTAAACGAATAGCAAATGAAACATTTTCAAAGCAAGAATTTAAATATATATACCTTTTACCTTTTGGTAGCTTTGTATTTAATACTATTCTTTTTGAATTACTAAAACTCATTTATTTATTTCTATATTTTGCACAACGTATCTAGCACAAACTAGGTACTACATAAAATGATTACAGCTATTCCTTTATCATATTTTCGTGTAGTTAGTATTATGAAGTTGGATATTTCTATTTATCCATAAGCTTTTTAAATTCTAAAAAAGACTAAACTAATATTAAAAATAATAAACCCAATTATAGCACTAGATAACTTATTTTCTATCAAAAAAGACCAAAAAAATGTTTTTTTACTTTTATATAGAAAAACTTTTACACAGTTTAACTTTAAAGTGTACCAAAAGTACCTAGTTTATTCCAAAACATAGAAATCAATAAAAGTTTAACTCAAAATAATTTAACTCTTTAAACTAAATAACTACAACTATTTGAATCTATTTTTATAAATAAAATTTTTATAGTAAAATATTCTTATTTTGAAATTATAATCTTAAATATATTCTTAATATGCAATATCAAACATAGTAACCATCTCAGATTTTTCTAGTTCATATATATCTAAAATTTTGTATTCTTTAGACTCTATATTAAAAATAACTAATTTGCTTTGCCAATTACTTTTTTTTTCTTCTCCAAATACTCCAATATAAGAAACATATTTACCATTTCTTGATAACTTTATACTATGAAATAAATTTGTATCTTTATTAAGATAATCACCTAAATTAGTAGTTCTATCTTCTTTAATATTATATTTAATTAATTTATCTGAAAAATAATATATATCATCATTCAACGTATCATAACTAACTTTTATTTGGGGTATTTTTATAAATTCATTACTTTCTATATTAAATATAGTATCTTGAGAAAATTCATTTATATCTACATATTTATCGCTATTTATTAAGAATTTTATTATTTTATTCTTAAAAGATAAATCTTTAAGTCTATTAACAAAATATTTCTTATTTTCATAATTATATTTAATAATAGGTTTCTCAGATTTATCAGTATATATTTGGTATTTTAAATTCCTTGATATAGAACCATTATCTAATAATCCTAAATTTAGCAAATATTCAGAATTGGAGTTAAATTGTTTTTTTATAATACCTTTATTATTATCATAGTATAAAAATGTATCATTATCATCATCAAAATTTATATTAAAGCTTCCAATATAATTTAAAATTTCACTTTTTTTTATTTTATCAGCTTCAATATAAAAAATTTCACTTATTCTATTAAAAAAATTATATTTAACATCATAGCTATATAATATTAGTGCTATTTTATTATTTTTACTAATTCCTTTACTATATATAAAATATAACTTATTTTCATCTTTATTACTCCAAATAAAATTTGATACATTTTTAAATTCTTCTGTTATTGTATATTTACTTTCAGTTATAAATTTTTCAGCATGATTATTAATTATAGTATCTTTAGAATTTAATAAGTTATTTAATTTCTCATCTTTGGCATTTTCAATAATTTCTTCTTTATTATTTGTTGTTTTTATATTTTGTTCTAGGTTACATGATTGAAATGACAAAACGATTACAGATATTTTAAATAAACTACTTTTTATATTCATACAAACTGAAATCCTAAAAACCTAATTTTACTTTTTATGCTGTCGCACAACACCTGTACACACCCACTAGTTCGTATATATTCCAATTATAAAAAATCAAAAGGTTCGTATATACAACCAAAAAGGATAAAAAGCGAAGTACTTATATATATCCACAAAAGTATAACATAATATTTTTTTACGTAAATGTGCTTTTTATAAAAAAACTAAATTATTATATTTTTCTATAAAGATATAAAGCAAACCCCATAGTTTCTCTACCATATTTTACATAATTATTATTCCATTTAGTTATTCTTTCTAAAAAAACTACTTTTTCATCACTATTAACTTCTTTATTTTCAAAACAATAATCTTTTATAGCCATATTAAAAAGACCTTCAAAATTATCAAATTCATCCTCAGATGCCGTAATTGAATATAAATAACTAAAATTATATTTTTGAGCTATTTCAATATTTTCATGATATTTTAATAATTCATTTTTATTTATACCTGTATTTTCTAAATATTTTGTTTCAGGCTCTTTTTTCCAATATCCTTGCCCTATTAAAAGTTTTCCACCAGTTTTTAATTTTTTACTTAATTCTTTAATGCCTTCTTCATAATTATTAGAAATGGCTTGAATTGAACCTATACATATAATACAATCAAAAGTTATATCTTGATTTTCTGTGATAAATTCATCATAAGATTTTAATTCTATTTCTAAGTTATTTTTGTAATTAATTAAATTTTTCTCTATATCTACTAATAAATCTGAATTTTTTTCTATAATTAGACCATTTATATCATATTTATCAAAAATAATTTTAAGTATTAACCCTTTACCGCCACCTATATCAACAACTTTAGCATTTTTTTCTAGGTTTAATAAATTTATTACTTGTTCTATCTTACTTTTACTAATAGGATTATTTATTTCTAAATATTTATTCGCTATTATTGAAAAATTACTCAATTTATTTACCTCTAATCTTTTTTACGCTTTATATCTTTACTAACTAAAATTATACCTACTTTATCAACTTCTTCTTTGTTTAAGGATTCTTTTATTATTAATTTAGTAAAATCTAAGCATTCGCTAGTATTTTTATCAAGTTCTTTATTATTAGAAGTTATTATTTTTTTCATAGCTTTTATATAATTATATAAATCATTTAAAAATTCATCTCTATAAGTTTCGCCATCTTCTTTTCTAAAATGAAAACTTAAACCTAAATTTTTATCAATAGTAAGTAAAATTATTTTATTATCGATAGTTTTGAATGTTAAATTATAATCACTTTCATTATTAGGTATTTCGAATTTTTCTTCATTTATAATAACTTCCAAATTTCTTGTTATATCATTTATAATATATGATTCTATGCCTAAAATCTCTTGATTTATTTGTAAAATTAATTCTTTAGTTTTAGATTTAGTAAAATCTAAATCTTTTTCTGTTTTCCACCATAAGTAATAATAACCTATAGCATATTTATTTATAAACTTTTTTAATAGATATTTTTTTTGAAAATCTTGAATTATTGTATCTTGAGTATTATTTTCTTTTGTATTTTTAATTACATTGTTAGTTTTATCTTCACTGCTCTCATTATCATCAGAACTTATGGAATAACAATATCCAGAAAAAATAATAATGGCTGTAATAAAACCAGCAAGTTGAAATCTTTTAAGTTTATCTTCAGCCATTAATTACTTTTATCTTTATATATTTTAAACTAAAAAACTGCTTTTTCTCTATAACCACCATAAACTACTTTTAAGGCATCACAAATTTCACCTAAAGTAGCATTTAATTTTACAGCTTTTAATATAGGATACATAATATTTTCATTTTTATTAGCAGAATCTTTTATTTCTTCAAGAACATCTTGTACAACTTTTTCATTTCTTATTTCTTTGAATTTTTTAAGTCTTTCTACTTGTTCTTTTTCAAATTTATGATCTACTTTTAAAATCTCAATACTATTTTCTTCATTACCTTCAGGATAACAATTAACTCCAACAATTAACCTATTATCTTGTTCAACATCTTTTTGGAAAATATAAGAAGCTTCCATAATTTCTTTTTGGAAAAAGTTATCTTCTATCGCAGGTATAACCCCACCATATTCATCTATTTTATCAAAATATTTATTTGCTTCTTCTTCCATTTGATTAGTTAAAGCTTCTAAATAATAAGAACCTCCTAATGGGTCAACAGTATGAGTTACACCTGTTTCATAAGCAATTATTTGTTGTGTTCTTAATGCTATTCTTACAGCTTTTTCTGTAGGTAAAGCTAAAGCTTCATCCATAGAATTAGTATGTAAAGATTGAGTACCACCTAAAACTGCTGCTAAAGCTTGTATAGCAGTTCTTACGATATTATTTTCAGGTTGTTGAGCTGTTAAAGAACAACCAGCTGTTTGTGTGTGGAATCTTAACATCATAGATTTAGGATTTTTTGCACCATATTTTTCTTTTAATCTTTTTGCCCAAATTCTTCTTGCTGCTCTAAATTTAGCTATTTCTTCAAAAAAATCATTATGACAATTAAAAAAGAATGATAATCTTGGAGCAAAATCATCTACATCCATTCCTACTTTCATACCAGCTTCTACATAAGCAAAACCATCTGCAAGAGTAAAAGCTAATTCTTGAACTGCTGTAGAACCAGCTTCTCTGATATGATAACCACTAATACTTATACTATTAAACTGAGGTAAATTATCTTTGCAGAATTCCATCATATCAGTCATAACTTTCATAGATGGTCTTGGAGGAAATAACCATTCTTTTTGAGCAATATATTCTTTTAAAATATCAGCTTGTAAGGTTCCTCTTAACAATTTAGGATCTATGCCTTGTCTTTCTGCTACAGCAACATATAAAGCTAATAAAACGCATGCAGGGCCATTTATAGTCATAGAAGTACTTACTTTATCTAAAGGAATATCTTTAAAAAGTAATTCCATATCTTCTATAGAAGAAACTGCTACACCTTCTTTTCCTACTTCACCTTCAGACATTTCATGATCAGAGTCATAACCCATTAAGGTTGGCATATCAAAAGCGGTACTTAAACCTGTTTGTCCTTGTTCTAAAAGGTATTTAAATCTTTTATTAGTTTCTTCTGGAGTTCCAAAACCTGCAAATTGTCTCATTGTCCAGAGTTTTCCTCTGTGCATATTAGTATGAATCCCTCTTGTATAAGGATATTCACCAGGGTTACCTAAATCATTTTCATAAGAAAGATTTTCTATATCTTCTTCTGTATAAACTACATCAATATCTTTTTCAGATAAGTTTTTAAAATAACCATCTTTTCTTTCTGCTTTATTATTTTTAGAAATCCACTCTTTTTTTTTCATTTTTAACAAAAACCTTTATGTCTTAGCTAATAAGTTCCTAAAATTATTTTACCATTTAAAATAGATCTCTTTTAATAATTTCAAAAAAATATTAATATCTTTTTTTTAGGAGATATAAAGTGTGGGTCGTTAATCGTGAGGCGTTAATCGTTAATCGTTAATCGTGAAGGGTGAAGAGTGAATGGAAACTTTATATTGAGTATTCTATTTATTATTCTGCTAATAAATAAAAAAGCCATAAACATTTTTATTGCTTCACGGTTCACGCTTCACGAAACTCTTTTCGCTTCATGGAATCTCACCATTTATAATATTTATCTCCATCTTTAGTTTTTTTATTTGAAAATTATAATTTCTAATTAATTCTTTATTTTTTTCTATATTATTATAAATATCTTCTGTCTTACTAAAACCTTCTTTTTCAAAATCAAGTTTTACTAAAAATTTTTTATTATAATTTTCTATTTTACGAATATTATTTTTTAACTCTTCTATTTTCTCAAATCTTATTCTTAATTGTTCTGAAATAGTTTTTTTATTTTGTCTTTCCAAAAGATCAAAAGTATCTTTAAATTCCACTTCTTCTTTTATTTGGTAACAAGAAAAATTAAGTAAAAAAACAGAAAACAATAATATTTTTTTTAATATTTTTTTCATATTAAAAACCTGCATATTTAGCAAAAAAATCACCTCTTTCAGCAAAATTTTTGAACTTACCATAACTAGGTGAACCAGGAGATAAAATTACAACTCCATTTTCTGGTGTAATTTCTTTAGCCAATTTAACAGCTTCTTCCAAAGAAGAGGATTCTTTTAATATAGTAGTTGCATTACTTTTTGATAAACGAGTTTTTATTTCTTCTGCAATTCTTACTCCATTATCTGGCATAGTTATAACAGCATGAATATTTTTATTTATTACATATTCAGCTAGTTCAGAAAAATCTAACCCTCTATCAAAACCACCTAATAAAATAGTAATTTTTTTATCTTTATGAGTTTCCATAGCTGCTACAGCAGATTGTGGAGTAGTTGAAATACTATCATCAATAAATAATTTGTTATCTATTTTTCCACAAGGATAGAGTCTATGAGGTAAACCTTTAAAACTTGAAACTGATTTATAGCATTTTTCAAAATCAATTCCTAAAGATTTTACTACAGTTAAAGCGGCACAAATATTAGATAAGTTATGTTCACCAGGAATTGGAACTTCTGAAGCATGTAAAAGTTTTTTATCTTGATAACATACATAACCATCTTCTACATAAAAACCATTTTTATCATTAAAATATACAGGGTTTTTTAAATTTTCTGGTTTTAAATATAAATTAGTATTTTTATCTATTTTATTTATTACAGCAAAGCTATTATCTTTTTGATAAGAAAAAACATTGGTTTTATCTTTATAATAGTTTTCAACACCTTTATGCCAATCTAAATGTTCTGGAAAAAGATTTAATAATAAGGCTACAGTTGGAGAACAACCTTCAAAATCTGTTAGTTGATAACTAGAAAGTTCCATAACCCATATTTCTGGCTTAGGTTCTACATCAAACATATCTAACATTGGGGTACCAATATTTCCACCCAAAGTTACTCTTTTTCCTGCATTTCTTAAAAAATGTGTTACAAGGCTAGAAGTAGTACTTTTCCCTTTAGTTCCTGTTATACAAACAGTGGTATCATTTTGATGTTCTGCAAACCATAATTTTGTTGCAGAAGTAAAATAAACACCATTTTTTAAGGCATTTTGGATAGGTTCTTTATAAAAACTTACCCCTGGTGATTTTATTATTACATCTAAAGAAGATGCTTTTTTATCTATTTCTTCTCCGATAACCAATTCTAAAAAAGGATCTTGTTTTAAGGTTTGTTCCATTTCTTCAGAAAAATGAGTATCATTTAATAAAGTAAAAATAGTAGCGGGGAATTTTTTTCTTAATAATTTAAGGGTTGACCAACCTTCAGCTCCTAAGCCCCAAATTCCAACTTTTTTATCTTTAAGATCTTGAATACGCATTTTTATATACCCATAAAATTAAAAAACATTTGAACATTAAAAACTAAAAGTATATTACAAATAATTATAAAAATAAATCTTTTTGTTTTTATTTTTAATCTTATAGAATTACTAGAAGATTTTCTTCTGAGTAATTGAGGGATTACGCCCCCAACGATGGTGTCCAAAAAAACATTTTTTACAAAAAATAGGTGCTATTATTTTTAAAAATTTGAATTTTCACTTAAAAGCTTAAAATAATCAGTGTTTAATCTGTGTTTATCAGAAAGATTAAAGGTCTTAGTTATTATTTCATCTAAATTACTAATTTGAGGCAAAGCTTTTTCTCTAAAAATTTTTACCATAATATCATCTTTCCATTCATCTTGTTTATTTAGTAACCCAAAGGAAGCATTACACTCTTCTACTTCTCCTACACATTCAAAAGGCTTATGTCCAGAAATACCTATAAGTTCTTCAAAGCCTTTTATTTGAGTTTCATCATTTAATAAATTTTTTCCAAAAATATTTAACATTTTTTCTTTACTTAAAAAAGGAGCAATAGCTAAAAATACAAATCTACATTTATCACAATTTAGACACCATCTATCAACTCTTTTATCTTGTTGTATTTTAAACGCTGCATTACAACTAGTAAAAACACTATGATATTTTTCAAATTTACTAAAAATTTTTGCTATACCTAATTCTGAAAGAGGTCTTAGAAAAGAAAAATAATTAAAATTTTTCATTATATGAGATTGAAAATAGTTAGATACATCTGTTTCAAATTCTAAGCCTTTGCTATATTGATGATTTATTTCTAAGCCATCTCTGATTAGATTACCAACATTTGCAGAACGTTCATTAGACATAGCCACACTATCAAAACCATAGATGATTGAAGAACAAGCTAAAATAAAAGCTATTATTCCAGAGATTGGAACATGACCATTATAAGCTCCTTGAGCATTTAATTCAAAAAGAACAGGTGATAAAGTTCTGGTAACAGTTATATGTGGTAATTCAGAAACTTCTACAGTTTGTTTTATAGCCTTAGGATTTCCTACTGAAAATAAAATAATGTCTTCATTTTTTTTCTTTAATAATTCTATAGTTACAATAGAATCTTTACCCCCTCCAACAGTAACGGCAGTTCTTCTTTTTAAGGATATATTTGAAGGTTCTGCTTGTGATTTATCGGAGTAAGGAAAAATAAGTTTTTCTTTTAAATCTAAATTGTTTCTGTAAGCAAACTCACCTAATCCATTTAAATATAATTTTTGCATAAAATCTGAAGTTTCTTTTGTTATTTCTTGGTTTTCTATTACTATTTTTGGTGGAATAGCAGCTTTGTAATAACTAGAACCTGCTACTAAATGAAGATTTTTCAGACATAAATCTAAGGCTTTTCTTTTTTCATCATCAAAAACAGTATTAGCATTATTAAAAGCTATTTGTTCGGTAAAAAAATAATTGTCATCAAACGCATAATTTAATTTTGCGATAAAAGTATTTTCATCAAATTCATAAGAAACAAATCTAAATTTTTCTACTAAGTTTGGGTTAAACATCTAAACTAAAAACCTAAAAAAATCATTCCAAAATCATATTAAACCACTATTTTAGTTATTTTGAAAGCTTTGATAAAAAGTTTTAATATAAAGTTTAAGATTTTAGTCTTATATAGCTTTTTTATCTCCACATAAAAGACAATTTTTATTTTTTTTCAATTTTATTTCTCTAAAAGAAGTATCTAAGGAGTTATAAACTAAAACTTTATTTTTTACAATTTCACCTATTCCCAAAATAACTTTTATGGCTTCGGTTGCTTGTAAAATCCCCATAGTTCCTGCCATTACACCCAAAACACCTGCTTCAGAACAGTTTTGTATTTTGGTATTAGGAGCTTCTGGAAAAAAACATCTATAACAAGGCGTATTATCATTACTATCAAAAACACTTAAATAACCATCAAATTTAGAAATACTTGCATAAACATTAGGTTTATTTAACTCAAAACAAATATCATTGATTAAATATTTAGTTTTAAAATTATCACTTCCATCTATTACTAAATCATAATTTTTTATTATTTCACGAGCATTTTTTTCTGTTATTTCTTCATTATAAGTAATTACATTAATATCTGGGTTTAATTGTTTAATATTTTCTTTAGCAGATTCTGTTTTATAAAAACCTACTCTGGATGTAGTGTGTATAATTTGCCTATGAAGATTACTTAAATCTACTATATCTTTATCTATTATGCCTAAAGTTCCAACCCCTGCACCTGCTAAATAATAACAAACTGGAGAACCTAAACCACCTGCACCAATAATAAGTACTTTAGCTTTTAAAAGTTTTTTTTGTCCTTTTTTACCAACTTCAGGTAAAATAATTTGTCTATTGTATCTTAATAATTCATTTTTAGTTAAATCGTCTTTTTGAGGTTTTATTATTTTATAACCTTTATTTTTCCAACCATTTATACCTTCACTTAGAGAGTAACTATTTTTATAGCCCATTTCTATTAAGCTTTTACAAGCTAAAACAGACCTATTACCACTAGCACAATATAAAACTAAAAAACTATTTCTATCTGGATAAAACTCTTCTATTTTTTGTTCTAAAAAACTTCTTGAAATATGAATAGAATTTTCTATAAAACCTTCTTCTACTTCTTCTTTTTCTCTAATATCTATTAAAGTATAATTTTCTTTTTGTAATAATTCAGAAATACTAATTTCTTTGATGCTTTTTTTATTTTCTTCTATTAAATCAATAAATTTCTTCATTTATTATATTCAGTTAAAAAGCTATCCCAATTAGATACCTTTTTAGTAAAATCCAAGGTTTTATAATATTGTCTTTGTTCATCAGTAGGTTTTACTTTAGAAATAGTAATGCCATGAACATTAGGATATTGCTTTTCTATATGCCACTCATCTATAACAGCAGATTTAACGGCATCCATTACTTTCTGACTTTTTTCTTTTATAACAGGGTCAGTTACATTTTCACTAATTTTTTGTGCTAAATCATATAAATCTTTATTTTCATGATCTTCTACAAAATGTTGAGATTTAGAAAAGGCTTTATCATAATTTTTAATATTATCTTTTAGTCCTTTTTTTAGAGCTACAGACCAATCATCAATAGTTTTTAAAAGGTTTCCATATTTTTCATTTAGAATAACCGCTGAACCTGTTTTTTCTTTATTAACACTAGCACTTTTATTTGTAATAATAGCTAATTCTTCTGCGGACATATTAGGATTTTTATTTAATGCTTTCAAAACAGTGTCGTACTCGATTCCATCCCAACCTACATATTCTTGAGAATGAACTATAGCTTTTGCTTTTCCATACCATAAAGCTTCAACTTCTACAGAAGCCATATTACAACCATCATAAGCAATCATATCTATTTTACCTATTTTATCAAAAACAGATTTTACCTCGTGCATATCCAAAGAGTCTTTATTAGTTTTATCTTCCATTGTAAAACCTTTATGCCAGTTCCAACCATGACCCCACATATATAAAGCATAATTTTCAGCAGGATAATTTTTTTTACTCCAATCTATAAAATCAGAAAAAGTTTTTGGATCTCCCATATTTTTTTCACCTAAATCAGTTACAGCACTTTCAGATGTTGCTTTTAAACCCTTATTGATATGGAATAATTTTGTGGTTTTCCAATCGCCTCTACTAGTATCATAACCTTCATTTCTATCAGCAATTGCTACTACCTGAATAGCATCTGTAGAACCAACTGAGCCTAATTCTTTTTCTAAATCTTTTACAATATATTCTTCTAAATCATTATCTCCAGACATATAAACCATTACAGTCCATTTAGCTTTTTTTTCTGTATTACTTTGAATTTCACTATCATTAGAAATAAAATCATTTGTATCAATTTTTTGCGAACAAGAAAATATTGATAAAGCTAATATAAAGGGTAAAAGTTTTTTCATTTTTTTATTTTAGTCTATAATTTTTTTATTGATTATCTTTCATAAGCTACTTCAGAAAAAGTTTTTTGAAATTCCGATAATGGTAATTCAAAAATACCTTCTTGACCACCCTTTACATTTCCAGTTCCAGAACCCCAAGGATTTCTTATTTTTACCATATCTGTTTTAGAATCATATCCTAATACGGTATATGCATGTCCGTCCGGCAGGTCGTACTTATTTTTAGAAATTATACCTTTGTTTAAAGCTGCAACCATCATTTTATCATTATCAGTAGCTTTGGTAAGTTTTTTTCTTAAATCATCAGTAGTATGTACTTTTAAAATATCGGTATCAAATAAATGTCCTGTTAGTTCATAAATTCCTCTTCCGATTATCATAGATCCTTTACCAATATGATCGTATTCATTGGTCTTTTTTATAGGTGCTACTTGTTTTCTATATTCTGCATAGCCTTTTTCTATAATAGGAACCCAAGCCGATTTTCCTTCTGAAGAATACATCCCTAGTTCTGTTTTATTAGGTGCTGAAATTCTTACAGTTCTATCTGGGAATTTTACATCAAAAGAACCATCTTTATTATCTTTAATCATATCAACAATTTTTTGTGGATTTTTTTGTGCAAAAGAAGCTAAAGAAGCTAAAAAGTAACAATCACCTAAAGATCCTTGGTGGATATCTTTATAATTTACATCAGTTGCTTTAGCAGGTAATTTAAACTCACCGTCTTTTTTTAGTGTGCTTTCAGCAGAACTGATTTTATATAAGTTATTGTAATAAAGTCCTTCTGTATTAGATTTTAAATCGCTACTTTCTGGTAATTCATCAAGAGCTATAATATCTTTTTTTGTAATTCCTTTTATCTCTAATCCCATCTCATCATCGCTAAGGTTCTCTAATTTTCCATAAGAGTCTAATAAAGCTCCAATCATAGCAGCTTCTTTGTTATCAACTTTATTACAATTTTCAAAAGTACTTAATTCTCTTTTATTTATAAAACCATCATTATTTATATCTATTCTTTTCATAGTAGCAATAAATTGTTTTTCTAATTCACCTTTAGGTGCATTTTTTTCATTAACATCACTTCTATTTCCAAAAGGGTTGTTGCCTTCATTTTTTACTTTTTTTGTAAGAAAATCATCACCAGATTTTAAAGCATTTGAAGTATATTCTTTTACTGTATTTATGGTGTTTTTTACAGGTGAAGGAGAAGGGTTATTATTATTTACATTAGATGATTTAGAAACTTCCATTTTTAGCATACCAAAAAAATATAGACTATATATAATTTTACAAAAAAAAATATAATTCTTGCTTATATATAGTTTAAGAAAATATTAATTTTTATTTAATTATGAGGTCAGAAGAATAGAAGCGTGAATAGTGAAAAGTTAAAAGTTAGAAGTTAGAAGTAGAGTTCCGTGAATCGTGAAGTGTGAATAGTTAAAAGTTAAAAGTTAGAAGAGTAAGATAATTAGTATAAAAATAGTTGAAAAAAGTTTTTTTAATTCTCAACTAAAAAATATCTATGATGCGGCTAAAGTCTAAAAAAAATTCATCTCTTTAATAATTTTAGGTAAAAACATATAAATAGCAACTCCCTTATAACCAAAAATCCTGTTAATCATAAAAATCATTTGTAAATTAAAGTTCAGACAACCCTAAAATCTTGTAAATCCTGATTCTGACTAAATATCAAGGTACTTCCAAGTTGACTCATCTGATGAATCAATATCATCTACATTTACAAAAGGGTCTTTATATATTTTTCTATCACCTTTTATCCATACAGGAGAAAATCCAAATCCTTTTAATTTATTTTCAAGGACTTTTTTTACAAATATATCTGTAACATATATCTCCATAAGATCTTCCTTTATTGTAAAAATATGTTTATCAAGTTTATTTAAATTAAAATCATATCTTTCAAAATGTATTCCATCTTTAATTGTTTTTTCACCCAAACAATCTAAATCATAAGGAATATTAATAAAAAAATATTCTTTTTTTGAGTACACATTGTTAACAGGTAAAATTTCTATATCATTAGGTATTAAATCTTTTAAAGATTCAAGTGCTTTTTTACTAAAACCTTTTATAAAATATTCGATAAAATCAGGATCTTTTCTTAATTTTTTTCCTAAATCTCTTTCTGTAAAAGTTATGTTAATTGGTTTCCATATATCAGATATTTTTACTCTTTCAAAAAAAATATCAAATTTTGAAATTATACAAAGTTTATTTAATTCTTCTGTTAAATATATATCTTTATCATTATAATTCAATATATTAAATTTAGGATCACTATACAATTTAAAAATCTTATTTATTTGTTCCAAAATTCAACTCCATCTTTCAAATAATTCCATTTTTACATTTTTTCTTTGTTTTACTGGATCTCCATTTACAGATTCAAACGCATTAAATAACATCTCTGATACTTTTTTACCATATTTTTATTATAACTTAAAATAGTGATACTTCGACAGGCTTAGTAGACAAGCGTGAATAGTTAAAAGTTAAAAGTTAGAAGAGTAAAATACTTCGCTTACTAATAGTTGATAAAGTTACACAAAACGTTTTGCGTAATTTTATATTGTATTTTTGAAGTAATAACTATAAAATTAGTTTATAATTTTTATAAAAAAATAAAGATGGTAAAAGATAAAAAAGATCTTAAAAAAACAAAAGATTTACCATATAAACAAATGTTTGGGAACATCACTTTTTTTAGGCAATTATTGGAGAATTTTGTATCTGAAGAATTTGTAAAAGAAATAGATTTTAATAAGTGTGAAAAAATAGATAAAAGCTTTGTATCAAAGAAATATGATAAAACAGAGAGCGATTTAATATACAAAGTAAAATTAAAAAATACAGAAAAAGAAGTTTATATTTATGTATTAATGGAATTTCAAAGCACAGTAGATAAATTTATGAGTGTAAGAATCCTAAACTATATAACAAATTTATACATAGATATGATAAATTCATAAAAAATGGAAGTAAAAAAAGCAAATAAAAATAAAGCTAATGAAAAAAATAAAGTAAAAAATATAGAAATGTTACCACCTGTTTTTCCAATTTTATTATATAACGGAGATATAAGCTGGACAGCTAAAATAAATATTAATGATTTGATAGAAAATAATTATCTTTTAGGTGAATATAGAATAAATTTTAAATATTTTAAAATAATAGAAAGAGATTATGAAAAAGAAACTCTTTTAAAAATGAAAAACTTAGTATCAAATCTTTTTTTATTTGATACAAAATTAGAAAAATTGGATGATATTTTATTATCAGAAGAATTATCGAGTTTATTTACATCAGAAGAAGATAAAAAGGCAATATCTATGTTAATAAATTACTTTATGTATATTTTAAAAGATGATAAAATAAATGAATGGAAGTATGATTTATTAGAGAAAGTGTATAATGGAACAAAAGAGGTAAAAAGTATGTTTTCAACAGCAGTAAAAAATATGCGAGAAGATTTAAAAAATCAAGGAAAAATTGAAGGAAAAATTGAAGGTGAAGTTATTGGTACACAAAGAACCTTAAAAACAAAATTATTAAAATTATTAACCAAAAAACTAGGTAATGTACCAAAAGAAGTAGAAGAAAAAATATTAAACTGTAATGAAATAGAGAAATTAGATAACCTAATAGATAATATTTTTGATATTTCTAGTTTTGAGCAAGTATTATCTGAATTGTAAAGCGTGAATAGTTACAAGTTAAAAGTTAGAAGAGTAAAATGTTTAGTTTGCTAATAGTTGAGAAAATTAGGGAAATCATTTCACCTAAATTTTACTTTTATTGCCGAGTTTAAAAAAATTTATCAATTCTCAAATAAAAAAATATCTACGATGCGACTAAAGTCTAAAAAAAATTCCCCTATTTATAATTTTAGGTAAAAATATATAAATAGCAAACTACCTTATAACTAAAAATCCTGTTAATCATAAAAATCATTTGTAAATCAAAGTTCAGACGAGTAACTAGTTAGAAGTAAAAAGTATGTTAGAATACTAAAAGTAAAACTAGTGTTTTAAAAAGGAAGTGGTAAAAATTAAGTCAGATAGTGCTTGGAAATATATTTTAAAAGCTTTTTTTCCTGATTTTGTAGAGTTTTTTATGCCTGACCTTTTTCCTTTAGTTGATTTTTCTGTTCCTCCTAATTTTTTAGACCAAGAATTTGAACAACTTTTTCCTGAAACAAAAACAGAAGATAGAAAAGTAGATAAACTTGTAGAACTAAAATTAAAAGATGGAGAAAATGCTTTGGTTTTAGTTCATGCTGAAATACAAAGTTATTATGATTCTGATTTTGAAAAAAGAATGTTTGATTATTATGTTAGAATATTTGACCATTACCAAAAAGATATAGATGCTATTGCTGTTTTTACATACTCTGGAAATGCACACAAAGAAAATTTTTATAAAAGAGAATTTTTACAAACAAAACTTTTTTATACCTATAGAACCTATGATATATCAAAAAAAGAAGATAAAGAACTTTTAGAATCAAAAAATCCATTTGCATTGGTGTCATATATAGTAAAAAAATCAATGGATCATAAAGATAATGACCAAGATAATTATAATTTTAAAATAGAGTTAACTAAAATATTAATAAAAAAGGGCTATAATAAAGAAAAGATAGTAGGAATATTTAAGTTTTTGAATTTTGTATTTGGAATAAAAGATGAAATATTAAGAAGTAAATTTAGGAAAGAGGTAAAGAAAATGTCATCAGTAAAAGAAATAATAGAACTTACTGATTATGAAGAAGATTGTATTAAAGAAGGTCTTATTAAAGGCAAAATAGAGGGTGAAGTTATTGGTATCCAAAAAGGTAAAATTGAAACCTTAAAAACAAAATTATTAAAATTATTAACCAAAAAACTAGGTAGTGTACCAAAAGAAGTAGAAGAAAAAATATTAAACTGTAATGAAATAGAGAAATTAGATAACCTAATAGATAATATTTTTGATATTTCTGATTTTGGGCAAGTATTATCTGAATGGTAAAGCGTGAATAGTTAAAAGTTAAAAGTTAGAAGAGTAAAATGTTTAGTTTGCTAATAGTTGAGAAAATTAGGAAAATCATTTCACCTAAATTTTACTTTTACTTATGAGTTTAAAAAAGTTTTTTAATTTTTAACTAAAAAAATAAAAATCATAGCTAAAAATCCTGTTAATCCTATAATCTTGTAAATCCTGATTCAGACAATTTAAAATTTTTTTGAAAAAGTAAGGAAAACGAAACTGCTATAGTCAATATTATTATATTTACTTAGTACAAAAGTTCATATTTTAGTAAAATTTAAAATGAAAATAATAAAAAATATTTCAACAAAAACAGCACAAATAAAAGGATTGCTCACACACCCTTTTATTTGGCTTATTTTAGATTGAAAATTTTTATTTTCTAGCTTATACTGACTTTTTTTATTTTATTTATTGATTCCATGTTTTCTAATATTTTAAAAATTTGTTTACAGACTTGTCTTTTTAA
This sequence comes from Candidatus Sericytochromatia bacterium, assembly GCA_046328015.1. Taxonomy (GTDB): domain Bacteria; phylum Cyanobacteriota; class Sericytochromatia; order UBA7694; family JACMQJ01; genus JBBTGK01. The sequence goes on along the minus strand of JAXLXH010000001.1, from coordinate 793,870 downwards.
GCATCTTAAGGATTCTCTAGGTGTTTTACCTTCTGATTTTTTCTTGTTATAATATTCTTTAGATTTTTCTTCATAAGTCATTTTAGATTTCGCTATAGTATGGATTGCATAATTTAATTGCCTATTACCACCAGGATTAACTCTGTAATTTGTATTTCTACCTGAACTACATGAAATAGGTGCTACTCCTGCATAATTTGCAAAAGAACTTTCATTTTTAAAAAGGTTTGCATTTCCTGATATTCCCAATATTTTTGCTGCTAAATATACTCCTACTCCTTTTTCTTCCAATAGTTTATCAGCTTTCAATTCTTTTAAAATTATTTCCATCTCAGATAAATATTTCTTCATTTCTTTTAGAACTTCCAAAAGTCTATTTGAAACAGATTTTATTATATTCCAATACATACCTGCTACTCCTTCAATATTATTTTCGCAGCGTTCTATAAAAAGTGTCAAATCTTTTATTCTTGTTAGCCTACCTACTTTCCCATATAAATCTACATTTAAAAGGTAACTATGAACTCTATTTACTATTTTTATAGATTCTTCTTTTAGATTATCATAATGTTCAACTAAAATACTTAATTCAACAGTTTTACCCTCAACTAATACTTCTTTTAATTTTTCTTCCTCTTGAATTACTGCTCTTGCTACTGCTAAAGCATCATTCTCATCATTTTTGTCTCTTGCTGTTGAACGTCTTCTATATAATCCTGTAAGACTTGAGGGTACTGAATATACCTTCTTTTCTTTTACTTTTAAATATTGTGCTAACCATCTTCCATAACTTTGAGGATTCTCTATCCCAAATATTACTTCTTCGGTATTTATACTAGACCATTCTACTAACTCTTGATAACCTTCTATATTATTGTTAAAAGACTTTTCAGATATTTTTTTTCCTTGTGGATCACATAAAACTGCTACATGCTTTTTTTTATGTGGATCTATTCCGCAATAAATCATGTTATAATTACCTCATAAACTATGTTTAAGGTTGTTTAAGAGCAATACTTTGTTGAGATTTTTATCTTTCTGCTATCTAGCTACTTTTAACAACCTTAAATGATTATTTTAGAAGAGCATTTCGTTTTTAAGTTTTTCAACAGTTTTCCTTAGAGCTACTTCTTATTAATCATTTTATAATATAATTATCTACTAAGTTTTCCTTACTTTTTACAATTTTTTTAGATTATTAATAGTAAAAAAATTGGAATATAATTAGATAACTCTAAGTTATTTTATAATAAATAAATAATTGGTAATTTTTATGGAAACAAAAAATATAAAACTAATTTTATGTGATGAAAATATTCTAAAAAAAGCTTTGGAAGGTAATAATGAATTAAGTTTATATTTAAATTTAGAAGTTCCAAATAATTGGACAGAATTTGGAGAATTACCTATTCAATATGCTTTAGAAAAATTAAACGATCCTAAAGAATTAGGTTGGTGGACATATTTCCCTATTCATAAAAAAGATAATAAATTAATTGGAACTTGTGGTTATAAAGGAAGCCCAAACTCGGAAAATACTGTAGAACTTGGTTATGAAATCATACCTGATTATAGAAATAAAGGTTTTGCTACAGAAATAACCAATCTTTTAATTGATAATGCTTTTTCAAAAGGAGTAAAAAAAATTATAGCCCACACTTTAGCTGAATATAACCCTTCTACTAAAGTTTTAGCTAAGTGTAATTTTATAAAAACTCAAGAAATTCCAGATGAAGAACATGGTATTATTTGGAAATGGGAATTGAAAAGGTAACTAATTTTGAAATTAAATATACAACAAGAAGAGGCTGTTGAACAAATATCTGGACCAGTTTTGATTTTAGCAGGAGCTGGAAGTGGAAAAACAAGAGTTTTAACAGAAAGAATTGCAAATCTTATTTCTAATTATAATGTATTTCCTTATAATATTTTAGCTGTAACTTTTACCAACAAAGCTGCAAAAGAAATGAAAGAAAGAGTATCTCATAGAATAGGTGAAGATATTGCTAAATCTCTTTGGATTGGAACTTTTCACTCTATTTGTAGTAAAATTTTAAGAACAGAAATAAAAGCCCTAAATAGAAATTCTAATTTTGTTATTTATGATACGACAGATCAGACTAAATTAATTACTGAATGTCTAAAAAAAATGAATTTAGATGAAAAATTAAATCAACCTTCAAACCTATTAAAGCAAATTAGTAAAGCCAAAAGTAATGGTTATACACCTGAAGAATATACAAACGAATTTAGAGATTTTCAATCTCAAAAAATGGGAGAAATTTATTACTTATATCAAGAAGAACTTAGAAAAAATAATGCTATGGATTTTGATGATATTTTATTTCATGTAGTAAGGATTTTTAAAGATTTTCCTGAAATATTACAAAAATATCAAAAAAAATTTAGATATATTATGGTAGATGAATATCAAGATACCAACCAAATACAATACAAACTAATAAAAATGTTAGCTGAACATTATCAAAATATTTGTGTTGTAGGAGATGTAGATCAAAGTATTTATTCTTTCAGAAATGCCGATTTTAGAATTATACTTAATTTTCAAAATGATTATAAAAATGCCAAAATAATTAAATTAGAAAAAAATTATAGATCAACTCAAAATATAGTTAATTTATCCAATGAAATAATCAAAGAAAATAATAATCGTTTCCCTAAAAAATTAGAAACAGATAATGAAACTGGAGAGAAAATCAGAATTTATGAGGCTCAACACGAGCAAGAAGAAGTAAGATTTATCATAAGAGAAATTTATAAATGGATAGAAAGAGGTTATGATTATGGAGATTTCACTATTTTATATAGAACAAATGCTCAATCTAGAGTTTTTGAAGAGTATTTTGTAAGAAATAATATTCCACATCAAATAGTTGGTGGTTTTAAATTTTTTGAAAGGAAAGAAATAAAAGATATTTTATCTTATCTAAAAGTGATTTTTAATCCTAACGATTCTATTAGCTTACAAAGAATTATCAATTATCCTAAAAGAGGTATTGGTTCTACTACTATAGAAAAGTTAAATCAAATTGCAACTGCTTATAATATGAGCCTTTGGGATATTTTAAATTTTCAAACTTTTGAAGGTATTAGCCCAAATACTCAAAAAACTATCAGAGAATTTGTAGAAATTATAAATAATTTGGTAGAAAAAAGTAATTATGCTTCTATATCTAATCTAATAAAAACTATTTTAAGTGAAACTAATTTTATTGAAGAAGTTCAAAAGGAAGATGAAAAAAAAGAAAAAGATAATAACAGGATAGATAATATTTATCAATTAATTAGTTCTGCTAATGAATTTGAAATGAGTTCTGATGATACTACTTTAGAAGCTTATTTAAATTATATTTCCCTTATTTCTGATGCAGATTCTGTAGAAGAACAAAATAGAAAAGTAAAAATTATGACTATTCATAATTCAAAAGGTTTAGAGTTCCCTATTGTTTTTACTGCTGGTTTATGCGAAGGTCTTTTTCCACATGCTAATTCTACTAGTAGTGATGAAATAGAAGAAGAAAGAAGATTAATGTATGTAGCCATAACTAGGGCTAAAAAAGTTCTTTATCTAACTTTTCCAAGAATAAGAAGTGTATATGGTAATGAACAAAGTTGTATGCCTTCTAGGCTTATATCCGAATGTCCACCACATCTAACTTATGGTTATACTCTAACTAAGAAAAACTTTCAAGAATTTAATGATGATTATACTTATTTTGAAAACAATAAAAAAGAAAATAAAAAGAAAAGATATCAAGATGATTTTATAGATGAAGCTTCTTATGAATATAAACCAAAAACATCTAAAAAAATTAATTTTTCTTCTTTACAACAAAAATTAGAATCTAGATATTCAGATGGTGATTTTTATGAAGATAAAAAATATTATGAAGGTCAAATTGTTTATACAGAAGCTTGGGGAGAAGGTAAAATAGTTAAAATTATGGAGAATCCTAAAAAAACTATTTTGGTGGTTAATTTTGAAACTGTTAGTGGCAGTAAACTTATAGATCCTAATATAACGAAATTAACGAAAAAATAATATTTTATTTTTCTCTAATTTTTACTACTTCATCAAAAGATTCAAAACTTAAAAAATCTAATAACATAGAAATAGAATCTAATTTATCTGATTTTATAATAATTTGCTTTATTAAATCCCTAGAATTTTCTTCAGCAGCTTTTTTTATTTTATTTATTTCTACATTTCTAGTAAAAGAATCTAAAGACTCTGAAAATCCTTCTGAAATAATACCCAAAAGCTTTACTAAATGATCATAATAATCTTTTCTTCTTTTTAGTTTGGTTAGTTCTTCTGATAATTCAGTAAGTGTTTTTATTAAATGATTCTGATCTACATCTAAATATATTTTCTTTTTTATATTATTTAGTGATTTATCTATTTCTTCTTTATTCATATTTTATAAAAAAGCTATTTAATGAACCATAGCTCTAAGAGGTACTTTACTAATAGCTTCGGCTTCTATTTCTAATAACTCTGCATGTCTTTTATCAATTGTTTCTTGATCAAAATAATGAGAAGCTAATTTTATAAATTGCATATGATGTCTTGCTTCACATTTAGTTAAATCAACATAAAATTCTTTTAATTCTGGATCTGTTAAAGCATCTGCTACCATTTGTAATCTTTCACAACCTCTAGCTTCAATTATCCCAGATAAAAGTAATCTATCTAAAAGTCTTTCATCTCTGCCAACTCTAACATGTTTTAGCATCATATTTACATAATCATCTTTTACATCATTTGTTAAGGTTAAACCTCTTTTTTCTATTATGTTATAAACCTGATGAAAGTGTTCTAATTCTTCCAAAGCCATTTTTATAATAGGTTCTAAAATTTTTGTTCTATCAGGATATTTAACAATAAAAGACATATTAGTTGCAGAAGCTTTTCTTTCACAAGATGCATGATCTAATAAAAAAGAATCAAAATTAGCAAGAACAACATCTAACCACTCTTTAGGAGTAGATACTTTAAGACTTAACATAAAAAACTTTCTATTTAAAATAATAACAAGAAAAATATTTACCTAAAAAGGAGCTCCACTTGGTGTTGGGTTAAATGGATTATTTCCTCCACCAGAGCTTCCACCACCATTATAATAATCTCCATAATATCTTTGTCTAGACCAAGATACTTCACTTATATTAGATAAATCACCTTCAATTGTAGGGTTTCCATAAGCACCACCAGTAGAACCTGGTCTGATATTAGCTAAATCAACTGAAACAAAAGTATGCTCTGCACCTCTGGTTTGTATATAGCCTAATTTTCTTCCACTTGGATGCCAGCTAGGATAAGATTCTAAAATATTTTCGTCAAAATTTCTAGTTGCAATTTGTCCAAAACCTTCTGTAGCTACAGCAGAATTTATCATCCAGATTTTTTTCATATCAGCTAATTTATTAGATTGTCTATAGTTATATCTTCTTTCATAAACTAATTGTTTAGAATCTATAGACCATTTAGGAGCAAAAGCACCTTTATTAGCAATAGTTTCATGTGTTGATTGAGCTTGTCTTCCAGATTGTAAATCTAATACCCAAATATTTCTGAAAGGATTTGATTTATTAGCATCTAAAGTACTACTAAAAGCAATAGTTCTTCCATCTGGAGACCAATCAGGTTGAAAATCATTACCAGCAGTATTAGTAATTTGTTTTAAATCAGAACCATTTACATTCATTCTCCAAAGATGGTAATTTTGTCCATGTCCACCATCAGAGACAGCACCTGTGTTAGAGCTTATTCTATCAGAAGAAAAAACTATATATTGATTTCTATCGCTACCAATAGGAGACCAAGATGGGTCTAAATTAAAAGCTTTACTATTAGTTAAATTAACTTCATTTCCAACAGGATCTTTAATAAAAATTTGACTAGTTCCATCTCCTTGAAAAGATACATAAGCTACAGTTCTTCCATCTGGAGAAATTGAAGGTGTTCTTCCCCAAGCTATTTCTTTCTTTTTTTGTAAACCATTAATACTAGCTATTTTTATTAAACCATTTTCATAATCATTTAATTCACTACCTGTGGTTGGTCTATCAACATAAGAAACACTTTCACCAATAATAAAAACTTGTTTGGTAATAACTTGAATAGTTCTTCCATCGTTTCTATCATAAACAGAAACTTGTATTTTATCTGGTCCACCTGTATAAGGTGCATAATAAGTACCTGTTGGCCCTATACCACCATTTGCAATTACTTGACCTCTATCAGCTACGTATCTATATTCAAGTTGATGATCGCAGGGATTATTTACTAGCATTCTAAATTCAGCTCTATCAGCAACTGTTATTTCTTGTTTTGTAACTTGCATATCGCCCCAAGTTTGGTTAGTAACTCCTAAACAACCGCAAGATTGCATAAAAGGAAAAATGCTCAGAGATAAAACGAGAAATTTTATTTTATTCATTTACAAAACAATCCTAATAATCTACTACTTTAATGCTAGTATAATTATATTACAAAAATATTAAAAAAGCTTAATTTATGCTTACATTTTGGTTAAGTTTTTTTTAATCTTATATAATTCCTAAAAGTTCTACTTCGGTTTGTTTAGTAGATACTTCCCGTCCTCAGACTACTTGGAGTTATTCAATTTATTTTTAAGTTATACCTTTCTAATAAATAAGGTGCAAGATTTACTCTTACACCCAAAAAAACTTAAAATTTTTATTTTTATTTTAAAACTAAGATAAACCAGCCCAACTTGCTGTTTTGGTTCCAAGCTGAATAATTGCATTTACAGTATCTTGGAAAGGAGTTGGTTCATGAATACCTTGTTTTCTAAAACTGGTAATTTGGTCAATCATACTTATCGCATGGTCGATCTGAGCATTACTTCCCCTTACATACGCACCTATATTAATAAGGTCAACGGCTTCTTTATAAGTAGAAATAATATTTCTTACTTCCGAAGCTGCTTTTTGATGTTCTTTTGTAGCTAAAACGGTGAAAAGACGGCTAACACTAGGTAATGGATCTATAGCAGGATAAATATTTTGAGAAGCAATTTTTCTATCCATAACTATGTGACCATCAAGAATACCCCTTACAGCATCCGCTACTGGTTCATCCATATCTCCCCCGTCAACAAGTACGGTATAAAGAGCTGTAATAGAACCTTTATCACCCATACCAGATCTTTCTAGTAATTGAGGTAAAAGAGCAAATACAGATGGTGGATATCCTTTAGATGCTGGAGGTTCTCCAACTGCAAGACCTATTTCACGCTGAGCCATAGCAAAACGGGTAACAGAGTCCATCATCAAGAATACTTTTAAGCCTTGGTCTCTAAAATACTCTGCAATTGAAGTTGCAGTATAGGCACATTTCATACGCTCCAAGCTCGATGTATCAGATGTTGCTGATACAACAACAGAACGTTTTAAACCTTCTTCTCCTAAAGAGTCTTCAATAAACTCCAAAACCTCACGACCACGCTCCCCAACGTTACATACTATAGAGATATCGCACTTTGCATTTCTAGCAATCATACCCAAAAGAGTACTTTTACCAACCCCAGAACCGGCAAATAATCCGATACGTTGACCTTCTCCCATAGTCAAAAGTCCATCAATTACACGGCAACCAGTTGGAAGCACAGTATCAATTCTTTTTCTTTTCATTGGGTTTGGAGCAGGACGAACAAGTGGATACATATCTTCAGCTACAATAGGCCCTTTACCATCAATTGGGTTTCCTAAACCATCAAGAACTCTTCCCAAAAGACCAGGTCCTACTTTTACAGAAACTTCTCTATTGGTAGCTACAACTTCACAACCAGCACCTATACCCTCTATATTTACTAGAGGCATAAGTAAAACTCTTCTTGATTTAAAACCTACCACCTCGCAGGGATAAACTTTGGTTTTATCAGCTGATTTTACCAAACAAAGCTCAGCAATTCTTACTCCTTGAAGAAGGGCTTCAACTATTAATCCAACAACCTGAACAACTTGTCCTCTAGCTCTTACAAGCTCAGAGTTTTTTAAAACAACTGAATAGTTCTGATAGTCAAAGTTATGTTCAAAGAAACCAATTCTTTCCATTGTTTTATCATCTAATTGAACCACTTTTCCTCCTAAAATATTAGTAAAATTGTAAATTAAGTTTCTAATTTAAGAAGTATATAACTTTCTAGTGTATATACCATTTTTTGTAAAGTTGAAGGCATTTTTGTAAGAGGTTTTACTAAAAATGCTTTAATACCAAATAATTTCCCAGCTAAAATGTCTGTTGTTATTCTATCGCCTATTATTACTACTTCTTCTTTTTTCTTTAATTTCATGTGTATCATAGCTTTTTCTAAAAATTTACTTCTAGGTTTAGCAGCTTGAGCTACAAAAGGAATATCAAATTTTTCACAATATTTTTTTACGTATTCAGTACGGCTATTATTAGAAACAACAAAAATAGAAAAATCTTTTTTAGCTTTTTTTAGCCATTTATTTATTTTGTCTTTAGGTGTTTTTTTATCACTAGGAACTAATGTATCATCTAAATCAAGAATAATGCCTCTAATACCTTCAGTTTTCAACTCTTCAAGGTTTATTTCATCTACACTTTTAAATTTTTTATCAGGTTTTAGATACCTAGATACAAAAGATTTAATCATTAGTTATATATTTTTTTAGATAATAAATTTATAATTCTTATAGTATTATAGCTTAAATTTTTAAATTAATCAAAAGAAATAAAGGATAACATTTAAAAACTTGAATTAATATTATAATTTAACAGCTTCTTTATTTTGGGTTTATTATAACTATTAACTAATTCGGAATAGCTAATAATATTATACTACACAATAGCTACATGAAATTCTTTTACCGATGTTTTTGTATCTATTTGTGTAGTGGGTATTAGAAGATGTAATTTTTCTTTTTTTCTTCAAAAATACCCACCCAATAAAAAGAAGTTGATTTTTTATTGTCAACTTCAAATATTATTTTTAATGATGATTTCTAATTTTAGATGGATGCTTTTTAAATTTGCCTCCTAAAATAGAAAAAGTTTGCCTTGGGTTATATGTATTTGCATTTGTATCATCTGCTGGATCTGATGTTAATTGAGTTACATGAGTTCCATCAAGATACATACTATATACATCAAAATTTCCATTTCTACTTGTTGAGAATAAAACCGCACTAGAGTCATTTAACCAGTCTGAAAATATATCTATAAAAGAGTTAGTATTTATTGTATTGGTTACATTTGTTGCTAAATCAATTAGTTTTATATTTACTCTTGTATTTGAATACAATCTATTACAAGCTATTTTTGTACCATCAGGAGACCATTTAGCTCCATATTCATTACCATTAGAACGCTTTATTTTATCAATACCATCAGCTTGTGATGTCCATATATTGTATATACCTGAACCTATACTACTTTGATCTGATGTATATAAAATTTTTGTACCATCAGGAGACCATTGTGGTTCATAATCATCAGCAGGGCTATTAGTTATATTTACAACATTACTGCCATCTAAATTCATTACAAATATATCGTTATTTCCTGTTCTATTTGAATAAAATACTATTTTATTTCCACCTGGGGCTATAGATGCACCTACATCATCAAATGAATTATTTGTTAGATTTTTTTTATTACTTCCATCAATATCCATACTCCATATATCTGCATTACCACTAGTTTCTGATACGTATATTATTTTTTTACCATTATATGACCAAGCTCCATGATATGAATCACTTGTATCTTCAGTTAATTTTTTTAAATTACTTCCATCTGAATTTATTGTATATACATAGTAATGACCTGTATCATAATTATATGATGTAAACATTATTGTTTTTTTATCTGGCGACCATAATGGATCATAGTTATATGAATTTGGTATATTTGTTAACCTTCTTTGATTTGTTCCATTTTCATTCATTAAATATATATCTTGATTTTCTCTATTAGGATCAGCTCTATAAGATTCAAATGCTATTTGACTATCTAAATTATTTATTATTGTTATTTCACTAGAATTTCTTATTCTATCTGTAAAAAGTAAAGTCTTATCAAAAACATATCTGTTTGTTTTACTTTGATCATTTCCATTTGCACCTTCAACACCTGAAGTACCTGCTTTTTCTGAAAAAACTACAGTTTTATTTTTTATTATATCAAAACCCCATGTATAACCTCCTGAATAATTATATGTTTTTAAATCAAATCTATTATCTGAAAATTCATTTATTCTATCTGTTATGTCTATAGTTGTATCTCCAAAATATGTTGTTTTTTGATAATTTCCATTAAAATTCACATAAGCATAACTAGTATCATCTACATTATACATTCTTAATTCCCATAAATTTGTTCCAAATATATTATATTCACTACTTCCTATTTGAACTCTATTTACTGAATTTCCTATATATGCTTTATATGTATCTTTAATATATCCTGATGCTTTTTGGTCTGTATCTGTTTTTAAATTTTTTGTAGAATCTGTTGTTTTTATAAATCTTTCAGGAACAAATTCAAATAATATTTTTGTTCCATTATTTGTCATATATCTATCAGGAACATCTAAAGAATATATTTCATGTGTTCTTGTATTTTCAAATTCTAGTTTTAAATTTGGATTTAAAAAGTTTTTACCTTGTATTTCTATATAATCATGATATTCTAATATTTTTGTAGTTGGGTAGCCTGATACATTCAAGCTTGTTGCTTCTATTTGTTTTGTTTCACTGAGTACTTTTTTTACTAATGCTTCTGCATCTAAAGCTTTTGGAGGGTAGTTAGGATTAGCATTAAAAGATGGGTGTGTTAATACTTGTCCTGTTTCTTGTAATAATTTTCTTGCTTCAAATACATCTAAATTAGGGTTTATACTTTTAGCTAAGCCTAAGGATGAAGCTATAATAGGACTAGCAAAGCTAGTACCAACAGCTACTTCCCATAAATTTAAATTCGGAATAAAAATAGGTATATTGTCACCTGGTGCCCAAATATCAACATCTCCATAATTTGATGATTTTTCACCTAAATTTCCATTTTTGGGGTAAAAATCACCTCTAATTCTATCTCCATTATATAAATTGGATAATTCATACCCTCCAACACCTATTACATTAGCAAGACTTGATGGAAAATAAAATTTATTTTTTGAGGCAGAAACTTCTTTATTATCATTACCTATAGCGGATACAAAAATAATAGATTTTTTATTTGGATTATAATTTGGGTTTGTTCTTCCATCTAAAGTTTTTTTTGTATTACTTAATTTAGAAATTAATAATATACTATTAAAAGAAACAGGATTACAAATATATGAATCCGGTATTATTCCCAAAGAATTTTCCATAGGTAAACAATAAGAACTATTTCTTGTTGATTGCTGATCAAGTTTACTCAAAATACCACCAGAACTCATATTAATTACATCAATATTATTAGAAATATAGTCTTTATGATTTTCTAATGCTCTTAATAAATTACTCAAAGAACCTAAACCTACTAAAGAGTATCCTAGACTATTATTTTCTTCATAAGTAAACAAAGATAATTTGGATTTAGGAGAAATACCTGCTATACCTCTATTATCATTCATATCAGATGCCATTATTGATGCTATTTTAAAACCATGCCCAGATTCTTGAAAGCTATACTGGCAATTATAACTTGATATAGGTTCATTACTATTTTTTATATTATAATAACCAAATAAAGGGCAACTAAAAGATTCTACTCTTTTTTTAAAATCTAAAGAATTTACAGATAAATCATTGTTAATATTTAATATATATGTTAAATCTTTTTTTGCATTACCATTATGTATAGTTGTATCTCCATTTGTTCCAACATTTCCTATAATACTTTTTGAAAAATCAGTATCAAAAATACCAAAATTTATATTTTCTCCAACGGAATATTTCCATGCTTTTGTAATATTTGAATCTGTTAAATGCCAAAAATCTGTTGATTTTTTAGGTAAGTTCATTTGTATTTCATTAGCAAAAGATGCTGTATCATCATAATTAGTATTGCTATGAGTTTTTGGATTTGCAAAAATACGTTGTTCTTCTTGAGTTATGATATTACCATTTATATCTTCTTCGCCACTATAAGCTCCATTTTGAGCTAAAATATTAGAAATACTTGCATTTAAAACTAAATTACTATAATTTACTAAAATATCAATAAAGGTGGCAACTGTTTTAGCTGAGTTAATAGAAGAAAAAGAAATGTCTTTTATGGGAGCAGAGCTAAAAGTATTTAATTCTTTTAAGTTAGATAAAAAATTTGATAAATTAACTGAATCATAATTTATTTTTATAGTTGCTATATAATTCCCATCATAATTATCTAAAACATATTTATCTGTATTCAAATTTTGTAAAAGTGTTTGCAAATTTTGTTGTATTGGTTCTTTTAACTGAACAACTACAATTCCAGCATCAAATTTAGCTATTGTATTTTCAATATTTGCCAAACTTATAAATTTATTATCATTTCCTTTTATATCACCCTCATAAGGTGTTAGATTACCTAGTGAAGATAAATCATTTGGATTAAATAATGTTATATTTGAAGAATTTTTTGTTATCTCTCTCCATTTTATAGCACTTATTTTTTTTCTAATATTCTCAATTTTAGAACTTTCTACAATACTAACAAAAATACTATCATTTTTATTTCCGCTATATTTTATAGATATTTCATTATTTTCATCAAATAAAATAGGTTTTGATACATCATTATCATTAGAAAAATCTAAACTATTTATTTGAGAAATATTATTAATTTTTACTTCTAATTTATCATTTTTTCTTTCTTTATATACAAAAAGTACATATTTTTTACTTTTATCAGTAATAGTAAAATTATATTTAACTTCTTTTTCTGTATTTTCTATTTTTAAAGACTTACTAAAAATACTATCTTTATTATTGAAAGATTGAATAGAAAATGAATTTTTATCTTCTTCTAATTTAAATTTTCTAGATTCTTTTATATTATTTACTAATGATGTATCTATTTCTATATTTACATCACCATAATATGGATTAGGAATAGGTTTAGCCATTTTTAACTCTGAGTTTTTACCTAATTGTCCTATTGATTGATTTAGATTGTTAGTAAAAATAGAACAACTTAATGTTAACCCACAAATTAGCATTAATGATATTTTAGAAATCTGTTTCATTACGTTTATTCCTCTATTTTAAAAATTATATTCTCAGAGCATCTAGTGTAATTATCACCATCACTTAAACAAATAGCTCTTTTGTCTAAATATTTATTACCATAATTATCTTCAAAAGGTTTTTTGAATGATATTTTATAATTTCCTATTTCTATTTTTGATGTATCTAAATTAATAATAACTTTAGTGTTATTTTCAAACCATTCAAACTTGGTATTTGGATTGGTAAAATAAAAAATATCTTTATTCGAAGTTAGTTCTTTTATAATAAAATTTTCTTCAAAAGAACTTTTATTTATTGAACCATTGAATTTTAATTCAATACTTATATTTTTAGTTTTTTTTATTTTTACAATATTATCTGTTAGAATATCTTTTAACATTATAATATTATTATATTTAACATTAGATAGGTATACAAACTTAAAATAATCATCTATATACTTTTTTATACTATCTTTGTTTGGATATTCATCAATAATAGAAAGATAGTTTTTAGGAGAGTTTGAAAGCTTAGAATAATCAAAATTATTTTTATTAAAAATTACTTCATTTATTTCAGGACTTTTATTAATAATAAGTATATGTGTCTTATCATAAAGACTGCTATGAAGACCTTGAGAGTACCCCATTATATTCCTTGCTGTGTAATTATTGTGTACTGCTTTTATAAAAAAATTTAACTCTGGGAAAGTAAGAAAATTAAATTTTCCATCTTTATCTGTTTTTGTTTTTATGGTATATTCATATTCGTTGTGAAATTTAATTATTTCTGCTATAACAGTAACTCCTTCTAACGGTTTACCTTCGAAATCTATTACTGCTCCTCCCATATCTCGTAATTCACTTTTATTTAAAAATTTTTCTGGTAAAGGTGGATAAGGCGTTTTAGAAGGTATAGTGCTGGGTTGAATACTGTTATTTACCGTTTCTAAAATACTAGGGCTTGTTATTGGAGTTGATGTTGGTGTAGGAGTACTTAAAATAATAGCACTAGGTTTTAAACTCTCTTTTATTACTTCTTTCATAGGTTCTTTTTCTTTTACTTTTTCAACATTATTACAACTAAAAGAGGTAAAAATAACCAAATTTACTAAAAAAAGATTTAATATCTTTAACTTATTCATTTTTTATACCTTAAAGACTAAATTCTGTATAAAACATACCAAACGGCGTATAATATTCTATATCATGCTTAGAAGTCAAATTAAAATCTTGTTTTGAAGATAAATTAACTACAGTTTCATATACTCCATTACTTAAAATATCTGTTTGATATATTGGGTATAAAGAACCATCTACCTTAACATAAGTAAAATTAGGTGTTAGCATAAAATTTTTACCTGTTAATTTTAAACCTATTATTTTACTTTCATCATGCTTTAGCATTTCTATTTTTTGTATTTCAGGTGTTAATGTTACACTCGGTTTTACTCCTTCTCCTACTCTTATTAATGATGTTGTTACTTTCTTTTTATCTGTTATTACACTTATTTTGTGGAAGCCACGTAAATAAAAGTCTGGAATATATTTAGTATCAATACTAAGGGTTATATAATTTTTAGAAAAAGATATGGGTTGTAATAAAATAGAATCAATTAAAACCTTTGTTTCAGGTTTATCTTCTCCAGCATAAGATAATTGTAACAAATTAGGTTCATTTATATAAAAAAAATCATTTGTTTTAAAATCATCGTTATCAAATTTACCAAAAATACTTATATTTACTTTTTTTCCAGAAAAATCAGGTGTTATAAAATCTACTCCTTTATCATCTATTTGCTTATTAGATTCTGATAAAACTATTTTATCTATTACTACATCAGGGTGTTTTTCTTTTTTAAAAAATTCTTCTGATTTAATAAAATGTTTTTTATCCTCTAAAAATTTTTCAACACTTTCAGCTTTAAAATCTTCTTTTTTAGAATTTTTAATTACAAAAGATTTTTTTTCAGAGAACTTAAAATTAATATAAGACTTATCATAATTATTTTTTAAATCAAGATTATTGCTTATAGAACAAGAAAATAAAAATAAACTTGATATAAGTAGGATAGTATCTTTAACTTTTTTATTCATTCAACATACCTTTAAAACTAAAACTTAATTTTTTGTTCTACAGATTAATGGTACAATGTTTAAAAATTAAATCTAAAAATAGATGATTTATTTTACAGTAACATCTTCATAAAATCAATATGTTTTTTAATTTTATTTAACTTTAGTTCTTTTGAGTGATAGGTTATTTCAAATTTAAAACAACTATAATTATTTATAACGTATTATTTATGTTTTTATAACCCGTACTTCTCAAAAAAGAAAATAATAATTCTCTTAATTAATTGTTAAAGCTGCGTTCCGTCATTCCGTAATACTACGGAATGACGGAGTGTGTTTTTAAAATATTTTAAAATCCTGTGAGAAATACGGGCTAATATTATATTACATGAATATTTGTATTATAATTCAAAAAGTTTTATGAGAGCATTGATAAAAAACTATGGAAAAAAAATTTTTATTAGATCATTTATTAATAACTGTTTCTAAAGATGAATTTGATTATTGGAAAGAAAAAAGTAATGAGTTTAATTTCATTTATGTTACTAAAAAAGATTTAGAACAAAATTCTCAAGAAGCTTGTTATATAAGAGCTAATAGTTTATTCTATTTAGAAATAATGCCAGAAAATAATTATCCTGGTAAAATAGGATTATCCTTATCAGATTTGTCATCCAAAAATAATTTTTTAGAAAATTTGAAACTATTGTATTCAACTTGGGAATTTGAAGAAAAAAAAGTTTATTATCTTGATGAGCATTGGTATAGTGCTTATTTTTCAAAAGAAATGGAATCTGAAATAACTTTTACTTGGTTTACAGAATATAAAGGACAATTTTTAGAAGAAAGAAAAAATGATTTGAATAATAAAAATAATATTTTCTTTTCAATTAATTTATCTGAAAGTGAATATAAAGATTTTATTAAAATAATAAGTGATTTTCAATTTATTATTGAAGAATTAGAAAATAAAACCATAATTAAAGATATATTAGGAAATTACTTTACTATTTTAAGAGAACTAAATCAAAATAAAAGAGTAAATCTATTAATGTAATTATTCTGAAATTTTAAAATTAATCAAAGGGTAAAAACTTTCTATCTTATCTCCAACTTTTATTTCAAATCTACCATCCACTAAATCAGTTAAAAAATTAGTTTTTTCTAATTCTAAATCAAGTAATCTTATTGGAGCTTCTACTGTTATTTTGGGCAAAGGATCATACCAACTATTAAGACAATATTTTTTTGTTAATCTTTTCCAATTTTCTTTGGTTTCTGCATCTTTCTGAGGAGAAATATAATGATAAATATGATAACTTTCACAATTTTCTTTTATAAATAGAAAACCAAAATATTTTGATAAAAATCTATATCCTAGTTCTGTATCTTCATGCCCCCATCCTACAAAAGAAGGATCAAAACCCTCTTCTAAAATATGCTCTTTTTTTATAGATAAAGAATTACTATCTAAAAAATAACCTTCTTCTATGGGTTCCGCTCTATCAAAAATATTAAATTCATATTTTATATCATCATTCAAGTTGTTTTTATGCTTTTCTATATACTCTTTAGGCGGTAATCCCAAATCTTCTTCATTATATTCTTTCATTCTATAAACAAAGCTATCTACTAAGACTTTATCAAATTTTTTATGAGCTTTTATATGCTCTTCTATATAGGTTGAAGGTGTAACAATATCACTATCCAAAAAGATTACCAACCAACCTCTTACTTTGGCTAAACCTATATTTCTTGCTCTAGCAGCTCTAAAACCTTTATTTTCACCAGCATAAGTATATCTAATATTTAATTTATCTCTAAAAGAATTTACTACTTCTTTAGTACTATCTGTAGAACCATCATCAACTAAAATTAATTCAAAGTTCTTGAAATTCTGTTTAGTTAAGGCGCCTAAAACATAAATTAAATTATTAGCTCTATTATATGTAGGCATTACAATTGATACTTCTGGTTCAGAATATTTTGATTTTAAAGGTACTTCTAATAATTTAGTATTATTTTCTTCTAATTCTTCAAAAAGATTTATCCATTCTTTTGATATATTAGATATATTAAATTTTTCAGTAAAATTTACTACTTCCTTACTTATTATTTCATAATCTTGTGTATTTAATAAAAAGTTTCTTGTTTTTTCTAATAACTCTTTTTTATATTCATCAGAATAAGGTTCTTGAGCTATTAAAAAGTTATATTTATTAAAAACGGTTTCAGACAAAGCACATCTATTAGAACTTATAACTGGTACTCCATTTGCTTGTGCCTCTACTACAGCCATTCCAAAAGTTTCACCAAAAAAATAAGTATCATTAGATGAATGATTTGGATAAATCATTAAATAGCTTTCCCTAAGTTTTTCATAAAGTTTTATATTTGGAATAGGATTATATAAAAATATGCTCTCTTGATGTGTTTTATCAAAAATTTCTTTTTCTAAATCCTTATGAAATAAATCATGTTTACCCCAAGTTGAAAAACTACTATAAATATGAAGTTCTAAATCTAAAAATTCTTTTTTTAAAATAGGAAAAATATCTAATAAAATATCTAATCCCCTATCTGGAGCAGAAGTATAAATTAAACGATTTTTTATTTTTTTTATATTATTATTGGTATAATTCTTTATTCCATTTCCAATAACTTTTATATGATTTTCTGGTATTTTAAAAATCTCTGAAACAAATGATTTTTGCCAATTAGATACGGCTACCACTTTATCGGCTTTTACACACATATAATTAGAAATTTTTTCAGCTATATCTGGTAATTCATTATATAAATAAGGGCTATAATCATTATGAATCCAAAGAATAGTTTTTTTTGCATTTATTTTTGTTCTTAAAATAGATTCTGATGCGACACAAATTAAATAATCAGCAGGATTTATTTTTGAATAAGAAATGATTTTATTAGTAACTAAATATTCTATATTATTATATTTACCTTCAAATCCTATACAGTTACAAAAAATTTTTACTTCAAAACCCAATTTAGCTAATTCTTCAGCTAGATTAAACATAGCGACATGGGTACCACCTAATCCTTCTGTTTCCATACTTCTATAGTTTATTTTTCTACTAACAGAAGTTATAAAATATACTTTTTTCATTAAAATAGCTCTTAAATTACTAATTTTTAATTTTAGTATAAAACATTAATCGTGAATCGTGAATCGTGAAAAGTGAAAAGTGAAAAGTGAGAAGTGAGAAGAAGCGTGAGTCGTGAGGCGTTAATAGTGAAAAGTGAAAAGTGAAAAGTGAGAAGTGAGAAGAAGCGTGAGTCGTGAGGCGTTAATAGTGAAAAGTGAAAAGTGAAAAGTTAAAAGTGAGAAGAAGCGTGAGTCGTGAGGCGTTAATAGTGAAAAGTGAAAAGTTAAAAGTGAGAAGTGAGAAGAAGCGTGAATCGTGAGGCGTTAATAGTGAAAAGTTAAAAGTTAAAAGTGAGAAGTGAGAAGAAGCGTGAGTCGTGAGGCGTTAATAGTGAAAAGTTAAAAGTTAGACGTAGAGAACAGGCTTGACTGTTCTATGCTATTTATAAATAAAATTAGAAATATAAGTTTTAATTTTACAAAAAATATTGGTAATAAATCCAATATTTTCTTAGCGGCAAAGCACTGCTTTGACCTTTTTTTGAAACTACAATAATTTAGATTAAAAATATAGGATTAGCTATAAAATATAAAAAGCCCAGTTATAACTGAGCTTTTATAAAATACTTACTAGATTTTTAATAACAAGCCTATAAAATCAGTTATTAGTATTTTTTTCTTTATAACAATCATAACAAGCTGTTTTTTCTTCAACTATTTCATAGCCTTTTCCACCTTCATCTGCTTTCCATTTACCATCAGAACCACGAAAAGCTTTTTCTCTTAAAGGATACTTTTTATTTCTATATTGAACAACAACTTTATGACTTTTAATGTTAGCTGCTATAGTTTCTTTGCAAAATTGACATTTATACATTGTTTTTAAAGCTAAATTTTTTAAGGATGCTTATTCCCTTAAAATGACAATATTATATATAAAAAACAAAAATATAAATGATTTAGGTGGACTACGAATTAAATAAAGGTTTATACATATTTTCAAACCTCCCAGCAAAATACTTTTTTGAGTGAGCTGATTTTCTCAAAAAGCTTTTTAATAAAGGTATTTATATTATAATTTTTTTATCATTAAAAGACAAGGGTTTTCTTCACCCCATAAGGTTTTAAATTCTTGAACAGGTTTAAATTCATTTGATAAATAAAAATTTCTAGTTTTTTTATAGTTTAAATCTGGATGACTATCACTTAAAGTTTTTACTATTAAATATTCATAATATTCTTTTTTTAAAATATTAGCTATATATGTTATTAATTCAGAGCCAATTTTTTTATTATGATACTCTTTTTCTATACCCATTACATGAATTTCAGCTGTATATTTATTATGAGAATTTATGGTAGCAAAACCAATTATAGTACTATTTACCTCAACTAAAAAAGTTTTCATCTTTTTTATATCTTCAACATATTCAATAATAGCACTTTCTATTCCAAACCATTCAGGTAGATTTCTTAGAATTTTTTCACATTCTGAATATTCATTAGTTAAATTTTTTATATTATAAAAACTCATATTAATCAAAAAATTAAAATATTACTATTAATATTAAGTAAAATCCTGAAATTATTTTTCTATAATTATTAAGCTTACTTTACTAAAATCTGTTTTTATTGTCAAGAATAACTAAAATGTGATTTAGACTCCGTTATTAAAATTTTTATATGTTAAAATTTACTCTGTAATTATTTAAAGAAAGAATAAAAATGTCTAAAAAAAAGGTTGTTTGTATTGGTGGTGGCACGGGGCAAGCCTCAATTTTATCTAGTTTAAAAAAGTTTGATAATTTAGAATTAATTTCTATAGTAGGTGTTACTGATAATGGTGGTTATAGTGGAATAATTCGTGAAGCTATGGGAATTCCTCAACCAGGTGATAGTAGAAATTGTATAGGTGCTTTATCTGATACAGATTTATTAACAGCTAAATTAGTTAATTATCGTTTTAGCGAAGGAGCTTTATCAGGAATTAGTTTGGGTAATTTAATTATTGCTGCCTTAACCAGAATTACAGGTGATTTTTCTGAAGCCATTAAAGAAACTGCAAAATTAGCAGGGGTTTTAGGTAAAGTTTTGCCAGTAAGTAATGATAGTACTCATATTTGTGCAGAATTAACAGATGGAACTAAAATTGAAGGTGAATGGGAAATAATAAAAAGAACTAATAATAATAAGATTAAAAAAATGTACCTTCAAGATAGAGCCTTTGCCACAGAAGAAGTAAAGAATGAAATAAAATCTTCAGATTTAATTATAATTTGCCCAGGTTCTTTATGTACAGCTATTATATCTGCTTTATTAGCTGAAGGCTTATCTGAAGCTATAGGTGAATCTAATGCTAAGTTAGTTTATATTTGTAATATCATGACTCAAATAGGTCAAACAGATGATTTTACTGTTAGTGATCATGTAAATTTTATTCAAGATTATATTCAAAGAAGTATAGATTATGTTTTTGTTAATAATAATCACCCTGATGAAGAATTATTAGAAGAATATAAAAAAGAAAATTCTTATCCTGTTATTTTAGATGCAAAAATACAAAGAAGTAAAACAGAAGTTATTTTAACTGACCTTTTAACTGATTTAGATTATTCTACTTTAAAACAAAATGAACGTGCTACAGGTGCAGGTATGCATGTAGGAAAACATTTAATAAGACATTCTCCTGATAAAATGGCTAATGTTTTGAAAAAACTATTGGATTAAAATAAATACGACTTGTCGTACATAAAAAAAGAGAGCAAAAGCTCTCTTTTTTGTTTTAAAATATTTTATTTAAAAGGTTTAAATTCTTGTATTTGTTTTGTAAAAATTGGGTAATCAACTGGATTAAAAGTAAAAGTTTTCATTTCTTCTATTGCTTTAGTAGCATTATATTTTTCATATTGTATCCTGTATAAAGCTACCATTGTTCCCGTTCTATCTCTTCCACCTTTACAATGAACAAATAAAGGTTGATTTGCTTTAGTTGTTACTTGCTTAAAAAATTCTTTTATAGTTGTTTCAGAAACTGGAGTATCAAAAGGAACTTGTATATTTAAAAACTTCATACCTAATGCTTTAGTAAGTTTCTCTTCTTCAGCTACTTGAAATTTTTCATTTGGATCTCCTAAACCTCTAAAACTAACTATAGTTTTTACACCAAAATTTTTTAAGGCTTGTAAATCTGTTTCAGTTGGTAAGCCACCTCTATATAAGGTGTTATTAACTTTACCAAATCTAAAAATATTTTCTACTTTTGGTTCTTGAGTACCATCATTTTTTAAAGTGTTTTTATAATTAGGCTCTCTTTCAGAAACTTTTTTATAATTATTACTTAAAACAGAAACATTATTAATAGAATTTTCTTCTATATTTATATTTGATAATTCAGTATTATTAGCTTGACAAGAAATAATTAAAAAGCAAGAAATAAGACCTAATATTTTTTTCATTTTATTTTCCTTTTTAGTTTTAGCTATTTTAGTTGATTTAAGATATTATTAGTACTGTTCATTAAGTTATTAACATCTCCAGCTGCTTTATCTATTACTGTAGGAGCTTCATCTGCATGAACTTTTTGACCATTAAAATCTCTATCAAAACCACCAGTCCAATTTGACCAAGTTTTATCTATTTCAGATTCTACAAATTGTCTATCACTATCATTTAATAATGTAGCAAATTGACCATTTCCAGCAAAATAATTGTTATATATAAGAGTTGCTTTAGTAGCTTCTGTATAAGTATTTATTGCATGCTTTTTAGCTTCATTTAATAAGCTGATAGATTTTAATTTTAATGATTCAACTTCAGTTGCTTTAGCCTGAATTTGTTGTGGATTCATAGAACCTTTATTTTTTAAAATTTGATTTGCTAAATCATTTGCTTTTTGAGCATAAAATTTTGCACCCCAAGCAACATCATTTGCTATAGTTCTTTCTTGTCTTGATAACATAGCATGAGAAGCAACTGATTCTATTGCTTTCTGAGGTGTTTGTAACCCTTGAGCTTCTTGTTGTAATTGTTGTTGTAAAGTATTAACTACAGGACCAGATGGTATTTGTTTTTGAGGAAAAGTTTTTCCTGTAGGAATATTATTTCCTTGTTGATTATTACCCAAAGGAGGTAAAGTACTATTTCCATTCGGATTAGAAGGCGGAGGAACAAAACCACCTTGATTATTTTGAGGTACTTGTTGATTATTATATCCATTAGGGTTAGCTGGAGGAGGAACAAAACCACCTTGATTATTTTGTGGCATTTGGTTATTTCCACCATCAACAAAATTAACATTAGGGTTAGCTTGACCTAAATTACCTTGAGCTTCTGGCTGTTGCATTTGCATTTTGCCATAAAAAGGCGAAAATTTAGAAATACCCGTATCTAAACCTTTATACATATCTTTAAAGGATTGAAACTGACCAGTAAATACATCATCAGAATAAGGGTATCCAGAAATACTACTTTTTACTGGTGTACTTGTTACTGGTTGGTTTGTTCTTTGGGTATTATTAGCACCAGTAACAGACTGAATTTGTCCTAAAGGTGCTAAGCCATTTGTTACTCCAGACATAATTTTTACCTTGCTGCTACAGGATTCATAGAACTAATTATTTGTGTAGCTCTTCCTAAATTAGCATTTACTTCATTCATAGACATCATAAATACTTCAGGAGCTGCTTTTATTTGCTTACTAAAGAAAATAAAGCTTTTTTCTGTAGTTCCACCAATCCAATTTTTCCAAGCATCAACTACCATTGCATTACCTCTTCCACCTAAAGCACCTTGGAATTTTTGATTTAATACATCATTTGCAGCTTGAGCATATAAAGATTCATCATAAACAGCTTTGGTATATTCTTTAGCTGTATTAAGTAATTCCATTGCTTTACTCTTATGAGCTTGTAATTCACCTAATAATTTAGGGTCATTTGGTTTAGAACGTAATTGTTCAGCAGAATATGAAGCTTGTCTTGCTTCTTTTTCAGCCTCTTTTGCAAATTGTTCAGCTTTATCTCTATAATCTCTAGCTTTTTGAGCATGAATATTAATAATTTGAATACCTTGATTTGGATCTTGAACTGCTTTTAAATCATCTGCAACTATAGAATAGGCTTGATTTACATTTGTTCCTGGTGGAGGTGGAGGAACCGGAGTTCCAGCAGGAGTTGATACTCCCATACCTTGATTACCTGGTAAAGGCATTGGTGCATTACCATTTGTGCCTTGAGTAGCTTGATTTTTATCTTTTTTACCAATTCCAAAAATACCTAATAAGCCATCTACAGCTTTCATAACAAGATTTACTACAGTATTAAGTATGTTAGTTACTAAATTTATTATAGTACCAAATATACCACCAACACTATTTGCCATACTACCAATACCACCAGCTAATCCTGCTGTTGGTGCCATAGTACCAGCTCCTGCGGCATAACCTGTAGAATAAGGAGAAGTAGCTCTATATGCATCAGTTCTATATGCAGGATTTGGCTGATAAGCACCACCTACTGGAGCATATTGCTGAGGTTGTTGAGTGTAGCCTTGATATGGGGCTTGCACACCTGAGTAAGGATTAATTCCTGACACTTTATATTCTCCCTAAAATTAAAAAAAATATCTTATGTATTTTATAGTGTATAAGATATTCTTTCTTGCTTATTTTAAACTAAAATTAAACTAACCTTTATATTTATTTAGGTAACTTAGAAGCTTTTTTAGATTCAATTTTTTCTATGATATCCATAACACGTTTTCTTTCTTTTCTATTTTCAGAAACCTCTTTCCATCTTTTGGTTATTCTGTCAAAAGAAATAGAGTTAGCTTTAGCAAATTCTTGTATTGCAGCATCATATTTTTTTGCATTATAAAATTGAATGCCATTTGCTAATAAATTATCTTTTTGTTGATTTCTTGAAACTAATTTTTTATCAAGTTTGTTTCCTAATGCGTATGGAGTAGGAGTTGCAACTGGGGTTGGTGTTGCAACTGGGGTTGGTGTTGCCTTAGAATTAGGATCTACACCTGTCATACGACTAAATACATTACTTCCTACTGCTTTGTCTTCTGCAAAGGCTGTTACTATTAAGTTACATGATATGAAAACAGTGATGCTTAAAAAAAATAGTGTGTGTTTTTTCATTCTATTACTAATCTTAAATATATTACAATTATATAAATTATAACATGTTTTTATAATAATACAGCTTTTAATTAATGTCTTTCATTAAAGTTTAATTTTTTATCTTTCATAGCTTTTTCCCATCCTGCTGGAAAAATAGCTTTATCATTTTTAGTTAAATTTAGCATTATATCTTTTACTTTTTCTTGTATTTTGTTAGGTAATTTATAAAAAGTTTTTTCAACTTCTGTTTCTCTTTCATGATCTAAAACACCATTTTGATGTCTTATTGCACTAATTTGATTTTTATAAAAGGTAAGTATTTTTATCCTACCATCCATAAAATTATTAGAGGAGGTTGTTCCATAAACTAATATTATTTCATTAATACCATCATTATCTAAATCTTTTATTTCTCCGTATTTAGGTAAAAATAAAATGTTATTTTCAATTTCTGTATTAACTTTATTTTTTATAACAAAATCATTTATATTCCAAACTTCTTTTAGTTGATTATTTTTAAGGCTAAAACAAAAAGCTTTAATTTTTGAATTTATATGTGTTTTATTATTACTTTTTATGCTATCCTCAGTTAAAACTACATAATAACTACCTGTTTTATCTTTAAAATTATAAGTTTCAAAAATATTAAATTTAATACCTAAAGTTTTTTTTACTTTTTCAGAAAAAATTTCTTTTTCTTTTTCTTTGGATATTGAATTAGTTAATTCTGCAAAAGCTTTTAAATTTGTACCAAAAGCAAAGGTTAAACTTAATAATAAATATTTTATTTTTTTCATTTATTCTTTCCAACTTAAATAATATTCTTTCCATTCTATTGTTTCGGATTCATTTGTTGGAATTAATGGATTTCTAGTATCTATCATTACAGCATATTCATTAGTTTCTTTTTTAGGACTTGTAAAGCTGTTTTTATATGCCTTTGGGTGAGGTCCATGATGTATTCCTTGAGGATGAAAGGTTATCATTCCAGCTTCTATTCCATCTCGACTAAAAAAATCTCCATCATGATAAAAAATTACTTCATCAAAATCTATGTTTCTATGATAAAAAGGGACTTTTAAAGAACCTTCTTCTGTCTCTATCGGTCTTGGAACAAAAGAACAAACAACAAAATTATGTGCTAAAAAATTAGTATGAACACTAGGTGGCAAATGAGCTCTATGACTTATAACAGGACAAATATCTTTTATATTTACTTTCCAGGCTGTTAAATCGCCTTTCCAACCAACAACATCTATAGGGTTAAATGGATAAAATACAGAAGTAATTTCATTTAATCTTTTAATTTTTAATTCCCATTCTTTGTTATCAATTATAGGAGCAGGTTCTGGTGTTTCTATAACAGAGGGATCATATAAAGCATTAGGTCCTAAAAGATTTCTAGTTGGTTGATTTATTTCACTATAAGATTCTATTAGTAAAAAATAAGAAGGTTGATTTATTTTTATTCTATAAGTTGTTCCTCTAGGGATAACTAAATAATCACCTTTTATAAATGTTAAAACTCCAAAATCTGTTTCAAATTCACCTTCACCTTGGTGTACAAAATATAATTCATCCCCATCAGCATTTCGAAAATAATAATCCATAGTTTCTAATTGATTTAATTTAAAAATAGAAACATCATTATTAGAAAGTATTTTTATAGGCTGATTTATTTCATTTATATTATTTGTATTATATGCTCTTGGTTTTAAATTACCTTTTATTTCTGTCCAACCTGTAGGTGGATTTAATCTGTAAAGATGAGATACTTTTCCAAAAAAACCATTTCTTCCATGTTCATCTTCATAAGTATTTTCAGGAAGATTTAAGTGTGCTTGCTTTGCATATAACCCTTTTTTTAATGGATAATACATAGTTTTATAACCTATTTTTAGCTTCAATTAATCTCTTTAAATAATATCATTTAAAGTTTTTTTTGTAACTATGGGTGAAACTAAGGGTGATTTAATTAAAATATAGGAATGTATTTTTTATAAAAGATTATAATCTAAGTAAGTTATTATTTGTATAGGAGTTTTTTGATGGCTATAAACTTTAATGATCCTACTCTAAATAGAGTTTTTGATCTTAATGGTGATGGAAAAGTAACTAAAAGAGAAGTAAATAAATTATTAAAAGCAGATGGAAATAAAAATGATTTATCTGCTCAGGATCTACAATCTATAGGAATTACTGATACAGGATTACAACAAGAAATTATAGAAAAATATAAAAGTCATACATCTAGTACTAACTCTGTATCATTTGGAAAACCAGATACACAAGCAAACAATAATGTATCAAATAATGCAGAAAGAAAAAATAACTTTTTAAGTAATGTTTTTGGAGGTTTATTTAAGCCTAGTAATGGAACTAATAATACAAATACAAATAATGCTGTAAATACTAATAATCAACCAGTTGATGATGGCTTTTTAAAATTTAATGGAAATGTTAGAGATTTTCATCTAACACAATTTACTGGAGCTCCTTCTGAAAAAGGGGATTGTGGACCAACCTCTGGAGCAATGGTTTTAAAAGCTTTTGGAATAGATGCTTCAGTAGCTGATGTTAGAAATGCCTCTGGTGTAACTAAACCAAGAAATGGTGGTAAATGGGCATTAGGAACTAATGAAATTGCTAATTCAATAGAAAAACTTAGTAATGGTCAAATAACACAGTCAGGTCAAACAAAATCTTATCCTCCTAATGCTGATGGTAAAGATAAATTAGTTGCTGATATTAGAGCAAAATTACAAAGCGGGGAATTACCTATTTTATGTACTGGAACTGAAAATTCTGCTTATGGCTCTAGACATTATGTTGTTGTTACAGGTGTAAATGATAATGGTGAGCTACAAATAGCAGATCCTGCAAGAGCTATAGCTAATCCAGATGGTACTTATGGAAATGGAGCTGGTGCTGTAACTATAAAACCAGAAGAATTACTTATCAGAATGCAAAATGCTAAAGCTATCGGAAAACCTACAGAATTAATGTCCTTTAAAAATAATAACTCTAGTGCAACAAATAATAATGCTTCAGGAGTTTCTACTAATAACAATAATAGTTCTCAACCAGTAAATACTCCAGCTAATGAAACTGTAAATGCAGGATCAAATGGTCCTGGTGATAGTAATGATTGGAAAAAAGATTTTGATGATGTTGTTGGAAATACAGGCGGCTATGTTAATGGTACTTCAAGAGAAGTAAATAATTTTAAACCCTCTGAATTAACAGACCCTAAAGCAAAAGAAATTTATGATTTACTAGGTAAAAATAAAGAAGTTGGGCATTATCTTTCAAAACTTTTAAAAGAACATCCTGATCAAGCAGCAGATATATGTGATAACTTAAAATCTTATTTAAGTGATAATTCTGGGTCTCTTTTTGATCCAAAATTAAAAGAAAAATTTGCTAAAGATATTTTACATGATATTGCTTATCCAACTGATATACATCAAGAACAAAAAGGAACTTGCTCTGTTACGTCTTCACAAGTAAAATTAGCATTAGAAAACCCTAAAAAATATGTAGAATTAGCAACAGATTTAGCTCAAGGTAAAAGTTGGAATGGGATAAAACCTAATACCCAATTTGAAGTAGGGGGAGGTCTTTTTGGTGGAGATACAAGAACCTTATCTGCTAAAGTAGTACAAAATGCACTCATGGACTATGGTAAAGGAGATGCAGCTGGAGATTGGGGTAGTAGAAAAGAAGATAAAGATATTAGAGATGGTGGCTTAACTCAAGCAGAATTAGAAAGAGTTCAAGAAAAATTATTTGGTAAAACAGATGTAAAAACTAAAACAGCAAATAATGAAGCAGAGATATTTAGTAAAATAGATGCTAATTTAGCAAAAGGGAATAGAGTGCCTTTTTCTGTAAGTGGAGTGGGTTCTGATGGAAAACCAGTAGGTCATGAAATGTTAATTTTATCTAAAGAAGAAAATGGATTTTATAAAGTTTTCACTTGGGGTAAAGAAGTTTTAGTATCAGAAGCTGATCTAAAACAACAACTTATAACAGCTCAATTATCTAATTAATTAGTGATTGATATTTTATAATAGCATCTTTTCTATTATTTACTCCTAATTTGGAGTAAATTTTTTTTATATGAGTTTTTAGTGTATTTATAGATATATTTAATCTTTCTGTTATTTCTTGATTAGATAAATTATAGGATAAAATATCTAAAAGCTCTTTTTCTCTTTTTGTAAAAGTTATATCTAAACCTATAGTATTTTTTTCTAAATATATAAGATTTTTTTTATACAAAAGAACTAAAATACTTCTTAAATAATCTATTGGTAGCTTTTGGTTTATAATATTCTTATTTTCAATATTTATTTCGTAAAAAATATTATAAATTATTTGATTGATATCTGGAGTAAATATAGTAAATAAGTTAACAGTTTTAGATTTTTCACTTAATAAAATAGCTTTTTCTAAATATTCTAAGTATTTATTTTTATTTTTTAAATTATTTTCTTTATAAAGCACTACAGCTTTAAAAATATATAATATTATTGAGTATAAAGAGTCTTTTTCAGAATGTTCCTTAAAAAAGTTATCAATAACTTTATTAGCTAGTTCTAAGTAAGAAAAAGATATATACAAATTTATTATTATAAATAAATAATTAGGTTCTATATAATCTTCATTAATTTTTAGCTTATTATAAATTTTTAGAGCCTTATTTTTATCTTTATATAAAAAGCATCTCATTTTTAAAAAATAACTATCTTTTTTCAAAAAATCATAGTTATCATACATACTATTTATAAAAAAATCAGCTTCTTCAAGTTTACCAAGATTTGTAAGTACATTAATTATATTTGTATAGATTAAATATATTAACCTCTCATTACTAGTTAAAGGTATATAAGATTTTAACTCTTCTAAAGTTATTAATAAATTTTTCTCATCATTGGTATAAAAATAAATATGTAATAAAGTTACTAATGTATTTAATTTTATATTTATGTAATTATAAGAAAACCTTATTTTTTCTATATTTTCTAAAATATATAATGCTTTATTTTTTGCTTCTTCTATTAAATTTGCACCTAATAATGAATATAATAAATTAGAGTTTATTTTTAATGAAATATGAATATTGTCTTTAAAATATTGTAATTGTTTATTTATTATTTCAATAGAATTTTTATTATTTAATTTTTTTGAATATATAAGCCCTAAAGAGGTTATACATACATTTATCATAAAAGTATTTTGATTTTTTTTACTTAATTCTAGACATTTATTAATATATTTTTCAGCTTCTTTGTATTGATCTGTTATATGTAAGTGATTATATTTTATAAATAATAAATAGGGCTCTAATTCTTTATTATTTATTAATTTTATATTATCTGCAATAAATTTTTCTACAAGTTCCATTTTATTAGAATCATAGTTTTCTATAATATTATGTATATAAAAAAAGAAGATTTTTTGATACTTTATAAGTTTATCTAAAGGTATTTTATTTATATAGGTCAAAGTGTTCTGATCAATAGAAAAATCTTTATTTTCTAATAGTTTATTTAGTATTTCTAAAACTAACCCTTCTTTTTGTAAAATAAATGCCTGATTTAAGGCATAAAAATATAAATTATTTTCTAAATACCAATCTATTGCTATATTTCTTATTATTATTTCTTCTTCTTTATTAAATAAACACTCAAATTGTCTTTTTAAAATATCTGCAAATAAATTATGGTACCTATATAAAAATCCTTTGTTATCTAAATTTATTATAAATAAATTATTTTTTTCTAATTCCTTTATAATTTCAAAACTATTTTTAATATTTAGTATTTTATTTGCTAAAGCATTACTAAAACAAGGAATTAAAGAGGTTTTTAATAAAAAAATTAATTCTTGATTTTGTATTTTACTTAATATTTGATTAAAAATATAATCAAATAAATTTTTATTGTCCAAATTATCTAAAAAATCTAAATTATCATCATTATTTATTAATTTTATTAATAGCTGTAAACTTAAAATCCAACCTTCTGATTTATTATAAATTTTTTCTAAAACGGTTGTTCTAACTTCTATATTATTTTCTCTAAATAAATTTTTTATTTCCTCTAAATTAAAACTTAAATCTTTTTCATATAACTCTATTAATTCATTTTTTGCTCTAAATCTATCTAAATCTAATAAATTATCTTTATTTCTAGAACATATTATAAATGTAACATTTTTAGGGCTATTATATATTATCCAATTAACCACCTTTAAAATATTTTTATCAGTTATATTTTCATAGTTATCAATAAAAATAAGATAATTATTAGGATAAATTAAAAAGTTATTTATAAATAAAGTTATAGCCTCATCTAAATTAAAATTTTTTTCTACTAATTCTAAAACATCTTGTCCAAAATTTTGATTTATATTTTTTTGTATAGATATTACCAAATATTTTATAAATAGTATTAGATTATTATCATTTTCATCTAATAAATAAAAAGCTACATTTTTATTATTATTATTTATCCAATGATTTATAAAAGTTGTTTTTCCAAAACTTGCCGGTGCAGAAATAAAAACTAATTTTTTATTTATATAATTATCTAAAAGATTATCTAATCTTTTTCTGTTTAAACCTTCTATTAAATGAGGGTTTTCTATTTTTGAATATAAAATATTATTTTTATAAAAATAATTCATCATAATTAATATTCTATACTAAGTTAATTTATTTGTATAATTAGGGTTAATTTAAGGGTGATATAAAAAATAAAAGTTATTTATATAATAACTTTAATATATTTAGATATAAGAGTATAATTATATTAAATTTAAATTACAGGATTGAATTATGAATATATCTAATATTTCTTTATTATCTTTAAAAGTTTATGCTATTTGTGTAGTCCTTTTATTTTTTAAGGGCGTTAGTACTGGTATATATCAAGGAATTGTAAGAAGCAAAGCTAAAGCTTATAGTAACCCAGAAGATGCAAAAGCTTTAGGTGGTAAATTTATTGAGCAAGAATTGCCTGAAATAGAAAAGGCAAATAAAGCTTTTAGAAACGATTTCGAAAATATTCCAGTTTTTTTAGCTTTGGCTTTAACTTATGTTTTATTAGGTTGTTGGGAATTAGGAGCATTAATTTATTTTCCTATTTTCACTTTTGCTAGATATTTACATACTTATTGTTATATAAAATCAATTCAACCATATCGCTCAATGTCTTATGGTATAGGATTATCAATCTCTTTTATAGTTGCTATACACATTCTATATAAAGTTATTTTTGTTTAATTTTTTAATAAATACTTTTTTATTTGATATTGACATTATTAAAATCAGATACTAAAATTCTTAGTATTAGCACTCACAAGTAAAGAGTGCTAACAAGTAGGTTTAAAATTTGATAAGATTATGTTTTTAAATTTAACCGGAAGGCAACAAAATATTTTAGTTGCGATTGTTTTAGATTATATAGCAACAGCAGATCCTGTTGGTTCTAGAACCATTGCAAAAAAATATGAGTTAGGTCTAAGTCCAGCTACAATAAGAAATGATATGGCAGAGCTTGAAGAAAAAGGCTTGTTAGTTCAGCCTCATCTTTCTGCTGGAAGAATTCCATCAGAATTAGGTTATAGAAGTTTTGTTGATTTTCTAATGGAGAAAGCAGTTTTATCTAATGAAGAAATTCAAAAAATAAATACTATAGGTAATTCAAATAATCCTAATCTTGATTTTATAATTGAACAAAGTGGTAGAGTTCTATCTGCACTTTCACAATCTGTAAGTATAATAAAATTCCCTGAAGCTACCAATGAATATATAAAACATTTCCAAGTTTTACCTATAAATGAAACTATGTTTTTAATTATTTTGGTATCTAATACAGGTAAAGTTACTGACTATAAAATAAAATCAGATAGTCCTATAGATGAAAGATTTTTTACCCATATAACTAATTATTTTAATGAGCAGTTAGTTGGTACACCTATTAATAACTTAAAAAATAAATTAAGTAGTATTATTAGAAATAACACTGAATTTAGTGATATTATTCAAATTATTTATGATAATATGGGTAAATTTTTTGAAAATAGAAAAAGTAAATTCAAAGTATTAGGAACTTCTAATATTTTAAAAACTCCAGAGTTTACTGAAAAAGATAAAGCTCAATCATTACTTGATTTTTTTGAAGAAGAAGACCATTCTGAAGAGCTATCTGAAATTATGAATGTTAATGATGAAAATGGTGGGACTAAAATCCTAATAGGAAAAGAAATAAAAATCCAAAGACTTCAAGATTGTAGTATGATTGTAAGTTCTTACAAGATAAATGATTATATAGAAGGAGCAATAGGTATTTTAGGTCCAACTAGAATGGATTATAGCAAATCTGTAGCAACTATTGAAGAAATGACTAATAATCTAAGTAAACTTGTTAAAGATATATTTGGATTACGTTAAGTTAATTATTACACTTATTGAGGAGTAAAAATAGTGAGTAACGAAGAAATAAAAAATGATGAAGTAGAAGTAAAAGAGGATGAAAAAAATGCTGAACAAACTTCAGATAATTCTTCAGAGAATATTTGGGATGATGCTTTACTTGCTTCCAAAGAAATAGAGGACTCTAAATCCGAAAAAGCAAATTCTAATAACAATGCTCTTAAACAAGAATTAGATAAATTAAAAGCTGATTTTGAAACAAAAGAAAATCAGTTTAAAAGATTAGCGTCTGATTTTGAAAATTTCAGAAGAAGACAAACTCAAGAAAAAGAAGATTTATTAAAATATGGTTCCGAAAAAATTATGCTTGATTTATTACCTGTTTTAGATAATTTTGAAAGAGCTCTTTCTTCTTCAAAAAATGCAACTGATATAACAAGTGTTATCTCTGGAATTGAAATGATTCAAAAACAATTTTGGAGTGTTATAAATACAAACGGAGTTGATTTAATTGAAGCTATTGATAAACCTTTTGATCCTAATTTTCATAATGCCGTACAACAGTTACCTAATGAAGAAAAACCAGATCAAACAGTGCTTCAAGAATTACAAAAAGGTTATACATTAAATGGAAGGGTGATAAGACCCTCAATGGTTGTTGTTTCAACTGTGTCTTAATATTATTTAGAAAGGAAAATTTACTATGAGTAAAATAATTGGTATAGACTTAGGTACTACAAACTCTGTAGTATCTGTTTTAGAGGGTGGTAAACCAGTAGTAATTACAAGTGCTGAAGGTAGCAGGCTTATACCATCTGTTGTTGGTTTTACAAAAACAGGAGAAAGATTAGTTGGGCAGGTAGCAAAAAGACAAGCTATTACAAACCCAGAAAATACAATCTTTTCTATTAAAAGATTTATGGGTAGAAGATTTGATGATACTCAAGAAGAAAGAAAAAGAATTCCATATAAAACTGTTTCAGGTAAAGATAATACAGTAGCGGTTGATATTGCTGGTAAAAAATATTCTCCTCAAGAATTATCTGCAATTATTCTTACCAAATTAAAAGAAGATGCAGAAGCTTATTTAGGAGAAAAAGTATCAAAAGCAGTTATTACTGTTCCAGCTTATTTTAATGATGCTCAAAGACAAGCTACTAAAGACGCTGGTCAAATTGCAGGTTTAGAAGTTCTTAGAATCATAAACGAGCCTACAGCAAGTGCTTTAGCTTATGGTCTTGATAAAGGTGCAGATCATACAATATTAGTATTTGACCTTGGTGGTGGAACATTTGATGTTTCTATCCTTGAATTAGGTGATGGAGTATTTGAAGTAAAAGCTACTAATGGTAATAATCACTTAGGTGGAGATGATTTTGATGATAGAATTTTAGACTTTTTAGTAAAAGAGTTTAAAAAAGAATCTGGAATTGATTTAAGTGCAGATAAAATGGCTTTACAAAGATTAAAAGAAGCCTCTGAAAAAGCTAAAATAGAACTTTCTAGCACAATGCAAACAAGTATAAATTTACCTTTTATTACTGCTGATGCTAGTGGACCTAAACACTTAGATGTTACTTTAACAAGAGCTAAATTTAATGAATTAACAGAAGATTTAGTTGAAGCAACAATGGGACCTACCAGACAAGCTATGAAAGATTCTGGCTTATCTGTAGATAAAATAGACAAAATAATTTTAGTTGGTGGTTCTACAAGAATACCTGCCGTTCAAGATGCTATTAAAAAATTCTTAAATAAAGAACCAGATAAAAGCGTAAACCCAGATGAAGCTGTTGCAGTTGGAGCAGCTATACAAGCTGGTGTTTTAGGTGGTGAAGTAAAAGACGTATTATTACTCGATGTTACCCCTCTTAGCTTAGGTATAGAAACACTCGGTGGCGTATTTTCTAGAATTATAGAAAAAAATACAACCATTCCAACCAGTAAAAGTCAAGTTTTCTCTACTGCAGCTGATGGTCAAACTAGTGTTGAAATACACGTTTTACAAGGTGAAAGAGAAATGGCTAATGATAACAAAACCTTAGGAAGATTCACTCTTTCTGGTATTCCTCCAGCTCCAAGAGGAGTTCCTCAAGTTGAAGTTACATTTGATATAGATGCTAATGGTATTGTTCACGTTTCTGCTAAAGATAAAGGAACTGGAAATGTTCAAAAAGTTTCTATTACCAATGCTGGTGGCTTAAATAAAGATGAAATAGAAAAAATGAGAATGGACGCAGAAAAATATGCATCTGAAGATAAAGCAAGAAAAGATAAAATTGAAGCTAAAAATGAAGCAGATGCAGCTATTTACAATGCAGAAAAAACTCTTAAAGATTTAGGTGATAAAGCATCTTCTGAATCTAAAGAAAAAATGAATTCAGCAATTGCAGATCTTAAAGCAGCTATAAGTGATGATAACTTAAATCAAATTAAAGATAAAACACAAGCTTTAACTCAAGTTATGTATGATTTAAGTTCAGCTTTATATAATAAAGAAAATGTAGGTGGACAAGAGCCTCCTAATACATCTTCAAAATCTGATGATGATATTGTTGATGCTGAGTATGAAGAAGTAAAATAAGCAGAAAACAATAAATCGCTTTTGTATATTTTTATAGTGCTGTCTTTTTGCGAAAGCTAAAGACAGCTTATATATTTAATTTTTTATTATGATAAATTATACTGATAATATTGATAACTTAACTCCCGATAAATTAAAAGGTTTTTTTGTGGGATGGGCTAACCCTCCATCAGCTGAAAAACATATTGAGATATTAAAAAATAGTAGTTTTGTTATAATTGCTAAAGATATTACTAATAATAATGTAGTAGGTTTTATAAACGCTTTAACAGATAAAGTTTTATATGCTTATATACCCTTATTAGAAGTCTTACCAGAATATCAAGGAAAAGGTATAGGAAAAAAACTATTATCTAATATGCTTGAAAAATTAGAAAACTATTATGCTATAGATTTATGCTGTGACGATGAGTTAGAAACTTTTTATAAAAAATTTTCTTTTGATAAAGTTTTAGGTATGGTAAAAAGAAATTATAAAAAATAAGATATTATTTAATATGAAATATATTTATATTAATTTTATCACTATCAAAAGTATTATTTTATTAAATTTAAGATGATTATGGTGTAAGTATTAAAAACATATGAGTAAAAAAGATTATTATGAAACTTTAGGTATTGCTAAAAATGCCTCTGATGATGAAATAAAAAAAGCTTATAGAAAATTAGCTAGACAATATCATCCAGATATTAATAAAACACCTGAAGCAGAAAAAATGTTTAAAGACATAAATGAAGCTAATGAAGTTTTAGGAGATAAAGATAAAAGATCTAGATATGATCAATATGGTCATGCTGGAGTTGACCCACAATACGGAGGTTTTGGTGGTGGAGGCTTTGGAGGCTTTGAAGGTGGCTTTGGAGGCTTTGAAGATCTAGGTAGTATATTTGAAGCCTTTATGGGTGGGGGTAGCAGACGTTCTGCTAGAAGTAATGCTCCTCAAAAAGGTGATGATATAAGAAAAGATGTAGAACTAGATTTTAAAGAAGCTATTTTTGGAGTTGAAAAAGAAATTTCTATTACTCATTTAGAAAATTGTGATTCATGTAAAGGAACAAAAGCCGAAGCTGGTACTAATATTTCAAATTGCTCTACTTGTGGTGGAATTGGTCAAGTTCATCAAACTCAAAAATCCTTTTTTGGAACTTTTTCAAGTGTTTCTGTTTGTCCAAAATGTAATGGAGAAGGAAAAATACCTGAAAAACCTTGTAAAAGCTGTTCAGGTAGAGGAAGAATGAATAAAGATAAAAAAATAAAAATAAAAATACCTTCTGGAATATACTCTGGAGCCAAAATAAGAATGCCTAATGAAGGTGATATTGGAATTAAAGGTGGTGGACCAGGGGATCTATATATTTTTGTTCATGTTAGAGATGACAAAGACAAAATATTTGAGAGAAGGGATAATGATATTTTTGTAGAAACTCATTTACCATATTATTTGGTTGCATTAGGAGGAGAAGCTAAAGTTCCTACTCTAGAAGGAGAAACTAAAATAGATGTTCCAGCAGGAACTCAAGTTGGTAAAGTGTTTACAATGAAAGGTCAAGGAGTTCCATTTTTAGGTACAGATGGTAGAAAAAGAGGTGATTTACATATAATAGTAAATATTGAAGTTCCTACTAAATTAAGTGAAGCAGAAAGAAAATCACTTGAAGCACTTGCAGAACTTGATAAAGATAATGAGAATCATAAAGTTAAAGAACATAGTGAAGGTTTTATTGGAGCTATAAAAAACTTTTTTACTCATGATGATAAATAAAATTAAGCTCTATTAAGGATGAGGTTGTAGTTTCATAACTCATCCTACCCTTACACCCATTTTTTCGTAGTGAAGGTGTCACAAAAGCCATTTTTTTTTACGAAAAATTAGGAGAAAAGCAATGCTTTCCTCCTTTTTGCACAAGCTCCATTTTTGGAAACACACTATCATATAGCTATTCCCTTATAAATGAAGTACAAAATTAATTGTAAAAGTTGCTTATAGTCATCCTTAAGTCATGCTGAACTTGATTCAGTATTGATTCAGGATCTAAGTAACTCTTTATAGGTTTAAAATAACAAAAAATTTATTTATAGCTTATCTTTCACTTATTTTTTTTATATTTAATTTATAAATAATTTATAACTTTTTTTATTTAAGCAGACTAAATTTAACTATTTAAAAACTATTTAAAAACCATAAGTTAATTTAAATAATATTTTAAGGTTTATTTTATATTATTAGTAACATAAAATAAATTTAAAAGAAATAAAAATGATTTTTTAGAAATATAAATATAACTCTAATAAAATATTTCTGAAAGTGTTCATCAATGTACTTATTTAAAGTTTTTTTATAAAATATACTTTATCAATATTATTAAAAAATGGAGGTAAAAAATGAATGAGACAAAGAATCTTATCATTTTTATAATATTGAGTATAACTAATTCACGGTTAGCTACAAAATAAGTGTAGAAAAGTTTTTTAGAAGTTGACTTTTTTACATAGATTAGAACAATAACTTCCTATCAAAAAGCTATATTAACACAAAACAATGCTCTCTCAGTTTTTACTGAGGTTTTTTTTTGAGGATGGGAAAATGCATACTTTATTTTCATATAATAAAATTTTGGATCAATTCATAAG
Source organism: Candidatus Sericytochromatia bacterium (assembly GCA_046328015.1). Taxonomy (GTDB): domain Bacteria; phylum Cyanobacteriota; class Sericytochromatia; order UBA7694; family JACMQJ01; genus JBBTGK01. Next base: position 755,688 of record JAXLXH010000001.1, on the reverse strand, counting down.
CCATTTAGATTTTGTTTGTAAAGACGAAAATATTAGGCAAATTATTTTAATAGCAACAGATAAGGTATTAAAAACTTTAAAAAAAAACACTTTATTACCTGTTATTTATCCGTTATTATTAGAAAAAGATTTAAATATTAAAAATAAAACTATAGCCTTAGAACTAACATCCATTTGTATTTATTTTTATTCCATCTTTTTATTAATAGAAGAGCTTAATAATAACAAAGAAAATACATTCATTAATATATATGGTAAAGAACAAACAATTAATATTATTCAAGAACTAAATTTTATAGTTCAAGAACTTATTAATAATTTAAAAATAGCTGATAAAAATAAAATTAATTTATTAATATTATTTTCAAAAGCAAGTAGTAAAATATCTTCGGGTAATTTTTACAATTTATTATCTGCAAATAATTCTAATTATATTAATGATAAAAATAATGAGGATATTATAGCCTTAACTAATAGTAAATACGCCTCAATAGAAGCAACATTTATGTCTTGTATATTTGTAGCATTAGATAAAGATTATAGTGATTTTTATTTATTAGGTGTATTAATAGGAACTATATCAAGTATATTTAATAATTATATGGAAATATGGGGTGAATTTCAAAGTGAAGCTATTAATTCTTTCAAAATGAGTTTGCCTATTTTCTCTTCAATTAATGATAAAGCTTTTAGTAAAAAAATAAGAATTATACTAGCTGGTAATAATAATTCTTTTGAAAAACAAATTATAATAAAAAGATTTTTATCACTTACAGAAGCACTAGAACAATTAAAATATTATTCTGATTTCTATTTTGAAAAAATTAATCAGAATATAAATAATTTAAATCTTAATTTATTTAAATTTGTAATAGATAACTTATCTGAAAAAACTTATGATTTAATAGAAGTTATTACAGAATTAAGAAAAATATGCGAAAAAGATTATTTATCTTATTTATACAATTTAGAAGAAAATATTAAAATATCCTATGAATACCTTATTTTTGATAAGTCTTTTAGAGATACTTGGATAATTCATAGAAATGGCTACTTGGATGAAAAAATTTTAATAGGAAATATTTTACCATCTGCTTTGATTTTAGAAACTTTATGTGATTATGAATTTGATATAGAACATTATATACAAGATTTTATATTATTAAAAAATGATGTAGGTTGGAGGTTTTATTATAATAGTAGTAAATCCTTAATTGATATTAATATAACAGCTCAAATATTAATTTTAATATCAAAATTAAAAAAAGAACATAATTATGATTTATTTTTCAAAAAAACTCTTGATATTTTAGAAAATAATATTGAATATAATGGAAGATGTTTAACTTGGATAGCAGATGAAATATTTTATACAAAAGATATAATTAACTCTATTGTAGGTAGTGAATGCCTAGGAGTAATGGCTAATTTATATTATGCCCTTTATTTATTTGATGCTAAAAAATATGAAAATATTATAGAAAAAGGAATGAATTTTATAATAAATAATTTATCAACTAATAAAGAAAATTACTCTAATAATTCTTATTATACTTATTACTATACAATTTACTTGATAATTAAATTAACTAGTACTCTATCGTTAAAAAATGAAAAAATAGTTATATTAAAAAACTTATTACTAAAAGAACAATTTTTAGATGGTAGTTGGAATCGTTCTCCTCAAGATACAGCTATTATTTTACTTACCTTAAATTATTTTGATGATATAGATATAATAGTTTTCAAAACTGGAGCAAAATATCTTGCTGAAACTCAAAATTATGATGGAAGTTGGGAAGGTGAAAATATATTTATTTGTTCAACTAAAAATAATCAATATAACTTTTATAAAAATAGAAAAGTAACTACTTCTTTTTGCTTAAGAGCCTTAAGTATAGCTAATGAGCGTATAACAAAATATAAAAATAACTTAAATAGAGTTACTACTAGAACTAAGGTGAAAGTGTAGCTATAATAATAGACTTGTTGTTTGCCCCAAACATATTATTTATGTTAGTGAATATTTTATAGTTTTAATTTTTTCAAAATCATATTCCCCTAAAACAGTGGGTTGCAACCCACTGTTTCATCTATAGACTCCCTGACTGAAAAAATGTAAACCAATTCTTTTTGAGTATATATAAGCTACATAGATTTTTAAACAATTATTTAACGAAACAACAAGTCTAATAAATCAAAATAAAAATCACCTATATTTATATAAGCTTTATTAAATCTTCATAATTATTATTATTATAAATTTTAAAAAGATAATATAATTTTAATATGTTTATTTTATTAATATAATTTTTTTAAGTGAGCTGTAATATTTTAATAATAGATGATGAGCCTGATATACTAGACTCATTTGAAATAATCGCAAATACCCTTGAGGAAGCTAATTTCTTCTTGTTTAATAAATACAATAGCAAAGTAAAAGAAATCATAAATAAAAACATTATTCACTTAATTATTCTAGATTTAAAACCTCCTAATATTAATGGTTATGATATTTATAAAGAATTAAAACTACACCCCAATATAGAAGGTAGTTATTTTATACTAATGTCTTCAGAAAAAAAAGAACTAATTGATAGAATTAAAGCTTATAAAGCTGGGTGTCAAGAATTTTTACAAAAACCATTTGATTTAAAAGAAATGGAATTAATGTTAAAAAGTAAAATAAACTTTTTTACAAGAGATTCTTCTTTAACAAAAGAAAATATACAGATAGCAGGTGATTTTTATATTGATACTTATAAAAAAGAAATTTTTCTTTTAAAAGAAAAATTAGAACTAACTTCTATGGAATATGACTTACTTAATTTCTTTATTTTAAATTCAGAAAGAATTTTTACAACAGAAGAGTTAATTCAAAAAATTTGGAAAGAACCTACAAATCATGAAAATTTAAGAATTTTTATTCATAGATTAAGATCTAAAATAGAAAAAAATAACACTGTACCCAATTACATTATAAATAAAAGAAATACAGGCTATATTTTTTATCCTAATGGTATAACACCCTTAACTAAAAGAATTTAAAATTATTTTTATTATTAAGCCATTTTTACCATCATTAGGTAGTTCAGCTAAAATTTGCCCCTTATTATTTTCAATTATTTTTTTCACAATTGATAAACCTAATCCAGTACCACCTGTTTTTCTATCTCTAGATTCATCTGTTCTATAAAAAGGATCAAATATTTTACCTAATTGCTCTTTTTTTACACCTATACCATGATCTCTTATTTTTATAATATTTTTATTATCTTCTTTATCTGTACTTATAATTAAATCTGAGTTGTCAGGTGCATATTTTATTGTATTAGAAAAAATATTATTAAAAACTCTTTCAAATAATTTTGGATCAAATAATACATTTAATTCTTCATTATAAAAACTTGTTTGTATTTTTAAACCTTTATTATTTAATAAAATTTGATTTTTATTGATGTATGTATTAATAAAATCCCTTAAATTTATTTTCTCAGCCTTACTATTATCTTTATCTATTTCTAATTTTGAAGAAACTAATAAGTTATCTATTAATTGATCTAGATTCTCAATTTCTACAATAGATTTATCAATATATTTTCTTTTTACATTTTCATCTTGCCCTAATATTTCTAAGCATAATCTTATTTTTGTTAAAGGAGTTCTTAATTCATGAGAAACATCAGCTATTAATCTTTCTTTATTTATAATCATATTATTTATTTTTTCAGTCATATTATTGAAAGCCTCTTCTATAAAAGCAAATTCACTGTTTCCATTAGTTTCAATTTTATTAGAAAAATTACCTAATGATACCTCATTTATAGAAATCATTAATTTTTTAAATGGCTTTACTATATATTTTGTAAATGGAATCATTAATATAGCTAAAAAAACTAAAGCCATTAAAGGTGGAACCATTCTATCAAAATGTATATGAGGACCTTTACCTTTATGAGGAGGTGGTTTAAATCTTATTGTTATAAATCCTTTTGCTTTTTCTTCATCATTAAAATAAACTAAAAAAATACCTTTATCTTCTATAATATCTAATTCATCTAAATCCTTATCTCTACTTATTTCATTTATATTATGTATAGAATCTGTATAAGCAATACACTTATCATCTTTCCATATAGCTAATTCCCATCTAAGAGTTTCACCTATATTAGATAAAGTATCTTGTATTTTTTCTGGCTGATTTTGATATTTATCAAATATAACATCTCTTGCAAATATAAGTTCATTTTTTACATGCCCTCTTATTAATCTACGTTCTCCACCTCCAAAGATAGATAAAAAAATAAAAGTTAGAATGATAGATAAAATAACTATACCTATAGCATACAAATATAATTTTTTATAAAGCTTAGTTAGCATTTTATTTACCTATTAAAAATATATCCAACATTTCTAACTGTTTTAATTATTTCTTGTTTTTTAGAATTATCATGTATTTTTTGACGTATTTTACTAATAAAAACATCTATAGTTCTATCAAAAGAATCGAAATCTATTCCTTTTACTTTATCCATCAAATTATCTCTGGTTTGAACTACACCAGCATTTTCCATTAAACATCTTAAAATATCAAATTCAGTACTAGTTAAATCAACTATTTCATTTTTACAAGTAACTGTTCTAGAATCCAAATTCATTACTATATCCCAAGTAGTAGAAACTATAGTATTTTCATTCTTAACTTGAGATTCTAATTTCTCTACTCTATCTAATCTTCTAAAAATAGTTTTTATTCTAGCTACTAATTCTCTAGGATTAAATGGTTTTGATATATAATCGTCTGCACCAAGTTCCAAACCTAAAATTTTATCAAAATCATCTTTTTTTGCTGTTAGCATTATTATAGGTAATAAATTATTTATTTCTCTAACTTTTTTACATAATTCAAAACCATCCATTTCTGGAAGCATTAAATCTAAAATAGCTAAATCAACTGGATTATTTTTTATATAAGTAAGACCTTTAGAAGGTGATTCTGAATAAGTAAGATTATAAGGAGTTGTTTCAAAATAATCATTTAATAATTCAAATATAGCTTCATCATCATCTATCATATGTATATTTACATTTTTTGTGGTCATTTTTTCAAACCTTATTCAAAATAATATCAAAAGAATTTTATTATAACTATATTATTAGATTATTAGCGTTTTGTTAAGGAAAAATAAAAAAGAGCTAGGAAATTTTATAAATAAAAAAAGAGCTTTTAGCTCTTCTTGTTTTAGTGATCCTAGGGGGATTCGAACCCCCGTTACCACCGTGAAAGGGTGATGTCCTGGGCCTCTAGACGATAGGACCATTTTATGACTTCGGCGGGATTCGAACCCGCGACCCTTTGATTAAAAGTCAAATGCTCTACCGACTGAGCTACGAAGTCTTTTGCTTAATTACTGTTTTTATTTATTTCGTTAAGCATGTATGTATATTAATTCAATAAAACTAAATCGTCAAGCCTCCTTGAAACTTCTTAACACTTTATAATAAATCAAAAAATAGGCTAAGCACTAATATTAACAATATATACAAGTAAATTTAACTATTCAAGAATTTAACTTTAATTAACAATTAGGCAATCTAAAACATCTAAAAAAGCTAATCGGAGTCTTTTTTATTTATTAAAAAATATTTTTTTATTCTTATTAACGATTAAAATTTCTTTTTAGTTTAATCTTTTCTTAAGCAATTTTTTATATAAAAGAACTATAATAATATAGAATATATTTTTCAGGAGTTTTTTATGTCTGGATTTGCTTTAAATGGAAATGACTTTAGTAATATATCAAGATTTTTAGATTCTAATAATAATAATACAGTAGAAAAAACAGAAGCAGAAATAACTTCTACTAAACCAATTGGTAATGGTAATACTTTTTCTGGGACAAAAGAGTTATCAGATTCTCTTGCTAAAGGAGATGCTTTTCTTACTAAGGTTAATAAACCATCAGCAGATAAAATAGCTGATTATTTTTCTACAGGTAGAAATACAAATTTAAAACCAGATGCATGGATATCTAAAGATGATTTACAAATGACTGATAGAGTTAGAAGTGTAATAGATACTAATAATGATAATAGAGTTAGTACAAAAGAGTTTTCTGAAGCATTATCATCAGGTAAAATAGCTATATCTAATAATGGGATAATAGAAACCCCAGCTAGAAATATAAATTCAGACCCTTTTAATAATAAGCCTGCTCCTAAGCCAATAAACAATGATCCTTTCGCACCTAAAACTACACCTCAAAAACCTATAAATTCAGATCCTTTTGCTGGTGGAGCTAAAACAGTAAATAATGATCCTTTTGCAAATGGAAGTAAAACAACTACAAATAAACCTAGTGCGGATCCTTTTTCTGGTAATCTTAAAGTAGGTAACCCAGTAAATTCTGACCCTTTTGCTGGTGGAGGTTCAAAACCTATAAACAGTGATCCTTTTGCTCCTAAACCTAGTGGGAATAAACCTAATAATATTCAAAATGATCCTTTCGCTGGTGGAGGTTCAAAACCTATAAACAGTGATCCTTTTGCTCCTAAACCTAATGGAAATAAACCTAATGATATTCATAATGATCCTTTTGCTGGTGGAGGTACTAAACCTATAAATAGTGATCCTTTTGCTCCTAAACCTAGTGGGAATAAACCTAATGATATTCATAATGATCCTTTTTCACCAAGTCCTCAACCTAAACCTGTTTATTATGATCCAAACTTAGATTTATTAGCAAACTCTAATGATTGGAAAGTAAGAAAATCAGTAGCTCTTAATCCAAATACATCACCTCAAACACTCTTAAAATTATCAAATGATTTTGATTCTGATGTTAAAGCAGCTGTAAGCAATAATCCAATGCTTACTAATCCATATACACCTTCAGAAGCTTTAACTACTTTAGCAAATTCTGGAGAATGGAAAGTGAGAAAAGCTGTAGCTCAACATCCTAATACATCTGCTCAAACTTTATTAAAATTAGGTAATGATTTTGATTCTGATGTAAAATCAGCTGTAAGTAATAATCCTAAACTAACTAATCCTTATACCAAATCAGAAGATCTTAGTCTTTTAGCTAGTGCTGGAGAATGGAAAATAAGAAAAGCTGTAGCTCAACACCCTAATACATCTGCTCAAACACTATTAAAATTATCAAATGATTTTGATTCTGATGTTAAAGCGGCTGTTTCTAATAGCCCTATTTTTAGAAGTTTAGCTACTAGACCAACAGATTTAGATTTATTAGCAGGATCAGGAGATTGGAAAGTAAGAAAAGCTGTAGCTCAACATCCTAATACTTCAACTCAAACTTTATATAGATTATCAAATGATTTTGATTCTGATGTTAAAAGAGCAGCTGAACAAGCAATACAAATGAGAATAGGAAGGTAATTTTAAAGTAACTAGTTAAAAGAATTTAGTAAATAGTTAGAGGTATTATTTTTAAATGATACCTCTTCACTAATTAAAAAACTTTTATATTTTTACTTTGTTTATGGAGCATTTTTCTTCAATAATTTTATCTGGTGGAAATAGCACTAGAATAGGTCAAAACAAAGCTTTATTAGAGGTTTCAGGAAAAACTTTAATAGAAGTTATGGTTGATAATTTAAAAAAAATATCCTCTAAAATCTATATTGTTACAGATACACCAGAAGAATATACTTTTTTTTCAAATGATAATAATATTAGTTTTGTTAAAGATATCTTTCCAGAAAAAAAATCAATTTTAGCTGCAATGTATAGTGGATTAAAAGTTAGTGAAGAAAACTATAATTTTATTTGCTCTTGTGATTTACCTTATTTAAATATAAATCTGATAAATTATTTGTATTCCCTGAAATCAGATTTTGATGCAATTATACCTATTTTTAATAATGAACCAAAAACTCTACATGCTTTTTATTCTAAGAATACACTAAAAGTTATGGAAAAAGTATTAGATAAAGGTAATAAAAAAGTTTCTAGAATTTTTAGAGATTTAAATATTAAATATGTTCCTCAAAATGCTCTAGAATCTGAAGACGAAAAGTTATTATCATTTTTTTCTATAAAAACTTATTTAGATTATATGTTAGTTAACAATTAACTTTTATATCTTTAGTAATTTTATTTTACTAATTCTTTTTCAGCCCATACAGCTAATTTTTCTCTAAAAATCTTAGAATTATGTCTAATATCTACAGGAAAAGAATCATTAAATAAAATATATTTTATCTCTTTAGTAATATCAAACTTACTTGCTATTTCTAACAGCTCTTTTTTTATAGTATCTTTATTTTTATTTTTAGAATTTTGATCTACTTCTATACATATAACAGGAGTCATTTTTCCATTAATTTTTGCACCTACCAAAGCAGAACGATAAACATCAGCATGAGTATTATAAATAGCTTCACATGGTATAGTAAAATAAGTTCCATTTTCTGTTATAACTCTATGAGCTTTTCTTCCACAAAACCAAATACGACCTTGTTCATCAAAGTATCCAAGATCTCCCATTCTATGTCTTAGTTCTTTACCATCTTTTTCATAAATTTTTGCCAAAGCAGTAGATTCTTTTCTATTATAATAATATTGAGTTACATTATCACCTTTTACTACAATTTCTCCAATCTCTCCATCTTTTATTATTAAGTTATCATCCCATGTTGGTATAGGATCATCAGAAATTTTTATTATTTTTATATCAACACCTACAACAGCTCTACCTATACAAACTCCTTTTCCTTCTGCTGTTAAAAATCTGGTTTCTTTTAAAATATCCGCTGTTGCCATAGATGTAACTGGTAAACATTCTGTTGCACCATAAGGAGTATAAACTTCTGCTTCATCAGTAAGCATTTTTTTGAATCTTTCTAATACTTTATAAGGAACAGGAGCTCCAGCGGATAAAACTCTTTTTAAAGATTTTAATTTTACTTTATTTTCTTCTCCATATCTGCCAACTCTATTTATTAAAGCTGGTGAACCAAACATATGAGTAACCCCAAAATCTTCTACAGCTTCTATTATTTTTTTAGGATCAACTAAAGCCGGTTTTGTAAAATCCATATCTGGAATAACAGAAGTTACTCCCCAAGCAGGATCAAAAAGGGCAAAAACAGGCAAAGTTGGCAAATCAACTTCTCCAGGTTTTAAATCATAAGTATCTCTAAGAGTTAAAACTTCTGCATAAAAGTTTTTATGATTATAAACAACACCTTTAGGAACCCCTGTACTACCACTAGTAAAAACAATTGCAGCAATATCTTCAGGATCTGTTTTAACTATACTATAATCATCTGCATTATAATTTACAGAGGCTTTTAATTCTTCTAAAGTAACACCACCCCAAAATAATTTTTTACCTCCTACAGTTACAAATTTATTTATAGTTTCTTTACCCCAACCCATTATCAAACGAGCTATATGGGCTTTTGTAATACCAATAAAAGCAGTAGGTTCAACTTCTGAAATACAAACTTTTAAATTTTTTATTCCCAAACCAGGATCTATTATTACAGGAACTATGCCTCCTGCTAATAAAGCAAAAACTAAAGCAATAAAATCTAAAGAAGGTTTTACCATTAAAACAGTTTTAGTTCCTTTAGTTATTCCATATTTATTCAGAGCTTTTGCAATTATTTTAGTTTCTTTCCATAATTGTTCAAAAGTATAATGTGTATAACTTACTTTTCCATTTTTATCTCTTCCATGAGGAACAACAATAGCATGTCTATATGGATATTTTTTTGCAGATTCTTCCAATAAAGAAGCTATATTTATTAATTTATTTTCTGTTGTATTCATTTATATTTATATTATCTAAACTTATTTAAAATAAAAAGATTTTTTATAATTAACTATAAACTTAAGCTAATTATAGAATTTAAATTTCAATTATACATTAAAAGCAATAATTAAGAATATTTTTAATAGATTTTTTAATATTGCTTACTCTTCTAAAGTTGAAATATCACCTTCATCTTGTCCTAAAGCTCTTGCTTTTAGTACTCTTCTCATTATTTTACCACTTCTAGTTTTAGGTAAAGAAGAAACAAAAGTTATTTCTTCTGGCAAAGCAAATTTACCCAATTCTTTAGCAACATGTTCTTTTAATTCATTTTTTAATTCTTCAGATGGAGTATAACCATTTCTTAAAATTACAAAAACATGAATAGAATTTCCTTTTAGCTCATGAGGTAAGCCTATTGCAGCTGCTTCTGAAATACTTTTATGACTAACCAAAGAGCTTTCTATTTCAGCAGTTCCTAATCTATAACCACTTACTTTAATAACTTCATCAATTCTACCTATAATCCAAAAATAACCATCTTCATCATATCTTGCAGAATCACCTGCTTTATACCACTTTTTATCCTGATAATCTTTCCAATAAGTTTCTACAAATCTATCATCATCACCTAATATAGTTCTAGCCATAGATGGCCAAGGAGCTTTTATAACTAATTTACCTTCTTCATTAGGTTTAACTTCATTTCCATTTTCATCTACCACAGCTACTTCATTTCCAAAAAAAGGTTTTGTTGCAGAACCTGCTTTTAATGGAGTAATTGGTAATGGTGTTATCATAAAACCACCTGTTTCAGTTTGCCACCAAGTATCCATAATAGGACAATTTTCTTTTCCTACAGTTTTATAATACCAATCCCATGCTTCTGGATTAATTGGTTCTCCAACACTACCCAATAATCTTAAAGAACTTAAATCATATTTATTAACCCAATCATCTCCAAACCTCATTAAACCTCTTATAGCTGTTGGAGAAGTATATAAAATAGTTACTCCATAATATTCAATCATTTTCCACCATCTATCAGGATAAGGATAATTAGGAGCACCTTCGTATAAAACAATGGTAGAACCATTTATTAATGGACCATAAACAATATAACTATGCCCAGTTATCCAACCCGGATCAGCAGCACACCAATATCTATCATCGTCTTTTATATCAAAAACATATTTATGTGTAGTTGAAGTATAAACTGAATACCCTCCATGAGTATGAACCAAACCTTTTGGTTTTCCTGTAGTTCCTGATGTATAAAGAATAAAAAGTTTATCTTCAGAATCCATAATTTCAGTTTCACATTTGTTAGAAAAAACAGGAAGCTTTTCTAAATCATGATACCAATAATCTCTACCTACTTCCATTTTTACTTCATGTTTAGTTCTTTGAACTGTTATAGAGGTTCTTATGCTAGGAGATCTTTGCATAGCTTCATTGGCAATGCTTTTTAAATCAGTTACTTTACCTCTCCTAAATCCACCATCAGCTGTTATCAAAACCTTACTTTTAGCATCTTGTATTCTAGAAGCTAGAGCATCTGCACTAAAACCTCCATAAACAACGCTATGTGCTGCTCCAATTTTTGCTACAGCTAACATAGCAAAAACTAATTCAGGAATTTGAGGCATATATATAGTTACAATATCACCTTTTTTTACTCCAACTCCTTTAAGGATATTAGCGAATTTAGATACTTCTTGATTTAATCTGTAATAAGAAAAAGTTTCCTTATCACCATTTTCTCCTTCCCAAATAATAGCTAATTTATTTTTACGCCAAGTTTTTAAATGTCTATCAATAGCATTTTGTATTATATTAGTTTTAGCATTAGTAAACCATTTATAAAAAGGGAAATTAGAATCATCCAAAACTTTATCCCATTTTTGTTCCCAATATAAGTTTTCAGCTTCTTTTTCCCAAAAAGCTTCTCTGTTATTTATAGAGTAATCATAAAGTTCTTGATAGTTTTTTATATGAGCATTTTTTATTGTTTCTTCTGATGGATGATAAATTTTTTTAGACATAGATTAAACCTCAAAAGTTGATTTTATAGAAATATTATAAAATATAAAAAATTTTATTCAAAACAAAAAAAATGAAAAAGTTACGCAAAACGTTTTGCGTAATTTTTTCAACTATTTGTATGCTAAGTATTTTAATTATTTTTAATTTTTACTAATTGTGTATAACTATTTATGAAAAAATTAAATATAAAATTAATTGTAAAAGTTGCTTATAGGTTTAAAATAAAAAATAGGTGCTTTGCACCTAGTATAAAAACATTTTTACTTCATAACTATTAAAAGTTAAATTATAGTTAAAACTTAATTTTTAGTATTGTAAAACAGATAAATTGATCATAGATCGAATTTATCTGTTTTTTATTTATTTAAAAAGTGTTTTGAATTAAACTATTATCTTTAGACTTTGCTTATAAACAAGATATTTTTATTTCTTACTTTTTATATAGTTTGACATTCGCCTATAAGGCGAAAATTTTTTACTATTTTAGATTGAGATTTTTATTTTGATCCTAAAAAAGAAATCTTTTTTATGTTCTTATTTGTACTATTTATTTGTCTGTTTTTTCTTCTCTTTATAATATTAAATTTGATAATAATAATAGTACTGTAAATGTTAAAAATAATACTAAAAATAACCTTTTAAATGATAAAAAATTTGGAGTAAAAAAACTTACTAATGGTAATCTTTGTTTAAATCCTTATGGTAATCAGTTTTTACTAGCAAGTAGTTACAATGAATATGATATAGAATATCCAACAGATCCATGGACTTAGACTATGATCAAAATTTAGTAGGAAACAAATATATAATAAATGCTTCATGATTGCCAATGCTTTTACTTTCTTTTTATGAAAGAGATGAAAATGGTAATGTTGTATAACACTTATCCAGTTATTTACCCTCTTATTAGTCCTTTTGGTGATGGTAGATTTTTTAAAAAAATTTTTTATTCCTATAATACAGGTACTTTGTATTCTCAAAATTTCTTTTTTTTCAATCTGATACTATAGGAATAATAAAAGTAGGGTTTGAAACACAGATCTAACAGGAAAATATTTTAAAGCACCCTATTTTCGGTATAAAATAGATTCTGAACAGCAACTATAAGAATAGAAAAGATAGATGATAATAATGCACAAATAGTTTTTGAGGCTAATTTTAATTCTACTGCTATTAATGTAAATGATCATAATTTTGCTTATACTCTATTCAAATTACTTTCAATATTTTGGAGATAGAGGAGCTAAATTAAATTTCCAAAGATATTATGCAAAAAGCATACAATTTGCTTCTATTTGTGATAGAAAAGAAATAAAAATATCATCAAATACAAATGAAGTTAATAATACTAATCCTTATGCTGATATTAATGTTTCAGTAAGTGATAATAATTCAGATTGGACATTGGTAATAACAGGTAAAAATTATTTGAAAGAATATTATTTTAAAGGAAATCAAACCATAAAATTTCCTGAAAATTCAGATTTACCAGTAGGTGAATATAATTTTAAAGTTTTTTATAATCATGAGCCTTTGAGTAGTGAATCTCTAATTATAAATAAAGTAGATGATGGTTATATTCCTGTAATAAATTCAACTACAAATGCTCCTTTTGGTATAAAAGGGATGTATGCAATGAGTTATCAACCAAATAATCAAGTAATAGATTGTCCAAAAGTAAATGGAAATTAGGGAGAAATTTAGATATGAGAAATTTTTTAAAGAAATTGGTTATTTTAGTTCTTTGTTTTTGTATAGTTTCTTCATGTGCTCCGCCAATTACTATTGTAGATACAACAACAACAAGGCAGTATTTACCTACATCTGAAGCTAAAAATGAATCATTATATGCTGAAAGTAATCAAAATTGCTCACCAAGTGTTGCAAGAGATTATACTTTTAGAACATTAGCCTTAGAAAATATTAAAAAACCCAATGAAAATTACAGAGTAAAAATACTTAAGAAAAATAAAAATAGTCCTATTATTATTAATAATAAGTATAAATTTCCAAAAGTTTATCCGACAGAATTAAATGGAATAAAAATAGCTCCAGCAATTATAAAAACAATTCATCATGAACCTTTAACAGATAAAGAAAGAAAGCATAAAAGAAAAGAATTTATAAAAAATTGGCTAGAAAAATTAAAAGAACAGTATAAAAAAGACAAAAAAGAATTAACTAAAGAACAAAAAGAAGAAAGACTTATAAGTTTAAAAGAATTTAAAGAGAAATTAAACCTTTTTAAAAAAGGTTCTACTGAAAGAGATGATTTTATTAGTGAACAAATAAAAATTAGAGAGGATTTAATAGAAGATCAAAGAGAAGAAAGAAAAGATTTAAAAGAACAGTATAAAAAGGATATTATAGAAATAAGAATATTAGCAAATAATATTTTTGGAATTAAAGGTAGTTATTCTTTTTCTACAAAACTGTTTGATTGTGGCTCAAATCCAGCTTGTAATCCTTTTTCAGATTCAGGAATTGTAAATACAGCAGATGAAACCCAAAGTTATGATACAGTAGATTCTGTAAATTCTTTTGAAATGAATGATACTTATGTTAATGGGCAAAATTATTCAGATCAAGATCAAACTCAAAAAGCAGAAATAGATCCTAGTTTTGATGGTTATGAATTAACTGGTGAAAATGTTGAATACTTAGAATCAAAAGGTTTTATTGGTGCAGGTTGTAGAATAGATAGTGCAAAAGTTTATAAAGATGGTGATAATGTAGTTTTTAAAGTAGAACCAAATGAAGATTGTAATTTACAGGAAATGTCTATAGAATATGAGGTAATACCTAATCCTAATTCTTGTGATAATTCATTTAAACTAAGTTTTAAAAATCCTGATAATAAAAAATTTGCTATTTCTACAAATATTTCATTTAATGATTTAGGTATTGGTTCTAAACATAAAGTTTTTCTTAGAGTTGTTTCAATTGATGGGAGAGAAGAAAGAATACAAATAGGCTCTGATAATAACACATTTGGGACAAAGGGCTATTCTAATTTTATTAATTCTAGCAATTTAAGTGTTATTAATGAATATGATAATGATACACTTTCTAGTTTATCAGTAATAATGAACCCAGAAACCTACCAAAAAATAGAAAAATGGAGTAAAAATTATAAAATATCCATAAAAAGTAGTATAACTGCTGTATTAGGTTATAGGATAATATTAGGTGATTATACAAATAGAGAGATATCAGAAAATGATTTAATTAAATATAAAATTTGTGAAGCTCAATGTATTCCAATTTCTGCTAGTTCAGCTGATTCTGGAACAATAATAGAATTTGACAAAACAAAATTACAAAATGGAGAATATACATTACTTATTTATGATATGACAAATAGTCCAATAGATCCTAATCTAATTCATAAATCCTTTAAGTTTACAATAGCAAATCCAATAGCTACAAATTTTGCTATTGAATCTGATATACCTAGCAGATTTACAGAAATTTCTTATAAACCTCTTTATGCTTTTGGAAATTATTCAAATGAATATAATTCATCTGACATAAGTAATACAACCATTAGTGGTTCTATACCCAAATTAAATAATACAAATTCAATAAGCAACCCTAAAAATAATTGTAAATTTATTGATTTTGCAAAATCTAGTAGTATTCAAGATTATCAAAAATATATTTTACAAAAAGCTTTAGGCAATGAAACACCTGGTAATACATCTAATTTATTACAGTTAGATACAAAATCTTGTAAAGATAAAAATATAATGGTTGGAAGTGTTATAGATCTTACAAATTCAGACCCAATTAAAAATGAAGAGTTATATAATAAAAACATTTATGTATCATTATCTTTAGTTGTAGAAAATTACTATTGTAAAACATTAGAAAATAATCAAAGTACTATGGATATACCTTTTTATGCAAGATTAGGGACAAAACATGTTATTACAAAGGAATTTATTCCATCATTATATTTTGGCGATTTTTGTGATAAGGAAAAAAAAGTTGTTTATGTTAAAGTAAAAAAGAATGTTAATATATCAAAAATGACGGAAGGTCAAGTAAACTTTACAAAAGAAGCAAAAGAGTTAGATATATTTCCTAAGGTAACAAATAATGAAGGGCAATTTAAAGGTTTTTATTCACCTCCTACAAATTATGATGGAGCACGAATAGTAATATCTCCTTGTAGTGCAACTACTCCTTGTTCGGGTAAAAAAGATTATAGCTCAGCTTTAGCTAAGTTAAGTAATTATGATAAGTTTAATGCTTTTAAAAATGCTTATGCAAAATATTATGGGTTATCTTTAAATCAAAATTTATCTTATTATGAGAATCAAAATACATTTTTTTCTGAAGGAGATGTAATAAGTTTTTATGATGATATAAGTTTTTTTGATAATCAAAGTGCATTTAAACTTTCGTATTTTACAACTCCTTCTACTTATACAAAAGAAACTGTTAAATTAACAAAAGCTCAAGCATTAAAATTAAATGAAGACGCTTTGACTATATACGATCGATTTGGTAAAAAAGAATTTGCAGATATTCAAAAGATGTTTGATGCTTTAAAAACAGAGCTAACAAATACAGGGGCTTTTACTTCTAGTCAAACCTTACAAACTAAAACAACTAATTTTATACAAGCATTTAGAACTCTTGATACAAAATTAGGTAACACCTATTTTTCAATAACAATTAATGGTACAACAAGGTTTATTCCTGTTTATACAGTTGGAAAATTTTTATTGAAAAAAGCCTTTTGGGTTTATAATGTAAAGCAAGTTGTTGATACAATATTTGATGTTGGAATTGATTATCAGGATAAAAGATTTAATATTAGTACAACTTATAATAAAGTAATTTCAGATTCTATGGATAGAATAAAAGATTTAATGGGTGAAGATTGTACTAGAAATACAGAAAAAGATCATTTTTATCATTATGTTAGATATATTAATCAAAGTGCAATAACTCCTGTAACCAAAGCCTATAGTGATTTAGATTATTTATTTAATTTAAATCTTGAAATAGTTGCTAATTTAGATAAACTACGTATATTTGAGAGCGATTTTAATTCAGCTGTTAATATAGCAAATGAAGTAAATGCTAGTGCTTCTGATACTATTAATAGGAAATGTGAGTTGCAATGTGGTAAAGATGATTTTGAAGTTCATACTGGCAGTTATTTTATTGATAATACAAAAAGTTCTAGAAATACTTTGAAGTGTAGGATTTATAATTATGTTAACAGCTCTAAAAACATAACTCCTAGAAGTACTACATTAGTTTATTCTAATCCTACAAAAATAAAAGGCTATTTGGAGGAAATGAATAAAGCTAGAATTGCAATAAGTAATTATAATCAAAATCCATCTAATAAAACTATAGTTATAGACCCAACTAAAGCAAGAACATTTGCATTTGCTAAGTATAATAATACTTCTGTTTATGGAATAAATAAAAATGAATCTATT
Source organism: Candidatus Sericytochromatia bacterium (assembly GCA_046328015.1). GTDB lineage: Bacteria > Cyanobacteriota > Sericytochromatia > UBA7694 > JACMQJ01 > JBBTGK01. The sequence continues at coordinate 738,395 of JAXLXH010000001.1, read as the reverse complement.
GTTGTAAATCCAAATGCCACAAGAGAAGTTGATGAAGATATGACTCCTGATCCTCTTTCAAATAATTTTCTTTCTCTTTTTGCTAATCCAATGCTTGATGTTCAAGACAGAGTTTATGCTGGTAAATCAATAACAACAAATAAAATTACTGGTGCTCTAAGTTTTAATTCTACTCATGCAGAAATAAGAATAATGGAGCATATTGCTAAAGATAGATGTGAAATACTTAATGGTAATTTTGAAAATCAAATAGGTACAAAAAAGTTTAAAAAATATAAATGTACTGAAACTACACTTGAACTTTTTACAGATAGAGAATTATGTGGTTTTTGTAAAGCAACTTTTGATACTACCTTAACAGAAGGAGAAAATAGATCAATAATAAAAGGTGTAACACCTGAATTAAATGTAATTTCTGTAAATAAAGAACTTGAGGGTACTGATAAAGGAATATTTTATTTGGGTGAACTAGTTCCTACTTTATCATCAGGATATTATTTAGGGTTATAATTATGAATATAGATAGAAAAGAACTATACAAAGAGTTTTTATCCTTATTTTACAATCAAAATGTTAATTTGAATGAAATAAAAAATATTTTAGAAAAATATAGTTTTGCAAATGGACTTGAAGATGATACTATTTCTCAATTACCAATTTATTTATCCTTAATAAATAAAAGAGAAGATATAGCAAAAACTCTTTTAGAATATGGAGCAGATATAAATAAATCTTTTGGATATATTACTAATAATTTTATATATGGTGAAGATGATATGTATTCTTTTCATATGCCAATTATTAGTCATTTAATTCAATATCAAAGTGATAATATAGGAAGTATCGCTAATTCATTAAAAGAAGCAACTAAGATGCTTAAAGATACAAAAGAAATTGAATTTTTGATAAATAATAATTGTGATATAAATAAAACTGATATAAGAAGCTATACTCCTTTGGATAGAGCTTATAGTGTTTCTCATTTACCAGCGATAAGATTATTAAAAAAATATAAAGCTAAACATAGTAAACGATTTATTGAAAAAAAAGCTCATTTTCATTTTAACAATGAACAAATATCAAAATTGGATTACCTAGATATACCCTATATAGATAAAAGCCCACCACCTTTTCATTTAGAAATACAAAGAACTTTCAGAAATTATAAAATAAATAGGGAACCCTTAGAAGTCGGATTTCTTCTTGGTAAGGAGGAAAAGCATGATAAAAACCAAAAAGATTGGAAAGGAAGAACTCCACTTGATTTTGCTCTTGAAATAGGACATCATGTTGCAGTAGAATATCTTAAAAGTATTGGTGCAAAAACATCGTCCGAACTGTGATGTACGAATGATTAAAATGATTTTCTAATGATTCTATTATCAAAGTTAATCCTAAAAATCATCTGTTCATCGTGGTTCAGATATTTTAGGATTAGCAAGATATGAGTGTAATTTTTTTACTCGCTAAAAAACAATATAATTTTATTTTTATAAATAATCCTGTTCATCCTTTAATCCTGAAAATCCTGATTCTGACAGATAGAGAATTATGTGGTTTTTGTAAAGCAACTTTTGATACTACTTTAACAGAAGGAGAAAATAGAGCAATAATAAAAAGTGTAACACCTGAATTAAATGTAATTTCTGTAAATAAAGAACTTGAAGGTACTGATAAAGGAATATTTTATTTAGGTGAACTAGTTCCTACTTTATCATCAGGTTATTATTTAGGATTATAACTATGGAAATAAATGAAAAAGAAAAGTATAAAATTTTTTTACATCTATTTTATAATCAAAATGTTAATTTGAATGAAATAAAAAGTATTCTTGAAGAAAATAATTTTGCTAATGGGTTAGATAATGATACTACATATGCATTACCATTGTATGTTGCTTTAATAAATAAAAACTTAGAGTTATCAAAATTACTTTTAGAATATGGTGCAGATATAAATAAATCTTTTGGCTATATTACGAATAATTTTATTTATGGAGAGGATGATAGTTTAGCATTAAATCAACCAATTATTAGCCAAGTAATATTAAAAAAAGGAGATGATGATAGTGGTGATGCTAGTTCACCTAGCGAATATAGAAAACTTAAAAAAGATATAAATGCAATAAAATTTTTAGTTGAAAATAATTGTGATATAAATAATCCTAACAGAATGGGTTACACACCTTTAGATATAGCTTATTTTTCTCAAAGTAGTGTTGTTGTAAAATACTTAATCAAAAATGGTGCAAAGAATAGTAAGAGGTTTATGAAAGGTCATCCTGAATACTATTTAGGAAATAAAATAGATGTAAGTAAAATAGAATATATAGATATCCCTTATATAGATAAAAGCCCACCACCTTTTCATTTAGAAATACAAAGGACTTTTGGAAACTATAAAGATGCTAGAGGAAAAAATCCATTAAAAATAGGTTTTCTTATTGATATGATAAATGAAAAAATTCATAATAAAAACCAAAAAGATTGGAAAGGAAGAACACCACTTGATTTTGCACTTGAAATAGGGCATCATGTTGCAGTAGAATATCTTAGAAGTGTTGGTGCAAAAACATCGTCCGAACTGTGATGTACGAATGATTAAAATGATTTTCTAATGATTCTATTATCAAAGTTAATCCTAAAAATCATCTGTTCATCGTGGTTCAGATATTTTACAGATAGAGAAACTTGTGAAAATTGTCAAAGTTTTGTAAATAACGTTTCAACAATAACACCAAAATTAATTCCAACTATAGAAAAAACAGGTAATATAAGTGTTACAGGAATATATAAAGAAAGGGAAAGAATACCAAGTATATTTAATTATTATGAGCAATTTTAAGTTATGGATTATTTAGAAAAATTATTAAAATCCTGTTTAGATGATAATATAGAAGAAGTTATATCTATTTTGGATAAAGATAAATCTCTTTTGAATAAAACAAAAAACTCAAAAGGATTTAATATTCCTTCTCTATTGCAATTTACAATATTAGGTGAATCTTTCAAAGTAGCTGATTATCTACTAAGCATTGGCTTAGATATTAATAAAAAAAATTTTGAGGGTGATCTTGATTGTAATGCTCCTATTATGCATCAAATAATAATTGCTGACTCTTATGAATTTGAAGGAACTAAATATCCAGAAGTTATAAATACTAAATGCTTAGAATATTGCATAAAAAATAATATAAATATTAATTTGGAAGATGATAAAGGATATACAGCATTGGATATAGCTCTATATTATAATCATTATACAGCCTGTGAACTATTATCTAAAAATAATGGAAAACACAGTAAGCTTTATTTCAAAGAATATTTATTTGATTTAAAAAGTAAAAAAAAATCGAAAAGTTTTTATAAAATATATCCTCATTTAAAAAATCTAGAGATATATGATTGTATAGAAACTAAATGTGTTTTTAAAAATAAAAAAGAATTACCTAAGTACCATTATGAGATAAATAGAAGTATGAATAATTATAAAAATGCACCTAATTATCCTTTATCTTTAGGTTTTTTAAATAATGAATTTATCGATTACCCATATTTAATAAATCAAAAAGATTATTTAGGTAGAACTCCTTTAGATTTTGCTATAGAAACAAAACATGATTTAGCAGAAAAATTTCTTAAAGAAAAAGGAGCTAAAACATCACAAGAACTTAATCATATAGAAATAAATGATCCTAAACATGATTTATTACGTCAATTTATATTTGAACTAAATTTTGAAAAAATAAAGGAAATAGAAAATATAGCAAAAACTATAAATAAAATATATAAAGAAAAATACATTGAAACAGCTTCTCATGAGTTATTTTTTGATAATTTTGATGAAGAAAAAAGAGAGATTTTAGAATATTTTCTAAATAATGAAGCAAATTTTAATATATACTCTGAAATACCTTGTATATTAATTGGAGCTGAAAGATGTTTACAAACAAATTCAAATATTGAAAGAGAGTTATTAATTGATATAATAAGATTTGCTATTGAAAAAGGTTACAATAAAGATTTAGAAGATTATAGAGGTAAAAGTTTAACAAAAAATTACTCTTGGATTATTGATAAAATAAATATTAAATAGTTTTTATAGTTAAAAATGGAAGAATATTATAATTTTTTAAGTCTGTGCCAAAATGGAGATTTAGAAAAAATCTCTAAAATGCCAAATTTATTAGAATTTATAAATGGTGTGAAACAAGATAATAAATATAAGATATCGTCTCCCTTAGTAGTAGCTATAAATAATAACAATTTTGATATAGCAGAATATCTTATTAAACTAGGTGATAATATAAATTTTGAATATTTATATTCAGAAGAATACTTAATCTCATTAATTCATTCTATAATTGATTGCGAAGCAGATTACTTTTATGTAAATCAATGCTTAGAATATCCTAAAATTATTGATACAAAAAGTTTAGAATATGCAATAAAAAAAGGAGCTAATATAAATAAAGAAGATGGTCGGGGATATACTCCATTAGATTGGTGCATAGAATATAATCATTATATAGGTGCTGAAATCTTATTTAAAAATGGAGCAAAACATAGTAAATATTTTTTTAAGGCTAAAATAGAAAAAATATATGAAGATAAAAAAAATTTAAAAGGTTATTTTAAAGTGTATCCTCATTTGGAAAATTTATCCATAGATGATTGTATTGATACAGTTAAAACATATAAACCACCTAAAATTTACCCTTTTCAATATGAATTAGATAGAATATATAGAGGTTCTCAAAGAGAAATAATAGATAAAAATGGAAATAGTTTATATTTACCCCAAGATATAGGATTTTTAGAGAATGTTTTAAAAAGAGCAGATATAAATGAAAAAGATGATAAAGGAAGAACACCTTTAGATTATGCAATAGAATTAGGTAATACTGTAGCAGAAAAATTTCTTAGAGAAAATGGTGGAAAATTGTCGTCTGAACTTGGATTTTCAAATGATTAAAATTATTTCTTAATGATTTTAATATCAAAGTGAATCATAAAAATCATCTGTTCATCGTGGTTCAGACATTATTGGATATTTATAGGAGGTTGAAAAATGAAGAAAAAAATATTATTTAGTATTCTAAAGTAAAAGCAATTTTTTTAATTATATAACTATAATTAATTTTAAGGTAATTTGTTGGAGGATTTTTAATGTCTATAAATTCAATTTCTAATTCTATTATAAAAAATGAAGACGTTAGATCTACTATAGGAAAAGCTGTTTCTGATGGTAGAGTAAATGCAGATGAATCTCAACAATTAAAAGATATTATAAATAACTCAAAACTTCCAAAAGCTGAAAAACAAACCTTAAATAATTTTATAGATAAATTAAGTTCTTCAACTACAGGTATAAAAGAAAGTCAATTTTTATTTTTTAAATCTTCTGAAGAAGTTACAAAAAAAATATCACCTACAGATTTACAAGCTTTAGAAAAATTAGCTAATAAAAATCCTATTGCTAAAACAATTTTAAATGCAGTAAAAGCAGCTCAAAGAGAAGTTGCAACACAAGATACAAATAATATAGCTACAAAACCAACTAGAGCTAATCCTAATTTAGGTTTTATTGATCAATCAGCTCCAGCTGATAATACTAGAGTTGCAAAACCTTCTATATCTGTTGGACAAGCTGATCAAAGTACATCAACAGGTAGAGCATTTAATAGAAATGATGTTAGATCTTTTTCGCTTACACAATTTACAGGGTCTCCATCTGAAAAAGGAGATTGTGGTCCAACTTCAGGAGCTATGATTCTTAGAGCTTTTGGAATAGATGCTTCAGTTCAAGATGTAAGAAATAATTCTACTGGTAGAAAAGTTACTAAAAATGGTGGTTCTGGTGGAGCTTGGGCTTTAACTGAAAAACAAATTGGAGATTCTATTAAAAAAATAAGTGGTGGTAAAGTTTCAATGGCAGGAGGAACAACTACTTATGGACCAAAAGATCAGGCTAAACTATTAGATGATATTAGAAAAAGTTTGGCTAAAGGTGAATTACCAATGATGTGTACAGGAGTTCCAGATCCTAAAGCTACTTATAGACACTATACTGTTATTACTGGTATAGACGAAAAAGGTAATATTCAAATGGCAGATCCTGCGTATGCTTTAGATGGGGCACCTGCAGCTAGCGTTTCAGTAGAAGAATTACTACAAAGAATGCAAAATGCTAAAAATTTAGGTAGAATAACTACTTTAACACCATTTAAACAAAATTAATTTGGAGGTTCTATTATGTCTGGAGTAGGTACTAGTTTTAATTCTAGTAATTTAGAAACAACAACTATTCAAAATGGAGTTAATAATACCCCTAGAGCAACATTTAATACGCCTAGTGCTACACCAACTCAACAAAATTTAAACCCTAAAGATGATGCATCAGAAATAAAAAATAAAAAAGATAGCAAATATGCAAATGATGTTCATAAGTTTAATGATGGGATTTTATTTGTAGGAATGAATGAAGGTTCTGATGCTGAAGTTGAAGAACTTAAAAAAAATGGAGCTAAAGTAGATAAAATAGATAATAAAAATACTTATACTTTTACTTTTAGAGGGCAAAAATTTGATATATCTAAATATGAAGATAAAGATAAATTAATGGCTCTTCTAAATATTCCTGAAGATAAAAGGAAGGCATTTAAAGATATATTAAATAAATTTGCTAGTACATCTGGCTTAGCTGGTTTAGATATTTTAATAGATCAAATTAGTATTGCTGGTAGAGGAGGAATAAATAGACAAGTAAATTTAGATTCTTTTATAAAGAAAAATAATGAACCTTACTCCAGAGAAGAATTTATAAAAGATCTAAAAAATTGTGGTCTAGATGATAAAACTATAGAAGAATTAAAAAACTCTTTAGGTAATACTGGTGCTAATGTAAAGGGAGCTGATAATAAAAACCATAATCTATTTTATAAAGAAGATATAAAATCTTTTGTAGCTTCATTAGGTTTACCAAAAGAACAAGCTGAAAAACTAGAAAAAATACTTTATGATACACCAGGAGATGCAAGAGATGAAGTTGCACAAATTATGTTACACTTTGCTAAAGCTGAAAAAGGAGGACAAATACCATCAAGATTAGTTATTTCTGGGCATAGTAGCGGGGATTCTTATTGGGGAGATGGAAATGGTTCTTTAACAAAAAAAATATTATCTGATATTTCAAAAGCAATGCCAAAAGCGGCTTCACAAATTGAAGATTTAGCTTTTTCTGCTTGTAATTCTGGGCATAGAGAATCAGTTGATTTTTATAAAGAAGTTTTTCCTAATATGAAAACTTTTATGGGCTATGTAGATTCTGCACCAGGTTCTTCTAGCGGTTCTACTAATCATCTTAAAAAATGGGAAAAAGCAACCAGAGGTGATAGCCAAGAAATTACGCCAGATATGTTTAATAATACAAGAAAAGGTACTGCCGTTAGTGTTTGGACTAAAAAAGGTGATTTTAAATTAAGTAGTAAAGCTTCTAAAGATATTGCTTTATATGAAATACAACAACAAATAAATAATGTTTTACCAAAATATTTAGATCAAGATAATCCTGTTACAGATACTAGAAATGGAGAATTAAGAGAACTTTATACTAACCTTCAAAGAATTACAAGAAACCCTCCAGCAGGAATAACTCCTGAAGAATTAAAAGATTTAGAAAAAGCAAGGGATACTGCATTAAGATTACTTTTTTATACAGATATTACAAGTAAATTTAATAATGCCTATAGAGGCGAAATAGATAAAGGTTTTAAAGAAGCTGGATTAGAAACTCCTAATTTTTCAAAAATGCCTCGTGCTAAAGTAAGAGAACAAGTAGAAAAATTACAAAACAAAATTTTAGAGGCTACTAAAAAATTAAACGATGAAAAAATTTCAGAATTTGAAACGGCAGAAAAAGATCTTAAAAACAAAGAAGAATCCTTAGAAAAACAAAAATCTGAAGGAAAAATTACTGATGCAGAATATATGAATGAAGTTCAAAAACTACAAGATAATTATAATGCTAAAGTAAATGAAATAAATGAAAAATATACTAAAAAAGAACTTGAAATTATGCCTGAAGCTAGAAAAGCCTTAGAACTTCTTGAAAAAGGGTTAATTGAATTAGATAAAAATATAATACCTGATAATTGGGTTTAATTATATAGTTTTATTAGACTTTCTAATTCTTTTTTTATCATATTTCTAAATTTAAGAGGCTTTTCTACAATAGCCTCTTTTCCTAAAAACATAAAATAATTTATTAACCAATAATTATATGATTCTGGTAAATCAGCTTCTAATACACCACTGCCATCTTTATTTACTTTTATATTTTCAAAAAAACAATTATCAGATTCACACTTTTTAACCCCTTTTTTAGTTAATCTAACTACTAAGTGAATATTTCTAGGATTATCAATTTTTACATTATTACTTTTTAACCAATCTGAAATAGTAAAATTATCTAAGTCTATTTTTTCTGAAATAGTTTTTTCTTTGGAGATCTTTAAAATACGATCTACTCTAAATAATCTAAACTCTTTACTTTTAAAACAATAAGCTGGTGCATACCATAAACCTTTTATAGTATATACTCCAATAGGTTGTATTTCTCTGATAGATTTATCATTAACAGAATCATAGGTAATTTCTATTACTTTTTGTTCTAAAGAAGTATTTAAAATTTCTTTTAAAAAAGGAGTTGGTATTTTTACTATAGGGTTCCAAAAAGCCAATCTTTTATTTAAACTATCAATAGTCTTTTTTACTTCTGTTGGAAGATAATGATAAAATTTTTTTAAAGCAGATTCAATTTCATTTTCAAAAGGTAAGTTATCATAATATTTTAAAGATTGAGAAATAAAAAATAAAGATAAAGCTTCAGATTCTGTAAAACTAATAGGAGGTAATAACCTTTCTTTTAAAATACTATAGCCCCCCGCAGGCCCTACTTCTGAATATAAAGGAACTCCTATTTCTTCTAGCTCTTGCAAATCTCTTAGTATAGTTCTATAAGAAACTCCAAATTCTTCTGATAATTCTCTTACAGTAAATTTCTTTTTTGCATTAACAGCCATAATTAATTCAACTAGTCTTTTTGATTTTGCCATAAAATATTCCTTTTCTAATTATGACTATTTTTGTCATAATTATATGTTTTAATTAAATTATAAGCAATAAAAATTAGTAAAAAGTGAGAAATAAAAAATAAAAAAATTTATTTTAGAAAAAACTTTTAAAAATTTGTTTTGTTTTATATATTCACAAAAAAGGAAAAAATTATGATAAAAATGATAGATCATATTGGTATAGGTGTAAAAGATTATGATAAAAGCAAAGCTTTTTATATAGAACTTTTAAAAACTTTGGGTTATGAGTTTTTGTATGAATATGGTAAAGCTTCTGGTTTTGGAGTTGCACCTAAAGCAGAGTTTTGGATTTCTGAAGAAAATAATGTAGCTAAAAGCCATATTGCTTTTTGTGCAGATTCAAGAGAAAAAGTTGATGCTTTTTATAATAAGGCCATTGAGCTAGGAGCAAAAGATAATGGAAAACCTGGTATAAGAGAAATATATCATCCAAATTATTATGGAGCTTTTGTTTTTGATTTTGATGGAAATAATATAGAAGCTGTTTTTCATGGTTAGTCTAATATACTTAATATAGGTTTTAATATGATAATAAAAAACTTTGAACCTTTTTGTGGAAAACATTGTGAAACTACAGCTACAGGTACTCTTTTAAAACAATTAGATATTAACTTATCAGAACCTTTATTATTTGGATTAGGTGAAGGATTAGGTTTTATTTTTTGGAATATGAAAAATATGGAAAGACCTTTTTTGGGAGGTAGAATAAAACCAGATCTTTTAACAAAAAATATTTGTAAAAATCTAAATTTAGATTTAGAAGTTTTTGAAACAAGTTCTAAAAAATTAGCTTGGGAGAATGTATCTAAATATTTAAATAATCAAAAATTAGTTGGTCTTAAGTTAGATTGTTATCATTTGGATTATTTTTCCAATAAAATACATTTTGCAGCACATTATGGTTCTATTTATGGTTATGATGATAATTATGCATATCTAATTGATACAGAACAACAAGGTTCTAAGGTAAAAACAGCTTTAAAAAGTTTAGAATTGGCAAGAGCAGAAAAAGGCTCTATGTCTTCTAATAACTTATCTTACATAATAAATAAAAAGATACCTAATACTTTTGAGCTAAATAAAATAATAAAAAAAGCTATTTATAATAATTGCCTAGATTATCTAAATCCACCTATAAAAAATATTGGCTATAAAGGAATTTTTAAAGCTAGTCAGGAAATAAAAAAATGGTTTGAAAAAACTAATAATATTAAAGAAGATTTTCAAATTACATCTATGCTAATGGAAAAAGCCGGTACTGGAGGATCTTTGTTCAGAAACTTTTATAGAGATTTTCTTAAAGAAAGTTCTATTTTACTAAATTCTAAAGATTTAAATAAAGCTTATATTGAATTTATAGAAATAAGTAAACTTTGGAAAGAAATATCTGATTTATTTTATGAAGCTGGAGAAAGCTCTGATAAAAATATTATAAATAAAATTTCTGATATCTTAAAAGAATTATCAGAAAAAGAATATAACACTATGTCTTATTTAAAAAAAATTACTGAGGAGTAAGATGGAAGAAAAATTTATGCTAAGAGAAGTTCTAAATAATAATAATATAGAACAACTTTCTAATAGGATTTTAAAAACATGGAATAAATTTAATAAAAAGGCTTTTATAACTGAAATTGAAAGGGAACTACATAATCTTAGTTTTGGAGATAGATCAAAACTTATATGTGAAAAATTAAAACAATATCTACCAGATAGTTATGAAAAAGCACTCAATATTTTAATTAATTCCTTACAAAAAGAATTAGTTGGAAATGAAATGCCTAAAAATGAAGATTTTATTATAATGCCACAATGTTTATTTGTTAGTAAATATGGTTTGGAACATTTTGACATATCTATAAATGCTTTATATGAAATGACAAAAAGGTTTACAGCAGAGGGTGATATAAGATATTTTATTTTAAAATATCCAGAAAAAACAGAATATATTTTATTAAAATGGGCTGAAGATAAAAATTTTCATGTTAGAAGATTAGCTTCAGAAGGTAGTCGACCAAGATTACCTTTAGGTATAAGGCTTCCAAACTATCAAAAAAATCCTTCTCCAGTAATAAAAATATTAGAAAAACTAAAAAAAGATCCAGAACTTTATGTTAGAAGATCTGTTGCTAATAATTTAAATGATATTTCTAAAGATAATCCCAAAATAGTTACGGATCTTTTAAAGATATGGAGTAAAGATAAAAGTGAAGAAATGAGATGGTTAATTAAACATTCTCTAAGAACTTTACTCAAAGAAGGAAATAAAGAAGCTTTGGCTTTATTAGGATATTTTTCTATAGAAGAGGACATAATAGTTGAAAATTTAGTTTTAGATAAAAATAAAGTAAAAATAGGTGAAGATTTTAATTTTTCTTTTCAAATAAAATCTAATACATCAAAAACTAAAAATTTAATGATTGATTATATTATTCATCATAAAAAAGCTAATGGTAAAAATACCCCTAAAGTTTTTAAGTTATCTAAAAAAATCTTAAATCCTAGTGATAAACTTTATATTTCTAAAAATCATTCATTTAAATTAATAAGTACTAGAAAATATTATTCTGGAGATCATTATTTGGAAATAAAAATAAATGGTAAAAATTATTTTAAAGAAAAATTTTTACTTTTAGAAAAATAATTCTACTTTTTCTGGGTGAATTTTATTTAATCCAGAATAAAAATATTTAAACTTGTTTGAAAATTCTTTATCAAAAAAATTAGTTTCTAATAATTCTTTTACAAAATAGTTTTTTTGATGAAATTTTTCTAAATAGTATGTAATATATTCTGTAGCTAAATTTCCAGCCCCTCGTCCTATACCATTAATAGTAGAATCTATTATAATTTCTCTATCAAATCTATTATCAATAAACTCTTTTGCACATAAAAAAGATGCAGAAATATTATTATGAGAATGAAGACCTATTTTAATTTTTTTATCCAAAAGAACATTTATTAAATCAAAATATTTATTTATATCCTTAGGGAAAAGACTCCCAAAACTATCAACAATATAAAAAGAATCTATATTATAGTTGGAAATTTTTTCTAATAAATCACATAATTCTTTTTCTTCATAAGAATCTATTACCATAGGCTGTATGGATAATTTATAACCTAATGCAATAATTTTATTTGAGATTTCAAAAATGTTATTAAAATCTTTTTTATGAAAAGCTAATCTTAACCCTTTTATATATTTAGATTTTTCAAGCAAGCTAAAATCAAATTTTCCATAATCTACCATTAAAAATAATTCTGAATTAGATTCTAATTCTAAATCGTCAATAAAATTATCAACTTTTTTTATAGAATCAAAAATTGTACTAAAATTATTTCCATTATTTAAATTAGATTTTAAGTAACCTAGTTCTGTAATATCTATATTAGATTTATTTAAGCTTATAAGAATTTTTTTGATAAAATTTTTTTCAAATTGCCAATTATTTATATACCCTCCATCTCTAAGAGTACAATCAAGAATTTTTATCATTAAAATTTATCTTTTAGGTCTAAATTTTTTCTTATCTTTTCTATCTTCTATTTTTTCATATTCATTAAAATAATCTTCTTCTATAGATTCTAAAAAAGTATTAAAATCTAGTGCAAAGTTATATAAAGGATCTCTTAATGAATAATAAATACTACCAGAAGAGTATTTTGTTTTTAAATCATCAATTCTTCCTAAGCTAGCTAAAAGCTCTTTTTTGTAATCTTCTTGTGTTAATTTATCTAGTGGTTGTTCTGTAAAAGTGTAATATTTTACTGCTGCATCAGTAAAGTTTCTAAAAATCTCGAAAATCTTTTTTTGAAAATCTTCATCATTTTCATAACCTTTTAAATTTAATTTATAGCTATTTACCAAAATAACATTTATTACATACCAAGATTCTAATTTTACAATTCTAGAATTTTCTTTTTCTTTTACATCTTGAAATAAACTACCTGTATTAATAATATCTCCATCTTCATCAAAAGCCATAAAAGGACCATTTTCTATAAATAGTGTTTTTTGCTTAAGATTAAACCTTTTTTCTGAATAATATCTTTTTTTCATAATATTAAAAAAAGTTTTTTTATTTAATTTTTTTAATATAGTATTATGTAATTCTTGTTTTTCTAATTTAGTATTATTTAATTCTTCTTTTAAATCTATGGCAAAAACATTTGTTGAAATTATAAAAGGTAAGGTTAAGGCAAATATAAATTTTCTTTTCATAATTTTTTTGTTTATCAATTTTAATATTTAACTACTATATATTATAAAATTAAAGTATAATGTGTCTTTTAATATAATAAAAGTACTTATTATAAAATCTAAAAAAATATTTTTGTTTATGGTTACATTAAGTAAGTAAAAAAAAGTTTAAAAAAAAATGAAAAATTTAAGCAAGTTTTATTCATCACTTAACTATAATAGAAATAACTAATGGGTATAAAAATTTAAAATTTTTACGAGGTAAAAAAATGAAATTAAAAAAAGCTCTATCTGCACTAGTAACATTAGTAGCATTAGCTGGTTGTATGTCAAACCCTAATACTAATTTAGAAGAGGGACAACTTTCTCCAGAACAATTAAGTTCTTTTAGTGCTGGTAATGATAAACAGGTAATAGAAATAAAATTAAAAGATGTAAAAAAAGATTTAACAGACCTTAGTACAAAAAGCTTTGACTTATTTGGTTTTAATAAAAACAAAAAAACAGTAAGAGCTAGAGTTACAAAACAACAAGCTGATTATGTAAAAACTAAAGGCTTAGAAACAAAAGAGTTTTTTGAAAATGCTATGGATAAAGGTGGTTTACCTACTGGTTATATGACAGCAGATCAAATGACTGCTAAAATGAAAGATTTAGCTACTAAATTTCCTAATATAGTATCTATGTCAGAAATAGGTAAAACATGGGAAAAAAGAAGTATATATGCTTTAACCATAACAAATAAACAAGGTAAAAAAGATGGTAAATTTGAAAGTTTATTTATTGGTGGTATGCATGCAAGAGAATTAGCTCCACCTGAAATTATGTACAAATTAGCTGAAGCTTTAACTTCTGGTTATGGTAAAGATGCTAGTATGACAGACCTCGTAAATAATAGAGTTATTCATATTGTACCTATGGTAAACGTTGATGGAAGAGTTCAAGTTGAAAAAGGAAATTCTTGGCAACGTAAAAATACACATGGTGCAGGTGTAGATTTAAACAGAAATTTTGATAGTTACTGGAACTATAAAGGTTTAAATGTACCTTCAAGTTGGGTAGGAGATGCTACAAACCAAAATAGTGAAACCTATAGTGGAACTGGTCCTGCTTCTGAACCAGAAGTTCAAGCAATTCAAAACTTCTATAATGGTAGAAAATTAAATATGGTTCTTGATATGCATGCTTATGGCGAAATGGGTTTTTATCCAGTTGGTTATAGCGATAAAGATGTTCCTGAAGTATCTGTTTTTAAAGATCTTTATAGCCATACAAATTTTAAAGATTTAGGTTATCAAATAGGTACAAGTATGAGTTTACTTTATCCTACAACTGCTACAACTGATGACTATGCTTATGTTAAGCATAAAGCATTTGGTTTAGGTATGGAAGTTGGACAAAGTTTCAGACCTTCTTTCTCAGAAGTTGAAACCATGTGGAATAACTTAAAACCAGGTTTATTAAGTCTATTAAAAAATAATAATAGAAGTTTAGCTGGTAAGTAAAAATTTAAAGGGCGTTTTTATTTAACGCCCTCAATAAAATAAAAAAAAGAAGTAGAAAGAATAAATTTTATATAAGTAAGATAGATAGAGATAAAAAATAAAAAAGCGTAGAGAAATATAATTACCCTTAGTTTAGAGATAGAGTACCGCCAAAAGGCGGTTTTTTTATTTTCAAATAATATCTGATTTTGAGTTATATCAATTATTCAGTTGATGTATAACATTATATTTTTTTTTAATAACTAATAATATATATTAGGATATTTATTAAAAAGAGGTAGAAAAATGTTAAAAGAAAAGGCTTTATCTGTTTCAATCATAGCTACATTAATTTTATCTTCATGTATTACAATTAATTATACTGGAGATAAATCATCTTCTGAGTCTAAACCAACTCCATCATCTCCATCTATTAGTAATATAGTAAAAGATTTAGGAAATGATCAAATTAATAATAATAATATAGATTCAAAACCTTTAGTTGTTAAACCTTCTTCAACAGCTATACCTACAACTATTCCTATAGCTATACCTACACCAATTACTACATCAACTCCAATAATTGAAGATACATACACTTTATATAAAACAGAAGTTGAAGTTAATTTAAATAGTTTTATACCTGATGGTATTCATGGTGGAGAAGCACCAAGAGAGTTATTTTATTATAAAGGACCTATGTCAGAACTTAAATTGCCTGCATATGATCCATTAAGAGGATTAGAAGAACTTAAAGAAGGAAATATAGTAATAAATTGGTATTATGATAATAATGCTAATTATAAAACAAGCGGTAGCTGGAATCCACCACCTACTATTATTAAAGATGGAGATATTATACCAGTAGAAGAATCTGCTACTTTACATAACAGAGTTGGTGTTTTTGTAGAAGGAAATATAAATACTAGAGTTCACTTTGGAAATAGTAATTATTATTATTTAGTAACTGGAGATGCTGAGTTTGGTAAAGATCCTAATATTATTTGGTATAATAATTCTAATGGAGAAGGAACTAAAGTAGGTTCTATACTAAAAAATAAAGTTGATAAAAAATTAAATCTAAAAAATTATAATAATTTTGCCATTAATATTTTTTACTCTTTTGGTGGAAGAGGTTTTGCTGGTTGGTGGTATTACTATAAAAAATAAAATATCTTATTTGTAGTTAGTATTAAACATTGCATAAATTAAGGATGGGTATTTACAAAATTTTTTTCAAAATAAATATACAAAACTAAGTTTATCTTATGAGTGTTATACTTAGTTTTTATATATTTTTCGACAAAAGATAAATTTAAATATTTTAACCTCAAGGAAAAATAAAATGGATTTAGGTATAAAAAATAAAAATGCCCTTATTACTGGTGGTGGTAGAGGTTTAGGAAAACAGATAGCACTAGATTTAGCAAAAGAAGATGTTAATGTGTGCATTATAAGTAGAACTGAAAAAGAATTACAATCGGTTTGTGAAGAAATAACTAATTTGGGTAAAAAAGCTACTTATAGGGTTTTTGATTTGGTAAAGGGAGATTATCAAGAATTAAAAAAAAGTATAAATGAAGAATTAGGTAGTATAGATATTTTAGTTAATAATGCCTCTAAACAAACAATTCCAAAGAAAATATCTTTTATGGATGAAAATGATTGGTATAAAACTATAGATACCGATCTTAACTCTCAATTTAAAATAGTTAAAACTTTTATTGATGATATGAAAAATAATAACTGGGGTAGAATTATTTTTGTAGGTTCACTATCTGCTGTTGTAGGAGTTGCTAATTATCCTGCTTATTGTACAGTAAAAGCTGCATTAGATGGATTTGTAAAAAATTTAGCTGTAGATTATTCTAAATATGGTATAAATACTAATATGATTAGCCCTGGTTTTATTCTTACAGAAAGATTTGAAAAAAATGCTCCTAAAGAATTTTTAGAAAAATTTGCTCAAGCTACTTCAATTAAAAGATTACCCAAACCAGAAGAAATTTCTTCTACCATTACTTTTTTGGTTTCTCAAAAAGCAAGCTATATTACAGGAGTAAATATTCCTGTTTGTGGTGGATTAAACTTAGGTAATTTATGGTAATAAAAAGTCAGAAATAAAAAAATATAAATATTCTTCAAATTTAACAGTTAATATATGATTTTATGCTAAACTTTCTTAGAAATTATATGATTTATTAATTAATCTAAGTTGATAGTATCAAAAAAATTCTTTTTATCTTAACTCACCCCAACCCCTCTCTAAGTCATTAGAGAGGGGGGAAATCTTAACTTTCTCCCCTTCTCTTTTAACAAAGAGTGAGCCGGTAGGCGAAGAATTTGGAAGGGGGATGAGTTATGTAAAACTTACTTTACAGTGTACTAGCAACTTAAGTTAATTAATTTAGTTTTGAGGAAAATAAAAAATGGCTGAAGTAAAACAAATAGATGTTGAAGAAGTCTATGAAATTTTTAATAAAAAAAATGATGATTATGTTCTTATAGATATAAGAGAACCAGATGAATGGGAACAAGGAACTATTCCTAACATAAAAAAAATATCTATGGGAGAATTACCAAATCATTTTTCTGAAATGGATAAAAATAAAAAATACATCATGGTTTGCAGAAGTGGTGCCAGAAGTAATAGAATGAGTGCTTTTATGTTAGAACAAGGATTTTCTGATGTTTCTAATTTTCAAGGTGGTATGCTATCTTGGTATGATGAAGATTATCCATTAGAATAAAAACAACTCTATTTAAAAATTCTTTTTACTATTTACTTCTTACTTTTTACTAATGTAAAATATATTATCTTATTTTTGTTTAGTAAAAGGGTTTTTATGAGTAATGCTAAATGGGATTATACCGTAACACAAGTTCAATTTCAAACTCCACCACTAGACTTAACAAAGCCTAAAAGTCTTGAAGCTATTGATTCTATGAGAAAAATGGGTGATGATGGTTGGGAATTAGTTAATATGATTCAACAAAACGCTCTTTTTACAATGTTTTGGAAAAGAGAAAAGAAAAAAGGTGGAGAAAACTGGACAAGTTAAAATAAACATAAAAAAAAGAGGTCATCGACCTCTTTTTTATTTAGCAATCTTTAGAATGCAAATAATTTTATTTCAGCTTTATTTTCGCTTACTTTAAAAATATCACTAAACATTTGTAAGTCTTTTGCTAATTTTTCAGCATCAACTTTACTCATACCTGCAACTTCTTGAGACATGCTATAAGCATCCATGATATTAAGAACATAGAATATTAAAGCAACTACCCAAATAACAAGAGATATTATAGGTAAAAGGAATAATAAAGATACTCCACCAGCTGCTGTTAAAACAATACCGAGTATTGCAGCAACAATACCACCAGCTATACCTATTCCATATACTAATAATGTATATTTAAGACCTCTCCAAAGATCTCCCATGAGAATTTGTCCAAGACCTGCAATAAATATACTAGCAATCCATATCATGCTATTATCCATACCACCTTTTCTAGCGGCGATTTGGAAAGGAGCTTCATCAGAAGCTAAAGCAAATTGTTGTTTTTCTAATGTAACTACTTGAGCTATTTTTTCTGAGTGCTCAACAGCTGCCCAAGTTTGAGATTGGTACACGAAAACTGTAACAAATGCTAAAAGAGAAATTAAAAACCTTTTTAACATAGTTAAAATCCTTTCTGAAAAATAAATTGTAATGAATACAATGTAGTATAGCCCTTATAAAAAGTCAAATCTTTATAGGTTAAATGTAGTTTAAATGTAATTTTAAGGTTAAGATGATATAATTTTTCTAGTTAAAAATAATAAGTTAAGCGTAAAAAGAAAATTATTTTCTATAAAATTTTAACTAATTTAAAATTCGCTATTCATAATTTAAATGAGAAATTAATATAATGAGTATTTTATTTTCAAACCCCATTGCTACAATGTATGGACCTTATTTTCTACTTTTTTATGTTTTAGTTGTATTTATTGTATTTGTTATATCTAAAAATAATCTAAAAAATATAGGTAATAACTATAATAAAAGTTTACCTAGAATACCAGATACCCCTGACATTTATGAAATAGCTTATCTTAGAGGCGGTCAAAATGAAGTAATTAGAGTTGCTTTATTATCCCTAAATCAAAAAAATTTAATAAAAAAACTACCAGAAAATATTTTTTTTCAAACTGAAACAAAACCCTCAAATTTAAATGAAATAGAATTAGCTGTCTATGAACAGTTAAATACTGCGAAAAAACTCAGAGATATATTTGATAAAAAATTAAAAGAGAAAATAACTAAACTTTGTTCTATTTATGAAGATTTTTTATTAAAAAATAATCTTATTTATAATGAAGAAGAGAAAAATATTGTACGAAAAAATATTTTTATAGGAAGCTCTATAATTTTTTCTTTAGCCATTTATAAAATTTCATCAGCTTTATATCATGGTAGAAGTAATATAGGATTTTTAATTATTTTGATGATTTTCTCTTTAGTTATATATTTACTTTATTTTAGAAATAAAAAACTAAATTCGAGAGGTTTACAATACTTAGAAAGTTTTAAGCTAATTTTTAATAGACTAAAGCTTTCCAAAAATAATACTACTACAAATCAAGATTTATTATTACTTTCTTCTATTTATGGTTTTTCAGTTTTAAGTGGAACTAATTACGAAGAATATAATAAAACTTTTACAAATTCCTCTAGTACATCATCTGGTAGTTGTGGTAGCTCAAGTAGTTGTGGAAGTAGTAGTTGTAGTAGTTCTAGCTGTAGTAGTGGAGGATGCGGAGGTTGTGGTGGCGGTGGAGATTGATATTTTAGATAAAATTAAAAAGGGGAATAAATGAATATTTTAATTTCAAACCCAATTAATAATTTAGAACAAAGCAAATTTTTAGTTTTATATATAATACTAATAGTTATTATTTTTCTTATTGAGAATTACTTAATTTGGGATATAGGCGTTTTTAATAAATCTGAAAATCCTAAACTTAATAATTTAGATGTTTATCAATATGCTTATTCAAAAGGTGTTGAATATGAACTTATTAAAGCAATTATTTTATCTTTAGAATTTAAAAAGTTTTTAAAAAAAGATAATTCTAATATTTTATTAGCTAAAATATCAAGAAGTACGTTATTACCTGAAAATCTTAATAATATAGAAAAGCTTGTATATGATTTTATTGATGTAGAAAAAAACTCAAATTTGATTTTAGAATCTAAGGAACTTCAAGAAAAAATATCCCCATATTGTAATGATTATAAAAATTTTTTAATTGAAAATAAACTTATTTATACAAAAGAAGATTATGAAAAAATTTCAAAATTTTTTTGGTTAGGAATTTCAATTATTATTACTTTAGGTTTATACAAAGTTTTAGTTTCTTTGATACAAAAACAATACAATATTTGGCTTTTATTAATTACAATGATTTTATCAAGTATTATTTATATAGTTTATTTTGGTACTCCTAGATTAAATGCAAGAGGAGAAAAATATATTGAAGATATGAGGTTAGAGTTTTTAAGAAAAAAAGCTCATTTATCTAAGTGTGATATATTTATATTAGAAAATTTACAAGTTATTTTGAACTCCAATATTTTAAATGAAGATTTATCAAATTATGATGAATCTGATATTTAAAATTTTTAGTTTTATTAAAAAATATTTTTTAAACCACTTTTATTAAATCTATATAAAAACATTTAAGAAAGTGTAAAATGTTATATATCTTTTTATTTCAATACTCATGATTGTTAAAATAATGACAATATAATATATATATAATCTATAAGGATAAAATTGTGTCTGTATTTTTTGTAATAAGGATTTTTTAGTATGCCTAGTGTAAGAATGCTGATTGCTGCAAGAGAACTTGCTGAAAAAGAAAAAATGAAAAATCAAGGTACTATCAAAGCAAGAAGAAGTCAAGAAAATGACACTAGGGAAGTAGCTGATAAAACTAATAAATCTGAAACAGCTAGAGCTTTAAAAAAAGCAGAAAGCGATAAAAAGACAGCTAGAGCAGAATTAGATTTAGCATCAGCTAAAGAAAAAATAGCTGGTATGCAACAAGCTTTGGGTGCTATTGGTACAGTTGGAAACTTAGCTTTAGGTGCTGTTAAACAAGTTAGAAATGCACAAAAAAATGAACAAGCTAAGTTAAAAGAAAGTATTGGTGAAGATAGAAATAAAAGAAATGGTTTAAGAGAAGAAAATGATAAACTAAAAAAAGAAAAAGCTACTCTAGATCCAGTTAAAGATAAGGATAAAATAGCTAATATTGATAAAAAAATAGCTGTTAATGATAAAAAAATAGCTGGTTTAACTGCCTCTATAGCTCAAAAAGAAGCAAAGTTAGCTGATATTAGTTCATTAAAAGGATTTGCAAAAAGTTTGTTTGGTGGAAGTAAAAGCGAGAAAGTAGATAACAAAGATGTTAAAGCAGCTGATAAAAAAATAGAAGGAGCCGATAAAAAAATAGAAGGAGCTGATAAAGCAATAGGTAAAGCTACTAAGGATCTTGAAAAAGCTGAAAAAAGTGGGGATGCTGGCAAAATAAAAGAGGCTCAAGGAGAGCTAAAAAAAGCTTTAGGCGATAAAGATACCGCTTTAAATGAAAAGAATAATGCCTTAGAAGAAAAAAGTAAGGCTTTAGATGGTGAAAAAGAAAAATTAACAGGACAACTTAAAAACGTAGATCCAGAATCTAAACAGGGAAAAGAGTTAAAAGATAAATTAAATGCTGTTGATTTAGAAATTGGAAAAACAGCAGAGCAACAAGATAAAACTGGAGTTGAAAAAGAAGAAGTAAAAGATCAAAGTAAAGCTCTTGAAGAAGGTAAATCATCTTCTGATATAAAAGCACTCGCTCAGGATACTTCTGGCTCTGATTTTCAAAAAGATATTCCTTTAGGAATAGGAGAAAAAATAAAAGAAGGTTTTAATGATGTTGTAGATGGAGTAAAAGATGCTGCAAAAACTGTAGCTTCAATACCGGGTGAGATTGCAGATGGAGTTTCTGACGCAGCTAGTGCAGTTTCAAACGGAGTATCATCTGCTGCAAAAGGAATAAAAGATGCTTTTAAGAGAGATCCTGAGGCTGTAAAAGAGGGAAATAAAAAAGGTGATAATTATACACTTTTGGGGTTTGCTAAAGACGCAGCTAATGGTGTTAATTTACCACCAGGAGCTGTTGATGGTGCTGCATTAAAACGTATAGAAGGTAGATTATCAGCTAATGAAGGTAAAAAAGAAGGAGATGCAGGTTATGTTAAGCTTACAAATGCAGATGGTAGTATAAACCAAGATGCTTTAAAAACAGCCTTGACAGATAAAAATATTAATTTAGGTCAAGCTCTTGATAAAAATGGAAACTTTGACAAAGCTGGAATTGATAATTTAAGAAGCGAGCAATTAAAAGGAACACAAACAGCTCTTTTTGGGTTAGTTACTTTTAATCATGATAAACCTAAAGGATTATCCGAAGAAGCTACTGGCTTAAAAACTCAAGTGGAAGGACTTGATAGAAGAATAGGTGCTGATTCCAAAGATTTATTAAATAAATTTGATGAAAACTCTTCTAATAAAATAGATATCAATACACCTGAAGGAAAAGCTCAGAAAGAACAACTTGAAAAGTTAGGTGTAAAAGTAGATAAAAATGGAAACATAGATCGAGCTTCGTTAGCAGATGCTAAAAGAGGCAACCTTTCTATTCAGAGAGATAATTTAAATGCAGAAAAAACTCAATTAAATAATGATAAAACTTTGTTAGATAAATTTGATGGAAATACACCTAATAAAATAAATATCAATACACCTGAAGGAAAAGCTCAGAAAGAACAGCTTGAAAAGTTAGGTGTAAAAGTAGATAAAGATGGAAATATAGATGGTGCTTCATTAGCAGCGGCTAAAAATAATAATGCTTCAGCAATAACAGCAAATAGTGAAGCATTAAAAGATAACGCAGCAAGTACTGCTATAACTTCAGCTGCAAGAAAAGATACTAGCGAGAAATTAGCTGATGCAAAAGGTGAAGGTGGATATAAAATACATTTTATAAAAGGAGCTTTATTAGAAAAATTACTTAATAAATTTAAAGAAAAAACTGGTATTGATTTAGAAAGCACTATAAGTGATGCCAGAAAAGACTTTAGCCATGATGGTGCTAAAACTTTAAAAGGACTCAATGAATCAGATAGGCAGGAAACATTAAAAGCATTTGGTGCAACTGATAAAGATTTTGCAGATTTGAATAGTGATAATAAAGATGTTAGAAGAACAGCAAAAGAGAATATTAGAAAAGCTGAAGATGCTTTTAGTAATCATTTAGATACTTCGAAAGGAGCTTTTGCTAGTAAAACTGATAAAGAAAATCATTCATTATTAAGTGCCGCAAGTAAAGACCCATCTCATAAATTTAAAGGAGATGAAAGAGCAAATTTAGAAAAATTAGGTGTAAAATTTGATGAAAAAGGTAGAATAGATCAAGACTCCCTTAAAACCCAGCTAACCTCAAGAGGTTTTGGTAATGTTATTTCAACAGATGGATCTATTAATCAAGATGCAGCAATAAGTAGTGGAAATAAGCTTAAAATAGATGGTATTAGCCAGTCTGATTTTAATAAATTAGATTCAGGACAACAAAAGATTTTAGCTAGTGGTAATGCAATATTTAACGGATTTAAAAAAGATGCTAGTGGTAATGAAGTTAAAAATGAAAAAGGTCAATCAATTGGAAATATTGAAATAAAAACATCTTTTTTGGGTAAGAAAAATGTAGATGATATTTCATCTCAAATAAAAGGAGATTTAGGAGCAATAAAGTCAGCAGAGCAAACAGGTAAAGTAAATTTAAACACACCTGAAGGTCAAGCTCAAAAAGCTAGACTTGAAAAACTAGGTGTTAAAATAGGTGCTGATGGAACTGTTGACAAAGATTCATTGACTAAAGCTAAAAATAATGTAGTATCTGACTTTAAAACATTATCTCAAACAGATGCTGCTGCCGCAGGTAAAGTTTTTGCATCTTTAAATTCTGATGATAAAAAAACTTTACTAGAAAACAAATCTTCTACCTCTGCTAATATAGCTAATGGTCAAGCTATTTTATCAAAACCAGCAGATGGTTTGATAGGTGAAAATGGTTTAGTCGATAAAAATAGTGCAGC
The DNA here is from genome assembly GCA_046328015.1 of Candidatus Sericytochromatia bacterium. Classification (GTDB taxonomy): domain Bacteria; phylum Cyanobacteriota; class Sericytochromatia; order UBA7694; family JACMQJ01; genus JBBTGK01. The sequence continues at coordinate 714,362 of JAXLXH010000001.1, read as the reverse complement.
ATTTAATAAACTTTCAGAGCAAGATAAAAAAGATGTTTTAGCAGCTCAATCTGCTAATTTACTAAACTCTGTTACTGGAGCTAATGGAGAGTTTGATTCTAATAAATTTGATGCACTTTCTCCTGATAAACAAGATGAATTAAAAAAAGATTTGGGTTTAGAAGATACACCAATTTCAGGTAATGAAGATCTTATTAAATCTAGATTTAATAATGCTAAAAATGAAATAGGAGGAGCTAAAACTGATATATCTAACGCAGAATTAGCAGCTAATATAGAAGGTTTAAGTGGTGATAGCATAACAGATAGTAATGGGATTAAAAATGCTGCTGCTCAAATAGAAGCTTTAGGTGGCATAGGTGAACCTGGTGGTAAAGGTGAACAAGTTTTACAAGAATTAGCTAAAACTAACCCAGAATTAGCTGAAAAAATAATGGATCAAATAAATAGTGGAAAAGGATCTAAAGTATCTAATTCAACTTCTGAATTTATAAAAGATAAAAGTGCTCAAATAGGTGGTTCTAAATATCAAGTTGGAGAAAACCCAGGAACACTTAATTCTATACTTTTATTCTTAAACCTAGCAAATCCTTCTATTCAGCTATATTTACAAGCTTTAGATAAAAAAAGAGAAGCTGAAGAGCAAAAATTAGAGGCTATAAAAAAATTAGCCGCAGCTAATAAATTTATAGATACTCTTAAAAAAGACCTAAAAAGGCTTGAAGGAGATGGTGGTGCTGGATTACAAGCAGCTGGAGCAGGAACTGGTGGTGCTTAATAATTTAAATTAATAAAAAAGCTACTTATTAAAATAAGTAGCTTTTTTATTTGTACTATTTTTATATTTAATTTTAACTATTTAGAAATATAGTTTTTTACTACAGCTTGTAGCTCTTGTGGTTTAAATGGTTTAACTAAGTATTCATTAGCTCCAGCAGATAAGCCTTTTTTCTTATCTGTTTCTGTAGTAACCATTATCATAGGTAACTTTTTATATTTAGGATTTTTTCTTAGCATACTTATTAATTCTAAGCCATTTATCTTTGGCATATTAAGATCAACAATAAGTATATCAACAGAATTAGTCTCCATCTTATTAAGAGCTTCTTGTCCATCAGCAGCTTCAATAGTACTAATACCAATAGCTTTCAATGTAAAAGCTATCATATTCCTAATAGTAGGAGAATCATCAGTTACTAGGGCTATGGCAGGCATAATTTAGATTTTAAGCTCCTGTATAATTAAAACACCAAAAATAATAATACTTAATGATTAGATTATATATTAAAAATAAACTATTTTCACTAAGTAATGTATAAAATATTAAAGAAATCTACTATATTTTTTTTTACTTGTAAAGAGTTGTTTAAGGTTTGATTATCAAATTTAAATTAAGTTAATACTTTAGAATAAAAGATATGATATAATTCACTAAATATAAAATAGCACGCTTAGATGTAGAACTTGCTTACACAGTCCTTTTTAGGTTAAAGCTTGTATCCTGAGCGGAAGAATTAACTGTGGTCATCGGAGGTATAAAATGTCCAAAGTTTCAGTTCAACAATTACTCGAAGCCGGAGTTCATTTCGGTCATCAAACAAAAAAATGGAATCCAAAAATGAAAAGATATATTTTTGGAGAAAGAAAAAAAGTTTATATAATAAACCTTCAACAAACTTCTGAATGTTTAGATAAAGCTTATGATTTTATTAAAAATTTGACAACAGAAGGAAGAAATGTTCTTTTTGTAGGAACAAAAAAACAAGCTCAAGATGCTGTTAGAGAAGCTGCTGAAAAAACTGGTATGTACTATATTAACCAAAGATGGTTAGGTGGTATGTTAACAAATTTTTCTACCATAAAAGCTAGAATTAACTATTTAAAAGATTTAGAAAATAAAAAAAATAATGGTTATTTTGATAATATCAATAAAAAAGAAGCTTCTGGTATTGAAAAAGAAATTGAAAAATTAACCAAAACACTCGGCGGAATAAAAGATATGCACAGATTACCAGATGTTTTATTTGTAGTTGATACTCAAAAAGAACATTTAGCTGTTAAAGAAGCAAAAAAATTAAATATTCCTATTGTGGCAATAGTAGATACAAATTGTGATCCAGATGAAGTAGATTTCGTTATTCCAGGTAATGATGACGCTATAAAATCTGTAAATTTAATTACTTCAAAAATAACAGAAGCTGTATCAGAAGGAAAAGCAGCTAATACAGGTAAAATTGTGGCTAAAGCTGAAGAAAAAGCTGAAGAAAAAGCTTCAGAAGAAAAACCAGCAATAAAATTAGATTTATCTGCTTACGATAAAGAAGAAGAATAAAAACATTAATAAGTAATTAAGTAATAAGTAATAAGATAAAATCTTTTTACTTTTTGCTTTTTACTTTTTATTTTAAATATAATTTTTGGTATTATTTCGGGAGATAGAAAATGGAAATAACCGCAGGACTAGTAAAAGAGTTAAGAGAAAAAACAGGACTTGCAATGATGGATTGCAAAAAAGCTCTTGTTGAAAATAATGGTGATATAGAAAAATCAATAGAGTTTTTAAGAAAAAAAGGTGCTTTAAAAGCAGAAAGTAAAAGTGATAGAGCAACTTCAGAAGGTGTAATTGCAGTTTATATTGGCAATAATGGTCAATTAGCAAGTATGGTTGAAGTAAACTGTGAAACAGATTTTGTTGCTAGAAATGATGATTTTGTTGCCTTAGTAAAAGATTCAGCTCAAAAAGCAACAACTGTATCTTCATTAGAAGAACTTGCAGCTTTAAAAGATGCTGATGTTAAAGCTACTATAGCTAAATTAGGTGAAAATATGTCTATAAAAAGATTTGAATCTATTAAAACAGAGTCAAATGGATTAGTAGGTGCTTATGTTCACTCTAATAATAAAGTAGGTGTTTTAGTTGAATTAACAGCTGATGGAGATATTTCTGGAAGTTCAGAAGAATTATCTGTAGTAGCAAAAGATATTGCTATGCATGTTACAGCTTCAAATCCTTTATATGTAAATAGAGATGGAGTTCCAGCTGAATTTATCTCTAAAGAAAAAGAAATTATTTTAGCTCAATCTGGTGATGATTTAGCTAAAAAACCTGAAAATATTAGAGAAAAAATTATGGGTGGAAGACTTGATAAAGTTTATACTCAAGTTTGCTTATTAGAACAACCTTTTGTTAAAAATCCAGATTTAACTGTTGATCAACTTTTAAAAGAAACCTCTAAAAAAGTTGGTAAAAATGTTGAAGTTAAAAAATTTGTTAAATATACATTAGGTGCATAAATTTATGGGAATAAAATATCATCGAGTTTTAGTAAAACTTAGTGGAGAAGCCCTTATGGGCGATAAAGGCTTTGGCATAGATCCTATAATAGTTAATGATATTGCAGATGATATATCTTCAATAGTAGAACTCGGTGTTAAAGTAAGTGTAGTCGTAGGCGGCGGAAATATTTTCAGAGGTCTAGCAGGAAGTGCTAAAGGAATGGAAAGAGCTACCGCTGATTATATGGGTATGCTTGCTACCATAATGAATGCGTTGGCAATACAAGATGCTTTAGAAAAAAAAGGAGTTGCAACTAGAGTGCAAAGTGCTTTGGAAATACACGAAGTTGCAGAACCTTTTATAAGAAGAAGAGCTGTTAGACACCTTGAAAAAGGTAGAGTAGTTATTTTTGCAGCAGGAACAGGTAATCCATATTTTACTACCGATACCGCTGCTGCTTTAAGAGCTGCTGAAACTAATTCTCAAGTCTTACTAATGGCAAAAAATAAAACAGATGGAGTTTATGATAGTGATCCTAAAACAAACCCTAATGCAGTTAAGTTTGATAAAATTACTTTTAGAGATGCAATAAATAAAGAACTAAAAGTTATGGATACTTCAGCTTTATCTTTATGTAGAGAAAATAATATACCTATAATTGTTTTTGATTTTACAGCTAGAGGTTGTATGGATAAAATAGTTTTAGGTGAAAAAATTGGAACTATTATTGTAGAAGAGTAGTTAAGTTAAAAGTGAGAAGTTAAAAGAAATGGGTTAAAAGTTAAAAGTTAAAAGTTAAAAGAAAGACTAAAAATCTTCTAACTTCTAACTCATAACTTCTAACTTGAATTAAAGTCTTCTAACTTCTAACTCATAACTTCTAACTAAAAAAGGAGTTTTATTATGTTAGATAATATTTTTTCTGAATTAGAAGAAAAAATGAAAAAAACCATAGAATCAGTTAAAAGAGATTTTGCTAGTATTAGAACAGGTAGAGCTAATGCTTCTATTCTTGATAGAATTCAAGTTGAAAGTTATGGAGCAATGACTGCTATAAAAAATATAGCTAAAGTAGCTACTCCAGATGCTAAAACTATAACTATAACTCCTTTTGAAAAAAATATGCTTTCTGTTATAGATAAAGCATTACAAAAATCAGATATAGGAATAACACCTCAAAATGATGGTCAAATGATCAGATTAGTTATGCCACAAATGACTCAAGAAATAAGAAAAGATAGAGTTAAAGTAATGAAAAAAGCATCTGAAGAAGGTAAAGTTGCTATAAGAAATGAAAGAAGAACCGCAGTTGATAAAATAAAAAAATTAGAAAAAGATTCTAAAATAGCAGAAGATGAAAGCAAAAAAGCTCAGGATAAAGTTCAAAAATCAACTGATAAATATACAGCAGAAATAGATAAATTAGCAGAAGCTAAAGAAAAAGAAATAATGGAAATATAAAAAGTAAAAAGTAAAAAGTGAAAAGATTAATAAAATAATACACTTTTTTTGATTCTACTTTTTATTTATATAGGTAATTTTTTTGTGATACAAAAAGTAATAAGCGGATTTATAATATCCGCTTTAGTAATTTTAGCAGAATGGTATTCTCCATTTATTTGGTTTTTAGCTGTAATTACTGTAGCAATAATAGGTAATTATGAGCTTCAAAAACTTATTGAAGAAAAAAAATATAGGCATAGTTATAAACTTATAACTACTTTTATTTTTTTATTTTTGTTAGTAACTTATATTTCTTGTAATATAAAATTAGAAGATGACTCTTTATATAAGTTAATAAGCCAATTTCTTTTTCCACCTAATATTTTTAATGTATCCGAGTGGAAAACCACTGTAAGCCACATAACTTCGCTACAAGACTTAATTTTAGGCTTAGCTTTTATTTTAGTAATAATAGTAAATATAAATTACACGCCTAGAGTAAGTATAGGAGAACTATCTTTTGCTCTTATGAGAATATTATACTTAGGTTTTTTCCCTAGCTACCTTATTCTTATGAGAGGTATGCCTCTTGGTAAAGAATTACTATTAACGCTTTTATTCTCATCTGCTTTTTGTGATATGGGGGCATTTTTTGTAGGAAAATCTATTGGAAAACATAAACTTTTACCAGAAATAAGCCCTAATAAAACAGTAGAAGGTTCTATTGGTGGAACTTTAGCTTGTATATTAGTTTGGGTTTTAGGTGGTGGTTTATATGGGCTACCTTGGTATCATGCACTAATTATAGGCTTGATGGTAGCTATTATTTCTCAAATGGGAGATTTGATAGAATCTCTTTTTAAAAGAGATGTTGGTAAAAAAGATTCAGGAACTTTAATACCAGGTCATGGTGGAATTTTGGATAGAGTAGATAGTTATATTTTTATTGCTTTTCCAGCTTATTTTTATTTAGCTTATTTTGTTTTTTAGGTTAAGCAATTGAAGTTATTTTTTAAAAAATTTGGAATTGGCTCACCTTTAATTATTTTACATGGTCTTTTTGGTTCTTATGATAATTGGCAAGGTATGGCAAAAAAATTTGCAGATAATTTTGAAATTTATCTTATAGATCTAAGAAACCATGGGCAATCACCTCATAGTGATATTCATGATTATAATGCAATGTCACAAGACCTATATGAGTTTTTTATAGAAAATAATCTAAATAAAGCTATTATTCTAGGGCATTCTATGGGTGGTAAAGTAGCTATGAAATTTGCTTTTGAATACCCCGATATGGTTGAAAAATTAATAGTAGTTGATATTGCTCCTAAAGAATATAGAACAGGTAATAAATATATTTTAGAATTTTTATTAGATATAGACTTAAAAAATATAAACTCTAGAGAAAAAGCTGATGAAATATTAGCTAATAAAATAAATAATAAAGCTGTAAGACAATTCATACTAAAAAATCTTATCAGAAATGAAGATATGTCTTTTTCATGGAAATTAAACTTAAAATCTTTGAATGAAAATTTACATGCTATGGGTGGAAATTTTAATGGAGATAATAATTTTAACAAAAAAACATTATTTATAAGAGGTGAAAACTCCAATTATATAAGGGAAAATGACTTTACTCTAATAAAAAAAATATTTACCGATTCTGAAATAAAAACTGTAAAAAATGCAGGACATTGGGTTCATACAGAAAACCCAGAAAAAACTTATGAATATTTAAGAGATTTTTTATTATGAAGAAAAATATATTATTAAATACTAGATTAAAGATATTAATCTTTTTTATTTTTTCTTTTTTATTTCTTACTTTTACTTCTTGTTCAAATTTGAATAAAGAAGAATATCAGGTAATAGCAGAGCAATTTATTAAAAAATATTATCAAGCTATGAATCAAGAAGAAGCTATAAAATTAACAGATTTAATGGCTAAAGATAAATTATCTAAAGAAATAGAGTTGGTTAAAGAAGCAAGAGCTAAAAATCCAAAATTAGATGAAAATAAATCTAAAGTAACATATAGTTTTTTAGAAACAACAAAAAATAAAGATTCAGCTAATTTAACTTATAAATTAACTATACAACCTAAAGGGGGAACTTTTATAGAAAGAACTTCTTTAATTAATATGAAAAAAATTAATAGTTCTTGGAAAATTATTGATTTTGAAGAAACAAATTTTATTCAGAAAGATAAATAAAAAATCATAATAAAAAAGGATTGTATTTTTATACAATCCTTTTTTATTAGTAAGTTATATCTATTTATTATAGTTAGAATCTTTATCTTCTCTGTTATAGTTAGGTTTATATCCACCTTCTCTATTATAATTAGATTTATATCCACCTTCTTCTCTGTTATAGTTAGATTTATATCCACCTTCTCTATTATAATTAGATTTATATCCACCTTCTTCTCTATTATAGTTAGGTTTGTATCCACCTTCTCTATTATAATTAGATTTATATCCACCTTCTTCTCTATTATAGTTAGGTTTGTATCCACCTTCTCTGTTATAACCACCTTCTCTTGTATTAAAGTTTTTAGGAACATTTAGAACTTTTATATTTTCAACTTCTATACGTCCATTTTTTAATATTGCATCAACTTTTACAAAATCACCTTGTTTAGCAGAACATTTACCAAAAATAGTTACTATATATTCTTTTTTAGAAGACGGACTCCATATTGCTACTACAAAATTTTCCTGATTAATAAATTTAATAGTTCCTAATGCTTCAACCGCACCTTGTTTAGAAATTTCTTTTCTAAAATTAGCTATTTTTACAAAAGGAGCTGAATCTGGTGTCATTTTTAACATTTTCATCCCTTTTAAAGTTATAGTTGGATAAAAAGATACTTTAACTGGTTTACCAACATATTTTTCTAAAGGAAACCTTCTTTGCATATTATTAGCACGGTTTTCTTTCATAGGATATTTAACACCATCTATTTCTATAAAACCATTACCTTTTTTGTTAGCTTCTAAAATAGTACCTTCTGCCATACCAATACATCTTTGAAATTTAGGAACATCATAGCCAACAGGTGCTGGGAAAAGAGTTTCTATTTGCTCTCCTTCACATACTATAAAAGTTTGTGTTTCTGTTTTTCTTCTTTCATTTGTTTTACTTTTTAATGGTCTTCTAGTAAATTCTCTCCTTGCTTCTGTTTCTTCACTTAATTTATCTTTTTCTTGATTTGTGGTTGATTCTTCCATTAGCCAATACCTTATTAACATACTACCTTAAGACAAGGTAAAATTACCATAATAAAGAATACATTAAAGTAGGTAAAAAGTAAATAGGTAAAAGGTAAATAGGTAATTTAGAATAGCTTTTTATATTAGTAATTTATAAAATAAATTAAATATTAAAAATACTCTAATAATTAAGTTAAGTTAATTAGTTTATAGCTCTAGCTGGTGAAAACTTTTGAACTCTAGAGTTTTTAGGATCAGAAACATAAACATAACCTTCTTTATCTATTGCAATACCCCAAGGAGTATTAAAACTACCATTTTCAATCCCAAACTGACCAAACTCTGATAAATAGTTTCCTTCTGCACTAAATCTTTGAACTCTATTATTTCCGCTATCTACTACATAAATATCACCATTACGATTATCTATTGCAAGATCTGTAGGATCATTAAAACTTCCAGGTTCTAAACTACCAATAGAACCAAACTGTAAAGGAATTCTGAAGCCATATTTATCAAATTTTTTGATTACTTCACCTTTTTTACCAGCAGCATCTATTACATAAATATTATCAGATTGATCTACAGCTACACCTCTTACACCATCTGAAGGAAATTTAGCAAAAAGATTATCTACTCTTACAATACCAGTAGCATCCATTAGAACTACTCTAGAAGAGCTAGGATCAGATATAGCTATATCACCCGTTGTTAGTACAGCAACATCAAAAACCTCACCCAAACCTTTATCTAGTTTAGATATGTATTTACCATTAGGACCATATTTTTTTACCGAATTATCCTTAGGATCTACAACATAAATATTGCCCCCTGCATCTAAACCAATTCCTTTACCACCTTTTATAAGTCTAAAAATATCTGTAGTATCTTTACTAAACCATCTTGAGGCAAAATTATCTAATAAGCCACCATCTGAAGTTATTTTTTTTATTTCTGTTCTATCTTTTTGTATAGGTAATATACTATTAATACCAACTACATCCACTACATATAAATCACTATTATTTCTATCTATAGCTAAGCCTCTTGGATGAGTAAAACCATCTAAAATTTTCACAAAAGAATTAGCTGTTTTATCTTTTTCAGATGAAATTACAGCTATATCTGTAACAGGAGTTGTATTATTAGCTATTACATCAACAGTTATATTACCTGCATTTACAGTAGCATAAGAAGAACCAACAACTCCTATAACTTGTCTTCCTTGAGGAACTTTTGATAAGGTATATTTACCAGAAGCATCTGTATAAGCTATAACTTTAGGATTAACACCCCTTACTTCTACTCTTATGCCTTGTATCCCTAATTTTGTATAGGAATCTATAATTTTACCACTAATATTTCCTACAGGACCCATAGGAGTTGGTGTTGGAACTGGAGTTATAAAAGCACCTACTGAAGGAGTTTGAATTGGAATAATATTGCTACTACTTCCACCACCACCACATGAAAAAATTGTAAAAGAACAAATTATTAAAGCCAAAAAACTTTTTTTATGTTTCATTATATTTTTGCCTACTTACAAAATCAAAAAATCTGTACAATTTATTCTTATTAGAGAATACCTAAGAGCTATGCTCTGGGGTTTCAAGGGGTACGGGGGCAGAGCCCCCGATCCCTTCCTCCTGCGGGGTTGATACTCCGTAGGAGGTCTTAAATTCATTTACTTGTATTAAAAAATACTTTACGCTTCTCGATTTTAAGATTCACGCTATACTATAATATATTTTATCTTATAGAAAAAAAAAATTAAACCTTGTGGTAAAAAAATAGTCAAAAATTTACAGAACAGCTTTATATGCGTTTATAAGTCCATAACCATATTCATTATCAAAACCTGGTTTACCTATATCTGTAGCTGTTGATTCTAATTTCGCTTTTACTTCTTGAGGAGTATAATTCGGATAACGACTTAATATAAGACCTGCTAAACCAGCAACCATAGGACAAGCCATAGAAGTTCCATCTAAGAAGTCATAACCTTTATTTTTTTCCATTTCTGTCATAGTTGTCTCATAAGTAGGCATAGTTGATAAAATACTTACACCAGGTGCAGCAACTGAAATCCATTCCCCATAATTAGAAAAATCAGCTCTTTGTCTTGAAAAATCAACAGCACCTACAGAAATTACTCCTGGTAAAGCGGCTGGAAATGCTTTTAATAAGGAAGGTTTCTTTTTTTCCTCTGCTTCTAAAGCTGAATTACCCATAGCAGCAACTACAGTAACATTTTTTGCTAATGCATATTCAACAGCTCTTTTTACAGTTTCATTTTGAGGTCCACCCAAACTAAGATTTAAGACATTAGCTCCATGGTCAACTGCCCATACAATACCATATGCTACATTAACAGTATCTCCACTTCCTTTTCCATTTAGAGCTTTAACAGGCATTATTTTACAATTTGGGGCAGCACCTGCTACTCCAATTTTATTATTAGTTTCTGCTGCGGCTATACCACTAGCATGAGTTCCATGACCATTATCATCCATAGGTGGTTTATCAGGTTCTATTATATTATAACCTTGTACTAATTTATTTTTTAAATCTGGGTGTGTTAAATCAGCCCCTGTATCTATAACAGCTATGACAATATTTTTACTTCCAAAAGTAATATCCCAAGCTTTAGGAAAATTAGCTACAGCTAAACCATTTTGTTCTTTAGCTTTTTGGTCATTTACAGTATAATTATGACCAATTTTATAATTTCTTTCTGCATAATCTACAGAAGAATCATTTTTTAATTCAGTTAATAGTTCATCTGTATTAGAATCAGAAGGTATTTGAAAAACAGCACTATTCATTCTTTGTACAAATTTTTTTGCTTTTAAATTATTAGCATTGGCAAAAGCCGAAATAGAAGTATTATTCATAGTTTTTGAAAATCTTACTACTATCTCACCTTGAATAGCATCAGTATTACTTGCTCCATATTTATCTTCTGAAGGAGAATCAAGCAATGAAGGATTTTGTTTACAAGATGTAAGTAAAAAAGCTAAAGAGAGTGCCGTAAAAACGAATTTATTACTTTTGTTATTTCTAAAAAACATTTTTTTACCTTATGTTTAGACTAAAAACTCTATCTATATTTATATATTATATAAAAGTTATAGTAATTTTAGCATAAAAACTTTCTTATTTATATATTTACTTAAGTAGATTTTTTAAGTAGGTTCTAAACTTTAAAAGTTTAAAATCTATAAATTACTTCTTTTTACTTTTTACTAACTACTTTTTACTAATTATCTTTTACTTGTTATAATACATAAAAAAATTAAGACTCAGTGTTTTTTAGGAGTAAAAAAATTAAATGAAAATTTCTCTAAATTGGTTAAAAGATTTTGTTGATGTCTCTTCAGAAGAAGCTAATCAATTAGCCTTAAAATTTACTATGGCTTCGGCTGAAGTTGAAGGAGTAGAAGATTTAGCCAAAGACTTTAATAATGTTGTTACAGCAAAAATATTAGAAATTAATCCGCACCCTGATGCAGAAAAATTACAAGTAACCAAAGTTGATAATGGAAAAGAAGTTTTACAAGTTGTTTGTGGAGCTAAAAATATAGAAATTGGTCAAATAGTTCCTCTTGCTATGGTTGGTGCAGTTTTACCGGGTGATTTTAAAATAAAAGTGTCTAATAAAAGAGGTGTAGAAAGCTTTGGAATGCTTTGCTCTGGTCAAGAATTAGGTGTTCCTTCGGATGTTGATGGAATTTTAATTTTATCAGAAAATACTCCTATAGGTCTTAAAGTATCAGATGTTTTAGGTAAAAATGATTGTTTAATAGAATTAGATAATAAATCTATAACTCATCGTCCTGATCTTTGGGGTCATTATGGTATAGGAAGGGAGTTAGCTTCTATTTTGAAGAAAAACTTTAAAAAATTAGATTTTACTTTACCAGAATATCAAGAAGAAAAAGTAAAAATAGAAATAGAAATAAAAGAACCTGAATTATGTCAAAGATATTGTGCTATGGCTTTTGAAGGAATAGAAATAAAAGAATCTCCAGAATGGTTAAAACAAAGATTAATTAATATAGGAGCAAAACCTATTAACAATGTAGTAGATGCTACAAATTATTTGATGTTTGAATTAGGACAACCTGTGCATTCATTTGATGGTGAAAAATTAGCTAGCAACAAAATAATTATTAGAAAAGCTTACGAAAATGAAAAATTATTTACCTTAGATAGTATTGAAAGACAATTAACCCCTGAAATGCTTGTTATAGCAGATGAAAATAAAGCTATAGCTTTAGCTGGAGTTATGGGAGGAGAAAATACTGAAGTAGATACTAATACTAAATATGTCATTTTAGAATCTGCAAATTTTCATCCTGCTAATGTTAGAAGAACAGCCTTAAAATTAGCTTTAAGAACAGAAGCTTCTGCAAGATTTGAAAAAACTTTAGATCCAGAAATGACTACTCAAGCAATAGCTCGTTTTTATACTATTATGAAAGAAACTTGTCCTAATATAAAAGCTGTAAGTAAATTAGCTGATGTTGATTATTCTAGTAAAGATCCAGTTTTTGTTACAGTTAGCAAAGATTTTATAAATAAAAGACTTGGAACTGATTTATCTTCAGAATTCATAGAAGAAACACTTAGTGCTTTAGGATTTGAAATATCTAAAAAAGACAATGAATATACATTAAAAGTACCTACATATAGAGCTACTAAAGATATTGCTATTCCTGAAGATATTGTAGAAGAAATAGGTAGAATTTATGGATATGATAATATTACTCCAGTTGCACCTAAAATAGAAGTAAAACCAGTACAAGAAAATCCACTTCATATTTTAAGAAAAGATTTAAGAAATATTTTTTCTTTAGATTTAGGTTTCAAAGAAGTTTATAACTACTCTTTTAATGGTTCTTTACAACTAAAAAAATTAGGCTTAGATTTTGATAATCATATAAAATTAAGAAACCCTCTTTCTCAAGAACAAGAGTATTTAAGAATTTCTCTAATTCCAAATATGTTAGAAGCGGTAAATAAAAATATTAGAAATTTTGAAGAATTTGATATTTATGAGTTAGGAAAAGCTTATTATAAAGAATTTGAAGAAAAAGAATTTTTATGTGCTATGAATGTAATGAGAAAACCTTCTAGTGAAATGTTTTATACTTCAAAAGCTTGTTTAGAAGAAGTAATGCAAAAATTAGGTATAACTGATTATGAGTTAAAATTACCAAATGAGGCAGATCCTTTACCTTCTTTTTATCATCCATCAAGAACAGCTATGATTACTCAAAGAAAATTAAATATAGGTATTATTTCAGAAATACATCCTAAAATTTTAAAAGAATTTGATATATCAGGTAAAGTAGGTTTTATTTATTTAGATATGAAAGCTTTATTAGAAGTTGTAAAAAGAAAAATAAAATTTAAAGAATTACCTAAATACCCACATGTTCCTTTTGATATAAGTGTTTTTGTAGATAAAAAAGTTTTAGTTGCAGATGTTGAAAAAACTATTGAAAAAGTTAATAAAAACCTTATAAAGGATATAAACCTTTTTGATATTTACCAAGGATCTAATTTACCTGAAAATAAAAAAAGTTTAGCTTTTACAATTAATTTTTATTCTAATGAAAGAACTTTAGAACCTCAAGAAATTAAGGATTTACAGAATGGTGTAATGAAAGCTTTAAATGATAAAGGTTATGAGGTTAGAGGTTAATGCCTGTAAAAAGTTTTGCAGAATTTTATCATAACGAAACTAAGTATTCTCCTGAAGGTATAGCAAAAAAATCAAAGCCTATAGATTGGACTAAACAACCTATGCCTTTTAAGGATTATCCTAAAGCAAAAAGAATTGATTTAGCCAAATACATTTCTAGAAAATATAAAGAACATTTTCCTGAAGAAACTGATGAAGTAAAAAGTATAAAAGCTATATCTGAATTACTTTATTATACAAATGGAGTAACAGCTATTGTTCCTTATGCTACACCTTTATTATTAAGAGCAGCTCCTTCTGCTGGTGGACTATATCCTACAGAAATTTATTTAGTAACTAATAATTATAAAGGTTTAGAAAATGGTTTGTATAATTTTCAAGTTAAAAACCATTCTTTAAGCTATTTTTGGGAAGAAAATATTTGGAATAAATTAAAGGAAATATGTTTTAATCATAATTCGTTTGAAGAATCTTCTGTTGCTATTATTTTCACAGGTATTTTTGAAAGAAGCGCTTTTAGATATCAAGAAAGAGCTTACAGAAGAATATTATTAGATACAGGTCATATTTTAGGAAATATAATTACTTATTCTCCTTTTGTATCCAAATACTCTAATTTAATTGGTTCTTTTAATGATAATGCTTTAGCTGATTTATTATGGTTAGATAAAGATGAAGAAGCTCCTTTGGCTGTAATAACTTTATCTGATAAAAAATTATTAAATAATAAAACTGCTTCTCCCTCAGCAATTAATACAGGGATTTATAATAAAAATAATCTGATAAGAGATTTTCATGATTTTTCTAAAATAGAAGAAGAAAAAGAAGTCTTTCAGCAAGATAAAAAAGAAAATATAAAACTATCACTATCTTTTGCTCAAAAAATAGAACCTAAGGAATTGGAATGGGAAAATAAATTAAAAGATATTATTTTATTAAGACGTTCTACTAGAGCTTATGATAGTGATAAAAAAATATCTAAAGAAGCATTTGAAAAGATTTTATCTTTTACCTATCATTATGAGCAATATGAGAATCAAAACTTTGATATAAAACCTGATTTTTTTGATACAAGTATAATAGAAACTTATATTGCTATTACTAATGTGGAAGATTTAGAGGAAGGATGTTATCATTACTCGCCAGATAAAAAAGAATTAAGGCAAATAAGATTTAAAAATTTTAATAAAGAACTTGGATATTTATGTTTGGGTCAAGATTTAGGTAAAGATGCAGGTTTTGTAATTTTTCATACGGTAGATTTACCAAAAGCAGTAGAAAAATATGGTGAAAGAGCTTATCGTTATTTACATTTAGACTCTGGTAATTTAGGGCAAAGATTAAATTTAGCTTGTATAAAATTAGACTTGGGTGTTAGCGGTATAGGTGGTTTTTTTGATGAGCAAGTTAATGATCTATTAGGAATACCAGAATCTCAAGCTGTTTTATATATAACTACTGTTGGAGTTCCTTTATCTGATTAAAACTTATCATTAATTTGCTAATAGTAAAACATTAAATAGGATGAAATATGCAAAATAATAATAGAATTTATGAAACATCTTTTGCAAGTGTTTACCCTTTATATCTAAAAAAAGTAGAGAAAAAAGGGCGTACCAAAGATGAATTAGATACAGTAATTTTTTGGTTAACAGGTTATGATGAAAATAGTTTACAAGAACAGATAGATAAAAAAAATACTTTTAAAGTTTTTTTTGAGCAAATTCCTCAACTTAATACTAATGTTTCATTAATAAAAGGAACTATTTGTGGGCATCGTATAGAAGACATTGAAGAAGACCTTATGAGAAATATTCGTTATCTCGATAAGTTGGTTGATGAATTAGCAAAGGGAAAATCAATGGATAAAATATTAAGAAAATAATTAATCTAAGTTGCTAGTATCAAAAAATTCTTTTTATCTTAACTCACCCCAACAAATTCTTCGCCTACAATAGTTCGCCTACCGGCTCAGGCTCACTCTAAGTCATTAGAGAGGGGAATCTTAACTTTCTCCCCTTCTCTTTTAGCAAAGAGAAGGGGTAGGGGGATGAGTTATGTAAAACTTACTTTACAGTGTACTAGCAACTTAAGTTAATTATATATTTATCCTTAATAACTTAAAAAACAGCTTTATATGTTACTAATTTAATTACTTATAAATTATAATGATGTATTTTATTCACCATAATTTTAAAAGGTTAAATAATGAAATATCTAATAATAGGAAAAAATGGACAATTAGGTAAAGAGTTTATAAAAGAATTAGAAAAAAATCAATTAACTTTTTTAGCTCTAACTCATCAAGATCTAGAATTATCTGATTATAACTCTGTTCTAAAAGTTATAGATTCTTTTAAACCAGATATTGTTATAAATTGTTCTGCTTATAATCAAGTTGATTTAGCCGAAAAAGAGCTAGAAAAATCTTATAATTCAAATACTCTTGGTGTTTATAATTTAAAATTAGCACAAGAAAAATATAATTTCTTTTTAGTTCATTATAGTACTGATTATGTTTTTGATGGAGAAAAAAAAGGCTTATATATAGAAGAGGATGAAACAAATCCTTTATCTCAATATGCAAAAACGAAACTTTTAGGCGAGAGAATGCTTAATTATCAAAATAATTCTAAAATACTTGTTTTTAGAGTTAGTTGGGTTTTTGGAGAAGGTAATCAAAATTTTATTTATAAATTAAATCAATGGGCTAAAGCTAATAATATATTAAAAATAAGTTGTGATGAGTTTTCGTCACCAACTTCTACCAAAACTATTACAAATTTAACTTTTAAAGCTTTAGAAAAAGGATTAAATGGGTTATATCATTTAAATAATAATGGTTTTTGTTCAAGACATGAATATGCTAAATTTATTATGAAAAAAATTAATAAAGATACTATTGTTTATCCTGTATATGCAAAAGATTTTAACTTACCAGCAAAAAGACCACAATTTTCTGCAATGAGTCCTAACAAAATTTCAAAAGAATTAAATATAATTCTTCCAGATTGGGAATTTGAAGTAGAAAAATATTTAAATGAATATTATTAGTAAGTTTTTTTTCTCATTAGCAGGATTTTTCTTTTTTATATATTTAATTATTATTTTTAATTATAAGGAAGTAAAAGATCCAAGTGAACAAGATTTTTTGAATCAATATTTTATTTGGGAATATGGAACAGATAACGAATGGAAAATGTTTGATGATAAAAATAAAGAAATAATTTATAATATCTTCTCAAGAAAAAATGAACCTAAAATTATCACTTGCGAAATAGCTATTTATGAAAATAACCCCATGAAACAAATATCAAAGGATAATATTACTATTTGGAATAGTTCACCTACACAAGAAAATAATAATACACCTTTTTATTATCCACCCAAAAATCTAGTTAATTTTATTGATTTAATGGAAAAAGATAGATATTATTATATTTATCCTCCTAAAACTAAATATAAAAACTCTTGGGTAATACCAAAAGAGTTATTTTATGAGAATTTTATAACTATAAAAAAAGATAATTTTATTTATATAAAAAAAATAAATGAATTCACAATAGATACTAAAAAAAGCTATCAAATAGAAAAAGAAAAAAAAGAATATGGTATTTTTGGAAATATTTATGATAGTATAAAATTCTCCAGAAAAAAGAAAGTTTTCAGAATTTATATAGAAGCTTTTTCAAATACAGAAAAAAATAATATTTTAAAATTAGACTCAGGTAATAAAAGTATTTTATTAAGGAATTAACTTATAAATAAAATAAAAAAAGCCCAAACAAAAGTAGGCTTTTTTTTAGTTTTATTAGAGAATACCTCAGAGCTCTGCTCTGGGGTTTCAGGGGGTACGGGGACTCTGTGCACCAGCTCCCTTCCTCATACTGGATATAAACCACGTAGGAGGTCTTAAATTCATTAATTAACTATTTCTTTTTAGGTGCTATATAAGCTATTTTACTTTTTTTAGCTTTAGCTTTTTTAGCTTTAGCAGGTTTTTCTACTTTAGCAGGTTTTTCAGCTTTAGCTACTTTTTTAGTTTCAACTTTTTTAGCTTTAGCAGGTTTTTCAGCTTTAGCTACTTTTTTAGTTTCAGCTTTTTTAGCTTTAGCAGGTTTTTCAGCTTTAGCTGCTTTTTTAGTTTCAGCTTTTTTAGCTTTAGCAGGTTTTTCAGCTTTAGCTGCTTTTTTAGTTTCAACTTTTTTAGCTTTAGCAGGTTTTTCAGCTTTAGCTGCTTTTTTAGCTTTAGCAGGAACTTCTTCTTCTAATTTTGAGTTATTAAGTAAATCTGATATATCAACAATAAATTTATCAGCATTTCTCAATCTTAAACTTACCACTCTAGCTAAGTCTAAAATTAATTTTGATGCTATTGATGGATAATTATTTCTAAGTAAGCCAAATTGATCTCTTGATATTTGTAATAAATCAACATCATCAGAAGCTAAAATAGTTGCAGATCTTGGTTTACCATCTAAGAATGATAATTCACCAAAAACTTCACCAGTTACTATTTGAGATAATTTTATTTTTTCACCTTCTTTGGTAGAAGCAAAAACATCTAAATCACCTTTTAATACAACGTAAAGTGAATTATCTTTAGAGCCTTCTTTAAAAACCGTTTCACCCCTCTGATAATATTTTTTTTCAGAATAATTAGAAATAACTCTTACTTCTTCATTTGTAAAGTCTTCAAAAACCTGTATTTCGTTAGAACTTTCCTTTGATGTTTTAGCTTTAGCTTTAGCCATTTACTTCTCCTAAAAATATAGAAATAAAATACTCAGTTAAAATTTTTTAGTTTGCTATCTGAATTTTCATCAGACGGTTTTAATTAATTAAATTTATAATTAATTTTTGCTAAAATTATATTACTTAATTATATTTAAGTCAATAATTTTTATTTATTAGTTTTAGCTTTAATTTTTGATTATTTTGTACTTAAAAATATTTATATCTTATTAATTTTTTTGTTATTACTAATTTAAAATATTATATTTTCAAATAACAATGTAAACTTATTTATACTTTAATTTTTAATAAAAATTTCGTTTTTTTTAATAAATGCTTTATTTTATAAATTTTAAGTCAATTTTTAATCCTTAATGGTATATAATATTTTTATTATTTTTATTAGGTTTTTGGAAAAAAAATGAAAAATTTTATTGATAAAATTTCAAATGAAAAAAATATTTCTTTTGTAAAAATGCAAGGATGCGGAAACGATTTTATTATTATTGATTATGATAAAAAATTAGAAAATAAAAATTTAAGTGAGTTGGCAATAAAACTATGTAATAGAAATTTTGGCATAGGTGCAGATGGGTTGATTATAAATCATAGTTCTAAAATAGCTGATTTTAGAATGCAAATAATAAACTCTGATGGTAGTGAACCTGAAATGTGTGGTAATGGTATAAGATGTTTTGCTAGATATTTAGAAATTTTAGAAAAAACAGATAAAAAAGATTTAAAAATAGAAACTTTAGCTGGTATTATAAAACCCAAATTAGTAAAAAAAGATAATTTTACTTTAGTTGAAGTTGATATGGGTAACCCTATTTTAGAAGCTGATAAAATTCCTGTTGCTAAATTTTCTTCTGAAAAGGTAATAAATGAAAATCTAGTTGTAGATAATCAAAACTTTAATTTTACAGCAGTTTCTATGGGAAACCCGCATTGTATAATTTATGTAGATGATTTCAAAAATTTAGATTTTGAAAAATGGGGTCCTAAAATAGAAGCATTTACTGAAGTTTTTCCTAAAAAAGTAAATGTAGAATTTGTAACTGTAGATAATGAAGATAATCTTTCAGTAAAAGTTTGGGAAAGAGGTGCTGGACCTACATTAGCATGTGGTACAGGAGCTTGTGCTGTTTTAGTTTCTTCAGTTTTAAATAATAAATCAAAAAGAAAAGCTAATGTTCATTTGCCAGGTGGAACTTTAAACATAGAATGGAAAGATGATAATACTATAATAATGACTGGTCCAGCTGAAGTATCTTTTTATGGGGCTTTTGAATTATAATTTAAGGTAAATAAGATGCCAAGAAAAACTAAAAAAACTTCAATAATTAACTCTATAGGTATAGATTTAAGTATAGGGAAAGTAAAAATTTGTATGCTTTCTATTGAAGTTGAAACTAAAAAAGTAATAGGTGCTTGGTCATCTTTACCCGTTCCATTTGAATATATTTCAGAAAAAAACTATAACTTTTCTAATAATCTTTTTGTTGCTATAGATGCTTTTTTAAAACATCATAAAAAAGAAGTAGAAGAGATAGATTCAGTTGTATTTTGCTCTGGTGGAGCTTATTATATGTTTCCATCTTTTATAGAGGGATTAAGATACACCGCTGGAGCATTAAAGATGATTTTCCCTAAGCAAAAAGTTTTTTTTATTAGGTGTGATACAGATTTATTACCAATAAATGATATTTTTGATTTACCAGATGAAGACGGAGCTTCTTATTGTAATACTAATTTTTTGGGAACATCTTTATTAGCCAAAAGACTTTTTAATGATGGATTAGCTATAGATATGGGAACTATTTCAACAAGTATTATTCCAATTATTCATGGAGAAATAGATCCTATTGTTAGAAATAACCCTAATGGTTATACTCAGCATAGATATGCAACAGGAAAACATATTTGGTTTGGAGCTATGCATACACAATTAGATCATATTACTCATGTTGCAAGAACTAGAAAAGCAGAATATCCATTAATTTTAAGAGCTTGTAATACTAATGTTTTATGCTCAATTTTAGGTCTTTTAGATTCTTATGAAGCTGATAGACATGTTGCTGATTATAATAAAATTCCTGATATGGAAACTGCTTTTATAAGATTAGCGGAAACAATTGGGATGGATATAAATTCTATTTCAAGATTAGAGTTATTTGATATAGCGGCTGATATTTATGATCAAATGAAATATAGATTAAGTAAAATAATTAGAACTATACTTACAAATACAAACTATAAAGATTTTGATGAATTAAGAGTTCTATCTGCTGGTTTAGGACAAAGTGCTTTTATTATTCCAGCTTTAAATGCTTGTGGTTTTTATGAAGAACAAATAATAACATTAGCCGAGGATAAAGAGAGTACTTTATGGTCGGCAACTTCTGTATATGGATTAGCTATTTTAGGTGCAGAAAAATTATTAGGAGATAAAATACCTATGAATTTTGAAACTTCGGATGGGAATACATTTACAATTAACTAAAAATTATATAGCTCTTAATCATAAATTAACTTTTCTTAGGAAAGTTTTTTCGTAAATTACAGATAATTTGTTATAAAATAATAATATAAGTATATTACTTTGAGGACATTAAAAATGGATAATGCTGGGTTAAATGGCTTAAATTTAAATGCTCAATCTTTAACTCCTCCTGATCAACTCTTAGCGAAAGCACAACAAGATAAGCCACAAACTGTGGTTGATGTTAATTATGTACAAGATCAAACTGAAAATGCAGGAACATTAAAGAAAAATGATAATTTTTCTGCTTCTACTAATGTTATTAGTAGTGCATTAGCAGGTGGTATAGCTACAAGTAAAATAGCTAAAGATGTTAATGTTTTAGGAGAAAGTACCAGAGCCCCACATGTACAAAATACAATGTCTCAAATAGAAGCCAGACACAATGATTATGGTAGTTATAGCAGAGGAAATAACTATAATAACTATGATCCTTATGGAGGATACGGCGGAGGAATCGAATCTGTAAGAGGTAGAGGTTATAATAACTACAACAATAATAGAAATTACTATGATAGAGGTTATAATAACTATGATAGAAGATATGGTGGAGTAGAAAACTTCGATGATTTTGCAAATGGAATGAAACCAGAAACTAGAATGGCAATGAAAGATGTTGCTGGTGGAGCTGTTCAAGGAGCTAAATATGGAGCTTTAATTGGAGGTGGTGTATCAGCTTTAGTTAATGCTTGGAATGTAGTAACAGGAAAACAAAAAACTCCTGATGCAGTAGGAGCAGTTGCAGCTGATACCGTTACAGCTAGTTTATCTGGAGCAAGCGGAGCTGTGGCAGGTGGTTTAGCTTCATTTGGATTAGGAGCAGTTGGTATTGCAGGTGTTCCAGGGTTAGCTTTATCTATAGGAATTGGAACAGTTGGTGCAGTAGCTAGCCAATTATTATTCCAAAAAACTGGTTTATATGATGCCATAAAAGATAAAGTAAGAAGTATGGTTGGTGGAAAATAAATTACACTAAATTTACTTTAGATTAGATTATATATAAAAAAGATAAGTTAAAACTTCTCTTTTTTGTTATATTTTTTCGGATAAAATACTAGCGTGCTCTGCTACTTCAGATATTATTACACTAAGATTTAAATCATTTAAACCTTCCATAAAAGAACAATTTTCAACTAAAACTTGATCATCTTCAGAAATATAGGCCTTAGAAAAAAAGAAATCATTGTTAGATTTTGATAAAAAATTTATATTTTTACTAGAATCATATTTACCTAGTGTAGATTCACAAACTATTATTTTTTTAGAAATACCTTCTTGCTCATTTTCAAAGAGATCTTGATAAACATTTACTAATTGCTTAGAAGAATCTTCATATTCTATGGATATAGAATACACATTTTTTTCTTCACTATAATCATATTTTGCACTTAATATATTAGAAGCACCTTCTACTAATTCTTTAAATCCCATACTTTTACTATTTCCATCACTATAACTACTAAAAATAAAATCATAGCCTTAAGCTATTGTTGTTTCTTACATAAGTATACTATTTTCTTTTTATTCCAGAATCTTTCCCATTCTATCTAATGGCCAATATCTAAAAGCAGCTTTACCTACAATATATTTTTGTGGTAAAGTTCCCCAAACATGCCCATCTTTACTATTATTTCTATTATCACCTAATACAAATACAGAATCATTAGGAACTGTAATCTCAGACATTTCATAATAAGGTTTTTCTTTTATATATTTTTCTTCTAAGGGTTTACCATTAATGTAAACAGTACCATTCTGAATCATTACTTTTTCATTTGGAAGTGCTATTACCCTTTTTATCCAAGCATCATGATTTGGTAAAGAAAGTTTTCTGGTAATAACAGAAAATAGGTCATCTCTATTTTTTTCTAAAAAGGGTGGGAAAAATACCACTATATCACCCCTATTAAACCCTTTAGTTAATTCAGTTATTTTTTCAACTACAATTTTATCTTCAATTTTTAAAGTTGGTAACATAGATTCACTTGGTATATATCTATTTTCAGCTATAGCCATTCTGGCAGTTAAAGCAAAAATGAAAGATAGTAAAATTATTTTTACATTTTCTTTTACATTTTCAAAAAAATTATCTTTTTTCATTTTTTTACCTAAATATAATTTATGAGTATATTTTAGCAAATAATATATTTATTGAAGATTTTTTATTATAAAAGTTTTTACTTACTCATTATATAAACTTCTGCGAAGCCCCAAGAAAAAGGTAAATCTAATTTTTTTATAAGCTTAAATTTTGTTGATTCTATGGGGTTTGAAACTGAAATTATTATCGTACCTTCTTTTAAATTCTCTAGTTTAAATGTAAGCTTTTTTAATAAAAGTTCATCAAAACAAGTTGTAGCAACATAAACAATATCAGCATCTGATAAATCATATTTAAGCCAATCTTCTTGTAAAAACTCTATGTTAGAAATTTGAAATTTATTTTTTATATAGTTAGCATTTTTTACAAAAGTTGGTAATAATTCTATACCTTTAGAGTAAAGATTATATTTTATAGAACAAAAAAAACAAATTCTACCTATACCTGAACCTAAATCATAGAAAACACTATTTTCTTTTGGTTTTATTTCTTTTAATATCTTATCAAAAGATGACCAAATAGCTTCGCCATAAGTAAATTCTTCTTCATTAGTATTAAAAATTTTTTTACTTTCATTTATAGAAATATAAAATTGATCTTTTATTGCATATAGCTTAAAAAATTCTAAATCTATTTGCCTTAGTTTTTTTATTTTATAAAAAAGTATTACTTCATATAAAAAAAGGAAAAAGTTATAAAAAGAGTTTTTTATATTTATGTATAAAAGTTTTAAATCAGTAAAAAGGTTATTTATTAAAGAAGTTCTCAATTTTATTTATTAGATAAAATAAAGGTTTGATTATTAGATTCATCGATAAGAAAAGAACCAGTTTTATCACTACCTGAATATATAAAATACTTTGAGGTTACGGAACTAACTACCTGTGGATCATAGTATACAATACCTATTTGAGGTGAAACAGTATAATCATCAAAGCTATTACCTTTCCCTATTTTTTTAGTAAAAGTATTTTGAAAATCTTTCCAATAATTTTTTAGTTTACCTTCATTTTCAACTTCTGTAACATTATTAGGAAAAAAAGAACCATAATCAACTGCATAAGTATTAATTATAGTTTGAAAAGTTTGCATATTTGTCTTTGTTATAGTTAAGTTTGTTCTCTTTATAACAGATAAATAATTTACTGTTGCTATAGCTGCTAATATTCCTATTATAACTATAACAGTCATTAACTCTATAAGAGTAAAACCATTATTTTTTTTCATATTAATTTTAAAGTAAAATATTTCAGACTGTAATTTATTATTTTTTAATCAGCATTACTTATAATATATATAGGATTTCCTGTTATAGAATCATCTTTTAACCACTCACCTTTAAAACCAGCTGAATATATAAAATAAATACTAGTTACTTTTCCAGATTCATTCATAGGATTATAAGCGACAACACCTCTAGATGCATTAACTGGTAAACTACCTATAATATCTGTATAAGAACCTGGAGATGTAGAAGAATTTGATTTACCAATAGCACCTGTAATTGGATTATTAAAATCACGCCAATAAGGTTTATCAGTTCCTGTTTTTAAACCATCTATCCTTAGTTCATCAGAATTAACAGGATATATATTATCATTTTTAACAGCATATGTTTCTAACATTGTTTGAAATGTTGACATATTAACTTTTAAGTTAGCTAACTTAGATTTATTCAAAGAATTAATATAGCTATTCATTGTAATAGCTAGAAGAATGCCCATTATTACAATAGCTGTTATTAACTCTATTAATGTAAAACCAGATTTTTTTATTTTTTTCATATTTATTTAGCTCATATATTAGATATTATATCTAAAAAAATAGGTATAAAAAAAGAGCTAGTTAAAACTAACTCTTTTTAATTAACAAATATTAGTTGTTAGATAATGTTAATGGGTTTACTCCACCAGTATCTTTAATCCAACCAGAAGCTGGTAATTTATCAGCACCATAAATAAAGTATTTTGTTACATTAGATGTAAGACCACCTACATCATAACCAACAATACCAGCACCTGTTGGGGTTGCAGCGTAGTTATCATAAGAACCTGAACCGCCGTTTCCTGTAGCTCCAGAGAAAGGATTTTTAAAATCTTTCCAGTAAGCATTAGATGCTGTTGTAGCTGCTGATTTTAAAGCTGCTACTGTAGTAGCATATTGACCACCAAAGTCAACTGAATATGTTTCAACTATTGTTTGGAATGTGTGCATATTAGATTTAACGCTAGCTACTTTAGCTCTATCTTGAGCTGAAATGAAGTTAGGTAAAGCGATTGCAACTAAGATACCGATAATAACGATAACAACCATTAACTCAATAAGGGTAAAACCTTTTGCTCTTTTTCTTAATTGTTTTAAATCCATTTTATTTCCTCCATGAATTTATTATTTTTTCTTATATAAAATATATTCCCAATATAAAAAATTTTCAAACATAAAAAAACAAAAACTTTACATTAGTTTACAAAAAAACTTTGTTTAAATGTTATTTTCCAAAAATAATAGGTTTTTCACAAGTTAAATTTTTGCAGATATAAATACTTGTTTGATTATTTACCATAGTTTTATTTTTTGTTATTTCTATATTTTTATTATCTTTTTCTAAGATAAAATGATAAATAACATCTTTATAGTAGTTTTTATTTATAAAACCTAGTATTTCTTTTTTATTATCTTTATTATCACTAACAACTACAATATCTATTGGTTTAGACAAATAATTATCAAGAACACATAACAGCCCAGAAACTCCTGAAGTATATCTTTTTATAGATTCAGAAAATACTCCAAAAGATTTTTTAACTATTTCTAAATAATTTTTATTTTCTGTAATTCTAGATAAGTTTAAAAGATTTTTTATCATAATAGTATTTGCTGATGGGATAGAATGATCTGTTATTTCTTTAGTTCTAACAATAAGACTTTCATGCTTTTTGGAAGTAAAAAAGAAGCCTCCATCTTTTTCATCATAAAAATTATCTAACACAATATTAGTCAATAACTCAACTTTTTCTAGGTATTTATTTTCAAAAGTTACTTGATATAAATGAATTAAAGCCTCAATAATAAAAGCATAATCTTCTAAATAAGCATTATATTTAGCAATATTATCTTTATAAGTTCTAAGTAAAAAACCATCTTTATAAAGATTATTAAAAATAAAATCAATACTTTTCTCAGCTTTTTCTAAATACTCTATATTTCCTAAAACTTGATAAGCTTTAGCAAAGGTACTAATCATTAAGCCATTCCATGCTGTTAGTATTTTAGTATCTTTATTAGGATAAATTCTTTTACTTCTTTCTTCAAAAAGAATTTTTCTGCTTTTCTCAATTGATTTAGCAATATCTAGTAATTCAGTTTCTTTTTTGTTATTTAATTCTTCATATAAATATTGAAGATTACTTTTTCCATGTTCAAAATTTCCATGCTCCGATATATCAAATATTTGGCAAAAAGTATTAGCTTCTTTTTCTCCTAAAATATCTATAATTTCTTTTTTAGTCCAAGTATAAAACTTTCCTTCTTCTCCTTCACTGTCAGCATCCTGAGTAGAATAAAAACCTCCATTACTATCATACATTTCTCTTATAACATAATTCAAAGATTCTATAGCTTTATTTTTATAAAAATCTTTATTAGTAATTTGATATACCTCAATTAACTGTTTTATTAATAGTGCATTGTCATAAAGCATTTTTTCAAAGTGAGGTATTAACCATTGCTCATCTACAGAATATCTAAAAAAACCTCCACCTAAATGATCATAAATACCTCCATTACACATTTTTGTAAGAGTTAGTTCAACCATATTTAAATATTCTTTTTCATTGGTATTTAGATAATGTCGTAATAATAAATCTATATTAAAAGTATTTGGAAATTTAGGTTTTAAACCAAAACCTCCATTATTATAATCAAAATAATTCTCAAGATTATAAATAGCTCTTTCTATATTTTTATAAGTTAAATTTTCTTCAGAATAAGTAAATTTATTTATGTGTTCTAGATTTTTTATTATATTAGCTGTATTTTTTTCTAACGAATCTTTTTTTTCTCTATAATATTTTTCTACAGAAACTAAAACTTCTTTAAAAGTAGGCATATTATATCTTCTTTCTTTAGGATAATATGTTCCTCCATAAAAAGGTTTCATATCTGGGGTCATAAAAACAGACATAGGCCAACCACCATGCCCAGTAAGCATCTGAACTACATTCATATAAATACTATCTACATCAGGTCTTTCTTCTTTATCTACTTTTATATTAACAAATAGTTTGTTCATTATTTTTGCAGTTTCTTCATCTTCAAAAGATTCATGTTCCATTACATGACACCAATGACAAGCAGAATAACCTACACTTAAGAAAATAGGCTTATTTTCATTTTTGGCTTTTTTAAAGGCTTCTTCTCCCCATGGATACCAATCTACGGGATTATGTGCATGCTGTAATAAATAAGGGCTAGTTTCTTTTATTAAACTATTTGTATATTTTTTATCCATAAATTTTTCTAATTCCTAATATTTATCTAAAAGATTATAGCTTAGGATTATAAAAAACATAGTTATTAAAAATATTAGCTAAGCAAAAGGATTATTTTCTGATTTTTGTGAACTATCAAGAACTCTTATTGCTACTACTTCAGCTTCTACTGTTTTTTGACCATTAGAAAATAAATTACAAGTAAGAACTGTTTTTCTACCTTTTACTTCTTTTATTTTTGCTCTTATTTCTACTGGTTCATTATTAGAAGTTGGATTCAAATATTTAACATTTAGTGTCCCAGTTGCGTATCTATAAAGAGGCTCTGAATCTAATCCTCTATTTTCTATCTTATATGCATACGCCATAGCCGTACTCATGCAGTGGCAATCTATTAAAGTGGCAATAATACCACCATTTAATAAATCAGCCCAACCATGGTATTTTTCTTCAGATTTCCAAATTAAAACTGCTTCATCTCCATCCCAATAGCTTTGTATTCTTAAACCTTCATGATTATTTTTACCACATCCAAAACATACGTTTTCTGGCATAAAATCTTGAAAATATTCTATTTTTGGCATTCTATTAACCCTTTTTCTAATTTTTCAAAAATAATATTTATATAATCTAGATGTTCTGGCTTCATAAAACAGCTTCTAAAAACTGTTATAAATTCTTGATCCCAAATAAGATTATGTTTTTCTAATAAATTGTTTTTTACTTTAAATTTAGCTAAATATAATTCTTTTTTTAGTTCTAGTTCATCAAAAATTTTTTCTGTTAATGAAGAAATATCAGAAACCTTATTACTTTGAACTTTTGGATAATAACAAACAATATCCAATTCTGGTTCTAAAACTAAATCATATTTATCAGATTTTTTTACTAATTCAGAAAATTTTAAAGCAGCTTCCCTTGTTTTTCTTAGAATATTTCCAAAACCATTATTTTTTTCTAATGGAAATAATTCTAATGTTGTCCAAAAAGCTGCTGCTGAAGCACCTGCTCTAGAACATTCTAAGCTTATTTCTCCTAAATGTAATTCATTTGAAGTAAAATAAGTATAGGGAGAATCATGAGAATAAAATTTACCTACTTCTGGATTAGAAAAAATAATACATCCACATCCATAAGGTTGCAACCCATGTTTATGAGGATCTATTACAATACTATCAGCATGTTTTATTAAAGAAAATAATTTACCATTTATTGATGAATCATCTTTTAAAACACTATAAAATCCACCATAAGCTGAATCTATATGAATTCTAAAATTATATTTTTTTTGTAACTCTAAAATTTTATCCAAAGGATCTAAAGAGCCCAATCCAGTTGTTCCTAAAGTTACTACTACTGTTCCAATATCTATTTCTTCTAATAATTTTTCTAGATTATTAACATCCATTTTTCCTAAATTATCTGATTTTATAGCTTTATGTTTTACATTTAATAAATTACACATTCTTGAATGAGTATAATGAGCTTGCTCTGAATAAACAATATATTTATCTGGATTTAGTTCTCTAGATATCCATAAGGCTTCTAAATTTGCTATAGTTCCACTACTAGTTAGATGCCCTAAATGTTTATCAAATCCAAACATATTAGCCAATTTTATAATACATTCTTTTTCTAATTCAGCTGTTGCAGGTCCACCATCTAGAGCATGATTATTAGGGTTTAAAACCATAGTTGCTAAATATCCTGCTATGGCAGAAAAATGTGGGGGTTTTAGCATTTGCCCTGCATAAAAAGGATGATGAAAAGGATAATTATTTTTTAATTTTTCTTGTAAAATCTTTAGAGTATTATTTAATTTTTCTTCTGATATTTGTAAAGAACTATCTAATTCAAAATTTTCCCAATTTTGCTTCCAATCAGAAGTTAAATTATAAAATTTATTAAAATCAATCATTTTTTTATTTTTTTATAATATTGTTAAATTTTTAGCCACAGATTTTAAACTTATAATATTTTAGTATTATTTGCTATTAAATCTATGGCTAAAGATAATTGTATTATCTAGAAATGTTTTTATATTTCAGCTGTTTCAATTATTTCATTTACTATAGCTTTATATTTTTCTAAAAGAGCTGAAACTTTTTCATAATCATCACCATCTGCATAAAGATTAATTACAGGATCCGTTGCTGCTGGTAAAATTAAAGTCCAACTTCCATCTGCTTCATGAGCTTTTATTCCATCTAATAAGTCAACTTTTTGACCTCTAGTTTTTTCAACTAAATTTCTAATTACAGTTCCTTTTTTCTCTGTTATACAAGGAATAACTGTAGTTTGAAAGTTTATTTGAGGTATATCTTTTATTAATGAAGACATTTTTACATTTTTATTACTTAGCATAGTAGCTAATTGAGCAGTTGAGAACATAGCATCAAAACCACAATGGAATTTAGGGAAAATAAATTTACCATCATTTCTTCCAGCAAAAATAGCGTTTCTATTTCTAGCTGTTTCCATTAAAGCTCTATTATTTGCTTTTGTCATTATAGCTCTACTTCCATGTTCAGCAACTAATTGATCTATAACATTAGGATAATCTACAGAAACCACCATATCTTTACCAGGGTTTTCTTCCATGATTAACTTAGTCATTAAGGCTAAAAGAACATGATTATTAACAAGTTGTCCTTTATCATCAATAACTGAAATTTTTTCACCATCACCTTCTAAAATAACTCCAAAATCTGCTTTTACAGCTAAAACAACATCAGAAAGCTGTTTTATAGAAGCTTCTCTATCTACTTTAGGTCTGCTCATTACATGTGCATTTAGAACAACTGTATCTATACCTAAATTTCCTAAAATATTTGGTAAAACCACATTATTTATTTTATAAGCATAATCCAAAACAATTTTTAAAGGTTTATATTTTTTATTTTGGAAGTATTCATAAAAACTTTCAGTATATCTTTCTCTTATTCTTGCTGGATAATTAATTTCACCTATTTCTTCTATTGTAGCTCTTCTAAAATCTTGTTTATAATAAGTTGATTCTATTTTCTTTTCTTGAGCTGAAGCTATATTTAATCCAGATGCATCTAAAAATTCTATTAATATTTTTTCAGGATTTTCAGAATCTGCTCTAACATGAATACCACCAGAAACACCTAAAGAAGATATTCTGTGTCTAGTTATTGGAATAGGAGTTTCTTCTAAATTTCTTACATCAACTCCTACAGATAAAATACCAGAAAATAAAGCTCTACTAACTAACCTAGCCGCTGGACTTTGATCTCTACTAATAGTTACACTTTTACCTACACCTATAGTTGCACCATAAGCGGCTCCAATAGTTACACATAATTCAGGAGAAATATCTAAATTTATTAATCCTTTTACTCCACCTTCTCCAAATAAGCTTTTTTGAGCACCTGTACCCCAAACTAAGCTATCTTTTATAATAGAAGATGATTCAATATTTTTAGAAGGCCAAACTCTAACTTCTGGTCTTATTTCAGATTTACTTCCAACTAAGCAATCATCACCGATTACAGCTCCTTCTAGTATTCTAGCTTCTGATTTTATTTTAGTATTTTTACCAATAACACAGCCACTAAGAGATGAATTTTTATCAATATAAGCTCCATTCCATAAAACAGGTCTTTTTAAAGATGCTCCTTCAGAAACTATTATATTATCTCCGATAATGCTGTTAGAAGATATTTTTACATTTTTACCTATATAACAATTATTACCAATAACACATGGGGCTTCTAAAACTGCTGTAGGATCTATTACAGCACCTTCTCCAATAAAAATACCTTTTTCTTTTTCTTCATAAGGAACTTTTATATCTACTTTACCGTTTAGAACATCATAATTAGAGGTTCTATAGGTTTCTAAATTACCTACATCACACCAATAACCTTGAGCAATATAACCATACATAGGTTCATTATTTTTTAATAAGGTTGGAAATAAATCTTTTGAAAAATCTTTTTCAGTATTTGCTGGTAAGTATTGTAAAACTTCTGGTTCTAAAATATAAATACCTGTATTTATAGTATCGCTAAAAACTTCACTACTAGTTGGTTTTTCTAAAAATCTTTCTATTTTACCATCATTATCTGTTATTACCACACCAAATTCTAAAGGATTGGTTACTCTTGTTAACACTAAAGTTGCTTTAGAGCCTTTTTCTTTATGGAAATTTAAAGCGTCTTGTAAATTAAAATCTGTTAGTGCATCTCCACTTATAACAATAAAAGTTCCATCTAATTTATCTTCTATATTTTTTACACAACCTGCTGTTCCTAATGGGGCACCTTCTTCTATAGAATAAGAAACATTTGCATCAAATTCTTCACCTGTTTTTAGATAATTTTCTATTACAGTTGGTAAGTAGTGTAAAGTAACTATAATATCTTTTACATCATATTTTCTTAATAAATCTGTTATATGCCCTATAATTGGTTTATTTACTATAGGTACCATTGGTTTTGGAATTGAACAAGTTAAAGGTCTTAACCTTGTTCCTGAACCACCTGCCATTAAAACTGCTTTCATTGTTCTAACCTTTCTTAAAAAAATAGAAACAAATAGAAATTATACAGTGAACAGTGAATAGTGAACAGTGAAGTAAAATTAGTGTAGTATTAAATTTTTATGTAAAAAAATAATGTTTTATTATTTATATATAATTTTCCCTAAAGTTAAACTCTCCTTAAACTAAAACAAGAAAGTTTATTTTTTGAGGTTCTATATATTAGTCATATAGAAATTTTTTTTTGAGAGGAAAAAATTATGGATCCTGTTAGCAACTTACCACCAGTAGGCTTACCACCTTTAGGAACACCTACTACTGGAACAACAACCCCAACAACTGGTTTACCAACAGGCGGTACAACCACAACACCTACTACTGGAACAACAACAGTTCCTAATACTGGTTTACCACCAATAGGAACCCCTCCTGGTGGAACTGGATTACCTCCAACACCTCCAACACCTCCTGGTGGCTTAGGAACAGCTGATAATTTTACACAAATCAGTACCTATGTAGGAAGTGGTTTAGGTGGAGCTATAGGTACTATGAAATCAATGGGAAATTTAACCCTTATTGGTCAAGGTATAAAAGGAACAGAAATCACTAATGCAGAAGGTGATGTTACAAAAATGGGCGGAAGCATTTCAGATAAAGTAAAAGGTTCAGTTGCTGGTGTAAAAGAATTAGGTGGAAGCGCTGTAACAGGAGCTAAATATGGTGCAATATTAGGTGGTGGTATATCACTTATATCAAATGCATATAACGTTTTAACTGGTAAAACCTCAACTCCAGAAGCAGCAGGTAAATTAGCTGCTGATACATTAACTGCAACAGCATCAGGTGCAGGTGGGGCAGTTTTAGGTGGAGTAGCAGCTTTAACATTAAGCTCTTTTGGAGTTGGTGGTTTGGGTGTTATGATACCTTCAGTTGGATTAGGTTTAGTTGGAGCAGTTGGTGTTACTTACTTAGCTCAATCAACTGGTTTATACGATAAAATAAAATCTTCTGTTCAAAAAATATTTGGACAATAAAACTTAAATAGCATATCTCTCAACGTGCTATCAAAGATTTAAATTTTAATAATAAAAGCAACTCATAAATGAGTTGTTTTTTTTTGTCTGTGTTAAAATACATATGTTTAAAATTATAATTGGCTAGAGGTCTTTTATGTCAGAGGAAAAAACTCAAAGTGTATTAGTAATTGGAGCTGGTCCTGCCGGTTTATATTCAGCTGGGAAATTAGCAGAAGCAGGAAAAAAAGTAGTCCTTTTAAATAGAGATGTAAAATATGGTGGTTTAGCTGAGTATGGTATTTATGTAGCTAAACATAAAATGAAAGAAGGTTTAAGAAAACAATTTAGAAAAATATTATCTTCTCCTAATGTTGAATATTTTGGTAATGTTACTGTAGGTAAAAACGGCTCTCTTTCTTTAGATGAATTAAAAGCTCTAAATTTTGATGCTATTATGGTTACAGCAGGAGCTCAAGGTACTAAAAAAGTTGGTATTTCTGGAGAAGATGCCTCTGGTGTATTTCATGCTAAAGATTTAGTTTATCATTATAATCATTTACCACCTTTTAGTGAAAAAGAAGTAAATATTGGTAAAAGAGTTGGTATTATTGGTGTTGGGAATGTTATGGTTGATATTGCACATTGGCTAGTTCATACTAAAAAAGTTGAACAAGTTGTAGCTATAGCAAGAAGAGGACCTAATGAAAGAGCTTATACAGATAAAGAATTCCAAGCTATTGCTTATAATGCAGATGTTGAAGGAATAAAATCAGAATTAGAAAGAGTAAGACCTTACCTTGAAAAAGTTTCTCAAGACGTAGATAAAACTTTCCAAGAACTTACTAAAGATTGTGCTAAACAATACTATGAAGAGAAAAGCCCTACTAAATTTTCTTTTAAATTTTTATGTGCTCCAAAAAATATCATAACTAATGATAAAAATCAAGTTGTAGGCGTTGAAGTAGATGAAAATGAATTATCAGAGAGAGATGGTAAAATTTCTGCTAAATCTTTAAATAAAACTAGTGTAATAGAATTAGATTCTATAGTTTTTGCTATTGGTGATACTGTAGATGGTTCTTTAGGATTACCTGTAAATAAATGGGGTGAATTTGTAAAAAATGAAACTGCTTATTCAGAAGATCCAAATAAAAATTTATATGAGCTTTTTGATGAAACTAATAATAAAGTAGTAGATGGAATATTTGTTGCTGGTTGGTCTAGAAAAGCTAGTGATGGCTTGGTTGGTATTGCTAAAAAAGATGGAGAAACTTGTGTAAAATATGTTTTAGACTATTTATCTAAAAAAGAAGTTTCTGATAATTCTCAAACAGGTAAATTAAAAGAACTATTAGATAGTAAAAATTTAAAATATGTTACTAAAGAACATATTTCTAAATTAGAAGAAGTTGAATTAAATGAAGCTCAAAAAAGAGGTTTAGAG
The DNA here is from genome assembly GCA_046328015.1 of Candidatus Sericytochromatia bacterium. GTDB lineage: Bacteria > Cyanobacteriota > Sericytochromatia > UBA7694 > JACMQJ01 > JBBTGK01. Next base: position 679,877 of record JAXLXH010000001.1, on the reverse strand, counting down.
TTTTATAAATTTGATTTTAATGAGGAAATGTTAAAAGTTATTTTTGGTTAAGAAACACTTAGATTTTATTTACCTAAATTTAAATAATTATTAGATTTATGATAAATAAAATTTAAGCAAGTTTTATGATTATATGTACTATAATGTATTCATAAATTAAAATATTAAATCTTTATTGCGGTTTTTATAGGGAGTATTTATATAATGAAAAGATTAACTTTAGCTCTTTGTTCAGGTTTATTTGTTATGCTTTCAGCTTGTAACGGAACAGAAGTAACACAATTAAATCCAATAGTTGAAGAACAAATAGATGCTTCTGCTTATAAATATAAAATGATTGAAATCCAAGGAATTGGAGAAAAATATTCAGCATTACTTCTTAATGCTGGTATCAAATATACAGATGATTACTTAAAATTTGCTGGAACTAGAAAAGATAGAGAAGCTTTAGCTAAAAAAACAGGTATCTCTGCTAAATTACTTTTAGAGTGGGCAAACCACGTTGATTTAATGAGAATTAAAGGTGTTGGTCCAAAACAATCTAACTTATTAGAAGAAGCTGGCGTAGATAGCATAAAAGAATTATCTCACAGATTAGCAGATAATCTTTATCCAGCTTTAGATAAAGCTAATAAAGCTAAAAATCTTGTTAATCAAATGCCTTCTAAAAATCAAGTTAAAGACTGGGTTGAGCAAGCTAAAGTAATTAAAGCTGTTGTAGAAGAATAAAATTTATAAGTAAAAAGACCTCTTAAAAGAGGTCTTTTTTTATGCTTAAAATATGATTTTATGTTATAGAAATTCAAAATTAATTTTGAATAAGTACTTAAACAAAAAAACAGATAAACCTATATAAAAATTTATCTGTTAAAAAAATTAAAGCTTAATTTTTATCTATAAAAACACCTTTAAATAACTTAGCACCTGTTGGATGTAATTTATAACCTTTATACTCTTTTCTAAAAGCTACTATTTGTGTAGAGTGGAATAATGGAACCCAAGGAACATCTTTATGGAAAACTTCTTGAGCTTTCATATAATCATCTATTCTTTTTTGATGATCTAATTCTTTTTTAGCATCATTTAAGTATTTATCCATTTCAGGACTTTTATAAAAGGCGTAATTGGAAGCACTTCCTTTTTTAGTATTATTTGAAGATAAAAGTGCATACATAAAGTTATCAGGATCTCCGTTATCTCCTATCCAACCCAATAAACACATATCATGCTCACCTTTACTAGCTTTTTCAAGATAAGTTCCCCATTCATAAGTAACTATTTTAGTTTTCAAACCAATATCTTTTAAATTAGCTTGTATAGACTCTGCTATTTTAGAAGGATTTGGCATATAAGGTCTTGCTATTGGCATTGCCCAAAAATCTAAAGTTTTATCTAAGTTAACACCAGATTCTTTTATCAAAGCTTTAGCTTTTTCTTTATCAAACTTAAAAGGCTCTATTTTATCATTATAGCTCCATAAAGTAGGAGGAATAGGGTTAGTAGCTACCATCCCAACTTTACCATCAGCAAAAAAAGCTTTTACTAAGGCATTTTTATCTATAGCTAAATTTATCGCCATTCTAACTTTAGGATTATCTAAAGGTGGTTTTTCAGTATTCATAGCCATATAAGCAACATTCATACCTGGTTGAGTTAAAAGAGTTAAATCTTTATTTTCTTGTATTTTTGCAGCATCATCTGGAGTTATACCATCCATAGCTTGTATAGATCCTTTTTCTAACTCTAATAATCTTACTGAGTTATCAGGAATTGGTTTAAAAATTAATTTTTTTATTTTTGCTTTTTCTCCCCAATATTCTTCATTAACTTTTAAAACTATTTTTTCATTTTGCACCCAACTAGAAAATTTAAATGGCCCTGTTCCTACAGGATTTTTAAAAAAGTCTTTTCCAAATTCTTTTATTGCTTTAGGGCTTGCTATTCCCATTGTAAAAAGAGCTAAGTTAGGTAAAAAAGTTGGATCTTTATCCTTTAAGGTAAAAATAACTTCATTATCTTTCGCTTCTATTTTAGTTACATTAGCAAAAAATAAATCCCAATATTCAAATTTACCATTATAACGATTTGGATCTTTTTTATCCATTTGTCTATCATAATTGAATTTAACAGCTTCTGCATTAAATTCTGTACCATCATGAAATTTTATTCCTTTTTTTAGTTTAAAAGTCCAAGTTAAACCATCTTCACTAGTTTTCCAAGATTCAGCTAAAGCAGGTTCTACTTCTGTAGATTCATCTTTATATTTTACTAAAGTTTCAAAGATATTTTGTGTTACAGCAGAAGATTCTCCATCTGCTATATCAGCAGGATCTAATTTAACTGCATCTTTAGCTTTACCAAAAACTAAAGCCGATTCATTACCTTTTCCACCACAACTGACCAAACCAGCTGAAAAAATAGAAAAAGCCATAAATGATAATGTAATATTTTTTAATGTTTTAGATTTTATGTTCAAAGCTATTTCTCCTATGACTAAAAATCTGATAAAATAATGTAAGTATTATAATTGAAAATTATAAAATAGATAAGAGTACTGTGGAAAACGAAACAAACCAAGAACTTGTAACAAGATTAAACTTATTGCTAGAAATAAATGCCACAATAAGTTCTACTAGAAATTTAGCTGAGTTACTTACAAAAATAACGAATACGACTTCTGTAGTTATGAAATCAGAAGCCAGTTCTATTGCACTTTTGGATGCTAATAACCAAGAGCTTGTATTCCAATTTGTTCATGGAGAATTTGGAGAAAAAGTAAGAACGATTAGAGTTGCAGTAGGAAGTGGAATATCTGGATGGGTAGCAAAATATGGCGTACCTTTAATTATTCCAGATGCACAAAAAGATCCTAGATTTAATAATAAAGTAGATGAAAAAACTACTTTTGTAACTCGCTCAGTTATTTGTGTTCCACTAAAAAGGGAAGAAAGAGTTATAGGTATTCTTCAATCTCTTAACAAAAAAGATGGTGGTCAATTCAGTAACGAAGATTTAGCTATTTTTGAATCTTTAGCTAATATTGCGTCAATTGCTATAGAAAATGCACAATTATATGAAATATTAAACCAAAGACTTATTCAATTAGAAGAAGCTAAACAAAGAAATGAATATATTCTTAATCAATTAAAACAATCTGAAAAAGAAATGTCCGCACTAAGAGAATTATCTAATAATAGTGGAGCTTTTATGGGTAAATTAGGTACTTTTAGAGTTGAAAATTTAGTTCAGATGTTAGGAAATGATTATAAAACAGGTCAATTATCTTTAAATAATACAGAAGAAAAAGGTTATATTTATCTAAAAAATGGTAAATTAATGCATTCTTATATAGAAGGTAGAGAAGTTGAGGGTTTAGATGCTTTTTATGAAACTATTTGTTGGTTAGAAGGAAGCTTTAGTTTTGAAGAAGGTATTACTCATGAAGAAGTAACCATAGATAAAATGGCAATGTCTATAATAATAGAGGGCTTAAGAAGATTTGATGAATCTAATGCTCTTAAAGATAAATATAAAGCTAGTTTTATTCCTAGAAGAGCTTTTGATCAAGAAAATGATTTAGGACCATTTGATCCACATGATCCTCCAAAAATAGGTGTTTTAAAACTTGCAGATGGTAACCGTAATGTTGAACAAATGTTTAAGGAATCTCTTATGGGAAGATATACTTTCTATACAACTTTAAAAGAATTAGAAGAAGAGAAAATGATTTCTATATCTGAATAGTTTTATAATAATTTAATAAAAAGGTTATTTTGACTAATAAGTTATTACTTATAAATCCACCACGTCAAAAAAATGGGAATAACTCTCTTTTTAATAATGCTTTATTATGGATAGCTTCTTATCTTGAAGAAAATGATATTCCTACTAAAGTACTTTTTCTAGAAAAAAACTTTGAAAATGAATTAGAAAATTATCTTATTTCTTATAAACCTAATTTTGTAGGAATAAGCTTAAAGTGGTGGGATACCATTTATTCAGCAGAATATATTGCCAAAAAAGTAAAAGAATTTGATTCTAATATATTTGTTTTTTGTGGCGGGCAAACAGCTACACATTATGCGAAAGAAATATTAGAAACCTCTCTTTTTGATGCCGTAATAGAAGGAGATGGAGAAACCTCTATTTTAAATTTAATAAATGGAGAAAATTATACTAATTGCAAAATAAAAGTATATAAAAATATTGTTAGCTATGAAAAAAAATATATTCAAACAAATGAATCAATTAAAAATTTAAAGTTAAATGAATATACCTTAAATAATATTAGTTTTATAGATAAAATTTCAAACTATATTTGGACGGGTAAAGGATGTTCTATGACTTGTTTTTATTGTGGTGGAGGTAGAGAAGGTCAGAAAGAAACTTTTGGTAGAATTGGATATATTTATAGAAATGTAGATACTGTAATAAATGATATAGAACTTATAACCAACAAAACTAAATCTAATTTATTTATGCTTGATTATGATCCATTAGCTAAAGGTAAAGAAGCTTTTTATTTGGATTTATTAAAAAAATTACCGAAAAAAAAATATTCTTGTGAATTTTATTTTTGGACTTTACCTTCAAAAGAATTTATAGATTTAATGTCAGAAACTTTTGAGAATTTAATTTTTGGATTTGATTTACAAGTTTTTTCAGAAAATTTACGTAAAAAATTAGCAAAATTAAACTTTATAAAACCTATATTTTATACCAATGATTTTTTTGAAGATATTTTATCATATTGCCAAAATAAAAATAATATAGCTGTAGGTATTTCTGGTTTACTAGGAGTCCCTTATGAAGAAAAAGAAGATATAAAAGAAATATTTAATTTTTCATATAAGTTATTTAGAAAATATAGAAATATTTATAGTGTATTATTTAGCCCCATTACTTTAGAACCAGCTTCTGCATTATTAAAATATCCTGATAAATATGAAGTAGAACTTTTACGTAAAAATTATAATGATTTTAGAAATTATACCAAAGAAGTATTTGAAAATAATTTTTTAGATCAAAATTTTTCTAACTATAATCAGTATTTAAAATATACAGGTTTAAAAAGAAAAACTCATAATGAAGAAGATACTTTTAACTTATGTTTTGAAGTACAAGAAAAAATTACTGAATTATTTTATAGTAGATACAATTAAATTATTATTTTAAAAATATTTTAAAAAGCTTATCTTTACTAGTATTAGCTAAATTTTTATCTTTTAACTTTATGGCATTTATAAATGAATCCGAAGCTTTAGTCATTTCAGGATCTCCTGTTTTAGTAAATCTTGGATTATCATAACTTTCATTTATTATATCCAAATATAATTTAGCTAAAGTTGCACTAGTTACTGCTTCAAAATTTTTATTTTCCATATTTTTAATAGCATTTTCCATTTCTATTAATGCTTTTTCTTTTAATCCAGAAGCTAAAGCTCTTTCAAAATCAGTATATTTTACACTATTATAATCTTTACTAAAAAATAATTTTTCTACCTGAAAAGTATTAGTATTATCAGAAGATTTTATAAAATTCTTAATAGATAGATAAAAATACTCAGCATCTAAAATAAAAGAGTTATCTTTTTTAGAAATAGCTGTTGCAACCTTATCAAGTAATGAAATATATAAAGTTTTAACCAAATTTGTTTCTATAAGATCTCTAGATAAAATTAATTTTGATAAATCTCCTTTTTTAGCCTCAGAGTTTAAAACATTTAAAGAACTAACAATATTATCATAAGCTTTTATTTTATTATTTACTTCAACTGTTTTTACAAAAGAAGCTGGAGAACCTTCTAATACAGTATTATTATCACTTCCATAAAAAAATATAGCTGTATTTTTAGCAATATCTTCTCCAAATTTATTATCATCTGTTAAATCTTTTATATTGTTTTCAACAAGTCGTCTTGCTTGCCCTCTGACAGATTGAATCATTAGGTTTCTTAATGCATTTTTTAAAATAACTTTTCTATCTACTAAGGTATAATCATATAAATTAGTTTTATTCATACCTATTTGTCCAATATTTTGAGCTACGCTATTAATAGTATAATTAAGAGGATAATCATTAAATTCTGTTTCAGCTCTAATTGCCGATATTTTTAATCCTCCTGCATCATATTCTTTAAAAATATATTCAAAATCATTAGTTTCTAATGCCTTTAAAATTTTTTGATAAGATTGAGCTTGAATTTTTGGATCTGCAAATGTTTCTTTAGTTATAGGTTGTTCATATTTTTTTTCTGCAGGAACATTGTTAGTTAGAGTATTAGAGCTTGCTGGAGAAGAACTAGGAGTAGAACTAGGAATAAAAATTGAAGTAGTTGAACCAGAACCACCACCACCACATGATATTGGAATTAAAAGTATTGCAAGTAAAATTATTTTTTTCATTAAAAACTCTTTATTATAAATAATTTAAAAATATTATAAATTAAAAAACACCTTAAATTAAGGTGTTTTTATTTAAATTTTCTTAAGCTTAGTAACGGATTAAGGGTTTCCACCACCGCCGCCGCCACCGCCGCCGCCGCCACCGCCGCCTACGCCACCAACAGCAGTTGCAGCAGTATCAAATGTTGTTTTTGTGTTAGTACCTAATGTTTGAACAGCTCCGATAACAACAACAGCAATAAGAGCAACGATTATACCGTACTCAACCATACCTTGTCCTTCTTCGTCTTTTAATAGGCTCATTAAAAGTTTTTTCATTTTAAAATCTTCTCCATTAAAATCAACTTTATATAATATATTATATAACATTTAAAAAAAAAATTGGTAATATGTAAGTTAATTATAGGTTATTTTAGGTTTAAATTTTGGTAACACTTCATAATTTATCTGTGAATTTATTTGGTAAGGAAATATTAAGTAATATTTCCTTTGATCTAGGTCAAGATAAAATAATTGGTTTGATAGGAAAAAATGGTGTAGGTAAATCTACTTTACTAAAAACATTATCTGGATTTATAAAAGAGTATAATGGAGATATAAAAATAAATAAAATAAGCTTAAACAACTATAAAATAAAAAATTTATCTAAAATAAGAGCTTTTGTTTCTGCTCAAGAAAATATAAATACGGAGTTCATTACTGTTTATCAATATTTATGTTTTGGAAGACATATTTATCTAAATTTTTTAGGTAATCTAACTCAAAAAGATTATGATATTATTTCAAAAGTTATTGATGAAACAGAAATAAATGCTCTAATTAATTCTGATATTAAGAATTTAAGTAGTGGAGAGTTTCAAAGAATTCAAATAGCAAGAGCTTTAATTCAAGAACCAGAAATTATTTTGTTAGATGAACCCACAGCTCATTTAGATATTAATTTTCAGATAAAAATAATGAAACTATTAAAAAAAATTTCTAAAAATATAAAAATAATTTGTATTTTACATGATATAAATATGGCTTATAAATTATGTGAAAAAGTTATTTTATTAAAAGATAATACTATTTTTGCAATAGGAAAGACACAAGATGTTATTAATCAAAAAAATTTAAAAACTATTTTTGATTGTGAATGGGAGCTAATAGAAACAGATAAAGGGAATTATTTTTTTCCTTTAATAAGTTAAAATTATAGCTAATCGCATATTTTTAGAATACAAATTTATAATTAGCTATACTTAAAATTATTATAAAAACACACTAGATTCCTTATGCTACTACGGAACGACAAAGTGTGTTTTTCTTATTTTAAACTATAAAAAGTTGCTTATAGTCATCCTGAACTTGATTCAGGATCTAAGCAACTTTTTATGAGATAAAGCTACTACAACTACCATAAGTTTCTCTATCTGTCAGAATCAGGATTTTCAGGATTAAAAGATGAACAGGATTATCTATAAAAATAAAATTATATTGTTTTTTAGCGAGTAAAAAAATTACACTCATATCCTGTTAATCCTAAAATGTCTGAACCACGATGAACAGATGATTTTTAGGATTAACTTTGATACTAGAATCATTTGAAAATCATTTTAATCATTTGTACATCACAGTTCAGACAACTAAAAATCAGGTATATCTTCATCTTCAGGTGGTGGATACTCTTCATGCCAAAAAACTAAATGATATTGCATTTCTCCAGGAGCTGTTTTATATACATAAGTTTCTTCTTCTGATAATTCACTGCCTTTTTTTGCACCTACACTTATTAAATAGTCTATCACAACTTTATGATTATATTCTATTGCTATATCTAAAGGAGTTCTTCCATAACTATCTTTTACATTTACTTTTGCTCCATGTTCTACAAGTAATTTTACTCCTTCTTCTGTTACATATTTTTCTAAGTTACATTCCCTTATATCTTCTTCAGGGATGCTAGGATTTAACCCCTGTTCTAACATTCTTATTTGATTTTTAATAATTTCATGAAGACAATAACTTGTTTTAGCATTATGAATACAAGGTATATTAGGGTTAGCCCCATTTTTAAGAAATAATCTAATTATATCATAATTGTTATTCCAGCTTACAGACCACATTAATGGAGTATAAATGTCTGATAAATTATTTTCATTATAAATACTTTTTATTTTATGTGAAAAAGTAAAATTTATATTATTATTAATAAGATGAAATTTATCTTTAATTTTATTAACATCAGATAAAGGAAATAAAAATTTTTTGTAGTTTTCTAATATATTCATTTAGTTTAAAGCCTCATTATAGTTTTTAAAGCCTCTAACTCTACCTTTTAGTGTAGGTATATTTTCATTAGCCTTATATATACTAGGTAAAGTATTTTGTACTGTGATATTTGGAGTTATATCCTTAACACCCTTTCTTATTATTTTTAATGAAACTGGATCTTTTTCTCCAAATAATGCTTTTTCACAATTTCCACACATTTCTCTATCAGAATCAGGATTTTCAGTATTAAAAGATGGGCAGGATTTTAGGAAAAAAAATCCACCCCAATAAAAAACATAAAAATAGAGCATAAAATTATAAATCACAAATCTTACTAATTCCTTTAATGTCTGAACCACAATGAACAGATGATTTTAAAGATTAACTTTGATACTAGAATCATTTGAAAATCATTTTAATCATTTGAGAATCACAGTTCAGGTAACTAAAAATCAGGTAAATCTTCATCTTCAGGTGGTGGGTACTCTTCATGCCAAAAAACTAAATGATATTGCATTTCTCCAGGAGCTGTTTTATACACATAAGTTTCTTCTTCTGATAGTTCACTGCCTTTTTTTGCCCCTACACTTATTAAATAATTTATTATAGGTTCTATTTCACATAGAATAGCTATATCTAGAGGTGTTTGTCCCCGGGCATTCTTAACATTAACTTCTGCACCATGTTCTACAAGCAATTTAACTCCTTCTTCTGTTATATAGTCTTTAAAATACCATTCGCCAATAGCTTCTGGTGGTATGTTAAAATGTTCCCATCCACCTTCTAATATTCTTGAAGAATTTAATATTATTTCATGAATACAATATGTAATATCTCCTAGATATTTACACATTATATTTGGATTAGCACCTTTTTCGAGTAAATATTTAATATTTTCATAATTATAATCTATCAAAATACATTCCATTAAAATAGTTCTAATATTACTTTTGAAATCATTGTAAAAAATATTTTTATAACTATAACCAAAAGTTATATTAAAATCTATATCACCAGCTTCAATTATAGCTTTTAATCTATATTCATCTCTAATTTGCCCCAAAATTATTTTATAATTTTCAAAAATATTTTTTCTCATTATAAAACCTCAGGGTACTTTTTTAAGCCAGATGTTCTTCCAGTTAGTGTTGGTATTTTTTCACCAGATTTATAAATACTTGGTAAATTATTTTCAACTGTTATATTTGGAGTTATATCTTTCACACTTTTTCGGGTTATTTTAATACTAAATTATTTTATTTGTGTTAATTCATTATCAGCATATTCAAACTCATTAGTAAATCTACAATTTTTACGATGTACATCTCTTAGATATAATGTTGCAATATTAAAAGCATCTAAAAGATTAATTTCTCTTTGATATTTTTTATAAGCTTTAAATTTATCATCATTTTTTTCTTTTAATGAATATAAAATTTTACCTCCTATATATTGATAACTTTGTTCATAAGAAGTTAAATCTATATTATTTTTGAAATTCATTTTTAATAGATAATTAAATAAAATATCAAATGTTTCTTTATTTATTGTATTATCAATACAATAAATAGTACCTTCAAAAATTTCTTTTTTTGTAAACCACATACTATAAAATGAATAATAACTAAAAGCTATTTCTTTTTCTAAATTTTCGTATAAAAAATCAAAATTACCATCCATATTATATTTTTTAAAAAAATTTGGTTCAATTTCTTTTAATTTATCTAAGTATATTTTTGAAGTTTCATAACTTTTTAATTTATAATAATATAAAATAAAAAGATTGTATAAAACATCCACATATTTATTATTAATCTCAAATGATTTTAATAAATAAGCTTCTGCTTTATCATATTTTTCTAAATTAAGAAAAACTAAACCTATACTATTATATGCCCTATAATCATTAATATTATACTCTAGTGCTTTTTGAGCATAGTTTAATTTTTTAGAATTATCTGATTCATTTTCAGATAAATTCATATAGTAATTATTCTTTTCTATATCCATATTAGTATTTTTATCTAATATAGAATCTTTTTTTAAAATTTCGTCTATTTTAGATTTTTCCATTTGTAAATTTTTTTTAGGAGTTTTTGTAAAATCAACTACTAAAGGGCTAGGTAATGAAAAAGGAACTATTTTAGGGTTTTCAGATTCTTTTTTTATAGAGTCGTTTGGGATACTTATAGTTCCAGATTGTATAATATTTTCTTTTTGTTTACTTATATTTTTTACATTATTACATGAGAAAAAATTAAAAAAAATTATACTTGTTAAAATAATTTTCTTTCTTTTCAATTTAATTTTTCCTTTTACATATTTAAATTATTTTTAATGATATAATCATCCGTTTCTTTGCAAATAGCTAAAAAAAGGGCTTCTTCATCAATTGGAGGATATTCTTCATGCCAAAAAGTTAAATGGTATTGTATTTCCCCAGGGGCTGTTTTATATACATAAGTTTCTTCTTCTGATAGTTCACTGCCTTTTTTTGCCCCTACACTTATTAAATAATTTATTATAGGTTCTATTTCGCATAGAATAGCTATATCTAGAGGTGTTTTACCCCAATCATCTTTAACATTAACTTCTGCACCATGTTCTACAAGTAATTTAACTCCTTCTTCTGTTATATAGTCTTTAAAATACCATTCGCCAATAGCTTCTGGGGGTATGTTAAAATATTGCCAACCCATTTCTAAAACCCTTGAAGAATTTAGTATTATTTCATGAATACAATATCTATTATAACCATTGTATTTACATACTATATTGGGATTAGCTCCTCTTTCAAGTAAAAACTTAATATTATTATAGTTATCATCAGATACGATAAAATCCATCAAAAGAGTATAAATATTATGATTACATTCTTTATAAAAAATACTTTTATTTTCAAAATTAAAGGTAATATTAAAATCTATATCTCCAGCTTCAATTATAGTTTTCAATCTATATTCATTTTTATTTCCCCATAAAATATTTTTATAAACTTCAAAAATTTTATTCATTAATTTAAAGCTCCATCATAATTTTTTAGTCCTTTTATCCTTCCAGCCAAAGTTGGTATTTTTTCACCAGATTTATAAATACTTGGTAAATTATTTTCAACTGTTATATTTGGAGTTATATCTTTCACACTTTTTCTTCTTTTTCCATCACCAATATCAATTCCACCAAATAAGGCTAGTTCGCAATTAGAACACATTTCTCTATCTGGATAAATATTTGCTCTAACATCTGTATTTCCCAAAAATTGCTTATAAATATATTCTATCAGCTTTATTTCAGCATGATATGCATCTTGAGTAAATTTAACAGCTTCTTGATATTTCATATTTTCCCATTCAGTAACTGAAACAACTCTTTTAAAACTTTTAGTTTCTTTAATTCCACCATTAACACTATAAAATATTTTAAAATTATATGTATTAGCCAAATTATCGCTTAAATATTGAACTTTAGCAATAGCAAATGTATTAGAACATAAAAAACAATTTGTTGGAGAAATTTCATTGGAATACCTAACACTATCAAGAATATTTAAGTTTTTTACAACTTCTGTTCTCTTCAAAGGATCTCTAATAGATTTAATTCTACATTTTATGGTTTCATCATCTATAACCAAATTAGTATTTTTTACAGGGCAATCACAATCTTGTTTTATAGTTGTTGTATATTCTAAACTAGCATTATCTATAATATGTTTTCTTAGAAGCTCTAATTTTGTTTTAAATATATCATAGTTAAAAGTTAAACCATCTATATTTGTTATTGTATAGGTAGATTTTTCTAATTCATACAAAATTTGATCAAAATCTGAAATAACACCTCTTGCTTTATCTTTAAAATTATTATATTTAATCAAATCTACATCTTGTTTACACATATCCTCTACTTTACGAAGTAAACGAGATAAAGGATTTCTTATTCTAACTGCTTCTTTGACTGTTTTAGTATAATCAATACTGTTAACAACGGCATCTATAGGATTAACTATATCATTTATTGCAATCATACTCGCTGTACCAACAGTAGTTATAAAAATAAATTCTTCATAAGCACCTATCCCTCTAAGATAGTTTATAATTCTTCCATTATTTCCACCATTTGTTTTTACTAAATTCTGAACATTATTTTTACTTGTTACAAACCTTTTTACAGAATCTTGTATAACTTTTGTATTTTGAGGTTTTTTTGCATCAGGAGAATTAAAAATTTTCTTGACTAAATCTCGTTCTTTTTTCATATTATCTATTTCATTTACAACTTGGCTTTCTATTGTTCCAGTTCCACCTTGAATATTGAAAGAAGCTGTATTAAATGTGTAACCAGAAAAAGCATAAAAATCTTGGCTTTCAAAAGCTAGTTTATCAACATTATTAAAATTTAAATGCTCAAAACTTTCTCCAAGTTCATCTAAAATCTCATTACCTTGTGCTAATGTTGTACTATCAATACAACTATTATCATTTTCCATAAAAATATCTGCATCTGTAGAAGATTTAGAAATATATGGATAAGTAACGTAGGCATTATCAAAGTTTACAGATAAATTTGAAAGATTAAGATTTGCATTATCTATACTTACAACAACTTTATATCTACCATAAGTATAATCAGGAGGACTTTCAATCTCACTATTTGGAGTTAATCCATGATTTTTTCCATCCCAATAATTTTGAACAATAGTACTAGAACCTACTTTTGCCTTAAAATTCCAAGATTCCATTATTTCATCTTCTCCTGTTGTATAATTTCTTTTTACAACTTGAAGTTTCATAGGAATATAAACATTTTTATTTAATAAAGGTTCATTTAAATAAAAATGATCATTTGTCAAATTTACAACAGCCCCTACATTAATGTATTTATCTGATATACATTCTTTTATTGATAACCCATTAAAAGCATCATAATAACCTGAATTATAACCATAAGTCTCATGTTTTTCTATTAGATCTCCAAAAAGAGCTCTACTAGTTTTACCTTTTGAATTAAAATTAGGTGTGTTTTTTATAATTTTATTAACTACTTTTGTACTTATAATATCTACAGGAGGAGTAGGAAAATAATTAGTTGCCTGATAATCATTTATAACTTCATCTGAAAATCTATCTGGATCAATAGAATCATTCATAGCAGGAATACTTGCTACAGAACTATAATTACTAGGTTGGCTCATATTCCCTGTTAAAAGTTTAGAATAATCGGTATCTATGTATTGCTCTTCAGGTCTTTTCATAATCCTAGCAAAAGTAGAATAATTTGTATGTAAAACTACAAAAGGATGATAATTTTTTTTACTTCTTTCGCTATATCCTTCAAGATTTTGCCTACATTTTTCTCTTTTTTGTATATATTGAGAATCCATTACATCTGAATAATAAGAATTACAATCAAGAATTGATTTATCTGTTTTTTCAGGAGATATATTAGAATATTTTGTTTTAACTTCATAAATACCACTCTCAAATCTTGCTGGATTTACCGCAAACTGAGTTTTTGTCATATCTGCACATTCCACACCATAAACTTTTTTACTTAAACAAATTTTATCTTCAGTTGAAACTGAACCGCTAAAAACTCTATTTACATCAATATCAAAAAGATTTCCAGAATCATTTTCTATATAAACTGAGAAATTAAATGGACTAGCTTGTAAATTAGGAACTGAAGTATTAGCTGGGTTTGTAAGACCTCCTGTATAACCTATTCTTTCAAGATCATACATTCTTAATGGTGTTATAGGATGATTTTCAAAAAAATTACTTTTCCCTAGATTAATATTTCCAATATCTCCACCTAATAATTTAGCTAGATTAACTTCTATAGGCTGATTTCCTGTTGAAGATATTTCTTCATTAGTATAGAGATCTTTTAGTAAATATTTGATTTTATAATTTCCATCAAAAAGTAAAGATTTTGCAGGTATTTCTGCAATAGCAGTTGCTAATTGAGATCCAGAATTATATTGATAATTAATAGCTTGGCTGCATAAGTTTGGAGTTTCTATTTGTAAGCTTAACTCTTTTCCACGAACTATTTTTAAAACTTTCTCCATATTTTCAGTAGTATTATATTTACCCTTTTCATAACTTACTAAAGCATTCTGAACCAAAACATTTAATTGTGGTAAATCACTTCTGAAAACCAATGATAATGTTATTTTTTGGGTTACAGATGAGCTAATATTTATATTACGTGTATTATTTTTTGCAGTTTGCACTATAATCATTCCCAGAGTACAGTTTGAATTAATGACTTTAGGATCAAGGGTAGGTGCTTTAAGGTATTCATATAAATAATTTTGGATTTCATCATAATTATAAATAATATTTTTAGCACATTCTTCACTATTATTATTTAAAATTACTCCAACTAAATTTAGAATTTTTTTAGGTGTTATAGGTATAACAAATGTATTATTTTTATCTTTATCTAAAATTGATAAAATTTTCTTAAATATTTCTTCATTTAAAATTTGGTCTGTATTTTTTGCTAATGTTTCAACAGCTCTGTCTCCTATTGTCGTACCAATTCGAATTATGTTTCTTTCAGCTGAAACAGTTCCATAAACATTATCCAAACTTGTACTATCCCCAACTTTTGCAGATAAATAATCTGCTTGAGCATTAGATGTATAAGTATTTGAAACAAGTGTTTGAGCTGAATCTGTAGTTGTATTAGTAACTGTAGGGGTAGGTATCTTAATTAAATCACTTAATCCATTAGAAAATTTAGAAATTGTAGTTTCAATAGGCTCAGGTTCACCCAGAACATCCGAAAAGATATAAGATGATATAGTTTGAAGAGTATCTATAGTTGCTTTTATAAAACCCACAACAGGAGATGCAAAAGCTAAAGCATTCCAAAGGTTAAAATCTTTTACTTTAAATTTTTTATCTTCTATACCATAAAATTTTTTTAAATTAATATGTAAATTTTTAAGATCTGTTTTATATGCATCTTTCATCTTTTTTAAAGAAACTCTAAATGCCTTGTTTCTAAGCTCTTTTTTAGTTTCATAATCTTTTATAAAATCACTTCTTTCTTTAGAGTGTTTTGGAAAATTTTTTAAGTTTTCTTCAAACTTTTGTTTTAATATTTTATTATTTTTATTATGTTCAGTTATTACATAAGTTCTTGATGTTTTATATAGTTTTTTCATCCAATCTTCAAATTCTTCTTCTGTTTTTTTATAATCTATAATAACTTCTTTTTTTGTTGGTAAAGTAGTTTTTATTATATTTAAGTTAGATGGAGTTACACTAAATTCTTTGAAATCCAAAGATTTATTTTTAGGAAATTTTCTCTCTAAAGACATATTCATTTCAACATCTTTACTCTTAAAAAGAAATTTTAATTCGTCATTTGGATCTGTTTTTGTAGGTAAAATATTTTTTATAGAAAAATTATCATTCTTTATATTTTTATTAGATATTTTTGTATTTATAGTTGTATTATTTTCATTATTTTTAAAAGAACACGCATTTATAACTAATAAAAATGTAGCTATAAATGATAAAATAGTTAAAAAATTATTTTTCTTCATATTTTTAATTCTCCTTAACACAAGATTGTGTAAGATCTATAGTTTGAACATACATTTCATTTTTTATTCCAAATGGGGCAGATGTTGTTTCATTTAAAACAGGGGCATATTCATCATTTTCTCTAGTAATAATCGTTCTTTCTATTGTTTCAGGAAATGAATCATAATAAGCTTTTATTTCATAATCTCCTGGTTGAATATCATTAACACCTAATCCATCTGAAAAATTTATTGAAAAATCACCTTTCCCACCATATTTTTTTATATAATTTCTTCCTGTTACTTCTATTGTCCATAATAAGTTTTTATCAGATACAGATAAATCTATTTTAGACGGTTGAGATAAATTAGTTAATTTAGGATTTAGATTTATTAGTGATATATCTTTTCTATCACAAATAGGAATAGGTATGCTTTTTGCATAATATCTTTGGAAATTTAATTTAGCTCCTCTATCTCCAAAATATTGAAAGTAATTTGAATAGAGGTAGCAAAAGCAAAATTATGATCATTTACATTAATAGCAGTAGAATTAAATTAGACTCAAAAACTATTTGTGCATTATTATCATCTATCTTTTCTATTCTTATAGTTGCTGTTCCAGAATCTATTTTATACCAAGAAATAGGTGCTTTAAAATATTTCCTGTTAGATCTATTGTTTTTCAAACCCTACTTTTATTATTCCTATAAGTATCAGATTGAAAAAAGAAATTTTGAGAATACAAAGTACCTGTATTATAGGAATAAAAATTTTTTAAAAAATCACCATCACCAAAAGGACTAATAAGAGGGTAAATAACTGGATAAGTGTTATACAAAACATTACCATTTTCATCTCTTTCATAAAGAAAGGTAAAAGCATTTAAACGTCCTTCTGAAGCATTTATTATATGTTTTTACCAACTAAATTTTGATCATAGTCTAAAGTCCATGGATCTGTTGGATATTCCATATCATATTCATTGTAACTGCTTGCTAGTAAAAGCGATCTCCATAAGGATTTAAACAAAGATTACCATTAGTAAGTTTTTTTACTCCAAATTTTTATCATTTAAAAGGTTATTTTTAGTATTATTTTTAACATTTACAGTACTATTATTATTATCAAATTTAATATTACAAGAAGAAAAAACAGACAAATAAATAGTACAAATAAGAACATAAAAAGATTTCTTTTTAGGATCAAAATAAAAACCTCAATCTAAAATAGTAAAAAATTTTCGCCTTATAGGCGAATGTCAACTATATAAAAAGTAAGAAATAAAAATATCTTGTTTATAAGCAAAGTCTAAAGATAATAGTTTAATTCAAAACACTTTTAAATAAATAAAAAACAGATAAATTCGATCTATGATCGAATTTATCTGTTTTACAATACTAAAAATTAATTTTTAACTATAATTTAACTTTTAATAGTTATGAAGTAAAAATGTTTTTATACTAGGTGCAAAGCACCTATTTTTTATTTTAAACCTATAAAAATTTACCAAAGAAAAACACACTAGATTCCTTGCTACCAAAGAATGACGGGGTGTGTTTTTAAAATATTTTAAAATCCTGTGAGAAATACGGGTTAGCTATACAAAATGTCGGCGGGGTGTCTAAAAGTGTTGCGTTAATGGTAATAAAGAATGACAAATTTTCGCACTGAAATATGAATAAATAAAGCATATTGAAAAAAATTTTAGAAGTTTTTTAACCAAAAAAAAATTTGGAGTAAAATATGCTCCATAATTTTAACCTAAAAAGTAATATGCCAAAAAAAAGAGAAAAAAGAAAGCCCCTAAAGTCAGAAAAATTAGAGAAAATTAATTTTGTAGCAGTTATTTTGCGTCTATAAAAAATTTTTTCCAAATTTCCATACTTGGATAAAGTCAATTAAAAGATTTCCGCCAAGAGAAAAAATGACATTATCAAATACATGAGATTATAAATTTAAAGCTTAATACTCTTTAGTTTCACAGGTTCAAGGAGAAACTATAATATTGAGTTAAGCAAAATAGAAGCAAAAGAATTTCTAAATAAAGCTTTTAACTTAAATTTGATAAGTATTCCCAATGGAGATACTTTGGCATATTTTTGGAATAAATTTCAAATATCAGATTGGAAAAATTAACCTATAAAATGTCAAATAAATTATTAAGAAGTAGACAGTTAAGAAATTACAGGTTAGGAATATATTATCTGATAGCAATAGATGAAACAAATTTATCGTTTTACTGAAAAACATTGTGAACATTGTCTTTATGAAACAAGAAATGGTAAAAAACAATATTTTCATAGGGTACTAGAAGCTAAAATAGTAACATCAAATGGATTAGCAATATCAGTTGCAACAGAGTTTATTGAGAATCCAGCAGATAAAGAATTTGATAAACAAGATTGTGAACTTAAAGCATTTTATCGTCTTTCAGAAAAAATAAAGAAATTTTTTCCAAGATTAAAAATTTGTCTGCTTCTTGATGGATTATATCCAAATGCCAGTGTACTAAAAATCTGTAATACCCATAATTGGAAATACATAATTACTTTTAAGGAAGGTAATTTAAAAACAGTATGGGAGGACTTCAATGGGTTCTTTGAAAATAGGAGACTGCAATAGGAGGAAAGATTGAATTACCAGAGATTAAAGATAAAGAAACAATGTATCGGTGGATGAATAAAATTGAATATTCCGAATTTGAAATAAATATTTTTGCTAAATATTTTAATGAAAAAGTAGTAAGAGCCTTTATTACAAACTTTAAGATAAAATCTGAAAATTTATTAAAAATTGAATCTAATGCTCAGTTGAGATGGAAGATAGAAAATGAAGGTTTTGATACTCAAAAGCATCATGGTTACAATCTTGAACACATTTATACTAAAAAACCTAATGGTATGAAAGTTGTTTATCTGTTAATTCAGATAGCTCACATAATAAACCAGTTATTCTTAAAGGCAGATGTTTTAAAAGTTTTATCAAACAATTTATCAATAAAATATATTTTCTAAATTATTAGGTGGAATATTACTTGGCTGGATAAAAGATTTTGAACTAATTTTTGAAAGTTTTGAGAATAAACCTTTTCAACTAAAATTTAATACATCATAACTCTCTAACAAAAAAAAATTAAAAGGAGGTGCTTTATAGAATAATTTATTATTAATTCTTGATATTTGTGGAAATTAATTTTCCATTTCTTTGTTATGCTTAAATTTTATTCTTATTAGCTTTTTCTTTTTGCTAACTTTAATTTTATTTTTCTTCTGAATGTTTTTTATTACAAAATATTATTCTTAACTACTGGTGCGTTAATTATAACGCCCATACGAAAACACTGGCTTTAACCCTAGTCTTTCGTAAAAAAAAGACCTAGAAAAAGCCTTTTTGGACACTCCCAAACAAGCAATAGCTAAAATCCAAAGTGTTGTAAGTTATTTTTTTACTTTTCCTAAGTTATTGTTTGAAATAGAATTTTATACAATTAGTAAAAAGTAAAAAGAATTAAAATGCTTAGCATACAAATAGTTGAAAAAGTTACGCAAAACGTTTTGCGTAACTTTTTCATTTTTTTTATTAACAATGAATTCTATACTATTAAAAATAACTACAAATATCTTTTTTTACTTCATCTATAGATTTATCTGCATTTATTATTTTTACTCTATGTACATCTTTTTCTGCAATTTTTAAAAAACCATTTCGAACTTTTATATGAAAATCTATTTTTTCTAGCTCCATTCTATCCAAAACTCTTTCTTTTGATATTCTATCCATACTTTTTTGAGGATCAATATCTAAAATAAAGGTAATATTAGGTTTTAGACCCTTAGTTGCAATATCATTTAAAAGTATTAGTTGTTCAATATTTGCTCCTCTAGCGTAACCTTGATAAGCAATAGATGAATCTACATATCTATCTGAAATAACAAAAAAACCTTCTTCAAGATGCTTATTTATAAGATTTTCTACATGATGAGCTCTATCTGCAATATAAAGCATCAATTCACACATTTTTGAAGGTTTATCTTCTTCATCTGGATTTAGAATAAGGTGTCTTATTTTTTTACCTAAAATAGTACCTCCAGGTTCTCTGGTTATTATAACTTTTTTACCTTTTTCTTCTAAAAAGTTTTTTAATAATCCTATTTGAGTAGTTTTTCCTGCTCCTTCAACTCCTTCAAATGTTATAAACATTAATTACGCCCCTTTTTATTATTTGGATAAATTCTTAATCTTTTTTCTGTTTCGATTCCAACTACTTCAAAAACAAAGTCATTTTTTTGTACTACTTTTTGTTGCATTTTTAAAATATCTTCATTTCTAGGTAATAAATCTATTGGTACAGCAACATGTTTTATAGTTTCCATAGCTTCATCTACTTCTTGTAAGGCTTCTTCTATTTCATCTTCAATTTTATTAAATTCTTCTTCAATATCATCTATTTGCAACGCTTCTCTAAGTGTTTTTTGAATTTGGTAAACATTATTATTTTTTACTATATGTAAAGGAACTTGTTTATTCTCAGCCCATTTCAGAACTTTATTATTTGCTTTTGCATAAGATTTTAAAACAAAAATCATATCAGCATCTTCTAAATTTTTTGTAACTCTTGCAGAAACTCTAAGACCTTTCATAATCCTTTCTAATTGACTTCTACTAACTGCATAAGGATATATTTTAATCTCTTCTGAAGAATCACCTATCAAATTATTTTCTATATGTTTTTTTAATGGTCTATTATTTTGTTGGCTTACCTTTACATTTCCTTTTTCATCTATACTTCTAATTTCAAAAGCAGATAAAGAACCTCTTAAGTATTGATCTACAGCTTCAGAAACATCTGGGTGTACAGCTAATCTATATCTATCTTGTAATTCTATTACAATATCAAAAGTTGGAGGTGATTTTCTTTCTTGAACAGTTTTCTGAGTTCCTCTTCTTTTTGCTTCTTCATCTCCCAAAGTTACGGTTTGAATTCCACCTACTAAATCATTAAGAGAAGGGTTCATAATTAAATTTTCAATACTATTACCGTGTGCTGTACCTATTAATTGCACACCTCTTTCTGCAATAGTTCTTGCTGCTAAAGCTTCTATTTCGGTACTTATTTCATCTATAATAATTACTTCAGGCATATGATTTTCAACAGCTTCTATCATAACAGCGTGTTGGTTTTCTGGTAAATCAACTTGCATTCTTCTAGCTCTTCCTATGGCTGGATGAGGAATATCACCATCTCCTGCAATTTCATTGGAGGTATCAATTACAATTACTCTTTTACGAAGTTCTGAACTTAAAATTCTAGCTATTTCTCTTAACTTAGTTGTTTTACCTATTCCTGGTATTCCAAGCATTAAGATACTTCTACCAGATTCTACTAGATCTCTTATAATATCAACTGTACCTTGTATAGCTCTACCAACTCTACAAGTTAAACCTATAATTTTGCCTCTTCTGTTTCTGATACCAGAAATTCTGTGCAAAGTTCTTTCAATTCCTGCTCGGCTATCTTTACCAAAATCACCCACTCTTTTTAGTACATAATCTATTTCTTCTGTAGTTATTGGTGGTAAATTTAGATAAGCAAAATCTTTATTAAATCTTACTTCAGGCTCTCTACCTAAATCTAAAACGATCTCTAAAAGTTCAGTTTTTCTTCCTGTTTTTTCTATTTCTACTCTTATTTTCTCTGGTATTATTTCTAAAAGTTTTTCTAAATCATCTGTTATTTCTTTCTCAAATTTTGTCATTATTTTTTTTGAAGTGTTTTTTTACAATGAATAACTGGATTAATAATATTAGCTCAAATAAAAAATAAAAAGAAGTTTTTTTAATAAGAATTAAATATAAATTATTTAAATTTTAACTTGTTTTTAAATAAATTTTTTAAAAATTTTCAAGGTTTTATTTAAACAAGTTATAAAATAATCTATTTCTTCTTTGGTATTATAAAAATATAAACTAGCTCTTATACTTGAAGGGATATTCAATTTTTTATGTAAAGGCATAGCACAATGATGTCCAACTCTTACAGCTATTCCACATTCATCTAATAAAGTTCCTACATCATGAGGATGTATTTTACCTATATTAAAAGCAATTGCAGAACCTCTTTTTTCTATATCAAAAGTTCCATATATTTTTACTGGCTCTATTTTTTGTAATTGTTCTAATAAATATTTGGTTAGTTCTTTTTCATGTTCTCTAATATTTTCTATACCTATAGAGTTTAAATAATCTACAGCTTCACCTAATCCAATAACTTCTGCTATTTTAGGAGTTCCTGCTTCAAATCTTTGAGGTGGCATTTCCCAAAAAGATTCTTCTATAGAAACAGTTGTTATCATGCCACCACCATATAAAAATGGAGGCATAGTTTCTAAAACTTCATATTTTCCATGTAAAACTCCGATACCTGTTGGACCACACATTTTATGACCTGTAAAGACTAACCAATCTGTATCTAAATTTTGAACATCAACTTTCATTTGTGGAACAGATTGTGAAGCATCTACGATTACTTTAGCACCAACTTTATGAGCTAAAGAACAAATTTCTGTTATAGGTGTAATAGTACCTAAAACATTAGACATCATAGTAACAGCAACTAATTTTGTTTTTTCTGATAATAAATTATTAAATTGTTCTAAATCAAACTCATAATTTTCATTAATCTCAGCTATTTTTAAAACAGCCTTTTTTTCTTTAGCTAATTGTTGCCAAGGAATAAAATTAGAATGATGTTCCATTATACTAACAATAATTTCATCACCTTCTTGAATATTAGCTCTACCCCAAGAGTAAGCTACCAAATTGATAGCTTCTGTAGCATTAGCAGTAAAAACTATTTCTTTAGAGGTTTTTGCATTAATAAAATTAGCTATTTTTTCTCTACCTTGTTCATAAGCTAATGAAGATTCTTGACCTAAAGTATGTCCAACTCTATGAACATTGGCATTAGATTGTTCAAAATAATCTTTCATTTTATTTATTACAGAAAAAGGCTTCTGAGAAGTAGCACCATTATCAAAATAAACTAAATCTTTTTCATTTATTTTACGAGATAAAACAGGAAAATCTTTTCTTATTTTTTCTGTATTTATTAATTCTTTTTTTAATGTTTCAATCATATTAATCTAATTCTATTTTTATATTTTCATTATCAAGAGTAACTTTATAAGTTTCTAAAGGAGCAAATGCTGGAGCAGAAATAACTGCTCCATTTGTAATGTCAAATTTAGCACCATGTCTTGGACATTGAATTACATTTTCACATATTTCACCTTGATCTAATGGTGCATTATCATGAGTACAAACATCTTTAAAAGAATAAAAATTATCTTTGTATTTACAAACGGCTACTCTAGTTCTTCCAAACCTTTTTACAGTTACTTTTCCGTCTTCTATTTCAGATGTTTTTCCAAAATTTATTTCTGACATAAAAAATTAACCTCTTTTAGCTAAAGTTCCTAAGATATAATCTCTAACTTTTGTTCCTAAAGTTTGAGTTTCTAAAGAATTTTCATCTTCATCATCTTCATCTATTATTTCTTCATGAAAATCATTGATAATATTTTGAATATGACCTTCTATAACCAAATTTTGAGCTTCATCTTTAGAAAAACCTCTACTCATTAGATAAAAAAGTTCTTCATAATTAACAGGGCCTAAAGATACACCATGAGAACATTTAACATCATCTGCTAAAATTTCTAAATTAGGAATAGCTTCAGCTTTTGCTTTTTTACTTAATAATAAGTTTCTTATTAGTTGATGAGCATCTGTTTTTTGAGCAGTTTTTTCAATTTGAACATAACCATTATGAGCAGATTCAGATTTACCTTTTAGCATAACTTCAAAGTGCAAATCACTCATTGCAGAAGAAACAGGATGATATTGTAAGGTTTCATGTTGAAATACTTGTTCTTGGTCTCCAACTACCAAACCTAATATTTTTGCATTAGAGCCTTCTTTTTCCATATAAGTTCTAATATTTTCATAGCTAAATTGAGACCCTAAAGAAACAGATAATAGTTTTAACTGAGCATCTTTTTCTAAAACAGCTTTTTGTAATGAAAAATTAAAAGCATTATAATCATAGTTTTGAAGATGTAAATAAACTACATTAGCACTATTTTTTAAATAAAATTCGGTTAAACCACTTACTAAAAAGAAATCATTTGTATTTTCAGAATAAAATTCATCAATAAGAGTTAAATTACTTCTATCTTCTACTATAATAAGAGTTTTATAATAACTTTGTGTATTACCTTCAGCTATATTTTTTAATAAATGAACAGGAATAGAAACATCGGTATCTTTTGGTATATATAATAAAATACCATCTGTCCATAAAGCTTCAGCTAAAGCTGTAAAACGAGAGTCTTTATCAGTTAATCTAGTTTTTAATAAATAAGGTTTTACTAAAGATTCATTTTCTACTAAAGCATCTTTTAATGATTTAAAAATAACTCCTTTTTTAGCCAACTCTTCGTTTAAAGAATTTTTACCTGTTAATGAGGAAAAAGCTGATAAATCTCCCCAAAAATTTGTTTTATTATTTTCTGAAAAACCATTTTTAAAAGAAATATTTTCAATTTCTAAACTTTCTATAACATCTTTAAATTTTTCTTTTCTTAAATTATCTTTAGATTGAGTTTTATATATTTCCCAAGCGTTTATTTTTTGTTCTTTTAACCATTCTGGAAAACTATTAAGAACTAATTCAAGTGATTTTTCAGTTATTCCTTTTTCTATTGTATTATTCATATTTTTATCCTACAGATCCTTCCATTTCTAATTGAATTAATTTATTTAACTCAACTGCATATTCCATAGGTAATTCTTTTACAAAAGGCTCAACAAAACCATTTACAATCATGGTTTTAGCTTCAACTTCACTCAAACCTCTACTCATTAAGTAAAATAATTGTTCTTCACCTACTTTACTAACAGTTGCTTCATGTTCTACTATTACATCTTTTTGTTCTTCAACTTGCATAGTTGGATAAGTATCAGATCTAGCAGCTTCATCTAAAATAAGAGCATCACAAACTACATGGCTTTTTGAGTTTTCTGCACCAGGTAATATTTTAATAAGCCCTCTATAAGAACCTCTACCATTATTTTTTGATATAGATTTTGCAGTAATAATAGATGAAGTATTAGGAGCTGCATGAATTATTTTTGCACCAGCATCTTGGTGTTGGTTGGTACTAGCCATAGCAATAGATAAAATTTCACCTCTTGCACCTTCTCCCATCAAATAAACAGCAGGATATTTCATAGTGAGTTTAGAGCCTAAGTTACCATCAATCCATTCTACTGTAGCATTTTTATGAGCATGAGCTCTTTTTGTTACTAAATTATAAACATTATTTGACCAATTTTGAATGGTAGTATATCTTATGGTTGCACCTTCCATAGCAATTAATTCAACTACAGCAGAATGCAAAGAATCACTTCTATAAGTAGGAGCTGTACATCCTTCTATATAATGAACATAACTTCCGGGTTCTGCAATTATTAAAGTTCTTTCAAATTGCCCCATATTTTCTGTATTTATTCTAAAATAAGCTTGTAAAGGGATTTCAACTTTTACTCCAGCAGGAATCCATACAAAACTTCCACCACTCCAAACAGCAGAGTTAAGAGCAGCAAATTTATTATCTTCAGCTGGAATTATAGTTCCAAAATATTTTTTTACTATTTCTGGGTATTCTCTTAAAGCTGTATCCATATCAGTAAAAATAACACCTAATTTTTCTAAATCTTCTCTTATACTATGATAAACAACATCAGATTCATATTGAGCTGTTACACCAGCCAAAAATTTTCTTTCTGCTTCAGGAATACCTAATCTATCAAAAGTATTTTTTATTTCTTCTGGAACATCTTCCCAGTTTCTACCTTGTTTTTCAGTTGATTTTACATAATAATGGATATTATCAAAATCTATTTCATTTAACATTTCTGTATTTCCCCAATTTGGCATTGGTTTCTTTTCAAAAATCTCAAGAGATTTTAATCTAAAATCAGTCATCCATTGAGGCTCTTTTTTCATTTTTACAGAAATTTCTTCTACTATTTCTTTGTTTAAGCCTTTTTTTGCTTTATAAACATAATTTTCTTCCGAATCATGAAAACCATATTTATAACTATCTATTCCAATTCCTTCAGTAACTACAGTCATTTTTTTATTCCTCTTTTTAAGTTAGAAGTTAAAAGTTAGAAGTTAGAAGATTTATATTCTCTTAACTTTTAGCATTTTAGCCTCAAATATCCTTTATGCTTCCACTAATACTTTTTCTTTCAACCAATCATAGCCTTCAGAATCAATTTTTTCTACTAATTCTTCTCCACCAGATTTTACAATTTTACCGTCCATAATTACATGAACATATTGAGGTCTTACGTATTCCAACATTCTTTTATAGTGAGTAATAATAATTGTTGACATTTCTGGATTAATTATTTTATTAATACCATCACAAACTATTTTTAAAGCTGTTACATCTAATCCAGAATCTGTTTCATCTAAAAGAGCTAATTTTGGTTCAAAAAGAGCCATTTGTAATATTTCATGTCTTTTCTTTTCTCCACCAGAAAAACCTTCATTCAAATATCTTTTGATAAAAGAGCTTTTGAAATCTAACATTTTAGATTTTTCTTTTAAGGTTTTTCTAAAATCAGCTACAGAAATATCTTTTCCTTGAACTGATTCCATCATATTTTTTAAGAAATTAAATACTCTTACACCTGATATAGCTATAGGATATTGGAAAGCTAAAAAAATACCTTTTCTAGCTTTTTGATCTGGTGTCATTTCTACTATATTTTCACCATTAAAATAAATAGCTCCTTTGGTTATTTTGTATTTAGGGTGTCCCATAATTACATTAGAAAGAGTACTTTTACCAGAACCATTTGGTCCCATTAAAGCATGAGTTTCACCTTTTCCTATTTTTAAATTAACGCCTTTTAGTATCTCTTTATCATCAACACTAACATATAAATCTTCTATAACTAAAAAATCTTGAGACATTTTATACTCCTTAAATTATATTTTTACAGGTTCTTTTAAATTTTCTGAGAATTTTTGTTCTAATAAAAAAGCGGTATCTTTTTCATCTTTTATAAGATCAAGTAAAGTAGTTTTATCCAAAACTTCGAAAATATATTTGTAGATATTTTTCCATAGAGGTCTGATAGCACATCCTCCTATGTGTGTACATTCTGGACTATAACCAGAAAAAGAACCACACATTTCAGAAGAAAAATCGCCATCAACTGCTCTAATTACATCACCAATCATAATTTCATCTGAAGATTTTACCAATATATACCCACCTTTAGTACCTCTTAAACTTTTAACAAAGCCTACTTTATTCAGTCTTTGTAAAATTTTTTCTACATAAGCAGGTGATAATAATTCTCTAGTGGATATTTCTTCAGCAGAAACAGGAGTGCCATTTTCACTTTTTGCAAGTTGAACAAGGCATCTTAATGCATATTCTTCTACAGCTGATATTTTCATACTTAAAATCCTAAAAAACTAATTCGGACTTTTTTATCCTAATTCATAAAAGTATTATAAATCAAATTCGGAGTAAAAAGTAAGAATTTAAAAAAAGTTTAAAATCAATTGTAATTAAATTTAATTTTTTATTCTATACTCAATTCAAATTTTTATTTTTTATGTACTTTTTATAGCTATTACCATATAAATAAAATACAAATTTATACTTAATTATTCATAGTCCCTCCCCTACCAAAGTCTTCGCCTTCCAGTGCCCTCTTTACTAAAAGAGAAGGGATAAAATAGGTCTTATCTCGAGAGTTGGGGTGATTTTAAAATATGTTTAATTTTTATCTAGCAGGTCCAAAAGCATGTATTATCATTAGATTTATTTTCTCTACATATAAAAGCAATGCCAACTACTGTTCCATTGTCAAAAGCTCTTGCATAAAAATTATCCGGCTCATCATCTCCATAGTATAAAAGTTTTTCATAAAGTTGAGTTTGTCTTAAAAGTTTTTTCTCAACCCTCGTGTTTCTTCAGCAGATATTCTTTTTATAAAAATGTTGTTCATCATTAATTAACTATTTTACAGCCTTATTTAATCCATCACCAACTGCAATATGAACTCCATGATGAAACTCTTCTATTTGATGAGCTAAATTGGTTTTTATTCCAGTTGAAATAGCTTCTTGAGTATTCATAAGGGCTCCTTTTAATAAACTTGGAGCAGAAACTGTAGCAGAAGATGTAGCTTCTGATATCTGCCCTACTGATGAAATTTTTGCATCTTTTATAACCGCTAAAGTTAACTCAGCTTCCTTTTTAGCTTTTTCAAGTTCAATGAGATGAGAAGTTGATTTGTATTCACCATCTATCATTAAAGCTTGTATTTTAGAAAACTCTCTTTGACCTACAGGGTTTCTTTCTATTCTAAAAATCCATCCTTGTGCGGCCGTAGAAGTAGGATTATGTAAGGCTACGCCAGAATCTGCTCCATGAACTCTTAATCTATAATCCATACCTGTTTTTTTATCTACCCAAGCATATTCAAATCCTTCTTTTATAGTTTTACTTGGTGTTAATTCCCTTAATTGAGCCTCTTTAGGAACTTTACTAACAATATCTTTTATGCTACTGCCTTGTAATTTTATATTATCTGCTTTATTTAAAAATGCTTCTGCTCCTGTTACATCAGCTGTTCCTTTAAATTTAGCAAGTTGATTTGGAGATGGTATTCCTTTTGTAATAGAGTGTTCCCACGCTTCACCAGCTGCTTTACCAACTAGGTTTTCAGCTTTTTTATATTGCCTAAATCCTTCTGAAATTGGTTCTGTAGAGTTTGATATAATTTTAGTTGATATGTTAGATGTTTTTTCTGCCATTTTAAGGAGTTTATTTGCTCCGGCAACTCCTGAAATGTCTAACGCAAATCCTATACCACCTAGAGCAACTTCTAACTTTGTTGCATCTGTTTTACCAGTTTTGTAAGATCCAGATATTTTATCAGTATTTTTTACTATTCCTATAGCTCTATCTGTTAAAGAACCTATACTTGAGCCTAAAAGTGCTAAAGGTAACGCTTTTTTTCCCAAAACTTTTGCTGCAATAGTTCCTGCTACAGCCCCACCTACAGTTAAACCTAAACTAATTTTAGTATCATTACTGGAAGAAGATTTTAATAATGTTTGAGTTGAAGCAGATAATTTTTGAATTAGCTTTGGTTCTGAAACAAAGGCTACATTATACTTAGCTGTTCCTTTTAATATATTTTCCGTTTTTGAGGAATCTTTTGTCTGAATTTCAGGTTCAATTTTTTTAACAGATACTGTACTTTTTATTGTATCAACTTTTACAGGAGTAAAGATCTTTGTATCTTGAATTTTAACTGTATTTATACTACTTACACACATTAAAGAAATTCTTAAACTAAAATATTGTTATTATAATAGCATAAAAAATATTTAATACCCAAATGGTTAATAAAAAAACAATTATAGAATTATAGATCTTTATCTCTTATAAATCTTAAGTAAAATTATTTACTAGCCATTTGGGTTAATAATTATTATATTACTATTACACAAAATTTTTTGTTAAAATTAAATTGTTTTTAATTAATAAAAATAAGTTATAAATAATGACTAATAAATACTACAACCCATTAAGAAATAAAGATATTATAGCTCTTTTACCTTGGATTCCAGCAGGTAAAGTTTTAGAACTAGGTTGTGGAGATGGTTTTTTATCCACTCAAATTAATAATTATGGTTTTGAAGTAGATGCATTAGATTTAGATTCTGAAAAAATAAAAATAAATAAAGCAAATAATACTAATATTAACTGGATAAATAATGATTTTAGAGATTTTTCTTTAAAAAAGAAAAAATATTCTGCCATTATTTCTAAAAATATGTTTCCTTTTATTCCAAACAATGAAAGAAAAGAGTTAATAAAAAAATTAAAAGACTGTTTAGTTGATGATGGAATTATTATTATTGAAGGATTTAATATAGATGACCCATCTTATAATGGTTATCTAGCTAATGATCTAGAAGGAAATAAAAGTAAAACTGGCTGTTTTGAAAAAGAAGAACTAAAAAGCTATTTTAAAGGTTGGAAGATTTTACATTATTTTGAAGGTATTTTAGAAGACGAACACCCACCAAATGGAATTCATAATCATGGCATAAGTAGCATTATAGCTTTAAAAAAAGCTAAAAAAAATTTTAATAAAATAAAATGGGAAGAATTACCAAAATTAGGGGTAGGAATAGGTTGGAGAAGTTCTTTAAAAGAAATAATAAATAAAGAAAATGTTGATTTTATAGAAATAATGTCCGATGATTATTTTAACCCTATTTATGATGAATATATTTTAGAACTAAGTAAAAAATTTACTATTATTCCTCATAGTGTAGAACTATCAATAGCTTCAGCTAAAGGTCTAGATAAAAAATATGTGTCAGATTTAAAAAGATTAGTTAATAGAATAAATCCACCTTGGTTTAGTGATCATTTATGTTTTACTTATTCTGAAAAAGTAAAAACTTATAATCTAAATCAAATACCTACTTATAAAGATTGTTATGATATTACTAAAAAAAATATTCTTGATTTAAAGAAAAAAATAAATTATCCTTTTTTATTAGAAAATATAGCGTATTATTCACGTCCTAAAAGTTATACTTTATCTGATGAAGAGTTGATAAATAAAATAGTTTTGGAAACAGATAGTGGAATTTTATTAGATTTAGCTAATCTATTTGGTAATTCAAAAAATTTAGGTATTGAACCTTTAGATTTCATAAAAAAATTACCTAAAGATAGGATAGTTCAAATACATTTAGCTGGAGGTAAAATTTATAATAAAATTTTATTTGATACACATGATAATTTTATTTGGAAAGAAACATGGAATTTATTAGAATATTTAGTAAAAAATACCAATATAAAAGCTATATCAATTGAAAGGGATGGTAATTATCAAAAACCTTTAGAAGTTGTTAAAGAATTAAAACAAGCAAAAAAGATTTTAGGGTGGAATAAATGAGTTTTCAAGAATACCAAAATATATGGGTAAAACTAAGCTTTGATGATTTTTTACAAGAAAAAGTAAAAAACAAAGAAGTTTATTTTGCTAATTTAACTAAAGAAGAAAATTTATTTCTACAAGAATTAGATTTTAATCGTTTTAAATATATTTCTCAGATAAATAAAAACTCTAGAGTAAAACTTTTTTTGCTTTCTATTCCCAAAACTTTTTATTATTTTATAAAAGAAGAAGAATTAGAAAAATTAGCAAAAGAATATTCTTTAAATAATCTAGAAAAAAATATTTATCCTTATAAAAAAGACCTTACTCATTATTTTAAATTCATTTTATCTAAATACAAAAAAGAAAAATTTTATCCTTATTTTTATGATTTAGTTAACTACGAAATTTCTTTATTAAAATTAGAAGAGTACTTTTTACCAAGAATAAAAAAGAATAATTTCCCCGTTTTAGATAAAGATTATTGCTTGCTAAAAGCTAATGAACATTTAGAAGAAATGCTTTTTTTAATATCAAAAAATAAAGAGATTAATCATCTTGATACGATAAATAAAAAAGGCTATTTGATAAATAAAAATTTTATTGAAAAATTAACTTGGTACTCTTATGAATTACTTTTAAAGTGTAATGGTAAAAAAACTTGGGAAAATATAGTTAAAGATTTTATAATTGAAGAACCAGAATTATTAGACTATGAAGCAAAATTAATATCTTTAGGTGATTATTATATTAAACATAATATTTTATTATAATAAAAAAGAAGCTTCGTACAGGGTATTAACCACCCTTTGTCCAAAAAACAATTTTCACGAAAAATATTTGGTGTAAAACCGAGTATTTTCGTAGGGGCAAAGCACTGCTTTGCACGTTTTTGGACACCCCCGTATTAAATAAAACTAAAACTAAAAAATCCCTCTTTTATAAAAGAGGGATTTTAATTTTAATTAATTTGATTTAAATAATTAATCGTTTTGATTAAGATATTTTTCTGTATAATCTTTAGGTTGACTATCTATAAAACCACCTTTATTTTCTTCTTTTAAGGTATTATAAATTTTAGTATAAACATCTCTTTCTTGCTGATTTGGTTTATATTTTTCAAATTTTATTTTTTTCTCTAATTCAGTTGCCCAATCAATTTCTGATTGAGTAACATTTGATTTTTTTTCATAAACATTTGGCATACTATTAGCATTAGATAATTTTATGCTTATTTCTTGATATCTTTTTATATCTTTATCATTAGGAGTATAACCTTTAGCAATTTGTTTTTCAAGAGCTATAGCCCATTGTTTTTCTTCTGGTGATACTGATACTTTAGATTTTTCTTTAATATTTTCATTTGAATTTTGATATTTTTTATATATTTCTTCGTATTTTTGAACTTCTTTTGGATTAGGTTTATAACCACCTTTTACTATTTTTTCTTGAAGATCTTCAGCCCATTTTAACTCTTGTGGGCTAACTTTATCTTTTGATATGGTTGTATCATCTTTACTAATGTTTCCTTTAATAGCTTTTATTGCAGCTTTAGCAGCATTTTTAGCAGCTTCAACTATTGATTTATTTTCAGATTTAGAAGAATCTTTTTCTAAAATTTTGTTATCTTGTTTTATTTCAGCTTTACATAAAAAGAAATCTTTACCTTCTTTTTTATCAGGTATTATCTCTGCTTTACATAAAAAGAAATCATTATCTAATTTTTTATTTGGAGTTATTTCAGCTTTACATAAAAAAGCATTTGGTTGATTATCTTTAAAAATATCAATACTTTTTATAGCAGGATTTTTAGCTTCACCTACAGTTTTTTTATGTTCATCTTTTTTTAGTTCAGGAATACAATTATTTAATTCTTTTGTTTCTATAGGATCTTTTGAAATACCACTTTTAGATTTATTTAGTTCTTTTAACTCTTTCATTTCCTCTACGGATATTTTAGAACTAAAACCACTAACTGGAATACACATTAAAAAAACCTCTCTATAAAATTTCTTAGTTATTACATTATTATATTTATTTTATTATAAAACTTGCTTGAATTTAACGCTATTATCAACTAACTCTTTATCTAAACTTCCAGACAAATAAAAATATAGCATTTTCCAATCTGAAATAAAAGATTTAAGGGGATACTTAAAAGTAGCAGGTCTATTTTTTTCTATAATAAAATGTCCAAACCAAGCACAAGCATATCCAATAATTAAACCAAATAAAACTAAAGTGGGATTTTTTTTGTAAAAAGCACTAAAAAGAAAAAATAAACCAAATGAACTTCCAATAAAATGTAATAACCTATTAGTCTCATTTTGGTGTTCCCCTAAATAAAAAGGCCAAAATTCTTCTAGAGTTTTATATCTTTCTTCCATATTTTAAAGTATATTTAATTTAGCAAAAATATTATCTGAACCATCTAAAATAATGCTTTTTTGTTCTAGTTTATGATATTTTTCAGGAGTTCCAATATAACTAAGATTAACAAAATCAGTATTTTTATATAAATCAATTTTTTCTATAAAATAGTTTATATCAAAAAAACCATCTTTAAAAAAGTAATTATCTAGTGAAAAATTATCAAAATAAGATATAGTAAATAAAATAGGGAAAGATATTTCATCATTTCTTATTAATTCATTTACTTTTTTTAGAAAAATATTTAATTTGTCTTTATCTATAATAACTTTTCTAGAAGGTAGATTTTTATTAAAAATATATTTTGTATAAGTATTACTAACTCTTTGTAAATCTGAGTTATCATAAAAATCTAAATTTATTAAATCATCTATTAAAAATAAATCTTCTTTATCATTAGAAATAGGAAACCATTTTAGAATAACTTTTTGATTATTTAAAAGAACTTCTTTTATAATATTATCAATATTACCCAAAGCTAATGCTGAATCTAAACCTTTATTATAAGCTGTAGTTTTTATAGCATCTCCATATTCAAAAACTAAAGAACCTCTTTTTTGTAAATCATGCATTAATTTAGCATAATGCATAATAGAATGATTTGATATTTTTATATAATAATCAGGATCTATTTTTTTTATTCTAAAAACATCTTGAAATCTATAACCAGTAGGAAAATACGATAAAGGTTCATGTGCTGGAGTTGCATCTGTAATGATATTAGGTACAATTCCTCTATTTATAATTTCACTTAAAGTATCAGATGCATTTCCAACTACTCCAATAGTTTTTTTAAAACCATTTTTTTTCATATCTATAGCATAATCAATAGCAGATTCTGCATCATAAAAAATTCTATGGCAAAAGCCATCTTCTACTCTTTTTTCAATTAGTCTGCTATTAAGATCTGTTACTAAAGCAACTCCACCTTTTTCATTTATAGCAAAAGCTTGTGCCGTTCCTCTTACTCCAAAACCTGCTGTTACGGTTAATTTACCATCTAAAAACCCATTAAAGTGATTATTAGCTATATTATCAAAAATTTTATATTGTTCTTCAAATACTTCATTTAATCCTGAATAGGTTATATTATTTCTAGTAAGTTTTTCATAAGAGTTATAATAGGAATTTTCAAAGTTTTCAAAATATTTATATTCATTATTTATAAAAACAGCTCTAGGATGTTCTGTTGAAGTTTTTATAGTATCAATTACTCTATCATTTCTTATAACTAGAGTTTCATTATTTTCAAGGTTAACTAAAGCTTTTATTTTTTCTCTTAAAGTATCCCATTCTATAAGTTCTTCATATTGATAAGATGGTAGTTTACCAAAATATTGCGAAACATCTAAAGATGCTTTGTTGATTGATAATCTAAGCAAAGCTTCTTGTTGTAAATTTTTAGTAGTAATATTTCCACCAGAAGGAACATCAGGAATAAAATTACTCCCGTTTAGAAGTTCTTTTATGCCTTCATCTGGAAAATATTTTGCTAAAAGTTTTTCCAAAATAAAACCTCTTTAATCATTTAATATAATTATAGCACCTTTTTTAAGGTTAAAAAAAATATAGCCTTTCATAATACTTATACCCATAAATATAAGCTTTATATCTAAATGAGTTTAGCTTTATTTACATTATATTAACTTTGTGATTTTTACTGAGTTAAAAAGAGTTGCACTAGAGATAAAAATAAAAGATAATGTACAAATTAGCATTAAGCAATTAATAGTAAAAGATATCTTATATGTAAATAAGTTTTTACTTCTTAAACATAGCTAATATGCTTTTTATTAAAAATATTATTTTAGGTGTGATGGTAATGAAAAAAATATCAAAAATAATTTTAGCTCTGATTTTTTCAACAACAGCTACTTTTACAGTAAAGGCAGAAGATATGAAAAAAGATACTACAATTAATGAAGAAAAAAAAGTTATTATAGAAAAAAAAGAAAATTCTGCTCCTATAGCAAATAAAATACCTCATAAAAAAATGTATCATGGACAAGAATATATAGATAATTATTTTTGGTTAAGAGATAAAAAAAATCCTGATGTAATTAAATATCTAAAAGATGAAAATACTTATACTGATAAGATAATGTCTGATACTAAAAATCTTCAAGATAAATTATATAAAGAAATGCTTGGTAGAATAAAAGAAGATGATAGTTCTTATCCAGAAAAAGATGGTGATTATTTTTATTATTCTAAAAATGAAAAAGGTAAACAATATCCTATACATTGTAGGAAATTTAAAGATTTAAAAGCAAAAGAAGAAATAATATTAGATGAAAATAAAATAGCTGGTAAATCCCCTTATTTTGCTTTAGGTGATTTTGAAATTAGTGAAAATGGAAATATTTTAGCTTATTCTTATGATACTAATGGTTCTGAAACTTATAATATTGCAATTATAGATCTTAAAACTAAAAAAGAATTAAAAGATAAAATACCAGCTACTTCTGGATCTTTAGAATGGAGCAATGATGGTAAATATCTTTTTTATACAACCTTAGATAGTGCTAAAAGACCGTTTAAACTTTTTAGACATGAAATGGGAAAAGATTTTAAAAAAGATGTTTTGGTTTATCATGAAAAAGATAATTCTTTTTATTTATCTTTTGAAAAGAGTAAAAGTAATGAATATCTTATTATTACCTCTGGTAGCCAAGTTACTACCGAAGTAAGATATTTAAATGCTAATAAACCAACAGAAGCTCCAAAAGTTTTTGAACCAAGAAAGAAAAATATAGAATATTATGTAGAGCATTCTGGTAATAAATTTATTATTATGACTAATGAAGATGCTCCTAATAATAAAATAATGGTAACACCTGTAAATGATACAAAAAAATCATCTTGGTTTGAAATAGTTCCTCATTGGTCTGGTTTAAAAATAGATAACTTTCAAGTTTTCAAAAACTATTTAGTTTTACAAGAAAGAGAATCTGCCTATAAAAAGATTTTAGTTATTGATACTAATACATACCAATCAAAATATGTTTGGTTTGATGAACCTACCTATGACATACATATGAGAGAATCTTTTGATTATGATACCAATAAATTAAGATTTAATTATGAATCACTTGCTAACCCAGATACATTGTATGAATATGATATGACTACAGGTAAAAAAGTAGCTTTAAAAGTTAGACCAGTTTTGGGTAAATATAATTCCAAAGATTACAAATCAGAACGAGTTTATGCTATTGCAAAAGATGGAACAGGAATACCTATATCTTTAATTTATAAAAAAGATTTAGTTAAAGATGGTTCGGCTCCTATGATGTTATATGCTTATGGCTCTTATGGTTCTAATGAAGATCCTAATTTTTCTTCTGCAAGAATAAGCTTATTAAATAGAGGTTTTGTTTATGCTATAGCTCATATCAGAGGTGGTGGTGATATGGGTAGAGAATGGTATGAAAATGGTAAATTATTAAAGAAAAAGAATACTTTTAATGATTTTATATCTTCAGCTGAATTTTTAATTAAAGAAAAATATACTTCAAAAGAAAAACTTACTATTTCTGGAGGTAGTGCTGGAGGCTTATTAATGGGTGCTGTAACTAATATGAGACCAGATTTATTTAAAGCTGTAGTAGCAGATGTACCATTTGTAGATGTTATAAATACTATGATGGATCCTTCTTTACCTTTGACTGTTATTGAATATGATGAATGGGGTAATCCGAATAATAAAGAATCTTTTGATTATATGAAATCTTATTCACCTTATGATAATGTAGAAGAAAAAGAATATCCTAATATGCTTATTACTGGAGGTTTAAATGATCCAAGAGTTAGTTATTGGGAGCCTGCAAAATTTGCAGCTAAGTTACGAGATATGAAAAAAGATAATAATATTTTACTTTTAAAAACTAATATGGGAGCTGGTCATGGAGGTTCTTCTGGTAGATATGATTATTTAAAAGATATTGCTTTTGAATATTCATTTTTATTTAAAACTTTAGGAATAAAAGAATAATTTTTCAATAAAAAAGCTGGCTTAAAAACCAGCTTTTTTTATTTGTTTTAATTTTCTTCGTAAGCTTTCCCCAAACCTGCTGGAGGAGTAGATTTGCCTATTAAACCTGCTAAAGCAATTACAGTAAGTAAATAAGGGATCATTTGAACAAATTGTGTTGGAATTTGAGTTCCTGTACTTTGTAAAGTTATTTGTAAAGCTTCTGCTGTTCCAAAAAGTAAACAAGCTAATGCAGCTCCAAAAGGATTCCATTTACCAAATATTACAGCGGCAATTGCAATAAAACCTCTACCATTTACCATACCATCAGTAAATTGATGTTGATCCATTGCTAACCAAACACCTGCTAAACCAGCTAAACCACCACTTATTAAAACTCCAATATATCTCATAAAATTAACTTTTATACCCAAAGTATCAGAAGCTTGTGGATTTTCACCTACAGCTCTTAATCTTAAACCAAAAACAGTTTTAAATAAAATAATATTAGATAAAATAACTATTATTAAAGTCAATATAATTAAAGGATTTCCTATAACTTGATTTAATGTTTCTGCAACTTTTCCTCCACCAGGAATTAAGTTAAAAACAGGAAAACTTTCTACTCTAGAAGAATTACTAGAACTACCAAAAACAATTTTTAAAAAGAATTTGGTAATACCTACAGCTAACATATTAATAGCTACACCAGTAATAATTTGATCTGCTCTAAATCTTATAGACATAAGAGCATGAATGTAAGAAGTTGCAATACCACCCAAAATACCAGCTATAAAACCATAAAAGGGTGAATTTGTTTGATAAGTAACTAAAACACAAATAAAAGCACCTGTTAACATTATTCCTTCTAAAGCAATATTAGTTACCCCACTTCTTTCTGAGAAAACCCCACCCATTGCAGCCAAAATATAAGGAATACTTATTCTTATTACTTGAGTTAAAAAGGCTAAAGAAAAAATATTTGCTAATAAAACATCCATAATTATTTTCCCCCTATTTACCTTTTGCTATAAGTCTTCTTACTTCTGAAGTTGAAGCAACAACACTTAGAATTACTATAGCTTGTAAAATATCAACCAACTCTTTAGGAACTAAAGCGTTTATAGCTAAACCACCTTGACTTAGAATACCAAATAAGAATGCAGATAAAACAACACCAAAAGGATGATTCCTACCTAAAAGAGCTACTGCTATTCCCATAAAACCTAAACCAGCAGAGAAACCTTCTTCAAAATAGTATTTAAAACCTAATACATAGTTCATTCCCAAAAGACCAGCCAAACCACCAGAAATAGCCATAGAAGTAATAATATATCTCTTTACATTTATACCTGCTGTTTCTGCTGCCTCTGGGTTACTACCAACAGCTCTTAATTCGTAGCCAAATTTAGTTTTCCATAAAATAATATAAACAATTACACAAGTAATTAGAGCTATAAAAAATGAGATATTAGCAGCAGAACCTTTAAACATAGGAACAAATTCTGATAATCTAGCTAATTTTGATGAGGCTATAACTTCTTTTGTATGAAGAGTTTGAGGAACTTTAAAATAGTTTACGATAAAATAATTAACAAGTGCCATAACAATAAAGTTCATCATTATAGTATTAATAACTTCATGAGAGCCTCTTTTAGCTTTTAAATAACCGGGTATAAATCCAATAAAACCACCAGCTAAAAAGCCTGCTATAAGACATAATGGAATTGTTATAAAAATAGGCAAAGAATCTGGTAAATAACCCGCAGCTAATGCTATTGCAAAAGCCCCCATATATAGTTGTCCTTCTCCTCCTACATTAAATAAACCCGTTCTGAAAGCAAAAGATACTGATAATCCAGCAAAAATTAAAGGAGTAGTTTTATAAATAACTTGCCCTAAACCATAAGGATTTAAAAGGGTTCCTTCTATTAAAACTTGATAAATTTTTAGTGGCGACTCATTATAAATAAGAATAAGAATATCACTAAAAACTAAGGCTAAAAGTACCGCAAAAATTGGTATAAGTATTTCTATTAAAAAATTTTTCTTTGAATTATCCATGTGAAGCTCCTGTCATAAGCATACCTAGTTCATTTTCGTTTGTTTTTGAGGCTTCAAGTATTTTTACTATTTTTCCTTTATATAAAACAGCAACTTTATCACTAAGAGATAAAATTTCACTTAATTCGGCAGAAACTAAAAGAATTGCTTTATTTTCTCCTCTAGCTTTTATTATTTGTTTATGAATAAATTCTATAGCACCTATATCTACTCCTCTTGTAGGTTGAGCAGAAATTAAAAACTTAAACTTTCTGAAAAACTCTCTAGCTATAATAATTTTTTGTTGATTTCCACCAGACATTCCACCAGATAATACTTCTTTATGAGGAGGTCTGATATCAAACTCTTTTATCATTTTTTCTGCATGAGCATCAATTTTATCATTTTCTAAAAATCCATTAGCAGTAAAATCATGTTGCTGTCCTAAAATCATATTATCTCTAATACTATAATCTAAAACTAAGCCTCTTTTATGTCTATCTTCTGGGACATGAGAAAATCCTTTATCTAACCTTTGTTTAGTTGTTAAAGCACTTACATCTTCGCCAGCCAAATAAACTTTTCCAGATTTAATTTTTTCAGTATTTAAGCCCATAATGGCTTCAATAAGTTCAGTTTGTCCGTTTCCTTCAACCCCTGCAATACCTAAGATTTCACCTTGCCTAATTTCTAAAGACACATTATTTAAAGCTAAAATATCTGCATTTTTTTCTACGGATAAATTTTCTACTTTTAAAACTACATCTCCAACTTTTACCTCTTCTTTTTCAACTCTTAGTAAAACTTCTCTTCCTACCATCATTTCAGCTATTTTTTGTGGATTAGTATCAGATGTATTAACAGTTCTGATAGTTTCACCGTGTTTTATTACTGTCAAACGATCAGAAATTTTCATAATTTCATCTAATTTATGAGTAATTATTATTACGGTTTTACCTTGAGAGACTAAATTTTTGATAACCTTAAAAAAATCTTCTACTTCTTTTGGTGTCAAAACAGCGGTAGGTTCATCTAAAATTAGTATTTCTGCACCTCTATAAAGAACTTTTATAATCTCAACTCTTTGATTTTCTCCTACAGATAAGTCTTCTATTTTTTTAGTTGGATCTATATTCAAATTAAAATCATCAGAAAGTTTTTTTATTCTCTTAACAGCTTCATCTATATCAACAAAAGCTCCTTTAGTTGTTTCCATACCCAAAATAACATTTTCTGCAACTGTCATTGGTGGTATAAGCATAAAGTGCTGATGTACCATACCAATACCAGCCTTAACTGCATTTTTAGGTGAATTTTTTAAAACTTCTTTCCCATTAAGAAAAATTTGTCCTTCATCTGGTTGATAAAGACCGTATAAAATCTTCATCAAAGTTGATTTTCCAGCTCCATTTTCACCTACTATAGCATGAACTTCGCCTTTTTTTACAGCAAGATTTATATTATTGTTTGCAACAACTTTTCCAAATCTTTTTACTATATTTTTTAGTTCAATTAAATATTCTGAC
The DNA here is from genome assembly GCA_046328015.1 of Candidatus Sericytochromatia bacterium. Lineage (GTDB taxonomy): Bacteria > Cyanobacteriota > Sericytochromatia > UBA7694 > JACMQJ01 > JBBTGK01. Next base: position 638,647 of record JAXLXH010000001.1, on the reverse strand, counting down.
AAGGTAACAACTCCAAAAAACTATATAGTTACTTTTATTTCACCTTTTATGATTTTTTCTTCTATTTCTTTCATTTTTTTAGTTATATCATCAGGTATTAAATTTTTATTATTATTATCATTGATATAACCAACTCCATCTTCTTTTAAGCCAAAAGTTCTTGCTCCATTTTGATATTTTCCTTCATAGGTTTCTTTTATTACTTGATAAACAGCATTATCAACTTTTTTTACCATACTAGATAAAATAAAACCAGGAGCTTCATGATATTGATCTGAATCAACTCCTATAGCAAGTTTATTTAAGGATCTTGCTGCTTCAAAGAGACCTAAACCAGTTGAACCAGAGGCATGATAAATAATATCTACATTATTATTAAATTGACTAAGTGCTAATTCTTTTCCTTTTGCAGGGTCTTTAAAAGCAGCACTAGTAACACCAGCATAATTAGCGATTATTTCAATATTAGGATTTATATACTTTGCTCCTTGTCTAAAACCAGATTCAAATTTATGAATTAAAGGAATATCCATACCACCTATAAAGCCAATTTTATTAGTTTTAGTTTTTAATGCAGACAAAGCTCCTACTAAAAAAGATCCTTCTTCTTCTTTAAACTTCATAGCACAAATATTTGGAGGTGGAGGTATTGGGTTACCATCCTTATCTGATAATATTACATAATCAACATCAGCAAATTTTCTATCTGGATATTCTTTGGCAACAATAGTTATATCATCAGTAAAAATAAAACCTACACTCATTATAAGATCATAATTTTGAGCTGCAAAAAGCCTTAAAGCTGCTTCTCTATCAGAACTTTCGCTTGGTTCTATGTATTGAGCATGAATATTAAAATCTTTCATAGCTTTTTTTAAGCCTTCATAAGCAGAATCATTAAATGATTTATCTCCTTTTCCACCAACATCAAAAACAAGTCCAACTTTTAATTTTTTTTCTGCTGAGGCTGATTCTGGTTTAATTCCAACAAAAAGGAATATTATATTGAGTACTAAAACAACTGCAAAAAAAGCGTAAAACTTCTTCATTCTTACTCTTCCGACTTTAATGATTTAATATTCTAATTCAACTCATATAGAATTTTATGAGCTATCATAATTTTTATATTAAAAAAAATTAATATTCGCATTATACTACAAAAAACTTAAAGATGTCTATTTATGTTAATTAGTTAATTGTCTGAATTATGATTTTATTATGATTAAAAAGATTAAACAAGATTTGAGGGCTTTTTTTATTAATAAATTAAAAAATCATAAAAAAGCCCTTTATTAAAATCCAGCTAATCCTTAAATCTTGTAAATCCTGATTCAGACAAAAAAAGCTAAAATTTTCATAAAACCATAAAAAAGTACAAGCTTTAAATCATAGTTAATCTGTGTAAATTCGAGTAATCCTAGTTCAGACATTTTACCCCTAATTATTTGATAAATACAAAAAATAATTTTCAGAAGAATCTCTTAAAAATTCTGGATATGTTGAATTTAAGTAGTATTTATATTTCCTATGACACGGTACGAAAAATATAACACTCTCTATTGTATTTAAAACAGAATTTATAGAGCTTTTAATAGAAACTAATTCATCTTTAAAACAAACTCCATATATTTTATAATCAATTATTTTTTTAGTTTTATTATCAAAAATAACCTCATAAGCAACATTATTTAATTTCATGTTGTTTTTTAGAGCATTATCTGTTTTACTAATATCTAATTTTACTTTTAAATTAAAAAATACTTTCCCTTTTTTATTATAAATATTTTTTAACTCGTTTAAGTTATTATTTGAGGATTTACTTAAATAGTTATATATTTCTTCTACATTTTTAGGATATATTTTGTTATCTAAATAATATTCATCAACTATTTTTTTTAAATTAGACATATTGTTTTTAGTAATAGGACAAATAACAGGTCTATCTTGGCAAGCTAAAATATTTGTAGGTAAAAGAAATAAAATTATTAATGATAATAAAAAGCTTTTTTTCATTTATTTTTACTCCAAAAAATATTCATTAAACTTTTTTCATAAAGTGCAAGACAGTGTTTAATTCAATTATAAAAAACAAAAATTAAGATAAAATTATGGACTTTTTTGTATCTGATAAAAATAAAATAACTCTAGATTAATCTGAAATTATTATTTTATGTTCTAAAAAAAGTGTTTTTTATTTTCACTTAAAATAGCTAAATATAAATCAAGTTATTATTATGTTTCAAAAAATTAAAGTTCAAAAATTATTATTTTAGATTCTTTTTTATTTTTATATGAGTTATAATTAAAAATATAAGATTAAATTTATAAACTGCAAAATCAGACTTTATAAAGGAAAACTTCTTATGAAACTTTAAAATGGAATCTAATTTTATAATAAATAAAAATGAACATTATAATTATTAAACTTTCTAGATATATTTCTTTAAATACACTTGTTATTAAAAAAAATATATAGATAGCTATTTTTATTTTTATTTTGTTCATTTACTGTTCATATATAAATCACTTAATATTTAACTAAAAATTATACGTATAGTAATCATTTGTGATACTATATCTTTAATATAAGGTATTAAAATTAATTAGAGGTTTTTATTGATGTCAACATTAACTTGCGAAAAGTGTTCTGTATCAGATTTGAAGAACTTATTAGAAAAAAATGATGAAAGTGCTTTATTTATTGATGTGAGAACTAAAGGAGAATATAAATCTTCGTATATTTCAGGAGTTAAAAATATCCCTTTAGATGAATTAAGAAAAAATTTAGATGAAATAAAAAAATACGAAAAAGTGTATATTCATTGTCATAATGGAACTAGAACAGAAGAAGCTTGTAAAAAACTTTCTAAAGAAGGTATAAAAACTGTTTATGTTAGTGGCGGTTTGGTTGCTTGGAAAAAATCTGGGTATCCTGTTGCTTCTTCTACTGGTGGTAAAGAAGTAATTTCTATAATAAGACAAGTTCAAATAACTGCTGGAAGCTTAGTTATTATAGGGTATTTACTCTCTCAATTTGTAAATCCTAATTTTATTTTTTTATCTGTAGCTATAGGTGCAGGTTTACTTTTTACAGGCATTAGTGGAAATTGTTTAATGGCAAAAATGCTTGGTGTTTTGCCTTGGAATAAATAGTTATTTAAGATTAAAATTATAATTTAAGGAGCTATTTATGTTTTTACAACAAAAAGAACAGTTGATACTATTATTGATAATACGTATAAACTAAAAAAACTTATTGGTTCGGGTGGTATGGGAGATGTCTATTTAGCTGATGATTTGAGGCTTGATAGAGAAATAGTTTTAAAAATAATAAAAACACCTGAAAATATTGAAAATATTCAAGAGTATGAAGAAAGATTTAAAAATGAAGCTAAAGCAGTAGCTAAATTAACACATTCTAATATAGTTAGTATTTATGATATTGGAGTTATTAATAATTCTGATTATATGGTTATGGAATATGTAGATGGAAAAGATTTACACTCTCTAATAAAGGAAACTAAATTATCAATTAAAAATATTATGAAAATAACAAAACAACTTTGTGAAGTTATAAATTTTATTCATAGTAAAAATATTTTACATAGAGATATAAAAACCCAAAATATTCTTATAACAAAAGATTTTAATGTAAAATTAACTGATTTTGGTATTGCTAAAAATACTGATAGTAAAGAACAATCTAAATTAACTCAAGCTGGGTCTATTCTAGGTAGTATAATGTATAGTCCCCCTGAACAATTTATAAATGTAAAAAACTTAGATAATCGTTCTGATATTTATTCTTTAGGTGTTTGTTTATATGAAATGTTAACAGGTGAACCTCCATTTTTTAGTAAATCCAATGTTCAAGAAATTATATTTGGTATTATTGGCGAACAAATAGAACCACCAAGCTTTTTTTCTAATAAAATACCAAAAAGTTTTGATGATTTTATTTTAAAGGCTCTAAATAAAGATCCAGATAAAAGATACCAAAATATGCAAGAGTTTTGTGATGCTTTTGAAATTTTAGATCAAAATATGCTTTTTACTTCTGAAGGAGTAGATATGGAAAATATTACTTTAGAAGATCTAAAAAATAATACTTTAATTGGAAAAAACTCTTTATTCAATACTATAAGTAAAACTAATAGTGGATTTAATGTTAGAGATACTCGCTTAACTTCTACCTTAGATTTAACTAATACTACTCTAAATTTAAAAGAATTTTTATCTGAATTTTACTCTAATTTTGATTGGATTGATTCTATTACAGAAAAATATAATAAACAACAAGTTAATTTAAAATTCGAAGATATTTTATATAAAATAAAAGAAACTGATATAAATAATAAATTTTTCTCTGGAATTATTTGTAGTAAAAATTATTATTTATTTATTTCTCAAGGTATATTATTTGGAGCTTTTCAGAAAAACAATTCTGGATATGGCGATGAAATATTAAAAAAATTATATGATCAGATAGATTCTACAAATGAAGAAATATTTGAGTTAATTATAAATATTCAACAAGATGATAATGTTCCATTTTTAATATATTATACCTTAACAGAGCATTTAGATATTTTACATTCTAACCTTAATTCAGCTACAGTAAATCTTTTTGAAGTATTAGATACTATAAAATCACAAGAAGGTGGTTTTAATGGTTATATAACTTGTAAAAAAATTGGAATACAAAATAGCATTGAAAAATATATTTTTTGCTATAAAGATAGTACCAAATTATTTGCTATTAAAATATTTAATAAATTAGTTAAATATGAAGATAGTTTAGAAATAGAAGAACTACTAAACTTTGGCAATACTGTTATAAGTATTTTTAAACCAAACTTTTTTGTACCAGACTTTGAAATTAATCAACTTATGATAAAATCTGAACTATACTTAAATTATAGAGATAAAATAGAAGGCACTTTAGAAGACATTGTAGCTTTGGGTAAAGAAGAAGTTAGCCATTGTTTGGGTGAAGCTGTAAAAGATAATATTTATTTAGAACCTAAGTTAAAAAATTCTATAGAAAATATTACTTTTTTAGGTAAAACATTTCCTATAAAAGAAATCATAAAAGAAAATAATTATTATAAAACTTCTTTATGGATAATTACAGAATTTCTATTTTTGATTAATATAACTAATAATATGCGTTATTTCAAAGAATTATATAAATCTACTGCTGAAATAGTAAAATTTAGTGTGCTTGATGAGTTGCAAGGTTTTTATGGTTGTAGCAATCATTATTCTATCATAGCTAAAAATAAAGAAGGTAAAATAGTATTTTTAGCTCGTTTTGGAAATGGATCTAAAGAAGATGTAGAAATATTTTTAGAGGAAACAGTTTTAGTTAAGAAAAATATTTTAAAAGAAAAGAAAAAAGAATTATTTTCAGCTTTTTATGTTTCAACAAATAAAATAGATAATATGGCTATTACACATTATTATAAAACTGTAAAACAAGAAGCAGGACTTTTTAATAAAGCAAAAGCTTATATGAAAGTTAGTTTAACTGATGGTTTTAATGTTTTATTATTACAAAAAGATGATAAAGATATTAATTTGGTAGTTCCTAATTTATATCAATAATTTAAAAAAGTAAGGTTATTTTTTTCCTACCTAAAATAATCTTATTTTCTTTTTCAATTTTTTTTAGAGTTCTAGAAATAACTTCTCTTGCAGTACAAAGCTCAGTAGCTATATCTTGATGTGTAAGAAATAATTCTTTTGTTTTTGTTGCTTCAGATTCTCTTTTAAAAAAATCTATTATTCTATCTTCAATATTATTAAAGGTTACTTGATCTATTATTCCTAATAATGAAGAAAATCTTTTCTGATGTAAATTTAAGATAAAATTATTCCATTCTGGATATTTATTATAAAAATTAAGTGAGTGTTGTATTGGAATTAAAATCAAACTAGTATTAGATAAGGCAAGAGCTTTTATTGTACTTATTGTTTTTTCTGTTTTAGTAGATAAAGAAACAACACAAGATTCAAATGGTTTTATGTAATACAATAAAATTTCTTTTCCAAATTCATCTTCTCTAAAAATTTTTATAGTCCCATCTATTACTATAGGCACAAAGTTTATAGTATCACCTACTCTTATAATTTCAGTTTCATCTAAAAAACTTTTAAAGATAGCACATTTCCTTATTTCATCAACTAATTTTTTATTTTTTAGGACAAAAGTTAAACTATCAAAAAAATCTATATCTAATTGTTCCATTAGTTATTTTTTTTACCTAAAAACCTAATAACAGATCCTAAACCATTATGAAAAGAACCTTCTTGTAATAAAACTTCTTTTTCTTCTAATTCTAAAATAGTAAAATTATCAAAAATATTTTTGGTTTCTTCTATAGAAAATAAAATATTAATATCTTTAGGACCTCCAGAATTATTATTTTTTTGATATTCTAATTGTTTTTTACTAAAAGCTTCAAATATAACAAATCCATTTGGTTTTAGATATTCTAATATTTTTTTATAATATTTATTTCTTATATCTGAAGAAAAATGAGCATAAAAGAAACCTATATAATCAAAAAAATTTTTTTCATAATTTAAATTATCATAATCAAAAATATCGTATTTAATAGATATATTATTTTCTTTAGCTAATTTTAAGGCTTTATTTTTACCTTCTGTACTTATATCAAAAGAAGTAGTTTCCCAACCTAATAAAGATGCAAATACAGCATTTCTTCCTTCTCCATCAGCAGGTAAAAGAATTTTACCTTTATTATAAGAATCTAATTTTTCTTTTAAATATTCATTAGGAGCTTTTCCATAAATATACTCATCACTATTATATCTTTCATCCCAAAAATCTTTCATTTTCTTTTAAAACCTATCAACTTCTAAAAAAATCACTTGGTTTTACACTTTGAATAAAATCTTTAAATTTTTTTGCTTCTTCTTCATCTCTATTTTGATCTATTGGAATAGAACTTTCAGCCATTACTTGTTCTGACACAAAAATTCCAACTCCAGCTCTTAAGGCTATAGCAACAGCATCACTTGGTCTAGAATCTATAGTAATATTTTTACCATTCTGAATTACATTAAGTGAAGCAAAATACGTACTTTCTTTCATATCATAAATAGTTATGCTTTTAAACTCGCATTTTGTAGCATTTAACATACTTAAAAATAAATCATGAGTAGAAGGTCTATTAAGCTTAATTTTTTCTAATGATAAGATAATTGCATTAGCTTCTGGAGAACCTATCCAAATAAGCAAAGCCCTTCTATCATCCATGTCTCTAAGTACAAGTATAGGCGTTTTTGATTGAGGATCAAGAACTATCCCCGAAACCTTCATTTCTATCATTAAAAAATCCTCCTCAAATATTATAAGGTGCTAAGTAAAGAGTGACAAGTGATAAGTAGAATTTTAAGCCAAAAAAGAATTTATTTGCTTACTTTTCTATTATTGTATAATAATGAGAGTTTAAAAAAGAAAAATCTTCTAAAATTTGACAGAGAACAATAGATTTATCTGCAAAAAATTGAGCCATCCCTTCATTCAAGGTTATATTTTTTGTAATTATGTTAGTAGCTTCTGGAAATAGTTTTTTAAGTTCAGCTTTATTTATAGCAATATTATTATTTACAACTGATTTTTTATCGTAAGAAAAAACTTTACCACCTTTTTTTATTAATCTAAACATTTCAGAAGCTAATTTTTTTCTTGAGTCTTCATCATTTATAGAAGACAAAACATTTGATTGTATAACAATATCAAATAAATTATTTGGATAAGGTAAAATAAAATTATCAACTTTTCTTAAATTAGCATCAGGAACTTTATATTTAAAATTTTCGTAATTATCTTTAGATCTTTCTGTTCCATATATGTTCCTTGGTGCTGCACCATATTTAATTAAATTTAAGATATCAGAACCATTACCAAATCCTACCTCCATTATTTTCATATTTGGAAGTGTCCTTAAGTAATATTTACTTAAAAAAGCATTTAATGCTTTCTCTTTAGATGAAAGTAAATAATAGCTAATAGGGCTCAAGATATGGTATTTATTATCAGAGTCTTTATATTCTGAATCCACTTCTTTTTTATTTACTTCTTTATTTTCTTCTGCCATAAATAATCTTTCATTTTTTAAGTGTTTTCAACTAGCTTAATTATACATTCTAAAAAGAATTAAAAACAAAAAAAAATAAACATTTGTTTATACTTTATAAAAATCTTACACAAAAAAAATATAAATTTATGTTATAATAACACAGTTTTATAACCTTTAATTTATTATATTAAAAATATTATTATTAAAGTTTAGGTTTTAAGAAACTTAATTATATTCTGTTTTGATATTAAAATGGAGAATTGGTGTAGTGTTAGAAAATAAAATTAAAGTAGGGAAATCTTTTAAGGCATTATTTAACTTATTTAGTGTTTTTTGGGTTTTATCAAATTATAACCTTTTAGCTTTAGCTGAAGATGCAAAAAAAGCAGCCGCAGCTAACAGTGGTGGAGGCTCAACAATGATGATTGTTGCTGGTGTTGCTGTTTTGGTAGTTGGTGGAGCTGTTGGTTTTGTAGCTATGTCAAAAAAACCTTCAGGTGGTTCTAAAAATGATAAAATAGAACCTCCTAAATCTTCTTCTGCTCCTACTGTTAAAGCACCTGCTACTCCAACTGTTAAAGCTCCAGTTGTTGCCCCTACTCCTAAGTCACCTACCTCTTCTACTTCAGCTACAGGTCCATTACAAGCTCCTGAAATTAAATCGGCTATGCCATCGCCTCCTGTATCAGAACCTGTAATGCCATCTATCCCAACTTCTGCTCCTGTGCTACCTACACCTACTTCTAATACTTCATCCGGAGGTTTATTTGATTCTAATAAATTATCCTCTGATTTGGATACTATATTTAAAGATGAAGGTAAAAAAGATGATAAAAAAGAAGCTGCTAAAAAGGCTCCTCTCTTTGATTCTAGTCAATTAGATAGTGATTTAGATTCTCTTTTTGTAGAAGTAAATAAAAAACCTGAACCTCAAAAGCAACCTGAAAAATCTGGTTTATTTGATTCTAACCAATTAGACAGTGATCTTGATTCATTATTTAGTACCCCTGCGGCAACTCCTGCTCCTTCAACTCCCGCTCCAACTCCTGCTTTTAGTTTAGACTCGCTTGATTTTATGTCTTCACCTACACCAGAAGCAAAAAAAGAAGAAGCTCCTGCTCCAACTCCTGCTTTTAGTTTAGACTCTTTAGATTCTTTAACAACTCCTGCTCCTGCTCCTGCAAAGCAAGAAAATAATGCATTTAATTTAGATTCATTAGATTTCTTATCTTCTCCTCCAAAAGAAGAAAAGAAGGAAGATAATTCATCATTTGCATTACCAAGTTTTGATTTATCATCAATTACATCTCCTACTCCTGCCCCTAAAGCAACTCAACCTGATTTATCTTCACTTAGTGCTCCTGCCGATAAAATAGATTTATCTACAACAACTATGGGCATAAACATTTCAGATTATTTAAGTTCTATAAATGCTGCTCCTGCTCCTAAAGAGGCTGCAAAACAAGAAGGTAATATTTCTATTGGTAAAATGACTGTAGATCAAAGTGCTTTAGAAGAAATAATTAAAAAAGCTGAAAAAGGTGGAAAAGCAGGTTTAACTACAACTCAAGTTATTACAGCTGTAAAAGGTAAAACATTAGATACTTTACTTGTAGATATTAATAATGTACAAGGAATTAAAGGAAGTATGATAGTAGGTAAAGATGGTTTAGTTATTGCTAATACAATGACTGAAGATGTAGATAAAGATTTAGTTGGTGCTTTGACATCATCTTTATTTACTAATATTGATAATCAAATTAAAAAAATAAGAAAAGGTAATCTTAAAAAATTAACTGTTGAAACAGAATTAGGTATTTATATTCTTACTGAAATTGATATGGGAACTTTAGTTGTATTTAGCCAAGATCATCAAAAAATTAATTTTGCTAATGTATTTAAAGCTATATCAAGTGTAACGGGTAGAAAATAAATATTTAGAAGTGAGAAGTTAAGAGTTAGAAGATTAGGATTATTCTTCTAATATCTAACTAAAAAGTAAATAATTAATTTTATTTAGGTTCACAAAATGCACGAACAGTTTTTAGAAATTATAAAAAAAGAATATTCACTAGAGCTTATAGAAAAAAGCTCTTTTTTCTTTATAGATTTTTTTTATTATAAAAGAAATATTCAAGAATTTATTACTATTTATAAAATTAACTCAAAAGAAGATAAAGAAAAAATTATAACTTTTTTATTAAATTTATATCCTGTTTCTGATTTATTTTTAAAAGAAATTTTTAAATTAGATGAAAACTTAACTTTTATAAACCCTATAACTATAGATACTATAAATTTTTTATGTAATGCATTTATAGAAGAAGTAAAAGATTTAAATATAGACTTTGAATTAGAGAGTAAAAATAATTTTAAAAAAATTTTTGAAATACGTGATATTATAGAACTAAAAAGAGATTCTTTAGAAAGATTTTCTCAATCTAAAAAAGAATTATTAATTTTAAAAGATAAAGATAATTCTTTATCAAAAGAAATTAAAGAATTAGAAGAAACAAATTTAAATTTATTAAAAGAAAATTTAATTATTAAACAAAAGAAATATGATGAATTACTAAAAGAAAAAAATCAAGCTAAAAACCAATTAGATAAATTAAATATAGATCTTCAAGAACTAAATAAATATCTTGAGTTTAAAGATAAAGTTCAACAATGTAGATATATACTAAAAGAACTTAAATTAAATGCTGATTATTCTGATAAAATAATTTTAGATTAAGTTTATATTTCTTTAAAAAAAAGTTAAAAGTAGTACTTTTATTATTTTATTAGCTATATTCTACTATAGGAATAGTTTTTTATATAGGATGGTTTTTATGTCTATAAATAATGTTTCTAGAACACCTAGTAGTACAGATTATAAATACTCTAAAGTAGAAGCAAAAAAAGAACAACAAGGTAATAAACAACAACAAAAAGACGATCAACAACAAAAGAAAAAAAAGAATGAAAAAATGGATAATTTATTTTCTAGTTTAGCTGATAATTTAAGTAGCTATGGAGATATATAAATAAAGAATAATATTGATTAAAAGTAAAAAAATATACATGATTAGGATCAATAATAATAATTTTAAGCCTTATTAATAATTTTACTTTTTTATTTAATATAATTGATATAATAGATATATATTTATTTTTATTTAGTTAAGTTAATATGAATGTTACAGTTTCTTATTTAGGTCCATTTTTATTACTTTTAATGGTAATTTTTGAAATGGGCATATTAAAATATCTAAAAAGGCAAGAATTACCCTTAAAAGAGATAAATTTTAATTTTAGTTCTGGTCATATTCTTATGTGGATTTTTAGGGCATTTGAAGTAGCAATATTTGCTTTTGTAAGTAAACATTTAAATACTGGATTAATAGCAAATTTACCTTTATGGGCTCAATGGGTATTTACTTTCTTTGCATGGGATTGTTGCTTCTATTGGTTACATAGATTACACCATAAAATACCCCTTATGTGGAGCGTTCATGAAGTTCATCATCAAGGTGAACATTATAGTTTATCATTAGGAATAAGAAACTCTTGGTATTCTTCTGTTACATCAATTCCTTTCTTTTTAATATTAGCTGTTTTAGGTGTATCAATAGATATATTTGTTACAATCTCAGCTTTTCATTATACAGTTCAATTCTATAATCATAATGGAGTAGTAAATAAATCTGGTATTTTAGAATATTTTATGGTTACACCAGCACATCATAGAATACATCATGGAGCTAATCCAGAATATGTAGATAAAAACTTTGGTGGAACTTTTTGTATATGGGATAAATTATTTGGAACTTTTCAAAAAGAAGTTGAAGGAGTTCAAATTAGATATGGAATTAATGAACCAATAAGAGTAGATAACCCTTTTTGGGCAAACAATATACCTGTAATGCAATATTTAAAATTAAAATTACCTTCTTTTGAATTACCTGAAACTAAAAAGGTAAGCATTTCTGATAATACTATAGCTTTAGGTGGTCTTTTATTATGGCTATTAGTTGTTTATTATATTTCTATAGAGCATTCAAATTTAGGCTTACAACAATACTTTTTATTCGGAATAGTCTTTTTAGGAACAATAGCATTAGGAGCTATGTCTGACTCTAGTTTTATAGGGACAGTTTTTTGGTTAATAATAACATTAGGCTTATCAGCTATATACTTAGCATCATTTAGTTTACCTATAGTTCCTGTAACTTTATTTGCTTTATTTTTCTTACACGGTTTATATGTTTTTAAATCATTAATTAAAAAAGATAATTTAAAACTAGAAACAGTTTAGTAATATTAAAAAATAACTTGGTAAAAATATTTTTTAAACAGTTGGTTGTAACGATTTTTTTAAACAGTTGGTTGCAACCAACTGTTTAAAATTCTTTTATAAACTTCAATAAGAGAAAAAATACTATTTATTTCAACCCATTCATTAGCACTATGGTGATTATCTCCTAAAGGGCCTATAGTTAAGACAGGTATATTTAAAGCTCCAAAAACATTTTCATCAGCAACAGAATCACTGTAATTAAAAAAAACTTCATTATAAACTTCTTTCATGGCTTTTGTTGCTATAGATAAAAAATCATTATTTTTACTTACTTCAAAAGGTTCTAAAAATGGAGTTGGTCTATCTGAAAATGTAACTTCAAAATCAGCTTTTAATTCTTTTTTTTCTTTAAGAGTTAATATTATTTTTTCTATTTTTTCTTTTATACTTTTAGAGGTATCTGGTGTAACTAATTGAAAGTCAAGTTCTATCTCAGCATAATCAGGAATAGAAAAAGAATCTGTTTTACCTTCAAACTTTCTAACAAAAAAATCTGTTTTACCCATATTAGGATTTTGAGAAAAACTTTTAGTTTTTAGTATATTTAAAAGCTTTATACCCTCTTCTATAGAATTTATTCCTCTATTTTTTTCTACACCATGAGCTGATTTTCCTTTTATTTTTATTAAAAATACAGCTCTACCTTTTCTTCCTATAGTAATAAACATAGCTGCTTTAGATGATTTACTATGAGGTAAACAAGATTCTGGAATTAAAACACCTTTTACATCATCCAAAAAGTTAGTTTTAGTAAGAGAAAAAGCACCTTCTGAAAAATTTTCTTCATCAACTCCAAAACAAATTTTTAGCTTAAAGTTTGTTGGTTCAAAATCTTTTATACTTTCTAAAATAGCAAAAATTCCTGCTTTCATATCAACCACGCCTAAACCAATCGCTAAATTATCTTTAATAATTAATTCAAAAGGATTATTTTCCCATCTTCCATAAATTGGAACAGTATCTGTATGAGCGTATAATAGATATGAAAAATCTCCCTTACCTTTTTCAGCTAAAACATTAAATCTTTTTTCAGATATATATTGTTTCTCTACTTTAAAATTTAATTCTAGTAATAAATTATATAAAAAACTACTTATTTCATATTCATTTGGATATATAGAATTAAATTCAACTAATTTTTTTAAAAGTTCTAAATTATTTTCTTGCATTTGGGGTTTTTCTTGAATTTTTTAGTTTATGCTCGAGACCAGACTTGAACTGGTATGAGGGGTGAGCCTCGCAGGATTTTAAGTCCTGTGCGTCTACCGATTTCGCCACTCGAGCAGTTGTTATATCTAACAAACATAAGTAGTATAACTTAAAAAAGTGTTTTATGCAATAGCTCTGTTAATAAAAAAATAAATAAAACCTTATTAACATTTATCCATTTCTTTTTTTTTAATAAAATTAGATAAAATAAAAGATTTATTATATATAAATTATCATTTTAGATATTAATAATTATTTTTTTTATTAATATTAAATTTTTAATTTTATAATATACATTTTTCATACAGTGTTAATTTATATTTAGCTTTTTATTTAATTATCATAATTACAGCTATTAACATATAAATAAAAAACAATATGGAGTTATCTATACATCTTTACTATTGAAATATATTTAATATACAGTTTATATCTACGCCCTTATAAATGAAGTACAAAATTAATTGTAAAAGTTGCTTAATGTCATACCTTTGAAAAAAGGTCTGTCATTCTGAACTAGATTCAGAATAAGCAATTTTTTATAAGTTTAAAATAATAAAAACAGTGGATTTCGTATATAACAAAGTGTATTTTTAGATTAATAAAAAAATTTTACCAAGGTGTAACCCTTGAATTAAGAATATCCCAAACTTCTTTTAATGCCGATTTTATTTTTCTAGAAACTTGCATTTGAGATAATCCCATTTTTTTTGCAATTTCTGTTTGAGATAAATCTTCATAAAAAGCATATTCTATTATTTCTCTAGATTTTTCTTCTATAGAATTAAAAGCTTGAGAAATTAGAATTCTATCCTCTTGTATATTTTGAAAATTAGAATATTTTTTATCTTCTATAATTTCTGCATAAGTTGAAGAATCATCTGTTTGTTGTATTTTTTGTTCAAATGATAACATTATACTAGAATATTCCATTTCAAAAACTTGACTTATTTTATCAATAGGAATATTTAAAAAATCAGCTATTTCTTTTATATCAGGATCTTCATTATTTACATTACTAAGAATTTGTTTGGCTTTATTTATTTTAGGTTTTAATTCTTGTAACTCTCTAGGTGGTCTTATCATTGAAGAATGATCTCTTAAATAATGCTTTATTTCTCCTGCTATAAGATGAGTTGCGTAAGTTTTGAAGCTAGCATTTTGATTTAGATCAAATCTTTCTATTGCATTTAGCAAGCCTAAACAGCCAACTTGAACTAAATCATTATAATTATCAACATTACCATCAGAATAAGTTTTAGCTATTTTTTTTACTTGTTGTAAATTTAGTTTAACTATTTTATTTTTAATCGAAGAAGAAGGATCCCTTTTATATCGAGTTAATAATTCTAGTGTGTCCTGCTCTTCTTTCGACACTTTACTTAATAGTTGGCTCATTATTGTATAGCACTAATAACCGAGAACATTGGTAAATACATACCTATAATAATACTACCAACCATACCCCCTATACCAACCATCATTATAGGCTCTAATAATGATGTTAGAGCTTTTACAGCATCTTCAACTTCATTATCATAAAAGTCGGCTATTCTAGATAACATATCATCCATAGCACCTGTTTCTTCTCCTATTGCAATCATTTGAGTAACCATAGGAGGAAAAACAGCAGTTTCTTCTAGTTTTTTGGTTAAACCCTCACCTTCTCTTACGGCATCTCTTACTTTTGATATAGCTTCTGCTATAACAGTATTACCGGAAGTATCTTGAACTATTTCTAAAGCACCCATTAAAGGAACACCGCTTCTTAAAAGAGTTCCTAATGTTCTTGTAAACCTTGCTACAGCTGCTTTTCTTATTAAAGATCCAAAAATAGGTGTTTTTAGCATAAATTTATCAAATTCAGCTCTACCTTTTGGTGTATTTATGAATTTTTTTAATGACCAAAAAATACCATAGCAAGCCGCACCTACATAAAGACCATAGTTTCTTACCATACCACTCATATTAATGAGTAATTGAGTAAATGCTGGTAATTTAGCATTCATAGATTTAAACATTTCATCAAAAATAGGTAAAACGAATGTTAATAAGAAAATAAAAATTACAGTAGCAATTACTAATACAACTATAGGATAAACCATTGCTGATTTTATTTGCCCTTGTAATTTAGCTTGTTTTTCTAAGAATGTAGCTAATCTTTCAAGAACCTCATCAAGAACACCCCCTGTTTCTCCTGCTTTAACCATACTAGTATAAAGCTTTTGGAATACTTTAGGATAATCTTTTAAAGAATCTGATAAAGAGTTACCTTCTTCAACTTTACCTCTTATTTCACCAATTACTTGTTTAAAACCAGCATTTGTAGCTTGATCTGCTAAAATATTTAAAGTTCTAACAAGTGAAACCCCTGCATTTATCATTGTTGCAAATTGACGGCTAAATACAGTTAGTTCTTTTAGTTTTACTTTAGGTCCTTTTTTCTTACCAAAACCTAATACACTAAGTAAGCCACCACTAGCTTCTTTTTGAGTTATTTCTGTAGTAAAAAAACCTTGTTCTTTAAGCTTAGCTCTAACTTCATTAATATTAGTAGCTTCTACTTCTTTTACTGTAGAAGTACCTTTAGCATCTCTAACTTTAGCAACAAAAACTGGCATTTTCTCACCTCTTATTTCTATTTTTATAAATAAAACCTCAGATATAATTATTATACCTTTTTATGAGGTTTTATGGAGCTAAGCTCTTTAGTTTCTATAAATATATTTATAGAAACCTTGACTCTATATTAATATATTTTCCCAATCTATATTAAAAATTATCACTATAAACTAAATTTTATTTTAAATCAGCTATAGTTTTACCTATTAACCTTAAAAAGTCCTCAGGACGACTAGTTTTAACAATAGCATCTTCTAAAGATATCTGTTTAGTTTCATAAAGATTTTTCAAGGAATTTTCAAGAGTTATCATTCCGTATTTACCACCAGTTTGTATTTGAGTATACATCTGAGCTGTTTTACCTTCACGAATTAAGTTTGCAATAGCAGGTGTTACTACCATTATTTCTTGACATAACACACGTCCTCTACCTTTTCCTGCATTAGTTAATTTAGGAATAAGAGTTTGAGAAAATACACAAACTAAACTGTTTGATAACTGAATTCTTATTTGTTGTTGTTGATGAGGAGGAAAAACGTCAACAATACGGTCTACAGTTTGGCTGGCAGAGCTAGTATGAAGTGTACCAAATACCAAGTGACCTGTTTCAGCAGCAGTTAGAGCCAATCTAATTGTTTCTAAATCCCTCATCTCACCCACAAGTATTACATCTGGATCTTCCCTTAATGATGCTTTTAATGCATTATCAAAAGATTTAGTATCTGCTCCTAATTCACGCTGATTAACTAAACTTTTCTTAGATGGATGGACATACTCTATAGGATCTTCTATAGTTAAAATATGCTCTGATCTCTCTGAATTAATGGAATCTATCATAGCAGCAAGAGTTGTTGATTTACCAGAACCTGTTGGACCTGTTACTAAAATCATACCTCTTGGTCTATGTGTCATTTCTTTTACAACTGGAGGTAAATTTAAATCTTCAAAACGTGGAATTTTAGTTGCAATAGTTCTTAATGCAGCCGCATAAGATCCTTTATCTTTGTAAACATTAACCCTAAATCTACCTAAACCTACAACCCCATAAGAGCAATCTAATTCAAAGGTTTGCTCAAGTGTTTTTCTTTGTTCATTAGTAATAATACTAAAAATAAGTCTTTGTGTATCATCAGGTGTTAGTGGTGGATAATCTGTAGGAGCTAATTTACCATTTATTCTTATCATAGGTGGTACATTTGCTGCGATATGTAAATCACTACCATCTCTATCGAATACTAATTGTAGTAATTCTTCCATGTATAAAGTCATTTTTCCTAACTCCTATTAAAAATTAAACTAAAATAAATCTATTTTTTCTATTAAACACATCACAAAATGAGTAAAAATCAAATAATGATAAGTAAAAAGATTAGAGAGTTTATTATATATCTTTTTACTTTTTACTAATTCAATACCGTATGACAATAAGGGCAATTATCCCATTCTTTCTGAACTTCAGCTAAGCAAGTAGGACACTTTGCAGAAGTAGAAGATGCAGGAGAACTTTGTGCTAACATTGCTTCAAAATCTAATTCAGCAGAAGGATGTGATTCCGTTGCTTTTGGCTTAGGTGGTTCATAATGTGAATGAGTATCATCTGGTTTCTTTTGTATTTTTACACCACATTGAACACAAGCTAACCATTCTTTCTGAACAAATGCTCCGCAAGATTGACAAGATTCTCTTAAAGAGGTTAGACAATAAGGACAACGAACCCAATTTTCTTCTACAACCGAACTACAACCTGTACAAAGTTTTTCCTCACCCTCATCTGTCATAGTTACTCTTATTACTTCTGCAAGATCTGTATGTCCATCTCTAACCAGTTTTAGCGAATAATCTTTTAATGGAACCATTCCAGCGGTTTTTTTAGCGGCGGCTCTTATTTGAGATTTAGTTCCTTCTCTATTTACAACTTCTCTTATTTCATCATTAAATTGTAAAACTTCATAAACCCCCATACGTCCTTTATAACCTTTATTACAATCTGAACAACCATCTGGATTAGCTTTATAAATTTCTACCATTTTATCTTTTTCATAAAATTTCCAACCTACATAATCAAGTTCTTCTTTTGAGGGATTATATTTTATTTTACATTTTCCACATATTCTTCTTACTAACCTTTGAGCTATAACACCTATAGTAGCTGAAGAAGTTAAAAAGCCTGGAATACCCATTTCTTGAAGCCTTGTAATAGCACCTGGAGCATCATTAGTATGTAAACTTGTAAATACTAAGTGTCCTGTAAGTGCAGATTCTATTGCAATATGTGCTAATTCTTTATCCCTTGTTTCTCCAATAAGCATAATGTCAGGATCTTGTCTTAAAAAGGCTTTAAGAATTCTAGCAAAAGTTAAACCTATACCAGGTTGTGCTTGAGTTTGAGTAATACCTTCCAAATCGTATTCTATCGGATCTTCTGCTGTAGAAATATTAACATCCACTGTATTTCTTTCTGCTAATATAGAGTAAAGAGAAGTAGTTTTACCAGAACCTGTTGGACCTGTTACAAATATAATACCATAAGGTCTTGAAGTAAATTCTCTTACTTGTCTGAGCATATCATCATAAATAAAAAGCTTATCCAAACCTAATGTTGTATTAGATTTATCTAAGATACGCATACATATTTTTTCACCAAATTTTGAAGGAAGGCTTGAAACCCTAAAATCTATTACTTTTCCGTTAATTATTTTTCTTAGACGACCATCTTGAGGAACTCTTTTTTCTGAAATATCAAGGTTAGACATAATTTTAAAACGAGCAGCTAAAGCTGGAGCAATATTTTTAGGAAAACGAGATTCTTCTTGTAAAACTCCATCTTTTCTATATCTTAATCTGATATATTTTTCTTGAGGCTCTATATGAATATCAGAGCATTTTTTATTAAGAGCTTGAACTAAAATATTATTTGATAATCTTATAATAGGAGCTGTATTTTTACTAGAATCATCTCCTTCTTGTTCTTCTATAGCATCTTCTATAGAATAAGCATCTCCTAATTCACTTATAAGTTCATCTGTATCTTCTACATCTGACATTTTAACTTCAGGGGCTTTTTCTTCTACTTTAAAGTATTGTTCTAAAAATCTATAAAAATCATCTTCTGTTATTACAACAGAGTTAATAGAAATATTTTTACCCAATCTGAATCTAACATCATCTATTGCTGGTAAATTTGTTGGATCAACCATAGCTAAGGTTAATCTGTTATTAGAAAAACTAATAGGGAATAAAAGATGTTGCCTGATAAGGTTTTCAGGAACCATAGCTAAAACTTCAGGGGTTATATTAACATGTTTAGGATTTACATAGTTTATACCATATTGCAATTCCAAAGCATCTTTTATATTTGATTCTGTTACAAAACCATTTTTTATTAATATTTGTCCTAATGATTCATTTGTTCTAGCTTGTTCTTCTAAGCATTGTTTTAATTGATCGTCAGTGATCATACAAGCTTCAACTAAAAGCTCACCTAGTCTTTTTCTTACTAATGCCATTAAAATTGTTCCCTTGAAAATACTACTAAAGATAATTATAACAAGTAAAAAGTAAAAAGTAAAAAGGCAAATGCTTTAGTAGCTTATAAGTATTTAAATAAACATTAAAAATGTCTATAAAATTATTATTTATTATTTTTATAGCCCTTAAGCTATAATATCAAAATATTATTTTTATAAAATGAGAATCAGTTAATGGCTTTAAAAATTATTTCTTGGAATGTAAATGGAATAAGAGCAATACAAAAAAAAGGTTTTTTTGATTATTTAGAAAAAGAGAATCCTGATATTTTATGTGTACAAGAAACAAAAGCGGAACCTTCTCAATTAGATGAAGCTTTAACTTCACCTAAGGATTATAATGTTATTTATCATTCTTGCTCAAGAAAAAAAGGTTATAGTGGAGTTGCTACCTTTTCTAAAGAAAAACCTAAAAAAGAGTCTACAGGCTTTGGGATAGAAAAATTTGATATAGAAGGTCGAGTTACAGAAACAGATTTTGGAGATTTTATTCTTTTTAATGTTTATTTCCCTAATGGTGGAATGGGTGATGATAGAGTTAAATATAAATTAGAGTTTTATGAAGCTTTCTTTGATTATTGTCAAAAACTTAGAGATTCTGGAAGAAAACTTATTATAACAGGTGATTATAATACCGCTCATAATGAAATAGATTTGGCTAGACCAGAAGATAACAGAAAAGTTTCTGGTTTTATGGATATAGAAAGAGTTTGGATTGATAAATTAGTAAAAGATGGGTATGTAGATACTTTTAGAGAGTTTAATAAAGAAGGGGGACATTATACTTGGTGGAGTATGCAAACAAGAGCTAGAGAAAGAAACGTAGGTTGGAGAATAGATTATTTTTTTGTTACTAAGGATCTTATGCCAAGAGTAAAAAATATGTATCATCAAACTAATCAAATGGGCTCTGATCATTGTCCGATAGTTTTAGAGTTGGATTAGTTGGGCATTCATAAATAGTGAAGAGTGAAGAGTTAGAAGTTAAAAGTTAGAAGAATAGAACAACAGGCTCAGTAGGCAATCTTGACTTGAAATGAGATAATAGACTTTTTTTATAAAACTCTAGAAGTCTATTATAGCTAATCCCATTTTTTTAGTATACCAGTTTATAATTAGCTATACTTAAAGTTATTATAAAAACACACTAGATGCCGTATGCTACTACGGAATGACAAAGTGTGTTTTTCTTATTTTAAACCTATAAAAAATTTTAGATCCTGAATCAATACTGAATCAAGTTCAGCATGACTTGAGGATGACTATAAGCAACTTTTACAATTAATTTTGTACTTCATTTATAAGGGAGTAGCTATAATTTTTTACTCAGCTATAAAATGTTTTTTTATTAAACTTTGAAAATGATAAACTCCTGTTTCTCTTTTTACAGAAAATCTACCTTTATCATAGGCTTTTGATTTTAAGCCTTTTTGTACATTTTCACAAATTAAAATATCTTCTTGTTGTATTTCATCGCTATAAGCTAAATCATTTTTTATTAAATCTAATTCTTCTAAATTATCATAATAATAATCAAAAATTACTTTAGTATTATTTTCATCTATTGGAACAACTAAATTAGTTTGTAATCTATTAGGTAAAATATTTAGCATAAAATTTGGATAAACAAAATAGTAAAAAGCTTCCCCAGAATTTTCTTGGTATATATTGCTTCCTTCTTTAAAAGGGCTATATTGTAAAGAATAATATTCATATAATTCTGTTGTATATTCTTGATAATTTAATAAATTTGATAAGCTAGGATGAACATGAACTAAATGGTATCCTTCCAAATAGTTATCTACATAAACTTTCCAATTAGATTTTACTAAATATTCTATTCTAGTATGAAATTTTTTAGTTTTTAAATCTATGGGTTTTATTCTTTCTTTTATATTTTTAAAAACATCTTCTATAGGAATAAATTTTTCTTTTTCTGCTAGATTTATAAAAACTAAATTTTCCCAAACTTCAACATTAATTTTTTTTAGACCATAATTTTCTTTGCTAAAATTTTTTACACCATCAAATTCTGGAGTTCCTATCAAATCTCCTGATAAGTTATAAGTCCATCCATGATATTTACATTTAAATAATTTACAATTTCCATTTTTTAGGGCTAAAGGACCTGCACGATGTTTGCAAACATTATAATAGCCTTTTAATGTATCTTTTTCTTTTATAACTATAATAGGATTTTCAGCTATTTCGGTTAAAAAATAATCACCTTCATTTTTAAAATAGTCTAAATTACAGATATATTGCCAACTATTAGAGAAAATTAGTTCTTTTTCTTTTTCATATATTTCCGAAGATGTATAGTTTATAGATGGTAGTGTTTCAGATAATTCTATTGGTTTCATTTCCATTTTTTCTTAAGATTTTTAAAAATATAAAATTAATTTGTATAATAACATATATTTTTTGTAAGGTGTTTGAAGTAGGAGTTTAGGTAGTTAGTGAGAAGTTAGAAGAGTAAGATACTTAGCATACAAATAGTTGAAAAAGTTACGCAAAACGTTTTGCGTAACTTTTTAATTTTTTTTATTTTGAATAAAAATTTAGGGTTTAAAAAATATTTTATAAAGGATCATACTTAAAAGGTATTCGAGCTTCTTTTATTTTTGAATCAAATTCGTTATAAATTAAATCTAGAACTTTTTTTTGTAAATCTTTATCATGATCAAAATTAAGTATATCTGAGATCGAAGCAATTTGTTTACTTTTAATACCATTTTTACCATTATATCTAGATGAAATTTCACAAGTTTTTTCTTCAATTATAAATTTTATAGTAAAAGTAAAAACTACTTCATTATTTTTTTTATTATGGACATCAAAATCTATTTTAAATGTATCACTTCTAATAGAACTAACATACTCTTGAGTATAAAAAATTTCATTATCAGGAAATGAGATTATATCTTGTATTATCTCTCTTATTTTTTTAGAAAACCTATTAATTATTATTTTCGACATTAACATAATACTTTAGTTACTAACTTGCTTTATTTTATTATATATTTTTAAATACACAAATAAACCAAAAAATTAATAAACTGTTAAAAAGCCTTATATATCTTCACATTTTTTTTATATTACAAATTGTTTAATTTTTGATATACTGTCTTTATAGTTAATTATTTTATTTTATATGAGAATATTAATAGCAATTTTTTTTATTTTTATGGTAGCTTGCTCATCAAGCCCTAATGCTCCTAGAATAACAGAAGTAAAAAATCCTTTTGAAAATAATAAACAAAATACTAGTAATCAAAACTCTAAAACTAATTTTCCCCTTAATAATTCCGACTCAAGCTTTAAACAAGCACTTTTAAAAATTAATATAGATATTTCCCAAAATGAAATAGAAACATTAAAAAAATATAATGATTTTTTACCTTCTAATAAATGGTTAGAATCTAATTCTATTGATGAAAAAAATGTTTTAATAAATAATTTCAATAATTTAGCGTCTACCTTTAAAGGTATAAAATTTAAAAATTATAATGAGTATAAAGAGAGAGCTTTATATTTTTCAAACTCTAAAAATTTATATGCAAAATTATATTTTGACTCTTTATATTATAAAAATAAAAATAAACTTTTAGTTTGTAAATGGGATACACAAACAAATGAGTTTTTATTAATTTATTTAGATGGCAGCATTTCTAATTATCAAATAAATGAAAATCTTTCAAAAACTAGATATATAGAAATACCACAAAATATAGGTAACTAAAATGTCTGAAAATGGAATAAACGATCTTATATCAACTTTAAAAAGCTTACATATTTTTAAAAATCTTGAGAATGATGAAATAATGGAAATTATGAAAATATCTCAAATAAAAAAATATGAAAAAGAATCTATTATCTTTTCTGAAGGAGATGATAAAGAGTTTTCTCTTTTTGTAATTATAGATGGAAGAGTTGAAATAACAGCAAAATCTGAAAAAACAAAAGATGAAATATCATTATTTTATGCAGGTAAAGGATTAACTTTTGGAGAAATGTCTTTTTTAGATGAACAACCAAGGTCTGCAACCATAAAAACAATAGAAGACACTAGAGTTTTTGTAATTACCAGAAAATTTTTTAATATACTTTTAGAAACAAACCCTAAAGTTTCTGCTAAATTAATAATAGGTTTAGCTACTATTTTAAGTAGAAGACTTAGAGCAACAGATCAAAAATTAAAATATTCTATATAATGGAGAAATAGATGAAAAAAAATTTTAAAAAATTACTTCTTGCTACAGCCTTTTTATTTTTATTTAAGCCTACAGATGCTAAAGCAGCTAATGTAGAAGATTCTGTAATTAAAATTTTTACTACTTATAATAGCCCTAATTATTATAGTCCTTGGAAAATGAAAAATACTAGTTCTTCTACTGGTTCTGGTGTAGTTATAAAAGATAATAGAATTTTAACCTGTGCTCATGTAATTACAGATCAAACTTTTATACAAGTTCAAAAAAATGCAGACCCACAAAAATATATTGCAAAAGTTGAATGGGTTTCTCATGATGCAGATTTAGCTATTTTAAAAGTAGAAGATAAAAACTTTTTTAATAATACTCCAGCTATAGAAATAGGTGATTTACCTTCATTACAAGATAATGTAATGGCTTATGGTTATCCTAGAGGTGGTAATAAAATATCTATCACTAAAGGAGTTGTATCTAGAATAGAAATAAATACCTATTCACATGGTAGAAGAAATCTACTAACAGTTCAAATTGATGCAGCTATAAACCCTGGTAATAGTGGTGGTCCTGTGATAAAAGATAATAAAGTAGTAGGTATTGCTTTTCAATCATATAATAATGCTCAAAATTTGGGTTATATGGTTCCTGTACCTGTTATAAAACATTTTTTTGATGATATAAAAGATGGTAAATATGATGGCTTTCCGAAAGCAGGGATAACTAATTGGAGTGTTACAGAAAACCCCGCACTAAGAAAATTTTACAAAATAGATAAAATAGAAGGTGGTGTAGTAGTCAATAAAATAGCTCCAGTATCTCCAGCTTCTGAAAAGTTAAAAAAAGGGGATATTTTATTAAAAATAGATGGACAAGATATTGCTTCAGATGGAACAATAAAATTTAATGAAAAAGATAGATTATGGTTTAGTTATCTAATTTCATCAAAACAATTTAATGATAATGTTGAATTAGAAATAATTAGAAATGGTAAAAAAGAAATAGTAAATTTAAAATTATTTGATTATGAAGAATTAGTTCCAGATATTGTATATGATCAATTGCCTTCATATTTTAGTTATGGTGGTTTTGTATTTACAAAATTAACCAAAAATCTTATTGAAGAATGGGGTGATGATTGGTATTCTAGAGCTCCATTTAATTTTGTTAAACTAAATGAAGAAGGTGATAAATCAATCACTTTGGAAGATGTTCCTGTTATAATTGATTTTTTACCAGATGAAATAAATGTAGGCTATAATTATGCAACATATAAATCGGTAAGAAGTGTTAATGGAGTTAAAGTAAAATCTTTAAGTCATTTAGCTGAAGTAATTTATAATGTTAAAGATGAATTTTTAAATATAGAGTTAGAAGGTAATCATAATATTATTCTTCCTACCAAAGATTTAAAAGAAGCAAATAAAAGAATCAGTGATAGATATAAAGTGCCTAGTTATTCAGATGATATTAGGAAAGTAGTTAATAAGTAAAAAGTTAAAAGAGATGATAAATAAGTTAAAAGATTAAAAACAAATCTTCTAACTTATAACTCTTAACTTCTAACTTATCTAAGAGGTGAAAATGATAAAGAATAAATTACTAAAAAATATATTGGTAATAATTTCAGTACTTTTTTTTGTATTAAGCTGTAACAATCCTACTAATACAATTAATGATATTACAAATAAAAATAACACCTCTTCTACTTCTTCTAAAGTTGATAATTTAAAAGAAAATATAAAACCTACAGCAACTCCAACTCCGAATAATAAAGTAACTAGCCCTACAAATAAAAACCCTTTTTTGAAAGAACAAAATACTCAAAAACCAGCTAATTTTAATAAAAGATTTAATATTCAATTATTAGATAATGTAATTAGTAATATTTCTGGTACATCAGGTTTAGCAAAAAACTCTTCTATAGTTGTTGATAGCTCAGGAATTCCGCATGTTGTTTGGGAGAGTAAAACAGCAAGTCTACCAAAGTTTGAAGATTATTATACAAAATATGACAATACAACAGAAACTTGGAATTCTTCTACAAAAGTAACAACAGCTGCTGCAACTGATATAGTACCTAAAAGCCCTTCTGTTACTGTTGATAGCGTTGGTAATACACACTTAGTTTTTTTACATGGTAGGGTTTTATATTATAGTAAAGCTGATTCTACTGGGACTTGGACTCCACCTACTCAACTAGCAAATCTAACTGCTACAGAAAATGTAGTTAAGATAGTTTGTACTATAAATTCTATACATATAGTATGGACTAATAATAATGATGTTTGGTACTCATACTCTACTGATAGTGGGGATACATGGAGAAATGCAGAAAATATTAGTAATACTCCAAATACTAAAACAACAAACCCTTCTTTAGCTGTTGATACACTAGATATTCCTTATGTTACTTGGGAAGAATCAACTCTAGGTGCACATAATATATATTATTCTAGAAAAGATACTTCTGTATCATGGCAATCTCCAAAAATGGTTTCTGATACTAATGCTTATGCAATGAATCCATCTATATCATTAGATGGTACTTTTAGCCCTTCTATAGTATGGGAACAAGATAATGGTGGTTTTAGAGATATTTTTTATACTAAAAACCCTGATAATACAAAACCAACTGTTTGGACCAATATTGTAAATATATCTAATAGTCCTAAAAAAACTAGTATTAATCCCAAAATTGTTTCTGATTCATTAGGTTACTCTTATGTAGCTTGGGAAGAATCTGGAGATGGTATTTACTTTGGGAAACAAGTTGATAAAGTTTCAAATGTATGGAGTTCACCTGTAAAAGTATCTCAAGCAACTATAGGTAAGTCTTATAAAAACCCATCTATAGCTAGAGATTTAATTAATGGTAGCGTTCATATAACTTGGGAAAGTAATATAGATAATCCTTTATTTAGCATTTATCATATAAAGAAACCTGTTAATCCACCTACTGGAACTAACAGAAGCATAAGAGTAACTACCAATAAAGGTGTTTTTGAATTTGTTCTTTTTGAAGATAAAGCCCCTATAACAGCATCAAACTTTATAGATTTAACACTTCTAGGTTTTTATAATGGCTTAACTTATCATAGATATGAACCTGGCTTTGTAATACAAGGTGGAGACCCAACTACTACAGGGAATGGGGGGTCAGGAGTAACAATTCCATTAGAGATAAATCCTCAATTAAATTTCAATACAGCAGGTATTGTTGGAATGGCAAGAACAAGTGACCCTAATAGTGCTTCTAGTCAATATTTTATAACCTTAGATGCAGCTCCATTTTTAAATAATAATTATGCTGTTTTTGGGCAAGTTACCTCTGGAATGGATGTTGTTTTATCTCTAGTTCAAGGAGATGTAATGAATACTGTGGAGTTAATATAAATTGAGTAAAATAAAAGTATTACATACAGCAGATATTCATATTGGTATAGAAAATTATGGTTATATAAACCCAGAAACTGGTTTAAATTCAAGAATGGAAGATTTTCTTCGTTCTTTTGATATTATTATAGATTATGCTATTGATAATGACTATGATTTAGTAATATTTGCTGGTGATGCTTTTAAAGTTCAATCTCCTACCTCAACACAACAAAGAGAATTTGCCAAAAGAGTTTATCGTTTGTCTCAAGCAGGAATTCAAACTATTTTATTAGCAGGTAATCATGATTTATCTAATAAATATGGTGAAGCTACAGCAATGGACGTTTATGGGACTTTAAAAATTGATAATGTTTATGTTTGTGAAAGACCAAGATCTGAAAGGATAAAAACTAAAAATGGTGATGTTCAAGTTATTGCTATACCTTATGTATCTAAAAGTGCTTTTTTAACAAATGAAGATTATAAATTAAAAACAACAGAAGAAGTTGAAAAAATATTAATTAAAAAAATTGACGAACTAATAAATTTTTATGTTATGAGTACTATAAGCGAAGATAAAAATATCCCTATTATATTAACTTTTCATGCTGGTGTAGATAATGCAAAGATAGGTTCTGAAAAAGATCTCTTAGTAGGTAAAACATTTTCTGTACCACTTTCTATTTTAGCCAAAAAAGAAATAGATTATGTTGCTTTAGGTCATATTCATAAGCATCAAGTGTTATGCCATGAACCACCTGTAGTTTATTCTGGTAGTATAGAAAGAGTTGATTTTGGTGAAGAAAATGAAGAAAAAGGGTTTATTACCATAGAACTAGAAAAAAATAATGTTACTTATCAGTTTAATAAATTACCAGCTAGAGAATTTTTGACTATAAATATAGATGTAACTGAATCTGAAACCCCTAATGAAGATATTATTAATGCTATAAAAAAACATGATATTAAAAATAAAATAATAAGATTAAGATATACTATTTTAAATACTAATACACATGTTATAAATGAAAAAGAAATAAAAGATTTATTATCAGAAGCTTTCTTTTTTATGGTAAGAACTATAATAGCAGATAGAGGTTCAAGAATGAGAAATCCAGAACTAAATGAAACTATTATAGATGATCCGATTCAATCTTTAGAAAAATATATTATTTTAAACCCTGTTATTGAAGATATAAAAGAAGATCTTTTAAAAAGAGCTAAATATGTAATGAATTTAGCTTAAAATTTATTTTAAAACATCAGGTTCAATAAAACTCCATTTTATTTCTGGGTGTTTTTCTTTTAAATCTTTTTCAAAGTTATTTATATCTTTTATTAAAATATCAGATGCAATATTTTTAAATTTTACTTTCATTGCTAACATTACTTCTCCAGGACCTTGTTGAACACTAATAACATTTAGCACTTTTTCAATATTTTCATATTTTTCAACTAATTTATTTGCATTTTCAGCTATTTCAGAATCTGCCGATTCTCCTAATAAAAGAGCTTTTATTTCAGTTCCTAAAAAAATTGCTACTAAAACTAAAATAATTCCTACTAAAAAACTACCTACTCCATCCCAACGAGAATCTCCTGTTACATAAGATAAAATTAATGCTATTAAAGCTAAAAGTAAGCCTAATACTGCGGCAGAATTTTCTCCAAAAACAACAACCAAATCAGAATCTTTAGTTTCTTTTAAATATTGAAAAAAACCTTTATTTTTTTTTCTTGAATTTAATTCTTTTATATTTGATATGGTAGCTCCTCCTTCTAAAATAAGAGAAAAAGTTAAAATACCTATTCCTAAAAAAACATTTTCAACAGCTTCTGGTTCTAAGATTTTATGAATACCTTCATAAATAGAAAAAACCCCACCTCCTGTAAATAACATAAGAGCTACAATAAAAGACCAAAAATACATACTTCTACCATAGCCTAAAGGGTGTTTTTCATCAGCAGGTTTTTGTATTTGTTTTACTCCTACTAATAATAAAATTTGATTTATACAATCTGAAGCAGAATGAATAGCTTCTGCTAACATAGCACCAGAACCTGTAAAAAAAGCAGCAATACCTTTTGCTGTAGCTATGGCTGAATTTACGCCTAATGATTGTAATATATGTGATGCTGAACCTGCCATTTTTATTCCTTTTAAAAAGTAAAATAATAGTAATTTTTAAACTAAAGTTATATGATTTTTGTAAGCTTTTATTCTTTCTATCCAAGATAAAATATTAGGATATTTTGATAATTCAAACTCCCCTGCTTCTGCAACATGTGTGTAAGCAAAAAGAGCTATATCTGCTATTGTATAAGTATTATCTACAAAAAAAGTTTTATCACTAAGATGTTTTTCCATAACCTCTAAAGCTTTATAAGCATTAACTTTATTTTCTTCAAATTTATCTAAAAACTCTTCTTTTTGTCCGAGTCTTTTCATTTTTCTATTAATAGCTATATAAGGTTGATGGCTATACTGTTCAAAAAACATCCATTGTAAAACTTGGGCTTCTTTGAAATCATCATTAGGTAAAAAAGTGGTATTTTTTGATAGATAAAATAATATAGCACTTGATTCGGGTAAAAAATCACCATTTTCTAATTCAAGTAAAGGAACTTTTCCATTTATATTTTTAGTTAAAAATTCTTCTGTTCTAGTTTCTCCTTTTAATGAATTTATTTCAACCCATTCAAAATCTTTATTTAAAAGAGTTAGAAGAAGTTTTATTTTATAACAATTTCCAGAAGCACTAAAACCATATACTTTTATCATTTCTTTTTCCATTTTTATTCTTATTGAATAACTCAAACTTAAGTTTGAGAACTTAACTTCGTAAGTGATTTAATGGCACATACAAAGAATTTAAATTATTATAACATATTATTTTACTCTGTTATTTCCAAAGAAAAGCCTAAGTTATCCTCTATATAAAAAGCATTATTTTTTAAGCTATATTCAAGATCTTCAAAAACTAAATAATTTGGTAAAACATTTATTATTATTAAGTTATCGTTTAATGCGAATATTTTAGTTCTTTTTTCTAATTTTTTTATATAAGTATTTTTCACATTATCAAAAATATAATAATAACCTTCAACTCTTATGGCAGTTGGAAGTATATCTTTTACTACACCTAAAAAATGTCTTCTTAAGTCACTTTCTAAAATCCGTCTTAATATTATATGTACTATTTCGTTCTGTTTTAGTATCATGATAGCAACCTAATAAATATAAATTTTTAGTATAATTATAAAACAAATTATTTGTTAAATATATTAAAACTTTCAAACTAATATTGAGAATGTTTTACTTTTAAGGAATGAGGAAGAATGTTTTTGAGTTACATAAAATTAGAGGAAATTAGAAATACTTTCAAAGCTTATTTCAAGGATTTTTTGATAGAATTACCTGAAAAAATAAAAAATTATGATTATTTTACGCATAATCCATCAAATTGGTTTATTATTTATTCTTTAGGATATGATGATAAAAAAATACCCTGTATTTACTTTTCAGCTGAACATAAAATGACTAATCCAAGACATTTTCTAATAAATGAAATAGGTGAATTTATTGCTTTAGAACCCTTTCAAGAAAGTTTTTCTTATGATAATAAAATTTCTGGTGATAAAGAAAAAAAAGAGCAAGAGTTTTACGAATACAATCAAAAAGTTGATTCTATTCAAAGATTAAATGGAGTTGCAACTAATTACAATTCTTTTGCTAATATAAATTATTATAAAAACACCCATAGTTTTCATTATTTTTGGGGAACTTCATCTCCTTTTTCTCAATGGCATAAATGTAGTTTTGAATATTTAGGTAATTTTTTTAATACAGCTGAACAGTATATGATGTTCCAAAAAGCTTTATTATTTGAAGATTATGATGTCGCTAGTAAAATTTTAGAAACATCTAACCCTAAAAAACAAAAAGAACTAGGAAGATTAGTTAAAAATTTTGATAATAAAGTTTGGCAAGAAAATGCTAGAAGAATTGTTTATGAAGCAAATAAACTTAAATTTTTACAAAACCCCTCTTTATTGCAAGAGTTAATGGATACTAAAAATAAATTTTTAGTTGAAGCTAGTCCTGATGATTCAATTTGGGGGATAGGATATGCAGAAAATGACCCCGAAGCTAAAGATATAAATAAATGGAGAGGAACTAATTGGTTAGGCTGTATATTAACCTTATTAAGGAACGATATAAAAAAAGCCTATGGGAATTAGAATTTCAAACTTTCTTTAGTACTTTTTATAACAATATTCTTTAATAAATTTATGTACTTTATAGAAATATTATTTAAATAAATATACCTATTCCATGTTATACATAAATTTATAGACATATCTATTGGTGGTTTAGATATTATCGCTAATTTACCTTCCTTTATTTTATCTCTAACTAGTATTTCTGGAGTAAAAAAGCAACATTTACCTTCTTCTGCTATTTTTATACATAAATCTATTACATTAGCTCTTATTTTTACTTTATCTTCTACCAAACTGTGCATTATTTTCATATTTTTATCATTTATTTTTTCTGGAAAAATATAGTCTAAGTCTTGGTAATTCTGCATTTCTTGTTTCTTACCAACAATTACATAAGGATTTTCACCTAAATTAAAAAAATCTAAATAGGGTTCATTCGGAATATTACTTATAATACCAAAATCCGTTTTTAATAAAGCTATACTTTCCTTTATTTTATCAAGATTAACAAAGTTTAAATCTAGAGAAAAATTTTCTTTTTTATTATATAAATTTATTAAATTTAGGAGTTCTTTATTTTTAAATAAGTTTCTATAATATGACATAGACATAAAATGTAAGTTATTTTCATTATATTTTTGACCATAAAGATTTTTTTTTGAAATTATATCTATATTTCTTAAGTTTGCTAATATTTTTATTATATATGGATATATATCTATACCTTGTTTTGTTAAGGTGTTTTTAAAATCTTTTTTTTCAAATAAACTTGTATTAAAATATTTTTCTATATTTTCTATACCTTTTTTTATAGCTTGACGACTTAAATTTAAATTTTTTTCTGATACTCCAAAATCTTCACTTTGAGATAGGTCTATAAAATATTCTATAAAAGATTGATTAAGGTTTATAGCATTATCTAATTCATATATTTCAGTGTTTAAATCTAAATCTTTTTCTAAAATACTAATATAAGTATCAAAAGTTTTTTTGGGATAGATGTTTTTTATAATATTAAAATCATATTTTTTTAATAGGTTATAAAATCTAAAAAACTCATCGGTATCTATATAAGATAGATCCTTAATTTTGTTATAAAAATAGTTATATTTATTATTTATTATCATAATCTTTTAAAGTACTAGCTAATAGAGAAATAAAATTTTTTTCTTGATTATTTAAGATTTTATTTTTGTTTTTTACTATAGAAATTTTAAAGTTTTCTTTTTCATATAGTTCTATAATAAAATTTTCAAAA
Organism: Candidatus Sericytochromatia bacterium; assembly: GCA_046328015.1. Lineage (GTDB taxonomy): Bacteria > Cyanobacteriota > Sericytochromatia > UBA7694 > JACMQJ01 > JBBTGK01. The sequence goes on along the minus strand of JAXLXH010000001.1, from coordinate 605,768 downwards.
AGATTTTTATCAATAATATTTTTATGATAATTTAAACTAGATTTTAAGATTAAAGTATCTGAGTTAGTATTTAGGGCAAAATTTAATCTTGTATCTGTATCTTGTATATAGCTTACTTTTGAATATTTATTTAAAATATTTTGATCTGTAAAATCTTTAACACCTATAAAATGATTAGTATTATTTTTAGATTTAATAATATATATATTATCAATATAATTTTTTATCAGACTTATTTTTTCACTTTCTGGAATAAAGTTTAGTATCCCAATATCAACTTCGTTGTTTTCTATAGCTTTTACAGCATCATTCGAATAAAAAAAACCTTTAATAGATATTTTTATATCTTTATATAAGGAAAAAAAGTCATTTATAAAATCAATTAATAAAAAATGATTTCCAACAAAACCTATTTTTATTTCTTGAGTATTATTACTTAATTTTTTTAAGTTTTCTTCTGCTTCATAAATTGAGTTATAAAGATTCTTTAAAGAAAATAAAATATTATCATCTATATTTTTAGAATTTAGTTGTTTTTTAGTATTACTAAGTATTTTTCTTAAAGTTTCTTCTGATATAAAAGCTTTTTTACAAGTTAAATTAATATTTTTTATTTTTTCATGTAATAAAAAATACCTTATCCATTCAAAATTTAGATTAAATTTAATATTATTATCTAAATAATAAATATTTTTGTCAGTATTTTCTTTTTTTATTAGATTATTTTCAATAGCATGATTATAATATTCATAAAATTCTTTTTCTGGATAAATATCTTCTACTAAATTACCATAGCAAGAAAAAGATGCTAAGAAATTTTTTAGTTCCACATCATTAATTTTTTTCTTTTTTTTATTTATCATTTAAGAAGTTTATTTATGATTTAATAGTAACAGAATATTAACCTATAAAGTATTATTATACAATGTTTTAGAGTTAATTAAGTAATAATATTACTGGTAAAAAAAATTAAATCCAGTTAAATTTTTTTACCAGTTAGATACTATTTCCACCTAAAACGGCTTTCATTATTCCATCACCATAAGTTACGGATCTAGAAATTATTTTATCTTTATCTGAAAACTCTGCTTGGTTTTTGGCAATATTTCTCATTAAATTAAATATAGGATGTAATGTTATAGTGCCTAACTCACCAAAAAAACTATTTGCAGAAGATACTATATTTTTACCATATATTTTTGTTATAGCATTAACTATATTATCTTTTTCTTCAAAAAGAATTTTATTAAAATTGTCATAAGTATCAGATAAAGCTTTATCTTTAGGATCAAAATTTAATTCTTTAAGAGAGAGAGATAAATCATGAATTATATGTGCATTCATTGATAAAGCTAATACTTCTGGAATATTACCTAATTTTTCTATTCCAAAAACTTCTGACCTTCTACCTGAATCAAAAGCCATTCTCCATACTTCAGGAGTTTTTTCTACATTACCAGAATAATATAGATCATGTGCATAAAAATACTTATTAGCAAAATTTAGCATTAGTTTTTCTATAAAATCAGCTTCTCTTGTTTTTCCTTCTTTTCTTGATTTATCAATAAACTTATCTACTCTTTCACTAATAACTCTATAAGTTGCTGTAAATATTCCTCTAGAATCTTTCGTTTTTGTAAATTCACTTTCCATTTCTTTTAATCTGGCTATTATTTCTTGCGGTGTTTTTGCAATATTAGGGGTAAAAGTAGAAATTGAAGCATCAAAAAAACGGATCTTACCTTTTTTAGAGATAATACATGTTATTTTATTGGTATTATTTATTTTTATATTTCTTAAATCTGAGTAATTATCAAGATAATCACTAAAAAACTCTTTTTTTATTTCATAGGGGTAAAAAGAACCATTTTTATTTATAATAGCATACATTTTTTTATCAAAAATAGTAGAGCTTTTTTGATAATCTAAAGTATAAAAAATTGCATCTTTTTCTTTTTTAAAGTTTTTATCTATGTATTTATTAATAATAATATTATTACCTTTAAAAGAAGCTATAGCTTTATCTTCTATGCTATTCGGTATAAATATTTCAGAGCTTATTTCTGAAAAATCTGTATTTATATTATTAATATTATTTGTACAAGATACACATAATAATAAAGACAAAACAAGTATTTTTTTCATAATTTTTTTACTTCTAAATTTTTAATCTAAATTTTTAATCTAAAATTATTCAGCTTCAGCTACAGCCTCTTCATCAGCCTCATCATATTCAGATCTTATTTTATTAAATATTTCATTTACTATACCTAACTGAGCACTGAATTGAGCATCAATCGTACCTGAGTTAGTTTCTATTAAACAACCACCTCTTGGTATAGCATAATGTCCTGTTATAACAAAATCTTGTACATCTGGTAATATTCCTCTGAAGAAACCTTCTTTTGGAAGAATCAAATCAAGATCTAGAGGGTTAACTTTTATTAGAACTCTTTCAAGATCTGATACCCTTCTGATAGCTCTATCTAATATTTTGATACAAATTTCTGGTCTTTCCATTAATTCTTCTTTTGTCAAAGCATCAGCCATCATAGCACATATTTTTATTAACTTACCTTCATTTTCACGAACTACGGCAGGGAAAGCTTTATGTAAATCATTAAGAGCATTAGTAGTATCCATTAATAATTGTGCATTTTCTCTAATAGCTTCTTCTCTACCTTCTTGATAACCAACATTAAAACCATCTTGTGTTGCAGCTTCAACTATTTGTTGATGTTGTTCTTCTGCATTTTGTATGATTCTAGCTGCTTCACTATTAGATTCTGAAATAATTTCTTCACCTTCCATTCTATAGCGATCTTCTATTCTTCTACCTTCATCTCTAGCACCTGATAATATTTTTTCTGCTTCTGAAACAGTAGAATTTGCATCATCTAAAATTCTTTGTGCTTGCTCTTTAGATTCATCAATCATCTCAAGACTTCTTGAATAAGCTTCATCTAAAATTTGATCTCTTCTAGCAATAATACTTTTAGCAGCTGAAATTAATTTTTCATCTTCACTCATTTTTTGCTTATAAAAATCTATAGTTTTACTAATATGATCTTCAGCTTCATTTTCTATTATTAATCTTTGTTTTGAAATTACTTCCTGAACGTGTTCCTGAACAGCATCAAGAGCTTCTCCTCTTTCAGCATAAACATCTCTTTTATAAAATTCCATTCTTTCTTCAGTAATATTTTTTATGGCATTTTCTAGATCTTGGAAAACTTTATTCATAGAATTAAAATCTTTTGCTTGAGATAGAAGTTGAGCTCCTTCTGCTAAAAGATTATCTATTTCTTCTTCATTTATAAATTCACTTTGGGCTATATCAAAAGCATTAGTAGCTTTATAGCCTTGCATTACAGTATTTACTGCACCACTAGTGTCAACTTCTACATTTACATCTTTCCAAGCCGGTAATCCATCTTCCAAAGATTTTTCTAAAGAACTAATAGCATTAGAGAAATCATCAACTAAAAGCTCTCCTTCTGATTTTGGTTTTGATGGTGGAGCTTCAGTATCTTCTATAATAGAATCAAAATCTTCTTCAGGTTCTTCATATTCTAGTTCTTCTTCAGGTTCTTCATATTCTAATTCTTCGGTAGATGAAACACCTATTAAAATAGGTCTTCCTATATATACATCTTTATCTTCATCATATTCATAACCACTTTGAAAAAGTTCTTCTTCAGAATCCTCTTCCATTCCATATTGTGGTATTTCTTCTTCAGAATCTACAAAAAAAGTATCGTTTCCAGATAAAACAACTATTTGTCCTTGAACAATTTCTTGTTCTTCATCCGCATCTATATATTCAATTTGATTTTCATCATAAAACGATTCTTCATCTTCAAGTTCTTCTTGAAAATCTACTTCTTGATATTTTACATTTTTAGCTTTTAATAACATGAAGAAACCTTAAAATAAAAATTTAGTTTTTTACGTAACTATTATTATAACATATAATGACAAGTAAAAAAGTAAAAAAATATTTGGTAAAATTAACCTTTTTATGAATAAAATAAAAAAAATCTTTTATGATGAAATAGATTCAACTAATGTAGAGTTACAAAGATTAGCTGGCAATAGTTTTATAGAAGAATTCACTTGTATTATCGCAGACAAACAAACTAGAGGTAAAGGACAAGGAAATAATTCATGGCAATCTAACGATGGTGGTTTATATTTTTCATTTATTATCAGACCTAAAGAAAATTTAGCCCTGATTTCTTTGTTAACAGGTTTAGCAGTTTTAAAAACCTTAAAAATATATCTAAAAGAAGTAGAAATAAAATGGCCAAATGATATTTTAATTAAAAATAAAAAAATTTGTGGAATTTTAACTGAAGGTAAATTCAAAGGTAGTTTATTGGATTATATAATTATTGGATGTGGAATAAATATAAATCAAACTTTTTTTGAAGATATATCAAATAATACACCAACATCTTTATTTTTAGAAACTAAAAAAGAATTTAATAAAAATATTATTTTAGATAGTTTTTTTGATAATTTTATTTACTATTATGGTTTATCTGAAGCTAAAAAAGAAAATATTATTTTAGATGAAATTAATGAGAGTCTTTATAATAAAAATAATTTTTCTAAAATAAAAAAGAATGAAAATGAAATAATTCTGGGAAAAATATTAAAAGTTAATTATGATGGTTCTTTGTTAGTTGAATATTTAGATGAAGAGATAAAAATATATTCTGGAAATATTTTATTTTAATATATGCCAATTTTTATCAAAAAGTTGTTTTTTATTATTAATAATACAGTCAATATCATTTTTATCATATAAAAACCTTTCTCTAATTACTTGAGATTCAATAAGAGTTACTCTTTTATTTTTTGTTTTATTAGTTGTTTCTATTACATCACAGGTAGGTTTAAAAAGTATTTTCCCTGTTTTATCCATTAAACCCCACTTTTTATTTTTTTCTATATAAAAACTACTATTATTAAATAGTTTTATTTTATCAAAAATAGGTCTAGTAATAAATTTTTGTTCTATATAATTAAAAACACCATATTTATTATTTTTATCCTTAACTAAAAGTATTATAGAATCATCTGTATATGATTCTAATTCCTCTATTTCCTTAAATTCATTTTTTAAAACTACTTTATAATTTTTATCTAATATACCTTTTTTATCATTTATTTTGGTTATAAAAAAATAATAATCAGTATTAATTTTTTTATTATAATTTATACTATCAAATTGTGGTTTTAAGATAAATTTAAATTTTTTATCAAAAATACCATATTTATTATTTAATTTTACACTAAACACACCACTTTTTAACTTTTCTATATTATCAAATTTTGGTTGTAAAATAAAACTACTATTTTTATCAACTAAACCCCATTTATTATTTATTTTAGCTCCTAATAAATATTTATTGTAAGTTTTTAATTCATCAAAAGCTATTTTTGTTAATACATTATTATTATTATCTATATAACCAAATTTATTTTTTTTCTTAACTAAATAAACCTCATTACGAATACTTTTTATTTCATCATAATCAACATATTTTAGTAAAAAATTCCTATCAAATTTGTACCATTTTCTTTTTATTTTAGCAAAATAACCTTGTATATCATCTATTTCACTGGAAATATCAATTCCTAAAGTATTTAATAGTATATACTTATTATTTTTTTTTATTAAAATACGACCATTTTTAATTTCTTCTCTATTACAATCTTCATAATCAATATTTTTTAAAATTTCATCAGGATCATACTCATTATCATCATAAACTACCCAACCTGAGTAAGGATTATAATCTTCCTCAAAATAAAATCTTTCTATAAAATCATAATAATCAGATAGAATAACTTCTTTTTTATTATTATGTAAAACAAGTAATTCTTTGGATATAAAAGATGCATAATTACCTTTAAAATTAGATATTTTATCTATATTAAAATTATTTTTTAATAAAATAGCTCTATCAATATTTTTATAAGTAGTTAAATTTTCATTTTTATTTTTTTCTATTATTTTATAAATTTTATTGTAATTATTATTATAAAAATCAAGTTTATTAATTAATTCTAATTTTTCATTTACTGCATACCAAATATTATTTATTTTAGTAAAAAAGTAGTTCTTATATATAGGTTTATTTATAACTAAATTTTCATTATCTTCCTTTATAAAAAAACTAATATTATTGAGTTCTTTAATTATAGAGAAATTAACTTTGCTTCTTATTTGATAAATTCCATTTTTTAGAGTAAAAAAATAGTCTGAATTTTCATTTTTAAAAAGATTTCCTATTTCATCATATTCTGCATTTAAAACTCTTTCGCCATTTTCAGAAATAAGACCATATTTATTTTCTAATTTAAAAGAAATTACTTTTTTATTTACTTTATTTGGAAAAATATTACCAACTTCATCATATTTAGTAGAGAGTATTTTTTCACCTTTTTTATTTATTACACCAAATTTATCATTTAACTTATATAATATAAAATTCTCAAATTTATTATTTTCATTAATCTCATATAGTTCATTTAGTATAATCTTTCCTTTTTTATCTAATAAACCTTTTAAATTAGTATTATTAGTCTCTTTTTTAAATGTAAAGAAATCTAAGCTAATTTCTTGATTATAGCTTTTATTATTGTACAAAAAATTTTTATAAGTAAAAATTGGTTCTATATAATTATATATTGGTTGAATTATAATTTTCCCATTTCGGTCAATAATACCATATTTAGAAGATATTTTACTAACATATAAATCTGTGCCATATAGCCTATTTTTTTTATCTATTTTAACTTCATTAGAATAGGCAGACTTTTGATAAGAAAAAATAAAGATAAATAAAATAAATATTAGTAGTATTTTTTTCATTTAAAGATATTATATAAATATTACTATTTATAATATCGTTAATCCTTAAGCAAACTTTCTTTAGTTAAATAATTATATAAGCACTATTATTTCAATAGCTAAAAATATACTTTATCCTTTTATATTTTCCATAATAACTTGGATTATAACCAAATTATAGAGTTAAAATATGTGTAAACTTTTGCAAGTCTAGTTATATCCTCATTAGATAAATCTATATTTTTAGGATGAACCTCAAATCTAAAATGTTCTTTGAATACTTTATTTATAGCTATACTCGTATAAATGGAGTACAAAATTATCTTTATTTAAAAGGTTTTTTATTGTTCAAATTGTATTCTAAAAATACGGGTATAGCTATACATCAATAGATCCTGATTTTATTTCAAAATTAAAAATATTATTTTTATCTTTTTTTAAATACTCTTATGAATCATCTGAATAATAACCATAACCTGAATCATATTCCATAAAATTAAAAATAAACTTAGCAAAAAAGCCTAATTGATTCATAGCTGCAGGAAAATTAGTTTTCCAATTTAACTTTTTAATTCCATCTGGGAATATATCATATGAAGTTATCCATTTTTTCTTATCAATTGAAAAACTACCACTATCTTTTAATACATATGGATGATTATTACCTAACCTTTTTATATCAGTTTCCGCATATATTTTTGCCGTTTTATTTAATTTTAATCCAAAAGGCTCTATTTTTATTACTGGAGATATATAATCATAAACAGTAGGGTGTTCGCCACTATAAATAATATATTGATAAGCTTGTAACTCTTGCCTTAAAATAATAAAAGTATCCTTATCCAAAGCACCTTCTGGTAACTCAAGTTTCCCTACTCCTGTAAGTTCTACTACTCCACCTTTTACTCCTATAAGATTTATTCCATCAGGATAACTAAAATCATTGGCATTATCTTGCTTATAACCTCTTAAAATAAAATTAGAAATACCTTCATTTTTAAAATTAAGAACATAATTATTTCCATTATCAGCTTTCCATTCACTTGGAATACTTACAGCTCTTTTTCCTAGTTTATACCAAGTTCCTTCTTCTTTTTCTACTGTGTAACATGTTCCATTACTTTCATACTCTTTTTCTGATTTTTCATCTTTGGTACTAAAAGCTTTTTCATCTTCTTTTTTACCTTTTTTTTCTTTCTCAAAAAAAGTTTCCCTTTCTTTTTTAGTCCAAGCTTTCATTTCTTGTTTTGTATAATACAATTTATCTTCTACGGTTATTTTCCCTGTATTTACTACTTTTTTATCATCATCTTTATCAGGAACTCCTAAAAAATAATTTACTGCATTTTCAGGTAACTCTATTATGGCATTTCCATCTGTTCCATCATTATCTATTACACTAAATTTTGTTCCTTTTTTAATAGTTAAATTAAAATTTCCATTACTTGGCATTTTTATAGTATTTCTCTCTATTTTTTTAGAGTTTACTTCAAATGAAAATTTAAAAGTTCTTCCACTTGGTAACTCTTTTACCATACTTAAGCTTTTTATTGGTACTTTATTTTCAAAGGTTAATATTTTGGGTTCAATTTCATCTTTTTTTAATTCAAATACTTCTTTTCCCAATATATTTGGATTAAATAAAAATAATATTAATACCTTAATTATAAAAATTTCTTTCATTTTTTATTTAAATAGAATAAAACTAAAAAGAGCCTATAAATATATTTTATATTAAAAAATTAAATAAAAAAGTTGCTTATAGTTTTAAAATAAGAAAAATAAAAAGATTCCATATTTTAATCAAATATGGAATCTAAAAATATAAATTATTAGAATTTTTTAAAATCTAAAACGTAAGCTACCTTCCAAACCATGTTGCATATTAGGAGTACCTAAACTTGGTAAACTATACACAGTTCCATTATATCCAAGTTCAAATGAAGCTAAGCCATAAGCAGGTAAATTAAATCCTGCAAACACATCATTTTTCCATCCAGCTTCACCTATTAGCATATATGTAAAACTATCTCTAAGATTTAAGGCAATCCAAGAAGTCATAGGAGCTTGAAAATCTATTGTTACCACAGGACCAGAAGAATTAACGGCTTTATCTTTTCCAAACCAATTATTATAACCAAATCCCAAACCTGCAAATAAAGAAACATCTTCATCACTTTCACTTCCTAATAGTCTGTAATTTACAGTTCCACCTAAGCCTAATTTTGAAGTTTCTTTTATTAAAGCTTTATCATCAGCTAATAAATAATCACCTGATAAAGTTAAACCAAATTTTTCCCACCATCCTGTAAAAGAAGCTTTAACTCCAGGATCAAATCTATTAAAAGCTGTATTTGCAGAAGGATTAAATAAACTATATAAGCCCCCACCTACTTTAACATCCATTTTAGAAGATGGTAATTTTGGTGTTGGAGTAGGAACAGGCGTAGGTGTTGGTGTTGGCTCTGGGGTAGGAGTTGCTGTAGGAACAGGAGTAGGTGTTGGTGTCGGTTCTGGTGTTGGAGTAGGTTTAGGAACAGATAAAATCTTTTTATCTACATACTCAACAAATCTTCTTATAAGAGCTGCAACTTCATATCTAGTAAGCTTTTGGTCTCCACCAAAAACTTTTTGAGGATATCCATCCATTATTCTATATTTATCAATGATATTTTTTACTGCTGGGTAAGCCCAATGTGTATTAGCTAAATCTGTTAATTCAGAAGATCTTTCTCTTGGTTCTACTGGTAAAGAACCTAATTTTGTTTCTAATAAACTTAAATAATTATTCATATCATAAGCTAATTCATAACGAGTCATTTCTCTATTTCCCATAAATTTACTATCAGGAAAAAGTTGCATTATTCCATACTCATTTACCATATTATTTACAATATTTTTATTATCTTCATTAACATCAGTAAGATCTGATACTGCATTAGATTCTTTTATTTTTAAGCTTTTTTCTGAAATTTTTTCTAAACCTTTTACGGCATTATAAAAAGTTCTTGCTAATTCATATCTATTAGCTAATTTATCTCCCATAAATCTTGTACTAGTTTTAGGCTCCATTACACCCAAATCTTCTACTACATATTTTAATGCAGGATAGCACCAATGTTTTGTTTTTACATCTACCAAAGATTCTAGATTATAAGATTGAGTTTCTGCATAAACATTATTTATACTAGCTGAATATAATATAAAAGCTGAGATAGCCAAAGAAATTAATTTTTTTCCCATAATACTTTACCCAAAAAAGTTATTCAACAATACTTTAAATATAATGAAATACTAAACTAAAATTATATAAAATAAATGTATAGTTTATCACTAAAATTTACAAGCTAAATTTAAGCTAAAAAAGAGTAGCCAATTTATTAATTTTTATTACAATATTTTTTCTTAACTCTATATTTATTACAAATACAAGATTCTTATGCTGTGTGTAAATATTCTTTAAATAGTAGTCAGAAGTATATTTTATGTTATAATTTTAATTTGAATTTAACTAAAACTTTAATTAAAAATAAAAAAGAAGCTTCGTACAGGGGTATTAACCACCTGCACGAAGTGGGGACGGGGGCGAAGCCCCCTACCCCCTAATACACTTGAACTTAAGTCCAAGGTATTTGATAAAAATAAATAATAAAATCACAGATTTTTTATTCACTGTGTTTTAAATATATTAATTATAAGAAAAATTAGTACTAGAAATTTAGATTATACATAGAACGGAGGTTGTAAACTCGTGGACTCTAACACTTTGTTACTAGTATCGATGGGAGCTTCTATAGCGGCGATACTATATGGAGGTTACTTAGCATCTTGGGTTGTAAAACAAGATCAAGGTAATGAAACAATGAAAGCCATATCTGGGCACATTCAAGAAGGTGCTATGGCTTATCTTAACAGACAATATAAAACAATAGCTATGATAGGAGTAGTAATGACTATCGTAATTGCTCTTATACCTCAATTAGGTTGGTTAACAGCAGTTGGGTTTGTTATTGGAGCTCTTTTTTCAGCTTTAACTGGATATATAGGAATGAATGTATCTGTAAGAGCTAACGTAAGAACATCACAAGCTGCAACAAAAGGTTTGCAACCAGCTCTTGATGTTGCTTTTAAAGGTGGCGCTGTAACAGGTTTATTTGTTGTAGGTTTAGGCTTACTCGGAGTAAGTGGATTTTATTTATTAATACAAATGATTGCACCAGCAAGAGGAACTGAACCAATGATAGGTTTAGCTTTCGGAGCAAGTTTAATATGCCTTTTCGCAAGAATTGGTGGTGGTATTTATACCAAAGCTGCTGACGTAGGTGGAGACTTAGTTGGTAAAGTTGTTGCAGGTATCCCAGAAGATGATCCTAGAAACCCTGCGGTTATTGCAGATAACGTTGGGGACAATGTTGGTGATTGTGCTGGTATGGCAGCAGACCTTTTTGAAACTTATGTAGTTACAGCTACAGCAGCTATGTTAATAGGACATTTAAAATTTCCTACTATTCCAGAAGCTACTTTAATTCCTTTAGCAATAGGTTCTATTGCTATTATTGCATCTATAATCGGAACATTTTTTGTAAAATTAAGCTCTAATAACAATATCATGGGAGCTTTATATAAAAGTTTAATTGTAAGTGGACTTGTTGGTGCTGGTGGATTCTTTGGTATTTTCCAAATGATGTATAAACCAGAAATGGCTGAATTAGCTGGAAGCTCTATGAATTTATTTTTATGTTCTTTCGTAGGATTAGCAGTTACTGGTCTTATGGTTGTTATAACAGAATATTATACATCTACAGCTTTTCACCCAGTTAAAGAAGTTTCAAGACAAAGTGAAATGGGAGCTGCTACAAATATTATATCTGGTATTGCAGTTGGTTTAAGAAGTACTGGATGGCCAATAATTGTTATAGTAATAGCTATTATTGCTTCTTTTGGTCTTAGTGGTCTTTATGGGGTTGCTATTGCTGCTATGTCTATGCTTTCTATGGCTGGTATAGTTGTTGCTTTAGACTCTTATGGTCCAATAACTGATAACGCAGGTGGTATTGCAGAAATGTCAAAAATGCCTCCTAATACTCGTGTTACTACAGATGCTTTAGATGCTGTTGGTAATACTACAAAAGCTGTTACCAAAGGTTATGCTGTTGGTTCAGCTGCTTTAGCTGCTTTAGTTCTTTTTGCAGATTACGGTATAAAATTCGTTGATTCTACAGGAGCTTCTAAATTAACATTAAATATAGATAATCCTTATGTTTTATCAGGTATGTTTTTAGGTGGAGTTGTTCCATTTGTATTTGGAGCTTTTTGTATGGAAGCTGTTGGTAAAGCTGCTTATTCTATTATAGAAGAAGTAAAAGATCAATTTGCTAAAAAGAAAATTTTAGAAGGTATTGATAAACCTGATTATGGTAGATGTGTTGATATTGTTACACAAGCGGCTTTAAAAGAAATGCTTATTCCATCTCTTATGCCTGTAATTGTTCCAATTATTATTGGTTTAGGTGTTGGTATATTTAATGCTAAAATTGGAGCAGAAATGCTTGGTGGAGCATTAATAGGAAGTATTATTACAGGTCTTTTATTAGCTATTCAAATGTCTACTGGTGGTGGAACATGGGATAATGCTAAAAAATACATAGAAGAAGGAAATCATGGTGGAAAAGGCTCAGAAGCTCATAAAGCTGCTGTAGTTGGAGATACCGTTGGAGATCCATTTAAAGATACAGCTGGTCCTGCATTTAACCCAGTTATTAAAGTTATGAATATTGTGGCTCTTTTAATAGCTCCAATAATAGCTGCATGGCTTGGTTTAGGTGGTGCTGGTCATTAATCCTAATTAAAAATTAAAATAAAAAGCCGCTGAAAAGCGGTTTTTTTATTGCTCTATATTTTTAAGAAAATAATTCTCAAATTCTAAGGCTTTTTTACAAAGTTCAATTAACTTAAGTTTGTCTTTTTTATTTTTTGGTATTTTATATTCATAGTTATTTCTACAAAAACTAAATATTTCTTCTATAAAACTAAACCACTCATCATTAACATATTCTTTATATTTAGCTAAACAGTCATTTTTATTTAGTACCATTTTTTCAGCTTTTAGTGCTATTAAAGCAGTTGCTATCCAACCAACATTAACTAATAATTCTTTGGTACTTTTTGTTTTTTTACCATTAATCAAAATTTTTCTATTACAATATCCAAAATAAGGATCTTTTTTATTTGGATAATCTATAGGATAGCTTGGGTTTTTTATTTTCCTTACTCTAGAAATAAAATGTATAGGTCTTTTTATAGAAATATCTAAATAATCCTTTAAATTTATTTCAGGAATATTATTTTTTATATCTTTTCCAAAAAATAGGTAAGAATTGTTTTTTATCAGAAAAGCATCCATTTTTTCTGTATTATTTAGAGGAGTTAAAATATTAATATCTTGTATAATACTAATATCTAAATCAAATAATGAATTTTCCCAGAAAAATTCCATTAATTTATAAGCATTTTTTATTTCTTTATCAGTAACTGAGGTTAAAATAATAAAACCATCAATATCACTACTATTAATAGCATAATTTTCTGCATAACTACCAATTAGATAAAAAGATAAAAATTTTTCTTCAAAAATGGTATTAAAAACTTCTTTTATTTTTAAAATATCTTTATTAAACATTTTACTTATAAATTATAAAAAATTATTCTATCACCAATTATAAAAATATTGAAATAAGAAAAAAGAGATATTATAATACTTATAACTAAAAATTTATAGTTAGTTATATTAATAGTTATATTATTCATACAAATACTACTATAAAATCTTAATTAACATATATAAAACAAAAGGCATTGTAATTTGAAAGTTGTGTTTTGTGGAGCTTCCTCTGAAATAGGAGCAAGCTGTATTCTATTAGAATTGGATGGGAAACGGATCTTACTAGATTCTGGAATAAGATTAAGTGGAGAACCTTTACCCGAGTTTAATTTGATAAAAGAAAATGGAGACCTTGATTGTATTATTGTTAGCCATGCTCATACAGATCATACAGGAAGTTTACCAATTATTTCTAAAGAATTTTCTAATTGTAGTATTTTTATGACTCATCCTACAAAAGAAATTACTAGGGTATTATTACATGATAGCCTAAAACTTATGAAATACAGAGAAACAGAAATTCCAATTTTTGCTGAAGATGATGTTTTAAAAATGTTAGAAAGAATAAAATGCCATAATTTTAATAAAACTTTTAAACCTTTTGAAAATAGTGATATTAATGTTACCTTCTACTCAGCAGGACATATAGCAGGAGCGGCTTGTGTTTTTATAAAAGGCTCTGAAGGTAGTATTTTTTATACAGGTGATTTTTCTATTACTGCACAAAGAACTGTTGGACGTGCTGATATATTAAAATTAAGCCCAGATATTTTAATAACTGAATCAACTTATGGGGATAAATTACATTCTAGTAGAAAAATTGAAGAAGAAAAATTAATCGACTTAGTTAAAAATGTATATGAAAGAAATGGAAAAATATTAATACCAGCATTTGCTGTTGGAAGAGCTCAAGAAGTAATTTTAATTTTAAAAGGAGCTATAAATAAAAAACAATTACCACCTATACCTATTTATATTGATGGTATGGTAAAAGAGATTTGTAATATTTATAAAAATCATCCTAACTATTTAAAAGAAGAATTAGCTAAAAAAATCTGGAAAGAAAAAGAAGTTTTTTATTCAGAAGAAGTAATACCTGTTTTAAATCAGGAACAAAGAAACGATATTATAAATAAAAATGAGCCTTGTTGTGTTATATCAAGTTCTGGTATGTTAACAGGTGGGTTCAGTGCTTTTTATGCGGAACACTTTGCTACAGATGAAAAAAATTATATTGCTATAACAGGTTATCAAGATGAAGAGTCACCTGGTAGAGCTTTACTTGATATAACTGATAAAGTAAAAGAAGAAAGAATATGGAAAATAAATGATAAAAATATTATTTTAAACTGTGATTTTGGTAAATATAGCTTATCTGCACATGCTGATAAAAATGAAATATTAGGAGTTATAGAAAAATTACAACCTAGAAAAATTTTTCTTATTCATGGAGCGGTTCCTGTTTTAGAAAAATTATCTGAAGAAATATCGAATCAAAAAACAGAAAGATATAGAGAAGTTTTTATTCCTAAAAATGGTGAAAAATATGAGATAAATTTTAAAAACCCTAGAAAAGAATTAAAAACTTATTCATTATTATCTATGAATAAAAATAGTTTTCCTAGTGAAGAAAATATACCAGAAATATATGATTTTATTGTAGAAAAAATACATCCATTAAGAATTTATCATTATACTGTCGATGATCTTATTTTTATTTGGAAGGGTGATTATAACTATACAGAGGAAGAATTAGCTAATTTTCAAAATATAATTAATAAAACAAAGTATTTTGTTCATAAAGAAAGAAAAATGTTTTTGTTTAGAACAGCAGATAAAAAAGAATTAGAGTTGTCTGAAAATATTGCTTTTAACGGAAATATGATATTAGAATTACTAAATGATTTTTTCCCTAAAAATGCTGGTTTATTTAAAAAAGGAGTTAGAAATGATCAAGAAATTATAATTCTAAACTTCAATTTCCCAAAAGTTGTAAAAGAAAAATTAATTCATAAAATTAAGGAACTAGAAAATATTACAGGTTGGTCAACTGAAATAAATGATATACCTAATTTATTAGAAATAGAAAACTTAGTTAGAGGTTTATTAGATGAAGATATACAGTTTTTAAATAAAATATCTTATTACAATGACAAAAATTTGGTAAAAGCAACTTTATCTAAAAAACCAGATTATGAAGAAGAAATAGAATATAATTTTTTTGAAGAAACAGGAATAAAGTTAATATTAGATTATCCAAACAGAATTGTTATTAAAGAAGATTTAATTAACTCAAAGCCTAAAAACAGAATGGATCAATTTTCTGCTAGTGCTTTAATAGAAAGAGCTTTTTCTGATATTGAACACAAAATTTATAAAAAAAGTGTAAAAATAAATTCTAATGGTGAAAAATATTTAGAAGTTAATTTTATAAGTTATGTAGTTGGTGTTAGATATTTAAATACTATAAAAGAGTTAGAACACGAAACTGGTTGGGAAATAGTAATATCAAAAAATTCAAATCAAATTGAATTAATACATATAATAAATAATATATTAAAGAAGTACAATATAAGTATTAAAAAGAACCCTAGTATTTTAGAAAATATTAAAAAAGCAAAAGTTAAATTAAATGATGCTATAGAAGAAATAATTTTAGTAAAACTATCTGATGAAATTTTTTATAAAACAGGTTTTACATTAGAATTAGAAAAATAATTTTTTAAATTTTTTGAAAAATTAGTAAGCCATTCCAAAAAGTAGGATGGCAGTTATTAGCTGTATTAACATCAAATAGAATTTTATAGTTATTTTTACTTTGAGCTATAAAATCTATAATAGACTTTTTTACTTCTGGAATATTAGTATCATCAACTAAAATAATACAATTATCTGAAAAATAAGGTTCTGCTAATTGTAAGCCCTTTAATTGATTTTTATAACTATGTTCACCATCATAAATATAAAAACCTATTTTCTCTTTATGAATCTTATCAAAATAAACCTCATAGTCTTCCTCATAAAATTTGATGTTATCTAAACCTTGGAAAAAACTAAAATTACTATAAAAAGAATTTTTTGCAATTTCAGGATAAAACTCTGAAAAGTTATCTACTCCGATACAATTTTTTGAAAAATTATTCGCGGTTCCAGAAAAAAATGTAAAACCTTGCCAAACACCAATATTTAAGAAACAAGTATCATTTTCTATTTCTGAAACTATTTTATTTATTATAACTCCAGTAGCAAATGTTGACATTTTGGGTATACTACACATTTTTTTTAAAATATCTATATTTTGATTTTCTTCTGGTAATATAGTATTTACTATTTCTTCTTCTATTGATATTCTATCTTTTACTAATTCAGATGTTTTAGTATTAGTTTTAATATATTTAAATGTTATTTTTTTACAAAAATCTTCTAAGTTCATTTTATTTTATTAATTCCTTAAATTTATTATTATCTTTAATAAAATCGAAATCTGTATCATTTAGAGCTATTTCTTTTAATTTACTATCTAGACTAACAGCTTTTTCTAAATATTCTAAAGCTATTTTTACTTCTTTTTTCAAAGAATAAATACATGCTAAATTATAATAAGCTGTTCCATATTCTGGGTTTATTTTTATAATATTCTCAAAAATATCTATAGCTTCATCGTATTTATTATTTTTAAGATAAACATTACCTAAGTTATTTCTAGCATCAAATAAATTTGGGTTTATTAATATAGCTTTTTGTAATAATTCTTGTGCTTTAGTATAATTTTTATTATCGCTATAAAAATTACCTACTGCCAAAAGTATATATTCATTATAAGGATCTTTTTTAAGTGCTAATTCATAGGTTTCTTCTGCTTTTTTTATATTACCATTTTGAGCATGAGTATCTCCCATATATATAATTGTTTGTGTATTATCAGGAGCTATTTTTAAAGATTTACTAAATTGTTCTAGAGCTAAGCCATATTTTTTTGCATCTTTATATGCAGAACCTAATGAGTTTCTAACTAAAGTGTTATTAGGTGCTTGTTGAACAGCTTTTTCAAAGTATTTAAGAGCTTCTTCTTGTTTTTTTAATTTACCATAAGCTACACCTAACCAAACATTTGCCATATAAAAATCAGGTAAATCTTTTAAGGCCTGTTCTGAATATTTTATTAAATTTTCAGTATCATTTTTCTCATAAACGGTAGATAATAGCTTACTATAAGCTTCTGAATTATATTTATTTAATCTAATAGATTCTTTATATTGTTCAATAGCCAAATCTGTTTTTTTCTCGTAATAATAAGAATCTCCTAAATCAACTCTTAATGAAGTATCAAAAGGATTATTTTTTACAGCTTTTTCAAATAAATCAGTTATTTTCTTATTAGATTCTTTATTTTTTACATACATATCTGCTAATTCACCATAAAAATCTGTATTATAAGGAAATTTTTCAATTTCTTTTTCATACAACTCAATAGCTTCGTTTAGTTTATTAGAATAAGCATAAAGAGAGTTTAATTTTTTATATAACCCAACTCTAGAATCATCAGATTTTAAAGCAATTTTTAAATAATTTATTGATTTATCAACTAATCTATTTTTTGCATAAAAGGTAGCTATTTGTTCAGCTAAATAAGTATCATTATTGCTTTTTTTAAGTAAATCTTCAAAATTTTTATCAAAACTTTCTGTTTCATTATAATTATAAGACCATTCAATCTTTTTTTCATTATATAACAAGTTATTAGGTTCTAATTCAATAGCTTTATTTATAAAAGGATGTATATCTTTAGTATTAAATTCTCTTTCTTCTTTACCTGCTTTTTCTAATTCTTTTTGGTATTTTACTAAAGCCATCATATAATAAGGAATAGATTTTTCAGGATAATTTTTTATTAAATTATTAGTTAAACTTTCAGAAATAACTTTTATATCATAATTAATAGAGTATTTATGACCTTCTATAAAAGTTTTAACTTTTTTAGTTTCTCCAAATAAAGCTTTGGTTGTTTTTATTAAAAAAGCTATTTCTTTATCATCTTCATTTTTTATTGAGAAATTTTTGATTACGTCAAAGTTATTTTTGATAATATTTCCTAAAATAAAAGTGATTTGAGCATAATCTTTTAATTCTTTATTTTTAACTTTTTTAGAAGCCTCTATCCATCTATCTGCTAATTCTATAAGATTTTTATCACTAGGATTTTCTTTAATCCAAAAATAAGCCTTTATAAGATTTTCAGGAACTTTTTTCCATTTAAAAGAGTCATTCTTTTTTCTTATTTCTTTTTCATATCTTTTTAAATTTGATAAATAATCAGATAAACCATTATTATGATCATCATCAAAAATACTAGCTGTATATGTAGGCATTATATTTTCAACTTCTGTAGATGGCGTAGCAAAAACCTCTACTGTTTCAGCAAAAACTGTAGCAGGGGGTTCTGCAAAAGCTTTATTATTAGAATTTAGAGTTAAAGCAAAGCATAAAGTTAAAAATAATAATTTATTTTTTTTCATAATAAACCTAATATAAAATAGTGATTTTATTATATCAGTACTTTTTATTAAAATCTTATTGTTTTACATTTTTTATTTAATACGCATTTTAGTATATTAAAGATATTTATAGTTATTTATGGTTTATTTGGTAATTTTTTTTGTTTCTAATTTTAAAATATCATTTACCACTCTTTCTGCTGAAATAACAGCACCATCAGAATGAGAACTTTCTGTAAAATCACCTGCAAAATATATTCTTCCAAAAGGTTTTCTAATTTCATTAGACAATTCATCAAATCTAGATCTACCTACTGGCCAAGCTGCAATAGCTCTTGGATGATAACGATAAAATTGGTATTTAGTAATTAGTTTAGAAGAGCCTTTCCAAAATTTTTCAAAAGCTTGATTTAATTCATTTCTAACATTTTCAAATAAAACGGCTCTATGATTAAAACCTTCTGCATGAGCTCCTGTTATTAATAAATTAACGATATACCCACCATCTTTTTTATTTTCATTTGCAGAATAAATCACACCTAAAGGACTATCGCTTAAAATTGGTAAATATGTAGAACCATCTTTTTCTTCCCAATATTTTTTTGCTTCTGGTTTAAAAAATACATGTGCTGTAAAATAAGAACCCCAAGTTTGAGTAGAAATAGCTTCTTTTTTCTTTTCTGGTAATTGAGGATCAAATTGTAATTCAGCTAATCTGAATAGAGGTATAGTGCTAACTGCATATTTAGCTTTATAAGTATGATGTTTAAAATTTGAAGTATCCATAGCGTCAATTTCTACAGAATCTTTTAAGTTTTTAAATCTCATTACTTGAGTACCTAAATTAATATTATCTCTACCTATATTATCAGCTAATTTTTCCATTAAAGTATCATTCCCACCTTCTATTTCATGTGGGGCTTCTGTTTTACCAACAAACATATGTAATTCTGCTATACCATCTAAGGCACTAATTAAACTCCAAGAAGTTCCTATTTCTGGTTCTACAATACATCTAATAAAGTGTTCTACTTTTTTAGGTAATTTATCTTTTTTTACCCAATCTTCTAAAGATATATTTTTAAATGAAAACATAGTTTTATCTATTTTATTATTATGAATTTTTTCTATATAATCATGAACTTTTTTACCAAATTTTTTAAATGCTTCTAGCTCTGTTTTATTAAAAATACTTTTTAAAAATTCATCATCATTTTCAGCTAAATATTTTTGAACTTTTCCTTGATAAACAAAACTAGAGTATGCTTCAGAATCATGTGTTTTTATACCTAATTCTTTTATAATTTTTAATGCAGGATTACTATCCCAAAATTCAGCTAATCCAGCTTCAACGTGTACCTCGTCTGAGTATTTTGCAGTTCTTGCTCTTCCACCCACTCTAGTATTAATTTCTAATAATTTGTATTTTAGACCAGCTTTTTTTAGTTTATAAGCTGTAGTTAAACCAGATAATCCTGCTCCAACTATAATTACATCAACTTTTTCTTCTTTATTAATTTCTTCAGCTTTAGAAGGACTTATAAAAACTGAACTAAAAATTGAAACTGAAGTGAAAATTGAGGCTAAGGCTATTTTTGTTTTCGATTTTATACTAAGCATAAATTCCTTATTGTATATAATTATGAAATTAATTATTAAAAATTATAACAGATTTATATTTTAGTACAAATAAGTTTATTAGGTAATGGGGTATGAAATTCTACATTATAATTAATAGAACTAATTTTTGAAAGTTAACTATATATTTTAGCCACAGATTACACTAATTACACTGATAATAAGCCTTTAAAATAAGTATTTTTTGTATTTTTTATCGGTGTTTTCTGTGAAATCTGTGGCTAGACAAAAAATTAAATATTATTTTTCATAAGCCCCTTAAATTGCTTGCAGGAGTCGTATAGAATATTTTTTACTCTTAATAATATACACTTCAACATTTTTTAAATTCACCTTAAATTAATTTTAACTTTATTAGCAAGTTTTATTAACAAGTTACTATAAATAGGTTAAGGAATATTTAAGAATTTAATTTTAAAAAATATGTTTGAAAAATTTAAGCAAATAATAAACAGAGCAGAAAATTTAATTTCAGGAAACTCTTCTGAAAAAAAAGGAACTGAAAATGTTAATGTATTTGGTGATAATTTTAAAAAGAAAAATTCTTCTGAAATTTCAAATAACTATCAAGTTTCTAAAAAAGTTTGGGTTAATGGTCAAGCTTTTAATATAGTAGGAAAAAATGAAGAAGAAATTAAAAATAGAGTTAATAAATTAAATAATATTTCTTCTTCTGAAAACTTAGTAGATACTACAAAATATCTTTTTTCTTGTTTATATACAGAACAAAGAGAAGTTAAAGATAATGAATGGACACAAAGAAGAGATGTTTGGGTTAATGAATATTGCCCGGCTTAATTAATATTCAGCTTTTAAAGTATATATTTCATTATCTCTTGTTAAAGCTATCCCTTTTCTATCACTACCATAAATAAAATATTTTATTATTTTATTATTATCTCCTTTTATTGGTTCATAATAAACTACTCCAGCTTTAACTCTTGAGGTAAAAAAAGATATAAAAGATTTATCTTTTGTATAAACTGTTTTATTACCTAAAATTTTTTTATCAAAATCATCATAAACATAACCCAGCCCTTTTTTATTATTATAAATATTTTTTGATTCTATCCAATAATAATTTTTTTTATTAGATGCAGCTGATCTTAATTTATAAATATTTTCAGGGTAAATACCATTATTATCAACTGCATAAGTTTCTAACATAGTTTGTAATCTATGCATATTACCAATAGTATAAGATACTTTAGCTCTTGTTTGATCTCCTTGATATCCCATACTTAAAATAGAAAAAAGATAAAAAAGAAGGAAATAATAGATAAAAATAGGTAAATAGGCTATTTTTTTTAAATATAAGGCTTTAAAAATTAAATAAATTACTCTTGGTATTACAAATAAAAAAAATGTTAGTATTAATAAAAAAATTAATAGTATTTCCATAAAGTATCTATATTTAAATTTTATATACCTTTTATAGTACAATAAATAAAAAAATTTAAATATATTTTTTAAAAACTTTTTATAACTAAAATAGATGAAAAAAAATTAAGAAAAACTTTAAAAGATACTCTTTTAATATAGAACCAAAGTATAATTTAAATCCTTTAAAGGTATTTAGTTAATAGTTAAAATAAATGGATAATTATAAAAAAATAGTAATAAAAATAGGAACTAATGTTTTAACACAAGACAATGGTTTACTAAATCTTAATGTTATTCAAAATTTGGTATATCAAATATCAGAACTAAAGAAAAAAGGCTTAGATGTCATATTAGTAAGTTCTGGAGCTATGGGGGCAGGAAGATCTTTAATAAAATTATCTGATAAAACTAATGATGTTGTTAAAAGACAAATTTTAGCTTCTATTGGTCAACCAAAACTAATAAATATCTATTCAGAATTTTTTAAAGAGCAAGGATTTATTTGTGCTCAAATTCTTGCAACTAAAGAAGATTTTAGAGATAGAACTCATTATTTAAATATGAAAAACTGTTTTAATGCTCTTTTACAAGATAATATAATCCCTATTGTTAATGAAAATGATGTAGTTTCTATTACAGAATTAATGTTTACAGATAATGATGAATTAGCTGGATTAATTGCTTCTATGATGTCTGTAGATGCTTTAATTTTACTGACTAATGTAGATGGTATTTTTGATGGAGACCCTAAAAATAAAGATTCTAAAGTTATTCCTCTAATTCAACCAGAAATTAATAAATTTAGTAATTTTGTTTCTAAAGAAAAATCTCAATTTGGAAGAGGTGGAATGATTACTAAATGTGGAATAGGTCATAAAATGTCTTTAGTTGGTATTACAACTCATATTGCTAATGGGAAAAAAGAAAATATTTTATTAGAGCTTTATGATAAAAAAGAAATAGGTACTAAATTTTTATTAAAAAAAGAAGTTTCTAACATAAAAAAAAGAGTAGCATTATCAGAAGGTTATGAAAAAGGAATTATTTTTATAAATAATGGAGCTAAAGATGCTTTATTATCGGAAGATAAAGCTCATAGTCTTTTACCTATTGGGGTAATAAAAATAGAAGGTACTTTTGAAAAAGGGGATATAGTAAAAATAAATGATGAAAATAATAATAATATTGGTTTAGGCATTGTTCAAACAACTTCAGCTAAGGCAATTAATCAAATTGGTAAAAAAGGACAAAAACCACTTATTCATTATGATTATCTTTTTTTAAAAGGTTAAGCTCTTAATAATCTTATTTTAACTATTTTTTAATTTATTATTATCTTAAATATAATTTACTTAACTTATTTTATTTGATACAATTTTTTTTATTAAATTAATTAAAATTTATAAGGAAAAAAAATGTCTTTAAAAAAATCTTTATTGTCAACCTTATTAGCATCTCTTACATTAGTTTCAGTTGCTGCTTGTAATGGTGGACAATCTCAATTAGAACAATTACCTTCTGAAAATGTATCTGCACCAGTAGAGGAAGGAGTAGGTATTGCATCTACAGGAGCTACATATAAATTAAACTTTGATTATAAAAAAGTAGAAAAAAATTCTATTACTTATTCGAAAAAAAATTCGCTTTCAACAAAAAAAGCTGACTTAAGAAATATTGCAAGCCCTGTAGGAGATCAAGGTAAATTAGGTTCTTGTACAGCATTTTCTATGGTAAAAGGTGTTAGAGAAGCTTGGTTAAATAAACAAGGTCAAACTGCTACACAACTTAGCCCATTATATTTTTACTATAAAGAAAGAGAACTTGATGGTTCAATAGATCAAGATCGTGGTTCTACAATTACAACAGGTATGCAAGTTTTACAAGAAACAGGTACTACTACAGAAGCTTTATGGCCTTATGATATTGCTAAGTTTGCTGTAGCTCCTTCTGCTGCTGCTGATGCTGCTGCTGGACAATATAAAATGAAATCTGCTACAAAAATAAAAACTTTTGATGAGTTTAAAGCAGCTCTTGATGCTGGATACCCAATAGCTTTTGGTTTCAGAGTATACGAAAGCTTCATGAAATCTAAAGGCGGAGTAATTCCTATGCCTAATACACAAACGGAAAAATTATTAGGTGGACACGCAGTAGCTGCTTTTGGTTATGATGACGCTAAAGAAGTAGTTATTGTAAGAAATAGCTGGAGTGCTAAATGGGGTGATGGAGGATATTGCTATATGCCTTATGGTTACTTTAGTTCTGGTTTAGTAAGAGATGTTTGGGTTGCTAAAAATTAATTTAGTATAACCACAAAAAAGCTCTAGGTTAAATTTTAGAGCTTTTTAATAACTTTATTTTAAAGATTTTTTAATAAAATCTTATCTTAAATATAATTTACTTAAGCTTAATTTTTTATTATAATTATTATAATAGTAATTTAACATTTTGAAGGAATAAGAAAAATGTCTATGAAAAAGTCTTTGCTATCAACATTATTAGCATCTTTAACTCTCATGTCTCTTGCCGCTTGTAACGGTGGACAATCTCAATTAGAACAAGTGCCTTCTGAAAACGTATCTGCTCCAGTAGAGCAAGGTGTTGGAATCGCATCTACAGGTTCTAAATATAAACTCAATTTAAAAATTGATATGAAAAATTCTTTAAAACCAGGAACTATTAAAAATGCTTTATCAACAAAAAAAGTTGATTTAAGATCAAATGCACCTCAAGTATATGACCAAGGAAACTTAGGTTCTTGTACAGCATTTGCTATTGCTAAAGGCTTAAGAGAGCATTTAGCTAAAAAAGCTGGAAATCATCAACCTTTATCAGCTTTATTTTTCTACTATGAAGAAAGAAAATTAGATGGAAATGTTACAGAAGATTCTGGTTCTAGCATCAATACAGGTATGGAAGTATTAAAAGATACCGGTGTTGCTACAGAAGCTACATGGCCATATGATACAGCTAAATTTACCCAAGAACCTCCTTCAGCAGCTTATGCTTCTGCTGGACAATTTAAAGTTAAATCTACACAACAAATTAAAACATTTGGTGAGTGGAGAACTGCTTTAGAAAAAGGACAACCAGTTGCATTTGGTATTCCAGTTTACGAAAGCTTTATGAAATCTAAAGGTGGAGTAATTCCTATGCCAGCAGCAGGTGAAAAAATGTTAGGTGGACACGCAATTGTTTCTTTTGGTTATGATGATGAAAAAGAAGTTATCATTGTAAGAAATAGCTGGAGTGCTAAATGGGGTGATGGTGGATACTGCTACATTCCTTACGGTTACTTATCTAAAGGTTATATTATGCAACCTTGGACAGCTAACTAATTAGATGTTAAATTAACTAAGAAAAAACCTCCTTAATAAAGGAGGTTTTTTTATTTTAAAACTATAAAAACTATAATTCTATTTCTAAATCATCTGGTAATTCATTAATATCATTTTCTACAGGTGGTAAAAAACTAGTAAAAATATCCTTAAAAGTTAAGAGCTCTGAAATTAAATCTTCATAAAAAGAAGGTTTTTTTATTATTTTATCAAAAGTATTATTTATTTTTTCCCATTCTTGATATGGTATAGCATTTTGAGCTTTTCTATCAGCTACAATAAAATGCGTTTTTTCAAACATAGAAAAAAGTATTAAGATTCCAACTTTTTGTTTGGTATGATAAATACCTCCTTTTTGAAATAAAGCACGTGCCATAATCTCAACATTTCTTTTTAAAATCTTTTTGCTAATAAATATTTTTAGTTGATTTTTAAATAAAAATCCTAAACTAATACCAAATATAAAGGAAAAGATAGTTCCCATGTATAAAAGATAATCACCGATTAGATGTTCTGTAAAAATAAAAAAAGTAAATGTAATAAAAAAAGTAATAAAACCTGAAATAGCATATAACTCATAATAAAAAGCTGAAAAAGGTTTTATTGCAACTACTATTTCTACTTCAGAGTTTTTCTCTATTTCTTCAATAGTATTAGCTAATTTTATTTTAAAATTTTTATCCACTTAAATAACCTTATTTAAAAGAATAGTATATCTAAATAAAATAGATTCTTCGTACGGGGTATTAAACCCCGCACGAAGTGGGGACGGGGGCACTGCCCCCTACCCCCACTTCTACACTCGGACTTAAGTCCGAGGTATTCAATAAGAATAAAAGCTGATTAAAAATTGACATACTTTTTATTCCTATAAAAGTATAAAACATTTCCTTTCCAATTTCTATTATTTAGTTTCTTTTCTAAAAAACTTTCTTTTGTATATTCAGTTAGCACTTTTTGCCAAAAAATATTAGCTACTTTATTATTATCTGTAATAGCTATTTCAAAATTATAATTTTTAAATTTATCAAAAATTAGAAAAGCAACTTTTTTACCTATAGAATTTTTTCTAAATTTTCTCATAATAAAAAATTCGGAGATAGATTTAAAACTAGTTTTATGAATTAAAGTGTGTTCATTTATTAAAGCAAAACCAGCTAAATTATTTTTATAAAAAATAAAAAAAGGAGTTCTACTTTTTTCTGTCCAATAATTATCTATATAATCATAATTAAATAATCCAGAGTTATTATCAATATTGGTTTCATCATCAAATTCACTAAAATCATATTGATATAAATTCATTAAGTTTTTAAGAATAAATTTTTTACTTTTAGGTATTTTTTTTATTCTTATATCAGAAATTATCATTATAAGTAGTTTTAGTTTTTACTAAAAACTTATAGCTTTTACAATAGCATTAGTTTCTACATAATCAAATTTATTAGCTCTACTTGCTATAATTAAAGCTTCTGACATAGATGGTTCAGAGAAGGTAACTGTATAATTATTTAAGAATCCTTTTTTTAAAGATGAAACTTTTATACCATCTTTTTCTAAAATAGTTTTAACTTCATCTTCTTTTTTGTCACTTCCAATTATAAGTTGATTTTTAACATATTCATCTTCTTTGATTTCATCAACAGATAAACTTATTTTTGGTGGTTCATCAGATTTTTGGTTTATAGAAATTTGTTCTAAAGTTAAAACACCTCTATATATTGCTTTAGGTTTAATATTAATACTAGCTTCTGTTTCAAAAAATACAGTTCCTTCTTTACCAGAAAAGTTCATTTTAAATTTTGTTTGTTGTCCTTTTATAGGAACAAAGGGTAATTTAAATCTTTTTATTTGTCCTTTTAAATTAGTATCTGCTTTTTTTAAGGTAAATGAATCTAATAATTTTGCATTAGTATCAAAAAGAGAAACTACAGAGGTATCTAAAGAATTAACTGCTTCTGTTGCTTCTTCTGTAGGAGTATCTTTACCTGTAGTAGTATTTTTTATATAAACTTCTGCAATTAAATCTAAAGCAGAATTATCTTTATAATCTGTATTTGGTTTATATGAATCAGTTTTTTGCTCAGATTGATTTTGTGAATTGGAAGATGGATTACTATTTACCACTTTTTGATTACATCCTAAAAAAATAACTAGTGAAAAAGCTAACAAAAAACTTTTTTTCATAATTGTTCCTCTATTAATTTATTACTTCTCTTATTAATAACTGTGGTTCAGGTTGAGTTGTTCCAAATTCAAAAGCTGATTCTATAGTTTTTAAAATTTTATTTATATTTTTAACACTATTAGCATATATTACAGCTAAAGTATCACCTTTATTAACTTTATGACCTTTTTTTACTTTTAACTCAACTCCAACACCAAGATCAATAGCATCTTCTTTTTTATTTCTACCAGCACCTAACATTTTAGCTGTTTCTGCAACTGTCAAAGCATCAACTTTAGTTACAAAACCAGATTCTTTACTAGATATTTCTATTTTATGTTCTGCTCTTGGCATCAAATCAAAATTTTCTACAATTGCAGGATCTCCACCTTGTGCTTTAATCATTTCTCTAAATTTTGCAATAGCTCTACCTTCTTTTATATTTTTCTTTAAAATACTTTCTGCTTCATCAAGAGATTTAGCTTTTTTAGCTTGATGAACTAAAATAGCTCCATATTTTAAACAAAGTTTAGTAAGATCGCTAGGACCTTTACCTTGAAGTGTATTCACAGCTTCTATTATTTCTAAAGAATGACCTATAAAATTTCCCAATGGTTGATCCATATCACTTATAGCTGTAATTACAGATTTACCCAATCTTTTACCTACAGCAACTAAGTTTTCTGATAATTTTTTAGCATCTTCATAAGTTTTCATAAAAGCACCTGAACCATATTTTATATCTAGTAAAATAACATCTGCTCCAGAAGCTATTTTTTTAGAAAGTACAGAAATAGTAATTAATGGAATATTATCTACTGTTGCAGTTACATCTCTTAAAGCATAAAAAACTTTGTCAGCAGGAGTTAAGTTTTTAGTTTGACCTATAACACAAACACCTATTTTTTTTAATTGAGATAAAAATTCATCCAAAGTTAAATCTGTTTTTATATTTGGGATAGATTCTAATTTATCTATAGTTCCACCTGTATGCCCCAAACCTCTTCCTGAAATTTTTGCCATAACAACACCTGCACTTGCTACTAATGGAGCTAAAATCAGAGTAACTTTATCGCCTACTCCACCAGTACTATGCTTATCAACTTTTATACCATTTACAGGAGATAAATCTAAGACATCTCCACTATAAGCAAATAATCTAGTTAATTCGGTAGTTTCATCTAAAGAAAGACCATTTAAATATGCAGCCATAATCCATGCTGAAATTTGATAATCTTTAATAGAACCATCTATAGTACCATCAACTAAAAATTTAAGTTGCTCTGGAGTATTTTCTTTTCCATCCCTTTTAGTTTTTATAACTTCTAATATTTCCATAATTTATTTCTCTTCTTTTTTATGTTCTGCAACTACTTGTATAGCAATCCCACCTCTAGTATTAAAGTTACCTATAACTTTAGCTTCAAAAGGATCTGCTGCATTTACAATATCATCTAAAATTCTATTAGTAACAGTTTCATGAAAAGTTCCGGTATTTCTAAAAGATGCTAAATATAATTTTAAAGATTTTGATTCAATACATTTTTTATCAGGAACATAGCTTATTAATAAATGAGCAAAATCTGGTTGTCCAGTAATAGGACAAATATGTGTAAATTCTGGGCAATCTAAGTTTACAGTGTATTTTCTATTTAAAATTTTATTGTCAAATGTATCTAATTCTGCATTATCTGGATGCTCTGGATATACAGTTTTTTTACCTAAATGTTTTAATTCTTCCATTATATATAACCTATTAGTTAAAAGTAATTAGTTAAAAGAAATATATCTTCTCACTTCTCACTTCTCACTTTTTACTTTAACTTATTTAGGAATTATATCATGTCGTCTAAAAACTATGTTTATAAAAGCTAGTAATATTATAATTTTTTATTTCAAAAATTGTTAACAAACAAACTAATCTAAAATATTCATTTAAATAAACTAATAATTAAATCTAATTATGCTAACATTTATCTATACCTTTTATTTTATTAATATTTAATTTTAATGACTTGGAATCTAGAAGATAAAATTAGTGCTGAATTATTACTTCTAAAATTTATAGAAGAAAATACTAGCTGTAAAAATTTATCAAAAGAAATTTTAAGTGAATATAAAAAAACTAATATACATCCTATTGATTTAATTTTTTCTAAAAACATTATTTCAGAAGAAGAACTAGTTCAAGTTCTAGCAGATAAACTAAATTATAAAATAATTAAAGAAAATGAATTTAAATTTAATAATAAAATAAGTGAAAAAATCCCTTCTGAATTTTTAAGCTATCATCTTATTTTTCCTCTAAATAATGATGATAATTTTCTTAATATAGCTATTTTTAATCCTTTTGAAGAAAAAGCTTTAGAAGAATTAAAAAAATTAGTTAATAAAGAAATTATTATAAATTTAGCTACTAAGCAAAATTTATTAAATAAAATAAATGAATTTTATTTCTCTAATAAAAAAGCTCTTATTCAATTAAAAAACCCTTCTGAATTTTTAATTTATAAAAACTATAATTCTGAAATTAATACTTATGAAAAAAGATTAGTTAAATTTTTAGAATCATCTAATGTTTTAAATATAAATATAATAGAGTTTTTAATAGAAAAATCAAAAGAACTAAATAAATCATTATTAGAATTGTTAGATGAAAACAGTTTAATTAATATCTTATCAGAACTTTTAGGATATCCTACTATAGATTTATTTAAAACTGAAATTGATAAAAACATTTTAAAATTAGTAAAATTTGATTTCGCTAACGAAAATATTTGCTTTCCAATAAGTTTAAATAAAAAAACTTTAAATATAGCTATTTTTAATCCGTTTCAATTTGAAACTATTATTGAATTAGAGAAAAATACTGGTTATTCAGTTAAAACCTTTTTATCAACTAGACAACAAATATATTTAGCTATTATTAAAAACTACCCTAACAAAGATAGTTTGGATATTAATAATTATGGCTTAAATAATTTAATATTAGAAACAGAAAACACAATAAAAGAAAATGAAATAAAATTGGAAGAAGAAATTAAAGATGATAATTTACTAGAAATATCTCATGACGATGCTCCTGTAGTAAAAATGGTTAATTTTGTAATTTCTAAAGCTATAAAAGATAAAGCTAGTGATATACATATAGAACCAAATGAAAAAAGCGTAATTATAAGGAATCGAGTTGATGGAATACTAACAGAAGTCCTTAGGTTTCAAAAATATATGCAAAATGCTTTTACCTCTAGGATAAAAATTTTATCTAAGTTAGATATTTCTGAAAAAAGAATACCTCAAGATGGAAAAATAAAATTAAAATTTGAAAGTAATAATATAGATATAAGAGTTTCTACTTTACCAACTAATTTTGGAGAAACTATTGTAATGAGAATTTTAAATTCTTCTTCAATAAAAAATATATCTTTGGATAAATTAGGTTTTTCTAAGGATAATTTTAATAAGGTAAAAAATGCTATTGAAGAGCCTCAAGGAATAATTTTAGTTACAGGGCCTACAGGTAGTGGAAAATCTTCTACATTATACTCTTTTATAAAAGAAATAAACTCACCTAGCATAAATATTGTTACGGTTGAAGATCCTATAGAATATACCATAGAAGGCATTAACCAAGTTCAAGTTAATACCAAAGCAGGTTTAACTTTTGCAAGTTCTTTAAGGGCTATTTTAAGGCAAGATCCTGATGTAGTATTAATTGGAGAAATGAGAGACCATGAAACAGCAGAAATTGGGTTTAATGCTTCTATGACAGGACATTTAGTTTTTAGTACATTACATACCAATGATGCTGTAAGTTCTATTACTCGATTGATAGATTTAGAAATACCACTTTATATGATGGCATCTTCAATAATATGTATAATAGCCCAAAGATTAGTTAGAAAAAACTGCAATAATTGTATTGAAACTTATTCCCCAGATTCTGAACTATTAAAAAAATTAGATTTAGTAAATGAAAATATTATTTTTAAAAAAGGAAACGGTTGTAATTTATGTAATAATACTGGATATAAAGGAAGATTAGGAGTTTATGAGATAATTGAGTTTGATCATGAAATAAAAAAAATCCTCCGTAATAACTTTAAGGAAGATCTTTTTTATGAACACTTAGAAAAGAATAATTTTAATTTTATTTTCAATGATGGCTTAAATAAAGTCAAAGAAGGTTTAACAACTTTAGAAGAAATAATAAGAGTTTTAGGGCTTCATTCTGAGAAAAATTGAAAAAGAAGTAAAATATTTTATTTATCCAAAAAATCAGTAAAACCTAAAAATCACCATAATCAACTTGAAAACATGAAAAACCTAAATCACGCCACATTTCTACTACTTGGTCTCTATCATCCAAAACAAATTCAATATAATACTTATCTTTTATATAAGTATCAAATAGTTCTTTTTTTACAATATTATCTTTTCTATAATCACCTTCTTTTCTCATAATAAGTAAATGATAAGGAATTTTATATTTTTTTAACCAATTTTCAGTTTGTTCTCTAAATTCTTCTTTTCTACCAGAAACTAGTAAAATTTTATAATCATTTTTATAATATGAGTTTACAACATTAGCTACACTTTCATTTAATAAATCATCTTCACATTTGGCTGCATTATAAGCATTTCTATGATCAATCAAAGCTAAAGTTCCATCCATATCACAAATAATAGTTTTTGGTAAAGAGGAATCTTGAGATATTTTAAAAGTAGGCGGTTTTATGTATTTTTTCCAAGTATCTTTGATAACTTTTTCACCAACACTTTTTAATCTTTTTAAATCTCTTTCTATACAAGTTTTTACAGGAACATCAGTAAAATCTTTTATTTCTACTAAAGCTTTATAAGGAATTACTAATTCTCTTGCTCTTTGTTCATGAATAGAATTTAAATTGGTATCACTCCAAATAACTGATTGATGATTTTCAAAAGCTTTAATTGTAATCATATCTCGTATTTGCATAACAAAATCTTCTCTACCAGAAGAGTGTTTTTCATTATGTAACATAGCTCTTAAATCATCTTTGCAGATATTTATAACCCTACCATCAGATTTATCTACAAATTCTTTTGCCCAAGTACTTTTCCCCGAGGCAGGAAGTCCTTTTGTTATGTATAAAAATAATTTTTTTTTCATTTTTTATCTCCTTTAAGATTTTTTCAATATTTTCTCTGTTCTTATATTCGTAATAATTACTACAGTATTTTTAGGCTTTGATTAAGAGAAAAAGAAAAGAAAACAAGAATACTTATTATATCTTTTCACTTTCACTTTTTACTACTTATCTTTATGATTCATCAAGTGCAAAAGCTCTTTCATATTTAGGTTTTATCTGTCTCCAAATAAATTCAGAATAATCTTTATTATCTAGCATTTTAAATAAAACAGTTGAATAAGAACATTTATTAAAATACTCTGCTGTTTCTTTTCTAGTTTCTAAAATTTTAAACTCAGACTTACAAATATTTTCTATTTCACTATATTTGTTTTCCAAATCAGCTATTGTTTTTTTTACCCATTTATAAAATTCATCAGGTACTTTATCCAAAATTTCGTCAAAAGGTTTTTTATCTTTTAAATTTTCCCAAATAATTCTACTATTTATATAAGTAACTATTCTATGTAAACGTATATATTCAGTAAACTTTAATTTTACTCTAAAATCATTTTTAAACTTTATAACAAATCCTTCATTTACCATATCTTCTAATTCTCTTAATTTATGAATATCTTTTACTCCATCAAATTTTTTTACTATAGGCATACCTAAATCTTGAAGTTCTAAATCTTTTCCTGATTCGGTATCTATAATAGCTATTAAAATAAGATCTTCTAATCCTTTATAATCAACAACTATTCTATTTTCAGGGTAAATAATTTCAAATAAATAAGTGTAATTTTTATTAAAAACAATATTTTTATATTTATTTTTTAGTATTTCATTTGCTTTTATAGCTTGAAAACTATCAAAACTTCCTCTAGTTGCAATAAAAGGTTCATCTTTAATAAAATATAAAATTCCTAAAGAACCGTCTAATTTATCAAAAACTTCAAAATTTTCATTTGGTAAAGGATCTTTATCTTCTTCTAAATTAAAAAATTTTGGAAAAGGTCTGGCAACAATATTTCCTTCTTTATCAGTTATCAAACCTCTTGCTATTTTAGTAAAATCATTCCAAAAACTTTCATATTGAGTTTTAGTTGAATAATTAAATATAAATAAATCTTCTATAGGATGTTTTTGCTTATTTATATAACCTTGCTCTATTAAACTTTCAAATTTTTCTAAATCAATCTTTGCCATTATATTTCTCCTTTTAAAATATATTATTTACAGATATTATTGAATGAATATTATTACTATCCTTTATTCTTAAAACTATTTCGCCCTTATCATTTAGAGAAACTGGGTTAAGAGCAAAATCTATTACTGGAGCATTAAAAAGTTTTTCTTCAAAAGAAATAATTTTTATAATTTCATTGTTATTATAGGCAAAAACTCCTAATCCTTCATTTTTAGTAGTAGCATAAAAAATAATATTTCTATTATTATTTATTAAAGCACCTCTAAAAGAATCAAACATTTTATTATAAAAAAGTGCTTCAATATTTCCATTTTTATAAATAAAAATATTTTCTTCTCCATTTTTTAATTTACCTGCAAAAATAACTTCTCCAAAATTATTTAAGCTTATAAAAGAGCTTATACTCGAAAAATTATTAGTAGTATCTACTAAACAAATATTTTCATTGTTTTTATGTAAATATATAGCTTCTCTATTATTTTTTAAAGTAGTTCTAAAAGCTATTTCATTATTATCATTTATTACTGGTAAACCATGAAAACTTTTAAAAAAATCTTTATTATCTGCTATAAGTATAGATTTATTGATAGAACCATAATAAATAGCTTCTATTCCATTATAAGTAGCTCTAAATGAAACTAAGTTTTTTTCATTTATAGTTGGCCCTAATGGCCCTATATAATTTAATTCATTTTTTATTACACTAAAAATAGTGTATATTTCATTGTTTTTAGATAAATAGACACCTTCTTCACCATCATGTTTATTAGCATAAAAAGTAATATTTTTAGCATTATTAATATCAGGATGGCTAAAAAACTCCTTAAACTTATTATCTGTTTTAATAATGCAATTTACTTTATTTTTTTCGCTAATATAAATACCTGATTTACCTTCTTTCAAAGTAGCTTGAAAAGATAACACAGAGTTATTATTAATAGATGAAACATACGGTGAAAAATCTTCATAATCAACCTTTGAATTACACATTAAATTAATTTTATTCTGATTTATTTTATATATCTTACACATTTTGATAACCTAGTTGTTTTTTACAAATAAATTATATATTTCTGAAGCTAAAAGTTCATTCTCTATACCAAAATTACTTAATAACTCTTGGAGCTTATTCATTTTTATATCATTTTTGTTATAGCCTTTGGGGCATAAAACAGTAAATTCTGATTTTAATTTATTAAATTCTTTTCTATACTTTTTTTCTAATATATTCCATAATTCAAAAGAATCTAATTTTTGAGAAATTTCTAAAATATCAACCCAAATATAATTAGAAGCACTATAATCAAGTATTTTACCATTTTTAGCTATTTGTATTCCATAATTAAGTATTCTTAATGAATGAAAAATAGATTTTATACCTAAATATTTATTATAATCTGCACTAATAGTAAGCTTTTTTTTACCTCTAACCCAAGAGCCATTTCCAACAGTACTAATAGCTGTTCTTAATTTATTTAAATTCAAAGAAAACTTAAATTTTACTAATTCTTTTAGTTTATGTTTTTCAGCTAAGAAAAAACATTCAAGCATTTCAATATTATGCTCATCAAGTAAGTGTTGAAATTCAATTTTAGTATAAATATGTAAGTTTATATTATCAGAAATAAATTTATTATTTACTACAGCAATATAATCTTCATCTGATAAATTTGTATTTGTCTCATAAACACGGCTACCAAATCTATATATGTTTAAAAAATTTGGATCATTTAAATATTTTGCTAGTTCTTTCATCGTTCGACCTCATCATTATAATTTTTATTTTTATGTTTTTTTTGTTCTTGTTCTAAAAGTTCTTTTTTACTTTTAAAAACTTGAGTTTTAAATTTGCCTGTAAATAAACCTACAGAATCTTTTTTATTAGCTTTTATTTCCAAATCAGTTTTGTTTTTCATAAATACCTCTTTTAAATACATATAATTAGTTACTTTTAAAAATCTGAATTATGAGATTTTATTCTTTATTTATTTTTCCCACAAATAAAATTTTAAAACAGAAAAAATCAGAAAAAAATATAATAACTTAAAAAATTAATATTACTTCATTAAATATACATTAAATATATTAAGTTAATGATAAATAGTTTTTTTGAATAAGATAAAATAAATTAAATTAATAAAATTAATTGATATTAATTAAAAAAAATAGTTTAAAGTATAAAAATAAGCTTTTTTTTCCTTTAATTAAAAATATTTGTTTTATATAAAGCTTGTCATTTAATAAAATATCTACTACTATACTGTTCATACAATATTTGTAATAAGGTATTAAACAAAATGTTAGGCATGTATAGAAACTGGACTCAAAGAGGAACAAATAGTTCCCTCGGCGGTTTTTTTCATACAGCCGAGATTTTAGGGAAGCTATTGATAAATGATTGCCCGCAGTCAGTATTTAATAGATAAACCCAAGGTATCTTATTAACAAGTCCACAATTATAAAAAATAAGAGATACATTTAGTTTTAATTAAGAACAACATTAAAATCTAAATTTGAAAAGTAAGATACCATAAAGCCTCGGTTGTACAGTTATAATGGAGTTTCACGGTTAAATCCTCCTTTAAAAAAGGTTGATTAACTCAACCTCTAATTTAAAAAGCTACTTTAATTTTAGTATTAGTACAAAAAATTAAAGTAGAAAAATAAATTAGTTGAACTCCCCTCTCTAGTATTATCCTTTTTGAAAGGAAAAATTTATTAGAGAGGGGTTGGGTGAAAGTGAAATATACAAAAGCTTTATGAACTTATAATAGAAATCTATGTATATATATATACTTATATTAAGCTATTGCAATATAACTTTAAATAAAGTAAAGTACATTAACAATTATATATGAATTTTTGAAACGCAAATCGTGAAGCATGAAACGTGAATGGTGAATAGAATAAAATCCACTCACGATTGACTAATAACGGTTCACGAATATAAATATTAAGTAGCAGTGATTCAAGAGTTACTTCGCATATAGCCAATAGGTCAATGGTTCAAATCCATTATCGTAGTTTAACTACGATTAGAGCAGTTTGGTAGCTCGATTGAAAAAAAGATACTCTTAACCCTTTTCTCTACTTAATTAAATTTTTCCATAATAGTTCAAAGGTAGAATCCTCAGCTCATGCCTGAGAGATACTAGTTCGATTCTAGTTTATGGAATTAAAAAAGTGAGAAGCAAAAAGTGAGAAGTGAGAAGATTAATTTCTTTTAACTTTTAACTAATTACTTTTAACTAAAAAAATGGCAGTGATTTTAAGAGTTACTTCGAATCCAAACAAGAGATGGTGGTTCAATTCCACCTAAATAGCTTTGCTATTTATAGCTTAATGTATAGAGTACTTGAGAAAATACTCTTAAAGCTTTTCTCCATTTTTATATATCGTACTAGCCAAGAGGTTAAGGCACTCGGCTTTCTCCCGAGAATCATGGGTTCGAACCCCATGTACGATACTTTGCCGTATTAGTCTATTGGTAAGACACCTGTCTTTGAAGCAGGGTAAGATAGTTCGATTCTATCATGCGGTGCTTAATAAGTAAAAAGTAAAAAGTGAGAAGTGAGAAGATTGATTTCTTTTAACTTTTAACTAATTACTTTTAACTAAAAAAATAGCAGTGATTTTAAGAGTTACTTCGTTTGTTACGAGTTGGTCACGGGTTCGAATCCCGTATCTCTCATTTTTTATGGAGAGATTAGCTCAGTGGCAGAGCAACTAAAAAATAGCTCTTAATAATTTTTCTCTATTTTAAAAACTTTTTTAAGAAGCAGTGATAATATGAGTTACTTCGTCTTCCAAACGGAAAAGGCTGTTAACCTTTAATATACTCAGTTAGTTTTTCTCTTCTTAAATTTTTCCATGATAGCTCAAAGGTAGAGTTCCTGCTTGAAATACAGGAGATATTAGTTTAATTCTAATTCATGGAACTAAAAACGTTACTCGTGATGCGTGAATCGTGAATAGAGTAAAATCCACTCACGATTCACGAATAACTGTTCACAAATAATAAATATGCCGTATTAGTCTAATGGTAAGAGCTCTGACTCCAAATCAGAGGAAGATAGTTCGATTCTATC
The DNA here is from genome assembly GCA_046328015.1 of Candidatus Sericytochromatia bacterium. Taxonomy (GTDB): domain Bacteria; phylum Cyanobacteriota; class Sericytochromatia; order UBA7694; family JACMQJ01; genus JBBTGK01. Next base: position 567,812 of record JAXLXH010000001.1, on the reverse strand, counting down.
ATGCGGTGCTTAATAAGTAAAAAGTGAGAAGTAAGAAGATTGATTTCTTTTAACTTTTAACTAATTACTTTTAACTTAAAAAGCTGAAGTGATTAAAAGAGTTACTTCGTTATAGGATTCTGATATTCATGAGTTCGAATCTCATTATTACATTATGTAATTAGCCAAGTGGTTAAGGCATCAGAAAAATGAAAAAAACTCTTTTAAGTTTTCTCAGCTAAAAATATTTAATTTTTACTCAATATTATAAAAGGAAGGTGATTAAAATGGGTAAATTTAATACAATAACTAAGTTTTTTAATAAAACTAAAACTACTAATAACTTAGCAGGTGGAGAAGCTTATGCTTTAAATCCTAAATTTGAATTAGTATCAATACTCTTAACTTCTTTTTTGGGTAATAGTTTTTATAGAAGTGGAGATGAAACTTTAAAAAAATTAGTTTCTTTAATAAATAAAATAGATGATAAAAAATTTATTGCCAAAGCAGGTATTTTTGCTAGAGATAAATATGGTATGAGATCCGTTAGCCATGTTTTAGCTGGTGAAATTGCTAAAAACGTAAAAGGTGAAATTTGGACAAAAAACTTTTTTAATAAAGTTGTAGTTCGAGTTGATGATATGAATGAAATTTTAGCTTATTACTTAGAAAATATAGATAAAAATAAAAATCCAAAAGATAATAAGGTAAAATCTTTAAGACCTATTCCTAATTCCTTGAAAAAAGGTTTTAGAGAAGCTTTTAATAGATTTGATAAATATCAATTAGCTAAATATAAATCTGAAAATAAATCTGTGAAGTTAATAGATATTGTTAATTTGATAAAACCAAAACCTAATGAAAAAAATGCTGAAGCATTAAAAGAGTTAGTAAATGGTGAATTAAAAGCAACTGAAACTTGGGAAAGTAAATTAAGCCAAGCTGGTAAAAATGAAGAAAATGAAGAAGAAAAATTGGAATTAAAAGCAGAAGCTTGGAGAGAATTAATTTTAAGTAGAAAAATAGGATATTTTGCTCTATTAAGAAACTTAAGAAACATAATTTTACAAGCCCCTGATATTACTAATCAAGTTTGCGAACTTTTGGAAGATGAAAAATTGATTGTAAAATCTAGAGTATTACCTTTTAGATATACAACAGCATTTTCTGAAATTGAAAAATTAGAGCCTTCTAAAGAATTGAGACAAGTTTTAAGTTCTATTAGCAATGCAGTGGAAATTTCTTTAAAAAATGTTCCTGTATTTGATGGTAAAACATTGATTGTTATAGATGTTTCTGGAAGTATGTCTGGAAAACCAGCTGAAATAGCTAGTCTTTTTGGAGCAGTATTAGCAAAAGCTAATGAAAATGCAGAAATACTTTTATTTGATACTTCTACACAATTTAAAAATATTAATGCCAAAGATACTGTTATTAGTATTTCTAAATCATTAAGATTTAATGGTGGTGGAACAGATTTTAATTGTATTTTTAAAGCATTAAAAAAAGCTTACGATAGAATAATTATTTTATCAGATATGCAAGGATGGGTTGGATATAACGCTCCTACTCAAGTATTTAATGAATATAAGAAAAAATACACTTGTAATCCTTTTATATATTCATTTGATTTGGCAGGATATGGAACTACTCAATTCCCAGAAAGCAAAATTTTATGTTTATATGGTTTTAGCGATAAAATCTTCGAAACTATGAAATTTTTTGAACAAGATAGAGATATTTTGATAAAAGAAATTGAAAGCTTTGTTGATTTTTAAAAGCAGTTAAAAGTTAAGAGTTAAAAGTTAAAAGAATAAATAAAATCTTCTAACTTATGACTTTTAACTTCTAACCTTATTGGAGACAGTTTTGAAAATCTAGAAAAAATTGAACAAAAGGAGATAAAAAAGTTTTTAAACACAATTACTGCAAAACTAGTTGTGGAGACATTAAATAAACTAGTTACTTTTTATTAGGAGACAAGACTAAAATAAAAAACTCATTGTTGGAGACAAATGAGTTTTTTTCTTTATAAGCTTAAAAATTAAAGATAATTAATTTTTTTAATAATAAAATATCTGATTTATTAAAAAAAGCTATAATTTTTTGTATATTATAAAAAACAGGATATTTTTATGTTTTTTTCAAAAGAAGAAATTATAGAAGGTTTTAAATTTCAAGCAGAAATATGTTCAAGGACTTCTGATTTATACGGAGACATGTTAGATTACTTTTCTAAAAATGATGAAATAGTAACTTTAGTTTCGAAAATAAGTAAAAAAACTAATTTTTTAAATAGAATAGAATTGATAGCCTTATTTCCTGCTTTTTTTCATTATGAATGTTTAGCTAATAATAAAGATTTTCAGGAAATAAAAAAGTTTTTTAAAACACAAAATGGAAATTATAATACCCAAGAAAATAGGAATGAATTAGAAAAAGAAATTGATAAAATAGTTTCTTTATATCCAGATAAGATAGAAAATTGGTTAATTTTAAGAAAGCTTCAAACTAATGAAACAAATAGAGCCTGTGTATTATTCCCAGCTATTTCTAGTTTGAATTCTGAAAAAATAACTTTAGTAGAATTAGGTTGTAGTGCAGGTTTATTATTAATGCAAGATAAATTTAACTATAACTTTTTTTCAAATAATCAAGAAAAATATTTGATAAAAAATAATGAATCTGATTTTTTCTTAAATTGCAAAATATCTAATCCCAAAAGTTTAGAAAAATATCTAAATAAAAAATTGAATATTGTACAAAAAATAGGTTTAGATCTAAATCCATTAAATATTTTTGATGAAAATGAATTAAATTTTTTAAAATCATCTATTTGGGATGATGAACAAAGAATTTTTAATATAAATTTTGCCGTTCAACTTATGGAAGAAAATAAAAACTTTGAACTAATAAAAAATAGTTATTTAGAAGATTTAACTAAAATTTTAACTATAAAAGATAATGATAGCGATATAGTTTTTTATACTTCTGCTTCGACTTATCAAATAGATGATGAAATGTATAATAAATTATTAAATAACTTGAAAGATTTTGCTTCTATACAGCATAAAAAAGTTTATTTTATTGAATTTGAAGATGTTAGAAAAGATGAAATAAAGAAAACAAATAAAGAAAACTTATACCATGTAAGTATTAGAGATTTTAATAATAAACAATATTATCAGTTTTCTATGTGCCATTTTCATGGCAAGTCTATGGAATTGATGGTTTAAAATTAATTATAACTAAATTTTATCTTAAATAAGCTAAAGGATCTACAGGAGTCCCATTAACTCTAACCTCAAAATGTAAATGTGGCCCTGTAGAATAACCTGTACTACCTACAGCTGCTATTAATTGACCTCGTCTAACTCTTTGCCCTGGAGCAACATATAAAACAGAAGTATGTCCATATAAAGTAGCAATACCACCACCATGATTTATAATTACAGCTTTACCGTATCCACCAGTCCAACCTGATTCAACAACCACACCATCTGCAGCTGCATATATAGCCGTACCTTGAGCTGCACCAACATCCATGCCTGAATGTAATTTTCTAGTACCAAAAATAGGATGAACTCTATATCCATAATATGAAGTTATAGTAGTAACAGCACAAGGCCATCCCATTCTACCACCACTATAAATTCTAGAATAAGTTTTTGAAGAAGATGAAGGTGAGTTTTTTAAATTTTTAAGCATATCTGTAATTCTTCCAGATTCTGCTTCTAAAAGCTTAACTTCCCTTTCATAAACAGACTTTTCATTTTTTACTTTAGATAAATAATTTTCTTGTCTTTCTGTTTCATTTTCATAAATAGACCTTTGAACTGCTATTTTTTTAGCTAAGCCGACTATTTGAACTTTTTTCTTAGTATAATCAGCTTTTAAATCTTTTATTTCCTTCTTTTTATTTTTTAAACTATTTATCTTTTCATTATCATTTTCAATAAGATAACTATAATAAGCATTTTTTCTCAAAAAATTAGACATATCTTCAGATTTAAATAAAAAAATTAAATCATCTGTATATTTATGTTTATACATTCTTTTTAATGTATCTTTAGTTATTTCAACTTGTTTATTTAATTCTTTCTCAGTTTCTTTTAATCTACTATTAGTAAGTAAAATTTGCCTTTGTGCTTGCTCATATCTATATTGTGTATCAGCTAATTTAACTTGAGCATTTTCTAATCTTTTTTGTACTACAGATAAATTTATAGCAGCATCAGTTGCTTTTTTTTCAAGTTTCTTAAGTCTTTCTTTTTTCATTTTTAATTGACTTTTATTACTTTTTAACTGATCATAATAATAACTATTAGCCTGACTAGAAAAAGTTGAACTACTTATAAAAAAGATGACCAATAAAAATTTTAACAAGTTTTTTTTCATATTTATTTAGAAAAAAGGCCTATATAACTAGAAAGAAGTGAAAACGCTAATGATAAAGCAAAAAATCCTGTAGTTAGCATTATAAATATCTTTGAATTTTCTCTAAAAAATTTCATTTTAACCTCCATTAAAAATAATAAGTTTTAATTTTATTTTTACTCATTACTTATCAAAACATTTTTCATTTCATTAATAGTAGTAACAGCAGTCCCAAATCTTCTTATAACAATACTTGCAGCCAAATTTGCTAAAAGCATTGCATCTTTCATAGATAATCCACTAGAAATACCTAAAGAAAAAGTAGAAACAACAGTATCACCTGCTCCTGTCACATCAAAAACTTCTCGTTTATTAAAAGCTGGGATATGAGTTGTTTCTCCATTACTTTCAAAAAGAGACATACCTTCTGAACCTCTAGTTATAAGTACAGCTTTAGCATTAGATAATTTTAATAAATCATTACCAGCTTTTTCTAAAGTTTCTTTATTTCTTATTTTATAACCTACAACTTCTTCTGCTTCTGGTTGGTTAGGAGTTAATAAAGTAGCTTTTTGAAACCTTCCCAAATTTCCTTGAGAATCAACTACTACATTTTTACCTGTTTTTTCACCAATTTTAAGAGCTTCTTCTATTATTTGCTCAAATACAACTCCATTTCCATAGTCAGAAATTAAGATAGTATCAACTCTATTAGCAAAATAATGTAAGTTCTGAAGTAGTTTATCTTTTACTTGTTCATTAAGAAGTGGATCAGGTAAGGTATCAACTCTTGCTACTTGTTGTTTTACAGATTGTTTACTATAAGCAGAGATTCTAGTTTTAGTAGTAGTTGGATTATTTTCATCTAAAACTAAAGATTCGGTATTTACACCTAATTTTTCTAAAACTGATTGTAAATTTTCACCAGATAAATCATTACCAATGGTCCCTAAAGAATAAGCTTTACCACTTAAAGAAACTATGTTATTTGCTGTATTAGCTGCTCCACCAGGTATATATTCTGTATATTTTTTATTCACTATAGGTATAGGAGCTTCTCTTGATAACCTAACTACTTCACCTGTAACAAATTCATCTAAAATAAGATCACCTACAACTAAAACGGAGGAAGGTTTTAACAATTCTATTTTTTCTAAAATATAATCTTTTTTTATTTCCATTACAATTTTTTTTATAAAATAAACACTCATAAATTATATCTTGAATAAATTATAGCTGTCTATTTTATGTTATAAATGTTTTATTTAAAGAATAAAATTTTCCTTTTATAAGACTAAAACAATACTTCAATAGTATATAATTAAAAATAACTATATTTATTTTAGGTAAAAATATTTTTATATAAGAATTAATTATCTTAAATAGATATAAAATACTTATTACAAGAAAATTAATTATATTAAAAATGGAAAAAATAAATGAAACTGTAAATGTAAGAATTTTGGAAGGTGGTTATTGTACTCATAAAGAAAAAATGGTTATAAAAGGTGGAAAAAATGAAGCAACTAAATTTCCCTCTATGTTTGGTTTATTTATACATAGTAAAAAAGGGGTTATGCTTTATGATACTGGTTATACTAAAAGATTTTATATAGAAACTTCAAAATTTCCTTTTAACATATATGCAAAGTTAACGCCTGTATATGTAGAAGATCGTGATACGGCAGTAAATAAACTAAAAATTTTTAATATAAAACCAGAAGATGTTAAATATATAATTATTTCACATTTTCATGCAGATCATATAGCAGCTTTGAAAGACTTTCCAGAAGCTAAATTTATTTATATGAAAAATGGTTATGATAAAGTAAAAAATCTAAAAGGTTTATCTGCATTAAAACAAGGATATTTATCAGGGTTATTGCCTAACGATTTTGAAAAAAGATCTATTATTTTAGATACTAACAGTTCAAATTTACAAATTACTCCAATAGAACCCTTCTCTCATACGTTTGATTTATTTGAGGATGGAAGCATAAAAATAATTCCCTTAGAAGGTCATTATAGAGGACAAATAGGAGCGTTAGTTAATGGAATTGATAACAAAAAATACTTTTTTATAGCAGATTCTTGTTGGCTTAGTAAATCATTTAGAGATAATATACCACCACATTTTATGGCAAATATAATAATGGATAATTCTAAGGAATATAAATCCACTCTATCTAAAATAAATAAATTTTATAAGCAAAATCCAGATGTGGAAATTATTCCCTCTCATTGTGGAGAAATTTATGGAAAATATCTAAGTTAGCTATTTTCTAAAAGTTTTTTTCTTAAATCATCTATATTAGATTCATTTTTTTTATTATCATCTTGATTTATAGAAAAATCTATTTTTATATTAGTATTTTCTTTTATACCTTTAGGTAAAAATTTTAGTGGAATATCTAATTTAAAATCATTTTTAGAACCAAGATATATAACAGCTATATCTCCTTCTATTCTATCTAAAAAAGCTTTTACTGATTTTTTCATAATTCTTTATTTTAAAAATATATTTAAACCTTATATTATTAATATACAAATAATTTAAAAGTTATTTTATTAAGTATATCAATCACAGAAAAAATTTTATCATATAATTTACAATCCATTTATCTATTTATTTGATAAGAGGAAGAAATCAATGATGTTTTCTAAGAAAAATTTAATCGCATTATTATCAAGTGCTTTTGTTTTATCAAGTTTTTCAGCTTATGCAGCAGAAGAACCGATAAAAGTAGAAGGCTATGTAGATTCTTATATTTCTTTTGACAATGACTCTGCTATAAAATTTGATGATAGCAAAGATAAAAAAAGAACTACTAATAATAAAGGAACTAATGCTATAGGACACAGAAAAAATGAGTTCAATATAAATTTAGCTCAAGTTACTTTAAGTAAAAATGCAGATTGGTACAGAGGAAGATTTACACTTTCTTATGGTACTGCACCTTTACAATCTTGGCCTATGGAATATTTCCCAGTTCAAGAAGCTAATGCAGGTATAAAACTTTGTGATGGAGTATGGCTTGATGCAGGAGTATTTTTAACTCATATTGGTTTAGAATCACTTTTACCAAAAAATAATCATCAAAGTATTTTATCAATGACTACTATGAATGAACCATTTTATCAAAATGGAGTTAAATTATCTTATAAACCAATGGAGCAACTTGAATTACAATTACATGCTTTAAATGGTTTAGGAATAATGGAAGATAGTAATAATGATAAATCTTTAGGTTGGTTAGTAAGTTGGTCTCCTAATGCTAATTTTAACTTAACTGATAGTGGTTATGTTGGTAATGATGAACAAGCTGGAGCAGCTGCTAATTATACAGTTTTTGAAAACTTAAACTTTACCTATCAACCTTTAGATGCCTTAAGTATAAAAGGTAGTTTAGATGCAGCATTCAAATCAAAAACAATGTCTGATTTATACTTATCAGCTTTATTATCATTAAAATACTCTTTCAACAAAAACTTTGCAGTAAGTTTAAGAGGTGAAACAACAATGGATGATAAAAAAGTTCTTACATATGGTATGAATGGTGTTGGAGCTACATTAGGTTTAGAATATAAACCAACTGATAACTCTTATGTTAGATTAGAAGGCCGTCAATTAATGATGTCTGATAAAGATCCTAATAAAATCTTTTTAGGTGCTGATGGGAAACCATCTAGCTCTCGTATGGAAGGAGTATTATCTATGGGTGTTTCTTTTTAATTAAGTAATATTTTTATAGCTAAAAGTTATTTAATATAAATGATTTCATTTAGTAACTTTTAGCTTATTAATATTTGTTTTTTTTTGTTATTTTTGTATAATTATGTTTACTTGTAGCATTTTAAGTTTTAAGGATTGCTCATTATTATGAAATTTAAATTAAGTATTTTTGGTAAAATTCTCTCCGTGTTTATAGCACTTACAATTCCGATTGTATATTTAATTTTCCTAACTTTTATGGATACTAAAAGTAAAGTTGACTTTGCTAAAAGCGAAATATCTGGTAATAAATACTTAATGCCTTTATATGCAACACTTAAAGATATACCTTTACATAAAACTAAAATGCACAGCTTTATAGCTAATAATATTTCTTCAAAAGAAATTTCTGAAGCAGAAGAAAGAATTGAAAAAAACTTAAATGCTTATTTTGCAGTAGAAAGAGGAGAAGATTTTAAATTTGCTAGAACAAATACTTTTATCACTGAATTAAGAAAAGCTTGGGATGATTACAAAGCAAAGAAGAATACTTTTGATGAAGTAAAATCAGATGAAGAACATGATAAACTTATTGATAAGTTAAGAAAAGGTATTAAAGCTTTAGGGGAAGAATCAGGATTAATTCTTGACCCAGATGTTGATACTTATTACTTAATGTCTAATACTATTATAGAAGGTATAGACTACCACTATAGTATTTCAAACTTAAGAGATGTTTTAGAAAAAATAGTACTTAGTAAAACAGCTAGTTTTGATCAAAGAACAGAAACTCTTATGAGAATAGGGGCTTTAAGAAATAAACTGGAAGCTATGAAATATCAATATGATAAAATAGTTGAAGAATCTAGAGATAAAAAAATTACTAATGACCTTACTAATTTATTTTCTAATTCAGAAATTGCTTCTAATAACTTAATTGATATAGGTAACAGACTTTATAATAATGATAAAAAGAATATTAGTTTATCATCTTTAAATTCAGTATCTATTAAATCTTTAAAAGATGCTGAGGTTGTATTTGATGCTTCTGTTAAAAAGTTAGATCAATTAATGGAAATACGTATTTCAGGTTTTAGAAATGATGAAATAAAACAAATATTTATTTCTTTAATAATTATCATAATTTGTTTATCTATAGGTTTATATGTTGTTAATAGTATTGTAAAAAATATTAAATACCTTGAAAAATCAGCAGAAGATTTTGCTAATGGTAACTTTGGTATAAAAGTTGATGTTAAAACTAATGATGAACTAGAGAATTTAGGTAAATCATTTAATAAAATGACAGAACAACTTACAGAACTTTTACAAGAAACAGAAAGTGCAAGAGAAACTGCTCTTAATAACAATATAAATCTTGAATCTCTTATTAAAGAAACTACAGTTTCTGTATCTCAAATTAAACAAACATCTGAAATAGTTTCTGATAATGCAAAAATAGTTGCTGAAGCAGCTACCATATCAGTTGAAGTTGCATCTGAAGGTGAAAGAGCTGTTTCTGAGTCAATTGAAGGGGTTGAAAAAATTAAATCTCAAATTGAATCTGTTGCTAGTAAAATATTAGAATTAAGTCAACAAACACAAGAAATTAGTAAAATTATTTATAGTGTTAATGATATAGCGGTACAATCTAAATTCTTAGCTTTTAATGCTGCAATTGAAGCTTCTAAAGCTGGTGAGTATGGTAAAGGTTTTGCTGTAGTTGCAAATGAGATTAAAAACTTATCTGAAGAATCTAAAGAAGCTACCAAAAAGATTTCTGAAATATTAGAAGAAATTCAATCTATGACTAGTCAATCTGTTTTACTTACAGAAGATGCTACTAAATTAGCTGATTCAGGTTTAACCTTATCTAAATTTGCTGGTGAAACTATTGAAAAGTTATCTTTCTCAATTCAAAACTCATCAGAAGCAGCATATCAAATCTCAAGTTCTGCTATTGAACAAAGAAGTAGTATGGAAAACTTAGAGCAATCTATGAAATCCTTTTCATTTAACTAATTAATATTAGAAAAAAGCCCTTTAAAAAGGGCTTTTTTTATTTCTATTATTTTATTGAATTATAGATAACAACTTATTTTTAGCATATAACTTTATAATTAGTTATACTTAAAACTATTTTAAAAACACACTTTGTCCTTCCGTAGTAGCCTATTTTAAAACTATAAAAAGTTGCTTATAGTCATCCTCAAGTCATGCTGAACTTGATTCAGTATTGATTCAGGATCTAAGCGACTTTTAATATTTAATTGTATATTTAATTTTTTCGGAAATAGCTATACATTAAAATAGCTATATATTTTACTAATATGCAATATAAAAATTTGAATTGCATAAAAATATAAAAAATCGTTGTTAAGACAATAAAACATCTTTTAATATATACCTTTATTAGTATTAAAAAATTAAGGTGATTTTTATGAAAAAAATTATAATAACAGCACTATTAGCACTAAGTGTTTTTCCGGCTTGTAATTCAAAACCAGCTATACAAGATATCTCCGAAACTCAACAGAATGTTAATATTCAATCTAATCAAGGTGCAAATTCTTATGTTGAAAAGTATATTAAATTTACATTTGATTATAGTGACAAAAATAAAGATGGTGCTATTTCTCTTGATGAAATAGCTAATGAAACTTATTTCAATTCTATTGATAAAAATAAGGATGGTAAAATTTTAATTAATGAGTTTGAAAAAGCAGCAAAAGAAGGAAGCGTAAATAAAGAGTTTTTTAGAAATAGTTTGGTAAATATCGCTAATAAAACCTTAAATTTAGAAGTTTTTAAATATTCAGAACAAAAGAAAACTTATGAAGGCAGTATTACAAAAGAGCAATTTATTTTTTATGTAAATAATATTATGAGTAACTATACAAAAGAACCTTTAAGTATTTTTTATATATCAGATAAAAACAATGATGGTAAAATTAATTTTAGTGAATTTGAAGATGCTATGTTTGGTTTGGCAAAATCATTCCTTGATAGATATTTTGACAACAATGCTAATATAAGTAAATCATCTCTTCCTATTACAAATAATTAAAATAGTTTTATAGTTATTAAGATAATAAAAAAGCTGTAGAAATAATGCTACAGCTTTTTTATTTAGATATTTATAACCTTATTTTTTTCTTTTATGAGTTACCAAATAAACAGATGGTAAAACAAAAAGAGTTAAAAAAGTAGATGTAAAGAGACCACCTATAACTACAGTAGCCAAAGGCTTTTGAACTTCTGCTCCAGAACCATTAGAAATTGCCATAGGTAAAAAACCAAACATAGCAACCATAGCAGTCATAAGAACAGGTCTTAATCTATCTTTAGCTCCATGAAAAATAGCTTCTTCTATTTTTTCTGAATGTTTACCTCTTAAATTATTTATAGTAGTAATTAAAACAATCCCATTAAGAACAGCAACTCCAAAAAGAGCAATAAAACCTACAGCAGCAGAAACACTAAAATACATCCCTCTTAAATATAAGGCTAAAATACCACCACTTAAAGCAAAAGGAACATTTAACATAACAATAAGCGAATGTTTTATAGATGAAAAATTACCCATTAATAATAACATTATAACTACTATTGAGGCAGGAACTACCACAGATAATTTTTTCATAGCTCTTTCTTGATTTTGAAATTGTCCACCATATTTAATATAATAACCACTAGGAATTTTTACATTTTTATCAATTTGCTCTCTAAGTTCTTTTACAAATGAACCTACATCTCTACCTCTAACATTAGTTTGAACTATTAATCTTCTTTCTCCAAATTCTCTATTAATAGCCTCTAAATCTTCTTCTTCTTTAACTTCAGCAACTTGTTCTAATTTAACTAACTCTCCTTTAGAGTTTCTTAATAAAAGATTTTTTATATCTTCTATACTAGTTTTTTCTGCATTAGGGAAACCAACTCTTAGAGTAAATCTTTTTTTACCTTCAATTATCTCTGAAATATCTTTTCCCATAATAGAAGTTTCTGTAATTAAAGCTAAATCGGAAATTTTTAAACCATACAAAGCTAATTTTTCTCTATCTGGAATTATTTTAACTTGTGTTCCACCTTCAAATGCTTCTATTTGTAAATCAGAATTACCTTTTATTTTATCAGTAACAGCTCTTACTTTTTCTGCAATATCTCCTAAAATATTTATGTCCTCTCCAAATATTTTTATTGCTACATCTGCTTTAACTCCTGATACTAGTTCATCTACACGCATTGCAATAGGTTGAGTAAAATTAAAATTAACACCTGAAACTTTTTGCTCTAATCTTTCTCTCATTTCATCTATTAATTTATCCTTAGTTATACCTTTTCTCCATTCTTTTTTATTTTTTAAAATTACATAAACATCTGTTTGATATACACCCATAGCATCTGTAGCAATATCAGTTCTACCAGTTTTACAAACTATAGTTTTTATTTCTTGTAAATCAATCAACGCTTTTTCTAATTTAGTAGAATTTTTAACAGCTTCAGAAACAGCTATTCCGGGGATATTTTTGGCTTCTATTAAAATATCGCCTTCATCTAGTTTAGGAACAAATTCTGTGCCTAATAAAGGAACAATAAATAAACTTGAAATAAATAAAACCAAACCTAATAAAATAGTCAATATGTTATTTTTTAAAGAAAAACTTAAGGCTTTTTCATAAAAATTATTTGCTATATGTATAAGGAAATTTTCTTTTTCTTGAACATTATGTCTTAAAAAATAAGTACACATAACTGGAACTAGAGTTAATGAAATTAATAAAGAGCCTATTAGAGCAAAAGTAACTGTTATTACCATAGGAGAAAACATTTTATATTCTACCCCTTCTAAAGATAAAATTGGTAAATACACTACAGTTATTATTAATGTTCCAAACATAATTGGTTTAGCCATTTCTTTTAAAGAATCTTGGATAATAGCAAAGTTACTTTTTTTATGATCACTATGAGATAAGTTTTTTATAGTATTTTCTACAATAACTACAGAACCATCTACAATCATACCAAAATCTATGGCTCCTAAACTCATAATATTGGCTGAAATTCCCATAGCTTTCATTCCCATAAAAGAAAACATTAAAGATAAAGGAATAGTTGCAGAAACAATTAAGGCTGCTTTTATATTACCTAGCATTAGTAATAAAATAACTATAACTAAAGTTCCACCTTCTACTAAATTTGTTTTAACTGTAGTAACAGTTTGTTCTACTAAATTTGTTTGATCATAAAAAGGGGTTATAGTAACTCCTTCTGGTAAAGTCTTTTTTACTTCTTCTATTTTATCTTTTACTCTAGCGATAACATTTCTACTATTTTCGCCTTTTAACATCATAGTTAAACCAGTTACTACTTCACCTTTCCCATCTTTAGTAACAGCTCCTTGCCTTATTTTTGAATAAAATCCAACTTGTGCAATATCTTTTATTAATAAAGGTGTATTATCTATTGTTTTTATAACAATACTCTCAATATCTTTTATACTTTTTACTCTTCCCAAACCACTAATAATATATTGTTGTGAGTTTCTTTCTATAATTCCTCCACTAAAATTGTCATTATTTTCTTCAATAGCAGAAAAAACTTCTGGTAAAGTTAGTTTATATTGTATTAACTTTTCTGGAATTAAATTTATTTTATATTCCATTGTATAGCCACCAGATGTGTTTATTTCTGTTATACCTTGAACAGTTCTAAGCTGATTTTTTATTTCCCAATCATTTATAGTTTTTAACTCCATAGGTGTTTTATCTTTAGCTTCTACAACATATTGATACACTTCTCCCATAGCTGTAGCAGGTGGAGACATTTCAGAACGTACATTTTTGGGTAAATTATCTTTAATACTTAAAAGCCTTTCATTTACTAATTGCCTTGCAAAATAAGTATTTACAGAATCTTTAAAAACTATGGAAACAATAGATAATCCAAACTTTGAAGTAGATCTAATTTCTGAAGTATCTGGAATACCATTCATAACATTTTCTATAGGAATACTTACTCTTTGTTCAACTTCTAAAGGGGACATACCTGGGGCTTCTGTAAGAACTTGAACTTGGTTATTAGTCAAATCTGGGAAAGCATCTATAGGTAAACTATTATAAGAATAAATACCACCTACAAAACAAATAACAAAAACTAATATTATTAAAAGTCTATTTTTTATAAATTTCGCGAAAAAATCTTCCATACTATTCTTCCTCCGCAAACTGACTTTTTAATAATTCAGATTTAAGATTAAAAGCTCCTTTTTCAACTACTTTATTCTCTTCATTTAGCCCTTTTGATATTAAATAACCATTATCAAATTTTTTATCTATTTCAACATTTACTTTTTTAAATTTGCCATCTCCTGCATCAATAAAAACAAAGTTATTTTTTTGATACGTTTGTAAAGATTCTTCTGGAATATAAATTTTAGATTCTTCTTTTTTACCCTTTATAACAACTTTTCCAAAAATACCTGTTTTAAGTTCATTATTTTTATTTTCTAATATTACACGAGCAATAAAAGTTTGAGTTTCTTTATTAATATCTGGGCTAATATAAGATATTTGTCCCATAAAAGCTTTATTATTAGAATTTTCAGGATAAAAAATAACATTTTGACCTTTTTTTACTATACTAAGGTCTTTACCATAGAGGCTTATTTCTAAATAAACTTTACTAAGGTCGCTTATTTCATATAATATTTGTTCAGGAGTAACCATACTACCCAAATTAATATTCTTTTTAGTCACCACTCCAGATTTTTGAGAAATAATAGGACTAATAGAATTGATAGTTTCAGAAGTAGTACTACTTAAAGTAATTCCATAAGTACTCAATAAAGCTTTAGCTTCTGTTGTTAAATGAGTTCTATGCTCTTCCAAACCTTCTAATTCTGCTTTATTTAAGTTATAATCATTTTCAGCCTGTAAAAAATCTTTTTTAGATGAAATACCTTGCTCCAAAAGATTTTTTTCTCTTTTTAAAGTATTTTTAGAAAGCTCTAATTTTATTTTACTTTGTTTTATAGCTACTTCATTATTATGATATTCATGAATATAATTTGCATATACTTTTATTGCTTCTGCATTCTGAACATCTGCTATTTTTTGACCTTTAGATACAAAATCACCAATATTAAGATTTTCTTTAACTAATTTACCAGAAACAACAGAATTTATTTTAAAAGTACTATTTTCTGTTTCTTTTATATTACCTGTAGTATTTATTAATTCTTGATATGATTTTTTTACTACTTTTTTACTAACTATATCAGCAAGTTTTATAGCATCATCAGTTAATTTTATAATATCTGTATTTTTTTCTGATTTTTTTTCAATACTTTTATTATCTTTATTTTCTGTTTCTTTTTTCTCACATGAAATAATAGTAATAGATAATAATGTTATAAGTAATAATTTTAGATACATCCTGTTAACCTCTCTAAATTTATAATTGAGTTGTAATATTCGTTTAAAATGTTTAAATAATTTAGTTGTTGAGAAACTAAGGTTTGCTGTGCATTTATAGCAGAAAATATAGATGTTTTACCTAAGGAAAAACTAATTTGTGATTTTTTAGCTATTTCTTCAGTTACAGGTAACATATTTTTTTCATAATTAATTTTAAATGACAAATTTGATAAATAATTTTTATAAGCTTTTTTTATTTCATTTGTAAGATTTTTTTCAAAAGCTATTTTTTCATAATTATTTATTTCTACCTTAGCTTCAATATCTTTTAAAGGAGCTAATTTTAGATCAAAAACAGGTATTTCCATTCCAAAATTAGTAAATAAACCAGCCTTTAAATTATTATCTCTAAAAATATCTACTCCATAATATACATTAAGATTAGGAATAAAATTTTCTTTAGCTAACTGTTTCTGGGTTTCAAAAACTTTATTTTTATTATTTAGTTCTAATAATTCAATTCTATTTTTTAATCCTTGATTAGTTAAAAGTGAAACTTGTTTGTCAAAAGGATATTTTCCAAAAGTTACACAATTTTTATAGTTATCAATTTTAAGCTCTAAGTTTTTGGCAGAAATTTTATTATCAAAAATATTATCAAAAACTATTTCTTCAAGTTCTATTTCTTCATTATTTTTTTCTTTTTGCATTTCCAAATTCAAAAGAATTAGCTTTATTTGAGTAACATCTAATTTAGGAATATCTCCTGCTATTTCTTTTTTTTCTGCAATTTTTAATAATTCATTATTTATTTTCAAAAGTTCTTCAAACTTTTTATTTTTTTCTTTAAGATTATATAGTTTGTAATAACTACTTTTAAAATTAAAAAGAACTTCTTTTTTTACTTGTTCTATCTGATTTTCTAAAATAGTTTTTTTATTATCAACTTCTAATATTCTTAAATTCCTTTTATTTCCTAATTCTATATTATTTTGAATACCCAACTTATAATTAAGTTGAGCATGGCTTCCCTCTAACATAAAAGAAGGATTTTGTATTAAAGAAGCATTATAATACTCTGCTTCTAAAAGTTTTAATTTCTCTTTTTCAAGATTAATTTTAGTATTATTTTCTAACACTATTTTTGATAGTTCATCTATCGTGATTTTTTTGTTTTCAGCATTTGCTTTCAAACTAAGATTTATTGTAAAAAATACAAATATACTTACTAAAAGTTTTTTCGACATAAAAACTCCTTAAAATTTTAAAAATTGGATATTTTATATTAAATTTAATGGTAATAAGTAAATAAACTTATTATTAGTTTTGATTAAGACTGTAAATATTCTAATAAAGATATTTAAAAATATTTAAAAGTCTAAGTAAGAGCTCTTTTTAGATAGTAAGAACTATAGTATTTTTGTTATTGATATGTATTTTTTTTGCTATATAAGGCTTATCTGGTTCTTTAAGATAAAATTGGTTAGGGTTAAAGTTTTTTTGTTCTAAAAAAGATAAATACTTTATGATAAAAAAGTTTTTTAGTGTTAAATCTTTTTCTGGAATAATATTTTCAGAAAAACTTATTATTTGAGTTGGAATTAAAAGATCATAACAAGGGTCTTCATTTTCTGGAGAAGAAAGATTATTATTATGATTATTATGATGCTCATGGTTATTAGAAACATAAGAAAATAAATTTACACAATCATTATCTATAATTGTTTCAAAATTTGATTTACCACTTTCATGAACACAAAGTAAATCATTATTTATTCCACTTATTGATAAAAAGGAATAAGCAATAATAACTATTAGTGAGATAAAACTTTTTAAACTTTCCATAATTAAAATTCTAAAGTAAAACTATATAAAAAAAACTATTTTTTTTACAATAATTAAAATTTATTTTTACTAAGAACTAGAAACTTTTAATTGTTTTTTATGGTATTTTTTAACTAAAATACTAGAAAAAATAAGTACTATACCAATTAAAGCTAAATAGTATAATTGATTATTCAAAACCAAATCTTTAGTAACTAATTTATAGGCAATAAAACTAGGTATAAAAATAAACCCACCTAAAAATTTTAGTATTCTAGATACTCTTAATAAACCTTCTAACTTTTTTTCAGTAGTATATTTAAATAATAAAAAAAGAGACGTAGTTATTATAATAACACCAAAAGAAAAACTCATTATTTCTAAACCCCAAGGATTAAAAATAGAAATCATTAATGCTAAATTTCCCATAAGATAAGAAAACCAACCTGCAACAGATTTTAAGGCTGTTCTCATCCTTTTCATTTTTTCTTCTTGAGTTCTTTCTGTTTTTACAGGTTGTTCTTCAGTATTCATTTATTTTTTAATTAACTATAATATCAATAGATTTTTTATATCTAGAATCAGTTGCATAATTAGCCACAATACTTGCATTACCTTGTTTTATAGCAGTTACTTTTCCTTCTTCGTTAACAATAGCAATAGTATTATCAGAAGAAGTCCAAATAATATTACTATTTTTAGTTCCATCGGTAAGATTAACTGTAGCCTTTACATTAGCAGATTCACCTACTTTTAATTTTAATTCTGTTGGAGAAACATCTATTTTATCTACTATTTTTTTATCAATAACAGATACTACTATTCTATTAACTATATCTGTATCTTTAAACTTAGCAGTTATACTTGATTCACCAGCTCTTATGGCTTTTATTTTACCTTTTTCATCAATATCCAAAATACCTCTTTCTGAAGAATCCCAAATAATATTCTTATTTGAAGTATCACTATCACCATTTGGCATATAAACAAAAGCTGTTAATACTTTTTCTTCACCAGCTCTTAGAACAACACCAGAAGGTTCAATCAAAATATATTTTGGCGGATTAGTTATTTTAGTTTGATTTTGATTAATAAAACAAGAAGTTAAAATTAATAAAAATGGTGTAATTAAAAACCTTAGTTTCATGATTTTTTCCTTACGGTAAGTGTTGCATAAACTTTTTTAGAAGGATCTCTTTGAGAAACAGCCAAAATACTTACAGTTCCTTGAGATACTCCAGAAACTTCTCCAGAATCCGCATTTACTACTGCAATAGTAGTATCTGAAGATGTCCATTTAAGAGCAGAATTTATTGTTCCATCTGAATAACTAACAAAACCAGTAAATTTACCCTTTTCGCCTTCCTGAATTATTAAAGTATCAGGAATTACTTGAACTTGACTAACAGGCAATTCTTTTAATGGCTGAGGGGTAGGTGAAGTAACAGTATCTTTAACATTAGTCATAACACAAGAGTTAAAAACCAAGCTAAAACTTATTATTAAAAATATTTTTTTCATATTCTAAATATATATAATTCTCAAAATAAATTATACTTTAAAGGCTTGGTTTTAGGGTAGTTTTTTATAAAGAAGTTAATGATAAAATATATACTTAACGTAAGTTTATAATTAAACTATAAATAATTAAAACTTTGTATTATGTATTTTTATAGATAAAATATTTTATGAAGCATAAATATAGTTTTTGTTTAACAGAAAGAATAATTTATACAAAGCATAAAAAAAAATGAGTTCAAATAAAATAGATATAGAGTTAGCATTTAGGGCTATTGCGTACGAAAGAAAAAATAATTATTGTAATACTCAAGGGAAAATAAAAAATTTTTCTAATTTTATTTTAGATCAATTAGAAATTTTAAAAGAAACTTTAATAATATCTTTACCTCTAAAAAATTTATTAATTATTTTAACTAGAAATTTTATGGAATATGATGAGCTTTGTTTGGCAGATAAAAAAAACGCTATTGAAAAGTTTTCAGATTTTATTGATAAATTAGCAAAAAACAGATTAGATGAATTAGTTGATAAAAAAGATAATACTTATTTAAAAAAAACGACTAATGAAAAAACAAATGATTGGAAAGATTTTCCTGTAAAATATATAAAAGGCGTAGGAGAAAAATTATCAGAAGATTTATCTTTAGCTAAAATATTTTCTGTAAAAGACTTATTAAGATATTATCCTAGAAAACATTTAAATTATGCAAATAGAACAAAAATAAAAGACTGTAAAATTGGACAATTAGTTACTATATGGGGAGTAATAAAAAGTGTAACCTGTTTTACTCCACCTAATAATAAAAACATTACTATTTTGACTATTGTTGTAAATGATGGAACTGGAAGAATTACAGCTAGTTGGTTTTATGGTGGAGCTAACAGGTACAGACAAGAACAATATAAAAGAAGATTTCCTGAAAATGCACAAGTTTTGCTAAGTGGAAAAGTTAAAATAGATAAATTTTCTAAAAAACTAGCTTTAGATGCACCAGAATCAGAAGTATTAGGTGAAGTTGAAATAGATGAAAGTAAATCTTTACATGCAAATAGAATTGTACCTGTTTATCCTTTAGTAGAAGGCTTAAATCTAAAATTTTTACGACGAACTATAAAAACGGCTTTAGATACCTATAGTAAGGTAATTGAAGATCCTTTACCAGATTATATAAAAAAAGAATATAAATTAATAGATTTATCAACTGCATTAATAAATATACATTTTCCTAATGACGAAGAAATTTTAGAAAAAGCCAGATATAGATTAATTTTTGATGAATTATTTTATATGCAATTAGGCTTTGCTTTCAAAAGAAAAATAAATGAACTTAATATTAAGTCAATTAGTTTAAATAATAACGGAGAATTAATTGATAAATTTTTAGATATTTTACCCTTTAAATTAACTAAAGCTCAAGATAGAGTTTTTAATGAAATTTGTGTAGATTTAGCATCTCCAAAGCCTATGAGCAGGTTAGTACAAGGGGATGTAGGTTCTGGTAAAACTGTTGTAGCCTTTTTATCTTTATTAATGGCAATTCAAAATGGTTATCAGGCATCTCTAATGGCTCCTACAGAAATATTAGCTGAACAACATTTTAGAAAATTTGCTTTATGGTGTCATACTTTAGGTTTAAAATGTGGTTTTTTATCTGGAAGTTTAGGAAAAAAACAAAAAAGAGAAACTTTAGCTGGATTAGAAGATGGAAATGTCCATATGGCTGTAGGCACACATGCACTTATACAAGAAGATGTAAAGTTTAAAAATTTAGGCTTAGTTGTAGTAGATGAACAACATCGTTTTGGAGTATTACAAAGAGCTGAATTAAAAAATAAAGGCAATAATCCTCAAGTTTTAACTATGACCGCTACGCCTATTCCAAGAACTTTAGCTTTATCATTACACGGAGATCTTGATGTTTCTGTAATAGATGAATTACCACCAGGAAGAAAACCTATTGAAACTAAATTAATTGCAGGGAAAAGAAGTATTGCATGGGAATTAATAAGAAATGAAATAAATATTGGAAGGCAAGCCTATATTGTTTTTCCACTAATTGAAGAATCAGAAAAATTAACAGCAAAAGCTGCTACTGTTGAAGCACAAAAATTGCAAGATAAAATTTTTCCAGAGTTTAAAATAGGTCTTTTACATGGTCAAATGAAAAACGAAGAAAAAGATTTAGTAATGAAAAGTTTTATAAATAAAGAAACTCATATTTTAGTTGCAACTACTGTTATTGAGGTGGGAGTGGATGTTCCGAATGCTTCTGTAATGGTAATAGAAAATGCAGAAAGATTTGGATTAGCTCAATTACATCAACTTAGAGGTAGAGTTGGAAGAGGAGCAGAAAAAAGCTATTGTTTATTAATATCAGATAAATTAAGTGAAATAAGTCAGCAAAGATTAAAAATAATGACAGAAACTAATGATGGTTTTGTTATTGCCGAACAGGATTTAAAAATAAGAGGCCCCGGTGAGTTTTTAGGAACACGACAAAGTGGTTTACCAGATTTATTAATTGCCGATTTAGTAAGAGATACTGAAACTCTTGAGTTAGCAAGAAACATATCAAAAAAAGTAATAGAAAATGATAATCAGCTATTGAAAGCTGAAAATGAATTAATGAAAAAAGAATTATATGAGTTCTTTAGAAATAATAAAGACTATTTTATTTCTTAAAACACTTTATAATATAAATAATTCATTAAATTACTAATAATTTTCAAATATGTACTATATAATGTCTATAAATATTGGGTTTAATTAAGAAAGTTTAAGAATGAAAAAAATTAGCTATGGAGAAAAAAATGATCTAGCTCTTGATTTATGGGTTAAATTAGCAAGAGCTTATACTGTTTTTAGTAAAAAAACTTTTGAGCAAATAAAGACTAATAATTTAACTCCGCCTCAATTTGCAGTTTTAGAATGTTTAGGGCATCTTGGTTCTATGACTATAGGTGAAATATCAAAGAAAATACTAGTAAGTTCTGGTAATTCAACAGTAATTATAGATAACTTAGAAAGAGACGGCTTAGTTGAGAGAATTAGAGGATCAAATGATAGAAGAGTTATAAAAATAGCTTTAACAGAAAAAGGTTCTAAATTATTTGATGATATATTTTCATCACATGCTGATTATGTTGGAAAATTAGCTAGTATTTTATCCACAGATGAACAAAAAGAATTAGCTAATTTATTAAAGAAACTAGGTTTAGGATTACAAAAAAGCAAATAATTAAGTGGATTTAATTAAAATACAAAATTTACTCTCTAAATTATATACAAATAAAAAATTTAGAGATAATTTTTTTTCTAATTATGAAAGTTTTTTAGAAGACTATTCTTTAAATAAAGAAGACGCAAAAGAAATTATTTTAAAAAAAGAAGAAATTATTTTTTTTGCAAAATCACTTATCATAAAAAGAAGAGAAGAAGTAAGAAAAATAATACCTTTAACTTCAATATATATAAAAAATACCTTTAATGAGTTATTTAGTAGTTTTTCAGAAATTTTTACTCCTAATGGTATAAAAAAACATCTTGAAGACAGTTATAATTTTTTAATTTTTTTAGAAAAAAACTTAAATAATGATCTTTTATTAAAAAATATTATAAAGTACGAAAAAAATTTTTTAATAAATATATTATCTCCCAAAAATAATATTATCTATTTTCACTATTGTATTACGGATATAAAAAAAATTTTATCTTTAGACAATTTGGAAGAGAAAAATAAATTTATAAAAAGATTAAAATATAAACCAGCTATTTTTATAAATTTAAAATATAAAAATAGCTGGTTTGGTATTTATATTAATATTTTTAATCGAATTTTTGAAATTAAAAATATGTACGTTGCATAATAAAAAATTATTATGTTCTATTTAACTGAAAAAACATAAAAATCAGCTGACTTAGAACCATTAACTCTAAAGTATTTTCCATCTACAGCTTTAAGACCACCAGCATCTCTAAAAGAATTAGAAAATTCTATAGCATATTTATACTCTTCATTTGCATTAGCTAAAAGTATATCTTTAACTCTGATAATTACATTTGTACTATCCATATTCCACTCAAATTTTATTGAGTTACTATTTTTATTATAAGTATAAATGGTATTATTTATTTTTTGAGAAGTTATTCTAAAATAACTTTCAAAATCATCTTTCATTATAGGTTCACTAAAATTCATATCTATATTTACATCTTTAGCAGAAACACTTCTTAAGCCAGCACTAAAGTTTTCTACTGCTGTATTATTTCTTTTATCTTGTGTAGGAAAATAATTAATAATATTATCATTTATTTTTAAACCAGTAATTTCTGGTTCATCCTGTAAATAATATATATTAGAAGAATCAGTATTAGAAGAACCTTTTCCAAAATCAAAAATGTTTAAATCTGGATTCCCATTTAAATTTGATTTTAACACTTCAGTTCTTTTTCTTTCGCTCCAACCAGTTCTTTTAGCTGTTATTTGGATTCTAGCGCCTACAGGTGCATTTCTAAAAACATAAGCTCCGTTTTGAGTTAATTGAGGTTCACCTTCCCATTTCATATTAGCATCTATAGCTCTGGCTGTTACTGTAACATTATCTAAAGGGAATCCATTCATATCATAAATTTTACCATTAAAAGTAGCTAAATCTTTAATATCAGAAGTATTTCCAGTTAAACTAGATGAAACTGGACTAGGAGTTGCACTAGGAGTTGCAGAAGCGGTAGGATTTGAATTAGATGGACTAGCAGTAGGATTTATTGGAATTAAATTTATATTAGGATTTATTCCTGTATAAGGATTAACAATAGCTGTAGGAGAAACTAGTGGAGGAGTAATATTATTTTCTGGAGTAGGAAGAGGTTTCAAAGAAGGTGCTATATCAGATGTTATTTTAGGTAGAGAATAAGAAGATTGTGGAGATGGAGAACTTTTTATAACAGTACTTTTATTTTCGCAAGAAGTTACTAAAAAACTCATAGATAAAAACAATATAGTTTTTTTTGCATATTTAACAGTCATACAAATTACCTTTAACAAAGAAATTAAAAGATTTTTTAAGCACTTTAATTCTAAGTTTTTTTTAATAACAAGTCAATAAAATAATAAATAAAAATACAAAAGTAATTAACTTATAAAAAGTAAAAATATACTTAATTTGTATTTTTTTATGATAAAAAATTGGATAGTATCGAAATTTAGGCAAAAAAAAACAGGAAATTTTAGGGGCTATTTCCTGAAAAGAAAGGGCTAATAACTATTATACATTATTTTTATTTTTGTAAATAGAGAAAGAAATAAAAAATCAATAAGTTTTATTAAGATAAACTCAAGAACTTAAAATTAACTAAAATAAAATCACATTTTTTTCATTTTAATTATTTAAATAATTCACTTAATGATTTATAATTATTACTAACCATGGGAATTAAAACTTTAATTATAAGTTCTTGCTCTGGAGAAAAAAAATTCTCCGCTCCTAACCATGCTTTAGCAAGAGATCTAGACAATATAGAAAAAAGAGTTGAAAAAGAAGAAGAACTAAAAGAATTTTTATTACCAGCAAGAGAAATGTTTATTAGTCCTCAAAATAAATTCATTGAAGAGTCTTTAAAACTATTCCAACAAAATAATTATCATTTAGATTATTATTTTATTTCATCGGGTTATGGTTATATAAGTTCAAATGAACAAGTTATGCCTTATGAAGTAAATCTTTCTGTAATGCCAGCTTATGATAATGAAAAAAGAGGCGATTTTTTAAAAATAAATCAAGAATTATCCTTTTCGGCTAAAAATTATGATTTAGTATTTTTTTTATTAAGTCATGAGTATATAAGAACTCTAAATTTACCTTTAGAATTACCAGAAAAAACAAAACAAATATTTTTTCTAACAAAATCCGATAAAAAAGTAATAAACAATATAAAAAATATTATTAGATTAGAATTAGGAACAGAAGAGATTAATATATTAAACGTAAAACCTTCAGAATTAAAAGGATATATTTTTAAATTAATAGCACAAGAATCTAATAATTATGATGTTTTAGAAGAAATATACAAAAACCCTGAACACATAGATCAAATAATTTTAAAAAATAAAAAAGAAAAAGAAATAATATTTGAACAGATGAGCCTTTTTGATAATATTTAATTTATTTTACTATTTAAATTAGTAATTTTTTTTATAATATAGCTATAATAGGCATTAATTATCAAAAATTTTTAGAGGTAAAAATGAAATACAATTTATTAGGACGTACAGGACTTTTAGTTTCTGAACTTTGCTTAGGTACAATGACTTTTGGTGGAGTAGATTTTTGGAAAGTATTAGGAGAAGTTGGTCAAGAAGCCGTTGATATTCAAATAAAAACAGCTTTTGATAATGGAATAAATTTTTTAGATACTGCTAATATTTACTCTTTTGGAGAATCAGAAAAATTAGTTGGTCAGGCTTTAAAAAACTTGGGTTTACCAAGAGAAGAGATTATTGTAGCAACTAAAGTTAGGGGTAAAATGTCTGGTGCAAAAAATAGAGTTGGACTTTCTAGACATGCTATTATGTTTGAAGTAGAACAAAGCTTAAAAAGATTACAAACTGATTATATAGATTTATATCAAGTGCATGGAGTAGATCCTTTAGTTCCAATAGATGAAACTTTAAGAGCTTTAAATGATTTAGTAACCTCTGGTAAAGTTCGTTATTTAGGTTTATCTAATTTTGCAGCATGGCAAATTATGAAGGCTTTAGCTGTTTCTGAAAAAAATAACTGGAATAGATTTGAAAGTGTACAAGCATATTATTCTTTAGTAGGAAGAGATTTAGAAAGAGAAGTTGTGCCAGTAGCAGAAGATCAAAATTTATCTATTTTAGTATGGAGTCCTTTGGCAGGAGGTTTTTTAACTGGTAAATTTACTAGAGAAAATAATACTCCAGAAGGTGCTAGAAGAAGTTCTTTTGATTTTCCGCCTGTTAATAAAGAAAAAAGCTTTGATTGTATAGATGTTTTGAAAGAAATTGCAAAGAATAGAAATGTTTCTGTCGCTCAAATAGCTTTAGCTTGGTGTGTAGCTCAAAAAAGAATTACTAGTGTGATAATAGGAGCCAAAAGTCAAGAACAATTATTAGATAACATAAAATCTGTTGAAATAAAATTAACATCAGAAGAATTAGCAAAATTAGATGAAGTTAGTAAACTTAATCAAGAATATCCTGGTTGGATGTTAGATTTTCAATCTAGAGAAAGAGTTGTAAATTAATAATTAACATAAGTTGATAGTTTCTTTAAGTAAATATTCATAACTGTTTAATAATGTAAGCTAAAAATAAGGTATTAGTTATAAAGTATTTATTTTAGATATTCTTATCTTAACTCAACCATGGGGCTGTCCAAAAAGACAATTTTCACGAAAAATATTGGTATCAAACCCAGTTTTTTCGTAGGGGCAAAGCATTGCTTTTCCTTTTTTGGACACCCACAATCCTAACTATAAATATTTTTGGTATAAAACAACTTTTGAGACACAACAATAAAAAAGACACAAATATATTTTTTTTATTTTAAGCTATTGACTTTTTTTTACACACTGCGTTATAATTTTATTATGCGGTGCGTTAACGCAATGTGGAAAAATAAATTTTAGGAGTATTAATTATGAGAACAATTAAAAGATATGAAAACAGAAAGCTTTATGATACAACTACAAGCAAAACTTTAACTTTAAAAGATATTGCAACTTTAATAAGAGAAGGTGAAGAAATAAAAGTTGTAGATAATAATGATAAAGATATTACTAATAAAGTTTTAGCTCAAATTTTCTTACAAGAAAATCTTTCTACCAAGCAAATGGTTATGAGTAAATTTTTATTAGAAATTCTTATAAAAGAAAGCGACAGAATTGAAAATTTAACCAAAAAAGTTTTATTTGCAGGTGTTGGTTTAGCTTCATTAACACAAGAAAAAATAGAAAATCTTGTTAATGAATTAATTAAAAAAGGTGAAGTTGAAGAAAAAGATAAAAATAATCTTGTTGCACAAATAGTTGATAAAGTAGAAAATGGCTCTAAAAATTTTAGAAGCATGGTTGAAGGCTTAGTTCATGAAAACACACCAGTTAAAAATGAACCTAAATCTCAAGAAGAAATTATTAGAGAAAAAGAAAAACAAATTGAAGAATTAAAAAGACAAATAAAAGAATTATCAGAAAAAAATGAAGTAAAAGAAGAAGAGAAATCTGGTAAAAAATCTAACTTAAAAGTTGGATAAATTTAAAGAATATTTCATGTTTTAAAACCTGTTAGCTATCATAATAATCTGTTCAATATATGGACAGATTTTTTTTTATTTAATACCAAGTGGGGATACCTATTACGAAGCATCTATTTTATTTATCAATAAAATTTTCTTCCAAAAAATAGTTTTCATATACAAAAATTAGAATAGATCTAACTATGGCAACTACAGGAACAGCAAGTAAAAGACCTGCCATACCAAATAAATGTTCTCCTATATAAATAGAAAAAATTATTATTGCAGGATGAAGTTCTACACTAGTACCCATAATTTTAGGGTTAAATAAATTAGCTTCTATAAGATGTATAACCAAAATTACTGCAATTACTTCTAAAGCAACAAATAAACTTTGTGTTAATGCAATAGCAACAGTTGGAACTAGACTAAATATTGTACCTAAAACAGGAATCATACTACAAATAGCAGCAATTATACCTAAAGTAATAGCATATTTAACATTTAAAATTAAAAGAGCTATAGTTGTTAAAAATCCATTTAAAATACAAATTATAAGTTGTCCACGTATTGCTCCACTTAAATCTCTATTTATTGCATTGGCTAGAGCTATAGTTTTTATTCTATATTTTTCTGGGATAGCATTTAAAATAAAATCTTTCACTTTTGGTAAATCTATCATTGCAAAAGCTGTAAAAATAAAAATAACAACAGAAGTTGTTATAGTAGAAAAAATACCTCCTGCAATATTTTGAAGATATTTTGGAATACTTTCAAATTTACCTTCACTAGATGATAAAACATGAGATAAATTTTTATCCATTTCTTCTTTTAAGTTTACATCTAAACCAAAAGAATCAAATTGAGCTTGAAGATTTGCTACCAATGAAGGTAAAACATTATCTTTAAAATCATTTATTTTAGCTGGTATTTCTGAAGCTATTTTTTTTACTTCAGTTACTAATAATGGAAAAAGAAAAATTGATAATATAGTTAAAATACCAAAAAAGCATATATATAGAACAATTACAGCTTGAGATCTAGAAAGCTTTATCGAACCAATACCTTTTTCAGATAAATATGCAACAATTGGGGCACCTAAATAAATAAATAAAGCTGCTACAACAAAAGGCATTAATAAATGATGAATAAAGTAAAAAACAGTAAATATTAATAGCAAAAGAGCTATTATTAAGTTTCTCCTTATTTTATATAAACTATCCAAACAAAGCACCTAAAATAATATAACCAATATATATTATTACCATAAAAATAAAAAAATAGATTTATAAAAAACTAATTTTAGAACCCAGCTGAAATAGAACCTAAAAACATACTTCCTAATTTTTGTTTAGTAGGATCATTTTTTAGTAAGGCTTCTGTATTAAGGTTATATTGATATTCAAATTTCATAGCAATATTTTCTAGTGGTCGATAATTAAAACCTAAAGTAAATTGCATCCTATCATTTGAATTTAAAGCGGTCATATCTGTATCAACTTGATCTGCTCTACCAAAAATTGTAAAACTAGGATTTTCAAAATCTTTACCAAGAAAACTTAATTTAGCAAATTCTGGAAAAAATTTATATCCAGCTTCTAATGTATAACCAAACATAGGTCCTTTTACTATAGCAACAACATTATCTTTATTATCTCTTACTTCTGCTGGAGTTATAAAAACCATACCTCCTTCTCCTGATAGTTTAAAATTACCTAAGGAATAAGCAAAATCACCTACACCTAAAGCTAAATATTTATCATTTTTTTTATCAAATTTACAAAAATAAGTACTAGCACCAAAAGATAAATCAGAAAAAGGAGTAAAAGCTATTCTACCAGAAATAGCTTTATTATTATTATTATCATTAAAAAGAAATGGTTTAGAATTTCCTAATCCATCTTCATCATCAATATCATCTGTTAAGCCTTGAGAAATATACGCACTATATTCTAATTTAGAAGTTTTAGAAGTTTCTATATCTCCATAAAAACCTAAACCAGGTTCAACCCAAGCAATAGGAACTATATGTTTATTAAATAATGATACAGATGTAGTATCTCTTTTATATGATTCATACATCATATTCATTCTACCCAAAGGCATAAGAAATACACCACTTCTAAAAGTTAGCCAATCTTGAGCTTTAAAATCAAAATAAGCTTTTTCTATTTTTAATTCTCCATCTTTATTTCCATCCCAAGTTCCACCATGTTCTATTTCAAAAGACATATTTAATAATAATCTTTTATTGTATTGATAAGTTGTTTTTAGCTCAAATTTCTTATGATCAAAGTATATATCTTTCCCACCTAAAGGTAAAATATATTCTGTATCAAAATAACCGCCTAAAGTTACTTTATGAGGATCTTCTTTTTTTTCTTCAGCATAAGAATATGGTGTTATTATTGAAAATAAAAATAATGATAAAGCTAACTTTTTTAACATATATGTTCCTTTTTCTCTTATGACATAAATATATTATAAACAAGATTATTTGAAACGCATATTATATAGTGTATAATTTCTAAAATACTAAAAAATCATATAATTTAATTTTTCTGCTTAGTGGTTTCTTTTAATGGAAAATAAAAATATACTTGAAATTGTAAGTAAAATAAATAATTTTGATACCGAAAATATAAATATAGCTTTTTTATTTCAAGCAGGAAAAAGTGGTTCTATATTTATTCAAAGTTTATTAGATAACCATGATCAAATACTACAAATACCTTTTATAGTACAATTTTATTTCATTCATAAAGCTCTTATAAATTTTATAAAAAAAAATAATACTGTTATTAGTAAAGAAATTATAATAGAGGTAATTTCTAATAATCTAAATTACTTATCTAAAAGTCCCTTTTTTCATGGTTTAGGAGAAGAAAAAAATCTATTTATAGAATTTGACAATCAAAGTTTTATTAATTATTTAAGCTATATTTTAGATTATTTTTCTTTAGATAATTTAAATAGTAAAAATATACTTTTAATAATTAATTTTAGTTATGCTCTCTCAAAAAAAATAGACTTAGATAAAATAAAACTTATTTTTTGTCATCATCATTTTTTTAGTGAAGGTTTTTTTAGTCTATCTGATTATTGTAATAATTTGGAGGCTTATGAAAAAGAACATAAAAATAAATTTGAAAATAAAACAAGAGAAGTAATAAAAAACCTACTTACTGATTTTCCTTATGCTAAAATAATAGTTTCTAAAAGACACCCATTTGAGGCTTATTATTCTTATTTTAAATCAGTTAATAATAAAAATAAAATAGATTTATTAGGTTATAAAATAAAATTATCAGGAATTATTGTAGGATATTATAATTTACAATTTTTAGAAAAAAATTATCCTAAAAATTTAAAAATAGTTAAATTAGAAGATTTACATAAAAATGGTAGAAATGAGATTAATAATTTAGCCAATTTTCTAGGAATAGAAATTAGAGATTCTCTTTATAAAAGTACCATAGAAAATAAAAAAATGTGGGTTCTTAGTATTCATCAAGAAAGAAATAATTTAGAAAGTACATTTGATAAAAATTTTAAAAATAAGTGGGCTACAGGGTTAAATAATGATGAAAAAAATATAGTTTTTAATTTATTTGATAATAAAGTTAGTTATTATAATTATGATAATTTAGATGAAGATTTTTTTAAACAAAAAACTTCTTCAATAAATACAATAAAAGAAATAAAAAGTCTTATTTTTCAGAGTTTTTATTTTTTAGAACTATACCCTAAACAATTTATGAATAATAAATATATAAATATACATGAAGTTTACACATTTATAACTAAATGCTTAAAAAATTTACTTAAAAATGATGATAATTATTATTTTGATAATTCCTTTGTTTATTTTAATAAAAAACTAAAAATACAATATAAAATTTTTGAAATGGATCAGGATAAAACTTATGATAGTTATTTTTTATTATTTATAGGAAATAATAATATACCTAAAATAGATGATATTAATCTAATTAATAAAAAAGTTGATAAGCTTTTTGTTCCTTCTAATGCACTAAAAGATAAATTAGAATCTTTAGGAATAATAAAAAATAAAATAGATATATTACCTTTTCCTATTGATGATGAAATTTATGCTATAAACAAAAATAAAAAAAATACTATGTTAGATAATATAGAAGGGTTTAAATTTTTATATATTGATAATTATTATGATATTGAGATGATAGAATTACTTTTAGTAGCCTTTATTGAAGAGTTTAGTAATGAAAAAAAAATACATCTAGTTTTTAAATACTCTGAAGAATTAACCGTAAAAGAAAATGTAGATATAATATTAAAATATACTCATTTAGGAAATAAGAATATAATTCTAATAATTGATAATTTTTATGATACAGAAAATACTGTTTCCTTTGATTCTGGTTTTGCTCAATTATATAATAGTTGTGATTTCCTAATATACCCTTATTCTGAATATTATTCTGGGATTAATATATTAAAGGCTTTATATTTTGATTTACCTGTAATTGTTCCAGATAAATTAAGTAGTACTGATTTTTGTAATAAAAATAACTCTATTTTAATAAAATCTAATTTTAATGAAAATAATAAATTAGAAATAAATAAAGATGACTTAAAAAATAGTATGAGAGATGCTTATAATAATTATAAAAAGTTAAAAGATTCTACTTTATTAGAATCAAAAAAAATAAGAGAAATCCACAATATAGATTCATTTATAGATATTTTTAATAAAAAAATAGAACAAGTATTTAAATATCCTATTATAAATGCTAATTATGATGATTTTATAAAAATAAAGTTATCTGAAGCTATAGAATTATATGAAAATAAAGAATACTTGTCTAGTATAAGTATTTATGAAGAAATTTTTAAATATGAAAAAAATTATGTTTTTATTTATGATATAGGTTTGTGTTATTTAGAAATTGGAAATTATGAACAAGCTTTAGATTATTTTTTAGACTATTTAGAAAATACAGCAATAACTAAAGAACTTTCTTTAAAAATATCTCTTTGCTTAGAAAAACTTGGTTTTTTAGAAGAAGCTCAATTATATGAGAAAAATACTTTTAAATAAATTTATTTAAAGGCTTCCCATATTTTAGAAGTACTTGCCATAATAATTTTAATTCTTGTAAAACTTCCTTATAATCTCCAATTTTCTTAAAAAATTTTGGATTATTTTTTAGATTATTATCTGCCAAACCAATAGTATAAGGGTCTATATAAGGCTTTATAGCTATCTCTTTTGCTAAAATAGGCATATTTTTGCCTCTAAAATTATCAGGAATTTTATTTACTTCCAAAGTAAATCCATCATGCCAATATAATTCTATATTATAAGTTTTACATAATTTTTCAAAAACAGTTTCTATATATGTATTTTTAAATGAAGGATCTGCAACTAAAACTTCTACATCATTTTTTAAATTGATTTCTCCATGAATCTGTGCTTCAATATAATGACTTAAATTTTTACCTTGCTTTTTAGCTGAAAGATAATCATAGTTTTTATTTAAATTTTTAGCTAAATATTTTACTAATTTATCTGGCCTGATATTATTTTTACCCAAAACAGAGTCTTTTATAAAAGAATCTTTTAATAAGCCTGATAATATATAATCAAATTCGTCCAAAGCACCTCTTTCTTTTGGCATTTGATAAGAATCTAAATAAGTAAAAGAGCATCTTTTTGAAACTTTTTTATCAAGAATAAAATAACATGAACCAAAATTTGGAGCTGGACCATCTGGATATAAAATCAAATTTAGAGCACCGTATTTTGGTCTTTCAGAATTATTTGTAGAATTTATATTGTAAAAACCCCCAAATAAATCCTGTTCCCATAAATCTCTTTGTCCACCTTTATATGCAGAAACGCTACCGCTAGAAATAAGTGTTTCAAATTGACTTTTATAAACTCCATCAATCAAAAGGTTTTCTATTATGGTTTTAAAGTTAGATGCTAATCTATCTGGATGAAAATGAATACAAACTTTTGCGTGCTCTTTTATATTAAAAATAGCTTTTTCAAATATTTTATCTGAAATATTTGACATTTTAAGAATATAATTAATCTGTTCTAATGATTCTTTCTTGAAATCTAATGAATAATTTTTAACATGATTAAGAGCTTTTAATTGAGAATCTGATAACATATTAATTAGTAAATTTAATAAAATATAACTATAACTGTAAGGAAATGCTCATAACTATTCTTCAAAAAAAGTGTTAGCTATAATTTAAATGATAAGAAGTTAGATTATAAACATCATATAAGAACTGAAGATTATTTCAAAGAACTAAGTAAAAGGTAGTAAAAATACTACCTTTATAACTAAAAAAAGCTATTAAACTGGTATTACACCATGTTTTTTACTTTGAACTGGAATATCTTTAGTTGAATACATATCAAATCTTTTAATTAGTTCTTTTCTTAAGTTTTTATCAGAAACTATATCATCAACTACTAATTCAGAACCTAATCTATATAGATTAATATCTTCTTCATATTCTTTCATTTTTTCTTCTTTGAATTTTTTTCTTTCTTCTGGATCTTGAATTTCTTCCATTTTATTGTAATAAACAGCATTTACAGCTGGTTCTGGTCCCATAACAGCAATAGAAGCAGTTGGCAAAGCTATACAGCATTCTGGAGCAAATCCAGGTCCACACATAGCATATAAACCAGCTCCATAAGCTTTTCTTAAAACAACTGATATTTTTGTTACAGATGCCTCTGAAATAGCTGAAATCATTTTTGCACCGTGTCTAATAATACCTTGTTTTTCTACAGAAGAACCTATCATAAAACCAGGAACGTCTGATAAAAATAATAGTGGAATATTAAAAGCATCACATAAATTAACAAATTTAGCTGTTTTATCAGCTGAATCTACAAAAAGTACGCCACCTTTGAATTTAGGTTGATTTGCAACGATACCTATTACTTTTCCATCTAATCTAGCAAAACCTGTTATTAATTCTTGAGCAAAAAGTTTTTTTATTTCAAAAAAAGAACCTTTATCAACTAATTTTTTTATAACATTAATCATGTCATAAGCTCTATTTGGGTTTTCTGGAATAATTTCAGAAATTTCTTTTGTTATGGTTTCATCTGGTTCTTTTGATTCAGCTAAATCAGATTCATACATACAATTTTGAGGAAAATATTCTAAATAATCTCTAACAGCTTTTATAGCCTCTTCTTCTGTTTTAGCTAAAATATCACCACATCCACTTATAGAACAGTGCATTTTAGCTCCACCCATTTCTTCTAAGGTTACTTTTTCACCAATAACAGCTTCTGCCATTCTAGGCGAACCTAAATACATACTAGCATTTTTTTCTACCATTACAAGAATATCACAAAAAGCAGGTATATAAGCTCCACCAGCAGCTGAAGGACCAAATAAAGCACAAATCTGAGGAACTAATCCAGACATATGAACTTGATTATAAAATATTTTACCTGCTCCTCTTCTACCAGGGAACATTTCAACTTGATCTGTTATTCTTGCTCCAGCAGAATCTACTAAATAGATCATAGGAACTTTATATTTAATAGCTTGTTCTTGTATTCTAATAATTTTTTCAACAGTTCTTGCTCCCCAAGAACCAGCTTTTATAGTAGAATCATTAGCCATTACACAAACTGTTCTACCATGTATTTTACCCATAACTGTAACTACACCATCAGCTGGCAACCCATGAGCTTCACAGTTAGCAAAAAGACCATCTTCTATAAGATCTGAATTTTCATCAAATAATAATCTTAATCTTTCTCTTACAAAAAGTTTTCCAACTTTTGCCGCTTGCTCATGATATTTATGAGCACCACCTTTTTTTATGGTTTCTATTCTTTCTTCTAAATTCATATTTTTACCATTTATAATTATTTAATTCTTTCAAGTTTTTTATAGTTTTTCGATTATTTTTTAAACTTATTTAACTATGGATATAGCCTAGATATATTCCAATTAGAAGCTACTTTTTCAAAAACTATTCTATCGTGTAACCTACTACTTCTACCTTGCCAAAATTCAAAATATGTAGGTTTTACAATATATCCACCCCAATTATTAGGCATAGGAATAATTTCATTTGTGTATTTTTCTTCTAAAGCTTTATAATTAAGATCCAATTCATTTCTATCTAAGAGCAAATGACTTTGTTTCGAAGCTATAGCACCTATTTGGCTACCAACAGGTCTACTTCTAAAATATTCTTCAGATTTAATTAAACTTATTTTTTCTACTTTACCAGAAATTCTAACTTGTCTATGAATTTCTGCCCAAAAAAAGTTTATAGCTACATTAGGATTTTCTAAAATATCACTTGCTTTTTTACTTTCATAATTAGTAAAAAAAATGAAACCATCTTCTGAAAATTCTTTTAATAAAACAACTCTACAAGATGGATCCCCATTTTTATTACAAGTAGCTAAATTGAAAGCATTAGGCTCATAAACTCCAGCTTTTTCAGCTTCCTTAAACCATATTTCAAATTGCTTAAAAGGGTTTTTATCAATATTTTCCTCTAATAAAGGTGCATTTTGATAATCTTTTCTATAATCGTGTAATTCCATAATATTAGTAAAAAGTAAGAAGTAAAAAGAAATTAAAGAAATATTAATAAAATGCTTATTAATATGATTCTTCTAACTTTTTACTTTTCTCTTTTTACTGTTTATCCCCAACCTCTTAATTTTACTACTTCTATAACTCTTTCTATAGCCAAAGCAAAAGCTGCTATTCTTAAAGATAAATTATTTTCTTTAGAATAATCAACCATTTGTTTATAACTTTTGGTTATTTTCTTTTTAAGTTTTCCATTTATTTCGTCTAAATCCCATGTAAATTGTTGAAGATTTTGAACCCACTCAAAATAAGATACTATAACTCCACCAGAGTTAGCTAAAATATCAGGAACAACAATAATACCTTTTTTTTCTAATATTTCATCTGCACCAGCTGTAATAGGAGCATTAGCAGCTTCTACAATAAGTTTTGCTTTTATATTGTTAGCATTATCTGTATTAATAACGCTTTCTAAAGCAGCTGGTATTAAGATATCGCAATCTAACTCTAATAACTCTTCATTAGTTATTTGAGATACATTTGGGAAACCTAAAACAGTTCCATTTTTATTTCTATATTTTATGAGCTCTTCAATATTTAAACCATCTTTGTTATAAATACCACCTTGAACATCACTTACAGCAATAACTTTACTACCTTCTTCAACCATAAATTTAGCTGCATTAGAACCCACATTACCAAAACCTTGGATAACAGATGTTGAATTTGCTATATTTATACCATAAGTTTCACAAGCTTCTTTTACAATATAAACACAACCTCTACCAGTTGCCTCTTCTCTTCCTAAAGAACCACCTAATGGAATTGGTTTTCCTGTAATAATAGCTAAAGTATGACCATGTTTTTTACCGTATTCACTCATCATCCAAGCCATAACTTGTGAGTTAGTATTCATATCAGGAGCAGGTATATCTCTATATGGTCCTATAACTAAATCTATTTTTGACATATAAGAGCGAGACACTCTTTCTAATTCATTTACAGTTAATTTTTTAGGGTCACAATTTACTCCACCTTTCGCACCACCAAAAGGTATATCAACTAAAGAAGTTTTCCATGTCATTAAAGCGGCTAAAGCTTTTACTTCATCAATATCTACTGATGGATGGAATCTAATTCCGCCTTTATAAGGGCCTCTACTTCCATTATGTTGAATTCTATAACCATTAAAAACTTTTAATTGACCATTATCCATTTTTATAGGTATTTGAACAGAAAGTTCTCTATATGGGCTTTTTAATAAATATTTACCTTCGTCACTTATTTTTAAAAAATTTGCTGCCTTATCAAATAATATCGTTGTATTTTCATACATTTTTATTTTACCAGACATCTTATGCTCCTTGTCCTCTTTGACTAACATAATAGTAAAAAGTGATAAATAATAAGTAACAAATAAAATAAAATAATTTTATGTAACCAATAACATCTTTATTATTGTTTACTGTTCTTTGTTAAATATTCATTATTCACTGCTTATATTTTACTTTAAATAGTTATTTTTCAAAAGAAAAAATAATATTATTTATCTTTTTAATATTATTAACATTTATATATTTATTAGGAATAGATGAGATACCTGTTTTGTCTGAAAAAGTTTTTTTAAAAGATAAAACATAAATTATTTTTTTTAAATCATCAAATACTATACTTCCATATATATTTACTACTTTATCATCTGTACCCCAAGAAAAGGATAAATTATTTTTATCTAAAGTAATCCCCTCTAAATTATTTTTAGTGGCTTGAGATTTTAATTGAATAGCATCTATAAAAGATTCTTTATTTATAGGTTTTGTAAAATTTATTTGTATATTTAAATTTGAGTTTGAATTAATATTAGGTGTTTCTAAGCCTGTAGGTACAGTAATATTATTTAAATTATAATTATTATAGTTTGATAATATATTTCCATTTATTAATACTTTTTCTATTTCTGGTTCTTGTTGTATTGAATATATATCATTTTCATCACTACCACCAAAATCTATTCTAGCTTCAGTAGTATTTTTTAAAACTTCTATTCTTTCTTTAGAAGAAAAACCTTCTTTATTTACTTTTATAGATAAAAGAGTATTTATAGGAACTTTACTAAAAAAAGCTCTACCAGAAGATGATTTTATTTTCTCTTCAAAATTAATAGTTTTATCTAATGATTTTACTATTACATCTGCATCATCAATAATAGTATTATTTGGAGAATATAAATAAACATTTAACCTAGTAAGTTGATAATTTATTGGAGTTGGTGTTGGAGAAGGGTTAGAAGTATTTGTATTATTTAAATTATTACTAAAAAGGCTATTATCAATTTCATTTAAAAACTTTTCACCAGTCCCTGAATTAACTTGTATTTTCTTTTCAACATAAGGGTTTATTTTTATATTTACAGAAGAAAATTTTGTAGGGTCTTGCTTAGCAGCTATTTTTACTATAGCCTTTCCTTCTTTTAAAGCAGTTATTTTTCCATCAACTTCAGTTTTTATAAGGTCTGAATTAGATTCAAAAATAACATCTTTTGATAATTTACCATCACTAAGTTGAACACTACCATTTAGTTGAATAATATCACCTACTTCAAGCTCTATTTCTTCTAAATCAGTTTGATTTTTTCTAGCTAAAGGAATTTCTATTTCAGAAGTAGAAATAGTATTAGTACAAGAAAATGTAAAAAGTAAAAGTAAAATTAGAAATTTTTTTATATTTATATTTTGAATATAAAACACTTTTTTAATTACCTAGATACTTATACTATTATTCTAATTTTAACTTATTTTTTTAGTACCGTGAATCATTAATGATAAATAGTGCTTAGTGAATAGTAAGTTGATGAGAATAATTATCCAATATAAAAACTAGAAACTTTGACACCAAGAATTATTTTAATTTTTAAGCTACTAATAAAAAAGACTTTATTAGTTCAAAATCAGCTTTATTAATTTCTAAAATACCAAATCTAAATTTATAACCCCAATTTTTTTTATTTTCAATAAAATTTAATTCATTTATCAAAGGTATTATAGAAACATCATTTGATTTATAGTAGTTAATATCTATTCTAGAAGGACAAAAGTTTTCAGTCATTTGAAAAGGATAAACTTTATCATCTTTTACTTGTCCAATAGCAGTAAATTCTTTACAAGAATTGTCTTTAATTTTTTCTTTTGTAAAAATTTTTTGCGGTGAATAATAAATAATCCAATCATCTTTTTTCATTCTTTTCAAAGGACTTGATTTTCCATGACAAGCTTGAGCAAAACCACCTTTAATTCCTTTTTCTACATGATTTTTTGATGCAACAATAATCCAGTATTTCATAAAATATACCTAAAAAAATTATAATACTTTTAGTATATAAAGATTAAATGACAACCTTATGTCAGTATTAAAATTTAAAATTATTAAGCAATAAAAAAAGCTCTAGATATTAATATTTAGAGCTTTTTTAAATTTTTTAGTAAACTAAAATTATTCCACCTAAAGAAAGCCCCGCAGCAGTTCCAACTAAAGCAACTTTACCACCTCTTTCAACTTTTCCTTCTTCTAAAGCATCATGTAAAGCAATAGGAATAGAAGCAGCTATGCAATTACCATGTTTTTCTAAAACATCAACAAATGCAGATTCTTTCATACCTATCATACATAAAAGCTCTTTTCCTTTTAAAAGGGCAAATTTACTAGCTTGATGTGGTACAAATAGGTCTAACATTTTAGGATGAACTTGAGCTTGAGTAAAAAGTTTTTCTAAAAATTTAGGTATTAATTCAAAAGACATCTCTAAAATAGCTCTTCCTTTCATATTGAAAGTAAAATCTTCTGGATTAGAATTAGGATCATTAGGGTGTATTACATTCCCCCCACCTTTTACACTAGTATGAAAAGCACCTTTTGAAAAAGTTTGCATTTCAGAAGCTATAATCATAGATGGCTCATTTTCAGGTGTTTTAGTTAAAATCATAGCTACAGCACCATCTCCTAATAAAGTAGCTGATTCTCTTTCTTTAGGATTTAAAGATTTAGAAGCTATTTCACTACTAACAATAGCAACATTTTTATATCTACCTGCTTCTATCATATAACTTACTACATCAAAAGCAGTAACAAAACTAAGACAAGTACTATCAACATCCCAACAAGGTGTACCAGATTCTTCTTTACCCATTTCTTTTTGAATTAAACAAGCATTATATGGAATTGGATGATCATAAGAACCTGAAGCACCTACTATAACATCTAAATCTTCATATTTCATTCCAGCTTTTTCAAGAGCTTTTTCTAATGCTCTTGCACCCATATAAGAACAGGTTTCTTTTTCATTAGCAAAATGTCTTTCAGCTACGCCAGACATATTTATAGAAAAACCTTCATCTATGCCATGTTCTTTTTCAAAATCTTCAGCTTTAACAACTCTTTCAGGTAAATATTTACCCATACTAACGATTTTAACTCTGTTACCCATTTAAAAAACACCTTAAATTTTTTTAAAATATTAAAAGAAACTAAATAAAAAATCTATATTATTTATGCTTTAGTTTGAATTAAATAATAACATAAAATTACAAATAAGTTAAGTTTTTTATAAACAGCTTATAATGTCTAAGAAGCTATTATTATTTGATTTTAATAATAAAAAAATATCTAAGTTTTATAGAAAATAACTAAAAGTAATTAAAAAAAAATTTTATAACCCTCCATAATTCTTGATAATTTTTTATTTGTTAGATCAATATTATTAAGATAAAATTTATGGTAAATGGTTAGATTTTTAGGGGTGAGATTATGAATTATAAAGACTATTACAAAATTTTAGGTGTAGATAAAAAAGCTGCTGAAAAAGATATACAAAAAGCTTATAAAACATTAGCTAAAAAATACCATCCAGATATAAATAAAACAAAAGATGCAGAAGCAAAATTTAAAGAGATCAATGAAGCTTATGAAGTATTGGGAGATAAAGATAAAAGACAAAAATATGATAATTTAGGAGCTAATTGGAATCAATATCAAAATTTTGGAAATTATTCTTACCAAGACATGGGTGATATAAAAGGTAATAAATTTTACGGTAGTGATTTTAGCGATTTCTTTGAAATATTTTTTGGTTCTGGTGCAGGTGGAGGAAGTACACCAAATAGCTCAAATCCTTTTGGAAATATTTTTTCTAATATGGGTTTTGGAGGTCAACAAAATACCCAACAAAAGAAAAAAACTAATCAACAAACTAATCAAAATCAGGCTCCTAAAGAAAAATTGGAAGCAAAAGAACTTGATATTGAAGTTTCTATTAATGAAATAAATGAAGGTGGAAAAAGATTAATTGATATTGGTAGTAAAAAAATAGAAGTAAATATACCTAAAGGAATAGATGAAGGTAGTAAAATAAGAATAAAAGGCGAAAATAATAATAATGATATTCATCTAAAAGTAAAAATAAAAGCTCATGATACTTTTAAATTAGATGGTAAAAATATTATTTATGAAGCTCCTATAAATGATTATGATGCAGTTTTTGGAACTGAAATAAGAGTACCTACTATTTCTGGTTCTTCTGTTAATCTAAAAATACCTGCTACAACTCAAGGAGGGAAACAGTTAAGATTAAAAAATCTGGGGCTTCCTAATAGAAAAACAGATGAAAAAGGAGATATGTTTGTAAAAATAAAAATTATGATTCCAACAAATCTTACAGATAAAGAAAAAGAATTATATAAACAACTAAAAGAACTAAGAAGTTAATAGTTCATAAATAACTATAATTCACTTATTTTTAATAATAGGTTATACTTTTTTAATTATAGTTATTTCTTAAAATAAAAACTTATTTATGATAAAAAAAATACTTATAGCTAATAGAGGCGAAATAGCTGATAGAGTTATAAGAACTTGTAAAAAACTTTTTATTGATACTATTGCTATTTTTTCTGAAGAAGATAAGTTTTTACCTTATATAAAAAACGCAGATATGTCTATTTATTTAGGTAAAGGTAATTTATCAGATACTTATTTAAATCAGGATAAAATTATAACTCTAGCTTTAGAAAATAATTGTGATGCTATACATGCAGGGTATGGTTTTTTAGCTGAAAATTACAGATTTGTTCAAAAATGTATTGATAATAATATTATTTTTATTGGTCCAAACTCAGAAGCTATAAAATTAGCATCAGATAAAAATAAAGCTAAAGAATTAGTTAAAAAGCTAGATATACCTATTATAGAAGGATTTAATATAACTTCTCTTAATTTAAATGAAATAAAAACTATTTTAGAAAAAGAAACTTTTCCTATTTTATTAAAAGCTTCCTTTGGAGGAGGAGGAAAAGGTATAAAAATAGTTAATTCTATAATGGAGTTAGAAGAAACTTTAATTAGTTCTAAAAATGAAGCCTTATACAGTTTTGGTAATGATGAGATCATTTTTGAAAAATATTTGTATAATGCAAAACATATTGAAATACAAATTTTAGGCGATAATTATGGAAATTATTTACATCTTTTTGAAAGAGATTGTTCTATTCAAAGAAGGTATCAAAAGATTATAGAGGAATCACCTTGTATTTCAATTAGCCAAGAATTAAAAAATAAACTTTATGATTCGGCTTTAAAAATAGCAAAAGAACTTAATTATAATAATTTAGGTACAATTGAATTTTTGGTAGATGGTAATAATTTTTATTTTATAGAAATAAACCCTCGCCTACAAGTAGAGCATACTGTAACAGAGGAAGTTACTGGATTAGATTTAGTAGAATTACAAATAGATATAGCTAATAATAAAAAAATAAATTTAACTCAAACTGATATAAAATTAAAAGGTCATGCTATTCAATCTAGAATATATTCAGAAAAACCTGAAAATAATTTTTTACCATCATCAGGAGAAATTTTATATTTAGATTTAAAGTCTAATAAAAATTACTTTCCAAGAATAGAAAGCAATTTATTTTTAGGGCAAAAAATAAATATTAATTATGATCCAATGATAGCAAAAGTAATTTCTTATGGAGATAATAGAGAAGAAGCCATTATAAAAAACAAAAAATATCTTGAAAACTTTATTTTATTAGGAATAGAAACTAATTTATCTTTTTTATATAGTATTTTAGAAAACAAAGAGTTTTGTAGTTCTGAACATAATACGTCTTTTGTGGAAAACAACATAAAATCTATATTAGAAGAAAAAAATACTTATATAAAAGAATTTCTATGTGCTTCATTAGTAAAAATATATTTAGAAAGAAAAAAATCAAAAAAAGTTTTTAGAAGTATAGAATCAGGTT
Source organism: Candidatus Sericytochromatia bacterium (assembly GCA_046328015.1). GTDB lineage: Bacteria > Cyanobacteriota > Sericytochromatia > UBA7694 > JACMQJ01 > JBBTGK01. The sequence continues at coordinate 524,839 of JAXLXH010000001.1, read as the reverse complement.
GGAGAAACTTATTTTTTAAACCTCAATTTGAGATTTTAGAGTTAAATGAAAATATATATACTCTAGAATATTTAGTAAAAGAAAATAAATTTGAAATTAATATTATAAATGAAAATAAAAATGATATATTTGAAGTTGAGATACTTGAAGAAAAAAATGAATATTTTTCTTTATTAATTAATGATAAAGTATTTAATTTTAAAATTATTTTAGATAAAAATAGTATTTATCTTAATAGTAAGCATTTAAATAAAAAAATAACCCTTATGTCTAAATTTTTAGAAAACAAAGAAGAAGAAAAAGATAATATTTATTTTTCTCATATGCCTTGTGAAATAAAAAAAATACATATTAAAGAAAAAGATATAATAAAAGAAGGCGATAAATTAATTACAGTTTCTTCTATGAAAATGGAAATGACATTTTATGCAAATAAAGACGGGCAAGTTAAAAATATATTAGTATCAGAGGGTGATTTTATTACTGAAAAATATAAATTATTAGAATTTTTATGATTTAAATCAACTTTTTTGTAGTATTTGTTTTTTTATTATGTTAAAATTACTTTTTAAGTAAAACTTACATTATTAATTGTGGAGATTATATATTTTAGGTCTCTATAACTAGTTGTGTTGTAGTTTTAAACATAATTTTTTTTAAGGTTTAAATTTTTATGGTAGCTATTAATAGACAATCTCACGTTGCTGTAACCGAAAGACCTAGGGTTACTACTCCTTCAAATACTCCAGCTCATTCTCAACCAGCTCAACAAACTCAAGCACATCAAAATCATCCCCCTGTTCAAAACAGAGCTAATACAGTAAATGTTAATAGAACTGCCTCTCAAGATGATGGTCATGCGGCAAGATCTTTTTCTTTTCCTTCTCAACAAAGAGTGACTGCTACAACTTCTTTAGGACAAAGAATAGCTTCTGTCCAAAGTAATAATCAAGCTCATAATGCAACTCATGTTGTTGCTCATCATGGTGCAGCTCATGGTCATAGTGCATTAGAAACGGTAAATCACGCAGCTCATTCTGTTGCTAGTAGATTTGAACAAAGTGCTATTCCAAGTACTGTTAGAAGTGGTGTTCGAGCTTTATCTGAATCTAGAGTAGGAAATGCAGTTAGAACTGGTTCTAGAGTTTTAGCAGAATCTAGGGTTGGTAATACTATAGGTAGAGTTACAAGAGCTGCTAATGTTGCAGAAAGGGCTACTGAAATAGGAGGCAACCTTTTAGTTAGAGCTGCCAGTACTAGAGTAGGGGCTTTAGGTGCTGGTGCATTAAGGGTAGCAGGAAGAGCTAATACTCTAATTCATATTGCACATGGCTCTAGTGCTGGAACACAAGCTAGAATTTTTAGAGGTGCAGCTAGCTTAGCAGAAAGAGCAGGTTTATCAAGAGTTGCTAGTGGAGCTACTAGATTAGCTACTACTGCTGCTCATGAAGCTCATCATGCTGGAGCTTTAGCAAGAGAATTTGGAGGAGTTGCAGGTGCAACTAGAACAGCTAGAGTTGCAGCTAGAGTTTTACCTGGAGCAGCTAGAGTAGCAAGTACTTTAGGAAGAATTGCACCTGGAGTAGGTTTTGTAGCTGGAGTTACAGGTGCAGCATTAGCTGTTAATGAAGCTAGACATGCAAGAACTACGGCAGGAAGAAATGTAGCTTATGTTAGAGCTGGTTTAAATGTAGTTGCTGCTGGAGCTAGTTTAGTTCCTGGAGTTGGTACTGCTGTTGGGTTAGCAGCTACAGGTATTGACTTAGGTTTAAGCTGGTATGCAAAAAGAAGTGGTTGGAACTAATTAATAAAAAATACTAAAGGTTTTATGATATTCATATTCTATTTTGATATTTTTACTATTTAACCATAAAAAATAATCAAGATTTAAAGAATTTAAGTTTTTATTATATGATTTTATAAATTCACATATAAATATACTACTCAATCTTATTTCTATTTCTTCTAATGATTGATTTGTTATTATTTCTTGATTTTGTATTTTTTCTGCTAAAGATTGAGAATATTCTATTAAGCCAAAGTTTCTTAGAGTTTGAGGAATTTTATAATCTGAAAAAACTATTAAATTATTAATGTCATTAAATGGGTTTTGATTTTGATATCTACCAAAAATCATTGCAGGGATTAGTTGAGCTCTTTTTAAAATAGGGTATTTATTATTTTTATAAAAAGAAAAATCTCTAAAAGATGGATATAAATCTATAATTATTTTTATTAAATCTATAGCGGATTCATTTGATTTTTCATATATTGAGTAAAAATTTTTTAAATTATTATTTTTACTTAACTTTCCTATCTCATTTAATACTAAGCATCTTTCTTTTAATAAGGGAATTTGTTTATCTTGATTAAGTATTTTAGCTAATTCTGTTTCATTAATACTTTCTAAATAATTAAAATCTAATAAGGGATAATTATTTTCTAAAGCATTTTTTAAAGCTGAAAAAAGAGACATACTTCCAGAATATTTTTTATTTTTATAACGATATTGCCATTTTTCTTTTTTATCTAAACTCCAAAAACAAAAATTAATAGTATTTATTAAAAAAATAAATTCTATATCTCTTTTACTCCCTTCTATAAAAAATACTTCATCTTCCCAAGTAGGAATTTTTAACTGAGACTCATCTAAATTTTGAGAAAAAATTTTTATTTTATCTTCTAAAACAGTTAAGTTATCAAAAGTAGGAAATGTTTTTTTATATATAGAAAAAATATTTTGAGTCAATTTTTTACCTTTATAATCCATCAATCATATTAATATAAACTAAAGTTTATTTAATTTACATAATTTTATAGCTTTTTAGATATTATAATTATAAAAATTGTATTTTAATAAGTTCATAGGTAAAAAAAATGGGCAAAGAATTAGCAGATTTATTATTTCCAAATATTGATAAAACACCAGAATATTATTATGAAAAATATCCTAAAAGGAATTTACCAGAAGGTTCTAGAGTTACTAGATTTGCTCCTAGTCCTACAGGTTTTGTTCATATTGGAGGTTTATTTTCTGCCTTAATTTCAGAAAGAACCGCTTCATTAAGTAAAGGAGTTTTTTATTTAAGAATTGAAGATACTGATAAAAAAAGAGAAATAGAGAATGGTGTTTTAGGTATAGTAAATGCACTACATAATTTTAATATTCTAAACCAAGAAGGTGCTATTAGTGAAGATGAGGAAAAAGGAGCTTATGGCCCATATAAACAAAGTCAAAGAAAAGATATTTATCAGGCTTTTATAAAATATTTAATTACAGAAGATAAAGCTTATCCTTGTTTTTGTACTTCAGAAGAATTAGATGAAATTAGAAAAAAACAAGAAGAACAAAATATAAATACAGGTTATTATGGTGAATGGGCTGTTTATAGAAATAAAACCTTAGAAGAAGTAAAAAAAGATTTAGATTTAGGTAAAAATTTTGTTATTAGAGTAAAATCAACTGGTAATGTTGATAAAAAAATTTCTTATAAAGATATAATAAGAGGGGAGCTAGAATTTCCTGAAAATTTACAAGATATTGTTATTTGTAAATCAGATGGATTACCAACTTATCATTTTGCACATGTTGTAGATGATTATTTAATGGGAACTACCCATGTTATCAGAGGAGAAGAATGGTTAGCTTCTGTTCCAACCCATTTACAGCTTTTTTATATAATGGGATGGAAAGCCCCTAAATATGCTCATATTCCAACTATTTTAAAAATGGAAGATACTTCCAAAAGAAAATTAAGTAAAAGAAAAGATCCAGAAGCTGCTGTAAGTTTTTATCATGAAGAAGGATATCCAGTTAATTCTGTTTTAGAATATTTACTTAATTTATGCAATTCTAACTTTGAGGATTGGAGAAAAAATAATCCTACAAAAAGTTTAACAGAATTCCCATTTAAATTGGAAAAATTAGGTAGTAGTGGAGCTTTATTTGATATGGTAAAACTTACCGACCTTAGTAAAAATGTAATTTCTGTTATAAAAGCAGAAGATATTTATAATTATCTTTTAGAATGGTCTGCTCAATATGATAAAGAATTTAATGAGTTAGTTGTTAAGTATAAGGATAAATTAACCTCTTTTCTTACTATAGATAGAACAGGTAAAAAACCAAGAAAAGATATTTCTAAATGGAGTGATATAAAATATTTAAGTAGTTATATGTTCGAAGAAATATTTAATCCTGAATATGATTTTGCTGAAAATTTATCAAAAGAACAAATAAAAGAAATATTAGTTAATTACGCTCAAGTTTTTAATGAAAATGATACCAAAGATGAATGGTTTAATAGAGTTAAGGATTTTTCAGAAAAATTGGGTTATGCTGGTGATATGAAAGCATTTAAAGAAAATCCTGAATCTTTTAAAGGAAATATATCTGATACTACTAATGCAATTAGAGTTGCCATAACAGGAAGAAGACAATCTCCTGATTTATATGAAATAATGAAAATATTAGGAAAAGATATAGTAGTTAAAAGGTTATTATCTATAAACTAATTTATAGCTATTCCTGAAAAAGTTAAATACAGAATTAAATAGTAAAAGTTGCTTATAGTCATCCTGAACTTGATTCAGGATCTAAGCAACTTTTTATAGGTTTAAATAAGAAAAAAACATAAAAATAGCTAATAAAATTATAATTAAAAATAATAATAAGCTTTTATATTATAATCAGGTTTTATTTCTAAAAAGAAATTTTTACCAAAAACCTCAGAATTATTACTAATACCAGCATTTGCTAAAAAAGATAATTTATCACTAAAAAAATGTTCAAAACCTATATAAATACCACTTTTTAATATAAAATAATTTACTTTGTTTAAATTATTGTTTTTATCATAAATATGAATATTATTTTCTATGGTAACAATATAATTTAAATAATTTGTTTTATAAAAAATATAATCAATATTTAAAGCTAGACTATTATAATTGGGATAACTATATATACTACCTTGTTTATTATAAAAAAAATTAACTCCTAAATCGATATTTATATTATCTAAAAGACCATATTTTATATCTAGTGGAGTACCTATTGATAGTTTATTTTTATTAGAGAATACCTTAGAGCTTTGCTCTGTGGTTTCAGGGGGTACGGGGGCTCCGCCCACGAGCCCTTCCTCCTGCGGTGTTGATACCCCGTAGGAGGTCTTAAATTCATTTTTAGTTTTTATAATAGTATCTTCTGCATAAGAATTTAATATAAAAGTTGATGCAAAAAATAAAGATAAAATAAAAATATTTTTTTTCATTTTTTATTCCTAAAAAAAATAGCTTACTTTTAAATTACTTCCATTTTGAAAATAATTTGGTAATAGAGAAGAATAAAAGCCTAATATAATTCCAATATCTCCTGATATAGATACTTTTTCTGATAAAAAATATTCTAAACCCATATATAAATATGGTCTTAATACTAAAATAGGTAACTCTATACCTGAGAATAAAAATAAATTATCATTTTTATAAAAATAATAGCTAGAACCTATGTTTGAAGTAATAGAAAAATTAGAGTTTTGGCTTATTTGAAATCTACTTAAATCTAATGATAAATATGAATTAAAGTTTTCAGTAATACCATAATTAACTCTTAAAGGTAAGCTTATAGATATTTTACCTTTTGTTGTTATTTTTTTATTATTTATAGTTTTTTCTATATTTTCTGCAAAAGAATTATTATTACCTAAAAATAAGATTATTATTGCTAATAATATTAATTTATTAATTTTCAAAAGACACCTCGCATATAGAACCAATCTTACAATTATCTTTAACATGATTATACGAATTTTTTGATGAACAGTATTTTAGGGCAAAAATTATCTTCCACAAACAAACATAAAAACAGATAATAAAATTACACTCTCATCTTGCTAATCCTGAAAATCCTGATTCTGATAATAAGAAAATAATCTTAATAAGTAATACCTAAAAGTTAAGATGCATCAAATAATTAGCATACAAATAGTTGAGAAAATTACGCAAAACGTTTTGCGTAACTTTTTCAGTTTTTTTTATTTTAAACAAAATTTTTAGAATCATAGTTAATAAGTAAAATTAGTATAAACTTACTTAAAAATGCTACTTAATAAGTTTAGAAATACTTTTAAAAACATCATTTCCAGCTTTTCTACATAATTCTAATAAAATAGATTCATAAGTAGAAATAAAACAACCTTCATGAGTAAATCTTTTTAAAGCTATTGTTTTGTCATTTAATTTTCTAGATGAAATACAATCTTCTATAACAATTACATTAAAGCCAGATTCAGTTAAATCTATTGCTGTTTGTAAAACACAAACATGAGCTTCTATACCCATTAAAATAATATTTCTTTTATTTAATTGCTCTAATTTTTGAAAAAATTCTTCTGAACCACAACAACTAAAATCTATTTTTTCAATTGGGTTATAATTATTACCTACTACTTCTTGTAATTCTGGAATTGTTTTTCCCAAACCTTTAGTATATTGCTCTGTAACTATTAAAGGAACTTCTAAAAGCTCTAAACCTTTTATTAACTTTATACAATTCTCAACTAATTTTTGATTATCAGATATAAAGGGAAATAGTTTTTCTTGTATATCAACTAATACGGCAACAGTATCATCTTTTAAAATTCTCATTATAACTACCTAATTAATTTACTAAACTACTAGCACCTTTTTTAATTTTACACCACCAGTTACACTCTTCTTGTGTTTGAGAGTTATTATTTGAAGAACTAGTAGTTGTATTATTGTTATTAGCTGTAGAAGAAGTGTTACTAGTATTAGTATTATTTCCAATAGCATTTAAAGCACCTCCACCTACTTGGAATATTTTAGAATCACTCCAAGATTTAGAAATAGCTTTTGCAGTTCTCATATCATTAGTATCTGTTTTTACAGCTGTAACACTATAAGAATATCTACCATTCATTTTTAAAGGAAAAGTTACGTCAAAAGGGAATGTACCAGGATAAGCTAATGCATTATCAGATTGAGAACCATATCTTGCTACTTTAGTTTTTGGACCTCTAAAAGTTGACCAATAAGCATAACCAAAAGAACCTTGTTGATCGGCTGCTTGTTTACCAAATAAAATAGGGGGATGAACAGAAATAAAATATCCATCTGGTTCTATACCTTCAGTTGTATCCCAAACAAAAGACGGACTTGTAGTTATTTTTTTTGCATCATCATAAGATGATGGATCAAAATCTAATTTTGTTGGAGCAGCTATAGGTGGTAATGGAATTGTTGTAGCAGCATCAGATTCACCAATTACTTTTTCATCTTCATCTACTGCAAAAACTTTGTATTTATATTCTTGTCCTGGTTTTAAGGTAATTGCACTAAAACCTTTTTTAATTTTTTCCCAAATATTTCCTCCAGTAAAACTAGGCGGTAAAGCTCCATCTAAAAAATAAGCTCCTAAAAAACTAGTAGCATTAACAATTTTATAGGCATTTCCTCTTTGTGCATTTTCTTTTGTTGGAAGCCCTGTTTTATAGAGCCAATATTCTTTTGCTCCTACTACAGGTTGCCATGTTAATTCTATAGTTACATAATTACCTTTTATATTTCCTAAAGAAGCAGGAGAAACAAAAGAAGTAGTTTTTGCTACTGCTTTTATTGCCATTGGTGTAGCAGCATTAGCTTCAATTGGAGTTTTAGGTGCTGGAGCTGGTTCTGAAGTATCCATAGGCTCTTTAGGCATTTCTGTTTGCCCTGTTTCTGGATTTTGCTTTGTTGGTGTATCTTCATCGTTTCTAGGAGTTTCAGAAGGTTTAGCATCAGGCTTTTTAGTTTCATTAGCAGGTGGTTTACAAGAAAATAAAGTTAAACTAAGTACTAAAGATGAAACCAAAAATATTTTTATTTTACTATTCATTATAAAAAACCTTCTATCCCAAAAAAACTATAGATTTTAAAAGTTAAGTAATTTTATTATACCAAAGTTATTACAAAACTTATAGTTCATTTTTAATACTTAAAACAAAATTTTACTTCAATTTAAAACTTTTATCACAAATAAGAGCTTAGAACTTGAATTATTATTAATATTATTATTAAAGGCTGTTTAAATTTTATATAATACTATAGCTTTAATTTTATATTTTTAACTATTTAATTGTTGAAAGCTTGGAAATTAATATATGAAACTAATTGATGTAATTACATCTCAGGTAGGAAGAAAAGTATTAACCGGTCTGACTGGTTTGGCTTTATGTGGATTTGTTGTAGGCCATTTATTAGGAAATTTACAACTTTTTGTAGGCCCAGAATTATTTAATAGCTATGCTTTAAAATTAGAAAGCTTAGGCCCTATACTTTGGGTAGTAGAACTTATTCTTTTATGGTTTTTTGCTATGCACGCAGCAATTGGTACTTCAATTGCTTTAAAAAAGCAAAAAGCAAAACCAGTTAAATATGCAGTTAGTGCAAGTGCTGGTCAACCTAGTAAACAAAGTGCTAGCTCTAAAAGTATGATTGTTACAGGTACTATTTTATTAGTTTTTACAATACTACATGTTATTACTTTTAAATTTGGACCAGGTATAAAAGAAGGATATATAACAACTATACATGGAGAAGAAGCAAGAGATTTATATAAATTAGTAATAGAAAAATTCTCGAATCCTCTTTATGCTTTTGGTTATGCCGCTGTTATGGCTTTATTAGGCTTACATTTAAGACATGGTTTTTGGAGTGCTTTCCAATCATTAGGTTTGAATAACAAAAAATATTCTCCTTTTATTTATACAGCAGCTCTGATTTTTGCAGTATTAATGGCAGTAGGTTTTATTGTATTACCTATTTGGATTTTCTTAACAAAAGGAGGAATGTAAAATGTCTGAAGTAAATAAAAAATTAGATTCGAAAGAACCCTCAGGAAAATTACAAGATAAATGGTCTAACCATAAAAATAATGTAAAACTTGTTAACCCTAATAATAAAAGAAAATTTAATATTATAGTTGTAGGTACTGGTTTAGCAGGTGCATCAGCTGCATCTTCTTTAGCTGAATTGGGCTACAAAGTAAAAGCTTTTTGTATTCATGATTCTCCAAGAAGAGCTCATAGTATTGCAGCTCAAGGTGGTATAAATGCAGCTAAAAATTATCCTAATGATGGTGATAGTATTTGGAGATTATTTTATGACACCATAAAAGGTGGAGACTACAGAGCAAGAGAGTCTAATGTTCATAGATTAGCAGAAGTAAGTGCAAATATTATAGATCATTGCGTAGCTCAAGGGGTTCCATTTGCAAGAGAATATGGTGGTTTATTAGATAATAGATCATTTGGTGGAGCTCAATTATCAAGAACTTTTTATGCTAGAGGGCAAACAGGACAACAACTTTTATTAGGTGCTTATAGCTCTTTGATGAGACAAGTTTCTTTAAAAAATGTTGAAATGCATACTCGTCAAGAAATGTTAGATCTTGTTGTAGTTAATGGAAAAGCAAGAGGTATTATTACACGTAATCTTTTAACTGGTGAAATAGAAAGACACGTTGCAGACGCTGTTTTACTTTGTACAGGCGGTTATGGAAATGTTTACTACCTATCAACAAATGCTAAAAACTCTAATGTAACAGCAGCTTGGAGAGCTCACAAAAAAGGTGCTTATTTTGCAAATCCTTGTTATACACAAATTCACCCTACTTGTATTCCAGTTTCTGGAGATTATCAATCTAAATTAACTCTTATGAGTGAAAGTTTAAGAAATGATGGAAAAGTTTGGGTTCCTAAAAATAAAGGGGATTCTCGTTCTCCAGAGCAAATTCCAGAAGATGAAAGAGATTATTACTTAGAAAGAAGATATCCAAGTTTTGGAAACTTAGTTCCTAGAGATGTGGCTTCTAGAAATGCAAAAATGGTTTGCGATGAAGGAAGAGGGGTTGGTGAAACTGGTTTATCTGTTTATCTAGATTTTGCTGATTCTATAAAAAGAACTAGCGAAGCTACAATAAAAGCAAAATATGGAAATCTTTTCGACATGTATGAAAGAATTACAGGAGAAAATCCATATAAAGTACCTATGAGAATCTATCCAGCAGTTCATTATACTATGGGTGGTTTATGGGTAGACTATAACCTTATGAGTACTATACCTGGTTTACATGTTTTAGGAGAAGCAAATTTCTCTGACCACGGAGCAAATAGATTAGGAGCAAGTGCTTTAATGCAAGGTTTGGCAGATGGTTACTTTGTAATTCCTTATACTTTAGGTGAATATCTTGCAAGTAATACTTTAGAAAAAGTTACCACCGATCATGAAGCCTTCAAACAAGCTGAAGATGAAGTAAAAACAAGATTAAATAAACTTCTTACCATAAAAGGTAGCAAAACAGTTCAAGAATACCACAGAGAATTAGGACATTTAATGTGGGATCATGTTGGTATGGCAAGAAATAAAGAAGGTCTTACTCAAGTTATAAAAGACATAAAAAATCTAAAAGAAGAATTCTGGCAAAATGTTTATGTTCCTGGAGAACAAGGTTACTATAATAAAAACCTTGAATTTGCAGGAAGAGTAGCTGATTTTATCGAATTAGGTGAATTAATGGCAAAAGATGCCTTAAACAGAGAAGAATCTTGTGGAGGACATTTTAGAGAAGAATACCAAACTCCTGAAGGTGAAGCATTACGTAATGATGATGAATTTTGTTATGTAGGAGCTTGGGAATATACAGGTGAAAATTCTGAGCCTATTTTAAATAAAGAACCTCTCAATTTTGAAAATGTTAAATTAACTCAACGTAGTTATAAGTAGTTTGGAAGGTGTAAGGTAAAAAATATGAGTAATGCAAAATCTAAAAGAATGAAAATAAACCTTAAAGTCTGGAGACAAAAAAGTTGTAAAGACCAAGGTAAATTTGTTGATTACACAATTCCTGAAGTAAATCCAGATATGTCATTTTTAGAAATGATGGATTTACTAAATGAACAACTTATAAAAAAAGGTGAAGAGCCTGTAGAGTTTGATAATGATTGTCGTGAAGGTATTTGTGGTTCTTGTAATATGGTTATAGATGGAGTTCCTCATGGTCCAATGAAAGGAACAGCAACTTGTCAAGTTCATATGAGACACTATAGAGATGGCGATAATATAGTAGTAGAACCATGGAGAGCAACAGCAATGCCTGTTATAAGAGATTTGGTAGTTGATAGATCTCCTATGGATAGAATTATGCAAGCAGGTGGTTTTATTTCTGTAAATACAGGTAATGCCCAAGATGCTAACTGTTTACCAATTGAAAAAGCTAAAGCTGATACAGCATTTGATTATGCAGCTTGTATTGGTTGTGGAGCATGTATTGCAGCTTGTCCTAATGCCTCTGCTTCATTATTTACAGGTGCTAAAATTTCTCAATTAGCTCTTTTACCTCAAGGTAGCCCAGAAAGAAAACTTAGAGTAGTAAAAATGGTTGATCAAATGAAAGAAGAAGGTTTTGGAGATTGCTCTAATCATGGAGAATGTGAAGCAGCTTGTCCTAAAGAAATTTCTATTGATGCTATTGCTATGATGAGAAGAGAATATGTAAAAGCTGTTTTTGGTTAAAAAATAAATAAATTTATAACATAAAAAAACTAGGGTTTTTAACCCTAGTTTTTTATTAGAATATATTTTTAGTATTCCATTCCAATTGCAACTCTATTCATATTCATCTCTTGAACAAATATATTTATAAGTTTTAAATCATTTTTTAAAATAGCTTGTTTTGCTAAATTTGATAGTTGTTGAGATTTTACTTCTTTAGATTCTTTAAAATCTCTTTCTATCATTTTTAAAAGTTTTTCAGCTTTTTCTTTTCTTTTTCTAAGTTCTCTTGCTTCTTTCATATAATCGGTATCTAATTTTACATTACTAGATACTTTATTATGTATAGCTCTTAATCCTGTATCTAATTCAACAATAATTTCTCTAAATTTTTCTAATAATTGAACACCATTCATTAAATTATTATCTACTTGAAACTCATTCGCATTTAACATAAACTCAGAATTTTCAGCTTCTCTAATAGCTGCATCTACTATATCTTTATAGCTATCATCTATTCTAGCTTCAGATTCTTCTATAGCATTATCTCTAACAATTGGTTTTAATGAATTTAGTGTTTGATCTAAAGTATTATTAAATTCTAAATTGGCATCATAAACTTCATGGTTTGCAATACCAACTTCTCTAAAAGCACTTCTTATTTGCTCTACAGTACTAGATAAATCATTAAAAGTTTCATCTAAACCTACCTCTTTTGTTAATTGAACTAATTCTTTTAAAGCTCTATCATTAGGGCCAGTTGGATTAGCTTTTATTGATAAAACAAACTTTGTTATGTCTGCCATAGGATTCTTAATAGTTTGAACTGGTCCTAAAACTGGTTCATTAACTTCTTCTTCTTTTTTAGTTCTGCCAGATTTAGTTGGCATTGTAACTCCTATAGGTGTTTTTGGAGGTATATGATATAGTTGTATTTCTAAATCTGTATTTACTTCAGCGGTTACTTTTTTCCATCTTCCTCTTGTTGCTCCTACAATGGTTTTACCACCACCCTCAGAACTTTCAGCATTATCATTAGAACTAGTAGCAGGTGGAGTAGTTAAAGAAATACCTAATTTTCCAGGGTTACCTGAAATTTTTAGTACTTTACCATTATTAGCTGGTTTAAAAGATTCTGTATTAACTCTAGTTTGTGGTGCTACTTCTAATTCTTTCTCTGGAGCTGGTTCATCTGCTTTAGAATAAAAATCATCATAAATTAAAATATCTCTTAGGATATCGGTTACTTTTGTACCAGATGATGAAACTCCATCTTTCTTTTCGCCAATATCAGTATTTAAAATATCTTGATTAGTATCTATAACTCCTAAAATTTCATTCTTTTTTTCTTCATCAGTTCTAGTACTATTTTTTATTCCTATTATTTTAGTTATAGTTGCATCAAATTTTTGTTGATAAGTATGCAATCTTTCTTCTATACTTTCTAGATTAGAACCTAAAAGGTCTGGATCTCTAAGAACATTACCAATATTTTTCATATATTGAGAATAAATAGAAAATAACAATGGATCATCTTTGAATTTTTCAGCTAATCCTACCATTTTTAACAAAAAGTTTGCAAATTCAGGGTCTTTTTTAGCTATTTCTCTAGCTTTACTTTTAATATCAAGTATATTTTTATCAAATTCAGGTATTAAAGCATCAAGTTTTTTATAAGCATTTGTTCTTTTTTCTACAGCTGTAAGAACTTTTTGGTTCTTAGTTTCTAAATCACCAATCAAAGATAATATTTTTTTAGAATCTTCTGAATTTGGAGCTAATTTAGCTAAGTCTTTAGATTTAGATATTAAATCTACCAGCCCTTTACCCAGTTTCCAATCGTCTTTTTTAGCTTCAGGAGCTGCTATACTATCTGTATTTATAAATTTATTTAGAGCTTGAATAGTTTCATTATTTTTGGTTCCATTATTACTATTCATTTTAATAAGAGCATTTATTAGATCTTTATTTTCATTTATAGTATTTTTTACTTCTTTATTTTCATCACCAGAATTTTTTCCTAACACTTTAAAAAAGTTTTGAGAAACGCTATGCGAAACTAAACCTAAAAAACTAGTTGGTTTATATCTTTCTTCTATATAAGAAAAATTAGTATTTTTAAAAATTTCTTCCATACTTCCTTTTAAATTATTTAAATCATTAGCTTCAGAAGTATTTTCTAAAACATCAGTTTTTTTATTTTTAGAATTATTCTCTATAATTTTATTAGCATTATCAAATGTATCAAAAAGAAGATTCCTCAAAAAATGTTTTCCATTAACATTTGGAAACTTATCAGGAGAAGGAGAATTTAAAAAATCTAATAGTTTTTTTGCATTTTTATTAGTAGGCTGAAGAGCTAAAATATTTTCAGTTAATTTGGTAAATTTTTCTTTATTTTCTAGTATATATCCTTTTATATCAGATGTTTCAGGATCTAATTTAACTTCTTCTACAGCTACCTTTGACAAATCTGGTATTTTAAATGAAGAAATAAAATCAAAGCTTTTTGTTAAACTTTCTGCAACATTAACTAAACTTTCTGGTATAACAGCTTTTACTATACTCATAAGAGAAGACTCTTCTTTTTTTTCGGGTTCTTCTTTTTTTTCAACTACCAACTCTTTACTGATTGAACCTTGTTCTGTTTTATTTTCTTCTGTTTTATTTTCAGTTTGATTATTATTTTCCAAATTAGCTTTAACAGGAGAATTAGCTGTTATAGCGTCTTCTGATAACACACCAGTCCCTTTTTTAGGACTAATATTAGATACTCCGGACATTAATTTTACCCCTTTTTATACATCCATTCCAACGGCTATTTTATTTATAGACACTTCTTGTATAAATAATGCTAACATTTTTAGATCATTTTTTAAAATACCTTGTTTACTTAAATTTGAAACTTTTTGAGAAGCTATTTCTTTAGAATTTTTAAAATCGAGTTCAATAGTTTTTAAAAGTTTTTCAGCTTTTTCTTTTCTCTTTTTTAGCTCATTACTTTCTTTCATAAAGTTTGTATCTAGTTTTACCCCACTTTCTACCTTATTTTTTATAGCCCTTAAACCTAAATCCAAATCAACAATAATTTCTCTAAATTTTTCTAAAAGTTGAACGCTATTCATAACATTATTATCAACATGAAATTCAGAACTATTTAGAATAAACTCAGACTCTTGTGCTGTTTTTATAACATCTTCTAAAATTTCTTTATAGCTTTCATTTACTCTCTCTTCACTTTCATCTATGCTTTGATCTGAATACTTACCTTTCAACATTTTTATTATATTAGATAATTCTGCATTTATTTTATCTTTATATGAATTCAAAATATTATTTAACCTATCAATATTATTTTGTAATTTATACAAATTATTAGTACTTTTTAAAGTTTTTTCAAATGATTTATTAAAGTTTTCTATTGATTTTTTAATAGGTTCCAACTTTTTAGGTATAGTTTCTAAATAATTATCAGGCTTATTTTTTAAAAGAACTTCGAATGCTCCACCTACCTTAGATGAAGAAGCTTTATCACCTTTATTATCTATAGAATTAGTATTAGAATTATTATTATCTGGTGGAGCTCCTGTTACTAATTCAAGTGCTTTATCTTTACTTGTAGGAGGTTTTGGTTGTGTTATTCCTAAAGGACTAGGTTTTATTTTCATATTAGGAGTCCCTAATTTTACTTCCGACTCAACTAATTCAATTTTATTATTTATTTCATCTAATAAACCCCCATCTTTTTTATCATTAACTCTTTTAACACTAGGCAAATCAGTTTTTTCTTCTGAAGCATTATTAGTTCCAGAAATAAATAATTCAGGATGTGTTAAAATATCTTTAACAATTTCAGTTATATCTACTCTATTATTATTTATTTCTTCATTACTTATACTATCTCTATCTTTATTTATAGTTTCTTTATTTTTTAAAACTAAATTTATTATATTTTGACTTTTAACAGAAGGAGAATCTGAAGATTTTTTTATTTTTTCTACTTCGTCAATTATTTTTGTAAAATCTTGCTCATATTTTATAATATCCTCTTTTTTTACATTACCACTAGTAAGCATACTCAACATATTTTTCATGTATTGACCATATAAAGTAAAAAGTATAGGATCGTTAGCATAATTTACACATTTACCAACCATATCTTTAATAGCTTGTGCTAAATCTGGATCTTCAATTTTTGATAAATTATGATAAATTTCTTTAGCTGCATTTAAAGTTTCTAATCTTGCATTGTTATAATTTTTAACCGCTTCTATTTTTTGAGAAATAGCCGCATCAAGCAAATTTGTAGTTTCTTGTACTTTTAATATTAAATCATTTTGTTTATTAGTTGTTTTATTTGAGACTTTATTTTTATTTAATAGTTGTGATAAACCTAATTGTATATCTATAAACTCAGATTTTGTTAAAGCTTTATTTTCTGAAGAAAGTAAAAAATTCTTTAAAGAATTTATATTAGTAGCCTTAACTGTATCTGCTGGTAATGTAGCAATTAATTTTAATATATTAGTTTTATTTTTTATTATTGCATTAGTAAAATCTTTTTTTTCTCCTTCATCAAACATATCAATATTTTCTAAATTTTGACTTGTTTTCTCCATAAAATTATTTTTAAAAGAAGCTAATTCTTTTTCTGATTTATTTGAAAGATTAATAACTTTGTCAAATTCGTAACTTTTATTCAAATTATCACGAACTTCTTTTTTATTTTGATAATCAGGTGTTTTTTCAACTATGTCTTTATCTTTATTTTTATTCTCATTTATAGCATCTTTATTATCTTTAGATGGGAATTTAACACTAGAAATACCCTCATTAATACCAGAAACTTCATTTTTCGATTGAATAGTTGCAGTAGCGGTTGATGTTCTTAATTCTTTGTTTTCAAGCATGATAAAATAAACCTCTCATTTTCTTGATAAAATTAATAAATAAATAAATATACTTAATTTAATAGTAACTTAACAAAAAAACTTGCTACATTTTAACCATTACTTAACATTTTGATACAATAGTAAATTTTTATTTTAGTTAAAAGTAATCTAAATCCTTATTATTAATACTTTAGAAAGTTTTTTATTTTATCAAAAAAACTTTTATCTATTTTTTTCTTCTATAAAATCAAAAATATAACTATCATTAAAAAATTTTACCAATTCTTGTAATTTATTTTGTAAGTTATCTTGGGTTATTTTTAAAAAATTATTTTGGATAAGAATATATTCTGTCTTTTTATAATATTTTTTAGGGTAGTCATACCAAAAATTTAGCTCTAATAAATCTTTGTTTATCAAAGAATTTAAAATTAAATTAGAATTAAAAAAATCTCCTTTTTTTATATTAATTAAGCATTCTTGTATTTTAAAGTGAAAATCATAGTATATTTTTTCTAAATTTTCTTTTTTTTCTTCTTCAAATAAAAATTTATTTATTTCTATATTACTTGAGTTATATATAATTTTAGTATCAAAACTTTGTTTCAATTTTAATTCATTATAGCTAATTAAATTTAATACTATTATTTTATTTTCCTTATCAATAAATTTTATAGTATTTTTTTCAATAAAAAAGCTTTCATAATTTAATGTATCTTTTATCTTTTTTATGTTTTCAATATCAATAAAAGAATATAGATTTTCTTCTCTTATATATAATAATAAAGATAAGTCTAAATTATTTTTATTTAGTTGAAAGTTTTTTATTTCAGAACTTAATACAGCTTCTACTCTTCTATCTTTAGTTAAAAAAGAAATTATTTCAGAATAAAAAGTATCTTCTTCTTTTGCTTCTATTTCAGATTTTTCTTTTAATTTAGTTTCTTTGAGTATAAATTCTAAAAAATCTTCATCCAAGATATTAGAAAATAGTTCATCCTTAATAAGATCTTTTTCTTTTTCATCATTCCATATTTTTACAAATTTAGAATAAATTTTTCTTTCTTTATAATGTTCTTTAATTAAATCTTTTAGTTTATCAGGATCATTAGCTCCTTTTTCATATATGTGCTTACAAGTATGTTTTATAAAATCTCTATGTTCATCTATCCAAGATATTTTACCTTTTTCATAAGAAAAGGGCCAAACTCTACAAACTAAAGGTTTAAAATCATGAATAGAACACATATTATTTTCATTTAAAAAAACACAGGATTTAGTTTCTTTTTTCTTTTTAAGTGCAATTTCTCTTCTACCATAAGTAGAAATAAAACTCTCTTTTTCTGTATCTTTGTTAGTATCTGCTTGTATAAAGGAAACAAAATCTTTTGCTATTAAATCAGGTCTATTTTTTAATATTCTTTCAATATCCAAATGAGTTATATTTATATCAAAATATTTACAACAATTTCCACAACTCTGACAAGAAAAATCTAATTCATTTTCTTTTTTAAAAAACATAATCCTCTCGATTAATTAAAAAATTATTTTTAAACATAAAAAAAATATTATAAACTATTTTTTATACTAAGTATAAAAATAAACTAAATTTATTAATTAATCGGTTTTGTTCTAATTGCTATATCTAAATCTTCTGGATCTAAACCTTTAGAATAAACTGTTATTTTTACTGCGGTATTATTATTTAGTTTTACAATAGAAAATTGCTTAAACTCTTTATTATTATAGTTGTTATTAGTATTGATAACAGCTTTTATTTTATATTCTCTTAAATCGGTTAACTTATCAGATTCTAAATATAATTGAAATGATGCTTCTAATTCTGTAGGTAAAATAGTCCCTTTCATTATTACATCATTATCTTTTTCTAAAGTTATAACAAAATTATTTATAATAGGAGCCGATGAAGATATATTTGATTTAGTATCAAAGGCTGTCGCAGTATTTTTTAATATATCAGAAAAATTTATATCAAATCTTAAATTTTGAATTCCTTTAGAGCTTGGTGAAAATTCATAGATCCCTTTAGAACTAGGTGAAAATTCTACAACACCTTTAGAACTAGGCGCGAACTCATAAATACCTTTAGAGCTTGGCGAAAAATTAACTACTCCTTTAGAACTAGGTGAAAATTCTGATACTCCCTTAGAACTAGGAGAAAACTCTAATACTCCTTTAGATGTAGGAGAAAACTCTGCTATACCTTTAGAGCTTGGTGAAAAACCAACAATTCCCTTAGATCCTGGTGCAAATTCTAATTTTACATTTTCATTTATAATAGCTTTATTTTCTAAATTGTTAGATGGAAGAGAACTAGGAACCGAAGTACTAGGAATAGTTGAGTTATTAGGATTTGGTGTAGGCTTATTAACAGGAGTGTCCCAACATCCAGTTAGAAAAATTATAATTATTGATGGAATTATATGCTTCTTATTCACTTAAATTTCCTTTCAATATATTTTCAAGTTCTTCTTTTTTTAATTCCCAGAGAATTTTTAACTCTTTATCTTTTTCTGCTTTTATAAAAGAAATTACTTCTTCACTTTCATATTGATAAGCAATAGATAGTTCTTTTAATGCCAAAGATAAAAACTCTTCATTTTTTTCTTCTTCATATTTTAGAAGAAAATAACCTGTTTTTAAGAAAAAAGTTACCCAGTTTTGCTCTAAAATATTAATAGAATTGATTAAGAATAAAGCCTTATCAAACTTTTTAGCTTTACAATGAGCATAAGCATGAAAATAAACGGCTTCTTTTAAAGCTCTATCAAGCAATTCACCTTTTTCTGAGTTTGTAATTACTTTTTCATAAAATATGATAGATTTTTCATAAAAATCTATCATTACAGAATCATAATTTTTTTTATTTATAAGTGTTTTTAAATTTTCTGTTTTATCCAAATCAGTTAATTTTATATTATTTCTTTTAAAATAGTCTAAATGGTAAGCTATGTTGTAACAACATCTTGCATTTTCATCTAAGCAAAAAATATTATGAGAATCTACTTCTAAACCTTTATCAAAATAATTTTTGGCGGTTAGCATTAAATCTAAGCCTTCAGTATATTTTTTGTCTTTTATTAATAAAGCTTTATTAAAATAGCATACACCTATATTTATTAGAATTTGATTTTTAGTATATAAAAAATTATCATTATTACAACCTTGTAAAGCCAATTGAAAAGCTTGTATTGCAAAATCATAATTTCCTGAAATAGCAGCAATTCTAGCAGTTCTTTCTTGTAACTCTACAAAATTTAATTCATTATCTTTAGTGCTATTTTTTAATAAATTTATAGCCTCATCAGATTTACCTTCTAATATAAGAGCTCTTATATAGTTATTTAAATTTTTTATATTGTTATGCTTTTCATATCTTTTTCTAAGAGAATCAATAGTATTTACTTTAAGATTTTCTTTTAAATTACTCTTAACGGTTAATTCAAAATCATTAGGAACTCTTTTATAAATTAATAAAAGTTCTCCTTTTTCTTGTTTTGTTAAAGTTAATACTTCAGCCATAGCATCTAAAAGATGTAACCCAGGACTTTTCACACCAGACTCTATTAGTGATATATAAGATTCACTACAGTTTATATCAGGATCTATTTTCATTAATGCATCAATAAAACTTTTTTGAGTTTTATAACCAGACCCTTTTCTTTTCTTTTTTAAAAATTTACCAGCTTCAATATATTGCATAATTTTTTTTTACTTTTAAGTAAATAATAACTATATATATAATAACTCAAATTTTAAATTTGTATACAATTTTTTTATAAAAAATAGAAAATAAGTAATATTTTTTTATAAAATTAGAGTTTTGTTAAAATTAAAAGATTATTTTTTATCTAAAATTATTACTATATTTATTAAATAGTTACTTATTTTAAATTAATCAATTTTATTATTATTTTTTTCTTCAAGAGTTCTAAAAAAACTACCAATTTTTGATAATTGATTTAGTTTCATATTACCAATAGCTTTATCCCATTCTTCTATCATACTCATAGGCCACTTTTTTTGTTTTATACTAGAATTAAATTTTTCATTATAGAATAAGTATTGTGAGAAATATGGCGCTATAACATCAATTCCTTTATTTTTAGCAATGTTATTTATTAAATTCAAAAATCGTATATCAAGCGGTTGCCAAAAATCATATACATTTCTTCCATAAGCATCTGCATTATATACACCTTTACCTTCATAAGCAGAATGTTTGTATAACCAAAATTCACTTATAATAATTTTTTTGGATGAATTTTTTGCTTTTATTTTATCTATAGTAGCTAAAAATTTAGAAATCATATCTTCAGATTCTAATTTTAATGGATAAAAATGTATATCAATAAAATCTAATTTATTTACTTCCAAAAATGAATTTATATATTCATCAGATTCCCAAATTCCAGAACCAGCTCCAATTTTAGTATTTTTTAATTTATCAAGAATATAAATTTCCTCTAAAACTTCTTTTAGCCATTCCTTATAATCAGTTGCAGAAATTTTTAATCCCAAAAATTTATTATATGTTTCAGGTTCAGAAATTATAGAAAGATAATCAGGCTTTATTTCTGAAACTATAATTTCTATTTCTTCTTTTTTTAATTTTAAAAAAGTTTTTTTGGGTTCATTTAAATTTTTTATGTAAGAAATAAACTCGCCATCTTTTGTTGATGTTATAGGAGGATATACAAAATGTTCAATTAAAACTTTCATATTTCTTCTTTTTATTTCAAAAATAATTCGTTTGTATGAATCAACTAAAGCATTTATTTTATCAACTTCAATAGTAAGATTTGGAAATGAAATCATAAATGATACAGATTTTATTCCAAGTCTTTGAAATCCGTCTAATGTAGTTATAAGCTCATTCCATTTTTTACTATCTTTTTCAATTGGACCAAAGTAACTTGAAACTAGATATAAACTAGGTGAAATTAGAGGACTAGATATTTTTTCTTGTTTTAATAAAGATACTTTATTTTCTGCAATAGAAATTTGCTGTTCTAATTCATTATAAAGAGGTTTAAATTCCTTTGGAATATCTTCATTTTGTGTTTTTGAAATAGTATCTGCTAATAAATAGTTAGGAGATAAAAAAAATATTACTAAAAGTATAACTATTATTTTTATAATATTCATTGTGGTTCCATATTAGTTTATTTAAACCTATATATTATAACTGTTTTCAAATAAATTTAAAAAAAATTTTTAAAGCCAATAAACTATATTTTAAAGCCATTTATATTATTTAAAATCAAATATAGTCGGTGTAAAAAGTTTTTTATTATGGCAGTATTAACAATCACATAATTATTTTTTAATTTAAAGATAAAATTACAATAGGGTTAATTGTATAAAATTCTATTTTAGATGAAAATAAAAAAATTTTTTTTACCAATAATAACTGTCTTAATGGCAGTTTCTTTTTCTTGTCAAAAAGAAAAAGATTCAAATTATACGATTTATTATCCAGATTCTGAGGCTTTATATTTTATTCCAGTAAATAAAAAAATAGAAGGTTTGAGTAATAAAGACGAAGCAAAAGCTGCTGAAAAGATATTAGAAGAATTAAAAAAAGCTCCTAAACCAGATTTAAGAAGTTGTGTACCTCAAGATGTAACATTTTCAGATATAATTTATAATAGTGAAAAAAAAGATTTTTCTTTAAAGTTTTCATCTACTAATCCTTTAAATGAAACAGAGGAGCAATTGATGTTAGGATGTATTACAAATACTTTATCTGAAATAAAAAACACAGAGTTTATTAATATTCAAACAACAAATAAAACACAAATGGATTATAGTGAACCTATATCTACAGAATCATATAAAAATTCTTTTTTAGATGTTGAAAAAGAAACTGATGAACACTTATCTTCAGAATCAGTTTATTGGTTTTCTAAAGATAAAAAATATTTAGTTCCTGTACAAGTTCCAATTCCTAAAAAAGATATAAAATCTTTATTAGAAAAATTAAAAAAAGGTCCAGAACAAAGAAATATAGACTATTTTTCTAATTCTATTCCAGAAGGGTTTGATATCATTATAAAATTATCTAGTGATAGAAATATAGATATAGAAATAAAACAGCCAGCTTCAACTGATAAAAGTACTTATGATTTAGTTGAAAAAGCGGTTTTATTAACTATTTATGATTTGAAAGTTTTTGATACTGTAAAAGTTATAAATTCAGATTCAGAAAAAATAGTTGATTTTACAAAAACAAACCCAAAAGAAAACTTAAATCTTATAGAAAGTAATTTAAATTGAGGTTTTTAATTTTATGAAAAAAGCTTTTTTTAAATATATATTATTACCTTCTGCTATTTCATTAGCAGCTTGTTTTTCAGCTTTTTCTCAAGAATTAATTTTATCAGATGTTAATTTTGATAATAATTCTAAAACTATAAATATAGTTGCGAGCAAAGATGTAAAAGCTGAAATGTTTAAAGTTGATGATCCACCAAGAACTGTTATAGATTTACAAGGAGCTGTTTATTATCCTGTAACCAAAAAAATAGATATTAATAATGATACTATAAAACAAATAAGAGTTTCTCAATTTCAAAATGATCCTCCTATTGTTAGAGTTACTATAGAAACAAATAAAAATACAGATTTTAATTTAAATAATATTTTGGAAAAAGATAGCCAAAATATAAAATTAACTTATCCTCATGGAAAAAAAGAAACAAAGCCTACTACGTTAACTATAGATAATAAGTCTATTAGTAAATATAAGAAAACAGAAGAAGAAAAAACTGCTACAGCAGAATATGCAAAAAATCCAGCTTCTAACTTAATTACAGTTGATTTTAAAGAAAGTGATACTTCAACTAAAGTATTTATATATGCTAAAGAGAATGTAGTTTATAAATATTTTACTTTAGATAACCCAGATAGATTTGTAGTAGATACTTATGGAACAAGTGTTGAACAAATAAATGATATTTTTTCTGTTAAACAATCTAAAAATGTTCAAAAAGTTAGATTTGGAGCTATAGAAAAAACAGATACAACGCCTGAAGGAGTTAGAGTAGTTTTTGAATTAAAAAATAAGGTATTAATTACTGATAATAAAAAAAGTGATAAATCTTTAGCTTTCGCTTTAGTAAAAGATAAAAATGCTGTTTCTGTTGCTTCTAATACAGTAAATACACCTAATCCTACTTCTACTCAAATAGTAACCAATACTTATACTAATAGTATAAAACCTAAATTAAATGGTAAATATTTAGTAGTAGTTGATGCAGGTCATGGTGGCCCAGATCCAGGTGCAATTGGACCAAGTAAAATTCAAGAAAAAGATGTTACTTTAGCAGTAAGTTATTATTTATCCAAAATGCTAAAAGATAATGGGATAGGTGTTTTAATGGCTAGAGGAGATGATTCTGACATAGATTTACAACCAAGAGTAGATGTAGCTAATAATAATAATGCAGATTTATTTGTAAGTATTCATTGTAATGCTTTAGATGGAAATAGTCCAAGTGGTATTGAAACTTATTATAGAACACCACAAAGTTTAGATTTTGGAAAAATAATACATAAAAATGTGGTTCAAGGAGTTGGAACACCAGATAGAGGACTAAGAGGCGATAGAAACCTTTTTGTTATTAGAAAAACTACAATGCCCTCTGTTTTGATAGAAATTGGTTATATTACCAATCCTACAGAAGAAGCTAATTTATCTAATTCAGCTCATCAAAAAAAGATAGCTCAATCTATTTATAAAGGTATAAAAGAATACTTAGGCAAATATAGTCAAGCTAATAGATAGTAAAAATAGAGTAATGAGCTATTTTAAGTTTATTACTCTATTAAAAAATTTAGCCAATAACAGCATTTTTAAATTTTTTTTATATTTTATTTTAAAACTACTATTAATTCTTTTTTTTATTTCGTTTGCTTTTAACTTAAATATCTCAAATATATTAGAACAAAAAAATATTCCAGAAATTGTAAAAATAACTTATTTAGCTCTATTTTATATTTCCATTTTATCCAGTATTTACTTTTCAGATAAAAATACCTTTTTTTATCTCGTTAAAGAAAAAAATAAATTAAACTATTTTTTTGAGGCTTTTTACTTAGGGATATTTTTGATTATTTTATACTTTAGTTTCAATTTATTATTAGATTTTTTGGTTATAAATAATATAATTTTTTCTTACTTAATAAAATCTTGCTTTTTATTTATAATTTTATCTTTTTTAATAGCTTTTATAGAAGAAGTTTTATTTAGAAGCTTTTTTTTTAGAATAATTAAAGAAAAAACTACTAATATAAAAGCTTATTTTATTTCATCATATATTTATACGCAAAGTCATTTTTTAAATTTTAATCTACCAATTAAAAGTATTTATCTAAATTTTATAGGTTTATTTATTTTAGGATTAATATTAAATTTGTTTTATGATAAAAAAGGCTTATTTTATTCTATAGGATTTCATACCGCTATAATTTTTGTTATATCTCTAATTAATGTTAATAATGTTTTTGAAATAAATGAAAATTATATTTTTTTATCTGGTGGATTAAATCCTTTAAATGGTTTTCTAGGAGTTTTTTATGCTTTGATATTACTCGTATTTTTTTATAATTATCAAAAAACTTCGTAAGTATATATTATTTACTGGTAATATATACACCAGTCATGATAATACTAAAGTAAAATATTTGTAAAAGGGTTATATTTTCACCACTAAGAATACCCCAAAGAATAGCTACTATAGGCATAACATTGGTTACTGATGCTGCAAAAACAGAACTTGTTCTTTTTATTAAAACATAAAAAACTCCAGATGCAATTGCTGTACCAAACATTCCCAAAAATACAGATGCTCCAGTAGAAACTAGAAAATTTTTATCCAAGGAAATTTTAGTAAAATAATTGGTAAAAAATAAAACTAAAAATGCTGGTATAGCTAATAAAGACATTGATATAGAAATTATATCCATAGATTTTATATTTTTTAATACCTTAGCAATTAGGTTTGAATTTATGGCATATAAAATAGTAGCTAAAATAGCTAAAAAAAGGAAAAAAGAACTAGATAAATCTATAGTTACTTTAGAAATTAATAAAAGACTCAAACCTATAAAAGAAATAGTAACACCTAAGATTTTTTTATTATTTACTTTTAAATTAAAAAATAATAAACCCAATATAATTACAAAAATAGGCATAGCTGAATTTATTATTCCTGCTAATGAACTATCTATTTTTGTTTCTGACATACAAAATAAATAAGCTGGTATAAAATTACCTGCTAAACCAGAGCATATAATAAGAAATATGGTTTTTAAGTCATAATTACGCAAATTTTTTATAGTAATAGGTAAAAATAGAACTCCTGCTGATAATATTCTTAAACTTGCAACTTGATAAGAAGAAAGTTCTTCCATTCCTATTTTCATAAGTTTGAAAGAACTTCCCCAAATTAATGCTAAAAAAATAAATATTGACCAGTTTAATAACTCGCTATTAAAATTTTTAATAGTTGTTATATTTGTTTCTTGTACCAAAATACCTACTTAATTTTTAAAATAAAATTTTTCTAATAAACCTAGAATATACTAGAAAATAAAATTATAAAACCTGATTTTAGAAAATAAAGTAGTTACTTAATAAAAATATTATTATTTTTTAAGAGAATCACCTTTTTTACATTCACCTTTGTAAAAAGCCCACTCTTCACATTGACTTTTATCATCAAAAGTACACATGCCTTGCTGACCATCTTTTGTATCTATTATGCTTAATTTACCACCTTGTTGTTCGCAATTAATAGAAGCAGGATTAGCTAATTTATTATTTGGATTTGTACTTGGAGCTAAAACATTTGGGCTAGAAGCGAGAGGGGCAGGAATTTTCTCTCCTTTTTTACATTCACCTCTATAAAAAGCCCATTCTTCACATTGACTTTTATCATCAAAAGTACATATACCTTGTTGACCATCTTTTGTATCTACTATACTTAGTTTACCACCTTGTTTTTCACAGTTAACAGAAGCAGGGTTTGGAAGTTGTGGACTAGGAGCTGTACTTGGAGTAGAAGGATTATTTGCATTAGATGCTACAGGAGAAGGAACTTTTTTTTCTTCAGGTTTTTTTATATTATCTGTACAAGAAAATAATACAAATGTAAAAGTTAAAATTAATAGTTTTTTCATTTTTAATTACCTCAAAAAATAAGATTAATTATATTATAAAATATAATTACAAAAAAGTAAATATTTTATTTTACTTAAATGTTTAAATAAATTTAAGACCTCCTACGGGGTATCAACCCCGTAGGAGGAAGGGAGCGGGGGCTCTGTCCCCGTACCCCCTGAAACCCCAGAGCAGAGCTCTGAGGTATTCTCTAATAAGAATAAATTAAACTTTAAATCCAGATACAACTTCTTTTAAATTATTTACTTCAACATCAAAAACATCTACTAATCCAAAAGTTCTTTTTAATGTTTCTGAAAATTGATTAGAAGAATCATTTATAGCTTCTATATTACTACTAATTTGAAATAAAACAGCGGTTTGTTCTTCAGAAGCTGTACTAACTTCATTTATCATACTTTGTAAGGATTCTATATATTTAGAAATACCACCTACTTCTTTTTCGGAACTACTAATTAAGTTTATAATATCAGATATTTTATTTATTCCCTCTTGAGTCGTTTTTATAGTTTTACTAGTTTCATCATTTATTATTTCAGTAAAGTTATTTATTTCATTTACAGATTCTACAGTTTTATCAGATAATTTTTTTATTTCATTAGCTACTACAGAAAACCCCCTTCCATGTTCTCCAGCTCTTGCTGCTTCTATAGCAGCATTTAAAGATAATAAGTTAGTTTGAGAAGCTATTTGGCTTATTATAGTAGCAAAATTTTGAATTTTATATATATTATTTTTCAAACTATTTATATTATTTCCCATTATTGAAACAAACTCTGATAATTTATAAACATTATCAGTTGTATTTTTCATTTTTTCTATACTTAAATTGACATTTTTATTAACTTGTTCTGCAAATTCATTTAAATTAATAATATTCTTAGTATTATTATTTATAGTTTGAGTTATTTGGAAAACCGCTGCTGCTATTTCATTAATTTTATTGCTTTGTTCATTTGATGATTCTGATATTGAATCTGTATTTTCTGCTAAATTTTTAGAATAGTTAGAAATATTATCTGATGTATTAATAATATTTTTTACTAAGTTATTTAGATCTGAAATCATTTTATTTATACCAGTTTTTAATAATCCAATACTATTTTCATTAGAAAATACATCTAGTAATATAGATAAATTGCCATATGATACTTGCTCTGTAGTTAATATTATATTTTCTACTTCATTTTTTATATAAACCTGTTGTTTTTCTATTAATGATTTATTTTTTTCACTTTCATCTTTGGCTTTTTTTACTTCTTCAGTAATTAATGTTATTTCTTGTAATTTTATCTCTAATTCTTTTTTAGATTTTTCAGAGTCTTTTATAGCTTCTTCTACTTTTATTTGTATACTTTGCTTTTCTTCTAGTAAAGCTTCATTTACTTTTATTATTTCTTTAATCATAAAGTTTATTTTTTCTGACAAAATACCAATTTCATCATTTTGAATTATTTTTAAATCAACAAGTTTTCTATTTTTAGTAAATTCTTCCGTAGCTTGAGTTATTTGTCTTATTGGTTTTGTTAATCTATCAAATATTATTTTTAAAACTAATATTGAATATAAAAGTACTATAATAAATAAGACTAAAATTATTTTTACAGAACTAGAGTAAATATCTTTTACTTCCTTACTATCTACTACTAATTCTTTTTCTATTTCAATAACTACTTTTTCTAATGTTTCAGAGGCTTTTTCATAAGTTTTATCAAAATCTATATCTACTTTTCGATCTTCTTCGATACTAGCTCCATTTATATAATTAGCATATCTTATCTTTGATATTTTAATTATTTTTTCAAATTCATTTTTTGCTATATCTATATTCTTAATTAATGTAGGTTCTGATATAGCTTCTATTTCTGTATTCCCTTTTAAAAGGTAATTACAATTATTTATGGCTTTATTAAATCCATTTAAAACATCAGAGTAATTATGTTCTTTATCTCCAACTAAAATTTGTTCTAAATATAAATGACCTTGAGTAAGAGAAATTTGGATATTTTTTAACATTAGTAAATGTTTGCTTTTTTGATTTGCTAAGTTATCAAAGTTTTTATTTAGCTTATTCAGTCTATTTATAGAAAAAAAGGATGCTGTAATAATTAATATTAATAATGGTAATAAAAGTATAATTACTTTTTTATTTAATGTATTAATCAAATTTTATTCCCTTGAACTTTCTTATTAATCAGAATTAAAATAAACTTAAGAGCTCCGGCTTGTTTAAATAACAAACATGAGTATAGTAATCCTAAATAATCTTGAAGCAATGCTACAAGTAATTCTATAAGATTAAAATGTAAAAATAAAAAGTCTTACTTAAGTAGAAAACTTTTTTATTTTATTTTTAAAGATTTATAATTCTGCTAAAACTTATTTTATATACTTATAAATAAATTATATAATATTTATAAGTTCTTTTAAAGTTACAAATTAAAATTTATTTTAATTTATAGCTTTAAGTTGTTTTTATTATTTAAATTTAATTTTATTATCTTATTATTTATAAAATTAAATTATTTATTTAAAAACTAAGTATAAAAAATATTTTTATTATCTAATAATTAGTAAGAATATTTTTTATAAAAACAAATGTAAAGTTTTTTATATTAATTTATTACTTACTAACTATTTAAGTTTGATAATTTAAATCTAAAAAAAATATTGCTAGTTTTTTTACTTTAGAAACTTAGATAAAATAAATTAAATTTTTATTGAAAAAATAACCTCTAAAATAAAAAATATCTATAAAACTTAAAAATAATCTTTTATATTTAAATTTGATATTTTTCTTTTTTTGTATTTTCGTAAATTTAATCAATATTTTCTTGAGATAATTGAAAAACTAGACTAAACTTTATTAGTGTTAATAGAATCCTTATTATTTATATTAAGGTTCTTAAATAATTTATTCTGTAATTTATTATTAGTTCAGAATATATGTAATATTTTAATTTAATATTTGATGTTTTACCAGAAGGACATTTTATGAGTGCACAAAAAATTGTAAATGACCTAAGTATTCAGGTCGCTACAGCCAATGGTTCCGGAAGTCAATCCGCAAATAACATTATTATCAAAACTCTTTTTAGAATGGGTATACCAGTAGGCGGTAAGAATATATTCCCTTCTAATATTGCTGGATTACCTACATGGTTTACAATAAGAGCTAATAAGCATGGCTATACAGCTAGAAAAGATGAAGTAGATATGATGATTCTTATGAATCAAGATACAGTTGATGAAGACTTTGCTAAAGTAAAAAAAGGTGGAGTAGTTATTTATAATTCTGATCTAAAAATACAAGAGTCTAGTTTTAGAGATGATATTGAAGCTTATCCAGTTCCATTTACAACATTAGCAAGAGATAACTTTGCTGATATAAAACTAAGAAAACTTTTAACAAATATGCTTTATGTTGGATTTTTAGCAGAACTTATTGGTTTAGATGAGCCAACTGTTAAACAAGCTATTAGTGATAATTTTAAAGGTAAAGCTAAAGCAGTAGAAGCAAACTATTCGGCATATGAAATTGGAGCAAAATATTTTAAAGATAATTTTGCTAAAAAAGATAACTATCATGTTGAAAAAATGGATGCAAATGAAGGTAAGATTCTAATAGATGGAAATACAGCAGCTGCAATAGGTTGCTTATTTGCAGGATGTACTGTTGTTGCTTGGTATCCAATTACACCTTCATCTAGCTTATGTGAAAGCTTAATTGGTTATTTAAAAGAATATAGAGTAGATGAAAATGGTAAAAATTTATTTGCCGAAGTTCAAGCTGAAGATGAAATCGCAGCTGTTGGTATGGTTTTAGGTGCTGGTTGGGCAGGAGCAAGAGCTATGACTGCTACATCAGGCCCTGGTATTTCATTAATGGCAGAATTTGTTGGTTTAGGTTACTATGCAGAAATACCTGCTGTTATTTGGGATGTTCAAAGAGTTGGACCAAGTACAGGTTTACCAACTAGAACAAATCAAGGAGATGTTTTATCAACATATTTATTGAGTCATGGTGATACAAAACATGTATTATTATTACCATCTTCTCCAGAAGAGTGTTTCTATATTGCAGATACAGCATTTGATTTAGCAGAAAGATTACAAACTCCAATTTTTGTTCTTAGTGATTTAGATATTGGTATGAATAATTGGATGGTTAATGAATTTAAATATCCAGAAATTAAGTATGATAGAGGTAAAGTTTTAAATGCAGAACAATTAGAAAAAGTTGGTTCTTTTGCAAGATATAAAGATGTTGATGGGGATGGAATTCCTTATAGAACATTACCAGGAACAAAACATAAATTAGCTTCTTTCTTTACCAGAGGTTCTGGACATAATGAAAAAGCAGCTTACTCTGAAAGATCTGATGATTATGTTAATAATGTTAATAGATTAGCTAAAAAATTTGAAACAGCTAAAACCTTAGTTCCTAAACCACAAGTAGATTATGTTGATGGAGCAAAAGTTGGTATTTTAGCTTTTGGTTCTAGTGATCTTGCAATGAGAGAAGCTAGAGATATTCTTGAAAAAGAAGGTGTTAAAACTAATTATCTAAGATTAAAAGCATTACCTTTCACAAATGAAGTAGAAGAATTTATTAATAACAATGATGTAGTTTATATTGTAGAGCAAAATAGAGATGCTCAAATGCATAAAATCTTTTTAATGGAATTACCTCAATACAATAAAAAATTAGTTTCTGTATTAAATTACAATGGTCTTGCATTAGATGCTTTAGCTATATCAAATGGTATTTTAGCTAAAAGTAAAGTGGGGGTTTAATATGACATCACCAGCAGTAAAAACAAATAAATTAGGTTTATCAAAAGAAGAGTACAGAGGTGCTCCTTCTACACTCTGTTCAGGATGTGGACATGATTCTATAACAAGCCATATTATAACCGCTTGTTATGAATTAGGAGTTGATCCACACTCTGTAGCTAAAATGAGTGGTATTGGATGTTCTAGTAAAACACCTGCATATTTTCTTAATAAATCTCATGGATTTAATTCTGTTCATGGACGTATGCCATCTGTAACTACAGGAGCTAAATTAGCTAATAAAGATCTAACAATGTTAGCAGTTAGTGGTGATGGAGATACTGGTAATATCGGAGTTGGACAATTTATACATTTAATAAGAAGAAACCTTGATATGGTATATATTATAGAAAATAATGGTGTATATGGTCTTACTAAAGGACAATTTTCAGCTACCTCTGATTATGGTTCTAAATTAAAACATGGAGCTATTAATCTTAATGAACCATTAGATCCATGTGTTATGGCTATAGAACTTGATTGTGGTTATGTAGTTAGATCTTTTGCGGGAGATCCTAAACAATTAGTACCTCTATTAAAAGGTGGTATTGCTCATAAAGGTTTAGCTTTATTTGATGTTATTAGTCCTTGTGTAACCTTTAATAATCATGAAGGTTCTACAAAGAGCTATAATTATGTAAAAGAACATGATGAAAAAATATATGATTATGACTTTTTACCAAGAGATTTAGTAAATACAGCAGAAGAAATACATGCAGAATATTCTGAAGGTGATACTAAAGAAGTTACTTTACATGATGGTTCTAAAATTAAATTGAAAAAACTTGATAGAGATTTTGATCCTACCAGTAAAAAAGAAGCTTTAGATGCAATTGCAGCTGCAAGAAAAGAAGGTATTATTCTTACTGGATTACTTTATGTAAATACAGATAAAGTAGATCTTAATACTACAATGAATACAATTAATGCACCTTTATATGGCTTAGCTATTGAAGATTTAAAACCTAGTCAAGCTCAGCTATCTCAAATAATGAGTGAATATAGATAATTTATAAAATATTATTTTTATCTTAAATCACCCCAACCCATATCTATGTAAGTAGAAATGAGTTGGGGTAATTTAATAAATATATTCTGATCTTAAAAAATAAATCGCAAATCAATTTATTTAATATTTACTCTGTAATATTAACTTCTTTCCAAGATTGGACTTCTATTCCAAAACCTGCCATTTCACTTATTGTATTATTACTATGTTCTTCTTCACAAGGATTTGTATTTTTTATATAATCTTCGTTTTTAGGTTTATTTTTTCCATCTCTATAATTTTTATAATCACTAGAAAACTTAGCATCATTTCCTGAATCTTTTCCATTTTCAGGATAATCTTCAAAATCGTCAGAAGTTCCTCTATTATTGCTAGAAAATTTAGCATCATCATCATCTTTACCAGATTTACTATTTTTATCAGTTTTAGATGATTTATTATTTGATGGAGAAGTAGCTGAACATGGTGTTTTAGCTTCTATTTTAGGTGCAATGGAAGGACATACACCTCCTGCTGGGTTAATAATATCTTGAGTATTATTTAAAAAATAGTTTATTCTTTCTGAGTTTTTATTTACAAATATCTTTATATAGGGTGTATTTGCAGAACCAGTAGCATGGCATATTATTATTTTGGGTTCGTTTCCTAAATCACTAGAGCATAATCCTTTTGCATTAGCTGAATTTTGAAAACTAGATAAAAGTAATAAAGTTGAAACTGTCAAAAGTTTAAAACTTTTTAATATCATTTTTCTATTCCCTAAAAATAAATTTCTACTATTAATTATATAATATAATTGTATTATTAGTTTTATGTTAAAACTATTATAAATGTTTATTCATAGGCATTTTATTTTTACAAAAGACTTTAATGTAAATTTTATTATTAAATTTTATTAAAATAATACTTCGATAATATTAGAGCTAATCCCATATTTTTAAAATAAAAACTTCTAATTAGACATTATCAACTTAGATTAATTAATATAATTTATTCGGTTATATAAGCAAATAGATATTGTAATTTTTTTTTCATTTGAGTTATAATTCACAACTAAATACTTTTTTGGGGAGATGTGAGAGTGGTTGAATCAGCAGTCCTGGAAAGACTGTAAATGGTCAAAAGCTGTTTCGAGGGTTCGAATCCCTCTCTCCCCGTATTAAATATAGGAGTTTTTATGAGTAAATTATCAAAAATTTTAGTTATTACTTCTTCTATAATTCTTGCAACAACTTCTTTTAGTTGTAGAAGGAACCAACCAGAAATAGGATCTACTTGTAAAAGATTAAATGATTGTTATAATGCTTATTCTAAACTTATCAAAGATGCTGCTGTGAAAAAAACAGTAGAAACAGCTATAAATTTATCTGATGAAACATCTTGTTCAGCTGCATTACAAGATTTAGGAAAAGTTCCAGAAATTCAAACACAAGGTGGATGTCCATTTTAATAAAAAACAAAATAGGTAAAATAAAATGAAAATAGCAATTGCCTCTGATCATGGTGGATATGAGCTTAAGGAAATAATAAAACAGTATATTATTTCTGAACTAAAATATGAAGTTGAAGATTTTGGAACTAATAGTTCCCATGCTGTAGATTATCCTGATTTCGCTTTTTTAGTTGCAAACGCCGTATCTAGCAAACAAGTTAAATATGGTATAATGATAGATGGTATAGGAGTTGCAAGTGCTATGGTTTGTAACAAAGTACCTACTATAAGAGCGGCAGTTTGTAATGATCTATTTTCTGCTAAAAGTAGTAGAGAACATAATAATGCAAATATATTAACTATGGGTGGAAGAGTTATTGGTTCTGGATTAGCAAAAGAAATAATTAAATTATGGCTAAATACAGAATTTGACCCAAGACATCAAACTCGTATAGATAAAATAAAACGTATAGAAGATTCTTTTAGAAAATAAAAAGATGGAAAATGTTAATAAATAAAATTAGCTTAAAAAACTTACTTTTTAATTTTTACTTTTCTCTTTTTACTTGGTAAGTATACTTGAGTCAAAAAAATAATATAACAGAAATACAAGAATTTAAGCCAAAACTCCAACAAAGGAGAAAACAGGTTTCTGTTATAAACACTATTTTAAGATGGATAAATATTTCTCTGACTTTAGCTATATTTTATGGCATTTATTTATTATGGAATATGGATTTTTGGAAAATACAATTAATAGAAATAAATGGTTTAACTAGAATTGGAAGTAGTTATATTTCTAAATTTGAGCTAGATAAAACTTATAAAGATAGACATATATTAACTGTTAACCCTTTAGAAATACTAAAAGATATAAAACATGATCGAATTTTTAAAGATATAAAAATAAAAAGAACTTTATTTCCTGCTAAATTAGAATTTGAATTTTTAGAAAGGAAACCTTATATAAGTATTTATGAAGAGCAACATGGTAGAAATTTTACTATTGATAATGAAGGTTTTGTTTTAACTTTTGATGATAATAGTAAGAAAAAAGTTATTCATAAAATAGATGAAATAAAAAAGTATAAACTTTCATCTCAACAATTAAGTATCCTAAAACTTACACAAACTTTTTTAGAAAAGAAAAAAATACCTGATATTGGAACTTATGATATTTCAAATATAGATAAAATTATTTTAAAAACTAAAAAAAATACTATTTTTTTGGGTAATATAGATGATATGATAATGAAAATAAAATCTATAGAAGAATTAGAAAATTTAGCCCAAAAGACTAAAAATGAACTAGAATATATAGATGTAAGTAACTGGAAAAATCCAGTATTAAAAATGAAAGTAAAAAAGAAAAAAGAGCTTAAAGAACTTGGAAAAGAACTTGGAAAAACAGAAAAGAAAAGTAATTAATACTTGGCAGTTATCAGTAGCAGGAACTAGCCTTATATTGGGGTTTCTTTTATCTGTTCAATTTAAATCTCAAGCTGAACAAAGAGCTAGAAATATTCCTTCTAGAAGGATTGAAGATATTGCTAATTTATTAAAAGAATCCGAAGAAAAAAGAAAAAGTCTGGAAAAAACTGTTGCTGAACTTTTACAAGAAGTAAATAGACTTAAATCTCCAGAAGCAGTTTCTGGAAGTAAAGATTTACAAGATAAAATGATTTTAACTGGATTTACATCTGTAATTGGTCAAGGTGTAATTGTTACTATAAATGATAGTAAAAAAGCACTTGAAAATGGAGATAATCCTGCAAATGGGATTGTACATAATGAAGATCTACTAAAAATCACTAATGAACTTAGATCTTCTGGAGCCGAAGCTATTTCTATAAATGAAAATCGCTTAATTGCTAACTCTGAAATAAGTTGTGCCGGGCCAACTATTTTAGTAAATAAAAATCGTCTTACACCTCCTTTTGAAATAAAAGCGATAGGAAAACCTGATACTATGTTAAGTGCTTTAAATATGAGAGGTGGAATTATAGAAACACTTAAATTTTTTGGTCTTGAAATAAAACTAGAAAAAAAGACAGAAGTGAAAATACCAGCTTATAATGGTTTAGTTAATTTTAAATACTCAAAATCTATTTTAAATGATCCAGAAAAAGAAGGTTTATAATGTGGATTGTAGTAATAAGCTTAATATTAGGAATGATAATAGGTTTTTTATCTCCTTTTAGTATTCCTGTAGAACTAAGTAAATATTTTGCAGTTTCTATCTTAGCTGGGTTAGATACCAGTATTGGTGGGTTAAGAGCAGGTATTGAGAAACATTTTAGATTATCTATTTTTATAAGTGGTTTTACTTTCAATATTTTTTTAGCAGCTATTTTAGTTTATTTAGGGGATCTTTTAGGTATAGATTTATATTTAGCGGCTATTTTAGTTTTTGGAATGAGGCTTTTTAATAATATAACTTTTATTAGAAGAGATTTCTTAGATAAACTTTGGATAATTCCAAAATCTGAAAGAGAAAAAAACAAAACTCTAGTTAACAATGATAATTTAGTTATTAAAAATCCTGATAAACCAATTGAAGTAAATTAATTATTTTTTAACCCATTAACTTAAGTTAATAGTTATTTGTTAGAATAATGTATGATAAGGATATATTATGACTTATAAATATGTAAACAGAAAAAACCTAGTTTTTTATTTAAATATAAAAAAAGATCTTACTGGTAATATAGAAGAGTATTTTTTTTCTAGAAACACTCAAAAAAATGAAGTAAATGAAATTCCTGAAGGTTATGAAATATTTGAAGATCCTCAAAGTGCAAAAGTTTCTTTGAGAAAAAAATAATACTAATTTTTAGTAAATTATTTTTTAATCATATAATCCATAAATTAACTATAAAATTTTTTCATAAAATCTTTGTTAAATAGGTGTTAAATTAAGCTCTTCTGTGCTATAATATGTCTAATAGTACTCATTTTGGTTTATATAATGGAGTTTCTTATGAAGGGTATAATAAAGTTTTTTATCTCAATAGCTATAGCATCTACAATGACTTTACCAGTTTTTGCTAAAGAAAATGATAGTTTTAAAATAGCTTCTGTAGGAAACATCCAAAGAGATGCTATGATTGTTAGAATAGCTACAGGTCAAGCTCAGAAAAAAACATCTGATAATAACTGGATTCCTATTGCTATAGGAGGAGATTTAGCTACTTCTGATATTGTTAAAACTGGAAAAAATAGTACTATACTTGTAGAATTACCAGAAAATTCAGGCTTTATTAGAATATTACCAGAAACTGAAATAAGAGTAGATCAAATAAAAATAGATAAAACTCTAGGTGGAGGACAAATAGCTGAGTTATCTATATTGAAAGGTAAAGTAATAACTAAAGTTCGTAAATTTAATAGAAAATCATCTAAATTACAAATAAATACCAAAGGAGCAACTGCTGCTGTAAGAGGAACCTCATTTTTAACTTCTTATGACGAAAATGAAAATACTAAAATTGTTGTAGGTGATGGTAAAGTAGCTGTAAAAGCACAAGATAACGAAGTTATGGTAAAACCACAAGAAACAACTACTGTTTCTTTAGGATCTACACCTACAACTCCTATGATAGTATCAAATAAACTAGATTTTTCTATATCAGAATTAACAGCTGAAAAAGATATGTTAAAAATATCAGGAAACACTGATTCTGAATCTGAAGTATCTTTGAATAAAGCTTCTATATACCCTAATAATGATGGTACTTTTACAGGAGTATTTAATATAAATGAAGGTAAAAATAATTTAGAAGTAAAATCATCAACTATTGATGGAAGAACTAAAATAGCAAAACTAAAGGTAATTAAATTAACTGATTAATGAATAAAGGTAATAAAGGACTGGTAATAAGTCTTGGAATAGGACTGTTTATCGGTCTTTTTTATTTGGCTGGTATACTTGATTCCTTAGAATTTAAACTAGGTTATGATTATTCTTTATTCTATAATAGAAAAACTAGTATTATAAATGATAAAATAAAGATAATAGGAATAGATTCTAAAAGTATAGAGAAAATAGGGGTCTTTCCTTGGAGAAGAGATTTATATACTAACATTCTAAAAAAACTTGAAGGTCAACCTAAAATAATTTCTTTTGATATTTTATTTTCAGATTATTCAAATTATCCAGAGGATGATATTAAGCTTGCAGAACAAATAAAAAAAAATGGCAATATTATATTACCTATAAGTTTAGAAGTTGATACACAAGATAAAAATAAACTTAGTTTTTTTTACCCAATAGAAGAACTATCTAAAAATTCTAAATCAAATGGTCTAATTAACTATTTTTCTGATAATGATGGAATTTTACGTAAGACTAGTTTATATAGGTTTGATGCTGATAATAATAAAGTTAATATTCTATCTTATGAAATAGCACGTAATTATTTAGATAAAATAAATATAAATTTACCAGAAAATTTATATTGCAATTTTGAAGGGAAAGATGAGATTTTTGAAACTTACTCTTTTTATGATGTTTTAACTGGAAGAATTGATCCTTATGTTTTTAAAGACTCTATAGTTCTTATAGGTGCTACAGCTGAGGGCTTACAAGATAGAATAGCATCACCTATTGGACCACTTTATGGTATTTTTTATCATGCACAACTTTTATCTAATATTCTAAATAATGACTATATAAAACCAGTTCCTAAAGAAATAAATTTTATACTTATCTTAATGATTTCTATCTCGGCTTATCTTATTTGGAGATTTTTTGATACAACAAATCAAGTTATTTTAATTTTTTGTTCCACAGCTATTATATATATAATTCATATTCTATTTTTTAAATATAATATATGGTTGAGTATTATTAGTTTTTCAATTGCTAATATAACCACTTTTATAGCTTTAATTCTATTTGAACAACTAGTTATAGCTAGAGCTTTAAAATTTGAATTAGATACTTTGATAATTAATTATTACAAGAAAAATTTAAAATATAGAGTATATCAAACTAATATAAACCTTATTTCTGATGAAATAAATAAAGATAAATTATCTAATACTGAGCGTGTTTTAGAATTATCTAAAATAGGTAAAAACTTAGCCATAGAAAGATCTTTTTTAGAAACATTATTAAATAATATAAAAATACCCATAATAGTTACAAATCAGGTAGGTAACGTAATACTTACTAACCCTATTGCTGAATCTTTTTTTATTAAAGATCTAATGACAAAAAAAACATCTGAACTACAAGAAGAAGATATTAATGAAGTTGAAGAAAATTTTAATTTTAAATTATCTACTTATAACAAAAATATAAAAAAAGAACAATTAGAATTAAAGATAAATGCTAATAGTAAAAAAGAAGTTTTAATTGGTAAAAAAATATTTGATATTTTTGAAGATTTACCTACATTTAAAGATGAATTAAAAAAATACTATTCTTCGTTTGAAAGAAATGTAATAGAGTTTGAAGATGAAAAAGGGGCTAATATTTATAAGATGCGTTTGTTTAATTTGGAAACAGAAGAAACTAAAAGTTATACTATATGTTTAATGGAAGATGTTACAAGTTGGCATCAAATGGCTAATAAAGATGGTTTGACTTCATTATGGAATCAAAGATATTTCAAGGATTATTTAAAAAGAGAAATTGAAAAAGCTAAAAGGTATAAAAATAAATTATCTTTGATAATGATGGACGTTGATCATTTTAAAAAATTTAATGATACTTATGGGCATCAAACTGGTGATATTGTTTTAAAGAGTGTTTCAAAAGTAATTACTGATACTGTAAGAGTTACAGATATTCCTGCCAGATATGGAGGAGAAGAGTTTGCTATTATTCTTACTATGACAGATGAAGAAGGTGCTATAAAATTAGCTAATAGATTAAGAGAAAAAATAGAAAAATTAGAAATAAAAGATCTTAATAATAACCCTGTAAGAAAAGTTACAGCAAGTTTGGGAGTTTGTTTTTATGAATATGGAGATGTAAGTGACTTTATAGAATATGCAGATAATGCTTTATATGAATGTAAAAAGGCAGGTCGTAATACTGTTATAAGTTATTCAGAGTTAGTAAAAAAGAATAAAGCAATTGAAGGTGAAGTAAAAGAATCTGAATTAAAAAATTTTATTACTGAAGCTATCTCAAACCAAATTAAAAGAGAATATAATGTTGAAAAGGATTAAATAAAATTAAGACCTAATTCGAGGAATTATGTAAGACTAAAAATCTTGCTCTTCAGATAATGGAATTGAAAAAGTTATATAAAACTCGTTATTTTCTGATTTTATATTAATAGTACCTTTCATTAATTCAACTAAAGCTTTAGTAATATATAAACCAAGACCAGCCCCTCTAGTCTTTCTAGTTAGAGAATCATCCAAACGAACAAATTTATCAAATAGAGTATTTAATTTATCTTTAGAAATATATGGAGCTTGATTTATAATAGAAATATATGCAAAGTAGTTGTTATTAAATGTTTTTATTTTTATAGGACTATCTTTAGGTTCAGAATATTTTTTAGCATTTTCAATCAGATTTATTAATATTTGTTGTAATCTATCAGAATCAGCAAGGACATATCTTTTTTTTAAATCAAAATATAATTCAAATTTTATATCTTGAAAAAACTCAGAAACCTCTTTAATTATAAATTCTAAATTAATTTCTACTATATCTAATTTTAAAAAATTACCTTCTAGTTTTGGTACGACTAATAAATCCTCTACCATTCTAGATAATCTATCTGATTGATTTGATATTATTCTTAGATACTTTCTAGTACTTTCTGCTTCAAATTTAAAATCTTTTCTTAGCATTGTAGCTGAAAATCCTTTTATACTGGTTAAAGGAGTTCTAAACTCATGACTAACTGTATCTATAAGATTTGATTTAAAATTATCACGTAAACGTATTTGTTCTACCATTTTATTAAATTCTTCTATTAATTGAAAAAATTCTAATGGAATAAGAAAAAAATCAAGCGATATTTTTTGTTTATAATCTCCATTAGATATATAGTTTATAGAGGCTAGGAATTTTTTTATAAATTTATATTGATAGTAGGATAATATTAATCCCATTAAAGTAGAAAATAATAAAGCAATTATTAAAGTATTAACAGTAGTTTCAAAATTACTTTTTAAGCTATTTTCTTCGGATAAAGACATTGAATGTTCTAATACAATAGCCCAATTTAATTGAGATACAATAAAAAAATCAAAGTCTTCATAAACAGTTGATCTATTGATTAAACTTCTAAAAATTATAGGTATTTCTCTTTTTTTCTTTGAAGTAAATAATAATTTATTATTTTTTATATCATATATATATATTTTATCTTTATCATTTAAAAGTCTTTTAATATAGCTTACAACTTTATTTATATTAAAAGAAATCCCAATATAACCAGAATATTTATTATTTTCAAATATAGGAATAAAGCTTTTTACTTCTTCATTTTCTATTATTGTTTCTAATAAAATATTTCTACTATTTTTTAACTTAGAAGATATTTCTTTATAAAATTTAGCTTTATCTTTTTTTTCTATAGTATTTGTTTTTGAAATAAAAATATAGTTTGTTTTTTTATAGTATTCAATATTTTCAACATCTTTAAAAGTATATAAAATTTTTTCCAATTCAGCCCTAACTAAACTATTACTTTTTAAATTATCAGTAATACTAAGAGTTAATGACAATATTTCTTGATTTTTTTGGACATAATCTGAGAGTTTTTCTGAAATATCTGATAATAATAAATTATTTTCTTTTTTTATATTAGAAATAACTTGTTCTTTCATATAATTATATTCAATTATACTAAGAGAAAGAATAGGAAGTAAAGAAGTAAGTAAAAATGCCAATAATAAATAAGTTCTTATATCAAATTTTTTGAAAATATCAAATATCATTTTATAGAACTAGCTAAATCAAGATACCATTTACCATCAGGTTGTTTTTTCCAATACAACATAACTATTGGTTTTCTAAATTCATTAGTATTTAAAAGTTTTACTTCTGTTTCAAGTTGTATTTTTGCTCTATTTCCTGTACTATCTTTTTCTGTTGATATAACTTTAGTTTTTTGTATATCTAAAAGTTCAGGTTTTACCTGAAATAAACTTTCTATTAGCATAGGAACATTATATTTTTGAAGATGTTCTGGAATACTTTTTTTACCAGCAGAAACAAAATCTTTAAATTTAACATCTTCCATAAATTGTAAACTTTGGGTTGCTATTTCTGAAATATCTGAACTAATAAGGGTGCTTAGTGGCATATTATTATATTTAATATTAATATAAAAAAAAGTACCTGCCGATAAAAAAGCAATCATTAATATAAAAAAAATCTTTATTTTCATTTATTACTTAGGTATTACTACACTTCTAACTTTAGATTTAAAATCCTCTATACTCATACTATCTATATTACCATAGTCTCTAGAATGTGCGGTATTTTGAAAATAAATTTTTCCATCTTTTACTTCTTGAACAACAACATAATGTAAGCCAAAATATCCATCTTGACTAAATAAAGCTATGGGTTGCTTACCTTCTTTAGATGCTTTTTCTAATTCAGAAATTCTTCCTCCTCCACCAAATAAAAAGCTAGTACTTAGGCTATAAGATTTACCTGTAATACTTTTCATCAAACCAGTCATAAGGTTAGGATCTGCTGCTGAATCTCCAGTTGCAACTGATGGAGCATCACTATTATCTTTATTAACATTATAATCTGCAAATCTACCTGCAATAATATCTCTATCACCACCAACTTCTGCTATATCTCTCATAATAGCAGATTGAAAAATTATATTAAAATCTCTTCTATCTTCGGAAGAACCATCTGTAGTTTTATTTCCTTCATGCCAAGTTAAAGAATTAGTACCTGCTTTTAATTTATAACCATCCCTCAATTCACATTCTCCAGATTTTGCTAAATCTTTTACTATTCTAAGCATTTCGGCAGGATCTTTTACCCAAAGATGGTTTTGAACGCTTCCTGCTCCACAGGTTCCATGTGGGCCTTGTGTTATATATTTTCTATCGCTTAAAACTAAAATAGCATCTTTTAATAAAGCTTCTGAATTTACCCCTTTTTGTTTAGAACCATTTTTAATTTCTGCTAAATTTTCTAATACAGTTTTATTTTTTGAATCAGTTAATGTAAGTTTATTGCTGTTTAACAATGATTCTAAAGCTGCTTTTTCAGTAGGATTTAATGTTTTTTCTATACTTCTATAAGTTTCTCTTAATCTTTCTGGTAATTTATTTGCAGGATCAAATTTTATAGAATTAACTTGATTAATAGGGTTATTATTTATATTATTAGTAAAAGTTGCTTGATCTGTATTTTGTAATGCTTTTTTAGTATTAGCTTCTAAAATTTCATTAGATTCTGTTTTAGTTGATTTTATAACTTGATCAACTTTATTACTAACATAGCTACTAATATTAG
Source organism: Candidatus Sericytochromatia bacterium (assembly GCA_046328015.1). Lineage (GTDB taxonomy): Bacteria > Cyanobacteriota > Sericytochromatia > UBA7694 > JACMQJ01 > JBBTGK01. The sequence goes on along the minus strand of JAXLXH010000001.1, from coordinate 481,450 downwards.
TTTTTACAGTATCACTTTCTTTAACTGCTTGGTCAACTTTAATACTTACATAATTAGTAATACTATTCATCATAGAAGGTTTTTCAGTTATAATGAGACCCTTATTAGAAACTTCAGACATAAAATTACCTTTATAAAAATAGTACTAATATATTATATAAAAAAAAGTTGCTTTCTTTCTTTTATTCAGAAATATTTTTTAAGCAAATATCAATATAGTTTTTAAAATATAAAATATTTTCTGGGTCATTTTTTATTATTATTTCAAATTCATCTAAAGCTTTTTTATAAAAACCTTTATTAAAATAAAAAACAGCTAAATTATCGTTTTTTTCTATTAAGAATCTTTCTTTTTCTATTTCAAAAAATCTATTTTTTGATTTATATTTATCAAAAATAATACTTCTTGATTTATAGTAATTAGTTAAATCTTTATCTTTATTAAAAAAAAACTCAGAGGTAATTATATTTATTGGTAAAAAATTAAATTTATTACCTAATTTAATCCAAAAATCCCAATCTTCATTTGAAAGCAAAGTTTCATCAAAGTAAAAGTTTTCAGAAAGGCACTCTTTTTTTATAACAGGAGAAAGTACAGGGATATAACCTTTTACTAGTAATGAATCATAATCAAATTTAGTAGCATCCAGAATAACTTTTTGTTCTATATTTTCATAATTATTATTATAAAAAACATTCATAATACTAGCAGAAAAAGATACTTTAAAATCTTTATTTTTTTTTAGGTTCAAAAGGTTTACTTCTAAATGGTTAGGATAAAAAAAATCATCGTCATCTAAAAAACAAATGAAATCTCCAGTGGCTTTTTTAATTCCTATATTTCTTGCTTTACCAATAGTTGAGGCTTTTACATCTATAAGTTTTATATCTAATAAACTTTTTTTTAGGATTTCTTTAGGAGATTTCCCTCCATTATTTATCAAAATAACTTCTATATTAGAATAAGTTTGATTTTCTATAGAAGATAAAGCTCTTTCTAAAAGTTTAAATCTATTAAAAGTAATTAAAATTATACTTATTTTTTCATTAATCATTTACTATAATAGCAAGGCTTTTTATAGCTTGATTTTTATTTAGATAATAATTTAACTAAAACATCTGATATTTGAGCTATAGTTTGAGTTTTTCTTAATAAGAACTCATTATCACCAGATAAATTTTTAATTTCATCTATAGAACTAACAAGTGTATTTTTTAAATAAGAATCAATATTATCTGTATTAACTTTTGGTTGTTCTTTTTTCTCTTCTGTATTACTAGATATTGTTGGGGGTAAAGGTTTTTTAACTTCTTCTACATTTCTTTTTACATTTACAATTTTATCTACATGAGAGGTTAAGAAACAAACATTAAACTTTTCTCTTCCATTGTCTAATACTACAGATGACATAGGTAAAGGGGTTTCAAAAATTTTTTTGCCTTTTCCTACAGTTATTTCTGGAACACCCATATTATAACTAGTTCCCATATCAGAAAGTCTCATTAGAGCTTTACCTGTAATCATATTATTAAGTTCTAGTATGGCACTTCTTGTCATTTCAGACTCTAAATCTAACTCAGCAATTTCTCCTATCATTACATTTAAAACAGTAATAACAAAACTAGAGCTCATGAAGTAATAAACCTTACCTTGAAAAGTATTACTTTTTAGATCTAAAGAAACCGATATGTCATCTATATTAGAATCTGTTTTTATCTCTTTTATATCGCTAACATTAATATTAGTTTTAAAAAGTTGTTCGAATATATCCTTAGCACCAAGATAAAAAGGGGTTATAAAATCAAACTCTAATAAATTCATAGTATTAAATTTACCTAATAAATAATTTACATGTAAAAATATTAACAAATATTTCTCATAAATACAAAATTTTTCTTATATTTCTTAATCAGTTAAATTTAATTTATTTATTTCTTGATGTAATCTTAAATTCATATTTTATAATTACTTTTTTTAGTTTTATTTTAAAGATTAAAAATATATGCTAACATTTACTAAAAAATTATTTTTAAGGATTTTATAGATGAAAACAAAATTTGACAGAATTGTTGCAATACTTTTGTTATTAACTTGTATTTCTTCATCAATGGCATTATTTTTTAAAAAAAGTTCTATAGCTTCAAAAAAAGAAAGTTCTGATGTTTCCTTTAATTGGGAAGACGGATTAAATGTAGGTTTGGGCAAAACAGATATAGCTGTAATAGATTTAGTTGGTCCTATTATGTATGGATCTATGGGAGGTTTTGGACAAAATTCTAATATAGATGCAAACCAAGTATTAGCAACTTTAGACAAAATAGAAAAAGACAAAGTAAAAGCTGTTTTTTTAAGACTAAATACCCCTGGAGGAACAGCTTCGGCATCACAAGCAATTTATGAAAAAATGCAAACTATGAAGAAAAAATCTAATATAAAATTCTACTCTTTTATGCAAGATGTAGCAGCTTCTGGAGGCTATTATATAGCAAGTGCTTGCGATAAAATATACGCAAATCCTTCCACAATGACAGGAAGCATTGGAGTTATTATGCAAGTACCTAATTATACAAATGTTGCTAACAAAATAGGAATTGAAACAAATACTATAAAAAGTGGTAAATTTAAAGATATTGGTAATTCTATGAGAAAAATGACTGAAGATGAAAAAAAACTACTTCATGACCTTATTATGGATACTTATGGAGAGTTTGTTAATGCTGTATCTAAGGGAAGAAAATTACCAATTGAAAAAGTTAAAGAATTAGGAGATGGAAGAATTTATACAGGAAATCAGGCTTTAAAAAATCATTTAGTGGATAAGTTAGGTCAAGAATCTGATGCTCTAAATGATTTAGCTAAAGAACTAAAAATAGAGGGTAAACCCAAAACTAGAAATTATACTAAATCAGGTTTTGAAAAAATCTTAGGTGAAATAGGTGCAAAATCTGGAATACCTAGTATGGAAAATTTGATAAATTTTGTAGAAATATCACCAAAATTTCAAAAAATACCTCTTATGTTGTATAAATAAGGAGTAAAAAAATGGAGTTTTTGGATAATGTTTATAGTGTTTTATTTAATCCTAAATATATTTTTGAGAATTTTTTTAATAGAAAAAATTTTATAAATTCTTTTTTTATTATTTTCATTTTATCGTTAATTAATGCGTTTAGTTTTAATACTAGCTTCTTTGTAGTACCATTTAGTTTTTTATTTTCTTTTTTTATTATTTTTACTTTTTGGTTTTTACTTAGTATTGTACTAACTTTTACTTCTGATATCTTAGGAGGAGAAGGTAAATTAAGTAATACTATGACAGCTGTAGCATATTCTTTATTACCTTTTATTTTTGTTGCACCACTTAATTCAGTTGAATTTTTAATGGATAGTTCTATATTAACTTCCATACTAAAATTTTTACTTTCTATTTGGTCTTTATTATTGTTAGTACTTTCACTTAAAAATGCTCATAAATATCAAGTTTCTCAAGCTATATTTAGTATTTTAGGTATTATAGGTTTTACAACTTCAATTTTAGTTGGATTTATAATAACTATATTTTTTGGAATATTTATTTTAGCTAGTTCTATGTAATAAAATAGATTCTTCGTACGGGGTATTAAACCCCGCACGAAGTGGGGACGGTGGTGTTGCCCCCGAACCCCCTTCTACACTCGGACTTAAATCCGAGGTATTCAATGAGAATGAGGTATTCAATGAGAATAAAAAAGAGAGGTAGTTAATAATAATTACACTCTCTTTATCTAGATAGATTTATATTTTTAAGCTTTTAAAACTTAAGTATATAAGAGAAAAACTATATACCTTTATCCATATTTGAAAGTATTATATTTTTTATAAAATCACTATAATCATTTCTAAGCGGTAATTCTAAATCTATTTTTATTTTTTTTCTTTTAGTAATTACTTCTTTTTCTTCTTTTGGATTCCATCCATTTTTTTGAATTTCTTCCCAATATAAACCTATTCCTCTTTTTTGCCACAAAGGAACTTCATTAAAATCTATATTATAACTAGTTAAAATTTCTTTTTTATCTTCAACTGTTATATTTTCTAATTTTTTACTTGCTGTTCTAGCTTTTAAATTATCTTTTCTTAATGTCCAATAACAATAAGCATTTAAACAATTTCTTAAAGCATCTTCGTTTCTCCATCTAAAGTAATCTATTACATCATTTATTTCTGGTAATTCTGATATTCTACAATCAAAAACTCCTAGTTTACCAGTTAATAATGTAAATTTTGCACTAGCTTCTCCAGCTAAAATAGAATTATACTTCCTAATTTTTCTAGAAAAAGTATTTTCTGTTGGATGAAATAATAAAGAGATTTCATCACTTTCTGTATAACCATATATTACTTTAAAACCGCAATTCATTAAATGTAATGTAGTTTCTATCATATAATTACTGAATTTTTTATCAAATGGAATATTAAACTGATGTGTTTCTTTTGTTAATTTAGTAAATCCTCTTCCATCTATTCTTGCAACCATAAAAACATCTTTAGGAACTAATCTATCATATTTAACTTCTAAAGCTCTAAGTTTTTCTTCTAAATCATCAAATTTCATTATTCCACTCCTTTATATGAAATTTACTATTAATAATTGAAACATAATATAATTCATCAAAACCTTCATCTAAACTTGGTAATTCTAATTTATTATAAATACCTAAAATTCCTTTTTCTGGTATTTTTTCTTTTCCATCTCTTAGATTATTTCTATTAATACAATCATTTATTTTAGATTCAAAATAATAACCTATTATTTTATATTTTTTTGTTTTAATTTTACTAATATAATCTTTTCTTAGCTCTTTAGTTGCATTAGTATTATCAATAACAAATTTTTGCCCTGTATTAATACATAAATCAATAAATAAATTTTCTTTATTTCTAGTTTTCAATAAATCCTTGCTAATTCTTACATACGAGTAAAAAAAATAATCTTTAAAAAAAGTTGATTTACCAGAAGCTTGTATACCTATAAAAATAATACATTTCATAAAATAAAAAATTGTCTAAAAATAATATGTCTCTATAAAATGATTATAATATAATATTTTGTCTAAAAAAATTAAATTTCCAATAAATTTCCAATAATTATTGATAAACTAAAAAAACTTGAAAAAGTAAGGAAAATAGTTTCCTTACCTGAAATCTAATGTTTAGGGGGATATATATTTTTATAATTTTGCTATAATTAGGTAAAACTAAAAATTACCTGATAATTATCATTAAAAATTAAAAAATTATTATTATTTTCTTTAGTTACAAAAAAATATTTATTTAGTAAAACTAAGTTTTCTTTTTTATTTGAAAGTAAATTTAATTTTTTTAAAATAGTTTTATAAGTTTTAGAATGAGTAGGTTCAATATATTTTATCATTTTTATTCCTAAATATTTTTGAATTAAAAAATCCTCTTTATCCTGTTCAAATATAACTTTAAAGGCTTTTTCAATTTCTATTCGTTTAAAGATTTTTTCTAACTCGGTTATAAAGCAACCTTCACAGATTATTTCAGAATCTATATTATCATTGTATTTATCTACCAAACGACTAAGTTTTTCTAATTTTAACTCTTCTAATAAATTTAACTCTAAAATAGCTTTTATATCTTTTAAAGCATAATCTAAAATACTATTTTCAAAGCCTTTAATTAAAATAGTTTCAATTGATGGGGGAAATTTTATTATCATTTTTTCAATTGAATTTTTAATTGATAATCCTTGTACTAAATTATCATAAAATGACTTTATAGCTAAACTTATATTTTTGTTATTATTTTGATAGCTGGATAAGATATCTATCAAACCTTCTTTTTCAATTTTAGAATAGAAAAAAAAGATAAAAGTATTACATTCATCTATAGTTAAAAAATTCATTATTTATTCTCATAGCAAACTATATCATTATCAAGATTTGTCGCTATTATTAAATATTCAACCTCTTCTGAAGAATTATTTTCTAAATAATGATAAATTTTTTTATTAGCTTCAAAAAAAACAATATCATCCTTTTTTAATTCTTTATATTCACCATTTATATATATTGTAGGATTACCTAATAAAATAAAAAATAACTCGTTTTGTTTTGTATGAAAATGTGCTGAAGAAGCTTTTTTATTAGGAGCTAATTTTTCATGAAAAATTTGAACATTTTTTAATTTAAAAATGCTGCTTATGTCAATATATTTGCTATATTCTTCTTGTGTTTTAAGATTTAAAACATTCTTATATTCTAAATCATTTAAATTTATTTTATTTATATCCATTTTTATTACACTATAAATTTATTTTTCTAATCTTATTTTACATCTAGTTAAATATTTTTAATAAAAAACTTAGAATATTTTGATAACTATTAGAGACTTTATCTTAGTCTAATTAATTTTTTTAGTCTTTAGAGTAATCATAAATATTTTCCTATAGCAATTACAAAAAAAATAAAGTAATATTTTAAATTTTATAAGGTTTTTTACTAACTTTTTTTATTAGCAATTTTAGTAATAAATATATATATAATAAGAGGTTTTATTTGAAAATAGCACTTATTCATGAGTGGTTAATTGAATATGCTGGTTCTGAAAGAGTTTTTGAAAAATTGATAGAAATATTTCCAGAATCAGATTTATTTGCTGTAATAGATTTTTTACCAAAAAAAAATAGAGCTATGTTTAAAGGTAAAAAAATAAAAACAACTTTTATTCAAAAATTACCTTTTGCAAAAACTAGCTATAAGAATTATTTACCTTTAATGCCTATTGCTATAGAGCAATTAGATGTATCAAATTATGATTTAATTATTTCTAGTAGCCATGCTGTAGCTAAAGGAATTTTAACTTCTCCTAATCAAATACATATTTGTATGTGTTATTCACCTATGAGATATGCTTGGGATTTACAACATCAATATTTAAAAGAATCAAATTTAGAAAAAGGGTTAAAAAGTTTAATAGTTAGGTATTTTTTACATAAAATAAGAATTTGGGATTATAGAACTGCTTCAGGAGTGGATTATTTTATTGCTATTTCAGATTTTATTTCCAAAAGAATAAAAAAAATTTATGGAAAAGAATCTTTTATTATTTATCCTCCTGTAGAAATTGATAAATTTACTTTAGAAGAAAAAAAAGAAGATTTTTATTTAACAGCTAGTCGTCTTGTACCTTATAAAAAGGTTGATTTAATTGCAAGAGCTTTTTTAAATATGCCTGATAAAAAACTATATTTAATTGGAGATGGCTCTGAATATAACAAAATAAAAAATATCATTAGAGATGCTAAAAATATTTATATGCTTGGTTATCAAGATGATAAAACAATGATTGAATATATGAAAAAGGCAAAAGCTTTTATTTATTGTGCAGAAGAAGATTTTGGAATAGTGCCTTTAGAAGCTCAAGCATGTGGAACTCCTGTAATTGCTTATGGTAAAGGAGGACTAAAAGAAACTATAATAGATTTAAAGCAAGAAAAACCAACAGGAATATTTTTTTATAAACAAGAAGTTGAGTCACTAATAGAAGCTATAAAAATATTTGAAGCAAATCAAGAAAAATTTATACCTAAAAATTGTAGAGAAAATGCCTTAAGATTTTCTCCTGAAATTTTTAAAGAAAATGTAAGTAATTTTATAAAAAAAATTAATAATATTATCTAATATTTTTAAAAACTAGATAATTAATTCTACTTAGCTACCTATCCAAAAAAATTAATGTATAATACATAACCACAAATAGTTTGTAAAAAGTAATCTAGTTAAAAACATGGAAACAACAAAAAAGAATATTTTTATAACGGTTTTAGTAGCTGCGTTAGGCTATTTCGTAGATATTTATGATTTATTACTGTTTAGTATTGTAAGAGTAAGTAGTTTAAAAGCTTTAGGTATTACAGAAGAAGCTGATATTTTAAGTAATGGTGTTTTACTTATAAATAGCCAAATGATAGGAATGTTAGTTGGTGGAGTTTTTTGGGGTATTTTAGGTGATAAAAAAGGTCGTTTATCAGTTCTTTTTGGCTCAATTTTTATGTATTCTGTAGCTAATATAATTAATGCTTATGTTTCTAGTGTAGAGCAGTATGCTATTATGCGTTTTATCGCAGGAGTAGGATTAGCAGGAGAGTTAGGAGCTGGTATTACTTTAGTTAGTGAAATTATGTCAACAGAAAAAAGAGGCTATGGAACTTCTATTGTTGCAGGAATAGGTATTTTGGGGGCTGTAGTAGCTGCTTTTGTTGGTAAAATGTATGATTGGAGAACTTCTTATTTAATAGGTGGAGTTTTAGGTATTTTATTACTCTTTTTAAGAATTTCTTTATTCGAATCTGGAATGTTTAAAGATGTAAAAGAATCTAATATACAAAGAGGAAACTTTTTTATGCTTTTTAAAGATGCTAATCGATTCAAAAAATATTTAAATTGTATTTTAGTAGGTTTACCTATTTGGTATGCAATAGGTATTTTAGTCACTTTTTCTCCAGAATTTGGTAAAGCTTTTGGAATGACTGAGTTACCTGTAGCTGGGGAAGCTGTTAAATATTCTTATATAGGTTTATCTATTGGAGATATTTCTAGTGGCTTTTTTAGTCAAAGAATAAGAAGTAGAAAAAAAAGCTTATTAATATTTATAATTCTAACTTTAATTTCTATAATACTATATTTTACTGTAGCTAGTACATCTTTAACTGTTTTTTATACAATTTGTGGTCTTTTAGGTTTTTCTATAGGTTATTGGGCTATTTTTGTTACTAATGCCGCTGAAAGTTTTGGAACTAACCTAAGAGCTACTGTTACAACAAGTGTACCTAATTTTATTAGAGGTTCTGTTGTTCCTTTAACTTTATTTTTTAACTCTTTAAAAGAACCTTTAGGTATAGCAAATTCAGCTATTTTTGTTGGGTTAATAACTATTTTTATAGCGTTATTTTCACTATCAAAACTAGAAGAAACTTATGGAAAAGATTTAAATTATATTGAATAAAATTAAGAGGTGAAGTACTCTGTACCACTTTTTGAATTAGATATTTGATAAATTATATAAGATAAAATTTATAAGGTAAAAATATACGATGAAATGCAAAAAAACTTGTAAATCTAAAAAAAGTAAATTAAAAGCATTAATTGCAATTAAAATAATTTTGTTAGTACTTTTATTTCTTAGAAATAAAGGAAAAGAAAAAAGATTAAAAGAAAATTTTCCTCCAATTGGAAATTTTATAGAAAGTCATGGTTGTAATATTCATTATTTTTCTCAAGGTGAAGGCGAAAATATAGTTCTTTTACATGGAAAAGAAGGAAGTTTATTTGATTTTTATCTTTCTGATTTTTGGAAAAAACTTACTAAAAAATATAAAGTAACAGCAATAGATTTAGCAGGTTATGGTAATAGTAGTAGAGAAAATTATAAAAACTATGGTTTTAAAAATCAAAGTATTCTAATTGAAGATATTTTAGAAAAGTTAGAAGTAAAAAATCCTATTTTATTAGGCTATGAAGAAAGCTGTGGAATAATTTTAAATATGGTTATAAATAAACCTAATAACTATGCTTCAGCTATTTTAATAAATGATGGATTGCCAGAAAAAATAAGTTTTTATGAAAAATTTTTAGATTTACCTATTTTAGGTGATATTTTATTATGGACATCTTTGCCAATAATAAAAGAATTAAAACTTAGTTGTATAAAAGAAAATTTATCTTCTGAATATAAAGAAAAAATCGCTTTAGATACTAGTATTAAACATATAAAAACAGCTTATGAAAATAAAAAATATATGAATTTAAACGAATTAGAATTTAATTTAGCTGAAAAAGTAAAAACTCCTATTAAAGTTATTTCTTCTATTTCTTCAAGAAAAACTCCTAATATTATGAATTTTACTAAAAAATATTTTGAAAATATAGAAAATAAATATTTAGGTAATTATAACTCATTAGATGCTTTACTTAATTCGGATGTTTTTTTTGAGTTATTTATATAATATTGGTAATTAACTTGAGTTTCTAGTTATTATTTTTTTATTAATTTTAAGGTTATCCAAATGTAGGGGCAAAGCACTGCTTTTCCCAAAATACGTTGTATCCGAAAAAAATAAAATTATTGTGGATTTATAGAGGACAAAGCAGTGCTTTGTCCCTACAGTATAACATTTTGTACTAAAAATTTATTTTTTGTATTTTTTATATAGCTACTCCCTTATAAATGAAGTACAAAATTAATTGTAAAAGTTGCTTATAGTCATCCTGAACTTGATTCAGGATCTAAGCAACTTTTTATAGCTTTAAAATAAGAAAAACACACTAGATTCCGTATGCTACTACGGAAGGACAAAGTGTGTTTTTATAATAATTTTAAGTATAGATAATTATAAACTTGTATGCTAAAAATATGGGATTAGTTATAATAGCAATTTAGATTAATTAGTATAAGAAATACACTAGTAACTTTCAGTAGTATTCAATAAGCAATGCAGTACATGCTAGAATAGTTTAGTTTTAATATTTTATTAGTTTAATGGCTGGTTTTAATCCACTAAACGCAATAAATGATATTAACCGCTTTAGACAAATAGTGGCGGTTTTATTTAGACATGGTTTTGGACAATTAGTAGATCAAATAGTTACAGCAGATACTCCGCTTGCTAATATTATTAGCAAATTAAGAAAAGAAAACGAAAGTGAAGATAATAATACTACTTTAGCTAGAAGAGCTTATTAGTTTTACAGAGCTTGGTCCAAACTTTTTATGCAACAATTATACTTAAGTACTCGTCCCGATCTTATTCCCAGCTGAATTTATAAATGAATTTAAAATCCCTTACAAGATAATGTACCTTCTTTTTTAGTTTCAAAGAAGCTAGAAATCAAATTGAAAATGAATTAGAGCTAATATAGAAGATATTTTTCATTCTTTAATAAAAACAAATAGCAACAGCCTCTATTGGTCAAGTTTATACCGCTGTAATAAAAGTTAAAAGATGAAAATGAACAAGATCAATTAATTATTGCTGTTGTAAAAGTTCAAAGACCTAATGTAGCACAAGTTATACATCAAGATATAGATTTACTCTATATTTTAGCCAGATTAGCTGAAAGCAATCTCCAGATTTACAGTTGTTAAATCCTGTAGGAGATGGTATTGAAGATTTGAGTTAGCTATTCAAAAGAGGCTTGATTATACAACTGAATTAAGAAATGCGTTAAAATTTGCTGAAGGTTTAAAATACCATGATCAAGTAATGATTCCTAAAGTTTATAAAAAGTTTTTCTAGTAAAAAAGTTTTTACTATGGAAAAGATAAATGGAATAAAAATAACAGAAGCCGAAAAAATAGGTTGTGATAAAAGATTTTAGCTAAAATAGCTCTTAATACTATACTTTTTATGGTTTTGAAAAAGGTTTTTTTCATGCAGATCCACATCCAGGTAATATTTTTGCTCTGAAAGAAATAAAATAGCCTTTTTAGATTTAGGTATGGTTGGGCATCTTGACGAGAATATGAGAGGTAAAATGGCAGAACTTCTTATAGCTCTTAATACTAGAGATATAGATGGAATTGCTAGAGGTTTGATGAATTTGGGTAAACCTGAGAAAAAATAGATTTTTTCAAAAATTTAAAAAAGATGTTTATTATTCTATGGAAAAAATTATGAGTTTACCTATCAGTGAAATACAATTTAGTGAGATTTTTACAAGATCTTATTGATGGAGCTAAAAAGATAGAATAAAAATACCAAAATGATTATACCCTAATGGTAGAGCTATCATGACTATTGAGGTATCGGTAGAATATTAGATCCTTCATTAGACTTAGAAACGGCTCTTACCATTTGTAAGAAAATTAGTTGCACAAAGATGGTCTATTAACAAACTTTCTACTGATTTTTATAAAAGAGGTATGAATATTTATAATATGACTTATGATGCTCCTGTACAAATAATGAATATTTTTGAAGATATTCAACAAGGAAATATAAAATTTAAAGTAGAAAATACAGAAGAAGATAGATTTTTAAAAGTTTGGGAGCAAATATTAGGTAAATTAACTGCTGGGTTGGTAGTATCTTCTTTAATTATAAGTTCAACTATATTTTGATAGAAACAAAGAGTGCTTTTACTTTTAAAGGATTACCATTAACACACTTGTATTAGGGATTGTAGAGTTATTCTTTCGCAGGATTTTTAGGTTTGGCTATTATTAGAAACAATTAAATTGTCTAAAAAGTAGTAATATCTGGGATAATTAGTTAGAAGTTAAAGTAAAAAGTTAGAAGAATAGAACTGTGAATCGTTAATCGTTAATCGTGAATAGTAAAATTAAAAGAATACAAAATACTTAACTTACTAATAGTTGAAAATTACGTAATACGTTTAAAAATAAAGCTAATGAAAAAATAAAGTAAAAACTATAGAAATGTTACCACCTGTTTTTCCAATTTTGATATAACGGAGATATAAGCTGGACAATAAAATAAATATTAATGATTTGATGAAAATAATCATCTTTTAGGTGAATATAGAATAAATTTTAAATATTTTAAAATAATAGAAAGAGATTATGAAAAGAAACTCTTTTAAAAATGAAAAAACTTAGTATCAAATCTTTTTTTATTTGATACAAAATTAGAAAAATTAGATGAAATTTTATTATCAGAAGAATTATCGAGTTTATTTACATCAGAAGAAGACAAAAAGGCAATATCCATGTTAATAAATTACTTTATGTATATTTTAAAAGATGATAAAATAAATGAAGGGAAGTATGATTTATTAGAGAAAGTGTATAATGGAACAAAAGAGGTGAAAAGTATGTTTTAAACAGCAGTAAAAAATCTGCGAGAAGATTTAAAAAATCAAGGTAAAATTGAGGGTGAAGCTATTGGTATAAAAAAAGCTGAAGATAAAAGACTAGAAAGTGGCAAAAAAAGATTATTAAATCTATTAAATAAAAAATTTGGATCTATAAAACTTGAAATCGAAGAAAAAATAAATTCTTGTATAGATATAGAAAAAATAGAGATAGGAATAGATTCTATTTTTGATTATAAAAATGTAGATGATGTTTTGGATATTTTGTAGGATTAGTGAATAGTAAAAAGTAAAAATATTAAAATGCTTATTTTTCTAATATTTGAGAAAATTAGGTAAAAATTCTTCGTCTTTCGGCTCATAATCCCTAACTTTTGATTTTACTGATAAGTTTAAAAATATAAAATATTTAAAATTAAATTTACTTTATTTGTTATTTTCTATAAAATTTAACCATTTTTTTACTAATAAATTATTTTTATCAAAAAGTTTCCCTTTTCTAAAATCATAAAATTGTTCTAAGGCATTACTTTCTGGGCCAACACATCCAATAAAAGTCCAAACATCAAAAAAATCTATAATATTTTCTTCTAAAATTTTACCATGTAACAAGCCCATACAATCCATAGATAAATATACTATAGGATAATTATCTTTTTTAGAAGAATAATCAAATGCTATTAAATCCCCATTTCCTATTTCAATAAAAGGTATTTTATTTTCCCATATTTTTCTTTCTTTAACATCTTTTGTTATTACAAAATTATCATAATAAAAATCTTTTTCTAGTATAGAATTTATATTCCATAAAAAATCACCTCCACCACCATAAACTTTTATTTCATTATTATAATTATAGTTTGGTGGAATACTCCAGCTAAAATAAACTTCAGAAGCACATGAATTTAGTAAATAAATAAAATCACTAGGTAATTTTATTTTCTTATTATTTTCTATTTCTTGTATTTTTTTTAATTCAATAGGTTTTATTATTTCTAATTCAAAATCTATAAACCAATCTTTATTTTCTATATTTTTTGAAAATGAATTTAAATTTTTTAACCAGTTATTCCAATTTTCAACATAGTTCATATTATAAAATTATATTTTTCATACGATATGGCTAAGAATCTTACAACTATTAACTAAAAAACACAAGACAAGATGATTTTTTAATGGAATTATACATGAAAAGTATCAAAATATTTAGTTTGCTAATAGTTGAGAAAAGTTACGCAAAACGTTTTGCGTAACTTTTCAAATTTTTTTTATTTTAATTAGAGTTGTTGTTTGCCCCAAACGTACTATTTATGTTAGTGAATATTTTATAGTTTGCATTTTTTCAAAATCATATTCCCCTGAAACAGTTGGTTGCAACCCATAGCTGTTAAGCTTAGGGTATAGAGCTAATGATATCAAGGACGTTGGCTCTACTTTTTTGCTTAAATTTCTTACAATTTTTTTCAATAAAATTTATAGCTTGAACTAAAAGCTTAGATATTTGCTTATCATTTTTAGTAATAAGCATTTTTAAAACTTCTGAAAATACTATAATAAGATGTTTTGAAGCTTTAAAATCACTAATTTCAGTTCTTGTTTCATTCCAGTAAATATTCCTAATTTGATAAATTATTTTGTTGGAGATAAATATTAATAATAATCTAGAATAAATCATGCATTTAATTCTTTCTAGCTTTATTCCTGAAACTTTATCCAGATTAAAATTACTTTTCCAGTTTTTAAACACCAATTCAATTTGCCACCTTACTCCATAAAGCTTTCTAAAATTATTTATTGACAATAAATTATCAGGAATATTTGACACATAAATATTGAAACTCTGAAATAATTTTGTTAGCTCTTTAGTTTGCTTTCCATTTTTTTTACTTTTTTTTTCTAATTTTCTTAATCTCATATTTTTAATTTCCTCTGGTACTGGTTCAACAATTAACCTAGCTTTAGAAGTTTGAGAGCCTTTTTTAATATATATTTCTATTTCCCTTAGAAAGTTAGTTTTCTCCAAAAATTTTTCAATATCTAAAAATACTATGTCTCCATTTTCATTTTTAGTAAATATCTCAAGATTAGACTTCCATCTACTTAAAAAATATGCTCCTTTATCAGAAAGATCAATAAATGCTTGAGGATTAAAATAACCCATATCTTTAATTATCAGATCATCAGAGTTTATTTTATCAACAAAGCTATTTTCATATTTTGTATCTGAATTTATAGCATCTTGAAGAAAGTAAAAAAACTTACCTGACTTTAAATCATAACAAAATTGTATTTTTAATGCAGACTCAGAAGCATTGCCTCCATAGCCTTTAAAATAGTCTGATAATTCTTTATGAAGTTCAATTATTGTACTATCAAGTATTAAAACTCTCTTAAAATTAGTCATTAAATTTAAATCTATATTTCTGACAGATATATTAATAGAACGTGATAACATTAACTCAAAGAAAGTAACAGCATATTCATTGATTCTTTGCTGAATACCTTCTCTACTTATCTCAAAATCAGGAATAATCATTTTTAATAACCCAAGCAGTTGTGTTAGGCTGGGTTTTTGGTAAAGATTCATTCCCAATGTAAATATACTCAAAAATATTGTACCTGTCAGTTTTGAGTTTCTTTGAACAAAGCCTGCTAGTCTTGCTATTTCCTCAATTTGTTCACTGGTAAAAATTTTAGTTATTTCATTTATTTGCTTTTTTACATCATTAGAATTTATAATATTATTCATCAAGTTATACCTTTATTTTTTTATTTTGCAATATATTAATATATGGTTTAACTTGATATTTTCTTACTTCTCTTACTATTACTTACTTTAAACCTTAGCTTAACACTTATGGGTTGCAACCAACTGTTTAATCTATAGACTCACTGACTGAAAAAATGTAAACCAATTCTTTTTGAGTATATATAAGCTACATAGATTTTTAAACAATTATTTAACGAAACAACAAGTCTATTTATTGTTAAAACTGGTAGGAAGAAATAATTTTTCTAATTAAATTTAATATTAAAATCATTAGAAAATCACTTTAATCATTCGTACATCAAAGTTCTGACAACTAACAAGTTTTTTTTATATAATTAAGAAGATTATTAAATTCACTAGGTTCTTCGGCTAAAAATTCCATTTCTTCATTTTTTCTTGGATGTTTTAATTTTAACTTATAAGCATGAAGAGCTTGTCCATTTAAATTAACAGGTATTTTTATATCTGGACCATATAATTCATCACCAATAATTCCATGCTTTATATGAGAAAGATGAACTCTTATTTGATGTGTTCTACCTGTTTCTAATTCTAATTCAACTAAAGTAAATTTATTAAAACGTTCTAATACTTTCCAATGAGTTATGGCTTCTCTTCCATCTTTTACTATAGCCATTTTTTTTCTATCTTTAGGATTTCTATCTATAGGTAAATTTATTATTCCTGTATCTTCTTTGATATTTCCTATTATTATAGCTTTATAAAAACGTTTTGCTGTTTTTTCTTGTATTTGTTTTGACAATGATTGATGAGCAAAATCATTTTTTGCTACCATTAAAAGTCCTGTAGTATTTTTATCTATTCTATGAACTATCCCAGGTCTTAATTCTCCGCCTATTCCTGATAAATTTTTACAATGAAATAATAACGCATTTACTAAAGTATTATCTTCACTACCAGGTGCAGGGTGAGTTACTAAGCCTTTTTGTTTGTTTATTACAATAAAATCATCATCTTCATAAATAATATTTAGTGGAATATCTTGTGGTTTAGTAGATATTTCTTTTAATTCTGGAATATTTATGGTTATAATATCATTTTCTCTTATTTTATATCCAGCTTTCGTTTTAATTTTATTTACTAAAATATTTTCTTCATCTATTAAGCTTTTTATTCTGGAGCGAGATAGTTCATTTTCTATTTCTGCAATAAAAATATCTAATCTTTTATCTTTATCTGTACCTAAAACTGTTATTTCTTTTGATTCCATTTTAATTTTAATAAAATAATTACTAAATGTAGTTTAATTTATATATTACTTATTGTCGTTATATTTTAATAAAAAATAAATTTTTGTTATAATTATCAAAGAGATTCATTTTAGAGTTTTATATTTTGCTAAAAATATTTGATAAATACTTATTTTCTGAATTAATAAAGCCTTTTATTGCAGGAGTATCTCTTTCTGTAGTTTTATTAGTTGCAAATTCATTTTTTTTATACCTAAAAATGGTAAATGATACTAATTTACCTATTTATGATGCCTTAAAGCTTTTTGTTTTTCAAATTCCTAGTTGGATTGTTTTGGCTTTTCCTATGGGATATCTTTTTTCTAGTTTATTAGTAGTAGGTAGATTATCAAAAGATTATGAACTAACTGCTTTTCAATCTTGTGGAATTAGTTTATTAAGAGCTTCTTTTCCAATTTTATTATTAAGCTTTTTGGTCAGCTTAGGAGCATTTTTTATTAATGAAACTATTGCTCCTAGTGCTAATTATCAAAGTAAAATGATCTATATAGATATTGCCACTAACCCTAAAATATTACCCTTAAAAGAAAAAACTTTTTTTGATATAAAAAAAGATAAAAAATTTATGTATGTTGGAGATTTAAATAAAGATACAGGATTATTTAAAAATATCTTTATTTTTGATGCTAAAGATGATATGTTTCCCAAAATTATAACAGCTAAAAAAGGTATTAGAAATGGTGAAAAAATTATTTTAAATGATGGAGTTCTAAAAAAATATAATAAAGAAGCTTTTTTAAATTATGAAGTCAAATTTAGAGAAATGGAAATAGCTATGACAATAACACCAGATTCATATGATCCTAAAAAAGGGGTAACAGATCTTCCTTTTTTTCAAAGTAAAGCTTTAGTAGAAGAATTTCAAAAAGAAGTAGAAAAAGACAAAACTAAGTTACAAGAGCTAAATGAAAAAAAAGTTTATCATAATAATAAATTATCACTACCTTTAGCAACATTTTTTTCAACTTTATTATCCATCCCTTTAGGAATGTTATTTGTGAAAAGAAGTTTATTTATAGGTTTAGCATTATCTATTGCTATTATTTTTATTTGGAATGTGTCTTTTCAAATTTCTAGTTCTTTAGGCAAAGTAGGAACTTTAGACCCATTTTTAGCATCTTGGGTTCAAAATCTTGCTTTTTTAGCACTAGGATTACCAATGTTTTTTTATTTATCCAAAAAATAAACTTATTCATCTAAAAGATGTTTATTATTAGATCTTCCTACTATGTAGTGTAAAGTAAAAATTTTAAAATAATCATATAATTGTTTACTTTGCTCAGGTTCTCCTGCAATATTTAATATTTCTATCGCAGTTTCTACAGTACATAAATGATTTTCTTCAGAAGCTCTTCTTAATTTATATTCCGATTTTTTTTCTAATCTTAAAGGTAAAATAGGTAGTTTTTGTAAATATTCACTTTTATTATAAATTTTTCTAGCTTGTTTCCAAGTTCCATCTAAAAGTATAAATAAAGGTTCTTTATCTGATTTTATTTCAAAAGGTTTTACTCTTTGCTTTAATTCTTCTGTATCATCAGGAAAAACAATATAAGGGTCATATTTAGGATTTTCTAATAATTCTATAAGATCTTTATTAGGTTCAACTCTACTCCAAATAAATAATTTTGAATTATCCATAGTATCTGTTAATAATCTACCTGTATTGGTAGGCTTTTGTTCTTCTTTTTCATTCATTAATAAAATAAAATTAGTTTTTGAATCTATTTTAGGTATTTTTGAACATATACAAGATATTTTAGGCAAATTACATAATTCGCATCTTATTACTTTATATCCTCTCCAAGGTTTAGAGGGATCTTTTTTATTTATTTGATTTTGTGTTAAAAACTCAGTCATTTTTTATAAAAATTATATATTTAATTTAATTTAAAATTTCAATTAGGATGAATAATTATAGAATAAACGCCTTTTTTTCATTCCATCTTTTAACTAATATTGTATAATCAAATTTTAGTTCAGACAATAACTTAAAATAAAAAATAGGTGCTTTGCACCTAGGATAAAAATATTTTTTGTTTATCTAAAAATTGCTTTGAATTAAATTATTATTTCTAAAATTTATTACTAATGTAGATATTTATATAGATATTCCTGTAGTTTTGTTATACTATTTTTAACAATTTTTTTCTTTTTTATAATGAATACTGTCAATAAAAATGGTAAACCTGCATACCCTAATGCAACAAAACATAATGATGCATCTGATAAAAAAGATTTAGATTTTCATCAGGAAAATAAGGAAAATATTAATTATATAACTAGGCAATTAAAGGAATCTGTAAAAGGAAAAGTAGAAGGTAGTAATGATTATAGAGATGCCGTAATAAATGTAATTAATAAAATGAGAGATGAATTATTAAATGGTACTTTTAACAAGAGGTAAAAATGATAAAAAAAGTATATGATCTATATCCTAATTTTAGTTATAAATGGGTAGATTTAAAGGAATGTGATACAGATCGAGCAGAACCTGATGGAATAAATAGCCTAAAAGATAGATGGGGAGAATTTAGGAACATGCATTCTCCTACAAAAGTTGGAAAAACTGTAAAAGATTATACAAACCTTTGTTCTATAGAGCCAATATTTAGTGCTAAAGCAGTTGAAATTTTAAAAGAATTTTTTACTTGTGGTGAACTTTTACCTATAAAAAATGAAAAAGGGAAAGATTTTTTTATGTATAATTTTTTTCCTAAAGTTGATTATATTGATTGGTATAAATCTAATATTTTATGGTATGGAGAAGGTGATATTTCTAAAAAAACTATTAGCCATGTATTTTTTTATTATTTTATACCAGAAAAAATACATCATCATATTTTTATTAATAATAAGGATTATGGAGTATTTGTAACAGATATTTTTGTACAAAAAGTAATAGAAAATAACTTAAAAGGTTTTTCTTTTGTTCCTCTTTGGGATATAGAAACAGGAGGTATAGAGTATTTTAGAGATAAAGAAAAGAATCCTAGAATAATCACTTAATCTGAACTTTGATAAACAAATGATTTTTATGATTAACAGGATTTTTAGTTATAAGGTAGTTTGCTATTTATATGTTTTTACCTAAAATTATAAAGAGTGGAATTTTTTTGTTTTTTAGTTGAGAGTTGATAAATTTTTTTAAACTCATCAGTAAAAGTAAAAGTTAGGTGAAATGATTTCCCTAATTTTCTCAACTATTTGTAGGCTAATTGTTTTTTCTTAGAGATTCAATTTTTTCTATAGTTAAACCCGTTATTTTTACTATTATTTTATTTTCAAAGCCTTCTTTTATCATATTGATTGCTGTTTCAATTTTACCTTTTTGAATGCCAATAGATTCTCCTTCAAGTTTACCTTCAAGCTTTATTTTTTCATGTTTTTCTTTTACAACTTCTAAAAGCACTTGTTTCACCTCTATTTTACTCAAATAGGCTTCTTCTATTCTCTCATACTTATAGTCTATTTTACCATAAATAGCCTTGTTTTTAAACCAATTTATAAAAAAATCTAATGCTTCTTTATCTGTTTCAGAATCAGCTAAATTAGAGATTTCTTCTATCATTTCATCAATATCAAAATGTGCTTCTGCCATAAAAAGGTTAGAAACTATATTTTTTATTTTTAGTAAATCTTCTTTTTTATACTCATTCTCTGCTATTTTTAAATATCTAAAATTTATCCCATATTTTCCTAATAATTTATTATTTTTTATTAAACTTGATATGTTTTCTGGTGCTGTCCATTTTTTATCTCCATTATATAAAACAATAGGAAAAATAGGAGGTAAATACTCTAAATACTTATTTTCAAGTAATAAATCTATATAAAAATTGGTAATATAATTCAAACATCTTAAAGCCATAAAATTATCTACTGTAGATTGAAATTCTAATAAAACATATAAATATGCTTCTTTATCTTGTATTTTTGTTTTATAAATTACATCACTTTCTGTTTTTTGATAATTTTTTGATATATAGGTTTTATTTATGTATTCTAATTCATTAAAATCTATTTTTTCTACAAATTCTTCTTTTACAAAGGTTTTTAAAAATTGTGTAAAAATTGTTTTACTTTTAAATAGTTTTCTATAGCCTAAATCATGATAATCTGTCATTTTTTTACCTAATTTTTTTATTCTTGAATTATACTATAACTTGTAATTTTATAATTCTATTTTTTTAGATGTTAACAAATGAATATTATTAGCAACTTAGGTTATAAATAGTAAAAATTATTCCTAGCCTCTTTTAATAAAGGAGCTTTTTGGTCTTTTTCAGAAATAATAGGGTTATTAAAATTCCAGTTAATATTTATTTCAGGATCATTCCAAAATATTCCAGCATCATTTTCTGGAGAATATTCTTCAGAGGTTTTATACAAAACTTCTGCTTTTTCACTTAGAACTAAAAATCCGTGTGCAAACCCAACAGGTACATATAGCAGATTTTTATTTTCTTCAGAAAGTATACTTCCAACCCATTTACCATAAGTAGGTGAGTTTAATCTTATATCTACAGCTACATCAAAAATTTCACCTTTAGTACATCTAACTAATTTTGCTTGAGCTTTAGGATTAAGTTGATAATGTAAGCCTCTTAATACCCCTTTTGAAGATAAAGAATGATTATCCTGAATAAAATCATCTTTTATACCAATATTATGAAACTCTGATTTTTTATAAGATTCTACAAAAAAACCTCTAGAATCTTTAAAAACTTTTGGTTCTATTAAAATAACTTCTTTTATATCTAATTCTTTAAAATTAAAAGGCATTTAATTCTCCTGTAAAAGATTTAATAGATATTGACCATAGCTATTTTTACTTAAAGGTTCAGCTAATTTTTCTAACTGAGCTTTATCTATATAGCCCAATTTATAAGCTATTTCTTCTATACAAGCTATTTTTAAACCTTGTCTTTTTTCTATAATACTAACAAAACTACTTGCTTCCATAAGAGAATCATAAGTTCCTGTATCAAGCCAAGCAAAGCCTCTACCCATTAATTCAACATTTAATTTACCCATTTTTAAGTATTCATTATTTACATCGGTTATTTCTAATTCACCTCTAGCAGAAGGTTTTATAGATTTTGCTACAGTAGAAGCATTTTTATCATAAAAATATAAGCCTGTAACAGCATAATTAGATTTTGGTTTTTTAGGTTTTTCTTCTATAGATAAAGCTTTTCCTTCTTGATTAAAATCTACTACTCCATATCTTTCAGGATCGGATACCCAATAACCAAAAACAGTAGCACCATCTTGTATTTGACCAGCTCTTTGAAGTAAATTTTGTAAATTTTCACCAAAAAAGATATTATCACCTAAAATCAGACAAACATTATCATTTCCAACAAAATTTTCACCTATTACCAAAGCTTGTGCAATACCTTTAGGTTCTGGTTGAATTTTATAAGAAAAATTTAAACCCAAACTTGAGCCATCACCAAATAATTTTATAAAACTAGGAATATCTTTTTCGGTTGAAATTATTAAAATATCTCTTATTCCTGCTGTCATTAATGTAGCCAAAGGATAATAAATCATTGGTTTATCATAAATTGGTAAAAGTTGTTTTATGGTAGGAATAGTTATAGGAAACAATCTTGTTCCAGAACCACCAGCAAGTATTATTCCTTTCATTTCATAAACTCCTAAGCAAATAATTTATTTATTATACTTTATTTGTTTTTATTAAAGAATAGCTTTTAAAATAACTATATTTTAATAACTCATCACTTTTAAAGAAAAAACATGCTAAAATACTTTATTTATTTAATAAAAAACAGGTTTTATTTTTTAGGGTAGATAAAATTGAAAAAAATAATTAATTCTTTTTTAGCAATTACTTTTATAAGTTCTTTTTATGTTTCAGCTTATGCAGAAAATTTTTATTCTCAAGGTATAAGAGAAAAAAACTATGATACCGAAGCTTTTATAAATTGTAAGATTGTAGTTTCACCAGATAAAACTATAGAATCAGGAACTATTATTATAAAAGATGGAATTATAAAAGAAGTAGGAGAAAAATTAGCTATTCCAGAAACCGCTAAAATTATTGATTATAAAAATAAAACTATTTATGCAGGTTTTATTGAACCTTATTTACCCTTTAAACCTAAAAAAGAATTACCACAATTAAATTCTAATACTTTATTTACACCTAATAAAAATATTTTAGAAGCTTTTACTAAAGATAAAAAGAAACTAGAATCTTTACATAAATTAGGTTTTACTAGTGCTTTAATAACTTCTGAAAAAGGAATTTTTAGAGGTAAAAACTCTTTAATTAGTTTATCTGAAAAAACAAATTCTACTATAAAAGAAAATATTACAGAGCAAATAGGCTTTGATATAGCAGAACAAGAAGAAACTTATCCAGATTCCTTAATGGGAAGTATTGCATATATAAGACAAACTTTTTTAAATGCCAAATGGTATCAAAAAGCAAAAACAGCATTAGCATTAAATTCAAATCAAAAGCAAATAGAAAATAGTCCAGAATTAGAAAGTTTAAATGATAATATAAAAGGTAATCAACCTGTTTTGATAGAAACGGTAGATGATTTAGATTTTTTTAGAGTAAATACTATTGCTAAAGAGTTTAATTTAAAGCCTATAGTAAAAGGTTCTGGTCAAGAATATAGAAGTTTAAATTATATAAAAGATTTACATTATCCTATTTTATTACCATTAAATTTTCCAGAAAGTTTGCCTGTAGAAAATATAAATACTGCTATAAATGTTAGTTTGAAAGAGCTTCAACATTGGGAAAAAGCACCAGAAAATCCTAAAGACTTATATGAAAATAAAGTAAAATTTTCTTTTTCTACTTTTAATTTGGATAAACCAGATAAATTTTTAACAAATTTAAGAGCTACTGTAGAAAGAGGTTTACCAAAAAAACAAGCTTTAAAGGCACTTACTCAAGATACAGCTGAAATTTTAGGTGTAGATAAATTATTAGGGACTATAGAAAAAGGTAAATTAGCTCATTTATTAGTAACAGATGGAGATATTTTTGATAAAAAAACTAAATTGTTAGATGTTTGGATAGATGGAGAAAAATTTGAAATAAATAAACCCAAAGAAAATAAATTTTCAGGAGATTGGTCTATAACTTTATCCAAAGATTTAAAAACAAAAGATCCTATAATATTAAGTATAGAAGAAAAAGATAATGAAACTTTTAAACCTACTTTAAAGATAGGAAAAGAAAAAATAGACCTAGATAAAGTAGAGTTTGTTGAAAATAGTTTTTTTGCTTCTTTTAATTCAAAAAAAATTAATATGGATGGTTATACTAGAGTTTCAGCTAATATTTTAGATGATACTATAAAAGGGACTTTTATTTTACCAAATCAGGAAGAAATAACTTGGAAGTTAGATAAAAAACAAGAAGTAAAAAAAGAAGAACCTAAAAAAGAAGAAGAAAATAAAAATAAAACAGTTATTAATACAAATTTTTTACCTAGTGGTGTTTATATAAGAAAAGATAAATTAAAACAACCTGAATTTTTATTAATTAAAAATGCTTATATTTGGACTTCTGCAAAAGCAGGTAATTTATCAGATACTGATATTTTGATAAATAAAGGAAAAATATCTAAAATAGGTAAAAATTTAAGTTATCCTAAAAATACAGAAATTATTGATGCTAAAGGTAAACAAGTAACTGCTGGTTTGATAGATGCACATTCTCATACAGGTTTGAGCAGAGGAATAAATGAATCTGGAATGGCTGTAACTTCTCAGGTTAGAATGTCTGATGTTTTGGATAGTACAGATGTAGCTTTTTATAATGAATTAGCAGGTGGCTTAACTTCAGCTAATATTTTACATGGTTCTGCTAATCCTATTGGTGGTCAAAATGTTATAGTTAAACTAAAATGGGGTGAATTTCCAGAAGAAATGATTTTAAAAAATGCACCTTCTGGCATAAAATTTGCTTTGGGAGAAAATGTAAAACAAAGTAATTGGGGAGATAAATATATTAATAGATATCCTCAAACTAGAATGGGTGTAGAACAAATAATTAGAGATAGATTTTTGGAAGCTTTGGAATATGACAAAGAATGGACAAAATATAATAATTTATCTAGCTATGAAAAAGATAAAACAGTGCCACCTAAAGTTAATTTGCAATTAGAACCTTTATTAGAGATTTTAAAAGGTAAAAGACTTTTACATTGTCATTCATATAGACAAGATGAAATCTTAATGTTAATTAGATTAGCAGAAGAATTTGGTTTTAAAATAGCTACTCTACAACATGTTTTAGAAGGTTATAAAGTAGCTGATGCTATTTCTAAACATGGTGCAGGAGCCTCAACTTTTAGTGACTGGTGGGGTTATAAATTTGAAGTTTATGATGCTATTCCATACAATGGAACTTTAATGGAAAATCAAAATATTAATGTTTCTTTTAATTCTGATAGTGATGAACAAGCAAGACGCTTAAATACTGAAGCTAGCAAAGCTGTTAAATATGGTGGGTTAAAAGAAGAAGAAGCTTTGAAATTTGTAACTATAAACCCCGCAAAACAATTAAAAATAGATAAATATACTGGTTCTATAGAAGAAGGAAAAGATGCAGATTTAGTTATTTGGAATGGGAATCCTCTATCAACACTCTCAATAGTAGAACAAACTTGGATAGATGGAATAAAATATTTTGATAGAAAAGAAGATTTAAAAATAAGAGAAGAAGTAGAAAAAGAAAGAAACTCTCTTATTCAAAAATATTTAGCATCTAAAAATCCTGATAGTAAAAGTGAAGAAAAAACTAAGGAATTTAAACCCGCTTTTAAAAAAGAACGTTTTACAGATATAGGAGATCCTGAATAAGGATAATGATTCAAGAGCTTCTAATACTAAGTACTATTATCTTTTTTGCTTCTTTTACAGAAGCTTTATCTGGTTTTGGTACTGTTATTATTTCTGTAACTTTTGGAATACATTTTTTTCCTATAGAGTTAATTTTATCTATTATAGTTCCTATGAACTTAATTTTAAGTACTTATGTGGTATCTAGAAATACTAAACATATAAACTTTGAATTATTAATAAAAAAAATACTACCTTTTATGTCTTTAGGATTATTATTAGGTCTTTTTATTTTTAATTATATACAGGGCAATTTATTAAAAAAAATCTATGGTTTTTTAATTGTTATTTTATCTATTTATCAATTAAATAAATTATTAACTAAAAAAGAACAAAAAAAGCCTAAAAATGCTTTTATTAATTTTATGATTTTTTTAGGTGGAGTTATTCATGGTATCTATGCGTCTGGAGGCCCTATGATTGTTTATGCTTTAAGTAATGAACAACTTACTAAAGAAAGATTTAGAGCTAATTTATCAACAGTATGGTTATTTTTTAATACTATTCTTACTATAATATATATTTTTACTGGAAAAATAACTGAAACTAGCTTTAAGTTTATTTTATATTTAATTCCTTCATTACTATTAGGGATTTTAGTAGGAGATTTAGCTCATAAAAAGATAAAAGAAGAAAACTTCAAAATCTTTATTTTTTCAGTCTTAATTCTAGCAGGAGCCAGTATTTTATTTAGAAAATAACTATTTGTTTTCATTAATAATTTAAAATAAAACATCTATTTTTACTACAGATATTTACAGATGAAGCAGATGAACTACAGATAAAAAAACATTGTATGCAATAAGTCTTTACGGACTAGATACTTACTTTTTTATTATTTAAAACTTTTTTTAATTCATTATAAAAATCTTCTGGTTTAAAAGGTTTTGCAATAGCTGAATTCATACCATTATCTTTTATTTCATTTTCTACTTCGGATAAAGTAGCTGCACTTAAAGCAATTATTGGAATATTTTTATAATAATCACCATCTAATTTTCTAATTTCTCTACTTGCTTCATAACCACCCATCTCAGGCATATTTATATCCATAAGAATTAAGTCATAAGTCTTGTTATTTTTTATTTTTTCTAATGCAATTAAACCATTTTCTGCAAAATCTGGTTCAGCTTCCCATTTTTTTAAAAATTTATTAGCAACCATCTGATTTACTTTATTATCTTCTGCCACTAGTACTTTTAAACCTTTTAGAGTTTCTGAATTAGATGTATTTTCTTCAACATTTAAATTACTTACTTGAGATTTTTCTATATCTATTTCGAAATAAAAAGTAGTTCCTTTTCCTAATTCACTTTCTATTTCAATTTTACTTTTCATTAAATCCATAATATTTTTACTAATAGATAAACCTAATCCTGTACCACCATATTTTCTAGCAGTATCTTCTGATGCTTGAGTAAAAGGACTAAATAATTTATCTATTTTTTCTTTTGCTATTCCAATACCTGTATCAATTACAGAAAATTTAAGCCTACATTGTTTTTCAGTTTCAGAAATATGATCTATTTTTATAGTTACACTACCTTTTTCAGTAAATTTAACAGCATTACTAACTAAATTATTTAATATTTGACCTAATCTTACAGGATCTCCCTTAATAATTTTAGGTATTTTAGGATCTATTTTAGAAACAACATCTATGTTTTTTTCTAGTGCTTTTACATTCATAGAAAATTTTATACTAGAAATAAGCTCTAATAAATTAAAATCTATATTTTCCAATTCCATTTTATTAGCTTCTAATTTATTTAAATCTAAAATATCATTTATTATAGACATCATATTATCAGCTGAAAATTTCATTATTCTTAAGCTTTCTACATGTTCAGCTTTGGGCCTATCATCTAATAATAATCTTAAAATAGCTAAAACCCCATTCATCGGAGTTCTTATTTCATGGCTCATAGTAGAAAGAAACATAGATTTATCTTTTGCTTGTTGTTCAGCTTTTTCTTTTGCAATAACTAACTCTTCTTGTATTTTTTTTCTTTCTTCGATTTCTTTTTGGAGTTCTAATGTTCTTTCTACAACTTTTTTTTCTAACTCTCTAGCAAAAGCTCTTTCTTTTTCTATAGGTCTTAAATAAGCTTTTAATCTATTTATTAATAATTTATCATCAATAGGCTTAGTAATATAATCTTCAGCACCTATTTCAAAACCTTTTTGCTTGTATTTATCAGATAAATACGCTGCTGTTAATAAAATAATAGGAATATGTGCTGTTTTTTTTCTACTTCTAATAAGTTTAGCAAGTTCAAATCCATCTATATCAGGCATTTGTACATCTAATATACAAAGGTCAACACTTTCTTGAATTAATAAGTCTAATGCGGTCAAACCAGATTGACATTCTACTACATCTACAGATAAATTATCTTGTAAAAGTGCGTTTAGAGTTACAAGATTGTTTTTATTATCATCAACGATTAGAACTTTTAACTTTTCCATCTTAAAAAGCCTTTTTATATATTTTATACATATTATTATAGACTAAAAAATTATTATTGTTAATTATGTCTTCACTTTTTCCTAAAATTAAAAAACCATTAAAAGCTAAAGAGTTATAAAGTAAGTCTAAAGTTTTTTTAAAGAGAGAATTATTAAAGTAAATTAACACATTTCTACAAAAAATAACATCAAATTCATTTATAATTCCTTCACTTAAAAGTGAGTGTTCAAAAAATAATATCTTATCTTTTATTTCGTCTTTTATTTGATAGCAATTAGTTAAATCTGTAAAATAATTTTTCAATTCAGATGTCCCTCCAGAGTGTTTATATGTTAATAAACTCTTGTCAAAAACCTCCTTACTAAAAAAACCATTTTTAGCTTGTTCAACTATATAAGGGTTTATATCTGTAGCATAGATTTGAGATTTTTCTAATAAACCAGCTTCTTTTAGCATTATTGCAATAGAATAAGGCTCTTCACCTGTAGAACAAGCTGCACACCATATTTTTATACTTGGTAAAGAAGCAATGTAGTTTAAAACTTTTTTGCGTAAAAAATAAAAAACTTCAGGGTTTCTAAAAAACTCGGTTACATTTATAGATAAAGTTAAAAATAAAGATTCAAATTTTACATTTTTTTCAAGTATTTCTTTAGAAAATAACTTAAAATCATAGTTATTAGAATTTCTCATTTCTTTTTTTATCATCCTTGAAACATTTTCATTAGAGTATTCACTATAATCATAGCCATATTTAGTTTTAACTTCTTTTAGAAAATTACTTAAATCTTTTTCATCTATTAATATTTCAGAATCGCTTCTAACTATATTTCTATGAATATAATGTGCTATTTCTGGAATAGGCATTATATAATCATAAAATCCTTTTTTTATTGCCGTTTTTATTATTTCATTTTGAACACATTCATTTGGGTCTTGTAAAATAATTTTTACATTGTTATTTTTTAATTTTTCTAAAGAAAAAGTACCATCATCATTATATCCAGATACTATAACCACAGCTAATTTATTTTTATAACCAATTAATGAGTTAAATAAATAATCAATTGAAGGTCGAGCATAATTTAAAGGATTATCTTTATTTAATAATATCCTATTACCAAATACTTTCATTTGAAAAGAAGAAGGAGCAATATAAATATGTTTATCTTTTATTTCTTCATTATTTTCAGCTTCTTTTACAATCATATTAGTATATCTTTTAAGAATATCTGATACAGTAATAAAGAATGAACAAATTTTCGCACTGAAATATGAATAAATAAAGCATATTGAAAAAAAATTTTAGAAGTTTTTTAACACAAAAAAAAATTTGGAGTAAAATATACTCCATAATTTTAACCTAAAAAGTAATATGCCAAAAAAAAGAGAAAAAAGAAAGCCCCTAAAGTCAGAAAAGTTAGAGAAAATTAATTTTGCCAGCAGTTATTTTGCGTCTATAAAAAATTTTTTCCAAATTTCCATACTTGGATAAGTCAATTAAAAGATTTCCGCCAAGAGAAAAAATGCCATTATCAAATACATGAGATTATAAATTTAAGCTTAATACTCTTTAGTTTCACAGGTTCAAGGAGAAACTATAATATTGAGTTAAGCAAAATAGAAGCAAAAGAATTTCTAAATAAAGCTTTTAACTTAAATTTGATAAGTATTCCCAATGGAGATACTTTGGCATATTTTTGGAATAAATTTCAAATATCAGAATTGGAAAAATTAACCTATAAAATGTCAAATAAATTATTAAGAAGTAGACAGTTAGAGAATTACAGGTTAGGAATATATTATCTGATAGCAATAGATGGAACAGAGATTTATCGTTTTACTGAAAAACATTGTGAACATTGTCTTTATGAAACAAGAAATGGTAAAAAACAATATTTTCATAGGGTACTAGAAGCTAAAATAGTAACATCAAATGGATTAGCAATATCAGTTGCAACAGAGTTTATTGAGAATCCAGCAGATAAAGAATTTGATAAACAAGATTGTGAACTTAAAGCATTTTATCGTCTTTCAGAAAAAATAAAGAAATTTTTTCCAAGATTAAAAATTTGTCTGCTTCTTGATGGATTATATCCAAATGCCAGTGTACTAAAAATCTGTAATACCCATAATTGGAAATACATAATTACTTTTAAGGAAGGTAATTTAAAAACAGTATGGGAGGACTTCAATGGGTTCTTTGAAAATAGGGAGACTGCAATAGGAGGAAAGATTGAATTACCAGAGATTAAAGATAAAGAAACAATGTATCGGTGGATGAATAAAATTGAATATTCCGAATTTGAAATAAATATTTTTGCTAAATATTTTAATGAAAAAGTAGTAAGAGCCTTTATTACAAACTTTAAGATAAAATCTGAAAATTTATTAAAAATTGAATCTAATGCTCAGTTGAGATGGAAGATAGAAAATGAAGGTTTTGATACTCAAAAGCATCATGGTTACAATCTTGAACACATTTATACTAAAAAACCTAATGGTATGAAAGTTGTTTATCTGTTAATTCAGATAGCTCACATAATAAACCAGTTATTCTTAAAGGCAGATGTTTTAAAAGTTTTATCAAACAATTTATCAATAAAATATATTTTTTCTAAATTATTAGGTGGAATATTACTTGGCTGGATAAAAGATTTTGAACTAATTTTTGAAAGTTTTGAGAATAAACCTTTTCAACTAAAATTTAATACATCATAACTCTCTAACAAAAAAAAATTAAAAGGAGGTGCTTTATAGAATAATTTATTATTAATTCTTGATATTTGTGGAAATTAATTTTCCATTTCTTTGTTATGCTTAAATTTTATTCTTATTAGCTTTTTCTTTTTTTACTTTAACTTTAATTTTATTTTTCTTCTGAATGTTTTTTTATTACAAAATATTATTCTTAACTACTGTATCTGATAACTTATTTTTAACTTCTTCTTGTAAGTGTTGTACAATAAAAATAGTTATTTCTGAGTCCTTTAATTTTTCTACAATAGGAATAATATACTCCAAACTACCAGCAGAGCCACCTATAGCTAAGTATTTTATATTACTTTTTTTATCTAAAATAGATTTTTCTTCTTGCAAAAAAACATTAAAAGATAATTTATATAGATAAGAATACAAGTTTTTATTAAAAACAAATATTTTTATATTTTTATCAATTCTATGCTCAATTATTTTTTTTAGTACAGGCTCTGGTATTATTTTAGAATCAAAAATAGTTAAATTAATATTTTTTTCACTTATTGAGTCTAATTTATCTATCAATAATTTAATATTATTTTTTTTTACTATTTTTCCTATTATACCTAATTCTAAAATGTTATTAAATGAGCTGGTTGTTATTTCCATTATTTAATAATCCATTTTTCAACCATTGCTATTAATAAGTTTAAATCTATTGGTTTTGTTATATAATCATTAGCTCCAGCATCAATACATTTTTCTCTATCATCTTTCATAGCTTTTGCTGTTGCAGCTATTATAGGTATAGCTTTTAATTCTGGGGTATTTCTAATTTCTTCTATTGCTTCATAACCATTCATTACAGGCATCATAATATCCATAATAACTAAGCAAGTATCTGGATTATTTTTTAATAAATCAACCCCTTCTCTACCATTTTTAGCAGTTAAAATATCAGCATTTGTTTCTTCTAAAGCAGAAGTTAGAACAAAAATATTTTTTATATCATCATCTACTACTAAAATTTTTTTACCTTCTAAATCTGTATCTTGTGGATTTTTGATAGCATCTGTATTTTTTTGTTCTGTTATATATTTAGTAGTTTCTTCAGGTTTTTTAGTTTTTATAACATGTAAAAACATAGATACTTCATCTAATAATCTTTCTGATGAATTAACTGTTTTTAATATAATAGAATCAGCAACTTTTTTTAATTCTGCTTCTTCTTCAGAAGTTAAATCTTTTCCTGTATGTACAATAACAGGTGTTTGTATTTGTTTTTCTTTTATATATTTACAAACATTTTTACCACTACCATTTCCTAAATATAAATCAATTATTATTGTATCGTAAAAAGTACTATCTATTTTTTCTCTTGCTTCTTCTTCAGATTCTGCACCTTCTATTATTATGCCTTTATCAGAAAATATTTCCATAATATTTTCTTTATAGATTCTATTATCTTCTACTATAAGGACTTTTTTATCCTTTTTTTCTTGAAAATCAGTCATATTTCTTATAATAGAAACTAAATCATCTTCAGTTGCAGGTTTCATTTGGAATCCAATAGCACCATCTTTTTTAGCTTTTATAGATTGAGTATCATCTCCTGATACTATATGTACTGGAATGCTTCTAAATTCATGAGTTGATTTCATTTCTCTTAATAGTTCCATTCCATTTTTATCTGGTAAACCTAAATCTAAAATTACACAAGTAGGTTTATATTTTTTTACTAATTCCATACCATCATGACAAGTTAAAGCAACTAAAGATTTTAAACCCATTTCTTTAGCCGTAAAAGAAACAGAATTTGCAAAATCCACATCATCTTCAACAATAAGAACTATTTTATCTCCTACTTTTATATTACTTTTATCGTCAAAAATCTTTGATTTTTGTGCAGATATATCTTGTGTTTTTTCTTTATTATATTTTTCAATAATTTTATTTTCTTTAGGAGGTATAGTTTTAATATGGTTTTCTTCTATATGCTCATTAATATTATCAGGAGAGTTATATGGTAAAAATAAAGAAAAATTACTTCCTTTTCCATCTTCACTTTCTAAAGTTATTTCTCCACCTAATAGTTTTGCTAGATTCACAGATATAGATAAACCTAAACCTGTTCCTCCATATAATCTGGTAGTAGAACCATCTGCTTGACTAAAAGCTTCAAAAACCAATTTTTGTTTATCAGTAGGAATACCTATACCTGTATCAATTACGCTAAATCTTAGAGGTTTATCTTTTTTATTAGATTTAGATAATTTTAAAGTAACTGAACCACTTTTGGTAAATTTAAAAGCATTAGACATAAAATTCCTTAAAATTTGTCCAATTCTATGAGAATCACTATTTATACTTAAAGAATTATCAAATTCATTTTCTATTATTAATTTTAACCCTTTTTCATTAGCTATAGATGAAAAATAATGTTCTTGATCTTCTAATAACGCATTTACATTAAAATCTCTTAGTTCTATATTTAATTTACCAGCTTCTATTTTAGAAAGATCTAAAATATCATTTATAAGATTAAGTAAATCTTTACCTGCTTTATTAATAACATTTAATTTTTCTACCTCTTCTTGTTGAAGATTTTTTTTCTTATTTTTAGCAAGTAATTGAGATAAAAGTATTACAGAGTTTAATGGGGTTCTTAATTCATGACTCATATTTGCCAAAAATTCAGATTTATATTGACTAGATTGAGCTAATTGCTCAGCTTTTTTATTTAATTCATTTTGAGCTAAAATCAAATCATCATTCATTTTTAGTATTTTACTTTGTTCTTCTTTAAGCGTATCTTGTTGCTCCATTAATTTTTTATTAGTTTGATTTAGTTCTTCCGATTGTTGCTCCATTTCTTGATGCTGTTCTTCCATTTTAGCATTAGCAATTCTCATTTCTTCTGCTTGTTGTTCTAAAACTTGTTGTTGCTCTTCCATTTTGGCATTAGCAATTCTCATTTCTTCTGCTTGTTGTTCCAAAACTTGTTGTTGCTCTTCCATTTTGGCATTAGCAATTCTCATTTCTTCCGCTTGTTGTTTCAAAACTTCTTGTTGCTCTTCCATTTTAGTATTAGCGATTCTCATTTCTTCTGCTTGTTCAGTTAGTTCTAGCTGTTGCTCTTCCATTCTTATATTAGCCAAACGCATTTCTTCTGCTTGTTCTAATAACTGTTTTTTCTGACCTTCTAAAGCTATATTAGCTTCTAAAGCTTGATCTGCTTTTTCTTGAGCTTCAGTCTGAGCTTCTTGAGTTAATAATAATAACTTTTGAACTTTTTCATTTTGTTGTAATGAATTTATCATAGTTGCAACTATTTTATTAGCTTGTTCTAAAAAGGTAATTTTTAATTGGTCAAAATCTTTCAAAGTAGCAAATTCTATTACACCACATAATTCGTTTTCATAAATTAGCGGCATAGCATAAATACTTTTTGGAGGTTCACTAATTAATCCTGCATCTATATCTCTTTCTTTTCTTTGAATATTTTTTAAAATAATAGTTTGTTTTTCATAAGCAACTTGACCTATAATTCCTTCTTTTAAATCATATTCACTTGCAGAAGTATCTCTTACATTAAAAGCATAAGAAGATAAAAGAGTAGCTCTTTCAGAATCTTTATCATAAATATATAAAGCTCCCATTCCCACTTCTAAATATCTTGAAATAAAAGAAATAGCTTTATCAGATAAAGATAATAAATCTTTTTGCTCTGATAATGTTATAGATAATGTATTAAGTCCATCTTTTACCCAATTTTGTATATCATTATCTATTTTGGATTTATGTAAAGAACTAATCATTACATTTAAACTTTTTACAACATTAGAAATTTCATCTTTATAAGCATATTCTAAAGTTGTATCCAAATCTCCTTCTGCTATTTTATCTAAAGAAGTTTTTATTGTTTCAATAGGTTGTTTTATTATTTTTCCTATATAAATTCCTATTATTATAAAAAAAGAAATGGCTAAAATATTTATAATTAAATTTAAAAGTAATGCTTGTTTGTAAGTATTTTTACTTTCTTCAAAAGAGTCATTAATAATATTTGAATTGAAGTCATTAATTTTTTGAAGATTATAAAGTATTTCATTGGTTTTAGGAGTAAATTTGTTATCATAATCTTGTTTTAATTGTTCAATTAATTCAGGTTCAACAGTTTCAGCTCTTTCTTGTATTTCCCTTAAATCTAATTTATATTTTTTCCAACTATCTAAAAAATTAATATATAATGCTTTACTCTTTTCTGTATAAAAATACTTTTCTAAAGAATTTAAAGACTCTTCAAAGTTTTTTATATTTTCATTTAATTCTAAATCATATTTTCTTATGGTTTCTTTTGTTGGTGCAATAACTTTTTGCATTAAACTTTTATCCATAATATTAAATCTAAAAATAGTTTCACTTAGTTTTTGAGTAACTTTTACATCCAAAACATTAATTTTTTCAGTTCTTAGACTTTCTTGATAAGAAAAGTAAAAACCACTAAATGATATTGATAAACACGAAAAAATTCCTATTATTATAAAAAATAATATCTTTTCGGTTATTTTTAAATTTTTTAACCAATTCATAATATTAATCCTAACAAATAAATAAATAGACTTAATTTTCTAACTTTAATTCTCTAATTTTAATTCTCTAAATAAAAACGCATAAATATCACTTTGTTCTTCTATTAATTTAGAAGTTGGTTTACCCAAACCATGTCCAGCATGAGTTTCAATTCTAATTAACATAGGTTTATTACTAGTATTTTTTTCTTGTATAGTTGATGCAAATTTCATTGCATGTGCTGGAACTACTCTATCATCTGTATCAGCTGTAACTATTAATAAAGATGGGTATTCAACTTCTTTTACATTGTGTAAAGGTGAATATTTATACATAAAATCAAAATCTGTTTTATTAGCTTCAGCATTACCATATTCAGGAATCCAATATCTACCAATAGTAAATTTATGATATCTTAGCATATCTATTACAGGAACCGCACAAATAACAGCACCAAATAAGTCAGGTCTTTGAACCATAGTAGCAGATACAAGTAAACCACCATTACTTCCACCATTTATAGCAAGTTTTGAATTATTAGTATATTTATTTTCTATTAGCCATTCACCTGCTGAAATAAAATCATCAAAAACATTTTGTTTTTTATCTAGCATACCCGCTTCATGCCATAATTCTCCATATTCTCCACCACCTCTTAAGTTTGGCATAGCAAATACAAAACCAAGTTCTAATAAAGCTATTCTTTGAATAGAAAAATTAGGATTTAGGCTTACATTAAATCCACCATAACCATATAATAAAACAGGGTTATTACCATTTAATTCTAAGCCTTTTTTATAAGCCAAAAACATAGAAACTTTAGTTCCATCTTTAGAAGGATAAAAAACTTGTTTTGTTTCAAAATCAGCAGGATTAAATTTAATTTCAGATTTTCTGTATTCTTTTAACTCATTAGTATTAAAATCGTAAGTAAAAGCTGTAGCTGGATAAGTGAATGATGTAAAACGAATAAACATTTCATCATCATCCTTACTACCAGAAATATCTTCTATAGAACCAATAGTAGGAAGTTTTACTTCATTAATAAAATTACCTTCAAAATCATAAATTTTTAATAAATGATGTGCATGGTGCATATAAACAACTACAAATCTATGATTTATTACATGAATACTAGATAAAACATCTTTTTCATGCTCTGGAATAATAGTTTTCCATTCTTTTTTTTCATCATTAATATTAAAAGCTATTAATTTATAATTAGGTGAAGAATGGTCTGTTTTTATAAAAAAGTATTCTCCTTCATTATAAACATACTCATAAGAGTAATCAGCTTTTTCAAATAATTTATGTAGTTTTTCTTCTGTATCTACTTTTTTTACATATAAATTATTTTGTGTTGCTGTTCCATAATATTCATGAATTATTAAATAATCTTTGTTTTCTGAAATATAAGGATAAAAACCTGCCTCTTTATTTTCTTTATCTTCATGTATCAAAATATCTTCTGTTTGAGGAGTTCCTATTTTATGATAATAAATTTTAGAAAAATTACCTTCATCTTCTGGTAATACTGAACCAGTTTCTGGAAATCTGTTATAAAAAAATCCATCGCTTTCTTTTTTCCAAGCAATACCAGAAAATCTACACCATTTTAAAGTTTCATCAAAATCTTTTCCTGTTTCAATATTTCTTATTTTTATTTCTTGTTTATCACTTCCATTTTTAGAAATACCATAGGCTAATAATGTACCCTCTTTATTAAATTCTGCTGTAGTTAGAGCAGCAACCCCTTCATCACTGAGTTTATTAGGGTCTAAAACTTCTATAAAATGATCATCTAACTTTGCTTCTTTGTATAAAACAGATTGATTTTGAAGTCCTGAATTTTTATAAACAAAATAATTTTTACCATGTTTATGAGGAATAGAATATTTTGGATAATCCCATAATTCTAATAATCTATCTTTTATTTCTTTTCTTACAGGTATTTCAGCAATATAGCTTTGAGTTAATTTATTTTGTTCAGTTACCCATTTTTTTGTATCTTCAGCTTTAGGATCTTCTAACCATCTATATGGGTCATGAACTATAGTCCCATGATAATTATCATAAACTTCTTCTTTTTTTGAAATAGGATATTCAAATTTTTCTTTTATTTGTTTCATACTTACCTTAAAAATCTAAAATAGTTAGAATATATTAATTTTTAGTAACTATTTTTTTACTTATAAAGCATTAATTATAACTCTATTTATTTATTTTGAAAAATTTGTATCATTAGATATATAAGGTAGTATTAAATTTTTATAGCTAAACTAGTTGCTGTTATCCAAAATATTATTTTTCTTATATTTTCTTGCAATCAGAATTACTTTTTTCATCTAAAAAGATTCCTGAAATTAATCCAGCTACACCCAATAATACACCATATGTAACAGAAGGAGGCAAAATACATCCAGCACATACATCTCCTGCAGTTACTGGAATTCCTGCTTTATTTTTATTTTCAATATTATTAAGTTGAATCATTTGTTGAACTAAACCTAAAACAACTCCAGAACCTAAACCTATTCCTGTTCCCCATAATTTTCCATCATTACTATTACAATCTTTAGAAACTTTTATATCTTTTATATTAGTTATGCTACCATTATTAAAAAAAATACTCTGATTAACTTCTGCTTTAATATTTTCATTATTTTCATAAGCAAATGATTTTTGTGTTGTAAGCTCTAAATTTATTATAGATATTAATGCTATTATAAATATTTTATTCATATAAAATTCCTTTTTAAAATATGCTTTTATTTTACATAATAAATTTAGATTTAAAAAATTTAAGAATAAATTTTATGCAATATAAAAATTTATATTGCTTTTAATTATTTTATAAAATTAGAAAATAATATATTTTTGTATATTATAAGATATTTATAAAAAATTATTTATAAATAAAATAAACTTCATCAATTTTATAACTATTTTTTACATAATTAAAAACTTAATACAATTGATAAAAGTTTAATAATGGTGTAAACTATTCTTACTCATAAAATCTTGATAGTAAGCTTTATAGGTTTATTTTAATAGCTTTAAATTATGAGAAAAAATAACTTTTTATTTTTTGAATATTTTTGTAAATGGAAGATTTAATAATTTTATGATTTCATCTAATGATTTAAGACCTGGAACAACAATAAAAGTTGATAATGGAGTTTGGCAAGTAATAGAGTTCCAACACGTAAAACCTGGAAAAGGAGCTGCTTTTGTAAGAACAAAATTAAAAAACGTAAAAACTGGAAATGTGAACGAAAAAACATTCAGAGCTGGTGAAAAATTAGAAAAAGCAAACATAGAAAAAAGAGCTATGCAATTTTCTTATGCTGCTGGAGATGACTATGTTTTTATGGATAATGAAACATTTGATCAAACTACAATATCAAAAGAACAATTAGGAAATGTAGTTTTATACATAAAAGAAGGAACCAATGTTCATATAATTACTCATGAAGGTGAAATATTTGGAGTTGAACCACCAACATTTATAGATTTAAAAGTAGTTCAAACAGATCCTGCTTATAAAGGTGATACAGCTCAAGGTGGTACAAAACCAGCTACTTTAGAAACAGGTGCAGTAGTAGCAGTGCCATTCTTTGTTCTTGAAGGAGATCTAGTAAAAATAGATACAAGAACAAATGAATACTTAGAAAGAGCTAATAAATCATAAATAAAAAAAGGCTATAAACGCCTTACTCTCTGGTTTAATTCAGAGGTATTCAAAAATATAAACAGAGAAAATAAAATATATTATGTTTTCTCTGTTTAACATATAAATTTAAAATAATAAAAATAAAAGAATAAATTATTTTAATTCATTAATGAGGTAATAATGGAAAATAGAGCTAGTATAAATACAAAAGAATGGGATTATACAAAACAAGCACAGTTTTATCATTTAAGACCTAATTATGATGAGCAAGCAATAGATACTTTAATAGAAAAAATAAAAAAAATTAATCCTCAAGCTAAAATTTGTGCTGATATTGGAGCAGGAACAGGTAATTTAACAGTAATGCTTCAAGCACGAGGTTTAGACGTTTCTGCTGTAGAACCTAACTATGAAATGAGAAAAAGAGGTATAGAAAGAACCAAAACTTTTGATAATGTTAATTGGTCTGTAGGGACAGGAGAAAATACTGGTTTAGAATCAAATGCTTTTGATATTGTAACTTTTGGTAGTTCATTTAATACTACTAATAGAGAAAAAACCATGTTAGAAACTATTAGACTTTTAAAAGACAAAGGTTTTTTTGTTTGTATGTGGAATAACAGAGAATTAGAAAAAGATCCTGTACAAAAAAAAGTGGAGGAGATTATAAAAAAATATGTTCCTAATTACTCTCATGGAACTAGAAGAGAAGATCAAACGGAAGTTATAAAAAAAAGTAATCTTTTTGATGAAATAAATTATATAGAAAAAGCTCAATTAGTAAAAACAGAGTTAAATAAATATATTGAAGCTTGGAGATCGGTAAAAAATAATTTTTGGGATTTATTGACTAATGAAGGTCAAGAACTCTTTTCTAAAATAGAACAAGATATAAGAGAAGAATTTAAAACAAAAGAATATCTTGAAATAACTTACACAACTAAAATTTGGTATTGTCAAAAAAAATAACCCATATTAATGGAAAAATTTGAAACAAAAAGGCTTTTTTTAGAGCCTTTAAATTTAAGTCATCAGGATTTTATTTTTGATTTAGTTAATACTAAAGGGTGGATAAAATTTATTGGTAATAGAAATATAAAAACCTTATCTGATGCTAAAAACTATATTGAAAAAATAGAAAATAACTCAAAAACTATTTATTGGGTAGCTGTTTTAAAAGAAACTAAAATTCCGATAGGAATAATAACTATAATAAAAAGGGATTATTTAGAAGAATATGACTTTGGTTTTGCTTTTTTACCAGAATATACTAATAAAGGTTTTGCCTATGAAGCTTCTTTAGAAGTTTTAAAAAATATAGAATCAAACTATAAAAATATAGGTGCAATAACCATAGAAGAAAATATTTCCTCAATTAAGTTATTAGAAAAATTAGGTTTCAAATTTGATAAAAAAATAGTTTTGGCAGTACCTAAAAAAGAAGAACTATTATTTTATACAAAAAAAATGATTTGATAACTATTTTATAATAAAATACGATTGAATGAATTTGCTTAATATATTATAATTAGCTTGTTTTTATAAATAAAAAATAAGGAATTATTTATGAGCGATCAAACAAGAGAAATTGCGTTAACCTTAAGAGATAAGTTTAAAGATAAAACCAAATTAGCTGAATATCATAGACATGTAATTTCCTACTTATTTAAAGTTATAGAAGATAACTTAAATGAAATAAGAACTGATCTTATAAATTTAGGTGGTGATGGAAATTTAGTAAAATTTTATCGTTCTCCAGATGACTCTTTTGTTGTTGTAAAATTAGGTGATGCTCTAGGAACTGTTTACTCATACCCTAAAATAGCAATATCTCCTTCAGAACATCAAGGTCAGAATGGTTATTGTGGAAGAGCTATATTCTTCAAAGGAGATTATAGAAATTTAGAATTTGAAGATCCTTATCAATTAACTAGTTTAGAAGAAGATTCTTTATTTATTTTCCTTGATAGCGTTTTGTATCACTTAGTTTCACCTATTGGATACCATAGAACAGATATTCCAAGATTTGTTTATTTAATTTTATCAAGTCTTGTTCAATTTGATGAATTACATTACAGCCCTGTTTATGAAGCAATAGTTGAACAACAAGCTCAAAACTTACATGCTCAACAAGCTCAAAGACCTCAACAACCTGGAAGATAGTAAATTAGTTAGAAGTAAAAAGTTAAAAGAAATAATCTAAGTCTTCTAACTTTTTACTTCTAACTTCTAACTAAAAAATAATGGAAAAAGAACTAATAAAAAAACTTAAAGAAATTACTAAAGAATTAGAAAATTCTAAAAATAAAAAAGATTTTATTATTACATTAAAAAATCTTAATTTATTAACGCTAGATGCAATAAAAACTCAAAATGATACAGCTAATAATAAATCAATAACTTTAAATACTATAATTTCCTTAAAAGAAATTTTTTTTAAAAACCAACATAATATTTTGGAAATAGCTAATGATGAAGAAAACAGTTTTTTGGATGATATAAAAGAAGAAGTACTAAAAAAGAAAGCTAAAATATCAGAAATAATATCAAAATTAAGTCATTCAGATTTAAATGAATCAGAATTAGAACAAGTTGAAACCAAATACAACAAATTAAAAATATTATTAGATGAAAAAGTTTTATTAGAAAAAAAATATTTAGAGTTAAAAGAAATAGATTTTAATACTTTAGAATTAGAAGTTAAAAATATTAAAAATGAACTAAATGAACTAAGTAAAAAAGAAATAGGTTTAAATGAAGAAAAATCAAATTTAGAAAAAAAGCTAGATGAAATAAATAAATATAATAATATAATAGATCAAAAAAAATCAAGCATTAAAACAAATTTAAATGATTTTATAATAAATATAGAAAAATCAATAGATTTTTTGAAATATAATTATAATGATCTCTATAAAAAAAGAGAGTTTATTTTAAACAAAATAACTGAAGAAACTAATAATATAAAAAATTTACAACTTGAAAATGAAAAACTTTTAGAAGACTTAAATAATAAAATAAAATTTTTTGAAAAAACTTCACAAGCTAAAAAAGATAATTTAGCTTATAACAAAAATATTTTTGATAATTTACCAGAAGTATCTCAAAAGCTAGAAAATAGAATGACAGCTTTAGATTATGAATTAAAAACTTTAGAAAAAGATTTATATAACCATATAAAAAATTTCCAATCAAAGTATGACGAATTTTTTAGTACTAAATTTTTCCTTTAAAAAATAATCATTTTATTATATAATAAAAAAATATATAAATTTTTTTTGTTAGAGGAAAAAATGCAAGTAGATTCAGTTTCAGGTTCATCAGGAGTTTCAGGCTCATCATCATCAGATAGCAGTAATTTGACTCAAATAAGTGCATCTTCTATAGAAGAATTATTTGCGACCTTAAAAAGCGATCCTCAATTTAAAGATATTGTTGCTCAATTAGAAGCACAATATGGATCTTCTTTACCTAAATATTCATCAACACCATCAAATGGGTTAAAACAAGTTAATTTACAAAGCCAAACCTTAACAGATTGGACTGGTTTACAAGCGGTTTATACAAATAGCCAACAATTTTATGGATTAATGGACACCCTTTTTACTAGCCAAGAAAATAGTGACGATGGTTCTGGAGTAGATCAAATTGATTTTTCTACTTTATTAGAAAGAGATTATGGTCCTGTTACAAGTTTAGCTTCAGCTATTCAAGGAAAATAAAATTATTATTTAACCAAACTTTTTACTTTTATAAAAGTAAAATAGTTGCTACAGAAATTTTTCTAAATTAATACTATAATCTAGAAAAATTTCTTTTAATCAAAACCTTACCCCATTTTATAAGTATTTCTTTAATTTCTCTTTGAGTAATTGGTTTACTAACATAATCTTCCATTCCTGCATAAATACATTTTTCTTTATCACCACTCATTGCATTAGCTGTCATAGCAATTATAATTGGTCTAAAATCATTATATTTTTCAACTATTTTTTGAGTAGCTTCCAAGCCATCCATTTCTGGCATTTGTAAATCCATAAAAATAACATCATATTTCTTAAATTTCATCATACTTAAAACTTCTAATCCATTGGAAGCAATATCTGCAATAAAACCTAATTTTTCTAAAACTTTAGTCATTAACTTCTGATTTATAGAATTATCTTCAGCTACAAGTATCTTAATAGGATATTTTTTATCCAATTTTATATCTAACTTAGTTGTTTTTTGAATAAAAGGTTCTTTATTCTCTCTAGAAAAAATTTGAACTATCAAATTATATAATTGAGATTGTTTTATTGGTTTAGATAAATAAAAATCAAATATACTATTAAAATCTTTCATATCTGGCTTAATACCAGAACTTAGCATAATAAGTGGTAAATTTTTATCATATTTATTTTTTATTAATCTTCCAAGTTCCAAACCATCCATTTCTGGCATTTGATAATCTAATAAAGCTAAATCAAATTTTTCTTTTTTGAGTAAAACTTCTGTTTCTTTAGCTGATTCTACTATAGTTGGATTTAACCCCCAATTTTTGCATTGTAAAAATAAAATCTTTCTATTAATAGAATTATCATCTACTATAAGAACTTTTTTATTCTTTAGTGAAATATCGAGTTCATTAGAAATTCTATATTCTGTAGCAGGTAAAGTAAAAGAAAAAATAGAACCTTTAGCTTCTTTACTTTCTACGTTTATTTTACCACCCATTCCCTCAACTAATTTTTTAGAAATAGATAATCCTAAACCTGTACCACCATATTTTCTAGTAGTTGAAGAATCAACTTGATAAAAAGATAAAAACAATTTATCTAATTGATTATTAGGAATACCTATTCCCGTATCTTTTATAGAGAAATTTAACATTACTTTATCTCCTTTTTTGGAAATAAGTTTTACTTCTATTATAATATCTCCGTTTTTAGTAAATTTAACTGCATTACTAACTAAATTAACTAAAATTTGTCTAATTCTAGTTACATCTGCAATAATCATTTCTGGTACATCTGGTTCTATAAAATAAACTAATTCATTATTTTGCTCATTAGTTTTAACAGTTAATATATCTATTACTTCTTCTATACATTTTCTTAAATTAAAAGTAACATCTTCATATTCTATTTTTCCAACTTCAACTTTACTAAGATCTAAAATATCATTAATTATAGATAATAAGCTTTCACTGCTAAGTTTTATAGTATTAAGAAAATCAACTTGCTCTACTGTTAATTCTGTATCTAATAATAGATTTGCCATACCAATAACAGCATTCATAGGAGTTCTTATTTCATGGCTCATATTAGCTAAAAATTCAGACTTTGCTTTGGATAACTCCTCTGCTTTTTCTTTGGCTTCCATCAATTGAATTTCAACTTTTTTTCTATTATATAACTCTAAAACCATTGAAATTATATTACAAATACTTGAGCAAAAATCTTGTTCTTGTTCTGTCCAAATTTTAGTTGTTTTGGTATTTTCTAAACAAATTATTCCATAAAAAGCTCCATTATACCATATAGGAGTATCTAACATTGATTTTATA
The DNA here is from genome assembly GCA_046328015.1 of Candidatus Sericytochromatia bacterium. Lineage (GTDB taxonomy): Bacteria > Cyanobacteriota > Sericytochromatia > UBA7694 > JACMQJ01 > JBBTGK01. Next base: position 436,711 of record JAXLXH010000001.1, on the reverse strand, counting down.
TCGTATAAACCTAAATAATTATCTACAAACTCTTTAGTATTAGGATTGGTTAAAGCATCATTAGCAACTATAGTTTTATGTAACTTAAGTTTTTCAAAATAAATTGGATAATCTTGTTCATCTAATTCTAGGTTGTATTTATATGAGTCAGAACTTTTCAGATATAAATTATGACACTTTATTGATTTTTGATCAGGGGTAAGAAACCAGATACTTACTCTTTCAACATCTAATAATTTTGAAACTATTTTAGTATAGTTTTTTAAATTTAAATCTAACTCTTCAGTGACTTTTGAAGATAAATCTAGTAAAATATTTTTAAACTTAAATATAGTATTTTCAGACGTTTTTTGAAGTTGATTCTTATGTAAAATAGTAATAGAACAAATTGACTCATTAATTATAAACAACTTATCATTATCTTCTAAATCAGTTAAATCTTTAGTGTCTGATAGTAATAAAACTCCTAATCTATTGCTATCAGATAAAATATCCATTTTAAGGTAATTATTATCATCTAAACCTAGTTCTTGATCTAAAATATTAGCATTTTCTATTACATTACCAACTACATCAAATAAAGAGGTATTAGAAAAATCAGTAATATCATATTTATCAGTTATAGTTGTATTATTAGAAACTGAGAAATAATAAACTTCTCTATTTATAATTATATAGGATGAGGCGTTTTTTATTTTAAAATTTAAAAGTATAAGCTTTAATATATCAAAAATAACTTTTTCATAAGAAATTTTACTTGATATAAAGTCATTTTGTAATTTATTTAAGGTTTTTAGCAATTTTACTTCATGCACTCTATTTAAACCTCTTAGTGGTCTTTATAAATCTTAAGAGCTATTAAGTATTATAACTATTTTTATACACTTGTACAGTGATTTAAAACTTATTTTTATTATTTATTTTAACTTTCTTTTTTCTGAAAAAAATTTTTTTAATAAATCTGAACATTCATCTGAAAGAACATCATGTATTATTTCTATATTTTTTGCATCAGGAAATAGTTTTTCTAAAGCTATGATTGTACCAAAAGAACCATAAAAATTATTTTTAGCTCCATAAACTATCTTGGAAACTCTACTCTGTATAATAGCTCCTGCACACATAGGACAAGGTTCTAATGTAACATATAAACTACAATTATTAAGTCTCCATGTACCTAGCTTTTTTTGAGCTTTTTTTATGGCTTCTATTTCAGCATGAGCTGTAATATCATTTTTACTATCTTTTTTATTATAGCCAGTTGCTATTACTTTATTTTCAAAAACAATTATAGCTCCTACTGGTACTTCATTTTTAATATAAGATATTTTTGCCTTTTTAAGAGCTAAAATCATATAATTAATATCTTTTTTAAGATTAATTTGATTTATTTCTAAATTTTTATTCATTTTTAGTAAATATATAAATAGTTAATTTTGTAATAAACTTTTGTATTATAGCTTTACTTCATTGAGATAGATAGTTTTTTAACAACACAGATCCAGTTGTTTTATTTAAATAAATAATAAAATCAAATTGTTCTGTTATATTAAAATCTAAAAATTGATCTTCAAGAGCTACAGCACCAATACTTCTAAATTTTTGTGTTTGAGTTAAAAAATGATTTTTTGTATTAAAATTTTTTGTATTTAAAATAAAAAAAGGTATATTTATTTTTTCAAAATAATATTCAAAACTTTCTTTTATTGGAGGAATTAGTTTATTATTATCTCTTATAGTTTTATCATCACACATTGCAGTATAAGTTCCATTGCCTAAAGAAAATCCAAAAACCTTCATGCTTTTTTCATAATATTTAGCTAAAAAATATCCCATATAGCCTTCTTTTTTTTGAATATGATCATTATGAGCCCAAACTATCACTTTACTTTTTTCATAATTATCTATTATCCATTTTATATTTTCAGACATATAAAAATCTCTTATTTTACCACCTTCATCAGAATTTCTACTCATACAATCTGAATATTGATTTATAATTCTTGAATTTTGTTCTAACCAGTTATATTCATTTATATTTATTTGTTTTAAATAATTTTCTTTATTTTTAATAATATAATTATAAATTTCATATGATTTATTTAAGTTTTTTTTAGAAAGTTCTTCTGGTAATTTATAAAACTCTTTAAATAAATTTTCTTTTTCTTTATCAGTCTGAATAGATTTTATTTTTTCAAAATATAATTCATATAGTTTTTTATAAATACTAGTTATTTCTTCATTTATAAGGTTCAAATCATCTAAAAAAATTTCAAGGTTATTATCATATTTTTTTGCAAATAAACTTATATTATTAATAGCTCTTTTTATTGATTGCATATCAAAACCAGTAAATTTTATTTTTTTATTTTTATTAGAGAATACCTCAGAGCTATGCTCTGGGGTTTCAGGGGGTACGGGGGTAGCCCCCCCGAGTCCTTCTTCCTTCGGGGTTGATACCCCGCAGGAAGTCTTAAATTCATTTTGATATTTAGAATCAATTGATATATTAAAATTTCTCATCCATAAAATAAGTTTTAATAGTTCTTCTGTATTCCAACACCAAAAATTTAAACTTTTTAATAAAATTTCAGGATTACCTTTTCCGTAAAGAATAAATTCATTAAGATTGTAAGCATCAGTCATTGAAGCTTCTATAGAGAAAATATTAAATTTTTTTTTAATGACAAGATATTCTATTAATCTATGCTTCATTTGAAAAACTTCTTTAGTTCCATGAGTAGTTTCGCCTAATAAGACTAAATTAGAATCTCCTATAAGCTTGTCTAATAACTCTAAATCATCAAGACTTGTTTCTGGTTTTATAGTTGATATTTTAATTATATTTTCCTTCAAATAATTAAATTCTGAATGATTCATAAAAATCATACTCAACCATCATTTTAACTAATTCATCAAAACTAACTTTAGGAACCCATTTTAATTTTTCTTTAGCTTTAGAAGCATCACCTAAAAGATAATCTACTTCAGCGGGTCTAAAAAAATAAGGATTTATTTTTATAATAGTTTGCCCTGTTTTTTTATTTATTCCTATTTCATCTATACCAGAATTTTCCCATTGTATATTTATATCTAAATAATAAAATGCTTTTTCTAAAAATTCTCTAACAGAATGAGCCTCTCCGGTTGATATAACATAATTATCTGGATTTTCTTGTTGGAGCATTAACCACATAGCTTCAACATAATCTCCTGCAAAGCCCCAATCTCTTTTAGAATCTAAATTACCTAAAAATAAGCAATCTTGTAAGCCTTTTTTTATCATTGAAGCTGATTTAGTTATTTTTTTAGTTACAAAATTTTCTCCTCTTCTTGGAGATTCATGATTAAAAAGAATTCCATTACAAGCAAAAATATTATAACTTTCTAAGTAGTTTTTAGTAATATGATAAGCATATAATTTAGCACAACCATAAGGAGAACGAGGCGAAAATGGAGTATTTTCATTTTGAGGTTTTATTTTTATATTACCAAAAATTTCAGATGAAGAAGCTTGATAAAATTTTGTTTTAAGATTATTTTTTCTAATGCTTTCTAAAAGCCTTAAAGTCCCTAATCCTGTTATATCTGTAGTTAATTCAGGCATATCAAAAGATAGTCTTACATCGCTTTGAGCAGCTAAATTATAAATTTCATCTGGTTTTATTTTAGTAATAACATTATCTAAAGAAGAAAAATCTGCTAAATCTGCATAATGTAAAAAAAAGTTTGAATGTTTATGTTCTTCACTTTTATATATAGTATTTAATCTATCGAGGTTAGTTGAAGAATTTCTTCTTATTATTCCATGAACTTGATAATTTTTTTCTAGTAAAAATTCTGCTAAGTACGAGCCATCTTGCCCTGTTACTCCAGTTATTAGTGCTTTCTTCATATTTTTTTAATTGTGAATCATAAAGTATTTTATGATTCACAATTTAATAATTAATAACCTGTACCAGTTGTTCCACCAGTATTATAACCACCATAAGGGTTAGTATTGGTAGAATTAGCATAATTAGTATTGTTGTTATAGTTGTTACCAGAACTATAGTAATTTGGACGGCTTACATCATATTGATGATGCATAATAAAACCATTTTCACCTACTACTACACCATTTCCATTTGGTAATAAATCTATACCATAAAAAGATTTACCTACAGTATTTGCTTGATATTTAGTATCTATTTTTAACTCTTTACCATTGCACTCTAAAAAGTTACCTGGAATATCAGATAAATCTTTTTTCAATAAGCTTTTTGGTGGAGTATTAGTACCTAAAACCCAACCTTTACCACCTGAAATCATTCCTACATTTTTAAGTGGAACTTGTTCTAAATTAGCGGTTGCTTTATCAAAAGAACCTCTTACCCAAATATCTTTTATTGAATCATAGTAGAACATAAAACCTCTTTGACCTCTTATAGATGAAGCAATAGGACTTGATTCTCCTACTATCCAACCTTGGCTACTATTAAGCATTTTTATAGCTTTTACTTCATAAGTTCCATCCCAAGGGGTTACTTTACTTAAAAGGTTAGAAAGAAAAGTATCTTGATTAAATCTTGCTTTAGTCCATTTTTCTCCATTAAATTTATATACAGCAGGAGCACCTAAGAGTTTTGATTTACCAGCAACCCAAACTTCATTTGGACCAACTACACTAACACTATTTAATTCTTCTTTTATGTCTGCACCAACATCTTGCCAAGTTCCATTAGTAAAATGAAGAACCATACCTTTATTTCCAGAGGTACTTCCAACTGCCCAACCATCTGTTGGGTTAAGCATATCTATAGCTTTTAAGTTTCCATCTGGGGTATATCTATCTTTTTCCCATTTACCACCTGAATTATGTAAAATAATATTTCCACCAACAGCCCAAGCATCACCAGATTCAAGGGCATCAATACCTGTTAAATCTGTACCAGATGTACCTAATGAAGAAGAAACAGAACCTGTTTCATCCATCCATCCACCATTTGAATAGTGTAAAATAGTACCACCTTGACCAACAGCCCAACCTTCATTATCATTTACTAATTTTGCCGAATATAAGTTACTAGAAGTAGGTGAAATAACTTGAGACCATACATTTAAGGCACTAGTAATAGAAATTTCTATTTGTGCTGCAACTCCATTTATAGAAGCAATTATTTTAGTTTTACCTTCTTTTAAAGGTGTAAAAACGCCTTTTGGGCTTATAGTTCCAATATCAGGATTAGAAACACTCCATTTTACTCCAGAATAGCTTCTTAGAGTTTGTTTTGTATTTAAAAGTATATCTACAGTAAAAGAACGAATTTTACCAACAGATACTACTACTTGAGAGTTTTGTACTTCTTCTGGACTAAGATTTGAAATTTTCATTTGCTCTGGAGTAGTTCCAGGAGGTAAGCTTGGGGTTTCATCTGCTGTAGAAGGAGTAAAAGTAGGATTAATATAACCTCTTTCTGGAATAAAAGCATTACCTTTATTAGGTGTGTAACCACAAGACATTACTAATGCAGATACTAATGCAAATATAGATATATTAAAAAAATTTATTTTCATAAAACAACCTCTAGTTATATTTTTATATAACAAGTCATATTACCCCATATAAAATTATAGTACGAAATCTATAAAACTTGTGATTTTTAATAAAAAAATTTAAGTAAATTTGTTAATTAAAGGTATTTTTTTAATTTATATTTATTTTTATTATAGAATACCTCAGAGCTCTGCTCTGGGGTTTCAAGGGGGACGGGGGCTGTGCCCCCGACCCCTGTCTTAAATTCATTACTCAAAAACTTTAACTAACCAATCTTTTACTTCTTTAAAAACATCATTTTTTCCATAATCCATCATTAGAGAATGTCCACAATTTTCTATTTCAACTAATTTTTTATCTTTATTAGGAAATTTTTCAAAAACACTTCTAGAACCTAATGGAGGAATAACTTTATCATGTTTTCCTATTATGGCTAAAATTTTTTGTTGTACTTTAGGAGCGTATTTTTCATTATCAATTTGTTTTATCATGTAATAATAGTTATTTATCGGCATAGTAGTTTGAAGTAAATTTTTCTTTTCAAATTCTTTAGCTATTTCTTGATCTAAAAATATTTCACTGGTTTTTACTTTGTATGGTAAATACATGTGTTTACCTGTAATTAATAAAACAGGCCAAGCAATTCCTGCTACAAATTTATAGGCTTCTAATTCAAATTTACCAACAGCATCAGAAAATTTTCTTACAGGGGCTAAAACAATACCAGTTAGACATTTTTTACCTTCTTCAGATTCACCTAAAAGTCTTATGGTTGCAACAGTTCCCATACTATGACCCAAAACAGCAGTTTTTTCTTTTATTACACCTTCTTGTTCCCAAAGTTTTTTTAAGGCTCTTTCTGAATCATCTAAATGTCTGGTAGCAGTACAATAACCTCTATCACCTTCACTTTTTCCATGACCAGAAAAATCAAAAGCTAAAACAATATAACCCTCTTCTGCTAATTTATAAGGAAAATCTCCAGCTTCTTCTTTACTTGATAAAAAGCCATGACAAACTAATACACAAGGATAAGAACCTTTTTCTTCTGGTCTATAAACAGTTGCATCTAATTCATAATCACCTTTTATTTTTATATTTTCAATTATGGCAACTTTGTGTTTTTTTTCAATATTTTCTGACATTTTTACCTCTATATGAAACTAAAAACTGGATAAACTTTTCCTACAACTTGTTTAGAATTATTTTCTACATTAGTTATAGCTAATTTTTGTAATTCTGGGTTAGAAACATCTTGTTTTAGAAGTTCTAGGGTTTTTATAATAACTGGTAAAAGTGGTCTATTTGCACCATCTTCTATTTTTATAGCAAAAGCTTTTTTTTCATTCGGAATACCTAAAGCTAAAACAGCTTCGCCACCTATTTTTGAAATATATTTATTTCTATTAGCACACATTATCTGAGTATCAACTCTATTAGTCCCTGCTATAATTTCTGGATACTCAAAAAAAGCTTCTTTTATTAAATTAAAAATTTGTTGATATTTAGGCGACAAATCATGGTTAGGGTTAGAAATTTTAGCAAAAATCTCAGCTATTTTATTTAAAGGCATAGAATAAGTAGGAACTCCACAACCATCTATCCCCCAATTCAAATTATCTGATTTTAAACCTGTTAGATTTTGTATATGTTGTCGTATTTCTTTTTGTAGTGGATGATTATAATCATAATAATCATGTAAAGTCCAACCACTAATCAAACAAGCAGCTAACATTCCAGAATGTTTACCAGAACAGTTACAATGTATTTCTGATGGCTGTGTATTAGTTTTTATTAAGTGATTATTAGCTTCTACGCCATAAGGATTATGTATTCCACATTTTAAGTGTTTTTCGGTTAATTTTATTTTTTTTAAAATACTAGAAACTGTTTTTACATGTATTTCTTCTCCGCTATGAGAGCTACACATAACAGATAATTCTTTTATACCAAAAGAAAAAGTCTCTAAACCATCTGCAAATAAAAAAGGTAAAGCTTGAACTGGTTTTATAGAAGATCTAGCAAAAACATCTGGGAATTTTTTATGAGTTCCAGCTAATATTTTACCTCTATTATCACAAGCAACCACCCAACCTCTATGGGCACTTTCAGAGACATTATTTCTATCTACATTTACTAAAACTTTTGCGGTCATTTTATATTTTCCAAAATTTACAAAAGCTATTATACAGTGTTTTAAAAGTTTAAGCTAATCTAAAAAATGCTGTAAATGATATAAAAACACCCCTTGATTTCCTATATCAATATTATCTTTAGCTAAATCTTTCCAACAGAAGCGAAATAAAATTTCTTTTTTTTCTCCTTCAGAAGGGAATTTTTCTATATGTTCCCAAGTTTCTGGAGTATCTTGAGTTAATTCAATTAAAAAAAAGTGTCTTTCATAAGTTTTTTGATTAAAAGTAATAACTTGTTTTCCTAAGTATTTTTTTATAGAAAAATCTGTTAATCCTGTTTCTTCGATAACTTCTCTTTTTATAGCTACTTCTAGATCCTCATTTTCTTCCACAGTACCACCAGCAACTTGAAATCCAACTTCAGGAAATTCTGGTTCTGAGAAAACTAAAAGTTTATTATTTTTTATAATATAGGCATAAGCTTTTTTCATTTTTTAACAATTTTTATTTACAACTAAAATTATATGTTTTTCTATTTTTTTATCTGGTTTTTGTTGTTCAATTTCAAATTTATCACAAATTTCAAAGCTATTATTAATTAAAAGTTCTTTTATATATGTTGTAGTATAATAATTAAAAAACACTCTGTTTCCTTCATTTGTAGTTTTCCACTCAGAAGTATTTTCTAATTCATTATCAACAAAACTAAGATATAAAATACCTTTTTCAGATAATAAATTATAACAATCTAAGATAAGGTTTAAAACCTCTAATTCTGATAAATAAGGTACACAAAAGCCACAAATTATACCTTCATATTTTTGTTCAAGAGTTTTTATTTCTCTACAATCCATTACTTTAAAAGTAGCATTTAAATTATGAGTTAAAGCTACATCTATCATATTAGGGGAATAATCTGTAGCTAAAATTGAAAAGTCAGATCTTTTGGATAAAAGATATTTAGTTATATTAGCAGGACCACAGCCAATTTCAAGAATATTAGGATTTTTTTTAGTAATTAATTCGCAAAACAAATCATAAGAATCATTATAAAGTTTTAAATCCATAAATTTATTTTTATACATTGGAGCTAATTTGTTCCAAGTTTGAAGAGTTTCGTTGTTTTTATCCATAGTAATTTGTTAATCGTTAATCGTGAATAGTAAATAGTGAGAAGTTAAAAGTGAGAAGTGAGAAGAGTTTTAGATAAAAGTTATTTTAAGGTATAAAACCCAGTATTTTCGTAGAGGGGGGGGCAAAAAGGACTTTTCTAGGCCTTTTTTTACGAAAGACTAGGGTGAAAGCCAGTGTTTTCGTATGGGCGTTATAATTAACGCCCACTTTTTAGACACCACCGTTTTTAGATGAGTTATAAATTAAATAACTCAGTTAGAATTTATTCTTCTGGTTCAGAATCATGATCATAATCTTCTTCAGGAGTAAAATCATTATTAAGATTACCCATTTTCTCTGCAAGTTTTTGTCTTACTAAAGCATCTACTTCTTTACAAAGTTCAGGGTTAGCTTTTAAATAATCTCTTGCATTATCTCTACCTTGAGCTATTTTACTATCATTATAGGCATACCATGCACCACTTTTTTGAATAATACCAAACTCAGCAGCTAAATCTAAAACAGATGATTCTTTAGAAATACCTTGTCCAAAAATAATATCAAACTCAGCAATTTTGAATGGAGGAGCTACTTTATTTTTTACTACTTTTACTTTGGTTCTATTTCCAACTTCAACACCAGATTTATCTTTTATTACTTCACTTTTTCTTATTTCCATTCTTACAGAAGAATAAAATCTTAAAGCTCTACCACCAGTAGTTACTTCAGGATTACCATAGCTGATACCTACTTTTTCACGTAATTGGTTAATAAAAATAACTAAACATTTAGATTTACCAGTAACAGCGGTAAGTTTTCTTAAAGCTTGAGACATAAGTCTTGCTTGTAAACCTATTTGAGAATCACCCATATTTCCTTCTAATTCTGCTCTTGGAACTAAAGCAGCTACAGAGTCGATAACAACTATATCAACAGCATTACTTCTAACTAAAGTTTCAGTTATTTCCAAAGCTTCTTCACCAGAAGAAGGTTGAGAAATTAATAAATTCTCGGTATCAACACCTATTCTTTTTGCATAATCAGGATCTAAAGCATGTTCTGCATCTATAAAAGCAGCTGTACCACCAGCTCTTTGAATTTCAGCAACAATATGGAGAGTTAAAGTAGTTTTACCGCCAGATTCTGGACCATAAATTTCTACAATTCTTCCTTTCGGAACTCCACCAACTCCTAATGCAACATCTAAAGCTAAAGCTCCAGTTGGAACTGCTTCAACTCTAGTTCTAGGAGCATCACCTAATCTCATAATGGTGTTTTTACCAAATGTTTTTTCAATTTGTAAAAGAGCCATTTCGAGAGATTTCTTTTTGTCTTGTTCGATTGTTTGTGTTGCCCCAGAAGATTTTTCTTTTTTTTCATTAGCCATAATAATTAAAAACCCTTTTCTTTTTAAAAATATATCTTATAGATAAGTTCAAAGCCCTTAGTTTTAGGATGTTTCTTACAACCTTAAATTTTTTACTAAATACTTTTTACTTAGCATATATTGAGCATAACATGTTTTTTTTAAATAGCAAAAAATTTTTATCAATAGCAAAAAAATATTTTTGTAAGAAGCTTTTTTTATCTATAGTTGAATGTATATTAAATTATATTAAGGTAAAAAAGTATCATTTTCTATTATTTTTATATCTTCTTCTGTTAATCCATATAGCTTATAAACCATATAATTAGCCTCGTTTTCTAAGTTATTTAAATTATTATAATGGTTAATTAAAATAGAATGATTTTTTGAAATACTTCCAAATAAATTTATATCAGATAAATCTACTTTTAAATCTTTTAATTTATTAAAAAGTTCATCTTTAGATATTTTATGAATATGTTCAAGTTTACTTTTATGTTTTTCTAATTTTAAATTAGTTATTAACCAGTCTAAAAAATTATCTTTATAAGAATAAAAATTATTTGTAGCATCCATAAGTTGTTCTGCTTTTTCTATAAAAGGCTTTTGTTGTTCTAAAGATTCTAATTTTGGAATTGGAAAATCTTTCAAGTAATCTGTAGTAAAAGAATAATACCCACCTCTTAAAACATCACCAGTATTTTTTATAAAAAACCATAATAACTTACTATTTAAGATAGTTAGAAAATACTTATAATCTTCTAAGATAGTATCTTTTTTAATTAAACTATAGCATTTTGTATTATGATAAAAAAATCTTATATCATAAACCATATTACACCCTAAAGTAATTTGAGGAGTTATTATTTTTTCTTGTTCAAAAAAAGATATTTCTCTTGATCTATGTAGTGAGTACCAATAATTAGTATTATTTTTATATTTTATTTTTTTATTTAAAAGTTCATCTTTAAATATACTCAAATAGTTATAAGCTAAAGGAAATTTTATTTTTAATAAGTCTTCTTCATACGGCTTTGTTTTTTTATTTTCTATATAATGTGGAAAAATAATATAAAAATTATTTTCTAAATCTCTATATTTTTTTACATCTTCTCCTTTTAAAATTGGTTTCAAAATATCTTTTTCTAAAACAACTTCTTTATTCAGTCTTTCTGAAAAACCTTTAAAATAAATACCTTCAAACTTTCCTTTTAAAATAAAAATATCATCTCCATTTGAAACAATACCTTGAGATATGTTACTAAAAACATCCTTTAATCTTAAAGGTTGCTTATTTAATTTATCAAGAACAGACATGTTTTTATTATCAGAAAAAATCCACTTTTTATCTTCTAACTTATCATAATTAATTATAGAAAAATCAGAATCTTTTAATTGATTTATCTCATTTTCAATTTGTTCATTAGTTTTTTTACCTTTTATTTCATAATATAATAAACTATCTAATTTTTCTTTTCTTAAAAAAACTAATGCTGTATAAGTTGTAGCTTCTTCAAAAATAAGATTTTCTCCAAAACTAATAATTTTTTCTACGCATTTATTCTCTTTCAAAAACTTTCTTATACCTGTTCCAAAATCTGCATTAATAAATTTATGTGGAATAATAAAACCTAATCTTCCATTTTCTTTTAATAAATTAAAGGCTTGTTCTAAAAATAAAACATATAAGTCATATTTACCTGTAGCAGATATATATTTATTAGAAAAATAATTAACTTGATTAGAATGAAATGAAGTTACTCCTTGTATATTTAAGTAAGGAGGATTACCTATAATAACATCAATACCACCATTTTTTATTATCTCTAAATCATTCCAATTAAAAGCTTTTTTTGTAAGTTTTTCATCATTAATTAAACTATTCCCAACCATTATATTTTTATCTAAATTAGCTAATTCTTCTCCTTTATCTGCTGTTTTTAACCATAGAGATAATCTTGTAATCTCTACACTTTCTTCATTTAAATCTATACCATAAAGATTATTTAAAAGTTGTTTTTTTTGAGATAAAGCTTTAGATTGATCTAAAATATCAAGTTGGTATTTATTTTTTTTCTTTTCCAACTGTTTTTTTTCAATTCTTTCTGATAGCCTTTTGTCATATTCTTTTACCAAAAAGTCGTGTGCTTGATTTAAAAAAGCACCAGAGCCACATGCAGGATCTAAAATAGTTATTTTTTCTAATGAATCAGGATTTTCATTTAAATATATTCCAATAGTATTTTTTACCAAATAATCAGTTATAAAAGGTGGAGTATAAAAAATACCATCTTTTTTTCTTTTAGAGGTATTATTTGTTAAGTTATCATTACTTTCAACTAAACTTTGTTTTATTTGTTCTAAATCAGATATAGATTGTTCAAAAATATGTCCCAAAATATTAACAGTTAAATCAGTTTCGAAATCATAATCAGATAGTTTTACAATTTCTTCCCAAATATCATCTAAAATAATTAAATTATTTAAAATATTATCCTCAGAAAATAGCCCTCCATTATATTTATTTATTTTAGGATCAATATCATATCTACCCAAATCTATATCCATAAAAAGGTTCTTAAATTCTTCCCAAACTTTCCCTTTTGTTCTTCTTCTTGAGTTTTTTCCTAATTTATAAACATCTCTTATTATTCCTTTTGGTAAAAGACCATTACAATCTTCACAAAAACAAATAAAAATAAACCTATCTAATAACTTTTGAACTTTTAAAAAAGCAATATCTCTTTCCAAAGATACATTATTTTTTGATATATGTTCAAATAAATTTTTTCTTACTTTTTTATAATCTTCATAAAATTTTTCAGATATTTCTTCTTCTCTTGTAGTTGTTTCTTTTAATAAATCAAAAATTATTGAACTTTTATTTTTCGAAATAAGATTTTCTTTTGATAATAAAAAGATAAACATTTTTAATTGTTGTATTTCAGATTTTAAATCTAAAAGTTTGAAACTATGATAAAACCCTTGACCTCTCTCTTTTGAATATAAGCGAATTTCTTTAAAGTTAGAAACTATAACCCAATCACAATAATCATATTTAGAAAGATAAAAAAAAGCTTGTTCTACAGGGCTTAAGTTCTCTGTTCTACTTTGTTTTTTATCTAAATCAGATTTTGAGCCTTTTAATTCTATTACACCTTTAGTAATATGATTTTTATCATCAAAAAAACCAATTGCTCCATCTGGCTCTCTTCTTTTATCTGTTTCAGTTTTTGGATGTTGTTTAAAGTTATAATTAGTAGTATTTTTAGTAATACTTGTATAATCTAAAATTATTTGAAAAAAATCTTTTAGAAAATCACCTTGTAGCATTTTCTCATTTTGTTTATCCAATTCACCAGATATTAATAATGAAGCCCAATTAGAAATTATTTCAGATGAATTTTTTAATTTTTCTTCTGTTATATTAAAATTATCTAATTTTCTTTTTAGAAGTTTTATATTAAATAAATTATTCATATTGCCTAAACATGTTTATATTGAGAAAAATAATATTTCCAAATAGATTTTCCAGTATTATCAATCATTGTTATTTCTTGATTTATACCTCTTCTAACCATTCTAGTAATACTTACTAAATAGCTATTATTATCTACTTTATAAATCCAATCTATATTTACATCGCCTTGAATTTTGTTATAAAACCAAACAATATTACCTTCTGAATCCATTTCACAAGCTTTATCTAAGCAATATAAAATATTGCCATTATTATATTTATGAATAAAATTAGCACCTTCAAAAATATCTTTTTTATCTGATTTTTTAGGTGGATATTCCCATACTGTTTTTCTATCATTAGATACTTCTATAATTCTTTTATTTCCTGTATCAGAAATAAGAGTATTCCCATTAGATAATCTTTCTGCAAAAACAGGATTATAAAGTAGAGAAGTATTTTTATCAAATAAAGCTCCCCAAAGAGATTTACCAAACATTTTAGTATCTTTTATATCTCCATATTGCCATACAATTTGACCTAATGGATTAACTTCTATAACTCTTTTATTACCAGTATCAGCTATCAAGTAATTATTGTTAGCTAATTTTATACAAGAGTTTGGATTATTTAGAGTATTATCTCCATATTTACTTTCACCTGTTCCAAATTCCCATACTGTATCTTTTTTATGATTAACTTCTATTATTTTAGAATTACCACTATCTGTAATCAAAATATTTTGATTATTTGTAAAATTAGCAAATTTAGGATTTTTTAACTTATTAGCTTGTAAAGTACCAAATTTACCATATTCCCATGTTATCTGACCTTCAGAGTTTATAATAATAACTCTATTACCTCTTTCGTCAGTTACCAAAGCTCCATAAGAAGAATAAACTGGACAAGTAGTTGAAATAACATTTTCTTGTTTAGTTTTCTTTTCTTTAGTTAAAATTTCACTTTGTTTTTTTAAAGCTCTAGATTTTTCTAATAACCTTAAATTTCTTTCATAATCATATTTTTTTCTAGTATTTGGTTCACTTAGAACAGAATACGCTTCATTTATTTTTTTTGCAAAATCTTCAGAACCACCTTTATCTGGATGGTTTTGTTGCATTAAAGTATAGTAAGCTTTTTTTATTACTTCAATTCCAGCTTTAGGATGAACCTGAAGTATTTCATAATAATCTTGACTCATTCTATTTTAAATCATTTATACTAATTTTATTATCTTCTAAAAGTTTTTTAATTAAATTCTTAGCTATTTCAGTTTTTTTAGCAAGATATTTATCTTTTTTATTTGCTTCAACATTATCAAGTTTTTTCATAGCTTTTAAATAATCAGAATTTAATTTAGAAAAATCATCTACTTTGCTTTCATTTTCTTTTTTAGTTTCTATAGTATAACCCAAAAACTCTGCATCTTTTTCAGAACATTTATTACCAAAAAGAGACCAAAAAGTTTCATTTTGATTTTTTGAGGTTGCTATAGTTCTTAAAAGTTTTATACCTACTCTTTTTGAGTTATTTTCAGTTTTATTAATATCAACTTTTTTTTCTTCTATAGTTTTTAAGGTAAAACCATATAATTGTATTTCAGAAATAAGTTTTTGTATTTTTGCTTCTATTCTTTTTAAACCACAAATATCACTTACCAACTGTTTAGATTTACCTATTTTTTCAGCTAAAACTTCTTGATTCCAAGAAACATTCTTTTTTAACAATTCATGATATTGTTTACATAGTTCTAGATTATCAACATCTTTTCTATGCTCATTTTCAGCAATTTGTTTTAAAATTCTTTGAGAAGAATCTTCAGGTTCTGGTAATATAATACAAGGTATTTTAAAAAGATCATCTTTATCTTTTTTGGTTATTGTATAAGGTTTCCCATCTATATAGTATTCTAATTGTGTTTTTTCTTGTATTAATTGAATAGCACTATATCTTCTTTGTCCGTGCCATATTTTATAAAAATTCTTTTGTGTTTTATCTTTATAAAGAACTATTGGTTGTCTTAAACCAAATTTTATAATAGAGTACGCTAAATCATGTAATTCTGGATCATTTGTATATTTTTCTTCTTCTCTTACATTAAGCTCTACATCTTTTTTTATAAAAGTCCATTCTACTTGTTTATAATCTGGCTTATTTGCTGTAATAGTTTCAAAATTTAAGTTATCAAAAGCTTGTAATTTACTGCTCATTTGCTATAAACTCCATTAATTCTCTTACAATTTCTAAGTAGGCTGCTGACAACTTATCATCTTTTTCATAATCATAAACTGTTTTACCTCTAGTAAAAACTTCTTTACCAGCTACACATCTAGGTATTTTAGTTTTAAATAGTGTCATTTTATCTTCAAAAATAGAATAAATTCTTTCTGAAGTTGATTTATCTACTAATCTTTGTTCGTACATAGAAACAAAACCAGCAATACCTTTTACATCTATCCATCTAGAAAGAGTATCTACTAATTCTAAAACATTATTAGCACCTGTAATAGATTGTATTTCACTTTCCATAGGAACAACTAAATAATCTGTAGCTAAAAGACCTGCTACTTGTGGTCTGCTAACAGTAGGAGGGGTATCTATAATAATACAATCATATTTTTTATGATATTTATTTTCTATATCTTCAATAATATCTTTTAGATATACACAATCCATATTATCCCATTGTTCTATACCTGCAAATTCCATATCTACTGGTATATAATCAACATTACCCAATCTATCTAGCGATACAATAAAATCTAAGGGATTTTCTGGTTTTTTATTTTTATAAGATTTCATTAGTCTAAATAAGTTATAATCTTGTTTTTCTCTGCTAAAAAATGAATTAGTAATATTACCTTGCGGATCAACTGATAATAAAAGTACTTCTAATTCATAAAATTGCTTTAAAATATATGCCAAATGAACACAGAAAGTTGATTTTGAAATACCACCTTTATTATTAGAAACAGTTATAGTTATTCTTCCATCCCATGTTTTATTAAATTTTTGATTCATTTTTTCAGCAATTTGTCTCATTTGCTCTATAGAAAGCTTATCTTTATTTAATTCTGTTTTTTCAAAATGTTTATAAATACCTTTTTTGTCAGTTTCAATCAAACTTGCAAACTTAGTTATATTCATCTTTATTCCCTAATGACTAGTTAGAAGTTAGAAATTAGAAGATTAGTTAGAAGTTAGAAGTTAGAAGTTAGAAGTTAGAAGATTTAGATTATTTCTTTTAACTTTTAATTTTTAACTTTTAACTCATTACTTTTTACCTTTTACTTTTAACTTTTAACTTAAATTTACCACCAATTTTAAACATAAATAAATAATAACAATTTTTTATGTTCAAAAAAATAACTTTTTATAAATTACTAAGATTTTTATTCATTAGAAAATTTCTTTATAGAAGAAATATCTGTAAAATAAATATTATCTTGATTATCCAAAGTAATACCTTTAACTTCTTGTACATCTTTTAGTTTAAGGGTTTTAATCAAAGTACCAATAGGAGAATAAATACCTATAGAAAAATCTTTTGAAAATTTATTTTTAAAAAGAAAATAAGTAAAATTATTTTTACCTTCTAAAATACTTAGTATTTCTCCATTAACTCCTGTAAATTCTTTTTTCTCTTTTTTTTCTTTATTTTCTTCATAAGAAATAGTTTCTTCGAAAAAGCTTACATTAAAATTTCTAAGAACTTCAGAACTACCATCATTATTTAGTTTTAACTTTTGTATTTTATGATATGGTTCTTTGAATGGTACTAATAAATAAGTATTTCCATTATTGTCAAAATTTAGGAATTTAATTTCATTTTCTTTTATTTTTTTTACCAATTCCTCAGAATAAATTTTACCTAAATCATTTTCAGTTTTTATTCTATACAAACTATGACCATATTTATTTAAAATATTTATAACTGCTTTTTTACCATATAAAGTAGAATTACCATAAATAAGTATTTCTTCATTATCATTAACAGCCATTTTAGGAATTATATTAGAATCAATACTCATTAACCATTTATCAGTAATTTTAGTTAAATCTTTAGTATAAATTTCTATACCTAATTTTTTCTCTTCATTTTCTATAGTTTTTAAAAGGTAAAGATAATTATTTTTATAAAAAACTTGAATTATATTAAAATTATCACCTTTTTGAATAGAAGATTTTACTTTATAAGGCTCTCCATTTAAATCATATAGACCTAAAGAATAATTGCTTTTATCAAAAATACATAACGAATTATCATAAAAAAAGATATTTTCTGGTAAGTTAAAGGCTAAATTATTTTTTCTTCCTAAAGTACCTATTTCTAAGCCATTTAGATCAAAAATATCTATAAAACCATTATTATTTATATGATAAACTTCTTTTTGATCCAAATAGAAATCAAAAAACTGACTATATGGAATTTGATTACTAATTTTATAAGTTTTATCATCTTTATCAAAAAAATACAGATTAATAATTCCTGCATCAGAATTTTTAGTTTTAGATAATACAGCCAAAATTAAATCTTTTTTTGAAGTAGCTGTTATAGATAAAATTTTTCGGTTTATTTCTTCATTAGAAATATTTTTATGCTTATCGTTGTTTTTTAAAATTATTTTTTCGTCAAAAGAAACTCTTTCTATAAATGTACCATTCATATTATATACATTAACTTTTCCATAAAAATTTACTTTTTTTAGTTCTTTTAAATCTGCAAACTTTTTTTTATTATTTTCTGTTATTTCTAACCAAGTTTGTTCTTGTATTTTATTAGGATCATTATTTTCTAAGTTTTTTACTTTAGTTTCTTTTGAGTTTTCACCAGCTTTTATAATACTACCTTTAGGTAAGTTTTCTATAATAGAAGCAGAAGAATTAGGGGCACTTCTGAAAGAAAAAGAATACGAATCTACATAATAAGTGGTATATTTTTCTTCATTTTGATCTAATAAAAAAATACTATTATTTTTTATCTCAAAATTTTGTGGGCTAAAGCTTTCTGTTAAAAAAATATTTTGTGTATTATCCAGTTTTTTATCAAAAACTTTAATAGTTTTAGCATTTGCATCTAAAATAAATAAACTATCATTATAAAATTTCATGTCTTTTAGTGTAGCTTGGGCTTCTATTTTTACTTCAGCTAATTTATTTCCATTAAAATCGTATTTAGCTATAATATTTCTGGCAGAAGAATTGGTATAAATATTATTTTCATTATCAACAGCAATAAGTAAATTTTTAAAATCGGAACTATTATTAACCCAATAATAAAAGAAAGGTATATTTTTTACATATTCATTATTTTGGTTATAAATAATTAAAGTAGGTTTATTACCTCTATCATCAAGAATATATTTATATAAACCATTAGAAAAAATTTTTATCGCATTTTTTATAATACCTGTTTCTTTATTCGTTCCTAAAAAGGAAACATTTTTATATTCGACAGAAGTTGGAATAGAAAGATTAATAGAGTTTTTATTTATCCAACCACTTTTATTACCTAAAGATACTTTATACCAATCATCTTTATCATTAACATCCAATACATTTAATTTTTCGCTTTTAGGTACAGATAAAATAACATTACTATTTATTTCTGGTTTTTCTCTGATATTTGCAATATTTTCTTTTACAAAAGCATTCATAACTAGAGGTTGAGCTAAAACAGGAGAATTAGTTAGCAATAATAATAAAGTACTTAGTAAGTAAAATTTAACTATATTGGTCTTTTTAAATTCTTTTTTATTTTTCATTAATAACTTGAGCCATAATAATACCATTGAATATTTTACTATATTTTTTGGAATATACTATTTTTAGCCTAACTTTACCATATAAAAGAAAAATCAAAATCTATTTTACAATCGCCTAATTCAAAATTAAAAGTCTCATTTTTTGCAACTAAAATTTTTTCATATTCATCATTTTTTAATTCAAAGACATCTGATAAATTTGATTTAGGATTTACAATAACATAATATTTTACTTTTTGTTCTTGATAAATATGATATTTAAGTATTTTATCTTTAGTTGCGGTAGAAGGGGAAAGAATTTCAAAAATTAAAGTAGGGGGGCTAGTTAAATATCTATCTTCATCATTTATAGGATAACAAATAACACAATTATCTGGTTGTAAAATAGTATCATCAGAAACTTTCCAATCCATAGGTAATAAGGGAATACATTTTTTACAATCAGATAATAAATTACCTAATTGTTGAGCAATTTTTTGACTAATATTTTGATGTTTAAATGTAGGAAGTGGAGTCATAGCATATGCTGTACCACTAATAAGCTCCCAATTACCTTCCCAAAGCTCATAGTCTTTATAATCATATTTTGGAGAAAAAGATATTTTTTCCATATTTTTACCTCTATTTTAATTATAATTAGTAATGAAGAATAAAACAATAAAAAAATATAACTCTTATCTGAAACAGTGGGTTACAAATTCAGCATCAGTGCATAATTTTTCCATATTTATAAACAGTGAGTTGAAACTCACTGTTTCAGTAAAATACTACCCTGAAACACTATCCTGAAACAGTCGGTTGCAACCGACTGTTTGTAAATCACTGTTTGCAACGGACTGTTTATAGATCTCCTCATATTTAGCCTACAAATTTATACTGAAATAGCTATAGTTCAAAAAATAATAAAAGTTGAACGCGTTCAACTTTCTTAAAATAATTCCTTTAAAACTTGTTGTATAATTCCTTTCAATTATTTGGAGTATATATTTTATGGGTAAAACTATTACTATTTGTCAAAATAAAGGTGGAGTTGGTAAAACCACAACTACACTTAATTTAGGCTACCTTTTCGCAAAAAAAGGCAAAGTTCTTTTAATAGATTTAGATAGTCAATCTAATCTTAGTCAAGCTTTTAATGTTTATCATTCAGATTCAGAATTAACTGTAAAAAATTGTTTGATAGAACCAGAAAAAAAAGAAGTCATTTTAAAAGTAGCAAAAAATATTGATTTAATACCAAATACTATTTCCTTTGATTTTTGGAAAAGACAAGCCATTTATAAAAAAAATAGTTGCTATTTTTTAAGAAAATTTTTGGAAGATGTAAAAGATAAATATGATTATATTTTAATAGATACACCTCCTGCTATAGACATTGCTTTAGAATTAGCACTTTATAGTTCTGAATATTGTCTTATTGTTTTAGAAGCTGTAAGTTTTGCTTTGGAAGGATTACAAAATATCATAAATGAAATTAATAGAATAATTCAAGATGATATAACAGAAAAAACCAAAGTAGATATTTTAGGTATTTTAGTAACTCGTTTTGAAAACACTAATATTCAAAAACAAATTGTGGAAGCATTAGAGGAAAACTATCCTGTTTTAAAAGCTAAAATTAGAAAAAATGTTTCTATACAAGAAGCTCAAAGTCTAAAAGAAAATCTTTTTGAATACGCAAAAAATAGTACTAGTTCAAAAGATTATCAAGAATTATTTAAAGAAATATTGGGTAAAATAAATGGCTAAAAAAGATTTTAGAACTTCTATTAGTAACCAAATTGAGAATAAAGATAATCTTATTTTAAAAGATAATAATAAACAATTATCTAATAAATTAGAAGAACAAAATAAAAAAATTGAAGAACTACAAAAAGCTCTTAGCAGTGAAAAAATTAATAAAGTATCTTATGATATACCTTTAGAAGATATTAAATTAGGTTCAAATTGTAGAGATACAGATTTTTTGGCAATAGAAGAATTAGCAAAAGATATTTCTAAAGTTGGTCAATTACAACCAGTAGTTATTTCTAAAGATAATTTTTTAATCTGTGGTTTTAGAAGATATTATGCAATAAAAAGTTTAAAAAAAGAAAATATTTTAGCCTATACTTATGAAAAAACTTATGAAGAATTACAACCAGAATTATTAAGAATACAATTTACTGAAAATGAACAAAGAAAAAATTTAGATAATTTTGAAATAGCTAAAATTTATAAAGAGCTAGAAGATAAAGGTTTAAATCAGGTTCAGATATCAGAAATTTTTGATAAAGATAAAGCTATTATTTCTAAGTTTTTGAAGCTAAATATTATAGATGATAAAATAAAACAATTTATTAAAGAAATTCAGTTTTTTGGATACTCTCAAAAAAAGTTGAACGCGTTCAACTTTTTACCTAATCCTTTAGGAATAGTTGGAATTAATACTTTATATAAAATAGCTAGTAAAGAAAATTTAGAAGAACAAAGCAAAGCCTTTTTAGCTACTTTTAGAAGTAAATTAACTGAAGAAGAAATTAATTCTTTTGGAATTGAAGAAGAAAAAGAAATTAATCATTATAAAGAAGTAAGCAAAATTACAAAAAAACTTTTTGATTATGTTTCTAAAAACTTACCTAACAATGATAAAAGATTAAAAATAGAACAAAAAATTAAAGAGTTAGAAAAACTTATTTCTAATTAGATTTACTAAAATAAAATATTTCAGAAAAGTTACGCAAAACATGTTGCGTAACTTTTTCATTTTTTTTATAAAATAATGTAAAATAAAAAAACATTTATTTTTTTAGGATTAAAATTATGAAAAAAATTTTATTAGTTTTAAGTTTAACTATTTTATCTTTGAGTGCATGTACACCGACCAATACTCCATCACCATCCGCTAGTAATAACACCCAAAGTCCCAGTCCATCTGCTAGTACACCCCCATCAACTGGAAATACTCTTACAAAAGAAAAATTAATTACCTTTTTTACTTGTGTAAAAGGTAAAATTCCAACTTTAGGACCTGCAATGGATGTATATATAGAACAAGTTAATAAAGCTACAGCAACAGATTTAGCTATTATAATTAGCTCTTATGAACCTGTAATAAATAATTATTCTTCTACTACAGGTTGTGTACGTTAAAAGTAATTTAAAGGATTTAATGCCTTAATTTGTTTTTTTAGTTTATTAATACTATCTGTATTATCTACATAAGATGCTTTAGTAAAAGGTATTGGAAAATCTCCAAAAGGAGTTTGAAAAAAAACAGTACCTTTTACAGAATAATTTATTTTTTCTGGATTTTGAATAATAGATTTTGCAGCATAAAGGGTTTTTAAATTATCAAAAGAAACAGGAACTTCTACTTTACTAGTAGCTTTTTTATCAATTTTAACTACTTTTTTGGTAGAACCATTAGCTACTTCTTTTACATCATTTATATCAACTTTATACTCTACTTTTTTTAGTTCTATACCTAAATCATTGGGATTAGTAACATTTATAAAAATAGTTGAATCTATTTTTTTGAAACCTAATGAATCAATAGTATAGTTTTCAACAGAAACAGATGGCTTTTCAAAAGCACTTGCTATTGTAGTAAAAAGAACAAAAAATAATGGTAAAAAGTATTTAAAAAAATTTTTCATTTTATTGTTGAACTTTTGAGTTTTTTACAAATCTTTCAGATTCACTTTCTTCTGGTTCACGTTTTTTTGCATTTGCAGGAATATTATTATAATTACCTTTTTCTTCTTCTAGTTTTCTTGTTAAACCAGTAGAAACTGCCTTAGAAAATTCATCTCCTAAATAAACACCACAAAAAGCTGAAGCAAGTGCAGCAAAAGCATGAGCCAAACCAGAAGTATTACAAGCTCCTACAGAGTTTCCTTGAGGTTCTGTATTTTTTCCTTCTACATCAAAAGGTTTATCAACAAAAGAATTGGTAGCCATAGCAGAAGTTTTTACATTATTTTCTACTTTAAGACCATCTTGAGTATTTATGGTAGAGTTTGTATTAGTAGGATTTTTACCTTCTTGGACTCTTTGTCCTTGAGTATTAGAAGAAGTTGTAGCTTGAGTATTAGAGGTATAATCTAAACCAGTTATTTTACTATTAAAAGATACAGACATAAAACACCCTATTATAATTTTTTACTTTCCTTATTTATAGGGGAAAAAAATAAAAACTTTTTTAAATAAACAATTTCTTAACAATTAGTTATAAATAAGTATGATAAAATTTAATTGAAAATCATAATAGTTTTTGTTTTTTTAATAATGAAATTAAATTTAGATAAAGAAGTTTTGGATATAAAAGCTGAAACAGTTCAAATTAGACGAGATATACATAAAAATCCTGAGTTAGGATTTGAAGAATTTAGAACTTCTCAATTGATTTATGACTATTTAAAAGACTTAGGTTATGAAGTTTCTAAAATAGCTAAAACAGGAGTTATTGGGCTTTTAAAAGTAAAAGATGCCGAAAAAACTATTGGAATAAGAGCTGATATAGATTGTTTACCCTTACAAGAATTAAATACTTTTGAATATGCATCTATTAATCATGGAAAAATGCATGCTTGTGGGCATGATGGGCATACTGCAACAGCTTTATCGGTAGCAAAAATTTTAAAACAAAAACAACATTTATTAAAATCAAATATTAAATTTTTATTCCAACCAGCAGAAGAAAGCCCTGGTGGAGCTTTACCAATGATAGAAGAAGGTGCTTTAGAAAATCCTAAAGTAGATACTATTATTGGGATGCATGTATGGAATGAAAATGAAATCGGTAAAGTAGTAGTAAAATCAGGACCTTTGATGGCTTCTGCCGATGAGTTTAAAATAAAAATAAAAGGAAAAGGTGGACATGGAGCCGTTCCACAATTTACAGTAGATTCTATTGTAGTATCAGCTCATGTTATAACAGCATTACAAACTATAGTAAGTAGAAATGTTGGTCCACTAGAACCAGCTGTTTTAACTATAGGTAAAATACAAGGTGGTAGTAATTTTAATATTATTGCTGAAACTACAGAAATGATAGGAACGGTAAGAACTTTTGATACAAAATTAAGCCTAGAAATGGAAGAAAAAATAAATAAAATGGTAAAAAATGTAACAGAAGCTTTTGGTGCTAGTTATGAATTAGAATATACCAGAATTTATCCACCTACTTTTAATGATGAAAAAATATCTGAAAAAGTAAAAGAAATTGCAGAAAAAGTTGTAGGAAAAGAAAATGTTATTACTACAGAAATGACAATGGGTGCAGAAGATATGTCTTTCTTCCTTCAAAAAGTACCTGGTTGCTATTTTTTAGTTGGTTCTGCAAATAAAGAAAAAGGAATTACACATCCACATCATAGCCCTTATTTTGATTTTGATGAAAATGCACTTAGTATAGGAACTCAAATAATGCTAGATTTTATTTTTTCTTATTAGCAAATAAAATAATATAAAAATGTTTTCTAGCCATACAAGAATATTAATTTATCTTTTAGTATTTAGTTTCTTTTTTTCAACCAGTACTTTTTGGGTTTATGAAACTTCAGATACTAGTAAGTTTCATACATTTTTTGATGTAGCTTGGTGGTGGATTGTAACTTCAACTACAGTTGGTTATGGAGATATTGCACCTGTAACAACACAAGGAAGATTGGCAGCTATTATTTCTATTTTAGTTGGAATGTACACTTATACAAACTTTGTAACTACTACTGCAAATATAATTCATGATAAATTAGAAGAAAAAAAAAGAGGTAAAGCTCAAATTAATTGTAAAAATCATATTCTATTATGTGAATATACAGCTTTTGCAGATGAATTAATTAATGAAGTAGATAAATATGATTTTTTGAGTAATAAAGAGATTGTAATTTTATCTAATCTTGTAGAAACAAACCCTTATAAACAACATCATTTTGTTTATGGAGTTCCTATAAGCCCTTTTTCTTTAAAAAAAGCTAATGTAGAATATGCAGATTATATTTTTGTTTTTTCTAATATTAGATTTGCAAATCCAGATTTAAAAACACTTCATATAGTATCCAGAATACAAAAAATGAATAAAAATGCTACGATTTTTGTAGAATTAGAAGATGTAAATTCACATTATTTACAACATTTACAAGGAGTGAATAAAATTATTCCTATAAAAACAGATACCATGTTTGAAAATTTATTAATAAAACAAACTTTAGATTTAGATTTTTTTATTAAAAATGCTTAAAATGATAGAAACTATTAATATAAATGGTATTGATATAAAATACGAAATAAAATTAGTTAAAAGGTTAAAAAACATCTATATTCAAATAGATAATAATGAAATAGTTGTACTAAAAACAAGTAAAACTAATTTAACTAGAGCAAAACAGTTATTATTTGAAAAAATAAATTGGATAAATAAAAAATTATCAAAAATAAAAGAAGATAAAGCAAAAAATCAGGATAAAGAAGATAAATTAGTTTTTTTAGGTAAATTATATAATATAAAATTAGAAGTTAAAAGTACTAATGATTATTTTTTTGATGAAAATGTTTTTAATGTTTTTATAAATAATAAAAACTTAGATACGAAAGAAACTGTTATATCTAGTTGTAAAGATCATTTTTATAAGCTAAATTCTATGAAAATAATACCCGAAAAAGTAAAATTTTGGAGCGAAAAAATGAATTTAGCCTATAAATCTATAAGTTTTAGAAAAATGAAAAATTGTTGGGGAAGTTGTAGTTCTAAAAATGATTTACTATTTAATTCTCATATAGCAAAATTAGATTATGAAGCAATAGATTATATTATTATTCATGAGTTATCTCATATAAAAGAAAAAAATCATTCTAAAAATTTTTGGGCTTTAGTAGAGAAATATTGTGCTAATTATAAAGAAATAAATAAAAGAATTAAAAGTCAGAATATTATTAATTAATTTTAGGATAAAATGTATTATAATATATTTTTTTGATAAAAAGTTAATACCTATTTTTATCTTTTTTGATATATATGAGAATCTTTTTGTTTTTATAATTAAGATATATGCGTATGTACAAGTGTTGTACGACAGCATAAATAGTTAAATTAGGTTTTAAGTAGTATTATTTATAAATTTGAAATCATATGAGCTGTAGAGTAAACTATGTAATAATAGATAAAGAAAAAAAATATAAAATATATGATGGTAAATATGGTGGTTCTCTTGTATATTCGTTTATAAATAGCAATCCAACAGTACTTGTTGATATAATTAAAGATGTGTATGATGAAAGTAGTGATTTTCATGGTGATTGTATATCTGGAGCATTAGTTGATTTTTCTTGTAATGAATTGATATTTTTTGGTCATAGTAGTATTGATACCCCAATATCTGTAATAAAAAGGCTTTATATACCGTACATTAAAGAAAAATGGCTTGGTTGGAAAGTAGAATATGCTGACTTAGGGATTAATGATTTTGAAAAAAAATTATCAATGATAGATAATAAATATATAGTCAACAAAGAAAGTGATGATTATAAATTAGGTTATTTAGATATTTTAACTATAGAACATTTAAAAAGAAATTTTTCTGACATAACAAAAGTAGAAAATATAGAATCAACTACAGAAGCAGGTTTAATAACGATAAAGTTTAAAAATAATTTTATTAAAGATTATATAACTAAACCATATAGCTGTAATTTATTTTATTTACTACAAGTATTAGGAAATATAAAAAATATAATTTCTTATTTATATAAAACTGAATCTGTTAATTTACCAAATGAAAAAAACATAATGGAAGGTGTTTATATTGATTATGCTTTAAAAAAAGTGTATTATTGGTCAGATTATTCTGATTTAGAAAAACCCTATAATAATTTTTTGAACAATTTATGCCAAGATTGGGATATAATTCAACACTATAAAGGTTTTCCTTACCATATTGAGTTATCAGGTAGGAATAAAGAAGAATATTTATTTAAAAAAGAAGAAATAAAATCTATTTTTTTAGATTATTTTAAAGAACACGATTCATTCTTTAATATTAATGATATTTTAAAGTATTACTAGAAAAATTATTCAAATTTACTACAAATAAATTAATTATACTTAAAAAATAAGTTTAATGTAAAAAAGATAAAAATTTATGTAATTTTAATTTTTTAAACTTTAGCCTTATATGGTTTTAGGTTTTAATAGATCAATGTTTGGAAACAGATTATGTTTTTTTGTAAAATTTTTATTTTAAATATAGCAAATGTTTTCTATAAAAATAAGTTTTTTGGTCTTTTTTGGTATAAAATAAAATCTACAGTTTAGAATATCGTTAAAAAGTTAATTTTAAGCTGTAGCTTTTGGATTATTCATGTTCAAGTTTTACTTTATGAGTTTTGGGGAACAAGTGAGTTGATTTTTTGGTATGAGTTGAAGTTGAATTTTAGCAAAAGTTTTTTTCTAAAAATAAAAGTAAATATAATCCTGTATTTTTATAAAACCTACTTGTAAATATTTTTTTTTGTAGTAACTTAGATTATTAAATTAATTTGTAAACTAATAAAAAATTTTATGGAAAAAAAAACTGGTACTTTTATATTAAATGAAGATAAAGAAATAGTTTTCTATGATGGAAATCTAAATGAAGTATCTGGCTTATCTTTTGATCCTAATAATATTGTAAATAAACCCATTTATGGAGTTTTATCAGAAGATGTAATTATAAAAGTTTTATCTGGTGAATTATCAGGAACTTTTAGCCATAAAAAAGACCAATACATTTATAAAAGAAATCATTTTAGCTTAGATGGTATAAACCCTCTAACTTATCTAAACTTAGAAATAGAATCTGACCATAACATCTCTTTTTACTCTATGCTTATACATGAAATAAAAAATCCTTTAGCCGCTGTAAGAACCCTAGTCCAATCTTTATCAACTATTATTGCAGAAGATTTAGAAAACACTTCTTCAGGTGATATGGCAAAAGATTATTTTAAAAGAATTATCTCAGAAATAGATCGCTTAAATAGATTACTTTTATCTGTAAAATATATTTCTAAGCATGTTCAATCTTTATATATACCCTTTGATATAGTTACTGTAGCAGAAAACACCATAAAAATATTTGAAAATACTTTTAAAGAAAAAGAAATAGAATTAATTTGCAATTTTAATGTAAAAAGCATCCCTTTTTATGGAGACCCAGATCAATTTCAACAAATCTTTAATAATTTACTTACAAATGCTATAGAAGCTTTATCTTCATCAAAAGGTAAAATTTATTTTAATTTAGAACAAGATAAAGATGGTAATATAAAAATAGAAATTATAGATGAAGGTATGGGAATTGAAAATAAAGACTTAGGTCAAATTTTTAAAGCTTTTTATTCTAAAAAAATAGGTGGCATGGGTATAGGCTTATCTGTAGTAAATATGATAGTAAAAAGATACAAAGGAAAATTACTAATTGATAGTAAAGTAGGGAAAGGAACAAAAATGGCTATTACTTTCCCTCCAAATAAACTTAGTGATTATTTAGCATAATCTGTAGCTCTGGTCTCTCTAATAACAGTTATTTTTACCTGACCAGGATATTCCATTTCAGATTCTATTCTTTCAGCAATTTTTTTAGCTATTATTGCAGCATATTCATCATTAACAGAGTCAGGATGAACCATTACTCTAATTTCTCTACCAGCTTGCATAGCATAAACTTTTTCAACACCTTCAAAAGAATTAGAAATTTCTTCTAATTTTTCCATTCTCTTAATATAGTTTTCTACTGGTTCCATTCTTGCACCAGGTCTTGCAGCAGATAAAGCATCTGCCACTTGAACAAGAACAGCCTCCACAGTTTCAAATTCTATATCATGGTGATGACAAGCCATTGCATGTAAAACTTTAGGAGTTTCTCCATATTTTTTAGCAAGTTCTACGCCCAAAGCTGTATGTGTTCCTTCTTCTTCATGAGTTAAAGCTTTTCCAAGATCATGTAATAAACCAGCCCTTTTAGCTAATTTTATATTTACATTAAGTTCTGCTGCCATTATCCCAGCTAAATGAGAAACTTCTTTAGAATGTTGTAAAATATTTTGACCATAACTAGTTCTATATTGTAATTTACCAATAGTTTTGATAATCTCTGGATGTATATTTTGAATACCTAATTCAAAAACAGTGGCTTCTCCTGCATCTTTTATTTTTTGCTCTACTTCATTTTTTGCTTTTTCTATTACTTCTTCAATTCTAGTAGGATGAATTCTTCCATCAGAAACTAAATATTCTAAAGCAATTCTAGCAATTTCTCTTCTAACAGGATCAAATCCAGAAATAACTACAGCTTCTGGAGTATCATCAATAACCAACTCTACTCCTGTTAAATTTTCAAAAGTTCTGATATTTCTTCCTTCTCTACCAATAATTCTACCTTTCATATCATCAGATGGTAAAGAAACAACAGATACACAAGATTCTACTACATGATCAACTGCACATCTTTGTATAGCTTGAGATAAAATTTTTCTAGAAATTTTTTCAGAATCATTTCTTATTTTATCTTCGTATTCTTTTATTTTATCAACGTACTCTTGTTTTAATCCATTTTCTATTTTATTTAAAAGCTCTGTTTTGGCTTCAATAGAAGTCATTTTAGATATTCTTTCTAATTCTTGGTTTTGCTTTAATAAAGTATCATCTAATTTTTCTGTTTTTAAAGTAAAATCATCTTCCAATTTTTTTAAGTTCAACTCTTTAGTTTCAAGCTTAGAAAGTTTTTTATCTATGTTTTCTTCTTTTTGTAAAATTCGTTTTTCTTTTTCTTTTATTTCACGTTCTTGTTTTTCTTTTTCCTTATAAAGCTCTTCTTTTTCTTTATAAAGTTCTTCCTTAACTTCTATTGTTAATTGTTTCTTTTTTTGCTCAAGTTCTAATAATTCTTCTTTTAATTTTATATCAAGCTCTTTTTTCTTATCATCAAGCTCTTTCTTTCTCTCTTCAAAATCATTTTTTTTATCTTCAAACTTAGCATCTAAATCTTTCTTTTTTTGCTCGAGATCTAATAACTCTTCTTTTAACTTTATATCAAGCTCTTTTTTTCTTTCATCTAATTTTTTATCTAATTCTTTAATTTTTTCTTGATAATCTTTTTCTTTTTCAAGTAACTTATTATCTAGTTCTTTATTTTTATTAGAATTAGAAATATATATAAGTAAAAAACCTATTATAACTATTGCTATATCTATAATATAATTCATTTATAATCCTTCCTAAGAGATTTGCAAGACCTCTTGTTAATTAAATTTAGTAGACTTAGCTATCAACTAAATCATACACTTATTTAGGAACTATTTAAAAATTTAATTTAATAAATAAAACTTTTAATTAACCCCATTTAAATATTTTAAATTTTCAACTCTACTAATTTATAAATAGTTAATTGAATTATGAATTAATAAAACTATAACATTAAAAAAGCTAAAGATAAAAATAAGATAAAGGTAAATTAAGCTAATCTTAAAGTAAATTAACTAAGTCATCTTTTAATTCAAAATTAGCATAAACATTTTGAACATCATCATGGCTCTCTAACAAGTCTATTAGTTTTAAAACTCTTTTAGCGACAAGTTCTTCTGTTACTTCTACAGTATTACTAGGAATTTGTAAAATTTCTACATCTGAAGTTGTATAACCTAATTTATTAATTTCTACTTTTATTTTTTCAATAGTACTAGAATCAGGTTCAGTATAAACTTGATACTCATTATTATCCAAATCTATTACATCCTCTGCTCCTAAATCAGCTACTTCCATAAATAAATCATCAAAAACTATTTCTTTATTTTTATGACCAGTTATTGTTATAGAACCTTTTTTAGAAAACATCCAACCAACACAGCCAGTTTCTCCAAGATTTCCTTCACATTTAATGAAATAAGAACGAATATCACCACCAGTACGATTTCTATTATCAGTCATAGCTTCAATAATTACAGCTACACCACCTGGTCCATAACCTTCATATTGAATTTCTTCATAATTTTCGGTAGAAGCCCCAGATACAGCTCTTTGAATAGCTCTTTTTATATTGTCAGCTGGCATTAAGCCTTCTTTTGCTTTTTCTATTGCGGTCTTTAATCTAAAATTCCCATCGGGATCTCCACCACCCAATTTGGCAGCAACATAAATCTCTCTAGAAAGTTTTGTAAAAGAAGCAGATCTTTGAGAATCTATTTTAGCCTTAGATCTCTTTATCTGAGCCCACTTAGAATGACCAGCCATAAAAAAATATTTTCCTCTATTTAATTACTATCATAAAAAAATTTTACTTACTATAATTTTAACAGCTTTTTAGTTAGAAAAAAAATATACTCAAAAATTTACCTTATCTAAAAACTATTTTTTATTTTATTTGTATAAAAATAATTAAAAAATATAAAAAAATAAATACTTAAAATTTTTTTAAAATAATTATAGTTATAATTATTAAAATATGGGTATAAAGAATTTATGATTAATATTTTTTAATTTTATATGTTTGGATTAAATAAGTTTATAAAAAAAGTAACTACTCAAAATGATTCCTTAAATGGATTATCTAATAACCTCAATGAAGCTAAAGAAAAAACTGAAGCTAATTTAGAAGCTTCTAATGAACACTATGAAGAAGTTTTTAATGAAGCTTTTGAATATCTAAAAAAGTTTCTTCTTAGTGAAGGAAAAGATAAATTAATGCTAAAAAAAGCTACTGATGGCTTAGTTAAAGCGACTGAATTAAAAGCAGGAAAAGCTGAACCATATTATTATTTAGCTTGCTTATTTCATATTTTTGGAGAAAATGAAACAGCTACTAAATATCTAAAAACAGTTGAATTTATTAACCCAGAATTTGACGGTATAGAAGAACTAAAAAACGATATAACCAATTCATATTCTCTAATAAAAGAATTAAAATCATCTGAAGATGAAAATGAAGAAACATTAAAAGATTTATCTTCGGATTTAAATATAACACCTACTCAAAATACTGTTAAAACAACTACTGTAAAAGTAAATAGAATCTCAAGAATTAGTTTGAAATAAAGGAAAAATTATGATTAATGATAGAAGAATAACACCCCCAGCAGATCAAAGTTCATTAGTTTTAAAAGAAGGCGTTAATAAAACTCAATTTCAACAAAAGTTAGAAAAAATAGTTGATAGAGGGAATATTTCCAAAGAAGAATTTAAAGATTTAGCAAAAAGTGTTTCTGGAGGAAGGGAGTCTTTAGCTACTTTCTTAAAAGATAATAATATTATACCATCTGAAGATATAAGAAAATTTAATTCTTTTCATTTAGGCTTTGATTCTAAGCTAAAAGCAAATATTACAGATTCTACAGCTATCAGAAAATTTCTGATTCCAGATGCTCCACCTGTTGTAGCTGAAGCAGATGCTTCTAAAAAACATGTTTATACTTTACCCAAAGATGCCACTGCAAAACCTAAAGCCTACGAAGCTGAGCTTGATGATAAAAAAGCTGCTTTACAAACTAGAAAGACTGAAATAACAGGAGAAATAGCAGAGTTAACAGAAAAATTAAAAACCTCTGCAATTGGTAGCCCAGCAAGAAAAAAACAAAATGAAGAACTTTTTATGTTAAAAAAAGAACTATCTTCTATAAATGCTCAAATTTCTAAAATAGATGAACATAAAAAAGCTGGAATTACGTCAGATAGTATAAAAGGTTATCAAGCTTCTAAATCTGGTGAAAATTTATATCAAAAAGTATTAGGTACTAAAGTTTATGAAGGCGGGAAAGTTTCTACTATGCTTAATAGTGATAATTTAGGTATTTTACCTTCTGTAAAACCTAGATTAAAAGGATTAATGGAAACTGAACATCATGATGAGCATGGGCATGAACAATTTGGTTGGGCTAGCGTAAAAGATAAAAAAGTAGGTTCTAAAGAGGAAATGATTGATTTAATTTCTTACAGAAAAGCTTTTGTAGATCAATTAATGAAACAAATAAAAGAAGAGTTTCAAGTAGAAGGAAATATGAGATCTGTAGGAAGTACCAATTTAACATCAGATTATGATGCTACTATTTTAGGTTTAACTAGCACCAAAAAAGGAGAAGAAGGTCGTCCTGTTTCTCCAGTAGTACAAGCTCAAATTGTAGCTAAATTTAATGAAGAATTTAGAAAAGAATTTGGAGTAGAATCAGGAACTGCTTTTGATACTAATATTTATGTAGATGATTTTAAATTAGATGAAAGACAATTACATAATGATCCTTTAAGCCCAGCTAATCAAAAAACAGATAATGAAAATCAAGATGCCTTAGCATTAGTAAAACAAAGAATACACATGACAAAACCTCAATGGGATTCATATGTAAAATCTGTACTTGACGGAGTTCCAGAACCTAAAAGAGCAGGAGTAAAAGCTCAATACGATAAAGCTGATGCTTATGCAGATGGAAGAGAAATTGAAATAAATAAAAAAATTATTACTTTAAATAGACCTGATGTAAATATATCAACACTAAAACCTCAAGAAATAAAAGATTTAGCTGAAAGTATAAAATCAGAGGCTGGATCTAAAGCAGGTGATGTAGAAGCCAGAGCCTTAAATAGATTGTATGAAGAAAAATTAGTTTTGGTAAAACAAAAAGAAGCAGAATTTGATGCTGAAATAGATCCTGATAAAAAAGAAAAACTTTCTGTTGAAGTAAAAAAACTTAAAGGAGAAGCCTTATTTTTTGCTAACGAACCTTATTTTAGTGAAGGTGGAGTTAGACATATTGTAGGTAACCTACAAAAAATGGCAAAAAAACCTGAGAAATTTGAAATTACTCAAGCTCAAGCTTTACAATCAATAGATGAAAATATTGGCGATACAATGAAAGAGTTTGAACATTTTTCAGCAGATGGCTTTGGAACTTTAGCTTATAAAGCATCTAAATATGTTAACCGTTTAGCGGATGCTATTACAACAGGTTTTGGAAACCCAATTCCTGATACGCAAACAATAAAAATAAATGGTAAAGATTATAATCTAAAAGATATAGTAGCAGACCTAAAATCATCTAATTTAGCATTGCTAGATATAAGAGGTGAAAAAGTAGGTAAAGAACTAGATAAAACAGGAAAAGCTGCTTTGGCAGTAAAAACTTATGGTGATAATGTAAAACTAGATATTTTCAAAGCTGTAAAAAATCCTGACGATTATCAAAAACTTTTATTAGATATAACTAGCCAAGTTAATATCAAATTAAGAAGCTAAATTTTATTATGATATTATTATATTATTGTTAAAAAACTTTATTTATTTTGAAAAATGTTTTACAATAGAATTTTAAATGAAGCTAAAAATATTATAGTTTTTACACTTTGGAGGTAAAATGCCAATACTCGCTGGTGTTGCAGGTAATGCTCTTGCATCTCTTTCTTCAATAGATTATTGGATTTCTGTTCTTAACTCAGATGTAGCCGCATCTTCAAGAACAGGTTTTAAAACATCAAAAATTACTTTTGGTGGTGGAGCAACTAGAAACGATAAACCTTATGCAAACGGAGCTTTGGGTATTCAATACGCAGAACAAGCTCTTAGTGTAGGCTCTACTAATATAGATTTTTCTCAAGGTCAAGTTGTAGCTTCAACAGAATTTACTCATAATGCTATTAATGGTTCTGGAAATGCTTTTTATGTTTTAGTTGATAATATAAACAAAGCAGCAACAACAGATGGAAATGATGGACAAGCTACAGCAGGTGCAAGATACTACCTTTCTAGAGATGGTGAGTTTCATAGAGATAAAGATGGATACTTAGTAAATGCTAATGGTCTTTATGTTATGGGAATGAGAAATACTCAAGCAAGTGCCAATGTAACTGCAAATACTTCTGCTGGTTTTGTTGAAAGAGCTATAAGAATAACAACAACAGATCCAACTCCAGAATTAACTATGTCTAAAATTGTAGATAGTCATAACTTAAATGCACAGGCTGGTGCTGGTGTAGCAGATGTAAACTCTGGTAACTATACTTATGCACATGCCTTTGTTAATGATTTACAAGCCTTAAAATATTCAAAATATGGTTCTACTATTTTAGAAGCTCAAAATAATGTTTTAGCTGCTGGTAATAATTTTACTAATGCTGGTGCTGTTAATAACCCTACAGCTGCTGCTTTTGCAACTACTAATGGAGTATTTTTCCACAGAGCATCTCAACCAGCTGCAACTGAACCAAATTCAAATGGAATAAGAGTTAATGGTGGTTCTTTAGAAGCATCAAATGTTCAATTACCTTCAACACTTGTGGAGCTTTCATTAGCACAAAAAATCTATTCTGCTTTAACTAAAGTTATACAAGTAGATCAACAAAAATTAGATGGTGTTCTTAATTTAATAAGATAATATTTATTTAGCTTTTAACCTCCTTTTTAGGAGGTTTTTACTTTTATAGACTTTTTTATAATGAAAAAAATAGACCCTAAAAATACACCGGTTTCAGAAATACAAAGATTATTACAAGGTGGTATAGCACCTAGACCAATTGCTTTAGTTTCTACGATATCAAAAGATGGTAAACATAACTTATCTCCTTTTTCTTTTTTTAATGTCTTTGGTGCAAATCCACCTATAGTTGGTTTTTCAGCAGCTAGAAGAAGAGATAAAAGCCTAAAAGATACTTATAATAATATATCAGAAACCAAAGAATGTGTTATTCAAGTTGTTACTTATAATATGGTAGAACAAGTTAGTCTTTCTTCTACAGAATATGAAACAGGCATAGATGAATTTATAAAAAGTGGCTTAACTCCTATTGATTCTGTTAATGTAAAAGCCAAAAGAGTAAAAGAATCCCCTTTCCAAATGGAATGTAAGCTACATCAAATAATAAATCTTGGAGATGGTGCTGGTGCTGGTAATTTAGTTTTATGTGAAGTAATTTTATTTCATGTAGCAGAAGATATTTTTAAAGATGGTATCATTTACCCAGATTTTATAGATTTGGTAGGTAGAAATAGTGGTGATTTCTATACCAGAGCAAAAGGCTCTGCTATTTTTGAAGTAGAAAAACCTATTAATAAAAAAGGAATTGGTTATGATAATTTACCTTCTTTTATAAAAGAATCTCATCTATTTTCAGCTAATAATTTAGCAAAATTTGCTAATATAGAAAAAATACCTTCAAAAGAAAATGTTTATGAGTTTATAAAAAATATAGAACTAAAAGAAACTTCAGAGGAAATTTTTTATAGAGCCTCAGAAAGAAATGATTATCAAGAAATGCTAAAAAGTGGCTTATTCTTATACAAAAATAATCCTAAAAAAAATAAATATTTACTAGAATTAACCTCTAAAAAAGCATTAGAATTAAATGACTCAATTTTTGCCTGGAATGTAATTTTATATATAAATGAGTAGAGAAGAAAAAATAAAACAAGAGATATTATCAAAAATAATTGATATTAACAACAATAAAGAAGTTTTTACAATATGGTTTAATTATCTTGAAAAAAATATTACATTCCCTTTTTATGCAAAATTTAAAAGTAGTTTCAAAAAATTTTCTGTCAGAGTAAAAGTTAATGGGTTATTAGAATTTAGTGATAGTAAAGATATACGAGATATTTTAGTTGAAATTGAGTATAATAATGAAAAATCTTTAGAGCAATTACTTGAAATACTTAATTTAGAATCAGATACCAAAACTAAAGAAGCTATAGAAAATTTTCAATATTGGATAAACTATGGTAATACTTTTTGGAATGATGCCGATCTAGAATCTGAAGATGAAGAATTAAGTTTCTATGAATTAGAGGAATAATGAGTTTAATTATAAGAAAAGCAGAAAAAAAGGATATCGAAACTATACTTTTTTTGATAAAACAATTAGCTATTTATGAAAAAGAACCAGATTCAGCAATAGCAACCTATGATGATATTTTAAGAGATGGATTTGGAGAAAAACCCTATTTTTATGTGCTAATTTCAGAGTGGGAAAATAAACCTTGTGGATTTGCTTTTTATTTTTATAATTATTCTACTTGGTTAGGTAAACCTACTTTATATTTAGAAGATCTTTTTGTAATACCAGAATACAGAAAGAAAGGTATTGGTAAAGCTCTTTTAATAGAATTAGCCAAAATAGCCATAGAAAAAAATTGTGGTAGATTTCAATGGCAAGTTTTAGATTGGAATCAACCAGCAATTGATTTCTATGAATCTTTAGGTGCTTTTTGTCTAAACGAATGGCTAACTTATAGAATAGTAGGAGAAAATCTTTTAAAATTATCACAAATGAAGCCTTAATAATTATAATTTTTGTGATCTGAGTGTATTTCTATATTTTAAATATAAATGTATAATTTAATGAAGTATTTTTACTTTTATTCTCCTTTAGGTGAAATTTAAATGAAGCAAAAGATAATAAAGTTTTTAATTGGAATATTTCTAATATTCGCTTTTATTGGTGTATATGTAACTGGTAATTTTGGAAAAATTATTGAGTTAAGCCTTTATGATAAAAGATTTGATCTTAGAGGGCAAAGAGAACCTAGCAAAGATATTGTAATAGTTGCTATAGATAATGTTTCTATGGATGAACTTAATATTTGGCCTTGGCCTAGAGATTATCATGCAGAAATAGTTAAAAACCTAAAATCATATGGTGCAAAAGTAGTAGCATTTGACGTTTCTTTCACAAAACCATCAAGAGAACCAGAAAAAGATCAAGCTTTTGCTGATGCAATAAAACAAGCTCAAAATGTTATTTTGGCAAGTATGTTCATAGGTGGTTCTTTTAGTAAAGTAGAAACAAGCTCTGGACAAGCTGAAGAAGCTGCTTCTTATACTGCCCCAGATGTTTTTGAGGAAATGCTCGGAGAAAGTATAAAATATGGTGCCGTTAATTTTGATAGAGATATGGATAAATCTATCAGAGAAGGACAAATTGCTTTTAATATTGGAGATTTAATGCCTTCTAGTCAGGTTTATAATGAAAAATATGAACCTTCTTTTGCACTTCAAGCTATAAAAATGTTTAACCCAACAAAATATAAAGAACTTATTGCAAAATATAAAGATGAAAAAATTTTGATAAACTTTGCAGGACCTGCAAAAACTTATAAAACAATCTCTTATTCTAGCGTCTTAAAAGGTGAAGAAGG
Source organism: Candidatus Sericytochromatia bacterium (assembly GCA_046328015.1). GTDB lineage: Bacteria > Cyanobacteriota > Sericytochromatia > UBA7694 > JACMQJ01 > JBBTGK01. The sequence goes on along the minus strand of JAXLXH010000001.1, from coordinate 398,206 downwards.
ACTAATTGAAAAAGATGCTAAAAGCTGGTCTGATGTATTTAAAGATAAAATTGTTTTAATTGGAGCTAATGCAGAAATACTTCATGATAACTTTTCTACACCTTTTACTGGAGTACCTTTAATAGGAGGTTTTTTTGGTGAAAGAGATAGAGATGAAATGCCTGGAGTAGAAATACATGCAGCTTTAATTGATACTTTATTAAATGATTTAGAATATAAAAAAGCTCAAGTAGAAATAGATATAGCGTCTATATTCATATTAGGTTTACTTTCTATGATAATTTCAATTTATCTAAATCCTTTTACAGGAACATTAGCTATATTTGGAACATCTTTGATCTATGCTACTATAAACTTTGGTTTATTCTGGCAAAATAGATTATGGCTAGATTTATTTGGGCCATTAGCTGTAAATATATTTGTATTTGCTATTGTTTATTCTTACAGATTCTTTATTGAAGAAAAAGAGAAAAGAAGAGTTAGAAATGTATTCAAAAGATACATGTCTCCAGCACTTGTAGAAGAAGCATTAAAAGATCCTGAAAAAATACCAACACTTGATGTTTGCAATAAAAAATTTATTACTGTTTTATTTTCAGATATAGCAGGTTTTACTACTATGTCAGAAAAATTTCCTCCTGAAGAAGTTAAAAGAATTCTAGATGAATACTTAACTGCAATGACAGAAATAGTATTTAATAATAATGGAGTTTTAGATAAATATATTGGAGATGCTGTTATGGCTGTATATGGAAGCATAGGTAATGATGAAAATAATATTAATGCATTTAAAACTGTAAAAACAGCTGTAGAAATGGGCGATAAAATGAAAGAACTAAGAAAAAAATGGGTTGCAGAAGGTTCTACTCCTATGCAAATAAGAATTGGTATTCACTCTGGGGAAGCACTTGTTGGAAATTTTGGTTCTCCATTAAAAATGGACTATACAGTTATAGGAGATACCGTTAATACAGCTGCTAGATTAGAAGGATTAAATAAAGAATTTAGTTCTACTATTATGATAAGTCATTCTACTTATGAATTAATTAGTGATATGGTTAATGTAAGAAGTCTAGGTGCAGCTCCAGTAAAAGGTAAATCTGAAGTATTACACGTTTACGAAGTTTTAGGTATAACTGAAGCTGGTAAAGGTATGCTTATGGAAGATAAAAATAGTAAGAAAACAAATTGGGGCAGTAAAAATGATAAAAGCACAAAATGGGCAAGAGGCACTAAAGATACTACTTGGAAATAAGTAAAAATTAAATTAGGTTATAAAAAATTAGCTTTGCTATAAGTAAAGCTAATTTTTTTACTTTAAAAACATTACAATATTTTAATATTTTAATATTCTAGTTACAACTTAGAAATAATTTATTAAAATAACACTGCTTTAATTTTAAAATAAATTTTAATTTTAAAGGCGGTAAATATGCTAAAAAAAATAAACTCTTTAAAAACACTTGTATTAACTAGTAGCATTATAGTTTTATCTTCTACTTATGCTAATGCAAAAGACTTTTATTATAAATTTAATAATAAAGACGGGAAAATTAATTTTGAATTGACTACAAATGTACATCCACTAAAAGCAAATGTAGAAAAATTTAAAGGATTTATAAATGTAAAATCTAAAGATCAAAAAAATATTGATGCTGTAGATGGTTTATTAGAAATAGATACTAGTTCTATAACGACTCATATTTCTCTATGCGATTCGAGAATGAAAAGTGAAACTTTGAGTACTTCAAAATTTCCCAAAATTACTTTTAAAGTTTTAAATGCAGAAATAATAAGTAATAAACTTGATATTGATAATACTGTAAATTTAAAATTAATTGGAAATTTAACTATCAGAGAAGTAACTAAAAAAGTAGACATACCAGTAAAAGTTACCGTTTCTTCAGATAAAACATCCGCTATAGTTGAAGGTAAATATAAAGTTAACTTTCCAGATTATAAAGTTCCAGATCCGTCTGTTTTAGTAGCTAAAGTTTATCCTGATGTTGATTTATCTTTCAAATTAAAAGTACAATAAGGAGTTTTTTATGCAAAAAATATTAAAATATTCATTACTTGTTTTTAGTATTTTATTAGGAACAGGGTTAAATGCTTTTTCAGAAGAAACTGATAAAGAAAGTAAACCCAATTCTAGCTACTTGATGCTTTACGAAGAAGGTACACCTAACATAATTTCGCCTCATGTTTGGAAAAAGAATCTTTTATTTGCAAAATTTGGACATGCGTGGTTTTATCAAGATTTTCCTTTTGGTAGCAATCCTTATGGCAATATAAGTTTTACACCTTTTGATAATTTTCAAATTGATAGTATATTAAGTACTAGAGATAAATTTGAAATTGAAATAGGGACTAAATATCAAATTTTTAATCAGTATAAAGGTGATTTTTTATCTTTATCTCCCAGAATTTCCTATAATACACGAGGCAATGTATTTGGAGCAGAATTAAGTGCTGATAAAGTCTTCTTTGAAGATAGATTAATGCTAGGTCTTAGCTATAGTTTTTTAAATGCCTCTCCAATAGATAAGGTGTCAACTTTTTATCAAACAGTAGGATTAAATAGTATTTTTAGATTTTGGGGACATTTAAATATTTTTGGTGATATTGTAGTTCCTATAGATATTAATACAATAAATACTAATGGTTTTAATTGGAGTGTAGGATTAAAAGATCAAATGATGGGCACACCGCATAATGTGACTTTATATATTGGCAACTCTAATGTTAATACTATTACAGGTAGAACAATATCTGGAGGTAATAAATATCCTAATGTACTAAAAATGGGTTTTGAATTTAGTATAATTTTTGAAGATATTACAAAACTTCCAAATTTAATATTTAAAAATCCGTAATAAAAGTTGCTGTGTTATAATTTTTAGATTATAATAAGTGTCCTTTTATAAATAAAAATTTTTTAATTTAAATATGTCAGTAACATATAAAGAACTTTTAGATAAAGCAATAGAGGTAAGTGATTTATCCTATTCGCCTTATTCATGCTTTCCTGTTGGAGCTTCTCTTTTAGCCGAAAAAGATGGGAAAGAAGAAATATTTGTTGGCTGTAACATAGAAAACTCTTCTTACAGCCTATGCTTATGTGCAGAAAGAGCCGCTGTTGCACAAGCAGTAACTAAAGGTTATAAAAACTTTAAAGCTGTAGCCATAATAGCTAAAAATCTTAAAACTTGTAACCCTTGTGGTGCATGTTTACAAGTACTTTGTGAGTTTTCTACTGATATGGATATAATCTTAGAAGATAATAATGGCAATCCTTTAGTAAAAAATATAAAAGATTTTTTACCAAATATGTTTACCCCAGAACAATTAAAAAGAAATAGCTCGCTATTTAACAAATAAAAATTCATACCTACATTTATATATTATGAATTATATAGAAATTTTTTTGTTAGCTTTTAGCTTATCTTTAGATTGTTTTGCTATATCTATTTCTCACTCTCTAAAACCAAGTATATCCAAAAAAAGTATTTTTACTTTAGCTATCTTATTTGGTTTATTTCAAGGTTTAATGTTTGTTTTAGGTTTTTATTTTGGAAATTATTTATTAAGCTTATTCAAATCTTTTGCTAATGTAATAGCATTTTTATTATTACTTTATATTGGAGTAAAAATGGTAAAAGAGGGTTTTGAAGTTGAAGATGAAGAAGTTGAAGATATAACTCAGGTAAAACAATATTTTGTTTTATCTATAGCAACAAGTATTGATGCTTTAGCTACTGGGGTATCTTTTACAGCAATAAAAGCAAATTTTGTTTTAACTAGTTTAGTTGTAGGATTAATTTCTTTTATTATGGCTCTAATTGGAGGGTTCTCTGGTAAAAAAATAGGCGAAAAATTAGGCAAAAGATCTGAAATTTTTGGTGGTATAGTACTAATTATTTTGGGTATAAAAATATTAATTTCATAAAAAATGACTGCCTATTTTATTGAGCTAAAAAAATGATAAAAGAAATATATAACTTCTTATTTGAAATATACGCTCAATGGCAAAAAGATAAAGCAATGGAAATGGGTGCTGCTATAGCTTATTATACTATTTTTTCATTACCCCCCTTACTTATAATCTTAATAACTTTAACTGGTATTTTTTTTGGTGAATATGCTATTCAAGGTAAAATAGTAGCTCAAATACAAGGCTTAGTAGGCAAAGATGTAGCAATAACTATAGAAAGTATTATAAAAAATACTCATAGACCAGATATAAGCAGTTATTCTGCTATAATTGGTATAGTAGCTCTTTTATTAGGTGCAACAGGAGTTTTTTCTCAAGTAAAACAATCTCTAAATAAAATTTGGGGGGTAGAACCTAAATATCAATCAGGAATTTTAGCCTTTATAAAAGATAAAATAATACCATTTTTTATGGTTTTATTAATAGGTTTTTTAGTAGTTTTATCAGTTATTGTGGAAACAATTGTTAGTAATTTTAATGAATTCATAGGTATTTATCTTGTTGGAGAATTATATGTTTTTCTACTAAAAATATCTAATTTTAATATTTCCTTTGGAATCCTAACTATTATGTTTGCTTTAATCTATAAAGTATTACCAGATGTTGATATTTCCTTTAGAGATGTGTCTTTAGGAGCTTTTGTTACCGCTATTTTATTCATGATAGGTAAATATGTTATATCTTTGTATATAATAAATACCAATATAGGATTATCTTATGGTACAGCAGGTTCTATGATTATTTTATTAGTATGGATTTTTTATGCATCACTTATTTTCTTATTCGGAGCAGAATTTACTCAAATTTATACCAAAAAATATGGTAAAAGAATTATACCTATTAATGGAGCAACTATAATTAATCAAGAAAGATTTAAGAATGATAAATCATAATATTTCTACTTTAACTAATTGATAAACTTAAAGTATCTCAATTAGATATTCCCATATAAATAAAATACAAATATAAACGTAAGGGGCTGTCCAAAAAGAAAATTTTCACGAAAAATATTGGTATCAAACCCAGTATTTTCATAGGGTAAAAGTACTGCTTTGCCCCTTTTTGGACACCCCCATAGTGTACGCTAAAAATATGTGATTAGCTGTAAGTAGAATAAACTAAAATAAAAAAACGACTCTTAGAAAGTTAAAACTTTTAACTTTTAACTTATCACTTTTAACTTATCACTTTTCCTTACTCACTGTATAATTTAGTAGATACTAAAAATAAATGGAGTTTTTAAGATAAATAATGAGTTTTGATGTAGCAATAATAGGAGCTGGACCAGCAGGTTTAGCTTTATCGATACAACTTTCTAAATTAGGTAAAAAAATAGTTTTAATAGATAAAGATGAAAAAGAAAAAATAGGACATCATTTTGGAGCAGGAGTTATAAAATTAGATGCTTTTATGTCAACTGGAATAAAAAGATCCAGCGGAGAAGAACTTTTAGGTTTTATTGATAATTTTAATGTTTATACCCCTACAGGTAAAAATTTTAAAAATACAACTTATAGTGGCATTGTAGTAGATAGAAATTTATTTACTAAAAGATTATTAGCAATGGCAGAAGAACAAGGAGTTATTTTAAAGGATCATACAGAAATAAAAGCTTATAATTTAGAAAATAATTTTATAAAAGGAGTTACAACTACTTCTGATGAAGTAATAGAAGCTAAAATAGTAGTTGATGCTAGTGGTTTTGGTAGAAAATTAATTAATACTTTACCAGATTCTTTTAAAATAGAAAAAGAAATAAAGAGAAAAGATATTGCAAGAGGTTTTGTTTATGTTTTTGATAAACCAGAAAAAAATGGAACTTTAACAGCTTATTTAGCAATAAATGAAGGATATGTTTGGAAAACTCCTGTAGAAGTTGGATACGGCTCTATAAACCCTGATGCTAATTTAAAAGATACTTTAGATAATTTTATAAAACAACATTTCAAATTAGAAAACCAAGTAGCAAAAGAATATAGCGGAAGCTTACCAGTAAGACAAAATATTTATAATATGGTTGGTAATGGTTTATTACTCTGTGGAGATAATGCTTGTATGACAAACCCAATGGAAGGAACAGGAATAGCTACAGGAATGATTGGATCTAAAATAGCTTCAGAAACTATTAATAAATGTCTAGAAAAAAATGATTTTAGCCAAAATGCTTTGTGGGAATTTAATCTAAATTATAATAAAACACAAGGTGCAAATTTAGCTTATATGGATATGCTAAGAAGAGGATTAATAGGCTTATCTCCTGATGATATGGATTTTGCTTTTGAAAAAGATATTATCACTAGTAAAGATGTTTATGATTCAATTACTGGGGCTATTGCAAATGTATCTTCTTTAGATAAAGCTCAAAGAGCTTTAAGAGGACTAAGAAGACCAGGTATTTTACTTAGAATGGAAAATTGTATGAATAAATCTAAAGAACTAAAAAATCATTATATTAATTATCCAGATAATATTTCTAAGCTAGATTCATGGATTTCTAAATTAAATGATTTAAATAATAGTTTTACCTAAAAAATATGGAAGAAGATAATATATTTAAAAAATTTAAAGAATCCATTGATTCATATAATAAAGAAGATGTAAAAGAAGAATCTAACTATAATTATGAATCAAAAATAATAACCTTTGAAGATGGGAAACTTTTTTGTAATGGAATTGAAATAACTTATGAAGAAGCTGAAAAAATAATAAAAGAACAACTTAAAGAGTTAGATCAATTAGTAGAAAAGAAAATTGAAACTGATTTAGATTTAGATAAAGCTGATATAGATGAACTAGCAAACTTAGTTGTGGAAACAAAATATAAAGTAAGTGAAAGTACAGTAAAACAATTAGATTTAACTGAATATTATGAAGCAGGAGAAATAATTGAAAAGGGCTTAGAACTTTGTACTAGAGTTTTAAAACCATTTTTACTAAAAAAATTACAAATTAGTATCACTATAGAAGAAAATAATAAACCTGAAGTAATACTAGAATGGCCTAATAATATAAATAACGATCCAAATTATGAGCCTTCTCTACAAGAGCAAATGGAAATGGGTTTTATTATTTGTATTCAAGAATTTATAGTTCTAAATTTTAGGGTTATGTTCCCTATCAAATTAGATTTAACTTATAAAGATATTTTTGTTCAAACTCAAAATAATAATAATGATTTTTTAATAGAAATAAAAAAAGATGATTTATATATCACTTTTTCTATTAATTACAACGATAAAATAGATGAAACTGTTTCTTTTAAATATATTGGAGCTGGATTGAAAATAGGTGAAATAAAAATACAAGAACCTATTACAGAAGTAAAAAATGAAAATAATAAATTTAGATACTCTCAAAGCATTGAAAATATTATAATAAGACAATTAAGATTTTTGAAAAATTCAATAAAAGAAGAAGTTAATTATTCATTAGAAAAAAGTCTTTTAAGACCTAAAGATAGATTAAAATATGCCCTTAAAATAAGGGAAAGTACAATTAAAATTATAGATAATAAAACCTTAACTAAGCTTAATCAGATAATAGAAGAGCTAGAAGAAAAAATTAAAAATGAACCTTCAAATCAAGAAAGTTTTGATATAGCTCAGGAAATGGAACTTATTAATGAAGATAATGAAAATAAAAAAATAGAAGATTTAGAAATAGAAATAAAAACAGAATTACTAAAAATATTTGATATAAAAGAAGAAAAATCTAAATTTATAACTAAAATAGAAAATAATAACCTTTATATAGAAACATTTTTATCAAACCAAAAAGTTATTATTAATGTAAATAATTTAAATCAAATAACAATATCTAGTACTAATAGCATAGGTACTGGTAAAAATGATATTAATGAATTAACTATTGAAGGTAATAATTTAGAAGAAAAAATTAAAAATATAGGCTTTTTTGCTTATTTACCAATAATAACAAGACAAATAGAAAATATTTTTTCAAGTATAAAAAATAAAAAAGTTAATTTAAAAGATATAGAAAAAATACTAAAAGATGCTTTCTATATTATAAAAAACCAAATGCCTCCTCAAAAAAAAGGAGAGCAATTAATTACCGATATTTTTAATATTATAGAAAATTTAGAAGAGCTGGATGATAAAAATATTATACAAATTTTAAATATTATAGACTTTATCTTAAAAGAATTAAATTATGAAATGAATTTAGATATAAAAATTATTAATTTTAACTATAAAGAAAACTATATAACTAATTCTTATAAAAATTATAGAGAAATGGAAGATTCAATAATAGAAGCTTTAAGTAACTTGAAAAAAAATATTAATAGAATAATTAAATCTAATTTTTTATTTAGATTTATATTTGATTTTAATAACGAAGATAAAATAGAAAATATTGATTATATAGAAGAATCCATAAAAAAACTTTCAAATGATATTAGTGAAGATATTCTTTTAGGATCTTATGCAAGAAAAATATTGTCTTTAATGAATATTTCAAAGTTATCTAGAGATTCTCTATTTAAAAATAACTTGGAAAATATTATACTAGATATTAATAATATAAGGTTTAATGGTTAATTTTTTATGACAGAATTAATTTCAACAGAAGAAGTAAAAGAAGCTTTAGAAGCACTTAAAGAATTAAATGAAATCAGAAAAGATATAAGTAAAAAATTAGCTAGTATTTCTGTAAAATTTCAACTAAGAGAAAAAGTAGTAGGAAACTTATATGGATATTATGAGATGGTAGCAGATGATTATTATTGTCTAGTAGATAATATTATCAAAACACCCGAAGCAATAGAACTTTTAAATGAAGGTTTAAAAGAACAAAAAGAAAAATTACAAGAAGAAATGCAAAAACTAAAAGAAGTTTTAGAAAAGCCTTTAGCACCAATAGAAGCAAGACCTGTATTACAAAAGATAGATCATCATTTTATATATCAAATTAGAAGAGCTCTTTCAAAACAAGAACGTAGTGAAAAAGAGTACTTAGAAGAATAATTATTTTGAAATTGTTAATTGTTCATTAATTATTAATTTACTTTTGCAAGAAAGATATTTAAATTAGCTATATAAAATTTGGAATATTGTCCGGAACTTTTTGGAGAGTGTTAAATGGATAACAAATTTGCTTTTTTAAATAGAAATGTTCATAACTTCTATCAAAATACAAACTTAGAAAAAGACATTTTTGGTAACAAAAGAGTTAATTATATGGGTGGTGGAGTAGGCAGCTCTACAAACTCTGTTGTTTATAACAATTGGGGAGCTCAAGTTAAACCAGTTAATGACAGTAAACAGGAAGAACAAAGGGGTGTTACAGATTCTATTACTACAGTAATAAGAAGCCCTGGAGAATTAGAAACATTAACAAAAGGAAGAAATGCGTATATGCCTCCTGATGTTTATGCAGCTTTAGCAAGAGGAGAAGAAGTTAGAGTTACTTTAACCCAAAAACCACCAGAAAGAGTAAATTTATTAGTTCCTGTTTTTGCACTTTTTGCACAAATGGCAGGTTCTGGCGGAGCTGCTTATAATGATAAATTAGGTGAAGCTATACAAGGACAAAAAGATAAAAGTGGTCGTTCAGTTGGTGGTACAGGATTAAATGCGGCAGCTGAATTTATAAATAAATATGGAAATGATTATAGTTTAAATCCTTTTGGTGGAGCCACACATATAGACATTAATGCCCAGTATGAAATTTTAGGTAAAAAAAATGAAGTTCCACCTTATCAACCACCGAGATTACCTGATCCTCTCCCAAAAATGAGACCAACTCCTATTAAAGGAGAACCGGCAAAACCAGGTGACCCACCAACACCTGAATTAGCTTCAGATGGAGATCAAGGTAAAAAGCAAGCAGTAGGTACAATAAAAGGAGATGTTCCTTCTCCTAATAAAAAATTACCTCCTCCAGCAGGTATTCAAACCCCAAACCCGCCTCCTGATGTAACTACAATAGATATACCAAGTGGAGTAGAACAGCAAATAAACACACCTCCATTACCACAAGTACCGCCAACATCTCCAGTAAAACCAGTAGGTTCTTTTGTTCAAGGTTTAGGAGATCCAGCTAAAATAATTTCTACAAATTTAAGATATGAGGAATATGCAGCTAATAACGGAGATGCAAATGTAAATACGGCATTAAAAGCAGCTTATGGTTTAACAGATGTTCAAACTACACCAGCAGCACCTAATAAAGTTGATAAAAATGGCTCGGTATTACAATCATCTACAGTAAAAGGTGCTGGATTTAATAGACTTTATGATCCAGCAACTGGTAAATTTGAAGTAAGAAACGATAGAAATCAAGACTTCAACCCTAAAGATCTTAGAAATTATCCTGTAAAACCAGTTCAAGATTTTCTTACTGGTGCAGTTGCAGCAGGATTATTATCAAAAGAACAATTAAGTGCGGCAGGAAGCGATCCTAAAAAATTAAATACTTTGTTTTCAAAAGTTGAAGAAGATCTAAGTAAAAATTATGGTTTAAGACCAACAGGTAAAATAGGTGAAGCTCACTTAAATTCATTACAAAATGCTATTTATGATAAAGCAACAGCAACAAATGGAGCTGCTGTTTTTATGGAAATTGCAAATAAAGGACCAGAAGCATTAAAAGGGTTAAATGAATTTATAGCAGCAAAAGACCCTAGATCAAAAGAAGCTGTACTCGCAAAAATGAAAAACTCAGGTTTATATTCAGAATCTGAATTAAAAGTACTTTCAGGATTTGACCCTAAAGAAATAGGAAATATACAAAACAAATTAAAATCGCTTAATGTAGATTTAAATAAAATAGCTAGTGGTGATACCACAGGTATGAAAGAAGCATTAAGCTCCATAAAAAGTGATTTAAATGGTATTACTGATAATTTAAATAAAGTACCTTTATTTAGTAAACCAGAAATAGCAAAAGGGTATCCATTAGATAGATTTCCTGCATTAATAAAAGATATTGGTGATATAACAGGTCCATCTGGTTTTATTGCTAATTTACAATCTAATACTTCTAGTTCTGGTAATACAGTATCGGCAGGAAAAGTAAATGAATTAATTAATAAGACTAATAATGGTGGAATTTTATCTTCTGAAGAAACTGAACAAATAAAAAAATATATACAAGATAACCCAGAAACACAACTTCAGTTACAAGGAACAATAGATAATAGTAATGCTAATAAATTAAAACAAATCGAAGCTAAATTATCTAAAGTTCCTCCTGAAACATTAAGTTCTGATGATATAAAAACACTAGAAACAATATCAAAAGAATCACCTAATTTAGCTTCAAGTACAACTCAAGTTAAAATAACTGGACAAATAAATGAAATAGCTAATTTACCTCCAAAAGAAGCAGCTGAAAAACTAGAAAGCTTAAAAAAAGAACTAGGTGAAAATACTACATTAACACCAGAAATAAAAGCAGCTTTAACGGAAAGTGTTGGTAAATTAGAATCTAATATTCAAACAAAAAGTAAAGAAGCAACATTAGTAAATGCTAAAAATGAATTTAATTCTATAGCTGGTTTACATAAAGAAATAGTAGAAGCAATAAAATCTGGTAGCCCAACATTAAAAGATGGAACTTCTATAAAAGATGCTATAGCGAATCTAGAGAAAAAAATAGAAAATTATTCTACATTAGCAAAAGAAGCAACTGAAGCATATGGTGGTAATTTCCCTAATGATTTCAAACTTCCAGATGCCAATTCATTGACACCTAAAATATCTGAATTGAATAAATATCAAACTGATAATGCTAAAATTGCAGAACCAAAAAAAGTTATGGATCAAGTAAAAGTAATAGTAGATCAAATAAATTCAGGTAAACCATTATCTAAAGACCAAATAGAGTTTTTATCTAAACCTGAAACTCAAAAAGTTTTAGATGAATATGGAAAACCATTAAAAACTTCCGAAATTTTAGAAAGCAACAAAACTTTAGAGGACAATATAAAAACATCTTCTACTAATTCTTCTAGTATTTTAACAGACTTAAGTGCACAGTTAAAACCATTTAAAGATAATAAAAATCTAACCTTAAGTGATGATAAGGATGATAAAGGATTAGATTCAGCAGCTCATATAAAAAGAGCCTTAAATAATGCAGCTGGAAATTTACAAAATGAATTAAAAGCAGCTGGTTTTGATGTTGGTGATTTATATGACTTTGATAACGGTAAACTAAAAGATGGAGCTCAAGCTAAATTATTAGATGCTAGAGGTAAAATACAAGATCCTGCTTTACAAGCTAAGATAGATCAATTTTTATCTGTTTCTAAAGATGCTTCAGATATACTTGTAAGAGGAAAAGGTCTTTTTGGTACAAAAACTGATTATAATACATCAATTGCAGGTGGAGAAAGTACTAGTACTCATGGGCTTGGAAGATCTAGAGAAGAAATGTCTAGAGATGTTTTAGCTGGCTATAATAAAGATGGTAAAGCTATTAGTGTAAAAGGTGCCGATGGGAAACAACATAATGTTTTCCAAATAGTTCATGATAGAACTACAACAGGTTTTACAGCTGTTAAGGAATCAGATCCAGCTGTTAATTCTATTTTGATAAATGAAGAATCTCTTACAAAATCACCTGGAGCAATGAAAGCGGTTGATGATTATTTAAAATTAGCTGTTAAAGCAGGAATAATATCAGAAGCTGATTATAATGCTAATAAAGGTTCTGCTGAAGGAATGGTAAAATTATTTAAACAAACAGAAGCTAGTTTTGGTCGTTCTTATGGCGAAAAACAAGATATGTTTTTAGGAGCAGAACATATTACAAGTTTACAACAATCTTTAATAGAGAGAGCTCAAGTATTTGATGATGGAGCTTTTATTGCTGCAGAATATGGTAAAGATAAAACTAAAGTAACTAGTGATATGGCAAAAATGGGCAATTTAAATAAACTTTTAGATGCATATAATCACCAAGTTCCACCTCCTGCTAAAGAAATTACTTTAGATGATTTAAAAGATCCTAAAAATATAAATTTATTAGCTGAGTTTAGTATAAAACAGTTATCTGGAATACAAAATACATTACAAGCAACAAAATATACGGGGCATGGTCAATTAGCTCAACTTTCAGATGAAATACCTAATATTATAGGTAATAATGGAGGTAAAGGCTTAAAAGCTCTTATTGATTACAATAATGGAGTACAACCTGAAAATAAAGTAAAAGATGGTGATTATAAAGAATTAACTAAGTTACATAAAGTTTCAGAAACTATAAAAGCTCTTTATAATGGTGAAAATGTTAGTGAAGCTGACAAAAAAGCTGTTTTTGACTATATAAAAAAGGTTAATCCTGAATATACAGATGAAGATATAAATAAATTTTGGGATGGAGTTGGCTCTGGGAATGAAACTTCAAATAATTTATTTAAAGAAATTGTTAGTAAAGTTGAATCGGAATTAAAATCATTAAAAGATACTTCCCCTGGTCTAAAAGATTCTATAGATTCAATATTAAAAACGGATAATGAAGATTATGATGATTTAGAAGATCTAAAAAAATTTATTTCTAATAATACTCAAGGTTCAGGTAATTATATTGGACAATTAACTTCTCAATTAGTATCTTTTGCTAATGATGTTAAAAATGGTAAAATTGATATAAATAGAGATCAAGAATCCGTTGATTATTATATTAGAAATTTAGAAACTAAAATAAATTCTTATTTAAATAATAATGGTTCTATCTCTAAAGAGCAAAAAGAAAAACTAAGTGCAGCACTTACTAGTATAAAAAGTACAGTTGGTTCTATGGGAAGAGATATACAAGATTTACATCAACAAGTAATAGATGCATTAGATAAAGCAAATGGGACTGTAGTTCCTAGTTCTCCTAGTGAAACAGGAACAGAACCTGTAAATATACCTGTAAATAATGGAAATACTAATGTGGAAGAAACTCAAGTACATACTGATGTTCCTGTTACACCTACACCTCAACCAAAACCTAAATCTAAAGATGAAGTTGCACTAGATTCTGCATTTGATAAATTATCTAAAATAAAACCAGATCCAAACAATAAACAAAAAGTTAAAGATGAATATAATGAACAAATAAATTTGATATTTGATAGTTTAACTAATCTAGCAAAAACTAATAAAGAATTATCTAAGAAAAAATTTGAGGAAGCTCAAAAAATTATTAGTGAGGCAAGAAAAAATTTAGGTTTGCCAGCTATGGATCCTAAGTTAATTACTTCTATATTAGAATATACTGACAAAAATCAAGTAGCATCTTTAGATTATTGCTATGTACCTGCAAAACCAACAGCAAATCCTAATAGCGATAACATGTCATTTCCAGATTTATTAGATTGGAATTCTAATGTTTGTCGAGGAGAAGCTATGGATCTATTTACATTTCCTATGTTAATGGGCTCACCTATTTCTAATCCAAATATGCCTAAATCATATAATGCTTAAAAATTAAATAAAAGAGCTAAAATATAAATTATTTTAGCTCTTTTTATTTATAAACATAATTTCATATCTAATAATTAAAATATATATCAAAATTTCAAAAATTAACTTTCAATAAAGTTTATTAATTTTTTGTTAAAAAAAACACTGTAAAAAAAATATCTTCTATAAAAATAATTATTATTTTATTATCAAAGGTTAAATTTATGCCATATATAAATAAAAATAATCCTATAGCACAAACTTTAACATTAAAAGAAGCTGAAAGTATAGCTGAAAAACATGAAGGTAATGAAATAATAGTCAAAGAAAAAGGTAAAAATACTTATAGCGTATTCTCAGTAAAAGTTGAAGTTAAAAATCTTGATCAATCTAAATATGATACGAATGTTTTTGAGTTTTCTGTACAAGATAATAAAGGTAAATCTCATATAATAGAACCATTAACTTCAATAGAAAATAATAGTAATAAAAATGATAATAGTGATTTATACTCTGAAGAAAGAGAAGATAAGGCACTATCTTGTTATGTAGATCAAAAAAATGGTTTAGCCTCTTCTGAAGGAGATTGTGGTCCAGCATCTGCATCCATGATTCTAAAACTTTTTGGATTTTTAAAAGGTAAAAGCGATGAAAGCTGTATATCAACAGTAAGAGGTGCCTGTGAAGTAAGCAGAGCTAGAAATGGTAAATGGGCTATAAATGAATCTGAAGTTCAAGAAGCCATTATAGAATTAAGTAAAGGTAAAATTACATTAGGAAATAAACCCTTAAGCATAAATTCCACTAAATCTCTTCCTCAAAATAAAAAAGAACAAATGGCAATTAAAGTTCAAAATTATGTAAGAGATGCTTTAAAAAAAGGTCAAGAAATTATAATAGAAGGTGGCTATATAGGTAAATCTAGACATTATATGGTTGTAGCTGGAATGTTAAAAGATGGAACTTTAATGATGCTAGATCCATATAATCCAAAACAAAAAATAGTCCCCTTAGATAGAAAAAAATTAATGGATTACATGGATAACACAAGTAATCCGACAGTTGTAATGCCTTTTACTAAAAAAAGCTAAAATTATGTCTGGAATTCAAAATAATAATTTTATAATAAAAGAATTTACATCATTAAATGAAGCAAAAGGTTTTACTAAAAAAAATGAAGGTAGTGAATCTATTATTCAAGAAAATGATAAATTTGTTGTAAAATCTTTATCTAAAGAAGATATAAGTAAAATAAAAAACAGAAATTATTCTGATTTTTCTACAAATACAGTTGCATTTTCATTAGAAACTATTGATAAAAAAACAAATATAATTGATATAGATAATAGCGATATAAAAACTATAAGAAATAAAATAGCTGAATCTGCATTAAAAGCGGTTGAGGAAAAAATTTCTTATAAAGATATTGAATTATTGGATTATGGTAACTTAGCTTGTGCAAAATCTATTTCAGATATTTTAAATAGATTGGAAGAATTTGATAACATTAATAATAAAAAAGATGGTATAAAAGATATAGAATGTGCTAAATTATCTCAAACATTATTAAAAAAAGGCTTTTCTCAATTTTACTCTACAAAAACCCCTACCAAATTAGATAGCTCTAATTTTAAAGAAGGGGATATTGTTTTTTTTCCTAGAGAAACAGAGCAATATGGACTAAAAAATATGGGTCATGTTGGTATAGTCGCAAAAGATAAAGAAACTGGGAAATTAGTTTTAGTTAATAATGGCTATTCAAAAGATTTTGATCAAGAAGGTAAACCTACCAATAGTTATTCTCCTAAAGTAAATGCAGATTCTTTAGAGGATTACTTAAAATCAAGAGAAGTTACAATGATACTTAGATATACAAAAAATTAAAAATATTTTATTTATAAGGAAAAACTATGTGCGTTAAGGGTTTAAAAAGCTTTGAACTATCTAATAAAATTAATTTTGAACCATCAAAAAAGCTCAAAAATACAGCTCAATTAGATAATAATACAACAAAATCTAACTTACAAAATTCAGATTCTTCTAAAGTTTTAAAAATAAATCAAGAACCTTTAAAAAATAGCCCTAATGAGCAAAAATTATCTTTTAATCCAGCAGAAATACCAACAAAAAAAGTAGATTTAAAAGGAATAGTTATTAATGATTATGATGGTATAGACACTGATTCAAAAAATGATACAATATTTTCAATAAAATCTGGAAATATATCAATAGATTATCAAAAATTACAAGAAAAAATAGTAAAATCAACTAATGAAGAATTTCCTAAAATAATAAAGAAATTAGTTTTATCTTTAGATAGTTTAAAATCAGTAATAGGCGAAGAAAAACTAAATTCTTTATCTGAGTATATTTCATCAAATATCAAAATAAATTCAAATTTTGAAGCAAAACCTCCAAGCGGTTATAAGTTAAGCATAAATACACAAGGAGCTAATAATATTGCTTCTGTAGATATGATATGTAAAAACGACGGTATCTATTTATCAGTAGCAATAAATCCAGAAATTTCTAAGTTTTTAACTACAATGGCATTAACTGCTTTATCTCCAACTGTTGGAATAATCGATTATATTTCAGATAAATTAACTGGCTATAGTTTATCAAATTACTTTAATAATAATTATGTTTCACCTTTTATAAGCTCTCAAATAAATTCATACTTACCAAATGAGTTAAAAAAAGAAGGTTTATCTTGTGCTTATGAAAATGGAATGGCTAAATTAGTTCCAAATTTCCAAAATAATCTAGAGGGTAAAGTAAGAGATGAAAAACTTGTACCAATTTTGGAATCATTTCCAATAAGTAATTTTGAGAAACTTTATGTTGAAAATGCCTCAGCTAAAAATTTAAATTTTAATGTTTCTCAAAATGGAGATTTAAATTTATCTTTTTCAGAATTAAATGGAATAGCAAGTTCTAATCCTTATGGTAATGTAGTAAAAAAAGAAAAAACTATGGATATTATAACAGCTGAGCAATTAACACTAAATAATGATGGAAAACAGATAGTATCCGATGTAGATAAATTAAAAGCTTTTGTAGAAATAGATGAAACTGAAACCCAAGCTTTTTCAACTAAATTAACACAGTTATATGGGAAAGGTAAAAACATAGTAACACAAGGCTCTATGCAACTAGAAATAGATGGAAAAGTAATAACAGATGGTAATAAAATACAAATAGCAAAAGGGACTAAAACAGATTTTAAAGCTAGAAATATTAATTTTTCTTATGATAATTTTAGAGTAAGTTTAAATTCTACAGATGGATTGGTAAATCTTAATAGTGAAAATAACCTTAATACAAAAGGTGAGTTCGATAAAATAAAAAATATTGCAATTAATGGTGCATTTCAAGGAGGAATTGGAACAGAAAATGTAAATGCAACCTTTAATGATTTAAGAATAAATTCTAATGTATCAATAAAATCAGATAAAGATAGTGTTACTGCTAGTTTTAATCAAGGAAATATTTATGCTAAAAGCTTATCATTATCAAAAAATGGATTAAGTTCTATTAACTTATCAGATTTAAATGCAAGAAATATTAGTTTAAATGTAGATATAGCTAAAAATAATAATAGTGTATCTAGTGTAGAATTAGCTAATTTATCTAAAACCTCTGCAAATATAGATAATTTAACAGTAGGAAATGAGTTAGCTTATAAAGGAGAAATAAATAATGGAAAGATAAAGTATGATCAAAATGGATCTGTTCATTTTTCAGGAAATAATAATGTAGAT
Organism: Candidatus Sericytochromatia bacterium; assembly: GCA_046328015.1. Classification (GTDB taxonomy): domain Bacteria; phylum Cyanobacteriota; class Sericytochromatia; order UBA7694; family JACMQJ01; genus JBBTGK01. The sequence continues at coordinate 380,033 of JAXLXH010000001.1, read as the reverse complement.
TATTTAGGTATTAATTTTAATAATTTAGGTTTTGCTCTTAATAATGCAAATGTAAATGGAAAGATAAATTATGATGCAACAAAATCAATTTTTTCTTTTGATGGAATTATGAATTTTAATAACCAAAATAGTGCTTTAAAATTAGGACAAACCTTAGATATAAAAGGATCTTTTTCTGGAAGTATTGATTATAATAAAAATAATAAAGATTTAGCTATAAATGGTAAAGTAAAGAATTTACAAGGTAAAATAGGTAATTTTAATATAGCTGATATAGATTCTTCGGGGCTTTTAGAATTAAAAAATAATACTCTATCTTTTGCTAATGTTGATAATTTTAATTTATCTTTAAAAGAAGGATCTTCAAAAAATAGTTTTATTGCAGTTAATGGAAATGATTTTTCTGTTTCTAAAGATGATAGTAATAATTATGTAATAATAGGAAAAGACAAAAAAGGAGATAAAGATGATAGTAAAATATCACTTAATTTAAAAAATAATGGAATAATTAATACTATTGCTAAAAACTTAGTTTTTACTGGTAATATAAAATATGACCCTGAATCTGAAATTGTTAGTTTTGGAGAAGATAAAAAAAGTGATTTTACAATAAAAAAAGGTAATATCTTAGGAGTAGAACTTACTAATTTTAATCCTAATGGAGTAATAGATTTAGACCAAAAATCCAATAGTTTTGAAATAAAATCTCCAATGAGTTTTACAGGCTTACTTACTAAAAACAATATATCTATTAGAAATGGAGAATTAAATGCTATAGGTAATAAAAATAGCTCTATAAAGTTTGATAATTCTCAAAATACGATTAACTTTGATGGAAATGTAAGTTTTGAATTAAAAACAGGTGAATCAAAAAAAGAATCTATTGTAAAAGGTAAAAAACAAGTATCTAATGAAGAAATATTTAATAGAATAAATCTAGTTGGTAAATCAGAAATAAAACAAGAGGGAAATAAATATATAATAAATAGCCCAGAAGGTTCTACTATAAATACTGAAATAAATGGTATTAAATTAGAAAATCTAAAATTTAAAGGGAAAATAATTCTAGATTCATCAGATCCTAATAATATAAAAATAAATTTTGAAGCGACTGATAATAATACTCCTTTTAATATAGCAGGTAAAGTAAATGGAAAAGATATAGACTTAAATACAACAGGTAAAATAAATATTTCAAAAAATAAAAATAATGAAACAGAATTATCTGTAGAAAATACTAAACTTGAAGGTAAAGTATCAGATTTAAGTTTATTTACAACAGATAAAGAATTAAATGGGAAAATAATAATAGGAAATGATATTAGAATAGAAAATATGACTTATGGAATTGATGTTGAAGGAGCAAGATTTATTAGTTCTTCAAGTTCTCTAAACTCAGTACAAAATGGTTATGAAATAAAGTTAGATGGTGAATTAAGTGTATCAAAAGAAAAACTAAGTAACCTTTTAAATAAAGTTTCAAATAGTAGTTTAGTAAAAACACCTGAACAAAAAAATAATTTATCTACTTTATCAAAATATTTTTCAAATATGTCTTTAGAAAATGTGAAAATAAAAGATTCTATAATAACACTAGATAAAGATATGAATTTTAATAGTGAATTTTCTATAGAATCTGGTGAAATTAAAATAAATACCCCTAAAGAAAATAGCATAGTATTAAACTCTCAAGCCCCTAATGATATAAAGACAAAATTTGATTCTAAAGGTAATTTTTCTATAATATCTAATAAAGCTACTTTTAATGCTTCTATAAATGGGATTGAGTTTAATAATTTAAAATTAAATGGTAGTCTAAATTTTTATAATGGAACGGATGAAAGTAAAAACCAAATTTTAACTATATCTCCAAATAATAATGAACCTATAGAAGTTACAGGAGATATGTCAATTAGAAATAGTAATAACCAAAATGAAAAAATAACTAAAAATATATCTTTAAAAGCAAGTTCAGAAATAAAATTAGAAAAGACTGGAAATAATATTGTTGCTTCATCAGATAAACTTAATATTGATGGAATGTTTGGGGATTATAATATAAAGTCTAATAATAATATTTATCAAAAAGGTGAAATAACTCTAAATGAAGATAAAAGTATAGATATATCAAAATTTCCTAGTGATTTTGATGTAGAAGGAATAAATTTTTCTAATGCTTCTATGAAAATATCTTCAGCTAATTCAGATAAAACATTACAAACAGAACAAAAGCCTTACTTTTATGAATTAAATATTTCAGGAAATGCCACTTCTAATATAGATAAATTTGTATTATTTTTAGGTAAGATAAGTAATGATCAATTAACACCTCAAACCACTAAAGATTCTATAAAACAAACTATAGATAAATTACAAAAATACCTAAAACAAGGTGATATTAAATCAGATTATAATATATTAATGGGATTAGATAAAAATTTTAATATTCAAACTTTTAAAATTTTAAATAAAACACAATTACAAAATGCAGAAGTTAATTTAGAAAGTTTAAATGTTAGCTCTCCTTTAAAATTAGATAAAGTAGATATAATTTCAACTTCTGAACTTTCGCCTGCTCAAAATAATAACTCTTCAAAAATGTATTTAAAAGAAGGTGAAATTAGCTTTAATTTAGACGAAAATTTAAGAAATCAAATGGGTAATGCTGTAAAAGAAGCTATTGTAAATGGAATTTTAGAACAAGCCAAAAGTACAAATGATGAATCAAAATCAAACCCAATATTGAAAAACTTAACAGCCGAAGATTTTAAAGATTTTAATATAAATGTATTACCAAATGGTAATTTCGAATTAGCTGGAAACATAAAAGGAATACCTATTATAAAAGGAATTAATATTCAAGCACATACATCTATTGAAAATACTCTGTTAAATATTGAAATTGATAAAGTTAAATTAAATGGAATTATTGGCGGAATTACTCAGTTTTTATTAAGTCCTTTTATTAATGCTAAAGAATTAACAGCAGAAACCATTGAAAAAGAGGCCTTAAAAAAAGGTACTCAAGTTTATTACTCTGGTAAAAACAAATTTTCTATAGATCTAAATAATATAGTAAGAACTAGTTCTAATGGTAATTTAAGCTTGGATGGAGTTAATATTAGTGATGGTAAAGTAAAAATAAAATATAAAGGTGAATATTCTCAAGATAGAGAATTTGATACTGATAAAATAATGTCATTTACCAATAAATTTAATGATTATTTTAATAATAAAAACTCTAAAATAAAAGATCAAGATATTATTAATTTTATAAATCAGGATATGTCTAATTTATCTAAATATGAACTAACTTTAGCACTTGATAAATTAAGTTTCTCTGATTTAACTCTAAAAAAATTAGAAAAAAAGGGGTTTTCTTTATTTATAGAAAAAATATTACAAAATCCATCTCCTAGAAGTGAAGAAATAGTTTTGAATATAATAAATAAAGCTGTTCCTAGTAATAAAAATGATTATTTAAAAGATCTAAAAAAAGAATTAGAAAAAAACAATATTAATAATGAAAGTATTTTAAAAATAATAAACTCCAGATTAGGTAAATAGAAGTTTTTATATGCTAAATAATTTTTATTTAAAAAAAGAAGGTATAAATTTAATTAAAGAAGCTATAGAAAAAAAAGATAATACTATTTTATTAAAAGCCTCTGAAAAATTTATTGAAGCAATAAATCTAAATAACAAGGATATTAATAGTTATTTATGTTTAGCAGAAATATACCAACAATTTAACCTTTTTGATTTAGCAGAAAAAATAATAATTGGGGGTTTAAAAAATAACCCCTCTAACTATATATTATTAAATAATCTTGATTATATAAAAGAACAAAAATTAATAAATAATAAAAATAAAAAAATTGATCGAAGTAAAACCATTTCTAGAGATATAGAAGTTGTAAATCAATTTGATTTTAAGGTAAAACAAAATGAGCAATAATATTGAACAAATATTAGATAATTTAGATAAAAATGAAGAAATATCTATTAGTAATTTAGTAGAATTAAATGATCTAATAGAATATGTTGATATAGATGAAAATAATTATAAAAAAGCACTTAAAATTTTATTAGAGATGTTTTTTAAAAAAAAATTATCTGAAAATCATAGAGATATGACACAAAGAACCATAAATAATCTTATTTTGTATAGTAATTATAATTTTGATGAAAAAGATTTTGAGGTTCTTATAAAAAAATTAGCTACATCTAAAAATACAAAAGAATTATGCCCTGCACTAAATATGCTTTATCTTACTAAAGATAGTAAATTTTTGCCTTATATAAAAAAATTTGATAATAATGAGAATGAAATTGTTAGCAATTTTGCTAAAGAAAAAATTGCAAAATTAAACAATGAGGTATTAATATAATGTCAGGAATAAATATTTCAACAAAAGCTAATTTAATTTCTCAAAAATCAGATCTAAAAAAAGAAATATTTGATAATAATAGTATATCTGATAATGTTTTAGATATAAGTGATAAAAAAAATTTATTAAATGAATTATCAAATCAAGATGAAAGCTCTATAAGATTTTTGAAAATTGATAAAAATAAATATGTTGATTTATCTAATCCTACAGAAAAAATGAGACTAGTATCTGAATTAAAAGCAGCTATATTATCTAATGGAAATATAAATAAAAACTTTTCTTCTATCTCATTTGAAGAAAATACAGGAATAAAAATATCTTATCAAACACAAACAGAGAAGATGTTATCCTCACTAGAAAAAATAACTGATCTTGAAGGATTAACAAAAAACCCTAATGTTTATATTAATGAAATGAAGTCATCTACTGGCTCTAGAAAAAATAATAGTATTTTTTCTCAAATAGAATCCTCATTAAAAAATAATCTTGTTGAGCTTAATGAAATTATAAAAAATACACCTGAAAATGATCCTGAAAAAATTAATTTATTAAAAATGAAGGAACTAAATGAAAATTTGATTTCTTTATATAATAAATTAAGTAAAGCCAATCATACAGATAAAAAAGGAACTTCACAGGATATAACTAATGTAGCTAAAGAACTTCAAAAACTTAATGTTAACCTAAAAGAGTTAGCAGATTTGTCTAATAAAGATTCAAACAGTAATTTGGTAAAAAATAAAAGTCTTTTTGAATTCTCTAAAAATATATTAGAATTAAATGATATTTTAACTTCTTTTACAGCTTGTAGTAACTTTTCTACTGCTGATAATCAATTAGATAATTTTATAATAAAAACTTATGAAAGAGCTCATCAAATAAAAGGTAATAGACCAGAAAAAAGAGATAGGAAAGATGAAAAACCATTTGATCCTTACACAGGTAAAATAAACTATGTAAAAGGAGCTTTACAGTCTTATATAAATGATTCTAAAGATATGGCTTTTTTTGTATCAAAATTTAGTAGTATGCAACCAAAAAGTGGAGAAAGTTCTGCACAATTTTATGCAAGAATGAAAAAAGAAATACCAGGTTTAACAAAAACTAGTAACGAATTTCAAATAGTCTCTTCAAATATAGCAGGAGCAAAGGTAGAAGCATTAAGAGCTCAGGAAGCTATTATTAATGCACAAAAATCTGTTTCTTCAGCCTCACAAAAATCTCAGCAAGCTGTATCTGCTTCTAATGAAGGTACAGAAAATCTTAAAGGTACTACTAAAAATTTAACACAAGCCGACATAGAAAGATTTCAGCAAAATGAAGTAGAAGGACGAAGATTAACAAATGAAGCTAAAAAAGAAAGCGATGAAGCAAAAAAGAAATTTGAAACTGCACAAAGATTAATAAATTCATCTAATTCTGACTTAGCTAAAGCAAATAAATTAATTAGTGAGGCAAAAGGACACATTAATAAATCTCAAGCATATATTTCGCAAGTAAAAAATAGTTCTTATGGGAATGACTTAAAAGGTGTAACCAAAGGCGTTCAAGGACAACTAGAGCAATTAAGAAAGAGTGCTTCCGAATTACAAAATTCTATAAATCAGATATCAGAACAAAATAAAAAATTAAGTACATCTATAGAAACTAACTCAAAAGCAAATAACTCATTAAGTAACATAATAGATTTAAGAAAATTAGTTGATGAAGGTACAGATAAAATAAGAAAAGAGATGTCTGATGAAGTAAAAAACACCTTTGATAAAATTAGAAAAGAAAATAAAGAATTTAGTGATAGAGTTCAATATGGTAGAAGTGATTTTATATTACCACCTCCTGATGCTATGTATGTATCTGAAAAAGATGAAAAAGAATTTTTAGATTATATACAAAATCCTTCAAACTCTGCATTATCAGATGAAAAAAGAGCTAAGTTTTCTAATTTAATGAAAGATTTAACAAATAAAAATCCAAAATTAGCAACAGTTTTTACTGATAATATGACTCAAATAAAAGAAAATTTTGATAAAGCTATTATAGAAAAATTTCCTGAAGAATCTAAAAACAAAGATTTTATGACTCAAATGAGAAATGATATGTTTAATAATTTTACTTTTAGCTCTGCTGGTATATTATATGAAGGTGTTTTATCTGCTAGAAGAAACAACTCTTCAATAGCCGAAAAAACACAGCCTTTTTTTAATTGGCTAAGTTCTATAAAAGACCCAGCTAGAGATATTTTTTTAGAAAAATCTTCTGAAAATAATAAAAACCCTGAAACAAAAACTAAAGCAGAAAATGATTTATTAATTCAGAAAAATGAAGAAGCAAAACAAGCTTATGAAAGTTTCAAACAAAAGCATGGAGGAAATGGAGAATCAGAACCAATTCCTATGAGCATTTTAACTGATGACTCTCAAACGATAAATTTTAATTTATATGCTCTAAAAGACCCTAAAGACGGTAAAACTTATTTATTTAACCCTCTAACAAGAGAAGTAAGGTCTGGAGATGATTTAAACTCAGCTTTAGTTAATATGACGTCTAAAATGGAAATTGCAAATGGTACTGTAAAATATAAAAATGAACAAGGAATAATAAAAACCAATAAAATAGAAGCTCCAAATACAATGTGGACTGATATTGGTGTAGGTGCAGTTGGTTTGATAGGTGGAGTTCTTACATTTACTCCAGCAGCTCCTGTTGGATTAGCTTTAATAGGTGGTTCTTCTGCTTATTTTATAGGAAAAGGCTCTATGAAATTATACGATTTGTCTGTTTCTGAAAGAAGGGGCTGGAACTCTGAAACTTTTTCAGCTTTGTTAGATATTGGAACAGGTGTTTTGGGTGTTGTTGAAGCAGTTGGAGCTGCTGCACAGATTGCAAAAGCAGCATCTGTTGGTCAAAAAATAGCTAATTTTTCAATTAGAACAACTGAAGCTTTGGGTATAGCAACAAACGGAGCTAATATTGCAAAAACAACAAAGGCGTTAGATACAATGTTTGAATCATTATCAAAAATATCAGACTTAAAATTTTTACATAGAGCTGGTCAAGTTGGAGAGTATTCTGGTTACACACTGATGAGTTATGAATCTATTAAAATATTAAATGATAAAAATCTAACTTCAGAACAAAAAGCTAATTCAATAGGAGTTATAGTAGGTTTAATTGCACTTGGTAAAGGGATTCAAATATTATCAAAGTCGATGAGTAAGCCTACTCCAGAAAATCATAATCAAACACTTAAAGATTTAGATTCTATGATTGATGGATTAGAAAAAATATCTTCAAAAGATTTTCAAAAAAGTAATTTAACAATAAAGGAAAGTTTGGTAAACGATTTAAAGGCATTAGAGACTTTAAAAGTAAAATATGAAACAGAAATAAAACCTAAAAATCCTAAAATGTATGAAGATTTTGAAGTAAGATATAATCAAGCAAAAGCTAAAATAGAAAGTATTAATAATTCTTTTACAGAACCTGCTGATTTAACATTATACTCTCAAAAGCTAAATAAAGATGTAGTCTATACTCAAGAAGAAAAATTAAATGGTAATGGAAAATGGGAAAACATAAAGCAAGACTCTAATATTCCTGCACCATCAGAATTATCAAATGTAAAAGGAACTTATAAAAACTCTAATGGGCAAACAATTACTACAGAAACTGCTTTTAACAAAGATATAGAAGCTTTTGATCTTAAAGGTATGAGTATAGAAGAAATAGTTGCTAGAATACCTAAAGAAGCTCAAGTAAGAGAGTTAAATGTAGATGGTAAGGTTAAAGAAGGTTTTGAATATGCATGGGTAGATAAAAATAATAATGAATATAGAGTAAGATTTCATGGTAAAGACGAATCAAGACCAAAAGGAGATAATTCTGCTGAAGGTTGGATTGTTCGAGTTGAAAAAACTGTAAAAAATAAAGATACTACAGATGTACCTCAAGAATATATAATGGATAATTTTGGTAATTTTATTGAAAAAGAGAAAGTTATTTTAAGCAAAAAACAAGAAAATGCTAAAATCAATGAAATTACACAAAAAGAAAAGAAAATAAAGAAATTAGAAAATGATTTAAAAACAGCAAAAGACCCTGCTGGAATTAAAGGTTTGATAAATAAAGAAAAAAAAGCTTTGGAGGAAATGAAATTTAATTTTGAATCAAGAATAAAACTAGCAAATGATACTCACATACCAATTAAGGGAAATCCAAATGCAAAAAGTGTTTCAGATTCAAAAATAGAACCTGCTAATTCTTCTACTATAATACAAAATCAGATAATACAAAAACCTAATGAATCTATAACAAATAGAAATCTTGCTGATAAATATGATAAATCTAATTTTACTGATACAGATATAAAACAGTATAGAGGCTTTAATAATAATGGTGAAGATTATATCATAATTCAAGATGTTTCATTACCAATAAAATCAGAGGATTTTAGAATAGGAAAAACTATAAATGATAATTATGGGAAAAAATGGGTTATAAGTGAATTTGATAATTTAGGTAATGTTACTTTAAAAGAACCTAATTTAAAAGAAATACAAAATAGTAGTAATAATATAAGCTTTGAGGAATTTAATAAAAAAATACCTATTAATAAAGGTGATTCAAGTAAAGATTCATCTTATGTTAAATTAAATCCAGATGATCCTATAGATTCTTGGAGAATAGTTAATTATGATGAAAAAACAGGTAATGTTATAGTTCAGAAAACAGAACAAGCTATTTCAAGGGCAAATGAACTTAGTAGTTTACCTACTTTTCCTAAAGATGGAAAAAGTTATTTTAAAAATGGAACATTTAAAGATCAAAATGGAAACTCTTTTATAACAGGAACAAGACAAGAGAATAGAACTATTCCACTAAATGATATAATATCAGGTAAAATACCTGTTAATATAACAAGAAAAGATTTATCTACTAGTGGAAAAGTAAAAACTTTTATTGATAGTCTTTTTGATAATGAACTAGTCGCTAGAGTTGGGAAAGATAATATTACAATAAAAAAGGTTAATGAAAATATATCTGTAAATTATGAGCAGTCTGGAAGAACTTACCTTTCAGATATTTATAATATAGATATCAATTTACCTAATAATAAAAAACATACTGTAATTGTTCAAATACCTAAAAATAATAATGCCTCTAATATTATAAATGATTTAAAAGAAATAATGTCTAATATGCCCTTATCTCAAATAGATTCATTACAAAGAATAAGAATAAACTTTGATGGGGACCTAAGAAGTCCATTTACAGCAGCAAGTGCAGGAAGTAAAAATTTAGATTTTTTTCCAATTACCCTATCTGGACAAAAAGAACATTTTCAGCAAATAGCTTACCATGAGTTAGGGCATTTAATAGCACAGAAAATCACAGGAGGTAAGTTTGATATTCCTAAATGGAATCAAGCTATAGATGCTGATGCAAGATTTTATGGTAGTTCTACAGTAACAAATTATGGAAATACAAAACCTAGTGAGGATTTAGCCGAAACTATAAGCTTATATTTAGCAACTGATGGAGGTAGAAAACTACCAAATTCAGGTGAAAAATTAAATTTTTATCAAGATGGTGGATTAACTTTAGAGCAAATAAAAGGATTTAAAAATAGATTTGCCCAATTAGATGATATTTTTAATGCAAATCCAGAATATAGATCTTTGGTTGATGCAAAAATACCTGAAATAGAAAAAAAATTAAAAATATTAGCTGGTATATCTGGGGTAGCACTAACAGGAGAACTTTTAACTATTTATTATTTATCCAGCAAGAAAACAGATAATAATAAATCGAAATAAATATATTTAAATAAAATATACAATTTTCTAATAGTTTTTTAGCTTTAAAAGATATATAATTTTAAAATTAAAACTAGTTTTAATTTTATGAGTAATAAAAAAAATAATTCAGATAAAAAATTTACTGAAGATTATTATAAAAAAAAAATACAAGAAAGATTTAATAAGAATAATTCACTTATTAATAACAATAATAATCAAAATAACTCGAAAGTAATACACCAAAGTAACACATCAAATAATAGCACTAGTAATAAAAAAACTTATACTAGAACTAATAATACAGAAGAAGATATTTTTGATAATGATGGTAATATAAAAGAAAGCGAAGAAAAAATTAATTTTATTGATAATATAAAAGAATCTTTCAATCCAATTTTAAAAAACACAAAGAAAATAATAAATAATATAGTTTTTATCATTAATAAAAAAGTACGAAATATATTTAATAATATAAATTCTACATTATTAATTTTTATTGAAAAAACAGTTAAAATATTAATATTATTAATAAAAAAAATTAGTTTTTTAATAGATAAAGAGCAAAAAAATGACTCGATAAAAAACAATTTTGAAAATAAAGATTCTAAAAAAGTGATAGTAGGCTCTTTTAATGATGTTATGGAAAAAAACATTATCTTTATGGATAACAATAAAGTACCTTTATATAAAGTAAAGGATATGTCTTTCACTAATAAAGAAGAAAAGTTTATTATAGAAAGAGCTTTATTTGAAATAAAAAGTGCAATCATAGAAGATGATGAATTATTAGAAGATGGAATTTATGAAGGTTTTTATATTTCAGAAATATTATATAATTTAGATGAATCTGACTTAAAATTATATTTAGGCTTTATAAAATCTAATTTTGATATTTACTCAAATAAAAAATATAAAATATCAGATAATTTTATATTATGGCTTTCATTAGGCTCACCTATTAAATATGATGATTAGTGGTTAAGAAAAACAAAGTGTGTTTTTATAATAATTTTAAGTATAGATAATTATAAACTTATATGCTAAAAATATGGAATTACCTATATAAATGAAAAGAGTAGTTTTATATAATAATCATACATAAAAAATCAATTTTATTTCAAATTTATCAAAGATTTAAAAAGAAGAAAAAACAAAATTTCAAAATAGAGGAAAAAATAATATATCAACAATAATTGCTACTTATAAATCTATTTGTACAAAAACAATAAATAAAAATAAAAATGAAATATTTTTTTCATGGCAAAGAAATTTTTATAAACATATTATCAAAAGTGAAAAAGCTTTAGAAAATATATTTTAGAAAACACTTTAAAATGGGAATTAGATAGAGAAAATAAAAATGGTACTTTTAATAAATACAATTTTAAAAGTATTCAAGAAATAAATGCTTTTGTAATAAAATAAATAGTATTTTTATATTTAAAATAAAATATATGGTTTATCTAAAAATTCTTCTAATTTATCTAATGAAGGTGTATCTTCTACATTTAAAGAAATAATATTAGAATCAATTCTTTTATTTAAATTTGTTAATGTTTTTTTTGCACCAACTTCTATAAATACATTTATATTTCTAGATAAAATACTTTTGATAGAATCTTCCCATAATACAGGAGAAATTAATTGCCATTTTAGTTTTTCTTTAAATTTTTTACCTTCAAAGGTAATAGTATTATCTATATTAGTTACTATAGGTATTTGAGCATCAAAAAATTCTGTATCTTCAATAGCATCTGTTAATTCTCTAAGTGCAGGTGTCATTAAATGAGAATGAAAAGCTCCACTAACATTAAGAGGAATTACTTTTTTGCCTTTTTCTCTTAATAAATGAGAAAATTTTTCTACTCCAGATACTGTACCTGATACAACCAGTTGTTCTGGTGCATTATAATTAGCTATTACTACTTCATCATCTTCAGAAAACTCATTACAAGCTCTTTCCAAATCATGTTTACTCATACCAATAACAGCAGCCATAGTTCCAGAGTATTTTTCGCCAGCTTTTGCCATTAAAGTACTTCTTATTTTTACTAAATTTAAAGCTGATTCAAAAGTTAAAACCCCACCATGAACTAATGCTGTATATTCTCCTAAGCTATGCCCAGCTAAATAATCTGCTTTTATTCCTTTTTTATCTAAAACAGATAAGATAGCTAAACTAACTGCTAAAATACAGGGTTGTGCAATTTCAGTTCTTTGTAAAAAATGATTTTCATAAGAAAAACAATATGAGCTAATTTTTTGACCAAAAACACTGTCAAATCTGTCGAATAATTCCTGAGCTTCAGGAAAATTTTCAAATATGTCTAATCCCATTCCTGAGCCCTGAGAGCCTTGTCCTGGAAATAAAAATGCTTTTTTCACTAAATTTCTTCCTCATTGAAGATAATTAAATAGCCAAGACTTTATATGTAAAAATAGCATTAATACAAAAGCCTTCTAATAATTATGACAGATGTTTTTATAATAATAAAGTGTTTGTGAATTTTTTTTATTTTTATTACAGAATACCTCAGAGCTTAGTTCTGGTTTTTCAGTAGGTCTTAAATTCATTTTTGTAAAATAATAATTTTTTTATTATTATTTTTATCTAATGCAATTTAGTTTATTTTATTAAAAAAAATATTAAATAAAACATTGACTTTATATAGTATTGTTGATAATATTAATGCAATATTATTGCTATAATTTTATGATAGTAGATTTAAAAAACAATATATTAGATAATTTAGACATACATCAAGATGATGTTAATATTAGTATTCTAAAAAGAGATTTAGATATAAATATTATAGATTTTATTAATAAAATTTATCCATTTCAAAAAAAAGAATTAGATAAAGATTTAAAATTAAAAGATTTAAAAAAAATTCTTGAAAAACAATATAAAGAATACAGTTATTTGAATGAGAAAGGTTATAATAATTTTATAGAGGATATTTTAACTATATCATATAGTTTTTCTGAACTAGTTAAAAGTGAGAAAATTAGTATTTATTTATCTTTTTTAGAAAGAACTAAATGTCCTTTATTTCACTGTGATTTTAATGAAATAAGATTATTATGTACTTATACAGGTCTTGGAACAGAATGGGTTGATAATGATAATTATAATAGAGATAAATTGGGTTGCGGTGATAATTCTTTAATAATAAAAGATTTTTCAAAAATAAACAGAGCTTCAAATTTTGATGTCTTACTTATTAAAGGAGCAAAATATAAAAATAATAAATATCCTCTAATTCATAGAAGCCCTGAAGTTTATAAAAATGAGTTTAGATTTTTATTTCGTCTAGATAAATTTTAATTTTAAATAAAAAAATTATAGAAATAAATTTTTTACCTCTATAATTGCTTTTATATATTATTAAAAATATAGAAATAAAATAATGGCTATTATAATAATAACTGGTGGTTCTAGAGGCATAGGTAAAGAGTTAGTGAAAAAATTTTCTAGTAATGAAAATAAAGTTTATTTTACCTATAAAAATAATAAAGAAAATGCAGATGATATTATTTCTAATTTAATAGAAAAAGATATAAATACTACTTACTCAGCTCAATTGGATATCTCAAATTCAATTCAAGTAAAAGATTTTGTAAAAGATATTTTTGAAAAAGAAGGTGAAATAGATCTTCTAATAAATAATGCAGGGATTACTTCTGATAGTTTATTTTTAGCAATGAATGATGATAAATGGAATGAAGTTATTAATACAAATTTAAATGGTACTTTTTTTATGACAAGAGAAGTTGCCAAATATATGATAAAAAGAAGAAAAGGTAAAATAATTAATATTTCTTCTGTTGTAGCTTCTTTGGGTAATGCTGGGCAAATAAATTATTCTGCATCCAAAGCTGGTATTGAAGGTATGACAAGATCTTTTGCATTAGAACTAGCACCTAGAAATATTACTATTAATTCAATTGCACCAGGTTTTGTAATTACAGATATGACAAAATTAGTTTCTAAAAATATAGAAAAAATTTTAGAAAAAATACCACTTAATAGATTTGCAGAACCAGAAGAAATTGCTGACTTTGTTTATAGTTTCTCTAAAAATAGTTCTAACTATATAACAGGTCAAACCATAATTATAGATGGTGGATTAAGTCTATAATCCTAGATAGGAATCTAGATAGGAATTTTAAAAGATTTTTTCTTGTTTTTTATTTATCTGCTAAAATGTAGTATTAATATTTTAATTTAAGTATTTCGGAGAAAAAAATATGGCTGGAAAAGTTTTAGATGTATCAAATAGTTCTTTTGAACAAGATGTTGAAAAATCAGATTTACCTGTTTTAGTTGATTTTTGGGCACCTTGGTGTGGACCTTGTAGAATGGTTGCTCCAGTAGTTGAGGCTTTAGCTGAAGAATTAGATGGTAAAGTTAAATTTGCTAAGATAAATGTTGATGATAACCCAGAAATATCTGAAAAATTTGAAGTTATGGGTATTCCTGCACTCCTCCTTTTTAAAGGTGGTAATTTAGTAGATAAAGTTGTTGGAGCAGTTCCAAAAGCTAATTTACAAAATATGATATCAAAACATATTTAAGATAATAAAATTTAAAAGAGAGTTTATATACTCTCTTTTTTTATGATTAATTAAAAATTAAAAATAATTCATTGTTTGTATAACGCAAGTTTAAGAAAAAAAATTGTATAATTATATTAATAAATAATGTTAAAAATTTAGGTAACTAAAAATATGAAAAAATTACATTCACTTTTTGCTTTAGTAACAACCTTATCTGTTTTTACAGCTTGTAATAGCAGACTTTCTGAAAATATAGAAGAGCAAGTTGCCCCAACTCAACAGGTAAAATCATTATCTGTTCAAGGTGCTTCTTATGCGTATAAAACTATGGTAAAAATGGGTTTTACTTCTTTAGACAAAAATAAAGATGGTTCTTTATCTTTTGATGAGTATAAAGTGATGTTTAATCCTCCACAACCAGTTCCTCAACCTCCAACTCCATCTGCACAACCTAATCCAGATCCAGCTCCTTCAAGTGCTCCAGATCCACAACCAGCACCATCTGCAAATCCTAGTGTTAATGCAGACAATATAGTTAAAGATACTAATTCTACAGGTGAAGTAAAAGCTAGTAGTGCAACTCCTTCAAAACCATTAACTCCAGAACAATTATTTAAAAAAGTAGATAAAAATGCTGATGGCAAACTTTCTTTAACAGAAGCTTATGATTCTAAATATTTTATTGGTTATTCTCAATCTGATATGAGAAAAAGTATAAATAAAATGTATTTTAAAGATACCTTTAAATATTCTAACGGAAGATATTCTGGTACTATTGATTTAGATAAATTTGTATCTTTAGCAGGTGGTTTATCTAGAGATAGAGCAAATGAATTATTTTATTCAGCAGATAAAAACTTTGATAATAAATTAAATTTTAGCGAAGCTGAAGATTTAATTTATAATATGATGAGAGTACAATTAAACCCTCCAGCTCCAGTTCCAAGTGAACTTCCAGTAGAACCTAGTGTTGCTCCATCAGCTTAAGTTTTTTCAATAATTTCAATCTATAATAATTTTATGGATTGAAATTTTATATATAGTTTTAGATAGTTATAAAAGAACTATTTTCTAGAACTATTATTAGTTTTTTAATTTCTTTAGTAGTTTTTTTTGATAAAAAAATAAGTTATAATTTTAATAAAAAGTTTGTATTTTTCGGAGTTATTTTTGTGAAAAGTATATTAAAAATTTCTTTAGTTGCATTGGTTTCTTTTTCATGCTTTATTTCTTGTCGCCCTCAGACAGCTTCAACTGAAAAAGTTTCAGCATTTGAAAATGATACTACTTTTTCTTCTAATTTATCAGCTGATATGGTAAGTAATCAATATATTATTAAAAGAAAAGGTCTTGCTCATTTACAAAAAGATTTTGAAAGCAAATTTAATTTAAAAATATTAAAAACAATTCCAGGTATTTTGGTAGATATTGTTGAAATGTCTTCTGAAGATAGACAAACCTTAATGTCATCAAATTTGGTAGAATATGCAGAACCTAACTACAAAAGAAGAATGAATGTAAAAATAGATAAAGCGGATTCTGGTACAGCTCCTTCTGGAACTATTAGCCAAGTAAATTCTGTTTATAGAGGTAGTCCTTATATAAATGTAGCTGTAGTTAGTACAGGTGTTGATTTAAATCATCCTGCTTTAAAAAATAAGCTTTTAAAAGGTTTTAGTACTTTTGGTTCTGATGATTCTGAAAATGATGTAAGTGGAGTGGGAACATTTCAAGCTGGTATTATTACAGCCTCTGATGAAGAAGTAACAGGAATTGCTTCAAACTGTAAAGTTCTTCCAATAAAAGCTTTTAATGATAATTTAGAAACTAATGATGGAGCTTTAGCTCAAGGTATTATGTGGGCAGTAGATCATGGTGCTAATGTTGTTACTTTTACTGCAGAAGGTTCTAAAGATAATAAAGTATTCCAAGATGTTTTTAAATATGCTTTTAATAAAAAAGTTCCTATTGTAATTGGTAGTGGAGATACAGGTACTAATAATGAAAGTTTTCCTGCAAACTCTGGAGGTGCTATTGTAATAGGTTCTAGTACAGGTCATTCTAATGGAAGTAGTATTATGTCTGCTACAGCTCCAAGTGATAATATAAAATCTTTATTTACTACCAAAAAATTAGATACAACTACCATAAAAAAATATGCTTCTCTTAGTGGTTCTATGGTTTCAGCTACTTATGCAGCAGGTCAATTAGCTCTAATTAGAAGTAAATACACTAATTTAGATGTTAATGCTATGAGAAAACATTTAGAATCTACTGTTAGCGGTAGAAATAAAGAAATAGATCCAGTTAAAGCACTTTCAGTAAAAAAATAAGTTTTTAAAGAGTTTATTTTTAGAGGGAATCCTAAAAACAATATTTTGTTTGGATTCCCTTTATATGTTTTAGGGTAAAAAATGTTTTTAAAATTAGAAGAAAAAGGTGTAAAAATATCAGGTATAGGATATTATTTACCAGAAACTATATTATCAAATGATGATGTAATAGCCCAAAGTGGCTTACCACTTAATAGTGATTGGATAAAAAAAAGAATAGGTTCTGATAAAAGACATAAAATAGCAGATGATGAATATACTTCCGATTTAGCTATAAAAGCAGCTAAAAGAGCTTTAGAAAATTCTAATACTTCTCCTGATGAAATAGAAATGATTATTTTATCAACAATTTCTCCAGATAACCCTAACCCTTCTACAGCATGTGCTGTTCAAGCAGGTTTAGGAATGTCTAAATTAACTTGTCCTTGCTTTGATATTAGTGCTGCTTGTAGTGGATTTATTTATGCTTTAGATATTGGTGTAAAAAATATATTGACAGGTGCAAAAAAAGTTTTAGTTATAGCAGCAGAAGTTCGTTCTCGTTTTGTAAATAAAAAAGACCCTTCTACTTTTGCTATATTTGGAGATGGTGCTGCCGCTGTAGTTTTAGAAAGTGCTAATAAAAATGAAGGTATTTTAGCTATAGAAACTTTAGCAGATGGAAGTGGCTATTTTTCTGTGCATATTCCTGCTGGTGGTACTAGAAAACCAGCTAGTGAGGAAACTATAAAAAATAATGAGCATTTTATAAAAATGGAAAATGGAGAAAAAATATTCTTTGAAGTTGTAGAGGGTATGACTAAATATAGTAAGTTATTTTTAGATAAATGTAACTTAAATTTAGATGAAATTAACTTTTTTGTTCCACACCAAGCAAATTTAAATATAATAAAAGAAGTGGCTAGAAGAGTTAATATTCCTTTTGAAAAAATAATAACTAATTTTTCCGAAGTTGGTAACACTTCATCAGCCTCTATTCCTATTGCTATTGCACAAGCATTGGAAAATGGAAAAATAAAAAAAGGTGATTTACTATTACTTTCTGCTGTTGGAGCTGGACATACTATGGGTATAAGTTTAATTAGAATTTAAATCTTGAGTTTTAATAGAACTTATATTAAAATTCACGACTCATGATTTACGATTTACTTGTTACTTATCCTTCAACGCTATATAATACAATAACTATAATTGATTTTGGATTTTATTAATATGAGTACAACTGTTTCTTTGGAAGACAAAAAATTATTAGAAATAATAGAAAAAGATTGGCAAGATGCTATGAGAAATTACCCAGAACTTGCTACACAAATGGGTGATAATGATTATAATGATAGATTATCAAATTTATCTGAAGAATTTATTTTAGAAAAAAGAGATAATTTAAAGAAAACTTTAGCAGAAATTGCAGAAATACCTCAAGAGTTTTTATCTGAAGAAAATAAGCTTAACTACGCTCTTTTTAAAGATAAAATAGAAGGAGAAATAAGAGAAATAGATTTTAAAGGTTATTTAATGCCTGTAAATCTTATGATGGGAGTTCAGGAAGAATTTTCAAGAATGGTTGAATTAATGCCATATAAAAAAGAAAGTGATTTTCAAAATTATTTATCAAGATTAAATGCTTTCCCTACTTATGCAAATCAAATGATAGAATTAATGAGAAAAGGTTTAAGTATGGGTGTTACCGTTCCTAAACATGCTATTGTAGATGTAATTTCTCAAATAAGAGCTCAATTGCCCTTTGATTTTAAAGAAAGTGTTTATTATATACCTTTAAAAAATGCTGTTAAATTAAGTGATTCTTTAAGAAATGAAATTGAACATACTATACAAGAAAAATTTTATCCTGCTTTTCATAAAATAGCTGATTTTATAGAAAAAGAATATGTTCCAAATACCAGAACAAAAGAAGGTTTAAGTGAAATTCCTAATGGTAAAGAATACTATAATCATAAATTAAAATCTATGACTACTACTAATTTAACAGCAGAAGAAGTTCATAATATTGGTTTACAAGAAGTTGAAAGAATTGCTAAAGAGTTAGTAAAAGTATATGAAGAAACAGGTTTTAAAGGTTCTTATGATGAGTTTTTAGATGATTTAAGAAATAATCCGAAGCTTTATTTTACCAAAGCAAAAGATTTAATTTTACATTATAGAGATATATCAAAAAGAGCTGATAAAGAATTACCTAAACTTTTTAAAGTATTACCAAGATTACCTTATGGTGTAGAAGAAATCCCTGCTCACCAAGCTCCTTCTTATCCAACAGCATATTATTTACCACCAGATTTAAATATGACTAGAGCTGGGATTTTTTATGCTAATACTTCAGAATTAAGTACCAGACCAATATATGAATCTGAAGCTTTAACTTTACACGAAGCAGTTCCAGGGCATCATTTACAAATAGCTTTATCTTATGAATTAACCAATTTACCAAAATTCAGAAGAGGTTTTGATTATATTGGTTATATAGAAGGATGGGGGTTATATTCAGAAAAATTAGGCTATGATATGGGTTTTTATAAAGATCCTTATTCTAAATTTGGTTTACTTAGTTTTGAAATGTGGAGAGCTTGTAGATTAGTAATAGATACAGGTATCCACGCTTTAGGTTGGTCTAGAGATAAATCAATAGATTTTCTTAAAGAAAAAACAGGTAAATCTTATGATGCTTGTAGAGTAGAAGTTGATAGATATATTTCTATTCCAGGACAAGCAACTTCTTACAAAATAGGTGAGTTAAAAATTATGGAATTAAAGAAAAAATTCATGGATAAAAAAGGTGAAGATTTTGACATAAGAGAGTTCCATGATGTTGTTTTAAGAAATGGTCCTTTACCACTTAATATTTTAGAAGATTATGTTGATTCTTATTTAAAAAACGCTTAACTTAATTATTTAAAAATATTTAAACCTAAATTCCACTTTGTACACCTTATTAAACTAGGTTGTATAAGGTGGAAATTTTTTATGGGTGATATAAGGGTGACTTTTATTGTTTTATTCTTTTTAGTGATTTAGAATAATATTAACTAAAAAGTTATATTTTTATTTTAAAAAAGGTAAATAAAATGAGTTTAAAGTCTAAAAAAATGTTTGTTTCTTTTGCATTAGGTATTAGCTATATATTTTTTGCAAATAATGTAAAAGCAGAAGAAAATAAAGTGAATAGTATTGAAAGATTTAGTATAGAAGCAGGCGGTGGTTTAAACTTAGTTTTACCATTTGCTCATGCTAAAATAGGCTATATACTGCCTACTGAAAAAAATAATTTACAAGTTATAGGTGAGTATTCTTTTTTAAATTTAGGTATGAGTTTAACTCAATTTCAATCTTTTTATCTAGGAGTTAACTATTATTTGAATGAAAAACAATTTTTTAATCCTTTTATATCTGCAAGTATAATGAGTGGATTTCATTTAGAAGGAACTGATATTAGAAATCCAAATGTAAAAATTAACTCATCTTACAAAGGTGAAACTTTATTTGCAGGAATAGGGTCAGATTTTATGTTAAATAAAAATATAGGCATTTCTACTCTAATAAACTTTGCTTTAGTTTCAAGAGAAGTTGATTTAAATCGTTTTTCTTATATTAATGGAATAAGACCAGAAGTTAATTTAAAAGTTTGTTTCTAATCTTATAGCTTCCCATATAAATAAAAGACAAATATAAGTTGTAAAAGTGCTCGTAAAAAATTATTTTTTACGAAAAACATTGGTATTAACCCAGTATTTTGTGGTAGGGGCAGAGCACTGCTTTGACCTTTTTTTGATACCACAATAATGTAAATTAAAAATATGTGATTAGCTATAAAAGGTGCTTATAGTCATCCTGAACTTGATTCAGTATCTAAGAAACTTTTTATAGTTTTTTTAGAATAATTTTAAGTTTATCAGTTTATGATAAAACTAAATCCTTTTTATTTTACCAGTTTCAGTTAATTTTATTTGTTTTATAAAATAAAATTCTTTAGGATATTCATATTTACTTAAAAATTCTTTTAATATTGATTTTATTTTATTCTGTTCTTCTAAAGATAAATTATTTTCTATATGTATAGTTATTTTTTCTCCTAATTTATCATCTTTTTCACCTTTTATAAAAAATAAATTAGAAATATTATTAGTATCAAAAAGCTTTTTAATTTTATTTTCAAGTATTTCAGCCTGAATTTTTATTCCACCAGAATTTATTACATTATCCACTCTACCAAGCCAAATAAATTTATTATTATCAATAATTTCTACCATATCATTAGTAATTACATCTTCATTATTAGTAACAGGTGAGTTTATTACCAAACAACCTCTAGAATCTAAAGAAATTTTATTTTTTTCCAAAACAGAAAAATAATTTTGCTTATCACACCCATTTATTTTTTTTAAAGCAATATGAGACACTGTTTCTGTCATTCCGTAAGTACTATAAACTGGTGCAGAAATTTTTTGTATTTTTTCTGCTAAAGTTTCACTTATTTCTCCACCACCAATAATTATTGCTTTAGCTTTATCTAAAATATTTATTTTTTCAGGTGTTTCAGTTAAAATATTATTTATTTGAAGTGGAACAAAAGATAAAAAATCAAATTTAATATCTATATCAATATTTTTTAAAGGATTTGATGCTGGTTCGATTAGATACATTTCCATATTTTTTAAAATACCTCTTACTAACATCATTTTTCCACCTATATATTCAGTAGAAATACATATTAAGGAAGAATTTTTTTCTTCTAAATTCAAAAAATTACAAGTCATTTCAGCACTTGCTATCATTTGCTCTTTTTTTATTAGAATATCTTTAGGTAAACCTGTAGAACCAGAGGTTTTTATTGTAAAAAGCTCTTTGTCTGATAAAAATTCTTGGCAAAAAATTAAAGTTTTATACTGATATTCGGTTAAATTTTTAGAATTTAATAGCCTATTTATATTATTTATAGTCAATATCATATTTGCTTATTAATTTTTTATTAGTTATTAATAAAAATTTATTGTAAATTCCAAATATCATTATAACCTAATTCTCTTTCCTTATTTTTCATATCTTTTATAGCTGTTTTAAACGTACTCATGACTTCATCTTTTCTAGTTATTTTATTTAGAGCATTTATATTAGAAAAATCTTTTTCACTAAAAGGTGCTCCTGCTCCAGATATAGATCCTGTCATATAAGTTAGGGGTCCAACTGCATAACCATTATTCCCACCAGTAATTTTTATAAGCATAGATGGATTTAATTTTATTAATTCAGATTTTGGATCTATATTAACTTCAAAAGATAAGCCTAATAAACCATCTACATTAAGTTCATTTATTAATTTAATTTCGGGTCTATCAGTTGGTAAAGTAAAAGAAAATTGTTTTAAAATACTTCCAAAACTAGGCATTAAATCTTTTAAACCTTTATAAGTTTTAGAAACCTTATATTTATTATTTTCTTCATCTAAATTATCCATAAACTCATATTCTTTAGATTTTAAAACTTTTTCTACTGGTATTAGTTCAATATTGTTTTCTTTTAATATTTTTACTAGATCTTTATAGGTATTATTTAATAATTGATCCCAAAAAGCATCTGGTAATGTAGGAAATTGTCTTGTAGTAGTGGTAGTGGTAGTAGTAGTTATATTTCCTACAGTAGATTGACTTACACTAGTTTGAACATTCCTTAAAGTTCCTCTTACACTTAGAGAAGTTAAAGCTAATTTTTTTATCTTAGAAATAGGCTTACCATAAAAAGCATTAGGTTTATTAAAATGGTAATTAAAAGGAGCTTCTTTTGAATCATTTTTTATATTAATTCCTTCATTAGGATTAGAATCATTTATCAAGGATACTGGCATAGTTGACCAAGACATAGATAAAGATTGAGAAACAGGTACAATAGGTGCTTTTTCTTTTTTTACTTTAAATCTTTCTACTCTAATAAAATTTTTACCAGCATTAAATTTAGCTACACTACTCATACTAGCTGTTACCGATAAATTATTAAAAGCTTGATAGGGTATTTTTATTTTTTTTGTTGGTTTAAAAATTCCAATATCAACAAACTCTCTAGCACCTAAAACATCCATCAAAAAAGATACTTTTATTTTTTCATTTGGTTCTAAATTTTTAAACTCTTCAAATTCTAAAACTAAATCTTTTTTTAAATCTAACTGAATATTTTCACTTTCTCCATTTACACTTAAAAGTCTTACTGGTTTAGGTGCTTCTACATTTATAAAAGTTTCATCTCCAGATTTTGTTTTTATTTTTATATTTTGAACTTTATTTTCAAATTCATCTAAAAATGACATGTAAGCCCCATTTGCAAGATATTTCATGGGTTTATCATTTAATAAAACTTCTCCATTTATTTTATAAAAACCCATTCCTACTTTTTTCATAAAAGTTACTGTAACCGCACTTTTACCTTCTTCCCATCCTTTATCAAAATATTCTAAAGTAGTAGTTTTGGTAGCATTTGGATATAAGTTATTTACATAAAAAGCTTGTAATGCAACATTTTTTAAACCATTAGTATTTTCTGTCATGGATTCAGCTACTATTTTACCTATAGCCGTGCAAGAAGCTATCTCTAAAGATGTTGATAATATTATTAGAGAAAGAAAGAGTAATTTATATTTTTTTAGCATATTTTTATAGATAAAATAAATTTTAATTAATTATAAGTAACTAACTAAGTATAGCTAAATAAAAATTATTTGTCAGAAAAAGATTATCCTTTTTTATTATATTCACTTCTTAATTCATTTATAAGTATTGATACTTCTTTTTTTCTAGTTCCGTTTTTATTTAGATATACTTCAAAATTATTAATAGCTCTATTAATCATATCTTTTTTATAATATCTTACTCCTAAAGAGTTATACTCAGCACGGTTAGAACTATTAATAGGTAAACTATTAGGGCTAGGTTCTAGCTTAGAAGCATTATAATAAACTACTCCTATATCATAATAAACAGAACCATCATTTTTATTATTTATTGCAATATATTTTTTATATTCTTCTAATGCTTTTTTATAATAGTTCCAAGCATTATCTCTGGCATTTGCTTTTTTAGAATCCATTAAGCGTTCTTTTTCATAAAAACCTTTATAAAAAGAGAATCCTTTTCTAAAATATACATTCCCTAAACTATAATAAACTCCATATTCAGAGCTTTTTATAGATTTTATTTCATTTAAAATATCTAATGATTTATCAAACATATTTAAAGCATATTTTTTTTCTAATAAAGAATCTAAAGTTTTTTTAGTATCAATATATTCAGGGTCTTTTTCAGGGAAAGAAGCTACTTTATTAAATTCTTTTTCTGCTTCAGCTAACTCTCTATCATAAAAAGACATTTTAGATAAATCTCGATAAAAATAAGATTCTGCTAAATAAAATTTAGCTTTTATGTCTTTTGGGTTATTTTTTATGTACTTATTAAATAAATCTATTGAGTTATCTAAGTATTCTGATGATTTTTCTTTATTATTTATTCCATATTTATAACTACTCATTGCTAAATAATAAGAATATTTATCTTGATATTCTTTTACACTAGTTTGAGCTAAGGCTTTTTTTAATTCATTTATGGCATTAAAATATTGATTTATATTATAATAAATTAAACCTGATTTATAATGAGCTTCAGGATATTTTAAGTTATTTTTTAAGTATTTTCTTACTATATATCTTTCATATTCTTTATTATTATCTTTTACTTGAACTATTTTTAAATATTTTTCTGGATGCTCTTGTAGTTCATAAGCTCTTTTATAGTATAATAAAGCTTGTTCATAATTTCGTTCTTTAAAACTTTTATCTCCAAACTGCATTTGTAAACCAGCTTCTGGTCTTATAGATAAAATATATTTATATAATTCTAATAAGCTTTTAATATCTTCTTTTTTCTTATGTTCATTAATTTTTTTTAGAACTTCTGGAGAGTGCTTTGGAGCTAAAATATCAACTGCTTTTTGATAATACTCCATAGCTTCTTTGTTATTTTTTGTTATTTCATATATGTTGCCTAAGCATTCATAGGCTGCTGAGATATTTTTATCTAAATATTGTGCGGTATTAAACTCTTTTAAAGCCAAAGGATAGTTTTTACTATCCATATATATATAGCCTTTATTTATATGATTTAAATATTTTTTTGAAGTATAAAAATCTACAAAGGGAGAATCAGAAGCTAATGTGGATGAAATAGTGGATAAAAATAAGGATACTAGTAAAAAAAGAGTAAATAAGCTATTTTTTTTATTCATTAATCTATAACTCAAGCAATATCTGAATATTTATTCCTACAAACTATTAAAGCCATCTTTATAAGATGGCTTTTTGAACTCCGCCAGGTGGGGTCGAACCACCGACCGATCGGTTAACAGCCGATTGCTCTGCCACTGAGCTATAGCGGATTACATGTTTAACAATATACTACATATAACTAGGTTTTGTCAATATTATAATTTTAATCTAACAAAAAATTAAACTCATTTAAAAAATTTTTTAATATAGAACTATCAGCTTCTTTTTTATGCATATGCTCACTTAGATACCTTTTCCATAGTTTAGAACCTCTTTGTCCATTAAAAAGATTAACCAAATGAACTAAAAGCCTATTAGCTTTAATTCCTTTACTAGTCAAATCATCAAGGTAAGGAATAAGATTTTTTATAATTTCTTTTCTTGTTAGAATTTTTTCCTCATGATTAAAAAATATTTTATCAAAAGAAGAAAAGATATAAGGGTTTTCATAAGCCTCTCTTCCAATCATAACACCATCTGTTAATTTAAGATGTTCTTGTATTTGCTCTATAGTTTTTATTCCACCGTTTATTTCTATTATTAATTCTGGAAAATCTTTTTTTATATTATAAACATCAGCATATCTTAAGGGTGGAACGGTTCTATTTTCTTTTGGACTCAATCCTTTTAAAATAGCTATTCTTGCATGAACTATAAACCTTTTACATCCAGCATCAGAAACTATTTTTATAAAATTATGTAATTCTTCATAACTATCTTTTTTATCAATTCCAATTCTATTTTTTATAGTAACAGGTATTTTTACTACTTCTTGCATAGCACTAACACATTCTGCGACTAGTTCTGGTGTTGCCATCAAACATGCTCCAAAATTACCACTTTGTACTCTTTCGCTAGGACAACCTACATTTAGATTTATTTCATCATAACCCCAAGACTCTACAATTTTTGCACATTCAGCTAGTTTTTTAGGGTTATCTCCACCTATTTGTAAAACTAAAGGTTTTTCTATAGCAGAAAAATCTAAAATATGATTTTTTTCTCCATGTAAAATGGCTCCCATATTTATCATTTCTGTATATAAAAGTGTTTTTTTAGTAATTTGTCGCATAAAAAAACGATAATGTCTATCAGTCCAATCCATCATTGGAGCAATACTTACAGGGTATTTTTTAATTTCTTGGTGTAACATATACAGCCTTTTCTTTAGAATAAATAACAAAACCAGGTTTTGAATGAGGTACTTTTTTTACATTTTTTATTTTAGTATAAATTATACAAACATTACTAGAGTTTTTAGCTTTACTATATTTTGCGGTAATTTCTCCAGCTTCCTCTATAACTTTTTCAGTTAGTTCTTTTTGTCCATTGTCAGTTCTTACTATTACATGAGAGCTAGGTATAAGGCGTGTATGAAACCAAAAATCATTTTCAGAAGCAAATTTTGAAGTTAAATAATCATTTTGCGTATTATTTTTACCAACCAAAATATCAAAGCCTTCAGAAGATTTAAAAGATAAAAAATTAGGTCGTTCTTTTTTATTTTTTTTAATAGTAAGTTTTTTATCTTTATCTAAATAATTTTGTTCTTTTAATTCAGATTTTATTTCTAATAAATCTTGTTGTTGCTCTAAATTATCTAAAAAAACTAGTATTTCTTCAAAATAAGATTTTTCCTGATTTAATTCATTTATTATTTTATCTAAAGCTTTAATGGTATTTTTTAATTTATTATATTTTTTTAAAAATTTTTGAGTGTTTTCTATTAAAGTTAATTCCTCATCTAGTTCAATTTCAATTAATTCATTATTATTATAATAGTTTTCTACTTTAACTATTTTGCTATTTTCTTTTAAATTATATAAGTTAGAGTAAATTAAATTACTATATTGTTCGTATATTTCATAGTTTTTACTTTTATCTATACCTTCATAACTTTCTTTTAGTCGTTCTTCTACTCTTTTTAAGTTTTTGTCACATAAATTTACTAACTCATTTTTTAAACTAGCAAAGGAACTATTTTTACTTACATCATAAAAATGACTTTCTATATATTCAGATACAATATAATTTTCTTCATTAGTTATAAAAAAATCTAATTTATCTTTTTCTTTTATAAAATCTATGAAAATATCATCGTTTTTTATAGCTTGATAAAAATTGTTTATAATTTTAAATAAAATATCTTTTTCTAAATTATTTAATTCAGTTATTTTTTTATTAGAGAATACCTCAGAGCTCTGCTCTGGGGTTTTAGGGGGTACGGGGGCAGAGCCCTCGATCCCTTCCTTCTGCGGGGTTGATACTCCATAGGAAGTCTTAAATTTATTTTTTAAATTATCTTCTAATACTAATTCAGCTGTATGAGAACTAAAACCTAAAAAATTACTTATTAAAAATTTTTTAACTACTAAATCACTTTTTTCTACTAATTTAGAGAATGATTCTTGGTTAAAATTATCTAAGAATAATTTATTATTTTTATTTGTAATATTACAATAAGGTTTTTCTAATAATATTTGCCTTTCTTGGTTTCTTTCTTCATTTATATATTTAAAAGCTGTTAATACGCTCTCATTTTCATCTGTAATAATTAAATTAGAGTATTTACCAGTTAATTCTAAAATCATATAAAATACAACTTTATCTTTTACGTTATTTATTCCTTCTAATTTAAATTTTAAAATTCTATCAAAATTAATTTGTTCTATATCTAATATATAAGCTCCTTCTAAAAGTTTTTTTAAATGAGAGCAAAATGGTGCAGGTATTTTTAAAGTTTTATAATCGTTAAAAGTAATACAAGCTCTATAGGTATTAGGATGTAAGGATATAATTAAATTTTTAGATTTTTTACTCCATAGTTCAAATAGAAAATTATAATTATCAACTTGATGTATTCTATCTATTCTTGAGCCGATTATTTTTTGTTTAAACTCTTTTTTTAAAGCATTTACAACTATATTATCAATTATCATTTTATATATACTTTTATGTTATTAATAAATTCTTTTTGTTGATCTATAAAAATATTATGAGAAGCTCCTTTTATTAAAATAAAATTTTTATCTCCTAGAATATTTTTTATATCATTTAATTGATTTTTTTCAAACAATCCATCTTCTTCTCCATAAATAGCAAAAACTTTTATTTTTTTTGTTAAATTAGTTAAATCTTTTGTTAAATCTAAAGAAGTATAATGTTCATTATCATAAAAACCTTTAACAGGTTCAAAACTACTATCTGTTAATAAAAAAGACTCTTTACTTTTTAAAAGATTATTATAAATATCTTTTGCTTCATTAGTTTGATTTTTGGTAAAATATAAACCGCAATTTATAGCATTAAAAAAACTAGCTTGACTATAATCCAAAGAATTTTTATCCATTTTTTTTATAATATCAATATATTTAAGGTTTTGAGGCATATATTTTTTATATCTATCATTGCAATTATCAAGTATTGCTTCAAAAGTTTTTTGATAAGAAATAGGTGAGCCTGTCAAAATTAAATTAGTAACTTTATCATAATTTTTATCAGCATATTTTAAAGCAACAGTTCCACCAAAACTATGTCCAATTAAACTAGCTTTTTTTATTTGATATTTTATGTATATTTCATTTAAATCTTTGTTATATTCATCAAATGTATATTTTATATTTTTAAGATTTTTGGATCTTCCATTTCCTTTTTGATCATAAACAATCACATAAAACCCTTCATTTGCTAATTTTTCTGCTGTTGAAAACTCAAAGTTATAAGAATTAAAGCCCGGTCCACCATGTAAAAAAATAATGGCTGGATTTTCTTTTTTACCAAAAGATTTAGAATATAAATTATCTTCAGAAGCAAATACTACTTGAGCAAAGAGAATAAAAACTAGTATATTTAACAAAACAAGTTTTTTTATCATTTTTAATATTCCTAATTATTATTTTATTTTTAAAATATCATATTAATAATTAACTCAACCAACAAGCACTTCTTTAAAACTAAAGAAAGTTATATAGTTAGTAATCCCCTCTCTAATGACTTAGAGAGGGGTTGGGGTGAGTTAAGATATTATATTAGCAACTTAGATTACCTAACCTAAAATTAATTGTATATTATTGCTTATTCACAGATTAACTATTTACACTAATAATTATCAATATTTTACTTAAATTTTGAATAGAAAAATACCTCTTAGAAAATAACTTTAAATTAAAAAGTTAATTATTTCTTAAATCTTTTAGGTTTTACTAATCTTTCATCAAAATGTTTAATCTTTTTAGCTTGTTTTTTAGTTTTACTGATTTTTGTATTTTGTGTACCAAAAGTAAAACCTTCTCCATTATGATCTCTTGAATTATTAAATGTTAATCTTAATAAATCTGTTCCATCTGGTTTTATTGTATAGATTTCATTTCCTCCTGATACATTAGATGTAAAAATACCTTTAGAGCCATCTACTAACCAACCTGTTGTAAAAGTTCTAAAACTATCTGTTGTAATTGAGGTTACTGCTCTAGTTTCTAAATCTATTACTCTTCCTTGTATATTGTTAGCATTTATCCATTTTTGATACATTATTTTTTTACCATCTGGTGAAACTTGAGGATTATAATCATCTTCAAAAGTTAATTGTTCTTTTCCTGTTCCATCAGGGTTCATCATCCATAATTGGTCTGTACCATCACCTCTAGTTTCTGATACATAAATTATTTTAGAGTTATCTGGTAAAAATACAGGACTATTATTATCTGTAGCACCTTGAGTTAACCTAGTTTGATTAGAGCCATCTGCATTCATGATATATACTTCAGGAGATCCATCTCTTTCTGATATAAATACGATTTTAGAACCATCAGGAGACCAAGAAGCTTCATAATCATCTGCTAATGAGCCTGAAGTAAGATTAATTTTATTAGAACCATCATTATTCATTACCCAAATATCTTCTTGTCCATTTTGGTAAGAAGTATAAGCAAATCTAGAGCCATTAGGAGAATAAGTAACACTATATTCATCTGTACTAGGAGTATTAGTTAAATTTCTAAAACCAGTTCCATCAGGGTTTATGGTACAAATATCTATATAATCATTTGCATTTAGTTCTCTATATTGGATTTGAGTTTTTTCAGGATTCCAATCTGGAGCATAATCATAAATAGAAGGGTTATTTGTTATTCTAGTTTGATTTGCACCATCTGGTTTCATTAAGTAGATTTCTTCGTTTCCATCTCTTCCACTATCAAAAACTATATCATCTCTTATAATATTAATAGAGTCATGTAAAGTAGTTGTTCCGCCATCTGTTGTCACTGCTACATCTTTAACACCTGTTGATAATTGTGGGGACACTTCAAATGCAATAACATTACCACTACTGCCTACTAATGGAACTGTTACACCACCTATTGTAACTCTAGGATTTGTTAAATCTCCTGCAAGACCTAAAAATAAAACATTTCCAAAAGTAGCAGTAAGTTTTTTTATTTCTTTATCTAAAGTATTTTTATTAGTTGATATTTTATTATTTATTACTGTCCCTGAAATTGATTTAACAGTTAATGGAAGTAATTTTCTTGAAAATTTTAATGTAGAATTAACCACAGCTTCTAAAGAAATCATTTTTAATTTTGGATCATATTCTGAATATTTAGATTTAGACATCATTACTTGGCTAGATCTTAATTGATAAATTGAAGCATCTCTAAGGATTTTTTTTATATTAGTTGTAGATACTGTAGGTTCCAAACTTTTGATTAAAGTTATAGCTCCTGCTAAATAAGGTGCCGAGCTAGAAGTTCCATCAAAACGATCATAAATATTTAGTTCAGACCATGCTTGTTTACCTGTTTGTTTTGCATTAGGAACAAAAATATATTTACCTGGAGCCCAGAAAACATTATCATTACTACTATAAGAAGAAAAATCTGCTACAGAAAAACCCAGCCTATCTCTATCTATAGGATTTGTTGTTGTATCAAAATTATTTAGATAATATTTAGGGATTGATAATGAAGAGGTACTTGATAATTTTTCTAATTGAGCACCTACACCACAAGCATCTTGAGATAATGATTCATTACCATTTAAAAGAGAATCTAATAGAGTTCTTTTTCTATTTTTTAAAGAAGGATTATTTATATTTTTTTTAGCAGAAAATTCTAATAAACGGTCTTCCTCAAATTTTACAGGACTTACAGCTCCAGCTATTATACCATTATCTGTATCGGATGGTATATTGTCTCCTTTATCATTTTTATAATTACCAGCAGACATTACAACAGGTACATTAACACCATCAGCAAAAGTAATAGCTTGGTATAAATTGCTAGGTCTTAGAAATATGCTTACAATTTCTGATGCTAACACTGGTTGAAAATACTTTAAAAAACCAACATTAGGCACACTCATACTTAGAGATATAACTTTTGCTCCATTTCCTATTGCTTTGTATATTGATTGTCCCCACATAAAAGGAAAAGAATGATGATATATTATAACATTTGCATCTGGTGCTATTCCTGTTGTACCTAAGGAATATTTTTTCTTAAGATTAAAATCAGTTAACTCACTAACATTTCTTTTACCATAAGCAATCATAGTACAAGCATGACCATGATGAAACCCAACTATATTTGACTCCTCATCCTTACCACAACCAAATGATACACAATTATTAGGGGATTGATTTTCTCCTAAAGATGTAATTCTACTTGCTTGCCCATCTTCTTTTATTTCTGGATGACTTGGTAAAAATTTTCCACCATCAATTATTGCAGAAGTTACTCCTTTACCAGTTACTTTTACAGAGTTATGTACATAATCAATATTACCTGAAGACCATGCCCAACCTGATGAAACTATTGGTGTAACATTGTCTACTGAAAAAGGCGGGTTAGAAGAATAAGTTAATATGTTTACCATGGAATTTGTATTTGTTACACAATCAAATATTATATTTCCATTCGAATCAAAATTAGGTAAATTCCTATTTCCCAAAACACCATTCATACCACCATCCCATTCAACTTTAGATGGGAAAACAATATCATTTCTACCTTGTACACTAAATTCAATAGAATTTATTTTATTATAATCATTTACTAAAAAATCAACGCCTATTAAAAAAGTTTTTAAAGAAGCTAAAGAAGTAAATTCTAAATCTTTTATATTTTCAGTTATTCCATTATTTAGTTTATCTAATAGATTTTTACTATTATTTATGGGGCTTTTTGATAAATCTACTTTCATTCTATAAAAACCATGTTCTTCTTGTAAAATTTGAGCATTATACTTGCTTTTAAAATATTCTAAATCAACATTTGTTTTAAAATTTAATATGAGTATTTCAGATTCAAAAGGTATAACTTCGGAATCATTAATTGTAAAAGCTCCTACATGAGAACCTAACTCTGAAATATTATCACCTTTATATGCTTCATAAGGAAAAGTTTCTGGATTATTAATATCAAAAATATTTTTATCTTTTTGTTTTAAATGTGCTTTATTTGTTTTATGTTTAGAAAAATCAAAGTCTTTTCTTATTAAAACACCATTATTAGTATTATCATATTTTATATTAAAAGATGGTTCATCTTGTAAATCTGAAATTAAATTATGATTTATTAAAAAATTTACATCACCAGGTTTTTCTCTTTTATTTTTCATTTTTAATATAAAGTCAGCTTGTTCTTTTTTTATCCAATTGTCATATATCTCTTTTGAAGAACTATCATTTTTAATACTTATTTGTAACTCTTTATTTACAATTTGAGTACACGAAAGTACTGAAACAACTAAACTTAATCCAATAAATACTTTTTTCACTTAAAACTCCTTATTATATCTATAATTTTTAAAGTGGCTTTTTTTCTAACTTATAATAAATATTAAAAAAAATTTTACTTCCATCTTTTTCTGTTTTTTCTACTACTAAAAAATCATGAAATCTTTCAATAGTATTTGGTTTAAAAACTTCTTTTTTACCATTTACAATTTTTTCTTCTACTAAGATAAATTTATAACTAAATGCTTCCATCTTTATTTTTATATTCATATCCATACCAATGTTTATCTTGGTAATTTGAATCCATTGGGAAATCTATAAAATTAAAAAATCCATAAAATAATTCATTTTTATATAGAGTAATTATATGTCTATACTTTTTACCATTAACATAAATAGTAGATTTCTCAGCAGATAAAATATTAGGTATTTCTACAGGCTTTGCACAACCTATACCTATATTTGCTAAATTATATGTAGAGCAATTATTTAACAAAAAAAAACTTCCTAATACAATAAATAATTTTTTTATTTTTTCATTTTAATAAATATTTTCAGAATAAATAAAAGCCTTATAATACTTTTTATTATTATTTATACTTCTTTCAATAACAATAAATGTAGGCCACTCACTTATGCTTCTAGGCATTTTAATAAAAAAAGTATTATTTTCTTTTTTATAAGGTTCTATTTTTATATAACGATATTTTATATTTTGGGTATCAGATTTATAAATTAACCAATATATATCCTTATATCCTTGAGGAGCTACTAAATCAATATTTTTATCATATTTTATATTATAACAACTGCCTATAGTTCCCCAAATATATTCATAAGTTCCAAGATAACTTCTTTTTATATTATTTATAATTACAGATTCATTTTTTGCATTTAGTAACTCATCTATAGGAGCATCAGAAATTTCTTGAGGTGATTTGCAACCTAAATCAAAGAAACTTTCTTGATTTATAGAGCAATTATTTAACAAAAAAATACTTCCTAATACAATAAATATTTTTTTCACTTAAAACTCCTTAAAAGTAAAACCAAAAGGAGTTGAATAACTTATTGTATGTTTTTTAGATAAATCAAATTTTTCTGGGTTTGGAATATGAACTATAGTTTCAAAAGTACCATCTGTAAGTATATTTGTCTGATGACCAAAGCAACTTACCCCATCAATAAATGAATTTGAAAATCTATAATACATCATAAAATTACTACCTGTAAGCTTTAAATTTTTTTTATCTTTTAATACTTCTACTTTTGTTATTTTTGGCATTAAATTACTTACAGGCTCTGGCTCACCTACTTTTATTAATGTATCTGTAAAATATTTTCTAGCCTCCAAAGTAAGCTTATGGTTTCCTTTTAGGTATCCTTCAAGTATATATTTTGTATTTAATTTTACTTTTATCTCATTTTCACTAACAGAAATAGGTGTAAAAATAATACTATCATTCCATAATACTCTTACCATTGGTCTATTTCCAATTATAGATTGTTGATATAGTCCATTTTCATATCTAAAAGTCATATCTTTTAACCTGATAGGCTTCCAAGTCTTAAAAACCCCTTTTAATGTAAGCTCTACTTCTTTATCTTTGCTAAAATCTGTTTTTATTTCACCTGTTCCATTTTTTAATATACTTTTACCTTCAAAAAATACATCATTTATTTTTAATGTAGGTTTATGTTTATAATCCCAATTTTTTTCATATTTTCTATCTTCTTCATTAAAATCTTTAAAATCTTTTTCATCATCATCATCATCATTATCATGAATATTATCTCTAAAACCAAAATCTTTTATTTCAAAAGAACTTATTTTTATATTACTATCTGTTTTTATGGCAGAAATTAATGAAGTATCTTCTTTTGTTATTTTTTCTTGTATTCCGCATGAATAAGTAAAAAATGAGAAGTAAAAAACAAAAAATAATAAACTACTCTTTTTACTTCTTTTTTTATTTTCTTCTTCCTTTAAATTCATGATTTTAAATCTCCCTTAAACTAAATATTATACATTAAAATAAAATAAGTATTATTTAGAACTATTGATAAAAATAAAATATTTTTTTACCGATTAATTAAAAATATAAAATTTATATCTGTTAAGTTTAAATTAATAATATTATACTATCTTCATTTTTATTTTACAATACTTTTTTGTGAAAAATATCACCTTTCATTTTTTATCGAATTTAAACTATGAAATTCCTACTTCCGATGGAATGACAAAGTTTGTGTTTGGAATATATAAAATATATCTTAAAGTGTACCAGTTTTAAATAAACTACTAAAAAGTATACAAAATACTTATCTAATTTTAAGGTAAGATTATTTTTAAATTAATAAAATTTATGTATTATTTTTTTATAGGTTTAAGATAACCCTGAATTATTATAAAAAGAGGTTTTTAAAATGAAAAAAATTTTAAGTTTAGCTTTAGTATCTTTATTTTCTTTCTCTCTAATAAATTCTGCTTATGCTGAGGGTGATAAAAAACCAATGACAAAGCAAGAGAAAAAAGCTTTAAAAAAAGAAATGAAAAAACACCCTAGATTAGTAAAAGCTATAAGAGAATTAGAAGATGCTATAAAATATTTAGAAGCTGCTCCTGATGAATTTGGTGGAAATAAAGCAAATGCAATAAAATCAGCTAAACAAGCTGTTGAAGATTTAAAAAAAGCTTTAGAATTTAAATCAGATAAAGATGAAAAGAAAAAATAAATTCTTTTAATTCTCCTAAAAATGGAGCTTTAAAAAAATTTTAAATACTAATAGCTGTCTATGAACTTTATTATTAAATAAGGATTCAGACAGCTTTTTTATTCTTATTAAATACCTTGTACGAAGCTTCTATTTAATTTTTTGTCTAGCCACAGATTTCACAGAAAACACGGATAAAAAATATAAAAAAATAGTTTTTTAAAATAGTTATTATCAGTGTAATTAGTGTAATCCGTGGCTAAAATACTATAAGTTAACTTTCAAAAAATATTTCTATTAATATAATGTAGAATTTCATATACCCTATTTTTTAATAAAACTTGTAGTAAGCAAACTTATCTTTTATAATACTATAGAAATTATAAATAAAATAAAACTAAATTATACACAAATGAAAGAAGAGCTTTTACTACAAAAAATAGAAAATAATATACTTACTATAACTCTTAATAGAGAAACAGTTATGAACTCTTTAAATAGAGATTTAGTAAATGAATTAAAAAAATGTTTTGAAAGTGTACGTTTTAATAATGAAGTAAGAGCAATAATTATAACAGGAAAAGGTGAAAAAGCTTTTTGTGCTGGTGCAGATCTAAAAGAAAGAGCTACTTTATCAGAAAAAGAAGTAAAAGAGTTTATTTTTAATATAAGAAGTACTTTTTCTCTTATAGCTAATTTCCCAATACCAACTATTGCTGCTATAAATGGAATTGCATTGGGTGGAGGAACAGAATTAGCTTTAGCTTGTGATATAAGAATTGCTTCAACTAATGCGAAAATGGGTTTAACTGAAACAAAATTAGCTATTATTCCTGGTGCTGGTGGAACTCAAAGATTACCAAGAATTGTGGGTGTGGCTAAAGCGAAAGAGTTAATTTTTACCGCTAGAACAGTCGACTCTACTGAAGCTTTATCTATAAATTTGGTTAATAAAGTTACTGAGCCTGAAAACCTTTTAAATGAAGCTTATAAAATGTGTGAAATGATTTCACAAAATGGGCCTATAGCTTTAGAACAAGCTAAAAAAGCTATAAATAGAGGCTCTGAAACTGATTTGGAAACAGGCTTGGTTTTCGAATCTGAATCCTATCAAGCTTGTATTCCAACTCAAGATCGTTTAGAAGGTCTTAAAGCTTTTGCAGAAAAAAGAAAACCTATTTATAAAGGTATTTAATTATGAACTTATTTTTATCTATACTAGAAGTACTTTTGGGAATAGTTCTTGTAATATGTTTTTTTCTTAATGGTAAAGAAACTGCTATAGGTAAATTTATAGGTTTTGATTTAAACATAGTTAATTCGGTAATAATAATAGGTGCTTTTTATGTTTTAAGAACAATTATTAATCTTGTTGTTGAAATGGCTCAGCCAACTTCTGCTTCTTTTATGAAAAAATTCTTAATGTTTTTCCAAATAATATGTGGCTTTGTTTTAATAATATCAGGTATCTCTGATGGTAGAGAGACTGTTTTTGAACAATATTTTCAAATTGAACTTTTAGCAAATCATGGAGTGGTATTTTTAGGAGTTTATTATGCTTCAAAAGCTGTGGTTCAGCTTTTCTTTGAAGATGATGGAAAATCTATAGCAGATGTTTAACTTTGATTTAGAAATCATAAAAACTAAAATAAATAAAAATTCTGAAAATTATAAGTATAACTATAAAGAAAATACTATACTTATTGAAAAACTTCAAGAAGAGTTCTCTAAAGCTCTTTATGAAGGTGAAACAAAAATTTTAGCTAAATACAAAAAAGATAATAGATTAACTCCAAGAGAACGAATTGAATATTTATTAGATCCAGATAGTCCTTTTTTAGAACTTTTACCAATAGCTGGTTGGGGAATGGATTGTTATAAACAAGGTTCTTCTATTGTTGGTGGTATTGGTGTTGTTTCTAATAAAATATGTGTAATTATTTCTCATTTAGGTACAATAAAAGGTGGGGCAATTGATGGTGTAACTTTGCAAAAAATGCAAAGAATAAATGATATTGCAAAAGAAAATAAACTTATTTTTATAAATCTAATGGAATCTTCTGGTGCAAATTTAACCAAACAAGATGAAATTTTTAATTATGCAGGAACAATTTTTAAAGATATTACCAATCGTTCTAAAAATGGGTTACCAACTATTTCTGCTGTTTTTGGTAGCTGTGCTGCTGGTGGAGCTTATGTTCCATCAGTTTCAGATTATGTAATTATGACTAAAGATTCTTCAAAAATGTTTGTTTCAGGTTCTGTTTTAGTAAAACTAGCTACTGGTGAAACTACCGATGATTATTCTTTAGGTGGAGCAGATCTACATTCTAGAATTTCAGGAGCTAGTGATTATTTAGTTGATAATGAATATCAAGCAATTAAAAAAATTAGGGAATTAGTTTATTATTTTAAAGATTATGATGAAATTTATAAACAAGATGATACTGTGGAAGAACCTTTGTATAACTCGAATGAAATTTTAGGGGTAATAAGCAATAATGTAAAAATACCTTTTGATATTAAAGAGTTGATCGCAAGAATTGTAGATGGTTCTAAATTTTCTGAGTTCAAAAAAGATTATGGTATTACCATTGTTACAGGTTTTGCAAAAATAAATGGTTTTAAAGTAGGTATTATAGGAAATAATGGCGTACTTTTTTCAGATACATCAAATAAGGCGGCTCAGTTTGTTCAATTATGTAATAATAATAATGTTCCTATTATTTTTTTGCAAAATATAACCGGTTTTATCGTAGGAAAAAAATATGAAGAAGAAGGAATTTTAAAACATGGTGGTAAAATGCTTAATACTATAGCCAATAGTGAAGTCCCATTAATAACTATTTTAGTAGGAGCATCTTATGGAGCAGGCAATTTTGCTATGTGTGGTAGATCTATAAAACCAAGTTTTTTATTTAGTTATCCTAATTCTAAAAACTGTGTAATGGGTTCTGAACAAATATCAGGTGTTTTAAAAATGATAAGTAAAAATGAGCATGATTTTGATGAAATGAATAAAAACTTAGAAAATCAAGCTATGCCATATTTTACTAGTGGAAGAATGTGGGATGATGGCATAATAAATCCTAAAGAAACCAGAACTTATTTAAGTATGTGTTTAGAAATATTTTCTAAACAATATACTAAACCTAATCCTAATTATGGTGTTTTTAGATTTTAAATGAGACAAATAATAAAAACTAAAGATAATTCAGATACTATTTTTGATGATTTTATAAATGAAAGTTTTCATTCTGTTAATGGTGCTATTTCAGAATCTATACATGTTTTTATAGAAGCAGGTTTTAAAGAAATAATAAAAACTAAAGATAAAAATTTAAATATTTTAGAAATAGGATTTGGAACAGGGTTAAACACTATTTTAACTTTTGAAGAAAATATTAAAAATACTAATTTAATAGTTAATTATGACTCTATAGAGCTTTATCCATTAGAAATAGATATTTACAATAACTTAAGCTATAAAAATATTAATACAGATATATTTTCTAAAATACATCAATTAGATTGGAATAAAGAATTTAATTTATCAAATAATTTTATTTTTAAAAAAATAAATATCAATTTATTAGATTTTGATACCCTCAAAAAATATGATTTGGTTTATTTTGATGCTTTTTCACCAGATAAACAACCAGAATTATGGACAACTAATGTTTTTGAAAAAATAAAATCTTTTATGACGGATAAAAACTCTATTTTAGTAACTTATTGTGCAAAAGGTTATGTAAAAAGAAACCTGAAAGAAGTAGGTTTTATTCTAGAAACTCTAAAAGGTCCTGTAGGAAAAAGAGAAATGATTAGAGTTAGAAATAATATATTAACTAACTTAAGTTAATTAGTTTTATTGTCTTACTATAATAGTAAATTTTATGATTCACTTATTTATTAATATATGATAAACTTAACCTAAACGAATTTTAGTTTCGGTATTTCATGATATGGCAAAAATAGACGCTCTTTTTAAGCTCGTATTAGATTCTGGAGCAACAGATCTTCACTTATCACCAGGTGCAAAACCAATGATTAGAAAAATTGGTCAGTTAGTTCCTATAGAACAAGCACCAGTTCTTTCAGATGAAATGAATAAAGCCTTATTATATGAAATACTAAGCGATCAGCAAAAACAAAAATATGAAGAAACTAAAGATTTAGATACAGCTTATACTAGTGATGTTACAGATTCTCGTTATAGAGCTAATATTTTTCAAGATAGAAAAGGTATGGCAGCTGTTTTTAGAGCTATTCCTTCTAGAATAAGAACTATGGATGAACTTGGCTTATCTTCTGTAATAAAAGATTTTGCTAATTTACATAAAGGTATGGTTTTAGTTACAGGGCCTTCTGCTAGTGGAAAATCAACTACTTTGGCTGCAATAATAGATCATATAAATAGACATAGAGAAGATCATGTTTTAACTATTGAAGATCCTATTGAATATATACAACCAAGTTTAAAATGTTTAGTTAATCAGCGTGAAGTTGGAAGAAATACCAAATCATTTGCGGCTGCCTTAAAATCAGCTTTAAGGGAAGATCCAGATGTAATAATGGTTGGAGAAATGAGGGATTTAGAAACTATAGAACTCGCTATTACAGCCGCAGAAACAGGTCACTTGGTTTTTGGAACTCTACATACAGGAAGTGCAGCAAAAACAGTAGATAGAATGATTAATGCTTTCCCAACTAAAGCTCAGGGACAAATAAGAGCCATGCTTTCAGAATCTTTAAGAGGTGTAGTCTCACAACAACTTTTATATACCATGGATGGAAAAAGAGTCTTAGCTCAAGAAGTTTTGGTTGGTACACCTGCTATTGGAAATATGATTCGTGAAGCTAAAACTTTCCAAATAAATTCTGTTATGCAAGCAAGTAAAAAAGATGGAATGTTAACTATGGATGGTTCTATTATGGAATTAGTACAAAAAGGTCTTATTTCTCCAGAAGAAGCTTATAACAAATCTCATGAAAAGAAAACATTTGAACATTTATTGGCTAAAAAGCCAACTGATTTAATATCATAGGTCTGAGGTAAAAATAATGGCAAAAATAGATGCTCTTTTTAAAGTTATGATGGAAAATGGTGCCTCAGATCTTCATATGTCTTGTGGTAACAAACCTAGAATAAGAAAAGCAGGTAGTTTGGTAGAAATAGAACAATCACCTGTTTTAACAGCAGAAATAAATAAGGCTCTTTTATTTGAAATTCTTACAGAAAAAGAAAGAATTCAATTTGAACAAACAAAAGATTATGATTTTGCTTATCCTCTTGATGAGTTGAAAGTAAGATTTAGGGGTAATATTTTTGAAAATAAATACGGGACTAGTGCTGTTTTTCGTCAGATCCCAACAGAAATAAAATCAGCCGAAGAATTAGGTTTATCTCCTCTTATTCTTAATTTTGCAAGATTACATAAAGGTTTAGTTCTTGTAACCGGTGCAACTGGTTCTGGTAAATCAACAACTCTTGCTGCTATGTTAGATTATATTAATAAAAATAGAAAAGCACATATTATAACAATAGAAGATCCTATAGAGTTTGTTCATCAAAATCAAATGTGCTTAGTAAATCAAAGAGAAGTTCATAAAGATTCTGATAGTTTCAGCTCAGCCTTAAAATCAGCTTTAAGAGAAGATCCAGATGTAATACTTGTAGGTGAGATGAGAGATTTAGAAACTATAGAACTTGCTATTACAGCCGCAGAAATGGGTTTGTTAGTATATGGAACACTTCATACTAGTAGTGCTGCAAAAACCGTAGATAGGATTATTAATGTTTTCCCTGCGGATGCTCAAACACAAGTAAGAGCTTCTTTAGGAGATTGTTTGAAAGGAGTTGTTGCACAACAACTTTTAAAAACAGTTGATGGAAAAAGGGTTGCAGCTCAAGAACTGTTAGTTGGTACACCTGCTGTATGTAATCTTATTCGTGAAGGTAAAACATTCCAAATACCTTCTATGATGCAAACTGGTAAAAGAGAAGGTATGCAACTTATGGATATGGCAATAGAAGACTTATTAAAAGCGGGAAGAATTTCTGGTGAAGAAGCTTATCTAAAATCAACTATAAAAGCTAATTTTGAAAAATTTGTAAAAGATAAATCAGTTTTACATATGTAGTTTTTATAGCTTACATATTTATTATTTAAAGCGTAGATATTTTTGTATAAATTCTACTCTTTGATTAATTATTATACTTTTTTATTAAGTTGTAGAAATATAAAATGCCTAAAAGACAATATTTAAAAAATAATGATAAAAAAAATATCTGTTTGGTAGGCTTTATGGGCTCTGGAAAAACCACAGTAGGAAAATTATTATCAAAATCTTTAAAATTTGAATTTGTAGATACAGATGAAAAAATTGAAAAAGAAAATTTTATGAAAATAAAAGATATTTTTGAAGATTTTGGAGAAAGTTTTTTTAGAGATCTCGAAACTAAAAAAATTATCGAACTTGCTAAAAATAAAAATCAAATTTTAAGTATAGGCGGTGGAGCTTTTTGTTTTGAGCGAAATATAAAAGTTTTAAAAGAAAATTGTTTGGTTTTTTATATAAATATCCCTTTTGATGAAATAGTATCTAGGCTTAGTAAAAGACAACTTAATAAAAGACCTTTATTTCATGATTTAGAAAAAGCAGAAGAACTATTTAATAAAAGACAATTTTATTATCAACAAGCAGATTTTATTCTAAATGCGAGTGCCAAAACTAGCCGTGAAATAAAAAAAGAAATAAAGAATATTCTTATAAAATTGTAAAATACCTCTAAAAAATTTTGTTCCAAATCACGTCAGTTATCCTTTTTTTCTAATATAATATTCTTTGTAGTGTAAAAATTTTATTTTTTTACCTAAGAGTGAAACATAATGAATTTTGATGTTTTAGTAATAACAAACGCACCAGGAGAGCTTTCTTCTTGGGTTAAACCTTTTGTTTCTAAATTAACTGATACTTTGCCAGAAGCAAGAGTTCTAATTTTACTTGCTCCATGCCCATATTCTAGTGGTGAAGAAGAAAAGATGGCTTCTTCTATAGAAGGAGTTTTCAGAGTTTTTGATGCAAATCAAACTAGTTTATATATGTTTACTGGTAAACTACCTAATGATTTTAAATTTCAAGATAGAGGAATTATTGTTCAACTTGGTGGAGATCAGTTCTTATCAGTTATTACATCTTGGAAAACAAAATTTCCAACTCTTATTTATACAGAAAATTTAGTATTATGGCCAAATTTTATTAATAAGTATTTATTAGTAGATCAAAATAATTATGCTAAGGCAAGATTAAAGGGTATAAAAGCAAATAAATTATCTATAGTTGGTAATTTGATGGCTGATGCTGTAAAAGTAGAAAGTAACCCTCAAGAAATAAGAGAAAGATTTGGCTTGGAAATAGAAAAACCAGTAGTAACTTTATTACCAGGAAGTAAACCTTTTAAAGTTAAATATTCAACTTCTTTTATGGTAAAAATAGCTGATTATATAGCAAGAAAAAATCCTAATGTTCAGTTTATAATGTCCCAATCTCCTTATACACCTTTGCACCAAATTGTAAAAGCTGTAACTGATGAAGAGTATGTTTCTGTTTTAAATGGAACTTATGCAAAATTTGAACGTAATAAATTTGGGAATACTTTAGTGACAGAACAAGGCACTGTTATAAATATAATACCACCAGAATTTCAATATCCCTCTTATCAAATAGCTGATGTTGCAATTACTTTACCAGGAACTAATACTGCAGAGCTTTCTATATTAGGAACTCCTATGGTTACTATAATGCCATTAGATAAAATAGAACATATTCCTGTAGAAGGTTTTTTAGGAATAATCTCGAAATTTCCTATTATAGGTAAAATTATCAAAAAATATGTTATTTTAAATGCACTTAAGAAACTTAAATATGTTTCTATTCCAAACCAAAAATTAAATAGTTTAGTAACTCCAGAAATAGTAGGTCATATACATCCTGTAGAGGTTGCTAATATTGCTTTAGATATCATAGAAAATCCTTATAAAAGAAGAGAAATCTCATTAAATCTTAAAAAATCTATTATAAACTCAGAAGCTTCTAAAAATATTGTAAACCAAGTAATAGAAACATTATTAGAAACTTATAATGATATAGAAATTTTAGAAAATGTGAATAATTTTCTAGATTGGACTAAAAGAGAGTCTGATCTAGAAAATCAATAATTATTTTTTATCAGAGTTACTAGAGGATTTACCACTTGATTGGGACTTACTAGAGCCTTTTTCTTTAGTATCACCACTTGATTTTGAAGAATCTTTGCCTTCTCCATAGCTATTACTTTTATTATCTCTTATTTCTGTATGTCTTATCTGTCCACCTAAATTAGCTGTTTTAGCTATTACTCCATCTGTAATTAATAATAAAATAAAAATAACACTAAGAACTAATTTATTATTATTTTTAAAAACACCTAATAAAGATAAAACACCTAGAATACCTGTTAAAATAAGAGCTATTTTTGCATAATCTTCATGTTCTTCTATTAAACGTTCAGAAACACCTGGTAGATGCTCTACTCTTTCTTCTGAATTTTCACCAGAAAAATAAGTAGGTACATTAAATAAAGCTGAAATTATTATAGTAAATAAACCTAACTTTAAAATATCTTCATTTTTTCTTATAAAACTATAAATAAGTATTCCTGTTGCAAATAATAAACCTAAAACTGGTAAATGATTTATTAATAAATGTAAGTGTACAGAGCTCATATTTTATTACCTCTTTAATACAATAATTCTTATATTTTTATCGTATCAAACTGAACATTAAAGAATGATTAGAAATTGATTCTTGGAAAAGTAATTATAAAAGAAGTTCCTTTTTCTATTTCACTTGTTACTTCTATTTTACCATTGTGTAAATCTACTATTTTTTTTGCAATACTTAGTCCTAGACCTGTTCCATCAACATTTATTTTTTTTGCTCTATAAAATCTATCAAAAATATTATTTAAATCGTCTTTATTTATCCCTATTCCTGTATCTGAAAATATTATTTGAAATTCATTATTAATCTTATTTAGTGATATTTTTATAGAAC
Source organism: Candidatus Sericytochromatia bacterium (assembly GCA_046328015.1). GTDB lineage: Bacteria > Cyanobacteriota > Sericytochromatia > UBA7694 > JACMQJ01 > JBBTGK01. The sequence goes on along the minus strand of JAXLXH010000001.1, from coordinate 335,079 downwards.
CATTATTTTTATTATATTTTATGCTGTTTTCTAAAATATTTAAAAATAGTTCTGTTATTCTTTCTTCACTTCCTTTTATATAGTAATTATCTTTACTCTTATTAGAGAATACCTCAGAGCTTTGCTCTGGGGTTTCAGGTGGTACGGGGGCAGAGCCCCCGCTCCATTCCTCCTTTGAGTTTGATACCCCGTAGGAGGTCTTAAATTCATTATCAAAAATATAATCTATAGTAATATTTTTTTCTAAAGCGATACTTTCTGAAAAATTAAGGGCATTTTTTATACACTCATTAATAGATATTTTTTCAAAACTAGTGGTATTTAAACCTTCAGAATCTAATTTAGCTTGGGATAACATATCATTAACCAATTTATTCATTTTATTTGAAATTACTTTTATTTTTTTTATTGTTTCAATATATTCAGTAATACCTCTTTCTTTTTTCAAAGTTACATCACAATTAGCTTTTATTGCAGTAATAGGTGTTTTTAAATAATGAGAAGCTTCTGATAAAATGTATTTCTCTGTTTCAAATGCATTATCTACTCTTTTTAACATACTATTAAAAGAGTTAACTATATTATCTAGTTCCTCTGATCTTTCATCCAAAAAAAGACTTTCATTCAGATTTTCATGATTAATCTTTTTTATTTTATTAGATAGTTCTTCTAATGGTTCTAATCCTTTTTCAGCTATTTTTAAGCCTAAAAATTCTATGATAAAAATGCCTAAAGGTATTACAATATAAAAAATATTAGTAAGTTTTTTTATCAGATAATTAGTATCTTTTAAGCTTTCACCCAAATAAACCGTTACTTCTTTATTTTTTATATTTAAAATTTTTTTTATTATTCGAACATCTTGATTTATTAGATCCTTAGAATTAAAAAAAACTTCTTTTGTTTCTTCATCTATATAAAATCGCTCTAAGATTTTAAATTCATAATTATCATTATTCAAAGAGGGTGAAGTTAAAATTTTTTTATCTATAATTACTTTATAATAATGTCCTGAGTTTTTAATTGTATATTCACTAAGCTTTGCTTCAGCTATTTCAAAATCTATAGTTCCTCTTTCTTCTAATAGATTAGCTACAACCATTTGCATTTTTGAGTGTAGAAGTTTATCAAAAGATTCCAAAATAGTATTTTTTATTTGAAAATATAAAAATAGACATAAAATTATAAGTAGAAAAGTAGAAGTTAAAAAATAAGCTAAAAAAAGCCTGTTCTTAATAGATTTTATTTTTATTTTATACACTATAAAACCTTTTTACTCTGATAAAATATAGCCATGACCACGAACTGTTTTTATTAATTTTATAGCATGATTTTTATCTATTTTATTTCGTAAATAATTTATATAAACATCTATGATATTACTATCAGATTCAAATTCTGAACTATAAACATGTTCCATAATTTCATTTCGACTAATTACTTTACCAGAATTTATCATTAGATATTCTAATAAATTATATTCTTTTGATGACAATAAAATATTTATCCCATCTCTGGTAACATTTTTAGTTTCTAAATTTAACTCTAAATTATTTAACTTTATTATAGGAGAGGCTTTTTGTTTACTTCTTCTTATTAGAGCTTGAACTCTTGCTAAAAGTTCATCAAAATCAAATGGTTTAGTTAGATAATCATCTGCTCCCAAATTAAGTCCCTTTATTTTATCTCTAATTTCATTTCTTGCAGTAAGTATTAAAATAGGGGTTTGATTCCCTTTTTCTCGGCTTATTTTTAAAATATCTAAGCCATCTATTTTCCCTAAAGATAAATCTAAAATGATCGCATCATAACTAAATTCTTTTATATAATATAAACCTTCTTCTCCATCAGAAGCTAGATCAATAAAAAAGCCTTCTTCTTCAAGACCTTTTTTTAGTACTTCTGAAATATAATTTTCATCTTCTATAATTAGTAATTTCATTTTTACCTTTTAACTAAATATCTATAATCATTATAATACAAGCTTTTTACTTATAAATGTTTTATGTCAATTTTCCTAAGTTAAGAATAAAAATTTAAAATTTATCTAACTCTTAGTGTTACCTTTAATGTTAGATAATCTTTTCTTAACTTTAATATCTTATAATAAAAATATAAGTTAAGTTTTAGAGGAAGTTAAAAAATGGTTAAAAGTTTAGTGAAAGTTTCAATAGCAATAAGCTTAGGTTTAACTGTAACAGCTTGTAATCAAAATGGTTTAAGTGCAGCTTCTCCTAAAACAGCTAATGTAAGCGTAGAAAAATCAAAAGCAAGAGCTAGTAAATTTGAAGATTTTAAACAAGGTTTTAATAAAAAAGTAACTGTTTCTCAAGCTTTAGAAACAGCTGGAGTAAAATCAGTAAACGATTCAGTTAACTCTGAATATGGAGTTAAAAAAATAACCATGGCTGATAGAATAAACAACAATAAATGGAGAGAGTTCCAAAAAGCTTTCACCGAAAGAGTTGAAAAATATGTTTCTAACATAGCTGATATGGTTAAATAAGATAAAGAAAATTTCAAGATAAAATTCTCTAAAACGTTCAATCACCACTTAAAAATAAGTGGTTTTTTTATTGCTTAAAATATATAAAAATTGATTTCAAGCAAGTTTTATAAAATTATTTATTGTATAATTTTATTTATAGAATTTTTAAATATCCTTTCTATAATGTCATTAAAAAAAAAGTATAATTTTTTTAGTATGGTTTTTTTTACCATAGCTTTTTTTTTCGCTATAATAAATAAATCTTATTCTAAAGATGATTCCTTAGAAATAAATAATAAAACTAACTTATATAATTTAAATACTTATATACAATATTATGAAGACAAAGAAAATATAATTAACACTAAAGATATTTTAAGCAAAAAATTTGATAATAAATTTATTGAAAATAAACAAACTAAAACATTGAACTTTGGTTTTACAAATTCTACTTATTGGGTAAAAGTAAACTTATCATTTTCAGAAGATAATATAGAAGATTATGTTTTTAATTTAGAAAATAATAAGTTTAATATAGTTGACTTTTATTTATTAGATTCTAAAAATAACCTTGTAAAAGAAGTATTAACTGGTATAAAAAAAGGTTACAATTCTAAAGAAATAAAAGATATAGCTTTTTCTTTTAATTTAAAAAAATTAAAAGGTACACATTCAATTTATATGAAATTACAAACTAAAAGATTAGCTAGAATTTCTTTGTCTTTACATTCTGTAGCTAATTTTAATGAATATAATAATAATTTAAACTTATTTTTTGGGTTTGTATTAGGTGTAATTATTATAATTTCAATGTATAACTTTTCTTTAGGTCTTTTTCTTAATGAAATATTTTATATATATTACAGCTTTTTTTACTTTTTTTCTGCACTATCAATAATAGCTTCTCAAGGTTATGGTTTTAAGTATATTTGGGGGAATAGTTCTTATATAGAAATTTTTTCAGTTAGTTTTTTTCTTAATTTATCTATGGTTTTTTCTTTATTATTTTCAAGAGAGTTTTTGCAGGTAGAAAAAAATCATAAGATATTAAATATAATAACTAAGATTTTACTTTATTTTTCTATTATCTTATTGTTTTTTTCTTGGAACATACTAGGTAGTTATTTATTAATATTTTTATTAACTACTACAATAATAACATTAATATCGTCTATAATATCTTTAATAAATGGATATAAACCAGCTAGATTTTTTATATTAGCTAGAATTACATTAATTTTGGGGAATATTTTTATTGTTTTTAATAGGTTTTCATTAGTAGAAAGTAATATTTTTGTTGAAAATGGTATTTTTATAGGTTATGTTTTAGATTCTTTTTTTATGTCTTTAGCTCTTGCAGATAAAACCTCTTTAATTAGAAAGGAAAAGCAAATTTTATTAGATACTTTGGAAGAAAAGAATGAAAATTTAAAAATAGAAATAAAAGAAAGAGAATTAATTGAAAATGAGTTATTAGCTTATAAAAATGAACTGGAAGATAAAATAAATGAAAAAACTATTTCATTAATTAGAAAAAATCAAGAATTAGAAATAGCTAAAGAAGAAGCTGAAAGATCTGGAAAGGCAAAGCTTAATTTTTTATCTATAATGAGTCATGAAATAAGAACTCCTATGAATGGTGTTCTTGGTATGACTGAACTTCTACACGATACTAATTTAAATAAAGAACAACATGATTACATTAGAGTAATAAAGTCAAGTGGAGAATTACTTTTAACTATAGTAAATGATATTTTAGATTTTTTAAAAATGGATTCTGGTCATATAACTTTAGTTAAAGAAGCTTTTGATTTAGAGTTTTGTATAAGAGAATGTATTTTTATTTTATCAAAAAATATAGAAGATAAAGATTTAGAAATTAATTTTAATTTTGATAATAATATTAATTTTGAGTTATTAGGAGATTCTATAAGATTAAAACAAATTTTAGTTAATTTAATTAATAATGCTATAAAATTTACACATAAAGGTAATATAGATATAAATGTAAAGCTTTTAGAGCATGAAGTTAATGAACAAGTAAAAATAAAGTTTGAAATAAAAGATACTGGTATAGGTATAAGTAAAGAAAATATTCCAAACTTATTTAAAATGTTTTCTCAAGCAGATTCTTCTATTAATAGAAAATATGGAGGAACCGGTTTGGGTTTAGCTATTTGTCATAGATTAGTATCTATTATGGATGGAGAAATATTTGTTGAAAGTGAGATAGGAAAGGGTAGCACTTTTATATTTACAATTATTTTAGAAAAATTAAAAAATAATAATAAAAATGTAATTAAAGATTTAAAAAATATGAATTTAGGTAATTTAAGAGTTCTTTTGGTTGAAGATAATAAAATTAATCAAAAATTAGCTGAAAAAATTCTAAGTAAAAAAATTAAATATATTGATGTTGCAGATAATGGTTTGATAGCTTTGAAATTATTAGAAAAAAATAATTATGATTTAATTCTTATGGATTTGCAAATGCCAGAAATGGATGGATTTAGTGCAACTAAAGAAATAAGAAAAAAATATTCTAAAGAGGAGTTAGCTATAATAGCTATTACAGCAAATGTAATAGAAGAAGATAAAAACAGATGTTTTGAGCTAAGAATGAATGATTATATTACAAAACCATTTAAAACAGAAGATTTATTTGAAAAAATAGAAAATGTTTTTAAGTAGAGGGTTTTTTATATTTTTTTAATAAAGAAAAAGCATTTCTATCAATTGGTAAAGTTATTTCTGTTTCTTTTGAAGTTTTTATATCAATAAATCTAAAAGTTTGAGCACCATCTTTTATAACATCAAAATCAAATTTCTTTTCTTTTATATTATTAATAATTTGACCTTTAACAGGCTCTACAAAGTAATAAATACTTACTATTTGAACATTTGGATTAAAAACGGATGCCTGAAAAAAATCTGTAGTATAAAAATGTTCTTTTACTTCAATATCTATTCCTACTTCTTCTTGCCATTCTCTTTTTAGGGCTTCTATAGTTCCTTCCCCAAATTCTACCCCACCACCAGGGAATTTTGTTAAAAATCTTTTTCCTATGAATTCATCTGATACAAGAACATATCTCTTATCTTTTACATAGATACCATAGACTCTTACACTAAAAAACTTAAATCTTCTTCTCATTATCCTACTTTTTCTATAATTTCAGCATAATTGTTGATAGGGCTATTAACCTTTTTAGAAACTGGATAAGGTTCAAAATATTCTGAGTCTAAGGTTCTTAACATAGCTAAAATATCATCTTCTTTTAATGATTCGTCTAACCATTTATCAAATAATTCTTTTTTATTAAAAATTACAGGCATTCTATGATGAATTTCATTTAATAATTCATTTGCTTCTGTTGTTATAATTGAAAAAGTTTTGATTATATTGTTATTTCCATCTTTCCAATGATCGAATATTCCAGCCATTACAAATAAGCTATCATCTTTCATTTTTATTCTATAGGGCTGTTTTTCTTTATTTTCTGTTTTCCACTCATAATAACCATCCGTAATTACAAGGCATCTTCTTTTTTTAAATGATTCTTTAAATGATGGTTTTTCTAAAATAGTTTCAGCTCTTGCATTAGTTAATTTATTTCCTATAGAAGGATCTTTAGACCAAAAAGGAATTAAACCCCATTTATAAAAACTAATTTTATCTTTAGATAAATTGGTTATAATAGGTAATTCTTGTGAAGGACAAGCGTTAAAATTTTCGTGATATGATAAATCAGAGTCTTTTATATTAAAAAACTCTTTTATAAGCTCTATATTTTTTGTTATTGTATATCTACCACACATAAGATATGAATTGTAACAGATAATTGACATTTTTGTAAAAATTATTACGTTAAGAAAAGATAAGATTTACTTTATGTAATAAATAACAAATGAAATATCTTTAAAAAGTCAAAAGATTAAAGCTAATATTTCCATTACTAATTTTTATATTATTAAAAAACTCTAAATTATTTTTTTCAAATTCTTTAAAAGAAGTTTGTTCTAAATTTTCATTATTTTTTTCAAAGTTTACTTTTTCTTTTCCAATATCTCCCCCAATAGTTGCACCTATTGTAGAAAATAAAGGCATTAAAAAAATAAAAAGAATATCTTGAATAGTTGTAATAACACCTTTCCCTTCTAAAGAAAATAAAGATTCAAATATTATAGAGGGTATTAATACTAAGAAATATGAAATTATTCCTAATAAAGTACCTGCAAAAATATGTCCAAAAGAAAGCTTTTCTTTTTTATTTCTAATAGCACCTAAATAAAGAGTTTTTTCAAAGTTTTTTTTATTATAAACAGAAAAACTATTTATTAATATAAAAATAATACTACTTGCTATTGATGTAATAAATTTATCATTTATTTTATTATTTATTATTACTGGAATAAAAGCTAAAATAACAGGATTTAATACGATAGTAATAGCATAAGCTTGAAATAAATGATTAGATGAAAAAATATCGTTTTTATAATAATTATTTTCATTAGCTGACATAAAAGGAGAGTTTTTATCTTTTTCTAAAAAAGGTTTTTTTATAGGTATCATTATAATATTACTTTTTTCTTCTTTACTTTGATTAGATAATAAATCAATGTGCTCCTCTTTATCGAACGTTATTTCTGTATCAAGCTTTGCTATTAATATTTCTTCTGTTTTTGATGGTTCATAGTATTTCCAGTTCTGATTAGATTCATTAGCATAGCATATGGAATTATTATTAAAAATAAGTAAAAAAACTAAAAAAATAGCAGTAAAACTATATAATAATTTTTTCATTTGTAGTACCATAATATTTAATAGTTAATATTTATATTATACTCATTAAATGAAAAAAAAATTTATTCTTTTTTATTTATTTCTTTTAATTATAGATTTTTCCTGTATTACAGGTCTTGATTATGATTATAAAACTGAATTGATCTATGTTGCATTTGATAAATTTAAAGATAAAATAAAAATTACAAATACTAGACCTTTACATCAAGTAAATAAAATATATACGTATAAAAAATTTCTTTTTATTAATGATTCAAACATGGGAGTCCATATAATAGATAATACTAACCCTAGCGAGCCTAAAAATAAAGGTTTTTTACAAATTCCTTTTAATGAAGATATTTCTATAAAAAAAGATGTGCTATATGCTGATTCATTAGATGAGTTAATTGCTATAGATATTTCAGAGATAGAAAAAAATAAAATTAATATTACCAAAAGATTAAAAATGGAAACTTATTTTTTAAACAATAAATTTGTTTTTGATAAAAATAAAGGTATTTCTATTGGTTATAAAAGAACTCCTGAGTACAAACCTAGAATTATTTTGGGATTACCTTATGGTTGTAGTAGTAAATCAGCTAATAATGCATCTGTAAAAGAAAATTCAAATTTTTCTGATAAAACTAATCAAGGAAAAGGAGGATCTTTAGCAAGATTTTCTATTGTAAATGATTATTTATACACGGTTACTAAGAGCGATATAAATGTTTTTAGTTTAAAAGATGAAAAAAATCCTGAAAAAATTGGTAAAGTAGAAATAGCTAAAAATAGAGCTGATGTAGAAACAATTTATGCTTATAAAGATAAACTTTTTATGGGTTCTTCTACTGGAGCTTATATTTATGATAATAAAGAGCCTCAGAAACCAGAGTTTATTTCAAAAATAGAACATATAAGAAGCTGTGATCCTGTGGTGGTAGAAAATAACACAGCTTATATTACATTAAGAAATGGAGTTAGTTGTAGAAATGGTTCTAATCAACTTGATGTAGTTGATATAGCTGATTTAAAAAATCCCAAAATTATTAATAGCTATAATTTTAAAAATCCATGGGGTTTAGCAATAAATGAAGGAAACTTATTTGTTTGTGATTATAATTCAGGTGTAAAAGTTTTTGATGCTAAGGAGTCCTCTAATTTAAAAGAAATATCTAATATTAATATAAATAAAGCTAAAGATATTATTTTAAATGATAATTATTTAGGAATAATTAATACTGATGATGGTATATATGAATATGATTTTTCAGGAGTTCCTAAAAATACTAATTTTAAAAAGCTAAGTTTTATAAAGGTAGATATTCCTAATATAGATGATGGTAAAGTATCCGTTTCATATCAAATAAAAGATGGTAAAACAGAGGTATACTATGATTGGTATAAAGAGCTTATTTAAAAAGAAATAAAATTAAGACCTCCTTCGGGGTTCAATACCCCGAAGGAGGCTGGGGACGGGGGCTGTGCCCCCGAATCCCCCCATTACCCTGAAGCATAGCTTCAAGGAATTCTATAAGATTAAAAATTAAACTTAAAAAACCTTATTGCTTATATTTAATAAAAGTAATTTTTTATGATGATATAATAAAATATTTGGTATTAAGTTAAAAATATAATAGTTATTAAGTAATGAATATAGAAGAATTAATAGAAAAATTTAAACAAGGAAATATCAGAGCTTTAGGTAAAGCTATTACTATTGTAGAAAATGATTTAGAAAATAGCGATTTTTTATTAGAAAAAATTGCAAATAAGACTAAAAAATCTCAGGTTGTTGGTTTTACAGGTTCACCTGGTGCTGGAAAAAGCTCTTTAATAGATTCTTTAGTTTCCACTTTAAGAAAAAATAACCTAACAGTAGGTGTTATAGCAATAGATCCTAGTAGTCCTTTTACCGGTGGAGCTATTTTAGGTGATAGAATCAGGATGATTCAACATTCTACAGATAAAGGCGTTTTTATTAGAAGTATGGCTAATAGAGGTCAAACAGGTGGTTTGAGTGTAGCTACTAAAAAAGCTATAAAAGTTTTGTCTTCTTTTGGTTTTGATCTTATTATAATTGAAACTGTGGGAACAGGGCAAACTGAGATAGATATTATAAAAACTGCTGATACAGTTGTTGTTGTTCAAAATCCTGAAACAGGAGATGGAATTCAAGCAATAAAAGCTGGGATAATGGAAATAGCTGATATTTTTGTTGTAAATAAATCTGATTTAAAAGGAGCTAATATTGCAAAAATGACTTTAGAAGCCTCTATTCATGAAGCAACTAAAAAAAGCGATTGGGATATTCCTGTAGTAATGACATCTTCTGTTAAAAATGAAGGTTTAGAAGCTTTATTTGATAAAATTAGAAACCATTTTGATTTTCTTAATAATTCTGGAGAATTAGAAAAAAGAAGATTTGAACAAACTAAGAGTGAAATTATTTCTATTTTAGAAGAAAAAATAAAACATTACTTAAATTATAAATTAAAAGAAAATAATTTTTCTGATATAATAAAACAAGCTTGTAATCAAGAAATAAGCGTTAATAATGCTGTAAACCAATTATTTAAAAAGTTATGATTTTACCTTTACTTTTGTATGAAATTCTTATTACAATTATTGCCTGTTTAACTTATGGCTCAGCTACTTTTTTTACTTATAAAACAGTATTGTTTTTTATGGATATTTTAGCTAATTTAAATATAAAATTAGACTTTTTGCTAATATTATCTCCTATATTAGTTATTTTATTCCTTTTTTATTTAATAATAAGTATTTGGATAATAAGATTAATAACACCACCATTAAAAGAAGGTACTTATGATGCTCCTAATAGTTCAATGTTTTATATTTGGACTATACATTTTACCCTAAATAGAATGGTTTCAGTTCAACCTGTTAGGAATTTAATATTATATTCAGTAAATTTACGTTATTTACTTTTTAAAGCTTTAGGAGGAAATATTTCTTATGGTTGTTCTATTTCTGCTGATGTAGATTTAAATGATTTACCTATGATTAGTATTGGTAAAAATTGTGTTTTGGGCGCATCTACTTTTATTACAGGGCATTTTATAAATAAAGAAAAAATAACCTTTGGTAAAATTATCATAGAAGATAATGTTAATATTGGTGGTTTTTCTCATATTTCACCTAATGTAACTATAGGTGAAAATTCTTGGGTTGGTGCAGAAAGTAAAATAGCACCTATGGTAAAAATATCTAAAAATTCTAAAATAGAGGCAGGTACTAATATTTCTGCTGGTACTAGGATTTAAAATTCCACCAATTATATTTACCCATTAACATCATAAAACTAGGTACTAATAATAATCTAACAACAGTTGTATCTATAAAAATAGCTGAAGCTATTCCTAAACACATTTCTTGAACTATTGGTGATGAAGAAAAAATACCTGGTATAAACACACTAAGTAAAATTAAACCAGCTCCTGTAATTATAGAACTACTTTTTGCTAAACCTTCTACAATAGATTCTTTTACATTTCCTGTTTTATTATAGTTTTCTGTTATTCTACTTAAAATTAATACTTCATAATCCATACTTAATCCAAAAATTACACAAAAAAGTACTACAGGTACAATAGCAGAAACACCTTCATTATGTGGTGTGCCTAAAATACTACCAAAATAACCAAACTGAAATACGGCTGTTAAAACTCCAAAAGAGCTAGTAATTGGTAAAAAATTCATAATAGCTGCTTTTATTGGTAAAATAGGGGTTTTCATATAGATATATAGAATTATAAAAATTCCTATAGTTATAATTAAAAATATTTCTTTTACTGGTCTATAAAGTTCATTAGAAAAATCTTTTGCTCTTGCTACAACTCCACCTGCTAAAATTTCTACTTCTTGGTTTTTGTTTTCAAATTTTCTACAATATTCAAGAACGTCTTTAGTAGATTTTACATTCATAACATCATTTACATAAACATAAATAATAGCTGTTTTAGAATCTGAATTTACATTAACTAAATTTTTTATATCATCATTGAAAAACAACATACCACTAGAAAAAGCTGATAAATAAAAATTTTGATATTCTTTTTTAGACATATTTTCATTTAATGAAGTTAAACTTAAAATAGATGTTACACCAGTATTTTTCTTTATATAATTAGTTAAATCATATATTAAGCCTATATTTTTTTCTGAAAAAATAATTTCATCAGATTTTACCGTTACTATTACAGGTAATAATTCTCCACCCCAATTATCTTTTACTAAAGCATCATAACCCATTCTAGATTCTGAGTCTTTAGGTGTCATAGTTTGAACTGGTTCCCATATTTTCATACTAAAAACAGGGAAGCAAATTAGAAATAAAATAAGTGCTGATAATAAAAAATAACTTTTAGGATAATTTGTTATATGATTTGAATATTTTTTCCAAAAAATGTAAGAGTTTCTTTTATTTATATAATCTGAAATAACTTTAGGTTTATCCAAATAATTACGACAAAAATAAGCTAAAGCTGGTACAAAAAGTAAGGCTACTATACAAGAAACTATTACGACCATAATAATATTTTTTACTACTATACGGCTAGAAGAAACATCGGGTAAATAAATAACTGAAATACAAAATGCCATTATTAAAGAAGAAAAGAAAATTGTTTTTCCAGAATAAATAAGGCTTTCTTTTAAAGATTCTTGATGAGATTTTGAATTTTTTTCTTCATTAAAACGACTAATTATAAATAAAGAATAATCTATTGCTAAACCTAAACCAATTAAACTATTTAAAATTAGGGATACGGTATTTGCTTGCAAAGAAAAAAATCTTACCATAGTATTTAAATAAATCATAGTTGTAGCTCCTGCTACTATAGGTAAAAAAGAAGATAAAAAACCTCCAAAAGTTCTTATTAGAATGAAAAATGATAAAATTAAAGCAATAATTTCATTTTTTGAAGAATCTTTTTTACTAGCATGACTAGTATCATAAAAAAAAGCAGAATCTCCAGTTAAATAAGTTTTTATACCAGTTTTTTTAGACCACTCGCTTGTCTTTTTTCTAACATCTCCAGAAATAGCTTGTGCTGTTCTGATAGGTACTTCTGGTTTAAATCTAATATAATAAAAAGTATTTTTATGCTTTTTAGGGCTTTTTACTTCTATTACTCCATTAAATTCAGAAAAAGATTTTTCTAGTAATTCTTTTAATTCTCCTTTTTCATCTTTACCTTCTATTACAACAGCTAAAGAAGATTCTTGACTAATACCAAAATCATTTTTTACTATTTGTTCAACTCTATAAGCTTCTGTATTAGTAGCTCCTCTTAATTCATCTTCAAATACCTGATCGGGATTTTTATATAAATAAAAAACACATAATAATACAGATATAAGCCATATTAAGGATATTTTTTTATTATGTTTAGCTATAAAAAAAGCTAATTTTTCTAAGAGTAAAGTCATATTAAATTATTATATTAATTACGATAAATGTAAATTTTATCATATTATTATTATGAAGCCCTAAAAGGTATAAAAATAGAAAAATATTTTATTAATCCCACCATAAAAATACTGAGTTATAATTTTTTAAATAAGTTGCTAAAGTTGCAGGAGTTTGATTATCCATTAAATCACTTATTTTATCCATATCGTCAAATTCATCAAATTCCTCTAATTCATCTAGCTCTCCATAATATCCTTGCTCTAAAGTATCAGGACAAAATTTATATATATCTTCTGCAAATACTTCTAAGTTTTCTGGTAGTGTATTAAAAAATATACTCAAAGTATCATCTTTTATTTCTAAAACTTCAAAACTACAAATTTTTTCCCATTCTTTTAATTTATTAATAATATCTTGATTTTCTAAATCAAAATTTGGTGCTTCTGTTCCAATTTTACTTATAATGTCATATAAATCATTGTTTTTTATAAAAGCTACTTCTGTAAGTGTAATACCTGTAAATGTAAATTCTGTATCTGAAATAAAAACAAAATAGCCTTTTTCATTTATTTTTTTTCTTAATTCTAAAATAGTTTCAAAAAGATTTTCATTTCCACTAGTTTTTAAAGCAAAACCAACCAGATTTTTTGCTTCATTTTCATATTTATAAATTTCTTCTTTAAATAATTTTCTGGCCTCTTCAAAAATTTTAATATCGAAATTTAATATTTCTAATAATTCCTTTTCACCTGAATTCATAATAAATTTATTCCTTTTCTTTTTCTATAAATATAATTGTGTTTTTATCAGGATCTAATATTGTAACAGTTTTTTTGTTGTTTGTAATAAGTATAATGAACCCTGCAGGGCTATTTAAAAGTCATAAAAATTAAAGCTATTGCTAATAAAGGATTAGAAATAAATAAAATTAATAAAGTATGGTTAATAAATATCACCTATATAAAAGTAGGAACAGGTTTTTCTTATTTAGTTAGAATAATAGATTGTTATAGTAGAAAAACACTATCTTACTGAGTTTCTAATACAATGAAAGTAGATTTTTGTGTAGAAACTCTTAAATAAGTTATTTATATTTATGGTAAACCTGAAATTTTTAATAGTGACCAAGGAAGCCAAATTACTAGTAATGATTTTACAAAAAAACTAACAGAAAAAGGATTGTCAATAAAAATGCAAAAATGGATAAAAGTATAAATTGAAGATAGAATTGAAGGTAAAATAGAAACAGTACTAAATATGATAAAAAAAGGTTGTGATAATACTTTTATAAATGAAATAACTAGTTTGAGCATAGAAAAAATACAAGAATTGAGAATAAACTTGTAAGACGTTAATCGTGAGTGGTGAATCGTAAATATTTTAACCTTATAGCTTTTCACGCTTCACAAGCTAATCCTGAAAATTCTGAAGTTATTCTCATGAAAATGGGAACTGACAAATCCACATAAATCATCTGTAAATCATAGTTCTGACAAGAAGTAAGTATAAATGTTAGGATTAATAGTTTTATTTTTTACATTAAAATAAAAATAATTTTTAAAATGTTGTTTATAGTATAATTGAGTGATAAAAAAATTAGGTTAATAAAATGACAGATTATCATGATTTAGGATATAGGAAATTATTTAAAAGTAAAACAATTTTTACACAATTTTTAAAAACCTTTGTAAAAGAAAATTTTGTAGAAAAAATAGATTTTAATGAATTAGAATACATAAATAAAACCTATATATCAAAAAATTATCAAAAAACAGAAAGTGATGTAATTTATAAAACTAAAATACAAGATAAGGAAGCATACTTATATGTTTTATTAGAATTTCAATCTAGTGTAGATAATTTTATGTCTTTGAGGTGTTTGAATTATATTACCAATTTTTATATAGATTTACTGCTTGAAAATAAGTATTTAGAATATTTACCTCCTATTTTTCCTATTGTTTTATATAATGGCGATAAAAAATGGACAGCACCAGAAAATATATCAAGTTTGATAAAAAACAATAAATTATTAGGAAAATATGGAATAAATTTTAGATATTTAAAAATAGCAGAAAATGAGTATAAAAAAGAAGATTTATTAAAGATAAAAAATATAGTATCTAATCTTTTTATTGCAGAAGCACATTTTGATATTGATGAAATGATAGAAGAAATCTCTAATTTGGCTGATTCTGAAACAGATAAAGAAGCATTGGATTTTTTTATAAATTGGTTCAAAAACAAGGCTATTTATGGTAAAATAGACTATGAGTATGAAAGAATAGAAGAAGCATATTTGAGTAAGATTGAGGTGAAACAAGTGCTTTTAGAAGTTGTAAAAGAAAAACATGAGAAAATAAAGCTTGAAGGTGAATCTATTGGTATTGAAAAAGGTAAAATAGAAACAGCTATAAATATGATAAAAAAAGGCTGTGATAATACTTTTATAAATGAAATAACTAGTTTGAGCATAGAAAAAATACAAGAATTGAGAATAAACTTGTAAGACGTTAATCGTGAGTGGTGAATCGTAAATATTTTAACCTTATAGATTTTCACGATTCACGAGCTAATCCTGAAAATCTTGAAGTCGTTCTCATGAAAATGGGAACTGACAAATCATCAGGAAATCACATAAATCATCTGTACATCATAGTTCTGACAAGAAGTAAGTATAAGTGTTAATATTAGTATTTTTTTCATTTTTTTATCTAAATATAATAAAACTAAATACCCTTTAGATTAGGATCATTTTCGCAAACAGCACAACTATATCCTGAAGAAGTAGGAATAGGAATTGAGTTGTTATTTGTTGTATTACTAGAATTAGAAGTATTATAAATATCAGAATCAAAATTAGAACTAAGGATATATTTTTCTTTTCTTAAAGGTTCTAAAATTTCTTTTAGAGTAATATCTTTAAAAACAACTTTATAAAAAGAAAGTCTATTAGGAGAATAATAACCATCTCCTGTTACTTTTTCAGAGTTTATTTTATCTTCTAATGCTTTTTTTTCTAAAATTTCTTCTGTTACATAATTACCCATTTCATCTTTGGGGTTAGACATATCAGTACCAGAATAAAATTCTATTTTTTTATTTACGATTAAATCATTCAAAAATTTTAAATTTTCTCCTATTTTTGATACAAAACCTGTTTTATAAGAAAAATATCTTATTTGAAATTCATCTTTAAAAATGATGTTTATAACACCTTTTGTTTTTTCTTCTATATAAGGATAATTAATAGCAAAATTAGGTCTTGGTTTTTGAGCATTTACTATTTGTTGTTCATTTGTTGGCAAATAAATAACTTCTTTTGAAGGAACAAATGGTGTTTGTGTAGGAATAGTTGTAGGTGTTGATATAGTATTTTCAGGAACGCCTTCTCCATTTAACTTAGCTTTTCCATCTTTTTCTATTACTTTTATTTCTTGTATATCTTTTTTTACTTCATTATTTTGTTTTATAGTTGGTACTGTAGCACAAGAACTTAAAATCAAGGTTAATATTAGTATTTTTTTCATAGTTTTTTTCCTTAAAAATTAAAAGTAAAATCATTAACAAGATATTCAGAATTAGATTTTGGAGGGTTAGGAGTATTTGCAGGTAATAATCTTCCTGCTATTCCTGCAACTCTTTCACCTAATACTATATTATTTTTCCAAACTTGATAACCATAACTATAAACACAATCTCTATTGTAAGATGAAAATGAATATGTTTGACCAGAATAAGGTGCAATATATGTCATTATTGAATCATCTTTAAAATAGTTATTTATAGGAGTCATTCCAGGGTTGGCAGAACTTGAAGATATTACATGAGAATCTACATTAAAAGTTCTAGTTTGTACAAATAAAGGATTTGTGTACATTTTTGTAGCTAGTTCCATTGCTTTTCCCATATCCAAAAGTCTTCCATTTGGAATTGTTGGTGGGTTTGTAACAGCTAGATTATAAGTCCCTCCATTAGATAAAGAAATTGGAGTAGGGTCATAATACTTTTTACTAGGGCCCATTTGTTTATCTGTTTGTATTAATTTCGCAGAAAAAATAATTAAGTTTTTTAGTTGATCAACTGTTAAGTTTGGGTTATATCCTTTTAAAAGTGCAGCGGTTGAAGTTACCATAGGAGCTGAAAATGAAGTTCCAGACCATAGACCAAATCCTGCTTTATTTAAGCTAATAATATTTTTACCAGGGGCAGAAATATCTATTCTATCTCCATAATTAGAAAATTTATTTATATTATCCTTATTAAAAGCTCTTTCATTAGAAAATTTATCTGTTGCCCCTACAATTAATGCTCCTGTATATTTATTAGAATCATATTTTACTTCAAAATTATCATTTCCTGCGGAAAGAACACATAAAGTTCCTTTATCATAAGCGTTTTTTAACGCCATTCTTATTTCAGGATCATCTTCTAATGTTCCATTTTGTGGACCCATACTTAGATTTATAACTTTTATATTAGAATTAACAGCTATATTTATTGTATTTGCAATAGATGAATTAGATATACTATCAGAAAAACCATTACTAGATAAGGAAGCATCAACTCTAAAGGGAAATAAAAATTGAGTTTGATTTGTATTTCCCAAAACTGAACCATCTAATAAGCCAACAGAACCAAAATTATTATTACCTTTCATTGCTATTATTCCTGCGACAGCAGATCCATGATCAAACATATTCACAGCAGGATTAGCTAAAGGTGATGATGAAGATGCGTAATTAGGTGTATCTATAGAAAAAGATGCAAAATTAGATTCTATAACAGCTGTCTTTGCAGGAGTAACAGAATTTTGTTTTGCTAATTCCCAAGCTTTAGGTGCATTTATTCTTGCAAAATGGTATCCATTATCATCTGATATTTTTAATGAACCTGAAAGATTATCAAGTGGGGTTGTAGCTATCAATGATAAAACAGAATCATTATTAAAAATGGAATCATTAGTAATAGCAGAAGTACCCATTGTTCTATCTCCAAAAAAGTTAGCGCTAAGAGTTACATTCAAATCTCTTAATTTTTGTGTAATATTTGCAATATTTCCATCAGGAACAAATAAATCATAAATAGCTAGTCTATTAGGAAAATCATATTTCTTTTTAGTCTTTTTTTCTGTTTCTTTTTCTACAAACTTCTTTTTTTCATCTTCTTCTTTTTCTATTTTCTCTTTTTCATTCTGAGATTTTTCTGCATAAGGTAAATTACTAGTTACAACTATTTTATTATCTTTTATTAGTTTATTAATCACTTTTACAGCTTTTTCTGCACCATCTGTTTTTGCTTCAAACTTGTATTTATTTTTTTCATGCTTATCTTCTTCTTCAACAGTTAATCTTATTTTATATTGATCTTTAAAAATAAGTACAATATGCCCTGTTTTAGTTGTAGTTGATGGTAGTGGGTTTACATCATCAAATGTTGGTGCAGGAACCTGTGACTGAACTATTTGTTGTTCATCAATAGGTAATTTAATTGTTTCTGTTGTAGGAGTAAAAGCCTTAGTATTAAAAGTACTTTCATTGGGGCATTTTATTTCTTTTTCTTCAAAAATATCTTTTAATTCAGATATACTCTGACTTTTTGTTGTTTTGTCTAGTGTTGCAACTGGCATTTTAGTTTCCTGACAACTAAAAATTGTTAACAAACTTACTAATAGTGCAATTTTTCCTTTATTTCTCATTTTGTCTTCCTTTTGGTCTTTATAAAACAAAATACAAAAAAATTTGCACCTAAAAAAATTTTCTCTCAATTTAAATCGTAGCAAAAATACTTTTATTTGTAAATCAAATTTTTTTTGAATCTTAAAAATAAATTTAATCTAAATTTAACTTAAAAATGTGATAAAAATACAAAATATAGAATTGACATATATTTTAGCTATGTGTAAAACACTTCACTTCACTTCAAGATACAACTATGTATAAATATTATAGTTATTATGTTATAGCTAGGTTAAGAAAATTTAACCTAAAAAAATCATATTTTTTTTATATCATTGACTTTTTTAAAATTTATGAAATAATCATAAAAAGCACATTGAAAAAACTTTTTCTCAACTCGGACGATCTTTTTGACTAAACGAGGTATTTTTAATGAAAAATAGACATACAGCTATACTTAGCTCTTTTTTGCTATCTATTGTAATTAGTTGTAATAATAATATAAATAATACAACAAAGATAGAAAATAATAATTTGAAATTTAATAGTAAAGTTTTACCAGACCCAAATGCAACTCCTTCTTTGTATTCTTATGATGATGGAGTACAATATGCAGGGGCTACTTATAAAGGTAATTGGTTAACTAATAAAATAGGTGCTCAAAAACTATTTAATATTGACACTAATAGTGATTTTCCTTCATCAAATCAAGATTTTGTTTCAGTAGTTTCTCATTCAGAAAATTCAGGAAATGGATTTATAATAAAAACAAAAATAGATGATGCAAATCCAAATGTAAACGATCTTTCAGGAACTCCTACAAAATTTTTTCCACCAATTGGTGCTCCAAATACTAATGTTTGGTTTAATTTTGATTATTTTAGTGATCTTATTAGCCATGGATACTCAGGGCAAGTTGCAGGAACATATAAAAACCATAAATCAGAAACAAAAATGCATTCAGGTTTACCAGCAGATACAATACAAAATAAATTTTCACTATTAAACACAGACCCAAATTATAATAATGTAAAATATGCAAATGGTAGAGATGCTTGGTCTTTAGTTACAGGCACTACACCTTATGACAAAAATTCAGGAGAACCTTTAGTAATAGATTGTAATTCAAATATCGTTACATACAATGGTAATGGTTGGAAAAACAAAGTAAAAAATGGTACAACAATTTATAAATATAATTATGATGATAAATCACACTCAGACCCAAGTAAAAGAACATCTATAGAATTTAATTTTACAGGTACAAATATAGAACTTTTTGGAATAAAAGGTCTTGATCCGGGGTGGAATAATATAAAAATAACTATTACAGATTCTATAGGAAATGAAATTCCTGAAACAATTAACCAAAAAAATATAGACATGGGTTCAAATATTGTAAACGAAAATGCAAGTATTATAAAACTTAACGGATTAAAACATGATACTTATCATGTAAAAATAGAATCAGCCGATGGCAGTAGATATCCTGATTTTAGAAAGCCTACTTTTTTATATGGTT
This sequence comes from Candidatus Sericytochromatia bacterium, assembly GCA_046328015.1. Lineage (GTDB taxonomy): Bacteria > Cyanobacteriota > Sericytochromatia > UBA7694 > JACMQJ01 > JBBTGK01. Next base: position 315,171 of record JAXLXH010000001.1, on the reverse strand, counting down.
TTACCAAAGCTGTTATTTATCCTAGTGCAGAACTAACTTTTAATGACATTAATGTAGCTTTTAGTTCTATAAAATCTCCTAATAATGGAAAAGTTGATTTGTATATAGATGGTGTAAAAGAAACAACATTAGATTTATCAGGTACAAATAATTTATCTGAATATGTATATGCAAAAAGTTTTACAAATAATTTAAATAGAAGATTAACAATAGAAGCTACTCCCCAAACTTCAACATCAGGACATGAATTTAATATAGATGCTTTTGCAAAATTGCCCGAAGTAGAAGGTGCTTTTTTAGGAGATGAATTAAATCTACTTATTTATAAAACAGAATACTCTTCTTCAATGGATTTGTATGTAGATGGAGTAAAAAAATTAATTGTAGAAAATGAAAGAGGTTCAAGATTTGATGCCGCTTATCAAATAGTTCGTTCTTATACAGGTTTTGGTTCTGGAGATCATAAATTTAAACTTGTTAGCCGTTATCATACAAAATTTAACCAAAATGAACCACAACAAGACCCTTATTATTCAATGAACTTAGATGCCTATTCTGGTGAATATAGAGCTGGATTTAAATTTATTTCCCAAGAACTTAATAATTCTGGAATAGAAGTAAAATTTATGACAGGTCCAGATTATGGCTCTGTAAAATTATCTATTGACAATGACCCAGCTTTTACAAGAACTATAAGCCTATATAATACTCAAAAAACACAAATTACAGAATCTTTTATGAATATTCCTATAGGTGAACATTTACTTATTGTTGAGCCAATTTTTTCAAAAGATAATAGATCTTCTTCGGCAGATGTGAATATAGATGATGTAAAAATAATAGGTGGAGATTCTATTTGTGAACCTACATCTTTACCAATTCCAACGCCTTCTTAACTCACCCCTGCTTACGCTTGGTGGTGTCCAAAAATGGGCAAAGCAGTGCTTTTCCCCTACGAAAATACTGGTTTTTACACCGATATTTTTCGTAAAAAACGGCTTTTTGTACACCCCCGAAAAAATGGGTTATCTAGGAAGTAAAAATAATGGAACAGTTTTGAACTGTTCAACAAGAAAAAAAGTGCTTTTATAATGAATGGTTCATAACCATTCCAAAAATAAAATAAATGCCCTAAAATACCCCTCTCTAATGATTTAGAGTGAGGCGGTAGCCGAAGAATTTGAAGCCAACGGCGGGGGTGAGTTAAGAAAAGGAATAAAAAACATGAAAATAAAAAAATCTTTAGCTATATTAACAAGTGTGTTATTTGTTTTTTCATGTAATCTACAAAATAATTCTTTGCAAAATAATTTTTCTATAAAAAATAACCCAAATCAAGAAAGAAAAAATAAAATTATAGCTACTAAAAAAGCAAAGAAAAAAAATAAATTTAAAACAAAAGCTTGTGCTACTGTTTTACCTTCACTTAATGCTGGTTTAGCTTCTATAAACGATCCTTTTACTTTTAGACTTGATGGAAATTCAAAAAACTTTAAATTTTATGGAAAAGCAGGGCAAATAATTAAAATTACTATGTCAGAACTTGATATGAATGATGCTTATCTAAAACTTTTTTCTCCTAGTAATAATACAACCCCTTATACAATTAATGATGATACTTTTGGTTTAGATAGTTATATAGAAACAACTCTTACAGAAGATGGTTTTTGGACTATTCAAGTATCAACACAAGATGAAGCCGAAAACTGCCAAAATGCTCAAGGTACTTTCAGGCTTTCTTTAGAAACTGATAATGGAACTCAAGGTAAAAATACTCACCCAGTAACAGCTATGGATAAAAATGGAAACTTTGTTGTAGCATGGCAAAAATTTGATGATATTAACCCTATAAATGGTACTTTTTGGGATATTTATGCAAGAATTTTTGATAAGAATGGAAATGCTATAACACCTCCTTTTAGAGTAAATAATGATGGAAATAATATTCCAGGTGATCAAATAAATCCTGCTATTGCTATGAATAGAGAAACAGGTAATTTTATTATTTCTTGGGAAGGTTCAGGTGATTTTTATTACCCTAATAATATAGAAGATAGAGGAATTTATTTTAAAAAATATGCTATTAATGGGCAAGGTTTTTCTGCAACATTTACAGAGCCAAGAGTTAGTGTAAATAGAAATGGTAGTCAAATAAATCCTTCTATTACTATGGATGATGATGATAATGCAGTTATTGTTTGGGAAACCACAGGAAGTACAGATAATTCTGATGGAATTTATATGAGAAAAATATATCCTAATGCAACTTTTTTTGGAGGAGAAACAAAGTTAAGCCAAAATACAACAAATGTTAGCCATCCAAAAGTAGCAATTACTCCAAATCGTAATATACCACAAGTAAGACAAGTTTTAGTTGTTTGGGAAGGCAGTGGATTAGGAGATTATAGTGGTATATTCCAAAGAAAAATAAGTTATGATTTTGGATATATAGATCCAGAAGTTAAAATGAATTCTTTAACAAATGGTTTACAATCTAATCCCGTAGTAGCTTTTGATTATGATGGTAAAGGTGTTGTAGCATGGCAAACTAATGGAAGTACAGATAGTTCAGATGGTATAAAAGCTTGTATTTTAACAGCAAACAATGCTATTTTTGCTACTGATTTTATAATAAATCAAACTGTTAGTGATAGACTTTCTTTTCCATCCTTATCTATAAATCAATCTAATGGAATACATAAAGGTGATTTTGTTTTAACATGGCAAGGAAGTGGACAGGATTATGGTGGTACTTTTGTAAATGATGATACTGGAGTTTATCAAAGAAGATATAATGTTTCTAGCTCAACTCCTTTAGATCCAGAATATAGAAATAATGCTTATACTTCAGGTGTTCAAGGTCGTCCTTCTGTAAGTCTAAACATGGAAAGCCTTGTTGATATTGGGCTAACAGATCCTGTTGATAATAATAGAAGTAGATTTGTTTTATCTTGGGCTACTATTATGAGTATGGACTCTGCTGCTCCTGATGGTATTTATGCTTTACTTACAAGAAGTAATGATTATGCTATTTTACCTGAATTTAAAGTTGATTAATACATTTAATTAAATATATTTTTATAAAAACCAACCATTTTAGTTATATTTATTATGGAAAGTGTTATTTTTGAAAGTATTAAATTGGATTTCATTTTACTAAATAAACTGATCTAAAAAATTAATAGTTTTTATTATATCATGAGTTTAATTTTTTATTTTAGTTTTATCGTATATTTTTATGGGTATATAATATAAGCGTTATGTTTTGTAATTTGGTAAAAAAATGAAAAAATTATTACTACCTATATTTATGTCTTTTACTTTAGCAATATCTGTAAATACTTCTTCTTTTGCAGATTCTCCTAATTTTGATACTGTTATAAAAAAAGTAAAAAATAATGTAGAAATAAAATATGGTAATGAAGATTGGAAAAAAGTTAAAACAAATGATATTGGTAAAGTTGGTTCTATTTTAAGAACAGGCTCTCTTTCTAAAGCTGAAATTGTTTATAAAGATGGTTCTGTAATTAGATTAGGAAGTAGAACTACTTTAACTCTTTTAGATAAAAATGCCAGAGAAGTTAAAATAAAATCTGGAAATTTTTGGTTTAAGATAACTAAAAAATCTCATGGTTTAAAAATACATGCTCCTTATGCTATTGCAAGTATTACTGGTACAGAAGGTGGAGTAAAAGTTGAAGCTAATGCAGAAATAAATAAAACTGAAACTTTACCAACAGAAACAGAAACTAAAAAAACTTCTAATAAAAAAGGACTTTTTACTTTGTCTGATGATAAAGTAAAAGATTCATCTGTAGAAACTAATAATAATGAGGGTGTAATTTCTATAGGTAAAAAACAAAAAACTAAATTAGATGATACAGAAACTAAAATAGAAAATTTTGATGTAACTGTTGTAGTTTCAGAAGGTACAGTTTCTACTAAAGTTGGTGATAAAAATTTTGATTTGAACCCAGGTGATAAGGTTTATTTCCAGACAGCTAATCCTACACAAGTAACTTTTAATTATGAAGGTGTTAATAACGTAAAAAATGGTTTTGATTCTTTAGAAGAGCAAGAGGCAAAAGCCCCTGAAAAGAAAGCAGAAAAGAAAGATGATATCAAAAGCACTTTAAGTAATTTTACTCAAGGTACGATTTCTAGAGGTAAATTTTTAGAGATAAAAGCAAATATGTCATCATTCCAAAAATTATTAGAAAATTATGCTTTAGATAATGGTGGATATCCAAAAGATCTAAAAACTCTAATAGATCAAACAAAGCAATCTGGTGCTTATAAAGCAATAAAAAACCCTTATAATAATCAAGAAGGTGCTGGAGTATCTATGGATAATTATAGTTCTACTAAGAAAAATTTTGGTAAAGGTTTTGTTTTATATCAACCGTATGAATGTAACGGAACAACTTGTAATAAATATAGAATATATGGTAGTGATCAAGATGGAAATCTTTTAACTGATAAAAATAAAGTTTTTATGTTAAATAATTAGAACTGTTTTTTAAACTATCTGAAATCTTTTTGAAACGAACAGATTTATCTTTTTCATCTATTTTTTCATGAAGAACAGATAGTTTATCCCAAATTTCTGCTTTAGATTCATTTATACTTAATGCTTTTTTATAACTAAGAATCGCATTATCCAAATCATTTATATTTTCATAACAATTAGCTAAGCTATTCCAAGCCTCAAAATCATTAAAGTTTTTTTCAAGATAAAAAATATAACTAAGAATCGCATTTTCAAAATCTTTTATTTTGATTTGAATAGAAGCTATATTTTTCCAAATATAATTAATATTTTGATTTATTCCAATTATTTTTTGGTATAAATTAATTGATTCTTGAAATCTATCTAAATTTTCATAAGATCTTGCTAATGAGTATAAACAATCTATATCATTATTATGAGTTTCTAAATATTTTTCATAATATTTTATAGCTTTGTTATAATTTCCTAATTTTTCTGAGCAAATACCAAGCATCATATAAGCTTGTATATTATCTTCTTTTATATCTAAAGATAGTTTAAATAAATCAAAACACTTTTCATATTTTTCTAAAAAATAATAAGATAAAGCTAAGTTACTTATAGTTTCAAATTTATGATTATCATATAATCTTGAGTTTTCATAAAAAAATACAGCATCATCGTATTTTTTAGAGTAATAACAGCAATTTCCTAATCTAAGTAAAACATAAGGATTTCTAATATTTTTGTCTAAATATTTATTATAAAATATAGTGGATTTTTTATAATCTTTAAAGCCATAAAAAAATTCTGCACAAATTAGATTAATAGCATTAGACTGTTTTGTTAATTCCCACAACTTAGCAAAAACTATAATCATGAACAAGGTTATCTTTTATAATATATTGATAATAAAAAGTCTAGCAAAATAAATTAAAAACTGACTAATATTTTTGAAAAAATTTTTAATAAATTAGTTTTTTCTTAATCTTATTTTTCTACAAAGCTCATAAGGGCTAGTAATATCAAGAATTTCCATAAAAGGTGCTTTTTTTATGGCTTCTTCCCAACTTATTAAAGGGTAAAAATTATCAGTTAAATAATGTATAAACTTCATAATTCTAAAAGCATCAAACCAGATATTTATATGTTTTTTTAATACCACTAAATCATAATTTATTTCATTAGAAGTATTTTTTTTAATTGAAATTTTTTTTAATTTTTCCAAGTTTTCTAAAAAACCTAATTTAATTAAAGCTTGAATAAAAAATTCATTTTCATCTAATTTTTCTAAAAACTGATTTTTATCTAAAAATAAATATAATTTTTTTAATTCCTCAAAACATTTAGGATCATATATTTTATATTCATCATCATTTATTTCTTCTATTTCTTTTTTTAAATAAATTTTATTCTTATTGAATACCTCGGACTTAAGTCCGAGTGTAGAATGGGGTTCGGGGGCATCTCCCCCGTCCCCACTTCTTGCGGGGTTTAATATCCCGTACGAAGCATCTATTTTATTTCTTATTTTAGTTATAGATGCTCCTGTTCCAAAAGGTACTCTATCAGATTCACGATATTTTATTCTTATAGTAGATTCCTTTGCGTCAAAAATATTTTTTATCTTTGATAGTTTATTCATCATATAAAAATCTTCTCCAGCTTCTTTTGAATCTGAAAAACCTCTAACACCTGCATAAGTTTCTACTTCTACAGCCATACAACTTCCGATAGTATAAAAAGCATAAGGTGAATTTGCATAATTTAAACCAAATAAATAATATCTTAGGTATATCTCATATAAAGTTAGTGATAATCCAGAAGAGTTTTCTGGGATAAAATCATGATAAAAATCATAAACTATACAAGAATATTTTTTAGGATTAGGATTTATTTCAAAATAGTTTTTAGGTAAAATAACATCTCCATCAGAACATCTTAACCAATTTGATTTGATTTTACCTTCTTCATAAAGTTTAGTTGCTATATCACAACCTATTTTTCTAGCTAAACCTACTCCTTGTTTTTCTTCAAAATAGTAGTTTTCAAAACTTCTATTTATTACGAAAATATCATAATTTATAAATGAAATTAGAGTATTAGGTGAGTTTTTTATTTTTTTATCACCCAAAAAATCAATTAAATTATTATTTAAAATAGACTCTTTTTTACTATTAATGACTAATATAACTAAAAAATTATTTTCTTTAGCTAAATCTACTAAATTATTTTCTAGAAGTTCTTTTATTTCAAAATACTCATTGTATGCTGGTATTATTAAAACATTATCATAGTTTTTTGTTATTACTTCAGAAAAATTTATTTCTTTTTCTGCATAATTAGTAAGATATTTTTGAATATTATTTTTCATTTTTTATAGAAATTTTTAAATCTACTTTTTATATGCTATTATTTTGTTCATACTAAATTTTATCTATAAAAAATTTGAAATGGAAGAAGAAGCAGAATCTTTTGTTTGTATTTTAGAAGAAGAGTTTGAAAAATTGCAAAGAGCTCAAAATTTTTTATTTGATATACAAAGTGCGTCTAGAGAAAGAATAAATTTAATAAGATTACAAGTTGAAAAAGAATTACAATATAAAATAGATAAAATAGAACGAAATTATGTTCAATATCAAAAATTTATTGGAGATTTGAACGGAGAAATTAAACTTTTAGAATTAGAAAATCAAAGAAGATTACATAATCAAGACAAAAAATTTGAATTAATGAGAGCTGAATATATAGAAGGCATAAAAGGCTCTATAGAACACTATACTTCACTTATAGAAACTCAGAATAAAAAATTTAATAAAATAATTAAAGAAGAGACCTCTTTTTTTAAAGAATCACTTGATAATATAAAAGAAAATTTAAATTATATTGTTGATACCGAAAAAAGTAAAAAGGAAAAAGTAAAACTCTTTCTAACTGATTTAGGTAAAATTTTTGAAGATACTGAAAAAAATAATTTAGATAAACATAATTTATCAAAAAAAATAGAAGAGTTAAGAAGAAAATTTGTAGATGCTATGAGTGATTTTCAAGCTGGTTTTTTTGAATCAGCTTGGAATACTGCAAAATCTGTATATTGGGAAATTACAGATATTAGAAATAATATAAAAGAAACCGAAAAAAAATATTTTGTTTTAGAATCAGCTATTTATGAAGTAGTTTCTGAATTATTAGAAAATATAGAAGGAAATAAACATTTAAAAATTACTTTTTTAAATAAAAAAATAGATCTAAATTATTGGCTAAATGGTAGATTAAATAATATCAGAAAAGACCTATTAGATATAATAAAAAATGTCAAAGAAAGTAAATATAATATTTATGATTTAAATGATGTACTTAGAAAAATTAATTATCATAAAAATAATTTCCCTAAACTTTTACAAACTGCTAAAGAAAATATTATTATAGCTCAATTAAAATATGAATATGCTGATAAAATAACTAAAATAATGGAAAATGTTCTTTTTTACCCAATTAAAGGTGAGTACTTTAATAATGACTTTAGAAATGATTATATTTTAGATTTTGAAAATATACAAGGCAATAGTTGTAATTTTGTTATTAGTAATGATAATAAAAGTATAGTTTTAAAAACAACTTTAAATGCTACTAAAAATCAAACTAAATATATTAAAGAGCTTTTAGAAAAAAATCAAATTAAATTAAATGTTTAATCAAATAATTAAATACCTAAAAATATTACTTATAATATATACCATAACATTATTTATACTAGAAAAATTAAACCCTCAAAAGAAATATGCTAAAAAAGAATTTAAAAATGATACTAATAACCTTATAATTGGTTTTTTTAATAGATTTTTATTACAATTTTTTATAAAAAAGATAAATAAAAATTTTGTTAAAATAATAAATTTTAATGTAAATGCTTTACCTATAAATGAATTTAAGACTTCCTACGGGGTATTAACTACTCAGGAGGAAGGGAGCGTGCCCCCAGAGCAAAGCTCTGAAGTATTCTCTAATAAGAATAAAAAAACTAAAAATTATAATATAATTGATTTTATTGTAAAAATATTACTAATTGATTTATATATGTATCTTTGGCATAGATTAAATCATAGTAAATACTTTTGGCTTTTTCATAAATATCATCATCAAGACACTATGATGAATACAACTTCTGCTGTTAGATTTTCTCCTATGGAAATACTATTTTCAAGTATTTTTAAAAATATAATTTTAACTAAACTTGGTATTAACAAAAAAGAACAAGAATTTTATGAAACGTTATTATTTTTTATTATTATTTTTCATCATTCAAATATAAAAATTAATGATGCTATTGATAATAAATTAGAAAAAATTATAACTTCACCTTCTTTTCATAGATTACATCATTCTAACAAAATAGAAGATTATAATAATAATTATGGTTCTATTTTATCTATATGGGATAAAATATTTTTAACTTATAAAAAAAATAAACCTAGTAATATAATAGATTTTGGAGTATAAAAATTGGATACTTTATGGGAAATAATTGTTTTTATTGCAGTTATTTATTTTTCTAGGATATTTGTTATAAATTTACTTTTTAATTATGCAGAAAAAAATGAAAAATTAGATAAATATGATAAAGCTTTATTTTATTATAAGTATTTAGCTTTATTAAAACCTAAAGAATTTTTATACGATATTTATAATTCTATTGGTAATTGTTTTTCTGAATTGAAAGAATATGAAAATGCTTTAGTTTATTATCAAAAAGCTATTGATTTGAATCCAGATAATTATATTGCTTTTAAAAATGCAGGTATTAATTTTATAGATCAAGGCGATTATCAAAATGCACATAGATTTTTCTCTACTTCTTTACGTTTAAAACATGGTATTCCATATAATGAAGACTCAAATCAGTTAGAGCATTATATAACTCCACCTAATATTGAAATTATAACTAGTGTAGCTAAATTAAAACATGATATAGAACAAATGGATTATCTAATTACTAAGGGGTTATTACCAGAAATATATGAAGATAAAAAACTTGATTTAGAGTATCTATATCAATATATAAAAAACAATCATGAAAGTTCTTTTTTTATTACAATAAAAGATGATAAAAGAGCTTATATAGATACTATTTATGAAAGAAATATTTATTTATATGAAAGTGAATATCAAGAAAAATGTATTAATGATGAGCTAGATTTTAAAGAAATAACAAAAGAATTTACAACTAAAAAAATTACTTATTTTGATGATTTTTTAACTGAAGAGTTTTTAGCAGAAGTAAGATTTTTTTGCCTTAACTCTACTATTTGGCATGAATATAATAGAGTTTGGGGTTATTTAGCTTCTAATATGGACAATGGGTTAAGTAATCCTATTTTTTATAAATTAGCTGAAGAGTTAAGAGCTAACTTTCCTGATATTATTAAAGATTATAAACTGATGAATATGTGGGCTTTTAAATATGACAGTACTATGAAAGGGGTTTCTGTTCATGCAGATGAAGCTATTGTTAATGTTAATTTTTGGATTACTTCTGATGAAGCAAATTTAAACCCCAATAGTGGTGGTTTAGCTGTTTATGGAATAGAAGCTCCTATTAACTGGAGTTATGAAGCATATAATTCTGATGAAACAGGTATTTATAATTTTATAAAAGAAAATAATGCAGAAAAGATAATAATTCCCCATAAAGCTAATAGATGTGTTATTTTTAATTCAGCTCTTTTTCATGAAACAGATAAGTTTAATTTTAAAGAAGGTTATGAAAATAGAAGAATTAATATAACTTTACTTTTTGGAAAAAGAAAATAATTTCATTTTAAACCCTCTAAATCGTGATTTAGCATATAGTAATAATCATAAAAAAGTGTTATATTTTTATAGTTTAGTATAATAAAATTTAAATTAGAAATACCTAATGAAATTAAATAATTTTTCAGAAATTAAAAATATAATTTCCGAATTAGATGATTATGAAAAAATCTCTATATTAAAAGAAATAAATTCACATATCTTAGATTACTTGCAATTACAAAAAGTAGATATTTTTCTATTATTAGAAAAATTGATACCTATTTTATCTGGTGGTAATAATAAAAGACTTTTAATGGATATAGAAAAACTTTTAGAAAAAGTTTCTACAAATTCTGATAAAAGCTCCGAAGAAAATAATATATTAAATTCATTGGATTTTAGTGATATAAAAGCTTCTGAAAAAATAGAACATAAGCAAACAGAGCTTAAACAATCTGTAATACTTAGTAATAAAGAGGCAAAAGAATCTATTGATAACTTAAATTTTAGTAATATTTCTAATAATAATTTTAATTTGGAGCTTGAAAATAAAAATAATATTTCTGCAACTCCTGTAAATTTAAATGTTAATCAAATTAATAAAGATTTAGTAATGAATACCAATCCAGGCTTAAAAACAGCTTCATTATTATCACAACCTCCAGCAAGAGATCCAATGTTGATGAATACCAATCCTGGTGGAAAACCAGCTCCACTACCTCAACAACCTCCAGCAAGAGATCCAATGTTAATGAATACTAATCCTGGTGGAAAACCAGCTCCATTACCTCAACAACCTCCAGCAAGAGATCCAATGTTGATGAATACTAATCCTGGTGGAAAACCAGCTCCATTACCTCAAACAAACTTTAGAAGTACTATGAATATGAAAGGAGGAAATCTTAATATAAATCAAATTTTAGATGAATATAGAAAAGAAGATTTTCTTACTAGTAAAGTTGAATATGAAAGTGTCCCTATAACCGAAGGAATAAAAAATATTATCCCTATAATAAATGAAAAAGGGAGAAATGTTTTAAAAGATATTAACGCTCCTACTGAAATATATTCTCTCTTAAAATTAGTAGATGGAATAAGTAGTTTGGATGCTATTAATGAAAAATATTTTGCACAAGTAAACCAAAATTTTATTTTTTCTGTTAGTACTTTTAGAAATATTGGTTTTCCTAGTGAATTTGTAATAAATTTTCTTGATAAAATCATAGAAATGGAAAGTAATGAACTTATTTCTTTTGTCAAAAATCCAAATAACTTACTTAAAAATAAGATAAGAATTAAATTAGGAGATTTATTATTATATATGAAAGCCTTGGATAATGAACAACTTACTAAAGTTTTAGATTATCAAAAAGCTTGGAAACCTAATGCTAATAAACCTCAAGAAAGAAGACCTCTATTAGGTAATATTATAATTTCTTTTGAATTACTTACTGAAAAACAAATAAATCATGCACTAAGTATTCAAAAATGGTATAACTCTTTAGAGAAATAAATTTTTTTAGCTATGAGAAAATATGAAAAAATATAAAATAGGTTTAGATTTTGGTACTACAAATTCTATACTTTCATATATAAATACTTCTAATAATTTAGAAACTTTTAAATATCCTGGTGTTTCAGGAACAGATTATATTCCTAGTTGTGTTTCTTATGATCAAAATAAAGATATTACTAGAATTGGTAGAGATGCTTTTAGGATAGCAGGAGATAAAAGTACCGATTTTTATAAAGATCTAAAAATGTTTTTACCAAGAACTGAAAAAGAATCTCAAAAACTTGGTTGGCACGGTAATAAAAATCCAGAAGAAGTTATTACAGATTATCTAAAAAAATTATTGATTTCAGATAAAAGAAATAATTATAGTTTTAAAAAAGAAATAGGCGAAATAGAAGGTATAGTTGTTAGTATTCCTCAGGCTTGGTTAACTCGACAAGCTAATCATTTAGGAAGACCTAAATTAGAAAAAATTTTAAAAGAAAATCTTAAAATACCTCTTATTCATTTGGTAAGTGAACCTGTAGCAGCAGCAGCTTATTATTCTCATTGGCATAAAGAACAATATAATGATTTTTTTGACGGAAACTTATTAGTTTGTGATATGGGTGGTGGGACTTTTGATGTAACTTTATGTAAGCTAAGTAAAAATAAAGTGGAAGTAATTGCTAATGATGGTAATGGACTTTTTGAGTTGGGTAAAGCGGGTGTTTATTTTGATACACAACTTTTGAAAATAGCCTATAAAAGAATAGAACCAAATGAGCCTTTAAAAGAAGGTACACCTATGTTTTATGAGTTATATAAGCAATTACAAGAATATAAAGTAGATTGTTCTCAACATATTACAGATAATATACAAACAGCTTTGTTACATCCATTATATTCTAAAAAATTACCTATAATGGAAAGTCCTATTGTTTGTTATATGTCTGAAGTAGAAGAAGCTTTTTTTGAGGTAAAAAAGGGAATAGAAAATGTTTTAGATAGATTTTTAAGAACTAATCAAGCCGAAGATAAACTTCAGATAGATGGCGTTATTTTTGTTGGTGGTTTTAATGAATTTGAATTAACCAGACATACTATAAAACATTTTCTTAATAGAAATAAAAAATTAATTAAGGGTGAAATGAAATTTATAGAAGAAATAACTTCTAGAATGTCTGCTAAAGCTATTTCTTATGGAGCTACATTAATTGCAAATGATTTTGTTAAAGTAGAAGAGCTTTATCCTCATACTATTGGAATAGTTTTGGAATGGAGAGAAGTAAAAGATACCAAAAAAGAAATTAAATTGATTAATCAGAAAGAATATATTCCTTTGATAAAAGGAAATGATAAAATAAGAAATTATAATCAAATAAATTTTCATAATGAATATTTATTATCTTTTGAAGCTCATCCTAAATTGACTTTGTTTGTAAAACCTAATATGTCTAAAAAAATTGCTGAAAAAGAACTTCCAAAAACTCTTGATATAGAATTACCTAATTTTAAAAAAAATAATAGGTGGAAAGTAGGAATGAGATTAGATGAATCTCAAATTGCCTATATTGTTTTTGTTGATGAGGAAAAAGGGATAGAATCTAAAAGTTATGAGTTGGGAAATATTTTAACTGAAATGTTTGGTTTAGATGGTTTAATTATTTCTAATGATTAAATACTTATTTATCTTTATATAATAGGGTCTTGTTTACTAAATAACTTTATACATTTTATAGCTTTATTTTTCGTTTATTAACACTTATTTTTATTATAAAGTAAAATATACAATAGATTAGAACCCCCTTTTTATAAGCTTTTAATTTTATGAAATGTTAAGAAGAAAAGAATAAAACTTGACACTCGGGGCATTTATTTGGTATAAATTAAGAGTGTTCAATAAGCGGAAGTAGCTCAGTGGTAGAGTACTTGCTTGCCAAGCAAGTTGTCGCGAGTTCGACCCTCGTCTTCCGCTCTCTAATAAAAATCTACAAATAAAATTAAAAAATTTTTTAGATTTCTAATTCTATTATTTTTCAAGGTATAAAATTTAAATACATAATAATAGCTTTATTTTTTTGTATCAGAAATTTTTTCACTTTTAGCTACTTTAATAAAAAAGCTTTTTTTTTAACTTAATATCATTATAAATATCTATTCCAGTTAAAAAGCAGAAGTAAATAACCCTTTATACCAAGCTTGTAATTTTAAAGTTAACATTAGATTCTCATTTCTTAAATCAGACATCTTTAATAAAATTTCACCTAAAGGTGGCTTAGCTCCAGAAGGAGGTTGTTCTTTAAGGGCTTTTTTTAAATCTTCTCTGGTTATAAAAAAGAAATTTATTAACATTTCACCTATATAAATTTTACCTTTAGTATGATGAATTACATCAAGTTTTACTAATTGAGCTTGATATAAACCATATAAGATAATAAAAATATTTTTTAATTTATTTTTACTATAATAATTTTCAACTATTTGTCCTAAAGGTGTCTTATTATCTATAGAAACTAACAGATGTAATACTTCCTCTGGAGTAATTATTTTACTTAGAGCTACTAAAACATTTTTTAATCTAGAAGGTATCAAAGTATTTCTTTCAAAATCGGTTGAGAACTGTTTTATTTTAGCATCCCAGTGTCTTTTCTTTTCTCCCAAACTTTTTACAGTTAAACTATCTGCAAATTCGGCTATTTCTTTATCAAAAATTTTAGGAACAACATAATCAATACTCCTTGAAAAATAAGTTTGATCAGTATCTATTTTATCACCAATATTAGAAATCCAATCTAAATCAACATGTCCTACATAATCGGCTACTTTTCTTTGAATTTTTTTAGTTTCTTCTGAAGTATCTACTTTTTTTCTTTTAGAAGCTAAATAATCTTTATATTTTGCAATACCCATTAAAGCAGTTTTAAAATCTTGCATTGTTCTATATCGATCATTTTTATCTTTTGCCATAGCTTTGAATAAAACTTCATCTAAGCTTCTTGGTAAATTAGAATTAAATTTACTTGCTGGTTGAGGTTTTTCTGTTAAAACCTTCATTATAACTTGTCTTACATCATCTCCGTCTATAGGTAGCTTACCAGTTAAAAGTTGATATAAGGAAGCTGCTAAAGAATACATGTCTGCTCTTCCATCAACTGCATCTGGTGTTTGTAACTGTTCTGGAGAAATATATAAAACTGTTCCAACTAAATTACCTGGGGCATTAACAGGTAGATCATCTACATATTTAGCTATTCCAAAGTCGGTAAGTTTTGCAATGCCTTTATCAGACCACATAATATTTTCTGGTTTTATATCCCTATGAATAACTTTATGATTATGTATATAACTTAGTGCATCAGAGATTTGAACTATAGCATCTAACGCAATCTCAGGTAATAAAGGCTTACCATCTTCAATTAGCTTTGTCATAGGTTGTCCTTCTAAAAGTTCCATTACGATATAATGTAATCCACTTTTAGTTTGCCCAATATCATAAACATTTACTATATTTTCATGACTTAAATTGGCAATAGCTAAAGCTTCTCTTTTAAAAGTATAAATAATAGCTTCTTGTTCTTCTGGTCTATCTGGAAAAACTTCCATAGTAAGTATTTTAATAGCTACTTGCCTGTCCAAGCTTCTATCATGAGCAAGATAAACGGCACCCATACCACCTCTACCAAGTTCTCTTGTAACTAAATATTTACTAGGTAAATCTTTTATTGATGGTCCAGAGTGTACAGTTATATCTACATTTATATTACCTTTTTGTGTTTCAGAAGAGATATCTATTTTAGTAGCCATTACCTGATTAATAGCAGTATCTTTTTGTAAAATTATAGTTTTATCTATATCTTTATTAGATTGATTTATAAAAGTATTATCTAAGTTTTTATTATGACTTTGTATTAAGGTATCTGTATTGGGTAATCTTTGTGGTATTGTTGGTGTATGATGACTTACTAATGGAATACTAGAAGAAAAATCTATATTATTTTTTTGACAAAATTGTATTAGATATTGCTTAAATTCATCCATACTTTGAAATCGCTCTTCTTTTTTCTTAGCTATAGCTTTCATAATAATCATTTCTAAATCTTTAGGAATATTAGGATTGTATTTTGATAAAGGCTGAGGTTCTTCTGTTAATAATGAACGTATAACACCATACATATCATCTCCATAAAAAGGAAAATGGCCTGATAAAAGATTATACATAGTAACCCCAAAAGAATACATATCACATCTGAAATCCACATTTTTAGGGTTTTCTATTTGTTCTTGTGGCATAAAAAGCACACTTCCCATAATAGCTCCAGCTTTGGTTAGGTTTAAATTATCATTACCTCTTACCAAACCAAAGTCAGTTATTTTTAATACCCCATTATTACAATAAATAAGGTTAGCTGGTTTTATATCTCTATGTATAATTCCTTTTTGATGTATAAAATTGAGTGCATCACAAGATTGTATAGCTATTTTCATAACTAAGTTTAGAGGCAAAATATTTAAATCTTCTTGTAAGGCTTCTAAAGATTTTCCATCTAAAAACTCCATTACCATAAAACATTGATTATCAGATTTATCTTCCCCAAGTTCATGAACAATTACTATATTAGGATGATTTAAATTTGCAATAGCTCGAGCTTCTCTATAAAAACGTTGAACCATCTCTTTATGCGTTTGTTCGTCTAGATTATCTGGGACTTTTATTTTTTTTATAGCTACTTGTCTTTCTAATCTAGGATCCACTGCTAAATATACAGCTCCCATACCACCTAGACCAATTTGTTTTACAATATCATAATCTGTTATTGCCATAATTATTCACCCATAAACTCCATCTTTTCTAAAAATGCTAAAAATTGAGGGTTTGATATTTTTTGTTTTGCTGCTTTTTTTACAAAGTTACTAGTATCAGTTCTTGCTATATCAAATAAAATATCTTCATTCTGTAGTTTTATAACGGCTGCCATCCTAACTTCCACTACAGGATCTTTTCTAACTGCTTGAGCAATTGTCATTTGATTTTCTGTTTTGTTAATAGCAAATATTCTAGTCATACTATCTTCATGATCTAATGCTATTTTTTCTAAATATTTTTCATCTGTTAATTCTTTAACAGCTTCTTTATGTACTTCAACAACTTCGTCATTTACTATAATATCAAATAGTGTTTTTTGATTTTTAATTCCTTTTAGTGCTTTAGATCTATGTTTCCAATCTGGATCAGTTGTGGCTATTTCTGTAAGTATAGTTTCATCTTCTATCTTATTTAAAGCTATTTCTTTATTTTCATTAGAAAAATCGTTTTTGAAAATATCATATAAAATCTTAGAATCTATTAGTATTTCCAATAAGCTTTCTGTAGAAGCTACTTCATATAATTTTTGAGATGCATACATTCTTACATCATAGTCATCATATCTTTTTGCAATAGCTTCAGTTAATCTAGGATCTTCTATCATATCTAATAAATCATATATATAAGCTTTTTCTTTTATCTTTAATGCTGCATATTCTGATAAATCTAAATCTGTTTCCTTTAAAGCAAAATCTGAAAGAATAGAATAATTTTCAAATTTATCGGATAAAATATCCATAGCTAATTTTTTTACTTTACCACTAGGGTCTGTTTTTAATACTTTTTCAAATACATCTAGGTCATTTAGTTTTTTCAGAATAATACTTCTTAACCAATAGTCTTGGTTATTAAAGAGAATTTGTTCCATATAATCTTGGTTAATAATTTTCTCTGCTGCTGTATAAGTAAAAATAGCATTATCACTTTTATTTATTATTTCAAATAAAAGTTCCTGAATTCTTTCATTACTTAAAATATTTTCATCAGTTATCATCCCTACTGCATCTCTTCTGAGATGTAAAAACTCTTTTTTATCAAAAGCTATTTGAGCTAAAACTTTCTGAGATTTTATTTTCTTTAAGCAATCTCTTTTTATACTTTCTTCATCAATTTTACTAAAAACATTAAGTATAAAATCTTGTATTTCTGGAGAATCTAATGCGACTTCATCTGATATTTTTTCTATCATAGCTAATTTAGCTTCAAAATTACTTTCATTACTTAGTAGCCCAGATAATAAAGATTGATCTGTTACCATTCTTAACGCTCTTTTTCTCATGATTTCATCAGGTTCATTATGTGCTATGTCAGCTAAAATTTGTTGATCATCTATAGTATCAATAAGATGTTCTAACTTGTAGTTATTGGTAAACTTAAAAAAGGCTACTTTTCTAATTTCATATTTAGAATGTTCTCTACCTATCTTGAATAGTAATTCTTTAGCATTTAGTTTATTAATACCAGCTTCTGCTACTTGTAAACTATTACTTTCAGTAATAAGCTTATGCAACATATTTTCATCTGTCATTTTACTTATAGCAAAGGTTTTTATAGATTCATTAGGATCATTTTTTACTATTTCATTAAGAACTTCATTGTTAGTAATTCTTCTAACAGCAGCTTCTCTTGCTTCAAGGCTATCATCGTTTTTAGCGATATCAATTATTATAAACTCATCTTTTACTGTTTCTACAATATTAACTACATTTATATTATTTAATTTCTTAAAAAAAGCTGTTTTTCTAGCCTCATATAATTTATTATTTTTTATAATATTATCTAATAAACTTGTATCAGAAATTTTTTCAATTTCTAATTTTAATGTAGTAAAAGCTTCTTGTTTTACTTTATCATGAGAATCATTTAGAGCTATTTCTCCTAATGTATCTAAATTAGTAATCTTTCTAACAGCAGATTCTCTTATTCTAGGTTCTTGATTATTTTTAGCAATTTCTGTAATTAAATTTTGATCACTTAATTTTCTTATTACGGCTTCTTTTACTTCTAAATTATCAGTTATTTTTAATATTTCACTTAGAATCTTATTATCAGTTATTTTATTGATGGCATAAATATTTATAGATGGATTTTTTTCTGTTTTTAAAATATCTAGTAAAATTTTACTATCAGTTATTTTTTTTATAGCAATTTCTTTTACTTCAAAAACTTTATGAGTTTTTACCAAATCAGCTAATATATTTATATCAGAAATTTTTTTTACAGCAGTTTGTTGATTTATATTATCAGAATCATTTTTAGTTATACTTTTAAGTGTTTCTTGGTTTGTTAGTTTTTCAATAGCATCTTTTCTAACATTTTTATCAGGATCATTTTTTGCTAAATCCTCTAAGATATTTTGATCTTGTAGCGTTTTTATAGCTTCCCTTCTTATATTAGGATCAGCATGTTTCCATTTCGCTTTAAATATATCAAATAGACCCACTAAAGTTTTACCTACATTCGGACTTTAATACCACATAAGTATATTGTAAAACTTATATTTAAAATTGTTAAGGTTTTCTATAAAAGATTTATTTTTTAGAACAGTAAAACTCTACATTAGATAAGTATTTTCTACTAATAATTTGTATTTTATTTATTTTAAAACCAATCTTTTCTATTTCTTTTTTTATAATAGGTATCTCAAAAAAATAAAAATGATCAGGATAATACCATAATGGATAGTTTTTATCTAATGATTTAGCTATATAAGTGTCTATACCATGAAAAGAAAAAGCAAAGAGACCATCTTTATCTAATAAATTATATATTTTATTTAGAGTAGCTAATACTTTATTATTTTTTTCTAAAGAGTCCCAATAAGTTATTAAATTATAGGTCTTATTTTCTTTTTTATTATTAACTTTTTTCTTTTTTCCTAAACCTAATATTTGAGTTTCATTTTTTTCATCAAATAAAGTATTAAAACTAGTTGTTTCTGTTTTCCACATTCTATTTTTAGCTACTGATAAAAAAATATCATTATTAGGGCTTATATCTAAAACTTTGCCGGCTTCTATATATTTTTCTATTGTATTTAATCTTTCATTTGATGTATTACTTTCAAAAATATGTCTTTCTATATCAAAACTAAAGATTTTTTTTGTATGTAAATTTAGCTCTGTAAAATATCTTTCTAAAGATTTTTCTGAAGGTATATTTTTTGAAAAAACTAAATCGCAATTAGAACATTTATTCCAAATTCTAACAGGATTAATTTGATTAAAATTAAATGAATTTATTGATTGATTAAATATATTTATAATTAAACTTTTATTTTCAGTACAAAAAGGACAGTTTTCTATTTCATTTTCTTCATATTCTTTTCTATAATGAGCGTATTTGCCTCCACCCGAAAAGTCAGCAAAGGACGGTTTTAATTCTAAAGATTTATATATACTATTTTCTGCTTGTTTATAATCACCTAGAATATTGTATATTATTCCTAAATAGTGATGAGAAATAGCATTTGAAGCATTTATTTTTAGTACTTTTTTAAAATAAAATTCAGCTAAATTATAATCTAAGTTTTTAAAGAAATTTATTGCTATATTATTTAAAATACTTTCATCATTAGGGTTTAAGCACTCTAGTCTTAAATATTCATAAATAGCATATTCAAAGTTATTACTATCAGCATAATTTTTAGCATGTAAAATAGCCAAGTCTAATTCTTCTTGTGTTATTTTAGAATCTTTATTTACAATAGCTTCTTTAATTTCATTTATAGAATTTACTAAATCTTCTGAATTTTTATCTTTTTCTTGAGCTTTTACTAAAAAATACAAAGCTCTTGATAATCTATTTGTTATGGTACATATTAAACCTAAGCTAACATAAGGTTCAAATTGGTCATTTTCTATGTTTATTGATTTTAAATAAACTTCTTCAGATTTTAGAAGATTATTAGAGTGCAAATAAATATAACCTAATTTATTTAATAAATTAAAATCAGTAGGTGTTTCTTGTAATTTTTTTATTAAAGACTCTTCTAGAGATTGAACTGAATCATGATTTTCCACTAAAAAACCCCAATCTAATCTAAATGTCCAGGCATTTTTACAGAAATTATAGAACCTGTGAATTTATATTCTAAAGTTTCAAGTTCTACTGGTATTCCTGCTTTTACTTTATTCCCACCCATTACAATACTAGGTGGATCGTCAGTTGTTAATTGAGCATCACCACTAACTACCATATCAACATCAGTTGCTAGTTCATCATCAAAATTAACGAATTTCATAGGTTTTTTTTCTTCAGGTACATAAAAAGTAAGAGGTCTTCTATTTACTTTTACATTTACTATGTCAACATTGTCAAATGGTTGATTTCTAATGATAATATAAGCTTTTTTATATTTCTCAAAAACTTTCATATCTTCTACTCTAGCACCTCTAATTGCTATTTTTACTAGAGCTTTTCCTTCAGCTTTTACTTTTTTAGTTAGTGATGAATTTCCTGCTTTTACCCAGAAAAAACCTATTAATGTTGAAATTAAAACTAAAATAATAAATAAATCTATTGCGTTTACTTTTCCTAAAAAATTACCTTTTTGATCTATTAAAGCCATTAAAATATATCCTAAATATCATAAGTTAAACTTTTATCTGAAGGTATTCTAGCATAATTTTTAAAAAGAACTAATTTAATTCTAATAATTTTTAGCTAAAATTATTATACTGAAAAATAATTAATAATTTATATCCAATCAACTAAAAAATTTTGATACTTAGCAGGAGAAAATTCTGTATATTCATAGTTTGCCAAGGATTTTGTATAAAAAGGGTCTTCCTTAAAAAAGTCTTGTAATTTTTCTAAACTTTCATTTCTAGCTACTATCAGTCCCCCAGATGGAGGATTCATTCTTCCAGAGAATAATAATATTTTATCATCATATCCTTTTTGTAAAAATGTTCTATGCTCAACTAAAGATTTATCAATTTCTTCTAAAGGTGCTGTGTAAGTTAATTTTATTATAAAATGTTTCATTTTTACCTAATATTAAAAAAAAAATTTTCTATAATTATACATTCAAAACTATTAAGTAACTGATAAAAAATAACTTTGTAAAAAAAATTTTAAAACAGTTGTCTTGAACTAGCTTTTATAAAATTGTAATAAGTTTAGGCTTAAGTTGTAGCAGAGATATTTTTTTAAGTTAAATAAAACATAAATTATTCCTTAAAAAAACCTTAGGATAAATTAATTATTTCTAAATTTTAACATAATAAAAAAATCTTACTTAAAATTTTGTGTATAAAATATATAATTATGAAAGTATAATAAAATGAGGTAATTATGGATAAAAACAAAGTCGCTTTGACTGCTTCAGTTTTTGCAACAGGTATTACAGGGGTTTTGGTTGGTGCATTATTAGTCTCAAAACCAGTTAATAGTATAAAATCTTTTGCAAACCAAGATACAAAACAAGTTACAACAGCATCTAGTAATAAATTTGATAATATACAAGGTCTTAGTAAAGCTTTTATAGATGTATCCAAGCAGGTTACCCCTGAAATAGTTAGCATTTATTCAACTAAAGTTGTGAAACAAAAAAATAATTATAATGAATATTTAGATGATCCTTTTTTTAAAAAGTTTTTTGATGTTCCTGAACATAAAGATCAAGGTAAAAACAAAGATAGAAAAGAACAAGGTTTGGGTTCTGGAATTATAGTTGATTCATCAGGATTAATATTAACTAATAATCATGTAGTTGAAGGTGCTTCTGAAATAAAAGTAACTCTTAGTGATAAAAGAAAGTTTAAAGCTAAAATTATAGGTACAGATCCTAAAAGTGATGTTGCTGTTATAAAATTAGAAAAAGCTGATAATTTACCTGTTGCAAAATTAGGTGATTCTACGAAAATGGAAATAGGTGAGTTTGTTTTAGCTATTGGTAATCCTTTAGGTTTAACTTCTACAGTAACATCTGGAATAATAAGTGCTAAAGGTAGAGCTGATGTTGGAGTAGCTGATTTTGAAGATTTTATTCAAACAGATGCAGCTATAAATCCTGGTAATAGTGGAGGAGCTTTAGTTAATCTTAATGGAGAGGTAATAGGTATTAATACTGCTATAGCATCAAGAACAGGTGGTTATATGGGTGTAGGTTTTGCTATTCCTATAAATATGGCTAAAAAAATTATGAATGATATTGTTACTAAAGGAAAAGTTACTAGAGGATTTTTAGGAATACAAATTCAAAATATGACAGAAAGTATGGCTAAAGGTTTAAAAGTAGAAAATCCTAATAGTGGTATAGTTGTTGGAGATATATTTAAAGGATCTCCAGCAGATAAAGCTGGAATTAAAAGATATGATGTTATTTTAGAGCTTAATGGAAAAGAAGTAACAGATGTAAGTGCTTTTAGAAATACAATAGCAGCCTCTAATCCAGGAGAAAAACAAATTTTAACAGTTTTAAGAGATGGTAAAAAAGTTAAAGTAGAAATAAAACTTGGAGAATTAGAAAATAAAGAGAAAAAAACAACTGAAAGTGTAAAAGATGATGAAAATACACCAGAAAAAATAGCTCCAGATAAAAAACTAGGTATAGAAATTGAGCCTATTTCTAAAGATACTTTAAAAGAATTGGGAATAAATAAAGAAGTTAAAGGGGTTATTGTTTCTGATATAAATGAAACTAGTAATGCTAGTGAAGGTGGTTTGATGAAAGGAGATATTATTCAAGAGATTAACAGAATAAGAATAGATGATATAGCGGATTTTAATAAAGCTGTAAAACCTATAAAAGAAGGTGATTCAGTTTTAATGAAAGTTTTAAGAGGTAATAATATAATGTTATTAGCTTTTACTCATCAATAATATAGTTTATTTTAATCTTATAATAAGTTGCTTATAGTCATCCTGAAGTGCTTCTGAATCTGATTCAGTATTGATTTAGGAGTTAAGCAACTTTACAATTAATTTTGTATTTAATTTTTTGAAAACAGCTATAAGTTTATGCTAGGTAGTTTTTTTATATAATGACTTTATAAAATCTTTTTGCATTATTACTATAGGTAAAATCATTAGTAATAAAACACCCATTCCAAAAAACCTAGAACTAGCTAGGAAAAAAACAATTATTTCTTTTGGTGTATTTAAAATAGTTTTGTATAAATATAAAGCCGATAAATCAACTGTTCCTAATCCCATTGGTAAAATAGTTAAAATACTCATTATAGCGTTAATTCCATTTATTCCAAAAACAGTTAAAGTTGAGTAGGTTTCTCCAACACTTTTTAGTAATGACCATTGAAATAAAGCATCTATATACCAAATAAAAATTGAATATAAAATAATAAGTGGAGTTTTTGTTGATAATTTATTTTTATGTTTTTCAAAATCATTTATATAGTCTTTTATTTTTTCTGGTATATATTTATCTAATTTTTTTAAAATAAAATCTAATCTAAATAAAATAAATAAACTTGATAAAATTCCTAAAGCAAATAAAACTAATAAAATTGTTAATCTAAAATCAGAAAAATTGAATAAACATAAGAAAACACCTGATAATGATAAAATAATTACATCAATAAGTCTTTCAAATATACAGATAACAGTTCCTAATGGGAGCTTTTTTTTATCTTCTTTAGTTAATAAAAATATTTTAGTAAATTCACCAGCTCTTCCTGGTGTAATCATAGCAAAGGTAATACTTATTACTTGTATTTTTATGCTTTCAAAAAAAGATGGTGTAATATCAAATTGTTTAGAAATAATTTGTAATCTATGTCCTTTTAAAATAATTCCTAAAAAAACAAAAAAACTAGCTAAAAACAAATATAATGTAGATGCTTTTCCTATTAAAGTTTTAAAATTATCACTATTAAAGTCATTTTTTAATATATTTATTATTAAAACAATAGCTAATAGAAAAATGAATACTTTTATAAAGCCTATTATTTTTTTCATTATTTATTATTCATTATAAAGCTTATTGCTAATGGACCAAATATTATTATAAAAATAGTAGGAAAAATAAATAGTGCTATTGGTATAATCATTTTTACAGGAGCTTTTTGGGCTATTTCTTGTGCTTTTTGCCATCTAATATCTCTAATAATATCACTTTGTATTTTTAATGTTTTAGAAAGACTTGTACCCATTTGTTCTGCTTGAATAATTGCTATAATAACAGATGATAGCTCCGTTAAATCAACTCTTTTAGCCATATCTCTCATTGCTGTTAACCTTGGTTTACCTATTTGAACCTCAGTAAGCGTTTTTTGAACTTCATCTCTTAAATCCCCATCTGCTGATTTTTCAACTACTTTATTTAAAGCTTCGTTTATACCCATACCAGCTTCTAGGCAAATTGTTAGTAGATCTAAAAAAGTAGGTAAAGATTTAAAAATTTTATTTTGTCTTTCTTCTACCTGTCTATTTAATCTTGCCATAGGAAGGTAATATCCTGCTAAAACTGTTACAGGTGAAAACATAAATATTTGTCCTGCATCAAAATCTAAAACAGTAAAAGCTAATAAAATAAAAATAATTGGAAATGCTATTGCTGATAAAATTCTTTGTGCTACAAAAGTTGTAGGGTCAGTGTTATATTTACCTGCTTTTATAAGTTTTTCTTTTAAATCACTTCTAGAATGCTCATTTAATAGCCTATCTGCAACAGGGTTAAAATTTTTGCTTAATCTTTCAACTTCTTGTCTTAATCTTTGATGTTTTTTATCAATATCTCTTTTAGACACTTCAACATCATGTGTTACTTTGAATTTTTCTAATCTTGTTGTAATTTCTTCTTGTTGTTTTGGCTTTGCAAAAGCAAGAATAAACATTGTAATACTTACAATTACAAGTCCTGCTATTATTATTATATTAAGTATATTTCCCATTTTTAACTCATGATTAGTTAATTTTAAGTTGTGAGTCGTAAATTTTATATTAAAATAATTTATTTGCGACTCACAATTTACCAAATTATATATTTACAGAATGACCCATTACATCAGGTGGTGCCATCATTGGAGAAGCTGCACTTATTTGTTCAAAATAATTATGCCAACCAGCCTGAGTTACAAGCCCTTCAAAACTTTGTAAAGCTTCTTTATTTTTAAACTTCCAAACTCCAATATAGTCATATCCGGCTCTATGATCTGTATCTGGATCATTAATTCCCCAACCTAGTATTTCTACATCTCCACTAGCTAAAACATTTTGAATTGCTCCGCCACAAAGTTCTGCATATTTTGCTCTTTCTTCTTTAGAAAGATCTTTCCAAGCTTGTTTTGCATTCCAAAGTTCAACGTATAAATACATAAGAGACACTCCATTTTTACAAAGTATTACAATGTGCTAAAATATACAAAAAATAAGGGTTTTAGTCAAGGTCTTTTTTATAAAAAAACGTGAATTTTAGGGTATTACTTATGAGTTAATAAAATAAATAACAAATATAATTATTTATAATAAATTATCTAAAAAGATATAAGCTTTTTATTAAATTAAGATATTATTTACCATTCACGTTTTAGAATTTATGCTTTTAACAAAACAGTCATTTCAACTTCAACAGCTGCATTTAAAGGTAATTCATTAACTCCTACTGCTGCTCTTGCATGTTTACCAGCTTCGCCAAAAACTTCAGCCATAAAATCAGATGCTCCATTAATAACTTTAGGTTGCATAGTAAAACCATCACTACTATTAACAAAACCACCTAATCTAACAATTTGTTCTATTTTATCTAAGCTTCCTAAATGAGCTTTTAAAACAGCTAAAGCATTAATAGCACATATTTTTGCTCCTTGGCTTGCTTCTTCTAAAGATAAATCTTTTCCAACTTTTCCTGTATATTTTAGTTCTCCGTTTACCATAGGTAATTGCCCAGAAACAAATACCATATTACCAGCTGTTACAGCAGGTACATAAGAGCCAGCAGGTGTTGGAGCAGACGGTAATTCTATTCCTAAGTCTTTTAATTTAGTTTCTATATTCATAAAATATCCTTGATAATTATTAAACGAATAAAAATAATATCAAAATATTTTTATAGAGTAAAGTTAATTAAAATAATTATATTTTTTAAAATACATTAATTCTAAGTTTAGTATTTAAACCAAAATGATCAGACATAAATTTACCATTTACAGGAGTATTATTAACTATTTTAGATTCTAAAACTTCAAAACTATATTTAAGTTTTTGATTATTTATTCCTCTATTTTCAGGTAATAAAAATATATAATCTAGCCTTTTAGATTTTTCTTTTTTTGAATTATAAGGATTTGTATTATCACTAGTAAAACCATTATCTGATTTATTTTTTAATCTATAGGTATCTATAGGATTAAATCTTTTTTTGAAATCTAATAGTGATTTACTACTAGAGTCAGTGCTATCAATATTATCAAAATTAAAATCACCAGTCATTATAGTTGGGTTTCCAACATCATTTCTTTTTACAAGCATTTCAAATTCTCTATTATCAGTTATTCTTATATTTTCATTTTTAGCTGAAGCTTGATAATGAGTGTTATATACATCTATCTCTCCAAAGTTAGGAACATTAAACCTTACAAAAAATACTCCTTTATTAGAATAACAATCTGCTCCTTCACATTCAGAGAATTTTATATAATCTTTTTTGACAATACTATATTTAGATAGTGTAGTTAAACCTGCATTGTATGCTAAAAAAGATGAATTATCTAGTCTTTCTTTAGTTAAATAGCTTGCTTTATCTGTTATTAGGTTTACATTATCTCCAAAAGTTTCTTGTAAATTAACTATATCAAATCCATTTATTGCATCACCTATATATCCAAAGCGTTCATCTTGATCTTTAGTTACATTATAAACACCTGCAATTTTTGGAACTCCCCAAACATTGTAGCTTAGTATATTTAATTCTATAAATTTGTTAGCTTGTGGTTGGTTATTATCTTGTACTTCTTTTGGTAAAGGGTCTTCTTCGGGTATATTATTTATGGGTTTATTTTCAGATTCTTTTTCTGGTGCTATTTCAGCTTTTCTACAAGAAAAGCTTGAGAATAAAGTAAAAGATATTAAAGATAAAATAGCTATTTTTTTTAACATAAGTCCTACAAATAGTAAAAAGTAAAAATTTAGATGTTTTATTATTTTAAGTCATTAGGAACTAAAATAAATCTATTTTGTTTTAATTTATTATCCAAAAAATATGTTGCCGTTTGACCATTAACTCTTACTACAGTGATTTCATAGGTTTTAGAGTTCCATTTTACTAAACTAACAATTTTATCTTTTTTATAATAATCTAAATCCATATAAAAATTAGATTCTGGTGCAGTATTATTAAAAGCTGCAATTGCTCCTTTTAAATAATCATTTTCATTATTATAAGGAGGTTTAAAATCATGACCATGCTTGATAAAGTGTTTTTTCTGATTTGCAGCAGAATTATTTTCTGGACCAGGAGTCCATTGTCCTATTGGTTTAACTCTAGCTAATTTTTTTATCATATCATAATCGCTAACTGCTAATTTTACATTTTGTTTTGATAATTCAGAGTCAAAGTCTGATCTTGAGTTTATTTTATAACTAATAGATTGACTGGATACTTTACTACTTTTAGAGCCTTCTTCCAAAACTTGATTTTCATCAAGAGATTCATCAAAAGCTGCTTCTCTAGAGCAAGCTGTAAAAGAACTTACAGCTATTAATGATGTTATTCCAAAATTAATTAATTTTTTTAGTATTTTCATATCTAAACTCTCTATTATGAATTATTATCTACGCTTTTTTCTGTATTATTACTAATATTAGCCACTTTTTTTTCTTGAGGTCTAAAAGGATTCTTTGCTACTTTTAGCTCTTTTATGATTCCATCTTGTAGTTTCATTTCTGCAATATAATTTCCATTTATATGAAACTTATCTTTTGGAGAAAAATCAACTTTACATTCTAATGCATCTAACATATTCCCACTATTAACGTAATAGTTTTTATAAATATCATCAAATTTCCATCTTATTTCATTAGGCATTTTTACCTGACTATTTAATTGACCTGCCATTACAACTGTAGCATAATCCAAACCAACATCAGAATGGAAAAGAGAATAAAGATCTTTACTTAATTTATTAAAATATTTTGGAGTGTTTATTGTTTTTATAAAAACAACTCCTTCTAGTGTTATTTTACCTTTCATTATTTTTTAGCTTGAAATTTTGTCATTATACTTCTTACAAAAGCAAAATTTTCTAATTTTTTAATAGGCATTAAAATCATACCTCTAATTAAGTTTTTTTGAAAATTCTT
Source organism: Candidatus Sericytochromatia bacterium (assembly GCA_046328015.1). GTDB lineage: Bacteria > Cyanobacteriota > Sericytochromatia > UBA7694 > JACMQJ01 > JBBTGK01. The sequence continues at coordinate 286,263 of JAXLXH010000001.1, read as the reverse complement.
TTCTTCTTCTATTCTTCCATTAACAAATCTATCTGTATTTGATCTCGCATGTACTTCAGAATAGCCTGTTATTTCGCCAGTTGCTTCCCATATACCATCATTAGCTGCATATTTAAGTTTTTGATCCAATTGTTTAGTATATTCTATTTTAGTTTGATAGTTTTTATAATAAATAGATAGCATAAATAAGGCTGCACCTAAGCTATGAGCAGCTAATTTCATACTATAATTCATATTAACTTTTCCATACATAACTTCTGAAGAAATAGTTTTTAATGCTTCACACATAATTTTAGGATCTTCATCATGTGGAGCAATTGCCATAATACCTGTTACTAGCATTTTTATAGCTTCTTGCAGTTTTATTTCATGTTCTTTTGCTGCTTGCATAGTTCCTTGAACTATTTCTCTAACAATTGCTCTAAAATCTGGAGATAAAATATCTGGAGTATCCACCATCGCTTCCACAATTTGATTTAAAAGAGCTTTTTGTAAGTTGCTTCCTACACCATTTTCAGCATTTGGATCTGCATTAGCAGAAACTGTGTTAAAAACAGCTGAGCCTATAGCTCCTAAGCTAAACTCTTTTATTTGTTCTACAACTGATTTTTCTCTGGCCTGACTAACCGTTTCTGAACCAACAGGAACAAATATATCCTGTGATTGTCCATCCATTACGGTAGAACCCTTAATTACAACGGTAGTTCTTTTCGCCCCACTAGAAATATTTTTTTTAGCTGGGACACCAGAAGCTGATCCTCTTCTTGATGCTGAGGAATCATCTCTTTTTACAAGTTCATCAGTTTGTTCTGCCATATCCTAAGTACTTCTATAAAAATAGCTATATATTATTATAAACAATTTTTTACCTTATAAACAACATTATATTTAAACAAAATTGCTTTTCAAAAAATATTCAGATGAAAACTTATTAAAATATAATTTTATTTTTTCACTTTTTACTAATAAAAGTTACATATTAAGAACTTTTTTGAATGGAGATAAAAGCATGTTTTTCATTAATGATTTTTGCACTGCTTCTTCTTCTTTATTTCTAGCATTCATAAAATGTTCTATATTTGTTTTTGCATAAGCTGTAGAGAAAGCTGTCATTTCTCCTGTTGAAGACCAAATTGCTTCTGCAAAAGCTTCATGGAAAAATTTTTCTAATTCTTTATTGAATTTTATATCATTTTGGTATTCTTTATAATAAAGAGCTAAGGTATAAGAAGCTGCCCCTATGTAAGAAGCTGCATCTCTCATATTATAGCCAATATTTAATTTACCAAACATTATTTCAGATGTAATCATTTTTATAGTTTGTGCCATTATTTCAGGGTTATCATCATGTGGAGATGTTGCCATTAAACCAGATATTAGTATTTTAGCTAGATCTTTCATTTCTAAATGAGTATCATAACCAGCTTTCATAGAGCCTTGTATTATTTGTCTTAAAAGTTTTTTATATTGTGGAGATAAAACATCATCAGTTTTTCCTACATATTCAATTAGACCAGCAAAGATATCTTTTTGCATATTTTGACCAATGCCATTTTTTTCTTTATGATTATAATTTGCATAAACTGTATCATAGAAAAATAAACCATCATCTGTTAAATAAAATTCCTTTATTTGTTCTGTAATAGTTTTCTGAACTTTCATATTAGAAATTTTTTGTTGAGAGTAAGAAGAAGATACAAACATATCTTGGCTACTTCCTACTTTAGAACCTTCTAAAACTGTTAATGGCTTTTTTGCTTGTTGTTGAGAAGGCTGAAAAGCGGCTTTTTTTCTTCTTCTTTGATTTTGTCCATCTTCATCATCTTCATCATAAGGAGATTTTTTCTTACTACGTCCTACATGTGAACTTACCATACCTTTCATTGTATTGCTAGCAAATGTTTGGCCATCTTCCATAAGATGTGAAAAATGATTAGGATTTTGCCCTAATTTTCCTTGAGTCATTTTAACACTACCAGGATCTTGAACATGTGTTCCTACTAATGCCCCATCAGCAGGATTAGGATTTGTTGTTTTATCTGCAGCACTTGAGACATCTTTATTTGTCATTCTTTGAACTGCACCTTGTTTTTCTTGTACAGATTCTCTTGCTGTAGTTTTATCTGTACTATTTGTTAATTTTAATGTATCTAATTTTAAAGTGTTATCCTTATTTACAATATCAGCTTTTACATTAGATTCAGTAGCAGATTCTTTACCTGTTTTTCCTTCTGTTTTTTTTGCAAAATTTCCATCTTTATCAGGATTAGTAATTGCTTTTTTCTCTAATAATCCTGAAGACACATTATTAGGCATTAATGCAGGAGGAATTATAGGCTTATTTTCTGATACTGACATTATTCAAACTCCAAAAAAGATACTAAAAATTATAAAAAATACAATTTAACAATATAGTTATACATATTATATATCAAAGAAATGAGTATTTTAAAAAAGGTTTAATAAGAAAAAAATTATTTTTTAACAGTATCTATACACAAGAGATAATTAAAAATAAAGGTTAAATTTATATATTTATATCAAAATTAAATTAACAAAATTTGATTTTATCAGATTAATTTTATAATCATTCCTTCTTCAGCTGCTTTAGTATTACTAAAATGCTCTTTTACTTTATTCTCTAAATCTGTAATAAAACTATCATTATGCATAGGATCATGATGCCATAAAATGAGTTTTTTAGCTCCAGATTCTTTCATTATTTTTAAGGCTTCATTCCATGTAGAATGTCCCCATCCTTTTCTCATTTCATATTCTTCTTCGGTATAGTTACAATCATAGATAAAAATATCAGCATTTTCAGAAGCTTTAATTAAGTTTTTATCAACTGATCCTGTATGCTCTGTATCTGTAGCATAAACCAAAGATTTTCCACCATAATCTACTCTATATGCCAAACAACCATCAGGATGATTGGCTCTGTATGCTGTAACTTTTATATCGCCTATAGATATTTCTTGATTTTCTTTCACATCATTAAAGTTTATTTTTGAAGGACTTTTTGGTATAGGTACAGGGAAAAAAGGGTACTTCATTTGTTGAGATAAAATGTCTTCTAAATGTGCGTCAGTTTTTCTTTCTCCATAAAGATGGAATTCATTATTTGTATAAAACGGTGAAAAAAATGGAAAACCTTGAATATGATCCCAATGTAAATGCGAAAAGAAAATATGAGCCTTAAATGGAGATTGTTCTCTTAGAGTAACACCTAATTCTCGGATACCTGTTCCTGCATCAAATATAAGTATTTCATTTCCACATCTAACTTCTAGACAAGAAGTATTCCCACCATATTTAATAGTTTTAGGACCAGGGGTAGGGATACTTCCTCTAGCTCCCCAAACTTTCATAAAGAATTGATTATCAGACATTTTTTTATACCAAAATAAAAGGCAATTTTGTATAACCTAGAATTATACCAAAATATATTAATTTTAATAAATGATCGTTGTCATATATTATATATTTTTTTATTTTTTATTTATATACTTAAAACTAAGAATTATTATTTTTTATTTTGAAATATAATATTATAACTAACAATCTATTGAATTTGTTTTGAATCTAATTTTTATATTTATAAAATATATAATATTATTGAGTAAAATAGAATTATAAACATTTTTTAAAAAGATACTAATTTTACTAAATTTCATTAATATCACATTAAAATGTATATATAATCACAAGTTTTATTGTATAATTTGCATAAATATATGAAGCTTTTTAGGTAGTTGAATGGAAGAAAATCCTGCTGGTAAAAAAATAAGTTTTACTTCTGGACAAGATATGTCTGCTCTTATGGCAATGGGATTACCTCCTGAAGTTTTAAGTACTCTTACTTCAATAAAGCAAGAAGAAAAAAAATCTGAAGAAATTACAACTAAAAAAGTTGTTATAGAGCAGAAAAGTCAAGACTTATCACACTTACATGGTATGGGATTACCAGATGAAGTTATTCAAACTCTACGAGGAATAAAATCTGAAGATTTTAAAACACAAAAAGCCCAACAACAGGCTAAAGAAGCTCAAGTTTTAGCTCAAATGCAGGCTAAAGCTATGCCACCAGAACTTAAAGGTTTAAAATTTAATCCATTAACCGGTGGATTTAATGTTCCACAAGAACTAGTTGATAAGTTAAATATAAATCAAAATCAAGCCCCTCAAATGCAAGTTCAAGAATCTAAAACTCAATATCAATCTAAACAAGATGATTTTAATTTACCTAAAAATACAGAACAAGTTGTAAATTTTGATTCTTTACTTGGAAATACTATAAATACATCTATACCAATAGAAAAACCTAAAGAAGAGCCAAAACCTGAAATAACTTTTGATGATATTCTTAAGTTAGCTTCTGCTCCTAAAGTAGATACAAATACAATAAGTTCTACTCCTACAATAGAAAATACTATATCTGATTCTTTTAGTTTACCAACTATTTCTTTAGATTCATTAGTTTCAAATACTACAACTAATTTATTTGATTTGTTAAATGTAACCGAGAATAAACCTATAGAAAATAAACCAACAGAAAATACTCAAATAAATGTTTCTCAAACTGTTAATTATACAGAATCTGAAAAAACAGAAATTAATAGTGCCTTAGTAAGAAGCTTACAAGTAAGTGAAGAAGGTGTGTTTATTGGCATTATACTAAATATTACAAAAAAACCAGAAGCGATAGATATTTTAAATAAACAATGTAAAACTCAATTTCCTACAGATTATATAGATAATATAATAGGTTATGAAAAAGAAGGTATAACTTTATATGTTGAAGATGATATTGTTACTCAGATAGAATTCAAGAGAGGTTTTGAAGGTTCTACTAGTAAGGGATTAAAAATAGGTGATAACCTTGAAAAAGCAATAGAGTTATATGGAAAACCTACTATGAAAACTCCAAAAGGTGCTGTTTGGAGAAACTTTAAAATATTTTATGATAAAGAAGTCATACATTCTATTAAAATTCAAAGATAAATATTAAATAATAACTTTTTAAGAATGACTATTGATTTTTTTTATACAAGAGGTTATATTTCTTTTTGTTTGTTTTTATATGGTATGAGACATGTATCATAATGAAATTGTAAAATTATTTTTACTAAGTACTTTTTTTATAAGTATTATGTCTAACCATGTCTTAGCTAAAAATCCTCCTAAAATAATTCCTAAAACATTAAATACTTCTAAAAAAGAAGTTTTACCAACAAAACCAGAAGATATTATTTTAAACTCTAAAGATGATATTGAAAAAGTTTTTGAAATAGGTGTTAAACTTTATGAAACTCAGAAATATGAAGATGCTATAAAAGTTTTTAATAAAATAACAGAAAAATTTTCTGGTTATGGAAATGCTCATTATTATATAGGTTTATCTTATTTTAGTTTGGGAAATTATTATAAATCTATAGGAGCTTTTTTGGAAGCGAATAGAATTTTTGATAATACTAAAATGGATGCTATGTTTGGTGCAGGATTAGCTTATCTTAGTTCAGGATATGAAGAAGAAGCAAGATTAGCACTTCAAAAAGTTATAAAAGAAAGTAAAGATAAAGAATTAATAGAGGATGCTCAAACTTGGCTCTCATCAATTGATGAGCAAGTTTTACAAAAAGCAAAAGTTGAGCTTTTGACTTCAGATTTAAAATTCAGAGAAGGAGTTGGTTATCTAGATATACAAGATTATACTAAAGCAGAAGCTTCTTTTAGAAAATGTGTTAGTAATAAACCAAATTCTGCATTACCTTTATATTACTTAGGTAATACATTATATTTAAGAGAAAATTATAAAGAAGCTATTCAAACTTTTGAAAAAGTCATAATAATTGATCCTAACTCTAAAATAGCAAAAGACTCTAAATTATATATTAGAGTTATTGAAGATATAGAAGCTTCCTCTGAATATTCCAAACCTTTTTCTTTTCAACTTTCAAGTGGATTTAATTATGATAGTAATTTATCTTACTCAGATAAGTCAGAAGTTATTATGGGTGATATTTCTGGAATATTAAATTTCTCAGCAGAGTATAATGGTTATAATAATTTATCTATGGGGTATAATTATTATACTTATGCTTTTTCTGGTATAAATGATAAAACTCAAAATTTACCCTTTCATTCTTATGATTTTAATTTACAAAAACACTCTGCTAATATAAAAGCTAATTATAATTTAAGCAATAATTTATTATCAGAATTAGATGTTTCAGGAAACTGGTATTTATTAGGTGGAAATAGTTTCCTTTTAAATGGTAGAATTTCTCCTAGAGCTTATTTTTATTTAAATCCTAACTTTGTAACAGTTATACAATATTTTTTCGATATAAATAGTTATTCAGTTTTTAAAACTAGAAATAGTTTAGACCATGCTTTAGATATTTCTCAATATATTCATTTTTTAGATAATTCTATGTGGGTTAGATTAGGTTATAATTTCAAAAAAGTTAATGCTAACGATCAAGTTTTAACACAAAGTGGTATTTTAACAGATGGTAATAAGTATGATTTATCTTATAATTTTACAAATTCTTTGATAGAGAATAATTTTATTTTTAATTATGGTTTTAATACATTACCTTTTAATGCAAAATTAAAATTAGAAAGTAAAATATCTTTAAATAATTATGATAATAATGATATTTATACTATAACTAGCCCAACTATAAATATTGCTACATCTAAAAAAGAAGATAAAATTATAAAAGATGTAAAGAAAAAAAGAGAAGATATCTTATATTCATTAGGAGCTAATTTATCTTTTCCTTTATATCAAAATTTAAGTGCTTCATTATTTTATACTTATACTAATAATATATCTAATATTACAGAAAAAGATTATTCTAGTAGAAGTTATAATAAACATTTTGCTGGCATTAATTTAAATTTTGATTTTTAGTTTTTTTCGAAAGATACAAAAAAACTTCTTTGTTTACCATTATATTCTTTTAATCTTAAGTCTATTTTATCTGCTTTTTGATGTGGTAAGGTTTCTATAATAAAACTTCCTGTTATTTCTGAATTAGGATTTATTTTTGTTATTTCTGGAGAAATCGTCTTTTCCATAATTTTATTATTATATTCATTTCCCAAATTATCTTTTATTGTAATTAATTTAGATAAATTATTAAGGTTAAAGAGCTCAATTTTATCATTAGATAAATTTTTTACATTTAAAATAAAAGTACTTTGTTTTAAAGTATGATTTACTTTTATTCTCATTTCTATAATAGTATCTTTTCTTTTTGATTTATCTGATATCCAATCATAAGAATTTATATCACTTTTATCAAATGAAAAGCTCATTGGTATTGCAGGGGTTGTTATATTCACGTTATTTAGTTCTAAAGTTTCTTTTTTTTCAAATTGAATCATTTTTACTATAGAAAGAGAAAGTAAGATTATTATCATAAGAAGAATAAAAAGTTTAGGTATATCAAATACCATTCTAAATTTTTTTATATAATCTATTTTAGGTGCTATATTACCAGAATTTAGTATATTATCTAGTTCTGAAATAAAATCTGCTATTTTTTGGTATCTTTCATCTGGATTAATTTTAATAGCTTTTTTTATACACATATCCAATTCTGTTGATATTATATAATTTCTAGAGTTTAGCGGTATAGGTTCAAAATTTTCTGAATATCCACTCATTATAATATCAGGAGTGTAAGGGTATTCATTATTAGATAAAAGCTCATAGATAAGTACTCCTAATGAAAAGATATCTACTCTTTGGTCTAAATTTTTATTACCTTTTATTTGCTCAGGAGCCATATACATAGGTGTTCCATAAGATTTTTCAGGGGTTTTTGATTCTAAAAAACTAGCTAGTCCAAAATCTAAAATAGTTATTTTACCATCATGATACATAATATTTTCTGGTTTTATATCTTTGTGTACAATACTTTGATTATGAGCATAATCCAAAGATTTTGCTATTTGTATTCCTATTTTTAATATTTCTTCTACAGATAGTTGTTGAGAAGTAGCTTTATATTCTCTTAGAGTTTGACCATTTAACCACTCCATTACAATATAACCATCTCCATCTTCTATAAAACAATCATGTACTTTTACTATATTTTCATGATCTAGTTTACTTATAATTTGAGCTTCTGATAGTAATTTAAATAATTTTTGCTTTCTTTGTTCTGAATTAAATAATTTATCAAATAAAACTTTTTTTAGAGCAACATTTTTTTGGATTTTATTATCGTATGCTTGATATATTATGCTATTAGGCGTTCTTTTATAAATTTCTCTATCAACATATCTTTTTTCTGTAGAAAGCTCATCTATTGGATTATCTAAATTGTTTAATTTGTCTCTCATTGCAGAAATTGTTCCAAATCTTTGATGTTGATCAAAACGTATAGCTTTTAAACATATTTTGTCTAATGAATCGTTTACTTGATCATTAAATTTACTAGGTGGTTCCCAGTATCTTTCATCAAGATGATAAGGTAATCTGTTAGTTAAAAACTCATACATTATAACTCCAACAGAATAAATATCCACTCTTGTATCTATATTATGAGGCCCTGAACTTGCTAAACGTAATTCTGGTGCTGCATATGGGTTTTCTTTTAACATTTGTTTTATATCAAAAGTACTTCTAGTAGATACATCTGCTTTTTTAGCTAAATCAAAGTTAGTAATTTTTACTAAGTAATCTTGTGTTATTAAAATATTTTCTGGTCTGATATTTCTATGAACTATTCCTTTTGCATGACAATGTTCTAAGGCTGCACATATTTGATTAATAATGACCTTAGTTATTTCTACACTAAAACCGTGTCTGTTAGAATTTATCATTTGTCTAAGGTTTTTAGCGCCATCTATCCATTCAACAATAATATATAAGGAGTTGTCTCTAGGAATTATTTGTTCAATACTAATAATATTTTCATGTTTTAATTGCATAGTAAGCTTAGCTTCCCTTAAAACTTCATTTTTTTCTAAGTCTTCTATTTTAGAGGAATCAGTATAATTTTTTACTTCTTTTATTAAAACAGTTTTGTCTGTTATGGTATCATAAGCCATGTATGTACAATAAGCTTCTGATATTTCTATTTCATTTAGAAGTTGATATTGATTTATTCTTTTTAGTAAACCATTTGCTCTTATGGAAAAAACTATCTCACTTACTTTTGATTTAGAATAAAGTTCTTTTTTATAAGAAGCTATTATAAGGTTTTTTATTTTTGATAAAGGAACAATTCTAACATCATCTTCTTCACCTTGTATTTCATTAATAAAAGAGTCTTCTACAGCTATAATTAATTTAGGAGGTACATCTAGCCTTATATTTCTCATTTTCATGTAATCAGATAATTTTATGGTATATTCTCTAAGATATATCATAGCATCTTCTATATTTTCATTTATAAAATGTCTATCAAAAAAAGCTTGATACGATATTAAGAAAAAACCATTTGGACCAATAACAGTTACAACGTAATCATGAAATTTTCTTGAGTTATATAAAAGGTGAGGTATTACAATATAATCATCTGGTAATGACAAAATAGAACCAGAAACAGATAGCATTTCTATATCTAGAGATTTCTCTATGGTTCTTAATTCAGCCATTTAAAATTTTAAGAAATTTGTTCCAAAACATATTATTAATAAAATAATATTATCATAAAATTAAAGAAAAGTTATGTTTTTTTTGTGATTTTTGCACAAAATTTAAAATAAATTTAATACTTTGCAGATTTATATACTTTACTTTTAAAATATACTTGTACAGTGTAAACTATTTATTTATTGGTAAATTGAAAAAAATAAGGAAAAAAATGATTCATATTATAGGTTTAGGTTCTGGTTCTGAAGCTCATCTCACAAAAGAAACAATAGATATTTTATTAAAATCTGATATAAAACTTTATTTAAGGACAGAAATTCATCCTACAGTAGATTTTTTGAAAAAAAATAATATAGAATATACTTCTTTTGATTATTTATATAATAAGGCAGAATCTTTTGATAATATTTATAATGAAATAACAGATAAATTAATAGAAACATCTTCTTTAGATGATATTATTTATGCTGTACCAGGAAATCCTTTAGTTGCAGAAAAATCAGTATTTTTACTTATAAAAAAAGCAAAAGAAAAAAATATTCCAATTAAAATATATCCTGCATTAAGCTTTTTAGATGCAATTTTTTCTATTTTACAAGTAGATCCTTTAGAAGGAATGATTATAATGGATGCAACTAATATGAAGACTTCAAAAATAAAAAAAGGGATTTCTTTAGTAGTAGTTCAAGTTTATGCTAAACATATAGCAAGTGAAGTAAAGCTCTCTTTGGGAGAAATATATCCAGATAATTATCCTATAAAAGTTATTAAATCTGCTGGAATAGAAGGTGAAGAAAAAATAGTAGAAATTCCTTTATATCAATTAGATAGACTAGATTGGATAGATCATTTAACAACAGTTTTTTTAGAAGCAAATAAATTTCCTATTCCAGATGAAGATATTGAAGTATCTGGAAATACTGAGATTGATAGATTAGTAAATATTGTTTCTTATCTTAGGAGTCCTGATGGTTGTCCTTGGGATAGAGAGCAAACTCATAAGAGTATAAAAAAGCATATAATAGAAGAAGCTTATGAAGTAATAGAAGCTATAGAATTAGATGATATGGAATTATTTAAAGAAGAATTAGGAGATTTATTGTTACAAGTTGTTTTACAAGCTCAAATAGCGTCAGAAAATAATGATTTTGATTTTGAAGATGTTTCTCAAGCTATTTCTGATAAGCTAATTAGACGTCACCCACATGTATTTGGAGAAAGAAATGAAGAATTAAAAGATGGATATGAAGTTAAAAATTTGTGGGAAAAATTAAAAAATAAAGAAAAAAAAGCTGATGAGTCTTTATTAACAGGTATTCCAAGAGCTTTGCCTTCTTTACTAAGAGCCGAAAAGATACAAAGAAAAGCTGCATCAGTTGGTTTTGATTGGGCTAATGTAGATGGAGTTTTAGATAAAGTAAAAGAAGAATTAGAAGAGCTTAGAGGTGCTTATGATGAAAAAGATAAAAATAAAATAATTGAAGAGTTGGGTGATTTATTTTTTTCTTTAGTTAATTTTGCTAGATGGTCTAAAATAGATCCAGAGGAAACATTAATAAAAGCTAATGATAAATTTTCAGATAGGTTTAAGAAAGTAGAATTACATATAAAAAATGATAAAAAAGAGTTTAAAGATTATACTTTAGATCAATTAGAGGAGATATGGCAAAAAATTAAATGATAAATGAATTGGAATTGTCTTATATAGATTTTTTTTATGAAAGAGTTTTATTAATAAAAAGAGAGTATTTGAAAAAAAAATCTTGTATTGAATTAAATAATTTTATTGATTCTTTATATAGTAATTTTTATGAATATTCAAATATAAAAGAATTTCAAGATAATTTTAATGATAAAAGTAAAAATTTTGATTTTAGTAAAGAAAAGAATGAAGATTATGAGTTTTTATTAATAATAAACCAATTTATTCTTTGTATTATGGGTAAAACGGCTTCTAAAATATCTTTATCTAGTGAAGATTTTTCAGAGTCTGAATTTATAATTAATTTAAAATTAAAAAATAAAAATACTTTATTATGTTATTTTTATATTTTAAAAATAAAATTATGTTATTTGTTTGAAGAAGATAATTATGGGTTAATTCTTTCAAAAGAAGTTCTTAAAAATATAAGTTATTGTTATTCAGATTTATTTTTATCGTATTTTTATTTTTATTATACTCTTATAATTATTAATTTAAGTAAAAATTATAACTCTAATAAAAATATTAAATTAATTGATAAAAATATTGATATTATAAAAAAGGTTAGTAAATTAAATGATTTTTATATTAAAATATTAGAATTACAAAAAAAATACTTAATAAATAAAGAAGAGATAAGAATAAAAGATTTATACACTACTTTCTTTGAAAATTCTGAAGATGTTGAATTATCTGAGCAAGAACTTGAAATTTTATTTTTAAACAGAATCGAGAGTAAATCTGATTTTCTTAAAGAAAAAAATTATCTTAAATCATTTTTATTAGAATTGATTTATAAATATTATTTTCATTTTAATTCTTATAATAAAGAGTATTATTTTATAAATAAGGCTTATTCTTACTATAAAAAATATGGATTTAAAATAAAAATAACTCAATTAGAAAAGAAATATAGCAGTATTTTAAGTAAAAATAAGTATAATTTGTATAGCTATGATTTTTTAAAGGAAATAAATGAACAAAATTCCTATTTTACTTTTGATTCTTTGGTAAAATCATTATTAAATGATTTAAATAATATATTAAAAACAGATAAAATAACAATAGTTACTGATTATATAAAATATTTTAATATAGATTATGATAAAATAGATGATTCTATTTTTAATGCATTTGTTTATAATAAAGAAAGAAATTCTAATATTTTTACAATAAATATAACTAATTATTCTCCATTTAAAGTTATAAAAAAAGGAATTATAGAAAAAAAGTATTTTTTATGTGAAAAAGAAAATTTAATGAAATTCTTAGATAGTAATTATATAAATGATAATAATTTAAATAATTTTATATGTATTCCTATAATGTATCAAAATGAGCTATTATCAATAATATACATAGAAAATATAAAAAAAGATATTTTGGAAAAGTATGACTTAATTTATTTCTTATTTTTTGAATTATCAATAACTATTAGCCAACAAACTTTGAAACAAGGTATAAATGCATTAGATTTTACAGTAAAAAGAAAAAAAGAAACAATTCAACAGTTAATTCAACAAAGAGATATACAAATGGAATTAACTCAAAAAAAATTGATAGAATCTGCTCATAAATCTGGTATGGCAGAAGTTGCAACTGGTGTTATTCATAATATAGGGAATATTTTAAATAGTTTAAATATTTCAAATCAATTAATTTATGAAACATTAAATAAATCAAAAATATCAGGTTTAATAAAAGCTAATCAAATATTAAAAGAAAATATAAATAATATGGAAAATTTTATTAAAAATAATGATAAATCTAAAAAATTATTTGATTATTATTTGAATATAGGTAATTCTATGGATAAAGAGATTTTTGTTTTAAAAAAAGAAAATAAAATAATGGAAGATAAAATAACCCTAATAAAAAATGTAATCACGACTCAACAACAACATGCAAAAAATCCTTTCCAATTTGAAAAAACTTCTTTGAATAATGTAGTAGAAGATGCACTTTCTATTTTAATTACTAGTATAAATAAAAATAACATCAAAATTTTTAAACATTATAATAATGTACCTGAAATAAAAATTCAAAAAACTAAGCTATTAAATGTAATAATAAATTTAGTAAAAAACAGCATAGAGGCTTTGGAAAATAATGATATTAATAATAGAGAAATTAATATATCTATTGATAGTACAAAAAATAATTTACTTCTTATTAGTGTTTTTGATAACGGTGAAGGTATAGAAAAAGAAAATATAGATAAAATTTTTACACATGGTTTTACAACCAAAGAAAAAGGCTTTGGTTTTGGTTTACATACTTCTGCAAATTCTATGACAGAAATGGAAGGAAAAATTGAAGTAGAAAGTGAAGGAAAGAATAAAGGTGCTAAATTTACTATTTATTTAAAAAATAGTAATTTATTATAATGAATCTAAAATTATTTCTTTAGCTTTATTATAATTCTCAGAATTAAAAAAAATACTAACTATATTTGGATTAACTCTTTTACTAAAAGAATTTAGATAGGCTTTATCATAATAATTTAGTAATATATTAACGGCTTCATTGTAATTATTTTCTTCTATATAGGTTATTATTTTTTTTGTATCTAATCCACCTAGTCTTTTTTCAATTTTTTTTACTGAAGTAATTAAATTATCTTTTTTATAATCAGCATATTCTTTAATTATATTTTGAATTCGAATATTTTTTTCAACTTCTAAAAAAATTATTTTTGAAGTTCTCATTTTTTTCCATAAGTTCTCAGGTATTGGTATTTTACCAATAGTTCTAGATTCATCCTCTAAAAAAAGAATTTTATTAGGGTTAGTTTTTTCTAATTCATAATGTAGTTTATTTTCAAAATACTCTACAGTTAAATCGTTAGTACTTTGATAACCTCCAAAAGCAGAGCCTTTATGATTAGCTAATTTTTCTAGATCTATAAATTGATAATTTGCTCCTAAATCATTTAAAATTTTAGTTTTTCCAGATCCAGTTTTACCACCCAAAATTATAAGCTCTCTTTCTCTTTTAAATTCTTCTAAAACTAAATTTCGGTATGCTTTATAACCACCTTGTAATACTTTTACTTTAAAACCACAAAAATTTAACAACATAGCAAAACTATTACTACGCATTCCTCCTCTCCAACAATAAACTAAAACTTTTTTTTCTGGAGCTAATTCTTGAACTTTTTTTACAAAATATTTAAGGTTAGGACCAACTAATTCTAGTCCTTTCATCATAGCTTGTTCTTTACCTACTTTTTTATAAATTAAACCAATCTCATGTCGTTCCTTATCATTAAATAAAGGAATATTAAAAGAATTTATTAAATGACCTCTTTTATATTCAGATTGACTTCTTACATCTATTGTAGGTAAAGATTTAGATAAATTAAAAAAATCTTTTATTTCTATTGTTTCCATAATTTTTAAGGATTAGTATTTTTAATTATTATCTAATAAAGAACATCCATATTTAGAGCCTAAATCACAAGCTTTTTTGTAAGATTCTAATGATTTTTTCTTCATATTAATAAGTTTATAAATATCTCCTAACCCTTCATAAGCATAATAGTAAGAAGAGTCTATTTTTAATGATTGTGTATATTGTTCAATGGCTTGATTATATTTTTTTTGTTTTTCATAAAGAAAACCTAACTGATAATAATATAAAGCTACTTTATTATCTATATTAATAGCTTTTTTATATTGCTCTTCAGCACTTTCATATTTTTCTAAAAAATAATAAGTTAAACCCATATCATAGTGAGCATCAGAATAGTTAGGATTAATATTTGTTGCTTTTGTATATTCATTTAAAGCATTTTCATATTCTTTATTATCATGAAAAGATATACCTAATTTATAATGAAATAATGCTCTTTCTGGCTCTAATTCAATAGCTTTTTTATAAGCTTTTATAGAAAGAGAATAGTTTTTTAATCTATAATAAGATAAACCCATATCATAATAAGCTGAAGAGTAATCTGGATTTAATTCAATAGCTTTCTCGTACTTTTTTACAGCATCTTCATATTTACCAAGATCATGATAGGCAATTCCACAACTATAAAAAAACTCTGCATATTTAGGGTTTAATTCTATTGCTTGTTCGTATTTTTTTATAGCTTCTTCAAAATTATTTAGATTATAATAAGATAAACCCATATTATATAAAACAATATAATCATCTTTATTAAAAGATAATTCTTTATTATAAAGTTCTAAAGCTTTTAAATAACTTGTTTTTGCTTCTTGATCTTTATCTATTCTTGCATAAGCTTTACCCATTTCAAAGTATGCATTAGAAAATAAAGGGTTTATTTCAACTGATTTTTTATACTCTTTTATAGAATCACTATAATTTCCTATATCAAAAAAAGCCATTCCTAAATGAAAATGTTTATTTAATGAATCAGAATCTAGTTCAATAGATTTTTTATAGTTTAAAATAGCTTCTTTAAGTTTTCCAGCAGAGTAATAAGAGTTTGCTAGATTATAATAAATTTCTGGATTGGTAGGTTCAATTTCTAAAGCTTTTTTTAAAAGATTAATAGATAAATCTATTTTACCTGTATTTTTTAAATAAGTGGCTTCATTTATATAATCATCTATTGTTTCAAGATTAATTTTTTGTAGAGCATAAGAATTTTGAGTCTGAATAATAAAAACTATTACTAATAAAAAAACATAATTTATTTTTATACTTTTTAAAATAGTATCACTTCACTTTCAAAAAATACCATATAAAAATATTTTAGCATTTTTTGTCAAATAAAAATATTATTTTAAGCACATCAAAAATGTTATATACTTTATTAGTATTTTTTAAATAAAAGGTTTTTAATTCTTATGAAAAAAAAAATTTCTCTCTTATTATTATCATTAAGTTTAATTTTTTCTTGTAATAATACAAGTACTCCAAATACAAGTAATTCAGCTATACCAAATTCTAGTTCTAGTCCTACTTCATCAAATCCATCAAGTTCTCCTTCAAATCAACCGACTGTAAGTGCTCCAACTTCATTCTCATGTGAAGCTGAACCTACATTAACTATAGGTCAGGAGTTTGACAAAACTATATTTGAAAAATTAACTTGTAATGCAAAGATAAAAGTTGGTACCAAGTGGGTTTATTCGTCTTCAACAATTGCAGGGACTATTGATTCTGGAGTTGAAATTACGGCTATAAAAGATGGAATGGTTACTTCAAAAATAGATATTATAGTAAATGGAAGTAAACAAACTAAAGAGTATACTAGTAAATATGGCGGTGGTTATGTAGATCAAGACCAAGATACTTTAAAATTTACATATCAAGGTAAAGAAGATGTAACTGTTCCATCTGGTTCTTATCCACAAGCTTATAAAATTACTACATCTAAAACACAACAAGGTTTTACAGTTAATTTGACTTATTATATAGCTAAAGACGTTGGTGCTGTAAAAGTTATTTCTGAAATGAATAATATTCCAGTTATTGGATCACAAAAAACAGAAGTAGTTTTAAAAGAATTCAAGTTATAATATCTTTTTATTTTTCTAATTTTTTAATTAAATAAGGATTGTCTAATTTTCTAGACAATCTTTTAGTTTATACAAAAACTATTATTTATTTATTATAGTTAATTAAATTTATAAATGAAAAATCTAATAAAAAACTTACAAGAAAAAAATATTAATTTTAATGATTTAAGCAGTAAGCAATTTACTACTGCTTTATTTGAAATAATAAAAAAAATACCAGAAAACTCTACCGTACTTGATATAGGTTGTGGAAGTGGAGTTGGTAAATTAATAGCTAATAAAGTAAATAAAAATATAAACGAATATTGGGGCTTAGATTTTAATAATAGTAGTAAAAAATATGCAGAAAAAATACTTGATAAATACTTATATTTGGATATAGAAAATTTTGAGGATAATTTATTACCTAATAATTATTTTGATGTAATAATTTTAGCAGATGTTTTAGAACATCTTGTTAGTCCAGAACTGATTATAAGTAAAATAAAAAAATACTTAAAAACAGATGGATTTATAATGTTAAGTATTCCTAATGTATTACATCAAACTGTTATATTAAATTTACTTTTAAATGGTAGTTGGTATAACGGTGGAGTTGTAGTAGAGGAACATTTAAAATTTTTTACTTTTAATGAAATAAATAAATTTTTTGAAAAATCTAACTTATTTTTAGATAAAGATATTATTTGTATAAGTACAGAAATAGATCCAAAAATGATTGCTTTATTAAAAACCATAAAACCTTGGATAAAAGAAGAATATGAAAAAAGAATTATAGAAGTAACAACTTATCAGTATGTTTTGAAGTTAACACAAAAACAATCAGAAGAAGTTTTTAATATAATACAAGTACCAAATATTTTATATAGTTTAGATGATTAATATTTCAAAAATAGAGTTTTTACTAACTCAAAAAAAATATCATTTAATTATAAATATGCTTAATTCATTAGAAATAAAAAATGAATTAGTTTATTATTTTATTGCCAAAAGTTATTTTTATTTAGAAGATTATCAAAATTATTATGAAAATTTACTTAAAGCATTAGAAATAAACCCTTATGGATTTTATAAAAATGAAATTTTTTCTTTTTTAATTAATGAAATTTCTTTATCTGGAAAAGTTAAAACAAATAGAAAAAAAATAGTAATTGATAGTTATGATAAATTTTCTTCTCATGCTAGAGCAATTTATCCCTTTGCAGATTGTATAACAATAGATGAAATAAATAATTTTGATGAAAAAGAACTTGATTATTTTATCATCCCAAACTGGTTAGCTCCTAATCATCCTATTTATAATAAAATTGATGAACTAAATATTCCTGTTATATCAATGATTGTGGATAGAGTTATACACTCAGAGGAACATATAAAACCCAATTTAATTTATTCAGATTTGATAGTTTGTATGGAAAATTATTCAATTAATTTGTATAAAAAACAGGGATTTGAACATGTTATTTATATTCCTTGTGCTGGTTCAGTTGCTTATGATCCATATATATATCCTCCAATAGTTAAAGAAAAAATTTATGATTTAATTTTTTTAGGTAACATATCTTCTCCTTATAGCAATTTAGTTTATAAAAAAAGAAAAAAGATACTTGATAAATTAGATTCTTTGAAGAATAAGTATAATATTTTGATACAGGCAACTCCAAATTATAATGAATATGTTAATTTAATATCTCAAGCTAAAATATGTTTAGATAGTACAATTGATACAGGTGCACTAAATTTTAGAATGTTTCAAGCTATGGGTATGGGAACATTACTTTTTGCAGAAGATGATAATAGTATGGTAAAAGAATTATATGAGGATAAAAAAGATTTAGTTTTATATAATTTAGATAATCTAGATGAACTAATAAATTTGTATAGTAGCAATAAAAAATTAAATGAGATAATCTCTTCTAATGGTAAAAAAAAGACTTTGGAAAATTATACTCATTATCACTTAATGAAAAGAGTAATTGATGCTGCTGATAAATTAGATTTAAAAAAATCTCAAAAACATAAAATAATTAATACAGAAAAGTTTTATCTTTACAAAGCTATTACATATTATTATAAAAAAGATTATAGTAAAGCTTTAGAACTTTTTTCTGAATTAGATTTAAATCAAGAAATAGTAAATAATATTTTTGTTCAGAAGTTAAATTTGTATCAAAAAAATAATTTGTTACTTGAAGATGAGATAAATAATATTTTTAAAACTAATAGAACTAATATATTAGTTAAAATAAACTACTTTTTATTTTTATTTTTTATAAAAAATATTTTCGACAAAAACTTATTAGACAATTTAAATAAAGAATTAGCTTTTGATTATGATTATACAGGATTAATTTTTGAATCTGATAATGATGATTTTAAGTATTTATATAAATATTATTTGGGCGAAGTAATATTTAATTATGGATTAAATTCTTTAGACTATAATAAAAAGTTTTATCTGGCAATAAAAAGAGTTTTAAATTCTTTTAGGTTTTAACTTATAAATATTAAGAATGAGATAATTTTTTATCAAAATTATTAAACTATTATCATAGCTCTAATACTTATTAAGTTTTTATTTTTTAGATTTCTGAAATAAGGAGTTTTTATATTATTTTTTTGTGATAACTATTAGTACTTTTTGTAGCATAGTTAGTTTTTTTATTTTTAATTGGCAATAAAAAAGCACTTATAATAAAATATAAGTGCTTTTTATAAAAATTAGATTAACCTTCTTTTGTTTCAGTTACTAACTGAACAACTGCCATAGGAGCAGCATCTCCTCTTCTTGGTGGAGCTTTTATTACTCTTACATATCCACCATGACGATCTGCAAATTTTGGAGCAATATCGCTGAAAAGTCTTTGAACTGGTGTTTTTTCATAAACAACAACTTTTTTATCTTTTCTTTCGATCTCAGCATATTTTTCTGTATCAATTTTATCATTTTCATTAAAAACAACAACTTCACCTCTTCTTTTTCCGAAAAGATATCCAGCTGCTTGTCTTCTAGAATGTAAATCACCTTTTTTAGCAAGTGTGATAAGATGTTCTAATTCTTTTTTAACTGCTTTTGCTCTAGTTTCGGTAGTCATTATTTGACCGTGCTTAATAACTTCTGTTGCTAAGCTACGAAGTAAAGCTCTTCTTTGATCTGCTGGTTTCCCAAGCATAGCAACTTTTTTACGATGCCTCATAGTACAATTACCTCTTTATTTTTATTTTACTCAAAATACATTTTTATTAAAAAAGTGCGTATTATTTTTACGCACCTAACAGGTTCACCTGTTTTTATTCAAAATCATCTTTTAAATTAGTTCTTGGGCCACCTGGTTTTAATTGATAACCCATTTCTTTTACTCTATCGATAACTTCTTCAGCTGATTTGCGTCCAAAGTTTTTTATTTCCATAAGCTCTCTTTCTGTTCTCTTTAAGAGATCATTAAGACTGAATATATTTGCTCTTTTTAGACAATTATATGCTCTTACTGAAAGCTCTAGTTCTTCGATACTTAAATCATCATTCTTAGTTTTAGATTTAGTTTCTTCTTCTTTTTGTTCTTCTTGTACAGTAACTACATCACCAGCTAAAGCTACAAACTCTTTAAATTTATTTATAAGAGTCATAG
This sequence comes from Candidatus Sericytochromatia bacterium, assembly GCA_046328015.1. Taxonomy (GTDB): domain Bacteria; phylum Cyanobacteriota; class Sericytochromatia; order UBA7694; family JACMQJ01; genus JBBTGK01. The sequence continues at coordinate 265,818 of JAXLXH010000001.1, read as the reverse complement.
CACTTGAACTAATGGCTCTTGTTGGATCTATACTTCCATTTGTCCAAACTTCAAGAGTAAGTTTATCAAAGTCAGTTGATTGACCAACTCTAGTATCTTCAACAGTAAAATTTACTTTTTTTACTGGCATATAGAGTGCATCAATTGGTATCCAACCTAAAGGTAATTGGTTTTCTCTTGGTTTTTCAGCCGGTATAAAACCTTTACCTTTTTCTATCATTAATTCCATTTCTAATGTAGCACCTTCGTTTAGAGTAGCTATGTACCAATTAGGATTAATAAGTTCTATTTCTGCATCATTAGAAATATCAGCTCCAGTTATAGCTCCACTTCTACTTACAGATAATTTAACTACTTTTGCCTCATTAGCGTAAGATCTGAATACTAAACCTTTTATATTAAGAATAATATCTATAACGTCTTCAACAACACCAGAAACAGTAGAAAATTCGTGAGGAACTCCATCTATTTTTATAGCTGTAACAGCTGCACCTTCGAGGTCTGATAAGAGTACTCTTCTAATGGCATTTCCTAATGTTATTCCATAACCTCTTTCAAGAGGCTCTGCAACAAACTTCCCATAATGAAGTCCTTCGGATGTTATTTGTGTATTTATACACTCAATTTGAGGTTTTTCCATATTTTGCTCTCCTTAAGGAACATTTAAAATTCTGTTTAATTCATTCCAGACCATAAGGGCGTATGCAATACGCCCCCACAGAGATTTCTTAAACAGAAAATATTATTATCTTGAGTAAAACTCAACTATTAGGTTTTCTTTTATAAAGTTGAAAGTATCTATTTCATCTCTAACTGGTTTAGAAAGAACTTTACCAGATAAACTATCTTCATTAACAGATAACCATGTTGGTATATGAGTTCCGTTAAAACCTTCTAGTTCTTGTTTCATGAAATTAGAACTAGATTCTTTAACTGTTATAGTTTGTCCAACTTTTACTTGGTAAGAAGCAATATTTACTTTTTTACCATCTACAAGAACGTGACCATGGCTAACATATTGTCTAGCTTGAGCTCTTGTTGTAGCAAACTTCATTCTATAAATAACATTATCTAATCTCATTTCGAGTAATTGGATGAAGTTTTCACCTGTTACTCCTTGCATTCTTGTTGCTTTTTCGAAATATTTTCTAAATTGTTTTTCATATAATCCGTATAAAAATCTAAGTTTTTGTTTTTCTTTTAAACGGATTCCGTATTCTGACAATTTAGGTCTAACTTGACCATGTTGTCCTGGTCTTGCTCTACCTTTTTGTATAGCACATTTTCCAGCTTCGTTTCTTTTACCTTTAAGACCTAAGTTTAAGCCTAACGCTCTTGAAAGTCGGTCTGTAGGTCCAATATATCTACCCATTTTTATATCCCTCTCTATACTCTTCTACGTTTTGGAGGACGGCATCCATTGTGAGGTATTGGAGTGATGTCCTTAATCATAGTTATATCTAATCCTGCTGATTGTAAAGCTCTGATTGCCATTTCTCTACCCGCACCTGGACCTTTTATATAAACTTCAACTTGTTTCATACCGTGCTCCATAGCAAGCTTTGCTGCATGCTCAGCAGCTGACTGAGCAGCAAAAGGTGTACCTTTTTTAGTACCTTTAAATCCTGATATCCCAGAACTACCCCAAGATATAGTATTACCTTTCATGTCTGACACGGTAACAATGGTATTATTGAATGTTGATTGGATGTGAACTACACCTTGATGAACATTCTTTCTTTCTCTTTTTTTTACTTTAGCAGCTGATTCTTTAGCCATTTTTTACCTTCCTACTTAGCGCCTTTTTTATTTGCAACTGTTTTCTTAACGCCTCTTCTGGTACGAGCATTAGTTTTGGTTCTTTGTCCTCTACAAGGTAAACCTCTTCTATGTCTCATGCCTCTATAAGAACCTATTTCCATTAATCTCTTAATGTTCATAGATATCTCACGACGTAAATCACCTTCGAATTTATATCCTTCTTCTTGAAGTTTATCTAATTCTTCTCTGATTTTTGCAATTTCTTCGTCAGTTAAGTTATAAACTCTAGTATCAGGGCTTATACCTGTATCTGATAGAATCCTTTTGCTTAATGTAGGACCAACACCGTATATATAGGTTAAAGAAACTTCAACTCTTTTATTTCGGGGTAAATCTACACCCGCGATACGTGCCATATCTGACCTCCTTAAATAATAATCTTACCCTTGTCTTTGTTTATGCTTAGGGTTTTCGCAAATAACCATTACTCTTCCGTGTCTTTTTATTACCCTACACTTCATGCATATTGGTTTTACTGATGCTCTTACTTTCATTATTTCACCTTTCGCTATTTTAAACGATACGTAATTCTTCCTCTTGTAAGGTCATAAGGTGATAGCTCAACTTTTACCTTATCTCCAGGTAATATTTTTATAAAATGCTTTCTCATCTTGCCCGATATATGAGCGAGAACTTTATGTTCATTTTCTAATGTTACTTTGAACATAGCATTAGGAAGCGCTTCTTGAATAGTGCCTTCCATTTCTATAACATCTTGTTTGGACAAACTGTATATAACTCCCAGTTACAAAAATCAAAAAAAAACAATTATTTTGTTATCCAAAAACGACAGCAAATCAAAATTATACTACAACTTACTCTTGACTTAAACTGTTCTTAACATTAATTTATTTTAATTTTTTTAGTCAAAAACTAAAGTAAATTAATTGAAAATTATATTGAAAAATAATAATAAAATTTTATTATTATTTTTCAAATATAAATATTATAAAAGACTTTCTATTTTTTTAGTAACTTCTTCTACTGGTAAATCTCCATCCATTTTATGAAGAAGGTTTTTATCAGTATAATATTTTATTAAAGGTGCAGTTTGATCATCATAAACTTTTAGTCTATTAAGAACTACATCTTCTTTATCATCAGAACGTTGATAAATATTAGTACTTTGACAATAATCACATACTCCATCAACTTTAGGTGGGTTAAAATCTACATGAAAAGGAGCTTGACAATCTTTACAAACTCTTCTTCCTGTTAATCTTTTAACTAATACGGTTCTGTTAACATCTACTTCAATAACACAGTCTAATTTCATTCCTAATTCATTAAGAAGGGCATCAAAAGATTCTGCTTGAGGTACAGTTCTTGGAAAACCGTCCATAATCCAATTTTTAGAAAAATTAGGATCTGCAAATTTTTCTTTTATTAGAGCTATCATTAAATCATCAGGAACTAATTTACCTTGCTCCATATATTCTTTTGCTTTAAGACCAAGATCAGTTTTTTGCTCAATAGATTTTCTTAAAATATCTCCAGTTGAAACTTGAAAAGCATCATATTTTTTTTCAAGAATTTTTGCCTGAGTTCCTTTACCAGCACCTGGAGGACCTAAAAACATTATTTTCATAATTAACCTACTTTACAAAACCATCATATTGTCTAGCTAATAAATGTGTTTGGAACTGATTAAAAAGATCTACAGCCACACCAACCATAATAAGTAAAGATGTGCTACCCATACCTGTAAGAGTGTTTACTCCTAAAATTCTTTCTGCAATCATAGGAACTAAGGCAATCATACTAATAAAAAAGGCTCCAAGTAGAGTTATTCTTCCTAATATACCTTCTAAAAAGTCTGCAGTTGGTTTACCAGGTCTATATCCAGGTATGAAACTTCCATATCTTTTTAAGTTATTAGCAATATCAATAGGATTCATTGTTATTGAAGCATAAAAGAATGTGAAGAAGAAAATTAAACCACATTCAAATAAAGGGTATAAAGGTTTGTCATATCTTAAGGCATCTGTTACGTACTTTATAGGTCCTGCTTGAACAAATTGACCTATAGTATTAGGAAACATTAAAACTGAGGTAGCAAAAATTATTGGCATAACTCCTCCCTGATTAACTCTGAAAGGTAAATAACTTGCTCTTCCTCCATAAACTTTATTTCCTACTTGTCTTTTTGCAGATTGTACTGGTATTTTTCTTGCTCCTTCTGAAGCGTAAATAATTCCAACAATCAAAGATAAAAATACTAATAATAAAGTTATAACAGCAAACCAATTGGTAGCACCAGATTGAACAGATTGTGCTGTATTATAGAAATAATTAGGAAATCTTGCTATAATACCTGCAAAAATAAGCATAGATGCACCATTACCTATACCTTTTTCTGTGATTTGCTCTCCAAGCCACATTATAAAAATCGTTCCTGCTACTAATGTTACAACAGTATTAATAATAAAGAATATTGGCGGCATACCTTGAGCAGGTGCTCCTAAAACAGCTCCTGATCTCCATAATGCAATTGCCATACCAGTTGACATTAGAGTCCCTAATACAATAGTCAAATATCTTGTTATTTGAGCTAATTGTTTTCTTCCAGCTTCTCCACCCTCTTTTTGTAATTCTTCTAATTTTGGAATTACAGAAGTCATAAGTTGAATAATGATGGAAGCATTAATGTAAGGTGTTATTCCCATTGCAAAAACAGAAAATTTTGACAAAGCTCCACCTGAAAACATATCAAGTAAGCCTGCCAAACCACCAGCACCGAAAACTTTATTTACTACACTTATATCCAAACCAGGCACAGGAACATGAACTCCAAGTCTGAATATAAATATTATAAATAAAGTAAAAAATACTTTTTCTTTTAAACCTGAAGCTCTAAATAAGTCAGATAAAACGTCAGGTCTTATTAATGCTTTATTATTTTTCATATTTTATTTTTTATTGCTCTTCTGAATCTGCACCAAGAACTACAAGTGTACAACCTGCTGCTTCAAGTTTCTCTTGAGCTGAAGCTGTAAAATGGAATGCTTCTACTGTTAATTTTGTTTTAACTTCGCCATTTCCTAAAACTCTTAAAGCTACTTTATCTGCACGAACTAAACCATCTTTTTGTAAAAGTTCTAAATTTACTGTAGTACCTTCAGCATATTTAGCTAAATCTCCAACATTAATAATTCCGTAGTTAACTTTATTAACAACATAGAAATATTTCTTTTTAGGAACTCTTCTAAATAAAGGTTTTTGACCACCTTCAAAACCAGGTCTTACACCGCCACCAGATCTTTGTCCTTGACCGTTATTACCTCTACCAGCTGTTTTACCGTTTCCAGAACCCCAACCTCTACCTTTTCTTTTAGGTTTTTTTGTTGAGCCTTCTGCTGGTTTTAAATCTTCTAATTTCATTTTATATTTTCCTTTTAAAACAAATTTATTTTAACTCACTCCAAAACCCTCTCTAAATATTTAGAGAGGGTTTTGTCGCGGTAGCAAATATATTTTTATTTGCTACTCACTTTATGGTGTTAATTATAACACCACTTCAGTTCGCTTATTTTATTAAATCTACTGGTTTTTTGCCTCTGATTGCAGCAATGTCTTCAAGACTTCTTAAAGACTCTAATGCTTTTACAGTTGCTCTAGCATTGTTAATAGGAGAATCAGAACCTAATGATTTACCAACAACGTCTTTTAAACCACTTGCTTCTAAAACTGCTCTTACAGAACCACCTGCAATAACTCCAGACCCTGGAGGTGCTGGTTTTAACATTATTTTACCAGCTCCTAATTTACAACTTGTTGGGTGTGGAATTGAAGTTCCTGCTAAGCAAACTTCAACTTGAGATTTTCTAGCATCAGAAATTGCTTTTTGGATTGCTCCAACAACTTCACCAGATTTACCAACTCCAACTCCAACTGTACCTTTGCCGTTTCCTACAACAACAACTGCTCTGAAGCTAAGTTTTTTACCACCTTTAACAACTTTGGTAACTCTTCTGATTTGAATAACTTTCTCAATAGTATCTTCTACTTGTTCATCAGTTTTCTTTTTTGTTCTAGCCATTTTTATTATTAACTCCCTTAAAAATCCAAACCATTTTCACGAGCAGAATCTGCTAAAGCTTTTATTTTACCATGATAAAGATAACCACCTCTATCATAAACAACAGTTGTTATTCCTTTATCTTTAGCTTTTTTAGCTATATCAGCACCAACTTTTTGAGCAGCATCAATTGTACCACCAGTTGATAAATCACCAATAACATCTTTTTCTAAAGTAGATGAAGCTGCTAATGTAACACCTTTGGTATCATCTATGATTTGTGCATAAATATTTTTGTTACTTTTGAATACAGAAAGTCTTGGTCTTTCAGGAGTACCAGCAACTCTTTTACGAATTCTTTCGTGTATTCTTCCTCTTTTAACTCTTCTTGAATCAATACTCATAAATTACTCCTATTTTTTACCAGATTTACCAGCTTTTCTACGAATTTTCTCAAATGAGTATTTAATACCTTTTCCTTTATAAGGCTCAGGTTCTCTTACTGATCTGATTTTAGCTGCTACATCACCAACTAATTGTTTGTCAGCACCTTTAACGTGTACTTTTGTTGTACCTTCTACAGCAATTTCTATACCTTGAGGAGCTTCAATTTCTACTGGATGAGAGTAACCAACTTGTATTACAAGTTTTTGACCTTGAAGTTGACATCTATAACCAACACCAACAAGCTCTAAAGATTTTGTAAAACCGTTTGTTACACCTTCAACCATATTAAAAACTAAAGTTCTTGATAAACCATGTAAAGCTCTTTCAATTTTAGACTCTCCATTTCTATTTACAGTTAAAGCATTACCTTCTAATTGTAAAGAAACTTCTGGTCTGAAAGTTCTTGTTAATTTACCTTTTGAACCACTTACTGTTAAAGTGTTTCCATCAACTTCAACTTTTGTTCCTGATGGTATTGTTACGGGCTTTTTGCCTATACGTGACATTTTTAAATCCTCCCTAACCTACCAAACATAACAAAGAACTTCACCACCGATACCTTTGTTTCTTGCGTTTTTATCGGTCATTATTCCTTGTGATGTTGATATAACTGCTACGCCAAAACCACCAAGTACTCTAGGCACATCTTTATGTCCTACGTATATTCTTAAACCAGGTTTACTAATTCTTTTTAAACCAGTTATAACTTGTTGATTATTAACATATTTAAGTTTTAATCTTAAATTTCTATGTTTTTTTTCATTTTCAAATTCTTCGAAATCTGAAATATAGCCTTCATTTTTCAATAAGGAGGCTATTTCCTTTTTTACCTTAGAACAAGGCATTTCTACCACAGAGTGAGAAGCCATACAAGCATTTCTCACACGGGTAAGCATATCTGCAATTGGATCTGTTACAACCACAATATTATCCTCCGAAATTATTTTCTTACCAACTAGCTTTTGTTACTCCAGGTAACTCACCTCTGTGAGCTAATTCTCTGAAGCAAACTCTGCATATACCAAATCTTCTATAAACTGCATGAGGTCTACCACATCTTTGACATCTGGTATATTCTCTTGTAGAAAATCTTTGTTTTCTTTTATTTTTTTCTTTTAACGCTGTTCTTGCCAAAATAAAACTCCTTTATTTATCCTGTTATTTCTTAGCAAAAGGAAAACCAAAGCTGGTTAACAAAGCTCTACCTTCATCGTCTGTATGTGCAGTAGTAACGATTGTTATTTCAAGACCTCTGATTTTATCAAGTTTATCATATTCTATTTCAGGAAATATAAGTTGTTCTTTAAGACCTAAAGTATAATTTCCTCTTCCATCGAAAGCTTTATTAGAAACTCCTCTGAAGTCTCTGATTCTTGGAAGGTTTACTGATATAAGTTTATCTAAAAACTCATACATTCTTTTTCCTCTTAAAGTAACTTTTACTCCATTAGGCATACCTTTTCTTAATTTAAAGGTTGCAATAGATTTTTTTGCTTTCATAACTACAGGTTTTTGTCCAGTTATAGTTGTAATATCTCTGATAACTGAATCAAGTATTTTAGGAGTTTGTACATATTCTCCTATACCTATATTTACGCAAATTTTTTCTACTTTTGGAACCTGCATAACATTTTTATAGTTAAATTGCTTAGTTAAAGCAGGTACAACTTCGTTTTTATATTTCTCTTTTAAACGAGGTTGTGTATTTTCTGTATCTGTTGTCGACATAGCTAAAAACCACCCTTATTACTTATCAAATTGTTCGCTTGATTTTTTGGAAACTCTTACTTTTTGTCCGTTCTCAAGAACTTTCTTAGCTGTTTTAACGCCTTTTTTTAATGATTCATCATAAACCATTACTTTACAGCTAAAAATAGGAGCTTCTTTTTTTATCAAACCACCTCTAGGGTTTTGAACAGATGCTTTAGTCGCTCTTGTTACTAAATTAACGGATTCAACTAAAACTTTACCTGTTTTAGTAAAAACTCTGGTAATTTTACCAACTTTACCTTTATCTTTTCCAGAGATAACAATTACTTTATCTCCAGTTTTTACATGTAATTTATTTGGAACTGATTTTACGTTTCTTTTCATAATTTATAAAACCTCAGGAGCTAAGGAAATAATTTTCATAAAATTGAGGTCTCTTAACTCTCTTGCAACTGGTCCGAAAACACGAGTACCTTTAGGGCTGTTATCTTTCGGATTTATTATTACTGCTGCATTTTCGTCAAATTTTATATAAGAACCATCTGGACGACGAGTTCCTTTTTTAGATCTAACGATAACAGCTTTTACAACATCACTTTTTTTAACTGGCATATTAGGTGCAGCATCTTTAACAACTGCTACAATAATATCACCTATATTTGCATAACGTCTTCCTGAGCTTCCTAAAACTCTGATACAAAGTAATTCTTTTGCACCAGTATTGTCAGCTACACTTAGTCTACTTTCTTGCTGAATCATATACTATCACCTGCTTTTTTAAGAATACGAACCAATCTCCATTTTTTATCTTTACTGTAAGGTCTAGATTCTTCTATTTCTACAAGATCTCCAACTTTACATTCATTGTTTTCATCATGGAATTTATATTTTTGTGTTCTTTTAAGATTTTTACTATATAAATTATGTTGTTTAACTGTAGTTATTGCAATAACTCCGGTTTTATCCATTTTATCACTTACTACAGAACCACTTAATATTTTCTTAGGCACTTTGTTTACCTCCCTTAGCTAAAGTTCTTTCTGTTCTTATTGTATGAATTTGAGCTATTCTTCTTCTTAACAAAGGTAACTTAGCTGTATTTTCAAGTTGTTTTAAAGCTAATTGAAATTTTAATTGGAATAACTCTTCTTTAGCTTTTTTTAATTCTTCTACTAATTCTTCGTCTGTTTTTTCTCTTAAAGCATCAAGTTTTTTACTCATAATATTTTCTCCCTATTCTACGATTCTTTAGATTCTGCTTGAACTAAACCTAATTTTTCGTTATGTTCTCTTTGAGCAGATTCTTTGGTAACAAATTTGGTTTTTATAGGAAGCTTAGCTGAAGCTAATCTGATAGCTTCTTTAGCTTGTTCTTCGGCAATACCTTTTATTTCAAAAAGTATTCTACCTGGTTTAACAACTGCTACCCAATATTCTGGAGAACCTTTACCACTACCCATTCTGGTTTCAGCTGGTTTTGCAGTAACTGGTTTATCTGGAAATATTTTTATGAAAATCTTTCCACCCCTTCTCGTGTATCGTGTCATAGTTCTTCTTGCAGCTTCTATTTGTCTAGAAGTAATCCAAGCTGGTTCTAAAGCTTGCATTCCGAAATCACCAAAGGCAATGGTTGTACCTCTTGTTTCGGTACCTGACATTCTACCTCTTTGTTGCTTTCTAAATTTTGTTTTTTTAGGCATTAACATGTTGTTTATCCCCCTTTTCGTGCTTTTCGTGTCTTTCGTGTCTTCTGTGAGGTCTTTCTGAAGGATTATTTCTTGTGAAAACTTCACCTTTACATACCCAAACTTTTACACCTATTTTACCAAAAACGGTATTAGCTTCTGCAAATCCGTAATCAATATCAGATCTAAGTGTTTGTAATGGTATTCTACCTTCTTTTAACCATTCAGTTCTTGCTATCTCAACACCACCGAGTCTTCCAGCACACATAATTTTTATACCTTTACCACCAGATTTCATGGTTCTACCCATAGCTTGTTTCATAGCTCTTCTGAAAGCAACTCTTTTTTCTAGTTGTAATGCAACTGCTTCAGCAACTAATTGAGCTTCAACATCAATATTTCTTATTTCTTGAACATTCATGTCTATTTTTTTACCAAGTTTTTTGTTAAGTTGTTCTTTTAACTCTTCAATTCCTTTACCTTGTTTACCAACAACCATACCTGGTTTTGCTGTATAAATGGTAACGCTAACTTGATTTGCTTTTCTTTCTATTTCAACTTTAGAAATACCAGCATGATATAATTTTTCTTTAACAACTTTTCTAATGTATTGATCTTCACCAAGAAAAGCTGAATAATCTTTTGTTGTGAACCAACGACTTTTCCAAGGTTTAGTAATACCTAATCTAAATCCGTATGGATGTGACTTTTGTCCCATTTTTTATTCCTCTACCCTACAATAACTGTTATGCTACTAGTTCTCTTCATGATTGAATAGCCTCTACCTTGAGCTCTTGGTCTCATTCTTTTTAGTGTAACACCACCATCAACAAAAACCTCTTTAACTCTTAAAGCATCAACATCAAGTTGCTTTTCACCTGCATTAGAAACAGCAGAGTGTAATGCTTTTTTCACTACACTTGCTGCACTATAAGGCATAAAGCTGAGCATAGTGAGGGAATCCATTGCATTTTTCCCTCTTATTTGGTCTGCCACTCTTCTGAGTTTTCTAGGACTCATTCTTATATATTTAGCAACTGCTCTTACTTCTTCCATAATATATCTCTCTAATTAAAATTACTTTTTCTTAGCTGTTTTCTCAGCTCCAGCATGTCCTTTGTACATTCTTGTTGGAGCAAATTCACCTAATTTATGACCAATCATATTTTCAGTAACATAAACTGGTACATGCTTTTTACCATTATGAACTGCTATTGTATGTCCAATCATATCTGGTGATATTGTAGATGATCTTGACCAAGTTTTAACAACTTTTTTCTCATCTTTAGCATTCATTTTCTCAATTTTAGACATGAGACTTTCAGCTATAAAAGGACCTTTTTTTAATGATCTTGACATTTTTTATTTTCTCCTTTTTGTAATCATTCTATCACTAGGTTTTCTTTTTCTTGTTTTATAACCCATAGCTGGTTTACCCCAAGGAGTTTTAGGTTGTCCACCAATAGGACATTTACCTTCACCACCACCATGTGGGTGATCACAAGGGTTCATTACAGAACCTCTTACGGTTGGTCTCCAACCCATAAGTCTTTTTCTACCTGCTTTACCAATGCTTACATTTTTGTAATCAAGATTTCCAATTTGACCTAATGTAGCTTTACATCTTTTATGAATCATTCTGATTTCACCCGATGAAAGTCTTATTTGAACATAGTTACCATCTTTTGCAATTAATTGAGCCATTCCACCAGCAGATCTAACTAACTGAGCTCCTTTTCCAGGTAACATTTCTACATTGTGTATAGTAGAACCTAAAGGTATGTTTTCTAAAGGTAATGCATTTCCTACTTTTATTTCTGCATCTGCACCAGACATAACTTTATCACCTACATTTAAACCTAAAGGTGCTAAAATATATCTTTTTTCGCCATCTGCATAAAATAATAAGCAAATATTTGCATTTCTATTTGGATCGTATTCAACTGTTTTTACAACAGCAGGAACACCATCTTTATTACGTTTAAAATCAATTATTCTATAAAGTCTTTTGCTTCCGCCGCCTCTATGTCTAACAGTGATTTTACCGTTATTATTTCTTCCTGAATGTGCTTTTTTTATTACTGTTAAAGATTTTTCAGGTTTATCTGTTGTTATTTCTTCTTTTGTAAGCCTAGACATTCCTCTTGTACCAGGTGTCATAGGACGAAGTATTTTTATTCCCACGATAGAACTCCTTATATTATATTCCTACAAATTAACCTAGCAACTCAATTGTTTGCCCTTGAGCAACAGTAACTATTGCTTTTTTTGTAGCTCTTTTTTTAACTGAACGAACACCAAATCTTTTGTGTTCAGCTTTACCTCTCATAGTATTAACAGAAAGAACATTCACTTTAAAAATTTCAGAAATAGCTTTTGCAATTTCAATTTTATTAGCTCTTAAGTCAACTTCAAAAACGTACTTATTGAGAGGATTCATAGATACGTTTTTCTCTGTTACCATCAATCTTTTAACTATTTGATATGCATCTTTATTCATTTTTTGCTCTCCCCTCAAGTACAGCTAATGCTTCTTCACTTACTAATATTTTCTCTGCATTTACTAAATCATAAACGCCAACATGCTCAGGATAAACGATTTTCACGTTAGACAAATTTCTTGCAGAAAGTCTTGCATTATTATTATCGCCAATTACTAGTAAAACTTTCTTAACTTTTTCTAAACCTAAGCTTTCTAATATTTTAACAAATCCAGAGGTCTTATGGGAAGATACTATGTCACCAGATAATACTATCATTTTGTTAACTTCGCTAGAAAGTGCAGATCTTAATGCTAATTTTCTAACTTTTTTAGGCATATCTTTTTCATAACTTCTTGGTTTTGGTCCAAATATTACACCACCACCTTTCCATAATGGTGAACGGCTACTACCAGCTCTTGCTCTACCGGTACCTTTTTGTTTCCAAGGTTTTTTACCACCACCTCTTACTTCAGATTTAGTAAGAGTAGAATGTGTACCTAATCTTGCATTAGCTAATTGTCTTACTACTGCAAGGTGCATAACATGAACATTTGGATCTTGTGCAAACACTTCTGGGTTTACAGATAAGTCTTCGCTATATTTATTTTCTTTTGTATCAAACTTTTTTAATGTAACTGTCATATCACTTAACCTCTCTATTTACCAACTCTTACTGCTGGTTTTACTGTAACAAGTCCACCTTCAGCACCTGGAATAGAACCTCTTACTAATATTAAATTTTTCTCAACATCAATTTTTACAATTGATAAGTTTTTCACGGTTACTCTTTCAGCACCTTTTCTACCAGCCATTTTTTTACCTTTGAAAACTCTTGAAGGAGTTGTACCTGCACCTATTGAACCAGGTGGTCTGTGGTTTTTAGAACCGTGAGTCATAGGTCCTCTTCCAAAATTGTATCTTGCCACTGTACCTAGTGTACCTTTACCTATAGAAGTTCCAACTACATCTACTGCTTGACCTTCAGCAAAAAGGCTTACATCAATAACATCACCAACATTTTTTAAATCATTTGATTCAACTCTAAATTCTTTTAAATGTTTAAAAGATTTTAAATTGTTTTTCTTAAAATGACCTAATTCTGGTTTAGTAAGTCTTCTTTCTTTAGTTTCTTCGAAACCTACTTGTAAAGCTGTATATCCATCAGACTCATTATTTTTTACTTGGGTTACTGTACAAGGACCAGCTTGAATAACAGTTACTGGGTGTAAAACTCCTTTAGAGTCATACACTTGAGTCATTCCCACTTTCTTTCCTAATATTCCTAATTTTGACATTTTATTATCCTTTCGATAAACACAAAATTATACTATAGAGGCAGATAGGGAAACATCTGCTTATAGTATAATTTTCCTATATGATTTTTTTACATTTTTAATTCTATATCAACACCAGCTGCTAAGTCTATTCTTGTTAAAGATTCTATAGCTTTTTGTGAAGGGTCGATAATATCAATTAATCTTTTATGAGTTAAAAACTCGAAATGCTCTCTTGATTTTTTATCTGCATGAGGAGATCTTAATACGCAATAAAGATTTCTTCTTACAGGTAATGGAATTGGACCTGTTACTTTTGCACCAGCTCTGGTAGCAGTTTCAACAATTTTTCTTGAAGCTTCATCAAGAGCTTTATGATCATAAGATTTTAATTTTATTCTTATTTTTTGTTCTGCCATGATTATATAGCTACTCCTACTCTAATATTTCGGTAACAACACCAGCACCAACGGTTCTTCCACCTTCTCTGATAGCAAATCTCATGTTCATTTCGATAGCTACTCTATTGATTAAGGTTACTTCCATTGTGATGTTGTCTCCAGGCATTACCATTTCAACTCCATCTGGTAATTTGATTTCACCAGTAACGTCTGTTGTTCTTACATAGAATTGTGGTTTGTATCCTGGGAAGAATGGTGTATGTCTTCCACCTTCTTCTTTTGATAAAACGTAAACTTCAGCTTTGAATCTGTGGTGAGGCTTAATACTACCCGGTTTTGCAATAACTTGTCCTCTTTCTATCATGGTTTTATCAACACCTCTTAATAAGAGACCTACGTTATCACCAGCCATACCTTGGTCTAATAATTTTCTGAACATCTCAACACCAGTAACGGTAGTTTTTTTAGATTCTTCAGCTAAACCAACTAATTCAACTTCTTCACCAACTTTAACCATTCCTCTTTCAATTCTTCCAGTAGCAACGGTACCTCTACCAGTGATAGAGAAAACATCTTCAACAGCCATTAACATAGGTTTATCAACATCTCTTTCAGGGTCTGGAATGTAGCTGTCAACAGCATCCATTAAACCCCAAATGCAATCAACCCATTTATCTTCTCCTCTTTGGATTTTAGAGTTAGCACCTAAAGCTTCTGTAGCTTTTAAGCCAGAACCTTTAACTATAGGAATATCATCACCAGGGAATTTATATTTGCTTAAGAGTTCTCTAACTTCCATTTCAACGAGTTCAACTAATTCTTCATCGTCAACCATATCAACTTTGTTTAAGAAAACAACTAAGTAAGGAACATTAACTTGTCTAGCTAAAAGTATGTGTTCTCTGGTTTGAGGCATAGGACCATCAGCAGCAGAAACAACTAAAATAGCTCCATCCATTTGAGCAGCACCAGTGATCATATTTTTAATATAGTCAGCGTGACCTGGGCAATCTACGTGAGCATAGTGTCTTTTTTCAGTTTCGTATTCTACGTGAGCGGTATTAATTGTAATACCTCTAGCTTTCTCTTCTGGAGCAGCATCTATCTCATCATATTTTTTAACTTGTGCTTTACCTACCGCAGCTAATGTCATTGTGATTGCAGCAGTAAGAGTTGTTTTACCATGGTCTACGTGTCCGATAGTACCGATGTTAACGTGAGTTTTATTTCTATTAAACTTTTCTCTTGCCATTTTATTTTTACCTCAATTAATTTTATGTTTTAAAAGGAACGACTAGCAAAAATCGTTCCTTTATTCAAATTTTTTATTTAGAAGCTTCTTTATTTGCTTGTTGTATTATAGCTTCAGCTATGTTCTTCGGAACTTCCATGTATTTAGAGAACTCCATTGAGAAGGTTCCTCTACCTTGAGTCATAGATCTTAAATCTGTTGCGTATCCAAACATTTCAGAGAGTGGAACTAAACAGTTTATGAACTGTAATGAACTATCAGCAGGATCTGGATTCATGCCTTCGAGCATACCCCTTCTTCTACCTTGTAAATCACCAATTACATCACCCATGTTTCCTTCTGGAACTACAACTTCAACTTTCATAACAGGCTCAAGTAAAACTGGTTTAGCTTTATTAAAACCATCTTTAAATGCCATAGAACCAGCAATTTGGAAAGCCATATCAGAAGAGTCAACATCGTGGAAAGAACCGTGGAAAAGTGTTACTTTGAAGTCAATTACTGGATAACCAGCCATAACTCCACCAGCAGCAGCTTCTTTAATACCTTTTTCAACTGAAGGGATATATTCTTTAGGGATAACACCACCAACAATTTTATTTACGAATTCAAAACCTTTACCTAATTCATTTGGTTCTAATTTAATTACAACGTGACCGTATTGACCTTTACCACCAGATTGTCTGATAAATTTACCTTCAACATGATCCATAGCTTTTGTAATTGTTTCTCTGTAAGAAACTTGTGGTTTACCAACGTTAGCTTCAACTTTGAATTCTCTTAAAAGTCTATCAACGATAATTTCTAAGTGTAACTCACCCATACCAGCAATAATTGTTTGGTTTGTTTCATGGTTTTGAGAAACTCTGAAAGAAGGATCTTCATCAGCTAATCTATTAAGAGCCATACCTAATTTATCTTGGTCAGCTTTTGTTTTTGGTTCAATAGCTACGTTAATAACTGGTTCTGGGAATACAATAGACTCAAGTAAAACTGGTCTATCTTCAACACAAAGAGAATCTCCTGTAATAGAATCTTTTAAACCAATTGCAGCAGCAATATCACCAGCTCTAACTTCATCAATTTCTAATCTATCATTAGCTCTCATTTGAACTAATCTTGAAATTCTTTCTTTTTTACCTTTAGTTACGTTCATTACATAAGAACCTGCCTTTAAGGTACCTGAATAAACTCTTATAAAAGTTAATCTTCCAATAAATGGATCACTTAAAATTTTGAATGCTAAAGCAGAAAAAGGTGCATCATCATTTGCTTCTCTTAATTCTTCAACTTGAGTATCTGGGTTAAAAGCTTTAATTGGAGGAACATCAATTGGAGATGGTAATAATCTGATAACATTATCAAGCATTAATTGAACGCCTTTATTTTTGAAAGCTGTTCCGCAAGTAACGGTAATAATTTTACAATCAATTGTACCTTTTCTTAAGGCATTTACGATTTCATCATTAGATAAATCACCTGTTTCTAAATATTTTTCTAATAGATCATCTCCACCACACTCAGCAGCAGCTTCAACCATTTTTTCTCTATATTCAGCAACTAAATCAGCTACTTCTTCAGGAATAGTATCAGAAATTTCTATATCTGTTCCTTTATCATTTTTGTAGATATATGTTTTCATATCAATAAGGTCAACTAAACCTCTAAATTGATCTTCTGCACCTAAAGGAACTTGTATAGGCACAGCATTCATATTTAATTTTGTTCTAATTTGATCAACAACTCTAAAGAAATTTGCTCCTACTCTGTCCATTTTGTTAACAAAAGCCATTCTAGGAACTCCATATCTGTTAGCTTGTCTTGAAACTGTTTCTGATTGAGGTTGAACTCCACCTACTGCACAGAAAACAAAGATCATACCATCAAGAACTCTGAGGGATCTTTCAACTTCAATTGTAAAATCAACGTGACCAGGTGTATCTATGATATTGATTCTGTGGTCTTTCCATTCACAAGAAATAGCAGCAGAAGTAATAGTAATACCTCTTTCTTGCTCTTGAACCATATAATCAGTTGTTGCTGCACCATCATGAACCTCACCTATTTTGTGAATAGTTCCAGTATAGTAAAGAACTCTTTCTGTTGTAGTGGTTTTACCAGCATCTATATGAGCAGCTATACCAATATTTCTTACTCTATTTAATTCAAATTTTCTAGCCATAATAACACCATTTAGTAACTATAATGTGCAAAAGCTCTATTAGCTTCAGCCATTTTATGTGTATCTTCTTTTTTCTTAACAGAAGAACCTACACCATTATTTGCATCAACAAATTCAGCTGATAATTTATCAATCATAGATTTTCCGTTTCTTTTTCTTGAGTATTCAATTAACCATCTCATACCTAACGCAACTCCTCTTTCAGCTTTTACTTCAGTAGGAACTTGGTATGTAGCACCACCAACTCTTCTTGCTTTTACTTCAAGTAATGGAGTTACATTTTTTAATGCAGTGTCAAAAACTTCAACTTGAGTTTTCTTTAATTTTTCAGAAGCTGCATCTAATGCTCCATAGAATATGGTTTCTGATATTGTTTTTTTACCTTTGTACATTAAGTTGTTGATAAATTTACCCATTACAACGCTATCATAAACCGGATCTGGTTTTGCTTGTCTTTTTACAACTTTTCCTCTTCTTGGCATGACTTTATATCCTTATCTAACTATTTTTTCTTAGCTGGAGCTGCTGCTGCACCCTTTTTAGGACGTTTTGCTCCATATTTTGATCTTGATTGGTTTCTATCTTTTACTCCAGCAGTATCAAGTTTTCCTCTTACTATGTGGTATCTTACCCCTGGTAAATCTTTAACTCTTCCGCCTCTTATAAGAACAACAGAGTGCTCTTGTAAGTTGTGTCCAATACCTGGAATATAAGCAGTAACTTCAATTTGATTGGTTAATCTTATTCTGGCAACTTTTCTTAAAGCAGAATTAGGCTTTTTAGGGGTAGTTGTATAAACCCTTGTACAAACACCTCTTCTTTGAGGGCAACTTTTCAACGCTGGAGACTTAGTTTTCGTTAAAACTTTGTCTCTTTCGCTTTTTAATAATTGGTTAATCGTAGGCAAACTAAACGCTCCTTAAATTCAAAATACTCAAAAATTATTAAAAACAAAAGACTTATATGTCTTATAATTACAAATACTGCAAGTTAAAATGATACCCCCATAAATACAAGGGTGTCAATACGTATTAAAGGTTTTATAAATAAAACTTTACTTAAATTTAACTTTCGTTTCAAGACGTTATTACATCAGGATTTTAATTATATTATCTTAGTGTACTTTTAACGTTATGAACTTATTAAAATTTAATTTAAGTATAAAATAGTTAATAGTTGTCAAATCCATTACTAACTTTTTATAAATTATTTAGATTTACAGGTTCTTAATAAGACTCACTCTTATTATTTCATCCCAGATTGGACCTCGTCTTATTTCTTTATAACCAAGTCCTTTATTTAATTTTAACACTACTTCATGGACTTCTTCGGTATGAGTATATATTGCATTTATTTTTAAATTTAAAGCAATTTCTTCTAACTTTATTTTTAGAGATTTGGCTATACCTTTTTTTCTAAAATCAGGTTTTATCCATAATTGAAAAATCTCTATAATATTTCCATCTTTAGGAAACAGATTCCTATCCAGTTTATAAAAAATACTATAGTCAGGTAGTTTGTTATCAATATTTACTATGTTGTACATTAAGCATCCTATAGAAATTTCATTTTTTATAGCAACTAATGCACCTTTATTTTTATTAGTAATAAAATTTTTTATTTTTTCTGTATGTTCTTTATTTGAGACTTGTTGCTCACCTAAAGATGTATAACCATCTGATGATAAATCAGCTTGAACTAAAAATTCTAAATCTTTTATAATTGCATTTCTAATAATAATATTTTCCATTTTTATTTATCAGTTTTTACTAATCAAAGGTTTTAAATATTTCCAAACATTATTATTAACTATTTTTATATAACCTTTAGAGTTAGGATGAATACCATCTCCAATATTTAAGTTTTTATCCATAGCTACACCATCTAAAAAAAATGGTATAAGAGGTATTTTATATTTATTAGCTAGTTCTGGATAAATATTATCAAAACTTTTATAATACTTTTCCCCTAAATTTCTAGGTGCTCTCATACCTGCTAATAAAATTTTTATTTTTTTAGCTTGTAGCTTTTCAATTATAGAACTCAAATTTTTTTTGGCATTTTCAACAGACATACCTCTTAAAGCATCATTAGCCCCCAACTCTAAAATAACTATTTCAGGATTAGTTTTTAGTACCCAATTAATTCTATTTAATCCTGCTTGTGTAGTATCACCACTTAAACCAGAATTTATAACTTTATAAGGATAACCTTCCTTTTGTAATTTTTTTTGTAATAAGCTCGGGTAAGATTCTTCTATGGGTAAGCCATAACCAGCTGTTAAACTATCACCATAAGTTGTTATGATTTTATTTTCTTTTTTAGATAAAATAGTATCTTTTTCTGAACTAAAATTTTTATTTTCCATCTTAGGAATATTACTAAAAAATAAAGATAAAATAATTAAAATAAGGCTTAACGTATTTTTCATAATTTTGTTTATTTTAATAACATTTTACTTTCATATCAAAACATTAATTATATTATCTTAGGGAACTTTTAAGATTATGAACTTATTAAAATTTAATCATGGGTTTCTATATAAATCATCATGGTTTAAAACTCTTCTTAAAATAAACTCTTCTGTTTCTATAGATAAAGATATTCTAAAGTTTATATTTACTCTGATTGAATAAATATTTTTGTATCCGCTTAATTTCTCTAAATTTAATGAAGGATGTTTATGATCCATAAGTAATTGAATAATTTGGTTATTTACAGCTTTTTTTATCTCATCAGATAAAGATCTATAGTCTTTTTTTAATACATCAGTTCTACTAATCTTCATTCAGTTCTTCTATTAACTGTTCTGCTGTAAAAAAGGTTTTAGTTTTTTTATATTTTCAGAAGCTTCTTTTTCTTTATTTTTACCAGCCTCTGATAACTGATTTTTGGGAATTATAAAAACAGAAGTTATTATTATTTTGCCTAATTTTATTTCTATATTAAAATGATCGCCTTCTTTTATTTCAAGTTCTTTTCTTATTTGAGATGGAAGAGTTAATGTTCCTCTTGAATCTACTGAAACAAGCACTTATTACCTCTATAAAATTACATAATATCTGTAATTCAGTATAAAATATTTTATGTATACTTCACTACGGTAATATCTATAAAAATTACTCTATTTTTTAAAAGGAACTAACTGTTGTTTGATAAAATCATTGGGAATATAATCTCCAACAACACCATATTTTTCTGGAAATTTATTTTTAGATTTTACTACTGTTCCAAAAAAATAATCTAAAAAAGAAAAATGAGCCGCATAATTTCTATCCAACGCTTCTTTTTCTGAGGAATGATGCCAATGATGAAATTCTGGTGTAACAATAAAATATTTTAAAAAGCCCCAAGGTAATGAAACATTAGAATGATTAAGAACTGCTTGAAAACCAACAATAATTATATAAGCATCCATAACTGTTTTTTCAAAACCAAAAACATATAAAACACCTAAAATAGAAACTCTAGTAAAAATAAGTTCTAAAATATGTATTCTTGATCCAGCTAACCAGTCCATTGTTTTTATACTATGGTGTATAGAATGAATTCTCCATAAAAAAGGTATTTCATGATATGCTCTATGTACCCAATATTGAATAAGATCTGCAACTAAAACACATAAAAATACTTGTGGTAAATAAGTTATATTTTGAATAAAATTTTGAAATTCATTTAAAACAAATAAACCAAATATTTTATGAACCAAAAAATTAACTATCAATAAAACTAATCCGACTAAAAAATGATTTACAACAAAATAAATAAAATCAGTTTGCCATTCTTTTCTAAAAATAGGTTGTTTTTTATACAAAGGGAATATTTTTTCTATTAGTATAAAAATCATTGTAGAGCCTAATAAATCTAAGATAAACCAATCTAATCCTATATAAGGTGTATTAGAAGGGAAATCTTTAACCTCTACTCCAGAGCCACCTAAAAGAGTACTAATAACTATAAAAGTTAAAGATAAGATATTTATATTTCTTGATCTTTTTAATAAAATATTGGCAATAGAAATACCTCCAGAAATAACCATAGAATAAAACATTAAGTTTCTTAGAAAATCTACTGAGTATTTAGCTCTTAATTCTGGAGTTGTAAGGTAAGCAGGAAAATAGAAAGCAATTACACCAAAAAAACATAATATAGCAAGTGTTAAAGAAATTACACCACTAACAAGACCTAAACCTTGTTTTAACTCTCCACTTTCTTTTACCAATGAGGTTGTTTCTGTAACAACCTCATTTGCTATTTTTAAAGGTTTTGTTATAGCTTTTTTTAACTTTTTTCTTTTTTTTCCCATATTTTCCTTACTTAATATAATAAACTAACATTTCATTATTTAGCCACAGATTTCACAGATTTCACGAATATTTTATCTTTGGTATCAGTGTTATCCGTGGCTAAAAATATTTATTTTATTGCTCTCTAAATAACATAGATGGAGTTTTTACAAACATTTTTTTTATTAAATAAATAGTAAACAAAACACTAAAAACTAGAATAGCAAAAACCATAAATAGTATTTGATAATTAAGATAAAAGTTATCAAAATTGAAAAAATATTTATTTAAAATAAAAGTTAGTGCCAAAGAAAATATTGTCGCAAAAATAGCTGAAAAAATAATAAAAAAGGTGCTTTCATAAAGATACAAATTAAAAATTTGCTTTTGCTCAGATCCAAATACTTTGAATAAAAGTAGTTCTTTAAATCGTTCTTGGGCTGAGCTTACTAACATACTACAAATTAAAATCATACCTAAAATTAGAGCAGGAAAAGAAACTATAGTAACTGAAAAAAGTATCAAATCTGTTATAGATTGAATTGTTTTTATTACTTCACCTGTTGGTATCAAAAATAAATTAGGAAATTTTCTGATTAAATCAGTTTGTATTTGTGGTAATTTTTTATTATCTATATTAGTATAAGCAAAATAAGCTCTAGGTGCGTCTTGTAATACATCTGGAGAAAAAACAAAGAAAAAGAAAGGTAGTCCTTGAGATGAATCTACAGTTCTAATACTAGTTACTTTAGCACTAATTGGGATTCCTAATATCATAAACTCAACTTTAGAACCTAATTTAATTTTAGCTCTTTCTGCAAATCTTTTTTCAACGGAAACAGACATTTTTTGATTATTACCATGCCATTCGCCACTATATAATTTTTCACCTTTTATTAAATCACTTCTATAAGTAAGATTAAATTCTCTAGTTAATTCTGGATCTAATTTTTCATTTGAAGTTTGTAAGTTTTTATCATCCAATTTCATAAATCTTCCTCTTACATTTGGAAAAAGATTTATATTTTTAAAGTATTTTTTTATATCTATTACTTGATCTTCTTGAATATCAATAATATATAAATTAGGTATTTTATTTTTTAAGGGGCCTTGTAAATTACCTTCAATATTAGTTTGGATTAAAGAAATTAAAAAAATACCACTTAGTGCAAGTGTTAAAGAGGCTATAGCTGTTTCACCTATTAGGCCTTGATTTTTTACAAAGTTAATTATACTTCTAGCTGAAAAATTAAATTTATACCTATTTTTATATAAGGTTGAAATTAAAAATTTTACTAATAAAATAAAAACTGTAAATAAAATAGAAACTGTTGTAACACTTATTAGTGCAGAAAAAAGATTTTCTGTAAGATAATAAATCCCAATAAATAAACCAAAAGCAATAATTAAAGAAGTTATTATTTCATTTAAAATAGATTTTTTTCTAATAATAGCATTAATAGGTTGAGACAAAATTATTTTAGGCTCTATTTCTAATATTTTATTAAAGGCTTGAATAGATGCTAAAAAACATAATATTACAGTTAAAGGAACTGCTATAAAAAAACTATCTATTATAGAAGGTAAGGGTAAATTTACACTTAAAATTTTTTCTATATTAGGTAAAATTCCATAAATAGCTAAATTACCAATAATATTTCCAACTACTCCTGCTGATAAAGAAATTGTAAAAAGTAATAATGAAAAGATTTTTATAATGGCATTTTTTGACATTCCAAGAGTTCTAAAAACAGCTATTGTTTTTGTAAAATAATTAATAATATAAATTAGATTAACTCTAATATTCACCATAATAAGAAACATAGTTAAAACCGAGATAGTAATAAAAAATCTTTCCCATGCCTCTATTATATTAACTAGTTGAGTTGGTCCTTTTAAAGCTGTTGTAACTCTTACTCCTTGAATTTTAAAATCTTTTTCTAATTCTTCCAATTTTTCTTTAGTAAAAAATTTTTGTTTATCTTTTATCATTACATAATAAGAAATTCTACTAACTGATTTATCTATTTGAGTTTTTTCAAAACTTTTTAGGTTCATTAAAATTTTTGGTGCAAAACTAAAATCTGAACCAAATTTATCAGGTTCATTTATAATCATATCTTTTAGTAAAAATTTTCCTTTACCAATAAAAATAAAATCACCTATTTTTAAATTTGTTTTTTCAAAAAAAGTTTTTTCTGCAAAAACTTCATTTTCTTTAGGAAAATTACCAGAGTTATTTTGTGTATCTAAATTTCCATAAAGAGGGTAATTATTTTCTATTACTCTTATAGATCCTAAAGAAATAAATTCGTTTTTTATATTTGCAGTACTTACTATAGTTTGAATTTTTTCTGATATTTCTATATTTTTTGCTTCTTTTATATGTTTATAGTTTTTATAATCTATAGGAAAAGATTGTTGTAAAACAATATCTCCACCTATTAATTCTTTACTTTGATTATTCACATAGTTTTTTACACTAGATACTAATCCTAAAATAACACTTATAACAAATGCTCCAATAAAAAGACTTAGAAAAGAAAGAATTAGTTTTTCTTTATCCCTTTTAAAAATTTGTTTATATATTTTGAATATGTAATTGTTCATGTGTTATTTCTTCTAAATTTCCATGTTTCAAAATAAAAATTCTATCCATTTTTGATGCTAGGTTAAGATCGTGTGTTATTAGTACAAGGGTTTTATTATATTTTTTTATTAGATTAAATAGTAATTCTATAACTTTTTTACCTGTATCTATATCTAAGTTTCCAGTTGGTTCATCTGCAAAAATAACTTTAGGACTATTTATCATTGCTCTTGCAATAGCTACTCTTTGTTGTTCTCCACCTGAAAGCATTTTAGGTAAATGTTCTAATCTGTTACCTAAACCCAAATCATTAAGTAAATTTTTTGCATTATTATAAGCTTCTTTTTTTGCAATATCTAAAGGTAACATAACATTTTCTATGGCTGTAAAAGAATTTATTAATTCAAAGGCTTGAAATATAATACCTATTTTCGAATTTCTAATTTCACATAATTCTAGTTCTGATAATGAAGTTATATCTTTTTTATCTATAAAAACTTTACCTTTATCAGGTTTATCCATTCCAGATATTACAGATAAAAAAGTTGATTTCCCACTTCCAGATGGACCAATAATTGCAACTTTTTGACCTTCTTGTATATCAAGTGAAATATTGTCTAAAATTTGTATTTTATTATTTCCTTGTAAAAATGATTTTGATATATTTTGTATTTTTATCATTTAGTTTTTTATTAAAATATTTATAAGTCATTATAGCTAAGTTATCTAAAATTAAAATAAAAGTAGTTTTTAGTTTTTTATAAATATTTTAAATTAATTCGTTCGACATATAAGTATAAAAAGCTAAGTTTCTGTTATTGCTTCGTGTTTAAGTACGTTTATTAAAGCTCTTTATAATAAGAGTTTTATCTATTTTTAAGTAAACTTAGTTTTTTAATTATAATATTCAACATCATTAAATCTGGGTGGATAATTAGAATATACACTAGTATCAATAAAACTCAATGGTTTTAATTCTTTATCTAAATTAGAAATATCGTATTGAACTATTCCTTCATTATCTACAATACCTAGGAGAATTTCTTGTTCTGTTATAAAAAAGCTTTTTAATTTATATTGAATATTTTTTATGGGGATTAATGTTAAATCTTGACTCATATCATATATTTCATTTCCTCCAAAAATTAGATATTGAGTTCCTTTTTTTATATTTAACTTTTTATATCCTTTTAATTCATAACTCTTAGCAATTTTTGGAGCTTTTATATCCTTTAAATTTATAATATCCAAGTAATTTATAGATGATTTTATATATATGTTTTTATCATTAATAGCAACTGAAGTTAATATTTCACCATATTCAATTCTTTTATTATTGATATAACTAAACTCAGAAATAAAAATCGTACTTTTATTATCTTCAATAGAATAAATTAATAATCTTTTATTTGTAGATATTACCATTAAATTATTATTATATGATAAATCCTGAATGATTTCATAATTTTTGTCAAATGGTTTAATTTCAAGATTTTTTACGATCTCTATTTTGTTAACTTCTTTAGGTTCATATTTGTTAGAAATATCTAAAATAACTATTTCTTGTTTATTATCATAAGATTTGGTTATATAGAGATAGTTACCTATAATATTTAGAAATTTATTTTCATTATAATTAGCTATATATTCATTTGATTTTATATTAATATCTTTTTTTTCATTTATTATAACTCTTTTTAATAACTTTACATTATAAATATTTGATATATCTAAAATAGCTATATCTCCTAAACTATAGGCATATATTATATTATCTAAGACTTTCATACTAATTACATTTGGAATTCTTATAAAAGAAATATTTTTAGGGTTTTTAAGATCTGAATTATCAAATACATGAATACCTGATTCATTATTTGAAATAAAAAAATAATTATTATTTGCTGATATATAAGCTAAATAATTTGAATCAAATGGGAGTAGATTGTCTAAATCATTTTTTATTTCATCATAAGTTAAACTTATATAATTATATGGTTTTCCTTTTGGCATTCTATCTGATGAATTACAACTATATAAAAATAAAATTAAAATAAATATTTTTTTCATAACATAAACTCTTATCTCATATTAAAATACTATTTGACAATATTTTTATTGTCAAAATTGTTAACAATAAAAATATTGTCAAAAAACAAAATGTAAATATACTTTTTATTAATCAATTCCTTTTAATTGTTGTATCGGACCTACTTCACCATCATTAGAAGCTTTAGTTGTTTTTTCTGCAATATTACAATAATCATCAGAAATTTGTCCCCATCTACCACCATACTTACTCCAACTTTGCTTTTCCATATCTACCAAAAAATTTTCAGAATATAAAATTTCACCATTACCATCTGCTATATCCTTTAGTTTAAAAAATAACAAATCAGCAATACTATATATCCCAGATTCATAAAAAGTAGCATGTGTTCCTCTGGCTGGAAAAGCTTTTATATGTGTTCCTTCAAACTTAACTAAATTATCTGAAATTTTTTTTCTTTTTCTATCATCATGTTGCCCTTTGTTATGTTGAGCAAAAAAAGTTTCTTCAATTGCATTTAAATACTCTAATTCTGTTTTTGCTTGATTAAATTTTTCAGTATTTATTTTTAAAGAAATATGTTCCCAATCTGCTTGATGATTTCCACATTTTGAAATTAAACTACCTCCACCAACATCAGTAGTATCATTAAAAGAATAGAAGAACCAATATTGTATATGGGTATAATTTTCAATAATTATTTTTCTGGTATAAACAACCCTTTCATAAGGTGAAACTTTATTATTAGATTGAAGTGCCAATTCTACTTTTTCATTATTTATAAAAATAAATTTAGATGGATACTTTTCCATATCCTCTAGCTTTAATTTTCTTTTTATTATTTTGTATTTTTTGCCATTTTTATATGCTACTAAAGATAAACCAGTTTTAACATAATTTTCAACTGATGTTAGAGGAGCTTTTTCTTTAGAATCAAAAAATAATATTGGAGCATAAATTTTTTCCATATTTTTATTCTTATTAGAGAATACCTCAGAGCCCCCGCTACCTTCCTCCTGCGGGGTTGATACCAAGTAGGAGGTCTTAAATTCATTTTCTTCTGCAAAAGAAAAATTGTTAAAGTTAAAAAGTATTAAAGTTAGAAGTGCTACAAATATTTTTCTAAAAAACATTTTTTATCCTTTTAGAATAATTATTTTATTATTTACTAGTTTAACTATACAATAATAATAGGCTTTTATTTTATAACCAACTTATTAAAGATGAAAAAAAATAAAAAAAGTTTTGAAACATCAGCTTTGGAAGAAGATAAAAAAATAGTTCATTTTTTTGTTATAAACCTAATAGGGGTTACTTTATTTTTAGTTACACTAATCATAATAGATGGTTTTTTTAGTAGTAAATTTAAAATACAAGAATCTGTTATAAATAGCAATTTGAATTTATCTATAACACTTGTAATCATAATAATTTATATTACTTATATAGCAAAACAATATGGATTTTCAAAAATAAAAAATAGTTTTCAAAAATTAGATCAAAGTAAAAGTAAAAATGGTTACTTAGCATTATTTTTTATTTTTCCTATTATTTTTATAGTATTAAATGATTTTTTATTAAAAGATATAAATTATCTATCTAGTATATTTTCTGAGCATACTAAACATAATTCTTTGGTAAGAGAAAAAAATATTATAAATACTTCTAAAAAAACAATTTATAAAATGATTATTTCAGATTGGAAGGATAATGGTAAATCTTTAGAGTTATCTTTAGATTATTATAAATGGAATAATTTTCAAAATAATATGCCTATAGTTGTAATAACTAAAAAAGGAATTTTTAATGATGTTCTTTTTGATATAACACAATAGATTATTAAAAATGGATTATTAAAGTTTTTTCTAAAAAATAATATTAAAAACTACTTCTAGAAAAAACTCTAATTATTTTTTATAGTTGATAACCCAAACCAAAAATAAAAGTTCTACCTGCCATAGGTATATCTGGCAATCCATTTTTAGGCAATTTATACTTCATATCCAAAAGGTTTCTTATTTGGAATTCAGCCGTTAAATTATCTAATAATCTAGAACTAAAATTAAGGTCTAAAGTGAAATTACCACTAGGTCTATTTAGTTTAGAATCAGTAACTCTATAATCACTTATCCATTTACCAACTAAGCTGGAATTAAGATTAAAAGGTGCATTTAAAGTATAATTTATTCCAAAATTAGCTTTATGTATTGGTATATCATTTAGTTCTTTTCCTTTTGAATCTAATGCTTGAGCAAAAGAATAATTTGCAAAAAAGTTAAAATCTTTATTTAGTGCAACAGAAGTTTCCGCTTCAACTCCACTCGCTTGTATTACACCTTCTGAATTTACAAAAATATTTGAATCTTTGTATCTAGTTCCATCTAAAGCATTTATTGTACTATTATTAAAATATGTAAGTGTACTACTAACATTATCATTATTAAAAGTTAATCCCCCTTCTAAAGTACTAATAGTTTCAGCTTTTATATCTTTTATTTCAGTACCATATTTTTGTTTGGCCGAGGTATTAAGACCAAACTCTTTTAATCCTGGTCCTCTTAATGCATTTCCCCAAAGTAATTTAAGATTAAAATTATCATTTAGTTTTTGTACTAATGCTATTCTTGGAGATAATTGTTGATATTGTAATATAGATGAAGTTCCATAATCTCCTCTAGCTCCTAAAGTTATCAAAAGTTCTTTTAATACTGGAAATTTGGTACTTACTTGAGAATAGGCTGAATAAATAGAAAATAGTGCTGATGGATTTTTTAGCTCATCACCTAAAAGATAGGCTTCTTTATTTTCTGTAGAATCTTTTATACCTGCATTAAAATTATAATCATAACTATCAGGATTTCCTTTTTGATATCGAGAATCTACATTTACCCCAGCTATAATATTTAACCAATCTAAAGGATCGTATTTTGCTTCTAATAAGGCTTCAAAATTATCAACTCTAGCATCATACGCAGAAAAGATATTTCCAGTTCCATCATATTTAGCATAACTTTCATTTGTAAAAGGAGCCCACCATCCTTTTTCCATACCTTGATTATATTTAGCATAAGAGTTTATAGAAAAATTATCAGTTAAAGCTTTTTGATATTTAATATAAGGAATAAATGTTTCCCATGTAATGTCATTTAATTGGTGTGTAAAAGCACTTTCCATCCAATGTTCGCCTAAACCTCCATTTTTTGACATATAAATAAGTCCAAAACCTAAGCCTTGAAAAACAGTAGAGTTTAGTTTATAAGATAAATTTAAAAAAGTACTATTTTGGTCATCCCAAAAAAGATTATCATTACTATCTTTTATTCCTACATAATTTCTTGAAGCATCTTTTTTATAATAACCTAAACTAATTCTTGCTTCACCTGTATCATTTTTTATTAAAGCATTAGCCATTGCTTTTTTGCTAAAATTATTAGTTCCACCAAACATTTTACTTTCTAATAAAAAACCATTTTCTTTTAATGTTTTAGGTACAATATTTATAACTCCATAAAATGCACTAGTTCCATATAAAGATGAAGCTGGACCTCTTAAAAATTCAACTTGTTTTGCAAAAAATATAGGTAGTTCTTCTTCAATAGGAGATTTAAAAGCTCTCGCATGATTTATTGGTATTCCATCTATTAAAGTTAAATGTTTATTATTATTAAAACTATCAGCTTTTTGTCCTCTTGTTTCAAAAACTTTTTCACCATATTTTAAATAAGAACTATATCCAGGTGTTATATTTGCTAAATCTGAAACAGAGTAATAACCGTATTCTTCTATAAGTTTACTAGGATACGCAGTAATAATCCCAGGTGAATCTTGAATTTTTTCTAATTTTTTTGATGCAGAAGATACTTCTATATTAAGTAATTCTTCTAAGGATAAAGAATTTAAATCTTTTTCTTCTGAAAAAGCATTTGTAGTAGCAAAAAAACTTAGGGCAAGAGACAATAAAAGGCTTTTCTTTTTTAAGTACATATTTAACCACTCTCTATAAATTAGATAAAATAAATTATTTAATATTAAATCATGTTATTAATAATTTGTTAATATACTTTTTATTCTTATTAGACAATACCTCAGAGCTATGCTCTTTGGTTTCAGGGGGTATCAATACCGCAGGAAACCTTAAATTTATTTTATAAATTTAGATATTTAAGAATGTTCTATAACTAATTTTATAATGTAAAGTATTGTAACCTAATTGGAACTTTTTTTGATAATTTTACGTCTATTTAAATATATTATTTATCTATAAAAAAGGTAAAAATAAAGTTTTTTATTAATTTATAATGCTTTATTTTTAAAATCTTTATTATGCTTATTTTTTTGCATAATATTAATTTGTCATGGAATAATATTTTACCCTTTCCAAAGAGTGGAGATTTAATATATAACAAAAGGAGAATTTATTATGAAGAAACAGAATCTATTTTTATTAATTCCATTTTTACTATTAACTAATGGATGTTCTTTTTCAAGTTATTATAATTATCCAAAGGATAATTACTTAAAAAACAGGGCTAATAATAATTTAACTAATGAGTTTAGAGATTATTCAAAATATCCAAATAAAATTATAGATACTAAATCTGATAAAGTTAAAAATGAATATCCAATTAAAAAAGATATAGATTATTTAGTAAAAAATGAAATGGATACTATTATTAATTCAAAAGATATAACTTTAAAAACAGATGCTGCTATGAATAAAAATTTATCTTGCAACGATCTTTTAAAATTATCAGAAGATGATAATTTTAATGTACAAGAAACATCTTTAAAAAATCCTAATTTGTATCAAGACGTATTTAATTCTAATGATTTGGATATTTTATCAAGCTCAAAATATTATAAATTAAGAGAACTAGTAGCCCAAAATAAAAATACTTCAGCTAAAACTCTTTTAAAACTATCAGAAGATATTAATTATAATGTACAAGAAGCCTCCTTAAAAAATCCTAATTTGTATCAAGACATATTTAATTCTAATGATTTGGATATTTTATCAAGCTCAAAATACTATAAATTAAGAGAACTAGTAGCTCAAAATAAAAATACTTCAGCTAAAACTCTTTTAAAACTATCAGAAGATATTAATTATACTGTTCAAACATCAGTATTAAAAAACCCAAAATTATATCAAAATTTTACATCAGAAAAAGATTTAGAATTATTATCAAAGTCTAAAAATGCTGATATTAGAAATTTAGTTGCAAAACATTTAAATACCACAAAAGATATTCTTCTGATTTTGACAAAAGATGAATCTTATTCTGTAAGAACAACAGCACAATTTTATATAAAAAATAAAAAAGAATAACTAATTTTTTATGTTAGTTAGGTTAACTATTCCTAACTAGCATTACTTTTAAAGAGTCCTAAAATTGCATTAATAATTTTGGCAATAAAACCTTGATTACTTTTTTCTATTTTATTTTGTATTTCTTTACCTTTATTCATTAATTCTTCTTTTTTAGCATCATATTCAGCTAAATATTTAGTAGCTATTTTATCTTTAGAGTCTATTTCTAGGGCTTTTTTAAATTCTACTTGAGCATATCCATGCCACCCTTTTTCTTTCATAAATAAACCTAAAGCACTATGATATTTTGCTACTTTTACCATTACTGTAGCTGTTTGTAAATCTAAAATAGCCGCATCTATATTACCATTTTTATATTTTTCCATAGCATCGTTATACATTTTTTCGGTAATATCTGTAGGACCTTTTTTTGCTTGAGAATTTGTTTGTGGTGGTATATTTGGTGAAATATTATTTTTTATAGTATTTTCTGCTTTTGGTTTATCTGGGCTTTTATAATCATCATAATTATAAACAGTTCCTTTACTAATAGCAGCACTAAGGTTAAACCCTCCAGGTTTTGAGGTTGATTTTTCAACTACATTTGCTCCTTGGAAATTTTTTTGAGAGAAAGCTGTTATTTTTTCATATTCTTCTTTTAACTTTTTTTCGTAATCATAATTTTTCCTTTTTTCAGGATCTTTTAAAATATTATAAGAACTAGTTATTTTAGTAAAAATTTGATTGTAAATATCTCTCTTACTACTATCTGCTCTATCTGGATGATAAAGTTTAGCTAAGTTTTTGTATGTAGTTTGTATTTCATCATTAGAAGTATTATCATTAACTCCTAAAACCTTATAATGATCGGTTTCTTTTAAAATATCTAGATTAATTGTGGTAGAAACCATTTTTTATCCTCATGATATAATCAAACTTTATTTAAAATATTATTCCCAATATTTTAATGTTTTTAACAAAAGTTCTAATTAATAAACTTTATATGTAAGTTTTCTTAATAAATTATATTAATAATTTTATCAAAAATATATAGATTTTATTACATATTTAAATTTATTATTATGATTTGGATAAAAAAGTTGCTAGTTTTTTTATAGTATAATATTCAAATAATATTATAGGATTTATTTTTTTTCCTAAAAAATCTTCTAAATCTCCAGATATTTGCATGGTAGCAATAGAGCTTAAACCATATTCAGAAAAAGCTTTTTCAACATCTATTTCATCTATATTAATTTCTAATTCTTCAGAAAATTTTTCACATAAAAACTTTTCAATAGTTTCGTAATTTTTTTGTTCCATAAAAATTCGTGAATAGTTATGCATAAATCGTGAATCGAAAAATATAAACTTTCGATTCACGATTTACATTTCACCCTTAACTAAAAATAACAGTTGTTAAATAATCTTTTGCATTAGCTCTAAATATATTATCCATTGTACTTTTGTACTCATGATAAAATCTAGAGTGTTCTTCTTTAGGGAAATCGCTATGTTTTATAGCTACAGCTATAATATCATCAAAGTAGTTATCATAAAATTCAATCATTTTATCTTCTATATCAGCAAAATTTTCATAACAGAATTCATCGAAATCTTTTACCTCAAAGTATTCTTCACTTATTTCATTATAAAGTTCTACTTTTTTCTCTTGAGAAATATTAGGATCATTTAAAAATTTTAGATATCTATCTTGTTCTAAATCTCTTCTCATGTCTTTTCCACTAACAGCACAATAAGCAAACCATTTTGTTAAAGCACAAATTAACCAAGGAAAATGAACATGTAAAGAAGTAAAATTACTATCTGGACAAGCATTAGCAAAATCTATAGGTGATATTTTATTATCTTTTATTAAAGCTTCAAAAGAATTATAAGTCCATCTCATATAAGAATTTATGAATTTAACATATCCAGACAATCTTCCATAAATATCTTTATCAAGTTTTAATTTTTCTTTGCTGTAATGTTCATGTAAAGGAGCTTCTGGTACAAATCTCATAGGTAAAACCTGAGGCCCTATTGCCATACATCTAACAAATGTTTCATAATTTTCAATAGCTTCTTGAATATGGAAAGTTCTACCATTGGTTTTAGTATCATAAATATTATAAAGTTCTTCTAATGAATTTACTTTATAAACATCGCTTCCTCCACCACCAAAAGCTTTTTTGATAAAAAGTGGAAATTTATTTTCAAAAACTTCTTCTACAGCTTCTCTTATATAGTTTCCTGCATAATAAAAGTCTTCTCTTATTCTTTTACTTTTTTCTTTATGTCTACTATATCTATTCAAAGAATTTCTTACTTTATTCCAATCTGTAGTACTATGATGTGGATCAAATCCATTTTTAGTATTACTTGCTATTATACTTTGCTCATATTCCCAATACCCTTGTCTTAGTTGATATTCGGTATAAGGATAAAATTGTGGTAAAAGAACTGTTTTAGGAAAATGATCTTTTGGGTGAATTGCTCTTGCCATTAAATCATAAGTACAATGTTTATCTAGATTATCATTAGAAAAACTATTATTTATTATTTGCATTTGAGAATTCATACCTTGATATGCCCAACATCTGTAATAATCGTTCCAATGTATTGTTCTATCAACTATCAAATCAGCTTCATCATTTATATCTTGCCCACAAAGTAAAGGTTTAGCAATAATTCTTGTAAGTTCTATTTTGTAGTCCTTACCTTTCCATTTTATTGGTCTATCTAAAAACTCACCAAAAGTTTTCATTGCAGTTCTCATGCTTGAGTCATAAGAAGCCATTAGACCTACTTTTTTTACTTCCATAATATTACCTATAAAGTTTAGAATTTTAATTTGAGAGAATTATACTAAAAAAACCTTCTTATAAGATAGACATTTTTTATAAACTTTGATATTATTATCTTAGGTTAAATTTAAGTTAAGAGTTGTTATAATTCTTAATTCTTTGATTTAAGTATTGTGGGAAAAACCACAATTAGTATTTTTATTTTATGGTTAAATTAGACTATAAGTAAGAAATGTATAAAGCTTTTTATGAGAAATTGCATTATTAATGTAATAATCATTGTAGTAAATGAGGTGTTATGAAAAAACACAATGTTATTTCGTGGCAACCAACTCATCCCCTTAAACGTACTACATTTATAGAAATTTTAAAAGGAGAGCAATAAAATGCTTAAAACAAGATTAACAAAAGGTATTTCTTTTGCAGCAACCGTAGCTATTTTAGCTGGTTGTAATGTTCCACAAACAACACAACCAGAACAAGGAAAACCATCTGTAGCTGCAAGCTCAGCAGCTCCAACAACAGCTCCAACTGTAGCTCCAACAACAGCTCCAACTGTAGCTCCAACAACAGCTCCTACAGCAGTTGTTTCTGCAAATCCAAGTGTATCTGGATCTGCAACTCCAGCGGCTCCTACATCAACAACAGCTCCTGATAAAGTTACAGGTGTTACTTCAGATATTAAAGAATTAGCAACTTTCAACGGTAAAGTATATGATACATCAGGAGTACCAGTAGAAAATGCAACTGTAACAGCTAAATCAGTTGACCCAGCAGTTACAAGCCAGGAAGCTCAACAAACACAATCTGGTATACAGCCAGAAACGCTCCAGTTGGTGCTAGATTAGAAATAACTGTTAAAAAGATGGTTGGACAACCAGAACTAGAACAGAAGTTTTAAAAATCTAATTTACAAGGTGATCCCAATGCAAACGTATTTGAATTTGGTATACCAGCTAATACAGATGCAAAAGGTTTATATGCAATACAAGATGAGCCAGGAAGTAACCAGCTTAAAATCAATGGAAAATGGCTACAGATTCAGATACTGGAAGTTCAACCTTACCAGCAGGAAACAGATTACCAGATTCAACTTCGGAGCTAACTTAACAGGTATTTCTTCAGATTCATTAACAATCGAAATGACATTTAGTGAACCAGTAAGAAGAGATGATGTTCAAAATTATTTCAGAGCATTATCAACCAGTAAATTTGATACAAGAAAACCAATTTTACAATAGATGCAAACTTATCATCAGTAAGCTTTGTATGGGCAGCAGATGATACAGCATAACTGTAAAAACATCAAAAAGGGAGTTTTATCAAATAAAGGTGGAGATGAAGCTAGATATTTAGTAGATTTCACCATATCTTGTGAGATAAAACAGATAAACCATCAAAATCTGGAAGAACCTTCAGATTTAGTGCAAGTAAAATTAATGATTTCCATGTATTCTCAGTAAAATCAAGATCAAGATCCATACATAACAGGAATACAAGCAATTGATGGTGGTTCAGCAAACGATGTAATAAAAGTAACATTCAGCAAACCAATGGATGTAATCAACCAAATAGTTCCCACAAGCATTATTAGCAGCACCAAACTTCCCTAATGATGGAAAAAGCCAATTATTTGCATACAACACAAATAATGTAGCAGCACCAGCACACAATGCAACAGTATTAGGATTTATGGATGGAGCAAATGGAACAGGTAACTTCAAATACTCATATGTAGTAGGAAGAATAAAATCAGCAGATTTAAGAACTAATAATTTATTATTAAATCCTTTAGGTGGATTTACAACAGGAGCTCCAATACAATATGGTGCTAATGCTGGTCAAAATCCATTAAAATCAGCTAAAGTTGAAGGAAATGTAATTACTTTAGAATTCAACCTACGTTATTTGATAAAGATGATAGAGTTATATTATCATCTGCATCAAACATTGTTGGTTCTTATAATGATAAAGTAAATAATATTCAATCAGCTATGGTACTTTAAGACCAACATCATTAAATTTTTACCTATCAATGGAGATTTCTTAGCTTTAACAGGATCCATCTGGTAGAACTTTAGATGGAGGTAATTCTTCTACATCAGCTAACATTGATATTACTAATTCACAAAAAGTAGCTACAGCTAACTAATAATTAGTAAAAAGTGAGAGGTAAAAAGTAAAACTTTAGCTTCTTACTTTCAAAAGTAAAAAATTTAAAAGCACCCAAATGGGTGCTTTTTTTATCTAAAATAAGAGACATTATTTTTTACTAAGGTTATAATTATAAAAAATACTTTTTGAAGGGCTTTTTATGGCGAAAATAAAAATTAAATATGTTTGTAATGAATGTGGTGCATCTTTTCCAAAGTGGGCTGGGAAATGTTCTGAATGCAATGCTTGGAATACACTTACAGAAGAAACTGTTATAGAAAAAACAGGTAAACAAAAAATAGGCTTAGGTTTTACAGGTTCTGAATTAAAAAAAGAAAAGCCAAAAAAAATTCATGAAATAGAATTTAGGGAAGAAAATAGAATAAAAACACCCTTAGAAGAATTAGATCGTGTTTTGGGTGGAGGAATAGTGCCTGGTTCTATGGTTTTATTAGGAGGAGACCCAGGTATAGGTAAGTCTACTATTTTATTACAAACTTCATATGGTTTGGCATTAAAAGGTCATAAAATATTATACGTAACAGGTGAAGAATCACTTAATCAAGTTAAATTAAGAGCTAATAGAATGGGAATAGAAGATAATGATAACTTTTTTCTTTTAGCAGAAAACGATATTAATTATATAGTTGAATGTATAAAAGAAAATATGCCTGATATGTGTGTAATAGATTCTATTCAAGCTATTTATGATCAAACTATGGATTCTGCTCCAGGTAGTGTTAGCCAAGTTAGAAATACAACACAACTCCTTTTACAAACTTCTAAAACTAATCAAATTGCTATGATGATTATAGGACATGTAACTAAGGAAGGGTCTTTAGCTGGACCAAAAGTCATGGAACATATGGTTGATACTGTTTTATATTTTGAAGGTGAAAGATATAAAAGTTATAGATTAATAAGAGCTGTCAAAAACCGTTTTGGAGCTACAAATGAAGTAGGTATTTTTGATATGACTACAGAAGGTTTACAAGAAGTAAATAACCCTTCTGGACTTTTTTTATCTGAATATAATGGAGAAAATAGTGGTTCTGTTGTAATTTCAACTGTAGAAGGAACTAGACCTATTTTAGTAGAAGTTCAGGCTTTAGCTTATCCTACTTATAGTACTATTCCTAGACGTTCAACTATTGGATTTGAGTATAACCGCTTAAATCAGATTTTAGCGGTATTAGAAAAAAAAATAGGTTTAAATTTATCTAAATCTGATGTTTTAGTTAATGTTGTAGGTGGTTTAAAAATATCAGAGCCTTCTGCTGATTTGGGGGTAGCTTTGGCTGTTATTTCTAGTATAAGAGATATAGTAATTCCTCCTAATACAGTTGTTATGGGAGAACTTGGACTAGGTGGAGAAGTTAGAATGGTTAATCAAATTGAATCTAGATTAAAAGAAGCTGCTAAATTAGGATTTAAAAAAGCTTTAATTCCAAAATCTTGTTTACCTTTAAAAAATACTATTTCTAATATAGAGATTAAGCCAATATCTAAATTAACTGATGCAATAGTTCAAATTAGTCAACAAAACTAATCAGAGTCTGTTCATAAAAGTGTGTCAAGTGAAAATCAAACTTAAAAATTAAATTTTAATCTATCTACAAATTTAATATGTAATTGAAATAATGTGAACGTACAATTATGAACAGGTAGGTTCCATTTTTTAGAAATATTCTGGGTTACTAGAAATAAAAGTTTAAATAACCAAGTTTCAGAACCAAATATAGACTTAGATTTACTAACTTTTCTAATTTGTCTACGAAAGCTTTCTATAGGGTTAGTAGTATAAATTATTAAAATATCTTTATTTTATTTTAAATAATTCCTAAAAAGAATATATTCTATAAGTTAAAATTCCTTTTTTATTAGAATTAATTTTATCCAAATATTTTTTCATAAACTCTTCTCTTTTATATTCATTAAAAAAATTATCTTTCATATAATAATTTTCTCCCATAGCAAATGAATTAAATGACAAAAGTAACGAAATAAATATAGCTATTAAAAAAGAAAAATACTTCTTATTCATTACTTTTTAATTTCTATACTATTTCACCTTAATAACAACAACCGTAACATCGTCATCAGCTTCAGCTAAACCTTTTGTAAAAGTATGATATTCATCTAAAATTTTATCTCTTAAATCTTTTGCAGATAAATGAGCATTATCTTTGATAAACTCTTCAAATCTATCATATCCATACTCTTCATTATCTAAGCTTCTTGCTTCTGTTATACCATCAGTAAAATAAACCAAAACATCATCTTTTGCTAAAGTTATTTTAGATTCTCTAAATTTTGTTGTATCTTTTACGCCTAATTGATAAGCGGGTATAACTTTTATCGGTTCTAAATCTTTTATTTCATTTTTATAAAAATAAGGTAAAGGATGTCCAGCAGAGGAAATAGTCATAGTATTTTGTTCTAAATCAAAAATACTATAAAGAAAACCCATTCTTAATTTTCTATCTGTTTTTGAACCTAAAATCATCTTATTTAAAACGTCCATTACAGGTAAAACATTATAATCAATTTTACATTGAACAAACATACAAGCTTTTGCCATAGCCATTAATAACCCTGCCGAAACACCGTGTCCTGTTACATCTCCAAAAGCTAAAGCAAATTTATTATCTTCCAATTTTATATAATCATAATAATCCCCTCCCACTTCAGTTGCAGAGCAAGAATAACCAGCAATATCTAGTTGTTCAAATTCTGGATCAGAAGATGGAAGCATAGAAGTTTGTATATTTTTAGCAATATCTAATTCTTGTTTTATTTGTTTTTGTTTAATTTCTACTTCTAATAAAGATAAATTATCTAAAGCTAAAGCTGTTTGCCCCACAATATCTTCCAAAAGCGATAAATCTTTTGCACTAAATGATTTTACTAAAGTTTTACTACTTACATAAATAACACCTAACATTTTTTTATTACTAATAAGAGGAACACACATTACACTTCTAATATCCAAAGCCATAATACTTGCTTGAGTGCTAATAGATTTATCATCCATTGTATCTACCAAAGAAACAGATCTTTCGGTTTCTTTAACTCTTTTTATTATGCTAGAACTTGTTTTTACTTCTATATTTTTATCTCCATCTTTATTTAATGAAGCTTCGCATTTCAAATCATCTCCAATTAAAACATAACCAATTTCTGCACCTGTTATTCTTATTGCAAAGCCTAAAACCTTAAATAAAAGTTCTTCACTTGTAAAAGCATTAGAAATTGTTCTAGAAAGCTCATTTAACATTTCTAACTTTTCATTTCTTTCATTTGCTTGTTTATGTAATTTAGCATTAACTATTGCAATACTAGCAAAATTAGAAATAGACTCAACCATATTAAGATCATCTTCTGTAAAAGTTTTTACTACAGATTGCCTGTCTAAATAAAGAAGACCTATTGTTTTATCTACTTCTTTTAAAGGTACACAAATTACTGTTCTTAAATCTAAGGCTAAAACACTTTTTTGTGTAGCAAAGCGATTATCTGCCTGAGCGTCTGCAACCCAAATAGGTTTTCCTGTTTTTAATACTTCTTCTGTAAAAGTTTTACTAAAAGACAATACTCTATTTTCTGCTACAGAACCTTCTTTTGTTCTTACTACTTGAGAAAACAACTCACCTCTTTCATTCAAAAGCATTAAGAAACCTCTATCAGAATCTATTATTTCCATTGCTTTTTCTAAAATATTGTGGAGTACTTTGTTCAAATCTAAGGTACTCATTAACATTTGACCAAAATTATTAATAGTTTCAACTCTTTTTAGTTTTTCTGCCATTAATTTAGTTTCTTCTAATTCTTCTTCAGAAATTTGTTTTCCACTATTTCCTCCACCATTTATACCTAAAAGAGAAAATAACTCCATTACTTTATATCCAATTTCGGAAGCTTTATCTGTTGCACCTTCTCTTGGTATATTAAAAGATTGCATTTGGTTATTTTCTATATTATTTTTAACAGGATCAGCAACTTTTTTAGCTAAAGACGGTTTTGGCACAGAATTTAAACGAGGTTGAACTTTACTAGCTTGATATTCATTATTTATTTCTCTAAATTTTGCAATAGCTTTTTGCCAACTATTTCTAACCATATCAAATTTTTTACGCTCTAACCAAATTTCTCCTAAAATAACTTGTGTAAAAGCTTCTTGTATTACCATTTCATTATCTTTAGCAATATCATTACTTTTCATCAAATATTCATGAGCTTTCTCATATTCTTTTTTTTCTGAGCAAATTTGACCCAATAAACGATAAATATTAACTAAATGATAAGGGTTATCAAATTCTTCTGTATTAGTTAAATCAAAAGCTCTTTGTGCAGCTTCAAAAGATAAATCTATATCATGATTTCTCATATAAGATTCAGATAAACGATATAAAGCAGGTATTAATTGATCATTTTTTAATTTTCCATCTTCAGTTTGACTCAAAGTAACAGCTTGTTTAAAACATTCTATAGATTCTAAAAGTTTATTTTCTTCTTGAAAAATCATACCTTCCAAAATAAAACCATTTGCTTGTTGATGAAAATTATTCATCCTTTTTCCAAGTTCTACAATTTTTTTTGTCATAGATTTTGCTTCTAAAAGTTGACCATTTTGGATAGCAGCAAAAGCTAAACATACATTAAAACGGTTCTCATGCTGAATTGGTTTACCCATACGTTTTACCATATTCATTACTTTCTCTTGAACACCTTTTATTTTGTCATAATGACCTATCAAAGAGTTTCTAACAACTTCTGGGTAATAAGACCAAAAATCAAGATCTAAATGACTAAATTTTTTAGCTATTTCTGTCAAAGTATCATAATATTTTGTTTGCCCAATAACCTCTCCAAGCCATGCAACACCATCATCACGAATAAAAGAAGCAAAACCATAAGCCCAAACTAAAGGTGGGTGAAGTTTTGAATAATTTTGTTCTAAAATCTCAACTGTATATTCCATATCTTTTACAAGTTGCCTAAAACGACCTGTGGTTAGAAGTCCATTTAATCTACCGAATGTCATAAGAGCTTGAACTAAAGAATTTTTATAAGTATCATCATCTATAATGGGGTTTGTAATAGAAAAAGCTTTTTCATTTTGTCCCATCATAGTATAACTAGAAGCTCTGATACTTTCAAATTCTGCTGTAGTATTTATATCAAAACCTTGGGAATGAAGATGATTTATAAGTTTTTCATTGGTATCCAAACATATTTTAGGATTTATCATGTAACTTATCCAAGCTAATTTTTTCCATGCAGTTTCTAAAACTAAGTTTTTATTAAAATTAGCTGATGATTCTTTTATTTTTTGTACATTTTTTTCATTTCTTCCCAAAATTTCAAAAAGATAAGCATTTACCCAAGATTCTGTTAATTCACTTTCATCTATACTTTCTATTAAATCTGTAGCTTGTTTTAATAAAATAGATGAATCCATTCTTACAGGAGATGCAAAACCTGCCATAAGTAAATATTTAGCGGCTTTTCTTTTATCATTACTTCTAGCATAATGATAAGCCAATTCACCAGCTACGTTTACTAAAGATTCATTATTTTCATTTTCTATAGTTTCAGCAACTTTTTCATGCAATTTTTTTCTTAATTCTTCATCTAAGCTATCATATAAAGTTTCTCTTACTCTATCATGAGGAAATAAGTATTCATGTTCTATATGATTTAAAAATTGTCTTTCAATTAACTCATCTATAGATGAAAAAATATCTTCTTCTTCCCAATTACTTACAGCTTTAAAAAGAGATAATCTTAATTTTCTACCTGCAACAGCAGCTAATCTTATTAACTCCATAGCTTTTTCACCTAAAGTATTCAAACGTCTTGTAACAGTAGCTTCTATACTTGTAGGCAATTCCCAAGAAGAATAATCTGTAGGAATATTCCATGTACCATATTTTATTTGTAAAATATTTTCTTCTACAAGGTATCTCATTAC
Source organism: Candidatus Sericytochromatia bacterium (assembly GCA_046328015.1). Classification (GTDB taxonomy): domain Bacteria; phylum Cyanobacteriota; class Sericytochromatia; order UBA7694; family JACMQJ01; genus JBBTGK01. The sequence goes on along the minus strand of JAXLXH010000001.1, from coordinate 223,373 downwards.
CTCACTAATAAAAAAGGCATTTCCACCTGTTGCATTTTTAACTTTTTCTACAAATTCACCTGTAAGCTGAACAGAACCTAACATGGCTTTTATAAGTTCTTTTATATCTTCATTAGAAAAAGGTTCTAATTTTACAACGCTAGTTAATTCCTCATCAACTGTTTGCCACATTGGATGCCCAACAGGAACTTCATCATCTCTGAAAGTACCTGTAAACATAATTTTAGATTTTCTAAGATCACGAATACAAGTATTAAGTAAATCTATACTAGCTTGATCTATCCAATGTAAATCATCAATAAAAACTACTAAAGTTTCACGATTAGAAACATCTGTGAGCCAAGAGGTGATAGTATCAAATAATCTTAATTTTTCACCGATACCAGCGATATTTTCTAAAGGTTCATATCCTTTTTCTTTTAATTCTGGGAAAATTTTTACTAAAACATTACCATATTTTTGTAATTCCTCTTTACTAGTTAAGCTTAAAACTTGTCTTAAAGCATCTGCTACAGGTTTATACGCAGACATACCTTGTTCAAAACATCTACCAGTTAAAAAAGGATATTCAGCTAATTGTACTTGTAACTTAAATTCTTGAACTAAGCGAGATTTTCCAACCCCAGCAGGAGCACCAATAAAAACAGCTTTACTATTACCTTTTATAACTGAATCTAAGCCAGATTCTAAAGTTTTTAACTCTTTATCTCTACCAACTAAAACACTGCTACTTAAATAACTTCTTTTTTGTTCTATAGTTTCACTTACAATTTCTTCCCCAATTAATTCTGATAAGTCTTTTATTACTTCAGACGCCTCTTTATATCTATCATTTTGATTTTTTTCTAAAAGTTTTAAAATTATTTGCTCTAATTTTTCTGGAATATCTTCTTTATACTTCTTAGGGCTTTCTACAGGGTTATTAATATGAGCTCTTATAACTTCTAAAACAGATGCCCCTTGAAAAGGTAATTTACCTGTAACCATTTCATAAGCTACAACACCTACAGAATAAAGATCAGAACTTGCATTTATTACGCCTCCAGTAGGTATTTCTGGTGGTAAATAATCAACTGTACCTGTTATTTGCCCACTACTTCTTAGACCTAATTGATTCATTAATCCAAAATCCATTACTTTTACAGTATTAGAAGGTTCTTTTATTCTTATATTTTGAGGTTTTATATCGCAATGAACTAAAAGTCTAGAATGAATAAAACTAAGAGCTTGGCAAACTTGTAATAAAATTCGGCAAATTTCTTTATAATCTGGGTTTTTTAAATCATTTAACTCATAACCTGGTACAACTTCCATTGTTAAATAAGGTGATTTATCAGGCATTATGCCATAATCAAAGACATTTATTGTATTAGGGTGTTTTAATTTATTCATTACCCTAAATTCTTGCTTAAATTGTAAAATTGTTTCAGGAGAATCTGCTAGTTGTTTAGATAAAATTTTAAATGCTACAGTTTCTTTTGTTAGAGTATCTTCAACCTGATAGACGGCACCCATTCCACCTTCACCAAGTTTTTTTATAACAACATATCTATTTGCTAATAATTCTTCTGTCATCAGACTTTTTACATTAAAAATGATATTGGTTTTAATTATACTATAATAATAGTGAATCGTGAGTCGTGAATGAGAAGATACTATAATTTCTAGTAGTTTAAAATATAAAATATTTTTAGACAAAAATAAAGAACCTAAAATAACTCATATTTTTGATAATAAAACTTATTCTATTAATTTTCCAAAAGAGATGGAATTACGCCATAAACCTGAAAAAAATTATAACGCTTATTTTATTCCAAATAGCGATAAATACATACATTTTTATGTTAATAATAGAGAAACACGTGCTTCAGAAAATTATATTTTTAATTTGGAAGAAAATACTATTTTAAAAGTTAAAATAGATAAATTAACTGAATATGATAGACCTGTTTGTGTAATAAATAATAAAATGAATACTAGTTTTTTATTTTTTTATTTGATAATATATAAATTTCGTTTATTTCATCTAAAAAAATTATTTGAATATGTATTTGAACAAAAGGTAAAAAATAAAAGTGTTAAAAAGATAAAGTAAAAATTTTTTTTAATGTTTTAATAAAAAAGTAGAAATGCTAAAAAGGACTAGGACAAAAGATGTATAACTACTCTTCAGTTATTTTATCCTCTGTTCTAGTCCTTCTTGTTTCTAAGAATAGAACTTGGCAACGGGGTATTTTCCCATGCAGCTACCCACATAGTATCTTCCTGATGACTCGTTTCACGTCCGTGTTCGAGATGGGTACGGGTGGTCCTAAATCTCCTTGTCACCAAGTTTACTCTTACTACTACATAATTATTATAGATAACCTTATTAGCAAACGCTCGACCTATTAGTACTACTCGGTTTAACATCACTGTTTCTACACCTGTAGCCTATCTACCACATTATCTTCGTGGGTCTTACCTGATTACTCAGTCAGAGAACTCATCTTAAGGTGGGCTTCGCACTTATATGCTTTCAGCGCTTATCCGCTCCCGACGCAGCTACGGAGCACTGCTCTTGGCAGAACCACTCGTACACCGGCGGTCGGTTCGTCTCGGTCCTCTCGTACTAAAGACGACTCCTCCTCTCACCTCTTACGCTCATACCGGATATGGACCGGAACTGTCTCACGACGTTCTGAACCCAGCTCACGTACCGCTTTACCGGTGAACAGCCCAACCCTTTGGAACGTACTACTGCTCCATAAAGTTGCGACGAGCTGACATCGAGGTACAAACCTCCCCGTCGATATGGACTCTTGGGGGAGATCAGCCTGTTATCCCTGTGGTAACTTTTATCCGTTGAGCGACGGCGCTTCCACGTGCACTCAACTGTCGGATCGGCTTCAAGCTCCCAGTTTCCTACCTGCCCGACTTGTTAGTCTCACAGTCAAGCTCCCTTATGCCTTTACACCTCCAGCTGGTTTCCATCCAGCCTGAGGGAACCTTTGGGCGCCTCCGTTACTCTTTAGAGGCGACCGCCCCAGTCAAACTGCCTACCAGACAATGTCCCTCACCCGGATTACGGGCTGGAGGTTAGATTCTAAAACTTTCAAGAGTGGTATCTCACCGTTGACTCCTCGCAATCTGACGACTACGTATCACAGTCTCCCACCTATCCTGCACATGGAAAATCCCAAAATCAATGTCAAGCTACAGCAAAGCTCCATGGGTCTTTCTGTCCCCAGGCAAGCCGTATCTTCACAGCTAATCCAATTTCGTCAGAGCCTCTCGTTGAGACAGTCTCAGATCATTACTCCTTTCGTGCGGGTCAGAACTTACCTGACAAGGAATTTCGCTACCTTTAGACCGTTATAGTTACGGCTCGCCGTTCACTGGGGCTTCGATTCGATGCTTCTTTCGATGACATCTCCTGTTAACCTTCCAGCACTGGGCAGGAGTCAGCCCCCTATACTTCCCCGTGTCTGCAGAGACCTGTGTTTTTGTTAAACAGTTGCTCGACTCTGTTGCAACAGCCCCCGCGCCTGCCCCTTCACCTTACTACTGTACCTCTTCTTCCGAAGTTACGAGGTTATTTTGCCGAGTCCCTTAACGAGAGTTATCTCGCGACCTTTAGCATTCTCTACTTGTCCACCTGTGTCGGTTTCCGGTACGGGCACTAACACATTCACTACGAAACTTTTCCTGGCAGCTTGGTATCATTCACTTCAGAGCCGTAGCTCCTCGTCATCACTCCTCAGAATTAGCTCTGCGCATTTTACTACAAAGCCTTCCTATTTGCTTAAACTGGCATTTCCATCCGCCAGCTGAATTAACCTTCTGCGTCCTTTCCTTAGTGTCTTTATCATGTATTAGTGGTACGGTAATATCAAACCGTTTGCCATCGACTACGCCTTTCAGCCTCGCCTTAGGACCTGACTAACCCCACGCGGACGAACCTGTGGGAAACCTTGGGACTTCCGGGTGCATTGGATTCTCACCAATGTTTTCGCTACTTATGCCGACATTCTCACTTGTATCTCGTCCATGACTCCTTACGATATCACTTCAGCCTACTATACAACGCCTCTACCAAATATTTCTATTTCCATAGCTTCGAGAGCAGTTTTAGTCCCATATTTTCGGCGCACAATCTCTTGACCAGTGAGCTATTACGCACTCTTTCTGCGGGTATTGCTTCTAAGCCAACTTCCTGGTTGTCTTTGAGATTGCACCTCCTTAATCACTTAACTGCTACTTGGGGTCCTAACTGATGGTCTGGGCTCTTTTCTCTGACCACGGAATTTATTCTCCGTAGTCTCATCACAATTCACATGTACACAGAGAGTCGGAGCAATTTCAGATGACTATCCCCAAAACTAGTGCTCTACCCCCTAGTCCGATTGACGCTTTGGATTTCCCAAAACCATTTCGAGGAGAACCAGCTAGCTCCCAGTTCGATTGGAATTTCTCCGCTATCCACACCCTCATCCCCTAATTTTTCAACATTATGGGTTCGAACCTCCACGTGATTTTACTCACGCTTCATTCTGGACATGGATAGGCTTACCAGGGTTCGGGTCTACCGCCCGTAACTTTCGCCCTATTAAGACTCGGTTTCCCTTCGGCTCCGTCTTTTCCTGACTTAACCTCGCTACGAACGATAACTCGCCGGCTCATTCTTCAACAGGGCACGCTGTCTTTAATTTCTCTATAGTGGTTCGACTGCTTGTAGATACACGATTTCATGTTCTATTTCACTCCTCCCTTGTGGTTCTTTTCATCTTTCCCCACGGCATTGTTCGCTATCGGTCGAAAACAGTATTTCTCCTTACGACGGTCGTCGCGGATTCACCCAAAATTTCACGTGTCCCCGGTTACTCGGGTGCATTCTCTAGAGACATAGTCTCTTTAAGTACGGGGCGTATCACCCTCTCTAGCCTACCTTTCAAGTAGTTCCTCTAAAACTATATTTTTCTTACTCTATGGAAGCCTGTCAGTATTCCCCTGAATGTCCCTCTACCTACATTATGCAACGGCTGACTCCTATCACACATAATGTATTTGGGCTCTTGCACCTCTGCTCGCCGCTTTCGCAATCGTTTTTACTTTCTTTTCCTCGAGCTACTAAGATGTTTCAATTCACTCGCTTACCTTCTATAACCTATTGATTCAGTTATAGATAATAGACCTCCGGTCTATTGAGTTCCCTCATTCGATTCGTTCGGGTCATCGCCGTTGACGGCCTCCCTCCAAACTTTTTCGCAGCCTCCTGCCCTTCTTCGGTTGTTTTCGCTTCAGATATCCTTCGTGTACCCTTAGTAGTTTGCTTAATCACATTGGTTATCTATATATTTATGTAGTTGTAAAAGTACTTTAATCTTTCGATTATTTCTGGTTCTAAACCAGTCGTGAAAATATTATCTCTAATACTCTCATTACTAGTTTTATGGAGCAAGCGGAGTCGAACCGCTGACATCTTGCTTGCAAGGCAAGTGCTCTACCAACTGAGCTATAACCCCTCACAGTGGGCGATACTAGACTTGAACTAGTGACCCCTTCCTTTATCAGAGAAGTGCTCTAACCAACTGAGCTAATCGCCCAAACTCTGAAAACTGAATAACTAAAGAACTCCTTTTTTATCCCGGACTGTCTTTGCCGGTCGCAGATTGCTCTACTTAAGTTAGATTTCTTATACCACCTTCAACTTATGCTGATATCCTTTTTTTGTATTCACGTATTTAACCACGGCGTTTTTGATATTTGCTCCTTTGAAAGGAGGTGATCCAGCCGCACCTTCCAGTACGGCTACCTTGTTACGACTTCACCCCAATCATCGGCCCTACCTTAGACGGCTTCCTCCTTGCGGTTGAACCACCGGTTTCGGGTATGACAAACTTTCGTGGTGTGACGGGCGGTGTGTACACCGGAACGTATTCACTGCAGCGTGCTGATCTACGGGTTGTCAGGCGATTCCGATCATGTGGGCGAGTTTCAGCCCACAATCCGAACTGGCGAGCATAGTTTATGAGATTCGCTCAATTTTGCGATTTCGCTGCTCTTTGTCTATACCATTGTAGGACGTGTAGCCCCAAGACGTAAGGGGCATGATTACCTTGACGTCGTCCTCACCTTCCTCCGGCTTATCACCGGCAGTCGCTCCAGAGTCCCCAACTTAATGATGGTAACTGAAACCGAGGGTTGCGCTCGTTGCGGGACTTAACTCAACATCTCACGACACGAGCTGACGACAGCCATGCACCACCTGTGTGTACATTCCCTTTCGGGCACTGCCTTATTTCTAAAACATTTGCACCATGTCAAGTCTTGTAAGGTCTCCGCGTTGCGTCGAATTAAACCACATCCTCCACCGCTTGTGTGGCCCCCGTCAATTCCTTTGAGTTTCAAACCTTGTTACCATACTCCCCCAGGCGGGATACATTTATCGCGTTAGCTTCGGTACAACAGGGGTCGAAGCCCATTATACCTAGTATCCATCGTTTAATGCGTGGACTACCAGGGTATCTAATCCTGTTTGCTCCCCCACACCTTCGTATCTCAGCGTCAGTTTCAGACCAGAAATCCGCTTTCGCCACCGGTGTTCTTCCTAATATCTACGCATTTCACCGCTACACTAAGAATTCCGATTTCCCCTTCTGACCTCTAGTTATACAGTTTCCTTTACACTCCCGAAGCTGAGCCCCGGTCTTCAATAAAAGACTTGATAACCGCCTACATACGCTTTACGCCCAGTAATTCCGAACAACGCTTGCATCCTACGTATTACCGCGGCTGCTGGCACGTAGTTAGCCGATGCTTATTCTTCAGGTACCGTCATTGATTCGTCCCTGACAAAAAGGAGTTTACATTCCGAAAAATTTCCCGTCCTCCACGCGGCGTCGCTCCGTCAGGCTTTCGCCCATTGCGGAAAATTCCCCACTGCTGCCTGCAGAAGTCTACCGTGTCTCAGTCCCAGTGTGTGGCTGATCGTCCTCTCAGACCAGCTTATTGATCATCGTCTTGGTATACTACCCCACTAACCAACTAATCAACCATAGACTCCTCTTTAGCGAATAAATCCTTTCTTCTCCCGAATCCCACCGAGTGACCTTATGCGGTATTAGCTAACCTTTCTGGCTAGTTATCCCCTCACTAAAGGCAGATTATCTATGTATTACTCACCTGTCCGTCCGCCACTAGCACCGAAGTGCTCGTTCGACTTGCATGTGTTAGGCACGCCGCCAGCGTTCGTTCTGAGCCAGGATCAAACTCTTTATCTTAAATATGTTTACTACTAGCTTTTTCAACTTTAATTGACTTGAGCCTTTAGTTAATTCAGTTTTCAAAGTTCTTTGTTTATTTCAACATTCTCTATTATATCAAACCTTAATTTTTTGTCAACTACCGCTTAACCTTTCGTTAAACTTTAATCTTCTTTCAAGGTTATAGGTCATTAGTCAAGCCCCTTAACTTTCGTCTTAGAGCTTACTCTAATCAGCTTATCGCCGATTAACCTTCTTTATTCTTTTATCGTTCTTTCGTTCTTTTTACTCCCTTAACTTTTTCTTAAACTTCCGTTTAACTTCCGTTAGCTTTCATCGAACGCATTTATCATGTTAGCAATTTTCATCTCGGTTGTCAACTCTTCACTTTGTTTCGTTTTGTTAACTGTCTACTCTTCAAAATCTTCTTAAGGTCTTTTCTACTTTTTTTAGTATATCTTCTCTTTTTTATTAACTATATCGAGCTCTCGCTCTTTCATTAAATTCTTATTTCGCTTTATAGTTCGGTTTTACGCTTTCGCTACCTCTCAAGTTTTCTTTCACTCTTCTAAATATTTTTACTTAGATTTTGATAAATTCACTCTAAAAGTTTTATTCTTTTTTTATTGTTCTTTCGTTCTTTTTACTCTCTTAACCTTAAGTTAATCTTTTCTTTAACTTAACTTAGCTTTCATCGAACGCATTTACTATCTTACCAACTACCACCTCCCATTGTCAAACTTTTTTCCCTAAAATTTACATCCTTTTACACTTATACACATCCTTTTACATTCTAATATTCGAATATATCTCTATGTTTATAAGGCTTATAGGCAAAAAAACAACATGTTAACCTATTTTATTTAGTATATGAGAAATAAAATTCTAAAAATTATAAGTAAATAAATTTACCTTAAATAATTCAGAATCATGAATACTAGTTTTCTCTAATTTTTTTATTTGATAAATAAAAAGTGCATCTACTATATTCCAAATATAAAATAAGCTTGTAGGACCTAAGGCTAACATTGGAACCACAAAAAAGTCACTAAAGTCAGAATTTGAATGTGTTATTACAGCTATTAATAAACAAGATAAAATAAAAATAAATGGAGTGCCTATTAAAAATTGAACTCCTCTTATTACTTCTCCCATAAATATTTGTCCCAACCCAGGTACAAAAATACTAAGAGCCCAAAAATTAGGATATTCTTGATTTATTTCTTTTTTTTGCTCTATTTGAAATGACAAAAAGCTTTCATTTTCAAAAGGTATTTTTTCTATTTTATAGATATTATCTTGATTTTCTTTAGTAAAAATATCTATTTCTTCTTTTTTAGATAAATTATAAGAAAAAGAAGGCAAGTTATATGCAAATATTATTAAAAAAGATAATAAAAATGATTTTAATACTTTTACTTTTATCATACGAATTCTATTTTATGAAAAAAAAGTAATAATTATTTTATTTCTTCTATTTTTATAATAACAATTGTAGTATTATCATCTCCACCTCTAGCATTTGCCAAATTTATAAGATGCTTACTAGCTTCATCTGGATTATTAGAAGAAATCACTATTTTTTGTATTTCATCATCTTTAACATGTTCATACAAACCGTCTGAACACAATAAAATATGATCATTTGATCTTACAGGAATCTGATAAACATCTACTTCCACAGCAGGGAAACTACCTAAGGATCTATAAATAAGATTTCTTTGAGGATGTATAGCAGCTTCTTCTTCAGTAATTTGACCACTTTCCAAAAGTCTTCCTACCAAAGAATGATCTCTAGTTATTTTTTCTATAGAATTTTGATTTATTAAATAGGCTCTACTATCACCAACATGAGAAATATAAATTTGCCCATTATGAATCAAAGATGCTGTAATAGTTGTTCCCATACCAGAATATTCTTTATTTTCTTTAGACTCTTGATAAATAACAGAATTAGCTCTTTTAACAGCTTGTTCCATTATAGATAAAAGATCATTATCTCTAAATTTTTTATTGTCCAAATCTTCAAAATAATGATTAACATAATTAGAAGATTCTTTTGTAGCTAAAGCACTAGCGTATTCACCAGCCTTTGCTCCACCCATACCATCTGCAACAATAAAAATACCATAATTTAATTGATTATGTTGGCTAATATATCTTCTATTTTGTATAGAAAAACTATCTTCATTAGCTTCTCTTTGCATACCAACATCTGTACAATAGCCTACACTATAAGGAATAGAATTAAATAGTTCTAAAATAGCTATTTTTAATTCATCTATAGATGAATATCTTCTATCTGGATCATTATGAAGCATTTTAGAAATAATTCTATTAATTTGTGGATTTATAGAAGGGTTAAATTCTAATATATTAGGAAAAGTAAACCATCTATCTTCTAATTCTTCCAAAGTAGGTACATAACCTGTAAGTATTTCATACCAAACTACACCAAGTGAATAAATATCGGATCTATTATCTATTTCATGTGTTGCATGAATTAATTCTGGTGCAGAATAAACAGAAAGATTTTCCTTTGAATATCTCTCTACAGGGAATTGAGAAGCTATATCAAAACCAGTTAATCTAATTCTTTGTAAATCTTTAGTTACAACTATATATCTTGGTTGTAAATCAAGATGAACTATATTTCTTCTATGAAGCTGACTTAAAGATTGGCATAATTGAATCATCCAATCGCAAGATTGTTGAACTGAAACTTTATTTTGAGTAAGAAAAAACCTTAAATCTCTACCTTCTAATTGTTCAATTACTAAATAATTTCTATGATTCTCAGAAAATAAATCTACAGCTTTCACAACTGTTGGATAAGTAACATTTCTAAGAATTGCAAATTCATCATACCAAGGATTTTGTTTTAAAATTTTATCATTTCTATCAACAGTATTTAAAGTTCTAGTTCTTGGAATATAATCAGAAATTGTTTTTTCTTTTAAAATAACTGTAAAATTAGTAACTTCATCTATAGCTCTATAAAGGCTTCCACCTTTTTTATCTTCAAGGTAAGCATCTATTCTAAATCTATCATGAAGAAGATAACCTTTTTCTAGTTTATTTTTTTCGTCTAACAAAGTTAAAAACTCCTTATGGATTACTTACTCAAAATTAATATTAAAAGCACTATTATTACAACTAGAGAAAATATATTTATGGCTATTAAGAATTTTTTATCTAAAAATGACTCAACAAATGATTTTTTTCTTACATCATCATTAGAAACAGAAGAAGAAATATATTCATTACAATATGGACAAAATTGCTTGGTAGCATTAACTCTATTATTACAATGTGGGCAAACTTTTGTATTTTCTAAAAAACCTGTACTTATTTTCATAATAGATTTTAACATGTCTTCTGCAGTTTCATATCTATCAGCAGGATCTCTAGAAAGACATTTATCAATTAATTTTTCTGTTGCTACAGATAATTTAGGATTAACTTCTCTTATTTTAGGAAAACTAAAAGGAGGTTCTTCTTGTGGATCTCTACCTGTTAATAAGTGGTGCATAGTAGCACCTAATGCATAAATATCAGATCTTGGCTCCATCAAACCTCTATATTGCTCTGGAGGTGCATAACCTTGTGTACCCACCATAGTACCTTTTTTTATAGGATTAAAAAATCTTGCTATTCCAAAATCAACCATATAAATTTTACCTTTTTTTGTAAGGATTAAATTAGCAGGTTTCATATCTCTATAAACAACAGGGGGTTTTTGATTATGTAAATAACTTAGAATATCACAAATTTGAGTTGCCCAGCCTAAAACCATTTTTTCATCAAACGGCTCTGAATCTTGGGCTATTTTTTGTTCTAAATCAATACCTTGTATATATTCCATAACAAGATAGTGTCTATTTCCTTCGCTAAATCTATCATAAACTTCAGGAATACCATCATGATGCATACTAGATAACATATCAGCTTCTCTTAGAAAATTAGCTGTAGCTGTTTTTCTTTGTTCTTCATCATTAAAATGGTCTAACATTTCCTTTAAAACACAAACTCTATTGGCAAATCTGGTATCATCAGCTAAATATATTGCTCCCATACCACCTTGACCAATAAGCTTATTAATTTTATACCTATTTTGTAACATAGTATTAGGTTTTAATAATCTAGTAGATGAAAAATCCTTAGGTGGAGATGTATCTTCGGAAATGTCAGAAGTACCAATATGTATGTCTGTCAAAGCACCTCGTGAGATTTGAGAAGTTTCTGGTCTTAAATTAGTACCGCATTGACTACAAAATTTTTTATCGTCTGAAGATTCAGTTTGGCAAGTAGAACAAACTATTATTTTGTCTTTTTCGGCAGGTTTATTGTCAAAGCTTTGCTTAGGTCTTAATAAAAGATAACAACCGCACTCACTACAATATTTTTCTCCAATGAGGTTTTTAAAACCACATTTGGGACAGATCAAACCAGTTCCAGACATTTTTCCTAACTTCATTTTTTATTTAGGGTAAATTATACTTTAATTTTTTGGGATAAAAAAGTACTACTAGTACAATTCGTTAAAAGTTAAATATAAAAAACAGTCGAATTTTACAAGCAAAAAAAATAACTCAAAAAATATGAAATAACTCAAAAAATAAAAAATATCACTATTAATTTTATAAATATCCTATTTATATACAATTTTTATTTATAATAATCTTTAGTAAAAAAACTTACTTTTTTATTTACTATAATTTCTATTCTTTATAGACATAATTAAGAAATATGTTTAAAATAATATGTAGAAATTTAAAGAGAATAGCTAAAAGGATATCTTGTTATGGATCAAAAGCTTGCAGAACTCAACTCAGAAGAAATGTCATTATTGTTAAAAGATTCATTAGTAGAACAGGAATTAATTTCAAAAGAAAATTTAGATAACTTATTAGCAGAAAAAGAAGAAAAGGTTAAGGAAGCCAAAAAGCAAATAAAAGCAACTTGTTATGCTGTTGATTATATAAAAAATCAATTTATTATTTTTGATACTTTTACAAATGAAACATTATTTTCAACAGATTTACCTAATAAACCAAAAAAGCATAGTCTAGAAGAATTTGATGATTGGGGTACTTCGGCTGCTATTTTAGACTTAGTTGAGATGCAAAAAGAAGGAGAAATTCCTTTTAATAAAAATTTTGTTTATGGAATAGCTTTTAATGATGAAAAAACATATTTATATAACTCAGATTTAGATAAACAAAATATCTTAGCAATTACAGATAAATATATTTTTGGAGCTAATCCTAAAAGTAAAGGAACAGGATTACCTTATGATTTATTTTTATCAAAAAACAAACAATTAATTTGTTTGGCTAATAGAGATGAGGGTAAAGTTTATGTCTTTGATATAAAAGATAAACAATTTAAACATGAAATAGCTATAAGAAATGCAGGAAGTTTAAAAGGCTTAAATGTCGCGATTAATGACAATAAAAAAACTATCCATATAACTGATAACCAAACTCCTTTTATTTATAAATATGACTTAGTTGAAAAAAAATTAGACAAGAAAAGTTTATCTAATTTAGGTATTTTAGGTAATATTTGCTTAAGCCCTGATGGTAAAACTTTATTTACTATAACTCTAAAACCAGATCAAAGCTTTAAGGCATTAAACGCTGAAACATATGAAGTAATAAAAGATTTTCCTATAAAAGGTGATTTTTTCAGTTTGGGAAATGATCCTACTGATTTATTAACAATAGCACCAGACAATATACATCTTTTCTACATGACTTATATAAACGACCCAAATCCTTTTACTCCAGTAATAACAGTAATAGATGTAGAAAAAAATAAAGCCTTAAAAAGATTTTCTATAAAAGATGAAACTAAACCAATAAATTTAGCATTTAAAGATGAAAATCCGATTGGTAGTGTAAATCTTACATTAGAAGAACTATTAGTAGAAAAAGGTTATTTCACTTTTAATAAGTTAAGAGATTTAAAATTAGCTCTTATGAATGGAAATGAAGAAGAAGTGGCTAAGTTAAAAAAACAAATGGTATCTAAAGAAGAAGAAAAAAAAGATGATTCTAAAGTAGAAGAGAAAATTGAAGGAGTTGTAGAAGTAGAAGGAGAAATCATAGATTTACCACCTATAGGCGTAGAAGAGCCTAAAATAATTGTCGGAAAACCTACACCTAAAAAAACTAAGCACGTCATAATACCAGTAAAAGCAAATAAACAAATAAAAGAAATTTTAATTGGTAGTTTTTGGCAAAAAACTGAAATAGATTTAACAGAAATACCAGAAGAAGAAGATCGATTAAATACCTTATCTGATAATATCAGAAAAAAATTAGAATATTATGATTTAGAAATTGTTGATATAAAAAATTACTTCGAACGTTTCCCTATGGATACAATTATTCAAAGAGATTACATAGTTGAAATGCTTCATGAAGAAGAAAGTAGTAAAAGACAAAAAGTAACAGCAGGTCCATCTAATTGTATGAATTGTTCAGCACCTATGTATGGAGCTTGGGAATGCCCTGTTTGTGGTTTTATTTATGAAAAACCAGAAGATGCAATAAAAAGAAAAGTGGCATCTTTAGAACCTTTGGCAAATTTACAAAAAGGGTACTTTTTTGTACATGATAAAGAAAAAGGTATTTTAGTTGAATTAGATAATTATAAAATACCAGTTTGGGCTGTACATAAAGATGATATGGAGTTAACTTCACTAACTAAAGCCTATAGGCTTGATAATAAAAATACAATGATTTTGGATAAAGAAAGTAATACTATTTTTGAAATAAGCCCAAAAGGAAGAGATGTTTGGAAATATACAACAGAAGAAGAAGAGTCTAAACTAAGTAGTCCATCTAATTTTGGAATTTTAGAAGATAGTGAATTATTAATAGCTGATACTGATAATCATAGAATGGTAGAAATGACCTTAGATGGTCATATAATTTGGCAATATGGTAGAACTAAATTTTCAGGAAAATCTTTTAATGAATTAAATTCTCCAAGTGATGCACAAAAAACTTATGATGGAACTTATTTGATAGCAGATTCTGGAAATAATAGACTTATAGAAATAATAAGAGAATTAAATATAGAAACAGGTCATCATGAAGTAAAAGTATTATGGGAGTTTTCTGATGGTTTAAATAATCCAACACAAGTTTATAAAGAAATAGATGGTAAAATTTTAGTTTTAGATAGCGGAAATAATAGATTAGTTCAAATTGATCCCCAATATGGAATAATTTGGGAATTTTCAGGTTCTAATCTACCTGAAAACTACAGGATAGATAATATTCAAAGTTTTTTAAGACTAAAAAATAAAGACTTAATATTAGTTGGTAATGGAAAAGTTATAGAAGTTTTACCAGAAAATACAGGTGGTAAAGTAATATGGAATGAAAGTATAGATTCTATAGAAGAAAGAACTACTTATAGAGTAACCAAAGAAGATATAAAAAAATCTAAAGCTAAATATGGAGCAAAAGCTTATCAGGGTAAATTTGGTAAAGCAAAGCATGAAGAAGTAAAAGACAAAAAACAAGATAAGAAAAAAGTAAATGCTTCTCATTATATGAAAAAAGCTGGAGAAAAAACTCATGAAGAAGAAATAATAGAAGAAAAAAATGAAGAATTAGAAAGAATTATAGAAGAAAGACGAAAAGCTTTAGATGGTAAATTTGAAGGTGAAAAACCGCATATTTTACTAAGCCCTAATAAACAAGTTTTACCTTTTCCTGTTATGTTAATAGATAAAAATGAAAATAAAATTTTACTTTCTAACAGAGATGGAGATATTTTATGGACTTATGGTGAATTAAAAGAACATCATATGGTAAAGCCACAAATAGCAGAGCTTACACAAGATAAAACAGTTCTTATTACTGATGTTGATAAAGTTGAAGAAATAAGAATGAAAACTAGAGAAGTCCTTTGGAAATATAATTGTCGTCCAAGATATGCAGTAAAATTAAAAAATGGTCATTACCTTATTTGTGATGAAAAAAATTCTAGAGTTATAGAAGTTGATAAAAATAAAGAAATAGTTTGGGAACATAAAGAAGAAAGACCTCCAGTTCATGCTTTAAGATTAAGCAATGGAAATACCCTTATAACTATTGCTATGGCTCATATTGTAAAAGAAATTACTCCAAATGGTGAAACAGTTTGGCAATTTGGGCAAAATAAAAAAGTAGGAAGTGATTCTAAACATTTATCTTATCCAGAACATGCTAGTAGGCTAAGTAATGGGAATACTCTTATAACTGATACAAAAAATGCAAGAATTTTAGAAGTATCTCATGATGGAGAAATAGTTTGGAATTATAAAGGAAATTCTTCTTTGATGTTAATTTCTCCGACTTATTCTATAAGATTTAAAGATGGAAATACTTATATAATTCATTCTAATTATAAGCATATTTTAGAAGTAGATCATAAAGGTGGTCAAATTTGGAGGTTAATAATGCCCTCTAAAGTAGAACATAAAGAATAATAAGAAATTATAATCATTATTTTTAAAACGATAGATTAATTAATTTATTTATATTACTATAATTAATTATTATAGGTGCTATTAATAATTAAATGAAAAAAAAGTTTTTAACTAAATTTGTAATTTTATTTTTTATTTTATTAAATATTACTAAAATAGCTTTTTCTGAAGAAGATAAAAAAGATTTTTTTGAAAATAAAACACACCTAGGTATAAATATTTCTAATTTTTCAATAAAAGGTAATATTTCAAGAGATATAAATAAAGATTTTGAATTAGGGTTTAATGCTTATTATGGAGGTGCAATAGCTTTTCAATTTAAAGATTTTTATAACCTAAATATGAATAGTCGCCCTATAAGAACATCTAAAAATCTTGATCATGGACATAGTTTTGAAATAGATTTAAAACAAAATTTAATTAGGTTTCCTTATCGTAAAATATATGATAATGTCTCTTATATAAAATATTTTATAGGCACATCTTTTTTAAATAAAGACAGCCGTTATGATTATACTGTAGATGGATATGTAGGACATTATTTTTTAGGTTTAGGTTTAGGAGATGAATTTTATTTAGAAATGGTAGGCTTTAATTTTAGTACTGATATAGGATTAGCTTTTGATACATCTTACAATTCAATTGCTTTTACTCTTTTCCCAAGAGCTATATTAGGAGTTTCAATTAGATTTTAATAAGGTAATTTAAAACTATGAAAAGAATACTTATAAAAGCATCAATTTTAATATCAATAATCGTTTTAAATTCTTGTATAACAATTAATTGTACTGGAACTTGCTTAACAATTAATTGTACTCAAATAGGTTATGGTCAGAAGATTGATGGGACGTTTTTTGATGATAATACAAATACAGGTTATTTTATTTATTCCTTTTTAGAAAATAAAGATAATAAAAGATATTTATTATATAAAATTGATATAAATGGTAAATATGAAAAAATATCCGATTTAGGTGTAAAAAACTTAAATGAATATCAATTATATTTAACTTATGAATTCAAAATAATTGATAATAATAAAATATTCATTAAAGAAAATGAAAATTATTACTTAACAAATCAAGAAAATAAAAAACTTATTTATAAAAAAAATTTACCTTTAAGATCTCTTTTAAATAATAGTTTTTCAACAGATAATAAGTATTTTTTATTAGAAGAAAATTACTTAGATGAAAAAAATACTAATATTTTTAAATATTCTTTATTTGATATAGAAAAAGGTAGTATTAAAAGTATTGATTTGTTATATAAAAGTATTAATTATAATAAAAATATTGATATTTTTTGGTTAAAAAACTCTGAATATTTAATGATAGTATCTTATATAGATTATAATAATTATTTTCAACAAAAAATATATAGACCTAGTAAAATTTCTATATTTAGAAATACTTCAGAAAAAATTTGGGAATATACTTTTGAAAAAGAGGGGTACAATAGAATTTTTTCACCAATTTTAATTGAAAATGGGATTCTAAATTTTAATGTTTTAGATCCAGATAAAAAAACAAATGAATTATATAATTTAGATTTTGATAAAAATAAATTATCCTTAATTGAAGAAAAAACTTATGAATAATTAACTAATAAAAACAATGATAATGCTAAAATACAAAATATAAATTTAAGATATTCAGAGAAAATGTATTTGTTTTATATAAATAATAATAAAAAAAAGGTCATTTTAGATTATTTAAAAGAATTACCTAAAGAATATTATAATAATCAAATTATTTGTGGTGAAATAACTACTATGAATGATTAACATATTATTTTTTATCTTATATAATTAATTTATGGATTATTTAAAATATAAAAAGCATTTATATGCTATATAGCCAATTTACTTTAGAACAATTAAAAGAAAATTTTAATCTAGATATTAGAGTAAATAATTTATTTGATTCTATAAAACCTCTTCCACCAAGTGAACTATTATTAACCATAATTGAAAGATCAAAACTTATTCCGCTTAGTAGTGAGAAGGAAAAATCGGAAGGAATTATTTTTCCTATTATGATAGAACTAAAAAGCTTGAATTTGGATAAAATATCTATTTTTTCTGGAAGAAGGTTAGATGTAGATTCTGAAAAAGGATTGGCTGGTGAATGTGCTTTTATTATTAGTAATAAACCAAATTTATTTGATATAGATTCTCCAATTATTTCACTTATTGAAGCAAAAAAAAATGATGTTGATAGTGGGGTTGCACAATGTATTGCTCAAATGCTTGGAAGTAAAATGTTTAATGAAAAACATAACTTATCTTTTCCTATAATTTATGGTTGTGTAAGTACTGGATATGAATGGAAATTTATTAAATTAGAAGAAAAATCAGTTATAATTGATAAAAATAATTTTTTTCTTAGCCAACTTGATATTATTTTAGGTATTTTTCAAAATATTATTCATAATTATTAATTAGTAATAGGAATATATTTGATTACAGATAATCTCATGTTTTTAATATAAATTACGAAATAGTTATGAGCAGTTCCTTATGATTATATTTGTATTTCATTTATATGTGAATAGTGAACTTTTATTGATCTTTTCTATAATATCAATAGATCTATGAATTAATAATTTTAAATTTAAATAAAAATTACTACACTTTATTTATAAAATATATTTTATTAAGTTATAATGCTTAAATTATTTAATTACTATATATTTGAGGTTAATTAATGTCTGAAGATACAAAAAAATTAGAAAAAGGCTTATATGCCAGAATGAAAACTAGTATGGGTGAAATTTTATGTAAATTATATGATGATAAATCACCTAAAATGGTAGAAAATTTTGTTGGTTTAGCTACTGGTAAAAAAGAATATTTTTCTATGAAAACTAGAGAAAAAACAACTGGTAAATTTTATGATGGTTTAGTTTTTCATAGAGTTATACCAGATTTTATGATTCAATTTGGTTGCCCTGTTGGTAACGGCACAGGTGGCCCTGGTTATCAAATAGAAGATGAATTTCACCCTGATTTAAAACATAATAGAGGTGGACTTTTATCTATGGCTAATGCTGGACCTAATACTAATGGAAGTCAATTTTTTATTACTCATGTTGCTACACCTTGGTTAGATAATAGACACTCTATTTTTGGAGAAGTTGTAGAAGGAATGCAAGTTGTTATAGATATTGGTAATGTAGAAAGAGATAGAAGAGATAAACCTGTTGAACCAGTAGTTATGGAATCTGTTGAAATTTTTGAAGTAAAAGAATAAAATACTCAATAAAAAAACCTCCCTAAAAGGAGGTTTTTTTATTTTAATAACTTATTTTATAATAATTTCCAAATCACCTGTAGTTGGAGATGTATTAACGTTTTGATTTTTATTAGGTAAATTTGGTTGTTTTTCTGTACTTACATTAGATGGACCTAATTTCTCATTTTGAACGTTTTTGTTACCTGTATTATTATTTACATTATTATTATTGTTATTTTTGTTATCATTTTTATTGTCATTTTTGTTGTCATTTTTATTATTGTTTTTATTATCATTTTTATTAGTATTAGTATTATTATTATCTTTAGGAGTTTCATTTGAAGTAATATCATTATATTGATTCATAATATTACCAACACCGACATTATTCACATTAAAATTATTTCCTATCATATTAAAAACTTGTCCTTCTTTAATAGAAGAAGCATTTCCAATAGGATTTCCATTAGGATCAACACCTTTATAAATATTCATAGATCCTTCAACTAAACCTGCATTATAAACAGGAGTAGCATTATCAGCTATTCTAAAACTTTCAGTGTTAGACGCAACTTTATATGTTAAAGAAACTTCTTTTTCATCTATATCACCTGATTTATCATCAAAATCAACAAAACCTTCTGTACCAGTTATCGCAGCCATTGCAGTTGGAGAATAAATTTTATATCCTGCTGATTTTTTAGCTACTTTAAACCATAATTTTCCTTTTGCTAATTTAACTTCTCTAGAAGATTTATCTAAAACTACCATAGTAGTACGACTACCTAACCTTGCAATACTTCCATCAGGATAAGATAACTCTACTTTAGAAGCAGCACCAGTTCTTACTTGAGCACCAGGAGCTACTAACTGACTCATAGAAGCATCTCTCCACAAACCAGATCCCATTTTAATTTGTACTTTATTAATCAAGCTAGTTATAGTTGCTTTTCTCATATCAGCAGCACTCATAGCTTCAAAGCTAAATGAAGAAAGTAATAACACAGAAGATAAAAAAACTCCGCCTACTCTTTTTAACATATATCTACTCCTTTTTTTAAAAACTAAAAGAATTATTTAATCCACCTGTAAGGTTTATTCCTACAGTATAAAAACCAACATTTCTATCTTCAACAGAAGACATTACTTGAGTATATTCTCCATTTGCTTGTATAGATAACCAATCATTTATAAGATATTGTGCTGAAATATTACCAGAAACATTAGTATCTTTTTGGTTATTATCTAAATTTCTTAATTTAAATCTTCCACCCAAATAGGTTATAAAATTATCTGTAAAAGGATGTCTTAATCCTAGAAACAAAGTATGATTTAAAGATCTGTAATCTTGTGCTTCTGCTTGTAATCTATCTAACTGGTATCCACCATAAGCTAATTCATTATCTAAGAAAGGTAAATAATAAGTAGCACCACCTAAATATAACATATCAAATGGTCTTCTTGAACTAGAAAGAGAAATAGAATAAATAGGTTGAGCTCCTACATACACATTTAATGAATTAAAAAACCATTGAGATAAATTTAAAGAACCTGTAAACATTATTCTATCAAAATCAGATTTAGTAATAAATTTAGAATATTGACCTTGTAATCTAGCTAAAACTTGTGTTTGAGATGGGAATAAATATCTACCTGTTATACTACCAGTATAAGAATTTATACTATCAGAAATTACTGTTTTTGATTGTGCTAAATTTGAATTATAATCAAAATTAATATCACCATCTAATCTTATATCTAAATTACTTTCTGCAAATGAAGCTAAAGGGGAAGCTAGTACTAACATAATAGCTAGTGTATATTTTGATAATGTTTTTAGTGCCATGATTTTAAATTTCCTAATAATCCTAACTTCATAGAATTATAATACAATAGTTTTGTTTAAAAAAGTGTTATCTAAATCATATAGACATAAATATTAGATAAAATAAAAATATTTCTTACAATTTATTGTATATAGACTAAATAAATTTATTAGAAACTTTGGATTAATTATAAGAAACTTTAATATAATTTTTAGCTCCACTTATTCCAAATTTACTTATTCCTTTAGTTATTATGCTATAAATTCCTTCTTCTAAAAATAACTCTAATGAATCATTTTTTAATTCATATTTTTTGTCATTTACATAAACCTCATAATGAGAAAAATCAGTAAAATTATTTTTAAATTTTAAGTTAAAATTAGGATTAGCGTAAAAAAGATGCTTATTTTTAATAAGGTCTTCTAAAGTTTTTATTTGAATAGTTTTTTCTAATTCTTTTATTCTATTCATTTCTTCTTCTTTATAAGAAAAAATAACCATGGTTTGATTTAGTTTAAAATATAAATCTTCTACCTTATTTGTAAAAATATTATTAATATAAGGTTGTCCTTGAAAAGTTATAAAATCTTCTTTATTATCAAGTTTTAAAACTAAATTAAATTTATCTCCATCTATTTTTTTTGAAATTGAAATAGCACCAAAGTAATTTTTTAAAAAGTCTTTATATTGATTTATATAATCTTCTTTATTTTTTATTCTATCTGAGTTATTTTTTATATATAAAGTTAAATAACTATCAGGAATTATAAATTTTATGTCATCGTACTTATTATCTTTAAATAATTGATATATTTCATAAAAATTTAGAGGATTATTATTATATGTTGTATAAATACAAAATTGAGGATCAAAAAATACCCATTTATTAAGTTCATTAGACCATACTTCAGAAGCTACATGACCTTTCCCATAATCTCCATAAGCTACATCTATACTCATTAAACCTAAACTTCTTGAATAATAACCTAATGAAGATAAAATATCAGAAAAAACCTTACCATATTCAACGCATCTATACCTTTCTCCTTTTTCTACATTTTTTAGTATTTCTAATGAAGAAAAATCATCACCTGAGTTTAAACCATCATGCGTCCATCTTGTAGAAACCCATTCTAAAGTTTTAGAAAATATTTCTGGTTCTGAATATTTTTTCAAATTAATTTTAGATAAAACATACGCTTTCAAATCTTCAAAATCATCTTTTTTAATTATAAAACTACTATTATCAATCATATAATTATTATTTGATTCTAAAATTTGTATTTTTTTCACTTTATTTCTCCATTTTAAATCTGTAGTTTTTATTTCTATTTTATTATCCAAAGCTAAAGCAGAAAGATTATTTTCTAATAAAAATATAGCAGAAAATATTATAGAGTATTTTAAACTTTTTTTCATAAAATTATATCCATTATTAATAAGTAACTAAAATATTTCTAAAATATTTTGAAGCTAAATCTACTGTAAAATAGTTATTAGCTTTATTTTTTTCTAAATAAAATCCATTTTCTAAAGATAAGTTATTTATATCATTAAAATATGCAATAGGTAAATTAGATAAAAAATGCTCTGATAAAGTAGTATTTAGAATATTTTCATTAGTATATTTAATATATATTCTACTTAGATTATCTATATTTGATATATAAGCTTTATTTTTTGGATCATTATTAGGCAATATTATACCCGTTAAAAAATAATTTTTATCTTTATAAACTATTTTACCTTCATTATTTATAGTAAAATCACCTTTTCTAATAAATAGATTGTTTTTATTATTATCTTCTAAAATTATAAACATATTATTATTGTTTATAGATAAATTAAAATCTTTATCGTTTAATTTAGTAAATTTTACAAAATTTTTATCTATATTAGGTTCTAAATCTAATTTATCTATTTTCAAACTTATTTTTTCACCATCAAATATTTTGCTTACTAAATTTATAGCTTGATTATCATAAGAGTCTGAACTTTTTAATTCTTTTAAATCTTTTGAAATACTATCTTTTATTTTAGTTAATTCTTCTTTTTTATCTTTATTTGGCTCTATATCATAAGGAAAGATCTTAATTTTACTAGTTATCGAAGGATTACTTAAAACAGAATTAGAATAAAAAACTTCATTTAGTTTATATCTTTCATTTTCTTTCTTAGTATTTACAATCAAAGTTTTATTACTATACTTAATTTCTATTTCTATTTCATCTAAGCCAATTTTATTATAAAAATTTATGCTTTCAAAATTAATATTATTCTTTGCAGAAATACTATCTAAGGTTTTTTCTGTAGTTTTGATTGGATTATTAATATCTTTTTGGCATGAAAAAGATAAACAAATTAGTGCTGTTAATAAAATTTTTTTGTACATTTTTAATATTACCTAATTATTATAAATAAATTAAACTAATAACTCTTATGTTAATTAAAAAAATAATAAATTAAAATAAAGCTAACCCTTAGTTCACCCATTATATTTAGTCATAGATTTTTAAAGTACTATACTTATATAGATATTCCCATTTTTTTAGCATACAAGTTTATAATTATCTATAATTAAAATTATTATAAAAAGTTACTTAGATCCTGAATCAATACTGAATCAAGTTCAGCATGACTTGAGGATGACTATAAGCAACTTTTACAATTAATTTTGTACTTCATTTATAAGGGAATAACTATAATTTAGGTGATTTAGGGATTATTTTAATCAAAAAACCTTTGATTTTTTCTATAATTTTTACAACATATTTGAGTATTAAAAAGTGTATTTTCTTTGTCTAACTTAAAAAATCATTTTATATAAACCTCTTTTTATTATTTCTATAGAATAATAAAAAGGGGTTATTTTAAGTTTTTAATTAACTATCTAAAATTTTTTTCTAAAAATGATATATTTATTAAATTTTCATCTTTTAAAGATACTTTTTTGTTATCTTTTCTTTCATTTACCATAAAAGAAGCATCAACTATACTCCAAACATACAAAATTGGTGATACTATCATAGGTATCCAAAATAATAAAAGACCTCCTTCTGCACCACCTTTAGCTACAGAGTTTAAAAGAACTATAGGTAAAATAAAACTCAAAGCTATCCCACCTATAAACAAACTACCTTTTAAAACATCTCCATAATAGAACTGAGTGAAACCTGGTATTATAAAATTAAGAAAAAATGGATTAAAATCATTTTTTAAAACTTCAGATGTATTATTAGCCAAAAAAACTTTGTTATCTTCAGATATTTTACTAATAAAATTATTATCTTTTAAATCTATGCTAATAGATTGTTCAATATTTTGTTTATAATCTATTGCATAAGCACTTTCATCCATGCTAAAAGATAATATCATTGATAAAACAACTGAATACGTTAAAATTTTTTTCATAAAACTTTCCTTAATTTATTAAAAATATAAAATATTAATAACTTTAAAACTTAAATAACCTACTAGATTATATAGATATATAATTTAAAATTCTATCAATTTTATTTTTAAATTAATACTATTATCTAATTTAGCAAAAAAATCTTTATTTATATAAGCATCTCTAGATAAATCTCTTGACATATAATAAGAATCTATAATATTCCAAATATATATTATTATTATATAAACAGGGATAAGTACTATTCCTACTATAGTTATTGCTAATAGAAGAGAACCTACTATAATCCATAACCAAAAAGAAAGTCCTCTTCCTAAATCTCCCATTAAAATTTGCCCAAAACCTGGTAAAGCAATACTAAGAAACCAAAAAAAAGTCATTGGATTATAAGATTTACTTTTTTTAGCTTCTGCTATTTGAAATGGAAGGTTATTTTCCTCTAAATTAAAGTTAAAAATATCGGTACTTTTATTTTCTAAAGAAATAATATTTACAACTTTATTATTATTAGTAATATTAGCAAATGCAGGGCTATAATTATCAAATAAAAAAGTAAACATAACTACAATAGTTATTACGATATATTTTAATTTTTTATTATTTAAAATATTTGTTTTCATATTTAATATCTCCAAAATACTATTTATTTTTTATTGTTTGTTCTAAATTTTCTATTTTTTTCAAAATTAGTTCTATATTATTATTTGCATAATCAATTTTAATTTGCATAAAAAGTAATTTCATTAAATAAGGTAACGCAATTATTAGGGATAATATAGTATCAAAATTATAGAGATATTTTAATAAAATTATTTGAGTGGGAAAAATTAATCTCTCTAAAATAATAAATAGCTTCATTAAAGGGGTTTTTTCATTGTTATCCATATTAGTTCCTATTTACAGTTAAAAATTCTTGCTTGTATCTTATATTCATTACTATGCTCATTTGGTTCTATTAATTTATCAATTACAGCAATATTTCCATCTTTTTTATAAGTTTGAAATTGAAGCATTTTTATTGTATTAACATATACATTTTTATTAAAAATACTTTCTCCTTCATTATAAATTTCAATAGGAGTTAAAAAAGTACAATTTATCATATTTAGATCATTATTTATTACTTTTACATGTTTAAACAAACTTTCTTCTGATTCCGTAAATTCACGTATATTTGAAGCACATGCGAAATTTAAAAGCAATAAAAATAATAGTAAAAATTTAAGTAATTTTTTTTTATTTAATGTAATCATAATATATCTCTCTAACTTTAATTATCTTTTATAAAGTCTATTTTATTAATAAAGATATAAATTCAGAAGTATTTTCACCCCTAAATCACCTAATAAAATTAAGACCTCCTTCGGGGTTCAATACCCCGAAGGAGGCTGGGGACGGGTGCTGTGCCCCCAAATCACCCCATTACCCAGAAGCAGAGCTTCTAGGAATTCTATAAGATTAAAATAATTATGGGTGATTTAGGGATGATAAGTATTGTTATTATAATCTCATAAAAGATATTATATTTCTAAAATAATTAAACAAAAGGAATAAAAATGAAAAAAATATTAACTCCCTTATTAATTTTATCTAATTTTATAATTTTGGGATGCCCTTATAATAACTTACCATATTATGATGATGTAGTTATTAGTAATAAAGCTCTTCTTTCATCATATTATAGTTGTTTATTTTCAAAAATAAATAAAAATGATTCTAATTATAAACATTTAGCAGAAAATTACTCAACTTATTCAAAATTATCATCAACAAATGCAGATGATTCAAGATATAAAATATTAATTCCTTGGGTTGAAAAAGCATCTGAAAAATATAAATGTTCAAATTAAATTAAAAAATGCTCTTTTGCTTTTAAAACAGCATCATTTTTATTGTTTACATCTAATTTTTTACTTATATTTTTTAAATGAGTTTTTATAGTATTAACAGATAAAAATAAGCTATTAGCTATTTCTTTATTACTTTTTTTCTGGGCCACTAATTTTAAAACTTCTATTTCTTTTTCTGTAAGATAATTATCAAAATTAAATTTTTCATTGGAATAAGAAACTATTTCTTTTAAAAAATTAGAATTTAGTAAATTCTCTTTATTTAATGACTCTTTGTATATTTCATTAACCATATTTATAATAATATCTGAAGAATCTAAAAAAATACCTACATTCCATTCTTTTTGACATAAAATTAGTATTTCTTTTAAATCTAAAATAGCTCTATTTTTATAACCTTTTTTGTAAATTAAAGCTGTTTCTAAAAGATTTAATCTTAAATTTAAAAGTTCAGAATCTATTTTTTTAATTAAAGGTGATATTTCTGCAAAAATAAGTTCAACTTTATCTATATCATCATTTTCAAGTAATAAATCAGCATAAAGAATAGTAATTCCATAATTTTTAGAGAAATTTTCTTTTATTTCTTTACCTAGTTCATTTAACCAAGTTATATAAAGTTCTTTATCATTAGTTTTTTTGTAGAATGAAATATTTAAAATATAAGCAAAAAAACGTATATTTATACGTGGTATCGAAAAATTAAATTTAAGTTCTATATTATCTATTGTTTGTTTACATTTTTCAATTTCATTAAAGGCTAATAAATATTTTGCTATTCTCATATATGGCATAAAAGACGGAGAATCTATTGAATTTTCAAATATAAACATAAATTTATCAAATAATTCATTTAATTCTTGTTTTTTATTTTTATAAAAGTAAAAAGAAGCTAAAACTTCATAATAAAAAATTATTTGAGCATTACTTAAAAGATTAAAATCTATTATTTTATTTAATTTAGATATTTCACTAAAAGCTTCATTTAATTTATTTTTTCTAATTTGTAGTTTAGCTAAGTTTATTTTTATTCTAAATAAAACTTTTTTTGAATCAACACTATCTTTTATAATATATGATTCAGCTTTTTTAAAACTAACTATACTATTATTTATTTTATAACTACTTAAATAAATACCAGCTAATTCATAATAAATTTCAACCATCAAATTATAGTCATATTTATTAGATAATTTTTCTAGTGCTATTTCAAGTTTTTCTATAGCCAAATATAAATTACTATTATAATTTTCTAAACAGGCTTCTATAAAGAGAAGATTAGATTCAAAATTTATTGATTTATCTTGTTCTATAAAATTATTTTTTTCTAAAAAAATATCTTTAAGTTCTAATATTTTATTATTATTTAGAAGAACCTTGCAATAAAACATGTATAAAATAGGTGATTTTTTTATAGTATTAAAGTCTATGTTAACAAATATCTCGTTATATAATTTTAAATAATCATTTTGACTAAAAACAGATTTATATGTTATTTTTACTTCTTTTTCAATTTCTAAAAAATTTTCTGACTCTAAAACTTTTTTTAATTTTTCAATGTTAATCATAAATTCATAGTATTATTTTTTATTTATTTTAATCTTATATATAAGCTTTTAGATTTAATAACCATAAGAAAGTCTTATAGCTATATTCTATTTACTTAAAACAAAATTATTACGTAAAAAAACGCCCTAATTAAATAGAGCGTTTTTATTTATAGGAAATAATTCCCATAGTCTTTAATTTTATAAATTATTAAAAATCTTAAACCAATCTCATACTTTTTATAAAATTAGTCTTTCTTTCTCTTGTAAAGTTTTTAGCTGAGGTTAATCCCTCACCAGTAGGACTAGCAATAGTAAATGAAGTATAACCTTCTCCACCCAAGCCTAAACCAGCAGAAGTTGGTCCATTAACTACAAAAATAGAAGTATTTATTCTTTGAGCCATTTCTGTAATAGTATCTATATTTTTAGAAAAAATACTTGCTGTATGACCAAAATTATGTTCTGCTTCTACTGCTAAATCTATGGCTTTTGCTACATTAGGAACTCTTACTATAGCAAGAACAGGCATAAGTAATTCTGACCAAACAAAAGGATGATCTTCATTAACTTCACAAATTATGAGTCTGGTAGATGGATCTGCATTTATTCCTATTTCTTTTAAAATAACTGTGGCATCTTTTCCTACCCATTTTTTATTAACAATAGAATGTTTTTTTCTACCTTTAGCTTCAATTAATAAAAGTTGTTCTAGTTTTCTAATATTATAAGATGAAACCTCATAAGCACCGTTATTACACATTTGCTTTTTTAATTCATCTGCAACAGATTCTACAACAAAAACTTCTTTTTCTGCTATACAAACAATATTATTATCCAAACTAGCACCTAAAACTATATCTCTTCCAGCTTGTGCAATATTAGCAGTTTCATCAACTACAACAGGAGGATTACCTGGACCTGCACCTATAACTTTTTTACCTGAAGTCATAGCTTTTTTAACTACATCTGGCCCACCAGTAACAACAAGTAATTTTATCATTCTGCTTTCCATTAAAGCTTGGGCTTTATCTATAGTCGGATTTCTTAGTGTTACCATAAGGTTTCTTGGACCACCAGCAGAAACAATTGCTTCATTGATAAGGCTTATAGTGTAGTTACAAACATTTTTTGCAAGTGGATGCGGACAAAAAACAACAGAATTACCACCAGCTATCATTCCTATTCCATTACAAATAATAGTCTCGGTTGGGTTAGTACAAGGAGTAATAGAACCAATCACACCAAAAGGCCCTCTTTCCCATACAACTAAGCCGTCATCACCAGATTGAGATTTAGAACCTAAATCTTCAGTTCCAGGAGTTTTATCTATTACTAAATGATTTTTATTGATTTTATCGTCATATCTACCAAAACCTGTTTCATTAACTGCCATTTTAGCAAGTATTTCAACATGTTTTTTACAAGTTTTTCTAATATTTTCAATAATTCTTTCTCTATCTTTTACAGAAAAAGATTTAAATTGCTCATAAGCAGCTTTAGCAGCTTGTAAAGCTTCTTCTAATTCATCAAAAACACCTATTTCTCTAGGTGGAGCTGGAATAGAATTTTTACTTGAAGTAAAATCTTGATTTGACAATAACCTTGACAAAACATCTTCTACAACTGATCTTACTTTGCTTTCACTTACTTCCATTTATGGATTAATCCTTTGTGTAAATAGTATTACCGTGAGCATCCCAAGTATCTACTATAGCCATAACTACAGCATCGCAAGGCTTATTATTTGTTGCTTCAGTTTGTCTTGCAGAGCTTCCTGCTGCATACAAAACAACTTCTCCAACACCTGCACCAACAGCATCCATAGCTACTACGTAGTTTTTGTTGGGTTTACCTTGAACATCAAGGATTTCTAAAACCAAAAGCTTTAAGCCTTCGATTTTAGGTTCTTTTCTTGTAGAAACAACAGTTCCTACTACTTTACCAAGTAACACGGGGTTATCTCCTAGCTTTCAGAGGTTTTACCATTTCCTGTTGAATTTTGTCTACCTAAAGGTAAAATTTTATCAACATTTGAATGAGGTCTTGGAATTACATGAACAGAAACAACTTCTCCAACTTTTTCAGCAGCTCTAGAACCAGCGTCTGTAGCAGCTTTAACAGCAGCAACATCACCTCTTACAACTGCGGTAACAAAACCACCACCAGTTTTTTCATAACTAACAAGTTCAACTCTTGCTGCTTTTACCATTGCATCTGCTGCTTCAACTAAAGCTGCAAAACTTTTTGTTTCGATCATTCCTAATGCTTCAGACATTTTGATTCTCCATTATAAAAATACTAATTTATATTTTAAATTTATTTTTTAACTTCTACAGTTCCTTCTACCGATTCGATAGCTTTAATAGCAGCTTCAGCAGCTACTACTACATCTTTTTCTTCACCAGCTAGATAAATTCTTCCGAAAGCACCAGCTGCTCTTATTATTACAATATTTATATCTGCTGCTTTTTCAGCTTCATTTGCAGCAAGTGTTGCATAACCTGCTGGATAAACTTCGAGAATAAAAAGAGATTGTTTTGCAATTAACATCATTCCTTTTCTACCAGAACGATTAATTAGCATAGCTTGGTAATCATCAACATTTTTTATAATTTGATGAGATATAATTTGTGGTTTTACTCTATCAGTTTCTTTTAAATTAAGTGCATCAAGTATAGCTTGACCAGCTTGTCTTACATCTGCTTGAGAATCAGAGTGTAACTCTAACATACCATATTGTCTTTCAACAATAAGTTCGGCCGGAGTAACTTCGGTAGCTTTTAAAGCAATATCCATAACTCTATTTATTTCCATACCTGGAGCTATTTCAACATATAAAGCAGCTTGACCTTCTACAGGTAAATAACCCTGAGCTGTAGTTGCTGAATAAGAAGCAAATTGTGGTTGCATACTATCTATAAAGACATAAGTACGAAGTTGAACTTTTTCCATTTAAAAAGAAACCTTAAATTATAATCAATAGAATATGCAAAATCTTACTATTATTAACTTTTTTAGTCAAGCATATTTTTTAGTTAATAATAAAAATAAATAAAAAAAGCAGGTATAAATTTTTAATTAGATTGAATAAAAAAATATATAATGTAGTAAAAATTAAATTTAAATTTTAAAAGGTGTTAAAAAAATATGACCAATAGAATTAGTGTTTTAATTCCAACATATAATAGACCTGATTATCTAATACAAGCTTTAGATAGTGTATTAGAACAAACTTTACAACCTTTTGAAATAATTATTTCAGATGATAATATAAATTCCAATAAAAATTTAGATATACTAAAATCTTATTTAGAAAAATATCCTTTTATAAAATATCATAAAAACACAGAAAATCTTGGTGGAGCAAAAAACTATAAAAAGCTGTTGGAGCTTGCTAATGGTGAGTATATAAAATGGCTTGCAGATGATGACTTACTTTTGCCAACAGCTTTAGAAAAAATGTCTCATCAATTAGATAATAATAAAAATATTGCATTAGTTACTTCTGTAAGAGTAGCTAAAACACCTGATTTAAGCAAAATATTAGAAGCAGGAAATTTAGAAAGTATTTATGATAAAGATACGCTTGTAAATGGAAAGGAATTTTCTAAAAAAACTTTAGTTGATTTGGTAAACTATGTAGGCGAATTTTCGACAGTACTTTTTAGAAAAGATTCTATAGAAAATATGGATCTATTCAAATTGGATAATAGAGTATTTAAAGCTAACTCAGATTGGCTTTTATGGTTAAAATTAATGTCAAAAAATGATATTTTTTATATAACAGAACCTTTGTCTATTTTTAGAATTTCATTTGGTATGGAACAAATGGATTTAGAAATGCAAATAACTGGGCTATATGAACTAGTAGATTTTGTTTTCGGAGATTTTACAAATAAAGTATTTGAATTATCTGAAGTAGAAAAAGAAAAACAAATAGCAAAATTAGTTGCCTATATTAGACATAATATAGATGATTTAATAAGGAAAAATTATAAAAATAAAGTGGAAATATTATTCTTGATAAATTATTTTTATGATAAATTTACTCCTTTTTTAGAAGAAATATCAAAAAATAAAGTTTTTTATGAAAATATGCTTTATGTAAATAGTTTATTAGAAGAAAATATTAATAAATTAAAGAATAATATTTCAGAGAATGATTTTATACCTAGAATGTTAAAATATAAATATTATTTACAAAAAGATAAGCTAGAACAAGCAGAACAAGAATTAGAAAATGTTATTAGAGTTTATGACAGTAATAATGATTGGGTTTATCAATTAGCTAATCTAAAATATAAATTAGATAAATATGAAGAAGCTATAGATTTATATTCAAATTTAATAGATAAAGAATATAAAAATAAAAAAATTTATTTAGAAATAGCTGAATGTTTAAAAAAAATTGAAGAAAATGAAACAGCACAAGAATTTATTTCTATTTATAATAATTTTAACTTAACAGAAGAAAATGATATAAAAAATATTAAATTTAAAGCTAAATTACCTAATAAAAATACACTAGAATTATCCATTGATTATTTGGGAGAACTTAATTCATATTTTTATTATAATGGTATAAAAAAAGAATTAAAAATAAGCACGGAAAATTTTGCTTTAAATTTGCCTGATAAAACATGTGATGAAATAAATATTATAATAGAAACAACTAAATATTGTAATAATGATAAGTTAAAATTCTTTTTTAAAGAATGCTTTAGAGTTCTAAAAGACAATGGGAATTTAGAAATAAATATACCTAATGAATATTATACAGAAAATTTTAAAAGTGAAATTTTATCTGTAGGATTAAAAACTAAAGAGTTAATTAGTGATAAAGGAATAATAACTACATATTTAATAAAATTAGAGTTTTCAAACGAACTACCACTAGTTAGTTTAGTTATGCCTACATATAAACCTCAATATCTGACAAAAGCACTAAATTCATTAGTTAATCAAACATATAAAAACATAGAAATTATAATATCTGACAATTGCCCTACAGAAGAAATAAAAGATATTATTGATCTTTTTTCTAATTTCCAAAAAATAACTTATTATAGAAATCCAGAAAAATATTTAGCTAACTTTCAAAAATGCTTTGATATGGCAAATGGTAAATATGTAAAATTTTTATTAGATGATGATATTTTAGCTCCCAATTGTGTAGAAAAAATGGTTACATATTTTGAAGCTTATGAAAATAGCGTTTCATTAGTTACTAGTAAAAGGCATAAAATTGATGAACTTGGAAATAGATTATCAGATGATTCTTCAACAGTTGAAATTGCTTTAAATGACACTATATTTAATAAATTTGAAATAGGTAATTTTATGTTAAATGGTCTAGTAAATGTTGTTGGTGAATTATCAACAGCTATGTTTAGAAAAAAAGATCTTATAAATGAAAAACCTCACTTTTTCTCATTTTTATCTATAGATCCATACTCTAATATAGATATGTCTTGTTGGATAAATCTACTTACTAAAGGAAATTTAGCTTATATTTCAGAGCCACTTAGTTTTTTTAGAACTAACCCATATCAAAACACTCATAACTCACTTCCAGCATCTTTAGTAGAATGGTTTGATTTGATTGAAGAAAGTAGAAAAGTTGGCTTTTTAGATAATACAGATTTATACAAACATACCCTTAATAATTTAATACAAGTATTTGATTATCATAAAAGTACTATTACTCAAAAAGAAAAATTAGATGTAATAAATGAATATTACTCAAAAATAATAAATAGATTAAATAACATTTAGATAGAAAAGTTATCTTTTATAAAATTTATAGTTTCTAAATCATCAATTTTTATAGCTATTATTTTTAATAAATCTAAAATTTTTTTATGGTGATAACCTAACTCTATACAATCAAATAAGTTATTCATAGCTAATTCATAAAAATTATGCTTAAAAAGAACCTTTGCTTCAGCAAAAAGGTAATCAGGAGATTCATTGAACTGGTAAGAGGATTTTATTTTTATTTTTTCATAATTTTCAGGTTCTTTTTCTATTTTATTTAATAAATTTTTTATTATTTTTTCTTTTTTATTTTTATAAAAGTCAATGTTATTACCATGTTCATAAAAATCAGGTGATTTTGAATATATATTAGGAAGAATATTTTCTAAATTAATATCACTATTATTTTCAAAATTACTTGCTATAGAAAAAGAAGCTATATCATCTATTATATTAATATTATCTGAAAATATTTCAGTATCTTTATCTGGTATTTTAATTTTATGATATTTATCAATGTTTTTTATTATTTTTTCTAAATTAAAATACCAATTTTTATAGCAAGAGTTGAGAGCCAAATCAAATATTTTTTGTATTTTTTTCTCATATTCTAAGTTATTATTTTTTAGTAAATCAACAGATATATTAATAAGTTCTTCCTCAGAATTACAAGATAATTCATTATAAATATCATAAAAATCGAAACCTCCAAAATCAAATGTAATTTCATTTAAAAAAGTAATCTTTGTTTTTCCTAAAAGTATTACATCTAATAATGCCATAGCAGAAGGCATAGGATAAGATTGAATATATAAATCACAAGCATTTATATAAGAATAAAATATATCTCTATCGTTTATTGGTTCTAAAGTTTTTATTCTACCATTTGTCAAATTTATTGCATTAGAAAAATAGTCATCTTTACTGTCTATACCAATAATAATAGCTATTGTATCAGGAGTTTTTTCCAAAATTTTTACAAGCATGCTAGCAAAATCTATATTTGGATAATTTAAACTATTAAACTTATAACTTTCTCCAACAGATAAAATTATTTTTTTATCTTCTGGTAAACCCAATTCTTTTTTATTTTTAAGTACTATATTATCTATTTTTTCTATAGGTAAAGGTAAAAGGTAATTATTTTTTATATTTCTTCTATTTTCACATAAATCTTTTGTAGATTTCCTAAAAGATAAACAATAATCTATAATAGACACTCCACTCCAAAAACAATGATCAGCATGATTAAAAAAAATTATTGGTCTTTTAAAATTATAATTTCCAAAAGCAATTAGATGGGCTGTTTCATACATATGTGTATGTAAAACTATATAATCATATTTTGAAGCAGTTTCTCTTAGTAAAATACTTTTATCTATAATATTGCTAGAATCATCTAAAATAGTTATATCTCCATTTTTATCTTTTATTATTTTTTCAAAAAAATCAGGTATA
Organism: Candidatus Sericytochromatia bacterium; assembly: GCA_046328015.1. GTDB lineage: Bacteria > Cyanobacteriota > Sericytochromatia > UBA7694 > JACMQJ01 > JBBTGK01. The sequence goes on along the minus strand of JAXLXH010000001.1, from coordinate 188,549 downwards.
TTTTCTAATTTAGCATTAAGTAAAAATAAACTATGTTTTTGCTCTTTAGGGCTAAATTCTATCCACCTTTTTACAACTTTAGTATGACCACCTCGTTTATAAGGAGTAGTCATTACATGCAAAAATGAGTTTTTTTGATATTCTTTTGATAGTTCAATATTATATTTATTAGATATTTTTATTAGTTCTTCTTCTAAAGTTTTACTATAATAAATTCCACAATGATGTGTCATTGCAAACCAAAAAGCATCATTTATAAAACAAACCTTTAAATCATCATTTTTTTCTTTTAATATATTTTCAACCATAAAATCAAAAATATATTTATTTCTTAAAATTTTAAGAATTTTTTCCATTTAACTTGTTAGTTTCTAAAATAAAGCTTTCATAATTCCTAATATAGTCATTTTCATTATAAAAATCACTTGCTAAAACTAATAAAACAGTATTTGAGGAAAAGTTTCTCATTTCTCTCCAAACCATATCTTTTATATATAGACCTTTTTGTGGAGAATCAAGTAAAAAAGATGTTTTTTCTATTCCAGTATCTAGATCTATATAACAACTTCCACTTAAACAAATAAGAACTTGCTCTAATTTTTTATGTGCATGTTTACCTCTTATAACATCATCTAAGGTATTGAAAATATAATAAATTCTTTTAATATCAAAAGGAATGTTTTTTAAATTTTCAATTGAAATTAAAGAGCCTCTAGAATCGCCTTTTATTTCAAAATTTATAATTTCAATATTTTTCATTTTTTAAATTTAAAATTTATTTAATACATCTACAACCTTATAAATATCTTCTTTAGTATGAAAATATGATATAGGTAAACTTAAGGTTGTGTTATGAATTTCTTCAGATATTGGATAATGTTCATTCTCAAAAACATTTTCAAAGCATTTTTGCTCATGAGGTGGAATTGGATAGTGTATTTCAGTTTTTATGCCATTTTTTAACAAATAATCTCTTAAATTATTTCTTTTTTCATGTCTTATATTAAAAATATGATAAACATCATAATAATCATTATCTAAATGAGGTTTTATAAAATCACTCTTTAAAGTATCCATATATATTTTAGCTAAATTTCTTTTATGCTCATTTATTTTATCTAAATATTTTAATTTTATCTCTAAAAATCCTGCTTGAATTTCATCTAATCTAGAATTAATCCCAAATACTTCATTATTATATTTTATAGAAGAACCATAATTTCTCATTTTTTTTATTTTTTCATAAATAACAACTTCTGAAGTAACTATTCCACCAGCATCACCCAATGCTCCTAAATTTTTAGTTGGATAAAAACTAAAAGCTCCTATTCCAAAAGAACCTGCTTTTTTATTTTTATATTTTGCCCCATGAGCTTGGGCAGCATCTTCTATAATAGATAGGTTATGTTTTTTAGCTATATTTAATATAGAATCCATATTACAACATTTACCGTATAAATGAACTGGTATTATAGCTTTTGTTTTTTCAGTGATTTTTTCTTCTATTTTATTAACATCTATATTATATGTTTTTAAGTCGGGCTCTACTAATATTGGTTTTAAATTAGAATTTACTATTGCAATTATTGTTGCAATAAAGGTATTGGAAGGAACTATAATTTCATCGCCATCATTTAAATCTAATGATTTTAAAGATAAAAAAATAGCATCTAAACCTGATGCTACTCCCAAACAATAAGTAGAATTATTATATTCAGCAAATTTTTTTTCAAAATTTAATAAGTTATTCCCTAAAATAAACCAACCAGAATCAAGAGTTTGGGAAAATGAATCTTTAAATTCTTCAAAAAAAGTTTCATTAGTTTTTTTTAAGTTTTCAAAATCTATAGACATAATAATATTTTTTATTAGGATAATTTAGGTTAAGATTAACATGAAATATAATTATTTAAAAGTTATCAATTATTATATTTAGTAAAAAAACAAAATATAAAATATAAAATAATCGTTTGTAAAAGCTATTAAACATAGTATATAATTATTATTCTATTTATTTTTAAAACATAATTTTATATGAATCAAAAACATAAAGAGTTTAAAGATGAAGTTTGTAAAAATATAGATTTAATAGAACTAGATACAGAACTAAAAATTAAAACTATAAATTGGATAAACGATACAACAAAATATAAGTACACTTATAATTTTTCTTGGATGGGAAGACCAATAATTCAATTTCCTCAAGATATGGTAGCAATGCAAGAATTAATTTGGGAAATAAAACCAGATCTAATAATAGAAACCGGAATAGCTCACGGTGGTTCTATAATATTCTATGCATCTATGCTAGAACTATTAGGTGGGAATAGAGAAGTTTTGGGTATTGATATTGATATAAGAGAACATAATAAAATAGAAATAGAAAATCATTCTATGTATAAAAGAATAAAGATGCTTCAAGGCTCTTCAATATCAGAAGAAATAAAAAATGAAGTTTATAACTTAGCAAAAGATAAAAAAAAGATATTAATAGTATTAGACTCTAACCATACACATGAACATGTATTAAAAGAACTTGAAATATACTCTCCATTAGTAAAAGAAGGAAGTTATTTAGTTGTATTTGATACAATAGTAGAAGATATGGATGATACTCTTTTTACAGATAGACCTTGGGGTAAAGGTAGTAATCCCAAAACAGCTGTTTGGGAATTTCTTAAGAAAAATAATCGTTTTGAAATAGATAAAAAAATAGAAAGTAAGCTATTAATAACTGTAGCTCCAGATGGTTATTTAAAATGTATAAAGGATTAAGATAGATGAGAACAATATTTTTTAAACATTTAAAAGAAATAATGAAAGAAAACGAGTCTTTATTCCTTGTTTCAGCAGATATGGGGTTAGGTCTTATTGAACCATTTCAACAAGAATTTCCACATAGATTTATAAATGTTGGAATTGCAGAGCAAAATATGGCTGGAGTTGCAGCTGGTTTATGTAATTCTGGATTCAGACCTGTATGTTATACTATTTCTAACTTTTTAGTAGAAAGATGTTTTGAACAAATAAGAAATGATATTTGTTATCATAATTACCCTGTTATTCTAGTTGGAACCTCAACAGGTTTTGATAATGGAATGCTTGGCCCTACACACCATGTAATAGATGATATAGGAGCAATGAAAATATTACCAGAAATGGAAATATATTCTCCTTCAACAGTTGAATTTTCAAATTTAATATTTCAAGAAGTTATGAAATCAAATAAACCATCTTATATAAGAATAGGTAAAGGGGCGTTTGATATTCCTCTTGAAAATAAAAAAATAAATCAAATGATAATTAAAAACCATAAATCAGATATTTTAATAATAACTCATGGTACATTATTCGAAACATGTCTTTCAATTGCAAAAGAATTAGATAATATTTCATTATATTGTATGAATAAAATAAAGCCCTTAAATACTGAAGAATTAAACAGTAATATATCTGAATTCTCTAAAATTATTGTAGTTGAAGAACATTTAAAAAACTCAGGTTTATATAATTCCCTTTGTCAACATTTAATAGAATCCGGTTTAAATAATAAATTATACTCAATATCTGTACCAAATGAATATTCTCCAGAAGTAGGCGATAGGGATTACTTTTTAAATAAATATGGTTTAAATAAAGATAAAATAAAAGAATTTATTAAAAAAATTTATAATTGAGGAATACTTCAAATATGAAAGTTTTTATAACAGGAACAGAAAGCTTTGTAGGTAAGGAACTTATAAAACAATGTTTAGAGAAAAATATAGAAGTTTTTGGTTGTGATATAAAAAGTGAAATTTATAATAGTTTTGATATTACAAACAGAAACATACATGAAATAATTCCTGATGAGATAGATGCTTTAATACATTTAGCTTCATTATCAGATAATAAACAATGTGAAAATAATGATTATAATTGTTTTAATATAAATGTTTTAGGTACAATTAATATAATGGAAGCTTGTTTGAAAAAAAATGTAAAACAATTCATATTTGCTTCTAGTGAATGGGTTTATGATTCTTTCAAAGAAAATGAAATAAAAGATGAAAACTCTTTTATTGATATAAGTAATCATTTACAAGAGTATCCTTTATCAAAATTAGTAAGTGAAGCTAATATAAGACAAAAATATAAAAGAGGTTTTTGCGATACCACTATTTTAAGATTTGGTATTATATATGGTCCAAGAGAAAAAGGTGGTGGTTCTGCAATAGAATCTGTTTTTAATTCTGTAAGAACTAAAGATATTGTTGAAATAGGTTCTTTGAAAACAGGTAGATGTTTTATACATGTAAAAGATATTGCATCAGGGATAATTAGCTCAATTGGGTTAAAAGGATTTAATCTTTTAAATTTAGAAGGAAATACATTAATAAATCTAGAAGCGATTATAGAAGCTTCAAAAAAAATATTCAATAAAAACCCACAAATAGTAGAAAAAGATCCTAATAATCCTAGTATAAAGAATGTTTCTAATAATAAGGCTAAAGAAGTTTTACTCTGGAAACCTCAAATATCTTTGGAAGAAGGATTAAAAACATTATTATAAGAAAATTTATAAGTGATATAATTGGAATTTTGAATATATTTTATTATTAAAAGTTTTAAGGGAATTATTATGACTCAAGAAAATAAATTACAAGCTGACCCCACTAAATTTGGTTCAGGAACATCATTTGATCAACAAATTTGGAATAAAATAGAAAATGTTATTAACAATAGTGGAATAGAAACAAGAGAAGTAGTAGAAAACTTTATTCTATTTCATAGAAGAGTTAATTTTGCTAAGCTTTTAGCACATATAGAAATATTTAATAAAAATATAGGCGTACCTGGTTCAATAGTTGAATGTGGAGTATTTAAAGGTGTTTCTTTACTTACTTTTTTAAAATTAGTTGAAATACATTCACCTGGAGATACTCTAAAAAAAATAATCGGGTTTGATACTTTTTCTGGTTTCCCTAATTTGACAGAAAAAGATGGTTCACCAGATACAGTAAGAGGTAAAGTTGATGGTGGTTGGAACTCTGAAGATTTCTTTCCTTTTCTTGAGCAAATAGTAAATATATCTCAAGAAGATTCTATGATTCCTAGATTTAAAAGAGTTGAATTAGTAAAAGGAGATGTTTGTAAAACTATTCCTGAATATGTAAAAAATAACCCAGGATTAAGAATATCTTTATTACATTTAGACTTAGATCTTTATGAACCAACTAAAGTAGCTTTGGAATATTTATACCCCTTAGTTGTTTCTGGCGGAATTGTATTATTAGATGAATATGCAATGAATGGATTTCCTGGTGAAAGTAAAGCATTTGATGAATACTTTGGAGATAAAAGGCCTAAACTAGTTAAATTTCCTTATATTTCTACACCTGGTGGATATTTTATAAAAGAAGGATAATATAATAAATTATGGATATAAAACTTTCAAATGCTTGTAATGTATTATCGCTTAAACTTCTAGCTGAATACTATTCTGTAAGTTATTCTGAATTAGAAATTTATTATAATGAATTATTAGAAGATTCTTTATTTTTAAATGAATTAAATAATAAAATAAATGAAGCTAGACCTTATTATTCAAAAGGATTATTTTCTCATGCAAAAATAGATTCTGTAGATTGGTTTGCAAATCAAAGAATTGTATTATATGTTCTAGTTAGATTACTAAAACCATATAATATTGTTGAAACAGGAGTATTTTATGGAGGAACTACTGCTTTTATATTAAATGCAATACATAAAAATAATTTTGGACGTTTAGTTTCTATAGATTTACCAGCAAATAATATAGATGCAGAAAGACATGAGTATGTTGGTAATAGTGAGTATATTCCTAAAGAATTAAAAACTGGTTTTATAATCCCAGAATATTTAAAGTCTAATTGGGAACTTATTGAAGGTGATAGCTTAGATATACTTTCAAAAATGAAAGATGAAATATCTTTTTTTTCTCATGATAGTGAGCATTCAAAAGACTTTTTATTAAAAGAACTAACATTAGCAAAAGAAAGAATGAAACCTAACTCAACTATTTTTGTAGATGATATAGATTGGTCTAATGGTTTTATAGAGTTCTGTGTTATTAATAAATTACATCCTTTATTTTTAACTGATAATGGTAAATCAGAATTAAAAGTAAGATTAGGTGTAATCAGAAATGATCATCCAAATAATAATAAAAAAGACATAACAGCTTAAATTTAAGGTATATTAAAAATGAACTTAACTGAAGATAAAAATAAACTTGATATGAATACAAGAAAAATTATTATTGAAGCTGTTAGGCATGTAGGAGCTTCACATATAGGAACATCCTTTTCTTGTGTTGAGATATTAAATGCCATATACCGTTCTGTTGATATTAATAAAATTAAAAATAATAGCCTTGATAGAAATAGAGTAATAATTAGTAAAGGTCATTCTGCAGCTGCAGTTTATTCTATATTATATAAATATGGTTTAATTTCTAAAGAAATTTTAGATACTTATCATAAAAACGGATCTATATTATGCGGGCACGTAAGTCATTTTGCTCCATATATAGAACATAGTACCGGAGCATTAGGACACGGTTTACCAGTTGCAGTTGGGATTGCAGTTGGTTTAATTTCTAAAGGATTAAAACAAGTTAAAAACTTTGTACTATTGGGGGATGGAGAAATGCAAGAAGGATCTAATTGGGAAGCAATAATGTTAGCAGGACATATGAAGCTAAATAATTTATATATTTTAGTTGATAAAAACTCTTTAGCAGGTACAGAACCATTAGATAACTATTGTTCATTGGGAAATTTAAAGAATAAATTTGAAAGTTTTGATTTTTTAACTTTTGAAGTTGATGGTCATAATGAAGATAAAATATATTCAATAATTCAAGAAAATAAAAATTCAGAAAAACCAGTTGCTATAATTTGCAATACTATAAAAGGTAAAGGTGTTTCTTTTATGGAAAACAACAATACTTGGCATTATAGACCATTAAATGAAGATTGGTATAATAAAGTAATTGAAGATTTTTCTAAATAAATTTAAATTTATTACTCAAAAATAAAAAATGAGCTGAAAAACTTCAGCTCATTTTTTTATTAATTTAAATTCTCAATATATTCAGAATGATCATATTCAAAATGATTACCTTCTAACATTCCTTTTGGCCAACCTCTTTTAATTGCTCTCTTATCACTAAAATTAGCATATCTGATTTGTGTCGCCCATTTACTATTAGCTGTTTCTATTACTGTACTTTTATGAATTAAAAGAGTGCTAAAAACTAAAATATCACCATAAAGTATTTCAGCAGTTACTTTTTCCATAGCATCAAATTTTTCTTCATGAGCAATATCAACAGTTCTAGCTCCATTTTTATTTTTATTATCAGGATCTTTTAAGTATACTTTTTGAATACCATTTCTATGGCTTTTAGGTATAACTTCTAAAGCTCCGCTTCCTTTTAAAACATCATGAAAAGGAAACCATAAAACTATGCCATCTTCTGAACCTTGAATATATGGGTAATCTTGATGCCAAGGAAATAAATATTTTTCTTCTCCTTTTAAATCAATTCTTATAGGAGTATATGGGATTACATTAACATAATCTGTTTTCATAAGAAATTTAGCTAAATTAATAAATTCATCTTTCAAACTTATTTTTTGTAAAGGATATAGATGTCTACAAGCATCGTAGATTTTCCCCCCCTTAGATCTATCTATTTTACACAATTTTAAAAAACCTTCTATGTCTATTTTTGAATCATCCAAGCTAGTACTTTCTTCTCCTAGTTCATTTAATTGGCTTTTTATAAGATAGTTTATATACTTTTGTATAGGATATAAATCTTTTTCTTTATCTAAAAAATCTCTGAGGATAAAATAACCATTTTCATTATAAAAATCAAGACATTCTTGACTAAGATAATTAGTTAAATTAAAAAAACCTAACTCTTTCATTTATTAACCTTAAAAATATAAATAGTAATATTTTTTACTAAATTATATCAATTAAAAATATTAAAAGTACTTGTTTTTAATCAATTATTTATTAATTCTTTTTTTAAATCCAAAGCAATAAAATAATTATTAAAGGTTTTTATTGATAAATTAACATACTTCAATGCTTTGCTTATTTTTTCATTTTTTTTATTTATTAAAGCTAATAAATAATAACTTTTATACACTATTCTCCAATCCAATGGAAATATTTTTATGATTTTATTTAAGGCAGCTTCTGATTCATCTAATAATTTTATATGATAACAAGTTTTAGCATACTCAAAACATATTTTGTCATAAATAGCATATTTAAAGGTTTTTATCAAATAATAAAAATTTTCATTTTTTAGTTTTTTTTCTAATTCTAAAAGAGCATTTTTTCCTTTATCTGATTCAAAAAATTTTTGACTATCATAAATTAACCTACAAATATGGCTCATATTTTCATATTTAATATTATTATTTACATATTTATATAAATCATTAATTATTTCAAATGGGATAAAATTATCAAATTCTTCTTTATATATTTTTCTTTGTATATTTTCATAATCTACATTATTTTTAATTTTAGTATTTTTTTTACATACTAAAATTAAATCATAAATATCTCTATGTAAGTTCTCATTATAAACTTCTTGTTTTAAGTCTTTGTAATCTTTATAAATAAAAACTTCAGAAAAACCCGCTTCTAGTAATAATAATTTTAAAAAAGATGGTGTAGGAACACCAACCAAACCATTATGAAAAGCGGAACCATCTAAAAAATTTGTTTCAATTTTATAACCAACTAAACCAAATTTTTTTTCAAAATCATTAAGTTTATAAACATCATCTTTTAGTTCAATTTTTGTTTTTATTTCTTGAGAATTTATTTCATCTGGTAATATTAGAGTATTTATTATACAAATTTCATTAGTCATTTTATAAAGATTTTGAACTGCCTTAAAGTAATTTCCAATATGATGCAAAACAGCTGGGACTAATACAATATCATAAGTTTTAATAGATTTTTTATCTGTTAAAAGATCAAAGGCCTCTAATTTATATCTATTTTTAGGCAAGTCAAAACATTTAGCTATAAATTTAGCTTTATCTAAATTAGATTTTCTAGGTTCTAAACCTGTAGCAATTTTAAAATTAAATTTTTTATATAATTCAAATAAAAAATACCCTGAATTACAACCTATTTCACAAATTGTTTTTTCATTTAAATGTTCTGAATTATAATTATTTTTTATAATATCAATAAAATAATCTTTATAATGAAATAATCTTTTTTGTTGCAATAAATCCTTATCAGAAATAACTATATCATCCAAAATTTTGAAATAGCCATGAACCCAAGGACCTAAAGTATTAATTTTTTCTATTAACTTATTTTTATTCATTAATTTAACCAATCAATTTTCAGTTCTAAACATTTATCCAAAAAGTAATTTTCCCAGTAAAACCTATATTATTAAGATTTTCTACAACTTCTTTATATAAATTACAAGTAACTATTATTTCTTCTATATTTTCAGTTAAAATATTTTCAGGTTTATTTATTTTTATTCCTGAAAAAACTGTATTATATTTTGAAATATCAGAATCAAATAAAGATATATCTTTTGGTAATTCATACATTGAATTTAAAGATCTAACTACTTCTCCTATACCATATAAGCCAATATTGATATTTGATGAATTAGATACCAAATAATCATTTAAAGAATTAAACTTACTTATTTTATTAATTTCAAAATGATTTTTAATTAAAGTAGTATTTTTTTCTTTTTTTGAATAATGCAATAAACATCTTATTATTCTTTTAGTATTATTTAAATAGTGTTCTTCAGTTGTTATTGTCCAATTTATTATAGAAAAATCTGCATCAGAAATTAATTTTGTTAGAGATTTTGATGAGAAGTAATTAGTATGTTCTAAACTAAATGTATAATCATAATCATCCCAAAATGTATGATTTGGAACTTCTATTAATACAAGAGCATTATCATTTAAAATATTTTTCAGATTAATTAAAAAATCTAGTGGATTTATTATATGCTCAAAAACTTGTAATAAAACAACTAAATCATAAAAATAATTATATTGTTTTTCTTTATGACCTTTAGATAAAAGTATTTGACAAGCTTTATCATTTAGCTCATCAAAATAAGTTTCGGCATTCCATCTATTTTTACAAAGAGTTAAAAATCCACCATCATCAGCACCTATTTCAAGAATATTATTTATATTAGAAGAAAAATTATCCAAAATAAAATTTATTTGTTTTTCTCTTAATTCAATTTTAGTTTTAGTTGATTCTGCATTTCTATATCTTGAAGCAACATTACTATAATATTCCTTAATAGAATCAAAATCTAAAGGGTTTTTTTGAAATACAAAATCACAATTATGGCAATAAAAAAAGTCTAATAGAATCTGTTTTTTTTCTGTGTTAAGAACATAATTTTCAGATATTATTTTTTCTATATTTTCTTGCTTACAAATAGGACAAAACTCTAAATTTAATTGATTATATTCCATATTTAATCACTAACATAAATAATTTTACTTCCTTGAGGCTCAAATAAGAAAGGAGTTTCTTTTAAATCTGAAAGAGCTTTTCTGACATTATTTTGATATTTTTCTTCACAATAAAATAATAAAAAACCTCCACCACCTGCACCTAGTATTTTCCCACCTAAAGCACCTGCATTTATAGCTTTATTATAATATTCATCTATTAAATTATTAGAAATATTACTTGCTAGACCTTTTTTTAATAGCCAACTTTTATGTAATAACTCTCCAAAATTACTAAAATTATTATCCAATAAAGATTCTCTTAATTCTTCTGCTATATGAACCATTTTTTCTATTTGTTCTATATTAGTAGTTGTTTTAGCTTTTTGTTCTTCTAATATATTTGAGGATATTCTTGTAATTCCTGTATAAAAAAGAAGTAAATTTTTATTTAAATTATGTTTTGTTTCTTTATTAACAATAAGTGGATCTACAAAAACAGAATCATCTTGATTAAATTGAATATATTGTAAGCCACCATAAGCAGCAATATATTGATCTTGTTTACCAATAGGATTTTTTAAAATCTCTATTTCTATTTTACAAGCCTCTTCTGATAATCTTGAAGCAGAAACGTGTTCTCCTTTATAGGCATATAATGCGTTTAAAACACCTACTGCTAGACTACTAGATGAACCTAGTCCTATACCAGCAGTACCTAAAGGAACATCACCCATGTAAACTACATCTATTCCTTTTTCTATACCAACTAGTTTTAATGCTTCTCTTATAATATTATGTTTTATATCATTAACAGATTCAACTAATTCTGTTGAAGAATAACTAACTCTAATTAAATCATCAAACTTTTTATTTACTGTTATATATATATAACTATTAATAGCGGTACTTACTACTGCTCCTTTTTTTTTAAAATAGAAATCTGATAAATCAGATCCTCCACCAGCAAAACTTATTCTTAGTGGAGTTCTTGATATAATCATTATAACCTCTTAAATGAATTATAAAATTTAATAGTTTCAGCTAAGCCTTTTTCTATATCAAATTTTGGTTTCCATGACAGTTCAGATGAAACTTTATCTATATTAGCATAAAAATTTTGAGAATTATCTATATTTTTTACAGTGTTAAAAGATAAGTTTTTATTTGATAATTTTATTACTTTTTCAACAATTTCTAATACTGAAGTAGAATAACCAGAGCCTATATTAAAAATACCTGTTTTATCATATTGAAAAGTTAATTGATATATTAAATCTATTACATCATTTATAAAAATAAAATCATTCTTATTAAAAGGATTATTTATTTGAGGCAATTCATTATTATAAATAGAATTAATTATACTAGGTATTAAAGATTTTTCTCTTTGTTTTGGACCATAAACATAAAATATTCTACCCCAAATAAAATTAAAATTATATTTATTAGATATTTCTAAACCATATTCTGTTATTTTCTTCTTAGCATCAGAAAAATAATTATAAGGTTTTAATTCAGATTTTTCTGATAAGCTACCATTAAATTGGCCATATTCCCAACAAGAACCTGAACAAAAAATATTTTTACAATTTAGTTTATAAGCTAAATCAATAACTTTTTTTGATAAAAAAAGATTTTTGTTACTCATTTCTTCTGAAAAATCAGGAATACCTTCCCAAGCTAAATGTATTATATGTGTTGGGTTAAATGCTTTTATTTGAGGTAATAAATCATCTATATTATTTAAGTCACCTTTAATATTTAAGATATTTTCGTGTTTATAAAAAACTTCACTTCTATTTAGACATAATATAGGAATTTTTTTTTCTATTAATAAATGAATTAAATGACTTCCTATAAATCCACTAGAACCAGTAATAAAAACTCTCATTTTAAAAGTGTTTTTTATTCCAATCATATGGAATTTCTTGTGATAAAGGGTCAATTCTTTTATATTTTATATTAGGATTATGTGCTTCAGAAGCAACATTACACATTAAGCAAAAATCACCAAAAACAACGGTTGAAGCATTAGCAATACCAGGAGGAATATGTAATAAAACATAATTATCATCTCCATAAAAAACTTCTTGAATAAAACCTTTAGTTGGAGAATTTTCTCTCATATCATATAAAACAGTTTTTATCATACCTGATAAGCACAAATAATTTAAAAGTAATGTTTCATGTACATGCCAACCATTAAGTATACCTTTATATAACTTCTTAAAATAAACTTCTCCAAATTCATTTAAAAGATTATCATTTCTAACACCGTGCATTATTGTTCCACGAATATCAGATATTTTTTTTAGAGGTCTTACAATTACACCATCTATATTACCAAAAGTAGTTTCCATAATATTTACTAACCTAAATCTATTACATAAGGGATTGGTAAAGGAATTATACATTTACCTTTAAAATTATATTTATTTTTTAGAATATCTATTATTTCATCTTTAAAGTTCCATGCTAATAATAAAATAACATCCGGATTTGTTTCCATAACTTTATCAGGAGGATAAATAGGAATATTAGTTCCTGCAGTATATTTATTATGTTTTAAGCTGTTTTGATCTGAAATCATATCTAAATAGCTTCTATCTATAGAACAATAATTTAAAAGAGTTGAGCTTCTAGCAGAAGCGCCATATCCAACTATTTTTAAATTTTCTTTTTTTAATTTATTTAATATATCTAAAAGTTCGTTTTTATGTTTTTCAGAATTTGTAGCAAAATTTTTCCAACTATCAAAAAAATTAATTTTTTCTTTTAGCTCTAAATTTCTTTTTTCTTTTAGGGATAAGCTAGCTTCTTTTTTTTCTTTTTTAAGGTATAAAATAATATTACCAGCATTAATTGGACTTTCACCTAAATCATATGCCCATAAATTATGGGTATTTAATATATATTCCAAACTTTTTAATGTGTAATAAAATAAGTGCTCATGATATATAGAATCATAATGTAAATCTTCTAGTATTACTTTTGCATAATGAAACTCAATTATTACTAAACCATCATCTTTTACAATTTTTTCTAGACCTTCTACAAAATCATGTAAATTAGCAATATGTGGTAAAACATTTCTAGCAAATACCACTTTAGCTTGTCCTTTATCTTCAAGTAGTTTATCAACAGCTTTTACTCCAAAAAAATCACAAATAGTTTCTATACCATCTTTATTAGCTATTTCTGATAAATTATTTGCAGGATCAACTCCCAAAACTTTTATATTTTTTTCTTTAAATGGTTTTAAAAAAGTTCCATCATTACTAGCTGCTTCCAAAATATAATCATTATCTGATATTTCTATTCTTTTTAAAACTTCATCACAAAATTTTTTAGAATAATCTCTACTTGTTTGTGAAGTTGAAGTTAACCAAACATAATCAGAAAATAATTCATTAGGCGGAGCAGTATAATTTAGCTGAACTAATGAACAATTATCACAGAAAACTAATTTTAATGGATAAAATTTCTCTTTAAAATTTAAATCACGTTTTAATGAGTTTGCAAAAGGTTGTTCACCTAAGTCAAAGAAATCTATAATATTTTTACTATTACAAGAACGACAAGAATTTATTATCATAATCACCTAAATAAATCTTAAATTATTATCTAAAATATTTTTCTCAATTAAATTTTTAAGTTTTAAAATTCTGTTTGTTTTTTCTCCAGAAAAATCTTCTTTAGAAAAACCTGTTTTATCAAAAATGGAAGTTAACTCATCAGCGCCTTTCTTTAGATCCCACTCTGGTTTATAAAAATCTTTTAACTCTGATAAAATCCTATTAAAACAAACCTTATATGTTCTTGAATCAGTATGCTCATAAGTAAAGACTAAACTACTATCTTTAAATATTGATTGAGCAACTTCTGCTAAATCTCTAACAGAAAAATTACCATTTTCTATACCAACATTAAACGAACGAGTATTTACTATATTAGCAGGAGCCTCTATACCAGCTATAAATGCATTTGAAACATCTTTTATATGAACAACAGGTCTCCATGGTGTACCATCACTTTTTATTTCTATTTTTTTTGTTGTATAGACATTAGCTACAAAATTATTGAAAATAATATCTGTTCTTAGTCTTGGACTAGCTCCAAAAACTGTAGATGGTCTGAAACAAACTACTATAAAGCTATCATCAGCTAATTTTTTTAATTCACATTCAGCTTCCCATTTAGTTCTAGCATAAGATGTTACAGGGTTTTTATCACTATTATCTTCATCTAATTCGTTATCTGTATTAGATATACCATACATACTTTGAGAAGATGCATAGATAAACCTTTTTATACCAGCTTGCTTTGCTAAATTAGCTAACTTAATAGTAGCTTTATAATTAATATCTTCTGTTAGATTTGGATTTAATTCTCCTAATGGATCATTAGAAAGTGCTGCTAAATGAACTATAAAATCTATTTCTTTAAGATCTTCTAATTCAACATCTCTGACATCTTTTATAATTTGAGTATTAGGTTTATTAATAGGATATATTTCGGTATCTTTGTAAAAATCAATATCATAACCAATAACTTCATAATTTTTCTTCTGTAATTCTGGTGTAAGAATATTACCTATATAACCCAAGTTACCAGTAACTAAAACTTTAGACATTATTTTATAACCCCTGATAATCATTATTTTTTATAATACTATCAACTATTG
The DNA here is from genome assembly GCA_046328015.1 of Candidatus Sericytochromatia bacterium. GTDB lineage: Bacteria > Cyanobacteriota > Sericytochromatia > UBA7694 > JACMQJ01 > JBBTGK01. The sequence continues at coordinate 173,351 of JAXLXH010000001.1, read as the reverse complement.
ATAATAACCATATCTCATGAGTTAACTCTACAATATTATAAGTTTTACTATCAATCCATAAATTAATATCACCTAATTTTCTTAAAGGATTTGTTTCAGAAAAACCTGATAAAGTTATTAAGTTGAGATTTTTTTCCTTTGCTTTTTTTGCTCCATTTATAATATTAGGAGAAGACCCACTACTACTTATAAAAATAGCTAAATCACCTTCTTTACCATAAAACTCTACAGCTTTCTCTAACCATCTTTCATAACCATAGTCATTAGCAAAACAAGTTAAAAAACTAGCCTCATTAAAATTCATTGTAAAAATATTTAAGTTTTTTAAGATATCAATTGTTGAATGAGAAGAAATTGCAGCACTACCACCATTACCAGCAAAAATAATTTTCTTATTTTTAATTTTAGTTTCTAGTATAAGATTGGCACAATCTTCTAATAATTTATAATCAATACTAGATATTTTTGAATATAAATGTTCATAATATTTTCCCAAAAAAGCTTGTTTATCTGTAAGTTCCATAAAATTACCTTAATATTAAGTTTTTAACTATTTTCAATAAAGAGTTGCTCTCATCAACTAATGCACTTAAACATCCAGCTATATTAGCAGCCATTATATCTCTTTCATCATCACCTATAAAATAGGTTTTTGTTAAATCAATATGAAAGTCTTTTTGAGCTTGAAATAACATACCTGCTTTAGGCTTTCTACAAGCACAATTTTCATTCCAATCGTGAGGGCAATAATATATTTTATTAATATAACCACCTTCATTTATAACATCTTTTATCATTTTATCATGAATAGTTTCCAAATCAGAAACAGTCATAAAACCTCTATTAATTCCAGCTTGATTAGAAACTATTATTATTCTAAATTCGTTTTCAGTTAATAATTTTAACGCTTCTTTTGCTCCATCTAACCAAACCCAATCATTCCAAGATGTTATATATTGAGCTTTAGGTGCTTTTTTATTTAAAACACCATCTCTATCTAAAATAATAGTTTTTTTATCAGATAAAAATTCTTCTGTTAATTTTAATCTTTCATAAGAACCAACACTATAATATCTATGTTCTGTAATAAAAGCCTTTAATTTGTTATTTTTAGATAAATTAGGATATAAAAAACCTTCAAAAGATATATTTTCATTTGGTAATAAATCAATTACCTCTTTTTTTATAATAGCAAAACCAATATCTACTCCTTTTAAGCCTTGTGTTTTTCTAGATTTATCATATATTTTAATATAATTATTTTCATCTATTATTAAATTATTTTTTGTATAAGAATCTTCATTAGAATATGCCGTTATTTGTACTAAAGCCTCGGAAGAAAAAAAACTTTCTTGCATTTTATCAATTTGAACAGGAAATAAATTATCACAATAAACTAAAAAAAATGTATCTTTTATTAAATCAGATGCTATTTTTATTCTTTTACCTGTTTCATTTTCAATATCAGAGACAGAATATTCTATTTTTATACCAAACTTACTACCATCACCAAAATATTCTATTATTTTTTCAGGTAAATATCCCAATAATAATAAAAAATCATTAAAACCTTGTTCTTTTAGCATTAAAATAATATATTCTAAAAAAGGTTTTCCATAAAACGGATACATAGGCTTTGGATTAGTATCAGTAAAGGGTTTTAATCTTGTTCCTAGACCCCCAGCCAAAATAACAGCTTGATTTATTTTGTTAATCGACTTCAAAATAAAACCTTCTTACTAAAAATATACTAAATAATAGCATATTAATTTATATTGTTAAAAGATACTTTTCACTTATCATTTTACCTATATTCAAAGATGCTGTTGCAGCAGGAGAAGGTGCATTTAAAACATTTATTATATTTTTTTCTTGGTGTATAAAAAAATCATCTACTAATTTTCCATCTAATGTTATAGCTTGAGCCCTTATACCTGCATCTGCAGGTATTAAATAATCTTCTTTTATATCCGGAATCAATTTATTTAATGCTTGAGTAAATGCTTTTTTATTAAATGAACGCCATAATTCTCCTAGTTCCATTTTCCAGTGTTTAAGCATTAATTTTTGCATACCTTTATAAGATAAAGTTTCAAATAATTCTTTAAAATTTATATCTGTGTTTTTATAACCTTCTCTAGCAAAAGCTAATACAGCATTAGGCCCACATTCTACTCCGCCTTTAATCATTCTTGTAAAATGAACACCTAAAAAAGGAAAAGATAAATCTGGAACTGGATATATTAAATTTTTACAAAAATAAGTTTTATCTTTTCTTAATTCATAATATTCACCTCTAAAAGGAATTATTTTTAAATCTTTTTTAGGATAACCTGATAATTGTGCAATTTTATCACAATATAACCCAGCACAATTTATTATATTTTTAGTATGATATTCAGATTTGTTAGTAACAACAACAAGTTCAGAATCGTATTTTTTTACTTGTTCTACTTTTTCAGATAAAGAAATAAGTCCTTTATTTTCTTTTATTTTTGAAGATAATCTCAAGCATACTTCTTTATAATCAATTATTCCTGCTTCTTCAATATAAATAGCTTTTTCTCCATTAACATAAGGCTCAAAATCTTTTATTTCATCTCTATCAATAAATCTGCATTTTATACCATTTTTTTCTCCTCTATAAAGAAGCTCATTTAATCTTTCAACTTCAAATTGATTTGTAGCAACAATAATTTTTCCGCATATTTCGAAATTTATATCTTCTTTTTTACAAAATTCTTCTAGAAGTTTTTTTCCCTCTCTGCAATTTATAGCCTTAAGTGAATTAGGTTTATAATATATACCAGAATGAATGACACCAGAATTTCTACCAGTTTGATGATAAGCTAGAGAATTTTCTTTTTCTATCAATAATAGATTTATATTTTGATTTTTTTGTAGTATATTATAGGCAGTAGATAAGCCTACTATACCTCCTCCTATTATCAAAACATCAAAATTACTCATTTAAATTAATTGTTTATACTCCTCAGCTGTTTCAAAATCACCTTGTTTTTCTAATATAAAAATAATGGATTTAATAACATCATGATCCAATACATCTAAATTTATAACTTCAGAAAAATAGTTTATAGCATCATCATACTTTTGCTGATTAAAAAGAGAAAAACCCATATATTTATAATAGTTTATATTAGAATCATCTAAAGTAGTTAATATATAAAATATTCTTTCAGCTTTGTAATATTCTTTTTGCTCATAAAAATATATAGCTTCTTTAAAATAATCATCTAATATAATATTAAAGTTTTCTCTTAAAATAGGTTTATTTTTTATTTTTTCTAGGGATTCCTCTATTTTTAGAAAAATATTATCCCAAGAATACATTTTATTTAATTTTTCTTTAGTATAATTTAAATCTAACTTATTTAATTTACCTAAATAATATTGTTTCATAATATTACCTAAACTATCAGATAATTTATTATCATTATCATCAAAATTTATGAGATATGAATTTTTATCATCACAAAAATCAATAATACCTCCACAAGCATAAGTTATTATAGGTACTCCAGAAGAAGCAGCCTCTAATATATGCTCACTAAAAACTTCTTTATTATGAGGATATACAAAAATATTGCAAGATTTGTATAATTTAGAAATATCTCTTGGCATAAAATAATCTATAAATAAAATTTCTGGGCTATCTGATTTATTATATTCATTTATAATTTTTTTTATCTTATCAAGATCTGTATTTTTAGCTAAAAAATTATACTTTATAACTAAACAAACATCATCATCTTTAGTAAAATAAGATTTATATTCTTTTAATAAATCATTTAAAATTTTTTCTTCACAATTACCAAAATAGAGAAACTTAAATTTTTTCTTAGTATTTAAAGGTATAGTATCTTTTTCAGAATTATAGTAATTAAAATCTATTCCAATTGGAATTATATCTATTTTTTCTTCATAAAAACCACTAGAAATATATAATTCTTTTTCAAAAGAACTTTTAGCCCAAATTCTATCAATTATTTTATTTAGTTTATTAATATCTTTTTCATTTAAATCACCTAAAAAAAGATCTTTTCTTAAAATTAAATAATAATTACTTTTTATATTAGTAAAATATGAATCATAAATAATTTGTAGATTTAGGTCATTATAAATATTTTTAACTTCTAATTCTAATTCATTTGAATTTGTAAAAGTTGAAGCTTCTTTTTTTATACTATTTTTAAAATGAATTGAATTATCATTAGATAAAAATACATCTAAATTTTTATTATAAGGTTTTTTATCTTGCATAAGATTAATAAAAACATCATTAACCTCATAAACATTTTTAATATCTGTATTTTGCAAATCTAAATATAATCTTTTTTTATAATCTCTATGTTCAAAGGCAGGTTTAGAATCAAAAGTATTTCCTTCAAAAAAATTCTCTGGAGATGAATTTAAAAGCTCTTTTAAATAAGATTCTAAATTATATTTTTTTGCTAACATATTACAATGGTCTATAATTCTAGGTTTTTTTATTTGATCTGTATAAGGATAAATTACTTTAATAAGTGCATAAATAATATCTTCTATTTTTGGCTTAGGAACCAAATTATTCCTATCTCTAGCATATAAAAAAGTATCCGTAATATTAAGTGGTAAGAATATACAATTTAGAGGATCTTCTATATCTAATTCAGGATGAGTTTTCAAATCTTTGACAAAGTTTTCTGTTATTTTTTTATTATCATTAAATTTTTCTTGTGCCTTTTGATTAAATATTGTTATTTCAGCAGATAATCCAGTACTTTTTATAGATGTACCATTTATTAATATTGGAATAAATGATATAACATATTTTTCTAACAAACCTAAATTTGCTATAGCAGAATAAACATCTGGTGCGGCAGCTTTATAAAAATAATCACCATAATTTGTAACAATATCTTTCATCAAATTAACTTCTATAAATGAGTGATAAACAGATGGTGTATAAAACCCATCTGGATTAAAATTTAATTTTTGAGACATTTCATATAAAAATTCTTTAGAATTAACACTAATAAAACTTTCATCTGTAGATATTACAGCTCTTGTATTTTCACCTATTATTTCATTTAAACCTGGCCATCTATACATAGTATGAAAAGATTTTAAAGCTAGAGTATTTGTTCTTGAAATTATTTCAGCGGCATATTTTAAGCTATCTTTTACTAGTCCATCATCATCACCAATATATATAACATAGCCTTCTTTTATAAATTGCAAAGCATATTCAAAATTATCTTTCATTTGCAACCTTTTAGGGGCTCTTAAATGAACAAGTTTTTCACATTTTAATTCATCTATTACATCTAAAGTAGATTGTTCATTAAAATTATCCATTACATAAACTTTAAAATAAGGGTAATCTTGATCAAGACAAGCCTTAATTGAATATTTTAGAGTATCAGGTCTATCACATGTTGGTATTACAATATTAAAAAACAACATTAAATCAATTCCTCAAATTAAAATTTTAGCTTATAGTTTAATAAAATATATAGAATAATACATCAGAGTAAAAGTATTTTCTAGTAAAATTTAATTTATTCAAAATTAAATATTCTATGTACAATAAAATTTTGATATTATTTTTATATTAAAATTTAAAATTATAAAACTGGCTTAAAATATGAAAAAAATAGTTTTTATGGGTTCAAGAAATATAGGTTATAACTGTCTAAAATATCTTTTAGAGAATAAAGATATTTTAGAATGCGAAATAGTTTCTGTACTAACTGATATTAACAGCAACTTAGAAAGCAACAAAAATGTATTATCATTAGCTAAAGAAAGTAATATACGAATTCATGATAAATTAGATGATTTTTTAGTAGAAGAATCTGTAGATTTAATTATTTCAGTTCAATATCATAAAATATTAAAAAAGAAACACATAGAAAAATCAAAATTAGCTATTAATTTGCATATGGCACCTTTACCTGAATATAGAGGGTCAAATCAATTCTGTTTCGCTATATTAAATAATGATAAAATATTTGGAACAACATTACATATTTTAGATGAAGGAATAGATAATGGAGATATAATAGCAGAATCTAGATTTAATATACCAGAAAATTGTTGGATTGAAGATTTATATAATCTAACATGTGAGAAATCCTTTGAATTATTTAAGAATGAAATAAAAAAAATTATTAATAATGATATAAAAAAAATACCACAAAAAGATCTTATTGAAAAAAGAGGTACTTCTTTACACTATAGGAATGAAATATTAGACTTAAAAAAAATTGATTTATCTTGGGATAAAGAAAAAATAGAAAGACATATCCGAGCTACATCTATGCCTAACTATGAACCTCCTTATACTATAATTGGGAATAAAAAAGTTTATTTTAAAACATAAACATTAACTTTTATTAAAAAAAATCATATTTTTTATTTATATAAAATTTATAGGTTTATTTAAACTTTAGCCTTTTTTTCTCATTTCACATAAATTTCACGCACATTTTAGTGTTTTAGTGCAATAATATAAAACATCTGATAATAAAAAGAATTACTTGATAACAGTAGTTTTTTTCATTAACGTACTCTCTTTCTTGTACCTGAAAAGGTACTTTTTTATTTTGTATTATTTTTATCAATAATGTATAATAAAATCCTAAATTTCTGAATTTTAACTTGAATATATGAGTTCTTTTGAATTATTAAGTAATAAGATAAAAAGGTTTATTGAAAACGACCTTAGATGGAATAAATTAACAGAAGTACAAGAATTATCTATACCTCATGTTTTGGAAGGTAAAAATGCTATAATTCTTGCACAAACTGCTGGTGGAAAAACAGAATCAGTTTTTTTTCCTGTTTTAAGCTTAATTGATACTGAAAAATATGAAGGAATTTCAGTTTTATACATTTCACCTATAAAGGCTTTACTTAATAACCAAGAAAATAGATTAAAAAAATTAGCTAGTGCTATTAATAAAGATGTCTTTAGTTGGCATGGAGATATATCTAAAAATAAAAAACAACAGTTCTATAAAAATCCTACTTCAGTTCTTATGATTACACCAGAATCTTTAGAAGTTATATTATTAAATCAAAACTATGATAAAGATTATCTTTTTTTTAACTTAAGATTCATTATTATTGATGAAATACATTCCTTTGCAGAAGGAGATAGAGGAAGTCATTTAATATCTATAATAGAAAGACTTCAAACTTATTCTAGGTTTGATATACAAAGATTAGGTTTATCTGCAACAGTAGGAAATCCTGAAACTATAGGTAAATGGTTAAAAGGAGGTAGTAAAAGAAAGGGGTTAGTGATAAATCCAAATATAAGTTCTAAAAAAAGAATTTTCAATATTAGCTACCAATACTCTGATAGCACTTTAGTAGAAAGAGCTTATGAAAAATTTGGTAATAAAAAAATCCTTTTTTTTGTAAATGGAAGAAAAGAAGCTGAAAAAATTCATTCTCAATTAAAACCTTTTTTTGAAAATACATTTGTACATCATTCTTCTATGGATAAAAGATTTAGAAATAAAGCAGAAGATAGCTTTAAAGTAAATTCTAATTCGGGTTGTATAGTTTGTACTAGTACTATGGAACTTGGAATAGATATAGGTGATTTAGATTCTGTATTACAATTAAATGCACCATCTAGTGTTTCTTCTTTTTTACAAAGAATTGGACGAACAGGAAGAAGAGAAGGAAAAAATCCAGAAATGAATTTCTTTGTATCAAATGAAGAGGATTTTATTAAAACCATAGCTATAAGAGAATTATCTAGAATAAACAAAGTAGAAGATGTCATAGTTTCCAAAAGAGCTTATCATATATATTTACATCAAATTATTGCATTATTAATAGAAGATTTTAGAAAAGAAAAAGAAATATTATTTAATATTTTAAATCATGTTTATTGTTTTAAAGATATAAGCTTTAAAAAATACGAGCTTTTACTAGATTTTTTAAAAAAAGAAAATATTATTGAAATTAATGATAGAAATATTATAAGTTTAGGAATAAAAGGAGAAAAAATATTTTTAGCTCATAATAATAAAAAAATGTATTCTGTTTTTAAAACTATGGAAGAGTTTTCTGTTAAATTTAATAATAAAGAAATTGGTACATTACAAGCTTGGTTTGTTTACACTACAGGAAATAAAATGAATTTTTATTTATCTGGACAAGCTTGGAGTGTTTTTGAAATAGATGAAGAAAATAGAGTTTTATATGTAGAAAAAACTGATAAAGCAACATTACCTAATTGGTCTGGACAAACGACACTTGTAACTTATGACTTATGTCAAGAATACTTAAAAATACTTTCTGGAGAAAAAAATATTTTAGATTTGGAAGAAAGAGAAAAAAATATTTTAGATTCTATAATTGCTTTTAATAATTCTGAGCAAAATACTAATGCTATAAATAATAATAAACAGAAAGCAAAAGAAATTATTATAAAAAAAGTTAATAAGAATATAAAAATAATAACTTTTTGTGGTAATAGAATAAATTATACTATAGCTATTTTATTAAAAAACATGTTAAATTTCAAAGATTTTAGTATTAATGAATTTCAAATTTCATTTGACTATAAAAGTAAAATAGATAATATTTATGAGGCCTTAGAAAAAATTAAAAAGAATCCTAATTATTATTTTTCAGAAAATAACATATATAAATGTTCTAAAGCTTTTCCTAAAATAGAATATTCTAAATTCCAAGATTTTATACCAGAAAACTTAAGCAAAGAATACTTAAGTGATATTCTTCTTGATTTAGATAAAACTAAAGAAGTAATAGAAATATTTAATATTTTAAAATAAAAAATTATAATTTATAGCTATAATAATGAACTTAAGACTTCAGCTGGGTTGATACTAAGCAGGAGAAGTAGAATACAACAGAATAAAACTCTGAGGTATTCTATAATAATAAAAAATATTTTATTTTATATTTAATATGGAAAATATTGCTCATACTTTTTTTGCTACAGCTTTGGGGCAAATTGGATTAAAAAAACTTTCTAGATTAGGAATGGCAACATTAATAATATCAGCCAATTTACCTGATATTGATTTATTATGGTCTTATTATTCTGATACAGCTTACATAATTCATCATAGAGGAATAACACATACTTTTTTAGGTATAATAATACAAATATTAATTTTAAGTTTTACTATGTACTTTTTCGGAAAAAAACAAGAAGAAATCTACGAATTTGAAGAAAAAGTTAGTTTTAAAAATTTAATTTTATTATCTTCTGTAGGATTACTTTCTCATTTAGGATTAGACTATTTAAATGACTATGGAATACAACCTTTTTTTCCTTTTAGTGATATAAAAATACAAGGTTCTGCTATATTTATAGTAGATATATGGTTTTGGGCTTTATTAGGTGGCTTTACATTTATAAGTATAGATTTAACTAAAAAACTAAAATATCTATTTTCTTTTTTTGGATTAATTAGCTCTTATATAGTACTCGTTGTACCAGATATACCTACTTTATCTAAAATATTATATATATTAATTATAATCTCTTTATTTTTAGCAAAAATTTCTAAATATAAAATAAAACAGATTAATGATAAGTTAGGACTAATGGTTTTTGGAATTTTTTTTATTTATTTAGCTTCAGTTTTTTCTATAAAAAATCAAACTGAAGAATTTTTTAAGAATACGAAATTAACTGTACTAAATAATCAAGATAATTATTATCAACTATCACCAAAGCCAGCTAACCCTTTTGAATGGATATTTTTTGCTAAAAATGATCAAAAAGTTTTTTTAGGTACAACTAATTTTATAAATCAAAATAATAAATTAGTCACCTCGTATGATAAAAATTTTAATGATAATGAAATAAAAAAAGCATTAGAAACAGAAACAGGTAAAGCTTTTTTAAATTTTTCACCATATATTTTTGCTTATAAGAAAAAAGAAAATAATTGTGTTAGAATTTTTTTAAGAGATGCTCGTTATATAAGAGCTGGTGAAAATAGTTTTGCATCTAGAAATATGTTATTTTGTAATAATAAATAAGAAGTAGCTTAAGTTAATAATGAAAAATGAGTTAAATTTTAAATCTAACATTGATAATTATTGGAAACTTTATTTTTTTATAGTTCTTATAATAATTTTATTCAATTTTATATTTGTAAAAGAACTAAAACAATTTTCTTTTGAATATTATTTTTTAATAATGATACCTATGTGGATAGGATGTTTAAGTATAAATAATTATGAAACTGAAAAACTAAAAGAGTTTGTTAGAAAATATTCTGCCGAAAATCATCCAGAAAAATTAAAAGAATTTCAAGAAAAACCTGTTAATTTATTAGATTCGGATACAGAAGATATTTTAGACTTATTAAGAGATGAACAACTTTTAGAAGATAAAAACATACTTATATTAAAAAATGAAGCCCAAAAAATAACTTTATTTATGTACTCTGTTTTTATTACTATGCCTTTGGTATTATTATTTGTAGTATTTGTAATTCTACGCTGGTAATTTTTATGTTTGAAAACCAAGAAGATGAAGAGTTTTTTTCTTTATTAGCCAACATATCCCTTACAAGTGAATCAACTTTAGAAAGATTAAGTAATTTCTTAAAAGTTTTTGTAAAAAAATACTTTGATAATCAAGATTTTACTCCACCAGAAAACTCTTTGGAAATAGTAACTAATTGTATTCTAAAATCTGAGGCTATTCTATACACTATTTATGAATTAGAATCAAAAGCTATAAAAGAAGAAGAGAAATTAGAATTATTATATTATAAAGATATCGTATTAAAAACTTTAGTAGTTATAACTAATTTAGATTTTTTTGTTAATACTCTAAAAGAGAATGAACTTTTTAAAGATGCCTATTTATTAAGAGAAAAATTAAAAGAAGAATTTAAATTAGAAGCTTCAAAAGCAAAAATAAACCCTGATACTTTTAGCAAAGTAGAAATTAAAACTAGTTTTTTTAGAGACGTAAAACCAATAGAACATAGAAAAACAAGTGATATTAGTAAAACTGAAAAAAATATAAAAAAAAGCTCCTTAAACTTACAATTACCAGAAATAAAAGAAGCTGAAATACTTGAGAATGATAGTTTGAAAGAAGCTAAAAGCAGATTAAAACTTGCTATTGAACGAGCTAAAGAAAAAAAACTAGAAACTTATATAGAAGAAGAACCTAAAATAGAAAGAAAAACTAGAACAGCAATGGGATGGAATATTAATCCAGACTTACTAAACAGTGATATATATAAATAATAAAAAAAATAAATAATATCCTTAATTTTTGATTACTATTTATTAAAAAATTATAGTATAATACTTTTTCTTAAATATTGAATTTTTAGAGGGTTTCGAGTAATGTCATTAAAACCAAAAAGAGATTTAAAAAAGCTCTTAAAAATAGTTGAAAAAAGAAAATTTCCTAAATTAAACCCAGATCAAAAACTTACACTTTGTATGATTGCAAAAAATGAAGGTGCCAATATAGAAAGATGTATTGAAAGTGTAGAAAGTATAGTTGATGAAATAGTTTTGGTTGATACTGGCTCTACTGATGATACAGTTGAAAAAGCAAAAAAATATGGTGCAAAAGTATTTTATTATGAATGGACTAATGATTTTTCTGCGGCTAGAAACCAAGCCATAAAACATGCTACAGGAGACTGGATTCTATTTTTGGATCCAGATGAAGAAATACCTGATAATTGTAGAGATAACTTAAGAGCTTTTTTAGTAGATGTTGGAGATGATATTTTTTATCAGTTAAGAATAAAAAACTTAGATGCTGAAAATAAAGTAAAGTTTGAAAATTATATGATTAGAATGTTTAAAAATACTCCTAACGCTAAATACACCGGAAGAATACACGAAGGTGTTTACCCTAAAAATGGTTTTATAAATATTTCAGATGATGCTGTTTATATACTTCATCATGGGTATAAAAATTTAGAAGTTGTAAATAAAAAAATTATCGAAAGAAATTTACCTATATTAGAAAATATTCATAGTGAATCTATAAATGATTCTTATAAAAGCTATATGAATTTCTATATTGGTTCTAGTCATTTTGATTTAGGAGAAACTGATAAAGCTATTGATTATATGAAGCAATCTTTAGATCTATCTAAGAATGAACCTGAAAGTGAGTTTACATTATCGCAATATTTAAGATTTATGAGTATTTATTTTATTTCCAGAAAAATAGATGAGTTAACTGAGTTATTAAAAACAGCTCCAGAAAGATGTAAAAGATTACTTAACTCTCATGAATATTGGTACTATTATGGAGCTTCTGAATTTGAAAAAAATAATTATAACGAAGCATTAAAACATTTTAATAAAGCAGTAGAAGTTTATGAAAATGCTGGTTCAGATCTATTTGTACTTATAAACGATATTTCAACTTATTATTATTCTGCTTATATGATTGCACAAGTATATTTTAGATTAAATGAAAAAGATAAAGCTAAAGCATCTTTAGAAAGTTTTATGGATAAAATAAAAGGTCAAAGTTCTTTTAGTGATGTATTATTAAATGCAGTTAGCTTATTTTATGAAATGGAAGATTATGATAATTCTGCTAATACTTGCTTAAGAATATTAAAAAATGGAACAAAAAATGATACTTTAGTAAAAACATATTTAACTAATATTTATATGAAAGCAAATAAATTTGATAAAGTAATAAAAATACAAGCTGAAATGCATGAACCAGAAAAAGTAAAAGAAAATTGGTATGCTATGGCTAAAAATCTTGAAGATGAAAAACTATTTGTAGAAGTTGAAAAAGTTTATACTGAAATATTAGAAGTTTTACCAGATGAAACTTTAGCTTATTTAGGAAGAGGGGTCTCAAGATTAATTCAAAATAAAACTGTAGATGCTTTATCAGATTTAGCTTTATGTAGAAAATATGCTAAAGATATTTCTGACAAGAAAAAATTAGCCATGATATATAGTCAAATATCACAATTAAATCAAGCTAAATCGCTTTTAGAGGAAGTTCTTAAAGAAAATGGCGATGATTATGAATCTAATTTATATTTTGCAAATATAGAACATTCTGAAAATCAAGTAGAAAAAGCTGAAAATAGATTATTAGCTTTAATGGATAAACATCAAGATGATCCTAGAGCTTCTGTTCAATTAGGTAATATGTATTTAGCTTCTGGATTTATTGAAAAAGCTAAAGATGTTTTTGAAAGAGCTACAGAAAAAATAAAAGATAATGCTTATCTTTTTTATGCACTTAGCTTGGTTTATATGGATCTAGAAAATAAAAATAAAGCTTTAGAAAATATAGAAAAAGCTATAGAAATAGATCCTGTAGATGAAGGATTGCAAGAAATAAAAAAAGCTATACAAAGTAAATAATTCAAATATTTTTGTTTAAAAAGAGCTGGTTTATAACTAGCTCTTTTTTTAGTTATTTTATCTTATTAAAAATAGTATTTTTGTCTATAAAACATGTTAAGTTAAATAAATCTTAGCTTAAAAAAAAAGATTTTAAGTAGTAAAGACAAGAGGTTAATCTGTGCTATACTACTCAAATGTAATAATAACAAGATTAGGATATCACAATGGAATCAAAATTACTACTAAGCTTTTTAAAAAAACAAAAAATAAATTAACAAAAAGTGAAATAAAAAAAGATTCAGGTTTAAAAGAAAAAGAATATGAAAAAGCAATAAAATGTTTTGGATTAAATTTTGAATCAATAAAAAAAATAGTAAATAAAGGAAAAGGAAATCTAATAGCAGATTTTATGTTAATACCAGCACATGGAAACGATTTTGTATATCCATATAATCCAATATATGATTATACAAAAAATATTTATCATAATTGTTTAGTAATAATGTTTTTATGCTTTGAAATAGAAGATAAAATATATCCAATACTATTTGATTATTGGATAAGTAAGGTATATAAAGATGAAAATGAAAATTACCTAAGTAAAGATGATATTTTTATAAAAAGTATAGAATATTTATTAGATAAAGGATTAAAGATAGAAAATATACTTTTCGATTCAGCTTTTTTTCATAAGAAAATTCTAGAGAAACTGTCTAAATTTAAAGTTAATTTAGTAACCAGATGTCCTAAAAGTAGAGTTTTAGAGTCAGAATCAGGTAAAGAAAAAGCGGAGGATATTTTTACTAGAAGTTATAATGGTGCTTTTTATTACTATCATAAATATAGAAGTTTTTTAAATATAAAAGAAGTAAAAGTATTTAATTTAGATGGAAAAATTGTAGGTATAGCAAATAATAAAGAATGTTTATTAGAGAAGAAACTATATTTTTTATTTACAACAAATTTAGAATTAAGTAGTGCCAAAATATTACATTTATATAAAAAAAGATGGAAAATAGAATCTTTCTTCAAGATATTAAAAAGTTATTTAAGTTTATCTGTTTTTTATAGAAATGATTATGATTATGTTAATGAGAGAATTAATTTAGCTTTATCTGGATTTATAATAATTCAAGATATAGCAAAAAAACTTAAGCGTTCTTTCTATCAAGCTTTAAAGATTTTTCAAGATAGTAAGGATAATAATTTATTTTTTGATTCATTCAATGAAAATTCAAAGCTTTTTATTATTACGTTTGAGGCTACTTAATACCCAAAAAACTTACTATAACTTAATTTTAAAAATTTTTACAAGCTAAGATAAATTAGAAAATTATAATATTCAAATAAAATCCTTTTTATAATAGTTATAAGCATTTATTAAAAAAAAAAATCAAACGATATATTATTAAGTTATATTAAATATAAAAGAATTCTTGTTTAAAAGTTTTTATCTTGGGAATATATTATATTATAAGAAAAAAATTTTTTATATAACTTTCACGGAGGAAAGAGAATGGATTTAAAACAATTAAGAAAAAGAGCGAAAGGTTTCACCCTTATTGAGTTAATGGTTGTTATAGTTATTATCGGTATTTTAGTTGCAATAGCTTTGCCAAACTTCATTTCAGCTCAAGATAGAGCTAAAGTAGCTAGTGTTAAATCTAATATGCATACATTCCAAACAATAGTTGAAACATATTCAGTTGACTTTGGTGGTCAATATGCTACTACAGTAGCTGCTTTAAAAACAGCTGCTACAACTGCATCTAATGCTTATTGGAAAGATTTTAAAAATCCTTTCTCTGGAGCTACAGGAACTGGTGGTTCAGGTTCTTATGATAACTACGCTGCAACCCCAACAGGTGCTGGTATTGTTGGTTATGATGTAGGTGGTCTTACATCTAATGTAACAAAATACTTTATTTATGGAGCTAATAAAACAACAGGTGCTGGTTGGATTAAAGATACTGGTGGAGTAAACCCATTAACATTATCTAACAACTAATATTTGTTGTCAAAAAAGAGCTAGGAAATTTCTAGCTCTTTTTTTATTGTATAATTATTTTAAAACATTAAAAATTTTATAATAAAAATAAACTTATTACTTTTATCTTGTTATAATAAAAAACTATTCTATAAAAATTAGCAAAGAATTATATGATTAAATTAACTGATCTTTCTGTAGAATTTTCTCAGAAAAAAATATTAGATAAAATAAATTGGTTTATTAGTCCAACAGATAAAGTTGGTTTAATTGGAGCTAATGGCTCTGGTAAATCAGTATTAATGAAGGTTTTGGTAAAAGAAGAAAAATATGATGAAGGAAGTATTTATATAGCACCCAAAACTACTATTACTTATCTTAGTCAAGAATTACCTGAATTTAAAAATAGAACCTTATTAGATGAAGCTAAAAGTGCTTTCCCAGAAGTATTTGGAATTCAATTTCAATTAAATGAAGTTGAAGAAAAAATGCAAGTAGAAACAGATGAAAAAAAGTTAGCTAGTTTAATAGATAAATACTCTACTTTATTAGAAGAAGTATCTATGATTAACTCTGATAGTTTAGAAAGAGAAATTTTTAGAGTTTTAAAAGGCTTAGGATTTAAAGAAGAAAATTTCGATTCTCCTGTAGGAAGTTTTAGTGGTGGATGGCAAATGAGAATCGCTTTGGCTAAACTTCTTCTACAAAAACCTAATTTATTATTACTTGATGAACCAACAAATCATTTAGATTTAGAAGCTGTTGAATGGTTAGAAAAACATATAAAAGAATATGAAGGTGCAGTTGTTTTAATTTCTCATGATAGAAGATTTTTGGATAATATAGTAAATAAAATAACTGAAATAGAAAATACTATTCTAACCGATTACCCTGGAAATTATTCAGATTATGAAATAATAAAAGAAAGAAATTTAGAAACTATTATCTCTGCTCATGAAAGACAAGAAAAAGAAATAAAAAAAATGCAAGCTTTTGTTGATAGATTTAAAGCTAGTGCACATCGTTCTACTCAGGCTAAAAGTAGAGAAAAAATGATTGAAAAAATAGAGAGAATAGAAGTTCCAAAAGGTGAACTTAATATAGACTTCGAATTTCCACCACCTCCTCCATCTGGCAGAACTGTAATAACCTTAAAAGATTTAAGTAAAACTTATGATGGTAGAAAAATCTTTAGTATTAAAGATGATATTATTGTAGAAAGAGGCGATAAAATAGCAATTTTAGGTCTTAATGGTGCTGGTAAAAGTACACTTATGAAAATTTTGATCGGAGAAGAACAAGCAACAACTGGAAGTGTTGAATTTGGTCATAATGTAAATGTGGGATATTTTGCACAAAATCAATCAGAAAAACTTGATATGGAAAACTCCATAATTGATGAGATTCATAATATGGTTCCAGATTGGACTCTAACCAGAGTAAGATTTTTATTAGCAAGATTTTTATTTAGAAATGATATTGTTTTTCAACCTGTAAGAATCTTAAGTGGTGGAGAAAGAAGTAGGTTAGCTATGGCTAAAATGCTACTAACCCCAACAAACCTAATTTTAATGGATGAACCAACAAATCATTTGGATTTACCTTCAAAAGAAGTTTTAATAAATGCTTTAATAGAATTTCCTGAAACTTTTGTAGTAATATCGCATGATAGAGATTTTATTTCTAGAACTTGTAATAGAATTTTTGAGATAAAAGATAATAAAATAAATATCTATGAAGGTAGCTATGATTATTATTTAGAAAAAAAGAATAGTTAGTTTCTTCTTTACTCATTGATTAATTTTTTATGCTAAAATAAAGTAAATTATATATTTTTATGGTAACCATGGCTCAGAGTAATCAACCTTTTAAAAGACCTAATCTTTCTGAAAATGAAGAGTATACTAGAATACCTCCTCCAGTAGGTCAAGAAAGTAGTAACTTTAAAGTGCCTAATAAGGTTTTACCCCCGCATGCTTCACCAATAGGAATACAACAAGCTAATCAGATACCTTCACCACCAATGCCTGTTTCTCAAGAAGAAATAAATTGGGCTATACAATTAGAAGAAATGGTTCAGAAAAAAAGTTATAAACCAACAGATTCTGAAATGGCTAGGTATCAAGATATTGCAAATAGAATTGCTTATTTTCAGCAAAACCCTCAACCTCAAAGGCAAGCTAGTCAACCAGTACAACAAGTTGTAGTAGTAAAAAAAAGAAATAAGTTTTTAACTTTTTTAAAAATAGTTTTTTGGATTACTTTTGCTATATTTTTCTTTGCAAAAGTTTCTATTATAGTTTTAGAACCTTCATATTTTACTCCAAGAGGTAAAATTTATTTTGTATTAAAACCAGAGCTTTTTAAAAATACTTATTTAAGCCTTAATATGGATAAAATTTATGATGATAAAATTAAAAGAGGTTTTGATAAAAATGATTTAAATATACCAAAAAGTTCTAAAAAAATAGATCCTGATTGGTATAAAGACCCTCAATATTGGGAAGAAAATTATTTACTTTCTGTTCCATATCCAAACTTAAGCTTTTTAAATGCCAATTCTGTAATAAAAAAATAATGTTCTTTCAGCAAAAAGAATATACTATAAAATGCGAATGGGGTTTAGAAGGATTAGAAGCCTTATTAGACTTATCTGATGTAATTATTATAGTGGATATACTATCTTTTTCAACTTGTGTAGATATAATTACTAGTAATAAAAGCTATGTTTTCCCTTATATTTATAAAGACGAATCTGCCTTAAATTTTGCAAAAGAAAATAATCTTATTTTGGCAGAAAAAAGAAATAAAAATAAAATTTCTTTATCTCCTCACTCTTTGATAAATATACCTAAAAATAGTAAAATTCTTTTACCATCACCTAATGGTTCTACTTTATCTTTTTATACTAATAAAGCAAAAAAAAATCTTTCTGTAATATGTTCTTGTTTAAGAAATTTTAGAGCGTGTGCAGAGTTAGCTCAAGAAATTGGAAAAAATATTACTATAATACCAGCTGGAGAAAAATGGAATAATAATAATACTCGTTTTTCTATTGAAGATTTTTTAGGAGCTGGGGCTGTTATTTCAGAAATAAAAAATAGCCTTTTATCTCCAGAAAGTTTATTAGCTTTAAATTCTTTTAATTCAGTAAAAAATAATATTTATCAAATAATCAAAGAATCAGCTTCTGGTAAAGAATTAATAGAAAAAGGCTTTGAAGAAGATGTAAAAATAGCTTGTGAGCTAAATACTAGTAATAATACGCCTGTTCTTTATAAAGACAATGATATTTTTTATTATAAATAATTTTATTGATTTTTCACTTAATTTTATCCGAATTAGATATAGTTTGTAGTTTAAAATATCAAAAATTAAATAAAAAAGTTGCTTAGATCCTGAACTTGATTCAGGATCTAAGCAACTTTTAAATAATTCTTAATCCTATTAATTTTTTAATCCTGAAAAACACTTAAACCATTACTTACGAAAGTAGTAGCTCAATTATGTTGTTTCTTCATCATCAAAACATTCTAGACAAGCTTCTACTGTATAAGAACATGTTTCATAATCTTCATTTTCTGTTTCATATATTTTTTCATCTGAATTAGAAACAACTAAAATTAGATTTTTAAAATATTTATCAAATCCTATAAAAGGGTATTTTGTATTTCCTTTAAGATTAGCTATTCCATCTTTATCAACTTCTTTTAGATCTATTCTTATTTGAGATATTTTTTCTGGATTATTAGGATCTAAATATTGTGGTATTTTTATTGCTTTTCTATTAAATATAGGATCTGACTCATCAAAAAAAATGGCAGATATTTTTACATTTTTTTTACAATATTCATTATCAGAAGTATTAACTTTTACAGATAAAGTAATTAATTTTTCAGGATCTATATTTTCTTCTGTATATATATTAAAATATCTTGTTGAATTATTATACAAAACAAAACTTTTACTTAATAATGATTCTGATATATTTTTTATTTTTAAGAAATCAGGCACTATTGCTTTATCTTGAGGATAATAGTCATCTGAAAGTTTTCTATCTGCTAAAAAGGAATGTACTGCATAATCTTGATAATATTTCATTATATTATTTCTTTCATCATAAAGTGTTTTCATTATATATTCATTACTACTAATACCAAGTAAGTTTTTTGTTTCGGGATGCCCTAAAAAAGTAAAAAAATCTGATCTAAAATAATTTTTCATAAAATTTGGATCAGCTGAACACCCACTTAATTTATCACAAATAACTTTTCCAAAAGATATTGGCAAATCGAGTCTTTTATCTGATACATCTACTAATTGTGAAGTTTCATTTTGTCTATCAATACCTTTTTGTAATGTAGCAATATAGGTACTTTTATCATTTGTTTCTTGGTTTAAGCTTTCACCATATTTTTTATAAGCATAAGCTCCCATATATACTGCTGAACTTTCTTTTATCCATGTATAACGAGAATTATCAAAATTCTTATTATAACGTTGAAAAGCATGCCATAACTCATGTTCTAATGCAAAATTTTTTGTATTTAAAACAAAAAATATATTATTATCTTTATCTGTATTTGTATAAGCACTATTAGCTTCAGGAACTAAAAATATACTTATCCTTTTATCTTTTCCATAATCACTTGGATTATAAGCAGTTATAGAGTTAAAATATGTGTAAGCTTTTGCAAGTCTAGTTATAGCCTCATTAGATAAATCTATATTTTTAGGTGGTGGCTCCAATCTAAAATGTTCTTTGAATACTTTATTTACATCAATAGAATCTGATTTTATTTCAAAATTAAAAATATTATTTATATCTTTTTTTAAATACTCGTATGAATCATCTGAATAATAACCATAACCTGAATTATATTTCATAAAATTAAAAATAAATTTAGCAAAAAAGCCTAATTGATTTATAGTTGCAGGAAAATTAGTTTTCCAATCTAATTTTTTAATTCCATCTGGGAATATATCATATGAAGTTATCCATTTTTTCTTATCAATTGAAAAACTACCACTATCTTTTAATACATATGGATGATTATCACCTAACCTTTTTATATCAGTTTCAGCATATATTTTTGCCGTTTTATTTAATTTTAACCCAAAAGGCTCTATTTTTATTACTGGAGATATATAATCATAAACAGTAGGATGTTCGCCACTATAAATAATATATTGGTAAGCTTGCAACTCTTGTTTCATAGAAATAAAAGTATCCTTATCCAAAGCACCTTCTGGTAACTCAAGTTTCCCTACTCCTGTAAGTTCTACTACTCCACCTTTTACTCCTATAAGATTTACTCCATCTGGATAACTAAAATCATTGGCATTATCTTGCTTATAACCTCTCAAAATAAAATTAGAAATACCTTCATTTTTAAAATTAAGAACATAATTATTTCCATTATCAGCTTTCCATTCACTTGGAATACTTACAGCCCTTTTTCCTAGTTTATACCAAGTTCCTTCTTCTTTTTCGCCTGTGTACCAAGTTCCATTACTTTCATACTCTTTTTCTGATTTTTCATCTTTATTATCCTTAGTTTTAAAAGATTTATCATCGTCTTCTTTTTTACCTTCTTTTTCTTTTTTCTCTTTCTCAAAAAAAGCTTCCCTTTCTTTTTTAGTCCAAGCTTTCATTTCTTGTTTTGTATAATACAATTTATCTTCTACGGTTATTTTTCCTGTATTTACTACTTTTTTATCATCATCTTTATCAGGAACTCCTAAAAAATAATTTACTGCATTTTCAGGTAACTCTATTATGGCATTTCCATCTGTTCCATCATTATCTATTACACTAAATTTTGTTCCTTTTAATAGTTAAATTAAAATTCCCATTACTTGGTATTTTTATGGTATTTCTCTCTATTTTTTTAGGGCTTACTTCAAATGAAAATTTAAAAGTTCTTCCACTTGGTAACTCTTTTACCATACTCAAGCTTTTTATTGGTACTTTACTTTCAAAGGTTAGTAGAGGAGGTAGCTCTTCTTCTGTACCATTATTTAATTTAAAAGCTACTTTTTCTGTAGGTATTTTAAATTTAGTATTATCAGTACTTTGTATAAAACTACATGACACGGTAAATATAGCTGTAAAAATACTTATTCCTATTTTACTAATATTATTTTTCATTTTTTTACTCCTTACTAATTTGCTTTACAACTAAAATCTTTAATATAGTTTCCAGCTACATCCCTTAATTTTTTTGTAGAATCTTTAAATATTCTTGATTTTGTATAAGCTGAATTTTCTAATATAATAGCTTTTTTTACTTCATCTTTTGTTGCTTCTATAGAAAAACCTCTTGGCACTGTTACTTTTAATAGGGTTTGATCATCTGTTTCTTTTTCTATTTTTAATAAAGAAGAACCTTCTATTGATGAATAATTACCTAATGGGATAGTAGATAAATTTATCCCTGAAGAAATATAACCTATTTTACTTGGTTTATCTTTTGCTTGTAAATAAAAAGTTATACTATTATTATTTATAACAGATTTTGAGTCATTTAGTGCTTGATTTAATACTAATATCGGAGGAGTATTATCTATTTTTGCTTCTCCTAATACTATAGAATTAAAACCTGTTTTAACTTCATTATTAACTATTTTATTTACATAATTTCCATTTTTATCCATAACTTTATACCTTAATTCTATATTATATGTCCCTTCTTCTAATCCTCCGTATTCATCTAGATCTTTACCATCTATAATTATAGTTGTTACACCATTTAAGTTTCCTTCTTGTATTTTAGTTAATGTATTTCCACCAAAAAGTATAAAATAATCTGTACCATATACACGGTTTCCCAAATTTGTTAATTGAATCTCTAATTTTGAATTTGATTCTGGGATAGTAGAAACATATTTTTGCATTATTTTTAATTCAGGTTTGTAAGATTCTTTATTTACGTCATCATTTGAATTTGAAGGATTAGGGGTTGGATTATTAGGTGGAGAGCTAGAAGTAGGTGGATTATTATTTCCATTTGAATTTCCACCTGTATTATTACCATTATTACCTGATGGGTTTGGAGGATTTGGAACAGGAGGTTTTTTTGGTGCAGATTTATCACCATCTCCAAAGAAATCGGTACAACATCCAATTACAGGGCCATCATCATCAGAAGGTTTAGGTATTGGAGTCCTCGTAGGGGTTGGTGTTGGTGTTGGTGTTGGCGTTGGTGTTGGCGTTGGTGTTGAATTTTCATTACTAGGGGTAGGTGAATTATTACAAGATATAACACTACAATTTATTACTACAGGTGTTGGTGTTGGTGTTGGTGTTGGTGTTGAAATAGGATAATTTTCTAAAAAAATATTAGTAAAAGTAACATCTCCAAATACATTTACAAGTCCATATCCTGCACTACCACAAATTCCAGTATTATAAGTATAAGTACCTTGACCGTCTAATGATATATTTAATTTGGCTATCCCTGTTTTTGGATTTATACTAACTTTTAGTGTTGTATAAGCAGTAGCTCCACCAGACTCAGAATATACACATGCACCACCATAATACCAAGAACCATAATTATACTCGACAAGAGTAACAGTTGAACCTACATAAAAATCACCTTGTTTTTCTAATGCTGTTATTGTAGCAAGAACAGTACCTGAATAACCATCAGTATAAGTATTTGGATTATTAGGAAAAGAAGCAGGTGTTGAAACTGAATCTGAAAGAAAAAAAGCTACACTTACAGAATTACTGCTAGAATCCCAATTTACAAATGCAGAACCTTTAGAAACATTAATAGCTCCACCTATTTGAACACTACCTGTTAAAGTATCTGAGGATCCCTTTGTTTTAAATGCTTTTCCTCTACTTAAATTTATTTTACCTTCAACATTTACAGGTTTTATTTCGTTTTTTATACTTTTATTTGTATTGTAGTTGTTTTCAAAAGCTACGTTGTTTATATTATTTTTATTTATATTACAAGCTGGTATTAGAGTTAAACCCATAATAGTAACTAAAATACCTTTTCTAAAAGTATTTTTACCTATACCCAAAAAACTTTTTTGATTCATAATGCTATCCATTCAAAACTATAAAAATAAAAGTGCTAGTTGTTTAATAAAACTATTAAGTTTAATCTATTTATAAAAAGTCTCTATTTATGAATAAAACATAAATTTTAGATAAAGATATTATATCAAAAATAGTATTTGTAAGTAAAATGTTATTTTTTGACTTATTTAGTTTTTTTTTTTTTTTGCAATCTATATTTATCATTATTTATCTTTTATTTTCATATCATTTCAAAAAAATTATACTTAAATATAAATAAATAAGTACATAAATTTAGAGCTTTTTATTCAGCCACAGATTTCACCAATTTCACCGATATTTTTATCAGTGTTATCAGTGTTGTCCGTGGCTAAAAATAGATATTTTATTTTGCATTACTACTTATTATAAAAAAGGTATAAACTTTTTATAACATAAAAAATAAAACAGATAAACTAAAAGTAGAATAAAATAAAAAAAAATGCTATATTAGGCTAATAAAAGTTTTTATTTAAATTTAACTATAAATATGTATAAAAAAACAACATTAGATTATATAAATTATAAAAAATACCCTGAGCTTTTAGCGAAAAAACTAAATATTTCCTTAGAAGCAGTTCAATTATATCAAGATTGTGAAGTAATAGATCCTCATACTGTAACATACCTCTGGAAAAGACTTTTTGGTTATAATCTAGCTAAAAAACATATTTACAGACCTTTTGGAATAGGTATTTTTAATCAAGTTGACTTCCCTAAAGTTTTAGAAGCTAATATGTCTGGAGTTGTTTGGGATATTACCACGAACCCTATACACCATGAAAAAAACAGGTTTGACGTTTTAAGAAGAAATATTGATACGATTTTAGATGATATACAAAAGTATTCTACTAATTTTCAATTTGTCAGAAACTATAAAGATTATTTGGATGCAAGAAAAAATAATAAAGTTGCTAGTTTTATCTCTATTCAAGGTGGTCAAGGCATTCAAAATAAAATATCTGATTTAGATAAAATACCAGAAGTGCATAGAATCACTTTAGTTCATTTTACTCATAGTAAAATCGGAATAAGCAATTTTGAAACGAATAAAAATCAAGGTTTATCGGATTTTGGTAAAAACTTTGTGGAAAAAATGGTGAATAAAAACATTATGGTTGATTTATCTCATATAAACAGAAAAGGATTTTTTGATGCATTAGATGTAATGCCTAAAAATATACCTGCTGTGGTAACTCATACAGGAATAAAAGGAGTTAGAGATATTTGGCGTAATATAGATGATGAACAAATAAAAGCCATAGCAGAACGAAATGGAACTATTGGTATTATTTACGAACCTAGATTTTTAACAATAAGTGCTTTAAAAGCCTCTACTTATGATATTTTGGATCACATGGAGCATGTAATAAAAACAGTTGGAGAAGACTATGTAACATTAGGTTCAGATTATGATGGTTTTATTAATACACCTAAAGATTTAAAAGATATAACTTATCAACCTATTTTTGTACAAAGAATGTTAGATAAAAACTGGAAAGAAGAAAGAATTAGAAAAATTTTAGGTAAAAACTTTTTAAGAGCAATAGAATTAACTAATGGGGATTAAAAATGGGTATTATAGGAATATCAGCTAATTTATTAAGAGCAGAAAAAAGAACTTTATATCAAAACATGGCATTGTATTATGCCGAAGAAAATATTGTAAAATTAATTGAAAAAAATGGTCATACACCATTAATTTTACCTTTATTACAAGATTATGAAAAAAATGCTGTAAATTTTATAAATATAATAGATGGCCTAATTTTATCTGGTGGAACAGATATTTCTTGTTCTTTATATAATGAAGAACTAAAAAATGAAAAATGGAAAGGTGATTTAGAGAGAGATTTATTTGAAATAAAACTTTTGGAAGAAGCTAAAAAACAAAATAAGCCAGTTTTAGGTATTTGCAGAGGATTTCAATTAATAAATGTTGCTTATGGAGGTTCCTTATTTCAAGATATTCAAACTATGAGGTCAAACTCTTATGAACATAGAAATCAAGAAAAATATGAGAAAAATTCTCATGCAGCAATTGTATTAAAAGACACTTGGCTTTTTAATTTATTAAAAACAGAAAAAATAATTATAAATTCTGTTCATCATCAAGGAATAAAAAAGCTAGGTAAAAAGCTTGAGGTTTTAGCCTTATCTAATGATAATCTAATAGAATCTATTAAAGCAATTGATGCTGATTTTGTTTTAGGTATTCAATGGCACCCAGAATGGATGGATGATAAAGATATCAGTAAAAAAGTTTTTTATGCTTTTTTAGATAAAATAAATTAACCTCTATGTTATTGATTAATGATATAATAACCAAAAATAGTATATAAATCTATTAATAATTAAGGATATGTTTTATGACAAAATTAGTTAATTTAAAAATCGAAGATAAAGTAGCAATAA
Source organism: Candidatus Sericytochromatia bacterium (assembly GCA_046328015.1). Lineage (GTDB taxonomy): Bacteria > Cyanobacteriota > Sericytochromatia > UBA7694 > JACMQJ01 > JBBTGK01. The sequence continues at coordinate 147,504 of JAXLXH010000001.1, read as the reverse complement.
TAAGCTTAAATAATCCTCCTGTAAATGTATTAAACAAACAACTTTTTGATGATTTAGAAGAAATTCTAATCGAAGTTGAAAATAATAATAATGCAAAAGTTATTGTATTAACAGGAGAAGGTAAAGCTTTTGCAGCTGGAGCAGATATAAAATCTATGCCTGAATTAAAATACGAAGGTGGAAAAGAGTTAGCACTTAGAGGTCAAAAAGTTTTTGAAAAATTAGAAAAAATGGATAAACCTTCTATATGTTATATAAATGGAATTGCATTAGGCGGTGGATTAGAGTTAGCGATGTCTGCTGATATGAGAGTTGCATCAGAAAATGCTAAGGTAGGTCAACCTGAAATAAACTTAGGAATAATACCTGGTTATGGAGGAACTCAAAGATTAGCTAGATTAGTAGGTAAACCTAGAGCTAAATACCTTATTTTAACAGGTGATACTATTACAGCAGAACAAGCAAAAACCATAAACTTAGTTTCAGCTGTATATCCTGCTGATATAGCTTTTGAAAAAGTAATGGAAACTGCTAAAAAAATAGCTAGTAAATCTATGATGGCAATAAAATACGCAAAGAAAGCAATAGATGAAGGATATGAACAAAATTTATATGAAGGAACAAATACAGAAGCTCATTATTTTGGATTAGCTTGTGAAACTGAAGATAAAAATGAAGGTGTATTAGCTTTTATGGAAAAAAGAACTCCTAATTTTCAAGACAAATAATGACTAAAGTAATAACTATAACAGATATTGGTAATAAATCTGGTAAAACATTAAATACTGTTAATTTAGCTACATGGTTAGCTCTTTTAGGTCAAAAAGTACTAGTTATAGATCTAACCACAGAAGCTATTACCACGCAATTTTTTACTGATAAAGACTTTATTGCCAATACAACTTTAGAAGACGTTTTTATAGAAGATAAAAGTATGGATTCTGCCATATTAGAATCTCAAGTAAAAAATCTTTTTATACTTCCTTCTGTAAATATGAATGATTTATTTTTAAAAGAAGTATTTACAGAAAACTCTTTTATTCTAAGAGATTTAATAGATAATTTAGAGCAAAAATTTGATTTTATTTTTTTAGATACTTATTCAGAAAATGAAATATTTTTAAAAACAGCTTTAAATTCATCGGATCAGGTTTTATTTTTAGTAAAAACAGAAGAAAATGATGAATTAAAAAATATTGATTTTATAAATAAAATTATTGAAATAAGTGAAAATAATAACAAATGGTTAGAAATATCGGGTATTATTTTTACTTTTTATTCTGAAAACTTAAAATCTAAAGAGATAATAAGTAATTATAAATCTAAATTTGGGAATATTATATATAAAACAATAATACCTAAAAATTTTACTATTTCAGAATCTTTTAACTCATTAATCCCTTTAGCTTTATATGATATAAAATCTTTTGTTAGTGATATATATCTAAGATTAGCTAGAGAATTTTTGCAAAACAATAATGTCAAAATTTGAGTATAATACTACCAAAAAAGCCTTATTATTAAAAGAAAAAAATTTTTTTATAATAAATTTTCTTAATACAGGTTATTGGGTAGGAGAAGAAGTATTAGCTTATTACAATGATCATGGAAAATTAGCCAAAGGAGATTTATTAGGTAATTTAATTTTAATAGATGATTGTATAAAAATTATCTTAGATGAGTTTTTCACAGGTATTTATAATATAGAATATGATATTGTTAATGTAATTAAAACAGATTTTAATAGAAAATACGACACAACCCAGCTAAAAAACTGGGTTGGTTGGACTATAAAACATAAAAAGTATGAGGTTATTTAGACCAAGGAGTTTTATATCTCCATATATCAGATAATACACTAGTTACAACAGAAGCACCTGTAGCAACCCAACCTATAGGAGCACCAATACCTGTAGCTGTACAAGCAGTTGAAACACCATCAAGAAATACTGTTGCATCGGCTAAATATCTACTAGTTTTAGTAGCTTTAGGATCATGATGTTTATCCCAAGCATCTTTAGCATCTATTGCTGTTATTATACCACCAGCTACGGCACCAGCTACTGGAATTAGAGAAGCTAATTTACCGCCACCTTTAGCAGCTCCTTTTGTCCCTGCTGTTACAGCTGCTTTCTCTGCGGCACTAATAACAGCTTTAGAACCTTCTGTTCCCAAATGTTCTACAGCTGTTTTTCCAGCAGCTTTTAAAGCTAATTCAGTTCCTTCAGTAGCTGCTTTTTCAAGGGCTTTAGTAGTAATTTTCTCTGCACTTTTTTCCATTCCTTTGCCAAGAGCTTTAACTAGTGTTTTTTCTCCAGTTGCAACAGCTGTTTTTTCCAAAGCTTTTACTGTAGCAACTCCAGCACCTTTAGCAGTTTCTTTTATTAATTGCTTTGCCACTACTTTCTCAGTAGTTTTTACTGTAGCTTCAGCTAACTCTTTTCCAATTGTTTTTGTAACAGTTTTAGCGGCTGTATATGAAGCATACTTAGCACCCCAACCAGTTATTACTTTTGCAGTAAATGGTATTTTTACAACACCACCTTTTATCATTGCAGTAGAAATAGTTTTCATTGTTCCTGTAATAGCAGCTGCTTTTAAAGTAGTCATTACCTTTTTATGAGTGTGAGAATTTTTCACTTCATTTTCTAATCTAACATTTATAGCATCATTGGGTCTTACAAAAGTAACATTGCCATTTTCATCAGTCATAATATTTTTTTTAGCATCTGTTCTTATATAAGCAAAACCACCATTAGGATCATCTATTAATTCACCTTTATCATTAAGGATAGGCAAACCTTCTTTATCTAATTTAACTTTTCTAGGTTCACCATTTTGATCTGGTAAAGGCATTGCTAAAATATCTTCATTTTCTTGTTCTTGTTGTTTTTCAGGTGTTTTTTCAGTCTCTTTAGGAGCGTCTACAAACTGTAAGTTCCCTTTCTTATCTGGAATAGCCTCCCCTTTTTCATTTATTTTTATATAAAGAAACTTGCCTTTTTCATCTGGAATAAATAAGCCATTTTTATCCTTTACAGGATTACCTTTTTCATCTACTTTAAATTTAGTTTCTTCTCCAGTTTCTGGATTAGTAAGAACTCCTACATCATATTTCTCTTCTTGCTTTTGTTCAACAAAATCAACATTTTTAGAAGCTTTTGTTTCTTTAGGAGTATCTATTTTTTTCTCATCTTTCTTTGGCAAATCTGTTTTTGTTTCTTCAACAACCTTTTGAGGTTCTTCTTGTTTCTTTTTTGTAACAACAAGACTATCAGAAATGCTGGTTGAACCTTGAGCTACTCCACCTACTGTCATTTTAATACTCCTTAAAATTCTTACTAAAATTGTTCTTTTTAATTAAAAGCTAAACAATTTATTTTATTATTTTAGCTTTTAACTTTTAGCTTTATTACTTCTTTTCTGGGGCTTTATTATCAGGTGCTTTAACATCTGAATATTTAAAATAATCTGATGCTATACTTGTACCCATAGAACCTAAAGTAGCTACCCAGTTTTTCCAACCGCCAACACCTTTTGCATGATAGTAAGTTGATAATCCATCAAGTCCTACAGTTGCAACAGCTAGAGTTTTACTTATAGTTGTAACATTAGGATCTTTAAATTTCTTATATGCATCATAAGTATCATATCCCATAATACCTACATTAACAGCTGTTCCTAAGTGGTGTGTTACTTTAGCTACTGTTAAACCAACTTTAGCCGTTCCTTTTGTAGAAGCTTCTACGGCTGCTTTTTCAGCTGCTACTTTAATTGCTTTTTCTCCAGATGCAGTTATAACTTTATCAGCAGCACCTTTACCAGCTTTTCTTATACCTATTTTTATACCTTTTTCAATTGATTGTTCTAAAGCAGGTTTTAATATAGCTTCACCTGCACCTTGTGTTGCAAGTTTATAACCTTCTGTAAAAGTTTTTTCAGCTACTTTTTCTGTTACTTCAGCAACAGCTTTTTCTGTAACTTTAGCTGCGGTTTTTGAGCCTGTTTTTGCTGTTACTTTAGCTGTAGTTTCTGCAACTACTTTTTCTGTAACTTTAGCCGCAGTTTTTGAACCTGTTTTTGCTGTTACTTTAGCTGTAGTTTCTGCAACTACTTTTTCTGTTGCTTTAGCTGTAGTTTCTGCTGCTACTTCAGTTGATTTACCCATAACCTTTTTAAAAGAACTTTTTATTAATTGAACTGTGCCTTCTTTTGTAGCTTGATATAAGCTCTTAACTGGTTCAATTCCTTTTCCAAGAACTCCTGTTTTAGTAAGATTTGCAATTGCACCTTCAGTTGCTTTTGCTGTAATATTCTCAGTTGCTTTTGCTATAGTTACAGTCCCTTTAGTAGCACCTTTAGCCATTAATTTTTCTACTTCTTTAGCTACAGCGGTAGAAACAGCCTTCGTTACACCATATGGAGCAACTCTACCAAATGTACCTGGAACTAATCCTGTTATTAACCTTCTACTTACAAAACCAGCAGGAACTTTAGTAATAAATTCCCAAGAAGCTCTTGATGCAGCTCTTTCTGCTGTATGAGAAGAAGTTACTTGTTCTTGAATAACTTGAGCTTTTACACCAGGAACATCGTATCCAACAAAAACTGGTTTTCCTTTATTATCTAAAACCATATTGCCTTCATCATCTACTTTAGCAAAAATAGGTTTACCTCTTTGAGCATCTTCTATAGGATCTCCATTTTTATCTACAAAAGGAATACCATCTTGATCTACAAGATATTTTTTTAATTTATTAGTTTCTTGATCTACTATAGGAGAATAATTAGGGAAATTATCTCCTTCAACAACAGCTTTAGAAGCTTTTCCTTCAATTTGCTCTGTTTTACCACTATCTGATACAGCTGCTGGCTCAGTATTATCACCTGTAAGATTTATAGGTTGATCTGGAACTTTACTCATAGCCTTAGGATTTACAAAAAATGGCTCATTAAATTCATCTAAAAGAGGTTTTCCATCTGTATCTACTTTTATCCAAACTTCTCCCCCCTTAGGGTCTGGTTGTAACTCACCTTTATCATTAAAAACAGGATTTCCTTGAGCATCAACTTTATAAAGGGCTGGTTTTCCATCTTCTCCTGCTAAAGGACCTAATTTACCTGAATCTTTTTGGTTAGAATTTACTTTAGGTTCATAATCTACAAATTGTAAATTACCATCTTGACCTGGAATAGGAGAACCTTCACCATCTACTTTAACATAAAGTCTTTTACCATTAGCATCTGGAACTAAATTTCCTTCTGAATCAACTACAGGTTTACCATTTTCAACTTTAAATCTTCCAACACCACCATTTACAGGATCTGGAAGTGCAGCAACTTCTTCTTTTTGTTCTTTTGGAGGTTCATTAGCTATTATTTCTAAATTAGCTCTTGTTTTAGGATCTAATTTCGTTTTAGAAACTTCTACATTATCTTTAGGTTTTATTTCTGTTTGCTCTTTAACTTCAGGTAAAGCTTGTTCTTGAGCAGGTTTTCTTTTTACAACTAAAGAATCAAAAATATCTGTTCCAGTTGGGTTAACAGTTCTAAAATCAGTTCCACTCATTTTTAATATCCTCTAAAAGATTCTTTTTACATAGAAGATTATCTTAAATTTACAATTAAACTTGCTAATCTTAAAAGAATCTTAACCTTTACTTCATTATTTTATTAACTGAATATTTACACTTTTTAAAAGGTTAAAAAAATTATTTTATTTATTTTAATTGTCATTTAAACTATTAATTTAACAATTTTTTATAGAAAATCTTAAAATCTAAATTATTTTTATAAAAAATATTTAAAAATATAATAAAAAAATTATTTATACTAATATAATGAAAACATTGAATTATTACCAAAAAATTATTTTTTAATATAAGGTTTTATATGCTAACCTCAAAAATTTTATTAGGAAAATATTCGCTTATAAAAGAAATAGGCAAAGGTGGTATGGGAATAGTTTATTTAGCTAAAGATAATCATTTAGAAAGAAAAGCTGCTATAAAAGAACTAGTTATAACCGAACTCTTAAGTAACGAAGAAAAAGAAGATGTTATAGAGAGATTTAAAAGAGAAGCTTTAGCTGCTGCAAGTCTAACTCATCCCAATATAGTAACAATATTTGATGTAGGGAATGAAGATAATATACACTTTATAGCTATGGAATATTTGGAAGGTATTACATTAAAAGATTATATAGAAAAAAATATAAATTACGCTCTAAGTACTATAGTAGATATTATGCTACAAATTGCAAGTGGCTTAGAGCACGCACATTCTAAAGGGATAATTCATAGAGATATAAAACCTGAAAATATAAGAATTACAAATGATAATACAGTTAAAATAATGGATTTTGGAATTGCAGGAGTAAATAGAAAGGGAAAAAGGTTAACACAAGATGGAACAATGTTAGGTACTATTGGATATATGTCTCCAGAACAACTTTTTGATTCTAAAATAGCAGATAACCGCTCAGATATTTTCTCATTTGGAGCAATGTTTTATGAAGTTTTTACAGGCAAACTACCTTTTGAAGCTGAATCGGTTGGTCAAGCAGTTATGAATATCATGAAAATAGAACCTAAAGAACCAAAAGAAATACAAGCATCTTTACCTGATGAACTAAACTACTTAATAATGAAATGTTTGAAAAAAAATCCTGATGAGAGATATCAAAAATTCAAAGAAATTGAAAAGGACTTAAATTTGTTAAAATTATTAATAATGAATTCTGAGTTATTAAAAAGTACTAAATTAGAAAATACTCTTATAAAAAAAATTAATAATGTTATTACTGAATCTAAAAAAAGAGAAAATATTACTCAAAAAAATAACCCTATAACCATAAAAACTTTTATAACTCAAAAAAATAATTTTAATAATGAAACTGCGCCAATAAATTCAAAAAAAGTTGAAGTAACATTTGTTAATTCATTTGGGAATTATGGTCATGGAGAATTAGAATTTTCGTCACCTAGAAATATTTACATTGATAAAGATAATTTATTATGGATATCTGATACAAAAAATAGTCGTGTACAAGTAATAGATAAAAATGGAAATTTTATGTTCAATTTAGAATTTAAATATATGAAGGCACCTTGTGCAGTTATAAAAGATAATGAAGGAACTATTTTTATATTAGATGCTGAAGATTTTAAAATTAGAGCTTTTGATATAGATTTTAATTGCGTTTTTGAATTTGGAGGAAAAGGAATTAAAGATTACAATCTAAATTCCGCCTCTTCTATAACAATATCTGAAGATAATAAAATATATGTAACAGATCCAGATTCTAATATAGTAAAAATGTTTGATAATAGAGGAGTTTTTATAAAAAATATAACTAAAAAAGAGGAATTTAAATCTCCTTTTTCTATAACTTATTCAAATAATAAAATTTTTATTTTAGATAATGCTATTCCAAAAATTCAAGCTAATAGCAAAGAAGGTAGAGTGTTATTTTCCTTTGGTAAAAGAGGTATAGGTACTGGAGAATTTACAGTACCCAGAAGTATAGCAACTGATAAAAACAATAATATATATATAACAGAGAAATTAACACATAGAGTACAAGTTTTCAATCAAAATGGTAGCTATTTATACAGTTTTGGTAAAAAAGGAACTAATAATGGAGAGTTTAATGAACCAGAAAGTATAGCTATAAATTCAGAAGGAGATATATTTGTTCTTGATAGGGGTAATAATAGAGTTCAGGTTTTTAAAATATCTTAGAATTTAAAGTGTTAAAATATGGCTAAGTAAAAAGAAATTAAGTTTAGAATTATCTAATTAATAATTACTTTTCAGCATAATAATAATTAATTATAATTTTTTAGAATTATAGGTTAAAATTCTAATTGTAGAAATTAGATTTATTTTTAAAGGGTATATTATATGTCAGAATCAGAAGTTTTATTTTCTATAACAAAAGATCATCTTGATACTGGTCTTAGAGGTTTTCCTGTTGGATACTGCGTTTCAAGCTCTGTAGATCCTCAGTTAGGTTTATATTATGGGGGTTATCCTATAGCAGAATTAGCTTATAAAGATCCAGAAGAAATTATATATTTATTGTTTAATAGAGAGTTACCAACAACAGAACAATTAGAAACATTTAAAAAAGAATTAATATCACATTCTAAATTAAACCCTGAAGTTATAAAATTATTAAAAACATTACCTAAGTCTGGACACCCAATGAAATGGCTTATGGCTGGATTAAATTTTATGGGAATGGTAAGTGGAACAGGGGATTATAAAAAAGATTCTATGAATGTGGTAGCTCAATTACCTGAATTAGTTGCTGCTATTTACAGAATAAGATCTGGTTGGGGAGAAACTATAGAATCTAAACCTGAGTTAGGTTATATGGAAAATTTTGTTCATATGATGAATCCTCCAAAAACAAATGAACATTTTACAGAACTAATGAGAGTTTTCAATGTTTTACATATGGATCATGGAGGTGGAAATTTATCAACATTTGTAGGTAAAGCTATTGCTTCAGGACATGAAGATATGTATGGCTCATTAATGGGAGCTATGTCAGCATTAGCAGGGCCTTTACATGGAATGGCAAATCAAGAGTGTTTAAGATTTTTAAAAACAGCTCTTGAAAATGTAGCTGATCCAACAGATGAAACCGCTGTAAATCAATATATAGAGGATCTTTTTGCTTCAGGTGGTAAATTATATGGATTTGGTCATGCAGTATTAAGAGTAGAAGATCCAAGAGCTACAGTTCAATATTCTTTAGGAGAAAAAATTGCTCCTGATAATAAATTATTTAGAATGGCTGTATCCATGAGAAAATTAGGTTCTGAGTTTTTAAAGAAACAACCAAAAGTTTCCAACCCTTATCCAAATGTTGATGCAGTATCAGGGTCTTTATTAACTTCAGTTGGTTTAAATGATGAAGATTATTATACTGTATTATTTGGATTAGCAAGATGTGTTGGAATTGCAGCCCAAATAGTATATGACAGATTAGATGCTAGAGGTGGTAAAGGAACTCCTATTATCAGACCTAAATATGTTTATTCTGGTCCAAAAAGATAAAAATCTTAACAAAAAATAGGCTATTTTTTAGCCTATTTTTTTATAAAAGATATTATGATTATAGTATGTAAATAAAAAGTGATAACTAAAAAGTTGAATGCTATTAACTTTATAAAATTATCCCTTTATAAAATATTTTTAGAGAATTTTATTTAATGTTTATTGGTGTATATAACCTTCCTAATGCTATAACCCTTTTAGGTCTTATACTTTCCCTATCTGCTTGTTTTTTATCTTATAATGGACAGTTATCTCTAGCAATAATATGCTTTATGTATGCTGGGGTATGTGACATGTTTGATGGAATGGTTGCAAGAAAATTACCTTTAAAAGACGAAGAAAAATTATTTGGAGTTCAGCTTGATTCAATTGTAGATGTAGTAAGCTTTGGCGTAGCACCAGTAATGATAAGTTTTCATTTAGGTTTTAATACTACTATAGATTATGTTTTATCTTTATTATATGCTTGTTGTGCTACGATGAGATTAGCTTATTTTAATATTCATGGAACATCAGGTGAAGGTAAAATTAAATATTATACTGGATTACCAGTAACTTTTTCTGCAATAATTTTTCCTTTAGTGTATACTTCAACTTATTCTAATAACGAATCATTTTATCAAATGCTTATTCGTTTAACATTCTTTTTAGTAGCTATAATGTTTGTTTTAAAAATAAAAATACCTAAACCTCAAGGTATTTTTTATGTATTATCACCTATTTGTGCATTATTTCTAACCTATTTTTGGTTAACTCATTAAAAAAATATAAAATATACACAAGTTTTTTTATTATAAATCTATAATTATTATGGATATTTTTGTAAGTAGGTAATTACTATGGAAATAAGTGGAAGAATGTTAGCTGGTACAGCTTTAACATTAGGTGCGATGGCTGTAACAGCTCCAGTAAGCGTTCCTTTAGCAGCAGCAGTTGGTGCAGTTGGTCTTTTTGCAAGTGCCGCTCATGCTTTAGGTGCTGGAATGAAACAAGGCCGTACACCTGAAGGTAAATAATATTTTTTATTATGTCTCAATCTAAAGAACTTCAATTTATAGAAGAAAGAATTAGTAGAAAACCTCCAAGTAAAGATTTACTTGAAATGAGGGAATCTGTAAAAGAACACATACCAGTTGAAAACATTATAGAATTTTTTATTCCTAAGCAAGAATACCAAGAATTAAAAGATTCTATATTAAAAGAAGCAGGTGCTGGCAATAGCTATTTTTTTTCTAAAGAAGATAATGGCATACTTAGTGTTATTTGTTTTTACAATGTAATAGGAATAAAAGAAGTATTTGATAAAGAAAAAGAAAAACGCGGATTAGATAAAAACGCAGAAATGTCTTTTTCAGAGTTTAACGCTGCCACCTTAGAAACATCTGCTAAAAAAAGTAAATCATCTGGAGATCAACCGTTTTCTTTTTTAGATTAGTAAATATATTTTTAAAATAAAAAAGAGCGTTATTAAATTAACGCTCTTTTTTATTTGAGATACATACAAAATACAACTTAAATTTTTAATAATAATATTTGTTTTATTACTCATATATCACAAATATATTGATCACAATTATTTTGTGAGTACTTATACTGAATAAATAAAATGTTTTTTATATACTAAAATAATAGTATTTATAATAAAAAAGGGCAAACAAATGAAATCAAAAACTGAGATTTTTAATACGGAAAAAAGTCAAAGTAAAATATATAGTTTTGATAAATCTGTTAATATTAATGTTGATAATAAGATTATTAATTTTAAAGATATTCTTATAGAACATAAAAAATCTGAAGGACAAGAAAATATTTTTTTAGCTTGTGATAATATACCATCAGAATTGGTTTTAGAAATATCTAAAGCTATAAATATCTCTATACAAGATATATCTCATATAAAAAACTCTGAAAAAGTATCAGTTATTTTTTCTCTCAAAGAAGATATTTTAAATAAATACATTAAAAACAAAAAAAATGCTAATTTAACTGATATAAAAGATGAAAAAGGAGTTAATATACTTTTTTCTTTAAAATATTATGTGCTTGATGAACTATTAGCTTACGCAGCCTAAAAAGAAAGTAGTATTAATGAATGAAAAAATAGGTACTTATGAATCTTTAAAGATAAAAGATTTTAGATATTTCCTAATAGCCAGAATTTTATTAATGGTAGCATTTCAAATACAATCAATAACTGTTGGAGTTCAAATTTGGGAAATAACAAAAGATCCGTTAGCATTAGGATTTTTAGGTCTATCTTTTGTAATTCCAGCAATAATTGTTTCTTTATATGCAGGATATACAGCTGATTTATATGATAGAAGAAAAATAAAATTATATTTTGGTTTTGCTTTATTAATTTTATTTACTATCTTATATCTACTAAATGAGCCTTTTTTTCAGTATTATATTGGCTTTTCTCCTATTCATGTATATGTATTAATGTTTTTTATAGGAATAGTAAAAGGATTTATAAATCCAGCTTCATTTGGTCTTATGGGACAAATAATACCTGAAAAATTAAATAAAAATGCTGCAATTTGGGGTAGTTCAGCTTTTACCACAGGTTTATTATTAGGACCATTAATAGGTGGTATTTTGTATGATATTTATGGAGCCAAAAATACTTATTTTATTAATATTTTTATATTATTATCTTCATTAATTTCTATTTTTATGATTTCAAAGTACCCTATGCCTAAAATAGATAAAAAGCCCCCTATTTTAGAAAGTATTTCTGAAGGTTTAAAATTTGTATTTAATAATCAAATAATCTGGAGTTCTATATCTCTAGATTTATTTGCGGTTTTATTTGGTGGAGTAGTTGCTTTATTACCAGTTTTTGCTAGTGATATATTAAATATAAATAAAACATACTTAGGAATATTAAAAATGTCCCCACAATTAGGAGCTTTTTTAACATCTATTATACTAATTTATCGCCCTATAGGAAAAAATGCAGGTAAATATTTTATTTTTTCTGTAGGTGCATTTGGTTTATGTACTATTTTATTTGCTTTATCAAAAATATATTGGTTATCTTTTATACTCTTATTTTTAACTGGAGTTTTTGATGAAGTTAGTGTTTTAGTTAGAAGTACTATAATGCAAACTATGATACCAAATGAAATGAGGGGAAGAGTTTCCTCTGTTAATAGTATTTTTATTACTGCATCAAATGAATTAGGAGAGTTTGAATCCGGTCTAGCAGCAAAATTAATGGGAACAGTTCCATCTGTTATTTTTGGTGGTTTTATGACAATGTTTTTTGTTTTTATAACCTCACTAAAAGCCAAAAAACTTAGAGAATTAGAATTTTAGTCCTTATGATAAAAAAATAAATTTCCTTTTTTTACATTAGTAAAATTTGTGTTTAAATCATTAAGATTCTCTGTATTACTAACTATAAAATAACCTTTATTATTTAAATGATTATAAAAATTATTAACTAGATTTTGCTTATAATTCTTTTCAAAATAAATCATGACATTTCTACAAAAAATAAAATCATATTTATCTTTGGAAGCTAATGTTGGACTATTAAATAAATTTTCACATTTAAAGGTTACATTTTTCTTTAAAAAATCTTTGATTTTATAACTGTCTTTAGATTCATCAAAATAAGTATTTATAAAATCTTTTCCAACAGCTCTAAATGTTAATGATATTTTTCTATATATTCCAGAAGTTGCAATATCTATAGCTCTTTTACTAATATCTAATCCTGTTATTAAGATTTCTATGTTATTTTTTAGTAAATCATTTAAAAGTAATGCAATAGAATAAACTTCTTCTCCTGTAGAACAACCTGCCGATAAAATTTTTATTTGTTTTTTAGCCTTGTTTTTTAATAGTTCAGGTATTAAATTATCTTTAAGTTCTAAAATATGCTCTTTTTCTCTTAAAAAATAAGTTTCATTAACTGTTAAAACATTATAAAGTTCTTGTAACTCATCTTCTGAAGTATTATATTTTAATAAATAATAATAATCTTTAAAAGCTTTAAAACCATGAAAATCAAGTCTTTTTGAAAGTTTTTGTTGAAAAATATACTTTTGTCTTTCATTATAAGTTATACCACATTTTTGTGTAGTAAAATCAATTAATAGTTTAAATTCTTCATCAGTCATATTTATAATCATATATAATCTACCTTTTGTGAAACTAACATCATCTTAGCAGTTTGTTTTACAACAAAATCAGAATCATTATTTGCAGCCCACATAATAGCCCACATAGCTCTTTGATCTTTAATAAAAGTATTTAAAGATAATAATGCATGTTTTCTTACATTAGGAGATGAATCTTCTGAAGCATATTTTAAAAGTAACGACATTGATTTAGAAGAATTTATTTTTTCTAAAACCGAAATAAGACTTATTTTTGTTTCATTATCTAATAATTCAAAAATATTTTTTATATACAAAAGTATTTCTTCTCCAGCATTAGCTAATGCTTTTATAGCAGTATTTTTAGTAGTATTAAGATTAATTAGTTCTATAAATAATTCCATAATAGAATTATCAAGTTTATGTTTTAAAATAGAATTCATTATTTGAAAATCTACTATTTCTTCATATTCGCTAGCTAACATACTAAGAAGAATTTCTAAGGCATTTTTATTTTTAATTTTTCCTAAAGCTTTTGAAACTGCCTTCCTAACAATCCAATTTTCATTATATGTTTGTATTATTAAATAATTTAAAAATTTTATTTGTTCTTCTTCATTCATATCAAAATTACTAAGAGAATTTATAGCGGTTTCAGAAATATCAAAATCTAGATCTATAATAAAGTGAAATAAAAAATCGGAAAATTCATGCATCTTAAGTTCACCTAAAGCTTCTATTACAGCTATTTTTACGAAAGGAGCTTCATCATCCAATAATGGAAGTAAATTATTTATTGCTTCTACAGATAGGTTTTGTTTTGAAATTGATTTTATAACTGAATATCTAACCCAAGGTTCATTATCATTCAAACAACTTAAAAGATATTTTGAATATTTTTCTTCTAAATTTGCAATACTTCTTATTGCAGAATCTTTAACCTGATAATGCTCATCTGATAAGTAATTTACTAATATATCTAAAACTTCTTCTTCTTTGTAATTATATAATACCTCTGCAATATTTTTTCTAACTTTAAAATCAGTATGGTTAATAAATTTTTTTATAAAAGTAAAATTTATTAATGGTTTTATATTAAGTAAAACATCTAAAATAAAAGTAAAATTTTTATCATCATCTATAATTCTATCAATAAGTTTCTTTTGGAAATCTTTTCCAGAAAACTTTTTTAAATTATTTACTAGTGCATTTTTAACATCTATTGAATTATTACTAAATAAACTTATTAGTGAATCTAAACAATCATTATTAGACATATTACCTAAAGCATCTAAAGCTTGGATTTTTATTTCATTAGATTTATTAGATAAAAGTTTTATTAGCATATTATAAGCTTTTGTAGAAGAACTTTTACCTAGAGCTACTATTATTAAGTTTTTACAACCAGATTCAGCTTGATTAAAAAACTTGATTAAAGCTGAAATATTTTTATCTTTTATAATTAAAAATGCTTCTAAAATTTCAATATCTAATTCAAAGAAATAATGTTTTATAATAACTTTAACTGCATTATTAGTTGCTATTATAGATAATAAAAAAACACATCCTATTTTTATAGAGTATTCTTCATGATTTAACAAATTATCCAAAACAGAAATTATTAAATCTATATTTTTTTTATCTTTTGTTTCTAAATAAGAACTAATTATATTAATTAAATTCCTTTTTCTTATATTATTATCTTCAATTCGGTCTTTCATAGTTTTTATTATTAACATACAAATATGTTGAATATATTCATCTTGTGTATGTAAAGCATCTATTATATAAGGAATAGCTCTTTCATCAGCTATATTACTTATTGCTTGTAAAACGGGTTGTTTTAGCATTTCATTTTCAGCTAATTGTAATAAGGGTACTAAACATCTTTCATCTTGTAATTGTCCTAAAGTTATAATTAAAGGAAACTGTTCCCAAGGATTGTCTTGATTTGAATATAAATATTGTAATAAAGGTAAAGTAGCTTCTTTACTACCTATTTTACCAATAGCTTCATAAGCTGCAAATCTTACATTACTTTCATCATCAGTCAATAATGTTAAAAGAGCTTCAACAGAAACTTGATCTCTTATATCGCCTAATATATTACAAGCAAAAATTCTTACATTATGATTATCACTTTTTGTTTTTTCTATAAGTAAGTTTGTTACATTTTTTCCCCAAGCTGTTAATATTTCTATAGCTGAATTTCTTGTAATAGCATCTTCAAAAAATAAAAAATCAGCTATTAATTTATATAAATTTTCTTCATGAAGAGAAGAAATAATTTCTATAGCATTTCTTCTTTCTTCAAAATTTATACTTGAAAGTTTATCAATGTTATTTTTATACTCATAAAATAAGTCTTTCATTCATCAACTTCCATAAGTTTATTTATATCAACTATTGTAATAAATTTTTCTAAATCATCTATATCATTTTCATCTTCTGTGAATTTTTCTTTAGTTACATAAATTCCACTCATAAAAGTTTTATCATCATAGGAGGTTTTAGATTGAATTTTATCTTTAAAAATACTTATGACTTGATTCATGCTATCAACAACAAAACCAACTTTTCTATTGTTATAAGAAATAATTATAATTCTTGTATCTTCAGTATCTTCAACATAGTTTTTACACATTTTTTTTCTCATGTTTACAATAGGTATAATATTACCTCTTATATTCATTAAACCTTCAATATAATCTTTAGTTAATGGAACAGAAATTATACTAGTTTTTTTTAGGATTTCTTGTACATAAAAAATATCTATAGCATAAATTTCATTATCAATATTAAAAGTAACAAATTGAACTATATTTTTGTAATCTATTTCTTCAAAATTTTTATTCATTATTTTAAGCGTAATTAGCTTTATAAAAGATACTAAAATAGTATATCAAATTTTTTTATTGATTTAAATATATAAAAACAAAAAAAGCCCTGTTTTACAGAGCTTTTTAAGTAATCTAAAATATTATCTGATTAAACCGTTCAAGTCATCAACGATGGTGTTACCTACGTTAACCACTTTGGTATTTGATGTAAATGTTTTTTGTGCAACTGTTAATTCTGGTAATGAATCTGTTACAGAAGAGTTTGATGACTCTAATGCTTGTGATACAACTACGTTCTCTAAACCGATGCTTGAGTTTCCATCTACTTCTACAGCTGTTTTAGTACTGATTTGTGAATTTCTTGACATACCTGCATAACCGATTGATATAGTACCAGTTGCTTCTGTATATAAGAATTGTGATCCACCTCTTCTTTTTTCCAAACCTTGATTGTTTGAGAATTTACTGAGAGCTACGTGGATACCTGTATTGTATGGTGGTGCAGATGATATATCTTTACCTTTTGAATCATTGATTATTGCCCCAGTACTATCAAAGTGGAATTGATCTCCAGGTGCTGCAATATATTGTGGTGCTGATTCTGCTAATGTTAATGCATTAATTTGGTAGAATAAGTTTCCTTTATTATCTTTGAATGTATCTACTAAACCTGTTCTACTTGTTGTTAATACTTGCTCAAGTGATCTCTCTGCATTCATTGTAGCTGTTACAGCACTATATGTTGTAGGTAATCTTGCTGCAGATTCACTTATTACTCTGTTTGTATTTCCAAGTACTAATGTTGCTTGGTTTTGATCGTTTAAGTTTACTACTACTGATGCACCTACACCTGTTTGATCTGATTTTGCATTAATTGCTCTTGCTATTAATCTTGCATTATCAGCACTGGTTCTGGTTGATAAGTTTGCTGAATCTGGTAAAAATACAGTAATACCTATACCTGCAATTGTTCCTACGATTGCTCCATTTGTTGAAGCACATGATAATGAACCATTGGTTGTTCCTACTGTTATGTTTCCTGCTGGTACATAGGTTCTTCCTACTACTCTATCTTCGTTTGCAATATTAGGATTTGTAAAATATTTGGTTATGGTCATTGATGATGCACCAGATGTTGTTCCAAATATTGAGTTTAATGAACCTGTTCCTTGTACTTGACCTGTAAATGTTGTTCCACTTCTTGGGTCTGTTCCAAATAAAGGAGAAGCATCAAAGTTTACTGTTACTGATGCACTTACCGCAGGATTTAAATCACTAAATCTTTGTAAATCTCTGTCTTTTATAGGTCTTGTTTTATCATATAAACCTAATACATATTGTCCTTCTTTTGTTACTAAGTAACCTTGGTCATCATAACTAAATTCACCTGATCTTGTGTATATAATTTTTCCTGATGAATCTGCTACGGTAAAGAATGAATTACCTTGTATCGCAACATCACTATTATTACCTGTTTGTAATAATGAACCTTGTCTAAAGTCAGTTGTTGTTCCACCTACTGTGATACCACCACTTGCTACTTGAACTGGGTTAATACCCCCTAAGCTTACTGCGTTTCCGCTTCCGCCTCTTACTATGTCTACTAATGAATCACCAAATGTAATTCTTGTTGATTTGTAACCAGTAATTTGAGAACCTACTAAGTTACCTGAGATTACCTCTACCCATCTGTTCAATGCGGTCAAGGTACTTCTTGCACTGATACGTACGTCAGCCATTTAAATTTTCCTCCCCATTAAAAAAGTATTAATACTTTTTTAAACATTATAAACAAGCTTTAAATTTAAAACCTTTTATTAAGTATAAAATTATAAAATAAAAATGTAAATTAAATACTTATTAAATAAAAGCATTTTTTATTTAAAATTCATTAAATATATATTAAAAAAAATATCAAGAGACATAAAAAAATACCCCTAAAATATATGTAACATATATAATACAAAGAATATAAAGATATTATTAAGAATATAAAAAAATTGAATTATTTTAGTAATTTTTGTTATATGATTATTTAAGTAACATTAAATAAAATAATGTTATAAATAAAGATTTTAATGAGGTAGTAATGGCTCCTTCAAAAAAGTTTATATACTCTATGCAAAAAATCCTCGATATGAGGATCAGAAAAGAAGATCAGCTTAAAGCTGAACTAGCATCATGTATACGAACAAGAGACTTAGAAGTAGCTGCATTAAATACACTTGTTGAAAAAAGGGCTAAAGGACAAAAAGCATTAGAAGGATATCTAAGTAGAGGTGAAGTAGCTGAAGTTCAAAACACCAATATATTTCTTCAAAATTTAGCATCCAAAATTGATAATCAAAATAGAATTGTATCTAAATCAAATTTAAAAGTTGAAGATGTAAGAAAAAAGCTAACTATTGCAGCTAAAGAAAAGAAAATAATTGAAAAGCATAAAGAGAAAAAAAGAGAAGAGTGGGTAGAAGAATTTAAAAAATGGGAAGCAAAACTTATGGATGAATTAGCTTCACAAATATTCAACAGGCAAAGTAAAAAGAAAGAGGAAGTACTAGAAGAGGAAGTTCGTTATCAAGAACAACAAGAAAAGAAAAAATTGATGCTATTATTAGCAGAAAAAAATAAAAAGAAGAAGTGAGGAAAAATGCTCAGAATAGTACAAAGTGGTAGTATCATAAGAGTTGAAAATATCATTTACAGATCAATTAGCAGACATGATAACGAAGATTTCCAAAAAAAAGTTGATGATGCCAAAAAAGATGATGAAAAAAAATATATTTCAAAAAAATTCTTAGAAGAAACAATATCAAAATCAGATTCTTTAAATAAACAATTAAAATCTTCTTTTAATTTTTTAAAATCAGAAGGACTTGAAAATGAAAATATATATATTCAATTAAATAATGATGACCTTAATAATTTAGAACAACTTGTTAAAACTGATAATAAAAATATAAAGCAAAATATAAATAAAGATAATTCAAATAATAAATTAGACTTTGATAATTTTGATTTAAAATCTTTTGATAGCAATCAAAAATTCATAGATAAAAACCTATCTAAAACTATTTGCATAATAACACCTAATCAATATAATAAATCTATACCACAAGGTATAAGACCTAATGTAGTTAGAACTAATCTAAAAAACTTATCAAGCCAAAATATTTTAAATGATGAAATAGCACAATCTATAGATAAAAGTTTAGTTCAAGCTGTTTTTGAATCACTAGAAAGTCTAATTGGTAAGGTTGAAATTATAAATCCAGCTTCTGAAGAAAATGAATTTATGGGTAAAAATGAAGATTTAAATAATGACTTAGAATTATTAAATCAAGAGTTTTCTATAAATGAAAATAACTACTTAGATAATAAATTTGATATAGAAGCAAAACCTGAATTACTAGAAAATAAACATAAGACAGATGAAAATAATGTTTCAGTTGATAAACCTATTGTTAAAGAGCTTTTTAAAAATAATATTATCCCTGAAAAATCAGTAATAAATAAAACTGAATCTACTATTAATAATCAACTTAATGATTTGGATATCAACCTAAATTCTGATTTATTAGATTCTAATACCACTGAATCTGAACCTAAATCTTTAAATAAATCTGATAATCATCTTAATTCTATTAAACCTATTGTTAAAGATTCCTTTAAAAATAACACTAACCCTGAAAAATCTGTAATAAATAAAGCTGAATCTACTATTAATAATCAACTTAATAATTTGGATATCACCCCAAATTCTGATTTATTAGATTCTAATACCACTGATAATATAAAATCTGAACCTAAATCTTTAAATAAATCTGATAATAACAATTCTATTAAAACTATTATTAGAGAGCCTCTTAAAAATAACACTAACCCTGAAAAACTAGTAATAAATAAAGCTGAATCTACTATTAATAATAAACTTAATAATTTGGATATCACCCCAAATTCCGATTTATTA
The DNA here is from genome assembly GCA_046328015.1 of Candidatus Sericytochromatia bacterium. GTDB lineage: Bacteria > Cyanobacteriota > Sericytochromatia > UBA7694 > JACMQJ01 > JBBTGK01. Next base: position 127,519 of record JAXLXH010000001.1, on the reverse strand, counting down.
GATTCTAATACTATTAATAATATAAAATCTGAACCTAAATCTTTAAATAAATCTGATAATAACAATTCTATTAAAACTATTATTAGAGAGCCTCTTAAAAATAACACTAACCCTGAAAAATCTGTAATAAATAAGACTGAAGTTCCTAATAATAATCAACTTAATCACTTAGATATTTCATTAAATTCTGATTTATTGGATTCTAATACTACTTATAATATAAAATCTGAACCTGAATCTTTAAATAAAACTAATATTAATAATTCTATTAAACCTATTGTTAAAGATTCTTTTAAAAATAATACTAACCCTGAAAAATCTGTAATAAATAAGACTGAAGTTCCTAATAATAATCAACTTAATCACTTAGATATTAACTTAAATTCTGACTTATTAGATTCTAATACTACTTATAATATAAAATCTGAACCTGAATCTTTAAATAAAACTAATAATAATAATTCTATTAAAAATATTGTTAAAGATTCTTTTAAAAATAACACTAACCCTGAAAAATCTGTAATAAATAAGACTGAAGTTCCTAATAACAATCAACTTAATCACTTAGATATTTCATTAAATTCTGATTTATTAGATTCTAATACCACTGATAATATAAAATCTGAACCTAAATCTTTAAATAAATCTAATAATAACAATTCTATTAAAACTATTATTAAAGAGCCTCTTAAAAATAACACTAACCCTGAAAAATTAGTAATAAATAAAGCTGAATCTACTATTAACACTCACTTTAATAATTTAGATATTAACTTAAATTCCGATTTATTAGATTCTAACACTACTTATAATATAAAATCTGAGCCTGAACCTTTAAATAAATCTGAAAATCAGCTTAATTCTATTAAAACCATTGTTAAAGAGCCTCTTAAAAATAATATTATTCCTGAAAAACTAGTAATAAATAAAGCTGAATCTACTATTAATACTCACTTTAATGACTTAGATATTAACTTAAATTCTGGTTTGTTAGATTCTAAAACCACTGATAATATAAAATCTGCTCTTAAATCTAAAACAAATGAAGAATTACCAGAAAATATATCTTATGATAATATATTGGTAAATGAAAAAATTAAAAATAGTGCTTTAAATAATAAAATAGATAGTAATACTAATTTAGATAAAAATATTGAAAAAATATTGTTAAATCTAAATAATAAAATAAAAGAATACTTTCCATTAAAAGTTTTTAATCCAGAAACAATAAAAGCAATAATTCCAAATATAAGCAAACTAAATGAATCTAATAAAGAAAAATATTTTAATAAATTAACTAAATTAATATCTAATGAAGTTACATTAATTGGTAAACAAGTAATAAATGATGTTTTTTATGATAAGAATAATATTGATTTAATTAATAATAAAATTGAAAAATCAACTAGTAATAATTTAAGAAATAATATTGATAATACTTTAAAATCTGATATTTTACCAATTTTAAAAAATGTATTTGATGATAATTATAAAATAATTAAAACTAGTTTAGATACTCTACTTAGACAACCTGAAAATTACCTTACTAAAGAAGAAAAATTAAATATTTTAAAAGGTAAAAATTCTAATAGCAAAGAAAAACCTATAATTAATAAAGAAAAATTAGGTTTATTTTTATTAGATAATATAAAAGAAACTATAAATATAAGTTTAGATAGCTTAAAAAATCCTATAAAAAATGATTTAGGCTCTGATATTTCTTCAATTAAAAACAAAAATGAAGATAAAATTAAAACTCTTAAATTTATTTCAAAAGCCATAGATAAAGTAGAAAATAAATATAATAATATTAATGATTTAAATAATCTGAAAAACTATTTTGAAAATAATTATAATAAAGAAGATATGAATAAATCACTTAAGAATATAGTAAAATCAGATGAAAGCATCATTTTAAACAAAAATATTTCTAGTGAAATAGAAAAACCTTTTGTTTCAGATAATGATTTAAAACTTAACTCTATAATACCAAACTTAATATCTGCTATTAAAGATAATGGAAATGAAATAGTTGATAGAAAAAAACATGAATTATATCCAAAAATAACTTATTTTTTTATCAAAACAGCCGAAAAAATATTAACAGATCAAGGTTTATCTCGTAATGAAATAAATAAAGACATTAACTCTATTTTTTCAGAATTATTAATAAACAAAAAACTACCTGTAACTAGTTTATCTACTAAAAGTAATGATAAAAATATAAATTCATCTATAATAGAATTTTTAGAAGATTTTTCATTCCAAAATAAAAATTATTTAGATAAAAAATTTCCCTTAAAGGATAAAGGAAAAAATGAAAATAAAAAAATTGAAGGAAAAGATGATTTATCCAATAATATAATAAATACTAGTATAAAATCAGAAATTGAGTTTGAAAAAAGTATATTAGAAGAAAAAGAAAATGAGTTAAAAAACTACAATAAAAAAATAACTTTAAATAATACAAATAATAATGATTTATACAATTCTGAACAGTATCAAGAAGAACTTTATCAAAAAGAAGAACTTTATAATGAACAAACAAAAGAAAAATTTGAAGAAATGGTAGAGCTTTTTGAATTCTATTTTGATGTATTCATTAAAGAAAGTAAAGAATCTACTATTATAAATAAACCTAAAATAGAAAATATTGAACCTGATAAAATACTTAATGATAAAATAAACCCTGAAAAACTAACTGGAAACATATTAAAATCTATTTTTTCTAAAGATAGCTTATTTAATACAAATAAACTTTTCTTTGAAAATTCAAATGATGAGCTCCCAATAGTTTTAGATAAAAATATATCTAATGATTTAACTAATTCTGAGATAAAAAACAACTTATTTAAACCAAATCAAAAACAATTTAATACAGAAATAAAAATTATAAATAAAGATGATTTATTTAATAATTTAGAAAATGATAATGATTTAGGTGGAAATAAAGTAGAAAATAATGATTTTAATGATAATAAAAAAATAAAATCTACTGATGAAAAAAGTGTTAATAATTTGATAAATTCATCGCAATTAATAAAATATATTAATGAGGGTGTTGAATTAAACTTTTCTCAAATTCCTGAAGTTATAAAAGATGTAATAGTTAATTATACTAGTACAGCCCCTATAACAATAAGTTTAAAATTAAAACCAACTAATATGTCTGAAATAGATGTTACTTTTAAACTAACTGAAGGAAAACAAATGAGTATTATATTTGAAACATCTTCATTAGCTACTCAAAAAATAGTAGAATCTTATTTTGCTAGTATAAAAAATATTGTTACAGAAAACTATTTAGTTTTACAAGAATTATCTTCTAGTGTTTCCCAAATAGTATCTAAACCTATTCAGAATAAAAATAGTAATTTTTCAAATAAAGGATTTTCAAAAGATTCTGATGAAAAACCATCTTCTTTCCAAAATCTAAGAAGAAATGGAAGAAAACATTCTGATAATGAAGGTGAAACAGAAGAAGAATTAAAAGTTGATATTTAAAAATGAATTTAAGACCTCCTACGGGGTATCAACCCCGTAGGAGGAAGGGATCGGGGGCTCTGCCCCCGTACCCCTGAAACCCCAGAGCATAGCTCTGAGGTATTCTCTAATAAAAATAAAGACTAGTAAATTATTACTTACTAATATTTCCTTTTACATTTATACTAAATATTCTAATTGGTAATTTATGGATAATAAATAATGGTTTTAAATAAAATTGTTTTAAAAAAAGATAAAGAAAGTTCTGTAAAAAGATTTCATCCTTGGATATTTTCTGGAGCAATAAAATCTAATACTGAGAATTTAGTTGATGGAGAAATAGTTAAGGTTTATAGTAATTCAAATGAGTTTTTAGGTACTGGTTTTTATAATAATGGAAGTATAGCAGTAAGACTTTTTTCTTTTGAAGATGTAAATATAGATCAAAGTTTTTGGGATAAAAAAATACAATCTGCTTATAATTATAGAAAAAATATAGGTTTGATAAATAATTCAGAAACCAATGTTTATAGATTATGTCATGCAGAAGGAGATAATATTACAGGGTTAATTATTGATATATATGGTAAAACAGCTGTTATTCAATCTCATACCATTGGAATTCATAATATAAAAGAAAATATAGCAGAAAGCTTAAAAACTGTTTTTGGAAATGAAATAAAAGCTATTTATTATAAATCTGATAAAATAATTAAAACAGCTCAAAATGAATATTTATATAAATCTGAAGAACCTGAAAATATTGTTATAGAAAACAATAATAAATTTTTTATTGATTGGGAAACTGGTCAAAAAACAGGATTTTTTATAGATCAAAGAGATAATAGGAATATTTTGAGTAGTTATGCTAAAAATAAAAGTGTTTTAAATACTTTTTGTTATACTGGTGGTTTTTCAGTATATGCTTTAAATAACGGAGCTACAGAAGTTCATTCTGTAGATGCATCTAAAAAAGCAATTGAATTAACAGATAAAAATATAGAATTAAACAATGGCACAAGTAAACATCAATCTTTCTGTACAGATGTTTTTGATTTCTTTAAAAATAATGAAAATAACTATGATATTATAATTTTAGATCCTCCTGCATTTGCAAAACATTTATCAGCAAAACATAGTGCAATTATGGGTTATAAAAGATTAAATCAAACAGCTTTAAAAAGAATAAAAAAGGGTGGTATTTTATTTACATTCTCTTGTTCTCAAGTAGTTGATAAATATACTTTTTCTAATACAATAACTTCAGCAGCAATAGAAGCAGGAAGAAATGTAAGAGTAATGGGCTATTTATCTCAACCAGCAGATCATCCTATAAATATTTTTCATCCAGAAGGGGATTATTTAAAAGGATTAATTTTATATGTTGAGTAAAAAATAAACTTAAGAGTTTTTCGGTGTATTTAAATCCATATTTTAGTTTGTTCTTGTTTAACTAATTGATAATAATCATTATATTCTTTTTGAATAAAATCTAAGTTATTTGAATTATTTAAATTTAGTAATTTAAGATAATTATAAATAGTAGGTTTTCTTTTATTTATATAATCAATAAAATTAACAGAAAAAATAGTTTGTAGTTCTTGTTTAGAGTTATTTGTAATATATTCTATACCTTTTCTAAAATTTATTTCATCTAGATAATTAGATTCTATTTTTCCTTGTGGAAACAAAAGTATTAAATTATTAGCATTTTCTAAGAGTTGTATTGTATAGTCTAAACTTTCTTTAGTATTTTCACTTTTAGGATTTATAGAAAAAGCTCCTATAGCTGAAAAAACTTTTCTTTTTTCTAGTTCTTTTTCTAACATCATAACATGAAAATTTTTTTTAAAGAGTTTTAAATTTAAATAGTAAGCAAAAAAACCATCCCACCAACTAAAATGATTTGCTATTAGTAAAATAGACTTGTTTTTATCAAAAATAAAATTATTATCATATTTGAATTCACTAAAATCTGATCTTATAATTTTGCTTATATACCAATCAAAAAATTTTACTATAAAATTATTATGTTTTGCTTTAATCATCATTTTTCTAATAAAATTTCTCTATTTTTCCAAGATACATTATTTTTAGTAATTTTTTTATATACAGCTTTTAAACTTATAAATATTATCATAATTATTTGAAATGGATATAAAATAATATTCAAGATAATATTTTGATTACTAGTAATAGAAGTAAATATTTTAGATAATAAAATAAATATCAATATAATTATTAAATTATTAGCATTGTTAACTAAAAAAATATTTAAAAGACCTAATAATATATATAATATCAAAAAAATAATACTATTACCAAAAATAAGTAGAATATTTTTTTCAAAACCTTTTATACATTCTTCAATATTATTATACATTCTACATTTTATAAAACTATTTCCTAATAAAACAGCTATTTTATATTTATTTTTTTTCATTATACGTGCAATTTCAACATCTTCTGCTATATTTTTTCTTACTCTTTTATGCCATAAATTTTCTTGATAATTACTTCTTTCAAAAAGCATAAATTGACCATTAGCAGCAGAAATAGATGAAAAAAAAGGTATTTTAACTAAATGCAATGGTAATAAAGTTAATAAAACATAATTTATAAAATTAACTACTATTTTTTCACCATAAGTAACAGTTATTTGTTCTGGGAATAAAGAAAGTAGTTTTAATTTTTTATCTTTCATATAAGAAACTGAATTAATAATTAAATTATTATAAATAGTTGTATCCGCATCTAAAAAGACTAAGTATTTACCAGTTGACTCTAGAGCTAATTGATGACAAGCCCAATTTTTACCCAACCAATTGGGTGGTAAAGTTTCACCTTTTATTACTTTAAAATTTTGATTTAGATTACAAAAATTTTGGACTAAATCAAAAGTATTATCTTCTGAATGATCATCTAAAATAATAACTTCTATATTTTCATAATTTTGATTTTTAATTGAATCCAAAAGATTAATAATATTTTTTTCTTCATTTCTAGCAGGAATTAAAATAGAAACTAATTCATCTATTTTTTTTTGTTCTTTTGGTAAAATTGGTTTTGAAATAAAATTAATAAAAGAAACAAAAGTTTGCCAAAAAGTAGTTAATATAATTAAATTTTGAAAGGTTATAAGGTCTGTTAAGTTTTTCATTAAATTTTTAAATAACTATAGCAAAATTAATAAATCCAACTATAGTTATTTTATATTTTATCTTCTGGTAACAACTGCAAACACTTTAGATTCTCTAGGAGCTAAAGTTACAGTAATTGATTTATTAGCAACTTTTACAGAATCACCACCCAAAAGATTTTGAAGTTGTGTTCCATCAGACATTTTACTTTCTGCTCTTAATTGAATAGTTCTAGTTTGTGAGTTTGAAGAATTATTTAGTACTGTAATAACATCTTCATTTGGCTCACCTATTGTTCTTAAGTAAGAAAATACTTCATCATCTTGCCACATTTCAAGTTGAGTTCCACGTCTTAGGGCTGTATATTTTTTTCTAATAGAAGTTAATTTTTTAACATGATTAGTTAAGCTTTCATTTTTTCTAGTCCATTCCATATCTCTTCTATTATCAGGATCTGCTCCACCTTGTAAAGCAATTTCTGTACCATAATAAACTGTAGGAATACCTCTGATAGTCATTATTAATGATAGAGCTGATTTTAATTTATCTACACCATTATTTCCTGCGTCATGTAAAAATCTTGGAACATCATGATTATCAATAAAAGGAGAAATCATTCTAGCATTAGGATAATTAGAATCTTTTTCAAAAAATTTAGCTAATTGTCTCATACTTTTTCCTTGACCAAAAACATCTTTTATTTGGTAATAAAGAGGAAAGTCAAAAGCAGAATCTAAACCAGCATTTATATAGCCTGCAACTGCTTCTGGATAACCTTCATAAACTTCTCCTAAAAGCATAAAATCTTTACCAGCATAACTATGAATATCATTAGTATATTTTTTCCAAAAATCATGTGGAACATGTTTTATTGTATCAATTCTAAAACCATCTGCTTTTGTTTGATCTATCCACCATTTTGAAGCTTTTACTAAGTAATCATAAACTTCTGGATTTTCTTGAGCTAAATCTGGTAACTCTGCTAATTCACCATTTTCTACTTTCCATTGATTAGACCATTCATTATCATTAATTTTTCCTTGATGATGAAACCAATTATAGTATTTACCTTGAGGATTATTTTTATCTTTTGCAAAAGGATGATCATAATCTAAATGATTCATAACAATATCAATTAGTATTTTTATCCCTTTAGAATGTGCTTTACTAACTAATTCTTGCATTTTTGCCATAGAACCTAAATGTTCATCTACAGCATAAAAATCTTTAAACCAATAACCGTGGTAACCCCACATATCTTGCATTTTACCACCACCAAAATCAGCTTTAAAAGCTGTATCTCTATTATCCATAGGAGGTGTTATCCAAATAGTTGTAGCACCTAAGTCTTTTATATAATCAAGTTTATTAATTAAACCTTGAAAATCTCCACCATGATAAGACCAAGCATCATTAGCTTTAACATTGAAATCATTAGCTTTATCACCATTACTAAATCTATCTGTAACAACAAAATAGATTATTTGATCTTGCCAAAAAGAATCTGTATTTTTTGCTTTTAAGTTATTTTTTGTTTTAGCAAAAGCATCTATTTCTGCATTAGCATCAAGAGAATTGATATTAGTAGAAGAACAAGCAACTAGAAAACTAGCTAATAGACCTGATAATAATTTTTTCATAGATTTCATAAACTATTAATTCCAAGTAAGATTTTATTTATATTAATTATACACTAAATTTTATTTAATAAGGATTAAAATGTTTATTAATAGTGTAACGTCTTTATGTAAATTTTTATTAATTCATCTTTTATATTTTTGATTCAGTTTCATTTCATGGTAAACGCAAGTTTTACCACTATATTTCACAATTATTTCTCGCTTCTCACTTTTTACTATTCACGGATCACGCTTCACGATTCCTCCTTATAAAAAGTACTAACCACGCCATCAGGAGTTATTTTTCTTATTGCATGATTATTATAATCTGTAATATAAATATTATCATTTTTATCTAAATCTAACTCTCTTAAACCATTGAATTGAGCTTCTGTTCCTTTACCATCTTTATATCCTTCTTTCCCATTTCCAGCTATTAATTCTATTTTTTGTTCATCTGGATATATTTTCCAAAGCATGTTTTTAGCTGAATCAATACCTATTAGATTATTTTTAGAATCTTTTCTAATTCTTATTATTTTTCCAACTTTTTTTAATTGCTCCTCATATTTTACTACATTAGAAACATCATAAAATATTTGACCATTATAAATACTATTTCCTATTGCATATTGAGATTTATTTTCTATAATAGGAAAACCATTATTATTGTAATGTAAAATAATATCTGTAATCCCTTTAAAATTTTCATATATTCGATTATATGCTTTATTTTTTATATCAAAAAATTCAATAAACTCTCTTGAAATATTATATCCTTCAGAGCTATTATATTGAAAATAATATGTTAAAAATAATTTATTTGATTCCGAATAAATGTCTAATATACTATATGTTTCTCTTCTAGTTTCATTTATTAATGGAATAGAATAAAATCCTTCACTATCTTTTGGTTTTTTTATTGTATCATCAATTAAATTAAAATAATTATTATCTTTGAACAAAAATAATTTAGAACCATTTATAATTAAATCATTGTTATTTATTTTTTCAATATGCTTTAATTCACAATAAAAATTATCATAATCTTTAGGTTTATTTAATATTTCTATATACCCTGTAGAATATACTTTATAAATATGTTCTACAGGATAAAACTCATAATATATTTTATTATTAAATTTTATCTCATTATCAGTTTTTTTATTATTTTTTTCTAAAAATAACCCTTCATTAGTTGTAACATAAACAAACTTTCCATTAAAATCAGCTACAATATCAAGTGGATAATGAATTTTTTTTTCTAGATTATATTCACTTAAATCTAAACACCTAGATTTTATATTTACTTCTACACTTTCTTTTGGGGAAGGTAAAATATTACTATTACTTGGAGAGGGTGTATTTATAATAGCTGTATATTCATTAATACTAGGTTTTACTTCTTCTACTTTTTTTATTTCTTTTATTTCATTACAAGAAAAAATAGTTAAAACTAAAATAAGTGATAAAAATCTAACCTTTTTCATTCTTTTATCCAATTTATTGAGTAAATATAGCTACTATATTCTGATTTTTCATTGAAATTTATAGAAAATTTATTGTTATTAATAATATCATAAATAAAAATAGAAATTTTATTGTTTAAAATATTAGAGATAAATTCTCTTGAAGAATAATTTGAATATATTATAAATTCCCCACTAGTACTAAATTTAAAGTTGAATTCATTTGTTGTATCTTTAAGTAGTAATATAGAGTTATTTTTATTTTTATCATACAAAAAAACATCATAAATATAGTATTCATAAGGATTATTTATATAAAAAGTTTCAGCAGTATTTTTTTTATATTCATTACTATTAAACTTACTTTTTTCAGATAGTTTTTCATATATTATAAAATCATTAAACTTTTGAAAATAAGGTCTTCCAAGATTTTTTTTTGAAAAACCTAATGATTCTTTTAATGTAATTTTATCTATTAAATTAAAATCATATATACTATTATTATAGTAAAAAAAATTATTTAAGTAATCAACATTAAAATCAGAAACATTTTTTTCAATTAATTCATCTTGAGTTTTTTCAATATTATATTTATATAAATCATTATTAAAACCAACATCTTTTAAATAAATAAGATTATGATTAATCCAATTTTTTTTTGTACTAATAGATAAATTATAAATTTGTTTATCTATTTTTTTTTCTAAGTCTCTTATTATCAACCCTTCTTTAAAGTTTTGATAAGCTATATATTTACCATCTAAACTTATTTCAGGATTGTCTTTTTCACTAATTAATTTTAATACAAAATTATCTTTTAATTCATTACTATTATCTTTTTCAAAAAGAACAATATTATTTTTTGAAGTGTAAAATAAACTACTCCCTTCTATTTTATAAACACTTTCATTTTTTAAATCATTATAAGATATTTTTGTTAATTTTATTTCTTCATTATTTTCATTTATAAAAAAGTAATTGTTATCTCTAATAAAAAAGATTTTATCATTATTATATGAAGTTCCAAGGAATGAAAAAGATTTTATTGGTAGAATAAAATCTTTTTTTATATTATCGTTTATATTTATAATTCTAAGTATTTGTTGATTTTCTGTACTTTTTATAAAAAGAACTCTATTATTACTTAAATTTGAATTAAAATTAAAATCATTTTCTAATAGTATAATATTAGATATTTTTCCATTTTTATCAAAAATAAATATATTATTTGAAGTAACAACATATAAACTTTGAGGTAAATTTATTACTTCATTATTATAATTAATTGAAGAATTTAAACTAGGGGTTATAGAATAATTTGTTATTAAATTATTTTTTATATTTTTTTCAGAGCTATTTTTTATATTAGATATATGTTTAATTTCATTACAAGAAAAAAATCCTAGAATTAAAATTAAAATTAAAAATTTAATATTTTTCATTTTTTATCCTTTTATTAGAATCAGGATTTTTAGAATTTAAAAATAAGCAAGATTTAAAACCTAGTAAATAATAATCCTGTAAATCATAAAATCTTATAAATCCTGATTCTGACATATTAATTATAATTACCAACTCAAATTTATTTCATTTTTAGAACTATTTTTTACAGATTTTATTCCCCAATCTGGTTTTATTTGACCTATGTGAGTATTTTCATTAAAAAATTCAACATTTTCAGAACCATCTTGATTTATTGTATATACCCTTGCTTTTTCACTATAATATCCATCATGTTGAGTTGTTCCATAAGCTAGTTTATTATCTAATGATGACCATGTAAAATATAAAAAGTGTTCTGCATTTTGATCTCCATAATATGAATAGGTAAAATTAGTTATTTTTCTTAAATCACTTCCATCTGTATTTATTGTATATAAATTTTCTCCCCCATTAAAAGCTATTTTTGTTCCATCAGGAGATAATTTTAAACCATAATTATAACCATTACTTCCGAGTGCATTAGGTATTATATTTTGTATAAAAGTTAGTTGTGTTTTATTACTGCCATCTAAATTCATTTTCCATAAATCTAAAGGTCCATATGAATGAATAGAGTCTAAATAGAAAATAGTATTACCATCTTTAGAAAATATAGGGCTTCTAGGATTTGTAGGTGTAAAAGTAGCAATAATATGATCATTAGAGCCATCTGAATTAATTATTCCTATTTGCCTAGAATCTGTTAATGTATATATTAGTTTATTTCCATCTGATGAATAGTTTGAATCTGCTACATTAGATTTTATAAGCTTTTTAGTATCAGCATTTACATCTAATGTGTATAAAGATTCAGATAAGATATAAGATACTTCATCTTTTGTAGGATTCCATCTTAAACTATTTATTGAATAAACATCATGTCTATCACTATTTTCTAAGACTTTACTACTTTTTATTGTAGTAAACCTCCAGTTTCATCAAGTTCTATTAGATTTACTTTTGATAATGTTGGAGATCCATATGATTCTGATGGAATAAAAGCTACTTTTGTTTTTTCTATTTATAGTTGAAATTAGAGCATTACCGTTATATAGTCTTTTTTGTTCTAAACTATATAAATCTATTAATGATAAATGATTTGCTAAAGAGTTTAGTATCATACTATCAAAGTTTACATTTATCTTGCTTAAAATTATTGTAGTTTTTAGTGCATCTTTTATATTAGAAAAGAAAAGGTATTACCTGTTATTGTATTTAAAGTATTTTGAATTTTAATTCTTACATCTTCTGTTAAAGTATTATTTTGAAAAAATGCAGGGTCTAAAGTAAAATCTGCATAATTTTGAACTATTTCTAACAGTGTGTAATTTTTTCCATTTAATGTTATTTGGATTTTTGATAATTCTTCTTTTATTTGTTCACTTATTGGTTGAGGAGGTTCTTCTACAGAGGATATTGAAAAAGGTTTTCCAAATCTATCCTCAAAAATACTTTTACCATTAATTTGGATAAAATCTTTATCATTAGCAAGTTTTAAAACTCTTTTTAAAAACTCATAAGCATTAACACAACCAGCTGTTGTTCTACTATTACTTGTTACTCCTGTAAAAGAATCATTTGCTGTTATTCTAATTAAATCTCGAATAGTTAAAGGATCAATGTCAGGTGCTATTGTATATGCAAGTGAAACTATAGAACTTATCATTGGTGATGTAAATGATGTGCCATCAACAGTTACATAATCTTGAGGTGAATATGTATTATTATTAGATGAGCCAGCACCTTTAACACCATAAGATGTAGTTAAAATATTTTCAGAAGGACCAGATATATCTATACCATGACCACTAATAGGTGAATAATCATAATCAGATTCATTATTACCAAAATCTGTTTTACCATAATTATAATAAATAGCACCAAATTTAGGATTATTATTGTTATCAAGAATAGGATTACCAGCTTTATCAAATAATTGAGAATTTTGAGGATAATAAAGGTTTTTACCGCTTGAATTCAAACCTCCAACAATTATAGAACCTGTATCAACCATTGGTAGTATTTGTTGTCCAGTATTTCCATTACATAAATCTGAGTTTATTATATCATTACAATTAACATCTAAGTTTCTAATATTATTATCAAAAGCATTGCTTGCAGGTACTATAACTGTACTACCTTCAGATACAAAATAAGGTATAATTGCTCTAATAAAAGGGTCAAGTTGTTCAACTGTTTTACTTGCTCCAGCTATTTCAATTAAGATTACTTTTGCTTTATTTTTCTTAGCTAGAAAAAATGAAAAAAATGGAGCCATTTTAGGTATAACAGTTGGTCCAAGTTTAAAATCTAAATTAGATAATATTTCATGTTCTGATAAAGGATCACATTTATTATTTCTTTTAATTGAATCTTTATTACTTAAGTTATTTCTACAATATGAATCTGAAACTCTGTAAAAATCTAATTTTGCTTTATTAGAGATACCAACTAATCCTTTCTCATTATTTACAGTAGCTGACATAATTCCCAAAACTTGAGTATCATGAGATGCTGTAAAACCAATATCAGTAGAATTATCATTACTATATATAGTTATTTTAGGATTATCTAAATCTTCGTGAGATACTTTATTAGTTAATATTTTATTATAAATTCCTGCCCCTATAGTAGCTATTTTATTATCATCTCTTGTATTTTCAGGAAAAGAATCTAAATTACCATATCTTATATCTTTACCTGTTGCAGTTGAAATTTTATCTAAAATATCCCAAGCTCCTTTTAATGTACCTTTATTAGCAACTCTTGTTGTTTGTAGCCAATGTGCATCAAAATTATCTCCTACTAAAAAAGGATCATTAGATGAATAATCAGATAAAGGTTGATTATATTTAAAAATAGGTATAACCTCTTCTATAAAAGGTAATTTTTTTATTTCAGATCTCATTTTCCATATATCAATATTATCAGAAAATTTTAATGTGAAAAATAAATTCATATTTGGAATATCTCTATTAAATTTATGTTCTGCTTTTATTTCTTTTTGATCTAGTTCATCTGAATCTAATGGAAATGGCTTAATAATCTCTTGTATATTATAAGATTTAAATATATTTTTTAGAGAAGTTAAATTTGTTCCATTTAAATCTATTATATCATTTCCTATTAATCTAGTTTTTAAGCCTTCTGTGAATTTTAAATTTAAAAATCCTTTTTCATAAGGCATTTTTTTTGAACTTTCATCAAGTGGAACAATACTATGAACCGATTTAGGTAAATTAAAAGCTTTCAAAAAACCATCAATACTAATATCTAATACAAATTTATCTCTTTCATCTTTGACTCTTACTTCTAAGCTATTTACACCTTCTTTTATACTTGGTAATCCTACACTTAACGCATCTGTTTTTTTATTAAAAAAATTGCTAATTAATAGCTCACAACTTGGTTTATTTTTATCATGGCCATCATGTTTTATTTTAAATTTTTTATCATCATCTTTTTCTCGTTCTTTTCCATCTCTATCATCAGTATCATCTCCACATAATTTTTTCTTAATTTTATTAATATCATCTGTATTATCTATATCTTCATCATGATTAAAAATAACTTGAGTTCCATTAATAAAAACTTCTAAATTACCAACTCTTTCTCCGCCACCAGCACCATTAGTAATATTTAAAATAAAACTTCTTTTTAAATCATCTTTAGAAGCATTAAAAGTAAAAACTCTTTTTTTATTATCATCTTTTTCTCGTTCTTTTCCTTTTTGTTTAATTATTCTAGTTACAGGTAAAAAGTTCTTTTTTATTTCATTAGGGTTAGTAGTACTTTTTATATTAAACCCTCCTTTATTATATTTATTTAATAAACTACTTCCACCAGTGGTGAAATTATTATTTGTAAAAATATTACAAGAAACAATAAAACAAGATACTGTAAACAAAGCTACTGATTTTTTTAACATTTAACATCTCCATAATAAAATATACAAAATAAAGCTTAAAAATCAGAAATTAGAAGTTAAAATAATGGAATATTTTTTATAAAAAATAATTATAAGCCCATTCCCATAAAAATTCTAATAATCTTTTTATTTCAAATAAAAGAAAGAGTTAATTGTATTTTGATCATTTTTTATTAACCCATTACAGAATTATAATATTTCTTAACCTAATAAATCAAACCTTATTTTAGTTTAAAAAAAGTTATTTTCATATAATATTCACATTTAATCTGTTTTTATTTATAAAAAACTCACTTTTTTATATTTTATTATTAAACACAAATAGTAGCTTATAGTAGTTTTAGTATATAACTATAAATTATTTTATAAAGTTAACTTATAATATTTTATCTACAGATTGCAATAACTATTTAAAGTGTTTTTTTAAAATATTATTTTTTTTACACCTCAAGTAATTTTTTTAACTGTTCAAAAGTATCATCTATGCTTTTATTATAAGTATCTATAATTATTCTATCTGTTTCCCAAATATCATATTCTCTATTTTTTATTTGCTCCCAAGTTGGCAAAATTAAATTTTTTATATTTGATAATCTCTCTTCTGCTCTTTTTTTATGTGCATCCAAATTTGAGCAAATTACTTCTATATCTTTAAAATTTGAATTTGAATTTTTTGCAATTTCTTTCCAGGCATTTCTTGTAAGATTAATTGGATTACACGAATCTGAAACAACAGAATTTCCTAATAATAGGTTATCTTCAGCTATTTTATAAGCTAAATCATAACCTTCACCTTCAACTTTAATATTACAAGTATCTTTTAAAGTTTGTTCTATAGTATCTATTCTTAAATAAGCTGCTTTTAAATAAGTTGATAGTTTTTTAGATAAAGTAGTTTTTCCAACTCCAGGTAATCCAGAAAAAATATACAACACAGGAGTAGTATTCATATTTATTCTTCTTTAGTATTAGCTTTTTCAAACTTTAGATACCTAGTAACAGAAAAAGCACTTCCTGAAAACCCTACCAAAACGCTAACAAGTACAGTTAACATTATAATATCATTTAAAAAACTAGGTTGCTCTTCTATTGGAATAAAAGGTAAAAATAATTTTATTTGGCTCAAAGAAAAAGTTCTCCAGACAACTAAAAGTATTGAAGTTAAAATAGCACTAACAAAACCAAAAATTATTCCTTCTAATAAAAAGGGTAATCTAATAAACCAATTAGTTGCACCAACTAATCTCATTATTTCTATTTCGTTTCTTCTAGAATTAACAGCCAATCTAATTGTATTAACAATAATTGCTAAAGTAGCAAAACCAAATAAAAGTGTTATGATAGTACCAATAAGCCTAACTATTCTAGCAGCTTGAATAATATAATCTGCTAATTCTTTGTTGTATTTTACACTTTCAATATCGCTATTATTTTTTATTCTTTTAGCTACATCATCTATTTCTTTAGGATTTTTTATAGTAATTTGCAAAGTATCTGGTAATGGATTTTGATTTTTGATATTTTCAAACTCCATACTATTTTTTAATTCTTTTTTTAATTCTTGCCAAGCTTTATCTTTAGAGATCATTTCAACCTTAGTTACACCTTCTATTGTAGAAACTTGGGCTTGAGTTTTTTCCATCATAGCATCTTGTTTTAGAAATGCTACTATTTGAACTCTAGAAGCAACAGAGTTACTCATAAAAGAAATATCTTGAAGGATCATGATAAAAGCACCAAAAACAGTCATTGATGCTGTCATTGTAGTTATTACAATCCAAGCCATCCAACCACTTCTTATAAAGTTAGTATAGGCTTCATTAAATGTAAATTGTAATTGTCTTATATATTTATTAATTGATTCCAATTGGATAAACACCTTCTTCTTGATCTTGAATAATATTACCTTTTTCCATTGTTATCACTCTTTTTTTCATAGTATCAACAATACTTCTATTGTGTGTTGACATTATTATAGTAGTACCTCTACTACTTATTTTAGTTAATAACTTCATTATTTCCCAAGTATTTTCTGGATCTAAGTTACCAGTTGGTTCATCTGCTAATAGAATAGGAGGAGTATTAATAATAGCTCTAGCAATAGAAACTCTTTGTTTTTCTCCTCCAGATAAATCACTTACAAATTTATTAGTACAATCTGCTAAATTAGTTAGTTCTAAAGCAGCTTTTACTCTTCTATCTTGTTCTTCTTTAGCAGTACCCAAAATTTGTAAAGTAAACGCAACATTTTCCCAAACTGTTTTTCTTGGTAAAAGTTTAAAATCTTGGAAAATAACACCTATTTTTTGTCTTAAATAAGGGACTTTGTTAGGTTTTATATGAGTTACATTTATACCAGAAATAAAAACATTTCCTGATGTAACAACTTCTTCTCGATAAAGTAATTTTATTAGAGAAGATTTACCAGATCCTGTAGAACCAACTAAAAAAACAAACTCACCTTTTTGAAATTCTAAATTAATATTATTAAGAGCAACTACTCCATTAGGATAAACTTTTTTTACATTTTCTAATTTAATCATTTTTTGCTATCTCCTAAATATAACATTATAAAAAACTTAGGAAGTGCTAACATTCTTTTCCATCTCCAAGGTTCAAGGTATAACCTATAAAGCCATTCTAAATGTAGTTTTCTCATAATAGATGGAGCTCTTTTTATATTACCAGAAAAAATATCAAATGAACCTCCTACACCAATAAAAACAGAAGCATTAAGTTTATTCATATTCTTTCTAATCCATTTTTCTTGTTTAGGGACACCTAAGCCAACAAAAACTATATTAGCATTAGAATTATTTATTTCATTTATAACTTCATCATTATCAGAGTCTTTAAAAAAACCATTTCTAAAACCAACAATATTAGAATTAGGATATTTTTGTTTTAGGTTTTCATAAGCTTTACTTATAGTTTCTTGAGTTGCTCCTAGCATAAAAATATTTAAACCTTCCGAAACACATTTTTCAGCTAATTCTACCCCTGGTAATTTTTTTACATTTACCCCTATTTTTTTTAATCCTAAAACAACACCTGAACCATCTGGTATTAAAAGTTCAGCTTGATTTACAATATCATCAAACTCTTTATTTTGTTTAGCTAAAATAATCATTTCAGCATTAAGAGTAATAACATGTAATTTTTTATGTTCTGAAATAGTGTTTTTTATAAGCGTTAAGGAATCTTCTATAGTAATAGCATCTATAGGTACACCTAATAACTTTTTTCGCTCACTCATTTTTTTTTACCCAAGAATTAGTTAGAAGAAGTTAGTTAGAAGTTAGAAGAATTGTATTAATTTTTTAACTTTTAACTAAAATCTAGATTACTCATTTCTTTTAACTTTTAACTTTATTGAATACTAGCTCCACTATCCACCCATTTACCTAAAAGTTCTCTTTCTTGATCAGATATTGTTACAGCATTTCCCATAGGCATACTTTTAGCAATAACAGCTCTAGCTTTTATTCTTTCAGCTTTAGCTTTCATTTGTTCAGGAGTTTCAAATAAAACACCACCTGCAGTAGGAGAACCTTTCATAACAGTTCTATTATCAGGAGAGGCATGGCAAACGGTACACTTTTGAGTAATTACTTCTTTTACTTTAGAAAATTCAACTTTTTCTGTAGAAGGAGTAGAACTATTTTGTGTATTTGGATTATTAGTTCCTTGAGTTTGACAAGCAACTAAGGTGAATAATGATAAAATAGATAAAACTGCAACTTTTTTTAACATACCAAAAAATCCCTATTTATTAAATATAGATATAATAAATTAAAAATAAATTTTAATTTAGATTATGTCTTAAAATAATAACAAAAAAAATTTATGCTGTCGAAAGTATAGATATAAAATGTCATATTTTTCCAAAAAGTTTTTGAATTTAAGTTTTAATTCTTCCATCCTTTATTTCAATAATTCGATTAGTTTGATTAGCAAAATTCATATCATGAGTTACTATCAAAATAGTTTGATTAAATTTATTATTTATTTCTTTAAAAAGTGAATAAATTTTTTTACTATTTTCAGAATCCAAATTACCTGTAGGTTCATCTGCCAATAAAATTTTAGGTGAATTAGCCAAAGCTCTAGCAATAGCAACTCTTTGTTGCTCTCCACCACTCATCTCTGATGGTAAACTATCTTTTTTATGTAAAATATTTACTTTTTCTAATATTTCCATTGCTTTATTAGTAGCATCTGATTTATTTTTTTTTGCTAAAACTTGAGGTATAACAATATTTTCCAAAGCAGTAAATTCTGGTAATAAAAAATGAAATTGAAAAACCAAACCTATTTCTTCTTGCCTTATTTTGGTAAGCTCTTGATCATTCATTTTGGAAATATTTTTACCACCAATAAAAATATCCCCAGCAGTAGGTTTTTCTAATGCCGCTAAAAGATATAACAAAGTACTTTTACCGCTACCACTAGGTCCGATGATAGAAGCAAACTCGCCTTTTTCTACTTGTAAATTAATGTCTTTAAGAGCTTCAGATTTTATTTTTCCATCAAAAATTTTATATAAGTTTTTGGTTTCTATTACATTCATTTATTCAAAAAATCAATTTTTTTATATATATCCTATAAAAACTAGCTTGATAGACTATTATACGCTAAAATAATTTTTGCTGTAAAATTTTAGTTAATAAATTTCAAATCTTTATTCAGCTACATATTTCATAGTTTTTTTAATTCTTAGAGAAAAATAATGGATAATTTTCTATTAATTGCGATTTGTGTTTTTGCAGGAGTTATTTTTAAAAAATATCATCCTTTACCTAAAGATGCTCATAAAATACTTAATTTGTGGATTATTTATGTCGCTTTACCTTGTGTTTCTTTAAAATACATTCCTTCTATAAAATGGAATTACAATTTACTAATACCAATACTTACACCAATATTTTGTTTAATATTAGGAAAACTATTCATAGATTTATACAATAAGTTTAATGTGTTAGACAAAAAAACTAGAAGTGTTTTATTTTTAACAGCAGCTTTAAGCAATACTTCTTTTATAGGTTTTACTTTAGTTTCAGTTTATTTTGGTGATGAAAATTTGAATATAGCTGTAATTTGCGATCAAATTACTTTTATACTTTTATCTAGCATAGGTTTAATATCTGCAATAAAAGCACAAGAACATGAATTTTTTGATTATAAAAAAGTTATTTATAAAATTTTAAAATTTCCTCCTTTTATAGGCTTTGTTTCTGCAATAGTTTTACCTTTATTTTTTAACTTAGATTTTTTTAATCAAATTTTTAGTAAATTAGCCGCTACTACTCCACCTTTAGCATTACTTTCAATTGGATTACAATTAGATTTATCTGGTTGGGAAAAAGATGTTAAACATATTATTTCAGTTGTAAGTTATAAGTTAATATTTTTACCTATAATATTAATCTTATTATTTTACTTATTGGGATTTAAGGGAATAATTAGCCAAGTAACTTTATTTGAAATGGCTATGCCTTCTTTATTAAGTGCTAGTGTAATAATTTCAGAATATAATTTAAATGTTAAATTAGGTAATTTAATAATAGGTTTTTCTATTGTTTTTTGTTTTATTACTACATTTATTTGGTCTTATATAATACATAATTTTATCCTTTTAAGCTAATTACTTTCTAATTCCTAAAAATTAAGCTATAATTATATTTAACTATTTTTTAAGGTAATTTTTATGTCGATTTTAGAAGTAAAATATATGGGGTCTTCTGTTTTAAAAAGAGAAGCAAAAAAAATAACTGTAATCAATAAAGAAATAATAAACTTAGCTCAAGATATGCTTGAAACTATGTACAAATATAATGGGGTTGGTTTAGCTGCTCCTCAAATTGGCGTTTCTAAAAGAATGATTTTAGTTGATTGCGGAGATAAATATCAAAAAGAACCTTATGTTCTTATAAACCCTGTAGTTGTAAGTCATAAAGGCTTACAAGTTGGTGATGAAGGTTGTTTAAGTTTACCTGGAATGTATTTACCAGTTGTTAGAGCTGAATATGTAGCTGTTGAAGCCATAGATTTATCTGGGAATAAAATTGTAGTTGAGGGTAAAGAACTACTTTCAAGATGTTTACAACATGAGATTGATCATTTAAATGGACAATTATTTTGTGAAATAGTAAATGATAAAAATAAACTTGATGAAGAACTACCAAAATTAAAAGCAAGAATAGATGCTATATTAAGAGGAGAAATATCACCTTTCCCAACTGAGCAAGAGCTTGAAGAAGAAGAAGGTGAAATCATAGTTGAAGAGCTAGAAAGTAAAGTATAAAAATAGTTTAGGTGATAAATAAGTAAATAAAAATTTTTAATTATTTATCACTTATTTATATAGTTACTCTTTACTCTTTAATTTTTAATTGTTATAAAATTAGTATAAAAAGTAAAAGTATAAATTGTATTTGGAGAAGATAATGAGCACTGAAGAAATAATACAGTTTCTTAGAGAAGATGGAACGCTTGTAGAAAATTATACCCCTGAACTAACAAATGAAGAGTTAAAATACCTTTATACTCTTATGGTAAATACAAGAACTTATGAAGAAAAAAGTTTAAAACTTCAAAGAACTGGAAGAATAGGCTTTTATATAGGTTGTAAGGGTCAAGAAGCTTCTCATATTGGTAGTGCTTATGTTTTAAAAGATAGTGATTGGTTTTTTCCTTCTTATAGAAATCATGGTATTTTATTATTAAAAGGAATGTCCTTAAAAAGTATTATTTGCCAAATGATTGGAAACGAAGGAGATCCATGTAAAGGAAGACAAATGCCTTGTCATTTTTCTTATAATGAGCCCAATTTTAAATTTGTATCTATTTCTAGTCCTTTAGCTACACAATTACCACATGCTGTAGGAGCTGCATATGCAGCAAAATATTTAGGTAAAAAAGACGTAACCATAACCTATTTTGGTGAAGGCTCAACTTCTGAAGGTGATTTTCATGTATCTGTAAATTTTGCAGGGGTATACAAAACACCAACTGTTTTTATTTGCGAAAATAATCAATGGGCCATATCTGTTCCAATAGAAAGACAAACAGCAGCAGAGAGTATTGCTATAAAAGCAAAAGCTTATGGAATACCTGGTGTAAAAGTAGATGGAAACGATATTATGGCTGTTCATCATGTAGCAAAAAAAGCTGTAGAAAGAGCAAGAAATGGAGAAGGACCTACATTAATAGAATCTTTTACTTATCGTTTAGGCTCTCACTCTTCATCTGATGATGCAACTAGATATAGACCTCAAGAAGTTCATGAAAAATGGGTAAACAAAGATCCTATTATTAGATTAGAACTGTATTTAAAAAATAATAATATTTTATCTGAAGAAGAAATAAAAGCAATATATGAAAAATCAGAAAATGATTTAAATGAAGCAATAAAAGAAGCTGAAAAATTACCTAGTCCTAAATTAGACACTTTATTTTATGATGTTTATGAAGAAGTACCTTATAACTTAAAATTACAAATGAATGCATTAATAGATGAGCAAATAAGACTAGGTGAATCTGTTGATAATTCTATGGCCTTCCCATTATAGTTTTTAGAGGAAAATATGACTAAAATTCTTGTAATTGATGATGAAGAAGAAATTTCTGATTTTATAAAAATAAATTTAGAATTAAGTGGTTATGAAGTTGCAATTGCTTCTGATGGAGCAGAAGGTTTAGCTAAAGCTAAAAATGGTAATTTTGATGCAATAATAACTGATATTATGATGCCAAAATTAGATGGTTATACTGTTTGTGAACAAATAAGGGCTTATAATAACACCAAGGAAATACCTATTATTATGCTTTCTGCTAAAGGAGCTTTGGAAGATAAAGTTGAAGGTTTTAATAGAGGGGCAGATGATTATTTAACAAAACCCTTTGAACCTCAAGAACTTTTAGTAAGACTAAAATCTCTTTTAAGAAGAAATAAAAAAGAAATAGTTACAGATAAAAAAATTAAAGAAATACTTAGTGCTGGTGATATTAGATTACAACCAGATGTTTTAAAAATGTATATAAAAGATAGGCTAATTAATCTTACTCCTATTGAGTTTGAAATTATTTATTGTTTATTACAACATACAGATCAGCCTGTCAAACTAAGTACTATTTTACAAGAAGTTTGGGGTTATACAGAAGAAGAAAACCCAGATATGCTAAGAGTTCATTTTAGGCACTTAAGACAAAAAATAGAAATAGATCCCAAAGCACCTAAATACTTGGTTACTGTTATGAATATTGGATATAAACTAGCTGTAAGCCCTGATAACTAAATATCTATAGCAGAATTTTAATAAAATACTGCCTTTAAAAGAATAAATTAACATGAAAACAAAATTTTTTAATAATGTACCAGTAAGAAAAAGATTTGGTCAAAATTTTTTAACTGATAAAATAATTATTGATGAAATAATTGAAAAATCTAATTTTACCAAAGATGATTTTGTATTAGAAATAGGACCTGGTCATGGAGTTTTAACAGAAAAATTAGTTGAAAGAGTTGGTTTTTTAAATGCTGTTGAAATAGATAGAGATTTAGTAAAAGAACTTACTGATAAATTTAAAGAAAAAAATAATATAAAAATAAATTCTGGTGATATTTTAGAATACGACTTAAATTCTATTGATTTTTCTAATTATGATATAAAAAACAGAAAAGCTATAGGCAATATCCCTTATTACATTACAACACCTATTATTATGAAAATAATTAATGAAGAGTCTTTAAAAATACACGGAGTTAGTAAAACACAAAGATTTTTCTCTGAATTAGTAATAATGATACAAAAAGAGGTAGGAGAAAGAATTGTTGCACAAGAAGGTAGTAAAGAATTTGGAGCCTTATCTGTTATTTGCCAATATGCTTGCGAAGTTGAAAAATTAGTTGATGTTGGTAAAAGAGCCTTTTACCCTTCACCTAAAGTTGATTCTGTTGTAATAAAACTAAAAATGAAAGAAAAAGATGAGTATGATATTAAAGAACCCAAAATTTTTTGGAGAATCATAAAAGGAGTTTTTACTTCAAGAAGAAAAACACTTAAAAACTCTTTAAAAATAGCTAGTTTTTCAGATGAACTTATAGAAAAAATATCTAATGATTTTGATTTATCTATAAGAGGTGAAACCATGAATTTAAATCAATTTTCTTATTTAAGTAATTTAATTTATGAGAAAAATATTCTTTAATTTTTTCCTTGTAATGTTATCTGAGTTTGATTATAAGAAGTAACACTTTTACCTTTTGCTAAAGATAACATTCTTATAAAAGTTTTAGTTGAACCAGAAGAACCTGAAAGCATTACTTCAAAACCATGTGGGAATCCATCTGTAGAATTATTATAAGTATTTATTGGTATTTGCTCAAAAAAAGGAGCTTTTCTATAATTTTCGGTAATATTATAACTTGCAGTTTTATCAGCCAAATCAAAATTATTATTTGCAATTCCATAATATATTTGATCTGGTTGAGGATATGTTGCAACATTAGATAAAACATAAGTTTTTAGAGGGTCAGAACTTGAATACTCAGTTCCAGTTAAAGTTATTGCAGGAGCAGTTCCTGTACTAGAAATAGAAGATAATTTCATTAATTTATTAGTTGCGGTATAATTAGCTTGAGAAAAATTCCAAACAGAGTCTATTGGGATATTTTGCTCTAGATCTGACTTCAAATTAGGTATTTTTGATTTTAAATCACTTATATCTCCATAAGATGAACCAGATAGTTTTGTAGTGGCGAACTCAGTTAAATCTTCATAACTAAGCATATAATTACTTTTCCATTCTAATAAAAGTAAATTAGTATTAGTAATTTTATCTAAAGTTCCTTTTTTTATATTTCTATTTTGAAAAAGATCATTATTTGCTTTAGCCAAGTAAAAATAATGTAGCTGATATAAAGGAAATCTTTTTTTATATGCTGTAGAAGAAGAAGTATATTTACCTGTATTATCGTAGGTATAAGTCAAACTATCTTCAATAGTGAAGAGCATTAAACTATTGCCTACATTATTTCCATCAAAAGCATTTGTACTTGTTGTAGTAGAACTATTAACAGGTGAAAATGTTCCCTTTGGATCTAATACAGGTAAAATACGGGAGTTAATATGTAGAGGAGAATAGGAATAATTAGCAACTTGATAATTAGGTGGAGCAATAATACTTAAATAAAATTCACTCATATTAGAAGGAGAAGTTATTGTAGAAGTAGGAGGTTGTTGGGCTGGATTTCTTCCAATAAATTTCACCCCTGCATTAACAACTCTACTTAATTTTGAAACAAAAACGGCATCAAATTTTTTTTGATTATTTAAAGCTATATTGTAGTTAGTAACTGTCATCATATTAATAAAAATATTTACTAAAAAGGGACTTAAAATACCTAAAATTCCAGATACTACTAATAATTCCACAAGAGTATAACCTTTTTTATTAGTAAAGCTAAATATAGATTTATTTCTATCTTTTAATTTTTTAGTCATTTTTTGCTCCTTTTTTAATCTTATATAATTACTTATGATGGGGTTAGGAGGAAACTCCTCCTATATTTAATCCGCAAAATTATTTCTTCAATATCGCATAATTAAGGGACTACTCATTTTTTACATTTAATACACGTTGATGATAAGTATAATTATTTGGTAGTTCAACATTAGCACTCAAATAATCATCTATTCTATGTCCTTCTACTCTTACCAAAACTGGGCCTTGTTGTAAAGAAGAAATATTTATATTTATATTATTTAAAGCAGTTGGTATATTTATATTAGTTCCATTTTCATTAAAAATTTCTGAATCTGTAAAATTACTTGTTAAAACAGTTGCTATAATATTTTCAGTTTTCCTACTTAATTTTCCTAATGTAGCTATATCACTAGAAATAGAGCCATCATTTTTTACATATTTCCAAGTAGCACCATTATCATCTGAAATTAGAATGTTATAAATAACTTTTATATCAGTTTCTTTCCAAGTTGAAGAATAATCAGAGCTATATT
The DNA here is from genome assembly GCA_046328015.1 of Candidatus Sericytochromatia bacterium. Classification (GTDB taxonomy): domain Bacteria; phylum Cyanobacteriota; class Sericytochromatia; order UBA7694; family JACMQJ01; genus JBBTGK01. Next base: position 101,377 of record JAXLXH010000001.1, on the reverse strand, counting down.
TAGTGTTATTCCATTTTCTCCAATTAGTTTTCCAATAAAATGGAACACCTGAAGGGTATTTTGCACTAGTAATATCAGAACCTTCTCTTGGTGTATATTTTTTAGAACTATCATAAGAAGCTATTTTTTTAGCTGAATTATCATCAAGTATTTCTGTTCTTTCAGTCATAATACTTCTATTTTTTAAAACACCTGTATCAGAAGTTGTACCGGTAGTATTACCTGTTCTTAAATAAGTATGTAACATAGACATAAGTGAGTATCTTGAAACTATAGTACCAGCTTCTAAACCTTGACTTTGTAAACCATTTATAATTACATATCCTCTATTTCTTTCAGAAGCTCTATAAGAACTAGCATCTATCATTACTGGAGCACTTCCAGCTCTAGTAGTATCAGCAGCTTTATAAAACATGGTATTAGTATCAGAAAAAGAAGTTGTAAAAGACCCACTATTAGCTATCATTTTTAGAGTATTATGTTCAGAATTATAATTACTCCATAATGGAACACCAGAAGAACTACTCGAAAAATTAAATGGTCTTGGAACTACTATTGTATCTGGCATAATTAAGCCATAATTAGCAACTAAATCTTTACCTGTATTAGATAAAGCACCTGAAGTCCCATCTGCATAATAATGACTAAAAGAATTTGAAGTAGAACCATCTGCTGATCCATGAAAAAAAGCTTTAGAACCATTATCAGCTAATTTTTGAGAAAAAACTATATCAGATAGTTTTGTAGAAGTATTTCCATCATTACTAATAGATTTAAAAGAATTAGTGTATTTTTGTCTTGAAAAATAATTTCCACTACTACTAACTTGAGCTTCTAAATTACCATAATTAGCCCATTTTATATCTGTATCTAAAGAAGCGATACCTCCAAATTTATCATCTGGATATAATTCACCTAACCAAGGTAATGAAAGCCATTTGCCATCATTAGAACCAATTATTCTTGCAGAAGCTAAATTATCCATAATTTCATTGTATGGGCTAGAATCACTTTCACCTATTTTAGAATCTGTAGCAGAGTTATAAGGGATACCTTTTGCAGTAAAATTAACACTTGCACCATTAGAACCAACTTCTCCGCCTACAGCATAATAAAAGAAAGAAAACCCTATTAAAGAGTTATAAATAGAATTAGTTTTAACAATAGCATCTCTAAAAAGTTTAAAGCTTTTTGTTATATCTGTAACAGCTTTAGAGTTAGAAAAACCTGTACTAGTATATTTAGTTGGATCTAAGTTAGGGTAATAAGTAGAACCTGTATTAATATAACTTGCAGTAGTAGTAGTTTCTCCATTTCTAGCAAAATAAAAATTTATATCATTATTTTCTAAAACATCTATATATGGATTATGTCTTGGATCACCTGACATTTGATACTTTTCTGTTTCTGGTAAATAAGCTTCTCCAAGCCAAACATAAGTTCTTGAAAGATTAGATAAATCATTTTTATTCATATTTGTTTCTGTAAAAGATGAATAAGGTGCTGTACCACAATCTATATTAGAGCTTTCGCAGTTTATGTTACTATCATTTACTTTTACATATTCATAACTAAAATCGGTATTATCTTTTATTATAGTTTGATTTACTTCTCCATTATAAGGATTAGGAGATTGATTAATTGATAAACCAGTATTTAAATTATCTCCAATTCTAGTTTCTACTGCCATGATACTATCTTGGAAATTTTTAAAAACATTTGTAGAAGGATCTGTAGCTTTACTACCCAAATTAAAACTTATAATCCATCTTGCAGTATTTTTAGTTTGATTTCCTGTACTATCTAAATCTCTACCATATAAACCTGTATAAACTCCATTTCCCATCAAATTAGAATTTATAGTTGCTGGTGTAGTAGCATTAGTGTAATCTGTAAAAACTTTTGTACCTTGTTTAGGTAAATTTCCACTTACATTAGCAAAGGGAGTTGGTATATATTCCATTCCAAATAATCTTCTATTACTTGGTAAACCAGCTAAACTATTTCCATCTGTAGATTGTATATGTTTAGTTCTTGAACCATATAATTTTATTAAAATACCTTTTTCATGTTTTTTTACTCCAGTTCCAAATCTATCAAAAGCAGGATTAACAATAATTTCATAAGAACCCTCGTATTGACCTTTTAATGGGTTAGTTAAACTTTCAGATATAGAGAAATCAGAAACTAAATTACCTTTTAAAGTGCTACCACTAGAATCTTTTATAGTTCCTGAATAAGCACTAGAAAAATTAAATGTAGTATTAGCTTTTATAATAGTGTTATCATCTGTAGCAGAGGAAACTTTTATATCTGCACTAGAACCAGCTGGTAAAGTTATTGAAGTAGGGTCTATGATTTTTAATTTAGTAACTTGTCCTATAACACCTGATATTATTGGATTATAGGTAATAACATCTCCAGAAGAAAATGTTTTACTTGAAGTACTATTATTTGTTATTCTTACATATCCTTTTAAATTACCCCCTCTTCTAATAAAATCACCATCAATATAGTTTATTTTCAAATTATCTTTTATTTGTTGTATTTGAGAAGGTGTTATTTGAAAATCTGATAATTTATCAGTAGGATAAAAATCATTTTTATAACTTTGAGTTTCGGTATTATTACTTCTAGCTCCTACTAAATCACTAGTAGGAATAAATAAAGAAACTACATCTATTTTATCTATACCTGTTTGTGTTGAATTAGGGTTAGATAAATAAGGATAAACCCTTAAATAAATTTTGGTATCAGTTGTATCATTTATTTTATATTTAAGCTGTTCTGGATGAGTGACAACTCTTTTATAAGTTGAATCCATTGTTGTTCCAGAACTAATACCTGTAGCTAAATCTTTATTATCTTCTTTACCAACAGGAGATTTTGCAGGATCAGAATAATTTCTCAAAGGAATAGATGGAAAAAGTTCACCATGAAGATTAGTTAGCATAATATTTCTATATTTGGGGTTATTATCTGTAGTAGATAACATATCTTCTAAAAATTTACGATAAGTAGGTTCAAACTCTTCTGGTTTCTTTTTTATATTGGTAAAATAATCTTGAAATTTTTTATTAATAGAAGATTCTTCTGGCCACCTTACTGCTGAGTTAAACTCATCTGCTGCTGAGTAAACATTAGTATTAGCAACTGAAGAAGAATCTTGATACCAAGTATTTTGAGGTTTATTATTATCTATAGTTAATCTCATTCCATCATTAAGTAATTCTGGAACATTATAATAAAAAGTTTCTTTACTTCTTACAGTATCATAAATTTTTCCATTATAAGAATATGGATATTTTATATTAGTGTCATCTTTTGTAGGTAAATTATTATTTATATATGGTGAATAGTAAGGATCTCTTCCAAAAGCACTTCTTGATATAAAATGAAATCTATAATCTAACCCAGGATTTTTAACTTTTAGATCATATACAGCATCTTTAAAATTTTTCTTTAGTCCTGTCATTTCAGCCCACCAACCAGGTTGATTTAAAATAGCTAATCCATAGGTATCCATAACTTGAGTTGGAATATTTACAGCAGATGAAGAAGATAAAATAGTAGAAAGACTTGCTAAAGCTGTACCTGTAGGATTTCCTTCTTTATCTGCATAATAAATAGCAACACTTACATTTCTAGATTTAGAATCTATTGCATTTTTTGATACAGTAACATGTCTTACAAATTTCCAATTACCATGACTACCTTTAGTATTAGAACTAGTATAACTACCAGCTATTATATTAGTATCAGTACTTTGTAATTTTTCTACTGTCAAAACTGGAGGGTAAGATTTTTTATCATCATATAAATCAAGTGTATCAGTACTGGATTCTCCACCTCTAATAACACTTCTTAATTCTTCTATTATTTGTAAAGCTTTATTCTGTGCAAAAACAACATCTTTACTTTTTTCAACAGATTTTAAATTTGCAACTTGAACAACGCCCATGCCAAAAATAACTATAGATCCTATACTTAGACCTATACTCATTTCTAAAATAGAAAATCCTTTTTTCTTTTGCTTTTTGATAATCATACTTTACTTACCAGTTTTTTTTTAATAAAATTTAATTGTTAGAATGTTAAATATCGTTTACTTTTTTAAGTAAACTTTTTTTTTATCTATAGATAAAAATCTAGTATCTCTTTTTTATCTTTTTCATCTTTATTGTCATTAAAATTTTTTTTAATCATTATTTCCTCCAAAAAACTAATCATTCTTATAATACTAAACACTTTCAAATTCCTTCCTATTAACCATAATTTTTTTTATTTAACAGGTAAAGCTTTATAAGATAATGAATCTTCTTTATATTTAGATAAATTTGCTATCACATTAGACATTACAGATTTATTGTAACCAATGTCTGCTTTTTCAGATGTTCCAGTTATAGCTAAAGATCCACCTTCCATAATTATGGTACCTGTAATTGAATTTAAAGATTCTATAGTCAAGTTACCACCTTTCATATAAATAATTCCATTAAAAATTGTTCCTGAGCCTGCTGACAATTTTAAATTTGCATTATTTACATATAAAAGCCCCCCTCCTTTTAAAGGATAAGAATCGGTAAAATTTAGATTAGTACCTAAAGTACTATCTAGATATATAATTTCACTAGAGCCAAATCTACCATCAGTTCCTCTTTTTAAACCTTCTATTGTAGTACTTTTATTATTTGCAATACCTTTCATTTCTTGTTCACTGATATTAAAAATATTATAAGTATTTATTGGGCTAGTTGTATTAGGTGTTCTTACTCCAGTACCACCAAAGTATTTTATGTCACTTGAGCTTGCTATACTTCCAGAAACACTACCAGATGAACACATAATTGGATAATCATCTGAGGTACTAGAGGCTATTATTAATGCTCCAGTAAAATTAGTAAATTTTGAGCAATCACTCATTATAATAGCAGAATCTGGGCCATTATATTTCATTTTTAAAATATTTTGAGATAAAGTATAAGAACTTATAATATCTAGTTGATTATAAGGTATTGAAAATACGCCTTTATCATTTATATTTCTTTGTTCTGGAGATCTTTTATATAACCAAGCTTTTGAAACTACTCTCCAATATCTAGCTTGCCCAGCCTCAAGATTAGAGCCTGAAATTTGATCATAATTCATTCTTTTTTGGTCTGATATATCTAAAACAGCATTTTTATTATTCCACTCTTCAGATTTAGTTTTATCATATTTTAAAACTTCAAAATGCCCATACAAATTATTTTTTATATCAATTTCTATATCTCTTACTATTCCTTTAGATTGGTCATCTGTATCACCTCTATTCTCTAAAGATACACCTTCAACAGGACTAAAACCTAAATGCCATTTTGCAGGAATATTTTCTAAAGCAGGTTGAATAATATTTGGATTTCTTTCAAACCAGAATGCAGCTTCTTGTAAACCAGCTTCTGCCACATTTTTTGCTTGTGCCGATTTAGAAAAATCTTCTCTAACTTCTTTAGCAGATCTTACGGTATAAGAGGTTACAACAGCTGACATTAATGAGAACAAAACAGCTAAAACAAGTACAAAAATTATTGTAAAACCTTTTTTAATTCTTCTGTTTTTTTTCATAATGAAAATCCTTAAAAAATAATATTTTTTTCAAATACTCAAAACTTATTAATATTTATAGTTACATAAGTTTTTTTTTGAGTCAATAAATATAGAAATAAAAAGGATTAATTATTCATTAAAATAGCAATTTATACTATTTTATTACAATTTAAATCTATAAATACCTATTAAATACCTATTTACTCATTTTTTAGATTTTTAATTTATTTATTCTACAAATTAAAAATCTAAAATTAAAACATTCCCTAAAAAAATATTTTAAAATCAAAATGCTTTACTTTTAATTTTTTAAATTAACAGTATAATAACACTCAACTAACAATATAATAACACTTTTTTTAGTACATTTCAATAATTATCTAAACTTTAATGATTAAGTTTTTTTATGACTTCTTAAAAATGTCTATAAAAAACTTATTTTTTAAACTTATAAATCCTCAAAAGCTCTGTTATAAGTTGCTTATGATTATAAGAATAAAATCTTTCTTAAGTTTATTTAATATAAAATTAATAAGAAGCTTATAATTTAGTAAGTTTAAATTTAAAATTAATTTAAGAAATCCTAAAGTAAGAATGATAAATGTAAAACACCAATGAAGATCTAGAGATAACTCGTAAGTATTATAAAAGCTTATAACTAAAATAAAGCATATATATTGAATAATTGTTATAATATTTATGTCTGTCTTTTATTTATTTAGGAGTAATTTAATGAAAAAGTTTTTATATTATACATTAACTGCTCTTTCCTTATTTGTTTTTTCTGAAGCAACAAATAATAACAAAGCAAATGCATACTCTCTAACAAATTTTAAAGAAATTAGAACAATAGAAATAACTCCAGAAGAAAGAGCATCAGATATAATAAATTTTGATGAATTTATGAGAATACATTATTTTAATTATATTAGTAAAAAAAATGAGAAAGATAAAAATAAACTATTAGTTAAATTAAATTCAGATATAGCTAACCTAAAATACTCTAAAAATTATATAGATAAAAAGCCACCACTAATATTACATTGGACAGCAGGTAATACGGCTATGGGAGCTATTTTAACTTTATTTAAAGAAAGAAAAGGAATGAAAGAAGGTCTTATAGGAGTTGATTATGTAGTTACTGAACCACTAATACATCCAGATTACCCAGATTTTCCACCAAAATCTTACTCTGTAAAATTTACTAAAAGTGAATCAGCTACAACTTGGTTCCATGTACCTAATAATTCAATGCCAGAAATAAAGGAACAAGATAGAAAATATAATAAAGCTTTAAGTATAGAAATAGTAGGATGGAGGTTTTTAAAAAATGAAAAAGGTAAAAATGAATCTTCCAACGAAATTGGTAAAATGGGAATAAGAGAAAATTTTGATGGAAACTACGAAGAATTTGAAAATTTAGAAGATAAATATCTACAATATCCTACTGTGATTAAATTAGCAAATTATTTAGCAGAAAAATATAACTTTGCAAATCTAATCGATGAATTTGAAGAAGAAAAAGAAATAGATCCTGTATTAAAAGAAAAAGGAATTTTATATCTAAATGGACCTTTAAGTGAATATATAAAAGGCCATGGACTAGTAGCTGTAGAACATACCCTTATGTTTAATAGCTCTTATATAAGAGAAAAACAAGATTTTACTCCAAAAGAACTATTAGTATTTTATAATGATTTAAAAAATTATAGATCTTACAAAAAAGATCTTGAATTAGTAAGAAATATAGAAGAAAGAATCTTAAATACTGATAAATTATCAAAGATAGAATTTGAGAAAAATAAAGAATTCATTTCTAATATAAAAAGTAAAAAACAAAAAGAGTATCTAACTATGGCATTAGATATAAATAACTTAAAAATAAATACATTAGATAAAATAAATTTACAAAGAAAAGAAATTGATGCTTTTTCATCAAAGCAAAAAGAAAAATTAACTTCTTTTATAATAAGTAAATTTATTAATGAATCTGATAAAATACAAGAAGAAGATTATACTTATTTAAAAAAAATAATCGTTGCTTTTAAAAATTATAATATCCGTGAAAAAATTTCACAGCAACTTTATGATAGATATGCGTATAATAATAAGAAGAAAAATTCTTAGTTTAGTTTAGTTTAGGGTTATAAATAATGTCATCAGAAAATCAACAAGATGAACAATTTAAACTTGTTTCTATAGATGGTTCAAGTAAAATAAAAGCATCTTCTAATAGAGCTAAACAAGCTTACTCTAGTTATTTAAAATCAGATGATGATGATGAAAATGATAATTCATCTCAATTAAGTATTAATGAAACTCTAGATGAATCTAAAGAAGTAGTTAAAGAAAACAATGTACAACAAAATAATGTCCCTAAAAAACAAGAAAATAATCAAAAGCAGGTATCAAAACCTCCAGTAAAAGGAACAGCACCATTAAAAAGTACCAAAAATACAAAAAAAGTCGAAGAAATTGAAGAAGATGATTATTTTAATGATGATGGTTCTATAAAAGAAGATAGAGAAAATGCTAAAAATAATATTCAGGAATTAAAAAATTCTATAGCATCTTTATTAGGTAATTTTATAGGTGCTTTAACTGCATTATTTGCAAAATTAGGTGCTTTATTAATGAAGCCTATTTCCATGGTTTTAGATTTAATGATAAAAGTTATGAATATTCCTTTAGGAATAATGAATAAATTTATAGCATCTTTATCAAATAAATTAGGAGATAAAGCTAAAGAAATAGCTCCAGAAGAAGCAACAATAGAAGAAGCTCCACCTCCACCTGAAATAAAAAAAGCTAATTTTAGTGAAATGATAGAATTAAATATTATTTTTATTGATAATTATAAAAAGAATTTATATAACCAACAAAAGTCTGGTGCTATGAAACTTAGTAAAGCAGAAGAAGGATTAATAATGAGCATGGCAATGGAAGCCATAAGAGAATGTGCTGAGTTCACTGTAGAATTACCTCCTCCTACAGAAGGAATATATGAGGGAATTCCTGTTTCTCAAATAATGGAAAATATAACAGAAGAAGATGTAAAAATATTTTTAGGATTTGTTAAAGGATTCCCTGGTAAATATATAGGTAAATCTTGGAAAATATCTGAAACATATGCAACATGGTTAATTAATAACTCACCTACAGGTTAAAAAAATGAAAGGACAAATAATAGCGGTATTTTTATTTATATTGATAGTTTTAGTTTTGAATCAAAAAGTTATGTTACAGTTTTTTCAAGTAAAAAGAAAAAGACTAATAAAAAATGTAAAAGAAATTGATACTAATAATAGAGTAAATATACCTAAACTTAATATTGCTAGAAAAAAAAGGCTTAAAAATAAAAAATGAGATCTCTTTTAATATTAATCATATTTTTATCCTTAATTTCTTGCCAATTAAGCAACAAAAATATTACTGATAATAATAAAAATATAGAACAAACAAATAAAAAAGATATTGAAAAAAATAAAAGTGATTTTATAGCTGTAAAACAAGTAGATATATCTGATTTTATAAAAAAGTTTGAAGAAGTAGGAAAAAATCCGGAAGAAGTAACTAAACTTTTCTTAGACTCTATATTTATGTATATTAATAATATAGATTTTAGTGATAATAAAGATAAAGAAATACAATTTAGTAAATCTATAGCTCAAATTGGCTTAATTATTGGACAAGAATCTTGGCATGAATCAAAAACTAGTAAGTTTAAAGAAAAACTACAAAATACTCCTTATATTTTTAAAAGCTATGTAAAAGGAACTTCTAATAAAAATGCTTATTTAGTTGATTTTAATAACTATTCTATTTATATAGATAGAGTAGAAGAAATAAGTTCTAGTAAAGTAAATGTTTTTTTAAAATCTTCGGGTACTGATAACCCAAGAAGTATTATATTAATAAAAAATCAATCTAAATTATGGAATATTTATGAATTTTCATCATTATATGCAGATATAAAAAAACCTGAAACAAACTAATTTAAGAAAAAGTATTTAAATAATTCATAGTCATTTCTTTCACCCATAATATCATAATCAGATGAAAGAAAAAATATTTTATTATTAGCCAAATTTAAGGCAACTTTTACTTTTTTGGAGAATTCATTTATTCTTATTTTTTCTTCCTCATCAAAACCTAAAGATTTACCTTTAGTCATAAGAGAAAATAAATAAGGATTAAAAACAGTATGTGTTTCTTTTTTAATCCATTTTTCTGAAGTTACGTTAAGCCATATTTGATAATCAGTTCTATAATAAGATTCTGAATACTTTTGAAGAGTGATTAATTTAATATTTTTTTCTTTATATTCTAAAAAAACATCTGGAGAATCTGATAAACCACCTGTTAGTAAATCTTTTATAAAATGAACAATAGGCTCTTCTTTAAAAAAGAATTTAGATGTATCTATAAAACTTTTACAAGATTTTATTAAAATATTAACATCTTTTATATTTTCAGATACTAAGTCTATATTAGCCCAAAAACATTTTTTCCATATATTCAAAATTAGTTCTAAGTAATCAGAAGTATTATTTAATAAACCTTTATTTTCTATAGAATTAGTTATTATATAATATAATTTTCTTAATTTATCATTATTTTCCTTTTTAATTTCTTCTTCAATAAAATTTAGCCATTTATTTTTATCATTTTTTAAATTTTTTCTTAATTGAGCTAATTTGAAGTTATCATAATTACCTAAAGTAAAAAGTATTTGAGAATAATCCAATGATTTTAATTCAGGAATATTATTAACTTTTTTTATTTCATCATCAAAAATTATCCTGAGTATATTTATTATAGATTTTACGACTTGATTTTTAGAAATAACTTCAGCACCCCGTATCGGTTCAAAAGTATATAACTCATCACGTGCAATATTATAAACTTCATTTTCTAATAAATCATCTATATTATTAACAATAATAGAAATTTCTGCTTTATTATCAATTCCTTTTATTTTTTTTACAATCAACTCCAAATTATCTAGCATTTCAGAGTATTCTTTAGAATCATATAGTTCAAAAAATCTTTCATCATTATTATTTTCAAAAATATTATATTCTTCAGAATTAATTAATTCGTATAATTTATGTCCATTTTTATAAAAATAGGTTTCAATATCATTATCTTCTATAACAGTAGAAACATTATATTTTAAATTATTTAAATAATAATGATTTCCCCCCAAAAATTCTCTTAACCCACCATAAGGATTAGCCAAATAAGTTATAGTATTAACATTATCCCATAACTTTTCATAAAATTTTTGTTCTATAGGAATTGCTTCTTCTATACCATCTATAATCCAGTATTTATATGATTTAACTAATTTATCAAAAAAAGCTTGATTTTCTAATAAGCTATTAAAAACATTAAGTTGTTCTGCATAATCAAGTAAAGGAATTTCTCTATTTTTCAAATAATCTGAAAATTTTTTTATAAAATCATCATATTTTTTAGTTTTATTATCATTTAAGGTGATTATATTATTATCCGCTAATCTTTGTTGTCTTTCAAATATTTTAGTAACAAAATTTTTATCTATTTTTTCTCCCACAAGTAAGTTAGCTTGTTCTTTATCCAAATCAGAAAATTCTTTTAGATAAAGTAAAGTTTCATAAAAACCTAAGAATTTAGGTTGTTTTTCATAAAGATAAAACCAATTGTTAGAAACAATTTTAAAAACAAAAGATCTAAATCTATCTATATTAAAAAACTCTATTGAAGTATCTAATTTACCATAAATAGATTCTTTTATTTGAAATTCTATATTTTTATTTCTAGTAATAATAATAGCTTGATTTTTATCTTGAACACCAAAGAAAAGAGTAGAAATATAATCTAATCTTTTTTTTATATTTTCAGTTAAAAAAAGCTCTATTTTAGTCAATATTTACACCTAAATTACTATAAAATCATTTAATTTTTTAAGTTACATTTCATTTGTAAAGTAAACATAATCTTAGTATCATATAAGAGTTTCAAAAATTATTTTTTAACTGGTTCTTCTTTTTTTACCTCTTCTATTTTTGGCTGTGGAGGTAATTTATCATCTTTAAATTCGTAATCAGGCTTAATTTGAGAAATGGTCTTTTTTATATTTTCATAAGCTTTATATAAAACATCTTGTTCCATAGTTATAATTTCATATATTCTAGCTTTGCTATCAACAATCTTTTTAGTATATTCATGATATTTTGCAACATTATTTTTATCTGCCTGAGTTAAAGAGCTTTCTTTAGCTTTTAAAATTTCATCTGAAAGTATTTCTTTAAGTTCTGAAATTCTTTCTGTTGATTCTATTATGGTTGCTTTTAAATTAGTTAGTTCTTTATCATTTTCAAGTATTCCGTCTAAAATTGATTTTTTAAAAGCATCCATACCTTGTAAATGTCTTTCTGGTACCGATTCTGAATATCTAAAATAATCATAAGTAGTTTGATCAGTATTTGGATAAACAGGTGTATTTAAAACTTCTTCAAAAGATTTTAGCTCTTTATTATATTGATTGACTAATTCTTTAGCTTCCAATTTTTTTTCTTTTATTTTAGCTTCATCTTTTTCATTTAAAATTTCATATTTTTTGACATCCATTTTAATTTGAATTAGAGATAAATTTATTTTTTCAAGTATTAATAAATCATCATAAGTTGTTAAACCAAATTTTGATTTAAAATCTAATTTCTTTTTGGTATCATCTAGTTCATCTGTACTTAAAGGTAAATTATTTAACACAGATTTTATTTTTTTTAAATCATAGTATTTTTTATTACCAACTTCTTTAGTTTCATCTCTTTTAGAAAAAATATTCATATAGAAATCATTATCTATAGGAATCAATTCAAACTCTTCTTTTTCTTCAGTTGGAGCAGAAGTTGATTCTGGAGTAGCTTCTGGTGTAGGGGTAGATTGAATAACTGGGGCTTTTTTCTTTAGGAATTTATATTTTTGATATAACTGATTAACTTCTAAAGCTTTATCAATTTCAAGTCTTGATTCATAAATCTTTGATAATAAAGAATAAGCATCCAAATTTTCAGGTTCAGCTTTAACTATTTCTTGTAGCATCTTAATAGCTTCATCTGTTTTTCCTTCTTTAAAAAGCTTATTAGCATCTTGTAAAGAAGCTGAAAAACTAGACAAAGAAAATGTTAAAGTAAGAAAAAAGGCTAAAGCTATTTTTTTCATTTTTATACCTACTTAGCTAGAGAAGTATTAGAGCCTTCATTATTTCCTCTTCCACCTTCATCAAGAATATAAGGAGTTACCATTATTATTAAATCAGTTTCTTTTTCAGTCCAACTATTTGCTCCAAATAAATTTCCTAGAAATGGAATATCCCCTAATAAAGGAACTTTAGAAGATCCGCTTGTACTACTTTTTCTTTTTAAACCAGCTAAAACTACAGCTTCACCACTTCTAGTTTTCATTGTAGTATTTATATTTCTACCTAATTTTTCAGGGACAGGATTTCCACCAACTATTACTTCTTTACCTCTTGAACTAATATTAGGAGCTATTTCTAAGGTAACAAAACCTGATTCTGGATCTATTAATAAAGGTGTAACATCAATAGTTTCACCAATAGGTTCAAAAGCAACTGTTTGAGTTGTACCTACAGCAGTTCTTTCAGTTTTAATAAGTGGAATTTGTTCTGCTGAAACAAAATTAGCTTTTTTACCATTTTGAGCAACTATTCTAGGGTTAGTAAGTATTCTAGCTTCACCTTTACTTAATAAAGCATCTATTTGCATATTAAAGTTAGCTGTTAGATTTCTAAGAGCGTCAAAATTTATAATTGTTGCAGCAGATTTTACGTTACCAGGTTCACTTGCACCTAAGCCTACACTGCTATTATTAAAAGCAGCACCAAGTTGTTTTTGTCCTAAACCATAAGAAAAGTTCAAACTTCTACTAGCATCATTAGAAATTTCTATTAATTTTATTTCAATCATTACTTGTGGAACAGGAATATCTATAGATGGCATAACCATATCTAAATATTCTATTTCATTTGGTCTTCCTATAGCTGTAAGTGTGCTAGTAGTATCACTAGAAATAATCTTAGGTGGAAGATTAGGAGCCACATAAAATTCTTTTATTTTTTCACTAGCTTCTGAAGCTTTCATATTACTAATTTTATAAGTTTTTATTACACTATCACTTAATCCTATATCATTTAGTTGTTTAGAATCAGCTACAAAAAGAGTTTTACCTATTTTTTTAACAGATAAGTTTTTTATTTTAAGTAAAAGAGTAAAAGCTTCACTAAGTTTCATTTTAGTGAATTCTATTCTAGGAATATTATCATCACCTATTTTAGAAGTAATTACCAAATTATAACCAGCTTGCTCAGTAAGAGCTTTTAAAACATCTGAAACTGATGCATTACTAAGGTTTATATTTATATCAGGATCATTTTCAAACTTTACTAATGGAGCAATACCTGATTTTGTATTATTTATAGGGGTTGGTTTCTTATCTGCGGCATAAGCAACATTAACTTGTGTTTGAACTAAAGCTAAACACAATGCAAATAAACAACTTTTCTTAAACATAGCATAATTCCTCATTGTTTTATTTAATTTCATTTTATTAATTATCACTTTCACCCTTCATAGATAGTACCACTTGATTTTTTCCATCAGATATAGTTACTGTATTATTAGCAACATTTATAGCAATAACTTTTACAGTTTTACCCATAACATCACCTATTTCTTCACCAACTCCATCTACTTTACTTTCTTTTCCATCTTTAGTTTTTACAGAAATTATAGCTAAAGGCTTTTTACCAGAAATAAGACCATTAATCTCAAAGTTAGTTCTTAAAGCTTCTTTTCTTTCTAATTCTATAGCAATTTGAGGATCAGGTGTTTTTTCAACCTGATTTGGAATACTAGAATTAGAAGAAGAATGAGAAATAGTTGGTGGAACTGGAATTTTTTTAGTTTCTAGCTTACCAGTTTTTTTATTTTTTATCTTAACTGTTTTAAATTTAGGTTTAGATTTACCAACAACAGGCTCTTGAGGATCTTCAGGTATAGGTGGTATTTCTCTCATATCAGGTGGCTTAAGAGATAAAAACGGATCCAATCTTCCGCCAGTCATTCTTGCTTCTTTTACAATCTCAGAAAAATCTTTTGGTTTTATATATTTTCCATTCATTTCAATCTTATCTGGATCAGGGGTAGGAGTTGCAACAGGAACAACAGATGCCACAGGTTTAGGAGTTTCACTTGGTTTTGCTGAAGTACTTGCTTTTGGTTCTCCTGACTTAGGCGGATTTGATTTATTAGGTTCAGCATTTTTATTATTATTTGCTACTTTTACATCAGTAGGTTTAGGACTTGTTGGATTAGCAGATTTATTTGGATCTGTATTAGCAGGTTCTCCTGATTTTACTGGTTCAGATGAAGAAACTGGCTCTTTAGAAGAGTTAGCTGATGGCTGAGTACTAGGATTAGTAGCATCAGAAGGTAAAACATTTGGAGAAGCACTTGCGATAGGATTATTATTAGCTATTTGCTCTGGTTCTTCTAAATAAAAAGATAGAACATGCAAAGATATAGCAGAAGTCAGCAATATAGGTAATATTATTAAGTGTTTATTCATTATTGAGCTCCTTCTGGTAAAATATAAGCTCTCATATTAAGAGTTGTCTTTAATACATTAAATTTTTTAGTTTTGTCAACTGGAGTTAAACTTAGACTAGTTGCACCTATAGCTCTTTGATATCTTTCAAAATCTTTCAAAAGGTTAATTAAATTAGGATAATTTGAATCTATATTCAAATTCAAAACTATTTGATTCAATTCTAAAGTACTTCCTGGAGGTGCAGTTACTCCTGCAGGTGGAGGAATAGCAACTGACAAATCAGGTGGTAAAGTTACTTTAGATGGGTTAGATGGTATTACATCATATAAATCAGACTTATTATTACTTTCTACAAATCTTTCTAAATCGTATATTAAAGGAGAAATATTCGCTTTAGATGGAATACGTTCTTTTAATCTATCAATTTTCTTAGTAATTTTAGCTTTTTCTTCTACAATTTTATCTATAGAAGTATATCTTTTAGTAGCTTCAACATAGCCTAATTTTGTTTCGTCAGCTTTATTTTTAGTAGCCAACTCTTGATTTTCTCCATTTAATTTTGAATACTCTTCATAGACAGGCATAAAAAGATAGTAAATACCACCAGCAAGAACTGCTAGAGATAAAACCACTCCACCTGCAATTTTATATGATTCAGGTATTTTAGTAAGTGAATCTGTATTTATAGTTATTCCAAAAACTTTTGTTTCAGCCATTTTTTACCTTATTTCTAGTTATTTACTGGTATAACAATATTTGCTCTAATGCTAAATTTTGTTTCAGATTTAGCAAACCTTTCTTCTTCTGTTGGAGGTTTATTTTTATTTATTACTTGACCTTTTTCATCTACTTCTTCAGGTTGCATAGCTGGATTAGCTACATCATTTACTTTTATTGTTCCATTTTTCTTTGTATAATCAAGATTAACAGATGAAAAAGAAGGAGAATCTTGTAGATTTGCTAAAAATATAGCAACAGTTTTATGATCAAAAGTAACACCGGTTATAGCAACTTTACCATCATCAGCAATATCGATTTTATCAACCCATAAATTTGCTGGAATTCTACCTCTAATTTCTTCTAATAAAGAAGACCATTTTAAAGAGTTTCCTGTTGCCCAAGATAAAATATCTTTTTTTCTTTTTAATAAATCTCTTTCATACGTAACAGTTAAAAGTTCTTTAGTTTTTGCTTCTAATTCAGTTTTTCTAGCTGTAAGTTTATCTTTTTCTCTTGCAGCTTCATCTCTAAAATTAGTGATAAAAATATAACTTATAATATTTATGAGTATTGCCAAAGATATCAAAGTAACAGTAATAATAACTGATTTACCTATTTTAAAGCCAGAAGAGCTTTTTTCAAGTTCTTCCCTTGCTTGATAACCAAGCAGGTTGACATTAATAATAACACCTTTACCTCTAGGTTTTTTTTCTGTAGGTTCTTGGTTTTCTTCTTTTTCTAGATTTATTTCTGACACGTTAAAAACCCTCTAATCCTCTTTTAGCAAGACCAATAGATGTTACAAAAACTGGTGCATTTTCTAATAAATATTCTGCTGGATATTTTTGTTGATCAAATTGAATATCATTAATTGGATTTCCAACTTCAACATCCAAACCTAAATTCATGGATAAATGCTTATCAAGATTTTTCATCTTTGCACCTCTTCCACTTATAATAAGCTTTTGAATTTGTTCTGAACTTTGAGATTGATAATATTCAAGAGATCTTTGAATTTCTGTAGTAAGCTCTCTAAGATTAGTTCTTATTTCATTACTAGCCATTTCAACCATAGGTTCATCGCTAACATTTTGACCTGCAATAGGAACTATAACTTTATCAAATAAACTAATAGCTTCTTCCAAACTTACATTAAGATTACTAGCAATTGTTTCTATAAAAGAGGTTGTTCCTATAGGAATACTTCTTGAAAATTTAGGAATACCATTATTAAAAACATTAACATCTGTAGTTTCCCCTCTAATTAGTATTAGAACGGTTGGGGCTTCAGAACCAATAACTCCGTTGATATCAGAAGTTAAAGCTCTTGCTACAGCAAAAGAAGCTACATCTATACCTACTAGTGTTAAACCAGCAATCATAAAACTTTCAACATAAGAATTTACAAATTGTTTTTGAGCAGCTACTAATAAAACTTCTATTTTATTAATGCCCTCATCCTCTACTTCTTCTAAAGTTTGAAAATCTATATTAACCTCTTCTATTGGAAAGGGAATATATCTTTCCGCTTCATGTAAAACAACTTCTTTTAATTCTTTAGGGTTCATTGCAGGGAACTGTACAGTTCTTATAATAACAGCTTGCCCTGAAACAGTTGTCATAGCTTTTTTTGCTGTTATTTGATTTTTTTCTAAAAGTTCTTGAATAGCTTGTGCAACACTTCCAGTATCTATTATTTCTCCATCTCTGATAGAATTTTGAGGAGTAGGAGAAGTTACTAGAAGCTCTAATTCAATACCTGTTTTTCCTTTTTTAAGTTGAGATATTATTATAGATTCATTGGTTATATCTACACCTATAATAGGTTCAGATTTTTTACCTTTTACTTTATTTATTAAATCATTTATATTCATATTTTATATATTCTACATCAAAATCACATAAAATTTCTCATATACAAGTCAAAAACATAGTTATTACTAAAAATAGTTATAAAAGCTGATGCTGTAAGAGCGGGACCAAAAGGGAAATGTTCACTTTTACGATTTCTTATTAGCAGAAATAAGCCAATAATAGAACCAATAAAAAAGCTTAAAAAGACCGTACCAAACATCTTACTCATTCCAAGCCAAGCCCCTAATAAAGCTACTAGTGTTATATCACCTTCACCCATCCCTTCTTTTTTTAGAAGAAGCTTGCTACCTTTAGCTAATGCATAAAAAATAGCGTAACCTGTAAAAGAGGCTAACAAAGAATCCATTATAACACCATTTATAAAGTTATACAAAATTCCTAAAATAATTCCTGGATACACAACACTATCTAAGATAATCATATGATCTATGTCAATCCATGTTATTACTACCATTAGAGCAACAAAATAAGATAAAAATAACCATTGCCAGCCTACTCCAAAATGCATAAATGTAGTTAAAAATAAAATTGCCGTTAAAAGTTCTATAGATGGATATCTAAAACTTATAGGTTCTTTGCAATATCTACATTTAGCACCTAAAGCCAACCAACTTAAAACTGGTATATTATCATACCATGCAATAGCATTATTACATTTTGGACACTTAGATCCTGGGTAAGCTATAGACTTTTCTCTTGGAAGTCTGTAAATAACTACATTTAAAAAACTTCCTAGAAGACCGCCTGTAACAAAAACTGATAATCCCATACTCAGTTTGATGTAATCTTCTAACATACTTACTTAAGTTTCTTTATTGCTTTAATTCCATAAATAATAATTTAAAATTTCAAAAATTTGCTGTGATTACACACACACCGAAAAAGTGATCAAATTTTCTTTATCATCTAATATTAAATCATAAGTATTTTATAATAACATATATGTTAATATAATGTTAATATAAATTATTTCTTTTTTTGAAATTTTATTCTTTTTTTAAATAAAGTATTTTATGATTTATATGTATTTTTTGTCATAGACTTGCAGAAAAATAAGCTTAAACCTCCTTACTACCAAGGAGGCTGGGAACGGGGGCTATCCCTCCGAATGACCTATTAACCTGAAGCTAAGCTTCGAGGCATTCTATAAGATTAAAAATGACAAAAAAATTTATATTTTAAAATTTAAGAGGTAAAATTATGGACATAAAAAACTTAAAAAGTGAAATATGTGCTTCTGTAGAATTAGCTAGAAATAGTAATTTAGACTACAAAACCCTTTATACTGCCAGTGAAAAAACAAATAATGAAAATGAATTTATATTTTTTATAAAACCAGAAGTAACTTTAAAATCAGATAGTATTAATTTTGAAAAAATCGTAGATTTAGCTTTTGATAAATTACAAGAATTTAATTTAGAAGTAACAGATGTAAAAGTATTAGGTGCTAATTACATGGATAAATATAATATAATTGCACAACATTATGGAGTTATTAATAAATTAGCTTCTAATCCTTTAGAAAATATGTCTGAAGGAGCAAAAGAAAATTTAAAAGTTTTTGCTGAAGTAGATTCTTTAGATAAAATAAATGTTTTAGGAGGAATACAATTTTTACAAAAGTATTCTATGTTTAATGCAGACTCTTTAGATATTTTATTACAAAATCAATCTCCTAAAAAATTAGCTGGTGGAACTTATGTAGTAAAAGTAAAAGTTGACACTGATACTGTATATCTTATAAATGGTTTTCATCCTAGACAACTCAATCATTTTACTCAAGAAGGAAGAAACATTGTAGTAATGACAGTTTCTGGTAATTTAGCATGGTCTAAAGCTAGAGGTGAATTCATAGGTGCTACAAACCCTGAAACAGCAAATAGTGCAAGTTTAAGAAGCAATTTATTAAAGAATAAAGATTCCTTTGGAGTACCAGAAGTAAGTCAAGGTCTTAATGGGTTCCATTTATCAGCTGGGCCTGTAGAAGGATTAGTAGAATTAGTAAGATATAATAGTAATTTTGCTAATGAAAGTGAAGTTAAATCTTATAAAGATTTTTCATTTGGTCAAAAATTAATGTCTGTTTTTTCACCTGAAGAAATAAAAGATATTTTAGATAATAAAAACGTATCATTTGAAGGCAAAACAGTTTCTGTATTTGATTTGACAGAAGAAAAAAGTGCTAATGAATCATTAGATTTATTAAAAAAAGCTTTTAATAAATAAATATTTAAGATTTAACAAAAAATATCCTGTACTAAAAAAATAATTGCAGGATATTTTTATATAAGTTATTCTTTCAATGTTTTTTCTATATACTTACTAACAAAATAATCAAAGTTACTTATTGTAAGATGTAGCTGTTGGAAATCTATAACTAGTGCCAAAAAATCACTATAAACTATTTTTTTATCCTCTGATATATTTTGCATTTCAGTTGTAATTTCTAATATAAAATCAGAATAAGATTGTTCTGAAATATTTTTGTATAAAAATTTTTTTTCTTTTAAATTAGTTAAAGCTATTTGATACCTTTCTAATTCTAATTTCCAATCATCATCTATCTTTTTCTTCCACTCTGTTGGTAAAAGTTGATGTTTTGGAACTAAAGTTCTAGAAATAAAAGTAATATCTTGAAGATATCTTATAGACATTTTTAAACTTTCTAAGACTCTATAAATATTATAAATTTCTATTTCAGTAATTCCACCTGGTTTATCAGTAAATTTAAGTTCTTTTGATATATGTTTTACTTCTTGGCTAAAATCGCTTATTTCTGAATAAATATTTTCATAATCTGTATATAAAGTTTCTAATAATAAAGCGTTTGCAGTTTCATTAGCTTCTATAGTTCTTAAAAACTTCTCAAAAACTATATTTGAAGCATGTTTAATTCTAAAGTAAAAAAAAGATTTATATCTAATAATAACGGATGATAAATAGTTTATAAAAGAAGCAACTAATACACCTAAAAAAACTGAAATCATTCTTATGGCAATAGTATGAATTGTAGTATCTTGTTGTAAAAGTATCATATATAAAACAGTAAATACTGCTACAGGAATATAATTAGACCAATTTTTATATAAACAAAAAGAAATAACTATTATAAGAGATAATAAAGATACTATAACATTTTGTCCAAAAAGCATCATTAATAAGCCAGTTAAAAAAGCACCTAAAAGACTAGCTAAAAGTTGCTCTTTACCAACAATAAGCCCTGTATAAAAAGCTGGTTT
Organism: Candidatus Sericytochromatia bacterium; assembly: GCA_046328015.1. Taxonomy (GTDB): domain Bacteria; phylum Cyanobacteriota; class Sericytochromatia; order UBA7694; family JACMQJ01; genus JBBTGK01. The sequence continues at coordinate 80,339 of JAXLXH010000001.1, read as the reverse complement.
TATACATAATGTAGCAATAAAAGCAGCAGATAAAATATCTTGAGGAACTAATATTTTAGCCAACAATATAGAAATAACTCCTGCAAAAGAAGCTTTTATAACATATACTTGAGAATTGTAATTACTATCTTTCATTCTTTATTTAATATTGTTTTGTTTTTACAAATTTAGAAGTATCATAGCCATTTTTTTCTAATTTATTTATTATTTTTTTATAAGTATTTTCATCTAATGATGGAGTTCTACTTAAAATCCAAGAAAATTTCCTTGAAGGCTCTCCAACTACAGCATAATTATAATTTTCATCCAAATCAATTACCCAATAATCTCCTTCTATAATAAAAAAGAAATTAACTTTTAATTTTGCATTAGTTTTAGTATCAACAATTCTTGCAATGGCTTTTATATTTTTTAAGTTACCATTTAAGGTTTTTTCTCTACATTCATTAAAAACATCAACTTTACCATCATCTCTTAAAGTATATGTAGCAGATGTCGCTACACAATCTTTTTGTTGTTCAAATGGAATATTAGCTATTTCGTACCATTTTCCCATATATTTTTTTACATCAACATTTGATACAGTTTCTAAAGGAACTAAATTAATTTTCTTTTCTTCGCAAGAAGTTATAAAAAAAGAAAAAGTTATTAATAATAATATTATTATTTTATTCATTTTTAATTAGGATAAAAATACACTCTTGTAAATATACTAACAGTAATAAGCATAGTTTTATTTTATTTTTAATTAAATTTAGTGTTAGAAAAAAACATAAAATAAAAAAGCCTAAGATAATTTCTTAGGCTTGGTTAGTATATGTATGTAGGAGGAGAAAAATTTCCAATACTTAAATTTTATTTATTACAAAAAACTACTAAAACTCAAACTAATTTATATTTATATAGTATAATTATAGCACTTGTTTTTTAAATACTTGTTAGAATAAAATATACTTTAATGTATTTTTTAGTTTTTATTAAAATTAATGGAACCATATAAAAGAGCTGAATTAGTTGAAAAAATCCTGAGTTTAGATAAAGACTCTGCTCTTGAGCTTGCCAAAATAATATATGATAAATATAAAGCTGATTTCAAAAATAGTGAATATCTAGATGAATTTCTTGAAATAGCAAATGATTATGATCGTTTTGGAGAATATGAAAAAGCTTTAAATATTTATCTAAAGGCAGAAAAAAGAGCTTTAATATTAGATTCAAAAGAACATTTAGCACCTATTTATGCTGGGATGGGGATAGTTTATAATTATCTAAAAGAATATGATAGTTCCCTAAGATCTTATGAAAAAGCAATTAACCTATTTAAAGAATTAAACAATGAGCAAGAAATAGGCATACTTTATAATAATATGGGCTTTGTTTACAAAAACATACTCAAATTTCAAGAATCTATTAGATCTTATATTAATGCTATAGAAATATTTAGAAAAATAGATGATAAATTCAGTATGAGTGCAGCTTATTTTAATATAGCAGATATTTTTAAATATTTAAAAGATTATGAAACTTCTTTAAAATATATAGAAAAATGTATTGATATTGATATTGATCTTAAATTAGAAAGCTTAGATGATGATATAGACTATAAAAATGAGCTTTTAAGAAAATTAGGTCGTGCTAAAAAAGAAGACTTAAAAAAAGATAAAAAAGAGGAAAATGTTTTTCTTGATGATGAAGATGATGAAGATATAAATAAAAAGCCGGAAGGAAATAGGTGGAACTGGTTATGGAAAAAAAAGTAATTTTGTCACTTGCTATAACAATGTTTTTTTCTTTAAATGTTCAGGCAGAACATTTATATAAAACACATAAAGTTCATAATGTGGGTATTAACTCTTTAGCTATTTCTAAAGATAATAAATCTGTAATTTCTTCTAGTAATGATAGTTATGTAAAAATAAATGATCTAGAAACAGGAGAAACTATATTCCAATTAAAAGATAATTCTGGAATACTAAGTTTTAGTCTTAGCAATGATGAAAATTATTTTGCAACAGCTAACTTTGATAATACTATAAAATTATGGGATACCAAAAAAAATAAACTTATTAAAACTTTTTTGGGACATACCAAACCAGTTATAGCTGTAGCTATTAGCCCAGATAATAAATTTTTAGTTTCAAGTAGCCATGATGAAACTATTAGAGTATGGGATATAGAATCGGGTAAAGAAAAATCTAAATTATTACCAGAGCAAGGATTATGCAAAGAAATAATTTTTAGCTCTGATGGTAAAAAAATAATTTATTCTACTGCTGATGCTTATTATATAAGAGAATGGAAAAGTAACAATGTTTTATTTAACTCGCCTATAATACAAGCTTTTGGTAGAAAAAAAGACCAATATGAAAATCCATCTTTATCAAGTGATGGAACAATGCTAGCTCTTACCAGTGAAAATAACCATTTAAGTATTTTAAATACTAATAACAGAAAATTATTAAAAAAAATAAAATTTGATACTACTATAACCTCATACTCTTTTAGTAATAATGGAGAATATATTTTTGTTGCGGATTTAAATAAAAATATAAAAGTTTATAGAATAAGTGATTTTAGCCTATTAAAAAGTTTTAAAACAGCTAATGTAGTAACCAATATAAAGCCGACTAATAATGGAAAATACTTTGTTTCATCAGGACTAGATCAATCTATCAGAGTTTGGAAAAACAACTCTTTAGATAATATTTATTCTTATCGTTATAATGATGAAAATATCAATTCTGTTGTTTATAGCCAAGATCAAAAATTTATTGTATCAGCAGGAAATGATCCTTATTTAATAATAGCTGATGGTAAAAACCTTCAAGAACTTAACTTTATAAAAGACAATTCTAAAGGAATTAATTCAATAGATTTAACAAAATCAGGTGATACTTTAGTAACAGTTGGAAATGATAGTTTTATAAAAATATGGGATACAAATACTTGGAAACCATTTAAAAAATTAGAAAATAATAAAGTAAACGGTTTAGTAGTAAAAATTAATCCTAATGAAAATAATTTTGCTATAGGAAATGAAGATGGCAGCTTAAAAATATGGAATTTTGCAAAAAATGAACCAATCAAAAATCTTTTAGGACATAATCAAAAAATAAGAGCTTTAGCTTATAATAAAGATGGTTCTTTATTAGCTTCAGCAGGCGAAGATAAAAATATAATTATTTGGGATACTAAAAGTTGGGAAATGCTTGGGAAATTTGAAGCTCATGTAGGAAGTATTTTTTCTTTAGCTTTTAGCCCCGATAATAAAACATTAGTATCCAGTTCTAATGATGGTAAAATAAAAGTTTGGGAAACAAATTCTTGGAAAAACATACATACTATTGAAGATTTAGGAACCCCTAAAACACTTGCATTTAGCCCTGATGGGAATTTTTTAGCAGCTGGAACTGCATCTAAAGATATAAAATTATGGTTTACTAAATCTTGGGAACAAGAAACATTATTAGGTCATGATGATAATGTAGAAACCTTAGTTTTTTCACCTGATAGCAGATATTTAGTATCAGGTAGTTATGATAAAACATTAAAAATGTGGGAACTTAGTTTTTAATTATGCAAGATTGGGTTCCATTAGTAGATTATAGAAGAAATGGTATCTCAGAATGTACTATACATGGTGCAGTTTCATGGGTGTCTGGTAAAAACCTTATTTATTCGTGGGGTGGAAATGTAGTTTGTTACGGCAGATCTATGATGAAACCAGTTATGATAAAAGTTTTTGCTAAAGAATTGGAAGAAGAACTAAATTGGGAACAAAAAGCCATTTCAGTATCATCTCATAATGGTGATACTGAGCATATAAGAGCTATGCAATCTATTTTATCTGAAGCTGAAATGAATTTAATGCAAACACCACATTCTTTACCTCTTATGCAATTTGGTAAACAAAAAAGAAGACCTAGACGATACTATCATCCTTGCTCTGGAGAACATGCTGCTATATTAAAAGGATGTAAAATAAAAGGATGGTCTAGAGTTGGCTATACTTGGCCTCATCATGAATTCCATAAAAAGTATTTAAACTTGGTAAAAAGATATTTTGGTGAAAATTGGGAACCTGAAGTTATAGCCAAAGATGGTTGCGGCTTACCTACTATTTCTATGACAGTAACACAATTAGCTACACTATATGCCTCTTTAGTTACAGAAAAAGATAATGATTGGATTTGGGAAGCAATGGTAAAAAATCCAGATTTAATTGGAGGTTTTAATAGACTTGATTCTACTATTTTAAAATCTTGTAATGGAAAAGTTTTGGCAAAAGAAGGAGCCGATGGATTATTAGGTTTATCTATAATACATGAAGATTATCCAGAAGGATTAGGAGTAGTAATAAAAATTGCACATGGGTGGGATACACAAGCAACTTGGTACGTAGCTAGATATGTTTTGGGTGTTTTAGGTTTTGATTTTAGAAACCCCTATCCATTAGAAAGGCAAAAAGCTTTTATAGTACCAGAAGTTATACCTGAAAATTTGAGAAATAAAATAAAAAATATTCAACCTTGGGATGATTGGGATCCTGATAAAGATAGATGGGAATTTGATTATAAGTTGTACTTATAAGAAATATTTTTATAGAGAGTAAAGAGTAAATAATGGAAGAACAAAAAAAAGATTTTAGAATTGGTCAAGTCCTTTTAAATTTTAATTATATTACTAAAGAACAATTAGATGAAGCTTTACAAGTAAAGAAAAAAAATAGAAATAAGTTATTAGGTCAAATTTTTATAGAATTAGGTTTTTGTACTGAAAATCAAATAAAAAAAGCTGTAGTTGAACAAAAAAAAGAAACTAGAATTGGTCAAATATTAATAAGATCTTCTATTATTAGTCCAGAACAATTAAATGAGTGCTTAGATATTCAAGAACAAGAAGGTGGGTTATTAGGTTTTATTTTAGTTAGTAAAAACTATTGTTCTTCAGAACAAATTATTAATGCCCTAAGAGAACAAAAAAGAGATAATAGGTTAGGAGCGTTACTTTTAAGAGAAGGTTATATTACAGAAGAACAATTAGAAAATGCTCTTTATGAGCAAGAAAAGCAAAATGTAATGATAGGTGAGATTTTAATCAGGTTAATGTATATCAATCATGATGAGTTAGCCGATGCCCTAATATTACAATCAAAAATTACTAATGATTTTCCAATTAATTAAAATCTATAGTATTATAATAATATAATAAAAATTTGAGTTATAGAAAAATATTTTATGATTAGTTTAAGCCATATTCTTATACAACAAGGTTATTTAACCGAAGAAAATTATCAATATGCCTACCAGTTGCAACAAGCTCAACCTGTAGAGTATAGAAAACCTTTAGCTCAAATATATTTAGAGTTAGGTTTATTAGGTGTCGAACATATAGAATATGCTTTAGGCTTAAAACAAGAATATATAATGAATGGTTTACCACCTGAATATTCAGAGCAAGGTAATTATCAACAAGATTATCAACAACAACCGCAACAACAAGCTCCACAACAAGGTGGAACTGTAATATGTAAAACCTGTTTTTCAGAATGTACAGCTGGTTGGGCAGCTTGTCCTTATTGTGGTAGTGCTTTATAAATGAATATAGCTGAAAAGAAAACTAAATTAAAAAAGCTTCTTACTACAGCAGAAAAATATCAAAAAAAAGCTGATGAAATAAAATCCAAAAAAACTTACCAAGAAGCTATAGAATTAATAGAATCTATTAAAGATAAAAAAATATTAGTTGATTTTATAAAAGCATTAGCTGAATCTTATGCTCTAACAAATAACTTTAATTCGGCAGAAGAATATTTTAATAAAGAAATTGATATAAGAAAAACTTTAAATGATGAGCAAAATTTATCAATAGCTCTTTTAAATTTATCTTGGGTTAATTCAAAAAAAGGTAATTTAAATAGAGAATATGAACTTATATTAGAAGCTAATAAATATTTAGCAAATAACAATATGTTTTTTCAATTATCTGAAAATATTATTAGAATATATAGACTTGATAACAAAAAAAATATTAGCTTATTATTACAATATTTGTATTTAGCTTTTTATATTGATGTTGATATAAAAAATATTTTCTTTGCAATAATTGAAATTTTAGAAAAAATTTCTTTTGGACATGAGTTTTCACCTATAATTGCATCAACAGGGGTTATTTTAATTGATATTAATTTTAAAGAAGGAAATAATATTGAAATTAAGAATCAGATAATGGAAACTTTAATAGCTTGTGCTTTAGCAAGAAAAATCAAAGAAAATCAATTAAAACAATGGATTGAAGCAGAAAAATTAAACAATTTTGAATATCTTAATAACAAATTAAATCATATTTTAAATACCTTAATCGCTGAAAACGAGTGGCTATTTAATAAAGAAATGTTTTCAAACAATAAGTAAAGTAAAAATCTTAGAAAAGTACTTGCCTTTTTCAAAAATTTGCTATATACTTCCTAATGTTTGAATTAAGTTCAAATAACGAGAGGGGTTGTAGCTCAGCTGGTTAGAGTGCCTGCCTGTCACGCAGGAGGTCGCGGGTTCGAGCCCCGTCAGCCCCGTTTCAAATATAACAAATATGTCAGCAATAAAATCAAAATCATTAACTCTACAAGCAAAAAGTTTTTCATCTAGAGGTGAAATAAATAAAGCTATAGAGCTATTATTAGAAGCTATTAGCTATAATCCTAATAATTTTGAGGCTTTTAGTGAAATAGCTAATTGTTATAGAAAAAATCAAGACTATATTAATTCTATAGATTTTTATAAAAAAGCTTTAGCCTTAAATAATAATATAGATATTTTATTTGAATTAGCTGAAACTTATTTTATTATCAACGATTTTAATAATTCAGAAGAAATATATAAAGATTGTTTGAAAATAAACTCTAAATATATCAAAGCAATAAAAGGTCTTTCATTTTTATACTTTACTAAGAAAGAATATGAAAAAGCAGAAAAAGGCTATCATAAATATCTAACCCTAAAAAAATTAGATCTTGACTCTATTATAAAATTATCTGAAATATATTGTTTACAAAACAACTTCAATTTAGCATTAATGATTATAAATGATAATATAAAAATACTTAAAAATAATACTATTTTACTTAATAGATTAGCTGAAGTTTATTATGAAAAAGGTGATTATTCTAAATCAATTAAAATTTTAGAAGATTTAACAAAAAAAGAACCAAATAATACTGATATACTATTTAATTTAGCAAAAATTTATTTTAAAAACTTAAATTTTGATAAAAGTTTAGAGCTACTAAATAGGCATTTAACTTTGAAAAAAAATGCTGATATTTATTTTTATATATTTTTAAATGCAGAAAAACTAAATAATATTGAGTTAGCCGAAAATTCAATTAATAATGCCATAGCCTTAGATTTAAATAACTTTGATTATTGGTATAAATCTGCTATTTTAAAAGTAAAACAAGAAAAATATATTGAAGCTATAAACTCATTTGAAAAAGTATTACAAAAAGAATCTTTAAGTATAGATAAAAAAGATATAATAAAAAAATCAATTGCTGATATTTATTTAAAATTAGATAATCACGAAAAAGCTTTGTATTATTACCTTAAAATAACAACTAAGATAGATAATTATGAACTTATATCTTTAAATATTGCTAATATATATGATTCTAAAAAAGAACTAAATAATGCATTAGTATTTTATGAAAATTATTTATTAAAATATGATAAAGATATAAAAATATTAGAAAAAGTAGCTAATATATATTTTGACAAAAATAATTATTTAAAATCAATTGATTTATTTAATAAAATAATTATTTATTACAAAGATGAAAATTTTAATTCAGAATATTATAAAAATATTGATGCTGATAATGATATATCTACAGAATCAAAAATTAAAGCTTTAGAAGAACAAAAAAATATTATTTTGTATAAAATAGGAGAATGCCATTTTTATTTGGATGAATATAAAGAAGCTTTACTTATTTTTGAAAAATTTTATAATGAAAAAATATTAGATTTAGATTTTATCCTAAAATTACAAAAAATTTATTATAACTTAGAATTTTATGAAAAAGCTATTTATTTGAATGAAAAAGCTTTAGAACAAGAATTAAATGAATTTTCTAAATTAGCTATTTTTAACAATTTAGCAAATTTATATTTAAAACTAAAAAACTATAATAATTCTGTAAAATATATAAATTTAATTTTAGAAAAAGACCCTAAAAATTTTTATGCCAATTTTTACTTAGGTAGTATTTATTTAGAACAAAAAGAGTTTAAAAAAGCAGAAGAGTTTTTATTAAAAGCAAATGAAATAAAAGCTGATTTTACTAATTTATATAAATTAGGTTTATGTCTAATTGAAAATAATAAAGAAGATAAAGCTAAAGATATATTTCAAGACTTAATAAAAAAATTTTCAGAAAACTATTTACCTTATTATGGAATGGCTTTAGCTTTCTATAAAGAAAAAAATTATAATAAAGCTATTTTATTACTAAATAAAACAATAAAAGAGAAAAAATGTGATTTAGAAATATATTTAAAACTAGCTGAAATTTATGATTATTTAGATATGGATAGAAATTCAAATGAAATATTGGAAGAAGCTTTAAAAATTTTCCCTAATAATTTAGAACTAATGCTAAGAGTAGGAAAAATTAAATTAAACAAAAATGACTTTGAAGAAGCATATAAAATTTTTGATAAATTAGAAGAAAACAATAATAATCCAAATGAAGAATTACTAGAAAATCTAATGATTTGTTCTTATAAATTAGAAAATTTTAATCGAGCTTCAGAATTAATTGATAAAATTTTAGTACTAAATAATAATAATATAAAAGCAATGGTTTATAAAGGCTTAATATATTCAAATGAAGGAAACTCCTTAAAAGCAGTTGAAATTATACAAGAAGCAATTAGTTTGGATCATAAAAATAAAAACTCTCTTCTAGCTTTAGCTGAAGTTTATGAAAATGATAAAAGGTATGAAGATGCACTTTGGACTTATCAAAGAATTATTGCTTTTATACCAGACGATTTTATTTCTTTCAAAGGGATATCTGATTGCTATTTTAAATTAAATAATTTCCCTATGGCAATAAAAAGTTATGCTATTGCTTTAGAATTAAACCCTACTCATTATGAGATGTTATTAAATATGGGTATCTCTTATGTAGAAACAGATCAGTTAACTTCTGCAATAAAAACTTTTGAAGATTATATTAAAAAACAACCTTTAGACTATACAGCTTTTGCAATAATAGCTAATACTTATTATAAAAGAGATGATACTAAAAAAGCTATAGAATATATAGAAAAATATTTAATATCTGAATTAGAACCTAATGGAGAATATTTATCATTAGCAGGAGATATATATTTAGAAATACAAAATGAGGAAAAAGCTTTAAACTTTTATCATAAAGCTATAGATAAAAATTACTTTTTTGCTTTTATAAAACTTGGAAATCTTTATTATGATTTAAATAAATACGATCAATCGTACAATATTTTTTATCAATTTTTAAAAAGTTATCCTGATAGCTATGATTCTAGAATTTTATATGTAACTTTAGCTTACATAACAGATAAATTTGGAGAAAAAGAAAAAGAAATCTATTCAAATGTTATTGATAAAGCAGCTGAATATTTAGATCCTAATTATTTATTTACTTCTAAAAAATGGACTAAAGGTATTATATTAAAAGTACAAGAAATAGTAAAAAAAGTATAAACACTGATTATTTTTTAAAATAAATTAAATGTCCATAAATTATTTATAAATAATTAGCATGATTCTAATTTATTATGCTATAAATATATTGTTATATTATTAGTAGTTTAATTATATGTATGAGAATAGCTAACACAGTTTTAATTATATGAATATTTAATCCTAAAAGTAAAATAACAATAAATAGACTCTGCAGTTGCCTAAGGCAACTGTTTTTTTTTGCTTTTTTAAAATTATAAAAATAGCATTTAGCTAATTTTTAAGGTAAAATATAATAAACTTCTTATTAAGAAAAAGTAATATCAGGATTTTAATGGATAAAAAATTTGCTAATCTTATTTATCTAAATAATGAGAATAATAAATTTGCTTTTATATTTATTGTTTTAGTTTTATTATTACCTAATATTGGTGTTTTACTTGGTGTTGCCTTATTATTCGGAAAGCAACTTTTAACTAATAATAGTATTTTATTACCTATGGGTATTTATACTATATCAACTCTTGTAATATTAGTAGTTTCTTTTTTCTCTATGGAAAATAATAAAGAAAAATACATTAGAATAATAGATGAAGGTATTACTTATAATTCTTTAACTAAAAGATTTTCAGTACCTTGGTCTTCTATAACAAGAGTACAAATAAATCCTTATGTTTCGACCAGAACAACAGTTATGGTTCATACCTATAAAGGAAGATTTTATTTTACTGGAATGTTTGTTCCTACAGATGAAGAATTACCCAAAATAAAACCTGGTATTTTAAGACCTAAATATTATTATCAGTCTGGAGGGACTTTCACCCCAGATATTGAAAAAAATGAGCTTTATTTAACACTAAAAGAAATGGTTCCTGATAAATTTTATTAATCTAAATTATCTATATATATTTTTTTATAAAAAATACCGCTTTTATCGCCATCTTGTTCTTCACTTTCCCAAACTACTAAAAAACAACTTTGGTCTTCAGCTTCTTCATTAGAGTAAGCTACTTTAAAATTAATTTGATTTTTATAACCATAATCATTTATTTGTAATTCTGAGCAAGATTTAGGGTTGAAAAACTTTATGCCATAATCTTTTTTAAATAATGAAGAAATTATTGAAAAAACCTTGATAAATAAATTTTGTTCATATGGAATATCTTCAGATTCCCAAAAAGAATAAATTTGATTATTTACTAAAAAAGAATTTTGTTTTCTAAATCTTTCTAAATCATTCTCTTGCTGAATAAAACAATCTTTATTAACTTCCATGAAATTATTGTTATATATTTTAGTTTTTATACAATATTTTTTACTATTCTTATCATAATCTTCCCAAGATATAAGAAATTTTTTATAATCAATTGTATTTATTGTAGGATTATATCCAGTATTTGATATTAATTTATCATTTTTTAGTTTTTTACTATTTAAATATACATTATATAAATATATTTTATCTTCATTTTTTATACTTAAAACTATTTGATTTTTTAAATAAACAAAACTACTAGTTTTTAAATTAAATGTATTTGGTAAAATTATCTTTTTTTCATTACTAATATTTCTTTTATTTTTAGAAGAATATTCTTTTATAGATATACTATTTTCTTTTATATTTCTCCACGTTATATAAAAGTTATTATTATCCTTTTTTATAATTTTGGGGTTACTTTGCTCTCCAGAAATTTCATTATTAACTAAAAACTCATCTGTTAATGGATTAATATTTTTATCAAAAAAACGAGCATAAATACCTGATTCATCGTTATTACCATTACCATTCCAAGAAACTATAAAATTTTCTCCTATATTCTCAACTACAGGGTTTTCTTGTATTCCCTTTGATGTTTGAGAAATAATAATATCTTCTGAAAGATTATTTTCTTTATCAAATTTTATTTTTTTACCATATACACCCCAATTATCACCATCTTGCCCCTTACTTTGCCATACAATAAATGGTATAGAATTATAATTAGATATAGAAGGATTTTTTTGATCATTTTTAATATAATTATTTACTTGTATTTCTTCAACTGGTAATCCTTTTATAAAATCAGAATAAAAAAAATAAATTAGACTAGATATAGAAAATATAGAAATAAGTATAAAACTTGATAAATAAATTAAAATTTTTCTTATTATTCTTTTGGGTTTTTCATTTGTATATAATATAGAAATATAATCATAATTATTCATTTTTCTATAGTTTGAAAAATAAGGTAAAGATTCATTATTTACATTTTTAGGTATATTATTTTTTATAAAAGTTATTATCTTGTAAAATGAAAAAATCATTATTGAAATATAAGTAAAAAACTCTAAAAAACTAATTATAGAATTAAAATAAAAAGGCTTATAGTTTTCTAAGATAAATTTAAATATTATAATTAAAAAGTTATAAATAGAATGAACTAAAATATTGTAAGTTAGATTTTTATATTTTAAATAAACTATACATAATAAATATCCAACTATGGAAATTTGTAAAAAGCTTGAGCCATGTACCAAACCAAATAAAAAAGAGGTAAATATAACAGATTTTTCTACATCAAATTTTATAGCTAATCTATGAAAAATAAACCCTCTAAAAAATACTTCTTCAAAGATTGGAGCAAATATACAAACTACTAAAATATTTGTTATATTTGAAAATATAGCAAATAAATCAAACCCAGATTTTAACCATAAATCAGAATCATCTGAATGACCAAAATTAAACTTAAAACTATCTATATTTGTTATCTTAGATATATAAAAAAAGGTTAAATATGTAAAAAGTAAAAAACTAAACAGATATATAGAAATACTTATTTTATCAAAAGTTTCTTTTATTTTTATTTTTTTATAATCTCCTATTAAATATTTAATTTTTAAATCATATTTCTTTATTAAGATAGTAAATAAAACAAATTCAATAATATATTCAATATATTTATCAAAAATTTGTATTTTATCACTAGAAATATTAAATAAATATAATAATAAAAATATTATTAATATTAATGTAAATTCTATTAAATAAATAAAAACGGTACTTCTAAAAAAACCTTTCCTAAAAGGATTTAATATATGATTATCCAATTTTAATTACCATTATTAATCATCACTCATTGTTTCTGTTACTTCTGTTTCTGTATTTTTATCTGAATCTTGTGTAGAAAAATCTGGTATAAATGTAAGTAAAACTATAAAAAAGCCCATTACAACTAAAAATAAGCTAAGTATTGAAAATTTAGTATTAGTTTTTAATTCTGGATATTCTTTTTCATAATAGTATAATTGAGCTTTTATAGGACTAATAAATGTTATAAAACCTAAAACCCAGATACTGTCATAAGGTTCAGGAGCTTTTCTTATAATGGCATTTAATAAATAAAATGATATAAATAAAAGAACAGGACTATAATTTTTTTGATATCCTTTAATTTTAGCAAGCTCTAATAATCTTTTATATAAACTGTATTGAAAAAAAATACAAAATATAGTTCTAGCTAAAGGCCAAATATTTAAATTTTGTTCTTTTTCTATCATTTTCCAAGCTCTATAAGTCCATATAAGCCCATAAATACCTAAAGATGTTATATAATAAATAATAAATTTTTTTACTGTAATTGCATCGGAATAATCTTCTCTTTTATTTGGTGCATTTATAATAGCAATATCCTTTTTATTTAAATCCATTTTAATACCTTTTTTTATATATAAAATAGTACTTATAAATTAAAAAATGCCTCTTTGAAACCTTAAAAAGAAATAGGTAGGTTTAAAGTATCTTAACACATATAAAGATTAAAGTCCATATAAAATAATGTACTAAAATAAATTATTTTATTTTTTTAGAAAAAAAATTACCTTATTATTTATAATCACTAGATTTTTAACATAAAATTATGTTAAAATTAGATATAATTTAAGCGTAGTTTTTTTGGAGTTTCTTTCCATGTTTGTTAAAAAATTTGTTTTTACCTTCTCATTAGCATCAATGCTTATGCTTACTTCTTGTAAAACAGGTATAGATACCCCTGAACAAGTAAAAGATGAAACTAAAACTCAATCTTGGTTTAATGGAAATGGAAATAATGTACCTGATAATGGAGATGTAAATATAAGATTAGACAATCTTTTACTTTCTAGAAGAACTTATAATAACTCTGATCCAAAATTTTATATTGATGGAGCTGAAGCTTTTCCAGCTATGGAAAAAATGATTTCTGAAGCAAAAAAATCATTATATATAGAAACTTTTATTTGGCATGATGATGAAACAGGAAGAAGAATCGCTGATAAAGTGGTAGAAAAAGTTAGACAAGGTGTAGAAGTTAAAGTTTTAATAGATGAATTAGGTCTATTAACTAAAAAAGGGGATAATAGAATTTTTGATTATATGAAAAATAAAGGTGTTGATATAAGAAGATACAATAAACTTTTATTTGGAATACAAGGTGTTAATATTACCCATAGAAAACTTATAATAGCTGATGGTGATAAAGTAATTACTGGTGGTATGAATTTTGGAGATGAATACTCTAAAATTTGGCATGATACTATGACAGAAGTAAGTGGTGAATGTGTATATGATATTCAAAGTGAGTTTTATATAGATTGGGAAAAAGCAGGTGGTAAAAGACCAGCTACAAGACAAACGTTAGAACCTGGTAAAGTTTATGGTAACACACCAATAAGAATTGCTGTTACCAGTGCTTTTGAAAGTAAAAAGAAATTACAAATAAAAGATGCTATGCTAACAGCTATAGGTTATGCTAAAAATAAAATCAGAATGGCTGGACCTTATTTCTCTGATGATGACATGATTAGAAAATTAATTGAAGCTCGTAAAAGAGGTGTAGATGTAGAAGTTATTATACCTAAAACTACAGATAGTAAAACTTTTAATAATCTAAATATGGGAACTGCTCAAACCTTTATAAAAGGTGATATAAAAGTTAATTTTTATATGCCAAGATTCTCTCATACCAAAGCAGCAATATTTGATGATTTAACAATAGTAGGATCGTCTAACCCAGATTCAAGAAGTTTTAGAGAAAATCAAGAACTTAATTTAATTGTAGAAAATAATAATTTTAAAGACTATATAAATAGTAAAATTTTTACTGAAGATTTAAAAGATTGTGAAGTTCAAACTTTAGATTCTGTAAAAGTTGGATTTTTCAAAAAATTACAACAAACAGCTTTAGAAGTAATAGATTATTATTTATAGTTTGTAAATATGAGACTTAAGTCTCATATTTAATAATAAAAATTTTTGGGAGGGCTTATGTCAAATAATTTTGATAAATTATTAGAATTGTTATTTTTAGGTTCTTATAAAGAACTTATTCCTATACTTAAATCATTAGATACACCTGAAAGAAAAGAACTCTTTAAAGATTTTAAGCCTATTTTTGAACTATTAGATGATATTCAAAATTTTAAACATCAAAAAAATTATTCATTCAAAGATTTTTATAATTTTATAAAAAATAAAGATATTAATGATTTTATAAAAAATGAATTGATAATTATAAAAAAAAATGGAACTTTACAATATTCAAAAGATTATGTTTATTTTAATTTAAGAAAAAATATAATAAAAGTAGCTATTACAGACAAAAAAAGTTTTAAATCAGCTTTAAATTTAGATACATTTCATTATTCTTCTCATGAAAATGATTTAAATCTTCTAAAAATAGTTTTTATTGTAATTTTAGATAGAAAAGAAGATTGGATTGTAGAAGCTCTTATAGATTTTTGTAATAATTTTGAAAGACGTTTAAGTTATGGCTTTTCTGGTATTAGTACAGCTATAGCTTATTTTAGAAAAACAAACCCTGAGATAAAAAACTTAATTTATGAAGCTACTGGAAAAGCAATGTTTAAAGAAGGATTTAATTTTGGTAGATTTGATAATAAAAAACAAATTTATATTTATAATTTTACAGATTTTTTTGATAGTGAAATGATTTTAGCAGGTTTAGACTATGATAAAATTTCTGCTACTGAGCCATTAATATCTTTACCTATTGCTAATAAAAACTTATTAACATATATAGTTGAGCAAATAAAAACAAATGAATTTAAGACCTCCTACGGGGTATCAACCCCGCAGGAGGAAGGGCTCGGGGGCTCTGCCCCCGTACCCCATGAAACCCCAGAGCAGAGCTCTGAGGTATTCTATAATAAAAATAAAATATCAAGAGAAAATACCATAAAATTAGTTTTTAAAAAATTAATTCAAAATATGAATCAAACATTAAATAATTATTGGGCTGATTTTTTCTACTTGTTAGAATTAAATGAAGATGAAATAACAAAAAATATGGATAATATTATTTTAATGCTATCATCTTCTAATAATAAAAGTATAGATATATCTTTAGATAATATAAGTTTATTTATTGATAAAAAATTAATAAAAATAGAAGATATATTAGATTTATTAGGTAAAAATATTACTAATTCTTTAAAATACATAGCAGAAAAATCTTTTAAGTTACTTAAAAAAGCTTATCAGAATGAAATTAGTATTGATATAAAACCTGAAGAATCAAAAGTTATTAAAAAGAAAATAATCCTATTTATATTAGATGGATTGATAAGTAAAAACAAAGATTTTAGAAAAGAAATAATTAAATTTATAATAAATTTAGATAAAAAAATTATAAATCAAGAGATAATAAAGAAAATAATAGATTTTTATGATTTTATTTCATCTTCAGAAAAAGATTTATTAGAAGGTTTTATAGTTACTAAAGAAAAAGATACAGCTGATAATTTTCCCAATATTGATGAAAAATATAATGAAGATATAGGAGTTGAGAATAAGGTAGAATTTAAAAGTATTGATGATTTAATAGCTAAGTTAAGTAGTAAAGAAAAAGACTTATTTTTAGAAAAAAGAATAAAATTTTTATCAGATTATAAAAAAAATAATTCTTTAACTGAAATGGATGCTATTAAAGTAACAGATGAAATTTATATAAAAACAAATAAGTTTAAATTAGCTGAAAATCTTGATGAATTATTTGATAATTTATTAAAATATAAAGCTTTAAAAAATAGGATTTTAAATAAAAATGATTATGAATATATTTTTGCTTCTTTATTAAAATTTAAACATTTATCTAAATCTAAAGAAGTTTTAAATAAAATGACTATATTTAATCAATTAACAGAAAAATTTAATATATATGTAAATTTATACGAAAATAGTTATCCTAAAGATTTTCATCATGATTTAGGGTTTATTTTATGTATTTTATATGCTTGGCATAATAATGGAGAAGAAGTAAAAATAACTAGTAATACTAAAAAAGAAGTAAAAGGTGATGTTTTTATGTCAAATCCTTTAAAATCATCTTTAGATTCTTTAGATCCTAATAAATATAAAAACTATATGTTATTTATAAAATACTTAAAAAATGATATCAATAGTTTTTTATCAACACCTAATTATGAAGATGGATGGATTGAACCAGATGTTTTTGTAGAAAAAATTTTAAATTTAGGAAATAAAATAGATATTTGGGATCTAACTAAAGCTCTTTATAGAATACCTTTTATAAAAAATAAGCACTCAGAAATTTGGGATAAATTAAAAAATCAATTAAATAATTTAGAAATAAACATAAAACAAGCTTTAATTTTAGCTTTTGCAGCAGATAATGAATATCAAGAATCTAAAAATTATTTTATAGCTCTTTTTAAGCAAAATAATTTAAAAATATTTTTAGTAAATAATATAGCTAAAAATAGAGAAGATATAATATCTGATAGTAATAGTATTTTTTATCTATTTTATGCTGCATTAAGAACTAGATTTGGTCTTTTAAATTTAAATGAAGTAGTACCAGAATTAGCTAAATTAGATATTTTTACTGGTATTACAAATAGAGGAAAGTTTGAAGATAATAAAGAAAATTATATAAAACTTTTTATGCATCCAGAAGTTTTAAAAAAACAAGATTGTTTAGCTTTAAATGGAGAAACAAAAACTTATTTTCCTTTAATAAGAAATACTTATCATAATAATTTACCTCCTGATGAAGCTTTATACTATGGAGTTTGGGGAGAATTTTCTATTTTCCCTCATTTAGAGTTATATTTTGGAAGATATGATACTCTAGATTATCCTGCTATGGCAGAAAGAGTTTTTGAATTAAAAATTTTAGGTATAAATAGAGAAATGTCTAAAACAGAAGGTTATTTAGATATATTAAATTTAGTCTTTCAAAAACATGTTAATTTAGATTCTATGATCTTAGATATATTATTCCCCTATAAACATGAAGAACATAGGCAAAAAGCTGTAGAAATAATTATTAGAGCTTTGTTAGATGGAAGAATTAATATTAAACAGTTAGAAGAATCTTTTAGTAAAAGATTTCTAAAAAATGAGAATCCTACCTATATAGATTATTTTTTAAATGATTTTTGCAATTTTAGCCAAGAATTAGCTTTAGTTTCTTTATATATTATAGAAAAAATCATAGAAAAACATCTTTTTGATTTTAATCCTAAAACAACTTCTTTAATATTAGAAAGATATTATAAAACCTTAGATTTTTTAAAAATAAAATCTAATAATAAAATAGTCCTAAATAATTTAGAAAAAATATCTAAAGGTAAAAAATCAGCTTCTTCTGAAAAGGCAAAAGATATATTAAACTTAAAATATAATATTTTTAGTGAATTACCTTTAGAAATAGTAATTTATGCTCTAATATAAAATTTATTCTTCTTCTATTTTTTCTAAAAGATTTCTTTCTTTACTATTAGTAAAACGTAAATAAGCAGCATCTTTAGTTGGACCAAAAGAACTAGCATATCCCATAGATAAATATGGGAAAGATAACCCTGCCTGAAAACCAAAAGACATATTTTTAAAACTTAAATCTGTTAACATAAAACCATTAATATGAATACCATCTAATAATTCTGTATTTAAACCAAATTTTGCTTTAGATCTTTTTATATCAGAGTTTTCTACCCATTCAGCATCAGCTGTTAAAGTAATTCTATCCGAAAAATATCTCAAAGGGGGTCTTAAACCTATACTAACCAGATAACTTCTAGCTATTTTTATTTCCTTATTATTTAAAGTATCAAAAAAAATAGGGGCATTTACATTTTTTACAACCAAACCCAATGAAAAAAGTTCTATAGGCCTAGTTATTAAACCAACATCTATACTTTGTGTTATTTTTTCACCTGTAACCAAATTAGAAGGTAAAGTTTTACTTATTCCAGATACAGTTGCATTGGCTAAACTGTTTTCTTTTATTGAAGTATCCTCTTTAAATGGGTTTACATTAGAATAACCAACTCCTACACTTAAGCCTTGTAAAATAGGGTATGCAATACCAACATAAAATTTATTTAGTTTGGGTAAATTAGATTTTACAGGTGTAAAAATTTGAACTCCACCATTTAAACTTTCATACATACCAGCCAAATTTAATTGGTCAAAAGAATCTTTAGAAAAAGAGCTAACTACTGATTTTGAAAAGAATCCATCTATTCCATTTTTTATTCCAATAGCAGCTGGGTTCACTAATATAGCTCTAGAATCATCTGTAACTGAAATAGAAGTTAAACCTGAAATATCTGTATTATTAAAAGCAAAAGTATCATCCACAATATCATAAGTTTCAGCATTTGCTGATAAAGAAAAAAATATTGTTATAATTGATAAATAAGTTATTTTTTTTAAATTCATAAATAAAACCATAATTTAATTAAGATTATCTGCCCATTGAAATAATTCTATTTCTTTAGATTTTGGTGGTAAATGATGATGATATTTAATAAAATCGGTTATTTCTGTATCAAAATCATATTTTTTAGCTAATAAAAAACCATACTCAGGATGCCAATATTTTAGTTGCCAAGCTTTTTGAGTTAAATTTTTTCTTAAAGGGAATGCTTTAATTTTTAGTTTTTTACGAGGAAAAACTACTACAGCAACTCTTTCTAATAAATAAAACTTATTTACTTGTTTTCCTATATCATGCAATAAAGCTAGTTTTAAAGTTTTTATGCAAGGTTTTTTATCATTTTTTGATAATAACGTATTAGTTACATCCAAGCAATGCCTTTGATCCACTATGCTCATAGAATAAAAAAGTTTTTTCTCTTTATCATTTAAAATTTTTTCTACTAATTCATAATCTGATAATTCTATTTTTGCATTTAAAGCTCTAAAAAATCTTTTTGTTCTATCTATTAATTTTGTCATTTATAAATCGCTTTTTTTTACTATTAATAAAGAACAAGCTAAAAATATAGTTGTATAAATGGCTGTCATAACCATAGTACTGGTTAAATCTAAATGAGGTAAAGTTGTTCCAAACATAGCAGGTAAAGGATTATTTATTAAATTACTTAAAATACTTGTTGGAGTATAATCACCATAAGGTTCAGGTATTTTAAAGCTAGTAAGTGGACCTATAACAAAAACATATATTAAAAAAAAGATTAAAGAGGTTCCTTGTCTTCTAAAAATTAAAGCAAATAACAAAGCTAAAGACATATAAGAAACAGATTGAATAAAATAATTTCCTAAAAAGTAGATCTGTTCTGTTACATCTTTAAAAGCATGTGGTTCAGCATATATTTCTCCTATAATATAACCACTAATAAGTACATATAAGGTAGAAATTATTGATAACAAAACACTTATAGAAAGTTTGGCTAAAACAACTTCAAATCTACTTACACCATCTATAATATTTTGTCTAAATGTTTTATAAGAAAATTCATTAGATACTAATAATATAAACATTATACAAAGTAAAACATTGAACCAACTAGCTAAATAAGTAATATTATGCCAAAAATCTGGGTAATCAAAGATTATTTTAAAAGAAAATTTTCCCTTACCTATAGAAGAATTCCCAAGCCCAACAAACATTAAAGGCATAAATATAAAATATAAAATAGCACAAGCCATAAAAGACTTATAATAAAATATTTTTTTTGCTTCAGCTTTTATTAATCTAATCATTATTACCTTATTTTAATAAATTTTCTACTTCTTCTACTATTTTTATATCAAAAATATTTTTTAATATTTGAAAATTTTTTAATATCCACTTTAATTTTATCAGAAATACTCTAAACTGTGGTTTATATATCTACCAAATCAGATATAATATAAGTTAATTATACAAGAAATAAGGTTATTTTAAATCTATAAAAAATTGTTTACTCTAACAATTTTTAAAAAGAGATTATAAAGCTTTAAATATTAAAATTAAGACCTCCAGCAGAGCTTCGAGGAATTTTATAAGATTAAAAAACAAAGTAAAAATGGATAAAATATACCAAATATACGACAAAGGCTATAAGCAAATGTTAGGTAATGAAGAAATCTTTAAAGAGCTTTTAGAAACATTTGTAAAAGTCGATTGGGTAAAAAATATAGATTACGATAGTATAGAAAAAATAGATAAAAGTTTTATATCAGAAGAATATCTAGAAAAAGAATCAGACATAATATATAAAACTAAGTTAAAAGATAATAAAGAGATATATATTTATATTTTACTAGAATTTCAAAGTTCTGTAGATAAATTTATGCCTATAAGATGTTTAAATTATATAACAAATTTATATTTAGAAATGATAAAAGCAAAAGGTGAAAAAATAGATTTACCTGCTATTTTTCCTATAGTTTTATATAATGGAGATGAAAAATGGTATTCTTCTAACAAAGCATCTGATTTTATCAAAAATAATGATGTATTAAAAAATTATGGAATAAATTTTGATGTTTTTATCTTAAAAGAAAATGAATATACTATATCTGACCTAAAAAAAATAAATAACTTAATTTCAACCTTATTTTTAACAGAAGTTCATTATGATTCTGAACTAATTTTTGAGCAAGTGCAAAAAATTTTAGACAAATATGGAATAACGATACCCGTAAAATTGTTTCTTAATTACTTTCAAAAAATGTCAATAGATGAAAAAGTTGATATAATAGATTATAAGGCTTTAGAAGGTTTATATAGAACAAAAGAAGAGGTTAATTCTATGCTTTTAACTGCTATAAGAAAAGAGAAACAAGACCTTATTGAAAAAGGTACTGCTATTGGTATTGAAAAAGGTACAGTTATTGGTATTGAAAAAGGCACTGCTATTGGTATCGAAAAAGGTACTGCTATTGGTATCGAAAAAGGTAAAATAGAAACTTCTCTAAATATGATAAAAGAAGGCTTTGATGATAAAATAATAACTAAAATAACTGGATTAAATTTAGAAAAAATTGAAGAGTTAAGGAAAAGTCTTGAACTTTAATATATAAAATTAAAGAAGAGGTTAATTCTATGCTTTTAACTGCTATAAGAAAAGAGAAAAAAGACCTTATTGAAAAAGGCACTGCTATTGGTATCGAAAAAGGTAAAATAGAAACTTCTATAAATATGATAAAAGAAGGCTTTGATGATAAAATAATAACTAAAATAACTGGATTAAATTTAGAAAAAATCGAAGAGTTAAGAAAAAATAGTTAGTATAAAAATAGTTGCAAAATTTAGGGTAAACGTTTACCCTAAATTTTTTTTTGATGGGCTACTTGAAAAATTAAAACCAACTCTCAATTCAAAAATCAAAAAATAGCACATAAAAAAAACACACTAGATTCCTTGCTACCAAGGAATGACGGAGTGTGTTTTTAAAATATTTTAAAATTCTGTGAGAAATACGGGCTAATCCTAAAATCTTGTAAATCCTGATTCTGACTAAACATTAAAATGACTCCAAGTTGATTCATCTGAAGAGTAAATTGAATAGGTAATCATAAAAGGATATTCATATATTTTTTTATCACCTTTTATCCATACAGGATCAAATCTAAAACCTTTTAATTTATTTTCAAGAACTTTTTTAACAAATATATCAGTTACATATATATTTGTTAAATCATCTTTTACTCTGAAAATATGATTATTCTCTATTTTATCCAAATCAAAATCATATCTTTTAAAATGTATTCTTTCCTTAACTGTTTTTTCTCCTAAACAATCCAAATCATAAGGAATATTAATAAGAAAATATTTAGTTTTAGAATAGGTATTATTAACAGGTAATATTTCTATATCATTAGGTATTAAATCTTTTAAAGAATTTAATCCTTTTTCACTAAAACCTGTACATCTTCCACCGCTTATAAAATCTGGATTTTTTCTTAACCTTTTACTTCCATCTTTTTCTATAAAGCTTATATTATATA
Source organism: Candidatus Sericytochromatia bacterium (assembly GCA_046328015.1). Taxonomy (GTDB): domain Bacteria; phylum Cyanobacteriota; class Sericytochromatia; order UBA7694; family JACMQJ01; genus JBBTGK01. The sequence continues at coordinate 57,370 of JAXLXH010000001.1, read as the reverse complement.
ATTCCCAAACATGTGATAATTTAACTCTTTCTTTAAAGACAGTATGTTTCAAGCTTTTATCAGGTATATATTTTTTCCATATTTTTGTAAGTTCTTTATCTAACTTAATTTGACTAGAATCAAATAATGGAATATTAAAATTAAAATCTTGTTCAAGTTTAAAAATTTTCTTTATTTCTATCTTTGCCATTTTAAATTACCTGTTTTTAAATGAACCCTTATACTATGTAATATCAATGAATTTAAATATCAACCCAGCAGAAGGAAGGGAGCAGGAGCTCTGAGATATTCTCTAATAAGAATAAATATTAACTTTTAATTATTGAAAATTATTTATATTTAATCTTATATAAGTTAATAAAGACTTTAATTCTTATTGGTCTTAATCTTAACTCTTTTTCTTGATTAATTTTCATTCAGCCGTTAATTCTAAAAAAGTCTTTTCTAAACTTTGCCTTGATAAAACCAAATGAGAAAGATAAATATTTTTTTCTACTAAATACTTATTAATATCTTCAGATTTTACATCATTTTCAACATAAAGTTCTAATTTTATACCTGCTCTAACTATTCTTTTTATACCTTTATAAGCTTTTAAATTTTCTTCTATTAAATTTAAATTATCAGAAGCTACTTCTATTTTATTATCTTTACTTAAAACATCTTGAATACTTCCTGAAACTAATAAATTACCTTTTTTTATTACAGCTACATGGGTACATATTTTTTCTATTTCATCTAAAATATGACTTGCTATTATAATAGTTTTACCTTTTTTTACTATTTCCTGAACTATTTCTCGAACTTCTGCAATACCTTGAGGATCTAAACCATTTGTTGGTTCATCTAATACCAAAACATCTGGGTCAGCTAATAAAGAAGAAGCCAAAGCTAATCTTTGTCTCATTCCCAAAGAATAAGTAGAAGAAGCATAATTTTTTCTTTCTAATAAATTAACTGTTTTTAATACTTCATCAATATTTTTATAAGGAACATTTTTAATATCTGCAACTATTTGTAAGTTTTTTACAGCTGAAAGATAAGGATAAAAATTAGGGGTTTCTAAAATAGCCCCTATTTTTTTTCTAGATTCTTTAGAAGGCTCTTTTTCAAACCATTTATAAGAACCTGAATCTTGGTTTATAATTCCCAAAACAATACCTAAAGTGGTAGTTTTTCCACTACCATTAGGTCCTAATAAACCATATACATTTCCTTTTTCAACTTTTAAACTAAAATTATTTAAGGATTGTATTTTTCCATATCTTTTGGATAAATTATTTATTTCTAAAATATTCATTGTATTTTTTAATTAAAAAAATGTAGTGCAATATAAGTTGATATTATTACACAAAATATGCAAGATAATTTATTCATATAATATATTCCTTAAAAATAACTATTATTGAATTATATCAAATATTATGGTTTTCTTACATCTACATATAAACTTGAAAATTCATGAACTATCCAAAAACCTTCTTTAGTTTTTTTCAAAGTTACAGGTCTTGGATAATCTGCACCAGATGATTTTATAAATACTTTTTGTGTTGCATCATCAACTTTTTCAGATTTAGTTATTTCTATTTCATAGTTATCAGGGTTCATTTGATAATTATTTTCTGGCGAAGAACCTTTAGCATAACTTCTAAAAATATAAGGCATATCTTTTAATTTTGTTCTAAAAAATGATAAACTTCCAGCTTGTGTTTCCCATGTTGGAGCATTTATTAATACTGCGATAATAGCAGCAGATTTATCTTTTTTAGCAGGATCTAAATAACCAAAAATATTATCTAAAAATATTTTTACTAAATCTTCTGGTTTTGATATAGAACTATATTTTTGCATAAAATCGGTAATATCAACTACTTTAGGAGCGTCTTCTTGAACAGTAGAAGCTGGTGAAGTTGAAGGTGCTGGTGTTGAACTTACAGAAGGGCTAGGTGATTTATTAGCATTATCTTTTTTTTCTAATAATAAGGCATCACAAGAAGCTAAAGTTAATAAACTTATTATTGAAAATAACCATATTTTTTTATTTTTCATTCTCTTAGTCCTAAGTTAAAAATAACACTTGTATTTTACTGATATTTTTTTTCTAAGTCTACAATTTTTATACGACTTTGATAAGAATCAATTTTTTATAAAGGGAACAAAAATTAAAAATTTAATTTTAATATACTCTGCTAAAATCATAATTAAGTAATTATAATTTTAATTTATTTGAATGATGGAAAATATTTTTTATAAACCTACATATATTTTACAACAAAAAACATTGCAGTTTCATTTGGGTAATATTCAATTATTTTTTAGAACTTTTTTTCCTATTGATAAAAAATTAAAACCTTCTATAAAAGAGGTATATCTTTTAAATAAAAGATTTGACGAACTTCTAAAAAAAGATTTAGAAAATGTAGAAAAAGGGTTTTATTCTAAAGAGTTATTATTTCAAATACCTTTTGATAGTTATCTAAAAAATTTACCAGATTTATTTTCAGAAGTTATAAGCATGTATTTAAGACAAAAAAATAATAAATGGAATGAATTACCAGAAAATATAGATAAAAAAGCTTATCCTAATTATTTTTTAAGAAATTTTCATTGGCAAACAGATGGATATTTTAGTAAAAAATCTGCTGAAAGATATGAATTAGGGGTAGAATTTCTTTTTGTGGGTATAGCCGATGTTATGAGAAGACAAGTTATTCCTCCTATTTCAAATTTTATAAAAAACAAAAAAGATATAAAATTAATAGATATTGCTTGTGGTAATGGAAGTTCTTTTAAGCAAATAATTAAAACTTATCCAGAAATTAATATTACAGGATTAGATTTAAGTGAATCTTATATAGATTTTGCAAAAGAAAAATATAAAAACATAAAAAATATAACCTTAGTTACAGAAAACGCAGAAAATACTTCTTTTGATAACAATTCTTTTGATATAGTAACTAGTACTTACTTATTTCATGAATTACCCTATCAAGTAAGAAAAAAAGTAATATCAGAAATGAAAAGAATAGTAAAAGATGATGGTATTATAGTCATACAAGATTCTATTCAACTATCAGATAGCCCAGATTTAGAAGTAACCTTAAATAGATTTGCAAAAGAGTTTCATGAACCTTTTTATAAAAACTATATAGAAAATGATTTGGCTACTATTTTTGAAGAAGAAGGTTTAAAATTAGTTAATACAGATATTTCTTACGCTTCTAAAACATTGGTTTTTAAAAAGAATTAAAATTTTGTATAATATCTAAACTATATTATTTTAATAAAAAGTTTTTAATGAATTATAAAACGATTTTAATTTTATTTTTTTTCTTTATTTTTTCTGCTAAAACAGCTTTTTCAGAAAATTCAATAGTTGTAAATAAAACTGATAAAGACGTTACTTTTTTTGTAACTGGTGACACTGGTAAACTATCTAAAGCTCAATATGATGTAGCAAAAGCTATAGAAAATAAGTGTAAAGAATCTGGTTGCGATTTTGGTATTTTATTAGGTGATAATATATATGAAAAAGGTGTTTCTAATGTAAATGATAATCAATTTATAGAAAAATTTGAAAAGCCTTATAAAAACCTAGATATGAAAATATATTTAACTTTAGGCAATCATGATTATAGAGGTAATGTACAAGCTCAAATTGATTATACTAAAAAAAGTAAAAAATGGGTCATGTTAGATAGAGTTTATAGTTTTTCTTATGGAAATACAGACTTTTTTTCTATAGATACTAATTCTCCATCTAAAAAACAAATAAGAAAAGTTAAAAAGCTTATAGAAAATTCTAAAAATAAATGGAAAATATCATTTGGTCATCACCCAAGATATACTAATGGAATTTATAGAAATGCTAAAGGTTCATTAAGAAAACTTATTGATAATACTACTTGTGATAAAGTTGATTTTTATTTATCTGGACATGAACATAATAAACAGTTTTTAAAACCAACTTGTGGAGTTAAGTATTTAATTTTAGGTACTGGTTCTGAAGTAAGAGGAAAACCTAAAGTAAAAAATAATACTCTTTTCTCATCTTTAACTCTAGGTTTTGCTTGGTTTAAAATAACAAATTCTAACTTATATTTCGAAATTTTGGATGAAAAAGGTAAAATAGAATACAAATATTCTGTTAAGGATTAAGAAATGAATTATAAATTACTATTAGTATTATTATCTAGCTTTATTTTTTATAATAAAATTGCTTTTTCAGAAAATATTAGCTATAAAATAGCAGAAAATACAGATGAAGTAGTTAAACCAACTCCAACGCCCTCAGATACTATAGAAAAAAATACAGAAGATAAAATAATAGAAGATAAAAAAGATGAAGCAAAAAAAGAAAAAGAAAATAGAATTACTTTTTTTGTAACAGGAGATACAGGAACAGGGGCTAAGGGACAATATGATGTAGCAAAAGCTATAGAAAATAAATGTGAAGAATCTGGTTGTAATTTTGGTATTTTATTAGGTGATAATATTTATAATTCTGGGGTTTCTAGTGTAAATGATAAACAGTTTATAGAAAAATTTGAAAAACCTTATAAAAATCTAGATATGAAAATATATTTAACTTTAGGAAACCATGATTATAGAGGGAATGTGCAAGCTCAAATTGATTATACTAAAAAAAGTAAAAAATGGGTTATGTTAGATAATATTTATAATTTTTCTTATGGAAATACAGACTTTTTTTGTATAGATACTAATATTCCCTCACAAAAACAAATTAAAAAAGTTCAAAATCTTATAGAAAATTCTAAAAATAAATGGAAAATAGCTTTTGGACATCATCCAAGATATACTAATGGAATTTATACTAATGCTACAGGATTATTAAAAGAATTAATTGATAAACCTATGTGTAACAAAGTTGATTTTTATTTATCTGGACATGAGCATAATAAACAACTTTTAAAACCAGATTGTGGTATTAATTATTTAATACTTGGAAGTGGTTCTGCTTTAAGAACAACACCTAGAATAAAAGATAATACACTTTTTTCTGCTCTAACCTTAGGGTTTGCTTGGTTTGAAATAACGGATGATAAAATATTAGTAGAAATTTTAGATGAAAAAGGTAAAATAGAATATCAATATTCTATTCAGAAATAAAAATGAAAAAAATTTTTAAATTAATATTACTATTTAGCTTAATAAGTACTTTTTCTTGCACGCCTCTTTTACGTAATATAGCCGAATGGGATGCCAGAGATTATAATAAAAAACTTTTTACTTTAGATATTGAAAATAAAAAAGTTAAAATTATAAAAAGAGAGAAAAAAAATACTAAGTATCATGATCTAATAATTTTTATGGGTGTTACTACCTTTGAAAAATCATATATTCCTCTATACCCGCATTTAAAAGATATGAATATTTTTGTTATACATACTCCATTACATGGCTATGATGAAGAAATGACAACAGGAAAACCTATAGAAAATGCAGATGATTTAACTAATTTTCAAGTTAAGGTAGTTAAAGAATTAATCAAAAATAAAATTACAACCTCTAAAGTTAATATTTTAGGCTATAGTATGGGTGGAATGACTTTAATAAATATCCTCAATAAAAATTTACTGGATAATGAAATCGAAAATGCTATTTTAGTTAATACTAATAGATCAAATGATGCTATAAAAGATAAACACAACTCGCAACTTATTGATAAATCACTTCTTGAAAAAAAATATGATGCTAATTTTTTTCTTGATAAATGTTATTCAGATGAAACACCTTTTCATTTAAAAATGTTAGGTACAGAGGCTTTTTTTGCTACAGATGAAGCTTCTTTAGGTGATTTTAGTTGTGTTAGAGATTTTGAAAGAGTTGCTATAGAAGAAAAAATTAAGCCTATTAATAAAAAGACTTTATATATTGCATCAGAAAAAGATAAAATTTTTTATTTTACTGAAGCTGAAAAATTTAGTAAAAATTTTTCAAATGTATCATTCAAAAAATTAGGTAGTGGGCATATTTCACTATTAGAAAAGCCATCTGATTTTGGCAATATAATAATGAATTATTTGGAAAAACAAAAATAATAAAATTGGTTTATATTTTTTCTACAACTGAAAAGTTGAAAAACAAGTCTCAGCCCGTTGTATAGCTATAATTAACTATATATACAAATAATTATTATAATAATATACAAATAAAACTTTTTGTTATAAAATATTAAGATGGTTATTCAATTATATGTCTTTTAAAACATTACAATACACTAACTTTATTTATATTATTTAAAAACAAGGAATTATTATGAGTTCAAAAATTTATAAATTAAAACAAAAAGTTGTTGAATCATTACCAGAAGGAGAATTACCAACTACTATTTTTGGAAGGTTAATGGTAAAAACTAAAATGATTTGGTCTAAAATAGATGAAAAGACAGAAGTAACAGAAGAACAATATAACTTAGCTGTTAAAGCTGTAGAAGATTTACTAGGTAAAAAATTAGGTTAAAACAGGGATGGAAAATATGGATAGTAAATTTATAAAAAATAATAATAGTATTGACTTATATGGTCAATCAATGGTTTTTCATTGTAATCATTATAATAGATTTTTACAACAAACTATAGAAGATGCAGATTATATAAATTATGAAAAAATCTTAGTTAAATCTTGTGCTGAAGTTGTTTTTGAACAATTATCAGAATATTTTAATGTAACCCCTAATTTAGATTTAAAACAAAAACTCCAATTTGCTTCAGATATGTTTAAATACTGCGGTTTTGGTTTATTAGATTTTTCTGCTACCAACTTTTCTGGTGGAAAAGTAATAGGAAAAATCTCTCATTATGGAAATGCCTTAAAATTAAATTTTGGTCAAAGAAAACATGCTGGGGAATATTTTGATAAAGGCTTTATTTTAGGTACTATAGGTGCAATTTCTGGGACTTTATCTGGTCAATATTTTGCTGATGATATAAAAATAAAACAACATAAATCAGTTTCTTTAGGAGAAGATTATTGCGAATTTGAATTAGAATTAGATGAAAATATTTTTACTAAAGATTTTTCTATAAATAAAGAAATTCCTGATAGAAAAATACCTACTAATATAGATGAAAACTTAATTATAGATACAGTTTCTCAAATGCCGTTAATTGGTGATGATGAAGGATTAATACCAGCATTTGGGGTATATTTAACTAGAATGTATGCAGATTATTATAATAAAATTTCTTTTAGATTTGAAGAAGAATTAAAGAAAGAAACAGGTACTTATGATTTAGCAAAAGATTTACTAATAGAAGCAGGAAGAGTTTGTGCATTTAATACCTTTGGAGGAATAATGTTATCTGACCCTTGGAAAGCTCTTATAAAACCTATGATAGAAACAAAAGAAGATTGGTTACATGGTATTTTAGGTGTAGTTAATTGTTTAGGTTGGGGAGTTTGGAGAATAGAAGAATTAGTTCCTAATGAAAAATTAGTTTTAAGAGCTTATCAAGATTATGAATCATTAGGTTATTTAAAATGGTTTGGAAAAGCAGATAGAAATATATCTTACTTACTTACAGGTGGTTCTGAAGGATTAATGAATTTACTTTATAATGGTGATATAACAAAAGAACCAGAATTGACTAAAAAATATTACTATGAGTTATTTAATGATGGTAATTATTTTAGAGGTACTCAAACCAAATGCTTAGCAAAAGGTGATGAATATTCTGAAGTAGTAGTTACTAGAGGCTAAAATAGTTTTATTTTTGACAATATTTTATAAGGAGTTTTTCAAACTCCTTTTTTTCATTTATACTAGCACTAAATTTTAAAATCATTTTTATTTCATTAGTTCCTAAAATACCTGTCAATGTATATTTCCCTGTAAAATCGGCTGAAAAATACTTATACTTTTCTCCTAAAGGATAACTAAGAATATAATTATTCTCAAAAAGATTAAAAAAATCTAGTTCTATATTTAAAGAAAGATTATATGCATAATTTTTTTTACCAATACAAGTTTTTTTAGTATTCAAAGTAACATAATTACTAAAATCATCTAAATCAAAATCTATTTCTGTTTCATTTTCCATTTTTATATGTATTTTGAAAACTTTTCTTGTAATTTTTTTAATTTAGGAGAAATTACAAAATTACAATAAGGCTGGAAAGAATTATCATTAAAATAATTTTGATGATAATCTTCCGCTTTATAAAAAGTACTAACAGCTGTTATTTCTGTAACTATTTTATTATTAAAATCTTTTTGATATTCATTTTTTAATTTCTCAGCTAAATCTTTTTGAGTTTGATTATAATAAAAAACAGCCGAGCGATATTGTGTTCCTTCATCTGCTCCTTGCTTGTTCAATGTAGTAGGATCATGAGTATGCCAAAATACTTCTAAAATATTTTCTAAGGAAATTATTTCGTTATCAAATTCTACTTTTAGAACTTCTGCATGACCTGTTTCTCCTGTACAAACTTGTTTATAAGTCGGATTTATAGTATTTCCACCCATATAACCAGATTCTACTTTTTTTACACCTTTAAGTCTTTGAAATATTGCTTCTACACACCAAAAGCAACCAGCACCTAATGTTATAGTTTCTATCATTTTTTACCTTTCTAGTTCTTAATTTTAATTTTAGCAAATGGATATAAAATCCTTCTCTTCAAATTAAAATTATAGCGTTTTCTTAAAAAACTGTTTAAATCTTTTACATATAACATTTTATTTATCATAAAATCATATTTATTGTTATCAAGTTTTTCATATAAAAATCTATTAACTAAAGAAGCTTTTATAGTATCTGAGAAATAGTTATTAGCCATTTCTGGATAATCTTTATTTTCTATAATACTTTTTGCAGCTAAAAATCCAGATAAAAAAGCATATCTTAAACCAAAACCAAATAAAAAATCTTGTAGTCCTGCTGCTTCCCCTATATAAAGCTTATTTTCTTTTTTGTATATATTATTAGTACTAAAAGAACCATAAGTTCCAAATTTTTTTATATCAAGCATTTCAATATCAAAAATTTTTTTAACATTATTAATAGTTTCTTCTAAATAAGAATTAGCATTTTTTTCTGTAGGCATAAAAGCTGTAGCTATAGTTCCTTCTCCATCTACTATTAATAAATAAGCATAACCTTTTGGTGCTAAATCATTATTGCATAACATTAAATGAGTATTTTTATAATTAGTTTTAAAATTTATACCTAAAATAATAGCACTAGATTTTTGAGGCCCTGTAGCCATAATATTAATATCATTAGGTAAATCTTTTATATTAAAATGAATTTTTACACCACTATTTATTGCTTGATTATATAAATTATAATCAAGATGATGTTTATCAGTCCCTCTTTGTATTAGATAATATAAAGGGATTTCAGATTTAAAAGCTTTTAAATTATTTTTGAAAGAAGTTACATTAAAATCATAAGAAGGTGTTATTTTAAAATTTAAATCTATTCCACAATTTTTTATTATTTCTAAGGCATCTTTTTCTGTTGTCCAATTTTCAAGACCCTGAAAATCACCTTTAAACCTTTTGGCAACACAATCTTTTTTTTCAAAAATTTCTACTTCATAACCTGATTTTGAAAGGTTTATACCTGCTGTTAAACCAGAGATTCCAGCACCAGCTATTTTTATTTTTTTCACTTAGTTAGCTAATCCCTAAACATATTAAATCTTACTTTGCTAGGGTCAAATGATTTAGATGCTTTTAAATTAGAACTAAATGATTTTTCAAAAACAGATTCTATAGCTTTTTCTTCTTCTTTTGTGGTTACTTTTATATTGATGTATATTAAATGTATTCTACCTGTTTCTTTTTTTATAAAAAATTTGATATCAGGATGTGTTTTCAAAAACTTTTCCATAAAAGTGTCTAATTCTGGTTCTGTTTTAAAAAAAACTTCACCAGCGGATTCTGGATTAGCTCTAAGTTTTGTTAAAGATCCTTTTATCAGGTCTAAAGCTTTACTCAATTTAATTATCCTTGTGGTTTTGGCAACTCATGATCTAACTTTTTCATAGTTGCAACCAATTTTTCCCAAAATGGTTGTAATATACTACTAATAGGAGGATCGGGCATTATAGAATGAGCTTGTGCTTCAGCCTTTGATGAATTTATAGATGCCCCAGAACCTAAACCAGAAATTGTCATTATAAATACCTCTTAACTTCAAAATTTAAATAACATACTAAATATTATATCAAAATAATAATAAATATTGCTAAATTTAAAGGCTTAATTCTATGGTTATTTTAGCTCCAGAAGGGTTATTACTTTCTAAAAAATAAGTTCCTTTTAAATCTTCCTTTACCAAATTCGATATTATTTTCCACCCTAAATTACCATTTTTTTCTGGAGAAAAAGAAATTGGTATTCCTTTACCATTATCAGAAATAATTAATTTTAATGTTTTACTTTCTATTATTTCTAAAACTACTTCTCCATCATCTTTTTCTGTAAAAGCATGTTTTAAAATATTATTCAAAATTTCATTTAATACTAAAGAAATAGAAACTGCTTTTGAAGAAGGAAAAAATAATTTTTCGGGTAAATTAAGTTTAAAATTTATTTTTTTATCTGGATGTGAATATGTTTTAGAAATTTCATTTACAATATTTTTAGACATTTCACTTAAATCTACAGAATTGACATCTTTTTGAGATAAATAATCATGAACTATGGCTATACTAGTAATTCTTTGTATATTATCAGATAAAATATCTTTTACCTCTTGATTTTTATTTCTTCTTTCTTGTAATCTTAATAAAGAAACAATAGATTGAAGGTTATTTTTTACTCTATGATGAATTTCTTTAATTATATAAGATTTTATTTCAATTTCTTGGTCTTTATTCCTAATTTCAGTAATATCAGATAAAATTACCAAAATAAAATTATCTATATGAATTGATTTTATATTTATAGTTAATTCTTTTATTTTTACTTCTTGTTCATAGTATAAAGAATTTACTTGTAATATTTTCCATACACCATCTTGAAAAATTTCTTGAAAATTATTACCTTCGATTAATAACTCAGAATTTATTCTTTTTAGAGTATTTATACCTATATGATTAGAATAGTTTATTATGCCCATTTCATCCAAAATCAAAACTCCATCAGATGGTTTTATTTTTGGAAGATTAGTATTTTCAAAAATAGCATTACTTAATAATTTATTAATCAGGCTTTCAAAAATTAAAAAGTAAAAATAATTAGTAAGATTGGTATTTTTTTGAGAATCATCAAAACTACTTTCTACCATTAAAAATCCGATAACATTATCTTCTTTATTTTTTATTGGATATAAAGTTTGAAAAAGAGGTAACCCATTAAAAATAGTTCCATTTACCCCTTTTTCTGTTTTTTTACTTTCTATAACTTTTTTAAATAAGTCATTTTTTTCTATATTAAATGAATAATCTATATGAGTTCTTTTATAAAAAGATTTTATAAAAGAAGGTTTCGCCTCAAAAATAGTTTTTACTGTATTTTCAATAAGATTATAAACATGAATATCAGTAGGTACAATTTCAGACAAAAAGTTAATACTATAACCAATAGTATCTAGTATTACATTATCATGAGGTTCTATTCCTTTGTTAATGTGGCTTTCTGGAATAGAGTTTACTATACCTACTAAAAACATAGAAAATTAAAATAATCTTTTTGGCAATTTTGAAGCATGTTCTATATCAATAGAGAAATTAAAACCAACTTTTAAAGCATCAGGATATTTTGCAAAAGATGAGAAGGTTTTTCCTGTTAAAGTTGATTCATTTGAATTTCCAACATATAAGGTTAAGATATGAGGAGAATCATCTATAACTTTTTTCAAACCAGCACTCCAAACAAAACCTTTATCTGTAATATATTTTCCATCAAATGGAACTACTACATCACCAAATATACTCCAATGTTTCCATACTCTTAATATAGCATTTGCACCTACAGCTTGAGCAAGTGGTGCTGATAAAGCATCTAATTTTGTATCTCCAAAATAGTTCATTATTCTATAATTTACACCTACTTGTAAAATATCTTTGAAAAATAATTTGCTAGCAGATAAATCAAGTCCAGCTACTTTACCTCTCCAATTAAAAGATAATTTAGGAGTTAAAGAAATAAAATCTTTTTCCATATCGTTTAATATTTGATATTTTATACCGCCTTCATATTCATCTTGTCTTAAACTTGCAGCAAGATCAATTTGTAAATTATCTATTGGAGCATAAGAAATAGAGAAGAATGGATTACTTCCTCTTGGGAAAGAATTAGCATAAAAATTATGAGAATATTGTATAGAAAGTGTATCTTTTTCGTATACGGTTGGAGAAACTAAGTTAAGAGTTCCTTCTTCGAAAGCTCTAGTAAGAGAATCTTCTTCTTCATCGTGTTCACATTCATCATGTTTCATATCCATTTTTTCATGTTCACATTTTTCATCTTTCATATCTTTTTTAGGACATTTACAATTTGCATCACATTTATGATCTTTTTCTTCATGCTTACATTTTCCGTCACATTTATGCTCTGCATCTTTTTCATGAGCATAAGCGGATAAAGATAAAAATGGTACTGTAACTAGTGCTAATAAAAGTTTTTTTGTCATTTAACTTTCCTCAAATTTTATTATTAAAAAAACATATAAATTATATACTAAGTAAAAAGTAATGAGTAAAAAGTAATAAAAATAATTGTTAATATAAGGTCTATACATAATTGATAGGCTATGTGGTATTCTTTAGGAAAAGTAAAATAGGATAAAAAAATGGATAGAAATATAATAGCTTTAGGTGGTGGAGGATTTTCTATGGAGCCAGAAAACCCTCTATTAGATACTTATATTTTAGAAATATCTGGTAAAAAAAAGCCTAAGATTTGTTTTATTCCTACTGCTAGTGGAGATTCTCAAGATTATAAAGATAGGTTTTATAATTTTTTTAAAAATTTTAACTGTATTACTTCAGATTTATCTTTATTTAGAACAAAAATAAATGATATGGAAGCTTTTTTATTAGAACAAGATATTATTTATGTAGGTGGTGGAAATACCAGAAATATGCTTTTATTGTGGAAGGATTGGGGGATAGATAAGATTTTAAAAAAAGCTTATGAAAAAGGTATTTTATTATGTGGAATTAGTGCAGGTGCTATTTGTTGGTTTGAAGAGGGTTTGACAGATTCTATTCCTAATCAGTTAAATAAATGGGATTCCTTAGGTTTTTTAAAAGGTAGTTGTTCTCCTCATTTTGATGGGGAAATTAATAGAAAACCAATCTTTTTAGATTTAATCAAAAAAGGTAAAATGAAAGAAGGCTTAGGTATAGATGATAGTTGTGCAGTTCATTTCAAAAACGAAGAAATTTTTAAAATAGTTTCTTCTAAAAATACAGCAAAAGCCTATAAAGTAACAGAAAACTCTTTTTATGAATTAGAAACTCAATTTTTAGGTGTATAAATAAATATGTACAAAAGAAAAAATAGTATTTTAGACGTAACTTCAACTATTTGTCAGTTAATGGAAATAAAAAAACCAAAACAAGCTTCTACTAAAGTTTTTGAAAAAGTTATTAAACAAGCTAAAAAACTAAATATCGAAAAAATAGAAAAAGTATTGGTTTTTGCTCCTGATGCAGTAGGTGAATTTTTACAAAAAGATTATTCCAATTATTTTGATGAAGTAAAAAAATACGCACCTATTTCTTTGAAAATAGCTTCTGTTTTTAAACCAGTAACGCCTGTTTGTTTTGCTTCTATGTTTACAGGAGCTTTACCTACAGTTCATGGTATAAAAAAGTATGAAAAACCTGTTATAAAAATTGACACTATTTTTGATAGTTTAATAGAAGAAAATAAAAAAACTACTATTGTTAGTGTAAAAAATTCTAGCATTGATTTAATTTTTAGAAATCGTAATTTAGATTATTATTCTGAAAAATATGATAAAGAAGTTATTGAAAAAACAATAGAATTATTAAAAAAAGATAAATATGATTTTATTTTAGCTTATAATCAAGAATATGATGATTCTATTCATGATACCTACCCTTTAAGTGAAAAATCCTTGATAGCTTTAAAAAATCAAAATTCTAATTTTGTAAAATTAGCTAAAGCTTTTAATGAACTATATTTTAATTATAATAGAGCTATAATTTATACTCCTGATCATGGTTGTCATATTAATGAAAATGGTTTTGGAGATCATGGAGAAAATATAAAAGAAGATATGAATATAATACATTTTTGGGGCATATTTAAGGCTAATGAATTTAAGACCTCCTACGGGGTCGATACCCCGTAGGAGGAAGGGATCAGTAAGAATAAAAAAGCTTAACTTTTACTAAAAATAGGATAAAAATGGAAATAAAATTAAAAACTGGAATATTAAAATTAAAAGAAAACCAAGATTTATTTAATTTAACAGGTTTTTCTTCAAGAATAAATAAAAAAAGAGGTTTTTTATTTATAAGTAAAGTTTTAGGTAAACATATCCCTTGTAAACCTTCTATTATGGAAAAAAATTATATAGAATTAGCAAAAAAATTATCACATATCTCTAATATAAAAAATAAACCTACTATTGTAATAGGTTTTGCAGAAACAGCAACAGCTTTGGGAAATGGAGTTTTTGAAAAATTAGCTCTAGAGAAAGCATTTTATATACATACTACCAGATATAAAACTAATAGTAAGTTTTTAGCTGATTTTAAAGAAGAACATAGTCATGCTCCATCTCAATATTTATATTGTCCTAACTCTGTAGAATTACAAGAAATAATGAATAGTGCAGAAAATATTATTTTAGTTGATGACGAATTTACTACAGGAAAAACCATTAATAATATAGTAGAAAAATTAAAAATAACCTTACCTAATGTAAAAAACTACTATTTTGTTTCTATTCTTAATTGGATTAAAAATTTAAATACTGACAATTATTTCTCTTTATATAAAGATGAATTTGATTTTGAAAGTTTTGATATAGAAGTGGATAATTCTATTATATCTGAAATGCAAGAAGAAAAAAATTTAACAGCTATTATTCCATATAATTTTGGTAGATTTGGCATAAAAAATTTAAATTATGATTTTGAAAACTTTATGCTTAAAAATAATATAAATTTAACCGAATTACAAGATAAAAAGATCCTTATTTTAGGTACAGCAGAGTTTATGTATTTACCTTATGTGTTTGCTTTATTTTTAGAAAAAAAAGGGGTAAATGTTTATTATCAATCAACAACAAGATCTCCAATAAATATTGATATAGATATACTTTCTAAAATAACTTTTAAAGACAACTATTATGAAAATATAGATAATTTTGTTTATAATGTTATAGATAAAAGTTATGATAAGGTTTTTGTTTGTTATGAAACAACTTCTATACCTTTAGAACATTCTCTTTTAAAACAACTTAGAGATTTTTTTGAGGTAAAAGAGTTATTTTTTATGGAATAAATAGGGTGTTATTATGTTAGAAAATTATCAATTTTTAGCTGTTTATAATAAAGTTATTAATGAAAAAATATATACAGCATGTGAAAAAATTTCTGATGATTATAGAAAAAAAGATTGTGGAGCTTTTTTTGAATCCATTCATAACTCTTTAAATCATTTAGTTTTAGCAGATAAAATATGGTTAAATAGATTTTCTAAGCAAAATGTTAATTTTAGTTCTTTGACAGAAGAAATACTAGAAATAAAAGGAGGTTTTACTTCTTTAAATGATGTTTTATTTGATGATTTTGAAGAGCTTAAAATACATAGATTTAAAATGGATTTGGCTATAGAAAATTGGTCTAAAGAATTAACAGAAGAGTTTTTAGCTAGCACTATGCACTATAAAAATATTAAAGGTGTAAAAAGAGAACATGCTACTTGGAAAGCTTTAAGTCATTTTTTTAATCATCAAACACATCATAGAGGTCAAGTTACTACTCTTTTAAGTCAGTTTAATATAGATTATGGAATTACTGATTTAATAGCTTTGGTTGAATAGTTTTTTATATTTTTAACTTGAAGTTAAAAATAAAACTCATTTGCTAAAATTTTCCATTAAAGAATTATGATTAAGTAATATTCTAAAAACTTCTGATATAATTTATACTGTATTTTAAAAAACATGGGTATTTTTATGTTTGAAGTTCAAACAAGAAAAAAAGAAGATAATAAAGCTATAGTAACTGTTACAGAAAAAGCAGCTAGTGAAATAAAAAGAATACTTGAAACCAAAGAAAATAAAAACTTAGCTGTAAGGCTTGGTATTCAAGGTGGTGGTTGTTCAGGTCTATCTTATAAATTAAGCTATGATGAGCCTAAAGAAAAAGATCATGTAATTAATGTTAATGATATTACTGTAGTTGTTGATAAAAAAAGTGCTATTTATTTAAAAGGTATGACACTAGATTTTAATGATGAATTAAATGGAAGAGGTTTTGTTTTTAGAAATCCTAATGCAACAAATACTTGTGGTTGTGGAGAATCTTTTTCAGTTTAAATTATGCTAATTCATTTAAATTTAATAATAATAGGTATGGCTACTATTTTTTTGCCTGTAGCTTATTATAATAATCCAAATGCTAAAATAATAATGAGTACTACCCTTTTTATGTTTGGTATTTATTGTTTTGGCTTATATTTTCTTATGTTTTATTATAAAGAAACTAGAGAAAAAGCTTTAAAAGAAAACTTAGAATTAAAAAAAGAAATTGAAGCATTAAAACAATAAATAGAGAGCAATTAATAGTGAATATAAAATTATCTAAAAAAAAGCTTTATTCAAAAATATTTGTTTTATTATTTGTTAGCATATTTACTATAAATACTCCTTCTTTAGCAGAGTCATCTGTAAGTAATCAAATTGCTAATCTTTTTGCAAAATCAGGTATTTCTAAAGAATCCAGTTCTATTAGCGTTATAAATATAAAAACAGGTCAAAAATTATACGATTATAATTCTAATAAACCACTTGCACCTGCTTCTAATATGAAGCTTATTACTTCTGCTGCTGCCTTAGCTTTATTAAAACCAGAACATAAATTTAAAACAGCTATTTATAAAGATTCTAATATAGATGGTGGTTATTTATCTGGAAACGTTTATTTAAAATCTTTTGGGGATCCAGATCTTACTACAGAAAGATTGTGGAAAATGGTAAGAAAATTTAAAAATACTGGTGTAGTAGAAATAGGTGGAAATATTATTGCAGATGATAGCTATTTTGATCAAAAAACTACAGGTGAAGGATGGAGAGTAAGTGATTATGGTGATTCTGTTTATAGTGCTAGAATTAGTGCTTTATCTTTAAATAGAAATACTGTAGAAGTTTGGTTAAGATCTGGTGGGAAAGCTGGTAGTAAAGGAGTTGTAACTTTAGATCCTGAAAATGATTTTTTTCAAATAGATAATCAAACTGTTACGGGTGGAGGTTATTCTGATCTAATAGTTTCTAGAACTGTTTTACCAGATGGTAAAAATAAAATTATTGTAAAAGGATATGTTCCTGTAAATGGTCATTATGAAAATACCAAAATAAATTTGGATAATCCTTCTATTTATACAGCTTATGTATTTAAAAAACTTTTGGAAAAAGAAGGAATAAAAGTAAAAGGTACTGTAAAAAGAGGTGTAACTCCTTCAGGTGCTGAAGAAGTAGTAAGTAGTAACTCTAGAACTTTATCAGCAATAGTTTATGATTTTAATAAGCATAGTGTTAATTTTATAGGAGAAATTTTATTAAAATACCTTGGTGCTTATTTTAAAGGAGCTCCCGGAAATGCTCAAAAAGGGGCTGAAATTATAAAAAAAGAGTTTTTTGAGAAAATTTTAAAAACAGATTCTAAAGCTTTAGTAATAGCAGATGGTTCTGGTTTATCACCTTTAAATAGAATAACAGCAGGACATTTTATAAAAGTTTTGGATTATATGTATAAAGACTTTGGATATCAAAGTGATTATATAGCATCTTTACCTCTTTCTGGTGCAGACGGAACTTTAAGAAAAAGAACCAGAAAAACAGCAGGTGAAAGAAAATTTAAAGCAAAAACAGGTTTTATAAATGGAGTATCTTGTTTATCTGGTTATACTTTTACAAAAGATGGAGAACCTATTGCTTTTTCTATTATGATGAATAATTTTTCTAATATGTATTCTGCGATTTCAGCACAAGATGAAATTTGTACTTTTTTAGCCAATACATCCTTAAAATAAATACTTACTTTTTCTTTTCCCAAGGTAAAGGTAAAGAAATTACTTCTTGTTTTACTGGGTCAAAAGAATAAGGTCTTTTTAATGGATCAAAGGGTAATTTGGTTACTATTTTTAAATCTAATAAATCATTTAGATTTTCAAGTCTTTTTTTAGGTTTAGTTTCAACTTTTTTATCTATTTTTTCATTATCTTTTTCTTTATCATAATTATCTGGGTATACAGTTTCATTACTTCCTTCTTGGTTATATTTATCTACTATTTTTTGTAAAAAAGCTAAATCTTTTTTTATGGTTAATTGAACAATATTTTTTGTTGCTTTATCCATGTTATAAGTATCTTTACTTTTCTTTGATTGCTCATAAACAGATTTCCATAAATCTATTTGAAAATCAAAATCATTATCACCTATATCTAATTTCATATTAGCAATCAATCTATTCATCAAACTTTCAGCCTCTTTATATTTTCTAGCTTTTTCAAAATAAACTACAGCCATTTTTTTATTTTTTTTCTTTATATAATAAAGAAATCCCGCTTGATAAGGGATATACCAATCAGTAGTATTTTTTATACCTTTATCCAAAAGAGCAATAGCTTTATCAAATTCTTTATTTTGTTCTAAAGCATAAGCTCCAACAATATAAGCATTATTAAATTTGGGATCTAAAGTAACAACAGTATTTATTAAAGAATAAACTTCTGGTATATAAGAAACCTCTTTCGAATAAGCTGAACCTAGATATTGTATAAATTGTATCCATAAAAAATCTGCAATTAAATTATCATAACCAAAAGAAATAGCTTTAGTTAATTCTGGTGCAGGTAAACTAAATTTAATTTTTTCAATAGGTATATTTTGCTTATATTTATCATTTGTATATAAATGAGAAAAATGTATTATAGGAATAAAAGTTATCAAAATTAAAATAGATATTAATTTTTGCATAATTAAAACTCTTTAAATTCAAAAACAAAAATAGCTGCAATTAATACAAAAATGGTATAAGTTGCTCCATACATTAAACCTGGTGCAAAAACTTCATTTATAGAATTATCAGTCATGTATATAGCAATATTTTTTAAGTTTAATTTTTCAAGATCAGGTAATATATAATAAATATATTGAGTAACTTGCATAAAAGTTTCATTTTGAGATAATTTACCAATATTTAAAATATCTTGTGTAAAATGACCTGTCAAATATATTCCTAGAGTGTACATTGCACTCATAACTGGACTAGCAAAAGTTGAGAAAAAAATAGCAAAAGCCATTAATAATAATAACTCTACATAACCTAATGCTATTACTTGTAAATAAGAAAGATTAAGTGTCATATTTTGAAAAAATAAAATACCATAAAAACATAAGGACATAATAGAAGTAATTATAAAAAGGGTATATGATAAACCTAAATGTTTACCTAAAATAAAATCAGATCTTCTTAAGGGTTTTGTTAGTAATAAATAAATAGTTTTCTTTTCAATTTCTTTATTTAATAGGCTAGTTCCAACAAATAAGGTTATTAAAACACCAAAGAGATTAATAGTAGCCAAACCTATATCTACAATCATTTTTTGATTTTGACCTATACTAAGGTTTGATAATAATACACTTGAAGCTATCATAAAAATAGAAAAAAGTATAATTATATAAAGAATTTTATCTCTTATTGCTTCCTTAAAAGTATTTTTTGCTATAGATAGAATACTCATTTTTTTATCCTTTTCTTGCTACTTCTGAATATTGATTAACTATACTTACAAAAGTTTCTTCTAAAGTTGATTTATGTGGAAGCATACTTATAATATTTCCACCAGATTGTTTTGCTATTGTCATTGCTTTTATTGCTGAATCAATATCATTAAACATTGCACAAACTTCATCATCATTATTTCCTTTTAATAGTTTCACACATATTCTTTTTACATTAGTTTTGCCAACATTATTCAAACCTTGAATTGTAACTTTAAAAATATTATCTACTGGTTTTGTAAGATCTTCTATTTTACCGTATTTAACTATTTTACCTTTTACCATTATGGCTATGTTATCACATAATTCTTGTACATCAGAAAGTATATGAGTATTAAAAAAAACAGTTTTTTTACTACTTTTCAAAAATTTTATTATTTCTTTTACATCATATCTACCTATAGGATCAAGTCCAGACATAGGTTCATCAAAAAATACTAATTCTGGATCATTAACAAGAGCTTGAGCAATTCCTATTCTTTGTAACATACCTTTTGAATAAGTTTTTAGTTGTTTATTTGCTGAAGTTTTATCTAAACTAACTAAATCTAGTAATTCTTTTATTCTAACATCAAGGTTTTTACCTGATAAACCATGTATTCCACCACATAAATTTAAAAATTCCATTCCTGTTAAATAGGTATAAATATAAGGGCTTTCTGGTAAATAACCCACTCTTTTATGGTTTTTTACTTCAAAAGGTGATTTACCCAGAACAGAAACTTTTCCTTTGGTAGGTTTTGTTAATCCGACTAAGGTTTTTAATGTTGTTGTTTTACCAGCTCCATTAGGACCCAATAATCCAAAAGTAGAGCCTTTTTCTACGGAGAAAGTAACTCCATCTAGAACTTTTATTTTCTTTGCTAAAAATCCTACTTTATATATCTTAGATATATTATCTACTTGAATTGCTAATTCCATAATTATTATATATTTTCTACTCTATTTTTTAATTTGTATTTTAGCATAAAAATTTTTAAGAACATAATAAGTAATAAGTAAGGCTTAATTAATTAATTCCTTAAACTCTTTACTGTCTTTTATGTTACTAAAATCTGAATCTTTTATAGCAAGTTCTTTATTTTTTTTATCTAATTTTATTGCTTCTGAAAGATAAAAAATAGCTTTTTCTTTATTATTTTTTATAGAATAGGCACAAGCTAAATTATAATAATAATTTGCTTTATTTTCTGAATTAGGATCTTTTAAAAGCTCTTGATAAATATTTATAGACTTATCTTGTTCTTTTATACTTAAATAGCTAATAGCTAACCTTTCTTTAATAAAAATTTCTTTTAATTTGGCAATAGTTTTTTTCTTAGGATCACTTTCTTTATTTTCTATTTCTTTTGCAATACTTTGAGATTTATTATAATACTCTATAGCTTTGTTATAATCTTTTTTTGATAAAAACATTTCTCCTAATATTAAATAAAATCTATCATCATCATCTAATTTATCTTTATTATTTGATAAAATATTTTCAAAAGAATTTGTATCATTATTTTCTATATATTGAACAGCTTTTACTTTTATCCAAGTACTATTCCAAGGTGCATAAAAAACAGGTGTTAAAGAAAGACCTAATTGTATTATTTGTAAAAAGATAGATAAAATAACTTTTTCTTTTACTATATATGCATAAGCAAATAAAATTCCCCAAATAAACCCACCTAAATGAGCATAGTTAGCTATATTCCAACTTCCAAAATAGGTCATTACAATACATAAAACTAGCCAAGCAACTGCATTGATAATATCTTCTTTTTTTAAGAAACCTAAAAAATTTGGGTGTTTTTTACTTGTAATCCATAAAAACCCAAAAAAAGCATAAGCAACTCCAGAAATACCTATTCCAGTTGTTTCTGAAAATAGTAATTCTAAACCAGTTCCAGCAATCGCAGATGTTATCAAAAATAAAAAATATTTTACATAGCCAATTTCTTTTTCTATTTTTATACCTAAAAATAAAATACAGTATAAATTAAAGAAAATATGCATTAAATTTCCATGAACTAACGTAGCAGTTATTAATCCATAATATTTACCATTTATTATTGCTTCATAAGAAAAAAATCCATATTTTTCATAAGCATCAAAAGTAGTTATTTCACCTTCTAAAGATTTAAAAATATAATTAACTATACATAAAACTATAACAACAATGGTTATTACAGGAATAGGTTTAAGTAAAATATATTCTCTTAAAGTTAAGGTTATTTTTTCCTGAGAATCAGTATTTTCTATATTTTCTTTATCCATTAATTATTTTTAAAGCTTTTTCTTTTTTAAAATAGAAATATTTTCTTGAGATTTTACAATCTTATGGCTAAGTTTTCCTAACCCTTCAACTTCTAATTCAATTAAATCACCTTCTTTTAACCAAACAGGAGTAAAGGTTTCACCTTTTTCTTTTGCTAAAAGGGTATTTGTACCATTTAATTCTAAATAACATCCTGTTCCAACTGTTCCTGACCCTATAACATCACTAGGATATATTTTTACACCATAAGAAGCTCTTTCAATAATTTCTGCAAAAGTCCAATTCATATCTATAAGATTACCTTCAGAAATTAATTTACCATTATGATATGCAGTCATTTTTAGATTATATTTATCTCCAAATTCAGTTTTTACTTTATATTTTTCTAATTCATCTACTGTTACCAAATAAGGACCAATAGATGTAGCAAAGTCTTTTCCTTTTGCAGGACCAAGGTTTAATTTCATCTCTTCCATTTGCAAAACCCTAGCAGAAAAATCATTCATAATAGTATATCCAGCGATAAAAGAATCAGCTTCTTTTGAATCTATATTTTTACCTTCTTTTCCTATTACAATAGCAACTTCTAACTCAAAATCTAAATTTGCTAAATGATCATTTTCTACTACCAAATCACCTTCACCTATAATAGAGTTATGATTGGTAAAATAAAAAATAGGATATTGATCAAACTCAGGAATCATTTCTAATCCTCTATTTCTTCTAGCAGTAAAAACATGCTGTCTAAAAGCATAGCCATCTCTGCAAGAAGTAGGCTTAGGTACTGGTGCTAACATAATAATATTATTTTTTTCTTCAAAGTTTTTATTTTCTAATTCAATAATATTTTTTTCTATTTTTTTAGATTTTATTAGGTTTTCTGACCAATTATTTAGAATATCACCCATTTTACTAGGAATATCTATATTATAAGTATTACCTATTATTTCTAAATCAAAAATATTATTATTAACTAATATTCCAGCTCTTTCAATATTGTTTTTTAAAAAAGAAACAAATTTCATTTATCTCTACCATCATAAAATCTTTTTAATACATTTTAGCCTAAAAACAAAAGTTACAAAATACTTTTAAATAGGTTATAATTTTTTTATTATAAGAAAAAGATGTGTTTTTAAAATGAAAAAAACAAAAAATATAACTAGAAAACTAGTTGTATCTACCACGGTTTTAAGCCTTTCTACTTCTTTTTATGCTTGTTCTTCAAGTAAAAATAATACAGGTATAAGAAATCAGTATGTTTCTTTTGATGAATGTAAAAAAGATTATGAACCCAAAGATTGTACTTATAATGAAGCAACAAAAACATATTATGGTCCTTTTTATGAAGAAACTTCTAGAGGAACTAATCTATCAGGAAGAACTTCTATAGGTCGCCCTTATGGAATGAGTAATACAGCTAGTCATGTTGTAAATTCTTTAGGTACAGCAATGGCTGTTGGTGCAGCTGTTTATGCTATACAAAACAATAAATTTGGTTCTTTTTCTAGATCTGGCTTTGGTTCAACTTCAAAAAGTATGTCTAGCATAGGAACTTAATCTAGTGAAAAGGATAAAAGTTAATCCAAGAAAAGATTGGTTGCTAAAAAATAATCAAGAAGGTTTTGATTTTAGTTTTGTTGATGGAGATCCATATTGGATAGAATCTTTTGCTTATGAATTTAATTACCAACAAATTTTAGAACTAGAAAAAGCTACTAAAGTGCTTTATGATATGTCTTGTGAAGCTGTTGAAAGAGTTATTAAATATAATCTTTTTGATAAATTTAAAATAAATCCTAATTATATTCAGACTATTATGAATTCTTGGGAAAAAGATGATTTTTCTATTTACGGAAGATTTGATTTTTCTTATGATGGAAAATCTCCCCCAAAGCTATTAGAATTTAATGCGGATACTCCCACTGCTTTATTAGAATCATCTGTTATTCAATGGAAATGGTTAGAAGAGCAATCTTATCAGTTAAAAAATAATGATCAATTTAATTCTATACATGAAAAATTAATAGAAAATTGGGATTATTTTAAAGAAAATTATATTAAAGATAAGATTTTATATTTTACAAGTTCACCTGAATCTTTAGAAGATTATAGAAATATAGAATACCTTATGGATACTGCATATCAAGCAGGTATAGATGTTGCTTATATCCCCATAGATCAGATTTCTTCAGATGGAAATATTTTTATAGATCAAGAAAATAAAAAAATAGATTATTTATTTAAACTTTATCCTTATGAATGGATGATGGAAGAACAATTTGGCTCAGTTTTAACTAAAAATAGTTGTACTTTAATAGAACCTTTTTGGAAAGCAATTTTATCTAATAAAGCTTTATTAGTACTTTTATGGGAAATGTTTCCCAATCATCCAAATTTATTAGAAACCTCTTTTAATCCAATCGCAAAAGAGTTTGTAAAAAAGCCTATTTATGGAAGGGAAGGCTTAAATATAGAAATAAAAACTAGAGATATGTATTTTAATGCTGAACATAATGATTTATATGAAAAAACAGGTTACATCTATCAAGAGGCTAAAATTTTACCTTGTTTTGATGATAATTACGCTCAAGTTGGCTCTTGGATTATAGGTAATGAACCTGCTGGTATTTGTATAAGAGAAGATGTAACTCCAGTAATAGGTAATTTAAGTACTTTTGTGCCACATTATTTTTATGAGTAGTTTTAATTTTACTTATAACTTTTATTCTTAATTCCCAATTAGGCATGATATAATTAGTAATTAGCAAATTATTTAAGTAACTAAAAAATAAATAATGAAAGAAGAATCATTTATCCCTTCACCTAAAAAAAGATTAGGGGAAATTTTATTAGAATTAGGTGTTATAACAGAAGAGCAATTAGCTCAAGCTCTTGATATTCAAGCTAAAGAAAAAAGGCTTTTGGGTCAAGTTTTAATAAAACTAGGCTATGTTACAACAGAAATAATAATAAGTGCTTTAGATATGCAAGAAGTATCTATTTTTGATAATCGTTCTAGTAAAAGTGATGATATCTAAATAAAAAAGTGGAATTCAACAATCCTAATGCTTTTTGGCTATTATTATTAGTTCCTATTTATTTTACTTACCTAAAAAAAAGAACTACAAATAAAAATATTATACCTTTACCTACTTTTTACATTTTAGAGGAGGTAAAAAAAACTTGGAAAATTTATTTACATGAGTTTTTACCATACTTAAAAACTTTTATTTTTATTTTACTAATTTTTTCTTTTGCTAGACTTCAACAAGGAACAGAAATAAAAGAAACCAAAGTAAAAGGAGTAGATATAGTTTTGGCTATAGATACTTCTGGAAGTATGCTGGCTCAGGATATAGGAAAAAATCGTATAGAAACAGCTAAAGAAGTTATAAAAGAATTTGTAAAAAAACAAAAAAATAACAGGTTGGGTTTAGTTGTTTTTTCTGGTAAATCTTTTACTTTATCACCTCTTACTACAGATTATGATTTTATTTCAGAACAATTGGATGAAGTTAATACTAATATTATAAAAGTAGGTGGAACGGCTATTGGTGAAGCTATTACTAATGGAACTTATATTTTTGATAAAAATAATAATAAAAGCAAAGTTATTATTTTATTAACAGATGGAGAAAATAATGTTTTTAGAATATCTCCTTTAAGAGCTAGTGAAATAGCAAAAACTAAAAATATAAAAATATATACTATAGGTATTGGTAAAGAAACAGGTTCTCCTATAAAAATTAAAGATCCTCAAACAGGCTTAGATGACTATCAAAGAGATTTTAATGGAAATATTATTATTTCTAAAATAAATGAAGCTGAGTTAAAAGAAATAGCTGAATTAACTAAGGGTGAGTATTTTAATGCAGAAAATAAAAAAGAATTAGATGAAATTTATAGTAAAATTAATTCTTTAGAAAAAGCAGAGATAATAACAAAAAATTATAAAAAATTTTCTGAAAAATTCTATTATTTTCTAATCCCAGCTATGGTACTTTTTTTACTATATTTTATTCTTGAAAAAAATATTATTAATATGGTAAGGTTGCAATGAGTTTTTATTACCAAGAATTATTATATTTTTTATTAATCATTCCAATTTTAATTTTTTTAGCAGAATATTCTTTAATAAGAGCTAATAAAAGAAAAAATACTTTTATAAATAATAAAGCACTAAGAAAACTTAAACTTTTTAGTAAGAATAAGCTTTTTAGGTTAAAAAACTATTTATTAATAATATCTTTTTTATTTATGCTTTTAGCTTTGGCAAGACCTTTAGGTTCTGAAATAGAAACAGAAATGGAAGAAAAAAATATTCAAACCGTTTTTTGTTTGGATATTTCAAATAGTATGAAAGCTATGGATATTACTAAAGAAAATACTAAAATAACTAGATTAGAAGCGAGTAAATTATTTATAAAAGCTCTTTTGAAGAAATTAAAGGGAGAAAAAATTTCTTTAGTAGTTTTTTCTGATACAGCTTTTACGATTTTACCTTTGACAAATGATTACGATTTTGTAGAACATTCCTTAGATGAATTATCTTTTTCTTATTTACCTGTTGGTAGTACAAATTTTAGTGTTGCTATAGAAAAAGCTATGAAAAGATTTGAAGTAAAAGTAAAAAAAGAAATTTCTAATGAATTTAAGACCTCCTACGGGGTATCAACCCCGCAGGAGGAAGGGCTCGGGGGCAGAGCCCCCGTACCCCCTGAAACCCCAGAGCAGAGCTCTGAGGTATTCTATAATAAAAATAAAGATGAACAGATTATAAAATATCTAGAGGGTAAAAAACTTATTTTTATATTATCCGATGGAGAAGAACCTGAAAAAAATGATAATTTAAATAATATACTTCAAAAAGCAAAAAAAGATAGTTTTTTTATTAATACTATAGGTGTAGGTAGTAAAGAAGGAGCTAAAATACCTTTAGGTGATGATTTTAATAAAAAAGAGTTATATAAAAAATATAATGGAGAAATTGTTATTAGTAAATTAGATGAAGCTAATTTGAAAAATATTTCTAAAAAAACAAACGGATTTTATTTAAATCTTCAAGAGAGTTTTATTAATAATGAAACAGAAATTTCTCCTAATATTTTAAAAGAAATAAAAGATTTATCTATATATAAAGGTAAAAAATCTAAAGAAAAAGATTATGAAGAAAATTTTAACTATTTTATTTTTTTAGCTATTTTATTTTTTATAAGTGAAACTTTTATAATTATTTTTTATATTAAATAGCTATAATTAATTCTGATAAGTTCATAGTGGTTAAAAAATATGGTGATAAAAAACCCAAAAAACTATAAATTAAAACTAATGCTATTATAGCTATTCCCATTTTTTTAGCCTACAAGTTTATAATTATCTATACTTAAAATTATTATAAAAACACACTTTGTCCTTCCGTAGTAGCATACGGAATCTAGTGTGTTTTTCTTATTTTAGAAGATATAAAAAGTTGCTTATTCTGAAATAAATTCAGAATGACTTCCTGAATCAATACTGAATCAAGTTCAGCATGACTTGAGGATGACTATAAGCAACTTTTACAATTAATTTTGTACTTCATTTATACTGGCGTAGCTATATTATTTAAAAATAAAAAAACGTAAAACTAAGAAAAAAATAGATAGAATAAGATAATAAGCGATTGTAAAAAAAAAAAACTAAATAAGACCTAAAATAAAGTTTGTAATTAAAATAGAGTTTTTGATATAATATCTTCATCTAATGTTTATGTTTTATTCATAAATAGAGACTTTTTATAGAGTACTTAAAAAGTATTTTTTTGAGGTTTAATAAAATAAATAAGAATTTTTGAAATTTTGATAAATATATAAAATTATTTATTATTAATTAAAATTTAAAATAACAAAAGTATTTATTTATTCTAATTAAAAAACTATAACTATTTTTATATAGGTTTAACTTTGTGAAAAATAAAAAAATATTAAAATTAATAAGCTTGAATGTATTGTCATTTTTATTAATATTCCAAGCTTGTAATTTGGAAAATAAATCTTTTACAACTAAAAATAATTTACCAGGTGTAGGTTGTTTATTATATGATTTACCTAAAATATCAAAAACAGCACTTGTTTTACCTAATGATGAGTTAACGATATCAGGAGATTATAATGGTCAAAAATATATAATAGACGGAATATGGGAAGGAACAATAGTAAGTCCAAATGGTGGTGGACAAATATTTTACCCAGGAAATACGACTGAAACATATACAGAATTTTGTACTAAAAGTTTCGGTTCAGTTAAATGGGATGGTAAAGATAGCAATGGAAATTATGTTCCATCTGGAACATATACAATAAAAGGATACACTTTTGATGGTTTGCAAAATTACTATTCATTGTTTCCAACTGGAATAGCACCTATAATATATGAAGTAACTGTAATAAACAATGTCTCAGAGCAAACAGATAAAATAGATATAACAACTAGTCAAACAAAAATAACATCTAATGATTCATCCATAAGTTTTGATATAAAACCAAGTAATCCAAACTTAGAGTGGGAGCTTACTTTAGAAAGTAATTCTTATAATAAGGTTTTAGCAACAGGTAAAAAAGGAAATGATATTGTTGTTTTTCCAGAAATAGTAACATTACCCTTAAAAGAAAGTATAACAGCAAAAGTAAAATACATTTCAAATCCAAGTATAAGTAAGTCAATTATAATAGAAAAAACAGAAGAAATAAATTTAACAAGTACAGGAACATCAGCTGATGTAAGTGGATTAGATTTATTACAATTATCAATTAAACCAAGTAATAAAATAGAAGAATGGACACTAGAAATATTGGCAACAGGTTTAACAAATACACCAACTCCAACACCTACTACATCATCAAATGGGTTGCCAAGTGTACCAAGTTCAACACCAAGCCCATTATTTAAAATAACAAAAACAGGTAAGGGAGAGAGTACACAATCATTAGGTTCTTTAATAAATAATTTAAGTGCAGTTGGAATATATAATTTTAAAGTTTATTATACAAAAGATTCAACTATAAATAAAAGTTTATCTATATCTGTAACTGGAAATACGACAGATCCAAGTTCCCCACCTCCAAGTGGAGATCCAAATGGAAATGGTGGTGGTAATCCAACTCCAACTCCTATAACAATAACACCTACTCCTAGTACAGATCCATCTTCTAGCCCTAGTACAGATCCTAGTGCAACACCTACACCTACACCTGAAAATACAGCTACTCCAACAGCCACTCCTAATAGTACTCCAACCCCAACCGCTACCCCACAGGTTTGTCCAAAAGATTCAGAATGGGTAATTACGGAAGATTAAAAAATAAGGAAAAAAATTATGAAAAAACAAATATTATATTCAACAATTTTAGCTTTTACTTTTGTACAGTCTTGTAATTTTGGTACAATTAATAGTAATAATACTAATGGAAATAATAAATTGAATAATTTACCAATAGAAAAAGTGGATTATACAAAGATACAAAAAAAAGAACCAGAAAAATTAACTTTTTCTACAAAAGCCACAATTCAAAATTTAACTAATATTTTTAAATTACCAGAAGGAAAAAATACCAAAATAGAATTAACCACAGAAAAAGATAATGAAAATGAAAAAATACGAATACCAAAAACAGGAGAATTTAAAGTTATTTTTGAAAAAGGTAGTAAATTTAAAATAGTAGATGGAAATGCAACAGATGGAGAAGCCATAGTAGAAATGCCAGAATCTGTTATGGAAGGTTTTTTAAGGCTTACCGATGAAGGTGAAAGTAAAAGTATCAATAAAATAACAGTAGAAGATAAGCTTTACTATAACAAACAAGAATTGAGTGTTTTAAACCCTAAAAATGAAAAAGATGATAAATTTAAAACCAAAGATAGCAAAGAAGATAATAATAAAAAAGATGAAAAAGAAGATGAAAAAGAAAAATGGTATAAATTAGGTAAAAAACCTTTTCCAGTGCCAAATGATTGGTATAGTGATGATGGAAATAGATATATTTTAAGGTTTAATAATAATGGTATAAAAAAGTTAGAGTTTAGATGGTATAAAACTGATAAAGCAGATTTTCCAGCAGGAATAAATGAAATAACACCAGAAGCAGGTGGAGTTGTTGAATTAGCTGGGGTAGGTAAAATGGAAGTACCTGCTGGAGCTGTATCTCAGAAAACTGTTATGGTTATGAAAGAAGAAAAAGAAGCTCCTGAGATTTTGTATACTTTAGATAATTTTACAGAACCATCTTCAAATTTAAACCAAAGACAATATGATTTTATAAGTCCTGTAGCTAAGTTTTATCCATTTGGATTAACTTTGAATAAAAAAGCTACTGTATTTTTAGAAACAGATAAAACTAGGTTAGGTAATAACTCACCTGTTGTTATTGAGTGGAAAAAGAGCTTAGATAAGAATAAATGGATTCGTATTAATCATAAAAATGGTGAAAATTTATCTCCAGAAGATTTTAAAGCAGATACCCCAACAGAAATAACAGATTTAAACTATTTAGCAAAGTTTATAAAAGCTAATATTAAAAGTACAGATCAATTTGATGCTGTTGATACTAACAATATACAATTATTGGATAAAACAAATATTCCTTCTAAGAATTCTACAAATTCAGAAGAAAGCCCTGAGAATAATAATTTTAGTATTGTTAATTTTAAAATTAAAGTTAACCCTGCTGCTCCTGATCCAAATCAAGTTATTAATGGAGAATTTAGATTATATTTTAATAAACTTAGTTTATTGTTAAATGAAGATCTTAAAATATATAATACTACTTCTAATTCTATAAAAACAATAAAAGAATTAGTTAGAGTAAGAACTGGTAGTAGATTAGTTAATTCATATGAGCGTTATTTAGAAGATTTAAAAAACCATGATGGTTTTTATAAAGAATCTATAACTAAAAATGATAATGGAAAAATAAAAGTTGAATTGTTAAATAGTCCTCAATATGATCCAATTAATGATTCTATAGAATTGGATGAATTAGGTATAAGTGCCGTTGAGCATGAATTATTTCATAAATTTCAATACAATTTTTTAGGAGGATTTGATAATTTTATCAAAATACCAGCTTGGTTAAAAGAAGGTACTGCTAGTTATATAGGAGCTTATGTAATTCGTTCTTATTATAATGGAGATCAAACTGATTTTTATAAAACAAGAAAATATACTTCTGATTATCAAGGTCAAGTAAAAACAGAGTTAGATAGATTATCTCAATCAGGTTCTTTAATAACTGAATTGGAAGATCCTTATAGTGAAGGTTTTTCATTTAATTATGAACCAGGTTATTTTACATATTTAGCTAATGTAAAAGCAAGTGATACTCAATTAATATATAATGTCCCGTTAATAACAATGAGGGCTATGAAAAACCCTGAATTATTTAGATTTCATGATTATGCTCTCCATGCTTTATATAATGATATGTTTAATTTATATCCAATAGTTAATATTTCAGAACTTGCAATCAAAAAACTTAATATCAGTATCTTAAATACTCACAATTCTCCTATTAAAGAACCTTTTAAATTAAAAACTACAAGTATGAAATACATAAAATTACATACAACCGAAGGTAAATTGGCTGATGGAAAAACACTTATTGGTGTAAAGGTTGTTCCATCTTCTGAAAATTCTGATTGTTTAAATAATACAAAAATTCAAATTTTAGCCTATAATAATAAAAATACTGATATTACAAATCCATCTTTTAGAAAAAG
Organism: Candidatus Sericytochromatia bacterium; assembly: GCA_046328015.1. Lineage (GTDB taxonomy): Bacteria > Cyanobacteriota > Sericytochromatia > UBA7694 > JACMQJ01 > JBBTGK01. The sequence goes on along the minus strand of JAXLXH010000001.1, from coordinate 25,384 downwards.
TTATAGTTTAACTAATATGAAAGGGACTATTGCAAAAGATGGTATATATAAAGGAAAATATATAGGAGGATTTGCTTGCTTTAAATTTAATAGTACTAATGATTATTTATATATTATAATATCTAATACAACAGATAAAAATATAAACAAGGAAACTAAAATTAATGAATGTAATTATAAATTTTATTCTGAATCAGTTTGTAAAGAATGTACTTTCTTCTGAATCAGTTTGTAAAGAATATAATAATTAAAATACCTTGATATATTTATAAACTTTTTTATTTTTTAGGTTCCAAAATCTGATATATCCATCATTATAGCAAGATATTAAATTATTGTTATCTAAAAATGTTAATGATGTAGGAAATTTATTTTTTAACACTAAAGTATTTATTCTTTCTAAATTATCAATATTATTAGTAACTATTTCATTATTTATGTTACTTATATATGAAAAAATCTCACTATTAGGCGAAATATCAGCTGATAATATAAGTGAATCAGAAAAATATTTTTCATGCAAGATATTTGAATTAATATTTAATTTATATAGGGTTAAAGTGCCTTGATTATAAGAACTTGTTAAATTCAATAAATATTTATTTTTAGTATCCACTTTTAATAAAAGATTATCATTTCTGTTGGAGTAATAATCTTCAGGGTTTTCATCTTTTTTTAAAGGATAAGGATTAAGAAAGGGGTTTTTATAAATTAACACAGGAGGCTTTACAGGATGCATTAATTTTATATTACTTTCTTTTGGATTTGTTGAATTATCTTTATCTTTTATAGATAATTCATCAGCTTTATTCTTTAAAGTTTTAGGTACTGCTTTGCTATAGTTAACTTTTGAGTCTTTCTTCTTAACATGAGTTTTAGATTCATCTTTAATAGATTTATTTTCCTTTATTTTATTTATTAAAAAAGTATTTTTTTCTATATCTGAATTAATAATTGAATTGTTGTCATTTAAAAAACTTATTTTTCTTTGATAAATATAATTACCAGAAATACTTTTAATTTTTATCCATGTTTTTGTATCCCATATCATTAAATTTTCATAAGAACTAGAACTAGCTAATAAAGAACCATCCTTACTAAATTTTACATCTGATATGGGAAATCTTTGTTTAAATATTGTTTTTATAAGAATTCCTTTATTTATATCCCATATTTTTATACTTCCATCTAAAGAAGAACTAGCTAATATTTTATTATTAGGGCTAAAATCTATAGCTAATACATCATTTGTATGCTCTATTAAATTTATAATTTTATTTGTTTTCAGGTTAAAGATTTTTATAATATTAGTTCTATCTCTCATAGCTAGATAATTATGGTTAGGACTCAATTTTATTTCTTCGATATAATTTTTATTTTTATCTATTGAATCTTGAATCATATATTTATATTTTAAATCAACAGTTAAAAAACAATTTTTGGGTTTTATTCTATATTTGTTTATTTTTTTCATTTCTAAACAATTAATATCTTTTTTCTTATAATCTGTGCAAAATGGTAGTTTTGGTTGATAAGCATAAGATTTTAAGCATATTATATAATTAAAAAATAAGAAAAATAAAATTATTTTTTTCATAATACATCCTTTAAAATGTTTAATAAGCTATTTTTCATTTATTCCAAAAAAATTTGCTTCAGCTTTATCTCTTTTTATTTTTATAAAAGATAAGAAAATATACTTTTTTATGCTATTATTATATCAAAAATAAAAGAAAATTTTTTATAATGAAAATTTACACCACTATAAAACAAAAAGAACCAGAAAAATTGACTTTTTCTACAATATATAATGAATATACTATAGCAAAAAATGCTGAAGATATTATGAATAAAGGTTGTAATTATAGCTTTGATATAGGATATTCTTTTTGTGAATAGTTCAAATTTAATTATATTTTTTAAAAAATTACCTATATTATATAAATTCTATATTGTATTAATTTCATTTGAACAAATTATAATAAATTGTTTTTCTTTTAATTTATATTTTCCTATATTTAAAATTGTTTTTTATAATAATCTAAATAAAATTGAAGTTAGTAATTTTTTTTATTTTTTAGGTTTATTTATTTTATTTATTATTTTAAAAATAGACAAAGAAAAAAAATTAGATAAGGAAAAAATTTTAAGTTTTTCTATTAGTTTAATTTTAGCTTCTTTTTCAACTATAAATTTATATACTTTTGAAAATAATAAATATATAAATTATTTTATATGTGGTGATTATATAGATTATTCTATATGTGATAATAGCTATAATTATGAGTACAATCATTTTAGTAAATCCAAAATATTATTTTTTATAAAATTTATTACGGATTCAATTGGTACATTTCATAGTATATCTAACATATATTCTTTTTTTGGAATTATTTTATTATTTTATTATTTTATAAAAAAAGATTTTTTATTTTACATTAAAAATAAGCAAAAAGCTAATTATACAAAATATATATTTGATATATTAAAATACTCGATATTTTTAATTTTAATTTATATATTAAAACCTATTAGTGTAAGTTATGAATTAGAATATGCTATTTCATCATAATATTATCAAAAAACTCTTTTTCAGGTAAAAACCCTTTAATCAAATTATTCCCATTAATAACAAAAAGAGGAGTTCCATTTATTCCAAAAGAATCTGCTTCAGCTTTATCTCTTTTTATTTTTTCTTTTATTTTTTCAAATTGCTCATTAGAAATTTCTTTATTCAAAAATTGTTTTTCTAGATTTTTTACCTCATCTATAGTTTGTATTTTACTTTGATTAGTAAAAATATAATTATAAAGCTCTATAGCCCTATTTTTATCATTTAAAGCTACTTTTTCAAATAAATAAGCTAATTCTAATGAAACCTCATTTATAAAAGGATAATGCTTAAAAACAACTTTTACTTGTTCCGGATATTTTTCTAGCAATTTATCTATAATAGGTTTAGAATCTGCACAAAAATGGCATTTAAAATCAATATACTCTATTACTGTATTTTTTGCATTTGCATTACCTTTAAAAACATAACTATCATCAAGATATACTTTATATTCTGTTTTTTTATCAGCATTGCTTTGAGTAGTATTATTTTGATTTTTTGGAGTACTTAAATTAGTATTATTAGAACAAGAAAATACTAATAATGATATAAGAGTTATAAAAATAATTTTTTTCATAGAATTAAACAAATTTTGTCAAAAATAATAACTATAATTATATAATATTAAACTTAGAATGAATATATGCTATAAGCAACTTTAAAAATGTTTTACTTTTCTATTTATTAAAATAATATAAAATATTACTTCTTTTTTAAGTTAATGTATGTAAAATGTATTTTAAAAGAGAGCCTGCTCAAATATAGCTACTCCCTTATAAATGAAGTACAAAATTAATTGTAAAAGTTGCTTATAGTCATCCTCAAGTCATGCTGAACTTGATTCAGTATTGATTCAGGCTCTAAGTAACTTTTTATAGGTTTAAAATAAGAAAAACACACTAGATTCCGTATGCTACTACGGAATGACAAAGTGTGTTTTTATAATAATTTTAAACTTGTAAGCTAAAATATGTGATTAGCTATAAGTAAAACTCATGCTTATTTCAAAATAAAAGATAAAATTAATTATGTAATTTGTGATAATGTCTCTACTAGCAATTCGACATATTATACATTTAGAATTTTGGGGAAATCTTAAAAATGAAAAGAAATAAAATAGTTAGTGCAAAAGAAGCTGTAAATCTTATTATTGATTCAGATACTTTGGTAACAGGTGGCTTTGTAGGAAGTGGTTTTGCAGAAGAACTCGCAATAGAATTGGAAAAAAGATACTTAGAAACACAAAGCCCTAAAAATCTAACTTTGGTATATGCGGCAGGTCAAGGAGATGGTGGAGAAAAAGGTCTTAATCATTTAGCTCATAAAGGATTAATAAAAAGAGTTGTAGGTGCTCATTGGGGTTTAGTACCTAAATTATCAAAATTAGCAGTAGAAAATGAAATTGAAGCTTATAATTTTCCTCAAGGAGTTGTTTCTCATTTATTTAGAGATATAGCTAGTAAAAAAGTAGGAACTATAACTAAAGTAGGTTTGCATACATTTGTAGATCCAAGATTACAAGGAGGAAAACTAAATGAAAAAGCAAAAGAAGATTTAGTTAAAATAATTCAAATAGAAAATGATGATTATTTATTTTTTAAAACTTTTCCTTTAAATGTTGCTTTTTTACGTGGAACAACATCAGATAAAGAAGGTAATATAACTTTTGAAAAAGAAGCTTTAACTATAGAGTCTTTGGCAATTGCTCAAGCAGTAAAAAACTCTGGAGGAATTGTAATTGTTCAAGTTGAGAGAGTAACTGAAAAACATAAATTATCTCCTCAATTAGTAAAAATACCTTCTATTTTTGTAGATGCTGTTGTTATTGCTAAGCCAGAAAATCATATGCAAACTTTTGCAGAAAATTATAACCCAGCTTATACAGGAGAAATAGAAGTTTCTTCTAATAGTATAAAAACTTTAGATTTAAATGAAAGAAAAATAATTTCTAGAAGAGCAGCTATGTTTTTAAAAATGAATTCTGTTGTAAATCTTGGAATAGGTATGCCTGAAGGTGTTGCTTCGGTAGCAAATGAAGAAGGTATTTTAGATTATATTACTTTAACTGTAGAACCTGGGGGAATTGGTGGTATACCAGCAGGAGGAAAAAGCTTTGGAGCTGTCTCTAATGCACAAGCTATAATTGATCAGCCTTCTCAATTTGATTTTTATGATGGTGGCGGTTTAGATCAAGCCTTTTTGGGTATGGCAGAGGTAGATAAAGAAGGAAATGTAAATGTAAGTTATTTTAACAATAGAATAGCTGGTGCAGGTGGATTTATTAATATTAGTCAAAATGCTAAAGAAGTATTTTTTTTAGGTACTTTTTCTGCAAAATCTAAGATAATTATTGAAAATAGTAAACTAAATATTTTAAGTGATGGTAGTGCAAAAAAATTTGTTGAAAAAGTATCTCATATAACTTTTAGTGGAAAATTTGCGATGGAAAGAAAGCAAAAAGTTTATTATATTACTGAAAGGGCTGTTTTTAGGCTTATCCCTGAAGGTTTAGAATTAATAGAAATAGCTGATGGAATTGATATTGAAAAAGATCTTTTAGCTCAAATGGATTTTAGACCTATAATTTCAAAAAATTTAAAAACTATGGAAAAAAGTATTTTTATAAATGAAATTATGAACCTAAAAACTAGAGAATTAATTTCAATGGATGAAAGGCTTGTTTATCATGAAAAAGATAATATTTTATTTGTTAATTTTGAAGGAATTAGATTAAATACTATAGAAGAAATAAATATTTTAAATAATCATTTAGCAAAAAAATTCAATGAACTAAATAAAAAAATAAATGTAATAGTTAATTATGATAATTTTTACCTTAATTTGGAACTAGAAGATTATTTTTTTAATAATGTAGTTAAATATAACAGTGATAATTTCTTTTTATCTTCTTCAAGATATTCAACTAATGCTTTTTATCATAGGCAATTAGGTAAAAGTTTTTTAGAGCATAAAGTTGGTTTTTATAAGAGTTTTTCTGAAGCTAAAGAAGCTATGGAGAATGAAAAAAATTAACTTAGCAAAAGATATTTGCCATTAACAGTTGGTTGCAACCAACTGTTAAAAAAATATATCTTTAATAAAGTTCATTACTTTTTTATTTGATATAATGTAAATCGTATATTTTTGTATAGAGGAAAAAGAAATGGGAATAAACTTAACCAAAGGACAATCCATTAACCTTGATAAAGAAGCTGGAACTAAATTATCAAAAGTTATGATGGGATTAGGTTGGGACCCTGTAAAACCTCAAAAAAGTGGTGGTTTTTTAGGCGGACTTTTTGGTGGAGGTGGTTCTGAAGTATCAATTGATTTAGATGCTTCTTGCTTGATGTTTGATGAAAATAAAAATATGACTGATGCTGTTTGGTTTAGACAATTAAGAAGTAAAGATGGCAGTATTACACATACAGGTGATAATCTTACAGGTGCTGGAGATGGTGATGATGAGCAAGTTATAGTAGAACTAGCTAAAGTACCAGCAAATGTAAAATCTTTAATTTTTACTGTTAATAGTTTTAGTGGTCAAAGTTTTGATAAAGTAGATAACTCTTTTTGTCGTTTGATGGATCATAATGGAAAAGAAGTTGCTAAATTTCAATTAAATTGCCAAGGCGCTCATACAGCTTTAATTATGGCTAAATTATATTTACACAATGGAGAATGGAAAATGAAAGCTATTGGTGAAAATGCTAATGGTAGAACTTTCCATGAGCTTTTACCTACTATTGGTGCTTATTTATAGTTTTTAATTAAAAATAGTGGTATCAAATCCATTATTTTCATAGGGGCAAAGCAGTGCTTTGCCCGTTTTTAGACACCCCTATAAAATCTATTTTCCTAACTAAAAAGTGGATTTAACTTATTAACATTAATACCCAAATCTGTTATAGCATTTTTTACTACAGTTAATTCTATTTTTCCTTCTTTATGTAAGGATGTTAAAGTTGCTAAAACAATATGTTTTGCATCTACTTCAAAGAAATCTCTTAAAGAACTTCTTCCTTCACTTCTACCAAAACCAAAAGTTCCTAAAGTCTTATAACTACCTGGTAAATAAGCTCTTATAGATTCAGATAAAAGTTGTACATAATCAGATGCTGATACAAAAACACCTGTTTCATTTTCAGTTACTTTTTGAATATATGGTTTCTTTATATGCTCAGGATTTAGCATATTATGTCTTTCAACATCCATTATATCCACATGTAATTGTTTATAACTAGTTACACTCCATACATCAGCAGAAACATTATATTTTTCTTCCAAAATATCTTTTGCTTTTAAAACTTCATTTAAAATAGTACCGCTACCTAAAAGATGAGCTTTTAAAGAAGTGTCTTTTTCTGATTTTTTTATTTTATAAATACCTTTTAATATACCTTCTTTAGAACCTTCAGGCATTTCAGGCATTTCATAATTTTCATTCATAACTGTAATATAATAAAAAATATTTTCATTATTCACATACATTCTTTTTAAACCATCTTGTATTATTACAGCCAATTCATAGGCATAAGTAGGATCATAACAAAGCATATTTGGAATAGTGTAAGCTAATAAATGACTATTTCCATCTTGGTGTTGTAAGCCTTCACCTGCTAAGGTAGTTCTTCCTGCTGTTGCTCCTAGCATAAAGCCTTTACATCTCATATCTCCAGCAGCCCAAGCTAAATCACCGATTCTTTGGAAACCAAACATAGAATAGTAAATTAAAAATGGAATAGTATTCACTCTATGAGTAGAATAAGCTGTTCCTGCCGAAATAAAAGAAGACATTGCTCCTGCTTCAGTTATACCTTCTTCTAAAAGTTGACCATTTTTTGATTCTTTATAATAAAGGAAACTAGCCGAATCAACTGGATCATAAAGTTGACCAACACTAGAATAAATACCTATTTGTCTAAAAAGAGCTTCCATACCAAAGGTTCTGGCTTCATCAGGAACTATTGGGACAATATTTTTACCAATATTTTTATCTTTTAATAGTTTGGTAAGCATATTTACAAAAGCCATAGTAGTAGAAAACTCTCTACCTTTAGTACCTTTATAAAATTCTCCAAAAAAACTATCATCAGGAACTTGTAAAGATTCTACGGATACCTTTCTAGCTGGTAAATAACCACCTAATGAAAGACGTTTTTCTTTCATGTATTTTATTTCCATACTTTCATCTTCTGGTTTATAAAATTTTAAATCAACTGCATCATCATCAGAAAGTGGAATTCCAAATCTGGTTCTAAACCATTTTACTTCTTCATCATTTAATTTTTTATGTTGGTGAGTAATATTTTTTGCTTCTCCAACAGAACCCATTCCATAACCTTTAATAGTTCTAACTAAAATAACAGTAGGGCTTCCTTTATTTTCTACAGCATTTTTATAGGCAGCATAAACCTTTTCGGCATCATGTCCACCATATCTCATTTTTTCTAGTTGTTCATCACTATAATTTTCTACCATTTTTAATAATTCAGGATATTTACCCCAGAATTTTTCTCTGATATATTTACCACCTTCAACAACATATTTTTGTTGTTCTCCATCTATAAGTTCATTCATCCTTTTAACTAAAAGACCATTTTTATCTTGTGCTAAAAACTGATCCCATTCACTTCCCCAAAGTACTTTTACAACATTCCAACCAGCTCCTCTAAAAACAGTTTCTAACTCTTGAACTATATTTCCATTTCCTCTTACTGGTCCATCTAATCTTTGTAAATTACAGTTAATAACAAAAGTAAGATTATCTAATTTTTCTCTTGCAGCAAGGGAAATAGCACCTAAAGTTTCTGGTTCATCAGTTTCACCATCACCTAAAAATGCCCAAATTCTACAATTACTTAAATCTTTAAAACCTCTATTTTCAACATATTTATTAAAACGAGCTTGATAAATAGCCATTAAAGGGCCTAAACCCATAGAAACAGTTGGGAACTCCCAAAAATCTGGCATTAACCAAGGGTGAGGGTAAGAAGATAAACCGCCACCTTCTTTTAATTCTCTTCTATAATTTTTTAATTTTTCTTCAGGTATTCTTCCCTCCAAAAAAGCTCTAGCATAAATACCTGGTGAAGCGTGTCCTTGAAAATAGATAATATCTCCTATACCATTTTCATCTTTAGCTTTAAAAAAGTGATTAAATCCTACTTCATATAATGTAGCAGCAGAGGCATAAGTTGCAATATGTCCACCTACACCACTATCATCTTTATTAGCCTTAACTACCATTGCCATAGCATTCCAACGAATTAAACTTCTAATCCTTTTTTCAGTATGAATACTTCCAGGAAAAGGAACCTGCTCTTTTGCTGTTATAGTGTTTACATAAGGAGTATTAGCAGAAAATGGTACTTTTATTCCAGATTGATAAGCATAGTTTTCTAAATTTTTTAGTATTTCTACAGCTCTTTTTTCACCCTGATTTTGTATGATATATTCATAAGATTCATACCATTCTTTATTCTCTATTTCGTTTAAAAGTCTTTCTTCGTTATTCATACCTGTTTTTTTACTATATATCTAAAATATTTTTTAAAATAAAAGTTTTATATAAGCAAAAATTAATTGCTTTGTTACTTAATAACACATTATAGCTTGTATAAGTTAAAATCCATATAGGAAAAATGAGTTAATTAACATGAGTCAAATAAAAATAATTTAATAAGTAAACTATAATAGAGTATAAAAATTACCCAACATATTTATTATAAGAAATAACTTTTCTTTGTTTTTTATCGATATTATCTTTTTGAGGTTCTAAAGATTCTAATTGTTTTTTAGCCATTTCTCTAAGATTACAAGGTTTGGTAATAATGATACACTCTTTATACATTTGTTTTGCTTCTTCATAAAGACCTTTTTCTCTAAGCAACTCTGCATATTGGAAATAGATTTCAGATTTAGATTCTAAGGTATTTATTTTTATACCAGTATTTAAAGTTTTTATAGCTTCATTCAAACGCCAATTATTTCTAAAACAAGCTGATAGATATAAATAACCGCTTAAATTTTCTGGTTCTAAAGCTATAGCTCTTTGATAACATTCTATGGCTTTATCTGAGTTTTCCTGACTTTCATAAATTAAACCTAATAAAACATAACCCTGAAATGATTCAAATCCATTTTTTATAAGTTTCTTTATTTTTTCTTTTGATTTAGCATAATTATCTATTTGATAATAAGCACAAGCTAAATTATGTATATTAGAAAGTAAATCTGGTTTTAAATTTTCTATTCTTTCATAAATATCAACAGCTTTAAAAACTTGATTATTTTCTTGATAGATTGAAGCTAGATAAAATAAAATATCTGTATTAGAAGGATCTATATAAGAAGCTCTTTCTAAAACTTCTATAGCTGGTTGTTTTTGAGATGTTTTATAATAAATAATTCCTAGTTCGTATAAAACTTGAATATTATAGGGGTATCTCTCTGTAATAGAATGATAATATTTTATAGATTCTTGAGTTTTTCCAGATAAAAAGATAACTTGTGCAATTTTTATTTCACAATTTAAATTATCATGATATAAAATAAGAGATTTTTGATAATTTAAAATAGCTTCATCATATTTCATTAATTTATAATTAATATCACCTATTCTTTCATAAACAGATGAATCTGAAGAATTATGATTTAATGCACTAATATAATAATTTAAAGAATCTTTTATTTTACCTTGCATATATGAAATGTCTGCAATAGCTTTTATAGGTTCAAAATAAGGGGACATGCTCAAAGATTTTTGATACATTTCTAATGCTTTATCATATTTTTGTTGAGCCTCATAAAATTTACCTTGAGCATAATAAATTTCAGGTTCTTCTAATATTTTATCTAGATGGTATTTTATTATTTTTGCCGTATTACATCTATGATCAGGATCTTTTTTTAAGGTTTGATTAATAAGCTTTTCTAGTTTTTCTGGAACTAAATAATTTAATTCTCTGACATTAATATGTTCTTTATGAAAAATATTATTTATAGATAATCTTGGATCTTCACTTGTATAAGGCAATTGAGAGGTTAAAAGTTGATAAAAAATAGTTCCTAATGAAAAAATATCACTTCTACCATCTAATTCTTTAGAGCCTAAAATTTGTTCTGGAGACATATACATAAGTGTCCCTATAAGCATTTTTGTTACAGTTAAAATATCATTATAAATCTTTTTGGCACAACCAAAATCTATTATATATGGATTAAAATTTTTATCTATAAGTATATTAGAAGGCTTTAGATCTCTATGAACTATTCCTTTATCATGTATATATTGCAAAGCTGAAGCTATTTGAGATATTATTTTTACTATTTCAATAAAACCAATTTTTAGATTTTGCTCTATTATATCTTGTAATGTAAAGCCATCTATATAATCAAGTATTATATATAAATTCGCATCTTTCTCTATAAAACCTAAAAATTTACCTATATTTTTATGTTCTAATGAAGAATGTATTTCTATCTCTCTTTTGAATCTTTTCATTTGATCTACAAAAGGTACACTACCAGCTTCTTCTGAAAAATTTGAACGATCAAAATAAAATTCTTTAAGGATTACTTTTTGATTGGTACAGTTATCTATAGCAGTATAAATAATACTAACATTACTTTTAGCTATTTTAGTTATATTACTATATAAAGAGTACAAATCTTCCTGCATTTTATTATTTTAAAAGGCTATCCTTACCAAATACCTAAAAGTATTATAATTTGTGGGCTATAGCTATGAATGTGAAAATATACCCAACTTAACATTTATTTACTAATTTTTTATACATATAAATAATGCTAAAATTATTATCATGAATAAAAAAATAAAAGATATATTTAACTATTTTTTTAAAGATGAAGAAGATTTTACTTCTATTAATGAAGAAAAACCTTGGTCTAAAATAAAACAAATAGAAATAAAAACTAAAAAATTATCCGATGAACTTTTTTCTGGAAGTTATAGAAGTCCTTTTAAACTAACAGGTTTAGATTTTGAAGAATTTAAAGAATATACTTTTGAAGATGAACTTAGAAATATAGATTGGAAGATTAGTGCAAAAAGAGGCTCTTTACATATAAAAAAATTTACCGAAGAAAAAGAATTAAATTTATTTTTGGTAATAGATATTAGTCCCTCTATTTTTTTTGGTTCTAATGAAAATTTAAAAAAAGAAGTTATAGAAAATATTTCTTCAGCAATAGCTTTTGGATGTATAAAAAATAATATAAGATTAGGTGCTATTTTATTTGATACCGAAATTAAAAAGTTTGTTCCTTTAGGTAAAGGTAAAAATCATATTCTAAATATTATAAAAAGTATTTTTTCTTCAGATTATAACTCAAAAGGTTCAACATCATTTTCAAAGCCTCTTGAATTAATAAATTCTATAATAAAGAAAAAAAGTATAGTTATTATGCTTTCAGATTTTTTATCAAATAGTTTTGAAAGTGATTTAGCTTTAAAAAATGAACTAAATAAGCTTTTAGTAAAACATAGTTTTATTTCTATGATTATTAAAGATGAGCGAGAATTTATTTTACCTAATGTTGGACTTATAGAAGTTTATGATCCAGAAACTGGAAATATAAAAATAATAGATACTAATAACCAAGAATTAAATAATAAATTACAGCATAAAGAACATGATATAGTGAAATTTTTTAAAAGTAAAAATATTAAAAGTATTTTACTCAATACATCTAAAGAAAATAATTTAACTCTAATTTATCTATAAAGCAGTTTAAATAAATCCCAATATTTTTAAGTATTTTATTAAGATTAAAAAAAAGGTATTTTTTTGCATTATCTTTTTTGTCATCTAGTTGACAAAAAAACTTTTTTTTAATAAAATAAAAATATAATATTTAATTTAAGAAAGAGTGTACGTATGAAAAAAATTAAAACTTTAAAATGTATTTTAAGCTTAAGTATTTTATCTTCTGTTTTTGCTTGTAGTAATAATTTACCTGTTAACCAAGATTTTACTAAAAACGAAGGAATAAAAAATGAAGGAACTTCAAAAACTTTTCATGTAAAATTTGCAGACCCTAGTGCTTTAAATCAGGCAAAATATTATAAAAATATACTTGGTTATACAGCAAAACAAATTAGAGATATGAATCCTGTAATTTTTACAGCTGAAGTTTTGAGGGCAGCTGGGTTTAATGCAGGAGGACTAAGAAAAGCTGGGTTTACTCTTACAGATTTAAAACCATTAGCTTTTACAGATGCTGAGTTATTAACTGGTGGTTTTTCTCAAAACCAAATATCAATCTCAAAACTAAAATTTGCAGGAGATTCTATCGCAACAATTATATCAAAAGGATATAACCCCTTTGTTTTATCAGCAGGTTTTACAGAATATGACGTAAAAGTTATTGGGTATACAATAAACGAATTAAGACAAAGTGGGTATGCTTTAGATACTCTCAAAGGTTCTGGTTATTCAGATACAGACTTATTAGCTACAGGTTTTAACCAAAATCAAATAACAATGGCAAGTTTAAAATTTGCAGGAGATTCTATCGCAACAATTATATCAAAAGGATACAATCCATTTGTTTTATCGTCAGGATTTAGCGAATATGATATAAAAGTTATTGGATATACTCTTAAAGATTATGTTTTATATAAAGGATTAACAGTAGTTGCTTTAGCAAATGCAAAACTTTATGGATATTCATCATCTGGTTCAAAAGAATTAGGTTATAAAGCTATTGATATTATTGGGGCAGGTTTTCCTGTTTCTGATATAAAAGCAATTGGTTATACAGCAAATGATTGTTTAAAAAGTAATATAACTACAATAACTAAAAGTTTTGGATATACACTTACAGAGTTAAGAGATGGTGGCTATACTATAGATTATTTAATTACAAAAGCAATTTCTTTGAATAATGTTCTGTTGTATACTTCTGGATACTCTTTTCAAGAAATAGGTGCTGTTTATACATTACAAGAAATAGTTAATAAGTATTTATATGATTCATCTCATGGTGGAATTAGATTTCAAGTTCAAGACATAAAAAATCTTGGTTATACCAGAGAGCAAATAATAGCTGCTGGAATGCCTTCATATCTTGTTAATTAAGTAAATAGTTAGACATTAAAAGTTATAAGATGATTATTTTTTACCAATTATAGATATAACCATAATGTCTAACTTCATCTAAAAAGTATGATAAAATTGAAGGGAATAAATAAAATAAATAAAATAAATGAGTGCATTTGGAAAAGAATTAGCTCTAATTAGAAAAAAAAATAACTATACACAGTATAAGTTAGCTAAAGAAATAGAGCTTTCTAAATCATATATATTAAGATTAGAAAATGGAGAAAGACCTCCCAATTTAGGTATTATAGAAAAAATAACTAAATTTTTTTCTCTTAATAAATACGAAACTATAAAATTATTACATTTAGGAAACTTAGATATAAATATAGAAGATACTAATGAAGATTTTAAATTATGTTATAAGCTATCATTAGAACTAAAAAATAAATATTTATTTAGTAAAGCACAAGATTTAATTAAAATAGCTCTTAATATTTTCAAAAATGATATAAAATTAACTATTTTATCAGCAAATTTAAAAACACTCCAAAAAAAATATAATGAAGCTATAGAATTAAATAAAGAATTAATTATAATAACTGAAGGATTAAAAGATAAAGAAAGAAAAACATTAGGAATCTCTAAAGCTGAAATAATACATAATTTAGGATATGTTTATTTTGAAAGAGCTTTAGATAATATAGAATTAAGAGTATTAGAAGTAGTTAAGAGTTGGGAAGAAAAGAAAAAAAGCAACGAAGTTGAAATTTTAACCCAAAAAATTTTGGATGATATAGATATAGCAATAGAAAAATTGGAAATAGCTTATAATATTGAAAAAAATAACTTAACTATAGTTGATCAACTTGCTAGAATATATTTTAATAAAGCTGAATTATCTTATAATGAAGAAAGAATAGAACTTTTTAATAAAACTGTAATCCTTTATGATCTTGTTATATCTAAAGAAGATAAAGATTTTGAACATTCTAAAAAAGAAGAAGCTTCTATTTTTTTAGCTTTGGCTTTAGCAAAACTTTTTAGAGTTACTGATGCTTTAAGAATAGTAAATACTATAATTAATTATAGACCATTATATTATTTAGGTTATTATGTTAAAGCTTGTATTTATTCTATTAATGGAAAAAACAATTTAGAATATTTATCTTTGTCTTATGATTTTTTAAAAAAAGCTTTAGAATTGGAGTCTTCTTTAAAAGAACAAATAAATTTAGAGTTAGATTTTTATAATTTAAGATACAACAATACTTTTTATAGTAAGTTTAATGATTTAGTAGGTATTAACTAATGAAAAAAAATATTAATTTATTAAAAATATTTATTTTTACTACTTTTATATTTGGATGTACACAAAATTTGGATTTAAATACTTTAAAAAACACATCTAATACTAAAAGTTCAAATTTAACTCCTAAAGGAGGTGGAACAATAGATCCTAAAATATCAGCAGGTGTTACTATTATTAATTTTAAAAGAGGTGATAGTAATTTAGTTTTTAATATTAACCTATCAAATGCACCACTTTCTACTAAAGCAAACGATGAAGTTAAAAATGAAAATAATAAAGTAGAAAATAATAATGAACCTAAATTGGGTAAATTAAATGCTAATTTAAAAATTAATGATGATAAATTTGATATAAAAATACCTTCAGATAAAATAACAGATAATAAGCATAGCTTAAATTTAGTAGGCTTAGAAAAAGGAGATAAAGTTTCACTAGATGTTCAGGCTTATGATCAGGATAGTAAATTGATAAATGAAAAAACTATAAAAGATAAAGAAGTAAAAACTGATTTTGAACAAGTTGATGTTAATTTATCTATAAATATACAAGTTAATGTTTCTCAAAAAGTAGAACAAAACCAAGTACAAACTGTTATAGGACCAACTATTAATATTAATATTCCTTCAATTGATTCAAGAAATTGTTATGGTTTAAAACAACCTGAAAGTAGTTTTATTTTTAATGGAAAAGAAATACTTGTTTGTAAAGATCCAAAAACTGCAACAGGTTTTATGGATGGTAAAAAATGTTATATACCAGGTGATAATAATTCTATTTCTTTAGAAGATGGAACTAAATTAAAACTTTGTAATTAATTTTAGTCAACTAAATGACTAAAATTATATTGCTATAAAAACTAATAATACTTATAATTAAATAAAATATTTTAGCCCTTAAATATTACTATGAAAAAACTAAAACTATTATTATTAAGTTCATTATTTATATTTTCATCTTGTTCTTTATTAGTAAAAGAAGCTGATATAAAAGATCATGAAGCATCTTTAAAAGTATCAAAAGAAGTAGTAGGAACTAATAAATTAAAAGATTATAAAATAAAAAATATTGCAATTTTTGGTTTTAATTCTAGTGTTTTTGCAGGCGATAATTCTAGTTCTAATTTTATGGGAGTAGATACAGGTCTTATAAATATGGCAACAGATGCAGCATCTGGAAGAGGCTGTATAGCTTTAGATAAAACACATAAATATGCTTTAAGAGTTTTAAAAGAATATGGGTTTAATATTTTACCTGAAGAAGAACTTCAAAAAAGTAAAACTTATTCTTCTATGGGTTCAAAAGATTTTCCAAGTTTATGTACTTCTGGTTCTACAAGAATAAATTTATTAGCACCTGTAAAAGAAATGAATAAACTTTTTGATGAATTAAATGTAGATGCTCTATTATCTTTTACTGTTGCAGCTCAAGCTGAAGAATCTTCTAATGCAAATATTTATGTATGGGTAAAAGGTAAAAATGAAGCTGAATTAGTTTGGATGGGTTATTTAAAAAGACAAATAAAAGTAGAAGAAAATAATAATATCTTTTTTAAGGATTTAGAAGAATTATCTCAAACTAAAGAGCAGAAAGTAACTCTTACAGCAAAAGTATTTATGACTTCTTTTAAAGTACTTATAGCAAAAATGTTTGAAGATCTTAAATAAGTAATGATTTTAATCTAATCATACATATTATCTAATATAATCTCTAAGTATTCCACATCTACTTCCACAGGAGAATTATGATAAGTACCATGTGGATATGTTTCACATATTTGAGGTAATAACATTCTATAGTCATGTTTCAATAATTTTACTGGTAATTTTGAAGAGCAGAAATTAATATAAACAGGAGAAAAAAGCTCGATTATTTTAGATTTTTCTGGCATAAAAAGAGAATGTAAAATTCCAGAGCCATGGCCTCCTATCAAAAAAGAAGTTTCTGAAGCCATTTTTATTTGATCCTTTATAGAGAAATCTTCCATATAGATTTTTTCAAAACCATAGTTTTTTAATAATTCCCAAACTTCATCTTCATTATATATATATCTACCATTTACAGTATCATTAGTAGAATTTTTTACTTTTTCCCTTGATATATAAATCTTTCTTTCTTTTTTGGGTATGTTTAATAAATTATCTGCATATATAGATTTCAGAAATTTTTCTCTTATAATGCTTAATAATAATAAAAATCGTTCATCTGTAAAATCTAATTTTTCAACTACAGATACGTTATCTATTAAAAAGTAAATCTCTTTATTTTTTACTAAAATTCTTTCTGGAGCAATACCTAATAAAGTTAGTGTTTCAAGCTTGTTTTTTAGAAAAACATCACTTTTTACAATATATTTACCCTTAAATCCAAAAGCTTCTGCTATGATTACATAAACTAGAGTTTCAAATGTCCAATGCCATAAATTATGTTTCCATTTTCCTAATAAAGAAATATATTCACTGTCTTTTAAATTTATACATTCTATAGGGTTTTTACCAGATAAAACATCTTCAGCTTCTGCTATACCATCAGAAACAACGTAGTGGTCACTTATGGGATAAAAATCTTCTGTTGCAAAAACTCCGTTATAAAAAACTTTTGCATTCCTAAATTTATATATAGAAAAAGGTGCTTCATACTCATCATTAGAAACATCTTTTTCTATTTTAGAACAATTAGAAAATTTATCATAATAATCAGAAGCTGAAATTGATTCTTTTAACATCTTAATCGCCTAAAGATACTCCTAAAGCTCTAGCTGTCATTACTGTATCAGAATCTAGAGGAACAGCTTTCATTTTATTAACAACATCTACAATAGGAATAGTTTTTACAATAGGAGGATTCAGAGCAACCATTACATTTACTTTTCCTTGTAATAAAGTATTAACAGCAGCAGTACCAAATCTTAACCCTAAGAGTCTATCAAATGCTGATGGACTACCACCTCTTTGTAAATGTCCTAATACTAAAGATCTAGTTTCTTTACCTGTTATTCTTCCTAATTCTTTAGCTACATATTTAGCTACTCCACCAAGTAAAACTTCTCTTCCTTTTTCTTGATCTTCTGCAAAAATAGTACCATCTTTAGGGAATGCTCCTTCTGCACAAACTACTATAGAATAATTTCTACCAGCTGCTTCTCTGGCATAAACTTTTTCAGCTACTTTTTCAAGATCAAATGGTATTTCTGGTATTAAGATAGCATGAGCTGATCCAGATAACCCAGAATGTAAAGCTAACCAACCTGCGTATCTTCCCATAACTTCTACAACCATTATTCTTTCATGGGCTTCAGCTGTAGAATGTAGTTTATCTATAGCATCACTTGCAGTAACCACAGCTGTATCAAAGCCGAAAGTAACTTCTGTTCCAATCATATCATTATCAATAGTTTTAGGAACCCCTACAATAGGAATACCTTTTTCTATAAATTTAGCTGCTATTCTATGAGAACCATCTCCACCAACGGTTATAAGAGCATCTATTTTTAATCTTTTAAAATTTTCTACTACTTTATCAGATAGATCTACTAACTCTATACCATCTTTACCTTGTACTGGAAAATTAAAAGGGTCTCCTTTATTAGCTGTACCTAAAATAGTACCACCCAAATGAGTAATTCCTTTTACTTTTTCTTTTGTAAGTTGTATCATATAGTTCATATCTAATAAACCACGATAACCATGTCTTATTCCATATACTTCCCAACCTTGTTGTAAGGCACTAAGAGTTGCTGCTCTAATAACTGCATTTAAGCCCGGAGCATCGCCTCCACCTGTATTAATGGCTATTTTTTTTATTTTAGATGGGTCAATAGTATAATCAGTCATTTTTTTCTCCAAAAAAATATATAAAAAGCTACAAAACCTTATAGATTCTAACAGAAAATAGACTCTTTGTTAACTGTTTTTATATATTTAAAGAAGTTAATTTCTAAAAAGAAGTAGCTATATTTTTTATTTTCTATTACTTTTTATTTCTTCTAATGCTAGTTCATTTCCTTTTATTCCACCATATATCCCACCAACTAAAGCCCCAGCAGGAATTAACATAGCACCTATATAACCAACAGCTAAACCAGATTGTTGAGGCCCTGGAAATAAGCTAGAAGCTATAGAAGATAAGACAAAAGTTAAACCAAAAATACAAGCCGTTCCTAGTATAGCACCTAATGGTATTCCTAAAACTGTATATAAAACTTGATTATTAACATTATTATTTATAACTTTTTCTGATTCTAAGTTATTTATAAAATTTATTTCTTTAGAATTAAATTCAAAAGAAGCTAAATTAATATTAACACTGTTTTGCTTTATTATTTCATTTTTAAAGTCATTATTTTCATAAGCATAAGAATTTAAGTTTAAATTAGTTAAAATAGAAGTTATTAATACTAATAATATAATTTTTTTAATTTTCATAATATATAAATTACCTTTAAAATATAATTTTTTTATTCTAGCATGCATAAAAACTAAAACTTTTATTTAAATTAAATATAATGCAACTCAAATTTTTGAATTGCTTTTATAGCTTAAAGTTAATAAAAAATATAGTATAATTTCACTTATAAAAATAATAATAGAAAGTTTTATATTGTCTATGGATTGCCCTATTTGTGATAATAAATACGAAGAGAAAATAAAATATATTGAAAATTTATTATTATCTAAAGAAAAAAAAATAGAAGAACTTTATTCTATTATTACTAAAAAAGATATTGAAATAAATAGTCTTAAAAACTCATCTAATAAAATAGATAATTATTATGATACCTCTAATAAAAATAAAAATGAAAAAGATTGTCCTTTTTGTGCTGAAAAAATACAAAAAAAGGCTATTTTATGCAAACATTGTAAAAGCAAATTAAATGAATCTAATATTAAAAATGATAATGCTTCTTATTTTAGTTATGAAACTTCTTATATTAATCTAGGTAATTATTATTTACATCAAAAAAATTATAATTTAGCTATAGATTATTTTAAAAGAGCCTTAGGAATAAATCCAAAACTTTACTTAGCTTACTTTAAAGTAGGTTATAGTTTTTTTAAACTTAATAATTTTAATCAAGCTATAGAGCACTTGAAAAAATCAATCTTAATAAATCCTAAATACGTAGATAATTATACTTACTTAGGTAAAATTTACTATAATCGAGTAGAGTATAACCTAGCAATAGAAAATTTTAGAAAAGCTATTTATTATAATAAAAATAATGCTCTTTCTTATAATTATTTGGGTCTTATATATGAAGATAAAAGAGATTATTCTGTTGCGATAGAAAATTATAAAAAAGCTATTTCTGTTAATCCTAAATATATTGAAGCTTATACAAATTTAGGCTTTTTTTATTATAATCAAAAAAATTATGATTTAGCTATAGAATTTTTAGAAAAAAGTTTAAATTTAAGCCCTTCTAATGAAAAAACTTTAAATACATTAGGTATCATTT
Organism: Candidatus Sericytochromatia bacterium; assembly: GCA_046328015.1. Taxonomy (GTDB): domain Bacteria; phylum Cyanobacteriota; class Sericytochromatia; order UBA7694; family JACMQJ01; genus JBBTGK01. The sequence goes on along the minus strand of JAXLXH010000001.1, from coordinate 4,937 downwards.
ATAATGATAAAAAAGACTATAATACAGCGATTAAATTTTTGAACAAATTAATTACTATAAATCCTAAATATGAAGCTGCTTATAATAATTTAGGTATTTCTTATAAAGGTATTGGAAATTATGATTTAGCTGTTGATTTTTATCAAAAATGTATATCTATAAATCCCAATTATTCTATTGCTTATAATAATTTAGGTTGGCTTTATCTTGATAAAAGAGATTATTCTATTGCGATAGAAAATTATAAAAAAGCTATTAATATTAATCCAAGCTATGCTTTAGCTTATAACAATTTAGGTTGGACTTATTACAAAAAAGGTGATTATAAATTAGCTATGGAAAGTTATAGAAAAGCAATTGATTTAGGAGAGAATATTTATGCAAGTAATAATTTAAGAAGTTTGATAAAAGAATATCCTTATTTGGATTCTATCTAAAAATAATTAAAATTATCTAGCACCCAAAATGGCACTAGATAATTTTAATAAACTAAGTTACAGTCCAAACATCCATAACAAGTTTTAGATCAAAGTAACCATACGGTAAAGTAAAATACCCTTTCATTCCCCAGTTTGTACCCCAACTATTTTTCATAATTAAAACTTTATTAACATCATCAAACCCTAAACAAGTAACTGCATGACCTCCTAATAATCTTTCTGTTGAAGTATTTGGTAAAGGAATAACTCCACTAGTAGATCTCATAAAACTTTCATATACTTTAATTCCAAAAATAACAGGATTTCCATTTTTAACTTCATTTTTTATATCATTTAAGGTATATAACTTTTTAATTGTTTGTACTCTAAATTGTAGTGCTTCTTGATATGCAGAAGCAGGTGGAGCAATTTTAAATTTTGTAATATCATAAGGCCAAGTAGTTTCTTTTGAAACACCAACATTTTTCAAAACATATGCACTTCTAGTTATGCTTGAACCTGCATCATAATTAATAGTTCCGTCTTGTTTTCTCTCTTCATAATAGAACATTAAAGGACTTAAAGTAACAAAAGGTTGAGCTTGTTTATTTAACAAATACTCCCTTGCACCTCTTACAGCAGCAAAAGCTGTACAAGAACCAAGTTGTCCTTGATTACCCACTGGGCTAGACCATTTTCTATTATCAACAGTTGCAGTGGATATAACAGTAGTTGAGGTTGAAGCTGCAACAGTTAAACTTTTGTCAAAATGCTTAAAATTTAATTTATGTTTTGCAAGCATTCTATTTACAGCACGATCTTTAGAATCAGCTTGAGGATTAAGCTTTTTAGCTTCACATTCAGTAGCTTTATCTTCTTCAGAAAGAATACTAAAATTCTTATTATCATCAGATGAATTATTTTCAACATTTGATAAATTAGATATTTCTTGAACTCCACAAGAAGTAGATAAAATTAAACTAGACACACAAACAAAAGAAGTGAAAAAATTTTTTAGTTTCATTTCAAGACCATCCGTTCAAATAATATAGATGTTTTAATCATATTCCTTGCATCCTTTTTTGTCAATATATTGTTAATTAACATAACTTCATAAAATTAGACTTATTTATAGATATAAACTAATGCTAATGTAGTAATATTTAAGTTTTTAAGTTTTTTTATATCTAAATACTTAATTAAAATTAATAAAAAAATATTTCATCAATATATTAAGTAAAATAAACTTAAATACCCCTAATTATTTTAAATAAAGGGTTTCAGACTTTTTATTTAAAAATTAAGTGTAAAAATCACCGACATTTTATTTTGATTTTTAGAAATTTTTTTTTATTAATAATACTAATTTAATCTATTTTATTTTATTTTATTATTTTTAAAAAACATTATTTTTTGTGTTAAAAATTACATTTTATTTTTTAATTTACCATAATTATTTGTATCATTTTTCCAATTAATAGGGTTATTTTTTATATATTTACGAATATTTTGAAAAGATTTTTTATTTTTTATTATATGTTCATAAAATCGTGGTTGCCAAAAAAATTCATTAAAACCAGCAATATGTATTATTTTTGTTGTTGATGATTTAAAACCACGAATAATATTTGATAAATTATTTTTTTTATTTTTATCATTTTCCGTTTTTTCCGTTGTCATCCGTAGAGACGCATTGCAATGCGTCTCTACGTTTATGTTTTCGATCCCATTAAAATTCATTTCAATATTTTCATTTCCAATTCCATTAAAATTCGTTTCAATATTTTCATTTCCAATTCCATTAAAACCCGTTTCAATATTTTCATTTTCAATATTATTTTTTATTCCAATTATTCCATGAATATGATTTGGCATAATTATAAATTCATCTAAAATAATATTAGGTCTTATTTCTGCTGATTTATACCATTCATCATAAATAATTCTACCAATATTATTTAAAATCATTTCACCATTTTTTATTTCACCAAAAAAATGAACCATATTTTTAGTACATATAGTAACAAAATAAAATCCATTATTGGAATAATCCCAATTTTTTAAACGTATTGATTCTATACGATATTTGTTTTTATAAAGAGACATATTTTTTTATAATCTAGTTTTAATAGTTTAAAATTTTTAGAAACTATTTTTACTTCTCCATAAGTATAAAATTATAGCATTATATTAATTTTATCTTTCAGAAAATAAAAAAGAAATTATAAATAAATATTCAAAAAGTAATTAAAATCACCGACATTTTATTTTAAATTTAAAACAAAAATTTTATTTACTAATATAATTAAATAACTAATCTAATTATAATCTAATTTGCAATTAAAATCATTTTAAGTGATAATTAATACAAATAATATAATATTTTTAGTGATTTTATCTTTAAAAGGATTTAGTTTTGAATAATTTTAACTCTATAGAAATAAAAGTATTTTTACCTTCAAAAAATTTTGAAATATCTAAACAATTTTATTTAGACTTAGGTTTTATTAAAGCTTCAGATTCTGATGGAATTGCTTATTTTTATCATGATAATTGCAGTTTTTTATTGCAAGATTTTTACGAAGAAAATTTTGCAAATAATTTAATGATGCATTTTTTAGTAGAAGATATTTCTTCTTGGCATAAAAAATTTATTGAAAATGATATTGAAAATAAATATGGAGTAAAAATAACTGAAATAAAAAAGCAACCTTGGAATATGTTAGATTTTATAATATATGATCCAAGTGGTGTTTTATGGAGATTTGCTCAAAATATTTAAACTTTATATGCGTATTTAGTTAAATTATATTAATTAAGTTAAAAAATCACCGACATTTTATTTTAATCATAAGAAAAAAATTTTATTTATTAATATAAATCAATTACCTAAAATAAAACTATTTTAATATATAAAAATACCTTTTTAGGTGATTTTATATACAAAATAAAAGTATAATTAATCACATATATATTATATATAAAAGAAGAGTTATTTTAAGTTTTTACATATAAAATACTTCCCATAACTTATCTTATGGGAAGTAAAATCACCTTTTTTAACAACCAAAACCCTTATATATAAAGCTTTATAGCTGTTTTCTTAAAAAACAACATATTAGAAATAATAAAAATTCTAATTATGACAGTTTTTTTTCATAATTAGTGTTTTTAATTCAAAATCTAATAAAAGATCTACTTTTTTATCAACTATTTCAAAACCTTCTTTTTTATAAAAACTAATCGCTTTTTCATTATTTTCTTCTACTGAGAGAAAAATTTCTTTAATAGTATTATTTTCTATTAGATTTTCTAAAAGATTTTTACCAATTTTTTTACCTTGAAAATTTGGTAAAATATACAATCTTGATAAGTGATATATATCACCTTTTATTTCAGATGTTAAAATGCCAATTATTTGTTCATTTTCTTCTGCAAGTAAAAAAATAAATTTTTTATTTTCAGCTTGTTTTTTTAATTTTTCTATTGAATGCCAATTTAATTTTGCTTCGTCTATTATTTTTTGTGGAAAAATTTGTTTATAAGTATTATCCCAAACAATACCTAATAATTTCTTTATTTCTAAAATATCTTTTTCTTCAACTTTTCTTATTATCATTTTTATATCAAGTTTAAAATTTTTCTAGTTTTTTTATTTATAGTACTATAAAAAATAATATTTTAATTTAAAATATTAGAATCAAAGTAAAGAAGAATTTTATGTATTTTGATACAAATAATTTAAAAGGAGAATATCTTAATCAGTTAGATGATTTAGAAAAAAGTATTTTTTTGAAGCGATAGAAAAAAATGATTATTTCAAATTAAAAGAAATTATTTTTTGAAAATTTGATGCTAGAATTATCAAAATCTAATGACATAAAATTACTTAAAGCTTTTGCTGACTTTTTTTATTTTATTTCAGAAGATTATTATAATAATAAAAAAAATACTTCCACAAATTTTTTTAGCTTTAATAAAAAATTTTCAATTAATGATTTAAGAAAAGAAGTAAATTTTTTTTATATTAGAATTTTAGATTTATTAAATAATGAAGATAAAGATGATTATTTTATTTATATTTTAGCTGTATCATTTTCAAAAGTTAAATATTTGATATTGATAGATTTTAATGATTTTAATATAAATTACTCTGGAATAAAAAATAATTATTTTTTTGAAATAGCTAAAAATTTAATACCTATATTTTCAAGGTATTCAGAAATTGAATTAAATAATTTTCTCTTATTTTTAGATGATAAACTAAAAGAAATATCAGAAGTAAATTATTTGCTAAAAAATATTTATACTTTTTCAAATAAAAAAAAATTGATTTTATATTTTATTAAAATAATAAAAGAAATCTTTTAGTTTAAAGAAAATTTTGCATAAGATTTTCCAGAAGAAATAAAAAATATTTTTTATGAAAAAATTTTTATATTAATAGATAACCTATTTGAATATTATTTTATATATCAAAATGAAATAAAAGGAATTAGTTATAAAAAATAGGTAAAG